>CAWKKW010000012.1:0-28778 GCA_963850345.1 uncultured Acidobacteriaceae bacterium | reverse complement strand
TCAGTCACCACGCTCAGAAACTGCATGAACTCATCCGAGTCGAGTGCAAACCCCAGATCTCCTTGCATGGAGTAAGGAATGACGGGGCCGAACAAATCGAAGAGGATTCGAGATCCGTATAGGATCAGCGCGCCCGCGCCCACCATAGCCAGCGCGCGGGTCGCGGAATGCGTTCGGGAATGTGAGCCAGATTTTGCCATACTCGGCAAGAATACATGGCCGACTCTACTTCAGGCACCTTGCGGGACCTACCTGCTTGCGCCGGCCATTCGCCTTGCCTGGAGTGGCCTGAGCTTGCGTCCGCGGTATACCATGTCGAAGTGGATCTTCCCGTGAAGCCTCCAATTTTGCCGATGCTCGCGAAACGCGTGAGCGATCTGCCCACCGAGGACTCCTGGCTTTTTGAGCCGAAGTGGGACGGGTTTCGTGCGCTCATCTTCCGCGACGGTGACGAAGTCCTGATCCAGAGCCGCGACGAAAAATCGTTGAATCGCTACTTCCCCGAACTGCTCCAACCCATCAAGGCGCAACTCCCTGGCCGATGCGTGCTCGATGGCGAGATTGTAGTCGCAAAGCAAGGCCGGCTGGAGTTCGAAGAGTTGCAGCTCCGCATCCACCCTGCGGTGTCCCGGGTGAATTTGTTATCTCAGCAGAGCCCAGCTTCCCTCGTCTTCTTTGACTTACTGTGCGAAGGAGAGCGCGATCTTCGCGAGGAACCTTTTGGTACGCGTCGCGAACGATTGGAATCGCTTCTTTCCGCTGCGGCTCCGCCTCTCCACATCACCCCCGCTACCGGGGAGCTTAAGACTGCGCAGGACTGGTTTCGCCGTTTCGAGGGTGCAGGTCTCGACGGAGTGATCGCAAAGCGGACTGAAGGCGCCTACGAGGCGAACAAGCGTGTAATGCTCAAAGTGAAGCATGAACGCGACTGCGATTGTGTGGTCGCGGGCTTTCGCTGGTATAAGAAAGGCGAAGGCACTCTCATTGGCTCTCTCCTGCTCGGTTTGTATGACGCTTCCGGCGGCCTCCAGCATGTCGGCGTGTGCTCCAGCTTCACCCAGGACAAACGTCGTGAGTTAGCCGACTATCTTGCTCCTTACCGAGAGAATGCCTTGAAGAACCATCCCTGGAAATCCTGGGAAGACCCCGATTCGGCCACCGGCGATGGGGAACATCGGATGCCCGGGGGTCAAAGTCGCTGGAGCCAAGGCAAGGACCTATCGTGGGAACCTTTGCGTGCGGAACTCGTAGTCGAGGTTGCGTACGAACATATGCAGGGTAGCCGGTTCCGGCATATGGCCCATTTCCGCAGATGGCGCACAGATAAGAAGCCGAGTGACTGCACTTACGATCAGTTGGAGATCGTGCCGGCGCATGAGCTAGCTTCCATCTTCTCCAGTGGCCGCTGAGCCCTTCGTTTTCTTCCGGCCAGACGCAGCCGCCCTACCTTCGGTCCACTCCCGCGTCGGGTCATCATCCGGATCGGGAGTCTCCTGAACCGGCCGCATCTCCTCTGGCACGTGGCGCAGATTAATTCGAATTCGCGTCCACGTCGACGACTTGCCGCGCATGGAGTCCACCAGCACATCGTCGACCGCCAACAGCTGGGCTGCCTCGGTGTGCTTTGCCTTCCATCGCTCCAACCCGGCCAATGCTTCATCCTTCTTAGGCGAGTTAGCAACCACGATCAAGGGCATCTTGCTACGCGCAGTCTTCGGAGCGGATTTCTTCGGACTCTTCGCACGCGAAGGCGAAACCCGCGGCGCTTCGCCCTCCATCTTGCGAAAATGTGGCGGCCACGGCGCATCCCCTAAGCCTGCCGCTTCGTCCTGAGCGGCTAGCTCAAGCAGGGACTCAAGCGAGCCCGCAGCATCGTTGATCTTCGCGTGCGGATCGCCCATCGATTTAAACCGCGAAGGGACCGTGAGCACGGTAAACTCCGCGGGATCGCAATCGGCCACTTCATGCCAGTGAAGCGGCGTCGAAACGCGAGCATCAGGCAGCGGGCGAACGGAGTAAGCGGAGCAAGTGGTCCGGTCTTTGGCATTCTGGTTATAGTCCAGAAACACGCCGTGTCGTTCTTCCTTCCACCACTTAGAACTAGCTAACTCAGGCGCTCGCCTCTCCACTGCGCGAGACACTGCCAGGGCCGCCCTCCGCACTTCACTGAAGGTCCAGCGTGGCTGGATTCGCACGTTCACGTGCATTCCGCGAGAACCGCTGGTCTTCGGCCAACCTTGCAGGCCGTTCTCTTCCAGTAGCGCCTTCACCTCAAGGGACACGCGCCGAACATCATCCCACGCCACACCCGGTCCTGGGTCCAGATCGATTCGCAATTCATTCGGATGATCGAGATCCGAAGACAACACAGGATGCGGGTGCAGTTCAATACAACCCAGATTTACGATCCACGCCAAGCCGGCGTCGTCGTCGACCACCACTTCTTCGGCAGTGCGGCCGGATGGGAAGGAGAGGGTGACGGTTCGCAGCCATGCCGGCCGGTCCGAAGGAGCGCGCTTCTGGTAAAAGGCTTCGTTCTCCGCGCCATTTACAAAGCGCTTCAACACGATGGGACGATCGCGAATGCCCGCCAGGGCTCCTGGAGCAACCGAGAGATAGTATCGGACCAAATCAATTTTCGAGAGCTTCGTCTGTTTTGAGAAATAAGGTTTGTCGGGATGAGTCACGCGAACCTCATGCCCCTCAATCATCAGTGTCTCGACATCCTCATTTTTTTTCACGAAGACAGGCTACACCTTTTTGAGCAAGCTCTGCACGCGCCCCGCCCTCTTGCGGACGAGCCTTGCCGCATCTCTAGTACACTTGCGTGTCGCATAGGGATCTGGTCGCAGCTCGCTCAGAACAGAGTCACGTTAGGAGCAACGCATGCACTTGCACGTTCGTAGCACTTGGATTCTTTGTCTTGCCCTCCATCGCCCCTTTGCCTGGCCTGTCGCAAACTGCTGCGGCGGGTCCGACGCGTCGATACTAAGAAGGATCCGAAGCTGATCAATGGCTATCAGCCGATGTGGTGGAAAGAAGCGGTGGTCTATCAGGTCTACCCGCGCTCGTTCAAAGACTCTAATGGCGACGGAATCGGCGATCTCAATGGCATCACGAGTGAGCTCGACTATCTCAAAGGGCTCGGCGTCGACGTTATCTGGCTTAGTCCCCACTTCGACTCGCCAAATGCGGACAACGGATACGATATCCGTGACTACCGTAAGGTCATGACCGAGTTCGGCACAATGGCCGACTTTGACAGGATGCTGGCAGGCATCAAGCAGCGACACATGCGGCTCATCATCGACCTGGTCGTCAATCACACCTCAGACGAGCACAAATGGTTTGTCGAAAGCCGCAGCTCCAAAGAGAGCCCCTACCGCGACTACTATTTCTGGCGTGATGGGAAGCCGAACGCAGCCAGTTCTACCGGATTTGATCCGCCCAATAACTATCCTTCGTTCTTCTTCGGTTCAGCCTGGCAGTTTGATCCTGCGACGAAGCAGTATTATCTGCACTACTTCGCCGTAAAGCAGCCGGATCTGAATTGGGACAATCCGAAGGTTCGGGGAGATGTGTACGACCTGATGAAGTTCTGGCTCGATAAAGGAGTCGATGGTTTTCGCATGGACGTGATCCCGCTGATCTCGAAGCGTCCTGGCCTGCCTGACCTCACGGCGGAGGAGTTGAAAGACACCGGCAAGGCTTACGCCAACGGACCACACATGCACGAGTACTTGCAGGAGATGAATCGCAATGTCATGGCCAGGTACGACGTCATGACCGTCGGCGAGGCCCTGGGCATCTCGCTCCAGCAGACTCCGTTGATGGTCGACGATCGGCGTCACGAGTTGAATATGATCTTCAACTTCGACGCGATTCGCATCAACCGCGATGGCAAGCAGTGGAAGAGTTGGAAGCTGCCAGAGTTCAAGGCGATCTTCACCAGGCACGCGCAAGGACTGGACGCTCACAGTTGGGACACGGTGTTTCTCTCTAATCACGACAATCCGCGAGTCGTCTCAAGCTTTGGAGATGACTCGCCGGCCTTCCGCGTCCCATCGGCTAAGCTGATCGCCACCATGCTGCTTACGATGCGGGGCACGCCCTTCCTGTATCAGGGCGATGAACTCGGGATGACGAACTATCCCTTTCATTCCATCGAAGACTTCAACGACATAGAAGCGAAGAACGGGTACAAGGCGGATGTGCTCACCCACAAAGTTACAGAGCAAGCGTACCTGGACAACCTGCGCCACATGAGCCGCGACAACGCACGTACGCCGATGCAATGGGACAAGACTGCGCAGGCCGGATTTACGACTGGTACGAAGCCCTGGCTAGCCGTAAATCCAAATTACAAAGCAATCAACGCAGCTCAGGAAGTGGCGGATCCCGATTCCGTGTATCATTTCACCCGCCGCTTGATTGCGCTACGCCACCGCAGTCCTACTCTGGTCTATGGAGACTTCAAAGATATTGACCCGGATCATCCAACAGTGTTCGCCTATACACGCACACTCGATTCAGAACGCTACCTGGTCGTCCTCAACTTCTCGGCAAGCCCTCTCGCCTACACCCTTCCCGGCAATCTAAAACCGACCACACTTGTATTGGCGAACCAGCAGACGGACGAAGTCGGCGCTTCTGAACTTCATCTGAAGCCATGGGAATCGCGAATTTATAAGTACTAGCGGGCCGCTGCGCACAAAAAAAGATGAGGCCCGATGATGTCTCGGGCCTCACGTTCAAGACTACTTGGGACTACTAAGTCGTAACAGGTGATGAGCAATCTGCGCAGAATGCTCGATCCTTACTGACCAGGCGCCTTCTCCACATTCAGGTTGCAGGCTCCTGTCGTGGGTTGGGCAGGCATCGCCGGCGGAACCTTGTAAGCCGGATTAGCGAAGTTGAAGAACTCCTGCATATCATCGCTTGCATCGTCACGCGCCGTCAGCGGTTGCAGGCTGAATCGCCTCTCAATGAACTTGAGAATCGCAGTATGATCCCGCACGACATGCGACACGAAGTAGGGCTTCGTCCAGGGAGATACGACAGCGACCGGCACACGAACTCCGCTCATGTTGAACAGACCGGAAGCGTCCTGTCCGACCGTCAGCCTCGGCGGAATTCCGTCCGGGACTCTCACTGTCGCGGGCACCACATGGTCATGCATTCCACCACCCTCGTCGTAGCTGAAGATGAAGGCGGAAGTCGTCCAAGTAGGGCTCTTCATCAACGCGTCGATGAAGGACTTTATGACCGTAGCTCCGTGCTGAATGCTCTCCGGCGCCGTGCTTGTGCCGGGGTTTGGCTTGGGATGTTCGTCGTAGCCGCCCTCTTCGATAAATGACACCGCGGGGAGCGTGCTCTCACTCTTCACGTCCGTGAAATATTGACCGATTGGAACGAACTTACTCGGGTCCTTCTTGTAAACAGACCAGACAGTAATGTGCAACGGCGAGGTGAACTGGTAGTAGTACTTCCACGAAATTCCGGCCTGATCGAGCAGATCGAAGATGGTGTAGTTCGGGAACCCTCCAGAGGGTGGATACGCGGTCGAGGTCCAGCCAAGGGACGTCGCTCCCACCGCATACATCCGGTTCGGGTCCGTAGCACCCAGTACGGGCGAAAACCACCGGTCGCTCGTAGCGAACTGAAAGGCCAGACTGTAGTAATACGGTAAGTCGGTCCAGTCGTAGTAGCCGATTGCACGGGTTCCGTTCGGATCAATGTTCGAATGACCGATTGCATTTCCCGCCTTCATGAAATTATCCATCAGGCCGCGGTCGTAGTCGTAGTGTTGCGAATTCCAGCTCGGCTGCAGATTTTCGTGGCACTCCGTCTGGAAGTGATACGGAGTTATCATTTGGCCCGCAACATCCGGCATCGCCTTGCTGTTGTTGCGTTCGTCCACGGCATTGTCGGTTACTCCATATAACTTGCGATACTCATCCATCTTTCCGAAGTAGGTATCGAAAGACCGATTCTCCTGGAAGGTAAAGATGATGTGCTTCATCGCGAGCATCGCCGAGGGAGGCGCCGCAGGAGTGGAGTAAGTGTAGGCGCTCGCAAGCGTACTGCTCTGGGTGCCTTCGGTCACAGCTACCGCCACTGCGCCCGCGCTTTGTTTTGGCGCGAAGACCTCGATCGCATTTGCGTTCACTACCTGAACGCCGGCTGCGGCAAAGCTGCCAAACTTCACGGTAGCCCCGCTGCGAAACCCTGTGCCGTAGATGGTCCTTGTAGTTCCGCCCGCAGGTGCGCCCCAATTTGGACTGACGGAAGTCACGATTGGAGGCGAGAGATAGACAAATCCATTGGAGTTCCCCGTTGTCTTCTGCAAGAACCCATCGTCAAATCGAGCAACTGTGGCGCTTGTCGGACTAATCTCGGCATAGAGTCGCACGAAACTCCTCCCGCTCGGCACTGTATACGTGCTTTGCTGCAGCGTCCACAGTGGATCGTATGCGCTCACCGGGGATGCAGATTGATAGATCGGATTCGCCTTGTTCGCATCCGTGACCTCAAGGCCCCAGCGCACCAGCGATCCTCCAGACACACGATATGCATAACCGCCGAAGCTGAGTGCGTCGCCTGCCTTCACTGGAACATACAGCGCACTTCCGTTCGAGTTCGAGGCGTAGACCACTGGATGACTACCGACACCGCTCGACGTGAGTTCGAGGTAATGGCTCCCATTGTGAGCGTTGGCTGTGACCGCTCCCACCGTGGAGGTCCCCTGCCCGTTGCCGGTCCAATTCGTGATGCCGGATTCGAAACTCTGGTTATGCAGCAGGCTCCTCAGCGAACCAGTGAGTCCATTGGGATTTCTAACCGTCACATCCACCGAGCCCGCCGTTCCAGCCGGAGATACCACATTAAGGGTACCGGCGCCGACGTACGTGGTGGTGGCGGCTGCACTGCCGAAAGTAACCGTGGCGCCATTCACGAAATTGCTTCCGTAGACAGTGAGTGCGGTGCCACCGTTGGTTCCTCCCTGCCACACATTGATGGAATTCACTACAGGTGTTTGAGCCTGTGCCAACGATGCTGCCATCAGCACTGAGCCGGCGGCTGCCACTAGCAACCGGGGGTGGAATCGTTTCCATGTTCTCGTTAACTTTATGGGCGTCATAAGTTCTGGGGGACCTCCAGGGTCGGAGCAATTTGTTTGACTACTCACTGTTATGGTTTTTGGATGCGGCAGAGTTGCATCCTTGCTGGTCGGCAGTTAACTTTTAGGGAGGCTTTGAGAAGAGACTTGATACTCTCGGAAGGGGCCCCGGTATTTATGCGTGGTGAAAAAGAGAATAGCTACACAACTCACTTGGTGGCGTTTTCTTTAAGCCAAGGTGAACTGCACGCCCACTGCGAGTGCAGCCGCTCCCCGCTAATCTTCGCTGAACGCGCCAAGTTATTATCTGCCGAAAAGCACCCCAGTACCGCGCTTCGCCCAGAGAAAGAAGACCTTGAGGAAAGAGATGAATGACTCAGTCTTCCAAGGAAACCTCATCATTCAGCAGTACTTATATCCGGTCGCTTAGCTGAAAACTTTCCATACGATGAAAAAGAAGTAGCACATCAGCCCTGGCCGATGCCGAAGTGGCTGCGTTGCGGCCAGGCTAGATACTAACTCCCCCTTATGTGTTCGGGAGAGTCTGCGGTAATTGGGAGCGGTTCTTTCCTCTCGGGAGCGGAGCATCCCGTGCGGCGTGTCGCCAGCGACATGGTTCAGGCAAAAAGTCTTGCGACTGTTACAAATTGCAACTAACCCGCGACCACCCGCGCGATTGCCGTCTCCAATATCTCGCGTGTGAAGAGCGTTGTAGTTTCCTGGCGAGTGCGTTTGCGGTAGAGTGCGGTGGTCTGGCAGAGAACCACGATGTCCTCAATCTCCGCCGGGTTGATCACCACTTCCAGAACGCGGGAGCGAAACTCATTTTCGCTCAGGCCATGCAATTGAAAGCCACGCTGCTGAGCCTCGCTCATATAAAACTGCACAACCTCGGCCAGCATGCGCTCCGCATCCTCGGGAATCTCGGGCCGATCCGCAGGGTTGAGACCTGCTCCGGGCAGCGCCAACTTGATACCGAAGATGTTGTCCAGATCGCTGTTTGCCTCGAACGCCACAGTCGTCGCCACCACCAGCACGTTCTGATGCTCCGAGGTGGTTTCGATGAGCGCGTCCAGTTCTGTGAGCAGTTGTGGATCCCCAGCCTGGTAAGCGAGATCGATGCGGGGCAGCAGCAACATGACCTTCTGCCGCCTGTATCCGCGAACGATCCCCTTTGCTTTTGCTAATGCATCGCTGTCGCGTGGATTGTAGACCGTGATCAAACGCTCAATCCCGGCAAGCTGGGCCATGCGCTGAGCGAGGCTCTTCTTGCCACTCTGATTCGGGCCGATGATCAAGACTTCGTTGCCGATCTTCAGTTCCTGGTAGGCGGAGGGAGTTCGAGCGCGGTCGATCAGATCATCGATACTCGCGAGCAGTTCGTCCATCCCTGCCAGCCGCGGCCTCAGGCTGGCGACAGGTACATCTTCCAGTGAAAGGTAGACTCGCTCCCGGCGCTTCCGCAGGTCGCTCACGAATTCAATGAAGGCGGGGAGTGCCGCGACTGATCCCACAACCGTAGCAAAGACGAGAAGTTCTTCCGTGAGTAGAAGTGCGGAATCCGTTCCGGCGGAGGGGTCGAGCATACGGGCAGAATAGCACCGGGTCTCCCCAGCCCAAGGAAGCTCCGAGCAGTGCAGCCGCTATCGGACCCCGCAGTTGCAGCCCGTGCAAGAGCATTACGGCACCTCACTTCTTAGGGGAGGCATCCTGCAGCTTCTGCCAATCCGCATCCGATTCGAGAGACACCGCCCCATGCGCAATCGCATACGCCGTGAATCCCGCTGGCGCGTGGCGAACGCCAAAAACGTTGGCCAGCCGCAACGATCGAATGCCGCTCTACGCAAGCCCGTTCAGGTCAGCACCTCGCAGGTCAGGGTCGTCCAAGTTGGCGCCTGTAAAGTCCGCGCCGCGCATATCCGCGTTGGAGAGATCCGCATTGCTCAGATCCGCATTTGAAAGTACCGCGTCATTCAGGGCTGCCATGCGAAAGTTCGCCGACTGCAGACTGCAGTAGGTCAACACCGCCCGATGGAGATCGCTGTCGCGGAGGTCGGCCGCATGCAGATCGCATCGGTTCAGTTGTGCTTTCGGAAGCCGTACGCCCTGCAGGAAGGCCTCGCTCGCGTCTACGCCCACGAGCGGTACCCCGTCCCGGTTCAGTTCCTCCAGCGCCTCGATGCGGCCACCGCTGCCGCCTCTGCCCTGAGCCGTGTTGATCACCTGCCATGCCTGGTAGTGCTTCTGCTTGATTCGATCGCCACTTTCAGCGAAATAGAAAACTACCGCAATTAGTACGGAAAATGCGCCGAGGTACTCCAGCACTTCAAGCAGAGCCCAGTTGCCGAGCGCCCATGCTGCCCAGCCGAAGCACCAGTTCATCCAGTGAAATGGTCGGAATAAGGCACGAGAACTCGAGGCCGGGTTCTCTCGCCAGGGCACGGGACGCGCATGAACCGGTCGTTGCAGCATTCGTTTCCTTCAGCCAAACGCAACCCTCTCATCGGGCTGGCCTCGAACAGACTATCCGACGACGAGAGCGCCCTTAAGTTATACATTCGATACCTGCCCCCAACGGGTCGAGTTAACACTGTGTTACTCTGTATTTGCGCTCAGTGATTTGGTTGTGAGCCGTTCTCGCCTGGAAAGCCAGACCGCCGCATTCTTCCCCAAGCCCCGACAGCGCCATTCGCCCGCCATGTTGCGGTGCGAGCTTGTGCAGCAGAGTGTTGCACAAAGTAGGCACGCGTGCGGAAAGAACCGCGATTGACAGTGAACTTCGCGTCAGTCGGTTGAATTGCCCCGGTACTCCCGACGTACATCTAAGATTCTCTTGCGACGGACGAAGCCGTCACGGGACATGAACGCCGTCTCGGCGCCCGCTGTGGGAACAGCTTGGGCCAGCCCAGACCTCAAGGATTCAGTGACTCAATTTTCAGATTTCAATCTTTCGGCGCCGCTGCTTAAGCGGCTCGCCGCTGCCAATTTCACCATCCCTACACCAGTGCAGGCCGGCGCAATTCCGCCCGCTCTTGAAGGCCGCGATGTGCTCGCGACCGCGCAGACTGGAACGGGGAAGACCCTGAGCTTCTTGCTCCCCATCATCGAGCGGATGCAGAAGACCCAAACCAAAGGCGCAACCGCGCTCATCCTCCTGCCTACGCGCGAACTGGCGATGCAGGTAGAAAAAACCTTCCGCGACATGACACAAGGTACGGCACTCACGTCGGCCCTGGTCGTCGGCGGCATGTCTGAGGGCTCGCAGCTTCAGTCGATTCGCCGTGGCGCTCGCATGATCGTCGCCACCCCCGGCCGCCTCGAGGACTACCTCAAGCGTCGCGTGATCAAGCTCGACCAGGTTCAAGTCCTGGTTCTGGACGAAGTGGATCGCATGCTGGATATGGGCTTCAAGCCCGCAATCAAGCGCATTGCCGCAGCCCTGCCTTCGCAACGCCAGACGCTTTGCTACTCCGCCACCCTCGATGCCAACATCAAGGAAGTGGTTCGCGAGTACCTTAAGGATCCGGTCCGGATCGAGTTGGGATCGGTACTCAAGCCCGCCGAGAACGTTCGCCTGCAGACCTTCGAAGTCACCAACGACAAGAAGCTTGAGCTACTCGAACATCTGCTCGGCTCTGAAAAGGGCAGCTTCCTGGTTTTCGTGCGCACCAAGCACGGCGCGGATCGCGTTTCGCAACGGCTGGTTCGTTCCGGCTGGAGCGCTACCTGCATCCACGGCGATCGCTCGCAGGGCCAGCGGAATGCCGCACTCAAAAGCTTTTCGATGGGACATCATCGCGTCCTCGTCGCCACCGATGTTGCCGCTCGCGGCATCGACGTCGCCGATGTGGCCCACGTGGTCAACTACGACATTCCCAAGGTAGCTGAGGACTTCGTTCACCGTGTCGGCCGGACTGGCCGGGCTTCTGCTCATGGTGTGGCATCGACCTTCGCGGCTCCTGAAGAGCGCGGCGATCTGCGCAAGATTGAGCGCACGCTCAAGATCAGCATGGAGCGCTTTCGGGTCAGTGGCAAGGCTCTGAGCGCAACTGCATAACTGCGCGGCAATGACAGCAATGGAGGGGGCAGGCTTCGCGGCCTGCCCTTGTCTTTTGGCGAGACTGGCCTTCATCGGTCCGGGCGCATTGCTGCTTCTTCTTTCGCCAGAAACTCGCGCATCCCTGCGTTTTCGCAAAGTCCCATCGCACGTCCGTAGGCAGCGGAGGCTTCCTCAAGTCGGCCCATCCGACTCAGCAGGGAAGCGGCCACCGCCCAATACGGCTGGTAAGCTTTGACCGTCTCTGCAGGAATCGATTCCAGCTCCGCATAGCCCTCGGCCGGGCCGCGTGCCGCCGCCAGTGCAGCAGCCCGCGCTACCGTCGCGCCAATGGTCGGTGCCAGTCGCACCAGGCCCTCATACAGCAGCGCGATCGCTTCCCAGTTCGTTTCCCCGGTCTGCGCACGCTGCGCATGGACTGACTGGATCGCAGCCTCGAGCTGAAAACGCCCAATTCTGCCGCTTTCCGCTGCGCGATTCAGCAACCCTTCCGCTTCCGCGATCTTCTCCTTCGACCATCGCGTTGTTTCCTGCTGCGAAAGTGGAACGTAGCCACCATCCGTCTGCCTCGCGTCACGCCTCGCTTCGCAATGCAGCATGAGCGCCAGCAGTCCCAATGCTTCCGGCTCATCAGGCAGCAACCGAACTAGCAATCTTCCGAGCTGCAGCGCCTCCGCCGCGAGGTTCCGGCGCCGCGGATCGGCTCCGGCCACATCTTCCCATCCCGTTCCATAGGCTCCATACACTGCCTCCAATACCGAATCGAGTCTCCCTGGCAGATCGGACCGAGGTACATCAAACGGAATGCGTGCGTCCCGGATCCTTCGCTTCGCCCGGCTCAGGCGCTGTCCCATAGTCGTTGGCTGCACCAGGAAAGCAGACGCAATCCGAACTGCATCGAGCCCTAGCACCACCTGCAGCATCAAGGGCGTCCGCACAGCCGGGTCGATGGCCGGGTGCGCACAGAGGAACAGCAGTTTGAGCCGCTCGTCCGGGAACTCCACCTCATCGATTGCCATCTCTACCAACTCGTTCGTGAGTGCCAGTAGCTGCGGAACCGCCTCCTCCTGCACACGCGAATGACGGGTTTGGTCGATCAGCCTGCGTCTGGCGGCGATCAGCAGCCAGGCCTCCGGCATCGCTGGAACTCCGGTGGATGGCCACGTCTGCAACGCGGAATGAAACGCGTCGGCGAGTGCATCTTCGGCCGAAGCTACGTCCCGTGAGCGGGCCGCCAGGTAGGCGATCAGGCGGCCGTAGGAATCTCGCGCCACCTGTTCGATCGCCGCGTGCGTGTCAGTGCTGGTTGCCATCACATTCCCGGTAGATTGGGTCGGACTTCAACCACCGAGCCGGGCTGCACTGGGCAGCGTGCCGCCCACTCAAGCGCCGCATCTAAATCCGGTACGTTGATGATGAAGTAGCCGCCAAGCTGTTCCTTCGTATCGGCGTACGGCCCATCCTGCACCAGTCGCTGACCTCCGCTCATCCGGACAGTCGTCGCGGTCTCGGGCAGTTGCAGCCCCGCTCCACCCGCGTGAACGCCAGCGTCCACCAGCGACTTCGCATACCTGGGCCAGGCGGCCCAATACTCCTGCTGTTTTTCGGGATTGCTGCGCAACGCCAGTTCTTCCGGTGTCGTATAGATCAGAAGCGTGTAGTTCATCGGTATCCTCCGTAGGAGTGAGAGTTCATTCTCACTCACTCCCATGACGGGTTAGCGAGTCCCATTTCGACATGCGACGAAAAAACTCTCAAATTTAGTCGGACTCAGTGCCAGCCGCGTCGCGCACATAGTAGGACCTCATTCACCTACCCATCGCCAGGCGCTGCAAATCTCGTCTCCGGTTACGCCGTATTGCACCGGGCTGTCGTTCGATTCGATCAGACGATCGAACGCAGCGTCTTCCTCAGACATGGGCACCGAACGCGACCACAGCCGCTCGAATCCCGGGCCCTGCGCCAACAACCCCTCAAACTCAGCATTCACGTACAGCAGATCGAGTTCGCGTGGCCGATGCGCAAAAGCCCCCTCAATTCGCCGGATCAGTCGCGCCAGAACCACACCGTCAAATGGGTGAAACAGGTACAGCAGGCACGGTCCGGACGGAAACTGAAAAGCCGTGGCATCTTCACAAGCGACGCGCATCGGAATCGCCGTTCTCCCAAGCTGATTCCAGCGCTTCAAATTGCGGCGCGCAGCGCGACAGAGCTGAGGGTGAAGTTCGACTCCCAACACGCCCGCAAATGCAAACTCGGAGGCCAGCAACATCGCCCGGCCCTTCCCCGCGCCCATGTCGATGAAGGTGTAACTCTCCGCCGCAAAGGGCAACGGCGTCTCCTGCCAGAAGCTGCAAAGGCTTCGAAACAGCGAGGGAGCGATGGCGTAGTACGCAGTGTTGTGCCGGTCGTGCGGATGGCCGGTGACGAGGTGCGATGCCGGAATCATACCGCTGGTGTCTACCCCAAACTCGTCGTCGAAGGGGTGCACGGAGGCAGACGACCTTGGCCCGCGACGCAAGGCCCGATGCAGGTTCGCGATTTGGGTGCGAAGGCTTCTCATGCGCTGCCTTAAGGGCCGTCCGTCAGGCGTTTACTGGCCCGGCGATCTGCCTATCCGCGATTCTCTCAAATCCCTTCCAGCCTCTTACCCATCCCGGGAGGCCGGGGTCTTTACAGCGGTTTCAGGAGGGTCTACCCTCTTCGGCAGAAGAATATCTCGGTGCCGGTGAGGTGCCTATGAAGCGACTTACGTTATGTCTCCTCGTTCTAACCGCCGTGCCTGTCCTCGCCCAGTCTTCCCAGCACACCTTCAT
The DNA here is from genome assembly GCA_963850345.1 of uncultured Acidobacteriaceae bacterium. Lineage (GTDB taxonomy): Bacteria > Acidobacteriota > Terriglobia > Terriglobales > Acidobacteriaceae > CAWKKW01. The sequence continues at coordinate 14,785 of CAWKKW010000012.1, read as the reverse complement.
CGTCGATAATGCAGCCGCGCCCTTCAATATCACTACCTTCGCCGAACACATGGCAGCTCCCTGCGAAGTGAACATCGTGAAGGTTTCGTTTGAGCGACCTTCCCGCTTCATGCTGATAACGTCTGGTCCTCATGCCTCAAGCGCTCCGAGCCTGAGCGTGGAACTGCAAAACCACAGCAGTAAGAAGGTTGTCGCGCTGGATCTGCTCGCACGCATCAAGGTCAAGGACAGCATCTATCAACTGGATTCCGTCACCCGCGAATTTCCCGTCCATCTCACCAGCGGCGAAGGAGTGCAGAGGTTGGAATTGGTGAAGAATGCCGTCGGATTCGATAGCCTTGGAATTCAGCGAGTGACCTACGCCGACGGCAGCCAGTGGCAGCCCGAATACCGTCTGGCCTGCACCTACCAGGGTGCAGGAACCATGCAGATCGCCAAGTAGGAAGACCGGACCTGAGAACACTCACAACGCCGGAGAATCCGTCACCGGCTCCAACCTGATCCCATGGTTCAGGAGTTCCGCGCGCGCTCGATTGCCTGCACTACGGCTTTCGCCTTGTTAACAGATTCTTCGTATTCCTTCTCCGGCACGGAGTCCGCAACAATCCCCGCACCCGACTGGATGTGTCCCTGCTTCCCCTGCAGCAGCAAGGTCCGAATGGCGATACAGGAGTCGAGGTTCCCGGAAAAATCTGCATACAACACGCTCCCGCCATAGATGCCTCGCCGAGTAGGCTCGAGCTCTTCGATAATCTCCATCGCGCGAATCTTCGGCGCACCAGAGAGCGTTCCCGCGGGGAAGCAGGCGCGGAAGGCATCCACCGGCGTGAGGTCTTTGCGAAGCTGGCCTTCGATTGCGCTCACCAGGTGCATGACGTGGGAATAGCGCTCGACGAACATCAAATCCTTCACCTTAACGCTGCCGTACTCGCTCACCCGGCCCACGTCGTTCCGGCCAAGGTCCACCAGCATCACGTGTTCGGCGCGCTCCTTCTCATCGGTGAACAACTCCTCGGCGATCCTGCGGTCTTCTTCTTCATCTGCGGACCGCGGCCGCGTGCCTGCGATCGGCCGATACTCCACCAACTGCTGATGAACGCGCACCAGCAACTCTGGCGAAGAGCCGACGATATGAGTCACCTCGGGCCGGCCACTCGGCCGCTTTGATCCGAACCGCAGGAAGTACATATAGGGAGAGGGATTCACAATCCGCAGCGAACGGTAGATCGAAAACGGGTCTACACCTGGCTCCACATCAAACCGCTGCGAGAGCACTGCTTGGAAAATATCGCCGGCCGCGATGTATTCCTTCGTCTGGTTCACCGCCGCGAGGAAGTCTTTTTTCTTGGTGCGTGATGTGAGCTTGAGCTTGCCTGCCGTCTTCTTCCGTCGCGGGCGTGGCAGCGGCCGACTCAGCCGTTTCTCGATCCCGTCGAGTCTCTTCAATGCGTCGGCGTAGCCGGCCTGCGGCGTGCGCCGTTTCAGGTCCGCGGTCACGATCAGCAGGATCTCCTTCTTGACATGGTCAAAGGCAAGCACCTCGTCAAAGAACATCAGGCAGGCATCCGGCATGCCGAGATCGTCTTTCGCCAAGGACGGCAACCGCTCGATCTGCCGTACTGCGTCGTAGCTGAAGAACCCCACTGCCCCAGCGGTGAACGGGGGCAACCCGGCCAGTCGCGCGGGCTTGTGGCCATGCAGCGCGTCCTTGAGCAGAGCGAACACGTCCCCTTCAAAGTTTGAGAGCTTGCCGCCTTCACTCACCTCAATATGATTGCCGCGGGCCAGGATCTTGCGATACGGGCGAACGCCAATGAACGTGTAGCGTCCGACCTTTTCTCCGCCTTCGACAGACTCCAGCAGGAAACACTCGGGCTCGTCCGCAGCCAGCCGCAGAAAGGCAGAGACGGGTGTCTCCAGATCGGCCGTGAGCGTCCGGTACACCGGGACAAGCGTGTGTGTGCGAGCCAGTCGCAGGAATGCGGCTCGATTCGGAATGCTGCTGTCGTTGGAACTGCTTCGCGATTGCATCTTTCAGGACATGGTACATGAGGACAGGGCTCGGAACGTGGCTTCGAACCGACCGCCGTCTGACTGCCGCCGCCAAGGAACTTGCATCGCAGCTTTCGTCTTTCAACCACCTGCGAACAAAAAACCGGCCCGCAGCGTGCCGTCCGCGGGCCGAGTAGCGCAACTCAAACCTAAGCTATTGGTCGTTACCCTGCGGGTTCTCGACAGCCGTAATGCTCCCGAACAATCCGTCCGCCTCATGATTCGATCCGGCAGAGAAGTAGAGTGTGTTGGCCGGGCCCGCGCCCGTGCCGTTGCCAAAGGAGATTCCCCACAATCCGTCATTCACGATCTTCTGGTTATTTGCATCGACCAAGGCGCCTTTGTACCGCCCGGTCACCGGATCAAACGCCAGAATCTCGCCGCTGCCAAACTGGCCGACCAGTACGTCGTGGCTGTAGGCGCCGAAATCGCCGGAGGCAAGCGTCAGCCCCCACGGAGCGTTGAACCAGTCTCCGTGTTCGAGCCTGCGCAGCAATCGCCCTCGAGGAGAAAATACATCGACATATCCCAGGCCTTCGCCGTCGACCTCATCGTGCTTGGCGTCGTCCTGCTTCGCGAATGCTACGTAGATATCGCCGCCGATATTCTGGATATTGAATGGCGCGTATCCCGCTGGCATGCGGTCGTCGTCGAAGGCATCTTCGTCAACGTGCATCGGATGGAAGTTCGTGTCGTAGATGCGAACACGTCCCTTGCGAAAATCAGCTACGTAGAGCAGGCTCATTGGGCCGCTCGGCAGATTCACCGTGGCAATGGTCGCTCCTTTGAACACCGAACGGGAGTGTTCATTGACCTTGATGACGGCGTGGGTTAAGTCGACACCCGGATTCCAGCCGGAGATTGTGCCATCTTCGGTGACGAATAGGAAAACCCCTGGCTTCTTCGGCGCAATGGCGAAATCGGTGCTGCCGTTGAAAACCGTACCCGTTGGCGTGCCGGTCTGGCTGCTTGTGTCTGCAGGAGGAATCGTGACCACCAGCGGAGCCGCCTTCCCAGTACCGTCGTAGAGCGTCGACAATCCCGTACCGTTATCGGAAACCCACCAAGGGCTGCCCGAACTGCGCGAGAGACCCCAGGGGTTGACGAGGTTGGTATCGACCAAAAAGCCAGGAAGGTCTGACACCAGGCTTGTCTGTTTGTAGTGTTGTGCTACCGCGGAACCAGGCAGCAGGGCGAGCAACACCATGAGGGGTGCATTCCAGCGACTTAGCTGGTGTGTGCGGAATAGCGGCATCGTTCCTCCTGAAGGTGGCAGCGGGAAGCCGCTCACCGTTTTCGAAGGTAGTCCGCTGAGACACTTACAGTGTCATCTCCACGTCATTAGAATTTCACTTTGTCAGTCGATGTCCGCTTTGAGCTAACGCCCATCCCTTCAAACATTTACAGCACCTATCTCCTTCACTCGTCCTATAACTTGTCAGAGACAAACCAACATCTCGACAATTCAATCGTGTTATGTCGCTCTCGGCCCGGCCTCTCTCACTGAGCTCCCGCACATGTGTGCTCAAACCAGCCCAATCGTCCGCGGAGATGACCCGTTCGGTGGGTTGCCGGTCCTCTTTTAGGGGGCATATACTCGGGCAGTTTGGCCAAAGTGCGGGGCTGAACGTTAATTGACGGAGCAAAACTCCGGCAAGGCCACGATTTCCCCTGACCGTGAGTCCAACTGTCTGGTACGCCGACGTTGAAGACTTGCGGCATACGTAAGGCACAAGAACCTGGAGAGTTTTATGGCAACGATTACGCTCGAGCAGGAGATCAACCCCTGGGAAGCCCAGGCTGCTCGATTTGATTTCGCAGCACGCAAGTTAAACCTGGACGAAGGACTTTGGAAAGTATTGCGCTATCCCGCGCGCGAGATCATCGTGCATTTTCCCGTCTCAATGGACGACGGCCGCATTGAAGTGTTCACCGGCTTTCGTGTACAGCATTCGATCGCACGCGGCCCAGGCAAGGGCGGTATTCGATTTGCGCCTGAAGTGACGTTGGATGAAGTGCGCGCCCTGGCGAGCTGGATGACGTGGAAATGCGCCGTTGTGAACATCCCTTTCGGAGGAGCTAAGGGCGGCGTCATCTGCGACCCCAAGAAGCTTTCGCTCGGCGAACTCGAGCGGCTCACCCGCCGTTACACCTCCGACCTCATCGAATTTCTCGGACCAGAAAAAGATGTTCCCGCTCCCGACATGGGTACCAACGAACAGGTAATGGCGTGGATCATGGACACCTACTCCATGCACATGCGTCAGACTGTAACCAGCGTGGTTACAGGAAAGCCGCTGAACATCGGCGGCTCGCGTGGCCGCCGCGAAGCCACAGGCCGCGGTATCAGCATCGTCTGCGATGAAGCACTCAAATATCTGCACCTTCCGCGTGAAGGTTGCCGTGTTATCGTCCAGGGCTTCGGCAATGTCGGGTCGAATGCAGCCAAGCTGATGCGCGATAAGGGTTACAAGATCATCGGCATCGCGGAGTTCGACGGAGGCCTCTACAACAACGACGGCATTGATGTTGTGTCGCTGCTCGAATACCGCCAGCGAAATGGAACTATTCTCGGCTTCAAGGGCGCGGAGCCTGCCGATTCGCAGGAGTTGTTAGTAACCGAATGCGACATACTGATTCCCGCCGCGACTGAAACCGTAATCACCAGCCGAAACGCCGAGCGTATCAAAGCACGCATCGTGTGCGAAGGCGCGAATGGCCCCACCACTGCCGTAGCCGACGAGATTCTCGCGGACAAGAAGGTCTTCATCATCCCCGACATCCTCGCCAACGCCGGAGGAGTAACAGCCTCTTACTTTGAATGGGTGCAGGACCGGCAGGGATATTTCTGGAAGGAGTCCGTCGTCAACGAGCAGTTGGAAGGCATCCTCGCAGAAAGCTTCGATGACGTCGTGCGCTATGCCGAGGCGCATGGCGTAAACAACCGCATCGCCGCGTACATGCTGGCCATCGATCGCGTCGCTTTCACGATCAAGCAGCGCGGCATTTACGCCTAAATGCAAAGGGCGGCCCTCTCGGAGATTGCTCATTCCGGGCAAGGCCGCCCTTTCACTGCTTCGCTGGCAATGTCAGGCTGGCTCAGCGAAGCCGAGATAGTCACACACCAGCACTGTCAAATCGTCATCCTGCGCCTTGGCCCACTGCTGCACCTTGCTCAAAATGCGATCTGCCGCTTCCGAAACATTCAATCCAGAGCATTGCGCAAGTAGCGTAGAGAGACCCTCCTGCCCAAAGAAATCGCCGCTGCCATTCGCCGCTTCGAGCAATCCATCGGTGTAGAGCAACAGCCGGTCTCCAGGTTTCAGCGGCAAGGTCGAATTTGAAAACGAGGCGAAGGTGAAAGCAGCCAGCAGCAGACCGTTCTCGGTCACTTCCACGACTTTGCCCTCTCGCAGTAAGAGCATGGGCGGATGCCCGGCGGCGGAGTAGCGCAGCTCCCCGGCCTCGGCGTCCAGATAGGCGTACGCTGCAGTTACAAATTGGCTTTGCGTGTTTCCGCAGAGTGCCAGGTTCATCTCCGCCAGCAGGCGGGCTGGGTCCGCACAGTGAGCTCGCTGCGCTGTCGCCGCCATCTTCACCATCGAGGCGATCAAGGCCGCCGGAACTCCGTGACCCGAAACATCCGCGATCAGCAATCCGGCCTGGCTCTCGCCGGTGACCACGTAATCATAGAAATCGCCCGCCACTGAGGTCATGGGAACGTACCGTGCTGCCACCCGGAAGCAGGGCGATTCAGGGAAGGCGCCGGGCAGAATGGAAAGCTGAATGCGCCGGGCAACATCCAGCTCCTTTTGTAACTCCGTCAGTTGCTGATCGCGGTCGAGAGTGCGTCGCGCGGCCACATAGCCCAGGCAGGCCAGAAAGATCGCAAAGCCGAAGGGCTCCACGTTGAATGGGATGAACCGCTGCCCCTGCATGTTCTGCCAAAGCGCGGCAGCCACGAAGCAGAACAATCCACGGCGCATCACTACGAAGTCGCGGCTCGGCGATCTCCGACGCAGGGACTCCGCTGCCAGCGCGAGCAGCGCGATCACCACCACCGCGTCGTTGAGCGTGTGGAACAACCGGAGCGGACCGAAGATAAGCACGGCAGCAACCAGGCAGGCAAAGAATCCAATCAGAATTGGCGAAACTCGCTTATAGCGCATTCCCAGAAAGCCGGCCGCCTCGAAAAACAAGAAAGCCGGAATAGGCACCAGATAGGTGGCGACGTCCAGCAACTTTGAGAGCAGGTTCGTGTCCGGCAGCATCAACCTCAGCAGCCCGGATTCCAGCCAGAGCCGTTGTCCATACAGAATTGCGAACAGGCCCAGGTAAATCGTGAGCGGATCCAGCCGCCTTCGCACCGCGCACAAAGCCAGCGCGACGATGCCAACCGTCGTGAACGCGGAGCCCAGGAATAGAAAGGCCTCGTCGTGGTGAAAGGTGCGCAACACCTGGCTGGCAGTCAGCGGCGAATCGACCACATACATGAGAAAGGAGCATACAACATCAGCTCTGTGGTCGTGACATGGTGGCTCGATCCAACCCGGGGAGCGAAGCGGGCTTCCTTGATTGAGACGCTTTCGACGCCGTGAACAGCTTCTGCCGTGGCTTGCGCGATGTGCTTGGGTCGCATTGATGCCCACAGAGCCTGCTCGTAGGATGGAATACAGGGGTAAACAGTGAGCCATCAGCCAGCAGTAACGACCCGCCAACTCGGCGCAGAACAGGTGTTTCCCATCGGCCTGGGTTGCATGGGGATGTCCGGGATGTATGGGCAATCCGACGAAGCGGAAGCCATTGCCACCATTCATGCAGCCATCGAACGGGGCGTCACCCTGATCGATACCGGCGACTTCTACGGAATGGGCCACAATGAGCTGCTGATCGGCCGCGCGCTGCGTGAACTGGGCTCTTCCGCGCGCGACAAGGTGATTCTGTCGGTCAAGTTCGGTGCGATGCGAACACCGCAAGGCCAATGGACCGGCTTCGATTCGCGTCCCGAGGCGGTCAAGAATTTTCTCGCCTACACCCTCAACCGCCTCGGCGTGGATCACATCGACATCTACCGCCCCGCACGCCTTGACGCCAAGGTCCCCATCGAAGACACCGTCGGTGCCATTGCCTCGATGATCCGGGCTGGATCTGTGCGCCAGGTCGGATTGTCCGAGGTAGGCGTGGAGACCATCCGGAAGGCTCACGCAGTTCACCCAGTTACCGACCTGCAGATTGAATACGGACTGTTGAGCCGCAGCCCCGAACAAAAGATTCTGCCCGTGCTTCACGAGCTTGGCATCGGCCTCACGGCCTACGGAGTTCTCTCACGTGGTCTGCTCAGCGGCTCCCTGCCAACCGGAAAGGGCGACATTCGCTCGCACCTGCCTCGTTTTTCGGGCGAAAACTACCAGAAGAACCATCAGCTGATCGCCAAACTGAACCAATTCGCCGCGGAAAAGGGAACTACTCCCGCACGACTCGCATTCGCCTGGGTATTAGCGAAGGATCCTTCGATCGTGCCGCTCGCCGGAGCCCGCACGCGGAAACAACTCGACGACGCGCTGGCAGCAGTCGAACTTTCACTCACTCCGGAGGACGTCGCCAAGCTCGAAGGCGAAGTGGACGCGGCCCAAGTCGCAGGCACCCGCTACGACGCCGTTGGAATGAGGATGCTCGACAGCGAACGCTGAACGTGTCCTTCTGGATGGGCCGCATTCCGCTGGTTTCAGCGCGCTGGTGCATAATGTCTAGGTATGCATCTCCGGCTGGATTGAAAAGATCCGGTGGGTGCGGAGACTGGTACTGCGGTCCGCCCCCGTTTGGGCTGGCGTTGCCCATCTCCCCGTCCAGCTAGCGAATGCCCCGGTTTTGCTCAGGGTCGAGTGTGAATTTACCCAACTCCATCACGATGAGCCGCATTTGTTGCGTGCCGCTGCTCATCTGGGTTCTTTCCCCTGCCTTCCCATTCCGCTCGATCAGCGGTGAGCAGGAGGCGGTCGCCTCCGTAGTATTCATTCTGGCCTCCATCACCGATGGCGTCGATGGATACCTGGCGCGCAAACGTGGACAGATCACCACCATGGGCATGCTGCTCGATCCGCTCGCGGACAAGCTCATGATCTCCGCCGCCTTCATCGTTCTGGTTGGCTACACGCCGCACATCATGAAGCCGTGGATCGCAGTTTTGGTGATTGGCCGCGAATTCCTGGTCAGCGGACTTCGTTCCATTGCGACGTCGGAGGGCTTCACCATCGAAGCGAGCGACCTTGGCAAACTCAAGACCATCCTCCAGATTGTGGCAGTGGTAGCCTGTGTGCTCGCCCATCGCTGGTACGCCTGGCACTTCGGGTGGTTCATCCTGCCCGTCTACTGGACCGCGATCGTCGCCATCTATTACATGGTCATCGTCTCGACGATTTCAGCGGTGGACTACTTCGCTGGTTTCTGGCGGAAGATCGACCACGCCTCAGCGGATCGCCGCGAAAAGAGTTTTGTGCTCAGCCGCCGCAAGGGAACCGTTCCAGCCGCCAAGCACCTCGGCTGATGCCTGGCGGGCGCGGACGTAAGGCGATTGAGTTTTCGTTGCTTCTGCCACTGCGCTCCACTCCACAATCTGCCAACGAATCCTGGTTTCCTGCGTCTTCTTAATGAAGGGGAGGTGAGGCGCGTCGCGGTGGACCGCTCACTTCTACTCCATGAAAAAGCCCCGAGGGTCGTGGGTCCACCGGGGCTTTTCGTTTGTAAGTTTAGGCTGTGAAATCAGGCGGGTACTGCGTGTCCCGAACCTGCCACTGCATGGCTTGCCCGGGTGAGGCGATGAACGAAGTGGTAGGGTGGCCAGGGTCCCGATAGCTGCATCTGGCAGTCCTTCATCAATTGGCTGGCGCTCGAGTACTTGTTCTGGTACCGCTCAATGCCCTTGTGATCGATCAGGTGAGCGATATCCAGCACCATCTTGCCGGCATCGGTCCGGCGGCAGGTGACCTCTTCATCCAGGGGAGCGAACATCCGGTGCATCTGCACCGATACTGCGCGAGCCCGGGTCTGCCGTTCGCGCTGGCGGGTAGCATTCTCGCGCAAACTGGTCAGGTATTCCTTGCCGACCCGATCCATCAAAACGGGGCGAGTCGCTTCGCGGCAGCAATCGTCCACCATCACCTTGAGGTGCATCTCCGCCTTGCCGCGTAGCCGGTCGATGTTATTCACGAACTGACGTTGATTGGAACGGATCGAGCGGCGAAGCGCCTCGTCGTCCGCAAACACTGTGCCGAACCGGAACGGGAGTACCGTGGACAATTTGAAACAATCGGCGATCACGCGGGCATGGTCGACGGCGCACTTCTGATTCATCTCTTCTTCTGGATTATGTTCACTGACGATTACGGCTAAATCACTGGCTGGGTAAAGGAAGACTTGATTCCCTGCAATTCCCGTCACGGTCTCCATGGGGATGGGCTTGCGGTGACGAAGAAGCTCGGGAAAGGACTGTTTCTCACTGATGCAGTAGGCATACCACGCCATTGGGAGTCACTCCACACGCTTTGTTTTGCATTCTGAGACTGCGGAACGTATGCATATCGAGGAACGACTGTTTACAACTGGCATTCTGAGGAATTCATTCGCTGGTACGCGATTCCATCGGGCGGAAACCGTCCAGCTAACGCGTAATCCTAGCGCTGCCATGTAACCGCTGGCAATTTGTATTTGTCAGATAAATCGGAGAGGGCGCGCGGGGAAAGCAAGCTACTTTTGTGCTATAAACACAAACTATTGTGGCATCAACATAACATGAATGTGGTAGCGAAGCGGCTAAACAGCTGGGCGTCAGCGGCTTGGCAAATGCCCTCAGCAGGCAGGCGAAGGTTCAATAGGCCCGCAGCTAACCCGCAGCTATCGGAAGATGGAGTAGGCGACCAGGCCCACCAGTGCCACCAGCAACCCGATGCTCACAGTGGCCGTCGTCTTGACCATCTTCTGCAGTGATCGCAGGTTTTCGCTCAAGTCATGGCTGTCCGAGGCGTTCCGATCGATGGTTTCCCTGAGCTTTGCCAGGTGCTCTTCTTACCGCTTGACCAGCACGGTCTGGTCGAGAACCTGCTGGCTCAACTCGCGGTTTCCAGCCTGAACTTCTGCAACGCTCTGATCGAGGTGCCGGGTGTCCGGAGCATGCGCGAAGCCGCTATCGAGCAAAGGAAGCAGGCGCGAAACATAGGGGAGAAGTACGCGGAGCTGAAGCAGCGAACGCCACATAGAGGGACGAGGATCCTTTTGGTCTTCGAGCGATAGGTCGGTGGGAAGGGGTGCGGGAATCGGCATAGCCGCCTTGGGCCCACCCTTGTCTTCGCGGGCAAGTTCGATGAGCCTGTCCACTGCAGTGTCACGGGAAGAGTCGCGCAATCCATGTCTCCAAAGGGCACATTCGCACCCGAAATGCTCATTCCACTCTATAGTTCTTCAGGATTTGAGGCGAACGGGGAGTTAGGCGTTTCGCTTGGCCGCTTCAGCCTCGGCGCGCTGTCGCAGCGCGTGAATCACCACTCGCATCATCTCTTCTTCCGGCGCGGGCTTGCCGGTCCAGATCTCAAACTGCCTCGCTCCCTGGTGCACGAACATCTCTACACCGGTAATCACCGCGATTCCTTTTTCGCGAGCCGCTCGGATTAGAGGCGTATCAATCGGGTTGTAGACAAGATCGAAGACCAGCCGCGCATTGATCTCTTTCGGCTCCAGGATCGTGGTTGGCTTCACGCCGTGCATGCCGGTCGGCGTGGCATTCACGATCACGTCGAAGGTGGATTTGGCCAGTTGCTCCCGCTTGGCAGTCTTCGCCTTGGCCTCCCGAGCCAGCTTCTGCCCGGTCTCAAGTGTGCGATTCAGCACGAATACCTCAGCGCCCTTCTCCTTCAGCCCAAAGACCGCGGCCCGTGCCGCTCCACCTGCACCCAGCACCAGAACCTTCGCGCCTTTCAGATGAATCCGCTTTTCGAGTGGCCGAACTACAGCGGCCACGTCGGTATTAAATCCGTAAAGCTTTCCGTCCTGCGAACGAACGATGGTGTTGCAGGCGCCGACCTTCTCCGAAAGGGGATCCGTCTTGGCCAGATGTTTGAGAATGTCCTGCTTGAAGGGCATGGTCACGCTCATGCCGTTGAGCGGAACCTCGCGCACCAGCGTCAGCAGGTCGTTGATCTTGCTGGTCTGCAGCGGCAGGTACACCGCATTCACCGTCTCGCGGCGAAAAGCCGTGTTCATCATGATCGGGGAAAGCGAATGCTTCACCGGATTCCCGGCCACGCCGTAGATGCGGGTGGCTGCGTCGATCTGTTCAGCCCGGTAGGCGTCAATCAACGTGCGTGCGGCGATCTGCCCCGGAGCCGTCTCTCGCCCACAGTGGCCGCGGCAAAGGTGAAGGCACTCCCAGCGCGCAAGCCAAGAACGCGGCTGATGATGCCCTGTTCGCCCATACAGACACCGATCAGGTTGTTCTGGTTTGAGGCCTTCTCCAGGAAATGCATCATGGTCACGTTGTCCGCCAAGCTCTTGGCCGTCGACACGATCTTGATGAAATCGGGCTGGAAGGGGAGGATGCGCTGAGCACCCCATCCAGATCTTTGGTAGCCGCGAAGTCATGATGCGAGACGATCAGCCCGGCGCCCAGGGATCGCAGTTTTTCGAACTCGGCGTGCTTCATCGCTTCGGCGGATTCAAGTTCCAGGTCAACCAGGTGGAACCCGCACGCAATGGCCTTGGTCAAAATGTCCACTTCCGCAGCGAGAGAGCCTTTGAACTTTCCACCCGAGACTTCGCGACGGCAGGTGGCAATTGCGGTGATGCCACCGCGGTCGGTCATGAATTCTTTGAGCTTCGGTAACGCGAGCGCCGGCTTCGCCAGGTAATCCAACCGGAACTCGAGAAAGTGATTTTCGTGGATCGCTTCTGTGGCCTTCTCCACCAGTTCCGCCGGAGTGTCCCCAATAATTGCGACGCAGATCTTCCCGATGCGCGTGCGCAGGTAGCGGGGCGACAAGCCTGTAACTGGTAAATTCATCGGTGCAATTGCCGCATCTTAGAGCATTTCTCCCCACCTGTGAAGTGATGAAACGACTAGAGGACGGCGTAGGTAACTCTCCGTCCCGTACCCCTCCACAGCCACGGATTGCCGCCGAAAGGCTAATTCCGCTGCGACGCCAGTATGCAGCATCTGCTCAGATTTTTGGGCGCTCGCAACAAAGCCGAAGGTTTTGTTGCCTCTTTTATCCACCGCGGAGAGATCGCTTATCTTGGAAGAACGAAGTTTGCGGGAGGAAGTATTCAAATGGCAGAAGCGGTTACCGAGCCCCAGTCTCACAGCGAATCCCCTTCGCAAGTCCACCCCTGGAGCGCGGCAGGAAGAGGCAAGGTGGATGTTCCCAGCCTGCAGGCGTGGGTTGGCGCCCGGATCGCCGAGCAGCAGCGCCAGATCGATCTACTCGTAGCAGCCACGGGCCCGCGAACCGTCGAGAACACCCTTCGCCCCTATGACAATGCGCTCGCGGAGCTAGCCGCCGCCGGGCAGCAGTCTGCACTCCTGAACAGCGTGCATCCGCTCAAAGAGATACGCGATGCCGCTCAGGATCAGTGCCAGAAGATCTCCGAAGTCATCACCTACCTCTCGCTCAATCACGAGGTCTACCAGGCTCTTAATGACCTTTCGTTGAACGAAGTGGCGATGAACGGGATCGACAGCGCTACCCGGCACTATCTGAACCGGACGCTCTTGCAATACCGGCTCGCCGGCGTGGATAAAGACGAAGCCAAACGGACTCATATCCGCGAGCTGCACGATAAAGCGACCCTGCTCTCGCTGACGTTTGCCCGCAACGTGCAAGACGGCGCCAACCATGTCACAGTGCAGGATCCGGCGGAACTCGACGGCTTGCCGGCCGACTTTGTAGCCAGTCATCCTCCCGCCGAAGATGGCACCATCACCCTGAGCACCGACTATCCGGATTACATGCCGGTGATGACCTTCGCCAGCAGCGACGATCTGCGTCGGAGAATGTTCCTCGCCTACAACACCCGCGCCTACCCCACCAATCGGCAGGTGCTGCTCGATCTGCTCAAGACGCGCCAGGAGATCGCCACCATGCTCGGCTACGCCTCCTGGGCGGACCTTGCCACGGCCGACCAGATGATGCAATCGGCTGAGAAGATGAAAGCCTTTCTGAACGATCTGGACTCCGCTTCCAAAGAGGGAGCGGAACGCGACGTTGCCCGTGTACTGGCATTCGCCCGCCGCCAGCGCCCCGAGCTGCAGGCCATCGATGCTGCCAGTCGTGGTTACTGGTACGAACAATTTCGCCGCTCGGCCTTTGCCTTCGATTCCCAGTCGGTGCGGCCTTACTTCCCCTATGATCGCGTGGAAAAGGGCGTACTCGATGCAGCGGCGCGTCTCTTTCATGTGCGTTTCGAGCCAGCCCCCGATGCGGATGTGTGGGATCCGGCGGTCAGCGCCTTTGACGTATTCGACGGCGAACGGCAGGTTGGCCGCTTCTATCTCGACATGCACCCGCGCGAGGGCAAAGACAAGTGGTTCAGCGCACACCCTCTCATTCCTGGAGTCGCGGGCCGGCAGATTCCCGAAGCCGCGCTGGTCTGCAATTTTCCCGGAGGCAAGCCGGACGATCCCGGCCTGATGCAGTACGACAACGTCACCACCTTCTTTCACGAGTTCGGCCATCTGATGCACGCGCTACTTGGCGGCCAACAGCCCTTCGCGGGAATCAGCGGCATCGCTACAGAGGGTGATTTCGTCGAAGTTCCTTCGCAGATGCTGGAGGAGTTTTTCCGTGATGCCGATCTGCTTGCCGGGTTCGCAAAACATTACCAGACGGACGAGCCGATTCCTGCCGAACTGGTCGCGCGCATGAACCAGGCCAGCGCCTTTGGACGCGCCGATGGCGTGAGGGCGCAGCTTTTCTACACCAGCTTTTCGCTCGACACGCATCACCAGGATCCCGACAAACTCGATCTGGATGCGTTGCTGCACGACGACTACACGCGCTTTCTGCCGTACACCTGGATTGACGGGAATCGCATGTACGCGAGCTTCACTCACCTCACCGGCTATTCGTCGAATTACTACACCTACCTCTTCGACAAGGTGATCGCGCTGGATTTCTTCAATCAGTTCGACCCGGCGAACCTGCTCGACGGCGAAGCGGCCATGCGCTACCGGCGAACCGTGCTCGAACCCGGTGGCTCCAAACCCGGCACCCAAATTGTTCAGGATTTTCTCGGGAGGCCGCAGAGCTTTGACGCCTTTCAGCAGTGGGTCAATGGCGAACCGGAACCGGCAGCGGTATAGGTTCGCTCGGCAAGTCGCCGGAAGGAGAACATGAAGCAAGCATCGCGGCTCATACGAAAAACCTGGCAAGGAAAATGGGCGCTCATCACCGGTGCGAGCGCCGGAATCGGCGAGGCTCTGGCAGTGGAACTGGCCAAAGCCGGGGTTCACCTGGTGCTCACTGCCCGCCGCAAAGATCGCCTCGAAGCGCTGCAGTCCCGCCTACAAACGGAGTTCTCGATTCAGGCTGAGGTCATCGTCGCGGACCTCGAAGACCCGGCAGCACCGCAGCTGATCTTCGATGCCACAGAAGGGCGCAACCGGACCATCGACCTGCTGGTCAATAACGCCGGATTCGGTGCGTATGGCGAATTTCACAAGCTTGACCTCGAACGCCAACTCTCGATG
>CAWKKW010000011.1:0-245856 GCA_963850345.1 uncultured Acidobacteriaceae bacterium | reverse complement strand
TGGCCTTCAATGGCGCTGACCAGGTGCATGACATGGGAATGCGTTCGACGAACATCAGGTCTTTCACCTTTCGCTGCCGTATTCGCTCACACGTCCCACATCGTTCCGGCCAAGATCGACAGCATCACGTGTTCCGCGCGCTCTTTCTCATCGGTGAACAGTTCCTCGGCGATCCGGCGATCTTCTTCCTCGTCTGCGGAGCGAGGCCGCGTGCCCGCGATCGGCCGATACTCCACCAACTGCTGATGCACCCGCACCAGAAGCTCCGGCGAGGAACCGACGATGTGCGTGACTTCAGGTGTCCGGCCCCTGCTCGCTTTGATTCGAACCGCAGGAAATACATATACGGCGAGGGATTCACAATCCGCAGCGAACGGTAGATCGAAAAAGGATCGACGCCTGGCTCGACATCGAATCGTTGCGAGAGCACCGCCTGGAATATATCGCCCGCGGCAATGTACTCCTTCGTCTGGTTCACCGCTGCGAGAGTCTTTTTTCTTGGTGCGCGAGATAAGTTTGAGCTTTCCGGCGGTCTGCTTTCGTCGTGGCTTCGGCAGTGGCCGGGCCAGTCGCTTGTCGATTCCGTCCAGTCGCTTCAACGCGTCCGCATAGGCAGCCTGAGGTGCACGCCGATTGAGGTCGGCGGTCACGATCAGCAGGATTTCCTTCTTCACATGATCAAAGGCAAGCACTTCGTCGAAGAACATCAGGCAGGCATCCGGCATGCCCAGGTCGTCTTTCGCCACCGAGGGCAAGCGCTCGATCTGCCGCACGGCGTCGTAACTGAAGAACCCCACCGCCCCGGCGGTAAACGGCGGCAATCCGGCCAGCCGCGCAGGCCTATGGCCATGCAGCGCGTCCTTCAAAAGAGCGAACACGTCGCCTTCAAACCTCGATATTTTGCCCTGTTCGCTCACCTCGATCTGGTTGCCGTGGGCCAGGATCTTGCGATAGGGCCGAACGCCGATGAATGTGTAGCGCCCAACTTTCTCGCCTCCTTCAACGGACTCCAACAGAAAACACTCAGGTTCATCCGCGGCCAGCCGCAGGAAGGCAGAGACCGGCGTCTCCAGATCGGCAGTGAGCGTCCGGTACACCGGGACAAGAGTATGCGTGCGTGCCAAGCGCAGGAATGCGGCGCGATTCGGAGTACTGATGTCGTTGGAACTGCTTCGCGATTGCATCTTTCAGGAATGGTACATGAGGAGACGACTCCGAACGGTCGTGGAACCGGCCTCAAACGGCCGCCGGTAAGCAAGCCTGATCGCGTTCCTCTTTAACCCCTGCGTACAAAAAACCGGCCCGCAGCGTGCCGTCCGCGGGCCGAGTCGCGCAATTCAAACTCGCTACTGGTCGTTGCCCTGCGGGTTCTCGACCGCTGTGATGCTCCCCAACAATCCATCCGCCTCATGATTCAGCCCGGCAGAGAAGTAAGGGTGTTCGCTGGCCCGCGCCTGCGCCATTGCCAAACGAAATTCCCCACAAGCCGTCGTTGACGATCGGCTGATTACTCGCATCGACCAACGCGCCCTTGAACTTACCGGTCACCGAATCGAAAGCCAGAATCTGGCCGCTGCCAAATTGGCCCACCAGCACATCGTGGCTGTAGATGCCGAAGTCTCCAGACGCAAGCGCCAATCCCCATGGAGCATTGAACCAGTCTCCGTGTTCGAGCCTGTGCAGCAGACGCCCCTTCGGCGAGAAGACATCGACATATCCCAGTCCCGCGCCGTCGACCTCATCGTGCTTGGCATCGTCCTGTTTGGCGAACGCCACGTAGAGATTGCCGCCGATGTTTTGGATGTTGAAAGGCGCGTATCCCCATGGCAGGCGGTCATCCTCGAAGGCCTCTTCATCGACGTGGAGCTGGTGAAAATTCGTATCGTAGACGCGAACCCGTCCCTTGCGAAAATCGGCCACATAGAGCAGGCTCGTCGGGCCTCCCGGCAGATTGGCGTTCGCGATGGTCGCTCCTTTGAATACCGAACGAGAGTGTTCATTAACCTTGATCACGGCATGAGTCGGATCGACGCCCGGATTCCATCCCGAAATTGTTCCATCTTCGGTGACGAATAGGAAGATCGCGGGCTTGGATGGCGCGATCGCAAATCCGGTGCTGCCGTTGAACATCGTCCCGGTAGGTGTGCCTGTCGGGCTGCTTGCGTCCGCCGGCGGAATGGTAACGACCAGCGGGACCGTCTTTCCGGTGCCGTCGTAAAGCGTCGACAACCCCGTACCGTTATCGGAGACCCACCATGGGCTGCCGGAACTGCGGCTGAGTCCCCATGGGTTGACAAGGTTGGTATCCAGCGAGAAACCCGGAAGATCTGAGACCAGGCTTGTCTGTTTGTAGTGTTGGGCTACTGCGGAAGTCGGCAGCAGGGCGAGCAACAGCATGAGGGGTGCATCCCAGCGGCTCATGGGGTGTGTGCGAAATAGCAGCATCGTTCCTCCTGAAGGTGGCAGCGGGAAGCCGCTCACCCTTCTTGAACGGTAGTCCCCTCACGCCCTTACAGTGTCATGTGAGCGTCATTCCAATTTCAATTCGACGAGTTGGTCGCCCGTCACTCTAACTGACTATTCTGCATAGACTTAGCAGTAAGTACGGCCGAATTTACTCTTCGGGTGTCAGTGACCAACCAACATCTCGACAATTCGACCTGTTATGTCCTCTCGCCCCGCCGCAATTCGATCGAGTTCAGGCTGCCTTGCGCCTTTCTGAAAGCCTCGTTTGTGCGCCGAGATGACCCATTCGGTGAGTTGCCGGTCCTCTTTTAGGGGGCATATACTCGGGCAGTTTGGCCAAAGTGCGGGGCTGAACGGTAGTTGACGGAGCAAAACTCCGGCAAGGCCACGATTTCCCCTGACTGCGAGTCCAACTGTCTGGAACACGTTGAAGACTTGCGGCATACGTAAGGCACAGAACCTGGAGAGTTTTATGGCAACGATTACGCTCGAGCAGGAGATCAACCCCTGGGAAGCGCAGGCTGCTCGATTTGATTTCGCAGCACGCAAGTTAAACCTGGACGAAGGATTGTGGAAGGTCTTGCGCTATCCCGCGCGAGAAATCATCGTGCATTTTCCCGTCTCGATGGACGATGGCCGGATTGAAGTGTTTACCGGCTTTCGCGTACAGCATTCGATCGCGCGTGGGCCTGGAAAGGGAGGCATCCGCTTCGCTCCCGACGTCACGTTGGACGAAGTCCGCGCGCTGGCGAGCTGGATGACGTGGAAGTGCGCCGTCGTCAACATCCCGTTTGGCGGCGCCAAGGGTGGCGTCATCTGCGACCCCAAGAAGCTTTCGCTCGGCGAACTGGAGCGGCTCACCCGCCGCTACACCTCCGACCTGATCGAGTTTCTCGGACCGGAGAAGGATGTCCCCGCTCCGGATATGGGTACCAACGAACAGGTGATGGCGTGGATTATGGATACCTACTCCATGCACATGCGCCAGACTGTAACCAGTGTAGTTACAGGAAAGCCGCTGAACATTGGCGGATCGCGCGGCCGGCGCGAGGCAACTGGGCGCGGCATCAGCATCGTCTGCGACGAGGCGCTCAAGTATCTGCACCTGCCGCGGGAAGGGTGCCGCGTCATCGTCCAGGGCTTTGGCAATGTCGGATCGAATGCAGCCAAACTGATGCGCGAGAAGGGCTACAAGATCATCGGCATCGCCGAGTTCGATGGCGGCCTCTTCAACGGCGACGGCATCGACGTGGTGGCGCTGCTCGAATATCGTCAGCGAAACGGAACGGTTCTCGGCTTCAAAGGCGCCGAGCCTGCCGATTCACAGGAGCTGCTGGTCACTGAGTGCGACATTCTCATTCCTGCCGCAACTGAAACCGTCATCACCAGCCGCAACGCGGATCGCATCAAGGCACGTATTGTGTGCGAAGGAGCAAATGGCCCCACGACCGCTGTGGCGGACGAGATTCTTGCCGACAAGAAGGTCTTCATTATCCCGGACATTCTCGCCAACGCGGGAGGCGTGACGGCTTCGTACTTTGAATGGGTGCAGGACCGGCAGGGATATTTCTGGAAGGAGTCCGTCGTCAACGAGCAGTTGGAGGGCATCCTTGCAGAGAGCTTTGACGACGTCGTTCGCTATGCGGAGGCGCATGGCGTAAACAACCGTATCGCCGCGTATATGCTGGCAATCGATCGCGTCGCCTTCACCATCAAGCAACGCGGTATTTACGCTTAGAAGCTAACCGAGGAGAAAGCGGTTTTCTACGGGAGTTCATTCCTGCAGAAAACCGCCCGCTATTTCGCCCTGGTTCTAGGCTTCGGCTTTCAGGATTCTTAAGCAACAGCCACATAATCGCAAACCAGCACCGTCAAATCATCATCCTGCGCTTTGGCCCACTGCTGCACTTTGCTCAGAATATGGTCCGCGGCTTCGGAGACCCCTAACCCGGAGCATTGCGCAGCAGAGAACTCAATCCTTCCTGACCGAAGAATTCTCCCTTCCCATTGGCCGCCTCGAGCAGTCCGTCGGTGTAGAGCAACAGCCGGTCGCCCGGTTCGAGCGGCAGTGTCTGGTTGGAGAACGAGGCAAGGGTGAATGCAGCCAGCAGCAGACCGTTCTCCGTCACCTCGATCACCTGGCCATCGCGCAGCAGGAGCATGGGCGGATGCCCCGCAGCGGAGTAGCGCAACTCACCAGCCTCTGCATCGAGGAATGCATAGCGGCAGTTACGAATTGCGTCTGGGTATGTCCGCAGAGCGCAAGGTTCATCTCCCCCAGCAGCCGGGCGGGATCTGCGAAGTGGGCTCGCTGCGCCGTCGCCGCCATCTTCACCATGGAGGCAATCAGCGCTGCCGGTACCCCGTGGCCAGATACGTCGGCGATCAGCAGCCCTGCCTGTGTTTCCTTCGTGACCAGAAAATCGTACAAGTCTCCGGCAACAGAGGTCATCGGCACATACCGTGCAGCTACGCGGAAGCTGTTCGAATGCGGAAAGCCCGGGGCAGAATCGAAAACTGGATACGCCGCGCAACATCAAGCTCCTTCTGTATCTCCGTAAGCTGCTGATCGCGTCGAGAGTGCGCCGCGCAGCCACATAGCCAAGACACGCCAGAAACACCGCGAACCCATACGGTTCAATGCGCGTCGGATGAACGTACAGACCAACCATGTTGTCCCATAGCGCGGAGCACAAAGCACAATAATCCGCGGCGCATCACTACGAAGTCTCTATTAGAGGATCCCCGTCGCACCGCTTCGATCGCCAGCCAGATCAGCGCGAACACCACCACTACATTATTGAACGTGTGGAGCCAGCCGAGCGGACCGACCATCAGCACGCAGCACCATGCAGAGAAACAATCCGACAAAATTAGCGACTGCTTTCCCGCATCCCAGAAAGCCTGCGGCATCAAAAAACAAGAACGCAGGAATGGGCACCAGGATAGGATGGCGCGTCAGACGCGAGAGCAGCTCCATGTGCGGCAGCAGCAACTTGAGCAGCCCGCCTGCAACCACAGCCGTTGACCATAGAGGATGGCGAAGATGGCGAGATAAACCAGCAATGCGTCAAAGCGCCGACGCAGCGAGCAGAAGGCAATGGCCACGATGCCCACAGTCGTAAAGGCAGAGCCCAGAAACAGAAAGGCCTCGTCGCGGTGGAAGGCTCGCAACACCTCGCGGCAGTCAGTTGCGTATCGACGAAGTACATCGGAAGGAGGGTACATCATCCTCCGCCGTCACCGAGTGGCTCGAACCAACCGGAGAACCTGTCACACTGTTTGAGTCGCTTTCCACCTCGCGAACAGCTCTGCAGTCGCTTGCACAGCGCTATGGTCGCATCTGATCCCATCGGCCGGACACATAGGATTCAATCAGGGAGTGTCGAGTGAGCCAATTCAACAGCAATCAAAACCCGGCAACTCGGCGCGGCCGACAGGTGTTTCCCATTGGCCTGGGTTGCATGGGCATGTCCGGCATGTATGGGCAATCGGAGGAAGCGGAAGCCATCGCCACCATTCATGCAGCCATTGAACGAGGAGTCACCCTGATCGATACCGGCGACTTCTATGGAATGGGGCACAATGAACTGCTGATCGGGCGGGCGCTGCGCGAACTCGGCTCCTCGGCGCGAGACAAGGTGATCCTTTCCGTCAAATTCGGTGCGATGCGAACGCCACAAGGTCAATGGTCGGGCTTCGACAGCCGTCCCGAGGCGGTCAAAAATTTCCTGGCGTACACGTTGAACCGTCTCGGTGTAGATCACATCGACATCTACCGCCCCGCTCGCCTTGATTCCAAAGTTCCCATCGAAGACACGGTAGGTGCCATTGCCGCCATGATCCGGGCTGGATCTGTGCGCCAGGTGGGACTCTCCGAAGTCGGTGTGGACACCATCCGCAAAGCTCACGCAGTTCATCCTGTCACCGATTTGCAGATCGAATACGGCTTGCTGAGCCGCAGCCCCGAACAGAAGATTCTGCCCGTGCTTCACGAGCTTGGTATCGGCTTGACTGCCTACGGAGTTCTTGGACGAGGGCTGCTCAGTGGCTCGCTTCCAACTGGCAAGGGGGATATACGCTCGCACCTGCCTCGTTTCAGCGGTGAAAACTACCAGAAGAACCAGCAGCTCATCGCCAGATTGAATCAGTTTGCTGCGGAAAAGGGAACCACTCCTGCACGACTCGCGTTTGCCTGGGTACTGGCGAAGGACCCATCGATCGTGCCGCTCGCCGGATCGCGCACCCGGAAACAGCTCGAAGATGCCTTGGGAGGCGCTGAGTTTTCATTGACTCCGGCAGAGGTAGCGAGACTCGAAGCGGAAGTGGACGCCACCCAAGTCGCAGGCACCCGCTACGATGCAGTTGGAATGAGGATGCTGGACAGCGAACGCTGAACGTATCCCTCGGGCCGCCCGCCGCTGGTAGCTGCGCTCTGGTGCATAATGACTAGGTATGCATCTCCGGCTGGATTGAAGGAATCCGGTGGGTGCGGAAACCGGGACTGCGGTCCGCCACCGTTGAGCTCTTGCCCATCTCCCGTCGAACTGGCGGATGCCCTGGTTTTGCGCAGGGTCGAGTGTGAATTTACCCAACTCCATCACGATGAGCCGCATCTGTTGCGTTCCATTGCTCATCTGGATTCTCTCGCCTGCGTTCCCATTCCGCTCCATCAGTGGTGAGCAGGAGGCGGTCGCCTCGATCGTTTTCATCCTCGCCTCTATTACTGACGGGGTCGACGGATACCTGGCGCGCAAACGCGGACAGATCACCACCATGGGCATGTTGCTCGATCCGCTGGCGGACAAGCTCATGATCTCCGCCGCTTTTATCGTTCTGGTCGGCTACACGCCCCACATCATGAAGCCCTGGATCGCAGTTCTGGTCATCGGCCGCGAATTCCTGGTCAGCGGACTCCGCTCCATTGCCACCTCCGAGGGCTTCACTATCGAAGCGAGCGACCTCGGGAAGCTCAAGACCATCCTCCAGATTGTGGCTGTAGTCGCCTGCGTGCTCGCGCATCGCTGGTATGCCTGGCACTTCGGCTGGTTTATCCTGCCCGTTTACTGGACGGCGATCGTCGCCATCTACTATATGGTCATTGTCTCGACCATTTCGGCGGTGGACTACTTCGCTGGTTTCTGGCGCAAGATCGATCACGCCTCTGCCGACCGCCGTGAAAAGAGCTTCGTGCTGAGTCGCCGCAAGGGAACCGTTCCGGCCGCCAAACATCTCGGCTGATGCCTGGCGCGCGACGTAAGGCGATTGAGTTTTCGTTGCTTCTCCGCTAGGCCCCACTCCACAGTCTGCCAACGAATCCCGATTCCCTGCGTCTTTTTAATTAAGGGCGAGGTGAGGCGTGTCGCGGTGGACCGCTCACTTCTTCTCCATGAAAAAGCCCCGGGGGTCGTGGGTCCACCGGGGCTTTTCGTTTGTAAAGTTTAGGTTGATTATCAGGCGGGAACTGCATGTCCGGAGCCTGCCACGGCGTGGCCTGCCCGGGTAAGGCGATGAACGAAGTGGTAAGGCGGCCAGGGTCCCGATAGCTGCATCTGGCAATCCTTCATCAGTTGGCTGGCGCTCGAATACTTGTTCTGGTACCGCTCAATGGCCTTGTGATCGATCAGGTGAGCGATATCCAGCACCATCTTGCCGGCATCCGTCCTGCGGCAGGTGACCTCTTCATCCAGGGGAGCGAACATCCGGTGCATCTGCACCGATACTGCACGGGCCCGGGTCTGCCGTTCGCGCTGCCGGGTAGCATTCTCGCGCAAACTGGTCAGATACTCCTTGCCCACCCGATCCATCAAGACCGGCCGAGTCTCTTCGCGGCAGCAATCGTCCACCATCACCTTCAGGTGCATCTCCGCCTTGCCGCGCAGCCGATCGATGTTATTGAGGAACTGACGCTGATTGGAACGGATCGAGCGGCGAAGCGCCTCATCGTCCGCAAACACTGTGCCAAACCGGAACGGGAGTACCGTGGACAATTTGAAACAATCGGCGATCACGCGGGCATGGTCGACGGCGCACTTCTGATTCATCTCTTCTTCTGGATTATGTTCACTGACGATTACGGCTAAATCACTGGCTGGGTAAAGGAAGACTTGATTCCCGGCTATTCCCGTCACGGTTTCCATGGGGATGGGCTTGCGATGACGAAGAAGCTCGGGAAAGGACTGTTTCTCACTGATGCAGTAGGCATACCACGCCATTGGGAGTCACTCCACACGCTTTGTTTTGCATTCTGAGACTGCGGAACGTATGCATATCGAGGAACGACTGGCTACAACTGGCTTTCTGTGGAATCCATTCGCCGGTACGTGATTCCAAACGGGCGGAAACCGTCCAGCTAACGCGTAATCCTAGCCCCGCGATGTAACGGCTGGCAATTTGTATTTGTCAGATAAAGCGGAGAGGACGCGGGGCGAAAGCAAGCAACTTTTAGTGCGATAAACACAAACTTTTGTGGTATGAACATAGCATGAATGTGGTAGGGAAGCGGCTAAACTGCTGGGCTTCAGCGGCTTGGCATGTGCTCTCAGCAGGCAGGCGAAGGTTCAATCGGCCCGCATCTATCCCTCAAAACGCTAGCGGAAAATGGAGTAGGCGACCAGCCCCACCAGTGCCACCAGCAATCCGATGTTCACAGTGGCTGTCGTCCGAACCGTCTTCTGCAGTGATCGCAAGTTTTCACTCAATTCATGGCCGTCGAGGCGTTCCGCTCGATGGTTTCCCTGAGCTTGCCAGGTGTTCTTCTACCCGCTTCACCAGCACTGTCTGGTCGAGAACCTGCTGGCTCAACTCGCGGTTTCCGGCCTGAACTTCAGCAACGCTTTGATCGAGGTGCCGGGTGTCCGGAGCATGGGCAAAGCCGCTATCCAGCAAGGGAAGCAGGCGCGAAACATAGGGGAGAAGTACGCGGAGCTGAAGCAGCGAACGCCACATAGAGGGACGAGGATCCTTTTGGTCTTCGAGCGATAGGTCGGTGGGAAGGTGTGCGGGAATCGGCATAGCCGCCTTGGGCCCACTCTTGTCTTCGCGGGCAAGTTCGATCAATCGGTCCACTGCAGTGTCACGGGAAGCGTCGCGCAATCCATGTCTCCAAAGGGAACGTTCGCACCCGAAATGCTCATTCCACTCTATAGTTCTTCAGGATCTGAGGCGAACGGGGCGCTAAGCGTTTCGCTTGGCCGCTTCAGCCTCGGCGCGCTGTCGAAGCGCATGTATCACCACTCGCATCATCTCTTCTTCCGGCGCGGGCTTGCCGGTCCAGATCTCAAACTGCCTCGCTCCCTGGTGCACGAACATCTCTACACCCGTAATCACTGCGATTCCTTTTTCGCGAGCCGCTCGGATCAGAGGCGTATCAATCGGGTTGTAGACCAGATCGAAGACCAGCCGCGCATTGATCTCTTTCGGCTCCAGGATCGGTGGTTGGCTTCACGCCGTGCATGCCGGTCGGCGTGGCATTCACGATCACGTCGAAGGTGGATTTCGCCAGTTGCTCCCGCTTGGCAGTCTTCGCCTTGGCCTCCCGAGCCAGCTTCTGCCCGGTCTCCGCTGTGCGGTTCAACACGAATACCTCGGCTCCTTTCTCCTTCAGCCCGAACACCGCGGCCCGTGCCGCTCCACCCGCACCCAGGACGAGAATCTTCGCGCCCTTCAGATGCATCCGCTTTTCGAGTGGCCGAACCACCGCGGCCACGTCCGTATTAAATCCGTAAAGCTTTCCGTCCTGCGAACGAACGATCGTGTTGCAGGCGCCGACCTTCTCCGAAAGGGGATCCGTCTTGGCCAGATGCTTGAGAATGTCCTGCTTGAAGGGCATGGTCACGCTCATGCCGTTGAGCGGAACCTCGCGCACCAAGCGTAAGCAGGTCGTTGATCTTGCTGGTCTGGAGCGGCAGGTACACCGCATTTACCGTCTCGCGCCGAAAAGCCGTGTTCATCATGATCGGCGAAAGCGAATGCTTCACCGGATTGCCGGCCACGCCGTAGATGCGGGTGGCTGCGTCGATCTGTTCAGCCCGGTAGGCGTCAATCAACGTGCGCGCGGCGATCTGGCCCGGAGCCGTCTCCTCGCCCACAGTGGCTGCGGCAAAGGTGAAGGCGCTCCCAGCCCGCAGGCCAAGAACGCGGCTGATGATGCCCTGTTCGCCCATGCAGACACCGACCAGGTTGTTCTGGTTTGAAGCCTTCTCCAGGAAATGCATCATGGTCACGTTGTCCGCGAGGCTCTTGGCCGTCGACACGATCTTGATGAAATCGGGCTGGAAGGGAAGGATGCGCTCAAGCACGCCATCCAGATCTTTGGTTGCCGAGAAGTCGTGATGGGAGACGATCAGCCCGGCACCCAGCGACCGCAGCTTTTCGAACTCAGCCCGCTTCATCGCTTCGGCGGATTCAAGCTCCAGGTCGATCAGATGGAAGCCGCACGCGATCGCCTTGGTCAAAATCTCGACCTCAGCCGCCAGAGATCCTTTGAACTTACCTCCCGAGACTTCGCGACGGCAGGTCGCGATCGCCGTGATGCCGCCACGGTCGCTCATGAATTCTTTCAGCTTGGGCAGGGCGAGCGCCGGCTTCGCCAGGTAATCCAATCGAAACTCGAGAAAATGGTTCTCGCGAATCGCTTCCTCAGCCTTCTCCACCAGTTCCGCCGGAGTCTCTCCAATAATCGCGACGCAGATCTTCCCCATGCGCGTACGCAAGTAGTGGGGCGACATGCCTGTAACGGGTAAATTCATGGGTGCAATTGCCGCATCTTAGAGCATTTCTCCCCAGCCTGTGAAGTGATGAGAATGACTAGCAGCTACCCTAGCGTAACGCTGTCCTCAAGCCCGTGCCACAGCCACGCTTCGCAGAAAGCGCGATTCCGCCGCGACGCCAGTATGCAGCATCCCACTCAGCTTTTTGGAGCGCTGATAACAAAAGCCGAGCTTTTTTCCCGGCCTCTTATCCACCACAGACACATCGCTTATCTTGGAAGAACGAAGTTTGCAGGAGGAAGTCTTCAAATGGCACCAGCCGTTACCGAGGCTCAGTCTCACGCAATCCCCTTCCCAACCCCATCCCTGGAGTGCGGCAGGAAGAGGCAAGGTGGATGTTCCCAGCCTGCAGGCGTGGGTAGGCGCGCGGATGGCCGAGCAGCAGCGCCAGATCGATTTGCTCGTTGCAGCCACCGGCCCACGAACCGTCGAGAACACCCTTCGCCCCTATGACAATGCGCTTGCGGAGCTAGCCGCCGCCGGGCAGCAGTCTGCGCTTCTGAACAGCGTGCATCCGCTGAAAGAGATACGCGATGCCGCCCAGGATCACTGCCAGAAAATCTCCGAAGTCATCACCTACCTCTCACTGAATCGCGAGGTCTACCAGGCTCTTAATGATCTTTCGTTGAACGAAGTGGCGATGAACGGGATCGACAGCGGCTACCCGGCACTATCTGAACCGGACGCTGCTTGCAGTACCGGCTTGCCGGCGTGGATAAGGACGAAGCCAACACGGACTCACATCCGCGAGCTGCACGATAAAGCGACCCTGCTCTCGCTGACGTTTGCCCGCAACGTGCAAGACGGCGCGAACCATGTCACAGTGCAGGATCCGGCGGAACTCGACGGCCTGCCGGCCGACTTTGTTGCCAGTCATCCTCCCGCCGAAGATGGCACCATCACCCTGAGCACCGACTATCCGGATTACATGCCGGTTATGACCTTCGCCAGCAACGACGATCTGCGGCGGAGAATGTTCCTCGCCTACAACACCCGCGCCTACCCCACGAATCGGCAGGTGCTGCTCGATCTGCTGAAGACGCGCCAGGAGATCGCCACCATGCTCGGCTACGCCTCCTGGGCGGACCTTGCCACGGCCGACCAGATGATGCAGTCGGCTGAGAATATGAAAGCCTTTCTGAACGATCTGGACTCCGCTTCCAAAGAGGGAGCGGAACGCGACGTTGCCCGGGTACTGGCATTCGCCCGCCGCCAACGCCCTGAGTTGCAGGCCATCGATGCTGCCAGTCGTGGCTACTGGTACGAACAATTTCGCCGCTCAGCCTTTGCCTTCGACTCCCAGTCGGTGCGGCCTTATTTCCCCTATGATCGCGTGGAAAAGGGCGTACTCGATGCAGCGGCGCGTCTCTTTCATGTGCGTTTCGAGCCGGCCCCTGATGCGGATGTGTGGGATCCGGCGGTCAGCGCCTTTGACGTATTCGACGGCGAACGGCAGGTTGGCCGCTTCTATCTCGACATGCACCCGCGCGAGGGCAAAGACAAGTGGTTCAGCGCACACCCTCTCATTCCTGGAGTCGCCGGCCGGCAGATTCCCGAAGCCGCGCTGGTCTGCAATTTTCCCGGAGGCAAGCCGGACGATCCCGGCCTGATGCAGTACGACAACGTCACCACCTTCTTTCACGAGTTCGGCCATCTGATGCACGCGCTACTTGGCGGCCAACAGCCCTTCGCGGGAATCAGCGGCATCGCTACAGAGGGTGATTTCGTCGAAGTTCCTTCGCAGATGCTGGAGGAGTTTTTCCGTGATGCCGATCTGCTTGCCGGGTTCGCAAAACATTACCAGACGGACGAGCCGATTCCTGCCGAACTGGTCGCGCGCATGAACCAGGCCAGCGCCTTTGGACGCGCCGATGGCGTGAGGGCGCAGCTTTTCTACACCAGCTTTTCGCTCGACACGCATCACCAGGATCCCGACAAACTCGATCTGGATGCGTTGCTGCACGACGACTACACGCGCTTTCTGCCGTACACCTGGATTGACGGGAATCGCATGTACGCGAGCTTCACTCACCTCACCGGCTATTCGTCGAATTACTACACCTACCTCTTCGACAAGGTGATCGCGCTGGATTTCTTCAATCAGTTCGACCCGGCGAACCTGCTCGACGGCGAAGCGGCCATGCGCTACCGGCGAACCGTGCTCGAACCCGGTGGCTCCAAACCCGGCACCCAAATTGTTCAGGATTTTCTCGGGAGGCCGCAGAGCTTTGACGCCTTTCAGCAGTGGGTCAATGGCGAACCGGAACCGGCAGCGGTATAGGTTCGCTCGGCAAGTCGCCGGAAGGAGAACATGAAGCAAGCATCGCGGCTCATACGAAAAACCTGGCAAGGAAAATGGGCGCTCATCACCGGTGCGAGCGCCGGAATCGGCGAGGCTCTGGCAGTGGAACTGGCCAAAGCCGGGGTTCACCTGGTGCTCACTGCCCGCCGCAAAGATCGCCTCGAAGCGCTGCAGTCCCGCCTACAAACGGAGTTCTCGATTCAGGCTGAGGTCATCGTCGCGGACCTCGAAGACCCGGCAGCACCGCAGCTGATCTTCGATGCCACAGAAGGGCGCAACCGGACCATCGACCTGCTGGTCAATAACGCCGGATTCGGTGCGTATGGCGAATTTCACAAGCTTGACCTCGAACGCCAACTCTCGATGGTCCAGGTCAACTGCACGGCGATCGTCCATCTCACTCGGCTTTTTACGCCACGGATGGTCGAGCGGCGTAGCGGAGACATTCTGATCCTCGCTTCGACCGCCTCCTTCCAGCCGGTGGCCTACATGTCGATCTATGCGGCTACCAAGGTCTTCGATCGGTTTCTGGCCGAAGCGTTAGCCGAGGAAGTAAGGGCCTATGGTGTGCGGGTGAGTGCGCTCTGTCCGGGGCCGACAGAATCTGAATTCATGGACGTGGCCGGATCGCGGCGGGATCAACGCAAGTACCAGGATGCTGGAGAGGTCGCACGTTTGGGGCTCGAGGGTCTGGCCCGGGGAAAGACCTCCGTCATTCCTTATCGCGGAGGCCGCGCACAGACCTTTATCCAGCGCCTGGTGCCTCGCCGATTCGTCACTGCTGCTGCTGCCAGAATGTTTCGTCCTGCGGAACTGAAACGGTAGGAACCACCACGGCACTGAAAGCGTATCTGCCGGGAACACCATTTGCGACGCGGCGAGCGTCTGACCTAGAGAGGAAACATCGATGCGCTTCTTGAAATTGAGCTTGCTGCTGAGTCTGGCCATTGGGGGTACGGCCTTGCAGGCGAGTGCGCAAGCCAGCCTCCCGCACACGGAGGCGAAATCGCTCTCCGGCAAAGAACTCAAGATTCCTGTCGCGGATCGGTTCACTCTCGTCGTTGCAGGGTTTACGAAGAACTCATCGACGGCGACGCGAGATTGGTGGCAGAAGGCGGCGCCCTTATGCAAAGAGCATCCGCAGGTTGCATGCTTCACGGTCGCGGTCCTGGAAGACGTTCCCCGCTTCGTTCGCCCCATGGTGGTCGGTGGCATGAAGCACGGCATCCCGGAGCCGCAACA
This sequence comes from uncultured Acidobacteriaceae bacterium, assembly GCA_963850345.1. Taxonomy (GTDB): domain Bacteria; phylum Acidobacteriota; class Terriglobia; order Terriglobales; family Acidobacteriaceae; genus CAWKKW01. The sequence goes on along the minus strand of CAWKKW010000011.1, from coordinate 231,075 downwards.
GGATTCGTTCCTGACCTCATTCCAGAATGAACGCGCGTGGAAGCAAGCCCTCGCCTACGCGGCTCCTGACAACGCCTATCTAGCTTTGATGGACAGTTCCGGAACGGTCATATGGCAGCAAAACGGCGGACCCGGCGGCGGGGACCTCTCGGGCCTTGCGCGGGCGTTGGAAACCAGGGCCAGCCGATAGCCGAGTTGTCTCGGATAGCTGAGAGATCGTCGGCTCCTTGCGAGTGCGCGCGTGCATAAGCCCTGGTCCTCGGTACAGCGCGCGGCCGTCGTTTTCTGTAGACTGGCTGCGCTTCAGAAATCGATTCCAGGACTCGAACCTACATGCGAAGACTCCTACTTCTATCAGCCATCGCTCTGGGGCTGCTTGCTTCTGGTGTCTCGGCCCAGAAAACGTCTTCTACCCTGCTAGCCCCTACGCCGCCCATGGGCTGGAACAGCTGGGATTCCTACGGCCTCACCATCAATGAAGCTGATTATAAGAGCAATGTCGAATGGTTCCGCCAGCATCTGAAGCCGTCTGGCTGGCAATACGTGGTCATCGACGAAGGCTGGTACCTCAAGAATCCAGCGAGCGCCGGCAAGCCAGCCTGGCAATACACCGTGAGCGAAAACGGACTCTACATGCCCGCGCTCAATCGGTTTCCTTCCGCAGCGAACGGTGCTGGATTCAAACCCCTGGCCGACTATGTTCACTCCCTGGGGCTCAAATTTGGGCTGCATATTATTCGCGGTATTCCCAAAGAGGCGGTCGAAAAGAACCTGCCTATCGCCGGCAGCAAGTTTCATGCAGCGGATGCGGCAGATACCTCCGACACTTGCCGCTGGAATCCTGATAACTACGGTTTGAAGGCTAACGCCGCTTCACAGGCGTACTACGACTCCGTCGCCAAACTGTACGCGAGGTGGGGTCTGGACTTTCTTAAGGTCGATTGCATCACCGTGCCCTTCAAGTCCGACGAGATCCGGATGATGAGCGAAGCGCTGCGGAAGACGGGGCGTCCTATTGTGTTGAGCCTCTCGCCGGGACCGACGCCTCTCGACAACATTGACGAGCTACGCAAGTACGCGCAGATGTGGCGCATCTCCGACGACTTCTGGGATGACTGGACAAAGGAAAACCCGACGGAGAACTTTCCCCAGAGTATTAAAGGTCAGCTCACACTCGCGGGCAAGTGGGCGCCGCTGGTGCAGCCCGGGCATTGGCCGGACGCGGACATGTTGCCCTTCGGACACCTCGGTCCGGTCCCGGGTTGGGGAAAGGTCCGCGACACCCGGTTGACTCATGCGGAGCAGCGAACCGTGATGACCCTCTGGTCCATCTTCCGCTCGCCCCTGGTGCTCGGTGCGAATCTGACCCAAATGGACGATTGGACGACCGCCCTGGTGACCAATCCCGAGGTCCTTGCCGTCAATCAGCATTCAAGAGCTGGCCATCCCGTCCTCGAAACCGAAGGAACGGTGGTGTGGACTGCGCAGCCGGAGATGGGCGCCGGGCACTATGTTGCCGTCTTCAATACCAGCGATTCGACGCAAAAGATCGAAAAAAGCTGGAAGGAACTTGGACTCGATGGTTTGGATTATCACGTCCGGGATCTATGGCAAAAGAAAGACCTGGGATCGGCCAAGTCGCTGTCGACTTCGGTCGAACCTCATGGTGCCGCCCTTCTACGGGTGAAAGGCAAATGAGTCTGTCTTCGTCTTGGCGCTTCGTATGTGCCCGGGCTTGAAGATTCAATGTTAAAGCTCGATCTAGCCCATCCAGAGGGGCTATGAAGGGTTGGAGGCTGCCAGTTCGGGCTACAATATGGAACAATGCCCGAGGAAAACCAAATCCGGGCACTGCTGGCCGTTCGTAATGGGGTGGCCCGCAGTGCTCTAAGCGCATACTTTCGTGCGCGTGAGGGGACCATTGAACTCTCGTCCGCCAGCCTGGCCGACTCGGCGGCGGCGGCGCGTGACCTGTCTGACCGAATCGTCGCCGACAACCCCTCGCTAGTCATTCTCGAGGTTGAGGATGATCTGGAACTGCTTACCAGCCTCCGAGACGAGTTTCCGCAACTGGCTTTTGTAGTGGTCACCACCGGCTCGCCTACCTTGGCCTTTCAACTCGCTCGGATCGGAGCTACTGGCATTCTCAGCATGCCTCTGAGCTCCCAGGAGATCGCAGTCACGCTGGAGCGTGTGCTGGCTGACTTGAAGGCCAGTCCTAAGCAGGAGATGCTGGCCCCAGCCGCGCAGCAGGTGATCGTCTCGCATGTCGCGGGTGTACAGGATTTTCCGAACCTGTTCAGCACCTCGCCCCGGATGGCGGAGATTCGCGAGACCATCGACAAGGTGGCCACCACCAGCGCGACGGTCCTGGTCAGGGGCGAGAGCGGCGTCGGCAAAGAGATCGTGGCCCGCATGATCTTTGCGCGCTCCGAACGAAACCGAAAGCCCTTCATCAAGGTCAATTGCGCTGCGATTCCCAACGACCTGCTGGAGAGCGAGTTGTTCGGCTACGAAGCAGGCGCATTTACCGGCGCGCAGCGCTCCAAGCCGGGCAAGTTCGAACTGGCGAACGGCGGCACCCTTTTCCTGGACGAAATTGGAGAGATGCACCCGCTTTTGCAGGCGAAGCTGCTGCACGTTCTACAAGACGGAGAATTCGCGCGTTTGGGAGCCAAGCACGACACCGCCGTCGATGTTCGGGTGCTCTGCGCGACCAACAAGATGCTGGAGCAGCGCGTGGCAGAGGGGCTGTTCCGCGAAGATTTGTTCTATCGCATCAACGTGGTCACGGTTCACATTCCGCCGTTGCGCGAACGCCGCGATGAGATTCCGGTTCTGCTGCGCTATTTCGTGGAAAAGTACTCAGCGGTATATCGCCGGCACGTTGCGCCGTTTGACGACGCGACTTTCAAGTTTCTCGCCTCCTACTCGTGGCCCGGGAATATCCGCGAGCTTGAGAACCTTTGCAAGCGCTACGTAATCGTCGGTGGTGCTACGCAGATCGTGCGGGAACTGTCGGCGCATGCTGCCGAACGACAGGCACTCGCCCTTAGCCAGCCAGAGGCCCAAGCGTCAGCCAAAGCTCCCACACGGGTCGAATCATCCGACCAAATCTCGCTGCTTGAGATCGGGCGCAGAGCAGCATGGCAGGCCGAGAGGCAAGCAATCCAGGAAACCCTCATCCAAACCAAGTGGAATCGTAAAGAAGCGGCAAAAAGGCTGCAGGTGAGCTATAAGGCTTTGCTCAATAAGATCCGACAGATTGAGGAAGAAAATCCCACTGAAAAGGACAAGGAGAAGAACCAAAATTCCGAATAGTGGTATTTTGATTCCACTTCGTCACGGTGCTTGGTGACGAGTGAAGCGGGCTTCATTAACTAATCCGGCACGGTAATAACTGGTCCTTCAACGGAATCAGCATGTTAACGGGAATTAACTTTTAAATTAAGAAAAGCGCAGGAGAAAGCCAACTTTGGTGAGAAGAATGCATCTATAGGAAGTAAGACTAGAGGCAACTTCAGGCTTATCGCCCACCTTCGTAGTGAATCTTCGTAATACGTCTGCGATCTCGCGGACGCCCTCAAAATATCCTTGGCTTCCCCTCCCTAATGCCTCTTGAGCGGGCCCGCTGGAAAGCGGGCCCAGTCGCTCTCCCTGGTCTCTCCATCTGAGTTGTCCATCTTACGCCAGCTCGGCCCCTCCGTGTTCTTCCATCCCTTAATTTGCATCGTGCCCGGCTAAGATGAAGAGGCATGTCTTCTCTTCGCAAAGCCCCGTCCCGTGAACTCTCACTTCAAGACGCAATGGCGAAGTCGTCGTCCGCGCCTGATTTGCTCGCGAGTGCAGGTTTGAGCCGCAGCTCGAGGAACGCAGCACGTTCGTCGGAGTCCGAATTCAGCAGGGCTAGGGCGAAGGCAGATACCCACACTTCAGCGCAGCCATCCGGCGGCACCGTTGCAGTTGTCCAGGTTCCGGAATGGGCGCGTTACGAGTGGCTCCGTCACGGATTCAGCACGCGAACAGGCGGACAGAGCATCGCGTACCGAGAATCCGGCGATCTGAATCTTGGCTTCACCGCTTCGGACGATTCGGAGAACGTCGTCGCCAATCGGCAGCAGTTTCTGCACGCGGTCGGCGCCTCACTCGACCCTCGCCCGAAGGCCCAGCCATCCGGCAGATCCTCTCCCACGCTAGTGACGCTCAAGCAAATTCATTCTTCCCTTATCCGACGAGTGGATGCGGCCCCTGCGGCCACCGCCGAGGCGATCGCGAAACCGCAGCTCCAGGGGGACGGATTGCTGACCGCGAAGAAGGGATTGTTGCTGGGAATTCAAACTGCCGACTGCATTCCAATTCTCATCGCGGACCGCAGGAATCGCGCCGTTGCCGCAATCCATGCCGGATGGCGTGGAACGCTTGGACGCATCGTTGAACTCGGCGTAGGCCGGATGCGGCTCGAGTTTGGCAGCCGGCCCGAGGATCTGACGGCAGCCATCGGTCCCGGCATCGGCGCCTGCTGCTATGCGGTTGGAGAAGAGGTGCGCAGCGAGTTTGAATCGCAATTCGCCTACGCTCCACAGCTCTTTTCCGAGGTATTCGATTCAGATCCGATCCGCGAAAAGTACCCCATGCTGTTCTTAACCGCGCGCGCGCCCGGTCACAGCGCTCTCGGTCCCAGTCTCCACCTCGATCTCAAGGAGGCGAATCGCCGCCAGCTGCTCGACGCAGGCCTTCGCCCGGACGACGTTTCGCTCATCCCGGACTGCACCAGTTGTCGAACGGATCTGTATTTTTCCCACCGCGCAGAACACGGCTTTACCGGCCGAATGATGTCCGTCATTGGAATTCAATAAGCGAAGATCGGGATTCGTTGCTTGAGTTCGACAAGCGACCGAGGGTACGCCGCAAGACGGTCGCTCGGATGCGACCTGGCCAGAGTTAGGCTGCGGTGTTGCCTTCTCCGGATTGCTTCCGGGAGCCGCCCGTGGCGTCTTCGCCCTGTGGGTTGACGAGGTCGCGCAACTCCTTGCTCGGCTTGAAATAGGGGACCCGCTTGGCCGGAACATCCACCTTGGCCCCGGTCTTCGGATTGCGGCCGATTCTAGGCTTGCGCTGCCGAATCCGGAAACTGCCGAATCCGCGGATTTCGATCTTATCTCCCGACTTGAGTGCGTGGATCACTGAATCGAAGATTGTGTCTACGATCACTTCTCCATCGCGCCGCGTCAGATCGCCGAGTTGGGTGACTTCCTCAACCAGATCTGCTTTTGTCATGATCGAATCTGCTCCACGTTCAGGGTAACCCCTGTCAACGATAGTAGATGCGGCGAATCGTCACTTTATCGCCACAGAAAAAAGAAACCTACGTTTCTTTCAAGTAGTTTCCCGGGATTGGGGAAAAGATCGCTCGCATCTCCGGTCAGCAGGTCAAGAAGCCCCCGGTGTTTGGCAGCCGGCTTCACCACATCCGGCTCCCCGGAAATACCCACCTGCCTCGCGGTCTCGAGCAGCGTATCGCGAAATGTCCCGACCTTGTCGATCAGGTGAAGTGGAAGCGCCTGCTTGCCGGTCCAGACCTGCCCGGTTGCGATCGAGTGAACCTGATCTACGCTCATGCCCCGTCCTGCGGCGACATCCTGAATGAACTGTGAGTGCATGTCGTCCACCAGCCCTTGCATGTACGCGCGCTCGGTCGGGGTCAGATCTCGAGTCGGTGAACCCGCATCCTTGAGCTCTCCTGCTTTGATGGTGACATCCTTGATTTTGGCCCAGTGAAGCAGGTCACCGTAGTTCGAGTACTCCATAATGACGCCGATGCTGCCCACGATGCTGGCCTGGTTGGCATAGATCCTGCTGGTACCCGCGGCGATGTAATACGCGCCGCTGGCTCCCACGCTGTCGATCGAGGCGATGATCGGCTTCTTCTTCTCGTCACGAATGCGGCGAACCTCGTGGTAGATCTCCTGCGAGGGAGCAGCCGCGCCGCCCGGTGAGTTGATATGCAGGATGATGGCTTTAATCGAGCCATCCTGGTCAAACTTCCGCAGTTGATCGACGAGGCCCTCGGAGTTCAGGATCACGCCGTCGACGTCAATGACCCCGATATTTTTGCCCAGCGAGGCGAAGTCTGTAGTGCTGGTCGAGCGCATCACGGCGAACCCGAGCAGCAGGGCGACGATCACGAAGACAAAAAACAGCGACCCGCCCACTGCCAGCCAAAACCAGTTCGACCGCCGTGCTTGTTCTGCCATAGGCGGGAGTGTAGCATCGATTGCACTTATCGTGGTCTCGAACGCTCTCTACTTTTGCGTCCGAACGGGCCCCTAATGCCGGCACGCTGGCCGAGCTCTGCGGGCGGTTGGCGTATGATACGTTGCAACAGGTTCCTAAACGAAAGACCCCTGTCATGACGCGTCTCGAATACAGCATCGTGATTCCGGCCTATAACGAAGGCGCAAGGATCGGTAACGCCTTGACGCACGTGCTGGCCTGTATTCGCGAGCGCGGATGGTCGGCCGAGGTCCTGGTCGTGAATGACGGATCCCGGGACAATACTGCGGCCATCGTGCGTTCGTTTGCCCAGCGCGATCCGATTGTGCGCCTGATCGAGAACCCGGCGAATTGCGGCAAGGGTTTCAGTGTTCGAAACGGCATGTTGCAGGCTGCCGGGGATATCGTGATGTTCACCGACGCAGACCTCTCCGCGCCGATCGAAGAAGCCGAGCGTCTCTTCGCCGCAATTCGGAGCGGAGCCGATATCGCCATCGGTTCGCGGTGGCTCGAACGCGACCGCCAGACGAACCATCAGCCGTTGTATCGGCGCATCTTTGGCCGCTGCTTCAACGCCCTCACCCGGGTGATCATGGGGCTTCCGTTCGCGGACACGCAGTGCGGATTCAAAGCCTTTCGTCGTGCGGCCGCCCAAACCGTGTTTCAGCTGCAGCGAATTGAACGATGGGGCTTTGACCCCGAGCTGCTGTTCATCGCGCTCAAGCGAGGCTTTACTGTCCGGGAGGTGCCCGTGACCTGGGGGCACGACGAACGAAGCCGCATCAGCTACCTGAAAGATGGGGTCAAGATGCTGGAGGAACTCCTCTACATTCGCTGGAACGCAATTTCGGGCGTGTATAACCGAAAGATTAGTGAGCTTTCGCCGAATTTCCCGGGTGTGAAGACTTAGCCGCCGCTCCAGAGCGCGCCCACGAAAAAGCGCCCCCGTGGGGCGCTTTTTGCTGCTTACCTTGTTGCCGCTTACCCAGGGATAGAAGAAGGTCAGGAAGCCCGAGCGGCTGCTGCAATGGACACAGCACGCTTGGAACGGATGGGTTGTCGAGGAATGACGCGCACTCCTTCTTCGGCAGTTCGTTCCAGCAGGAACGCCTGCGAACATTCGCCGCATAGCCAAAAATGCTCGATACGGCGAGGGCGGGCACCATTGCTCCCAAGTTCCGCTCGGGTGTCTGCCACATCGAATACAAAAATGCGACCTTCGCGCAGGTAGAGCAAAGGCTTCGAACACGCGGTGTTTGCGCAGTGGTTGATCATGGCGATTCTCCAGACTGCGTTTGGCCAGGTACAGGCACGTTTGCAGCGCTTGTAGGTTTGCGCCGAATCCGTGGCACGGGACCTTAGCCCAGGTTAAGGATGGCGAATGATTCCAGTATCCGTACTTTGGTCGACCCGCTCCACCTTAACCAGACTTGAGATGCAGGTGGGTTTCTTCCAGTTTCCTCGAAATTGCTCCTTCCCGGGTAGAAACTTTGGGTGAATTCGTAACTGAAGGCGGGTTCAGAGCATTGCAAGCGTATACAGTCACGAATATTGGTTCGATCCCTGCCGCGAGGTCCCGCCGCTGTGGCGTGCGAGAATAATGAGTTCCGCTTCATTGTTCGAATACTATGCCGATCCTGCGTTCTGCCTTCATCGCCTTGTCCCGTAACTCGTCCCTGCGCCGCTTCTCAGAACGCTCCAGCGTCGGACGTGCAATGTCCTCGCGATTTGTCGCCGGGATGGAGATCGAAGATGTACTAAGGGCCGCTGCCAAGCTGAATGGGCAGGGAATCGCCGCCACCCTCGACAGCCTGGGCGAAAATGTACACACACCCGAAGAGGCCCGGCACGCCGCCGACATTTATCACCGACTGCTGGACGCCATTCACCAGCGCGGACTCAATGCCAATGTCAGCGTCAAGCTCTCCCAGATGGGACTCGACCTTGACCGCGATCTGGCCTTCGGCATCGTAGACGCGCTGGTACAGCATGCGGTGGCCCTCGACAACTTCGTTCGAATCGATATGGAGGCCACCAATCACACCGACCTCACTCTCGAACTGGTGCGCGAACTGCACGCACGGCCCGAGAACCGGGGTCACGTGGGGATCGTGATTCAGGCGTACCTGTACCGCAGCGAAGCCGATATCGCGCAGCTGATCCGCGAGGGCATCCGCGTCCGGCTTTGCAAGGGCGCATACCAGGAGCCGCCCAACCTGGCGTTTCCCGGCAAGGCAGATGTCGATGCCAACTTCGTAAAGCTGATGCGCATGCTGGTCGAAAGCAGCACGTTCCATGGGATCGCCACTCACGATGAGGCGATGATCGAGGCCACCCGCCGCTTCGTCGCTGAACGGGGTATCGACAAAAAGAACTTCGAATTTCAGATGCTCTACGGGGTTCGGCGCGACCTGCAGCGGGAGCTGGTTAAGCAGGGGTATGGGATGCGCGTCTACATTCCCTTTGGCACAGAATGGTACCCCTACTTCATGCGGCGGTTGGCGGAGCGGCCCGCGAACGTGCTCTTCCTGGCGCGCAACCTCATCCGGCGGTAGCAGGCGAGACTTGCGCTGGACACATATAATGCAAACGTTCCGGAGAACTGCTTCGACGGCAGTTTGAAATTCAAAAGTCCGGCCAACGAGGATAAACGTTTTCACATGGACATGGATCGACGAGATTTCCTGAAGAGTACGGGCGCCTTGATCGCCGCGAGTGGGCTGGCACCCACGTTGGACGCCGCCACGCAGGATAAAGCGAGCGGAGGCCGGATGATTCTGCCCATCAACCGAGGCTGGCGCTACAGTCCCAAGGCGATCGAGGCTGCGCGAAGCAGAGACTTCGACGACTCCAGCTTCGACCGTATCGTCATCCCGCATACCAATGTCCCGCTCCCCTGGCACAGCTTCGACGAGAAGAGTTATGAATTTGTATCCGTCTACCGGCGCAAGTTCAAGTTGCCCGCAGAGGCTCGCGGCAAGAAGGTCTTCGTCGACTTCGAAGGCGCAATGACCGCCTCCACTGTCTTTCTGAACGGAGAAAAGCTGGGTGAATACAAGGGCGGCTACACCCCTTTCCTTTTCGACCTGACGCCACATGTCTCGTTTGACGGAGAAAACGTGCTGGTGGTCGAACTGGACTCGACGGAGCGGCCGGACATTCCTCCGTTCGGAAATGAAATCGATTACCTGACCTTTGGCGGCATCTATCGCGAGGTCTCGCTGCGCATCGTTCCTTCGAGCTTCATCGAGAACATTTTTGCTCGCCCGAAGGATGTGATGGGCGCCTCGCCTTCGCTGGATGTCGATTGCTTCGTGCAGCACACAGAGAATTCCTCCGCTCCGCTTGTTCTCAACGTGCAGCTACTCGATGGCGATCGCGTGGTTGCGAAAGGCCGCGGAACCGTACCTGCCGCCAGCGCGACGACCGATCCCGTCTCGCATACGGTTTCGTTGACCGGGCTCGGCAAGGTCGAATTGTGGGATCTGAATCATCCGAAGCTTTACCACGTGCGCGTTCAATTGATGCGCGGCGACACAGCGATGGATGAGGACTCTCGCAGAATCGGATTCCGCGAGGCGCAGTTTACCGATCACGGTTTCGAACTGAACGGCAAGGTCGTGAAGTTGCGCGGACTAGATCGGCACCAGACCTTTCCCTGGGTAGGACAGGCGATGCCCGCCCGCGTGCAGCGTCAGGATGCTGCCATTCTTCGCAAAGAACTGAAGTGCAACATCGTTCGCACCTCGCACTATCCCCAGTCGCGGCACTTCCTCGATGCCTGCGACGAATACGGTCTGCTGGTGCTCGAAGAGATTCCCGGCTGGCAACATGTGGGCGACGAAGCCTGGAAGCTGATCTCGATCGACAACGTAAGCAGAATGGTGAGGCGCGATTGGAATCGGCCGTCGATCATCCTGTGGGGCGTCCGCATCAACGAGTCAAGAGACTTTCACGATTTCTACGTTCGCACTAATGCGATGGCACACAAGCTTGATCCCACTCGGCAGACGGGCGGCATTCGCTACTTTCAGGAGTCCGAGTTCCTCGAAGACGTGTTTACCATGAACGATTTCGGATGGCCGCTCAAGCAGCCCAATCATCCGCGCTATCTGAACACAGAATTTGTAGGGCACACGTATCCGACCAAGACCATCGACAACGTTGAGCGGTTGACGGAACACACCATTCGCCATGCGCGCGTTCATGATCAGCTCGCGTCAAGTCCGCAATACGCGGGCGGCATCGGCTGGTGCGCCTTCGACTACAACACCCATAGCAATTTCGGATCGGGCGATCGCATCTGCTACCACGGCGTTACGGATATGTGGCGTCAGCTCAAGCCGGCAGCGGGTTTCTATAAGTCGCAGTGCGATCCCGAAGAGGAAGTGGTGCTGGAGCCGGCCTTTCATTGGGCGCGCGGAGACGAGTCGGTCGGCTTTTCAAAGGCGATGGTCTGCTCTAACTGCGATCACTTGAAGTTCTATCTCGACGGGGAACTGCTGATGGAGGCCGATCCGGACCGCACGCAGTTCTCTCATCTCAAATACGCTCCCTTCATCGTCAAATACGAACCGAAAGACCGCCACGGCTGGGGAGATCTGCGCATTGACGGTTACATTCAAGGCAAGCAGGTTATTTCGAAGAGCTTTTCGGGCAAGGGTGTCGACCAGAAATTCCTGGTCCTGCCGGACGACACGTCCCTGGTCGCCGATGGCGCGGATACCACTCGCGTCGTGTTAAGAGTGACGGATGAATTCGGCGCGGTGCGGCCGTTCGCGACCGATGCGATCGAGTTTCACCTGGAAGGACCGGCGCAGTTGATCGGCGACAATCCCTTTTCGCTGGTGGGCGGTGGTGGTGCGGTCTGGATCCGGGCGAAGGAAGAGCCGGGTGCCGTGCGCCTGACGGCCAAACATCCGATTCTGGGTTCGCAGACGGTCGAGTTCACCCTGACTGCGGCGCCGCCCGAAACGGCGTAGACGGGAACTTAGCGCGGCGGCGGAGGTGGCGCTTGGTACGGCTCCACCTTCAGCAGGTTGTTCAGGATCGTATGTTCCTCGGGGCTGAACTGGCCGGAGTATCGCGGCGAATTCAACTCCGACGAGCGCAGGCCCGGCGGAATCGCGCGCAAGTCGCGGAACGCTCGGCGCACCACCTGCTGTCGGTCCTGCGGAAGCTGCCCCATCTGCTGCGCTGAGGAACGCACCTGGTCGCGCTGTTGCGGAGGCAGGCGTTCCATATTCTCCATCCGCTGCAAAGTACGCTGCCGCTGCTGAGCCGGCATGTGGTTCAAATCCTGCAGCCGCTGCACCAGCCTCTGCTGCTGCTGCTGCGGCAGCCGGTTAAAGCCGGGCTCCCGTTGAAACGCGCGAGTCTGGTCCTGGAGCGATTGTCCCTGGTGCTGCTGCAGCCAATCTCCCAGGTGCCCCTGCGGAGCTCTCGTGTACGGGGTCGGTGAACCACCGTTCCGAAACTGCGACGGTGGCGTATAGCGCGGCGGCGGCACGTACGCAGGCTGCTGGCCAGGGCGCTGCCCCTGTCCGTAGTAGGGTCCTGTTTGCTGCGGAAAGTTTTGCTGCGGAGCATTGCGCTGCGGACCATTCTGCTGCGGAAGGTTGCGCTGAGGCGGATACGCGGGCCGGCTCTGCGGCTGCGCATAGCTTGGCTTCTGCGGATACCTCGGCTGTTGCGCAGGGCGATTTGACTGCGGATAGGAGGGTCGGCTGGGCGGCGCCGAACGCGGCGGTGGCCCAGACGAGTGCCGGTCAGGCTGACCATGCTGATGCTGAGTAAACGCAAGCGAGGGGAGCATGACACAGAGCAGCGCGAGCAGGCAGCAGACAACCCGGCGATGCGCAGACGCACCGTGTCTCGAACGGATTGCGGTGCTGATTAGCCCACGCGATCTCATCACTTACTCCCAAGGCGGACCGTTCCATGTGACCATTGGCGAGCCTGCGATCCGCAATCTGGTTCGCTCGCCAGCTTAACTTCAACGACGTTCCCATGGCAGCCAAAGCAAGCCCTGCTGCAGGGTTCAAAAGTACAACAGCGTTACAAGTTGCTAGGATCTGTGCCCGGATCATCGTCCGTCTGATCCAGCGTATCCAGCTGCTGAAACACCTGCGCATTTCCATCGAGGGATTGCAAATCCTTCACCGCGGCAGACTCCTGGCTCTGAGCCTGATGGTGATGCAGTTCAAATTCGGTGAATGATCCGCCCGCTACCAGCAGCAGCGCCAAGGCTCCCGCCAAGATGGGGCGCAGATGCAGGTCGCTCGAATACAGCAGACGAGCGCGCAACCGCTCCAGGAAGCTGGCCGGCGGCGCATCTTTCTCCGCGCGCAGACGGGCAAACAGCTTTGCGTCGAAGAAGGGGGTCGGCTCGGGCGCCTCCCAAGCGTCCAGCACATTCATCGTCGCCTGCAACTCAGCCAATTCGTTACGGCACTCCGCACATTCGCGAACGTGAGCACGCACCTCGGCGGACACCTGCTCCGGCTCAAAGAGCAGATCCGCGAGATTCGCTTTTACCTTCCGGCAGTCCATAACAACCTCAATTCTCAATCCAGTGTGACGAAATCTTTCAGCCGCTCCCGGAGCGTCTGGTAAGCGCGAAACAGGAGGGACTTGGTAGCCGATTCGCTCAGCTTCAAAACAGCCCCGATCTCCTTGTAATCCATTCCCTGATACTTATGCATCAGCACCGCAGTCCGCTGCCGCTCGGGCAGGGCTAGAACGTGCTTGCGAATCGCCCGCATGCGCTCTTCGCGGACCAGGTCTTCTTCAGCCGTCGCACGTGTGTCCGCCAGGTCCGGTGCGATCCCGGTCTCCGGATCAGGCTGGTCCAGGTAGACGTTCTGGGCCGTGCGTTCATACTTGGTGTCGCGGGCGTGATTCACACCTAGATTCGTAGCAATCCGGTAGAGCCAGGTGGTGAATCGTGCCTCGGCGCGATAACTTTGCCGCGAACGATAGACCCGCAGAAACACTTCCTGCGCCAATTCTTCCGCAACGGCCTGATTATGCACCATCCGAAACATGAAATGGATGATCGGGTTGCGGTACTTCTCGATCAGGTAAGTAAAGCCGCTGTCGTCGCCCTCGCGCACCCGCAGCATGATCTCGGCATCATCGAGTGTGCTCCAGTCGGACACAAACCCGCTGCGAACCGCGCTGGCGGAACCAGCACTGCCGGCACCGGGCCGGCTGCCCTGCCACGAACTTGGGTCCAGAACGACGCTAGCCATGTCCTTAGAAACACCAAATTCTTCATCCTGTTGCGGGGAACGCTGAGAATTTGTGACGCTGTCGTCATCTTCCCATGCGGCCTGTTCCGGCAGGGGTTCGAGGCGCTCATCCTCACCCAGATCGTCCGCATCCGCCAGCGGATCGTCCTCATGGCGGTGTGGGGAACCAGGCTCCCCGTCGCCGGTTCGGTGGCCCTCTGCTGCCGAATCCATCGGCTTCAGGGCAGGACGGCGGGCTTTCTCTGGATCGGGCGGCGGCATCGGGTGGGTCGATTGTACCCGGACGAGATGGCAATTTGGAACGCGGGCTCTGCCGGCCGTCCGCACAGAAGTGATCCCGTGAGGAGAGGTCCTTGCTCTCGGGGCGGGCATTGGACTGGATTGAAAGCCTGTGGATCTTGCCCGGCCCCAGCTGTTCGCTTCGCCGAATCTGCCAGCGGTAAGGATCCCGAGGAAAGCGGTAGCAACGTTTTCTGCTAGGCCGTCGGCTGGTTTGGCAGCCAAATTCCTCGGTGATACTCTACATGTGGGCTCCCGCCAGGGGCGCATAACTCAGCGGTAGAGTGCCACCTTCACACGGTGGAAGTCGTAGGTTCGAATCCTGCTGCGCCCACCATCGAATCAATCGTTGACAAAACTCCCGCTGAAAACTTCATGCACGATATGTCTATCCGGGCTTGCTGAGCCTCTCCATCTGAAGGATTAGCCACGTTCCTGACCAGCTCTTGGACTCCGTGCTGGGCCTCTTGCCTCGTCCACCCAGTCCAGATCGCCGGACTTGCGAGTAAGTTGTAGCCGATACGCACAGGCGCCATGTATTCTTGCCGTTCCCAAAAGTGCCGGGCCCGTTGCCCTCCAGGAGCATTACGAATGATTTCACGATCGGCCATCACTCTTTGCGTTTGCATGATGACGTTTTCACCGTGGAACTGGGCGCAGACAGTGCCAGCCGAGACAGCCAACCAGTCGAGAATCGATAGCCTTTTGAAGCAGATGACACTCGAGGAAAAAATGAACTTGATCCGTGGAGACGTGGAGCCCGCTGCCACCAACCAGGGTCAGGCAGGATATCTCCCTGGCGTGCCCCGTCTGGGGGTGCCTTCGTTGCGGTTCGCCGACGGCCCTCCGGGAGTGTTGACGCGCGTTGCAGGACAGGCACAGACGGCAACCATGGGTGTTGCTGCCACGTGGAGTCTCAAGGATGCCGAACAGAACGGTGTAGCGATCGGAAGAGAGGCACGTTCGTTGGGGATTGATGTGGTGCTGCAGCCATTCATCAACATCGATCGCGATATAACCTTTGCGCGCAGCTATAACACGCTTGGCGAGGATCCTTTCCTGAACGGCGCGATGGGCGCAGCTGAAATTCGTGGCGAACAGGCACAAGGAGTCATGTCTCAGGCCAAGCATTTCGTCGCCTACGATTCCGACTCCTACAACATCTTCGTCGATCCGCAGACTCTGCATGAGGTGTACGTGGCGCCTTTCGCCGCCGCAGTCGAGGCGGGCGTGGCTTCCATCATGTGCTCATACAACAGACTCAATGGCACGTTCGCCTGCGGCAATGCGGACACGCTGAAAACGATCCTGCGCGACGAATTGGGATTCAAAGGCTTTGTCACGTCCGATTGGGGCGGCGTACATAACGTGCACTTCATCAATCAGGGACTGACGATGGAGATGCCCGGCGAAGTTGCAGACAACAGTCCCTTCGCCGGCATGATGCATACCTTCTTCCGTACGCGCCCGGAGAACAGCGGTGCGCCCGTGAAACCCAATTTGGCAGCTCTGGCGGGCATGCTGGGAGGCACGATTCCCGAAGAAACAAAGGGCGGCGGCATGGATATGAACGCCTTTCCCATGGAGTCTGACTCCGCAACCATGCGGACGGCGATGCAGGATGGAACCATCACCGAGGCCACCATCACCGAGGCAGCGCGCCGTGTCCTCTACGAAATCGATCGGTTTGGCTATCTGGACGGCAAGCAGAAGCACGATGTAACGCAACAGGATTTCAAGGCGAATGGCGCGATCATCGAGAAGACTGCAGAAGACGCCGCAGTTCTGCTCAAGAATGAAGGTGGCATTCTGCCGCTAAAACAGAACGAGACCATCGCGCTGATCGGTCCCACAGCAGGACAGGTCGCCTCCATTGGAACCTTCGGAGAGCGGTCTCCCGGAGTTCCGGAGTTGCAGATTGGCCCAGTCGCAGCTTTGAAGCAGCTCGCACCATCAGCGAAGGTCACCTTTGCCCTAGACGATGACATGACAGGCAAGCCGATCGACGCTGCGCTGCTCAGCCATGATGGAAAGCCCGGACTGCTCAGAACATCCGCGAACGGCACCGGCAACGTCGATCCGGTCCTTGACTTCACCACTAGCAAGGGCAACGCGCTTGCACCCAACAGCGTCGCCACCTGGAAGGGCGACATCCAGATACCGGCTGACGGCTCCTATTGGTTCTACCTGCAGCTTCTTGGCACGCGCGGCAAGCTGAGCATCGATGGAAAAGAAGTTGGACGGAGCGGAGCCGTGGAAGGCACCGTCCACGGCGATCTCCAGCACGCCACACAGGACAACGGCATTCCCACCACCGACGGACTCGACAACGTCCGTCGCGCCGTGCAGTTGACCGCGGGCAAGCATGCCATCGAGGTGGTCACTTCAGTGGATACCTCCAATGCGCCCGTTCAGATTCGGCTCAACTGGATGACGCCCGAAGCTCGCGAAGCCGCTCATCGTGAGGCCCTGGCTGCAGCAAAAAACGCTTCCGTTGCGGTGGTCTTTGTCTGGACGCGGGACAAGCCCCACTTTGAACTTCCCGGCGACCAGGACAAGTTGATTGAAGAAGTGGCAGCCATCAATCCCAATACCATAGTGGTGCTAAACACCTCTCAACCCATAGCCATGCCCTGGCTCGACAAGGTGAAGGGTGTCGTTGAAATGTGGTGGCCCGGTGATGAGGGTGGCGTGGCGGAAGCCAAGACTCTGCTTGGCCTGAATAATCCCGGGGGTAAGCTGCCGATGACCTGGGGCAAGTCGCTCGCCGACTATCCGGCAACTTCACCGGCGCATCCGGAACGCTCGGCGAAAGGCGTGGATGGCAAAACGACATTCTCCGAGGGCGTTCTGGTCGGGTATCGATGGTTCGACGATCAGAAGATCGAGCCGCTCTTCCCATTCGGCTTCGGACTGTCCTACACCAAGTTCGAACTCTCCGACCTCAAAGCGCAGCCCGCCTCCGGCGGCGGAATCGATGTGAGTGTAAAGGTAAGGAACGCTGGCTCGGTCCGCGGTGACGAAGTGCCGCAGGTCTACCTGGCTGCCCCTAAAACCAAGCCGCAGGGTGTGCAGTTCGCTCCCAAGACCCTCGTAGCATTTGACCGCGTCTCCCTCGATCCAGGCGAAGCGCGGGAAGTGTCAATGCACGTGCCTCTGCGAGCCTTCCAATACTGGTCTGTCGCCGAGAAGCGATGGGTCAAAACCACGGGGCAACGTACATTGCTCGTTGGCACTTCGTCCAGAGCGCTTCCACTGAGCCAGGCTGTTTCTTTGCCTTAAAATCGATGCGATTGCACGGCTTCTGTGAAGGCCCGATCCTTTTCGCGAATTGGCTGCTGCTGTCGATCCTCTGCTTTGTTGGAGTAGCCAATTCGGTGCAGGTGCCGTTGTAGCTGGTCGCGGAGTGGGCTGCAACGCTGCTTGTCGCGCCACTCGTGAACACAGTGATTACACCAGTCGTCCCGGCAGATACTGTCCCAGAAAACGCCGCGCCAGTATGAATCCGTCCTTACGCTGCTGCGGGAAGTCGGGAAGGTCGGCGCTTTGCGGCGCATCCCAGAACGGGTCCTCGTGCTCCACCGCGATGCCGCCGTTAAATTGGATCTGGAGCAGCACGGTGAGGAACTCCGGCCAGTTTACGAGGCCCTGTCCCGGGATGCGGTAACGCCACCATCCCTGTCCGGAGATGCCCACCTGCTGTAGCACCGGCCGGATGATCTCGGTGTCCTTCGCATGCACGGCGAGGATGCGATCTTTGAGCTGCCACGCCACGCTTATCGGATCAATGTACTGCCGCACGAAATGCGAAGGATCGAATTCCAACCCGAGTCGTTTGCTCGGCACGAGGTCGAAGACGGCCAGCATCGCCGCTGGAGTGGAGGCGAAATTGGCTTCGTTTGGATAGTTCTCCCATCCCATCGTCACACCGAGTTTTTCGCAAACGGGCAGGTATTTCTCGTTGAAGACATCGGCGAAGGCTTTGGCCTGATCTTCCATGCTGGCGCCCGGCATCCCGCCGCTGAAGGTGCCAACAAACTTGCAGCCCAGGCGATGGCCAAACTCCAGAGCGCGAACAAACTCGGCATTCGCAGCCGCGCGTTTGCCTGCATCGGGGTCCGTGTGATTTGGACGAAAATATTCAATGCTGATAATACGAATGCCTGCGTTGCGCGCCGCGGCCAGAATCCCGTCGATGGCGCTGTCGCTTAGATCCGGATTGAAGTCCGGTCCCAGCGTCACCACCACGCCTTCGTAACCGGCTTGCGCTGCAAAGGCGAGCTTCTCCGGCGAGTACGGAGTGAGGATGGAGAGTTTGGGATAGGGCGTATCTGCCGGCATGGCTGCCTGCCCTGCATGCTCCTGCGCCGTCGCAGGCTTTGCTCCCGTGATGCCCAGCGATGCCGCGGATGCGCCGCCCACCTTCAAGAATTCGCGCCGATTCCACATTGAGCTTTCATTCGCCATAGCTTCGTCTCCTATAATCGGCGCAACCCGTCGATCGGCACCGTTCTCCAGTCAATCCCGCCATTTCGGAGAAGGGAAAGCTCATAGGAACCAGGGAGGCGCGTCAAGCCCAAAACGCAAATCGCCAGCAGGGTCTGCCAAGCGCCGCTGAGGGTTGCGAGGTCCTGCAATGACAAGCCTATGCTCGATATTCGCGTGAGGTCACGATTCCCGGTTGCGGCACAGGATATCGGCCGTTGGCATCCGCAACCAGCGGCGCTGGGGAATCCATTGTGAACTTGTCTGTGTTCGGCGACATTTCGAAATCGCAGTTGAGCATCTGGTCAAAGGTCACTTCCCGGCCGGTGTGGGCGGCCATGCGGCCCATGCTCGAGACCAGGCTCGCTTCCACTCCACGCTGCACCTCGTTGTAGGGCTTATCGTCTCGAATGGCGTCGACCAAATCATTCCATTCGTTTTGATAAGGATCCTGCTCCTCCGGCTTAACCTTGGATTCCCAAAGTAATTTGGAGGTCAGGTCCTGGCTTGCATACAGGCTCGACGGCTGCCCGCAATCGCCTTCTTTCGAGGCTATTCCCGACCCTTTGGTGCCTTGCAGGTAGCTGGAGTAGATCTGTTCGCATCCGGGGATGGTGCGCCCGTCGAAGAAGAACTTGGTGCCGTCGGAATAGGTGTATTCCACTGAGTATGTGTCGAAATTCTGATCGACATACAGGATTCCTTCAGGACTGGAGCGGTACTGCCGGCCGCCCAGCGCCTGCGCCTTCACGGGCCACTCGTTCTTCATCCACCCCAGCTGATCAATTAAGTGGATATAGAAGTCGTTGAAGCAGCCACCGCTGGCCCATATGAAACTGTGGAAGCGCTGCACCTGGTAAAGAAGGTCGGTGATGCCGGCAGGTTTCGGAAGCGAGGAGAAATATCCGCCCGGCCCGTGCATGCGGTAACCCCGTTGCAGAATGATCTCGCCAATCTCGCCATCGTGGACGCGCTTGGCCAGTTCCTGCATCGCCCGGTTATGACGC
Organism: uncultured Acidobacteriaceae bacterium; assembly: GCA_963850345.1. Lineage (GTDB taxonomy): Bacteria > Acidobacteriota > Terriglobia > Terriglobales > Acidobacteriaceae > CAWKKW01. Next base: position 211,778 of record CAWKKW010000011.1, on the reverse strand, counting down.
GACATCAATCCCACACCGACCTTCAGGTTCTTGGCCTGGGCCTCGTGCCCAAGGCTGAACATGCGTTTGCTGGTGGGTCCGTCAGCCGAAAGCGGCTTCTCCATGAAGACATTCAGACCCTTCTGGATCGCGTAAGCGAAATGCACCCAGCGAAACGCCGGCGGCGTAGCGAAAATGGCGACGTCGCCGGGTTTCAAACAATCCATCGCTTTCTGATAAGCGTCGAAGCCGATGAACTGGCGTTCTGGCGGCACGTCCACCTGGCTGGCAAACTGCGTCCGCAGCTTGGTCAGGTCTGTCTGGAGGCGATCCGGGAAGATGTCGGCCATGGCCACGAGCTTGACAGGGCCGCGCTTGACCGAAAGTGCGTTGGCTGCCGCGCCGCCGCCGCGCCCACCGCAGCCGATCAGTACGACTCGGATCTCGTCGCTGCCTGCTGCATGGGCACCGGGAATGGCCACATTGGACAAAGCCGAAACCGCGGCTAATTTGCCCGTGTTTTTGATGAATTCACGGCGGGAGGCCGAGGCTTGCGTGGACAGGTTCATGGCTGTGCAATCTCTCTAAACGTATGGTTGCTATTCAAGGGCAAGCAAAAGCATCGAAGACGCGGTACGCCATTCTAGCGCGAGTTCTTCAGCCGTCAAGATAAGGCCTATTCCCCGAAAATAATGGTCGAACCACTAGCAGGTCACGCGAGGAGCGTGGATCGGAAGATGAGCTTATGGCTCGCCTCACTTACCAACTTGAAGAAATAAACGTCAGCGTTCGCGAATCCCACTCTACATTGCCGTGACCTAAGCTGGGAAATGTAGAGGATGCCCGAGCAGGCCCAGATCGCGAATTGACTGGGATCGCGGTGATCCTCCCGAGCCAAAAGAGCGACCACCAACGGATCGTAAACACTCGATGAGTGAGTTGGCTATGTGTAACTCGAGACGAGTTATTCGCAAAATCTCCGTTTCCCAATTCCAATCCAAGAGACATTGAACGATCTATGTCCTCAGGCCACCAGCACGCTGCACGAGATGTAGATTCGGCGGCGTTCAAATCTCATGATGATCTCATCGTGGCCTCATCTTTGAAGGCTTCAGGTCTCCTAGACTCATCTTTGTCTGCCACAGATGCAGAGACAAACCAGATTGGAGAAATGAAATGTCAGAGAAGAGTGCTACCAATTACACCCTCCTGCAGCTGTGCTTCAAGTTGCGGGTACCTCCACATGTCTTGCTTTCCAGGAGCCGAGCAGCAGCGGGCATCATTGCCTCGATAGAAGGTCTGATCTGGAAGATATGGGTCTCGCAGGAAGACAAGTTTGAGATGGGAGGCACGTATCTTTTTGCCAACCGTGGGACTGCCGAAGCTTACCTGAACCACCCGGTAGTTCAGACCCTGCGCAGCGATACTGCAGTCGTGTCCACCAAGTCGGAGTTGTGGGACGTTGAGAACTCCCTCTCGGCTCTTACGCGAGCTCCTCTGCCGGCCGTTCACATGCAGTATGTAGAACCAGTTGCTTTTTTGTCGGGAGGTGAGTAATGCAGACCCAAAACAGCGCGGAAGACATGCAGCATAGAATTGAGAAGTTCGCCGGCCAAGTGGTAACCGATCTTGCAGCCGCCATGGCTGGTCTAATGACTAACATCGGACACAAGCTCGGTCTTTACGGGGCCATGGCCGAGAGCGGCCCTATCAGTTCGGATGAGTTGGCGCGTCGCACCACCACCAACGAGCGCTCAGTGCGAGAGTGGCTCAACGGCCAAGTCGCCGGAGGATATGTATTTTTCGATGCGAATACCAACCAGTACTCGCTGCCACCTGAACACGCTTTTGTTTTGGCGAATCCGGAGAGTCCCGCATTTCTTCCGCCGGCCTTCGACGTGGCGGCATCGTTTTGGCAAGACGAAGATAAAATCCTAAGCGCTTTCCGCTCCGGCCAGGGAATGGGCTGGCATGAGCACAACTGTCGGCTGTTCACCGGAACGGAGGCCTTCTTTCGCAACGGATACCGGGCTCATTTGACTCAGACGTGGATTCCATCTCTCAGCGGCATCCAGGATCGGTTGGCCAAAGGCGGGCGCGTAGCCGATGTTGGCTGTGGGCACGGCGCCTCGGCGATCCTCATGGCGCAGGCGTTTCCAAATTCAAAGTTCGTGGGAATTGACTACCACGAATCTTCGATTGCCGTGGCCAGGGAACGAGCGAAGGAAGCCGGTGTCAGCGATCAGATTCGGTTTGAGGTAGCAACTCCGCGAGTCCTTGCGAGTAGCGAGGAGAAATTCGACCTGGTCTGCTTCATGGATTCACTCCACGATATGGGGGATCCGCTCGAAGCTGTCTGGGCTTCCCGGCAGGCGATGACTCCCGAGGGCGCATTAATGCTGGTCGAACCATTCGCAAAAGACAGACCGGAGGAAAATGTCGGGCCCGTGGCTAGGATGTACTACTCAGCATCCGCTGCTCTCTGTACCCAGAACGCACTCTCGCAAGGAGGGCGCTATTCACTGGGAGCACAGGCGGGTGCTGCTCAGTTGCTGGCAATCCTTAATGAGGCGGGATTCCGGAGCACCAGGGTCGTTATGGAAACTCCGTTTAACCTCATTTTTGAGGCTCGTCCCTGAACCATTTAACTCCGCGCGGGGAGCACATAATTAGGTCGTCGGGCGATACCGGTAGCCAACTCCCCGCACGGTTTCCAGCACGTTCCTGTGGGCTCCCAGCTTCTGTCTCACGGAGCGCACCACCGTCTCCACCACGTTACTGGTTGACGCTTCCTTTCCATATCGCCAAACGGCCTCGACGAGTTCATAGCGAGCCACCGCCTTATTCGGCCTCGACATGAGATATGCGATGACTCCGAATTCAAGGGGGGTCAGGCTGATTCGGCGGCCGCCCACCACTAGCTCACGCGCTTGCTCATCCAGCAATGTCGAGCTATCCTCAGCCTCGCCTTTTACTGTCCCGACTTCCTGGGCAAGCAGGTTACCAAGCCAGCCATCTACGGAATCAACGCCCATGTCGAGCCGAAATGTGTGTTGCATACCTCCGTCGAGAGTCGGGCGGCCCTCGTCCGCCAGCCGAAATCCCAATTGCTCGAGGGAGCGGCGATAGAGCTCCGCATCGCGATAGCAGGTATACACCCAGCGCAGCTGCGGACGCAGTTCTAAGTAAGTTCGTTTGATGTCGAGCCAGCAGGCTGCCTGCCCGGACGACGGCCCTTCTCCCGTGTCTCGATCCAGCGTACGCCTGAGCCAAAGAGTGGCAGCCTTATCTTCTAAACGCGGCAAGTCCCTGGCCCAACTCGCTGCAAGCGGATCTCTCGCCAGCACATTCTTGTGAAGCTTCGACGAGACAATTGCCAGGTAGAAACCTTGCACTCCGCCTTGCTCATCCCGCACCACAAAAAATGAATCGGGATGGTAGTGCCACCATTGCTCCAGCGCCTGACTTGATTCGCGTCCATCGAAGTTGCGAATAATCGCTGAAATGGATGTCTTGTCGTCCGCGCGAGCTGGTTCGACGGAAACTGTGCTCTCCGTCGCCGGGAAAAAACCTTCGCGCAGATTCTCGTTCTCGAGCAGGTAGATTACGTCCGCCGTGCAACGCCAATGGTCCGATCGCGCCGCCTGTCGGTATTGATCATGCACCACCTGCGAAGCTGCACGCCGATACGCTTGATAGCGCGCAGGATCACGCGACTTGAGAGTGCCCGACACCGCTCCACGAACGGCGTCATGGACCAGCAGTCCATGGGGTCCCGCGCTGACAAATGGCAGGGCACGCAGCCGATCCAGTGCCTCATCAGCTGGGATATGCGGCAGCATGGCCGCCATCAGCGGCGCCGTAGCTGTTCGGACCAGGGAAGCGGCCTGTACGACCGGTATGGTCGCGGGATCGGCATTCTCCAGAAACAGCTCCGCCATATGCTCCAGCACCTGATGACGAGTGCTCGCGCTCCCGCGTACTTGCCCGCCCGCAGAGTACAGTGCCAATCCCAGAGAAAGCGCCATCGGATGCCCGCGCGCAACCCGATTTAATTCCAAGGCGATGCCCTCGGGCACACCCTTGGAGGTCAGATGCTCTAGCGCCACCTGCGGAGGAAACGTCTCCAGGATCATCGAGTCAAACAGCCCTCTCCATGCAGGGGCAATGCGCCATGCGGGCCGCGGTGGCTCCCGACTGGCCAGGATTGTCCGCACATTTTCGCCGAGCGAGGACAGAAAAACTTGTCTTAGCCAAGAGTCGAGCAGACGGAAAGATTCGTAACTGTCGAGTACGAGAAGAGTTCTTCCTGCCGTCTTCGACAGGCCGGCCGCTACAATCGCGAAATCCTCGGAGTCCGGGAGATCAATTTCCCGGCAGATCGCGCGACACAATGCCGCCGGAGAAGGCTCGCACCAGCGCGCGTCGATCCACACAACGAAAACGCCCATTCCACCGAGGCTTGCCGCCAGTGCATTCAGGAGGTGCGTTTTCCCTACTCCCGGAATGCTCTGGATGTGCATCACGAGCGGCTCATCGCCAAGAGCAAAAACCGTCAGCCGCTCAAGTTCTGCGTGGCGAGCGACCAGAGAGTCAACCGCACGCCGTTCAAATTTGTCACTTAGCGGCATCTGCCATAGTTTACGTCGTCTGTCGTTAGAAACCGGACCGATCAGGCATTCAGTGGGATTCCTACGAGAAGGCGGCTACGCCCGACAATGCCGGGGCTTCATCCTCAACTGTTTAACGTCAGGCCTTCGCACGATTCCAAACCGATAAGGGCTGGAAATGGGAGTTGGCGATCTCACTCGTTGAGAATCGCAGAGTACGAACCACATTGGCTGCATAAAAGGCGTTTGTGGGGACAATCGCCGCGAGGTCCTAGATGAGGGCATCGGACCGTTGTCTCCAGATTCATAGCGCCAATTACGTGAGCTACCAAATGAGCCGGAACCTGTTCGCGCCGATCATCCTCCGCCGTAAAAGCCAGGACCGCCTCCACAATGCTCGCGGCAGACGCGGTTGGCACGCGACGCTGGGGCTGCTGGCGAAAGCCATCCGTTGATGGCTAGGCCAGCTTGACCCATGTTCCAGGGAATCCTGCGGCTTTGCAGAAGAAGAGGTCTCCATTTGCATCGACGAAGAATTCACCCGGGTGGTGATTGCCGTGGGTTGGCCGCCCGACAGTAGATGCGGGGGTCAGATGAAGTTGGGCAAAATCCCCGGTGAACTCTCCGCCATAGCCGCTTCCGCTGACTCCGGAGATGCCGGCACCGTTGCCGCCATTCATGCCTGCTACTCCGCTTGAGGCTGAGCCGTTGGAGTGACCCTGCACCCCGTCTGCAAAAGGTCCGCCTTGTCCGTAAACCCCCACGGGACCATCGGGTACAGTGTTGGGTGACCCCGCACCGATGCCTCTGACGCCTTGGCCTCCCTGGCCGCCGCCGACTCCGAAGACGCCCGTGCCTGAACTCTCGCCGCCGAAACCAGCAACACCGGAAAAGTTCCCAGCTCCCGTGCCTTCGACGCCATCTGCCGGTCCTGTTCCTGCCCGTCCAATCACTCCGGGACTCTGTGGGCCGCCCTGGCCATACACGCCCGTCGCAGCGGGCGGAGACGTGTTAGGTCCTCCGGCGCCGATGCCTCTGACGCCCTGACCTCCCTGTCCACCACCTGCTCCAAAGACGCCGGTCCCGTTGCCAGCGCCACCGAAGCCCGCAACTCCCGAGAAGTTGCCGGAGCCCGTGCCCTGCACCCCATCTGCGGGAGCGGATGAGCCTGCTACACCGATCACGCCTGCCGCCGCCTTGGCAGGAAATCCTGGTTCAGCAGCTACCGAACCACCCCGACCGAAGACTCCGGCGCCGGGAAAGTTTTGATCGCTGCCGAAACCTGCAACACCGGCGAAGTCACCGTTGCTGAACCCCACCACGCCGGGCGCATCAAACAGGGCCCGGCCGACCACGCCGGCAGCGCCCCCCTCGATGCCAGTACCCTGAACGCCAAGCACCTCGCCTTTGATGTCGGCCCCAATGTTTATTCTGGTTCCGTTGGTCTCAAAACCTATCCCGGTAGGACCTGTGGCGGTGAATTGATGATCTTCTGACATGATTTTGCTCCGCAGGGAAGATTGTCGTGCTGGAGACGAGAACTATACAGCAATCAAGGCCCGTTCATGGGCGATTCGTTGGCGTAGTGATTGGACGGCTGCATTCTCATCCACGAAGCCCAGTAAGGCTTGCTGAACCGCTGAGTTGTCATGCGCGGGGAAGCGAGCCGATGGTGGCTTACGACAACTCAAGGCCGCCTCGAAGGATGGTGGCCTGCTGGCGCTTCTGAAGTAGGAGGTTCCCGGCTTCGCTTTGGCAGCAGTAGGGCTGTTGGCAAATGATTCGTAACAGTGGATGCTATGTACTGTCCTGCACGATTTCGCTGCAACCCGACTTGCTGGTGGAGATCCCGTAATCAAGAGCCGGGATCTTGCTAGATTGCCTCATCACAAACTCTGCGAACCGAGACGTCGCTGCAATCCACGAGTGCACTGTGCTCAGGCCTTCATGGAAATTGCACACAGCCCATTGCGATTAGTCCAAGCAACCTGTTCCTACCTCTTTGGCTTCTATCGAAGGATGCGCACTTCTCTACTAATGCAGAGAAGTAGCTTCGGCAGGGAGCAGGGTGGAGTTGGCTCCTGCAACTGTCTTTTAAATCCCGGTAATCAACCGCATGGAAGGATCTCATGGCGACGCAGATCAACGAGCGGCACAAAATCAGCAACGAAGAAGTAATCAAAGAGCTGCACTCCGTAATCGAAACCTTGATTGACGGACAGGCCGGCTTTCAGGAAATCGGCGAACATCTCAAAGACGACGCACACAAGCGCTTTTTCATGGCGGAATCGCTGAAACGCGCACAGTTTCGTGGCGAACTCGAAACCATGCTCCACACTGAGGGCGATCACGACGCGAAAGAAACCGGAAGCGTGAGCGCAAAGGTACATCGCACCTGGGGCGACTTCAAAGCGAAGCTTGGCGGAGGCGATCACACTCTGCTCGAGACCGCGGAGCAAGGCGAAGACGTGGCCAAGAAGGCTTACAAGGATGCTCTGGAAAAAGATTTGCCTCAGCCGGTAAAGGCGCTCCTCGCGCAACAGTACGCGCACGTTCAGATGGCTCACGATTACGTGAAGGCGGCGAGGGACAGTACCAAATAGCCGAAGTTGTATTTGCGAGAATTACACAGAGGGCCCGGGGACACATAGTCGCCGGGCCCTCAGTCTGAATTGAACCTGCTACTCTTGTCCCGGACCGAGTAACCCGACCATCCAACCTACGCCAAAGCGGTCAGTACACATACCGAAGAGCGGCGACCAGAACGTTGGAGCCATTGGCATCTGCACCGTCCCACCTTCCTGCAGCCCTTGGAAGATGCGCCTTGCTTCAGCCTCGTCTTTGGTCTCCACCGAAACTTGAACTCCGCCGATCGGCTTCGAGTGTGCGGGCGGCGCGTCGCAGCCCATCAGCAATCCACTCCCCAGCGGGATCGAAGTATGCATAATCTTGTCGCTCCAGTTCGCATCTACGGGAGAGCCTTGCGGCGCCTCGCTGTACTTCATCACAAACGCATCCCTGATTTCGAACACCGACTTATAAAGATCAAATGCTTCTGCGCAGTTTCCCGGGAAGTTCAGGTGCACATTCATTTTCATATCTTGGCTCCCCCTTGTTCGCTAGGTTTCGATTCTCCTTTGGCTTTTGAGAGCGAGTCAACCGGAAGTTGATTGGCAATAACTTCCCGAAGCCGTTATGCCGGAATCAGTAGTCCCCACGATTCGGCATCACGGTGCTTTCTCCTTTCTCCTTGACAGTCTAGGAGAGGCGCTGTACTGTCTCTCCTAGACGGGCAAGGAGAAGCAATGTCGCCGGGCAAAGAAGTCAAGCAGAACGATGTATTGCAGGGAACGCTGGATCTTCTCATCTTGAAGGCAGTGTCCCTGGGCCCGTTACACGGATACGGCGTACTTCTGCGGATCCAGCAGATCTCGGGCGAAGAACTCGTGATTCAACAAGGGTCTCTTTACCCTGCACTCTACCGCCTGGAACATCAAGGCGCCATCGCGAGCGAGTGGGGCGAGAGCGAGAACAACCGCCGGGCCAAGTATTACAAGCTCACCAAGGCAGGCCGCGAACGACTCGGAGAGGAAACCGAGAAGTGGCGGCGCATGGCAGGAATTATGGAGAGCATCCTTGGTGCCAGGGCGGAGAGAGCATGAACCGAATCTGGGCGCTGGTATCTCGAAAACAGATGGAGATACGCTCATGGTGGATGGCAACCACGCGGCGCGGTCGCATCGAGGCAGAGATGGAAGCGGAACTCGCAGACCACCTCGAGCGCCTGACGGCCGACCTGATCGTGGCAGGCCACTCCCGCGCTGAGGCTGCGCGGCGAGCCCGAATCGCGTTTGGGACACCCGCTGTTCTCAAGGAAGAGATGCGCGACTCCCTCGGCCTCACGTGGCTCGATCAACTCGGTGCCGATCTCCACTTTGGTGTTCGGCTGCTTGGGAAAGATCTCCGCTTTACGATCATCAGTGCGGCCTCTCTCGCATTGGCTATCGGAGCCAACACTACGATCGTAGCGGGGGGCAGAGAACTGCTCCTAAGTCGGCTCAGTGTGCCCAATCCCACTCAGCTCCGCATGTTGCGATGGACTGGCGATGGTAAGGAGGTTGTTCACTCGATGTGGGGAGACTTCGATCCGGGCCCCAACGGTGGAACGATGGCCTCGGTATTCTCTTACCCGGTGTATCAGCAATTACGAGCGAGCAATCGCGCTCTGCAGGACCTGATTGCGTTCAAAGAAGACGGCATGAACGCCACGATCCGTGGCCACGCGCAACGAGTCAACGCAGACCTGGTCTCCGGCAACTTCTTCGCTCAGCTCGGCGTGCGGGCTCAACTGGGGAGAACTCTGCAACCCTCCGATGACGCGACACCCGGTTCTGGAATGGTCGCCGTGATCAGCGATGGATTGTGGCAACGAGAGTACGGCAGATCGCCTCGCGCACTCGGCCAGACTATTACGCTGAACCAGACTGTCTTCGGGATTGTGGGTGTCGCCCCTCGAGGGTTCACAGGCGCTAAGAACGTTCAGCAATCGCCGGAGATTTTCGTTCCTCTGAGCACGCAGCCGGTGATCGATCCCAAGGGAAAGACGTCGCTGCTTGCGGATCCCGATCTTTGGTGGCTCAATTTGGTCGCGCGTACCCGATCGGACGTGGACGATGCGCAGACAGGCGCCGCGTTGAACGTCGCGTTGGCAGCTGCTGTGCGGGCCACGATGACGATCAAGCCCGGAGACACCATGCCGCATCTTCAGTTATCCGATGGCAGCCGCGGCCTGCATTTCAACGATCTTCGCTTTCAAAAGCCAATCTATATCCTCTGGGCGCTTACGGGCTTGGTCCTCTTACTGGCGTGTGCCAACGTGGCCAATCTGCTGTTGGCCCGCGGCACGCAGCGGCAGCGGGAGATGAGCGTGCGGCTCGCACTGGGAGCGGCACGAGGACGTATTCTGCGCCAACTTCTTACGGAGAGCCTGCTACTGGCCACACTAGGCGGAGTGGGCGGATTGGTGCTTGCTGACTTCGGCCGCAGTGCCTTGCCCAAGCTGCTCGTCAACACCTGGGACCGAACTGACTATCACGTTCCGCTGGATTGGCCCGTCTTCGCTTGCACCGCCGTTGTCGTGCTGCTCACGGGAATACTGTTCGGGCTGGTTCCGGCCTTGATTGCAACGCGTGCTCCGATCAGCAGCAGCCTCAAAGAGTCTGCGTTGCAAGCGACCAGGCGAACAAACGGCTGGAACGGAAAAGCGGTGGTTGCGTTTCAGATTGCGGTGGCGACCGTACTCGTGATGGGCGCAGGGTTATTCCTGCGAACTGTATGGAGCTTGAATTCGATCGACGTAGGCTTCAATGCGGATAACCTGTTGCTGTTCGAAATCAATCCTCCAGCGAGCCGCTACTCTGCAGGCAAAGATGTGCGGTTACACCAGCGAATCGAAGATCGGATCGCCGCGATGCCTGGTATTCAATCAGTGGCTGTCGGAGCGCTGCCTTACATCGCGGATAATCTGTCTAACTCGGATTTCGTGCCCGAAGGCGAGGTGTTCGATCCGCAGAAGGCTCAAGCCGAAGACTTCAACGCGGTGGGAAATCACTTCTTCGAGACCATGGAAATTCCGATCGAGGCCGGGCGCGGCTTCAGTGCGGAAGACACAGCAACATCGCGGAAGGTCGGCGTGATCAACGAGAGTCTTGCACGCAAGCGATTCCCAAATGCGAATCCGGTAGGCAGGCGATTCAAAGCCGATCGTGAAGCGAATGCTCCCTGGATCGAGATCGTGGGCGTCTGTAGAGATACGCATTACATGAATCTGCGCGACCAACCTCCACCGCAATTTTTTCTGCCCTATGTTCAACAGACTCAGGTGGGTGGAATGGTCTACCAGGTTCGCACACGCCTTAAAAGTGGGGATTTGGTACCGCAACTGCGTACGGCTGTGGAGCAAATCGACCCTGACCTGCCCATCATCAACGTGCGCACGCAGCGCGAGCAGATCAATGCCAATGCTTTGATCGAACGCGCATTTGCGGCGCTTACGTCTGGGTTCGCAGTGCTGGCACTTGCCCTCGCCGCGGTGGGAGTCTACGGGGTGATGGCGTACTCTGTGGCGCAGCGCAGAAATGAAATTGGAATTCGCGTCGCTCTGGGCGCGTCACGTTGGCGCGTAAGTCGCATGATCCTGCGGGAGAGCTCATGGATCGCGCTGGCGGGCACTCTCGCGGGCCTGGGTACAGCCCTCCTGCTCACGCGAGCAGTCCGGTCCATGCTCTACGGCATCGAGCCCTATGATCCTGTGACGCTGTGCCTGTCGCTCTTCGTTCTACTGGCTATCGCACTCGGCGCAAGCTGGATTCCAGCACAGCGCGCAGCGAGCATCGATCCAATGAATGCGCTGCGCCATGAATAGCACGTTCCAGGAAGGCTTGTAAGTATCGACTAAATTGGATGAAGTTGTGAGCTGCTTGCAATAAGCAGTTATTCGCAACTACGGCTTGCCCCATCCACCGCCGCCTGGTGTTTCAATGCGCAGGATGTCTCCGGCCGAGAGGCTCAGGCTGAACTTGCCCGGCAACTCTACTGGTGCGTCGCTGCCCGCCCTGGTGATGGATGCCCGACCAGCTGCTCCATCTTCTCCGCCTTGCAGTCCATACGGGCGAAACTTTCTTCGTTCCGCGAGCAGTGTCACCTGCGCATCCGCGAGTAACTCCACCTCTCGGATCAATCCATCTCCTCCTGTGAAGCGCCCTGCTCCACCCGAGCCGGACCGATATCCGTATCGACGCACGCGAAATGGATAGGCATACTCCAGTGCTTCGATGGGCGTATTCAGCGAGTTGGTCATGTGCGTTTGCACGCCGGAGACGCCATCGAGCCCGGGGCGCGCGCCCATTCCGCCTGCTGCTGTTTCGTAGTATGTGAATGCCTCGCTTGTGCGCGGGTCTCGCCCACCAATGCTCAAGTTGCTCATCGTTCCCGCACTGGCTGCGGGCACGCGATCGGGAATGGCTTTGGACAGCGAGCGCAGCAGCACGTCCACAATGCGCTGTGAGGTCTCCACGTTACCACCTGCGACAGGTGCGGGTGGCTGCGCGTCGACGATGCTGGCTGCGGGCGTTTGCAGCGTCAGTGGCCGCAGGATGCCCTCGGTCGCCGGAGCATCTTCGGAAAGTAGACAGCGCAAAACGTAAAAGCAAGCCGAGAGCGTGATAGCGCGAACTGCATTCAAGCTGCCGGAAACCTGCGGAGAAGACCCGCCAAAATCGATGTGAATCGATGCGGCTGCCGGGTCCAGTCGTAAGCACACGGCAATCTTGCACGCCGATTGTGTCACACCATCGTCATCCAGCCAGTCTTCTGCAGTGAACTCTCCGGCAGGCATCGCGCGCAGTTCTGCGCGGGTCATGCGCTCAGAGTAATCCAGCAACGCCTCGACCAGTCGCTCGAACCCAGGTAAGCCGTACTTGTGCGCCAATTGCAAGACGCGAGCTTCGCCAACCCGACATGCTCCCATTTGCGATTGCAGGTCGCCTTCCCGTTCTGCTGGTGTGCGAACGTTCAGCAGAATCAGATCGAGCATCTCTCGATCGATGATTCCATTCCGCACAATCCTGATCGGCGGGATGCGAATGCCTTCCTGGAAGATCTCTCTTGCTGGCCCCATCGATCCAGGGAACATGCCGCCAACGTCCGCATGATGCGCCCGATTGGAGATATAGGCGACCGGTCGATTGTGCGACGGTAAAAATACGGGCAACACCATCGTGATGTCAGGAAGGTGTGTGCCGCCCGCATACGGATCGTTGAGGATGGCGATGTCTCCGGGTCGGAACGCAATCGCATTCACCGCAGCCTGCACCGACATCGGCATCGAACCGAGGTGCACCGGCATGTGATCCCCCATGGCGATGACTCTGGCCTTGGCATCAAACACGGCGCATGAGTAATCGCGGCGTTCTTTGATGTTGGGCGAGAGCGCGGTTCGCCTTAGGGCTGCCCCCATCTCTTCGGCTATCGAGTGCACTTCGCTTTGGAAGATGGCCAGCTCGATTGGATCCATGGTCACGACTGTCATGAGCCTTGTCTCGGAACAGAGATAATGAGATTGCCGGATGCGTCGACCTGCAAGTGACAGGCTGGCGGTAACAGCGTCGCCGAGGTGTATTCGGTGATGAGGGCAGGGCCGTCAAACGAATCGCCAGCTACGAGTTGTTCGCGCCGATAAACCCGCGACCGCAGGAAGCGATGGTCGAAATAAATATCCCTCTCGGCGTAACAAGCTGCTTCTCCATTTCCGGGGATAAGTTCGCTTTGAAGAGCCGAGTACGGCTCTCCGGCTGCCACCATTCGCAGTCGCAGATTCACGATCTCGACTGGGTTGTGGCTGTTTGCGAAGCCATAGCGTTGCTCATGCATGCGGTGAAATCGATCGAGTGCACCGGAAGGACACTGCGGATCGTAAGGCACGTTAAGTTCGTAACCCTGGCGGCGGTACCGCAGATCCAACGTATATTGCGGACTACCCCGCAGCCCTTCCGCAGCGAATTCGGAGAGCCCGCGCGCCTCCATCTCAGCGAAGAGTCGGCCCACTTGTTCGATGGCATCTCCCGGGAGCATCACCGTTCCCGAGTAATCTCGCACTGTATCTGCCAGCAGAATGCCAACAGCGGACAGCGCTCCTGGCATTGCGGGAACAAGCACCGTAGGAATGCGAAGGGACTGTGCGAGTGCGCAGGCATGTAGCGGGCCTCCTCCACCGAAGGCTACCAGCGTACACTCGCGAGGATCGTGGCCGCGCTCAATCGAAATCACTCGGATGGCCTTCTCCATTTGCTTCTCCACGACCCGAACGATTCCCGCCGCGAACTCAATCGTGGTTGGTATCGTGCCCTTCTGCTCATGCAAAAGTTTTTCTGTCCGGTGTGCATCCAAGGTGACCTGTCCGCCGAGGAAGCTCTCAGCATCGAGTCGCCCGAGCAGCAGGTTGGCATCTGTAACCGTCGGCATCGTTCCGCGGCCAAAGCAGATGGGACCTGGCTCCGAACCAGCCGACTCAGGGCCCACTCGCAACATGCCGCCTGAATCGAATCGCGCAATCGAGCCGCCACCAGCGCCCGCAGTGTGGATGTCGAGCATGGGTACTGCAATTGGCACACCCGCAATTACAGATTCGTGCGTTCGTCGCGAACTGCCACTTGCTGCGTCGGCGAGAAATACGTCCGTGGAGGTTCCTCCCATATCGAATCCTATGATGCGATCGAAGCCCGCAGCATGTGCCATGCTGCAAGCGCCAATCACTCCGCCTGCCGGTCCCGACAATACCGTCCGCACCGGCTCTTGCGCGGCCAGCCGAGCCGGGATGATGCCGCCGGAGGATTGCATCACATCCACGCGACCGCCTGCATGCTCTGCGCGAACACGCTTCTCAAGATCGAGCAAATACCTCTGCATCGTTGGCGCGAGATAGGCATTGACCACAGTCGTGGATGCTCGTTCATACTCGCGGAACTCCGGCAGGATGCGATGTGAAGTGGAGACTGGAAGGTTGAGGCTCTGAAGGGCCGCTTCCACGCGCAACTCCGTCGTTGGATTGGCGAACGAGAATAGCAGCGAGATCGCGACGGCTGCTGCTCCACTTGCGCGCACGCGCTCTGCAAGGACCTGCAATTCCTCTGCGGTCGGAGCGCGCAGAATCGTTCCTTCAGCAGTCACTCGCTCGGGTACGCCGAACCGCAAGTCGCGCGGAACGAGGCATTCCGGCAATGGGGCGAACCAGTCATAGAGCCTGCTGCGTGTCTGCCGACCGATGGCGAGGGTATCTTCAAAGCCTGCTGTGGTGACGAACGCGACCCGCGCACCCTTGCGCTCCAGCATGGCGTTCGTGCCCACCGTCGTGCCATGCCGCACGTCCAGCGCTTCCTCGGCGTGCAACTGCGCGAGTGCGTTAAGAACCGCCTTGGAGGGATCAGCAGGAGTGGAGGGGACCTTCAAAACCTGGAGCGTGCCATCCGCCAGGTAAACGCAGTCCGTGAACGTGCCTCCAGTATCGATCGCTATGCGCAAGTTGATCGGCTCACTATGGTAGAGTCACGGTTTGCTGTCTCCACCGTATCTTTGCACTCTAAAACAAGAGGAGTCTATCTGACCGGGATTTACTCATGGCTGGTCGAGGCGGACGGAGATCAACGGCGAACGCTCATCGCTGCGTCCCTCGGCTGGATGCTCGACAGCATGGACGTAATGCTCTATGCGCTGGTGCTGGGCCAGGTGCAGCTTGCCTTGCACATTTCGGCCGCAGCGAGCGGAGCCATGATGTCAGTCACGCTCCTTTCTGCTGCCGCAGGAGGAATCGCCTTTGGATGGCTAGCCGACCGCTACGGACGCGTCCGCATGCTTACCTGGAGCGTGCTGGTGTATTCGGTAGCGACGGCGCTTTGCGGGTTTTCGCAGAATGCGACCCAGTTGCTGGCGTTTCGCGCGTTGCTGGGGCTCGGCATGGGCGGGGAATGGGCCTCGGGCGCCGCACTGGTTGCGGAGACGTGGCCGGCACATCACCGAGGCAAGGCCCTGGCCTTGGTCCAGAGTTCGTGGGCGCTCGGCTATGCGTTAGGCGCGGCGGTCGTCGCGGTGATACTGCCGCGCTACGGATGGCGAGCCGTGTTCTTCGTCGGTATTCTTCCTGCGCTCATCACACTCTGGCTTAGGCGGCGATTGCGCGAACCGGAAGCCTGGCGCCGCGACCGTACACCTCAGGTTCATCCCGGTCGGCTCTTTCGCGGCAGCTTCGGCTACAGCATGCTCATCTGCGCCACGATGAATGCCGCTACGCTCTTCGCATGGTGGGGGCTCTTTACCTGGGTGCCGCGATTTCTATCGATGTCCATCGCGGAAGGCGGTCGCGGCCTCAGCATCGTTCACACTTCCGAGTGGACCATCGTGATGCAGGTTGGCACTTTTCTCGGGTACATTGTATTCGGGTATATCGCCGATCGCTTCAGCCGCAAATACACCTATATCGGATATCTTTTGATCGCAGCTATTCTGGTGCCCTTGTTTGCCTTCGTGCGGAACCCGGCCGCACTGTTGCTGATCGGGCCGATGGTGGGTTTTTTCGGAACGGGCTATTTTAGTGGTTTCAGCGTGATTGCCAGCGAGCTGTTTCCGACCTCGCTCCGCGGCACGGCCATGGGCTTCGTCTATAACATCGGGCGAATCTTGAGCGCTGCTGCTCCGTACATCGTCGGCCACGTCTCAGAACACGCAGGAATCAGCGCTGCCTTGTGCATCACGTCAGCGGCGTTTCTCATTGCGGCAATCATCGCAACGCGGCTCCGCCTGCCAGCGGAAGGAGCCTCACCTGCATAGCAGGACCCGGCGAGCCTGTGCAACAAACCCCACATCCGGTCGGATATGCCAGCCGATGCGGGCAACCCCCAGCACACCCTTGTATCCGCGCGCCGCATCCTAAAGCAGTACTCGTTTAGGTGAGGAAAGCCATGAAAAGACGCTCGGTTCAAATCGCCATTGGGCTCGCAGTTCTGCTTATCATCATCGTTTTTCTCATCCCGCTCTTTATCAATGCCGACACGTTCCGCCCGATGCTGGAGAACCAACTCTCGGCCAGCCTGGGCCGGAAGGTCACTCTCGATCACCTAAGCTTTTCTCTTTTCTCGGGAAGCCTGGTGGCTGACAACGTTACCGTAGCCGATGATCCGGCTTTCAGCGCGACGCCTTTTCTGCAGGCTAAGGCGCTTCACATCGGCGTGGAGACAGGTCCGCTCATCTTCCATCGGCAGGTGCGTGTTACTAATTTTGCTGCGGATTCCCCTGCGATCAACCTCATCCAGACACAGAATGGCACCTGGAACTTCTCGAGCCTGGGACGTAGCGCGGCGAAGCAGGACCCGGGCACCGCAAGCACGATTCCAAACATGACGGTCAGCGAAGTGAAGATCAATAATGGCACCGCAACCGTCTCGAGCCTGCCCCCGACCGGCAAACCATTTGTGTACACCAACGTGAATCTTGCGATTCAGCAACTTTCCTTTGCCAAGGCTTTTCCGTTCCAACTTTCCGCTACGCTGCCTGCCAATGGGTCGGTGAACGTCAGCGGCACGGCTGGTCCGATCGCTCAGAAAGACGCGTCGGAGACGCCGATGAACGCCACCCTGCAGTTGAAGCACTTCGACCCCGTCGCGTCTGGGGTGATCGAGCCGAGCCAGGGCATCTCCATGCTGGCCGACGTCAACTCCAAGCTCACCTCCGACGGTAAAACGCTATCCAGCAACGGACGAATCCATGCCGACCATCTACAGTTGGTTCGGACCGGAGCACCGGCACCCAACCCTGTCGACGTGGACTACGCAATCAGCTATGACCTGGACGCCCGGAGCGGCCAGGTGCGCGATGTTGCCATCAACACCGGATCCGTTGCCGCGCACGTGATCGGAAGCTTTCGTCTCACTCCGCAAGAGGTGTTGGTCAACCTGCACCTCGCGGCACCGAACCTGCCCATCGATGCGCTGGAGCAGTTGCTGCCCGCCTTCGGCGTGCGCCTGCCCAACGGTTCTGCATTGAAAGGCGGCACACTTACGGCAAACCTTGCGATCAGCGGGCCAGCCAAGGCGACCGATATCGCAGGCCCTGTAGAGATCAGCAACACGCGTCTCAGCGGCTTTGACATCGGTTCAAGAATTCAAGGGCTGCGGCCCACCGGCTCGAGCGGCGGCGGCACCGAGATCCAAACTCTTCGCGCGAATGTAACCTCTTCAGCACAATCGACGCAGTTCTCAAACATCTATGGGTCGCTGCCGCAGCTTGGCACCGCCACAGGAAACGGGACTGTTTCGCCGGCAGGTGCGCTGAACTTTCACCTGATCGCAAAGCTCAACTCGTCCACCGGAGTCGGAGCAATCGCCGGCGGAGCCATGAGCGCGATCGGCGGCGTCCTCGGCAACTCGGTTCACAGCGCCGCCGCGAACGGTATACCGCTGAATATCACGGGCACCACCAGCAATCCTTCGATTCAGGCAGACATGAATAGCATTGTGAAGCAACAGGCGGGTGGATTGCTCGGAAAGCAAACAGGCCAGCAACAGCCCAACCCTGCGTCAATCATGCAAAGGATCCTCGGGAAGCATTAACGCGGGACGACAAGCATCACTACTCTCGGAATTCACGCTATATAATCGATGAGGTTGCTTCTTCGATGGCAATCCGCCACGCAACTCTGAGTGCGTTAGCTGCGTCTAAGAGTGCCATAGTTCAAGATCCATCCGATTCGCCAACACTCCTGCTTGATTGTTCTTTGCCGAAGTCTATCTGCCCAACAAATGCCAGATAAGTGCTAAGCCTTTCGACCGTTTTCAAGACGTTAGCCCTTGTACGTTGCGTTTCTTTGGAGGCATAAGTATGCAGTTGTTGCGGCAAATCGTGGCATCGCTGTTTCTATTCGTTCTTTGCTGTACAGCCTGGGCGCAAACATCCACCACCTCTCTGCGTGGAACTATCACCGACCCCTCCGGGGCAGTCGTGCCTGGTACGCAAGTAGATATCGAGAACGCAGCGACCGGATTTAAGGCGACGCAGACTGCGAACGCGAGCGGTGATTATCAATTCCAGCAACTAGTGCCGGGCACCTACACCATCACGGTGTCTGGAGGAAACTTCGGAAACCAATCGAAGAAGGCCGAACTGCTGGTCAATCAGCCCGCGACTGTAAACTTTAAACTCACCGTGCAATCCGTAGCCACCACGGTAGATGTGAGTGCTGAGGCGCAGACCCTCAACACCTCCGACGCCACCCTCGGCAATTCCATGAACAACGCTACCATCGAGGCTCTCCCGATGGAGGGCCGCAATGTCCCCGACCTGTTGAGCCTGCAACCCGGCGTGCTGTATCTCGGGCGGGGCATTGATCAGACCAACGACAGCAGGAGCGGCGCGGTGTCGGGATCTCGTTCCGACCAGAGCAACGTCACCATGGATGGTCTGGACGATAACGACCAGAACAACGGCTTTCCATTTCGCGGCGTGTTGCGCTCGACCCTCGACTCGGTTGAGGAGTTCCGGGTGACAACGTCCAACGCCAACGCGGATGCCGGGCGCTCTTCGGGCGGCCAGGTCAGTATGGTAACCAAGGCGGGTACAAATCAGCTGCACGGCGCGGTCTACGAATACAATAGGACCTCGCTGGGGCTGGCCAACGACTGGTTCAACAAGCAGGCGCAGCTGTCGTCGAACTTGCCTAACAAGCCGGGAAAGCTGATCCGCAACACCTTTGGAGCTGCGGTCGGCGGCCCCATCAAGAGAGACAAGCTGTTCTTCTTTGGGAACTATGAAGGCCAGCGGACTGCTGAGAACCGGCAGGTGACGCAGGTCGCGCCGACGGCCTCCTTTCTTGCTGGAAACGTGACCTATCTCAGTAACGGTTCGCCGGTTACATTGGGGCCGGCGCAGATCGCAGCGATGGATCCGGCCTGCTCCGCAAATGGAACCTGTCCCTGGGGACCAGGCGTCAACCCTAACATGCTCGCTGTCCTCAACCAGTACTATCCCGCCGCCAACGGCGCCTCGCAGGGCGATGGATATGACTTAGGGTCATATACTTTCTCTTCGCCAAATCCCGCGACACTCAATACCTCCATCGCAAAACTCGATTGGCTTCCAACCAGTCAGCATCGTCTCTTCGTTCGCGGCAACTTGCAAAAAGACAATCAGGCAGGGGTGCTGCAGTTCCCAGGACAAGCCCCGTCAACCACTTTTAAAGATAACTCGAAGGGATTAGCCGGCGGCGATACTTGGACCATTCACAACAACCTTATCAATGATGTCCGTTATGGATACATCCGGCAGGGCTACAGCAACCGAGGCGTTGGGGCGGGCGATTACGTGTCCTTCCGTTTTCTATCGGACCCGGTTGCCGAAACTCGCAGCACGGTTATCAACGTTCCCATTCACAATGTGGTCGACAACCTGAACTGGACGAAGGGTAACCACAATCTGCAGTTCGGCGTGAACTGGAGGTTGATTCACAATAACCGCGCCACAAACGCCAACTCATTCAGCAACGCGAACACGAACGAATATTGGTTGGCGAATTCGGGAAACATCGCCGGTACAGGGAGCAGCCTCGATCCTGCCGCTTTTGGGTATGCACCGGTTGATGGCGGGTTCGCAAATTCCTATAACATCGCCATCGCCCTACTTACTGGCCTGGTTCCGGAATCGACGGGGCAATATAACTTCCAGGTGTCGAAAGACGGTACGACAGGCTCGCTGTTGCCAGACGGTTCCTTTATCAACCGCCACTATAAGGCCAACGAGTTCGAATATTACCTGCAGGACTCCTGGCGAGTGATGCCAAGCTTGACCGTAACGTTTGGTTTGCGGCATACGCTGTTACAAACTCCCTATGAGACAGGCGGGCAGCAGATCGCTCCAACAGTAGATACGCATCAGTGGTTTCTAAAGCGCGGTGAGGCGGCCGCCAATGGTCAAGTCTATGAGCCCGAACTCAGCTTCGCTCCGGTCGGCCAGGCACGTGGTCTGAAACCATATTGGCCGATGAACTGGAATAATCTTGCGCCGCGGCTTGCTCTGGCTTACTCTCCCGCTCCCAAAACATCAATCCGAGCCGGATTTGGTATCTACTACGACCACTACGGTGAAGGAATCGTTAACTCCTTCGACCAGTTCGGCTCGTTTGGCCTGACCACCAGCATTGAAAACCCTGCTAGCACTTATTCAGTGGATACGGCACCACGCTTTACCGGCATCCATGACGTCCCCACGCCGCTGCCCGGAGCCGGCCTCACGTCGGTAAGTTACCCGTATGCACCGCCCAATGCGTTCGCAATTACCTGGGGCATCGACAGTCATCTCAAAACTCCGTACTCGATTGCGCTCGACTTTTCCGTTCAGCAACAGTTGCCGGGCGGGTTCCTGCTCGAGGCTGCGTACGTAGGACGCAATGGCCGTCACCTGCTCCAGGAACTCGATCTTGCGGAGCCCGTGAACTTAGTCGATCCAAAATCCGGAATGGATTACTTCACCGCGGCCACCATGCTGTCGAAGCTGGCTGACCAGAACAACCTCGATCCGAATGCGAGCGTACCAGCGATACCTTACTTCGAAAATTTGTTCCCAGATGCGGCGGGCGCTGATGCGGCAGGCGATGGTCAACCTGGTAACTCGGCCACCCAGAACATCTATACGGACACTTGGGCATCAAGCCGTGGCAACGAGACCAATGCGCTGGCCAACATGGATGAAGGCTGCTACCCGGGATGTGGCGGTCAGATTGGCCGATACTGGCAACAACAGTTCTCGTCCTTGTACGCGTGGTCGACGATCGGCAGTAGCAGTTACAACGCCGGTCAGCTGATTCTGCGGCACGCCATGAGCCATGGCCTGCAAATGGACTTGAGTTATACGCTGTCCAAATCTATTGATATGGGTTCCGACACCGAGCGCACTAACGAATTGAACAACGGTGGCTTCAATTCGAGTCAGGCCAACAACGAAATACAGAACAGCTGGAATCCCAGTTTGAACCGTGGCGTCTCTGACTTCGATACGAAACAACTCATCACTCTCGACTGGGTCTATCTGCTTCCCTTCGGCCAGGGAAGACATTTCGCCGGCGGTGTCAATCGGCTGACCGATGCTGTCATAGGGGGCTGGCAGTTTTCTGGTCTGAGTCGGTGGAGCAGCGGTTTGCCGTTCAGCATAACGGAAAATGGCTGGACGACCGATTGGCAGGTCCAAGCCTTCACAGTGCAAACAGCACCAGTGAAGATCCACAAGCACCTCGACGCTAACGGCATTCCGCAAGTGTTCGCAGATCCGGCGGCGATCAACAATGGCTTTGCGAGCGGATCACCGATTCGCTTTCCGTATCCCGGAGAAGCCGGACAGCGCAATAACTTCCGCGGTGATGGCTTCTTCAACATTGACTCGGGTCTGAGCAAAATGTGGAAGATTACCGAGAATCAAAGCGCGAGGCTGACTTGGGAAGTTTTCAATGTTACTAACTCGGCTCGCTTTGACACGAGTCCAATTAACACCAGTGGCGGCCTGAATGGGCAGGCTACCAGCGGAACGCTGGGCAGTTACAGCTCTACACTGACGGTGCCGCGTGTTATGCAATTCTCGCTGCGTTACGCGTTCTAGTAGAATGCGGCCTGCATGGCTCTGCGGGCCGCACTCTGCTTTCACACCATCCTGCAAGACCGATTTGAACAACAATTCCGAGGCTCATGAAAAGACAGCAGTTTGTAAGTGGAGGGGCGCTCGCGGCGCTCCTCACCGCCCTTGTGCAATGCCTTGCCCAATCCACCAAGCCCGCTATCAGCCTGGACGAGTTCTTGAATACTACGGAGATCCGGGATGCTCGGATCGCACCCGACGGCTCTGCTGCGGTGATCGCAACGAGCGCGCCGGACTGGAAGCTGAATCGGTTTCGGGAAGACTTGTGGATTTGGAACGAGCGAAACACGAAAGCTGTTCCGCTTACTCGAACTGGGCACGAGAGTTCGCCGCAATGGTCGCCGGATGGGAAGTTCATCGCCTTCATCTCTGATCGAGAATTGCCGGACGATGTCGATAGTTCTGATGACGACGGGCCTAAAGCAAGCGGCGCCGAAGGTGAAGGTGCGAGCCGCTTGTGGTTGATTGATCCCAAGGGCGGGGAGGCCTTCCCCGCTTACCGTGAAAAGGTAAATGTCCACTCGTTCGCGTGGGCGCCGGATAGCGCGGCCCTGTATTTCTCGATTCAGGAGCCCTTATCCAAGGCCGAAAAGCAGACCAGCAAGGACGATTGGAAAGACGTGATTCGTTGGCGCGAGCAGGAGCGAGGTGATCTTCTGCTGCGGATTTCACTCCCCGACATGCTGCGCGCCGACCAGCCTCGATCCCCGAAGGAGCACCAGGGTGACACGAAGAAAGCTTCGGAAGTTACATACCCGGCTAGCACAACAGTTATTGCTCGAAGTAAGTACGAGATAGAGCAAGTAATCGCTTCGCCGGATGGAAAGCAGATCGCGTTTCACACTCAGTCCATTTCGCACCGTCTTGAGCGGCCTGAAGACTACGAGATATATGTTGTGGCGGTCTCGGGAGGCGAGGCGCGCCAGGTTACACACAATCAGGCGCTGGAGAAATCGTTGCATTGGAGTCCTGATAGTCGAACCATCTACTTTCTTGTCGGGGCCGCCGGCGGATCGGCCGAAGGAGCATACCAGGATGTTCAGGGCCGACTCTACTCGGTAGATGCGAAGAGCGGCAGCACCGAGAGGCTCGGAGATGAATTTCAAGGATCGTGGGAAAGCTTCGAACTTCTTCCCGACGGCTCGTTGCTTGCAGTGGGGCTGCAGGGGCTTGAGGCGCAGCTATATTCCGTGAACGGAAAACATTTCGAAAAGCAATCAGGAGTATCGGGCACCTATAGCGGGCTCGCTACGGGACTGCATGGCACACGCATCCTGTTAGTCCATTCATCCATCGATCAGCCTGCACAGGTCTACATGGCCGACGATGAGCAGCACCTGACTAAGGCTGTACAACTCAGTGACTTCAATTCGGTCTTTCAGCAACGCGCACTGCCGCAATGGAAGCCTTATAAGTGGAAGGCAGCGGACGGTGCCTCCGTAGAAGGTGTCCTCTTATATCCGCCGGGTAAGCTAGGCCAGCGCAACCTGAAGATGCTAACGCTGATTCACGGTGGCCCCGCAGATGCGGACGGCAACCGCTTCGGAGCGGACTGGTATGACTGGGCTGGACTTGCAGCCGCGAATGGCTGGTTAGTCTTCCGGCCAAATTATCGTGGTTCCAGCGGCTATGGTGATCAGTTCATGTTGCAGATCGCCCCCCACTTAGTATCTGAACCGGGCAAAGATATCTTAGCCGGGGTGGATGCGCTGGTGAAAGATGGTATAGCAGATCCACAACATCTTGCCATCGGGGGTTACAGTTACGGCGGATATATGACGAACTGGCTGATAACTCAGACTACCCGCTTTCGCTCGGCGGTCACTGGAGCGGGGGCTGTAGAGCATGCGGCCAACTGGGGAAACGACGATTTAACGTTCGATGATGCGTGGTACCTCTCTGGAACGCCATGGCAGAAGCCCGAGCTGTTCCAATCAGAAGCTGCTTTGTTCCAGTTCGACAAGGTGAAGACACCTACGCACCTTGTCGCGGGCAATGCCGATGTGCGCGTGAGCTATCTCGAAGCAGTGCTGATGGAGCGAGCCCTTCAGAAGCTGGATATTCCACATAGCCTCCTGGTGTTTCCCGGAGAAGGGCATCCGCTCGATAAGAACCCATGGCATGGTTACATCAAGGTGAGGGAAGAGCTGAAGTGGCTGGAGCACTACGATCATTAAGACGAGAACCTAAGTTGTCGCGCTCTTGGCTAAGTCAGATAAGATCACTTACTTCAACTCTGCCCTGTGCACGGGATGAGGAGCGGTAATCGCCCGTCGAATTGCGGCGAGTGGAGCCTGCTCATCAAACGCTACTTTGCCGTTCACAGATGTAACGCCGAGTTGCTTCCACAGCGCACTTAGGTCGACGGTCTGAGGGTGTTCGCCCATCGAACCGAAAAGTGTAATGAGCACAGACGTTCCGGTCGCCTCATCGCCTAGCTTGAGCGCTTGCGCAGGCGGCCAATCATGGTCAATGGTCCCCGACCCGGCGATCACCCCCCGCAGAGCGTCCTGCAAACCTTTGCGATTGCCGCTCTGCTGGCGAATTTTCACATCGGCTACGAGACAGAACAGAGCGCCTCCCCAATAGGTGCTAGCCCACGTGTGCGTATGATTGAGCCCTTCTCCACCAGGCGGGGGCTCGCCCTTCGACATATCTCGGTACATATCTCCCCAGATTTGTTGAGGTGTCAGGCCTCCGGCTTGAGCTCGCGCGATAGGTTCTACGTAAGTAGCCAATCCTTCTTCCAGCCAGTGGTAGTCGTCGGGAAGAGAAGGGAAACCCATGTGCACCAACTCGTGAGTCATCGTCCAATCCGTAGCAAGGTCGCTCGAGGTGGTGTGCTGGCCCAGTCGCATTCTGGTGAATGCAGGGTAGCCGCCAACATCTCCCCAAGTGGTGCCGGTCAAAACCCCACTCTTGTCTGCGACTGGGACGATAAGTATGCGCGCCCGAGTTACGGGGAATTGTCCGAAGTAGGTTGAGACCGCTGTGGCCGCGGCTTCGATCCAAGGCAGGATCTGTTCGCGCTTGAGATCGAAATCGCCGGGAGCGAAATCTACTTGGATAGCCGCGCCGCCAATCTTGAGGGTCTGAGAAGAGGCCACCGGGCCAGCCCACGGAGGCCGATGCTCTTCGTTCGATTGCGCAGCCCCAAAGCAGATGGAGACGATGAGAAGGAAGCAGAAGAGGAGT
This sequence comes from uncultured Acidobacteriaceae bacterium, assembly GCA_963850345.1. Taxonomy (GTDB): domain Bacteria; phylum Acidobacteriota; class Terriglobia; order Terriglobales; family Acidobacteriaceae; genus CAWKKW01. The sequence goes on along the minus strand of CAWKKW010000011.1, from coordinate 186,771 downwards.
GCGGTCGATCGCAGGTATCTCACAGGCTACGCGCTCACCCTTTCTACTCAGCAGACACTATATCTCTGATCACCCCGGATAAGCTTTACATAAGGAAAAAGAGCTGACAAAGCGAGGTCAATTGAAATACGAACCAGCAGTTGAGACCATGGCCGGAATGGCCTCAACCTAGGCCTTAGCCGAGAGTGGCTTGCTAATCTTCTCGAGCGACTGGCCCTCCGCAGCCACGCCCGCTCTCCACTCGACGGAAGCAGCCACAACCATCAGAGCGGCAGCCGCCAGATAGCCCCACAACAAATGCTCTCTGGAGTTGGACTCGATGAGGGCGCCAAAGAGTGCCGGAGCGCCAACGCCACCGATCAACGTTCCGATTGCGTAGAAGATGCTGATTGCCATCGCGCGCACTTCGAGTGGAAATACCTCGCTCACTGTCAGGTAGGCTGCACTCGCAGCGCTGGAAGCCACAAAGAAAATCGCAGTCCAGCACATCGTCTGCGTCACCGCGGTGAGCATATTCTGTTCGAAGAGCCAGCCTGTGATGGCCAGCAGCACGCCGCTCAGAGCGTAGGTGAGCGTAATCATTTTCTTTCTGCCAATTGTGTCGAAGAGCCGCCCAATCAGTACCGGACCGAGTACGTTGCCAAGCGCAAAGGGGAAGATGTAGTAGCCGGCTTTGATCGCGGGTACATGATAAAACTTCTGTAGCACCAGGGCGTACGTAAAGAAAATTGCGTTATAGAAAAAGGCTTGCGCAATCATCAGGGCGAGACCGAGCATAGATCGAGAGCGGTTCTCGCCGGCCATGGCTCCCCATATTTCTTTGAGCGATGTATGGGTGCGGGTGTGAATTTCCACCGGGTCTTCGTCTGGCATGGGTAACTGTTTGCCTTGTTTCTCAGAGATCTTGTCTTCAATACCCTTGACGATCTTCTCAGCCTCATCGTTCTTGCCGTGAATGACCAGCCACCTGGGACTCTCGGGTACGAAATGGCGGAGAAAAAGAATGCCGACGCCCAGCATTGCGCCGAGACCGAACGCGAACCGCCACGCTATCTTCTGATCAACCAGGTGGGCGTTGAGAAGAACGATGGTCGCCGCCGCACCGAGCGCAGCGCCCAGCCAATAGGTGGAGTTGATGACCAGATCTGTCCGGCCACGAACGCGCGCCGGGATCAACTCATCAATCGCGGAATTGATGGCGGCATACTCGCCGCCAATTCCTAAGCCGGTGATAATGCGGAATACGGAATAACTCCAGAAGCTCCACGAGAATGCGGTCGCTGCTGTTCCAAGCAGATATACGAGTAGCGTAATCGTAAACAGCTTTTTCCTTCCCAAGCGATCCGTGGCCCATCCGAAGAAGAGCGCGCCGATGACCGCACCCGTGAGGTAAAACGTAGCCGACTGGCCCACCTGCGCATCGCTCATGTGAAGACTGTCTTTGAGCACGCCACCAATCGTTCCAGCCAGAGTTACTTCCAGACCATCTAAGACCCAGGTTATTCCAAGCCCTGTCACTACCAGCCAATGCCACCGAGACCACGGTAGGCGGTCCATACGCGCTGGAATGTAGGTTTGTATGGTCTCGCTCATATGCGGGATAGGATGCACCGAAATCTTCCAGTGTCGTGTGACGGACTTATACTCAACTTAGCTTGTACTTACAACATCCGAATAGCGACGTTGGAGTTAGGTGAGACTTGGGCATGGTCTGTGCAACGCGGCCGCGAGCCTGAATCCATTGCAGCTCGCATCAATCCAACCTCCATGCTGTACGCATCCAACGCTGTTGAAGGACAGCACGTATACAAAAGCAGGAGTAAAAGAATGGCAAACATGCTTGCATTAGTAACAGGTGCTTCAAGCGGCATCGGCTATTCACTCGCGAAGGAACTCGCGAATCGAGGCTATGATCTCATCGTGACGTCATCAGGCGAACGTCTCGCTGGCGCGGCAGCAGATTTCAGTTCGTCCGGCTCTCAAGTCACAGAAGTCCAGGCAGACCTCGCCTCGCCGGAAGGTGTCGAGGCGCTGTGGGCAAAGATTGCGGAGTTCGGCCGACCGCTCGACATAGCCTGCATTAACGCGGGCGTCGGCGTCGGCGGCCTATTCTGGGAGACTGACCTACAGGCCGAATTGAACATGATCCGGCTGAACTGCTTAAGCACCGTGCATCTGGCGAAGTATATCGTTCGCCAGATGAAGGGTGTGAATGCCGGCAGGATTTTGTTTACGGCTTCGATTGCGGGCGAGATGGTAGCCCCACGCGAGGCAGTCTATGCTGCTTCGAAGGCCTTTGTGCTTAGCTTTGCGCACAGTGTCCGTTACGAACTCAGAGATACTCCCATCACCGTAACTGCACTCCAACCCGGTCCTACGGATACGGACTTCTTCCATCGAGCAGGCATGGACGACACAGACGTAGGTCAGAAAGGCAAGTCTGAGAGCCAGCCGGATGCTGTGGCGCGCCAAGGCATCGAGGCGCTGCTCGCTGGAAAGGACCACGTGTATGCCGCTTCGCTGAAGACCAAAGTCGAAGGCATGCTTGCAAACGCGACTCCTGGTGCGGTGAAGGCCGCCATGCACGAGAGCATGGCGAAGCCAACCAGCGAGAAATAGCCGTACACCTCACTGAGACTAAAAAGGGGGCGCCACAAAGGCGTCCCCTTTTCCTTGCAGGTTCGGTACGTGTTGTTACGCGACTAACCGTGGACGCAGCTGTTCTTCTCGCGCGCGTTCGCTATTCCAATCGGTGAGTGAGACCACGGCTGCTTCGATTGCCGAGTTTGACTCGAAGATCTTTGCCGCCACAGTGCCTTTGAATCCGAACAACGCCGGTACGATCCACGAGGCTGACGCAAACCCTCGATCCATCGTGCCGTGCACTGCAAACGGAATGATCCGCTTTACGCCGAGCGGGTAGTCGGTGAGCATCGATTGAACAAGAATGAAAGCGCCGGTGCCGAGTGCTGCGTACGACGCAGGCTTGTTGCGCTTTCCACAGACAAGGGCGAGGCCGAAGAAGAACGCGGCGTGCGCATAATCGATCACGCCGTGTGCCTTGGGGCTGATAATCTTCGGTGCATTCGCTAAGTTAAAAGGTGCCATAGTCGACTCGATTCCTGGTTGAAACTCAATTCGGGGTTATGGTTCAGTTCTAAGTTCCAGCGGAGTGCACTTATGCAGCCTTCGCTTCTGCCCACGGGTCCAGAACAACCTTGGTGCAGTTGTCCTTCTTGTCGCGGAACATGCGATACGCTTCAGGGGCCTCGTCGATCGATACGCGATGGCTGATGACGAACGAGGGATCGATGTCTCCGTTCTGCACCCGCTCCAAAAGTGGCTTCATGTATCGCATCATGTGCGTTTGCCCGGTTTTCATGGTCAGACCCTTGTTCATGAAAGCGCCCATCGGGATCTTGTCGACAAATCCGCCATAGACGCCCGGTAGGGATACCGTTCCGCCCTTACGGCAGGCGAGTATGACCTCGCGAAGCACAGTAGGACGGTCAAACGAGAGGCGTAGCGCTTGCTTAGCCCGGTCGATCGCAAAGATAGCTCCGTGTCCCCATGCTTCCATGCCCACCGCGTCCATGCAGGAATCGGGCCCGCGATTTCCGGTGAGGTCGTGAAGCGCGTCGATCACGCTGTCGACCTGGTTCAGATCAAGAGTCTCTGCCCCACCTTGCGCGGCCATAGCTAAGCGCTCGGGAACATGGTCGATGGCAATGACGCGACCCGCGCCCAGCATGAACGCGCTGCGAATGGCGAACTGTCCAACCGGTCCGCAGCCCCAGATCGCGACGGTATCGCCACTGCGAATGTTACAGTTCTCCGCTCCCATATATCCGGTCGGGAAGATATCCGACAAAAACACCACCTTCTCGTCAGACAGACCTTCGGGAACTTTGATAGGCCCTACGTCGGCAAAGGGAACGCGAGCGAACTGCGCTTGTCCCCCGGCGTAACCTCCCAGCATGTGGGTGTAGCCAAACAGCCCTGACGGCGAGTAGCCCATCAGCTTTTCGGCGATGTAGGCGTTCGGGTTGGAGTTATCGCACAAGCTCCATAACTGTTCCTTGCAGAAGAAGCATCCACCGCAAGCGATCGTAAAAGGGACCACGACACGGTCGCCCACGTTTAGTTTGCTCTTGTCTACGCCGGGGCCCACCTCAACCACTTCTCCCATGAACTCGTGGCCGAGAATGTCGCCTTGTTCCAGCGTAGGCACGTATCCGTCGTACAGGTGCAGGTCCGATCCGCAGATACAGGTGCTGGTGATGCGAACGATGGCGTCGCGGGGGTTCAGGATTGTGGGCTCAGGCACATCGTGCACCTGCATCTTTTCTTTGCCCATCCAACAGACTGCCTTCATAAAGAACTCCTTGATGTCGTATGTGTAGTTAGTTTTCTGTTAGGCGGTCCGGCGCTCGGGTACCTGCATCGGTGGGGTGGGGAGGTTTTGTGTCTCCCGGAAGAGGACTCGCTCGACGCTGCCATGCAATCCGCGAGGACCATGAGGCTGCCCAAGAGTTGTCGGAACTTCGCCCGTCTCGATCAATGCCTTGAAACGCCGCGCATCTTCGCGAACGGTAAATTCGGGGTCTTTGCCAAGCAGAGTAGCTGCGGCTTTGCCGATCGCACCTGCCGGAGGCAGATACGTTAGCTCCACCGTGACCCAAGTCCCGCGCCCGTCCTTGGAGGGGGTGAATTCAACCGAGCCGCTATTCGCAATCTGCGAGCCGGGCAGCGAACGCCAGGCGATTCTCTGGTTTTCCGTGTCTTCAGTCGTTTCGGCTCTCCACTGGAATTCCTGCTCCAGCGGGCCAAGCGCGACCCACTCCGATTCTCGCGGCCCTGTGACCCGCACCGACTTCAGGTGGCGCATAAATCGGGGCAGGTTTTCGAAGTCTTTCCAGAATTGGTATGCCTGCTCCGGACTGGTTTCGATAGTGAAAGTCGCTTTGGCTGTGTACTGCGCCGGGTGCGCCTGGTTATAGGTCTTGGTGATCGCCAGGATGCTGCCCGCCGCTGCCAGAGCCATTCCGGTCTTGGAACGGCGAGTGATGCCATAGATGGCAAGCGCCGCCCCGCCTAGCATAAGCGCCATGTTTCCCGTAGAGGCGTTCTGCAATATGCCTTTGCTCCGAGGATTGTCTCCGTTTGTTTGACTCACAGGCGTGCTCCTTATTTGCTTGAAAGGGTTGCCGTCAACCGCGCCTCGAGAACGGGCGGGTAGCAGCTTCAGAGGACACGAGCAGGTGCAGCCAACTGCCGAGATGCTGGCGCTGTGAATGCGACCCGCCGATAACAAGGGCTAAGGTCGGCGTCGGTGTGCGAACCCGTCCTACGGTTCCCCGGCTTCAAACGCCGCCTACATGTAGTCGGAATGGAGAAGTGCAGAAAGCGTTGCCATGCAAATTGAGGGACTCGAGTCAAACCACCGCGCGATCAAATGCTGCGCAAATTCTGGTCGATTGCTTGTGTTGCCCGACTCCCCTTGGAGTGCTCAAGGGGCAGGCGCCGCGCACAATTTCAGTCAACAGTTAAGTGCACACGGTGTTCTTTGAAACGAAATGTTCACGTCACGCACCATCTTTGTTATAGAGTGCTGGCATACATCCCTGGAGCAGGTTTCAGACTTGGAGGCATCAAAATGGGGGGTAGGGTTTTTCTTTACCACGCGCATGGTTTCGCTTTGGGCGGAACAATCACCAAGCCGTTCAAGGCCGAACTCGACAGCCACGCGGCTACTACTCTGCCCGTAGTCGGCGGTTACGCCTCAGCGAAATCGGAGAACTTCCGGTTTAAAGAGATGGTCTCCTTTAAATCGGCCCATACCTATATCTCGGGGATCAGGAATGATGATGGTGTCCACAGTACCGTCGTCAACACCCTCATCGAAGGATTGAACATCCTCGACGTGATCACGGCCGACGCGATCATTGGGCGCCTGTCTTCCAAGCACGTAGATGGGAAGGAACCCGAGATTATTCCACTGGGCAGCTCCTTTGAAAACCTCAGAATCGCCGGTCAGCCTGTGGAGATCGACCTCGACAACGACTTGTTCCTGAAATATCCCACCTACTCGGCGCTTCAAACACACTTCACCGGCCCGGATCATACCGCCGAGTACCAGGCAAAGAAGAAGCCCAGGTATCTATGGCAACGAGACAGCGAAGATCTGCCCCCTGAACTCGAAAAAGGTATGATGGTGCCGCCTGACACCGGCTACCACGATACCAAGGGCGTGCTGCACAACTCCATGGTGAAGCAGGTTCGACTGTCAGGAAAAGCGGGCGAGGCAGAAGAGCGTACCTATGGTTACGCCATCCGGATTCCGCAGGTTGGCCGTCTGTACCTCGGCGAAGTCTTCACCTCAGCAGACACCAAGCGGCTCAGCATGCTGCGGCTGGAACTGGGAAGTCCGGTCACCGGCACCCTGGCCGCCGCCGGTCCGGTCTCCAATGGCAGCTGGTATCCGTAGACTCTCGAGGCTCGCGCTGCTTCGGCTTGCGCTCCTTCTGCTCTGCGGCCTGGTTCCCGCCGGCTGTAACCGATGGTCGCGATTCGATTCGCACGCCGAATTTAACCGCGCCGAGGCGAAGTTTGAGAGTGGCGATCTGAAGCAGGCGCTCGTCCTGGCGGATCACGCTCTCGGCCGGCTTTCCGGCGCAGACGTAAATACGCTCTGGCAGTTTCGTCTGCTCAAGGCGGAGATCCTGATCTGGCAGGGTCTGAGCAAAGACGCTCTGGCTCTGCTTACGCAGCAAAAACAGGCTCCTCCTACGATAGACAAGCTGCTCGCCCGTCAAGCTGTGCTGGTGAGCATCGCGCAGAGCAGCCTGCAACAACTGGATTCCGCAGAGAGCATGCTCGCTCAAGCCAGGCAGATGCCGGGAGCCGCTTCTCCAGACGTGATGGGAGACCTGCTGCTTTGTGAGGGCAAGATTGCTGTGCTACGGCGAAATATGCCACTGGCGGAGTTGCGATTCAAAGAGGCACTCCAACTCGCACGAACACACGGCCTGACCTTCCTCGCCGGCAAGGCCCTGGGCAACCTCGGCAAGTTGCAAATGCAACAGCATCGATACGCGGATGCCGCGGACCAGTTTAATGCAGCACTGGTCGTCGCCCACGGATTGCGCGCGCAAGCCTTGATCGTGAAAACGACTGGGAATCTCGGGTGGGCCTACTCTCAGATGGGCGATCTCGATCGAGCCGCCGACCTGTTTCGCGACTGGGAAACGAAATCTTCGCAGCTGGGTATGCTTGGCGACCAGGAAGCAGCTCTGATGAACATCGCAGGACTCGACCTTGTTCGTCACGATTACAACTCCGCCGAAAAGCACTACGAGCAGGCGCTTGAACTCGCCCGTCGACTCAACAATCAACAAGACGTTGCTTTTGCCTTCACTGACCTCTCCCTCACTGCGATCGAACGAAAACAGTTCGACGTCGCCGAGAAGTACAACCAGGAAGCCTTCAAGGTGGAGCAGGCGATTGGCGATCAAGATACCGAACTCTACTCCGATCTGAATGAATCGTTGATTGCGTCGGGGAAGCAGGACAACACCGCCGCGCAGCGTTTGGCCGCGGACGTCGTTGAGAATGCCGGCTCGAACTACACTCTGCGAGCCGAGGCTCTGTCAGAACTCGCAAAGATGGATGTTCGCCTTGGGCATGTGACAGCGGCTAAGGCACACTACGAAGAGGCTTTGGCGACTCTGGAGAAGGGACGTACTTCGCTGGGGCGCGAAGAGTTCAAGCTGTCATATCCCACAAATGGCAAAGAGATCTATGACGATTACATTCATTTTCTGGTAGATCAGGGCTCGCCCGATCAGGCCTTTACCGTTGCCGAGCTGCACCGGGCACGGACGCTGACCGAGGGCCTGGGTTTGCAACGCGACCTGAGGGCGCAATCCTTAACCGTGGACGCTACGCGCCGAGCCGCTGCGCGCCTCAAGCGAGTCGTCCTCTCATACTGGATTGGGCCCGAGAGGAGCTATCTCTGGATATTCTCGTCCGGCGGTTCGCACCTGGTCACGCTTCCAGGGGAGGATGAGATTCGCCCGAAGGCTGAACGATACCGGGCACACCTGACTGGTTCGTTTCAATCGCAGGAGATTGCGGATGCCGATGGCGAGGATCTGTATCGAGTGCTCGTTGCTCCCGCCGAAAGCTATCTTCAACCAGGGTCGCAGGTCACCGTCATACCGGATGGGGTTCTGTGCGGGCTCAATTTCGAAACCTTCATCGTGACCTCTCCAAAGCCGCACTACTGGATCGAAGACGCAGCCATTACCAACGCGAGTTCCGCAATTCTTCTGTCACGATCCGGCGATGCGCCGCAGCCATCCGCATCAGCCCCTAAGATGCTGCTCCTCATCGGCAATCCCAAACAACCTGGATACTATCCTTCGCTGGCGCATGCAGGGGCTGAGATTGGCCTGGTGCGTGGTCACTTCAGCCCTGCGGACGAGACCGTAATCTCGGGGGCAGAGGCGACTCCGGCTGCTTACTTTAAGACCAAGCCGGAGAGCTACGCCTTCATTCACTTCGTCGCACATGGCACTGCAAGTCGCGCCAGCCCGCTGGATTCGGCCGTGGTTTTATCAGAAGACGGCAGCTCCCACAACCTCTACGCGCGCGACATTGCCGCTACAAAATTGCACGCGCGGCTCGTTACGATTTCGGCCTGCGACAGCGCAGGCTCACGCATCTATTCCTCTGAAGGTCTGGTGGGTCTCTCATGGGCCTTTCTGCGTGCAGGAGCGCAGCGGGTGATCGCCGCACTCTGGGAGGTCAACGATGCCTCGACTCCTCAGCTCATGAATCGTCTCTACTCCGGAATCGCGGCAGGGGAAGATCCCGCCTCAGCGCTCCGAGCAGCCAAGCTAGAGCTGCTGCATTCGAAGGGAGTGCAGCGGCGGCCCTACTACTGGGCTCCGTTCGTCTTGTACGAGGGAATCTGACAGCAAATTCATGTTTCCGTCATCGCGTTATAATCTGCTGCCTTCCTCGCCAATGAAACGATTTAGGGCAAGTCGTCACTACTATCATGTAGGCGGGGGACTACGGCCATGAATCACACTGAGGCAGTTCAAACTCAGGCAGTCGAGAAGTACCTGTTAGGCGAGTTTTCTGTAGCCCAGCAGGACGAATTTGCCGACCACTATTTCGGTTGCGCCGAGTGTGCCAGCGATCTTCGCCTGACCTCCCTATTCCTTGATACGACACGCGACGTCCTTGCTCAGCAACCGCAGACGGCGGTCGCGAAGCCATCCAAGTGGTGGAATGTTCAGTGGTTGCCGGCGCCCTATGCCCTGGCCGCTTCCATTGTCTTTTTGGCGATACTGCTCTACCAGAATACGGTCATGATTCCACATCTGCGGAACTCTGCTGCTCCGCAGGCTCTCGCCTCTATTTCGCTCGCGAATCTTGGTTCGCGCGGCGCAGCAGAGACAGCCATCCATCCTCCCCAGGACAAGCCCTACGTTCTGCTGCTGGACATGCCTAATCGAGAACAGTCCTCGGACTATCGTTGTGACATTCTCAATCAGCGCGGAGATAAAGTCGTATCAGTGGATGTTTCAGAAGCCCTCGCCGATCGGACCGTTCCTGTACTCGTTCCGGCGTCTGGCCTGCCTCCCGGTTCTTATACGCTCGTCGTCTCCGGCAGGCCCAAAGCCGACTCAACCTCCTACAGCGAGCTCGAGCGCCATCCGCTTCAGGTCATGTAAGTGGACTGGAACTAGCTGCGCGGGCGCTTCGGCGCAATCGTAACAGTACGTGGATCATTTCCTGTGCGCATGTAGAGCGCACAGGCCGCCTCCCTGAGCGCCTTCGCCCAAGGTTGCCTCCGCTGATCAGGACTTAAGTTGTATTCGCAGGTCGCTGGCAGCAAGCTATGCTCTTCCAGTTAGCGGCTCCATGCGCGAGTTTGCTACTGAGGGATCCCACTGCATTACTCGGGTTCCTCTCTCAGCGCAGCGCACCCGATACGTAACTGTAAGCGACCCGTTCATGACAAATCTCGATTCCTTCTCTGATCTTTCGAATGTCGGCGGCGAGGCGAACCCCTCGGAGTCTTCGGCGATCCGCGTTCTGCTGGTCGATACTCAGACGATCTATCGGGTCGGTATGCGAAACATTTTCGCCGTCGAGGACAACATCCGGGTGGTCGCGGAGGTGGAATCTCCAGTACACCTGCAGGCCGCGATTGACAGGTTTCCAGCCTCGCTGGCTATCGTCGAAGACAAGCTTGTCACCTCTCCGGATGCGCTTGCGACCCTAATCCGAATGGCTCCGCAAATGAAGATTGTGGTGGTCGGCGAAGTTGCCGAAAAAGATACGATCGTGGAGTTTTACCGGGCCGGCGTTCGAGGCATGATCCTGCGTTCCATCTCGCCCGACCTTCTGGTGAAATGCGTCCGCCAGGTCGCGGCTGGAGAAACGTGGATGGATCAGCGCACCATTAACTGGGTTCTCGAAGCGTATCGGTCCAACAGCGGAATGCCGACAGCTACCTCTGCTGCTCGGCCGCACCTCTCGCCGAAAGAACTCGCAGTCATCGCCCGCGTCTCCGAAGGAAAGCGTAACAAAGAGATCGCGTACGAACTTGGCACTTCTGAGCAGGTGATCAAGAACTACCTGCGTAAGGTCTACGAAAAACTCGGCGTATCCGATCGTGTCGAGCTTGCGCTCTATAGCCTCGACCAGCAGAGCCAGAAGCGCGCAAACGGCTGATCACCGGACCCTTCTCGCTGTATCACGCCGCTCGTTCGATCCCCGTTCCCACTACTCCCGTTTGCGAGACATTGCTCAACGAGTTCCTCACTTCTCGCCACGTAACGCCACCCAGATTGAGATTGACAACAGTTCGGGTATCATACCCAAACTGCACCCCGGCGGTCGGCGCCCGCAAACCACCGCAGCATCTGCCGTCCCGTCCCGGCTCGTGCAAACGCCCTCGTTGAGGAACGCCGAGTGTCGAAATCATCTCTCCGGTCTGGCCGCGCTCTTGCGCTGATTGCAACCATTCTCATCGGCTTCGCATTTCAGAGCTACGCGCAAGATGTCCCCAGCAGCTACTTCAGTGACCTGAAGTGGCGTCTCATCGGACCCTTCCGTGCCGGCCGCGTTGTGGCGGTCGCAGGAACACCGGGCAGCAGCACCGACTTCTTTTTCGGGTCTGTGGATGGCGGCGTCTGGAGCACCACGGATGCCGGCACCGTCTGGAAACCTATCTTCGACAATCAGGCGGTTGCATCGATAGGAGCGCTGGCCGTCAGCCCCTCCGATCCAAAAACCCTGTACGCGGGAACCGGAGAATCGGATATTCGCTCGGATCTCGCATCCGGCGACGGGATCTACAAATCCACCGATGGAGGCGAGACCTGGAAAAATGTCGGACTGCGCGACTCTCGACAGATCAGCCGCATCCTCATCGATCCGCAAGATGCCAAGACCGTTTATGTCGGAGTGCTCGGCCATGCGTATGGCCCGAATGACGAACGCGGTGTCTACAAGACCACGGACGGAGGCGCAACCTGGAAGCGCGTGCTCGACAAAGGTCCGAACGCCGGCATCTCCGACGTTGCGTTGGCCACCGGCAATCCTCGAGTCTTGTTCGCAGGAACATGGACCGCCCATCGGCCGCCGTGGGTCACGTATGCGCCGGTCGCGGCACCGGGCAGCGGGCTATATCGATCACTCGACGGCGGCGCAACCTGGGAACAGATCTCTGGCCATGGTTTACCCGAAGGGGATTGGGGGCGCGTGGGAGTTGCCGTTTCGGCTGACGGCAAACGTGTGTACGCGTTGATCGACGATCAGAAGCAATCCGGCCTCTACCGCTCCGATGATGGCGGCGACACCTGGAGCCTGGCAAACGCGGATCCCCGACTCACTAGCCGGTCGTGGTACTTCAACTGCCTCACCATCGATCCGCAAAATCGCGATGTACTCTACATCCCCAATGTTGCGCTCTACCGCACAGAAGATGGTGGCAAAACCATTTCCATTGTTCGCGGTGCGCCCGGCGGAGACGATTACCACCAGGTCTGGATCGATCCGAAAAATTCCTCACATTTGATGTTAGGCGTGGACCAGGGCGCAACCTTGAGCCTCGATTATGGAAAGACATGGACGACATGGTTCAATCAACCCACAGCGCAGCTTTATCACGTAACCACGGATCATGCTTTTCCCTATGTGGTCTACGGTGCGCAGCAGGACAGCGGTGCGATCGCGGTTTTCAGTCGAACTGATCACAAGCAGGTCACGCCACGCGACTGGTTTGAGCCCGGCGGCAGCGAAAGCGGATACATTGCCATCGATCCTCTCGACGAGAACAATATCTACCTGTCGGGCGCATACGGTGATGTGCAGCGCTTCGATCGCAAGACTTCGTTCAGTCAGAATGTGAGCCCCTGGCCTGCATCCGTCTTCACTACCGAAATGACCAGGCGCAAATATCGCGCGCCCTGGACGCCAGTTCTAGTCTTCTCGAAGGCAGACAAGAAGGCTCTATATCTCGGAACGCAGTTTGTGATGAAGACGATCGACGGTGGACTTCACTGGCAGCAGATAAGCCCGGACCTTACCGGTGCAGACAAGGGCAGCAGCGCGTCCGGTGAAGTCACTACGGAAAACGCGAAGCCGCGCGGATTGGGCGTGGTCTACTCCATCGCACCCTCGCCACTCGACGCGAACGAGATCTGGGCAGGCACAGACACTGGCCTCGTTCATCTCACGCGAGATGGAGGCAAAACCTGGTCTGATGTAACGCCAAAGGGGCTTTCACCATGGAGTAAGATCGCCGTCATCGAAGCATCGCACTTCGATCCCGGAGTCGCCTATGCCGCAGTGGATCGGCACCGCCTGGACGATCAGACGCCCTACCTATTCGTCACGCACGACTTTGGGAAGAGCTGGCAACCAGCAGTAGAGGGCATCGCTTCGCACTCCTTTGTCAATTGCGTCCGCGAAGATCCGAAGCAGCGTGACCTGCTGTATGCGGGAACCGAATTCGGCCTCTATATCTCCTTCAATGGCGGCAGGCACTGGCAATCGCTGCAGAAGAATCTTCCTGTCACTTCCGTCCGCGACATCGATGTGCATGACGATGATCTGGTGGTCGCGACGCACGGCCGCTCGTTCTGGATCCTCGACGACATCTCTCCCCTGAGGCAGGTCGCCGCATCGCAGCCCGACTCGCCGGCGTGGCTCTATAAGCCAGCGCGCGCCATTCGGGTGGACAACGACGCGTTCCTCGGCACGCCGCTGCCTCCTGAAGAATCGACGGCAGAGAATCCGCCCGCTGGCGCAATCTTCGATTACGTGTTGAAGGCGTCCACACAACAGGTCTCGCTCGAGATCTACGACGCGAATCATGTTCTCGTTCGGCACTTTTCGAGCGGCGCCGCGTTGGCCGCACATCCGCCGCTTCCGATCGCAGAGCGTTGGTTTCCAGCGCCGCAAACTCTAAGTACTTCGCCCGGACATCATCGCTTTGTATGGGACCTTTCAGCTGGGGAATCTGCCGAGGATGGCGATGCGGATGTTGACGAGGCAGCAGCCCCGCCGGGCCCTCGCGTGCCTCCTGGCCGATATACGGTGAAGCTCATCGCTGGAAACGAAACATCGCAGCAAAGCTTCGAGGTCGTCATGGATCCGCGCGTCTCCGCAACAACCGCGGAGTTGAAGCAGCAGTACAATTCTGCGCTCAAGATCTACGGCGACACCCTCGCCAGCCGTAGGGCGCTTGCTGAATCTCAGTCGGTGCTCAAAGAGCTTGAAGATCTAAAAGAGCAGGCTGGAGCGGGAGCGGACGTGAAGAGCATGGCGCAAAAAGCGGCTGCGGATCTGGAAAAAGTCTTGGGTGCAGACGATGCATCGAGCGGTATGGAAACGGCCAATTCAGAGCTGGGAAGTTCGCTAAGAGCTGTTGAGAGTAGCCATGGCGAAGCGCCTGCGCAAGCACTCGAACTGTATCAGGCTGCGAGCAACAGCGCGAGAGAACGCGAGCGGCAATGGTCCAAATTCAAAACGGATCAACTGCCGGCCATCAATGAAAAGCTTCGCCAGGCAAATCTGAAACCCATTCAGATCACCGAGATCGAACAGCAGGTGGACTATCTCATGACTCGTTGATTCGTGAGGAACTCGCCGCTAGCGGCGTTGCCTGATCAGTAGGGAAGCGGGCGCGCTCTTAGTTCTTCGGTCGCCGCCGTCACGCTTTCAGGCTTGCCAAGATCGCGCCAGTACGCTTCGTCTTGTGTCACACCAACGATGGTTTCTCCCAGAGACGCGTGACGCAGATAGCAATCGATGATGGAGAAAGCGCCCTCCTCGGTCATCGTGTCGAAGATTCGAGGGGACATGACATGGATGCCGCTGAAGGATAGGGCCTGCACGGATGCGGCAGGCCGAACCATCTCGTCCTCGTTGGTGTTTTTCGACCGCCGTCCGCAGAGTTGAGATTGCTCATCAAACAACAGGTATCGAGAACTAATGCGATGCTGCACTGCCAATGTCGCCAGAGCCTTGCGTGCCGCGTGTTCTCGAACCAGCGCACCAATGTCGACAGTGCTCACCACGTCCACGTTGTGCACCAGGAATGGCTCATCTCCCGCGGTCCGCGTGAAGAAACCTGCAGCCTTCTTGAGCCCGCCTCCGGTATCGAGCAGAGTCTCCTCGCGTGATATCTCGATACGCATGCCGAAGTCGTGATTCGCGCGCAGATACTCGATGATGCTGTCCGCGAACGAATGCACGTTGATGATGACTTCGGAGATGCCTTCAGCGCGCAATCGCGCCAAGACGATCTCCAGCATGGTTCTTCCATTCACTTCAACCAGCGCCTTGGGCCGGTCGTCGGTGAGCGGCCGCAATCTCGTCCCCAGGCCTGCCGCGAGAACCATCGCCTTCATTTTGGCCAGAACTCCTTCTCGCGGTGCTCAAGCTCGACGTCCATGTTGTCTCGTTCGCGCAAATGGCGCGCCATCGCTTCCGCCATGTACACCGATCGATGCTGACCGCCCGTGCAGCCAAAGGAAACCATCAGGTGCTTGAAGCCGCGCGCCTGGTAACTGTCGACACTCTGATCGACGAGGGAGCGTACGTTCGCGAGAAACCGATGCACGCTCTCCTGGTGGTCGAGGTAATCGATTACCGGCTGGTCCCTACCTGTGAGCCGTTTGAATTGCTCTTCGCGGCCAGGGTTCGGAATGCTGCGCGCGTCAAATATGAAACCGCCGCCGTTACCTGAATCGTCCTGGGGCAAACCGCGATGAAAGGAAAAGCTGAGTACCCGTACCGTGAGTCTTTGGGGTTCACTTACCGCGAGCGCGGTCAGCTTTGCCGACCCCAACATTCCTGTAAAGGCATTCATCAATGTCGGCAGTGCGATCGGTAACTCCACATTGTGTTGAAGCCAGCGCAGATTCTTAAGCGCATATGGAACGCTCTGTAGGAAATGCGCCTTGCGTTCATAGAAGCCCCGAAATCCATAGGCCCCAAGTGCTTGCAGGATCCGCACGTACACATACGCGTAATAGTGATGCATGAACGCTTCTCGATCGAGATCGATGAACGTGGCCAACGTGTCGAGATAGTGATCAAGCAGTTGCTGTCGAAGCGCGGGCGGCAGATCAGCCTTTGCGTCGTAGAGCATCGAAGCGATGTCGTACTGCAACGCGCCTCTGCGTCCACCCTGGTAATCCACGAAAAACGGCTTGCCGTCCCGCAGCATCACATTGCGCGATTGAAAGTCCCGATACAAAAAGTAACTGCGCTCGGCACTCAATAGAAAATCGGTGAGATGCGCGAAGTCGTCTTCCAGTCCCTGTTCATTGAAGGGAATGCCCGCGAGCCTGAGAAAGTAATATTTGAAATAGTTCAGATCCCACGCAATGGACTGGCGATCGAAACTCGCGCGCGGGTACGCAACCTCGTAGTTGAGATCGCGGCCGCCGAGAACTTGAAAGCGCGGCAGCACAGCGACCACTTCGCGATATGCCGCGACCGCCTCCGCCCCGATCTCTTCCCCGTTCCGATGCTCAGTCAAAAACTCGTATAGAGTCGTGTCCCCGAGATCCTCTTCGAGGTAGGCGCCGCGGTCCAGGTCTGCTGCGAAAATTTCGGGAACCGGCAAGCCAAGCGCGTGAAAGTGTCTCGAAAACTCGAGGAACGCAACATTCTCTTCACGCACATCGTAGAGAATGCCGATGGCGCTCCGAGTTTCATTCGAGAGCCGCAGGATGCGTCGCCCTGAACCACCAAGCTCCCCTTGCAGCGGCATCACTTGGCGCGCAGGGGTGTGGAAATACTCTTCAAACAATTTCTGCAAAACATCCATGGATTTGAATCGGCTTTCAACGGCGGTTTAACAAGACTTGCGTCTCTACCATAGCGCAAAGTATGGCTTCTCCTCGTGCCCTCGCGCTCGGCCTCACCGGAGTCATCCTGGGCTTGAGATTTCCTACGGCGTTCACAGCCCGCGTGCGCGTAGTCTCCTGCCATGCGACGAGGCACGGCAAGTCTTGCAAGGAAGTGGGACTTGTCGCTGCCATGCGGACCCTGCGGCTATCACATCCAGCCTCGCGAGATTTTGCGGGTAGACGGCACGCAGGTGCGCTGCCCCGCTTGTCATGCTGAATTCAAGTACAACCAGAAAGATGGCCCGAAAACGGGGCCGTCGGCTTGAGCGCACGTCCGAAGCGAGCTCTCCGAATCGCACCCTCTATGGCGTCAAAGCGGCGGCCGACTTTGCAAACGGCCGGCCCTTCACCACGCCTTGACCTTCCCGAATCGTGACCAACTGCCCAGCCGCGAGTCCCTGGTAGGTCTCTTTGCCGCCCGCAGGCCAGTGAATCTCAATGTCTGCAGTCGTCGAGCTGCCCAGACCGAAGTGGAGACGCGGATCGTTTGCGGACAGGAATCCGGATTGGCTCACGAGTTCCTGCGACTGCACCTTGCCCCCATACTTTGCAATCACGCGCGCCCCGATCGCGCTTCGATTGCTCTTCGTGCCTTCGAGTCGAATTTTGATCCAGTGATTTTCTGGGGGAGCATCATTGCGCAGCAGAGAAGGCGCCTCGTTCACGTTCATGACGAGCAAATCCAGATCGCCGTCATTGTCAAAATCACCGAACGCAACCCCACGGCTACAGTGGCGCGCGCTGATTCCGGGTCCTGTCTCAGGGCCCAGTTCCGCAAAGCTCCCGTCCCGCTGGTTGCGGAAGAGAATGCGGGGGCTTCGTGCCGGGAACTTCGGAGACACGTGATCCAGTTCCGGATAGACCGTTCCCGTCGTGACCAGAATGTCCGGGTAACCGTCGTTGTCAAAGTCGCTCAAGACCGCGCCGAAGCTGATATACCGAGTCTCTTTGTTCAACCCACCCGGCACTGTTACATCTTCAAAGTTGCCTTGTCCATCGTTGCGGTACAAACCTGTCGCCTGGTTTTGGAAGTGGGTTTTCACCAGGTCGGTATGCCCGTCGAGGTTATAGTCGCCCACACCCACACCCATCCCGCCCAGCTGCACTCCTTCGCCGCTCAGAGCGACTCCGCGTGTCAATCCTTCTTCGCGGAAGGTGCCGTCGTGGTTGTTCATCAGCAGCAGCGAAGGTGTCGAGTCGCACGCCACGAAGATGTCGGGCCACCCGTCCTCGTCGGCATCCATCCCGATCGCCGTCAGTGCGAACGATCCGCGAAACCCGGCGATCCCTGACTCCTTTGACACATCGGTAAATGTGCCATCGCCGTTGTTACGATAAAGATAGTTCTGTGCCGCCGGCAGCCCGTTAGGCCCGCAGTTCACCGGAATACCCTCGTAGTTGCAATTGATCACCGAAAGGGACGGTTTCGGCGCGGTCTCCAGGTCGATTTGAAGATAGTTCGAAACAAACAAGTCCAGGAATCCATCCCGGTTGTAATCCACAAAGGTGCACCCCGTGCTGAATCTCCGCGTCGGGTGCAATAGGCCGGCCTTCGCCGTTACGTCTGTGAATGTGCCATCGCCGTTGTTACGAAAAAGCTTGTTCTGGCCATAGTAGGTGACGAAGATATCCTCAAATCCGTCGTTGTTGTAATCGCCGACGCACACTCCCTGGGCCCATCCGGTATCTTTCAGCCCCGCCTTCTCAGTTACATCGGTGAAGGTGCCGTCACGATTGTTCTTATACAGACGGTTGCTCGCGTCGGGCGGAGTGTTCTTGAGCCGCTGCCCGCCGGGCATAAAGATATCCAGCCAGCCGTCATTGTCGTAATCGAGAAATGCGCAGCCGCAGGCCATGCTTTCAACGATGTATGTAAAGCTGTCGACTTCCCCGTAAACCACGATGCGGGTGAGTCCCGCCTGCTGCGCCACATCTTCAAAGTGCGAGAACGGAGGAGTCGCGGGTGCTGCTGCAGCCAGAGCTCGAAGACCATGCGGAGCGATCGCCGGCAACAGTGCGGCGCCTGCAGTTCCCAGCAGTCGTCGGCGCGTCCAATCTCCGGTCTTGCGAGTCGTCATGGCAGAGGAACCTTTCAAGTGCTTCCGTACGGCATCTCAGTGCTGGTTCTGCGCGGCGGCCAGTGCCTGGCTCAGTTGCTGCGCTTCTGCATTGTTGGGTTCCAATCGCAGAGCATTGGCGACGGCAGCCTTTGCATCGTCGATCCGGCTTTCCATGCCCAGCGTGGCCGCCAGGCTGATCCATGCCTTTGTATAACCGGGCGCAGACTGCAGCGCAAGTTTGAAGTACTCCTCCGCGGCCGCCGTATCTCCATTCCGCGAAGCGAGGTAGCCCAGTTGGTCTTGGGCCAGCGCAAGATCCGGCTGCAGTTTCACCGCCTGCTCCAGGGTGGTGCGTTCCGCCTCCGTGTCGCCAGCCTTGTCTAAAGCCAGCGCCAATTTGTAAGCCAGTACCGCGTCCTGCGGGGTTGCGTCGAAGGCTTCGCGATAGAGGGCGACCGCCTTCTGCGGATCGCCGGTAGCGTATTCGGTGGCCGCTTGTCCCGACTTCAGCGCGGCTACCGTGCGATCTTTTTTGGCCTTCAGTTCTTTCTGATAGAGCCCCAGTTGCTCCTTGGCTGCATCCGTCTCACCCAACGCTCGCAGCGCGCTCGCCAGGTTGAATCGAACCTCCGGCTCAAACGCACCGAGTTTGAGCGCGGTTTCAAATTGCTCTTTCGCTCCTCGTGGGTCATTCAACTTCGCAAGCGCCAAGCCGAGATTGTAGTGGGAGTTGTAATGCTTGGGATCCAGTTGAATGGCCTCTTCGAGATGCTTGCGCGCGGAGTCGTATTCGCCGGCAGCGTTCTCGAGCACCCCACTCAGAAAGAGGAAGTCAAAGTTGTGAGGATCCGCTGCCAACAATTTTTTCGCAATCGGTTCAGCCGTCTTCGAGTCGTTGTTCAGCACTAGAACGCGAAGATACAGAGCCTGCACACGCAGGTCGTCGGGATACGCTTGCGCTGCGCCTTGGGCCACCTTCTCCGCGTCCACATATCGGGTCTGCTTTACGTAGACAGTGACCAGCGCATTGACCAGCTCCATATCCTTCGGAAATTGCTTCAAGGCAGTCGTCAGGGTTGCTCCGGCGTCTTCCAACATGCCGGCCCGCCCATAAGCCAGCGCCAGATCGAGCGCCAACTTCTCATCCAACTTGATGCCTCGCAAGAGACCGATCACCGCAGTGGAATCTCCTTGCGCCAGCAGGGAGTTGCTTTCGCCATCGAGCGCCGCGGAAGACGTAGGATCGATCTTCAAGGCTGCTTCCCACTGCGTCTCAGCTTCCGCATTGCGGTTCAACTGGTCGAGAGTCTGCGCCAGTAGAAGGTGCGGCTTCAGCACATCGGGTTCTAACGCGATAGCCTTCTGCAGTTCAGCAACAGCTTCTTCGTGGTGATTGTTTGAGAAAAGTCCAAGCCCCACCAGATAATGCAGGCGTGCGGAGTTGGGATGGTATTTGAGCGCGGAGCGGAAGGCATCTGCCGCGCAGGAGTACAGATTGTGGTCTCCGAACCAGTTCCCCAGCGCAGTGTAGCTCGCAGCATTCGGGTGCGCTTGAACCGCCGCCTGCAGCGGCTGGGGCCCCGTACACGCACCGTGGGCGCATTGGATCGCACCTGCAGCGGCGGTGAACATTAGCCCGACTCTTAGCATCGGACGAAAAGACATCCTGTCGATTCTGCCTCCGTGAACCGGCGGCAGGCCGGCTCCTCCGAGTCGGAGCATACTCGAGCGGGAATACGCCGGGCAAGCAGTTCCCGCGCCGTTGTTCGGAATGACAACAGTATTCTTGAAGGCATTCGACGAGACACTACAGGACACTTTCGGAAACGTATTAAACAATAACGCCGATCGTGTGCGCGATTCCTCACCAGCTTCAACTCAATCAATCGTCGCCAAGGTGAAGTGTCAGTTCGGGTACGGCTCTCCCGGCTTCACAATGCGAATTTGATGATCGGTAAACCGCAGATGTCCCGAGGGCAGGTTCACCTTGGGCATATGACAGCTTGCACAGTTGGACTTAGCCACCGGGCAGGATTTGGCTTCTGCAGAACCGGCAGCCGCCGGGCGAACGGAACTCGCGTGGCAGGCCAGGCACTTCGCATCGTAACCGGCCGCTCCGCGAACGACATCCTGATGCGGATCGTGACAAGCAACACAACTGATGCGCGGGTCGGCTCCATTGAAGCACTTACTGTTCGCCAGCCGGTAAGGTTGAAAACGAACATTTGCCTCGCCTCGCAGCCGGTTCCGGACCACGGTTTCCCATGTACGGTGACACTGGCCACAGAAATTGGACATATCTTCTGACGAATAGGTCTTCAGGCTCGGTGGGGCCGATTCAAAGCTGCCGAGCTTAGCATCGCTCATATGCTCCAGTGCGCCTACGTGGCAGTGTTCGCAGGCCACGCCGGGTTTAAGCGTATTGAGGGTCAGGACACCCTTGTGCACCGCGTTGGTCGCGTGGCAATTGAAGCAGGTTCGCGTGTCGCTGGCCGACAACTCGCGGCCCATTGCCTGTTCGAGACTGCTCGGCACGATGACTTCGTCGCCTGTAGTCGTATCCAGACCTTCGATGCTTGGGTAGTAACTCATCAGGCTTTCGTAGAATTTGCCGTTTCGCTCCAGAACCCAGGTTTGCGCCCCAGCTCCGAGCGACCACTGGATCGGCACCGAGATGGTGCTGGTGCCATCGGTGACGGTGTAGGTGGACTGCTCCCCGTGCGTGTCCACCGTATAGGTATAAGCGCCTTTCTGAACCGCGAGCCTTGGATGCTGTTTCAGCACGGGATTGGATCCGGGCAGCTCGGTCGCGTGCGCCATGGGGGTCATGGGCTGCGGCAAAGCCTGACTCCGGTGACACCCGCCACACGGAGCCGCATTGGCGGCCGGGCGGACCTGGGCGACTCCAGGAAACACCGCAAACCACCCCAGGACGACGAGTAGCAACTTAAGGCTGCGCAACCTGCGGCGCCTCCCTGCTCGCGCGCTGAAGGCACTCCAGACGCTCGCGTTGGGCCTCCTGTGTGCGGCCTGCCTTGGAGTACGCCTTCACCAGCGCAAGATGCGTCTCCAGGTTGTCCGGTTCGATCTGCAGCGCCTTCTCCAGGTGTGGCATGCCGCCCTGCACATCCCCGGTTTCGACTAACGATCTGCCTAATACCAGCTGCGCCGTTGCTACCCCGGGTTCTTCTTCCGCGGCCTTCCTGGCGTTCGGAAGGGCTTCGACTGGATCGTCGGCTAGCAGCGATGCCCACGCAAGCAACGCATGCGCGGTCCCGTTTGCGGGCGTGACTGCAAGTTCCTGCTGGAATTGCGTGACGGCCTGGTCCAGGTCTTTGGCGAATAACAGATAACCGTAGAGAAGATGGGTGTTCGCAGCCGCCGGAAATCGCTGGAACAGGGACTGGAATTCGCTCTGGGCTTCGAAGTCGTGTCCTGCCATGAATTGATAAGCAGCCCCGCCGGCTGCAAGGTAGAGGTCGCGTTGGTCGGGCGGAAGCTGGGCAGCAAGCAATGGCTTGCGCAGCCCCCCGAGGCCCATTGCAACGAGCAGCTCCGGATTAGGTTTGAACTGCCGCGCCATGGTCGTATATACGCCCAGCGCCTCTTCGAAGCGTCCAGCCTCGGTAAGTAACTGCGCCTCGTGAAAGTACAGGATCTGCGCATTGCGGGGTTGATTCGCCGCGCCCATCGAAAGTCCGCGCTGCAGATCTGCGAGCGCCTGCGCATGATCACCAAGCTCGAATTCGCAGAGCCCTCGCAATGCGATCGCCGGAGCGGCGGTAGGCGTCAAGTCAACGTAATGGGTGAACGCGTCGCGCGCTCCGGCGTAGGCGTCGGTTCCGTATTGCAGCAGTCCGAGAAACCACCAGCCGTCGGGCCACTTCGGGTTGAGCTCTACGGCCTGGCGGTACAAATCCAACGCAATCGATGTTTGATTTTGCTCCCGCGCAGCCTGCGCCCTGGCAACCAGGTCGCCGAAGCTCGAGGCGCTCTGCTGGCCGATTGCTGCGGAACGTAGTAGCAGCAGAATCAGTAACAGCAAGAGCGGCATTCCAATCGGGCCGCCTCTCACTTCGCCCTCGCCCGTCTTCTCAGAGAGTTTCGCGCATGCGTCCAACCTGGTGACCGTAACTGCAAGCGTTGAAGGCTCCATCACTACGCGAAACACCTATTCCGGAGAAAATCGCAGTACCCATCACTGCTCAAGTGTGGGAACCCGAGCTTTGGGCGCTGGACTAGTTGTCAGTATATGAGCTGTGACGAAGCTCACAGCCGCTAGAGCCCAATGTACCTAAAGTTATTCCATCTATCCACAGCCCTTCGCACGCCGGACCCGGTGCCACGGTGATCTATCGTGCTCGGTTTCAATGTGGCTAAAGGAGATTGCAATGAAACGCTCCCTCGTCGTGCTTGCGACGATCTTGATCGCGGCCGGACGCCAGAGTGGGAGCCAGCAGGGATTTGCAGGAAAGGCTGCCGTCCGCATGCCGGCACGGGTCTTAGTGTCGGCTGTATCCGCGGCCGATGCTTCTGGGCCGGCTGTCATCAGGATCAACTACCCAAGCGAAGACTCGATTTTCCCTCCGGACCTGGCGCCGCCAACGTTTCTTTGGAGCGACCCAACTGCCGCCGCGACTTCATGGAGAATCGAATTGTCTTTCACGGTCGTGGTCCACGCATTCAACTCTGGGCAAGGGGCGAGAAGCTCCAGGTCGGCGAACTCGATCTGAGCCTCACTGGGTTTGTTCCCGCCGACGCTGGATATGGAACAGCAGGCCGAACATACTTGGAAGCCCGACCTTGCGACGTGGAACACCATCAAGAAGCACTCGGTGCGCGGACCCGCCACACTGCTCATCAGCGGTTTCAGCGGCCTGAACTCCACGACTCCGGTCTCCCGCGGCCGGGTGGTCTTTCAGACCTCGCAGGATCCCGTAGGTGCGCCGATCTTCTATCGCGATGTTCCGCTCATACCTCCTCCCGCCGACCAGGGAGAGCGAGGCGTGATCAAGCCCTTACCCGACTCCGTGCTCCCCAAAATTCAGTGGCGGCTACGGAATGTCTCGAGCCCCGCCAGCAAGGTCGTGATGCAGGGCTTGCCCACCTGCGCGAACTGCCACTCCATCTCCGCCGACGGCAAGACCCTCGGCATTGATGTCGATGGACCGCAGAACGACAAGGGTCTGTATGGCATGATCCCCATCCGCCGGGTCAGCACCATCAGCAATGAATACGTGATTCGCTGGAGCTCGTTTACGGAGAACGGCTCTCCCAAGCGATTTGGGTTCATGTCCCAGATCTCGCCGGACGGTAAGTATGTGGTCACCTCGATCGGAGTTCCCGGCGCACACGGTGCCCGCGTCGTTGACCGGCTGTATAACGGCTTCTACGCGAACTACGGGTTTGGTCAGGTGTTCTTTCCGACCCGCGGGGTGCTCGCCTGGTACAGCCGCGATAGCGGCAAGTTACAGACTCTGCCCGGGGCCGATGACCCGGACTATGTGCAGACCAGCGCGTTCTGGAGCCGCGACGGCAAATGGCTGGTGTACTCCCGCGCTAAGGCAATCGATCCATACGCGCCTGGCCAGAAGCGCGCCCAGTACGCCAACGATCCCAATGAAACCCAGATTCAGTACGACCTCTACCGTATCCCCTTTAATGAAGGCAAGGGCGGCACACCCGAACGCATCGTGGGTGCGTCGGAAAACGGAATGAGCAATAACTTCCCGAAGGTAAGTCCTGACGGGAAGTGGATTGTCTTTGTGCATAACAAGAATGGTTTGTTGATGCGGCCTGACAGCCGGCTTTTCATCGTGCCGTTTGCCGGAGGAGTGGCTCGGCCCCTTCGCTGCAATCAGCCGGTGATGAATTCGTGGCACAGTTTTTCTCCCAATGGACGCTGGTTGGTATTTTCCTCGAAGAGCCCATCGCTCTACACCCGCATGTACCTGACTCATATCGACGAGGAAGGGAACGACAGCCCCGCCATCCTTGTCGAGAATGCAACTGCCGCGAACCGCGCTGTGAACATTCCAGAGTTCATGAACATTGGGCCAGACGCGTTGGAACGCATCGACGCACCCGCCACGGAGTTTTACCGCCAGTTTGATGTCGCCGTTCAATTCGCGGAGAAACGGCAGTTCGATGCTGCGATTCCCGCCTGGCACAAGGCCATCGAGATGGACCCAGTCGATCCTCGCGCGCATAACAACCTCGGCGTGGCGATGGTGGAGATCGGCAGAACTGCGGAAGCCATTGCGGAATATCGAAGATCTCTGGAATTGAACGCAGACAGTGCACAAACCCACAACAACCTGGGAAGCGCGCTGGCCGAATCGGGAAACCTGAGCGAGGCGATCGCGCAGTTCGAAATGGCTCTTAAACTGAATCCCGACAACGCCGCCGCTCACGTGAACCTTGGGAATGCCTTTGCCGCACAAGGCGAACACACGCAGGAAGCCATCGAGCAATTGAAGCAAGGGCTCGAATTACAACCAGACTCCGGCGATGGACACAACGGGCTCGGTATCGCTCTGGCGAAAGCCGGGAAGCTGGAGGAGGCGGCTGCGCATTTGCAGAAAGCCGTTACCCTCGTCCCTCAGTCGGTTGGCTACCGCTATAACTTGGGTCGTATCTACGCCGCTAAAGGCGACTACCGGCAAGCTCAAGTTCTATTTCGGGAAGCCGCTGACCTCTCCCAGATGCAAGACCCTTCGATTCTCGAAATGCTCGCGGCAATGGACTCGGAAACCGGCGACAATGCGCAGGCGGTGAGCGTGGCGCGGCAAGCTTTGGACCTCGCAACTAAGCAACAAAACTATGACTTAGCAGGCAATCTCGAGACGAGTTTAAAACGCTATTCAGCTCTGTCTCAGAGGCTTCAAACAACACAATGAATTCAGTAATTCATAGAAATTATGTGAGATTGCGGAGAGCAAAGATGGACGCTGGTAAATACGAGCTACAACGTTTTACTAGCCTGTAAATTTTTCTTGACAGTCGTATTCCGCAAAGCGTATCAAACGCTACGACTCTCATGATAACGGTATCAAGTGCCCCTGATGGGAGCGTTGGAAGCCAAGACAAAGGGCGGCACTAATTTTATGTAGTTGTTACGACTTGATAGGGGGGCGTAAAGCTATGAACAAAGCCGATCATTCGGCTTCGAGAAGTCTTGCGAAGCTGAGAACCTTACGCACGATACCCAGTCTGCTATTCCTTGCAGTCTTGGTACTCTTAACAGCGGTATCCGGAGCACAGCAGCTCACAGGCACCTTGGACGGCACCGTCTACGATCAATCGGGTGCGGTGATTCCCAAGGCAAAAGTGGTTGCGAAGAATGACGCCAGTGGCGACACTCGTTCGACGGTTGCTGACGGATCCGGTTACTTCAGCCTGACGGCGCTGCAACCAGCTTCTTACACTGTGACGATCTCTGCAGAAGGCTTCACGACGTGGCAGCAGCCCGGCATCAGCATCAGCCAGGGCGACTCCCGCACGATGCCCAACATCAAACTCAAAATTGGCACCAACACCACCGAGGTCCAGGTTGTCTCTGGCGCGGATGCGGTGGTTCCAGTCGACACAGCCGAAGTAAGCACTACGCTGAACCAGCAAATGGTCCAGGACATCGTCCTGGGTGGCCGCGACGCCGGCGAACTGCTCAAGATCATGCCCGGCATGGCCGTCTCCGGTTCCAACGGTGCTGGCTTCAACGGTAAGGTGGTCGGCACGAACAGCGGCCCAGTCGGCAGTTACTCCGCCAACGGTACCCAGCCAAACGGTGCCATGGCGTACATGCTGGACGGCGCAAACCTCATCGATCCCGGCAACATGGGCACCCAGATTGCTAACATCAATCAGGACATGACGGCCGAAGTGAAGGTTCTGAACTCCACTTACGGCGCGGAATATGCCAAGGGACCGGTGATCTTCCAGGCGTTCAGCAAGAGCGGTGGATCGAACTTCCACGGCGAAGGCTATCTCTACGCCCGTAACAGCACCTTCAATTCGATTGAGTCGTATTCCAAGAGCCAGATCGCTTCCAAGATCACATCGCTGACCGGCGCGGGTGAGTCACCGGCGCAGGCGCGTAAAGATGCGTTGGCATCGGCTCTCCCCGACGAACACTACTACTACATGGGCGGCAACGTTGGCGGCCCGGTTCTGCTCCCGTTCATTGGCTTCAACAAGGATCGGCGCAAGCTCTTCTTCTGGGCTGGCTACGAGTACATGAACCAACACCCGGCCGGAACTCCGGTCAACTACAACGTACCGACTACCGCACAGCTGGGCGGAAACTTTGACAACTCCTCGCTGCCATCGGGACTGATCAATAGCAGCAACAGCTACGCGTATACGACTCTCTCCACTGGAAACATCAACTGCCCGGGCGTGACTTCCACTTCGCTGCCCACCAGTTGCTTCGATCCAGGCGCAGTCGCGATGCTCAAGGCTGGGTATTTCCCCAAGCCGAACATCTCGCCATCGTCCGCCAATGGCTGGAATAACTACCAGTACATCAACACCAGCCCACAGAATCGTTGGGAAGCGACCGGCAAAGTGGACTATGCCATCAGCGACAACACCAAGCTGACCGGCTCCTACACGCGCCAGATCGAAAAGGACCAACACCCGCTGTCCATTTGGTGGGCCGCCCCCTGGACCTTGCCGTATCCCTCGCCCGTCGTGGCTAATACAACTTCGAATGAAGTCATGACCAACTTCACTCACGTCTTCAGCCCCACCACGACCAACGAATTTGTGTTCACACTGGCTCGCTACATCAACCCCAACACTCTGAGCAATCCTTCCGCTGTCGATCGCAATAAGATCGGTTTCGCAGCGACCGGACTGTTTGGCCACACCACCCCGCAAATCCCGAACATCGAAGGGCCGTGGGGTGGAGCTTTCCCGAACATCTCCGAGCAATCCTTCAACGGATCGTTCAACGGAGGCAAGACCTTCGGCGGTTTGAAGAAGGATCCTGCGTTCTATGACACCGTCAGCAAGGTGCTCGGGCCCCACGCACTCAAGGCGGGTTTCTACTGGGATCAGAGCGAGAACATTCAGTCGTCCAGCAGCGCCGACAATGGCACCTACAACCTCGGCTGGGGTAACCAGGATGCGGGCAACGTAGTCGCCGACTTCCTCCTCGGCAAGGTAGCCAATTATCAGCAGGCAAGCTCGGTTCCGACCCAGGATGTCAAGATGAACCAGTGGTCCATCTGGGCACAGGACTCCTGGAAGGCCGACAAGCAACTCACCCTTAACTACGGCGCACGGCTCGATCACATCGGCCAGTGGTACGGCAGCGACCTGCAGGTGTGGAATCCCTCAACCTACGTCAACCTTGCCCCCAACCTGGCGCCGGCCAACACGGGTCTGACCTGGCACAAATTGAACAGCTCCGTCCCGACGTCTGGGTGGTCTTCACCGCTCTTTTACATCGAGCCACGTGTTGGATTCGCCTACGACATCTTCGGCACAGGCAAGAGCGTGCTCCGCGGCGGCTTCGCAGTCTATCGCTACCAGGTCTCGGTCAACTCCGCGACCGAAGCTGGCGGCGGACCCTTGGGTTCGTTTACCTGGACTGTCAATTACCCGAACGGCGTTCAGGGCTATGCCAACGTCAACCAGGCAGCAGTTGCCAATAACCAGGTGCCGCCGTCTTCCGTGTCTCAGAACGGCGCAACTGTTTACGCCATGCAAAAGGGCGATGATCGCACTCCGTCCACGATGGACTGGAATGTGACCATGAGCCAGGCGCTGCCATGGCGTTCGGTGCTCGAAGTCTCCTACGTTGCCAACAAGAGCTCCAACGAGATCATTGATGGTGGCAATGGAAAGCTGAACGACCTCAACAACATCAATGCCGGCAGCATCTACTTCCCGAATCCCAACACGACGTCCAGTTCTTATGGGAAGTATGTTTCGCCCGGTAATCCGGCGTGCGGAACAAACGATCCCAACGATCCGAAAAACAACTACAGCATCTACTGCCAGAAAGCCCAGTCCACTTACAGCCAGACATTTACTTCCAACGATTGGCGCCCGCTGCATGCCTATCAGAATGGCGATGTCTACCTGCTGGCCCATGGCAGCTACGCCAACTACAACTCACTCCAGGTGACCTGGCAGAAACAGTCCGGCCCCATCACCTTCGTGACCAACTACACGTTTAGTAAGGTTCTTGGCATTCGCGATGGTGAGACCAGCAACGGTGCAGGAAACGGCACCGCGGTCGATCCATTCAACCTCAAAAACAACTATGGACCACTGGCATACGATCACACGCACATCCTGAACCTGACGTATGTCTGGAACTTGCCCAAGCCCATCCACGGCAACGCGCTACTTGCTGGCGCTGTGAACGGCTGGCAGTTCTCCGGCTACACCACGTACCAGGCTGGAGGACCGTTGCAATCCGCGACGGGCGGTAACCTGAATGCCAGCTATCCTGGCGGCCTGAGTGTACCGACTACAGCTTGGCCCGACTTGCCTGATTACAGCATTGCGTTGCCAGGCGTCGATCAGAATGGAAACCGTCTCCGCTCCGTCGCAGTCAACCCCGCGACGTGGTTTGGTTCCACCTCCTTCAACCTCATCCTCCCGGTCGTCACTTGTAACCCTGGGAAGCACCTGCAGAGCGGGCAGTATTTCAACCCGAACTGCTTTACGCCACCCGCATTCGGACAGCAGGGAACCTTTAACTGGCCTTACAGCCGTGTTCCAGGCTACTTCGATAGCGACTTGGCGTTGTTCAAGAACTTCAGGGTGACTGAGAACCAGAAGGTGCAGTTCCGCGTTCAGGCTCAGAATTTCCTGAATCATCCCTTGAAGCAGTTTGGTCTGGCGGGCAACAGCGATCAGCAGCTCAACTTCGACGCTGTCACTTACAAGACCGAACCGGATCCAAATAACCCGGGCAAGACCGTACAGGCTGCCATACACTCGCTTTCGCCGACCAACGTCAATGGATCGACAACCGGCAAACCGGCATTCTCGACTGGTCAACGCCAGCTGACGTTTGCCATCAAGTACTTCTTCTAGACTGCTCTACGAGGTACAATCTGGCGGGGGGTGGCTCAGTCCACCCCCCGTTGTTTCTTTATGACTACGTATCGCTGCAACGTTCTTCGTTATGCAATCTGCTGCCTACTGTTGGCAGGTTCCGCCTTTCT
Organism: uncultured Acidobacteriaceae bacterium; assembly: GCA_963850345.1. Taxonomy (GTDB): domain Bacteria; phylum Acidobacteriota; class Terriglobia; order Terriglobales; family Acidobacteriaceae; genus CAWKKW01. The sequence continues at coordinate 157,077 of CAWKKW010000011.1, read as the reverse complement.
CCTCCTTCATGCCGCAGAGGCACCAAGTCCCATCCGCTTCGAACTGAAGAGAATTCCCTTTCATCTTGAAAACGATATGACGCCTGGAAGGAACGCGCCCGAAAGCATGGCTGGCGGGGTGGCGGTGTTCGACTACAACGGAGACGGTCGACCGGACATTTTCTTTACCAACGGCGCAAACATTGCCACTCTGAAGAAAGACTCCCCCAAGTATCGGAACCGCCTCTTTCGCAATGACGGCAACGGAATCTTCACCGACGTGACCGAGGCTGCTGGGCTTGGCGGCACAGGCTATGACATCGGGGTAGCGGTCGGCGATTACGATAACGACGGACATCCTGACCTGTTCGTCGCCGGTGTTCACCACAACACGCTTTACCACAACAACGGAGACGGTACCTTTACCGACGTCACCACCAGGGCAGGCCTGGACCAGTCTATCGACCGTCAGTACGGACCTCTCTGGTCGGAAACCGCCGTCTGGGTCGACGTGAACAACGATGGTCTGCTCGACCTCTTCGTCGTTAACTATATGCAGTGGACCTACTCGTCGCAGCCGCTGTGCTCTTTACAGGGAGCGGCCGATTACTGTCATCCCCGCTACTACAAGGGACAGCCCAACCAGCTTTTCCTGAATAAGGGAGACGGAACCTTCCAGGACGTTTCCAAAGAATGGGGCATCCGCGATCATGTAGGCAAAGGAATGGGAGTGGGATTGGCGGACTACGACATGGACGGCCGTCCCGACCTATTCGTCACCAACGATGCTTCTTATAACTCGCTCTTCCATCACCTCGGTGACAAATTTGAGGAGGTCGCCTTCGAGGCCGGTGTGGCGCTGCCGGAAGATGGCAACTTCGTGTCAGGTATGGGCCTCGATTTTCGCGACTTCAACAACGATGGATTTCCTGACATAGCCTTCGTTGCTCTTAACAACCAGACCTTTCCACTCTTCCAGAACACCGGGAAAGGCGAGTTTCGTGAAATTACCGGCGAGAGCGGAATGCGAGTGCCCAGCAACCAGATGTCGGGCTTCGGTGCAGCTATCTACGACTTCGACAACGATGGATGGAAGGACCTGTTCGTTACTCGCGGACATGTTGCCTCCCTGCCCCTTCCCGGCACCAACATCGATCAATTCAACACCGTCTTTCGCAACACCGGAGCCAGCGGCAAGTGGACTGCTCTGACAGAGGAGGCGGGACTGAACGCCTCTCCGGCATCGCGGCACCGCGGCTGCGCGCTCGGTGATCTGGATGGGGACGGCCGCGTGGATGTCGTCGCTACCGCTCTCGATCAGGACGCGGAAATTTGGATGAACCGCAGCCCTAAATCCGCACATTGGCTCGACATTGCCTTGCGGGGTACGCGGAGCAATCGCGATGGCATCGGCGCCCGCATCAAGCTCGTCACCAAGTCAGGCACGCAGTACAACCACATGACCACCAGCGTCTGTTATGCGAGTTCAAGCGATGGCCCAGTGCACTTCGGTCTCGGCGGGGACGCGCAAGCAGAATCGATTGAGATTCAGTGGCCTTCCGGCGCAGTTCAGACCCTGCAAAAAATAGAAGCCGACCGTGTCCTGAAAGTGACCGAGCCGCAGAAGTAGTCTCCCTTGCGCGGCAGCGAGGCCGTTGAAGTGCCAACTGGAAATCAGAGTGGAGTGGGAACAAGCTACCGCTTGCCGGGACCCTGGGCCTGTTGTTCGGCGGTCAATTTTTCGACCGTCGCTCGCTCCTTCGCGCCATCTGCCGGCCGATGCAACTTGTAATAGAGCGATGCAAGTTCCACGTGCGGCTCCAACCAGTTCGGGTCTTCATGCACGACCTTCTCGAGTTGATCCACCGCTTCCTGGTACTGCCCCGAGGTGCTCTTGTACATCGCGTTCTCATACTGAGCCATCGAGGAAGCGGGATTGAGGCGAAGCGCATGTTCCAAATATTGCTTTGCCTCTTCCATCTGCCTCCGCTTGTAGAGAATCGCACCAAGATAGAGATTGGCATCAAAATCATCGGAATTAAGCTTGATTGCTTCTCGGAACGCAGGCTCCGCTTCTTTTGCATCTCCCGTCTTGTCGCGTGCGGTCCCAACCAGTGTGTAAATACCAGGAAGTTTAGGATTGAGCTGAAGCGCCTCATCCAGATCGTGACGAGCCTGCTCATACTCGTTGAGCTGCGAAAGAGTTACGCCGGCAAGCATGTAAGCGTCCGCACTCTTGCCAGCGACAGCCACTTTCTCGACCCGGGTAACTCCATCGCGGAGCCGGCCTGCCTTGATCAGCGCGGAGCCCAGCACATACTCAAAATCCAAATTCTGCGCATTTGCCGCTTCAAGCGGTCCCAGCATCGCCAGTGCGGAAGGGGCATCCCCAAGTTTGAGCTCGCTATCTCCCAAGAGGATCGCAGTTCGCACATCGTTAGGCTGCGATTTTTGCAGGGGTTCCAAGTGTTCTCGCGCGTTTTTGAAATCGCCTTTTTTGTAATACGCAAGCGCCAGGTTCAGCAGCACAGGCCGGCTCTGGGGAGCAGTAGTCAAGGCGGACTTATATTCCTCGATCGCGGCATCATACTGGCCTAGATGGACCAGCGCGGCTCCCAGGTTCACCTTTGCCAGAAAAGTGTTGGGCTGAATCTCGAGCACCTTACGGTAACCGCGCACAGCCTCTTCGTAATGACCCTGCTGTTGGGCATCGATAGCAGATTTCAGAAGCTGATCAGGGTCCTGGCGCTGAGCTGCGGCCAAGGTGGCAAATAGGGTAAACGTCAAAACGACACGGCGCATCGCTATTCAGGATAGCTCAATTGCACGATGCAGCAGGGATAGTTTCATCCAATCGAAGAGGCCCCGGAGTGCTTAGCTTTCCTCGTTCCAGACGCGTTCAGCTTGTGTCCTGAGTCACTCAGAGAATTCTTCTCGTCGCCTCGCTGGAGGTGGATAATAGAGGTTGAGTTAGCAACCAGTTGCGAGGCCGCGATGAGATCCAGGCTATCATTCTTACTTTCCATTTTTGCGCTTGCTGTTTTGAGTTATTCGGCTTTGGGTCAGGGCATTCCAAAAGGTGGCGGTACGTCGACGGCTACGCGGCCCGGCTCGGTACAGGACAGCGGACCCATGGAATATTGGTCTGACATGGAGGCGCAGGGCCGAGCGGGCGGTGCGCTGCTCGGCAAGATCGCCGTCGCCGGCGAGCCTTTCTTGTGGGAGCCCGTGCCTGTCTACATGACCTGCAATGGGATTATCTCCTACACCACCCAGACAGATTCGAAAGGTAACTATCTTATCCGGCTCGACAAGATACCCGGCGCGGCTCCTAGCCTGCAGGGCGACACCAAGCGGCAGATGGAGACACACCTCGAGGGCTGCACCGTACAGGCCTTCCTGGCCGGCTTCAATTCCAACTCCACCACCATCACGCATCGCAATCTCAGAGATGATCCCGAACTCGATCTGCTTACATTGCGGCGGGGAGCCAGTTCCTCGGGGACCGCGCTGAGCGGTTCCAGAGAGTCTGTTCCGCCGGCGGCGCTCAAGTCTTATGACAAGGCTCGTTCGTACCTGATGGATCAGAAGCCCGACAAGGCAGAGCGTGAGCTGCAAAAGGCGGTAGAGGCGTACCCAGGTTTCGCCGAAGCGTGGTACCAGCTGGGCAAACTACAGCTCGCCTCGAACCCTCAGACTGCAAAGGCATCGTTTGAGAAAGCTGCGGCTGCGGATCCTACCTTTGTCTCGCCGTACGAACAGCTGGCCGCCATCGCGGCGCAACAAGCCAAGTGGAAAGATGTTCTCGACAACACGGGCCGCGTGCTCGAACTCACTCCGTCCGGTACGCCGCAGCTCTTGTACTACGACGCGCTGGCTAAGGTTCAACTAGGCAAGGTCGAAGCCGCCAAGGCAAGCGCGCTCAAGTCGCTTTCGATGGATCCATTGCACACCGTCCCAGGAACGGAACAACTCCTCGGCGTGATCCTGACCATGCAGCGCGATTACCCGGGTGCCCTGTCTCACCTGCGCAATTGCCTGACCTACCTGCCCGAGGGATCGAACGCGGAGCTTGTGAAGCGGCAAATCGCGCAACTGGAGCACCTCACGGCAATTGCAAAGTAATTCGCAGCGGCAACACACTCGCAGGGGTTAGCTCTTCGTGCGTCTTGTGTGTTGTCTTGGACCCGATCAAGCGACCTCGACAGCAGTCTCGGCCGGCTGGCGCTTTAACTCCCGTTCCCGCATCCAGGTGAAGATCACCGGCGTAACGATCAGCACGTGAACTAACGAACTGATCATCCCCCCAAGTACCGGTGCCGCCAACGGCTTCATGAATTCAGCGCCCGTTCTCGTGGACCACAGCAACGGCAGCAATCCCGCGACCACCGTTGCCACCGTCATCACCTTTGGCCGCAGTCGCAGCAATGCGCCTTCCATCACCGCGGAATGCAATCCCGGCAAAGTAAGACGCCCGTCCTTAGCTGTTTGCCGCGCCACTGCTTCTTCGAGATAAATCACCATCACCACGCCAGTTTGAATGGCTGTGCCGAACAGGGCAATGAAGCCAACCCATACCGCGACCGAGAAGTTATAGCCCAGCAGCTTTACCAGGAACACGCCTCCCGTGAGCGCGAATGGGACGGCGAGCAACACGTGGGCTGCTTCCTTGGCGGAGTGGTAGGTGTAATAGAGCAGCACGAAAATGATCGCCAGCACCAGCGGAATCACAAGTTCCAATCGCCTCTTGGCACGAATCTCGTTTTCATATTGCCCGCTCCACTCCACAAAATACCCGGCCGGTAACTGTACCCGGCGCGCTACGGCCTCGCGGGCCTCCTCGACAAAACTTCCCACATCTCGCCCTCTTACATTCAGTATCACGGTGCCGCGCAACTGGCCGTTCTCGCTGCTGATCATGGAAGGGCCCATGACCATGCGGATATCCGCTACTGAACTCAGCGGCACCTGCACGCCGTTATTTCCACTCACCAGTACTTCCCTAATTTGCTGAAGATTGTCGCGGAAGTCGCGCGCATAGCGAACTCGCACCGGGAAGCGCTGCCGCCCTTCGATGGTCGTAGTCAGGGCCTTACCGCCGACCGCGGTTTCGATCACATCTTCTACATCCGCCACATTCAACCCGTAGCGTGCAGCGGCCGGCCGATTCACTTTTATCTCGAGGTAAGGAGCTCCGCTGATGCGCTCGGCATAGATATCGGCCGCGCCGGGAACGCCGCGCAGCACGTCCGCAATCTCAGCGGACTTCTGTTCAATCACTCGCGTGTCTGGACCGAAGATCTTCACACCTACTTCGGTTCGAATGCCGGTCGAAAGCATGTCGATACGATTGCGAATGGGCTGAGTCCAGATGTTGGTGACTCCGGGAATGTGCAGCTTGTCATCGAGTCGAGCCATGATGGCGTCCTTCGTGAGACCACGAGGCCATTGCGATCGATCCTTGAAGACCACCATGGTCTCGGCCATGTTCACCGGAGCAGGATCGGTTGCCGTCTCCGCTCGACCGACTTTGCCGACCACCATATCGACCGCCGGGTCCGCCGAAAGGATACGATCCTGCTGGCGCAGAATTTCTGTCGCCTTCGTGAGCGAGATGCGCGGGTCGGTAATGGGCATGAAGAGCGCAGTCTCCTCATCCAGTGGCGGCATGAATTCCGTGCCGATGGTTGTGGCCGTGTACACCGCGCTGGCGAAGAGCAGCAGCGCGATGGCGATGGTGATGGCACGATGCCGCAAGGCCCATCGCAGGCATGGTTGATAGATGGCGCGTAGCAGCTTCATCACGGGGTTGTCTTCTTCGCGATGCAGCTTGCCGCGAATTAGAAAGGTGCAGAGCACCGGCACCAGCGTGACGGCGAGAACCGTCGCTCCGATCATGGAAAATGTTTTGGTGAAGGCGAGCGGATGAAACATTTTGCCTTCCATGCCGGTGAGCGCAAAGACCGGCACAAACGCGAGAATGATAATCACCATCGCGAAAAAGATTGGTCTGCCCACCAGCCGTGCCGCCCGCAAAGTGATTTCTCCGATGTGATCGCGGTAGTTACCGTGCTCCTTCTCGTAAATTTCCGCTTGGCGGATCACGCTCTCCGTCATCACGATTCCCGCATCCACCAGCACGCCGATCGCGATGGCGATGCCGCCGAGCGACATGATGTTGGACGAAATGCCCGCGCCTTTCATGAAGAGAAACGACCCGAGCACTGCGAGCGGGAGCGGAAGGGTGACCACCAGGATGCTGCGGAAATGCCACAGGAACACCACGTGGGCGAGCGTGACCAGCAGGATCTCTTCCAGCAGGGCGTGGCGTAGCGTATCGACCGCGTGATGAATCAGAATGCTGCGGTCGTAGAAAGGAACGATGCGCACGCCTTTAGGAAGCGCGGGCCGAATCGTCTCGAGGCGCTCCTTCACCGCGCGAATCACCTCCTGCGCATTGGCTCCATAGCGGATCAGGACCACTCCGCCAACTGCTTCTGAGCCGTTCTTGTCGAGCACACCGCGGCGGAATGCCGGCCCGAGTTGCACATCCGCAACATTGTGCAGATACACCGGTGTTCCATTCGAAGAGGCCAGGCTAATGTCTTCCATATCGCTGATCCCGCGCAGCAGCCCGATGCCACGCACCATGTATTCGGAGTCGTTCGCCTCCACCACTTTGGCGCCGATGTTGTTGTTGCTTCGTGCGACGGCGCCGATCACGTCTTTCATCGCGATGTTGTATGCGCGCAGCTTCAAGGGATCGACATCGATCTGGTATTCACGTACAAAGCCGCCGACGCTCGCGACCTCGGCCACGCCGAGAACGGAGTTGAGTTGATAGCGGATCAGCCAGTCTTGAATCGAATGCAGCGTGCCGCTGTCGTAGGGGCCTTCGACCGTGTACCAGAAGACCTGTCCCACACCGGTTGCATCGGGCCCCATGACCGGTGTTGCACCTGTAGGTAGATAACTGCCTGCGAGATTCAGTCGCTCCAGCACGCGGGTTCGCGCGAAGTAGACGTCGACATTGTCCTCGAAGATCACCGTCACCATTGAGAACCCAAAGGCCGATGAAGAGCGCACACTGCGCACGCCCGAGAGCCCCTGCAGATTCACTGTGAGCGGATAGGTGATCTGATCTTCCACTTCCTGCGGGCTGCGGCCTTCCCAGTCGGTGAAGACGATGACCTGGTTCTCACTCAAATCAGGGATCGCATCAATGGGCGTATGCAGCAGCGCCCAGTAGCCCCAGAGCGCGAGCACCGCGTATCCGGCGAGGATGAGCCACCGGTTCTTCAACGAGACTTTCAGAATCCAGTCGATCATAGTTTCCTATCTGGCCGTCAGGTGTCCACGGGTGTTTGCCAGGGACTGTCCCTGTTTCGTCGCTGCAACGGTTACATTCCAGGATCCCGCCATGGGAATGCGGCCTGAACCGGTATAAGCGTTCTGGCTGGCATCCCATCGCAGATCGAAGGAGTTCCGCATCTCCGGCATATTCATCGCGGGCATCGCCGGCATGACCAGGGTCACGGCCACTTGCGCATCCGCGACGGGCTTGCCTTGCGCATCCGCCACGGTGGCTTTTACGGTGCAATCGGCGCCGCCCTTCGCTGGAGTGGGATCGATCCGGTAACTCACTGTACCTTTGCCGCTCGCGGGGGCGCGCTGGTCTGCTGCGAATTCCTTGGAGCCGCCATACAGGCCGGACATGCCGGAGCTAAGCCGCGTTTGCGAATCGATCAGGAAGTTCCCGGCGAGCACCACCTTGTCGCCTGGCTTCAACCCACTGGAAACCGGGAACAGATCGTCAGAAGGGGAGCCAAGCGTCACCTCTCTTGCTTCAAAGGTACCTTCGCCTTGGGCCACGTAGACGATTTTGCGCGTGCCCGTGTCGAGAACGGCAGACCGCGGCACGACGATGCTCTGCTGTGGCGCCGAACTGAGGAGCTGTGCGCGCACAAACATGCCGGGCACCAGGCGCATGCCTGGATTGGCAACATGCACATGCACAGGAACAGTCCGGGTGAGCGGATTGGCCGTCGGTTCAATAAAATCGACGCGCCCGTGAATGGTGATGTTGGGAATCGCGTCGGAAGTGACATCGACCGATTGTCCAGCGTGGACCTGGGCAAGCTGAGATTCGTAGACATCGGCCTTGATCCAGACGTGGCTCAGGTCTGCGACGGTGAAGAGTGTATCTCCAGCTGCGACGTATTGCCCCTGTGTAACCTTCCGATCGACCACCGTACCGGACGCGGAAGCATAGAGCGTGACGTGAGGAATGCCCGAAGCATTTCCGGTATCGACCTGTTTCGCAGACACGCCCCATAGCTCCAGCTTGCGCTCACTCGCGGCCAGCAGTGCAGCCGATTGTGCGAGTGCCTCAGGGTCATCGGAGTTCCGCAGCTTCTCGTGGTATTCGGATGCGAGATGGTATTCGGCGGCTGCGTTCGCCACGTCGGGACTGTAGACTTCCGCGATCGCTTGCCCGCGCCTCACCTTCTCTCCGGTGTACTGTACGTAGAGCTTATCGACTCGGCCACCGACCCTCGCGCTGATGGCGGCGAGTTGCGCCTCGGGCTGTTCCACGCGGCCAAACGAATCGATGTTGGTCTGAAGTCTGGCCGTCTTCACCTGCGCGACTTGAACGCCCGCAGCGGTGATCTCGTCTGGCGTCAGTTCAACGCGTGCGCCAGGTTGCGTGTCGGCACCTTGGGTTGTAGTCGGAGCAGGCGCAGAGGTCACAACTGGAACGCTCCGCCCCGCCACGTGGGCCCGCAGAGGATGAACTGCGTATGCGCCAATCCCGACAACCGCAATCAGAATGCCCGCGCCGGTGCCCGCTAGAAACACAAACCTTTCATTCCGAGTCATCTATTTGTCCTCCGCCGGTGCAGGCGCGACCGGCAACGGCGCACCGGTCGCACGTTCCAGCTCTGCCACTTGAGCATCGAGTTCGGCAGCGGCCTTGAAATAGGAGCTGCGAATGTCGAGCAGCATGTTCTGGCTGTCAATCAAGTTGAGAAAATCGCCGCGGTCGCTCTGGTAAGCAGCGAGGGCGGCCTGAAAGGTCGCTTCCGCCTCGGGCGTCAGCGTGTCACAATACAGCTTCATGCTGCGCTCGGCGGCGCGCGCCTTCACCACGGCTTGCTGAATTTCGAGGAAAGCTCTGGACTGCCGCTCTTCCAGCTCCGCGCGGCTCACATCCGTCTGAGCATCCGCCTGCGCTGCTTCACTGTCGTGCCGTTGCCGGTTTGGCCAGGGCAGATTCAGGCTCAGTTCGGCCATATAGCCGTTGCGAAAAGCCGAACCGCTGGGCGAGAGCATATAGCCCGCGGCTACGGTGTAGTCCGGCTTCATCGCGAGCCGCGCCAAACGGCTCTGCGCGCCCGCAAGGTTCACTTGGGTGCGAAGCCCAGCCAGTTCCGGCCGATGCTCGATCGCGGTGCGCTGCAGGTCTGCGGTCGAGGGCAGGTGGATCGCACCGCCATAGGTGCCGGATACCTCAACCTCGCGGCCGGGGTCTGCTCCCAGCAGTGTGTTCAGTTCGGCGCGGGCGGTGTCACGCTCCTGTTCCAGTTCGATTGCGTGATCCGTCAGGCGGGCGAGCACGATCTGTGCCCGCAACACATCAGATTGCGGAACTTTGCCAACGGTGTACTTCGCCATTGCTGCGGACAGAGCCTCGCGCAGCAGCGAAGCCTGCTTCTCGTGCAACTGCATCTCATCGGCGTTTCGCAGCAGATCGACAAACGCCTTCCGCACGCGGGCGGAGACATCCTGCCTCACCGAGGCCAGCGCGGTCTCCTCTACCTCAACCTCGGTGCCGGCGATGCTGGCTCGCAGATTGCGTTTGGCTCTGGCGGGGAAGGTCTGCTGCACCATGAACATGTTCTGCGCCTGGTTGAGGTTCCAGGGCTGGCGCAGAGGCGTTCCCCAATCGCGGTAGGTGAACATCGGGTCATCCAGGCTGCCGGCGGTGGAGACCTTGGACTCCGCCATAGCCACACGCCGCAATTCCGCGTGGATTTCGAGGCTGTTGCGGTCGGCGAGTTGCCGTGCCTCGCTAAGGGTGAGTGCAGGGCTAAGCGCCTTCACAGGCGCAGGAACGTGCGTTTCCTGGGCCCTGGTTAAAGGGGCCGTACTCCAAGAAAGGCATAGAAAAAGAACAAACGGGACGTGCTTCACTCTCGACTCCATTGGCAAAAAACCATGGAAACTTTCCGGCACGCGCATGCGTTAACCGGTAAAGAAGGAGGGAAGAGTCGGAGTTAGATTCGCAGGACGGAGATGGCCGACGGGGGCGACGGTGCGATCGGAATGCCCTCGGCGACGGGCGGCCGCGTAGAGGAGATCGCGCCATCGAGAGCCAGAAGTGTGTTCACGACCAGCAGAGAGGGCGTATGCGTCTGAGTGGCGGTGAATGCCAGGACAGGCTGGGGCAGGGAATCAACGTGGCAGCACGAAGGGGCTGCCAACGTATCGACCCCACCGTTCTCCGCTGCGCAGCACTCCGAAGCGGCGGCCGGTACACTGGAAAAGCATGCGCACATGGGGCTCAGGCTCACGCCAATCAGCGCAATCGCGAGAACAACCCGTGTCATGAGTCCGGTCTGCACGCCTTTTAGTTTACAGCAGCGTTCCGTTCCGTCCGTGATTTCGATCACACCCGGTAACGCAGAGTGTCAGCGCGGCGCGAGGGCACCGAGATCACCGGGCCAAGAAGCCTTGCAGGGCTTGCGCGTCGAGGCCCCCGAAGTTACTTATTCAAATCGATCTTGTCGATGGCAGATTGCGGAGGAGGCGGGCAGGCACCGGTCTTCAACTGGTGCTCCGCTACCGCACGTTCGATCTCCGAGTTGACTTCGCCCCCGAGCAGGATCATGACCCCCGTGATGTAGAACCACAGCAACAGGATGACCACAGCCCCCAGCGAACCATACGTGACCGAGTAGTTGTTGAAGTAGTGCAGGTAGATGCGTAGGGCGATCGACCCGGAGACCCAGCCGAGCAGACCGATGAGCCCACCGGGCGTGAACCAGCGCCACCTGCGATTCGGCACGTCCGGGCAAAGGTAGTACATGACTTCAAAGCACAACACCATCAGCAGAGAAGCCAGCGTCCAGGCAACGATCCGTAGAACGATCGAGATACCGTAGCCGCCTCGCATCATGTCGACTACGTGCTTCGCCAGGAAATCGCCCCCAAGCAGGGTGAGCAGCGAGAAAAGGATGATCAGGGCGACCAGGATAGTCAGACCCATGGCCTGCAGACGAGCCTTCCAGAACGGTCGCGTCTCTTTGACCTTGTAGACGGTGTTCAGCGTGTCCTGAATCGCCGAGATCCCGACGCTGGCCGAGAAGAGCGCAACCAGCACTCCTAAGGTGACCTTACCTGTGGTGCTGGCACTGGTCGTCTGCCGGAAGGTATCGACCACCAGCGAAAATGCGGTGGGAGGAATCAGACGACCGATTCGCCCCAGCAGCGTGAGGTACAAGTCCTGGGACGACTTCGCGATCATGCCCATCAACGAAGACATGGCAATCAGCGCTGGGAACACGGCCGAAAAGAACGAATACGCAAGCTGCGAGGCGCGGCCGAACAGGTTGTCCTCATTGATCCCAGCCCAGGTCTGCTTCGCAATCTCTTTTTTGGACACGCCATGCAGGTTCCACATGGAAAACAGGGGAGTGTGGTGAACCAGCGCCCATACGTGGTGTTCTAACTCGTGACCGCTCAGGCCATGAACATACGATGGAGCGGATGCTCCCTTTTCCAACCGCGGGCCGGGCACCCTTGAGCCGGTCTGCTCTGCCATTCAAAAATCTCCCTCTGCGCCTGTACTTGCTCGCGGCTGCCTCCGTGGCATCCGTGTGGGCACGGTGCTGCCAGGAAAGTCGGTTGCTCCATGAGAGTAGATAGAGGGCAGAGGAGTGTTGGTTGGCCCGGCTTCCAGTCAAAGAGGAGTTTTGCAACCCGCAAGGCGGAAGCCGTCAAAAGAAGGTGTAGTGGCACGAGCTAAGTTACCCGCCGAGCAGAGCTCGTAGGCGGTGTAAGTTCAACGTAACGTACAGCGAATGCAGAGGGGGCCATTTGTTTCTGAGAGCCAATCTGGATCAACTCACAGGTCGAGGCCGTGAGCAGCGTCGGGTCGCATTCGTCGTAGTATGAGCAGGAAAAGCATTGTTCCGGGAGTTTGCGGCTGAAGCTCGACACGGTGGAGAGCGCGACTAAACCAATGATTCCAAGTGTCCAAAATCCAAACCCGATCAAGAGGATGCTCATGCCGACTCCGTTTCGAATGGCCGCGAATGCGTCCCGTACACCCTTGCTTCCCCGGTTCGCTTAAGGCTCCATCCTGATGCGGTAGATGGAACAGCCTCTGGGTGTTCTGAAAGGGAGGTGTATTGCTACGAATTCTCGCGCACAGGGGCGCTCCGGGACATGCCCCGTTCGGGTGACTCGCGTGGCCCATTTAGATCAGTCACAGTGCCAGATACCGACCTGCTGAGACTGAATCGCCAGGGAAGCGCTAGCTTTTCACATATTCGGGAAGGAAGACTTCGAATAGGGTTCCGCGATATGGGCCGGAGGTTCGGGTTCTTAGCCGAACGCGGCCGTTGTGTTTGGCGATGACCTCCGAGGTGAGCCAAAGCCCGATGCCCGATCCCTGCAGCTCCTTGGTGGTGTAGAAGGCATCGAAGATGTGCGGAATGGCTGAATCTGGAATGCCTGCGCCAGTGTCGCTGATCACCACGCGCACCCCTCTGCACTGCAATCTATGATCGAAGGCATCGAAGCAATGCACGCTGAGCGTTCCGCCACTTGAACCGAGTGCATCGAGTGCATTCGAGAACAGATTGCCAAACGCTTGCCTCATCTCCCCCGGATGCACGAGGACCAGGCGCGAGGATTCCATGCGCCGGATGGCTTTGACCTGGCTGCCCAAAATGCGTGCGCGGAACATAGCCATTACGCCGTCGATCATATCGTCGACGCGGACGGGTATCGGCTGCTTCGAGTCCCGGTGATAGGCAAGCACCTGTTTGGTGATCTGACTGATGCGGTCCAATTCCGAGGCAGCTTGCTGCATATAGAGCTGCGTGGTCAGATCGAGCGAGGTGTTCTGCTGCACGATGTACACGAGGTTCGAGAGCGCCTCGAGCGGATTGTTGATCTCGTGCGCGATGGTGTGGGCGAGGCGTCCGGTGGCGGCGAGCCGTTCACTCATCTTCACCGTCTCCTGCAACTTCTTGTGATCGGTGATGTCGGTGATCAGCAGGATCGAGCCGTCCTCGCGGTTCGGGTCGCCGTGAATGCGGTCGTAGCGAACTCGGAACCAGCTGCTGCCGACGTACATCTCTCGCGGCTTGCCGAGCTGATCCGGCGAAGCAAGATCGGCAATCGGGAGGCCAAAACTTGTTTGAAAGACCTCCGCAAGGGGTCGGCCTTCCATCTGCGAGTGGTTCAGATCCAGCAGGTGAAGGAACGCGCGGTTCACCCGGACGACAATCCCTTCTGAATCGCAGAGGGCAAGGCCATCGCTCAGCGCATCGAAGGTCGTCTGCCACTGGCGTGCCGAGATATGCGAGAGAGCCTCAGCCTTTCTCAGCCGCAACAGGGCGCTAACCTGGGCGATCAGCACAGTAGGCTCGACCGGTTGAAGCAAATACGAATCGGCGCCGCCCTCGAGCGCCTGAATCTTGCTCTCGTTGGAGAGGAAGGACGCAGAAATTTGCAGTACCGGGATGCTGGAGGTGAGGGGATTGGCCTTGATGCGGCGGCAGACATCGTACCCCAGCATGTCGGGCAAATTGACGTCCGCAATGATAAGGTCCGGCGCGGTCATGGCTTTTTCCAGGCCTTCGGCGCCTGTTTCTGCCTCATCGATCGACGTATCCAGCGCGAGTGAGCAATCGCCGGAATACATATCGCGTCGTATCCTGGTCATCAATGACCAGAATGCGCCCCTTGTACTCCACCTCAGGCGTTGGTTCCATTTTCGGCCCGCGCGTGCGAAGACAGGGTATGGATTAGCTCCCTCAGCCTGATGGCAGAGTCGGGAAGGGTGAGGGACTGCTTAGGGAAGATTGCCACGGAGTTCTCTCGGCATAGATGCAGTTCGGCGTCATCGAGCGTCTTGGTGGAGTGCAACACGATGGGCGTTTTGGCGGTCACCGCGCTCGCTCTTAGATCCTGGACGATCTCCAGGCCGTTCAGGTCGGGCATGTAGAAGTCGAGGAAGATGATCTCTGGCCGCAACTCGTGCGCGAGGCGCATTCCTTCCCGAGCATCTCGGGCTTCAAATACTTCAAACTGAGTGTCTGGGATGATGCCACGCAACAGATACCGTGACACCTCATTATCGTCGATCATCAGGACACGTGGACGCGAGGTCTCAATGGTCAGGCGAACAATCTCGCCGATCATCTTTTCCGGCGAGAAGGGCTTCACCATGAATGCATCGGCGCCCAGACCATACACCTTGTGTTCGTCATCGGTGACACTGATGACCAGCACCGGCACATTTTCATAGATCGGCGCCGCCTTTAGCTCTCGCAGGAACTCCCACGAGGTCTCAGATCGAAGCAGAATGTCGAGGATCACAGCGGAGGGGCGAGCCTTGCTGAAGATAAGCTTTGCATCCTCTACCGATGCGACGACGTGAGTCTCAAACTGCGCGTCGGCCAGATACCTTGAATAGATGAATGCGGTTTCCCGATTATCTTCAACGATCAAGACCAGCTTCTTATTCGGATCGAACTCCGGCAGCGAGACCTGGCACGCGCGGTGAGACTCCGGGGTAGACCAATGGAACCTTGAGCCGGAAGGTCGAGCCAAGACCCACCGCGCTGCTCACCTCCACGCTTCCTCCCAGCAATTCGGCCAGCTTGCGAGAGAGCGGAAGACCCAACCCGGTTCCCTTGACTTTGCGCTGCATCGCGCTTTCGACCTGAGCGAATTCCTCAAAGATGATTCTCTGGTCAATCTCCGAGATCCCGATGCCAGTATCGGCGACGGAGAACTCAACGGAAGAACTGTCGGTCGTAGCTGTAAACGCGGACCTCGCCTCGCGGAGTGAACTTGATGGCATTCGAGATGAAGTTCCGCAAGACCTGCGAGACCTTCTGCTCATCGGTGAAGAGTTCGGGCAGCTCCTCCGCGGACTCGAAGACCAGGTTCAACGAGCTCTCGGCAAGCAGCGGTTTGAGCATGCCGCGGAGAGCACCGAACAAGTCAGCGATGGCGAACGCTTTGGGGTTCACGTCGAGCCGTCCGGCCTCGACCTTCGCGAGGTCCAGCAGGTCATCGACCATGTCGGTCAACTCGCGCGCAGATTTCTGAATGAATCGAATCTGCTGCTCCTGCTCCGCAGTGAGGTCTCCGTCCATCCGGTCCAGAAGCATTCGGGTTAACGCGAGCATGGAGTTCAGGGGCGTCCGGAACTCGTGCGACATGTTCGACAGGAAGCTGGTCTTGAGCTCCGAAGCGCGCCGCAAATAGTCGGCTCGCTCATCGAGCTCCGCGTAGAGAGCGACCACTCCCCGGTTCGTGTCTTGAAGCTCTGCGTTGATGCGGTCCAGCTCTCCTTTCCGCTCGCGCAGCTCATTGAGAGTCTTGAGGAGCTCGCGATTCTGAATCTGCAATTCGTCGATCGGAGTGGCGGGGTGCAGCCTGGCTAATTCGGCTGGAGAGGCGTACCAGGGAGGAGCTGTCCGAGCGGCGGGAGCATGGGGGGGCAACAGCTTGCCAAATTGGACCGAGGTCCCACTGGTCCCAGTTTCAATGGAGAAGTCGTCCATCAGCCGGTGGGTGCCGAGGATGCCGCGACCCATGCCGGTCGTCGAGCGATACGAACCACCGAGTACCTTATCGAGATGGGGGATTCCCTTGCCCTGATCGACAACGGAGATGCGAAGCATGCGCTCTGCCGGCTCGACCGCGAACGAGACCGTGCCTCCCTGTGCGTAGCGGAAGGCGTTTCGTGCAATCTCAGAGACAGCAGTTGCGATGCGGATCTGGTCATGGTGGTCAAACCCCAACGCCTCCGCGATCGTCCTGGCCCGCTGACGCGCACTCACCACGTCTCGTTCCGTTGCAAGTTTCAGCGTATGAATTGGAGGGGTCAAAGACGGGCACCCTCAATCGAGGCCAGCAGTACGGTAGCATCGTCCCGCTTGCGGCTGAAGTCTCGATACAGCAAGCCGGCTATCAGCGCCGGAGGGCGATTCCGAATGCCCGGGTAAGCCGCCCAGGGCGCACTTTGAAGTGAGCCCGTCAGAGAACATCAGCAGCAGGGCGCCGGCCTCCACAGGGTACGTATACTCCTGGACTCTGGGTAGTACCGCGCCCAAAGTCCCGTTCTGCGAAATCATGCTCCGGGTTGCGGTTCCATTGCCTACCGACGCACTGATGTTGCCCACGCCGGCGTAGGTCACGATGGAACGTTCGTGGTCGACGATACTGATCGACATGGCCGCTCCTCGCGTCTTCCGCAAAGCGTCGTGCGTCGTTCCCATAATCTCGGCCGGAGTCGCCTGGGAAGAGGCTCGAACCGCCTTCACCGCCTCACGAGCAGCCTCGCTCGCGATCGGCCCATGTCCCAAGCCGTCGACCACCATGTAGAGGGAACGAAATGTTCCCGGCAAGGCCAGAAATGCATCGCCGCACTCGACCTCGCCTTTCATCGGAATGCTGAGGACGCCGATACTGGCAGCCCCGGCGGACTCGCGGGGACTAAAGCGACAAGAGAGCACCGTTCCCCGGTCGGGACTGGAGTAAACCGATAGAGAGTCCGACAGCCTTTGCATGGCTCCGAGACCGTCTCCTGCGGTTCCAATGGTGGACACTCCGTCTTCAAAAGCGTGGCCGATATCGCGGATACCCGGACCGGAATCAATCGGCGATCAAGTCGAGCCACGCCATCGCATCCTCGGCGAAGCCGCAAACCAGCAACTCTCCCGCCTCCGCCGTGCAACAGTATGTTGTTGGCCGCTTCAGTGGCGACGATGCCGATGTCGCTGCGCCTTTGCTGGTCGAAAGCCAAGTGCCTGCGCCGCCGTGATAGCCGCACGCCGCGCCTCGCCGACCGAACTGCGATCCGTGACTGCGATCGGATTTATGAGTTTGCTGCACGGCCGTCATTTCCAGCGCGTGATGGTGACGGTCGTGCCCCGCCCCACTTCGCTCTTGATATCAAATTCGTTTACCAGCCGCTTGCTGCCGCTCAGACCAAGTCCCATGCCGCAACCGGTGGTATACCCATCCCGCAACGCCAGCTCGAGATTTGGAATGCCCGGGCCCTCGTCCTGAAACGTGAGCCGGATTCCTCGTCTGGCAGCTCACCTGTACCACCTCGGCCCGCATGGTTCCGCCCCCGCCATGTTCCAGCGTATTTCGCGCAAGTTCGCTGGTGGCCGTCACCAGCTTTGTCTGGTCTACCAGGCTGAATTTGAGCTCGGTCGCCAAGCCGATCGAACGATCTGCCTCACACGCACCACGTCGTCCGCGCTCGCGATGGGGAAGGTCTCATTGTTCAGAGCCATCAGCCTCTTGTAACTCCGTGCCTAGATCGATGTGCTGCTTCAGTAGCTCCATGCCTCGCTCCACGTTCAGGGCGGTCTTGATCCCTGGAAGAGACATGCCCAACTCGACCAGTGTGATGGCGACTGCCGGCTGCATTCCGGTCAGCACCGTCTGCGCGTCCAGAACTCTGGACATAGCCGCGATATTGGCCAGCATGCGACCGATAAATGAATCCACGATCTCCAGCGAAGAGATGTCGATCAGTACCCCTCTTGACGCATGCTTGGCAATCTGGTCGGTCAGATCCTCCTGCAGTGTCATCGCAAGCTGATCATGCATATCGACCTGGATTGTGACCAGGAGGCATTCGCCCATTTTCAGGATTGGTATCCGCTCCATGGTCTAGAGTTCCCTTGGCTTGGCAACGCCGGTGGATGCGGTCCCGGGCTTGAGAGTCACGACGGATTTACCCATGCGATGAAGAGCGAGCGCGAAGGCGTCGGAGAGCTTTGCCTTTGTCTGCACGTCGATCAGGTCAATCCCGAGATGCACGATGGTTTGCGCGATGGCCGGCCGGATACCGCTCAGGTAGCAGTCCGCTCCCATCAGGCGAGCGGCCGTAATGGTCTTGATCAGGTGCTGGGCGACCAGCGTATCGACGGTGGGCACGCCAGTGATGTCGATGATGGCCACCTGGCTGTTCGTTTCGATGATGGCGGAGAGCAGAGACTCCATCACCACCTGAGTGCGGGCGCTGTCGAGCGTGCCGATCAGGGGCAGAGCCAGGATTCCATCCCAGAGCTTTACGACCGGGGTAGAGAGCTCCAGCATCTCCTCCTGCTGCCGGGCGATGGTCATCTCGCGGAACCCAATGGCCGCATCGACGGTGATCATCGCCAGCTTGTCCAGCAGGTTTCCGAGATTCAGCATCTCTCCCACCAGGTCGAGCGGATTCGTTTTGTACGCCTCTCGCAGCGCGTTGAAGATCGGCTGCTTGACCGACAGCACAAACAAGGCTATTTCGGCTGTCGTGAAGCCCTGGTCCATGCGGGATTTTGCTGCGTCCCGCAAGAATTCCCGCAGCGGCGCAAAACCGTCGGATAAAACGTCATCGTTGGATTCCGGGGCCTCCGTAATGAGGTGCAGCAACTCCGCTACCTGCTCTTTAAACTCCGCGGCCCCCATCAGGTCGTTACGACGCGTACTGCCTGCGATTTCGGCCTGCCAGCCGGACAGAATCGCCGGCTCATTGCTCTTGATGATTTGCCTGAATGAACTCATGAATTCTCGCTTCACCTTCTGTGTCCTGAGTTTCCCAATATTACAGGAATGGAGCGGTCGAAGGGACCCGCCCTCGTGTTGTCAGCGTAACAATCGGCAGGGCTTGCAGCTTCCGATACTTGGGCAGGCGCATGCAACCCGTAATGGACGAGCTAGGTACAATCACCCGGCTGCATCAGTCAAATCTCCCCTACGATCAGGGTCGACGATCGATTTCACCGCCGGTGATCCAGGCTAAGGAGCCCGCGAGTCGGGCCCACGGCTTGCCTTACCACCGGGAACGAGCGGAGGGCAGTATGACGCGGCAACCTCCGGGCTAGACGATGTGTACACGTTTCCACTGAGGCTGACAAAGGGGGCCCGTAGGGAGCACGCACAGGAGTACCTCAAAGCACGCTCCTCTTCGAGGGTTATTCCACCACGAGCGCCCTTGACCCAGAAAACCTGGTCAGAGATGGTTGTCGAGTCACAGATCTCGATAGTTGTTATGCAGCTCTTCCGAGAACGACCGCCGACGCCTTTGGCGCAACGACTCTTCTCCGATACATCACGAGCGAGGCGGCCAGAAAGCCGCTTCCGACCAGAGCGACGCCGCCGAGAACCCGGGTCTCGCGGTCCAGCGAGCCGTAGGTGTCGATGCCGTCGTCCAGCTTCGCAGATGCCGCGATCTGGGCCTGGTCTTTGGTAGACAGCGCGGCTCTCTTCTGCTGGTTTACCGAATATTGAATTCCGACGGCGGCGAACAAAATCAAGGCAGTGAGGAAAAGTTGCAGTGCAGCAGTGCGTTTCATACACGCTCCTTACTGCAAGCAGCGTAGGAGCAGTAACGTTACCCTGGAATACCACTTTAGCCGCATTGCGGTGCCAAACAGAGCTTAGCCTGCAAACCCATCTTCCAGACGAAATGGGCTGGAAGCCTCACCTAAAGGCCATGCTGGGCTGTTTCCAGCGATGTAGGGTTTGTGCGGAACTCTCACTCAACTCCACTGTTCTTCCCGAACCGATACACATAAGTTGTACCCGGCTCACCTCACCGCTGCCTCGAAAACAACGGGGGCGAAGGAACTTTCTTGAACTAGAGTTGGCTATCCTCGTACCGGTAGAGTTGGCTATCCTCGTACCGGCCGCGCGGCGTCTTTGCCGGCGACCGTCGTCCACTCGCGAACGTACCAGCGTTTTACCAATCCGTTGTTGACGTACGGATCGGCCTTGGCAAACTCCTCTGGAATAGCCGGGGAGTCGCACTGAAAGAGCAGAATTGCCTGGTCGGCTGGATTGGCAAGCGCACCGCCGAGCACCAGTTCGCCTCGATCCGAGGAGGCCCATGCCTTCGCCAAATGGTCCGAACGAAACTCAGCACGCCGGGAGAGATAGTCATCAGCTACTTCGTAGAAGAGAAGGTAATGCATTGGCCGGATGTCACCTCTATGCGGAATTCATTGTTGCTTCACCTGAAGTTATACAGGAGAGCGTGCGACCAATCCGTCTTGAGTTGAAGGCCGTCAGCGCAGGTTGCCGAGAGGAGGACGTGGTCCGGCCACTTCGGAAGCGCTCAAAGCTCGGGTAGAATCGGGGAATGGGCAGGCTTTCCATTACACGTCGCGATGGGGCCGCGGGCAAGTTCCGCAACCAGGAACTGCTCCAGGTCGCATACACTAACGCCAGACGCATGGTCGCCTCGCCGCCCTCAAATGCCTGCAATTGGGAGGATCTGCAATTTCATCTCGCCCCAGTGATCTCGCGTAACCGACTTCATCAGGCCGACCGCGACCTGCGCGCCACTGGAGCCGCGACGCTCGATGTCGATGAGGGTATCGTTGATGAGGTCTGGCTCCAGTCCTTCGTTCTCTCCTCTGATTAGAATTTAGACGCCTACCCCGGATTGCCATAAGTAACAATGTCCATCACTTATTAGAATTCTCCGTGTCTTCTGGCAGCATCTGGTAGCTCACGAAGGCTAAGTGCTTACTATCAGGAGCCCAGGAAGGAACGTTCATCGTTCCCGAACCACCGATAAGATCAACCAACACCCTCACCTTCCGGTCTTTCAACGACATAATCCGCAGCGTAATGTTCTTATTCGACGGATGCCCAGTTACTCCCTTCTCGTAACTCAGGAAGACCAGGGACTCTCCATCCGGGGATGGGTGCGGTGTCCAGTTGACTAAGTCGTCGTTCGTCATCTGTTCGGGTGCGCTGCCGTCCGCGTGCATTCTCCAGATCTGCATGGTGCCGCCGCGATCGCTGTTGAAGTAGATGTATTTGCCATCCGGCGAGTAATCGGGGTCGTCGCTGATGCCGCTTCCCTTTGTCAACGCCGTCTCATTGCCGCCCTCAGCTGGGATAGCAAAGATGTTGCCGGAGCCGCGGTCCGGTCGCGTGAAGGCGATGGTCTTGCCGTCGGGCGACCAGCTATGAAAGTAGGAATTCGGATGTTCGGTGACCAGCCGCGGAGTCCCTCCCTCGCTCGGAATGACGTATACCCGGGACTCCGGCTTGCCTGGCATGCTACAGGTGATGGCCAGCCACTTGCCGTCGGGTGAGAGGCCGTGGCTGCCGTTGCAGCGAGTGGCGTCTCCTATGTTGAGTGGCTCCGGTGTTCCGCCCGTGGCCGAAACCTTCAGCATCTTTCCGTCTCCATCGAAGTAGAGGAGGTTGCCGTCTCTCGACCAGTTCGGCGCCTCGAACTGGCGGGGCGCCGTATACGCCACGGTGGCGCGTCGAAAATTATCCTCGATTCCAATCGTCTGGAGCGTACTGTAAAGCACAAGCTTAGCGGCAGGGGAGGTCGCGGTTGGCTCAAGGGACACATGAGAAAAGACTGCTGTCTCTACCTTCTGCGGGTCATGCGAGCAAACGCCGAGGCCGACATAAAACGGCTCTGCCAGGTGTAACGGAATGGAAGTTCCGACCTGGTGGAGCGGCTCTTTGCCTGTACTGAGATACATCGTGATCACGTCGCCGATTTTTTCCAGCCTCAGGCGGCTCGGGGCGGAGATGTTGAGTTCAATGTCCTGAGTGGTCGCACCGCTGCTCCTGCGATATTGCAGTGCCGTCATGCCCGATCCATGCTGGGCAGCATCGACATACGCCGCATCCGGAGCAAGGCTCTGTCGCAACATCAGCACGGCTTTGCGATGTGGACTGTGTTCTCCTGCCGTATCCGGGAAGTTGATATCCGCCGTCAGCGTCACATCTCCCGTTGCTTTCTTCCACACAAAGTGGAAGCCATCGATGGTCGACCAAAGATTCGCACCCGCAGCCGTCACGGTGTAAGTCTGGTCTGTATTCCGATAGGCTGCGCTGCCTCTTGGAGTTACGGCACCTACATCGGACTCACTCTCGAAGATGCCAAGTGTCCCCGGAGCATTCGGTGCAGCCTGCAATTTTCCCTGCATGTAGACAGCAAAAATCAGCACCCCAATCACTGCGTTCCATCGAGCCGAACCTCCAGCCATGCAGACAGCCTCCTCAGGATCGAATCGGAATCTGACAGCTCCGAAAGGATCTGATGACAAACTATAAACCTTTGAGCCGAGGTTGAGTTTGACAGCGCACCGCGAAGCTCACGCACGCTCGCGCCGGTTGCTTTTCAGGGAGGTGTTTTGTAAAGCAGATGCCTGAGTCGACGGAATCTTGCTGTGTACCGCGAATAAGGCCATTCAAACTGAATGGCCCAGCCCCGCTCAACGGCTTCCGCGACTCATCCTACAGAGGACGAAGCCGAGTTACAGCAGACCAAGTTGGGTGTATTTCTCATGCATGACCGAGTAACACTCACACGCGGCCTCTTCCAACCCTTTTGTATTAGTGATCCTAACGTGTCCGCGGGAGTAGTGAATAAGTCCGGAAGACTGTAGTAAGCCCGCTGCTACAGATACAGTGGTCCGGCGTGTGCCCAACATGGTCGCCAGGAGTTCATGGGTTAGTGGCAGGTTTTCCTGCTGCACTCTCTCATGACACATCAGCAGCCAGCGAGCAAGACGCTGTTCCAACTGATGCACCCGATTACACGCTGCGATCTGAGTAGTCTGCGCGAGGTATGCTTCAATGCATCGTTGCAGGCTGAACCTGAGATCGGGCGAATTTGCGCACAGTTCGCGAAGTATTTTGGCGTGAATGCTAAAACCGGATCCGGCGATCTGGATCCAGCTTCGAACTGTCGTGCGGCCGGAACCTAAGTATCCGGGCACACCGACAAACCCGTCGCGGCCGACCAGCCCCACTTCTACGCAGCCACCGTTCTCCAGGTCCACGACGACAGAACAGAGTCCCTCTTCAAGGAAGTAGACGTTCTCAATCATGTGCTGTGGGTCGTGTAGCGTCTGGCCAGTTGTGAAAGATATAGGCAGTAGAAATGGACTAATACGCTCGAGATCAGCTGGGGACAGCGAGGCTAGAACTCGATTATTAAACGCAGTATGAGTTACTGGCGTTTTCATTGGTGGCTCCCTTGGCGTCGTGGGGACGGAGGCGCTCACCGGAATGCGCTAGAGCTAACTCGCCCGACTAAGTGGATCGCTAGCTCGCGTATCTCGATCTGCCATGGATCATACTCTGGATGGGTAGGGGGCATACAAGGAACAGGCGTAAATATCAAAGAATATCGAGTTAGTGTTCGACAAACGACAGACTGCACGCACGAATTAGGTTACTTTAGTCTCACTCGTTCACCACGTAACCCAGTGAGATTCGCCGGACTTGTGACGCAAGTCACAACGAGCCGCCGACCACTCTTCGCAGAGCTGTGCACTGCTTGCGGAGATGAGAGGAGGAGCCATGTTCCTCAAAGTCGTTTTGGTCGCGGGCAAAGACGCCAAATTAACCGAAGCAAAAGCGCTCATACTGCGTGCGGCCGGATGTCAGGTACAGTCGGCTGAGTCGACTACGCAAGCGCTTTCCATGTTCGCCGCCGGAGAATTTGGTCTCGTCATTCTGAGTCATTCGCTATCTTCAGAAGAAATTGCCTGTCTCACAAAATCGATTCGGATGCTCAGCTCCCGTGTGCCCATCCTCACTATGCTTGAAGGGCCGGAACAGTACACGTACCCGCTGGATCCTGCTATGGACAAGGATGATCCTCTGCTTGGCGACATCGGGGATCTGCTGATCAAGGTTGCCAGGCTGCCCACCATGACCAGGTGCGGAGTGGACCAGCCGAAGCCCGGCGATAGTGACGGTAGAGTGCCGCGCCGCAATATCCTGCTCTGCATCGACGATGATCTCAATCAACTCCTGGCAAGACGCATGCTGCTTGAGGCCTTTGGTTTCGTCGTGCTGACATCCTGTGAGCCTGCCACCGGTCTGAGGATCTTCACCAGCGGCATCGCAGATGCGGTCGTACTTGACTACTCCATGCCGGCGATGAACGGCAATGATGTAGCTGCTCGTATGCGCCAGATCGATAAGACCATCCCCCTGCTGCTCCTCTCGGGTTCCATCTCCATTCCCGAAGAAGAGTCCGCACTGTTTGATCGCCTGGTCTTGAAGAGCGAACCTTCAACTGTGCTGCTTACAGCCATTAGAGAAGTTCTCGTATCCAGGCGCGATCCTTCCACTACTCGTCAAAAGAATAAACACCTGTCCGGCAATCTCTTCCTGGCCTGATTCCCGGGTTCTTGAACCAACCACGATCGCCTGAGACGACAGTCAATCCATCTGCCGCGCCGCGACACAGGAGTCTGTCGGCCCGCGCTTTGTATGCCGCCTACAGCAGACCTCGCCCGATATGTATAAAGGGTGGATGCGAAGCATTAGGAGTGTCCTGCTGTTTGCGATGGCGTTTGCCGGCGTAAGTTTCATCGGCCGGGCTCAATCCGCTTCCCCTGTGTCTGCATCGCACGCCACTCCAACGCTGTCCTCGAGGCTCAGCGGGCCCAATGGCACGGAGGCTCCACGCTCCTCAGAGTACGAGGCTGTGCAGGCTCGCCTGGCGCAGGGCTGGAATACCTGGGACGTTCACAGCGTGACGACCCACGTGCGTTTGCCCGACGGGCTTGCGATTCACATCGGAGTGAAACAGAACACTACGGCATGGGGTGACGCATTCTTGTCGGATGCCTTGATTGGCAGGCGAACGCCCGAGGCGGAGGAAGTCTTTCCCGGGCCGCACTCCTGGGACGGAAGCTACACCGATCTCCGGCTCTCCTGGAAGAACCACTCGATGCGAATCCAAAGCGCGCACGAAGGCAAGGAGGTCGTCATTCTGGCGACGCGTTTGCCTTCACAGCCGCAGCCGAATCTGCCGCCGACCCTCATCTTCTCGGTGAACTACCTTTGGGATCGGCCGGGACGATCGGAGAAGACTCCGACTGCGATTGAGGCGCACAGCACGTTTGGCACAGTCCAGGTTTATTGCACCTGTGCTGCGAACAGTCAGGTCCACGCCGAGTCACAGCGAGCACAAAGCATCAGCGTTCCAGTCGAGGGACCGTACTTCGCTGCTGATCTTAGCGAGCCAGTCGGCATAAGTACAGGCAAGTCGCGCACCATTGCGGAGATCCAGAGCATTGTAGAGCGGCAACGCCAAGCCTACGAACAGACGGTCCAGTCCGCCCGTAAGAGCGCTCCCACGGCCGATGCGATCCAGACCACACTGGGATGGGACACGATCTATGAGCCTGAAAAAGGTCGGGTGGTCTCTCCCGTCAGCAGAGTGTGGAGTGTCGCTTGGGGCGGGTACGTCATCTTCGATTGGGACACCTTTTTCGCAGCGTCGCTCGCGGCCATTGGCGATCGAGATCTGGCCTACTCCGACGCGATCGAGACTCTTCGCGAAGAGACTGCGGCTGGTTTTGTTCCCAACTATGCGAGGGCCGGAGGCTGGAAGAGTTCCGATCGTTCCGAGCCTCCCGTGGGCGCGATCACCGTGCTTGGTTTGTATCGCAAGTTTCATGACCGCTGGCTGCTTCAGGACACCTTCGCGCCGCTTCTGCTCTGGAACCGCTGGTGGGCCGAGCATCGCGACATCGACGGTTACATGACGTGGGGCAGTGACGGGCGGAACCAGCCGCCGAATCTCGACGACCACACTGGCGGCACTCGCCAGGGCGCCATTCTCGAGTCGGGGTTGGATAACAGCCCCATGTATGACGATTCGACGTATAACTCAAAAACGCACGTACTTGAGTATGCCGACGTCGGACTCATGAGCATGTATATCGCGGACTGTGACGCATTGGCCGACATGGCTGAGGCGCTGCAGAAAACGGCTGAAGCGAAAGAGCTGAAAGATCGCAGCGCTCGCTATCGCGCGAAGCTCGCCACGCTGTGGAGCGAAGATTCCGGTATGTTTCTCAACAAGGATCTGCATTCCGGCATATTCAATATGCGCCTCTCGCCGACGAACTTCTATCCTCTGCTGGCCAGGGCTGCGTCACCGCAACAGGCCGATCGCATGATCAAGGAGCATCTGCTCAACCCGCAAGAGTTCTGGGGTAAGTGGATCCTGCCCTCCATCGCTCGCAATGACCCGGCCTTCAAAGATCAGGATTACTGGCGGGGAAGGATTTGGGGACCGATGAACTATCTTGTCTATCTCGGGCTGCGCAATTACGACCAGCCGAAAGTGACCGAAGAATTTGCGCAGAAATCGTTCGAAGTATTTCAGCCCGAATGGAGCACCGAGGGTCACGTGCACGAAAACTACAATGCTCTCTCTGGAAGTGGCGATGACGTGGCCAACAGCGACCGCTTCTATCATTGGGGCGCGCTACTTGGACTCATCGAGTACATGCAGCAGACGCAGCCGGTGAACGCAAACGAACTCGTTCCTTAGGCTGCAATCGGCCTCGGCCGAGTTACACCGGATCTCCCTGGTCGTTCGTATTCCACGACTCTGTCTGAAAAGCTATAAAGACTGCGACCCAGGTAGGCGAGGCGTTCAACGTGGGCATCTGGAGGAACATCGCACCATCCTGCCATATTCCATTGTCTGCCGCGAAGCTTCCAGGGTTCGGATTCCCCTGGTTCATGTGAATGTTGTGAATGCCGTCGACCCGGCCTGCATCCGCGTAAGCACTTCCAAAGGCATAGATGGTGGTATTTCCGTCGGAGATTGCCTTCCCGATCAGGGTCGTGATGGCGTTAGAAAGGGCCTGTGCGCGGAGAGTTCTGGAGTCAAGCGGTGGTGCCTTAGCCTTCGTCGCACCTGCAACGCCACTCATCACTGGCAGCAGAGTCAACTCGGCTTTTGTAACAAGCGGATGCCCATTTACCTGTTCCCGCACGAAGTCGAGTGCCAGGCCGCCTGGTGCGCTGGAGAGAGGAGTGATTCCCGTAGCAAGAGCGCCAAGCGCATCACTGTCCGGCGGCGTAAACATGTGGTCGATCTCGTATAGAACCTCGGAGCCGTCTGTAGACTCGATGTTCACCGCTACGGTGAAGGGCCCTCCGTTCGCCTGAACCGTGATCTGGTAATGCGTTCCCTTTCCCTTCACCACCTTGCCTGCAGTTGGCTTTCCCTTCAGCACGCTGTAATTCGGGATCGGCATAGGTTTCCTTTTCTGGCTGACGTGAGCGCAAGTCTGCAGGTATTGTAAGACCTTCGTTCGATCCCTATCGCCAATGGGTGGGAGCAGGTCCAGCCGGTTCTTCCAACGAGTGCCGGCCGAAAGAGTGTCGATAACCCGTACGATATGGGTTTGCCGTGATCAGCGAGCCTGAGGTGTGGTGGCGGCGGGAACCGCACTCGGCAGAGGCGCCCCTTGCAAGCCTACGAACTTTGCCGGCCTGCAGCACGCCTTAGAGAGTCGCGCGAAGTCAGCCTGCATCGGCTTCTCTTCTTTCAGCCATGCAAGCGTCTGCCGCAAGACCTGCGCAGCCCCGGGATTGCGCGGGGTCACGATCCGGTAATGCATCCACTTACCTTCGCGGCGAGCTTCCACAACTCCGGCGCGACGTAAATATGCGAGATGCCGCGATATCTTGGGCTGCCCCTGCTCCAGAATCTCCACGAAGTAGCAGACGCAGATCTCCTGGTCCCGCATTAGGTTCAGCAGTCGCAAGCGCGTGTTGTCGCCTAAGGCTTGAAAGAAGCGTTCCATATCGAATGTGGAGGTCTTTGTCGCCATGACTATTTATACGCCTTGACGAATATGTTCGCAAAGACATATAGTCGCTTTAGCAAATATGTTGTTCCCTAGAGGTTGACATGGCCGAGCAGATTCTGGAATCAGTGAAGTCCAAGTACGGAGCAGTTGCCGAGAGTTCTCTCTCGAGCGACGACGCGGGAGTGAAGGCTGTGGCCGAGGCTTTCGGCTACACGCCTGAGGAACTCACTTCGATTCCTGCCGAGGCAAACATGGGCTTGTCCTGCGGCAATCCGACCGCTACCGCTCACATTCGCCGCGGAGAGGTGGTCGTGGATCTGGGCTCGGGTGGCGGCCTCGATGTCTTTCTGGCTTCCAGGATGGTAGGCCCGGAAGGCCGTGCGATCGGCGTCGACATGACTCCGGCGATGATTGATCGGGCGCGTGCGAATGCCGCGGCCGGCGGATACACCAACGTTGCGTTCCTGCAGTCGACGATCGATGCGATTCCGTTACCGGACGCGTCGGTCGATTGCGTCATCTCCAATTGCGTGCTCAATCTCGCGCCGGACAAACCTGCAGTCTTCCGCGAGATAGCGCGTGTTCTCAAGCCCGGTGGACGGGTTGCGATCAGCGATATTGCCCTGAAGCAGGAACTACCCGAAGCACTGGCCAAAAGTATGGCCGCATATGTGGGCTGCATCGCCGGGGCGATTCGGATGGACGACTATCGAGCAGGATTGCTGGCGGCCGGTTTTGAGCACGTCGACGTGGTCGACAGCGGAGCCGACTTGAATGCTTACGCTAAGGTCGAGAACCAGGCGGGCTGCTGCTCTCCAAGCATGGAGCAGGACAGTCCGTTCGCCCAGATTGGGGAGGCCTGCTGCACTCCGGCTGCGTCCCTTCACGACGAGCTGACGAGCCTGCTCGCGACGCATGACGTCAATGCGGCGGCGGCCAGCGTAAAGGTCTACGCGGTCAAGCCAGCAGCCTCAGCAACCGGGTCCTGCTGTGGTCCGACCTGCTGCGCTTGAAAGATGCCTCATCGCTCTTTGCCTGATCGCTCGACCAGGCAAAGAGCGCGCATCTACGGCTTGAGTGAGGGCCCGCGTCCATTCTCCCGACGCAGATTTTCCGCAATGCACGCGAAAACGCCCCGGAACGCGTGTCCCGAGGCGTTTTCAAAATCGTTTGGCTGCTGCCAGTCAGCTAGCTGCGCTCGACTTCCTTCAAACGTGCGGCCTTGCCACGAAGTCCCCGCAGATAGAAGAGCTTGGCGCGACGAACACGGGCCGAACGAATCTTCTCGACCTTGTCCACTACCTTCGAATTAAACGGGAAAATGCGCTCGACGCCCTGGCCAAAGCTCATCTTGCGGACGGTAAAGCTGCCCTGGGGGCCGCTTTTCAGGCCGATCACGATTCCTTCAAAAGCCTGCAGGCGTTCTTTATCGCCTTCTTTGATCTTGACCTGCACCCGAACCGTGTCTCCCGGAGCGAACTTGGGAAGATCGGTACGGCTCAACTTATCGGCAAGTCGTTGCATTACTGGATGAATAGACATGACTCGTTCCTAGCGATTGATTCAGAACTCTCAGTTTACATGAAAACCAGGTATTTGCCACGCCAAGCGTCACGGCAGGCGCTGGGCTGATTGCTTACGCCTCAGGTGGCGCTGACATCTGCGCCATCTGAGGTCGAGTTATAAAAGCCGTTACTGTGGCATCGCAGAGTTATCGGCCGCAGGATTCACGCTTCCCACCTGCCACCCATTGCTACCCTTGACCAGGTTGGCTGTCGCCGTCTGCTGGGCCGAGATGTCGGAGGCGATCTTGGGGAACGCAGTTTTCATCTCTGCTGAACTGGCCCAGTCCGGCACCCCGGTCAGGCCGTAGTGATAGGAGACGTTGAACTGGGTGCCATCCTGGTTTCCACTGGGCGTCACAGTGTCGATGCTCGTCACTTCGCGATGTCCGAAGCAGAAGTTCCCATACCCAGGCTGGGACTGGTCCACTGTCCACACGGCGCGGCCTTTGTCGGAGACGTCATAGTCCGTCACCTGCTTCGAACCAATCAGGAAACGCTTCTTCTCCTCCGCCTTGCGCGTTAGCAATCCAGCATCCGTCAGGGCGTCAAAGCCCTTGGTCTGTTCGTCGTTCGAGGCATCCGCCTGTGCCGGAAACTTTACAGGAGCGGTCCAGACACAGTCGTGTCGGCTGCTGTAGTAGTTGTTCAAAGCCGATTTGAAACTGTCTTTGTCGACGGTATTGGACTTACAGCCCGTCGCGATAACGATCATCCCGCATACAGCCAGGCTCATGAGGTTGGATGTGCGCATTTCCTTTATCTCCTGCGAGATAAGATGCAGAAACGGCAGCCTGCACTCTTCGGCCGGCTGGTTTGATGCGCTGCTGTCGAAGACTCCCTCTAGAGCCTGACGCGATCGGCCTGCTCCTGAAGCAGCGTTAGACCCTTCAGGTACTCGCGATCCTCGGCGCTGAGCTCCGCGTTTCGCAGCAAATCCGGTCGGTTTCGCAGCGTCTTGGCCAGCGCCTGCTCGCGCCGCCAGCGGCGAATCTGGTCATGATTGCCGCCGCACAAGACCTCCGGCACTGCCATTCCGCGAAACTCCGCTGGCCGCGTGTAGTGCGGATAGTCGAGGAGCCCGCCGGCACCGTGCGTGGAACTCGGTGGCTCGCCCTCCCCGCTCTCGCGACCGAGCGCGGCATCGGCTCGTCCGAAACTCTCGAACTGGCTTGAAGCCTCGTTCCCCAGCACGCCAGGAATCAGCCGCATGGTCGCGTCCAGCACCACGGCGGCGGCCAGTTCGCCTCCCGAGAGCACGTAATCGCCAATGGACAGTTCGCGGTCGGCGTGAAGCGCATTGACGCGCTCGTCCACTCCCTCATAGCGCCCGCAGACCAGCACGATGCGTTCGAGCCTCGCCAGATCGCGAGCCATCGACTGGTCAAATCGCGCACCCTGGGCCGAGAGCAGAATCACCGATTCGCGCTCAAGATCCCGTTCCGACTTGGCAGTGATCCCGATCGACTCGATGGCTTCCGTGAGCGGCTCCGGTTTCAACACCATGCCTTCGCCGCCGCCGAATGGCCGATCGTCGACTGTGCGATGACGATCATGGGTGTAGTCGCGGAGGTCGTGCGTCTGGATTGCGAGCCGACCGGACGTGACTGCACGCTTCACGACCCCATGTTCGAAGAATCCGGCGAACAGGCCGGGGAAGATCGTGATGATGTCGAATCGCATAACTTGCTCCCCAACCAGTACCGGCGCTTTTGCTCCACAGAATCAAGGTTTCTGATAGCGCTGCCAACCTTGGCTATTGGTACGCGAATGCTGCTTGTCACTGCAACTTTTCTGGTTTGCTCCCCTCGCGCAAATTGGCTAAGCTCAAGCGCAGGATGGAAAGGTAAACGCATGGATGCTGCAACACTGCACGTAATTCACATGGCTTCGAGGATTCTGCCGTTCGCGATTTTTATAGTTGCTGGTCTCATGATTGTGCCGTTCTGGGTCATTTACAAGAAGGCCGGATTCACGCCCTGGCTCGCATTCCTCATGGTCGTGCCCTTGGTCAATATCATGGTCTTGTATGTGGTCGCGTTTTCCGATTGGCGCCGCCGGCCTGATGTGTATATGACCCCGGCCAGCTATACGCCCCTGCCCCCCAGATAGGCCAGAGAGCATGCATCGTAGATCCGCCTGTGCGGGAATTCTAAGCCTCGCCATCACCGCTGCGTTTGCCCAAGGCAAGGAAGAGCCGATCCAGCTCGTGCTGCCCAATCTTGCTGGGCAGGCCAGTGTTCGCGCTCCTGAGAGCTTCAAGATCGTGCAGACCTCTGCCCGTCCCGACGGCGGCGAGATCGGCGTGCGGGCCCGAGACAACGCCGCGCATCTCGAGCTGCTGCTGTTTCTCAGAAGCTATCCGCGGCAGTCCGATTTCACCAGCGCCAAATGCCGCGACCTGATCATGGACGGAGAGCGGCACGATGATCCATCGGTGACCATCGTGAACAGCACGGAAAACAAGCAGCCGAGTGGTCTGGACCTTGCCGAAGACACCTACAACTTTCTCGGTCAGGCAGGCCAGAGGCCGGTCATCGTGCGAGGCTTCATCGCAAGCGGCGGAGAGTGCGCGGATCTGCAGGTCTATTCCGACGACGGCAAGGCAGGCGCTGACAATGCCCGGGTGCAGCAGTTGTTCGCCAACTTCGCTCTTGACCCGAAACACGATCCTGACTCTAGCGATCTGCTGGTGTATGGCGAGATCCTCTACCGCCATCGGTCGTTCCGTGAAGCCGCGCCCATTCTGGAGAAGGCGCTCGCACTGCTTCCCCCCTCCTCTTTGCAGAACCGAACGCAGCAGCGCATTCTTGCCGACGAGACGGGTCTGGCCTATGGCTCTTCCGGCAATCTGGCGAAGGCGCGCTCAGTCTTCCAGGCCGCCATCGAGCGCGATCCGGATTATCCGATGTACTACTACAATCTGGCCTGCGCGGATGCCGAAGAAGACAACCTCACGGACGCGCGAGTCCACCTGCAGCAGGCATTCGACCGAAAGCAGAATACGCTGCCGGGCGAGACTCTACCCAATCCCAAAGAGGATGATTCGTTTTCAAGGTTTCAGGTCAATGCGGATTTTTGGCAGTTCCTAAGCAGCCTGCATTAGGGCTTGAAAGATGTCGGCAGCCGGCGCCGAGCGCAGTCGCAGTCACCGGTTGCGCAGGCCGGTTCCGCAATCCATTCCGTCCTTGTCGCGCTGAGATAGCTCCAGTACTCTAGCGGGGAAATCCGGGAGACCCTCTCATGGACCCTCAACACTTTGATCCCGCCCAACTGGGCGCGATGCTGGGCATTTTCATGATCTTTGGTCTGGTCATGTTCGTCATCATGATCATTCCTTACTGGTTCATCTTCAAGAAGGCGGGGTTCAGCCCTTGGCTCACGCTGCTCATGCTGGTGCCCTTGGCGAACATCATCATTCTGTACGTGGTCGCATTCTCTCAGTGGCGCGTGGTTCCGATTGACCAGGTTCCCATGCTGGCTCAGGGTCAGCCGCCATCCAGCTTTCAACCTCTGCGCTAGACCGTAGTCAACTTGACGTGACAAATGGCGCTGCCTAGCATCAGTAGTTGACACCCACTCTGATGCCAGACACCCACAAAACACCTCGCGTTCGATTTGCGCCTTCGCCCACCGGCTATCTCCACGTCGGCGGGGCGCGTACCGCCCTGTTCAACTGGCTCTTTGCCCGGCATACCGGCGGCACGCTCATTCTCAGAATCGAAGACACCGACTTCGAGCGCTCGTCCGAGGAGATGGTCGAAGGCATTCTCGAGGGCATGCGCTGGCTGGGATTGAACTGGGACGAGGGCCCCTTTTACCAATCCAAGCGTCTCGATTTTTACACCGCGACGGCTGCGAAGTTGCTCGCGAGCGGACACGCCTACCCTTGTTTCTGCACTCGGGAAGAACTGGAGCAGCGCCGCACCGAAGCGACGACTGCGGGCCGTCCGCCCATGTATGACCGCCGCTGCCGCAAGTTGAGTCGAGAAGAGGCGCAACGGCGCAGGGAATCCGGCGAGCCCGCCGCGCTGCGGTTTGCCATTCCCGAAGGTGGATCGACCGGCTTCGACGATGCTGTATTTGGCCGTGTCGAGTTTGCCAATGAAGAGTTAGAAGATTTTGTGCTGCTGCGGTCGGATGGGATTCCGACCTACCATCTCAGCGTGGTCGCCGACGATCTGGAGATGGGCCTGACGCACATCATTCGTGGCGCTGACCACATCTCCAATACGCCCAAGCAGGTCTTGCAATATCTGGCCTTGGGGGCGGAGTTGCCGGTGTTCGCCCACGTACCGCTCATCCTCGGTCCCGACAAAACGCGTCTGTCCAAGCGTCACGGCGCCACCAGCGTGATCTCCTACAAGGAAATGGGGATTGTGCCGGAAGCCTTCCGCAACTTCCTCGGCCTGCTGGGCTGGTCTCCGGGAGCGGCTGGTAAAGACGCGCAGGGCAAAGACCGGGAGATCTTTGGCTCCGACGAGATGATCCGACTCTTCGGCCTCGAGGGGATCTCGAAGTCGAACGCGGTCTTCGACAACGACAAGCTGGCGTGGTTTAACACGGAATACATCCGCGCGTATCCGTCCGAAAAGCTTTTGCCGCTGATCGAAGACGAGTGGGCGAAGATTGGCTTCGAGCCCGACCAGCCCGCCGAAAAACTGCTGGCGACCATCGATTTATTGAAGCCGCGCGCGCGCAATCTCAAGGACTTTTCCGGGGCCTTTCTGGCCTACTTCCGCGACCAGTTTAAATTCGATCCTGCTGCGGTTACGAAATTCTTCAAGGACGACACGCTGCGGGAGTTGCTGGTAGAGATGGCGGATCGCTACCAGGCAGCCGAGGAGTTCACCGAAGCATCGACCGAACAGGTGCTGCGCGCGTTTGCGGAAGAGAAGGGAATCAAGGCTGGGTTGCTCATCAACGGCGCTCGCGTCGCACTCACCGGTCAAGGGGTCGCGCCCAGCTTATTTGCCGTGATGGTCGCATTGGGGAAAGCTCGAGTGGTGCGTCGGCTACAGGCGGCCCGGGAGATAGCTATTCCAACCCAAGCTTGAGCTCGGAAAAAGCCGCGCCTCGTCGTTACTTCGCGATCACGTCCACCGCCACGGGGATCGTCTTCGGCGGATAGCAGGAGTTCGAGTCGCAGGCCTGGTATCGCAGCGCCCCCTGCAGCAGATGATCGCCCGGTTGGGCCGTCAGGTGCGCGCGTAGCACGAAGTCTCCGCTATAGATGTTCAGCTTTTCTTTGGGAGCGAATGCAAAGGCGAAATCCGAGCCCGGCGGGAAGTCCACGCTGCTCACCTTGAGACCACCGCCTTCGACCAGCGCGAGATTGGTAGGAATTAGCGTCTTGGTGTTCGGCGAGTGGGAGTTGATGTGCATGCCCTGCTTCACGCGAAAGTGCAGTTCTAGCGTGGCCGGCTGTTTCGCAGCAATCGACACCTGCTCGGGGAATAGATACTGAACGTTGGTCGTCGGCACTCGCGAAACTTGCTGGTTGTTGGAGGAGGGAATGTCCTGCGCTCCGCAACTAAGGCCAAGCGCGAGAAAAGCGAGCCCGGTAGTCGCAATCCGCGAACAACGAAGCAGATCACGCATAGTTATTGCCCTCCCGTGCCGAGCGCCTTCTGAATGTTCGCCTCAACTTCATCGCGGCTCACTAAGCCTACAGTTTGCGCCACCACCACGCCCTGCCGGTTCACAAAAAACGAAGTCGGCAGCGAGTCTACCCCCCCATACGGCTGCGTGATCGAATCCGCATCGAGCAGCACCGGGTAATTCATGTGCATGTCTTGACTAAACTTGCTGATGGCTGCCTTTTCCTCAATCAGCTTGGGCTTATCGTCCTTGTCCAGATCGTCGTTGGAGATACCGAGAATCTCGAATCCCCTGGAAGCATACTGATCGTGGAACTTGGTGAACCAGGGAATCTCCACCTTGCAGGGCCCGCACCAGGTCGCCCAGAAGTTGATCAACACTGCCTTGCCCTTGTAGTCAGAGAGCGACACCTTGCGACCCTGAAGGTCGGTGAGGGTGAAATTCGGCGCGGGCTTGCCTTGCAGGCTGTTCTGCGCTTCGTCCGGCTGCTGCGAGCCGTCCTGCCCGGCAGGAATCAGCACTGCCTGCGAACGGAGCCTGCGTTCCTCCGCCTGTTTGCGGCTGAGGAAGCTATAGACCCCTGACCAGATCATGAGCGAAAGTGCCGCCAGGACTGCGAGGAAGATGAGCTGGTTGCGTTTCAAAGAAGCCGAGCCTTTCTCGACATAGGCGAACCGTGGCCGCCGATGGCGCTGGGTACATTCTAAAGGACAAGGTCAGCGGGACGGGCAAGCCCCTCTGATACCATCAAAGGTTTCGTGGCCATTGGAAGGGAACCTGCATGACGGAGCACACCCCAGCGCGCCTGGTTCGGATCGAAGCAGAGGCCTTACTGGCCCTCGCGGCGAGGCTTGAGGGATCGATGGCGGCGGACTTCGAACGCGCAGTGGAGTTGGTGATGCAGTGTGGTCAGGCCCGCGGCCGGGTGGTCGTAACTGGAATGGGCAAGAGCGGCATCATCGCCCAGAAGATCGCGGCAACGCTGAGTTCGACCGGTTCTCCCGCGTTGTTTCTTCACCCGGCCGAGGCGCTCCATGGCGATCTGGGCGCGCTGGCGGCTGGCGACGTGGTGATCGCGCTCTCGGCGAGCGGAGAGACCGACGAGATTCTAAGGCTGCTTGCTACGTTGAAGCGCATCGGAAACGCGCTGATCAGCTTCTGCTGCGACCAGAAGTCGACATTGGCATCGGCCAGCGACATCGCACTCGATTGCAGCGTGGAACAGGAAGCCTGCGGTCTGGGACTGGCGCCGACCGCTTCGACCACGGCGATGCTAGCTTTAGGCGATGCGCTCGCCATCGCAGTGTCGCTCCGCAAAGGCTTTCGCGAAGAAGATTTCGCCGATCTGCACCCCGGCGGCAAGCTGGGGAAAAAGCTGGCTCGCGTGCGTCAACTGATGCACTCCGGACAGGCAGTGCCGCGTGTCTCCGGCGACACTCCCATGGCCGAAGTGATCTATGAGATGTCGCGCCAGGGGCTGGGAATGACGACCGTCGTCGACCAGGATCGCCTGGTTGGGCTGATCAGCGACGGAGACCTGCGAAGGCTGCTGCAGAGAGAAGGTTCGCAGGCTCTCGACCGCACCGCCGGGGAAGCCATGAATGCGGCTCCGCTGACGATTTCTCCCGACGAGTTCGCCGCACGCGCCCTGAGCATTATGGAGCAACGGAAGATTACTTCCCTGGTCGTGGTCGACGACGCGCGCACTGTGCTCGGCGTGGTTCACCTGCACGACCTGTGGGAGACGGAGCTGATTTGAAGCGCAGCGAACGTCAGCGAATCCCGCTCGCGTTCAAGTGGCTGGCGTACGCTTTATCGACTCGTAGAATGTGATTGACGAGCCAGTCTTTCAGCGTGCTCATAAGGGCGACGGTATTCACGTTGCCCACCTTTCCAAACTGCACGCCGAACTCCTCCATCTTCGCGATGAAGAGACGGTGCTGCTCCTGGTGAGCCGCTAACAGTGGATAGCCCGCCTGCCGCATCAACTGTTCCTCATCCGCGAAGTGACTGCGGGTGTACTGCGTGAGCTGTGCCAGTACCGGCTGAATGACGCCCTTGGCCTTGCCGACCCGCATGGACTCTGCCAGTTGATCGATGATCTCAAACAGCCGCTGATGCTGCAGGTCGCATTTCTTTACGCTGACGCTGTAGCTGGGATTCCACACGAATAAAGCCATTGCTCCTCCACAGAAGTTGACAAGGGACTTATCGGCGGCTAGGTATGGAGCTTGATTGGCGAGGAAACTCAGCGACGTTTCACGTCCCGTGCAGGCGGCGCGCTCACGCCCTCAGGAACGTGCTTCGGCTTCTTCTACCGTGTCTACTAACGTGATCAACTGGTCTACCTTGGTCAGCTTGAACAGTTCCAGCACGCGGTAGTTGGCGCCCGCGACCAAAAGCGTGTGCCCGGTCTTCTGGCAGGAGACGTAGTAGTTGATGATCGCGCCCATGCCCGCCGAGTCCATGTAGGGAACGCCGGAGAGGTCGAGAATGGTGATCGGCGCGTCTTTGCGCAGCTCGGTCTGAAAACCAAATAGCGCGCTGAGGGTGAGCGGTCCTTCCAATTTTAAAATGCGTGCGTCCGGCCGTTTACCAGGAGTGGTCGTGAGAGTCATGGGATCCTGCTGCATATCGAGGTAAGTGTAAGGAACAGAAGGCCCGGTTTAGATTACATTCCGGTGAATCCGTCGCTTCCTGTCGGTTTCGAGCCTCTCCGGCAATCTTCGACGGGTGCTACCAATTAGAATGAGAGCTTTACTGCCACTGGGATTTTCTGGTTCGGCGTACCCCAAAGAAAGCGCGGCACCGAAGCCGCTGCGAGAAAGCGAAGCATGCATCGTTGGTCGAAGCTCTTTGTTCCCACCCTCCGTGAAGCCCCGGCAGATGCCGAGGTCGCCAGCCACAAGTTTCTTCTCCGCGCCGGTTATGTCCGGCAACTCGGAGCCGGCATCTATTCCTATCTTCCTCTGGGCCAACGCTCGATCAACAAGATTGTCGCGGTCGTGCGCGAAGAGATGGACCGGATCGGCCAGGAGTTCCTGCTCCCCGCGCTCAATCCGCGCGAAGTATGGGAGGCGAGCGGACGCTGGACAGCGATGGGCGAAAACCTCTTCAAGCTCAAGGACCGTAAAGGCGCCGATCTCTGTCTCGGCATGACTCACGAAGAGGTAATGACCGACATCGCGCGCAAAGAACTGCGCAGCTACAAGCAGTTGCCCCAGATCTGGTACCAGATTCAGACCAAGTTTCGCGATGAGCCGCGGCCCAAGTCCGGGCTGCTGCGCGTGCGCCAATTTCTCATGAAAGACAGCTATTCGTTCGACATGGACGCGTCTGGACTGGACACCAGCTTCAACCTGCACGACCAGGTCTATCGCAGCATCTTCACCCGTTGCGGCCTGCAATTCGTGGCGGTCGAGGCCGATTCCGGGGCCATGGGCGGTACCCAGTCGCAGGAATTCATGGTGTATACGGATGCAGGCGAAGACCTGATCGCCAGTTGCCCTGTCTGCGGGTATGCCGCGAACACCGAGAAGGCCAAGTCGAAACTCGCGTTGGTCGAAGAACTTGCCGTCACCGGCGATGAACAGCCCGAACTGGTCCACACCCCCAATCAGCGCACCATCGAGGAAGTCTCGGCCTTCCTCAAGGTGGCACAGGCGCAGCAGATGAAGACGATGGCCTACATGGCGGAGTTCGCAGGGAAGGGCAAGCCGTCGAAGCTGGTGCCGGTCGTCGTCTTTCTCAGAGGCGATCACCAGGTGAACGAAGCCAAGCTCGCCAGCGTATTACCCGGTGGACGGGACTTGCGGCCCATGCTGGAACAGGAAATTGCCGAGGTCTTCAAGACGCCGGCCGGGTACCTTGGGCCGATCGGGTTAACCGCGGCAACACAATTGGCTGGCGAGGGCGTGACCGTGATCCTGGATGCCGCTCTTGAAGGGCGTAGCAATCTGGTCGCCGGCGCGAACAAAGAGGAGTATCACCTGCGCAATGTGACGCCCGGCCGCGATTTCAAACCGACGCTCACCGCCGACGTGCGGAGTGTCGCTGAGGGCGAAGACTGCCCCACAGAAGGCTGCAGCGGCAAGCTCAAGGTGGCCAAGGCAGTCGAGATCGGCCACATTTTCAAGCTTGGCTACAAGTACTCCGAGAGCATGGGGGCGCGCGTTCTCGACGTGAACGGCAAAGAGGTTACACCGATTATGGGCAGCTATGGCATCGGCATCGAGCGAATTCTGACCGCCTCGATCGAGCAAAGCAATGATGCGAATGGGTTCTGGCTGCCCCCGGCGATCGCCCCCTATGAGGTGGTCGTAACGGTCACCAACACCACCGATGCGAAGCTGCTGGCTGCGGGCGAAACTATCGCCGCTGATCTCGAAGCCGCTGGATTTGATGTCTTGTTCGATGACCGAGACGAGCGCGCGGGAGTCAAATTCAAAGACGCGGATTTGGTCGGCATTCCTTATCGCGTAAACGTCGGCAAGAAAGTCGCCGAAGGCAAGGTAGAACTCGTCACCCGGGCTAAAGCCAGCAGTCAGGACGTCGCCCTTGGAGAGGTTGCAGACGCCTTGAAAGCGGCGACCAGTCTGCTTCAACAAAGATGATTGCGAACCGCAGGCGTGCAGGTCATTTCCGGCATCGAAAATAGCAATACGAACCCGATTCAACGTTGAGGATGGACGAACAGCTTGGCTGTGAAAATTAAATTAGCGCGACCGCGATTTGCCGGATCGAAGAACTGGACGAAGATTGCTCTGCTTGCCACGGGAGGCTTTGTTCTTCTTGTGTTCCTGGTCTGCGCGTCCATCTTTGGCTACTACTACAACAAGTACACCAAGATTGTGGATGACCGGCTCAGCAAGCCGCTCTTTGAGAGCACAGCCCAGATCTATGCTGCTCCGCGAGAGGTGCGCGTCGGGCAGAAGCTGACCGCGCGTTCACTGGCCGCGGAACTGATGCAGGCCGGATACCACGAGACTGCTTCGGTCGCGAACTCGCCGATGGGAACCTACACGGTCGGCGCGAACTCGATCAGCGTGCACCCTGGTCCGCAGTCGTATCACGCCCAGGACGGCGCCACCATCAGCTTCAACGCAAACAAAGTATCGCAACTGGCGGGTGACAGCGGCCAGGACCTTGCAGCGTATGAACTCGAGCCGGTTCTCATCACCGGCCTCTCGGAAGATAAGGATCGCACCAAACGTCGCCTGATCACCTACAACGAACTGCCGCACGACCTGGTACCGGCTGTGCTGGCCATCGAAGACCGCCGCTTCTTCGAGCACGGCGGGGTGAACTATTACCGCATGGCCGAGGCTGTCCTGACCGATCTGCGGTCTGGCCGCCGCAGCCAGGGTGGCTCGACCCTCACCATGCAGCTCGCGCGCGGCTTCTTCCTCACGCCGGAAAAGAAGCTGAAGCGCAAGTTCATCGAGATCGTCATCACCTTCCAGCTCGAACATCGTTTCTCAAAGAAGAAGATCTTCGAGATGTACGCCAACGAGATCCCGCTGGGACAGCGCGGCAGCTTTTCGATCAACGGATTTGGCGAGGCGGCCCAGGCTTACTTTTCCAAGGACGTAAGCCAGCTGAACCTGCCCGAGTGCGCACTGCTCGCCGGTTTGATTCAAAGCCCCAGCCGGCTCAATCCCTACCGGCATCCGGAGCGCGCCACGCTGCGCCGCAACCTGGTGCTCGACTCAATGGTCGAAACAGGCTCCATTTCCAAGGATCAGGCAGAGGCTGCGAAGGCCTCCCCGCTGAAACTTGCTCCGGCCAGCGCGGACGCGAGTGAGGCGCCCTACTTCGTCGACCTGGTAAGCGACCAGTTGCGTCAGAAGCTTGGCGAGACCGACTACAACCACAACGGCCTCCGCATCTACACTTCGCTCGATCCTGACCTGCAGCGCGCCGCCGCGGATGCCGTCGACATCGGCATGAAGATCGTGGACGCACAGGTGATCAAGCGCCACACCCACAAAGCGAAAGATGGCACAGTCACGACTGTCGGCACTGTGACCTATCCGCAGGTCGCGCTCATCGCACTCAATCCGCACACCGGCCAGGTTCTGGCGCTGGTGGGCGGCCGCAACTACGGCATGAGCCAGCTGAATCACGCGGTCGCGAAACGGCCCACCGGTTCCATCTTCAAGCCTTTCGTGTACGCCTCTGCGTTCAACACCAGTTTGTCTGGAGCTCCGCTGCCAGGGCAGGATGGCATCTTCACTCCTGCGACGATCCTCAACGACCAGCAGACCACCTACACAGTTGGCGATCAGGACTACACGCCACGTAACTATCACAGTGACTATCACGACGAGGTGACGGCGCGTTATGCACTGATGTACTCGCTGAACAATGCCACCATCTCTCTTGCGCAGATGGTCGGTTTTAACAACGTGGCTTCGCTGGCTCGCGATGCGGGGATCAAGTCCGCGCGTGGCACACCGTCGGTTGCGCTTGGCGCGTACGACGCGACGCCCCTGGATATGGCGGGCGCCTATACTGTCTTCGCGAATGGAGGAGTGAAGATCGACCCGTGGATGCTGGCCTCTGTCCGCAGCCCGGACGGCGACGTGTTGAATGACTATACGCCAGACTCAAAACCCATTCTCGATCCTCGCGTTGCGTATCTCACCACCAGTCTCATGGAGAGCGTTGTGAACAGCGGCACCGGATTCGAAGTGCGCCGCCGTGGCTTCATGGCGCCGGCCGCAGGCAAGACCGGCACTTCGCATGATGCATGGTTCGCCGGATTCACCAGCAACCTCATCTGCATCGTTTGGGTGGGCAACGACGACTACACCGATATCAAGCTGTCCGGCACCGCTGCCGCGGCTCCTATCTGGGCTGAGTTCATGAAGCGCGCCGTTCAACTGCCGCAGTATTCCGATACCAAGGAATTCATGCCACCGCAGGGCATCACGCAGGTGCGCCTCGATAAAGTGACAAACCTCCTGGCGGACGGCAATTGTCCGCAGACGTATACTGCCGCATTCCTCGATGGCACGGCACCTACGGATACCTGCGACCACGCCAACGGCGATCAGCGCAATCTCTTCCAGAAGCTGTTTGGTATGGGTGAAAGACCTGCTCCTCAGTTGCCGGCCAACGGTCCGCGCAATGTGTTGCCGCCCCCCATGCCTCAGCAGCAGCAGCCTCCTGCTCCCGCAGCCAACACCGCGCAGTCCGTCGAACCCGTTCAGCCGAGTAAGAAAAAGAAGGGCTTCTTCGGCAAGCTATTTGGGGGAAAAGGCGATGAGGACAAGAAGCAGCCGTCTGGACAGCCTGCCCCTCAGACGCAATGAATCCGATCCATTAGCTCAGGATCGAGTAACTCCCGCTTGAAGTCACTCTGATCAAGAGCAGCCGATCTTTTTGCGGCGAACCCCAACCGACCAGCCCTCGACCTGTTGCTGAGCAGCATCGGGTTGTGCGACTGGAAGCGGCTGGCATTGCGGGCACCAGTAGGTTGAGCGTGCACCGGGTCCCTGCTTTCGCATCACGATCGTCTCTCCGCAGCGGCGGCACGGTCGTCCCTGTCGACCATACACCCAAAGCTTCGCGCCGGGATCGGCCGACCGGGTGGTGCGGCGTCCGCCGGAATACGTAACAATGGCGTTGCCAGAAGATTCGGTCACGTTCGCGAGCAGAAACTTGCGGGAGCGGTCGAGCAGGCATTCGATTTCATTGGAACTGAGACTGGCTACCTTGCGGAAGGGGTGAACGCCGCAAGAAAAACATATCTCCGACTTGAAGACATTGCCGATGCCCGCCAGCACTCGCTGATCGAGCAGGGCGTTGGCAATCTCCTCGTCGGCTCGCGCGCGAAGGCGTGTCGCGGCTTCATCGGTAGCAAACTCAGTCCCTAGTAAGTCGGGTCCGAGTTTGGGAATGGCTGT
Source organism: uncultured Acidobacteriaceae bacterium (assembly GCA_963850345.1). GTDB lineage: Bacteria > Acidobacteriota > Terriglobia > Terriglobales > Acidobacteriaceae > CAWKKW01. The sequence goes on along the minus strand of CAWKKW010000011.1, from coordinate 114,162 downwards.
GTTCCGCTCGAGCGTACGCGCCGTGTGAAATCGCGCGACCGGCACATCGAAGGCCACCGCTTCAAATTCCGATGTCGCTATCATGATGCGCATATGGCTGCGGCCTCGGCGCCACCGCTCTCGTCGACGGTAGATATGCCAGGTGCCATTCATCAGCATATGCGTCACCAGGATCAGGTCGCCGGCGAAAAATATCAGCAGCCACTTGCCGCGTGCCTCCACTCGCTCAATCAGTCGGCCTTTCAACGAAGTGTTGTCGTGGACGGCGGCGAGTTGCGCATAGGCGGTTTCGAACGCGACTACCACCTGCCCAGCGAGTGCGCGGTCGAGGCCGCGAGCAGACCGAAATATCGTATCTCCCTCAGGCACTTATTGCACCTCCGGCGAAGGCGCCTGGGTTGGCGACATCAGCAGCCGCCGCAGATTGAATCCGAGCGGCGCGGCCTGGAAGCCAGCGTCCTGCAGGAAGCGCGCCATCCAATGTAGGTGCGCAGGCTGGCCGTTGACCGTGGCAATCAGCAGACCGCTGCGATGATCCGCCTCGCGCCGGCGCATCTCCTCCTGGCCATTTTCTGCGAGAAAAACTGCCAGGTCGCGCGCTGTGTTCGAACGCTCCGGCTCTTCCGCCGGTAAAAAGACCTGCAGGTTCGGATTGTTTCGGCGCAGGTAGCCGACCAAGTCGCCATTTCGCAGCAGCACCGTTGCTCCAACACTGCGGGTCAACGAGCGTGTCCCCACGTCTGCCTCGTCAGGCGCTTCCTCCGCTGCGGGCCAGCGCAAGACCGCGCCATATGGATTGGCAGGATCGGTGGCAGCTAATGCCACCATCTCGGGCTGCTCGGGCAACGCTCCGTTGCGCAATGAGCGCAAGAGATCAACGGCAGCGGGCAATGCAAACTGCGCTGCACCTAACCCATCGACGAAATAACCGCGGCGAATTCGGCCGCTCTCTTCCAGTGCCTTCAATACGTCGTAAACTGCGCTGAACCCGCCGGGCACATTCTCCTGCGCTACGGTCTCACGCGTGAGCACGCCGTAGCGATTCAAGAGTTGCAGTGCGAGCGCGTGGCTCCAGTTCGTCTGCTCCTGGACGGATGCCTTCGCCGCGCCCGCGAGTCGCTCCGGCGCCAACAGGGTCCAACGCCCTTGCGCCGAAGGTGGCGTCGTTCGACGCGATCGAAATGCCGGCAGATTGTGCTGACGTTTGGCCGTGCGCGTCGGCGGCTTGGCAACATACGCTCGCAGTGCGTGAAACGTATCGTTGGTGACCAGCCCGCGCCAGACCAGGCTCCACAGAGCGTCCAGCGTCTCGCCTGGATAGCCTCCGCCAAGTGCGTCGTGCAGTGGCGCAAAAAAACTGGCACCGCGCCGCGCGAGCTCTACAAGTAATGCCTGCTCCTTGTCAGTCATCGCGGCATCGTCAGGACGCGACGCGAGCACCGGCGGTAGCAGTGTGGTGAGCTTGTCGGCAAGATAGAGTGTCACGCGGCCATCGTGCTCGCCCAGAGGATCGAGCCCGCACCACACAACCTCGCCAGCCGCGATCAGCGTGTCCAGATAGGCAGACGAGTAGTTCGCCAAGCGCGCCGGCAGAATCGCTGACTCCAGCAGCGAAGCCGGCAACGGTGCACCCTGCAGATTCTCGATCGTGTCCAGCAGCGCATCCAAGCCTCGCCGCCGCTGCAACACTCCCTGCCAATAAGTCTGGAGACGAGCGAGCATCTGCTGCTCTACGGGCTCCACTTCTTTTCGTAACCGCGACAGCGACTTGCGCCGTATCAGCCGCAGCACCTCCGCATCGCACCATTCCCGATGAACGCCACCCGGTCGAAAGCCGCCCTCCACGATGCGTTCGTCAATCAGTAAGGCGTGCAGCGCAGCCTCGGCCTGCTGCGCGCCCAATCCGAAGCGAGCGGCGACCTCCTGCAAGGTGAACGGCCCATGCGTGCGCGCATATCGCCGGGCCAGTTCCAACACAGGTTGCGATACGGAAGCGAGGAGGGCGGTTGGCAGTCCGGGTGGCAGTGGAACCCCGAGCGCATCGCGATACCTGGCTGCGTCTTCCACTGCGACTAACCGTTTTTCTCCGGCTATCTTGATCTCTAACAGTCGCCGCGCCCGCACGAGCCGCGGCAAGGCGTCGAGTAACTCTGCAGACACGACGCGGCGTGCCAACTCTTCGCGAGTGAGGTCGCCAAGTCTTAACAGCAGGTCGTGCATGCCATCCGCGGATCGGGCGCGCTGCGTCTCGCCGAGGGCTTGTAGCTGCTCTTCGACCTCGGCAATCGCATCCGCATCGAGCAACTCGCGCAGATCGGCATCGCCCAGCAGGTCACGTAACTGTTCCTGATCGATGGAGAGAGCCTGCGCGCGACGTTCGGCCAGGGGAGCGTCCCCGTCGTAAATGTAATTCGCTACATAGCTGAACAACAGCGAGGACGCAAAGGGCGACGGAGTTCGCGAGTCTGCCACATGCACGCGGATCTGCCGGGCACTGATTGCGCGCAGTATTTCCAGGAATGCGGGCATGTCGAACACGTCGCGCATGCACTCGCGATACGCCTCGAGGAGCATCGGGAAGCTCGGATAGCGCGATGCCACCGATAGCAGGTCATAGGCACGCTTGCGCTGCTGCCAGAGGGGTGCGCGTCCCTGTGCACGGCGACGAGGCAGCAGCAGTGCTCGTGCCGCGCTCTCTCGGAATTTGGCGGCGAAGAGCGCCGTTGAACCAAGCTGACGCAAAACCAGTTCCATCGCCTCGGCCGGATCCAACAACAGAATGTCGGAGTCGGGCACCGTGTCGCTGTCGGGAAAGCGCAATACAAATCCGTCATCCGCCCACATGGTTTCGACGTCAGGGCCGCCCGCAGCGCGGATCCTGCCGGTGATCGCCATGGCCCACGGCGCGTGAACACGGCTGCCGAACGGCGTAAGCACACACATGCGCCAGTCGCCCAACTCATCGCGAACCCGCTCGATCACGATGGTGCGGTCATCTGGAACAGCCGTGGTTGCAATCTCCTGATCGGCGAGAAATCGCAGCAGGTTTTCCGCCGCCACGGTCTCCAGATCGTGCTCGCGCGTCAGTCGACTGAGTGCCGCATTCCTGGGCATCTCTCGCAATTCGCGAATCAGTGCGCCGATCCGCCGCCCAAACTCCAGCGGGCGTCCGGCCTGGTCACCATGCCAGAACGGCATCTTGCCCGGTTCGCCGGGCGCCGGGCTTACCAGCACGCGGTCGTGAGTGATCTCGTCGATGCGCCAGGTAGAAGCTCCAAGGATAAAGGTGTCGCCGCTATGCGATTCGAACACCATCTCTTCGTCCAATTCGCCGACGCGCACCGGCTTGCCCTGTTCGGTCCCGGAGAGGAAGACGCCGTACAACCCGCGATCGGGGATGGTGCCGCCATTGAGAATCGCCAGCATCTTCACGCCTTCGCGCGGAGTCAGCAGGTTGCTCACCCGATCCCACGTGATCCTTGGACGAAGTTCGGCGAACTCATCTGACGGGTACCGACCGGCAAGCAGATCGAGCACTCCCTCAAATGCGGATCGACTGAGAGACGCGAACGGCGCGGCCGAACGGATCATCCCGTAGAGGTCCTCGACCGTAATTTGCGCAGCAGGCGGGGCGACGCCCTTCCGCTTCACAGTGCGGCTCAGCATCGGCGGTTGTGCCACAATCGCGACCATCTGTTGCGCGAGTACATCGAGCGGATTGCGCAGATAGCGCGTTGACTCCACCAGTCCCTCGTGCATAGCGCGAGTTACGGTAGCGCAGGCGACCAGATCGGCGCGATATTTGGGGAAGATGATGCCTTCGCTGGCGGTGCCCACACTGTGACCCGCGCGCCCGATGCGTTGCATGCCGCTGGCGACCGAAGGCGGCGCCTCAATCTGGATCACCAGGTCGATCGCGCCCATGTCGATTCCTAGTTCCAAGGAAGATGTGGCTACCAACGCGCGAATGCCACCGGCCTTCAACAGTTCTTCAATCTCGCTGCGTTGCGAGGCAGCCAGCGAGCCGTGATGCGCGCGCGCCAGCGGCTCGCCCGCCAACTCGTTGATCGCCCCGGCAAGTCGTTCCGCTACGCGTCGGCTATTTACGAAGATGAGCGTCGATTGCCGCGTACGGATAATTTCAAGCAGCCGCGGATGGATCGCACTCCAGATGGAAGTACGCTTTGGTCCTTGAGACGCAGCCCCGCTGGGCAACTCCTCTACCTGGCCAAGCCGCGCCATATCTTCCACCGGTACTTCAATCTTCAACTCCAGGCGTTTCGGCTCCTGTGCATTGAGAATCGTCACCGGCCTGAACAGCGCGGGCTGTTCATGAATAGACACCGAGTTCTGCTCGGTGAATTCCTCTTCCATCTCGGTGCGCAGGTCGTCGCCCGGGAGAGCCGCTGCCGCCTCCGCTCTGTGCATCATGCCACCGAGGAAGTGAGCTACTTCTTCAAGCGGCCTCTGAGTTGCCGAGAGCCCGATGCGCTGCAGAGGCCGTTGCGTGATCGCTTCGAGCCGTTCGAGCGAGAGCGCCAGATGCGCGCCACGTTTCGTGGGAACCAGTGCGTGAATCTCGTCGATGATGATGGTGTCCACCGAACGCAGACTGGCCGCCGCATCCGAGGTGAGCAGCAGGTACAGAGACTCGGGCGTAGTGATGAGAATTTCCGCCGGATGCCGCCGGAAGCGGCCGCGCTCTTTCTGCGATGTGTCACCGGTACGGATACTTATCTCAGGCGAGTGAACCGGCACGTTCTCACGGCGGGCCATGTTCGCGATTCCAGCCAGCGGAGATCGCAGATTGCGCTCCACATCCACAGCCAGGGCTTTCAGCGGGCTGATGTAGACAACCCTGCAACCCTCCTCCTGCGGCGGATTGTGGAGCATGAGCCGATCGAGGCACCACAGAAATGCGGTCAGCGTTTTGCCGGTGCCGGTCGGCGCCAGGATCAGCGTGTTTTCGCCACGCGAGATGGCCGGCCAGCCAAGTTGCTGTGGGGCTGTGGGCCGCTCAAACACGGCGCGAAACCAGGCCGCAGTGACGGGGTGAAAGAGCGAAAGCACCTCAGCCGGATCGCTTGGAGGAGTGGCAATCACCGGCTGCTCAACCGCCGTTCCTGCGCCGCCGCTCGATTTGGATCCCTTGCGCGCCATGCGTGTTCTATGCAGGATACCTGCAACGCAAGGTAGGATGCGCCTCGGGAACGCGGTCGAGAGAAGTGTTGTTGATGGCCGCAAGGTGGTGCTTCGGCTGGGGTGCGATTTGCCGCTACCTGTCGGGGGTGAGGCTTGGAGGAGGGACACGGATGGCTTCGCCCGCAAATGGAAACGGGAGAAGACTGAGTGTCTTCTCCCGTTTCGTTCGCTTACGCTGTAAGGCGATGCGCCTCGTGTTTTATTGCGGAGGCGGGTTGGAGGTTCCGCTGTTGTCCGGCGTCACGGAAGCCGTACCCGTGGTCGGAGCTGCTGCCGGCTGGCCCACCGGCTGCTGCGAGTAGCGAGCAAGCCGCATGAACAAAGGCGTCACTTCAAGCGGCATCTTGTCGCGAGCGCTGATGATCGGAACCGCCTTAACGTTCAGCTGATACACCTTGTCATCCCACGGATCGGTCTTGAGATGGCTGCCCAGGGGCAGAGCGGCAATCTGGTCGAGCTTGTCGACCTCCAGTTTGGGCGACTGCTTGGCCAGGGCCTGCAGCCAGGGCTGGCCATCTTCCTGCAGCAACGAATCGCCAAGACGCGGCGTGACCAGGGCAGGCAACTGCTTCGCGCGCTCGGTCAGCTGCGCGAAGAAGAGTCCCGCGTTGGGCAGTTTGTCGTGGTAGACAGAGCCGTTCAGCAGTTCGACGGCCTTCTTTGCCGCCTCGCCATCATCGCTCTGCGTGTGATTCATCTTGATGCGCTGGAAGGTCGCCTCATCCGGGAACAACAGACGATCGTTGAAGGCGTAGCGAGTGTCGATGTGATGTCCCAGGGCGATGTGCGCCAACTGGAAGCTGATGACCGCCGCCAGATCCTCTTCGTAGGGAAGCACGTCGACGAGGCCCTTGCTGAGCAGGATGGTATTGCCAACGGCCAGAGATTCGAGCGGAGAGGTGAGCATCACGCGGCAGTGAATGTCGCCCGGAAGAATCAGCTTGTTGCCGATGATGATGTTGTTCGTGACGGTCTCAAGGACCTTATCGAAGTCGCTGGGAGGGGCAAGCAGTCCGGCCTGCACCAGGCGATCGAGCACGTTCTGCTCGGCCTGCGATACCCACTCACGCTGCGCCTGCAGCGGGCTCACATCCTGCGAATTGCCGCTCTGATCCGTGGCATTCTCCACCTGGATGGATTCGCTATCGCTCTCGTGCGAGGGGAGCTTCAGGGAGTAGCCCCAGAAGTGGGTCTGTGCGCGGAAGCCTTCGTTCTTGCGTGCGCCAGTCAGCGTCGATTCTTCAACGTAGATGGCAACTGGAAGCCAGACATCGGGCTGCAGATTGTTTCGCCAGCTATCAAAGTGGAAGTACTGTGATCCACCTCCGCCCTCTGAACCCTTGCTTCCGGTGTAGGTTCCGTTGAAGCGAACGATGTTGCCGTCCTGATCCTCAACCCAGATCCGGCCGAAGAAGCGGCCCGCGCCCTTCACGTCCGCCTTGGGGTGAACGTCAAAGACCACCGTGCGCACAGATCCGAGGAACTCGCGGCGCGCGTAGGAGAAGTCGTAGTGTTGCTGATCAAACCCGATGGGATCGATGAACATCATATCCATGAATCCCGTGGACTGATATTCGCGGGAGAAATGAAAAGCCTGCGTCAGGCCGGCAATGGCCTTGAACGACCCCTTGAACATCCCGCGGTTTGAGCTCGCTCGCTCTTGGTAACCCTTGGCGGTGAAGCCCTTGCCGAAATCTACCCGGCTCAGAATGTACTGATCTGAAGTCGGCACCGCGTACAACTTGGGATCCGGGAGCATGTTCTGGATGTAGGTCTGGACGATGGGGGCTCGTTGCTGAATCTGCTTGACCGTGGCCTTTTCACGGGCAATCGACTTCTCGATCAGGGCCGACTGCTCAGGAGTCAGGGGCGTTAGGGGAGCCATTTTCGGTTTCTTAGCGCAGAATCCGGTCATGGTTACGCACAACAGCACGCCGGTAATCCAAAACTTGCGTACAAACATTTTCCTTTGCTCCTGAGCTCTCTTATATGCCTATTTCGGCGTTAAATCGGTCGGCTTAGAACAGCAAGACGCGTTCGCCAGGGCAAACGCGTCTTGTAAGTCCAAGCAAAGCATCCCACACATCTACGCAAGTTGGAACGAGATATGTACTAGAGTAACCTGATCGACGGGCTGCCCATTTTTCAATGCTGGTTTGAACCGGATCTGCTCGGCCGCAGCTTTTGCCTGCTCATCCAATCCGTGACCCAGCCCATTCACCACGCGAAGTACTTGAATTTCACCGCCGGCGCCAAACTTCACTTCCAGCGTCACGCGGCCTTGGATCTTTAGCTGCTTCGCTTCTGGAGTGTAGATAGGACGCGGCTCGAAGGTGACCACCGGCGGAACAGAAGTGGGCTCCTGTGCCTTGGCGACCTGCGGACTTCCCGCGGCTCCACCTACGTTCGATCCGAATCCCGTGTTGGCAACCGAACCGTGGCCAGTTCCTGTCCCGCCAGGAGTTCCACCCACTACGCCGTTTGCAAAACCGGCGGAAGCGACGGAGCCGTGCGAGGTTCCACCCGGAACGCCATTAACCACACCCGCGCCGAAGGCTGTGCCCTGAACGGAACCCTTGCGGGCTGCGCCAGCGCCTTGCCCGACACCGGGAGCAGCGTTGAAGCTACCTACTGAAGCGATGGTCGCCGGCCGGTTTGCATTTGGATTGGGTGTGACGCCCACCGGATTGCCAAAGCCACCTGTCTGCACGCTGGGGGTCGCCTTATTGTTGGCCACTGGAGTCGGCGTATTGCTGACGAACGTACCCACCTTGGGCTGGGGAGGAGGAGTCACTGCCTTGGGAGGTGCGGCTGGAACCGCCGGCATCTCCGGCGAGTTCAGGTGAACAGTCTGAATCTTGGGTTCAGGCATCGGTTTGGGCGCCTGGATGATCTGGCGCGGCAACTCGACCTTGGGGGTCTCGGGCGGTGCAACCACCTTCACCTTAGGCACCGGAGGGAGCACGGGCTTGGGTGCGGCGGGAATGGGAAACACCAACTCTGTATTCTCGTAGCGAGGTTTCAGCACATGCTCGTGCAGTTGCGACATGGTGAGCATCAAGAGCAGCCCAGCGATCACAACATTGACGGCCATGCTGGCGGTGAAAGAGCCGAAACGTCCTTCGGGCTCGGGGAGGAGTCCGAGTTTTCCCCCGTTTAGATCGTTCTGCAGCGCCATTGTCGCCATGACAGGCCTCAGTGCCGGGCCGTAGTTCGAATGATCCATGCGGTTGTGGGAAGCCATACGTAACCCTTTGTCCTAAAGTTTAAAGGAGAATGGAGTCCAAATACCGCGCTGTAACATAGTTCTCTCTCGACCGGAACTCTAAGGCATTCGAGCGATACAGTAAGCAGGGTATAGGAACTCCAACTCCATTTCATTAATTTGTGGACCAGTCATTCTTCAAACGAAGACAACGGCCCTTTTGGATTCCAGAGTTGGTTACCCAAAGATAGCGAGTAACTAACTGTATTACCATCCCAAAATGACCAATCGTCGGGGGAAGACGATTACGTAGGTAACAATCCGTAGCGGCAAAGCCTTGCATCTCAAAATCCATCGCAACGTGACAGAATGTCAAAGATTGCAATTCCCGCCAGACCCTAACTGTTGGGTGTAAACACACCATCTGAGACGAAGTTTCGACAGTCTTGGTTGCATAGACGGGCAGAACTTCAGGCTGTGAGCGCTGATCAAGCAAAGGAGAGCAACGCGTGCAATTGTTGATAACGGGGGGAGCCGGTTACATCGGCGGGACTGTCGCAAAATTGTTGATGGCTCAAGGCCACAACATCATGATTTACGACAACTTATGCCACAGCACAGAGGCTATGGTTCCAGCCGGCGCGGAGTTCTTCGAAGGAGACTTGTCCGAACGGCATAAGCTAGAAAATTTATTTCAAAATCGTCATGTAGAGGGGGTCATGCACTTCGCCGCGCTGATCGAAGCCGGAGAGAGCATGAAACACCCGGAACAGTACTTCCGCAACAATAGCGCGTCCACCCTGACACTCCTAGAGGCCATGTTGGCTACGGGGGTAAACAAGCTGGTGTTTTCGTCCACTGCAGCGGTGTACGGCGAGCCGGAGAAGACGCCGATTGCCGAGGACGCCACGCTCAAACCTACCAATGCGTATGGGGAATCGAAGCTGCTCGTGGAGCAGATGCTCTCGTGGATGAACCGCTCCCACGGCTTCCGGTATGCGAGCCTTCGTTATTTCAATGTGGCCGGCGCTCTGGAGGGACGCGGCGAGGCGCATGAACCGGAGTCGCACCTGATTCCGCTCATCCTCGACGTTGCGTTAGGGCGACGCCAGTCCATCAAAATCTTCGGCACCGACTATCCCACGCCCGACGGCAGTTGCATTCGCGACTACGTGGACGTGCGCGATCTCGCACGCGCTCACCTGCTGGCCTTTGAGGCGCTGGCGCAACGCGACCGGCTCATCTACAACCTCGGCAACGGTAAGGGTTTTTCTGTACGTGAAGTGGTGGAGTCGGCACGGCGTGTGACCGGGCACCCGATTCCAGTGGAAGAGGAACCGCGCCGTCCAGGCGATCCAGCCGTGCTCATCGCAAGCTATGAAAAGATCGGCAAGGAACTGGGATGGGAGCCGCACTACAGCCAGTTGGACGATATCGTTGCGAGTGCCTGGGCCTGGCATCAGCAACGCTACAGCGTTTATAAGTAGCGCGTTATGTGCGATGCCCGTCCATTGCCTTGGCCGACGACTGCCCTGTGCGTACAGAGCCGCGCCGGCTACTGGAACCTGCCTCATCCATCCACGCCTAAAGCGTCTTGAGAGGAAAGAACAGGGCGAACACGGTTCCATGATGGGTGGGCCCGGTCTTGCTCCGGAATCGAATGGTTCCCTGGTGCCGGCGAACGATACCTTGTGCCACCCATAGTCCCAGGCCAGTTCCCGACTCTCCCTTGGTTGAGTGGAGGGAATCGAACAGGGACTTCCTCTTCTCGCCGGCGATTCCATGGCCTTGATCCGCGATGGTCACACGGATTCCCGCCGTCGAGGGCTCGTTCCACGCACGCGTGGGACGTATACGAATGCGGATGCGTCCTCCGGCTTTGCTGGCGTCCAGGGCATTGCCGATCAGGATAGCGAATACCTGCTGCATGTCATCGGCAAAGCAACAAAGGTTCGCATCGCTCTGCAACTCAAGCCCCACCCGGACCGATCCGGCCTCGAGCCGTCCTCGAAAATCGGCCAATACCTGTTGCATGAGTTTGCCGACATCGACGGTAGTCGGCGCGCTCGATTGACGATGGAAGCGCAGAGAGCGAGTGGTCAGATTCGCAAGTCGCGCCAGCTCCGACTCTGCGAGTGAGAGATACGTGCGCGCCGTATCGCTAAGCCCTTTTTCCTGCGATGCCAGGTAAATGGCATTGATGACTGCAGCCAGGGGGTTGTTGATCTGGTGCGCGATGGAGTTGGCTAACTGACTGGCGACGGCAAGCTTCTCCGATCGCAGTAACACCTGCTCCGCCTGCTTCTGCTCGTGCACGTCGGTCAGGCTTCCGATCCAGCGGGAGATGACCCCGTCCTGCCCACGCAAGGGATTGGCTCGCGCCAGGATGTGCCGGTAAGCCCCATCCTTCCTACGCATCCGGTATTCACACTGGTACGGCAGTTCAGACCGGACGCTCTGATGCCACGCGTTGGTAGCCTTCTCTCGATCGTCAGCGTGAATCAGGTCCTGCCAATACGCATTGATCTCGGCGGCCGAACTCAGACCGCTGTAGTCCAGGTATCGTCGATTGCAGTAAGACTTCACGCCCTTTGCATCGCAAACGAAGATCATCTGCGGAAGGCTCTCCGCCAGATCTCGAAACAACTCAGGCTGCTGCGGGTCGGTACTGGAATCGATCTCAGACGAGCGGGAGAGAAGAACCGAACTCATGTGATTGCTACTCGGTTTTCTGAGACTTCGGGGCAAACGCGTTGTCGTTTCCATCGGCACCTCAGTAGCAGTGGAGTGGAAAGGTCGCCTCGTGCTGGAGTGCGCGGGAAGGCCCGTCGGGTGGACTGTTGGGGCGAGGATAGGACATCTGCAGCCCTGTGTCTATTGCTTTTCCTGGCTTTGTGGGTTGTTAACACGTTGATAATTATTGCTGCTGCATACATCCAAGTCGGTGCGACGTAGTTGAATTAGTCAACCGGTATGTTGACCGCATCAATTTGACGAAGTGGATTCAGTACGCGTTCGGACTGCCTGTGCTACTTGCAAGATACGATTCGCGCCCTCCACGCCGATGTCCAACAGTGTGAATCCGGGGGTCGAGGTCATGCGCGTTTGGGTCGCGTGGCCCGTCTATACTTTTATCGAATGCCTGCCTACGATAACGAGCTCTCCAAACTTGTCGATCAGCTGAATCGCGCCGCATCGCCAACCAAGTCCGGTGAGAAGAGTTCGCTCGATCAATTGCTGACATCGGCGGCGCAGCGCAACGCCTCCGACGTCCTGCTGGTATCGGGCTGCGCGGCCACTCTGCGCGTCAACGGGGCGCTCACGTCCGCGGTCGGAGCGCAGCTAACTTCGGAAGACATCCGCACGATGCTGCTGCCTCTGCTCAGCGCCACACAGACCGAGGAGTTGCAGACCAGCAAAGCGTTGGACTTTTGCTTTGTACGCGGATCGATTGGCCGGTTTCGCGCCAATGTGCATCACCAGCGAGGAACATTGGCTGCGGCCATTCGTCTGCTCCCGGCACAGATCCCGTCTCTTGAATCGCTGCACCTGCCGGCGGCGCTTACCACAATCGTTGAGCGGCGCCAGGGCCTGGTCCTGCTCACCGGGCCGACGGGAAGCGGAAAGACGTCGACCATGGCCGCGCTGCTCGACCTGATCAATGCGCGCCGTCGCGATCACATTATTACGATTGAAGACCCAATCGAGTATCAGCATCCGAATCGGAATTCGATCGTGGAACAGATAGAGGTCGGGTCCGATACTCCCAGCTTTGCGCAGTCGGTACGCGCCGTGCTGCGTCAGAATCCGGATGTGATCCTGATCGGCGAGATGCGCGACAGCGAGACTATGTCAGCGGCGCTCACCGCAGCGGAGACCGGGCACCTGGTGCTCTCGTCCCTGCACACAAACGACACGGCGCAGACGCTCTCGCGCATCCTCGACAGCTTCCCGGCCGGGCATCAAGGCCAGATACGGCAGCAGTTATCACTTGCCCTGCTGGCAGTCATTGCGCAGCAACTGGTTCCCGCAGCCAACGGAAGCGGCCGCTATCCGGCAGTTGAGATCATGATGGCGACCGGCGCTACGCGTAGTCTGATCCGCCGCGGAGACGATCACCTCATTCGCGCGCAGATCGAGACGGGACGCGCCGACAATATGATCACGATGGAGCAATCGCTGGCAGATCTGGTTCGCGCTGGACGCATCACTCGCGATACGGCATTTGCCCACTGCTATCACCCGGAAGACCTGGTGCGCCACCTGGCCTGACGCGCCCTGAGCGTCTGCTAAGACGAGCTATTCTCCCGTATCGATCTGCGCGCGCTGCAGTTTGTCCGAGTAGTCCACGTAGACCGACTTCCAGGTGGTGTAGAAGTCGATGGCCCCCGTGCCGCCTTCGCGATGGCCGTTGCCGGTCTTCTTCACGCCCCCAAACGGCAGGTGAACTTCTGCCCCGATGGTGGGCGCGTTGATGTAGGTGATGCCCGCTTCCAGATCGCGGATTGCGCGGAAGGCGCGGTTCACATCTCGCGAATAGAGCGATGTGGACAAGCCATAATCGATGCCATTCGCAATCGCGAGCGCGTCCTCGAGATCCTCGCATTCGATCAGGCTCACCACCGGTCCGAAGACCTCCTGTTGCGCGATCACCATGCCGGGCTTGACCGATCCAAACACCGTGGGCGCAAAGAACGTGCCGTGACCGTAGTCACCTTCGACCAGGCGAGCGCCGCCGCACAGCAGTCTGGCGCCTTCTTCAAGCGCGGTGAGGCAATAGCGGGCCGAGGTTTCGATCTGCTGTTCATTGATCTGTGGCCCCATGTCAACGGACTCATCGAGCCCATTGCCCACCTTGAGTGCGTTGGCCCGCTCGACCAGTTTGCGCGAAAACTCCGCCGCGATGGACTTGTGCAGGATGATGCGGCTGGTGGCGGTGCAACGCTGCCCGGTAGTTCCGAAGGAACCCCACACCGCGCCGTCAAGGGCGAGGTCGAGGTTGGCATCTTCGAGCACGATCATGGCGTTTTTTCCGCCCATCTCGAGCGAACACGGCTTGAAGGTTCCGGCTGCCGCCTGGCCGACGATGCGCCCCACCTCGCTCGATCCGGTGAAGGACACGGCGCGAACATCGGGATGGTCGACGATCGGCGCTCCAGCGTCGGGGCCGAATCCCGTCACGATGTTGACGACGCCTTTAGGGAGCCCGGCGTCGATCAGCGTCTGCACCAGGTTGATGGTCGAGAGCGGTGTGTCTTCCGCCGGCTTGAAGACGCAGGTGTTGCCGCAGACCAGCGCGGGAAAGAGCTTCCACGATGGAATCGCCATGGGGAAGTTCCACGGCGCGATCATGCCGCATACACCGACCGGCATGCGAGCAGACATGGCGAATTTGTTCTGCAACTCGGAGGGCGTTGTCTGGCCGAAGAGCCTGCGTCCCTCGCCCGCCATGTAAAACGCGGTATCGATGGCCTCCTGCACATCGCCGCGCGTCTCTTTGAGTACCTTCCCCATTTCGCGCGTCATGTCCTGCGCGTACTGCTCCTTGCGCTGGAGCAGCAGTTCCCCGGTGCGGTAGAGGATCTCGGCGCGTTTTGGAGCAGGCACAAGGCGCCATGTCGCATACGCGGCCTTTGCTGCTGCGACGGCAGCCGAGACGTCTTCCGGGCCCGAGGCCGCGAACTCGCCCACGAGGTCGCGATGATCCGCCGGATTGAGATTGCGAAACGTCTTGCCGCTGCGTGCGGCGACCCATTCGCCGCCGATCAAATTGCCATAGGTCTTCGTTGCCATGAGTCCTTCTTTCCTGCCGCTTTTTGCTGGTGTTCTCTGGCGCGGCGCGGAGGCGGCGATGCGGCCGCCGCGAAGCTTTAATGTGCCGCAAACAAGACCAGACCGGATCGACGCCGGACAGATGAGGATAAACTACCCGGCGCCGTGCGTGGGCCCGGCTCACCGTAAGCACGAAGGTACCTAAGACCCTCGGAATCGCATGTTTCTTGTACTTCCCGTTCACTGTATTTGATACATACTTTCTTAACTGGCCTTACAATAGACTCGAGATTCAAGAAAAGTCCTGCCTTCATGTCATCGAATGGATTTCAATCGCGTTCGTCGCGATCGCACGGGTTGCGTTCGCTGTTTAGCATGTTCTCGAGCGATCTGGCGATCGATCTCGGCACAGCGAATACCCTTGTGTATGCCCGTGGGAAGGGCATTGTCGTGAACGAGCCTTCCATCGTGGCCATCAACAAGAATACCGGCGAAGTCGAAGCGGTGGGCAAGGAAGCCAAGGAGATGCTGGGCCGCACTCCCGGCAACATCGTGGCTATCAAGCCGATGAAAGACGGCGTGATCGCAGATTTCAAGATCACGGAAAAGATGCTGAACTACTTCATCCAGAAGGCGCACAACCGCAAGATGCTGGTGCATCCGCGGATCGTGATCGGCGTGCCCTCTGAGATTACGCAGGTAGAGAAGCGGGCGGTGGAAGACTCAGCCTATCGCGCCAAGGCGAGCGAAGTATTCCTGGTGGAGCAGGCGATGGTTGCGGCGATCGGCGCGGGACTTCCCATCACCGAGCCCAGCGGCAACATGGTCGTCGACATCGGCGGCGGCACTACAGATATTGCAGTCATTTCGCTTTCCGGCATCGTGTATTCGCGTTCGGTGCGCATGGCCGGCAACCAGATGGACGAGTCCATCATGAATTACCTCAAGCGCAAGTACAACCTGCTCATCGGCGAACGCACGGCGGAGCAGATCAAGATCGAGATCGGATCGGCCTACCCGCTGGAGAAGCCGCTGACCATGGAGATCAAGGGCCGCAACCTGATCGAAGGTGTGCCCAAGACGATCACCATCGACGACAGCGAAATCCGCGAGGCACTTACGGAAAGCATTTCGACCATCATGAACGCCATTCGGGTAGCGCTCGAGCGGACTCCGCCGGAACTGAGCGCGGACATCAGCGACCGGGGGATTGTGCTGACGGGTGGTGGCGCGCTGATCAAAAATCTCGACAAGCGCATTCGCGAAGAAACCGGCTTGCCCGTCTCTATCGCCGACGATCCGCTGGCCAGCGTGGTGCTGGGCACGGGCAAAATGCTGAGCGACTTCCGTTTGTTGCGCAAGATCAAGATCGACTAGAGCAACTCTCCGAGGGCGCGTCCCGAGGAGAACGGCAGCTTTTCTGAATATGGGAAGCTGCACTCAACCATGCTAGACATGACACAACAACGGGGAAGAGCTTTACGATGCTGCCGTTGTTCGTTGCGGTAGCGGCTCGAGCCGCTCGACGTCAGGAACATGGATTCATTTTTCAGCCGGTATAAGAATGGTTTGGTGCTGGGGCTGGTGCTTCTGGCCCAGGTTATCGGGCTGGCAATCCAGGTTCGGCGTCCTAATCCCATCGCGCCCACCGGCGAAAGTGTGCGGCTGCTGCGCTACTGGATGTTGAGCGTCATTGGGCCTCCCGAACGCGCTGCCCACGCCGGCGGTCTCGGCGCCCGGGGCATCTGGTCCAACTACATCGACCTTCGCCATACGCGCCAGCGCAATCGCGAACTTCAGGCCGAAGTCGATCGCTTGCGCCTTGAACAGGCGGGGCTGGCCGAGGATGCGCGTCAGGGTCATCGGCTGCAGCAACTCTTGTCGTTCAAGGAAAAGTACATCTACCAAACTGTGCCCGCCCAGGTCATTGGAACCAGCGGCACAGACATGTCGCGCATCCTGATCGTCGACAAGGGCTCGAAAGACGGTCTCCGCATCGATATGCCAGTGATTACGCCGGACGGGATTGTGGGCAAGGTCAAGGACGTTTTCCCGCATGCTGCGCAAATCCTCGAGATTTCGGACCAGTCGAGCGGCGCCGGAGTGATGCTCGAAACCACGCGTATACGCGGTGTGCTTCGCGGGAATGCATATGGCCAGCCGCAGATCATCAACATTCTTCCTGATGATCGTATCCAACCCGGCGAGCGGGTGTTGACCAGTGGCGGCGATCAGATCTATCCGCGGGGACTCACCGTCGGCTACGTCGACAAAGTCGTGAACGACCCGGAGCGCAACCCTTACATCGATGTGGTGATTCGTCCGGCAGCCACGCTGTCACGGCTCGAAGAGGTGCTGATCATCACCACCACTGGCGACACTATGGCGCCCGGTGAAGCCAGTGATGTGGCAAAGAGCGAGGCGGAAGCCGCGAACAGGCACAGCGCCGCCGATGAGCTTTCCGACAAGCTGCCCGGCTTGAAAGATCCCAACGATCCGAATGCAGGCGCGGCGCAGGAAGCCGCCGAAGCGGCGACCGGGGCCGGCGATGTGGCTCGCCCGGTGAAGCCGCCGACACCCCTTCATTCGGACCGCTTCACGCCGGGCACTACTCCGGAGGCGAATCTGCTGACACCAGCGCAGCCTATGCCGCATCCGCCGCACGTCGTGGCGCCACAGGTGGTGCAGATCGCTCCCGTCCATCCGCCGAACCAGACGGAGCCTGTGCTGCCGAGCGAGTCCGGCAAGTCGGCCGTCGGTCCTGCAGGTGGCGAAGCAGGCGTGGTGAAGGTTCGACCGACGACAACTGCGCCCCGTGTGCCTGCCGGGATACCTGCCGGTCGTCCGGCGACGAAGTCCGGATCTGCGCCAGGCATTCCGGCTGCTTCCATTTCGGCTAACGCGGTAGGCGCGCCCGCGACAAGTGCGTCCGCGACCGGCGCTCCGGCCAGAAGCCTGGCTCCGGGCGCTGCTCGACCCACAGCGGCCGGGGCTCCTGGCGCTGCTCGGCCCACGGTGGCCGGGGCTCCTGGCGCCATACATTCTGCTGCTCCTAAGCCGGCGGCTACGAATTCTGTTCAAGGCAGTACGAATCAAATCGGCGCTGCAAAGACGGGTGTGAGTCAGACCAACGCGGCCAAGTCAGGTGTGACCCGGACCGGCGCGGCAAAGACGGGTGTGACCCAGACCGGCGCGGCAAAGACGGGCGTGACCCCGACCGGTGGGATCAAGACGGGCGTCTCCAAAACCGGCCCGATCCAGTCCAACTCCAACGCATCAAGCGTGCCCAAAGCCGGCGTGACCCGTCCCTTGTCTGGCACGCATATCGTAGTAATCGACGGTCCAGACCCGCGAGCCCGCAAGACAGCAGCCGCTCCTGTGGCCGGCTCTCCAAAGCCTGCAGCCTCGGGAGCGAAGTCGCCGCAATCTTCGCCCCCAACGGCCAAGCCGCCGAAGCCCGAGAAGCAGCCGAACCCAGCGACTCCACCGGGAGGTTTCTAACCTTGGCGATGCTGGGATCCATGTCGCGCCGGGAGATGGAGGTTCACTCCTTCCCGCCCCTGGTGTTCCTGTTGACGCCGCTGGTCGCCATCGGCCTGCAGTCGCTGGTCGCGTTGCACTTCCGCAGTTTCAACTTGCTCGATCTGCCGCTGATGGTCACGATCTATTTCGCCGTAGCGCGGCGCGATCCCATCACGGGCACGTTGTATGGCATGGTCGTCGGCATAGGCCAGGATGCCCTGACCCATCTGCCGATTGGCGTCTACGGCATTGCAAACGCGTTGATCGGGTTTCTGGCTGCGTCCATCGGGGTCAAGATCGATGTAGAGAACCATGGCACGCGGTTACTGCTCAACTTCGGGTTCATGCTGCTTCACAGCCTCACGTTCTGGGTGATCGCGCGTCATATGCTCGCCACCAATCTGACCTGGAACTGGACGCATGAGCTCATCCGGGCGGTAGCGAACTCGTTGGTCGCTGTGGTGCTGTTTGCTTTGCTGGATCGGACGCAATCCAGAGACTGATAGGTCGGCGATACGGTAAGGGCGCAAGTACGCGTCAGGAATCGATGTCACTATGTTGAACCGCGACGAAAAGATTCCAGGCATTAAGCTGACCATCGTCCAGTATGTGATCATGGGCATCCTGCTGATCCTGCTGTTCGGCCTGTGGCGGCTGCAGGTACTGGGCCGGACCAACTACCAGGCGCTCGCGGAGCAGAACCGCATCCGGAAGGTGCCGATACTCGCCCCGCGCGGCAAGATCTTCGACCGCGAGGGACGCCTGCTCGTCGACAACTATCCGTCGGTATCCTGCTTCCTGGTTCGAGAACAGGGTCACGAAGTCTTCCCCGATCTGCCACTCATCGCTCGCGGGCTGCACATGTCCTTCGATCAACTGGACGCGATCCTGAAACGTTATCGGTATGCCCCCAAATACCAGCCGCTGCCGCTGAAGCAGGACATCACCCCCGACGAAGAGGAGTTCATCGAAGCGCACCGAGATGAACTGCCGGAGCTGATCACCCTCGACGTGCAGCGCCGTCTCTATCCCCGCAACGGATTCGCGGCTCACCTGATCGGCTACGTGGGCGAAGTCAGCGAGAACATGCTGGAAAACAATCCGCGCTATGCCTACTACGATCCGGGCGACGTAGTGGGCCAGTCCGGCGTAGAGCAGACCTACGACCAGATACTGCGGGGAACGGACGGCTCCCGCGACGTGATCGTGGACAGCCACGGCAGGGAAGAGGGTCTTCTCGGGCGGGAGCCCGCCAAGCCAGGACAGAGCCTGAAGCTCACCATCGATCTCGACATCCAGCGCGCCGCAGAAAACGCCCTGGGCGACAAGAATGGCGCGATCATTGCGATGGATCCGCGGACCGGCGAAGTGCTTGCAATGGTCAGCCACCCTACCTATGATCCGAACGCCTTTGCCGTCCGCATCGGGCGCAGCGAATGGAACGGCCTGATCAACGATCCAAATCACCCGCTGCTGAACAAGGCCATCCAGGCGCAGTTGGCGCCCGGTTCCACCTTCAAGATTCTGATGGCGACCGCCGGATTGCAGGAAGGCATAGCGCAGGACCTGCACGTCTTCTGCACCGGCGGCGCGTCGTTCTATGGCCGCTACTTCAAGTGTTGGCTGCCGCATGGCGGACACGGGAACGTCGGGATCACGAAAGGTATCTACCAGTCCTGCGACGTGTTCTTTTACACCTTGGCGGAGCGGCTCGGCATCGACAAGATTGCCAAGTGGGGTCACGCACTGGGCCTGGGCCAGAGGACGGGCATTGATCTGCCGAACGAAGTCTCCGGCACCATGCCGTCGCAGGAGTGGAAGCTGAAGAACTTCCATCAGAAATGGTATGCCGGCGAGGTAATCTCGGTGGGAATCGGACAGGGCGCGGTGGCGGCAACGCCGGTTCAAATGGCCCGAGCCTTCGCGGGAATCGCCTCGGGAGGTGTTCTAAAGCGCCCGCATGTGGTGTTCCCGGAGGAAGTTCCGCCCGAGTACCGGCAGGCTTTACTCGAGACATCGCCCGGTTCGGGAGATCTGAACGTACCGCTCGATCCGGCAAATTGGCAGATCATCACCGATGCCATGGCGGAGGTGACCATGCCTGAGGGTACGGCCCCCAGCGCTCACCTGGAGGGCATCGACTTCGCCGGCAAGACGGGCAGTGCCCAGACCATGAGCAATGCCTTGGCTGCGAAGTTGGGCCATTCCCACTCCGTGAAAGACAACGCCTGGTTCGTCGGAGTGACACCGCGTCGCAATCCTGAGATCGTCGTCTGCACACTGCTCGAAGGCGGCGAGCACGGGCGCTTTGCCGGACGCGTGGCCGCGCAGGTGATCTCGGCCTACGTGACCAAGCAACGGCGCCTCGAAAACAACCTGCTGCAGGCCAAGGTCCCCGCTCCGGCTGAAGTTGGAGCGGTGTGGTCGGAACCCGCTGTACAGGCCACCGGCAAAGATCCGGCACCGCAAGCAGCTACCTTGCACGGGGGGCACTTCTTCCTCAACCCGACAGCGTCGCCCGCTAAGCCGCACGGGAATGACGGCAAAGTTCCCGATTGGCATCCGGCACCCGCGGCAGTAGCATCCGTTCGTCGCCAGGCCGTTCCCGGGGAGAGAAACTAATGCGCCGCACGATGCTGTCTTTCCGGGATTTCGACTGGACCCTGCTGATGTTTGTGCTGATCCTATCGGTGATCAGTGTCCTGGAGATTTACAGCGCGACGCTTCACACCAAGTTCGTTGGTTTTCACAAGACGCAGATTCTGTGGCTGACGGGTGGGTTAGTAGCCATGTTCGTGGTCTCACTGATCGATTACCACCGGCTGATCGACTTCGTGGTCTGGGCTTACGGATTCTGCCTGGTGTCGCTGGTTGCCGTCCTGCTGGTCGGAAGCAAGGTGCTGGGCGCGCGCCGGTGGATCAAGCTTCCCGGAGGCATTCACTTTCAGCCGTCTGAGTGGGTCAAGCTGATCATGATTGTGGCGGTGGCCCGCTACTTCACCAACCTGTCTGGACGCGAACTCACGTGGACCGACATCTTCAAAGCCATGGCCATGGTTGGAGTGCCGATGTTGCTGGTGCTCAAGCAGCCGGATCTTGGCACGGCACTCACCTACATCCCGGTGCTGCTTTGCGGCCTCTTTCTGGGAGGGATCAGTTTTCGCAAGGCAGCGATCATCACGCTGGTAGGGCTGGTCGCGATTGGTGGCATCTGGTACAGCGGCAAAATTCTAAAGCCGTACCAGAAGGCCCGGCTCACCAGTTTCATCAACCCGGACAACGATCCCAGAGGCAGCGGGTACCAAATTCGTCAATCCTTGATCGCGGTGGGGTCTGGCGGCGTTTTGGGCAAGGGGGCAACGAAAGGAACGCAGACCCAGGGGGATTTCCTGCCCATTCCCTACACCGACTTCATCTTTGCTGCGTTCTGCGAAGAACACGGCTTCGTGGGCGCCACGGTGGTTCTGCTAATATACTTTCTAATACTGATGCGTTTGATTCAAAACGCTCAGACAGCCGCTGACCTCCCAGGAACGTTTCTGGTTATGGGCGTGGTGGCCGTGATCATTTTTCAAATCGCGGTCAACGTCGGTATGGTCTTAGGGCTGATGCCGGTAACTGGAATCCCCTTACCGTTGATGAGTTATGGGGGCTCCTCGGTGCTGTTCACATTTCTGGCTTTGGGCATGGTTATGAATGTCCGGATGAACCGTTTTGTGAACTGATCATCGTCCGGCGTACTCAGGTTTGGTAACTCCGGAGAACCGCAGAGTGGCGGCGCCGGAGAGTAGAAGTTCAGGTTTTATTTACATTTGAGCCGGTCGGGTGGATCACCGGGCCGGGCAGGATTGGGAATGAGCGCGCAGAGACGGGTAACGGCCCCGCCTTATTACAAGGCTGAAGTGGTCACAGAGTCTGTGCGCGTGGATGGCCTTCGAAAGACAATCGATCCTTTCCGTGAGGCTTCACCTTCGTTCTGGGTGGGGTCCGCAGCAAATCTCACACAAAGAATCCCGTCGCCTCCTTCAGACCCCATCCTCTCCGGATTTCCGGGAACGGGAGTGATTCCGTTCTGATCTGCCTCTCCGGTGTGTCGCACGGCCAAGGCCGTCGGCAAGAGAGGCAGCATGTCGAAAGAAATATGTATTTCCAGCACGCCCCATGAGACGCGGCTGGCGATCCTTGAGAACGATGAACTCGCGGAGATCTACTACGAACGCGAGAACGAATACACCCTAGCCGGTTCGATTTATAAAGGCCGCGTGACCCGGGTGCTTCCCGGAATGCAGTCCGCCTTTGTAGACATCGGCCTGGAACGCGATGCGTTCCTCTACGTCACCGACTTCCTCGAAGAGCAGGAAGACTCCGAGGACTTCGAAAAGATTCCGCCCGCTCAGGGGAATGGCCGCCCCGAGGGCAACCGTCGAGACAATCGGCCCCGGCAGACGGAAGAGGCAGAGCCAGTTGCGGAGAGATCCGCTCCCCGTCGCGAGCCCGTTCGCGAAGTTGCTCCGTCCGAACAGCCAGCCGAATCTTTACAATCGAGCGCGTCAGGATCGTCTCACCCCGGCGCGGCTCCTGCTGCTCAGACGGGCGATGATTTTGAGCAGGGAACTCGCCGCTGGCGTGGGCGCCGTGGACGCCGCCGTGGCATGCGGTCGCCGCAGCAACAGCCCCGCGATAACGAGAACCAGGCACAGGGTCGCATCGAGCCGGACGAAACGCCGGAACCTTACGTTCCCCAGGCCATTGCAGTTGAAGAGGCCGTGATTGACGAGCCCGCTCCCACTCCCGAGCGTGGCGCGCCCGGCGGTATGCTGGCGTCAACTCTGCCGGTCGTTCTACCCGGAGAGTCGCTTTCGAAGTATGGCCAGACGGCGCCCCGCGAACCGCGTCCGGGACTGGAGATCACTGCTCTGCCGCCCGAGCCGGTCTCAACCCGTCCCGAATACATTGCGCCGAGGCCCTCCACGCTGGTAGAGGTTCCGCTGGAGTGGGCCGGAACCGGCGTGCTCCCCGGTGAGTCCATCTCCCGCTACCGCAACACCCCGCCGCCTGCGCGACAGGAGCCTTCTGCCACCACGCATGCGGAGCAGAGTGCGGTGCCGGCCGAGGCTTCAGCTGTGCCTACTTTTCAGGACGAGAAACGGCAGACCCGGGAAGCCTGGGAAGACGCCGGGTTCAGCACCGGAGCCGCGACCCCGGCCGAACCAGAAGCCCTCATTCAGCCTGAACCGCACGTACCGCGCGCTGGCGACTCGAGCCAGCAGAGCGTCGGCACCGACCACGTACCCGAGGCTGCTGCCTCGGTCGAGACGGAGTCTGCTGCTGCCGCTGCCCCGCACGATCTGGGCGACACCGACGAGATGGTGGAAGAAGAGGCGGAGTTCGAGCCTGAAGAGGGCTCAGCTTCCCACCGCATCGATCCAGCCGCGCCGAGCGAGATGCGAATCTCTTCTCGCGTGGAAGAAGCGCCCGAAGAAGTTGAACAAGCGTCCGCGCACGAACCAGGGTCCGACTCCGAAACTGCGACCTTCGAAACAGCCGCCCTCCATGAGCACACCGATGCTCTCGAGCATGCTGCCGCCATCGAGCAAGCAGCGGCTTCGATTGCCGATGAACCGCTAATGGCAGCGGCGCCTTCCGAGGAGGAGTCAGCTTCTCCAGTTCACGAGGCCGCTGCGCCCGCTCACGACGCCGCAGAGGTGCATCCTTCGCAGGTGACGGAGCCGTGGGTCGATCCGCAGGCCGCCACTCCTGAGCAAGCCTCACACCAGCACTTAAGCGAAGTGGCCTCACAGGAAGTCCATCCAGAGCACGCTGAGCTCATTGCGACTCATGTATCCGACGCCCCTGCAGAACAGGCTCCCGAACATTCCTTGGCTATCGAGTATGAAGAGGCGGTCGAAGCCCCCTCGGAAAGCCAGCATGCCTCACACGATTTCGCAAGTACGCATGCCGACGCCGAAAACGCAGGATTTGAAGAGGACACGGAATCGCGTGGCTTTGCACCTGGCATGGGGTTGATCGAAGAAGAGACGATCGACGAGGAAGAATACGATTTCGAGCCGATTCACGCGCATGCAGACGAGCATGACCTGGAAGAGCTCGAAGAGCAGACACTCGAACATCAGAACGGGATCGAACTCGGCGACATCGTGCGCGACGCTCACCTGGAACAGCGGGTGGCTGCCGAACCGAACGCCGACGAAGAAGAAGATGAGGACGAAGAGTTCGAAGACGCGAGCGGCGGATTTACCGAAGCCGATTTCGCGGAAGAAGAGACTCCACACGAGCAGGAAGCCCCGGTAGCCGGTGCGCCAGCGCCCGCTCGTCGCGAAGGCCGCAATGACGATCGTCGTGGACGCGGTCGCCATCGCCGCCGCAACAATGCAGGCGGCCCGCCGTCTCATGGCGGAGGTGGACGCCGCCCATCGGCGCAGGTCTCCGACCTGCCCATCATCAGCGACTTGCTGAAGCAGGGACAGGAGATCCTGGTACAGATCGCGAAGGAACCCATCGCCAAGAAGGGCGCGCGGATCACCAGCCACATCGCTCTGCCTGGGCGCTTCCTGGTCTTCATGCCGACCGTGAATCACGTGGGCGTGTCGCGCAAGATCTCTTCAGACGAAGAGAGAACGCGCCTCAAGCGGGTCCTCATCAGCGAAAAGGGCGCGCAGTCTGGAGGATTCATTGTTCGCACCGCGGCCGAAGGAACCAGCGAGGAAGAGCTTCGCGCGGACATTCGTTTCCTGATCAGCCTTTGGACTGAGATCAAGACGCGCTCCGATGACGGCAAAGCCCCGGCACTTATCTACCACGATCTCAACCTGGTCGAGCGCGTACTTCGGGACCAAGTTTCGGATAACTTCTCGGCGATCTGGGTCGATAACGAGATAGAGTACGAACGCATTGTTCGCTTTCTCAATCGCTTTCAGCCGTCGCTCGTTCGTCGCGTCAAGCTCTACACCAAAGAGACGCCGCTCTTCGAGCAGTTCGGTATTCAGGAAGAAATCAGCAAGGCGCTCAAGTCGAAGGTCTGGCTTAAGTCGGGCGGCTCGATCGTCATCAATCAAACGGAGGCGCTGGTCGCCATCGACATCAATACCGGCAAGTATGTCGGCAAGACAGCGCGCCTGGAAGATACGATCCTGCGCACGAATCTTGACGCTATTCCAGAGATCGTTCGCCAGATTCGCTTACGCGATCTTGGCGGCATCATCGTCATCGACTTCATCGACATGGACGAGCGCAAAAATCGTCACAAGGTGATGCAGGCGCTGGAAGAAGAGTTGAAGCACGATCGTGCCCCATCGAAGGTGCTGCAGTTTAACGATTTCGGATTGGTGGCTATCACGCGCAAGCGGGTGAAGCAGTCGCTCGAGAGAACGCTGAGCGTGCAATGCGACATCTGCTCGGGTACTGGCATGGTGAAGAGTCCAACTACCGTGTGCAACGAAATCTACACCGAGATGCGCAAGATGCAGGGACACATGGAAAGAGGCGACGTGTTACTGCGAGTGCATCCTGACGTGGTGAAAACTCTTAAGGCGAATAACGGAAAGTGGCTCATGGAGCTCGAAGAATTCACCGGGAAGACGATCATCGTTAAAAGCGATCCGGCGCTTCACCCTGAACAATTCGACATCCACTAACACCCACGCTACTTACTCCCGAATTGTTGAGTACACCAAAGGCCGGATAGATTCCGGCCTTTGCTTTGCCCGCAAAAAATACATCTCCAGACCGAAACCATTGCATCACTTTTAGTGTTGTATCCATTAAGAGGGAGCACCCCACGATAGGCTCCCCAATTTCCGTACTCATGAGGCAGTCCACATGTCTTACAGTAGTTCTCCCTCTGTCCAGTCCATTGCCCGGAGAATCTCTCTTGCGGCAGCGGTGGTCGTCCTCTCGGCGTTTGCTTCTACTGCGCGGGCGCAGGCTCCATCGCAAGGGCTGGTCTCCAATTCACAGGACTCAAGCTCTCTCTCTTACAAATCGTTTTTGACCGATGATCTGGCCGGCGGCTCCCTGGCACCCTCTCCGCAGTATGGTGGCGGAGGCCGAAGTGGCCCAGCACCCGCGTACCGCGATCGCTTCAGTCACATCGCCATCGAAGCGGGTGGCGGCTTCACAGCCCCTCTCGCGAACACACAGCGCGAGTTGACGTATGGCTGGAACTTTCGTGGCGGTCTCGGTTACAAGGTCTCTCGTGATCTCTCGTTGATGGCCGAGTACGAGTTTGACCGGAACAAGATCAATGGCGCGACCTTGTCGGCTGTTGGTGAACCCGGTGGTAACACGCATATCTGGTCACTTACTCTCGATCCCGTGCTCTATTACAAGACCACTGGTTCATGGGGCGGCTATATCACAGGCGGCGGCGGATTCTATCGCAGGCTTACGTCCTTTACCGAGCCCGCGACGGCATACGGTCAATATTGCGACTATTTCTACTGCTATCCCTACCAGTACACCACCAACGTGACGGTCAGCCACTACTCCAGCAATCAAGCGGGAGCCAACCTTGGCACGGGCCTCACCTTTGGCGGTTGGAATAGCGGCAAATTTTATATGGAAGCGCGATACGAATGGCTGAATACGCCGGGACGCGGAACCGAGATTATCCCCGTCACCCTTGGGCTTCGCTGGTAACTTCTACTTACTCACGAAAGCGGGTCGAGGAAATCGGCCCGCTTTTTATTTTGCGCTTCGGGCGGAACGCGGACGAATTACCAATGAAAGCCAAGCTGATGCAGGCGGAGAAGTCCTCCCATCACCACGGCGACAGGCGAGATCACAATGAGTGTGAGTTGATAGGTGACCGGTTGCTGGCCGCGCATCTGCATCGCTGAGAGGGCGCTCATCAGGAGTACTACCAACGCCAGCATGAGGCTGAGAGTGAGAGGGTTTCCTGGTACGGGGGCAAGCCGCGCCGTCACCCAGCCACCTAACACGGCGAAGGCCGCACTGAATGCCAAGTTAGACAGCATGTAGGTCAGGCGCGGACGCTGGTCCTTCGAAACAAAGCCGGGCGCCAGCCGCGAGAGAGCAGCGATCGAAGCCATGATAAGCACAGCCATGGTTACGAAACCCGAGGCGATCGCGAAGAACGCACGTCCGATTACTACCATGCCGGCTCGCCTCTCAAGTCGTCTCCTCCGCGCAGGGTCTTAGTGCTTCATCGCCGCTTCAACTTCCGCAGAGCTGTGCGGCAACTCTTCTGTCAAGTCGAGTAGCTTCCCCGTGGGTTCAGCATAGTAGATGTCTTCGATTCGCACGCCCAGCTTCTCTTCGAGAATGTAAATGCCCGGTTCGATCGTGAAGACCATTCCTTTTTGAATCGGCTGCGTGTAGTCGTAGGGATCGTGTACGTCGATGCCAACCAGGTGGCCGATGCCGTGGATGAAATATTTGCCCAGCGGCTCGCCGTGCAGGTCCCTACCGTGCTCGTTCATATATTTCCACGCAATCGTGTCCAGCGAATCAGTGTAGACATGGAGCGGATCGTTGATACGCGACTTGCCCGGGACAAAGGCGGCCATCGCGGCTCGCTGTGCGCCTAGAACGATGTCGTACACCTCACGCTGACGCGCAGTGAAGTGCCCGTTCACCGGCACCGTGCGAGTGATGTCGGAGGCGTACATGGAATACTCACCCGCCGCATCCACCACCACTACGTCGCCGTCCTGCATCGTTTCACTGTTCTCTGAGTAGTGCAGCACAGTCGAGTTCAGGCCGGACCCAACGATCGGCGCATACGAGGGCCGTTCACATCCCTCCTGCATCAGTTCATCGATGATCAAGCCGGCAATCGCACGCTCTTTCACCCCGGGGTGGACGCCGCGCATCATCGCACGTTGCGCAACCATCGAGGCATGAGTCGCCTTTCGAATCAGGTCTACTTCTCCGGCACCTTTTACGCTGCGCAGGGCGTGGCTCAATTCACGCGCGTCGGCGAAAGCGGGTGGAGAATCCATGCCAAGAGTTGTTGCTGTCCATGCGATCACAGACCTGCCGGCATCTTCTTCGGCCCAGATGTGACTCATTGCCTGCCGATCTTTCTGGCCTATCTGGGATAAGAGTTTAGGTAACTCGAGCAGGAGCTTAACTTCTCCGACTCCGGTCAGTTGGGGTGCGCGCGAAGAGGAGGCGTCGAGCTTCTCTCCCGTGAATTTCTCCCGGCGCAAGTCCCGCGTTGGAACAAAGAGAATCTCGCGATATTTATGCGAGGGCGTGGTCGAAGTTGCCTCCGCCGCGCCCTCGATCAACAATGCGGCTCCCGGCTCATTCCACCCTGTCAGGTAATAGAAGTCCTCATCCTGCCGGTAGGGCATGAAGTCCAGCACCGGCTCTGGTGCCGCAAAGTAGAGTGCGACTCCACCGTTCAACTTAACAGCCAGTGCCTCACGTCGGGCGTGGTATTCCGCCAGAGGTTGCTGTTCCAGACCATGTGCGGCGGTTATCAAGAGAAAAGATAGCAACAGCAAACTGAGAGAGAATCTTCTATGCATTGGAATGGACCAGGTCTCGACTCAGACAATATCACCGGCCTGGCGGTCGGGTGAAATGTTGGTGTCGCAGGGTGCACACGCCGGTCGAGCGCGAAACAATCCTGCTTGCCTCTTCGACGTCACGGAAAGAGTCACGGCTATGACATATACTTGGCGATCGAGTCCTCACCTATGAATCGCATGCAACGCAATAGCACTGTTCTGTTTTTGACCCGCGTGAGTCTCCGCGTGGCTTTGGTTGTTGTCCTCTGCCTGTCGCTGAACGTCGCCGCTGAGACGCGCTTCGTCCACACCCGCGGCAAGTTCCTCGAGTCTGCCGACGGCAAAGCACTGCAATTGCGCGGCATCAGCCTGGGAAATTGGATGGTGCCCGAAGGCTACATGTTCGGGTTTGAAGAAGGTCCACAATCCGGTCGCGAGATTGAAGCCTTGGTCAACGAGCTGATCGGCCCGGCGGACGGCGCTAAATTCTGGAAGCAATACCAGGATACTTACGTCACAGAGGACGACATCCGCTTCCTGCATGAGGCCGGCTTCAATTCCATTCGTGTCCCCTTTCACTACAAGTATTTCGCAGACGGCAATTCGCGCGGCTTTGAACTGGTCGATCGCGTCGTGCAATGGGCAGGGAAGTACGGCATCTACGTCGTGCTCGACATGCACTGCGCGCCAGGTGGTCAGACCGGGACCAACATCGATGACAGCTGGGGCTATCCATGGCTGTACGAATCCGCCGAGAACCAGCAGCAGACCATCGCTATCTGGCGCCGCATCGCGGAGCACTACCACGACAACCCCGTCGTGCTCGGCTACGACTTGCTCAATGAACCCATCCCTCACTACCCGCAACTGCAGCAGTACAACTCGGCGCTCGAGCCGATCTACAAGCGAATCACGGCGGCTGTTCGCGAGGTCGATCCGAATCACGTGGTCATTCTCGGGGGCGCGCAGTGGGACTCGAACTTCAAGGTCTTCGGTGCTCCCTTCGATCAGAACGTGATGTATACCTTCCACAAATACTGGACGGCGCCGACCGAAGAGGTCATCCAGCCTTATCTCGCCTTTCGCGACCAATACAACGTGCCTCTCTGGCTGGGAGAGTCGGGCGAAAACACCGATGAATGGGTTCACAGCTTCGCCGGTGTGCTCGAGAAAAACCAGATCGGATGGGCGTTCTGGCCCTACAAGAAGCTGGAGTCAAAGTCGGGCGTGGTTGCGTGGCACAAGCCGGTCTACTGGGACGAAATTGTCGCCTACGGGAAAAGTCCGCGGACAACCGGGCTGGCGGAAAAGCAGATTGCGCAGCGGCCCTCGCTCGATCACTCCCGGGCGGCGTTCAAGGACCTGCTGGAGCAGATCCGGTTCGCTCATTGCCGGGTGAACGACGGCTATCTCAAAGCCTTAGGGCTGAACGCTCCCTCGCACTAGTTCTGAAGCGGCAATCTCCCGGGCACCCGCACCGGCTCAAGAACTCTTATTCGGCGCTCGCAAGGCCGATTGCATTTAAGGCATATCGGGATTGGGTATCCTGCGAAAAACTGTTTTTGAAGTGCCCAGAAAGCCGGTTCCAGCGGTTTGCCAGCTAAGGTATCATTCTGATACCGGCCCTTGTGGGGCTGAGGGCGAATTCATGTCCAAGAGTTTCAAGCGCTCCATCCTTGCAATTTCGGCCGCATTGGTCATTTTCGTGTTCCTGGGCGGCTTCGGCCTGAGCGGCGTTCGCGCCGGGTCTCAGAACAGCAACGACGGCGCCTATCGGGAGATCGGTGTCTACGAAGAGGTCCTCAAGAAGGTGCAGAGCGATTACGTGGTCGATCCGCACATCAACGACGTGACCAGCGGCGCGCTGCACGGACTGCTCGAGTCGCTCGATGCCGATTCGAGCTACCTCTCGCCGACCGAATACAAGTTCTACAAAGACCATCAGAGCGAGGGCCGAGCCCAGGTCGGGATTGTCATCTCCAAGCGGTTTGGCTATGCGACCGTCGTGACGGTCGATCCCGGATCGCCCGCGGACAAGGAAAATATCCAGGATGGCGACATTATCGAGTCCATCGAAGGCCAGTCCACGCGCGAAATGTCACTGGCTTTAATTCGGCTTATGCTCGACGGCAAACCGGGGACCACGGTCACGTTTTCAGTAGTACGCCCGCGCAAGGCCGAGCCCGACAAACTCACGCTTACCCGTGCCAATGTGCCTGAACCCGCACTGGGGGAGCAGCAGTACGAGAACTCCAGCATCGTCTATCTAAAGCCCGGCGTGCTCACCAAGGAACGGGTCGACGAAGTCGCCGGCAAGCTCAAGGCAATTCAAAAGAGCGGCAATAAGAAGGTGCTTCTTGACTTGCGCGATGTAGCAGAAGGGGACGATGCGCAGGCTGTGCGCCTGGCGAACGCCTTCCTTCAGTCCGGCACAATCGCGACTCTCGAAGGTCAGAAGTTTGAGAAGCAGACCTTCTCCGCCGACAGTTCCAAGTTCATCACTTCGGCTCCCCTGGTAGTTCTCGTCAACCGTGGCACTGCCGGGCCTGGCGAACTGGTGGCTGCCGCCATTCTCGACAGCAAGCGGGGGCAACTTGTCGGCGATCGCACCTTCGGCGAAGGGTCGGTCCCAAAGACGATCGAACTTCCGGACGGCGCGGCGCTGATCCTGTCGGTTGCTAAGTACCAGTCGCCTTCGGGGAAGAAAATTCAAGACGAGGCGGTGACTCCGAATGTCCAGGTGGCCTCAAATGTGGATGCGGACACCTCAGACGATACCGCCGGTGCGCAAAAGAGCGGTCCCCGCCCCGACGATCAACTGAACAAGGCTCTGGAATTGTTAAAGCAGGCGAAGAGCCCGGCACAGGGCACAGGCAGTTAATTTCGTTCCCCCAAGTGGTATGAATCGCTAGTTCCATCGGACGTTCTTTTGATTGACACTGGCCCGGAACCAGTATCGTGGGCAAAAACCAGAAGCTTCCAGCCGCCGCCTCCAAAGGGGCGCCGAAAGCTTGCGGGTGGCGTGGCCCTTCTGGTGCTGGTGTTTATGGCCGTCATCGTCGGATCCCTCAGCGGGTTGATGCTGGTCTATTCGGTCAACCTGCCGCAGATCGACGACCTGATGCGGTACCGACCAAGCACGACCACAGAACTCTACGACGTGCACGGCCGCAGCTTTGGCTCGTTCGCTCTCGAACGCCGAGTAGTGATCAACTACCAGGATTTCTCGCCACTGCTCCGCCAGGCTGTCATCTCCATCGAAGACAAAAACTTCGAGAGCCACTGGGGCGTGAACGTCTTCCGCGTCGGCGGGGCGATCTACCATGACCTCACCTCCAGCAGTCGCGCTCAGGGTGCTTCCACGCTCACCATGCAGTTGGCACGCAACCTGTTCCTGTCTAACGAGCGCACCTTCGGCCGTAAGATACAGGAGGCGTTTCTTTCGATTCAGATTGAGCACGCCTTTACCAAGCAGCAGATCTTCACCTTGTACGGCAACCAGATTTATCTGGGGCACGGAGTGTACGGCTTCGAAGCCGGGGCCGAATACTACTTCAACAAGCATGCCAAGGACCTGACATTGCCCGAGGCCGCGCTGCTCGCCGGCTTGCCGAAAGGGCCCTCCGCCTACTCGCCGCTCATCAATCCGGACAAGGCATTCCGGCGCCGCAATATGGTCATCAACGCGATGCTCGAGGACGGAGCCATCGCCGCCGCCGAGGCGAACGTGGCCCGCGCGGCGCCCCTCGGGTTGCATATTCAATCCGCTCCGAACGCGGTCGCTCCCTGGTTTGTCGAGGATGTACGTCGCGAGCTCGAAAAGCGCTTTGGCTCGGACCAGGTGCATGAGGCCGGCCTGAAGGTGTACACCACCCTCGATCTCGATCTGCAACTCGCTGCCAACCGCGCGGTTCTCGACGGACTTGCCGCCTATGAACGGCGGCATGGATGGAAGGGCCATCTGCTGAACGTCGCCGCCGGAGGGGTCAGCATCGACGACTTCAAGCACCCGGACTGGAACGCCGGAGTGCAGCCTGGAAGCTATTTTCATGCGCTGGTCACCGGTGTTCTGCCCTACCAGGTCACGGCTCGAATCGGTCAGCAGCGCGTGATGATGAACCCCGAAGACTGGGCCTGGACGGGACAGAAGACCGGGGACGACTTCCTCAAGCCGGGCGACATCATCTACGTCCACCTAAGCGCTACGCAAGACGCCGGCCCCTACCTCCACGGCACCCTCGAGCAGGACTCCGGAGCCGAAGGGTCGCTGCTGGCCATGGACAACGCGACAGGTGACGTGCTGGCAATGGTGGGTGGCCGCGACTTCAACCTCTCGCAGTTCAATCGCGCGACGCAATCGCAGCGGCAGACGGGGTCATCATTCAAGCCGTATGTCTACACAGCGGCGGTCGAGTCTGGCGCGACGCCGCAAGAGATGATCGTCGATGCACCGGTCTCCTTCGGTGCCTACACACCGCACAACTACGACGGGAAATACCTCGGCAATATCTCCCTGCTGCATGCCTTTGCCGATTCGCGGAACATCCCAGCGTTGAAACTCGCCGAGCATGTGGGCATACACAAGGTCATCAATACGGCGCACCGCTTTGGTATTACCAGCAACATTCCGGCATTCTTGCCGGTCGCGCTTGGGGCGGTCGAGATCACGCTCGAGGAGCAGGTGGCGGCGTACTCCAGCTTTCCCAATGACGGCATTCGCATTGCACCGCGGCTGATCCGTAAAGTCACCAGCCCAGAAGGAACGGCGATGTGGATGGACACGCCGGATGTGCGAGAGGCCACCAGCAGCAAGACTGCGCGCACCATGATGACCTTCCTGCGAGAGGTCACGCAGTCTGGCACCGGGGCAGCCGCCAAAGCGTTGAATCACCCGGTCGGAGGCAAGACTGGAACCACCAATGACTTCACCGATGCGTGGTTCATCGGGTTTTCGCCGTCAATCACCTGCGGGACGTGGGTCGGTTTCGATAATCGCGAGTCGCTGGGTGAGAAGGAGACCGGAGCCCGGGCGGCGCTCCCAATGTGGATGGATTTCATGAAGGTTGCGATCGTGGGCAGAGACTCAGAGATCTTTCCTGGATCTGCGAAGCCAAACGAGAGGCAGTTAGCGAACACCGGAGATGCAGGGCAGCCCCGGGCCGCTACAGGCAGGCAACAGGCGGATCTGGAGTCTTCAGGTCGCAAGCAGGTGGGAGAGCCGGCCAAACCGATTCATCCACAACCACAGGCGCGGTAACTCTTCGGCGAGTCAGGCTGCGAATCTCCATTCAGGCTCCAGACTAGAAAAAATGCTGAACCGGCCGCTTTGGACCTCGCGACCGCATAAGAACCGTGTTGCCGCAACCCTCGCACATCCACGGATAGAAGCCAAATCGAGGAAACAGACGTCTCTGCATCCATCCCTGACGCTTCACGCGGCGCAGATCTTTGCTTTTGCATTTCAGGCACAGGTGATGTTCAACGGGCACGGTGGGCACGGTCGGTCCGGTGGTGCGCATGGTCGCTTCGAGAGTTGGAGGCATAGGCAGTCGCCGTACAAGGATTACAGTGGTGAATGTCTCATTCTGCTCCCATATCCTGCTGTGTCAAAGGGCACAATGTTGGTATTGACGCTCCCGTACAAACCCGCTAAGCGGCACGGGTTAGGGAACACCTGAGCCTCGCAGCTGACAGGCAGACGTCGCGTTGACGCGGAAAACGTTCACCGTATATACAGGATCGATGGTCGCAGGTACGGAAGAACAGGAGTTCGACATGAAGCAGACGCGCAGTCACCTAGGGTTGAAGCTGGCAGGCATGAGCTTTCTAATTTTTTGTGCGCTCTTCGCTCTGGCCGGAAAGCTTGTGGCCGCGCCCGCAGGTGGTCCGTTGCAGGTCTACTTCGTCGACGTCGAAGGAGGACAGGCGACACTGTTCGTGACCCCGGCGGGTCAGTCGCTGCTGATCGACACCGGTTGGCCCGGTAACAACGGACGCGACGCGGATCGCATTGTGGCAGCCGCAAAAAAGGCCGGCCTCAACAAAATCGACTACGTCCTTATAACCCACTTCCATACCGATCATGTGGGCGGACTGCCGCAACTGGTGGATCGCATTCCGGTGGGCACCTTAATCGATCATGGGCCTAACCGGGAGAACTCCGATGGGCCCACGATTCAAGGGTGGGAGGCCTACCAGAAGCTGCTGGCCAGCGGGAAGTTCAAGCACCTGAGCCTCAGGCCGGGAGACCAGTTGCCGATCGCTGGCATGCACGCGATCGTGGTGAGTGGCGACGGAAATGTGCTTGGGCATGTGGTCGCCGGCGGTGGACAACAGAACCAATACTGCGCGGCCAGCGAAATCCGCCCGCCCGATAAGACTGAAAATGCGCGTTCCCTGGGCGTGCTGATCGATTTTGGCAAGCTCAAGCTGCTCGACCTCGGCGATCTTACCTGGGACAAGGAGCGTGACTTGATGTGCCCCGTGAACAAGCTCGGGAAGGTAGATGTCCTGATCGTCTCTCATCATGGATGGAATCAGAGTTCCAGTCCAGCACTGGTAGAAGCGGTCGCCCCCAAGGTGGCGATCATGGATAACGGCGAGAAGAAAGGCGGGTCCACGCCCTCATTTGTCACGCTCAAGAATTCGCCCGGACTCACCGCACTCTGGCAGTTACATTACTCCGCGGAAGCTGGCGACCAGTACAACCGTCCTGCTGAATTCATTGCGAATCTCAAAGGCGAGGACCAGGGAAACTACCTGAAACTGACCGCTACTCCGGATGGTAAGTTCGACGTTTTTAACTCGCGCACGCGGGGCGATAAGACTTACTCGATCAGCGGGCAGTAGGGAATGCCCGTCGGGCGCTTCGTTGGGACGCGCTCACGGCAGCGTTACGCCGGCACTCTGCCGGGAATGCGCTCAATCCGGCCGAGCAGGAAGATATAGCTGGCGATGCCCACCAGCAGATAGGCGGCCGCGACACCGAACGCCCAGGCAAAGCTGTGGGTCCATGCCACGAGATATCCGGTAACAATCGGCGCTGCGATTCCTGAAAGCTGGTTGGTGAAATTAAGAATGCCACTCACCTTCCCGACACATCCATCCGGCGCAATCAGTGAAGGCAAAGACCAGCCCACTGGGGCTGCAGCCGAGAGACCACCGATCGAGATGCTGATCCACACCAGGGCTTGTGTCGCCGTGTGCGCATAGGCCGCGCCGACGATGCCCAATCCGAAGAACGTTCCCACCACGAGGAATATGGTCCGAACTCGGCTCTGATCCCAGCCCCGTTGAATCAGTTCGTCGACCAACCATCCTCCGGCAACCAGATCGGTTGCTGTCGCGAGCAGCCAGGGAAATCCCGTATAGAGGAACGAATGGAACAAGTCGATGTGGAGCGCGTGAGAGAGATAAGTCGGCAGCCAGGTAAGCAGGAGATAGAAGACATAGTTATAGCCACCAAATCCGATGGCTAATCCGATGACCTTACGCTCGCGGACTAACTCGGTCAGAGATCGGACGTTCGCGGCACGATCGGTCGAGGTCTCGGGAACGTCTTCACCTTCGACGATGTAGGCGCGCTCGGCGGTGGTCAACTCCGGGTCTTCGTCGCGGTCGCGATATACCAGGTAAAACACCGCGAAGTAGAGCAGGCTCACGAATCCGGTTGCGGCAAAACTCCAGCGCCAACC
This sequence comes from uncultured Acidobacteriaceae bacterium, assembly GCA_963850345.1. Lineage (GTDB taxonomy): Bacteria > Acidobacteriota > Terriglobia > Terriglobales > Acidobacteriaceae > CAWKKW01. The sequence goes on along the minus strand of CAWKKW010000011.1, from coordinate 78,268 downwards.
CACGCGCAGCAGGAGCATGCCAATGATGGGAATGCCGACGGCGGGCGCAAACTTGGCGGCCGAATCAAACATGGCCGTGGCCAGGCTGCGCTCCTCCTGCGGAAACCACCGGCCGATGGCCTTGGCGTTCGCCGGGAACGTGGGCGCCTCTCCGACGCCCAGTAACAAGCGGGCGGCAAAGAATCCGCCGATGGTGGGCGTGATCGCGGCAGCGAAGGACGCCACGCTCCACAAGAGCGTGCCGATGCGGCCGACGCGGCGAACCCCAAATTTGTCGAGCACTACGCCGATTGGCAACTGGCACATGGCGTACGTCCAGTTGTAGGCGCCGGAGAGATACCCGAAGGTGGTCATCGAGATGCCGAATGCAGTAAACAGCGCATCGTGCGACACCGAGAGGTTGACCCGGTCGAAATAGTTGACGAGCACGCCCAGTCCCAGGAGGAACGCAATGCGCCATCGACGGCGCGGCACGCGATGGAGAGAGGCTTGTTCAGGCATACGCAGCAAATGGGATTCGAGCATCCTTGGTGTTCGAAGTCAAATCTCTGCCCCGCGAAGTGCGCCGAGAGTGCAGATCCCGTGCTGGCCAGTTCCAGTCAACTTGCCTGAACACATCGACGGGTTCCAGACTTGAAACTCTGGTTATTGCGTAAAGTCGACCGGCAACATGGCCATGGGGGCTGCCCACGTTCTCTGCTATAGTCTCCACGTTGGAATGCTGCACCTCGCTGCCTATGACACCAGAGCAAGAACAGTTACTCATTGATCGTTATCCCAATCTCTTTGATCCGGATCATCGTCCCTGGTCCAGAACAACCGGCTTCACCCTGCAGGTCTCTGCCGCGGGATGGTTTGAGCTGATCGATGCACTTTGTCAGCGTCTGAGCGCAGCAGGCGGGTGCAAGGTCACGGAGATTCGCGAAAAGGTAGGCGAATTACGGGTCACCTGCGAAGGCGAGACAGACGAGATTCGATACGAGATCGACCTGGCCCAGGAAGAATCCCGCCGCACGTGCGAGGTTTGCGGCGGCTATGGCCAGTTGCGCGTCTTGCCCGAGGCGCTGATGGCAACACTCTGCGATGCGTGCGAACAACAGCTGATACACAAGCTGAACCCGACGCGGTAAGCTGCGTCTTCTATCCGGCAGAAGACACCGCGAGACGACCATCCCGTAGCCACCCTTCCGCGCCTCATTCCTCCTGAAATACAATCCAAAGGAATTCGCCTTCGGGCGGATCGTTCTTCCAAGCCTCTCAGCCAGGTGCCCATGCCACTTTCCGCCAGCAGCAGCCTTCGCCTCAGTGCCATCTCCCCCGGTGTTTTCCAGTCGGAGATCCGCGCCATGACCATGGAATGCGATCGGATCGGCGGCATCAACCTCGCCCAGGGCGTATGCGATACCGAGGTTCCTGCACCGGTGATCGAGCGAGCGATTGAGGCGATCCGCGAAGGAAAGAACATCTACACGCGTCTGGATGGAATCGCGCCATTACGGCAGGCAATCGCAGCCAAGCTGCTCCGGTATAACGGCATGTCAATCAATCCAGACACGGAATTGCTGGTGGCCTCAGGTGCCACGGGCGCACTCTACGCCGCTTCCATCGCACTGCTCGATCCCGGAGATGAGGTCATCCTGTTTGAGCCGTTCTACGGCTACCACGCGAACACTTTGCTCTCTCTGCGTGTCAGTCCCGTGGTGGTGCCGCTGTCTGCACCTGACTGGCAGCTTGACGTTGACGCCCTGCGCGACGCGATTACGCCGCGTACCCGCGCACTGATCGTCAACTCGCCCAGCAATCCATCTGGCAAGGTGTTCACGCTCGCCGAGCTTGAGGCGATTGCTGAACTCGCGATTGAGCACGACCTCTTCCTCTTCACTGACGAGATCTATGAGTATTTCCTGTTCGATGGAGCGCGGCATATCAGCCCCGCCACTCTACCTGGAATGGCTCAGCGCACGATCACCATCTCAGGCTATTCGAAGACCTTCAGCATCACAGGTTGGCGTATCGGCTACCTGGCCGCGGATAGTAAGTGGCTGCCATCGATCGCCTACTTTCACGACCTGACCTACGTCTGCAGCCCTGCGCCATTCCAATACGCCACGGTAGCCGGGCTGGACCAGCTTCCGGATTCGTTTTATACCGGGCTGGCGGTCGAGTACCAGCAGAAGCGTGACCGGCTCTGTACCGCCCTTGCGGACGCCGGCTTGACGCCCTCAGTTCCCGCCGGTGCGTACTACGTACTCGCAGACTCCAGCCGTATCCCGGGCAAGAGCGCTGCGGCACGGGCTCGGGGCTTGCTCGCTGCTACCGGCGTGGCTGCGGTCGCCGGGACCGCATTCTTCACTGAGGGTCGCGGAGAAAATATGCTGCGGTTCTGTTTTGCGAAACAGGATGCAGACCTGGAGCGTGCCTGCGAGGCGCTGCGCAAGCTTTAGATCTGCGAATTATCGGTACCGCTGCGGGTGCCGTTGGCTCAGTCGAGGTGGAAGACTTCCTTCAGCTGCAGAAATCCCTGGTCGGGCGGAGCTCCGTCGAGCCCTTCGAAGAACTCCGCCATTTGCGCCTGCCATCTCCGGTTTACATCGGTGTCTTTCATTCGCGATTGCGCCAGCGCGAAGTTTTCTGTTTCCACATAGCCGACGAGCAAGCCATCCTCACCGAGAAACAAGGAGTAATTGCGCCAGCCCGCATCTCGAAGCGCAGCGAGCATCTCGGGCCAGACCGTCTCATGGCGGCGAGAATATTCCTCGATGCGATCCTTCTTCACCTTCAACAGAAAACAGACTCGCATCGCTCCTCATTTCCCGGCTTTGACCACCCACACCGCGAAGGGCGGCAGGTTTACGGCTGAGCCGGAGGCTGTCGCGGACTGGGGCGGATTTTCGCCCGTCGATCCGTCCACCTTGCTCACGGCTCCGTCCGCGAACTCCTGGGGCAGGGTCATGCTGGCTTCCTTGTTACGCTTGTTGATCAGGAGAAGCTTCTTGCCCCCTTTGGTGCTGAATGCCTGTGCCTGCACATCGTTGTTGCCGGGGCTTTCGGTGTGGGCCAACTGATCGCCCGCCCCGAAGTTATCCTTCAACAGCTTCAATACCCAGAACCGCGCATTGGGGTGACCGTTCTTCCAGTCCACCATGGTGACACTGGGAAACTGCGATGGGTAGCCGACGAGTTGCGACTCACCGGCAACATCAATTCCAAGCTTTGCGACCTCCACATACAAGTGAGCGTACATGGCGCCTGCGAGGTTCCAGTAGGCATCGGGAATCGGCTTCTCCACATGTCCCGGCTGGTCCTGTCCTTCGTCGCTGGCCAGGATCACGCCTAACTCATCGAGAGTGGTCATGGTCTCTGGGGACAGCCGCTTGCGGATCGCCTCCACGTAGCGGACCGTGTTCAGAAATCCATCGGCCTGGTCAAAGAAGGTGTATTGCCAATCGTCGATGGTCTGAGCCGCCGTGGGACTTGCGTAGAAGTGATACGAGATCATGTCCAGCGGAATGCCCGGCTTGTGATTCTTATGGTTGAGAAAGTATTCGAAGTAGTCCGGCCGCAGACTCGGCATCGCCAACGCCATCCCGACAAAGCGGGTTTCAGGTGAGACCTGGTGAATGGCGGCGGCGACGGCGTCATAGCGCGTTGTGTATTGTTCCGGCGTGGTATTGTGTTCGAACTCAACCTCGTTGAAGATCTCCCACCACGGCACCGGGTAGTGGTAGCCAGAGTCGTGCTTCTTGCCCAGTTCGTCGGTAAAGCCCCCTTTGGAATACCAACTCACCAGCCGCGCGTAATAGTCGCCCAACTCCTTCATCGAAGGGTCGCGCAATTCCGTACCCTGGGTGTATTTCCAATCCGCCTGGTTAGGATCGTCGGGATACGTGACGGGCTGGTCGGTCTTGAACATCCACGCGGGGATGGTGCTGAAGTTCAGGATGGTCGAGTGGCCTTCGGTGGCCTTCAGAAAGTCGATTGTCATCGGATCGATCAGGCTGAAATCCCAGGAAGTGGTCGCCGCGGGCGGCTTCAACTCGGCGACTCCCAGTTTCGGGTAGGGCAGCCATGGAACATACCGCACGTAATCCGCACCCAGATCCTTGACTGCCGCGTAGGAGCTGTCGTGGATGGGGGACCCGGGCCGCAGCATCGGATTCACGACCACCTGCAGGGTCGGAACTGTCTTGGACGTAGTGTCCACTTTGTTCCAGTCGACCGTGATTTTTGTGGTCGCTTGAGCATGCGCCGTGGCGGCACATACGAGGCCGAGGCACAGCACCAGCAAAGAATTCCAGATAAAAGCTGCTCGCTTCATTTTCATTGTTTCTCATCTTCCTTGGGTCAAACTGCGGGACACGGATACTGGACAGCCTTCTCGCCCCCGGACCATCGCCGCCAAGAACCTTAGTCGAAACCGAATATCGTATGCAAACTTTTTTCTGATTTGAAGACGCATTGCTTTGTTCGGATTGGGCAGTTTTAGCCGCCCCCAAGGCTTTGCCTTCGCGACCACGGGAACAGAAACCCTGTCGTAGAAGAAATCTAGATTGCACTCGCAACTTCAGAGCTCTGCCGTTCGTCTTCAGCCCAAAGCGGGTGCGAGCTTTGAGGATTGGATCGTAGGCGAAAGACCTGCCCGGTGCTTCGAAAAGGAGCATTCGCGCCAAGGCTCCTCAGTAGTGACGATTCGGTCGCTGGCTGGTGTGCTGCGTGTTTCAATAGACAGGTAATTGCAGAGCTGGATGGATTGCAGGCCATCGGGCAAGAAGCAGACGAGGGGAAGCGATGAGCAACACGGAGCGGCAGGAACGGGTGTGGAAGGCGCTGGACAGCTTTCAGATCGAGGTCCCTTCGTGGGGATTTGCCAACACCGGCACCCGGTTCGGTAAGTATCTGCAGCCGGCCGCGGCCTCGACTATTGAGGAGAAGTTTGCCGACGCGGCGCAGGTGCATGCCTTGACCGGGGTGAGCCCCACGCTGGCGCTGCACGTGGAGTGGGATCTGCCCAACGGGGTGGACGACGTCGCGGTAGTGCAGCGGCTCGAGAAGCAGTACGGCGTGCGCGCCGGTTCCATCAATCCCAACCTGTTTCAATCGCAGGAGTACAAGTACGGCTCGATCTGCAATCCGGATGCAGGCGTGCGGCAGAAGGCGCTCGACCACATTCTGCAGTCGATTGAGATTGGACGCCTGTTGGGTTCGCGCGATGTGTCGATGTGGGTAGCCGATGGATCGAACTACCCCGGCACGCAGAGCATGCGCAAGCGGATTGGGTGGATGCAGGAGGTGTTGTCGGCCGCGCACACGGCGCTGGCTCCCGGGCAGCGGATGCTGATCGAATACAAGCCGTTTGAGCCGGCCTTTTACCACACCGACATCGCCGACTGGGGCATGGCGCTCGAGCTGGCGCGCACGGCCGGTCCGCAGGCGCGGGTGCTGGTCGATACCGGGCACCACTACCAGGCGCAGAACATCGAGCAGATCGTGGCCTGGCTGCTGCACCTGGACATGCTCGGCGGCTTCCACTTCAACGACCGCCGCTACGCCGACGACGACCTGACGCTGGGCTCGATCGATCCCTACCAGGTGTTTCGCATCTTCTACGAGATCACGCAGGCGGAGGAAGCGGCGGCGGCGGAGATCGCGTTCATGATCGACCAGAGCCACAACCTGAAGGGCAAGATCGAAGCCATGGTGCAGACGGTGGTCACGGCGCAGGAACTGTATGCCAAGGCGGCGCTGGTGGACGGGCCGCAGTTAGAAGAGCTGCAGCAGGGCTGTCGGCTGGTGGAGGCGGAGGAGTGCTATCGGAATGCGTTCTGGGAAGATGTGCGGCCGCTGATACGGGAGTGGCGGGCGAGCCGCGGGCTGGCGGAGAATCCGCTGCAGGCCCTGGCGACGAGCGGCTACGTAGAACGCATCACCCGCGAACGCGCCTCCCGCAACGCCAGCGCGGTTTCGTCCTACGCCTGAAGAGCATTGACTCGCAGCACCCGGATCCCGTGTGTTCAGGAACCTTCGGCAACTGAGTCAAGCAGGGCGGTGGATAAGCCTCAGCGCAGCCGGGTTCCCGCGATCTCTTCCAAAATAGTCAGCGGCGCGACTGTAGGATTCACGAGAGCCTCATGGCTCACAAGGAAGGTCTGCTCCAAAGCGTACTGTCCAGCCAGCACGGCGTGCGGCACCGTGTCAGTGAAGACCATCCAGCTTGAGCCCGGCGGAAAGCGCCACTCATACTTCGGACAAGCGGCCTGGAAATCCGCATTCTCCTTCAAGAAATTGTGGAAGCGCATCATGAAATCGTCGTACGGCGTCCGCTTCACGGCAGGCAATGCCGCGCCCAGCCCAAGGCCCCGTGCCATAACTTTTGCTGCTGAGCTCAAGCCATTCTCAGGCTGCGGAGCTATCTTCTCCGGAGCGAACTGTCGCACGGTGGTGGCAAATGGGTCGCTGGTGACCCAGTCTCTCGTTCGTTCCAAGTGAATATTATTGAAGAATCGCAGGATGCGCGCACCATGCGTTGGCCGCGTGGGGAAAGCATCCGTATGCAGCAGGTCATTCCGCTTGCGCAGCGCCAGGTCACGGCCCTGTTCTTCCTGGGGACGAAAGCTCGCATAATCCAACGTCCAGCGGCGCTCATAGGGCGCAAGAAAGCGCCCCAAAAACTCCTCTACGTCATGAGAATAGCGGCGCATGATGCTTTGCAGCCGCGCCACCGCGGTCGAGTTCGCGGTTTTCGTATCGACGCCGCTCAGCTTGTCCATGCGCGGCTTGTAGGCGATGTTCTTGTGCAGGGAACTGTCGGTTTGCTGTTGCCCGAGCAGGAAGGCCAGATCGGACGAGGGAATTGGCACCGGCGTCGTCGGAAAAAACAGAATGTCACCCGACTCGAGTGCGGCGCACCAGGCTCGTGCCTGCTCAGGGACGGCTGCCTGCTGCGCATCCGCAATCGTGACCAGTGCCATGGCAGCTTAACTCCCGCTCGTCTTGCGCCGAATCCACAGAAATCCGAACAGCACGAGACTCGCCGCCAGAACCACCAGCCCGACCGGTAATCCAATCAGCCGGTAGCTATCCGCGAAATCCACCTTATGGCCGATGCTGTTGTAGATCAGAATGCCGAAGATGGCCAGAAAAGTCGACAAGAAAAAGCCGAGAAATCCCAGAGCCAGTGAGAGCAGCAAGCTCGCGAACAGCCCGAAGTCGCCGAGGCGAATGCCGAAGACACGGCTGGTATTGGTCTGAGTAGTCATAGAGATGAACGGCAGCCAACGCCGCCCTCAGCTAGAATACAGCCTTATGGTTGAAGTCTCCCAGGTTGGTTTGTTGCCAGCGTCGCAAGTGGCGCAGGAGAGCGCGGTTCAGCAGTCCGCGAACGGTGTTTGTTACGCGATGTATGGGGATACGCACCTCACCCCGCAGGAGTTGGAGCGCATTGTGCAGGCGGTTCCCATCACCATCGCTCACGCACTCGAGAAGCGCGCCTATTATTTCGTGCCGCTCACGATTGGCGAGCAGGAAGAGGTGATGGTAGCGCCCACCTACACCGTCGATCTCGGCGATCGGGCCATCTGCCACCGCAATGTGAAGTTTTCCAGTGCAGAAGGCGTCTTTATTTCCACTCGCCTCATGCAGGACCGCTTTGCTCTCGCATTCGAATTTTTCATCAATGCGGGACATCACTTCGTCGAGGCTGCGGGCGTTCCTGACAGCTTCGCGCAACTGGTCTGGTCGCAGGCCCAGGCCGATGTGAAGGGCGAGACAAGCCAGGACGCATGGGAGAGCCGCCGTCGCGCCGTGGAACGGAGCCGCAATGAAGGCCAGGTGGATGAGAAGGCGAAAAGCAGCTTTTTCGAGTCGGCCTTTTCCGATGCGATCGCCGTATACATGCTCTCGCTCACCCTGGATTTCGACTACTCCGATCTGCGAGAACGGGAGTATCCGTTGCTTTCGGCTCCGGCGCTCGCCGATCGACTGAGGCATATCGCGACGCTCTTTCCGCCCAACCCCGGTTACGAATTCCAGGTGCTGTATCGCCGCCGGAATTAGCTCCTGTGAACTCGCGATGAGAGCGGCGAAAACGGTCTGCCACAGACGGAAACCGGCAGCGTCCACTACAATCGGCCCATGATTGCGCACCTGCGCGGAAGACTGTTTTCGAAACAACCTGGCCAGGCGATTGTGGACGCCGGCGGAGTCGGCTACGAAGTGGTGATCAGCATTCCCACCTTCACCGCGCTGCCTGCCGTGGGCACCGAAGTCTCACTCCATGTTCATACCCAAGTCCGCGAAGACATTCTCGCACTCTTCGGTTTTCTTGAACTCCGAGAGAAACGCCTCTTCGAACGGCTGATCACGGTAGGTGGAGTAGGGCCGAAATTGGCCGTCACCATCCTGAGCGGCCTTAATCCCGAACGCACTGTTCAGGCCATCCGCGCACAGGATCACGCGACGCTCACGCGCATTCCAGGCGTCGGCAAAAAGCTAGCCGAACGGCTGGTAGTGGAGCTCAAAGACAAACTCGAAGACATGGCGACTGCGCCATCCGCGGCCCCGGCAGGTCCGGCTGCGGAGGACGTCATGTCGGCACTGGTGAATCTTGGCTACCAGCGCCCCGCCGCGCAGAAGGCCATCGAAGCCGCCATCGCCAAAGACAAGGCTGCGGCCGAGAGCTTCGATGAGCTCTTTCGCGCATCGCTGATGGTGATTCGCTAACTCACGCCAACTGTTCGGCCAGGTTTAGCAGGAGCTTTGGCAGGCAAGGTTGGCGAACTGCCAGCCTTTAATCCTCTATTGAAATTGTTTGCAGATTCATATTCCTGTGTGATATCAAGAGTAGGCCTCGCTCCGCCTGCCCGCACCATCGCGGTCACGAGTTCGCAATCACCTCCGGATTGAGAGATCAGCTATGAGTGTCAAGACGCAAATTCCCCTGCAATATCTCGAAGACCGCTGGGACGACGCTGTTGCCAGCAAGCTCGATGAGCCCGAACTGCTTCGCTACCGATCCAATTTGCTCGGCTCTGACCTGCGCATCACCAACTTCGGCGGTGGCAACACCAGTTCCAAGATCACGCAAGTCGATCCGCTCGACGGTCAACCGAAGCAGGTTCTCTGGGTGAAGGGCAGCGGAGGCGACCTCGGCAGCATCAAGCGCAGCGGGTTCGCGACGCTCTACATGGACAAACTGCTGGCGCTCGCGAACAGCTATCGGAGTGTCGACCTGGAAGACGAGATGGTGGAGATGTATCCGCTGTGCACCTTCGGCAAAAACAGCGTGGCGTCTTCAATTGATACCTCTCTTCATGGCTTTCTTCCGTTCCCGCATGTCGATCATCTCCATCCAGACTGGGGGATCGCGCTCGCGGCGGCCGCCAACGGTCACGAGAAGATGGCCGAATTCAATCGCCGTTTTGAGCACCACCTGATCTGGCTGCCGTGGCAACGGCCGGGGTTTGAACTCGGGATGATGCTGCAGCGCGCGGTGAAGGAAAACCCCGGTTGCGATGGCGTGGTGCTCGGCGGCCACGGCCTCTTTACCTGGGGCGAGACGCAGCGCGAATGCTACCTGAACACGCTGGCCATCATCGACCAGCTTGGCCAGTTCGTGATGGAACATGTGAACAAAAAGGGCGACAAGATCTTCGGCGGCTCGGCCTTCAAGATGCGCGACGATCATCGAGAACTCGCGACCGACATCTTCCCTTATCTGCGGGGTCGTGTCTCCGCGCGCAAACGCCTCATCGGCAGCTTCACCGATCTTCCAGAAGTCCAAACCTTCATCAACTCGGTAGACGCCGAAAAACTTGCATTCCTCGGAACGAGTTGCCCGGACCACTTTATTCGCACCAAGATCCGCCCGCTCTATGTGAGTTGGGATCCGAGCGGCCCGGTCACGTCGCTGCGCAGCACCATCGACCAGGCCCTCGAAAGTTATCGCGCGGAATATGAGAAGTACTACAGCAAGCATGCGTTGCCGGAGTCCCCGGCGGTGCGCGACCCGAATCCAACGGTAGTTCTCGTTCCCGGAGTGGGCATGTTCAGCTTCGGTAAGAACAAGGCCGAATCCCGCATCACCGGCGAGTTCTACGTCAACGCGATTCACGTGATGGAAGGCGCCTCAGCGCTCGAGTCAGGCAAGCAGCCTGACGAACTTCCGCAGGCCGGACCCGCGGCACATACATCCCTGTTTCAGGTGCATTGCAACTACGTCGCGCTGCCGCCATCGGAGGCGTTTCGCATCGAGTACTGGGCGCTGGAAGAAGCGAAGATTCGCCGTCAGCCACCCGAGGCACAACTCGGTCGCCAGGTCGCAATAGTCGTGGGTGGGGGCAGCGGGATCGGCCGCGAGGTGGCGCTGCTCGCTGCGCAACGCGGCGCACATGTCGTGGTGGCAGACCGCGATGTGCAAGGGGCCGAGTCAGTGGCCGCGGAGATCCGCGCCACATCGGGGAAGGAAATCGCGCTCGCGGTTTCGATTGACATTCGCAACCGGGAAACAATTCGCGCAGCTCTCAAGAGCGCCATCGAGCAGTTTGGAGGCGCTGACATCCTGGTGAATACTGCCGCGATCTTCCCCGCCTCGCCGGACGGCATCATCACGGATGCACAGTGGGCGTTGACCCTGGATGTAAATGTAACTGCAAATTATCTTTTAACCGATGAGGCCGCAAAGGTCTTCAATGAGCAGGGCCTGAATGTAAGCGTGGTGCTTACGAGTTCGGCGAACGCCGTGGTGGCGAAGCGTGGGAGCGAAGCCTATGACGTCAGCAAGGCGGCGGTCAGCCACCTGGTTCGCGAGTTGGCGATCACACTGTCTCCCCACGTGCGAGTGAATGGAATCAGCCCTGCGACTGTTGTGAAAGGCTCGACCATGTTCCCGCGCGACCGCGTGATCGCGTCGCTCAAGAAATACCAGATCGCCTTTGAATCCAGCGCCACCGATGAGGAACTTCGTACGCTGCTCGCCGAGTTCTATGCGAAACGCACTCTGACGCATCAACCGATCGATCCTAAAGACTGCGCGGAAGCCATTCTCTTCCTGGCGGGCCCCGCCGCCCGCTGCACGACAGGTCACCTCATTCCTGTGGACGGCGGACTCACGGAGGCTTTTTTGCGATGAGCGACGAGGCTGCGCCTCAGGGCTCCGTTGTCGCTGCAGAGCGTCCCGCGCTGGTCGCTATCGATCTGGGCGCGGGTAGCTGCCGGGTCGCACTCCTGCGATGGCGCGGAGACCGTCCGACGATTCAGTTCGTGCACCGCTTCGCCAATGGGCCGATTGAAACTCCAGCAGGCCTTCGCTGGGATTTGGATCGCATCTGCGCGGGAGTTGAGGTTGGTCTGCGTTATTGCGCAGAACTCGCTCCTGAAGGCATCGCCGCGATTGGAACTGACGGTTGGGCAGTGGATTATGTTCGTCTCGACCCTTCCGGTCATCCGATCGCGCAACCTTTTTGTTACCGCGATACCCGGAATGTAGCTGCCGAGGAAGGGGTGCACGCCCTCATCTCGCCGGATCGCCTCTACACCCTCACCGGCGTGCAGCGGCTTCGCTTCAACACCGTCTATCAGCTGTATGCGGACCAGCTCGCCGGAGCGTCGCGCTCGTCCCCTTGGGTCAATCTTCCGGAGTATGTTCTGCATCGGCTGGGGGCGCGTCGCGTCTCTGAATACACCAATGCGACTCACACGGGCTTGGTCGATCTGCAGACGAAAAGTTGGTGCACTGAGATCTTCGAAGCGTTGGGGCTTGATCCTGCCGCTGCGCCCGAGCTCGTGTCGCCAGGCACGGATGTGGGACAGCTCAGTGGTCCTCTTGCTGCGCTGCCTGCCTTCCGGCACACGCGCCTGATTGCTCCTGCTTGTCATGACACAGCGTCCGCGATTGCGGGAATTCCCGCGCATGGCGGCGGTTGGGCATACATCAGTTCCGGTACATGGTCACTGGTAGGCGCAGTTCTCGATCAACCCTGTATCGATGCTGAGGCGCGCGCCGACGACTTCACCAACCTTGGCGCCGCTGGCGGCCGCATCTGCTTTCACAAAAACATTAACGGCATGTGGCTGATCCAGCAATCCATGGAACATTGGGCTTCGCTCGGCCATCGTTGGAACCTACCCGAACTGATCGAACGCGCGGGCGAGATCGGTCTTCCTGATCAGGTGTTCGATGTGGATGATCCAGACCTTATGCTGCCCGGCGATATGCCGGCACGCATCAACCGACAGAGGGGTGCCCGCGGGCTCGCTCCGCTCAGCGAAGATCCGCAGCACGCTCCGGCCTTCGCCAGTCTCATCTTTCACAGCCTCGCCTCGCGATATGCAGAAACCATTCGGGCCATCGGACGCGCAACTGCACAGCAACTGAGCGAGCTGTATATCGTCGGCGGCGGCAGCCAGAACTCTTTGCTCAACCGACTTACAGAAGAAGCCACCAACTTACGCGTTCATTGTTGCCAGGTGGAGAGTTCGACTATCGGCAACTTCGCTATACAACTCGCGGCACTCGACCAGCCGGGCCGCACTCCTTCTCATACGAGCATTAGTGCGCGCGCAGAGGAGTTACAAACGGCTTTTTAACTTTGCGCAGACCTGGAGCATTGCCTGATGAAGCGGGGACGTTGAAGATTGACAGCCCTTCCTGCTCTAAATACCATTCGCAGGCGGTTATTGCCCTTGCCTAGCTGCTCAGCAGCCTAGTTCTTCCGCGGAGTTCATTCATGGTCCCTTGCAAGTTCCTTCTCAGCCGGTTTCACCGAACACTCATCGGCATATTCAGCTTAGGCATCGGAGTCGTTGGTTGGTCCGCGTACGCTGCGCCCTCAACTTCCGGACCCGTGCACCTGGAGTGCGACTCGCTCATTCATCCGTTGGGCATTGACGATCTCCATCCCCGCTTCTCATGGCAGTTGAAGGATGAGACGCGTGGCGCCCGACAAACGGCGTATCAGGTACTGGTGGCCAGCCAGCCCGCGTTACTCGACGCCGGCAAAGCTGACATGTGGGATAGTGGTCGCGTGGAATCCGGGCAATCGCTCGGTTTGCAATACGCCGGAAAGGAACTCGCTCCGGAGACGCGCTACTACTGGCGGGTGGCACTCTGGGATAAGAATGGCAAGGCTTATCCCTCTCGGGAAGCAAGCTGGTGGGAAACAGGAGTTCTCAACTCAGAAGACTGGCGTGCAAAGTGGATCGGCTATGAGCAGCCCGACCATCGCCGCCTGCGCGAGGCGGCTGCACCCTGGATCTGGAACATTGGTGAAGATGCACTGAAGCAGGCGAAGGTGGGGACTCATCAGTTTCGCTTCACCGTCGATCTGTCGGGCCAAGTCGACAGCGCAGTCTTGTATGTGGCCGGCAAAGATACACCCGCAGCTTGGGTGAACGGCAAGAAGGTCCTTGAACCGGAACCACTCCCAGCCTGGAAACAGATGCCTTGGGGAACCTACTCCCGCAAAGATGTAACTCGAGACATCAAGTCGGGGCATAACTTAGTAGCGATCGAAGTTACTGTGTACCAAGCTTCAGGCTATAACCTGTTCGCAGGCCTGAATGCTGTGTTACTCGCACATCTGAAGGATGGTTCTGTCGTTTTGGCGAAGACCGGCCCGGAATGGAAGGGCACCTCCAATGCTCCGCAAGGCTGGACGGATGCGACCCTCGATGACAGCTCCTGGAAGAAGGCTGCGGTTGTTTCAAGTGGAGGCGATCCACCTCTCGGCCGACCATGGCCAACGGATCCGGTCAAGTATCTTCGCCGCAGCTTTAATGTATCCAAGCCCATTCGCTCTGCGCGGCTCTATGCTACCGCTCTTGGTGCGTACCAGTTCCATATCAACGGCCAACAGGTAGGTGATCAGATCCTATCTCCCGGATGGACAGACTATCGCCGTGAGGTGGCCTATCAGGTCTATGACGTTACCGCCAACTTGAAACAGGGCAGCAACGCGATTGGCGCCTATCTCGCTCCCGGCTGGTACACTACGCCGCTGCAATGGTTCCGGCAGCCGTATAACTACGGCAACACGCCACCCGCTCTCAAAGCACAGCTTCGGATTGAGTACGGAGACGGGACGGTGGAGTGGATCGCAAGCGACGAATCGTGGAAAGCAGCAGACTCGCCTATTCTGCAGGCTGAAATCTACGATGGCGAGACTTACGACGCGCGACTCACTCAGTCCGGATGGGATAGCCCGGGCTTCTCCGATTCGAAGTGGCACGCGGCCGAGTTAGTTCATCCTGCTCCGGATCCTCCACTGGTGGCGCAGTACTTTCAGCCGATCCGCGTCGAGAAGATGCTGGAGGCCCAGACGCTCACCAGTCCGCGCCCGGGAGTTTATATCTTTGACTTCGGCCAGGAGTCAAGCGGAGTCGTCCGCTTACAAGTGCAGGGAGCGCGCGGCACCGATGTGCGGCTGCGATTCGCCGAGATACTCAACAGCGATGGCACTCTCTACGTCGAAAACCTGCGCACGGCGAAAGCGACCGACCATTTCATCCTGAGTGGCCAAGGCAAAGAAGAGTATCAGCCTCGCTTCACCTTCCACGGCTTCCGCTATGTTGAGTTGACCGGCCTGCCCGCGAAGCCCGAGTTATCCGCGGTGAAGGCGGTGGTCTTCCATACGGATGCTCCGTTTACTGTTCAGCTTCACACCGGAAGCCCGCTGATTAACCAACTGTGGAGCAACATCCTCTGGGGCCAGCGCTCTAACTTTATCGGTGTGCCCACCGATTGCCCGCAACGCGATGAACGCCTTGGCTGGACGGCTGATGCCCAGGTATTCTGGCGAACCGCCAGTTACAACATGGATCTCTCCACCTTTTCTAACAAGTACGCCACCGACGTACGCCAGACCCAGGTCGGTACCGCGCTGTACGGTATCTACGCTCCAGCAACGCTCGATGCCGCTCCCGGATTTGCCGCCGGTTGGAGCGACGCGGGCGTCATTATTCCATGGACCGCGTGGCTGCAGTTCAATGATACGCAGATAGCGGAAGAGAACTGGAGTGCCATGGAGGCCTACTTAGCCGAGATACAGGCCGCAAATCCGGACTTCATCCGGAGGAACAAAACCGGCTCTCCTTTCGGAGACTGGCTCGCTCCCGGTGAGAGAACTCCCGAAGACCTGATCGCTACGGCCTACTGGGCTTATGACGCGAGCCTGATGCAGCAGATGGCGCATGCCCTGGGACGCACCGCCGAAGAACAAAAGTACAAGTCCATGTTTGAGAGCGTGAAGACCGCCTTCAACGCCGCCTATGTCCACCCGGATGGAACTGTAAGTGGCAAACCAGATCAGGTCGACGCGATGGTCAGCAGTTTATCTCCGAGTAAGGTGTCTGCTACGGGAGATAGTCAGACGTCCTATGTCTTAGCGCTCCATATGAAGCTGCTCCCTGAGGAGCTTCGTGCAAAAGCGGCCGGCAAACTAGTTGCCAAGATACATGTGAATAAGGATCTGTTGGGCACGGGTTTTCTCGGGACTCCCTATATTCTCGAGGTTCTAACGGACGCCGGTCACAGCGATCTTGCCTACCAGTTGCTGATGAACACGCAGTATCCCTCGTGGGGCTATCTTGTGCAGCATGGAGCGACGACGATGTGGGAACGCTGGAACGGCGATAAGATGCTCGACGATCCGGCAATGAATTCCTTCAATCACTACGCTTACGGAGCTGTGGCCGAGTGGCTCTATCGGTATGCTGCGGGTGTAGATGTTCTCCCGGCCGATGCAGGATTTCACACCATCTACCTTCACCCCAACTTCGATCCGCGGCTTGGCAGCTTGGACTTCACGTATGCCTCGGCGTATGGCGACATCCGCTCGTCCTGGTCCATATCTGGAGAATCGGTGCATTGGAGCGTTACGATTCCGCCCAACACAACCGCTAACCTGCCGCTTACGCAAGAGCAGGCAGATAGATACTCGATCGACTCTGCCCCACTCGCGCAGAGTAAGCTCCTATCATCGCTTCCGGTAGATCACGGGATGATCACTTACCAGTTAGCATCCGGGATCTACACTTTCACCGTTCGTGGTTCTCACTAGATTTAGAGTGCAGCAGGTGCAGGGATTCGTGATTTCAGGTATCGTTTTGGGTCGATTCCATTTCGTAGTCCGATTGAGGCCAACACGTGAATGACAGTAAGGCGCAAAGCGCAACGAACCTTCAGGGACTTCCCTTGGCACACATTTTCTGCAGAACTCTTGCGCTCGCTCTCACCTGCGGGATGTTAGGCCTTGTCGGCTCTACATCGGCGCAAAGCCAATCGGACAGTGCGCCTGTGACGGGCGATGCCAAAGTGGATGCGCTGCTTAGCCAACTCACCCTGGAAGAGAAGATTTCTTTGATTCACGGAGAGGCTGAGCCGAAAAATACGTATCAAGGACAGGCCGGATATCTTGCCGGCGTGCCGCGTCTCGGTATTCCCCCTCTGCGATTGGCCGATGGTCCTCCCGGAGTTCTCACGCGCATTCCTGCCGCGGCGCCGACCTCCACCATGGGTCTGGCGGCTACCTTCAGCCGCGAAGATGCGGAGCAGAATGGAATCCTGATCGCGCGTGAAGCGAAGGCTCGTGGCATCGACGTCGTCTTGCAGCCCTTCATCAATATCGATCGCGATCTGACTTTTAATCGCGCATACAACACCTTTGGCGAAGATCCATTGTTAACTGGTCAGATCGCTGCTTCGATGGTCCGAGGGGTTCAGGGCCAGAAGATCCTCTCCCAGGCGAAGCACTACGTCGCTTACGACACCGATGGCACGGATGTGGTGGTCGACCTGCAAACGCTGCACGAGATCTACGTCGCACCCTTCGTCGACGTGTCGCAGGCAGAGGTCTCCTCCATTATGTGTTCCTATAACAAGATCAACGGGGAGTATGCCTGCGGCAACGACGCGACCCTGAACAGAATTCTGAAGCAGGAGGTTGGCTTTAAGGGGTTCGTCACCTCCGATTGGGGCGCAACTCATGGCAACACCTTCATCAATGCCGGATTGGACATGGAGATGCCGGGCCCACTCGGCGGGCCGTTCGGCGATTTCACCCCATCTTACTTCGATAATTCGGCACCGCGGCCGGCCAAAGCTATGACACCTCCGCCTGCCGATGCACCCGACTTCAACGCGATGTTCAATGGCAGATTGCCAGAAGAGCCGCCCGCAAAGGCTTTTGATTTCGCAGGTCCGCCTGCCGGCCGGGCAAAGAATATGAGAGACGCGCTGCAGGAACATCAGGTGGACGAGGCGACCATCACCCGCGCAGCCGGACGCGTGTTGTTACAGATGGACAAATTCGGATTTCTCGACGGACAGTCTCATCATGCGATTACTCCTGACGATGTCGAAGGAAATGCCAAGATCATCGAGAAGACTGGGGAAGATGCGGCCGTACTCTTGAAGAACGAAGCGCACGCGCTGCCGCTTAGCAAAGAAGCTTTGTCCTCTATCGTTCTGATCGGACCAGGAGCCGCGCAAACGATCGCCATGGGAGCCTCTGGCGAAAAGGCGGTCGGCTTGCCAGAGCGGCAGATCGGTCCCTTGACCCTGATCAAGAAGTTCACGGCAGGCGATCCTGGCGTACATATCTCCTTCGCGGTCGCCAACGACATGACCGGTACTCCTATCCCTGCGCAATTCTTGTCTCATGATGGCAAGCCTGGGCTCGCGCGCTCCGGCGGCTCTAATCCCAAAGCCGATGCGCAAGTGGACTTCACCACATCGAACGGCAAAGCACTTCCTCCGGACTCTGCCATCACCTGGACCGGCACCTTGACCGTGCCCTCAGCAGGAACATACAGACTCTATCTGCAGATGCTCGGCTGTTACGGCACGCTTCGTCTCGATGGCAAGCGAATCGTTTCGAATGGAGACATGTTCATTCACGGTGACATTACCCAGGCCGGGCAAGACAATGTACTGCCGACGACCGACGGTCTGGACAATGTGCGCGTCGCCCTGGAACTTACGGCTGGACCACATCAGCTATCGGTTTCGTCTGCACCCGATTCTTCTAACTCGCCAACGCAGATACGCCTGAACTGGGTTACTCCCGATCAGTTGAAGTCTAACTACGCGGCCGCCGTAAGTGCGGCTAAGCAAGCTAATACAGCAGTGGTTTTCGCCTGGAGCCGTGGCCACCCCGATTTCGGTTTGCCCGGCGATCAGGATCAGCTCATCTCCGATGTGGCTGCCGCTAATCCCAACACTATCGTCGTGCTGAATGTAAGCCAGCCTGTCGCGATGCCGTGGCTCTCAAAGGTCAAGGCTGTGCTGCAGATGTGGTGGCCTGGTGACGAGGGTGGATGGGCCACGGCTAACCTGCTTTTAGGTAAGGTAAGTCCTTCCGGTCGCCTGCCCTTCACCTGGGCTTCGCGCCTCGAAGACTACCCGGCTACCGAACCCAATCATCCGGAACGCTCAGCCAAAGGTGTCGATGGAAAGACGACTTACTCGGAAGGCATCTTCGAGGGGTACCGCTGGTTTGACCATCAGAAGATAGAGCCGCTATTTCCCTTCGGCCACGGGCTGAGTTATACAACCTTCGCCTACTCAGGACTGACAGTTGCGCACGCGGCAGATGGTGGCCTAGATGTCAGCTTCGCTGTCAAGAACACCGGGCAGGCGGCAGCAGACGAAGTGCCGCAGGTCTACCTGGGCGCTCCAACCAACGCGCCGCCATCGGTGCAATTTGCGGAGAAGGCGCTTGCCGGCTTCGATCGGGTCCACCTTGATCCGGGTGAATCGAAGAACCTTACCTTGCACTTGCCCCTGCGCACGCAGCAGTACTGGTCGACTGCAGACAATAAGTGGGACACGATTACGAGTTCGCGAACCATCTTTGTAGGTTCGTCATCGCGCGACTTGCCGCTTCAGAAGAGTACCGAATAGTCGCAGCAGCCGAGTAACCAGCCGATCGCCATCGGAGGGATTGGCTGGATCTTCCACCACGCTACTACCAAGGCTGTGTAAAGACTCAGCAGGGCCACGTCGTGCGCCGGTGTGGACCACGACTGTCCGGACATGCAGCTCAATCATTGAGCGCCTTTTGACGGGTCGATACTCACCCGTTGTGCGGGCACTTCGTTGGCCTTCATGTAGTTGCCATAACCTACTACAACCGTTGAAAACACCAGGAAAAATAGACCCGCCGCCACCAGCGACCGGGTGCGCACGCTGGTTCCACGCCACTCTTTCAGAATCATGCCGAGGATGGTGGCGAAGATCATGATGCTGGCCATGTGCAGCGTCCAGCTCGAGAAGTCGTACTTGCCCATCTTGGTCTGGCCCATGCTGTAGAAGAAGAACTGGAAGTACCAAGTAACTCCCGCCAGCGCTGCCATCAGGTAATTCACCGTCAGCACCGGCCCGGCTAGCCGTGCAATATTCTGCTTGACGGCGGGAACGTTCTCCTCGGGCAGGGCTGCCCCCGCATATTGATTTGCGGAGCGATGTTTGATCAGTAGAAACAGGCACCACAAAAAATTTGTTGTGAATCCACCAAGCATCACCACTACCAGGACCGGCAAATTCTGCCAGATGTCGCCCCTACCGTGAAGCAGCAGTTGTGTCTTCGCAATATTCGCAATCGGCTTGCCGGCCGCCAAGCCATAGGCGAAACAGGCGCTCATAATGCCGGACAGGACAGCCACCGCCAGCCCTTTGCCGTACTCGAACTCCTCAACCGTTTCCTTCTTTTCTTCTTCCGTCAGCTCGTTCTCCTTGGAACGACCTGCAAACCCACTGAAGAAGATCCCGATCACACATACGCCTAGGCCAATCAGAATCACGTGACCCGAGATTTCGTGCGCAATGGTTTTGATCTCGCCGCTGAAGATGGGCGGCATTAAGGTCCCAAACACGGTACACAAGCCGAGAACGATGGGATAGCCGAGCGCAAATCCCAGATAGCGGATCGACAGGCCACAGGTGAGTCCGCCGATACCCCAGAGGCATCCCCAGAAATACGCGAAGAAAATACTCGATGTGGGGGCGGCATGAATAATCGACATCATTCCCGGCACCAGCAGAGATCCGATAATGAGGGGTGCGAAGATCCAGCTGAACACGCCCTGCAGCAGCCAGTAAGTCTCCCAGGACCAGCGTTTAATCCCGCGGAAGGGAAGATAACAGCTGGCGGACGCCAATCCTCCCAGCCAGTGATACAGTACGCCTACAAACGGATTGGCTCCCAAACGGTACCTCAAAGAATCAGAGAATTCGCACGATGGTATTTCAGGATGGTTCGTCCAGCTCGGCGGAGCACATCATAAAGCACCGTGTACACGATTGGAAATAGAATTCCTATTGAAGTTTTAGCGTAGCCGCACGTACACTCACCCGTATCGGCGTTGGCCTTTGCGGTTGGACGCGCGGCTGTAGCGGCTGCAAGGAGAACGCACGTGCGGGTTTCGCTGTTCATCACCTGTTACAACGACACGCTTTTTCCCGAGACCGGTAAAGCCGTCGTGCGCGTGCTGGAACGACTTGGCCACCAGGTGGAGTTTCCCGCCGCCCAGACCTGCTGCGGTCAGATGCACTGGAATACCGGCTACCTGCGTGAAGCGGTGCCGATCATCCGCCACTTCGTCAAGGTCTTCGGCGATGCTGAAGCTGTCTGCGTTCCCTCATCCTCATGCGTCGCCATGATCCGCGAGCACTATCCTAAGGCCGCCTTGGAATCAGGCGACCCGCAGTTCATCGCAGACGTCGAGTCTCTCTTGCCGCGCGTCTTTGAATTTTCCGAGTTTCTGGTCAAGCGGCTCGGAGTCGAGGATGTGGGAGCCACGTTTCCGCATCGCGTAACTTACCACGCCAGCTGCCACTCTCTGCGTAGCCTGCATCTGGGGGACATACCCTACCGCCTGCTCCGCAAGGTCGGCGGTCTCACCCTGGTCGACTTGGAGAAGGTGGAGGAGTGTTGCGGCTTCGGCGGCACCTTCGCCATCAAGAATGCCGATGTCTCCTCCGCAATGTTGGCCGACAAAGTCCGGTGCGTGCTCAACACCGCTGCCGAGGTTTGTACCGCGGTTGACAACTCGTGCCTGATGAATATTTATGGCTCGTTGCACCGCCAGCGGACGTTTGTTAGGACCGCTCACCTGGCCGAGATCCTGGCTTCAGAAACTGCGCCAATTTAAGCCAATCCATCTTTCGATGGATGCCTATGTAGTCGACACTGTGTTTCATTACAGAAAGTCGCATTTACAGGTGCTACACTTTGGCTGATTTCAATTAACTTACCAGGTTCAAAACCCTTGGCCCAGCGATCAACGAAACGCCTGTACCTCATCCCGATTCTCTCCAAGGCTCTGGACATCATGGAGATGCTCCAGGCCGAAAAGACGCCGATGGCGCTCGAGGTTGTGTATCAGCGTACGCGGTTTTCCAAGACCAGCGTATACCGCATCCTCCAGACGCTGGTGCATCGCGGATATGTGGCGAAGACCAGCGATGGCCTGTACCGCCTGGTGAGCCTGCCCATGAAGATGCGTTTTGGCTTTGGCAGTCAAAGCGCGGAGATGCCCTTCTCTGAGGCAGTCACTTCCAGCCTGCGATCTGCGGCTGCCGCTTCCGGCGTGGACTTGCTGGTGCTTGATAACAAATATGACGCTAACACCGCCCTCAAGAACGCCGAGGAATTTGTGCGCGCCCAGGTTGATCTGATTATTGAGTTTCAGATCGATCGTCGTGTTGCTCCAGTGATCGCGGACAAGATCGCCGGCGCGGGCATTCCACTCATCGCGATCGATATTCCGCATCCCCATGCGACTTACTTTGGAGTGGATAACTACCGTGTAGGTCACGAGGCAGGTGTCTTACTGGCCGAACATGCGGTTCAGAACTGGGGCGGCAAGGTAAACTGGACCCTTGGGCTTGATCTGGAAGAGGCGGGTACGTTGGTCCAGAGCCGGATTACGGGAGCCTTCGATGGCGTGGCGTCTGTCTTGCCGGATCTGCCGGTCGAGACCTTTGTGCGGATCGATGGCCGCGGCATGCGCGACAAGAGCTATCGCGTGGTGCTCGACTTCCTCTCGCGCCATCCAAAAGACAAGCACATATTAATTGCCGCTGCGACAGATACGAGCGCACTCGGCGCATTAGAAGCGGTGAGAGAACTGAAGCGCCTCAAACACGTGGCTATCGTCGGTCAGGATTGCATTCCCGAGATCGTGGATGAGATGCGCGCGCCTGGCAGCCCCATCATTGGATCCGTTTCACACGAGGTCAACGAATATGGGCCGCGGCTCATCGAGTTAGGCCTTTCCCTGCTGCGGGGTAGAAATGTGCCGCCTTATAACTACATCGAACATAAGCTGGTCACGCAGGAAGGCTTGCGAGCGCCAGTCTCCTGAGAAGTTCGCCGCATGGGTGACGGGCCGCTTTCGAGTTATTCCAGAATGCGAAAAGTGTAGTGGCCCGATCCGACGACGAATCGAACCTTCGCCTCGGACACCCTTACATCCGTGGCATCTTTCGATTGCTGAAGGGGCATGGCGCCTTCTGTAACTTCCGCGGCATCCTTTGTCGGTAAGACGATCGTCGCGTTCGCACCCGCTGGTATCTCGACCGTCAATTCCACGCTGCCGCCCTCCCGCTTCCATTGGCTGATGATGGGACCGAGAGCGGAATCGTAACCGGCGGATGCACTGTTAAGGCCGCGTACAAATGCCGGCTCGATACGAATCCGTTCGGCTTCGGATTGCGAGAAATCTACTCGGATACCGGCGAGGCCGCGATAAAACCACTCCTCCGCGTGTCCCAGCATGAAGTGGTTCTGCGATGAGCTTGGATTCGTGTCCCATGCCTCGGTAAGCGTGGTCGCGCCCTTTTCAAGCTGATAGCCGTAGCTCGGAGAATCAGTTCGAGATAGCATGTCGTACAGTACGTCGGAACGTCCTCCATCCGTCAGTGCGCGAACCACATAGTGAAAGCCGACATCTCCGGCAGACACATGATTCTCTCTCCGGCGAATGTCGCGGACTAGGTTTTCGAGCACGCGTTCGCGATGGCCCTCTGGCACCAGACCTAATACCAGCGGCATGGCGTTCGCTGTCTGACTGGCCTCATCGTATTCGTTGGTTTCGGGATGAAAGAGCTTCGCGTTGAATGCCTGCTTTACCTGTTGCGCTTCCGCTGCGTATCGGCGGGAGTCGCTTTGTTTTCCAAGCTCTTGGGCGACTTCCTCGAGTGTCAGCAGGTCCTGATAGTAAATGGCCGTCGCAGTAAGTCCTTTGCCGGTAAGTTGTGAGACGCCGGGAGCCTTAGGCCCGATGTCGTACCAGTCGCCAAGTCCATAGGAGAGGACGTGGTCTTCCGCCTTTGAATTCAGATAGGCTGCATACCGCTGCATTGCGGGATAGGCCTGCTGCAGTACGCCTATATCGCCGTAAAACTGATAAGCGGTCCAGGGGCTCAGAATGATAGCGCTACCCCACTCCGGGGAATCGCGGAAGAAAGTGCTCTTGCCACCCTTATCTACGAACGCCACATACTCCGGTGCAATGGAAGGAACCAGCCCATCGCCGAGTTGTGCGTCGCTCATGTCGTGCGCCATCTTATCGTAGAGTTGTTGGACATCGTAGTTGTACATGATGGACGAACCCGCGAGGTGCGTCTGCTCCAGCCACCCCAGCTTCTCGCGGTGCGGGCAGTCTGTAGGCACGCTGACCATGTTACTTAGAATGGAGTTATCGATCAGGACGTGGATTCTATCCAGCAGCGAATCGGAACTCGCGAACTGCCCAACGACTGGCGCATTCGCATGAAGGAATTCTCCCTCCAATCCTTCGAGCACCGGCAGAGTTGTCGACTTATCCGAGGTGCCCCTTGCGCCCTCCACCTGCACATAGCGAAATCCGTAATAACTGAACCGCGGACGCCAAGTCTCCACGCCATCTCCACGCAACGTATATGAGAAGAGATTAGGATCGGCGGGGCCTGCATTCGCGCTCTTCTGAGTTACTAACCCCTCCGGCGTGAGTAACTCCCCGGCCATCAGTGTGATCTTCGCGCCCTTCGCTCCGCGCACATGCAACACCGGCCACCCGGCAAAGTTCTGGCCCAGGTCGTACACCATCACACCGGGGCGAACCTCCGAAATCTTCTTGCCTTGGAAGGTTTGGAAGATCTGAATCGGCGGCGATAGGTCGGCGTGTAACTCGCCGCCCGGCCCCTGTACTTCGAGGGCATTCTGCCAAGACTTGTCTTCAAATTCCGGCGACTCCCAACCGGCTGGCTCCAGGCGAGCATCGTAGTCCTCGCCACCGTACGTGGACGAGAAGGTGATCGGGCTGGCATGTCTCTTCCAGCTACCGTCGCTCGTGACGATGGTCTCCGTCCCATCAGTGAAGCGCACCCGCATCTGCAAAATCAGTTTGGGCTGCCCATACGTGCCGACGAACTTGGTATATCGCCCCTTCACACCCTCAACGTTGTACATTCCATTTCCAAGCAGCACAGCGAAAGCATTCTTTCCCTGCTGTAACTGGGCAGTCACGTTATACGAGTTATAAGGCACCGTCTTCTTATAGTCAGTCCAGCCGGGCGTGAGCACGGCGCTTGTGACTGGCTTACCGTTGATGCGCAGTTCGTACTGCCCAAGACCGGAAACAAAGGCCGTGGCATCCTTAATGGCCTTCTCTAAAACAAAACTGTGGCGAAAGATCGGGAGTTCAGCCGGATCATCCAGAGTGGACTCGGTTCCTTCCACCGTGCGCGGTACCTTGCGGTCCGGAGCGGCGGCAATCCATTTAGCCTTCCAGTCTCCCGGTCGCAATCCGGTTGTCCAGCGGGCGGGGCCGCTCCATTCCGACGGACGGTCATCGTTATCCCACACTCGTACCGACCAATAGCAGGTGGTGCCGGAGGCGAGGCGAACTCCTTCATACGTGGCACCAGGCAATCTGCGAGAAGTTGTCTTCCCGCTGTCCCATACGTCACCCTGATGGTTACGAAGCCGTTCCAGGCTGGAAGCCGCTACGACCTGGTAGGCGAGCTGTCTCAGCCCGCGATCGCCGGGAGACGCCGCTTTCAAATGCCACCGGAGTGACGGATGTTCCTCCTCAATGCCGAGCGGGTCGACCCTGCCTTCGATCTGCAGCGCTTCGACACGCAGACGGGAGGCTCCCGTTTGGGAGTCTTGGCAGAAGGCGAGAAGTCCCAGGCTCATGAAGGCGCACACAACAAACGAAGCAGCGGTTCGACCTGTCATCCAGTTGTTTCCTTTGTCCACCTGGCACAGTTTATAGAGTCACGGAATCGGACGCGCGTTCTTCGCCGGGCGGTTGCGCCCGCAAGAAATATCTATCAAGGGGCGAAGGTCAACGGGCCTGAGCTACACGGCGAGTCCAGCAGATATGAGCTAATACGATTTACTACGGGAATTGGCCGAAAAAGAAGCGCCGAAAGCCTATCCTGTCGTTGCTGCCCCAGAGTAAAGTATTGGGCATGATCACCTGGACCCACACTCTTACAGGCGTATGCTTTAGCGCCAAGACACCAAAATCCTGCCTGGTTTCACTCCTTTTTGCTTTGCTTGTGCCTTGCGCCCTGGGACAAAGTGCACCGGCCCAAGCGTCCGATCCTGCTACCAAGCCTTTTCACGCCGGAACGCAGGCCGCCGGGAAGACGGACCCTGTCGTGCTGAACAAGCCGATCACAGTGGACGCCGAAGAGGTTTCGCTCGACCTCGTTGTGCACAAGAAAGACAAGGCAGTTCTCGATCTGACCCCCGACGAACTGGTCGTTACTGACGACGGTGCTCCGGTCAAGCTCTCTTCCCTGCACCTGATCAACGGCGGCCAATCGACCGACCACCTGGTCACCTTCGTCTTCGATCAAATGGGCTCGTCTGCCGCGAAGAACGGTCATCAGATCGCAGAGAAGATCCTGAAGATGGTTCCTCAGGAGGGCTTCTCCTTCGCCGTTTTGAACATCGATGGCCGACTCAATCTATTGCAACAGTACACAACCGACAGGGCTGCTATCTCCAAGGCGATTGCTCATGCCACTGAGCCCGACCCCGGTGTTCGAGCCGCGGAATATCCCGAGAAGAACCTGCTCGCCATGGCGCAGTCCGGTACGGATACGACCGGCGCGGCGGTCAGTCTGCAGGATCGCACGCGCGCTCAGGCCATGCTCGCCACGCTGCAGGAGTCGCAGAGGGTGGTGCAGGAACGCCACGGGCAGACCTCGCTTTCCTGCCTCCTGGCGCTCTCCCGCATGCAGCACCAGTTCGCTGGACGAAAGGTCGTGATCTTTTTTGCCCAGGGCCTGCAGGGAGACTCCGATACCGCAGACATGGTGCAGAGTGTGAACGGGGCAGCTAACCGTTCCGGAGTCAGTATCTACGCTGTCGACGCGAATGCGATCGATGGCCAGGCCCAGCAGAAGATGATGGTGGCGATGGGCGTCGGAGCTGCGATGACCTCCGCTCACCTCAATCCCTCCCCCACCGGCATGGCTACACCTCAAGACCCCACTCCGTCCGGCATGGTCACTCAGGGGGCGGATCAACTTATCCGCTTCGAGGGCGACGGGCTCACGGGCACGACGAATCCGTTGGCGAAGCTCGCGATCGGTACCGGCGGCGCCTATATTCCCGCCGGAGATAGCCTCAAGAAGCCACTCAAGCGTCTGGTCGAAGATATGACCACTTACTACGAGGCGACTTACGTGCCGCCCGCCGGCGACTTGGACGGTCACTTCCGCCCAGTCGCGATCCGGACCTTGCGCAAGGGGCTCACGATTCGCTCGCGTACCGGGTATTTCGCTCTGCCTCCCTCTGCCGGATCTGGAATTCGGCCCTTTGAAGCACCTTTGCTCAAGATCTTGACCGATCGACAGCTTCCGTCCGATGTGGCCTTCCATGCAGGCGTCCTGCGCCTCGGAAACTTGCCGGATGGCAACGAGAACGCCGCGATTATCGAAGTGCCGCTATCCAAAATCGATATGCGCGAGGATCCGAATACCCGGCTCTACAGCGCCCACCTTTCCATCGTGGCGCAGATCAAAACCAAGGCCGGCCTGGTGATCGAACATTTCAGCGAAGACATTCCCCGCCACGGGGCACTGGAGTCTCTGCAAGGTACGCGTGCTGAGATGGTCACATTGCAGCGTCATTTCGTCGCGCCTCCAGGCCAGTACATCCTCGAGGCGGCGGTGATGGATCGCAACAGCGAGAAGGCCGGTGCGCAGCGCATCGAGTTTGAAGTGCAGCCAGTTGCAGATGGCCCTTCGCTCAGCGACATTGCGCTCATTCGGAGAACGGATCCGCTCGCCACAGACGCCGATCCGAGCGAACCCATGCGTTACCGGAATGGTCGCCTGGTTGCCAATCTCTCCGGCGTGGTTCCTCGCGAATCCAAAGACATCTCGCTGTTTTTTATGATCCATCCTGATGCGCATGCTACCGAACAGCCCACCCTCGAGATGGAAGTCTCAAAAAATGGCGAGACCATCGGGCGCATGCCGCTACAGTTGCGGCCGGGAAGTGGCCAGAACGCAGTGCCCTACATGGGGAATATTCAGGCGAAGTCGTTCACGCCCGGAAAATACGAAGTGACAGCTACGCTCACCCAAGGTGCCAAGATTGCGGAGCGAACGGTTAACTTCATCATCGACGGACCCGAAGTTGCCAGTAATTCGACTCCTGCCGGAGCGAACCCGGGCGAGACCAGCCTTGCCGCGGCCTCATCTCCAGGCACCAGCAACGAATCCGTGACCGATACGAAAATCCCGGGCGTCTCTTCTCATCAAGCCAGCCGCCTTGTCATTAGTTCTCCCGCAAATCCCGTTCCCGCTCCTTCGCCTGAAGAACTGCAAGCCATCCTTGACGGTGCCCGCGAACGCGCCCTGCACTATGGCGAGTCGCTCCCCAACTTCTCCTGTGTCGAAATCACCAGCCGCTCGGTCGACCACTCCAGCACCGGCCATTGGAAGCATCGGGACACCTTGGCCGAGATGCTGCGTTACGTGAACCATGCTGAAACGCGGCTAACCCTTGCCGTGAACGGTGTGGCCAGCAGCAAGAGTCAATCGGAGTTCAAGGGTGCTACCTCCAACGGGGAATTCGGCGGGATTCTGAATGCAGTGTTTGCGCCTTCTTCCAAGGCCAACTTCGAGTGGAAGGAAACCGATACGCTAGGCTCCGGAACTGTACAGGTTTTCAACTACCGGGTCTCCGCAGCTAACTCCAGTTTCGGCCTTACTGGCTCCAATAACTGGATGCTCAACGTCGGCTTCCATGGACAGGTCTACATCGACAACGCGACGCGCAGCGTCCGGCGCATCGTCCTAATCGCGGACGAAACTCCCCACGACTTCTTCATCCATTCCACCTCCGTCACCATCGACTACGACTATGTCGCAATCAATGCCCATGACTACCTCGTCCCCATCCGTGGCAGCATGAGCCTCAAGCAGGGCAAGCGTGAAGCTGTGTTGAACGAGATAGAATTCCGGGACTACAAGCGCTTCGGTTCCAGGAGCAGAATCCTCGGCTTCTCCCCGGTAGCCAAAGAGAACTAGCCCTTCTCGTAGACGAGTCAGCCCTCCGCTCAGGATGCAGGCTCCCTGCCATGACTCGGCGAAGCTGCACCCGTGTGACTGGCAGCCGACATAGCTTCTCCACGTCGGAGTAACTCGAGAATTTCGCTTTCAGATCTCCAGATGCGCCTGCTAAGGTAAATGTCAGTTCATATTACAGAGATGCTCGGGCCGGTCTGATCTATGCCTCACTTGCGAATGTTGTCCTCGAACGATGAACAGCTGGCCCTCGCACACCAGACGGCGCGCATGGCTACCTGGGAGTGGATCGTACCCGCCGACAAGTTGAACTGGGCTCCGGAGAGCACCGAACTCTACAGCCGCCCTCTGCGCGAAATGGACAGCATTCAGAAGTGGCTGACCCAGGTTCATAGCGATGAGCAGAGTCGCGTCTGGGCGGCCATGCAGTCCGCGGTCCAGACTGGCGACGAATATGTCGAACGGTTCCGCGCAAGCGCCCCGGATGGCGGCTTTCGTTGGATCCTCGCCCGCGGCCGTGTGTTCCAAAACGACGATGGTCTCATGCGGATGCTGGGCATCAACATGGATGTGACCGAGGCGATATGGGCACAAGAGGCTCTCTTCGCCAGCGAAGCTCGCTTCCGCGCCACCTTTGAGCAAGCCGCAATGGGCATCGCGCACATCGGCCTCGATGGCCGGTGGCAGCGGGTCAATCGCCGATGTTGCGAGATACTTGGCTACTCCGACACCGAACTGCTCGCGCTCACCTTCGCCGATGTCACGCATCCGGAGGATATCGAGGCCGACTGGGCCTTGGTCAATTCTCTGCTTCGCCGCGAGCGCTACACCTATTCCATGGAGAAACGCTACTTCCGCCGTGATCGGCAGACCATCTGGGTGAATATTACGGTCTCCCTGGTGCGCAAAGAGAATGACGATCCGGACTACTTCATCAGCGTCATCGAGGACATCACCGCTCGTCGCAAGATCGAAGCAGAGCGCGATGCGCTGATCGCCACGCTGGAGGAGCGAGTGCGCGAGCGTACCGCGGCCCTGGAGCAGCTCTCCATGACAGACTCGCTGACCGGCATCGCCAATCGCCGCTGCTATGATCAGCGGCTCGAAGCGGAATGGATTCGCGCTGTCCGCACGCGGCAACCGCTCTCGGTAGTGATGATCGACGTCGATCACTTCAAGGCTATCAATGACAACTTCGGCCATGCAGCCGGCGATGACGCGCTGGTCAAAATCGCGAACTGCCTCACCAGCGTGGCCAAGCGAGACACCGATGTCGTGTCGCGGTACGGCGGCGAAGAGTTCTGCCTGCTGTTACCAGATACGGATGCTCCCAACGCCATCTTTGTCGCGGAGAAGGTGGCAGCGGCGATTCGCGAACTTGGCTTGCCCAACCCGGCCTCAAAACCTGCATCCCTCCTGACAGTCAGCCAGGGCGTTGCGACTGCGTGGCCGGGCAAAAAGGGAACCGGCGAGGGGCTGCTGCTCGCTGCAGATCGCGCCATGTACAAGGCCAAACAAGGCGGCCGGCAACGAATCTGTGTGGCTGAGTCAACTTAGCTCTCTTTCCCACAAAGCGGCCATTCTCAAGTTTCAGCATCCGGTGCCCGCACTTAGGGGTGTACGACTGGAGTCCTCCTTCAACGATGCACGGGCGTCCCCGATACAATCGGACGAGTGCGAGCAATCCTCATGCTTACAAAACTGCTTTTCTTCTTCTTCTTTCTTCCAACTCTTGTCACCGCAGGGCAGGCCCAGAACATCGCTGACTGGACTACGCCGCTTCCGCCCTTTCGCATTGCCGACAACCTCTATTATGTGGGCAGCAAAGATCTGGCTTCGTATCTGGTCGTGACGCCGAAGGGCGACATCCTCATCAACTCCAACCTTGATTCATCCGTGCCGCTCATTCGTAGCAGCGTGGAGCAACTCGGCTTTCACTTCAAAGACATCCGCATTCTGCTGATCAGTCATGCGCATTTCGATCACGATGCGGGCAGTGCCGAAATTCTCCGCCTCACCGGCGCCAAGTACATGGTGATGGATGGAGATGTCGCCGTGGTTGAAAGTGGCGGCGCGAAAGACTTCGCCTACCCGCACCATCGATACCCGGCGGCAAAGGTGGATCGTGTCCTGCACGATGGCGATGAGGTGCGGCTGGGCGGCACAGTTCTGATCGCGCACAAGACGCCCGGACATACGCGTGGCTGCACCACCTGGACGATGCAAGCCAAGCAGGCGGGGCGAGCGCGCAACGTGGTGATCGTCGGAAGCTGGAACGTGAATTCGGAGTTCCGGCTGGTCGACAGACCTGGGCATCCGGCATCGTACCCGGGAATCGCGGCCGATTATCAGCGCACGTTCACCGCCCTCAAGAGCCTTCCCTGCGATATCTTCCTCGGAGCGCACGGCTTATATTTCGACATGCTGTCGAAGCTGCAGAAGGTCAAAGCCGGTGCCGGTGAGAGCGTCTGGGTCGATCCGGATGGATACCGGGCTGCCGTGCTGGAACGAGAGCAGGCCTTTCAAGCCGAGTTGCAGCGCGAACGAGCAGCGCACTAACAAGGCGGGGTTCGACTTACTAAGTGCCGGTTCGCTCGTACTCCTGCGCGCGCAGCGCTAACCCTCGGGCGACAGAGGTAAACTCGTTGCCTGAACGAACCCGGTCTGCACCAAAGCGCTTTTCAAAGATACGCCGAACCGCAGGCACGAAGGAAGTGCCGCCGGTGAGAAACACGCGATCGATGTCGCTGGCGCTGACCTTGGCGGCAGGCAGAAGCGAATCGATGCATTGTTCGATCGAATGCAGATCGGCGGCGATCCATGTCTCGAATTCAGCTCGGGTGACGGCGATGCGAAGATCCATACTGCCATCTCGAAAATGGAATTCCGCAACCGTCGATTGCGAGAGCTCAAACTTCACCCGCTGCACGGCCTGGTGTAACTGGTAGCCAAGGTCCTCGTCGATCAACGTGATCAGCGCTTCGATCTTGTCCGGCTCCAGGGCACGCAGTCGCGCGCTGTTGAGTATCTCCATCACGTTGCGAGTGCGCAAAAACGAGAGATAATGCCACCTCTCGAGGTTGGCGTAGATCCACGCCGGAACTGCGGGCAGTATTTTGTTCAGTGAACGCGCGAACGAGTCGGCCCCAAGCGCGGGCGATACCAGTTGCCGAATGATACGAGCGTCGAACGCATCTCCCGCCAGACCGACGCCGCTGTTGCCCAGCAGGTCGTCGGCTGTTCGACCCCGGCGGCGAATTCCCGGGCCGACGTGCAGCAGAGAGAAGTCGCTAGTGCCGCCACCGAAGTCACCGATTAAGATCAGCTCGTCATGATCGAGCGTAGATTCGTATGCGAACGCGGCGGCCGCGGGCTCCATTTCGAATTCGATCGACTCGAAACCCGCAAGCTCAAATGCATGGCGAAGACGGCCCAGCGCGAAGAGATCGTCGTCTTCCGTCTCCGCGCCCACGAACCGCACCGGTCGCCCCACCATCGCGTGTCGTACCGGAGTCTGGAACTGCCGCTCGGCATGCTGGCGCAGATCGGCCAACATGCGCGAGATCAGGTCTTCCAACTGGTAGCGACGGCCGAACACCTCGGTCCCGGTCAGCGTGCGGCTGGAAAGGTACGACTTGAGCGACTGGATGAGCCGACCTTTGTGCTCGGCGTCAAGATAATGCTCAATCGCTGCAGGCCCGGACCATGAGTGTAAGTGCGATCGGCCGGCCTTCTTCTGCTGTTCAAGATAAAGCACGGACCGGAACGAAGGTGTGTCGCCGCCGCGCGAGGGAAAGCTGACTAACTCCAGCTCGGAGTTAGCTCTCACCAGCGCAAGCGAGCTGTTCGTTGTGCCGAAATCTATGCCGAGAACCGGTCCCCGCGGGGTCTGCTGCATTCAGACTATTAGAACAAATTCCCGCGGGTAACTCCGAGCCCGCTCAGGCTGTGCGCCGGTGTGCGAGTGTCTTCGGTCGACTCTGGGGCGATAATCAGAGGTTCGGCGAAAAATCCGTTAGCGACAGGAACGTGGACTCCACCTTCTCCACCAGCTTCCCATTCGCCTCAGACGCAGTTTGCACCTGGATCCATTCGGGATCTTTGCGGAACTCTTCCCAGTTTTTCTGTGCGGCCTCGCGGCTGGCATGGGCCAGTACATAGAAGAGTGTGCGCCCCTTCAAGGGGTCATCGAGGGGCGTCCAGTACGCGATATTCTTCATCCCGTGCTTTTCAAAGATTTTGGTTGTGTGATCTCGGAAGCGCGTCAGCAAATCGTCGAGCTTGCCTTCAAACGTGTGATAGACGCGCAGCTCGTACACAGTTGGCCGTATCCTGGTCTCGCCTGTGGGTCCGGCCTGTTCGCTCCATCCGCGAGCCGAACTCATGAAAGCTGTTGCCGAAATCGCCTGCAATAGAACTCTTCGATTCATCTCGTATCTGCCTCTGTAACTTGATGGGACGATAGCACGCAAGCAGCACGCCTAGCGAATGGCCGATTCTACCTCGCTCAGCCAATCGGGCGGCTTCAAAATCTCACGGGGCTTTGAGCCGTCAGCCGGACCCACGATGCCGTCCCGCTCCATCATATCGATTAGATGCGCCGCGCGCCCGTAGCCGATACGTAACCGCCGCTGCAGCAGGGATGTAGAAGCCTTGCCAAACTCCAGCACCAGCCGCACTCCATCTTCGTAGAGTTCGTCGTTGCCTTCGCCGCCATCCTCGGGCGCCATCTCCAGGTCGCGGCCTTTGTCGTCCTTTGGCCCCTCGAGGAAGCCCTGCACATATTCCGCTTCGCCCTGCTTCTTCCAGAACTCGACAACTGCCGTAATTTCCTTCTCGGTAACGAAGGGAGCATGAAGCCGTTGCAGCCGCGAGGTGCCCGGTGGCAGGAAGAGCATATCGCCGCGCCCCAGCAGCGACTCCGCGCCGTTTGAATCGAGAATCGTGCGCGAGTCCACCTTGGTCGCCAGCCGGAACGACATCCGCGTCGGCACGTTCGCCTTGATCAGTCCTGTGATCACGTCGACGGATGGCCGCTGCGTCGCCAGTACGAGGTGAATGCCGACTGCACGCGCCATCTGCGCCAGCCGCGTAATCGATTCTTCTACATTCGCCTTGTCGAGCATCATCAGGTCGGCCAGCTCATCGATGATGATGATGATGTAGGGCAACGGCTCCTGGTCATCCGTGTCTTCAAAGAGGCTCGGCGTGCCGTTCTCAAAGAGCTTGTTGTACTGGTCGATGTTGCGCACGCTGCGCGAAGCCAGCAGCTTCAGCCGCCGCTCCATCTCGCGCACCGCATTACGAAGAGCGTTCGCCGCCAGCTTGGGCTCCGTAATGATCGGAGTGAAGAGATGCGGCACTCCTTCATACATGCCGAGTTCCACGCGCTTCGGGTCGACCAGGATCATGCGTACCTGTTCCGGCGTTGCTTTGAACAGCACCGACATGATCATCGCGTTGATAGCCACAGATTTGCCGCTGCCCGTCGATCCGGCGATGAGAATGTGGGGCATCGTTGCCAAATCGGCCGTGACAATGCGGCCGTTGATGTCTTTCCCCATCGCCAGCGTCAGCTTAGATTTATGACTGCCGAAGTTTTCTGACTCCACCACGTCGCGCAGCCAGATGGTCTCGCGCTCGTGGTTTGGCACCTGGATGCCGACAGTGCTCTTGCCCGCCATGCGTTCAATGAGAATGCTCTCCGCGCGCATTGCGAGGCAGAGATCTTCCGCCAGGCCGGTGACGCGGCTGTACTTCACTCCCGCTTCAGGGCGAAATTCGAACGTTGTCACCACCGGGCCGGGATTGATCTGCACCACTTGTCCGGTCACGTCGAACTCGGCGCACTTTTCGACCAGCACCTGCGCTTCAGCCCGAAGCTCGTCTTCGCGAACGACCTGCGCTTCTTCGGAGCGATGCAGCAGCGTGCTCGGCGGCAGGCGGAATCCGCTCACCGACTTCGGGGCGACCGTTACGCTTTTCACGTCTGCATCGGCGCGTTCATTCACCGCGATACTCTTCTGGCTGCGGAAGGCGGGAGCAGGCGACGCTTCTGTGACTCGCAGAGCCCGCTTCGGTTCTGGCTCGGGCTCAGGCTCCGGATCGGGCACCCGCGCGCGCGGCATCGACTCCCACACACTCTGCTGCGGCGGTGGCTCGGGAAACATCTCCTGAAACCCACCTTGCCGCGGGCCGGGCATAGGCTCTTCTTCCGGATCGATCTTCTGTGCGACGACCTTGCCGCTCTTTGCCGCTGCTTTGCGCGCCTTGGCCAGCTCTTTTTCCCTCTGTGCCTCTTCCTTCAGCGCCTGCTTCTCCGCACGGCTCTTGGCGCGCATCGCCTTCCAGCGAACGAGCCGGTCCCGCCAAGCCATGACGAACGCGAGCCGAATCGCGACCCAATCGCGAGCTGTGTTGAAGCTGAAGGTGGTCGACAGATACAGCGCGACCGCCACCATGCTGACGATCACGATGCATGCGCCGGGGAAGTTCAGGTAGTCCACCAGCAGATCCGCCACCAGGCGACCGGTCAACCCCTCCACCGGCAAACCAAACATCCAGTGCGGATGCCCAGGCAGCAGGCCGAAGAACGCCGGAAGAAAGAGCAGGCAAAGGGTGGCGCCGAGCAACTTGGCCAGAGGCGATCCGGCGGGACGCGAACGCATCCACGTGAATCCAAGCGCGGCCAGCATCAGTGGAAGGGAGAGTGCCGCAGCGCCCTCAATCTGAAGCAGCAGATCGGCGATCGCGGCGCCTACGCGCCCCGTCCAGTTGTGTGCGGGATGCCCGCTGCCGAATCCACCAACGGTGTCCAAGGATGGATCGGTAGGCCGGTAAGAGACTAGGCAGAGGAGCAGGAGGATCGCGGCCACGACCACCAGGAGCCCGATGAGCTCGTTTAGTCGGCGGTTGCGCGTGGGAGTGAGAACAATTTTGAGTGGCTTCATTTGAGGCGCACTGCGGTGCTCGCCGAAGGCATAACGCTAACCCGGCCTGCACGTTCCGAACCCCAGAGCAATTTCATTATCCCAGAAGCCCCGCCGATAGGCAGCAGAAAAGCCGGGGTCCGCTGGCCAAGGGAACCGAATTCAGAACCGGTGGATTACGAGGTCACCAACCTCGCTCCGAAGACAAGCAGCGCGATGCCCACCAGAATCCGATAGATCGCGAAGATGGCGAACCCATGCTTCCTTACATATTGGAGGAACCACTCCACCACGCCGAGTGCCACAAAGAACGAAACCACGAATCCGATCGCGAGAATGACCCATCCGTGCCCGGTCATGGTCAAGGGCGCGATCGCCTCCGCTCCCTGCACGTGCTTGGGGTGAAGCGTCTTCAGCAGGTCATAGCCGGTCGCCGCAATCATGGTAGGAATCGAGACCAGGAAGCTGAACTCCAGCGCCGAGGGCCGCGACATGCCCACGATCTGTCCGGCTGCAATGGTCGACATCGAACGCGAAGTCCCAGGGAACACTGCCGACGCGACCTGGCAGAATCCAATCCAAACCGCCTGCCCAAGCGTCATCTCTTCCACATCCTTGGTGCTCGGCTCGCTGCGCTCGCTCCAAGCGTCCACGACCCACATGATCACCCCGCCGATGAGCAACGACAACGCCATCACGCGCAGGCTTTCGAGATGTTTGCCTATGGTTTTGGTCAGCAGCAACGAGGGGACTGCCGTGACGACGAAGGCCACCATCGTCAGCGTCAGCGGATGCGTCCAGATGGTGCGATCTCCGTTTTCACCCTGCGGAAAGGTGCGGAAGAATTCAACGATGCGCCCAGTGAACAACAGCAGCAGCGCCAGGATCGCGCCGAGCTGAATGACGATCGTGTACATCTTCCAATAGGGATCGGTGAGATTGATGTGCATCAAGGCTTCCGCGATCCTCAGATGCGCGGTCGAGCTTACCGGAAGAAACTCTGTCAATCCCTCTACAATGCCGAGCAACACCGACACGACGTAATCGTTCAAGAATCCTCCGGACGCTCCGTATCATTCATGGTCGGCGCCATAGATTGGTATGCCTTGCTCCAATTTGTATATTAGACCAGCCGCCCGCGCCGCATAATCCGACTGCGGGTACTTGCTGGTTAACCGAGAGGCAAGTTCCTTCGCTCGCGCTCGCGCCTGCTCTGCCTTTTTATCGTCATTGTCGGCCGAGTACATGTCGCCTACCGAAGCCTGTCTCCACGTGGCCTTGTAGAGTGCCTCAGCGGCGCGCGGTGAGTCAGGATGCTCCGTTACGTATTTCTCGTAGAGCTCCGATTCCTTCTCAGGACACTTCGTCGATCCCTGCCAGTCTCCGCAAATCTTGTTGTCGATTCTGTCGTACGCCGCAAGGTCAGCCCACTTGGTATGCGGATACTTCTTCTCCAGCTTTTTCATTTCGTCGTCATCGATCTGACTGCGCAGATAGTTTTCCTTTTCGTGCCCTGATGGTCGCGAAAACACATCTGCTTTCTCCAACTGCCACCGAATGTCCGCTGCCCGCCATGCTGCTTCCGCCGCTCTGGGAGCGTCAGGAAACATCTCCGACATCCTGCGATAGAGCAGCCGCGCAATCTGCGCCGAGCCGTGCGGTGCGTTCGCTTCGCTCGCCTGCTCTTCATAGTTCGCTGCGACACCAAAGAGGATCACATCGCCCTGCGGCGTGTCCGGGCGGATGACGCCCTTCTCCCTCAGCCAACCGGAGATCGGCGTAGCTACCGCCTCGTTGCCAAACACCGGCGCGTCCTGCTGCGACTCGACTTCCACATCCGTGTTAGCAAACACGCGCAGCCACTCGCCGCTATGTTCGGCAATCACCATCTCTCGCCCGGGGTTCACGGTGGCCAGCTTCTCTGAGTGTTCATCGGGCGCTACGTACAACCCCACATCCCGGATCGACGTGGCACGCGGACCCTGCGCAGCCGCAGCCACTTTGGTGGGCTTGTCATCTGACAATCTGTGTAACGGGAGTTGCGCCTGGCACTGGCCGAGGCCGAGAGCGGCGCCGACCGACAAGCCTGCGATCCAAACCAAAGATACTCGTGTATGCATCACCGTGTAGGACGCAGTTTACGGGAGAAACGTTTCGGGTGTCTCCTGGCTCGCGACCACCCTTCCCTTTGCCCGAACAAAAGCGTTACAAAGCCCGGTCTTCGGCTGGGCTTCCTTGCTACTGCGTTGGCTCATGGCTCAGACAGCACGCTGCTCAAGACGGCAGGCTCGACATTGCCGCCGCTCATGATGGCCACCGCTTTTCGGAACGGCGGAAGCTCCCCAGCGTGAAACAGAGCCGCTGCCGCTGCCACGGCGCCGCTCGGTTCCGGCAGCAATCGCGTTCCATACAGCAGCAGCCGCATCGCCCGGCGAATTTCCTCTTCGGTCACCGTCACCATACCATTCAGATATTTCCGCAGGTGCGCGAAGTTCAAACTCCCAAGACTCTGCGCCCGCAGTCCATCCGCGAGCGTTCGACTCGTCACCGCCGCCTCCCACTTCATAAGCGTTCCGCTGCGCAGGCTCTCCGTGGCATCTGCCGCCAACTCAGGCTCCACGCCGACAACGCGCACCTCTGGCCGCACCAGCTTGATTGCCGTCGCTACACCGCTCGACAGGCCTCCTCCACTCACTGGCACCAGTACGAGATCCACATCCAAAAAGTCTTCGAGGATCTCTAACCCGCACGTACCTTGGCCCGCAATAATCGCGGGATCGTCGTAGGGCGGGATAACAACGTAGCCGAATTCCGCGGCCAGCGCCTCGGCGCGTGCCTGGCGCTCGCTACTCGCTGGACCTACCAACACGATCTCTGCGCCCAGTGCTTCAGTCGCGCGCTTCTTCACCGCGGGAGCATTCGATGGCATGACGATGACCGCCTTCGCACCCACTGCGCGAGCCGCATAGGCAACGCCCTGCGCATGATTGCCGCTCGAGTACGTGATCACGCCGCGTGCTCGTTCCGCTTGGCTCAATTGCGCGATCTTGTTGTAGGCGCCGCGAAGTTTAAAACTCCCAATCAGCTGCAATCCTTCTGCTTTGATAAATAACTCGCCGGCGGCTCCGGGTCTCTCCAGACGAATCAAAGGGGTGCGAACCGTCACGCCTCGAAGACGAGTCTGGGCCGCGCGAAATTCATCGAGAGAAACCAGCGTGGGATCGGTCATAGCTTCACTGTACCGCGCCCAAGCCGCCGGTTGGCAAAGCACCGGGGGCCTCGTGTGCTGGTAGAGGCTGCAAATCATTCTTCGTCATGCCGGGAGCAGGGCGTGTCACAATATTCCGCCGGGGGGATTGCATGGAAAAGCAGGCGGAAACGGCCAATGCGCAGTCGGACGAGCGGAAGCCGTGTGTCGCTTGCGATGCCCAGATGCCAGCGCACGCGGTCGTCTGTTCGCAGTGCCTGAAGCAGCAGACCACGGAGAAGGCCAGCCCTATGAAGACGCTGATGACCTGGATCGGCTACACCACGGCCATCCTCGGCCTGCTCGCCACACTCTCGGGCGGCGTTCACTGGCTCACCGATCATCGTCGGCAACAGGCTGAGATCAGCTCTCGATTGGCACTTGCTGCGACACAGGTGGAGCAGCATCAGTATGAGCCCGCAGTGCACACTTACCAGGCCATCCTAGACAAGAACCCACAGAACACGCAGGCAGCGGACGCCGAACTGAAAACCGTCATGCTGTGGGTACAGAACTTCAGCATCGCGACTCCCGAAGGTCAGGACTCCACCGGTGATGCGCGACAGAAGCTCGATGAGATCTTCACGTTGCTTGAAGCCGCCCGCGCCCGTGTTCATGGATCGCAGGCCGACGACGTGTTAGCCCATATCGGCTGGACGCACTGGCTCAACTCCTACCGGAAATTCGGTCAGCGGGAATCGGAGCATGCGGCAGAGGAAAACTTGACGGCAGCATTGGGCGCCGAACCCTCCAATGTCTATGCGAACGCTATGTTGGGCAACGTGCTGCTCCAGACGGGTGGAAGTCTCCAAGAAGCTGTCGGACATTTCACAACCGCGCTCAAGACCGGGAAGGAGCGGCCGCTGGTACGCACGATGCAGATCGGTGGCCTGCTCGGAATGGAAAGCAGCGCCTCGGCTTCGGAGCTGATCAAAGCCGCTAACGATATGCGTAAGAACGGCGAGTCTCTTGACGAGGAGAAGAAATCCCGCATCTCTTCGCATGTCTATTCCGGCTACTTTCATTCCCCGAGCGATT
Organism: uncultured Acidobacteriaceae bacterium; assembly: GCA_963850345.1. Taxonomy (GTDB): domain Bacteria; phylum Acidobacteriota; class Terriglobia; order Terriglobales; family Acidobacteriaceae; genus CAWKKW01. The sequence continues at coordinate 38,523 of CAWKKW010000011.1, read as the reverse complement.
TCGTCGCGGTACTCTCGGCAGTGCCGCCTGATGAGTCACTGGCCACCTACCAGTGGCTCGATGGCGGAGAGTCGGGGGATGAGTCGCATACGCTCATGCGCGAATACGTAACCGCCACGCTTCTGGAGATTTCTGGAAAGCCCGCCGAAGCCCTGGACAAGTTCCGTGCGATGCAGACAGAGTTGAAGCGCAAGCAGCCGGGCACCGTGTTCGATACGCCGGTGAAGGAAGCGATCAAGCGTCTGTCACAGGCGACCGGAACGCAGAAGGCGCGCACAAGTCACGCCTGAAGACGTTGACTCCAGGCTGCGCGAACAGTAGCGACAGAGGTTTGAGAACTGTGGCACTGCTCGAATGCAATCCACAGTAGAAAACGATTGTTGTGCAGCCCAGTAGTTCAGCGCAGCTGCTCAAACACCTGCTGAAATTCCCAAACGCCCGTGCGGCCTGCAATCCATTCCGCTGCCCGCACGGCTCCCTCGGCAAAGCCGCGCCGTGAAAAGGCCTCATGGGTCAGGACGAGACTGTCGCTCGCAGACCTCGCTTCGATCGAGTGGATGCCCGCCGCATCTCCTTCGCGCTTGGAACTGATCTCAACGGCTAAGTCCGGATTCGCGGACTGGAGCGCCTGCTTCAGTGTCAGTGCGGTTCCTGAAGGAGCATCTTTCTTGCCGGTGTGGTGCGTCTCAGTGATGTGAAATTCGTAGCCTTTCGCGGCGACGGCCATAACTCGCGCCACTTTGAGCAGCGCCTGCACGCCAACAGAAAAATTCGTTCCATACAACAAACCAGCCTGCCGCCGCTCGGCAATCGCGCGCATATCGTTCAGGTGCTGATACCAGCCGGTTGTGCCCACCACCATCCGCGCTCCGGTGGCGAGGCAGGCTTTCATGTTCTGTACAGCCGCTTCGGGGGTGGTGAAGTCGATGACCGCATCGAATCCCGCGAGGTACGGTGCCGTCAGCGCCGACGCATTGCTATTTGCCTCTTCGCCCATCACGCGCACACCATGCCCGCGCTCGGCCGCGACATCCGCCACCAGGCTGCCCGTCTTTCCTCGTCCCAACACCAGAAACAGCATCTACTTGCGCACGCTTTCTGCCGGCGCAGGCCGGGCGATGACATCAAAAACCAGCGGATCGGGATCCTGAAAAAACGCAGCATGCAGTGACCGAACCGCTTCGTCTACATCGTCCTCTTCAATCATGAAACTCATGTTGATCTCCGACGCGCCCTGCGAAATCATGCGAACATTCACATGCCGGATGGCCTGAAAGACCTGAGCGGCAATTCCGTTTTGCCCGCGAATATCTTCGCCCACCATGCAGATCAGAGCCTTGCGCCCTTCATACTTCACATCTGCCAGCTTGCTCAAATCTGCCGAGATCTCCGGCAGCTTCTCATTCGAATCGACAGTGACCGAGACGCTCACTTCCGAAGTGGAAACCATGTCCACCGCACACTTGTGCTTGTCAAAAATATCAAAGATGGCTTTCAAGTAGCCATGCGACATCAGCATGCGGCTCGCAACCACGTCGATGATCGTCAGCCGCTTCTTGGCAGCGATGGATTTGAACGGACTGCGGCAATGCGGCGCCATCGCGGTGATGCGCGTGCCTTCGTTCTCCGGATTGCGCGAGTTCAGCACCAGGACCGGAATGTTCTTCTGTACCGCGGGAAGAATGGTTGCGGGATGCAGCACCTTGGCTCCGAAGTAGGCCAACTCCGCTGCTTCTTCAAAGCTGATCGACTTTACCCGCAGCGCATCGGGGCAGACGCGCGGATCCGCGGTCATAATGCCGTTCACGTCTGTCCATATCTCAATCGCCGAGGCGTTCAGCCCGCCCCCGATCAGCGCAGCGGTGAAGTCGGAACCGCCGCGACCAAGCGTCGTGGTCACTCCTTGCTCTGTCGATCCGATGAAGCCGCCCATCACCGGCAGTTCGCCCTGCTCGAGCAGCGGCAGCACAATCTCACGCAGTCGGTGCTCGATAAGTGCATCCTGGGGAATGGCGCGGCCATGATGCGCATCGGTGACAATGCACTTGCGCGCATCTACGTTCACGCCCTTCAGTCCGCGCTCTTTGAAGGCCATGGCCACCATGCGGCTGGACAGTCTCTCGCCGAACGACACCACCATGTCGCTGGTTCGCGCCGTCAGCTCGCCGACAGCAGCAAGTCCGCGCAAAATCTCGTCGAGGGATTCGAACTTCGCGTCGATCCACGTTGCAAGGTCTTTGATGACTTCGCCGGTAAGCAGGGCACGCGCCGTATCCTGGTGCCGCAGCCGCAATCGCGCGCTGAGCGCCAGGGCTCCGGCTTTATCGCCGCGTCCGGCCGCGCTCGCAGCGGCGATAAGCTGGTCTGTCACCTTCGCCATGGCACTCACGACCACGACGGGATGAGCGCCTTGATCGCGGCGCCCACGCACAATCTCCGCCGTCCGCGCGATCGCCTTAGCGTCCTCGACCGAGGTGCCGCCGAACTTCATCACGACAAGCTTCATGCGGAGATCGCCACCGCGTCGACTTTACCTGCGGGATCCAGCTTGCCCAACGTCGCCAGCAACTCTGCATTGAGCAGTGCCGCGCCGGCCGCGCCTCGAATGGTGTTATGCGACAGCACCGTGAACTTCCAGTCGAGCAGGCTGCATGGCCGCAACCGTCCAACCGTCGCCGCCATGCCCGCACCACGCATCCGATCCAGGCGCGGCTGAGGCCGGTCCACCGCCGCTTCAAATTCAACCGGCTGCTTGGGGGCAGTCGGCAAATGCAATCCGGCCAGCGGAGCGAACTCCCGCCATGCTTCAAGGATGTCTTCGCTGCTCGCCTTGCTGCGTAGCTTCACGCTGACGCTCTCGGTGTGGCCGTCTTCCACCGCCACGCGGTTGCAGTGGGCGCTCACCTTCGCGTTCAGCGGTTGCACCCGCGCCCCGGCCAGCTTGCCTAGCAGCTTCAGCGTCTCCTCTTCCATCTTTTCTTCTTCGTTCTTGATATAGGGCACGACGTTGCCAAGAATATCGAGCGAAGGCACGCCCGGATATCCGGCGCCACTCACCGCCTGCATCGTCGTGACAAACAGGCTCTCAATACCGAAGCGCTGTTCGAGGGCCTTGAGCGCCAGCACCAGGCCGATGGCCGAGCAGTTCGGATTGGTGACGATGTAGCCGCCGGAGTCCTTCCGCCAGCTCTGCTCTTCAATCAGGTCCAGGTGGTCGGCGTTTACCTCGGGGATCACCAGCGGCACATCGGCCTGCATGCGGAAGGCGCTGGAGTTCGAGATCACGGCGCAGCCCGCGGCCGCAAACTTCGGCTCCGACTCGCGCGCGATATCCGCGTCGAGTGCGGCAAAGATAATCTTCGGCGCACCCTCAGGAGTGGCGGCAGATACCGGCATCTCTGCGATGGATCGCGGCAACGGTGTGTCCAGCTTCCACCGGACCGCTTCGCCATACAACTTGCCGCTGGATCGATCGCTCGCCGCGAGCCAGGTCACTTCAAACCACGGGTGCCTCTCCAGGAGCTGAATAAAGCGCTGCCCTACCATTCCGGTCGCGCCCAGGATGCCAATCTTCTGCCGCTGCATGTGTGCCGTCCTGCTCTTCTAAGGTGTTATTGGATAGTGTAACCGCTTCTTTCCGGCGGATACACACCAACTCACACCTGAAACATGGCTTCCCGGGTTCAAGGGGCTGCAGTAGTAGGATGGACTCGTGCGAGGGCATCAATGACGGTGAGAACGAGAGCTAGCAGCCCTACTCCTCGATGATCCGTCCGATCTCCCAGTGGTGTCCGAAGGGGTCGGACACACGTCCAACGCGCCAGCCATGCTCTTCCGTTACGGCCGAAACCTCGGTGGCGCCTGCTGCGATCGCCTGCGCGACTACGGAGTCCGGGTTCTCGACGGTGAGAATTATGCGCACCGTACCCCCACCCAGCGTCTCCGGGCTGAAGTTGTGGTGCTCCGGCGATTCGTCGCCGACCCAGAACTCCGCACCATCCACCGACAGCCTCGCCACCACGCTGCCCTCTGCGTCTTCCAGGCGAAAGACCTTTACCGCGCCGAAGGCTGCCTTATAAAACTCCACTGCCTCAGCGCTTCTTCGCACTGAGAGCCATGGAGCAATGCTTGTGCAATGGATTAGCTTTTCTGCGGACTCCTGCGGCATGACCAATCCTTGATTCAATTTGCGGGCTCAATTCCCGGCAAGGCAACAGGTCCCACTCGGCGAGCCGGCCAGTTCGGTTAGCGGGTCGCACTCTGGTGGGCGAAATGAACAATCACGTGGGTGGCCAGCAAGAGTCCCGAGAGCAGAATTTCAACCGCCATGGGCCGCCTCTTCTTCCACTGCCGTACCGCGAGCAGAATGAAGATGAGCTCTGGCACAACAATGACGACCAGCACATGCGTCCATTCAGCCCGGTCGATTCCCGAAGCAGGGAACAGGAGAAAGCCCGCCCACAACAAACCCAGGCCAGCCAACACCAGCGCAACAGCGATTCCAATTCCTTTCACGAGTCCCACTGCAGTCCTGCCAAGGTCATTCATCTTCTGCTCCTCTCGCGTTTGTCTTCTGAACATGGCCAGCCATCCTGAACGTCTGCAAATTGCACCCGTGCTTCCCAACGACCAACGCAGCGCCTGCCAGTCACTGTCAATGGCATCCAACTCGCACAACATCGCTGTGGCCCAAGTGCGCGTCTCCGCGGTCGACTGACGAACGACAACACGCAACAGCGTCACAGCCAACCTGCCAGTTATCGTTGTGTGAGTCGGAGCCATCAGCTTCCCACCTCGCCGTAGGCCGCCTGCGACGGCCGCGCTGATTGGGCGATTCGGTGTTCCCGCGCAAATGCCAATCCATCTGCGGTGAGCCGATAAAGATGGCGAGGAGGTCTACCCGCCTCATTCTCCTCCCACGAAGTCTCCAGCAGATCACGGTCGGCCATCCGCATGAGAATGGGGTACAACGTACCCGACTTCAGGCCAGTATTCCGGCTGATGTCATAGCCGTAGTGCCACTCCCTGGGCGCTTGTAGGAAGGCTGCCAGGACCGCTAGTGTTTGTGGCGAGAGGCGCAGCTTCATGGCAAGCAACTCTATATATGTAGAGTTGGCTTGTCAACTGGAACTTCGCGAGGGATTCGAAGGAAAACAAAAGGACTGGAACCGCGCCAACGAGGTGAGCTCGAGTCCACTGCAGCATTGTGATCAGCGTGGGGCAGGGAACTCAGACCAGAAGATGGGTAGCAGGGCTTACTGCCCCGCCGCCGCACCGTTTGCCGCACTAAAGCTGAACGAGACTGGCGCAGCCTGCTTGGCCGCTACTGTCACCTTGGCCTCTTGCTGGCCCAACTCTTCGTGGACTGCCACGAGCGTATACGTTCCTGGCGGCAACCCTTGAATCTCAAAGTGTCCGTTCTGATCGGACACAGCGAAGAATGGGTTGGGCGCGACATTGATAAACGCCTGCATCCACGGATGATTGTTGCAGCGCACCGGCAGCATCACCTGCGCTTGACGGAACACCTGCTGCGTCGTGCCGGTCTTCGGCATCTCGGATACGTTCAATTCCGCGCTTCCGTCTTGCGGCATAGTGTGTACGTTGTGCATGGTGGGATCGCTGTTGATCACCTTGAGCGGTAGGCCGACCATCACCGCAATCACGTGCGGCACATACCTGCAGCCCTTCTGGTCCAGCACCACCGGCGTACTGGAGGGAGCGTAGACCAGGTTCCCGAGACCATCCTTCACATAGATGTAGACGTTCTGTAGCTTGCCCTCGTGCACCATGTACTGCTCGCTCATGTTGGTGCCGCCGGTCAAGCCGCAGGCCGGGTCCTGCTTCATGTCGATCTCGACGCGAGCCGGCGCCTTCCCCGCGAATTTCACGGTCCCACTGATCGACCCAGCAGTATTCGTATCAATGGTTGCGTAATTTACCGGAGTTGTCGGTTGAGCCTCGGTGTTCGGCGCCGCTCCGCTCGTTTCGCTCTTTTTGCAGCCGGCGCTGCCCAGCAAGATAGCCGCGGCCATTCCCACAGCCCATACTGCATTCCATGTCTGCTTCCGCATGATTCTCCTGTTACGAATTCGACATTGCCGCAACCACCGCATCGGCGAAGGCGCTGGTGCCACTCTTGCCTCCCACGTCGCGCGTCAGCGTTTTTTTCTCGCCATAGACCTTTTCCAGTGCTGCCTGAATCTTGTCTGCCGCCGCGCTTTCATCGATGTGCCGCAGCATCAGCACCGCCGATAATAGGAGCGCCGTAGGGTTCGCCAGATCCTTGCCGGCAATATCCGGAGCCGAGCCGTGTACTGCTTCGAAGATGGCCGCCTCCGCTCCCAGGTTAGCCCCGGGTACCAGCCCCAATCCGCCGACGAACGCGGCGCATAAGTCGCTGATGATGTCTCCGTACAGGTTCTCCATCAGCAGCATGTCGTACTGGTATGGATTCATCACCAACTGCATGCAGGTGTTATCGATCAGGTGTTCGCCGTACGAGATCTCGGGGAAATTCTTGCCGATGTTTCGGGAACACTTCAGGAACAGGCCGTCGGACATCTTCATGATGTTGGCCTTGTGAATGGCGTGGATCTTCTTACGCCCGTGTTTGCGCGCGTACTCAAAAGCGAACTTCGCGATACGCGTGGAGCCCTTCTCAGTGATGACCTTCAAAGACGTAACTACGCCCGGCACGACTTCGTGCTCGAGGCCCACGTATTCGCCTTCCGTGTTTTCGCGGATGATGATCAGGTCCACGCCCGGATACTTGGTCTCCATGCCCGGCAGATTCTTGATCGGGCGAAAGTTGGCGAACAGCTCGAAGTTCTTCCGCAACGTAACGTTGATCGAAGCGAATCCGCCGCCAATCGGGGTCGTGACCGGACCCTTAAGACCCACCCTGGTGCGTTCGATTGACTCGTATAGTTCCTTGGGAATGTATTCGCCCTGCTGCTGAAACGCCTCTGCGCCTGCGGCAAACCGCTCCCACGCAAACTTCACGCCGGTCGCTTCCAGAATGCGCACGACAGCGCCGCTGACCTCAGGCCCGATGCCGTCGCCCGGAATAAGTGTAACGGCGTGCGTCTTGATTGCTTCGCTCATAAACCTCTCTTCACTGCAATTTCCAGAACTTGCTCGTGCGACTTGCCTACTTGTTGCTCGCGCTAACCAGCCGCCCCGCGCATCGCCTGCGTCATCTGCCGGTGCCTTGTTTCTTCACGGCTGTATCTTTGTGACTCAGCAACTGCTCTAACTCTTCCTTGAACTCGCGTACATCCTTAAAGTCCCGATACACGCTCGCGAACCGGATGTACGCCACGGTATCGATGGTCTTCAGCCGGTTCATGATCATCTCGCCGATCTCGGTCGTCGAACGCTCGCGCTCGCTTGCGTCCATCAGGTACGCTTCAGTCTCATCAACGATCGCTTCCAGCTTGCCCGCGGAAACAGGACGCTTTTCACACGCGCGCAGCAGCCCGCTCAGCACCTTCTGCCGTTCGAACTTCTCCCGGCGGCCGTCCTTCTTGACAACCATGTAGGGAATTTCGTCGAGACGCTCGTAGGTTGTGAACCGCTTCGCGCACTTTTCACACTCACGGCGGCGGCGGATGGAGTCTGCTTCCTTGCTCTCCCGCGAATCCACCACACGATCTTGGGTAAACCCGCAATAAGGACACTTCATGTCGTTGTTCGATTTTAGCAGGGGCGAGCCGTGGTCCATCGAAAGCCAAGGCGCTGCCAGTTCGTCCGGCAGCCCCGGTCAGACGAATTGCAAAGCTCACTTCGCAGGCAGAACGTCGATGGTTCGCATCCAGGTTGCCACCAGGCCCGGCCACTGCGTCACCGGAAGCGCCGGCACGGGCCGCAGTCCATAGCCGTGCCCGCCCTTCGCGTAGATATGCATCTCCGCGGGTACGGCCGCTTTCTTTAGCGCGAGAAAGTAATAAATGCTGTTCTCAACGTGCACCGGATCATCTTCTGCCTGCACCAGGAACGTGGGTGGCGTTTGCGCCGTGACCTGCAACTCCTTTGCGAACGGATAATCGGGCGGGTCGCCCACCAGGTACCCGGGATAGACGATCACCGAGAAATCAGGGCGACAGCTGATCGCGTCCGCCTCATCGACGACCGGATACGTTCTCGTGATGAAGTGGTTGCTCAGGTTCGCAGCCATATGACCTCCGGCCGAGAATCCGAGAACCCCAACCTTGTTCGGATCGATACCCCACTCTTTCGCGTGGAAGCGGGTCAGCCCCACGGCTCGCTGCGCATCCTGCAGCGGTGCCTCGTAGCGGTTTGCATCCGGCGACGGCACGCGATACTTCACCAGCACACAGGTCACGTCGATCGAGGTAAGCCAATCACACACCTCGTTGCCCTCCAGATCGAGAGCTAGGATTCGATAACCGCCTCCGGGAAACACCACAACGGCCGCGCCTGTCGGATGGTTTGGCTGATAGACAGTCAGTGTGGGATCGGAGACGTTCGTCAGTTTGATAATTCGCCGTCCGGCAATGAGATTGTCCGTCGGAGTTGTCGTATCTTTTTCCGGCTCGGAACTCGTAACTGCGTCGGGAGCGCCCTTAGGCCAAAGGTGAACCACGGTTGGCGAGGCTGCCCACGCGATGCCCGAGGCACTCATTGCTCCTGCGAAACCAACAACCAACGCCACTGCCGGGAAGAACCACAACCGTCCAAACCGAATGCCACTCTCTTTCACCAGATAATCCTCCGCCACCCAGCATCGCACCCGATCGCGCAAAGCGGCAATGGCTCGGGATCCGAGCCGCACCCGGAACTGTTCTTGAGCCGCACATCCTGGCTTAGGGAACTATTTAAAGGATACGAACGTCTGCAACGAGAACATCGGGATCTAACTCGTACCCACGCATCAGTGTTATTCTTCCCCGCTAGGACTGCCGTCGATCGCGCCGCCGGCGACCTGCGTGTGCTTGACCTCATTCTCGGGCTCTCTCCACTTCGCCCAGCCATTCACTGGAGCTTACTTGCCGACACCGATCCGTACGACTGTTCGCCTCGCGTCTCTCATCGCTGCTCTTCTTCTTGCTTCCGTCGCCGCCATGGCTGCCGATACCGGAGCCATTCACCGCGGGTACTATCGCTTCCCTGCCGTTCACGGCGACACGATCGTCTTCACCTCCGAAGGCGATCTATGGTCAGTGTCTACCCAGGGCGGTCCGGCTCACCGCCTCACGTCCAATACCGGCACTGAGTCGATGGCAGCCATCTCTCCCGATGGACAAATCGTCGCCTTCGCAGCGGAGTATGAGGGTCCGCGCGAGGTCTACACCATGCCCATCGGCGGCGGCCTGCCGCAGCGCCAAACGTGGGATGGCGACGCGGTCCCGGCGGGCTGGACTCCCGATGGCCGGTTGATGGTTCGCACCCGGCGGTATTCGACGCTGCCGGATCCGAAGCTCGTCTTACTCAATCTGCACGGTGGACGAGAGATCGTGCCGCTCGCGTCGGCCTCTGAGGGCGCTTACTCTGCCGATGGACATACCCTCTTCTTTACCCGGTGGGAAAAACAGGTTAGCCGCACCAAGCGTTACCAGGGCGGATGGGGAGAAAGCGTGTGGCGGTATGACGGGAAGAGCGAAGCCACGGCCATGACGGCGGACTGGGCCGGCACCTCGCATAATCCCATGTTCTCGGAGCACCGGGTCTATTTCCTCTCAGATCGCGATGGCGTGATGAACGTCTACTCAACCGACGAACAGGGTCGCGAGCTGAAACAGCAGAGTCATCAGCATACGTTCGATATCGAATCGGCCAGCCTGTCAGAAGGGAACCTAGTCTATGCCTCCGGAGGCGATCTTTGGCTGCTCGACCTGAAGACCGGGCACGACCATGTCATCGGCGTCACGCTGGTCTCTGACTTCGATCAACTGCGTGAGCACTGGGTGAAGAAGCCGCTGGACTATCTCACCGCGGTTCATCTCGCGCCCGACGGCAATAGCGCGCTCTTTACCGCGCGCGGCGAAGTCTTCAGTCTGCCGGCGAAGAGCGGACGCATCATCAAGGTCGCCGGCAACTCGGCTGTGCGGTATCGCGAGGCTCGTTTTCTGCCCGATGGCAAAGGCGTCGTCCTTCTTTCGACCGAGAGTGGCGAAACCGAGTTCTGGAAGTATCCCGCGAGCGGCTCAGGCGCGCCCGAACAATGGACCCACGATGCCAAGTTGCTGCGCTGGGACGGCGTTCCTTCCCCGGACGGTCGATGGCTGGCTCATCACGACAAGGATCAGCAACTCTGGATCTTCGACACGAAGACCAGGCAGAACAAGCGCATTGCGCAATCCATGATGGGCGACTTCTCTGACCTCAACTGGTCGCCCGATAGCCAGTGGCTGGCCTATGTCGAATCCGCGTCCAATCAGTTCGCACAAATCAAAGTCTTGAACGTGAACTCCGGAGCCATCCAGCCGATCACCTCCGAGCGATACAACAGCAACAGCCCGGCCTGGAGTGCCGATGGCAAGTGGCTCTACTTCCTCTCCGATCGCATGCTCCAGACGACCGTGAGCTCACCCTGGGGCTCGCGTGAACCCGAGCCGCACTTCGACCGTCCGGTGAAGGTCTACCAGGTCGCCCTCATGCCCGATTTGCGCTCGCCCTTCTTACCCGCGGACGAGTTGCATCCGGAAACACCAGCAAAGAAGGACGAAGAGAAGACTCCTGAAGCCAAGCCCGAAGAGGCAAAGAAGAACGGTTCCGACACCAAGACGCCCGAGCCTTTAAAATCTGCCGACCAGAAGAAGGACGAAAAGAAGCCAGTCGAGGTTAAGATCGACTTCAGCGATATCGCATCGCGGCTTACCGATGTCCCCGCGCCTCCGGGAAATTACGGCAGCCTGCAGGCCACCGACAAGCGCCTCTGCTGGACCAACAGCAGCGATGAAGTTCAGCCCAAGCTCAGCTTGCAGTGTCTCGACATCGCCAACAAAGGCGACGAACTGGAGACCTTGATGGGAGACGTCAAAGGTTACGAACTTTCGCTCGATCGCAAGAAGCTGCTGGTGGCTAAAGCCGACGAATTCTACATCTTCGATTCGGATGTAAAAGCGTCGGCCACTGGCGATGCGAAAACCATGGGGAAGGCGGCCATTAATCTCTCACGCTGGGCCATCTCCACGAACCCGCGCGAGGAATTCCGCGGCTTCTTCCTCGATGCGTGGCGATTGGAGCGGGACTACTTTTACGACCGCCACATGCACGGCGTCGATTGGAACGCGATGCGCGAACGGTATCTCCCGCTGGTCGACCGGGTCGCCGATCGCGAAGAGTTGAACGAGATTATTGCCCAGATGGTGAGCGAACTCTCGGCCCTGCACACCTTCGTACAGGGCGGCGATATGCGAAAGCCCGAGGACCAGATCGACTTGGCTGCGCTTGGCGCCGTGCTTCGCCGTGACGAAAAGGTAGGCGGTTATATCGTCGACCATGTCTACCTTCATGATCCGGATCTGCCCAATGCGGCCCCGCCTCTCGCCCGACCCGAGTCTCTCGTTCACGATGGTGAGGTGATTGTCACCATCGACGGGGTGAGTGCGCTCAGCGTTCCAGATGAACGTGCGTTGCTCCGTGGCAAGGCCGGCACCCAGGTCATGCTGCAGGTCAAGTCCAGCAAGGGCCAGACGCGCGAGGTTCTGGTGACGCCGGTCAAAGCCGACGACGAATCGAAGCTTCGCTACGCGGAGTGGGAATACTCACGACGCCTGAAGGTCGATGCCGACTCCGCCGGACAGATCGGCTACGTTCACTTGCGCGCCATGGGCACAGGCGACATGAACCAGTGGGCGCGGGACTATTACCCTGTCTTTGACCGGCAGGGACTGATCATCGACGTACGTCACAATCACGGTGGCAATATCGATCCCTGGCTGCTGGGCAAACTCCTCCGCCAGGCCTGGTTCTACTGGCAGCCGCGAGTCGGCAATCCGCAATGGAACATGCAGTACGCGTTTCGCGGTCACATCGTCGTTCTGTGCGATCAGGAGACCGCTTCCGATGGCGAGGCATTCACCGCCGGGTTCCACCACTTCAACCTCGGTAAGGTCATTGGCATCCGCACCTGGGGCGGAGAGATATGGCTGAGTGGAGACAACGTTCAGGCGGACAATGGAGTGGCTACCGCTGCGGAGACCGGCGTCTACACACCCGACGGGAAGTGGCTCATCGAAGGACACGGCTTCGATCCCGACATCGTTGTGGACAACGCACCCCACGGCACCTTCACTGGCGAAGATGCGCAACTACAGGCCGCGCTTGAACTCTTGAAGAAGGAGATTCACGAGGACCCGAGGCCTGTACCCAAAGTTCCGCCCTATCCGGACAAGTCTTTTAAGTACCAGCCTTGAACGGAGAGTCGAACTGAAAATGCCGATGGCGCCTGGAGTGCCGAGCGTCCCTCGGGCTCACTCACCCGGGGAGAAGCGGTCGCGTCAGGAGTTCTCGCTGGGCCAGTCACTCACGAGTGTTTGCGGAATCTCCTCGAGGTCGCGATCCCGCACGCCAACCAGGTACAGCAGGCTGTCCAATCCGAGAAATGAGAGTGCCTGGTCCGCACCCTGCCTGACGATCGGCTTCGCCCGAAAGGCGATGCCCATCCCGGCCAGCTTCAACATGGGCAGGTCGTTTGCTCCGTCGCCCACCGCCACGATCTGTTCGAGCGAGATCTGTTCTCGCGCCGCAATCTCCTGCAGCAGTTCTGCCTTGCGAGCCCCATCGACAATGCGGGTATTCACCTCGCCCGTCACCACACCGTCCCGCACCTCGAGCTCGTTGGCAAATACGTAATCGACACCGAGACGAGTTTGCAGATGTTGACCAAAGAACGTGAAACCTCCGGACAAAATCGCCGTCTTGTAACCAAGGATCTTTAACGTGCCGATGAGCCGGTCCGCTCCCTCAACCAGGGGAATAGTTCCGAGCAGTGCGTGGACGCGTTCTTCCGGCAGTCCCTTCAGTAACGACACCCGTCTGCGAAAGCTTTCCTGGAACTCGATCTCGCCGCGCATCGCCGATTCGGTAATCTTCACCACCTCATCGGCCACTCCGGCCATCTTGGCGAGTTCATCGATCACTTCGCCCTGGATGAGTGTGGAATCCATGTCGAAGGCAAACAAGCGGCGGTTCCGCCGGAAGATGCTCTCCCGCTGGAAGGCGATGTCGATGGTCAGTTCGTGAGCTGTCTCGAGAAACGCCGCTCGCATCTCGTCTTCAGAACGCGCCTGTCCACTGACCCTGAGCTCGATGCAGGCGTTCGCCTTTGCGGAATGAACCGCCAGCGACATGCGGCCCGAGAGTCGCTCGATGCGGTCCACGTTCAGTCCGTGTTCCGCAACAATCGCTGTTACGCGAGAGATCTGCCGGGCAGTGATCGCCCTGCCCAAAATATTGATGATGAAACGGTCTTTGCCTTGCCGCGTGACCCAATGCTGAAACTGTTCCTTAGTGACCGTTGTGAACCGCACTTTCAAATCCAGTTCATGCGCTTTGACGATCAACGCATTCTTCAGCGGCGTGAATTCCTTGCCGGACGCGACCTCGACCAGTAACCCCAGGGCCAGCGTCTCATGGACTACCGCCTGACCGATGTCGAGAACGCAGGCGTCAAATTCCGCGAGGATGCCGGTCAACAGAGTGGTCAGGCCCGCGTGATCCCGGCCGGAGAAATGCATCAGGATGGTTTCATTCATGGGTTCAGGTTTCAGGGTAACAGCCGAGTAGAATTTTTCGGGTACGCTGCCAACTTCCGTAGGCCGCCGTTCAACACCGCGCCGCATGTCCCAGGTAACGAACAGGTCAAATTCGCGGGCTAAGGCCGCTTGCGACTCTCGAGATAGGCATTCACCGCTTCCTGCCATTGTTTGCCACTCTGCGCATCGCTTTCGCCCAGCGCCTTCACGTCCGCATTCGCGGCTGCGTTGAGCGCGGTCCGCGTGTACACCACGTGCACCTCAGTGTCCTCGTTTTCCAGCGGATCGAAGTTCACATCGACGATCGTGACTAGGACATCGGGAATGAAGTAGACGTATTGAAAGTAGCGCGTCTGGAGATCGAAAACCGTGTTGACCCAAACGCTCTTATGCTCACCATGCTGAACCGTGAATACGGCCCCCTCTACATCCTCGGCCGGCTGCGGGTACAGGAATCGAGGATCCCATCGCGCGCCTGCCCATCCCCGTTCCCCGTTAGGTCCGAACAGGGGCGCCGCCTCTTCATACGGCGCGTGCACGGTCAGCACAAAGCTGTTGCGCACGTGCTCGAGCGGCGCCTCGGCCCTGGTCTGAGCAAATACCGGCAGCACGGCAGAGGCTGCAAGTGCGGCCACACCTAAAAGGTTCATTGCTTGCGCTCCTTCAATTGATGGCTGTGCTGGGCTGTGAGGGTCATGCCGTAGAGGCTCTTGAATTGCTCGATTTCCTTCAGCGTATGTGGCGAAAACGCGGCTTTTCCTTCAAAGGCATGCAGCACGATGCCTTCGAGCAAATCTCCCAGGCTCATGTCCTTCTGCTCGGCGACGGCTTTTAGCACCTTCAACATGCGCTTTTCTAGTCGCACGCCGGTCTGCACCCGTTCGACTTCAATGCCGAATGCATTGTTCTTATCCGCCATTGGTACCAATGTACCATGGTAGCATATAGCAGGAGAAATCCTTCGCCGCTAAAGGGGAAGGCTGAGTCTCGAATTGTCGACGAGTCAAATCGGAGTTTACGATGTGAGACTCACATTAATTGACACACCGCACGGAGATTCCTAGAATTAAACAGGACGGCTCTCTCTGTTTTACCGGTGAATCATGCTGCGAGATACACCAAATGGCGGTCGGGATGTGACCTCAGAGCTCCGCATCAGTCCGCGCGAGCGGCTGGTGCTGACTGCGATCATCGATACATACATTGCCACCGGGGAACCGGTAGCCTCTCAGGCGATTGCCCGCCAGTTCGCTCATAAGGACGGGATGAGCTCCGCGACCATCCGTAACGTGATGGCTTCGCTTGGGGAATCAGGTCTGTTAGAGCAGCCGCACACCTCCGCCGGACGCATTCCCACGCCGCGGGCCTTCCGCTTCTACGTCGAGCAATTGAATGGCGTCGCGCGGATCGCGCCTACCAGTCTCTCGCAGGACCGGCAGGACCAGATTGAAGAGAGCTTTGCCGGCGTGAGTAGTCGTCAGCAATTTCTTGAGCGAACCTCGCATGTCCTGGCCCTGCTCTCGAGCGGCCTCGGTGTCGCCATTGCATCGCACGGGGATATTCACTTGCTCGAACACATTCACTTCTCGCGCGTTTCAACTGGGCGGGTGTTGGCCGTGGTCGTTACCAAGGCAGGTGTGGTTCTCGATCGGGTGTTGACCCTCGATCGCGATCTCGACTCTGGAGAACTTGCCACTGCCGGCCGTTATCTTAATGAGAATTTTCACGGCTGGTCCATCGAGAACATTCGCGTCGAGCTAGGCACACGCCTGCAGCAGGAGCGCAGTGAGTACGACCGCCTGATGCATTCGCTCGAGGACCTTTGCCGCAACGGCGCCTTCTCGCCCGTATCAGCAGGTCCGGCCATCTTTATAGAGGGTGTCGCCAATCTCATTGGCGGGGAAGCGGATCGCGAACGGCTGCGCCAGCTCTTGAGCGCCCTTGAGGCTAAGGAACGGCTGATCGAGTTGCTGAACGCGTATGTTGATGCTCGTCAGCAAGCCGTGCGAGTGGTAGTGGGACTGGAAGAATCTTTTCCGGAGATGCGTAATCTTGTACTTATCGGCGCACCGGCCCGCCTGGGGATGGAAAGCTTGGGTACGGTGGCCGTGATCGCGCCCACGCGCATCCAGTATCAGGATACGATTAACGCAGTGGCCTTTATCGCGCATCTGTCTGACAGAATTCTTCAGCCACCCCAGTAACCCCCTGAAAACAGGCTGTAGGTCCGCGAGTGTGTGGCCTGGAGCGATAGCCCTGGGGCGATGAACTATGAAAGGCCCAGAACCGAGACACCATGACTGCCAAAATTTTTGACGCAAACAAGATGACCGACGAACAGATTGAGTCGCACCAGAATACCGATCCGGTCAGCGATCCTTCTGATGCAGCTACCGTGGACAGCAATGCTGCCAGCAAGACCACACAGACCGGCCCGTTGGAAGGTGCAGGCACCGTGCCCGAGCTGGAATACGAACGCCTCAAGGCGGAGCGGGACCAGTTGGTCGACCGGCTGGCGCGTCTGCAGGCGGAGTTCGACAATGCCCGCAAACGAGAGGCGCGCGAGCGAGCGGATTTTCGTGACTTCGCGCAAGCCGGTGCAGTCGAGCAAATTCTACCCGTCCTCGATAACTTCCAACTCGCTCTCAAGTCGAACGGATCTGCGGAACAACTGCGCGCCGGGGTCGAACTGATTCTCAAGCAGATGGAAGATGCGCTTCGTTCGCTGAATGTGCAGCCGGTCGAGACGGTCGGCACCACCTTCGATCCGCGCGTTCATGAGGCTCTCGACAGCGTGGAACGCACTGACCTGCCAGACCAGCAGGTGCTGGACGAAGTTCGCCGTGGGTATCGCATCAAGGAACGCCTTCTGCGTCCGGCCCTGGTGCGCGTCGTCAGTAACCAGAAACAGAAGGAAGCATGAGCCAGACATCCAACGTGAGCAAACTCGACTATTACGAAGTACTCGGTGTTTCGCGCGAAGCCAGCGAGCAGGAGCTCAAAACCGCTTATCGCAAACTCGCCATGCAGCATCATCCGGACCGCAATCCGGACGACCCCGCGGCGGAAGAGAAGTTTAAAGAAGCCAGCGAAGCGTACCAGGTGCTCTGCGACCCACAGAAGCGTGCGGCCTACGACCGCTACGGTCACGCCGGTGTTTCCAACGGGGCCGGCGGCTTCACCAATGCGCAGGATATTGGGGATATCTTCGGCGACTTCTTTGGCGAGATGTTCAACATGGGCGGCGGCGGACGCAAAGCCTCCCGCGCACAGCGTGGCCGCGATCTTCGTTTCGACCACACCATTGAATTCGGTGACGCTGTCTTCGGCAAAGATACGGATATCAGTATCCGTCGCATGGAAGCCTGCACCGACTGCCGCGGAACCGGCACCCAGAGCATGCGTGGTCCAAGCACCTGCCAGCAATGCCAGGGCCGCGGACAGGTCCGCTACCAGCAAGGCTTCTTTTCGATCGCGAGAACCTGTACCGCCTGCGGAGGTACTGGCAGCGTGATCACCGATCCGTGCACGACCTGCCGCGGGGATGCGCGCGTCGCTAAGGAACACACCATCCACGTCAGCATTCCAGCCGGCGTGGAAGACGGCACTCGCATTCGATATCAGGGTGAGGGCGATGCCGGACGCTTCGGCGGTCCCAATGGCGACCTATATATAGTGCTGGCTGTGAAACCCCACGCGTTCTTCGAGCGCGACGGTAACGATCTGCATTGCGTGATGCCGATCTCCTTCCCCCAAGCCGCACTGGGCGATGAACTCGCGATTCCGACGATGGATGGAGAGAGCCACCTCAAGATTCCCGAAGGAACGCCGAGCGGCAAGGAATTTCGAATTCGCGGTAAGGGCGTGCCGTTCTTGAACGAGCATGGACGCGGCGACCTGATCGTTCAGGTGGCGGTACAGACGCCGAAGAAGTTAACCAAGGTCCAGCGCGAATTGCTCCGGCAACTGGCAGAAACTATGACGGTCGAAAATACTCCGACCTCACGCAGCCTCCTCAGCAAGATGAAGGACCTCTTCAGCTAGAGCGGACCGGACACAAAGGAGAGGGCTGCAACCATTCGTTGCAGCCCTTCTTATTTTCTGTATTACACGGATAACGTGCTCGCCCCTCAAGAATGTCCGCGTCCCCTATTCCAACAGGGCACTCATCACCGACATCGCCGCGATGGCGGCGGTCTCCGCGCGAAGAATCCGCGGTCCCAGGCTTACCGGCTTCCAACCCTCCGCATCGAACAGCGCCTCTTCTTCTGAAGCCCAGCCGCCTTCCGGCCCAATCGCTAACCGAAGTTGCGGCATCTCGTCTCCGCTGAGCGACAGGCCAGCTTCGATCGCATTTTTCAGGGTGGTTGTTCGTTCCTGTTCGGCGAGCAGGAGACGTAGCGCAGTCGGCTCGGCCTTCACCGCGACTTTCACTGGAACGACATCTTCAATCGACGGAACATCCGAGCGGCGCGCCTGCTGCGATGCCTCGCGTGCAATCCGCCGCCAACGCTCGAGACGGTTTGGCGCCGCGGCAGCAAGATGCTTCTCCGTTCGCCGCGTAATCATCGGCACGATACAGGCAATGCCGAGCTCCGTTGCCTTCTCCATTGCCCATTCCATCCGATCGAACTTATAGATAGAGAGCAACAGGGTTGCCGGAAGCGCCGGCTCTGCTTCCACCTCGGCTACTAGGTTGAAGCGCACCGCGTCTCCGCTAATTCCCGCGATCACGCTATGCCAAACGCGTCCGCCTGCGACGATGTCGAACTCCATTCCGGCTTGGGCGCGAAGTACGCGGACCAGGTGCGCTGCCTGTTGCCCCGCCAGAGTTGCAGTCGCTTCGTCCCAGGTATCGGCTATCCATCTGCGTCGCGTCATGTTCCTTATCCTGCTCTGCTTCTCTCACCACGTCCAGCGAATCGGCAGTCACGCAACGCCCAAAGCTTTGCGCAAAAACACTTCGGGGGACGCTTTTGGCGTCCCCCGAATGTGTTGCCTATTGCGGTTGCCTTAGTTATTTCTTCTTTGTAGCTTTCTTTGCTGCCTTCTTTGCCGGTGCCTTCTTGGCTGCCTTCTTGGTTGCCATGGTTTTCTATTCTCCCTTTTCGATGATTCATCGAACCTGCAACACTCGTGCTGCAGTTATCGAATGTATAGAGTTCCTAAAAAACTGTGTCAAGAAAAAAATCACATTTCGCATCACTCTTCTCATATTTCGGAATCGCGAACGCTACTCGCGATGACCGCATCGAGTGAATTTTCTTCACAGCAGGTGCATAACTTTTGCTAACGCGAGTAACGCTCCCACGAAAGTGTCATGCCATGCGTGAGCAAGCATGCCTGTACGAAGACCGCGCCTCTTGATCGCAAGCACGCTGAACATCGCGCCAAACAACGTGATCGCGATCATCCCGCTCATACCCTCGTATCCGTGAGCCGCGCCGAATAACAACGAAGAACCAACAACTCCGATCCACACGCGTCCGCTCACGCGCGAAAACTGCTGTTGCAGATAACCGCGAAAGAGGAACTCCTCGCAAAAGCCGGCGGACACGCTGAGCAAGATCCACAAAGCCAACTCAAGCCAGCTGCTCGGCGCGAGTTCAGCAATCTTCTTCTGCGCGTTCTCCATGTGCGCCCATCGCAGCAGTACGCTTACGGCGGCGAGAACGGTCATCGCCATAATCCAGAACAACAAAGCCCCGCCCAGGTCGCGCAACCATCCACGCGCATCCCTGCGCCACTCGCCCAGCACGCTTCCAATGGATACTTTCTTGAGCCAGAGTCCCCAGTACGCGAATGCGGCGAGGAACCACTCCCATCCCAATGTGAAGAGATAGGTTCCGAAGTGGCGGCCCGACAACCCGCGATGCTGGCTGTGTCGCGTGCCCAGAATCGAAGTCCCAACAATCAGCAACACTAACAGTGCCGTATGCCACCACGGTGCGAGCGCACCCCGGTCTCCCGTCGCTACAGGGTAAGTCTCGATTGCATCTGTTCCGTTTTCCGCCAACGAATTCTCCCCGGCGTTTCTTTGGATGCTTCGCCGATGTGATTGATTCGCATCGGTTCTGCACCCCAACGCTTCTTATACTGCTCTCTCCGCGGTTTGCCTACTTCCGCTCCGCTTGCTATGTTCGAGTTCGCCTGCCAGCTGAGAAGGCGTGTTGATGTCACGGGACTCAGGCTCGATTCGAGGCTTACCTCTCGGCATCGAAGAAACAAGCGAGGAGCTCCACCATGGAAGACGTAGTTATCGTTTCCGCAGTTCGCACTCCGGTAGGAAAGTTTCAAGGTTCGCTTGCAGAGTTCTCGGCCCCGCAGTTGGGGGCCATGGCTGTGAGAGAGGCAGTGCGGCGCGCGGGTCTTGACCCAGCAACGATCGATGAATGCATCCTCGGCAACGTCGTATCGGCCGGACTCGGACAGAATCCTGCACGCCAGGCAGCGCTCAACGGAGGTCTTACGAGCGAGGTAAGTGCCATGACGATCAACAAAGTGTGCGGCTCTGGGCTCAAAGCGGTGGCACTCGCCGCGCAGGCCATCCAGACCGGCAACGCGGAGATCGTAGTCGCGGGCGGTATGGAGTCGATGACCAATGCGCCGTATCTTCTCCCGCAGGGTCGCAGCGGCTTTCGAATGGGGAACGCGACCGTGGTGGACGCGATGGTGCACGATGGGCTTTGGGATGCGTTTAACAACTACCACATGGGAATGACCGGTGAGAACGTGGCCGAGAAGTACAAGGTCACACGCGCGGAGCAGGACGAGTACGCGTTCTGTTCGCATCGTAAAGCAGCGGAGGCATGGCGCGAAGGCCGGTTCGATTCGCAGGTGCTGCCCGTTGAAATTGCCGCGAAGAAGAAAGGCCAGCCCTCCACTCTCTTCAAGTACGACGAATCCGTTCGCGAAGATACCAGCGTCGAAGCGCTGCGAGCTTTGAAACCTGCGTTCAAAAAAGACGGCACCGTAACCGCAGGCAATGCTCCGGGCGTGAATGATGGCGCCGCTTCGGTGGTAGTGATGTCGGCGAGCCGCGCTGCTGCGCTTTCGCTCAAGCCTCTGGCTTACATCCGTGCGCAGGCCACCAGCGGTATCGATCCCGCCTGGGTCATGATGGCACCGGTCACCGGTGTAAGAAAAGCCCTGGCGCGCGCCGGGTGGTCTGTCGACGAGGTGGACCTCTATGAATTGAATGAGGCGTTTGCGGTACAGGCAATCGCTGTGAGTCGCGAACTGGGCTTACCGCAGGACCGAGTCAACGTGAATGGCGGGGCGGTCGCCATCGGACATCCTATCGGAGCGAGCGGCGCCCGCTGCCTCGTGACCTTGCTCTACGAGATGACCCGCCGCGATGTGCATCGGGGTGTCGTGGCTCTCTGTCTCGGTGGTGGCAACTCGGTCGCGATGGCGCTGGAACGTTAAGCAGCAGTGAAAATCGTCAGCACTCGATGACGTTCAAAGCGAGTCCCGCAAGAGACGTCTCTTTGTAGCGCGACTGCATGTCGAGACCAGTCAGGTACATGGTCTGAATGATCTGATCGAGCGAAATCTTGTGACCCTCGGTCTCATTCATCGCGATGCGGCAGGCGTGTACAGCCTTCACCGCTCCCATCGCATTGCGCTCAATGCACGGAATCTGCACCAGGCCGCCGATCGGATCGCAGGTCATGCCCAGGTTGTGCTCCATGCCGATCTCGGCCGCATGTTCGATCTGCTGATTGGTTGCGCCGAGCGCTGCAGCTAACCCGCCGGCTGCCATCGAACAGGCCACGCCCACCTCGCCCTGGCATCCAACTTCCGCGCCGCTGATGGATGCATTTTCCTTGTAGAGCACTCCGATAGCGGCAGAGGTGAGAAAGAAGCGCAGCAGCCCGTCTTCGTCGGCGCCGTTGATGAAGTCGCGGTAATAGCGGGCTACGGCAGGCACCACTCCTGCCGCGCCATTCGTCGGCGCAGTCACCACGCGGCCTCCCGCGGCGTTCTCTTCATTCACCGCCATCGCGTACACCGTAACCCAGTCGAGCGGCGCCAGCGGATCGCCGGTTCCGCTTCCGGCCTCCTGCTTCTCAATCAGTCTGCGCACCAATGCCGCGGCGCGACGGCGAACATTCAATCCCCCCGGCAAGATACCTTCCGTCGCCATGCCGCGTTCGATGCAGGCCTGCATCACCTGCCAGATGTGTAGAATTTTCTCTCGTACGGCAGCCGCGCTCGTTGCCACGCTCTCGTTCGCCAGCATCACTTCCCAAATTCCAATCCGCTGTTCCGCCGCCATCTCCATCAACTCGGCCGCGTTGCGAAAGGGGTAGGGAAGTGTTGCCCCCGCCTTCTCCTCATGAAGCTCTTCCCCATCGGCCACAATGAAGCCTCCACCGATCGAGAAGTAAGTCCGCTCGCGAATCGTCTCGCCCTTCTCGTTCAGAGCAGTGAAGCGAACTCCATTGGGGTGCCTCGTCGTCGAACCTGGCGGAAACATGACATCACGATGAAAGAGCAGGTGGTCGGCTTCCTGAAAGGGAAGGGTGTGTGTTCCCATCAACGGCAACATCTTGTCGGCGCGGATCTGCGCCAGCTTCGACTCGATCATCGCTGGATTAATTGAGTCGGCTTCCTCCCCGGTCAATCCAAGCAGCACCGCACGATCGGTTCCATGGCCCTTGCCTGTCAGCGCGAGCGAACCGTATAAATCTGCGCGCACTGCCGCGACCTGCTCCAGAACTCCGGCGCTCGACAACTCCAAACCGAAGTGCCTGGCCGCCCGCATGGGACCCATGGTGTGTGAGCTCGATGGGCCAATTCCAACTTTATAGATGTCGAAGATGCTGGTCTTCACCCAACTATTCTATGCCTCGCCTGGTGAGGTAGCGCTGGCCCTCGGCACACAAGTCGGCGTTCATCGCTCAAACCAGACCAGCCGAAACACTGTCTGCCGCCTTTATGTATCCGCCGAAGTATGAGATAACAGTCTGAAGCTGATGGCCGGAATCCGGCAGACTTTGGGTTTCGGCGGAGAGACTATGTTCAGTTCAGCTCGTGTTTCTTTACGTTGTCCGAAGTGTGGGAATGGGGCAATCAGAAGAAGCCACACTCGTCCCGTGGAACGTCCGCTGAAAGCGATCCGTCTGATGGCTTACCGTTGCGAATTCTGCGAGCACCGCTTCTTTCGATTCGCGGGGATGCGTAAGCCCACGCCCGAAACGGAATCGAACCTGTCCGATTGATGGCTCCTGTTTTTTAATCGCGCCTCAATCGCCCATTACCGCAATCCATTCTTTCTGATCGGCGATGGCGGTAGGTGACCACCGCGTTTTTTGGGAATGCTTGCAGATGCGCGGTTCACTCGGATGTAAGACGCGGCGGCCGTCAACCCAACGCTCGGCTTCTTATCGGTGAATGTCGCTTGCAGCGCATCGCTCACATCCTTGCCCCGGTAGTTCCCCAGGGCTCGTGCTGAAGCGGCACGCACAAAATAATCCTTGTCACGCAACGCGGCGAGAAACTGCCGCTTCGTCAGCGGCGTATTGTCGCTCGAGAGCAGGCTAGCCGTAAGTACTCTGGCAGAATTCGCATTCGAGCCTTTCATCATCATCTTGGCTGCATCCAGGCCGATCCCAAATGGTCCCAGCAAGGCATACGCTCCCTGCTCTGCTCCGAGCAGCGCGAGGGTCGAAGGGCTGTGCAGATCTTTGTTGGCCTGATGCATCTCCGTGCCGATGAAACCCTCGGCAGCCTTTCGTTCGCCGGCTAACACTTGGTACAGAATCGCCTCTCCGCTATGATCGTGCACCTTCCACAACGCAACCGCTGCGGCATAGCTCACCTCGGGTGCCTTGTCATCCAGCGCTCTGCGCAGAAATGGAATCAATCTGCGGTCATTCATTGTGCCGGCGCCGACAGCCGCAGCCAGGCGTACATCGCGATCCCCTTCGTCATGGCGGTTTCAACGATCTCTTCCGCGTTTGAGAAATCCCCCAGTGTGCCAACTGCGGTAAGAGCATCAATCCGCAGCTGGGGCTTGGGACTCTTCGCGGCCGTCTGGATCATCTCCCATGCGGTGCCGACGCCTCCGCTCTTTTTGGCCGCGGCGGTCGGTAGTGCCGGAGTTTCATCGGGCTCTTCCCCAGGCTTGTCTCCCACAATCCCGGAATCATCCCGTTGCGCGGGACGGCTCTGTGCAGTGGGACGATCAGCGCCATCACTCGCATTCGTCTGTGCGCTTTTGGTAGTCGCAGGAGACAGCATCAACACTCCCAAGGCTCCGCAAACCAACTTCCAGTTCCGGCACTGCCTCACAGTTCCTCCTCGCACTCCGACGCTTATCGCTTTTGAAAGTAACACCGCCGACTCTCCTCCGCTCATAACTTCCACGATTCCCACGTCCTGGCCAGTAGGGGCATTTCTAAAACGCCTGTGATGTGAGTCACCATGAAGATTCCTTTACCCTCCTATACTTGCTGCAAGCCCTCCCCCCTGAAACGCATGCTCTTCAAAGCTCTCAGCGCCGCGGTCTACGGTATCGACGCGAACATTATCGACGTCGAGGTCGACTACTCAGGCATCCAGACCGCGGAGGATCGCTTCCATACCGTCGGCCTGCCCGATGCGGCGGTTCGAGAGAGTCGTGACCGCGTGCGCGCCGCGATCAAGAACTCCGGCTTCTCTATCCCACCCACCCACATCACCATCAACCTCGCGCCTGCCGATCTGAAGAAAGAGGGCTCGGGGTTCGACTTGCCGATTGCGATCGGCATCCTGGGCGCTTATGGCGCACTGCAGCTTCGCGACCTCAGCCAGTTTCTGCTCCTCGGCGAATTGGGTCTCGATGGAAGCCTGCGTGCCGTGCCCGGCATGCTGCCGGTGGCCGTGGCCGCGAGAGATCGCGGCATTCGAAACCTGGTCGTGCCTGCCGCCAACGCTGCCGAAGCTGCAGTCGTCGAAGGGGTCAACGTCTATCCAGTCACTTCTCTAAATGATGTGCGCGAATTGTTGAACGCCGCTGGGAACGGCGGCATCGGCGTGGAACCATTTCGCATATCAACGACAAAGCTGCTCGGCGAACTGCAGCACTTCCCGCTGGATTTCAAAGATGTGCGCGGCCAGCAGACCGCCAAGCGCGCTCTCGAGATCGCCGCTGCCGGCAGTCACAACATCCTGATGATTGGGCCGCCGGGTTCCGGCAAGACCATGCTCGCCAAGCGGCTGCCGTCGATCCTTGCTCCGCTCAGCTTTGACGAAGCGCTCGAGACCACCAAGATTCATTCGGTTGCCGGTGTGCTCGACGGCGAGACGGGCCTGGTCACGCACCGTCCGTTTCGCTCGCCGCACCACACCATCTCCGACGCGGGTTTGATCGGTGGCGGCGCGGTTCCTCGGCCCGGCGAGGTCTCCCTCGCGCATCATGGAGTTCTCTTCCTCGACGAACTTCCCGAGTTTCCGCGCAACGTATTGGAAGTAATGCGGCAGCCTCTGGAAGATGGACAGGTCACCATCGCCCGCGCGTCCATGTCGCTCAGTTTTCCAGCGCGCTTCATGCTCGCCGCCGCGATGAATCCTTGTCCCTATGGGTATCCTCATTGCTGAAAAGGCTTGAACTAAGTCCCAAGGAATCAACCTTGTAATCGGACACCCTGATATCTGGTATCAAAGTCGAGAGAACCTGCCGTTTCTGGTCTCTTGTCCAATATTCCCACTCAACAAGTGGTGCAAAAGCCTCGATCAGCTTTCCTGTGTCGAAAGACCTATCCGCCGGTTCTCGGGCCAAAGTGTCTTCGGCAACGCGGATTCCGTCCTCAATTGCGATCAGGCGTTGATCCCGCTCCTCACGTTTGATTACGCCTTCCACGAAACCGTCGATCACACGCTCACGTTTGCGCTGGAGCGTCTTGAGTTCGGCGGTCAATCTCGGGATATCAACATCAGAGTTAGTCTGGACGGAGCGTTGCCGTAGCGTTTCGACACAGTTTTCAAGAAATGCAGGTTTGGTGAGGCGGTCGGCGAACAAACCATCTAATAACCCTTCGAGCTTCCCACGGCCCATGTATTTCGTTTGGCACTTGTGTGTGGTTCGTCGCCCTTTGCAGGCATAGTAATCTCGTCGTGCCAAAGCCGTATGGATGACTTCCCTGCAGGTTGAACAGGTCAGAAAGCCGTTATAGGTAAAGCGATGCTCATAGTCCGTTCGAGTTCGCCAATGCTTCTTTTGCTTTAAATCCATGATCTGCTGTACCGATTCAAACTCGGCTTGTGTAATCAGCGGATTTTCAATGACTTGCACCCGAATCACATCTTCAGGGGCTCGGGAAATCTTCCTGCGGTCCGCCTGCCGGCCGTCGATACCGATGTACTTACCGGCACCAGACAGGTCACGTTTCTTGTCGATGACTCGCCAACCAATCCAGATTGGATTTCGGAGGATCAGGTGCATACCTCGAGGCGTCACGCCGACCATTTGGGCGAGTTTAGAGTAGCTTTGGTCTCCGGCCAGAAACTGTCGGAAAGCCGCACGCACCCGCTCTGCCTCCGGTTTGTAGTGAAACCCTCGACCCTGTTCATACCCAACTCCGAACGGGAGCACAATCGAGCTCTGCGCCAACTCTCCGCGCCGTCGTTTTTCCTCTTTAGCGCTCCAAACGCGCTCAAGAATCTCGGTCCGCTCCATTCCCGCTATTGCTGCGCGAATGGTTCCCATGAGTCGGCCAGTCTTGCTGTTAAGGTCAATTGGTCCTTCCGGCAAATACAGAACGGTCCTGGAGTCAGCAAATGCCTGAAGGAGAGCGTAGTCAGCGAAATTCTCCGGCCGCATAAGTCTGCTGAACTCACGCGCCACGACACCGCTAATGGTAGGAGATTTGATAAGCCGCATGAGCTCTTGAATCTCGGGAGCTAGAAGCACGGAAGCTCCCGAAACGTCGGCGATCTGGATCGAACGCACGATCTCAAGCCCGTGCTGTAGACAAGTTCGCCGGTTAGCGGCTTGCTGCGCGGGAATCGAAGCGCGATCGTTCGCTGCTTGCCTTTCGGTGCTGACTCTTATGAGTTCGATAACCCTCTTCATTTCTGTCCTTTATCGGTAATCCACACAGTTTCCGGGCTAATTGGAGCGCCTCCAGGTCGTTGCCTGATAGTAGAGCAGAGCGCACTTGATCGAGCATAGTCTTCCGCTGTCGGCTGACTTCGAGAATGGCATCGACTAGCCCGGGGAGAGACAAGGGGACGGTCTTTGTGGTTGATTCTATACACCTGACGTCTCCCGAATGCTCGGTCCGTGGCTCACGGATACTCGCATCGAGCGGAAGAATGCCATGCTCCATCGGAGCGGCTTGGCCCGGCACGTAGCCAGGGCAGTTCATGCCGCGCTCCTGATCGGTCAGGTCATGCAATTCGTTCTTCATGAGGTGGACTCCAAGTGAGGCGAAGAGCTTGCGGAGCCGTGACTCATCCTCCAAAGCCGCGCATGCCGCATATTTGGAATATACATTTCAATAATCAGGACGCCGGAAAGCGTGGCTGCCAGGGCGCGTGTATTGAATTGTACATTTCAATATAACCCTATTTCTTCATGTTTTTGCAAGCGCAAAGACGGATTGTGCAGTTGACGATGGCGCCGCCCAGATCGATTCCACCTACAATTTCGCTGACAAAGCTGGATATAACCCAGCATGGCTGGTTTCATATAGGGCAAGCAGCCGCTGGCGCATCAGGTAATACGAGGAGGCTGCTTGATGCACGTCGAAAGGAGTCATCATGTGGAAATGATGTGGAAGGAGGCGATAGATGTTTTTTAGTTCGCCTATTCTCCTCAGCTCGACACGGCGGATCGCACGGTGCAACGCCGTTGCGTCGCGTCTCATCCTTTCGCTAACAATCACGCTTTCGTCAAAGTTCCAGCGTTTTGTGTAAGACGCGAGAGCCAGCATCACCTCTGCATTTGCTCGCATCTTTCGTAACCCACGATAACCACCTACAAGCTCCCACATCTGGCCTGGTTCCAATTGGATCTGGCTAGGGCGAGGCTCGAGAAAATCGCGTGCTACCGTCGTCACTCCGTCGAGGTTCAGGTGCTGAAGCTTCAACACAAGATCTTGCCAAGTTCCCCGAGCGAGTTTGGCTGCGACATAATGGGAATAGATCGTCTTCCCAATCAGCGCAGAGGCTGCAAAGAGCAGTAAGAGATAAGGCAGCAAGGAGGGCACGCGCGGCTCAGCTTTCGATGTCTACTCTGCCAAGATCGTATTGCACTTGGCGGTGAAGGGCAAGAATGTATTCCCGCAATTCTGGGGAAAGGGGCTGTCTAGCGGGCTCCTCCAGCCACAGACGGGCTATCCAGTAGCCAAGCGCAGCCAAATAAACAAACATCTTAGCGTATTCCAGGACAAAGAAATAATGTGCAGTACCAAAATAACTATGCAAGGTTTCCACTAGGACCGCGACCACCACCCAGCCAGCAAACCCTTGCTCAATCGCCATGATGTGGCTTCGCCAGCCCAGTCCGAACCGAGTGGCCGTGGCACTGATGATCAAGAACAGTTCACAGATCACGAACGCAGTGAATAGATTGCCTTGGAGTTCCCATCGGTCCAATGCATCTGCAACCGGCGGAGTAACCATCCAGGCAAGTGCGGCCGCGGCGAGAATGCCTACAGTGCCAGAAAGCAGAAAATGCTTTCTGGCGTCCTGAACCCAGGTTCCAGTTGGCCGCAACACGATCCGCGCCACCTCGAACACGACGCCAAGTTGAAGTCCAAAATCGAGAAGAGCGGAAGACCAATAGACACGGGAGTACCAGGTCGCCGTACCATACCCGTAAATGACATATAAAACCGGGCTCAGAGAAAAATGAAAGGCTATGAATGTGGTGAAGACAGGGTATTCCCTCCACCTGCCCCGATAGAAAAGCACGGCCAAAAGCGCGGCGTGGCTGATAAACCCAGCCACCCACAGTCCGCTATCGAGCTTCGACAGGCTCATTCCAACCCTCGAAACTTATTCTCTTCGTTCTTATAGTCCTAGAACAGAGAGAACTACTGAAATTGCCAAGCTCGCGGACATATGTCCCACGGGCTTGGGTCGGGGGTCAGTTCCCGCGATAGACCCGAAGACATTCATGGAACCGGTCGTCATTAGGATGGCTGCAACGAGCCCAACACGCAGGTACTTTTTCATGGGTGGTTCTCCTCGGTGCGCATATGCACATTTGGAGCCTATCCGCTACCCACAGTCATGTTAAGAAGAAACTACATATTACCCGTGGTGCGTTGATTACCTCCTGTTCAGGCTCTTGCCCGAAAGCAAATGCATATGTATCATGTCGCGGCTTTGTGAATTCGACCTTGCCGACGATCGGGGCTTCGAACCAAGCAGCCCTCAAAGCGCGTCACTACGCCGCAAGCGGGCACGTGTGGATTGAATACCATCCGGACCGACCGCTCCGGCTAGATGTGCAGGCCTATGATGGCTATACGAGTGTCACCCGCCGACAACTCAGGAACCTGTTCAGTCATTGAAACCAAGCTCGACATTAGCATTCGCCGATCAGCCCTTGGCGACATCAACCGCTTCTGCGAAGTTGCCAACGACGCAGCCGGCCGCGGCTGGGACGGACGAGTAACTTTCTCCGGGCTGCAGATCCTTCCGGGCCTCCGAATGCAGATCGTCGGCACCGCCTACCCAGGCACAGACCGGCGGAGCTTCCAGATCAATCCTCAACGTACTGCGCGACTGAACCGGATGGCAATGTTTTGTCACCACGCTCGCGATATCCGTTAAGTACGAAGTTTGGACGCTTCCAGAACCCGTGCTTCAACCCTTACTTTCCGGGACGTGAACGCTTCGACTTGACCGACGCTTGCTGTTCGCGCCGGATGTTCACCTCATGTCGCTTATGAGCTGCTTGGAAAACCTCATCCCAAGGGACCGGGAAGGTTTCCTTGGTTCCAGATAATCGGATAACAGCATATTCTGGGCGACTCTCTATAGCCATCTTCCGGGGCTTACCGGCCCAAAAGATGTACACGGGCGTTACATAAATGGTCTCGGACTTAAGTTCTATAAGATAAGACATTCATTTTCCTCCCATCCTGATTGAAGTTCCGTGCTTGTATTCCTGCGCACGAAAGCATTTGTGCACTTGCTATCTATCAGTTCTGCTCCGCTGCGCAGAACACGAGTCGTTCGGATCCAGTCATGTGGAAGCACCAGTCTGCTGACGAAGCGAGGACTCTGAAACTTCGATCGCGATGGTGAGCCGGTTATCCCCGCCGAGGAGAAGCCAGATTTTTTCTCGCCGGCTGATGGAGCCCGGCAAGGCGGTCTGTCGCGCCTCCTAAAGTGTTCTTTGTATAAGCCCGCGTCCTTGGAGGTCAATCGCGTCTAGCGCTTAGCCTGCAATGATCAAAGCCAGGAAGAAAAAAGATATTTATATATCATGATATTTATATATCGCAACAACGATGGACATAAGTATAATCACAAAAGCTGGTCCGTGAAATGTCTCACGGATAAATAATTCGCTCTCTTGGCGGGGAACGGGGAAATGCGACAAAGTAAAGCAGATTCGGTCTCGCTGGTGAGACGGCCGTGGGCCGTTCAAATGTTCAACTGCCTACCTCTTTGATCTAGTTAGCTACAAAAGTGAGATCGTCCTAAGGCCTGCCGCAATCCTCTTTGGAATCGCTGTCAGAGTAGGCCCAGACGGCGCTGTTTATTACCGCGTTCATGGTACTGTGCCTCTTGTCCGCGATTCGCTTCACCTTTTTATGTAATGCTTCGGGGAGTTTTATCGTAGTTGCCGTCAAGTCCTGGATTTCAGAACTGATCTCAAGAAGAGGTATCGTTGCTAGATCGACCGTCTTGAGCATCAAGACAATCAACTTCACCAGTTCGCCTCGGCGATACACCATATCGCGAAGCTTGGTGTCAACCTCAGCGAGAAATCGGGGGCGAAATAGAACAGTCTTTTCCGACATCATGAATCACTTTCAGGCCTTGAGTACAAAAATCGACTATCCAGACCGGCTTGGGATTCGTGGCCGCGCAGCATTCGCGCCTGCCAGTCCCAACTGCCGTCAGCATGTCCGCGCTCACCGTAAGATTAATACGTATCATGCTAAACTTCTAGTTTTTTGGGGGTCGCCTGACAAGCTTGCATTAGGGAGTCTCCTTTTGAATCCCGGCAAACGGTGATCACATTATGAAGTCATCTATCTTGCAAAACACACTTTGGGCGGCGGGCTTTGTTGCGCACGTTTCCCTGTTGCTCATTCTGATAATTCGAAAGAACCTCAAGGGTTTTCCTTGCTTTATTGCTCAGATAAGCTTTCAAGCCGTCCAAACGGCAGTCCTTTTCTTTGTTTCGAAGCACGGGAGCAAACATGCGTATTTTCTTTGCTACTGGATTGGCGGATACATTGGTTTTGCGCTTCCAGTCGGGGTTATTGTTGAAATCGCACGTGATGTACTTCACCCCGTTGCATGGTGGATGCGCGAGCGTCGTATGAGTCTCTTGCTCGGGGGCACACTTGGTCTTGTCGCCATGGCTGCGATGTCGCTCGCAGTAGGCCCCTCGGGAGCGAAGCCCTTCTATCTCTGGGAAACTCGAGTCGAGCTATTCATTGCGTTGCTAATGTGCGGAACGCTCGTCGCGGTGTCGATTGTTGCAACCTCATTCCATCTTCACCGGGGACGTCATACCGTTGCCCTGGTTTACGGTCTTTTTGTTTTGTCGTACAGTGTTCTTCTGCAAGACCTGGCGCAGGTAATTGTCGGTTGGGACCGCCAGATCGCCTCTGTAGACCATATAGTAATGGTTTTGTACCTTGCCGTAATTGTTTATTGGGCGGTTACGTTTTGGAAGCCTGAGCAGCAACAGGAGCCCCCACCCCCGGAGATGATCGCGCACATGATCGCTCTCCATGAGCAAGTCAAAGTCGACCTTATAAAATTCAAGGTGCCCCCCAAATGAATATCACGGCCCCGCTGTTCTTCTCGGTAGTGGTGATATTGGGGCTCGCATTTCTAAGAAATCGCGCGAGGGCATCCAGGATATCCAGACTGGGTAACCTAAGCTGGGAGAACCTTGTTGCTAGGCTGGAACCCGTTCCGATCGAGGAGATTTCTCGTATCGCGCTAGATTATCTGCATCCCCATAGAGGACAGCGCGAACTCGATCCGAGCGAGCTTTGGAGCATGATCGGGCGGGCCGAGGGTTTGCGAAAAATGCACGCGAATGCCGAGATTCTGCTGGCGCTAGCAAATTATGCTCAACGATGGAACTTGAACGAAAGCGTCATTGTCCTTGAGCGTATGCGTAGAGATGCAATGATCTTGCGGAGGGCAATATTCTCAGTTTCTCTTGGCCTGACTTTCGGCTACGGCAGCCTAAGAGTTCCATTCAGCGTTCAGGAGGCGGCGAGCGCTTACTACCTAATGAGAGCACGACTTTTGGCGCTGTACGAGACAAGTCATGCAGCAAGACTCTCAAAGCTCGCTGCCGCCCTCTGAATTAGGTCTTGATTTGGTCGCGTTAGGAGTGTCCTTCAACTCCATTTTGCCGACCCCATAGTCGATCCCGTAAACGCGGTGGGCTTTGAGGACGTAGGTTACTTGTTCAATTCCATCTACATTCGAATTGCGAATTCTGATCGTGGCATCGATGAAAACGTGGGTCCCCTTCTTGAGGGAACCAACATACCTGGCGAATTCCTGGCCCACTTCGACAGTAAAGATCGAGATGTGCTTTATTACTTCGCCGTTCGGCCCTCGGCCGTTTTCTCTGACTGAGAGTTTGAAAGCAACAATTACCTCGCCTTTCTTAGAGGTCGAGACGACGGCATCCTCATCTAGAACACCTTCCAGATGTGCGTAATTTTTGTAGTTGTGGGGCATATATGAAATATATTCCTAACTCTCCGACAGGCTTCCGGTCAGATGCATTGCGCGAGGGAAGTGGTTCAGTGGACTCATTCCTCGCCTACCATCGTGGCCTTGCCTGGTGGTTGATCATCGCATAACGAATGCGAAGGCGAGCCTTCTGTTCGGCACAGGCTGACGGCCCGATTCGAGCTCATTTGAGCTGTATGCGGGTTCAGAGAGTGGTTCCTTGAAGTCTACAGACTTTCGTTTCAGGACCTTCAGCGAGCAAAGTCCTTCAAGGGGGGTACCAGATCCCGGCTCTATAGGTTGTAAGTGGTGAAGGCAATTCTCACTGCATGTGCCGTTCTGCTCACCCGGTATCTGATGCGATAGAAGAGACACCTTAGGCGTGTGAACTTCCCCGATCCGTCCATTCCGGTGCGAGCCAGGACGCCGGTCTCGCCATCGATTCTCGTGGAACCCCATTAGAGTAATGGCTCTTTAAGACGAAATCAATCATCAACACGATCATGCATTTGCAAAACTTGTAGGAACACTCATCGCCTCTCCATTGGTAACTCGGCTTGCAGCCTGCGGACTACTGCAAAGACGCGGGCTAAATAGCCGTTGGCAATGCCTTGCTGCGGATCTCCAGTGTTGTAGCATGAAATTGCGTGCTGTAAGGCTTCCTGGCCTGGTCCATAGATCTTTTCCTCAATCTGATAAGCGTCCTCGAGAATCTGCCAGCCTTCCTGGAGATTCGTGCAGGGCCCCAGCAGAGACTCAGGTGATATACCCCGTCGTTTAGCTTCGGCTGTGCTGACCTGCATCAGCCCAAGGTCCACAAAGATGTCGTAGCTCTGGAAGTATGCCAACCAATCCAACGCTTCGCATTGGTTGGTGGGCTGGCGTTTGAGGCGTAATGTTCCCTCGGCGAGCCCCCAACGCTTGAGCAGCCCCTGCGGAAAGTCATTCTGTATAGCGTTTGGATTGCCGCTGGATTCACCTGAACGACGGCGCGAAGCGTACTCAGCGGCGCAGTTGGGAGACAGGTTGATTGCAGCCTGGCGATCTCCGTGTTCTGCCCTAGCGCTGCGGACGGAAGAAGCAATAGGGTCGTGACCAGGAAAGTCTTCATCGGTTGGTGGCCTCATATAGAGGAATTGCCCAAAGGTCCGCCCAGTCTTGAGCGCAGACGTGCTGGACAGATGGAATGATCGTGCTCGACGCCCAGTACAAGTTTGAGGGAGCTAGTAGCATGTCAGGGTTTCGCGATAGCGTCTGGAGAGCGGGCCAAACGAGGAGCTGTTCGTAGCAGATGAGGACCCCGGCGCGTCGATCCCAGATACGGATTGTGGCTGGGTAACGGAGCATCAACGGGAAGCCGTTGCGCTCATTCCCAAAGTGCCACATGCCGAGAGGCACTGGAACGCGCTGCACATATGACAGGCGCTCCGTGTGGCCGCGGGAGAGGAGAACATTGCGGTTCGCCTCCGTGTTTGCGACTGGAATTGTCGTGCCGATGAGCAGTCCGGTATGCCGGGCCTGCAGTTGAGCAAAGGTTGCGGCCCAGCGTTCGTCATGCGTGGGAGTCCACGTTGGGATGATTGACTCCGGAAAGAGGATGAGCGTATCAGGGTGCGTAAGAGCGATTCGCTGCATTGCCGTTTCCTGTCTTTGCAGTGTTGAGCCCAGGATGTCTCGTGTCGCTGGACCTCCAAAATGAGTATTCACAGCAACGATGCGTGGTCTTGCGTTGGGCGATGGAAACGAGCATGTGCAGCGAGCGACGCACCTACGAGCACTGCCAGAGTAAGAAGGGTACCGAGACGTCGGTAGGCCAATATGAGGATTATTGGTAGATAGAGCCCGAACCACCGCGTTCCCGGAAACCACTCACCCACAGAGATGAGCGGATGTGCAACCGTGACGAGGCTGAACGGCGGGAGGCTCAGTGCGACGATGGCTGCAACGGCGGCCAAGGGAAGAAACGCTCGATTGTACAAAGTAATCCACGGCGCCGCACTCAATGCAAGAAGACCGACCCAGATGAGCAGAGGCAGGAGGAGGTTCCCTCCCGTGCCGAAGAAACTCTCTGATCCTGGAACGACGCTCCATGTGGCCCCCGCGTAGTAGATCGCAGAGCTGAGGGCATCCAGTCGACGCCGTGACTGTATGTACACGAACGGATATAGCAGGGCCAGGAAGTTCACAGACGGCTTCCCGCTCCATCCGGCGTCTCCGACTGCGAAGGCGGCGGCGAAGAGTAGCGCAGTTCTGATGTTCGGTGAAATCCGAGCGGAAAGAAGATTAGTTGTCATCTTCTGGCGTGATAGCTCTATAGTCTCCGCGATTTTCATAGCCCGTGGACTCCCTTTAGTACGAGTCGCCTAAATTGCGCTACTTCGTATTCATTTCAGGGTGGTATTGCTTCTCGACTAGGAAGGGTTGGACCCAGTGCCGTACTGACTGAGCTCGTATTGGGCCGAAGTAACGGGAATCGAAGCTCTTGGGACTGAAAGAGCTGACTACCCAGAGTTGCCCGGGTTGGACGTGATAGGTGCCATATGCATAGGGGCGGATCTGATGCCCGGTTGAATCGTGGTCAATGGTGAGGGTATTGGCGAGTAATTGCCCGTTGACGGTGACACCTTGGGCCGAGGTCTCGACGGTGTCACCGGGCCATGCCACAACAGGCTTGATGAGGGGTGCGAATCCGTCTGGGCAGGTCCGCATGGGCTTTCGATAGTTTGGCTCCCCTTTCATGCCGGGCCAGCGAACATCGGGGCAAAAGAAGACGTAAGGTGCATGAGTATGCGGCGCTTTCGGCTGGATCGGAAATCTCTTTGTACAGGCCAAATGGTGCCGAATGCGTAAAGTTGAAGACAAAGCCAAAGCCAACTCCACCCATGGTGAGCCCGACGAACGCAACGGCGAACGCAACCACGATGTAGCTCAGCCGCGGTAGACGGGCGAGCTGATTCCGCAGCTTCAGATTAGACAGGCCAATCATGAATGCCCTCCTGGATAAATGCGGGAACCTGTTTCGCATCGTTGGTGCGCCGAATTTCGTTTTGGTGGATCGCGGCGGTGTCGGATTTGGAGGGGCTTGCGATGCGGAATGCTCGAATGACGTGGATCTCGAAAATGCTTCCTGTTTCACGGGGCCTCGATGAGTCCTCAGAGCGGGCTCTGGGGTCACGTCGAATGAGCTGGCCAGTAATGTGAATGTTGTCGCCTTTTTCGAAGCTCTTCGCCACAGAGGCACTTTCTCCCAGGAAGGTGAGAGGAAGAAACTGCCGGTGCTCTACAGTCTTGCCATGGGTATCGTAGAACCAGTTCTGCGCGAGACGGGCGCGCACGAAAACGCGGCCGCCGGCGTCATCGACCGAAGGTTTGTCAGTCAGGTTTCCGGCGAGGGTCACTTGATTAAGAATTTCCATTCAGCTTCTCCTCGATTGCTTGTTGATCAATCGCGGCAGCGGCGATTGAGATCATGTCGAGTGCCGCGTGTCGGGCTGGGGCGGGCTGTGCGTGTGGCTGGGAAGCTGTTTTGAAAACGGGAGGTTTAAGTTTGGTTCTCGCTAGCAATGCATCATTGAGGAAGTAGAGACTCTGGACGCCGTAGATCGGAGCCACACCATTGATGAAGATGAGCATGTCGCCCGGGGCGGTGATCTTGCTCTCGGGATCATTGCTGGCCTTCGTCGGCGGCTTGATGCGTCGAATCTCATCGACCGTGATGAGAGGCCGTTGGACCTGTTCAACACTGCGGAAGATGTGCTTGAGATAGAAATCCGTACGCTGCCCGCTATAGTTGACGGTCTCTTTCTCTACGGTCATGTTGCCGCTGAGTTCGGAAAGGTTCTTGCACGTCTGGAGATTGTCTGTCTGAAAGGCCGCTTTGATGTAGCAGTTGTCGGTAATTGATTCGTTCGGGCCATACTCCTCGATGATCTGGGTAAGCGTCTGTGCTATGAGGTAAGGCTTGATTTTGTACCCGGCCATCAGGCTCATCGCGCCTGCGAGGTTCGGGATCTTCTTCAATTCCGGGAACTCATCCAGCATGAGCAGCAGATGGTGACGGCTGGGGTCGAGTCGTTCCATGAGCCGATTGAAGATGAGCTGGAGCATGAGCCTTACCAGAGGTCTCAGGCGTTCTCGATCTGGCTGCGGGACCTTGAAATACAAGCTCATGGGCTCCTTTCCGTAAACCAGATCTCGGACAACGAAATCGGAGCGGGAAACGGTCCTCTGAACTATTGGGTCGTCGTAGACTGTCATCGGAGTGACGATGCTGGACTGAATGCTAGAAGCCTCGCGGTCGGCCCTATTGAGCTGTCTCTGGACGGCTTTGCTGACGAAAGGATGGGTAAAGGTAGGCTTGCCGTTGATGTCGAACCACTCAAGGCGAGGATTCGATTTGCCGCCTGGCATGTGTACTGTGTTCTGGATCTCTTTGAGCACGTCTTGGAAATCCATGCCCGGCGAGGAGTAAAGTGCGAGCACATCGGGGAGCGTTGGCTCGCGCGGGGCGTCCAAGTTCCTGAAAACGTACCCCAAGTGGATGATGCCAGCGGATACGAGATCAACTGCGGCATCCTCAAAGTGCTTATAGAGACTGTCGTCGTTCCCGTGCCGAATCACTGCATTCGCGATGGTCTGTGCGTCGGCGACCTCGTAGTCGGTTTCCCACCGAATCTCTGAGAGCGGGTTGTAGCAGCAACTCTCGAATGGCAGCGTAGGAGCGAACTTCAGAACGCGCTGGCCGATAGCGTGCCGGAAACCGGCGGTGCGGTCCCAATTCTCACCCTTCAGGTCATAGACGAAGGCGCTTTGCCGCCACTGGCACAGGGTGGGGATGATCGCCGATACGCCCTTACCGCTTCGGCTGGGAGCAAATAGCAAAACGGGCTCAGAGCCAGAGTGGAGCAGGTAGTGAATCTCCTGCGTATCTGGATCACGCCAGCCGCCGACATAGACGCCATCGTTCGCATCGAATAAACCGAGCTTCTGAATGTCATCTCGTTTGGCCCACGTTGCAGAGCCGTGAAGGTTCATTAAACTATCTGTGCTCTTGCGATCGCGTATGAGGGAGAGGAACCAATAGGCAAGATAGGCGAGAAAGAGTCCACCCAGAATCGTCGCTCCGAACGCAATCCAGATCTCTTTCCGCACTGCGGAACTTATGAGGCGACTGCCGGCAAAGTGCTTCCACAGCACGAGACCCGCAAATGGTTGGAACACAGCAACGCCGTGACACCACACAATCGGGTCGCCCATCTCGACAGGATTGTTGAGCTGTGCTGCAAGCCATTGGCTCGCGGCGCTCGCTGCCATGACGAAGGCGACGACAGCGCCCAACAGAGCCCGAACGTTCCACCCGCCCTGCCAGCGAGGGCGCGAGGGGAGAACGTATCCGGGGGGTGTGGTGGTTCCGTTATTCATGGTTGACCTCCTTGCAATATTGAACTGTACATTGCACTATAGATGAAATAAAGTCAGTGCCCTCGCTCGTGGGTCCGCTCTGCGGTGCGAGCTCTGAGCGCGTTGTTGAATTGCCCCATCCAACCTTTGTCGGTCTCACTGGAAACGAGGCCCATTGTTCGCATCCGCCGCGCCACCGAATCAAGAGCCTGCTTATTCGCAAGGAGTTCTTTGTCTGCGCCTACGGACGCGGCATAGAGCTTGCTTGGATCACTCCTCAGGCTGTCGATAGTCACTACGTTGCCTGGCTCCAGGTCTCCGCGCCGCCAAGCCGCCCGCAGTGTGCCATCGTGTCGAATGACCTCGATTTTCCCTTCGGTCGTCTCGAATATGGTTTGCAGAGCGCCGGTGCGTTCGTCTTCGCTATTGAGCAACACACGCCCAATCAGCTTCTTCGAGCTGGCAGAAAACTCCATCGCCGCATGAGGGTCGCTGATGGCAACGCCGCTGCGGAAAA
>CAWKKW010000010.1:0-71059 GCA_963850345.1 uncultured Acidobacteriaceae bacterium | reverse complement strand
AAGTATGTCAACTGCTGCCGCGATCCTCTGCGGCTTCGTACCTGGAGTGCGCATCGGCGCACCCCAGAAAACTTTTGTTTACTGCAAGCGCTCGAACGCTGCGATTACTTGCTGTAGAGTTCGACGATCAGCTGCTCGTTGACCGGCAGGTTCACGTCTTCGCGCTTCGGCAGCGCAATCACCTTGGCCGACAACGCGGCTGGGTCGATCTGCAGCCAGGCCGGCGGATTCTGATGACTGGCAAACTCGCGCGAGCTCTCGAGGACGGTCAGATTCTTGCTGGTCTCGCGTACCCGGATCTCATCGCCCACATTCACCTGGAAGGAAGGAATGTTCACCTTGCGGCCATTCACTTCCACGTGCCCGTGGCGAACGATCTGTCGCGACTGGCGGCGCGAAGTGGCCAGGCCCATGCGATAAGCAACGTTGTCCAGACGACGCTCGAGCTGCTGCAACAGCAGTTCGCCGGTCACGCCCGGTGCGCGCGATGCCTTCTCGTAGTAGGACCGGAACTGCCCTTCAAGAGTGAAGTAGATGCGCTTCGCCTTCTGCTTTTCGCGCAGCTGGAGACCATATCCAACGATCTTCGCCTTGCGGTCACGGCCGTGCTGGCCTGGGGCGAAGTTGCGCTTCTCAATCGGGCACTTGTCCGAAAAACACTTGGTGCCCTTCAAGAAAAGCTTCATGCCTTCGCGACGGCAAAGGCGGCAGACTGCTCCTGTATAACGTGCCAATTCATTCTCCCTGCATCATCAAAAGTTCCGAGGTCGACCGGTTTACAGGTGGGATACCCTTCCTCCCGGTCCATCTCTATTGTATCGTGCCAGGCATTCCGGCCTCCTGGCCAGGTAACGCCCGGACGCTGCTTGCACTTATACCCTGCGGCGCTTCGGCGGGCGGCAGCCGTTGTGCGGAATCGGGGTGACGTCGCGAATCGAGCGAACATCGAGCCCGGCCGCAGCCAAGGCGCGAACTGCCGATTCACGGCCAGAACCCGGACCCGCCACGCGAACATCGACCGAACGCAAACCGTGATCCCGCGCCGCGTTGGCGGCGTTGATGGCGGCCTGTTGCGCCGCGAACGGCGTGCCCTTACGCGATCCACGGAAGCCGAGCGAACCCGAACTCTTCCACGACAGCGTGTTGCCCTGACCGTCGGTGATGGTCACGATGGTGTTGTTGAACGTGGCTTGAACGTGGACCAGACCGTATGGCACATTCTTGCGCTCGCGCTTCTTGAATTTCTTGTTCTTGGTGGCGGCTTTGCCGGTCTTCGCGGACCCGCCCTGCTGTGATTTCGCCATTAGGTCTTCGCGCTCGCTTTCTTCTTGTTGGTCACTGTGCCCTTACGCGGTCCCTTGCGCGTACGCGCGTTGGTATGGGTGCGCTGTCCACGGGTAGGCAGGTTGCGACGGTGGCGGAGCCCGCGATACGACTGGATGTCGATCAGCCGCTTGATGTGCATCGAGACGTCTTTGCGCAGATCGCCTTCGACCTGGCCTTCTTCCTCGATCACCTGGCGAATGCGATTGACCTCATCTTCGCCGAGATCCTGAACCTTCCGCATGGGATCCACCTTGGCGGCTGTGAGAATACGCAGCGCCCGGGGATTGCCGATGCCGAAGATGTATGTGAGCGCGATGCGTGCCTGCTTGTTGCGGGGCAGATCGACGCCAGCAATACGTGCCATGCTGATTCCTTCGTTGCTCCGGTAGCTTCACCACCTGGAGCGGTTATGCAGTGAGCCTGTCACCGCTGTTTCCCACGAGCCTTCGGGGTTCAACGCAAGCCTTTATGGCTAACTAGCCCCTGCCGCGTACGGCGCGGCCCGCTTCGAGTACTGCCGGGGATTAACCCTGGCGCTGCTTATGCTTCGCGTTCTCGCAGATCACACGCACCACTCCGCGGCGGTGAATGACCTTGCACTTGTCACAAATCTTCTTTACCGATGCACGAACCTTCATTCCAACTCCTGACTTCCGTTGCTAATCTTGAGCGCCTCCAGCACCGCGAGGGCTGTCAACCGGCTTTTATTTGTATCTGTACACGATGCGTCCGCGCGTCAGATCGTATGGGCTCAACTCCACGGCTACCCGATCGCCGGGAAGAATACGGATGAAGTTCTTCCGCATCCGGCCAGAGACATGCGCCAACACCTGGTGCTTATTCTCGAGTTCTACCCGGAACATTGCATTCGGCAACGTCTCAACGACCGTTGCCATGACCTCAATCGCGTCTTCCTTCGACAAACCGTATCCTGATTCTGCGCGCCCTTTCGGCGGCTGAGTTCCAATCCTTATCGCGTCAAGATGACCGCGCCCTCGTCCGTCACCGCCACTGTGTGCTCAAAGTGAGCGCTCAGGCTGCCATCTTCTGTAACCGCGGTCCAGCCGTCTTCGAGCACCTGGACGCCGGCCTTTCCGGCATTCACCATGGGCTCGATAGCAATCACCATGCCCACCCTGAGCTTGGTACCCTGCCCGCGCCGGCCGTAGTTCGGCACCTGGGGATCTTCGTGCATCCGGGTGCCAATACCGTGTCCCACAAAGTCCCGCACGACGCTGAAACCGTCGGCTTCGACGACTTCCTGCACCGCTGCCCCAATATCCCCGAGGGTCGCACCCGGCTTGACTTCCCGGATAGCACTCTCGAGCGATGCCCTGGTCACTTCCAGCA
This sequence comes from uncultured Acidobacteriaceae bacterium, assembly GCA_963850345.1. Classification (GTDB taxonomy): domain Bacteria; phylum Acidobacteriota; class Terriglobia; order Terriglobales; family Acidobacteriaceae; genus CAWKKW01. The sequence goes on along the minus strand of CAWKKW010000010.1, from coordinate 68,383 downwards.
ACCGCCTAGCCCGGTCAGAGACCTTCGCTCCCACTGGGACGGTGATCGCTGAATCGCCGTAATAGCCGTCGATGACGACACCACAGTCGATCGAGACAATGTCCCCATCCTGCAGAACCCGATCCGCGGACGGAATGCCGTGAACCACTTCTTCATTCACCGAGGTGCATAGCACACACGGATAGCCGCGGTAGCCTTTGAATGCCGGCACCGCGCCTGATTCTGCAATCTTCTCAACAGCCGCCTGCTCCAGATCGAGCGTGCTGGCGCCAGCCTTGACATGCGCGCGCACATGTTCGAGAACATCGTGCACGATCTTGCCAGCGCGCCGCATCTTCTCAATTTCCTGCGGCGTCTTCAAAATAATCGCCATGAACGGCCTAGCTCCTCAGACGGGTAACGGTGGCCAGAATCGCAGCCGTCACGTCGTGAACCGGCAGCTCTCCATCCACTTCCTCAAAGCGGCCCAAGGCACGGTAATGCTCCACCACCGGAGCTGTCAGCGACTCATACGTTCGCATCCGCTCCTGAAACACTTCTTCCGTGTCATCTTGACGCCTTGCCAGAGGCGTACCGTCCAAATCGCAGCGCTCATCAAACTTCGGAGGCTGCAGGTAGACGTTGTAAATGCTTCCGCAGGCTGGGCAGTTGCGCCGACCCGTAATCCGGCGCAGTAATTGAGTATAGTCCACCCGGATACTTACGGCAATCACCGGGAGCGGGTTCGCCTGCGCTGCTAGATGCTCATCCAGCCACTGCGCTTGACCCAGGGTCCGCGGAAAACCGTCCAGCACGTACCCCTTGCGGCAGTCTGGCTCCGCCAATCTTGCCGCGACCATCTGGTTCACCAGGTCGTCCGGGACCAGTTTGCCTTCCGCCATGATTTGCTTGGCTACCATGCCCAGCGGCGTGCCTAGATCTTTGTTCGCCCTGAGAATATCGCCGGTGGAAATCTGGGGAATTCCCCAGGCGGCCATGATCTCTTTGGCTTGTGTTCCTTTACCAACTCCTGGAGCCCCCAGGAGAAGAATTGGGCCCGGCGTCACTACCAGCGGCCGTTCCCCCTCTGCGGTTGCATCTTTCACCTGAACCGACACTTACCAAGCCCGCCTTCCTCGTATGCGTCCGCTGCGCGGCGAGAAGCCTTCGTAATGGCGCATAATGAGCTGCGATTCGACCTGGTTAACCGTATCCATGGCAACGCCGACCACGATCAACAGCGATGTGCCGCCAAAGTAAAAGTTCACCCCAAGACCGTTTGTCACCCAGGTCGGCAGCTTTTCAAAGGCCGCACCGACAAGCGGGAGATGGTTCAGGTGAATGCCGCTGATCATAAACTGAGGGACCAGCGAGATCGCGATGAGGTAGAGCGCACCCACCAAGGTGATTCGAGTCAAAACGTCATTCACGAAATCGGACGTGCGGCGACCGGGACGTATGCCGGGGATAAAGCCGCCATACTTGCGCATGTTATCGGCGATATCGTCGGGCCGGAACACGATCGAGATGTAGAAGTAGGCGAAGAAGATAATCGCCACGATGTAGAGCAGTTCGTACCAGGGCTCGCCCGGCCGCAGAGCCTCGAAGGCCCGGCTCAGAAACGAGTTGCTGCGCACGAACGCGACGTTCGCGAAGAGAAGCGGAGCGGAGAGCACCGAAGAGGCGAAGATGACCGGCATGACGCCGCCGGAGTTCACCTTGAGCGGCAGGTGCGTCGATTGCCCACCCATCAGGCGGCGACCCACAATGCGCTTGGCATACTGCACCGGCAGACGGCGTTCGCTGCGCTCGACGAATACGATGAAGGCCACAATCGCGATCATGGCCACGATGAGAATTGCCAAGGCAATGGGGGTGAATGCGCCCCATGCGGAGCTGCGGGCCTTCTCGACTAGATCCTGAATGCCGCGCGGAATGCCGACCACGATACCCGTGAAGATCAGCAGGCTCATGCCGTTGCCAACGCCGCGCTCGGTGATCTGCTCACCCAGCCACATGATGAAGGCAGTGCCGGTGGTCAGCGTCAGGATGGTCATGAGAATGAATCCCATGCCCGGATTGAGCACGTACGAAAGACCGGTAGAGCCATGGTCGAGAGCCACTGCGATTGCCAGCGACTGGACAGCGGCCAGGATCACGGTCAGGTAGCGAGTCCATTGGGTAATCTTGCGACGGCCGAGCTCGCCCTCTTTTTGCAGACGCGCGAGCGGCTCGTAGACCACCGTCAGCAACTGGAAGATGATCGACGCCGTGATGTACGGCATGATGCCCAGCGCGAAGATGGTCATACGGCGCATATTGCCGCCGCTGAAGAGGTCCACCAGGCCAAGAGCGCTGCCGCTCTGTTGGTTGAAGAACTGCTCTAGAACCTTGGTGTTGATGCCCGGGGTGGGGATGTGTGCACCCAGGCGGTAGACGGCCAGCAGGCCCAGCGTGAAGAGAACACGCTTGCGCAGGTCCGGAACTCGGAAGATATTGGCCAGCTTTTCAAACATAAAGTCTCTGTGCTTCCAAGCCGGCTCGGCTCTCGATCTGCCGTGCCTGGGCTAATTCCTCTTGCCGCAGCCGAAGCCGCGTCTTGCCATGCCTACCGATTACGCGATTAGGACGGCCTTGCCGCCAGCCTTCTCGATCTTCTCTTGTGCTGACTTCGAAAACTTGTGCGCATGCACGGTGATGGCGCTGGTCAACTCGCCATTGCCCAAGACTTTGAGCAGTTCGTTGCGCTTCTTTAGAAAGCCGCGCTCGACCAGCTTCTCGGGGGTCAACTCAGTTTCACCCAGCTCGGCAATGCGATCCAGGTTCAGTACTGTGTATTCGGTGCGGAAGATGTTGGTGAAACCGCGCTTCGGCAAACGCCGGTGAAGGGGCATCTGGCCGCCTTCAAAACCGCGCATCAGGCTGGAGCCGGAACGGGATCCCTGGCCCTTGTGACCACGGGTGGAGGTCTTGCCCATGCCGGAGCCCATACCGCGGCCCACGCGCTTCTTATTGCTGTTCGCCTTCGCCGGCGCCTTCAAATTCGATAAGTTCTTTGGCATTGCTTCCTCTCGCTCAACGCCGGATGGCTCTGCCAACCGACTCGCTTTTGGGCACCGGCCCTGATTCACCGGTGCATCTTCGCGGCATGCGCCGCAGGTACGGGGACTACCGTTGCTGAACTATTCGACGATCCGGACCAGGTGCGGAACTGCCTTCACCATGCCACGGATCGAGGGCGTATCCTCCCGCTCAACGATCTGATTGAGTCGGGTAAAGCCCAAACCCTTAACCACGAGCTTGTGCTTCTTGGGGGTCGAGTTCTTCGAACGGAAATACTCGATGCGGATCATCGCTTTTGTCTGATTGTCTGCCATTACTATAACTCCTGCACTTGCTTGCCGCGAGCCGCAGCCACTTCGGCGCGATCCCTAAGCTGTACCAGCGCGTCAAACGTCGCCTTCACCACGTTGTGCGGATTGGCGGTGCCGAGGCTCTTGGTCAGCACGTTTTGAATGCCGGCCGAGGTCATCACCGCGCGCACTGCGCCGCCTGCGATCACGCCCGTTCCTTCCGGAGCCGGCTTGAGCAGCACGTGACCGGAACCATAGCGGCCCAACACCAGGTGCGGAATCGAGGTCTCAGTCAGGTTGATCCGGACGAGGTTCTTCTTGGCCGCTTCGATGCCTTTACGAATCGCCTGGGGTACTTCCTTGGCCTTGCCCGACCCGTAGCCCACCACCCCGGCAGACGAATCGCCGACCACCACCAACGCCGCGAACGACATATTCTTGCCGCCCTTGACCACCTTGGTGACACGGTTGATCGCTACGACCTGATCCTTCAAATTAAAACTACCCGCGTCCAGCTTCTTCTTCAGTATTGCCATGCGCTACCTGATCCTTCCGGCGAACGCTTTGAGCGCCGCCCCAAATCCTTAGAACTCCAACCCTGCTTCGCGTGCGGCATCGGCCAACGCCTTGATGCGCCCGTGGTACAGATACCCGCCGCGATCGAAGACCACCTTCTTGATGCCCTTCTCTTTCGCGCGCTCCGCCACCAGCTTGCCTACTTCTCTGGCTGCCGCTACGTTGCCGCCCGTCTTCACCTTGGCCGACAAGGTCGACGCCGAAACCAGTGTGGTGCCGGCCTGGTCGTCGATCACCTGCACGTAAATGTGGTTCAGCGAACGATACACATTCAGCCGTGGGCGCTCTGCTGTGCCGGCGAGCTTCTCGCGAATGCGGTCATGCACGCGCTGGCGAATTACGTTTCTCTGTCTCTGCGGAATCATGCTTCTTCCTTCCTAATAGCGGAGCCGCCTCGCGACCCCGTTCGGTGTATTACTTGGCGCCGGTCTTGCCGACCTTCTTCTTCAGCTTCTCGTCGGAGTAGCGCACGCCCTTGTTTTTGTACGGATCGGGCTTGCGCAACGACCGCATATCGGCAGCCACCTGGCCTACCTTCTGCCGGTCAATGCCACTGATGCTCACCCGGGTCTGCTTGGGATCGATCGTCGCGGTGATGCCGGTAGGCAGCGGAAACTCAATCGGGTGCGAGTAGCCCAGCGTGAACACGACCGTGTTCTTGCCCTTCAACTCGGCGCGATAGCCGATACCGACGATGTCCAGATCCTTGGTCCAGCCCTGGGTTACGCCCTGCACCATGTTGGCCACGAGTGCGCGGGTGAGGCCATGGATCGCTGCCTGCGAATCGTTGTCCCGCACCGCGTTCAACACGCCATCCTGCGTCTCCAGGCGAATGCCCGACGGGATCACCTGCTCGACTTTACCCTTGGGCCCTTCGACCACGACCGTGTTGCCGTGGACGGAGTACTTCACGCCACTGGGCAACGGAATCGGTTTCTTTCCTATACGCGACATCTTTTTGATCCTTCTTGCGGCTTGCGAGTCCCGGCTCCGGCCTGTTCCGCCTTCACCGTTCCACTGCAGCCAGGGCGATCTTGCTGCCTTACCTCTAAATCATGCCTGCGCCAACGGCGCAGCTACATCTCTCTCACTTCAGCGAAGGCGCCCAGCGGGCGCGATCCGCCGGGCGCGCAGCACTACCAGACTTCGCAGAGAATCTCGCCACCGACGCCTTCGCGCCTCGCCTGACGGCCGGTCATGACACCGCGCGGCGTGGTCAGAATGCAGATGCCCAAGCCGCCCTGCACGCGCTTGATCTCATCGCGGCCAACATATACCCGGCAACCGGGACGCGAGATGCGAGCCAAGTCGCGGATCGCGGCTTCGTTGTTGGGGCTGTACTTCAGGTACACGCGAAGTACGGCGCGGCCATCTTCTTCTGCTGCCTTGTAGTTGGAGATGTAACCCTCTTCCTTGAGGATGCGGGCTATCTCAGTCTTCAACTTGGAGGCCGGAACATCCAGCTTCTGGTGGCGTGCGCGGATCGCGTTACGAATGCGTGCCACGAAGTCTGCGACGGGGTCGGTCAAACTCATTCTATCTCCTTCATCCCCCGTTCGCTCTGCGGCTGCAGAGAACCAGCGGGAATGTCTCTGTGCTCCACGGTCTCCCGTTTCACACCCTGCTTGAAGTTTCGCGCTCATGAACAGCGCGTGTCGCCTAATGCGTCAGCTCACCAGGAGGACTTGACGACTCCGGGAATGTCGCCGCGCAGCGCCAACTGGCGGAAGCACAAGCGGCACAGGCCGAACTTGCGCAGATATGCCCGCGGACGGCCGCAGATCTTGCAGCGGTTATGCTGCCGGCTCTTGAACTTCGGCTTGCGCGCGTCTTTCACTCTCTTTGCTGTAGTTGCCATGATTCCTCGTTAATCCTTGCTTCTGCCAATGCCTGGCTTATGCCGTGCGGAACGGAATGCCGAACTGCTTGAGCAGCGCCCGCGCCGTGTTGTCATCCTTGGCCGTGGTCACGATAGTGACGTTCATGCCTTTGAGCTTTTCAACGCGAGAGTAGTCGATCTCCGGAAAGATCAGCTGGTCGCGCATGCCCAGCGTGTAGTTGCCGCGTCCGTCAAAGCTCTTGGTCGACACGCCCTTGAAGTCGCGTACGCGAGGCAGAGCCACCGCGATGAGCCGGTCCAGGAACTCGTACATGATGTCGCCGCGCAGCGTGACCATTGCCCCGATCGGCATGCCCTCGCGCACCTTGAACGCCGCGATCGACTTCTTGGCGCGGGTGGTGACCGGCTTTTGCCCGGCAATCAATCCCAGGTCCGCAACCAGCGGGTCAAGCATCTTGGAGTTCTGGGTCGCTTCCCCCAATCCCATATTCAGGACGATCTTCTCAAGCCGAGGCACGGCCATCGTGTTCTTGAGGCCGAGCTCCTTCTGGAGCGCCGGCTTGATCTCCTGGTTAAATCTCTCTTTCAATCTCGCTGCCATTTCGTTCCCCTTCTTCCGGTCTCGGATTGGCCAGAAAAGCCCGTGTACCGTTGCGGAAGCTCTTCAGAAATCGTGAACTACTTCTTCTTACCCTTGGTGACCAAAGTCTGTCCGCACTTCTTGCAGACGCGGACTTTCTTGTCGCCTTCAAACTTGTGCCCCACACGGGTCGGTCCGCAGTTGCCGCAGACCAGCGCCACGTTGGAGATGTGGAGCGCTGCTTCCTGCTCGGCGATGCCGCCCTTGATGTTCCTCTGCGGATTGGGACGAACGTTCTTCTTCACCATCCGCACATGCTCGACCAGGATGCGGCTTTCGTCCGGAAGTACGCGCAGCACCCGTCCCTGCTTGCCGCGGTCGCTGCCGGAGATCACCTGCACGGTGTCGTTGCGTTGTATGTTTAACCCTGCCATAAAGCTTTCCTTTTCTCGCCCCTCACCCGAACTACAGAACTTCGGGAGCCAGCGACACAATCTTCAAAAACTTCTTATCGCGCAACTCGCGGGCCACTGGACCGAACACGCGCGTTCCGACCGGTTCGCCGGCGTCGTTGATCAGCACCGCGGCGTTCTCGTCAAAGCGAATGTAGGTTCCATCGCGACGACGATATTCCTTGTGGGTTCGCACGATGACTGCCTTCACCACTTTGCCCTTCTTGACCTGGCCATCGGGCGAAGCTTCCTTCACCGCTGCGGTGACCACATCGCCGAGACCGGCCTTCTTGCCGCTCGATCCGCCCAGGGGCAGAATCACTTGCAGCTTGCGGGCGCCGGAGTTGTCGGCCACCTGGAGCATCGTTCTCATCTGCACTGCCATACTTGTCTCTCCTTCAGCCTGCCCGACCCTTGAGCCCCGCTTGGCTGACGCCGCTGCTCTCGCAGCTACGCTTGCTGTGCGGCCTGCGCCGTGTCTTCCACCTGGGCCAGCGCAGAGCGGCGGACAATCTCTTCCAGCTGCCAGCGCTTGAGCTTGCTCAGCGGCCGCGTCTCGCGGATCCGCACCATGTCGCCCACGCGCGCGGAGTTCTGCTCATCGTGCGCATAGAACTTCTTGTTGGTCTTCATCACCCGCTTGTACTTGGGGTGCGCCTTGCGCATCTCGACTTCGACCACGATGGTCTTCTGCATCTTGGTCGAGACCACCTGCCCGACCTTCTCGTTGCGCCGGGACTGCACTTCGGGAGTACCTGTTGCCGTGGCTTCGCTCATCACTTAGCGAGCCTCCTTCTTGGACTTTTTCTTCGACGGCGGCGCGCTAGACTCAGCCTTCGGCACTTCGCCGTGCAGCTTCAGCTCGCGCTCGCGTTCGATAGTCTTGATGCGGGCGATGTCTTTCCTCAGCTCGCGCAGTTTCTTCACGCCTTCGTTCTGCCCCAGCTTCATCTGGAAGCGCAGGCGGAACAGCTGTTCGGCTGCCTGCTTCTGCTGCTGCGCCAGTTCCTGGTCGCTCAGATTACGAATCTTCTCGGTTTCCATCTTCTATCTCTCTCCGCTTGCGCCCTGCCGTCTGGCGAGCGACCACTACTTCGCGACACCGCTATTTGGCGGCGACCGTTACCTTCACATCGTGCCGCTGTACGAACTTCACCTTGAGCGGCAGCTTGTGCGAAGCGAGGCGCATGGCCTCCTGCGCGATATCCGGCGTCACGCCTTCCATCTCAAACAGCACCTTGCCCGGACGCACCACCGCAACCCAATGATCGGGAGCGCCCTTGCCCTTGCCCATACGGGTTTCGGCAGGCTTCTTGGTCACCGGCTTGTCGGGGAACAGGCGCAGCCAAATCTTGCCGCCACGCTTGATGAAACGCGTCATCGCTACACGGCTGGCTTCAATCTGCCGGTCAGTGATGTAGCCGCACTCCATGACCTTCAGGCCGTAGTCTCCAAACGACAGCTCGGAGCCGCGCCACGCCTTACCCTTCATGCGCCCGCGCTGCTGCTTGCGGTACTTGACCTTCTTTGGCATCAACATAAGAAAACCCTCTGCTCTTTGCCGCCAAGCTGGTTACGCTCTAGCTGGCACACTCAACTCTTTGGATCTGCCGATCCGCTTCCTGCTCGCGCTCGAAGCCATTCGGCACTTGCCTAAAATACTGTCGTGCCAACCTGCTGCGGCTTGCGCTTCTGCTCGTAAATATCGCCGCGATAGATCCAGGTCTTCACACCGATGATGCCGTAGGTGGTGTGCGCTTCGGCAAATCCGTAGTCGATATCCGCGCGCAGTGTGTGCAGCGGCAGACGCCCCTGCAGGTACCACTCGGAACGCGCGATTTCGTTGCCGTTCAAGCGGCCGGAAACCCGCACTTTGATGCCCTTGCATCCGAAGCGCAGCGCAGAGTCGACCGACTTGCGCATCGCACGACGGAAGCCGACACGCTTTTCCAACTGCAGCGCGATGTTCTCGGCCACCAGCTGTGCGTCGAGCTCAGGCTTGTTCACCTCAAGAATGTCGATGAACACGTCACGGTTGGTGCGCTTCTGCAACTCGCCCTTGAGCTTCTCGATCTCGGCGCCCTTGCGGCCGATCACGATACCCGGACGCGCGGTGCGAATAATGAGGCGCAGCTTGTTGCCGGGCCGCTCGATCTCGACCGAGCTCACACCCGCAGCCTTGAGCTTCTCTTTCAGCTCTTTCTTCAGGTGAATGTCTTCAATCAACAGCTTGTCGTAGTCGCGCTCGACGAACCAGCGCGACTTCCAGGGCTTGTTGACGCCGAGTCGAAATCCGTAAGGGTGGACTTTCTGTCCCATAAGCTTCCTCTTAATCCTCTACTTCTTTGCCCAGTTCTTCTTGGCTGCGGACTTCGCGGCCGTCTTCTTCTTCGCTACGGCCTTCTTCGCCGGAGCCTTCTTTGCTGCGCGCTTGAGCGGCTTGCGAGTCTCTTCCGTTTCACCGGCAGTGGTCACCAGCCCACCGCGTACGCGCTCGGCAACCGAGATCACGATGTGCGACAGCCTGCGCTGATATCGATACGCGCGGCCCATCGGTGCCGGACGGATCCGCTTCATGCGGGGTCCATCGTTGGCCACGGCGGTCTTGACGTAGAGGTTGTCCACATCCACGTCGAGGCCCTGCTCCTGGCTGAGGTAGTTCGCGTTCTGCAAGGCCGAGCGCAGCACCTTCTCGACCAGGGGCGCAACGCCCTTCTTGGTGAAGGCGACGGTGTTCAGCGCCTCTTCGACCTTGCGGCCCTTGATCAACTCGAGCACCAGCCGCGCCTTCTGCGGAGAGACCCGCTGGAATCGCGCTTCAGCCCGGAATTCTTTTTCTGCCAATAGCATTGGTTTGCCTTCCCAAATACCCGCTTAGCGCGGCTTTGCCGAGGATTCTGAAGCCTTGGCCGAGTGACCCTTAAAGGTGCGCGTTGCCGCGAACTCACCCAGCTTGTGCCCCACCATATTTTCTGTCACATACACCGGCACGAACTTCTTGCCGTTGTGCACCGCAATCGTGTGGCCTACGAAATCTGGGTGGATGGTGGAACGGCGCGACCAGGTGCGAACGACTTTCTTGTCATTCGCCTGGTTCAACACTTCAATCTTGACCATCAGGTGCCCGTCAATGAAAGGACCCTTTTTTGTCGAACGTGCCATAACTTCGCTAACTCCTGAACTTCCAGCTGCTGATTTCGAGAACTAACGGCTTGTACGTCTTCGCCGCTGTTACATCTTCCGCCCTTACTTCTTCTTGGGCCGGCTGACGATGAATGCATCCGTCCGCTTGTTGTTCCGTGTCTTGTAGCCGCGGGTCGGCTGGCCCCACGGGGTGACCGGGTGACGTCCGCCCGAGGTCTTGCCTTCACCACCGCCGTGCGGGTGATCGACCGGGTTCATCGAAACGCCGCGGTTGGTGGGCCGAATGCCCTTCCAGCGATTGCGTCCCGCCTTGCCGATGGCCACGTTCTCGTGCTCGGTATTGCCCACCTGCCCGATGGTCGCCATGCAGGCCACCAGGACTCTGCGGGTTTCTCCCGAAGGCAGCTTGAGCAATGCGTAGTCGCCTTCCTTAGCCACCAGCTGCGCCTGTCCGCCAGCGGAGCGCACCATCTGCGCACCCTTGCCGGGCCGCAGTTCCACGTTGTGAACCGTGGTGCCGGAAGGAATGTTCTTCAAGGGCAGCGCGTTGCCGATGAGAATGTCGGCATCCGGTCCACTCATGATCGTCTGGCCGACCTTCAATCCCACCGGCTGAATGATGTAACGCTTCTCGCCGTCCGCGTAGCTGATCAGCGCAATGCGCGACGAGCGGTTGGGATCGTATTCAATGGTCGCTACCTTGCCCGGGATGCCGAACTTGTCGCGCTTGAAGTCGATGAGGCGCAGCTGCTGCTTGTGGCCGCCACCGTGGTGGCGCATCGTCAGGTCCCCGGAGTTGCGTCGTCCGCCGGTGCGCTGCTTGACTGCGAGCAGCGGCTTGTACGGCCGGTCGGTGGTGATGTCATCGTTCACCATCGAGGTCTTGAATCGCAACGTCGGTGTTGTTGGACGGTATGTCTTGATCGGCATAGTCTCTTCTCAAGCTTTCAGCTTCCAGCGACTCGCTTTCAGCTTTCTCGGATGTGCGCTCTTGCTTGCGGCGCTCATCTCTCATTCGGTTCTGCAATCGACCGGTATTTCACCGGCCCCGCTCTTACAGGTTGTTCAGGTAATCCGGAATCTTCTCGCCGGACTTGAGGCGCACATACGCCTTCTTCCAGTCAGGACGGAAGCCGGAGAACTTGCCGCGGCGCCGCTCCTTGCCGAGAACGTTGGCGGTCCGGACCGTCGAGACCTTCACCTTGAACAAGACTTCGACTGCCTGCTTCACTTCCGTCTTGGTCGCACCGGCCGCTACTTCAAAGACCAGCGTGCCTTCGGTCTCCTTGACGGTGAGCCCCTTCTCGGTAATCAGCGGGCGGCGAATCACGTTATAGGTCGTCGGCATTAAGCTACCTCCGCCTGGGCCGCAAGCTTGCGCTTGGACACAGTCTTCTTCAAGGCTTCCTGCAGCTTTTCAATCGCAGCGCGGGAGAAGATCGCACGCTCGTAACGCAGCAGGTCGTAGGGATGCACTTCGGTATTGAGCAGCAACTCGACGTTTTTGAGATTGCGCGCCCCAAGCACCAGCTTCTCGCTCAATGCGGTGCCGGACTCAACGATAAGCGTGGTGCGCTTGGCATCGAGCTTGTCGAGAGCCGCGCGATAGAGCTTGGTCTTGCCTTCGTTCAATTCAAGACTCTCGACCACCGTCAGCTTGCCATCGGCCAGCTTGGCTGCGACTGCGGATCGCAGTGCACCCAGCAGCTTCTTGCGCGGAAATGCGTAATCGTAAGAACGGGGCTGCGGTCCGTGAACGGTGCCGCCATGGCGCCAGAGAGGCGAGCGAACCGAACCGACACGCGCGCGGCCTGTGCCCTTCTGCTTCCACAGCTTCTTGCCCGAGCCGGCGACCAGCTTGCGGTTCTTGGTTGCGGCCGTTCCCTGGCGCAGGGCTGCACGATAGTGCTTCACCGCTTCCCAGAGCAGCGCATCATTCACTTCGCTCGGCGCGAACAGTTCATCAGCCAGCTCGAACGAGCCAACCTTCTGTCCTCCGAGATCCACTACATCAATGTTTGCCATCGTCTTCTCTTTCGAACTCAGCAGTTTTCGCATCCGGCCGTTAGCTCTTCATCCTGTGGGCGCCGTCTGCACTCTTCAGAGCGCGTCGGCCAATGCTTATTTCTTCTTGGCTGACTTGCTTGCCGAAGCCTTCTTCGAAGCCTTCAACGGATCGACCGTGCCCGCGCCACCAAAGCCACGACGCTCGCGCGGCGGAGCCTTCGACTTCGAGATCAATACGTAACCGTCTTTGGGTCCTGGAACCGCGCCCTCGACCATCAGCAGGTTTTCGTCGAGATCGATGCCGCGAATGCGGAGATTGCGCACCGTGACCCGATCGACGCCCATGTGACCCGGCATGCGCTGGCCGGGAAATACGCGAGACGGAAACGACGAGGCGCCAATCGAACCCTGCACCTGGAACATGTGTCCGTGCGCCTTGGGGCCGCCACCGAAGTGATGCCGCCGAACCACGCCTGCAAATCCGCGTCCTTTGCTGGTGCCGATCACGTCGACGTAGCGCTCGTTGGAGAAGATGTCGACGAGAACTTTGTCACCGGCCTTCACGCCATCGATGGCAGCTTCGTCGCCGTCGGCCGGCTTGGTGATCTCAATCGGCACTTCCTTCAGCAGCCGAACGGGAGGCACGTTGCTCTTGGCGAAGTGTCCGGCCTGCGGCTTGTTCACCTTGGAGCTCTTGACGAACTCGACCAGGCCGATTTGCGCCGCATCGTAACCGTCTTTGGCCAGCGTCTTCAACTGCGCGATCACGCACGGACCAGCCTGCAGCACGGTGATGGGGTGAACGTCGCCCTTTTCGTCGAACACCTGCGTCATGCCGATCTTCTTACCCAGAATTCCTGTAACAGCCATAGTTCCCTTTCCTCATCATGCCTTGTACGACTGGCACTGTAGGTACTACGTGACCGGCTTGTGTGCCGGTCGTGGTTACACTACTTTTCGAAGGCCTTGATCTCGACATCCACACCGGCCGGCAGATCGAGTTTCATCAACGCGTCAACCGTCTGCTGAGTGGGCTCGAGGATATCGATAAGCCGCTTGTGAGTGCGGATTTCAAAGGCTTCGCGCGATTTCTTGTCGACGTGCGGCGAACGCAGCACGCAGTACTTGTTCTTCACTGTCGGCAGCGGAATCGGTCCTGCGACCTGGGCGCCCGTGCGCTTGGCCGTGTCGACGATTTCGCCGGTCGACGTGTCGAGCACGCGATAGTCGTAAGCCTTTAACCGGATTCGAATTCTCTGTCCTACCATGATCGTTTGTTCTTTCTGCAAGGCCACAAATCAGGGCCTGCGAAGCACACAAAGTGGCAGTCTAAGCTCACTTTTGGTCGAATTCTGCATCGTATTCGACCCGGATCTGCACGGTTTGTGGTGCAAATCCGAGCCTTTTCTAACTTGCCATCTGACGTTTGCCGGTTAGTCTAACCGCCCAAACGCGGATTGCCGGTTATTTACTTGATGATCTCAGAGATCGTGCCTGCGCCGACCGTCCGTCCGCCTTCGCGGATGGCAAAGCGCAGCCCCTTCTCCATCGCCACCGGGGTGTGCAGTTCAATCTCCAGCTGCACGTTGTCGCCCGGCATCACCATCTCCGTTCCCTCCGGCAGCTTCGCCGTTCCGGTGACGTCCGTGGTGCGGAAGTAGAACTGCGGACGGTAGCCGTTGAAGAACGGGGTATGACGGCCGCCCTCTTCCTTCGACAGCACGTAGATCTCGCCCTTGAACTTGGTGTGCGGCGTAATCGAGCCGGTCTTGGCCAGCACCATGCCGCGTTCCACGTCGTCCTTGGCTACGCCGCGCAGCAACAGGCCGGCGTTGTCGCCCGCCAGACCTTCGTCCAGCTGCTTCTTGAACATCTCGACGCCGGTAACGACCGTCTTGCGGGTCTCGCGGAAGCCGACGATTTCCGTCTCCTCGCCTACCTTCACCTTGCCGCGCTCGATACGGCCCGTCACGACCGTGCCGCGGCCCGAGATCGAGAAGATGTCTTCAATCGGCATCAGGAAGGGCTGGTCGATGGCGCGCGCCGGCAGCGGCACGTTCTTGTCCACCGCTTCCATCAGCTCGTCGACCGACTTCTCCCACTGCGCTTCGCCGTTCAGTGCACCCAGAGCCGAGCCCCGGATCACCGGCACGTCGTCGCCGGGGAAGTTGTACTTCGACAGCAGCTCGCGCACTTCCATCTCGACCAGGTCGATCAGTTCCGTATCTTCGACCGCATCGCACTTGTTCAGGAACACCACGATGTAGGGCACGCCTACCTGGCGAGCCAGCAACACGTGCTCCTTGGTCTGCGGCATCGGACCGTCGGTCGCCGCCACCACCAGGATGGCGCCGTCCATCTGCGCCGCGCCGGTGATCATGTTCTTGATGTAATCCGCGTGGCCCGGGCAATCCACGTGCGCGTAGTGCCGGTTGGCCGTCTCGTACTCCACGTGCGCGGTCGCAATCGTGATGCCCCGCTCCCGCTCTTCCGGCGCGTTGTCAATCGAATCGAAGCTGCGGAACGAGTTCTTCGGGTTGTGCTTGGACAACACCTTCGTGATCGCCGCCGTCAACGTCGTCTTCCCGTGATCAATGTGCCCGATCGTCCCCACGTTCACGTGCGGCTTTGACCGGTCAAACTTCTCCTTCGCCATCGTGTTCCTCTCTCGTTACCCTTGCGATTCTGGTTGTCGCCTCGAGCCCGCGTCTTTCCGGACCCGACATCCCTGCGTAGAGCCGACTACTTACCCTGGCTCCGGTTGATAATCTCGTCGCTTACCGATCTCGGCGCCTCTTCGTAGCGCGAGAAATGCATCGAGTAATTGGCGCGGCCCTGCGTGGAAGAGCGCATGTGGGTCGCGTAACCGAACATCTCGCTCAGCGGAACATTGGCCTTGATGACCTGCGATCCGGCGCGATGTTCCATGCCTTCGATCCGGCCGCGGCGGGAGTTCAGATCGCCGATGATCGTTCCCATGTATTCCTCGGGGACGACGACTTCGACCGACATCACCGGCTCCAACAGAACCGGGCTGGCTTTGCGCGCCGCTTCCTTGAACGCCATCGATCCGGCGATCTTGAAGGCCATTTCGTTCGAGTCGACATCGTGATAGCTGCCGTCGTACAGCGTCGCCTTCACGTCGACCACTTCGTAGCCGGCGAGAACGCCGCCCTGCAGTGCTTCGCGAATTCCCTGTTCGGTCGGCTTGATGTATTCCTTGGGAACCACGCCGCCCTTGATGTCGTTGATGAACTCGAAACCTTTGCCCGGCTCGTTCGGCTCCACACGGATGCGAACGTGGCCGTAGTTGCCCGACCCACCGGTCTGACGAATGTACTTGCCTTCCGCTTCGGCCTGCTTGCGCAGAGTTTCGCGATACGCGACCTGCGGCTTGCCGACGTTGGCCTCGACCTTGTACTCACGCATCATGCGGTCGACGATGATTTCGAGGTGAAGCTCACCCATACCGCTGATGATGGTCTGGCCGGAGTCAGGATCGGTGTGCACCTTGAAGGTGGGGTCTTCCTGCGCCAGCTTGGCCAGCGCGTGCCCCATCTTCTCCTGATCGGTCTTGGTCTTCGGCTCGACGGCAACTGCGATGACAGGCGCCGGGAAGGTGATCGATTCCAAGACCACCGGGTGACGATCGTTGGTGATGGTGTCGCCAGTGACGATGTTCTTCAAACCCACGCAGGCGCAGATATCGCCGGCGAGGATCTCCTGAATCTCTTCCCGCTTGTTGGCGTGCATCTTCAACAGGCGGCCAATGCGTTCCGTCTTGCCCGTACGCGGATTGAGAACGGAGTCACCCGTCTTCAACTGTCCCGAATAGACGCGGATGAAGATAAGCTGGCCGACGAACGGGTCGGTCATGATCTTGAAACCCAACGCGCAGAAGGGTTCCTTGTCGTCCGCGTGGCGCTCGATGACTTCTTCCATGTTGTCAGGGTTGTGCGCCTGAATCGGAGGAATGTCGAGCGGGCTCGGCAGATAGTCGACCACTGCGTCGAGCAGCGTCTGCACACCCTTGTTCTTGAAAGCCGTGCCGCAGAGGACCGGGAAGAGCTTGAGGTCGATGGTCGCTTTGCGGAGAGCAGCCTTCAGTTCCGCGGGCGTGGGTGTTTCCCCCTCGAGGAACTTGTGCAGCATCTCGTCGTCGTTTTCCGCGACCGACTCCACCAGCTGCATGCGGAAGGCTTCCGCCTTCTTGAGCAGGTTGGCCGGAATCTCTTCGACGTCGTACTTCGCGCCCATGGTCTCGTCGTGCCACAGGATGGCCTTCATCTCGATGAGATCGACGACGCCCTTGAAGGCAGCTTCCTGACCGATGGGGATCTGGATGGCGACCGGCCGCGCGCTGAGGCGCTTGCGAATCGTATCGATCGCATGTTCAAAGTCCGCGCCCATCTTGTCCATCTTGTTGATGAAGCAGATGCGGGGTACGCCGTACTTGTCGGCCTGACGCCACACGGTCTCGGACTGCGGCTCGACACCATGTACGGCGTCAAAGCAGGCCACCGCGCCGTCGAGCACGCGGAGGGAGCGCTCAACCTCGGCGGTAAAGTCCACGTGGCCGGGGGTGTCGATGATGTTGATGCGGATGTCTTTCCAGGTGCAGGTGGTGGCGGCGGAGGTAATGGTGATGCCGCGCTCCTGTTCCTGCTCCATCCAGTCCATCGTCGCCGTGCCTTCGTGCACCTCTCCGATCCGGTGCGTGATGCCCGTGTAGAAAAGGATGCGCTCGGTCGTAGTCGTCTTCCCGGCGTCGATATGCGCCATGATTCCGATGTTCCGGCAACGATTTAGAGGTACTTGGCGAGCCACGTGTTTCTCACTTTCGCGGGTCCAGCCCGCGTTTACTCTTGCTGCTCAATGCATGCACGGCCAGCGGGGCCGAGCTTATCCTCAATGCGGAAGTGGTGCTTTCCGCGAAACGAACTACCAGCGATAGTGCGCGAAGGCCTTGTTTGCTTCGGCCATGCGATGAACGTCTTCCTTCTTCTTCATCGCGGCTCCGCGACCATTGGCTGCGTCGAGCAACTCATTGGTAAGCTTGTCGACCATGCCTTTTTCGCCGCGTGCCCGGCCGTAGTTCACCAGCCAGCGAATGGCAAGGGAGGTACGGCGTTCCGGGTTCACTTCGATCGGCACCTGATAGTTTGCGCCGCCCACACGCCGGGTCTTGACCTCGAGCAGGGGCTTGCAGTTCTCGACCGCTTTCTTGAACAGCTTGAGGGCTTCGTCGCCGCCGCGCTGTTCCAGGTTGCGCATGGCCTGATAGAAGATGCCCTGCGCTGTCGACTTCTTGCCGTCCCACATCATCGAGTTGATGAACTTCTCCACCAGCGACGAGTTGTAGACGGGGTCGGCCTCGACCTCACGTTTCGCGATGTGACCTTTTCTCGGCATACCTTAATTCCACTCTCCGGGACCTACAGGGTCCAGCTTTCGTTGCCCTTCCAGATGCGCGCTCAAGGCGCGACCGGCTGGAAGGCCAGCCTTACTTTGCAGCGACCTTAGGCCGCTTGGCGCCGTACTTGGACCGGCTCTGCTTACGGTTGGCGACGCCGACCGAATCGAGCGTGCCGCGCACCACGTGATAGCGAACGCCCGGCAGATCTTTTACACGGCCGCCGCGGATGAGCACGATCGAGTGCTCCTGCAGGTTATGGCCGATACCGGGAATATAGGTGGTGACTTCAATTCCATTGGTCAGGCGAACGCGGGCCACTTTGCGAAGCGCGGAGTTCGGCTTCTTGGGAGTCTGCGTGTAAACACGCGTGCACACCCCGCGGCGCTGGGGTGAACCCTGCAGTGCCGGGCTGGCCGTCTTGTACCGCGGTGCGGTACGGCCTTTTCTGACGAGCTGACTGAATGTAGGCAAACTCTGACTCCTTACACCTTCTAAAAAGCTATCGATCACACAGCGGATCGACCTTACGAACCTTTGACCTGACGCGCGTACCGCAGCAGGCGGGCCACACGCAGTTTTTCTGGACAGCATCCCTTGATGCTTCCAGTCGCGCGAAGTCGCTCCAACTACAGCTTCGCGTCTGCCTTGCTCAACGTCCAGACGAGAATCCCGACGGTGGCCGAGCGCTTCCCTAAAAGAAAGCCGGCTCCGTTTCGTGGATTCCGGCCTGCATAGCCTTCCCAGGTGGAAGGTGTCGCAGGCTCCGATGCGATTAGCCCCATGCCTTACTTCTGTATGGGGACCCCGATGGAAGGGGCCGCAGAACCTGTTTTGGCCACGCATTCGACGCTTATTTCGGTCAAATTTGCGGCTTCAAGTACGTGGTCTGCGGACATTATTCATCTGCCTCGACTCACACCTAACGCCGAGGCTTATTCGCGGAACCTTTTAACAATACCAAGACGCTGGTCTACGGTCAATTCGCAGGCAGCGGAAATGGCCAAAAACTTCGGCAATTTTGCGTCGGCAGGAAAATTCCCCGGGCGACGCGGTGCCTGCTAGCATCCTGTATCAATATGCTAGCACTTTTGCCCACTCCGCTGCGCCGTTTCCGTCGTCGACTCTGGCTGGTCTGTTCCTGTTCTCTGCTGCTGGCGTGGGGTGCCGCCGGGCGGGTCGCTGGGGCAGAAAGCAAGCCCAGCGTGTCGGCGACGCAGAGTGCGCAGATCAACCGCGTTGTCAGCGATCTGGAGAAGGTGCGGAACCTGCAGCAGGCGGCGATTTCGCCGGACGGGAGCCTGCTGGCGTGGGTGGTGGACGGAGAGCACGGCGGCAGCGACATCGAAGTGGCGCCGCGAAAGGAACCGCAGAAGACACGCCGGATCACGGCCGGGGACAAGGGAGCGGCTTGCGAGGAGAGCGGGCTGGCCTGGTCGCCGCAGGGCAATGCGCTGGCGTTCCTTTCGGATTGCCAGTCCCATGGGCAGTCGGAGGTGTACCTCTACGATCTGAACTCCAAGACCGCGCGGAGGCTCACGCATCTGCATGGATATGTGGAGGCTCCGCAGTTTTCGCCGGACGGCCAGCAGATCGGCTTTCTATATGTGGAGGGGGCGACGCGGCCTTCGGGCGCACTGGCAGCGATGAAGCCGCCTTCGGGCGTGATTGGCCAGGACGGGTTGGAGATCCAGCGGGTGGCGGCGGTGGAGGTGGGCGGAGGGCAGGTGCGGCAGGTCAGCCCGGCGAATCTTCACGTATATGAATTTGACTGGTCGCCTGATTCGAAGAAGCTGGCGTATGTGGCGGCGGCGCCACCGGGCGAGAACAACTGGTGGGTGGCGCAACTGTACACGCAGGAAGTAGGTGGAGAGCCAAAGTCGGTTTTCGCACCGGAGACGGTGTCGGGACCGCTGCATGGGTTGCAGATGGCGGTTCCGCGATGGTCCGCGGATGGGAAGTCGATTGCGTTCATCGCCGGATTGATGTCGGACCAGGGGCCGACGGGCGGGGATGTTTACCTGGTGCCGTCGTCAGGTGGGTCGCCGGTGGCGTTACTGGAGCCAAAGGACAGTTCCGTCGCGTGGTTTGAATGGCTGCGAGATGCGAAGGGAGACGCGCATTTTCTGACTACGGAGATCAAGGGCGGCTCGATGCAGGTGGTCGAGAACCGGCGAAGCGGCGCGTGTGTGTCGCAGGCCGAGGGCGCGTGCGCAGTGGGCGGCGGCGTTCAGCGGGATGCGCGGCTGAGGGCGGATGCGACGGTTGGGGATGGGCGGCTGGATGGCAGCTTGTCAGTGTCGGCGGATGGCAAGCAGTTCGCGTTCGTAGAGAGTTCTCTGGCGAAGGCGCCGGAGGTGTTCGCCGGGGCACTGGAGCAGCCGGTGCAGGCGACGCACTATAACGAGTTGCTGAAGCCGGCGTGGGGCCGGGCGGAGTCGATCACCTGGCGGAATGACGGATTCCAGGTGCAGGGCTGGCTGGTGTATCCGGCGGACTACGATCCGGCGAAGAAATATCCGATGGTGGTGATGGTGCATGGGGGGCCTTCCTCCGCGGTGGTGCCGAGGTGGCCGGGTGTGGGGTTTGGCGGAACTCCCTTTTCGGCGGTTGGATACTTCGTGCTGGAGCCGAATCCTCGGGGAAGTTATGGGCAGGGCGAGGCATTCACCGAGGCGAATCGCAAAGACTTCGGGTATGGGGATCTGCGGGACATTCTCGCGGGGGTGGACTCGGTGGTGGCGAAGGTTCCGGTGGATTCAGAGCGGATCGGGCTGACGGGCTGGAGCTATGGCGGTTTCATGACCATGTTCGCGGTGACGCAGACGAACCGCTTCCACGCTGCGGTGGCGGGTGCGGGCATTGCGAACTGGCAGAGTTATTACGGGGAGAATTCGATCGACCAGTGGATGACGCCGTTTTTTGGAGCCACGGTGTATGACGACCCGCGGGTCTATGCGAAGAGTTCGGCGATCGACTTCATTCAGCGGGTGAAGACGCCGACGCTGGTAGTGGTCGGCGATCGCGACGGAGAGTGTCCCGCGCCGCAGTCGTTTGAGTTCTGGCACGCGTTGCGCGCGCAGCATGTGCCTACGGAGCTGGTGGTGTATCCCAACGAGGGACACCGGTTTGCGGACCCGATGCATCAGCGGGATGTGCTGGCGAGGGCGCTGCAGTGGTTTGAGCAATACATGCCGAGTGCGCCTTCGCAGTCGGTGGCCGAGAGGCGCTAGTCGATCGTTGAGATCCCGAAACGGCGGATTTCCAAAACGAGCCGGGACACACGGCGTCTAAGCGGTATGGTTGCCGAAGCTGTCCCGGCCTTTTACACTCAAGGTTCGGACAATTACCGGAAATTTCAGTAGTAGACCGTCGAGTGCTGCGTAATGGCCCGGCGGGGAGGATTCATGCGGCAGTTTTTTACCCTGATTGCGATTGTTCTGATTTCTCTTCCTGTAGGCATGTCCATCTCCGGTTGCGCCACGAACGTCGCCGCATATTGCAACGGAGCCGGATACGGCCCGAGAGTCACGGATATCGCAGCTATCGATCTGGAACCCTCTGTAACGGGAATTTCGCTGGCCTATGGTCAGACGCAGCAGTTGGCAGCGCCGACGGCAAAGACGTGCAAGGGAACTTCGGCGTCTGTGGGGCACTTCACCTACGGCACGACGAACATGGCGGTGGCGGACATTTCGCCGGGCGCAGTGTTGTGCGCGGGCAGCTGGAACCGCAACAGCCCCGGAGGAATCGCAGACTACAGCATCTGCACACCTCCACCCGCACCGGCGACCGCGTTCGTCACAGCCAGCGGGGGCGGCGCCACCAGCAATGCTGTCCAGGTGTTCATTCATCCGCAGGTGACCAGCGCAACCCTGGTGGGCCCGGCCGGGTGTATTTCGCAAAACGTAACGGCGCAGCTCAATGCAACCGCATTTGTAAATGGGTCGACGAGTTCGCCTTTTTGCGCGCCTCCGAGTGCAGGGTTTGCGGGCGTTCCTGATTGCAGCGTGAACCTCGGGCACTTTGGCTATGCGGCGCAGAGCCCAACCATTGTGACGATTGACCCGAGCGGGGTTGCGACGGCCCATCTGCCGGGCACTACCGTGATCTCGGCAACGATCTCGGGCGTGAGCGCGAACGCGGGCTACTTCACGACTTGCCCGCCGGCGAGCATCACCCTGTCCTCTGGAAGCGCGAGCAGCACGGTTACGCAGGGGACGCCGGTTCCGCTGACCGCGACTATCGTCGATACGCAGGGAAAGACGATTACCGGACTGAATCTCGATTACACGTCGACAAACCCGCAGACATTGCAGGTGAGCAGCGCGGGATCGGTGTCAACGACCTTCCCCGGCTCGACCACGGTTGCGGCGATTTGCCAGCCGCCTGCTTGCAATCCTGCTCCGATCAACAAGATCGGCTACCTGGGGACGGGGCTGCCGGTGAGCTCAAACACGCTGCCGTTTCAATCGGTGGGGTTGAGCAGCACGTATGCATGGATGGCCAGTCCGCAATCGATCTTCTTCACACCGATCGATCTCACGACCAACACGCCAGGCGCGCCGATCAAGCTGCCGTACCTGCCGAATTCAATGGTGCTGGACCAGGGTGGAAACTCGCTCTACTTCGGGAGCTATCGCGAGCTGATGGTGTACAACTCCGCCACCAACAATCTGAGCAAAGAGGACACCAGCGTGCCGGGGGTGGTGCTGGCGGTATCGCCGGACGGGACGACGGTGGTGATTTGCGACCAGATACGACAGGTGATCTACCTCTATACCGTTTCGAGCGGCGCGTCTTCGAGCATCGGCGGGCTGGCTACGAGAGCGCGATTCTCGCCGGACAGCCGGACACTCTACATTGCCGGACCGAACCAGCTGTATGTGCACAACACTTCGACGGGTTGGAGCACGTACAGCGCAATTCCGACGCCTGCAGCGAGCGCAGCCTGCGTAGCGGCGAACCCAAACAATCAGCCGGGCTCGGCGACTGCCTTCAATCCATTTTGCACACCGGATATCACGGTGACGGAGCCGAGCGTTGGGGCATTCGTCTCGGGGACGAGCACGACGGCGCGCAGCTACTGCTACAACGCTTCGTCGACGCCGCCGTACTTCCCGCCTGCCGGGACGTTTCCGCAGGGAACAGATCAGCTGACGGCCACGCCGAATGGACAGCACATTCTGGGCGCGAACCCGACGCAGTTGGTGGACTTCTCGATCAACATTCCTCCGGGACCCTGCCCTGCGGACTTCCAGTTTTCGCCGACCACCACCACAGCGGCACTGCCGGTCGCGCCGACGGCGATCGACCAGGTGGTCTCTTCACCGGATTCTTCGATTGCGTTCGTGACTTACTCGGGAACGACGGCAGCGGGAGCGGTGCTACCGGCGTACAAGCCTGCAGCGCCGGGGACCGTGACAAGCGTTCCGCTGACTGGAAACGCGACTGCGCCGGTAGCGGGCGCATTCAGCCGCGACGGCAAACTCTTCTTCACGGGAACGGCGGGTGACAACCTGGTGCATATCGTAAATGTGCAGTCGCTGACCGACACGATGCAGATCGATCCAAAGCTGGTCGATCCATCGGGCAAGCCGGTGCCGGCAGAGTTTATCGTGACCAAGCCGCGGCCTACGACGTAAGAGCCGAAGTTGGGAAGGGGCACCGTCTTCTGAAACAGAGACGGTGCCCTTTTCTTTGACCGGTCGAGGGGAAGGGCGACTATCGAGGCAGCACGAACAGAGTGATCGACTGCGCCGGGAAGGTCTGGGTCAAGGTGCTCATGGTGCTTCCGGGCGGAGGCGCGGGGATGGCGGTATCGGGCAAGGCCACGATGGTGGCGAGATTGGCATTGCTGTATTGAAAGACCTGGGCCGATGCGGCACCGCTGAGATTTGCAAGAGACAACGTCGCAGCGAGATCGCTGAAAGACTTATTGATTACAATGACGGTTACTTTATTGTCGGCTGAGCGCAGCGCGCCATAGACCGAGAGCTGTCCCTGGTTGGTGCTGGTCGAGGCGAGCGCGATATCGCCGAAGCTGCTATCGGCTCCATCGTAGTTACGAAATAACTCGAAGGCGATGAGTCCCGGCTTTTGAGTTACCGGATCCGGCGGCCCCCAGAGTGTTGCCAGGTCAAGACCTTCGCGGCCGAAGATGCCGAGAATGTCCGCCTGCGCGAGGGCGCCATTGATATGTTCCTGCGCGCCCCAGTTATATTCGGTGATCGCGGTCTTAGTGCCGGGATAGTCGCTGGTTACCCAGTTCTTGAGGCGCGGAATAAGCTGCGGCGGAACCGGTTGAGCGGACTTAGTGCGATTGTCGGGATCGGTGTAACTGGGATCGGTGTAGGAGGGATCCCAGAAGACCCGTGTGGAATCGAGCCTCGCACGCTGGAGGTCGGTCGTTCCGGCCGGATTGAATGCGGCGTTGGGCGCGGCGAAGTAGGTGTGGATGTCGAGATAGTCGAGTAATCGGACGCCGGTAGTGTCCTGATTTTTCTTGAAGGCCTGGAGATAGTAGTCGATGAGCGGGACGTTGTTATGCGCGATTCTGTCGACAGGATTGCCGTTGGGGACATAGTCCGGGCCTGATCCCCAGCCGGTGGTGATGTCTTTGAAGGAGTAGAAAAAGCCGGTCCAGTAAGAGATGACCGGGCCACTTACTTCGGCAGTAGGATCGGCATCTTTGACGGCCTTGGCGTAAGTAAGTCCCTTGTTAGTAAGTTCATCGTAAGTCATGGGCAGCGGGTGGATATTGCGGTGCACGCCGGCCCACCATTCCGGCTCGTTGTCGAGGTCGTAGATCGCGACGCCGCCGATGGCCGCATTCCCAAACTTCTTGACCAGGTACTGAACCCAGCTCTTGACGAAGGTTTCGTCGATGGGGGTGCTGGTGTCGGCGAGGTCATTGCTGACGTTGCTGCCGTCGGGCTTGACTCCATTGCCGCAGTCGGATGCGTAGGGATCGGTTTTTTGCTGGGGGCCGTACTTGACGACGGAGAAGGCGCAGGCGCGAACATTGCCGGTTGGCCGCTTGGTAGTGAAGCCAATCAGCGGCACGGTGCCGAGGGTCTTAGTGTTGTTGAGGTGGTCGGCAGCGACCTGGGTATTGAAGTCGGAGATGTCGGGGTAGTTCGTGTTGGTGTTGGGATTGGTTTCGAAGTACCAGTCACTGGCCGCGTTTGTAACATCGAGCAGGTAGTTATAGGGTGTCGCCGCATCGCCGCCCCAGCGATCGAGGCTGAGCTTGGCGTCTTTGGCCTCCTGCGGATTGAGTTGCCAGGCGTTCATTCCGTAGATGAGTGGGCTGATCGGGTGGGTCTGAGCCGCGGCGTCGACACTGAGAGCCGGCCCGGTGGCGGTGGGGATCAGCAGGGTGACCGTTGCGCTGCCGCTCTTCGCCGGATCGAGAACGCTGGTCGCAGTGACGGTGACGGAGGGCGGAATTGGAAACGGGGTTACGTAGAGACCGTCGGCGCTGATGGTGCCGCTGGCCGCACTGCCACCCGCGGCTCCGTTGACCGACCAGATGACGCTGTGATCAAACGTGCCTGTGCCTGCTACATTTGCGGAAAATGCCTGGGTTGCGCCTACGTTGAGGTTTGCCGGACTGGGAGAAACGGTGACGGCGGTGACCGGCGAATAGGCTGCGGTTACGGTGGCGTTGGCATTCAAGAGGATGTGGCAGGTGAGGGTAGTTCTAGAGGTGCAGCCTGACCATGATGAAAAACTTGCCGCGCCGGAAGTAGCTGGTGCAGTGAGAGTGACGTCGGTACCGGAGTTATAGGTTCGGGCGAAGCCGGTGGTGCCGTTGGACTGGCCGGAGTTATCGGCTGGTACGACAGCGATGGCGATGCCTGTGGCAGGAGTGGTGGTGGATACAGTCAACGTATAGGTGGGGATGGCGGGCGGAGCGGGCGGAGCGGTTGAGCCTCCGCCACCACCGCAACCCGGAAGAGATGCAAGTGAAGCAAGGGCAGCAAACAGGATGGCGACGATTTTGACGTTCATTTCTCCCCCAACAGGTTGGACTGCGGACCTCCGCTAACTTTGCGGGTGCACGTGTGTCCGCCGCCGGGGAGGAGCGGCAGACAGGGTGCGCAGATCAGGGCGAGGGTTGAGGGTAATTCATCATGATTACTGCCCTCCGCCAGCAGCAGCCGCAGTGAGGATCAGTGGCTCTTGATCCTGCGTGGCGAGTTGCTGATAGAAGTTCTTCAGCGGCTTGTAATCAGACAAGTCGTAGTAGAAGTTGGCGAGTATGAAGGTGCGCTTGAAGGTATAAGTTCCGTCCTTGACCACATACTGCGACTTACAGAGCGCGTTACTCGGGAGCGGGAAGTTGGCGTCTTTGGGGACGCTGTTGACGGTGAGAGTTTTTGGCAGGTCGATGGTTACAGAATCCTGCAGTTCGTTGGCGTACTGGAGATAGACAGGGGTTTCGCGCCGGTCGCTGACGAAGCGGGGGTGACTCCCGGCTTCAAAGAAGCTGGACGGAAGGATGATGCGGTGGGAGGTGGCGGTGCCCATGGCGCCGGAGACATCGAGCTGCACCATGAGCGCGGAGGACCAGTCGTCAAGCGCGACGAAGTGATGGGTCTTCACCTGGATACCGGGCGGAAGCGAAGCCTGCAGCTCCTGTTCGATCTCGTGCTTGACCTCGGCTTCGTCGTTCTGGAGCGCGCGCTGACGCCAGTACAGAGCGGGGACGCCGGCCATGGTGATGCGAATGAAGCCGTGAACCTTGCCGTCGGCATCGAGTTCGAGGTTGGCCATGCGCGAGGTCTGCGCCTGGGTGTACGCGGCGGAGGGCGTCTTGGCGATGGCCGTGCCAGCACCCGTTTGGCGCAGGCCCTGAGTCACGGTGTGCTTCCAGTGCAGTTGGCCAAAGGCACAGTAGCGTTCGCCGGGATCGAAGAACTGTTCTTTGCCATCCATCTGCACGATGGCGATGTAGTCGTCGAGCTGGCTCATATCGAGGAAGCTGCTGACGAAGATAGCGCGGTCGCGATTGGTGACGCGCATGGCATAGGCGTTGAAACCGGCGGCTCGCACCATGGCGATGAAGAGCAGCGTGATCTGGTCCGCATTGCCACGCTTCTGCGACCAGACGTCTTCGGCAGTCTTGTTGCGAATGCCCCGGCTCTCTGCCTGTGTGCGTTCGCGGGTGAAGCTGGTGTTTTCAAGCTGCATGACGGCCTGATAGATCTTCGTGACCTTCTGCTGCTCGGTATCTGTGGGGCTGAGCAGGTGCGAGACTTCGTCTTTGAGCCTGGGCGAGCTTACGAATTTGTCTATGTCCTTGGACCAGTAGCGGCCTTCGGTCTGCCAGTAGTCCTCTTCTTTCTGATTGCCGGTGTAGTAGAAGAGCACTCGATAGGAGAGGCTCTCGAGCGGCGGCATGAACTCTTCATTGGGGATCGGCGCGATGTTGTGAACATTGAGCTCGTAGGCATTCTGGGAGGAGATGTATTTCACCGCCGCGCCTTTGGGCAAGTTGGCGCTATAGGCGGTACCGTCGGAGAGGTTGCCGTGAGCGTCGCGGATGGTGCGGCTGTTGGCGCGGAAATAGTATTTGGCGTTGCGAACGAAGAGGCCCCGCTGGATGTACCACTGAGGAGGCACCACGTGGCGGCTGTCGTACTTGAGCGAGTATCGGTATTCGATGATGCTGCCCACCTGCACGTCGGGCATGGCGAAGACGGTCGTGTTCTGCTTCTGGAAGGGCTTGCCGGTGAAGGGAACGATGGAGCCGTCGCTATGAATGGTGCGGCCCTGCACATCGCCCACTGAGAAGTCGCGGCCGGGGTAGAGAATCTCGACGTCGGCATAGCTGCGGCCCGCTTCGGAAAGGATCTTCATGCGGACGTAGACGGTATGGAAGTTTTGGCGGTTCTCGCCGGGGGAGACGTCGAAATCAGACGAGGTATCTTCGCGATCGTCGGTGGTTTCTTCCATGTTGAGGTATACGGCCGCGGCGCCCGGGACTTCGGGTTGGGCGGTCATGTGCAGTTCTTCAGGTGTGGGCTGCTGCCAGTTGGCGGCGGCAAACGAGGGCACGGAGAGCAGGAGCAAGGCGGAAAACAGAACAGACCGGGACAGGGCGTGCAAGAGAGCCTCGGTAAACAGGAGAATTTCCCCGCACTTGTCGACCCGTACCGAACAGGGCTGGTGACGCGAGAAGAAAACTTAGTCCGGAGATTGCCTCTGTTGTACTGCTGCGATTGCAGGATGCACAAGGGAATTCTGGGTGCGGGGAGCACTTTGGAGATCAGGAGAGGCAGGCCCGGGGTGAGTGGCTGCTGCGATCGCGGGGTGGGCGGCAGCCACGGGTTGGCGGCGGTCTGCGGTAAAGGATTAGGCGGTCGGTGGCTACTCCACGGCCCAGTGAAAGCAGAGCGGGTAACTGTCGGGGTCCGAAATATAGATCTGCTTCATTCCGTAGTAAGCGACCTTGGGTGGATGGAGTTGGAGGCCGGCAGCCTTCAGATGTTCATAGGCTCCATCGACATCGGGGCAACCGAAGTAGAGGGTGGTATCGCGGTGGGCAGCGAGTCGAGCGGTGTCGGGCGCAGGCGGGCGGTTTGGCGCTTCATACGCGGTGTTGAGCATGAGTTCTACGCCGTTCAAGCTCAGCAGAACCCAATCGAAATTCGGAGCGGCGTTGGCATCGGATTTCATGATTTGGAAGCCGAGTAAATCACAGTAGAAGTGGAGGGAGGTGGGCATGTCGAACACCGAGAGTAGCGGCGCCATGCCGCGAACTTCTATCAAGGGATCCTCCTAGTTACCGCAGAAAGATTTTGCTTCAGCAACGGGGCCCGAGGTCGGCGGTGCAGCGGTTTCGAGTTGAGGGAAAGGCAGAGTCAGAGTGGGCGGGAGCGAACAGTGTCGATCGAACGGCGCAGCTCTTCGACCAGGGCGAGAAAAGGGAAGGACTCCGAGGTGCCGAGGTGGGCGAGGCGGCGTTCGATGTCGAGGAAGACGCTTTCGGCATCCTCAAGGATGCGTTTGGACTTCAATGCGTTTCCGGATTGCGCTTCCGCGTCGGCGAGATCGACCAGGCCGAAGACCTGTTCCACGTCGGCTTCGATCAACTCCACGCGTATGCGGTCCGAGATGGGCGAGCCGGGGAAATAGCTCAAGGTCAGGACCTCACGACGCTGAGCAGAGTAATCGATGGGATGGACGTTTGTCGATCCTCGCTTCCGGCCGAGGCGGCGGGGTTGCGCTCGCCTCGGCGGATGGAGGGACAAATCAGGCGGGAAGGCCGCCCGTGGTGGGCAGCGTTACGCTGCTTGCTCCGGCCAGCGCGGTGGAGAGGGAATATCCCATGGTGCCGCTGCTGTGGGAGAGGAACGGAGTGAGCGCGGCGGCTGCCGAGGTCTTGCCGTTGAAGACGCTGGTGATGCCGTCGGTCTGTTCGTAGTTGAGCTGGTTGGCGGGAATGATGGTGGGAACGATGGCGCGGCCGAGAGCACGATGTTCTGACTCGACGCCGAGGATCGAGGCTGCGACTTTGGCGAAGTAGGCGAAGTCGGCGGACTTGTAGCGAACGCCGCCGTAGGTACGCGGTTCGCCGATGGAGGCGAGCAGGGAGAACTCCTGCACGGCCGCGAGGTAGGCGCCGATGAAGGCATTCTCGAGTGCTTCGAGGGTGGCGATGAAGGGCGTGAGCGAGTTGAAGACGCCATCGGCGAAGTAGAAGGTCTGGTAGGGATCGGTACTGGGGCTGCTCTTGCCGAGGAGAGCGCGGAAGAGGTTGGCGTGCGCGATCTCCTCAGAAAGAGCAGCGCGGATGTAGCCGACGTTTGACGCAGAGCCTACCGCGGTGATGTGAGTGGCCGAACCGCCGGGACCGGCGAGGTTCACATCCTGAATGACGTTGCCGATGAGGCCCTGGTAGTAGAAGGTGGTGGCGAGATCTTCGGCGATGAGGGCAGCGGTGAAGATCTGCGGCGGCGTATCGGGTGACTTGGGGCGCTTGTGTTCGTCGTCATCGCCATGATCATCGGCGCGGAGGAGTTGGGGAGCGGCGGCCATGGCCGCGACAGCGATGGTGGTCCCGCCTGCGTTCCTGAGGAAGGAGCGCCGGTTGACCGAGGCCGAATTGGGTGTTTCGTCATGCTTCATGGAGCCTTCTGTTCTGGCCACACCGTCGAGGGTAAGGCCGGGTGAGTCAAATGAATGCGAGGGTCGCCGGCGCCGGGGAAGCGCGAGGCGATCCGCTGCAGCTTGCTGCGTCTGGGGCCCGTGAAACGCAGAAGCGTTCTCTGCCTTTCAGCGACAGAACGAAGCGGTAGGGCAAATCGGATTTGCCAGCTTGAATTTTTTTTGGGGCATGGCTGTCGACGGCGAGGGCACGCCAGAGAGCACGCCCGGACGCGGCCAGAGGCACCGAACTAAGTCTGGGTGACGAAGGTAAGCCGCCGGAAAGCAAACGTCGAGTCCCGTGGCGTTTCTGGTCAAGCCCTAACTCGTGTTCCTGTGAGGAGCACTGCGCGCGCGGCGGAAGTTCATTGATCGAAGAGGTTCGCCTGCGTGGACCCGAAGGTTGAGTGCGAAGGTTAGTTGACAGTGAGCCGCAACAACCGCACTTAGGTATCCCTTATGCCTTGCTTACACCGAACTTAGCGGCCGAACGTTGTACTGGATGGAGAGTTCGGTTGAGGAGCGGTTGCATGGGCCCACAGGAGAAATTGCAAATCAGATTGCTTATAGGTCGGATTAAATTCCTTAATAGTGCCGGTTTCCGGATTGCCCAGAATATTCGGTGTGATAAACCCAAGTGACAGCCAAGTTGAATCACTGTAGAAGTCACTCCTGCTGTTCCTGTTATCCACCGAAGGCGCGCACGCTACCACTCGAACTTACTCGAGCGTGACTGGACTTATATCTACCGGAGGCACGACGAATGTCAT
Source organism: uncultured Acidobacteriaceae bacterium (assembly GCA_963850345.1). Taxonomy (GTDB): domain Bacteria; phylum Acidobacteriota; class Terriglobia; order Terriglobales; family Acidobacteriaceae; genus CAWKKW01. Next base: position 38,113 of record CAWKKW010000010.1, on the reverse strand, counting down.
TTCTTAGAAAAAGCGCAATCCTACTCGCGCTGAACTCATGTGCGATGATTCCCGCACTCGCTCAGGCATCGAGCCCCACACCTGCGCCGCAGACGCCACCGGTGCCCGCAGCAGCACCCGCGGATGCCACGCCGCCGCCCGCACCAACATGGAGCATCGGCCCGATCGACTTCAGCGGAACCATCGACGGGTATGGAAATTTCAACGCGAATCATCCGAAGAACGCATCCGGAACGCCGGGAAATAACCAGTACCGGAACTTCGATGTGAAGGCGGATCAGTTCGCGTTGAACCTCGCCAAGCTGACGTTGAATCACGATCCCGATCCGGTGGGCTTCCACTTTGATTTTGGATTCGGCGAAGCGCTCGACACAATTCATGGAAGCACCGATCCGCGCGCCTTCCAATATATTGAGCAGGCCTATGTCTCGGTGAAGCCGCCCAAGGCGAAGGGGTTCGAATTTGATTTCGGAGACTTTGTAACATCGGCGGGAGCGGAAGTTATCGAGACCAAGGATAACTGGAACTATTCGCGATCCCTGCTGTTCGCGTGGGCGATTCCTTATTATCACTTCGGTCTGCGCACCTCGATGCCGTTGAGCAAGACGGTGACGGCGGGTGTGCAGGTGGTGAACGGCTGGAACGACATTGAAGACAATAACAGCGGCAAAACCATCGGCCTGACGGGCGCATGGACGAAGCCGAAGTTCACGTGGTCTGGCGATTACTACACCGGACCAGAGAACCCGGGAACCAACAAGGGCTGGCGGAACCTGATCGACACTACGCTGCTACTGACGCCTCCAGGCAAGGTGAATGCGTACATCAACTTCGATTACGGCAACAATAACAACCCCGATGGAACCAGCGCGTCTTGGGAAGGCATTGCGGGCGCGGTGCACTTCCAGGCAACGCCAAAGATAGCGATCACGCCTCGCGGCGAATACTTCAACGACGATAAGGGCTTCTCGACTGGCGTGGCGCAGGCGCTGAAGGAGTTCACGATCACGGGCGAGTACAAGATGGCAGAGGGTTTGCTGGCCCGGGTCGAGTATCGGATCGACGCATCGGACAAGCCGACGTTCCTGAAGGACATCAGTGGATCGTCGAAGACGCAAAACACACTGGAAGTCGGATTCGTCGGCTTCTTCGGACCAAAGCGCTAATTCGCTGGAGCCAGGAAAAAGGTCGCTACTCGATAAGTAGCGACCTTTGTTACGTTTAGCGGAGAAGGCTGCAGGCTAGCGGCCGGCGGCGGAGAAGACGGCCGGCGCGTGCGCCTCAGTCTTGTTGACGAGATAGCGATCGACGGCGGCCGCGGCTTTGCGGCCCTCGGCGATGGCCCAGACGACGAGGGACTGGCCGCGCCGGAGATCGCCGGCGGCGAAGACGCCGTCGACAGAGGACATGTAGTTCTCGTCAGTGGCGACGTTGCCGCGAGGATCAAGCACAACTCCTAACTGCTCAAGCAGACCATTGCGCACGGGACCGAGGAAGCCCATAGCGATGAGGACAAGGTCGGCTTCGATGGTGAACTCGCTGCCCGCGAGGGGATCGAACTTTGGCGGAGGACCGACGCGCGTTCCATGGAGTTGGCGGACGTTGCCCTGTTCGTCGCCGGTGAAGCGGGTGGTGGCGAGACTCCAGTCGCGCAGGCCGCCCTCTTCGTGAGCGCTCTCGGTGCGCAGTTGCAGCGGCCACAGGGGCCATGGGGTCTGCGGCGCGCGTTCGTTGGGTGGCTGCGGCATAATCTCAAACTGGCGCACCGACTTCGCTTTCTGACGGTGACTGGTGCCGAGACAATCGGCGCCCGTGTCGCCGCCGCCGATGATCACGACGTGCTTGCCGGTGGCGAGGATGGCGGTGGATTCGTCGACCGAGTCGCCGAGGTTGCGCCGGTTCTGCTGCGGCAAAAACTCCATGGCGAAGTGAATGCCTTTGAGCTCGCGGCCGGGTACGGGCAGATCGCGCGGGTGTTCGGCGCCACCGGTCAGCAGCAATACATCGAACTGGCGGCGCAGGTCTTCGACGGCCACGTTGACGCCTACATGCGCGTTGGTGACGAACTCGACGCCTTCGGCTTCCATCTGCTCCATGCGGCGATCGATGATGTGTTTTTCGAGCTTGAAGTTAGGGATGCCGTAGCGAAGCAAGCCACCGATGCGGTCTGCCTTTTCGTAGAGGGTGACGGAATGGCCGGCGCGGCAGAGTTGCTGTGCGGCGGCCATTCCGGCGGGTCCGGAACCGATGACGGCGACGCGCTTGCCGGTGCGGTGCGAGGGCACTTCGGGGTGAACCCAGCCTTCGTCGAAGCCACGCTCGATGATGCTCTTCTCAATCTGCTTGATGGTGACGGGCGGCTTGTTGATGCCGAGGACGCAGGCAGCCTCGCAGGGAGCGGGGCAGATGCGGCCGGTAAATTCAGGAAAGTTGTTGGTCGCGTGCAGGCGGCGCAAGGCCTCGCGATGGCGGCCCTGATAGACAAGGTCGTTCCAATCGGGAATGAGGTTGTTGACCGGACAGCCGGTGTGGCAGAACGGCACGCCGCAATCCATGCAGCGCGCGCCCTGTACCTGAAGCTTGGACTCAGGAAACTCGTTGTAGATTTCGAACCAGTCGTTGACGCGCTCGGCGGCCGGACGTCGCTGCGGGAGTTCGCGAGGATACTCCATGAACCCAGTTTCTTTACCCATGCTGCACCTGCCCCACAGTGTTGGACTCAGGAATTTGAATTGCCGGAACGTACGGTTCGCTGACGCGGCTGACGCCGAGCACACGCTTGTATTCGTGCGGGAAGATTTTGATGAATCGCGGGAGGACACTGGTCCAGTTCTCCAGGATCCACGCGGCTCTCGGACTTCCAGTGACGTCGAGATGGCGGCGAATGAGCGACTGCACGAAGTCGATGTCTTTCGACTCGGTGAGGCGCTCGAGGTCGACGGAGGCCTGGTTGCAGCGCTTGGCAGAGAAGTCCCCGTGATCGTCGAGCACATAGGCGATGCCGCCGCTCATGCCGGCGGCGAAGTTGCGTCCGCAGGAGCCGAGGACGACGACCTGGCCGTTAGTCATGTATTCGCAACCGTGATCGCCGACGCCTTCGACGACGGCGGTGGCGCCGGAGTTGCGAACGGCAAAACGTTCGCCAGCCATACCGTTGAGGAACACCTCTCCGCTGGTTGCGCCGTAGAGGCAAACGTTGCCGACCAGGATGCTCTCCTCGGGGAGGAAGCCTGAGTTCCGCGGCGGATAGACGACGATGCGGCCGCCGGAGAGGCCTTTGCCGACGTAGTCGTTGGCTTCGCCCTCGAGCGTGAGCGTGATGCCTTGAGGGACGAAGGCACCGAAGCTCTGGCCTGCGGAGCCGGTGAACTTGAAGCGGATGGTGTCGTCGGGGAGGCCCTCGGAACCATAGCGGCGGGCGACCTCGCCGCCGAGCATCGCGCCTACGGTACGGTGAATGTTACGAATAGCAAGTTCCGCCTGGACGGGCTGCTTCGATTCGAGCGAGTCATGGGCAAGCTGGATCAGTTGATAATCGAGGGCCTGATCGAGCCCATGATCCTGAGGAATGACGCAGTGCCGAGCGACGCGCGCGGGCAGCGGCGGATTGTAGAGGATGGAAGAGAAGTCGAGGCCCTTGGCCTTCCAGTGTTCGACGGCGGGCTTGGCTTCGAGCATGTCGACGCGGCCGACCATGTCATCCACTTTGCGGAAGCCGAGTTCTGCCATGTATTCGCGAAGCTGTTCGGCGATGAAGAAGAAGAAGTTGATGACGTGTTCGGGCTGGCCGGTGAACTGCTTCCGCAACTCCGGATCCTGGGTGGCGATGCCGACCGGGCAGGTGTTGAGGTGACACTTGCGGATCATGATGCAGCCCATGGTGATGAGCGGCGTGGTGGCGAAGCCGAACTCCTCTGCGCCGAGCAACGCCGCGATGAGCACGTCGCGGCCGGTCTGCAGCTTGCCATCGGTTTGAACGCGGATACGGCTGCGCAGGTCATTGAGTAACAGCACCTGTTGCGTTTCGGCGAGGCCGAGCTCCCAGGGAATACCCGCATGCTTGATGGAGCTGAGCGGCGAGGCACCGGTTCCGCCGGTATCGCCGCTGATAAGGACGACGTCGGCGTGGGCTTTGGCGACGCCGGCGGCGACGGTGCCGACACCGACCTCGGCGACCAGTTTGACGGCGATGCGGGCGCGGGGATTTACATTCTTGAGATCGTAAATGAGCTGCGCCAGATCTTCGATGGAGTAGATGTCGTGATGCGGCGGCGGCGAGATGAGGCCCACGCCCGGGATCGAGTGGCGCGTCCTGGCGATGACTTCGTCGACCTTGTGGCCGGGAAGCTGACCGCCCTCGCCCGGCTTGGCTCCCTGGGCCATCTTGATCTGGAGTTCGTCGGCGTTGGTGAGGTAGTTGGTGGTGACGCCGAAGCGCCCGGAGGCAATCTGCTTGACCGCGCTGCGACGGAGATCGCCATTGGGATCGGGCTTGAAGCGCTCTTCGTCTTCGCCGCCTTCACCGGTGTTGGACTTGCCGCCGATGCGGTTCATGGCGATGGCCAGAGTTTCGTGGGCCTCTTTGCTGATGGAGCCGTAGGACATGGCGCCAGTGGTGAAGCGCTTGACGATCTCCTTGGCGGGCTCGACTTCCTCGAGAGGCACGGAGGTCTTGGACTTTTTGATCTGTAACAGTCCACGTAACGTACACAGATTGCGATTCTGGTCGTCGATGAGGTCGGTGTATTCCTTGAACGTCTTGGGATTGCCCTGGCGCACGGAGTGCTGCAGTTTGCTGATGGTCTGCGGGTTAAGCAGGTGGTATTCGCCATCGGTACGGAACTGGTAGGTACCGCCGACGGAGAGCGGCGTCTCGGCCTCGGAAGCGGGCTGGAAGGCGTGTTCATGCTTGAGCTGGGCTTCGCGGGCGAGCACCTCGAGGCCGACGCCTTCGATGCGCGACGCGGTGCCGGTGAAATAGTTGTCGATGAGCTGCTGGTTGAGGCCGATCGCTTCAAACACCTGCGCGCCGCGATAACTCTGCAGGGTGGAGATACCCATCTTAGAGAAGGTCTTCAGCAGGCCCTTGTTGATGCCCTTGATGAAATTCTTAACTGCAATCTCGGGCGTGATGCCGTTGGGCAGATAGCCGCGGCGGGCCTGGTTGCGCAGGGTTTCAATCGCGAGATAGGGATTGACGGCGCTGGCGCCATAGCCGATGAGGAGGGCGAAGTGCATGACCTCGCGCGGCTCGCCGGATTCGATGATGAGGGCGACCTGGGTGCGGGTTTCTTCGCGGACCAGCAGGTTATGAACGGCGGCCAGGGCCAGCAGGCTGGGGATGGGCGCGTAGTGGGCATCGACGCCGCGATCGGAGAGGATGAGCAGCGTGTAGCCGGACTGCACGGCGAGCGAGGCGCGCTGGCAGAGTTCGTCGAGCCCGCGCTTGAGACCTTCTTCGCCGTCGGCTGCGCGAAAGAGCGTGGGCAGCGTGGTGGCGAGCAGGTCGCCGTTGGAGACGCGGCGCAGCTTTTCCAGTTCGCGATTGGTGAGGATGGGCTGCGGCAGGCGCAGCGTCTGGCAGTTGGCCGGAGTTTCTTCGAGGATGTTGCGTTCGGTACCGATGTAGCTGATAAGCGACATGACCATCTCTTCGCGAATGGGATCGATGGGTGGATTGGTGACCTGGGCGAAGAGCTGCTTGAAGTAGTTGAAGAGCATCTGGGGCCGGTCGGAGAGGCAGGCCAGCGGCGTGTCAGTGCCCATGGAGCCGATGGCCTCTTCGCCCTTGTTGCCGAGGGGGCTGAGGATCATCTTCAGGTCTTCTTCGGTGTAGCCGAAGGCGCGCTGGCGGCGAAGGATGGTGTCGTGATCGGAGCCGTGTACGCGGGTGGGCTCCGAGAGTTCGTCGAGCGTAATCTGATTTTCTTCCAGCCACTTGGCATAGGGCTGGCGATCGGCGAGGGTTTTCTTGATCTCTTTGTCGGAGACGATGCGGCCCGCCTCGGTGTCGACCAGGAACATCTTGCCGGGCTGGAGGCGGCCCTTCTTCTTCACGTTCTCAGAGGGCACATCGAGGACGCCGGCCTCGGAGGCAACGACGACCATGTCGTCATTGGTGATGAGGTAGCGGCCGGGACGCAGGCCATTGCGGTCGAGGGTAGCGCCGATGACGCGACCGTCAGTAAAGGCGATGGCGGCGGGTCCGTCCCACGGCTCCATGAGCGACGCATGGTACTCGTAGAAGGCGCGCTTTTCGGGCTTCATGTGCGGATTGCCGGACCACGCCTCGGGAATGAGCATGGACATGACGTGAGGTAAGGAGCGTCCGGCCTGGTAGAGCAGTTCGACAGCATTGTCGAAGGCGGCGGAGTCACTGCCGTTGGGCGAAGTGATGGGAAAGAGCTTCTTGATGTCGTCGCCAAAGAGCGGCGAAGAGAGGATGGACTGGCGGGCGCGCATCCAGTTCACGTTACCGCGCACGGTGTTGATTTCGCCGTTGTGCGCGATGTAGTGGTAGGGATGAGCGAGCGGCCAGCTGGGGAACGTGTTGGTCGAGAATCGCTGGTGGACCAGGCAGAGCGCGCTGATCACTTCAGGATCCGCCAGTTCCCCATAGAAGTTTGCAATCTGGGGGGCCAGCAGCAGGCCCTTGTAGACGATGGTGCGCGAGGAGAGGGACGGCACGTGGAACATGCCGTTGTTTTCCACGTCTTCTGAGTTCGCGATCTCGGATTCGATGCGCTTGCGAACCACGTACAACTTGCGCTCGAAGACATCCTGAAGCATGTCGTCGGGGCGGCCGATGAAGATCTGCTGGATGTAGGGCTGAGAGACACGGGCTTCGCGGCCGATGGCGTCGCCGTTGACGGGCGTGTCGCGCCAGCCGAGGACGGTGAGGCCCTCTTCGCGAACGATGCGCTCGAAGATGCCTTCGCATTGGAGGCGATTGTGTTTTTCGACCGGCAGGAAGACCATGCCGACGGCGTAGGCGCCGGGCGCGGGCAGTTCAAAGCCGAGGACGCGACACTCGCGAACGAAGAAGGCATGCGGAATCTGGATGAGCAGACCGGCGCCGTCGCCGGTTTCCGGATCGCAGCCGCAGGCGCCGCGGTGGGTGAGATTGATGAGAACCTCAATCCCCTTCCGAATGATTTCGTGACTCTTCTCGCCCCGGATGTTGGCGACAAAACCGATTCCGCAAGCATCGTGTTCGTGTCGCGGATGGTAAAGCCCCTGTGCCGGGGGAAGGTTGACGAATCCTTTGGAATTTTTCATCACTTCCTTGTGTGCTGCTTTGCTTGGAGTACCCCGGGAGGGGGTGATCTTGCCTCAGGCTCTACACGGCAGGTATGCGGTGGGAAGAGCCACGCCAGTTGAATGAATCATTTCGCTTGTCGGTGCTGACGATGGTGAGACTATTAATATAACGAAAAAAGAGCCAGCGCTGGGGAACTAAATGGCGGCCGGATGGCGCGGTGGCTCCGCGCGCGGCCACGCCTGAGATCGAGGTGCGACCTGGCGTCGGTTCCATGTGCGCCTGAGCACGGCCGGGCAGATGCGCAACGTCTGGTACAGCGCAAACTGAGTCGCGATTCAGCCGTGCGCAGGTCGCCGGTTACACAGAGTTACCCAACCGGAAGATGGGCGTATTGCCCGGCGCTCGCTTGAGCAGCGAGAGCTCTTCGGCGCGATCGAGCGGCGCGTATTTCCCGGCAACCTCCATCGCCAGGCGGAAGTATCGTTCCTCGCCTGGAGGAAGAGCGGCGGTGATGGAGTGGCCCAGGGTCCAGCGCAGGCCGAGTGAGGCCTCTTCGGGGAAGTTCGCGGGCTGGTACCAGCATTTTGGTTCTGGATGATTTTTCTTCTCTGACTCGGCCCAGGTGGTCTTGGCCATGGACTTGAGGGCGAGACAGCCGATGCCCTTCTGCTGCGCACGTTCGATGACTTGTGGTCCGAAGTTGGCTTGAGAAAACAGCACCCAGTTGATGGGGAAGAGCACTGTGTCAAAGGGGTAGCGGTCCATGGCGGCGAGGGCCGTCTCGACCGAATGCGCGGAGAAGCCGATGTATTTGATCTTGCCCTCTTTGCGCGCAGCCTCAAAAGTCTCCATCGCGCCGCCGGGGCCAAGGACGCGGTCGAGGTCGGTCATCTTAGTAAGTGCGTGGAACTGGTACAGATCGACGTGATCGGTCTTGAGCAGTCGCAGGGACTCTTCGAGATCCTTGCGAGAATCCTCTTTCATGCGGCCATCGGTCTTGCAGGCGAGGAAGGTTTTGTCGCGATAGGGCTGGAGGGCGGGGCCAAGGCGTTCCTGGGCGTTGCCGTAGCTGGGAGCCACATCGAAGTAGTTGACGCCGCGATCGACGGCCTCGGCAACGACGTTTTTGGCGGCGCTGGGATCGCTGTTCATGACGACGATGCCGCCCATGCCGATGATCGATAGCTGAACGCCGGTCTTGCCCAGAGTTCGCCGCGGAACGACGCCGTGAGTTGCGGTTTCAGCCTGGGCGGACTGAGTCCGGTGGGCGGCCAATGCGCCGCTGGCCAGTGCGCCAGTTTTAAGGAAGTCGCGTCGCTCCATGGTTTACCTCCGTCGGGCGATCCCGCCTCCTGGCCGATCAGGATCGAGGCAGGGTGCCACTTTTATTTTCTCAGATTTGCCTCAAGGCCGTCAGGGTGCGGCTGAGGCGTGGCGTAGGCCAGGGCCTGCGGAAGGTTCGGACTTGTTTTTGTTAGTCTCGGACTACTGAGTTCAGGAGATTGCTTTATGTTTGGATTCACTCGCCCCACGATCTTCTTCGGTTGCGTTTTGTTTGTCTCGATGGCCGCCGGTGGCGCCACGGCGCACGCGCAGGTGGATGCAGAGACGCGGCAGCTTTCGCATGACATTTTCCAGCAACTGATTGAGATCAACACGACTGACTCCGTCGGCAGCACTACAGTTGCAGCGGAGGCCATGGCGAAGCGACTGCGCGATGCGGGTTTCGATGCGAGCGACGTGGTGGTGATGGGGCCGAACGACCGCAAGGGGAATATGGTGGCGCGACTGCACGGCACGGGCGCGCACAAGCCGTTGCTGCTCATTGGCCACCTGGATGTGGTGGAGGCGAGGCGTTCGGACTGGACCACCGATCCCTTCCAGTTCGTGGAGAAGGACGGGTACTACTACGGGCGCGGAACGCAGGACATGAAAGACGGCGACGCGATCATGATGACCACGCTGATCCGCATGAAGAAGGAAGGGTACAAGCCGGACCGGGACATCCTACTCGCGCTGACCGCGGATGAGGAGGGCGGCAGTTCCAATGGCGTGGACTGGCTTTTGAAAAACCACCACGAGTTGGTCGATGCCGAGTACGTGCTCAATCACGATGGCGGCGGCGTGGATACGGAAAACGGCAAGCCGCTGAGCGTGGACATGGACGCGAGCGAGAAGCTTTATGGGGATTATCAGCTCACGGTTACGAATCCGGGTGGCCACAGTTCTCTGCCGGTTCCCGACAACGCGATCTATCACCTGGCGGACGGGCTGACGAAGCTGCAGCATCATGCGTTTCCGTTTGAGCTGAACCCGGTGACGCGCGCGTATTTCGAGCGCATGAGCCGGATCGAGTCGGGACAGGAGGCGAGCGACATGAAGGCGATTTTGCGCACGCCGCCAGACCAGCAGGCGATTGCGCGGCTGTCGCAGATTCCGACGCGCAATTCCCTACTGCGAACGACGTGTGTGGCGACACGGCTCTCAGCCGGGCACGCGAACAATGCGCTGCCCCAACTCGCGCAGGCCAACGTGAATTGCAGGATACTGCCGGGGCATTCGCGGGAGCAGGTGCGGCAGGACCTGATTCGATTGCTCGAGGATCCAAAGATCACGGTTCGTTACGTGGACAACGCCGGTGAGGTGATGGACCGAGCGCCGGATGCGGAGGCGCTGCCGCCCGCGCCTTTGCGGCAGGATGTGATGACGACGCTGGACAAGGTGAGCGGCGAGTTCTGGCCCGGAACACCGGTGATTCCAACGATGGCTGCGGGCGCGTCGGACGGCGTGATGACGAATGCCGCGGGGATGCCGACGTATGGGATCTCCGGGGTGGCGATCGACACCAATGATGTGCGCGCACACGGGAAGGACGAGCGGGTGAGGGTCGAGTCGTTTTACCAGGGCGTGGATTTTTACTACCGGTATTTGAAGACGCTCACGGCGACAAAGTAGGTAAGGCTGCGGTCTGCGGGTCGTGGGTTGGTCGCAGAGGAGTTGGTCGCAGAGGAGTTGGTCGCAGAGGCGCGGATTTCAGCGCGACGGCGAATCGGGGTGTTCCAGTTGCCAGAGGATCTTGCGCAGCATGCCGAGGAGTACTTCGGCATCGGCTGCGTTGAGCTGCAGCCGGCGAATCATGCGGCGGAGTTTCTCGTCGGTGGTGGGCACTTGTTCCGGAGTGGCGTAGCCGCTCAGGAGAAGGGCTTGCAGCAGGACTTCTGAGAGGCGCTGCAAATCGGCGGCGTTGGCGGGTGAGTCTGTAGGGGGCGTCGACAGCAGGTCGGCGCGGGCGCGGGCTGAGGCGCGGGCGAGTTCATACAGGCAAACAGCTGCGGCCTGGCCCAGGTTCATGGACCGATGTTCGGTACGGGTCGGGATGCGAAGAATCCAGTGGCAGTAGCTGAGGTCCTGATTGGAGAGGCCGCGCTTCTCCGAGCCGAAGAGCAGGGCGACGGGGCCGGGCACCTCGCGCATGCGACTGGCGGCAGGCTCAAGGGATTCGACCGGATGATGCAGTTCGCGTTCTCCCACCGCGGTGGTGCCGACGACCAGGGTGCAATCTGCAACAGCGTCAGCGACGTTTGTAAATTCCTGTGCGGATTGTAAGACGCGACCGGCACCGACAGCGGATCTTGCCTCACGGAAGGCGACCTCGTAGGGGTTGACCACGCGCAGGTGAAGAAAGCCGAAGTTGCTCATGCAGCGCGCGACCGCGCCGATGTTGAGGGGATTGCGCGGGGAGACGAGCACGATGCGAAACTGATCCAGTTCAGCGGAGGGCGCCACTGCTGGATTGTATGACAGCGGAGAAGCACTTGACGGCTAGCATCGACCACTGCGACTGGTCGTCCCGCATTCGGTGAAAATTCGTAACGGTGCGCGTTTGGTGCTGTGACTAAAGATTCATCGCCAATTCTTCGTCTGTTCAAGCTCTGGAGTATCGGGCACTTCTACTGTGGGCAAGCCGGCAATGTAGCCCCTCAGCCGGCTTTCCATGTTCCTGATTGCTCCGGAGGACCATCCGATGAAACAGGCAAGAACCACTCCCCATGGTGGGAATGTGCAGTGTGGTGCGGTGATGTTGTTGGCCGCGCTTCAAGTGTTTGCGGGCGTACCCCAGGCCGCTTACGCGCAAGACTCCGACGCCAGTTCCGACACGCGTACGCCGATCAAACACGTCATCGTCATCATCGGAGAGAACCGAACCTTTGATCACGTCTTCGCCACCTACAAGCCGAAGCAGGGCGAGACGGTGGACAACCTGCTGTCGAAGAAGATTGTGAACGAGGACGGAACGCCTGGCCCGAACTTCTCGTTTGCGCACCAGGATTCGGCGCTCAGTACGGTGGAGTACGAAGCGAGCCCGCGGGTGAAGTCGCTGTACCCGGTGTTGCCGGCGCCGCTGGTGGGCGGGCCAAAGGTGCCGTACATTCCTGACCTGGCGACCGCGAAGGCGGTCGAGAACGGCCTGCCGGACGACACATACTATTCGTATCTGACGACGGGCGGAACCGGGCTGACGGCGAAGACGCCGGACACGCGCATTCCGAATGTGAACTCGCTGCCTCCGGGGCCGTTTCAACTGACGCCGGGAGTGGCTTATGACGCGTATGTGGCCAGCCCGGTGCATCGCTTCTACCAGATGTTCCAGCAATTAGACTGCAGGGCGAATTATATCTCGCACGAGAACCGCAGCGGCTGCAAGGCTGACCTGTTTCCATGGGTGGAAGTGACGGCGGGAGCCGGATCGAATGGCAAGGCGCGGAAGGTTCCGTTTACCGACCAGACGACGGGCGAAGGCTCCACGGCGATGGGCTTCTACAACGTGCTGCAAGGAGATGCGCCGTACTTGAAGGAGCTGGCGGATACATACGCGATGAGCGACAACTATCATCAGGGCGTGCAGGGCGGCACCGGCGCAAATCACGTGATGATTGGCGCGGCGGACGCGATCTGGTTCAGCGACGGCAAGGGTCATCCGGCGGTTCCACCCCACGATCAACTAGTGGCTGCGGGTACCGCGAACGCGGGCATCGTGGATGAGGTTGAGAATCCGAATCCTGCTCCGGGAACCAACAACTGGTATACGGAAGATGGCTACGGCGGCGGGTCGTATGGGACGCCTTCGTTTGGCGGCGGCACTTACAGCAATTGTTCTGACAGAAATGCGCCCGGCGTGGACGAAGTCTACGAGTATCTCGACGCGATGCACGTGAAGGGCAATTGCGCCCCCAATCACTACTACCTGTTGAACAATTACAACCCGGGCTACTTCGGCAACGGCGCCAACGCCTACACGGACAACAGCGGAAAGAGCACCGTCTTCACCATTCCGCCGTCGAACCTGCGGACCATCGGCGATGCGCTGCTGGAGAAGAATATCTCGTGGAAGTACTACGGCGACCAGTGGAACATCTATCTCAACGATCCATATGGACAGCTACCGACAGACGTGTACTGCAACATCTGCAACCCGTTTCAATACTCGACGCGCATCATGACGAACCCCGCAATTCGCAAGGCTCACCTGCAGGACACTCTCGATCTTTACTCGGATATTGAGAAGGGAACGCTGCCGGCGGTGTCGTTTGTGAAGCCGAGCGGACTGGTCGACGGGCATCCTGCATCTTCAAAGCTGGACCTGTACGAGGGTTTCGTGAAGAAGATTGTGGATGGGGTAAAGAGCAATCCGAAGTTGTGGAAGGACACGGCGATTCTGGTGACCTTTGACGAGGGCGGCGGCTACTACGACTCGGGTTACGTGCAGCCGGTGGACTTCTTCGGCGACGGCACGCGCACACCGATGATCGCGGTATCGCGCTTCACCAAGCCGGGGCATATCTCGCACGAGTACACGGATCATGCCTCGATCGTGAAGTTCATCGAGAAGAACTGGGGGCTGAAGCCGCTGACAGACCGTAGCCGCGACAACCTGCCCAACCCAAAGACCGCGAACTACAACCCCTATGTGCCGGTGAATGGACCAGCGATCGGCGACCTGATGGGTCTGTTCAACTTTGGGCACGATCGCGACGACGACTAAACCGCAGTTCCACCCGCAGTAAAGCAGGAAGAGCATCGGCCGGGAGAAAGTGTCCCGGCCGATGCTTTTTTGTTTGAGCCTGGAATCAGGGCCACTTGGGGGATTGCCGGTTCTGAGTAAGATAGAGCGGTCGGCTGTTTCCTTGAGGAGAGACCCCTTGACTGCAATTTTTCAGCACATTCAGACACATACGAAGCTCGCGGCGTTCGCTGTCGTTGCCCTCACGGCCATGGCCACGATTTCGCGCGCACAGGAGGCCGGAATCGTCATTCACGGAAGAAGTGGCGTTCATCTGCCCGCACCGCCGGTATCGGCGAAGGAACCCGTCACGGATGATGTGCACGGGATGAAGGTGACCGATCCGTATCGCTGGCTGGAAGACTCGCAGAGTCCGAAGACGCGGGCCTGGATCGATGCGCAGATGAAGTACACGAAAGAGTATCTAAGCCAGATACCGATGCGGGCGAAGACTGTGGAGCAGTTGACACAGTTGCAGCGGGTGGATCAGTACACGGCGCCGATCAAGTACGGCGACCGTTACTTTTTCGAGAAGAGACTGGCGGACGAGAACCAGTCCTCGATCTATCTGCGCACGGGCTGGAGCGGGCAGGATGAACGGCTGGTGGACGCGACCAAGCTGAGCGCGGACCAGAACACGTCGGTATCCATCGAAGATGTTTCGCGCGACGGGGCAATCCTGGTCTACGGCATTCGCGTTGGCGGCGCGGATGAGATGGCGGTTCACGTAGTCGACGTGGAGAAGCGGCAGGAGTACAAGGATCAGTTGAGCAGCGACCGCTATTTTGGCGTGCAGTTAAGCCCGGACGGCAAAGGGCTGTACTACTCGCGGTTCACGCACGCCGGGACGTCAGTGTACTTCCACGCATTCGGGAGCGATTCGAAGAATGACCAGATGTTATTCGGGAAAGAGTATCGAGGCGAACCTCTGGGCGAGATGGATTTGGTGGGCATCGATGTCACCGAGAACGGGCATTATCTGATCCTTTCGATAAGCCGCGGAGTTCCGGCGAAGCGAGAAGACATTCTGATCAAGGACCTGCGGACACCGGACGCACCGATCGTGCCGCTGGTGTACGGGATCGAGTCGCGGTTCAATGCGATCAGTATCGATGACAATTTCTACGTCATGACGGACTATAAGGCTCCGCTGGGGCGCGTGTTGAAGGCCAAGATGAACGCAGCGCCGGACCAGTGGGAGACCGTGATTCCAGAAGGCAAGGACGTAATTGAGAGCTTCAGCATCGCGGGTGATCGACTGTTTGTAGAGCGATTGGCGGATGTGAAATCGGATACGACCATCTATTCGCTCGACGGCAAGCAGCAGGGCAAGTTGGAGTATCCGGCGATTGGCACGGGGTCGCCTGTCTATGGCAAGTCGCACGACGCGGAGGGGTTCTATACGTTCCAGTCCTTCACCGTGCCGCCAAGCATTTACCGGTACAACACGTCGACGGGCAAAAGCGATACGTTCTTCACGCCCAAGGTGCCGTTCGATCCGGAGCAGTACGAGGTGCAGCAGGTTTTTTACAAGTCGAAGGACGGGACGCGCGTGCCCATGTTTGTTGCGGGCAAGAAGGGGTTGAAGCGTGACGGCACCGCTCGGCTGTTGATGACCGGGTACGGCGGATTCAACCTGGCCATGACGGCGACATGGAATCCGGAGTATGCGTGGTGGATGGAGCAGGGCGGATACTTTGCGCTGCCAAACCTGCGGGGCGGCGCGGAGTATGGCGAGTCGTGGCACAAGGCCGCGATGTTTGAGAAGAAGCAGAACGTCTTCGATGACTTTTTCGCGGCGGCCGAATATCTTATTGCCAACCACTACACCAGCCCGGAACACTTCGCCATTCGCGGACGATCGAACGGCGGCCTGCTGATGGGAGCGGCGATTACGCAGCATCCGGAGTTATTCGGCGCAATCTGGTGCGGTTACCCGCTGCTGGACATGCTGCGGTATCAGAACTTTCTCTTCGGCAGGTTATGGACGACGGAATACGGGTCGGCGGATGTGGCGGATCAGGCGCCGTATCTGGCGAAATATTCTCCGTACCAAAACGTGAAGCCGGGAACTCATTTCCCCAGCATCATGTTCTTTACCGGGGACAGTGACACGCGGGTGGACCCGCTGCATGCGCGCAAGATGACTGCCGAGGTGCAGGAGGCGAACGCAGGCGGGCGGCCGATTCTGCTGCATTATTCGCTGAAGGGCGGGCATAGCTCGGGTGTTTCGCTCACGCAACTGGTCGAGGATCAGGCGGACGAACTGAGCTTTCTATGGAATGAGACTGGCTCGAAGTAGACTGAGGTCGCCTGGGCTAAGTAGTAAGTGAATCGGATAATTGGCCGGAGCCTGAGTCGCGGGTCTTCGGCCTTTGTCTGCTCGTGGGCGGCCGCGATCCTGCCTGCCGACGCCTTTCCGCCGTGTCACTCGGTAACGTCACAGATCCTCACTGCACTCGCGCTCTGGGAGAGCGCATACTTCCGTCTGTCCGGAACTGACGAGACATTTTCGGCGTAATCTGCTCCGGCACAGTTAAGAAACGCCAGGGAGCGGCGTCATCTGTATGAAGACTCAAGAAGGTGAGCCAGTGGCGGTCGGAAACGCAATCGTACCGTTAACAGGAAGCAATGTGGATCTCGCGACACTGTTTGGCGAGCATCATCGGCGCGTGTTGAGGGCGGCTTACCGGATCACCGGCAGCATGGCCGATGCGGAGGATGTGGCGCAGACGGTCTTTCTTCGGTTGGCGGCGGGTGAGGCTCCGGTCGCCAACGCAGGCAGCTATCTGTATCGCGCGGCGATCAACGGTGCGCTCGACCTGCTGCGACGAAGGCGAACCGCTGCGCAGGAACCGGTGGAGAGTGCGGCGGGGATTGCTTCGACGGGATTCGGGAGTTCGCCGGAGCGGGAGAGTAGCGATCGCGAGTTGAGGGACGAGCTGAGACGCGCGATCGGTGAGCTATCGCCTCGAACCGCGGAGATGTTCACGCTGCGGTATCTAGAAGAAGCGAGTAACGGAGAAATTGCGGCGTTGATGGGCACTTCGCAGGCGGTGGTGGCGGTGACGCTGCACCATGCGCGGGCGAGGCTAAAAAAGCGGCTGAAGGAACTGGACGGGAGACAGCGATGAGAAACGATGACGAAGTGCGGGTGCAGCGTGCCATTCGTGCAGTACAGAGCGACGAGCCGGAGGTGGCGACGTTGAACACGGCGGCGGAGCGAGTGGCGGAGCGGCTCGGGATCGAGTTCTCAAAGCAGTCGGCAGTCGAGATGATTCATAGCTGCGCAGACGTACAATCGCTGTTGCCGGCGTACCGGGCGGGACAGGTGCCTGAGCGACGTGGGATGCTGATCGCGGCGCATTTGCGCGAATGCAGCACCTGCCGTTCTTACCAGGCGGGCCGCCGTCTGGACTGGACTGCTCCAGTGGCAGCGCGGAAGGCTGCGATGTGGAGACCGCGCGCGTACGGCTGGGGATTGGCTGCATGCATCGGGTTGCTGGTCACGTCTGTCTTCGTCTACAGGATTTACTGGCAGGTGCCTCAGGGCGTGCGCGCCGAGGTGCAATCGATTGACGGTTCGGCATATGACATTGCGAACGGAAGCGATCGCCGGCTATCGGCGGGAGATAGTTTGCAGGAAGGCGATCTGCTGCGGACCAGCGGCGGCTCGCGGGCGGTGATCCGGCTGGCGGATGGATCGAGAGTAGAGATTGGCGAACGAAGCGCGTTGGGAATCGGTGCGCGCGGACGGAACATGACGGTGGCCCTGGACCACGGTGCGGTGATCGTCGAGGCGGCCCATCGCACCTCGGGGCACCTGTATGTGAAGACTCCGGATTGCCGCGTGGCGGTGACTGGCACTGTGTTCTCTGTCAATGCAGGCATGAAGGGTTCACGCGTGGCCGTAGTGCAGGGCACGGTGAATGTGGCGCATGCGGGAACTGAAACGGTGATGCATGCCGGGGAGCAGGTGGCGACCAGCGACAATCTGGACGCGGTTCCGGTGGCCGAACAGATAGCGTGGAGCCCGGATCGCGACAAGTACCTGGTGCTGATGGGGCAGTTCGCTGTGCTGCAACGTCGAATCGAGCAGATTCCGTTTCCCGAGCCGCGGTATGCGAGCGACCTGCTGAAGCGCGTTCCGAGTGAGACGCTGCTGTATGTAAGCGTGCCGAACCTGGGCGAGTTCTTGAGTGAGGCGAACTCGATCTTTCAAGATCAGCTGCAGAAGAGCCCTGCACTGCGACAGTGGTGGAGCGGCGGGAAGGGCCGGAACGCAGCCGAACTCGACGGCGTGATCGGAAAGATTCACCAGATCAGCCAGTATCTTGGCGATGAGGTGGTAGTGGTTGGATTGAATCGCGCAGGCGGGCCGGAGCACGCGATTCTCGCGGATGTAAAGCAGGGTGGCCTGGCCGAGGTATTGAAGACCGAGTTTGCGGAGATCGACGGCGGCAAGGGTGTGGTTGTTCTCGATCAGA
The DNA here is from genome assembly GCA_963850345.1 of uncultured Acidobacteriaceae bacterium. GTDB lineage: Bacteria > Acidobacteriota > Terriglobia > Terriglobales > Acidobacteriaceae > CAWKKW01. The sequence goes on along the minus strand of CAWKKW010000010.1, from coordinate 20,304 downwards.
AGGAACTCGCGACGTTGCCGGCTGGTTCGCAGGGTGTAGAGTATGCGCTGGTCCGGGATCACGAGCTGGTTATGTCCAACAGCGTAGCGACGCTGAAGGAGATCAACTCGCAACTCAATGCGGGCGCGAGCGGCTTCGAGACGAGCGACTTTGGCAAACAGATTTCGGGTGCGTACGGGCGAGGCGCCGGAGTGATTCTCGCAGCCGATTTGAAGCAGATCGTGCGGCACGGGTTCGCGGTCGCGACGCATCACGGCAATGAGGCGTCTGAGCTAAATCAGACAGGCATTGAAGACATGCAGTATCTGATCGCGGAGCATCGGGAGAAGAGTGGGGAGCCGGAGAACCACCTGAGCCTGCAATTCGCTGGGGCTCGGAAGGGCGTGGCGTCGTGGCTGGGCGCGCCCGCGGCGATCGGTTCTCTGGACTTTGTTTCGCAGAATGCATCGCTCGCGGTGGCGATGTTGTCGAAGGATCCGAAGGCCATCGTCGACGATATGCTGGCCATGGCCGCAACCAGGGACAGAGGTGCGCAACAGGAGCTGAGCGATGCCGAGTCGAAGCTGCAGATTAACCTGCGCGAAGACCTGGCAGCGAACTTTGGCGGAGATGCGCTGATGTCGCTGGACGGCCCGATCTTGCCGACGCCGTCATGGAAGATGGTGGTCGAGGTGTACGACTCTGAGCGGCTGGAGAAGACGCTGGAGAGGCTGCTGCAGGCGGTTCAGACCCAGCACCAAGGCAAAGATGCGCACCAGGTCACGATTGAATGGAAGGACGTGGGCAGCCAGCGCTACTACCTGGTGCACGATCTGACCAGCGGCAAGGAGCTGGCGCACTATACGTTCTCTGACGGTTACATGATTGTGGCGCCGACCCGGGCACTGCTGATGGACGCGCTGCACACGCATACCACGGGCACGTCGCTGGCGCGTTCGGCGGCCTTCAAAGCCTTACTGCCCAAGGACGAGAATGAGAACTACTCGGCCATCGCGTATCAAAATCTCAGCCCGGTGCTCACTCCTCTGCTGTCGCAGGTGAGCGGAGGCGCGGCGGTGGCGCTTCGGGAGTTGGCGGCCGATTCGAAGCCGACGGCAGTCTGTGCGTGGGGTGAAGCGAATACGATTGAAGCTGCGAGCAACAGCCGCCTCTTCGGCTTCGATTTTCTGACATTGGGCGCACTTATCGGGAACCACCACGAGTAAGACAACGTAAGAGGATGCAATGAGCGTGATCGAACTCAACGCGTTGCAGGTCCAGCTCGGGAAGCGGATGGTCCTGAATGGATTGACGGGGGTGCTGAAGGGGCGCGCCATCGGGTTGCTGGGGCCGAACGGCGCAGGAAAATCCACGCTCATTAACACGCTGCTGGGATTTCATGCGCCTGCTGCAGGAAGCGCGCGGATCTTCGACCTGGACGTGCATCGCGACCGGGCGGAGATAAGGGGTCGCATCGGCTACATGCCGGAGAGCGACTCCTTTATCGGCAACATCAGTGGGGTGCGCTTTGTGCGCTACATGGCAGAGCTTGCGGGCCTGCCTCGGGAGCAGGCGCTGGAACGCGCGCATGAAGCCCTCTTCTATGTGGGGCTGGGCGAAGTGCGGTATCGCAAGGTGAGCACGTATTCGCTGGGGATGAAGCAGTTGGTCAAGCTGGCCCAGGCGCTTGCCCATGGGCCGAGGCTGCTCATTCTCGATGAGCCGACCAACGGATTGGACCCGGTTGCGCGTCAACGGATGATACGGCTGCTGCAGGAGATTCGCGAAGAAGGCAGCATTCGGCTGCTGATCTCATCGCACCTGCTGCGGGACATCGACGAAACCTGCGATGAAGTGCTGATCCTGAAGAACGGCCAGATCGCGGCGCTGTGTGATCTGGAAGCGGAACGCCACTCGAATCGCAGCTTCATTGAACTGGAGACCGTGGGCGCGACCGAGAGATTCGCGGACAGCATCCGCAACCTGGGCTGCGAGTGCGCGAGTTTTCCGGGCGGAAGGATCAAGGTGGTTCTTCCTGAGATTATCGAGGCGCGCGACCTATACGTGATTGCCGCGGAACAGGGTGTGCAGATTCGGCGGATGCATCAGCGTCGCGACTCGCTCGAAGACATTTTCCTGAAAGCAATGGACAACGAAGCCTGGCGGCCTAAAGAACATGTCTATCTACAAGCATAACTACCGCGCATACACGGGCCGACTTACTCCGAAGGGATCGCGGATTCTTGTGCTTGCGCGATACGGCTTCGCAGAGATCTGGTCGTCGAAGATTACGATCGCCCTGTTTGTTCTTTGCCTGCTGCCGGCAGTCCTGTCGCTGGTGGGAATCTATCTCGCGAACAATCCTCTCGCCAGGATGCTGGTCGGCGCGAACGGCCCGCAGACCGTTGCGATCGATGCGCGATTTTTCCTGATCGTGCTGCAGGCGCAGTCCTGGCTTGCGCTGGTGCTGGCGGCGTGGATTGCGCCTCGGCTCATCACCTTTGACCTGGCGGATAATGCGCTGCCGATTCTGCTCAGTCATCCGATCTCGCGGTTTGGTTATGTTGCGGGCAAGTTTGTTGCGCTTTTCGGCTGCCTGTCGGCGGTGACGTGGGTTCCCTGCCTGTTGCTGTTTGCGTATCAGAGCTATTCGTCGCCGACGCCGTGGGCGGCCCAGAACATGATGATCGCGGGCGGGTTGTTTGCGGGCGCGGTGCTGTGGGTGCTGTTTCTCTCGATCCTGGGGCTGGCGTTGTCTTCGTGGGTGAAGTGGAGAATGCTGGCAACGGCGGTGATCTTCGCTGCCATCTTTTTACCTGCGGGGATTGGCGGGGTGATTACAGGAGTGCTGCGGACTCGCTGGGGCTTCCTGCTGAATGTGCCCTTCATGGTTACAGAAGTATGGCAGCGGATGCTGGGCGCTCCGGCGAATGCGCTCGGCCAGCAGATGGCACTGCCTAGTTCCGCGATTGTTTCGATGCTGGGGCTGGTTGTGTTGATCTCGATTGCAATGTTGAACGCACGCATCCGTGCGCGGGAAGTGGTGCGCGGATGAACGACCGGATTGTCTTCGACGATGTCTCCAAGTTCTACGGTGAGGTTTTAGGCGTCAATCGTATCTCGCTGTCGCTGCCCCCCGGAATCACGACGCTGGTGGGGCCGAACGGCTCGGGCAAGACCACGCTGATGAACCTGATGACAGGGCTGGTGCAGCCCTCACGCGGAAGTGTCTCGGTGCTCGGTCTGAATCCCGGCGAAGGTTACGAGTTCTTCCGCAACGTGGGCTATTGCACGCAGTTCGATTCGTTTCCGCGCGGGCTGACAGGTTGGCAATTCGTCATGGATGGGTTGATGCTGCACGGGATGAGTTATGACGAAGCGCACAGGCTCGCGATCGAATCGTGCGAGAGGGTGCAGTTGGGCGACGCGGTCGATCGCAAGATCGCAGGGTACAGCAAAGGGATGCGGCAGAAGATACGGCTGGCTCAAGCGATCGCGCATCATCCGCGAGTGCTGGTCCTAGACGAGCCGCTGAACGGGCTCGACCCCATGGCTCGCGCCGAATCGATGGCGTTGTTCGAAGAGCTTGGGCGGAAGGGCATGCACGTGTTGATCTCGAGCCACATTCTCGAGGAGGTCGACCGCATCTCAGACCGCGTGGTTCTGATCACCGGCGGTTACCTGATCGCGGAAGGCGATATTCACCATGTCCGACAGGAAGTTCGCGAGAAGCCGATGCAGGTGCTGATTCGCTGCGATCATCCTGAATTACTCGCTTCGCGCATGTTTGCCATCAACCATTGTGTAGAAGCGCGGATACATACAGACGGCCGGGGCGTTTTTCTGCGGACCGGAGACATCGACCAGTTCTACTCCATGATCAACGACATCGCGGTCGAAGGCGTGGTGAAGATCGAGACGGTAGCTCCCGCGGACGATGATGCAAACGCGATCTATCAATACCTGATTGGCGCTGAGGGGAGTGACGCGTAATGGCGACGCAGCAGACAAGCTTTGTACAGGAACTGAGACGCCAGCCGTGGAGCTTGTGGTGGGTGCAGTTTAACCGCGTGGTTCGCATTGAACTGCATAGGAACCTGTTCTCGTGGAAGGCGAGTTGGGTGTACCTGCTGGCGTTTATCCCAACCCTGATCATTCTGCTGCATACGATGATAGACCGGCACAATGCTACGACGATCGGCATTGATACCAACGTGCTTGCAGGGATCGTGCAGCTCTATTACGTGCGTCTGGGAGTGTTCTTTGGCTGCCTGGGAATTTTTTCGCGGCTGATTCGCGGAGAGATGATCGAGCGAAGCCTGCACTACTATCTGCTGTCGCCGGTGAGGCGCGAGGTATTGTTGCTGGGGAAGTTCGCGGCAGGTTCGATCAGTTCGATTGTGCTATTCGGCGGAGCGGTGTTGGTGGATTGCGCTTTGATGTACGCCGGGTATGGCGCAGCAGGACGGGAATATATATTTCACGGCCCGGGGCTTGCGCAGTGCGAGGCGTATCTCATGATCATTGTGCTGGCATGCCTGGGGTACGGAGCCGTGTTTCTTCTGCTCAGCATGATGTTCAGGAATCCGATGCCGGCAGCCATGCTGGTTCTCGGATGGGAAGCGATCAACCCGGTGCTGCCTGCGCTGCTGCAACGCGTCAGCGTGGCGTCGTATCTGGCGCACCTGATGCCGGTGACGGTGCAATCCGATGGGATTTTCGCGCTGCTAACGGTCGAGACTGAGCCCGTATCCGCAGTGGCGGCGACGCTGGGTCTGCTAGCCCTGATCGGGGTGGTGCTGACCTATTCGTGTGTGCGCATTCGCCGGCTCGAGATTCGCTACACAACAGAATAGCCTTCGGCGACCGCCCGGGCCGTGTGGCGACTGCGGCCTTTCGAACCCCACGAAGCACTATCCAATCGACAGGTAGCCGCGTCTCCAACTTTGGGTGGGGGCGCGGCCATTGCCTTGCAGATAAGATAGGCAGCAATCCCGATGCGGTCGCGGGGTTGGCGCGATTCCCTGCTGCGGGCTTGATTTATCTTACGAAGACTCGCACGCGAGGGACGGCGAGGGACGGTCTCGTGGTTGCGATGTGGGTGTGGAGGCAAGGCTGACAACCAAGGTGAACCGAGAAGCTCGCCGGCATGTGCCTAACGTGCTCGGCCCGTTGCTGTTCATCATCGTCTTGCTGGCGGTGTGGCAGGTGGCGGTGCTTGGCGATTCGGCGCACCTGTTGCCTGGCCCGGTGGCGGTGGCTCGCGGCATTGGAGAACTGCTGAAGCATGGCCTGCTGTTGAAGTATGTGGTGGCCTCTCTGTTCCGGGTGACCTGGGGTTTTCTGCTGGCCGCGGTGATTGCGATTCCGCTGGGATTGGCGGTCGGGTGGTACCGGCGCGCGGAGTTGGCCTTGAATCCGCTGCTGCAGATCTTTCGGCCGATCTCGCCTCTTGCCTGGATACCGATCGCGATTCTGTGGTTTGGCGTCGGCGATTTGTCGGCCATCTTTCTCATTTTCATCGCGTGCTTTTTTCCGCTTCTGCTTACGGCGATGGATTCGGTGCGAAGCATACCCGCGGTGTACATCAACGTGGGGCGCAACTTCGGTTTGAGTTCAGGCGCATTCGTGGGCCGGGTGCTGTATCCGGCGGTGTTCCCGCAGTTGATGGTTGGATTGAGAATCACGCTCGGGATTGCGTGGCTTGTGGTGGTGGCGGCCGAGATGATCGCGGTGAACTCGGGGCTGGGATTCCTGATTGTGGATGCACGGAATGCCGGCAACCGCTATGACCTTGTGGTCGCCGGCATGGTGGTGATCGGGTTGATCGGGCTGCTGCTCGACCTGGGCATGCAATGGCTGCAACGGTTGAAATCGTTTCGCTGGAGTTATCCGGAGGATTAGTGTCGGGATCAGAATTTGAGACGCCATCGTCTGTGGCAAGCGGCAAGTTACGCGCAGAGCACGTGGGCATGGTGTTTGAACGTGACGGACGCACGACCGCGGTGCTTGAAGATATAAACCTGGATATCGCGGACGGGGAATTTGTCTGCATCGTGGGACCGTCGGGCTGCGGCAAGTCGACGCTGCTGAATGCGATGGGAGGCTTCACTGCGCCGACCAGCGGGGTCATTCGCATCGACGGCGAGGTGGTGAAAGGGCCAGACCCGCGGCGGATCCTTGTGTTCCAAGAACGCGGCGTCTTTCCGTGGCTTACGGTGCAGGGAAACATCGCGTTTGGGTTGGCCCGGCTGCCGAGTGCGGAACGCCAGCAGCGGGTGGCGCATTACATCCAACTCGTTCGGCTGGAGGGATTCGAGGATACGTACCCGTCGGACCTTTCAGGAGGCATGAAGCAGCGATTGCAGGTGGCGCGCGCGCTGGCGGTGAATCCCGACATTCTTTTTCTGGATGAGCCATTTGGAGCGCTCGATTCGATCACGCGGCACATTATGCGCGGCGAGTTGTTTCGCATCTGGCAGACGGAAAAGCGAACGATAGTATTTGTGACGCACGATATTGACGAGGCGGTGCAACTGGCAGACCGGGTGGTGGTGATGAGTTCGAGGCCGGCCAAGGTGCAGCGAATTCTCACGGTCGATGTTGCTCATCCGCGAAACATAAGTTCTCCGAGATACCTTGCGGTTCGCGACGAGATACTGAAGGAGATAGGGCTGGCTTACACCATATGAGCTTGCGCGACACTATCGAACGCGGAGAGAGGCTAGTATGGCCGCTGCTTGCTGCCGCTGCATTGGTCGTGGTGTGGCACTTGTCTGTTGCATGGACCGGCACAAAGGTGTTTCCCTCGCCGATGGACGTGTGGAAAGGATTGGCCGAGTTAGTACGCAAGCATGTGTTGTGGGCGGATATCGCGGACTCGTTGCGGCGGGTCGCGATCGGGTTTGGCTCGGCTGTGCTGCTTGGCATTCCTACAGGATTGCTGCTCGGGTGGTATCCGAAGGCGAACGAGGTCGTGAATCCGGCCCTGCAGATACTGCGGCCGATCAGCCCGATTGCATGGATACCGCTGGCGATCATCTTCTTTGGCATTGGTGATCATGCGGCGGCGTTCCTGATCTTTCTCGGCGCGTTCTTTCCCATTGTGGTGTCGACGGTGGGTGGCGTTGCGAGCGTGCCTTCGTTCTATCGGCGGGCGGGCAGAAATTTCGGTTTGTCGCAGTCGCAGATACTTACTCGTGTGATCTTTCCCGCGGCACTTCCGCAGATTCTGATCGGGCTGCGGATCGCATTGGGAATTGCTTGGCTGGTGGTGGTGGCTGCGGAGATGGTGGCAGTCGATTCGGGTCTGGGGTATCTGATCATCGATTCGAGAAACTCCGGCAAGCGCTATGACCTGGTGGTTGCAGCCATGTTGATGATCGGGCTGATTGGACTTTTGCTGGACAGCGGTTTTCGACGGCTGGAAAGGCTGCGTCCGGTTCGGTGGGGTTTTCGCAATGAGTCTTAAGGGGAGATTCGTTCTAATTGCGCTGGGCTGGATTTTGCTGATCTCGGCGATGCACGCTTACCTCAATGTGAATTGGGCGGCGGTGTTGAACGACTACCGGCCGCCTGAGAAGCGGAAGGTCACGGTTGCTTACTTGCCGGTGACCTGCCAACTTACCTGCCCGGTGACGGACTACATCTCGAAGTTTTCCGACGCGGGAGAATTGTATCTGCCACGAATGTTTCAAGGTTTCCCCGAGATGAAGGAGGCGTTGCTTTCCAATCGTGTGCAGGCCGCGTTTATCGTGGCGCCGATGGCGATTGCGCTGAAGGCACAGGGCGTTCCCATTAAGATCGTGTATCTCGGGCACAGGTACGGGAGTGCGGTAGTGGTGCAGAAGAACGGGCCGATCAAGACATTCGCCGATATGCGCGGGCGCACGATTGCGATTCCGAGCCGGTTTTCTGATGAGCGATTGCTGCTGTTCCGCGCCATGAAGGCGTGGGGCATTCGGCCGAGCGAGATCAAGATGGTCGAGATGGCGCCGCCCGATGTGTCCGGCGCGCTGGCTGCGCATGCGATCGATGCATTCGTGATGGGCGAACCATTTCCTTCGCAGGCGGAGATGGCGGGGTTTGGGCGAGTGCTGTTCCAGGCGCGCGATTACTGGCCCGATTACATGTCGTGCATCCTGGTGGTGCGACAGGATCTAATCGATAGCCGCCCGGAGGCAGTGCAGGTGTTGGTGGACGGCATTGCGCGTTCGGGTCTGTGGCTCGACACCAGCAAACCTCATCGTGAAGATGCCGCGGATTTCGTAGGCCGCTTTTACTACAACCAGAAGCCTGCTTTGCTGCGGTGGGCCTTGACCAAGCCGATGGATCGGGTCGTGTACAGCCCGCTGGCGCCCAGGAAGGCAGATTTCGACATGGTGCGCGACCTGATGATCGAAACTGGCGTGCTGAACAAGAAGATCGAGTTCAATGAGTATGCCGACACACGATTCTCGGACAAGGCAAGCGTCGCAACACCCTGGAGGTACGAAGCAGGGATCGCGAGTGCGAAGTAAGTCGCCTTACTAAGTTACGGAGGAGATAGAGCGAGATGTTTCGAAGAAAGTTCCTGCAGTTGATCACAGCAGTGGGCGTCGCGGGCGTGACTCATCTTTACGGGGTAGCTTCCACAAGAACAGTCACGGTGAGCTACCAGGTGCGTGGCTTTACCTGCGTGACTTGTGCCGTAGGATTGGACACGATTCTGAAGCGGCAGCCGGGGATCGCCGAGAGCCACTCGACTTATCCGGAAGGCAAGGTCACCCTTACGTTTCAACCAGAGCAGATCACGGAGAAGACCATCGTGGGCCTCATCTCCGAGATGGGCTTCCATGTGAACGAAGGACCTGCTTCGCACGGATAGTTCGCTTCGTCACACAAGACGGGGCGCCCCATCGGAAGAGCCGAAGAGACGTACGAAATCCTGGAAAGAAAGTAACTGCGCTTAGAAGCCGGCGCAGCTCTCCAGGGCTACACGGTTTGGAATCATCAAGGTTGAGCCTCGCAGATCGACCAGGTGGCGGTGTTTGAAATCGCACAAGGTACGAGTTACGGTTTCGCGAGAGGCGCCGATGCATTCGCCAATCTCTTCATGGGTCAGGGAGAGCTTGAGTCTTGTCCCCTGATCGGTTTGCTGAGCGCCGGCGCTCCATCCCAGGATAAGACGAGCGAGTTTTGCGGGAACGTTGGAGGCCAGGCCGACGGTGCGGAGCTGCTCGCAGGCGCGGTTAAGATCCTGGCTCAGTTCACGCGCGACGCTCTCGTAGGCGGCGGGGTGACGCACGAGAAACTTGAGAAATTCCTGACGCCGAATTGAGATGATTTTGCAGGGATGTTGCGTCTCGGCTGTGACCTCATAGGGGCTGCCGGAGAGAATGGACGTGAGCCCGAGGACCTCGCCTGGCTTGGTGATGCGCACGATGAGGCGGCGGCCGTCGCTCGAATTGAGTGAGAGCTTCACCTGACCTTCGAGGATGATGAAGACGTGGGAAGGTGTTTGTTTTTCTTCGAATAGCACCGCGTTTTCGGGGTGAGAAGAGACAGCCTGCACGCTCTGAAGGTCAACCAGCGCCTCGTAAGTCAGCGAGCTCAGGAATTCCCCTATTCTGGAGTGCTGCACGACTTCGGTTCGAGCGGTTTGGGATAGGCCTTGCATGTTAGTTCTCCTCCTGCGTCTCGTTCGTGAATGGGCGCATCGCCGTTTCGGCGAAGCTCACCGTCAAGGGGTTTGCGGTTTGAAACGTGTTCTGGCTGTCGCGGTAGATCAGTCTGAGGATGCGCATGCCGTCTTCATCCACGAAGGTGACGTCGCGCAAATCCACCGCCACAGGGCGTCCGAGCAATGCAGGAGCCAGTTGGTTCCATGCGGCGCCGAGTTCTGCTGCCCATGGTCCGACGATCCGTCCTTCTAACTTGAGGACGACCCCATTCGAGTTGTTGTCGTGGGTTGTGATCTTTAACGTAAGCTGGCCCTATCCTGCACCATGCCTATGGAAAAGCATTCCGGGGGCCAAACCGTACGCCACCGGAATCGTCAGCGGACGAAGCTTTGCTTTGAGCAACTTAGTACATGAGGAGAGCGAGGGTCTCAGGCGTGAAGAGGAGAAGAGCCATTTTGGAGACGACGAGACGACGACGCAATAACGTCACGGTGACTAAATATAGTCATCTCGCTGGATACCGAGCTTCTTAATGGTGGAGTTCAAGGTGGTGCGCTTGAGGCCTAGCTTCTCGGCGGCACCGCCGGGCCCGCCAATCACGCCCTTGGCCTCGCGCAAGACCCGCAAGATATGCTCGCGCTTTGCCGTAGCCAGAGTCGGAGAGGCGTCGAGGTCGGAGGCGTCTTGCTCTTCGTCGTCAACCTGCAGTTCAGATAGGAGAACATGCAATACAGGGCCGCGGGTCAAGATGACGGCGCGTTCGATGAAGTTCTCCAGTTCGCGAATGTTGCCAGGCCATTTCCAGCGCACGAGGGCTTCCATGGATTCGGGCGAGATGGTCTCAATCGACCGGCTCATGCGGCGGGCGTGCTTGTCGACGAAGTGGCGAACCAGCATGGGAATGTCGCCGCGTCTTTCTCGCAAGGGAGGAGCGGAGATAGGGAAGACCTTGAGCCGATAGTAGAGGTCGCTGCGAAAGAGTTTTTCGGCGACCAGTTTTTCAAGATCGCGATTGGTGGCGGCGATCAGGCGCACGTTGACCGAGATCGTTCGGGTGCCGCCAAGCCGCTCGATCTCGCGTTCTTGAATGGCGCGCAGGAGTTTGGGCTGGAGATCGAGCGGAAGTTCTCCGACCTCGTCGAGAAAGAGCGTGCCTTCGCTGGCCAGTTCAAGGCGGCCCATTTTGCGTGCGATCGCGCCGGTGAAGGCGCCCTTCTCATGGCCGAAGAGTTCACTCTCGAGCAGACCGGCGGGAATGGCTGCGCAGTTCAACTTGATAAAGGTGCGATCGCGGCGCGGGCTGAGGCGGTGAATCGCACGGGCCAGCAGTTCCTTACCTGTGCCAGTCTCTCCCTGAATCAGCACCGTCGCGTCGGTGGGCGCAACGGTCTCCACGTCTTTCAGTACGTGCTTGAGGCCGGAACTCTCGCCGACGATGTCTTCGAACTGGTTTTCGAGATTGAGCTCATCTTCGAGGTACTGCTTCTCCTGGGCGAGTTTCTCCCGCAGGTCGGCGATTTGGCGGAAGGCGAGCGCATTGTTCACCGCCATGGCGATCTGGCCGGCGATCTGGCCGAGCATTTCCGCGTCGCGCTGGGCGAAGGCTGCCTCGTGCAGACTGGCCACCATGAGCGTGCCGAGCACCTGGCCGCGGTTGATGAGAGGGACCCAGCATCCCGACTGCATTTTTTTGTCAATCAGATGACGGACCGTCTCCTTGGGATAAGGACTGGCCGCGATGCGATCGAGCAGAACTGTCTGTTGCCGCTGAAAGGCGGATTGCGCCGGGGAATTCTCTACCGGAATGGTGCCTTCGCCGGACTCCGCCGCCTTACCGCCGACAGTTTCGAGGAACTGCACGCGCAGTCCGCCGGTGACCGGATCATGCAGGGCGAGGGTAGCGAAGTCGTGCGGCACCACATCCTGAATGCTGGCGGAGATGGCGGAGAGCATCTTGCGAATGTCGACGTTGGCGAGCAGAACGCTGCTTAGCTGAAGGAGCAGCGCTTCTTCGGCGCGCTTGCGATCGGTGAAGTCGCGCGTGACTTTCGCAAAGCCTGTGAGCGTACCCTGCTTATTGCGGATGGCGGTGATGGTCACGTTGGCCCAGAACCGAGAGCCGTCTTTGCGGATGCGCCAGCCTTCCGTCTCGAACCTTCCCGTATCTGTGGCGATAACCAGTTCTTCCTGCGGCTTGCCTCGCTCCACATCTTCGCTTGAGTAGAAGCGGGAAAAGTGCTGACCGATGATCTCGTCTGCGTGGTAACCCTTGATGCGTTCGGCACCCGGGTTCCAGGTCGCGATATTTCCCTGGGGATCGAGCAGGAAGATGGCATAGTCTTTGACGCTCTCGATAATGGAGACCAGCTGTTGATCGGTCCGACGCAACTCCTCCTGTGCGGCACGCTGGGAAGAGACATCGCGAAGAAAGCTCAGCACCAGCGGGCCTTCGTCGGTCTGCAGTGGCCGCAACATGATGTCGACCGGCAATTCTGTTCCGTCTTTGCGTAAGGCGAAGAGGCTAAGTCCGGCGCCCATGGAGCGAATGCGCGGATTGGAGGCGAAGTGTTCGCGGTGACCGGGGTGAACGGGACGAAGCCGCTCGGGAATCAGTTGGTCGATGGAACGACCGATGAGCTCTCCGGGAGCATAGCCAAACATCGCCTCTGCCCTGGTATTTGCACCGCGGATTGTGCCTTGAGGATCGGTGACAAATACGGCATCCGGCGACAGCTCGAAGAGCCTCTCGAACTCTGCCGGCGCGAGCTTGGTGGAATCTGAATGCAAGGTCGGGCCTCGAGGGGCAATCGCTCATTGGGCTGAACGGCTTGGTTACAGCATGAAAGATACTTGCCTCGGTGCCATTTGGCAATCAACCCTGGGTGGAGAAAGGCGCAAATGTTGGAGAGAGTGGGGAAAGAGGCTAGGAATGTGATAGGGACTGCCGCGCGGATCGGACCTCGGCTGCCAGAACTTGTAGCAATCGCAGCGACAATTGCGGTTCAGAGAGCATGAGTTGAGAAAACGCCTCGCGAGTGACAAAGCTAAGTTCGGCGCCCGCCTGCACGGTGGCACTCAGGGTGTAAGGCATGTTGCCAAGCACGCCGGGCAATCCCAGCAGAGAGCCCGGGCCAGCGCGAAGAGTCATCACAGCTTGGCCCGTGGGCGAATTCATGCTCAGCGTGGCCTCACCCGATCTGACGATATACAAGCCAATCGGAGCATCGCCCTGGCAAAAGAGGATGCGATCGACTTCGCAATGGATGGGGGTGGCACGCCCTTCGAGGAACTGCACGAGTTCGGGATCGCCGACAAATGCGGATGTGGCGGTTTTCGGCATGTCTGTCTACCTGAGGCCCGTTAGCGTGCCTGGAGAACGGGGTGGCCGCTTGGGGCTGAGGGGGCATGGTGCCATTCTCGCTGCTCCCATTCTGTGATGGCGGACACAGGCTGATGTTTGCACGGGAGACCCGAGATAGGCGGCCTTCAGATGCCGGCTGCGGCGGTCATTGTTTCCTGGGTGCAGACAGCCGCCAAAAGGGGCTGTGGCTTTGTCCACCTGATCGGCACTCACAAGGGCTTTCGCGGGAGGAATGAACGTTGCCGTCTTCTGATAGCGAACCAGACCGTTCCGCATGGACCGACCGGTCTGCTCCGGGCTCACAGAGATGTATGTTTTACCGACCCATTCCACGAGGACACTGTGTCAAGGGTGGGGCACCCTCAGTTTTGGGAATGATCTTCAGGATGGGCCAGCCGCCAGAGTTTGCGCCATCCCGGTTAACTCGATAGGTGAGAGCCGGATGACGTTCTTGCGTCGGGGATGGTTACTGGCATACTTCGGAATTTATTGGAGCACCGGGAGGGAATTGAACCCTCGAATACTGGTTTTGCAGACCAGCGCGTTAGCCACTTCGCCACCGGTGCTCTTGGTTGGAGGAGTGGAAAGCCGTACTCCTCCAATTGGTTCTCGGCCTACTTCTGAGTCGGCGCGAGATCTTTCCTGGAAAGGTACCATCTCTCGACCGTCAGGCCGGCGCCGCCGCCGTTAGTACGCTTAGCGGCATCTTCAACTGTCGCAGGCGCAGGCACGATTACCTGCTGACCAGGCAGCCAGTTCGCCGGCACGGAGACGGAGTTGGCATCGATGGTCTGCAGTCCCTGGAACACGCGGATGAGTTCGTCGATGTTGCGGCCGAGTTGCTGGGGATAGTAGATGATGGCGCGAACGGTCTGCTTCGGATCGATAGCGAATACGGCGCGGACTGGCGCTGTGTCGGAGGCCGCCGCGTGGATCAAGCCGTAAGCCTGGGCAACCTTGGTGTCGAGATCGGCGATGACCGGAAACTTCACTTTGACGCCGGCTAACTCTTCGATATCGCGGACCCATGCGATATGGGAGAAGATGCTGTCGACGGAGACGCCGATGAGTTGCACGTTGAGTTGATCGAACTCGTCGCTGCGGCGGGCAAACTCAACGAATTCGGTGGTGCAGACCGGGGTGAAATCGGCTGGATGGGAGAAGAGCAGGACGTACTTGCCTTTGGCAGTGTAGTCACTCAGCTTGATGACGCCATGGGTGCTTTTCGCCTGGAACTCGGGCGCCGGTTCGTTGATCAGCGGGATGCGGCTTTGTACGTCAGTACTCATCGATTTCCTTCTCTCAAACTCAAAATCGCTTTCAGGATTTGGGGATGACCGGAACGAAAAAACCCACGCCGGCAATCACTGCGGGTGGGTCGGGTGTTGGAAGTCTGCAGGCTGATTCTGTCTAGACACACACCCGAGCCGCGAAGCTGCGACAGCAGCAACACATGGCGAACGGGATGTGGATGGTGTGTTTCATCAGCATGCTACCGAATCTGCCAGAACACTGCACAGGCGACATTCGGTTTATTGTTGACAAGGATAAAGCGGGAGAAAGGGGAGTGTCAACCAATGAGTTCTCGGGGTGAAGGCCGTTCTCTCCCGTTTCGGACATGCGATGTATTTACCACGCGTTCGCTGAGCGGCAACCAGCTAGCCGTGTTTGAAGACGCCGGCGCATTGACCGATGGCGAGATGCAAGCGCTGGCACGCGAGATGAATTTGTCGGAGACGACCTTCATCGTGCGGCGGGATCTTGCAGTGGAGCGTGCAGAAGGGGTGCGGGTACGCATCTTCACGATCGAGGAGGAACTGCCGTTTGCCGGTCACCCGACGCTGGGAACGGCAGCGACGATACGCAGGTACTTCCCCGAGCACAGCGACAGCCGGGCGATCACTCTGGATCTGAACGTGGGCAACGTAACGGTTCAGTTCGGCGATGTGGATCCATCGAAGCTGGCCGTCTATGGCGAGATGACGCAGCCCGATCCGAAGTTCGGCGCATTGCACGAGCGAGATGCGGTGGCGCAGGCACTGAGCCTGCAGCCCTCCGATCTGGATGCGCGGTTGCCGATTCAGACGGTGTCGACGGGGCTGGCATTCTGCATCGTGCCGCTTGAGTCGCTGGCAGCGTTGGAACGCTTGCGGAGTTCGCCGAATATCTCTGCTGCATACCTGCGAGATACCGACGCAAAACTCTTCTACTGCATTGCGGCTGAGGATGCGGAAGGACTGCGGTGGCGCGCGCGCATGCAGTTCTATAACGGAGAAGATCCGGCGACGGGTTCAGCGGCGGGCTGCGCGATCTCTTACCTGGTGCGGAATCATCTTGTGCCGTCGGATGCACGAGTGCACCTGCGACAAGGCGTGGAGATCGGCCGCGAGAGCGATTTGTATTTGAGCGCGAGACGCAGCGAAGAGAAAGTGAGCGAAGTGCGCGTAGGTGGCAGCACAGTTCCTGTAGCAAAAGGCCTTGTTTTCCTTGAGTGATTCACATGGTTTCAACAGGCGTGATATCGCGTATCGCCAGTGAATACAGTACGACTACACATCTGTTCGGATTTCCAGCATAAAATGAATTTTCGCTTCGCTCTCTGTTCCCCATTTACACGGCGGAATCGAGTTCGTACTCTTGGCAAGCGTTCCCAAAAGGGATGTAATTTTCGCCTACTGAATCACAACTTAAGTTAGAGCAGAAGTGACCGCATGTGTGCTCGTTGCGGACTTCGAGGCCTGTCGATACCTGTGAATTTTGCAGGCAACAGAGCAGACCCGCGGCCGTACTGTGCGCTGGCAACCATGAGATTGCTTTGTGCTCTTCCGCAACCCATGCCCATGGGTGAAAGCGGCACCGTTGAATGCGGACAGTGAGCGTGTGTGCTCATCGTGTCGTCTTCCATGGAAGGTGCCCTGTTTTCTCATCGGGCTGGGTTGCGGTTACCAGCAAACCTTTGCGGGTGTGTTCGCAACCTTGTTTTAAGACGCCAGAACCTGAGTCCGGCATTGCCCCACGCAGCCATTTGCGCGAGATAGCCATGGGCATGTCGGCCAGATTCGTCACGACGCCGGAGAACTATCTTGCGTGCAGAACGCGCAGCAGCGGCTCCTCGCCAACTAGCAGGAGCAGTCAGGAAAACCATGCGGCCAAAGAAGACAATTTTATGCGTAGACGATAACGAACAGGCTCTCTCGGTGAGGAAGTTCATGCTGGAGACGCGCGGCTATCGAGTCATGACGGCCAAGGACGGGCAGGAAGCATTGGAGATGTTTCGGAGCCACACCGTGGACCTGGTGTTGAGCGATCTGATCATGCCGGTGATGGATGGAAACGAGCTGGTGCGCCAGATGAAGGAGATTGCACCCGAGGTTCCGATGATTCTGATCAGCGGCAGTGTCAAATCGTTTGAACGTGCGTTTCGCGCGGACGCGTTTCTGCCGAAGGGCGCCTGCACGCCACTCGAGGTGCTGGAGCGGATTCGAGTGATGATTGCCCGCAAGCGCGGACCGAAGAAGCAGGTGCCTGCACTGGCGCTGGCGGACGAAGGGTTGCGCAACGACTCGCACGTGTTGGCGAAGGCGATGGCTTCCTAGGATCTATAAGGCTGCTCGGATTGGCTAGCCCGGACGGAACTGGATTGGCCGCTGCAGATACAATCAGAACGTGCAGCCTATCATCAGTGCCGACCAGCTTGGAAAGACTTACCGCGCCGGAAAGATCGAAGTGCCAGCGCTACGGAATGCGACGTTTGCCATCGAGCGCGGCGAATTCGTCAGCGTGGTGGGGCCCTCCGGCAGCGGCAAATCGACGCTGTTCTACATACTCGGCGGCTTAACGCGAGCCACCTCCGGAAGCGTGAAGATTGACGGCGTGGATTTCGCGACACTGAATGACGCTGAGCGCACGCGGATGCGGAAATCCAAAATCGGTTTCGTGTTTCAGAAGTTCAATCTGCTGCCGACGCTCTCGGCAATCGCGAATATCGAGATTGCGTATGACATCTCGGGCAGAACAGAGCCGTTGGACCAGGCTTACCTGGCGCACCTGACCGACCTGCTGGGAATCGCCGGCCGGCTCGAACATCGGCCGTCGGAGTTGTCGGGCGGAGAGCAGCAGCGCGTGGCGATTGCCCGCGCGCTGATTACGCATCCGGCCATCGTGCTGGCCGATGAACCGACGGGCAATCTGGACTCGACGAACTCCGATGTCGTGTTGAACATGCTGCGACGCTCGAACCAGGAGTTCCGCCAGACAGTGCTGATGATCACCCACAATCCTGAGGCAGCGCGGATCGCGGATCGCATTCTGCACATGCGGGATGGACAGATCGTGGGAGTGGAAAAGGGCGATGGGGTGGCGGCTGGTTCGCGGCCGGCATGATCACCGCTCGCGGAAGGGCTGACGCCAGATCGGCGAGTCTGGGCACTGGGCCGAGGGTTTTGGGGCGTTCTGGTTCAGCGTTTTAAACGAAGGTCGGCCCGGTGACTCGCTCCTACAACTTGCGTTCGGACTGACCCGTCAGGGTAGCGGTGCCTAGGGCGGGGTATGGAGGTGCGCGTTGACCTCAGGCTCGGCCAATCGCTATA
Source organism: uncultured Acidobacteriaceae bacterium (assembly GCA_963850345.1). Classification (GTDB taxonomy): domain Bacteria; phylum Acidobacteriota; class Terriglobia; order Terriglobales; family Acidobacteriaceae; genus CAWKKW01. Next base: position 2,713 of record CAWKKW010000010.1, on the reverse strand, counting down.
CTCGGTGAGTACCGTCGCGGGAGTAGCTCAGTGGTAGAGCATCGCCTTGCCAAGGCGAGGGTCGCGGGTTCAAGTCCCGTCTCCCGCTCCAGTCTCTGCAAACCACGAAGGTTGGGCAAGTGGGTTGAGGGCTGGCATCCAAGCGCCGCAGTGACGGTTACATCCAAGGCGCGGTACCCAAGCGGTAAGGGAGAGGTCTGCAAAACCTTTATGCGTGGGTTCGATTCCCACCCGCGCCTCCAATTTCTTCCGGTGTAACCCATTTGCAATGAGCCACTTGCGAAAAGCCTTATTTGTGTCTGTACCTATTACGTACCAAACACCTGTTATCCATAAGTAAATATAGTGGTTACTTACTCTTTCTAATAGTCAGAGCAAGCCAGAGGCGTGCAACGGCTTCTTCAGGAGTGGAAGCATGAGCACCTTGCCGATCATCCAAAAGGTCAGCAAATGCACTCCATTCACCATTTTTGTAGTGCTGCAAATTAAATGCAGACAAATCTCCGCACGCTTCAATGAGTTCGGGGAGAGTAGGGATCAATAATTCTGAATCCTCGATCCGAACGACACCCCGGCCCAAAGATAAAGCGTCACCACCAAAACGGTTTTCCTCATAAGGGAATCCTGCATCCTTCAATTGCTTGGCAAGTTCGTTAGGTCATACGTTGGGTAATTGATCTACTAGTACTTCATACTTCCACTGAGAAAGTTGCCTCTTTAGAAGTTCTCTTCCTTGCCCGCTGATGGTGTTGCCATAAAGTGGAAAATATAGATCGCACTCTGCATTGATGATTAGCTCATCAACAAAGATAGGTGGGCGCATCGTTTTCAATTTGAGTTCTCTAATTTTACATATTTGCTCTTGATCCATAGCTTAATCAAAGCACACTGGCAGGTTATTGCAAGGTAGAGTTGTGCACAGGGGTTTGAAGGAAAATGGCTGCTACAAACGCCGATCCAGGGATGATGCTTTTTTGCAAATATGGGCCGCTGTAGGGCCAATTCTGGGCATCTTGATCGGTGGTCTGACGGCGTGGGCAATACAGCGGGCACAATGGCTGCGTGATCGAAAACTGGAAGAATATCGCGAGCTCTTGAATGCGATGAATACCGCAGCCATCGAACAACTGGATTCTGGAACTTCTCTTAAAACTAAGGAAGCCTTCAAATCTGCTGGGCGAGTCTTCGCCGACCGAATATTCATCCGGGATGACATGGAGGAGCTTGATGCCGAAAAAAATTACATGAGCGCCGTAAAAGACTTCGACAAGGATGAAGACCGGGAACGATTTGGGGAGCGTGTGGATGTAGTGCGGAATGCCCTTATCAAGAAGGCCAAAAAAATCTAACAGAACCGCTGTACCTAATACGTACCAAATAATCGTGTATCTAGAGTTTGTAGCGTATTAAGCCTGCTTTAAAATCAGTAACTTATTTGCTTTCAACGTGGGGTTTCGTTCCGATTCCCACCCGCGCCTCCAATTTCTTCCCTGCGTTATTGGGACAATTCGGCAATCGACACTGGTACGACTTAAAAATGGCGTCGAGTTCTATCCCGCAGAGTTGGAGGCGGTCAGGAATGCCAAACATGCGGTGAATATCGAGTTCTACGAGTTCAAAGAAGGAGCCGTCGCCGACGAGTTCCTAGCGGCGCTGACCGAACGGGCAAAGGCCGGCGTAGAAGTAAGAATCATCGTGGACGCGCTGGGTAGCTTCGCGACCAGAACGAGTTACTTTGACAAGTTAAAGGCCGCGGGCGGTCAGATGCGCTGGTGTCATCCGATCCGCTGGAATACCTGGCAGCGGGCGAACAATAGAACCCATCGCAAGTTACTCATCGTCGATGGACGGATAGGGTTCATCGGCGGGGCAGGCGTAGCGGATTTCTGGATGCGGCCTACCGGAGACAATGCAACCTGGCGAGACACGATGTTTCGCGTCGAGGGCGACGGCGTAGCGGGCCTGATCACTGCCTTCTGCGAAAATTGGCTGGAAGCTGCGGGTGAGATCCTCTCAGGCGAAAATCAATTTGCGTTCGAAGCACGCGATGGAGGCTCGAAAAGCTTTATCGTCGCCAGCACACCGCACGGTGGAGGAACCCAGGCGCGCATCCTCTTCCAGGCGCTTATCGAGAGCGCACGGGAAAGCATACGCATCACGACTCCATATTTTCTTCCCGACAGGAGTGCACGACGCGCCTTGATTCGCGCCATTCAGCAGCGTGGCGTCACCGTTCAGATCCTCACGGCGGGGCCCCACATCGATCATCCTACGATAAGAAGGATGAGCCGCCACAGCAGCCGGCATTTGTTGATGGCTGGCGCAGAGTTGTTCGAGTATCAACCGGCGATGATTCATGCGAAGCTGATGACCGTGGACGAGCAATGGCTGGTTGCGGGCTCAACCAACTTCGATCACCGGTCGTTTGCGTTAAACGACGAGGTGAATATTGCCGTGCACGATCGCGGTTTGGCCCAGGTTGTGGAGGCCGATTTCTTCGCCGATTTGAAACAGAGCCGGAAGCTCACTCTTGAAATGCTGCAAGAACGCACACTTCTTGGCAAAGCGGAACTCCTGATCGAACATCCGCTCGAACGCGAGAGTTGACTTAGCTATGGACAAAGACCGGCGCAAGCGCGTTAGACCATGACCCTCTGGCTGGCTGCGCTGGCTGATGAAGCATATAGGATGAATGGATGTTGAACCAGAAAGT
>CAWKKW010000009.1:0-724569 GCA_963850345.1 uncultured Acidobacteriaceae bacterium | reverse complement strand
CTTGGTGCCGAAGAAGGGACTCGAACCCCCACACCCTTGCGAGTACGTGGACCTGAACCACGCGCGTCTGCCAATTCCGCCACTCCGGCACGGGTTGCATGTCCGGCGCGGTTGGCCAGACAAGGCAGCAAGACCTAGTGTCACAAAGGCGCCCGGGAATGTCAAACTGCAGACAACACGTTCTTTCTGCTTGCTGTATCCGGCCCTTATCCGTATACAATTCGCGACAAGCGTTCAGTTCTAAAGGACATAGTTGATCCATGACCTCCGACCCCAAGCATCCCCCTTCTGCAGAGAATCCGGCCTCCATCCCACCAGAGCGGTCTCAGGAAATTCGACGCCTGGCACATGACCTGAGCAACGCTCTGGAAGTGATCGTTCAAACCAGTTACCTGATAGGAACTCTGGATCTCGGAGAGAACGGCAAGCAGTGGGTGGGCATGTTGGACTCCGGTGTACGGCAGGCCGTGAAGCTGAACCGGGAATTGCGCGAGTACATCCGGAAATACAGCTAGTCAGGACTTAGAAAGGCAAAGCGCCAGGGATCAACCCCCGGCGCTTCGGTCCTCGATCGGTTTTTCGCTTTGTTAAACCAGTTTGGCGTCCAGCGTGATCTCAGCGTTGCCCTTGAACAGCTTTGAGATGGGGCAGCCGTTCTTCGCGTTTTGAGCGGCGGTATCGAAGGCCGCCTGGTCCGCCCCCGGCACCTTGGCTGTCGTGGTGAGATGAATCGCGGTGATCGCGAATCCGTCGTCCTTCTTCTCAAGCTTCACCGATGCGGTCGTCTCCAGAGACTCCGGCTTGAGGTTTGCGCCCGATAGCTGTGCGCTCAGCGCCATGGTGAAACAGCCTGCATGGGCGGCGGCAATCAGTTCCTCGGGGTTCGTTCCGACTCCATTCTCAAAACGTGTGCTGAACGAATACTGGGTGTCCTTGAGAACTCCACTTTGGCTCGAGATGGATCCCTTGCCATCCTTTAGTCCGCCATGCCAAACAGCACTTGCCGTGCGATCCATAACAACTCCTCATGATTGATGTGATTGGTTGAGAGTGACTTGCCCGAGACGGGCCTCGAAGACGCTCCTTGAGCATATCAACCGCGATTACCGGCGTCGAATCGGCAAAGAAATGTTAGGCGCAGGTAGTTCGGAGGGGAACGCACTGATGTACGCTAATGCGGTGCCGAACGATCTTGAGAATACGAGTTCTGAACCGCCTGCGAAGAGCAACCAGTCCAGGGCCTGCAATCCTCATCATTCTCTTTTCTGCCCCAACTGTTCGAGCCAACTCGCTGGCCATCGCTGCAAGTTGATCTGCCCTGCATGCGGCTACTACCTCAGTTGTTCTGACTACTATTGAGCTGCATCGTCGTCAGCGAAAGCAGGATGGCAGTTTCGAGTTCTGCATCAAAATCATCCGGAACAGGGAGGGCCCTAGTGAGCGACCGATTGGAATTCTGGAAGGGAGTCACCGTGGGAATGTTGGCGGGGGTGGCCGCCGCGGCACTCGCCCGGTTCGCATCGCCTCCGCCTATTAGTCCGGACGGTCGCGGCGAGATCCTGAAGCCGACGTTACGATCGAGAGATACCCCAGTTCGCATAGATACGCTTGAGTTTCGCTCCCGGCGGGATCAACCGGAGAGCGCGGGGGACCCGGCGAAGCTGGCCCCGTTCCGGACGCACGATGCGTCCACTCAATTTGAACGCCAGGGTGGCTCTCCGGGTGGAGCTACGGACCCGGAGCGACTGGAGACACCGGGCAGACCCGGACAGCAAATCGATCACTCGGATCCGTCCGCCCCGGTTCGCATTTCGCCTCGAACCTTGGATCTGAACACCCAGCCGGACGATGTGGGAAGCAAGCCTGCAGCTCGCAGGACTCCGGATTGGTCTTCCTAAGTTCGCCCTGTGACCGGTGAGGTAGTGACGCCCAGAACTGCCGCGGACTCAGCCGTTGCCATTGTCTGGTGCCATTTTCAAGCGGACGCGCCGGTGCTGCTCGGTCTCTGTAGCCACATTGTGCTCGACCAGGTCGCCTTCGAGCACGAACGGTGGATTGTCTGACCGGCCATCGCTTGGCCCGGGAACAATGGCACCGTCAAACGAAATCCAGACTCCGTGCACCTGCCAGGTAGAAAATGTCAGTCGCTCTCCGCTCATCGAGGCGCGATCGAAGAAGAATGTCAGCGGCGCACCGTGGTCGCTATCCAGATCGCCCAATTTTGAGACGTAGCCTTCCAATCTCCTACGCTGGGCAATGACCTCGATCACCTCGCCAGGGGCTCCCAACGCGTATTCGCCCGAGGCTTCCGGTGGAAGGGACGACGTTCCGCGGACCAGAACAGCAGATGTCTGCGGCTGGCGCGGCATGGTGTCCCCTCGCCGATGGAGTTGCGGCACGGTAGCAGTCTGCGCGGCCGCGATTGCCGGGCAAATCGCTATGCAGGCACAGATCACAACCACGCTTAGATCGGCCATCCGCGGATTCCACACTCGTCGGATCAAGAATTGACCTCTTCGGCCTGTCGGTGCGAATTACTTGGATGAGGCCGCCCCGGGTTTCTCGTTGTCTTCCGACGCGGTCAGCTCGATTCGCATAAACACGGTCGCCTGCGGATTGTCGTTATAGCGCTCGCACGTTTGGTATCCGCGGCGCTTGTAAAACCGTTGGGCCGCCTCCAAGTCATCTTTGGAGTCGAGATAGATCCACCGATATCCGGCCTCAGCGGCGTAGGTGTGCAATTCATCCAACAGCAGGTCCGCGATTCCCTTTCCGCGCCAGGCGGGACGCACATAGAGTCGCTTGACCTCGCCACTCGGCGCATCTGGAAGCGGTAGCGGCCGCAGCGCGATGCAGCCGATCGTCTCCGTCCCGCTGCTCGCAAGCCAAAGTCCGGAGCCTTCGCCGAAGTAGTACGCCGCGAATTGAGTGCGATCTTCGCGGACCATCACTCCTACTGCGTCGTAGTACTCCGAAACAATGCTGAACGCCTCATCCAGCGAATCCACCTCAGCGCGACGAATGAACGGATTTTCCATGCCTTGCCTATTCTGCCTCATCGTCACAGGCCGGCGGACAGGTTTGCGGGTATGCTAGACCACAATCTTATGTCTACGCCTGCAATCGTTACAGAAGCTCTCACCCGGCGCTTTGGAGAGTTTACGGCTGTACAGAACATGAACCTGAGCGTAGCGCCAGGGCAGTTCTTCGGCTTCCTGGGACCGAACGGGGCCGGAAAATCTACCACGATCAAGATGCTTACCGGATTGCTGGCTCCCTCGGCTGGCCGTATAGAGATTCTCGGCATCGACTTCGATGCGGATCCGATCGCTGTCAAGAGCCAGATCGGAGTCGTGCCCGAAGGCTTGGCGCTCTTTGGGCGTCTTACCGGGGCGGAGTATCTCCAGTTCGTGGGCCGCATGTACGGTTTGAATCGCGAAGTCGCTGCAAAGCGCACCGTGGAGCTGCTGGACTTTATGCAGTTGGCGGATCAGCCGAAAAAGCTGGTCACCGACTATTCGCATGGAATGCAGAAGAAGCTTGCGCTGGCGGCGGCCGTGATCCATGGACCACGGATTCTCTTTCTCGACGAGCCGTTTGAAGGTGTGGACGCGGTAGCCTCGAACACGCTTAAAGCCATGCTGCAAGGGATGATTGCGCGGGGCGCGACCATCTTCCTCACCTCGCACGTACTCGAGATTGTGGAGCGGCTCTGCAGCCACGTAGCCATCATCGATCGGGGGATTCTGGTTGCGCAGGGCTCCCTCGAACAGTTGCGAGCGGGCGTTGAGGCCGGTACGGACGCAGCCATCGGCACCGGGAAGCTCACGCTTGAAGATATTTTCCTGCGCATCGTCGGAGGTTCGCGGCAGGCGGAACAGGAACTGTCATGGCTGGCTTAGCCGGCAATCGCGACGCGTTCGCGGCCATCGCGTGGCTGCGGTGGCGCATGTTTGTGAATGCGCTGCGAACCACCTCCGGCAAATTTGAGCTCGGGTTCAAGATCTACTCGTCGACCATGATGGTTCTGGCCGGATTGGGAGCAAGTGTCGGATTCGCCTTCGCTGCGCATTACTTCGTCAGCTCAGGAAATCCGGAGTGGCTGGCCTTTCTGCTCTGGGTCATCTTCGGGCTGTGGCAATTGATGCCGCTGGTCGCCTCGGTGGCGTCCACTGGCGGCGCGGACTCCAGTTCCCTGCTCCGCTTTCCGCTCAGCCTTTGCGCCTTCGTGACCGTGCAACTGGTCTACGGATCGGCAGACATCACCACCGTGTTGGGAACACTCTCCCTGCTGGGCATCACGCTTGGAGTCGCGGTCGCGAAGCCGATCTTGATTCCCGCCACCGCGTTCCTGCTGCTGCTTTTCGGCCTGTTCAATGTCGTGCTCGCCCGCGCCGTGATCGTCTGGATCGAACGTTGGCTAGCGCAACGACGCACCCGCGAACTGATGGGTGTTTTGATCGTTTTCGTTCTGATCAGCCTTCAGTTCATCGGGCCGACGATCAACCGCTCTCACGGAAAACGGCCGATGCCGCTCATTCATGCTGTGGAACGAGTCTTGCCCCTCGAACGCGCGCTACCGCCCGGGCTCGTTGCCCTCTCCGTTGCCCAGACGGCCAAGGGTCAAGTACATCTCGCACCCCCGGCGCTTCTCGTCGCATATCTGGCGGCTGTTACATGGATTCTGGTTCTTCGTATGAAGGCGATCTACAGAGGCGAGGAACTGAGCGAAGCTCCGGCTACGAGGAAGACGGGCGACAGAATACCCCGAAGGAGCCGTGGGCTCGAAGGCTCCATCGCCGCCATCTTCGAGAAAGAACTCACCTACCTTCGCCGCAGCCCGCCGGTGCTGTTCAGCCTGGTCGCGCCGATCTTCATGCTTCTCACCTTTGGGACGTATCGCTCAGTCTCGCACTTCCCATCCTCCGCATCGCACTTTCTTTTCCCCATCGGCGTAGCTTATTCGCTGCTCACGCTCATCAACCTGGTCTACAACTGCTTCGCCAACGACGCCGGTGGCGTCCAGTTCTACTTCAGCTCCCCGGTTGCGATTCGACGGGTAATCTTCGCCAAAAATCTTGTCAGCCTCTGCCTGATTGCCATTCAACTGGCGATCTTGTGGGTGGCGGTGAGGGTGATGTTTCAACCACCTTCGGCTGAGATGTTGGTGGCGACCCTAACCTGGCTGGCATTTGCGGCGCCGCTCACCTTCGCGGCCGGCAACGTGGTCTCGGTCTACTTCCCGAAGAAGGTTGACTACGCCAAGTTTGGCCGACAGAAGGGATCGGCGGCCGGGGCCCTGATCGGACTCGTTGTCCAGGCGGTTGCGGTCGGCATCGGTATGCTGGTGTTCGCAATGGTGCGGATCGCGTGGTCGCTTTGGATCGCTGCTGCGTTCTTCTGCGTGTGTTCGATGGCATCCATGCTGATCTACTGGCTTATTCTGAACCGGATGGACGCAATGGCTTTCAGCCGCCGCGAATCTCTAATCGCGGAACTCTCCAAGGTGTAATTGCCCGCTGTGGTGCTGCGCCTTTGGCAATCGGGTCCGACTTCGCGTGGTCTACTGAGCTATGCGCTGGACCGCCGCCGAAATTCTGCTGGTGTTCATCGTTGCCAGTACCGCGACGATGCTCTTTATCTTGTACCTGACCCGGCTCGGTCATGTGATTCACAACGCCATCCCAGACCGGCCCAGAAGGAGGATGTTTCTGGCGTCGATCAGCTTCTTCGTGACGTTTCTGGCGGTTCGGCTCCTGGTCTGGGCCATCACGCAACACATTGGGCCGTTCGGCTGGGTCACCATGCACGGCCGCCACATTCACCACCTGGTGTGGGGCATTCTCATCCTGCTGTTGGTAGGCTACGCCTCACTGGCGGAAGCGGACGCGGGCACAACCCCTTCCGCCATCTTCGCAAGCCGCCTGATTTCGCTGCTGTATGGAGTAGGCGCAGCGCTCACTCTGGATGAGTTCGCGCTCTGGCTGAATCTGGAGGACGTGTACTGGAGCCCTCAAGGCCGGGAGAGTATCGATGCTGTGGTTCTCTTCGGAGCCCTACTCGCAATCGGCGCATGGGGTGCTCCGTTGTTTGCCATGCTTGCGGGCAAGAGGCGCGAGAAACCAGCAGGTGGCCTTTGAGACGCGGCCTCGAGCGCACCATCCCCAGTCCCGAGGGTTTACAGGTTCTCAACCCGCTCTCGATGCCGCTTCAACCACCAGCACGGCGCATCTCCAAGCTGAGGGAAAAGGGACTGGGTGCAGGGGACCTCTTCTGATCCGATGGGATCGTATTCGTTCTTGCCGTTCTTGAGCGGCACCGCTAGAAAGCGGTTTACCCGTACAGATCCGAACACCTGCCGACCTTTGGGAATGGTGTACCGGAGCGACAGATAGTCGCTGCAATAGAGAGCAAAGGTAAAGAGCACCATCGCGGCCGCAGCCCGGGCGATCCATCGTCTTAGGTCTGCACCGTTGCTCATCCCATTCCCTTCCAACGTGTTGGGGCCAAGGATATCAGCCTCATCCTGACGCCGGAATGCCTTGGCTGAGGGTCAGCGAAGCAGGCGCGGCCCATCTCCGGTAAACTGGGAATGACCCATTATGTTTGAAAATCTCTCAGATAAACTGCAGCGGGCGTTTAAGAATCTTCGCGGCCAGGGCACGATCACCGAAGAAAACATCGCAGACGCGCTGCGTGAGATTCGCGTGGCGCTGCTCGAAGCCGACGTGAACCTGAATGTCGTTAAGGAACTGGTCGAACACATTCGCGCGAAGGCCATTGGCCAAGAGGTGATGACCGCCCTCTCGCCGACCGAGCAGGTGATCAAGATTGTTCGCGATGAGTTGATGGCCATTCTGGGCAAGGACACGGCGCGTTTTCAGTTCGCGTCGCGGCCGCCGACCATCATCCTCATGGCGGGACTTCAGGGTTCCGGCAAGACCACAACCTCGGGCAAGCTGGCTGCGTGGCTGCAAAAAGGCGGCCATCGGCCCATGCTGGTTTCAGTAGACGTCTATCGGCCGGCCGCACGCGAGCAGCTTCGCGTGGTGGCGAGCAGCATCAAGGCCAACATCTACATGGGCGACCTGAAGGGGGAGGCTCCTTCGACCGCACTGGTCGAGCGGCTGGCGAAAGAGGCGCGACGCGAAGCAGTGATCTCGGGCTGCGACACGCTGATCGTCGATACCGCCGGACGTCTGCATATCGACTCCGACCTGATGGACGAGATGGCCAGTCTCAAGAGCCTGCTTTCGCCGCAGGAGATCCTGTTCGTGGCCGATGCCATGACCGGGCAGGACGCCGTGCGTTCGGCCGAGGAGTTTCACAAGCGCCTGGCGCTCACTGGCGTCGTGCTCACCAAGATGGACGGAGATGCTCGCGGTGGTGCGGCTCTCTCGATTCGCCACGTCACCGGGCAGCCGGTCAAGTTTATCGGCACCGGTGAAAAACCGGATGCCTTTGACGCCTTTCATCCAGACCGCATCGTAAGCCGCATCCTCGGCATGGGCGACATGATGACGCTCATCGAGAAGGCCGAAGAGAAGCTGGACAAGAAGAAGTCGGAGGAATTTGCGCGGAAGGCGCTCTCCGGAGACGGGTTTTCGCTCGAAGACTTTCGCGATCAGCTTCGGCAGATTCGCAAGCTTGGCTCCATGCAGAGCATCATGAAGATGCTGCCGTCCGTGGGACCGTTCGCGGGAATTCAGCAGATGGCCGACCAGGTCGACGAGAAGCAGTTTGTGCGCGTGGAGGCAATCATCAACTCCATGACGCAGAAAGAACGTAACAACCACGAGATCATTTCAGGGAATCGCAGGAAGCGCATCGCACGCGGCTCCGGCACCACCGTTCAGGAAGTCAATCAGTTGCTGCGTCAATATGCGCAGATGCGGAAGGTCTTCAAGACGGTGGGCAAAGGCGGAGGCGGATTGCAGCGCCGTCTGATGGGTCAACTCGGAGGCATGCGCGGGCAGGGCCGCTGAGGCGGCGGCGAACGCTCACGTGAGACATCTCAAGATCGACGATGCGGTACTGCATCACTGTTAAAAGGAAATCATGACTACCCGGCTTTCGAACCTGCAGGATAAGTTGGACGAGATCACCGCAAACACTCGCGAACTGGTACAGGCCGAACGCTTAGCCGTTGGCGAAAGGGCGATTGAAGATCTCTTCGCTTCCGGTGCTGAAAACCGCGTGCTGCCGGTCGGAGCCAAGGCTCCCGAGTTCGCGTTGCCGGACTATTCCGGACACACAGTTCGTTCCGCTGACCTGCTGGCCCTTGGCCCGCTGGTGGTTTCGTTTTTCCGCGGCCGCTGGTGCGCCTACTGCGTGACCGAACTGGAAGCATGGCGCGACCTCTATGCGGGTGTTCGCGAGCGGGGCGGACTGGTCGTCGCCATCTCTCCGCAGACCGTGCGGCAGAATGACTTCACCGCCAGTCAACATTCGCTGCCATTTCCCATTCTGAGCGACGCCGGGTGTGACGTTGCCGCCAAGTTCGGCCTCGCCTATAGCGTTCCGCTGTTTCATCAGAACTACTACCGCAGCATTCTCGTCAACATCCCTTTTGTGAACGGCGACGATAGCTGGCGACTGCCGCTGGCAGCCACGTTCGTTCTCGATCAGGACGGCACGGTGCGTTTCTCAGAAGCGCACGCTGACTTTAAGGTGCGTCCCGAGCCGGAAGACGTGCTCGCCGCTCTTCCGGCACCGCGCCGCTCGTTCTAGCCTGCGTCTTCCGCCGGCAGGATCACCAGCGGCCTCATCATGTCATGCTCCTCATGCTCGAGAATGTGGCAATGCCACACGTATTCATGGCCACCCAGGAGTCCGGCGCGAGGGCTCGGCGGGACCGGGAATGGAACCTTGGGCAGTTTGAATTGCATGATCACCCGCGTAACTTCGCCGGGGTTCATCCGCACTGTTTCTTTCCAGCCGCGATAGTTCGCATCCGGCTGCAGCCACGCGGTGGTCGGCGCGAACGTGACGTGACTCGGATCTGAGTCGTCAAACTCGGCTCGTCCTAACACCTGCACGTTGGCAAGGTGGAAGTGCATGGGATGCGTGTCGCCGGTGGTGTTGTAGATATCCCAGATCACCGTTTGCCCGTCTTTGTAGATCCCAGTCGGAGGATCTGAATAATTCAACGCATAGGTCTCGGGATAGGTCGCAGTGTCTGTGCCCACCCGCTGAATCAGCCTGCCAGATTCGTCGAAGTCTTCGTTGAGCGTCTTGTTCTCAAAGATCACACCGGGAGCATTCGGATCCAGATCGGGTTCGCCGAAGGGTACATGCGAAGCCTGGTAGGCTGCGGGCAACCCATCCTTCAAAGCGGTAAGGGTTGCGGCAAAATCCAGCGGATCCTTCGCACCCGAAAGGGCCACGACGCGGAACTGCATCAGCGTGCGCGTATTCGGACCGTTGCGGGGCTGCGTCGAGGCCGAGCCACCGATACTGGTCTGGTCTGGGCATCCGGTGTAGTAGTCGTTCCGGGTATCGCCCTGCGGAAACGGAGCGGGCGCATCGTTGTAGAGAATCAGATTTTCCCCACTGGGCACGCTTGAAAAATCCACCACGATATCGGCGCGTTCCGCGGGCGCTACCAGCAGGTTGAATGGGCCGCTCGCCACGACTGAACCATCGCATTCGATAGGTATCTGTAGCGGTGGCGAATTGAGAACGACAGGCTCCGGCAGCAGGCCTCCTTCATTTCCGATCTGAATAAACGCCGGACCCGGTCTACCGAAGTCCGGCTCTCCGGGGTTCAAGGCGGACTCATAGTAGAGCTGTAGATGGAAGAAGCGGGCCTGCGATCCGTTGAGGATCAGGAAGCGATACCGGCGGGGTTGTACTTCTGCATAGGGGTAGGCCATGCCGTTGATGACCGGGGTATCGGCAAAGAACTCGGGCACACACGAAGGGGTCGGCGGCAGCCCCGCGCCAAGCGGGAAGCCTTCCGATGGCTCACCGAGGTCCCAACGCCCGTTCGCTCCATCGCTGTTCGCTTCGTAGATAAAGGGGTACCACAAGTCACCGGGGCGGCCCCATCGATCATGGCCCATCTTGAACATCTTGTCCTGGAGGACGAGCGGCAAGGTGTAGGCGAGGGACGGGACCACCGGAGCGTTCCCGCTCGAGAGGTCCGCGACCACCGAGTCAGTGAGAAGGTAGCCGGCAGCCATTCCGGCGTAAGCATTCAACCGCGTAATGCCGATGGAGTGATCGTGATACCAGGCGAGTCTCGCGCTTTGGTCGTTGGGATAATAGTAGTCTGCTACTCCTGGAGAGCCCGCCACTCCGTTCAGGAAGCAGGGCCCCGCGGAGCCGTCGGTCGCACCCACGGTGCCCGTCGGGGCAAACCAGGCGAACGGTCCACCATCCGAAGTCCACGGCACGTAACCACCATGCAGGTGAACGCAGCAGCGATTTTGCGGAACGCCGGGTTCCGCGCCCATCAGGCTGGTGTCGACCGGAAGAATGTGCTGCGGCGGCAGATCGTTATCCATGCGCAACACCACCGGTTTACCCCGTTGTGCCACGATGATGGGCCCCAAATACCCGGTGTTGTTGGTGGTCAGATCTACATAACCCCACAGCCGGGTGGGATTGGGCAGATCGGGATGCATCTGCTGTTCAAACTCTTGGGCAGCGAGTTGATAGAAGTCGGCGCCGGGATATGCAGGGTTAGTGGTGGCGTTCGCGATAGGAATACCCTTCGGACCTAAGCCGGGTAGAGGCGCTATAAATTTGCGCAGCGTGGGACTTTGGGAGAAGGCCCACACCTTGCCTTCGCTTCCGCGAAACAGGGCGAATGCCGTACCGGCAACCAAGGTAGTTTTGAGGAACTCTCTGCGAGTTGGCATACATATCTCCGCTTCGGTTCTAAAGGCACGATGTAGCAGTTTCGACTACGAGTTACAGGCCGGAAGTTCCGGGGGAGGGGCGCCGGTGTCGACTGACGCGGCGATCCGCGCGAGGCCGCACCGCCGGTTTCACTGCGCATTCGACAGTAGGTTCTGCGGCGCTCAGGTTGGCCGTCGCGCTCGCATCGCCGCCCGGCCCGGTGCAGGACAGGGTGTAGGGAACGCTCTTCATCGATGCCAGAGTCAGGGTTTCGGAGCCGCTGGTGGGCTGTTCGCCCTTCCAGGCTCCGCTGGCCGTGCAGGTCGTGGCATTTGAGGCTGACCAGCTGAGGGTGGCATTCTGGCCTGGCAGAACGGTGGCCGGCTTCACCGAAATGCTTACCTGTGCAGCTGGCGGCGGCAAGACCGTCGGGGCATTGAACGTACCCGATCCACCACAGCCCGAGAGAACCAACGCAGAAAGTCCTAGAATAGTAATGCAAGTGCGAGAAAGCATGACCTCACCTCAGAGCTTCTAGACTGGCCCGGATGCGCCGAGAGTCTGACGAACTTTCATCTCTTCGTCATCCAATCGGGAGTCCAGTACAGAGTGCCCTGTATTGGAAGAACACTTTGTGAGGGCAGTCACAACTCTGCGTGACAACGTGTCACATCTGGCTGTGACAAACGGAATGAGCCGACCGGGATGGCTTAGACGATCCGTTTTCAGGCCGGCAAACCGCACGGCAGTTCGCAAACCTATCGGCGAGAGGAACCGTAGATGCATTTCACGCCAGGCAACATTGCAGCCCTGGTCATTGCTGCCAGTTTCGCAGCTGGGCTGAACGTGTACGCAACCATCCTGACCCTCGGACTACTCGCACGATTTCAGTGGGTAGTCTTGCCGCCAGGCCTGGAGGGGCTCGCTCATACATGGGTGATCGTGGCGAGCGGGCTGCTGTTTTCTGCTGAGTTTGTCGCGGACAAAATTCCAGGAATCGACCTGATGTGGAGCGCCCTGCACACCTTTGTACGCGTGCCCGTCGCGGCCCTGCTCGCGTACCACACTGCGTCCCAGCTCACTCCGGAGATGCAACTGCTGGCCACGGTGGCAGGTGGCTTGATTTCGCTGGTGGCTCACGGGTCCAAGACCGCGTTGCGAGCCGTCGTGACCCCAAGCCTGGAGCCCTTGTCGAACATGGCCCTGAGCACCGGTGAGGATGCCGCAGCGATTGGGCTGACATGGTTGGCCACCATGCACCCGTGGGTTGCGGGCGGCCTGGCTGCCGGTTGTACGATCATCGCGATCCTGATGACCCGGTGGATCATTCGTATAATTCGCAAGATGTGGAGACGCTTCCGCGGACAGGAAGATCGCTATGCATCTCCCTCAGTGGCGCCGGAGCTGCCCCACGGCTAATCACGTGGGCCGGCAAAGACCAGCGCGCGCTTCCATCTTCGCGTAGATCTGCGGGTTCAAGGCAGGGCGAAGGCTACATAAACTCCGCCTGAAGGAGCATTCGCCACTCGGCCTCCGCCGCAGGCAATCACCACATACTGTTTTCCATTCACGGCGTAGGTTGCAGGAGTAGCCACGCCTGAGAACGGCAGCGCCGTCTCCCACAGCAACTTGCCGGTATGACTGTCGAATGCCCTGAACTTGCGGTCAAACACCGAGGCTCCGATGAACACCAAACCGCCGGCAGTCACGATCGGGCCGCCATAATTCTCTGAGCCTGTATTGGTCAGGCCCTTGGCCGCGAGCTCCGGATACTCTCCAAACGGAATCTTCCACACATACTTTCCTGTATTCAGATCGATGGCGTTTAGAGTGCCCCATGGTGGCGCCACCGCCGGGTATCCCTCAGGATCGAGAAATTTGCGATAGCCGGTGAAGCTGTAGGCGTCCGGGGGCAGCGATCCTTCACTCTTCGACTGCATCTCCTTTTTCGAATGTTCCATTGTGGCACCGTGCTCCCCAATTCCGAGGAACTCGAGCAGCGGCTTCAACTGGTCCTGCTGAATGTTGGGAAACGCCGGGCATTCTGCCTTTGCCCTGGTGAATGATCGAGGCGATCTGGTCCTGATTCAGACGAGTCGTGACATTGACCAGCGAAGGAAATGCGGGAGGCGAACCCTCAAGATTTTTTCCATGACAGACGGCACATTGCGACTGATAGACCGAGGCCCCGGCATCGGTGGTTTGCTGATTTTGCGTGAGGCCGCCGATCCAGGCCATTTCGTTGGCGTTCACATAGAGGACATTCGTGGCCAGATCGACCGCGGGTCCGCCCCACTCCGCACCCCCGTCGAAGCCGGGAAAGACGACCGTTAACGCATCCAGGCGAAAGGGCACGAATTGCCCCGCACTGCGCAGCGTGTGAAACTCCTTCAACGCCCACGCATGCGCCTCTGGAGTGCGGTTGGTCAGCATATCCTCGGTGAGCGATTGGCGAGCGTACGGTTCGGGTCCGACCGGCTTTGGCTGCGTCGGCGACGTGACTTCGCCGGGAACAGTGCTGGAAGGATACGGCAGCTCCTTCACCGGAAAGAGCGGCTTGCCCGTGCTTCGATCGAACAGGTAGAGGTACCCCTGTTTGCTTGTCTGTACGACCGCATCGACGGCCTTACCGCCCTTCTTTACAGTGACCAGGGCTGGAGGGGATGGGAAGTCGCGGTCCCAGATATCGTGGTGAACTCCCTGAAAATGCCACAGCCGTTTCCCAGTGGCGGCATCGAGCGCCAGGAGAGTGTCGGCGAAGAGATCGTTGCCAACGCGATCTCCTCCATAGAAGTCAAAGACAGCGGAACCGGTGGGCACATAGACAACACCGCGTTCCACATCGACCGTCATGCCGGCCCAGTTGTTCGCTGCGCCCGATGTCTGCCAGGCATCTTTGGGCCAGGTCTCGTAGCCGAATTCGCCCGGATGTGGGATGGTGTGAAAGCTCCATCGCAGCGCACCCGTATGAACATCAAAGGCGCGGATATCTCCCGGCGGCGCGGGATGCGTCTCAGGATTGCGCCCGCCGACGATGATCAGATCTTTGTAAATGACACCGGGCGTGGTCAGCGCAATGGATTGGAGCTCGTAATCACCCCGTAGCTCTTTGCGGAGGTCGATTCGTCCGTTCACTCCGAAGGTAGGGATAGGCTTGCCGGTCGCGGCATTCAGCGCGTAGAGGTAATTCATGACGCCGGCGAAGATGCGAGCTTCGTTGCCGTCGCTCCAGTAAGCGACGCCGCGCGCGGGCTGCGTACCCTTGATGCCCGAATCGAACTTCCAGATCAGCGCCCCAGTCGCTGCGTTGAGAGCAATTACCTTTTGGGTGGGCGTATAGGCGTAGAGCACCTTGTCCACGATGATCGGGCTGGTTTGCAAACCACCGGGCTCTCCCGTATCGAACGACCAAGCCTGCTTCAAGCTTTGCACGTTGTGGCTGTCAATCTGGGTTAAGGCGGAGTAGTGGTCTCCCGCAAGCTGTCCGCCATACACCGGCCAGTCGGTCCGGTTGGCTGCCGGCGGCTGCGTCTCTACGGCAGTTGCTGAAGGCTGGGCGGCTTTCAGGTCGAGTTCGATACCCGCGTGGAGGACGACAAGCGCCAAGGCAGTAAGCAATGTTCTGTTCATCGTCGATTTGGGAATGAGCATGGATATGGCGGGAATGAGGTGCGTTCTCCGATGGCGTGCGTGATCGAAGAGCAATCCTAACATTTGAGGTCCGGAAGGCGACACTACTGCCGCGGTCCGGCTGTCGGGCAGGACGGCACCCATCCGGTAGCGTTGAGAAGTCCGTGCTATCTTCGTTGCTACAACTTCAGCTGTGTCGGAGACCTTGGATGAAGCAGCAACCGAGTCACGCGGCCCGAACTTCGATCTCCCAACTCTTCTTCGCAATGCTTGTAGTCGGCGTTCTCTGTTGCGCAGCGGCCGCCCCATTGCACGCGGTACAGAGCGATGCCCGGCTGAAGGGCGCCTATACATTTGAGCGAGGCGGGTGGACCTACGTTCACCTGGAGGGCACGGCGGAGCAAATCGGTTTCCAGCACGGCTATCTGCTGTCTGCGCAGATTCTGGATACCTATAAGGTGCTCAATCTGGAATTTACCCACTCGACCAATCGGGACTGGAACTTCTTCAGGGAGATCTCGAAGAAGATGCTCTGGCCGCATATCGAGCCTGAATATCAGCAGGAACTCAAGGCGATCGCAGAGGGGGCACAAGCTAACGGCTTGAAGCTGGATGTCTATGATATCGTCGCGATGAACGCCTCCATGGAGATCGGCGAATATTATGTTCCGTGGCTCGATAAGCAGACACATGCGACGCACGCTCCCTCAATCAAGGCTCCGGGAAACTGCAGTGCCTTCATCGCGACCGGCAGTTACACCAAGGGCGGAAAGATTGTGCTGGCGCATAACAACTGGTCGAGTTACGCCGATGGCTCGCGCTGGACCGTGATGTTTGATATCGCGCCAGCTAAAGGCCATCACATCCTGATGGACGGGCTGCCTGGAGTGATCACCAGCAACGACGATTTCGGGGAGAACGATGCGGGCATCATGATCGCTGAGACGACGATCACGCAGTTCCTTGGGCTGGAATTCGGATGGCATTCCGGAGTTCGTGCGTTCCCGAAAAGCGCTGCAATATGCCAACTCGATTGATGACTACATCGACACGATGAAGAAAGGCAACAACGGTGGTTACGCAAACGATTGGCTCATCGGCGATCGAAAGACCGGCGAAATTGCCTACCTAGAACTTGGACTGAAGAACACGCCGAGCTGGCGCTCCAAAGACGGCTACTTCGTCAGCTCTAACTTTCCCCCGCGACCCCAAGCTGATTCAAGAAGAGACGGAAGGCTTTGACGTAAAGGACCTCTCTTCATCCATGAACGCGCGGCGTGTGCGGTGGGAACAACTCATGCAGGAGAACAAAGGCACTATCGATGCGCAGGCAGCCGAGCGCTTCCTTTCCGATCACAACGACAGTTTTGATAACTCGACCAAGCCCGATGAGCGGAGCCTGTGTGGTCACGTGGATGCGTCGGAGCGAGGCGTTCCTCAGTGGGACCAGAAGGCTTATCATCCGTCCGGCGCCGTACAGGGCAAGGTGACGGACAGCGATCTCGCTTCGCATATGAGCTTGATTGCGCGGGCCGGCCATCCTTGCGGTGAAGATTTCCTGGCTGCGCCATTCCTGCAAAAACACCCTGAGTACAGCTGGCAGGCTCCCATCTTGAGAGACATGAAGGCAGGTCCGTGGACCACCTTCAGCGCGGGGGAGAGCAAGTAAGTTTCTGAGGAAGTGGCTGGTGTGGGGCCTTCGTCAGAATGGAGAGCCGAGGCTTGCGGAGTTTCCAATTTTTGACTAGGCTCCGCACTATGAATTTTCTGCGTGTAGCAAGTAGCTCGAGTCGCAAGATGGCCGTCGTTTCCTCTGGCCTGTTTTTCTGCACGATCTCTGCATACAGCCTCTTCGCCCAGATGGTCTCTCCGTCCATCGATAAGCCCGGAGAACCGTTCTCCTATTTCAGTCGACCGACTGATGAGATCGGCGTGATGGATGCGCCCGCCGCGACCGAAGTGACTCCGGAAGGCTATCTGTACACGGGGTTCGGCGAGTTAATGTTCTTTTCGGGCGAGCCGCTCACCCCGGTCGATCAACGCGTAAAGACCCTGGAGCAAGGCTACCTGCCCATCGTCCATTACTCCTGGTCGCAGCAAGGCATCACCTATGCACTGACCACCTTTGCGGCGTCTCTCGATGGCAAGCCTGAGGGTCAGATTGTGAACTTTGTGCGGGTCGTCATGCAGAACCAGGACTCACGTCCCAATCGTGCCGATTTTGCAGTTGGACTGCGCTACCAGCCTGATTCAAATCTGGAAAATGGAAACGGCGACAATCGCTTTCGGCGCCCCGTGGTAGGAGACAAGCCGGGCCACTACCGCCAGATCGGCGAAACGTTTCAGAAAGACTGGGAGTACCGCTTCGAGGGCAATACCTTCCTGCGTGGCGGCGAGGTCATGTATGTCTTCCCTGCGGATCCGCAGGAACAATCATTCACGCTGAAGCAGAGTTATAACAATATCCCCGACCTGCGCCCTCGCAAGCTGGGAGTGTTGCCCACTACGCCCGTCGGCATCACTCACTACCGGCGTATGTTGAAGCCCGGAGAAGAAGCGACGCTGGTCTTCAAAATGCCCGTCGTTCCTATCAAGCAGGGAGAAGATCTCGCACCCCTGCAATCTGCCGCATTCGACACGTACCTGGCCCAGACCTCGCGCTTCTGGCATGAGATTGTGGATCGCGGCCTTCGAATCGAGTTACCCGAAACCAAGGTGACCGATACTTACAAGGCGAGTCTCGTCTACGATCTGATCGCGCGCGACAAGCTGAACGGCTCCTACATCCAGACGGTGAACAAACTCCATTACCACTCTTTCTACCTGCGCGATGCTTCTGACATCGTGCGCATGTATGAGGTCACCGGCTACCCTGACATTGCGCGGCAGGTGCTCGATTTCTTTCCCTATTCTCAGCAGCCCGAAGGCAACTTTCTCTCGCAGGAACAGCAGTATGACGGCTGGGGCGAGGCCATGTGGGCATATGGCCAGCACTACCGAATGACGCACGATCGCGCGTTCGCGGAGCAGGTTTTTCCCTCGATCGTCCGTGCCGTGGCATGGCTCAAACAGGCTCGACAGAAAGATCCGCTTCACCTTATGCCTGCCTCCGACGTGAAAGATAACGAGTATGTGGCGGGCCATCTGACTGGCTATAACTTCCTCGCACTCAGCGGCCTGAAGAATGTGATCATCATGGCCGATGCTTTAGGAAAGACCGCGGATGCGGCTGCCTTTCGTGGCGAATATGACGACTATCGCGCAGCTTTCCTCAAAGTTATGGATCAGCGCGCTGCTGAAAATGCGGGCTACATTCCGCCAGCTCTCGATGGCCAGAAAGATGGCCGCGATTGGGGCAACCTGCTTTCGATCTACCCGGAAGAGACGCTCGATCCCCACGACCCACGAGTCGGCGCCACGCTCAAGAATACGCAGTCGCGCTACCAGGAAGGTTTGATCACTTACGCGGATGGGCGGTGGCTCCATCACTATCTCACGATTAAGAACACGCTGAGCGAAGTGATCCGTGGCGACCAGGAGCAGGCCGTTGCCGATCTGTACGCGCTGCTGCTACATACCAGCTCTACCCAGGCAGGCTTTGAGTTCGCCATTCGGCCCTGGGGCTCTCGCGATTTCGAGGACAATCTATCGCCGCACGGCTGGTTCGCAGCAGAGTACCGGACGCTGCTCAGGAACATGCTGGTCCGCGAAGAGGGACGGGATCTGCACCTGCTATCGGTCGTCTCTCCTGAATGGATCGGCAGGGGTAAACGCATTGCTGTTGAGAACGCACCTACCGAGTTCGGCGCGGTCAGCTATGTGTTGGAGCAGCCTTCGGATGAGAAAGCCGTCCTGCATCTGAACGCGAACTTTGCAAACGCGCCTGCAAAGATCTGGGTCCATTTCCCTTGGTTTGAAACGGTAAGCTCAGTTTCGGTGGATGGCAAACAGGCCAAGTTCCAGAAAGACGCCGTCGAACTGAGCCCCGCGGTGAAGGAGGTTCAGATCATCTGGAAGCGAGATGCCTCCGTCATGAAGTATGAATTATCAAACTGCTGTGGACGCGTACAAGACCGAATACCACCGCAGGTATGACGAAGAGATGCACGGTATCGCCAAGTAAAAGCCGCTGACCCAGGTTAGGACCCGCGGCTTCCTCGTCAAATCTTCAAGTAAATCTTTTTCTTGTAGAGAATGCGACGGGAATCGCGCACACCAGCAGGAATGCGATCGAGTAAAGCAGCGATGCGAAGCTGAGATTCCCGATGGGTGCGAACCAGTTAAGGAAGATGTATCGCTGCAGGTCCACAACTCGTCCCTGATAGTGGACGCGAATCGTGGAGAGAACCGCCGAGAACAGCTCAGAGAAGACATAGGCGGTGATGGCATTCATGCCGAAGATCAGCCAGAACCCAGTCCAGCCGCGCTTCCAGCCTTTCACCTCGACCGCCCAATAACAGAGCGCCAGCGCGAGCAGCGACCAGCCAGCGGCAAAGAGCACATAGGAGCTGGTCCACAGCTTCTTATTGATCGGGAACCAGAAGTTCCACACGCCTCCGAGAAGGAGCAATGTAACACTCGCCGTGAAGAGACCCAGGCACTTCTGTTGCAGTGTGCGGCTCGTTCGCAGCCACATGCCTGTCAAAACGCCGAGCAGAATCGTTCCCATCGCCGGCAGATTGCTGAGCAGTCCTTCCGGGTCGCGGGTTCCCTCATAGAGTCTGCCCGGAAAGACGTGGCGATCGAGCCATGCGACCAGGTTTGCGTCCTTATCGAGAAAGGGAATGTCGCGGCCGGGCAGGCCATATCCAGGGACCGGCACCCAACGCATTAGGATCCAGTAACCCAGAAGAGCCGCTACTACTATGACGACCTTGCTGGTCGCTCGCCGGTCCCACAGATACAGCGCGGCTGCGATCAGGAAGCAGATCGCGATCCTCTGCAACACACCGTAGATACGCAGGGTGTGCAACGGAAAAGTGGGAAATCCATTCACGACGAGACCCAGGAAGAACAGGATCACCGCTCTTCGAAGCGTATGAAGCATGAGCGAACTACGTGTGGTGCCGCGAGCCAGTCGCGACTCGAAAGAGAAGACAATGGAGCATCCCACGAGGAAAAGAAACGTAGGAAACACGAGGTCGGTGGGCGTGAAGCCGTTCCAGGCAGCATGCTCCATGGCCCAGTAGGCGTGTGCGCCATCCCCGTTGTTGTTCACCATAATCATGAACGCGATGGTGATGCCGCGCAGAACATCGAGCGAAACGAGGCGACTGCCAATTGCCGACGAAGAAGGTCTCTGGGTTGCTGTGGTCATAAGTTCCTAAGCTTTGTGGTTCCAGCCTGCGGGCGGCACGCTGGTTTGCAGTTGTGTCCGGCTTTCGAATCGAACGAACTACACCCCAACTTACCGGGAACTTCAGAATTCGTCCACGCCGGGGTCGCGGCTGGTTCGGCAGGGGCTCTTTTGCGGATCCACCGACCCATTCATTTCGCGCTTGACTTCATTGCAAATTGCGATATTATTTTTGCGGATTGCAATAATTGCTATGAAGCTCGGTGAAAAGCTTAAGTATCTGAGAGAAGTAGAGGGCAGCCTTCGAGGCATGTCGCGGGCGATGACCCAACAGGAACTAGTGCGCGCAATCCAGGTGGAACTCAAGACCAAGCTGAGCCAGTCGTACCTGTCGCAGATCGAGAGTGGCGCCCGCCCGCACCTGACCAACACGACCCGCCAGTTGCTGGCGAAGTTCTTCAAGGTGCATCCCGGCTACCTGGTCGATGATCCCGAGGGCTATCACGCCGAGTTGATGAGTGAAGCGCGGGTGCTCGATGACAAGCTGGATCTTTGGCTGGTGAGCGGAGCGGAGCGGTTTCGGCGCGACCCGGAGTTGCGGAAGTCCCTGCTCACGTTGGCGAAACATCCAGAGTCGAGACTCTGCCTGCTATTACTGGAATCAGTGATCGAGACACCGGGGCTGGTGAGCCGGCTACTGGAAGTGTTGCGGCCGCAAACCGGAATGCTGTCGAATGGCCATTGCGCTCTGTTGACGAAGCTGCCGATGGTGCAGCGGGACGAACCGCCCGGCGCAGGGGCAAGGAGAAGTGAGTATGACTTGGGAGATCTTTTACCTGAGCTGCTTTGCAATTGGTCTCGGGTTGAGTGTGCTTTCCTTTGCCGGTGGCCTGCACCACCCGTTCCATTTCCACTTTGGCCATGGCGCGGGTCACGGCGGCGGATTGCACGGAACAAATGGCAGCGAACTATCGCCAATCAACGGCTTCACCTTGACGGCCTTCCTCTGCTGGTTTGGAGGGGCCGGATATCTACTCGTGCGCTATGGCGGTTTTCTGGTGCCGATCGTACTCATGCTCTCAACGCTGAGTGGTCTATGCGGAGGGCTGCTGATTTTCTGGTTTCTAGCGAAGGTCTTGCTGCCACATGAGAAACCTTTGACCGCAGAGGAGACGGAGATGTTAGGAGTCATTGGCAGAGTAAGTGGAACGATTCGGGCTGACGGCACGGGCGAAATATTGTTTTCGCAAACCGGAGCTCGACGATCGAGTCCTGCGCGCAGCGATACGGGAGCGGCCATTCTGCGGGATGTCGAGGTAGTAGTGATGCGCTACGAGCGAGGCGTTGCTTACGTGCGGCCGTGGGATGAGGTGACGGCCGGCGTGCTCACTTCTCATCGATCCACGAGCGGACAACCCACCCAGTGAGGCGCATCGGGCAGCGCAGCTTAAGTTCACAGTAAGTCAGGAGAACGTTATGGTAAACACAGTAGTCGTCGTAGCTGGTCTCTCAGTTCTCGCAGTGTTATTGCTTGCCGGCATGGTGGCAAAGATGTTCCGCAAAGCCGGTCCCAACGAAGCCCTGATCGTGTATGGGTTCCGAGGACCCCGCGTGGTCAAAGGTCATGGAACCGTCATTTTTCCGATGGTGGAGAGCTGCCGCGAACTCTCGTTGGAGCTCATGTCGTTTGATGTCGCGCCCCAACAGGATCTCTACACCAAACAAGGCGTCGCAGTCACGGTAGAGGCTGTGGCACAGATCAAAGTACGATCCGACCAGGAATCGATTCTCACTTCAGCCGAACAGTTCCTTACCAAGACACCTCCGCAGCGCGAAGGCTTGATCCGTTTGGTGATGGAGGGTCATTTGCGCGGCATCATCGGCCAGCTCACGGTAGAGCAGATCGTGAAGGAACCCGAGATGGTGGCCGATCGCATGCGCTCTACCTGCGCGGACGACATGAGCAAGATGGGGCTAGAGGTGGTCTCGTTCACCATCAAGGAAGTTCGTGACAAGAACGATTACATAACCAACATGGGACGGCCAGACGTAGCGCGCATCAAGCGCGACGCTGATGTTGCCGCGGCTGAGGCAGAGCGGGATACAGCCATTCGGCGCGCCAATGCTCTGCGCGAATCCGCGATCGCGAAGGCAGCCGCCGACCAGGAGCGGGTGATCGCCGAAACGGCGTCGTTGGCCAAGCAGGCGCAGGCGCAGCGCGATCTGGATATTCAGAAGGCGCAGTTTACCGAGCAGAGCCGCAAGCAGGAAGCCACGGCCGATAAAGCTTACGAGATTCAGACAAACATCATGCAGCAGCAGGTGATCGCCGAGCAGGTGAAGATTCAGCAGATTGAGAAAGAGCAACAGATCAAGGTGCAGGATGCGGAGATCCTCCGGCACGAAAAAGAATTGATCTCGACCGTTCTGAAAGGCGCTGAGATCGAACGGCAGCGGATTGAGAACCTGGCCTCAGCCGAGAAGTCGCGCATCACGGCGGAAGCCGAGGGGCGTGCGTCGGCCACTCGTCTGGAGGGTGAAGCGGAAGCCAGCATCATCTTCCAGAAGGGCGAGGCCGAGGCGAAGGCGATGAACGTGAAGGCCGAAGCCTACCAGGAATGGTCGCAAGCGGCGGTCGTGGACCGGTTGATCGCGAGCATGCCGGAGCTCATGCGCGCACTGGCAGAGCCTCTCTCGAAGGTGGACAAGATCACCATCGTATCCACTGGCAACGACGGCTCTACCGGAGCCAACAAGCTGGTGGGCGATATGACGAAGATCGCATCCCAGGTACCTGCCCTCTTTGAGGCGCTCTCGGGCATGGACGTGCGCGAGTTGATGTCGCACGTAAAGGGCATGACGCCGCGGCCCGATGGTCATAATCCGCTGGTCAACGGAAAGTAAAAGCTGCGGGTGTTCGCCGGGCGTTCGTTTGATCGGCACGTAGTTACGTATGGGAACAGGGAGGGACGATATGGCTCTACTGGAACGGGTAGGAACACTACTTCGAGCAAATCTCAACGACTTGGTCGAGCGTGCGGAGGATCCGCAGAAAATGCTGAGGCAACTCGTACTCGATATGGAAAACCAACTCATGCAGGTGAAAACACAGGTAGCGATTGCGATCGCCGATCAGCACCTGCTCGAGAAGAAGCAACGCGAACATCACGAAGCGGCCGACGAGTGGAGAAGGAAGGCGGAACTGGCGGTGGCGAAGGGCAAAGATGATCTTGCCAGAGCGGCACTGGAACGTTCGCTCAGCCAGGATCAGATTGCGCAGGGGTTTTCACAGCAACTGGAGGATCAGATCTCGGAAGCGGAGAGTCTGCGCAACGCCCTTCAGAAGCTGGACCAGAAACTCACAGAAACCCGCAGCCGCTGCGAACTTCTGATTGCGCAGGACCGGAGGGCTCGGGTCGTAGGTAAAGCGAACGGCGCTCGACAGACCCTTGAAGCCCAGCAGAAGTCCTTCGCGCTGGACCGGATGAAGACACGCATCATCACGCGCGAGGCTTCGAACGAAGCTCAGACGGAGTTGATGGGTGGCGATTCTCTGGAGGACAAGTTCGCTCTGCTGGAGCGGGAAGAGCGAATCGATACGCTGCTGAAAGACCTGAAGGACAAACAGGCAAAGAGCGCGTGATCGGTACCGCATCGCCGCCCTCATTCGCCAACCGAATGCAAGCCCGTCAAAGCATCGGGCCACCAAGAAATCAGGTGGCCTGATCTCTTTGGAGCCTTGCCTACGCCGGGCCGCTCTTACTCCATGTGGCCGAGGTGACGGGGTGAGCGCACCGACCAGAAACTCATCTATAGTGTTGTCACTCTATGCTGATGCGCAAACGCAGTCTCTATCTTCTTGCCGGAATGGCGCTCTTCATTGCCACTCTCGGCTTCGCGCAGAACCACTCTTCTGCACCCGGCATCTTCGAGGGTTCAGCCGACATTGGCGATACTCTTAAGGGTGCAACGGCCTACGATCGCGCCACCGGAACATACCGCGTCACTGGCAGTGGAGCTGATATGTGGGGCACCGGCGACGCCTTTCATCTGAGCTGGGTGCGACTGGCGGGCGACGTGACGCTTTCCGCAGACGTGGCGTTCGTGGGCGGCAGCGACCCGCCACTGAAGAAGGCGGTGTTGATCGTGCGCCAGAGTCTCGATCCAGGTTCGCCTTATGCCGATATTGCCATTCATGGCGACGGACATATCACGCTGCAGTACCGCCTGACGCAGAATGGCAAAACCGCGGATACAGTATCTACCGAGCATGGATCAACGCGGCTCAGGATCGAGCGGAAGGGCAATCAATTTATTGTTTCTGCGGGCTCATCGGATACAAGTCTTAAACCCTTGCCTCCGCTTACGCTCGCGTTGAAGGACCCGGTGTATGTGGGCATCGGCGTCTGCGCGCACAATGCGGCCGGGGTGGAGTCGGTGACATTTTCAAACGTGGATCTCGAGAGAAATGCCGCAGGAACTTCGCGCTTACAGGAACTGCCGCACCCATAGCATCTGCCGCGTGCCAAAGCGAAATGAAACCGAAGCTCCCGATGCACCCCGACTCTTTCGTCAACGAACCCGAGGCGCTGACTCCGGAGATTTCGGCTGCTCTTCGCAAGCGATGGATTTATCTGCTTCCAGCGGTGTTTGTCACTTACAGCCTTGCCTTTCTTGATCGCGCTAACTTTGGATTTGGCGCCGCGGCAGGATTGGCAGCGACACTCCACATCACGGAAAAACAAACTTCGCTCTTGAGCGGATTGTTCTTCCTCGGCTACTTCGCGTTTCAGTTGCCGGGTGCGGCGTTGGCGCGCAGATTCAGCGTGAGCAGCGTAGTCTTCGTTTGCCTGATGGCTTGGGGCCTGCTTGCGGCTTTGACGGGAATCATTCAGCAGTTCTGGCTACTCGCCGTCGACAGGCTGTTGCTGGGCGTGGCAGAAAGCCTGATCTTTCCCGTGATGCTGCATCTGCTCACCCGCTGGTTCACGCGGGCTGAGCGATCGAGAGCGAATACATTTCTGATTCTCGGAAATCCAATCACCGTCGTTTGGATGTCCGCGTTGACGGGCATTCTGATCCAGCGGTTTGGTTGGCAGAGAACTTTTGTTTTTGAGGGATTGCCGTCGGTGCTCTGGGCATTCGTCTGGCTTCTGATCGTGCGCGATCAGCCGTCCAAGGCTCGGTGGATCACGCCAGAAGCCGCGGTCATTTTGGAGTCGCGGCTGTCTCGGGAAGAACTGGCCATCGCATCTATCAAGGCGCTACGAGCTGCCCTCTTTCGGGGCGATGTTCTGCTGCTCTCCGTTCAGTACTTCTGCTGGAGTCTAGGCGTATATGGGTTCGTGCTGTGGCTGCCGTCGATGGTACAGCGAGGCGGCTCGTTGTCGATGTCTGCAACCGGGTTGTTCTCGGCGTTGCCTTATCTGGTCTCCATCGTGCTCATGCTGATCGCCGCGCAGATCTCCGATCGTACGATGAAGCGCAAAGAAGTGGTGTGGCCGTTTCTTGTAGTAGCGGCCATGGGCATGTTCGGCTCCTACTTCTTCGCCGAGAAGAGCTTCCTGTTAGCGTTTGTAGGCCTGGTCATTGCCGGCAGTTGCATGTACGCACCGTACGGACCGTTCTTCGCTCTCATTGCCGAGCGCGTACCGCGAAATGTGACCGCAGAGGTACTGGCCATGGTGAATAGCTGGGGAGCTCTGGGTGGCTTCTTCGGCAGCTATCTGGTGGGTATCCTGCAGGCGATCACGGGAAACTCCCGCGCAGGATTTCTGCTCATGTCGCTTGCAGTTCTTTGCTCCGCGATTCTATTGCTGTTCCTGAAGCCCGCAGCGAACGCCACCCAGGCTGCTGCCCATTGAACTCGCTCCAGCCGTCCCGGTTTGCCAGTGAGCTCGTTGGCAACGGCGCCATTCAGACTCGACTGGCTGTCGCCAGATCTCTCTCCTCCAGCGCAGCGGCAATCGTCCCCAGACGTTCATAGGATTCCAGCCGATCGGCATGGTCGTAGGTGTCGGTGACCGCGATGACTTCATCCGCCTGGGTTTCATTCAAGAGCTGCTCCAGGCCGGCTTGGACCGTCGATTCCGACCCCACAAGTGCCGCGCCCAACTTGCTCTCCACCGCAGCTCGTTCCCAGTCCTGCCATAGAGAGTTCATCGAATCCACTGGTGGCAGCAGCTCTACCGGCTGATTGCGAATGAGCCTTAGAAAACGCTGCTGTGGCGTAGTGAAGAGCCGCCGGGCGGCCGCGTCGGTCTCGGCAACGATTACAGCCACGGCTACGATCAGGTGTGGCTTCGACAGGGTGTCACTCGGCCGGAACAACTCCCGATACATACGAGACGCAGCGTAGAGGTACTCCGGCGCGAAGTGTGCGGCGAAGGCAAACGGCAATCCCAGCTTTGCCGCCAGTTGCGCGCTGAATCCGCTGGAGCCTAGCAAGGTGATCGGAACATTGCTGCCCTGGCCAGGAAACGCCTTCACGGCTTGCCCGGGCTGCTCGGGGCCCAGGTAGGTGCGAAGTTCCTGCAACAACATGGGAAAGTCGTCCCCGCTCTGACGGGAGTCGCGCCGCAGTGCCCGCATGGTCTGGAAGTCTCCGCCCGGAGCACGGCCCAGCCCAAGGTCGATTCGGCCGGGGTACAGCGCGTCGAGGGTGCCGAACTGCTCTGCAACGACCAGCGGCGCATGGTTCGGCAGCATCACGCCGCCACTCCCCACGCGAATCGTTTTCGTCGCACCTGCCACGTGGCCAATCAACACAGAGGTCGCAGAACAGGCCAATCCCTGAATAGCGTGGTGCTCGGCCAGCCAAAACCGCTGATAGCCAAAGCGCTCCACATGCTGCGCCAAATCCACAGAGCGAGCGATGGCGCTGCCTGCTGACTCACCCGGCCGAATGCCCACGAGATCCAAAATCGAAACGGAAATTCCCATACTTTATAGATGAAGCACGCGGAAAAGTGATGCGGAGTCTGCGAAGGAGGAGCGGTTGTCCTCTTGTTCACCCGGGCCAGATGTAGCTCCCATCGCTGAGCAATCTGAGCGTCTGAAAGACTCACACCACATCGCCCACTTCGACCATCGACACTGAAGCGCGAGTTCGTGATTCACTTCCAGTCCTTGAGGTTGGCCGGCAGGCACACGAATTGGAGTTTCTCCTCTGCCACACACCGATACTTTCGCGAACTTGTCGAGCGAAGAAACAATAAGCGTTTGGAGCAGCATCTATAAACAAGATTGAACGGTTCGACGGGCTGCTGGTATAACTGCCTGCTGATCGCGGCGATGAATGGGCTCGCACTCATCGAGATCGAAACGCAAGAGCCAGGGTGAAGTATCGTGACTACCTCAATGCCGAGCACCGGAATTCCGAGAGCGAGCAAGACTCGTAGCCTCGGCACTTGGCTTGCAGGCGCCGCAATTCTACTTGTTGGTGCGGCCTCTCATCGGCACCCACTTCATCAGTGAACATTGGCCTTACCGCTACCGCAACGCCGAGCCGCTGCTGGAGAAAATGTTCGCCAGCCACATCAAGATCACGCAATATCACCGGACCTACTTCCCGTATCCCGGCTTAGTCGCGAGCGGGCTGACACTTCGCCGCAATTCCGCACCCGACCTGCCTCCGGTCGGCTCAATACAAAACCTGACCATCCAAGGAACGTGGCTCGACCTGTTGCTGCTTCGCAAGAGCATTCACCTTGTGGATGTCGAGGGTCTGCGGGTGGTGATTCCGCCAGTCGGCAGCCGCGCCAATAAGGAGGATTTCCCTCCGGGAAGCAGCGGCGATTTCACCGGCTCCAGTACCGTGGTCGAACAGCTCAACATCCACCATGCCAATCTGGAGATTATGCGCGACGATGGCAGCCGTTATATGTTCCCGATCCGCGAACTGGTGATGCGGAACGTGCGGAAGGGGCAGAGCGCCTCCTATACGTTGGACATGCAGACACCGAAACCCGCTGGCCGCATTCAATCTGAGGGCAAATTCGGACCGATCAGCTCGGGCAGTCTCGGCAGCACTCCTCTATCGGGAACGTACAGCTATGTGGCCGACCTGGCTACCGTCCGAGGCATTGCGGGAGTTCTTTCAGCTTCTGGTAACTTTCAGGGAACGCTGGATGCGATTCAGACCGATGCGCGGTCAGACATACCGAAGTTCGCCGTCGCAGACGGACGTCCAACGCGGGTCAACGGCACCGCCTCTGGAACCGTAAATGGGCTGAACGGCAACATCGTCCTTCATGCCGTCGATCTACACACCGGAAGCACAGACCTTCATGCACAGGGTACGATCGAGGGCGCGCCCAAGACCACCAACCTTGACCTTACCGTTACGCGCGGCCGCGCAGAAGATCTGCTTCGACCGTTTATGGCGGACGAAGTCCCCGTTGTGGGACAGGTAAAACTTCGCAGCCACGCACTGCTGTCACCGGCGGAGGAGGGATTGGACTTTCTGAAGCGACTTAAGATGACAGGCACGTTTGACATACCGGCAGAACGCCTGACCGACCGGGACACAGAGAAAAAACTCTCCGCTTTCAGTGAGCGCGCTCAGGGTTCGCATGCCGTGAAGCTGCAGCCCGAACTATTTGACGCGACCTCGTCTACTCAAAACGTCCTCTCTGCATTGAGAGGCCGGGCCACTATACGGAATGGCGTAGTGTCTACCGATCAACTCACGTTCCAGATTCCCGGGGCTGCTGCCGATCTGAAAGGACACTTTGATCTGCGCAGCCACGTCGTTCACCTGCTCGGCAACTTGCGCATGCAGGCAGATGTGTCTCACGCCACCACCGGGTTCAAATCTGCGCTGATGAAACCCCTGATTCCGTTCTTTAAAAAGCACAATGTGGGTGCTGTGGTGCCCGTCGCGATCACCGGGGCTCCACACCATTACAAGGTCAGCCAAAACATCATGCATGAGAAATAAGCAGTTGATGTCACGTTGTAAAACGCTCCCGCTTCCCTAACTCATACCCGAATTCCGCACTAACTCCTACGACCTGCCCGGCATCCCATCCAACAAAGGGGAGTGCCATGGAGAGCATCAAGATTCCGGACGAACAGGTTATTCCGATCGAGGCTGTAGCCAGCGACATTCGCGGATTGAGGATCGCCTTCGTCAACATCTTTGCCGTGACGAACGATGACCGATCGTGGACTCTCATCGACGCGGCCTTGCCATTCACTGCCACCTTGATCCGCAACTGGGCCGAGAAGCACTTCGGCACTGCTCCGACTGGCATCGTTCTCACGCATGGCCACTTCGATCACGTGAGCGCTGCGAAAGAACTAGCGGAGCACTGGAACGTTCCAGTCTACGCACATCCGCTCGAGTTTCCATACCTCACCGGCGAGCGCGAATACCCCGCCCCCAATGTTGGTGCGGGCGGCGGTCTCATGTCGCTTCTCTCGCCCAGCTACCCCAGAGGCCCGATCGATCTCGGCAACCGACTGCGAGCGCTATCCATGGGGGAGGTCGGCTCAGGCACAACCCCTGGACTGCCAGGCTGGGACGTCGTTCCAACTCCGGGACACACACCGGGGCACGTATCGTTCTTCCGGTCCGCTGACCGAACACTGCTCGCGGGCGACGCATTCTGCACGACCAAGCCCGAGTCCTTCTTTGAAGCGGCACTGATCCAGAATCCTGAATTGCACGGGCCGCCCGCGTACTTCACCTGGGATTGGGAGAAGGCTCATGCGTCGGTCAGGCGTTTAGCTGAGTTGAACCCTTTAGTTGTCGCACCCGGACACGGGAAGCCGATCACCGGTGAGCAACTGCCGGACGAACTGAGACAGCTTGCGGCAAACTTCAACCAGATCGCGGTGCCAGCAAATCGGCAGTAGCATCAACAGGACGCTGTTGGATATGTCGCGATATCAACATAGTAGATGGAAACTATCTCCACTTTGCTCTTGTTACTAACAAGGAAGTTATCGCGTTGTCTTAGCGGTCCGCCCTTCGTTCATTACAGGCGAGAATTTCGCACCTGCTGCGAAGAAACGTTGAGAACGATTGAATCAACTCGCACCTAACTATCTCTGTAGCCGTCACATTCATGAATAACATGGCTGATTAGTTCCACTCGGTTAGGTTCATCCACATCTGCTTAAGGCAACCCCGTCCTTCTTTGTACCTTCTGTATCTGTATGTCGCGTAAATCGATATGCGACTTCGAAGGCTCGTACGGGCGCAAGCCAGTCCCTGGAGACCCCCACAACCTAATATCCAAACCACTCCCTGCAGTCGCAGATGGAGAGAACTGAACGAGATCTGCACTTCGACCAGAAAGGCTCCGAATGATTGAAGCGGTGGTGCTCTGGAACGAGCCAAACAATCTCTCCCATTGGAACTTTTACCTCGACCCGGGATGGATGCGATTTGGAGAGATGATCGTTCAAGCCTCTACCTCCATTCGGAACGTCAATCCGGACCTTCCTATCGTTCTAGGCGGCGTCTCTTCTTGCGATTGCGACTTCCTTCGGCTCCTCGCCTCACGCGGCGTGATGGAGTCTGTCGATATCGTCGGTGTGCATGGCTTTCCTCTTGACTGGAACCATTGGCACATAGACGAATGGCCTGCTCGCATTGCGGAGGCCGAACAGGTATCTGGCAGACCGGTGTGGGTCACTGAAGTGGGCGCCTCCTCGTTTGGAGCGGAAGAGGTCCAGGCCTTTGGTTTGGATCGCACCCTGCAACTGATAAAGAACCACACGGATCGCATCCACTGGTACAGCCTCTTTGACCTGCCTCCGACATGGCCGGCGGAGACTCGCCACAAGGAGGCGGAAGGCTCCTCCTACTATCGCCACTACTATCTTGGCCTGCTCAAGGATGATGGCACGCCAAAGCTGGCCGTGAAACATTTCCCCACGGACGGCAGTGTGGGATTTTGCCAGTGGTTCCACTTTGAAGATCCCCGGCTCGACGACGCTGTGGCTTGGATGAAAGCGAACGGCGTGCGGTATCTGCGCACCGGGCTGAGTTGGGCGGACTCGTATCGGCCCAACGCTACCGAGTGGTTTGATCGACAAATGGAAGCGCTTGAGCCGTTCCAAGTGGCTCTGACTCTATGCTTCACGCCGGCACACCTGGGCATCGAGGAACACCACACCAGCCCGCCGAAAGACAATCGACAATTTGCAGAGTTTGCTGCGTGGGCCGTGGATCGATACGCTCCCAGGCTTGCAAGTACTCTCACACGTCATGACAAGGGGTTCGCCAGACAATGAGCAAACAGATACTGATTACCGGCGGGGCAGGGTTTGTTGGATCTCATCTCGCAGATGGATTGTTGGCGGCGGGACATCGAGTGCGCATTCTTGACGACCTCAACCCTCAGGTTCATAAGGCAGGCAGACCGGATTATCTTTCGGCCGACGTAGAACTGCTTAAAGGTGACGTTCGCGATCCGAACCGGTTGCGTGAAGTGCTAGCCGGTGTCGACGTCGTCTACCACTTCGCCGCCGTGGTCGGCGTTGGCCAGTCCATGTACGAGATCAGCCGATATATGAGCGTGAATACCCAAGGCACAGCCGAACTCCTGCAAGCGATGCTCGATGCAAAGTACACGCCGGAGAAACTGATCGTCGCGTCCTCAATGTCGATCTATGGCGAGGGTCGCTACAAATGTTCCTCCTGTGGGCAGGATGCAGCGCCCCCAGTTCGACCGGTAGCTCAGCTGAAAGCCGGACAATGGGATCTGCACTGTGTGCACTGCGACGGACTGTTGGCGCCAGTGCCTACGAACGAATCGAAGCCTTCGGAGATCAACTCAGTCTATGCTCTCGCCAAACGAGATCAGGAGGACCTCTGCCTGATCTATGGCAGGACCTACGGAATTCCTGTAACGGCTCTTCGTTTCTTCAATATCTATGGGACGCGCCAGGCGCTCTCGAACCCATATACGGGTGTTGCCGCGATCTTCGCATCAAGGCTCCTGAATCAGCAGGCGCCGCTGGTCTTTGAAGATGGCGAGCAGATGAGGGACTTCGTGAGTGTACACGACATTGTGCGTGCCAACATTCTTGCCATGAACCGACCCGAATCGAACGGAGAGGTCATCAACATTGGTTGTGGCAAGGCGATCAGCATTCGGCAGGTCGCAGAGATCCTCGCGCGGGCACTCGGCAAGCAGATCAAGCCAGTCATCACGCATAAGTATCGTGCCGGAGATATCCGGCATTGCTACGCAGACCTGACAAAGGCACGTAACTTGCTCGGTTACACTCCGCAAGTCACACACGAAGAAGGATTCCGCGAACTGGCAGAGTGGCTGGCGGAACAAGAAGCAGAAGACAAGGCAGAGACCATGCTGAAAGAGTTGAGTGCATATGGCCTCACAGCTTAGTACAGGCATGACCACCACGGGCCAATCGAGCGCGAGCACGCGTGCAACGGCCAAAGAGTCTGCACGAGAAAGGATCATGGGGCAATGAAAAACGGCAGAGCTCGGAAAGTCCTCGTCACTGGCGGGGCGGGTTTTATCGGATCGAATCTTGTCGAACGGCTGCTCGCGCAGCCAGACACGCACGTCAAGGTGTTTGATAACCTGTCGCGGCGTGGCGTTCTGCACAATGTAAGGTGGCTTCGGTCTCTCCCGGGCAGCAACAGGCTGGAGGTAATTCAAGGGGACGTTCGGGATGAACATGCGGTACGAGAGGCCGCGGAAAACGTCTCAGAGATCTACCATCTCGCGGCACAGGTAGCCGTCACTACATCGCTTGAACACCCGTCTGAGGACTTTCATGTCAACGCGCTGGGCACCTTCCACGTGCTGGAAGCCGCACGTCGTTCGGGTCAACGTCCGTTCCTGCTCTTTACCTCCACAAACAAGGTCTATGGCTCGTTGAGCTCCGTACCGGTTGCGGTTGAGGGCACGCGGTATCGCGCGAGAGATGCTAGCTTCTGCGGGGTCTCTGAAGAAGAATGCCTTGATTTTCACTCGCCCTACGGATGTTCCAAAGGCGCTGCCGACCAATACGTGCGCGACTATGCACGCATCTATGACCTGCCTACTGTGGTGTTTCGGATGTCCTGCATAGCGGGTCCGCGACAATTTGGAAATGAAGATCAAGGTTGGGTCGCACACTTTCTTTACTCTGCCTTGAATGGCCAACCGATCACTGTATACGGCGACGGCTTTCAAGTTCGGGACGTGCTCCACGTGCATGACTTAGTCAATGCCATAGTGGCGGCGCGCGACAAGGTAAGCTCCACGCGGGGCAAGGTATACAACCTGGGCGGAGGCATGAGTCGTGCCGTCTCTGTCGTTGAACTGCTTCGCGCAATAGAGAAAGAAGCAGGAGATCCACTCAAGCTCGCGTACAAAGCAGTACGTCCCGGAGATCAACCGCTCTACATATCGGATACAGCTCGCTTCGAGCACGACACGGGATGGCTGGCGACGCGAAGTCTTTCCGACATTCTGGCCTCTATTCATGGCTTCTGGCGGCAGAACCGGAACAGCATCGCGGCCCAGGAAGATCAACCGCGGATTTCGTCTGAGGTATTCGAAGAGGAGGTCGCATGAGGTTTGCCCTTGTAAATCCTCGATGGAGCTTTGAAGGCTCTACCTACTTCGGCTGCCCTGAGCCTCATTTTCCGCTCGAATTACTCTCTGCTCGCGAGATGCTTCGGGCTACTGGACAGGAAGTGCTGTTAATCGATGCGTGGATGGAAAATCTGTCGGTTGAGGAAGTGGCGACGCGGCTCCACACCTTTGACGAAGACTTTCTGGTTATCCCCACCGCTCCTTCCTACCTCTTCTGGCGGTGTCCACAGCCTGAACTGCGCGTGCCTAGCCCGTTGGCTTGCTGCACTCAATCGAGAGTCTTGCAAAGTTGTCATTGGTCCTCATGGCTCGGTAACTCCGCTGGCCACTCTGGATAAGACCGGAGCGGACGTCGTGCTTCGCGGCGAGCCCGATCAGACCTTGCCACAACTCGCTACCACCGCGCGGCCTATGATCCCCGGTTGCTGTTGGCGAGATAGCGATGGCGTATTCCATATGGGTCAAGGCCTCGGTATAACCGACATGCAGAGCGATTCGGCAGCTGGATTATTCCGACTACCCTGTGGAACGCCACTCACATAAACACCACATCTTTCCCGGGAATGGCGCGGATCATCTAAAGCTCGGCGCAGAAGTGGAGTTTGCGCGAGGATGCCCCTACTCTTGCACATTCTGCAATAAGACTCTTTTTCGGAACAAGTTTCGCGAACGCGACCTCACCGAAGTGATCGCAGAGATAGATCAGCTCATTAGCAGAGGAGTGGACTATATCTACTTCATCGATGAGATCTTCGGGGTAGGAAAGCAAGTTCGGGCCTTGCTGGAGGAAGTCGCCAAACGCCCGCTCTCTATTGGCTTCCAGAGCCGCATCGATTTGTGGAACGAAGAGACACTCGACCTGCTTGGCCGTGCCCACTGCGTCTCGTTCGAGTGCGGAATCGAATCCATTACCGAAGAAGGCCGCGACGAGATGAACAAAAATTGCCGCCTCTCGACGGATCGCATCAGTGAACTCCTGATCTATGCGCGAAAGCATATTCCCTGGGTCCAGGCAAATCTCATCAAGACGACCAAGGACGACCCAGCCATGGTCGCCAAGTGGCAGGCTCATCTTAAATCCAAGGGAGTCTGGGTAAGCGAGCCTGTACCGATGTTCCCATTCCCCGGCAGTCCCCAGTATGTGGAGACGTTTGGATCGCAGCCAGACGACCTCGCATGGGAACGTGCGCACGATTTCTATCTGCAGTTATTTGCGGAGCGCGGATTTAGCGATATCCAAGATCAGCATCCCCTTTCGCTTGCCCAATTGGAGAATAGGGACCTGGAATGCGTGTACTAGTAACAACAGATACCGTAGGCGGCGTATGGACCTATACGCAGGAGATGGTCTGCGGTCTGTTAGACCGCGGGTGTGAGGTCGCACTCGTCAGCTTTGGCCGCCTTCCCTCTCTTGCCCAACAGTCGTGGTCTGATCAGGTAGCGCTCCGATGGAGAAGTAATTTTACTTTCCACTCCTTCGATGTGCCTTTGGAGTGGATGCAGGAAAATCGGGATGCGTTTCGCGATGGGTCGAGAGGTCTGAGCCGCGTCTCCGAGGCATTTCAACCAGACCTTCTCCTCAGCAGCCAGTATTGCTTTGGGGCCCTCGACGTGCCCTACACGAAGATAGTTGTGGCTCACAGCGACGTATTAAGCTGGGCTAAGGCGTGTCGCGGACTAGAGCTAGATGAATCTCCGTGGCTTGAGCGATACAAGGCTCTGGTCAGTACAGGGGTACAAGGTGCGGACGCCGTGATCGCGCCGACGCGTTGGATGCTTTCGGCGTTACAGGAAAACTTCCGAAATCCCGGTGAGTGCCTCGTTATTCCCAATGGTCGGTCCGTCAAACTAGAAGTTAATTCCACCGATCGTACGCTGCAGGCAGTGACCGCCGGCCGATTGTGGGACGAGGCAAAGAATCTTCGTATCCTTCAAGACGTGCAATCGCCGATTCCGATCCTCGTTGCCGGAGAGACCTCCTACGAGCGGTCACAGTTTTCGGATTCGCTGGGCGGCGCAGTTCTCCTAGGCGCGATGGGAGTCGATGAATTGCTGGCGCTATTTCATCGTTCAGCGATCTATCTTTGCACTTCGATCTACGAGCCATTCGGCCTGGCTCCGCTTGAAGCTGCCCTCTGCGGCTGCGCAGTTGTAGCGAATGATATTCCGTCACTCCGCGAAGTCTGGAGCAACGCGGCTCTCTATTTTGACGATGCTGCCTCGCTTACGCGAGTGCTCGAGTCATTGTCTCAAGACTCTCAGCTGCTGGCCGATGCACAGAAGCGTTCGCATCAGAGGGCGCGACATCTTTCGGCGGACCGAATGGTGAATGCCTATTTAGACGTATTTCGTTCCGCCACAATTCGGACAGAGGCGCCCGTTCATGTCTCGTAAGTTACAGATCGCCTATCTGGCGCATTCGATCCGGTCAGACTGGAACAATGGCAATGCTCACTTCCTGCGAGGACTACTGCGAAGTATGCAGGAACTGGGGCACCAGGTTGGAATCTTTGAGCCTGCGGACGAATGGTCAGTTACAAATCTTCGGACCGAACCCTTTGGAGAGCGGTCGCTCCAGCAGTTCGAAACGATCTACCCGGATTTGTCGATCACCGACTACCCCAAAGCGCAACAGACAAGCTCTGCTTATTGGCGTCAGGTTTTGCGCGACACCGAGGTAGTTATCCTTCATGAATGGAATCCTCCGCAACTTGCACAGTGTCTTCTTCTGGTCCGGGAGGAGTTAGGGTTTCGACTGCTCTTTCACGATACCCATCACCGGGCTTCCTCCGCGCCGGAACAGGTGCAACAATACGGCCTCGACAAGTTTGACGGAGTTCTGGCCTTCGGCGAGGCATTGCGTCAACTCTACCTTGATCGCTTTGACATAAAGCAGGTCTGGACACTCCATGAAGCCGCGGATACGAGCGTCTTCCATCCGCTTCCAAAGATGAAGAAGACGAGCGACGTAGTATGGGTTGGCAACTGGGGCGACGGCGAACGATCGGCTGAATTATGCGAGTTCCTCCTGCGTCTAGCCAAACAATTGACGCAATATGCTTTCACCATCTACGGAGTTCGCTATCCGCCTCAAGGCCTTGATGCCCTGCGACAGGCGAGGGTCAACTACGGTGGCTATCTTCCCAACCTTGAAGCCCCAGCGGTGTATGGATCTTCGCGACTCACAGTGCATATTCCCAGGCAGCAATATTCCTCCGTGATGGACGGCATTCCCACGATCCGGGTTTTTGAGGCTTTAGCTTGCGGTATTCCACTTATCTCCGCGCCTTGGAATGATTCTGAGGAGTTATTCCGCGAGGACGACTTTCGGTCGGTGAACAACACAAGTGAGATGAAGAACGCGATGCAGTTCCTTTTAGAACATCCCAAGCAAGCCGAAGCCCAGGCACTCCGCGGCCTCGAAACCGTGCTTGCCAAGCATACCTGTCGCCATCGTGCAGAGCAGCTCACCTATATCTGCGAGGACTTGCTGCGATGAAACTCTTTGTATTCGGGT
The DNA here is from genome assembly GCA_963850345.1 of uncultured Acidobacteriaceae bacterium. GTDB lineage: Bacteria > Acidobacteriota > Terriglobia > Terriglobales > Acidobacteriaceae > CAWKKW01. The sequence continues at coordinate 687,713 of CAWKKW010000009.1, read as the reverse complement.
CCAGTATTACCTCTTCTTATTGGAATGGTGCGGCTACTTACTACCGTGGCTGCTACAAGTATCTCGCTGCCCGAAGTCATCAGATCGTCTTTGCCGAGCCCGATGCGTATGGCAGACAAGAGCATCGGGATGACGGCGATTTCTCTTATGTCCAATCCATTGTGTACAGGCCCGGCGAAGATATCGACTCTCTGCTACGCGTCGCCGCCGATGCTGATGTCGTCATCAAGCACAGTGGAATAGGAGCCGACGACGAATTACTCGAGCAGAGAGTTCTGGAATGTACGCCGAACAGTGTTGTGCTGTTCTGGGATGTTGATGCACCCGCAACCATCGGTCGAATTCGCAGGGACCAGCGAGATCCGTTTGCCTCTGCGATCCCATGCTATGACGCCGTATTCACCTATGGCGGTGGTCCGGTCATCGAGCGGGAATACGGCGAACTCGGAGCTCGAGCCTACTACAGCATCTATAACGGCCTCGACCCTGACACCCATCATCCGGTGTCGCCCGATCCTCGTTTCTACTGCGACGTTTGTTTTGTCGGCAACAGGTTGCCCGACCGAGAGGCCCGCGTTGAGCAACTCTTCCTCTGTGCCGCCGAACTTGCCCCTGACAGGCAGTTCATCCTTGGTGGAGAAGGTTGGGGCGGCAAGTCGCTGCCCTCCAACGTCCGGTGGATCGGACATGTGCCGACCGCCGACCACAACACTGTCAACAGTTCTGCCGGTATGGTCATGAACATCAATCGTTCGTCGATGGCGGATTGCGGATTTTCACCTCCGACGCGTGTGTTTGAAGCAGCCGGCGCGGGGGCTTGTCTGCTCTGTGATGATTGGCCTGGCATCAACGAATGCTTTGAGCCCGGGAAGGAGATCTTAGTCATCCGAAGTGCACAAGACGTTGTGGACGCGGCTTCCCGTCTGGATAGCGTTGCACGGCGAACAATTGGCGACGCGTTTCTTCGTCGCGCTCTCCGAGACCATACGTATGCGGCTCGAGCGAGGGAGATAGAAGAAGCATTGATCGAATGCATCGGGCGTAAGACCGCGTCTTCGCCTGCAGATTCCGTTCGCATCAACATGGCAGAAGAGCCCGCATGAAGATCGTCATTTATGGCCTGACGATTACGTCGTCCTGGGGCAATGGCCACGCCACGACCTACCGTTCCCTCGGCAAGGCGCTCAGATCACGAGGGCACCAGATCCATTTTGTTGAAAAGGATGTTGAGTGGTACCGGAGCAATCGCGATCTGCCCGATCCGGAGTTTTGCACGGTTTACCTTTTTGAAGATTGGAACTCCTCCCAATCAGAATTGATCAAGATAAGCAAGGATGCGGACGCCATCGTTGTCGGCTCCTACTTCCCTGATGCGATTGCTGCGACACAAGCTCTACTCAGTGCAGGTTTTGGGCCGGTGCTGTTTTACGACATCGATACGCCAATCACCATGAGTAAGTTGAGGGAAGAAGGCGGTACGGATTACTTAGCTGCTTCTTTGATTCCCCACTATGCCGCGTATCTGAGTTTTACAGGCGGACCTGCTTTGCGGGAGCTGGAAGACACGTTTCATAGTCCACATGCTGTTCCGTTTTATTGTTCAGTGGACCCGGACTTGTATCGGCCGACCGGAGTTCGTTCGGAGTACAGCAGCACGTTGAGCTATCTCGGCACATTCGCTGCGGATCGTCAGGAAAAGCTCATGAACTTGCTCGACCAAACGGCGGCGCTGCTGCCGGAACAGCGCTTCCTGGTCGCCGGCCCACAATATCCGAAAGACATAGTCTGGCAGAACAACGTGGACCGCATCATTCACATTTCACCGCCAGAGCATCCATCGTTCTACTCGTCTTCGCGTTTCACCCTGAATTTAACTCGCAAGGACATGGTGGACGCCGGGTATTCCCCATCTGTACGCCTCTTCGAGGCGTCGGCTTGCGGCACCGCAATTTTGTCGGATTGGTGGGCTGGGCTGGAGGAGCTTTTAACGCCTGACGAAGAGATACTGCTGCCAACAGATGCCGATGAAGTCAAAGATATCTTACTCAACACGCACGACTCTGAACGATTGAAGCTCGGACGCAGAGCCAGAGAGCGCATTCTTTCGCAACATACCGCCACCCATCGTGCCATCGAGTTCGAAGATGTAGTGGCTCTTTGCTCGAGGCGGAAGGCCAGTGTGAATCATGACTCGTTGAGCAGGTCCTCGAGTGAGCTTAGGCAAAGGTCCGGCTTCGAACCAGTAAGTGTCTCGAAAGAGTAAGGTCCAGTCGCTACCGCGATAACCTCCAGCCCATTCTGTCTGGCCGCCTGAACATCTGCAGGCGTATCGCCTATTGCGCAGATGGTTGCAGACGGTCCAGCCAGGGCGCGGGCCTTAGCTATTGCGGAGCGGAATACATCAGAACGGTATTCGAAGTCATCGCTGTAGCCCGTGAACTGAAAGTAAGTGCTCAGCCCGGCGCTTTCAAGTTTAAGTCGACCGATTCCTTTCAGATTTCCTGTGGCAACTCCGAGGATCGCTCCTCGGGCTTGCAGGTGACACAGGATGGAAGGGACACCGGGCATCACGGTCGTACACAGGTCGGCTTTACGTTGCGAGACGTAGCGGCACATGGCCTGCCGAGATTCCGCAATGCGAGGACGCCATTCGCTCTCCTCTACATTGGCTAACTTCAAAGCGTCGCGAAGAATGCCGATGTCCGTATTCCCGTGCGCAGTTACGCCTTCAAGCGTCAGAGGATGCCCGGAGAGCGACTTCAATGTGTCACAGAAAGCGAAGTAATGCACGGCATCTGTACACGACAGGAGCGTACCATCTATGTCGAAGAGATATGCATCGTAGGCATCCCAGGCTCTGGAAAGTGTGCAGCGATCACGAGATACCTTCACGCGACCCGCTCCGGTTCACAGGCTGATGCTACTCGCGTTTGAAGTTGCTTCGTAACTTCGCGCATTAACCCTTCCCAGTCATTCTCCGCCGGCTGCCGAAATAATCGTAACGAAGGATACCAGGGACTGTCGTCGCGCTCGGTCATCCATCTCCAGTCAGCGACGTGCTGCAATAGCACCCATGCTTCTTTTCCCATCGCGCCCGCGAGGTGTGCGGCAAGTGTATCTACAGTGATTACAAGGTCCAGCCTAGCAATGAGTGCCGCCAGCGTGAGAATGCTGTCGGCACACGCTGAAGCCTCGTGGAGCCGGTTGGATCGCGGAAGACTTAGCCAATCCTTCCTTGCAACGCCTCCTTGCAGATTCCAGAACTCGCAATCCACTTCGCGAATCAGGCGCTCGACTAAAGGGAAAGGCAGCGATCGAGTGGGATTCCACTCACCTGCCGTCCAGACAATGCCGACCGCAAGAGCCGCGTTAGGATCATTTCGGAAGGGCGCGGTGCCAGCGCCAGTGGGAAGCTCGAGGTAGTTTGCCTTGACAGGAAGATCCGCTAGCCGTGTTCGAAAAAGGTAAGGAAGCTGTGTAACTTCCACAGCCACGTCATAACTGGGCTGCTCCTCCGGAGCCAATTCGCCCCAAGTGATCACGTCTTGGACGCCTTCAACGTACGGAGCGATCTCGAGCATCTTCGGTGGCACCTCGAACACGGTCTTTTTAGCCGTGGCGCGTAAGAGGGGTGCATATCGAAGAAACTGGATCGTATCTCCGAAACCATGAAGGCACCTGACGATCACTTCCCTACCGCAAATGCTTCCGCCGTTCCACAAACGATGGGGGTCCGGAGCGCCCCGCGCGTGGATGGCATCACTCTGAGACCATGCCGAAGAGAACTCGCCTGAGAGCATGTATGCCAGCCACCTGCCGGCGGAGCAGCGATCTGCGTCAGCGCCATTCTTCTCTGCGCGAGAGAAGGCCTCTAACGCCCGCCGTAGGTCGCGCCGTTGGAGCAGCCTTTCAGCTTGCAGTAGCAAATCGTTCTCAGCCATCGGTCTCTACCTTCATGCTTAGGGCTTTGCTGCAGACGGCAATTCAGCCACTCTAACGACTGGGATAGACTGCGCGTGGAAACTCCGAATCTGGGAGCGCCTGCCGCCGGCACAGATAAACCTCTCGCTCAGGATTGCTTTCGATCGCGAAACCCGCACTCCGCAACATTGCTTCAGCACAGGATTTATTCGGGATCCACCAGTTCGTTCGATCTTGCGCGTAGGCATGTTCTACGAAGTGTAACTTGGGATAACTCGCATCCTCGAACATATTAGTTTGATGAAAGGTGTAGTCAGGCGCCACCTCTCCCACCTGATCAGATCCTCTTTGCATAGATTGAAAGAGCAGAAGATCCTTTGCTACGTGCTCATGAATCAGGTCGAGTGCCAGCAAGGGATGGCGAAGGTGATACAGCACTCCCATGAATATGACGAGGTCAAATCTCTCTCGTAGTTCGGCAACCTGCCAGACCGACCGTTGCTGGAACGAGACGCGTGAACCAAGCACCTGGGCTGCGTAGCGTGCCTGGTTCAAGTAGCGCTCATCCCAATCGATCCCGAGCACTCGCTCCGCACCTCGGCTCTCCATCTCAAACGAATAAAAGCCGGCGTTGCAGCCGATGTCGAGTACAGTCATGCCAGTTAGATCATGGGGAACTGCATCGCGAAACCCCTCCCATTTCACGCGCGGATAATCACCGAGAAAGTGATTCGGTGCGGTCGGAACTCCCTGGAGTCGAAGGTTGTGAAACCAGGGGCCGAGCTCAGCCACTCTCGCGCTCACATCGGAACCTGCAGAAATCATGTCAGACATTTGAAGCGTAGGCTGCATACTCTTCTCCTGGTTTGCGGCCTAAGTCAAACCCTTCGCGTACCCACGCCCAAGTGCCAGATGCATCCCGAGCGTGCGCTAAGGTCGCGTAAAAGTATGGGCTAACTTCCCGAAAACAAACCTCCTGAATGGATTATTGCAAGTGCGAGCGGGTTGTATGCTTGTAGATCCTGCCGGACCTTCCCTTCGCCTGTCACTGTTAAACGGACTGGATGGCTGTCGAACGGCTGCCCTCCTGGATCCGAACCCAGGCATCCCACTGCGCAGGAGGAATCATGAAAGCAGTGCTGCTGTACGAGTATGGAGGTCCGGAACAACTTCGCTATGAAGACACCGCCACGCCTGATTTCGGGGACAATGAGGTCCTGGTTCGTGTTCTCGCGACCAGCATCAATCCCGTCGACTACAAGATTCGAAGTGGAGCGGCTAAGGCCCGTATGCCAGTAGACTTTCCCGCAGTACTGGGGCGCGATCTTTCTGGCGAAGTGGTCGATTCCGGCGCATCGGTTGTCGGATTTCCGGCGGGCATGCGGGTGATGGGTCTGGCAAACGGCACCTATGCCGAATACACGGTCGCGAAGGCCGACGTGCTCGCGCCGATTCCGGATGGCTTGAGCTTCGAACAGGCAGCGACTCTTCCTCTGGTCACGCTTACTGGAGCTCAGCTAATCGAACGTGCGGTCAAGCCGAGGCCGGGTGACACGGTCCTGGTGACCGGCGCCCTGGGCAACGTGGGCCGTGCCGCGGTTCATGTGGCACGCAAACATAGCGTCAGGGTGATCGCTGGGGTGCGCTCGAGCGAGAGAGACAAGGCTGCTGAATTGGCAGCAGATGAGGTTGCAGCGATCGATAACGAAGAGGCGATCGGGCATCTCCACGACCTCGACGCCATTGCGGACACTGTCGGAGGAGCGACGATCAGCAGACTGCTCAGGGTGATCCGTAAAGGTGGAGTGCTGGGATCCGTACTCGGCGAACCGGAAGGCGCGCGCAATTATGACATTCGCGTGGAGGCTCTTATGGCGCAGCCGGATGCTTCGAGGCTCTATCAATTGGCGGACGAGGTGTCTCGCCACGAGTTCACCATTCCTATCGCTCGTACGATGAAGTTACAAGAGATTCAGGAGGCACACCGCCTTGCGGAAAAAGGTGGCATTGCAGGAAAGATCATTCTGGTCCCGTGATCTTTGATCCTGGAAGGTAGTTTCGCGGCAGGAGTGATAGCGGGTGTCCGCGGTGTCTTCCGCTCCGATGACTTTGGTCAGTCGTGGATACGAATCAACGACGCGCAGCATCAGTGGGGTTGGTCTTGCAGATCACAGGCGATCCCAAGCAATTTGGACGCGTCTATGTCGGCACGCACGGGCGCGGCATATTCTCCGGTGACCCGAAGTGAAGTTGCAGTGGGGGTTGGTCTTACAGATCGCAGGCGATCCCAAGCAATTTGGACGCGTCTATGTCGGCAAGCACGGGCGCGGCATATTCTACGGGGAACCCGAAGTGAAGTTGTAGCCTCTGTGGTGCCTTGATCCGGGGATGTCGCTACGGGTTTGCGTCCACTTGCTGCCGCGTAATCTCTTCGGTCGGAGCGATCACTTTCGCGGCTTCATTCTGCTTGCTCCGCGATTCCTTCAAGCGCCTGAATTCGGCGATCGCCTTATTCTGCTCTGCTTGATCCCCAAGCATGTTTTCCGCGCGAGAGAGGCGATACCATGCGACCTCGTTGGAAGGATCGAGCGCAATCGCCTGCTTCAGATGAGTTACTGCCTGGTCGGGCTTCTGCTGCGCCATCAGCACAGCGGCCAGCCCTAACTGCGCTTCCCCAAAATCCGGATACAGCTTCAACACTTGCTCAAAGCTGGCCGCAGCCTGGTCCAACTCTCCCGCGGTTCGGTGAATTTCAGCGATCTCGTATGCTGCGTTTCCATTACTCGGGTTGATCGAAAGCTCGGCTTCAAATTCCTGCAAGGCTGCCGTCAGATCCACCGGCGAGTTACTCTGCCGGGCTTTCGTCAGCAGGCTGCGACCGATGCGATAGTGAATACCCGGACGCTGCGGATCGATGGCCAGCACTGCGTGATACGCATCGATCGCTGCCTGCAGATCGCCCTGGCTCTCAAACGCTTCGGCGGCGGCCTGCTGCTTCCAGATGGAATTGGGCGCGACCTCGGCCAGTCGCTGCACGGTTACGAATGCAAGATTCCCATAGATGCGACCGCTGTGATACAGCACCTCAGGATCGTTCGGATAGAGCCGATCCATCTCCATCGCTACTTCGACCGCCTTGGTATCGCGCTGCAGGCTCGAGTCTGCGCGCTCCAGTTGCAGGCCGCACATGCGCCGCACTTCCGGATCCGGTGGCTGATGAAAACACTTCTCCAGTCCGGGCACAGCCTCTTTATAGTTCCCCATCTCTGATTGCGACATCGAGAGCAGCGCTTCGACCTTCGGTGCGTTCGGCTTCAATTTCAATGCACGCGTCAGGGTAGGGATTGCCTGGTCGTATTTTCCTTCCTGGTAGTAGATCAGACCCAACGCGACATAAACCTCTGCGGCTCCAGGCTCCAGTTTCCGCAATTCTTCAAAGGAATGCTCTGCCTCCGCGAAGTGACCAGCCTGAAGGGCTTGACGACCTTGTTCAGAATATTTCTCTATTGCATCTGCTTGTTGAGCAAACGACGAAGACCCGAGGCAGGCGAGCACACCAAAAACTAAGAGACAGACCTGAATGAAACGGCTCATGGCGCGAGTGTATATCCAATCAAAAATGATCCGCCACCCCCGGTAAGGGATGGCGGAGTTTTGGGGAGCAGTGTTCGACTTCTTAGAAAACGATTTTGCCGCCGAACTGAAGAATACGACCCGGCCGGGCAGACGTGATTTTGCCGAAGTTCGTATTCGCGCTTGGTGCCTGATCATTCACGTTGTTATCGACTGCGTTGCTGCCGGGGCCGACTCCAACTGCATTCGGATCAACGCCCCATTGCGTGTGATTGAAGGTGTTGAACGACTCGACACGGAACTGGAACTTGGCAAGTTCGCCTAATGAGAACGACTTCCCTACGCCCATGTCCCAGTTGCTGATTCCCGGGCCACGAAGAATGTTACGACCGCTGGTGCCGTACGCACCGGCGAGAGGCTGGGAAAAAGCCGCGGTGTTGAACCATTGATTGATCGACTTGTGAAATCCCTTGTTAGGATCGCCGACGAGATTTGCACGCTGACTAAAGGCGGAAAGCAGACCGAAGGTATCGGCCGCGTTGATCGAATAGGGAAAGCCCTTCTGGAATGTGCCGATGCCCGTAATTTCCCATCCGCCAATCGCCGCATCTTCAAAGCGATTGATGTTCGCGAGGTAATGCCGGCCGCGTCCAACGGGTAGTTCCGCAACGTAGCTGACCACGAACCGATGGTTTACATCGAAATCGGAGCGCCCGTAGTCGAGCTTGGGATTGTGGTCGTCCAGGTGACCGGCAAAACCACCACCCGCAGACCCGATACCTGCAGCAGCGGACTTATCGTCCATGCTCCTGGCATAGGTGTAGACCGCAACGAACGCCATATTCGAGCTGCGCCGTTCCAGCTTCACATTAGCTGCGTTGTAGTTGGAGTAACCGTCCCACTTACTATCGAGAGTCGCGAATGCGGTGTAGTTCGCAAACGGACGCCGGTTGGCGACCGGGCAATCGGCCGCCGCCGGAGTCAATTGGCAGACTGCCGGGTTGGCGACCGGGAAAGGCTGATTGATATTTACCCGATCCAGCAGGTGCGTACCCTTGTTTCCTACGTAATTCACTTCCAATGTGGTGTTCCTCGCCAGCTCACGCTGCGCGGAGAACGACCACTGCTGCACGTAAGGATTGATCGGGTGCTCGGAGATAATGACAGCGATGAACTGCCCGCCTGCTGGGAAGGTGGTTCCGCCGTTCGACCCAACTGCGACCGGCAGCAACGAGCTGGTCGCCGGAAACAGGTTGTCGGTCGACTTCGGTGCATTGGGATCGATCGTCGGATTCTCCTGCGTGCGCGAGACGAAGGGGTAGAGATCGCCCGAGTCGTCGATTTCGCGAGTCTCAGAAGAGTCAAAGTACACGCCGTATCCGGCCCTCACGACCGTCTTGTCGCCGCCAAAGGGACGCCACGCCATACCGATGCGCGGCGCAAACGGGGTCTTTGATCCGTCCGTGGGGTTTCGACGACCGCAATACCGGTAGAAGCCGTTTCCGGCAGGTGCTACGCCGTCGGTGAGCAGCGCCTTGCGAGCGAAGCAAAGTCCACCGCCAGGATTGGAAGTGTCGATCCAGAACATCTTGTCCTGCGTCTCGTACGGAACGCTGCGATAGTCCCAACGAATGCCAAGATTTAGGGTCACATTGTCGGTAACTTTCCAGTCGTCCTGCACGTAAGGAGCGATGTACTTGAAGTGAAATTGATTCTGGTTGCCGGGGATCCCAGGCGTACTGAATGGTTCCGGCTGGAAGGTGTTTGCAGCGTTGTAGTAGCCGAGCAGGAAGTCGGCGACCGCATTACCTGTTCCGCAGAGTTTGGTAGGCGTAGTGCAGCCAGTGCTGTTCTGCAGAATGGTATTGTTGTTGTAGCCGTAACCGCCGAGGAAGTTGCCGGAAAGGTTGCGTTTCTGGATCCAGGTACGGAAATCGAACCCGACGCCGATCGTGTGCTTGCCCTTCACCATGGTGAGCGAGTCGGCGTATTCCCACATAGGAATGTCGCTCGTGCTGGGGTTATTGCCTGGGCTGCCGCCTCCAGCTAGATTCTGGAAGCCGATTGTGGGATAGCCACGGGCATAGGCAGGCAGGTTGCTGAATACGCCAGTGACTCCCAGCGCCGCGACATCCGCAGCCGAGGCCGGGTTCGCTCCCTGGATTTCAGTCGCATGCAGGCTACCGACACGGAAGTTGTTTACGATGTCGTGTCCGAGCGTGATGGTGTGTGCAATCTCCCAGCTTGTGCTCTCCTCGTTGAAAACGTTCAAGCCGCTGGGCAATGACACAGTTCCTACCGTTTGCTGCGTATATTTCGCGTCGGTATAGCGGAACAACAGACTGCCGTACTTCCCAAACGACTGGTCTCCGCGATAGGTCTGCTGATTGGTGGTGCTGGGCAGTGCCGTTACGAGGTGATAGTTGCCGAGGCAAGAGGCATCGAAGCAGTTCGGGGCGGGGTACAGTTTTGCCCCAAGCGAAACCTTAGCCACTCTCGAGAATCGATCGGCGGGAATGACTCCGCCAGGGAACGGCAGGCCGGTGAGTGGATCAATTGGTTCGCATGGATTTTGTTTCCCCAATGCGTCTGTGCAACCTGCGGTTCCATAAGCCGGAAACGTTGTGCCGGAAAAATCACCGTTGATTTCGGCAGCGCTCGGCACGTTGTAGTAGCCGTTGCTTCCGTTCTTGATGCGCCAGCCCTCGTAGTTGGCCAGCCAGAAGGTCTTATTCCGCCCATCGTAGAGTTTCGGAATGATGACCGGACCGCCGGCTACAAACCCAAACTGATTTTGCCGGAGAGTCGGCTTTTGCGGCTGAAAATGGGTGTTCGCGTCGAACGCATCATTCCGGTTGAATTCAAAGACGGAACCGTGCAGCGAGTTCGTGCCGCTCTTGCTGACGATGTTGACCTGATTGGCGCTGAAGCCGAGCTCTGCCGAATAGGTTTCGCTCTGTACTTTGAATTCCTGGATTGCGTCCTGCGACAGGATGACTGCCGGGGTATTCAGAGCGGTGTCCGTATTGGCCATGCCGTCGAGAGTGTAGTTGTTTGACTCGGGACGGCCGCCGTTGATGCTGATGGCATTGCCTTCGCCTTGACGCATCTGGCCTTGCTCACCGACCGTTTGAACCGCACCAGCACCGATGAAGAGCAGGTTCAGGAAATTGCGCCCGTTCAGAGGGAGTTCATTCACCTGGCGCTGGCTTACGAGTTGCGATATAGACGTATTATCGGTGTCGAGCGCGACTGCGCCCGAGTTCACACTCACCGTCTCGGACACAGCGCCCGGCTTCAGCGAGGAGTTCACGCGCGCCTGCTGCGCCACACTCAGAGTGATGTTGTCGACCACCTGGTTGCCGAATCCCGTGGCTCCAAAAGTAACCCGATACATGCCAGGATTCAGGTTAGGCACGGTGTAATCACCCGCGCTCGAAGTGACCGTTGTTTGCGACACGCCTGTCGCCGTGTTGGTGATCTGAACGCTGGCACCGGGTAGAACTGAACCCGTATTGTCAGTCACTGTTCCTAGGATAGTGCCGTTGGCGCCACCCTGGCCATAGAGCACGCTGGTTGAAAATAAGACCAGTAAGCAAGCGAGGAGATGAAGCACCCCGCTCCGCCGCCGGCCTATCCTGTTGCGCAACCCGATACTCGCTAGGTTGTTCATTTTGGTGATCTCCTTTAAGGCCCCGCAAATACTGAAGCGTTTTTGACGTCAATTGCCGGTCTGGGAAGAGCCGGTCTAATTCGTGCTTCGGTGGCTCGATCACGGAAGTCCGCCGTCCAAGACAAAGTCTGAGCAGACTGCCTGCAACCGCAATTCCACGAACTCGACGGACTATAGAGAGGCTGAGTAAATACTGTCAAGAAAAATAAAATATATCCCTAATGGAACGTGCCAGCTTCCAACTGCATACCGTTTCACAAGCCAAAGCGTCTCGCGTTAACGAGTGAGCACTGGCGATTGCCGCTCAGAGTGTGTTTCAAAGAAGGGATAACCTGGGTTTTCTCCTCAGCTTGGTTCTGCCATCAATAGATTTCGAAGGACGTATATTTTAGGTTTTGATAAACGCTGCACGACCAGAATCGTCACGGAGGTGTGGAGCCGACATAAGCGCAGGCGGAGGGTCGCACCATTGGCCCGCAGTTGGCAGTGCGAGCTTCCCGAGATCTGAATCGGAGGAGAGTGACCCCCGTTGCAATACTGCAGGTTGCGGGCGCAGACGCCGATCCAGTTCGGGCACCGGGCAGTCAACTCGAAGCGTGAAGCGGCTGCCATGATCCGCTCGCGACAGCATCTCTTTAAGTTGGCGGGGCATCCCAAAATGCACGTACGCCGACTCGAGGCATCGCTCAACAGCAGCTTTACCACTAGCCATTGGCCGGACTGGCCGAGCGAAGGAGTCAGCGCTCAGGGGTTCACATGTCCAGAAAGTCTCTCATCTCGATCCTGCTGGGGGCCGGTGCTGGACTGGTTCTTCTGGGAAACAGAAAGCATAAGCCGTCCAGCCCGGTCGGGCAGCGCACCGAAATGGAACGTGATCAGGCCCGCCAAGCCGCAGACGAGGCCGCGCGGCGCTACCTGATGTACATCATCATGCCGGTGTGGGCGGGCGTGGGCTTTCTGGATTGGCTGTGGCATCGGCAAACCAAAATTGAAACCACCAGCGGCGTGAAGGAATCGATGATGCACCTGGTGATGATGGCCGAAGCAGGAGCACCGATTTTGTCCGGGCTGTTTTTGGAGATGAATGCAGGAACGCTGGCGCTGATGGGAGCGGGCTGGCTGCTGCATGAAGCCACCGTGGCCTGGGATGTAAGCTATTCGCTCTCGCGCCGAAAAATTCCTGCTCGCGAACAACACACACATAGCTACATGCAGAGCATTCCCTTCAATATCGTCGCTACCCTCGCGTGCCTGTATCCGGAGCAGTCGCTGGCGCTGGTTGGACTCGGCCCGGAGAAACCGGAGTTCAAACTGCGCATCCGCAAGCCGCCTGTCCCGCTAAAGGACTTCGCCGTGATTGTGGCCTGCATGGGCCTGGTGTCCGGGCTGCCGCACATGGAAGAACTTTGGCGCTGCTATCGTGCACAGCAAAGAGGTGTAGCCGGAAGCGATATTCCACAATGTGCGCAGGAGCTGTTCGGTTCGTGACCGACTCAGAAGCTATCGAAATCAAACTGTGCCTACCGAATGCTGCCGGCCCAACATTTTGTAGCTGTCGCTTGTGCGATTAGCGGTCTCGTCGCACCCGGTTGAGCTTATAAGCGATTCTCTCGACCAAGTACTTCCTCAACACAGGATCGAACACCGACAGCAGCTTACCCCCCACATTTTTCTGATGAAAACTCGCGATGTTCGCCAGTCTTCGGATTGCCTCGGCCCGGCGCAGGAGCGCGGCGCGAAGTGGAGGATCGGCCGCGCAGTCCCTGGCTAAATCTCTGGCCTTTGCTTCCATCAATGCAGACTCCGTGATGGTCCTACTCACCGTCGAGCGCTTTCTGCTGATTGTGCCAACTCGTTCGGTGTAGAGGTAGTAAGCGTCCGGAAGTAAGGCAAACGTCGCACCCGCGTGCAGCGCCGTGAAGTAAAACAGAAAGTCCTCTCCGTGGCGAATTGTTTCGTCGTACCGGATCCCGGCATCAAGGATAAATCGGCGCCGCATCAAGGGCTTGAGCAAGCCGAAATCCACCGCCTGAGAAGTGTTGCCGCAGCAGCGCGATACAAACTGAACGATACCGATGTCGAGGTGTTTTCCAATCAGGCCAGGGTCCACTGCCACTCTAGCTATCTTTTTTGCATCTCCATCGTAGAGATAGAAGTTGTCGGCCAGCATGGTAAGTTGATGCTCGTCCGCAAAGGTGGTCAGGGCAGCGAGCCGACCGGGCAGATAACAGTCATCTGCATCGAGGAGTGCTATCCAATCGCCGACAGCAGATTGAATACCGGCGTTGCGAGCCGCACCTGGACCCATGTTTCTTGGTTGGCGCCGCAGTTTGATCCGCGAGTCCGCCTTCGCCAGCTCGGTCACAACTTCGACGGTAGAGTCCTTTGAGTTGTCATCGACTACGATGACTTCGACCGGGGCTTGAGTCTGATTCAAAGCTGATTGAATCGCTCGTTCCACACAATTGCTTACGTTGAACGCGGGTATGATCACCGAAACCGTCGCGCTCATCCAATCCTTCTCCTCACCACTTCTCTCCTCCTCCAAACTGTAGCATTCGCCGCGACGAAAACAGATAGGTCGGGACAACATGAAGAAGTTGTCACACGAAGCGATTGGGACACATACCCTGCGTTCTCTCGCCCACAGCAAAGCAGCAGCCGCCTCGCGTCAGGGCACGAATGGCAGAGTTCATCCGCGATCAATTGATTGGATTTCGGGAGTAAACCTGCTGGAGACCTTGAAACTCCTTCTGGTAGCCAGCTAGCACTGGGTAGGATTTGACCGGACGGGCCCGGGCGATTCAGAAACTTGACCTTGAGAGGTAACCTGAGCAAAAAAGCACAGTCGCCCCCTAACAAAGATGCGATTCTAGTGTAACCCGGATGATGGATGATTGCCTTTTGGGGGTTTGGAGTCGCAGAAATGCCTTCCTTGTACGCCGGACCTTTCGACCTCGCGGCTTTCCTTGCTAACGGAGGCGTGGGTCGGAAGGCTGTCAGCTTCAGGCCTGCCGACCTGATCTTCGCCCAGGGAAGTGCGGCGAACTGCGTTTTCTATCTGCAGAGCGGCCGCGCCAAGCTAACTGTACTGTCCAAATCGGGCAAAGAAGCGACCATCACGCTGCTCGCGGCCGGCGATTTCGTCGGAGAGGAGTCGATGGCGGGAGCAGTCGGCCTGCGCATGGCATCGGCGACGGCGGTCACCGGTTGTAAGGCGCTAAGAATTGATCGCGAAGAGATGATTCGCGTCATGCACGAGCAGCATACCTTCTCAGACATGTTTGTGAAGTTTCTGCTGGCGCGCAGCATGCGAACTCAGGCCGATCTGGTGGACCAGCTTTTCAACTCGAGCGAGAAAAGGCTGGCGCGCATTCTGCTGCTGATGGCGGAATTTGGCAAACCCGGCGAGCCTGAGATGTTGATCCCAAAGATCTCCCAGGAGACGCTGGCTGAGATGATTGGGACGACACGCTCGCGAGTGAGCTTTTTCATGAACCGCTTCCGCAAGCTAGGGTTTGTGGAATACAACGGCCGAATCAAGGTGCATAAATCGCTGCTGAACGTGGTATTACACGATCATTTCTCTGATCAGAACGCCCAGTGCGCGACGGTCTCCTCGACGCCCGCGAGGTAGCTCGACCGAAACGCAGACAATATCTGCCAAGTTGAGCAATTCGATACAGCGCACTGCCGCAAATTCAACTAACCTCGCGTCAAATTACCAATTTTTCGGATTTGAGGAAAGATGGCTGATCTTAAGGCAAAGCTGTTGATTGTAGACGATGAACCGTCCATTCGGACGCTGCTGACGCAAATCTTCGAACCATTGGGTTACCCCGTACGGGTCGCCGAAGACGGATTTGCAGCACTCGAGGAGATAAGGAAGGAAGCTCCGGACGTGTTGCTCTCAGACCTGAACATGCCGCGCATGTCAGGGTTTGAACTGCTGTACGTGGTCCGGCGAAAGCTGCCGGGCATCTATGTGATTGCCTCGAGTGGGGCATTTTCCGGGAACGCGGTTCCGCATGGGATAGCTGCCGATGCGTTTTACGAAAAGGCGACCGGGCTGGCCAGCCTGGTGGCCATGGTGAATTCGGCTGCCCACATCGACCAGGTTCGCGCCGGAGTCGCAGCTTCTACCCCTATTTGGATTTCGCCGTGGGAGGGCGAGAATGGCCCCTGCGGCCAGGCGCTCATCTCCTGCACGGAGTGTTTGAGGTCGTTTCCGCTTGAGATCGGGACTGCGGATTTCGTCATCCATGAAGCAGATTGCGTGTTCTGCCAAAGTAAGATTTACTATGCGACCGTCCATCCGATGAGCCCGGGATTTCCTCACAGCTTTGCTGTGCCAGTCGCAGAGGCTTCCCCGATGGTCCTGGATACGGTCCTGTAAGGTGACCGCTCAGTCAGGGCCAGACCGGTGACCAGCGTAGCGCGGCATTACACCGTCATCACGCAGGACGTGGACGAAGTCCAAGACACGAAGAATGCACCCGCCGTGAGTATGGCCCTGTTTCTGATCGAACGGGACCGAATGGGGCTGCTGCCGACTATCAGCATCTACAGCGAGCGTGGCACCGATCGCAAGGCGCTCCGAATTCTTTATATGAATGCGGCTGCGCTGCGAATCTGGAAGGAGATGGGGATGCACCCGACGGAAATCGGGTCGCAACCTCGTCCCGCATCGAGCTCTGAGCTTACGTTCGGAGTACCCTTCAGCGAGTGACGTTGGATCGAAGAGCGGTGGCAATTAGTTGGGTTTTTCGGGCTTGGTGCGTTTGAACCGCTCATCGAGCGGCTGGCGGCCGCGAAATCCGGATTCCAAAGTGTGCCAGTGAGTGATACGTTCTTCGCCTATCTTCCAGCAGAGCAAGACGATTTCGTCGTCGATCCGACAGGGGAAATCGAGCAGCCCAGTGTCCAGATCTTTGACCTGGACACCGATCGCGTCGATCTCTTCGACGGCATCCTTGGCGCGCTGCACCAGGGCTTCCATCGCGGTCCGTTTGCGGCTCACGCCGACGACGTCGACGCGCATGCCGCCGGTGAGGAAGACGCGCTGGGCGAGCGCCTGCAGTTCCTGCTCGATGTCTTCTGCCGCCGCCTTTGCCTCGACGGCGCGCTTGAGCAGCGATTCAAGCACCGGGACTAACTGCTGCGCTTCTTCCAGCGTGAAGGTCTTCATGAGTCAGCCTTTGATCTCGAGCATACGGTCGAGAGCGATGCGTGCCCAGTGCTTTACATCTTCGCGTACCTGGATGCGGTTGACGACTCGGCCTTCGATGAGGTTTTCAAGGGCCCATGCCAGGTGTTGCGGGCTGATGCGGTACATGGTGGTGCAGAGGCAGCCTGTGTCGTCGAGGGTGATGATTTTCTTGCCCTGCGGCGCGAATTGCCGGGCCAGGCGATTGACCAGGTGAATCTCGGTCCCGATGGCGAAGGTGGAACCCTGCGGGCGCCTGGGTGACAAGCTGAATGATGCGTTCGGTAGAGCCGAGGGCGTCGGCCTTCTGGCAGACCTCCCAGCGGCACTCGGGATGCACGACCACCTGGATACCGGGATACTTGGCACGCACCGCGTCCACGTGGCCGCGGCAGGAACCGCTGGTGGACGGAGCAGTGGCCCTTCCAGAGCACAACCTTGGCAGCACGGAGACGATCGGGCGAGATGCCGCCGTTGATCTGATAGGGGTCCCAAACGACCATTTCGCTTAGGGAAATACCCATCGCGAACGCGGTATTGCGGCCAAGATGCTGGTCGGGGAGAAAGAGAATTTTTCCGGCTCGCGCAAACGCCCATTCAAAGGCGGCCTGCGCGTTGGATGAGGTGCAGACGAGGCCGCCACGTTCTCCGCAGAAGGCCTTGATCGCCGCGGCGGAGTTCATATAAGTGAGCGGGAGGATGTCGCCTTCGAGGCCCGCGGCTAACAGAGCGTCCCAGCAATCTTCGACCTGCCCGATCTCTGCCATGTCCGCCATGGAGCAGCCCGCATTGAGATCGGGAAGAATCACCTGCTGGTCTTCGGGCCCGAGGATATCGGCGCTTTCCGCCATGAAGTGAACCCCACAGAACACGACGTAGCGGCTGCGGGTTTCGGCGGCAATCTTTGAGAGTTTGTAAGAGTCGCCAGTGACGTCGGCGAAGCGAATGACCTCGTCGCGCTGGTAGTGGTGGCCGAGCAGGATGGTCGAGGTGCCGAGTTGGGCGCGCGCGGCTGCGATCCGGTCATCCATGGTGTGATCGGGCAGCGCAAGATAATTATCGAGAGAGCAGTGATCGGCTGTGCCTACGGCCAGAGACGATTCTGCGACATCTTCCACAAGTAAGCTCAAAGCGTTCCGCCTTCAGTCCAACTGGCTGGTGACAGCGCGATGGACGGGGATGTTGAAAGCACTTCACGGTTGCAGTGGATTCGCTGCGGCGTCGCCGCCCAACCCACGGGGATGTTGCAACCCTGTAATACAGATGCGCTTCCCCTTCGGCTCGACGCAAAATCCATCCACCTGAGAGACGCGAATCGCCCGCTTAGTGTAATACACCTGTAACAGAGTTTTGGCTGCAATCGGTGCATCTAGTGATGGGACCAATCTCGTACAACCGACGGAGTTAGCAGAGTTTGTGAGCAGACCCGCGGGACGGGTATCATGAGGGACGATGCATTTTGGCGACACGATCTTTATTTTCCTGCTGGCGCTGGTGGTATTTGGGCCAAAGAAGCTGCCGGAGATCGGCCGCCAGATCGGCAAGCTGATGGTGGAGTTCCGCCGTGCCAGCAATGACTTTAAGTTGCAGATAGAAGAAGAGTTACGCGCCTCAGAGCAAGCCGACCGGCAGAAAGCTTTGGAGGCGCAGGCCGCGATTCCGGTGAGTTCGACCAGTGAGACGCAGCCGAGCATCATGCCCCCAAGCGAGGGCGCGGCGGTCAGCCAGAGCGCAGAGTACGCCAGCAACTACAACAACGAACCGGTCGCCCCGTACGCGGATTCGTTCTCTGCCAGTCAGACGGACGCTGCTGTACCGACAGACGGGACCGCCGCTGCGGCGGAGGCGGCGGAGGTCGCAGAGACAACGGATGCGGCGGACCTGCTAGCGAAGGCGTCAGCGGTAGCGGCCTCGGCGGATCCAGTGGCGGAGGTAGCGCAGATCGCGCCCGAGACGCCATCGCCCAATGCGGAGCGATATTTTGTGAGCGGCAACGAGGTCCCAGGCAGTTCAGCCTCCACGCACGACGAGGCCCCTATCCATCATGGCTGATATGGTTGACCGCGCGCGCGCCGCGGTAACGGATCGCGCAGAACTCCCGGGCATGAGCCTGCTGGAGCACCTGGAAGAACTTCGCCGGCGGCTGATACGTTCAGCGATCTCGCTGGTGGTGGGATTCTTTGTCGCGTACGGATTTCACGAGAAGATTTACGGATTCATGCAGGCGCCGATTGTGCAGGCGCTGCAGGAAGAACCACCTCGATACGCAGCTGATCATTCATAACCCGATCGACGGGTTCAATATGTATCTGAAGATCAGCTTTATTGCCGGAGCGATCCTGGCGGCGCCGTACATCCTCTACCAGGTTTGGTCGTTCATCGCCCCGGGCCTGTATCAGCACGAGAAGAAGTACGTCACGCCGTTCATGGTGGCGACGGTGGGACTGTTTCTCGCCGGAGCATACTTCGGATACCGTTGGGTGTTTCCGGGATCGCTGGAATTCCTGTTTGTCTATTCGAAGCAATTCAAGCCGCTGATCGAAATTACGGAGTATACCGACCTGTTTGCTACCGTGATTCTCGGGTTGGGGATCACGTTCGAGCTGCCGATCCTGGTGCTGTTTCTCTCGCTGTTTGGCATTGTGAGCGCGAGCTTTCTGTGGAAGAACTTCCGCTACGCCATCCTGGTCATCTTCATCATTGCGGCGATTATCTGCCCCACGCCCGACGTGCTGACGATGTGCGTGTTTGCGACGCCGATGCTGGTGTTGTACGCGATCAGTATCGGCGTGGCGTTCCTGGTCCATCCGGCGCGACGGAGGAAGAAAGAAGCCGAGGCGGCTGGAGTTTGATGGGAGCTCGGAACAACTTTGCTGCAAGCAGGACCGGTCACATTCTCCGGGCCGCGACGCTGATGTTGCTGTGCGGGCTGATGTCATCTGCGTCAGCAACAGCGCAAGGTGCGGAACACTTCAACGGCGTTCGGGCGCTGGAGTATACGCGACAATATGTGACAAGTTCTGGGCCGCGTTGGGTGGGCAGCGATGGACACGCGCGCGCAGAAGCTTTCCTGAAAAAGCAATTCGCGAAAGACGATCTCGTGCTCGACAGCTTCAATGTCACGACCCCGGCCGGCCCGATGGAGATGCACAACTACATCGTGCGATTTCCCGGGAAGAAAGACGGGGCCATCGTGCTGGCGACCCACTATGAGACGAATTACTGGCTGCGGAACATAAACTTCGTTGGCGCGAACGATGGCGGCTCGACCACCGGGCTCCTGATCGAGTTGGCGAACCACCTGCGCGGGCGCAAGTTGGACGGCTATAGCGTGTGGCTGGTGTTCTTTGACGGAGAAGAGTCGGTAAGCGGGCGCTGGAGCGATTCGGATTCGACGTATGGAAGCCGGCACCTGGCGGCCAAGTGGCAGAACGACGGGACGCTGAAGCGGATCAAGGCCTTTCTACTAGCCGACATGGTTGGCGATCGCGACCTCGACATTCAGCGAGACGAAAACTCGACGGGGTGGCTGCTGGAAGTGGTGGACAAGGCGGCAACCAAGTTCGGCTATCAATCCCATTTCTTTCAGACCACGACCGAGGACAGCGATGATCATCTGCCGTTTGTGCGGCGCGGCGTACCCTGCGCCGACATCATCGATCTGCACTACGGCCCGAATAACGCGTATTGGCACACGGCACAGGACACGCTGGACAAGATCAGCGCGAAGAGTCTGACGATCGTAGGCGATACGTTCCTTGAGACCATTCGGCTGCTCAACCAGAGGTAACCTCGAAAGTTTTGGGGCTTGGCGAACGAGTCATCGTTGCGGTTCGAGTTTAGGGCAGCTGAAGGTGAATTCCGCTCGGCGAATATGCAGGTCGGGCAAAGCTTGGGTAAGCGGAAATAAGATTCGGTCCGCCCTGACTTTGTCTTCCGGTGCAAACTGAACCCACACTGCTTGTTCAGCAAGAATTGAGTAGTAACTCTGTGCCCATTTCAGCAGGTCGCTATCTGAGATCGACTTGCGATTTAGCTGAATATCAGAACCGGTAATTCGGACCAGAGGGACATTGACGTAATCAGTTCTCGAGTGTGTATCGTCCGTGCACAACTCTGCGAGCGGATCCAAAACCGGCGTATATGAGACTTGTAGCTCCTTAGGCCTTTCTTTTGCGCCTTGGCTTGAGCAACTCAGAACAACAGCCAAGGTTAAGACGCACGCACATGCGGCGGTAACGATTCTCATGGTGCTGAGGTATCTACTTGGTGACTTCACGCGCTCGGCCTTCCATAGAAGTCTTGAAGAGACTAAGAACTTAGACACCGCTGGGCGCAGCAATGTGCCGCTAAGGCTGGCGCATTGAGTGACTTTATTTCGCTGCGCTAGAGATAACGGTCGATGGAGCAGAGGTAGTAACTCATAAATTCGTAATTCTCATGGTATTCGGAGGGGCTTACGGCCTCAAGGCTGTCGTGCGCGAGGATGGAGACAGCTTTGGCCGGCGCGGCCGGGAGCGAGTAGATGAGGATAGATGGAATGCCGAGTGAGCGGAACTGGCGCGTGTCGTCGAGCAGGCCTTCGGGCAGAGGCGCACGGTTGGCCTCGGTGGGTTGGTGCGAGGCCTGGGCGACGCGTTCGGCGTAAAGCGCGAGCAGGACCTTGACATTCTGCTCATCGGGATCGGGCGTGGCGCGCATTCCAGGAAAGAGATGAAACTGCACCGGCCCGAGGCCTAGCGCGTCAAGCGCGATCACCGCGATAGGCGGGTTGTGGTGGTCGGCGGTCCAGGCGCGAAGCATCTCCTCTTGACCGTCGGATCCGCAAAGCGCGGCGAAGACGAAAGTATGGTGGCGAGGCTGGGCCTGGATCGACTTGTAGAGGACCGCAAGCATGGCCGCGCCGCTCCAGTCTTCGACCGCTCCGTCGCCCGCGCCCTCGCGTTCATAGTGGGCTGCGACCACGATCTCTCCCTCGCCAGTACCGGGAATGATGCAGATGAGATTTTTGGCGGTCCGATGGGGGACAGACTGCTGGCGCATGAGGTCGGGCGAGCAACCGGCATCCGAGAAGGACGTGCGCAGGCGTGCGTAGCGTTCATCGTCGGTAGGGGGAAGCAGGCGAAGCACCGAATCCACGCGTGCCTGCGACTGGTCGTAAAACCAGAGAGACGGGGCCTGGGCGAATGCGACCGGAGCGAGGACCTGTAATACGCAGAGAAAAAATGCAGCCCGAATTGCCGGCCCGACTGCGGTTTGGTTGGAGAGGCTCTGCATGGCTTGAATCACCGGGGGCCAGCTGATGAGCGGGATTGTAGTTTGCCGGGGGACAGGGCGCAAACACTGGTTTGCGTCTCCGAGCAATGGAGTTCGATGCCGCCAAAGTCGTCCGCGGGCTGGATAGTTGTGCAGTCAGTGACGGCCCACGCGCGCAGACCCACGGCGCCACGGGTGAATAGCCACTCCTTCTGCTCCGGTCTGTGCTATGCTCCGGGCGTGTCAGCCGCTCCTTCACTCCTGAATACAGAGACTTCGCGACATACGCGCGATCGTGCGCGCAACACACTGGATCACCGTGATTGCGTTCGCGGCGCTGCTGGTGAGCGGGGCGGAGATCGTCGTCTCGCACCCGCGGTTTTACTGGGGAGAAACCGGCAACGCTATGACGCGTCCGATGTTCACGATCCCCATTCCCGCTTCGACGGCAGGCGGTGCGGACGGGCTACGGCTACGTGCTGCCCGACCAGAATGGCTGGAGCCGCTACCTGCACTTTCAGGCCGCCTGGGCTGCGGTACTGACCGGGCTAGTCTATGGCTTGGCGGGCCTGTGGACCGGGCACTTTCGAAATAATCTGCTGCCTGCGACAAGTGAGCGAAGGTGGGGAGCGTTTCGGGACGTGTTCGCGAGATATCTGCGACGCGGGCCTCCCGAGGAAGTGGACGCACGCTCGTACAACGTGGTGCAGCGAACGGCCTACCTGTCGGTGATCTTTGTGCTATTTCCGCTGGTGATCTGGACGGGGCTGGCATTGTCGCCTGCGTTCGATTCCGCGTTCCCCTTCGCAGTGAATGCACTGGGAGGGCGACAGTCCGCGCGTACCCTTCATTTCTTCGTCTCAGGATTCCTGGTGCTGTTTCTCGTGGTCCATGTTGGGATGGTGATTCTGGGGGGATTCAGGAGCCGGATGCGGGCCATGATTACCGGGCGCGTGATCGTGCCCCAGGAGCGAACATGAGCAACATCTCGCGCCGTAAGCTGATTACTGGTGGAGTGGCTGCAGCGGCAGGCGTTTCGGGACTGGCAGCGGCTGCGAGCATTGCCCGTCGCTATGGACTTATCCCGCCCGACCATGGCGGACTGTATGGGGCAGGCGAAACGTTGACTTATGCGGCGCAGCGGCTGATGACGACACATTCGCTCGCACGCGAATTCCCTCGCAGCATGATTTCGAAAGCTCCGTTTGCGAACGCGACAGCGCCGGCAAACGATGCATTCAAACGCCACCAGGCGGCGGGATTTTCCGATTGGCGGCTGACTGTCGACGGCATGGTGGCGCATCCAACATCGCTTTCGCTCGCGGATATCCGGGGTCTCTCCGTTCACAACCAGATCACCGAGGTGGCGTGTGAGGAAGGCTGGTCGTACATCGCGGAGTGGATCGGGACGCCGCTGCGGGATGTGCTGAAAGCCACAGGGCTGTTACCCGAGGCGCGCTATATCGTGTACTTCTCGATCGAGCCCGACTGGTGGGAGAGCATCGACATGGCGGATGCGCTGCATCCCCAGACGTTTTTGACGTGGGGCATGAACGACGCCGAACTGCCCGTCGTCGTTCGGCGGTCCGCTGCGGTTGCGGGTGCCGCGCCAGCTCGGCTACAAGAGCGTGAAATTCATAACGCGTATCACGGCCACCGATTCGCTGAAGGGCTTTGGCAAAGGTCTGGGCTCCGCATCGCCCGAAGCCGGCTATGCGTGGTACGCAGGAATCTAGCCGCTCGCAGTCTGCGCTCGGATCAGCTATAAGATCCCTGGTTTGGCAAAGTTCACGGTCGAGTGAGGGCGTTGTCAGAGAGCGCCACGTGTCGGCCGAGGAAGGCAAAGAGCAGCAGTGCGATCGCAGTGACCCACGCCCCGAGGCTGAAGCTCGTTGGCAGGAAAACCGCGATGACCACTCCCGACCCTACAAGGAATGCGGAGAGGACACCGAACTGCCACATTCCGTACAAGAAAATGAATGGCAAGTAGTGCGCTCCCACAGCGATCATGAACGCAGGGTAGAACCACCGCAGATGAGTCGCCGTAGCGGCATAGATGAGGGGAAAGCTAAGCGGAAGGGTGAAAGCAACCTGCATGGCCAGAGAATTCATGGGATGTCCGGCAGGCAAGGAAGCGTCTCGCTTCATCAGCCGCAACACCATCTGGGTAAGAGGAAAGATGCATGCGCCGCCCATGCACAGCACAACGATAGCCGCAGTTGAAGAGCGCAAAACAGCTGCAGCGGCGGACGAGAACCAGACGGCGCTCGAGACTAGTTGACCAGCAAAGCCGCCTAGAAACACTCGCCGCACATCGCGCTGCGCTGCGGTTATATCCATATTGCGCACACTACCTAAGGTTCGATTTACGCGGAAGGATTATCACCAGGCTGGCACGACTGCCGGACAGTCCCGCCAGCTGGCGATGTATCCCGTTTAGCCGAATTGTTCGTCGGCGGAAGGACCATACAATCCGGGCACCGGCACATCAAGTAAACGCAGATAGACGGTAAGTTGGCCTCGGTGGTGGACCAGATGGTTGAGGAACATGTTGCGGAAGAGAACCGCCCGCGGCGCATCAATAAAAACCTTATCTCCCGCTCGAAGCTTCCAATGCTTGTAGAGATCCTCGTCAGAAGCATCGGTCAGGAGTGACCTGGCTTCTGCGGAGGTGCGCTGCAGTTCTGTCACCAGGTGCGGCGTGGACTCGAAGATGATTTCGGGGAATTTCTCCGCGGCCATGTCGAACCCATCGGTGGTCAAGATGCGGGTGCAAAACTGGGGCAAGCGCGCGACATGAAGTGCGAGTCGACCCATGGGCATGGATTTAGCGTGGGGCTTCCACGCGGCTTTCTCTTCAGGAATGCGTTCGAGCAGACGTTGCGTGTTGGCGATTTCGGAATCGAAATCGAGCAGGAGAGTATCAGCGATGGTCACAATGACTCCTTGATAATCATGGATTATTTCGACACAGGGGGCGCGGGTGCGGCGCGGTGGCAAGCGGTCGCCGACCGACGGCAGCGCAGGAAAGGCTGCATGCGGCTCCGTCTGGTACCAGTAAGCGACAGAGTAGAAGTCATCGCCGCTGTCATTGGCGTGGCCGTGTTCAATGGTGGCATGAAGCGAGCGCGTGAAGGTGATGGGCGAGTCAAGATGGAATCGATACAGAGACCAGCGACCACCTTTCTTCTCCGGACTGATGATCGGCGCGCCATAGCTGCTGTAGGCGAAGTGCTTTCCTCCGAAGTCCCATGCCCCGAGGAAATAATCTTCTGTGCCGGTGCCGTTGATCGAGGGCAGCTTCTCGCCATCGACGAAGAACATGTCGTCGCCTTCGCCCCACCAGCCATCGGAGTTCTCGACAACCGACATGGTCACCCCGGCGAAGTGGCCTGCGCCAGTGGCATCGAGCCACACATAATTCCCTTTGCCATCAAGATTGAGCTTGTTGCCGACCATGGACTGGTTTGGCGTGGCCTGGCGATACTGCGCGTGGAAGTAGCGGGTGCCGGGGGCAAGCGGCGCTTTGTATTTACGGTAGTCGATATTCCAGTAGAGCGCGTTCACGGGTTCGCTGCCCTGGTTGGTCACGGTGATGTGCGCGTGCTTGCGAAACGGCATGGGGAAAAAACAGTTCAGAGCCTTGTCGGCACCGACGGAGAGCGGCGCGGATTGATATAGAAAATAATCGCCGAGCCCGAGGCCGAAGAAGTCCCCTATGGGGGTCTCGACGCTGGGAGTGGATTCTCCATCCCAGGACATGCGGAGCACGAGCTTTTTGAGATGGTACTGCTCCTTACTGGCGATGGTGAACCAGACGTGCGTAATCTCGCCGGGCCCATCGGCGTCGAGCACGGTCATAGATTCGCCGGGAGCTATCTGGCGGGCGTCAGCATTGCCGCCGGTGCGGTCGTAACTCGAACTACGCTGCTGCACATAATCGTGCGGCTTGGAGAGATCGGCAAGCGAGGCCGAGGGAGTTTGCGCGGCGAGTACAGCAGGAAAAGCGAGCGATGTTAAGAGTAAAGCAAGCCTGCGAATGGGAGCCTCCGTTGGATGTGAACTGGGAACGACTGCGGGACCGAAATCGGGCCGGCAACAGTCTAGTACGAATTGGCAACGAGGGTAACTGCGGAGCGGGAAAGGCGAGGCTTGCGAGCGAATGCGCGCGGGGCGAACGGGAGAGAGGCAGCGAAAGGAGCGAGGGCCTGTGCTCGTTCCTTCGCTTTGCCCGGGTTGTTTAGGAAGAACGCTGGCGGAATAACCCGATCAGGTGGTTGGTGGAGCTGTCGTGTTTGAGGTCGGGCTCTGTCTTGCTTTCCAGTTCCGGAATGATGCGATTTGCCAAGACCTTGCCGAGTTCAACGCCCCACTGATCGAACGAGTCGATCTGCCAGATGGTTCCTTGAACGAAGACGCTATGTTCGTAGAGAGCGATCAGCTTGCCGAGAGTCTCGGGTGTGAGCACGTCCGCGAGCAGGACGTTGGACGGGCGATTCCCTTCAAAGGTGCGATGCGGAACCAGCGCTTCGGCAGTCCCCTCGGCATGAAGTTGTTCAGCGGTCTTACCGAACGCGAGAGCTTCGGCCTGCGCGAAGACATTGGACATGAGCAGGTCGTGATGATTCCCGATTGGGTTGAGTGTCTTGAAGAAGCCGATGAAGTCGCACGGGATAAGCTTGGTGCCCTGATGAATCAGTTGGTAGAAGGAATGCTGGCCGTTGGTGCCGGGCTCTCCCCAGTAGATGGGCCCGGTCTGGTAATTCACCGTGGATCCGTCGAGGGTGACGTGCTTGCCGTTGCTCTCCATCGTGAGTTGTTGCAGATAGGCCGGAAAGCGCTTGAGATATTGCTCGTAAGGGAGCACGGCCACGGTTTGCGCGTCGAAGAAGTTGTTGTACCAGACGGTGAGCAAGCCTAGAAGCACCGGCAGATTGCGTTCGTAGGGCGCGGTGCGGAAGTGTTCGTCCATGGCATGGAAGCCCGCCAGCAATTCACGAAACTGCTGGGGACCGATGGCAATCATGGTGGAGAGGCCGATGGCGGAATCCATGGAGTAGCGTCCGCCGACCCAGTCCCAGAACCCGAACATATTCGCGGTGTCGATGCCGAACTTGCCCACGGCGGCCGCGTTGGTGGACACGGCGACAAAGTGGCTGGCGATGGCCTTCTCATCTTTGAGGGCAGCGAGGGTCCACGCGCGCGCGGTGTTGGCGTTGGTCATGGTCTCGAGCGTGGTGAACGTCTTCGAGGAGACGATGAAGAGGGTTTCGTCCGCCTGCAGATCGCGCGTGGCCTCGGCGAAGTCGGTGCTGTCGACGTTAGACACGAAGCGGAAATTCAACTCGCGCTGGCTGTAGTGGCGCAATGCCTCGTAGGCCATGACGGGACCGAGGTCGGAGCCGCCGATGCCGATGTTGACCACGTTGCGGATTGGCTTCCCGGTAAAGCCCTTCCACTCGCCGCTGCGAATGCGCTCGGCAAAGACACTCATGCGGTCGAGGACGGCATGAACCTCGGGCACCACGTTGACGCCATCGACCTCAATCACTTCATCTTTGGGAGCGCGAAGAGCGACGTGGAGGACGGCGCGATTCTCGGTGGTATTGATCTTCTTGCCGCCAAACATGGCTTCCAAGCGCTCCCGCAGGCCGGATTGGTTGGCGAGGTCGAGTAACAAGCGGAGCGTCTCGTCGGTGATGCGGTTCTTGGAGTAGTCAAAGTAGAGACCGAGCGCTTCGAGCGCGAACCGCTGGCCGCGCTGCGGATCCTCGGCGAAGAGCTGGCGCAGGTGGACATTCTCGATCGCGGAGTGATGTTGCTGAAGTGCCTTCCAGGCGGGGCGCTCCACGAGTGGGGTGATGGCGGCGGGGGCTTGCGAACTGGTGCTCATGTGGACAACTCCTCACAAGAAGCATATCGGGGGAGCGGGCACTGTGCCACTGAGCCAATCTTCGGAGAAATTCAGGTGTTGCTGAGGGTCGACGATTTCACGATACCTTGGGCTTCGCGAATATGAACGAGGCGATTGGCGGCCAAGCCGAGGTAGGTTTCCTTGAGGCCGCTGGGCCAATAGACCTCCAGATCGGCGGCGGCCGCGGCACCGAGACCAAAGTGAAGCCGCGGGTCGTTCGACGAGAGATAGCTGCTCTGGCTGGTGACACATTGCGCCTGAACTTTCCCGCCGTAGCGGGCCAGTACGCGCGCCCCGATAGCGCTGCGGTTACTGCGGGTCCCTTCGAGCCGCACCTTAAGCCAGTGGCGACCGGGTGGTGAATCGTTTCGTAACAACGAAGGTGGCTCATTCGCATTCAGGATGAGAACATCAAGGTCGCCGTCATTGTCGAAGTCGCCGAACGCGCAGCCTCGACTGAGGTGCGGCGTAGAAATGCCGGGACCCGCGTCATCGAGCAAGGGAACCAGGGTTCCGTTGCCGAGGTTGCGAAAGAGCAAGCGCGGCCCGCGTGAGGGGTACTTGGCAAAGAGCGATTCGAGTTCGGGATACACGGTGCCGTTGACGACGAGGATGTCCGGGTTGCCATCGTTATCAAAGTCGGCCAGACCGACACCCCAGCAGATGAAGCGATGTTCGCTGGCAAGTCCAGCACGATAGGAAACGTCTTCGAAATCGCCTTTGCCATTGCCGCGATAGAGGCCTGTGGATTGATTGATGAAGTGTGTCTTGAGCAAGTCGAGGTGACCGTCAAGATCGTAATCGCCGACGGCGGTGCCCATGCCGCCGATCTCCATGCCCTCGGCGCTTACGGCGACACCGCGTGCGAAAGCCTCTTCGCGGAAGGTGCCGTCGTGATTGTTGAGCAGCAGCATGCTCGGGGAAGAATCGCAGGCGACGAAGATGTCCTGCCAACCATCTTCGTCGGCGTCGAAGGCGACGACCGATAGGCCGTACGAGTCACGCAGAGCGGCAACGCCGGATTCCTTCGATACATCCGTGAACGTGCCATCGCCGTTGTTACGATATAGGCAATGCGCCGGGGCTGTGTAGGCGCGCGGCAGGCAGTTGACCGCGACGCCTTCGTAGTTGCAGTTCATCATGTGGAGCGATGGCTTGGGCGCAAGATCGGGATCGAATTCGACATAGTTAGAGACAAATAAGTCGAGCAGGCCGTTGCGCGTCGTCTGGACGAAGGTGCAACCCGCACCGAATCGCGCGTGCGGATAAGAGAGGCCGGCTGCGGCGGTGACATCCATGAATGTGCCATCGCCATTGTTACGATAAAGAACGTTCTGACCGTAGTACGTAAGGAAGAGGTCTTCGAAGCCATCGTTGTTGTAGTCGCCGATGCAGAGACCATTGGCCCACCCGGAGCGCAGCAGGCCGGCCTTCTCCGTGACGTCGCTGAAGGTGCCGTCGCGATTGTTGTGATAGAGGCGATTGCTTGCGCCTTCCGGCACGCTGTCCAGGCGTCTGCCGCAGAGCAAAAAGATATCCATCCAGCCATCGTTGTCGTAGTCAAAGAAGGCGCAGCCCCCGCCCATGTTCTCGATCACGTAGGTGACGTGGCTGGGATGGCCAAAGAGCATGGGACGAGTGAGGCCGGATGCGAGCGCGACGTCGGTAAAGCGCGAAAACGGAGTCACCGGATGAGCGGGTACGAGCAGACCGCTTACGCTGTTGGGAAGAAGGGCTGGCGCAAGCAGGGCGGGAACGGTACGCAGCAAACGGCGGCGCGACCATAGCGTCGAGTGATACATCGGTGCTGCGTATCCTTTCCGCGGATCTTCGAGGTCGGGCGCTTCCCTCCCCTGGGCAGATTTCTCCTGGTGAGAGCCGCTAACTCTCGGCAACGCTGTCGTTCACTGATACGTGACGTACATGGGGTGTGGCAGAAAGCTACATGAGGCGGAAGGCGCGGGTCAATGCCTTTGTTGTGGGATGTATGGCGGAGTGTATTGCGGGGATGGTTGCGAGACGAAAGCGTGATTGTATCTGGCGGCATGTGCGCCCCGCCTTTAACAGGAATACGGCGGGGCGCACGATTGCGAGGCGTTACAGGCAATTACTGATGGTTAGTGAGATAGGCTTGGCTGGCAATAACCAGGCCCGGGGTGCCGTCGCCGCTTATCTGGATTACGTTGGGCCCTACCGTCCAACGCTGCATGGAACTTCCCAAGGACGCGCCGCTGGTAGGCGGACCATATTGCTGTTGGATTGCGGCAACGATGGCGGATCGCGACGCTCCGCTGAAGGAGAAACTCATATAGACCGCTGCTCCGTTTTGATAGACGATGTTCTGCGAAGTGGCTGGGTAACCGCCCACTTTGGGAGCCGTCTTGGCATCACTGAGATTTGAGGAGTTGGAGCTGTAAGGATTGCTTACAGGAGGCGCGGGATGTCCGATCAAAATCGGCACAGGCTGCGGGGTCGGGCGCGGCGCGGTGGACTGGGAACTGGAGGACTGCGACTGCACCTTGATTTTACTGGTCTTGGCAGAGAGTCCAACAGACTGAGCCAGGAGAGCAGGGCTCAGGAACAGAGTGAGGGCGAGCATAGTTTTTTTCAAGACTGACTCCTGGAAACCAGTTGCAGTATTAGTCCGGTATGCCCGCAAATCAATACAACTATAGATACGAATTCTGCTGTGGGGTATCCGGCCGATCTTCAATGTTTACAACCACTTTGGAGACTGGATTGTTTGTAGCCTTGGCGCATGAAGACACGTGTTTGGGATGGAGAAGGTGCAGCGTGTTTGCATGCAGAATCATGCTGCCCGAGCAGGTCGGTAGCAGGTTGCGCAGCAAGGAATAGCACGTCGCGTTTGGGCGAGGGCGGGGTTTAGGCCAAAACGAAATGGGGAGCACGCATGAAGCGTGCTCCCCTCGGTGCAGATTTCAAGTTTTAGCGAGCGGCGCCGCGGCCTGGTGCCGGGGCTGCGGCCGCAGCCGGGCTCAAAGCTGCGGGCATAACCTGCGCCGGCACAGTGCGGCGAAGACTGCCACGACCTCCGCGAGCGGCGAATGCTTTCGCACTCTGACCGAGTACATTGCCGGTCGGAATGGCTGCGTTGACGGTGAGGGGATCGGTAAGGAAGTAGTCGGAGTTGAACTGCGTGTGCACCGAAAGGTCCATCTGCTTTTTGAACGCCGCAATCTTCACCTGGGTGAGCGCGGAGTTGATCTCAGCGTGCACCTTGTCGAGAGGCCGTGTATCTTTCGATAGCACTTTGTAGATGTAATAACCGTTCGGCCCCTTCATGACAGACGAGACTTCGCCGACGGCCATCGAGATGAGCTTGCGATGATCTTCCGACATATCGTCAGCGGTGTGTTTGCCGATGTTGGTGTCGGGCGGAGTGCTGGTGAGGCCGGCGACGCGATACGCCTCGACCTGAAGGTTGTCGAAGTTTTCGCCAGCAACAGCGCGATCGTGCAGCGAGTCCGCGAGCGGGCGGGCCGCATCGTCGCCCTTGCCGGGCTCATTGGTGTTCATGGGGCCCTGCTGATGGTGAGCACCCTGCTTGTCATTCTGAGCATAGGGAATGTAGAGGCGCAGCAGTTCGGTCTGCTCGTATTGCTTCAGATTCTCGTTGTAGTAGCGCTGAATCTCAGACTCCGGAACGACGCCCGCCTGCACCTTGAGCGCTTTCTCGGCCTCATCGGCCTCAGCACGCAGCTTGGCAAACGCGATCATCTGCTTGACCTTGACGTCGTTGTCCAGGGAGCGGCGGCGGAACTCGCGCTGCATGAGAAGAAGCTGCGGATAGGAAGCGGCCAGTTGTGCCTTCGATACCGGATCCATGTGAGGTTGGATGGCATCGGCGAGTGCATCGAACTGCGCGCGCGTAATGACAGTTTTGCAGGGCATGCGGGTCTTGTGTTTCGCCGGAGCAGCGGCGACGGGGTCACAGAGTCCGGCCACCACGATGACGGGATCGTTCGGCGACAGCTTGGCATCGCCCGAAGCAGCCGGAGCTGCAGGCTTTGGCATCGCTCCCGCCTGGGCAGTGTTCACTGGCTGGGGTGCTCCGCCTGAGGCCGGTGCGGATTTCGGAGTCACATTTTCGGCAGCTTGAGCGACGGCGACGGTCGCAAGCAGTAGTGCGGTAAGGCAACCAAGACGCATGAGGTACTCCTTTGGGTGTGGCAATTATGACAAGTTTTACGCCAGAACGGTGTTGTATTTCCTAACACTATTGAACTAAGGCGGAGTTACTCGACCACCAGGCCGTTGGCATGAAAGCCGCCGATGACAACGTCGACGTGAGCGCCGCTCTTCACGTAGCCGCCCTTGTTCGAGAAGACCATCCAGTAGATGTTGCCGTTTTCCGGTGGGGCAGTCTGACGCAGTTGGCCAACGTTTTCCATCTGCGGAATCACCAGGCGCACATGGGCCTTCGGCTCGATGAGGTAGGGAGTGATCTTAACGTCGTTCAGGGTTTTGGCCTTGACTGCGTCGTAGACCCGATAGGTGAACTTGATCATGGTGCCGGAGGAGACTTCCTTGACCGCAACCGGCTCGATGCCCCACTTGGACTGGTAGAAGGCCCTGGCCTTGGGTTGCAGGCCGGTGGAGTGGTACGGAGAAACCTTGTGCCCGCTCAGCAGAGCAGGAATGGGGCGAGGCTGTTGGGTGCCGGCGGTCTGTTGTGCAGAGGCCGCCGAGAGCAGGACAGTAGCCGCGAGCAGGGAGTTGATCAGGCGAGATCGGTTGGTCAATTTCATCTAAGTCACCACGTATTACTAAGATCGGAGTAAGCCGGTTTACGGGAAAGCTGCCCGCGAAGTAAATTCGCGGGCAGCCGCCGTTTGTAGCGAGTTACAGGTCAGTTTGCAGTACCAGTCAAGGTGGAGGTTTTCACTCCCGCAGCTCCAGCGGTGATCGAGATAGTTCCCGTCTTTACACCGGTTGGGAATGCGGTGAGTGGTTTGAATTGCACCGAGATGTTGCAAGTTGCGTTCGGAGCAAGGTTGACCGTCTGGACGAGTCCCGACGTGCCGCAGGTAGTGAGCAACGGAACAAGTGCGTACTCATTCGCGTTCAAGCCACCGATGGTTGAAGCGCCAAGGCCCGTCAAGGTTACGTTGCCGGTATTGGTCAGGGTGAAGGTCTGAGCCTGATCCAGTAAGCAGGCTAGAGCTCCAAGTCCGGTGCCAGGGCAATTTCTCGTCTTGGCGGCGTAAGTGAACGTCACTGGCGTGAGGGTCGCGCTGGTGACGGCGGCTATGCCGGTTCCCGTAAGAGCTACAGGCGAGCCTGTGACAATCACGCTACCGGTGATGGTTGCTGTGCCAGATGCAGGTCCCAACGCGGTTGGCTTGAAGACCACCGTGATGGTGCAAGTGGCGGCAGGGGCCAGAGTCCCGGTGCAGCTGCCACCGAGTTGAGCAAACGGAGCCGTTACAGTTACCACGCCGCCCGTGAAGGCAACGTTACCGGTGTTATGCAGCGTGAGAGTCTGTGCAGCCGAAGTCGTGTTGACGGCCACATTTCCGAATGCCAGCGGTCCACCCGTTACGTTGACCACTGCGAGCGGGGCCGACACGAACTCGACTGCTCCGATGTCGTACCCGGTACCCTGGGGCCGCTTCGTGCCGAAGTAGTCGTGATTCGGAGCGCCGGTGGCGACTCCGGTGTTGATCGCAGGCGAACCGGCTGCGATGGAGTAGTTGCTGATCTCGGTGTTCGAGATCTGGTTCATCAGCGACAGAGGACCGAAGGCCATGTTGATCCAGTTGTTACCTTCGTCCACGGTGGCTGCCGGAGTCAGGTTGAAGATCGGGTTCGGCGTGGTTGCATCGGAGATACCTGGGGGAACGATATAGCCGAGCCCACCGTTCTCTGGTGGAACGCGCGAGCCGTTGCAGTATTGGGCGATCAGCGCCGGATTGCCGCTCTGGTTAGAAGCCGCATACCCAGTGGTGCTGGTGAGGATCGAGTTCGCCGGGTTGATCTTGAAGCCCAGAGGACTTGGCGCACTCGGGCTCGTGTCTCCACGAACGCCGATATCCCAGTAGTTCGCACCGTTGACGCAATCGCCGGTCTTGGTTTGACTGAGCGAAGGCGTGAGTGTCACAAGGTGTTGCTGGCTGAGAGCGCCGCTACCGCTGTCTCCTACCTTGATGTTGAATGCGCGGTTCTGCCAGAAGATGTCGTTCCTGACGAGCGGGAGCGAAACCTTTCTGCAGGTACCGTTGGCATTGTTGGGGCCGCCGCCGGTATACCACACCGGGCAGTCGATCGTTGCCGGCAAGGACGAGACCAGGTTGGGAGTATGCTGCATCGTCACCAGGCCAGCCGGTTGGGGCGTGGAGCTGATGACCTGAGTCCCAGCCGTATCGCAGTTCGGTGTCACCGTCGGATCGCAGCTGCCTCCACCGTTGGTTGGGGGCGGAGTGTTGGCATTGGGAGCGCCAAGGGTATTGAAGAGCACGCCCGAAGATGCAGTCGTATCGTTCGAAGCCACCGTGTTGTTGATGAAGCTGACGTTCAATGCGTCCTGCATCGAAATACCTGCTCCATCCCAGCCTGCGACGTTGTTGGTGATGATGTTGTTGGTTACGGTGATGTCGTACCAGCTTCCCGGTCTAGTTGGGAAACGGGCGACCTCGGTTCCGTTGACGCTCTGCAGCCGGATGCCGCCACCGCTACCACTTTCAGCGCTGTTGCCCTGAATGAGGTTGGAGTCGATGACCATGCCCGGTCCAACGCCATCAGAGAGGCTGGGCGGGCAATCAACGTCAACCACGGAGTTCTCGCAAACCGGTCCGTCGGGTGGTGCGCCGATGACCGCGAGACCGCCGCCATTGGTGGGCAGGGTAATGTTATTGGTCTGGTTGAAGAGGAACTTATTGTTCCGGATCTGACCGTCGTAGCTCAAGCCGAAGTGAACGAAGCCGCCACCGTCACCGGTGCTCAGGTTGCCGCACACCCAGTTCTGATTGAACAGGTAGTAGTCGGAACCGGTGCAGAAGGTGACGCCGCCCGCAGCTTCCGTGGTCGATGAGTTGATTTCATCGCCGTAGGAAGAGTTCTGCGTGACTGCGTTGTTGTGGATGTTCACGTACGTGTTGAACAGGAACGGCAGTTCCTGGTTATTCGCCGCGATGGTGCCGTCTGGAGACTCTGCCTGGCCGACGGTGATGCCGCCAGAGAGAGTGCCAGCGTTACTGTGAACGCGGTTGTTCGAAACCTCAGTGAAGTGGTTAAAGCCGTGGAGGAAGATACCGCCTCCACCCTGGGAACTGTTGACAACGCTGAATCCGTCAATCCGCGACGGGTTGCAGAGGAAGTTGCTGGGATAGGTGGCGCAATCTGCATTGCTTGCCGTGAGCGTGCGGCAGACGCCGTTGGCGATGCAATTGGGATCGTAGACGAGAACCGGGTGCTGGCGAGTGCCGCCATTGACGCTGGCGAGACCCTTACCAAGTACCGTGATGGCCGCGCCTTCATAGGCACCCAGCAATGTGGGCTCCTGGAGGAGTTCGGCCAGGTTGCCGTTGAGCGTGGAATCCCAGCTTGAGACTGGCTCGAGCGGAATTGGATCGACCTGCGGAGTGCCGAGGCCGGTGACCGAGTCCACAAATGAGCATCCTTGCGCATTGGTGGTGTCGAACGGATTGTTCTTGGTGATAGCTGTACCGTTGACCGAGATGCCGAAGAGGCACTCGACCTTCTTGCGCCACGGATCCATCTTGCCCGAGGGATGTGTATTGGCGTTGATGGTGACTGAGGCGGCGCCGACACCCTGGAGGCGTACGGGCTTCCACATCAGCAGCATTTCCTGGTAGGTACCGGGTCCGACGATGATGAGATCGCCAGGTGCGGCTGCGTCGATGGCGTTCTGAATTGCGGTGTTAGACGCATTCTCGCCGGCGACGTATGTGGGGGCCTTACCGCCGACGGTCACAGTGACGGTGTCGACGGACTGCTTGCCATTGCCGGCGGTGACAACCAACTCACCGCAAGAAGCTGCGTACGTGGGCCAGGTCGCGAAGTTACCGGCCGGCCGCGGTCCTTGCTTCTGAAGCGGAGCAGCGTTTGCGAACGAGCCCTTAACTACGGAGCAGGAAGGTATGCCTGCCGGGACGTTCACGACGATCTGACTATCGCTCCAGGAGGTGACAATGGCTGTGATGCCGCCGATGGTGACGGAACCAGTGCCCTGTGACATGCCGAAGCCATAGTTACGCTGAATGTACTTCTGGTTGAAGGGAGCAGCGGTCGCGGACGGTCCGGAGTAAGCCTGGTTCGGAACCATCTGCTTGCCGAGAGCGTTGATCGTCAGGGACTTTCCAGGAGCGCTGACGTAAGGTCCAGCACCTCCGCCGACCGAATCACCGAGAACGCTGGCGATGGACGGGGTGGCATCGGGATACGAGCAATCTGGAACGTTGTAGCCATCCGCAAAGGCGGCGGTGGGCACAACCGGCGTGTCCATGTACTGCGTCTGGCCCGGCATGAACGGGATCTCATAGCAGAACTGGCTGTAGTTCGGGTTGAACTGCGGATCCGGCGTAACGCCGGTGCCCGGATCGTTCATGCAAGCGACCATCATGGTTGGCGCGTAGCCCGTCGGGTTCGGCGGGTTGACTTCCCATGTGGAGTAGTTCAAGCCATTGAAGATGCCCCATTGATCGGTGTAGGTACGGAAGATCTCGATACCGTTCTGATCCTTGAGGGACACGGGGACGTTGGGAATCGCAAACTTCTCACCGAACTGCGGAGAGAACGGATCGAACTCGGACGATAGATCGTCGAGCATGATGCCGGTGAAGTGAGCGGCGACGTGGGTCGAGCTGAAGACCCAGAACTTGGCCAAGGCCGAAGTCTCGTTACCGAGGACCACTTCTTTCCGATCGCAAAGATTACGGGTAGCTCCGGCAAACGGGGCCGCCTGTTGCGAACCGGGGAAGAGGCTGATGTAGTCAGGCACGATGCGAGCCTGGCCAACGCAGGGCCACTTCATTTCGATGCTGCCGGTATCGCCTTCTGCGATGGGCTCGCTGTAGACGCCCAGGTTATTGGTAGAGTTCTGCGCGTTGTTGGGGTTGTATTCGCTGGCCACCTCTGCCTGGTCGGGCAGGATGAAGATGCTGCCGATGCCGCCGAATTGCTGCGTTACCGGAGCGATGTAGTTATCGCCGATGAGGATGTTCTTATCCTCTTCTTTGACTAACTCATAGCCGTTGGGCAGGATCATCTCGACGACATACTTGCCGGCGGGAAGCATGGGCGTGCCGTAGTACCAGTCCTTGTTGTCGGTCGCGGTGTTCGGCTGGCAGATGTTGCAGTTGGTGCCTACAGGCTTGCCGTTGGCATCGCGGCTAGTAACGCTGGGGAACTGGTACGCGCCATCGTAGGGTGCAGGCTGTACCTGGTTAAAAGTGGACAGGCCGTCATAGCACTTATAAGCCGAGTTATAAGGCAGGGCGGAGCTGTTGGGATCGAGGAACTGGGTGGAGTTCTTCAAGGTGAAGAAGAACGGGCTGGTCTGATCGAGTCCCGGGCAGTTCATGTTCGGGATCTTCGCAGTGCCGGTCGTGACCGAGGCCAGGCCGGTAGCTCCGCTGCCAACCGTAGCAGTGAAGGTGACGTTGGGAGCGGCAGTGTATCCAGAGCCGCCGTTGACGATGTTGACGGAAGATACGCCGCCATCCGCATTCAGCACGGCCTTGCCGACTGCCTGGGTACCACCCACCGGAGGTGCATCAATGGCGACTGCGGGAGGAGCGGCAGCAGAGGCGGTAGCCGTGGCCTGCGTTCCATTCGCGGGTGCATCGATGACTACGGTCGGGTTCACGTAACCGAGGCCGGGTGTTTTCAGAGTGAGTGCGGTTACAACTCCACCTGTGACGGTCGCGGTGGCAGTTGCGCCAGATCCGCCGCCGTAGATAGTGACGTTGGGGACAGAGGTGTAGCCGCTGCCGCCGGTGCTGAGCGCCACCGAGGTTACCGGGCCATAGCCTGCACCGGGCTTGCTGAGGGTGATAGACGAGAGCGCATTCGGAGCGCTACTGCCGCGGAAGCCCTGAGCCCAGTTATCCCAGCTGCTGGTAACTGTGGTGTCGACGAGCTTGAGACTCTTGGTTCCGTCGGGAGCAGTGCCTTCCTGGTAGAGGTTGATGGTGACGTTCGGGACGTCGGGGGTCCAGCTGGTGTGGATCAGCAGGGCCGGATCGTCGAACGGACGGGTCGATGCATAGATAACTTCGCCGTGGATACCGCCGTTCTCGCCAGGGGCAAAGGGCTTCTTACCGAATTCGACGAACTCGCTCGAACCGATAAAACCTTGCCAGGCTTCAGAGGTAATCCAGGGAGGATCGACGCGGCCAGTAGAGCCGCCGGAGCCGCCGCCAGGAGTTGTTCCCTTCCCGAAGTTGGAGTCGCTGCAATCCGCGGTCGAGCAATAGAACGAGCCGGGGAACCGCAGGTCGCTAGGTAGAGGATACGTTTCGTTGGTGCTTGCAAGATTGGAGGCGATGTTGGAATCGGCCCCGCCACTGGTGCCGTCGACCGGACCGCCTGCGTCATAGACAACGTGAACGCCAGTCTGCTTGTAACGGGTGGTATCGGTCTCGATCACGTACCAGTTGAACAGCGGAAATATCTCGTTATACGCCGCATATCCATCGAGGTCGGCATTGTTGAAGTTGGAATAGCTACCGTCGCGGAAGCGGTTGTTGACGACCACCAGCGCGGCACCGGGCTCGTCGGGCTGAGAAACGCCGTCGCCGTTGAGATCGATGTAGGTGCGGGTGTAAATGTTGGTGTGCCATTGCTGCACAGCGATCTGCCCCATGTCGAGGGTCTTGCCGCCGGCTACGGCTACTGGGGTAGACAGACCATCTACGATCTGATCGTTCCACTGATCGAAGAGGGTGAGGCGCCAGCTACCATCCGGCACACCGGTGAGGGTGAAGGTGCCATCCGGGTTGCACTTGGTGAAGGCGATGTCATCATCGTCAGGATCGCCGAAGCTGACGTAGCACTGGGTGAAGCTGAGAGCCTGACGGCTTCCGCTGCTATAGAGCCGCTGATCCGGAGTACGGCTCTGGTGCATGTCGGTGATTATGCCTTTGATGGTGTTGCCGCAGGGATTCGGAGTGGCTGCTGTCTTGGCCGCTGCGCAGTAAGGTGCGAGGCGGTCGTTGATGATCTTCGGATTGGCGAAGCCGATGGAGACGTGGAAGCCGGCTGGGCCGAATTCTTGGAAGTACGCCGGGCCACCAACCTTGATGAAGGCGTCGTGGGACTTCTGACCGTCGAGTGTGTTGGTCTGAAGCCACTCTTCCCCGCGACCGAGTCGATCGGCGCCCTCGTCAGCCTGCACGCCGTAACGACCGGGCATCATGTTAGCAATGACGGCCTGTCCAGCGAGCGGCGAGACGGTCTTGCCGTCGGATTCGAAGTGCGGGCAGGTGACGATCATGCCAACCAGGCCGTCCGCATTTGTCGTGATCGGGCAAGCGTTGAGTCCGGTGAGTTGATCGGTGGTGCCTGCCAGGCTGTTGGACAGCGGGTAGTTGAACATGTCGTATGTCATCTGCCCAGTGCTGTCGCCTGTGCCGCCGGCTGCGTCGAAGAGTCTCAGCTCGAAACCACCGAGGCCTGGTTCTCTCGAAGTGCCCTGCGTGTCCGTGCCACCGTGAACGTCGTTTTCGCCATTGAGGGGGCTATCGTCTTCAAAGACGAAAACCGCAATTTTGGCGGTGGGGAATGGGGTCTCTTCCGTCGGAATGTTAACCGCAGTAGCGCCGGCAGGAATGGACGCGCCGCTCATGCCGTGACCGCAAGTGCCGGTGCCCGGAGTCCAGTTAGCCGCAGTGGGACCGCTGGTGGAGTACACGCCGCAATCCGCTGCGATGTCGAACTGATGACCGAAGGAGACCCCGCTCGCGGTACATGTACTGGGAGCCGCGCAGGAGCTGACCGTGGTGTAGGTAAAGCTGGTATCCGTAACCCCGGTCACGAGAAAGGTTCCATTGGCAGACGCCACGCTGGAGCCGTTTATGGTGACTTGGTCACCGACAACCAATCCGCTTCCGCCCGGTGGGACGGTGACGGTAACAGTCGTGCCGACCTGCTTCACATTGCCGGTACCGCTGGTTGCGCCGCCTCCGCCCGCCGTAAAGGAGTTAGCTGCATCTCCAGGAATAATAGAGATGTAGTAGCGCTTCTTGGGGTCAAGGACTACCTGGCTAGGATCGACCATGGTCTGTTGGGCAGCATCGATGCGGCAAGCGCCATCGCCTACGTCGCAGACGGCAGGCTTGTGTTGCTTGGTAGTGGGGTCATAAACGGTCTGGCCGGATTCGCAGGAGAGGGCTCCGGTGCAACCAGCAGCCACGATTGGCATGTAGCTGGTATGGAAGTTGGTGCCGAGATCGGGCACAGTTCCTGTGCCGGCATTCTCAGTCGTTGGATTGATGTTGAAGGTGCGATCTTCCTCGATAATCCAGCGGTAGTCGCCGATGCTGGCCAGAGTTCCTTGCTGGAACAGTGGCGCGTCGTAGACGTGAACTTTGAGGCCGCTAGGTGTGGGGAATGTGACGCTCACCGTGGCGGAGTTCGCACTCTGTATTCCCTGCGAATTTTTGGCCTTATAGGTGAACGTGTAGGTTCCAGGGGAACTCGCCGTGGCTGTGAATCCACCTGCCGGCGCGGCCTGCACTGACATTCCGCCCTGAGCACTAATCGACGAGACATCGACGGTCAGAGGATAGTTCTTTGCGTCAACAGCACCTACCAGGATGCCGGGACTGCCGACCTGAATGAAGGTAGCCACGCTGCTGGTATAGGAGTGGTTCGCTAGAGTGATGCCGGAGGCAGACTCGATCGGGGCAGCCGCGAGGTTCACGGTTGCGCATGCGGGGCCAGCCGTTGCACCGTTGCCGCAATAGGTGAACATGTCGGATGTGGTTCCCGAGTTAGCGGTATAAGTGAAGGTGCCGTCCGCATTGAGGTTCAGCGAACCACCCGTGCCACCCGAAACTACCTTGACCCCGTAGACACCCACGTCATTGGCGATCACGCCCTTCGAGATATCAGAAACCGTGAGGGTGTTTCCAGGTACGAGGAAGTATGAGTCAGGATTGGCTGTGGCTGACAACTGACCGGCAGTCGGGGCAGAGGCGCCGTTCAGGCCGATGTACGCCTGCATGCCGCCATCGCGACGGTTGTTTGTCGAGAGACTGAGTTGGCGATCAAAGACCGGTAACGTCGCGGTTCCCGTTGGAGGATTGATAAGAACGTCGTAAGTTTTTCCAGCCGCGAGAAAGACTTCGCTCTGAATTCTCGGGGTACCGGGAAGCAGGTTGCCATCTTCTGCGATTAGCGCGAAGCCGGGTGTTGCAGGCGATGCGTTGCCAGTGGTTGCGCCAACGATCGATGGAACGTGCATGCGCAGTCCGGCGTTAACGAAGCGGACGAGCAGACCGCCGGTTGCAGGAGTGGCTGGCGTGCTGGTGAAGAGCGAACGGCTTAGATTTGACTTATCGAGCGATACACCGTTGATCAGGTAATAGCGCGGATCGTAATTGACTGCGGGCGGATAGCAGGTCTGGTAAGTGGAGGAGGTAGGATTGCCGCAACCTCCCGGTTGCCCAGACCAGACGGTGAGTTCGTTGAAGCCACTGGTTCGAACGGCGGCATCGACTGCCGCGTTCTGCACCGGATCGATTTCGCTGAGCACCAGGGGAACCTCAGAGCCATAACTCACTGCTGCGGCATTGCCAGCGGCAGGATAGGCGAGACCCGGAGAACCCGAAGGTGCGGTGGTGACCACCAACACTCCATACAGACCCATGGGGCCTTGGATGGAGGGGTGTGTGCCAGACTCAATCAGGTACGTACCGGGCTTGAGGCCAGTCCATGTGAGCGTCGCAGGTCCTGCGCCAGCCTCGACCTGTGTGGCGAAGGATTGGACGCGTCCTTCTGCCTGAGGCGGCGGTGTGAATTGTCCGCTGCCCGGAGTTGGCCAGCTGACAGTAGAACCTGTGTGCGCGGGGCTCGCGACCTTAGTGGGAGGTGCGCCGAGACCGCCGCCGACTTGGCCGACGATCACGATCGAGGTAGGCACCTTAACCCCAGAGCCCGCGAACGAAAGATTGTTCGTAAGGTTAATCGTAAGTTTGCCCGGCGCCGTCGTAATAACGACGGGAGACCAGCCACCACCGGCACTCGGGTTAGACGCCGCGCAGGAAGCTCCGCCGGTGCCCGCATCCGAACAGGAGTATCCCCACATAGGGACAGATTGGCCGTCAGGCAAAGCGGTGGTCGTTGAACCAGCCGTAAGATTGACGACCTGACCAAAAGACGTACTCGCTCCCAGGAGGAGGGTCACTGCGAATACCGCTGTCTTCAAGGCAGTTTTGAGATAGTTGGATCGCA
Source organism: uncultured Acidobacteriaceae bacterium (assembly GCA_963850345.1). GTDB lineage: Bacteria > Acidobacteriota > Terriglobia > Terriglobales > Acidobacteriaceae > CAWKKW01. The sequence goes on along the minus strand of CAWKKW010000009.1, from coordinate 645,734 downwards.
TGCTCATCTCCTAGTTATTTCGTTTCGTCGATTACAAATTCCCGGGAGTCGACAAGCATCATCATCATCATTCCCCCCGGAAAGATATTGTTGGTGGTGATCTCGCGTTCGTTGTGCGAGTGCCACATATAAGCGAAGCCGGCCTCGGAGGACGGGGGATTTACGACGGTTCCAGAAGGCGGCGTGGTGCCAGTACTACCCACCGCGCGGCCGGTTGCGTCCGGGCCGAGATAGGGACTTCCGCCGTACCATGTGCCGTTGACCAGGATGTTGGGATTCGGCAAAGTTACGGGGCCGCCCGCGGCCGACAGCGCCAAACGGATTGGTTTCGAGCGGCTTGTTGTGATCGCCGCACCATTCGTAATAGTTGATGTCGGCGACTGCGCCGGATCCTGTGTTATAGCCGTTCGCATCGGGAACGCACTTACTCGTGTCCCCCTTGTATCCGTGGCCGAACACGTCCCAGTTAAGACCCTTACCGGTCCAGTAGAAGATTCCGTCCATGGCAAGTCCGGGCGTCGTTGTGGTCGTGAAGAGCAGCGGGCCGGCAAGCTTAGTGGCATCAGTCGAACTGGTGATGAGATTGCCATCGCGACCGAGAATGCGGACGTGATTGCCGTGTTCGTGGAACGGATGCTGCCAGTGGCCCTGGCCGATCACGCGCAACAGCACGAGTTCGCCTGGATGCATGTGCGGATCGCCGTTATACGGTTGATGGGGATACTGAGGAGCGTAATTATCGTCCATGTCATCCGGCATCGAGCGCCCATTGATCATGAAATACTTCGGGCGGTACGGCTCGGTAGCAACCTCGAGGCATCCAGAGGGCTGAGTGCACGCGTTGGCCTTCTGCGATTCCACCTGCTGATGGATCTTTGGATCGATTTCGGAAAACTGGAAGAGGTATTCGCGGTCATAGCAGGCAGCCGGATTATTGTAGGCAGCGTGGGCGAGCCGGAAGTCAGATTCACCATGCGCAGTCTCTGCTGCACGATTGTTGGTTGCAAGGGCGCCCTCGCACTCGCTGGGGATGCCTTTGGGAAGCACGATGATGGCGCCATAGAGCCCCATCTCTACCTGTAAGTCGCTCTGGGTTCCGCTGTAGTAAGCGCGCGTGCCGGGACTCTGGGGGGTAAAGGTATAAGTCACAGAAGATCCCGGTGCTGCTTCCTTAGTGAGTAACCCGGAGACGCCGCCGGCAGAAGCGACCGTGAAGCCAGGGAACAGAATCGAGGTGTTACCCGCGGCGGCGGGCAGATTGTTAGTAAGTGTGATGGAGACCGGTGTTCCCTCGGTGACAATCAAGGTTGGACCGGGAATCTGCATGCTCGAGCAGCTTGCGCTGGCAATGGCAGAGGGAGCAAAGCCCGAAGGCGCGCTCTTGCAACCATAGCCCCAGGAGTAGATCGCCATGCCGTCCGGCTGGCTGATGTAACTCTCAGAGGCGACTAAGTCGAATGCCGTTCCTGTAATTCCAGGCGCTGCGGCATGCACCGGGGCAGTGGATAGCAGAATAACTACCGCCACTATCACGGGATGCAGCCATGTGATCGAGATAACTTTCTTTATATTTATTTGGCTCATCGCTGCTCTCCTCGTTACTTGCATGCTTTGGTCGCAGGGTCGACCGCGTTACAGATATGGACTTCTGTCATGAGGCCGCCGAAGTTTTCGGCATCGTTTGACAAGTGATCGAGATTGGGGGTGTAGAGGTAATAGACTTCCCCAGCGCTGTACTGCGTTCCATCTGGCTTGGGCCGGCTGGCATCCAGGATCACATCGAGAGACTCGCCGCCACCGAGGGTGATGGAGTTGGAGAAATAATCCATGTTGTTGCCGGTGACGTCGCGAAGGAGACGAGCGTTATACCCAATGACATGCATGGGAATACCGAGCGATGCGAGAGTCTGGTATTCAGAGACATCGAGATCGGAGATCCGAAGCAATGCCTTACCGCCAACCGGGATATTGATGACTGCGTTGAGCGGCTGCGAAGCGCGAGAGACGCTGTCGGAGGCCTGGGTGTAAATAGCATTGGACTTGGTTGGCTGTCCCACATACACCGAGTTACCACCCACCGAGTTATTGCCGTCCACATACGTGCTCGCATGAATGGTGTCAGGGTAACTACGGCCATTCAGCAGGAAGTACTTGTCCTTCATATCGGCAAAGCCTTCGGGGTTGAAGGTCATGCCCACGAAGTGGAAGTTGGGATCGAATCCGTGGATCTGCAGCGGGTACTCTACGTCGTAAGCGGTCGAACCGTCGCCATCGTTGTAGGCGTACATGGTCGGGCTACCCGACTTGTTTGGTCCCTGAACCGCGCCATTGTCGAGGGACGGGACTGGCGAGGGGCAAAGAATGTCGCTGGCGCAGTTGGACGCTGTGCGCAGGTCATTCTGTTGCGCGAGCAGACTGGCGTGAAGAGAGGTGCCGGAGGGTGTGCGGTCCTGGCGCGGGCGGACATAGAGTTGACCGACCATGCCCATCTGCAAGTGCTCAGGGGGCGAGATATGGCAGTGCCAGAAGTAGGTGCCGGCATCTGGCGCGAGATAGTAATACGTGAAGCTTCCACCAATGTTGATGGCCACCGACGCATCGGGAACACCGTCATAGAATGACGACGCGTTGGGATAACCGTGGAAGTGGATGGTGTGCTGCTCGAAGAGGTCGGGACGCATGATCATGCCGACGTTAGTCAGCGTGAGGAAGAACTCATCGTCTTCATCGATGGCCATCATCGGCGCAGGAATGTTTCCGTTCATGACGCCCACGTCCAGAATCTGCCGAGGGTCAACGTGCCCGGTGTAACAAGGACTGCCTGAGGGATAACTACTCAGCGGACACTGGCTCGTATTTACCCCTGTCGTTGGATTGATTGGAGTCACGACGCCGTCCAGGTCGGGGACAAGGCCAACAGCGCCGTTCGCCCCTGGCGCATTTCCGGCAGCTCCCGGGCCGTTGTAAGTTGCAGCGGGGTCATACGGCGTCATGAAGACGCGGGCCGGCTGCGTACCAGGCAGGCCGTTGGCAATGTCGTTCAATCCTGACAGCGGCCCGAACGAGAACATGTAGATCTGGTTCCCGTCTCCCATCGTGGCGTAACCGTCGCCGCCTGAGACCTGCTGGCATTTGATGCTGCCGCCTACCGGATTAGCACTGGTCGGAGAGTTCGGGTGAAGGGTGGTCACTAGGGGACACTGGACGCGAAACGACTGGGCGCTCGCGGTTACACACATTACGCTGCCGAACAACACAAGCAACGACAACCGATACATATTCCTGCTCACCATGCTGAGTCCTCCTATAACGGACAGCATCATCGACTGCTCCTTCTCTTCAGGCACACGAATCCCGTCGCGCCGCAACGGTGCGTCGCTGTCGTGCATCGAGCACGGCAGCAAAAATTTGCTCAAGACCGAAATCGGATAGGACCAAGGAACCGGACTACATCGCCCTCGCGAGGGCGGAAGAACCTCAGACGCCAGCAGGTATGCAATAAACCATCTCTAAGCGAAACATACCTTGGGCTCACTCTTTTAGTTACTGCGTTTCAACGTAAACAAGGGTTTGTAGTCCAGTTCTGTGATGGCAGATACCAAGGCCGTGTAACTCTTCTAACTCGGGGGAGAGTCATTGCGAGCTACTGGCAAGCATTACTAGAGACGAGTTGACCAATATAAGACCTTAAAGTTTGAACGACGATATAACAGCCCTGTTGAACCCGCAATTGTTATATTTAGCTATTTCCCTCGGGCCACATCCTGTGACTTCATCGTCTTCACCGAGCCTGGAGTTACGCCATAAGTCCGCTTGAACATATGGCTAAAGTTACTCATATCCGAGAAGCCCAGCATGCGGGCCGCTTCCTTCACACTGCAATCGGTGGTGCGAAGCAGCAGTCGAACCCGCTCCAGGCGCATCATGATCTCGTACTTGTGAAACGGAATGCCCACCTGCTCTTTGAAAAGATGCCTCAGCCGCGAGGACGAAATATTGAGAACCGCTGCTGCGGACTCCACTGAGACAGATCGAATCGAGGAGGACACCATGAGTTCCAAGAACAATGGCAATCCGGTCATCGATCGTGGAGCTGGGCGGAACGTTAACACCGTAAGAAGTCTTGACCTGGTTCGCCAGTGCTTCACGCAGAACGTTGCTTACCTGCTCCTCGACCCTCCGCACCGTGAAGTCCTTGCCTATCGTCATTCCAAACCCCCACACTGGGTCGCGGACCGAGTGCTTGCAGAAGGCTCGCTTCCAACAGCCTGCCACGGTAACGATGAAAGACTGCTCTCCGCTGGCTACGTTACGACGCAGGATTGCAGCGGCGATATCGTTTCGCTGAGGGAGGCCAATCTTCTGGTAGCGGTTCATTTGCACTGTGGGGACAGGGCAGTAACGTTCCATGTGTCGGCATGAGCTAACTTCAGTTACGTTGCCGGATCACAGCGGCCTGTAGGTGACTGCTCTAGAGGTGGGCTGGGCCTGCATTCGTTGCCGCGTCAAAGCAAAGAGGTGATCAATAAAAACAGAAGAAGACGGCGTATCAAGATGAATCGAGTATTACGACCAAGTAAGTCTTAGTGACATGCAGAAGGTAATGGGAATCACAGAAGAACGCAAGAGGGCTTTCTGGCTAAGTTGAAACATGGCGCATCTGGCTACGCGCTGAGGATGCGAAAGCCCATCTGTAAAAGCAGATTTGCGCCCGCAGGATTGGGCTTGCGTGAGACCACCAAAGCCACGACGTGAGCCTACGCGATTGGTGTAAATGTCACTGAGCAGAATGGTAAACCTGTGGAGCACATTCGCCGAACTCTTCCCCGACGAAGATTACGGCCGAGTCATGATGCAAAAGAAAGGATGTCGTGGTCTTGCGTGCACCCTGGCCTCAGCGATGAGCAAGATGGAACGTCGCCCCTGAGACATGCGTGGATATTGATCGTCAGCAATGTTCTGATGATCTAGTTATCCGCAGCAGAGTGAATCTGGGGTTTTGGAACTGCGTCTCGATTTAGAAGATGACAGGGGGACCAGCTCTGTTTCCGAAACGGCGCAGATGTCGGTTTGAGCTGCTGTAGATCAGGGAAAACCTACACCGGCGGTGGCTCATTCGATAGTAAGCGCAGCAATTTCGCGGTCGACGAACTGAACGATTTCTGCGGGGATGCGAGTCGTGGTGCGCCGCCACACTTCGATGCACGACTGGTTTGCAAGTGAACCAAAGTTGTATCCATCTCGGGGTGTTCGCGGTGAGACGAGGAGGTCCTCTCCAGTTCGCAGAAGGACAAGGAGGGGAGCCGTGGGTCAGCTTCGTCCTCGAAAGCTATGGATGAGGCGGCGGTCGCGCTTCGAAGGCTTCGTGGGTCGAGTGTCCGCAAACGGCCCGAGAAGCTTGCGTTCTTCCGCCGCCTTCTGGCGCAGTTCTTTGCTGGCCTCGGTCTCGCAATAGAGGGTCTGTGCAACCGAAGCTGGCCCGCGCTGTTCGCTCAGGCCGAGGACTTCGACCTGGTATTCGCCTGATTCGTTCACGATGCGGAGCATGTCCCCGGGATGGACCGCCCGCGAAGGTTTGGCTGGCTGATCGTTGGAGAGGATGCGCTTGAGTTCGCAGGCGCGAGAGGCCAGCTCGCGAGTCTTGAAGAAGCGAGCGGCCCATAGCCACTTGTCGATGCGAGTGCCAGTCATGGTTCTTCTTAAGTTTACTTCATAGGGCTGTAAGCGACTCCGCGTGAACGAGCGGTTTTCTGGAGAACTGAAATGATTTCTTGTGCCGAGTATCGCTTGATGGCCCGGCAGGAATGGCAAACGCAAGCTTTACCAGTTCTGCATTTCAGGAACACGTCTCCAGCGAATCATGCTTGCGACGGTTACGAATGTGCGACAGCCGCGAAGTCTTGATTTGTCCGGAGCTCAATCGAAGGCGCGGACGCGCAGCAACCGCATCTCGAGCTGCGGGTTTGCATATAATGTGGGCGGTACAAGAGTGCTTGAGGGAGCAGGACTATGCGAACGAGAAGAGGCTGGTGGCTTGGCGCGTTGCTGTTGGGGTCAGTGCTGGCGAGCGCGCCGCGGGCGACGCCACAGCAGGATGATGGCATGGAGAGCGCCTCACCAGCCGAGCAGCAATTGTTTGATGCCACCAACCAGGTCCGATCGGACCAGGGGCTGAGTCCGTTGCATTGGGATGCATCGCTCGCGTATGCCGCGCATGCGCATGCGGAGAAGATGACAGAGCAGGGACAACTCTCGCATCAGTATGGAGGGGAGCCACCGCTCACCACGCGAGCCGCGCAGGCGGGCGCGCACTTCCAGTCGATCGCGGAGAATATCGCCATGGGGCCGAGCGCAAATTCCATTCAGAACCAGTGGATGCACTCGATGCCGCACCGCACCAACATTCTCGACCCGCAGATGACTGCGATCGGGATTGCAGTGGTGGAGAAGCGAGGGTCGCTTTATGCGGTGGAGGACTTCGCCAACAGCGTGCAGTCGATGAGCCCAGAACAGGTCGAGCAAAAGATCGGTGAGCTGCTGAATCAGAAAGGCGTCGCACCGACAGGACCCAAACGGGATGCGCGTCAGACCTGCGAGATGCCGTCAGGGAGCGCAGGCGGCTCGCATCCGGGAGCCGTGGTGCGGTGGCAGAGCGCGGACATGAGCAAGCTTCCTGAGGTACTGGAACAGCGGGTCCGAAGCGGTCAGTATCATACGGCCGCGGTCGGAGCCTGTTCGAGTACCAACCCCGGGCAGGGGTTCACAACCTTCCGCGTAGCCGTTCTTCTGTATTGACGCCAGGGGCTCGAAGTCGGTACAGGATAGCTGAGCGAGTGGGCCGCGCTGGGTGACAGCCTGTGACCTATCGCGAATCGCTGCCCTCGCCCGGTTTGGTGGGCTCCATCTGCAGAGCATTGTTGAAGCGGTTGAAGTAATTGAACAGGCCGATGGCGGCCATCAGTTCCACAATTTCCCCTTCGCTATAGAACTCACGCAAGCTCGCAAACTCGGCATCGGTAATCCGCTTCGAATCGATAGTCATCCGATCGGCGAGGCGAAGGGCGGCCTTTTCCGCGGCAGTTAAGTCAGCCCTCGATTCGTAACCGTCGAGGCCATCCATCTGTTCCTGCGACCAGCCTAGACGGCTTGCAATAACCGAATGACTGGCGAGGCAATATTCGCAAGCATTGAGCTGCGATGTACGAACGATGACCAGTTCCTTGAGCTTCGTGGTCAGCGTGCCGGTATTCAAGACCGCTTCAAAATGCGCAATCATTGTTTCGAAGATCTCAGGACGATGCGCTACCGTGCGAAACATGTTGGGCACGTTGCCGCGCGTGCGCATGTAACGGTCGTATATTGCGCCGGTACTCTCAGAGACCTGGCTGCGACGGAGACGGGAGAGGCGAGGGGCAGTCTGAATCATAGTGTCCTAACAGCAGGTTAATTTTCCGGCTTCGATCAGACTACCAAAACGCGAGCGCAGGCGAGTCTTGAAAGGCCTCACACCCAACAGGAGAGAGAGTAACGCAGTCGTTATGAGGAAATCGCGCCCTTATAGTTTTCGCCGCGAGCGCGGCCTTGAGCCGGATCCAAATGGCGAGGAAGGCGTGTTCAGCGCTCGCTTCAACAAGTTAGCCAAAAAAGGAATTGAATGGCATATGGATCATTACCCATGGAGTGTGCGAGAGTAATCGACGGGAAACACTTCAGATGAAAGATGTTGCAGTGATTGGCGCTGGTCTTGCGGGGCTGTATTGCGCGTTGCGCCTGGAAAGCGCCAACTTTGACGTCGCTTTGCTGGAGTCGGCAGATGCTCCGGGAGGCAGGATTCGGACCGACGTCGTCGACGGATTTCGACTGGACCGTGGGTTTCAAATCCTGCTGACGGCGTACCCGGAGTCTCAATCTCTGCTGGACTACGACGCGCTCGAGTTGCAAAAGCTGAAGCCTGGGGCGCTGATCTGGCATAACGGAAAATTTCATCGATTTGCCGATCCATTCCGCGAACCAGCGGAGGCTTTGGGGCTCCTGTTTAACCCGATCATCAGCTTGGCCGATAAGTTGCGAGTGGCGCGACTGCGGACGAGTGTCCGCAAGGTAGAGATCGAGGAGCTGTTCTCGCGCGAAGAAATGTCGACCGCGACTCATCTCGCGCGGCAAGGGTTCTCTCCCGCGATCATGGAGCGGTTCTTCCTGCCATTTTTTGGCGGCGTGTTTCTCGAGCGCGAGTTGCTCACCTCGAGCCGATACTTCGAATTCCTGTTTCGGATGTTTGCCGAGGGAGACGTGGCCGTGCCAAAGGAGGGCATGGAGGCAATCCCAAGGCAACTGGCCGCGGCACTCAAGCCGGGTACGCTGACCACCGGGGCTGCGGTGAAGAGCCTGCGACGCGAGAAGCACGCGTTTGTGGTGGAGATAGAAGGAATGGGCGGAATGCAGGCGCGAACTGTGGTGCTGGCGACCGAGGAGCCCGAGATGCGGAGACTGCTCAGTTCCCTGCCCGGATCTTCACCGACCAAGGCAGTAGCCAAGCCGCGGTCCTGGAACCGTTCAACGACCTTCTATTACGCAGCAGAGAGTGCGCCGAGGAAAGAGCCCATCCTGATGCTCAACGGAGAAGGACGGGCTGCCGGCCCGGTGAACAACGCGGTGGTGATGAGCGAGGTCTCGCGCAGCTACGCCCCGCCGGGGGCCCATCTCATTGCAGCGACCGTGGTGGGAGAGGCTCCGTCTCTGGACGCCGCGATGGTCGATCTGGAACGCGATGTCCGCGCGCACCTCGAGACGTGGTTTCCCAATGAAGTAGCGCGTTGGCAGCCGCTGGGCGGGTTCCCGATTCCGTTAGCCTTGCCGCTGCAGCAATCGGTGCAGTGGGAGAAGAGCATGACATCGGTCGCGTCTGGCAAGTCAGGCGCGCCGGTCTTTGCCTGCGGCGATTTTCTTGAGTCGCCTTCGATCCAGGGAGCCTTGGTGTCGGGCAGGCGAACAGCGGATGCGGTAGGTACGGCGCTAAAACGTTCTTATTGAAGTGCGTGAGGCAGGGACGAGATCGAGGCCAGACGGAGATCCCAGCTTGCCGCCCACAGGCCCAGGCGCCGTAATTGGCAGAGCCGCGGTCTAGATGCTGACCAACAAGGTGACCGTGAAAGATCTCGCTCCGGGTTTTTGCCACATGGCTGGTTTTGACGGTGAAAGTGGGGTTTTGATATAAACAAGAAGGTCTTTCCACGCGCAACGCGAAGACACTCCTCAGTAGCTCAATGGCAGAGCATTCGGCTGTTAACCGAAGGGTTGTAGGTTCGAGTCCTACCTGAGGAGCCAATTATTTTCTTAGACTTACCAGCCCGCCTTCTCCCCTGATGATCATCAGAAATATCCGACTGTGGGGCTTTTGTGGATAGTCGCGTTCGAAAATTCTGCATAATCGTGGGTGATCCTGGGCAATCCGATGGAAGACTTGTGCTTCTTCCTGCCCATTTCTAAAGCCGTGAGGTCGATGCGTTTACTCCACTGACTGCAGCGGCAAAAGCACTCTGCCGTACAAATTCCTAGCCGGATAGCAAGCCCACTTACCTTGTCCCTGATCTGTCTGCCGTCTCTCGTCATCATTAGTTCTGCCCTTGACGCGCCGTCGCTTAGAGATTCAGCAACTCCCATATGCGGGCCAGGTGGTGATCATCGTGCTCTGCTACAAAGTAGAGGTGATCTACCAAGCGCATAGGGAGATGGAGACGTGGATGCAAGGTAGACCTCTCCAACACCGCCTCGTCGACGTCCTCTACGCATCGAAGCAATTGCAGCCGCGCAGAACGGAAGCCATTCAGAATCTCATCCAGTGACCGAGCGTTGTATTTGCCGTCATCGGTCTTCCGATTTTGCAGATCGGCCGCCGTCAGGCTTGGATTGAGAAGTTTGTAGTCTTCAATGCGAGCGCACCAGAGCGTCTCCAGTTCAAATAAGTTACCGGCATTTTCCTGTGCAGACCATTTGCCGTCCTGCTTCTTGACGATGATGGAAGAATCTCGCCCCCGAAATATCTCCTCCAGACGCGCAGGAGTTCCGCGAAGGCGCGCGAGTATGTTTGGGAACATTGCTGCGGAAAAAGGAAAGACGAATTCTCGGTCGAACCAAGTTGGGACGCGAGTTTGCATACTCCTCCAACGGCAGTCTCCTCCATTCACGTTGGGATTGCGAGTGGCCTAAAAGACAGGTATCGTCGACATCGTGCCATCCCGTAGCTCGTCATCAACTCGCTTTTCCCTTCCCCATCGTGTTGTGGCTGTTGCCTACGATGGCCTGTGCACGTTTGAGTTTGGAATCGCCGTTGAGATGTTTGGATTGTTAAGGCCCGAGTTCGATCATTGGTATTCCTTCGCGGTGTGTGCCCTGGAGAGGCATCCGGTGCGCGCGGTGGGTGGCATCACCGTTGCCGCGAACGGCGGGCTCGGATTGTTGGCAAAGGCGGATACGATTGTGATCCCTGGATGGCAGAAGCCTTACCAGCCGCCTCCTCCAGCGCTCGTTCGTGCACTGCAGAGAGCGCACGCCCGAGGCGCGCGAATAGTTTCTATCTGCGTGGGGTCTTTCGTGCTCGGGGCCGCCGGTTTATTGAATGGCAAGAAGGCGACAACCCACTGGGCATGGACCGACGAGATGGCGCGACGATTCCCTGACATTGACGTTCAGCCGAACGTGCTCTACGTGCAGCACGGCAACATCTACACTTCGGCTGGAAGCGCTGCAGGCATCGACCTTTGTCTGCATATCATTCGCAGTGATTTTGGAACGGTCGTTGCCAACAGAGTTGCAAGGCGAGCCGTAGTGTCGCCCCATCGTGAGGGCGGCCAGGCGCAGTTCATCGATAAGCCTGTGGGGGAGGCAGCACATCCATGGCTCTCCCAACTGCTTGAGTGGGCACAGTCCCGGTTGAACACTCAAATTACCGTAGAAAAGATGGCGGAGCAGGTCCACGTCAGCAAGAGGACGCTTTGTCGCAAATTTTCGGAGACTACAGGCACGAGTCCACTCGGATGGGTCAACGGATTACGCATGCGCCGCGCCAAAGACCTGCTTGAGACGACAACACTCTCGATGGAAGAAGTCGCAGAGCAGTGTGGCTTTGGATCTGCGGCAGTCATGCGACATCACTTCCGCACACGAGTCCAACTTAGCCCCAATCTATATCGCGAGAGATTTCGACAGACTGCCACAGCGTAAGAATCGGAGGTCATCCATGCATTCCATTTTCAAAAAAGGTGAGTCCTTTTGCAGCCGATTTGGTTTGCGAATGCCCGTCCTGCTCGCTCCTATGGCAGGCGCCAGCGCACCGTCCTTGTCGATCGCGATTGCAAATAGCGGGGGCCTGGGTGCTTGCGGAGTGCTGTTAATGAAACCAGAGGAGATTATCGCCTGGGTGAAGGAGTTCCGTTCTGCGTCTGACGGTCCATTTCAACTGAATAACTGGATCCCCGATCCAAAACCTCGGCGCGATCCGAAGCAGGAGGAGGCTCTTCGTGAATTTCTGTCGACGTGGGGCCCACCGATCGCGCCGGAGGCGGGAGACACGGCACCGCCGGACTTCGCCGCTCAATGCGAGGCGATGTTGCAGGTGGAGCCGCCGATTGTTTCCTCGGTCATGGGCGTTTATCCTGCTGACTTTGTCAAGCGGATGAAGCGCAATGACATTCAGTGGTTCGCAAATATATCTACGGTGAAAGAGGCCATCGCGGCAGAGGCGGCAGGAGCGGACGTCGTGGTCGCACAGGGATCGGAGGCCGGAGGACATCGTGGTTGTTTCGACGCCTCGGCGGCAGAGCGTGAACAGGTGGGCCTCTTTGCGCTCGTACCGGCCGTGGTGGATCGAGTGAAGATTCCAGTGGTCGCAACAGGGGGCATCGCCGATGCGAGAGGCATTGCCGCTGCTCTTGCGCTGGGTGCGAGCGCCGTGCAGATCGGAACCGGATTTCTTCGCTGTCCTGAAGCAAAGATTCATCCGGCCTGGGCAAACGCACTTGCAGACACTTTGCCGGAAGACACGGTGGTGAGCCGAGTATTCAGCGGCAGAGCGGGTCGCAGCATCGCCACCGGGTATGTGAGGGCTGCGCTTGCGGAGGAGTCCCCTGCCCCTGCTCCCTATCCAGTTCAGCGAGGCCTGACCGCCGCTATGCGAGCAGAGGCCCAGAAACAAGGTGACGTCCAACGCATGCAGGTGTGGGCCGGGCAGGCTGCCGCCCTTGCGCAAGCAAAGCCCGCTGCTGAACGAATGAGCGAGTTGTGGGAGGGTGCGAGGGAGATACTCTCCTAGCTATTCCCATGCTGGTTCAAGGTTGGCGCGAGGATCTCTTTCTATCCATCGAATACCATCCGATGCTCACGCGCCTTAACACTGCGCACCGAGCTGAGAGACAGCAGGCAACGCGAGCGCCGGCGCTGGTTGCATCAGGGTCTCGGCGACCGATTGGGAGATGGAGTGTTCGGGGTCGATGTCAAAGCAGCCGAAGGCAGGACTGGGGTTGACTTCGAGGCAGTAGTACTCTCCCCGTGGCGTGACGATGAGGTCGATGCCTGAGAGCACAAGGCCGAGTTTGCGCGTGAGAGCCACGCAGCGAGCGGCCACGCCCCTGGGAAGAGTGATGGGGCTCATGCGCGCCGAGGCGTAGCGGTAATCAGTTCCCTCTGACTCGATTGCACAGGCAATCGCCTGATCGCCAATGACGTGGACCCTGACATTGGTGCCGAGAACGCGCTGCTGGAAGAGCGCGGGTCCCATGGGTCCTGCGGATGGTAGATCGGCAAGGTCAAGCTGCTTGACTATGCTGCGCACGCTGCTCATGGACTTATAGATCACCTGGCCATGCCGCCCAACAAAATCTGCGATGGTGGAGGAGTCATTGCTCACCAGGGAGTCGGGTACAAGAAAGCCCGATTCGACGATGAAGCCGGCCTGGTAGAGCTTGGATTGGTTGGTCGCTTCGGCAGACGGTCGGTTCAGGATGGTGGCATCGGTGTGCTCCGCCCAATTGGTGAGCAGATGATGCACCAGGTCAGGGCTCGACAGAGTCCGCGAGCCCGTTTGGTCAGCGGCTTCCGCTTCATAGAGCTTGTGGTCATAGGGCCGCAGATAGGCGGCGCTGACGTCGTCAAGATCGATGGTTCGATCGCAGTGAAGGAGATAGGCAGGCTCGGGCTTTGTATGGAACTCGACCCGTGTGCGGCGGATCGAGGCGTGATTTAAAAACGCGAAATCCGCTCTACGTAACAGTAGATGATCATGCACGGACCGGAAGGTGGCGTCTTCCATTAAACCCCACAAGAGGATCATGCGGTAACTCCCACGGCCAGTTCGACGATCGCGCGGCGAGTGGCAACGCTCGCGCAGGTTAGGAGCGGTGTTGACCGCGGTAAGTTCCAACCCCGTGTGAGCGGGGCGAAAGGCTGCTCGAAGGAAATCAACGCCGGAGGCCTGCGCCAGCGCGCGGGCGTATTGATTGGCCAGATGAGGCGAGGAACCAAGGATCATCCCGCGCAAGTAAGTTGCATGCACCAAGTCGCCGGCGGACAGAGATGCGAATGGAGTCTGAACTTCCGTCGAGGTCAGATGAACGTCAGCGAGCGGGATGCGGAGCTTGCGTGCGAGGTGATACCAGCCGATGGGGCTCGAGGAAGATCCGGTGAGGCTGACGGAGTTGGGGCGATTGATGACCGGGCGTGGCAGCCAGTGGAGGAAGGACGTAAGCAGCGCGTGAAACTCCGCGGACTGGTACTCGCGTTCCTCTGGCGGATAGAAAAATAGTTCTTCGGGGAAAACCGCCGGGAGGCAGTTGAGAACCCATTCGATCTCCGCGGCAACAATGCTCTTCCCAGCCACGGTGAGCGTGGACGACAGGATCGCCGGGTGACGAATCGCGGTGCCCTCGAGTGCGAGACTCTTGCAGGTCACCACCGAGACGGCGGCGGAGACGGACAAAGTCTCCGCAAATTCCGCTGCCGCTCGATCAGCCGCACTGGCGACGATGAGGATCATTTCCCTTCCGTCTTGGTGCGTTGTTTCGCTTCGTTGCCGTTAGCCTCTTTGGCGATGTCCTCGCCGACTCCCGGCAATTGCTTCGTCTGGATGAGGGAGTTCAAGCGATTGACGCTGTTCTGGAGATATTTGAGGCTTAGTTGAAGCTCGTTAATCTCGGGATCAATAATTTGCTCAATCCAGTTGAAGGGATCTCCCTCCGCTACGAGTTTGCCGAACCACTCGAATTCACGCTTGACATTGACATCCAACCACCGCGGCTTCTTCGGACGGGTGTAGCAGAAGGTGTGGGCGTGAGAGGGAATGCCATTCGCAATCACGCGCAACTCATAGGTGCCATCGGGCACTCCCCTGACGTGGAATCGCGTCGATTGCAGCGAGGCCCCGGTAGCCACGCCGAGAGTGCTGAAATCGTGGGTGGAGCAATAGTAGACGTGGTGAGTGACCGGGTCCGTGAGCTGCACGATGGGGTAATTCGTAGCGGGATAACAATCGTCCCCATACGTATTTGCCTGTGAGAGCCCATTGAGCTGTGTGCCCTGCAAGAGGAAGTATTCGTCAAAGATTACAAAGTGCGACGTGACTGAGGAGATAGTCGGACGCCAGGCTTCCTGCGGACCGCCATCCGGCACATAGACCTGCACGTTGTTAGAGCTGGCGCTATAGAGCACTTCGCCGGTGGGCAGCAGCATGAGCCGGCTCCAATAGATCCCCGGAAACTGGTTATTGAAAGGAAACAGATTGTTATTCGGTGGCGTGGGCGCCTGCACGCTGGTGTTAATGGTGGAGTCGTATTCAAAGAAGTACACCGGCGATCCCCAACCTCCCACTTGAAACTGGGCAGCGGTGTATAGGACCTTGCCATTGGGCAGAAGCGATGCGGGGCAATCGTTCGAAACCATGACCTGGCCGCCCACATTGGGAGTGTCAGGCCCGGCAGCCCAGGTCCCTGTGCCAGTCGGCGAAGCAGGCGGCGTGTAGATCGCCGACTTGCCGTGGCCTCCGCTGTTTGCGGCACCGAAGAAGATGACATTGCCGTTGTAGAGCAGCATCGCCGGACCGATCTCGGCCTGAGGTATGTCGACCAGGGCCACAGGCGGAGTGCCTTCGTCTTTCCACGTACCTGAAGCGATTACGTATTTCTGCGCGTGGAAGGGAGAGAAGCACTGCACCGTGAGGACGGTGTTGTCCGGCAGCAGGATCCAAGTCTCCTCATTGGTTCTACCCGGCTGGCCGCCAGTGGTGCTCCAGGTGTCGGTAGAAGGGTTGTAGATAAGGCAGTCGCCACTGAGTAGTGCGCCGATTATGATGCGGCCGTCGGGCAACACACAACTCGCTGCATCGCCTACCTGCGACCAGGGCGGAAGCGAAATGGCAGCCCAGGTATCTTTCACGGGATCGTAGATCTCACCCTTGTTGGTGTCGCCTACGTCCCCGGTCTGCTCGCCGCCACAGATAAAGACGCGTCCATCTTTCAGTACGCCTGAGGCGTAGTAGCGCCGCCAAAAACTCATGTCTGCGAGGCTCTCCCAGGTGCCGTTAGTATACGAACCATTGGCGTCGGGGCGAAGCGCATGCCAGTGCTTCGTATTCTCTTCCTGCACCATGACTCTGCCGTCGGTGAGAAGCAACATGGTGCTGGTGTTGAACGCTGGTTGATTGTTGAGTGAATGCCAAGTGCCTGCCATGTGTCCGTCCTCTTTCGGCGCGGCGTTCCGCCGAATGTCTCGCACCCGAGAGTGCAGGGTATCTGTGCACACGGCTACATGTTCAGCGTGCCGGATGCAGGATCTGTCGCAGCGATGGACGAAGGCGTGGCAGCAATCTTGAATGAGGCGCGCTCAGAGGGAGTCACTGGCAGGCTGCAAGATTAGCCAGCCCAGCCTCTCCATCTCACTACGGGCTGCAGCGGAATGGCGAAAGACAGATAGTTCGAACGTAATCCATCCAGCGCGGGTTAGAGTCGGCCGAATCAGTGACAATCGTTGAGCCCTGCATGGGCTCCACTGGTTAGTGAGGCTCAGGCCGCAAACATTTCATCGAGACGCAGAATTTGCGGAGGGGGTTTGGGCGGCCCGGACGGCGGCGGAATGACGGGTCTCTGCGCAGCGCTGGGCAACCGGAGATACCCGCTTTCCTCCAGGTCACTTCGTCGAGTCATTGCCGCTCAAATACACATAAACGTTACGCAGAAATGAGCGGACGCGCAGTTCGCCTCAGCGCACATTGAATGCAGGGAAACTCGACCCCGCGATGGAAGATTGACTCCTCCCTTTATCGCGTCGGACCCACTTCTTTGTTCGCACAGAACGTAGCCCCGACCTCGACGCGCATTGCGACGAGATCTGCACTGAAGTCTTTGGCTTCACGCCTGAACGCAGATGAGGAGTAGGTCCCGCAAAGAGTGTCGATGCGGAATTCCCTCGACTCCTGACGAGTTGCCTAAATGCAGATAGGGATACTGTCAACCTTTTTCTTATTTAGTAACTGAGTAGTTATCCACAAGAAATTTCGGTGACTGAGGTAACTATTTGTTAATTGCGATGCTACTATTAACCAAATTTAACCCCAATCATAGGCAACCCGCTCAGCAGAAACCTGAAGCACGAACTCAGATGTTATGCCTGCGGGCCGGGCCTAAATACAGAAAAGGAACGCCCGATGTTCATTCACTCCCCCTCGACTCGGTCAGCACGTTCGCTATTCTCCGGAGCAGTTCTCGCAGCAATCACGCTACTCGCCACTTGTGGCGCGAAAGCCCAAACCGTATCAGCCGATTTTGCCAATCGAAGTGGTGCAACACCGGTCATTCCGAGTGGCCTTTTGCAGGTTGGAGGAATCGGCTCCAGTCTAAGCAATTCAACCGGCATCAGCACACTGACCGGGGCCGGTCTCAACCAGACCCGTTTCTGGGTCAATCTCAACCAGATCTACGCAACATCTACGGCGAATTTCAGCAGCCTTGATTCTTCGCTGAACAGAATGAAGGCCGCGGGCATCCACCCCTTAGCTGTGATGTTTGGAACACCCAAATCCCTTGGTGCAAAAGTTTGTACGCCGCCTTCGAACCCGACAAAGTGGGGCCAGATGGCCGCCGCAGTCGTGGCGCACGCGGACAAGTACTACCCTAACGTGATTGTGAATTATGAGATCTGGAACGAGCCGGAATTAACAGCCTCGATGTGTGGGTCGAGTGCGACGGCGAACCTGAACGCATATGTTGCCATCTTCGGAGCGGCCGCCTCGCGCATGCATGCGCAGGCCAAGGCCGACGGACGTACGATCCACACCGGTGGACCGACGATCTCCCGAGTTGCTGCTGAAGGACCCACTTATGTTTCTGCTCTGGTAAATAACTCAGCAACCGCGCCCTACGTTGACTTTGTCACCTTCCACATCTATCTGTCGGGTCTGACGAACATTCAAAAGCACATGAACTGGAGCCAGCTGTATGCGATGACGCAGGCTTCCACTGGCGGCCTTGGGTACTACTATCGGTTGATGGAACCGTACGTTCGCAAGGGCAAGCAGCCAAACGCAGCCAACACCCCCATCTTCGTCAGCGAGTTCAACGACGGCTGGGCCTTTGCGGTGGACTGCTGCCGCAATCATCCGACCTATGGGTCGCTGTGGAACAGTGTAGCCATCACCGACTTCCTGAACGTGGTGTACAGCGGTGCCAAGCGAGTTCCGAGCCAGCTCGGCTACTTCAACTCAAGCGGTCATTACTTCTGCATCATGGGCCAGTGGAACAGCGCAATGGATTGCAATACGGCGGCACTCACGCCCTACCCGCAGTTCTATGCGTATAAGCTGTTTGCATCGTCTGCGTATCTCGACTTACAGGCGGGCGGACATATGGCTGCTGCGGTCTCACCCCAGAGTACGACTTCGGGGTTGGGCGCGACTGCCTTCTATACCAGGTCCGCGGATAGCGTGGTGATCGTCAATCCTACGGGCACCAACTATGGCAGCGTGACGGTCGACATGAAAAACCTGGGGTGGAGCGCATCTACAGCAACGGTGAACCTGCTGAATGCCTCCAACTCGAAGATCACCACCAAGTCGGTCGGGCTCACAACCATTACCCGCGGATACGCGGCTAAGGTTGCGGTCCCTGCTTACTCAACCGTTTCGATCACTGTGAAGTAAGTAAGCCGCTACAACCGGTGTTCTCGGGTGAAACGCGACCTGGAATAACAATCTCGCTTCACCCGAAGATCCAAAGTAAGAGATGCGCCTACCGGGGTGCATAGCTATACCTAGCCCTCGAACAACTCCATCCCAATTCCAAGTCAGCCTAGTCCACCTCGACGGCCTTCTCGACTTGCTACTTCAGTGCACGTCAACCCGCGCTGAAGGCGGTTCCTTAGGGCATGCCCCACTGCTCGGCGTCGAGGCTCATCCCTCTGCCTTTCATCCTTTCGTCAAAACTTTCCGCCCAAAAAAAATGCGCCGACACTCCTCGGCGCATTCTCCACACTTAGCCGTTTTCACCACTACTAACTGGCGCTTATAGGATCCTTCGTCACAATTCATCGACGTAATCAGCGCGTCCATACTCCGCCGAGTAACACGCGAGATACTCTTTCTAACTCATTCTTCTCTGCTTATCTCTGCTAATCGGTTCACCTTCAAATGTGTCAATACTTTTCTTGCGGTTACGGACGTAATAAATTTCGGCGGTTAACCGTAACTTGGCTATTGATTGTTTTTATTCCGGTGCTAGTATCTACCCAAATTAAAACCTAAATCCTGGCACGCCTTGCACCGTGAACCTGAATTTTGCAAGATCAGTGGCACCTTGCTTGGAATTGCCTATGACAGAGAAAAGGGATACCTATGTCTGTACATGCCATTTCCTTCAAGTCTATCCGGGCCTATTTTTCCGGTCTTGTAATTGCAACACTTTTAACCGCTTG
This sequence comes from uncultured Acidobacteriaceae bacterium, assembly GCA_963850345.1. Lineage (GTDB taxonomy): Bacteria > Acidobacteriota > Terriglobia > Terriglobales > Acidobacteriaceae > CAWKKW01. The sequence goes on along the minus strand of CAWKKW010000009.1, from coordinate 626,786 downwards.
CAGTGCGCAGGCGCAGGTTGTTTCGGCAGATTTTGGCGGCAGAAACGGTGCAACACCCGTGATTCCGAGCGGCCTTTTAACCGTGGGCGGAATAGGATCCAGCCTGACAAACTCTGCTGCGATCAACACGATGACCGGGGCCGGGCTGAACCACACCCGCTTCTGGATCAATCTCCCGCAAATCTACGCTACTTCCACTGGTAACTTCACGAGCTTCGGTCAGACCTTGGCGCGCATGAAGGCAGCTGGCATTCACCCCTTGGGTGTGATGTTCGGAACCCCGGCGTCGCTCGCTCCGAGCACGTGCGCTGCTCCTTCTAATGTGCAGACGTGGGGCCAGATGGCTGCTTCCGTTGTGGCCTATGCAGATAAGAACTACCCCGGCGTGTTAGAGGATTATGAGATCTGGAATGAGCCAGAGCTGAACAACTCTCTTTGCATTACGGATGACACGGCCCGCCTGAATGCCTACATTTCGATGTTTGCCTCGGCTGCGTCGGCCATGCACGCGCAAGCCAAAGCGGATGGACAGCCTATTCGCACCGGCGGTCCGGTGATTTCACGGGTCAAAGTACTGGGGCCGGTGTGGATCCCGGCGCTGCTGAACAATGCGTCCACAGCACCCTATGTCGACTTTGTGAGTTATCACAACTACCTGAGTGGACTTTCAAACATACAGGCGGGCATGAATTGGTCGCAGTTGTATACGATGACACAAGCTCCTTCGGGTGGTCTGGCCTATTACTACAAGCTTCTGGAGCCACTGGTCAGACAGGGTCACCAACCGAACGCGGCATCGACACCAATCTTCGTCAGCGAATTCAATGACGGCTGGGCATTTTCAGTGGACTGCTGCCGCAATGACCCGACCTACGCACCTTTGTGGAACGGCCTGGCCATTACGGACCTGCTCAACGTCGTTTACAGTGGAATGCCTACAGTTCCGAGCATGCTTGGTTATTTCAATGCAACCGGCAACTACTTCTGCGTTCTCGGTCAATGGAACGCGACGATGAATTGCAGCCCCGCGGCATACACACCATACCCGCAGTTCTATGCCTACCAGTTATTTGCCTCGCCTCAGTATCTTGATCTGCAGGCAGGCGGACACATGGCAGTGTCTGTTTCGCCTGGAACCACGACATCGGGAATCCAAACATCGGCGTTCTACACCGGATCGGCGGACAGCATAGTGATCATCAACCCGACCTCGACCGCGTATGGTGCAGTCACTGTCAACCTGACCAGCCCTGGCTTCAGCGCTCCCACAGGCACCCAGTATCTTCTAAACAAGGGCAACGGGCAGATCACCAGCAGCGCCGTTGCACTCACCGCGATCACTGGCGGCTACACAGCCCAAGTCTCTGTTCCGGCTTACTCGACCATCGCGGTCTCCGTGAAAGGGACGGCAGTAACGACCCCGCCACCGACACCTACACCTACACCGACACCGACCCCGACCCCGACACCGACCCCAACTGCTCTACAAGCCGTGTTGGCCGTAACTCCTTCCACCGCAACTCATCCTGCTGTTGTCACTGCAACCGCATCCCAGACGGGTGGCTCGACGATCGTTGGCCGAAGCATCTCCTTTGGCGACGGCTCCTGGGCAAGCTGGGTAACTAGCGCCTCTCATACTTATGCAAAGGCTGGAAGCTATACCATCACACTGACCCTTAAAGATCAGACTGGCACAATCTCGAGCGCCAGCCACCTAATCACGATCAACTAAAGCAGAAAGGGTAAGAGCGGCTCAAGTTGAGAGCCGCCCTTACCCTTTAACTTACTCTGACTCTTATTTTCCTTCCCGCTATTCTTACCTACCTATAACTGAAAACATCTCGTACACACAACTATGCGGGTACGGCGAGCTCTCGGAGCACTTACTGGCGAGTAGTAGCAGTAAGTGCTCCGGTACTTTCAGACTTCATCCGCGACGAGAAATCAAAAACCTGCCTTCTCTCGGCAAGACTATCTTGTGTCCCGAAGACATGATTGTCTTTGAGCTTGCCTGCGAAGACCACCGAACCTAGCGACGTGAAGTGGGTTGTGTCGGCCTGCAGCGGCACGTCCGGCGCCGCGTATTCCATACAAGCTGAACCGTCGCACAATGCCTTGTAATACGATACATACTCTACGTGCCACGAGTCTGCCGCCAGTGCAGCCATCTTCCGGTCGAGGTTCCGCGAGGCGGCAATCCGGTGCGCGACTGGATAAGAGGCGTCCGACTTCTTGATTGAGATGGCGAGTAGCCTAGGCAAAGGGGAGTCGTACTGGACGACGGGTCCGAAGAGGACGGGTTGCAGATGCAGGCTCTTCATGTAGGCCAGCGTTTCACCGAGCCGGCCGAGGTCGCTCTCTGTCCAGTTCCCACCAATCAGTACGGCTCTCAGCCGAGCATGAGGCAAATAGTCATGCACACGTGACTGATGAGCTGGACGCAGTTGTCATCCGGATCCATGCCTTGGCGAAGTGACGGCTTACAACCAGACGCGGTGGCCTGGGGGAAGGTCGCATCTTTTAAAACAGCGGACAATCCATAATAGAGTTGCGCAGCGTGACTATCTCCTATGATCAGATAATCTGGTCGGCTGGCATCTTCGTGCAAGTACGAGGCAGGTTGGTAGTCCGCATACTTGTACGAGGAAGTGATAAAGCAGGAGCCCGCACGATAGTGTGCGCGGTCTGCACCGTGACCGTTGCCCAGATGAGAAGCGACGCTGATTGGGGCGGCAGGAAAGCGTGAAGGAAGTCCATTGGAAAGTAGAAAGACGCACGCTGCGGCCGCAGGAATAGCAGCGGATGCTGCCGCGACTTCGAACGCTCTGCGGGTCGGAGTACGTTTATTTGGGATTCGAAAGGGTCGCTCGACAAAGTACCAGGAAAGCATCGCCATGATGACTGACGCGGCAGCCATCAGAGACTTGCGTAGCTATCACCGGTACTCCGCCTCCGATGCCTTCGCCCATGGACTAGAACACGAGAATCGGCCAGTGCCAGAGATAGAGGGAATAGGAGATTAAACCGATGAAGACGACCGGGCGTAGGCTGAGTAAGCGGTTGACGACAGTAGTGCCGTTCGTTCCGGCGATGATAATGAGGGCGGTTCCAATGCAAGACGCGAGAGCCGCAATGCCCGGGAACGGAGTCGCATCCGAGTAGCGATCGCCGGCAAACCAGATCAGCCCCAGGCCGAGGAGGGATGCGACGTTCCGGCCTGAAGCCGACTTGATGACCGGCGTTGCTCCGATCGCAATGAAAGCGCCTCAGAGCAATTCCCAAATTCTGGTGACGGGCCAATAGAAAGCGAAGTCGCGGCTATGAAATGCGGCCCAGGCACTGAGCGCAAGTGAGGAGACGGCGAGGAGGGCAAAGACCGGAATGAGCCAGCGTCGCTTGAAGCGAAAGACGAACGCGAGCAAAACTGGAAAGAAGATGTAGAACTGCTCCTCCACCGCGAGGGACCAAGTGTGAAGCAGAGGCTTTGAGAGTGCCTGCGCGTCGAAATAGCCAGCCTGCGACCAGAAGTAAAAGTTTGATACGGAGAAGATAGCCGCTAGCAGCGAGTGGGAATAATCCTTCAGTTCACTTGGGAGCAGGGCAAAATACGAAACTACCGTGGTGACGATAAGCACGCCGATTAGGGCGGGCGCAATACGACGGATACGGCGAACATAAAAGGCGGATAACGAGAATCTTCCTTCGTTGTTCTCCTTGTAAAGAATCTTCGTAATGAGATACCCAGAGATGACGAAAAAGATGACGACCCCTATGAAGCCTCCGTGGAGGAATCGGGTACCTATGTGATAGCCGAGTACCATCAGGGCTGCTACCGCGCGCAGTCCGTCAACGTCAGGCCTGTAATTCGGATTGGTCGATTTAACCAAAAACATTTGAAATTTCAATCCCGGGCAGGCCAGACGGTCCACATGGGCGCGTCTGGCCTTGGTTGGGTGTGTGAGCAGGAGGCAGCGGGTGAGACGATTCGCCTCCTTCATACGGGGACCGATTCTGCGGCCACTCTCTTGCTCTCTGCGACGGTGATGTACCGAAATACCGCCCAAAGAGTGACGGCGAGTGCCACATCGCAGATCACGCTGCTCCAGGCCGCACCGCGCCAAGCCCAGGTGCGAATAAAGTAGATATTCAGGAGCACGTTCAATACACCGATGCCGACCTGGACCAGAGTTCGACTCCCCTGATACCCGGCGCCAGTTAGACCGTCGGCAAGGAAGATATGAATGCAGCGAAGGAATGGGATGATCGCCAGCCAGCGTACTGCTTCGACGGCGGAAAGATAGTTCTTGCCCAGCACATGAGGAATTACGGGCGCCCCGACGATCAGCAAGACTGCGACCAGGGCGCCAAACGGAGTCGACCTTTTGATCAGCTTGTAGGCATACTTTTTCGTGGCAAGCGGTCCCCCAACTCCAAGCCGGAAGAATTCAGGATACGCGGCGGAGAGCATGGCGCGGACGGGGACGAGGCTCACGTCGATGATGCGGTACGCTGCGCCATAGATTCCGGTATCGGTGAAGCTGGCGAGTTTCCCGACCATCGTCTTATCAATATCATTGTAGATTGTCGCCGACGAGGTACTTATGGCGAAAAGGCTGGCTTCCGGTAAGTTCTTCCAGGCCTGCTTCGGCCGGATATGAATGGCCCCAGCGGCTTTAGTCGTACGGATAAAGGTATAGACGAAACAAATAAGACTTCCGAGCACATAGGCATAGGTCCAGTCCTTGACGCCAGGATGACGAGTTATGCTCGTCAGAATGACTATGCCCAGCAGCTTGGTAGAAGTGATGTAGACGTTGATTCTTGCCGATTCGCCCATCTGCCCGATGGCTGCGAATGCAAAGGTGGCAAGCTCAGCGACACGAATCATGAGTAAGTCTGAGATGCACACCAGAATAGTGAGAAAGAAAAAACCATGACCAAGCAGGAAGGTGCAAATTCCGAGGATCAGGAAAGAAAGTAGAAAGCCGGATATGAGAATTGTGAGCAGACCATTGCCCCAATATACAGGGAACTGGGCGCGATCCCGAGCGACATACTTCAGCAGAATCATCGGGCTGCCAAAGCCGGCGAAAGGCGCCGCAACAGCAACCAGCGACGTCATAGCTACAAATGCGCCATACTGTTTTGGCCCAAGACTGCGGGCGATCATTACAAAGTACACAGCCTGGATCGCGAGTCGTAATCCTTGCCCCATCGCCAACTTCGCCGTATTCTTCGCGAGATCGCTTTGACTCGCCCGGCTCAGCAGGCTCCTAACTTGCCCGAGAGCAGGCATAGGTTCCCCCGTTAAGTTGTAAGACTGTGTTGATCTCGGCCAATCGGGAAACCGCAACATCCCAGTTCAGCTCTGATTGGAATCGCTAAAAAGGTTGCCAGCACATAGTTGAGTAGTGACTTGGGTCAGCGAGCAGCCGAAAAGCATAGTTTGCGTAGTGGACAGCTTCTGCTTCAAACGGGAAAAGGTTGCCATTCACTCCATCTAACACCAGCGTACGATTGCCACCAACATCGGTGCTACGGGAAGGAACTCCATGGGCGCTCGTCTCGGCTAGCGATACTGCTGCACATTCAGCGCGTGTGGGCAGGATCATGAAATGAACTCGGGCGTAAAGAGCCGAAAGCTTGCTCTGGCCTTCGGGTGTGGGCTTATCCATACGGCCCGTGAGGGCTACGAAGTCGGGAAGAACGTAGGATGGCGGAGGAACGCACCCGACCAACGTCAGATGAGCGTCTAATCCCACTTTTCTTAAGATCGAGGTCGCCTCGACGGCAATCTCCGCACCCTTCCTCTTCCAATCCAATCCAATCCAATCCGACAAAACCAGCTCACATCTCTCCTGTTTCTCAACGAGAGAAAGTGTGCAATGTCGTCAGAGTCGGGTATGGTGAACAGGTTCGCTCCATAGGGGATCACCCAGAGTTTACCTTCATCAAAGAAGTAACTGGACCGCGCAACATCTGCCGCCCACTGGTTGGAAAAGATTGCCAGAGTACTCGAGCGGAGTGCGGCCTGTTTCAGCGCGTGGCAATCGCGGAGACTTCGCTGAGTGACGTTCTGGTAGTAAGGGTACTGACCGATAACGCCGGCAACGGTTGTGTCGCCCCAGAAGATAGCCGGCGCAGGGCACTCCCGAGTGACCATGTAGAAGGAGGAAGTACCAAGCACCGCGTCTACCGGGCTCGCAGCTACAGACGCATTGGTCTGTTCCGGGTAACAACGCGTCACAGCCGGATGGCGCTCGCGAATGATGTGCTTGCCCGTGACCGTGCGGATGAGCTTGTTCATCGCCCGGACGTACTTTGACGACTTCTCCTTCAGGTGTAGAGAGAACGAAATATCACATCCCTGGCGCCGGAGTGCCTGAGCCATGCAATACGGAGTACCGGAGTAGGACCAGATACTTTGCGGATCTTCAAGACCGACGAATCCAATCTGCATGTGTATAACTTGCTTTCGAGTAAGTAAGTGACCAGTAAGGCTGCGTCTACAGAGTGAGGGCTGTGGCTAGCAAAGCTGCGCTAGAAGGCACCAAAACCCTTGAGGACCGCCGGGATGGTCCGCATCAGTATCTGCATATCCAGCCAGAACGACCAGCGATCGATGTATTGAAGGTCGAGTTGCATCCAGGTTTCGAAAGGGATAGAGCTGCGGCCAGCGATCTGCCAAAGGCACGTCATGCCAGGACGGGCACTGAAGCGACGACGCTGCCAATCTTGATTGAAGCCCTCATAGTCCCGCACCGGGAGAGGACGAGGGCCGACCAGACTCATCTCGCCCTTGAGCACGTTAATGAGTTGAGGAAGTTCATCGAGACTGCTCTTGCGCAGCAACTTGCCAAAGGCGGTTACGCGCGGGTCATCCTTCAGCTTGAAGACCGGGCCCGAAACTTCGTTCATGTGTTCGAGTTGCCGCATGCGTGCCTCGGCATCGACCACCATGGTGCGGAACTTGTACATATTGAACCGCCGCTTGGACAGGCCCACGCGGCTTTGCTTAAAGAACACCGGGCCCGGGTCCGTCACCTTGATGATGGCGGCGATGAGCAGAAGCAGGGGCGAAAAGAACAGCAGGAGCATTGATGAAACGGCGATGTCAAAGAGCCGCTTGGCATCTGTACGCCAGCCCTCGCCCATCCCGGTGTAGTGGGTGATGAGCAGGCCTGCCTCGACATCATCGTGGTGAGCGCGGTTGATCCTGAGATCGAAGATATTCGAAAGAACTCGAATCGTAATGCCCTGTACTTCGCAAGCCGCTGCCACCTGTGCCGCTTGCATGTGAAGTGAGCGAATAGGCAGCGCTATAGCGACTTCATCGACGACATTCGTCCTCAGCAGCTCTTCGATTCCATCAAATCCGCAGAGTACGGAGTAGCCCGCCTTCTCCAGCTCTTCCCAACCGTTCCAAGGCTGATCCACGAATCCGAGAATGCGATAACCGAGCTCAGGTCGCGATTCGATAGTCTGCGCGAACTGAATTGCTCGAGGACCTGTGCCGACGATGACAACGTTTCGCAGGTTGCGGCCGTGGATCCTGGCTTTATGCAGGCTGGCCCGGATGAGAAGTCGACTGGCTATCGAGGCGGAGCAAGTGGTAAGCCAGAAGATAACCACAAACTTAGTCGAGAACATCCTGATGTGAAACAGGGCGCCAGAAAGTTCAATCAGGGCCGTACCTACGATGCAGGCTTTGACTGTATCGCGGATATCGGCCAGGCAACCCAGCATACGACGCGAGTTATAGAGCCCGCAGGATGCGTAGGCTAAGTGCCACATCACGAGCAGCGCTGCAAACAGCAGAAAGTTACTTAGACGGACGCGCAGGGAGAGGAATTCCGCCATAGACAGTGCCGATCTGGAAGGAAGGGCGATGTACGTGGCCAGCAGAAAGGCTGCGATTGTGAGTGCGACATCGAAACCCTTGAGGCTATTCAGCAATACTCTACGTCTGTATGCAGTCATTGTGACTCCGTTCGGTTACAGCAAATGTTCAAGATTGTAATTGCGTGCGAGTCGGATTTTGAGAAAGCGATCCTACTCGGGCATGAGGTCATGACTTTGGCCATGATGGGGACGACTGCTGTAAAAACTGAGCTAAAAGGAGGCAGACAAATCTGGAAAAATAAACATCTGTTGCAGCATCGCTGCAACAGCAGAAGGCTAATAGTTGTGCTGGAAAGCTAGTAACTAGCAGTGAAGTTTGTGATGCCACGATCAGGTTAGACGTTGTGCCGGGAATCAGGAAATTAGTTAGTGACGCGGCGTTGCTGTAGAGAGAAGCCTGTTACTCAGGGACGAGATACAGAAAGCTTAGCCGTACCTTCGCAACCTGGAGGCTGAAGTTCTAAGGATGGAGCAAAGATCCCATTGGGTCTTTCTGACCGCTCGCCTGAAGTGCGCTCAGGCCTTGGACCATTGGAGGAGTCCATGCTGAATGCGTCGGGAGGGAGGGCCCTCAAAGAAGTAAGTTCAGCCTGGCAAATCGAAGTAAAACTTGCCCGCAAACTTCGCAGTGCGACTGCCGAGTAAAAGAGCTTACTCATACCCTTATACCTTCGATCTCCGCCTTCGAAGATACGACCAAAACAAATCAGGCGCATCCAGCTCATAATCGCCGCGTCTGCCGGCCCAAAGCTCCTCGATGCCTGATCATGATATGCATTCAGGAATAGATCCTTTTGCTTCGCGAGACCGATGCGCATGGCTCCGGCAGCAGCGCGCCATGGAAGCAGGCAATCATAGAAACTCAGGAACAGACTTACATCCTCGTGGGCATACCCGACTTTGTTGTTGCCGAAATCGACTGAATATATGGCGTTCTCGCCGACCATTACATGAATTGGCGTAAACTCCCCGTGCAGTCGGCAAAGATTACGTCGAAAGCCCGGATTTTGCGCGAGGCACTTACGCAGGATCGAGAGAAACTCCTGGTATTCGGTCAGTTGCGATAAGCGTTGGAAGACTGCTTGAGTTCGCTTGTTCTCAAACTCCTGCAAAATCCATTCGAGCGGGCTGCCGGTCTCCTCCTGCTGAGTCACCTTATGCAGGCTGCCGAGCCAACGGCCGGTACACTGCAGCAGCCGAGCCAGGTTTGTTTTGGCAGGAGCACCAAGCTCAATCTTCAATTCAAACAAAAGATTCTTAAGCGATTCGCCCGGGACAAACTCCATGAGTAACAAGCCGCGTTCAGGGTAGTAGGCGACCGGTGTGGGACAACGAAGACCGGGATTTTCCGTGGCAATAAGTGGTCCAACATCCGTCAGGAAGCGCATTTCGCGCTCGAGGTCTTGAGCACCACGATAGTCTGACCGCTGCACCTTGGCGAACAGAGCGATGCTGTCTGTTCCGTTAGAAACATGCACGACACCGACCGGATGAATTCCAGGCCGACTCAGCGACTGCACGTAGACACTCGAACGATCGGGGCCCGACGGGCTAAGACCGGCTACTTCCACCAAGGCTTCAGGGCCAAGTCCAGACAGTACGGCAGATAAATACAGTTCGTTTGCTTTCTCCACAATATTGTGTTCGCTCCTTCCGCCAGCGACTCTGATTAATGTAGAAGCCATTGTGCATGACTTCGTCGACCCTCACTGCTAAAAAGAAGCCTTCACATGCACTAACAACCTCCAAACTAGGCCTGGAGCTTACAGGCAATGATCGATTTCGTCATACCGCACCATTTCTCGGTAATGATCTTTGCATCGGGAAAGAGTTCCTGGACTTCTGGTTTGTTGAGCAAGCTGATCTCTTCCACCAATTCGTCGACTTGCTTCGGAGTGGGACGGAGAGTAAGACCCCACACCGTGAAATAGCGAGCGAGCTTCTTCCTATATCGCTTTGGAAGGAAATGAATCATCGGTGCGAGGAAGTGCGGCTCGATGAAGAAGCCCCGATTGGGCGTTTGCACCCAGTAGGTGCGTCCCACTCTTCGGATCTCTTCGGCGAAGATGCGTTGTTGCTGCCATTCGCCAAGATGTTCTATTACCGAATTACTCACCACAATGTCAAAGCTCTTGTTATCGAACGGCAAAGCCCGGCCATCCCCGAGCATGGTTGTGAATCCTGGTTCATTACACTCCAGCCATGCTGACTTGGGGTTCAGAATGGTGACCTTTGGCTTGATAGGGGAATAGGCCCAGAAGGTGTTATAGCTACCACCAACGTCCAGAATGCGGCTGTTTTCAGACACGCCGCAGACCTCGCAGAAAAGCCGCAACCGTTCTGACCGAAACTTCTGAAAGAAGGGCTTGTAAATTGCGCCATACAGCTTCCTGAGTTTCAATTAAGTAACTCCTTCATTCCTGACATCCACTTACGACTGTACTTACGAAGTTATAGGAGAACGCCGGGGTGCGCGCTCGAATGCATTGGCCAGCGCGTCCCACGCACGCGTTGGCTGGAGATCCGAGTCATAGGGGAGTGGGCGAACAGGCTGCCCATCTGGGCGCGGAGCGTAATTTCTTAGCCAGGAATACTTCGCACTCAGACCCCAAGTCACGACTGAAATAACAGCCGGTTGCTGTAAGACCACCGCGAGGTATCTATCAATCTCTCGGGCGACCGCGTCGTCACGATCGGCTATCTGGGATTCGGAGCCCTTCTCGGTGACATCCAGCTCTGAAATGCCTATCTTTAACCCCAGGTCCGCAACCCTGCTTAGAAAATCCTTCAGCTTATTTGCGTTGAATGGAACGTTACCGGTGCGTAGATGCGATTGAATTCCCAATGCACCGATCGGCACCTTTCGACTTACCAGTCGTTTCAGCACTCCCAGCAAAAGGTTGCGCCGGTTCTCGTCCTCTGGGACGTCATACTCCAGGTGATTATCGTTATAGATGAGGAGAGCCCCGGGATCAGCCTCTGCGGCAGTTCGAAACGCTAGTTCGATGTAATCCGGCCCGACGAGGCGCAGGAATGGAGTGTCTTTCAGTTCTGTATGCGCGTCGCGGAACGCGATAGCTTCGTTGACGACTCCCCATGAAAAAGCTTTTCCGCGATAATGACTGACCGCTTGCCGAACATGGTTGGTCATTATTTCTCGGCCATTCTGCGGTGTCCCATTTGACAGCCAGGGAGGCAGCGCATCGTGCCAGACGAGCGTGGCGCCGCCGAACTCTAAGTTATGCGATTGGGCAAAGTTCTGTACCCAGTCGCCTCGATGAAAGTCGTATTGCCCCGGCTTGAACTCAACATACTTCCAGTTCAGGGCATTTTCTGGTACTAGAAGGCTGCACTCTTGTGCAACGGTTCTGGCGAATGCAGGGTCAGCTGAAAGGGCGTCCTGTGTCGTAGCACAGCCGTAGAGCAGTCCTTTTTGTGCGGCCAAATCCCGTAGTGTCCGTTCGGCCGCAAAAATGGTTTGTGCGGCCGGCCCCACCGCGCTTGAGGCGAGATGTGCCGCTCCGAGTCCACCGAGCATAGACAGGAATTCGCGCCTGCCGCAGACGTTGCAGTTTGGTTCTGTCATCAATTGCCTTCCCTGAATAGATCCTCTGGCCGGGCCTAGCAGGGAGTCAATGGAGACCTCTCGCTAGGCTGGCCTTTGTACGTTGGCTCTACTGACCGGGCGCCTTTTCCAGACTCAGCGTGCAAGCGCCAGTGGTGGGCTGGGCGGGCATGGTTGGAGGAACAAGGTAAGAGGGTGAGGCGAAGTTGAAGAATTCAGTCATGTCGTCGCTTTGATCGTCACGTGAGGTGAGCGGCGGCAGGCTGAAGCGAGTCTCGATGAATTTGAGAATCGCTGTGTGGTCGCGAACTACATGGGAGACGAAGAACGGCTTGGTCCACGGCGATACTACCGCCACCGGAACACGCACTCCGCTCTGGGTGAACAGGCCAGAAGCATCCTGTCCGATTGTGGTGCGCGGAGGAATGCCGTCGGGCTGAACTATAGTAGCGGGTGGCACGTGGTCGTGCGTGCCGCCGCCTTCGTCATAGCTGAGAATGAATGCCGATGTAGACCAGGTCGGGCTCTTCATCAGAGCGTCTACAAAGGACTTGATGGTGGTTGCGCCCTGCTGGATACTCGAGGGCGCTGTACTCGTTCCCGGGTTTGGCTTCGGATGTTCGTCGAAGCTTCCCTCCTCGATAAACACGACGGACGGGAAGGTGCTCTCGCTTTTCACATCGTTGAAGTAATTCGTGATAGGTACGAACTTACTCGGATCTTTCTGGTAGATAGACCAGTAAGGAATGTGAAGTGGGGTAGTGAACTGGTAATAGTACTTCCAGGAAACACCAGCCTGGTCGAGCAGGTCGAAGATAGTGAAGTTGGGGTACCCTCCTGCAGGCGGATAGGGAGTGGAGGTCCAACCGAGTGAAGTAGCCCCGTAGGTATACATGCGATTGGCGTCTGTGGGGCCCAGCACCGAGGAGAACCAGCGATCGCTGGTAGCGAATTGGAAGGCGAGGCTGTAGTAGTAAGGCAGGTCCGTCCAATCGAAATAGCCAACGGCGCGAGTTCCGTTGGGATCGAGTGTAGAGGTGCCGATTGCGTTGCCAGACTTCATGAAGAAGTCCATCTTGCCGCCGTCGAAGTCATAGTGCTGCGAGTTCCAGCTGGGCTGGAGATTCTCATGACACATGGTCTGAAAATGGTAGGGAGCTATTTGCTGGCCAGCGATGTCGGGCATCGTCTTCGTTATGTCGCGCTCGTCCACGGCATTGTCGTTTACGCCGTTCATAGCCCGGTACTCATTCATTCGACCGAAGTAGGCGTCGAATGCGCGGTTCTCCTGGAAGGTATAAACGATGTGCTTCAAGGAGGCCATCGATGCCGGTGCTGCAGGAGCGGCCTGATAAGTATAGGCATTCGCGAGCGAAGCGCTCTGCCTTCCCTCGGTTACAGTCACCCCGACCACGCCGGCGCTTTGCGCGGGAGTAAAGACTTCAATCGCGTTCGAGTTCACCACTTGAACGGTGGAAGCGGCGAAGTTGCCAAAAGAAACCGTGGCACCAGTCCGAAATCCCGTTCCGTATATGGTACGGGTGGTTCCCCCGGCTGGAGTTCCCCACTTAGGCGAAACAGAGGTAATCATTGGAGGGGCAAGGAAGGTAAACGCGGTCGTGCTGCTGGAAGACTTCTGCAGGAACGCATCATCAAATCGCGCTACCGTGGCGATCCCGGCAGCGGCGACCTCTGCATACAGCCTAACAAAGCTCTTACCGCTTGGAACGGTGTAAGTGCCTTGCTCGAGAGTCCACAGTGGATCGAATGCGCTGTAAGGCGGAGCCGATACATACGCGGGGTTAGCCTTGTTCGCGTCGGTGATCTCCAGACCCCAGCGAACATTGGCGCCGCCGGATACGCGATACGCATACCCTCCAAAGGTGATCGAGTCACCGGCGTTCACAGGAACATAGAGTGGTCCACCGCTTGAGTTCGCTGCGTACACGACCGCATGATTTCCAGTACCGGGGTAATTCAACTCGATATAGTTTGACCCGATGTGCGCGTTCTGAGTGGTTGTGCCGAGCGTGATTGTTCCACCTGAGCCGGACCAGTAGCTCAATCCTGATTCGAAGCTCTCGTTGTGCAACACGCTGGATAGGGTTGAACTCATTCCGTTGGGATTAGTGACCGTAACATCGACCGATCCAGGGGTTACAGCGGGAGTTGTCACGTTGATGAGCGTGCTACTTACTACCGTCGCCGCGGCAGGCGTTCCGCCGAAGGTCACAGTCGCTCCGGTAACAAAGCCCGTGCCTGTAATGGTAACGGTGTCGCCGCCGTTACTTCCTCCTTGGGTAGTAGAGAGGGAGCTGATGACCGGGGGCGCCGCGGGAGCCTGATAGGTAAATCCTCCGCCGGGTACTGTCCGCTGAAAAAGAGCGTCATCAAAGCGATCAATCGCTGGCCCGGTGCTGCCAACCACCTCGCAGTAGACGCGTACAAACGCCATACCGCTTGGGACCGTATAGCTGCTTTGGAAATTGACCCAAGATGAAGTAGTTACGTTGAAAGGCGATGCAGACACATAGGCCGCGTGAGACTTATTGACGTCGGACACCTCAATGCCCCACCGCGCTTTGCCGTCCCCAGAGACGTGGTACGCCCATCCGCCGAAGGTAAGGATGTCACCCGGATTTACGGCGAAGTATATAGGAGCGTTCGCGCTGGTGGCAGCGTAAACAACGGGATGTCCGTTCGCCGCCGGCGCACTTAGCTCAGCATAGCCGTTGCCAGAGTGCGCATTGGCCGAGTTACTTAAAATGTTGGCTGCACCGCCTGAACCAGCAAGCACCCAGTTCACCGCGCCAGACTCAAACCCGGGATTAACCAAGGGCGAACTGGTGCCGGCGAGAGTAGCGCTTTGTCCATCTGGATTCGTCACCGTTACGCTTACGGTTCCAGCTGTATTGGCGGGCGTCGTGGCGGTTATCGAGGTCGAGTTCACCACGGTTACACCACTGGCAGGAGCACCACCGATGGTGACAGTGGCGCCTGCGAGGAAGTTAGTGCCAGTGAGCGTGACCGCTGTCCCTCCGGCCGTGCTGCCCGACTGGGGGCTGATGGAGCTGATGGTAGGCGCAGGATTCTGCGCGAAGGTTAAGGCTACAGCAACCAAGGCAAGGCCGCAGAATACAACAAGCTGCCGATAGATTTTGTGGGCTGGCGTCGTAGGCAGGCAAATTTGTTTGAACCGGGGATACATATTGCGTCTCCAACCTGATCTGGTAAAGCGCTGTTGCGAGAACAGCGAATGTAAGTGAACGGGCCGATCCGCGGGGCCATCGCGCGGATGCATTGCCCAACAGGCCTCTGCGAAGTTTCGAATCGCTTGCGCGGTATGCCAGTTATTGCAGGGTAACGGTGAATGAATTCCGGGCCTTGCGCCCGTGTCTAACTCGGCGCGTGAAGAATCGTAGCGTCTATGATCTTACCTGCGCTTATGCGGATGCCCTTTTCGTTGAGATGGAAATTGACGATATCCAACATCTCGCGTCGTAGGTTGTTGGTCTCAAGTAATTGCCGAAACTGGTTAACGGTGATCTCATCTGGAGCCGGAGCCCGGTCCAGGTTGACACCAGTAAAGCGCCGGAGAGCCGCAGAGTCATACAGGGCTTCTTCAACTCCTGCATCGGAAAGATTAAACCAATGCTGCAAAAAGAAAATTCGTAAGAGGATCGAGACAGACATTGGACGGCGCATTCTACCGGACCATGCGTAGTGCGGTTCGACCAAAGATTCAAGTTGTGCCCACGGCACTACCTCATTCATTGCATCAAGGAATAGATCGCGACGAGACTTTCTGCCGAACTTCTCCAAGTCGGCCTGTCGCGCGAGAGTATTTTGCTTCATCGCCTTTTGCCTCGGCATAGCAGTTTTGTCCAGGTTGATTGGAAAGAGGCTTCCAATTCTCAGGTGAGTGATGATCTAGAAGCTAACTCGACCATCAGTTTGTAAGCGATAAACCATGGTTCTACGAGATAGCGCGACCAGAGGCGTCTTGGTTCAGCCATCAGGCGGAAGAGCCACTCAAGGCCGCCTCGCCCTGCCCACCGCGGTGGTGTCGGGATGACTCCAGCAAAGTAATCGAGAGCGGCCCCTCCGTTCAGGATTACATTCGCAGAAAGCTTGTCACGGTGGTCGACGACCCAGTGTTCCTGTCGAGGCATACCCATACCTGTAATCAGCAGGTGGGGACGTGCTGCCTCGATTCTTGCAATCACAGCTTGCGCTTCGGCAGAGCAAGGATCCCGATCGAAGAATCCATGAGCCGTTTCCATCTGTAGGCCGGGATACTTTTGACGCAGCACATCTGCACCCAATTCGGCTACTCCAGGACGCGATCCAAGATAAAAGACCCGCCAGCCATGCTCGGCCGCGGCCTGAACCAGGGGGCCCATCCAATCCACGTAAGTAACTCGGTGTTCACGCTCGAGCGGAGCCCCGAGCAATCGGCCAAGTCCGATGATGGCCATGCCGTCGACATGGATATGATCTGCCGCGGCGTAGAACGCGCGCATCTTGGGGTCGTGATGATAGTGGTAAAGACTATGCAGGTTATGGTTTCCTACAATGATTTGCCTATTCGCGGTCACCGCATTCGCCACGATCTCGTTGAGTTGATCCATGTTCAAAGCCTCAACTTCAACTCCGAGGATCTCAAATCGAGTCGGGCGCGGCTGACTGCGAATCTCGCTTGAGGCTTGCGGCATCATGCGCACTCGGCTCCTTCCTGGTCGCTGGACAGGATTCCCGTCGGCTTGGATGGGCTAACTGCTAACTCCGGCCAGAGTGCCTGGCTTTGACGCAGAAAAATAGCCGGGTTTTCGCCATTGAAGGCCGCTTTGCCGCCGCGTACCTCATAGAACACCCGGCGAGCAAAGTAAGAGGGGGAAGCGATCATTGCTCTAACTAAATGATCGCAAGCACGGGAATAGGCTTTTGCGGGTGAAGCAGATGTTCGCTCTCCTCATCTGCTCGCGGAAGGTGAGCTTAGGTTGATCAATCAGCCGCGCCAGTTTTGGAACAACGATGTCATATGCAAGAGGCCGTAGCCCGTGGAGCTGCGACAGCAAGAGGTATTGCACGTAGAGAGTGTTAACGGACTGATCTTCCAGATTGGCGGTCGAGACGCTTGCCTCGTTATGGCGGAAAAAGGTCGTAACCTCAGGCATGTAATGTAAGTCGTATTTGATTGCCATACGCCACCACAGGTCAATGTCTTCGATATGCAAATCGAACCGATAGCCGCCCACTGCCTGCGCCTTCTTCACATTGAGGGTCACAGTTGGATGGCAGATAGCCGGTAGATAGCCGGCCGCAGTTATCTTGCGTAACTCCTCAGGCCTGGCCCGAGTTGTGCGAAAGCTTCCAACGCTGCGTCCTTCCTGATAGTAACGCGCCTCGGCGTAGAAGAGGGCGGCTTCCGGATGCCGGTCGATGTAACCTCTGGTCACGGCCACTCGCGTCGGAGCAGCCACGTCGTCGGCGTCGTGGCGCATCAGCCAGGGCGTCTCCACTTCGCGAAGCATGCGATTCAAAGTGGAAGTAAGTCCGCGATTCGTTTGGTGAATCACGGTGAGTCGAGGATCCTTCACCGAGAGCAGATACTCCAGGCTGGTGTCCGTCGATCCATCATCAATGGCGAGAATGGTGAAATCGCCGTCAGTCTGGCGGAGCAGGCTGGTGAGGCTCTCCTCCAGGTAAGGCATGGCATTGTAGACGGGTAGTCCGATAGTCAATCTATTCATAGCGATTCAAAGGCTCACGACGGAAGAGAATCCATTTGTTTAAGAGGAACGCAGCCACTCGCGGAAAGAAGACGGCACAAACCACATTCCCAACAATAGAAACAGATCAATAGCGCGGGGTTTTCCGATTTGAAACATTTCGGTTAACAAAGGCCAGAACGCTCTCCATTGCTTCTGTCGCGCGGCCTGTGAAGATATCTGTGTCGCGATGAATCCGGCATACGCACGACGAGTGACCAGGGAACGCCGCTCTCGTAGCCAGCTAAGGGAGCCTTGCCAGTCGTGGCTCCTGCTGACGCTACTGCGGTTATTGTCCAGGTTCCAGACGACTAACGGCTCAGAGACAAACTCTATCTTTGTTCCCGGTGTCTGCACCACTCGCAACAGCCAATCCCAATCCTGATGCTTTTTCAGGCCGTCGACGAAGGCGACCTTCATCAGCAATCGCCGAGTGGTCAACAACGTAGACGTTTGCAGAAGACCTTCGCCCTGGCTCCATGAGTTGCGAGCGAGGAGATACTCCGAGATAGGTTCGGAAGGCAGCTTTCTCGGCCAGACGAACTCGCCGCCGCTCGTGCGAGCCAAAACTTTGCAAGCCACAATTGGATCGGAACAGTCCGAAGCACGTGCAACTACGAGTTGCTTCTCCAACTTCTCCGGAAGCCACTCGTCATCATCATCAAGAAATCCGATCCACTCCCCCTTGGCTGCTTGCACGCCTTCGTTCCGGGCGCGGGCGCCGCCAACTCGCTTTGGCAAAGGGAGCACGCGAAGTCGAGACTCAGCGATTTCTTTAAGAGCAGTCTCGGTCTCCTTGTCAGTTCCGTCGATCACCACGATCACTTCCAGATCCGAGATGGTCTGCTGCAGCGCCGATTGAACGGCGCGCACGACCAGTCCTGGCCGGGAGAAGGTCGGAATCACGACAGTTACAGCAGGATTAGTCAAGGCTTGCATGATTGAGTGCTTGCTTCCAGATTCAATAAATCGTTACGGAGAGATTTGTGGAGGGCCGCTTCCGGCCGACGGTTCAGCAACTTGCCATGGTGTTTGGCTTGCGGCTTTCTTTCATCACAGTTGGCTCCCCATGGTATCGGCGCCCTGGCGCAAAGCGGCATACTGCGGAGTGAAGCCAAGTTCGTGGTTACGAGCCGGCGAACGACTGGGCATGAGCAGAGTATCTGTCTGCGTCATGGTAAAGACAAACGTAGCAACGTAAAGCACCCAGTAGAGATTGTCCTGTCTCAAGAGAGAGCCTTCCGTCAAGTTGAAGAGGAACATGAAACTGAGATAGGCAAGCGGCCAAAGACCGATGGCCACTCGGTCGACCCGCGCCCATAGCAGGGCGCGTCGCATACTCACCACCAACCCAGCGAGGAATAATGCCAGGCCGACGACACCGAGTTCCTCGACGAGGTCAAGGAAACCATTGTGCGAGTAAGGCACGTTCCAGTGAAGCATGCTCCAAATGTCTGCCGACTGTTGGCCATCCAAGCCCAACCAGAAACTGCTATAGCCATAACCAAGCCATGGATTCACCATGATCTTGGGCATCACGGCACTCCATATGTCGAGGCGTCCAGAGAATGAAGAGTCTCGACCAAGGAGCGAGAAGAAGTCGTTTCCATCAAAAAAGAGCATGGCCGCTCCGGTGAAGCCTACGATGGCTATCAGGGCCGAGAGAAAGACCAATCCAGCGGGGCGCCTCCGTGAAAGACCGAATAGAAATAGCAGACCCAGGAGAATGGGCACGGCCAGTGCAGACGTTGCAGAGCCTGCCTTGTACAGCATGCCCATGCAGACCAAAGCGGCAAAGCCATAGAAGAGGCGCCGAGACTTATCGTCGTAGGCGAGGAACACGTAGACGAGGATGCCGAGCGTCATGATACGTCCCAGGGAGTTCTTCTGGCTGAAGACCCCTCTCCACGCATGATTCGTGCCGGCGCTATCGATGCCTGCATTGGGCATTAAGACGATAGCGAGAATGCTCCCAATTATGGTGAGTGCCAAAGCCCAACCTAGGATACGAAGAAGCTGACGGGGAGAATAGCGATAGGCGATGTACAGGCCCAGCAATGAGGTAGCTGCGAGGTTCACACACCGTCGGAAGGTGTACAGCGGAATGTCGGACCAAAGACATGAAAGGAAAGCCAGTGCGACGATGGCCCACATCAGCTTTGCGTGGCTCATCTCTGCCAGCAGTGCCCTTCGATGTCGAAACAGCAGCACGGCCAAGATGCTATACATGGCCCTCTGCCCGGCGACGACCCCGCGATGGGCCTGGGTGGGGTCTGAAAACGAGGCACTTGCCTGCTTCTGCATAGCCGCCAGCGTGGCATTCTGAGGCTTCTCATCAGAGGCCTGATCGCTTTGACTCAAGAGCGGAAGGAATGCCCCTGCGCAGAACAACAGCGCAAAAACTATGAATATATTTTCGAATCGTTTCCACATGGTCATGGTCTTCTCCGGGCCCACTTAGTTCATCGGACAAGTCTGAATCGGTTACCTGAAAGCGTTCAATCGGTACAAATGATTTGTGGGGACGGGGGACTCAGTTGCCAGTGTATCTACCAGATGCCTCTGTGATCGCCTGTAAGTCGGTAAGTCAGACGAGCCGCCGAGGCTAGCGGGGGCAATAAGCTCAGGCGAAAAACGCCATGCAGATCGCGCTGGACTGCCATGCGTGTCATCTGTCTTGCATAGAACTGGGCTGCCCGGCTGACGGGTACTCGTAACCAGATACCGCGGACAACAATTTCGTCGATGCCAAATTTGGAAGCTGCCAGCACTGGCGCGGGAAGCTCGTAAGCTTCGCCACGAAAGCGACGGACATATTCGGTCACGATTCTCAGGTAGGTGGCGACGCCGGGCCAGATTCCGCCTAAGTCAGCCGCGTACTTCAACTCAGAGAAATCCAGGGTACCGGACTCAAGGACAGCGTGGGTATTGACGATGTCGCATACACGCACATAGAGGTGCCGGTACATACGCTGAAGCGTAGCCGCGATCACGCGCTCTTCAGGAGCCGGAGTCATGAAGGTGAACTCTCCGACGCGCTGCGGAACCCGTCGCGTCCAGAAGCGCTTTGCGACCACCACATGTTCACCCGTCTGCCCCAGACATCCGTGGTGGATTTCTATCGATTCGCGCAGTCCCTCAACACCGAAATTGCATTTATGTGCGAGGCGATCGCCCCACGTCCGGCCCTTCTGATTCGCCGAGAATTCCTTCAACATGGCGCCGCACACCGTCTGCTGATCGCGTGGCGTGTAGAGGTCCAGGTCGTTTCCGATGTCCGGCCAGTGGTCGAGCGACTTCATCACCGTGATCGGAATGCCGGAACGTTCAAGCTTCAAACAGATCTGCTCGAGGTATTTGAGGGCATTGGCAATGCGCGCCCGCTCGTCGGAGAGCACCTGGTCGCACCATGCAACGAGTTGGGTGTACCCCCGTTCACTAGCCAATTTCTGCAAGGGCTCAAACGCGCGCATGACTACGTGATGCGATTCCGCGAGAGATAGTATCTTTGCTCGTTCCTCTGAGGTCGCTCGCTCCAAGGCGTGGACAGGCTCGTCGGACGCATGTTCTCCGTTCAAGCTTAGTTGCAATAAGTAATCGATCTGCGTTTCGCTGTTCAAGGCGTGTTCACCATCTCCCTATGTAAGGTTGCAATCTGCCATGCGCGAACTCGGATGAGCTTCGTTCCCTCGACCAAGGTGGAAGCTTGTAACTGCTTCAGAGTACCGCGTTCGTGTTTAAGGAGTGTTTAGAAGCTAGGTGCTTCAGTATCTCGTCAGTCATTTCAGTCACGATGTCTTTGACCGACTTTTCCGTGTTGATGATGACGGAGTGTTTTGCGCGGGCAGCAAAGGTTCTGTAGGCACTTCGTTGCCGCTTCAGTTCGTCTTCTCCTAGCTCCTGCTTCCGGCTCAGAATGACTTCATCGGCCGCGTCCAGGATGATGAACAATGCATCGCGCGGTGGAATGAGCGGAGCCAGCAGGCGAGGTAGCCACGATGGCCCGGCATAGCGATATCGCTTTGAATCGATCAGCAGGTCATGGAAGTAGCGATCAAAAATAATCGACTCCGACCGGACCATCTTCGGGTAGGCCCACAGAGCATAACCAATGACGAAATCGAAGGCCAGGCCCACGATGTTCACTGACGAGGTTGCTCCTCCACGGAGCAACTTGGCATGGGGCATGCGGTTGGTTGTATCTGGCTTGATCTTGCGAATCAAGCCCGGACGCCAACGCTGTTTCACGCACGGTCCAAAGAGCGTCTGCAATTCATGCTGCAGGCGTTCAATCGTAGTGCTTTTCCCCACGCCGTCTGGTCCAAGCACGACACAGAACAACCCGTTTGGGCGAAGCCACGCATCCAGCCTGCCAAGCCGAACGGGCAGCCCGTTCGTGCGGACCTTTTCGGGCCGCCACTCTGGAATGAATGTCAGGCTGGAGTACGACGGCCTTCCATCCTCTATATCTTCCAGAATGACTTGTATCTCGCCCCCGGTCGATAGCGCCCTGACAAGGCGGACCTGTTGCAACTTACTGCAGACTTCCTGGAGAGCCGCAATGTCATCCGGATGAATGGAGACATACGAGTCCAGGACTTCTGGCTGATTTCCAGAGACGACACTAAACCTCAGCCTATTAGACTTGAGCAAGGCAAGAAGAATGTAGCGAGCGGTGTAAGTGCTGGCGTCATATTCAGGGGAGATATGCATAGGCTCCGGGTGTGCCCCTAGTGCCCGCGCTTGGTGTCTCCCAAAGGATTGAACCGAGCGTCTATTTTCACTTGTTTGAGGCATGTCGTTTTGTGACGGCGATCCTTAGTGGGGAGGGGCGTGAGGTGGATGCGAAACCGGAGGAGTCGCTCCGGTCTCACGCAGTCACTTGGCGGGATTAGAGTCGCTTATAAAGCCCTTTTGGAATTGGATAAGTCCGCTTGTTCAGAATCACGCCCAACATACGGACGTTTGCCGAAACCACATCCCTCGCCGCGCGGCGGGCTGTTTCTCGATCGGTGGAACCTGCCTCCACCACTAGCGCCAACCCCTCAACCCTGCCGGCAACCACCAGCGCGTCGGAGCAGTCAGAGAGCGGCGGCGTATCAAAGAGAACGTAATCGAACTCGTTACGAAGCTCGTCGATGCAAGCGAGAAATCCGGTCGAGGCGAGCAGGGGCTCTGCTTTCCTGCGCTCGGAACCACTGGTTAGCAGATGAAGTCGGCCGCCACCGAGTGGCTGCACGAGAGCGGAGATTGGCTCCGAGCTGACCAGCGCGTCCGACAGGCCGTTGCCGTTCACCTTGTTGAAGGCGTAGTGCTGCACGGGAGAGCGGAAGTTCGCATCCACGATGCAGACCGAGCCCGCGTTGGCCTCAGCCAGAAGTTGTCCCAGTCGAGCGACCACCCAGCTGCAACCTGCTCCCGACTCAGCACTGGTAAACGTAACCAGCCGCAGGCCATTGGGACGCAGGAAGAGGCTTTGCGCCAACCGGGTAAGTTCCTGGCGAGTCGGGTCATCCATCTCCAAAGCAGGCGGCGGACCTAGCGCCACGATCGCATCCTCTGATTCAGCCCCGCCGAAACTGGCGCTGGGTATCTGCGATACGTTGCGCCCAAGCAGGCGGTCGGTTTCAGCAGCAGGCCCCTTCCGGTCATGCATAGGCTGTTTCATGGGCTCATTCTCGGCCCGGTTCAAGGCTTCAAATATTTTGCTCACAGTGCTCCTTTGTCATTGCCGTTGTGGCTGCCCCGAGAAAGCCGACCCGATCCGCGGTTGCCCATCCCGAAAATGCTTCCAGGATTCTGTCCGTCGATGGTCGAGCTAAATGCCAACTCCTGACCAAACTGTCGTGGCACCGAGGCCAACACTGGAAGATCCAGGAAGGCTTCGAGTTCGCGCGGCGTGTGGAAGGTGCGATCCATGTGTTCGAGTGAACCGATCAGTCCGATACTCGCAGCCAGCATGGTCATGAAGGCGAGGGAGGCAAAGAACAGGGGAGAGTGAGACGGGAGTGCCGGCACCAGGGGCTGTTCTGCCACGGCGATGTTCACCATGCGATTTGCATCGAGAGCATCGGTGATGCGGGCTTCTTCCATCTTCTTCTGATACAGAAGGTAGTTGTCTTCTGCTGTCTTGAACGTACGCTGCAGATCCGCTTGCGTCAGGCTCTGCCCATCGAGTTGACGAGCTCTCGCCTCGTAGGTGTTCACGATGTTTTGTGTTTCGGTTGCGCGTGCCCTAAAGCCTGCCAAATCTGTTTCTGCCTGCGCCAGTTGGGTGCGCACCATCTGGTGAGTGGGGTCGACATCGGTTGTCTCATCGCCCATCGGAGAGCTCAGCTCGTGCTGAATGGCCGCCTTCGTCTGGGCAATCTGTTTGTCGAGTTCCTGAACCGGTCGATAGTCCACCTGGTACTTCGATACCAGGTCAGACCGCTTCAACTCCATCGTCAGTAAGGAGCTCTTCAATTCTTCGAGGAGCTGAGGATTGTCGGCCTTACGAACGGCTGTGGTGATGCGAGCAGGAGTGGAAGACTGCTGCTGCTGCAAGCGTTGAATCCGGTTGGCGGTTTCCGCAATGGCAGCGCGATTCTGCGACAGTGCAAACTTGAACTCGGACAGCTTCTGCATGGTGAGTTCCCTGTCGACCGCCGGCTCGACGGTCCCGGAGTTGCTGCTCGGGAACTGCGCCAGTTGGGCTTGCGCCGCATCCATGCGCTTGCGGTACTCGTTGGCTTCTGTCTCAAAGAACTTGTATTGACCGGGGCTGTGG
The DNA here is from genome assembly GCA_963850345.1 of uncultured Acidobacteriaceae bacterium. GTDB lineage: Bacteria > Acidobacteriota > Terriglobia > Terriglobales > Acidobacteriaceae > CAWKKW01. The sequence goes on along the minus strand of CAWKKW010000009.1, from coordinate 602,779 downwards.
TGAACCTGGGTGTGCTTGGCCAGATAGACCTGCAGCAACTTGTCCATCACGATCTTGGCTTGCGCGCGGTTCTTCGATTTGTAGACGACGTCGATAATGTAACTGCCCTTGGCGGGTTCAATGATCAGGTCGCGATTCAAGCGATCTACCTTGCCGGCAATTATTTCTTCTTCCGTCTTAGGGCTGCCGAAGTGGCTGGTCAGCTTGCTCCACCATGAGGCCGGCTCCGCCTGATCCGACGAGGCGGTCTCCTTCACCACCTGGGTCAGAACGTCCTGCGACTTCATCATCTCGACCTCGGACCGAAGGTCTTCGTCGGTCACGATGGGCTGAGCAGACATGGAGAAGTTGCTCATCTCCGGCGTCGGCGAGAGGACGGGGTCGATACGTTCTCGATTTACCAGGATCTTGGCTTCGCCGTGATACCGCGGAAGAATGATGGCCGACGTCACAACAGCTAAAAGGGTGAGCACCGCGCAGGTGATTACCAGCCGCTTGCGCCGGAAGGCGACAGACACACCGTCTCGCAGTGAGATCGGGGCAAGACTGTAAGTTTGATTGGTCATAAGCATCGTCCTGTTTGCCAAACGGGTTAGAAAGTCTGCGGTGCGATGTAAGTGCTCAGACTTGAAGTGGGAATGAACCGGGCCATCTTGGAAATTTTGTTCTGGGGGACAAAGATCATATCGCCCGGCTGCAAAACAAAATCTTCGCTAAGATTTCCCGAATTCATCATCTTCTTGACGTCGAGAACCCTGGCTTCTGTCCACTGCGAAGAAACCTTGCGGAACAACAGCACGTGAGAGTGTTTCGCCTTTTCGGTGAACCCACCCGCCATGGCAACTGCTTCGGTCACCGTGGTATCGCCGTGCAGATCAAACCGCCCGGGGTGCCCGAGCTGGCCTGTCGCGGTGAAGAAGGGCTTGTCAAAGTCCTTCAAGACGACGGAGATCGCAGGGTCCTTCAGAATCTTGGTATAGGCGTTCTGCAGGGTCTTGGTCACTTCAGGCACGGTCTGCAAACTCACATGCACATCACCGATGCCGCGCAAGCTGACGAATCCGTCCGGCTGCACCGTTACCGTCTGGTTAAACTCGGGGCTGAATTCAAACACCAACTCCATGGAGTCGCCGGAGACGATCTGATACCGTGGGTAGCGATCTTTGAATCCGATTCCGTCGGCAGGCTTCGCAGGGCTGGTAACCGTTGCGCTGCTTTCCGGCGGTGTGTTCTGTGCGTGAAGGAATGGCGCACTGATGAACGCGGCGAACAAAACTACGAGGGAAAAGGTAAATCTTCTTGGCATTCCGAACCTCCGGTGGCCGAGCGTGAGAGTAAAAGAAATTGTCGTGGGGGCTTAGTTAGATGCGAGAACTCCCGCCATCAGGCGAGAGTTCTTTCAGGCAAAGCGCCGATAGGAGGTCGGCTAAGCCGCGATGAGATTCGCAGCGTCAAGTTCTACAGCAACAGAGCGCATGATGAGGTCGACGGAGATGATAATGCGGCAACCCGTCGCCGATCTCTGGATGACCCCGCTTAACCCGGACATCGGACCAGAAACCACTCGCACCCGCTTACCTGGGGCGAGGTAAGGATGCGGTTCAACTTTGCGCCCGCTGAGCATGGCATTTCTCAACATCTCGATATCCTCTTCAGGAATTTCGGATGGAGACTTCGCCGCGCCCACATAGTGGACCACACCTGGCACTTCAAGCGCGCGATTCCGGCGCTGCCATGGTGTCTGAACGAACACGTAACCTGGGAAAAGGGGCAGAGACACGTTCGCCGCCCTGCCGTTCCAATGATGCACGGCCGAATACAGGGGCAGAAAGTGCGAAATTCCCCTGTCTTCGAAGTGGCGGGACACGATCTTTTCGTGACGAGCCCAGGTGTAGACTGCATACCACCGAGGCGTCTCCGAATCATTTTTAAGAAATGTGCTGCTCACAGCTGTTTTGAATTCGCTGGCCATCTTTTTGCTCCAAGACAAAGCTTCGCTATCCTCAACCGCTGAGGTGTTTTTCCACTCTGGACTGATTACGGGGGCCCAAACAACAATTGCTCTCGTCGAGCAGGAACGGTGAGCCGTGCCACAAAAACGTTAATCCGAGTTTCACAATATGCGAACTACCCCGGCAGAACAAGGAGTGTGCCTTCTCATTTTTAGGGGATACACCCGATTTGTGTGCAAGCCCGCGGACAGCGCGGTGAAGGGATGTAGGGAGAATGACTGCGCCCTGTGTCGATGTAAGTTGCACACCACCACGGAGAAGGGGCTAGAACGTGACCTAAGTCACTTTATTTTCTTAGAGTTTCGTGCATTGCTCTTGACGGAGCTATTGAAAAACTGGTCACCTTTCGTTACAGACATATTAATGCACTGTTTACAATTTAAAGACAGGATAGATGAACGCAAAATTGTTTTTCGCAGACAAGGTCTTATGTCGAGTTCCGCAGAGACGTTGTTCCTCTAATGAGGGTGGACGTAGAGACGATGTTCTCTGGGTAGACCGGCTACTGCGCACTACCTTCTTCTGCGGATGATCGCTTTGCCATCATTTTGCGAAATCCGCGTTTCTGGACTGCCATTTCGGGTCTCAGGATGGCAAACGGCAGCTCACCTGCACAAGACTCCCTCCCACTGGAGGTTTACCTGCAGAGTCGCCCCAAGCTGACCGGGCAGGTATGGCCTAGGGGCTTCAGTCCTTGGAAATGAGCGGCAGGCGAGCGCACAACAGCACTATTTCTTGATGATGCTGATACCGCCGTTTCGTTCAAGGACGGCATATTTCACGCCAGCCAGATTCATCACGCCCTTCGACCTTGCGGAGGCCATCACGTCGGCATCATCCACGCGCATGCCTTCGAGGGAGTCCTGCTGCCACTCTCCATCCTTCAACAGAACGAGAGGCGCTCCATCCACGATGGCTCCAAATCGCGGAGAATTGGAGCGCAACCATGAGACGATCTGGTGCATGAGACAGATGGCCATGATGGCGCAGACGCAGTTGGTCACGGAGCGATCGTCGCCGACGGTGGCCAGAATGATTAAGCCGCCAACGAGAAAGACGATAACGAACTCGAAGGGTGTGAGTTGCGCCCCCGGACGACGCGTGAGCACTCTGACCGTGAGCAGTAAAAAGAAGTATCCGACGATGGCATGGGCGATGGTATACATGGCAGACTCGAATCGCGTTACGGCATTACCAGTACTTTTGCATGTAATTCGTCCCCCGGCATCTGAGGGAGACGCAGGGTGAATTCGTACAGGCCCGGGGCGGAAGGCTCCAGCGCAAATGCGGCTGAGTTGGGCTGCTGCGTTGCCGCAAAGGTATATCGGATACCGCCGGAATCCAGGGCCGACTGCGCGGGCTGAGGAACCACCCGCTGATTGCCAAGTTGCTTGATGAGCCCATCATTTACCCACAGTTCTATCTTGCCGTCGCGCACGGTCTGAGGACTGAATTGAATGGTGACAATCGAAGGCGTGCGGAACCGCTCGATACGCTCGTAGTTCACATCCATGGCTTTGTCGGGAGTAGCCATGTGCTCCTTGGCTAATGGACCGCGTCCGAATAAACCGGCGACGTCGAGCAGCACGAGAACGGCAAACGTGAGCCATACGATGCGCTCAAAGCGCCACCACTTCCGCTGAAAGACCAGGTCTTCGCCGACCGCAAGCTCGTTGCTGATTTTAGGCACGGAGTCTTGCACTGGGGAAGTTCGCATGGGAGTAGCCATGTTAGTAAGTGTCCTTTGCTGGGATAGTCGCGCTAGTTCTTGCTGGCGGGGATGATGCTGATCTCCCCGTTCCGTTCTAGAATGGCGTATTTGATTTGATCAAGCGACATGAGACCCTGATCGCGCGCGGACGCCATCACGTCGTCGTCCTGGATGCGGGTTTTGTTCAACACTTCTGTGCGCCAGGTTCCGTTCTCGAGCAGGATCAGGGGCGTTCCGTCGAAGGCTCGCGCGATCATCGGCGACTTTCTGCGTGCCCAGACCACTGCGTAATGCACGATCGCGACCGTTACGATCTGCACCAGTGCGTTGGTGAGAGAGCGATCATCCGAGACGACAAACGTAAGCGTGAGGCCGCCGATAAAGAATACGAGGACGTATTCGAATGGGGCCATCTGCTTGCCCGGACGACGACCGGCAACGCGCACCGTAAAGATAAGGAAAAGGTAACCGAAGACAGCCCGAAATACCGCAGCCACCGCACTCACTCCTTTTAGGTTAGGACGTGCAGTTGGTGTGGATAGCTGCCTACGAATTCGCGAAGGGATTTAGAACGAAGAACAAAGCCGAACGCTTCTGCACGCGAGATGCGTTCGGCCTTTGATTAGGGTCAGGCCGCCTCTTGCGGCTCGCTTTGAACTGCCGTCCCGTTCACGGCCGGCTTATCTGCAACCATCGCCTGCACCTTTACGCTGACAGTCGATTGGTGCGGAGCAGCGATGGCGGGAGCCGCCGCCAGTTTACCGAACAGCGTAAGTGCCTGAGCTGCTACCTGATCCATGTTGTAGTACTTATAAGTTCCCAACCGGCCTACAAAGTGCACGCCCGCTGTATTCTCTGCGAGTTGCTGATAGCGCTTGTAGAGAGCGGCGTTCTCAGGGCGCGGGATGGGGTAGTACGGATCACCCTCTGCTTGTGGAAACTCGTACACGATGCTGGTAGAGGAATGTTGTTGGCCCGTGAGGTACTTGAACTCCGTGATACGCGTGTAGGCGTGCTCGTTGGGATAATTGATGACGGGCGCCGATTGGAAGACTTTCTGTTCATACGTCTCGTGCTTGAAGTGCAACGAGCGGTAAGGAAGCGGGCCATAACAAAAGCCGAAATACTCGTCGATCGGGCCAGTGTAGATGAGCTCGCGAAAATCAACTTCCTCCTGAAGATCGCGGAAGTCTGTGCTCAACCGAATTTCGATGTTGGGATGATCCAGCATCTTTTCGAACATTCGCGTATAGCCTTGCAGAGGCATGGCCTGATAGGTGTCTGCGAAGTAGCGGTCATCGTGGCTCATCCGCACGGGCACACGCGCCGTAACCGAAGCATCGAGTTCCGACGGATCAAGTCCCCATTGCTTGCGGGTGTAATTGCGGAAAAACTTTTCGTATAGCTCCCTACCTACCCGGCTCACCACCACGTCTTCAGACGTACGAATCGTGGGGCATGCCTCGGCGACAGACTGCAAATACTGCTCCATATCGGCGGGTGCCAGGTTCAAGCGATAGAGCTGATTGAGAGTGTCGACATTGATCGGAATCGGCACCAGCTTGCCATCTACACTGGCAAGCACGCGATGCTCGTAGTCTCTCCACTCTGTAAACCTCGACAGGTAGTCGAAGACCTGCTTCGAGTTGGTATGGAAGATGTGCGGCCCGTACTTATGTATGAGGATGCCGGCATCGTTGTAACAATCGTAAGCGTTGCCGGCTATATGCGGACGCGCGATCGATGAGCAACACCTTCTTGTCTAGAACGGTCGCAAGGCGCTCGGCAAGCACACTCCCAGCAAACCCTGCGCCGACGATCAGATAATCAAACACTCGCCACCCCCAATCCAAGTCGGCCGCCCATCTCCGCGGCAGAGGACTTCACCGACTTCACATCGGAGACCGTCATGTCGATTTCGCTGAGAATCAGGCCCCACATGCGAGACCAGGTCTTATCCCACGATTCTTGATCCAGCAAGTTGTCCACGCGGGCAAGCCATTCACCATTTGCTGCGCCAGGGCTGCATCCATCGCTGTCACAAATTCCTGTGGCTGGTCGGCAATATGGATCAGGCCCGTAGATCCATAGGTACGAACCACGTCACGGATCGATGTAGAGATCACCGGCTTGCCTGCGGCGAGATACTCGGGGGTTTTCGTAGGACTGATGAAGCGAGTCGATTCATTGTTGGCGAAGGGAATCATGGCGAGATCCCAACCTGCGATGTAGGCTGGTAACTCGTCGTAAGACTTCTGGCCAAGATAATGAATGTTCGGCATTTGGGGCAGATCTTCGTGCCGAATTTTTACTACCGGCCCAATCATCACGAACTGCCAATCGGGACGAAGCGCCGCAGCCTCGCGGAGGAGTTCGCGATCGAGCCGTTCGTCGAGCACGCCGAAGAAGCCGATGCGTGGATGGGAAATTTTTTGTTGATCGAGCGGCTCGCGAACTCGTGTCCGGGAACGGGCCTTGCCAAAGTGCAGCGCATCAATGCTGCTGGGAAAGAGATAAACGTTAGAGTGCTGCTTGCGCTTGGCTTCGTACAGGCTCGACGCCGCCAGTGAACACGACATCAGCGTTAGCGAAGAGTTGTTTCTCCATCGCCGTAATCTCTACTGGCGCACCCTTGAATGCGGATAACTCGTCCATGCAATCGTAGATAGTCACGCGAGGTTGCAGGTCCCTCGTGAATGCGAGAGCCATGGGCGTGTAGTACCAGGCAGCGAATTCGCCGATCGCAAGTTCTTTAAACAACTGCGTGAGCATCCGGCGCTGTAACTCGATCGCCTCGTGCGGCGTGGTCCCTTGCGGCAGCCTGGGTGCCGCGACGACAACGCCATTGTCCCGCTCCACTAATTGCCAGCAGGGTTGATCCAGCGCCTCATAGATCGGCTCTTCCACGAAGAGCACTTTGCAATCGAGCGCGCAACGGCTTAACAGGTGTTGAGGGCGTTGGTAAACGAAGTCCCAACGCAGGTGAGAGAAACACACGATCTGGTTCAACGTGCTGGACGCATCGATGCGCCTGTGGAGGATATTTCTTTTCATTCTGGCCCCTTCTGAAAGGGACACAGCCGCAACGATAAGGGGAGGGTACACGACCCGAAGCCTCAGCTCACGGCAGCGTCATACCACTGAGATGCGCGTTGAGGCCATTTTCGTTACAGTTCTCGTTTCATTCCGCTCTCGAAGTGCCGCTTAGCCGGGAAAACAAAGAGCTCATTTGTTTACTATGAGCAACTTAGTTGATCCTCGCTGTGTGCGTGACTGGTTGCTGCGAAACCTGCTCGATGGAGGGCTGCCTGCGATATGGCGGTACATTCGATGAGCGAGTGCAGCAGTTGCGTTGTATAGGGATCGTCTCCGTACGCGTCGAATCGGAAGCAGGTAGCCAGCACATGCTCTCCGGCTGCTTTAAACCGGAATGCGAGTGCGGAGTTTTCAGCGAGCCATCCATAGGTCATACCGGCATCGACCAGGCTGAAGTCGCTGACTCCCTGAACAACTTGGCGAGGCGTAACGTGCGCCGCTTCAAATCCGGTGATCGGTTCGAAGTTCAGGTTTTTGAATAGCTGGCTGTCCCTGCGAATCCACTGGAAGTTTGAAAACCAGCGCCCATCGAGTTCACAGCCATCACGATCCTTCACTTCGAGCCCAGTCCGGGCAGGCAATGCATCGCTGTTATAACAGAGCAGCAAAACTCGACCACCCGCAGACGCATGGAGGGCAGTCGTTTCGTCGAGCACGGTCGAAATCAGCACGGTGTGTTGATCCCGTTCGCACGCGACAGGCAGCTTTGCAGCAAGCGCCTTTAGTGACTCCTTGCGGATCATGCAAGGCAACGGGAGCCACGATCGCAGGTGCGGGCTTATACAGGAATAGGTCGAGCGTGTTCGCCGTGAGCATCTCTCCATTCGGCAGCGTGACCTCCGCATAGACCTGCACGCGACGATTGTCTGTCAGTTGAGGAATATGCAGTTGAATCCGGCCCAGGGTGGTGACACTTCCCATCTCTAGCTCATCGTGCAGGATGAATTCGCCGTGAGACAGCTCGTTTACCGACCAGCGGATGGTGGAGCCGCAGAGCAGCCGATCTCCGTAATGGGAGAGGATGATCTCAAGCTGCGCCTCTTCGCCACCGAGGTAGTTACGCTTTTGGCTGCGGATCATGACCAGGTCTGGCCGTTGCAACAGCGAGAGTTCGGGGCAGAAAGCCTTGGGGCGGCGATGCTGATCCAGTAGACCATTGGCTTCCCAGTGGATGTCAGTCAGACCAGTGATGACGTAGCCCTGCAGCGAAGCGTGCTGCCGGATGTCTTCGATCTCGTGCTTAAGCGCGACGAACTGCTTGCGCTGCGTCGCCTCCGCCATCGCGTTGTAGTCGGCGAAAAGCGAGTCGTACCCGAAGCGGGCAAACCGCTCGTGAACGCCGGCAGGGCTGGTAGCCGGCCGTCCGCTGAAGTCACACTCCAGCCACCAGGGCAGTTGTTCCGGCAGTTGCGGCAGACCCCAGTTTCCAAATTCCGATACCAGTAGCGGCTCATGTCCAGTACGTTCCGCATCTCCAAACGGGCTGAAGGTCCAGGTCGGCCGTGAGGCAAGCTCCCGAGTCCATTTCTCCCATTTGTGCGCGTCGTCAGGGATTGAGTAGTAGTTATGGAAATCTTCGATATCAGTCACGAGGTGGAAGTTCTTTTCACACGGACTGTTGTCGATCACCAGCCGGCCCAGCGGCGCGATCTGTGCGCGAACTTCGCGGAAGCGGTTCTTCAACCACTCGCGTTGTTCGGGCTGTTGCAGATCCATGCCCCACGACTCGTTGATGATGGTCTGAATCACGATGGACGGATGGTTCCAGTCGCGGGTCAGAACCTCGTCGAACATGCGGCGGCTGCGCTCTGCGGCGCGGTGAGAGAAGTGATCGGAGTTGTACCAGCAGTCGCTCCAGGAGGGTAGTTCGGCCCACACGAGCATGCCCATCTCATCGGCGGCCTCGAGGTATTCGGGAGCGCAGATCTTCAGGTGGCACCGCATCACGTTGACGCCGAGCTGACGCGCCTTCTGCATCAGGTCGACAATGTCGGCCTTGGAACCGGGGCTGTGGATCGAGTCTGCGTGGAAGTCCTGATCGAGAACGCCGCGCAGGTAGAACGGTTTTCCATTGAGAAAGAGCTTGCCTTCCCGCGCCTCAAAGCTCCGGAAGCCGAAGCGAACCTGCTTTCGTGAAAGCGATTTGCCTGAGAGGCTCACCTCCGCGCTGTAGAGGTTGGGGGTGTCGATATCCCACAACTGCGGCGAAGGGACTCTACCTGCGAGAATCAGCAGGCAATTTCCTGGGAGTGCCTCCATCGAAAGTTCGGTCGCCAGATTCCCTTGCGGATCGTAAACGCGAACCTGGAGCGCAGACTGCAAATCTTCCTGCAGTCCGTCGCCCGCGATTTCAACTCGTGCGACAAAGCTGCCATCCATCGACGGCGTGATCTGGACCTGGTCGATGTAGAGAGCAGGCGCGATCTGCAGGCGTACTGGCTGCCAGATGCCGCCGTTCTGTACATACCAACTCTGCTTGCCGTGAGGGATCTCGTTGTACATCATCTCCGGGCAGAGGGCTGTATTGCATGCCTCGTCGATCGGCGGATCAATCACGCGCACAACGACGACGTTCGTCTCTCCGTGAACGAAAGCAGCAATGTCGATGGTGAAGGGGGTGTATCCGCCTTCGTGGCAGCCTGCGCGTTGCCCGTTTACAAAGATTTCGCAGTAATAATCGACAGCGCCGAACTGAAGGAGCAGGTGAGGGCAGGCGAGTTCAGAATCATGCAGATCGAGCGAGAGGCGATACCACATCACACCCATGTAGTCGCGCAGATCCGCATATTGCGCGTTCCAGCACACGCCAACCTGGGCTGGTCGCCAGCGGACAGACTTCAAGGCGTTCCCGAGGGTGAGGGTTCCGGTGGCATCCGGCAGTAGCGTCCAGCGATCGGACAAAATACGAGCAGAAGGCTCGGGATTGGAGCCCTCGACAACTAAGGCAGTGATTAAGGAGTTCATGGGGTTTTCTAACTTGTACCGCAATTGCTAGTGCACGAACAGTACTCTTTTGGGTCATACGAGATAAAAATTCGCATGGTAAATGCCGCCTATCGACGCTTCCACTCACAACCGTACTGGGGGGGCGCTGCTCTAACAGAATGAGTGAGAAACCTTAGGAAACAACCTCCACCGCCGGCTCTCTGGGGCGGCGTCGAGTGCACCATCAACCGGGTGGGCGATCGATATTTCGACCAGGTTGCCCGCAGCGGTCACGACAGACGGCTTTCGGACTTTGGCTTGTTCGCAGATTTAGGCGTGCGCACTCTACGGCATGGTGTGCTCTGGGAACGCGTCAAAGAACAGGGCTGGCGATGGGCCGATGAGAGCCTCGCAGAGTTGAGGCGCCTGGGCATCCGCCCAATTGCGGGCCTGCTGCACCATGGCAGCGGGCCGTCCAGCTACTAGCCTGCTGGACCCGGAGTTCCCTGCCAAACTGGCGCAGCATGCGGAAGCCGTAGCGGAACGGTTTCCGCATATCGACGCCTATACTCCCGTGAATGAGCCGCTTACAACCGCGCGGTTCAGCGGATTGTATGGCCACTGGTACCCTCACCGCGCAGACGACCACAGCTTCGTCCAGGCGCTGCTCGCCGAGTTGAAGGGGACTGTGCTGTCGATGCGGGCGATTCGCCGGGTGCAACCAGCCGCGCAACTGGTGCAGACCGACGACGTTGGGTTCACCTGGAGCACGCCTGGCCTTCGCTACCAGGCCGAGTTTGACAATCACCGGCGATGGCTCACCTTTGACTTTCTCGCCGGACGCGTAAACCGGCATCATCCGCTGTTCTCGTATCTACGAAGCACGGGCGTGCGAGAGGCCGAAATTTTATGGTTTGCCGACAATCCGTGTCCGCCTGATGTGGTCGGCATCAATTACTACTTGACCAGTGACCGCTTCCTCGATGAGCGGACCGCCATCTATCCCACGGAATTGGTCGGTGGGAACGGGCGCGATCTATACGCGGATGTCGAGGCCGTTCGCATTCGGCAGGAGGGGATCTGCGGCGCCGGAGAATTGCTGACGCAGGCGTGGGAGCGTTACAAGATCCCGGTGGCGATCACCGAGGTCCACAACGGTTCAGACATTGAACAGCAGGTGCTCTGGTTCAACGAAATCTGGGCAGAGGCTCGGGAAGCGTCGTTTCAGGGGGTCCACGTGGCCGCGGTCACCCCGTGGGCGCTTCTGGGTTCGTTCGACTGGTGCAGTCTGGTCACCCGAGACGAAAATATCTACGAGCCGGGGGTGTTTCGGCTTGGAAAGCACGGCGTGCCCGAACCGACCCTGCTCACCGAGGCGCTGAGACGGGTGTCGACAGGCATTGTCGGCGTGCCGGTGGAGGCGAAGGCCTGGTGGAAAGAGCCGACGCGCCTCTTGTATCCGGATCCGACGCTCGTCGAAGTTGAGACTGGCGAAGAGCAGGCGGAGCTTTGTTTGCGAAGCGAATCATTCCACGAGGGCCTGCTGGGCTCCGGCGATTTCGCTGTCGAACCGGCAGCCTAGAGACTGCGAGCGGCCCGGAGTTGCTGGCGAAGTTCTTGTTTTAGCGGCCGACTCTTCTTCATCCGCTTGAAGAACTCATCGAGGATGCTGACAACGATGGCGTTGACGCTTACACCTTCGGACTGCGCCCACTTGCGCAGCTTCACCCGTGCTTTGGCTCCGATGTGGAGCAGCATGGGATTGCCCAGTCCTAACCCCGTCTTGCGAGTCTGGAGGATGGGAACGTCTTGGGAGGGCACATGGGACATGGCAAACAGAACGATGCGCGACAGGTCACCGGCAACCCGGGCTTCCTCGATGACGTCTTCCTTCAAATCGGTGGGGAGTCGGAGGGTCATGCCGACGCGGTCTTCCGTCCAACGCTGTCCTTGCTTATTGACGTTGCGGGGCTTTGGGGATTTTTTCAGAACCAAGGGGGACCTCCAGCGGAAGCTGGCGGGCTTTTTGCCGCGCTAGTCTCTGCGGATATTGACGTGCACATTTCATTATTCCACTGTGCCTGAAATTTTGAAGACGTGCAAGTTGCCGGGGCCGTAAAGGCGGGATGCGCATCCGGCAGATCAACGACCGTTGAACTTCATCCTAGGAGCACGCACAGCCGGCCGTGTGCGATGATGCTTCTTTGAACCAAACCTCCATCTCGCGCGCTTTGCGACATCAGCCCCTTGCGGCAGTAGGCGTAACGCTGCTCGTCCTGTTTGTCTGCGCCGCTCTGTTTGCACCGCTGGTGGCGCCGCACGATCCGGCGTCCATTGACCTGAACCACCGCTTAGCTGGACCGGAGCATGGCCATTGGTTCGGCACCGACGAGTTAGGACGCGACATTCTCTCGCGCGTCCTGTTTGGAGCCAGGTTGTCGCTGCTGGTGGCCGTCTCGGTAGTCACCTGTTCCCTGGGACTAGGCCTGCTGTTTGGCGGACTGGCCGGATATTACGGCGGCGTACTCGATACGGTGATCAACGTGTTCATGATGAACGCTTTTCTGGCGCTGCCGGGCATTCTGCTGGCGATCGCTTTTGTGGCGTTTCTCGGTCCGGGACTGATCAACCTGATCCTGGCGCTCTCGATCGGTGGTTGGGTAGGCTACGCGCGGCTGGTCCGGGCACAGGTACTGGCCGTTCGCGAAAAGGAGTTCGTCGAAGCGGCGCGGGCACTGGGCGCGAGCGACCTGCGTATCTTCACGCGGCACATCCTGCCGAACATTCTGCAGCCCATCATTGTGCAGGCGGCCATTGGCATGGCCGGCGCGGTTCTCGCCGAAGCGACCCTGAGCTTTCTCGGATTGGGTGTGCCTCCACCAACGGCGAGTTGGGGATCGATGTTGAACGATGCGCGCTCCCACCTCTTCGATTCGCCGCACATGGTGGTCTTCCCTGCTATCGCCGTGATGCTGTGCGTGTTGAGCTTCAACTTCATCGGCGATGCGCTGCGCGATTACCTCGATCCGCGCACGCGGCTGAGTATCGGACTGTAGCGATGCTCATCGGCGTGGTGTCTGATACACATGGGTTGCTGCGGCCGGAGATGGTCGCGGCCATGAGCAGCGTCGACCACATTCTGCATGCGGGCGATGTCGGCGATGCCAAGATCCTCGAGCGCCTGCGAAATCTCACGCCAGTCACGGCCATTCGCGGCAACGTGGATGTACAGGGGCCATGCGCTTCCCTGCCTCCGACCGAGGTGGTCGAGCTCGGTGGCTTCACCTTCTACCTGTTGCACAACCTGGCCGACCTCGACCTCGATCCAGTGTCGGCTGGATTCGCAGCAGTCATCTACGGACACAGCCACAAGCCGCTGATCGAAAGGCGCAAAGGGTGCCTCTATTTCAACCCGGGAAGCTGTGGGCCCCGGCGATTCTCGCTACCGGTCTCTGCAGGCACGATTGAGATCAGCGACGCAGGGCTCGAGCCGCGATTGATCACGCTGGCCTGAGCGCTAGTTGCGGATGCGCGGATTTGCCACCATATACAACACGTCCGTCAGCAGGTTCACCAGAATATACGTAAGCCCAATGGCAAGAATGCACCCCTGCACCAGCGCATAATCACGGTTGGAGATGGCGGTCACCGTGAGCCGCCCCAGGCCGGGCCAGCTGAAGATGGTCTCGGTCACGATCGCGCCCGCGAGCAATGCGCCAAATTGCAAACCGACCAGTGTCATGACCGGAATGATGGCATTCCGGAACGCATGCTTATAGACGACGGTGCGTTCGGGCAGGCCCTTGGCGCGTGCCGTGCGGATGTAGTCCTGCCCGAGTTCTTCGAGCATCGCCGTGCGCACCATGCGCGTAAGAATCGCTGCCAGAGACCCGCCCATGGTGATGGCCGGCAGCACAAGATGATCCGGGGTTCCAGCGCCCGACACGGGCAGCCATCCAAGCTTGATCGAGACGAGCAGAATGAGGATCGGCCCAAGCGCGAAACCTGGAAACGAAAGCCCGAGCAGACTGACCACCCCCAGAATCTGATCTTGCCAGCGGCTGCGATGGAGCGAAGCCGCAATGCCCGCCGGGATCGCCAGCAGCAGCGCGAGCACGAGCGCCGCAACGGTGAGTTCCAGCGTATAGGGATACCGCGCCAACACCAGGTGCGTAACGGAGTCGTTGAGACGAAGCGAACGGCCGAGGTCCCCATGAAGAACGCCCTGCCAGTAATGCACGTACTGCTGGCCGAGCGGAACATCGAGGCCATACGCATGGCGCAAGCTGGCGATGTCGCCCGGGGTCGCTCCCTCGCCCAACATCTGCTGCACCGGATCGCCCGGCACGAGGTGAATCAGCAGGAAGACTACCGACACGACCAGCCAGATCACGGGCAGAGTGTAGAGGAGCCTCGACAGCAGGGATCGGAGTGCTGCCACTAAGCCTCTCTCCTACGCAGTTCAGCTGGACTCTGGACGACTGGATCCTCCGGCAGCTTTTCGATGCGAACCTTGGCGATACGATTGCCGTCCATCTCGACCACCGTCATGCGGCGGCCTTCGAAGTCTACCGATTCGCCCGCACGCGGAATTCTGCCGAGGCGGGTCAGCAGGAAGCCGGCCAGCGTTTCCACGCCGCCGTCTCGAGGCAACCGCCAGTGCATCTGGGTTTCAAGGTCGCGCAGGTTCACGCTGCCGTCGAGTAGCACGCCTCCAGATGCGGAGGTCAACACCGTCTTGGCAGCGACATCGAACTCGTCTTCGACCTCGCCGACGAGTTGCTCAATCGTATCTTCTACGGTGACGAGTCCGACTGTCGAGCCGTATTCATCCACCACGATCGCCATGTGGCGGCGCCGCTGCTGAAACTCCTGCAGCAGGTCCAGCACCGGTTTGGTTTCGGGAACTACCAGCACGTCGCGCATCACCTGGTGCAGACGCAGTTCTGTAAACGGCGCGCCGGCAAAACGGGTGCGGGCGGTCATGCGAAAGTGCATGAGGCGTGCAATGTCTTTGGAATACACCACGCCGATGATGTATTCCGGGCCGCGCGTGGGATCGTAGACCGGAACGCGGGAGTGCAGGTCATCGACAATCTGCGCGCTGGCCTCTTCGATGAGCATGTTCGCAGGTAAAGAGAAGATCACCTGCCGCGGCGTCATGATCTCGCGCGTAGGAATCTGGTTAGCCTCGACAGCACGATGGATGAGAGCCTCCTGGTACTCCGGCAGCATGCCCATGCGGCGAGCGGCGGTGGCGATCAGCTTAAGTTCCTCCGGCGAGTGAACAGCGCTCTCTTGCGCCATCGGTGCGCGGAAGAGCTGCAGCACGACGCGAGCGGACCGGTTCATGAAACGAACCGCCGGGCCGGTGATGCTGATGAACAACTCCATCGGCCCGGAGACGGCGACGGCGAGTTGCTCTGCCTTGCGCAGTGCGAGCGACTTCGGCACCAGTTCGCCAAGCAATACGTGCAGGTACGTGATGAAAGCGAAGGCGATCGCGACCGCGCTGGCATGCGCATAGATCTGCGAGTGGGGAATGCCTTGCAGCCACGATTCGAACAGGACCGCGACGACCGGTTCACCGATCCACCCCAGGGCCAGGCTGCAAAGCGTGACGCCGAACTGAACCGCGGGCAGGAAATCGTCCAGATGCGACTGCAGGCGGCGAACAGCGCGGGCTCCCGGCTGTCCCTGGGCGATCAGTTGCTCGATGCGGGTCTCCCGCACGCTCACCAGCGCAAATTCTGCAGCCACGAAAAATCCGTTGGCGAGAATCAGCAGCGCCACTGAGACGATCTTGAACAGCAAGAGCCCGAGCATTTGATTCCGAGTCTAGAGCATTTCGAAGGCAAGTGTAAGCCAGCGCACCTCCACGCCCTCGCTGAGGCCGACGATTGCCCGCCTGGTCCTCTCCGGATAAAGCCAGCGCATTCCGAATTTATGAACAGCTGATGAATCACCACTGATACGGCGCCGCGAATGGTCATTTCCGGACAACACGAGGAAAGCCCGCAACACACTGCTACCTTTTCTGAACCTTCCTCAGTCCAGCTACGTATCCTGAGAGGACAGAGCTTTGGAACCATCTGGGCTCGAAACGAAATGTCTGGAGTAATCGAGTGGCTACGCGGAAAAGAAAAAAAATCTGGCTTTGGAGTGGACTGGGACTACTGCTGGTTCTCGTGCTTGGCGGGGTGTTGGCGGTGCGCGCCTTCACTGGGGGAGGCAAGATCGATCCCAGCAAGCTGGCGAAGGTACAGCGGAGCGACATTGCCAAGAGTGTGGTCGCCACTGGCAAGATTCAGCCCATCACCAAGGTCGAACTGAAATCGAAGGCCAGCGGCATTGTGGAGAAGCTCTACGTCGATATCAACCAGGTGGTGAAGAAGGGCCAGGTTCTGGCACAACTGGACCAGCAGGAGATTCTTGCGCAGGTGGCCGCGCAGAAGGCGCAGTTGCAGGCCGCCAGCGCCAACGTCGGTACGTATCAGGCCAACGTGGAGCAGGATCGCGTGAACGCCGAGGCTCCCGACCTCCCGATGTACAAGGCGACACTTGACCGCAACCTGCAGATGCAGAAAGAAGGCGTCGTCTCGCAGCAGGCGCTCGACAACGCCAATCGAGATTACCTCGCAGCGGTGAATAAGCGCGATGGCGCACACGCCCTGATCTCGGTCGACATGGCCAAGTTGAAGCAGGCGCAGGCGCTGGTGGAGCAGAGCCGTGCGGCCCTCAACCAGTTGCAGGAGCAGCTCAGCTACACCACATTGACTTCGCCGATCGACGGCGTGATTCTGTCGCGCGACGTGGAACTGGGCGATGCGGTGAGTTCGATTCTCGTGCTTGGATCGACGGCTACGCTGGTGATGACCATCGGCGACATCAAGCAGGTCTACGTGCAAGGCAAGGTGGACGAAGCCGATATCGGCAGCGTCTACATGGGACAGCCGGCGCGCATCAAGGTTGAGTCGTTCCGCGACAAGGTGTTCAACGGCAAGGTGACCAAGATCGCTCCGCTGGGCGTGGAGAAAGACAACGTCACCACCTTCGAAGTACGTGTCTCGATCGACAACCCTACTGGCGAACTCAAGGCCAACATGACCGCCAACGCCGAGGTCCTGATCGAAGAGCACAAGAACGCGCTGACCGTGCCGGAGCAGGCTATCGTCTACGACAACCAGAAGAAGGCATCGGTCATGCTGCCCGATTCAAAACAGAAAGAGGGGCAACGGAAGGTTTCCGTCAACGTGGGAATCTCCAACGGCAGCAAGACCGAGATTCTGGATGCGTCTGAAGGAAGGCGACACAGTGGTGCTGCAGCAGTAGGCTGTCCGCAAATGGACGCAGCAGTCTGCAAGCGAACAAGGATTGGCAGGTCGCGTCAATGCGAGATTGCCGGATTGCGCTGGGATCAGGCGGCTGTTGCATGGCCTGTGAATTGCATTCGACGTAAGAGCGCATAGACCTGCCCGGCCTCGGTTGCAACCGCAGCCATAGCTGTTAGAGCTCCGCGGGTGACGCAAAACGCGTAGAAGTTCGGTCCGATCGCGAGCCGGGAGGAAGCCCGCTCGCGCTAAAGTTTGCAGATTTAGAACTTTCGCACCAACAAAGGAGAACGCAGTGATGCAATCCAGTCTGTCGTACAAAGCTATCGGTGTTGCCGTCCTCGGTCTGCTCTTGCCACCAGCTCTGGCGCGGGCTGCGGAGGCACATTTCGAGCGTTCGCTTCGCGTGAACGGTCAGGTCAGTCTTGAGGTGAATACGGGATCGGGTTATGTTCACGTCTCGCCCGGCTCTGATAATGAAGTTCACATCGTGGGCCGTGTGCATGCCGGCAACGGCGGCTGGTTCTCGGGTGGCGGCTCCCCTGAAGAGCGCGTGCGCGAGGTGGCAGATCATCCGCCGATCGACCAGACCGGCAACAGCATCCGCATCGGTAAGCAATCTGGGCTGGTTCGTAATGTTTCCATCGACTACGAGATCACGACTCCGCGCACCACGCAATTGGACGCCGGTTCCGGATCCGGCGACCTGCGCATTCAAAACATCACCGGCGGCGTAAAGGCGAACACCGGTTCAGGCGAGATCGAGACCTCCGGAATCGGCGGCTATATCCAACTGGAGACCGGTTCGGGGACCATTCGCGCGGAGATGGCCAGTGCGCACGACGTGAAAGCGAACACCGGCAGCGGCGATCTTTACCTGAAGAACGTGCAGGGCATGTTGAAGGCGGAGACTGGTTCCGGCAGCATTGAAGTTTCCGGTCAGCCCACCGCTCCCTGGAAGCTGGAGACCGGGTCGGGCAATATTTCGCTGACCACCGGCAACGCTCATTTCACGCTGGACGCCTCCACCGGTTCAGGCTCCGTGCATAGCGATCCGCCGATGACCACCCATGGCAGCGTGGAGCATCATCACGTCACCGGCGACATCAACGGCGGCGGACCCACGGTGCGCGCGGAGACCGGCTCGGGCGACATTCGCATCCACTAGCGCACAGGTAGAACTAATTGTTGCAGGATTCGGCTGGAACGCGGATTTTCGCGCCGTTTCGGCCGAAAACCTGCGGCAATCTCAGGCACAATGTTGGCAACACGCGGAGGCTGATCCCATGCAGGGAACCCTCACCAGGCTGATGAGTGCTCTCAAACGTCTCTGGAACCGCAATTCGGAACCTCAGGATCCGTATGCCTACTCCCACGTTCGTGCTCCCTCGGGACCCGGCCCGCGAGGCCGTGCGGCCGCTGTCGCTCTGGAGGAGCCGCCTGAGGCTTGGTTGCGCTGGACCAACGCCTTCGGCCGTCGCGTGAAATAAGAATTGGATTTGGACCTTGTAGGTCAGTTCAGAAGTGGCTGTAACCAGAGGTAACATCTGGGCCGGACGCGAGCGCTGTGCACGCGCAAACAATCATGTTTGTCGCATTCGCCCAGAATGCAAAACGCCCGTGAACAGTTAAGTTCACGGGCGCTGCAAATCGGTAGCCCTCCCCCAAGTGCTACCCACTAAAAGAACTTTACCTGAGAGCACTTCGAATTTCTATAACCAATTCGTTCGCTCTTCTCCCCTTGTAGTAACACGAAAAGGTTACTAGTTTGCAGCCAAATTCCACAAACATTCGAGCAACTCGCGGGCCGCTGCTTTCATCGGGCCTCGGTCCCTGCTCCGATGCCTCAGGGCTTGATGATTGCGCAGAACCAGAGAGCATCTGACAGGTCGTTCTGCGTGAATGCGAAATCGCGAAAACTATAGGGCCTCAAAGCCGCCATCCGTCGCGCCTGAATACCCGCCACCGCCGACCACCGCAACCACTTCCATGCCGCACGGACTGGAGGAACGCTGTAGGCTGCGCGCAGCACCGGGTTTCGCTTGGCCATAGAATCGGCGGGCGTCTTCCATCGCGTTCCCGCTTCCAACTGCGCAATCTTTACCTGAACCTCGCTCCGCCACTGCTCCAGCAGTTCAGCACGACGGAAGCGTTGCCCGAAGATCTGCACTTCGCCAAAGCGTGGGGCCAGCAGCGCGCGAAACTCTTCGAGATTGAGCTCTTTGATGTGCTCGCGGTTGACCGGCGACGGTTCGTAGCCGGAAGAGAAGACGTCACGATTTGGGGTGCTGACTAGCGCCACGCCGCCCGGAGCAATGTGCCGGCGCAGGTTATCGAGGAAGATTGCCATATTCGGAACATGTTCCAAAACTTCGCAGCAGAGAATTCGATCCCACGTTCCTAGCGAAAGCTTCGGGTCGCACCCATCGGCCACCACAAAATTGCAGCTTGGGAAAGCACGCCGGGCAAACTGGATAGCCTCGGCAGACACGTCGAAGCCAAGGACCTCCGTGGCCGACGTGAGCGCATTCGCGTTGAAGCCTGAGCCGCATCCGAAGTCGAGAACCCGCTGGTCTGCGACACCGACCGTCTGCTCGAAGAAACGCAAACGCGCCAGTTGCTGGTGCACCATTACGTCAGGATCATCTTCAAGCGAGTGATAGCTGCTGGGAATCGCACGCGAATGAAATACGTGGTCTGGATGAGGCGTAGGGGCATGATGAAGTTGCAATGTACTGCTCCTGGAGTTAGTCGGGATGGTCGAAGTCCGCGCTCCAAGTCCGAGGAGCCGGGGGTGGCAACCTCATGCGCGGAGTGATCCCTTGGTTGATTTCACCGGGGAAGGACCCCGGCGTCCATCGGCAGAATGGGGGATTGACCTGGACCTGAAAAGCAGAAGGCCCTCGTCGAGGGCCCTCTGTTTGGTTTAACTAGCGCTGCGGCTCATTTTTCTTCTTGTCGGGAGCCGGACGCTCCTGCGGGCTGGCCGTTCTGCCGGGGCTGGCCGTTGCGGAGGTGCCGCGCTCCTGCGGGTGCCGGCCGTTGCGGGGGTGCCTGGCGCTCCTGCGGCGGGGGTGCAGACCGCTGGGGTGGCGGCGCGGGTCGCTCTACCTGAGGGGCAGGACGCTCCGGCGCAGGAGCCGGTCTGGCTGCTTGAGGCGGAGTGTACGGCCGCTCCTGTTGCGCAGGCGGACGGTAGGTCTGCTGTTGCGGGGGTGCCTGGCGTTGCTGCTGCTGAGGCGGCGGCGGTACCTGGCGTTGAGGCGGCGGCGTCACCGGGCGGTCTTGGGGAGCAGGCGCCCGATAGGTCTGCTGGGGTGCCGCGGGACGCTGCTGCGGAGGAGCCGCCTGCTGCGGTGGCGGTGTGTAAGGCCGCTGTTCCTGAGCCGGTGCACGGTTCTGCGGCGGCACCTGCTGGTTCGGCGTATTCGGACGTTGATACGGCTGGTTCGGACGCTCGTAGGGCTGGTTGGTTGCTCCCGGACGTTGAGGAGCAGCTTGCTGCGGTGGCGGTGCGGAAGGCCGCTGATCCTGAGCCGGCGCGCGGTTCTGCGGCGGCACCTGCTGGTTGGGCGCGTTCGGACGTTCGTAGGGCTGGTTGGTCGCCCCCGGTTGGTTCGGGACCGGGCGCTGACCCGGCTGCAGTGGCGCGCCAGGCGCACGATTTGCGGGGGCGGCGGCGTCTGAACCGGACGCTGCTGGTTTGAGGGCTGCTGGCCGTCACGCGTGATCACCGGACGTTGGCTGCCGGGCTGCTGCCCTGGGGGCGGCGGTGGTACTGGCCGTGCAGTGTTGGGCACAGTCTGTACCGGTGCGCCCGGACGGTTCGTCGGCATCACCGGAGTTCCGGGACGGTTGTTTACTGCTCCTGGCTGCCCTGGGCGATTGTCGACTGCGCCCGGCTGCCCGGGACGGTTGTTGACCGCACCGGGCTGCCCTGGGTTCACAGCACCTGGCTGCCCGGGACGGTTATTGACTGCACCTGCTGCCCTGGGCGATTGGTGGGTGTGGCTACGGGGTTACCGTTCGGAGGTCCATTGGGCCGGCCACCGTTGGCATTTACGCCGGGCCGGGCCGCCGCACCCGGAGTTGGACGCGCTACGGCTCCAGGAGCCGGGTGCGCGAGAGCAGTCGGGGGCGCTGGCTTCGGCAGATTCGCCGGAAGGGCACGCGCTGTATTCGCAGCCGGAGTCGCGCGGGTTACACCGCGCGGGGTGACCAGCATGGGTCGCTGTACCGGTGCCTGCACACTGGTGCGCGCCGCTGCGAGGATCGGACGAGCAGGAGGCGCGGCACTCGGCATTGCGTGAACCGGAGTCTGGGCCAATTGCTGCCGCTGCTGCTGGTTGAGCTGGATCTGAGCTTGCCGGACCGGTCGGCCTGAAGACATCGCGTTTTCAGGAATCGCCACGACCTGGTTGCGGTGCTGATAATTCACGTTCCGCACCTGAATGTTGTTGACGTTGTTCACCGTGCGCGTCTGAGTGATGAAGGTGTTGTAGTTGTTCACAATGGTCGTGTTGTGAATGTTTGTTACGTTCACGTTGGTCACGTTCACATTGCGAACGTAGCGCGGGCTGCAGTGATACCAGGGAACGTAGGGTTCGCCGACCCCGAGCGGGAACCAGGCTGCCACGCCACCGCCGCCACCGAAGCTCACGCCGATCGAGACGTGAGATCCGCCGACAAACGCGACCAGCGCGGGAGAATAGACTGGCCGAACTTCGCGCGGCCCTGGAACCCAGCCCCAGCGATCGCGAACCTCTACCCAGCGTCCATAGTGGAAGGGAGCATATCCCCAGCGCTCATCGTCAACCCAGGTATATCCCCAGGGCTCGACATACGCCCAGTGACCCTGGCTGTAAGGTCTCCAGTCGCGATCTACGTTTTGTGGGTACCATACGGGGCCGTAGTCGCTCTCCTGTGACCAGGTGCCGTTATCATCCAGATCGTCGTAGCCGACCGTATCCCGGCTGACATACTGGGCAGAACGGGAATTGAGCATGTGGTGATCGCGTTCGATGCTCCAGTTATCGAGATCATCGAAGCCCGGAACCTCTACAGGCGTTAGCTGAATCTGGTCGGTGCCATCCAGGCGGACGGCCTGGCCCGCTTCCAATTCCTGATTGACGCCAGGGCCCGTAATCTGCACGTCGCCCGAGTTCACGATCACATCGGAACCCTGATCGCCGGAGTAGGCGTCAACGCGATAATCGCCGGGACGCGTAATCACCACGGCGCCGTTGGGTGTATCCACTTCCACTGTGCCGTTGGCATCCAGGCCATAGACGCGCACACGGATCGAGCCCTGCGCTAGACCGATCTGTTCATACTGATCGGTGAGGTTGGTCATGGTGACGTCGCTATTGCCACCGAGTCGAATCTCTGTGGAACCGCTCTGGATTTCGGCGCGTGCACCTTGGTCGGTGTAAATGCGATCTCCGCTGATCATGGGGTAATTGGCGGGAGCATCGCTCCACTGCTGGGCTCCAGCCGTCATGAGCGACACTGAGCCCTGCTGCGAGCCGATGCGGGCCACGCGTGCGGGCGGATCGCCACCTTGATAACCGCCCTGGTCGCCGCCCTGATATGCCCCTTGATCGTCCTGGGCCAGCAGAGGCGAAGCCGCGAGGCCCACCAAAGCGGCTAGAGCCCAGCCCATCCTGTTCCAATTTTTCGTCTGCTTGTACATGTCGTTCTCCTGGGCTATCCAGCCCTCGTTGGTACAAACCCGATTTCGCGAAATTTGGTGGCATTTTTTCTATTGCCACCATCAGCTGCGCTCGAGACCGGGCTGTCCGACGCTCATCCTGATTCAAAACACGGGGTAGGATGCCGATGGCACGAGCGCTGTTACCCGGATCCAGCTAAGCAGTTCATATTATTGGGAATGGTGTCCTGTCGCGCACATCTCCGGCTCAGCGCAGATGGGTTCCGGTCGTGTCGCGCGGCCGAGAGTATCGAGAGAAGTACTCCCCTTGCCGGTTTTGCGCGCACACAGAATGGCGGCGGATAGCGGAGGTTTTTTGTCAGTGAAGATACAGGCAGCGAATGCGCTGCCAGGAGCCTGGGGGGCGAAATTACATGACCGACGCGAGCAACAGCGGATGATGCACGGTTACGATCGAACCTTCGATCGACAAGATGCCCTCTTTACGGAACTGGCCCAGGGTCCGGGTGATAGTTTCGCGGGTGGTGCAGGTCATGCTGGCGATCTCTTCGTGGGTCAGCAAGAGCGGGATGCGGAGCTCTCCGTTAATGGATTCGCCGATTTGGGCTGCAAAATCCAGAAGCAGGCGGGCAAGCCGCGCAGCAACAGAATCCGTCAGGGCGATCCGACACGCGTCTTGCAGAATGTATCGGTATTCCTGGCAGAGACAATGGACGACCCGCTCGTGCATTTCGCGATGGCCGGAGAGAAACTGGTTGAATTCAGAACGCGGGATGGAGCGAAGCTTGACTTCGCGCAGAGTCTCCGCCGAAACCTCGTAAGTGCCATCGGAAACGGCGGCATGAAGGCCGAGAACGGCACCCGGTCCCGCGATGCGGATGATGAGCTTGCGGCCTTGCGCTGAACTGGCGGTGAGTTTCACGTAACCACCGCAGAGCACAAAGACCTGCTCGCACTCCTGCCCCTGCAGGAACAACTGCTGGCCACTCGCCGCCATCGACGGCGTACTGATGGCCTCGAGCGCAGTCAACATGTCCATGCCAAGACTGCAGAACCACCCGGAGCAGCGATTGAGGCAGGCTGGACAGCTCTCAAACTGCGTACGGTTTTTCGCAGACCTTTTCTTCCGAGCGGTCTTCTCGACTGCCGCAGAGGGGGATGCCGAATTTTCCTGCTGAATTACATTCTCAGCCAAGGAGTTACCACCTCACAGCGGCTTTCGCATATTCACCGCCGTTTTCCGCAGTGTACGGGCATGCCGAAATGCGGTATGTGACAGCCCTCACGTCTCTTTGTTGGAAAGACCCAATCCTGAGGAGCCTTGGCTGTTTTCGCGCCGAAGGCACCTGATCAACGGCTCCAGTCTGTTTGCGGCTGCTTCCTGGTTCTCGTGACGTGGATCGGTAGCCCGATTCTCTCCCGAAGATCTGACGCGCAGGCCCTTACCTCGCGGCCGGTAAACGCATGCCCTCAAACAGTTGCTCCGTGTTTTGTCCGATAAATGACAGACGTGACATCCGTCACAGACGGTGTCTCCCATCACCATGCAATCTGGACCTACCAATTCACTCGTAGGTGGGCGATCAATTTACAAGCTGCCTTTCCAGGAAGCGGTACGGGGCCTCTGCCCCTAAGGTGCGACCCTCATGATGCGGCGTACGCTCAAGTGTTTCTCGGTTTTACTCGTCTCGATCCTCTTCTGGGGTGGAAGTTCCCTCCAGGCTGCGCCGGCAAGGAAGTCTCAAGCCGCACCCGCGCAATCCGCCGTAGCCACCGAACATGCTCCAAAGCCTGAGGACTTCGCCGGATCGGAAGCATGCGAAACCTGTCACTCCGATGAAGTGAAGGGTCTGGGGAGCAATCCGCACTCCAAGCTCGCGCTCGAACACAACGGAAAGGGCGTGACCTGCGAAGGCTGCCACGGACCGGGCAAGGCTCACGTGGACGCCGGCGGAGACGCATCGAAGATCTTCCGCTTCACCAAAGCGACGCCGAAACAGGTGGACGCAAAATGCCTGGGCTGCCACGAGGGCAAGCACGCCAACTTCGAGAGATCGGCGCATGGCGAAGCCAACGTAAGCTGCGTGGACTGCCACAGCATTCACAAGTTTGAAGAGCCGGCACACCTGCTCAAGGTCTCCGCGCCGAAGCTCTGCTACAGCTGCCATACGGACGTGATGCCGCAGTTCTCACAGCCCTTCCACCACAAGGTGAACGAAGGCGTGATGGGCTGCAACGACTGCCATGACCCACACGGTTCCTTTGAGAAGAAGGGTCTGAAGACGGCATCGCAGAACGACCAGGTCTGCGTCAAGTGCCACTCGGAGACTGCCGGTCCGTTCGTGTTCGAGCATCCGCCGGTGAAGGCCGAGGGATGCAGTTCGTGCCACGCGCCCCACGGCTCGCCCAACCCGCGGCTGTTGACTCGCAGCAACATCAACACGCTCTGTATGCAATGCCACGCCACGCCTTCGGGTCCGGCCCACAACCAGGCAGTTCAGTACCAGGCCTGCACAGTGTGCCACTCGCAGATTCATGGTTCCAACGCAAGCTTTGTCTTCTTCAAGTGAAGGCTATTTTTATGACAAGACATGATGATTTCATCCTGAGATCGAAAACCGGGCGCAAGAACCGGACCTATGGGCGAATGACGACCTTCGCCTCCGCCCTGGCCTTCACTGTTGCCCTGCTTCCGGCGGTTCGGGCGTTCGCCCAGGATCCGCCACAAGCAGACGCGAAGGTCATGAATGGTTACGCCGTTCACCAGAGCATCGAGTTGGGCGGTCACATCGCCGATCACTCCGGCAGCGGCGCAATGTGGGACACCCTGGTGAATCTGCAGAGCGGACCGCGTATCCTGAGCAACGCCTTGACGCTGCACTCGATCGATCAGAAGAAGACGCCGTTCTTCGATGATTTCTCGACCAACAGCTTCGGCTATGGTGGCGATCCTTACGACGCAACCATCCTGCGCATGTCGAAGGGCCGGGCTTACCAACTGGACGGCAGCTTCCGGCGCGACCGGCAGTACTTCGATTACAACCTGCTGGCCAACCCGCTGATTCCGCCGACGGCTTTTCCGTATGTGCCGCTCACGTCCTCTCCCCACCGGTTCAACACGGTGCGGCGAATGACCGACGTGGGGCTCACGGTTCTGCCCTTGTCGGTATTCAGCGTGCGCGCAGGGTATTCCAAGAACACCATGGAAGGGCCGACGTTCAGCACGGTTCACACCGGGACGGATGCCCTACTGAACCAATGGTGGCGAAACGACACCGACTCCTATACGGCGGGAGTCGATTTCAAGCCGACCCACAAAACAACGTTGAGCTACGACCAGTTCGTCACCGCTTACAAGGGAGATACGACCTGGAAGCTGACAGGTCTGAACTATCAACTCGCGAATGGAACGCCGGTGAGCCTGGGCGTGGATATCTTTACGGGTCACGCTGCCAACTCGACCTGCGTCGTACTGGCGACTGCCGCGAATGCGGTTCCGACGATCCGGCCCAACTGCAGCGGCACGCTCACGTATCAGCGGTATGCGCCGACGCGCACCTTATTTCCGACGGAGCAATTTCGTTTCGCGAGTGCCGATCTGAAACGCGTCACCATGAACGGACGCATCCTGTATAGCGGTGCCACCGGCAACATCGACCAGTATGGAGAGTCCTTCAGCGGTTGGCTCTCTCGCACCGGGCAGAGCCAGATTCTCGACGCGGGTTCAGGACCGGGCGGCAAGTTCGCCTCGTTGAAGCGGGTCAGCGTTGCGGGCGACTATGGCATCACGGTGGAGGTTACACCGCAGGTCAGCATCTCCGATGTATTCGACTTCAACTCGTTTCGGAACTCGGGACACAATCAGTATCTCGAATCCAGCTTGTACGCTCCGAATCTTTCTTCGACGCAGCCGACGACACCATTTTACAGCGCGACCTCTGGCGCCGACAGTACGTCCAATTTCAACTTCAACCAGCTGAAACAGACCATCAAGAGCAACACTATCCAGGCCGCTTGGGATCCGTCGCAGCGATTCAAGTTCTCGCTGGGATACCGGTATCGTGACCGGAACATCACCGTGAACTCCGGCGGAAACGTGCTGATCTCGAACTACAACGCGCGTCCGGTGCTCAAGAGCGCAGCGGGCTGCCCCAATAAGACGACCGCCTGCAGCGTGGAAGTGGATACGCCGGAAGATTCAAGCGTCACACCGATCCATGAGCACTGGGCACTGGTTGGTCTCTTCTTCCAGCCGACGTCGAACCTGCGCGTCAACGCCAACGTGGATGCGATGTATGCGGATAACTCCTTCACCGAGATCAGCCCGCGCCAGATTCAGCACTATCGCGTCCGCAGCACTTATAAGGCGCGTCCGTGGATGAACCTGTCCGGCACGATCAACATCTTTGAGAGCCGCGACAACGTCAGCTTCGTGCACTATCTGCATCATGCTCGCGATTACTCCTTTGGCGCGAACCTTGCCAAGAGCGAAAAGTGGTCGGTCGACTTGAACTATGCGTACAACGACGTGTATCGCAGCATCGATGAGTGCTACACAGTGCTGCCGGTGGCGGCCCTTGGTATCACGGTTCCTGCAGGGTTGCCGCCCTGCAACGATCCCGACAAGGTCGCGAACAATGCCCTCCTCTATCTCAGCACCGGCTACTACAACGAACCTACGCAGTTCGGCTCCATCAGCATCATGCTGGCGCCGGTAAAGCGGGTTCATGCCAACGTCGGTTACAGAATGAGCGCGGTAGACGGACACGAACAGGCTTTGAACTCGAGGTTCGCGCCCGGCTCGCTGCAGTCCCAGTACGAGACTCCGTATGGAGACCTGGCCTTCCAAATCGCTCCCGGCTGGACATGGAAAGCGGACTGGAACTACTACAGCTACGGGGAAGGCAACCCGATCGGACCGACCGTCAACCGCAGCTTCCGTGGCAATGTGTACACACTCGGCGTGAAGTATGCATTCTAGGCACCGCAACCGGAGTTTGACCTGTATGCTTGTGACCACTTTCCCGAAGGAGTTTTCCCTATGTTGAAACTCGTCCATGTTGCAACCTGTGCCCTGCTTGCCATCACCACTGTTGCCTATGCGCAGAGTTCCGGTGCCGACACCTACAAAGCGAAGTGCGCGCAGTGCCACGGCGCCGACGGTGCGGGCGCAACCCCGGCCGGTAAGGCGATGAAGACGCCGTCGTTCAGCTCGCCTGAGGCGCTCAAGATGTCGGAAGCGGACATGATCGCGATGACCAAAGCCGGCAAAGGCAAGATGCCGGCGTATGCCGGCAAACTCACTGATCCCCAGATCAAAGACGTCATCAACTACGTGAAAACGCTGCAGAAAAAATAGCAGTGTGGTATTCAGCTCGGAAGAACACAGACGGAGGCGGAGCTACTGACTTCGCCTCCAAACTTTTACTACTCAGCAACCGATAGCGAAACCCTGCTTCGCCTATAGATGGAGTGTCGAAAGCGTGGCTACCAGCAGATTCAAAGAGAAATGGCTTAAGCCGTTCTTCTTCCTTGGCAAGAATCCGATCAGCCTAATCGGTGCCGGACTGACCAGCGCCTCGGCGTTCACCCTGATCGGCTTCTGGTTCGTTGACGTCCTGGGACATGGCGGGTCCACCAATCCCTATCTGGGCATCATCTTCTTTCTGTTTCTTCCAGCCATCTTTATCCTCGGGCTGATCCTGATTCCCATCGGCATCTATCTGCGACGGAAACAGCTGATCGCAGCGGGCCAGCTACCATCCGTCTATCCGCAGATCAACTTCAACGAACCCGCATACCGGCGTGCCTTCGACTACGTGGTC
Source organism: uncultured Acidobacteriaceae bacterium (assembly GCA_963850345.1). Classification (GTDB taxonomy): domain Bacteria; phylum Acidobacteriota; class Terriglobia; order Terriglobales; family Acidobacteriaceae; genus CAWKKW01. Next base: position 574,208 of record CAWKKW010000009.1, on the reverse strand, counting down.
TTCGCCACCTTTATCAATTTTGTAATCGTCGGAGTGGCGAGTTATCGCGGCGTGGCCTACATGGATACGCCGCAGTTCTGCGGTCAGTCGTGTCACCAGGTGATGGCGCCGGAATGGACGGCCTACCAGTCTTCGCCTCACTCCCACGTGGCCTGCGTCGATTGCCATGTGGGCACCGGCGCAAAGTCCTACGTGCGCGCGAAGGTGAACGGCACGAAGCAACTGATCGAGGTCTCGTTTCACACCTACCCACACCCGGTGGAGTCGCCGGTGGTGAATCTGCGCCCGGCCCGCGAAATCTGCGAGGGCTGCCACACGCCGGCCAAGTTCATTGGCGAGAAACTGCTGGTGAAGACCGCCTACGCCGATGACGAGAAGAACACGATGACCCGGACGCTGGTGCTGCTGCACCTGGGCGGACGGGATTCCGTCTCTCACCTCACCGGCATTCACGGCGTGCACCTGGGACACATCGAGTACATCGCGACTGATGCCAAGCGGCAGACCATTCCGTGGGTCAGCAAGCGGAACAGCGATGGAACGACGACCGAGTTTGTGTCTTCCGACGCGACCGGGCCGGTGAAGGGGCAGACGCGGGTGATGGATTGCATTGACTGCCACAATCGAGCCGCGCATACCTTTCAGCCGCCGGAAGAGGCACTGAACAGGTCGATGGCCGAGGGAAGCCCCAGCGCCGCTCTGCCGTTCGTCCACAAGCAGGGGTTGGAATTGATCAAGGCTACCTACTCATCGCAGGATGATGCTGCACAGAAGATCACCGCGGCCATGGAGGACTTCTACCGCTCGAAATACCCCGAGGTCTACAGCGGCCAGCACGATGCCATCGTCGCGGCGGAGCGCTCGTTGGTCGCCGTCTACAAACAGAACGTCTTCCCGGATATGAAGGTGACCTGGGGGACGCACCCGAACAACGTGGGCCACATGGCCTACAACGGCTGCTTCCGGTGCCATGACGGCAGCCACAACTCCAAGTCGGGCGCCGGCATCACCAATGACTGCGCCGCCTGCCACAATTTGCTGGCTGTAGACGAGGCGAATCCGAAGCTGCTCGCAGATCTGGGAATCAAGTAGTAAACAGCGATCCCTGGGGCCGGATTTTCGACTCGGGAATCCGGCCTCTTCATGGTGTACGCCTTAAGCGTGACCGGATTACTTCTCGCGCCAGAGTGCGACGCCGCCCAACAATCCATCTTCATTCGAGATGAGCTTCACATGCTCCGGCAGCTTGAGCGTGACCTTCCGCGAATTGCCGCCGCCGAGGTAGAGCCGATCCCAGTTGAATAGCGCCTGCGTCTGTTCGATGGCCATCTCGAGTAGCTGGTTCCACTTCTTCGGGCCGTAGTGGTCGTAACCGCGGCGGCCCAGAAAGTCTTCGTAAGTTTTTCCCTTGCGCCAGGGATGATGTGCGAGTTCGAGACCGGGTGCGAGCCTGCCATCGGTGTAGAGCGCCGAACCCATACCCGTACCCAGGGTCAGCACCAGTTCAACGCCTTTGCCCTCGATGGCTCCGAAGCCCTGCACGGCGGCGTCGTTGCAGACACGCACCGGCTTCTTCCACAGCTTTCTCAACGTAGCTTCGAGAGGAAAGCCAACCCAGCTCTTGTCGAGGTTGGCAGCGGTCCAGGTCTTCCCATCCTTGATCACGCCGGGAAAGCCGACGGAGACCTGGTCGAAGGCGGGGAGCTGCGTCCGCATCTTAACCATTTCCTCGATCACGCGCTTCGAACTGGCCGGCGAGGGCGTGGGTACACGCATCCGTTCGGTTAGCGGCTCGCCGGCGGCGTCGAGAATCATCATCTTGATGCCGGTACCGCCGATGTCCACCGCCAGTGTGGTCGCCGATCCGCGTGCCTTGCCTTCTCGCGTCTCCCGTTGCAGCTTGCTTGTCTCTCGTTGCCTCTTGGGTGTGGACTTGACCGGCATGATTCCCCTGTTCTCCGTTTCTGAATGCTTGGATGCTCGCGGTTCCATTCTGCACGATTGCGGGAGCTGCTGTCGTGCCGGAGAGCGCAATTTGTGCAACCCAGCCAACCGAAGTTCTTAAACCGGGAATCCATGAGGAAGGCTCGTCCGGATGCAGGAACCAGGCAGGATACGAATCGGTATTTCGGGTTGGAACTACAAGCCATGGCGCGGCGTCTTCTATCCGCCCAAGCTGGCGCACAAGCGCGAGCTCGAGTATGCGGCCTCGATCTTCCAGTCGATCGAGATCAACGGGACCTTCTATTCGTTGCAGCGGCCCTCGAGTTTCGAACGCTGGGCGAAGGAGACCCCCGACGATTTCGTTTTCGCGATCAAGGGCTCGCGGTTCATCACGCACATGTTGAAGCTGAGGAATGTCGAGGCGCCGCTGGCCAACTTCCTCGCTTCGGGAGTGTTCAAGCTTGGACCAAAACTGGGGCCAATCCTCTGGCAGTTCCCACCGAACTTCCGGTTCAATCCGGAAGTGCTGGAGGCGTTCTTCCAATTGCTGCCGAAGAACACACTCGAAGCGGCCGCCCTGGCGCGAGAGCACGATGCGCGGTTGAAGGTGGGGGCCTTTGTCGATGTGGATGTGAATCAGCCGTTGCGGTATGCAATGGAGATTCGGCACGAGAGCTTCGTCACGCCGGAGTTCATCGCATTGCTGCGCAAGTACCAGGTGGCGCTGGTTTGCGCGGATACGGTAGAGTGGCCGCTACTAATGGATGTGACTGCGGATTTCGTCTATTGCCGGCTGCATGGGTCAAAGGAACTCTATGCCAGCGGCTACGGTCCCAAGGCTCTGGATCGATGGGCAGCGCGAGTGGCAGCGTGGGCTGGAGGCCAGGAAGTGGACGACGGAAAGCGCGCCAGTTCCGAGGCCGCCTCGGCGCTTGCCAGACGCGACGTTTACGTCTACTTCGATAACGACGCAAAGGTGCGCGCACCTGCGGACGCAAAGGGACTGGTGCGACGAGTCAAGACGTTGATGAAGGCCGACGCCCGCGCAGCCTGAGAAGGCTCGACATTCCGCTGTTGACGCTTCGAAGACACCTATAGGGACACGGGCCCTTTGGGTGACGCTCCGGGCAGATTTGTCCTTGACCCCGGGCCGTGATCCTCGCGAGAATTCAGCAGACTCCTTTAAGAATCAATGGCAAGGCAGCGATACAGGTGGAGTTTTGCCTCGAGGCGATCATTCGGGCCGGCGGATAGAGCAGGCTCTGAATCGCGAGACTACGCAACTTTGAAACGCATGGGTGCCATGAAGCGCAACTTCTGCAGTCGATTCGTCACATACGCTTTACTCGCCCTCGTCACTGGCTGGTCTCCTGGCGGCCGGGCACAATCCACCGAATCACGCGTAGCAGGGCAGCTGTTCGATGGCGGAACCGTAGTCCTCGCGCACAGCCAATCGCCTCTGGCGAACGACAAGAATGATGCAGGCTCCGCGGCTGCCGACCTGCCGTTGAATCGGATGTTGCTGCTGCTGCAGCCGAGCAGCGACCAGACTTCGGCTCTGGAAGTTCGCCTTCGTGAGCTGCAAGATCGAGAGTCGCCGAACTACCATCGCTGGCTCACACCGCAACAGTTTGGGCAGAGCTTCGGTGCCTCCGACTTGGAGATGTTGGCCGTTACGTCGTGGCTACGTAGCCAGGGCTTCACCCTCGGACAGATCGCGAGCGGGCGCCAATGGATCGAGTTCTCGGGAACAGTCGCCCAGGCCGAAGCGGCATTCCACGCGCCGGTGCATCGTTACGTAACGAACCAGGGTACGTTCTTCGCCAACGCTGCGCCGATTCAGATTCCAGCGGCACTGGCGCCCGTGGTGGCGGGTCTGGTTTCGCTGGGCGGTCCGGAGACACGGAGCGCGCATACGCCGGTGATCCCCATGGAGGATACGGCACATGCGGGGATGTCCAGCAATGCGGTGAATGTATCCGCGCAGACGCGGCCGCTTACGCCGCAGGATTTCGCCTCCATCTACAACCTGAAGCCGCTCTACGCGGCCGGATTCAACGGGACCGGCGAGAGCATCGCCGTCATAACGCGAAGCAACTTGCGGGTCTCGGATGTGAGCAGCTTTCGGCAGGCATTTGCGTTGCCGGAGAATGCGCCGCAAATCGTGTTGAACGGAGACGATCCGGGACTGAACAACGATGAGGCCGAAGCAGTCCTCGACGCAAGCTGGGCTGGTGCGGTTGCGCCGGGCGCAGCCATCCAGGTGGTTGCCAGCAAGAGCACCGGCGCGACGGATGGTGTAGACCTTTCGATCGCCTATGCCGTGGATCACGCAGTGGCTCGCGTCATCAGCGCCAGCTACGTGACCTGCGAGGCGCAGCTTACGTCGGCGCACAGCCAATTCTACGAAGCGGCCTGGAAGCAGGCGGCGGCCGAAGGAATCACAGTGGCGGTCGCAGCGGGAGACAGCGGAGCGGCGGCCTGCGAGGTGCCCGAATTAGCGACCCCGATTTCGACCGGACTGGCGGTCAACGGCATCGCGTCCACGCGCTACAACACGGCCGTTGGGGGAACGTCCTTTGGACCGCAGGAGTCAGCGCTTCGGGCAAACGCGAGGCTGGCCGACTCGGCCTATATCGACGAGCAGGCGTGGACGGAAGGGGCAGATGGCCTTCACGCAGGCGGCGGTGGCATCAGCAGCCTCTATGCCTCGCCGGAATGGCAAGCGGGCCTGAGTGCGTCGCGGAAGCAGAGCCGCCGTTCGCTGCCCGATCTGTCGCTCGCGGCAGCCGCGCAGGACGGTTCGTTCGCGGGATACTCCGTGTTCTATCAGGATGCGGGCAACGGTTCGGGGCTGGTCCATTACGCGGGAACATCGGCATCGACCGCGGCCTTCGCCGGAATGATGGCCATCGTGAACCAATACACGCAGTCTGCGCAGGGAAATGCCAATCCGCACCTTTACGGCTTGGCCAAGATGGGCGGCGTGTTCCATGACGTGATCCAGGGGAGCCATCGGCTTCCGTGCAAGGCGGCGAGTGCCGGCTGCGTGATATCTGCATCGGGCATTGGCTCGATCGGCTATACGGCCAGCCGTGGTTACGACTTGGCGACCGGGCTCGGCTCCGTCGATGCCAATGCGATGGTCACCCGCTGGGCGACGGTACCGAATGTCGGCTCCAATCCGGTCACCCTCACGGTGGCGCCCTCAAGTGCGACTCCGACGTATGGATCGCCGTTTACCGCAACCGCAAGCCTGGCCTACACCGGAGCGACTGCGCCGACAGGAACCGTGACGTTCACCTTTGACGGCGTGTCTCAAGGGACCGCCCCGGTGAGCACGACAGCCGGCACCGCAACGGCGACTCTGGCCGTTCCGACGCCGACCGTGGGCTCGCATAACCTGGCCGCCAGCTATGGAGGCGACGCGAACTTCGCCGCGGCCACGACGCAATCGGTCTCAGTGGTGGTGTCCAAGGGAACATCGGTGCTGGCGATTACCGCGACTCCCGCAGTCCTGACCGCGGGAACACCCGAGACCTTCACCGCGGTGCTTTCTTCCGGCACGACGGCACAAAACGCGATCTTCACCGGCAACATTCAATTCTTCGATGGCACGACGCCCATCGGCACCCCAGTGGCGGTCACGATGAACCAGGCGGTGTCCTCCGCAATGACACTCGACGCCACGGTTCCCCACGCGATCACAGCGGTCTACTACGGCGACGGCAACTGGAGCGGCAGTACCTCGCCGCAACTCACGCTAAAGGCCACCTCTGTCAGCGCAGTCGTGACCCTGCAGGTTTCCAGTCCCGTGGTACTAGCCGGCAGTATCGTCACCTTCACGGCGACGATTGGCGGCAACTCCGCAAATCCGGGCGTGTTGCCCACCGGGACCGTGATCTTCTACGACGGCGGCAACCCGATTGGCCAGTCCAATGTGATCAGTAACCTGGGAGTAGCGACCGCGACCCTGTTCACATCCATTCTTTCCGCCGGCGTGCACAACGTGACGGCGGCGTATCAAGGGGACTCCAACTTCAAGGCATCGACCTCAAGCGCGGTCAGCGTTGCCATCGAAAATTACTCGCTCACACCCAATGTGACCACGTTGACGCTAAGCCGGGGACAGTCTGCCGGCGTGATCTACACGCTTTCAAGCGGAGGCGGACTCAACGCCACGATTCAGTTCAGCTGCGCGCCGCCGCCCGGTACGCAGATGACCTGTAGCTTCAATCCCTCCACCCTGATCGGCAGCGGGCAGACGGTGCTCACGGTGACGACGACCGCCGGCCCCACCGGGATGCTCGATCCGCAATGGTTTGCCGGAACAGGCTCGGCCCTGGCGTGCCTGGTATTGCTCGCGAGTCCCTTTGGATTCCGCGGGCGTCGGCTGCTGGCCAATCGTGGGGCAAAGCTGGTGATTGCGGGGCTACTGATTTGCGGCGTCTCTTCCTGATGGGCTGTGGCAACAGTATCAAGTCCAACCCGAACAATCCGTCGCCTTCGATCGGAACGCCGCTGGGAGTGCAGACGCTCACCATCACCACGGCGACGACGGTAAACGGGCTGACGACAACGCAGCGTTCGTATCTCAGCGTGGACGTCCAGTAGAAAACAGACGGCAAGTCCAGAAGGAACTGCCCTCCGCTCCGCCGGGATTATCCTTCCACCTGCCCATACTCGAGCAGCGTCACCAGCAGGACGCCGCCGGTGATATTGCCGAGCACCGCCAGCATTAGCCAATGCAGATAACTGAGTGCGGCGAGTTGATGATTCAACACCGCAGCAAGAATTTCTCCGCTCGTCGCGATGCAGTGGGCAAAGTGTCCTAGCCCGACGACGAACGTGAGCACCCAGATCAGCGCGACCGATCCCGTGATGGAGTGGCTGCCGCTCACCATCCACGCCATCAAGGCGATAATCCATCCGCCGAACACGGCACTCCAGAACACCTGCCCAGGGTGTACGGCGGCGGCGGTGAGGCCGATCCTGGTCATGGACTCGACGTACTCCGGCCGCAACGCTCCGGTCTTTACGGCCAACATCGCAAACAGCAGGGCACCGAGAACGTTGGTGCTTAGCACCACCGACCAGAGCCGCAGCGTCCTCCAAACATGCTTCCGTTCCGACAGCACCAGGGCGACGGGGTAGAGCGTGTTCTCGGTGAAGAGCTGCCCCCGCCCAACGATGATGGCCATGAAGCCCATGGGGTAGAGCAGCATGGAGATGAATTCGGCGCGATGGCTGGTGCCTAACTCGGCCTGGGCGATCGAAACACCCAGGGAGGTGAGCCCCATCGTCAAGCCGCCGAGCACCCCGGAGATCGCGAGCGCGAGATTGGGTCGAGCCAATTCGTAACGGGCATTGCGCTCAACCTGGGCGAAGATTTCATCGGCTGTTGGCCGCTCGAGGTTCTTTTGATTCGGCTGGCCGGCTTTTTCGTCAACTCTCTGGCTCAGCTTCAATTTGGGAAGGGGCATTCGTCTCGCTTTCGCGCGCGCATGTTAGCCTGCACGCTGGTCGCTCATCTGGAGCTTCTGGTGCTCCCCTACATTGGAGTGATCGCCGGTGACTGCGGCTTTCATGATTTTGAAGTTCCGTACTACGGCGCTGGCAGGAGCCTCCCAGTATTCGGCCTCAACCACCTGCACGCGAAGCACAGCAATCTCCGGATCGTCTTTCCCCTGCGGGAACCAGGCCTTGTACATGGGATTCCATAACTCGTCGACCTTAGCTTGATCGCGGCTCACCTGGGCAGGCCCTGACAGCGACACAAAGGTGTGCTTTCCATCGGCGTAGCTCAGGTTGACCTCGGCATCCTGGCGGATCTCGCCCACTTTTCCGGAGTCCTCCCGGGTGAGAAACCAGAGATTGCCATCAAAATCGGTCTCCTGCGTAGCCATCGGGCGACTGTGCAATCTGCCGCCCGGTGTACCCGTGGTCAGCATGGCCATCTTGATGTCTTTGATCAGTCCAGCCACCTTTTTGATTGCGTCTTCACGACTCAACTCCTGCGTAGATTCTGTCATCGTGTTCTCCTCCTGCTGATTGCGTTCCTCCATACGATGCGGGTTGCCTCTTGAAAGCAGGCACGAGGCAGCGATCATTCTCATGGGAACAAACCAGGAGGCCCGTGCCGATGACGGCGATGAAACGACAGGATGATAGGCTTCTTGCGATTCAATTTTCATTTCCAGGACCCCGATGAACACACCCTTTGATCTGCAGGCCGCCGCCCGGCAAAGCATGATGGACCACGGATTTTCACCCGACTTCCCGGCGGATGCGCAGCAACAAGCAAGCCAGCTGACGGCCAAACCGCTGAACCCGGATTCGGGCGACGGGCTCAAAGATCTGAGAAACCTGCTCTGGTCCTCGATTGACAACGACACCTCGCGCGACCTGGACCAGATCGAGTGGGCCGAGCGGCTTTCGGATGGCACCACGCGTGTCCTGATTGGGATTGCGGATGTGGACGCGTATGTTCCGAAGGGCTCGCCGATAGACCGATACGCCGCGCATGAGACCACCACGGTATATACCGGTGTTCGCAATTTTTCCATGCTGCCCGAGGTGCTTTCTACGGGGCTCACTTCCCTGCTGGAAGGTGAGGACCGGCGATCCATGGTGATCGAGTTCGTGGTCGACAAAGACGGGCATGTGAGCGCGATCCAGTTCTATCCGGCTTTGGTTCACAACCGAGCGCAGCTTGCGTATAACTCGGTGGGCGCCTGGTTGGAGGGTCGTGCCGAGGCCCCGCCCAAGGTCGCGGCTTCCGCCGATCTGCAGGCGCAGTTGAAGCTGCAGGATGAGGTCGCACAAATCCTCCGCAGTGCGCGCTATCGTCATGGCGCCCTGAATATCGAGACCATCGAGACGCGTCCCGTGCTGCTCAAAGACCAGGTCGTCGACATTGCGACGCAGCAGAAGAACCGCGCCACACAGCTGATTGAAGACTTCATGATCGCGGCGAACGCAGTCGTCGCGCGCACGCTCGAGCAGGACAAGATCACGTCCATCCGGCGCATTGTAAAAACGCCCAAACGCTGGGACCGCATCGTGGAACTGGCGGCTCAGATGGGTACCAAGCTCCCGGCAGAGGCCGACTCCGCGGCGCTGAACAACTTTCTAACCCAGCAACATACGGCCGATCCTGAACACTTTCCGGATCTCTCCCTGGCAGTGGTGAAGCTGATGGGGCCCGGCGAATACGCGATCGAGCGTCCCGGGGACACGTCACAAGGGCACTTCGGGCTGGCGGTGCAGGACTACACGCATTCCACTGCACCGAATCGCCGTTTCGCCGATCTGGTCACGCAAAGACTGATCAAGGCGGCGATCGCACATCAGGCATCGCCGTATTCTGACGATGAGCTGTCTGGGGTCGCACAGGCGTGCACGTTACAGGAAGATGGAGCGCGCAAGGTGGAGCGCGAGATGCAGAAGCGCATCGCCGCGGTGGCCATGGCTCACCGCATCGGCGAGAACTTTGAGGCGATTGTGACCGGGGTGAATCAGCACGGTTCGTTCGTGCGCGTGCTGCATCCTCACATGGAGGGCATGCTGGTGCAGGGGCAGCAAGGAGTAGATGTGGGCGACAAGATCAACGTGAGCCTCGTCCGCACCGACCCGCGTCAAGGGTACATCGACTTCGCGAGGCGATAAGCTGCTGCGGGCCGGCGAACCGGGAAACACTTCGATGGCAGAGCCGTACCAGCCGCGACCGCATCTGGCAACCATTGTGGATGATTTCCGCCGTCATGGACCCGCAACTGCCGTTGTTACCTATCGTGGAAATCGCCGCACCGGCACAAGCTACGCGGAACTCGCCAGCCTCGCTCGCCGATTTGCGGCGGAGTTGGAGCGGCGCGGCATCGCACCCGGTGAGCGCGTGGCGATCTGGGGGCAGAACGGCGCGGAGTGGATCGGCGCATTCTTTGGCTGCGTGTTGCGCGGCGTGCTGGCTGTCCCGCTCGACGCTACCGGGTCGGCCGATTTCGCGGAACGAGTCATCGCAGACACGCAGGCACGGCTGATTGTTGGCGACGCTGACTTGCTGATGGCTCTGCAGCCATCGAGAGAGGTGTTGGCGTTCGAAGATCTCGCGAGTACGCTGCCAGCCGAACCCGCAAACCTGGCAAATCCGGAGATCACATTAGACACGCCGTTACAGATCCTGTTTACGTCCGGAACGACGGCGGAGCCGAAGGGGATTGTTCACACGCATCGCAATGTGCTGGCGAGCCTCGAGCCTATCGAGCGGGAGATGCAGCGCTACCTTCGCTACGAGCGACTGGTGCATCCGCTGAGATTTCTGCACACCTTGCCACTTAGCCATGTGTTCGGGCAATTCATGGGGTTGTGGATTCCAGCGCTGCTCGCAGCCGAGGTGCACTTCGAAGCGCGCCTGCAGCCCGGCCGCCTGCTACGAGACCATGCATCGCGAACGCATCAGCCTGCTGGCTGCGGTTCCTCGCGTGCTGGTGTTGTTGAAGACGCATTTGGAGGCGGGGCGGCCTGGGCTTGCGGCGGAACTGAACCGTGCTCAGGGCGCTTCCATTGCGCGGCGCTGGTGGCGCTTTCGCGGTGTACATCGCGCGTTCGGGCTGAAGTTCTGGGCGTTCGTGTGCGGCGGAGCATCACTGCCGACGGAGTTGGAGCAGTTCTGGAGGACGCTCGGCTTCGTGGTCGTACAGGGGTACGGGATGACCGAGACTTCGGCGCTGATCACGCTCAATCACCCCTTCCGCACTGGACAGGGCACGATCGGCAAACCGCTTCCGGGGCGGGAGATACGTATCCGTGACGATGGCGAAATCCTGGTGCGCGGCGACATGGTCTCTTCGGCGACGTGGCAAGGAGGCAGGCTCCGGCAGCGCAGCGATCCCTGGCTGGCGACCGGCGACCTGGTCACGCAGGATGAGACGGGCCAGCTGCGGTTTGTGGGCCGTAAGAGCGAAGTGATCGTCACATCCGCCGGATTGAATGTTCATCCGGAGGACGTCGAGGTCGCGCTCAAGCGACAGCCCGGAGTCGAGGAGGCTGTCGTTTTCGCATTTGAAACCGCGGCAGGCACAGAACCTGCGGCCGTGCTGCTGTTTCGCGGAGACGCGGGATCCGCGCAGGCTGCCGTGGTCGCGGCTAACGCGAACTTAGCTGAGTATCAACGCATTCGTCGCTGGGCAGTCTGGCCCGGAGCTGGATTTGCCCCGCAGTGCGACCGGCAAGATACAACGTCGCAGCGTGGCCCAGTGGTTTGCCGGGCAGCAGGCGCAAGGTCAGCAGACGGAAGCGTCGCAGCGATCCGTTGCTGCAGTTGATCGCCTCGATCAGCGGCACTGAGACGGCCGACCTGGGCGAGAATGCGCGACTTGACGAAGACCTGCACCTCGATAGCCTGGGCCGGGTGCAATTGCAATCCGCGCTCGAACAGCAGCTTGGCATTACGGTCAGCGACGAGGCTCTGCTGGGCGCACAAACGTTACAGGAACTGCGACAAATCACCGGGCTCACCGCTGTGGAAAGTTCCAACTCGCCCCTTGGCGGCACGGAAGCAAGACCGGTGGTTGGGTCCACGCCCGCGGCGGCTCAGCCAAATCGCAAATTCGTCTACCCGCGCTGGCCTTGGTCATGGCCTGTTCGCGTGCTCCGTGTCGTCTTCGTCGAAGCAATCCTGCGCCCGCTGGTCGCGCTGCTCGCCGCGCCAGCCGTTCGCCGCGAGCTAAAGACCGCGCCGTCGCGGCCGCTGCTGATCGTCGCGAACCACGTCACTTCGTTCGACGCGCCGCTGGTCCTGTATGCGCTGCCCGGCGAAATGCGACGACGGGTGGCCATCGCCATGTCGGGCGAGATGCTCGACGACTGGCGTCACGCGCGCAATCAGGGCGCGTGGTGGCTTAACCTGCTCGCGCCGTTCGCGTACTGGCTGGTCACGGCGCTGTTCAATGTATTTCCCCTGCCGCGCAGCGCGGGCTTCCGGCGCAGTTTCAGCCATGTCGGCGAGGCACTCGACCGCGGATACCACGTGCTGGTCTTTCCTGAGGGACATCGCTCCGCCGACGGTTCGCTGCAACCCTTTCGCAGCGGCATCGGGCTGCTGGCGAAGGAGTCAGGGGCGGCCATTCTGCCCGTCGCTCTGCTGGGTCTAGGAGCGGCGAAGCAAGGGAAAGAGCCTTGGTTTCGATCGGGGAGGCTCGCGGTACATGTCGGCGACACAGTTACGTTCGACGCGCAGCAGACACCGGAGCAGATCGCTCAAGCCCTGCATGACCGTATCGCGTCGCTGATGCGGGCGCCGTAAGCGAGCGGATGTGGCAAAGAAGCCATAGCAGCCGGGAGTACAGCGTTTAAGATGTAAGGTTTTATTTGGAAATGATTGGTGGCGGCGGGCAGAATCGAACTGCCGACCTACGGGTTATGAGTCCGTCGCTCTAACCATCTGAGCTACGCCGCCGGAGGGGAAAAGGCCGCGCAACCCTCGGGCGAAGACATCGCTTGGATCGATTGCGGCTATTCCTGATCATACGAAGGTGCTTTTGCTGAGTCAAACCAGATTGCTTGCTCGGCGGGTACATCGACGCAAGTCGCGCTAATTTGTTGCTCCGGGAATCAGTCCTGAATCACCGATCAACTTGCCTGGCTTTCGCGCGTGAACTCCCCGAGAGTGACCGCCGTATAACAATGCTCGTGCCGAGTACGATGGTCTTGATCTTCCGGCCGTGAAAGAAACCGACGCAAACCGAGGGAGCCAACCGCATGCCAGACCGTTCTGCCGGGCCCACCCGAATCCTCACTGCGGTCGCAGCGCTGGCTGCTACGGCCGTTGCCGTCTACTTCGGCACGGGCCTGCATCCGCTTTGGTGGCTTACCTGGGTAGCGCCGGTACCCGTGCTGCTGCTGGCGCCTCGACTCTCTGGGTGGGGAGCGTTCCTGGTGGCCTTCGCAGGGTGGGCGCTTGGTTCGCTGAACATGTGGGGCTACCTCCGGGTAGTCGAGGTGCCGGGTCTGCCCGCACTCGGAGCCATTGCGCTGCCATCGCTGGTATTCGCGGTCGCGGTGGTTGGCTATCGAATGCGAGTGCGAAGAGGCGATCTGGTCACTGGTGTGTTCTTTGTGCCGGCTCTGTGGGTGGCTTACGAATACGTGATGAATCTGCTGTCTCCGCATGGGACGTTCGGCAATCTCGGCTATTCGCAGCTGGATTTTCTACCCGTAGTCCAACTCGCCTCGGTCACTGGCATCTGGGGCATCGACTTCTGCCTCCTCTTCTTCGCTGCCGCGCTGGCCGGGTCGCTGAGCGGCTTTGGCAGCAGGCGGCAGCAGAGGGCTGTGGCTGTAGCAGCATTGGCCTGGTTTGTCGCGGTTTTCGGGTACGCTGCGGTGCGCCTGGTTGCGCGCCCGGACAGTCGCGCGGGTCAAAGTGGGCTTGATCGCCTCAGACGTGCCGCAACACCTGTATCCCAAGCAGGAAGCCGCCGTTCCCGTGTACCGGGAATACGCCGCGCAAATTGATGCTGCGGCGGCGCAAGGGGCGCAACTGGTGATGATTCCCGAGAAAACCGGGGTGCTGTCGGAGCCCTCGCTGACGGCTGTGGATCAGATCCTCAAGAGCGCCGCCGACCGAAACCAGATCTTTGTCATCGCAGGAGTGCTGAAGTCTCCGGGATTTCACAATGAGGCACGTTTTTACTCGCCATCAAACATCGCACCAGTGACCTATGACAAGCACCACCTGCTGCCGGCCTTTGAGTCCGACGAGATTCCCGGCGTCACCCGCACCCATCTGGATCAAAGCTCAGGCCGTTGGGGCATCGAGATCTGCAAGGACATGGATTTCCCCCGGCTCAGCCGGCAGTACGGCACCGATGATGTGGGCCTGTTGCTGGTGCCTGCGTGGGACTTCGTGCAGGACGGCTGGCTGCATGGACGGATGGCGATTCTGCGCGGCGTGGAGAGCGGCTTCAGCATCGCACGCGCGCCGAAGCAGGGGCTGCTCACGCTGACCGATGACCGTGGCCGGGTGCTGGCGGAGCGCGACTCAGGATCGGCAAGGTTCACTCTTCTGGTGGGCGAAATCCCCGTCCATCACGATCCGACCGTCTACGCTCGACTCGGAGACTGGTTCGCCTGGGCTGACCTCGCCCTGCTGTTCGCACTGATCTTCGATCCGGCAGGCCGATGGAGTCGTCGCCGCTCCCATGCTCCCGCCGCCGTCCCGGTTTAGCCACGCCGATCTTCCGGCCCGTCCTTGTTCATGGCGTCGGCGGAGCCGGAAGCGAGACCAACTGTTCCGCCCGCGCCCTCATCCGAACCAGCAGAATCGGCTTGGCAGGAAGGGTGGCGCAGGGCAGGACGCGAGCACCTTCTCGCCAGCTGAAATGGGAGGAAGCCAGTGAACCGAAGAGATTTCATGATGTCCGCCGCGGCAAGCGGCCTGATCTCGGCCGGCGTGACGTCGACCGGCCTGGCGTCTACGGCGTCGGGCCAAGCCGCTATGGCTACCCCGAAATCGCGCCCCGCGTCACCGGATATGCAGTACCGCGAACTCGGCACCACGGGCGAAAAAGTTTCGATTATCGGCCTGGGTGGTTTTCACGTCGGCAAGCAGGACGATCCGCAGGAGAGCATCAAGCTGATTCGCTCGGCGATCGATCGCGGCATCACCTTCCTCGATAACTGCTGGGACTACAACGACGGCATCAGCGAAGTGCGCATGGGCCAGGCGCTGCGCGACGGATATCGCGAGAAGGTCTTTCTGATGACCAAAGTCGATGGCCGCACCAAGTCCTCGGCGGCCAAGCAGATCGAGCAGTCGCTGGGCCGTCTGCAGACCGACACTATTGACCTGGTCCAATTTCACGAGTGCATCCGCCTCGACGATCCCGACCGCATCTTTGCCGCGGCTGGCGCGCTTGAGGCGTTCCAGGCAGCGAAGCAAGCCGGCAAGATCCGCTACATCGGCTTCACCGGCCACAAGGACCCCGTGGTGCACCTGCGCATGTTTGAGATGGCTGATAAAGCCGGGTTCCACTTCGACACGGTGCAGATGCCGCTCAATGTCATGGATGCTCATTTCCGCAGCTTCGAGAAACAGGTGGTGCCCGTGGCAGTGAAGCATGGAACCGGCGTGATCGGCATGAAGGCCTTCGGAGACCACTTCATTCTGGACAGCAAGGTCGCCAGCCCGATCGAGTGTCTGCAATACCCGATGAATCTCCCCATCTCGGTGCAGGTAACGGGCATCGACAGCCAGCAGATCCTGGAGCAGGCGTTGCAGGCGGCGAAGACGTTCAAGCCCATGTCCGGTGAACAGAAGCAGGCCTTACTCGCACGCACGCGTGAACCGGCGATGACTGGCAAGTTCGAGTTATTCAAGACCTCGAATCACTTCGACGGAACCATCAAGAACCCCGCCTGGCTGGGGTGAGTGGGTAGTCCCTGCGCGCCGGACCTTGTTGGTGCGGGCAGCCTTCTATCCTCTCGCACTGGAGCAGCCTCTACACTGAGGGTGAGGAGCGCGTCTTGCCATTGAAGCCTTACATTGTCGGCGTCATCCCCGCGCGACTGGCCTCCACTCGTCTGCCGCGCAAAGTGCTGCGACCCATCGCCGGAGAACCCATGCTGGCCTGGGTGTACCGGGCGGCCCGTGCGTGCGCGCAACTCGATCAGGTCATCATCGCGACGGATTCGACCGAGGTGCTGGCGCTCGCCGAGTCGCGCAAGTGGGACGCCGTGCTCACGCCGGAGGATTGCGCCAGCGGCACCGATCGCGTCTACCACGTGTCGCAGAGTGTCGCCGCAGGCATTTACGTCAACATCCAGGGAGACGAACCGCTCCTGAAACCGGAACACATCGACGCGCTGCTCGCGCCCTTGCAGCGATCCCCTGAGGCGCAGGTCTCGACCATCGCCACCGCATGCGCACCCGACCAAGTCGCGAATCCGAACGCGGTCAAGGTAGTCACCGCCGGCAATGGAAAGGCGCTGTACTTCTCCCGGGCAACAATCCCCTACGACCGCGACCGCGCAGGCGGCGTGAGCTATCAGAAACATCTTGGGCTGTATGCGTACCGGAAGGCCGCGCTGGATCGCTTCCCTTTTCTGCCCGCGAGTTCGCTCGAGGCGGCGGAACGGCTGGAGCAGTTGCGCTTTCTTGAGAACGGAATCGACATCTACGTGGAGCCGACTCCTTACGACACCATCGGCGTCGATACGGAGGAAGACCTGGCGGCGGTCGAAGCCATTCTCTCGCGCAAGGTCTAGATCGTAGGGCTCGCTGCCGTCCTGTTCAGTTGCGAACAGTCCTTCTCGGAAATGGTCACTGCGGCGCTTGGATCCCGATAGAGACTTCTTTGCTTCCTTCTAAATAGCGCCCATGGCTCTCCCGCAGTGCTGGCCTGTGAATTGCTTGCTTCCGAGCACATTCGCAGTCTGAGGAGCACGGGAGGCGCCATGGCAAGAACGGAACGAATTCGCGAGTACGTGAATGGAACGCTGCAGCCGGAACATCTGCAGGAGCGGGCCCAGGGCGGATGGAAACTGCTGGCCGTGGAGTGGGAGCGGACCGTCCTGGGAAATGCGCCCGAGCCGGCAAACACTGCGGAAGAGATTCCGTATGGATTGCGGGTAGCGGCAGATTGCTTTCATCTCGAAGCCGACCCGGAGGAGAGCACCACGCTGCTTCAGATGATGGAGCTGATGGTACAGGATTGTCCTCTGTCGCACGTTGCAAATGAGCTGAACGCTAAAGGCTTTCGCACGCGCAAAGGTGCGCCCTGGACCTCCGTCTCGGTGTTCAACATGTTGCCGCGACTGATCGAGGCCGGCCCACGAATGTTTTCGACGGCCGAGTGGGAGGCGCGACGCAAGGTGTTCTCCCGCGCCGGCTGAAAGCACGTCAGCCAGAAATCCCCCTTCCGGCTGAATCAAGCCGAATTCGAGAGCCCTTGCGCGAATGCGCTGCTCTGCTCACCTGCACCAAACATCTTGCCTTCGAGTCCCGTCTAACGATTGAACCGCCTAACGGATCTCGTGGCGGGGCGAGCCCAAATCGTCTGCGCGAGGATCGGCCGGATTTCTGCTAACGTAAGTCCGGACCCTGATCGACTCTCATGCTGCCTATTTTGAAACTCGAACGCGCAAAGCCCCAGCCAGCATCCCCTCGGCTCCTCTTCAAGAATATGAATACCGATGCGAGCCGCTGAACTTCTGCTGCTGTCTGCCGCGCTTCCCCTCGGCGTGGCGCTGCTTGGCGGGCGCAGAGCGAACGGTATCGTCGCTCGTCTGTGGATGCTATTCGTCACCGCTGCACTGGTCGCACACCTCGCGATCGAGGGCCTCTACTGGCAGATGGCGCCCGCGTACGTGGGTTGCGTGCTGCTGGCGCTTACGGTGTTGTTTGCAACGCGGCTGAAGGCGACGTTTGCGCGGATTGCGGGCGGCGCGGCCTGCTTCCTGTTGTTCACGTCGGCGATCGCGCTGGTAGTGTTGCCGAAGTTTCGCCTGCCGCAACCAACCGGGCCCTACGCCATCGGCACCCGAATTGTGCACCTGACGGACGCGAGTCGCAGCGATCCGAATTTTCGCCAGCGGACATCGCGAGTTGATGGTGCAGGTGTGGTATCCGGCGGCGAACGCAACCGGACCGCTCGCGCCATATCGCCGCGCACTCGAGACGACGTGGCTCTCGTCCTACGACGCTACAGTCGCGACCCATTCCCATTTGGATGCTCCCGTGCTCAGGAGCGCAGGGCCGAGGCCGGTGCTGCTTTTCAATCCTGCATGGCAGGGGCAGCGTACGCAGAACACGTTTCAAATGGAAGAACTAGTTAGCCATGGCTTCGTCGTCATCGCGATCGATCACACGCACAACTCCGAACCGGTCGCCTTCCCCGACGGACGCGTGATGGTCAGCTCGGAAATTCGCGACATCGTGGACTTCGATGACGTGAGCTATGAGGAGCAACGGAACTTCGGCGATCGCGAGGTGAAGGAGCAGGCGCGGGATGACAGCTTCGTACTGGACGAATTCACACGCATGGCAAGCGATGCTTCGAGTGATTGGCACGGCGCGATCGACCTCAGTCGCATCGGTGCACTGGGACATTCGTTCGGTGGCGCGGTATCAGTGCAAGCGGCGCTGCAGGACAGCCGCATCCTCGCTGCGATGAACATGGACGGCTGGATCTTCGGGGACCTCTGGCATCGTAATCTCAACAAGCCGTTGATGGTGATGTACGAAGATCCGTATCCGCCTCCCTCGATCGCCACCAAACCGGAACTGAAGAAGGCAGATCGCAATACACAGCTGGGCGCGAAACTGGATGCCGAGGATTTTTCGAACGTGCAACGCTCGCTGAAGACCTGCGGAGGTTACCGCATCGTGATTGCACAAACATTGCACTTCAACTTCGCCGACCGGGCGCTGTACTCGCCGATTCGATCGCTGACCGACTCAGGCAAGATCGCGCCGGAGCAAGCGATGCGCATCATCAATGCCTACACGCTGGCTTTCTTTGACGAGTCGCTGAACCACACGACCGAGCCTCTGCTGCACCGGAATCCGCCATATGCTGAGGTGCGTTTGGAGGATTGGCCAAAGCAGTTCACATGCAACACCGAGTCGGGGCCGGCGGCCAGCGCTTCAGGCACGTCGAAGTAGGCAAGGCTGAGTACAGCATCGATGCGAAAGAGGCTCCCAACAAACGAAGGGTTCTAGCGAGTGACCGGATCGAATTCGAGCTCGAGTCCTTCATCGTCCTGGAGCACGGTCACTTTCACGTCCACTAGCGACGGCACGATCCAATCCGCGGCGGACAACGCTTCGACCGAATGCGAGAACAGCGTCGCGATGACCTTGCATCCAGCGGCGTGGCCTGACTTGGCGCCGGATGCGGAGTCCTCAATCACCACGCAGTCCTCAGGTCTCAGCCCAAGCAAGGCCGCGCCCTTTCGATAAGGCTCAGGATCGGGTTTGCCGTGCTCGACCATATCGGCGGTCACAAATTTCTCCGGCACGCGAATCCCGGCATGGGCCAAACGGCTTCGCGCCAGCATCCCGGTTGCGGAGGTGACGATGGTCCAATAGCGCTGCGGCAGCGCATCGAGCAAGGAACGAACTCCACCGAGGATTTCGAGGCCTTCCATGTCGGCAATCTCGATCTCTTCAATGATCCTGAGTCCTTCGTTCGCATCCAGGTCCGGGCGCAGCAGGCGTACGGTCTCGATGGCACGCTGGCCGTGCGCGGTCTTGATGGCGTGTTCACCATCCACGCCGTGCATCTCGCCCCACTTTTTCCAGCTTCGCTCGACGGAGCCCAGCGAACTGATCAGCACACCGTCCATGTCGAACAACAAGCCGCGTGTCTTCCACTTCATTCGGGAACCATTTCCAATCTCGATTTGGGTGCGGTCCTGGGCCGGTTACCACCCAGGGTAAGAGATGCTTTGGCGCTGCTCCGCAGTGCAGGAAAACCGGCAGGCAAGCGGGCCGATAAGCCAGGATCGAATCGGCATCCAGAACCGGGGTCTCTCTGCAAGGAAAGCTTCCGCGGTTCTGGATGGCGACGTTTTGCCGCGGCTACTTGTTGCCGTTCTGCGTGCTGCGAATGAAGGCGGCCACCCGATCATGAAGTTGCTTCAGGCTGTCATCCAGAACGTAGACCATGTGGCCGGATTCGTACCAGTCGTACTCGATGTTCCCGGCGAGACTGGCTGGTATCGGCAGATGCTTATCTTCGTAAACCGCCGCGTAGAACGGGGTCGCGAGATCGTAGTAGCCGCCGTTGACCATCACCTTGAGCCGCGGATTGGTTTTCATCGCGAGCGCCAGGTCGGCGCTTACATTGGGGATGGGATTGCCGTTGTGCTTCAGATCCCATTCGCTGCCGCCGAAGATTGCAGAGGGCAGATAGGTCTGGCCCTCTCCGTACTTCAAGTCACGCCGGATGTAGTCGTTGAAGACTGCTACATACGCCGATGAGATGGCGGAGCTCTGCGGATCGTACTCCGCTTCTTCACTGGTGGGGTTGACGGATGGGCCGGAAAAGCGCGTGTCGAGACGGCCGGTGGTGAGGTTCTCGGCGTCGAGCAGATTCTTTTCGAATGCGCCGCCGGTAATTCGCAGGTCAGCTTTGACCAGGTAGGCGGTGGGCAGGCCGATGTAGCCGTGCAACTTCTCCGCGATGCGCTGTTTCTCCGCAATGGGCAGATCGGTCCCTTGCGAAAGAGCGTGCGCATAATCTCCCATTGCGAAATCTTCCACTTCTTTGAGGAACGGGTCGAGCGCGGCTGGCTGTTGCGGCAGCTTCTTGTGGTACCAGGCGGTCGCCGCGTAAGTAGGCAGCGCGAGTTCATAGGGCAGATCCACGCCGGGATTGCCGCGCGCCGCGTCGATGTCCGAGGTGAAGTTGAAGATCTGCGACAACAGCATCACGCCGTTGAGGTCGATGCTCTTCTCGTTCTCGAGAATGTTGGAGACCAGCGAAGAACGCGTCGTTCCATAGCTCTCGCCAAACAGATACTTGGGCGAATTCCAGCGGTTGTATTTGCTGATGAATCGCGCGATGAAGCGGGCGAAGGCATGCGCGTCCTGATCCACGCCCCAGAATGCCTTTTCGCGATCCTTGCCGGCTAGCCTGCCGAAGCCTGTGCCCGGCATATCGATGAAGACCAGGTCGCTGGTGTCGAGCAGGCTGTAGTTGTTGTCGACCAGTCTGTAGGGAGCCGCAGGCAGATGCTGATCGCCCGAGGTCACCACGTGCTTGGGTCCGAACGAACCCATGTGCAGCCAGATGGTCGAGCTGCCCGGACCACCGTTGTAGAGGAAGGTGAGGGGGCGATCTTCGCTCTTCGCGTCCTTCTTGAAATAGGCCACATAGAACATGCGCGCCGTCGCCGGTGCATCCTTCGCCTCTTTAACCTGGGCGGCATCGCTGTCAGGGAGCGGCTTTCCGTCGGCGCCAAGCTGGGCATCCTGCTCGTCGGTAGCGCCTACCGTGATGGTGCCCGCCACCGCCTGGTATGCGATGTGCTGGCCACCAATCTCGATGGCGCTCTGGGTAGTGGAGTCGGGTTGCAGCACAGCGGTTGGTTCGGCGGGTTTCTTGGTCGTTTCGTCCGCACCCCAAAGGTGCGAGGTGGCACAAACAGCTACAGCGAAGAACAATGATCTCTTAAGGATCAACAGTGACCTCCAGCCGCTCAGTACGCTGGCGGCAAGACACAAGTGAATGTATGTACGTCGTGGTTACGAAAGAACGCCGGCTCCGGACGGTTGGGCCCGAGCCGGCCTGAACAGTAACGGTGGAGGTTATCCGAGCTTGGAGAAGAATTCCTTCATGCGCTTGCCGCCTTCTTCCACATCGTCGTGGCTGACGGCGTACGAGAGGCGGATATGCTGCGTGGTGCCGAAGGCCTCGCCCGGCACGGTGACCACGTGGGCTTCGTGCAGAAGGCGTCCGGCTAACTCCATCGCGGTTTGCGCGCCGGGCTTGCCGAGATATGCGGAGATGTTGGGGTAGACGTAAAAGGCGCCCTCGGGCACGGTGCAAGTGATGCCGGGAATCTCAGCCAGCCGCGCCAGCACGCGATCGCGCAGCTTGAGGTAGTCGGCGCGCATCTCGCCGACACATTCCTGGCTGCCGTTCAGGGCGGCGACTGCGGCCTTCTGCACGAAGTGCGCGGTCGAAGACGTGGACTGGCTCTGCAGCTTGCTCATGGCGGCGATGATCGGCTTCGGCCCGAGCGCAAACCCGGCGCGCCAGCCGGTCATGGCATAAGTCTTCGAGAGCGAACCGAGGACGATGACATGTTCCTTCGCTTCGGTGAACGAACCGCCGGAGACCAGCGCTCCGGTGAACTGCAGGTAGACGTAGCACTCGTCGAGCAGCAGATAAATGCCGCGTTCGTGAGCGAGCTTTACGATCCGCTCCAGGTCCGCGGGCGAGACCACCGAGCCTGCCGGGTTCGACGGCGAATTCAGAATGATGGCCTTGGTGCGCGGAGTGATGGCCTTTTCGATCGCGTCGGCGGTAATGCGGAAATTCTGCGACTCTTCGGTCTGGAGATAGACCACCTTGCCGCCGGCATACTGAATGATGTCTTTGAACGAGACCCAGTAGGGCACCGGCAAAATCACTTCATCGCCGTGATCGACCAGCACCTGAATCGCATTGAAGAGCGCGAGCTTGCCGCCGGTGGTCAGCACGGCCTCGTCCGGCGCGTAGTCCGAACCGAAGTCGCAGGCGTGGCGTTCGACGATGGCTTTCCGAACCTCGGGGATGCCAGGCACCGCCGTGTACCGCGTGAAGTTGCCTTGGATGGCGGCGATGGCGGCGTCTTTGATGTGCTGCGGTGTGGCAAAATGCGGCTCACCCGCGCCAAAGTCAACCAGTTTTGCGCCCTGGGCGCGGAGTTTCGCAGCTTCG
This sequence comes from uncultured Acidobacteriaceae bacterium, assembly GCA_963850345.1. Taxonomy (GTDB): domain Bacteria; phylum Acidobacteriota; class Terriglobia; order Terriglobales; family Acidobacteriaceae; genus CAWKKW01. Next base: position 551,835 of record CAWKKW010000009.1, on the reverse strand, counting down.
GCGGTGACGGCCATGGTGGCAGAGACTTCAATGCGGCCGATGCGGTCGGTCAGAATCTTACTCGCGGTAGGAACACTCATGATGTCTCTATCTTTTCAGATTTTGCGCCTTCGTGAGCAGGAAATCCGTGAACAGCGATTCACTTGGGACGAGCGTCTCGTTCCGGTTGAGGGTGCGCGGGCGGGCGGCCATGCCAACACGGCATCCAGTTCAGGGAGCCCAGTTGGGATGAGGTACCGGATAGGGTCTCCACTCCATCCTCAGTGACGATTTACTTCGAAAGCTAGCCGTTGGGCGCGGCTAACCCGTGTGCGGCCGGTCGTGCGATCGCACAGACTTCAAATCGAGGTTTCTCCCCGCCACCCTACGCGAGGTTGTCTTTGAGGTTTTGCTGTTCCTTGATGACGTTCTCCAGGTCCTGATGATCGATTTGAAGAATGATCGACAGTGGGTTTTCGCCCCCTCGCATCAGAACGTAAGTTGTTGATGCTTCCACATGATTGTTGCGCGATGAATCCCCTAGCGTCATCTTCCAACTCACTTTCGCGAGGAGATATTTGGAATCCAGAGGGTTCGCTTCCACTGCCTGAAGGTGGGTCTCAGAAAGCCCCATTGAAGAGAAGTGAGCCTTCATTTTAGGAAGGATTTTGAGGAAGCCCTCCTTTTGGACCATCTGGACGCCATCGGGTCCGCCAAACAGGAACGTGTCAGCGTACAACCTGCTGAATTCCGACACATCGGATGAGGAATTTGCTCTCTCGAACCGCAAGAAAAACTGGTTGATTGCTTGATCCATCTGTTCCTTCCTTCGCTCAGCAGCAGATCGGCATCTAGTTTGGTTGCGAATTTCAGGGCTGGTTTCCGAGAAGTGGCGATTGACTAATGGGGTCGGCACTGCGTGCATGAGCATAGCTGGGTGAGCGACCCCTCTGATAATGACTGCCCAGTCTGTATCCATTCAAGTTTATTTGTCCGACGATGCTTTTCGTCGTGTACTCCCCAGCTATGTCTACCTCCGTAAGTAGAACTCAAGAGCAGGAGCATATAGGTCTGTCTATCGGCTAGCAAAGATGCGAACGAACTCTTCTCGGCGTCGGAGGCTGCGCAGAAGAGTCGACAGCCGGAGCGGAGGCGTGGCCATCCCCATCGAAGCAGATCAAGGTGGTACGCAGTCTTCGTACCTGTGCTTCAAATGACGGTCACCTAAGAAGCGCATAACCCTCTCAGCGGGCGAATCGGGGCCAGTCGGCGACAGGGCGGTAAGGCTTAGGCTTTGAGCACTCGCGATTTGAGGCGCTCTATGACGGATTCGGGAACGAGGCCGTCGACCGAACCGCCCAGGCGGAAGACCTCTTTCACCATGCGCGAGCTGACAAACGAGTACTTGCCGGCCGGCATCATGAACACGGTCTCCAGTTCGGGTGCGAGCCGCTGGTTCATGAGAGCCATCTGCAGTTCGTATTCGTAATCGCTGATGGCGCGAATACCCCGCATGACCGCGTGGGCACCCTGTTCACGGGCGAAGTCGACCATCAGCCCGTTGAAAGTCGCCACGCTGACATTGCCAAAAACTGCGACCGCCTCCGAAAGCATCTCCACCCGCTCGGGAATGGAAAACAGCGGGTTCTTCGACGAGTTCTCGAGAATGGCGACGACCAGGCTGTCAAAGATGCGTGCCCCGCGCGCAATCAGGTCCAGATGCCCGTTGGTCATGGGGTCGAAGGTTCCCGGATAGATCGCTTTTACTTTCGCCAAGGCGCAGGTCCGTCCTCGCCGATTGTATGGGCGACGCGGCTCTGCTGCAATTCAGAGGAGGGCTGAGGAACGAGATACGGACGAAAACGGCAGACCCGCAGGTCCGCCGTTTGTCTCGTCTTGGTGTTCAGGATGCCAACGCTACTGGCGCCGCGCGGGACGAACCACTTCCTGGGCTGCCAGCGATCCATTCACCGGCACCGGCGGTAGCTCGGCTGCGGGCAGGCTGGTCAGTCCCAGCTTGCGGCGCAGTTCGGTGTCGATGCGGGCAAAGGTGTCCTTGTTGTCCTTGAGATATTGCCGGACGTTTTCGCGGCCCTGGCCGATGCGTTCCCCGGAGTAGCTGTACCACGCGCCGGACTTGTCCACGATGTTGTTGGCCACGGCAAGGTCGAGCACGTCGCCTTCGCGGGAGATGCCTTCGCCGTAGAGAATGTCGAATTCAGCTTCGCGGAAGGGCGCGGCGACCTTGTTCTTGACGACCTTGACCTTGGTCCGCGAACCGACGACGGTATCGCCTTCCTTCACCGCGGCGATGCGGCGGATGTCGATGCGCACCGACGAATAGAACTTGAGGGCGCGGCCACCGGTGGTGGTTTCGGGGTTGCCGAACATGACGCCGATCTTCTCGCGGATCTGGTTGATGAAGATGAGGCTGGTGCGCGACTTCGAAACGGTGCCGGTGAGTTTGCGAAGCGCCTGCGACATCAGCCGGGCCTGCAGGCCCATGTGGGAGTCGCCCATCTCGCCGTCGAGTTCGGCCTTCGGCACGAGTGCGGCGACCGAGTCGACGACCAGCACATCGATAGCGCCGGAGCGAACCAGGGCTTCGGTGATCTCGAGAGCCTGTTCGCCATAGTCAGGCTGCGAGACCAGCAGGTTGTCGACATCCACGCCCAGTTTCTTGGCGTATTGCGGATCGAGCGCGTGTTCGGCGTCCACGAAGGCGGCCAGGCCTCCCGCCTTCTGCGCCTCGGCGATGATCTGGAGGGTGATGGTGGTCTTGCCCGACGACTCCGGCCCGAAGATCTCGATCACGCGCCCGCGCGGTACTCCGCCGACGCCCAGCGCCGCGTCGAAGGAGATGGATCCAGTAGAGATCACCGAGATCGGCACGATGTCTTTGCTGCCGAGGCGCATGATGGAGCCCTTGCCGAACTGCTTTTCTATTTGCGAGAGCGCCAGATCTACGGCGCGGGAACGGTCATCTGCCACGAGTTTCTCCAGTCCTGGGTCGCCCCTGAGGGCGCACACCCCGCCCGCCACAGAAGCAAACAGACCAAGTGCGGGCCGGCCAAGTGGACAGTGCGAAATTGAGAAAATTCTAACACTTCGAAACCGCAAAAGGCGAACAAAAAACGAATAAAACCGAGGAGAAACCGGTACAAAATTCGGTGAAAATCCCAAATCGGGAAGGCAGCTGTGCGACGGAGTTGACACGCCTCCCGAGCCGACGAGCTGCTCAGGTTCAGCGGCTGGCCAAGGTGAGGATCTGGCGTGCGATGTGCGCAGCGGCACCGGGACGTGCAAGTTGCCGCGACTGCTCGGCCATCTGGCGCAGACCATCCGGACTCGCCAAGAGGTCCTGCAAGGTGGAGAGCAGGCTGTCCGGCGTGAGGTCACGTTCGAGCAGCATCTTCGCACCGCCGGCCTTGACCATCACTTCGGCATTGAAGCGTTGATGATCATCGGCGGCTTGCGGAAAGGGCACCAGCACAGAGGGTTTGCCGGCCGCGCCGAGTTCCGCAACGGTGCTGGCTCCGCTGCGCGCCAACACCAGGTCGGCGGCTTCGAAGCGGCGCGGCATGTCGTCGAGAAACGCATGAACCTGCCAGCGCGCTCGGGTCCGCGCCGCTGGCAACATAGTCGGCCTGGGTCGCCTCGGCCGTGCGCGCGCCTGCCTGGTGCAGAATCGTGAGACCGGGAACCGACGCCAGCAGTCTGACCGCGATCTGCGGCAAGCGTCTGGTTGAGAACCCGGGCTCCCTGGCTACCGCCAAAGACCAGCAGGTTCGGTGGACTTCCCTCGGGGCGAGGTTTCAAGCCGAAAAACTCGGGCCGAACGGGGATGCCGGTCACCTCCGCGTTGCGAAAATACTTCACACCCGGCGGAAAGCTGACAGCCGCAGCGCTGACCCACTTGCCGACCAGACGATTCGCCAGGCCGGGCACAGCATTCGGTTCGAAGGCCAGGGTCGGCGTTCGCTTCAGGAGTGCGGCGACCATTCCTGGCCCGGAAGCGTACCCCCCCACCCCCACGACCACGTGCGGGCGAAAGGTACGCAGAATCTGGAGGCAGCGGCGCACGCCGAGCGGCAGGTCCAGCATGGTCTTGAGGCGGGTCTGGAGGCTGACGCCTTTCAACTGTCCAACCTGGATCAGATCGAGGGCGAAGCCGGCCTCGGGAACCAGCCGCGTTTCAAAGCCTCGCGATGTACCGACGAAGCGCACTTCAGCTCCGTGACGGTCGCGCAGTTCCTTGGCAATAGCGAGGGCGGGGATCACGTGGCCACCCGTGCCGCCGCCCGCGATGAGCACGCGGAGCGATGCTTCCGGCATAGGCGTTTAGTCGATCTCCCGGGTCACGTTGAGAAGAACGCCGATCGACGCGAGCATGATGAAGAGCGAAGTTCCGCCATAGGAGACGAACGGCAGCGTAATTCCCTTGGTGGGAACCAGCGCCAGCACCACGCTGATGTTGAAGAAGGCCTGAATGAGGATGGTCGCGGTGATGCCGAACGCCAGGAAGCGCGCGAAGGGATCCTTGGACAGAATGGCGGCGCGCAACCCGCGATAGCCGAGCGCGACGAAGAGGCTCAGCACCACCAGCGCGCCGAGCAGGCCGAGTTCTTCTGAAATGTTGGCGAAGATGAAGTCGGTATGCGGCTCGGGCAGGTAGAAGAGCTTCTGCCGTCCCTCCATGTAGCCGAGGCCGTGCAGTCCGCCAGTGCCCAACGGCTATCAGCGATTGGATTGTGTGAAAACCCGCGCCCTTTGGATCCGCTTCCGGATTCAGGAAAGCGAGCAGTCGTCGGCGGCGCCACTCCACACGAAAGAGCAGGAAGTACAAGATCGGGGTCGCGGCCACGGCGGCATAGCCAAGGTACTTGGGATCCATGCCCGCGAGGTAGAGCATCAGGGCCGTCACGCCGGCGCACACCAGCGCAGTGCCGAGATCGGGCTCTTTCACAATGAGCAGAATGAAGAGCAGGCTGGGCAGAGCCGCGGGGATTAATGTATTTCGCCAGTCCGCAATCGATGCCATGCGTTTCTGCAGGAACCACGCCAGGAACAGCACCAGCGCCGGCTTCGCGATCTCAGAGGGCTGAAATGAGAACGCGCCGAACTTGATCCAGCGATGGGTGTTGTGCGAATCGCGCATGAGAAACGCGGACAGCAGCAGGATCGTGGTCAGCGCGATGGCGGGAAAGACGACATTCGGATTGTTATAGCGGCGGTAGTCCACCTGCATCAGCAGCGTCATCGCAGCCAGGCCGAGCGCCGCCCAGAGAGCCTGCCGCAGCACGAAGTTGTACGGCGATCCGAAGCGCTCCTTCGCCATTACGGCCGAGGCGCTGAACACCATCACCAGTCCAATGACGACCAGCAGCAGTGTCACGCAAAACAGCCACTTGTCGACGCCTACGCGCTTTGCCATACATCCAGTCCCCTGCGCGCCATCACCAGGTCCTTGAAGACGCGTCCTCGGTGTTCATAGTTTTCGAACTGATCGAAGCTGGAACACGCGGGCGCCAGCAACACGATTTCGCCGGACTGGGCCGCATCGCCTGCCTGCGCAACGGCCTCGGCCAATGTGTGGGCTGAAACGATTGGCGCGGCTCCACGAATCTGCGATTCGATCTTCTCGGCCGCCGCGCCGATGGTGTAGACAGCCTTCACTCGCTCGCGCAGCAACGCGTTGAGTTGCGAATAGTCGGAGTTCTTGTCCTTGCCGCCGAGGATAAGGTGAATGCCGCCCGCGAACGAGCTGATGGCCTTGGCCGCGGCGTCTACGTTGGTGGCCTTCGAGTCGTTGAAGTATTCCACGCCCTGCACCGTGGCCACGTGCTCCAGCCGATGTTCCACGGCGCGAAAGCCTTCGACGGCGGTGCGAATGTCCGCGGCCGGAACACCTACCAGCCGCGTCGCGCAGACGGCCGCAAGCACGTTCTCGATATTGTGCGAGCCCTTCAGCGAAATTCCATCGATCGGAAGGATCTGCTCGACAGCGGCTCTCGGGGCGGACCGGAACACAATCGATCCATCCTCCACGAACGCACCTTGCTCCACGGCGTGGGTGCGGCTGAACCAGAAGATGCGAGACCTGGCGCGAGCGGCGGCGGCAGCGGTCACGGGATCATCGGCGTTGAGCACCAGGACGTCTTCCGCGTTCTGATTGGCGAAGATTTTTTCTTTGGCCGCAACGTAGTTTTCGAATGTACCGTGACGATCCAGATGATCGGGCGTGATGTTGAGAATGACCGCGATCTCGGGATGAAAGGTTTCGGTGGTTTCCAGTTGGAAGCTCGAAACCTCCAGCACCGACCAGCCCTCGGCGCGACTCTCTTCGACCAGGGCGATGACCGGCAGACCGATGTTGCCGCCAACCGCCACAGGAATGTGACCCGCTTCCAGAATCTTGCCGCAGAGCGTGGTGGTGGTCGTCTTGCCATTGGCGCCGGTGATGGCCAGGGTCTTACCTTTGAGAAAGCGAGCCGCGAGTTCCACCTCGCCGATCACGGGCAGGCCAAAGCTCTTCACCTGCACAATCTCTGGAGTATTGAGCGGCACGCCTGGGCTTACCACGATCAGGTCCTGACGGCGAAAGGTGAGCAGGCCATGACCACCCGCCTCGACGGCGATATTCTCTTCAAGCAGCGCGGGAATTTCCTTGGCCAGCGCCTCGGCACTGCGCACATCGGACACCGTGACCCGCGCTCCCTGCCGGCGCAGAAACAGGGCCGCCGCCAGACCGGACTTGCCCAGCCCCACCACCAATACTTTCTTGCCTTTCAATTCCATAACCGTTCCGCGTTTCCCGGTGTCGCAGCAGCGTGTTGTCAGGTGTCGAGACATTTTCCCACGTCGCGACACCGCTCGCGCGCGATCACCGCAGTTTCAACGTTGTGAGTGCAAAGAGTGCAAATACCAGCGCCCCGATCCAGAAGCGCGCAATGATTTTAGACTCTGACCAACCGACCAGTTCGAAGTGGTGATGGAGCGGCGCCATCTTGAAAATACGCTTCCCCTTGCGCAGCTTGTAGCTGCCCACCTGCAGGATGACCGACACGGCCTCAAGCACGAAGATGCCGCCGATAAACGGCAGCAGCAGTTCCTGCTTGATGGCGACGGCGATGGTGCCGATGGCGCCGCCGAGTGCGAGCGAGCCCACGTCGCCCATGAAGATCTCCGCCGGATGCGCGTTGTACCAGAGGAAGCCGATGCTGGCGCCGACCATCGCTCCGCAGTAGATGGTGAGTTCGCCGACGAGGGGCATGCGCTGCAATTCGAGGTAGTCGGAGAAGACGACGTGACCGCTGACATAGGTGAGCACGGTGAGCGCGCCTGCCGCGATGATGGTGCAGCCAATAGCCAGGCCGTCGAGTCCGTCTGTCAGGTTGACGGCGTTGCTTGAGAAGACGATGACCAGCGTAACGAAGACTACGAATGGAAGAAAGGCCAGCAAGCCAAGATGCGGCACGTGGCCCAACGCGTGAATGGCGAGGTCGGGCCGAAAGCGTTTCACAAACGGAACCATCAGGTGCGTGGAGTAGCTGCCTTGCGCCTGCATCGCGACCAGCGCAGTTGCGATCGCGACACTCACCAGGATTTGAAAGCCCATCTTGGCGCGCGCGGTCAGGCCAAGATTGCGGCGGCGAACAACCTTGATGTAGTCATCGGCAAAGCCAATCGCGCCGAAACCCACGGTCGATCCCATGACCAGCCAGATAAAGGGATTCGACAGGTCGGACCAGAGCAACGTCGGCAAGAGAATGGCGATGCAGATGAGCAGCCCGCCCATGGTCGGGGTGCCCGCTTTTTTCTGGTGCGCCTGCGGACCCTCTTCGCGAATGTATTGTCCGATTTGAAATTCGCGCAGCTTCTCGATCACGTAGGGACCGATGAGCAGCGCAATCAAGAGCGCGGTGAGGCTGGCGAAGGCAGTGCGGAACGTGAGATACCGGAAGATTCGGAAAGGTCTGAAGTAGGGGAACAGCTTCTGATAGAGCAGCCAGTAAAGCAAACTTCCTCCGGCAAGAATCGGGGTTTCTGGGCTTATCTTACAGGCAGCGGCGCGATTGCAGAGGATTTTGGCAGGTCATCGGGGAGATACCCTGTTGGCGCATTCGCGCGAGACAAGCCCGGATGGGTAGGAAAACGGGATCACGCGTCTTTCAGGGATTCGAGCGCCTGCTCCAGGCGTACGCCTCGTGAAGCCTTCAGTAACACCGCGTCTCCGGGTTTCAGTTCCGCGTTCAGCCACTGCCCTGCTTCCTGCGGTGTTTCGACGAAGAAGGCTTCCACGCCTCGCTTCGCGGCGCCCGCCTCGCTAGCACCGCTCGCCTCTCTGGCACCATCGACGATGGCCTGGCCGTTCCCGCGAACGCCGATGACGATGTCGATTCCATGCTTGGCTGCGGCTCGTCCGCAGGCTCGATGCAACTCTGCCGCCTCGCGTCCCAGTTCCAGCATCTCCCCGGCAATCAGGATCCGGCGCTGGGCAGGCAAAGAGGCCAGCGTCTCGATCATGGAGGTGAGCGCTTCAGGATTGGAGTTGTAACAATCGTTGATCACTGTGGCGCCGCGAAGGGTGAGCACCTGGCCGCGCTTGTCGGCGGGCTGCAACTGTTCCAGAGCCTCGGCGCATTGCTTGAGAGGAATGCCCGCTTCCAAGCCGACCGCGATCGCCGCCATGGCGTTGGCCACATTATGCCTGCCCAGCAGCGCGAGCTTGATACGGGTCTCCACGTCGCCTGCCAGCACGCAGAAGCGGACGCCCTCGGAACCCAACTCCTCGATACTCTCCGCCTTAGGCTCGGCGCACGGGCCGCGGCCGAAATAGACAGCCTTGCCGCGAAAGTCTCGACCGAACTGCCCGACATAAGGATCGTCGCAGTTCAGAAAGGCGACGCCATCGGCTGGCAGGGCTTCTACTAACTCGTATTTGGCGCGCGCAACGCCCGCGATGCCGTCGGGGAAGTTTTCCGCATGCGCGTTGCCGACATTGGTCACCACACCCCAGTTCGGCGCGGCGATCCTTGCGAGCGCAGCAATTTCACCTGCGTTCGACATCCCCATTTCGATTACGGCCACCTGGTGTTCGGGTTCGAGCTTGAGCAGTTGCAGAGGCAGCCCGAAGCCATTGTTCAAATTACCTTGCGACTTGAGCACGCGAAATTGCGTAGCCAGCACAGCGGCGATGGCATCCTTGGTCGTGGTCTTGCCGGCGCTCCCGGTGATGGCGACGACGCGCTTACCCCAGTGGCGGCGAACCGCCGCGGCCAACGTTTGCAGTGGAACAATCGGATCGTCCTCAACCACGATCAGCGTCTTCTTCTTGACTGACTCCGGCAGGCTGATGACTTTGCTGCGAGTCACAACGGCAGCCCGGGCACCACGTTCCAGAGCAGCTGCGACAAATTGGTGGCCATCGAAGCGCTCGCCCTGAATGGCGAAGAACAAGTCGCCGGGCGAGAGCGTGCGCGAGTCGATGGAGTAGCCGGTCACCGGACCCCGGGTGAGTTCACCGGGCGCGAACCAAAGTCCGGCTCCGGTCCACTGCGCGATCTGTTCGAGTTCGAGCTTCATGGCCTGCTTCCGTTCCGCGGGTAGCCAAGATCGGCCAGCGCCTGGAAGGCTATCTCAGTGTCGTCGAAGGGAACGGTTTCGTGTCGAAGAACTTGAACTTTCTCGTGACCCTTGCCGGCGAGTAGAACGATATCCCCCGGTTTGGCGGCGTGGATTGCGAACTGAATCGCAAGCGCGCGGTCGGGTTCGGCGCGAAAGGGCGTGCCCGTCTCGCGAAGAGCGGGTAGTACATCTTCGAGAATCGCCACCGGGTCTTCGCTGCGCGGGTTGTCGGAGGTGAGGACGACCAAATCGCTGCCCTCGCCCGCGGCGCGCCCCATCAGCGGCCGCTTCGTCCGGTCTCGATCGCCACCGCAGCCAAAGAGAGTGATGACCCGGCCGGCATTCGCTGTGACGAATTCGCGGCCAAGCGCAATCAGGTTTCGGAGGGCGTCGTCGGTATGCGCGTAATCCACGACCACGGCAAAAGGCTGACCGGCGGCGACCGTCTGGAAGCGGCCCGGCACAAAATCAAGGGACGATGCCCCGGCGGCGACCTGGTCCGGAGTAAGACCGCGCGCCAGGGCTGCGGCAGATGCGGCGAGCAGATTGTATACATTCACCTTGCCGGTCATCCGGGTCTTCAGTTCGATCGCACCATCGGGCGTGCTCATGTGGAACTGCATGCCCGCCGCGCTCATTGCGATCTTGTCGGCGCGAAAGGCACCCGCGTGGATGCCGTAGGTGAAGACCTCTGAACCTGCGGAGAGCGCGGCCTCGGCCATCTGCGTTCCGTACGCATCGTCGAGATTGATGACAGCATGGCGAGGAGGCGCACCTTGCGATCCATCGAAGAGCATGCGCTTGGCTTCGAAGTAGCTCTCCATGGTGCCGTGGTAGTCGAGGTGGTCGCGAGTGAGATTGGTAAAGATGGCGACATCAAACGGCAGTCCCGACGTCCTGCCCTGGTGCAGCGCGTGGGAGGACACTTCCATGACTGCCTCTGTCGCACCGGCGCGCACGCCTTCCGCGAAAAGTTCGAAGAGATCGCGCGATTCGGGCGTGGTGTGCGGCGAAGGCTTGACCGCGCCCGCGACGTGGTACTCAATGGTCCCGACCAGAACGGTCTTTCGCCGGTGGTGGTTCAGCATGCCGTCGAGCAGGAAAGCGGTGGTTGTTTTGCCGTTGGTACCGGTCACGCCACTGAGCTTCAGCTTTTGTTCGGGATGCGCCGAAGAAGCTGGCAGGACAGCTGGGCGAGAGCACGGCGCCCATGCTCGACCTGGACCATGGCCAGTTCAGGCATCTGCGTCGAGCAGGCATCGAAGGCCTCAGCCGAATCGGTAACTACGGCCGCAGCCCCCTGCTGAATGGCCTTGTCGATGTAGCGGTTGCCATCGGTTGTACCGCCCCGCATGGCTACAAAGACTGAACCCCGCTGGATGCGGCGCGAGTCGTACTCCACGCCGGTGATGGCCGGCGTACCTCCGCGGCGGCGCACGAAATCTACTTCCCGCAAGAGTTCTTCTATATCCATTCAGCTTTTCAATAGCTTACAAGACCACGGTGGCTTCCTGAGTCCTCATCCGAAGGATCGCTTGGTCGTCGTCAAAATAACGTTTCCAAACACGCCTAATTCCAAAGTAGAGGAGTTAGGCGTATCCCACCCGTGGCGATCAAATCGTCGCAGTCGCAAAGTAGCGAACCATGCCTCCCCGCGTTCCTCCGATCACCCTCTTAACGCCATGTAGCGACGTGATATCTCGACTCCAGACGCCCCACAATCGGGACCAAAGTTGTAGTGCACTTGAAGGGTTTCGAAAGTACTCTGTTCGAGATCATTCAGCATTGAAGGGGATGAGCGACCCAACGAAGAACTTTGCTCGCGGATTGGCTTTAGCCTTCGTAGGCATCGCTCCGTCGAGAGGACTACCCCGTTGGATTAAGGTGACGCAGCGCGAAGGCCTCCATCTCGAGGCATCTATGCCCAGCACAATGCCAGTATGCGCTTCGTCGCTAACCGCGTTCTACTCGGTAAATTCACTGTATCGAGGTGGCTTACGCTGTACGATGGGTTTTGTAGATCGGCACTTCGACGGCGGGGAATGTTGCGCGTCGTTTGGCAGGATGGTACACGAGGTAAAAGGTTCACGAATTTAGGATTTGATTCGATAGGCTAGGGGAAGGAGGCCGAATGCACACAGCCATAATCTTTCGTGAACGGCTCCTGCCGCCGAGCGAGACTTTTATCCTGGAACAAGCTCAAGCGCTGCGACAGTATTCGCCGGTCCTCGCCGGTCTACTTAGGGCAGAACCGACACTTCGCCATAATCTCCCATTCATACTGCTTCGCGAAGGCTTAGGGATGGCGGACAAGATCGCCGGCCGCATCTATTACCATGTTCCCTGGGCACCTGGATTTTTTCGTCGGTTGGGTGCGGTGAGTCCATCGATCCTGCATGCCCACTTTGCCACGGACGCTATTCAGGCGTTGCCGATTGCAACGGCACTGCATCTGCCCGCTGATCGTTTCCCTACACGGCTATGATGTCACGCCCTCCGATGAAAACTTCCGGCAGACTGCCTGGGGTAGACACTACATGGCTCACAGGAAGCGGCTTTTTGCCCAGGGTTCGGCGTTTCTCTGTGTTTCCCAGGCAATCCGCGAGGCTGCACTGCGCGGCGGCTTTCCAGAAGAGAAGCTTCATGTTCACTACACCGGTGTGGACTGCGATCGTTTCCGGCCAACGACCATGGAGCGCGATCCTAAGTTGATTCTGTTTGTCGGGAGACTGGTCGAAAAGAAAGGCTGTGAATACCTGCTTCGGGCGATGGCACTTGTGCAGCAGGAGGACCCGAAAGCACATCTGGAGATCATCGGCGATGGGCCGCTGCGTTCGCAGCTTGAGACTTTGGCGAAGAAACTTGCCGTGCGTGCTCGCTTCCGTGGTGTGCAGGACACGTATGAGGTCCAACGAAGCATGTCGCGCGCACGTGTTTTGTGCAATCCCAGTGTGACTGCGGCAAACGGTGACATGGAAGGATTCGGCATGGTCTTTGCTGAAGCCCAGGCGGTGGGTACACCCGTCGTCAGTTCCATGCATTCAGCGATTCCCGAGGCTGTGAGCCATGGGGAGACCGGCTTGCTATGCCCGGAACGGATGCCCGCCTCACTCGCCGAGGCGCTGCTGACCTTCCTGAAAAACGACATCTTCTGGTCCCGTACGAGCGAGCGCGCTGTAGCCTGGGTGCGAGATCACTTCGACATCGCAAAGCAGACCATCAAGTTGGAACAGCTTTACGACGAATGCCGAGAACTCAACCAGGGGAACCAAACTCCCCGCCCGAAGGAAATTCCGCAACACTCGTAAGCAAGTGTTGCTCCGCCGTGGCTTGGCATTCTGGAATCGCCCTTCATCCGCTTCTCTTTCAGACCCTGGCACCCATCTTTTAACACCGGCACACCCCGCCATCTGCCCACTACCCACATGGCAGCCCACGACAGTTGGAAGAAGGACAGGGGCGGCTCGCCCTCACTGTCCTCCCAATCTTTTCCCTTCATCGGAGCGATCAGGTTCTGGTCGCATCCTGGACCTGAGAGGCAGGTAGTAAGTCGAGCAGTCGACTCATCGATGCTTCAGCGTAGATTCATACGCGATACCGGAGCGGGTGCGGGGGATGGCTCGAGGACACGGCGGGCGAGGTCACGCCCTGGTTTCTCGATGAAATGATAGGTCAGATGTGCCAGCCCCAGTATGACCACCAGCAAGACAGCGACACAGAGCCACCCAGGGTAAGGAAGATGATGTGTTTGCATAAAGAGCAGGGTGCGATGCTGTTCTCTCAGCAGCAAGGTGTGAATCAGGTAGATCGAGTAGGATATCTCGCCTAGCCAGTGCGGGATGGACGAGCCAAGTGCGCGAGCGATCAGTGGTCGATCGGTTGATAGCCCAACGATCAAAACAGGCAAGAGAAGGATGATAGCTATGTCAGATCCGGGAACAGCAAGCAGCCCAAGCATCGCCACCACCACGATTGCCAACGGCCAGGAGTGACGCGGCTCTTGCATTCTGCTCATACGAGAGATGCGCCAGGCCAACAAGCCCAGGATGAATTCGAGGACGCACCTGAGCACCGGAGCGTAACTCGTCTCCTCCGTGATATCCATCGGCCCACGATAGCGAACGACATGAATCATGTGAGCAGGCAATTCGGCCATCGCGACCAGGAGTAGACAACAGATCGCACCAGCCACAATCGCTCTTCGTCTGGAACCAAAGAGATATATAGCAGTAAGTGCGGGGAAAACGACGTAAGCCGCCAACTCTGTGCTGATCGACCACCCTGGACCGATGATGCTTGGCGCAATACCCCATGCTTGAATTAGAAGTAGATTCGCAAATACTTGCTTCAACGTGGAGAGTCCGACAGGCACTTGATTGTGAATTCGGCTGAGTGCGAAAAAAATGAGAGTTAGAACAAGGTATAGAGGATAGACTCTTGCCAGCCGCCGCCCCATAAATTTGTAGTAGGACTTGCGCGAAAAGCCTCGCTCGAAGTACCGGCCGTAAGTCAGCGCCATGACAAATCCGCTCAGGACGAAAAACAGATCTACGCTGAGATAACCGTGCCGCAATATTGTAGACACGGCGCCCCGACAGAGCTCATAGGCGTGCATATGGTAGAACACGACGTATGTTGCCGCTACACCACGAAGTCCGGTGAGTGCTCGAATTTCAGCCTTGCTCAATATCGGTTCCCCATTCTCACTGGCAGGATGAACAGTGCTGAGCATCGATTGCGCCGTTGGTCAAAAGGCATAATGCCGATCATACGAGGCTACGATAGCTTGAACTATCCCCCGTTAGCGATAGGCCAGGATTTGCAACCGCCGACACCAATGCTCAATGGGCCGGATCCCTGGGCCACCTCTGCATGGAATGTCCAAAAACCGGGCTGGTCCCGATTGCCTCCAAGGAATCCCTGCAACTCAGGATCTCCGACCCGAGTGCGGCCCTGACACAATCCTAGTGGCTACTTTTTCGCGGCCGACGCTGGAGCGCTTGATGGGCACTTGGCGCAAGTTTCGCCCGTGACGCCTTTGCCTTCCTCGATGGTGTAGATCTTGTCCACTCCGGCCAGCTTCACCTTCTCCACTTTGCCGCCCTGCCAGTGAATCTCGACCTCATCGACAGTGGTCGCGCTGCCGATCCCGAAGTGGGGCCGCTGGTCGTTGGAGGAGATGTAACTGCCGCCGCTCATGACGTCCTCGCGCTGGCGTACGCCATTGGCAGTGAGATAGACGGTGGTACCGACCGCGTCGCGCGGCCCTTTCCCGTTGCCAACGAGCTTCAACTCCACCCAGTGGTTATGGTCTTCGTTCACATTGCGCAACAGCACCGGAACGCCGTCCATGGCATTGATCACCACGTCGACCTTGCCCTCGTTGAACAGATCGCCGAAGGCCGCGCCGCGTCCTGAGACCACCACCGCCAGTCCCGTATCTTTCACCGGAGGCACGTACTCGAACTTCTGTCCCTTGTTGTTGTGAAAGAGCAAGGGACGCTCCGCATAGGAAGTGCCGAAGTCCATCTTGTCGACCTCGGGATAGACGTGCCCGTCGACGATGAAGAGATCTTTCCAGCCGTCGTTGTCGAAGTCGTAGAGGCCGGTGCCCCATGACACGAAAGGGATGGTGGTCTGCGCGATCCCGAGCTTGTAGGTGACGTCGGTGAAGTTGGCATCTCCATCATTGCGATAGATCACCTTGTAATCGTCAGAGAAGTCGGTGTTCACCAGGTCCACGCGGCCATTGTTCATGTAGTCGCCCACCGCCACGCCCATCGAAGCAGTCTCGCGGCCGTCCTGGTTGAGTGCGTAGCCTGAGGCGTAGCTGTCGTCTTCAAACGTGCCGTCGCCCTTGTTGATGTAAAGGTAGTTCGGCGTCGAATCATCCGCCACCAGCAGGTCGACCTTGCCGTCGTTGTTCAGGTCCACAAAGATAGAAGTAAATCCGTAGTATTCGTTGGGATCGCTGACGCCGGCCTTCTCGCTCACATCGGTGAAGGTGCCGTCTCCATTGTTATGGAAGAGGTGGTCGCGTTCGCCCTTGAGGCCGCGCGGCCCGCACATGACATTGATTCCGCGGAACTGGCAATACGAAGTGGAGACCGCCTTCGATCCAGGCGCAGGCTGGGTGCTCATGTCGTAGTGGATGTAGCCGGAGACAAACAGGTCGAGCCTGCCATCGCCGTCATAATCGCCAAAGGTCGCGCCGGCCGACCAGTTGCCCGGTAGCGTGAGCCCGGCCTTTTCAGCAACGTCGGTGAAGGTTCCATCGTGATTGTTGTGATAGAGACGGCTCTTGCCATAGTTGGCTACGAAGAGGTCCGGCCAGCCGTCATTATCGTAATCCGCCACAGCCACGCCGAAGCCCCAGCGATCATTGCTGACTCCGGCCTTTGCGGTCACGTCGGTAAAAGTGCCGTCGTGGTTGTTATGAAAGAGCGCAGCCCGCGGCGCCTCGCCTTTGCCGTTGAAGGCTTCGTAAGTCGATCCGCTGACCATGTAGATATCCAGCCAGCCATCATTGTCGTAGTCGATCAGGCCCACGCCAGAGCCGTCCGCTTCGATGATGTAGAGCTTGTCGCGCGAACCCATGGTGTGCTTCCAACTGGTGAGACCTGCCTGCTTGGCAATGTCCTGGAAGACGACCGGACCGGAGTCGACGAATCCTCCCGCGGTGATCGGCCGGTTGGCCGCATCATGGACGGCGGCAAACACACCGCCGGTACTGTTGCCTCCCATCCCTGAGGGCTTGGCTGGAGGCGGAGCCTGCGACTGTGCTGCTGCGGCGACCGCCAGCAATGCGGTCAGACCGGAAACCATGATCCCTTGCAAACGCAACATTCAGATCCTTGAGGAATAAGTTACAAGCCGGCCCGGAGCCCGCCTGCGGAATGTGAGCAGAAGGCTAGCCCAGATGCCTCCATTCGTTTCGAACTGCTACCGAGCATTCGCAAGACGAGGCCCGCAAACCAACATACTTTTCTGCCACCGGCCAGCCACTTTCGCTTCGATTTCCCAGCCGGCCCGCCAACCGGATTATAGCGGCTCAATCCTAGTGCTTGCTCCGGACGTTTCCCTTCCTTACACTTGCCTCGCTGCCGCTGAGAGAGACGCATGAATATAAAAGAAGTCGCGCACCTGGCTGGAGTTTCGACCGCGACCGTATCCCGCACCATCAACGGCTCTGACAAAGTGACGCCGGAGACGGCCGAACGTGTGCGGCGCGCAGTGCAGGAACTGGGGTTCTATCCGAATAACAATGCCCGCGCTCTCGGCTCCGGGCGCAGCGGCCTCTACGGGCTGATCATCTCCGACATCACCAATCCCTTCTTCCCGGAGCTGGTGCGCAGCTTTGAAGATGTCGCGGTGCAATACGGGCAGGAGGTGCTGATCGCGAACACCAACTACGATCCGCACCGGATGGAGCTTTGCGTCCGCCGCATGCTGCAGCGCAAGGTGGAGGGTGTCGCGATCCTGACCTCAGAGGTGGACGAGAGGTTCATTGGCGAACTTAGCGGCCGGGGCATTCCTATCGTCTTTCTCGATACCGGCGTTCCTCGCGAAGGAATCAGCAACATTGTCCTGGACTATGCCACCGGCATTGACCGCGCCGTTGCTCACCTGACTTCGCTGGGTCACGAACGCATTGGCTTCATTCGCGGGCCTATGAACCTGAAATCGGCGCGGACCCGCCATCTGGCGTTTGCCGATAGCCTGCAGCGGGCCGGCATCGAGTTGCCGGAACACTTTCTGCAGCAAGGCAATCACCGGATGGACGGGGGCCGCGAGGGCATGACCCGGATGCTCGAAAACCCGGTCCGGCCTACGGCGATCCTTGCCTCGAACGACCTGACGGCCATCGGCGCCATGGGGGCCATCTTCGAGCACGGGCTGCGGGTTCCGGCGGATATCTCGGTCGTCGGCTTCGACGACATCGAGATCAGCGCCTTCACCCAGCCGGCGCTTACAACGGTCCGCATCTCTCGCCCGGAGATCGCCCGCGCAGCCTTCCATGCCTTGTTCAGCAACGGACCCAGAACGACCCACGTAGGAACCGAATTCGTCATCGAAACCGTGCTGATCGAGCGCAGTTCGACGGCGCGGGTTTCCGATCGCTGAGTCCAACTTTGCAGAGAATCCAGCAGCCTACTCGATGCGTTCGTGGCGATAGCCGCCGTCGGTCAGCGCCTGGGTCAGGCTTTCAATGTGGGCCGCGCCTCGGGTTTCGAGCGTAATGTCGATGGCCGTATCGCCCAGATTGACACCGTAGTAGGTGCGGTCATACTGCGTCTGGACGATGTTGGCGCGCTGGTCGGCGATGATGCTGGTGACCTCGTGCAGAGTTCCAGGGCGATCGGTGAGATGAATCCGCAGCCGCGTACGGCGTCCATCCTTGACCAGGCCGCGTTCGATGATCTTGGCCAGCAGGCTCACGTCGATATTGCCGCCGCAGACCAGGACCGCGGTTCGCTTGGCCACCAGAGAAGTTTTCTGCTGCAGCAGTGCAGCCAGCGCCACCGCCCCTGCGCCCTCGGCCAGGGTCTTCTCCCGCTCCAGCAGCACCAGGATGGCGTTGGCAATCTCTTCCTCGTCCACGGTTACGATTTCGTCGACGTAGCGCTGCACCAGACGGCAACGTAAGGTCGCCTGCGCGCCGCACCGCAATACCGTCCGCAATGGTAGCATTGGCAGCCAAGGTGATCTGGGAGCCTGCCTGCATCGCGCGCAACATCGAAGGCAGCCGGTCGGTTTGCACGCCGATGACCCGGATCTTCGGGTTCGTCTCCTTGATTGCGCATGCAACTCCGCTGATCAGCCCACCGCCACCGATGGGGATGACGACCGCCTCGAGATCCGGCACCTGCTCCATCATTTCGAGGCCAATGGTTCCCTGCCCTGCGATCACGGCCGCGTCATCGAAGGGGTGCAGGAAGGTCATGCCCAGCGTCTCAGCCCGGCGCATGGCCTCGGTGCAAGCTTCGTCGTAATTGGCTCCGTGCAGGATCACCTCCGCGCCGAAGCCCCGGGTAGCGGACACCTTGACCAGCGGCGTCATCAGGGGCATCACGATCTGGGACCGAATGCCGCGTTGGGTGGCATGGTAAGCCACCGCTTGCGCGTGGTTCCCGGCGCTGGCGGCGATCACGCCGCGGCGCTTTTCCTCTTCGCTCAGTGTCAGGATCTTGTTCAGCGCGCCGCGTTCCTTAAACGCCCCGGTACGCTGCAGATTGTCCAGCTTGAGAAACACCTCCTGGCCGGTCATCTGCGACAACTCCTCTGAACGCTGGCAGGGCGACAGATAGATGTAGTCGCGGATTCGCGCGCGCGCCTGCTGCACATCGTGAAGGGAAACTGCCGCTTGGGTGGTGCTCTCGACGGGTCCTTGCATCTCGCTCTCCTCGTCCAACTACCGCTCATAACGTAGAAAAGCCACCCTCCGCTCGGTGCGGCTGGTGGCTTTTCTGGAATCAGAACCTATTCCGTATCCGCCTACGTGCCCGCACCGCTCGAGAGGCGCATGAGAATGCGCCCAATAATAGCGATGGGGAATTCGCACGACACTTCGCGCTGCCGCAGAAGCGGCAAAGAAGACGAGGCGCGAAGCTGTGAGCCGGAAATCATGGGTCGGATGGAAGGATTACAGAGTGAGGGACGGGAGTCAAGAACCGGCGATTGTGGCGTTTGACAGCGGCGGCGGGGGAAGGCGTGGTCTGAGCGAGCTGGGCCGCAGGAAGCAGATCGGCAAAGACGAATCCCTCGCGCTCGACACGTTCCCCTACCTGCACCGGAATTGGCCAGCGGAAGACTGGCGCGTCGTACACGAATGTGTGGAATTCTCCGTTTTCTCCGCAGGGATCGACCTCCGGCGGTAGATCCGCGAGGAGTGCCAAATCGTAGTCCCGTCCGACAAAGGACGTGGCCAGCTTGCTGGTGTCCACGCAGGTGAGCTTCGCCTTAACGCCTGCAGCGATCAGGTCGCGTCCGAGTTGAGCCGTCGGGATCTCCCAGACAGGGAAGATTGGTTCCAGTCCGCTGTCCTCTAGCTGCTGTACCCGGTAGTTGCGAATGTCCTGAAGGAACAAATCTCCGAACGCGACCGCCTCGATCCCTTCCTCTCTGGCTTGGTGCCAGACGGCCGTGCAGTTGGTCTTCGTAGATGACGTTCGAGCAGGGCCATGGAAGCTGGATCGGCCAGAGCGGCAGACCCGCCTGCTCTGCCTGTGCCTCGACCAGCGTGCGCCGGACCGCGTGCATGGCGACCCGGTTGGCGGCGGAGTTGAAGGTGGTGAAGAGCGCGGCCACTTCGATATCCGGCTGCTGCCGCAACAGGTGCAGCATCCACGTGCTGTCTTTGCCGCTGCTCCACGACACCAGCACCTTTCTCAATTCCGGCTCCCGATCAAGCGCGTTATCTCAGTCTGCGGGTGGACGCGGCGCCATTGTTCTGAGGCAGGCTCCCCAAAGGACACGCCGTGCAAAATCTCCGCGATAATCTCCGCCGTTCGGGAGACGGTCATGCCTGAGCGATTGAAGAACAGGTTGCCATCCGCGAAGAATACATTGCCGTTGCGAACGGCCTGAAGCTCGCGCCACCACGGGTATTGTTCGAGCACGCTTTGTTCACCCAGGCTCCGCTCCAGCGTGTAGCCGCAGGGCGCTACGATCAAGTACTCCGGATCGGCTTGGCGGAGCTCTTCGCCGGGAATTGCGGCCGAGTATTCGCCCTTGTTCCCGATGACCAGCCTGCCGTTGGCAATCTCAACCAGTTCGGGGCCCCAGTTCCCCATCGCGAAGACAGGGTCCGTCCACTCCATCATCACGACGGTGGGCGGCGCGAAGCTGGCGACTCGTTCCCGGACACGTTCGAGACGCTGCTGTTCGCGGCGCACCAGGGCTTCGCCCTGCGCTTGCAGATCCAGTGCTAGCGCGACCTGGCGAATGCTTTCGAAGATGTCGTTGAGAGAGAAAGCGGTTAAGGCAATCTGTTTCGCGCTCACAGCACAGGAGCCGCTCCGCTCGAGGTCGCCGGGTGTAACGGCACACACTTCGCAATGGGCTTGCGTGATCAGCAGGTCGGGTTGCAGGTCACGAATCCGGTCCCCGTGTATTTGATACAGCGGCTCTCCGGCCGCAATCCTGCGCCGGACCTCGGCATCGATCTCCGCACTCGAAACCGATGACGTCGAAAGCCGGTTCGCTGCATGCGGGGAGGCGGCGCACCCAGTCGGGGTTGTCGCATTCATGCGAACGACCGACCAGCGTGTCGCCCGCACCCAGGGCGCAGACAATCTCGGTCGCGCTTGCCAGCAGCGAAACTACGCGCATGCGAAACAGCCTAAGATTGAGGTTTGCGGCATTGGAAGTTGGTGGAGCGAACAACGCATTAAATTCCCCTGCTTCGATTCTATGGCTCCGCACTGCCTTAACGCGCAACATGCAAAGGGGGCCGCGCCGAAGCTGGCCCCTTCTATTCCTGCTGCGAACGATCAGCCTATGCAGTACGCGTCGGCCTCGATCCCCTGAATCCGTAGTACGCAATGTAGATGTAGCAGAGTGCGGGGAGAATGAAGGCGTGGTGGATGCCGATGCGATCCGCCAGCGCGGCCTTCGATCACCGGAATGACCGCGCCGCCGACGATGGCTGCAATCAGCAGGCCGGAGCCTTTGCCGGTCATCGGGCCGAGTTCCGCAATGCCCAGCGTAAAGATGGTCGGGAACATGACGGAGTTGAACAGCCCGACCAGCAGAATGCTCCAAACCGCCAGCGAGTGTAGCTGAGCATGGAGGTAACCACCAGCAGACCGGCGACGATTGGCAACCTGCCGAGGGCCATGTTCGGGCGGACCTTCTGCAATACGGCGGAACCGATGAAGCGGCCCACCATGGCGCCTCCCCAGTAGAGCGAGACGAGCTTGCGCCGCACGAACCACTGTCAGTGCCGCCGGTATCGGGCTGGCTGAAGTACTTGACCAGGAAGCTGCCGATCGCCACTTCGGCCCCACATAGGTAAAGATTCCAAGAGACGCCAAGCAAGGTATGCCGGTACTTCCAGATGCTGTCGGTGACGCCCTCCTTGCCGGGACGGAAGTCGCGCGTCGTCTCGATGCGCGGCAGCTTGAACATCGCGATTGCCAAGCCAAGCAGAACCAGCGCCAGCGCGATCGCCAGGTAAGGCATCTTGACCGTGGCCGCTTCATGCAGGCGATAGGCCTGTAAGGCGTCTGGAGCCATGGCCCTGACTTCCTGCATGGTCTTGGGAGCAGCTGCTCAGGATCAGGAACGAGCCGATGGTCGGGCGCGATGGTGGTGCCCAGCGAATTGAATGCCTGGGTCAGATTAAGGCGGCTGGAGGCGGTGCGCTCCGGGCCCAGTACCGAAACATACGGATTGGCCGAGACCTGCAGCACCGTAATGCCGGCGGCGAGTACGACTTCGGCTACCAGAAAGAGCGGGAAGGACGGGACGCTGGCTGCGGGAATAAAGAGCAGCGCGCCGCACGCCATGGTCAGCAGTCCGGTCACCATGGTCCGCTTGTAGCCGATCCACTCCACCACCCAACCGGCGGGTACTGCGAAGATGAAGTAAGCGCCGAAAAAGACAAACTGCACGAACATGACCGCGAAGTAGTTCAGGTCAAATATCGACTTGAAGGTGCGGGATCAGGATGTCATTGAGACAGGTGAGAAATCCCCAGACGAAGAAGAGCGTCGTAACCATGGCCATCGCGCTCTTGTTGCTGCTGCTGGGCTGCGTGGCCGTGGTGGTGCGGCCTTGACTTACGTTTGCGATCGCCATTGGTGTTAGGTGAACTCCCGCTCTTCTATCTCGTTGGCGCCACCGGCGGGCGGCGCATCGCTGATCATATAAGATGCCCGGCACCTCTGGCGTGACGACTGCCACAAAGCTCTTTCTCGCAACGTGGGAAGCGAGGGCGGGCAGGTCGCATCTGGAATTCGGCTCCGTATTGAAACAGGCCGGCGGATGTTACAGGCATGAAACTTTCAGCCCATAAACCCGTCTGTGAGTGCAGACAAATTAAAATTGAGACTCGCAACGCACCCTTCGGGCGAATCTCTCTCTCAGACAGAAAGAACCTCACCATGAGTGTCCATTCCAAAGCCGTGTGCCTCGCGATCCTCGGCGCGGCGATGATCCCCGGTTCCCTTTCCTCGCTCCCGATGCTGGCGCAGCCGGCCGCGGCCCAGGCTGCCCCGGCAAAGGGTGCGACCCGCCTGGTCGGTGCCGTCACCGCGGTGAACGGGCAGTCCATCACGATCAAGCTGGACAACGGCAGCGAAGCGACCTTTACGGTCGATGACGATACCCGGATGTTGCAGGCCGCGCCGGGCCAGAAGGACCTCTCCTCGGCTACCCCGATTCATGTGACAGATTTGCAGGTGGGCGACCGCGTGCTGGCCCGCGCAACGGCGGGAGACGATGGCAAGTACACCGCGTCCACCCTGATCGCGATGAAGCAGTCTGACATCGCGCAGAAGCAGGCGCATGAACGGCAGGACTGGCAGCGACGGGGCGTTGGCGGGCTGGTTAAGTCTGTTGACCCCGCATCGGGCACCATCGTGGTGGCGGCCTCTGAGGCCGGAGCGCCGAAAGCAATCACCATTCATGCGGGGCCGAAGACCGTCGTCCGGCGGTATGCCCCGGACTCCGTCAAGTTCGACGATGCCAAGCCAAGCACGGTCGATCAGGTCAAGGCAGGAGATCAACTCCGCGCCAGGGGCGATCGCAGCGCAGATGGCAGTGAAGTGACGGCCGAAGAGATTGTTGCGGGCAGCTTCCGGAACGTAGCGGCTACGGTACAGTCGGTCGATACTGCGGCGGGAACGCTGACGCTCACCGACCTCGCAACCAAGAAGCCGGTCGTGATTGGAATCAGCGCGGACTCGCAACTACGCCGGCTGCCGCCAGCCATGGCGCAAGGTATCGCCGCACGATTGAAGAGCCAGGGAGCGTCCGGTCCTGCGGCAACTTCGACGGGACGGGACGGCGCTGGAGCATCGCCCCCAGGCCCACCAAGTGCTGCGCGACCTGCGACCGAGCAGGGCCCGGACAGTGGCCGGATGAGCGCGAATCAGAATCAGCCGCGCGGTACGGCAGGCCCGAACGGCGGACGAGGGGGAGACACGCAGCAGATGCTCGCGCATGCCCCGGCCATCCAACTTGCTGATTTGAAGAAGGGCGACGCCGTAATGGTGGTCGCAACCGAAGGCTCGCCGACAAACCGCCGACGGCGGTCACGCTGCTGGCAGGGGTGGAGCCCATGCTACAGGCCTCAGCCAGCGCCAGCCAGTCGATGATGATGGCTTCGTGGAATCTAAACCAAAGCGGCGGGCAAGATGCCCCGTAGTTCAACACTTTCAGTCTTAGATTCTGCTTCACCTTTTCTTTGGAGAACCGTGAAAACCCGATCCTTTCTTTTCTGCTTCATGGCTGTACTTGGACTGCTGTTGGCTGTATCGCCGGCACAGAATCTTTTGGCCCAGACCGGCAACGCCACGATTCACGGACAGATCGCCGATCCCTCGGGCGCAGTGATTCCGCAGGCCAGCATTACCGCAACTTCGGCGACCGGGCAGAAGTACACGGCCGTGTCCGACAACGGCGGCGCCTATGACATTCGCGGCGTGGCTCCCGGCACCTACACCATCGAGGTGGTGGCGACTGGATTTGCGAACTTCAACTCGGCGCCCGTGAGCCTGGCCGCGGGACAGGTGAAGCGCGTCGATGTTGCGCTAGCCATTGAAGTGGAGCAGCAGCAGGTGACGGTGACGGATGAGACACCGACCGTCAGCCTCGATCCGGGCGCGAATGCCAATGCGCTGGTCATCAAAGACAAGGATCTCGACGCGCTCTCCGACGATCCAGATGAGTTGTCTTCTGAACTGACGGCGCTCGCAGGACCATCCGCGGGTCCCAACGGTGGGCAGATCTACATCGACGGATTTACCGCCGGTCAACTGCCGCCCAAGTCGGCCATCCGCGAGATTCGTGTCAATCAGAATCCCTTTTCCGCCGAGTACGACAAGCTTGGTTTCGGCCGCATCGAGATCCTCACCAAGCCGGGTACGGACAAGCTGCACGGCCAATTTTTTGTGAACGGGAACTCGAACATCTTCAATTCGAAGAATCCCTTTGCGCGGCAAATCCCCTCGTATCACACGCTGCAGTACGACGGAAACGTAAGTTCTGCTCTGGGTAAGAAAGCCTCTTTCTTCTTCAACTTCGACCGTCGGAACATTCAGGACAACAGCATCGTGACCGCGGTCTTGAACGGGACGAGCGCGACCTGCGATCCGAACACAGTCGACTACTCGACTTACGTGCCAAATGCGACGCCTTGCAGCCTGGCGGTGCCCAATCCTCGCACCCGGACCAACCTGAGCCCGCGACTCGATTTTCAACTCGGGGAGCGAAACACGCTCACGCTGCGATACCAATACTTCAACAACAGCCAGCAGAACAGCGGCACCGGTCAATTCGCGCTTCCTTCGCAGGGCTATAACGACGACGAAACGGAACACACGATCCAGATCAGCGACACGCAAGTGCTGAGCGACAAGGTCGTCAACGAGACCCGGCTGCAATACATTCGAAACGGTGAAACGCAGAACCCCGTTAAGCAACGATCCTACGGTGCAGGTGCAGGGTGCATTTACCTCCGGCGGTTCCAGCGATCAGACCTCAAACGACAAGACCAATCGTTACGAATTGCAGAATTACACCTCAGTCGCGATGGCCAGCCACTATATGAAATTCGGCGCCCGCCTGCGGTACACGCGCGACGCCAACGCAGCCAACTCCAACTTCAACGGCTTCTTTACCTTTGGCTCACGCATCGTGAATGGGCAGACGATCAGCGCGCTGCAGTCCTACCAGATCACCCGCAAGGCGCTCGCCGACAATCCGAATCCATCGCCAGAGGAGTGGGCAGCGATTCAGGCGCAGGGCGGTGGCGCGAGCCAGTACACGCTGACCAGCGGCCGAATCGCGACTACGGCAAACGTCTTTGATGTGGGCTTGTATTTCCAGGACGACTGGAAGGTTCGCCCCAACTTCACCTTGAGTTACGGCCTGCGCTACGAGACACAGAACGATATCTCCGATCACGCCGACCTGGGCCCCCGTGTCAGCTTCGCGTACGGTTTTTCCCGCGATAAGAAGCCGGCCAAGACGGTGCTTCGCGGCGGCTACGGACTCTTCTTTGACCGTTTCCAGATCGCGCAGATTTTGCAGGCCTACCGCCTGAATGGGAATCCCGGCGGAAACTCGGGCCAGGTGCAATTCGTGGTGAAGAAC
Organism: uncultured Acidobacteriaceae bacterium; assembly: GCA_963850345.1. Lineage (GTDB taxonomy): Bacteria > Acidobacteriota > Terriglobia > Terriglobales > Acidobacteriaceae > CAWKKW01. The sequence goes on along the minus strand of CAWKKW010000009.1, from coordinate 525,909 downwards.
CCCACCTTCTATGGCTGCACGCCTTCCACCTGCCCGGTCGAAGGGACGGCTACGACCGGCACTATCTACCAGATCGCGCCTCACCTGAGAGCCCCCTACACCATGCAAGCGGCTGTGGGCCTCGATCAGCAGTTGACCAAGTACGCTACTGTCTCGGTGACGTATCTGAACTCGCGCGGCGATCACCAGTTGCTGACGGAGAATGTAAATGCGCCCTTTCCCGATGTGCCCGGGACGGCTGGGGCGCGGCCCAACCCGAATGCAGGCAACATCTACCAGTACACGTCTGCCGGCATCTTCAAACAGAATCAGCTCATCTTGAATGTGAACCTGCGCGCGTCTTCTTCGCTGTCGCTCTTCGGCTTCTATCAGCTTGGGTATGCCAACAGCGACACCGGCGGCGTGACCACCTTCCCGTCTAACCAGTACGACATTGCGCAGGACTATGGCCGCGCCGCGTTTGATGTGCGGCATCGGCTGTTCTTGGGCGGATCGTATTCGACGCCGAAATTTGGCGTTCGCTTCAGCCCCTTCATGATCGCGTCCTCCGGCGCGCCGTTCAACATCACCACCAGTCAGGACCTCAACGGCGATTCGATTTTCAACGATCGCCCCGCGTTCGCCGCAAGTGGAACCAGCAGCGTCGTTCAAACCAAGTACGGCAACTTCGATACCAGCCCGCAGCCGGGGGCAAAGGTCATCCCCATCAACTACGCCAACGGACCGTCGCAGTTCACCTTCAATCTGCGGGTGAGCAAGACAATCGGCCTTGGACCCAAGCTGGAACGCGGGCAATCGGGTCCGGGCACGGGGGGCGGCGGAGGGTTTGGCGGGCCGGGTGGAGGCGGGCGTGGACCCGGTGGACCTCCAGGCGGGGGACTTGGGCCGGGAGGGCTGAGCGGCAATCGTGGCGGACCACCTCCCCCGGGCGGGACCACCAATCATCGCTACAACCTGACGTTGAACGCCTCGGCCCGCAACCTGTTCAACAACGTCAACCTCGCAACTCCGGTAGGCACCGTAGATTCGCCGCTGTTTGGCAGATCGAATGCGCTCGGCGGCGCGTTTGGCGGAGTTTCGCAATCGGCAAATCGCCGCATCGATTTGCAAGTGGTCTTCAACTTCTAAGGCTGCGCCAGGCCCGGTCCGGGGAACGATGCGGATCTTGGCCGTATGCTCGCGTTTTGGTAATAACGGTCGCGCAAATATCTGTGCGTGCCAAATTCCCGGTTCGCGGGACGGGCGTATGTACATGCAATTCGTAGCAATTTAAACCTGAAAACGAAGCATGACGGCATGCGAATGCGGTCGTCTGGTTGTCCGGTTCCGGAACGTTTCTGTTCGGCATTGAACAGCCAACTTCCTTGGCATGGAATCGCATGATGCGGCGCGAACGAACAGATCACAGCTAACTCCAATCTCCACAGACAGTCTTGCTTGCGCGAGGCGGGTCAAACGCAAATCCGCACCGACAATTGAGTGGCCAATGCCGTGCATCTCGACAGCGCAGGGAATTCCGCGTTTGTGGAGGATGCAATGGTGTCTCGATCCATACGGTGGTTGCTTTGTGTCTCGCTCATAACTGGCACGGCGTGGGCGGGCGAGAGTCCGTTCCTCGGCAAATGGAAGCTTAACCCGGCCCGCAGTCAACAGAACGACGTGATGAAGGTGCATGCCCTCGGGTCGAATAAATACGACTTCAACCTGGGCGGCGACACGGTGGAGACCATCGTGGTGGATGGAACGGACCAGGCGGGCTCGTATAACTCGACGCTGGCCGTCACAGCGGAATCCCCCGACACTTGGCGAGTCGTGCGCAAGAGCAAAGGCCGCACGCAGATCATTGGCATCTGGAAGCTTTCGGCGGACGGGAACACGTTGCAAGACAACTTCACCAGCTACCGCCCGAACGGGACGACATTCCACCTGGACTACATCTACCAGCGAACCGATGGGGGACCGGGATTTGACGGCACATGGGAAAGCGCCACGGTGGATATGAGTGCGACCTTTGAAATTGAGATTACGCCGAGCGGAGAAGACGGAATTCTGCTGAACTACGCCACATTCGGCATGAAGAAGAACGTGCAGTTCGACGGCAAGGACTACCCGATTGTTGGTGGCAATGCTCCCGCAGGTCTCACGGTATCGGCCCACAGGGCGGATGAGCGGACGATCGAGACTAAGGAGAAGGTAAACGACAAAGAGGTCGATACCCAGCGAATCGAGCTCTCGCCCGACGGGAAGACGCTCACGTTCACGGTGTCGCGACCCAATCGGAAAAAGCCGGAGGTCCAGGTGCTTGAGCGGGAATAGTCGGTTGTCGTTGAGTCGCAGCAGAAGAAGGCCTGGAGGCTCGAAGAGTGTCGACGTGAACCTCGAAACTATGGTCGGCGGTGTGGAGGTGGGGCATGTGCGCACGATGCACCACTAAGCTTTCGCCGTAACATGGCCTCGAAATACAGATTGTATCGATTCGACCAGTTCGCCCGCGTCGAGACTTGCCAAGGGCCTTCGCCATAGGCAGAATGGCGCAAGGTCTACACATGGATCGCATCGCACCTGAACAGCGCGGGCAAACGTCTTTCACGCCGGCCCTGATTCTGCTGGTTCTCGCGGTGCTGATCAACTACGTCGATCGCGGCAACCTGTCGCTTGCCGCGCCGCTGTTAAAAGACGAGTGGCATATCTCGGCCTCGCAGTTGGGCATCCTCTTCTCCGCCTTCTTCTGGACCTACACAGCTTTGCAGTTCATCGGCGGATGGCTGGTGGATCGCTACGACGTGAACCGCGTGCTGGCTCTGGGTTTCTTGTTGTGGTCGGTGGCCACCGCCGCGACTGGACTGGCAACCGGATTTGCCGTGCTGCTGGGGATGCGCCTGCTGCTGGGAGTGGGCGAGTCGATCATGTTTCCGTCTTCGTCGAAGATTCTGGCGAAGCATGTGCCCGAGCATTCTCGCGGGTTTGCGAACGGCGCCCTGACCGGAGCGATGCGCTGGGGGTCGGCCGCCGGCACCTTCGGAGGCGGGCTGGTCATGGCAAAGTACGGTTGGCGGCTGACCTTCCTCGCCATCGGAATCATGAGCCTGCTGTGGCTGCCGGCTTGGATGAAATGGAAGCCGCAGGGTGGCCGAAGAGTGGCGTCTATGCTCGTGTACGCGCCGAGTCTCGGCCGGATCCTGCGGCAGAGGTCGTTCTGGGGTGCCTCGGTTGGTCATTTTTCAGGAAATTACCTCATCTACTTTTTGATCAGCTGGCTGCCGCTATACCTCGTGAGGGAGTGGCATCTCTCGATGGCAGTGATGGCGAAGACTGCCGGAATCTACTTCATGGTCGACGCAGGCTCTGCGATAGCGACTGGGTGGCTGGCGGACGTGTGGGTGCGTAACGGAGGAACACCCAACGTGGCACGGAAGTCGGCCATGGCGCTGGGCTTCTCTTTGTCCGCCGTCGCTCTTGTCTGCTGCACGGTCGCTGGCCCGCATACCTATCTGTGGTGCCTCTTCACGCTGGGCATTGGAGCAGGGATGGCGAACTCCGGCACCTTCGCCTTCGCGCAGACGCTCGCCGGCCCGCTGGCAGCGGGCAGATGGGTGGGCTTGCAGAATGGATTCGCGAATTTCTCCGGTGTGGTTGGTCCCGCGCTCACCGGCTTTTTGATCGACTTGACCGGCAATTTTTCAGCGGCCCTGCTGGTGAGTGCTGCAGTGGCCGTGATGGGTGGCCTTGCGTGGGTCTTCTGGGTTGGCAATCTGGAAGAAGTCGCTTGGCATGAGCAGATCGCTTCGACAACGGTGCCTGCCATCGACGTGGCCTGAAACCAGTCGACGGGGCGTGGCTTTCCTTGCGGCATGCAATGAAGGCAGATTCAGCGACGCTGCTTGCCGACTTCGCTTGACCCCTCCCCCGAAGCTCCCTATCATTGACGCATGATGTCATTCTGCTCGATGCCGGCGAACCGCTGTTGTACGTGTTGTCACGCGTGCGCCGTGAACTTCGAGTGAACTGATATCTTCATTTTCTAGTCCGGTTCACGAGAAGCCCGCGCCCTTTTATCCAGCGCGGGCTTTTTGCACTCCAAATTGAGAGAAGTGATGGCTGAAGAAACCGTAGTGAAAGAGACCAAGGCCCAACGGGCGGAACGGCTCAAGCGGGAGAAGAATCCCTGGATGGCCTTCGATGAAGTGCGCGCCTTCGCGCGCCAAGGCCGCGAGAGTGTGACCCCGGAATGGGCTTCGTCGTACTTCAAGTGGTGGGGCGTGTACACCCAGGGCGACGGGGTGGGCGCCACCGGCGGCAAGGGCGGCGAAGGCAAGGCTACGGAATTTTTCATGATGCGCATCGGCATTCCGAATGGCATCGTGACGGCGCACCAGCTCCGTACGATTGGCGGTATCGCCAAGACCTACGCGCGGAATTTGGCCGACATCACCGTGCGGCAGAACATTCAGCTGCACTGGCTCACGATAGAAAACCTGCCGGAAGTGGTCGAGGCGCTGGACGCGATCGGACTTTCGCCCAAGGGCGCCTGCGGCGACGTAGTGCGCAACGTTACCGGCTGCCCACTCGCGGGTCTGGCTCACGATGAGATTCTCGATGCATCGCCGTTGGCCATTGAGGCGGCGCACTTCTTAACCGCGAATCCTGAGTTTTACAACCTGCCGCGTAAATTCAAAATCTCGATTACCGGTTGCCCTTCCTGGTGCTCCTACCCCGAGATTAACGACATTGCCATGACCGGGGTGCGGCGTGGGAATGAAGTGGGGTACGCACTGCGCGTGGGCGGCGGTCTCTCGAAGGAACCGCACCTGGCGGTGAAGCTGGATGCCTTCGTTGCTCCACACCAGGCAATGGCGGTCATTCGCACCGTCACGGAGATCTTTCGCGACCAGCAGGGACTGCGCGAAAGTCGCGACCGTGCGCGCTTGAAGTACCTCTTCCTCAAAGAGGGTTGGACACCGGAGAGCTTCCTGGCTGAATTAGAGAACCGCCTCGGTTACAAACTCGACCCAGCACCGCCGGAGACTGTTCCCGACGAGGTGCTGCGGGATCATGTCGGCATTCACCCGCAAAAGGAAGCCGGCCTGAGCTACGTCGGCGCTTCGGTACTGCGCGGGCGGATGAGCGGGGAGCAACTCGTGGCCGCAGCCGATCTGGCGGATCGCTTCGGCGATGGCAATTTGCGCGCGACCACCGGGCAAAACCTCATCTTCGTAAACATACCGACCAGCAAGGCGGGCGAACTCGCGCAGGAGTTGCGGAAGATCGATCTTCAGGTGGAGGGCTCGAACTTCTGGCGCGGGGCAATTGCCTGCACCGGCACTGAATTCTGCAAGCTCGCGATCACCGAGACCAAGGGCTTCACACGCTGGCTGGTCGATGAACTGGAAGAGCGGCTGCCGCAGTTTGACCAGCAGTTGAAGCTGCACGTGACCGGATGCCCCAACAGTTGCGGCCAGCACTGGATTGCCGATATCGGCATCGAGGGCAAGAAGATCAAGCACGAGGGTCAACTTACAGACGCGTACTATTTCTGCGTTGGCGGCTCGGTCGGGAAATATGCGACCGTAGCGCGGCCGGTGGGATATCGCTGCCCGGCTCCGCTGGTGCCCGGCGCCATTGAACGCTTGCTGCGCAGCTATCTCGGCAATCGCAAGCAGGACGAAAATCTACGTGAGTGGTTCGGCCGTCGAAGCGACGAAGAGTTGCGTACGGAACTCGCCGGAGAGGCCCTGGAAGCGGTTGCGCGCGATCTGCCGACGGGCCCTGTTCCGCATGGGGTTGCTGATTAATGTTTAGGACGTACCTATGAGCCTGTTGCCGATCTTTCTCAAACTCGAGGGTCGCCCCTGCCTTGTGGTGGGCGCGGGTGAAATTGCCTTGAGCAAGATTGAGAGCCTGCTTGAGGCCGGCGCTCGGGTGCGCGTGGTTGCTCCCGAGGCGCGGGAGGAAGTGCGCGGCCTCGCTTCCGCGGGGAAGATCGACTGGATCGCGCGTGCTTATGAAACTTCTGACCTGGACGACACATTCCTGGTCATCGCTGCGACGAATGTGCCTGACGTGAACCACGCGGTCTACGAGGAAGCGGTGCGGCGCAATATTCTGTGCAACGCGGTCGACGATCCTCCGTTCTGCGACTTCTACTTCGGCTCGATCGTGCGCAGGGGCGAACTGCAGATTGCCATCTCGACGGCGGGAGAGAGTCCGGCGGTCGCGCAGCGCCTTCGCCGCGAAATCGACGCGCAATTGCCGCCAGATCTGGGCCCCTGGCTGGAGCGGCTCGGAAGCCTGCGACGCGAGGTGCTGGCGATGTATCCCGCGAGCGAAGATCGCAAGATGCTGCTGCATGCGCTGGCGCAACGATCCCTCTGCGAAGCAGAAACCTGCCCGACTCGCCAGCTGGCTCTGCACAGAAACGCACCCGACGAGGTCCCCGCGTGAGCACGTCACCGACGCAGGCACAAAAGGGTTTCGTTTACCTGGTGGGTGCGGGTCCGGGCGATCCGGAGTTGCTCACTCTGAAGGCGGCCCGCCTGCTTGCTTCCGCGGATGTCGTGCTGCATGACGACCTGGTTCCGGAGGCCGTGGTAGCGCATGCTCGGGAAGGTGCATGGATACTGAACGTGGGCAAACGCTGCGGCCGCAAAAGCGTTACCCAGACTGAAATTCAGGCAATGATGCTGGACTTTGCCCAGCGCGATCTGAGTGTTGTTCGCCTCAAGAGCGGAGACCCCCTGGTCTTTGGCCGTGCGGGCGAAGAAATCGATGCGTTGCGTGCGGCGGGTATTCCTTTTGAAATCGTACCCGGTATCACCGCGGCCTTCGCAGCGGCAGCAGCCCTCGGTTGCTCGCTGACGGATCGACGCGCCGCGTCCAACATTCTGTTTTCTTCCGGGCATCACGCGCATGCCATCCTGCCACGTACGCCGGCGGTGGAACCCGATGTGAATGATGCCACCCGGGTGGTCTACATGCCTGGACGCGACTTCAAACAGCTTGCCGCAGACTGGCGCGCAAGCGGTCTCGATGACGACCTGCCTTGCGTAGTCATCTCCAGGGCTGCCCTTCCCGACCAGCAGGTCCGATGTACACGGCTCGCCGAACTCGGCGACGTCGAGCCGGGCCCCGCACCCACTCTGCTGCTTGCAGGTTGGGCGCTGCGGAGCCTGGCCACCGACTCTCCCTCGTTCCGCCCTCAGTTGTTGATGGCGGCCGCAGGTGCTATCGCAGTCGCGCCCTAAAAACGAACGACAACATTCCGGAGAAACATTATGGCTGAGCAAGAACCTGCAGCCGCGCCTCGTCGCGGCCTCTCTCTCGACACATGGGCGGTCGCACTCGCGGTGGCTCTCGCGCTTCTCGTCCGACTGCATTGGATACACGCGATCCCCTGGTAGTGGGTGCGACTTTCCACGAAGCTCTGTGCTGAGCACTTCCCAACTTCGCCGGCATCGCAACCGACGCCGGGGACCAGCAGGTCGATGAGGATATCGTAACTATGGCTACATCCATTGCAGCACCGTTCCAATCACGCGACCCCAGCCTGCCGAAGCGGCTGCTGGGGCTCGTTCCCGGTTTGCTTCTGCTGACCGCGGTCGGATACGCGGGCAAGGCAATCGAACAGTTCATCACCCGCTACAAATCGGCTCACCACCTGGTGGGTCCAAACATTGAATACGTTCTCTGGGCCATTCTGATCGGCCTGCTTATCTCCAACACCGTCGGACTGCCACGAGTCTTTCAGGCCGGGGTCGCGACCTATGAATTCTGGTTGAAGGTAGGGATCGTGCTGCTCGGTGCGCGATTCCTGGTAGGCGACTTATTGCGGCTGGGAGGAATCAGCCTGGGCTTGATCGCCATCGAAATCGCACTCGCGCTGGTACTCACGCATCTAATCGGCCGGGCTTTTGGATTGTCGCCAAAGTTGACTTCGCTGCTCGCGGTGGGCTCGTCGATCTGCGGAGTCTCCGCCATCATTGCCGCTCAGGGAGCGATCGATGCAGACGAAAAGGATGCGTCTGTAGCGATTGCGGCGATCCTTGCGCTGGGCGCGCTCTCGCTCTTCACCTTCCCTCTGATCGGGCACGCACTTCACTTTGGCGATCATGCGTTTGGCCTGTGGGCTGGGCTGGCTGTCGACAACACCGCGGAAGCAACCGCGACCGGCGCTCTCTACAGCGAGGCCGCAGGCAAAATCGCAGTGCTTGCAAAAACGGCGAGGAACGCGACCATCGGCTTCATCGTGCTTGGATACGCAATCTATTGGGCATCGCGTGGGCAGGCACAGGCGATCGGCAACAAGGCCGTCTTCCTGTGGCGCAAGTTTCCGAAATTCGTCTTAGGCTTCCTGCTTATCTCCACACTGGCAACCGTTGGCTTCTTCGGCAACGCGCATGCTTCCAAGGCACCGCCACTTTCTCCGGAACTGGTCGCCCTTGCAAACCTGTCGCGCTGGGCATTCCTGCTCACGTTCGCCGGAGTGGGCTTGCGCACGAGCGTTCGCGAACTGGGCAAGCAAGGCTGGAGGCCGTTTGTGGTGGGCGCGCTCGGAGAGATTTTCATCGCGGTGCTTACGCTGGTGTTGGTATACGGAGCGGATCGCGTCTTTCACCTGTAGGTCGCGCCGAGTACGGGGACTCAGCTCAATGCGCTGCCTTGGGCTGAGCTTCCGCGTTAACGACCAAAGATCAAGCTGTAGAGCAGAATTGCGAGCACGAGCAGGCTGATGCCCGTATACATCCAGTCCTTTTCCAGCAGGAAGCCAATGGCGGCTAAGACCATCCGGGCGATAGGCGTAGCAATCAGCAGCAACAGTCCGAGCGAAATGATGCTGCGGCTGTCGCCCGCCAATGCGCCATGCAGGATCACGACAGGATGGCTCAGAGCCGCGGACGGACCGCGAAAGACTCGGTAGCCCGGCCGGGGACCGGTCGGATGAAACAGGTACAGCGCTCCTCCGATAGCAATCACCACCGCGGATACGGTCACGCCGACACGCAACAGCAGGCCGATCGAGGCTTCCATCTTTTCGTCGTTCCACCCCGACTGCGCGTTCGTCAGCCTGCGATCGTTCATGCTCAGAGCCTTCCAGACGCAGCGTTGTAGATCATTTCGAGCCCCAGCAGCACAATCACAATGCTGAAGAGGATGCGCAGCGTGCGCACGTTCGCGCTCGCCAGCATGCGCGAGCCGACCATCGATCCGCCGAGAACGCCGAGCATGACGGGCATCGCCAACCCCGGAAGAATGTAACCGCGAGAGAGATAAATGCCGGCGCTGGCGGCTGCGGTCACACCGATCATGAAGTTGCTGGTCGTGGTTGAGACTTTGAACGGCAGCTTCATGGCCTGGTCCATGGCTAGCACCTTCACCGCGCCTGACCCGATGCCCAGCAATCCTGAAAGCGTCCCCGCCAGGAACATGATTCCGAAGCCCGCCGGCACACGCTGCGCGTTGTAGGGAATTTCCCCGTTCGGGCCGGGATAGCTGCCCTGCATTTTGAGCCGTGTGGCCAGGGCGTTGGTGTGGATCACACCGCCAGTCTCATTCTTGGCGCGAAACGAAGCCCATGCGGAGTAGAGCAGCACGACGCCAAACACGATCCCTATCCATTTTGTGGAAACTCTGGCGGTCAGATAGGCCCCATACAAAGCACCCAGCGTAGTCGCTACCTCGAGAAAGATGCCGATGCGGATGTTGGAGAACCCTTCGCGAACGTAAGCGGCGGCGGAGCCGGACGAGGTAGCGATCACCGAGACCAGCGACGCGCCGATGGCATAGCGGATGTCGATATGGAAAACGATGGCGAGCACCGGCACAATGACTACGCCGCCGCCCAGTCCAGTGAGCGAACCGAGCAGACCGGCGACCAATGAGCTGAGAAGTATCCAAAGCGAGAATTCAGTCTGACTCATGCGCCACGGTCGTCGTGTCGAAGTCGTGCTTCACACATCGGTGTCGCCGGGAGGTTTCGCACCCTCTAAGCATAGCGCGGCCCAGCGACATCGCTCGTGTACGCGGAGGGTCAGACCGCTGCTGACGCTTCCAGCTGCCGCATCGCTGCCAGGGTGGTCGCAGCCGCCTGCTGTCCGGTGCGGACGCAGTCCGGAACCCCGATTCCTTCATACGCATTGCCCGCCAGGGCCAGGTTTGGCAGGCGCGCAACTCCTGCCTGGATACGGGCCACATTGTCTGCGTGGCCGACGATATATTGCGCCATCGCGTTGCGGGACCGATGCACGCGCACAAACCGAGGCAGCGCATTCAGCCCGAGGATCGACCACAGTTCCCAGCGCACAAGCGCTTCGATTTCCTCGTCAGTTCGCTCCACGACCTCGGGGTCTCTCGCGCCGCCGAGAAAGCAGCGCAGCAGAAGCTTGCCTTCCGGAGCGCGGCCGGGGAACTTCGCGTGAACAAAGGTGCAGGCCAGCATCCGGCGTCCTTCGCTGAACGGCACAAGAAATCCGAAGCCAGCAGGGAGAGCGGGAATCTGTTCGCGATCAAACCCCAGCGCCACGGTGACAGAAGAGCTATAGGGCACGGCTTCGAGGGAATGGCCCAACTCGGCATCGACAGGTGAGAGCAGTCGGCCGGCAGAAGAAGCGGGAAGCGCCATAATGACGGCGTCGAAGGTTTGCTGGTCCTCTTCAGTGGTCACGCGCCATCGGCGCTGTTGCAATTCAACAGATTTCACTCGGGTGCAAAGGCGCAGGCTGGTACGGGGCAGGCGTTCTGCCAGCGCATCGACCATCTGCTGCATGCCGCCCACAAGTGTTGTGAAGAGCGGGCGCGGTGCAGCCGCCGGTTTTGCGCGCTGCATGCGCTTGTGAGCGGAGAGCATGCCGCGGCACAGACTTCCAAACTTCTCTTCCATTTCGACCATGCGGGCCAGCACCGAGCGCGCGCTGAGCGAATTCGCGTCTCCGCCATATACGCCCGACAGCAGAGGGTCTACCAACCGGTCGACAGCCTCCGGACCAAAGTGCCGCTCGACCATCGCGGCCACCGATTCATCGCACAGCATGGGCCGGGGCGGATGCAGCAGTTCCATGCCCATCTTCAGCTTGGTCTTCCAGGAAAATAGCCGGCTTAGGGCGGTGGGCACAAGCTTGGTGGGCACCATGAACATGAGACCGTCTGGCAGCGGCACCAGCCGGTTATGCACCACGATGTAGGTCTTGCGAGCGGCGTCATTGGAGCCGAGAAGACTATCACCAATGCCCAACTCATGACAGAGTCTGGCGGCCGCAGGCTTCTCCGTCAGGAACGAGTCCGGGCCGCCTTCGACCACGCAGCCATCGACGATCTCGCTGTGAATGGACCCGCCCAGCTTCGCGGAACTCTCGTAGAGAACGTAGTCCAGGTCGGGATTTTCCGAGCGAGCCTTCTCCAGTTCCCAGGCGGCGCTCAGCCCGGCAATGCCTCCGCCCAATATAGCAACTCTCATGGTTACAGTCTCCGGGACTTAGCTGCGTTCGAGTGCTCCGTGCGTTTCCAATGCAGGATGGTAGTTCTTCGGCTGGTAGATGCAGCAAGGCTCCTCCGCCAGAACGTCGCCGCTCACCGCATAGGCACGAGCACGCGATCCACCACAAATCTCTTTGAACTCACAGGCTCCGCACTTCCCCTTCAACTGCGAAAGATCGCGCAGCTTCTGAAACACCGGAGAGTGCTGATAGATCTCGCTCAGCTCCTGCCTGCGCACATCACCACCCTCAAGCGGAAGAAATCCGCTGGGATAGACCTTGCCGGTGTGGGAGATAAATACGAAGCCGCGTCCATCATTGACGCGCTTGGTCGCCCAGCCCACAGCCTTGGTCTCACCGGGGCCGGAGTTCTGAACTTCCGAGTGCTCTTTGGCTCGCTGCTGCAGCAGATACCGGCGGTAATGCATGGCTTCCGTCGTCTTGACCTGAAATGGTACCTTCTTCGAGAGTTCGTAGAGCTTGGCGAAGACCGCTTCGAATTCTTCGCCGGTCAGCACGTCTTCGTTTTTGCCGCGACCGAGCGGCACGAGGAAGAAGACGCTCCACATCACGATCTGCATTCTGCGCAGCATCTCGGCCAGAGTGTCGAGATCGGAAGCATTGTGGCGGCTGACGGTGGTATGCACCTGGATCGGCAGCCCGGCCTCGTTGGCCCAGCGAACCGCATCGAGAGTGCGCGCAAACGTTCCCTTCACGCCACGAACCGCTTCGTGCATCTCCGGGGTCGCCCCGTCCAGGCTGATGGCCAGCCGCGACAGGCCTGCTCCCTTGAGCTGAAAGATCGCTTCACGCGTGAGCAGCGGAGTCGCACTGGGAGTGAGCGCGGCATGCACACCACGATGGTTGGCATATTGAATCAGTTCGAACACATCGCGGCGCTTCAGCGGGTCGCCACCCGTCATCACGAAAATGGGCACGTCCATATCGGCGATCTGGTCGATCAGGTGCTTGCCTTCCGCGGTGGTCAACTCGTCAGGATTGGAGAAAGGCTGCGCCGATGCGCGGCAGTGTTTGCAAGCCAGGTCACACGCCTGGGTGATCTCCCAGATAACGAGAAACGGCTTCTTGGCGTAATCGAGATGTTCCAGGCTCGGTTGCATGTCTCTAGGAGAGCAGCAGTTGACGGCCATCCGCTGTGATCTGAATCACGGTTCACGAAGCATCACGTTCCTGTTCGACGCCAGATTTTATCTGCTGAACTCCTGCTGCCGGTCATTCCAACTTCATCAAAGGAGTGGAGATTGCCGACCAAGCGGCTCGATTGAAGGCATCCATGGGGAGTATGGCGACGAAGAAAAGTGCGAGTGCTGCGAAAAATGGGAGTTCCTCAAAAAAGTCCAGCAGCGGTGCTGCGGCTAAGAAGGCTGCCAAGGCCACCAAGCGAGCGACATCCAAACCGCAGAAAGACCCAAGCGGCGGATTAACTGCGGAGGGCCGCAAAGCCTTCGCTGAGAAGGAAGGCTCACATCTTCGCCCCGGCGTGAAGGGGCCAGCGGACACGCCGGAGAAGATGCTGCGCAAAGGATCCTTCCTGCGGCGACATTTTGCGCATCCTCGCGGGCCCATGCAGCGAGACGGAGAGCCGACACGTCTGGCTCTCTCAGCCCATGCATGGGGAGAGTCTGTGCCGAAGACCGAAGCCGAGGCCAAAAAGCTGGCTGCGAAAGGCAAGGAATTGCTCGATAACTATCATCGAGCGAAGGAGCAAGAGTCCGGGCCGAAGCCGGCGAAGACTCCGGCCAAGCGCTCGGCTAAACCTTCGGAGTAAAGCTTTAGCCGATCACTTTACCTGCAATATGGCTACGGTCTCCGCCGGAAGCGTCAGAGTGGTTCCTTGGACGGCGGTGTCCGCGTCCGAGTGCAGCAGCAGCTTGGCGCCATCCGCAACCTTGAGTTCTTTGACCTCGGCGTCGAAGTTACAGGCCACCACGATTTTTCCGCGTTGGACGATCATCCACTTGCTGTCTTCCCCACAGCGCACCTCCACCGCATCGAGGCGGCCGTCGGTGAGCGAGGGAAACGAACGCCGCAGGCGGATCAGATGCCAGTACCACTCCAGCATGGAGCGATGCGGCTCCTTCCCGAGCTCATCCCAATCAAGTATCGACCGCTCAAACGAGGACGGGTCTTGGGGATCGGGAATATCGTCGGGGTTCCAGCCGAAGGTCTTGAATTCGTTCTTCCGGCCTTCCGAGACAAGACGCCCCAATTCTTTATCCTCGTGGTCGGTGAAGTATTGGAATGGCGCGGAGCTCGCAAACTCCTCTCCCTGAAACAGCATAGGAACGAACGGGGCCGTCAACACCAGGGCGGCTGCGATCTTCGCGCGTTTGTCATTGGTGAGATGTACCAGCCTTTCACCCTTGGCGCTGTTTCCCACCTGGTCGTGATTTTGCGAGTAGCCGAGAAACTTCCATCCAGGCAATCCACTGACTGCTCGTCCGTGCCAGCGATCGCGATAATGGCTGTAGCTGCCGTCGTACACGTACACCGATTGGAGCGATTTGGCCAGGTCGGCCATCGCGCCGAAATCCTCGTAATAGCCAGCGCGCATGCCGGTCAGCAGGGTGACCAGGGAGTGATGAAAGTCATCGCTCCAGGCCGCGTCGAGTCCGTATCCTCCGGCTTCCGGCGCCATCACCAGCCGAGGATCGTTGAGGTCGCTCTCGGCGATGAGGACGAACCAGCGCCCGACCTGCGCCTCGAGGGCGCGCACCTCCTGAGCGAGTTGCTCCATGAAGTTGACCGCCGAGCGATCCATGTAGGCGTGCACGGCATCCAGCCGAAGTCCGTCGAAGTGGTAATCGCACAGCCACATTAATGCGTTGTCTATGAAGAAGCGCCGCACCTCGTGACTCCCCGCATCTTCAAGGTTGACGGCGTCGCCCCACGGAGTGCTGTGGCTGTGGGTGAAGTAGGGACCGAACTTGCCAACGTAATTCCCTGAAGGGCCGAAGTGGTTGTAGACCACGTCCAGCAGGACGGCGAGCCCTTTGCCGTGGGCCGCATTCACGAAGCGCTTTAACGCCTCGGGGCCGCCGTACGGGTCGTGGACAGCAAAAAGATCGACCCCGTCGTAACCCCAGCCATGTTTACCTGGAAAGGCAGCCACGGGCAGTAACTCGACATGCGTGATACCCAGCCCGCGCAGGTAGTCCAACCGGCCAATGGCGGCATCGAGTGTTCCTTCGGCGGTGAAGGTGCCGATGTGCAATTCATAAAGAATGCCGCTCGATAGCGGTGGCGCCTGCCAGCGCTGATCCTGCCACTCGAATGCGCGGTGATCGACCACACGCGACGGCCCATGCACGCCGTGGGGCTGCCACGCCGAGCGGGGATCGGGCACCGCTGGTTCAGCGCCATCGAGAATGAATGCGTAATCTGTGCCTGGTCCTGCGGATTCGACGTCAGCTTGCCACCAGCCCTGATCGGTTGGCGAGAGAGGATGGCGATCCTCATTAATTTTTACTTCAACCTGCTTGGCGGCAGGTGCCCACACTTTAAATGTATGCATAGAGTCTAAGTTTCCAGGGGGAATTTATGGGTTAGCAGTCTAGCCGCCCTTCCCACGATCACATCTACTCGCTTGGATGCACCGCAGCCTTTTGGGCTGGCTGCCGCTTCGTGTGCAGGTGACCTGCGGTTGCGCGGGTACGGCATGATGGATCTTCGCACAAATCGAACGCGGCGTTGACCAGAGCGATGTGCGAGAAGGCCTGCGGAAAGTTTCCCACCAGGCGATGCTGATGGATATCGTACTCCTCTGACAACAGGCCCACATCATTGCGCAGCGTTAACAAGCGTTCAAACAGGCGTGTTGCATCCTGCTTGCGGCCGATGGCTTTGAGAGCGCTCACCATCCAGAAGCTGCAGGCGATGAAGACTCCCTCACCGGGCGGCAATCCGTCATCGACCTTGCTGGTGTCGTAGCGAAGAACGAACCCGTCCGGCATGAGGTGCTTTTCGATGGCAGCTACCGTGCCCAGGATCCGGGGGTCGTCGGCCGGAAGGAAACCGACCAGGGGCATAAGCAAGAGAGACGCATCCAGCTCCTTCGATCCGTAGGACTGGACAAAGCTGTTCATCTCCTCATCGAAGGCGTGGGTGCAGATCTCCTCGTGAATCTTCTCCCGCGTCTTCTGCCACCTCTGAATGGGTGCCGGATATTTAAGCAGGTCTGCCAGGTGAAGGGCGCGATCGAATGCCACCCACGCCATCATCTTGGAGTAAGTGAACTGCTTGCGGCCGCCGCGTGTCTCCCAGATGCCTTCATCCGGCTCATGCCATATCTGGTCCAGATGATTGACCAGCGCGCGTTGCAGATTGAAGTCAACTCTTCGGTGATGATCGAGCGCCTGCTGCGCGTGGTAGAAGGCGTCGAGCAATTCGCCATAGATATCGAGCTGTAACTGTTGCGATGCGGCATTGCCTATGCGCACCGGTGCGGACTGTTCGTAGCCCGGTAGCCAGGGGATCTCCCACTCCACCAGTTGCCGCTCGCCACTGATGCCGTACATGATCTGCACCTGGTCGGGGCTGCCGGCCACGGCCCTCAAAAGCCACGTCTGCCAGGCAGTCGCCTCGTCGTAGTAGCCGCCGTTCATCAATGCAAGCAGGGTGAACGTGGCATCGCGCAGCCAGCAGTAGCGGTAGTCCCAATTGCGGGGGCCACCCAAAGCCTCTGGCAGCGAAGTGGTGACCGCGGCAACCACACCGCCCGAGGGTCTGTAGGAGAGAGCCTTCAGCGTGAGCATCGAACGCTCCACCGCCTCTGAATAGGGCTCCGCACTTCGACACCGGCCGGCCCATTCTTCCCAGTACGCTTGCGTTGTCTGGAGCGCCTGTTCGGCGTCGATGGCTGCGGGCGTGGGATCGTGCGAGACTCCGTAGGTGAGCACGAAGGGGACGGTCTCACCCGCGCTCACTTCGAATTCGCTTACTGTTTTCAGCCCTTCGCCGGTCAATTTGACTGGGCATCGCAACACCACCAGGTCGGGGCCCGCGACCGCCTGGTTGCCCTTGTCTATGCGCGTTACCCATGGAACGGTGCGTCCATAGTCGAATCGCAGCGCAAGCTCCATGCGGATCGCAACCTTGCCCTGATCTCCTCTCACCATTCGAACTACGTGCGAGTTCTGCTCGCGCATCGGCATGAAGTCGATCACGGTCACAATGCCTTCGTCGCATTCAAAGGTCGTTTCGAGGATCAGAGTATGTTCGCGATATTGCCGCTTCACCTTCGTCTGATGATTGGCGGGCGCGATCCGCCAGCGTCCGTTTTCCTCTGTACCCAGCAAAGCGGCGAAGCAGGCGCCGGACGAAAAGTCAGGCCAGCAAAGCCAGTCGAGGGAGCCATCCTTACCGATCAGAGCAGCAGTTTCGCAGTCGCCGATGACGGCGTAGTCTTCAATCCGAGACGCCATCGTTACTGTTCCCTATAGTTGCGAGAGAGGCCGCCATCCACGAGGAACGTGCCGCCACTTACGTAGGAAGCTTCGTCGGAGGCGAGAAAGAGAGCCAGGTCGGCGACGTCTTCCGGAGTGCCCATTCTGCCCAGAGGGATATTGGCCAGCAGCGCATCCAGTTGCTGCTGATTGTTCAGCAGATCTTTATTGATCGGCGTGGCAATGGCGCCGGGCGCCACATTGTTGATGGTGATGCCGAGCGGGCCGAGCTCCACCGCGAGTGAGCGCATCATCATGCGCATGCCGCCCTTGCTGACGCAATAGGTAGAGAAGCCGGGGAACGCCATATCTTCGTGCACCGAACTGATGTTGATGATGCGGCCCTTCTTCTTTGCGTCCCTGAGCCGTCGCACAAACGACTGCGCGAGGAAGAAGGCTCCCTTGAGATTCACATTCATCACTCGGTCATATTCCGCTTCCTTCACGTCCCAGAACTCGGCTTTCTTCTCCATACCTGCGTTGTTGACCAGGATGTCGAGGGACCCGAAGGTCGACCAGCTCTTCTCAATCAGGAGTTCGATCGCATCGCAGCGGGATACGTCGGCTTCGACGATGAGTCCCTTCGCGCCGGCTGCCTCGACCATGCGCAGTGTCTCTTCGGCTCCAGCGGAAGGACCCACGTAGTCGATGATCACGCTGGCTCCCTCTTCGGCGAATCTCTTTGCAATGCCCTGCCCGATTCCTGAGCTTGAGCCTGTGACCAGGGCAACTCGCCCGTTGAGACGCTGCATCGCTTTTTCCCTCCCGAGGTGAAGATTGCGGGGACTGTCTCTTTTTTGGATGCAGGTTGCTGCTGTTTGGGTCGAAGCATGTCGCGGCCCGCTTCTACCGTGATCAGCATCACAGAGGAATGGTTCAGCCCTCAGGCAAACTCCAGAAGTTCCGCCCTGCGCGAGAGTGCCCCCGATTTCGCACTCGAGGGGATTTCTGTCTGGAGGCCCTGTTTGATGGACGCCCTGCTGATTCATCGCCTGCACTTCGCATTTACGGTGACGTTTCACTATCTCTTTCCCCAATTGACGATGGGGCTGGCACTGCTGATCGTGGTGCTCAAGACAGTCGCCATCGTGCGGAACGACGAGCACTACGCTCAGGCGGCGCGGTTCTGGGCGAAGATCTTCGGGATCAATTTCGTGCTCGGAGTGGTGACCGGAATTCCCATGGAGTTTCAGTTCGGCACCAACTGGTCGCACTTCGCGCGCTTGACCGGCGGAGTGATCGGACAGCCGCTGGCGATGGAAGGCGTCTTCTCTTTCTTCCTCGAATCGGCATTTCTCGGATTGTTTCTTTTTGGTGAAAAGCGGCTTACCCGCTGGCAGCATTGGGGCTCCGCGCTGATGGTGTTTATCGGCTCGTGGATCTCAGGCTTCTTCATCATCGTGACCGACGCGTGGATGCAGCACCCGGTCGCCTATCGCATGATGCCGAATGGCGGATTTGAAGTCACAAGCTTCTGGAAGCTGCTACTGAATCCGTGGGGGCTGCTGCAATATGCGCACAACATGTGCGGCGCGGTGGTGACGGGAGCGTTCGTGATGTCGGCCGTGGGCGCGTTTTATCTTCTGGAAAAGCGCTTTGAAGACTATGGCCGCATCTTCGTCAAAACGGGCGTGACCGCAGGCCTCCTGGCTTGCGTGGCAATGATCTTTCCGACCGGCGACTTGCACGGGCGCTATGTCGCTCGGCACCAGCCGGTAAGCATGGCCGCCATGGAAGGCCTTTTTCACAGTGAAAAGGGCGCGGGACTTGCGCTCATGGGCCAGCCCAATGAACAGACGCAGAGCATAGACAATCCGCTGGTCGTCAACAAGGTTCTGAGCTTCCTCATCTACGGCACCACCGGCGCAGAGGTGCAGGGACTGGACAAGTTTCCGCGCGACCAGTGGCCGACTACGCTGCCCTTGCTCTACTACGCGTACCACATCATGGCGGGACTGGGAACGTACTTCGCGCTTCTGATGGTCGCTGCCGGAATTCAGCTATGGCGCAAGAAGCTTTACACCACGCGATGGCTGCTCTGGCCTCTGCTACTGAGTTTTCCGCTGCCATATGTTGCCAATACCGCTGGGTGGATGACCGCTGAGATCGGGCGACAGCCCTGGGTGGTCTATGGGCTGATGCGAACCAGCGATGGCTTTTCAAAATACGTATCAGCCAGCAACGGATTATTTACGCTGCTGGGATTTCTTGGACTCTATTCGGTGCTCTCGATTCTCTTCGTCGTGCTCGTCTACCGCGAGATTCATCACGGCCCTCACGCAGCAACAGCCGTGCCTGAAGAGGCCGAACTAATTCACGCATAGGTGTGACCATGATGGGAATGATCTGGTTTTGGCTTGTCGCAATTATGCTGGTCGCCTACGTTGTGCTGGACGGCTTCGATCTCGGCGTCGGCGTTCTTCATCTCTTCCTGCCGAAGACGGAACAGGAACGCCAGATCTCGATGCGCAGCATCGGCCCGGTGTGGGATGGCAACGAAGTGTGGCTGCTGGCGGGCGGCGGGACCTTGTATTTCGCATTTCCGCTTCTGTATGCCTCGGCGTTTAGCGGTTTTTATCTTCCGCTGATGATCGTGCTGTGGCTGCTCATTCTGCGCGGCGTGAGCATCGAGTTGCGCGGCCATATCGAACTTAGCGTGTGGCGGAACTTCTTCGACGGCGTCTTCGGATTTTCGAGTGCGCTGCTGATCATCTTCTATGGCGCGGCCCTGGCGAACGTGATTCGCGGCGTGCCGCTGGGCGCGGATGGATACTTCTTCCTGCCGCTGTGGACGAACTGGCGCGTCGGCCCGAATCCCGGCATTCTCGACTGGTACACGGTGATCGGCGGAGTGGTTGCCTTGCTCGCGCTGACGGTGCATGGAGCGCTCTATCTGGTCACCAAGACCGAAGGCGCACTGCAGCAGAGAGCTCGCACATCGGCCCGCGTGTTGTGGGGAGCGCTCGCGCTGCTTACGCTGGTCAGCTTGCTCGCGACTATCCAGGTGCGTCCGCAGACACTGAATAACTACCACCGGTTCCCTATCGCCTGTCTGATTCCAGTGGGAGTACTGGCCTGCCTTGCGGGAGTCTTGCTGTTCTCGCGCGGCGGTCATGAGAAGAAGGCGTTTGTCTGCTCGTCGCTTTACCTGTCATTGATGATGGTCGGCGCCGTGGTCGGACTCTATCCTGTCGTGTTGCCCTCGATCAACACGCCGGTCCTTGACATCACCATCGCCAAATCGCTCTCCGGACCGCATACGCTAGCCGTGGGGCTCGTATGGTGGGCCGTGGGCATGGTGCTGGCCTTCGGCTACTTCACGCTGGTGTACCGGATGTTTCGCGGCAAGGTGGACCTGAAGACCAGCGGGTCCGGAGACTAAGTCTCGAGCCGTACGTGATCCTCATCACAGGTAAATGTATCGGCTCGCACTGCAAAGAGTGCTGTCGGAGTGACATCGTTGGCGAGTAGGAGGTTTCGTATGAACCCTCAATCGAATCGCCGCTGGGGTCACCCCGCCAGCATCCTTTTTGCGACTGAACTTCCCGTGAATGAACGGGTCTTCAGTTTCGCCCTGGCGCAGGCCAGGAACTCGAATAGCCGCCTGATCTTCTTCCACGCATATGACACGCTGGTGGTCTCTGCCTCCGAGACCAGCGGTGTCCGCTACTACGATTACGCGGCCGCGGCCCGCACCGAGATCGACCACCTGGAGCCGATGGCCGAACGTGCCCGGGCTGCCGGCGTGGACTGCGAGATCGTGGTGCACCAGGGGCTAGCTCCGCAACTGATTCTCGAATGCGCGCGCGAGAAGAAGGTGGATCGCATTGTGGTTGGGACCCGCAGTCCTGGACCCATTGGAAAGATTCTGGTGGGCTCGGTCGCGGAAGAAGTTCTTCGCCACGCCGAGATTCCGGTATGCACCATCGGGCCAGAGGCCGTAGACCAGGCCTACCAGGGATACGTGGCAAAGACCATCTTGCTGGCCACCTCGCTGAATGACTCGGCGATTGCGGCGGCGGCGCTGGCTGCAGAAGTAGCAGCCAATGACGGAGCCCGGCTGGTAATGCTTCACGTGATGCAGCGCAACGGCGGTGCTCCTGTGCGCCGCACTATCGAGCAGCTTGAAGCCGATCTGCGGGCGTTGGTGCCGGTGTCTCTGCGCGGCAAGATTGTCACCGAAGAGTTGGTCGTCCCGGGCGATCCCGTCGACGAGATCCTCTTTCATGCGAAGTCAAAGCGGGCGGATCTGCTCGTCCTCGGAGCACAAAAGGCTTCTCTCCTATCGACGCTGACCCGGCGTGGCGTGGTCTACAAAGTGCTGGGACACGCCCCTTGTCCGGTGTTCACGCTCTCGCCTCGAGGGTTGCGGGCTTCGGCAGAGGTCGAGGAGAGCAACCTCGAACTGCACCTCACCGGCTCTGTGTAATCAGCCGCTCAGAGCAGTTGACGAAGTACTGAAACAAGCGAATCCGCGCCGGCGATGAACGCCCTTCCGGCGCGGATGATTGCATCTCCCTCCTAACCGGACCACGCAATACGGAGGAAACACATGCAGGCTTCGGAATCCCACCCTCA
Organism: uncultured Acidobacteriaceae bacterium; assembly: GCA_963850345.1. Classification (GTDB taxonomy): domain Bacteria; phylum Acidobacteriota; class Terriglobia; order Terriglobales; family Acidobacteriaceae; genus CAWKKW01. Next base: position 504,401 of record CAWKKW010000009.1, on the reverse strand, counting down.
ATCCCCTTTTCGCGAAATCATCGTAGCCACTGATTTTTCCGAGTTCGCTGACATCGCTTTGCTGCGCGCCGCCAACCTGGCTCTTCGTTACGGCGCCCACATCACGGTTGCTCATATCATTGATCCCGAGTTGGGTTCCGGGTCGGAGGGAACGCCGTTTGTGGTGCATGAGGAGTTGCGCACCGCGGAGGAGAAGTTGGAGGCAGGCGCAGTGGGGCTCAGGGAATGCGGCATTCCCCATCTGCTGGTGGCGCGCCAGGGCGACATTCGCGATGTGCTTTCGAGCCTGGTGCGTGAGCGCAATGCGGATCTACTGGTACTGAGTACGCATGGGCAGTACCGTTTTGATCGGCCAGTTCGCAGTTCGATAGCCGAAAAGATTCTGCGCATCGCGCCGTGTCCGGTGATGACCGTAGGACCCGCGGCCTGGCTCACGCGAGACGCGGCTTACAACTCCAACCACATCCTGTTTCCGACTGACCTCTCGCCAGTCTCGCTTCGGGCGCTGCCATTCGTGGACGCACTGGCCTCGCTCTCCGGCGCCGAAGTCACCGTGCTCAAAGTGGTGCCGGTGGGCGAACATGCGCGTGCCGATCACGCCGCCGTGACGCGGCTGCAGGGCATTGCGCGCCAGGAGATCTCTCACACGACGACGGTCCACTGCATGGCCCAGCAAGGCAGTCTTGGCGAAACCATTGCAGCCGTTGCCCTGGCGCGTAACTGCGACTTCATCGTCTTGGGAATTCATCGCGAAGACATGAGCATGCCGGCATTGGGCGGACTGCACCTCGGCCTGGTGTACCAGATCGTGAGCCGCACAGCGACGCCCGTGTTCTCGGTCCACGATCAGCTGGACATCTTCGATCTGCATGCCACGAGGCTGGCCGGCATCTCGGCACACGCCTGAGGGGAGCGCAAGCGATGGAAGAGGGGCGCTGCTTTAAACTGGGAACATGCTTGAAGTAATTCGGCCGCTGCCGATTGAATCCCTTCGTTTGCTGGTCTTCGACCTGGACGGAACGCTGATCGACTCCCGCACCGACCTCGCGAACAGCGTTAACGCGATGCTCGCCCAATATAACCGGCCGGCACAGCCCGAAGCCGTGATCGCAACCTACATCGGCGATGGAGCGAGCATGCTGGTGCGGCGGGCGCTCGGCGATCCGGACGATGAAGCGTTCGTCCACGAGGCGCTCACGCGTTTTCTCGACTACTATCGCGAACACAAACTGGACCACACCTACGTCTACAGCGGAGTACGGGAGTCACTCCAGGCCTTGCGGACGCTGCCTGACGGTGGTTCGCGGACGATGGCCGTTTTGAGTAACAAGCCGGTGGGGCCATCGCAGGCAATCTGCGATGCGTTGCGCCTGGGCGAGTATTTTTTCCGTGTCTACGGTGGTAACAGCTTTCCCTCAAAGAAGCCTGACCCGCAGGGCCTGAACACGCTGATTCGCGAGGCTGGTGTTGCGCCGGAACAGACGCTGATGATCGGGGACTCAGACGTGGACGTGCTGACCGCAAGAAATGCTGGCGCGTGGGTGCTTGGATGCCGTTTTGGGCTGGCGCCGCATACACTGGAATCGGTCGAGCCCGATGCACTGGTGGATACTCCCTCGGACTGGACGGATTTGTTTGATCTTGCAAAAATAGAGTAGTAAATCGAATAAGCTGCGGACCTCTGATGTCCGCCGCCAAGCACGTTGAGGGGAGACTGGCCACCTCCTTGGTTCCCTGACGGGAGTACCCGATCCACACATGAACCGGAAGACTTCCAAGGAATCGCGCGTGCGCACCTTGGGCCAACGCTGCACGCAGGAGAATACCCTTGAACTCAGCTCGTCTGCTTCTCTCCCTCGCCTTCCTGATGTCGTCCACATCGCATGCATCCGCCGCAGGCGAAGCGCAGCCCCCTGCTGCGGGCACCAGCAGCAGCGTGGGCAGTATTGCAGGCACGGTTTCTGACTCCTCGGGGGCAATCATTCCAGGAGCACATATTGAGTTGGACGATGCGACCGGCGCGGCTGCGGCAACCGCGACATCGGATGGTGCGGGCAATTTCAAGCTTCGTCCTGCGCAGCAGGGAGACTACACCCTGACCGTCACCATGGCCGGCTTTCGTAACAGCAGCCAGCACGTACATGTGGGGGCGACCGCCAGCTCTGCGCTCGGCATCTCGCTGGCCATTGCGGCCAACGTTACGCAGGTGAATGTGAATGCCGGTTCTGACGTCGATCTAAGCAGTTCCGAGAACAACGGCGACACTTCCGTGATGACCGCAGCCGACCTGAAATCGCTGCCTGTCTTCGATAACGATTACGTAACTGCGATGAGCAGCTTTATGGATGCGGGCGACACGGCGACCGCAGGTACCGGGCTGATGGTCGACGGAGTGGAATCAAATCGCGCGACGGTCTCTCCCTCCGCCGTGCAGGAGATCCACATCAATGAGGATCCTTACTCGGCGCAATATTACCGTCCGGGTCGCGGCCAGTTGCAGATCATCACCAAGCCCAATGCGGACAAGTATCACGGCGAATTCAATTTCATGTTTCGCGACTCAGGCTTGAATGCGCAGAACGCCTTCGCGCCGAACAAGCCATTTGAACAGCGCCGCATTTACGAGGGCAATGTGACCGGGCCGGTTGGGCACAGCAACAAGACCGGCTTTTTGTTTTCATTCAATCGCTCCGAAGAGGATCTGCAAGCCGTGGTGAATGCTACGCTGCCGGATACGAGCAATCCGACCAACACTCAGGGCATCGACTACCGCGCGAATGTTCCCGCACCGACTCGCAACACGGAGTTTTCGCTTCGCGTCGGACACCAGTTCACTGACAAGAACAGCGCGTACGCGACCTACGCCTTTCAGGACGCTACCAATCGCAACCAGAATGTGGGCAACCAGACGCTGCCAGATGTCGGCGTCAACACCGAGTACCGGGAAGACGACGTCATTCTTCACGACGACTACGTGATGTCGGCAACCCGGCTGAACCAGGCCTCCGCGGTGCTGGAGCGAGTCAGCAATCCGTATAGCGATGCAAAAGAAGCGCCACAGATCAAGGTTCAAGGCAATTTTCTGGGCGGCAGCGCGCAGTCTGACCAGGAACGCACCGAGTACAACCTGCGACTGAGCGACATCGTGTCGTGGACGCGTGGGCCGCATTCGCTAAAGTTCGGCATCAACGTACCGCACTTCGGCCGGCGGGTGCTCGATGACCGCACGAACGCCGCCGGGACTTACACCTTCGCCAGCCTCGCGGATTATCAGGCCAATCGCCCGTCGGGGTATTCCGCAGCGCAGGGCGCTTCGCGATTCGTCTATCACCAGCAGGAGGTGGGCGGATTCATTCAAGACCAGATCAAACTCACGCCTCGCCTGTCGCTCACCCCCGGCCTGCGCTATGACTGGCAAAATTTTCTTGCGCAGGACACTAACAACTTCTCTCCGCGGCTCTCTTTCGCTTACGTCGTCGATCCTGGTTCGAAAACAGTGTTGCGCGGAGGCGGCGGCATCTACTACGACCGCATCGGCGGTGGTCCTCTGGCGGACATGGTGCGTTACGAATCGGCGCGGCGTCGGCTGGTGAGAGTTTCGTCGCGGCAGCAGGAGCTTTGCTACCCGATTTCACTTTGCGTGGATGCGACATCGCTGCCGCCCTCGATGGTGCAGCTGCAGCCCGGCATTCGCACGCCCTACCAGATGCACTTCGGCCTGTCTGTCGAGCGGCAGATCGGCGAGAAGGCGACGATCTCAATTGGCGGACGTCTCAACCGCGGGGCAGATCTGTTTCGGTCTATCGATGTAAATGCACCCATGCCTGCGACGAATTACACGCAGCGTCCCAATCCAAGCCTCGGCCAGTTGCGCCAGATTCAGTCTGAGGGCTACCAGAAAGGCGCCGCCCTCGACGTGAACTATCGGGGCCGCTTCAATCGCTACTTCACCGCATTCGCCTGGTATAGCTGGACGCATTACGGCAACAACACCGACGGCATCTACTGGTTTCCGGAGGATCAGCGGAATCCAGAGGCAGAGTGGGCGACGCCGTCGTTTGATCTGCATCAGCGATTCGGCATCTTCGGGGAGATCAACGCGGATCATCCGCTCAACATCGGCTTTGGCGTGTTTGCCAACGGCGGCCATCCTTACTCAATCACCACTGGCGAGGATAACTATGGCGACAATCTCTTCAACGCGCGGCCGGACGGCGTGACCCGCGACAGCGAAGTGGGACCGGACTACGTGGACATGGATTTGCGCTGGGGGTACGACTTCAAGCTGCATCCGAAGGAGTCGGATAAGAGCCCGACGTTAGGCTTGTCGGCGTCTGGATTCAATGTGCTGAACCACGTGAACGGGTCGTACATCGACCCTGTACAAGGCTCCGCGCAGTTCAACCAGGTGATCTCGGCGGCGCCGCCGCGGCGCATCCAGTTGGCCATGCGCTTTGTGTTCTAGCCGATCTGAACGGCAAAAAAGAAGCTGAGGAGCTTGCGGCCCCTCAGCTGGCGTTTGCGCAGTGAAATTTTTATTGGTTAGGCGGGCTGGGCGGAAGCGGGGGCTGGGACCCTGCACCACCCGGCGGTGGCGGAACCTCGGGACCGCCGTGCATCCTGCCTTCCTCGCCGTGCCGCCGGCCTTCCATTCCGTCTGGTCCGTGATGGTCCATCCGCTCTGCCTGCAACTTCTTCCACTGGTCGGGCGTGAGCACGCGGCGCAATCCGAGCAGCATGCGAGCGTTGGTCTTCTCCAGTTCGGCACGCGCCTGGGCCACTCGGTCGATCTGCGAAAGCACCTTCGATTCATCGGGCTGATCCGCGCCGATGAGGGGTTCCATCACCGTCTCTTCTTTTTGCAGTGCGGCGTGGGCATCGATCAGCTTAAGCCGGCTCTGCTGAAAGATGTCATCCATCTTCTTTTGCTGATCGGCGTTGAGTCCGAGCTTCTGGGCCATCGCCGGGTTATCCCACCAGCGGCCTCCGTGGCCATCGCCGTGAAGCGCACGTTCCATCGGCGGCCGCCTCGAGTCCCAAGGAGCGCCGCCATGCATGCCGGGACCATCGCCACCCGGACCCTGGGCAACCGCAAGCGATCCTAGAGAGGCCGTGGCGATTGCCATGGAAAAAACTGCCATTCTGTACACTTTCATTTGTTTCTCCTTGAGGGTGTAATGGTTCGTTGACTGCCGCTTGGGGTTTGCCAAGACACCAAGTCCGCAAGCGGCTCCATCGAGTCCGGCACGGTCTGGGAAACTTCCTGGTCGACTTGCTCGAGCAGCGCCTGATCCGCGCGGGCCCGCTGTTGCGCCTGTTCTTCGCGCCGCTGTTCCATGACCCGGTGGGTGTAGAGCGGAGCGGCCACGCCTGCCAGCAATGCAGCGGCAGCGACCCACTGCAACGCGGGCTGCAGCCATCGCTTGCGGGGTGCAGTCCAGAGGGGCCGGAGTGTGCGGCTCTCGTGACCGTCACTCCACGCGAAAACCGCGCTGCGAAATACCGCTAGAGACGATTGCAGTCCCTCGACCTCGGTGCGGCACTCGCGACACTCCGCCACGTGGGCGGCCTGCTCCGGGGTTTGCTCGTTCAATTGCCAGGCGAGAATCTGTTGTTCGGTCAAATGCCCGGTCGACTGCTGTCCCCGTTCTGTGTCTTGGTCTTTCATGGCCTACCTCCACTCCGTTGGCGTACAACCGCCAACGCACGATACAAATGCGATTTCACGGTGGACTCATTCATGCCGGTTGCCGTGGCAATCTCAAACAATTCCATCTCTTCTACAAATCGCAGCACGAAGACGGTCCGCTGCTTCTCCGACAGATCGTCGACCGCTGCCCAAACTCGCTTCAACTGGTCGCGAGCGAGGACGGTCGCCTCGGGTGAGCTTTGCCGATCGGGAATGGACTCCCACAACTCCGCCACGTCGGTGGACGAAACTTGCGCAGCCTTCCAGAACTTCACCTTGCCGAGCCGGGCGTGGTCGCGCACCAGGTTGACCGCGATGCGCAGCAGCCAGGTACTCATCTGGCAGTCGCCCCGAAAGCTGGCTCGCGCCTTGTAGGCCCTCCACAGGCATTCCTGCGTCATCGACTCTGCAGCGTCCTGATCGCGAAGGCAGGCCATGAGATAGCGGGTGATCCGGCCACGGTGCTGCCGCACAACCTCGTCGAAATCATCGATCTCCCGCACCGGAGCAACGGAGTCTATCGCCATCAGGGTTTTAGAGGCTGCTTGTTCCATGCACTGGAATAGACGAGGCTCAGGCGTGCGAGCCTACAGAACAGCGCGAAATATTGCTCAAAATCTGAGCGACCGGCAATGACGTCCGAAATGAGCAGTGGCGACGGCCGGCTCTGGGTGCAGAATCGCTCCCACGAAAGGTGAGTTCCCCGCAGCCGGCACGCTCCACTACCATCCGAACACGCCCTTTTGCTGGAGATTTGAATGATCGGTCCTATTACGCACCGGAACGCACGACGGCATGCCTGGTTGCATCGGGTTGCGGCCATTTCTGCGCTAGCTCTGGTTTGCAGCCTCACGGCCGAAGTTCGCGCACAGGCTCCCATCCTGACCCCACCCGCCGCGGGAGTGAGCCAGGAGCCCGGCTCCATCTCCGGAACGGTTGTCGACGAGCAGGGGAATCCGGTTGAGCGTGCGGCGATCCAGCCCTACGATGGGGTTGGTATGCCGATCCACCTGCGTACTGTGCACACCGATCACATGGGCCACTTCGTCATCTACACGATGCATCCTGGCGAATGGGAACTGCTGGTCTTCAAGGTCGAGGATGGGTACCCGGATCCGGTCTTCGACTTCGGTACGTCCAAGACAGCCAAGCCAGTGAGGGTGACAGTGAAGCCCGGCGCTCCGACCACGGATGTTCAGCTTCACCTGGGGCCCAAGGCGGCCTTTGTCCACCTTGAACTCTTTGACGCCGACACGAATCGCCCGCTTGGCGGCATGATGCTCGACTTGCAGGCCATGGAGCCGGGGCAGCAATTGGATAACAATAACGAGTGGCTGCACGCACGCCGACGGTCCCCTGCCGACCTGCTCATTGCGCCCGGTCTGGTACGTCTAACCGTGACCAGCCCCGGGTACCTGCCCTGGACCGCGGAGGAGAAGAACCACCCCTACCTTTCCCTGCGTTCAGGCGAACACCGGCAATTCAAAATCAAACTGCATTCGCGGAGCGAGATCTCCAACCCGCCGGCTGCAAACTCTCCAGCAACTCCGAAGCCCTAGGCTAGTGAGTCGCCCATACTTGTCGAATCTTGAGTTCGGCATATAGCTTCGCCGTTTGTTCGCTCATGGGTTACCATAGACGTGAGAGACTTTCCCCAAAATGGACTTTCAGCTGGTAAGCGACTACAAGCCGCGCGGCGACCAGGGCCGCGCGATCGACGAACTCGTCACCGGACTCAACGCTGGGGAACAGCACCAGACGCTGCTTGGTGTCACCGGCTCAGGCAAGACCTTTACGGTCGCCAAAATCATTGAGCAACTCAACCGGCCGGCGCTGATCCTCGCTCATAACAAGACCCTGGCGGCGCAGCTGTATCACGAGTTCAAGCAGTTCTTTCCGGGCAACGCAGTCGAGTACTTTGTGTCGTACTACGACTACTACCAGCCCGAGGCCTACATTCCATCCGGCGATCTCTACATCGAAAAAGAAGCGACCATCAACGAGGAATTGGACAAGCTGCGGCTTTCCGCGACTCGTTCGCTATTCGAACGCCGAGACGCCATCATCGTCTCCTCAGTCTCGTGCATTTACGGTCTTGGCTCTCCAGAGGCCTACTACGGCATGTTGCTGTTGCTGGAGAAAGGCCAGAAGCTGCGGCGTGAAGATATCACCAAGCGGCTGGTCGAGATTCTGTACGAACGCAACGACGCGGATTTCCGGCGCGGCACTTTCCGCGTGCGTGGCGACGTGATTGAAGTCTTCCCAACTTACGATGAGAACGCCTACCGGATCGAACTCTTCGGCGACGAGATTGAATCGCTGGCGCAGATCGATCCACTCTTCGGCACGGTGCGGCAGAAGTATGCGCGCTTGCCTATCTATCCGAAATCGCACTATGTGGTGCAGCCCGAACGCAAGCGCACCGCGATGGATTCCATCCTCAACGAACTGGAGTGGTGGGAGAAAGATCTAGAGTCGCAAGGGCGGCTGGTGGAATCGCAGCGGGTTCACCAGCGCACTCGCTTCGATTTGGAAATGATCAAGTCGATGGGGTATTGCCACGGCATCGAGAACTATTCGCGGCACTTTTCCGGCCGCCTGCCGGGCGAGCCTCCTCCAACGCTGCTGGATTACTTCCCGCGCGACTACCTGGTCTTTGTGGATGAATCGCACGTGACAGTGCCGCAGTTGCACGGCATGTGGCACGGCGATCGTTCGCGCAAGCAAAACCTGGTCGACTACGGCTTCCGGCTGCCATCCGCGATGGATAACCGCCCGCTCAAATTCGAGGAGTTTGAGTCACGCGCCGGTCAGACCGTCTATGTCTCCGCGACGCCGGGCCCTTACGAGCTTACGAAGTCTTCCGGCGTGGTGGTGGAACAGATCATTCGGCCCACGGGCCTGGTCGATCCGGAGATAGAGATTCGGCCCGTGCGCGGACAGATCGATGACCTTCTGGCTGAGATTCGCGATCGCGCGCAGAAGAACGAACGCGTGCTGGTGACGACACTTACCAAGCGAATGGCCGAGGATCTGGCGGGTTACTACACCGAGGTGGGCGTGCGTTGCCGCTACATGCACTCGGAGATTGAGACGCTGGAACGGATTCGCATTTTGCGTGATCTGCGCAAGGGCGAATACGACGTGCTGATCGGCATCAACTTGTTGCGCGAAGGACTTGATTTGCCTGAGGTGTCGCTGGTGGCAATCCTGGATGCGGACAAAGAAGGATTTCTTCGTAGCTCCGGATCTCTGATTCAGACCATCGGACGCGCCGCCCGCAACGTATATGGACGCGCCATTCTCTATGCCGACAAGATGACCGATTCCATGCGGCAGGCCATTGACGAGACGGATCGCCGCCGGCAAGTGCAGCGCGAGTACAACGAAGAACACGGCATCACGCCCACCTCGATCATTCGCTCCACAGACATGTCACTGGCGCAGATACTGAAAGCGGAGTACGCCGATCTGACCGACGAGAAGGATGGCATACCGGAGTTCAACACCCAGGATGAGCTGGACGGCTACATCGTTCGTTTGGAATCGGACATGCGCGAAGCGGCGAAGAAGTTTGAGTTTGAGAAAGCCGCGAAGCTTCGCGACACCATCAAGGAATTGCGGACGAAGGAGTTTCTGTTCAGTTAACGTTGTCACGGCAACTCGCTCCCCACCCTTGTTCGAAACGGGCGACTTCATCCAGCTCTCGCGAGATCGGGCAGCGGCTTGAACCGGATGCACGTTAAATTGGAGTCTTAGCCGCGATTGCATGGGCGAGCCTTCCGCTGCTGGAGCGCTCCTTCCATGACCTTGCTGCGCGGTCGGGACGCCTGGGGCACTCACCAGGCTCTTAAACAGTCTTTAACCCAACATTCCTGAACTGTGCGCGAGGCTTGCTGCATCCATCTTGCGTGACTACTTCGGCCGACTCCGCTGCTGTGAAATCGCATATGCTGCCGCCGTGCGTTGAGGCTGATGCCACAGCGGAAAGCGTGCCCTGCGCTCCGCCCGACCGTAAGTGGATTCTTGTCGCCACGATACTGGGCTCGGCGCTGGCCTTCATGGATGGCTCAGTCGTGAACGTCGCGCTGCCCACGCTGCAATCCAAGTTTCACGCCACGTCGAGCAGTATCCAGTGGGTGATGCAAAGCTACTCCCTGTTTGGCGCGGCCTTGCTGCTGCTGGGTGGCGCCGTGGGAGACCGATATGGCCGTCGGCGCGCCTTCGTGTGGGGTGTGGCGATCTTCGCGTCGGCTTCAGTTGCGTGCGGCGCCTCGATTTCGTTAGGAAGCTTGATCGCTGCGCGCTCCATTCAAGGCATCGGGGCCGCATTACTGATCCCGCAAGGGCTCTCAATTTTGTCTGCCTCCTTTCCACCCGAAGCACGTGGAAAGGCGATCGGCACATGGTCCGCGTGGACCAGCGTGTTTGCCGCGCTCGGTCCAGTCGCAGGCGGATGGCTGTTGCAGATGTGGTCGTGGCGGTGGATCTTTCTATTGAATCTGCCGGTCGCGCTGGTCGTGCTGGTGTTGTCGCGACGGATACCGGAGAGCCGCGCAGCCGCTGCCGGTGGGCCATCCCAACCGCTCGACCGCGTCGGCGCGACGCTGGCGACGCTCAGTTTCGCCGCCATCATCTACGCCTTGTCTTTCGCGCCGCAGTTCGGTTGGAAGAATCCATGGGTGTTCGTGCCGATGGCCTGCGGGCTGATCCTGCTGGCCGCATTCCTCCGCTCTCAGGCTCACAGGCCGAATGCCATGATGCCGCTGTCGCTCTTTCGCATCCGGCGATTCTTTGCGGCCAACCTGCTCACGTTTCTGCTCTACGGAGCGGTTGGCGGTGCGCTCTATGTCATTCCCTTCTACTTGATTCAAGTGCGCCACTACGCACCCGCCGCTGCTGGAGCCGCCTTCTTGCCGTTCATCGTGCTGATGTTTCTCTTCTCAGCACGTGTGGGTGCGCTGGTGCCGCGGGTCGGGGAACGGCCTTTGCTGGTCGCTGGCGCCGCGCTCGCCGGGATAGGGTTTTCGCTCTTCGCATTGCTAGACGCCCAGCACGGTTACATATTCGCAGTGCTGCCGGGGGTCTCGGTTCTCGGTCTAGGCATGACGCTGTGTGTCGCGCCGCTCACGACCGCAGTTCTCTCTTCCGTGCCTCAGACTCAAACCGGCGTGGCCTCCGCGGTAAACAACGCACTCTCGCGGTTGGCTGCCTTGGTGGCCTTGTCCCTGCTGGCTTTGGTGCTGGCCCACGGCTTCGCGGCTACGCTTGAATCGATGCTGGCCCGTTCCAGCTTCAGTGGGCAGGATCGAGAGCAGATGTTCGCGCAGCGTGTTCGCCTGCACGATGTGCCCATTCCGAAAGACTTGACCGCGGATCAAATGCGCGAGGCGGGCGCCATTCTCGACTCCGCATTCCTGAGTGGCTTCCGGACGGTCATGATCACCTGCGCGCTCGGCGCGTGGGCGGGCGGTTTGTCAGTCTTGTTCCTGCTGCCGAGGCGAAGGCGGCAAGAATGATTCTGGATACAGACGGGCTCTATTGGCTGACGGTCTGAAGATTGCCAGAGAGGATCGGAAACTCCATTCGGAAGCGGGTCTTGCAGCCGTCCGAAAGATTTCCGCTCTCAACAGAAATAGAGCCGCCATTCTTCTCGACCAACTCCTTGGTCACCCAAAGCCCAATGCCGGTGCCCGTGTCGTCCTTGGTCGTGAAGAACGGATCGAAGATCCGCTCTAGATTTTCGGCTGGGATGCCGACGCCGTTGTCCTCCACAAGAATCTGGGCGCCTTGGGACGTTTCGACGATTTTGATATTGATGAGGCCACCCGGTCCGGCAAGCGCGTCAGAGGCATTCGATATGAGATTGGTGAGGATCTGCCGCAACTCATCGGACGAGATTTTCACAAAGGTGTTTGGTGGACAGGTGCATCGAATGTCGCCTCCGCGGGCGTCGCACCGCGCCTGAAACAAAGCGATGACGCTCTGAACGATCTCGGCCAGATCCACGGGCCCGGACGCAGGCCTGGTGCGCACGAAACTCAGCGTATGCCTGGTAATTGCAGACAGCCGCGCTAACTCGTCATCGGCTTGCCTTAGGTATTCACTCACCTCCGGGTTGAGAGAGGGATCGACGCGCGCGAGGTAGAGCAGATTGGTGACAGCCTCGAGCGGGTTGTTAATTTCGTGCGCGATCGTGGAGGCGAGGCGACCCGCTGCGGCCAGCTTCTCTGAGCGAATCAGGGCCAGCTCCGCCTTCTTTCGATCCGTAATATCAAGTGTGACTCCGCGCCAAATCGAGCGGTCGGCCGGGCTTGGCTTGCCGCGCGCCTCCAACCAGTGAACTTCGCCGTTCGGCCAGGCGACACGGAACTCTACATGGAATGTCTCCCCGGTTTCCTTTGTGTGTTTGGCCGCTGCGTTGATCTTGTGTCGATCTTCTTCGAGCACCAGGCTATTGGGTGAACCGAGAGTGGCAATCTCTTCCATCGGGCGTCCGAAGATTTCAGAGCCGCCTGCCAGCCAGCGTGTGCGGTGGTCGGCTGGAGTGTAGACCCAGGCGGCCGAACGGCTAACCTGCTGCGCCTGATTCAGTGCATCCGCCTGCTCCTGAAGCGCGACCAGGGTGGAGCGGAGTTCGAGCTCCGCGGCTCGCCTCTTGTGACTCAGAATCGCGATCATCAATCCCGCAGTGAGAATGACCGCGCTGCGAGCGATCGAGTCAGCATCCAGCGACCACGTACCTGCTGTTGGAATTTTCCAGTAATTGAACACCATCACTGAGACCGCAGTCGCGCAGAGCGCCGGGCCGAGGCCAAAGCCCGTCGCCACGGCGGCGATCGAAGCAAAACTCATAGCCAGCGGAATATCCCGCAGCGCATGGGAATGAAAGCTCATTCCCATGGTGAGTGCAGGAAGAAACAGGGCGGTGACATAGCCGAAGACCCTGCCAACGACTTCGGCTGTTCGACTACCCGGCACAGTCGCTGAAACGTACATCGATCCGTCTTCACCCCGGGTTTGTCAGAATGAAATCGTTGATATATTCGCACAAAAATGATGCATCTATCTTATTGTCACCAGCTGGGTCTTGTAAGTTGAAGGCACTGTCAGCGCGCGGGATGTTCATTTGACGCCCATTCATCAACAGCGATACCATCGGTGATCTTCCACGCTCTTTAAGGTGGCAGTCCCGGAACCATCTCCGGGTGCAGCAGATATTTCGAATACCGCAGTCCGGAAGGAGCACTCTCCGCATGGCCGCGTCTCCATCCGAAGCGCCTACTCCGTTTGCAATTTTACCGAGCGCTCTCCCCAGCGATTCCTTTCCGCCGCTGGGTCCAGGCATCAACGTTTTGATGGTCTGGCCGCGCTTCCCTGCTTCGTACTGGGGCTTTGAAGGCGTGTTGGAGATGCTGCCCGAGAGCGCGATGACTCCGCCTCTAGGGCTGATCACCGTCGCGGCTCTGTGTCCTTCGACCTGGAACATCCGGCTGATCGACCGCGCTTTTGATGACCTGCGCGACGAAGATCTGAAGTGGGCGCAGCTCGTGATGGTGAGTGCGATGCATGCGCAGCGGTTTGACGCGCTCTCGGTTCTCGCCCGTGCACGGGCTCTCGGGCACGCGCACCTTCATCGGTGGCCCATGGGCCAGCAGCGAGCCCGAGTTGTTGCTGCGCGAAGCCGACCACGTGCTCGCAGGAGAGGCCGAAGAGGTGTTCGCCGACATTGCCAAGGCGCTGGAAAATGGCACGGCCCGCGCGCTCTACCGCGTCACTGAGAAGCCGGACATGACACTCAGTCCGATGCCTCGCTTCGACCTGCTGCGGCGGGATCAGTACACGTCCATGCCGGTACAGTTTTCACGGGGCTGCCCGTTTCAGTGCGAGTTCTGCGACATCATCACGATCTATGGAAGGCGGCCGCGGGCGAAGACCCCGGAACAACTGATTGCCGAAATTGACCGCTTGCGGGAACTCGGTTGGCGTAATGAAGTTTTCATCGTCGACGACAACTTCATCGGCAACCATGCGCGAGCGTTGCAACTGGCTCGAGAATTGGCCGTGTGGCAGCGGAAGCACAACCATCCGTTCTCGTTTTACACCGAGGCTTCAATTGATCTCGCCGAAAAAAGCGAGTTACTCGACGCGATGGTAGAAGCGAACTTCATGTATGTCTTCATCGGCATAGAGACGCCTTCCTCAGACGCGCTGAAGCAGTCGCGCAAGTTTCAGAATCTGCGCGCCGACCTGTTGACCCAGGTACGGAAGATCCAGGAACGCGGATTGTGGGTGCTCGCCGGATTCATCGTGGGCTTCGACTCCGACGACGAGACCATCTTTGAACGGCAATTCGAGTTCATCAATCGCACCGGAATCACGTGGGCCATGGCTGGGGTGTTGCAGGCGCCACCCACGACCGCGCTCTACGACCGCATGAAACGGGAAGGCCGCCTTTACGAGGACAGCCAGGCTACGTCGAATTTCAGCCCGCCGAACTTCAAAACGGTGTTACCGCTGCCAGTTCTGCTGCGCGGTCTTTGCCGTCTGCTGAACGGCTTGTACGAGCCAGACGCCTTCTTCAAACGTGCCTTCCGATCGCTCGAGATCTGGAAGCCGCGGGAGACGCAGCATCCGCCAGAGTTGCCCTGGAGCTATAACTTGCGGGTTTTGGCCGCTTCCATGTGGCGCCAGGGAGTCCAGTCCAACTACCGCTTCGCTTACTGGAAGTTTCTCTGGCTCATGATCCGCAAATGGTCTCGCCAACCCGCCAAGATGTGGCTGGGATTTATGGTCCTGCTCTCGGCGGAACACTTCCTGATCTACTCGCACGAAGTGGTCGAGCATCTTGAGAACGAATGTCGCAAGCTCGAAGGCACGCAGACGCCACCGTCCAACGAATACGACGCGCCTATGTCTCCGCCACTTGCCGCGCAGATCTAAGTCAGCTGCGCGAAGAACCGGCCGCTGGTCCAAGGAACGCATGGCGTGCCGTGCGTCCTGACGACTTCCACCGCTTGACGATTTCGTAGACGATCACGGTGGTGTAGGTGACGTCGATCCACACCAGCACTGCCTCGATCGGAAGCTTGTCCCAGGCCGTGATGCCGATGCCCAGCATCTGGTCAGGCTGATAGCCCCACCACCCATACGGAACGCCGAGTGTCGCCTCCCACAACAGGCTGGTCAGCAGAAGCATGAAGAGGGTGAGGCTCAATGCGCGCCAGTTGATCACCGGACGCGCTGTCGGAAATAAGGCCGCCGAAGGAAGCAGCGCAGTCAGCACGAGAAAGGTGAAATAGCCGGGGAATCCTGCCGGATCCGCCGCAATCCATCGCTTGTAAGCGAAACCCGCCAGGAGCAGCACAATCGCGAGCATTAGCGAGGACGGATGAAAGCGGAGAAAGCGCTCGAACTCTGAACGGGCGCCGGATTCCGCGGGCACCGAGTACGCGTTGAGCCAGTACTCATCCAGCCAGATATACAGCAGAAGCACGGCGATGAACCCGGTGAGATAGAAGAGATATTCCTCGATCGGAACACCGCCGCCAACGGCTGGAGCAAGGATACGCAGAGTCGCGCCGGATTGGGGAAGGTGAGAAATTGGTGAGCGAAGAAGTAGTCGAGAACGACGCCCGGAGGGAAAGAGGAGCCCGATGGTGATCCAGAAGGATTTCTTTGATACCTTGACTCCGGAGTTCGGCAGAAACCAAAGACCGATCACTAGAATCGGCACGATAAACAGCAGCAGACTTACGGTGTATCCGTACGGAGATGGGTTGGGGACAGTAACGTCGACTACCGCGGAGACACGTACGCGATGCAGTGTGAGGGCGGCGGGGACCGAGATCATCCCCACCATGGCGGCGACTAGCCATGCACTCATTCGAGCAGAACGAGGGCCCTCAGAACTTGGCATGGCGCATCCTCCGGCAGCGCATCCCTGCACAGCGACATGGACTATATCACCGATGCAAGCCGGGCTCTAGGATTCGCCGGATATGCTTCGTGAACAGAATCGGACCGCGCTCAAGACGCTCTATCTACTTCCAACAGTTCGTGGCGGGCCGCGACGAGTACTTACGGGAGCTTCGCCTCCAAGCACATCGAGCTGCTCGATGCTGGGTGGATGCGCAAGCAATTCGTCTGCTTTCGCAAACAAGGCATTGGCGATTTCGCCGTCGAGATGAGCCTGGCGGCCCGCATCGTCCGCGAATGCGTCGTAGATGCCAAAGCTGGTGGGACCGAACTTGAGCGCGAACCACACTGTCGTCCCGGGCTCCTGCTGCGCCAGCGGCAGCGCCGATCGCAGGAAACTCTCCAACTCGGCTTCCTTCCCTGTTCTAGCTTCTAATCTTGCCAGCAACGCTTTCTTGACCATCGTTTCCTCCAACGCCTTCAGATGCGGCACTGCCGGGCTTCGCTTCAAGGCTGAAGCCGAGATTCACGAATCGTTGTTGCGAGGCTGCCAAGAAGTTGGCGTTCGGGCAAACGAAGTGCTCTACAATCGGTGGCATGAACCCATATGCATCGTTCCTGGGTGATCGTGACCCCATGGAGGTTGTGGCCCAATCTCCGAGCCTGTACCGGCAACTAGTAGGTCGACTGGGCGAGAGCGGCCTGAAACGTTCGCTAGCGCCGGGCAAGTGGTCCGTGAATGTGATTCTCTGCCATCTAGCCGATGCGGAGATCGGGTTTAGTTTCCGGCTTCGCCAGACGCTCGCCGAGGACGACCACACCACGCAGCCTTGGGACCAGGACAAGTGGTCGAAGCCTTATCCGAAGCTCAACGGCAACGACGCGCTCGAGGCCTATGCTGCCTCGCGCGCATGGAACGTGGCCTGGCTCCGTACCCTGCCTCCAGAAGCGTTCACGCGGCCCTTCACGCACCCAGAACGGGGCCGAATGACGATGCAGTCGTTAGTGGAAACCATGGCTGGCCACGATTTGAATCATCTGCAACAGTTGGAGGCGATTGCCATTCAGGTGGACGAACCTTAGTGGCGGATTTGGCGAGTTCATTTGCCGTCTGTTCCCTAGCCGGCGCTGCAACAATGGGCAAGCACACGAGGTAGCGCACAAATGCAGAGGGGTGCACCTTTCGCAAGGTGCACCCCTCTGCATTGGCATTGTGTTACAGGCCTCTGCAGGAATACCGGCTCATCACTCCATCCACGCTCCCGCGCAGCCAAAGCTCCCCTGTGTTCCGCTTCGACGTAACATATCGATGAGCTAGTCAATGCTCGGTCCGCTCACCTGCATACTATGTTGCCTGCTTTGTCGTTACGGTTGCTCTAACGTTCGTTTTTCGTAGCTTGAACAAGGTTGTTATCCGTAGCGCGTCTCCTGTTCGATTTTCCATTGGCATTCGCTCTTCGACAATTTATTGTGACCGAGTTCTCGCACGCGAAGGTGGAGGCTGTGAGTTGCCCAAAAAGAATTGCCCGAAGTGCGCGTGTGACTCTCCTCGCCGAATGCCTCGGCAAGGATGGTGGGAGCGGCGTGTACTGACGCGATTCGGCTATTACCCTTGGGAGTGTCCACTCTGCCGCCATGTCTTCTATCTCCACTCCCGGGGATTGGGCTATTCGCGTTCGGGCAGGACGACGTCCTCCACGCCCGCGATTCCGGAAGAACCAACCAGCACGGACTGATTCGGCGAACACCTCGCCCCTCCTGCCCTCCGTTGTCCGCTCTTCACGAGCTCTGCACGTAATCCACCTCACATCCGCGCGTGTCCGGCGTCACCGCCAGGCTTTTCCCAAAGTGGGAATCTATTTCCACAGGAGATCACGTATGTGGGAGCCTGGAAGACATCGCTGGAGTAAGCCCGATTCCATTCTGGTCGCCACCGGACTGGGAGACATCGATCGACTGTTTTCGATGGCACTCCGGCAAGCAAGGCAGGAAGGGGCCAGGCTTGTGCTCTTGCACGTCCTCACGGCAAGCAATTGCCTGCAGGTCGATGCCGGCGGTCTCCCCTACTTCAACACCACACAAGCGATCGACTACATCGAGAAGTACCTATCGACCTTTGCCGCGGAGGCACACAGGGCCGGAGTCCGCTGCGAGGTAGTCGTGCGGGACGGCATACCGTCGGAACAGATTGTCTCGACCGCGCAGCGTCTGCGTGTGGATCGGATTCTTCTCGGGACTCGGAGTCGAGGCAGATGGGGAAAACTGCTTCTGGGCTCCGTTGCGGAACAAGTGCTGCGTTCGGCCCCTGTCCCGGTCTTAACCGTTGGACCTGAGGCTCACGAGAGCGTGCCTGGAGCCGGCGCTGTGCGGACTATCCTGCACGCGACATCGCTCAGTAAAGCCTCCGGACCGAGCGCCGCACTTGCCTCCGAAATTGCGCAGATGACTGCCTCACGACTGGTGTTGATGCACGTACTACCGTCGCATGGCGCTCATGAAGTGCCCATACCGCAACTGACCAGCTACGCTGAACGGCAACTTCGCGCACTCATACCCCCAGAGGCGCCCTCCTGGTGCATCATCGACACGCTTATCCGGAGAGGGGACCCGGCCACTGAGATTCTCGCCCAGGCTCAGGCCTCCCGTGCGAATCTGATCGTCCTTGGGGCCTCTAAGGCGCCAATCGTCGCAACCCTTGCCCGGGAGGGGGTGGCCTACAAGACCATCGCCCACGCGCACTGCCCTGTGCTCACCCTCTCCATCTCGAGCGAAGCGGAAGGCGACAGTCGACGCGAAATTCATCGCGCGACCGCTTGAGAGGCCGGCATTCGTCAGGCTTCTCCCACGCGATCGGAGACCACCCAGCTGGAATACTGAGGAAGTGCCCGCCCATTCCGGGACTCGCCCCTCGTGGGGAACGCTTATTGTAGCTCGGTGCCTGCCACGTTTTCCCCCATGCTCGTGCACAATGCGATAGATTTTGTCTGTAACTTCTTCGGCTATGATTCATGTCGAAATCTTCTTTTGAAGTATGAGGAATGACCCATTGCGGATACGCTGTTGTGACTTTTTCTCTGGATTGCTTTTTCTTGCACTGGCGCCGATGTTAGCAACGGCAGGTACAACCGCAATGGAGCCGGTAGAGCTTAGTTCGGGATGGCAATTACAGGACCTTGCCAAAGTGCCGCAGCCGGGAGCGGAGATTTCTACTGAGAAGTTCAAGCCCACTGCGTGGTACACCGCAACCGTTCCGGGCACGATCCTGACGTCGCTGGTGAACAACAAGGTCTATCCGGAGCCGCTGTATGGCGAGAACAACCGTCCAGAGAAGATCCCGGAGAGCCTGGCGCGAACTTCGTACTGGTACAGAACCGAGATCCAGATCCCGAAGGAGTATGCCGGCAAGCACATCTGGCTTAATTTCGAGGGCGTCAACTACTCCGCCGTGGTATGGGTCAACGGCGCACAAATCGCAACCATGCGGGGTGCATTCAAGCGCGGCATCTTCGACATCTCGGCCAACGTGAAAGCCGGGAAAAAAGCTGTGCTGGCCGTCCTGGTATCGCCGCAACCTCACCCCGGCGAACCGCACGAGCACACACTTCGCAGCGGCATGGGGTCAAACGGCGGCATCACGGCCATCGATGGCCCAACCTTTCTCAGCACTATCGGATGGGACTGGCTGCCGGCGATCCGAGATCGCGATACGGGCATCTGGCAAAAGGTTTTCCTCTCGGCGAGCGGTCCTGTTCTGGTGAAGGAACCGCTGGTCACGACCGATCTACCCTTGCCCAAAACCGATTCCAGCGACATAGCGGTCTCGGCGACGGTCGAGAACGTTACCGATCAGCCGCAGAAGGGTGTGCTCAACGGCAGCATTGAGAACATCACCTTTCAGCAGCCGGTCGAAATTGCGCCACACAGTAGCAAACTGGTGAGCTTCGACTCGAAGACAACTCCGGCGCTCCATGTGAACCAGCCGCGCCTCTGGTGGCCGAATGGGTATGGTCCTCAAAACCTCTACAAGCTGCACCTGAGTTTTGACGTTAATAAGAAAACCTCGGACGCGACAGACGTCACCTTCGGCGTGCGCAAGATTACCTACACGGTCCCCGATTCCGAATACCTGACAATCTCGGTGAATGGGGTCAGGGTATTCATTCGCGGCGGAGACTGGGGGTTGGACGAGGGCCTCAAGCGAATTCCGCGCGAGCGGCTGGAAGCACAGATCCGCCTGCACCAGTTGGCGAACCTCAACATGATTCGTAACTGGGTGGGGCAGAGCACCAGCCAGGAGTTCTACGAACTCTGCGACAAATACGGATTGCTCTTGTGGGACGAATTTTTCCAGCCGAATCCAAGTGATGGTCCTAACCCGACAGACCTCGAAACTTACATGGCCAATGTGCGAGACAAGATCGTGCGCTTCCGCAATCATCCGTCCATTGCGGTCTGGTGCGCGCGCAACGAGGGTTATCCGCCCAAGGAGATCGACGACCCCCTGCGCAAGCTGATGGCGGAACTGGAACCGACTCGGCTCTATCAGCCGAGTTCGACCGCGGGCCGCGGCGTTCAATCGAATGGGCCATATAAATGGCGAACGCCGCGCGAGTTCTACGTCATTCATCAGGACTACTTCAAAACGGAAACTGGCAGCGTCTCGGTGCCCACGCTGGAGTCGATTCACGGCATGATGCCCGAGAAAGATTGGGAGACCATTACCGACGATTGGGCCGAGCACGACTTTGCCAGGGGCGCTTCGGGCAGCGATGAGTATCCCGGCATCCTAGCGAGCAGGTACGGCAAGATTGCAAATTTGGCCGACTTCGTGCGTAAGGCTCAGCTGGCGAACTACGAGGCATATCGTGCGATGTACGAGGGTCGCAACGCACAGATGTTTCATCCAGCGACCGGCATCCTTACGTGGATGAGCCATCCGGCGCAGCCCAGTTTTGTCTGGCAGCTTTACCACTACGATTTGGAACCGAACGCCTCACTGTTTGCCGTGAAGAAGGCTGCCGAGCTCATTCACATCCAGTTCAACGAAGCCAATGGTGAACTGCAGGTGATTAACAACTCACCCGAACCCATCGCCGGCGCAGTAGCGCACGTCTCGATCTACAACCTGGACGGTTCTGAGGCTTATCAGAACGACTACCCGGTGGCTGCTCCAGCATCGAGCGTAGCCGGGCTGGGCGCGGTCGCATTCCCTTCCGGAGTTTCTTCGGTTCACTTCCTCAAGCTTGCCTTGCGCGACGCATCGGGCAAACCGCTCTCCGAGAATTTCTACTGGCGAGCTCAGCCGGAACATCCAGACGACCTCACCGATTTGGCGAAGCTGCCGACGGTGCATCTCGATGCCCAGGTCACGAGCAAAGACGACGCCGGAAAGCGGCTCGTTACGGTGACTCTGCACAATCCGTCTGCGAATCTCGCGTTGATGGCTCACTTGCAATTGCGGCGGCAGAAGTCCGGCGAACGCGTGTTGCCGGTCTATTACAGTGACAACTACCTTTCGTTCACTCCAAATGAGACAAAGACGGTTACGATCGAAGCCGACCTGGAGGCTTTTCACGGCGAAGATGCCCTGGTTGTTCTGGATGGATGGAACACCGACGTGGCCGCTGCGTCTGGCGCCGGGGTCTCGATCGCCCCAAACATCGACGCACAGGTAGATCATTCGCCTGCGACGGGATTACCGTTCCAGACGACCGGACTGCGCTGATCGATTGAAGGCGGCCCTTGTTGCTCACCGCAGCCGGGGCCGCTTCAATCGAGGTGTGAGCGCGTCGCCTTACTTCGTGGCGATTTGCTTCTGAATGGCTGCCGTCAAATCTTCGGGATGGAACCCGAAGGGACCGGGCTTGCTCTTATAAAGCACGCGTCCGCCCGACGCGATCAGATACAGACGATCTGGCCAGCCGGTGTAGGCAGTTTCAACCTGGTTCGCGAAGTTATCTATCAATGCGGGAAATTTTATACCCAGTTTGCGGACGCAGCTATCGGCTACGGCCGCACGTTCCTGCTCGTCGCGCGGACTGCGGAACAACACCTTGTCGCGCACGTTGCTCTGCATCTCCCAGACATCGGTCGGGTGCGCTTCAAGAATGTAGACCGCGTAGAAATCGACCTTACCCTTGTACTGCTGCGAGAGCTTGTTCAGGGCGGGAACCTCCCGCCGAAAGGGCGGTCAGGTGTAACTGCCAAAGACCAGGACCACGGGTTTGCCAGTCCACAAGGAGGCAAGGTTGACTGGGGCCTTGGTATCGAGCGTCTTCACTGTGAAGTCCGGCGCAGCGTCTCCTATCTGCAGTGAACCCCTGCGCGCCTCCGACCACATGGTTTCGAAGGGGAACAGGAAATAGGCTGGCATGGGCATGCGTGCCATCACGTGACCGAAGACCTCCGGTGGCTGATGCATCGCCCAGTCGATGTAGGCCACGAAGCCGACCCAGAGACAGAAAGCCGTTGCAAGACCCCAGCCGATTCTTCGTTTGGTCGTTGGTTTCATGGCCATAGGCTTCGAGTCACTTCGTCACCGTATTCATCTCAAGATACCCCTGCGGCGAAATACCGAAGCTGTCTGCAACACGGTTGAAAAATGCGAACATCGCAGTGATGTAGACGCACTCCGCAATCTGCGGCTCGGTCCATCCATGATCGCGCAAGGCCTGAACATCCTCGACCGTCGTCTTGTACGCCGCCTCGGTCACCTTGGTCACGTATCTCAGCAGGGCAACCTCCGCGTCGCTTAACCCGGCTTCGTCGAGCTTACCCTCGGCGATCGCCTGCACTGTCTTTTCATCAGCTCCCTGAACCCGCAGGAAGTAGGCATGAGAGTCCAGTCAATACGGACAGCGGTTGAGCCACGAAACCCAACTCGCAATCGCTTCCTTGGTGCGTCGATCGAGATGGCCTTCAGAGAAATGCACACGATTGCTGAAGGTCATGACATCCCGGAGAAAGTCGGGCCGGTGGCTGAAGCACTTCAGAATACCGGGCATCGCCTGCCGTCCCGACTGCGCGCGCCATTCGTCGTAGACCGCCGCCACCTCACCGGTGGCGTCCGCATCCTGAATCAGGTTGATCTTCAGTTCTGGATCACTCATGTGTTCTGGTTCGCCGTGTTGATCAAAGAAGAAGTTAGCACGCTTCCCGCCGCAGCAGAACCACGGTAAAGAATCGCAGTCCAGCTGTCTTCCCCCTGCAGATGGAAGCAGAAGTCCACCTGAGGTTGGAGTCCTGGCTTCCGGATTTGCCTGCGAAGGTCGAGTCGAAGACCCGTGTCGGAGTGTGTTGCTATCGGGAGCCCGGCGCACGAAAGCCATTCTCCGGAGCGTTGGCCATGCTCCTAATCTGGACAAAACGCGCGTCCTGCAAACGAATGTCACGATCTTTTGACCTAAATGATCATTTTTGTGGAAATTTCGATCATTTTGACCTACTGTGTTTTTCACACACGTGGCGTTCGGCCACGAACATTCAAGATGCAGGCAGATTTCCAGGCTTAGCCAGGAACATGTCCGCACACCACAGCGAACGTTTCATTTTGTGAGGATTCAGATGATGACAACTAGATTTCTTCGGTATGTTGCCGCAGGTGTGTTCGCGATGCTGCTAGCGGCGCCGGCACTCTTTGCGCAGACGGTGACTGGATCCATCACCGGTTCGGTGACCGACCCAAGTGGCGCGGTTGTGCCAAGTGCGCAAGTGGTGGCACACAACCTGGACACGGGTGTGGACTCGCCCACGACGACCAATAACGACGGGTTCTACCGCATCCAGTTCTTGCCCATCGGACGCTACCAGGTGACGGTACAGGCAACCGGATTCAGCCAGGTGACGCTTCCGCCGTTTACGCTCGAGGTGCTGCAGACACCGACCTTCAATGTGAAGCTGCAGGTGGGTAGCTCCGCGACCACGGTCAATGTCTCGGCGGCCGCGCCGATTCTGAATACCAACGACCCTTCGATCGCAACCACGTTCACCTCGAACACGATTCGCAACTTCCCTCTGAATGGCCTCGACTTCTCCGCGCTGACTCTCTATGTACCGGGTTCTGTGGATACGGCTGGAACCTCGGGCACAACGAGTATCGAGCGCAGCACGTATTACACCGATACGCCGAATGTGAATGGCAACCGGGCGCAATCGAATAACTACACGCTCGACGGCATCGACATGAACGAAACCTTCAATAACTTGATCGCATACAGCCCCGCACCGGAGGCGCTCCAGGAAGTGAAGGTGCTTACGGCCAATTCGCCGGCTGAGTTTGGCAACGTAAATGGCGGCGGCGTAGTCAGCGTGCTCAAGAGCGGAACGAATCAATTTCACGGCTCGGCATACGGCTACGAACAAAACGCCAACTTCAACGCGAACACCTGGAACAACAATCACCAGACGCCCAAGATCTCGAAGAACCCCTTCTCGCAGGCGCAGTTTGGTGGAACGTTTGGCGGCCCGATCAAGCGGGACAAGCTGTTCTTCTTTGTCGATTACCTGGCCGCTCGATACCATGTTGGTGGACAGAGTTCGGCCAGTGTGTTCACGCCCGCGATGCGTAATGGAGACTTCTCTGTCCTGCTCAGCGGACCGAAACCCATCCAACTGTACGATCCGGAAAATAACTTCGCACCCTATCCGAACAATCAGATTCCGATCGTCAATCCTGTCGCAAAGTTCTTGTTCGCACATCCCAATCTCTACCCTCTGCCAAACGCCGCACCGACGGATGGGATTGCGGCCAACAACCTGCAAGGCTCGAGCCGCAGTTACAAAGCCAACAACCAAGGCGATATCAAAATTGAGTATGACCTTCGTCCGGCCGATAAGATCACCGGCTTTTACTCGATGTCGACGGCCTACGACGGATCGAGCTCGTTACTGGCCATCTCTTTCCCGGGCAGCAACCTGTACCCAACGAAGATCCTAGGCGCGAACTGGGTGCATACGTTTTCGCCCGCGATCGTGAACTCGGGGCGTATCGGCTTCACGCGCACAACGTGGAATCAGGGGTTGCCGGGCGATCCGTCCGGCCTCTTCGGACTCACCGGTAACGCAAAGGTTGGAATTCCCTTCGGTGCGCAACAGTATGTCGGCTTCTCTAACCAGGGAATCGGGAACGGCATCAGCAACGTCGGTACGCCTGCGTTCGACGGCGGCCTGATCGACAACACGTTCAGCTATATCGATAACTTGACTTGGCAACACGGTCTCCACTTAGTCAGCGTAGGCGCGCAAGCCATTCGCTACCAGAACAACTATCCGACCAGCAACAACAATGGTTTCCTGGGCACGCTGGGCTACAGCGGAGCCTTCACCAGCAACCCTTCTGTGGCAAACGGGCCGGGCTACCAGGGTGCGGACTTCGTCCTGGATCGAGTCGCTTCCGCTTCTGTGACTTTGAACAGCATCTTTGTGGGACAGCGGCAGTGGCGTGTTGCAGGATTCGCGCAGGACGATTACAAGATTCGTCC
This sequence comes from uncultured Acidobacteriaceae bacterium, assembly GCA_963850345.1. GTDB lineage: Bacteria > Acidobacteriota > Terriglobia > Terriglobales > Acidobacteriaceae > CAWKKW01. Next base: position 479,315 of record CAWKKW010000009.1, on the reverse strand, counting down.
AAACCTGACCTTGAACTTTGGCCTGCGCTACGAGTTTGATCAGCCGTGGGTTGAGCAAAACAATAAGACCGGCAACATCGACCTGAATACCGGTCAAGTCATCTATGCGAATCACGTTCCCACAGGCGCGCCCGCAGGATCGGGCGTTTGCAGCAACCGTGCCTGCTACGACAATAACTTCAAGCAGTTCATGCCGCGGGTTGGTTTTGCTTACCAGGCAAGCGATCGGCTGGTACTTCGCGGCGGCTATGGGGCGACGAGCTTCTTTGAAGGTAACTCGTCAAACCAACGCCTGACCTCGATCACGCCATTTATCCAAGCCGTGAACATCTCAACCGTGAGCCCGACGCCGGGCAACGGCGGCACGCCTCGCACCGTGGAACAAGGATTCACCTTCTCTAACTCGAGCGACCTGAGTTATGGCGGTACGTTCAATGTGTATCCGAAAAACATCCAGCCTGCGTATGTGCAGGAATGGAGCCTGACGACCGAGTATGCTCTGACGCGAACCGCATCTCTGCAAGTCGGGTACATCGGCGAGCAAGGTCAACATATCGAAGACTACGGCAACGTGAACCAGTGGCGGGTAAACGGCGATCCGACCTCCGCGCCTTTCTTCCACAACCAGTATCTGGGCGACGGCACGGAGCTGGGCATCGGATCGGGATCCCTGCTGATCACGGAGTCGCGGGCGATGATGAACTTCAACGCCCTCGAGGCCACGTTGCGGCAGCGCTTGAGCCACGGCCTTGAATTCACACTGAACTATACCTACGGCCGCGCCATGACTAACAGCCTGGGCAACTATGCGTTGAACGTGGCCGGGTACAGCGGCGCCTTTCAGAATTACTATGACAGCGCTGCAGACTACGGTCCTGCTGGCTACGACGTGAAGCATAACGTATCCGGCACTGGTGTATATGCGCTGCCGGTCGGACGCGGACATGAATACCTCTCGGGCGCGAACCGGGTGGTCGACGAAGCGTTGGGTGGTTGGAAGATCGCGGTGGCTGGAGTCAGATACTCCGGATTCCCCGAAACGCTGACCGGGCCGGGCAATAACTCAAATAGTTATGGCAACTCAAGGCCAAACCAATACCGCAAGTTGAAGATTGTTCACCGCACGATCGATAACTGGTTTGGCACGGATCCTTCCGCTGTTCCCTGCACTGAGCCTGGCGTTGACAATGGTCTGTGCGCGTTCGGCGTTCCGGCCAGCAACTCGTTCGGCACTTCGCGAAATGGCGCTGTGCGCGGACCGGGTTACCTCAATGTGGACAGCTCGGCCTTTAAGGACTTCCACATCATCGGCGAGCACACGTTTGAGTTTCGCTTCGACGCGTTCAACGTCTTCAACATCGTGAGTTACGGCAACCCGGACACCGGCATCACCAATTCGACCTTTGGCGAGATCGCCAGCCAGGGTTCGATACGGTCTACGGAACGGCATCTGCAGTTCTCTGCGCGATACACGTTCTAAGCGCATCGGGCGTACCTCGACAGAAGACAGATCAGGGCGCCCGAATCGTTTCAAGCCGGTATACAGTCTTGCAGGAGAGTCCGGAGTTCACCGGATAAGAGAGCCAATGGTACTTGAAATCTGTGTAGATTCGATCGCTTCCGCGAAAGCGGCGCAAAGCGGAGGCGCTGAACGTGTGGAGTTGTGCTCCGATCTTCTGGAAGGCGGCATCACTCCAAGTTCGGGACTGATTGGCGCTGTACGGGACGCGCTGGTCATTCCGATGTTCGTCATGATCCGACCGAGAGCCGGCGATTTTTTTTATACCCAGGATGAACTGGAGATCATGCGGCGAGATATCACCGCCGCCAAGAGTTATGGCGCGGACGGAATCGTGCTGGGCCTGCTGCTACAGAATGGCGAAGTCGATGTGGAACAGACCCGCGAGTTGGTAGAGTTAGCCCGGCCGCTGGAAGTTACGTTTCATCGCGCTATCGATCGAACGCCGGATCTTACTAAGTCGGTTGAGAGTGTAATGGCCACAGGCGCAGACCGAATTCTCACCTCAGGCGGGTCGCAAACGGCCGCACAAGGCATGGATCAAATTTCCGAGATGATTGCGCGAGCCAACGACCGGATCGGGGTCATGGTATGCGGAGGTATCCGCAAAGAAAATGTCGGCAAGATCGCGCGAAAGACCGGAGCCTCTGAATTTCACGCGGCCCTGCGGAAGAAGATCAAAAGTCCGATGAAGTATCAGAATCCTTCGTTATCTCTGGGCGAAGCAGGCATCGATGAGTTTGGCCAATATACGGTGAACGCGGACGACGTCCGGAGTCTGCGCGACGCTCTGATCGTGATGCAGAAGGCAGCTTTGTAAAACGAAAGCTCTCGTATGATGAGAGCAAGTCGATAGCCCATGTCCTCGAAGACTGATCGCCGTGCCAACGAGATTTTGCGACTGCTGCTTCGCCATGGTAAGACCTCGATCGAGGAGCTTACTGAGGCCTTTGGCACCTCGCCTGCGAGTGTGCGACGTGATCTGGTGCGACTCGAAGAGCGCGGCCTGGTCCATCGGACGCATGGCGGAGCCATGCTGGCCGGCCAAGCGGTCTATGAGCCTTTCCGTTTTGACGCATCGTTCCAGATCCGCGAGGACCGCTTCTCGCACGAGAAACAGCGCATCGGCGAAGCCGCGGCCGGACTCATTCACGACGGCGAGACGGTTGGGCTGACGGCTGGCACCACCACCTCACAAGTGGCGCGCTGCCTGCGCAAGCGCAGTCAACTGCGCATCGTGACGAATGCAGTCAACATCGGCATGGAGTTAAGTGCCAGCACCGGGTTAGAGGTCAACCTGACCGGGGGCAGCATGCGATGGGCGGGAGCGTATTCGCTGATCGGCACCTGCGCGATCGAGTCGCTGAAAGCATTCGTGATGGATCAGGTTTTCATCGGAGTCTGCGGCGTCGATGCCGATCGAGGAGCTACGATCATCGAACCGGAAGAAGCCGCTGTCTTCCGCGCGATGGCTTCGCAGTCGAAGCAGGTGATTGTAATCGCCGACTCGAGTAAGGTCGGCATGGTTAGCCCTGGCGTGATCTGCCCGGCCAGCGACATCGACGTTCTCATCACGGATGACGGCGCTTCGGAAGAGAGCCTCGTAGGCTTCACGAAAATGGGCGTCAAGGTTCTCGTCGTCTGAACTCAACTCACAATGCACCAGCGCAGGGGTCGCAAATGCGACCGGCGACGTCGTCCGCAACTGTCTGAGCTTGGCCCCTGCTTCAACGAGATCGAGGTGGAAGGTCCGAGTATCTATCCGTGTCCTCCACCTCGCAATCTATTTCGATAGAACCCAGCTCTCACGATCGACTTAGTCGAAGTGGGTTATACCCCTGCGCTCCCATCACGTACCAGGCGGTGGCGCCAATGTGAAAGTAGGGGAAGTAATTGAAGTTAAAACCAGTGTTGAGAATGCTGGTTGAAGCAGGCAAACCCTGCCCCGAAACCAAGGGAGCGCCGTGTACAGTCTGCCCATAGCTGAGTGTGCCGGGCGTCAGGCCTTGCGTGTTCTGTACGAGGATCATGCTCTCAATCAACTGGGCGGCGAGTTGAACGTCACCATGGAAGGTGGGAATATCCTGACCTGGAGGCAAGCGGCGCTGCAGCAGAGCCGAAAGCAGATGACCGGTTCCTTCCACCCAAACCGCATCCGGATCCACAGTGGAATCGCCGAGCACAGGGCCAAGTTTGCTAAGGCTGGCGAAGGTCATGCCGTTCACTCGAATCTTCAGCCCATTGTTACCCCATCCATTATTGAACGCGAAGGAAGTATCCGTTGTGGCCAGGTTGGTCTTCACCCAATCGATAGAGATGGAGTAGTCAGGATCCTTCATTGCCAGATAAGACCAGGTCTGCACGTCTTCGGGGCTGTTGTCATAGAAGATCTGCGTAGCATCCTTGGTGCCGGTCCAGAAGTGGCCTGAGGGAGCGTCGAACATAGCTTGAACAAAGGCCCGGGCGTGGTTAACGCCATCCAGCCATGAGGTGTTGCCGGTAAGTTGCGCGAGCATGGTGAAGAGCGCAAAGATGTCGATGTTATGTTCGGTCGACTTGTTCGTCTGACCGTTGCCAAAGTAATAGCCACCCGGTGGAACGTTGACGTTATCCCGGGCGGTGGTTTCGATGAAGGTTGCAGCCATCACGGCCCCTTCAAGATACGCCTGGCTTCCCGTGGCGACATGTAATTGAGCAAGTGCAATCGCCGGCCACGCCACATCGCCCATCGCGCTGCCCTGGAAGAACGAGAGTCCCGTGGTGACATACACGCCATCGCTCGACGGCAAGCCGGCCATGTAGGCCTGACGAAATCTACCGTCGCCTGCCGGATCGTGCTGCTGTGCATACAGCAGAGCGTCCCCAAGTATGCGAGCCCTGGCAAGATCGCTGCCTCGCCTGCGACTCAAGTAAGCGAGGATGAGCAGCGCATTGTCGTATACAAAAGCGGTGCTGAAGAAAGTGCCACCAGCAATCTGATCACTATAGCTTTGACACATGCGAACGGTGGGGCCTTGCGCATAGGCATCCATCATCTGGTTCAGGAAAAGAAATGCCTTCTTGATCGACGACTGCACCGCCTCGCCTTCCGAGGCGTTCACGGGCGCCCCCTGGATAGTGGCAGCGGCAGTTTGGGCGGTGGCGATTTGAGCGGCGGCGGCTAGGCCCGCTGTAGCAGCGGCACTCAGTCCGAGCTGCATCATTTGACGACGCGATACTTCTTTGTTCACCGGCTTCTCCTTCAGAAAACAGTTACGATTCAAATGCTTGAGAATGCAAGATTCATGCGCGGGAGTTCTGCGAGAGTTCAAGCGGCTACACACTATATACGGGCCGACTTGCTTTGCAACACCGCTTTCTGGAGTGGGGCAGTCTGAAGCTTTAAGGCAGCCCAAGAATGTTGGCTCGGCCACAGCGAGAAGCGGTTTTTGCACCTTCGCCCAAACCGCGACGACCGAGAGCGACCGGTTCGAGCATGCCGATGTTCGGCATCCCTGCACGGTCACAGGCGATGCGTGTAAGCTACGGTGTTGGTCCCCTTATGAGTCGGCATACGTTCTCGCGCAGAAGGTTCCTAGCATGGTCCGCGATGGCCGCATCCTCGGCCTCCTCTCGGTTTGCATTCGCTAATCCAAATGGCACATCAACCCGAGTGAAACTCGAGCAGTTGGAATATGGGCAGGTTCAACTCGGCCCATCGCTTCAGCAAACGCAGTTTGAGCAAACGCAAGCCGTCCTGATGGGGTTGAACGAGGATGGCCTGCTTAAGCCATATCGTTTGCGATCCGGGCTGCCGGCACCCGGGCCGGAGCTCGGAGGATGGTATGACGAGACTGGTGCGGACTACCTGCATCTCGACCATGGCTTTGCTCCGGGCGCTAACTTCGGACAATGGATTTCTGCGCTGGCGCGTGGCTACGCCATCACAGGTTCGGCCGCCACACAGGCGAAGATGGCGCGGCTGATGGCAGGCTATGCCGCCACTATCTCCGGGCGCTTCTACGAACACGCACGCTTCCCTGCCTACACCTATGACAAGCTGGTGTTGGCCTGCATCGACGCGGAGAAGATGGGCAAGTACGCCGGCGCATTTTCTGTGCTCGAGCGGACAACGGATGCAGCTTTGCCACATCTGCCCAAGCGCGCCCTCGATCGCGGCGAGGAGATGTGCTCGCTACCGCATGAGGCCGCCGGGCCAAAGGATGAATCGTACTGTTGGGATGAGTCCTACACCATGCCGGAGAATCTCTTTCTCGCCTATCAGCGAGGCGCAGGAGATAAGTATCATGACCTTGGAACGAGATATCTGAAGGACGACACCTATTTCAACCCGCTGTCTGAAAACGAAAACGTTTTGCCAGGAAAGCACGCTTACAGTTATACGAATGCGCTAAGTTCGGCGATGCAGGCGTATCTCACACTGGGCAGCGAAAAACACCTTCGGGCGGCGACGAATGCCTTCCGCATGATTCAGCAAACCCAGAGCTTCGCCACCGGCGGTTGGGGACCAGACGAGATGTTTCAGCCGGTCGGCAAGGGCAAGCTTGCAGACAGTCTGCAGCACACGCATGCCAGCTTCGAAACTCCGTGCGGATCGTATGCTCACTTCAAATTGACACGCTATCTGTTACGTGTAACCCGAGATGCTAGATACGGCGACAGCATGGAGCAGGTCATGCTGAACACCGTCCTGGGAGCAAAGAGGCTCGAAGCAGACGGTCGCGCCTTCTACTATTCCGATTACAACTTCGACGGCCGCCGGGTCTATTATCCCCATGCATGGCCATGCTGCTCAGGCACACTGCCGCAGGTTGCGACGGATTATGGCATCAGCGCTTACTTCCGCGAGCCCCGCGGCATGCTGGTAAATCTATACGTGCCCTCTACTGTGACGTGGAAACAGAACGGAGCGATTCTCCGTTTGCAACAGGAGGGAGAGTACCCCGCGCGCGACCACGTGCTGTTCACCGTACAGTCGGACACGCCCGAAGAGTTTTCGCTGAGTTTTCGGATTCCGGCTTGGACCCGCGACCCGCAACTCCGCGTCAATGGAATGCGCTGGGACGTGGAGCTTGAGCCAGGCACGTTCGCCGGGGTGCGACGGACATGGAAGACCGGCGACCACGTCGATCTGGAGTTGCCTATGCCGCTGGCCTTGCAGCCCATCGACCAGCAAAACCCTAACATTGTCGCTCTGTCCGCAGGGCCGCAAGTGTTGTTCGCGCTAGGAGCCCAACCGGGGACCATCGATCGCAAGGTGCTGCTGACAGCAAAGCAGCAGGGCAACAACCGTTGGGTCGCCCAATCCATCGCCGGGCCAATCTCTCTTGCGCCATTTACTTCTGTCGGCGATGAGCGTTACTCAACCTACCTGCACATTGCGTAGACCGCACCGCAGCCGAGAGATGCGCGCGAGCCTTCTCAGGAAACGAGCGTGACACTCTCGCGCGAACTCATCCTCTGTGCCGAGGATTGGAATGGCAGGAACAAGGAGAGCACGGTGCCCTTACGGCCGCCGTCCTGCCTGCTGCGAAGCAGGATGCGGCCGCGGTGACGCTCCATGATCTCCGCGCTCACCCACAGCCCGAGGCCGGTTCCGCTGATCCCCTTCGTAGTGAAAAAAGCTTCGAAGATTCTGGCCTGGGTCTTGTGATCGATTCCCATGCCGGTATCAGCGATGGTCAGGAAGGTCCCCTGCCGCCCGCTTCTCCAGTCCGTACCTTCCCTGCTGCGAATGAGCAACCGACCGCCCTTTGGCATCGCATCGATGGCGTTGGCGACGAGATTATTGAGCACCTGGCGGATGTCGCCTTCGAAGCACACCACTGCGTGCTCTTCGCGGCTGCGCCGTTCAACCTCAATCCCCGAGTTTTTCAGCTTGCCCTCGTAGATACTCAACACGGTCGACAGGAGTTCGTCGCAGGAGATCGCCTGCGGATTGGTCGCCTGCTTATGGAATCGAAGCGTCTGGTTAGCAATGATCGACACACGCCGGAGTTCCTGATCAGCAGTCTCCAGCAGCTCCTTCACATTCGGCTGCACAGCATACTGACGCGCAAGGTAGATCAGGTTCATCACAGATTCGAGTGGGTTATTGATTTCATGCGCGATCGAACTCGCCAGGCGGCCGACAGCGGCAAGCTTCTCGCTCTGTAGCAGCGCCGCCTCACTTCGTTTCTGCTGCGTCGTCTCGATGGTGGCGCTCGCGATGGCCTGCACCGATCCGTCTTCCGCGAAGATGGGCGAATAGTTCACGTCGAAGTACCGGTATTCGTCGGGACGCGTAGGGAGAACGCCTTCTGCTTGCTGATGAAGCATCGCTTCACCTTTCGCAGCCCGGCGCATCAGTTCGAGCGGGCCATCGATGTCGGCGACAAGTTCCTGAAACCGCTTGCCGATGGCCTCTTCGGGATGCAACCCGAGAATATCTGCCTGCCGCTCGTTTAAACGCAGCAGGCGAAGCTCCTCGGGCTCGTATAAAGCCATACCGATTGGCGAACCGGAGTAGATGGTTTCCAACTCGCGCCGTCGGCGATCGATTTCAGCGTACTGTTCGCGAAGCTGATCGGCAGCCAGCCGCGTTTCGTGCACGTCTGTGGCTACCCCCAGCCACTGTCGAATTTCGCCTGTCTCCTCGTGAATCGGCAGGGCCCGCAGGTGCCACCAGCGGGCGGCGCCATCGGCAGCACGAATCAGGCGCGCGTCCACCATGTACTCCTCTCCCGTGTTCACGCTATGAGCCCACACGCGAGCCACCCGCTCTCGATCCTGCTCCTGAAAGAGTTGCAGATAGGCCGTACCGTCGCCCGGAACGAAATCTTGCCCGATGTATTCCAGGAATCGCTGATTGGCGTACAGCACGCGTCCTTCGGCGTCCGCCGTCCAGAGAGCCTGAGGACTCAATTCGGTGAGCGCGCGATAACGCTCTTCACTGGCCCGAAGCGCGTCCTCCTGCAGGCGGCGCTGGGTCACGTCGCGGAAGAAGACGATGATGCCGTCTCTGCTCGGCGTCGCGAGCACTTGAAGCCACAAATTCAGCGGCTCGGCATAGTAGGCCTCAAAGCTCCCGGCGACTCCGTCTTCCATGGCACGGGTATAGTGCTGAACAAAGGGCGAACCGTGGTAAACCGTTCCAGGGAATCTCTCCCACAGGTTGGTTTCCAGCACTTGATCCTGCTCGCCCAGCAACGCTTGCGCTTGCCTGTTCAAGAAGGTGATACGCCATTCGCGGTCGATGCTGGCGATGGCGTCTGTCGTTGCGTCGAATACCTGCTGCAGCTTCTGCGCGGCTGCGTCGCGCGCGGTTTCTGCAAGGCGTACAGCGGTCACATCCCTATAGTGAACCGCTACTCCTGCGCCGGCGGGTAAAATCCGAATCTCAAACCAGGTCTGGAAGGGCTCGTAATAGAAGGCGTCGACCCGGCGCTCCTCATGGAACTCGGCCACTTCATAGTAGGCCCGCTCCAGGGGCGTGCCCACCAGTTCGGGATACAACGTCCATAACGTCTCGCTCTGTATGTCCTGTTCGCGGATGCGGCTGATGCGCCGTGCGGTCTGGTTGGCATACACAATGCGCCAGTCAGAATCGAGGAGCAGGATCGCGTCTTCGAGCCGGTCCATTACCCTGGCCATCATCGGAGGAGGATGTGAGCCAGTGCGCAGATGCATGGCTATTCCGGCTTCGCTTGAGAAGACGTCGCCCTCGATGCTTCGGCCCGATGGCGCATGTTGAAATGTAACCTTCAGGGATTTCACAGTCGCCAAGGCATCGCGCAGGTCGCTCTCAAGCCTGGAACCCAGGAGCTCCGGAAATTCAACCCAGAAATTCTTGTCTCCAAGTTCCGTCTTTCCCAACAGGTTCCCAGCCGCCGCATTCGCAAACGCGATCCGCCACTCGCGGTCGAGCAGCAGAAATGCCGTCGGCATTGCGGCAAACGCCTGCTCCAGGCTGAACCCGACGTTATGGGGATCAGGAACGATAAAGAACTCCTACTGGGCTTGGGGGGTTGAACGACATTATGCCGAAAAGGCAGGGCTGATGGGAATAGTCAAAAAGTGCGCCACCATGACAGTTTCGTCAGATCAGGCTGCGAGTGGGTCAAAGCAGGATTTGAGCGTTCCAGCGTTTAGCGCAAACGCCATCTAAATAGCTTTCTAAAGAATATCTGGAGCGGGCAAACGGTCTCAGCGGAAAAGCGGATCAGGAGAATTCCAGTTCCATTTCATCAACGTAGCACCAGCCCCAATCTTCCCCGGGTTCAATCGAACGCATGACTGGGTGGTGATCGAGCCGGAAATGCTTCGTTGCATGCTTGTTTTTGGAAGAGTCACAGCAGCCGACATGCCCACAGACCAGGCACATCCGCAAGTGGACCCACGAGTCCCCCGTCTGCAGGCATTCTTCGCAGCCGTTCGTGTTTGGGGAGACACTCTGGACAAGATTGAGATGAGTGCATCGCTTCGCCATGGTAGATCAGATGCCCGTCCCTGCAATTCGACGCGGGAACCTTGGCTCGGAAAAGCGTCTTTCAACTATGTAGGTAGTGGGACCTGCTTCGCCCCTGTTGGGGTATTCCTGGTCCGAGTTCCATTCAGGCCTTCTGGGCTAGGCTTAAGCCTTGTCGCCGACCGCCAGTAGCGTCTGGAAGTGAGGCGCTTCGGTCTCCCGATGCACAATCGAGAGCCGCACCTGCCTGAAGCCGGCGCGCTCCAGCAGCGATTCAAGTTCGACTTCACTGAAGCCAAGGTGCAGGTCAGCGTACACGTCGCGCGCCTCTTCAAACCGATGCCGTACGAGGTCGAGGACGCAGATCCGGCCACCCGGCTTGAGAATGCGCCACGCTTCAGCGATTGCGCGGTCAGGGTGCAGCGCATGATGGAGGGACTGGCTGAAGAGCGCCAGGTCTACTTTGGAGTCCGCAATCGGGACGGCTTCCAGATCGCCGCGTCGATATTCCAGATTGGATAGACCTTGCCTGGCGGCCAGTTCCCTGCCGTATTCCACCATCTTTTCCGAGCTGTCGATCGCGATCACCTGCTGGGCACGCTGCGCCAACAAGAGGGAGATCGATCCTTCTCCCGCACCGAGGTCGGCAATCGTGAGCGGCGGCAGCAGTTGAACAAACGCTTCGGCCCAGCCTTGCCATGAGCGCCCGGGAACGTATTCGCGTCCAAGCCGGCCAGCCATTTCATCGAAGAAAGCACGCGTCCTGTCCTGACGCTTACGCAGGACGAGTTGGAGGCACGCCTGGTCGTGGCGAGCCTCGGGAATCTCAGAGGCGGCCTGGCGAAGCAGGTCCAGCAGGGCGGCCGGTGCTCCGTTTTCGTCCTTCAGGCGGTAGAGGTTATTCTTGCCCGTTCGACGATCCTCCACCAACTCAGCATGTTTCAGCTGAGAGAGGTGCGTAGAGATCGTGCTTTGGCCCATCGCGAGAATTTCCTGGAGCTCAGCGACCGACAGCTCCTCCTCCGCCAGCAGGAGCAGAACGCGCAGGCGATTAGGGTCGGAGAGCACTCGAAGGGATTTGACAATTGACGTCATGGCGGATCAGTTCTAATATATCAACATATCCTGATCTGTCGATATGACCGATCACCCCGAGGTTTCAATGGCAACTGCAACGCTGAACCGTATCGCTACCGAGTACAAGGTAGCCGACCTGTCGCTCGCCGACTGGGGCCGCAAAGAGATTTCGATCGCCGAACACGAAATGCCCGGCCTGATGGCCATTCGCAGGAAGTACGCGGCCGAGAAGCCGTTGGCAGGCGTACGCGTAACTGGCTCGCTGCACATGACGATTCAGACCGCGGTGCTGATTGAGACGCTGGTCGATCTGGGCGCGGACGTGCGCTGGGCGAGCTGCAACATCTTTTCGACGCAGGATCATGCCGCTGCCGCGATTGCCGCTGCCGGCGTACCGGTCTTCGCGTGGAAGGGCGAGTCGCTCGAAGAGTATTGGTGGTGCACGTACCAGGCGCTGAACCACGAAGGTAACAAGGGTCCGCAACTGGTAGTCGATGATGGCGGCGACGTGACCCTGCTTATCCATAAAGGCTATGAGCTCGAAGACGGCGACGGCTGGGTCAACACGCCCTCTGGCAACCACGAAGAGCAGGTCATCAAGGATCTGTTGAAGAAGGTGCACGCAGAAGATCCGCAGCACTGGCATCGGGTAGCCAAGGAATGGCGCGGCGTCTCGGAAGAGACGACCACGGGCGTCCACCGGCTCTACAAAATGAAGGAACAGGGCAAGCTGCTGATCCCCGCAATCAATGTGAACGACTCGGTGACCAAGTCGAAGTTCGACAACCTGTACGGCTGCCGCGAGTCGCTGGCCGACGGCATCAAGCGCGCGACCGACGTCATGGTGGCGGGTAAGGTAGCGGTGGTGTGCGGCTATGGCGACGTGGGCAAAGGCTCGGCGCATTCACTGCGCGGCATGGGCGCTCGTGTTGTGGTGACCGAGATCGATCCGATCAACGCGCTACAGGCGGCCATGGAAGGCTTTGAAGTCACGACTGTCGAAGACACGCTGGGTCGCGGCGACATTTACGTTACCTGCACCGGCAACCTCGACATTCTCACGCTCGAGCACATGCAGAACATGAAGGACCAGGCCATCGTCTGCAACATCGGCCACTTCGACAACGAGATCCAGATTGATCGCTTGAACGAGGATCCCACGGCGAAGAAGACCAACATCAAGCCGCAGGTCGACATGTACACCTTCCCCGATGGACGCAGCATTTTCGTCCTCGCGGAAGGCCGCCTCGTGAACCTCGGTTGCGCGACGGGTCATCCGAGCTTCGTCATGAGCAACAGCTTTGCCAACCAGACGCTGGCCCAGCTGGACCTCTGGAAGAACAAGGATACCTACGCCATCGATGTCTACACCTTGCCAAAGAAGCTCGACGAGGAAGTGGCCCGGCTGCACCTGGAAAAGATCGGCGTCAAGTTGACGACGCTGAGCCCGAAGCAGGCAGAGTATCTGGGCGTCGCTCCAGATGGCCCATTCAAGCCTGATCACTACCGCTACTAAAACTCAGTTCGCAAGACTACGAAGCCCCGGTCCACAGGCCGGGGCTTTCTTTTTGCGACTACGAGTCGACTCGAATCTCGGTTGCCAGCGTCGGCTAGTTCACATCGTTTCCGATGACAACGTTGATGGGCGGATTGTTCAGCAATTGCTGATCGACGATGAGCATCGTGCGCACCTGGCCGCCCGTGAAGACGATGGCCTGGCTGGTGTACTTGGCCGTCGAGGTACCGGAGGGCACGACGACCACGTCAAATGTGCCAGCCGGGATATTGATATAACCCGTGGTCCCGCCGGGCGGGAGCCCACTCTGCACGGGTTTGGCGTCTGAGAACTTTGAGCCGTCAGGCACGAAGTAAATGTCCACATTCCCCGAGAGCGGCGCCCTCTGAAGAAACCGAACGGAGATCTGGCCCGCAGGTCCGGGCGTGTTTTGATCCGTCAAAACCGTCGCCTGGTAGGAGCTTCCGAAGTCAGTAATGAAGACGGAGTGTTGTTCGCTGCCCAGAAAGGTGCCGCTGGTTTGCGCCACAGCTGTGGTTTTCGAGGTCGGGGTTACCTTGACCGGAAACGCTGCAGGAGTGAGGAATGCGTAGCTGGTAATGTCGGGCGAGCCAAGGTTGGCGCCAATCAGAGTGGAACCAACGTACACATCGACCGCGGGCGCGTTGTAGGAGGCGTCGATCACTCGAACCAGCGATTTCGGTGTGTTGCCGGTAACGCTCTGACAGCCGGCCAGTCCCATGACCGCGAACGAACTCAACGCACAGACAAGGCGAAACCGAGGAATGGCCACCTGCATTCACTTCTCCGGGGGAGATCTGGCTTATTTTGCTCACCTCATCTTACAGAATGGGGCTCCAATCGCAGCATTCCAATTCAGGGTACGCAAGGGCACGCTACCAAAGTGTCACCTCCCGCAAGTGCCAATCGGCTTGAATCTGAGTGCGCGTCGCCCTCGTATGATGAGGAGACATGTCCAGGGCTCGGCGGAGGGCGGAGAGAACCAGGGTAGATGGCGGTCTCGAGCGCGAAGGCTCCATCGTGGCAGTGCATGTTGTCTTCATGCTTGTCGGCATGGCGACAGCCCTTCCCGGCGCGATTCTTCCGGCGTTAGCCGCTCACTGGTCCCTGCACGATGCGCGAGCGGGACTCTTGTTTGCAGCGCAATTTGCCGGCGGTTCCACTGGTGGCTTGCTGGCTCGCAAGAAGTTTTTCTGGACTACCAGTATCGGCCTGGCATTGATATCCGCCAGCGCTCTCGGATTGAGTGTTGCAGGAGCGGTGATGGCGATTCCGCTGCTGTTTCTGTACGGGGTCGGGCACGGATCTGCAACGACAGGGATCAACATCGCAGTGGGGCGGCGCTACCAGAGTCGAAGAGGAGCCGCGCTCTCTCTTTTGAACTTCTCGTGGAGTTTGGGTGCCGCTGTCTGCCCGCTGCTCATGGCGCAGGTATTGAAGGGCTGGAAGGTCGGCTGGACCTTTGAAGTCATGTCTCTGCTTGCGAGTTGCGGGCTGGTGCTGTTCGTGGCGACCTCACGCCAACAGGCCGCCGTCCGCGAGATCAACTCGCCGGAAGGCAGGCGGTCGACCGCGCCTCTGATCGCATTCTTCGCGTTGATGGCGTTCTTGTATGTAGGGGTTGAATCGACCATCGGGGGCTGGATCAGTACCTGGGCAGAACGTGCCGCGGTTCTGGATGTGGGACACGCAACCGCAATGGCGTCGTATTTCTGGAGCGCGTTGTTAGCGGGCCGCGCTCTCAGTGCGTTGGTCTTACGACGTGTGCCCGAGGTTGCCCTGTTCCTTGTTTGCCTGGGCACCGGCGCAGCGGGAATGGCCTTGCTTCTGTCGTCGCACACGGCCACGACGGTGGCAGCGGCCGCGGTGATTACAGGACTCTCGCTGGCTCCCCTCTTCCCCTTGAACCTGTCGCTGTTTCTGTCGCGCACCGGCGAGTTTTCCCGTGCCGGTGTTGTGTTGGCCCTGTCCGGTTTCGGTGGTGCGTTTCTGCCATGGCTGACCGGCGTCCTATCGAGCCGCGAAGGCTCACTGCGCATCGGTCTGGGAGTGCCACTAGCCGCCACGCTCGCCATGCTGCTGATGGCCTTACTGGCGCGCGCCGGGTCAGAGCCCATCTACGCGCGCGAGCATTAGAATGCAGTGGAGCATTCCGCTCCCAGTCTGCCGGAGGAGACGATTTCTAAGCCACTAGCAGCCGCGGGCCTTCCCTCTTCGACACAACCCATCCCTCGGCGACGCTGGCTGATTGCGCTGCTCATGGGGGCCGGTGTTTTGGTGAACTACACCGACCGCGTGAGCCTTTCCGTTTCCCAGGATGCACTGCACGCGGCATTTGGCATTTCTACGGTTACATTTGGGTGGCTGCTGGGAGCCTATAGCTGGACCTACGGACTTATGCAGCTTCCCGTTGGAGTGCTGCTCGACCGTTTCGGTGTCCGCAAGGTGGGGGCGGTCGGGTCTTTTCTGTGGAGCGTCGCGTCGTTTGGTGCGGCCGTCACGCCCACGCTTGGAGGTCTCTACGCCGCGCGATTTCTGCTGGGCATTGGTGAGGCGCCGATCTTCCCGGGAAATGCCAAGGCCATCGGCTATTGGTTCCCGGACCGGGAGCGCAGCCTGGCGACAGCCATCTTTGACGCGTCCGCCAAGCTGGCTCCGGCGCTGGGTGTGCCGGTCGTCGGCATCCTGCTGCTGCATTTTGGATGGCGCTGGAGCTTTGCGGCGACTGGACTCTTCAGCCTGATCTACTTCGGGTTCTTCACCGCCATGTACCGCAATCCCAGCGAAGACCCGAAGCTCTCCCCTGCCGAGCACCGCTTGATCCTCGAAGGAGGTGCCCAGCCCGAGCGCAGAAAAGAGTCGGAGCGGGGAGCCTCGCTGGCTTACCTGATTCGGCAGCCGAAGGTTTGGGGCGTCTCGATCGGCTTTGCCGCGTATAACTACACGTTCTACCTGCTGCTGAACTGGCTGCCCAGCTACCTGTCGAGCGCGCTGCATGTGGACCTGCTGCACTCGGCACTCTATACAAGCGTGCCCTGGCTGATCGCGGCTGTGACTGATCTTGCCGTAGGCGGCTGGCTGGTGGACACGCTGATTGAACACGGCTGGCCAGCGGGCCGCGTACGGCAGGTTGTGCTGGTTACCGGCACTGCACTTGGTATCTGCATCGTCGGCGCAGGTCGGGCTCATACCGCAACGCAAGCACTCTTCTGGATCAGCGTTTCTATCGGAGGATTAGCCGCTGCCGCGCCGGTGGCCTGGTCGGTGCCGACCATCATCGCGCCGCGGGAGACCGTTGGGCGGCTCGGCGGCATGATGAACTTCTTCAGCCAGATCTCGGCGGTTAGCGCGCCCATTGTGACCGGCATGGTGGTGGGAAAGACGCACTCTTACCAGTCGGCATTCATCATCGCGGGAGTGTTTCTAGCCATCGGCATCGTGAGCTACGTACTGTTGCTTGGGCCGATGGAGCCGATCCCGGAGCCGGCAGTAGACGAACCCTCATAAAAAACTTGGATACTGCTTATCAGATTTTTTAATGCTCGTTTTTGCACCCCGGCCCAGACGTTACCCTGTTAACCAGCCATAAAGCTCACCATTGGGTCGTCGCAAAACCCCACTCATTCAGAGGAGATTCATGTCGAACGAACTTCGTAATTTCTTGGCGCTCCCTTATTCCGAACTGGAAGAGCTCAATCTCAAGGCAAAAGAGCAACGGAAGAACCGCGTCGACGCTCACAAGATCCAGGAAGAGCGCATCAAGTATCTGACAGATGAAAAGCGCGTCAAGGCAGTCACCCTGCTTTTCAGCGATCTTGAAGGTCGCCTGCACATGCTCGACTATGACAAGAAATTCCTGATCAACAGCTTCGACAATCTTACCTTTGACGGTTCATCGATTCGCGGCTTTACCGCGCAGCACGAGAGCGACCTGCGTCTTGGAGTCGATTGGTCTTCGACCTACTGGGTGCCCTCCGACGTGCTCGGTAACGGTAAGGTCCTGGTGTTCGGTGAAGTGATCGAGAAGGCCGGCGGACCCTATGCCGGCGACTTGCGCAGCGTGCTCAAGCACTACTCCGCTGAGCAATTCAAGAGCAACGGCTATACGCTGAACGCCGCCAACGAGATCGAAGGCTTCCTGTTCAAAGGTGTGGACGCCGAGCGCCATTACACCGAGACGGGCAAGTTTGAATACGTAAATACGGGCGGCTACTACCATTCTCTGCCGGGCGATCCGCTGCGCACGTTCATCGACACCGTGGCCGAAGTGCAGCGCGCCATGGGCTTCGAGAATGAGAAGGACCATCCCGAAGTTGCGCCCTCGCAGTTTGAGATCAACTACGGTTACGGAGAAGCGGTTCAGGCTGCGGACCAGATTCAGCTGTACAAATTGATCTGCCGCCAGGTCGCGACCAACTATGGGTTTACCGCGTCATTCTTGCCGAAGCCGGTAGTGGGCGTGAATGGCAGCGGCATGCACACCAATGTATCTGTCACCAAAGACGATAAAAATATGTTCTGGGATCCGAACGGACAAGAGAAGCTCAGCAAGTTCGGATGGGATTTCGTCGATCGTATTCTGACCAACGGTTTGGACCTGTGCCTCTGCCTCAATCCAAGCGTGAACGCGTACCGCCGTCTCGATCCGCACTTCGAAGCGCCGAATCAGGTGAAGGCCTCCGCGGTCGATCGTGGCTCGATGGTCCGCATCCCGATCGGCAATCACCGCAGCATGCGGGTTGAGGTTCGGTCGGTAGCGCCGGACGCGAATCCGTATCTTGCGTTGTACTCCATCTTCAAGACCGGCCTCGATGGAGACATCGCCAAGATCGATAACCTGCGCCAGGCCGAGCGGTATCTGCCCGACAACATCTACGACGCGCTCGAGGCCTTCAAGTCGTCAGAATGGATGGGCAAGATTCTGCATCCCGACGTGAAGGACCGGTACGCGTATTTGAAGCAGGGTTCGGCGGATCGTTGCGCCAAACTACTGGGCACGTTTGTGAAGGCGCCCGAAGTTCAGTTCCACCATGAGGTCTACAACCAGTTCCTCTGGAACCAGTTTTAAAGCAAAGCGAATGCTGTGCGACTGTGCCCTGGCAATGCGCCAGGGCACTTTTTTTCTTCAGCGAACGTCGACCTGTTCGAAGCCTAGCCCTTGCAGCAGAGCCGTGACATTCGCGCGGGCATTCTGTTGCGCCTTCTGAAGAATGCCATCCGCGACCGCGGCCTGGGTCATCTGCTGCTCCGCTTGCTGGCGCACTTCGCTCTCCAGATTCGGGTCGGCCGGCACCAGAAGTCCCGTGGTTCGCGAATAGACTTTAGTCTTCGCGCTATCAAGTCGGGTGAATAGCACCTGCGACTCGGGCAGCCGAACGTCGATCTGTTTGCCGTGCACATGAACATCGTCAGGCTTTAAGTGACTGAGATCAACGCCGGCGATCACTTCGCCATGAGTGATCAGCAGCAGCCGATCTCCTGTGAGGAAAGACGGAAAAATCTGACTCTGGCGTTCCCCCTCGACGACCTTATCCATGCTGTAGTCGACGGTCTCTAAACGTTGCAGTCGTTGAATCTTTTCGACTACTGTAGGTTGAGAAACATCGATGCGCAAACCGCGTCCTGTTGCCGCAGCGGCTAAGCGATCCCACACTCCTGTCTTGGCTTGCCGGGCAAAATAGGAGAACGCGGCGATCCCGAGGATAACCCCAAAAAACAACAGAACCACTGCCGTCGAGGGGCGGCTTTGACGAGGCGGTGGTGGAACCTGCACTGTTTCAGCCATGGTTGTATCAGATGCAAAGTTACAGTGAGTAGGCGACCCGATGGTGAGGTGAGTTCGACTGTCCTCACTGCTGGAAAATCTTCCGACGGACAGAGCCCGGAACTGGCCCGATATTCGAGAAAGGCTACCGTTAGAAGCGGCCCCGGTAAGCCCAAAGTCCGAGACCAGGATTGGAGATATAGAAGATATTTTCGCCATGAACGGTGTTGAAACCATCGCGCAGCGTAGCGGGATCGTATCGGCTCGCCATCCCCGCTAGATCCGCATAGCGGAAGCCAACGCTCTCGATCTCTTCTCTGCTGAGCTTTCCCGGACAGTAGCAAATCTTGAAGCGGCCTTCAGAGGATCCGTGGATAAGGTGCGCCGCCGCGCCCAAGTTCGCTGCGAGATCGGCATTCTGTTCCACGTCTCGCAGAGTAGCGGGAGTGCCGCGATATCCATACTTGCGAATGAGGCGATCGATCTCCGCATCTTCGCCGAAGGTGCGCAGGCCGGGCGCCAGGATGATCAACTCCGCTTTGTCCGCAAGCGCCATACGAGTTCGGTAGATGGCTTTATTGCCCAGCCATGTGCTCTTGAACTCGTGCGGATCGAGATAGACGACCACCTTGCGCAACTCGGACTCGAGCATCTCGAAGTTGACTTGGAGGCTCAGGTCCGAAGCCATTTGGAAGCACTCGACGTCGTCTCCAATGAATAGTCCGCGCATCACCAGCCTTCCTTCAGCATTACGGCCGATGACGGTGAGCACATACACAATCGGAACATGTCTCAGGAAGTGATCGGAAGCGTAATTCAACACGCGGCGCACCGGATTGTCGGCGCGACCCATGATGCGCTCCATTCCGTAGACGGCCGCTAAATAGTGGCTTCGATTGATACTCTTTCCGCCACCCGTACCGATCAGAATATTCTTATTGAAGTTGGCCATGCCTATCACTTCGTGAGGCACGACCTGGCCAATCGACAGCACTAAGTCGAAGTTACTCTCTACAATCAGGCGGTTGACCTCTGCCGGCCACGTATAGGAGAGCTTTCCTTCGGATTGCTCGTGGATGAACTCCGCCGGAACCTCACCCACGCTGACAACATCGGTCCGCCAGTTATGAACTCGGAAGAGACTTTGGGGCAGGTCTCCATACATGTAAGTCAGTTCTGCCGGAGTCATGGGCGCATGTGTGCCAAGGGCGGGCAGTATGGCTTCTAGCGCCGAGCCATAGTATTGATAGGCGCATCGGGTGAGAAATCCGGCCCGCGAATGATAGCGGCTCGAGTCGGGAGGAACGACCAGCACACGCTTACGCTCTCCAAGACGGCGAAGCGCCTGCTCGAGAGAGTGCTGAGCTTCCTCTGCGGAGATCTCAACATCCGCGCTACCGATACTCAAATAGACTGACAAATCGGAACCTCGAGTGGGTAGCTAAGTCACTTACTCCGCACTATGCACACTTACACAAGGAGTTAGAGCCGATAGGCTTTCCGCGCCAACCCTCCGGCGAGATCGCGGGCCAGTTTAAACGCCTCGTCTTCCCTCAACCGATGTTCAACCACCAGCTTTGCCAGATAGGCGCAGTCCACCCGTCGCGAGAGATCATGCCGCGCCGGAATGGAAAGGAATGCGCGCGTATCGTCGTTAAATCCCGCGGTGTTATAGAATCCGGCAGTTTCAATCACCGCCTCCCGATAGCGCGTCATGCCTTCAGGGCTGTCAAAAAACCACCAGGGAGGACCGAGCAGCAAGCATGGATAGTGGCCTGCCAACGGCGCGAGTTCCCTGCTGTAGGTCGTTTCATCCAGCGTGAAGAGGATGATCGTGAGCTTCGGCTCGTTCCCATACCGCTGGAGCAGCGGCTTGAGCCCGTGAACGTAATCGGTTGCGGTTGGGATATCCGCTCCCATGTTGCTGCCAAATTTTGCATATAACTGCGGATTGTAGTCACGCGAACTACCCGGATGGATCTGCATCACGAGACCGTCTTCAAGACTCATGCGCGCCATCTCCGTCAGCATCTGTGCCCGGAACAACTCGCGATCTATGGAACTCGATTCGCCGGCAGTGACTTTTTCGTACAGTGAGGAGGCCGTGTCCCTGTCGAGGTCAGCCGTCTGTGCGGTGGGATGACCGTGATCTGTGGCGGTACATCCAAGCTGCCGGAAACGCAGGCGGGTCGCGGAGAGCGCTCGTAGATACCCGGCCCATTGCGAGCAGTCCTCCCCGGTCATGGCGGCCAGCCTGGAGACATTTTCGCGGAAGCCCGCGTGGTCAGGATCGACTACAGAATCCGGGCGAAAGGTGGGCAGAATGCGGGCCTTCCAACCTGAGTCTCGAATTTGCTGGTGCCACTGGAGCGAGTCTGTGGGCGCATCCGTGGTCGTGAAAACTTCAATCTGAAAGCGCTCGTAGAGCGAACGAGGCAGAAACTCCGGCATGGCCAGCTTTTCCGAGATCGTGTCGAAGTAGAGATCGGCAGTGTGAGCCGAGAGCGGCTGGTCGATTCCGAACAACTCCTGAAACGCATACTCCAGCCACAGCCGCGTTGGCGTGCCGCGAAAAAGGTAGTAGTGCTCCGCGAAGATTCGCCATGCATCGCGCGGTTTGGCAGTAGAGTTCGGCCCGATCCGCAGGTCTTCGAGCGCAATGCTCTGGCTGTACAACATCCGGAAAATGTAATGATCGGGAACAATCAGCAGCGTGGCCGGATCGGGGAATGGCTGGTTCTCCGCGAACCACCGAGCGTCCGTGTGCCCGTGCGGACTGACAATGGGCAGAGATCGGATGGAAGCAAACAACTGCCTGGCGATGTTCCGTGTATCGGGATCGGCCGGAAACAGTCGGTCGTCGTGAAGCAGACTCATGGGTTTCTTTTCCCCAGCGATTCGCCGGTTGAACGTGTCACCCACAAAATTCTACACACAGGAACTCGAAGGCGAAATGTGCGGTATACGCGAACGCGCGACCCCTGTCCTTGCTGCGTCTACCGCTGGTTTTACTCGGCCAGACCCGAGATGCTAGCATGCGGGGCATCGCTATCCAACTTTTCTCGTTGCAGGCCGGAACAGGACCACCCATGAAGAAGCTAGTTCAACATGCCGATGACGCCGTCGCGGACATACCGGAAGGCGCCAGCATCATGATTGGGGGATTCGGTCTATGCGGGATCCCTGAAAATTTGATCGCAGCGCTGGTTCGCAGGGGCGTGAAGCATCTGCACACCATCAGCAATAACATGGGCGTAGACGGCTTTGGCATGGGCCAAATGCTCGAGTCCGGCATGATCGATTCGCATGTGGGCAGCTACGTGGGCGAAAACAAGCTGCTTGAAGAGAAGGTGATCAAGGGAGAATTGGATCTCACGCTTGTGCCGCAGGGCACGCTGGCTGAGAGGATTCGCGCAGGCGGCGCTGGCATTCCGGCATTCTTTACGCCAGCCGGCGTGGGAACCCTGGTGGCCGAGGGAAAAGAGACTCGAGAGTTTCACGGGCGCGCTTACTTGATGGAGGAGTGGCTTCGCGCGGATTTTGCCCTGGTGAAGGCGTGGCGTGGAGATCTTGCAGGCAACCTGGTGTATCGCAAGACTGCTCGCAACTTCAACCCGATGATGGCCGCCGCGGCCAAGATTACGATCGCGGAGGTGGAAGAACTGGTGGAGCCAGGCGCGCTGGATCCGGATCACATCGTGACTCCGGGGATCTATGTGCAGCGGATTCTTCAGGGAACCGGTTATGAAAAGAGAGTGGAGCGCCGGATGGTGAGAGAGGCATCCGTGGTTTAGCCCTTCTTGCCTGCTCCACTCTTCTCTTGCACAACATCGAACCTTCGCGAGTTCGCTTCGTGCGCACTCACCTGCCTCGCTCGCGACGCGTAGATCAGCTGGGTAGCTGAGTCTTCACTTCGGAACCCGGAGCAGTTTGCTTTACGCGCCCACCGCGGGCAGCGCCGGGCGAGACTCCATAAGCTCTCTTGAAGATATGGGCGAAGTGGCTGCGATCCTGGATACCAAGCATGGCAGCGATCTGCTCGACAGTGCAGTTCGTCGTTCTGAGCAGGTAGCGAGCGCGCTCCAGTCGCACATTGATCACATACTTGTGAAACGATACGCCGACGTGCTCTTTGAAGAGATGCCGAAGGCGAGAGGGCGAAATCCAAACGATCGCGGCGGCTGACTCGAGTGAGACCGCATCGATCGGTGAACTGCGTATGAAGTCAAGAATGGTTGCGATCCTTTGATCCATGCTCGGCTGGCCGTTCTGGGCCGGGATCGCCAGATTCTCGGTCATAGGTTCCAACCCCATCGTTGCGTCGGGTAAATTTCTCATCGTTGCCATGGCAGACCTCTCCTTGGGGGTTCCGGCTCTCGCATATCAGATTTCAGCTCAGCCGACGTTACAAATTTCAATCTTGTTCTTCTGAACCATCGGTGCAAAGCGTTCTTGCTCATTCAACGTTTGCCTTGCGGCAGCTATAAGTTTGTAAGTAGGTTCGTTTTTACTTAGTCCGGTGAGTTACAGGATTCCTTTACTCTTCCTCGCCGCCCGGGGCACCGGCGAAGCAAAATCGGACCCGGTGTGCACCGTAGAAATTACGGTAAGTTCATTAACTTCTGTTCATCTGCTCTGCTGGAGATCACCTTACAGATCGTGTTTTTTGGAATTTGAGGAAATCGGCTCAGGCAAGCCTTGCAAGTGAAGCCAGGTGCAAATTGTGAGGCAGAATCTTTGGGAAACCGAGCAGTTTTGGCTTTTTCCGGCTACTCTTCCGCAAACAATTCTGAGCGAACATACACCTGCTCGACACGCCGGTTGAATGGCGATTTTGGCTAATATTTCAATTTCTTCATCTTTTTTGTCATCTTGCCAGTGTTCACGCCGGAGGAAATGGCAATGGTGGATTTCTGGCTATCTTCGGCTACTTAATAGGAGAGTCAAATTATCTCCAAAATGTAACTCATATCTTTCTTTACTTACATTTGGAGGTACTTCGCGCGTTACCGTCTTATCGGGGTTGAGAAGGGGCTGCGGCTGGCTTTTGCAGTCGCTCGGGTAACTTCCGACCCCGCATTTGGTACAACGACTGTAATCTCTGCGAGGCCAGGAGTTGTACGGCAGCTCCCATGCGGACCAGAGTCAGATAGGCGGCTGCAGGGATGTCCTCAAATCAGTATCCCCATCGCAGCCCCATTGGTTTAGCCTGTTTACACATCAAGGTGAGCACAGAAAAAATGGCCATTAAGAGCGAAGCCCGCAAGCGCACGGCCGGCAAACGATCCGCACTCCCAACCATTACGGATGTGGCCAAGCATGCTGGTGTCGCGATTATGACGGTATCTCGCGTCATCAACGGCGGCAGCTACGTTAGCGACGCAACCGAGAAGCGCGTTCGTGAGGCCATTGCGCGCCTCGGGTACAAGCCCAATGAGGCCGCGCGAACCCTCAAGGGGCAGCGAGCACGGTTGATCGGGCTGATCGTGCCTGACCTGGCTGATCCTTTCTTCGCGACCTGCGCCAACGCGGTACAGGAAGTGGCAGGACATCTCGGATACATGACCATGATTGTGGCCTCAGAGCGAAATGTCGACTTCGAGGCGGATGAAGTAGACATGATGGCGGCCAGGAACATTGCCGGCCTGATCCTGGTGCCCTCTCGTACTCGAGCCTCTTCCCGGCTTGAGGAGATGCTCTCCCTCGGGGTGCCCATCATCACTCTGGACAGGACGCTTGAAGGACTCCGTGCCGGCGAGGTGACGGTTGAGAACCGCGGAGGAGCCGAGGTCGCGGTCACCCACCTGATCGAGCACGGCCATCGACGCATCGCCTGCCTCGGATATGACGCGCAGTTCTCGACCATCCACCAGCGCATCACTGGATACACCGCAGCCATGAAGAACGCGGGGCTGCTTACGGAGATACTCTCCGATCTGGTGAGCGCGGAGGACGTGACCGCAGCGATCGAAGCAAGGATGCGGGATAGCGATCGCCCAACGGCTTTGTTTACGCTCAACAACGTCACCACCATCCACACGCTCCATGCCCTGCAACGCGCCGGCATGCGAATTCCTGAAGACGTCGCCCTGATCGGGTTTGATGACTTTGAACTCGCACCTCTACTGGCAACGCCGCTTACAGCCGTGCGCCAACCACCCGTCGAACTCGGAAGGCGCGGGGCGCAGTTACTCTTTGAAGCGATCCAGAGCCACGCAACGGGTCATGCAGGACCGGGAAACATCAAGATTGTTCTTCCGACGGAGTTGATCATTCGACGGTCTTGCGGATGCGGCCAGTAGTCATCGGTGACTCAGCACACGTGCTCAAGCCGCATATGCTTGTTCCTCAGTAATAGGCCCTGAGAATTCTCTGGAATTGATTGGATTTTCAGGAATTCCCGCTCGTAGAATGAGGGAACGTTCGCATACGGGATCTCGGCACCACGAAACTGCGTATGTAGTTTCGTGGCAGTAGGACGGATTGCGTGCCCTGACGGATGGGCGCGAGCGGCGGAACGAGTGGGGATTATGTCTTTATTCTCGATTGGAGTAGACCTGGGAGGCACCAACCTTCGGGTCAGTGCCTACTCTGCGGAGCAGGGCCTGTTCGATCTTGTTCAAATGCCAACACGCATTCGGGACGGACGGGATGCAGTGATCGATGACATGTGCGAGGGGATTCTAAGCCGCATTCATCGTTATGAGAACGAGCATGTTCTCGCCGGCATCGGCATTGGAACGCCCGGACCGCTGGAACTTCCTGTTGGCCGCATTCACGCGCCGCCCAATCTGCCGGGCTGGGATGGGTTTGAACTTCGTGCGGCCATTGAATCTCGACTGAACCGGTTCGTCGTTCTTGAATGCGACGCAAACGCGGCGGCTCTGGCCGAGTGCATTGCAGGGCAAGGCAAGTCCCTCGGCGTCGATTCCCTCTGCATGCTGACGCTGGGGACAGGCGTTGGTA
This sequence comes from uncultured Acidobacteriaceae bacterium, assembly GCA_963850345.1. Classification (GTDB taxonomy): domain Bacteria; phylum Acidobacteriota; class Terriglobia; order Terriglobales; family Acidobacteriaceae; genus CAWKKW01. The sequence goes on along the minus strand of CAWKKW010000009.1, from coordinate 454,006 downwards.
ACGGCATCATCATCGGCGGAGAAGTCTGGCACGGCATCAACGGCATGGCGGGAGAGGCGGGACACGCGACCGTGTGGCCAGACGGCGTCGCCTGCGGATGCGGCAGCCGGGGCTGCCTCGAGATGTACGCTTCGGCGACCGCGGTGCAACGCATGGCGGAAGAATCCATCAAGCTTGGAAGTTCCGAAGGCCTGACGGCTCTGGCGAAGAGCAAGCCGCACTTCACAACCAAGGATGTCTTCGACCTCGCACGAGGCGGCGACGCCGGCGCAATGGCCATCTTTGAAACGGTAGGAGAGGCGGTGGGTATCGAACTCGCCGCTCTGATCAACACGCTGAACCTGCCGCTGTACGTGGTGGGTGGGGGCCTTGCAAGCGCGTGGGAACTGTTCGCTCCGAGAATGTTCCGGGAGATCCAGCAACGCAGCTACGTCTATCGATTTACTGCACCCAATGTATTGACGCCCCGGGAGGCGGAGACGGGGAAGACGTATGTGCTGCCTGCGGAACTCGGCTCCAGTTCCGGCATTTTGGGAGCCTGCCTCTTGCCTATGAATGCGAGAGAACGCGTCGTAACCCAAGCCGCGGAGTCAGCAGCCAAGGTTTAAGTGCTCGTGGTGGAGGTTACCGCTTCCTGGGAAGCAGTAACCCCGACCAAGCATCCAGATTCGGCCTCAACAACTTAGCGCCCTACCTCGAGCACCACAAAGCTATCGGGCACGATTGCCGGCCGCGGCCTTGGATTGTCCGGCGTAGCCGCCGGTCTCGGCCCGAACTGCGCTGTCACGAGATACACTTTGCCACTCGAGGCATCAAACGCCATAGTGCGCGCGCCGCGTTGCGTAGTGAGCGTTTGCACGACCGAGTACTTATCCGGCGAGTCTTCGTGCACCACGGTCAACGAACCCTCTCCGTTGGAACTGAACGCAAGCTGATGAGCCGCGTCAAAACCGGCAGCATCCGGTCCATCGCCAATCTCAGGCGTCGCGACAACGGTACCGGTATCGGCGTTCACCACGACCATCTTCTTACCATCGCAGACAGAGAACAGGCGCCGATGCTCCGTGTCCATCGCGAGACCGGAAGGGCTGTCGCAAGGCTTCAGAGACCAGGTAGCCGTGGCTTGCAGCGTCTTAGCGTCCAGGCGCACCATCTGGTTGGTGTCTTCGATATTGACGAAGACCGTCCCGGTCCCGTCGGCCGCGGGAAACTCTGGTTTACCAGGTAGCGGAATCGTCGCTACGACTGTATTCTTTGCCGAGTCGATCACGGTGGCGTTCTTGCTTCGTCCGTTGAACGCCCACACTGTTTTCGTGACAGGCTCGAAGAGAATGCCGTCAGGATTTGTGCCTGCAGCGATCGATTGGGTGATCTGGTGGGTCGCACGGTCAAATACGTTGACGGTGTTGCTGCCGCCATCGCTGATGTATCCAAACTTGCCGGCTGTATCAAACGCGATGCCGTGTACACCCTTCAGTCCAGTAATTTCACCGACTTGTTTGCCTGTGCTGGTGTCTACGATCAGCACCCGAGGCCCACGAGAGACGTACAGCAGGTGCGTGGATGGATCCACACTGAGATAGTCCCATCCGCCCTCGCCTCCGATCTTCCATTGTGCCTGGACCTTGTAGGGACCGTCGGAAGCTTCCGCAGCAAAACTGGATGCGCAAGTGATTGAGCCTGCAAGCGCCAGTGCCGTGGCACTGTGGTGTAGAAGCGAACGAAACCTCATAGAACTTTTCCTCCAGAAACCCGTGACTCAACAACGAAAATGCGACCGGACGGAACGGAATGGTGACAACCAAGAATAGCCCTGCGTAACTGAAGTCAGCCTGAAGCTATGGTTATTTTCTCACTTCATCGCTGACAGCATTGGCCGCTCTGGCGGGCATCGCTCGCAGAAGAACGGTAACGAGTGTTCCCTTGCCTTCCTGGCTTTCAAGCGCGATCTCTCCGCCGTACGCATTCACGATCGCACGACATATCGCGAGGCCAAGGCCTGTGCCGCCGGTCTCCCGTGAGCGCGACGCATCTCCACGGTAAAACCTCTCGAAGACAAAAGGCAGGTGTTGCGCGGAGATTCCCTCCCCTGTGTCCTGCACCGCGAGGTGTATTTCACTCTCTGCAATCTTGCTCGCGGTCACATGGACCTCGGCAAGCGGAGGGCTGTGCTGAATTGCATTCAGCAAAACATTGGTCAGGACCGTCGCACAGTCGTCTTCCAGAATCTCCGCGAGCAGATCGCCTTGAACCTGAGTGACTACCGAGACACCTCGCATCCGGGCTACAGACTCCAACTGCTCCAACCACCTCCGAAAGACACTCCGCCAGGTTCGTTTGGTGATTGGCGGGGATGGCTTCAGTGGCAAGCTGCTCGGCGCGTGCAAGCGTCAGGAGTCGCTGCACCAGGTCCTCCATGCGATCGCAATCGGAGAGACACACGCCTAAGCCAGTTTTGTACTCTTCGGCCGTCCGCTCCCTGTAGTCAAGAAGCTGCAGTGAAGACTTGACCACCGTGAGTGCGGTCTTCAGTTCGTGGGCGGCGTCGTTCACAAAATTCCGCTGCTGCTGAAAGGAGTGCTCCAGGCGTTTCAACACGGATTCCAGCGCGTTGACCAGTGCATTTAACTCGAGCGCCGCCCGCGCTCCAGCCGAAGGTTCGAACCGCCAGGACTGTGCGGAAACATGCGCGGCCTCAAAGGCTAAATCATTCAGAGGAGCCATGCTTCGACGAAGTAGCAGCACCAGCGCGCCCCCGGTAAACACCAGCAAAATCGAGTTGAAGAAGATGAGAAAACGCGCGGCCTCCCATAACTCATTCCAGATGCGGTGGGTCGGTGAGGCGTAGAACACCACCACTTTTCGTGTAATGCCCGGACTGGGACCCTCTGTATCTACGAGGCGGACCCCTTTCAAAACCAGTCCTCGGTAATGCTTCCCGCTGGCTATGAAATTGACGATGGGCTTATCGTGCGAGAGATCGCTATTGCTCCTTCCACTCCACTGTGGCGAACGAGCAATGACCCTGTCTTCGTCCGTTCTTACCTCGTAGAGATCGGAGCGCGGTATATCGAGCGATGAGGTTTGAAGAGCGACGCTGTCCTGGGGATCCTCTGCGTCTTGAACTGCGCCGAGCATTGAGTCGGCTCGCCCGCGAAGCATGACGTCGAACGCGCGATAGAGTTGGTTGCGCTCGTAGAGCAGCGCGACGGCGGTGGCGCTTCCGGTCAAGAGCAACTCCACGAGGAGTACCGTTGTAACCAGCCTGCGCGTGATGGAGTACGGCTTCATGAACGGATCTCTTCATCGACCACAAGCCGATAGCCGCGCCCTCTTAGCGTTTGAATCGACGAATGTTCCGAATCGCGGTCCAGCTTGCGTCGGAGGTTCGAGATATGGGCCTCGATAACATTGGAATGGCGCTCCCAGTTGTAGTCATAGAGATGTTCGAGCAGCGCGCGTTTCGAGACAATGATGCGGGGCCGGTGAATGAGATATTCCAGGATTGCGTACTCGGTCGGCGATAGCTCGATAGCGACTCCACGTCGACGAACCGTCTTCTCCAGCGTGTCCACCTCCACGTCGCGAACCTTGAGCAGCGGATGCGCTACCCCCTTGCCGCGCCGGATCAGCGCCTTCACGCGTGCAATCAATTCGCCGAGGTCAAACGGCTTGCCGAGATAATCGTCCGCGCCCGCATTCAAGAGTTGAATGGTCGAAGCTTTCTCGGTACGCGCCGTGAGGATCAAAACCGGTGTGCGGTCACCGCTGGCCCTAAGCTTTTTCAAAACAGTAAGGCCATCCACGCGGGGTAACATCAGGTCGAGAACGATGAGATCGTACACGCCGTCCCGAGCGAGATATCCTCCAACTTCGCCGTCTTCGGCCAGGTCGACAGCATACCCGGGCCCTTCGCGCAGAGCTGCAGCAATGTTTTCGCCGAGCCGCTTCTCGTCTTCTACGATCAGCACGCGCATAGTATGGCTCCAGAGTTACGCTGCAAACATTAAGACCCACTGAACTATAGAATTTACAATTGCCGGCCGCTTCTGACGATGTGATGGCGCTCATCGTGGCTGCGGCAGTCTCGAGTTCGACCCTACGCCTCCCGATAATTGAGCAGGATACAACCGGCCAGCATGAGACAGGTCGGCCAAAGCCAGAATGCGAGCCTCGAGCTCTGCGCGCGAGGTAGACGCAACTCCAACCAGCGTGCGCCTGCTGCAGTGATGCCCAAAGCGGCGATCCATATGTGCGGCATCTGGGCGAGCACTTCATCTTTGGCGCCGCCTAAGCTGTGGTTGTGGAGCAGGAGCAGCGCTCCACCGAGCGCGCAGAGCGACGGAAAGACCAACGCGCCCAATCGTGAGCGAAGCCGCTTTGTCTGAACACCCCACTCGAAGCCCGCAAAGCTGAGAATAAGCACAGCGGAAACTCGATGCAGCAGCACATCCGGTTGCGAGAAACTGGACCAGAAGGAGCGAGGGCCGAGCGGCCAATTTTCCGGGTCTGCCCGCAACAGGACGAAGCCGGCTAGAAGAGCAAACGCAAGTGGCCAATGATGCGCCCATCTGAAAGACGAATGCCGGCTCAGGAGAGCAAGCGCGCCGGCAAGCAGAACCACCAGGCCCGCCCAATGGTGGTTGTATTCAGACCACTTCCGGTCCGTCGCATCGCTTACGCTTTCCCCACCGAAGGCCTGCGCCTGTATGGCAGCAGTCATTGAAGCAGGTGGAGAGAGAGCCGCGACCGGTGGGCTGTGCAGCGACGGAACGCGGGGCACGAACCGCGCGGCGACCTCGTGAGCAGTGGGTCGGTCCTGCGGTGTGTCCACCGCCGGCGTTTGCGAACCGAGAGAAGCAGCAATCAAGATAACCGTGACCCCGAGTCCGATCTCCGCCTCAGTAAACCGGCGCAGCTTCAGTATCGCCTGCGGCCATGCGCGTTCGCCGAGCCGCACAGTGGCTCTGTTACTCGCCGCCAGCAGGAGAATGAGCAACAGAAAGTACACCTTGACGCTGAGAGACAGGCCATAAGAGGTGCTGTACAGTGCTTGCCAGTTCCCTAGCATCGATTTGGATATAAACACTCCGGAGAACACGAGCGCCACAACGCTGAAAAGCGCCATCGAAGAATAGCGGCGAACCAGGGAAGTTGCCACTCGGGTATCCTCAACGCCCTTCAGCGCAATGAGTAGAACCGGCATTGCACCGATCCAGGTAGCAGTGGCCAGATGGTGGAGGGCGGTCATGCTGATCACGAACGGCCGGTTTTCTAGAACGCGAAGCAGAGTGGCTCAAGCACACAGCAGCCCCTACCACTACGAAGGCCAGCGGCGGCAATAGGTACAACGCCCCGCGCCTCTCACTCTTTGAGCAAATCCATATCGCCGTGGCTGCGAGCGCGGCGCCGAAACCGGCCAGCACAAAACCTGAACTCCACACGTTCCTAAGGGGGCCGTTCAGGTTCGAGCTGAGCAGCGCTACATTTGTAACAGTAGTTGCAACGTCAAAGAAGGCGAGGGTTAAAGCCGACCGGCCGATCCAGCGGCGGCAAATTCCCTCAAGTTCTGGACCCGGATGCGCAGGGATGGCGATGAGGATCAGAAACGCAATTCCGCCTACGGTAAGCGCCTCCGCGGTGAGCGAAGCCGCACGCAGCAGCACGGCCAGCAAATCAAAGTCGCGGAGAAGCCAGATCAAGCGAACTTCCCTTCGGAGCGCCGGATCTGCTGGTTCCTCGGCATTTGAGGAGTTTCTATTTCACCTGAAACTGCAGTTCGCCGCGAGTTACATGGCCGTCGGTGGACAATGCCTGCCAGCGCAGCACGTAAGTTCCCCCGGCTAACTGCGCTGCCTTCGCGGTAATCGATCCAGGCGAACTCTGCACTGCGACAAGCGTGTGCGTCTTTCCACTTGGTCCTAGTAGAAGCAGCGTTGAGCGGGCTGCATCTACCCGCGAGTTATACCTAAGTTCGATGGCGACAGTTGGCCCCTTCACAAACTCATGCGCGCGCGGAGTGGATTGCACCAGCACGGCATGGGCAAATGCAGATGGAACGTTGAGGAAATTCCAGGCGCAAAGGATAGCCGCGCAGAGTATAACCGAGCGCAGTGACGTTCCGTTGACTTGGCGCCAGCTCACGAGAACCGAACCGACGCTGCACGCACCGACGTCCCGCTGATCTCGGCGGCTCTAGCCTCCGCATAAGCGGCGGCGCCGATCAAAGCAGCCCTGCTCTCCAGAATAATTCTCACCGGGGTGTGCACCAACAGGTCGCTCAGACGTCCCTTGTCGGTGAAGGAGTTCATGAACGAGCCTTGCTGCATCTTCTTCAAAATCTTGGGAGCGATACCTCCGCCGATGTACAAGCCGCCAACGGCTAGTACCTTAAGCGTGAGATCTCCTGCCTCGGCCCCATATGCAGAAACAAACATCTCCAGGGTTCGAGTGCAGAGCTCATTGGTGCCCGCCTCGCCCAATTCACCGATGACCGCATTGGAATCTTCTTCTTCCATCCGTTTCCGCAGCCAGGCCGGCTCCTCTACACCCTTGAAGTCGCGGAAGAAGTTGTAAATGTTAGTAAGTCCAAGGCCGGAAACTACCCGCTCCACACTCACTCGGCCGTTGAGTGTCTTACGTAAATATCTGAGTAACTCGATCTCTTCATCGCTACGCGCTGCAAAGTCCGTATGTCCTCCCTCGGAAGCCATCGGCATGTGCGACTTGCCATTCCAGGCGAGCACGCATTCGCCCAGACCAGTGCCTGCAGAGACGAGACCCCGGTTCCCCAGGGCGGCCGGATCTCCCTCACTCAATACAAATATCTGTTCAGGGCTGAGTTCGGGGATTCCGTATCCATTCGCCTCCAGATCATTGATCAGAAATAGATGCTGGATACCTAAGTTCCGGGATAACTCCGCACTATCGAGTATCCAGGGGAGGTTAGTAAGTTTCAGCTTGCCGCCGCGAACCGGCCCAGGGACTCCAAAGCATGCGGCCGTCACCTCGTTGTCGCCCGAAGTCTCCGCTAGGAAATTCCGAATCACCTCTTCCAGCCCGTCATACTCCCTGGCGGGAAATTTCTCGTCCCGAATATGTGTCAGCCTGCCTTGCTCAAACCCAAACAGCGCCAAGTGAACCTTGGTGCCTCCTACGTCCCCGGCCAAAATCATCTTGCTATCTCCAGTCGTCCTAGTCCCTGATTGTCCGGGGCGGGCAACTCGGCGGCAGCATCAAAGTCGAGCATAAACAGCAACCGACCGCTTGCGGGACGGATCAACTGCGATGGATAGGTATCCGGATCACGCTTGCCCAGCAGAACCTGCTTCAACACAGGCGCCTTGTCTTTTCCCTGAACCAAGAAGAATACATCGCGCGCTTGATTCAGAACAGGCGAAGTAAGCGTGACTCGCCAGGTGTCTTTCTGCGGGACATGGTTGGCAATGGCGATTCGTCCGAGCTCGTAGATGCCGTCGGTATGGGGGAAGAGCGAAGCAGTATGACCATCGTCGCCCATTCCAAGCGAGATCACATCGAAAGTTGGAACTTCGGCGCCCTCCAGCCGAAACTGCCGCCGAATAACCGTCTCGTAACGCGCCGCTGCGAGCTCGGGTTCCAGTTCCCCCTCGATGCGAAAGATCTGGTCGGCGCGCAACGGAACCTCGTCCAGCATCGCCTCGCGCGTCATGCGGTAGTTACTCTCTGGATGATCAGGCGGTACGCAGCGTTCGTCGACCCAGTAGAGTTGCAGGTGGTCCCAGGGCATGCGCTTCACATACGGCTCCGTCGGATCGGCGAGCAACTCAAACATGCGCTTGGGTGTGCTTCCGCCCGAGATAGCCACCCGCGCAAGCCCGCGGGCACTTACAGCAGATTCAACCTGCTTGAATAGATGCTCGGCCGCGGCCTCACTCAGGTCCGCGGAAGAATTCGACACCTCATATTGCACTTCAATCGTTTCAGGCATTTGCTTCCTTACTCTGGCGGCCGACTCCCAGCTACACGCGGCGCCATTCTCGTCCGTCGCGCCGGATGAGTTCGTTCGCTTCAGGCGGTCCCCAGGTACCGGCCGCATAATTCGGGAAGTTCGAAGGCGGATTGTTCGCCCACGCTTCCAGCACCGGAGTGTAGAGGGACCATGTGGCCTCCACTCCGTCACGATGTGCAAACAGCGTCGCGTCCCCAAGCATCGAGTCGAGCAGCAACCGTTCGTATCCATTGGCGGAGGACGTGCCAAACGCTGCCGCGTAATTAAAGTCCATGATCACCGGGCAGACTGACATGTCGGGGGTCGGAACCTTGGCGCCGAATCGTAACGAGATTCCTTCGTCCGGCTGAATTCTCATGATGATGAGGTTCGGCTGAATCTCTTTGCAGGGTCCACTCGTGGCCCGATTGAAAAGTAGCATCGGCGGTTGCTTGAATTGAATAGCAATCTCCGTAGTGCGCTTGGGCAGGCGCTTTCCTGCACGCAGGTAAAATGGAACACCCGCCCAGCGCCAATTTTCCATCTCCAGCTTGACGGCGGCGAAGGTCTCGGTGCCCGAGTTCGGATTCACCCTTTCCTCCTGCCGATAGCCCTTCGCCGGCTTACCATCGTCTGACAGGCCGGGCCCGTATTGGCCTCGCGCCGTGTCGGTGATCGAGATCGGCTTCATGGAACGCCAAACCTTCACCTTTTCGCGACGGACGGAGTCTGCCTCAAAGGAGACCGGTGGTTCCATCGCGATAAACGATAGCAACTCCATCATGTGGTTCTGGACCACATCGCGCAGTGCGCCGGCCTTCTCATAGAACGGCCCGCGACCCTCAATGCCGATGCTTTCGGCGGCTGTGATCTGTACGTGATCGATGTAGTTACGATTCCAAATCGGCTCAAAGATGCCATTCGCGAATCGGAATACGAGTACGTTTTGAACCGTTTCCTTGCCCAGGTAGTGGTCGATGCGAAAGATCTGGTTCTCGCTGAATACCTTATTTACTTCGTCGTTCAGTTCACGAGCCGACTGCAGGTCGTGGCCGAATGGCTTTTCAATGATGGCGCGGACGGTTCCATGCTCCGGGCGCGCGAGTCCCTGTTCTCCAAGCCTCTCGATGATGTCCGCAAAGTACTCGGGAGCAGTTGCGAGGTAGTACAGGCGATTGCCCTTAGTGCCCTGCTCCTTATCGATCTGTTCCAGTCTCGTTTTCAGTCTTGCGTAGCCTTCGCTATCGTCAAAGTTCAACGCGAAGTAAGTCACCTTCTTCATGAAGGCATCCAGCTTCTCATCGCTCGGCTGCACGCCGCCGAACTTGAGGATGCCGTCCTTCATGTCTTCGGGAAACTCGTTTTCCAGATTGCGACGCGCGACACCGACGATCGCGAACTCCTCGGGCAGCAAACCCGCCTGCTCGAGATGAAACAGAGCCGGCAGCAACTTGCGCTTCGTCAGATCGCCCGAGGCCCCAAAGATCACCACGACGCTGGGTTCAGGAATTCGCTCGCGGGTCTGTGTAGCTTGCTCAAGATCTTCGGGAGAAACTGTGACTTCCGTAGCCATGGATGAAACCCTCCGCCGGTTCTGCAACACGAATAGTTAATGGATTGTTTCCAAGCATCACGCGGTGCAGGCTTCTTCAATCCTTCTTAACGGCGTGGCCGCCAAACGCATTCCTTTGAATCGCCAGCATGCGGTCGGTAAAGTTATTCTCTTCGCGCGAGCGGATGCGACGGATGAGGGATTCGGTAATCACCGGGGCGGATACATTCAGATCGATCGCTTCGGCGACTGTCCAGCGTCCTTCGCCCGAGTCGGCTACGTACGCCTCCAAACCTTCGAGCTTCGGATTTTTCTTGAGAGCATCGGCGGTCAGATCCAGCAGCCACGACCGTACTACGCTACCGTACTGCCAGATCTCGGCAATCTGCGCCAGGTCCAGGTGCAGAGGCTCTTTGTGCTCCATGATCGAAAAGCCTTCTGCGTAAGACTGCATCATGCCGTATTCAATGCCGTTGTGAACCATCTTCACAAAGTGGCCTGCGCCTGCAGGGCCCACATGACCCCAGCCCTTGTCTTTCCCGGGCGCGAGGGTCTCAAAAATGGGGCTAAGGCCGTCGACGATTTCCTTATCGCCGCCGATCATCATGCTGTAGCCCTCTTTCAATCCCCACACGCCACCCGAGGTTCCAACGTCTACGAAGTTGAAGCCCTTGGCAGTAAGTTCCGCATGCCTGCGTTGTGAGTCCTTGTAATTCGAGTTACCGCCATCGATGAAGATATCGCCCTTCTGCATCAGCGGTATGAGCTTGGCAATGGTCTGGTCGACTGGATCGCCGGAAGGCACCATAAGCCAGATAGCGCGCGGGGCTTGCAAATTCTTGACCATATCTTCCAGCGAAGATGCGCCCACCGAGCCCGCGTCCGACAACTTCTTAACGGCGTCTGCGCTGAAGTCGAATCCGACAACCTTGTGCCCGGCCAAGCGTAAACGCTCAGCCATGTTGCCACCCATCTTGCCTAAACCGATCAGTCCCAGTTCCATTTGCTTCCTCCAGATCTCATTTAATTACGCCACAGCGGCAATACCAAGCGTGCTGAGCTCGGCGCTCAACTGCGCGGCATTCTTGAAGACAATTCCATAGATTCCCAGGGCCCGTGCGGCTTCGATATTTCTTTCGCGATCGTCAATGAAGATTACTTCCTCCGCATCTCGCTGCAGCACATCCAGGGCCAGCTGATATATGCGCGGCTCGGGTTTCCGCAGTCCTACATAGCAGGAACTGAGGAAGCAATCGAAGTAACTGCACAGCCCGAAGGCTTGGATTCGGTGGTCGTTTAGTTCCCGTGATTCGTTATTGAGAATGGCTAACTCGAGCGCACCCGATGCGGCTATCTCCTGCAACACAGGAAGCCCAGTCGCGGGCAGAAGCTTAGACTGCAACTTCATCTGCTCGAGAAAGTCCTGCGGCGTGAAGGCGCGCGGCTCATAGAACACAGTTTGCTCGAGATACTGCGCAGCGGTTATGGCGCCACGCTCCCATTGATCGTTCGGCTCAGGATGACGTGCTTCGAACGGGGCGCTATCCAGGCCGAAGTGCGCCAGCACCGCGTCGCGCTCCACGTGATCCCAGCCATTCGTGAGCAGCACGCCTCCCACATCCCACAGAATTGTGCTGATTTGGCTCATCTCAGCTCTCGCCTCATTTTGTTTGTCAGCTAAGTAGACCTGTGGTTGTGAGCGTCCCGCCAGAAGCGGCTAACTCTGGAATTGAGCGGCTTGCGGCATGTTCCGTGCTTCGACGGCTTTAACCTTATTCAAGCGCCGGACAAACCGTTCCTGATTGCTTTGGAATTCCGCCTTGAGGAAAGTGGATACCAGATCGAAGGCCAGGGCCGGGCCGATGATTCTCGCACCCAACACGAGTACATTCATATCGTCGTGCTCCACTCCCTGGTGCGCTGAATACGTATCGTGGCACATGCAGGCGCGCACTGCGGGCATCTTGTTGGCGGCAATGCAGACGCCAACACCGCTACCGCAGATCAACACGGAGCGTTCGGCACGCTTGTCTTCGATCGCACGACCGACTGCCTCGGCGAAGTCCGGATAATCGGAGGGCTCCGCATTGAACGCGCCCAAATCCGTAACTTCATGTCCGAGGCTCTCGATGAATGGGCGCACCTGTTCCTTCAATGCATAGCCTGCGTGATCTGCGGCGACAGCGATCTTCATGACTTACCCGCCAGCGCCGCATTCTCCTTGTGCGCCCGCTCGAGCAGCGCCTTTGCCCGCTTTACGACGTTCTCTGGAGTAAAGCCCAGCTCATGCAGCGATGTAGTTCCCGGAGCAGACGCGCCAAAACGCTCCATGCCGATCACATCGCCGTGCCGCCCCACATACTTCCACCAGCCCAGCGGGCTGCCTGCTTCGACGGCAAGCTTGGGAAGATGATCGGGGAAGATCGAGTTCTTATACTCCTCGCTCTGCTCTTCAAAGAGGCGCCAGCTTGGCATGGAGACCACCCGAGCCGTAATGCCCTCTTTCTGGAGTGCGGCTGCGCCTTCAATCACCGTCCAGACTTCCGCGCCCGTTCCTACCAGCAGGATGTCCGGTGAGTCGCCGCCCTTTTGGAGGATGTAGGCGCCGTGTCGCACGCCTTCGTAGATATCGTGCTTTTGCGGGTCGAGAATGGGAAGATCCTGCCGCGACAGTGCAAAGAACGATGCTTCACTCGCCTCAAGAGCCACACGCCACGCCGCCACGGTTTCATTGGCATCGGCGGGCCGCAGATCGATCAAGTGCGGCACAGCGCGTAGGGCCATGAGGTGTTCGATCGGCTGATGCGTCGGTCCGTCTTCGCCCAGCGCGATCGAGTCGTGAGTGAACACAAAGATGGAATGCGCATGCATCAACGCGGCCATGCGAAGCGCCGGCTTGCAGTAGTCGGTGAAGACGAAAAATGTAGAGCCGTAGGGAATGATGCCGCCGTGCACCGCCATTCCGTTGACCGCTGCACACATGCCAAATTCGCGCACACCGTAGAACAGATTCCGTCCGGTGGGATCCTGGTGGAAGTTCCCGCCATCCTTGAGAATCGTCTTCGTCGAAGTGGTGAGATCGGCCGCACCGCCAAACAGTTCCGGAACATCCTTGGCGAAGGCGTTCATCACCGCCCCGCCGGCGGTTCGGGTGGCCTGCGGCTTGCTGTCCACAGCGAAGACGGGCAAGCTCTTCTCCCAGCCGGGCTTCAGCTTGCGCGCCTGCACGCGCTCAAATTCTTCCGCCAGCTCAGGGAACTGCTGTTTGTATTTAGCAAACAGTTCGTTCCACGTAGCCTCTTCCTGCTTGCCACGATCGATGATCTGCCGCCAGTTCTGCAGCGCCTCGTCGGGCACATAGAAGGTCTTATCTTCAGGCCAGCCTAGATTTTTCTTAGTCGCCTTCACCGCGTCGGCGCCAAGGGCCTCGCCATGCGCTTTGTTGGTTCCAGCTTTGGGACTGCCGTAGCCAATGATGGTGCGCACCGCGATGAGAGAGGGCTTGTCTTTCACTGCCTGCGCTGCTTCGATGGCTTTTGAAATCCCATCGAGGTCGTTGCCGTCTGCCACGCGCTGCACGTGCCAGTGATACGCTTCGAAACGTTGCTCCACATTCTCGGTGAACGAAAGCTCGGTAGGACCGTCGAGCGAGATCAGGTTGTCGTCGTAGAGAAAGATCAGCTTACCCAGACCGAGGGTTCCAGCCAGCGAGGCGGCTTCGTGGGAGACACCTTCCATCAGGTCGCCATCGCCACAGATACCGTAGGTGTAGTGGTCCACCACATCAAAGCCGGGCTTGTTATAGATCGCGGACAGATGCTTTTCCGCGATAGCCATGCCGACGGCCATGGCAAAGCCTTGTCCGAGCGGGCCGGTCGTGACCTCAATCCCGTCCGTTTCGCCGTACTCGGGGTGACCTGGAGTTCTCGACTCCCACTGACGGAATTGCTGCAGATCCTCAAGCGAGAGTTTGTAGCCACTCAGATACAAAGCCGAGTAGAGCATCGCGGAGGCGTGTCCATTCGAGAGCACGAAGCGATCGCGGTTGGTCCACTTGGAATGCTCTGGATTGTGGCGCATGTACTTGTGAAACAGCAGATACGCCATCGGGGCATCGCCCAACGGGGCGCCGGGATGTCCGCTGTTAGCCTTCTGCACCGCGTCGACTGCCAGAAAGCGCAGCGCATTGATCGACAACTGATCCAAATCGCTCATGAATCCTCTTCGTATCTCTCGGTACAAGTACCGTGTTGCCTTTCTAGTATGGCTGAAGAATTTGGGGAAGGGTATGTTCCCGCGCTCAGGCTAAATCTCGTTCTAATCAGCTTGGATGTCGATTGATTGGCTCCGGTCTCAGGAGTCAGAGGAAATCTGTACGACGAAATTGCGGCCCTCCCAACGACTTTCGTCGGGCCAGAACAGGGTAAACGATATGCTTCCACTTTGCTTGGAGGCGGTCGGCAAATCCGCATATGAGCCCGGATATCCGACGCTCAAGCTGTCAAGATCCTGTTGCGTTTGCCAGTCATCGTCGCTCCATCGAACCCGGAAACGGTTCTCCGCGATGATACGCAGCGTGCTGCCGGCCCGCATCTCGCGAATCGGCCGTCGCAGCTTGAAGACCTCTATGCCGCTGGGAACGGGACCGCTCCCGTAGCGTGCTTCCACGACCGAAATCCGATCGAAGACGACTTTATCGGTCGCCGACCGCAGCAACTTCAGGTACTCGGAATGTGCCCAGACCAGCGGCATGGCCGCGCCGGTGGGACTGCCAAGTTGCCAGCCATTCTCTTCCGGGCCGTCCCAGATCTGCTCCGGAAACATACCGCCTTCCGAAGCGAAGTGCTCCATGGCAGCAATGTAGGGCGCGGTATCGCGGCCCGCAGCCAATTCGTAGTGGGCTCGCTCGCCGGTAAGCAGCGGCCAGGCACGGCCCTGCCCCCAGCCGAGGAACGGGCCTCCATCGTGACGCTGCCCATAACCATCATGGTTGTACCTGCGCCAGCAGGGTCCCTGCGGCGCGTTTACCTTGAGGGCGTGATCGACGACCTTGAGCGAATCGACAATCAGCGGGTCATCGGCGCGCCTGACGCCATATCGAACCAGCTCGAGGAACCCGGCGTCGATGATCTCCCGCGCTTCAAATTCGCTGCGCTCTCCCGGACCGCGATTGGCGATGTGAATTGTCTCCTTGCCACAGCCCTCATGCGCGTACGGTTCGCCGCATTCCGGCGGCTTGATACGCATGTAGTGGCGCTTGATCTCCGGATGCAGCACTCCATCGTTGGTTACGGTCCAGTCTTCGAGATGACTCTGCAGCCAGTCCGCATGCTGTTCCAGAAACAGGCCCATTTCAGGCGAATCGTGCGCTCGCGCGATGTCCGCCGCACACACCAGCCCGGAGATTACGGCGGCCAGGGTGGATGGAGAATATCCGGCACACTCCTCCCATCGCTCCTGCTGCGTGACCGGGGCATGGCGGACGAGGAAGGCCGCTGCTCGCGATACGAAGGTGAACACATCAAACGCGCCCAGCGCGTCCAGCTTCCATAAGCGCCACGCAAGAATGATCGGGAAAGCTACTTCATCCAGCTGGATGCCGGACCAGTACGGGGTGCCATCGATCCAGAAATTCTGTGCGAATCCCCCGTCCGGCTTCTGACTGCAGGCGAGGTAAACGAGAGCCCGCCGGGCAGTTTCGGCACGTCCGCACGCGATCAGAGCGCTCGCTGTCTGGACCATATCGCGGGTCCACACGAGGTGATAGCCCCCCAGGTCGTCATCGCTCTTGTACCCGCCCCAGGGAATGGAGGCAGACGCGATGAAGGCGCCGGAGTACAGCTTGTCCTCATGCGTGAGGAGCATGTTGTGGCTGATCTCTAGCAGCCTTCCGCCGTCTTGCGACTTGGCCGCCAGGGCTCGCGGAGAGGCCGCCCGGTGCCACTGCTCGATGAACTTCGCCAGGTGAACGTTGAAGGGCGTCACCAAGGATCCCATGGTGCCGGACAACGCCGCATGATGGCCTTCACCGAAGCCGATAGCCAACGTGAACTCGCGGTGCTGAGCCACGTCAATCTCGCCCATCATGGCAATGTTGCCGTTGAAGGCTGAGCCGAATTCCCAGTCCATGTGGAAATTGCGCAAGTCCTGCCAGCCATCGCTTGTGCCCACATAGCCGCAACTCGCCCGCGTGAACCCGCAATCGGCTGCCATGGCGAGCGAGGTGCCGTTCTTCCACGCGATCAGGACGCGTTTCCCGGCCACATCCGCGATCCGCGCCGAGTTGCCCCAGCCGCCGCCTTCCAGGTGCGGCGCCAGCAGAGGGTAGACTTTCATCCGCTTGAGTAAGGCTTCATCGCCCTCGATCCAGACATGAATCAAGACCACCGGGCGATGGGGATCGGCGATGATTTCCTTGTAGATGGTGTAGCGATTTTCAGGATCTCTCGAGGTGAGTCGGACTGCCAGAGAATCCGAGTCAACGTACTCGAATTTGGCCTTGAGAGCGCGCTTCTCCTCCTGGAAAAAGGTCTCTCCGTCGGTGATCAACAACTCCATATCGCGAATTTGGGGCCGGTCGATGGTGGGGTAGTAGACCTCGTTAAGAATGCCGTGCGAGATGGTGTACCAGACCCGGCTCGAGGCCGAATATGCGGTACCCACTGTGTCCTTCGCGCTCGAAGTCCAGCGGGGCTCCAAACCTGGGCCGCCGAATGCAGGGCCGTGTCCTTCCAACCACCTGTACTGCGACGTCACCAGTGACATGTAGACATTTCCCCACGTACCCGAAACAGCCTCGGTGCAAACTCAAGAGCCCACGGGCGTATTGCCGGCAAAGATCAGAGTCGATCGATGTGGCCCGGGTTTCAACAAAGGATGAATTTCCCGCATATTTCCAAGCCCCGCGTCACGCTACTCACACCTGCCCGGCTACAAGACCTGCGAATTGGCGTCGGGGTCTCCATGGAAGGCCACTTCGCGCATGGCATGCCCGATCTCGCGATTTTTCATGAATTGCTCCCACACAAAGCCAGTCCGCAGGTTCTCTGCCATCAGCACGCTGATCCCCTGATCGATCCCGAGAATGTCGTCCGCGACCCAGCCGGTCCGTGGGTGAAAGGCATCGACGAACCCATACCGTGTCCAGATCTTGTTGCCCATCTTTTCCCGCATGCTGAGCAGGACGTGGGAGCACTCTGCCGGCAGGAACGGCAGCGAACCAGCAGCCGCACAGGGAACAATCGTGCCGTCGATGGGCCCCATGGCCGGTGGTCCGCCCCAGACGCGGTAGCCTTCCCGCGAATCGGAGGCCGTGATGCCCCACATGTCCTGGTCCATCCACGGGTATGTCTTCAACGCAATACAAAACAACTGGTGCGCGCGGGTTGCTGCGATTGAATTGGTGAAGTAGTTGGCATGGCGATCGCGCTGGTCCCGATAATCGCACCACGCGTGGGCATATTGATGAATAAACAGGGGTGCGACTCCGCTGATGTACTCGATGCCGCCGAAATCGACCAGCGGGCGCTGCAGCGCGTCCCAAGTCTTCGAATCGACAGGATGTGTGGGCGAGCCAATAGCCATCAGGTACATGGTCATCAGCTCGGAGTAAATGTCCCAGCGATGCTTGAGAAAACCCTGGTCGGGCAGCCAGCCCATGGAGAGGGTTGTGCCGCCGTTCAGCATCCACTCCCAGTCAATGCGCCGGTAAAAGGTGGTCGCGAGCGCCTCGATGCGCGTGTTGCCGGAGAAATACTGCCGGCAAAGTAGAACTCCGCAGAGCAGCAGCGCGGTGTCGATCGAAGAGAGTTCGCTGCCAAACATGCGCTGCCCGCTCTGGATGTCGATGAAGTGGTAGAGGAATCCGTGCTCGTGGGGACACTCCTCCAGCAGAAAGGCCAAGGTTTTTTCTACGCGGTCTTCGCATACGGAGGGACGCAGGTAGTTTCGCTTGGCCGCGATACAGAGGGCGCTCAAACCGAACCCCGTAGCGGCAATGCTCGCGACCCGGCTGAGAGAACCGCCTACAGCGTGGGCCCGGTCTCGCACCAGTCCGGTCTTGGGACTGGCTTCATTGAAGAAGTAGTCGCAGCCTCTGCCTTCAAGATCGTCCAGCAGCGCATCGGCGGCCCGGGAGACCTGGGTGAGCGGCCGATTGATGAAGACCCCGGCTGGGTGCGGATAATTTGCCGCCGCCTGACTCTCGGTTTTCGGCTCCTGCCCGGGCTTCACGTCAGGCGCGCTGGGCTGATTCTGCCCGATTGCGAGTCCGGCGGAGCCCAGTGCAAGCATTCCGGAGGCGCCGGCCTGACGCAAAAGTTGCCGGCGGGTTAATCGTGAACGAGCCAAGGGCAGGTCATTCTCTCGGAGAAAGTTTGGCGCCGCCGCTGCCGCCGCGAGTGCCTTCGATCAAAGTGTAACGAATCCGTCGGAGACTCGCTTATGCATCCAAGGATGCGCAAGAACGGCCTGCGGTTCTACTTGCGGCCGATCTTTGCCTTGCATTGGTGGCAAAGGCCGCACCCGGGCAGGGTCGGTCCGCATCCATTATGATCAAGAGCGCAGTTCGGAGTGCCGGCCCGGTAGCGGCCCGCTCCCACGAACATCTTCGGAGTTCCCACCGCCCGGCCTTTTCGGGCTTGCACGTCAGGAGGAATGTTTTGGCTCACGAACTACCACCCCTTCCCTACGATTACGCGGCTCTCGAGCCACACATCGACGAAGCAACCATGAAACTGCATCACGACAAGCACCACGCCACCTACGTCACCAATCTGAATGGCGCGGTTGAAAAGCATCCCGACCTTGCGAAACATTCGGCGGAAGACCTGCTGAAGAACCTCGACAAAGTTCCTGAAGATGTTCGAGGAGTCGTTCGCAACAACGGTGGCGGCCATGTCAATCACAGCATGTTTTGGAAGCTCATGAAGCCTAATGGCGGCGGTGAGCCGACCGGAGCTATCGGCGAACAGATCAAGAACGACTTCGGCAGCTTTGAAGATTTCAAGAAGCAGTTCAACGAAACCACCGCCAAGCAGTTTGGCTCCGGCTGGGGTTGGCTGGTATACGACGGCGGGAAACTGAAGATCGTGACCACGCCCAACCAGGACAATCCGATTTCGCAGGGCAAGTACCCCATTCTCGGCAACGATGTTTGGGAGCATGCCTACTACCTCAAATACCAGAACCGGCGCCCGGAGTACCTTGCCGCCTGGTGGAACACCGTGAACTGGGATGAAGTCAACCAGCGGTTTGAGCTGGCGAAGAAGTAGACCTGTTTTTCGCAAACGAAGCCTCGGTCCCACGACTGAGGCTTTCGTTTTGTCCGCAAGCGGAGCGCGTCTATTTTCCCGTTTTCGCGTCTTAATCTTCAGATATGAAGAAGATTCACAGAACGATTATGACGTCTGCTCTTTTGCTTGCCTCGGTGTCTTTCGCTCAGAGTCAAGGCCTGCAGCCGGGTTCGGCTCATTTCACCATTCATCAGGGTGAACAGTCCGTAGGTACCTGCAGCTTCGAAATTCTCCAGAATAACCAGGGATACCGCATTAGTTCCCATGGCAATTTGAAGATGCAGAACCTGAACTACGCATTTTCGAAGACCGAAAATCTCGATCCAGCGATGGAACTCGCGGACGAGAACCTTAGCGGCACCATCAACGGATCGGCAGTCACCTTTGCCGTTCATCCTGACGGCAACAAGTTCGCGATCGATATCTCCGCCGACGGTCAATCCTACAAGAACTCTCTGGAGCGCCATCCGCAGACCATCTTCTTCCCTGACTTCGATCCATCGAGCTACGAAGTGCTGCAGCACCTTATCGAGCAGACCTCCGGCGTGCAGGCTTGGGCCCTCATTCCAAAACAAACCGGCCTGCTCATGAACGTGAACCTCGAGGACAAAGGAACGCTGCAGGGTACCTGGAACGGCGCGTCCATCAGAGTCCATCACCGCACGCTGACCATCGGCTCGGTTTCGAGCGAAGTTTACGGCGATGGCAAAGGCGAAGTCATGGAGGTGGATATACCCAGCCAGGGATTCGTGATGGTGCGGGACCAATTTCAATTGCAGCCCCCGCCTAAGCCCGACCAGGCTCCGCCGCCACAGCAAAACGAACCGTCTAATCCGCAGTAAGAGAGTGGATTCTTTCAAACCAGATCCACTTGAAATTCTGAGGTGCAGATCTGGTTTCTGCCGCTGCGCTTCGCCCTGTAAAGAGCGTGATCGGCGAGTTCAATCAGCGAAGTTAAAGGCACTCCTTGTACGGGCTGCAGTGCGCTGACACCAATACTGATCGTGAGCCGACGGTCAAAGGGAGACGCGTCGTTGACAATGCCGGCGAGATCGGTAGCCAGTTTCAGGCGTTCGGCGATGGAGAGCGCGGCGGAGATATTGGTGTCGGGCAGGAGCAGAATGAACTCTTCCCCTCCATACCTGGCCAACAGGTCGTTCCCACGCCGGAGTGCGTCCTTCAACGTCTGCGCAATCCGAACCAGGCATTCGTCTCCGTAAGTGTGACCGTGCAGATCATTGACGCCTTTGAAGAAATCTACATCGATCATGAGAATTGCGAGATTGGAATGACGCCGCGCGGCTCGCTCCCATTCCTCTTCGAAGACGGAGGTAAAGTGTCGCCGGTTAGAGATACCGGTCAACCCATCGAGGTACGAGAGCTGTTCCAGTGCGGCATTCGCTTGCTTTAGATCCTGTTCCTGTGCAAGCAGTGCGCGTTGGCCGCTGAAATAGTTGAGCTGAATCGTGCTCGACTGAAGCGCTTGCACCACCAGCAACAAAAGCATCGATGCAACCGCGATCTGAGAATGTGCGCTGAGGATGGATGCCGCCAGCACAAAAACTCCGGCGGTAATCAGCAGCGGACACAGGCTCTGCAACCACAGACCTCGACGGCCGCTGAACCGGCGCGGCAGTAGAGTGATGTCGGAATCCAGCGGTAAGTGAAGCACCTGCCAGGCCGCATATAGAAAGGGCATGCTCCACAAAAGATCGAGCAGGGTACCGCGCTGCAGATTCCATCGCTTGGTCGCGTAGTCCAGCGGAAGTTCGACGCAGAGGTAGAGCCATACTGTGGCACATAGAATGCGAATGCGCCGCCGCTCCTCGGCCGTGGACCATGTGACCAGGCGCAGGGTCGCCGCGATGGCCAGCAGCACGCAGTAGAACGCATAGATCCGCAGCATCACCGAGTTCGCATCGTGAGGCGACGCCGGCGTATAGAACAACCGAACGTACACCAGCACAGAGGCCATGGCCGCCTGAAACAGGTTCAGATAGACAATGCCGCGGATCGAGCCGATTTCGCTGGTCGCAGAAATGGATAACAACAGAGGAAAGGCGGCGGTCAGATAAAGGAAATCGGAGCCATCCATCACCAGATTGCTGGCCGCAGCTGAGGACGTGAGAAAGAATTCAGAAACCTGCGCGACGGACCACATAGCCAATGCAGCGCTGATCCACCACCATGCGATCCGTTCCATGGATGGTATATGCCGGCTGCGCCAGAGACAGCAAAGAGCCGCCAGTAACGGAACAGCGGCGGTACAAACGCGGGATGCCGCCACAGACTGCACATGCGCAAGCAGAAGAAGAGTTTGTAACCCGACGACGGATACGGTGGCGACCCAGAGCAGGGTCCGAATTCGAGGTGCCGATTTGCTGCCGCGGTTTACGACTGCCATCAAGAATTATTGAAAGGTTAATTCGAATTTATGCCCGGCGGTGGTCCTGCCGGTCGGCAACACCCATCTAACATCGACGATAGCATGTTCTTTATCGAACATACCTTCTTGACCGCTAGAGTGAATTGGAGAACTGCGAACGAATAAGCTCCAAAGCCTCTTCCCGCGTGCGGATGCGCCCATCCAGTTGCGCATCTTCCGCCAGCGAAAGCATGGTTTTAAACTCCGGTCCCGGCCGAAATCCCGCCTCGATCAGGTCTCTGCCAGTTAGCAGGAGCGGTGGCCGCACCTCCTCCTCCGTGGCGGCGTAATAGTGCTCGTTGGCGAAGCGATACAGGCTCAGATCCGCGTGGCTCGAGAGGCAATCGATCCGGTGAAGCTCGAGATGTTCGGGAAAATCGTGGAGGCGAAAAAACCGCTTCAGCGTGGAAGGCTTCATCTTCTCCACGTCTCCAAACCTCATGTGGTTCTGGACGAGAGACAAGGTCTGGGCCATCTCCTCATTTGAGAAACGCAGCCTTCGCAGGATGCTCTCCGCGACCCGCACGCCAACCTCCACGTGACCGTCAAATCGGATGCGATCTGGGGCTCGCCGAAAGGTTGCGGGCTTGCCCACGTCATGCAGCAGAGCACCCCAGGCAAGGGTTGGTGCGCAGTTCTCTTCCAACTTCTCGAGCAGCAAGAGGGTATGAATCCAGACGTCGCCCTCGGGATGAAATTGTGGTGGCTGCTCGACTCCTTTCATGCGCTCGATCTCCGGCAAGACTTCAGCCAGCAGTCGCGTGGAATCCAACAACTCGAAGGCACGGCGTGCGTGGCCTTCGGTCAGCATGCGAGTCAATTCGTCGCGAATGCGTTCGCAGCTTACCTGCGACACTGCAGCGACGTGCTGACGAATGGCAGTCATCGTCGCAGGCTCGATTTCAAAACCGAACCGCGCTGCAAATCGCGTCGCCCGCAGCATCCGCAGCTTGTCTTCTTCAAAGCGCAGCGCCGCATTCCCGATGGCACGGATTACTCCGGCCTGCAGATCGCGCCGCCCGCCAACATAGTCGAGGACAGCAGCATTGAGGTCGCCGGTTTCCCGCCACACTCGCGGATCGAGAAGCATTCCATTGATGGTGAAATCGCGGCGCTGGACGTCTTCCTCTGCACTCTCTGAGAAACGAACGCGGTCCGGGCGCCGCCCGTCGGAATACGCGCCGTCATTTCTGAAGGTAGCGACTTCAGTTACGATTTCGTGTCCGTCCCTCTGGTCGGCTACCAGCACCACCCCAAAGTGCGCGCCCACGGCGAAGGTGCGGGGAAACAGATCCAGCACCACTGCGGGCGGAGCGCTGGTGGCGACGTCGAAATCCGCCGGAGTTCGCGCCAGCAGCATGTCTCGTACACAGCCTCCAGCGAAGTAGGCGTCGTAGCCGTGCCCGCGCAGGCTTTCAACGATGCTCTCTGCTGCCGCCAGGGCCTCGCCGTCCCCAATGCTCTTGGTCATCTCAGCCACTCCACTACTATAGAGATGTGAGTGCACCTGAATCCGCTTGCCCATCGAGGGGCGCAATCCTGGGCATTGAAAGCTCCTGCGACGAGACTTCCGCCGCCATCGTGCTGCGCGGGGAGCAGACTCTTTCCAACGTGGTGGCATCGCAGATCGCTATTCATTCGCCCTATGGGGGAGTTGTGCCGGAGCTTGCCTCGCGCGAACACCTACGGAACATCGTGCCGGTGGTGCGGTCGGCCCTCGATCAGGCGAAACTGGCCATGCAGGATATCGATGCCATTGCTGTCACGGAAGGCCCCGGCCTTGCTGGGGCACTCCTGGTTGGAATCACTTACGCCAAGGCACTCGCGTTTGGGCTGGGCAAGCCGCTTATCGCAGTGAATCATCTTGAAGGCCACATTCACGCAGTGTTGCTCGAACAAAGCGAACTGATGCGCTCCAATGGCTCTGCTGCTGAGATCTCAGGCGTGGATCTGCTAGCGCCTGGCCAGTCCATTCCTGCACTCGCTTTGGTCGTCTCCGGCGGACATACCCATCTCTACCTGGCGCGCCAGAAGTCAGCAAGCACGGGGGGTAACTGGACCTATCAGAACGTCGGGCGCACCATCGACGATGCAGCGGGCGAGGCGTTCGATAAGGTTGCCAAGCTACTTGGGCTGGGTTATCCCGGAGGTCCCTGGATCGATGCCCTGGCGCCCCACGGGAACCCGAAGGCAGTACCCTTCTCGTTCTCGCAGGTGAAGGCCAAGGTGCACAGGCCGGGAGTCCGCGCCGCCCTGCCGCGCTATCTGTTCTCGTTCAGCGGCATCAAGACTGCGGTGCTGCGGTACGTGCAGACGCACAACCTTCAGGCTTCCATCGCGGCACGACGCGAGGCGCTCGCTGAGATTTCCAGTCCCAGCCCCGCTGACTCTCTTACCCTCTGCGATCGGGAAACGCTCGACCTGATCGCTTCGTTTCAGCGCGCCGTCGTGGGAGACCTGCTGCGCAAGACGTTCCAGGCAGCGGAGTCGTATGGAGCCGGGTCGGTGTTGGTTTCAGGGGGCGTTGCAGCCAATCGCGAGCTGCGCGTCCGCTTCACCGCTGAAGCCGCGGATCGGGGCCTGCCGATTGCCTTCCCTTCCCTGGCTCTTTCGACCGACAATGCCGCCATGATCGCGGCCGCGGCCTGGCCCAAGTGGCTGGCCGGCGAATTTGCTCCCGATGCGCTGTCGGCCGAGCCGTCCCTCAGGCTGGGGACCCCTGCGGATTCAAGTTAAACGGGGAGTCTGCCGCCGGTGCCTCTCCGTCGGTCTGCGGTCTCGCAAGAACATCGGCTGATAGAATCTTGTGTGTCCTCAATCTCCAGAACGCCTGAGCCGCTACTGACCAACCCCGCAAGCATGACCATCCGACTGTTTAATACCCTCTCCAGTTCGATCGAAGAGATCACGCCCGCTGAAGGCAATACGCTGCGAATGTATGCCTGCGGGCCGACCGTGTACGACTACGGCCATATTGGGAACTTCCGGACGTTTCTCCAGGTCGATGTGCTGCGCCGGTTTCTGAAGCAGCAGGGTATGGGCATGCGCCACGTCATGAACATCACAGATGTGGACGACAAGATCATTCGCAACGCCGCCCAGGCAGGCGTCTCCATCAGCGAATACACTCCGCGCTATGAACAGGCCTTTTTCGAGGATTTGGACGCGCTGGGTGTCGAGCGGCCTGAGATTATCTCTCACGCTACCGAATGCATTCCCGACATGGTCGCGCTGATTCAGCGACTGGCTGCGCAGGATCTGGCCTATCAGGCGGAAGACGGCTCATGGTACTTCCGCATCGCCGGTTTCCCTGATTACGGCAAGCTTTCGAAGAAGGACTTCTCCGGCATAACGGACGGCGCCCGTGTCGATCTCGACGAGTACGACAAGGATTCGGCGCGGGACTTTGCGCTTTGGAAGGCTCCGAAGCCGGGGGAATTTCATTGGAATACCGAGCTTGGCCCGGGCCGCCCCGGCTGGCACATCGAATGTTCCGCCATGGCGATGAAGTACCTTGGCGAGTCGTTTGATCTGCATGCTGGCGGTGAAGATCTGATGTTCCCGCACCACGAGAACGAGATTGCCCAATCGGAATCGGCCACCCACAAAGCCTTCGCCCGATATTGGTTTCACGTGCGATTCCTGCTAGTGGAGGGGCGCAAGATGTCCAAGTCGGAGGGCAACTTTTATACCCTCCGCGACCTACTACTGAAGGGCTATAAGGCCTCCGCGATTCGCTTCCTGCTGATCTCCGTTCCCTACCGCCACCAGCTGAATTTCACGTTCGATGGACTGGTGGAATCGACCGGCGCGGTCGAGCGTCTGCGAACCTTTCACCAGAGGCTGCAAGCAGCGACGACACAGCCGGGGAGCAATGAGTTGCTCGCTGCAGAGACCATCCGCGCCCGAGACAATTTCACCTCTTCGCTCGCCAATGACCTCAATACGGCAGAAGCCCGCGCCGCAATCTTTGAACTTGTGCGGGCTGGCAATGCTGCGCTGGATGCGGGCACAGTCGGGACAGAGAACCTGCCGGAAATGCTTGAGGTGTTGAAACGCTTCGATGAGATCTTCGCAGTACTTGAAGATCACGATGCGGAGATCACGCGTACGGCAGTGGAATGGGCCGAGCGCGAGGGGCGAATGAATGAGGCGGCTCCGGAGGTTCTGGCGCAACTGTCGTTGAGCGATGCTCAAATCCAAGCCCTGATCGATGAGCGCACACAGGCGAAGCGAACCCGCAACTTCGGTCGAGCCGATGCGATCCGCAAAGAACTCGCAGAGAAGGGCATTCTGCTCGAAGACTCCAAAGACGGCGTTCGGTGGAAGAGAAAATAGCTGTGCTTGTAAGTGCCGCCGATAACAGTCCTCGCCGGATTCAGCTTCCCTGAATCCGTCTGTTTCACTTCCCATCCAAAGGGGAGGAGGACCGTATGCCAAAGATCGTTCGTGTGCATGAAATCGGCGGACCTGAAAACCTGAAAATCGATGATCTGCCATCTCGCCAGCCCGGACCAGACGAGGTGAAGCTGCGCGTGCAGGCGGTCGGGTTGAACCGCGCCGAATCGCTCTACATGCGCGGCCATTACCTGGAACAACCACGAGTTCCTTCGCGAATCGGGTATGAGGCCGCGGGAGTTGTGGAAGCAGTGGGCGAAGGCGTCGACTCCAGCTGGATCGGCAGGAAGGCGGCCACGGTTCCGGGTTTCTCACAGAACCAATATGGCGTACTCGGGGAAGAAGCCATCGTGCCGGTGAGCACGCTGGGCGAGTATCCTGAGAAGCTTTCGCCGATTGAGGGTGCTGCCATCTGGATGCAGTACGTGACCGCCTATGGCGCGCTGGTCTATTACGGCAAGGTGACTGCGGGAGACTTTGTGGTCATTACTGCTGCCTCGAGCAGCGTAGGAGTGGCGGCAATCCAGATGGTCAAGGCTGAGGGCGCCGTAGCCATCGCTACGACGCGGACCGCCAAGAAGCGTCAGGAATTGCTCGATCTCGGCGCCGACCACGTGATCGTGACAGAAGAGGACGAGCTGGTGGGGCGCATCCAGAAGATCACCGGAGGCAAAGGTTCCCGAATCATCTTCGATGCCGTTGCCGGACCAGGAGTGGAACAGTTGGTGGAAGCGGCAGCACCGGGGGCGAGTGTTTTCGAGTATGGCTACCTTTCGCAACAGCCCACTCCGTTTCCGCTGCTGCAGGCCCTGAGGAAAGGCGTCAGCCTGCGTGGCTATACACTCATGGAAATAGGCACGCACCCGGACCGGATCGAGGCAGCGAAGCAATACATCAACGAACGCCTGAACGATGGTCGATTCCAGCCCAAGATCGCCAAAGTATTTCCTTTGGAGCAGATCAACGAGGCCTACCAGTACCTCGAATCCAACCAGCAGATCGGCAAAATCGTGGTCAGCGTGGAGTGACGATCGATGTCGAGATCAGGCTCGGCCGGTACGCAGCCAGTTAGCCCAATCGGAGCGCCCGTTGCGTTCTGCTACGGCAGCGGCGCGGTCCCAATCGTAAGGCACGGCGACGTGCTCGACCGACCAACTTCTACCCACTCGTTCGAGGATTGCGTAACGAGCATGAGGGCTTCCCGCCTCCATCGCGTGGGGCGGGGATTCGTCGGTGTAGGCCGGCAGGCCGACGCTTCCCGGATTTACGATTACTAAGCCCGGTGCGACCTGCACCACGCGCGGCACATGACTATGGCCGCAGAGGATAAGATTGGCTCCGATGTCGGCCAGGTCCCCAGCGAGTTCTTTTGGAGAACGCAGCCTCACGCCGCTCGCACCTACTTCTTCAAGCAAGTACACATCGTCGGCCCAGGGATTACCGTGACAGAGGAAGATGTCCTCACCAATTCGCAGCGTCTGCGGCAATCCGACAAGCCACGCGAGGTGGCGAGACTCCAGGCATGCGCGATTCGAAGCAGTGCTTCCGATGGCGTGGCTGTCCGCTTCGTAGAGATGTCGATCGCAATTTCCCCGAATGCTCGGTGCGCCTAAGGCCATCAGCCGTTCGGCGGTAGCCAGCGGATCGAGCGGTCCCTGCAGGTGATCACCAAGGTTGACGAGTTCGCGAATGCCCCGCCTGGCCATGTGGTCCAGCACCGCTTCCAGAGCCAGGGCGTTTCCGTGAATGTCAGAGATCGCGGCAAATCGGTCAGAATTCGCCACGCCTAGCTCTCCCCCTCGACCGGCACACACTCCAGTTCTGAAACGGGTGCACCGCTGGCAAGCTGCGATGACGTGACCAGCCCGACGGCAATCACCACTGCCACCATGCCGACATATTCGGTGCCGGTGAGCCGTTCGCCGAGGATCAACGCGCCCAAGACCACCGCGACCACTGGATTGATGTAGGCATAGGTGGCCACCTTCGGGACCGGCACGTGCTCCAGCAGCCAGATGTAGGCGGTAAATCCCACCAGAGAGCCGAAGGTGACGAGATAGGCGATCGAGCCCACGGAAGCGCGGTTCCAATGCGCATACTTCCAGTCGCCATGGAGGGTCGCGAGGCTCGCATTGATCATGCCGGCAAACAGCATCTCCCACCCGGCAGCCACCAGCACATTCACAGGGAGTGCCATGCGTCGCGAAAGCATCGATCCAATCGCCCAGGCGAGTGAACCCAGCAGCAATACGGCTGCACCCTCGGCCTGCTGTGTCTGGCCGGAGAGCCCGTGCCGCAAGCTGGGCGAGACCAGGACCGCGAGTCCGCCGAAACCGAGAAGCAAGCCAAGCCAGCCACGCGAACGAAGCCGCTCTCCACCAGGAAGCAAAAGGCCGAGCAAGGCCACGTACAGCGGCACGACCGCGACCAGCAAGGCCGCGAGTCCGCTCGGCAGGGATTTTTCGCTCCAGACGAGGGCGAAGTTAGCTACCCCGAGCAGGAGAAAACCCAATAGAAACAGCCGCGCAAGGTCTCTACCTTCTACCAGAATGCGGAGACCCCGCAGCCGGCAATATCCCAGCATCAGCGAGCCTGAAATGAGGAACCGAACACCAGTAAGCAGGAAGGCGGGAAGGAACGCGGTGCCGACCTTGATGGCGGTGTAGGTCGATCCCCAGAAGAAATACACGCAGGCGAAGGCAATTACGACGGACCCGGAGACTTTCTTCGCTGTTGAGGTTTGGGTGGTCATGAGCAGGATGTTCTTATCCTACCGGGCTGAGCAGTCGCGCCCACTCTGAATCTTGCGCCGGGAGACCATAGCGGTAACGTGCGGATTGGCTATTCCTCTTGCCTGGAACGCGTGCTATTCTCAGCCACACGGAGCAGTGTTATGCGGCAAATGCCAAGATCCGCGATTCAAAGCGCTCATTGTCCGGCCGAGATACTCCTCTGGTCGCGTGCGCGTTCGATGCCCCGCAAGTACCTGCGTGTTCTCCCGACACGCACCCGCCCCAGCCTCTTCGGCGGCGACTAGTCCCCGGTTCCCTGCAGATCACGACCTTTGACCGCAAGTGGAGCATCCGTCCACGACGGCATCGGTGTACCTCCAGCTCCAATCGCTTGATCAGGAGGAACTATGCAGAACCTAGAGACCCAGAGCAGCACGGCCCTTGCCAGTGAAGAGATACTGGCGAAATATGGGCCGCGCATCCACGGCCCCCTGCCCGGCCCCAAGGCCCGCGCCATCGTCGAAGCAGACGATCGGTACATCTCGCCCAGCTACACTCGTTCCTATCCGATGGTGGCCAAACGCGGCCGGGGACTACGTGTCGAGGACGTCGACGGCAATGAATTTCTAGACTTCGCCGCGGGGATCGCAGTCACCTCGACGGGCCATTGTCATCCAGAGGTAGTCGCCGCCATTCAGCAGCAGGCCGGCGAACTGATTCACATGTCCGGCACCGATTTCTACTACGAGTCGCTGGTCACGCTCTCCGAACGGCTCTCCGCCGTGGCCCCCATGCGCGGACCGCACCGCTTCTACTACGGCAACTCCGGCGCCGAGGCGGTGGAGTGCGCACTCAAAGTCGCTCGCTACTACACCGGCCGCCAAAACGTGATCGCATTCTTCGGCGCATTTCATGGGCGCACGATGGGTGCCTTGTCGCTCACCGCTTCGAAACCGCAGCAGCGGCGAAGGTTTGCTCCATTGGTCCCGGGCGTAACTCACGTGCGCTATCCCTATGCCTATCGTGGCTGTAGTGGCGGACCGCAGGCGGAGGAAGCATTCGCACTCGGCTGCGCACGCTACATCGAGGAGAAGCTCTTCCACACCACGTTGGCTCCTGAAGAAGTGGCGGCGATTTTCGTCGAGCCCATCCAGGGCGAAGGCGGCTACGTGGTCGCGCCGACGATATTCCTCAAAGAACTTCGCCGCATCTGCGACACCTACGGCATTCTTCTGGTGGCCGATGAGGTGCAATCGGGCGCTGGCCGGACCGGCAAGTGGTGGGCCATCGAGCACTCCGGAGTCGAGCCGGACATCGTCTGCATGGCTAAAGGAATCGCGTCTGGCATGCCGCTGGGCGTCTGCATGACCCGCGCCGAGATCATGAACTGGAAGCCCGGATCGCATGCCTCCACCTTCGGCGGCAATCCGGTCTCGATCGCTGCCGCTCTGGCCACCATGGATATTCTCGAGCGTGAGGCGATCGGCAACGCAGCAACTATAGGCGAGCAGATGCTTTCGCGTCTTCGCACCTGGCCGTCCAAGCTGTCAATCGTAGGCGATGTGAGAGGGCGCGGATTGATGATCGGCATCGAGATCGTCCGCGACCAGAAGAGCCGCCAGGTGGCGGGTGCGCTGCGCGATCGCATCGTCGAGTTGGCGTTTGAGCGGGGTCTGCTGATTCTCGGGTGTGGAGAAACCTCAATTCGGCTCGCACCCCCGCTGGTCGTGAACAGCCACGAAGCGACAGTCGCCCTCGACCTTCTCGAGGATTGCGTCGCCCAGGTAGACGCGGAGCACCAGCGCGCATCCCAGCTGATCACAGTCTGAATCGGGCGCAAGCCATCGTTTGGGAGTAGGCAGGGGAGGTTTACAACGAACTTCCTCTTCCTCCCAAATGACAGATTCTTAAGATGACGGGAAGCTCCACTCTCGCTACAATCTGCTGACGGTTCCCCCCCAAGGACTTTTTCCAGGCACACTTGAAGTAGTCTTCTGCTGCGCGGATTGGAAATGACCTACGCCGAATCAATTGCTGCGGGGCTCGTCCATGTCTGCCGATTCACTGCTGCCTCTGGACTTCGAGATACTCGCTCCTTCGGAGCAGTTACTCCGTGTAACTCAGTTCTCCAGTAACATCGCACGCCGGCGCACCGTACGACATTTCTCGCCTGAGCCAGTCCCCTTCGTCCTGGTAGAAGAAGCCCCTCGGGCCGCATCCTCGGCTCCCTCTGGCGCCAATAAACAGCCGTGGCGTTTTGTCGTGGTTCAAAACCCTGAGCTGAAGCGGCGAATCCGCGCAGCCGCCGAACAGGAAGAGTGGGAGTTCTACAACAACCGGGCCACTCCGGAATGGCAGGACTCCGATCCGCCCATGGGTGCCGCTGGGCCCAAGCTGTTCCTCGAGATCGCTCCATGTTTGATCGTTGTCTTCCAACAGGACTATGAGGTTCGACCGCATCCCAGTGGAACCCTGGAGCGGGTGAAGAACCACTATGTGAAGGAGTCGGTCGGCATTGCTGTCGGAGTTCTGCTGTGTGCGCTGCACCTCGCGGGCATCGCGACTCTGACCCACACACCGATTCCAATGGGCTTTCTGACGAGAGAACTGGGGAGGCCTGAAAACGAGAGCCCGTTTGCGATCATCCCCATCGGCTTTCCGGCAGAGAACGCCACCGTGCCGCCCTTGGCCCGCAAGCCTCTGCATGAGGTGATTATTCGGCTTTAGGACGTAGGCTGCTAGGCCGTTTGTAACTCGATCATCGCCTCTGCCAAACCATCCCCGTCGCCAGGAAGAGCAACGAGATGCCGAGCGCCAGGAGAGCGTGAATCCGGTTTCCATAATGCACGGCGATGGCAGCATCGCCCAACCAGACGGCTGCTCCGATGATCCAGATCCAGACGGAACGCATGGCCCTCCCAGGCTCCCCGCGCAGCCAAAAGCTGTCAGATGCGTCGCTCCCGGTTACCGCTGCCGAACCCCTGAATGAGCGCGAGACGCAATTGTATCCGGCTACTGACACAACTCTAAACCTGCGACCCAACCACTGACGATTCCCCCTCGATCCTGATTTTGAGGCCATTCACTTTCTGATTTGATCCGCTGCAATCGACCGCCCGTCGGCGTACGCTTGGGAGTGCCCGGGCCGCGCTGGGTGCATGCCCAACACCGGAGGGAACATCTTGATCGTTATCGATGAGCAGGTAGAGCTGACCACGCCATTTGGCGCCATGCGCACCCATGTTGTCAGGCCGGCCGCTGCCGGACGGTACCCCGGAATCGTCTTCTACTCGGAGATATTTCAGATCACTGGCCCCATCCACCGAACGGCGGCACTGCTCGCCGGACACGGCTACGTGGTCGCTATGCCTGAGATTTATCACGAATTCGAAACAGCCGGTGCGGTCTTCGCCTATGACCAGGCCGGCTCCGATCGTGGCAACGTGCTCAAGACAACCAAGGAACTCGCTAGCTACGACGCGGACGCACGCGCAGTTCTCGATCACCTGAAGGGTCGACCCGACTGCACCGGGAAACTGGGCGCCATGGGCATCTGCATTGGAGGACACCTCGCCTTTCGTGCGGCGATGAACCCCGATGTTCGCGGCGCCGCTTGTTTCTACGCGACCGACATCCATAAGGGCAGCCTGAGTAAGAATGGCGATGATTCCCTCGATCGGGCGAAAGACATCCGCGGCGAACTTCTGATGATCTGGGGTCGCCAGGATCCTCATATTCCACTCGATGGGCGAATGAAAGTCCTGGCCCGCCTGAACGAGGTGAACGCACGTTTCAGTTGGCACGAGGTGAACGGAGCGCACGCGTTCATGCGGGACGAAGGGGCGCGCTACGATCCCGAATTAGCGCATTCGCTCTACGGCCTGGTCTTCGAGTTCTTTCACCGCCGACTGGGCGAAGGCGATCAGATAGCCGAGAGTACTGGGAGCGCGGAGAGCCGCCACTAAAGCTCGGCCGGACCGTAGCTAGTCGCGAGCCGCAGTCTGGCTGTCTTCGCTGACCTGACCGAGGAGCAGACGGACAGCATCCGGGATCTCCGACGGCTGCTCCACAACACCATCTGGCGCACAGGCGCTCAGCTCTTCGAGCGCGCCATAACCATACGTGACGGCAACCGCGTAAAGACCATTCTCGTGAGCCGCCTCAATGTCGAATCGTCGGTCTCCAATCATCACGGATTGGAAAGAATCGAGACTTCGGGCATGGAGCAGTTCGCGCAGCAATTCTGACTTACTGTGGGGACGGTCGCCGCGATCCGCATACGTGGCCTCGAAGTAGGCATCGAGACCAAAGGCCTGCAACACGCGAACTGCGAATTTCTCCCGCTTCGACGTGCAGACGAAAAGCCTCATTCCCTGCGCCTTTAGCTCGGCAAGAACTGCTGCGATTCCGGGGTAGAGCGCGTTCTCGCTCCACCCTGAAATATCGTAGTGCTCACGGTACGCGCGTATGACTGCATTGCGATCTGCGTCGCCGGCGTTCGGCATGAGCTTGGTAATTGAAGTCTCGATCGGCGGGCCGATGAACCAGTCGAGATCTCCCTCCCAAAGAATCCCGGCCGCTTCGAGCGCACTTCTAAGACACCGCACCATACCGGGCTTCGAATCAGTCAGAGTTCCGTCCAGGTCGAAAATACAAGCGGGCGCGCTCAACATAGAACCAGTGTCGCCGATGAAACGGCATGACGCCACCCACCCGCCTGAGAGGCCGGTGAATTGCATTCCATGCTTGGCAGGACCGCAGGGGAAGGCGGAGAATGGAGGAAATGCCTCCACTGCAATCTCTTCGGCTCAGGCTGTTCGAAGGCCTGATCCACACTGCCGATCGGCTCACCGTCCGGCTGGGGCGAAGCTCCGAGGGTCCAGCACACCTGGCGCTCGGAGTGAAAGGTGAAGAAGCAGCATTCTTCTATCTGCGTCGACTCGGCTTCACGATCGTTGCGCGGCGATGGCACTCGTACCGGCAGGCCGGGGACCTCGACCTGATCGCATGGGAAGGCAACACATTGTGCTTTGTTGAGGTGAAGACCCGCACAAGCCGTGAGATTGCCGCTGCGGAGGCCGCGGTAGACGAACATAAGCGCAAGGTGCTGCGCCGTATCGCCCGCCATTATCTACGGCAAGTGGAAGCTGAAACTGCAACGCGCTTCGACATTCTATCGGTCTATTTCGAGCAGGACAGACCAGCAGAATACATCCTGTTTCGCGCGGCATTCGACTGGTCTGAAAACGCTTTTGGGGGTTAAAGATGGAGCCAGTCAGGGCAGCAGAAGAACTGCGCCAGATCGTAACCGCGTCGGAGTTGCAATTCCGAGCACTTACCGACCAGATAGCCGGGCAGCCTCATCAACCTGGCAAGTGGTCACGAAAGCAGATCCTCGGCCACCTCATCGACTCAGCAGCGAACAACCACCAGCGGTTTATCCGGCTGCAACTTACCGTGGAACTGAACATGCCAGCGTATGAGCAGGAGGGGTGGGTAAGAACGAATGCCTATTCCACGCGCACGTGGAGCGAGCTAACTGTATTATGGGCGGCCTATAATCGCCACTTAGCGCACGTAATCGGACATGTCAATCCCGAGCATCTCGATAACATCTGGATTACGGGCTCGGGCACCTATGAACTTCGCTTCCTGATTACCGATTACCTCGATCACCTGAAGCATCACCTGGCGCAAATCATCGAATAACCCGTTCAGCCCGCATCCAGATACTCTTCGTGCCAGGCCATCTGGATCGCTTCGAGCTTCGATTCGTTTGACTTTGCAGGGTCGTCGGTGAAGCCTTCCAGCTCTGTCACATACTTGTGCAAATCAGTAAACCGAACGGTGAGAGGATCAAGCTCCGGATACTTCTCCTGTAGCTGAATCCCGATCTCCTCCGAGTCACTCCATGTAATTTCCCGCGCCATTTGGTGCCCCCCTACTTATTCTCAGCAAGCGTCAGCGGCTTACCCTCAGACACATAGTTACGGTTCCACTTAGGTATCTCGACGACGTAGGTGCCGGGACCGGTGATAACTGCCTGGCAGCCCAGCCGGGAATTCAGCTGCTGGTCGGCGGCCATATCCATGCGATCAATCTCGTCATCATCGGCTTCGCTGATATTCTGCGCCCCCTCTTTTACCCAGATGTGGCAGGTCGTACAGGCACAAGCGCCGCCACACGCGTGATCGAGAAATATTCCAAAGTTTTCCGCCACGTCAAGGAACGACATGGGCTTGCCATGATGGTCGTAGGGCATCGTGCCGTACTTGAACTCCACGGTGCGGCCTTCGGGCTCAAACGTGACCCTGACCATACCTTCCGCGGGAGGCTTACTCAAATCAATCTGCTGCTCTTCTGCCATAAACGATCTCTTTCATCTCTTGCGGTTACTTGATTTCCGCGGGTGCAAATGGATGGGGAGCGGTGGGGCCTTGACCCAGCTTGTCCCCGGCCGAAGCCATCGTCTCGCCCTGGATGGCGCTGGTCAGCGCTGTGTCCATCATGAGTTCAGCAAATCTGCGGGTAGCTCGATCCAGCGCGTCGGTGCCCTCGCGGAGTGCCTTCAGGTCCTGACCCGCGACTAAGTCAACTAACTCCTGCCTGCGTGCCTGAATTTCACTTACCTCTTCACGACTAAGTTGCTGCCAGGCGGGGTGTGATGGCGCCTTGTCAACGGCAGCGATGATGGTCTCAGCCTCACGTCGCGCCTCGATAAGCTGACGTTGCTGAATGTCTTCCTCAGCATGATCAAAAGAGTCGAGGATCATGGTCTCTACCTGATCATCCGTGAGGCCATAGGTGGGCTTTACTTCCACTTCAGACTGCTTACCGCTACGCTGCTCGCGAGCCGAGACGTGAAGGATGCCATTCGCATCGATAAGAAATTTGACCTCGATGCGGGGTAAACCTGCACTCATCGGCGGAATGCCCTTCAAGTCGAAACGAGCCAGGGAGCGGCAATCCTTCGCAAGTTCGCGTTCGCCTTGCACCACGTGGATCGCAACATTCGCCTGTCCGTCGACGCCGGTCGTGAAGTGCTCTGTAGCCGAGGCAGGTATGGTTGAGTTGCGCTGGATGATCTTGGCCACGACGCCGCCTAGAGCCTCGATACCCAGCGAGAGTGGAGTTACATCGAGTAACAACATGTCTTCTGTTGTCTTGGATCCACCGCTGAGAATGTTCGCCTGGACTGCGGCTCCGAGGGCGACGACTTCATCAGGATTGAGCTCTGTATGAGGCTTCTTGCCGCGTCCAGACAACTTGAAAATCTCGTCGACCAGAGTACGGACGCGCGGAATTCTTGTAGATCCGCCGACCAGCACCACCTCGTCGATTTGTTCTGAGGCAATGCCGGCGTCTTGAATGGCTTGCAGGCAAGGAGCCACAGTCCTCTGCAAAACAGGAGCAATTAACTGCTCGAATTGTTCGCGGTCGATTTTGCGCTGATACTTCTTGCCTCCGGGCAGATCCACATCGATGTAAGCAGAGGGCGCTGCGGAAAGAGCAATCTTCGCTTCGATGACAGCTTTACGAACCGCTTGGACCCCCTCGGGGCTGGTCCGAAGATCAATGCCTTCGTCTCCACGGATATCGTCGATGGCAATCGCGATGAGCAAGTTATCGATGTCGTCGCCACCAAGATAGGTATCTCCATTGGTTGCGATTACTTCGAAGATACCCTCGTGAAGTTTGAGTATCGAAACATCGAAGGTGCCGCCGCCGAGGTCGTACACGGCGATGATCCCGTCCTTTTGGCGGTCGAGGCCGTAAGCAAGCGCAGCAGCCGTAGGCTCATTGACCAGCCGCAGAACTTCAAGACCAGCCATGCGGCCAGCATCCTTGGTAGCTTGCCGCTGCGCGTCGTTAAAATACGCAGGAACGGTTACGACTGCCTTGGTCACTGGGGAGCCAAAGTAACGTTCGGCATTGCGCTTCAACTGGCGCAGTACATACGCCGAAATTTCGGGTGGCGTGAACTCATTCTTGCCCAGGCGAATGCGCAGTACCTCGCCCGCTTGCACAGCATCGGCAAGGTGGAACGGAAACAGCTTCAGTTCCTCGCGGACATCTTCGACTCCTCGGCCCATCAACCGCTTGACTGAATAGATGACTCGCTCCGGCGAGGCCACGAGATACTTGCGGGCGCCGTTGCCAACGACGACCTTGTCCCGCCCGGAGCCGTGCAACACCTCAGGCATTGCGACCACGGAGGGCACGAGATTCGATCCATCTTCGCCAGGAATGACGATCGGCTGCTCGCCTTGCATAAAGGCGACGAGCGAATTGGTAGTCCCTAAATCAATACCGACAATGCGTTCTTCAGACATAAATCCTACT
This sequence comes from uncultured Acidobacteriaceae bacterium, assembly GCA_963850345.1. Classification (GTDB taxonomy): domain Bacteria; phylum Acidobacteriota; class Terriglobia; order Terriglobales; family Acidobacteriaceae; genus CAWKKW01. The sequence goes on along the minus strand of CAWKKW010000009.1, from coordinate 417,294 downwards.
TAGATACCCAAGGCTTCGTTGACGTCGCGAACCAGGTTGCGAATGTACCGGCGACGATCCAGCAAAGTCACCATGGATTCCTTCAACTTATCTTTTGCGACCTCATCTTGTAAGTCGAGTGCTGTATCCCATTCGGCTGAGAGATGAGCGAGACTCTGATCGGCAGCCGCCAGTTGTGATTCAAACTCGATCTTCGCGGCCTGTAGATCGTGCCGAAGCTGAGGGTCGTCTTCGCCCATCTTCTGATTAGCACGCATTTCATCGAGTTGCATGTTGAGCTCGAACACTTCTTCGAGTAAGTCGGCAGGCACCCGCGACTGCGACTTTTTGTGGTCAGAACCAGCATCCTCTTCCGCGATTTTCATCCCCTCAAGTTTCAGCAGATACTCTGTGCGAGTGAGGGGATTCTTCAGCGTTCGATACGCATCGTTTAGAAGCGAGGTGTTAGCCAGGCTCCATCCCTGTTCCTGCTCGCTGGCACGCGCATACACGTCGGGATGCAGTTTGCGGCTCAACTTGTAAAAGGCCTGCTCCAACCCCGGGAGATCCACGGCAAGTTTCCGCGGCAGCCCGAACACGTCAAAGTATGTTGCCGCCACCGAAGGAGGCTGCACCTTGCCGCAGGCCTCACAAACGAGGCGGGCGTGACTCAGGGCAGCGGCGCAAGACCAACACACCGCTGAGACGGATTTCTGCTCTACTGTCTGCATGATTTACAAGCGCCAATGAATGGGCGACGGAGAACTCGACCGACCTAGGAGAACGAAGAACCACACCCGCACGACTTAGTCGAGTTTGGATTGATGAAGTTAAACCCCTGCCGCATGAGCGTCTCTTCGTAGTCCAGAATCATTCCATGAAGATAGATAAATGACTTAGGATCGACAAAGACGCGCACATCTTCAAAGTTATACACACGATCCCGCTCCCGCGGCTGTGTGTCGAATCGCACGCTGTAACTCAGTCCCGAGCAGCCACCACCTTGAATGCCGAGGCGGAGCCCACCTTCCGTTGGGGAGATGCCTTCTTTGGCCATCGCCGCCCGAATGCGTTTCAGGGCGCGCTCTGTTACCTGAATACCCTTTTGTGCGGGCGCCACATTTTCAGCGTTCCGAACTGTGTCAGCAGAAATCATACGTTCCTCAAGAATGGAGGCGACGGCCACTTACCGTCGCCCTCTCGTCCGACTTACTGGGCACTTACGGTCTGTTCAGTCGCATGGCCTGCAGCCGCGCTCTCCGCAACGCCGTTTTTCTTCTTCCAGTCGCCGATGGCCGCGCGAATTGCGTCTTCCGCAAGCACCGAGCAGTGAATCTTTACCGGTGGCAGAGCGAGTTCCTTCACGATGTCAGTGTTCTTGATCTCCATCGCTTCATTGACTGTTTTGCCTTTGATCCATTCCGTCGCCAGCGACGAAGAAGCAATCGCAGAGCCGCAGCCAAAGGTCTTGAACTTGGCCTCTTCGATCACCTGAGTGGCCGGGTTCACCTTGATCTGCAGACGCATAACGTCGCCGCATTCAGGTGCGCCCACCAGGCCGGTGCCCACTTCGCTGCTGCTTTTGTCGAGTTGGCCGACATTACGGGGATTGTTGTAGTGATCGATAACCTTATCGCTATAAGCCATTGCATGTCCTCCGGACTTTTAAGAAACTCTGTGTTCCCACGAACTGGGAGTATTCTGCACCCTTTAACTTAGTGCGCTTGCCACTCTATCTTGCTGATGTCGATGCCTTCCTTGACCATCTCGTACAACGGAGAAAGCTCACGAAGCTTCTGCACCACATCGATCAACTTGTCCGCGACGTAATCTACTTCGCCATCGGTATTGAACCGTCCCAGACCAAACCGTATCGAGCTATGCGCCACATCGTCTCCGAGGCCAAGAGCCTTCAATACATACGATGGCTCCAGCGTCGCAGAGGTGCAGGCAGACCCGCTCGAAACGGCGATATCGTTGATGCCCATCAGCAACGACTCGCCTTCCACATACACGAAGCTCATGTTCAGATTTCCAGGCAGGCGATGTTCCCATGACCCATTTACCTGGACATAATCGAGGCTGCCTTCCAGCTTCTTTCTGAGCCGATCGCGCATTTCCTTCAATCTCGTAGCTTCGGTCGCCATCTCCTGACCGGCGATCTCGCAGGCAGCACCCAACCCGACGATTCCAGGTACGTTCAGCGTGCCCGACCGCATGCCACGTTCGTGACCGCCACCGTCGATCTGCGCGGCAATCTGCACGCGAGGATTCCGGCGGCGAACATACAGCGCTCCGACTCCCTTGGGGCCATACAGCTTGTGTCCAGAGAGCGAGAGTACATCAATGTTCAACGCGTTCACGTCCACTGGGATCTTGCCGACTGCCTGCACTGCATCCGTGTGGAAGATTACGTTGCGTTCGTGACAAAGCTTGCCGATTTCCGCGACGGGCTGTACCACACCGATCTCGTTGTTCGCGAACATGATCGACACCAGGATGGTCTTGTCGTCCATGGCGCGCTTCAAATCTTCGAGGTCGATCAAGCCATCCGCCTTCACCGGCAGATAGGTCACGCGGTAGCCATACTTTTCCAGCCGCTTGCAGGTATCGAGTACGGCTTTGTGCTCGGTCACCTGGGTGATGATGTGGTTGCCGCGTTCGCGATACATCTCGGCAATACCCTTGATGGCAAGGTTGTTGCTCTCTGTAGCTCCGGAGGTAAAGATGATCTCTTTAGCGGTCGCGCCGATCAGCTTGGCGATCTGGCCGCGAGCCTTCTCAACCGCCTGCTCCGCTTCCCATCCATAGGAATGGTTCCGGCTGGCCGCGTTCCCAAAAATCTTGGTCATGTACGGCATCATGGCGTCCAACACACGCGGATCCAGAGGACTGGTCGCGTGATTGTCCATGTAAATTGGCAGGCTCACTCCGGCCGGCACGGCGACGGTCGCATTCTCAACAGTGCTCATTACTAGTTTTCTCCTGATCCTTGGCAACAAACTCGGTGCTTCAATTCCTGCTCTTTCGATCCCACGTCTACAGCGATACTCATGAACTGATGGTGACCAACTCGTGATCGATATGGCCTTTTCGCTTGGCCTGCTGTTCCTGTTCCACCAGGTCCGAAATGCGGATGTTCTTTAATACTTCGGAGATGCTCTCATTTACCCGTCGCAACGGCTCTTTGATGGTGCAGCTATCTGTCAGGTCGCAGGAACCGGAAACCGTGACGCACGAGGTGATGAAAAACGGGCCGTCGATGGCGCGAATCACCTCAAACGCTGAGATCTCCTTGGCGCTCCTTGACAGCGCATAGCCGCCGTTCATGCCGGCATGCGACCGCAGCAGACCGACCTTAGTAAGGCGCTGCAAAATCTTCGCGAGGAGCTGAGGAGGTATGTGATACGCCTCCGCTATATCCTTTGCGCTCAGCGAAAAGGAGTCTGGCTGCTCCGCCAGAAACTTCAGGGCCATCAGCCCGTAATCCGCTTTTTTGGTTAGCCGAAGCATAAGCAAGAGACCGGAACCGTCAAACACCGACTGGTTCGGTCGTAATTGGAGTATACGACCAGTTCCGTCCGTATTCAAATCAGCAGCTGAAAAAGGTCGAATGCCAGCCTAGTCGGCGATCCTGGGCAAGGAAATCAAGCTGATGCGAAAGGCATTTGACATCCTCGGGTCCCCGGTTACAATCTTGCCGATATCACTTGAGAACCACGGTCAAAACAGCCTAATGGAAACCCTCTGCAAACATCCAAAAGTGCGCGTTGTGGCTCGCGAAGAAGACGCGGAGTATGTGGAATGCCAGGAGTGCGGAGAAGTCTTCGATTCAGAAGAGTTCCGCGACATGGCGATAGAAGGCGAGAGCCTGGAAGAAGACGAGGCATAGCGGACTAACCGCGCCCGCACACACAGCTTCTCAACCCAATTCAGGATCGAATCACAGCGACGGGCAAGCTTAGCCGCCGTGCGACCCTCCACGCGTAATGGAAGCCCGACAACACCGTGAGGATCATGGTCGCGAACAGCGCTCCGTTGCGAAGGGTAAGTACAGCTGAAGGCGAATAGAAGCAGCTCAGCAGCACCGTCACCAGCGCGATGATCTGGGCCAGCGTATTCGCCTTGCCATAGATACTTGGCCGAAAATCCCTCATTCCCATGCTCGCGTATAGGATCGCCGCAACAACCAGGATGCCCAGATCGCGCCCGAACACCAGGACTGTGACCCTGCGCGAGATGAGGCCCTGGTGATTGAGCACCAGGAAAAGTGTGCTCAAGAGCAGCTTGTCGGCGACGGGATCCAGGTATTGACCCAGTACGGTTTGCTGGTGCAGCAAACGTGCCAGGAGGCCGTCAAGACCGTCGGTCAACCCGGCGAGCAGGAACAGAAAAAAGCTGGTCTTGTAGTGAGCGTCGAGAATCGCCAGCACGATGAAGGGCACCATGCACAGACGAAGAAAGGTTAGTTGATTCGGAGCAGCGCGCAGGTCGTTCATGCCATGTCTGGAAATTGGCGGATGCCCCCAACCATCGATTGTAGAGAATTGGAGCAGCTAGATGGTAGCGCATTGTAAGAACGGTGGCGGGGCGGCATGGCAATGGAATGCGCGTTGCCACCCGACGATCAACTTTGGGAAGGTCGGCGACGCTTACCTGAGGAGCTTCGATCTGGGTATTGAATTTGCGCCTTGAATCTGGGCATTTACGATTTTGGGTGCGTGGATCTTGGTGTTTGAAGCCCAGTGTCTAGACCCAAAGCTCGGACGTGATCGGGCCCAGCACCTGGCTCGGCGCGGAAACCAAATTTGGACGCTGCGCATTCCCATTACAGGGCGATATTGCTATGATGGTCTGGCCGGAATTCTTCCGCAGGCGCGTAGCTCAGTTGGTTAGAGCGCTACCTTGACACGGTAGAGGTCAGGAGTTCGAGTCTCCTCGTGCCTACCATTCTTTACTATCACTTACACTGCGGAACCACCTTTCCTCATGCACACTGCAGCACAATAAAGCGTGCTTGGCCTGTTCCTCGTGCAGTGAAGACACTGCCGCTGCTGGGACCAGTTCGACGAGCTTTTCTCGGGCCTCCCGTGCGTGCTCACTCAGGATTTGCGCGTACAGGTTCATGGTGGTGACGCGTTTGCGTGCAGGAGCAATTCCTGAACCACCTTCAGATCTTCGGCCTTGGTCATTTTCGAGCAACCGCGTTCTATGTGCGGGTATTGATCTCCAGCCGCTATTATGCTTCGCAAGCGAGTGGCGAATTTGAAGGTCAAAACGTAATCGGCTTTCTACACAAATCCGTGCGGTTCCTGACTCTCTCGCGATGGTTGCCGCCTTGCGAGTTACATAATGACAGAGACCATCGTGCCACCCTGTAGGCAAAGCTTCCCCTTTTAACGGTCGCGAAGGCGACCAATCTAAGCGGCCGCCGTTATCGTGAGCGAGGCCATAGATCCGGGATGTTGTGAAGCGATCAAATATCCATGTCGATATAGAGAGCTGTTTTCGGGAATCGGTTAGACCCGTGCGTCGGCCGGACAATCGTTATACGGGGTGCCAACATCTCAGGATTATGAGCACTAGCCAATCCAAAACACCGACCACTGTCAGTGCCAACATTCGAGCTGTCGCCGCAATGGAGACCTCCCTCGAGAATCGACGCACACTGGTAGACCGCATAGCCGATCTGATCGGCGGCTTTTCAGGCAGCATGACGTTCGTGTTTATCCATGTTGCTTGGTTTGTTGCCTGGTTCTTGATCAACACGGGCGTGATGCCGGTGGTGAAGCGTTTCGATCCGTATCCCTTCATGATGCTGGCCATGGTAGTGTCCGTGGAAGGGGTCTTGCTCAGCACATTCGTCTTGATGAAGCAAAACCGCATGCAGAAGCGCATCGATCTCCGCGATCAATTGGATCTGCAAATCAACTTACTCTCTGAGAAAGAAGTCACCAAGACTTTGCAGCTGTTAAGGGCGATCGCAGAGAAACTCGAGGTCATCCCGAGTCCTGAAGAAGATGTGGAACTCAGAGAGATGTCGTCGACAACCTCCGTCGATATGGTTGCAGAAAAGATCCAGTCAGATCTGGCAGGAGATACCCACCTGGGCGCGTCTAGCGAATAGCCTGCTTCACCGGCACCTGAAGCCTACGCACTCCACAACCCAAACGGCGCCGAAGTTGCGTGTAACCTTCATGGCCTTCGCAATGCTCTCGCCGCGCTGAACCGATATAGAGAGCGCCAAAGCCCGGTGCAAGCTTCCGTCGCGAGTCGGGCCGCCTCACGGATCAGCGCGTTATCCGGAGCTGCATTCCCGGCATCTAAGGCTTGTGCAGGGCAAAGCATTGAAATCAGAGATTCGAAGTGGCGGCATGGTCCGGGTGCGCGGCGCTCGCGAGCACAACCTCCGCAACATCGATGTAGACATCCCGCGCGACGCACTGGTGGTGTTCACGGGGGTGTCGGGATCGGGTAAATCTTCTCTTGCCTTCGGCACCATCTATGCCGAGGCGCAGCGCCGTTATCTCGAATCAGTTTCTCCTTACGCGCGCCGGCTCTTTCATCAACTCGCTGTCCCTTCTGTCGACTCGATCGACGGCCTGCCGCCAGCCGTTGCGTTGCAGCAGCAGCGGGGCGCTCCCACACCGCGATCATCCGTAGGATCGGTAACAACACTTTCTAATCTGTTGCGCATGCTCTACTCGCGAGCCGGCGACTATCCTCCGGGCCAGCCGCTGCTCTACGCGGAGTCGTTTTCGCCCAACACTGCGGAAGGAGCATGCCCGGAATGCCATGGCCTTGGCCGCGTTTACACGGTCACAGAACAATCCATGGTGCCAGATCCTTCGCTCACCATCCGTCAGCGCGCCATCGCAGCGTGGCCCACGGCATGGGGCGGGCAGAACCAGCGCGACATACTTGTCACATTGGGCTTCGACATCGATAAGCCCTGGCGCGAACTTGCGAAGAAGGACCGCGACTGGATCCTGTTCACGGAAGACCAGCCACAAGTTCCCGTCTACCCCGGCTTTACGCCGGCAGAAACTCGCCGCGCGCTTAAGCAAAAAATGGAACCCGGCTACATGGGCACGTTTACCAGCGCCAGGCGCCATGTATTTTCGACATTCGCCAACACTCACAGCGCCATGATGAAAAAGCGTGTGGCTCAATTCATGGTCTCTGCGGAATGCGGCACTTGTCATGGCAAGCGTCTTCGCCCCGAATCGCTCTCCGTCAAATTCGACGGATACGACATTGCTGCCATGTTCGCTCTGCCGATGAAGCGCCTTCATGCTGTTCTCAAACCATTCAGCAGGCAGGGTAGCCGCAAGCATGAGGCTAGCCCGGAGAAGGCCGAAGTGACGCGGCGCATCACGTGTGAGCTGACAGAGCGGCTTGCGGTCCTGCTCAAACTGGGACTCGGCTACTTGTCTCTGGAGCGCAGCACGCCCACTCTATCGCCGGGCGAATTGCAGCGTCTGCGACTCGCTACGCAACTGCACTCCAATCTGTTTGGCGTGATCTACGTGCTCGATGAGCCATCCGCTGGCCTTCATCCGGCGGATACTGAGGCTTTGCTCGAAGCGCTCGAGGGCCTCAAGGCGGCGGGCAATTCCATCTTCGTCGTGGAACATGAAATTGAGGTAGTGAGGCGCGCGGATTGGATCGTCGATGTCGGCCCCGGCGCGGGAGAAAATGGCGGAGCGGTGCTCTACTCCGGGCCTCCAAACGGACTGCGCCATGTGGAGCAGTCGGAGACAGGGCGGCATCTGTTCGCGTCAAACCATCGCCAGGAGATGTCGCGGCGCCAGCCAAAGGGCTGGCTGCGGCTCAGGAATGTAACCCGTAACAACCTCGAGAATCTCGATGTGAGCTTCCCGCTTGGCGTCATGACGGCGGTGACCGGCGTCTCCGGCTCAGGCAAATCCACGCTCGTAAGTCAGGCACTGGTCGAACTCGTAGGCGAATGCCTTGGACAGAACATCGCCGCGGAAGAGGAGGAGACCGAAGGGCTCGAAGACAAGCCCATCGCGACACTGTCGGGCCGGGTCACCGACGGCATGCAGCATATCCGCCGACTCGTGGTTGTGGATCAGAAGCCCATTGGCCGAACTCCCCGTTCCAACATCGCCACGTACACGGGGCTGTTTGATCACGTTCGCAGGTTGTTTGCCTCGACTAGAGTTGCGCGCTCGCGCAAGTACGACGCGGGGCGATTCTCTTTTAACGTTGCGAAGGGAAGGTGCGACACCTGTTCCGGAGAAGGTTTCGTGTCGGTTGAGTTGTTGTTCCTGCCGAGCGTGTACAGCCCATGTCCAACCTGTCATGGCGCGCGCTTCAACCAAAAGACACTTGAAGTGCTGTACAAAGAGAAGAGTGTGGCGGATGTGCTGGCCATGACAGTGGATACCGCAGCCGAGTTCTTCATGGACGATATGCCGATCGAGCGATCACTCAGAGTCCTGCAGGAAGTCGGTCTCGGCTACCTGTGCCTGGGACAGGCCGCCACCGAACTGTCAGGAGGGGAAGCGCAGCGCGTGAAACTTGCAACCGAGCTTCAGCGTGCCGAACATGGCAAGAGCCTGTACATCCTCGACGAGCCCACCACCGGGTTGCACCCCACGGATGTCGAGCGGCTTCAGCGACAGCTTCAGAAGCTTGTCTCGTCGGGCAACACAGTCATTGTCATTGAGCACGACATGCAGGTGATCGCGAGTTGCGACTGGGTTATCGATGTGGGACCAGGTGCCGGAGATGAGGGCGGCCGTATTCTCGTCGAAGGCACTCCGGATGACGTTGCCTCCGTCAGCGGCAGCAAGACCGCACCCTATCTGGCGGGGTATCTCTCTACCGTTTCCGCAATCGCTTAAGTGGGTACGCACACCTTTTTCGATAAAGCAGGTATCAACGGCTAATAACAATTACACCCGCAGAAAAGGATGCTCAGCGAAGACCCTGCTCGTCGCTGTCTCTCCTCCCGCGCGATCCAGCTACTTTACTTCCTTAAAGTTCATTGAGCAGGACTGATCGTCAAGTGCGAATTGTTGCTACGCTGGGTGCGTGGAAGGCCTTCAGCCCATCCGGGATAATCCTGCGTCAAATCGCTCTCAGTTGGAACACCTCGGCGAGCTCGGTTTCATGCGCATGCCCGGCCCACTAACCTCGGAGCGGTTTGGTGCGTTCACTGATGCTTATGACCAGGTCATGAGTGCTGGGTGCGGGCCAGACTTCAAGGTGGCCAGCACCACAACTCGAATGTCTGACCTGCTCAGCTTCAGCGCCATCTTCGACCAGGTGTTTCTCCATGAGCCCCTGCTCAAAGTCTGCAGCCGGTTCTTTGGTGAAGACTTCAGGCTAAGTTCGTTGCTGGGAAGAACCCTCCGAGCAGGAACACCCGCACAGGCGCTTCACGCAGATCTGCCGCGGACCTCCGAGGATGCTCCTCTGCTGGGATTCATTCTCATGGTTGATCCTTTTCGAGAGGAGAACGGAGCAACCCGCTTCGTCCCTGGATCTCATAAGTGGCCCGCCCTTCCGGCCGACAGCATGGCGGACACTCGGGCACCACATCCCGGCGAAACGCTGGCGTGCGGAGAGGCTCGAACGATGATTCTCTTTGACGGAGCTATCTGGCACGGCCACACGGCCAATGTGACGTCGCGAGAACGCCGATCCATTCAAGGCTACTTCGTTCGAAGAAACGTTCGACAAGGATTCGACTTCCGAAGCCGCTTGCCCGAACAGGTACAGGCACGAATGACTCCCCTGGCGCGTCATCTCCTGGCCCTCGACGAGCAGAAAGATCAGTCCTCGCAAGTCGGGTTACCTTCATCAATCCCGTCGTCGCATATCGCTGACAGGCCTAATCAGGTTTCGAAGTAGAGGTCTGCAAGCGCGACCTGGCGAGGATACTCGCAGCGAGAGGCAGCCAGCCCGCAGCGGACATGTGAATCTCGAGCCGTGTTTCTCCTTCTGGCGCAAGGCAATCCCTGGTGATTACTCCGTCAATCGAAGTGTGGCGATCAGAGCAGCCAGAGCGGCTGGTTGATTGCGACGGCTGGGATAGTAGAGACAATATCCGGGAAATGAAGGGCACCAGTCTTTGAGGACCTGAACCAAGCGTCCCTCCGCAATCAAATCTGTGAGCTTGTCTTCCATCGCCGTTCCGATCCCCACCCCATCTAGAACCGCCTGGATCACAAGGTCCGGATCATCGAACGATACGGGCCCCTGAGGACTTACCGTGAGCGCCTTCCGGCCTTTTTCAAACTCCCACCGATAGAGGCCGTTGCTGAAGCGGAAGCCGATGCAGGCGTGGTTTTTCAGATCTTGCGGGTGCCGCGGAACGGCATTCGATTCGAAATATGCCGGTGAGCCTACCACCGCAAGACGCATCTCTCCGGTTACGCGGACAGCGATCATGTCTCGCTGGATGAATTCACCGAGTTGAATACCAGCGTCGTATTCTCCCGCGACGAGATCGACAGGGTCGTTAGACGAAGTAACTTCCAACACGATGTCTGGATAGGCGCGAACGAATTGAGAGAGCTTCGGGAGGATGACCATCTCAGTCGCGCTCCGCGGAATAATGATTCGTATGCGGCCAGACGGAGTTTCCCGTTGCCTTCGCGTTTCCGCAACTGCTTGCTTGATCTGCTCTAGTGCGGGCGCCAGGTCTTTGAGGAGAGCTGAACCGGCTGCTGTGGGAGAGACGCTTCGCGTCGTTCGCGCGAGCAGTTGAATCCCCATTCTCTTTTCGAGGCCACGAATGGAGTGGCTGAGTGCAGATTGTGAAATGCCCAGCCGGGCAGCCGCACGCGTGAAGCTGCGCTCTTCCGAAACAGTTGCGAATGCCGACAGCTCTGCTAAATCATCTCTCACCGTTCATGAATACTATTCATAACGCCTTGCTCCTGCAAATGGGTTGTTACATCAACGAGCGCATCCTATTCTTTGTAGTACGGGTACGGCTCGCACCACACAAACAGGAGGTTCGGAATGCAGAAACGCAAATTGGGAAACAGCGGACTAGAGGTGTCGGCTCTCGGATTTGGCTGTATGGGCATGAGTTGGTCTTATGGGCCGCCGAAGGACAAGAAGGAGATGACTATGCTTCTCCAGGCCGCAGTCGAACGAGGCGTCACATTCTTCGATACAGCCGAGGTGTACGGCCCCTTGGTGAACGAAGAACTTGTCGGCGAAGCCCTCGCTCCATATCGCGACCGGGTGGTGATCGCGACGAAATTCGGCTGGGAGGCGAACCCGAACGACGGCGGGAAATGGAGTGCTTTGAACAGCCGGCCGGAGCATATCAAGCAGGTTGCAGAGGAATCCCTCAAGCGTCTCAATGTGGACGCCATCGACCTTTACTACCAGCATCGCGTCGATCTCAACGTCCCTATTGAAGATGTGGCGGGCGCAGTGAAAGAACTCATCCAGGAAGGCAAGGTGAAGCACTTCGGCCTCTCGGAAGCGAGCGCACAGACAATCCGCCGCGCTCACGCTGTTCAACCAGTCGCGGCACTCCAGAGTGAGTATTCGCTTTTCTTCCGGGAGCCGGAGGAGACGGTAATGCCTACGCTTGAGGAGCTTGGCATCGGGTTCGTGCCGTTCAGCCCGCTTGGCAAAGGTTTCCTGACGGGGAAGATTGATGCCGAGACAAAGTTTGACAGCACCGACTTCCGCAACACGGTTCCGCGATTCAGTGCAGAGAACCGCAAGTCCAACCAAGCGTTGGTCGATGTCATTACCTCGTTCGCACAGAAGAAGAAGGCCACTCCGGCTCAGATTGCGCTGGCCTGGCTGCTTGCGAAGAAGCCTTGGATCGTTCCGATCCCAGGCACAACGAAGCTCTCGCGTCTTGAGGAGAATCTGGGTGGCGCCGCCATCGAACTTACTTCTGGCGAAGTACAGTCTCTTGAGGAGGCTTCCTCGAAGATCAAGCTGGAGGGCGCCCGCTACTCACCATTCCACCAGTCGCTGGTGGGGCGATGAGTGCCGTCCGTAAAAGCTTCGTCTTTGTATTTTTGCTGGCTGTCGCATTTGTCGGAAGCGTGTCGGCCCAGACCACGAAAGCAGGCAGCGATCAGGAGAAGCTGATCGGCGCATGGCACTTAGTTCGAATCGATGCGCCCGGACCGGACGGAAAATCTGCACCCGGTCCGCAACCCAAGGGCATGCTGATTTACACCCGTGATGGCCACATGTCCGTCCAGTTGATGTATCCACCCTCCGCCAATTCACTGTCGAACGAGTATGTGCTGAACGGGTATGAGGCCTCATTCGGTCGTTACGACGTGAATGAGACCGCGCACACTGTGACACATCACGTGCAAGGTTCGATCACACGCGATCGGCTTGTCGGGAAAGACCTGCCTCGCAAGTTTGAGTTCACCGCAGATGGGCACCTGCTGATTCGCTCCACTCGACCGGATGAACACTGGTCGGTTCTATGGGAGCACGAATGACGGTAGCCCTGTCTATTGGCGACGCATTCGCAAACAATATGAACATGACTAACAGCAAACATCTCCCCATAGGCGTACTGACCTACAATGACGTGCGCTCCGTCTCGCCGGCGCTCGAGGCCTATACGAAGGACGCACTCCTGAACGGCCTTTGGAGTCGCCCCGAACTTTCGGCGCGTGACCGCAGCATTGTGACTGTGGCCGCTCTCATCGCACGTATGCAGACGATCGAAATGCCATTTCATTTCACATTGGCACTCGACAATGGGGTGAAGCCCGCCGAACTCTCCGAGATCATCACGCATCTTGCGTTCTATTCAGGCTGGGCGAATGCAATGGCTGCGGTGTCCGTTGCCAAGGACATATTCCGCGAGAAGGGCGTCAAGCAGGATCAACTGCCCCTGGGCAAGGAGCACCTCCTGCCGCTCGACGAAGAGGCCGAGGCGAAGCGCGCCACTCAGGTCGCGAACAACTTCGGTACTGTGACCCCAGGGCTCGTTCAGAACACGACAGACCTGCTCTTTCGTGATCTGTGGCTTCGTTCTGCGCTCGCCCCACGGGACCGGAGCCTGGTGACGGTGAGTGCTCTTATCGCAGCGGGACAGGTGGCGCAGATTCCTTACCACCTCGGCCGCGCCATGGATAACGGCCTAACGGCGTCAGAAGCGGGCGAGATCGTAACCCACATCGCCTTTTATGCTGGCTGGCCAAATGCGTTCTCCGCTGCGCCCGTTATCAAAGATGTTCTCGAGAAGCGTACGAAGTGAGGAGGACCCAATGAGTGCATGGACTGAGAGTGAATTAGCTGCTATCGCAGCCGCGGACGACCTGCATGTGTCTCCTTTCCGCGAAGACGGAACAAGCTATGGCACTCCGACCTGGATCTGGTCAGTGGTCGTGAATGGGAACCTGTATGTCCGACCCTACAGCGGGGTCTCTTCTCGCTGGTACAAAGCGGCCATGCAGCAACAGGCAGGCAGGATCACGACCGCCGGACTCACGAAGGAAGTAACCTTCGAAGACGCCTCGAACGTTCCGCAGTCCGATATTGACGCGGCCTACCGCGAAAAGTACAACCAGAGCCCATATCTGGCTCCTATGGTTGGGGAGCGATCACGCTCGGCCACAGTCTTGATTCAGCCACGATGAGCGAAAGTTAAGACGAACAGACAATGAACTTCCAAAGAGTTGGAGCACAGCCTTGAGCCAAAGGGCCGAGCGAATGGTTCACCGGACGACGACAGCGTAGTCTCTTCAGGAAGCTAAGCACTCCGGAGCAATCGTTCGCTGCGGTCGCGATCTCTGCCGTCGCCACCGCATGTTCCTTTACTTCACAATGATCATTGAGCAGAGCGTTTTCTTTGTCCTGAGCCGATCGCGCTCTAGCGTCCATCCGTGCCGGAAATCTCGATCAGCGTGCCTGCTCGTGCTAATTTGTGCCTTCGATTTTTGCTGCCGAAGTGGCCACTCGCGGGATTTTGATTGAACAACCTATGACGAACCCGCTACAAAGTGGTATGCCCCAGCAAGGTAGCAAGGGCGGACTTCCGAGTCAGCCCATCAGTCTCAAGGTGTTGGGGGCCTATCTCGACCTGTCGCCCGCAACCATTTCCTTGGTCCTAAACAATGCCCCCGGCGTGCGCTCCATTCCGCAGGAGACGCGGGATCGCGTCATCGCCGCGGCCAAGAAATTCGATTACCGGCCCAGCTTCTACGCCCGTTCTCTACGCAAGCGGCAATCCTTTTCGATCGGCGTGCTGGTTCCCGAACTGAGTGACGGCTATTCAGTCCTGATTCTCGACGGCATTGAAGAAGTGCTGCTCGAAGAAGGCTACTTCTATCTCACCGCCAGCCATCGCCGCAAGGCTGACCTGATTGAAGAGTATCCCGGCCTCCTGATGGAGCGATCGGTCGAGGGATTTATCGCCATCGACACTGCGCTCCAGCACCCGCTGCCGCTGCCCGTCGTGGCTATCGCCAACCACCGCAAGATCGAAGGCGTGACCAACATCGTGCTCGATCACAACCGGGCCGCCGACCTCGCCCTGCGGCATCTGCACCATCTCGGTCACCGGGAGATCGCGTTCATGCGGGGACAGACGTTCAGTTCGGACTCGGATGCGCGTTGGAAGAGCCTGATGGCGGTGGCCAAGGAACTTGGTCTCGAGGTTCGCCCCGAACTGGTCGTTCAGCTGGAAGTGAACCTGTCGTCCCCCGAGCTTGGCTACCCCGTAGTCGAAAAGCTTCTCGCGCAGAAGTCGCCGTTCACCGCGCTGATCTCCTACAACGACATCGCCGCCATCGGCGCGATCCGTGCCTTTCGGGACCGGGGCATCCGGGTGCCCGAAGATGTGTCCATCGTGGGGTTCGACGATATTCAGAGCGCCGCATTTCAAAACCCGAGTCTCACCACGATTCGTCAGCCCTTGCGGCAGATGGGCACAGCGGCGGCACGCCTGCTGCTCAAGCGGCTGCAGGGAAACAAGGACGTGGCAGATGAGGTGCCGATCGTCCCCGAGTTGATTATCCGCGAGTCGACCCGGCCTCCCGTCGCGAAACTGCCGCCCGCGATACAGCGAAAGAGCCGTAAGCATTGAACAGAAATCCCGAAGCGAAGAGCCGATGCCCTGCGTATATACTCGGGGCGCACGCAGAAGAGAGCATATGACCCAGCGATTCAGTATGTCGATCCGTTGTACGGCAGTACTTTTTGTGGCGCTGCTTGGCCTGTCAGCCGTGTCCGCCTTCAGCCAGGAGCCCGCAGCTAAAGTGGAGAGCGAAGCGGCTCTCACGCCGGCGCAAGCTGCCAAGATCCTTCCACCGGCAGTCTTCTACCGTGGGCAGTCCGCAACCACACAGACGCGCAATTCAGGCGGAGTGCGGTTCGCGGATGGCTACATGGTGCTGGTCACGCTGGTGGATAACTCCGGCTACTCGACCGGCGTCCAGGAGAAATACCAGGCCTACTTCATCACCGAAGTGCCGATCGAAATCAGTGGCAAAAAGCTTTCGCCGGGAGCCTACGGGGCCGGTTTCATCGCGGGCAACAAATTCATCATCACCGACATTGGCGGCCATGAAGTCTTCACGGTCGACACGGTGAACGATGCGGAACTACGCCGGCCCACACCGCTACAAGTTCGTGCGGACCCTTCGTCGCCGCATCACTACAGGCTCTACGTCGGCAAGAAGTACGTCACCATCGCAAAAGCCGAGTAAGCCCCGCTTCGCTTCAGTGCCTGCGGGGCGACTCCACCGTTCCGCGGCACTCGCCGAAGCCGATCCGAGCGAAGCCTTCCCGCTCGCAATATCCGCGTAGAACTACTTCGTCGCCATCCTCGAGGAAGCTCCGCATTTCTCCGGTGGGCAGGCGAATCGGTTCCGCGCCTCGCCGCGTTTTTTCGAGCAGGCAGCCGAGAGAATCTTCCGTCGGACCGGAAACCGTTCCGCTGCCCAGCAAGTCACCAGGGCACAGATTGCAGCCGCCGCTGGCGTGGTGTACCACCAACTGCGCGACCGTCCAATACAGGTCGGCGAATTCGCCGCGGCTGATCTGCATCGGTTCCAGTCCAGACTCGCGCATTCGTTGCGAACTGAGCGTGACTTCGAGCGTGATGTCGATCGCTCCGCTGGCCTGATCCGCTAACGACGAGAGATACGGCAGCGGCTCAGGATCGCCCTCCAGCCGCACGAACGCCGCAGTGCGGAAGGGTTCCAGCGCTTCCATGGAGACAACCCAGGGCGATACCGAGGTCGCGAAATTCTTCGACAGAAACGGGCCGAGCGGTTGGGCCTCCCATGCCTGGATATCGCGAGCCGACCAGTCATTCAGCAGGCATAGGCCGAAGATGCGGGAGCTCGCCGCCTCCATCGAAATCGCGCCGCCCTGGCTGTTCCCCTGCCCGATGAAGACGCCGACCTCGAGTTCATAATCCAGTGCCCGCGTCGGGCCGAAGACCGGCTCCACCTGACCCTCGGGCTTGAACTGGCCCATCGGCCGATGAATCGGCGTTCCGCTCACCACGATTGAGGAAGCGCGCCCGTGATAGCCGACGGGCAGATATTTGTAGTTGGGCAGCAGCGGGTTGTCGGGGCGGAAGAGTTTGCCCACATTGGTCGCGTGGTGGATCGAGGCATAGAAGTCGGTGTAGTCGCGAATAGAAGCCGGGGGCAGCATCATGACTTCGTCGCGGCGAACCAGCAGCGGCTCCACCGAGCGTTCGTGTGCGCGCCAGGCGGCCGATTCCGAAGTGAGCAGGGCGGTGAGATGGTAGCGCAGCGCCGACCAGTGCGAAGGGGTGAGCGCCATGAGCTGGTTTAGCGAGTCGGCTTCGCAGGCATCGATTACGGCACGCGGCAGGCCTTCCAGCAGGGCTTCCTGTTCGCACCCGCGCAGGTCGAGAATCAGGTCGCCAATGGCGACGCCGATCGACGCTGGCCCATGACCGCTGAGACGCCGGAACACTCCGTAGGGAAGATTCTGGATGGGAAAGTCGGAGTCGGGTTCGTTGGCGGATCTGACCCAACTGGTCAGCCGCTGTTCCTGAGTTCTCATGTACACCCCAATGCGCGCAAAACCATCATTCCTGAACTGCAACTACTACGATCATGCCGCTAATCAATTCGGCTTCCTGAGGCAAGACTGGAAGCACGGCTGAGTCGATGCTGGAAACAGCAGCGAAATTGCCACAAAGCATGGCACGTATTCGACGAGATGCGCCACCGCAAATCGCAGGTCGGCTGCGCGGCGCCCTCAGTGCGGATCATGATTTCTCCGAGCTTCCGGAACCGCCACCATGTGAAAAGTGCCGCTTCAATCCCTGCCAGCACTCGAAGTATTCATGCTGCAGCACGCGCGTCTCGAGCGCGAATCGTGTCGGCCGGACCACCCACTGTGTCTCGAACATGAAGGCCAGCGTGTCTGCCAGCTGCTGCGGCTTCAACTCCGCGTTGCTGGCGCGCTCGTACGTTTCGGCGTCTGGGCCGTGCCCCGCCATGCAGTTGTGCAGGCTCGCGCCACCGGGAACAAATCCCTCAGCTTTGGCGTCGTATTGGCCAAAGACCAGCCCCATGAATTCGTTCATCATGTTGCGATGGAACCAGGGCGGCCGGAAGGTATGTTCTGCTACCAGCCAGCGCGGCGGAAAGATCGCGAAGTCGACGTTGGCAGTGCCCGGCGTCGCGGTCGGCGAGGTGAGCACCGTGTAGATCGACGGGTCGGGGTGATCGAAGCTGACCGAATTGATGCAATTGAAGCGGGCCAGATCGTACTTGTACGGCGCGTAGTTGCCGTGCCACGCCACCACGTCCAGCGGGGAGTGATCGATCTCCGCGGCCCATAGGCGGCCGAGAAATTTGCTCACGATCCGGAAGTCGCCTTCCCTGTCTTCAAAGGCCGCGGTCGGTGTCAGAAAGTCGCGGGCATTCGCCAGACCATTGGCGCCGATAGGCCCAAGTTCAGGCAGGCGGAATTGCGCTCCGTAGTTTTCGCAGATGTAGCCGCGAGCGGCCTTCTCGACCAGGTCTACCCGAAACTTGAGCCCACGCGGCAGGACAGCGATTTCTCCCGGCGCGACATGCAGAGTGCCAAGTTCGGTATGAATCACCAGCTTGCCGAGTTGCGGCACCACCAGGAATTCGCCATCCGCACTGTAGAAGAAGCGATCAATCATGGAAGCGGTCGCGGCATACAGGTGAATTGCGACGCCGGCGTGCATGGCCGGATCGCCGTTCCCGCCCAGTGTGACCAGCCCGTCCACGAAGTCGGTCGGCTTCTCGGGCAGGGGCAGCGGGTCCCATCGCAATTGATTCGGCGGCGTAGGCACCTCGGTGAACGGGCCGCTGCGGATCAGGCCTGCCGAGATCTCCTGGTAGGGCTTGTGCGTAACCGAGGGCCGAATGCGGTAGGTCCAGCTGCGGCGATTGACCGATCGAGGAGCAGTAAACGTCGTGCCGCTGAATTGCTCCGTGTAAAGCCCGAGCGGCGCCTTCTGTGGCGAGTTCTGCCCCTGCGGCAGGGCACCGGCCACGGCCTCGGTTGCGAACTCATTGCCGAATCCACTTTGATATTCAGGGTTCTTCATAGAGAGAGGGATCTGCGCTTTGCGTGCCTGGTAGGCAGTCCAATCGTTTCCAAGACACCGTACAGACACCAGGCAACGATTGGCAATCTCTGCCCTCCCGCGATGTTCGATTGGAAAACTTTCGTCATCCGATTTCGAACTGCTCGCTCGTCATTCGGCCTGAAACAATTCGGGGAGGACCTGGCCGGCATTCCCCAGAAAGACCTGGTGAAAGGCCGCGGCGTTGAGCGGCGGTTCCGGGCCGACGTAATAGGTGCGAACTCGAGTCTGAGCGCCCCGATTGCGCTGGTTGGCCCACTGCACGAAGTTGGCAGCGGGATACACGGCGCCCGACGTGCCGACGACCAGCAGGATCGTGCAGTGATCCAGTTCCCTGCCGATGCGATCCATCTCCAGCGGGATTTCCCCGAACCAGACAATGTGCGGACGGATGCGCGCGCCGCAGGAGCAGAGCGGGATATTTTCAGCGCCACGATACGAGTTGCGATCCGGAAAGACCGGCTCTCCGCAGTCGTCCTCGCAGCGAGATAGAAACAGTTCGCCGTGCATGTGGATGAGATTGCGGCTGCCGGCACGCTCGTGCAGATCGTCCACGTTTTGGGTGCACAGGAACAAGCGATCGCCAAGTTTGCCCTCAAGCGCAGCCAGGGCAAGATGGGCCGGATTGGGCGCCGCGGCCGCCGCATCGTGCCGTCGCTGCGAATAGAAGTTCCACACCAGTTCGGGATCGGCTTGCCAGCCCTCGGGGGAGGCAACGCTCTCCACCCGATGCCCGCTCCAGAGACCGTCGCTGGCGCGAAAGGTCGCCAGTCCGCTCTCGGCGCTGATGCCTGCTCCGGTTAACACGAAAATCCGATCCTGTGGAGAGATCACCAGCTTCGATTGGCCTGGTTGGGATTGCGGCGGGGACGACGGCTTCATCGACTCCAGTTTACGCCGGGCGGCGAGGGGTTCTGCAGCGCAGCAAAACAGCCCCGCCGAAGCAGGGCTGTGGTTGTGGTTTATAGGCGTATCACCAGATACGGCATTGTTTCGCCGGCGCCATCGCCTGCCCCGTCTTGCAACTGAAAGCCTTCGCGAATTCCGGCATGTTGACCAAGGGTCCCTTGACGCGAATCTCATCCGGGGAGTGCGGATCGGTCTGGACCTGCATGCGAATCATCTCAGGACGGTCGTTGGTGCACCAGTTTTGCGCGTAGCCCAGAAAGAGCTGCTGCTCCGCAGTGTAGCCGTCGGTTTTCTTCGACAGATCCATGCCCGATTCCGCTGCCCGCCCTAGCATGGCCATCAACGCCAGACGGAGGCCGCCGTTGTCTGCAGTGTTTTCACCCAGCGTGAGTTTCCCGTTCACCTTCACGTCGTCGACTGCGGTGAAGGTGCTGTACTCATCTGCGAGGCAAGAGGTCCGCTCTTCGAACTTTTTCTTGTCTTCCGCGCTCCACCAGTCAGCAAGATTGCCCTTGGAGTCAAACTTCGCACCCTGGTCGTCAAAGCCGTGGGTCAGTTCGTGACCCACCACCGCGCCGATGTGGCCGTAGTTCGTCGCGTCGGTCGCATTTTTGTCGTAGAAAGCCGGCTGCAGGATGCCTGCGGGGAAGTTGATGTCGTTCATGCTGGGGTCGTAGTACGCATTCACCGTAGGAGGCGACATGTCCCACAGCCCGCGATCAATGGGCTTGCCAATCTTATTCAGGTTGAACTCGGTGAGAAACGCACGCGTCCGCATCGAGTTACCCAGCGCATCGCCCCGGGTAATGTTCAGCTTGGAGTAGTCGCGCCACTTGTCCGGATAGCCGATCTTGTCGGCCACGGCGTGCAGCTTTTCCTTCGCCTTCACCTTAGTATCAGGGCTCATCCAGTCGAGGCCGTCGAGGTCTTTCTCCATGGCTCCCTCGATGTCGTGCACCATCTGCAGGGTCTTGGCCTTCATGTCGGGGGTGAAGTACTGCTGCACGTAAAGCTGGCCGAGCGCTTCGCCGAGCGAGGCATCAGTCGCGTTGACGCAACGCTTCCAGCGCGCCTCCTGCTCCGGCGTTCCGGTTAGCTTGCGCCCATAGAAGTCGAAGCTCTCGTCGTCAAAGGCCTTTGGCAGACCCATCGAAAACGAATCGATCAGGCGAACGCGCATGTAGGTCTTCAATGTGTCGAGGTCGGTACCCTCGACCACCCGATTCAACTCGCGGAAGTAGTCCGGTGAGGTCACGTTTAGCTCGCTGACCTGGGGCGCGCCGATCCATTGGATGTAGTGCTCGACCTGCAGCGCCGGAACCGCGAAGTTGGCTCGTGACACGCTGGTCATGTGATAGATCTTCAGTGGATCGCGGCGATCGACCACGCCCATCGACGACTTAGCCAGCTCGGTCTCCATGGCCATGACCTTCTGCGCGTCACTGCCGGCCTTGTCTGCGGGTTCGCCGAGCAGCTTCAGCACATTGGTCAGGTGCTGCACGTATTGCTTCCGCGTCTCTTCACTCTTTGCATCGGTGCGGAAGTAGTAGTCCTTCTCCGGCAGCCCCAGGCCACCCTGGTCGGCGTACGCGATCTCGCGGCTGGCGTCCTTAAAATCCTGCTGCGAACCGAAGTCCATGAACATGGCCGCCTGCTCCCGATTGAAATGGGCGATCAGCGCCGGCAGCTCATTCTTATTGGTCACGGCCGCGATCTTGTCGAGTTCCGGCTGAATGGGCGCGAGACCCTTCTTTTCAATCGCCGCAGTGTCCATGCAGGTACCGAAGTAGTCGCCGATCTTCTGTTCGTTCGCGCTGCGGTCCTGACCCGCGCTGGCCGCTTTTTCAACCAGGGCACGAAGCGCGGCGGTGTTGAATTCGTAAAGGTTCACGAACTGATCAAACGCCGGCATGTCGCTCGGAATCGGGTGCGTCTTGGAGAAGTTGCCGCAGGCGTACTGGTAGAAGTTGGTGCAGGGGTCCGCCGACGTATCCATCGCAGCCTTGTCCAGGCCCGGCAAGGGCGCAAACTTTTCTTCGGTGGCTTTGCCGGTGGTCTGTGCCGCGCAACAGCCCGCCCCCGCAGCCAGTACAGCCAGGGTGGCTAATAATCTTTTGGTTCGAAGGATTCCGTAACGCCTCAAGTGTCGATTCCTCATCTCTCTCGTGTTTGCCGCAATGCTCTTTGCTAACACGGGCATTGCTCCCGCGGCAACCGGGCAGGCCGGTTCTTACGATGAGACGATGAGGTTGCGTTCGCAGGATGGAAACCGTTCCGCGCGTCCTAATACAGACTTAGCTCGGGATTCGGAGCACGGTGGGGTTGCTGGGGCGCCAGCCTCAGGGATTTTCTGGCTTTCCCTCATCGCCCTTGGAGGTGCCTCGTGGACGCCTGCCGGTCCAGTTGAAGCGGCGGCCGATGATCGCCTTGAGGATGAGGTGGTCGGTGCTGGCAGTGGCGCCAATCCCAACTCCGAAGTTGAGCTCCCATTCAGGCGACACGTTCAAGTCCAGCGACGGAAAGATCTGGTGTTGCTGATCGTGCAGTGGCGCGAAGTCTCCGAGTTGGCCGAACGCGCCGTAATACTCAATGTTGGCCGTCACCTTCCGCGTGATGTCGTAGCCGATCTCGACCGCGGGTGCAAAGGTCACTCCCTGGTGAACACTCGCCCCGTGAAACGATCGCTCCAGCACGGGATTGACCGCGGTGTACCAACGGCCAAAGTGCTTGTCGACGATCGGACGGATTTCCCATGTCCAGGTGTCTGGGGAAAAGCTCCGCCGCTGGTAGCCAATTTCCATGGAAAGGCTCGCGCCGACTGGCCAGTTCCAGTCATCGGGAACGCGCACCCGCGGTCGGATGTGGTCGCCGACCCATTGAAAGCCATTGGCACTGCTCGAATTGGTGAACACATAGAAGCCCACCTCAGACCAGTGGTTGATGCCCTGGGTCAACTCCAGAGTCTCGCGCTCGGCGTGGTCAGAAGCGTAAACGCCTTCCGGGCTGAACTTAGAGTTTGGCTGAGGCTTACTGCCGATCGAAGAAAAGTTGGTGTGTGTCTCCACCATGATGGTTTTGGGAGCCACGGTATCGGATCCGTAGACCTGAATTTCGTAGTTGTCCTGGGCGCGGGCCGTTCCCACGAAGCCAATGAAGGCCAGCAAAAGAGCAAATACCATTCCGCAAGCGACACGCCGAGAGCGATGAGGACAGAAGCCAGCCGGACAGACGTTCATCAATAACTCCGGAAACGGGGTATGCGCTGGGAGCGCGAAAACGCAAAGCTGTAACTACCGTGAGTAGTCGCTTCTATGTCAGGGAGGTGACGTCGCATTCATTTTGCACTGTTTTTGCTTCGGAGCCGCAGCGATCTGCGCAAAACACCCCAAAAGGTGCAGAAAGCTAGGGAAAGTGGCTACATATATCCTGAGATCGCAACCATGCGTGTCCCCCGCCAATTCGCACGGCGTGACCAGCAGCTAGTCCAAATCCTTGACCTGGCCCTGGCCGAAACGTCGCGCAAGAGCGGCGAGTGGCTTGTCTGCCGGCCCGGCTGTACCCAATGCTGTGTTGGCGCGTTCGCGATCAATCAACTCGATGCTCTGCGTCTGCGAAATGGGCTGGCGGACCTGGAGCGAACGGACCCGGAACGTGCCGCGCGTGTTCGGACTCGCGCGACGAACTCTGCGGCAAAGTTAGCGGCGAACTTTCCCGGCGATCCAACTTCCGGCATTCTCGACCAGGGGGAAGACGCTGAGGAGCGGTTTGCAGAATTCGCGAATGATGAGCCCTGCCCGGTTCTGGATCCGGAGACGGGGACCTGCGATCTCTACGCCGCGCGTCCCATGACCTGCAGAGTCTTTGGGCCTCCGGTTCGTTCAGAAGATGGTCTAGGCGTGTGCGAACTTTGTTTCCATGGGGCCAGCGAAGAACAGATTGCCTCGTGCGAGATGGAGGTTGATCCCGACGGCCTCGAAGCCGAGTTGCTGCGCGAAGCGGAAGAGTCGGTCGGCGTCTGCGGTCAGACCATAATCGCGTTCTGCCTGACGCAAGGCTGAGCCCGAGCGATGCTCACCAGGTCTCGGTCACCCCATCGTGGGACAATAGTGTTTTCCAATGCATGGATTCAGGAGACATCTGCGCGTGAAACGCTTCCCTGCCCTTCTATTGTTGGCAGTCTGGTTTGTTGGCTCGGCTTCAATCGTGTTCGGGCAATTCGCTCCCTCGCCAGGGTTGGACTTCCATCTCCACGATGGAGACAAAGTCACTTTTTACGGCGACAGCATCACCGAACAGCGCCAGTACACCGCGGATGTTGAAGAGTTCGTACTGACTCGATTTCCGGCGTGGAAGGTCTCGTTCCACAACGCTGGAGTAGGTGGGGATAAGGTGAGCGGAGGGGCGGCGGGCCCGGTCGACCTGCGCCTGCGTCGCGATGTCTTCGATGCTCATCCCGATGTAGTGACCGTCATGCTCGGCATGAATGACATGTACTATCGTGCCGATGACCCTGGCATCGCTTCGACCTATGAAGATGGCTATCGGCACATCGTCGAATCGCTGCAGAAAAATCTGGGCCGATCCCGCATCACGCTCATTGCGCCTTCGCCTTACGACGACGTCACACGAGAGCCCGCTGCGAGCGGCGGCCTGAATCAGGTCCTGATCAAGTACAGCGCCTTCGTCACTTCTCTCAGCCGGGAGCGGCACACGCAAATCGCAGACTTCAATACGCCGGTGACGATCTTCCTGCAGACACTGAACCAGCAGAGTCCGACGCTTGCCACGCAGCTCATCCCCGACCGCGTCCATCCTCAGCAGGCCGGACATTGGCTGATGGCGGAGGCGCTGCTCAAGACCTGGCACGCACCGGCGCTGGTTAGCTCTGTAACGATCGACGCTGTTTCCAAGGTGGCTGGAGCCGAGGCACGAAACACGGTGGTCACGGATCTGCGTCGCACCAGGACTGGTCTTACCTGGACCCAACTGGATCACGCGTTGCCCCTGCCGCTGCCTCCTGCTGAGTTGGATCCGGTCCTCGCCGCCACGGTCAAGCTGAGCGATCTCGTAACCGCGCTGGATCAGCAGACACTCGCGTTTCACGGGCTGGCGGTCGGCAACTACGATTTGCTGATCGACGATCGTAAGATCGCGACCTTCTCGTCTGACGATCTCACCGGCGGCATCAACCTTGCGACTCTACCCACGCCCATGCTGGAGCAGGCTCGCCTGGTCGCCTACGACACCGAGAAGAAGAACGCCCTGGAGTCGCAGCGGTTCCAGATCATACGTGCCTCAACCGAGGCTGAGAATTCGCCGACAGCCCGAGCCCTGGCGGCTGCACTGCTCTCCGCCGAAGACCGGCAAAGGGCAGACGCACAACCGGTGTCGCATCGCTTCCAGCTAATGCTGCAGAGCGCATCCGCGCGGCCATAGCCAGCGACTTGAGAGAATATGAAACAGTGAGTGCTACGTTCAATTCGATGGAGCAGACACTTCGCGCGAATCTGAATCACGACCCCTGCGAGTTGAAGTTTGGAACCAGTGGACGGCGCGGGCGCCTGGTCGACCTGACCCAGCTTGAGGTCTATGTCAATGCGTCTGCCGAACTCGAATACCTGCAGTCGCTCCCCCTCGAAGAAGGAGGGATCGAGCGCGGCGATGAATTCTACTTCGCTTACGACCTGCGCCCCAGTTCGACGGAATTTGTTCAGCAAGCCGAAGGGCGCGGTGAACTGGCGCAGGCCATTGAACGCGCGATTCGCGACGCTGGAATGCAGCCCGTAAACCTTGGCGCCATCCCGACGCCGGCCCTCACCTTTTACGCGATCAGCCGAAGCAAGGGCAGCATGATGGTAACCGGCAGCCACATCCCATTTGATAGAAATGGCTATAAGACGAACACCTCGCGCGGGGAGTTGCTGAAGCGTCACGAAGAGCCCATCGGTGCCATCGTTCGCAAGATTCGCGACCGGGAATGCCAGAGGTCGTTCGCGACCTCTCTCTTCAATGCACTCGGAATGTTTAAGGCTGGCCACCAGGAGTTGCCGCGCGTGGATGCTGCCGCTCGCGATGCCTATGTCCAACGCTATCTCGATTTCTGGCCAGAGCAGCCACTGCACGGTATGCGAGTGCTGTTCTATGAGCATTCCTCAGTCGGCCGCGATCTGCTGCCCGCGATCCTCGAAGGACTCGGAGCACGTCTCATTCGTGCCGGTCGCAGTGACGCATTCGTTCCGATCGACACGGAGAATCTTGAGCCTGCGCAGCTCGCTGTCATCCAGACGTTGGCCGACCAGGCAGTCGCGCAGCACGGCCCCTTTGACGCCATCGTGTCTGCGGACGGCGATAGCGACCGGCCACTGATTCTCGGAATGGAGCCATCGACCTCGCGCGTGCAGTTTTATCCGGGCGATCTGGCGGGCATGATCGCCGCAGCCTACCTGCATGCCGATGCAGTGGTCGTTCCAATCAGCTGCAACGACGCCATCGATCGCAGCAGCCTGAAGCAAGCCTTGGAACCCAAGACTCGTATCGGATCGCCCTTCGTGATTGCCGGAATGGAAGCGGCCGCACAGCGCGGCAAGAAAGCCGTGTGCGGATGGGAAGCGAACGGCGGGTTCCTGACAGGGTCTGACTTCATGAGGAATGGGCGCACGCTGAAGGCTCTGCCCACGCGCGATGCCATGCTGCCAATCGTCGCGGTGTTGGCCAGTGCGCGAGAAAAAGGCTTGCGCCTCGACCAGCTCTTTTCGACTTTGCCGAAGCGCTTCACCAGTGCTGCTTTGAAGAGAAACTTCCCGCAAGCGCTGGGAGCGCGAATCGTAAGCTCGCTTTCGGACCTCGCCGCGACCGAAGACACCGGTCAGCTCAGCAAGGTTCGCGAGCGATTGGCAAGTGTGTTCTCCGCGAAGGATGGCTTCAGCGAAGTTGCAGCGGTCGACCTCACCGATGGTGTGCGCGTGACCTTTCAGAGTGACGAGGTTGCCCACCTTCGTCCCTCTGGCAATGCCGATGAATTTCGCGTGTACGCCGTCGCCGATTCGCCCGAGCGCGCAGCGGCCATCACCTCCGCCTGCCTCAAAGAACCGGGGGGCGTCCTGTGGCAACTCCAACGGGAACTCACGTAGCCGAGCGCCCCGGGGCCGAGCACCGACCAAGCGGAGCCAAACCCCAACAGGGGCGCGCCGACAATCGGCTATCGTGACCACCCAAATCCCCACTAGCCGGCGACTCCGATTCGCATCGGATTCTGCTCGATGAGAGCTGCTCGGGCATGATACTTTGTGAGGAACCTTTCGTGCAGCCTGCATCGTTCCTCCCCCCGAAGTGCGGTATGCTTCCCGAATCGTCGCGAGGATCTTGATGCGGCCTTTACAGGTAGTCGTGGTCGACGACGAGCCAAGTACCGGCACGTTTCTGCAGAGCGTATTCACGGCGGAAGGCCACTCGTGCCAGGTCTTCCATCGTGCCGCTGCTGCCGAAGAGTACCTCGCGTCCCACACGCCTGATCTCGCGTTAATCGATGTGTATCTTGGCTCCGACAGCGGTCTCGAACTGGCGCGCCGCATCCGTTCCATCCATCCGACTCTTTACCTGGTCGTCATCTCTGCGCACGTGAGTCTTGAGAATGCAGCGGAGTCGGTCGCCCAAGGTGCGATCGAATACATCAGCAAGCCGATCTCGATTCAACAACTCCGCACGGTTGCGGCACGCGCCGATGGGTTCCGCTCCAAGTTCGATCGTCAGATCCCGCCTCCCGAACCCACCGCCCAGCGCACCGCAATCATCGGCAGAAGCCCGCGAATGCTCGAGGTCTATAACTCGATCGCCCGGGTCGCGCCAAGCAATGCCAACGTGCTGATCCTCGGAGCCAGCGGCACAGGAAAAGAACTGGTCGCGCGCGCCATCCACCAGTATTCCAAGCGGGCGCCGCACGCCTTCACTCCGGTCAACTGCGGTTCGTTTACCGAGACGATTCTTGAGAGTGAATTGTTTGGCCACGAAAAGGGCGCATTCACCGGGGCGCAAAGTGTTCACCATGGCTTGGTCGAATCCTCGACCAAGGGCACGCTGTTTCTCGATGAAGTTACGGAGACCACGCTAGCCTTTCAAGTCAAGTTGCTGCGTGTCATTCAGGAGCAGCAGGTGCGCAGGGTCGGCTCCAATCGTTATATCCCGGTGGATGTGCGCATTCTCGCCGCTTCCAATCGCGACATGGCGTCCCTGATCCGACAGGAAGCGTTCCGCGAAGATTTGTACTACCGGCTCAGCGTAGTGCAGATCGTCATTCCCAGCCTGGCCGAGCGGCGGGAAGACATTCCCCTGCTGGTCAACCATTTCCTTAGCGAATTCAACCTGAAGAATGAACGCGACGTCGCCATCCAACAGGCGGCGGTAGAGCGCTTACAGCAGATGGAGTGGCCGGGAAATGTTCGCGAACTCGAGAACACGGTGGTGCGCCTGGCCATCTTTTCCCCTACGGGACGGATCACTCTCTCCGATGTGGAAGCGGAGGCGGCCCGAAGCACAACCCACGTTGAGGCGCCGCTCGACGACGCAACTGTAACAGCTCCTGATCGCTTACTCGAAATGGAACGCCAGCATATTCTACGAGTGCTGCAAGAGAGCCGCGGTAATAAGACTGAGGCGGCGCGGCGTTTAGGGATCGAGCGTAAGACCCTTTACAAAAAGGCCGTTCGCCTCGGCATTAATTTACAAGTGGTGGATGAGAGATGAACGCGGGCGGGCGTCGCAGCCTACTCACTACGACGGCGGGACTCGCGCTCAGCTTGTTTCTGCTTATCGTTGCAGCCTCTGCCATCCCCTTAGTCAGCGAACTGCAATCCAGGATCAACGATACCTTCATCCGCCTCGCTCCCCGGCCGTCGACTCCGTCTTCAGTCGTGCTGGTGCTGGTCGATGATGAAAGCCTGCGGCAGTATGGCCGTTGGCCATGGTCGCGAACCCGGCTGGCACAATTGGTTCGCAATGTGGGCAGCGCGGGCGCCGGCGTCATCGGCATCGATGTGCTGCTCACCGAGCCACAGTCGACTGAAGCGGATCAGGAGCTCCGCAAAGCACTCGACCAGGGACCACACGTTGTTCTCGTGGACAAGATCGCTTCCTATTCCGATGGACCGCATTGGCTTGAACCCATCTCCGCGCTGCTCTCGCCCAAGGTGTCAATTGGCGACGTGGATGTGCCGCTTGATCGCGACGGCGTGAGCCGCAGGTTCTCTCCGCTGCAACTCTCGCCCGACGGCAATCAGTGGGCCTTTGGCGTTGAAGTAGCGCGAAGCGTCAATGCGGCTCGCGTGTCTGACTTTCTCCATGCATACGATATCGAAGAACCCACACATACCGGCGCCTTCACGTTAGTCGCTCCGCGACTGGTTCCGATCGCCTTTCGCCGCGATGGATTCCGTACGATCTCTGCCGCACAGGTGCTACAAGGCGAAAGCCTTGAGGATCTCCGCGGCCACCCCGTGCTCATCGGATTCGGACCAACGGAGATCAGCGATCGCTTCATCACGCCGATCAGCGGAGAGCTGCCAACGGCTGGCGTGGAGATTAACGCGCAAATTGTCGACGGCATACTCACCTCGCGGCAGTTGCACGAGGTGCCCACATGGGTAGCCATGGCGCTCGTTCTTCTTTCGTGCCCGCTGCTGGTACTTTTGTTTCGCCGCGTTCAGACCTGGCCCTCGGTGGCACTCGTGTTCGTCATCGGAATTACGGTGTATAGCCTGGGCTTTCTCATGTATGTACTGGCTTCGTATCTGTTGCCCGTTGGCGGCCTCTTATCGGCGGTCGTACTCGCGCCGCTGCTGACGTACTCGGCCGACTTCGTGATCGTGGAACGGAGCCTCACCACCCAGTTGCGCCAGCTGCAACGATGGCTCTTCAGCCTCAACCGTCGATCGGCTCCCCCGACCACCGGCCTCTCTTGGAAGCTGAGAACTCTGGAAGATCTGCAGGCCGAACTTGGCGCGCTCTACGAATTGCACCAGACACTGCTCGAGTCCACGCAAGATGCGGTAGCCATTTTCAACCATGAGGGCCTCCTCATTCTGCGCAACGAGCAGTTCGGGACGCTCCTGCGCCTTCGGCGCGACACCATCCTTTCGCTCGACGCTGTACTAGCGAAGATGCCCACGGTGTTGGCTAGTACAGCGGATGAGTCCGACGGCGCCGAGGAGGTCACGATCCACGGTCGCCTCTATGCGCTGCGCACCACACCCTTGCCCCCTACAACGCTGTCTCCCGAGGGAGGCACGGTGCTCACCTTAACCAGCCTTGAGACGCGCCAGGAACGCGATCGGGCGCGGGCGGAGTCGCTCAGCTTTCTCACGCACGAATTGCGAACGCCGCTCGCCTCCATCCAACAGTTTGCCGAGCTCATGATGCTGTATCCGGACTCTCCCGCCTGCGCCGGCGCGCCGGAGACGGTCTATCGCGAATCGAAGCGGCTGCTGGCTCTCATCAGCAGCTATCTCGACGTGTTACGCCTTGATGCCGGAGCGCGACCAATTCGCATGGACCCAGTCGACATGAGGGCCACGGTGCTGCATGTGTTCGACATCCTGCGTCCCCTCGCCGCATCGGCCGAGATAACCCTGAAGCTATTGCCAGGAGGGGAACTGGCGACCGCATCGGGCGATGGTCCGCTGCTTACAGGAGCGGTCCTGAACCTTGTCAGCAATGCCATCAAGTACGGCGTTCCGGGTTCCGAAATTCATGTATCCTGTCTGGCAGCTGACCAGATGCTTGTGCTCACCGTCAGCAATGAAGCGCTTTCCATCTCGGAGCAAGATGTTCCGCGATTCTTCGAGGCGCACTACCGCTCCGCAACCAGTGAAGCGTCTGTACCGGGCTGGGGTCTGGGGCTTGCGTTCGTGAAAAGAATCGCCGAGAAGCACGGGGGTTCGGTGCGCGCCACCACGGCAGGCTCTCGAATAGCCTTTGAAATGCATCTACCGGAACAGGCCGTAGCTCCAGTCGCGAGGGAAATCGTATGAAACTTCATCCACGCGCACGCGTTCTTCTGTACGCATCGGTCTTGGTCTCGCTGGCCGCGGCACAGTCGCCGCAGACCCTTCAGACATCCCTGCCGATCGGTTCCGCAGTGGTTGTAGAGAGCAAGGGAGAGGTTATCGTTTCGACTCCGAGTGGGGCGCTTGGCGCCTTGCACCACGGGCAAATGCTCGATCCCGAGACCCGCATTGAAACCCACAAAGGCAGCTTGCTCCTGACCCTGCAGGATGGATCGCAGGTGCTGGTGGAACCAAACAGCAGCGTGGTTCTCAAAGTTCCAGACCAGAGCGGCGGCAAATATATCCAGGAGATCTTCGGACGAGTCCTCGCCAAGATACAAAAGCGCCTGGGTGTTACGCCATCGTTCCGCATGGGAACGCCCACCGCGGTCATCTCGGTAAGGGGCACGAAATTTGAGGTGAGCGTAACTCGCGCCGGGAAAACTACTGTCGAGGTCTATGAAGGTCTGGTACAGGTACAGGGCGTCGCCGTGGCGGGGCCTTCGGTAATGCTGAAGCCGGGCTACCAGACGCAGGTGGAGCCGAGCGGCCAACCCGAGCCGCCTACCGAGATCGAGGAGCGCAAGCATCATGTCGGCGGCGTCCACGACTCCGACAATCAGCTAAACGGCTCACCGGTATTTGGCGGGGGAGGTATTGCACCCAACGCCAACGGCCTCAATCCTACCGGCGAAGACTCTCCGCAAAATCCGGGCAGCGGTCAATCCGGAAATGACGGCGATAAGAAGCACGAGCCGCACTAAACCTGTAGCTACTTAGGACACGCCCCGGGTCCAAACGACACACGCACGCGATGTGCGCGGGACCTTCTGGAGTGAGCACGCCTGTGGAAAAGTCGCCTCCTGATTGTGCCAGTACCGCTCAAGCCACAACTTCTGCTTAGTTGGCATTCACGCCATCATTGATTCTTTCGATGAAGCGATTGTTTGTTAGAGTCGATGCAATTCATTCGCAGACCAGCGAGATGGCACAAGGAATGCTCTCCGGTTGGGAATTCTACCGGCCGAGTTCGGCGGCTCCAGGTGCCTCTCTCCGGTAAGCCCTGCAATGCGTACCCTTGACGCTGCGGGGAATGGATCGCCACGAGCACAAGGGGCACGCGGCGATCTGGTTCCAAGGAACGGTCATTCTGGAGACGGCACGTGAGGTTTCGGCTGGGCGACTATCTGCGGCTTTGTTCGCAGGCTTACCTGCACCGCGGATGGGTGAGTCCTCGCTGTTTTTGGCGCGGGTGCTTGCTTTTGCTGGCTATTGTGGCTGTCGCTCCGTGCGCTGTGGCGCAGATCTCTCCCGGGCCACTTTCGCAGGCCCACCGCGACCTGAACGGGCCTACCGGCTGCACGCAATGTCATGCCGTTTCGACGAGATCCCCTAACTTCCGCTGCCTGGAGTGTCATCGCGACATCGCTGCGCGCGTGCAACAAAGACGCGGTCTCCACGCCAACTACCTGCCCGCCGGGTCGCCTTCCTCCGCTTGCGTGAAGTGTCACTCCGAGCACAACGGCGAAGAGTTCAAGATCGTAAAGTGGGATCCGACACCCAAAGGATTCGACCACTCCAAGACCGGCTTCCCACTCGATGGCAAGCACGCCGGCGTAGGCTGCCGCACGTGCCACAATCCCCAGAAAATGCTTCCAGCCGAGCGTTCCCAGCTTGTCGCGAAGGACCTTAACCACACCTACCTGGGCCTGACCAAGACCTGCACTAGCTGTCACGAAGACAAACACAAAGGCCAACTGGGCCCGAACTGCCTGCAGTGCCACAATACGACCGATTGGAAGACGCTCCAGCAGTTCGACCATTCCAGGACCAAGTATCCACTCACCGGGGCTCACCAGAAGGTCGCCTGCCAGCTCTGCCATGTTCCGGGACCGGACGGCGCTGCTAAATATGTAGGCCTCAAGTTCAGCGGCTGCCGGGATTGTCATCGCGACCCACACAAGGGGGAATTTCACGACCGATCCTGCGAGTCTTGCCACAACACCGTCAGCTGGCAAAAAAGCACTTTTACTCGGGATTTCGACCACTCCAAAACGAAGTACCCGCTGCTAGGCAAACATCTGGAGGTTTCTTGTGAAGCCTGCCACCGATCTGGAGACTTCAAAGCGGTCATCGCGTTCCAGTTCTGTGCCGATTGCCACAAACCCGACCCTCACAGCGGCCAGTTTGCGAAGCGAAAAGATGGCGGACAGTGCGAATCCTGTCACACCGTCGAAGGTTTTAAGCCATCTACTTTCACCATTCAAGCGCACAATGAGACGGGCTTCCCGTTACGAGAAAAGCACTCCTCCCTGGAGTGCGCAAAGTGTCATATCCCGGCGGGGCGAAATACCATCTACAAGGTAAAATTTGCACTCTGCACCGATTGCCATAAGGACATCCACGTGGGGCAGTTCTCCGCGGCCCCTTATCTCAACCGATGTGAGCAGTGCCATGGTGAGACAACTTTCAAGCCATCAACATTTAAGCTGCCCCGGCATCAGCAGTCGGTTTTTCCGCTGACAGGAGGGCATTTGGCTATTCCCTGTATCGACTGTCATAAGCCCATGGCCGGCTCGGCGGTGGTTGCCTATCACTTCCCGGCACTCGCCTGCACCACTTGCCATGAAGATCCGCACCAGGGTGAATTTGGTCAGCGCATGTCCAGGCTCAACTCCGCCGGCAAGCCCGCAGGATGCGAAAGCTGCCACTCAACCAAGACGTGGGACGATATGAGCAGATTCGATCACGCTGCGACCAAGTTCCCGCTCCTTGGGACCCACCGCGCCGTCGCCTGCATCGATTGCCACAAGCCACCCAACATGGAACAGACCTTGCGGCATGTGTCGTTTAAGGCTGCGCCAGTGCTGTGTGAGGACTGTCACGACGATATTCACGGCGGCCAGTTTGCCAAGGCCGACAAGAAGACTCACTGTGGCGATTGCCACAACAACACTAAGTGGAAGCCGTCACTGTTTGATCATGAGAAGACGGCTTTCTCGCTGCGCGGTGCACACGAGAATACGGCCTGCGCGGGATGCCACAAACTCACTCGCGAGATCGATGGCAAGCAAGTCGTCTTCTATAAACCGACACCTGCCGCGTGCGCCAGTTGCCACGGCAGCGATGTACAGCCACTTCCCAGGAAGACCAAGTCAAGCTGAAGCCGCGCTGCGTCTGTGTGTCCATTGGCGACCCAATACATGGCGAATCTGGCTGCCCTTCATTGAAATGTGCACCGCGCAAAGGGCATAACTGATTACCTCGATTGCTATATAACTTCAATCTCTCACCTTCTTAATTTGCCAGCTCTTCGCCCTGCGATTAGATTGAACCGACGAACCTCCCCCGGGTGACGTACCTCACTGTTCTTTGGCAAGAAACGTGCTCTAAGCGAGTCGCGGTCGTAGTCAGACCTGTGCTCCGGATGGTCCTTTCAAGAAAGCAAAGATAGGCCAAAGTGTACTCAGTAGTACTGGCAGTTATGATTTCGTTCGTCTCGCTCTTGATGCCCAAAAGTGCCGGGCCGCAGGATAGCGCACCTCCGCGTGCCAACGTGAAGAGTCCGCACGGCGATCTCAACCGCCCCTGCCAGGACTGCCATACCTTTACGAGTTGGAAGCCGATCCGCAGCCAGCCCGAGTTCGATCACAACAAGACGCGGTATCCGCTGCGGGGTCTTCACCAGAATGTCGGCTGCACCCAGTGCCATACCAGCCTGGTGTTCAGCAACGCGAGTACGCGCTGCGCCGATTGCCACGCCGACATTCATCGCCGCCAATTTGGAGCGAACTGCGAGCAATGCCACACCGTGCTCGGCTGGCAAGTAGACCTGGCTAAGATTCGCAACCACGACAACCGCTTCCCGCTTGTAGGCGCACACGCCCTGCTCGAGTGCGACGCTTGCCACAAGGGCGCGGCCTCCGGTCAGTTTGTAGGCCTATCGACGGCTTGCATTTCCTGCCACACCAAGGATTTTCAAACACCGGTACTTGACCACCGCGCACTCGGCCTTTCCACCTCGTGCCAGACCTGCCACTCGATGGATAACTGGTTCGGCGCTTCGTTCGATCATCTTCGCTTCACCGGATTCGCACTGACCGGCGCCCACGCTACGCTCGATTGCCTCGCCTGTCACGCTGGTGGTGTTTTCAAGAACACGCCCTCTGCCTGCATCGGCTGCCACCTGAGAGACGTTAATGGCACCACCAATCCGAATCACGCGCAAGCCGGCTTCCCCAGCACTTGCCAGACCTGCCATTCGACGGTGAACTGGACCGATGTGCGCTTCGATCACACCGCGTTTACCAAGTTCCCGCTGACCGGCGCGCACGTAGCGGTCGCCTGTGCCCAATGCCATATCAACGGCGCGTTCGCCAACACGCCGACCGACTGCTATTCCTGCCACACCAAGGACTTCACCGGAACAACCAACCCGGCGCACGTTGCTGCGGGATTCCCGACCACTTGCCAGACCTGCCATACGACGGCAGCGTGGACCGGCGCTGTCTTCGACCACAACTCCACGCATTTCCCGCTCACCGGTGCGCACGCAAACGTGGCTTGCGCCACCTGCCATATCAATGGAGTGTTCGTCGGAACCCCGAGCGACTGCTACTCCTGCCATACCAAGGACTACACCGGCA
This sequence comes from uncultured Acidobacteriaceae bacterium, assembly GCA_963850345.1. Taxonomy (GTDB): domain Bacteria; phylum Acidobacteriota; class Terriglobia; order Terriglobales; family Acidobacteriaceae; genus CAWKKW01. The sequence continues at coordinate 382,132 of CAWKKW010000009.1, read as the reverse complement.
CCACCAATCCCAATCACGCGACGGCGGGATTCCCAACCACCTGTGCGACGTGCCACAACACCACCGCCTGGACCGGCGCTGTCTTCGATCACAACAAGACCAAATTCCCGTTGACCGGCGCACACACTTCAGTCGCTTGCGCCACCTGCCACATCAATAACGTCTTCGCCGGCACGCCGACCGACTGCTACTCCTGCCACACCAAGGACTACACCGGAACTACGAATCCCAACCATGCCAAGGCTGGTTACCCAACCACCTGCCAGACTTGCCACACCACAACGGCATGGACTGGCGCGGTCTTCGATCACAACAAGACTTCCTTCCCGTTGACCGGCGCACACACTTCGGTCGCTTGCACCAGTTGCCACATCAACAACGTGTTCGCGGGAACGCCCACCGACTGCTACTCCTGCCATACGAAGGATTACGCCGGCACCACCAATCCGAATCACAAGACGGCAGGCTTCGGCACCACCTGCCAGACCTGCCACACCACGACGTCCTGGGCGGGCGCAGTCTTCGATCACAACAAGACACCCTTCCCGCTCACCGGCGCACACACTTCAGTCGCTTGCACCAGCTGCCATATCAATAACGTGTTTGCCGGCACGCCGACTGATTGCTATTCCTGCCACACCAAGGACTACACCGGCACTACCAATCCCAACCACAAGAGTGCGGGATACCCAACTACCTGCGCGACCTGCCACACCACCACAACGTGGCTCAACGCAGTGTTCGATCACAACAAGACGCCGTTCCCGCTGACCGGCGCCCATACCTCCGTGCCCTGCACCACCTGCCACATCAATAATGTGTACGCCGGCACGCCGACGGACTGCTACTCCTGCCATACGAAGGACTACACCGGCACCACCAACCCGAACCACAAAACTGCCGGATTCTCGACTTCCTGCGTGGTTTGCCACACGACAGTCTCGTGGGCGGGCGCGGTGTTCGATCACAACAAGACTCCCTTCCCGCTCACCGGCGCACACACTTCGGTCGCTTGCACCAGCTGCCATATCAATAATGTGTTCGCGGGGACACCGACAGATTGCTATTCGTGCCACACCAAGGACTACACCGGCGCCACGAATCCGAATCACAAGACGGCCGGCTTCCCGACGAGCTGCGCCACCTGCCACACGACTACCACGTGGCTCGGCGCGGTGTTCGATCACAACAAGACGCCGTTTCCCTTGACGGGCGCACACACGACCGTGCCTTGCACCAGCTGCCATATCAATAACGTGTTTGTTGGAACGCCGACGGATTGCTACTCGTGCCACACCAAGGATTACACCGGCACGACCAACCCGAATCACAAGACCGCTGGCTTCCCGACGACTTGCGCAACCTGCCACACGACTGCAAGCTGGGCCGGCGCAGTGTTCAATCACAACAACACGCCCTTCCCGCTCACAGGCGCGCACACCACCGTTCCATGCGCGAGCTGCCACATCAATAACGTCTTCGCCGGAACGCCGACCGACTGCTATTCCTGCCACACCAAGGACTACAACGGCACCACCAATCCGAATCACAAGACCGCTGGCTTCCCGACGACTTGCGCAACCTGCCACACGACCGCAAGCTGGGCAGGCGCAGTGTTCAACCACAACAACACGCCCTTCCCGCTCACGGGTGCGCACACCACCGTTCCATGCGCGAGCTGCCACATCAACAACGTGTTCGTGGGAACGCCGACCGACTGCTACTCCTGCCACACCAAGGACTACAACGGCACGACCAACCCGGCGCACAAGGCCGCGGGGTTCCCCACCACCTGCGCCACGTGCCACAGCACGACTTCGTGGGCGGGCGCGGTCTTCAATCACAACAACACGCCCTTTCCGCTCACGGGTGCGCACACCACCGTTCCATGCGCGAGCTGCCACATCAACAGCGTGTTCGCTGGAACGCCGACGGATTGCTACTCCTGCCATAAGGGGGATTTCACCGGCACCACGAATCCAAATCACACCACTTCAGGATTCCCCACCAGCTGCGCGACGTGCCACACGACGACGTCCTGGGCGGGCGCAGTCTTCAACCACAACAACACGCCCTTCCCGCTCACCGGCGCGCACACGACCGTACCCTGCACCAGCTGCCACATCAATAACGTGTTCGCCGGAACACCGACGGATTGCTACTCCTGCCACACGAAGGACTACAACGGCACCAACAACCCGCCGCACAAGTCGGCAGGATTCCCAACGACCTGCGCCACCTGCCACACCACAGCTTCCTGGGCAGGCGCGGTCTTTAATCACAACAACACGCCCTTCCCGCTGACGGGCGCCCATACCACCGTGGCCTGCACCAGCTGCCACATCAATAATGTGTTTGTGGGAACACCGACGGATTGCTACTCCTGCCACAAGGCGGACTTCACCGGCACCACGAATCCAAATCACACCACTTCAGGATTCCCCACCGACTGCTCGATCTGCCACACGACTGTGTCGTGGGCGGGTGCGACCTTCAACCACAACACCACCACCTTCCCGCTCACCGGCGCACACACCACCGTCGCCTGCGCCAGTTGCCACGTGAACAATAACTTCACGACTGTCCCAACCGATTGCTACTCCTGCCATACCAAGGACTACACAGGGACGACCAATCCGGCACACAAGTCGGCGGGATTCCCGACGACCTGCGCGACCTGCCACACCACGACCTCCTGGGCAGGCGCGGTCTTCAATCACAACAACACGCCCTTCCCGCTCACCGGGGCGCATACGACCGTGGCCTGCACCAGCTGCCACATCAACAACGTGTTTGCGGGAACGCCGACCGATTGCTACTCCTGCCATAAGGCGGATTACACCGGTACGACTAATCCAAACCATACGTCTGCCGGTTTCCCGACCACCTGCGCCACTTGCCACACGACGACCGCGTGGACCGGCGCAACCTTCAACCACACTTACTTCCCAATGAATCACGGGAACGCGAACGGGGTCTGCGCTACCTGCCACACCAACGCCAACGACTATTCGGTCTTCCAGTGCACGCAGTGCCATGGTGGCGGAAACTCGGCGAGCTTCCATCACCCGAATGTCAACGGCTATGTGTACAACAGCATCAATTGCTATGCCTGCCACAAGAGTGGAGGAGGCGGTTAAACGTGTTGCGCCACCTAGGTATTTTTTATCTGTCGTCCTTTTTCCTCATAAGTACTGCGGTCGCGCAAGAATCGGCCCCACAACTTCAAACGACGTTCCGTGTGCGTTATGTATCAGACGGAAGTGTCTATATCGAAGGCGGTAGAAGCGTCGGGCTTGCCGAGGGCATGAAGCTCGTTATCAAGCAATCCACCAAAAAAGCAGAAACCGACGACTCAGAAAAGAGCATAGAACCGGGTGTAGTGGCTGAACTCAAGGTGGATTCGGTCGCGTCCGCTTCGGCGGTCTGCGAGATCGTGTCCACCGCGCGGCCGATCGTCGAGGGTGATGAAGTAAGCCTGCCGCAAACCGAAGTGCAGAAGTTAGTCGACAAACAAGCGCTGAGTAATACCCGGCAATTTCCGGCCGTCGTAAGTTTTACCGAAGGCGACCCGCTCGACGAGGACGTTCGCGAAAAGCAGCCACGGCCGCCGCTGCCCGAGGTAAACCAGGCCCGCGGTCGCATCGGATTTGACTACAGCACCATACAGAGCGTCGGCCAGGCCCACGGCAGCTCCACTGAAGTTGGCATGGTGATCCGCGCTGACGTTACACGCATTCACGGTACGCACTGGAATCTGAACGGCTACTGGCGCGGGCGATTGGAGACGTCATCTTCCACGCAGCAGCAGACGCTGCAGAACTTGATCAACCGCACCTATACACTCGGTCTGACTTATATAAACCCGGAGTCACGCTGGACCTTTGGCGTTGGGCGGATGTATCTTCCGTGGGCCAGCAGCCTGCAAACCATCGATGGAGGCTACGCAGCTGCCAAGTCCTCTGATCACGTGACCATGGGCGTGTTTGGCGGCTCGACACCCGATCCCACTGCATGGAACTACGACCCCAACCGGCGCATCGGCGGTGCCTTCGTAAACCTGCAGGGAGGCAGCTTCGAGAACCTCTGGTACAGCAGCACGGCTGGTGGTGGCATGAGCTTTCTGGGCACCACGGTCGACCGGCCCTTCGTCTTCACCGAAAATACATTTTCGTACAAGCGCGTCTTCTCCTTGTATCACTCGATGCAGCTGGATCACCCGAAGACCAATCCCGGCGCGGCTCCCGTGAACACTGGCCTGGGTCAAAGTTTCTTGTCCGTCAGGTTCACTCCTGTTCAAAGGATCACCTTCGACCTGAACCACACTTACTTCCGCGATGTGCCTACTTATGATCCGCAGTTAGTCGGCACAGGCCTGCTGGATAGGTACCTCTTTCAAGGATTCAGCGCGGGTGCGCGCGTCCAGTTTCCGCTTCATCTGATCGGGTACGCGAGCCTCGGCCAAAACAGCAATTCCACCGATGGCAAAACCTCCCTGAACCGCATGTACGGCCTGACGCTGGATAAGCTATGGCGGACCGGCGTCCTGATCGACGCGCGGTATTCCGTCTTCGACAGCAGCTTCGCCAACGGGACCTATCGATCGGTCTCGTTCTCCAGAAACTTCGGCGAGGCGTTCCGTTGGAATATGCAGTTGGGTCAGCAGTCGTTCACATCCAACTACAGCAAAGACACGGGCGGCGAGTTTGTGAATTCTTATTTGGACATGATCCTGGGCGCGCATTATTTCCTCGAGAGCGGATTGACGATTCAGCGAGGCGCGACCGAGAACTATAATCAATGGACAACCACCATCGGCTATCGCTTTAACAACAGATCACGAAGGAAGGAGGGCGCTCTTGCGAATCCTAAACACTAGACTGTGTCTGCGCCTGATTCCGGCGGCCCTGGCACTGATCTGTCCCGCACTGGCGGGGAATGCACAAGAGCCGAACCTCAAACCCGTGCTCGAAAAAACGGGACAGCGAGTGGCCGCCTTCCTTGACAAGATGTCTGACGTAAAGTGCACCGAACAAGTGCTGCAACAGAAACTGAGCAACTCCGGGCACGTCGAATACGCGGAGAACACCACGTACGATTACCTCTTGATGCTGCAGGTCAGCAAAGACGACTTACAACTGAACGAATCGCGGCTTGCAGAAAAAGGTAAGGAGCAGCCGAAGAAAAAGAAGAACCTCTCCCTACTCTTGACCAATGGATTTTCGACTCTGTTCCTCGTCTTCCATCCTTACTACCAGGACAGCTATCGCTTCGTCTCCGAAGGATCGGAGCAGGCCGGCAATGAGCAACTGCTACGGGTACATTTCACTCATATTCCAGGAACCCGCACCGTAGCTGCGCTGGCTGTTCGCGGCCGAGAATATCCGCTGGATCTCGAAGGAACCGCGTGGATCGACCCGCGGACCGGGCTGATCACTAAAATCCAGGCAGGTCTTGAGAAGGACATGCAGGATGTTGGGCTTCGCTCGCTCACGGCGCAGGTCGATTATTCGCCGATCAACCTGCCCGGCAGCAAGAGCACGTATCTGTTCCCAACCGTAACCACCGTGGACGTACAATCCCTGCGGCAACGCTGGCATAATGTCCACAAGTTCAGCGGCTACATGCAATTTACCGTAGAGGCCGAACAAGCATCCGCAGACAAGGAAAAGATCAAATGAGTACCCAGACCAGCACACTCGGATCGATCCCCGCCCGCCATGATGCAAACCGCGGTCATCGCATACGGGTGTTCGTCGCAGGCACGTTGGCCGTTCTCCTCATTCTTGCTTTGAGCTTTTATGGCGCTGACTATTACTCCCTAAGCCGCGCTGATCGCCCATTCTCTCCCAAGCACCCTATCTTGAGACCGAGCGGAGTGATCGGTGTGAACCTTGGCATTCTCGGGACAGTGATGTTTTTCATCATCTTCTTCTACGCGATTCGCAAGCGGATACCCTGGCTCGCGATGCGTGGCAACGCAAAGCACTGGATGGATTACCACGTAATCCTCGGCATTGCGGCCCCGCTGGTGATCGCCTTTCATGCTTCCTTCAAGTTTCAGGGCATCGCCGGAATGGCCTTCTGGATCATGGTGGTCGTCGCGATCAGCGGATTTGTCGGGCGGTATATCTACTCCCAGATACCGCGGTCGCTCAACGCCGCCGAAATCTCGCTCCAGGAGTTACGCAGCACCGAGGCACAACTCGCACAGGAACTCTCAGGCCAGAGCGTATTCTCTACCGCCGATCTCGAGCAGGCCCTCCATGTTCCCTCGATGGAGGAGGTGCAGGCCATGCAGCCTTTGCGTGCCATGGTGCTGATGATGGCGATTGACATCGCGAGACCATTTCGGATCGCCGGGCTGCGTAACAAAGCCACAGGGTTTTTTGGCCGCCTGCAATCGTGCTTCGGTCTATTACAGACCGGCAATCGCGATGTGGAAGCGATTATTCATGCCGCGAGGCGCAAGTCTGCTCTTTCAAAACGGATTGTCTTCCTTGCACGCACCCATCAGGTCTTCAATCTCTGGCACGTGATCCATCGTCCTTTTAGCTACTCGTTCGCCGTATTAGCCATCTTTCACATCATTGTCGTTCTAGGATTGGGGTTTAGATAAGTATGGAAACGCTCTTCTTGTTCTTACTCGCAGGTGCAGTCACTCTTTTCTTTATGCGTGGGAAAATCAAGGGCATAGGCGCGACCGGCCAACCAGCCGGGACCGAGTTCCCGCAGGCCCTTGCCGCCAGCATTTGTTCCAGTTGCACTCGGAAAGTCCCCCAGCATCTCGGCTCGTGCCCACATTGTGGCAAATCCGTCGCCATGGGTACCGCATAATAGGTGGTATGGAGACCTTTCTTACATTCCTGATCGCGGCCCTTGTTCTGCTCTTCTTTTCGCGCGGCTATCTTACCGGGTTGAAGAAGAAGGAGCAGAAAGCACACGAGGCTGCTGAGAAGGGAAAGCTCTTCTCCGACGGACCCAAGTCGCAGCACCCGCACATCGATAGCACTTACTGCATCGGCTGCGCCAGTTGCACGTCCGTGTGCCCCGAAGGAGACGTGCTGGCCATGCTGGGCGGTAAGGCGGTGATCGTCAATGGGTACAAGTGCATCGGCCACAGCCTTTGCGCCGAGGTCTGCCCAGTCGGCGCGATCACCATGGTTATGGCGAATGCGAGCCTTGGCGCTGACATGCCTCAACTCAGTCCGGAGTTTGAGACCAACGTTCCGAACCTGTTCATCGTCGGCGAACTTGGTGGGCTCGCGCTGATCAAGAATGCGGTCAGCCAGGGGCGAGACTGCATCGACGCCATCACCAGGAGAGGTCTCGCCAATGTCCAGCCGAATGCGAGCGACGACATCTATGACGTTCTCATTGTGGGCGCAGGTCCCGCCGGCATCAGCGCGTCGCTGCGCGCTATTGAGAACAAGCTGAAGCACATCACCATTGAGCGCGACGAACTCGGCGGCACGGTTTCGAAATACCCGCGACAAAAGCTTGTGATGACCAGCCCGGTCGAGTTTCCCATGTACGGCAAGTTCAAGAAGACGGCGCTCTCAAAAGAAGACCTGCTTGAATTCTGGAACAAGGTGCTGCAGCGCGTTGATTTCAACGTGCGCACCAAGGAACCCGTAGAGCACATCGAGAAGGAGCCCGACGGAACGTTTGTAGTGACCACGAGCGTCGGCAAGCACCGCTCGCGCGCCGTAGTTCTTGCTCTTGGCCGTGCAGGAACCCCGAGGAAGTTGGGCGTGGTGGGTGAAGACCTGCCCAAGGTGATGTACCGGCTCATCGAGGCAGACCACTACATCAACAAGAACATCCTCGTGGTAGGCGGCGGAGACAGCGCAATCGAGGCTGCGATGGGTCTCGCCCATCAGGTCGGCAACAAAGTGACCCTGTCTTACCGTAAGGAAGCCTTCTCTCGAATCAAGGATCGGAACACTAAACGCATTGAAGACTGCATGCGCTCGGGGAAAGTCGACGTTCTGTTCAACTCGATGCCGGTAGAGATCAAACGAGCTTCCGTGATCCTGGATGTGAATGGGACGACCCGCGAAATTCTCAATGATTATGTCTGGATCTTCGCCGGCGGCACGCCTCCCAATGATTTTCTAAAGAAGGTTGGCGTGGAGTTTGGCATGGCCGACATGACCCTCAGCGCGAGCAACGAGGCGAAAGAAGCCGCGCGGGCGAAGTTGACCAAGGTGACTGCTCCCGCCTGACGTGCTCTCCGGAGTGATCTTAATTTACGTTTCTATCCGACCCACCTGACTCTCAGCTCGCTCGCAGAACGCAAGAGCTTGCCGCGTTGCCCCCGTTCACCCTCCTGTCCTTCTGAGCCGTCTTGCCGAATGGATCAGTCAGCAGCCCAGCATCCGGCGTTCCCACCTCTCATCCGGCTCATGTATATTGCTGGACAGATTGGCAAGGTCATCTGGAGCATCTCGTTGGATTGCCATCGGTGCCTTTCAAAGATGCCAGTCGCCCCTTCTAAAATCCGGCCGCCTTTCTCACTGCCCGCACTCGCTATCCGATCTTCCATGGAGAAAGAAACATGAAGATGAACTCTATTCTTCTTAAGAGCACGATCGTCGGCGCTCTCGGCGGCCTGCTCTTCGGCTTCGATACTGCGGTCATCGCCGGCGCCGAAGATGCTCTCAAGAATCTGTACCACCTCACGCCGTCACAGCTGGGCTTCACCGTAGCGATCGCCCTGGTTGGCACGATCATCGGAGCCATTACGGCTGGCCCGCTCGGCCAGAAAATCGGCGGACGCCAGGCCCTTCGAATCATGGCGGTGCTCTACGTACTCTCAGCGGTCGGCTGCGCCTTCGCCTCGTCCACATGGTGGCCGTCGCTGCTGATTGCTCGCTTCATCGGCGGTCTCGGCATCGGTGGCTCTTCGGTGCTCGGCCCGGTCTATCTTGCCGAGCTCGCACCCGCGAAGTGGAGAGGTCGGTTGGTCGGCATGTTCCAGATCAATATCGTCGTCGGCATTCTGCTCGCGTATTTTTCCAACTTCGTGATCGCGAAATTCAATCTTGGACCGCTGGAGTGGCGCGTGCAGCTGGGCATCGCGGCCCTGCCGGCGCTGCTCTTCCTCATCATGTTGTTTGGCATTCCCCGCAGCTCCCGCTGGCTGGTCACCCAAAATCGCATCGACGAGGCACGTTCCGTCCTGCAGATGATGGGAACGCCGGATACTGAGGTCGAACTTCGAGAGATCATCGACTCTGTGCGGCATGATAGTTCCCGCGACACGGAGCCGCTCTTCTCCCGCAAGTACCGCTTGCCCATTTTTCTCGCGATCAGCATCGGCATGTTCAATCAGCTTGCCGGCATCAATGCCATTCTCTACTACTCCAACTACATCTTCACCACAGCCGGCTTCAGCAAAGCTTCAGGAAATCTGCAGTCGGTCATGATTGGTGCGATGAATCTTTGCGCCACGCTGCTGGCTATGTCGGTCATCGATAAGCTGGGACGCAAGACGTTGCTGCTGATCGGCTCAGTCGGCACTGCTCTGTCGCTCGCCGGAGTAGCGGCAATCTTTTTCCTCAACGTGCATCAATCCTTGCTGGTGTGGTTGCTGGTCTCGTATATCTTCTTTTTCGCCATCTCGCAGGGGGCCGTCATCTGGGTTTACATCAGCGAAGTATTTCCTACCAGAGTTCGTTCCAAAGGCCAGAGCCTGGGCAGTTCCGCGCACTGGATCACGAACGCGATCATTGCGTGGACCTTTCCCATCCTGGCTCGCAAGTCCGGGGGAACGCCGTTCGTAGTCTTCGCCGCAATGATGGTGCTACAGTTCTTCGTTGTCTTGTTCATCTACCCTGAGACGAAGGGATTCACTCTGGAAGAGATGCAGCATCAGTTACACATTCACTGAGACCGCAGCACCAAAAAGAAAGGCGGCGCCCTGATCCAGGACGCCGCCTTGTGTTTTGTGCCTGCGCTTTACTGCTGCTTGGCCGGAGCGTAGTCGACGCGCAGCGTAAGTATCTCAAACGGGTGAATGGGAACGCTGACCTCTCCGCCGCTCACCGTCAGCGGGGAACCCTCTGCCTTTTCCATCATGTTGGTCACTGTAGCGCTGCTCGCTCCCTCCGGCAGGTGAACCTTGACCTCCGCCGTCTTACCGGCCCACTCATACATGCGGAAGATCAATCCGTTGTCGTCTTCAGCTTTCTTGAGCGCCGTCAGAACGACGTTTTCCGGTGAGACGCTTACGTACGAATGCTGAATGGGCAGCGGTCCGGCGTGTGGCATTACCTGCATGGCCTGCAGCTTGTAGTTAAATTCGTAACCATGACGGACTGTCATGGCCTGCTTCCAATCTCCAGCATGCGGAAACAGTGCGTAACTGAAGTGGTGATGACCCCGGTCAGCGTCGGGATCGGGCCAGGTCGGCGAGCGAAGGAGGGTTAAACGAAGCACGTTGTCCTTGTCGTCGTACCCGTACTTCGATTCGTTGATCAGGCTGAAACCGTGCTGCCCATCGCCAAGATCGGCCCAGCGCAGTGCGGGCACTTCAAACTTCGCCTGCTCCCACGAGTTATTTCTCGTGGTGGTACGTTCAATGCTGCCGTAAGGGATCTCGTAGGTCGCCTTCTGGCTGGTGGCGCGAAGCGGAAACGCGGCCTTCAACAGAACATGTGTCTCATGCCAATCGATATCGTTTTCAATCACCACCTGGTCCGAGCCAGCGTAGAGCGTGATCTCCTGCACGAACTTTGAGTGTTGCCAGGTGCGGCTCACGCGCACGGCCTCACGCAGGGGACCCTTTTCGACCAGTTCGACGGAATCTGCCTTTTCGATCGGGGTCATGTGGTCCAGCGTGCCAGGATCGATGTTCCACGCGTCGTAGTCTTTGGGAGTGTCGACGAAGGTTTGCAGCTGATTTCCGCATGCACCATCGGCCAGCGTCTCGAAGCTGGCCTTTTTATCAAACAAGCTGGTGATGCAACCGGTCTGCTTGTCGATGGTGAGCTTAAGGTTCGCGTTCTCCAGCGTGAGGCCCTGTGCCTTCAGCGCTGTGGCCGGCGTCTTGTTACCCGGCACCACATGCAGCACCTTGTAGCCGAGCGATGGAATGCTGTTCGCCTCGATGCGCAAGCGATAGGTTCCGAGCTTTGCATCGCTCGAGAGCACCTCTGAGGGCAGCACATGGTTCTCAGAGTCGAGGACGGTCACCCCATTCGGAGAAGGCGACGCTAGCTGGATGCTGACCTCCACGGGACCGGAGCGCTCCCATGCCAGCGGATTGAACACCAACACCGGCAAGTCTCCGGCGGATTTCGTGTTGATCTGCGATGCCAGCGTCTTCATCGCCTTGGAAGATATTTCATTCGTCGCCCAGTGCACCTGGTCGTAGTCGCGCTGTGCGTCCTTGTAGATCACGCCGATGCCCGAGCCGGCGGCGAGATCATGAAATTGGTTGAACGTGATTTTCTTCCAGGCCTCGGTCAGCTCGCTCTGTGGGTAGGCGTTGCCTTCGAGCCATGCGAGAGACGCAACCTTCTCCGCATTAAGCGCCCACTCTTCGCTCTCTCGGTTGTTTTGCTTGAGATTCGCCTGCGTGGTCATCACGCCGCGGTGGTATTCGAAGTAGAGTTCATCCTTCCATGTGGGAATCGCTACTTTGCCTGCGGGCGGGGTCGATGGTTCCTTGTAGCCTTTGGCAATCGAGTCATAATCCCACGTTTGCGAATCGCTTTGCACCTTCTTCTCGATCGCGGTGAAGTAGCTCTGAGCTGTGCCGAACTCGTGCTTCGGCACGACCTTGTCCGGCTGCGTCCAATGCACACCTTCGTCGAGCAGGGCGCGCGTCGGGCCGCCGCCGTGATCGCCGATGCCGTACAGGTCCATCATCTCGGTCATGCCCGGCGAAAACGTCCGCGAATGCGCAAAGTCGTTCGCCTGCCGAATCGGGCTCAGGTCCACATGCACGTAGTCAGTCGGAAAATAAGTCAGCACCTTGCTGCCATCCGGCGATTCCCACCAGAAGAGGCGAAACGGAAGCTGGTTTGTGTCGTTCCAATGCATCTTCTGCGTTACGAAATAATCCATGCCCGACTTCTTGTAGATCTGCGGCAACTGCCAGTTGTAACCGAACGAGTCCGGGTTCCAACCGATGCGCACATCCACTCCATACTGCTGCTGGTAAAAGCGCTTGCCGACCAGCAACTGCCGCACCAGCGATTCTCCGTCCGGCATGTTGAGATCCGGCTCCACCCACATGCCTCCCACGATCTCCCACCGGCCTTCTTTGATTCGCTGCTTGATCTGGTCGTTGATCTGCGGATACTTCTCCGCCAGCCACTCGTTGTAGGCTGCAGCCGACTGCGTAAACGTGTAATCGGGATACTCATTCATCAATTGCAGCGCGGTCGAGAATGTTCTCTTCACCACATCGACCGTCTCGGTCCAGGGCCAGAGCCACGCCGCGTCGATGTGGGAATTGCCCGTCATGTGAATCGTGAGTTGCTGCAACTGCGGCTTCAATTCGTCCATCATCGACTGCGCGCGTTTGAGCGAGGCATCAAAGCCGGCCTGATTGTTCGCGTCCAGCGCTTTGAGATCCACCGTTGTGCCGGCCTTCTCCAGCGTGGCCATCGGAGCCTGATCATCCTTTGACAGGCTGGGAATCAGCAATGCTGCCGACAAAATCTCAGTGCGAAGATCTTCAGGATTCGGGCGACCCTGCGCGAAATCGATCTTCAACGTGGCCCGGTCAAATCGTTTCTGATCGACGGTGTGCAGCAGCTTAACAGCGACCAGCACCTTCTCGCCCGGCTTCGCGTCGTCGAATAGAACGATGGGTTCGAGATCATCTCCCAGAGCCACGCGGCGCCCATTGAAGTACACAATCGCCGGCATAGGGCCGTTCGCGTTTGCCACAAACTGGAACCAGATGCGGGCGCCCGTCAGGTCGTATCCGTTGAGCGAACGAGGCACTTCGATCGTGCGCCGATACCAGACGGATTCGTTCGGAGCATCGCTCTTCGGCTTCACAACCTGCCAACTGGAGTCGTCCAGATCGACGGCCTCGCCATGCGCCACGTCTCCTGCATGGAACCGCCATTCGTCCGCCGGCAGGTGGCTGAGGCTGTCGAGCCGTTCCACTACCGTGCGAGACTGGCTGGAAAGCAGCGCCTCCGGCTTGGGAATCTCTAAACCGGTCTGTGCCGGGACACGCGTAACGGACAGGACACAGACGCCAAGCACAACCATGGCCGAGCAGAGACTCTTCCTTCTGCTCCACAACAAACGGCAAACGTGCATCATCAAACACTCCTACGATCCATCGAGATCAACCGGGATCAACGCAGTTGGAAACGAACCACGGCCACGCGGCCGCGACGAAAACAGCTTTAACCAAACCAACGAATCAGGATAAAGGTCAGGCCACGATCTGTATATGTGTCATGCTAACCGGGCGTTCATCCGGCCTGGCTGCTGCAGACGCTGAGAGTCACGCCGTTCCGCGCGCAGCGTGGGGCTGCCCGATCCGGCGGCGCTCTCCTGCGAATTCAGCTGGAGAGACGTAGAATGGTCGCAATCTTGATTTTGTGTTGTATGGAGACCAGCTCTTGCCTTCTTCAGCTCTGCTGTTTCGCGGTTTGTTTCTCTCCTCGATGATCGCCCTTGCATGCACCAGCGCCGCAACTCCGGCCCACGCTCAGGCTCCTCTTCCGCTCATGCCTGTGCCGGCTCACATCAACGTTCAAACGGGCGAGTTCCCCATTGACGGTTCCTTCGCGATCGCGAGCGAGGGCTACACCGAGCCACGCCTGGCGCGCGCGCAAGCGAGATTCATCACCGTACTCTCGCGGGAGACCGGCATCCCTTTCCTCCCCTCAGCCGCCACAGGAGCCGCGAAGGACAAGGCCCACTTCGTCATTCAGACCAATGGTCCCAGCAAGCCCGTTCAGGAACTCGGGGAAGACGAGTCTTACCATCTCACGGTCACAGCAAACGACGTACACCTGTCGGCGCCCAATCCACTCGGGATTTTGCGAGGGCTGCAGACCTTTCTACAGCTGGTGCATGTCACCCAGCAGGGCTTCAGCGCTCCTGCCGTCACGATTGAAGATCAGCCACGCTTCCCGTGGCGCGGCCTCATGATCGACGCTGGCCGCCACTTCCAGCCACTCGACGTGATCCGGCGAAATCTGGATGGTATGGAGGCGGTCAAGCTCAACGTCTTCCACTGGCACCTCTCGGAAGATCAGGGATTCCGCATCGAGAGCAAAAAGTTTCCGCTGCTGCAGGAGAAGGGCTCCGACGGCATGTACTACACCCAGGACCAGGTGCGCGAGATCCTCGAGTATGCGCGCGATCGGGGCATCCGCGTTATTCCCGAGTTTGACATGCCGGGACATGCGGGCTCCTGGTTTGTCGGCTATCCCGACCTGGCCAGCGGCACGGGACCATACGCAATCGAGCGGCAGTGGGGCATCTTCAATCCCGCCATGGATCCAACCCGTGAGAGCACTTATAAATTCCTCGACACCTTCATCGGTGAGATGACGGAACTCTTCCCCGACACCTACTTCCACGTCGGGGGCGACGAGTGCAACGGCAAGGAATGGGACGCGAATCCGCGCATTCAGGAGTTCATGCACGCGCACAACCTGAAGGACAACGCCGCGCTGCAGGCCTACTTCAGCGAGCGCGTGCAGAAGATCGTCGCCAAACACAAGAAAATCATGGAAGGCTGGGACGAAGTCCTGCAGCCGAACACTCCCAAAGACGTGGTCATTCAATCATGGCGCGGGCAGGACTCACTGGCCGAGGCAGCCAGCCGCGGCAACAAGGGGCTGCTCTCCAATGGCTACTACATCGATCTCAACCAGCCGGCGAGAGAACACTATGTCGTCGACCCGATGGGCAAGAACGCGGCTAACCTTCCACCGGAAGCGAAGCAGCGCATCCTCGGCGGCGAGGCGACCATGTGGTCGGAGTTCGTGACGCCGGAGAACATCGACAGCCGGGTCTGGCCCCGAACCGCGGCCATCGCCGAACGTCTCTGGTCACCACAGGACGTCACCGACATTCCCTCGATGTACACGCGCATGGGCGTCATATCGCAGAAGCTGGAGTACTACGGCCTGCACCATCGCTCCTCTTACCCCATGATGCTGCAACGCATGACCGGCCTCTCGGATCCGGAGCCTCTGCGCGTGCTGGGCGATGTGGTCGAGCCGCCGAAGCAGTACGAACGCGAGTCTCTGGGCACCTACGCCAGCCTGACCGCCTATAACAAGCTGATCGACGCCATCCCTCCTGAGAGCGATACGGCCAGAGATTTTCATGATCTGGTCGACCGCATCGTCGCAAAGAAGGCCACACCCGAAGACATCCAGCAGGCGCAGCACTGGCTCGAGAAGTGGCGCGACAACGACGCCAGGCTTCAGCCGATCCTGTCGCGCTCTCCAATGACCATGGAGCTCGCACCAGTCTCAGCCACCCTTCGCCAGGTTGCCGAGATCGGTTTGCAATCCCTCGACTACCTGCAGAAAGGTCAGGAGCCGTCCGCGGACTGGACCAGTCAGCAGGTGGCATTGCTCAAATCTGCTGCCAAACCGCAAGCTGTGTTGCTCGACATGATCGCTCCTTCGGTCTCGGAATTGGTGGAGGCAAGCAGCTCGAAAAAGTAGCTCGCTGCTCTCACATTCCGTGTCGTCCCTATTACAGTCAAGGGATGAGGCTGAATGAAGCATGACCATTTTTGTGCTGTTGAGCGCACTTGTGTCGCTGGCGGCGCTGTTCAGCTTTGTGAGCCACCGATTTTTGCGGCTGCCCAGCACCGTCGGCGTCATGCTGCTGTCCCTGTTCGGATCGTTCGCGCTCATCCTCGCCGGGCAAAAAGCTCCGGGACTGCATCGAGCGGCCGAGTCGCTGGTCGCGGGCATCGATTTTCCCAAGGTCGTGCTTCACGGCATGCTTGGGCTGCTGCTCTTTGCCGGCGCCCTGCACCTGGACCTGGCCCAACTTGCAAAAGAGAAGCTGCCGGTACTCACCTTGTCCATTGTGAGTACGATTCTTTCCACTCTCGCGGTAGCGGGCTTACTCTACCTGATCCTCCGCCTGGTTGGCTTACCTGCAGATTTGCTCACCTGTCTTCTCTTCGGTGCACTCATCTCGCCGACGGACCCGATCGCGGTGCTCGAAATGGTGCGCAGAGTGGGCGCGCCGCTCAGCCTTGAGACGCAGCTTACCGGCGAATCCCTCTTTAACGACGGCGTAGGCGCGGTGATCTTCCTCTCGCTTCTCGAAGCTTCTTCTCAGGGCGGCCTTCCGAAGTTCAGCAGGCTGCTCGTTGTTTTCTTTGTCGATGCCGGTGGAGGTTTGTTGATCGGCGCCGTGCTTGGATACCTGGTCTACCGCCTCCTGCGAATGGTGGACAGCTATCGAGTCGAAGTCCTGCTCACTCTCGCGCTCGCCATGGGCGGCTATGCTCTGGCCGACGCGCTTCACGTATCCGCCCCACTCGAAGCCGTCGCCGCCGGCCTGCTTGTCAGTGGAAGGGCCCGTTCGCTGGCCATGTCTGAAATCACGCGCGACAACGTGGACAAGTTCTGGGAGCTAATTGACGACATCCTCAATGTGGTTCTGTTTCTGCTGCTCGGCCTTCAATTGCTGGTGATGCCCTGGCAGGCTCAATATCTCTTCGCCGGACTCCTCGCGATCCCAGCCGTGTTGCTGGCCCGCCTCTTGAGCGTAGCGTCGGTTGTCGGCAGCTTGCAGTTCGTGCACCGGCAAGTACGAGGCACAGTAGCCGTCTTGACCTGGGGTGGTCTGCGTGGGGCGCTCTCCATCGCGCTGGCGCTTTCGCTTTCTCAGGGGCGCACCCGCAATGAACTGCTGGCAATCACTTACGTTGTGGTCGTGTTTTCTGTCGCTGTTCAAGGTCTGACAGTGGGACCGCTGTTGCGGAAGTTAGGGCTTTGCCGGCAGGAGTAACTCGGGGCAGGACAGCAGGCACCGGATTGGGGAGCGCGTCTTGCGAGACTCAGGGCCGGCCGAAGACGTGATGCAGCCGCGACACTGGAACTGCGCAGTTGTATCCGTTTCTGATACGAATGCGCGCAGGCCTTTCACGTCGGTAGCGCCTGCAAATAAGTAGAGGCGAGGATGGCTTTATCAGCCGTCCATCGCCTCGAAGAAGCTGGGGGAGATCAAAATCGTGGGGGAGATCTAAAGTCGGGGGAGATACTCTCGGTATTGTTAGTTCAAGTCCCAATGCTGGTTAAATTGTCCGCCGTCCGTCAGGTCGACGCGAGTGAATCCGAGTTGCCGCAGTTCCTGGAACATGATGCTCTCGTCTTCCATCTGGCGAGCCATCATGCGGGCCGTCTGCGGATAGGTCAAATGCAATTCCTGCTGGCTGTCACCGCTGGTCCAGACGGAGGCGCGTGCGTTGGTCTCGAGCAGGCTGTCCTGCGCGATCTTTGCATACGCTTTCCGAACATCGACCAGGTGCGTTGCCTGGGCCTGTGGGGGCAGGCTTTGGCTTGAAATGGAGGAGGGCTGCACCGATGCTCTGACAGTGGTCACGTGAGACGCCCCAGTGATGGCGACGGTCTGGTTAGGGTGAGTGAAGAGAACATCCACGGCGATTGCAAGCAGATAGATCGCCAGCAATCCAATCAATACGGAATGCCATTTCGACCATGTTGGTCTTACCGGCAACATAGGTAAAGTAGAGCCCATGGAAGTTCTCCTCAGCAGTAAGTGTTTAAAACTCAGCTTGTTCGAATCTTTGTTAAAGAGAGCGTAAGTCAGGTCGGTTTTCTTTGCACTCGAAAAGTGCATTTGTGCCGTTACTTAGGTCACGCCCAGGTCATGTAAAGCAGATTCCTAAGTTTGCAACCGGCACGCGTACGTTTCCAATTCTCCTCATTCCCATCTCAACTCGTAACATAGATGGTTGCCAAATGCCTGTAAACACAGGGCCACTTCGCCTATTCCACCTTGATCTACAACGAAGGTGGGTAACCTTGGACATCCTTCGCAGTCCCACAAGCCTGCATCCCAGTACGCCGGAGAGTTACCTGCCGGTAACATTTCCAGCATGTGCCCTGCGGGGGTAAAAAGCTAACACCAAAGCGGAATGGCGGCTCTCGGACTATTACAATCGTACTGTGATCGCGTTCATCCTAGGGGCATCGCTGCTGGCTCAGACCAGGCCTGCGGGAAGCCCGGCGCAGCAGCCAGCCCCGCCCAGCAAACAGGCGTTGCAATCCGCACAGCAGGCCTTCCAGGCAGGCTCCGCGGCCTTTGCGCGTCACGATCTTGCCGAAGCCCATCGTGACTTCCTGCGCGTAGTTACACTCGCTCCCAAGGTCGCAGCCGGTCACACCGCCTACGGCTCTGTGCTGATGGAAGAAGGCGACCTTGCAGCAGCACACATGCAACTGGAACTCGCGCTTCGCCTCGATCCGCAGGACACCTCAGCGCCACTGAATCTTGGGTTGTTGTACGTGCGCATGCAGGACTACGCCAAGGCGCTTCCGCTGTTTCGCTCGCTTGAGTCGCGGGGCGATGCCAACACAGTGTTTTCCGCGGAGACCTGGGCCGACTACGCCCGCGCCCTCGTTGCCAGCGGCAACAAACCCGCTGCGGCCGAAAAGCTCAAAGCCGCCATTGCCCTGCATGACGACAGCGCCATCCTGCACGATGCCCTCGGTTCTGTCCTGGCCGACCAGCAGCAATGGAAGGAAGCGCAGCCCGAGTTTGAACGAGCGATTGCTCTCGATAAAGACCTGGCTGCCGCGCACCTGCACCTCGGCTCGCTCTACCTGCTCTCTGGCCGTGCGAGTGACGCGGTGAATGAGCTACAGACAGCCGCCTCGCTGATGCCCAGCGATGTTGCCGCCGCCTTACAACTCGGACGCGCACTCGATGCCGATGGCAGATTGGATCAGGCCGTAGCTACGCTGCGCCATGCAATAGCGTTAGCTCCTGACTCTGTCGACGCAAAATATGCGCTCGCGCTTGCGCTGCAGAATCAAGGCACATTTCAGGAGGCGGTTCCGTTGTTTGAACAGACCATCGCTGCCCGGCCACAAGATGCATCTGCGCTCACCAACCTCGGCCTGGCGCTGGTGCAATCGGGCAAAGCGAAGGAAGCGATACCCTACTACAACCGCGCGCTTCGCATCGACGAGAAGAACGTGGTGCTGCACGAAGATCTCGGGGTAGCTTACCTGCAGCAAAGTGATCTCGACCACGCCATTGAACAATTTCAGCTTGCGCTTACGCTCGCACCAGACAATCCCCAGCTTCACTACGACCTGGGACTCGCGTGGAAGCTCAAGGACAAGCCGCAGGACTCGATCGCGGAGCTTGCGAAGGCCGAGGAGGAAGACCCGGCGCTGGCCGACGCGCCCTACACCCTCGGCATTCTCTACATGCAACTCGGCCGGTTTGACGATGCAGCGCGTGAGCTGGGCCGGGCCACCACGCTCCGTTCCGACTTCGGTGAGGCTTACTCCTCCCTGGGCACCGTCTACAAGCAGGTGAACGATCTCGATAAGGCCGCCGAAGCGCTGCAGCGGGCCATCGAACTGCTTCCGCAACAGCCCGGTCCGCACATCACGCTCGCCGCCGTGTACGCGCAGCAAGGCAAGAAGACCGAAGCCGCGGCGGAGAGGAAGATCGCTGCAGACTTGAGCCGGGTTGCGGTGAGCCGGCAGCGAGCTGTCTTTGCCCTGGACAATGGGAATCTGCTGCTCAAGCGCGGACAGCTTCCCGAGGCCGCTACCCAGTTCCGGATGGCCATTGCCGCGGATCCCGCCTTTGCCGCGCCCCACCAGGCGCTTGCTGAAACGCTCGCGCGGCAGGGCAACGCCGCGGAAGCTGCATTGGAACGGCAGAAGGCCGAGCAACTGCAAACTCACCCGTGAACCAGTTTTGCCTATAGCCCTTCCGACGACATACGGAAATCTGATTTGCATGCAGCAAAACCAAACCCGCCGCACGCCGCAGTGCAGTTGTGCAGCCTTCTCGCCCTTCTCTATACTCATTGCGGTGCGGCCCAGCGATAGACACGCTACGTGTAAACGCAAGACCGGCAGCGCAGGAGTTCCAACCCTTTGATCTGGAGTCGCCGCGGTTTCCTTCGTTCTCTTTCCCGGACTGCTCTCGTTCTTACCTTTGACGACGTACTCGCGCTGGCGCGGCCTCTGCACCTTCCGCAACCTGGTCGCGCCCAGATGGGAAGCTCCCGGCCAACCTACGACGCACCCGCTCGACCCGCACCTGCAGGCAAGCCTAGCCCAGTCACCGGCACTCCACTGGGCGTGAGTTTCACCGATGTGGGCCGCCAGGCTGGGCTCAACGTGAAGACCATCTACGGCGGCGAACACAAGAACAAGTACCTGCTCGAAACTACCGGCTGCGGCGTGGCCTTCTACGATTACGACCAGGATGACTGGCTCGATATCTTCCTGGTGAACGGTACGCGGCTCGAAGGCTTCCCTAAGGGACAGGAGCCCGTCTGTCATCTCTTCAAGAACAATCGCGACGGCACGTTTACTGACGTCACGGTGAAAGCCGGACTGGCGCGCACTGGCTGGGGACAGGCCTGCTGCGTTGGCGACTACGATAACGATGGCTGGAACGACCTCTTCATCAGCTACTACGGGCAGAACGCGCTGTTTCGCAACAACGGCGACGGCACCTTCACGGATGTCACCCAGAAGGCGGGCCTGCGCGAATCCCAAACGCGATGGGGTTCCGGGTGCGCCTTTCTCGACTACGACCGCGATGGCCACCTCGATCTCTTCGTCGCCAATTACATCGACTTCGATATCAAGACGGCGCCGGTGCCTGAATCCGGTGCTTGCGCGTACAAGGGCATCCAGGTCGCCTGCGGGCCGCCAGGACTGCAAGGCGGTAAGAACATTCTCTACCACAACAACGGCGACGGAACGTTCACAGACGTCTCAGAAAAGTCGGGGGTGTATAACTCGGTCGGCACCTATGGCCTGAGCGTCGCTGTAGCCGACCTTGACAATGATGGATGGCCCGACATCTACGTCGCAAACGACTCCACCGCTGCTACGTATTATCAGAATCAAAAAGACGGTACCTTCAAAGACATTGCCATCGAGTCGGGCGTAGCTCTTTCACCGGACGGCAAACCCCAGGCAGGCATGGGAGTTTCAGTCGGAGACTTCAATCGCGATGGCCTGCTCGACCTGGTGAAAACCAACTTCGCCGGCGACACAGACTCGCTTTATCTAAATCTGGGGGATGGCAGCTTCGAAGACCACACGTACTTATCGGGTCTCGGCGTCAACACGCGCTACCTGGGCTGGGGCGTTGGCTTCTTCGATATGGATAACGATGGCTGGCTCGATATCCTGGTGTCGAATGGTCACGTGTACCCCGAGGTGGACGGAACGCAGGCCGATGCCGCGTATGCCGAACCCAAGTACCTCTACCGCAATCTGCGCAACGGACAATATGAAGACGTAACCAAACTCGGCGGCCCGGGCATCAATGCAGCAGTCGCGGCCCGGGGCTGTGCCTTTGGCGACTACGACAATGACGGCGACCTCGACGTGATCGTGAACTGCGTCAACAGTCTGCCACAACTTCTGCGCTGCGACTCTACGCTCAATCGCAACTGGATCAAGATTCGCCTGGTAGGCACGAAATCGAATCGCACCGGCATCGGCGCGCAGTTGCGAGTGACTGCCCTGACCGCGCCGGCTACCAAGCAGCCGCTGGTCCAGGTTGAGGAAGTTCGTAGCGGAGGCAGTTACTATTCCCAGAACGACCTGCGCATTCACTTCGGCCTCGACCAGGCGAAGACAGCCGACTCCGTCGAGATTCGCTGGCCCTCGGGCACCGTAGACATACTGAAGAACCTTGAGGCGAACCGGTTGTATGTCATTCAGGAGGGCGGCAAGATTTTGAAAAGCGACGCCTTGCGCCCTGGCACAGCGAAGGCCTGACTCCATGCGCCCCTGCCGCAATCGCGCGCGTTTGTTCATGTTACTTTTGCTCTCCGCTGGCGTGCTTAGCGCGCACCCCCAGTCACTTCCCTACCCGGTTACCGAAGAACACCCGCCACCAGCCTGGTTTGTCGATGTCGCTTCGAAGGCAGGCATTACCGTACGCAACGTGAATGGCGGGGTCGAATCGAAACGCTACATCCTCGAATCGACGGGGAGCGGAGTCGCGGTTCTCGACTACGATCGGGATGGCTGGCCGGACATCTTCCTCGTCAACGGCACGACCCTGCCAAACGAGAAGTCCCCCAAAACACTCAGGCCGACGAGTCACCTCTTCCATAACAACCACGATGGAACCTTCACCGACGTAACTACAAAATCTGGCTTGGTCGCCGACGGTTGGGGACAGGGCGCCTGCGTCGGCGATTACGACAACGATGGCTACGAAGATCTATATGTAACTGGCTATGGTAAGAATCGCCTTTACCATAACCAGGGCAACGGCACCTTCCGCGAGGTCGCTGCCGACGCCGGAGTGGCAGGCACAGGCAAGGAGTGGGGCACCGGCTGTTCTTTCGTGGATTATGATCGCGACGGCAAGTTGGACATCGTGGTCGCCAACTACGTTCATTTCGATCTGGCCAGCACGCCTGCACCGGGCAACGGCCCCAGTTGTATGTGGAAGGGAGTGCCGGTCATGTGTGGGCCGCGCGGCCTCGACAGTGCTCCGAACATTCTTTACCACAACCTGGGGCACGGAAAGTTTCAGGACGTGAGCAAAGCCGCCGGCATCGAGAAGACCTCCGGCCATTACTGTTTCTCTGTCACCACGCTCGACTACGACAACGACGGCTGGCCGGATATCTATGTAGCCTGTGACTCGACACCCGCGATTCTCTACCACAATCTTCACGACGGCACCTTCGCCGACACTGCGCCCGAGGCTGGCGTCGCCTTCAACGAAGATGGCCGCGAGCAGGCCGGCATGGGATCGACCGCCGCCGACTACGACGGCGATGGCAACCTCGATCTCTTCAAAACGAATTTCTCCGATGACACCGCGACCCTGTACCACAACAATGGAGACGGCTCCTACTCCGACGTGACGTTTCCTGCAGGCTTGGGTATCAATACGGAAGCGCTCGGGTGGGGCGCTCTTTTTGCCGATGTCGACAACGATGGCTGGCCCGATCTGCTGGTGGTCAACGGCCACGTCTATCCCGAGGTCGACAGTGCGAAGTTAGGCGCGAACTACCGCGAGCCCCGCTTCCTCTATCTCAACTTAGGTAACGGCAAGTTCCGCGATGCATCGAAAACCTCCGGCCCGGGATTGAACACGCCAGCATCGGGCCGGGGCCTCGCCCTCGCGGATCTCTGGAACGATGGCCGTCTCGAGGCAATCGTGAATAACTTGAGTGACACGCCGATGCTCCTGGTCAATCTCGCGAAGAATCAGAATCACTGGCTGGGCGTGCATCTGCTCGGCACCCAATCCAATCGCGATGCCATCGGCGCTCGCGTAACGTTGCGAGGAAGCAAGCGGATCTGGGTCAATGAGGTTCGTAGCGGCTCCAGTTACGATTCCAGCAGCGACCTGCGCCTGCACTTCGGGCTCGGCGCCTCGACTCACCTCAGGTCAGTCGAGGTACGCTGGCCGAATGGAGAGACCGAAAGCTTTGATATCGGCGCAGTCGATCGCATCGTGGAGTTCACTGAGGGCAAGGGACGGCCACTGTCAGAAACCTCCCCCCTTCAGGGAGCGAGTCGGCAGCGCTGACCCCGAAATTCTCCCGCCTCGCGAAACTTCCGAATCTCTTCGTTGTCAGGATCGAATATCTCGACGCGCCGCATGACCTGCTCAGCCCTTGCTTTCTCGCCAAGCTTGCATTCCATGAAGGCCAGATCAAGCCCTGCTTCCGTCAGCGATGGATTGGCTTCCACAACCTCGTTCAGCATGCGAAGAGCCGCCGTTGCACTTCCCTTCGCAGCCTCCAGCACGGCCAGGTTTGTGAGTGCGGTCGTGTTCTGTGGGTCGAGCTTAAGGGCTGCATCGTATTCGCGCCAGGCGCCCTCGTTGTCGCCCGAGACTTGCTGCAGAAATCCAAGCCGCAGGTGGACTTCCACGTCCGGATCTCCAGCCTTCTTCGCTTTCTCTAGTAGCTCCATCGCCTGCTCGCCGGAAGGCTGATCTCCACGATCAGCAAACTGCGCGTAAGCTAGCCCAAGGTCCCGATCCTCAGCCTTCCAGCCGCCGACGGGCTTCAGCTTGACCCCAGCCTCCTGGTTCAATGGCTCCGACTTAGCCGGCCGCTTCTCAATGTCGTGATCAGTCAGTTGCTCGTGTGAAATGTCCCGGCTCTTGCGAGTAGGCATGTGACATTCGGCGCAATCTTTCTGTTCCGGATGATGCTCTTCGGCCATCTTCGCGCCGGTATGGCAGGCCAGGCATTTAGAGCGATAGAACGCCACGCGCTGCTCCGGCGAAGGATCCCCGTGAGGATCATGACAACTAGTGCAGGTGAGTCGGTCGCCGGTCGCCCGCTTACACGCGCTCCGCAGCAGTGCCTCATACTGGCTGGTCGCCCGCTCGCCAAAGCCCGGCCTCTCCGTGTTGACGAAGTAGACGACCAGATCATTGAGACTCTCCCCGGGCTGATACATGGAGAGCGACTTGCCCGCGCGATACACCGCGGCATCGCCTTCCAGGTGACACTGCAGACACACGCTATCGCGCAGGTGAGGAGCGAGGTGGTCAGGATTCACGATTGGTCCACTCCCCTGTCGCGCCACATGTTCCGTCCCATCTCCGTGGCAGGAAGAGCAAGTCACCCCTGCTGCGCGAAAGGGCGCTCCCTGATATCTGTTTCGCGCTGCGAGCTCTGAGCCTGCGACTTCGCTCGCATGGCAATGCAGGCAATTGGAATCGACAGGAAGCGTCAGCGGCAGCTGGTGCACGCTCTGGTAATTTGGCGCCATGTCCCAGACCTGCTTCTTGCTGTAGTAATTCACTGGGGATTCGAACCAGAGACCGTCCTGCTCAAACAGATAGGTGCGGCCTCGGCTACCCGATCCGATGAAGTATTGCAGCCGCTGTTCGCCATGGAGCGCCCGATCTGGCGGACCGCTCCGATCATAGGTCAGCCAAGCCTGGCCACCTCGTAACGATGTTTTATACTTGATTCCGGACGGCGGATGAAACATCTCGCCCTCGATGAGGCCGTCGGTTGCCAGGCCGCTCCCCCGCGCCATCGGAGTGCGCTTGTACCGGTCATAGATTCCCTGGTGGCAACCGGCGCAGACACGATCCGGATCGTCCAATTGCGCCGCCCAGTCGGATGCAGCGATGGTTCGCTGCGGAGCAAGCAATCGAAAAGCACTGGGCGTGAAGACGAGCAAACAGAGAAACAAGCCATAGCTTCTGAGACCGCGCCCAGGGCTAGTGAACCCCTTCCAGGTGGGGAGACTGCGCGGCCTGGATCTTCTGAGCAACTTCGATCTCGCGCCTCGCGTCTTCTATGCGACCCATGGACCTGTAGGCCTGCCCGAGCAGGTTGTGGGACATGTAGTTGGAGCCATCCATCTGGACAGCTCTCTCCAGGTAAGATGACGCGTTGACCGCGTCCTGAAGTTTCAACAGTACTTTTCCCAACAGAATGTATGGTCCTGTCGAACTGGGCTCGAGCAGCAGCGCCCGCTGCAGCGCTTGTTCCGCCTGCTGGTACTGTCCAGCCCGCGAGTAGGCGTCTCCCAGGCGGTCGTAGACGCCGCCGTAGAGAGGATTGCGCGCACGTTCCTTCTCCAGCTCGGCAATCGCCATATCGAGATTTTGCCCCGCCAGCGCAATCTCGCCGAGAAGCAGATGTGCCAGGGGAATTTGAGGATCGAGCTCCAGCGCCTTCAACCCTGATTCCTTGGCCGCCGGCAGATACTCCCGGCGCAACAGCATCCGTGCTGCCAGCAAATAGGCCGAGGCCGAATCCGGCGCAAACCCATATTGGCTGGCGAAGGCATGGCGTGCATCGTCGTACCGCCGAGTGTCCAGGTAGCAAAGGGCCAGGACGTAATTGGGATCGGCCTTGGTCGCGGACGTCCACTCGTGCGCACTTTCGAGCAGGGGAACCGCCTCTGCAGGTTTGCCCATGCGAAAAAGCGTCAGCCCACGCATCTGTGCCGCTTCCGAGTCTTTACTGTCCTGCGCCAGGGCCGCGGCAAATGCCTGGTCCGCAGCCGGCAGCTCGTTTTGCGAATACAGCGCGAAGCCTCGAAGCCGCTCCACGCCCGCAAGTTCTGGCTGCTCCTTAGCCATCTGATTCAGCTTCTCCAGCGCCTCGCTGCCGTGTCCCCGGTCGATCATCTGCCGGAGCTGCTGCAGCGTGGGTGCCGCGGTCTCCACAGCCGCCTTAGGCTCCGCTGGCACTGGGTCATTCTGCTGTGCTGGCAAGGGGAGCGCGAACAGCGTAAGGGTGGCAAGCAGGAGAACTGGGAACAATCGAACACGCATAGGAGGAATGACAGCAAGTTTACTGCAAAAAATAGAGGGGAGCATGGCTCCCCTCCTTTGGGTTAGCGTCAAGCTGCCTTAGAACTGCAGCCGTAGCGAGAATTGAAGTTGCCGAGCCAGGGCGCCCGGAGCCTGGCCGCTGATGTATTGCGGTCCCTGATCCAACGTGCCGCTAGGCAACGCAAGGTTGATGTGATTGAACGCGTTGAACGCATCCACGCGGAACTGGGCCTGAATGCTCTCCCAGACTGGGAAGTTCTTCTGTAACGCCAGATCGGTGTTGAAGAAGTGTGGTCCCCAGGCGTTATTGCGTCCACCGGTTCCAATCGTGTCTGGCGCCGCATAGGAAAAGCCCTGAGGCAATGCCTTCACTGGCGCGTTGAAGTACAGGTGGCGATGCTTGATCGGATCGAATCCGCCCAGGCTGGTGTGCAGGCTCTTCGCGCTGCCATTTGGATAGCAGGGAGCGGAACCTGGTATGACGCATCCGGAATCCGACAGGGTAAAGGGCAGGCCGCTGGACCAGTTGATCACTGGGCTCAGTTGCCATCCGCCAATCACCTCATCAACGATCCGAGGAGCGTTTCCAGCGAACTGCTTGTTGCGGCCGAAGGGCAGTTCATACAAGCCGTAGATAACCACCTGCTGTTCGCGGATGTCGTTATTGCGGCCCTTTTGCGCCTTGCGATACCAGGTGACGAACTGGTTGCCGAAGTCGATCCCGCGCTGCCAGGCATAGTTGCCTGTCAGAGAGAGGCCGTGCGACATCTGCTTCGCCACGGTGACCTGGAGAGCATTGAAATGGCTATCCTGATCGTTTCCGTAGTAGCTGATGCCGTTGGTCCAGCCGCATCTTCCGGCAGTGATGCCATGCGACGGATCGAGAGGAACTGCATACGCCGGATCCTGGCAGGCCGGCAAGGAAGCGCCGTAGTACCGGGACAGGTAGTTGGTGTTCGACGTGCCACCATTCGACGAAATGCCGATGATGCCATTGAAGCGAGGCGCCAGCACTCCAGTGGTCGCGTTGTCACCCGAGGGGACGCTTGCGTCGTAATGCAGCGGCGATCCGGTGACGCTGTACTGCGCCGGCAGGTTGATCGCCGCTTCATTCGGATTGGTGTTGTTACCGTCGCCGGCACTCAGGGTATGCGTGCCCTTGTTTCCAACGTAAGCGATGGTGGCGGAGAGGGTTGGCGTCAGCGAACGCTGGATGCTCAAATTCCAGGCATCGACCGTAGGCATGCGCAGAGTCGTGGGACGTGCTTTCGGACTCACGGAGTAACCGGGAGCGGGAAGCAGGCCATTGGACGGAACTGTTGGGAAGGTTGCCGCCGCCGGACCAGTCGCCAGATTGAATACAGAACCCGTTTGGGAACCGGTGTTCAAGCTTTGCGTGGCCAGGATCGGCAGGTTTTGCGTGACTACGTGCCCAAACATCGATCCGAATACGCCGATGTCAAAGCTGCGTCCGTAACCCATGCGGATGACCGTCTTCGGGTCGAGCTGATAGGCGATGCCGAGCCGTGGGTTCAGCGGGAACTTCGCCGCCTTCCAACCCATGTTCAACGGAACGTGGCCTACACCCGCCACGTGCAGATAGCCGGTACCCAGATCCATCAGAGCGCCATTTCCCACTCCGTTGACCCGCTCTGGTGCGTAGAACTCGTACCGCAGACCATAGTTCACGGTCAGGGAGTTGGTTAAGCGCCACGTGTCCTGCCCGTAGAAGAAGTCGCGCGGTTGGAATTCCTTCGCATTGGTCTTGGTGCTGACATACCGGCTGAAGGACGTCACGTCTCCCAGCACGAATGTCGCGAGACCGAGACCGCCGGCAGCGATGTTGTTGCCCTGACCGTTGGAGGTCGGTCCGGTGCCGAAACTCATCAGGCCAGTACGGTCGCTGTCACTGGGGAATCGCAGGTTGCGGGCATACCGAATGTCCGCGCCGAACTTAAAGGAATGATTGCCCAGGATCTTGGTCCAGTTGTTCACGATCTGGCCTTGATCTTCTTTCTCAATCAATGGGCAGTTGCAGCGAGTGATGTTGAGTCCCGATCCATACTGCGGACCGGCTGCCTGACCGTTGCTGGGAGCTCCGAAGGAGCCAGCCTCTGTCAGGTTAAATCCGGGTGCACCGGTCGTGGTGGTATCCAGGTTCAATCCTGGAATGCCTAGTTGCGTCGCGAATGGCGTTCCTGCGTCGTACTTGCCGTCGATGACGTTGTAACGGTAATAGCCAACCCGAAGATCGGTCAGCAGGCTCGGGCTGAGCGCGAAGTCCAGACCCGCTGCCAGGCTATCGTCTGCGCCGGATGAGTTGCCACCATAGTTGCCCAGGCCGAATCCAGCGCCGCCTGCAGCACCGAAGATGGTTTTACCGCTAAGGACGCTGGTGAAGCGGCTGAAACGGGCGAACGCGTGGATCTTCTCGCTCACCTGGTAGTCGCCGCGCACATCCCACTGGTTGTCGTTGAACAGGCCCGTACCGCCGCCTGCATAGTTGTTCTTCAGTCCGTTGAGATTGCCCGCTGTGTTCGGAGCATAGGGCTGAAGCAGCGTAAGCAGTGCCAAGGAGGGCTTTGACAGTTCAGCCGTGGGAATTACGTTGCTGGGATACAGGGTCCCGTTCGACTGGTAAATACCAGAGGTGGCGCCGGCAGTTACATACTCGCTGAAATCGCAGCCGGCGATGCCGCTCGGGCTGACTTGCTGGCCGAGGCAGGTGGATACCAGGTATTGCGACGGAACCGTCATGGTAGCCGAGGTGCCGACCTTCTGCCGGACGCCCTGGTAGTCGCCAAAGAAGAAGAGCTTGTCCTTGATGATCGGGCCGCCGATGGAGCCGCCGAACTGGTTCTTCAGGCCCGGAGGAAAGATGGTGTTCGTGATCTTGCCATCTGCGCCGGGTGACTGCGAGAAGGGGTCGCGCGCCAGGTTGGCCGAGCTCTCGCGGAAGTCAAATGCCGATCCGTGGAAGCTGTTGGTGCCGGACTTGGTCTGCGCCGTGACGATCGACGAGACAGCCTTGCCGAACTCCGCGTCGAAGTTCTGGGTGGTGATCTTGGTCTCTGACAGTGCGTCCATCGGAGGATTGATCACGATGATTCCGAGGATTGGGTCTTGGTTATCGGTTCCATCCAGCTCGAATGCGACGCCACCGAAGGCCTGTCCATCCACCTGGATCTGCTTGCTGCCCTGCGGGTTCTCATCCGCAGCGTGGCTCCAACCGAGTTGCTGCGCGCCCGGCAGAAACAGCTGCAGGTTAGTGAAGTTACGATCTCCGATCGGGAGATCCTGCACTTCCTGCTGCGCTGAAGGTGGTGGACACGTCCGCGCGATCCGTCTTCAACAACGGCATCTGGTCCGCCTGAACGGTCACCGTGTCTGACGCGCCGCCGATCTGCATCTGCGCCTCGACCTTGAGCGACTGGTCAGCGTAGACCTGCAGATTCTGTGCCTTCGTACTTCTTGAACCCTGCGACTTCCACAGTACATGTTGTATGCGTCGGGAATCAGGTGCTCAACCGAGAATTCGCCTGAGGCGTTCGATTGCGCCGTAACTGAGGTTCCCTTGTTCGCATCTGTGACTGTAATGTTAGCGCCCGGAATCGCAGCGCCTGTATTGTCGACCACGGTGCCGTAAATGGAACCGTATACAGCCTGTCCGTGGCTTGTGGACGAAAGCAGCATAATGAAAACGCCAAACCACAGCGCTTTCCACCGCATATTGATTTGCATCCCTAATCTCCCTTAAATGATCCGGTTGGCTGGATCGAGTACTGCTGTTTTCACTTCTTATGGTTGAGTGTCGTTTGCGAATTGCCTTCAATCTCCTGTCGCGACATCTCTCGTGCGACAAAATGACTCCAGGCTAGCCGTGGAATCTACGCGCACGTCGTGAGCGCTGTCAACTGCCGAACAAGCCGCATTGATGCCCGGGATTCACAACAGTAAACAGCATTGAGGCTCGATTCATTGTGTCCGCACAGATGATTTCGGCGCCGACCGTGAGCCAATGGGCCAGTACACCGGGTTCCACCCTACCAGACCCACATACGGTCAGGGAAAATCTCGGCGACCCGATGCTGAACAAAATCGAACACTAAAGTCGATGGCCGACGCCGATCCCACAATGCACGCCGCCACTTTTCTTCATCAATTCGGGATCAACAGGCAAGTTGCTGATTCTAAGCGGCATCGACTCACAGGATACTCCACAGACTCCCGGACCGTTCGCTGGCAGAGAGCTGCCTAGGTCGCTCGCTCCCGCTTTAGCCACCTATAGTTTTCGGGAAAAGTCGCGCCGGCCGTGCCGATGTGCAGTTCAGGGCAGGCAGCTAAGGGGGAAATGCCCCATGGGCAGGATGGGTCTAAGGAACCTCACCGGGCATACGGCAACTCCAAGCGTCAGCAAATGCGGCATTCAGGCAGTCTGGTGATGTTCGACAGCGTGAACATTTCGCGGCCAGATTTCCATCTTCTACCGCCCAAAAGCCTAGCCGCTCTCTCCGGGAGTTCGCCTCGGCATGGGTGACCTCGCACCAAACAAGAGTTGCGGCGAGGCCAGGGGGCCGTGGCGTCAGCTCGGCTCTGGACCTTCCTGGTGATGTCTCTGGTGCAGGTTGTCCTCTTCTGGTCGCTACCCAGCGTGACCAGGGGAACCGTTCTCCACCGTCTCGTTCTGATTGAACATGTGCTACGGCGAAGGAATAGAGACGCGCCCGCATTGACGGCCGACTGCTTCGTATCAAGGAATTTGGGGAAGTGTCATTCGCGAACCAGAACGCCGGCCGCCGGATCCGCACACACGCGTTCCGAGGGCCTGGATAAGGCGCCGCTAAAGTTACGCGGCTGCCTTGTCCGGGGTCGATGTTTCGGGCTTATCCTGGGCGGAACTTCTCGCCGCAACAGCGATGGTGCGCTTCACAGCCTGTTTGATCTCGGAGACTTCTTCCGGAGGAAGAATCTGGCCGGCGCGGCCGTATGCGCCCGAGGCGATTCCGTTGAGAGACTTGTTGATTGTGTTGGCAGTGGGTGTGGACGGGATGTGCAGCTTGCGTGTCGCTCGAGCTACAGTCTGGCAGAGTTGGTAACGGTTTCGCAATTTCGCAGAAGCCGCATACACCAATTCGGAGCGCATTAGGGGAGAACCTCCGTTAACGGTAAGCTATTGGATGCGCGACTAAGTCCAAGGATAAAAAAATCGCTGCTTTTCTTGGATTGCAAATCGCAGAACGGAATCCGGAGCCCACAGCCTATCGCAGACCGCAGAAAAACGCGGCGCACTTTAGTGCTAGTCCTTTAGAGTAACTGTGATCTTGCGCGTGTCGCCGCCAGAAGCTTCCATGACGATCTCGCCACTGCTCCGCTTCACCACGCTGGCGAACTTCTCGCCCCACTCGACTAACACGATGCTGTCCGGCGTAGATAACTCATCCAGGCCCAGAGAATCTAACTGGCGCTCCCCTTCAATCCGATATAGATCGAGGTGATAGAGAAGCACTGGTACCTTTTCGGAGCCGGTATTCCGCGTGCCTTCGTACTCGTGGATGAGCGTAAAGGTTGGGCTGGTCACTTCTTCAGGATCAGCCGCGTCCAGAGCCTCCGCAATACCTTTCACGAGCGTCGTCTTGCCCGAGCCTAAGTCGCCGCGCAGAATGAGAAACTGCGGCGGAACCAGCAGCTTCGCAATCTCCCGGCCGACACGAATCGTATCTGCGCTGCCCTGGCTTTCGAATTGGTGAACCTTCGCGTTTGCCGTTTCCGCCATCATCAATCCGCCGTTCCGCGTGGAATTCCTTGTAACCAAACATACAAGCCTACTTGCCGAACCTGAAAGCGAAATGCCTTGAACAGATGAGCCACTGTGTCGGTGGCCAAAAGGGTGTGCACATCCTGTTCACGAACCGCGAAATCCGCCGCAAGCCCGTGAAGAAAGACCGCAGCCTCGACCGCTTTTGCAGTTTCATCAGAATACTGCCCGAGCATCGCAGCAACAATCCCGGTCAGAATATCTCCACTCCCACCCTTCGCCATTCCCGCGTTGCCGGTCGTGTTCACCGCGATCCGTCCGTCTGGGTGAGCCACCAGCGTCCGCCACCCCTTCAACACCAGGGTGACGTGGTAGCGCATGGCAAAGTCACGGGCTACGCCCTCCCTGTCCGCCTGCACTGCCTTCACCGTGCTGCCGATCAGAGTTGCCATCTCTCCGGGATGCGGGGTCAACACCAGGGTTCGCCTGCGACCATCCAGGACCGACAGATCTTTTGCCACTGCGTTCAAGCCGTCCGCGTCCAGCACCATTGGCAGGTCCGTCTTCGTCACAAGGTCGCGCACGAACTGCGCAGCCTCTTCGTGTTGCGACAGGCCCGGACCTGTAGCCAGCACCGTCTTCCGCTCGAGCATCGCCTTCAAAGCATCGGGGTGAAGATTGGCGCCGCTGATCTCGCCATGCTGGCCTTCCATGAGCGGATGCGTCATGAGTTCGGGCGTGATCAGGCTAACGGTATTCAGGATCGACTCCGGAACCGCTGCCGTCACCAATCCTGCCCCAGCCCGCAACGCCGCCAGGCTGCTCATGGACGGTGCCCCCGCCTTTCCACGCGAGCCGCCAATTAGGAGAATGTGCCCAAACTTCCCCTTGTTGCTGTCCGGGTTGCGAGGAGCGAGGGTGAGTGCGGTGGAGTCGCCGGTCCAGGTCAGGCGTGTCGTCGACTGGATGGCCTCTTCCGGAGAGCCAATATCGGCCACCACGATAGGGCCGCTGGTCAGATTGCCGAACAGGTGCGCCAACTTCGGGGCGGTAAACGTCACCACCGCGTCGGCGCGGTAAGCTCCCTCGCTGGTGAATTCCCGCGAATCGGCGTCCCAACCCGACGGCAGGTCCACCGCCACCACCGGAGCCGAATGCGCCTTGAGAACGCCCCCCAGCGCCGCTGCGACACCCTTTAAAGGCGGCTTGAAGCCGGTGCCCACAACCGCGTCCAGAAACAGGTCAGTGTTGCGAAGGATTGCCCGAATTCCCTCAGATTCCAGGTTCGCTGCGCTCGGCGCCACTCCAGCCTGCACCGGCAGGCATTCGAACATGCTCTTGGCGTCGCCCTTCAACTCCGCGGGATCGCCCAGGAGCAGAACGCGCACATCGCGACCAGCCGCCAGCAAAAGCCGCGCAGCGACAAAGCCGTCGCCCCCGTTGTTGCCGCGCCCGCACAGCACGGTAATGCGGTCGCGGTCGGCAAACTCGTGTAGCACGAATCGGGCGACTGCCTGCCCGGCATTCTCCATCAACTCGAGCGAACTTACGCCGAAGCGCTCGACCGTGACACGATCCACGGTGCGCATCTCTCCTGCTGTCAGGATTTGCATGGCATCAGCAATCCTATCGCAAAGAATTACGGCCTCCGATGAGGAGGCCGTGTTCATTCAGATTCGGTTGTGTTTATTGTGAGACGCCCAGAGCCGGCGCGGTCGTAGAAGAAGTATCCTGCGGCTGCCGGGCAGCGAAGTAGCTGTGATCCCATAGATTGCGATAGAAGAAACCGGTCAGCTCTGCAGCCTTCGGCCCGAAGGTCGGCCGTCCGCCCTCGAGGAAGATGACCGTCACGATGCGACCATATTGCGTATCTGCGTAGGAAGCGAACCAGCCAAACCGCGTCCCATTGTTGGAGCAGGTGCCGGTCTTTCCAAGGATCGGGAATTGATTGAAGTTGGCGCGCAGCGAACGCGCGGTGCCGTAGTTGACTGCTGCGGCCATGCCGTCGGAGATTTCAGGCACCAGCTTGGCGATATCCAGAGTGCGTTTGACGTGTGGCTGCAGGTTTAAAACTTCTTCCGGATTGTTCGGATGCTGCAGGTAGTAGAGAGTGCCGCCATTCGCGATCGCAGCCACCAGTGCTCCAAGCTGCAGCGGAGTCATCGAGACGCCCTCGCCGAAGCTGCACATCCGGCCCACGCCGCCCTGGCTCATCGGCAGTTCCTGGTCGGGATAGATACCGAGTTGCTCACCCGAAATGTTATAGCCGGCCAGTTCGCCAAGGCCGAATTGGTTCGCATAGTGGCGAATCCGCTCAAAGCCTAGCCGCCGACCCAGCGTCTCAAAGTAAAGATTGTTGGAATGGGCCAATGCTTCGGTCAGGTTCAGATGGTACGAACCGCCCAGATTAACCGGCGTGTCCTTGGTGATAATGCCTTCTTCGAGAGCTGCCAGCGCGACCGAAAGCTTGATGGTCGAGCAAGGCTCCGCGCCGCTTGAAAGCGCCAGCTTCTGGTTCACCATGGCCAAAATGCGGCCACTGCTGGGATCGATCGCGACCACCGTTCCATTCATGTTGCCCAGAGCTGCGATAGCCGCCGCCCGGACTACCGGGTCTTCGCCGGCCGTGCTGTCACCGGCGGTGATGTCAGAGTCTACAAAGGAGTTCCCGGTAAAGTGCTCGTAATACCGATGACGCCTGCTATACAAGGCGGCACGCCGCAGATGCCCGGAACGCCCGCGCAGCACGGCATGGGTGTAGACAGCGCGGCGGCTGTGCTGCAGCCGCGACATACGCTTTTGTACGCGAGAGGATTCCTGCAGGTGTCCAGCGGAACGGGAGCGGTGAACCGCGTGATGACCAGTTGCTTCGGCCACCATACCCAGCGGCAGCGTCATCATAGCAAGTATCAGGACTGTGTTTAGAATGCGCTTCATGTGTTCATCTCTCGAACAGACACAGGATACCGTGCTCATTTGACGCAGGATAGTGCCTGAAGTGTTCTGTAAATTTCACAAATACTGCAACTTCCCGAATTGGCCCTCAGTCCCAGACAAAACAGCCTGCACTTCCAGCTTAACCCGGGAGCTAGAAAATCCACGCTCTTCGCTCAACTTGCGGAACGTTTAGAACTCTGTCACTTGCTGTGGATAATGAGCCCAACGTATCGCAAGTTGTCTATCTTTACAATCCCCCTTTTCGGAGAAATGCAGGAATGTCCAGATTCTCACTCTCCGGCTCCTCAGCGAACATCACAGGCGTGGAGGACATCGGTGTTACTTCGACCGCCACCGAAGTGAAGGACTCTCTCACCGGCTCCGCTTCAGCCTCGTTCTCCTGGCCCGCAACATACGTCATCTCCGGCCAGCCCTCTGAACTCGAGCCTTCCATATCCGCAGTCGGTCGAAGCGGCTCCGCAACCGGCATGGGCAACGACAGATCGTCTGCCTCTTCGCTGGCGAACCGGGGGACCGCCGGTCGCGGCTCTACCCGCACGTTCGCCGCGGAGCTTCCTCTGAAGGCCGGCTCCAGCAGGCGCATCCGTCTCTCTGCCGACTCCTTGCGAAACCCGGTGGCGATCACCGTGATCTTCACATCGTCGCCCATGCTCTC
Organism: uncultured Acidobacteriaceae bacterium; assembly: GCA_963850345.1. GTDB lineage: Bacteria > Acidobacteriota > Terriglobia > Terriglobales > Acidobacteriaceae > CAWKKW01. The sequence goes on along the minus strand of CAWKKW010000009.1, from coordinate 346,286 downwards.
GTCCAGCACCGCGCCGAAGATGATGTTGGCGTCTTCGTGGGACGCGTTCTGAATCAGTGTCGAGGCTTCGTTCACCTCGCTCAGCTTGAGTGAACTCGAGCCGCTGATATTGATGAGGATGCCGCGCGCACCATCGATCGCCCCCGCTTCGAGCAAGGGCGAAGCCATCGCCGCCTGCGCTGCTTCAATCGCGCGATTGGTGCCGCTGCGCACCGCCGTGCCCATCACCGCGTAGCCCATGCCTGCCATCGTGGTCTTCACGTCGGCGAAGTCGCGGTTGATGATGCCCGGGATGGTGATGATGTCCGAGATACCCTGCACACCCTGACGCAACACATCGTCGGCGATGCGGAACGACTCGAAGAATCCGGCGTCCTTCGCCACAGCCAGCAGCTTCTCGTTGGGGATCACGATCATCGTGTCCACGCTTTCCAGCAGTTCTTCCATGCCGCGCTCCGCCTGCATCATGCGGCGCTTGCCTTCAAAGCCGAAGGGACGAGTAATCACTGCGACCGTCAACGCGCCCATTTCGCTGGCTAGCGAAGCGATCACCGGAGCCGCGCCAGTCCCCGTGCCGCCGCCGAGTCCTGCGGTCACAAAGACCATATCGGCGCCTTCAAGCGCTTCGATGATCTTGTCTGAATCTTCGAGGGCCGCCCGGCGGCCCATGTCGGGGTTCGCGCCCGCACCCAGGCCGCTGGTCAGCTTCACACCCAACTGCAGCTTCACTGGAGCCTGCGAGAGCTGCAGCGCCTGCACGTCGGTGTTGGCGGCGATAAACTCCACCCCCTCCACGCGTGCTGAAATCATTCGGTTCACGGCATTCCCACCGCCGCCACCTACGCCAATGACCTTGATCTTCGCGCCGCGCGGGATCTCATCGTGATACTGAATGCGAATTTCTTCGGACTGACTCATCGGCTCATCTCTCCTGTGGTTACAAGCTTCCTGCGAACATGGCGCGCAGCTTGGCGCGCAAACCGTTGTCTTCCGCCGCCCGGATCACGCTGGTGCGGTGGGTGTACAAGATCATTCCAATCAGGGCAGCACACTCCGGCTGAATCAGTTCAGGCGGCATGCGCGATAGCGGCACCGGATAGCCGATCCGCGCAGGCACACGCAGCAGGCTCTCCGCCACATCCAGCATGCCTGCAAGCCGCGCTCCGCCGCCGGTGAGAATGCAGCCCGCGCCCAACGCCTCAAACACTCCGCCCTGGCGCAGATTGTCGCGCAGCAGTTGAAACAGTTCCCTGGCGCGCGGCTCCAGAATCTCGGCCAGCAACCGCTGACGAACCACCTTCGGTTCGTGGCCCGGCATGCCGTGCACTTCCACTTCGTACGACTGCGAAACGGAGGTCACCACCGCGTGCCCATACTGGCACTTCAGCCACTCCGCTTCCTGCACCGGGATATGCAGCCCCACGGCTAGATCGTTGGTGAAGTGATCGCCGCCAATCGGAATCACCGCTGTATGGGCAACCGAGCCTTCAAAAAACACCACCAGTTCCGAGGAAGCTGCGCCGATATCGATCAGGCACACACCCAACTCGCGCTCATCGGCTGAAACGATTGCTTCGGCCGCCGCAATGGCTTCAAACACCGTCTCGCGGACTTCGAGGCCTGCCTTGTTGGCGCAGGTCACGACGCTCTGCTGCGCGCTGGCTGCACACGTCGAGATGTGCAGATTGACTTCGAGGCGGCTGCCCACCATTCCGATGGGGTCGTGAATGCCCGGCTGCTCATCGAGAATGAACTGCTGCGGCAGCAGGTGCATGACTTCGCGATCGGCCGGAAGCGAAACCGAACGGGCGCGTTCAATCGCGGCACGTACATCTTCGCGGGTAATCTCGCGAATGCGCGTGCCAAGGCTGATGCCGCCGCGGCTGTTCACTCCGCGCACGTGTGGACCACCGATGCCAATCACGCAATGATCGATCGTGCCATCGGCGATCTTTTCCGCCTGCATGGCCGCCTCGTTGATCGAGCGCGTCGCCGGCGCCAGATCCGCAATCAGGCCTTTGCGCATTCCGGCTGCGTCCACGATGCCGTGCCCGCGATACTTCAACGCGCCTTCATTCACCTCTGCGACCAGCACGCGCGTCTTTCCACTGCCGGTGTCCAGTACGGTGATCAGGTCTTCCGTCTTCTGGCTCATCGAATGGTTCCTGCCCGCTTTTTGCTTTTTAGCTTTCTCACTGCCGGCTTGATGGCCGCGTGTCTCGCAGTCGCCGCTCTGCTTGCCTTACTGGCGGAGCGATGCGCGGCGGCCGTCGCCTCGGCTTTCACTTTCTCAATCGCGTTCGCCTTCGGATCCGGCATCGTGACAAAGCCCTTTTGCATCTCCAGCACCACCTGCCGGTCATATCGCAGATCGACGGAGGCCAGGTGCGGGTACTGCTGATGCCACTCGGCAAAGTGCTGCTGGTAGCTGTGGAACCGTGCGAGAAAATCCTCATCGCCCAGATGCAGCAGGATGTCGTTGCCCGCCGCAGGTACAACCACCCGCACATCTTCGGGGTTCGAGAGATCCACTTCGCTCAACTGCTCAGAGATCTTTTCGCCGCTCGCATCCAGGTCCGCCAAAAACTTCTGGTACAGGCGCATGCGCGCTGCCCGCGTGCTCAACGAATCCTTCGCCTCGATCCCAGCGACCACCGGAAACGAAAAATGTTTCGCGGCCATCATGGCGGCGGGCATGGTGAGAATCACACCGTTGGCATCCACCAGGCCTACTTCATTGCCGACTCGTACGAAGGCAATGGGAGTTCGCTCCACCACCGACACGCGCAGTTGATTGGGCAGCAGTCGCATCACCGTGGCGTGCTGCACCCAGGGCACCGTCTCCAGCGCCGCGCGGCGCTCTGCCAGCGGCACGAAGAACAGATTGCGACCGATGTCGCTGCCGAAGACTGCGAGCAGTTCCGAGCGGGTCACCTGGCTGTTCCCAAGTATCTGAATGGAGGACGAAGTCTCAATACGAAAGCGCGGGTCGTGTTCCAGAAAATTGCGTACGGCGATCGAGATCAGAAGCAGGGCGGCAATCGACGCAAGCATGCCGGCTGCGAGCCCCACACGTGCCATCCGGCTCTTGGGCAGAATGCCCTTCCGGACCGGCACGCGACGCCGCGCACGCAGGAACGCTTCTTCTTCCTGAACCTCCCGCTCTTCCACCGGCGGAGGACGCTCAGGGCGCGGCTTCGGAGCAGATACCGGACGATAGAACTGATCCGACAGCTGTTCCTCTGCGAGCGCGGAAGCTCGGCTTGTGTATCCGTCTATTTTTGCCACGCCCGAGTCAAGGTCGTGAGAGTCGCCACCCTCAATATAGCTTGCTTCCTGCGGGTTGGCAGCCTGTGTATTTCTCGGCAAGCGGCAGGAGGTATCTGCGAGAGAACTAGCAAAGCTGCCTTCTCTTCTTCTGCAGAACTGCTTTCGCCGATTTCTCTAATTGCCTTCGCCGGAATTTCAGAGTTCGCGCTGCTCCGCCTGCTTCCGGTTCCCTGCTCTCAACCTGTCCAGCACCAGCGTGGCGATCTGCGAAACATTTCCCGCACCCAGCGTGAGGATCACGTCGCCCGCCTCGGCCTGCGCAGCCGACCGCTCCGCCGCTTCCTCAAAGGAGCCCGCGTACTCGACGTCCCGGCGGCCAATCGCCTTCACCAGTGCAGCCGCATCCACGCCTGCTATCGGTTCTTCACTGGCTGCGTAGATGTCCAGCACCTGCACCGTATCCGCTTCATCAAACGCGCGTGTGAACTCGGGTAGCAAATCACGCGTCCGCGTAAACCGGTGCGGCTGAAAGATCACGTGCACCCGGCGATAGCCGCATTCGCGGGCCGCCCGCACGGTCGCTACGATTTCAGTGGGATGGTGACCGTAGTCGTCCACCACCGCCACCTCGCGCACGCAGCCCTTCAGTTGAAATCGCCGATCCACCCCGCGAAAGTCGCGCAGCCCTTCGATGATCTGATCGGGATTCAGTTCCAGCTGCGAAGCAATTGCAACCGCCGCGGTTGCATTCAGCACATTGTGCCGGCCAGGAACATGCAGATCGAAGGGCCCCATCACCAGCCCGTCCGCGACCACTTCGAAACGGGAGCGCACCTCGCGCGTCACTGCCGACGAAGTTCCTGCACCGCCTGGCGCGAGCGGCAGCAGCCGCACCACGAAGTCCGCGTTCGGCGTCGTGCCGTAGGTGAACACCCTGCGTCTGACCCGCGGCAGAATTCCAGCCAGCAACGGGTTGTCGATGCACGCCGTGCAGCTTCCGTAGAACGGCACCTTGTCCATGAACTCCAGGAATGCCGCTTCCACATCCGCCATGTCGCGATAACAGTCCATGTGTTCGCGATCGAGATTGGTCACCACCGAGAGAATCGGCGAAAGCTTGAGAAAGGACCGGTCGCTCTCATCGGCCTCCGCAACAAGGTATTGCGACTTGCCCAGCCGCGCATTCGACCCAAGCGCATCGACGCGGCCGCCAACCACCACCGTAGGATCGAGCCCGCCCGCCGCGAGCACGGTGGCAATCATCGAAGTGGTCGTGGTCTTGCCATGCATGCCGGCCACCGCGATGCCGTACTTGAGCCGCATCAGTTCGGCCAGCATCTCCGCCCGCTGAATTACCGGGATCTTGCGCGCGCGCGCCTCCTGCACCTCGGGGTTGCGCTCGGTCACTGCGGAACTTGCGACCACTACGCCCGAGCCAATCACGTTTGCCGCAGCGTGTCCCTCGAAGATCGTTGCGCCCAGCGAACCCAGGCGTTCTGTAATCGTGGTGCGGCGCAGATCGGAGCCGGAGACAGAGTAGCCCAGGTTGAGCACGATCTCGGCGATGCCGCTCATGCCGATGCCGCCTATCCCGATGAAATGTACGCGCTGCGATTTTGCAAACATGAATGAGTTGCTCTGACAGGAATACAGATTTGCTGTTGTTTACTCTACCAGCCGAACACGAGGCCTCGAGCCGTTGCGCGATGCCGCGTGCGAACGACGCGATGCACCAACGTGCATGACAATAAGTTCACCCGAAGCATGCGGTCCCCAGCGCAACATCTGCGATGAATCGCTGTTCAATAAGAGTGAAAGGCTTCGGTAGAGACCCAGTAAGGCTCATCCGAAGTGGCTTCGACGCTCGCACAGCAACCTACACAGCGTCGAGGGAGGTTCCAGTATGCGTCTGCTTCCTACACTCGCTCTTGCAGCTTCCATGATTGTTCCTGTTGCCGCCGCACACGCTGCGGTGGGAGTTTATGTCAATGTAGGCCCACGGAACGTGCAGTACATACCGCCTTCTCCTGAGTATGGATATGTCTGGGTCCCGGGGTACTACGAAGGCTCCTACTGGGTGGAAGGCCGCTGGGCCGCCCCTGGCTACTATGGCGGGCACTACTACACCGAAGGCTACCGCGACTCCTATCGTCGCGACCGCGACCGGGATCGGGACTGGGACCGCCACCACGATTGGGACCGCCATCAAGACCGTGACCGCGATCGCGACTGGGACCACGATAGAGACCGCCACCACGATCGAGACGGATGGCGCAGATAACCTGCTGCCGAGCGACTGACGCAAGGCCGGATGTTCCCGCATCCAGCCTTTTCTCGCCGGTCTCGCCGTCTGTGAACTTCAATGCCGCGCCTTGGACCCATGCCGCGGAATCGAATTCGGCCGGGCGAAGTCCCGTGCAGCATCGCGCAACTTTTCTCAGCGTCTAACGTTAGAAGGTATAGGCTCCCGGAGAGTGCAGAGCACCCCTTGGAGCCGCTCCCCGGCGGGCAAGTTCACCGGGGTTGATAGGGAGGTTGAAATGCGGATTTTTCGTTCTCTCGTTCTGTTGAGCTTGCTGGCGCTGCCCGCCGCCTTTGCTCACGCCCGCGTTGTGGTGGGTATCGGAATCGGGCCGGTCGTAGTTCCCGCACCGGTCGCAGCCTACGGCGATCCTTACGATTATGGATACGACGCCTACGGCCCCCCGGTCTGCACCTATGGCTACTATTCGTACTATCCCTATGCCTGCGCGCCTTACGGTTACTACGGTCCTGAATGGTTCAGCAGCGGCTTCTTCATCGGCGCCGGCCCGTGGTACGGCTGGGGTCATCGCGGCTGGGGCTACGGACACGGATATTACGGTGGACGCGGGTATGGATACGGCGGCCGAGGCTATGGCTATGGCGGTCGCGGGTACGACCACGGCTACGGATATGGCGGCCGGGGCTACGGCGGACGTGGGTACGACGGCTACGGTGGCGGACATGGCTACTCTGGCGGTGGACACGGCTACGGTGGTGGCGGGAATGGTTACACCGGCGGTGGACACGGCTACGGTGGTGGCGGCAATGGTTACACCGGCGGTGGACACGGCTACGGCGGTGGCGGCAATGGTTACACCGGCGGCGGACACGGCTACGGCGGTGGCGGCGGCTACGGTGGTGGAGTTCACGGCGGCGGCGGTTACAGCGGCGGCGGATACCACGGCGGTGGTGGCGGCTTCCACGGTGGTGGCGGCGGAGGCGGATTCCACGGCGGTGGTGGTGGAGGCGGATTCCACGGCGGCGGTGGTCACCGGTAAACGGCAGTCACCCAGCTAATAATGAAAGGCCTGCTCTCTTCTTCTGGAGAGCAGGCCTTTTCAGCGTTCAGGCAGCTTTCAGCGATCAACAATCCCCGCTCTTCGCCAAGCTCTCTAGCTCAGCGCTTCAGCAGATCCACCGGCTCTCGCACATCGGCCACGCGGAAGTACTTGGCCAGCGAAGGATGCTGACGCGCCACCGCCTGGTACATCTCCCAGGCCACCCGGCGATACGAGAAATGCCCCTGAGGGGTCGAACGTAACTCCGCAATGTACAACGCCTCGGCGAAGTCCATCTTGAACAGCGACCGGTTCCGCGTGCCCAGCGGCAGCACGTACTGCGCAGTGGCCGCTGCTTCCGGAGCATCCGACTCGCACAGCGCCTCATACGTCGCGTGGGCCGATCGCATCGCGCGGTCATATTGAGGCAGCAGGCCAGCCTCTTCCAGTCCCTCAGGAATTTCATAGCCGTGCAAATGGGTAAAGCCCTGCAGGATCTGGGTGCACTTGCGATGACGATGCATGTCGCGAAAGCCGCCGATATCCATCAGAATGTCGAATCGCAACGCCTGCCCGGCAGAGAACTCGCGCAGCAACTCGTCATGCCGGCCGCGATGCCGCAAACCCAGATCGACAATCTCCTCACGCTGCACCTCGCTCAGTGCCGCCACGTGCTCGCGAATCTCGCGGTACGAAGCGTGGCACGCCCCGTAGAGCAGCGTCGCCGCCAACTCCACCTCCAGCGATTCGTCCGGCTCGACCAGATCCACCACTGGTCCAGAATCGATCGATGCCGAACCCAGCAACTCGCTCGCCACCTGCTCGAGTTCTCTGCGCGTCTCCTTCTGGTACGCATTTTCCGCGGCATACTTCACCAGCGTGGGAGCGGTCTTCACCTCGCGATTCAACAGCGCGGCCGCCTTCGCACCCAGCGTGGGGTCCAGTGCCGCGATCTCCCGCTGCAAGTCTTGCAGCGAGTCTCCCTGCACATTCCATGCCGCTCCGGCGGCGGCCTCGCGCAGTCGTTCCCCTAATTGCCGTACTTCGGAATTGGCATGCGACAGCAAACGCGAGACCTGCGTCTCTAACGTCCGCGCATTCACGATCTGTCCTAGCGACGTATTCGTCGCCAGCGGCAGCAGATACCGCGACACATCAAAGGCGCGCGCCTTCAGCGTCCGTTCGTAGGCCTCGGGCTTCATCTCCAGGGGACGCGCGACCTGCCGCTTCAGCGCTTCCAGCATCGCTTCGCCGGTCGCATGATATTCGGCGAATAAGGCTCCCACCGCCTCGCAATACTGGTCCCGAGCCGCCGCAGCGCCTCCGAACTCCGGCAGGTACCAGCCGCTCTTCGAGAAGTTCTGATACCGCGTCGAACGCTCCTGTCCATCCCAACGCTGCTCATCGACCAGCACGATCGCAGCCAGCAGCGACAGGCGCTCGATGGCGAAGGCCACGTGCGCCAGGTCCGCGATCGAGCGATGGCCGTACTGAAAGTAGAAGGTGTTCAGGAACTGCTCGGCCCGCTGGCTGCTGATCTCCCGCAGCGATTCCTTCATCGACAGCGCCGAGCGGGAATACTTGGCCATCGCATAGGCCAGCACTTCTGGATCCGCCCCATGCACGGCAAACACTTCGGTGCGATTCTGCGCGCGTTCAGGAACTAAGACTGGTTGAGTTTCTGGCATGGTCGGACCAGAATACGGCATTGGCCTCTGGATAAGATGTGCGGTAGAGGGGGCCGCCAGTCGCTGGTTCATTTCGCCCTCGTCATCTCCGCCCCTCTCATGCCATTCTCTAGGGGTAAGTCCATGACAGATATCCTTTCCTCGGTTGAGCATCGCCCCTGGCCTATCGCGCCTGGCCCGTGGGCCATGACTCAGCGGTGGAACGATCTGCTGTTCGCGCACTGGCCCATCCCACCCGAAGATCTTGAGCCGCTGATACCCGAAGACCTGGTGCTCGACACCTTCGACGGCTCCGCCTGGCTGGGGGTCGTGCCTTTCTGGATGGACCGCATCCAGATGCGCGGAGCGCCCATGATTCCCGGCGCCAATCGCTTTCCCGAGCTCAACCTGCGCACCTATGTACGGCAGCGCAACAGCAACCTCACCGGCGTCTATTTCTTTTCGCTCGATGCGTCCAACCTGGCCGCGGTCGCTACGGCCCGACTGGTCTTCCGCCTGCCCTATTACTGGGCGCGCATGAGTATCCTTCATCGTGGCGACCGCGATTTCGAATATCACAGCGAGCGCATCCTCTCCCGGCCCTCCGTTCGCTTCCACGCGCTCTATCGCGGACTCGGCCGCATCCGTGCTCTCGAGCAGAGCCGACCGGGCACCATCGAACATTTCCTCACCGAACGCTACTGCCTCTACACCGTCGATCCCAAAGGCAGGCTGCTTCGCGGCAACATTCATCACCTCCCGTGGCCACTCGAGGCCGCCGAAGCTCAGTTCACGCTGAATGAGCTGCCCGCTTCCATCGGTATTCGCTTACCCGATGTGGAACCCCTTCTTCATTACTCTCGCGAACTGGCTGTCTACATCTGGCCGCTCGAACCGGTGCTCGCCCGCCACCTGCGGCCCTCCAGCGCCGCCGCCCTGCCGGCAGCCAAGCCTCTATAATTCTGGAGACTTTTCATAGGAGTGAAAACAACGTACATGCCATCCCTTGAAGGCAAGACTGCCCTCGTCACCGGAGCTTCGCAAGGCATCGGGCGCGCCTGCGCATTGCAGCTCGCACGCGCAGGTGCTCGCATCGCCCTCGCTGCCCGCAATGAAGGCAAACTCCAGCAGGTCGCGGAAGAGATCGCCGCACTCGGCGGCACCGCGCAAAGCTTTGTTCTCGACGTGGCCAGCGAAGAGTCCATCAAGGAGACAGCCAAAACGGCCGTCGCCCACTTCGGCTCCGTCGATATCCTCGTCAATAACGCCGGCATCACGCGCGACATTCTGCTGCTGCGCATGAAACGTCGCGACTGGGACGACGTGCTCAATACCAATCTCACCGGCACCTTTCTGCTCACCCAGGCCTTGATCAGTCCCATGCTCAAGGCGCGCTGGGGCCGCATCATCAACATCAGCAGCGTTGTCGGCCAGGTGGGCCAGGCGGGGCAGGCAAACTACGCTGCCAGCAAGGCAGGGTTGATCGGCTTCACCAAATCCCTTGCCCGCGAACTTGCCTCTCGCGGCATCACCGCCAATGCTATCGCCCCCGGGTACATTGAGACCGCCATGACCGCCGTGCTCGATGAGAAACAGCGAGGAGCCATGCTCACCAACATCCCACTGGGCCGGCCCGGCACCGATCTCGATATCGCCCACGCGGTCGCGTTTCTCGCCTCAGAGGAGGCAGGCTACATCACCGGTCATGTGCTCGACGTGAACGGCGGACTTCACATGGGATGAAATCATTGTTGCGGCGGTGTGTAGGTGTTCGTCGCGCTGCGTTTTTCAAGATGGCTGGCCGCGGCGCTCGCGCTCGCCTTCCGGGTTGCAGAATCCCGAAGCTCCCAAGCCAACCTGCAGCCCGCCTGACGTCGCTTCGCCGCATCCCAGAACGTGAGGAACGAATGGCTCACGAGATAACCCGACACGACGCAAGGCACGGTTTGAAGGAAACTGCTTCGAAGGACTCTACCCCGGCGAAAGCGGCCAAGAGACACGCCCCAGCAAAACATGCGCCAGCAAAACACGCAAAGAAGCACGCCAAGAAACAGGCCGCCAAGAAGGATGGAGCCGCCCCGTCTTCCCGGCATTCTCTGAGTTCGCGCCCCGCGGACGCTGACCGCCTTGCTCACGAACTCGGCCGAGCCTTCCACCACCTCAACCGGTCCACCGCACTTCTCTCTCTGCTCAAGCAGGAGATCGGCGCCGGACTGCGTCCCTTCTTGGAACGAGCCGTGACTCTGTACCTCGAAGCAATGGAATTTGCGAGCGACGAGCCAAGGCACGCTGGAGATCTCGCAGCGTGTGCCGCAGAACTGCTCCTGGCCATCGAACATCTCGCCTCGGCCGGAGTCTACGCGCAGGAAAAGGCGTCCGTCCCTACGTTTCCAGCGCCCCAATCTTCCATGGACAGCGCCATGTTCGACCGAATTCACGGGCGCGTGGCCAAGCTGGGCCGTGAGGATCGCGATCTGGCCAGGGCGATCCGGGACGCCGCGCGTTCGCTGGTCGAACGAGCCGATGAGGCTCGCGGCATGCGCGACTGGCACCTGGCCTACGAATTTCTCGCTGCAGCAGAGGCTTTGGCGGCCGCCCTCGAAACCGGTGTTCTCTAGCCGCTTGGCGGTGAGGCTTGGCGGCTCTGCCTAGCTCGCCTTGGCGCGAGCCTTTCTGCCCCGCAGCACTCCAGTGAGCGGCAAGCCCAGCGCGTCGCGCTTCTCTCGCGATAGCCGCCGCTCCTGGCTTTTTTTGGCCAACTCTGCGTTCATCTCCGCTCCGATCAGCACCGACAAGCCGATGATGTAGAACCACAGCATCAGCACGATCACCGCGCCCAACGAGCCATAGGTGGCGTTGTAGTGCGCGAAATGGCCGACATAAAAGGTGAACCCCGCCGACCCGGCAAACCATCCGGTGACCGCCAGCAGCGCACCCGGCCCGGTCGAGCGGAAGCTATGTTTCTTATTCGGCCCGATGGTGTACAGCACAATCGCGCTCAGCAGAAAGGCGACGAACGTGACCGCGTGCCGAATCGTCGGCCAAGCATGTCCAAACGAGCGTGGAACGGGAAACACCCGCGTCACCATGTGGCCGAAGCTGGGGCCCGCGATCACCGCCAGCAGCGCAATCAGCACCAGTCCACCGCTGGTAAAGGTGAGCAGCAGCGCCTGCAGTCGACACCGCCACCATGGCCGGGAAACCGGAACGTCGTACGCGATGTCCAACGCCTCGATCATGGCCGAAAAGCCGCCCGTCGAAGCCCACAGATAACCCAATACGCCGAACGACAAGAGCCCGCCGCGGTGGGGAGCGATCACGCTCGAGATAATCCGCTGCACCAGCGCCATCGCGTCGGGTGGCACCAGTTGGGCCATCATGTCGAGCAATTGTCCGAAGAGATTAGGAATGGGCAGAAAGCCGAGCAACGAGGAGAAGATGAACAGCAGAGGCACCAGCGAGAGCACGAAATAGAACGCAAGCGCAGCCGCCACTACGAAGGCACGCGTGCGAAACAACTCGTTGTACACGACGACGATGAACTGCCAGACTGCCGATTGCCGCCCGGTTTCAATTCGATCGCGCCACTTGCCCATCTGGAATACCCCGAAACTCATAAGGTCCGATGAAGATTCTGACGCCAAAGATGTGCCTTAAGACGCGGACGCAAAGCATAGAAGGCCAATGAACAAGAGTGCCATTGCTTTTGAAGCAGGCTGGAAATACTGACCTGCCGCGAGCCTCTCCCGTCCAGGCAAGACACTCCCGGCAAGCTCCGCGATCCTACTTCATGCGCTCCCATGTGAGAATGCGAGTGACCTTCACGCCATCGCCCGTCGTGGTATTGAACCTGATCGTCAGCCGGTCGCCGGTCAGGGTGAACGCCCGCTGAATCGACTTTCCCACATCACCGGGAAAGAGCGCCGCTTCCAGATGGTGGGTTACCGTGCCAGCCTGTTCGTTGATGGTGTACGTGCCGAAGTAGGCGTCATATCCGAGTACCGTCTGCGCTGTGTCCGGAGTTCCCTTGATCGCGGCCGCCGCTGCGCATTCTCCCCCAATCATCGCGACGGTCCGATCCCGGCGCGAAAGCTGCGCGGTCACATGGCCAGACGCGTCGTAGATCAATACCCCCATCGGTGCCTGGCTGAGTCCTTTATCCGGCTCCATCTGCCCATCGGCTCGCATGCTCTGCCGCGAGACAAGCCGCCAGCCACCCACCAGCCGAGCCTTCACCGAAGCCTCTCCGGAAGCCTGCCCGGTGGCCCCGTCTGACTGCGCTCGCAGCCAAGGCTGGCCGGCCACGATCCCCGCGACAAGGCTCAAACCCATGAGCGAAGCGCGCCATCGACTCCTGAACCTCACTCCTGCCGCCATAAACCTCCCCTTCGCGATCCCCTGAATACCCTACCGCCGGGGGAATCATAGCCCCACCCGCACAGTGTGTCGCGAACCTTTATGGGTTCACCGCAATTCCTTCCTTGCCACCGCCATCTTTCTTTTGCACTATCACTTTGAACTCAGGAGCGCCCCTTTCCGATGAAACGTCTGCTCAGTTTGTTGTTCATCCTTTCGCTGGCAGCACCGGCGATGGCCGCCTCGTCCGAGTCCGTCACCTTCCAGAGCGGCGATCAGCAGGTCCACGCTCTGCTCTATGTGCCTTCGGGAGCTCAGCCGCATCCCGCCATTGTGGTCATTCACGAGTGGTGGGGTCTGGTCGACTGGGTCAAAGACCAGGCCAGCAACTACGCGGATCAGGGATATGTCACCCTGGCCGTCGACCTCTATCGCGGACAGACCGCCACCGACCCTGATACTGCCCATCAACTCATGCGCGGCCTGCCTCAGGATCGCGGCGTGCGCGACCTGGTCGCAGCCGTCGACTACCTCAAGCACCGTAAAGAGGTGGATCCTGCCCGCATCGGCGCCGTTGGCTGGTGCATGGGCGGCGGTTTCGCCCTGCAATTGGCCATCGCCGAGCCCTCGCTCCGAGCCGTCGCTATCAACTACGGCTCCCTGCCCACGGACAAAGCTGCCCTGGGTCATGTCCACGCCGCAGTGCTGGGAAACTTCGGCGCGCAGGATAAAGGCATCACACCGGACGACGTCACTGCCTTTACGGCCGCCATGAAATCCCTCGGCAACTCACCCGACGTAAAGGAGTACGACGATGCCGGACACGGCTTCGAAAATCCCAACAACAAGGCCGGTTACCGAGCCTCCGATGCCGCCGACGCGCAGCAACGCATGCGTAATTTTTTCGCCCAGACTCTGCAAAAATGACTTAGTTGTCATTTAGTCAATGATTTCCACTAGATGCATGCAGAATCATGGTCTTTTTGGCTGCAATCCCACTTAAGTCAGCCTCACGATTGAAAAAAATGCTTGCTACTCTTTCGGGCTTCGTGTTAACTATGCAGCTAATACTTCAAGAAATGAATTGCTTGGAAAGCTCAAGGGCGTACGTGTGGACGGAAGGCCACAAACTATGAAAATTGGAACGACCATTCGAGGATACCGCCTCCAAAAAGGCCTATCGCAGGGCGATATTGAGAAGCGGACTGGATTACTCCGCTGCTATCTCTCCCGGGTGGAGAACGGACACACCGTCCCTTCTCTCGACACCCTGGCTAAGATCGCCGGTGCGCTGGACCTTCCCCTGGCCCAGTTCTTTGCCGAAGACAGTCTCGGACGAGAGCTGAATACGCAGAAGCTTACCGATGATGAGCTTCGTTTCCTTACCCAGATTCGCCGGTACTCTTCCAACTTGAACGATAGCGACCGCAAGTTGCTGCTCGCCATGGTGAAGAAGTTCGCGGCGACCGCTGTCCGGTAGACGTGCGGTAACAGTGTCTTAGATTTGCGGTAAATCTGTACCTGTCGTTTTGTTCAGCAAGCGGTTTCTTCCCCAAGTACCGCCACTGGACGCTACGAATAGCGGCAGGAAGCCCTCCGGCGCATAGTCCCCCATTGCCCGTTTGTAGAGATTTATTGCTGAAAGCCGCGAGCAGATCGCTCCGAGCAATTGGTGCGTCTGGTCCCGGTCGCTGACCTGGTGCGACCTCGAGGCTTGCCGGGTAGCGCTCGCTCTAGCGGTACAGGTTCAGTAGGTAGAACCCCACCAGCAGCATGACGAACGCCGCGCTGCCGTAGGCTATCCAGCTCCGCCGCACAAACATCGCCGGCCGTGCACCGATCTTTGGGACAAGCGGAACGCCTAACGCGAGGCCGCAGAGAAATCCACCCAGGTGCGCCATGTTGTCGATCTGCAGCGAGGTTCGCGCCAGCCAGATGCCTCCGCCGATCACGAAGTTCAGCACCGCAAACCAGATCACGCTGCGCCTCAACCGCTTCAACTCCTCGGGTGGAATGGGCAGCAGCGGCGACTTGAGCAGCATGATCAGTACGCCCGCCAAGCCGAAGACAGCGCCCGAGGCACCCGCTCCCGGCCGGCCGGGATGCGTCGCCGTGCTCAGCAGATTGCCGGCAACCCCAGTCAGCACGTAAGCCGCAATCATTCCCAGCGAACCAAGCAGCGGTTCTCCCAGCAGGCCCAGGTTCCACAAGCACCACATATTCGTCGCCAGGTGAACCACGCCAACGTGCACAAAGATGGCCGTGAACAACCGCCACCACTGGCCATACTGCAGCTCGTATGCGCCCCAGTTTGAGCCCATCTGCAGGATGTAGTCGTTGAGCGAGGGGCTCACCATCATCGGCAGAAATACGGCGCAGTTGATCCCTACCAGCACATAGGTCGCAGGAGCCATCGCCCACCGCGCACGTCTCGAACGCGGCGGAGGCGGAGGTTCGCCAAGCTGGCCCGGATACGGTTGACCCGGCTCCAGCGGAGGCAAAATCTCGGGTTGATACTCAGTCGAACGGTAAGGATCGCGACCGTTCGTGCCTCTAGGATCCATACGTTAAAGCTATCCTGCCCCTCGCTGGATGACAACCTGCACGCCGCTTTCGTGTGGCCCGCATGACAAGCCTCGCGCGACTGCTTACAATTTCCCTTTACCCATCAAGGAACAGAAGCGGGAGAACGGATTGTCTGGGAACAAGCAGGTTCGTCGTGCACTCTTGAGCGTTACTGACAAGACCGGGCTGGTGGACTTCGCCCGGGAACTCGCGCAACACGGCGTCGAGCTTGTCTCCACCGGCGGCACCGCTCGCACTCTCCGCGACGCCGGGCTTGCCGTCCGCGACATCTCCGACCTGACCGGCTTTCCCGAGATGCTCGATGGCCGTGTGAAGACGCTGCACCCCAAGGTCCACGGCGGCATCCTTCATGTTCGCTCTAACCCTGAACATGTCGCAGCCGTCGAAGCTCACCAGATCCAGCCGATCGACATGGTGGTCGTCAATCTCTACGCCTTCGAGAAGACCGCAACCGAAGCCGGCGTTCCGTTTGCCGAGGTTATCGAAAACATCGACATCGGCGGACCTTCTATGGTTCGCTCCGCCGCGAAAAATTTCGAAGACGTCGCCATCGTGACTTCGCCCGCCGACTACCCGGCCTTGGCTGACGAACTTCGCCTGCATGGTGGTGCGCTCACTCACCAGACCCGCTGGCGGCTCGCTCGGGCTGCCTTCGCCGTCACCGCTGCCTACGACACCGCGATCGCCAACACGCTCGAAACCATCGCCAGTTCTGAACCGGCCGAGGCCCCGGTGCAGTTTCACTCCTCAGCCGACGCGCCGTTCCCCGAGGCCCTGCGTGTCTCCTACCAGAAGGCCATGCCGCTGCGCTATGGAGAAAACCCGCATCAGCGTGCAGCGCTCTACACCGACGGTTCCGGCACTGGCATCGCCGGAGCCCGCCAGTTGCACGGTAAGGAACTCAGCTACAACAACCTCGTCGATCTCGATGCCTGCTGGGAGCTGATTCAAGAATTTGACGAGACTGCGGTCGCCATCATCAAGCACACCAACCCCTGCGGCGCCGCCACCGGGCCTACCATCCTCAAGGCCTATGAACGAGCGCTGGCAGCCGATCCCATCTCGGCCTTCGGTGGCGTCATCGGTATCAATCGCGAACTCGACGAAGAGGCCGCCGAAGAGATTTCGAAGCTGTTCGTCGAGGCCATCGCCGCACCGTCTTTCTCTCCCGGAGCGCTGGCTCGCCTGCAGACCAAGAAAAATGTCCGTCTGGTCGAGGTGCGTCCCTCGCAAACCGCACGCGTGATCAAGCAGGTCTCCGGCGGACTGCTGCTGCAGGACGCCGACCACGCCCGCATCACCGTAGCCGAGTTGAAGGTGGTCAGCGCTCGCCATCCCAGCATGGCCGAAATCGAGGATCTCTTGTTTGCCTGGCGCGTATGCAAGCATGTGAAATCGAACGCCATTGTCTATGCTCGCGACGGCCAGGCGCTAGGTGTCGGTGCGGGACAAACCAGCCGCGTGGATTCCGCCAAATTCGGCGCCATGAAGGCGGTGCTGCCGCTTCAGAATTGCGTCGCTGCCTCAGACGCCTTCTTTCCTTTCCCGGACGGCCTGGAAGCGGTCGCCGCCGCCGGAGCCACCGCCGTGATCCAGCCGGGCGGATCGGTTCGCGATCCGGAGGTGATTGCAGCCGCCGATCGGCTCGAAGTCGCCGTGGTGGTTACAGGAATTCGCCACTTCCGCCACTGACATTTGCGGTATTTATAGGGCCTCAGAACCGAATGCTTGGCTGAATTATTTGCCGACCCCGCGAATCCGCCGCAGGTGCTCGCGAATCATTGACTGGCATACGGGGAGGTTCCCATGTACCTGATCCTCACTGGCCTGTTGCTCGGAGTCGCGCTTGTGACTGTGCTCCGGGCTCGAGCACGAAGTCGGCGCGAACTGGAGCAACACAGCATTACGGCGGAGGAGCTGCACGCCCAGCTCGCCTCCAACCCTCATCTCCAGGTCTACGATGTGCGCCTGCCACTCGACTTGCTGGTCGAATCGCAGACTATCCCAGGAGCCAAGCGGGTTCCTCCAAAAGAGATCCAGGAGAATCCCGAGATCATTCCTCACGATGAAGACGTGGTCGTCTACTGCACCTGTCCCAACGACAAGACTAGCAAGGCTATTCTCGCCCGCGCACTGGAGGCCCACTTTACCCGGGTCAAGTTCCTCAAGGGCGGACTCGCCGCATGGAAGGCGCAAGGCTATCCGGTCGATCGCTACGAGGAATCGTTCCACCTCGATACTGCATAATCTGGCACCGCATAACCCGAAACCGTTGTGGCGCAGCCCGCGGGCGGCTCTCGTTCACTCCACCCGCAGCGCTTGCATCGGTTCAATCCTCGAAGCACGCAGCGCCGGAATCGCCGAGGCAAGCAGCGCCGTCACCAACAGGCAGACCACCATGATCGCGAAGACAGCCGGATCCGCCGCTTGCGTTCCATACAACACCGACCGAATCAGCCGGCCCGCTCCGAAGCCGCCCGCCAAGCCCAGGACCAACCCAATCAAGACCGGCTTCAAACCATCCAGCAAGACCAGTCGCAGCACCTGCCCGCGATCTGCGCCGAGCGCCAGTCGGATGCCAATCTCCGTAATGCGCTGGGTGACCAGGTACGAGAGCACGCCGTAGAGACCAACTGCGGCGAGCAGCAGCGACAAGGCAGCAAAGGCCAGCGTGAGCGTCGCGATGAAGCTCTGGTTCGCCGTGCTCTTGCTGACAATCTGCGGCATGGTGCGAATGTCATAGGTCGGCAGCGCAGGGTCGAGCGTAGCGATTTCCTTTTGAATGGCCATCGCCGGACCGAAGGGGCTTCCAGTGGTGCGCACCACGATGGTCGGCGAACTATTCTGTTGGGGAAGCCCGGCCAGCATGGGGAAATAGATCATCGGCTTGATCGGCTGAGTCACGTCCCACAAGGTATCGCCCACCACTCCGACGATTTCGTAGATCTCCTTTTTACCCGACCACTCGATGTTGACGTGCTTGCCGATCGGGTCTTCGCCCGCAAAGAACTGGTCCGCGAACCGCTTGCTGATGATCGAATAGTGATACCGATCCAGACGCTCGTTGTTGTTGAAGAAGCGCCCGCGCAGCAGCGGAATCTGCATGGTGCTGAAGTAGCCGGGGTCGGCACTACGCGTCATCGCATCGAATTGCAGGCTCTGCTTCTGCGCCGGATGTTCCGGAATGGTGAATATCTCGTCGCCCTCATAGCCATCGCCTGGCGCAGTTGACACCAGCGAGGCCGCTTTCACTTCGGGAAGCGTGCATACCTTCGCCATCAGTGCCTCATGAAACGCGAGCACCTTCTGCGGCGTGTCGTACTGCTTTTCCGGCAAGCCATACTTGATGGTCAGTACGTTGTCGGTCGCGCATCCCAGGTCCGCGGTGCGCAAATGCAGAAAGCTCTTGAACAGCAGGCCCGCAGCCAGCAGCAGCATCACTGTCAGCGCGATCTCCACCGTGAGCATGGTCTTGCGCAGGGTCGCCTTCGATGCGCTGCCGCCGATCGACCTGGACGAATCCTGCAGTGTGGCAAACAGGTTTTTGCCTGTTGAAGAGATTGCCGGAAGCAAGCCAGACAACAAGGCCGTGAACACAATCAGCCCCACTGAGAACAACAACACCGGTCCATCCATGTGCACATCTTCGGCCCGGGGCAGATCGCGCCAATGATGCGCAAGCCAGTGTGTCGACCCGAACGACAGTACCAATCCCAGCGCTCCTCCCAATCCGCAAAGCAGCAGGCTCTCCGTCATCTGTTCTCGAATGAGCGTTAGCCGGCTTCCACCCAGCGCGCCCCGCACCGCCACCTCTTTCCGGCGAGCCGCACTTCGCGCCACCAGCAGGTTCGATACGTTCAGGCAGGCGATCAACAGCATGCAGCCCACCGCCGCCATCAGCACCATCAGCGGTGTCTTTACATCTACCACCACGGTGTCGATCAACGGACGCCACACGGCTTCTTCAGCCACTGGGGCCGGCGTGTATTGCCGGTAAAGCTGATACTGCAGTGCTCCGACTTCGCGGATCGCTGACTCCGCCGATACCCCAGGCTTCAGCCGCGCGATTACGTGGGTCTGATGATTATCGTGGCGTTCATACTGGCTCGGAGTAAACGTGGAGGCATACGGCACCCATAGCTGCACGGTCGCGTCGGGATACACAAACCACTTAGGCAATACGCCCACAATCACATACGGAGTGCTGTCGATCCGGATCTGCTTGCCGACCACGGAGGGATCGCCCCCAAAGCGGCGTTGAAACAAGCTCCACGAAAGCATGGCCACATGATTGGCCTCAGGCTGATCCTCTTCCGCCGTAAACGCGCGTCCATACGCGGGTTCAACTCCCAGCACGGAGAAAAGGTTGAACGAGCCTCCCGCAGCCACCACGACCTCCGGCAACTCGGAGTGTTCGCCGGCAACATTGCAGCCCCACCAACGCCACGCCGCCATGTCCTGGTAAGCATGCGTTTTGTTGCGCCAGTCGAGATAATCCGCGGGCGAAACCGGGTTGTACTGGAACGCTCCGTCGGCAGGCGTCGCCTTGAAGTGTTCGTAGACCGACACCAGTTTGTCTGGATCGCGGAAGGACAGCGGCTTGAGCAGCACCGAGCGCACAATCGTGAACAGCGACGTGGTCGCGCCGATTCCCAACGCCATGACCAGAACGGCGACCAGCGCGAAGCCCGGTGCGCGGGTCAGCGTTCGAGCGCCATAGCGAATGTCACGCCAGAGTTTCTCCAGCCAATTCCAGCTCCAGGTCATGCGAGCCTCCTCTCTCAACTGCGTCGGGTTGCCGAAGAGGCGCAAGGCCGCGAACCGCGCCTCCTCTGGCGTCATTCCTTGTGCCACGTTCTCTGCAACTTGCTGATCGATGTGAAACTGCAGTTCTTCGTTCAGACGAGCGGTTTCGCTCTCTCGTTCCAAGAGCACCCGTGAGGCCATGCGAATTCGTTGCCGCAAGCGCATGCGCGCCTCCGCTATACGCTCTCGACTACCAGGTTGATGGCGCTTGAAAGCCGGCTCCAGCTTTCCTTCTCTTTTTCCAGCTGCGAACGCCCGTCCGACGTCAGCGAATAGAACTTGGCCTGCCGCCCGGTCTCGCTCTCGGCCCACTGCGCCTCAATCCAGCCCTGCTGCTCCAGCCGATGCAGCGCCGGGTAGAGCGACCCCTGTTGCACCTGCAGCACTTCATTTGAGATTTGCTGAATGCGCTTTGCAATGGCCCAGCCATGCTTCGGCTCAAGCGAAATCGTCTTCAAGATGAGCATGTCGAGTGTGCCTTGCACCAGATCGCTTGGTTTCCCCATACCATGACTATCTACACCTCGCTATTGTAGATAGTCAAGGTATCGCGCTCGGATTGGGGAGAAAACCCTATTTCTGCGGAGACGATTCGGCCGCGAGCGCTCGTTCGCGAGGCTGCAGGATCTTGACGGACGCCATCCCCGCCGCAGTCGCTGCCTCAATCCCCATGTCCGTGTCTTCGAAGACCAGGCAGGTCTCCGGCGGAACACCCAGCCTTCGTGCAGCCACTAAAAATGGCTCCGGATCGGGCTTGCTGCGCGTGTAGTCCCCCGCGCAGACCAGCGTGTCAAATCGGTCCAGAATCCCGAGTGCTTCGAGCGACGCGGTCACTGAATCGCGCGTGCTGCCGGAGACCACCGCAAACGGAATCCTCCCGTGACTCAAATGAATGTGCTCCAGCACCTCGGGTACCGCCTGAAGCTGCGGCAGGCTTTCGAGGTAGAGCGCTTCCTTCCGCGTCTGCACCGCTTCCACCGGCATCGCCAGGCCATGCCGCTGGTTCAGTGTCGCCAGGATCTCCGCCACTGGCATGCCGCCCCAGGCGTAGAACAGCTCTTCGCTGAATTCACAGTTCCACTCCGACAGCACTTTGGACCACGCCACATAATGCAGCGGCATGGAGTCGGCGATGGTGCCATCGCAGTCGAATAAGTAAGCCTGAAAGGGACCGTCCGGCAGTTGGAGTCTCATCTCTACTGTCGTATCACATCGTGGGAAATCCGGTTCGCATGCGTTTGAACAGGCTGGCTCGTTTCCTGCAGAAGGTGCATCGGGGCCCCGCAACGAACCAGCCTAGACCAGCCTGCCCGCTCAATCCATGCGCAGCGTCTTGATCGGGTCAACACTGGCAGCACGCCGCGCGGGTCCCCACGCTGCAGCCACAGACAACAGCGTCATCAGCACCGTTACCGCACCAAAGGTCATGGGATCGAGCGGGGTGACCCCGAAGAGAAAGCGGCGCATCACCTGCCCAACCACTGCCGCCGCAGCCAGACCCGCCACCGAACCTGCAACTGCAAGCAACAGACCTTGCCGCACCACCCCTTGGATGATCTGCCACCGCTGCGCACCCAGCGCCAGTCGCAATCCAAACTCCCGTGTTCGCCAGCCCACAATATAGGCAATGAGACTGTAGACCCCGATGCCTCCAATGACGACCGCCAGCCCTCCGAAGACCAGCAGCAGGATGGTAAGCGAGCGCGAATCCGCCTGCGAGTTTGCCACCACTTCATTCAAAGTCGTGACCCGCGTGACCGGCGCCTGCGAATCGATGGCCGCTACTGTCCGCCGCAGTGCCTCTGCTGCCGTCGATGCGCTGGCCCGCGTTCTCAAAAGCACATACATCGTGGGCTTTTCATGCGCCGGCACCATGGGCAGGTACACTTCGTCTCCGAAGTCGCTGGCCAGGCTGCCCTCACGCGTATTGCTTACAATGCCCACTACGGTGGCCGCTTTGTTCTCCTCCCACACGGCAGGCTGACGTTCATCGGTCACATTCAGAAGGTGCATGCCCAGCGGCTCGGCGTGAGGCCAGAGACGGTTCGCCATGCTATGGCTGATGACGACCGCGCGGCTTTCGCCCGAAGCATCCTGCTCATCGAGCAGTCGGCCCCTGACCAGTTGGATCCCTAAGCCGGCAAAATAGCCTGGGGAGACGATTCTTCCAGTTGCCAGAAGCGCGCCTTGTCGAGCATCGCGAGGATGTCGTTCCGCGTCATACACGTAATTCCCTACGGCAGCCTTCAGAGGCAGCGAATCGGCGAGCGCTACTGTATCCACTCCGGCGAGTCCGCGCGCATGATCAAGCAAGGTCGCGAAGAACGCCTGGCAACGTCCCGGGGTTTTGCACGCATTCTCATCCAGCGACACCTCCGCCGTCACCACCCGCTCCGTTCGAAACCCTGGATTCACCCGCGACAGGCTCCACAGGCTGCGCAGCATCAACCCTCCAGCGGTAATGACCACGACCGATAACGCAATTTGGCCCACGACCAGCAGCATTGAGACGCGAAACTGTCCAGCCTTTCCCACTACACTGCGACTGCCCGCGTGCAGCGACTCTCGCAGGTTCGGCGACGCCACTTTCAAAGCGGGGATGAGCCCGAACAGAAGACCGGTCAGGATCGAGGCAACTGCGGCGAACAGAAACACCGGCCAATGCAGCGAGATCTCGTTCATGCGAGGCGTATCCGCAGGCAACAGGGTCACCAGCGCGCGAAGACTTGCCCCGGCGGCGATCAATCCAACGACGCCGGCCAGTACGCCCAGGGAAACGCTCTCCGCCAGCATCTGGCGAACCAGGCGTGTCGCTGTAGCGCCAAGCGCACCCCGGATGGCAATCTCCCGCTCCCGATCTGCCGCCCGCGCCAACATCAGGTTGGCAACGTTGGCGCACGCAATGAGCAGAATCATCCCCACCGCGGCAAACAGCAAAATCAGCTTCGGCCCCATTGGGCCTACTTCCGACTCCAGCAGCGGCACTACCAGCATGTGTGCGGCCCAGGTCTCGGGCATTTGCCAGGGAAACATCGGCAGAAGCACCCTTTGCAATCGCCGCAATTCCGACTGCGCCTGCGCTTGCGTGACCTCCGGTTTCAGACGACCGAAGGCTCGTAGATCGAATTGCATCCAGGGATCCTGCGCATCGCCACCCTTGAACGTCACCGGCGTCAGGAACTGAGTCTCCGCATAAGGAAACTGAACTCCTGCCGGCAACACGCCGATAATCCTCCGCCGTACTCCATCGATGCGCAGTGTCTGTCCGATGGCATTCGGATTCGCAGCGAAATGCTCTCGCCAGTAGCTGTAGCTCAGCACGACGACCGGATCGTGCGCAGTCGCCGCGTCGTCAGGCGAAAAGAAATTCCCCAGCGCCGGATGGACATTGAGTGTGCTCAACGCGTTGGCCATCACCTCCGCGCCGAACACTCGATTGGCTGAGTCCCCGTCGCCGATGTTGAATTCTGCATTGGGACCAAAGGCGCTGATGGCCGCAAAGGATCTGGAGTTTTCGTTAAGCGCGCGGATCCAGCCTTTCGGAAAAAAAGCCGCGTCCGTCTGGCCATCGCCATAGCCGATCTGCATGACCTGTGCGGGTTGGGGATACGGCAACGGTCTCAGCATGATCGAATCCACCAGAGTGAAGATGGCGGTATTCGTACCGATCCCCAGTGCCAGCGTAAGGACGACCGTGAGGGTAAAGCCGAGCGACTTCCGCAGTTGCCGCAGCGCGTATCTCAAATCCGCCAACATGTGGTCTCCAGATCCAGTCTCAGGACAAGGGGTGCAAGTAGAGCGCCACAGTGTGGCCGAGCCGTCGGTCTCAAAGCAAAGGGCTTACCCTGCTGCCCGCGGAGCGCCCCTGTTCACTCATGGGATTTGGTGCTCGCGAGCGGACAGGTTTTGATCGTCCATTGGCTGATTCTCAAGCCGAACACCACGATCAAGCGCAATGCGATACTCCGTCTATGCGGGATGACCTCCAAACCCGGTTGCGGAGCCCGACCCCGTCGCGGAGTCCGGACTGGTTGCGCAGCATGGATTGGTTTCGCGGTCTCCGCGCCGCCACTGCCGTCTCCGTGCCGATGCTCCTCGGAGGTCTGCTGCACATGCCGTTGCTGGCATGGGCGGCCCTGGGAGGATTTGAAGCCATCATCGCCGACCCAGGCGGCCCTTATCGCCACCGCATCCAGTCCATCGCCGTGCTGACCGCAGGAGGAGCCGCTGGCTGCTTCGTCGGCACGCTGGCTGGCCAACACCTCGACTACGCGATCGCCGTCACCCTGGTCTGGTGCTTTGCCTGGTCGTACCTGCTGGTGCTCGGCGCTCCCTTTGCGAGCGCAGGTACGCTGGTCCAGGTCATTTACTTTTGCGGACTGGGCGCGCCTTCTCCAAATCTTTCCGTCGCCTGGGCTCACGCGGGATATCTGCTACTCGGTGGTCTCTGGGCCATGCTGCTGTCGCTGTTTCTGTGGCCCGTCGACCCTTATCGGCCTGCGCGCTTTGCAGTCAGCGAATGCTACCTCGAACTTGCCTCGTTTCTGAACAGCATTCAGGAGCTCAACGTCCGTCAACGCAGGCGTCCAGCGCTGTGGCACCGCCTCGCCCGGCATCATCAGGGTCGCGTTCGTCGCGCTCTCGAAAAGGCCCGCGAAGCGATTGCCGGCGTCCGCACCCAGCGTGCCTCCGAATCCGTTCGAACCAACAACCTGGTCGTATTGCTCGAGTCGGCGGACCTGGTGCTGGCGCGCACCGTGGCCCTCGCCGAGTTTCTCGAAGCCACCTCCGCCGCCGATCTCTCCGACTGCGTGAAGCGGGCCAAGGCCTCGCTGCTGCTCATCAGCAAGGCCGAATCGTGGATTGCCGATCTGCTGCGCCGCCGACCCACCGAATTCGTCGAACCCAGCTTTCAGCTGCGCCTCCAGCGTATCCCCAACGACATGGCTCAGTGCCTGGCGCCCGATGACGCAGATGGGCAGTTCCTGCTGCACCAGATGGCCGAAATTACGCAGAACCTCGAGATCGCCATGGACAGCGTCATCGCCGTTCGAACCGCGCGCGAACATCGCAAAGCCACGCCGTCGCTGGCCATTGGCCCACCCATCCGGGCGCCCAACTGGCGAGAAAAGCTGCGGGCCAACTGGAACCCGGAATCGCTGATGCTCCGGCACGCCATCCGCATCACCGCCGTCTGCGGGCTTGAGGTCTGGATTCTCTACCACTTCCACATCAGTCATGGATATTGGCTCCCGCTGACCTCGTTGATTGTCCTGCAGCCCCACCTGTCCGGCACCTTTCGTCGTTCTCTTCAGCGTGTCGGCGGCACGATCGCAGGCGGCGTCCTGGCCGCGGTGCTGGCGGTGCTGCTGCACTCGCAGATCACCATGGCCGCCGCCATCTTCCCCATGGCGTTGCTCACTCTGGCCGTCTATCCCGTCAGCTACACCTGGTTTTGCTTCTTCCTTACGCCGACGTTTGTGCTGGTGTCGCTGCCCTACTTCGGCGACTGGCAACTGGCTGCATTGCGTATCGGCAATACGTTTCTAGGTGCGGTCCTGGCCTTGTTGGCGATGTCGTTCCTGTGGCCCGCCTGGGAACGCGACCGCTTTGGCCTTCAACTGCAGCGAAGCCTCGAAGCCAACCGCCGCTACCTCGATGCCCTGATCGCCTCGTGGCAATCCAAACCCAACGCAACCCGCGGGCTCGCCGAAGCACGGCGGGCCATCGGTCTGGCACACAATGATTCAGAAGATTCCCTGGATCGGCTGGTGCTCGAGCCCAGCCTGCCGGGCACGGCCTCCCGGCGAGCGGCTGCAGAAGCCGTCGAGCCGGCGATCGCCTTCGTCGCTTACCTCCGCCGCTTTGGCCAAAGCATCACTACCCTCGCGGCCTCTCCGCTCGACGACGGCTGGAAACGTTCCGTCTCGGTGCAGCAACAACTTGCAGCGATGCGCCTGAATCTGGATCAGCTCATCCATACCATCCGGGGAGAGGCCGAAGTGCACCGACCCGCGCTCGACTTGCCACTCGATTCTCGCCACCCGGGCCAGCGCCAGCTTCGCCGCATGGAGCGCCAACTGACTATCCTCGCGCGCAACCTCGAAGCCATGCACCGAGCTCATTTGTTCCCCTCCAATTCGGTTCCAGTGGCGCGCAAACCGCTACGTTTGCGATAATTTGTCACCCTTGACACGACCAAATCCGCCTCGCTGGACGAAGCCGTAACAGGGTTACAATCGTCTTACAGATCAGCACCTGTGTCTTTCCACCGCGCCTAAGCATCCAAAATGGCAAGAAATTTATTTAGAACGTGATCCGGTTCCCAGGAAAGGTTTTCGAGCGCAGGAATCCCAAAAACATGACCAGCAAGTCTCCACGCCATTCTCTCCATACCTTTGCCGGCATGCTCCTCGGTGCCTCGCTCCTGGGCTCCTTGTCTTACGCGCAGACCGCCGGGCCCCAGACTGCTGCCCCGAAAACCATCGCTCCCGTGGCCGCCAAGCCAGATGACAGCGCCACCCCCGCAGCGCCAGCCGATCGCTCCACCGCCTACTATCACTACGCACTGGCTCACAGCTATGAGGAGATGGCGACCACCTACGGCCGTCCCGAATACGCCACGCGCGCGATCGAAGAGTACAAGCTGGCCCTCAATGCCGATCCCAAGTCCAAGTACCTTAACAACGGCCTCGCTGAGCTCTACTTCAAAACCGGCCGCGTGCGCGATGCGATCAACGCCGCGCAGGATCTGCTGAAGAAAGACCCCAACAGTCTCGATGCGCATAAGCTGCTCGGCCGCATCTACCTGCGCTCGCTCGGCGACGTGCAAAATGGCGGCCCATCCGATGAAGTTCTCAAGCTCGCCATCGCCGAATACGTCAAGATCGTCAGCCTGGAACCGAGCAGCATTGAAGACCGCCTCCTGCTGGGTCAGCTCTACAACATCAACCACGACACGGCGCACTCTGAAGAGCAGTTCAAAGCCGCACAGGCCATCGATCCCAACTCCGAAGAGGTGGTGCTGAATCTCGCCCGCCTCTACAGCGAAAAAGGCGACCTGCAGCATGCGCTGACCGTGCTCAATGCGATCCCCGAAGACGATCAGACGGCCAAGACTGAATTCGCCCTGGGCGCTCTCTACGACCAGATGAAAGACTCGAAGAAGGCCATCGCCGCCTATCGTAAGGCCGTCGACTTCGAGCCCGAAAACCTTGAGGCAGAGCGTGCGCTCGCCCAGGCCCTGCTCAACGACAACCAGCTTCCTGCTGCGCTGACCGCCTATCAGGACATCTCCAGCGGCGACCCGCAGGATGCGCAGTCCTATCTCCGAATCTCGGAGATTCTCCGCCGGCAGGGCAAGTACGACGACGCGCTGGCTACGCTCAAGAAGGCCAAGTCGCTGGTGCAGGATTCGCTCGAAATCAACTTCAACGAGGCCCTGATCTATGACTCGCTGGGCCGCTACGACGAAGCTCAGCTGATTCTCGAGAAGCTGGTCTCCGACTCAGAACACACCACCGGCCAGTACTCCGAAGCCGAAAAGACCAATCGATCCATCTTCCTCGACCGCCTCGCCAATCTCTATCGCGAACAGTTGAAGACCCAGCAGGCAGTCGAAACGTATCAGAAGCTCGTGCTGCTCGGCGGCGACTATGCGGTGCGCGGCTATCAGGGTGAAGTGGACACCTATCGCGACGCCAAGGAATACGCCAAGGCTACCGACGTTGCCCGCGAAGCCTCCGCCAAGTTACCCAAGGATCGCGGCATCAAGCTGATGCTGGCCGGCCAACTGGCCGACACGGGGCACACGGAGGAAGGCATCACGCTGGCCAAGTCGCTGCTCACCAGTGACAAGGACGATCGCGAAGTTCAGCTCGCCCTGGCCCAGATCTATACCCGCCTTCATCGCTGGAAAGATGCCTCGGACGAACTCGACAAGGCCGACCAATACTCCGCCAAACAGGACGACAAGATCTACATCCTCTTCCTCCGCGGCGCGCTTGCGGAACGGCAGAAGCGATTCGACGATGCGGAAGACCAGTTCCGCAAGATCCTCGCACTCGACGCGAACAACAGCATGACCCTGAACTACCTCGGATATATGCTGGCGGATCGCGGCGTGAAACTCGACGATTCGCTCTCGATGATTCAGAAGGCTGTGCAGCTCGACCCGCAAAACTACGCCTACCTCGACTCGCTGGGTTGGGCCTACTTCAAACTTGGACAGTACAGCCTTTCAGAAGAGAATCTTCGTCGGGCCAGTGAACGGAACGCGACCGATCCCACCGTCCACGATCACCTCGGCGAACTCTATGAGAAGACCGGCCGACTCAAGCTGGCAGCGGCGCAGTGGGAGTTGTCGCTGCATGAATACGCCCGCACCATTCCTGCCGATGCCGAACCCTCCGACATCAGCAAGGTGCAGAAGAAGCTCGAGAGTGCCCGCGTGAAACTCGCCAAGCAGGACGGCGGAACGGCCTCCAGCAAGCCTTAAGTGGCCATCACTGCTCCAATTCAGCGCCTGCCCGCGGACTGTGCCGTCCCCAACGACGGAAACAGCCCGCTGGCGGCACGCGAATTTCCCGAAGCACCCCACTCCTACCGCTCTCCCTTTCAGCGCGATCGTGCCCGCATCATTCACGCGCGCGCCTTCCGCCGCCTCGCAGGCAAGACCCAGGTCTTCACTCATCGTCATTCGGATCACTTTCGCAGCCGACTGACCCACACCATGGAGGTGGCGCCAGATCGCGCGCACCGTCGCCTCCGCGCTCGGCTTGAACGAGGACCTCACCGAAGCACTCGCCCTGGTCCACGACATCGGCCATCCACCCTTTGGCCACGCCGGCGAACGCGCGCTTGACGACGCGCTCCAGCAGCACGGGCTCCGCTTCGATCACAACCTTCACGCCCTGCGCATCGTCGAGTATTTCGAACAGCGCTACGCTTCCTTTCGCGGACTGAACCTGACGCTCGCCGTGCGCGAAGGCATCGTCAAACACTCCCGCGACTACTCCGCTCTAGAACATCCCGAACTCGCCGCTTACCTGCTCGATCAGCGGCCGCCACTCGAAGCGCAGTTGATCGACTTCGCCGATGAAATCGCCTACACCACCGCCGACCTCGACGATGGCTACGAATCGGGCATTCTCACCCCGGAGCAGATGCGCAGTCACGTTCGTCTCTTCGAGCGCTTCTTTGTGCCTATGCGCACCGCGCATCCAGACGTGGCGGAGAAGTTTGTCTTCAACGAATCGCTCAAGCGCATGCTCAATGCCATGGTCGGCGACCTGATCACCGAAACCGCGAGGCAGGTGGAGACCCACCACATCGCTCATCTGGATCAAATCCGCTCCGCCCCTCGCCGTTTGGCCGCCTTCTCGCCCGGCATGGAAGAACTTCGTCTCGAGGCCAAGCAGTTTCTCCACGCCCATCTCTATAACAGCGACGAACTCGGACACGATCACGAGGAAGCCGAACACGTGACTTGCGACCTGTTCAACGCGTGGATGGCGCATCCCGAACTGCTGCCGCCGGATCAGCGAGCGGAGATTCCGATCCAAGGCCTGGCCCGCGTCGTCGCCGACTACATCGCCGGCATGACCGACAACTTCATCCTCGCGCAGCATCGCCATTGGCTCGAGGCACAGCCGGGTTAAGATCACTGCGCAGCTGCTTCTCCTCACTGCTTACTTGATTTGTAACTGTGATTGTGGTATAATACTAAAGGTGAGTTTAGCCCAATTCTCTCCTACGAGGTCAGGAACACCTATGTGCCCATCCAGCCCCGACTATGCCCTGCAACAGTCCTCTCACGAGTACCGCCGCCTGTCTGTGCAAGGAAGACTCTTCATACCCATGACCCGCCGCCTCTTTGAAGAGGCCGGTATTCGCACCGGGATGCGCGTGCTCGATGTCGGATCGGGAGCGGGCGATGTCTGCCTGCTGCTGTCGGAGATGGTCGGCCCCACGGGCAGCGTTGTCGGGATCGAGCGCGACACCGGTGCCCTGGACTTCGCGCAGCATCGAGTCGCGGCCACTGGCTCCTCCAACATCACCTTCGTCCAGGGCGACTTCGCTACGTACGACGCTCCCCTCGGCGATCCCTTCGACGCCGTGGTCGGGCGCCTCGTACTGCTCTACCAGCCCGATCCCGCCGCCGCCCTCGCTGCCGCGACACGCTATCTCAAGCCGGGCGGATCGGTAGCCTTCATGGAGCCGTTTTTCAACCCGCCCCAGGGGCCCGACAACCCTGTTCTCCGCATCGCCCAATGTGTGATCGAAACCCTTCGCCGCTCCGGCGCGCATATCGACATGGGCGCGCGCCTGCATCGAGTCTTCTCTGCCGCCGGGCTGCCGATCCCAACAATGCGACTGGAGGCAGTGATGGACGGAAGCGAAGATTCCGTCTTCTACCAGTACATCGCGGATACCTTCGTCAGCATGTTGCCCAAGGCTCTCGAATACGGCTTGGTAAAGGAAGGTGAGATCGATCCGGACCAGATTCCCGCGATGTTTCGAGCCGCTATGCAACATGTCGGCTACGCTCCCATGCTCTTACCCACCGTAACCGCATGGTGCCGCACGGAAGCAGCCCCTCCAACCTCCTGAGCAGCCTGCAAAACCAGGGCGCTGTCTCACATTCAACAGGAGCCAAAGACCACCCGATCGTGTGCTATGCTCGGCAGCGTTCCTGTTTTCAGGCCCTCGCTCGTTGTCGACCGGTTCCACTTCCAGCTTCGGAGACGCTGATGCCCCCTAAAGTTCCGCCGCCTATCCCGCCCCGCCCTTCCAATACCAAGCTCACACCGCCGCCCATCCCGCCAATGCTCCCTGCGATACCTGGGTGCGCGTGTGGGCCAAGTACTTCTACATCGGCTCACGGATTGCGAAGTTGCGCGAGAGCATTGAAGCCGTGAAGGCGGTCACGCAGGAGGTCGAGATCTGGCTGCAGTCCGTCGAGCAGTCGTACGAGACCGCGCACACCACTATCCAGGGCGAATACAAGCTTAATTTCGAAGCGATGAACAAGGATTCCGATTACGAGGGAATCCACGAAAACTGCTCCGACACCAAGTGCATGTTCGGCAAAGCCCACTGGACCTCTTCGATGAGCGTGCCCACCTCGGACGCAGCCAAGTTCTTCGTCAAGGGCGTGTCTACAGCGGTCGCGGTATTTGCCGATGACCCCATCGGCGATGCAGTCGATGCAGCCACCAGCAAATAGCACAAGCACGCGGATTCGAGCGATCGAGATCGGGCGTCGTCGAGACGGCGCCCACTTCTTCCCTACTGCACCTTACCCTGGGGGCGCAGACGGCGCAGTTCCGACGCGCAGGCTACCGCGTTCAACGCCGTGATCTTCAAGTTGTCTGTCGAGGCCCAGATCCAGAAGCGTTGCGTCTGCTCGCCCTCTTCCGAACGCAGCCGCACCATGATGTCTTCCTGACCCGCCGAACTCAGATTCGTCGGCGCATCTTCATCGCTCAGGACTACGTCGATGTGTTCGCCCGTAAGTGTCGCCTCGATCTTTTCCATGGAAACGGGGCGCTCCATCTCTATCGCCAGCGAAAAGTTGTGCCCGTGAAACACCGGCGCGTGAATCATCTGAATTCCGACCTGCGGAAGACGGCCGCCGGAGAGCAGCGCGTAGTGGCGGCGGATGCGGCTCTCGGTCTGCCCCAGGTTGATCTTCGCATTCTCACCGAGCACGGGAACGCAATTGAACGCCACCTGCGCGTCGTAGATATCCTTCGGCAGCGTCTGGAACGAGAGCAGCGTAACCGTCTGCTGATGCAGCTCATCCATCGCCGCGCGTCCATATTCCGACGCCGGTTCGAGGATCGTGGCCCACGCGCTGCGCACCGCACCGGCCTTCTTCAGCCGTGCCAGCAGCAGTGCCAATACCACCGCCGCGGGATGCGCGGGAACAATCGCCGCCGTTTGCAGATCGGGAGTACCCTGATTTCCCGAGCCGTTCATCTCTTCGCGAACCCACGGAGACCGCACCAGAACATTCGGTTCCTGATCGAGGGCATAGCTCAAATCGAGAATGCTCGCTCCCGCCGCCAGCGCCGTCTGCCAATGCTTCAGCGTCACGTCTTCCGTGCCGGTAAACAGTGCAAAGTCCATGCGATCAAACGAGCCTGGTTCGATCCTCTGAATAAACGTGACTTCATCCCCAACCGCTTCCAGTTGGCCGAGCGCGGAGTCATCGTCCATCAGCACGACCTCGCTGGTGGCGAATGCTGATTCGCTGAGAGAGTCGCTCAGTTCCTTGCCGCGCAAGGATCCGGCGCCCACGATGGCTATCCGGTAACTTTCAGGCATCAGTCAGTTGTCTTTATGTCTGCGACGAGGGCAGCGGTTGAGCTGGCGTGGATTTACGATTACGCGACCAGCCATACGCGGCCCGCGCGAAGATGCCAGAGAAAAGATAGATGAATGCGATGAGAAACAGCATCACCTGTGAAAACGCAACAATGGCGTAGAGCAGAATGCCTACCACCACCATCCATTGAAATCGATGGCGGCTCGACAGGTTAATCTCTTTGCCGCTCCAGAATCGCCAGGTGCTGACCATCAGAAATCCGATCAGGCCCATGAGCGCCATCCAGGTTGCGGCCAGCCACCAGTTGAACACCGGCGTTCCGCGGAAGAAGTGCACCACCGCAGCCACTACACCGGCCGCTGCCGGTATCGGCATGCCCACGAAGTACTTTCTGCCCGGCCGTCCCGGGTTCTTGGGCACGGGATTGTGGCTGATGTTGAATCGCGCCAGCCGGCTCGCCCCGCAGATCAGAAAAAGAAAGCAGATGAACGCGCCTAACTGCACTAGCTTCTGCCGCAGAAACGGATCCATGGTGAGCGGCAGCATGCGAAAGCCCCAGGTGAACGCCAGGATGCTGGGCGCGACGCCGAAGGTGATCACATCGGCCAGCGAATCGAGTTCCTTGCCGAACTCGCTGGTGGTGTTCGTCATTCTCGCGATGCGCCCGTCGATCGCGTCAAAGGGGATGGCGAAGCCGATCGCCAGCGCTGCATAATCGAAATGGTGTGGCGCGGCGGCCGATCCTTCGAGACTTTGGGTGATCGCGTAGTAGCCCGCTGCTATGTTTCCAGATGTGAACAGCGAGGGCAGGATGTACATTCCGCGCCTGCGACGGCGTGGCCCGCTCGGCTGTCGGTCGACTTCGTTCAAACCAGAACCTCCACCACGTCGTCGTCCAGCACCGGCTCGCCTGCTGAGGCCTGAATATCCGCCAGGATCGTCTCGCCGCCCTTCACCCGGGCTCCCTTGTTCACACGAACGCGCGCCGAAGCCGGCAGCAAAATGTCGGTCCGCGACCCGAACTTGATCAGTCCAACTCGCTCACCACGCTGAACCCGATCCCCTGCACGCTTGGTGCAGACGATCCGTCGCGCCAGCAGCCCGGCAATCTGCTTGAAGACCACTTCGTAGCCGTCGCTCTCGATTACGACCGTGTTCTGCTCGTTCTGCTCCGCGGAGTCGGGATTCATCGCATTCAGGTATTTGCCCTTGCGATACACCACCTCGCGGATGCGACCCGCAACCGGAGCACGATTCACGTGGACGTCGAAGACGTTGAGGAAGATGCTGAGCCGCACGCGTTCGCCATTGGGAGTTTGCAACCGGTCGATCGAGGTCAGCACTCCGTCAGCCGGAGACACAACCAACCCGTCGCCTTCTGGGATGGTTCGCACCGGGTCCCGGAAGAACCAAAGAAAGAACAGCGCCAGCAACACAGGCACCAGTGCCCAGACCCAACTTCCCGTTCCGAGCCGCACTAGCAAAGCGACCGCCAGGAAGCCACCACCGTAAAAGTATCCGTCACGCACCATAGCTAAGACTAATGATTATAGAGTCTCAGCACGTCCCGTGCTGCGAACACACTCTGATTGCCAGCCTGAGGAAAGGTGGTTTTCCCAGCAGCTGTCTGGGTGCCCTAGAGGCACCCTACTGATGTTCCGGCCCTTTGGATTACGCCATGTATGCGACAGTCGACTGCCGGGCCGTCATCTCGTCTTTCACACGCAATTTCAGTTTTTTCAAGCGGACTTCTTCGAGCTTTTCGTCCTCGGACAAGTAAGGTTTTTGCAGAAGACTCTCCAACTTCTCCGAATAGTGGCGGTGTTGTTCCTGTAGCAAGCGGAGGACGTCACCATTCGGCGCATTCTTTATTTCCATATCCATCGGAGCACCTCTTTTCTTAGGACTCTCCAAACTACCACTCGGGTGGCCCGCGGACAATGCGCATTTGTGGAAGTTTTCCACTGGTTTCGCGCCAGAGTTCGTTCCCTTTCGTGCTCAGTCGAGACGGCGCGACATGAGCGCCGCATCCTCAACTGGATCAACGTAGTAGGCCGGTCTTCGTCCATCCGCCAGCAGCCCGGAACGCTGGTAGAGGCGGATCGCGGCGGTATTCGACTCGCGTACCTCGAGCATCAGCCGGACCGCCTTCTCTGTCCGCGCCTCGGCGATCATTTCCTCGAGCAACCGGAAGCCGATCCCGCAACGGCGAAACTCGTCTCCCACCACAATCGACTCCAGTTCGCACTCATTGCCTGCCGCTTTTTGGGCCACGGTAAGATCGAGGCAGCGGAGGATCGCAAACCCGGCCACCTGCCCTGCAACTTCAGCCACCTTGCCGAAATGTCGCAGCGAGCCGCTCTGTGGGCCCAGACAGCTTTCGTAAGCCTCGCGGCTCCAATGCGGAGCGCCCGGCGTGGCTCGATCCAGTTCCAACACTTGGTCCAGATCGGCCGCTGTAATTCCGCGAACGGTGCAAACGGAACCGATCGGCTTCTGCTTCTCTGGCTTGCCCGGACGCCTCGCGCTCATGCGACTGAAGGTTTCGGCTTGGCGAAGATCTCTGCGTCCGAACGCCGCAGGTAGTTGCCATCGAGTAGAACAATGGACTCCGAGTCGCCAGCCAAAATCCGGGGCACAGCCTGCCGGATCGCATCGGCGGCCGTCGGCGCATCCACAATCCTTGGGTTGCACGCGGCCAGTGCTTCTGCCACAGATGGCTCGCAAACCACCGCGAGCGCGCCGTCACCGCAGGCCCTAGTCTCGTCTCGGTCGAGCAACGCCTCGTACTCGCTCCCGCCGTAGCAGCCGACGTAGAATTCTTTCCGCCCCGCGTCGAGCACTGCGCATACTGCGCCGTCGTGCTCCGCTTTCGACGCAAGCACCGCCAGCCGCGAAACCGCGATCAACGGCACGCCCGAAGCCTCAGAGAAGCCCTTGGCCGCACTCAACCCCACGCGCACGCCCGTGAAGCTGCCCGGCCCCTTCACCACCACCATCGCCGACAAGCCGCCAAGACTCACGGCCGCCTGCTGCAGCAAGTTGCGCACCGTCGACACCAGCAGCGCCGAATAGCTCTTTCCCGGCAGCGTCGCTTCTTCCAGCGTGACCAGCCCGCCATCCTCACTCAGCCGCGCCAGCGCGACGCTTCCCAACGCGCCGCATGTATCGATTCCAAGAACGAGCCTCTCCGATCCCGGCATGCTCCTCACACGCCCTCGATCGGGTCCTGGCAGATCTCGAGCAGCACGCCGCCGGCACTCTCCGGGTGAACGAAGAAGTAGTAGTGGCCGCCGCTCCCGATCTGAATCTCGTCTGAAACCAGCCGCACGCCCTTCGCCTTCAACTCCTCCAGAGTCGCCGAGATGTCATCGACGTGCATGGCCACGTGGTGCAGGCCCTCGCCGCGCTTCTCCAGAAACCGTCCTACGGCAGAGTCAGGACTGGTTGGCTCCAGTAACTCAATCCGGCTGTCGCCGGCCGGAATCATCGCCGTCCGTACCTGCTCGTGCGCGATCGTTTCCTCCTGCAGCACAGTAAGCCCCAGCGCTTCGTACAAGCCGCGCGCCTCCGCAATACTCTTCACTGCAATTCCCAGATGATCAATCTTTGCCATGCTTCTCCTTGGACACGCTCGGCTCACTCACTCCGCGAAAGGCTTGCTGCACCAGCCTCGGCACCACCGCATACGGATCTTCATTGCCGGTAGCCACCCGCTCCGCATGCGCGGTCAGCTCCGCATCCGACAAGCCGTGAAGACGCAGCTCCCGCAACAACTCCTGACGCATCATCTCTACGATGCGTTCCCGCCAGGATTGAGCGCGGCGTTGTTGCAGCCGCCCCTCTTTCGCCAGCCATGCTCGCGCGTCCTCAATCGCTACCGCGAGTTCCACAATGCCGTCTCCGCTGCTCGCAACCGTTCGCACCATCGGCGGAATCCAGTCCCCGTGCTTCGTCGCCAGCGACTGCATGGCGCGCACTTCCTTCTCCAACCGATCCGCTCCCTCGCGATCGCTCTTGTTCAGCACAAAGATGTCCGCGATCTCGAGAATGCCCGCCTTGAGGCTCTGCACATCGTCTCCCATGCCGGGCACCAGCACCACCAGCGTGAGATCAGCGAGCCTGACGATGTCTACCTCATCCTGCCCCACGCCCACGGTCTCAATCAGGATGCGTTGTTTGCCGCTCGCCGCGATCACCGACGCGACGTCCGCGGTAGCCCGGGCTAAGCCGCCCAGCGCGCCGCGCGTCGCCATGCTGCGCACGTACAAACCCGCGTCGGCGAGATCCTCTTTCATGCGTATGCGATCGCCCAGGATCGCCCCCCCGGTATACGGGCTGGTCGGATCGATCGCCACCACGCCGACGGTCTCCTGGCGTTCGCGATAGTGCCGCGCGAGCCGGTCGACCAGAGTGCTCTTCCCCGCTCCGGGCGAACCGGTGATCCCCACACGAAACGCATGCCCTGCCGAACGAAAACAGGACGACAACACCTGCCGCGCGAACGGGGAATCATTTTCAACCAGCGAGATGGCGCGACCCAGCGCCCGCACATCGCCAGCCCGCACCCGCTCGATCAGCCGCTCGATGCCCTGCGCGATCTCAGATGCGTTACGCTGCGCCGCGCCCCGCTCGTTCGTAGGCTGCAACAGGTTCTCCACCGTATCCCGCTCCCCACTTAGAACACACCGATCGTACTCGACCACTCGCGCGTCTCGCTAACGAGCCGGGCCGCCTACGCCATGTGCTGCCATCTCGCCGACGCGACCGCGCCAGAACTCCACAAAGGCCACCAGCCTCGCCACCTGAAACAGATCCGATGCAGCCAAATACAGCACTGTTACGAATGCCCACCAAAGATACAGCGGCGTTCCCGCCATCTCCGCCTCAAACGGAAGCGGCGTGGCCGACAACACCATGGCCAACACCACCAGCCCCAGCTTGATAATGCCGAGCACCAGGTTCACCTCGACCAGCTTGCCGTTCAGCCGCCCCAGCCGGAAGCTCTTCGCCAGGCTCTCGCCAACCGTCTTGTTTTCGAGCAGGGCAAGCATCGGCGCGACCGAGAAAACCCAGCTCGCCGTAGCCCACACCACGAACACGCCGAGCGAGATACAAAGCACCAGCGCCGCGTAGAGCACCAGGTTCGGCTCGGCGCCGGCCGCGGGTGCGCCCAGCGAATAGTTTGCCGCCCACTGAATCGCACGAAACCACACCGCAAAGGAGCCGGTCAACGCCACTATTCGTAACAACTGAAGTACCACAAGCGTCGCGGGCCGGAACGGCAGCGTGCGATCGTAGCGGCGGAAGACGAAGCTGCGGCCCAGACCCGACGCGATCGACCAACCTACGATCAGCAAGGGCGCGAGCCACAAAATGGCGTGCATCAGCGGCGGGCTCAGCGTTTCCCACACGTTCGCGAGCGTCACCTCCACCTGATCCACATTCTGCAGGGAAAGGTCGTAGATCCCGGTAGGGGCCAGCGGATGCGCTGCCACGATGTGTGCGCCCATCAGATACAAAAGCGCCAGCGCCGGAATACCGAATAGCCAGCGCCAGGCCACCTCCAGCGCGACGAGCGAGGGGTGCTTCCAGCAGTACGCCACAGTGTGAACGAACGACTGGGTTCCGCGCACTGTTACTTGACCACGAGGTTGACTGTCTTGCCCGGGACCACGATCACCTTCACGATCTGCTTGCCCTCGACCAGCGCGCGAATCTTCGAGTCGGCCAGCGCGGCCTCGCGCATCGCATCCTGATCGGTGCCGGACGGCACGCGTACCAGCGACCGCAGCTTGCCGTTGACCTGCACCGGCACTTCGATTTCGTCTTCCTGCGCCAGTGCTTGGTCAAACTTCGGCCACGGCTGCCGCAGCACCTCGCCTTCGTGGCCAAGCTGCTGCCACAACTCTGCCGCGAGATACGGCGCCATCGGCGCAAGCAGTAACACCAGCGGCGGCAAGATCTGCCCCAGCACAGCGGGTGGTACGTCGCCGTTTGCGATTGCGCCTTCCGCGCCAATCAGGTCGTTCATCAACTCCATCACCGCGGCGATGCAGGTATTGAAGTGCCACCGGCCCTGAAAGTCCTGCGTGATCTTGGCGATGGTCTGGTGCAGCTTGCGCAGCAATGCCTGCGACGTGGGCGAGAGCTGTCCCGCGGCGGCCGGCGCATCTTTGAGCTGCGTGCCATGCTTCATCACGAAGCGATACACCTTGCCCAAAAACCGGCTCACACCCGCAACGCCGTCTTCCTGCCAGTCGAGATCGCGATCCGGCGGCGCGGCAAAGAGCGAATACATGCGCGTCGCATCGGCGCCATACCGCGCGATCATGTCGTCGGGCGAGACTACGTTGCCCTTCGACTTCGACATCTTCGCGCCGCCCTTGATCACCATGCCCTGCGTGAACAGGCGCGCCACGGGCTCGTCGTTGTGAATCACTCCCAGGTCGCGCATCACCTTGGTCCAAAATCGCGAATAGATCAGGTGCAGAATCGCGTGCTCCACGCCCCCAATGTACTGATCGATGCGAAACCAATACGCAATTTTCTCAGTATCAAATGGCGCCTGGTTGTTCTTCGCATCGGCGTAGCGGTAGAAGTACCACGAGGAATCGACGAAGGTGTCCATCGTGTCGGTCTCGCGCCGCGCCGGTCCGCCACATTTGGGACAGGTCGTGTTCACGAACTCCGGCACGCGCGCCAGCGGAGATCCTCCCTGCTGCGTAATCGCAATCTGCTCCGGCAGGATCACCGGAAGCTGATCGTCCGGTACCGGCACAATGCCGTCCTTGTCGCAATAGAGCATGGGAATCGGCGTGCCCCAGTAGCGCTGGCGGCTTACACCCCAGTCCTTCAAACGATACGTAACCGTCTTCTTGCCAAATCCGTGTTCTTCCGCGAACGCCGCCATCTTGTGCTGCGCTTCCTCGCAGCCCAGCGTGTTGAATTCGCCGGAGTTGATCAGCAGGCTGTCTTCTTCGATGTAGGGCAGCATGGCTGCCTCCCCGCCACCATCCGCGACAGGCTCATTGGTGCGCCGCGGCAGCACCACGATGCGCACCTCCAAGCCATACTTCTGTGCGAACTCGTAATCGCGCGCGTCGTGCGCCGGCACCGACATCACCGCCCCGGTCCCGTAATCGAGCAGCACGTAGTTCGCCACCCAGATCGGCACCCTCTCTCCGCTAAAGGGGTTGGTGGCGAAGTGGCCAGTGAATACACCGTGCTTTTCGATCGCGCCTACATCGCCCGCCTCGCGCGCCTTCTTCTGCTGCTCGAGCAAATCGGCGACTTCCCCTGCCAGCTTCTGGTCGGCGGCGGCGAACTCCTTCACCAGCGCGTGTTCCGGCGCAAGCTGCAGACTCGTCGCCCCGTAAATCGTATCAATGCGTGTTGTAAATACGCTGACCTTGCGCCCGCCCGTCGTGTCCACCGGCTTCTGCCGCGCATCCAGCACGTCGCGGCCCTGCTTGCCGGTCTTCTTGTCCTGTTCCTCGGCGCAGCCCTCGTCGTTCTCATCGCAGGCGGTTTCGTCCACGGTGAAATCCACCATCGCGCCTTCGCTGCGGCCGATCCAGTTGCGCTGCATCGTGCGGACCTTCTCCGGCCAGTCCGGCAGCTTGTCCAATCCCTCCAGCAACTCCTGCGCGTAGTTCGTGATCCGCAGGAACCACTGCTCCAGATCCCGCTGCTCCACGATCTGGTCTTCGTGCCGCCAGCAGCAGCCATTCACCACCTGCTCGTTGGCCAACACGGTGGCGCATTGCGGACACCAGTTCACCTTGCTCTTCTTGCGGTAGGCGAGGCCGCGCTCGTACATGCGCAAAAAGAACCACTGGTTCCAGCGATAGTATTCGGGCAGGCAGGTCGTCACTTCGGTCTGCCAGTCATAGCTCAGGCCGATGCGCTGCATCTGCCGCTTCATGGCAGCGATGTTGCCCAGCGTCCACTCACGCGGCGGAGTGTTGTTCTTCAGGGCGGCGTTCTCCGCCGGCAGCCCAAAGGCGTCCCAGCCCATCGGGTGCAGCACGTTGTAGCCCTGCATCCACATGTAGCGGGCGAGCGCGTCGCCGATCGAGTAGTTGCGCACGTGTCCCATGTGCAGTTGGCCGGAGGGATACGGCAACATCTCCAGCACGTAGTACTTGGGCTTGCCGGAGGAGGCGGGCTCGGCAGCGTAAAGGTCCGGGGTCTCCGCCCAGCGCTGCTGCCAGCGCGGCTCGATCTCGGCAGGGGTGTACCGGACTTCCGTGGCCGCAGAGGCCCCGTCAGAAGTGGCTGTTCCTGTGACCGCCGACGCGGTCTCTTCTATTGGCTCTTGAGCAGACATATCTCTTCTGATTGTACCCGGGGTGGGAAGAGGGGCCGTCGCTGGCCCGGGAGGCCCACTCCAAATTCTTTGGCTTTCCATTACTTCAACAGAGTTAGGGGCGACGGCATGAAGACGCTGCAAATGGAACTCTCCGCAGAGATCAAAAACCCGCTATTCAGCCTATTTCTCACAAACGGAAGGCGCGCGTACATCTTTGCGCCCCCACATACATCCACTCCTGTAGAGCGACACTTCGTTCAGCAAAGGACCTGACCAATGGCAGATAACGTCGAGCACGGCCCGCATGATCCGGACCACATCAACCCGAAGCTTTCCTCTGACATTCACTACTGGAGCAAAGAGTTCGGCGTGAGCGGAGACGTGCTGCACGAAGCAATCCGAGTTCACGGCACCACGGTGGCCAAGGTGAGAGCCAGCCTGACCTCACATAAGTAACGCCCGTATTTTCAAACACTCTCTGTACTGCCTGTGAACACGATGACTCTTCGAGTGTGAAGTCCACGTCCCGAAGTTTGAGGGGTGCGACTTCCGCCCGGCGAGCCGCTCCTGGAATCAGCAGTCGCCCTTCGAACGCGACCCGACCTTCTTGCCCCCGGCCAGCTTCCGCAGCATCGCCACATTTCGCAGCTCATCCCCATCCTCATCCACCGGGGTCTCGGCGATGAAGGCGCAGTACGAAAACCGCGGATCGCGCAAAATTCTCCGAAACGGCGCCGTTCCGATGGTTCCCAGACCGATGTGCTGGTGGCGATCGAGCTTGGACCCACGCTCCGCCTTGGCGTCATTCATGTGCCAGACGCGCACTGCTTCTGAACCGACAGTCGCTTCGACCTGTGCCATGGTTTTTTCGTAGCCTGCCGGGGTCACGATGTCGTAACCGGCGACGTGGCAGTGGCAGGTATCGAGACACACCCCGACCGGCACAATGCCGCACAGACGATGGTTCAACTCCGCCACCTGTTCGAGGGACCCGCCCAGCGAAAACTCTGACCCGGCAGTGTTCTCAATCAGCACGCGAAAGTCGCAGTCGTGCCAGCCCAGCCCATCGAGGCTCGCGGCGATGGATTCCGCTGCCAGCCTTTGCCCTTCTTCCCGCGTAAGCCCGCGCCAAGAACCCGGATGCAGCACCAGGTACTCCGCGCCCAGGGCCAGAGCCCGCTCCACCTCTCCGCGAAACGCCTTGATGGAGTTGGCCCGCACCTCCGCCGATTGGCTGCACAGGTTCACCAGGTAACTGGCGTGAATCACCAGTGGAAAGCAGTCATACTCGTCCCGCAGCTGCTTCATCCGCTCGCAGTGCTCCGCCTCCAGCCGCGATGGACGCCACATGCGCGGGCTGGAAGAGAAGATCTGGAAGGTATTCGCGC
The DNA here is from genome assembly GCA_963850345.1 of uncultured Acidobacteriaceae bacterium. Classification (GTDB taxonomy): domain Bacteria; phylum Acidobacteriota; class Terriglobia; order Terriglobales; family Acidobacteriaceae; genus CAWKKW01. Next base: position 304,266 of record CAWKKW010000009.1, on the reverse strand, counting down.
CTACCGTCCGCGCACGTTCCGCCGCGGTAAACACGCCGCCCGCGGTCGAAAGATGCACGCCGATACGAGGCTTCTTGGATTTGGCTGGGATCGCTTTGGGCACTCGCCTGAGTCTAAAGCAGTGTTCCCAACTCTGGATGCTAGACTGAAGCCAGCCGTGAACCTCCCTCCGGCCTCCGACCTGCACTATGACCAATCTGGTGGTAACTGCCGACCGTCTTTTCACGCCGGGCACCTGCTTTGAATCCAGCGCCGTAGTCATCGAAGATGGCGTGATCGCGGCACTCGGAAGCCGCCACGACCTCCCCGCCAAACACCAGATCCTCGACTTTCCCGGCTGCACGCTGGTGCCGGCCTTTTTCGATGTCCACGTGCATGGCGGAGCTGGCCACGACCTGATGGATGGCAGCGACGCCGCCTTTGAGACCGTGAGCCGTTTCCTCGCCACGCGCGGCGTGGGCGCCTATCTGCCAAGCACCGTCACCGCCGAAATGGACGCCACGCTTCGCTCCCTCACCGCCATGACCGCTCGCCTCGACCGCGACTTCGGCGGAGCTCGCGCTGTCGGTATTCACCTCGAAGGTCCGTTCCTCTCCCACGCCAAGCGCGGAGTGCATCCCCCGCAGTTCCTTCAGCAACCCTCGGTCGCAGCGTTCGACCGCTTGTGGCAGGCCGCGGAGGGTCGTGTCAGTCTGATCACCATCGCGCCTGAGCTGCCCGGAGCCGAAGAACTGATCCACCATGCAACCAGCCTCGGCGTCCGCGTGAGCCTCGGCCACAGCGACGCCGACGCCCCCACCGCGCTGCGTGGAATCGCTGCCGGCGCCGCCAGCGCGACCCATACCTTCAACGCCATGCGCAGCCTCAAACAGCGCGATCCCGGCATCGCCGCCGTGGTGCTTGACGACGACCGCCTCTTCGCAGAAATCATCGCTGACGGCCACCACGTCGACCCGCTGCTCGTGCGCCTGTATTGGAAGGCTAAGGGTCCCGAACGCGCCATCCTCATCACCGATGGCATCAGCGCCACCGGCATGCCCGATGGCCACTACACCCTCGGCGGGATGGACGTCGAGGTGAAGGACGGCATCTGCCTGCACGATGGAGTGCTGGCCGGCAGCACGCTCACCATGGATCGCGCCGTCCAGAATTTTCGCTCGTTTACCGGAGCCGACCTGGGCACGGTCGCCGCCCTCGCCGGCAGGAACCCGGCTCGCATGACCGGCTTTTCAGACCGCCTCGGCACCCTCGCCGTGGGGCGCGATGCGAATTTCGTTGTTCTCTCAGAAGCTGGCGAAGTAGTGCAGACCTTCTTGCGCGGACGTCCCGTGAACTAGGCCTGTTCTCTACCGAGACAGCGAAATCCGGTTCGCAGACCGCGCCGGAAATCCAATCCGCCGACCTGCTCAGGCCAGCCGCGCCACTCGCCGCGCCCGCCACACGGCTCCTTCGACCGCATCCACCGCCTCCGGCAGCAGCAACACTCCAGGGAGTTCGCGCCGGATCGACTCGAACATCGTCTCTCGCACCATCGCCACATTCGCGAGAATGCTCCCCACAAACGCGATGCCCGGCGCCACGGCCTCCGCCCCTTCGCGCGAACGCACCTTGCGATAGGCCAACACTGCAGAACTGGCCAGCCAGTTCCCTGCCTCGACCAGCGCCTGCGTCGCTACACTGTCGCCCGCCTCCGCGCACGCGACCACCACCGGTGCAAGCTGCGAAAAATCCGGGAAAGGCGTCTGATTGGCAATCGCCACTACCCCGCCGAGACTCGACGCTTTCCAGAACTCCACCACCCGGCCCAGCACCATCGTCGCTTCATCCCGATCGAAGGCCTGGCAGGCCAGGTTGAGCGCGCGCCGGCCAATCCAGTAGCCTGATCCCTCGTCGCCGATACCCTGCCCCCAGCCGCCCACCGTGAGCAACTCGCCATTGCTCAACCGCCCCAGCGTGTTTGAACCCGTCCCGGCAATCACCAGCACGCCATGCTGTCCCGGAAAGGCAGCGTCGAGCGCAATCTCCTCATCGCCACACACCTCGATCTCTCCGCTCACCATTAACTGGAAGAGTTCTGTCAGCACCTGCCGCGTCTCGGGAAAACGCAGCCCCGCCGTGCCCACCGAGGTAGCCGCGATCTGCTGCATGCTCACGCCCGATGCGCGCTCGATCTTCTCCAGCAACGACCGCAGGTTCGCCTCCGCCTGTTCCGCCGGAACGCGCAGCGGCTTGATGCACCCGCCCACCGCGCGAGCCACGATCCGGTCTTCCTCGGCCAGCGCGCACTCGGTCTTGGTGCCACCCGCATCGAGCCCTAAGTAGAAAGCCATGCGCCTATCCTAAGCGCGACCGCTGAAAGAGAGATAGTCGAGATCCATGCGGGTCGGAGCCTTGCAGCACAGATTGCCGACGCTACTGCGTCGCAGCGCCTTCGGTCAGAATGCCGGAGAGCACATTCTCGCTGCCATCGATGGGCGGTGCCTTGAGGCCGAGAATCTTCGCGATCAGCGGATACACATTCACGTTTTCAAACACCTTCACCTTCACGCCTGGCCGAATGTCTGGTCCTTGCGCGTAAAAGATCGCCTTCATCTCCGGCATCGCGTGCGGGTCGTAGCCGTGAACGCCGACTTTCGGCGGAGCATCCTCTACACCCGCAGCAGGCGCATGCGCGCGGATCGCATATGGCCCAGTCGCCACGATCACCGGGTCGCCCTCTCGCGGATGTTCGTTCGCGTGCAGGCCCGCCGGCAACTGCTTGCGCCGGTAGACCATGAATGAGCCATCCGCCTTCTTCAGCCTCTGATATGCGGCCTCGGCAGCCGCCTCGTTCGGCGCATAGAGGAGCGGGCCCACCGTATGGAACTGGCTCAGATCCACTCCCGGAAATCCGTCGAGGTTGATCCACGGCCCCTGTTCCCGCTGCATCCCGTGATCAGAGACCGCGACGAGATCGATGGGAAGATGCAGCGCATTCAGCCGCGCCCACAGCCTGCCGATTAACGCATCCACGTGCTTCACCGCCGCGCCCATCTCCGTGCTCTCAGGACCGGAATCGTGCCCGGCATGATCGACGTTGGAGTAGTAGAGCGTGATGAAGTGGGGCCGCTGTTCACTGGGCAACCGCAGCCACGCGATCACCTGGTCGATACGTTTTTCGTCTGGAAATTTGTCGTCGAAGTGCAGATAGTAGCTCGGGCGCATGCCACCGATCTCTGCCTCCGATCCCGGCCAGAAGAAGCACGCGGAACGCATTCCCTGCTGCTCCGCCAGCGTCCACAGCGGCGTGCCTCCATACCAGCTTCCGTCGCTGCTGGTCTTGGCATCGCTAGATTTGTACTCCTGCTTGCGCTGCTCATCGTAGAAGCTGTTGGCCACGATGCCGTGATGCTCGGGATAAAGCCCCGTGACCAGCGTGTAGTGATTCGGAAACGTCAGCGAAGGATAGGCGGGCAGCATGCCTTCCGGTGCGCTGGCCCCATGTACCGCGATCGACTGCAGATTCGTCGCCCCATACTTCTTCGCGTAGTCGTAGCGGAAGCCGTCGAGCGACACCAGCACTACATAGTGCTTGCTCTCCTGAATCAGTGCATTCGGCCCGTGATCGACCGTGATCACCGGCGCAATCGCGGACTCTTTGGCGGCCGGCTGTTGAGTGCGACTGCCCGCTGACTGCGCCCACACCGTGCTGGCAGGTAGCCATGACAGGCACACCAGCAGCAAAAGCTGAGCAGCCCTGGGAGCGAAACGCAAGCGCATGCCTTCTTCCCTCCGACTTGCTTACTTTAGACGGGAAAGAGGACGATTGGCATTCGGGAGTTTAGAGGACGGCACCGGATCCGGGCGCGATCAGCGAGAAGCTACGCCCTCTCCACTTTGAATAAACACGTCCACCTGCTGACCCACATACACCGGGAAGGGCGGCGGATCGAACCGGAACTCCATCTGCAAGACCCGCACATCCACGCGTTCGGAATTCGATCCCGTCAGGCTCGTCTTGGGCACCATGTACGGCACGATGCGTACAAACTTCAGCGGGAACTTGCGCGTCGAGTCGCCCTTCAAGCTTGCCGTGGCGTCGCTGTTGGGTCGCACGTGCGAGGCGTTGATCTCGTCCACATCCACGCGCACCATCAGCGAATCGGTATCGCCGAAAAGAATCGGCGAGGTCCCCGCGGTGCTCGACAGATACTCGCCGACGCGGTTGTTCACCTGCAGAATCTTTCCGTCTGCCGGCGCTCTCACCGTGAGCTGATCCAGCTGTACCGCTTGCTGCCCCCGGCTCGCAGCCGCCGATTGCAGGTTGGCCTGCTGCTCTGTCACAGTCGAGCGTGCATTCTGTAACTGTGCTTCAGCCTGTTTCTCCTGCGCGATCGCCTGCTGCAGCTTGGCCTGATCGGCGTCGCGAGCCTTGATGCTGGTAATGTACTGCTGCTCGGGAATGATGCCTTCTTTATGCAGCCCCTCGTTGCGTTGCGCGATCTGCGCTGCGTCGTCTGCGGCCGCGCGCGCGGACTCGATCGCCGCCTTGGCGCTGTTCAGGTTGGCCTCTTGTGTCTGGATCGAAGCCTGCGCCGTCTCTACTTCGGCGTGCGCCTTGGCCACGTTTGCCTCCGCAGTGGCCAGCGAAGCGCGCTGCTGGCGGGCATCAATGGAATACAGCTTGTCGCCGCGATGAACCAGGTCGTTTTCCTTCACATAGATCGCCGTCACCTGGCCGGAGATGGGCGGCGCCAGGTTGTAGTTCCGGTCCGACGCCTCGACAATGCCGGTTGCCGCGATCGCGTGGTCGTACGTGGAGACCGGCGGATTGGCGAGCGGGCCCGCATGCTCCACCTTGCGCGCCGAGACTGTAACCCACACTGCGACCAATACCAGGCCGATCACCGGAAGTACGATACTAAGCCGCTTGGTCATCTTGCGTTCTCCTTGCCGTGATGCGGCGCAAACTCGTTCTCGTGAATGGAGAGCACCTTGCCGTCGAGCATCTCCGCGATCCTGTCGCCATAGGGAAAGATTCGATTGTCATGCGTGACCACGACGATGGCCCGATCTCCCGTCAACGCCGTTGTGCGAAACATCTGCAGCACCATCTTCCCCGTCTCTCCATCGAGCGCGGCGGTCGGCTCGTCACAGACGATCAACTTCGGTTCGGTCACCAGCGCTCTTGCGATCGCCACGCGCTGCTGCTGTCCGCCCGAGAGCGTACCCGGCAGAAAATCCGCGCGATCGCTCAGTCCCACCTTGTTGAGATACTGGTGCGCCTGCTCGAGCGCCGCAGCATACGGCACGCCGTGAATCAGCAGCGGAATGGCGACGTTCTCCGCGGCCGTGAGTGTCGGCAGCAGGTTGTACTGCTGGAAGATGAAGCCAACGTTGGCTCGACGGAACGCGGTCTTGCCTGCCTGGTCGAGCTTGTCCACGCGCGTGCCGAAGACTTCGATTTCACCCGACGTCGCATCGAGTATGCCCGCCAGCACGCTCAGCAGCGTGGTCTTGCCGCACCCGGAGGGCCCCACCAGCAGCAGCAACTCGCCGGTGCGCACCTCGAAGTCGACCTTCTCGAGCGCGTGAACCTCCGTGGTGCCCACACCGAAGATTTTCGTCACGTGCCGCAGACACGCGGCCACCCGGCCACCCGTCCCTTCACAACGTGCTCCGGTTGTTACAGTTGAACTAGCCACGGAAGACCACCGCCGGTTCCAGGTTGACCACCTTTCGAATACTGATCAGTGCCGACATCAGGCAGATAATCATGATGAGAATGAAACTGATCAGCAGCAACGGCCACGGCGTTGCGAATGCGATCTTGCTGTCCTGGCCTCCGCCAATCAGGCCGAAGATTCCGCCCAATCCCGACCCCGTGCCGAAGCCCACCAGCGCCACCAGTGCGGCCTGCAGCAGGATCATCTTCGTCAGCGTCGCGGAGCTCGTTCCCATCGCCTTAAGCGCGCCGAAGTAGCGTTCGTTCTGCAGCGCAAATTGATAGAAAGTCTGACCGACGATCGAGATACCGACCAGGAAGACCATCAGCAACGAGATACCGATGCTGATCGGGATGCCCGTGTTCTTGAGGTAGTAGCCCATCGTGAGCCAGCGGAATTGCTTCTCACTGTAAGCCGCCAGCCCGGTGCGCTGGGTTATCCGCTGCAGCACTTGCTCCGTCGGTATGCCGTCCGCAGGCGCTGCCAGCACATAGTTCATCTGCTTGCGCTGCTGCGGCGCATATTGCAGCGCACGATCGTAGGCCGCATAGACAAAGGGATAGGAGAAGAAGTCGCGCGGCACATCCGCAATCCCGACGACGCGTGCCTGGTTGTCGTTCATCTCCAGCGATCGCCGGGCTTGGGGTTGTTGAGCTTTTCTGATTCGGCCCGGCCGATGATGACTGCCTCATCCTGTGTGAGCAGGTTGCTGTTGCCGGAGAGCATTTTGGGCCGGCCGAAGAAGGTATCGTTGTCCAGGCCATAGAGGCGAACGGTTTGGAAGTTTCCATCCGGCAGATGCACTGCGACCAGCTGAATGATCATCGGCACGGCCCACTTCACGCCGGGCACACTGCGCACACGCTGCAGATCGGTGTCGAGCAGCGGCTTGTTTTCGTCCACGCTGCGCAACTGCGGGTCACATACCCAGATCGGCGCGCCTACCACTTCGACCGGCCGGGCCGTGCGCAGGATCAGGCCACAGAAGATGGAGCCCTGCTGCAGAAACAGAAACGACACAACGGTCAGGCTGCTGACCAGCGTGAAATACTTCGCCTGATCGCCCATCAACATCTTGATCGCTACGCGCCACATTGATTCGTTTCTCCTTGCCGTCTTCCTAGTGCGGCGAAACAGCCGGCTGCGACTGACGAAGCCCGCGCACTGCCTGCATGGAAAACTCCGCGATGTGAATCGCAGCCTTGTCGAGAAACTCCGGGCTGGCCGGATCCTGTCCCCTGAAAAACTTTATCGTCGGTGCCGATATACGTATGTGTACGCATTGGCCAAGAATGCTGCTAATGCAGAATTGAATCTTCTCTGGCGGAGCGTCCGGGAGCAGCAGGGTAAGTATGCCTCCCAGCGCGGAGCCCAGCGGCTCGAAGTACTCGCGCATCACCATCTTGAACGCGGGCCCGGGGCACATTCGCTCGCGAAGGAACATGCCCCAATGCTTGTGTTCGGGACCCACAACCTCCTTCACGAAGATGTGGATGTAGCCCTCAAGTGCCTTCTCTGCTGCTTCGATGGTGCCATCGCGACGCGCGACAAACAGCAGCGCATGCACCTTGTGCGCGCTGATCGATGTGGGCGAAAACCCGTAGCGCAGCGCTTCGACGCGCAGATTTTCTTTGCTGCCGAAGTAGTAGTTCATCGTCGCAAGATTCACTCCAGCCCGTGCCGCCAGTTCGCGCACGCTGGTATCTGCGAAGCCTTTGCTCCCGAACAGCTCCAATGCGGCTTCCAGCACTCGCACCCGCGACTTCATCTTGGGCCGCTCACGCTCATGTTGCGATTCAGCCGCAGCAGCGTGCAGAGATTCCTCCAAGCGCTGGGGCCGCGTTTTGGCGACATCCAGAGACTCTGCTAAGCCCGCTTGCATGGGCACAGCAACTTCGCGGCCCTGCGAGCCTTTCGCGCGGCGACTCCGCGCATCAGCTTTCGCCGCAATCCCGTTTTTTCCCCCAACCCGCTTCATCACCCAAGAATCATACATCCGTTTTGTACGGCCGTTTACTACAAATGTATAGAGTGGATGTTTTAAACGTGGGTATAAGTTCGGAACAGGGAGGCTGCGGCGACTTGGTAGGCTCGAATACTTCCTTCGGCCGGTTCATGGAAGGGATCGGCTAGGTCGCCACGGCGCAGAGTTCCGGGCTGATGTTGTCGCCATCGATCGAGCGCTGCCCGAGCAGTGTCGCGATGACATCGTGCGCGGAGTAGGTGGTGTGATTGGGCCGGATAAACTGCGTGACGTGCTGAAGATCGTCACCCATGGTCACGAGTCCGACCTCAACATGGCGCCCGTTGCGGACCTGCTCCAGACCGATATTGGCCATCAGCGCATTGCAGACGCATTTACGCCCCAGGCTGTCCTCCGCCTGGCCACCTTTTGCGACGAAGCAGGAGATCGGCTCGGCGGCGCAGCGGTGGCCGACCGTGCCGTCCTCCGTGCGATACGTCTCGCGCAGGAAGCCCAGATCGCAGATGCGCGGGCGCGCCGCGACTACGGAACTCTCGGAGGCGGTGGATTTAATCTGTGCCACCTTGAAGGGAAAGCCGGTGGGCGAAGCGAGGGGGTCGGTGAAGACCCGCGCCTCTCCTGCCAGCGCCTTTCGTAACAGTGCCTGCTTATAATCATCGCGAAGGCCCGATTCGGTGCAACAGGCGAAGGCTGTGCCCACCTGAATTCCTGCCGCTCCGAGCGAGAGCGCTGTTTGCACCTGCCCGGCAGAGCCGAAGCCACCGGCGAGCCAGAAGGGCAGCCCCAAGTCGCGAATTTTCGCGAGATCGATCGCATCGCGCACGCCGTACACCGGCTCGCCTTTTTCGTTTAACTGCAGTTTTCCGCGCGGCGGAGCATTGTGTCCACCGGCCGTCGCGCCCTCAATCACGAAACCGTCGATGGGCCCGTTGGCGCGCTTCAGCAGCGTCAAAGCGAGTGTGTTGGACGAGATGATGGGCAGGAACCGGGGACGAACGAGCGGCTGCAGTGGCTCATGGCCTGCTTCAAGAACCTCTGCGGGATCGAAGTGCACAATCGACTCTTCTCCCTCGTGCGCGCCGACCACGTGCAGCGGATAACTTGCGGGCTGATGCTCGGTAAAAGCCTCGAGAACCGCGGGGATCTTCAGCGGAATGCCCGCGCCCATCAGCACGTAATCGACGCCCGCGAGCATGGCTCCGTAGATGCAGGCGAGGTGCGGTATCTGGACCTTTTCGAGGTAGTTGATGCCGACGGGGTTCTGATGGCCTTCCCGCGCAAGGTAGACTTCGACGAAGTTGGCGGCAATGCAAAGCTCGTTGCGTTCGCGGGAGTTGGGGAATGCGTGCGGCGGGAGCGTGCGGTAGCTTGCCATCGCGGCCTTACCGCCGGGGATGAACCACTTCGACCAGATGCGCTCGGCCATCTGCGGGAACGGCAGCCGATCGAGAGCGCGGCGCGTATCGCCGGACGGATCGCCGAGTTGAAGGCGGCGGATCAGAATCTCATCGAGGGCAGTACCGGAGACAACGCCGAGCTGGCCGTGGCGGGAGACGGCATTCGCGAGGCGGTAATCGGACACGCCCGCACCCATGCCGCCCTGAATAATCACAGGATGTGTGTTCATCGTGCCTTGATTGTTGCAATGGCGCACGGAGCCGCGTGTCTGAGTTTTGTAATTGAAAGGGCTGCTTTGGCTACAGGACTGTGAATATGTGCGGTGGATCACATCATGTGCTGTGAAACACCGTCATCGTCTGCTCAGAAGGTCCGCAGATCGCCCTCTTCCTGCGGGGCGCGGGTGAGCAGGCCGAGTTCTCCAGCCAGGCGTTCCAGGTTACGGCGTGTGGCGGCAGAGACGGGCACCAGCGGCAGGCGGTAGTTTTCTGAGACACGGCCCATCATGGCGAGAACGGCCTTCACTGGACCTGGACTCGTTTCCCAGAAGTTGGCCTGCATCAGGCGGAAGTACTTGCGATTGATCTTGCGCGCCAGAACCCAATCGTTAGAGAGCGCGGCCGCGACCATTTGCGTCATCTCGGCGGGGATTTGATTGGAGGCGACGGACACCAGTCCCGCACCACCCACGGAAATCACCGGTAAAGCGATCGGGTCATCCCCGGCAAAGACCTTGAACCCGCGCGGCACCATGTGGATCACCTCGGTGATCTGGCTGAGCACGCCACTCGACTCCTTGACTGCCTCGATCTTGGGCACGTCGTGCGCCAGTCGCACGATGGTCGCAGGCTCGAGATTCGTTCCGGTGCGGCTGGGAATGTTATAGAGCACGACCGGCAGGGTGGAGGCTTCGCCGACCGCGCGGAAGTGCTGATACTGGCCTTCCTGGTTGGGCTTGTTGTAGTAGGGATTGGCGGAGAGAATAGCGGTCACGCCGGGCACCTGGCAGGCAGTGCGGGTGCGCTGCACAGCCTCGCGGGTGGCGTTGTGGGTGCAGCCTGCCCAGACCGGGACGCGGCCTCCGGCAGCCTCGACCGTAATGCGAATGACGCGTAGCCATTCTTCTTCATTGAGCGTTGGCGTTTCGCCGGTCGTGCCGCAGGCTACGAGGAAGTCGATGCCGCTTTCGATCTGCCAATCCACCAGCGCATGCAGCGCAAATTCGTCCAGGCTGCCGTCTCCGCGAAACGGAGTGACCAGCGCAGTTCCACACCCAGTAAGTTCCATAACACATGGAGTCTATCACCGGGCGAAAGCGGCCGGAGTGTCCTGTGCGCGACGGTGGCGGGTGAGAAAAAACGACCCGCTCGCGCCGCATCGGCAAGGCTTGAAGGAGCTACGAGCGGCTGCCCAATTCCTGCATCAGTTGCATCGCAAGCCGCGGTTCTCCGGGGACGTTTGATCCTTTGACGCGGCACGCGCGAAGGTACGCATCGAGTGGCAGCCACGGTTCAGTATCGCCCGCCGATTCGCGCAGGGCGACGACCTCCAGCGCCAGTTCGCGGAGGCGATCGGCCTCGGCCCAGCCGCGTTCCCGCGAGCGCGGAGCCATGTCGCCGTCGGGCAGACCGGGAGGTGCGGGTTCCTCCTCACTGTCTTCCAGCAGGTGGAGTGCCGCGTTCACGCGCTCCATCCGCTTGACGTGGCGATCGTGCGGCAGGGGATGCTGTTCGGTGTGGATGGAGTCGCGCTGATCAAACAGGCCCCAGCGCCCACGCGCACATTCCGGGAGGCACTGCAGCAGCAGCGCTTCGAACTCTTCCTTAGCCTGTGCCAGCCGCAGTTCCCGTTTTTCGTTTCGTTTATTTCGGCCCATGTGCCCTTTCGTTTTGAATCGCGCCGGCTAGGTCCAGAAGGCGCGATCGCTCGGCACCTTGTCTGCCAGTTCGTCGCGCTTGAGATCCTGCAGGAAGCGCAGTGCCAGCTTCGGCTCCGGCAGCGCGGAGTCGACCGCCCGCAGCGCGATGAACCTGTCCAGCAATGGAAAGCTGGAGGTGTCGCCGGTCTCGGCGCGCAGAGCAACGATCTCCTCTGCCAGTTCCACCACGCGTTCGGCCTCAGGCCACGAGTAGTACTTACGCGTGAACTCGATGCCGTGCACGCGCTCATGCTGCCCGAACAATCCCCAGCGGCCACGGGCGCATTCCGGCAGGCACTTACGCAGGAGTTGCTCGAACTCTCTGCTGGCCTGTGCGAGCCGCGGTTCCTGGTCGCGTCTTTGTTGTGCGGAGCCCATGAATTAGCTTAGCGCGTTCGCATGCGACGGGTAGGATATACCAGAAAGGCGCACCCATGAAGCGATGGTCTCGACTTCCCGGCGTCTCGCGAGTGCCAAGATCCGCGCAGCAATTCCGATGGGAACGCATTCGAAGCAGGGGGAGAACCCGCTACATCTGGATTCGATGGGTGTTGGGCTGGGGCGGAGGCATGGCCCTGGTGTTGACGGCGCTGGCGCAGTTCACGCACGAAGGGCCGAACGTGGAGCATGTGCTCGATACACTGCTGCTGCATGTCGTGATCTGCGGGCTGGCCGGATACCTTGTCGGGCGGTGGCTTTGGTCGCGGTTTGAGCGTAAGTTTCCGGCGCAGAACCCCAATTTCTAGCGCCATGCTTGCCGGGGTTGAGAATCCGGCAGGCATGGCTTCAAAAATCAGGCTACTTGGCCAGATACTTATCGAACCAGCCCGCGATGAGGCGATCGCATTCCTTGCTCTCCGGCAGTGTTGGGTTATTCCAAAAGGCATGTGGCAGGGCTTCGAAGACTACTAGTTGCGCCTCGGCACCGGCGCGCAAATAAGCGCGATGGAGCAGGGTGGTGCCGCTCAGCAGCAGGTCCCGGCCGCTGGTGATGAAAAGCGTGGGCGGCATCCCCTGAAGGTCGGCAAACATCGGGGACAGGACCGGGTCGTGCAGATCGGTCTGCGCCGAATACTCCAGGTTGTGGAGCTTGTCAGAAGGCGGCTCCAGGTGCCCGGAGAGGCCGTTCAGCGCATACATGGCCTGCGAATCGCCCAGACGGCTGAAGTCGCCCATGCCCGAGAACACACCCATGGCTCCGGGAAGCGGCAGGCCAAGCTGCTTGAGACGCACAGCCACTTCGGCGGTGAGGATTGCGCCCGCCGAGGTTCCATACAGGCCGATTTTGCGCGGCTGATATGTCTTGAGCATCTCTTTGTAGACGGCGACGGCGTCGTCGACGGCGGCGGGGAACGGATGTTCCGGAGCAAGGCGGTAGAGGACCGCGACGACCTTGGTGCCGGTGAGATTGGCGATAGGAACCGTTTCGGTCAGCGATCCGGAGTCGGAGTTGAAGCCGCCGCCATGCACGTTGATGAGTACGCGATCCTTTTTGCCTTCGGCGATGGTCAGCGGCGTGATGATCTTTACAGGAACTCCGGCGATGGTGTCGGGTGCGACATTCGCGGGATAAAGGGCGCGTGATTCTTCGCCTGCGCGGGCCTGCCATTCATCGGTGCCCTTGCGCCGGGCGGCAAGATCGTTGGGACCGGCGGCATCCGAGGCTGGCCGGCCCAGCATCTTCTGTGCCTCGGGACTGATGGTGGTCGGCACCGGCACTATGCGCGTCACGTGTGCCGTTCCGTTGCTGTCGATGAAGCTGGTGTCGGTCTGGGATGCGTCTTTGGCGGTGGTCGCGGGCGCACTCTGCTGCGCGAGGCCTGAAGGCACGGCAGTCATTCCCATGCAAGCGACAGCCAGAATTAAGGCTGGGGTTGATCTTGGCAACAATCTCATCTTTCCAATCAGGCGCATCCGGCATTTTCTCCCGCCGCCCATGCTAGCGCATTTGGGGCTGCGCTGGTGCGGGGGTCTCTTTGCGGGCTGGCGTAATATCAGTAATCGTAACGGATACAAATTGGGGGCCGGACTCTGTTGAAGGCTGCTCCAGCGGAGACAAAGAGAGAGCGCCGCCCCGATGTTCGCGAGAAAGATTAAGGGAGCTTGTAGCGAATGGGACCTTTGACTGCGGAAGGGTCGACAGGCACGCCCCGCTGGGTGACGACGATCTCCCCGGAGGCCACCAGGTCTCGGGCGACTCGGCGGACCGGCTCCATGAGCGGCTGCCAGAGAGCGCGCGGAGCGGGCTGAGTTCCTTGTGCGGCGCAGGCACGAGCCACTTCGGAGGGGCAGATGGATTTTCCGGGACCGCGCTGCCGCAGCAGTTCAAGGATCGTTGCGCGGATGGAATCTTTGATGAGCATGGGTGGTGAGCCTAGCGCCGCGCTTCCCTGCAAAAGAAAAGCCGCGCCTTACGGCACGGCCTGGTGGACGGGCGCATAGCGGCTGCCCTATTTCCTCTTGCCGAAGCGATAGACCACCCCGATATTGAAGCCGCGATTGTGCTGAAGCGTGCTGCCGTAATCGGTGAGCAGGTAGGTTGGAGTGATGCGGAGGGCGAGGGCGGGACTGACGTTATAGTCCAGCGGCACGCCGACGCTCACGTTGAAGACGGTCGCATTGGGATAGAGGCCGACGAGGCTGCCAGGAAAGCCGCCGGTGCCGGTATCGAAGTTGCCGTGTCCTACGCCGCCGAGCACCTGGATGCTAGTCGCGAATCTTGGTCCGCGCGTGATGCGGTATTGCGGTCCGGCGAGGAAGGTGTACTGGCTGATGCTGGGGTTGTGAATGGCAAACGGATTATTGCCGGTGTAGGTGGTGCCGTAGTAGCCGCGGAAATCCGCCGTGATGCCGAACCTGGGGCGGAGATAGTCGGTGATGCCGACGTTCCACGCTGCTTCACTATTGTGTTGCAGGGTATTGCCGGGGCGAAACCGCAGGTACCCGCCGCCGAAATAGGTCTCGAACTGGTGACCGTATGTATCCTGCACGATCTGAGCGATGCGGCTCTGGCGGCGCGCGCGGACGCGGGCCTGGGCATCGCGCAACACTCTGGCACGTTGCTCGGGAGTCTGTTCATTTTGCGCGGGCGCTGCCTGCTGTTGTGCTTCGGGGGCTGGCGAGGCTGGCTGGGTGGTGTCCTGGGCGCAAAGGAGCGACAGGGACAGAAGGAAGAGCGAAAGAATCGGGTACACTCGGTAGCCGTTGCGCTTGCGGCGATGCATCAAACTGAAAGCCTCCACTACTTGCTGACCTCTCGGGACGAGACGCTCAAAATGGTATCCTTACCTCCATTAAAACACTTGCATCGATTCTCAGGCCCTGCTTTCCTGTAAAACGAGACTCGGGGATTCGCGACAACACGAAACCTGGGCAGCGTACAACTCGTCTCTCACCACGAGGTTTGAAGACACATGAAATCATTTCTGCTTGGTTTGCTGATCGGCTTGCTGGCCATCCCGGTCTTCGCGTTTCTGTATCTTCGCTTTGGGAATCCGCCGGTCGCGGCGGCCGATTCGGCGTTTCCGATGGAGGCGCAGATCGTGCACGTGCCGCTGAACGCGCGCATCGATAAGGAAGCACCGAAATCCGCTCCCATTGAACCAAGCGCGCCCAATCTCGAGATCGGCGCCCACATCTATCGCGAACAGTGTGCGGGGTGCCACGGCCTGTATGGGCGGCCCTCGAACTTCGCCAGCCAGATGTATCCGCACGCGCCGCAGTTGTGGGCGCCCCACCGTGCGGGGGTGGTGGGGGTGAGCGATGATCCGCCGGGCGAGACGTATTGGAAGATTGCGAATGGAATCCGGCTGACGGGGATGCCGGCTTACAACAAGGTTCTGAACGACACGCAACTGTGGCAGGTAACGCTGCTGCTGGCGAACGCCGATAAGCCCCAGCCGCAGGGGGTGTTGGAGCTACTGAAGCAGCCTCTGATTTTGGAGCCGAACGGTGAGCCGACCGAGGGGTCGACGGTGCAGAGCCCAGGGCCTCAGACGGCTGCACCTCCGGCCGTTCCCGCCGTCTCGAAGTAGGCCCGGGCCAGCGATCGAGCAAGCTGGCCCGGGTTGTGGCACAGACTTATTGCGGGCCCAGCGTGTACGTCACTCCGGTGGTGAACTGGAAAGAATTCCGCTTGGTCGGCGGTTCGGTGGCGGGCGGATCATTCAAATAGCTGTCGATAGTCGCGACCGAGAAGCCGAGGCGCTTGTAGACCGGGAAGGTCAGGGTGGTCGTTTCGTTGCCGGAGTACGCGCGGGAGTTGTTGTACGCGGGAATGAACGCGGCCTGCTGATCGAGCAGGATGGTCTTGGTCACCTTGAGCAGATAGGTCGCCGAGAAGGTGGAGCCGATCAGGTTCTGGTTCGATCCGGCGCCTGAGCTGAGGAACTGCTGCTTCTCATACTGCATGGTGGCCTTGAGGTCGAGGGTTTGCCGTGGGTGCTTGATGGCGGTCCAGCCGACTCCAGCTCCGTAGATCTGCTGCAGATCCAAACCCTGCGAGTAGTTGTGATCAAAGGCCGTCTGCGCGAGCACGAAGAAGCGGGGCGAGAGATACTCGTCGCGCTCAGCCGCCGCGTGGTAGATCGCGGTCTTGGCGAAGGTGGAGGGGAACAACACTCCACCGACGGTGTACGCGGGCGTGGTGATCTTTCCATAGGAGCCATTGAAGTCGATGCTGGTCTTGTTGCGCGTATTGAGCCAGCTCACGACAGGCACGGTGCGCAACAGGGCGATGGATCCATTGAACGTAGTGGTGTTGTCGGTGGCCTTCACCAAAGACGCGCCGGCGGTCGCCGCACCGGCCCAGCCATGCAAGATTCCAGGCTCATGGCGGATCTGGTCTTCAAATGTTTGCTGGTCGATGACGTATTGCGCGTTCTTCACTGCAATAGTTTTGGTCTGCCCGTTGCCTGTATTTACCGCGATCTGCTGATTGTCGATGGTGATGGCGCCCTGGGGCACGTCGGTCAGCGGCGTCTTGGTAACGTGCTGGCCTTTTTCGAAGACCGCGAATTTGTTGGCCGAGCGAATCTCTTTGACCTTGTCGAGTCCCACGGTGATGTCGCCGGCAATGTCGCTATGGAAGACGACACTGCCCTCGATGGCGCGCACGAACTTGCCACTGAGCTGGTCGCCGTTGTTGAACACGATCACGTCGGGCGAGGCTTTGGCATCTTTCGCGTCGGCGCTGGCGATCGACGGGACGGCGGTGATTGCGGCGATCAACAGCGCGGCGGCGATGAATGCTGGAACGGAAAACATGCGAGTCAGGGTCCTGGAGGGATTTGTCATGGGATGAGACCTGTGGCTCCTTGAGGATGAGTCGTGGTGATGAGTTTGAGCAGGGCCTCTTGGGTGGCTTGCTCCGTATGGTTTGGTGCCTGGGCCCGACGAACACCGCTGATGGAGCGGTATATGCTCATAACCGGGAGCACGACGAAATGAACTGGATACAGCGGTTGAAAGTGGCGCTGGGTGCGATCGCCAACGTGTACGGCATCTCTACGCAAAAGCCCAGCCCGAAGATAATCCGCCGCGCAGCAGAGCCAGCCGATCCAAAGCGATGAGCAGGCTAACGCTTGTCACAGGATACCTCCATGAAAGCAAATGACGAAATGCTTGAGGCTGGATTGGCGGGACCGCTCCCATTAGAATGGAGTCATGTCGCTGACTCGCCAGCAGGCTCTTGAATATTTTCGCTCCGATGATCTGATCGGACTCGGGATGGAAGCAGACGCGGTTCGGCGGAGGCTTCACCCCGAAGGCGTCGTCACGTACATCATCGATCGCAATATCAACTACACGAATTTCTGTACGGAGTACTGCACGTTTTGCGCGTTCTATCGGCCGCTGAAGGGCAAGATGGCGTCGGAAGGGTACATCCTCGACTTCGAGACCATCTATCAGAAGATTGCCGAGACGGTGGAGATGGGCGGCACCGGCGTGCTGATGCAGGGTGGATTGCATCCTGACCTGAAGATCGAGTGGTTTGAGCGGCTGCTGCGCGGAATCAAGCAGCGCTTTCCGCAGATCTGGCTGCATTGCTTTTCGGCTTCGGAGATCCTCGCGATTGCGGAGTACAGCGAACTTTCGGTGCGCGACACCATCGCGCGGCTTCGGGATGCGGGGCTGGATTCTATCCCCGGCGGTGGAGCGGAGATTCTCGACGACGAAGTGCGGCACCGGATCGCGCGGTTAAAGTGCGGCACGGAAGACTGGCTGCTGGTGCATCGCACCGCGCATCAACTCGGCATGCGTACCACGGCGACGATGATGTTTGGCGTGGGCGAGAGCTTTGAGCACCGCGTGAACCACTTCGAGCAGGTGCGACGCCTGCAGGAAGAGACGGGCGGATTTACGGCCTTCATTCCGTGGAGCTTTCAGCCGGGGAATACAGCCTTGGGCGGCCGCGGATGGGACGAAGCCACGTCGGTCGAATATCTGAAGGTGCTGGCGATCTCGCGCCTCTACCTCGACAACATCGAGAACGTGCAATCGAGCTGGGTGACGCAGGGCTTGAAGGTGCTGCAACTCGGCCTGCGATTCGGTGGCAACGATGTGGGTTCGGTGATGCTGGAAGAGAACGTGGTGAAGGCCGCAGGTACGGCGAATTGCACCACCGAGGAAGAGTTGCGGCGAGTGATTCGCGATGCGGGCTTCAGGCCGGTGCAGCGCGATACGCTGTATCGGACTTTGTTTCTGAACTAGAGTCCCAATACACTCAAGGCACGGTGCTGCGCGCAAAACTTGCACGAGGTCACGCCAAAATTCGTTGGCTGAATCGCGCCGTATGCGAGGTTGCGCCTGCATGATTCATTACGCGTGAGTGCATTTAGATGAAAGGCGCGAAGGAATCTGCGGCCACCAGAGCCGTAGTCCAGCAGGGGTACTGGACTCCTAAGGCCACGACGATGGAGACCCGCTTTCAGGCGGCGCGAAGCCCCAAAGACGTTCGCGCGCAGGCCGCCAACCCACTGGCGGGTTACGGACAAAGGGGGCAAGGTGAGTACCGCGGCGGTTCCTCGCCAGTGCGGATTTCAGCTTGACGAGTTCTGGCCGAACGGGAGCGGCGTCGCGGTGGGCAAACTGCTGGTTCCCTGAATGGCGAGTGTAGCGGCTCAGTTCCCTGCTATCCATGCAGCGCGATTCGACGCAGCAGGACGAACCATCTATATTGCTTCGATGCGAATGCTGGTTCCACTCCGTCTTCCATTGATGGGCCTGTGTCTCGGGGCACTGTCGTTGAGCGCGGGCGCTCAATCGCTGCTGGTGGTCAACCAGGGCGACACCGATGTAAGCATTATTGATCCTGTCTCAGGCAAGGAACTCGCGAAGGTTGCCGAGCACACATCGGGCGTTCACGGACACGAGATTGCTGTGTCGGCAGACGGGCGCACTGCGTTTGTGCCGATCTATGGCAGCACCGGTGTGGGCAAGCCGGGCATGGATGGGCACGAAATGCTCTTGATCGATATCCCGTCGAGGAAAATTGTGGGCGATATCGATTTCGGTCATGGGGTGCGGCCGCATCTGCCGGTACTCGATCCAGCGACGGGCATGCTCTATGTCACGACGGAACTGGATCAGACGGTGACGATCGTCGATCCGCGAACGCGAAAGATCGTGGGAACGATTCCGACCGGGCAGGAACAGTCGCACATGCTGGCGGTCTCTCACGATGGAAAGCGCGGCTACACGGCCAACGTAGGGCCAGGCACGGTGTCGGTGCTCGACATGGCGGGAAGGAAGACGCTGGCCGTGATTCCAGTGTCAAAGGATGTGCAGCGCATCTCGATTTCGAACGACGACAAGCTGGTTTTCACTGCGGACCAGACCAAGCCGGAGCTGGTGGTAATCGACACCGGCAAGAACCAGGTAAAGACGCGGGTGGCGCTACCGGGCACCGGGTATGGCACGGCGGCCACTCCGGACGGGCGATGGCTGCTGGTCGCCGTTCCGTCAACCAACGAAGTAGCGGTCGTCGACCTCTCCTCGATGAAGGTCGCGCGCACCATCAGCGTGCCCAGTTCGCCGCAGGAGGTTTTGATTCCCCCGGCAGGAAAGATCGCGTACGTCTCCTGCGCACAGAGCGGAGAGGTTGCGGCGATCGACCTCGCGCAATGGAAGGTGGAGAAGCTGATCACCGCCGGCACCTTCGCGGATGGGCTCGCGTGGGCAAAGTAGGGTTGAACTAGAGTCGAGGTCGGACACGCAGCCTAAGATCACACGCGCGCTCGGAATCCAGCCGGGTACTTTCCCCCCACCCTGTATGGCCGGATTGCGTCGACGTTCGCGTACAATAAAGGTGAGCGAACCAGCTTAGAATCTGTGCGGAGGCCAGCTCTGCTCGCATCTGTGGCGCCAAAACTGCAAGCTTTTTTGGGAGGGCACGTGCACGCACACGGCGGCGATCTCTCTCTGCTGCTGTTTGCGACCCAGCGCGGCCTGGGCCATTACTTGAAGACGCACTATGGCGACCGAACGTTTGAACATTTATATCGCTGGAATGCCTTCGACACGGCTCTGCTGATTCCCTACTTCGTAGTGATGGTGATCCTGGCCTTCTATGGCATGCATCGCTATCAGCTCGTCTATCTGTACTACAAGAACAAGAAGAACAAGGTCACCGAAGCGCCGAACCGGTTTGCTGAGCTGCCACGTGTGACGGTCCAACTGCCCATTTTTAACGAGCAATTTGTGATCGACCGGCTGCTGGAAGCGGTATGCCAGATGGAGTACCCGGCAGACCGGCTGCAGATTCAGGTACTCGACGACTCGACCGATGAGACCACTGCCACGGCAACCGTGCTGGTCGACCGCTACCGGGCGCTGGGCCACCCGATCGAGTACATTCATCGGACCAATCGCTACGGCTACAAGGCGGGCGCACTGGACTGGGGGCTGAAGACGGCCACTGGCGAATACGTAGCGATCTTTGACGCGGACTTTGTGCCGCCGAAGGACTGGCTGATGCGCGTGATTCATCACTTCGCGTCGCCGGAGATCGGCATGGTGCAGACGCGGTGGACTCACCTGAACCGCGACTACAGTTTTCTCACGCAGGTAGAGGCGATTTTGCTGGACGGGCACTTTGTGCTGGAGCACGGCGGCCGTTCGCGCTCAGGTGTGTTTTTTAATTTCAACGGCACGGCGGGTATGTGGCGGCGGGTTGCGATCGAAGAGGCAGGCGGCTGGCAGCACGACACGCTGACTGAAGATACGGACCTCAGCTACCGTTCGCAGCTGGTCGGTTGGAAGTTCAGATATTTGCAGGATGTGGAATGTCCCGCGGAGTTGCCGATTGAAATGACCGCGTTCAAAACCCAGCAGGCGCGGTGGGCCAAGGGCCTGATTCAAACCTCGAAGAAGATTCTGCCGCAGGTCTTCGCGAGCGACGTTCGATTCCATATGAAGGTTGAAGCGTTCTATCACCTGACGGCGAACCTGAGTTATCCGTTGATGGTGGTGTTGTCGACGCTGCTGATGCCGGCCATGGTGATTCGTTTCTATCAAGGCTGGTTTCAGATGCTATTGATTGATGTGCCGCTGTTCCTGGCGTCCACTTTTTCTATCTCGTCCTTCTACCTGGTCTCGCAAAAGGAACTCTTCCCCGGGCGCTGGTACAAGACATTTTTGTATCTACCTTTCCTGATGTCGCTGGGTATCGGCCTCACCGTTACGAACACGCGGGCCGTGCTGGAGGCGCTGCTGGGGATCAAGAGCTCGTTTAAGCGCACGCCGAAATACCGCGTACTGAAGAAGGGCGAGAAGACGCAGGCGGCCAAGTACCGCAAGCGGCTGGGCATCGTTCCCTGGATCGAACTGCTGATCGGCTGCTACTTCGCGTTGACGATCTGGTACGCGATCAGCAATGAGAACTACTTCACCGTACCGTTCCTGCTCTTGTTCGTGGTGGGCTACTGGTATACGGGATTGCTGTCGTTGCTGCAGGGACGCTTTGAAGGCTGGCGGCGCAAGGGCGCAAACCTGGATGAGTCTTCGCCGAAGCCATTTCCTGTGGGCGTGTAGCGGGCGGGTCGCGTCGAATCGGCTGCGGCCTCATCCAATCAGGTATGCCGCCGAGCCGCACCGCTGTAGAGACGCCTGACCCAATCGCAGTTGCTGACGCACCGGAGGGAATCCGGCCCGCACACACCTGGTTGATGGCGTTCAGCGTAGGCGCTATCGTCGCGAACATCTACTACATTCAGCCGCTGCTGTCCGCGATTGCATCGAGCTTCCACATCTCGATTCCGCGGGTGGGCACGATTGCCATGCTGACCCAACTCGGCGCCGCGACCGGGATGCTGTGCTTCGTACCACTGGGCGACACCAAGGAACGGCGGCGGCTTGTGGTTGCCTTGATCGCGGCAGAGGCGGTGTGCCTGGCGATGATGGCGACCGCGCAGAATGTGGTGTGGCTATCGTTGGCGAGCTTTGGGGTTGGGCTGACCGCTTCGACGGTTCACGTGATTGTGCCGTTCGCGGCGCAGTTGGCTTCTCCTGCGCGGCGTGGAGCCACAGTGGGCGCAGTGCTGTCGGGGCTGTTATTTGGGATCCTGCTGGCGCGGACCTTCAGCGGATTGCTGACGGCCTGGATGGGTTGGCGCGCCATCTACTGGGTGGCCGCGGGCATGATGCTTTTGCTGGCTGTACTGATCCGCGTGGGACTGCCGAAAAGCAGGCCGGAGTTGACGCTCTCATGGCTGCAGTTGGTGCGCTCGACCGTGGCGCTGGTTCGCCAGCAGCCGGTGTTGCGCGAAGCTGCGGCACTCAGCGCCATTCTGTTTTGCGCGTTCAGTGCTTTCTGGACGACGCTGGTCTTCTACCTGCGCACGCCGCCGTATCACTACGGGAGCGGGGTGGCCGGACTATTCGGCCTGGTGGGCGCGGCCGGAGCCCTGTGTGCGCCGTTCATCGGCCGCCTAGCGGATCGCTATGGAGCCAGGCGCAACGTGCTGCTGGCGCTGCTGCTGACCCTCGGCTCCTTTGTGGTGCTCTACTTTGCGGGCACGCACATGAGTGGATTGATCGCGGGCGTGATCCTGCTGGATGTCGGCGTGCAGGCCGGGCACGTCTCGAATCAGACCCGCATTTACGGACTAGTGCCGGAGGCGCGCAGCCGCCTGAACATGGTGTACATGATGTGTTACTTCATCGCCGGCGCGTTCGGCTCGTATGTGGGCAGCGTGCTATGGCAGCATTTCGCATGGACGGGCGTGTGCGGTTTCGGCGGTCTGCTCGCGGTGACAGGGTGCGCGGTGTTCCTGGCAACCGCGCCATCGCGAAGTGAGCAAGGCTCGCGAATCGGTGAACCGGCTTAAGTGGGAGCCGATCCAGAGGGAGCATTGACTGCGCTTCGAGTAACTCCGCTTGTTACTTGCCATTGTAGGGGGTTATCAGCCGGAGTAGACTTGCAACTCTACGGCGTACTCGTTCCAGGGCTCTGTTAGGTTCGACTTTGCCTCGTGAGGTCTAACTTGCGCTCGATCTTCATCAGCTACCGGCGAAATGATTCGGAGGGTGAAGCAGGCCGTCTGTTCGACGCGCTGGTTTCGCAATTTGGAGAAGGCTCGGTCTTCATGGACGTGGCGGCCATCGAGCCGGGTCGCGATTTCCGCAAGGTGATCGACCAGAGCGTTGCGACCTGCAGCGTGTTGCTGGCGATCGTTGGGCAAAATTGGCTGGATTCGAAGGATAGCTCCGGCGGCAGGCGGCTGGACGATGCGAACGACTTCGTGCGAATCGAGTTGGCATCGGCGCTGCTTCGAGATACTCCCGTGGTGCCTGTGCTGGTGCACGGCGCCTCGATGCCGCGAGAGGATCAGCTTCCAGACGACCTGAAGGAGCTAGCCTACAGAAATGCCGTGGTGCTGTCGCACGCTCGCTGGAAATCGGACATCGATGTGTTGGTGCAGGCGCTGCGAGGCTATCTCCCTGAGAAGCCCGCACCTGCTCAATCGCCTGCCATGACTGGCAAACATAGAGACGCGGGGCTGCTTGAGGCTAAATCGGCGCAAGGGACCACCACGAAACCAACGACATTCCAGGCACAGACGATTGAACGCGTGACCAGGGATCTAGGCAGCTTTATCGGACCGATCTCCGGGATCGTGGTGAAGCGCGCTGCGCAAAAATGCTCTTCGCTGGAAGAGTTGTGGCGCCAGGTGTCGAAGGAGATTGTTCGCGAGACGGATCGCGAAAAATTTGTTCGGCTCTGTCAACGGAACCAGGCAGCCACGGACGGACCGCTGGGGTCTTAGCGATTCGGTTGCTTGCTTCAGGGCAAGTGTGGAGCGAGTTCCCTGGAAGAGGCCCGATCGATAACCTACTGCGTTTCGGGGAATCGCCGAGACCGATCCCGCCATCCGATAGACATGCCCTTTACGAAAGCTGTGCGCCAGGGGAAGCGCTACCTGAACCCCGTGCCAACGAAGATTGGCGGGATATCCCTGTCGTTTAAAGTGGGTCCGCGCATTCTATTTGGTGGCGCTGCGCGAGTTCCGAAGCAGGTCCCAGGCCCCTTTCATACCGATCCACGCGTATATCAAACGCCGCCGCGCTCGGGGTTGCGGGTGACCTGGTTCGGCCATTCCTCGTCGCTAATCGAGATCGACGGCGTTCGCATTCTCATCGACCCGGTTTGGGACGAACGCGCGGCACCGACGCAGTGGGCCGGGCCGAAACGTTTCTTTCCCCCGACCATTGCGCTTGAAGACCTGCCGCCAATCGATGCCATTCTGATCTCACACGATCACTACGACCACCTCGGAAAGGGAACGGTTCAACAGCTTGCGCGCATGGAGAGCCTGCGGCAGACACGCTGGATCACCGCGCTCGGAGTGGGATCGATCCTGTCGAGTTTCGGCGTTGCGCGAGACAGGGTGACAGAGATGGATTGGACGAATCGGACTCAAGTGGGAGCGGTGACGATGACCGCGTTGCCGGCGCGTCACTTCTCGGGTCGCGGCTTGTCCAACCGCTTTGAGACGCTGTGGGCCTCGTTCGCGCTCATCGGCCCGGAACACCGCGTCTACTATGGCGCGGATTCTGGAGAGTGGCCTGGCTTTTCTGAGATCGGCCGACGTCATGGTCCATTTGATCTAAGCATGCTGGAGATTGGTGCGTTCGATCCTCTCTGGGCGGACATACACATGGGCCCCGATGGTGCGGTTCGCAGCTTCCGCGACCTGGGCGGTCAGGGGCTGCTGATGCCGATTCACTGGGGACTCTTCGACCTCGCGCTGCACCAGTGGCAGCAGCCAATGGAGAAGATCGTAACAGCGGAGGATCTAAAATTGTGGGCGCCGACTCCGGGCGAGCCGACCGAGGTGATTCGGGAGGAAGAAGTTCGCTCAGACTGGTGGCGTTGAGGCTCATCAGCACTCTTGAAAGCCGCGCGGGGAGCGAATGATAGAAACCAGCGCGGCTGAGTTCGCGATCCGAACCGTGAACTACTCGAGCCTGCCTTCGAGCCACGCCGGCAACTTGGCTGCGGCAAGGCGAACGCCGACGTAGAAGGATCCGAACAGAGCGTAGACGGCGCTCACTTGATCGAAGCGCATCTCGTAGATCAGCTTTTTGAAGACCAGCGGATCTTCGGCGAAGAGATCGACGCCCCACTCCCAATCGTCGAAGCCGATGGAGCCGGTGATGATCTGTTTCACTTCGTCGGCATACCGGCGGCCGATCATGCCGTGCTCGTGCATCATGCGCTGGCGATCGGCCATGGGCTCGGTGTACCAGTTGACCTGCTCGCCGCGTTTCCGATCCATGGGATAGAAGCAGGCGTACTTGGCGGAAGGGATCGCGGGGTAGACCCGCTGCGACATGGCGCTCGCCTGCCTGGCGAGAACCTCCTGAACGCCGGCATTCCACTCCGGAGAGAAGGGCTGCAGGCCCTTTTCTGCCAAGGCAGCGTAGGTCTTTGCCGACGATTCATACAGGCCCAGTTCCACGATCGAGAGGTAGGAATGGGTGGGCTCGAGAAAGCCGTGCAGTTCGGTTTGAGCGAGGGCCAGCTCGACGCGATTGAGATCTTCAAAAGAATCGCGGAAGTGGATGAGCATGAGGTCGCCCTTGTGGCCGAGGTGAGAGTAGAAGGCTGACTGGTTGGGATGACCCTCGCCGGCGCCTGCTTCCCATGCCTGGAGCAACTCCGATGCCTCGCGGCCGATGCGCTCGCGTTCACTCGGGGCGAGCGCGCGCCAAGCCTTCCAGTGGAAGCGAAACATCTGGTGCAGCACGCTCGAACCTTCAATCGTAAGTGGAACAGGGGGCAGATCGGGCAAAGCAAACCTCCTCAGAGTCTCTCCCGCCGGCGGTGATGAACGCTGTGAGCGGAAGCGATTCCGCGCGTGGCCATCAAGGAAGATCCGGGGTTGTCAACGATCATATCGTTTTGGAGAAGCGGAGGGGAAACCTTCGTTGCGGGCCGGGACACCGCGAGGGCGGTGCAGTTCTGGCGTGATGAGTTAGAGAGCGCCCATGGCCCGGGGAGCGCGTTGCTCCTCAGAGATATCGGTCCGCTGCCACTCGAGCACCTGCTCCAGGGCTTCAGAGAGAGTCGTGGCGACGCGATCAGGCCGGGTAGTTCCAAATCTCTCCTTCGATCGAAGCGGGTCGACCGTGCTTCGCCAGAGGCAGACGATCAGGCGGTTGTCGGGGAGATATTTGCGCATCTCCACGCAGATGGCGCGGGACTGTTTGAACGCAAAGGGCGGCAGCGCGGAGACACAGATGACGGTGCTGGGCTCTTCAGCCAGACGCTCCAGGATCTCCTGGCACAATGCACTCGCCGGCAGCATGAGGGTGCGATTGCCGGCATTTTCCAGCAACTGCGCCAGCATGGTGGAGGCGATCTCGTCTGCCTGATCGTTGACGGCGACGCAAACCACTGGATAGGGCCGAACACCCGGCTGAATGTCGGCAGGCGCTTCCGCGTCAGTCTTCTTGGCCGAGTAGTCGGTCAGTTCGGCAACCAGTTCGGCGGCACTTTGATAGAGGAATGCGGTGCGCACCTCATCCAATGCGCCCTTGTGGCGGTCTTGTTCGGCGAGCGCGAGCGCCGGCAAGACCATGGTGTCGTAGAGATCTTTCAAAGGCCTGTCGTCAAGAAAGTTGTCGGCGATCAGGTGGGCCTCGGGATAATCCATGGCCAGCAGTCGTTCGTAAAACTTGGCTTCCGGTGACAACTCCGCGTCGTCTCCGAGCAGCGTATGCAGGAACGACATCTGCGGCACATAGCGGCCCATCACGATGAGGCATACGGTGAGCGGAGTCGAGAGCACCAGGCCTGGCCAGCCCCAGAGGAGTGTCCAGACAATGGCTGTCGTCAGCAGCGCGAGCGAAGAGATACCGGTATGGGAGCCATAGAGCCAGGGTTCGATGAAGTTGCTCAAGCTGAATTCAATGACCCCGAAGAGGAGCAGGACCAGCAGCGGCGGCCACCAGGTATTGAATACAGCGAGAGCGAAGAGAAGTGGCAAAGTAGCGCCGATGAACGTGCCGACGTAGGGCACGATGCGAAGGATGCCGGCCAGCGCGCCCCAGAGTGTGGCGTTGGGGACGCCGATGCAGTAGAGCCCGATGGCGACCACGACACCGTAGCTCGCGTTGACGGCGAAGTTCATGACCAGGTAGCTGCTGATACGCTGAGCCGCGTCGTTCAGCGCCTGGGTCATGAGGTTGAGGTGGCCCATGCCGGCCAGCAGCAGCAGGCGATTGCGCAGATCTTCGCGCTTGACCAGCATGTAGATGGTGAAGATGAATACGATGACCGCCTCGCCCAGCGGCTTGCCAATGGGCACCACGACGTCCCGCAAGGATTGCAAGGTACTGCGGGCCGGTTCAATCACGGTGACGGGCAGCGGATTTTCAGGAGTCGCGGTTGGCTGCTTACTCTGCACGGCCCGCCGGCGGGAAGCGGCAGGCGTAGAAGTGGTGACGTCGTTCTTGGGAACGGTGGTAATTTCCTGACTGATCGCTCGCAGGCTCTCCACGGCTCGAGCTAGCGGGCCGGCGGTAGGCGCATGGAGCGCGGCCACCTTGTTATGGATATTGATCTGGTAGTCGGAAAGGCCATCGGCAACGCCAATGAGTTGGGTGGCGACCACCCATCCGATGGTGACTATGATGAGGGCAGCCCCCAGCACCACGATGCCGACGGCGGCCATGCGGCCCAGCTTCAGCTTTTGCAGGAAGATAACTGCCGGCGCCAGGAGAAAGTTGAGCGTGAGGGCCAAGGCGAGGGGGATGAGGATCTGACGGGCAAAATAGAGCGTCAGGATGACCACTGCCAGCAGTAGCAGGGGTTCACGGGCGAGCAGGGCGCGCCGGTTGGATCGTTGAGCGTCTGTCTTGTCTCGAGCCATGTCTTCGCTTGCGCCCAGCATACCGCACCGCGCCCCGGCCGAAAATCGTTCTCAGCAGCAGGCCAACAGCCGCATATAGGATGCGCCCACTCTGCGCGGAACGATCAGGAGAGCAAATTTAAAAACACGACGGGACGAATCCGGAATTAAGAGCAGGAGGCTCGGGCGTAAATGCGCTCGCGGCAATGATTTCAGATTCGTCAGAATCGCTATTGCGGCTGGATATGGATCCCGCATTCGAGCTTGCGCCCAGACCAGCGTCCAGACCGGGGATCGCCGGGATCGGTGGGCAGCGAGGTGCAGGGCTCGCAACCGATACTCGAGTATCCCTGTTCGTAGAGCGAAAGCAGGGGGATTTGAAGCTGCTCGGCGGTATACCAGACGTCGCGTGTGGACCAATCCGCGAGCGGACTGATCTTTTGCAACTGCTTGCCTTCGGGAAGCCGGAAGGTGTCGACGGCCTGGAGTTCCGCGCGAGACTTCGACTGCTCCCGGCGCAGCCCGGTGAACCAGAGATGGTAGTTCCCAAGGGCGGCGAATAGCGGGCCGACCTTACGCAGTCCGCAGCAGCGATCGGGGGCGGTCTGGTTGAGGATGCCGAACTGTGCTTCCTGGTCGGCGACGGACTGCTCCGGCAGAATGTTCACCAGGTTCAGATTCCATTCGGCGGCCATGCGGTCGCGGTAGGCGTAGGTTTCCCCGAAGTGATAGCCAGTGTCGAGAAAGAGCACGGGCACGTTGGGCAGGATGTCGGCAACGAAGCGCAACACGACCATGTCCTCAGCCTGAAAGCTGCAGGTGACACAGACCTCGGCCGGGTTGGCGGCAATCTGCTGCTGGATGAGGGTTCGTGCGGCGGCGATCTTCGCATCCAGGCCGGCGACCGGAGCCACTGCGGAGGACGACGGAATCTGAGTGAGTTGACTCATCCGCTCTTCTCTCTTCCTTTGAGGATCTGGAGCGATTCGAGCGTGTTCAGAATCTGTTCGACCGACGCTGAAACTGTGGCCTCACCGGAAAACGTCACAGTATCGGTTTCGAAACTAGCCCCATTTTCGCGCGAGGTCAGCAATTGCACTTGTCCGTCGGGTTCACGATCCATGTCAGCTTCGACGATGGAGATGAGCCCGGCATCGAGCAGCGCGCGCCAGACCTTCGGCTCCTGCACGCGCGTGCGCACAACGGCGCAATCGTGGGCCAGCAGAGCCTGCTCAAGGGCTGCTGCAAGTGCAGGGTTGTTGGCAACGTTGACCAGGGCAGCGCCGTGTGTCCAACTGCGATGAATTTCCTCGGGCTGCGGCGCTAGTCCCGTTCCTTCGAGAACTTCGCGAATCATGCCTGCGGCGACGGTGGCGTTGGTGGCAGGATCGATGAGGATGAAGCTGCCGGTGGTCCGATTTTCGCGGTATGGGTCAACGAACAAAAGACGGCTGGTCTCAAGTTGGAGCACGCCGATTTCGTTCATCTCGAGCGAAGATGCGGACTCCTTCTCGAGCGTATGGATGTTGACCCGATGATCGATCTCGACTACCTGCGCACGCACGGATTGCGTTGTGTGCTTGAGCAGATAGGTCTTGCCAAGTTCGAGCGGCTCCGCGTTCATCCAGACGGTGGAAGCCTGGAAGCGACTGCCCCCCTGAGGCGCAGCGTCGACCGAGACGATCATGTCACCGCGACTGATATCTAATTCATCTTCGAGAGTGAGGGTGATCGAGAGCGGCGCTGCGGCTACATCCAAATCTCCGTCGAAGGTGCTGATCGACTTCACGCGACTGCGACGTCCGGAAGGCAGCGCGAGCACAGTCTCTCCGGGACGGACGCTGCCTGCGCTAATCTGACCCGCAAATCCGCGAAAATGCTGGTCAGGACGAATGACTCTCTGCACCGGGAGTCGAAAGGCGGCGGTCTCTGCTTCCTGATGAACGGGCACGGTTTCGAGGTGTTCGAGCAGGCTTGGACCGGTATACCAGGGCATCTGATCGCTGCGATTGACGACGTTGTCACCTTCAAGCGCGCTGACCGGAATGCAGACGAGATTTTCGATGCCGAGGCTGGCGGCGAGGTCGAGCAGCGCGGTGCAATGCTGTTCGTAAACCTGCTCAGAGTAACCGACCAGGTCCATCTTATTGATGGCGGCGACGATGTGAGGAATGCCCAGCAGCGAGGCAATGTAGGCGTGGCGCCGCGACTGCGTGAGGATTCCTTTGCGCGCATCGACCAGGATGATGGCGAGGTCGGCGGTCGACGCGCCGGTGGCCATGTTGCGCGTGTACTGTTCGTGGCCGGGAGTGTCGGCGATGATGAAGTTGCGCCGGGCTGTCGAGAAGTAGCGGTACGCGACATCGATGGTAATGCCCTGTTCGCGCTCGGCGCGCAGGCCATCGGTAAGTTGCGCAAAATCGATAGTCGAAGTGGTGCTCTGCCCATGGGTGCGAGTCACGGCGCGCACGTGGTCTTCGTAAACATTGTGCGAGTCATAGAGCAGGCGACCGATCAGCGTGGACTTGCCGTCATCGACGCTGCCGGCAGTGCTGAAACGGAGCAGGTCTTTGGCCTGAGCCGCGGCCAGAAATTCTTCAATGAAGAAGTCGGCGTCGGCAGCCTGGGGAGCGGTGGTGGTGTGGTTCAACAGATCCGAGACGGCCATCAGAAGTAGCCCTCACGTTTCTTCAACTCCATCGAACCATCCTGATCGTGATCGATGACGCGGTTGGCGCGTTCGGACGACCGGAACGAAACCAGTTCGGCGATGATCTTGGGCAGGGTGTCTGCATCCGAGCGAATCGCGCCGGTGCAGGGGCTGCAGCCGAGAGAACGCAAACGGCACTTGACCCATTGCTCTTCGCCGGGCAGCGACTGCACGAACGATTGTTCGACGGGAATAAGGCTTTCTCCGCGAACCAGCATTTGCCGTTCCTTGGCGAAGTAGAGCGGGACGATCGGAATCTGTTCCAGGTGGATGTAGTGCCAGATGTCGAGCTCCGTCCAATTAGAGAGCGGGAAGACGCGAATGCTTTCGCCGGGGCCGGTGCGGCTGTTGTAGAGATTCCAAAGCTCGGGCCGCTGATTTTTCGGATCCCACTGGCCGGCCTTATCGCGGAAGGAGAAGATCCGTTCCTTGGCGCGGGACTTTTCTTCGTCGCGGCGCGCACCGCCAAACGCGGCATCGAAGCCGTGGGCGCGCAGAGAATCGAGCAGCGCCGTCGTCTTCAGCAGGCCGCAGCAGCGTTGCGTCCCCAGGCGCACGGGGTTGGCGCCATCTGCCAGCGCCTCTTCATTCCTCCAGACGATCAGCTTTACGCCGAGTTCCCGGGTGTAGGCGTCACGGAAGTCGAGCATCTCGCGGAATTTGTAACCCGTATCGACATGTAAGAGCGGGAACGGAATGGGGCCGGGATGAAAGGCCTTTTGCGCAAGCCGCAGCATGACGGAAGAATCTTTGCCGATGGAATAAAGCATCACCGGCTTCTCGAATTCGGAGGCCACTTCACGGAAGATGTGGATGCTCTCGGCCTCGAGCAGTTTGAGATGACTGGTGAGTGTCGCGCTCGCGGGTTGTTCAGTGACCAGGGTTGCCATTCGGGTTATGCCTCTGCCGCTCCTTATTCAGGAGCGAGATGAAATGGAAAGGGGCAAGTCGATGGAAATAGAAAGCCCACTTACCGGGATGGTGTGGGCTGATTCGTTCTCAGAGTGATGATTCCAGGGAAAACTCGGAATCTATCGACAATGCCCGCACACCTGCCACATCGTGCTGTTGCAACAACAACAGCTGCGCAGGCTTTGACAACGGGTGTGAGTAGAGACAGACATCGTGCTTTAAGGATGTCGCAGTCCGGGCCTGCTGTCAATCGAAAGGGGCGGTTTAGGTGCGGCAGTTAATCACAGAGTGGCATGCGCAACGAGCAAAAGCGGTTGACAAACCGGGGACTTGCTTTTAGCATCCGAATCTACGTGATGGCAAACTTCGCCTCAATCCGCACTTGTTGTTGTCCCTCCTATTGCTAGTTCGCTAGCGCCCCGTCTTACCTTTCCACATCATTTTTGGAACTTGAGCCTGCGCATCTCTGCATGCTTTGCTGTTCCACCCCTGTTGGAGAGGTCTTCGATGATTGCACTCGGGAACAACACTTGGGAGACAGGAATTGCGAAGTATGGCTCGAACGATAGCGGTAGCTGGTTTTCTGATGGCCGCACCTGCATTCCCCGCTGACAGCGCGGTTGGGGGAGGCGCAGTGCCGGGAACAAACGGCAGCGATGCGATCCACGTGCCGGCTTCGGCCGGATTGCCGGAGGTGCGCGAAGTCCTGCAGCAGTTTCAAAGCGTGATGCAACAACAGTCGCAGCAACTGGAGCAACAGCGCCGGGAACTTGAAGAGCAGCGAGAAGAGTTGAAGACACTCCGGGACCGGTTGCTGGAGAATACTGCCAGTGGACTGGACACAAACTCCGCCGCTCCGGCGGCCGAACTCAGCGCCGCAGCGCACGCTCTGACGCTTACTCCTTCCTCCTCGTCTTCATCTATAACTCCCTTTGTTCGCTCCGGGCTGGTGCGTGCGCAGGCCGCTCCGAGCACCGCAGCAGAAGCACCTCTGTACATCAAGATCGGCAACGCAACTTTTACCCCTGGCGGCTGGGCGGATTTCACGGCTCTCTATCGCTCAACCGATGTAGGCAGCGGGCTGGGAACGTCGTTCGCTTCGATCCCTTTCAGCAACACGGTGCAGGGCGGATTGTCGGAGACGCGGTTCACAGCGCAATCGTCTCGCTTAACGGTGCGCGTCGACGAGACCGTTGGCAAGACTAAGGCTTACGGTTACGCTGAGGCCGATTTCAACGGTTATCTGCCCAGCAACGCTTACGTGAGTACCAACGGCAGCAGTCTGCGGCTGCGGGTCTACTTCCTGAATCTCTCGCGCGGTCGCTGGGACCTACTGGGTGGGCAGAGTTGGTCTCTGCTGACGCCGAACCGCGTGGGTGTTTCGCCTTTCCTGCCGGAGATCTTTAATACGCTTCACCTGGATACGAATTACCAGGTTGGCCTGACATATGCCCGTCAAGCGCAATTGAGAGCGGTGTATCACGCGACAGAGAACGTGGCTCTCGGCCTCTCGCTCGAAAATCCGGAACAACTTACGGGTGGAGGAGTGAGCTTTCCGTCGCTGTTTAATACCGCCGAGGTGGACGTGAACTCCAGCACCGGGGCCGGCGGGAACACAGCGACTGCAAATCTGCATCCTGACGTGATCGGCAAGATCGCCGTGGACAAGAAGTTTGGCGGCCGTAGTTGGCATGTGGAGACCGCGGGCCTGCTGACAGGTCTTCGCGTATACACGCCATCGTCGGTTACAAAGGGCGCGCCTTCTACTGATATTCGCGAAGGCGGAGGAGTCGCCGCCAACGTAAACCTTGAATTGGTGAAGAACTTTCACCTCATTGCCAATTCCTATTGGAGCGATGGAGGAGCCCGGTACATCAACGGCCTCGGTCCCGCTCTTGTCGTCAGCCAGGGCTCTCCGACGGCTCCGTTCCAGGCACGCCTGATGCACTCGGGATCCGGCATGGCCGGCTTTGAGTGGAAGGCAGTCCCTTCGACCATTCTGTCTGCCTACTACGGCGGAGCATATTTTCAGCGGTTCTCGTCGCTCGATCCGAGCAGCAAGACACCCCTCTTGGTCGGCTACGGGTTTGCAGGCAGCCCGAATACCAACAATCGCGCGATCCAGGAGGGCACGATCTCCACGGTGACGACGCTCTGGAAGCGGCCTCCATTTGGCGCGCTGCTGTTTATCACGCAATCGTCGTACGTCACACGGGCCCCGTGGTCCGTAGCCGCGGGCGCACCAAAGAACGCACACACCTTGATGGAGTTCGCCAACCTCCGGTATGTGCTGCCGTAGATCTCATTTTAGTAACCGCATGCAGTTTGTAACAACGTTTGTAGCAATTGGCAATAAGGAGAGTATGAAGACAGCGCCTCACGATCGAGACTCAATTTGCATGCGCAGCGCGGGAATGCGTCTGCTGCTGCTGGCGCTGTTGAGCCTCGGGCTGGGGAGCGCGGCGAGGGCGCAGCAAACGGTCCGGGTTGGCTTCTTTCCAAATCTCACGCACTCGCAGGCGCTGGTCGGGCAGGCACAGGGCGCGTTCGAAAAATCTCTGGGACCGGGTGTTCGCGTCGAGTGGAAGGCCTTCAACGCGGGGCCCTCGGCAATCGAAGCGATCTTCGCGGGCGCGGTCGATCTGGCATACATCGGACCGAGTCCGACCATCTTTGGCTTCACACAATCGCATGGAGAAGCTCTGCGCGTAATTGCCGGAGCATCCAGCGGCGGAGCATCGCTGGTGGTGCGCAGCGGATCGGGAATCACCAAGGCTTCCGATTTTCACGGCAAGCGTGTAGCGACTCCACAACTGGGAAATACCCAGGACGTCGCGTTGCGCGCATGGCTGCACGCGAATGGCTTGAAGAGCCAGGACAAGGGTGGCGATGTGCAGGTGTTACCCATGGCGAATGCCGATCAGGCAACGCTGTTTCTCAAGGGCTCGCTCGATGCGGCGTGGGCTCCCGAACCGTGGGCGACTCGCCTGATTCACGAAGGACACGCACAGCTTTTTCTTGACGAGCGCAAGTTGTGGCCGAACGGCCAGTTCGTCGCGGCACACCTGATTGTCAGCACCAAATTTCTCGAGCAGCATCCAGACCTGGTCAAGAAGTGGCTGCAGACGCACGTGGACGTGACGGACTGGATCAATGCCCATCCGGCGGACGCGAAGACGCTGCTCAATCAGCAGATCCAGAAGCTTACCGGGAAGGCGCTTCCCGCAGATGTGCTCAGCGAAGCATTTGCACGGCTGAGCGTTACGTATGACCCGCTTCGTTCTTCGCTGGTGGCTTCGGCCCAGCGATCGTTCGACGCAGGATTTCTTCGTCGCCCGCCAGACCTGTCGCAGCTGTATGACTTGAAGCTGCTGGACCAGGTGCTTGCGGAGAAAGGCAGAAAGCCGATTCCATGAGCCACTCAGCCCTGCTATCTCCCGTTGAGGATCAGCCTCGCCGCCTTGCGCCGGTGCCCTTTCGCGCACCCGCCGCTCACACCACCCACATCTCGTTGAAGAGCGTGAGTCAGAGCTTCACCACGACCAAAGGCCCGCGGCTGCTGGCCCTCGACAACATCAACCTCGAGATTCCGCCGGGAGAATTTCTGTGCATCGTCGGCCCCTCGGGCTGCGGCAAAACCTCGCTGCTGCATCAGATCGCGGGCCTTTCGTTCCCGACCAGCGGCGAGGTTCAACTGAACAGCCGCCGCGTGCAGGGTCCCGGCACCGACCGCATCCTCATGTTTCAGGAGCACGGGTTGTTCCCCTGGCTGACGGTCGGCCAAAACGTAGAGTTCGGCCTGCGCATGAAAGGCGTTGCACGTCGTGAACGGGCGGAGATCGTGCGCAAGTACCTGAAGCTCGTTCATCTTGGAAATTTCAAGGACAGTTACGTTCATCAACTCTCCGGAGGCATGCGGCAACGTGTGGCGCTGGCCCGCGCGCTGGCTACTGAGCCGGACGTTCTGCTGATGGACGAGCCCTTTGCGGCGCTCGACGCGCAGACGCGCGACCTGCTGCACGACGAGCTTGAACGGCTCTGGCAGGAGACCGGACGGACGATTGTGTTTGTGACCCATAACGTACGCGAAGCAGTGCGGCTGGGCGATCGCGTTGTGCTGATGACCTATCGCCCTGGATCGATCAAGAGCGAATTCCAGGTTGGGCTATCGCGCCCTCGTCATCTGGAAGAGTCGCGCGTCGCGCTGATGGCAGGCGATATTCTCGCCGAGTTGCGCGATGAGATTAACAAGTCCATCGCGGCGGAGTATGGCGCGTGAGCAAGCTCTGGAAGAATGCGGCGTTCTATGCGGTGATCCTCGGGGTATGGATGCTGGTGATTCGGCTGAAGGTATGGCCGCCTTACCTGGTGCCCGCGCCGATCGACGTGCTGCATTCGTTGCATGATGGCTTTGCGGACCACAGCTTTTGGATTGCGATCGGCGTAAGTATGAGACGCGTGGCGATCGGCTACGCGATCTCAGTTGTGCTGGGGGTTGGCCTGGGTCTGCTGATCGCGAGCAGCAAATTTCTAGAGGAGACGCTGGGAGGCCTGCTCACGAGTTTGCAAAGCTTGCCCAGTATCTGCTGGCTGCCGCTGGCGGTGCTGTGGTTTGGGTTGAGCGAGAAGGCGATTCTTTTCGTGATCGTGATGGGCTCGGTGCTCTCGATAACCATCAGCATGGAATCAGGGAGGCAACAGATTCCGAAGATCTATCCGATGGCGGGAAGAAATCTCGGAGCGACCGGGCTGAAGCTGTTCCTGTTTGTTCTATTCCCCGCGAGCCTTCCTTACCTGATTTCCGGCTTGAAGCAGGGCTGGGCCTTCGCGTGGCGCGCGCTGATCTCCGGCGAAATGATCTTCGTCTCGCTTGGCCTTGGCCAGCAACTCATGATGGGGCGCGACTTGAACGATATGAGCCTCGTGGTGGCCGTCATGCTGTTGATCATCGCGATCGGGTGGGTTATCGATACTCTCGTGTTCCGCGTTGTCGAGAGATACCTTCAGGCGAAGTGGGGCTTGGTTCCCGCCTGAACTGCGTCCCAGTTGCTCTCTGCCCTCGCGCGTATATCAACTTGAATCGCATTCGGTCTCAAGCCTCCTGATGCGCGCGAGTTGCGTCATACTCCTCAGGTGGGTTACGCTTCCACCTGTTGGCCGTTTCCCCGCGGACCATCGACCACAGGTGAAAGCTCCCGCTTCCATACTTCTGCTCCTGCGGCCACTTAGCCGTCGGGAACGATGAAGTTTCAATTGCCTTTTCGCAGCCGAGGTGCGTGTCGTGATGGGGAGCTCTTCTCTTCGTATTCAAACTCTCTTCTGTTACGGCGCAAGACATAGGCGTCTCCAAGGAAGTTAACAGGCATGGCAGGTTTGGTTCTTCGTCGCCTTCGGTCTTTACCGATCTCGTGGTGTGCCTTGCTGCTTGCCTGGGGCCTGTGCCACGTAGCATTCGCAGCGTCGAGCGGCAACGATACCAACATGTATGCGCCGGTCGCGACACCCGCGGCCTCGATCAAAGAGCTTTCCTTGTTCGTCCTCGGCATCACGGGCGCGATCTTCCTTTCTGTTTCGACATTGCTGGTCTATGTCATCGTGCGGTATCGCCAGAGGGGCAAGGCAGATGACTCTGAGCCGCCGCAGGTGTACGGCAGCAACCAGGTAGAGCTTGCGTGGACGGTGATTCCGGTTTTGATTGTGGTGGTCCTGTTTCTCACAACCGCCCGCATGATCTTCGCCATACAGGATGCGCCCAAGCCGCCGAGCGCGCTCGATGTGACGGTAGTCGGTCACCAGTTCTGGTGGGAGTTCCGCTACCCCAAGCTGGGCATCGTAACGGCCGACGAACTCCACTTGCCAGTGAGCGATGTGAACAACCCCACGCCCACGTATCTGAACCTGCTCTCGGCCGATGTGGACCACAGCTTCTGGGTACCGCGGCTTGCGGGAAAGACCGACCTGATTCCCAATCATCCCAACACCCTGTGGGTCGATCCGCACACACCTGGTCTGTACCTGGGCCAGTGCGCACAGTTTTGCGGGACTCAACACGCGAAGATGTTGCTGCGGGTGTATGTGCAGCCGCGTGAGGAATTTGAGCAGTGGGTGCGCGCGCAGCAGCAGCGAGCGACGGCAGACCCTGCTGCAACAGAAGGCCGGCGCGTGTTTGAGACGCAGGCCTGTATCAACTGCCACACGGTGGCGGGCACTGTGGCCACGGGACGATTTGGACCCGACCTGACACATTTGATGTCTCGCAATACGTTCGCCTCCGGCATTGTGCCGAACACGCGGGAGAATCTCCAACAATGGATTCGTAATCCGGACGACTTCAAACCCGGCTGCCTGATGCCGGCGATGAAGCTCACCGAACCGCAGGTGGAACAAATAACGGCGTACCTCTCGACGCTGAAGTAGATAAGAGTACGCAGGAGTTTCGATGGCCGATTCATCCATCCCGTTAGGCGGTTCGGTAGACCTCACTCGACCCGCGCCGGTGCGCGATCTGGTGGTGGAGGTGCTCCACGATTGGGTGATCACCGTCGACCACAAGAAGCTCGGCATTCTCTATGTGGTGTATGCCATCTTTTTCCTGCTGGTGGGCGGCGTTGAAGCGCTCCTGATCCGGATTCAGCTTGCCGTTCCTCACAACACATTTCTCTCCCCTCAGACGTACAACCGCCTCTTCACCATGCATGGGACGACGATGGTGTTCCTGGTGGGCATGCCGTTCGTCTTCGGCTTCGCCAACTACCTGGTTCCGTTGATGGTGGGTGCACGCGACATGGCATTTCCTCGGCTGAATGCCTTCAGCTTCTGGATGACGAGCCTCGGCGGCCTGATGCTGTACTACAGCTTCATCGGAGGGAACGGTCTCTACGGTGCGGGCAGCGCGCCGGACATCGGATGGTTTGCCTATGCGCCGCTGAGCGAACAACCCTTCTCTCCCGGTCACAGCACGGATTACTGGGCGATTTCGCTGATCGTGAGTGGATTTGGCACTATCGGCGCCGCCATCAACATCATCGCCACCACGCTGTGCATGCGTTGCAAGGGAATGACGATGCTCAGGATTCCGCTGCTGGTCTGGCTGAACCTGGTGGTTGCGGGCATGATCCTGGTGACGATTACGCCACTGACTGCCGCACAAATCATGCTGACCATCGATCGCTATCTCGGCGGCCACTTTTTCGACACACAGGCGGGAGGTTCGGCGGTGGTGTGGATTCATTTCTTCTGGATCTTTGGCCATCCCGAGGTATACGTGCTGGTGCTGCCCGCGTTTGCCATCGCCAACGAAGTTATTCCGGTCTTCTCACGCAAGGCGATCTTCGGCTATCCGGCCATGGTTGCGGCCTCGATCGGGATCGCGTTCGTGAGCATGACGGTGTGGGCGCACCACATGTTTACCGTAGGCATGACATCAGGCGGCAATGCTTTCTTCACGCTGTCGACCATGCTGGTCGGTATCCCCACAGGCATCAAGATCTTCAACTGGCTAGCGACGATGTGGGGAGGCAAAATACGGTTTGCTACACCCATGCTTTTCTGCACGGCCTTCCTCTTCCAGTTCCTGATCGCGGGACTTACCGGCATTATGCTGTCAGTGTCTCCCTGGGACTGGCAGTTACATAACTCCTATTTCGTGATTGCGCATTTTCACTACGTGCTGGTTGGCGCAATTGTTTTTTGTATCTTCGCCGGCATCTACTACTGGTATCCAAAAGTGACTGGCAGGTTGATGGACGAGACGCTGGGCAAATGGCATTTCTGGTTGTTTGTTCTGGGCTTCCATCTTACCTTCGACTTCATGCATATCCCTGGGCTGCTGGGCATGCCGCGCCAGATCTATACCTATGAACCGGGACGAGGATGGGAGCACTGGAACATGCTGGTGTCAGTGGGCGGCGGGGTGCAGGCCGTGGCTACGCTGATCTTCGCGTTCAACCTGCTGTGGTCGTACTTCAAAGGCCAGCAGGCGGGGAATGACCCTTGGGATGGCTGGACGCTTGAGTGGGCTACTTCGTCGCCGCCTCCGGTCTACAACTTTGCTGTCGAGCCGGAGGTAGCCAGCCGACGGCCACTGTGGGACTTGAAACATCCCGAGGATCCTGACTGGAGTTATGAGTGATGAGCACCATTCCACTGGTTGCAGGGGCAGAGGAGAAGCCGTGGGTGCTGCCGTCGCGCGGGCGGGTTGCCATGTTCTGCGTAATCATCGCCGAGTCGGCTATCTTCACCATCTTCGTGGTCGCGTACATCTACTACATCGGCAAGAGTCTCTACGGTCCTACGCCGCGCCAGGTGCTCGAGTTACCGATCTTCAATACAGTTTGTCTGCTGTCGAGCAGCCTGACGATCTGGTTGGCTGAGCACGCGATCGAGAAGGGGCACCTGCGGAGCTTTACGCTCTGGTGGGCTGCCACCTTGTTGCTGGGGTCGATCTTCCTTGTAGGCACCGGGCTCGAGTGGCAGAAGCTTATCTATCACGACGGCCTCACCATCAGCACTAACTTGTTTGGAACGACGTTTTACTCGCTCGTAGGCTTGCACGCGTCGCACGTGATTGTGGGGCTGACCGGATTGCTGATCACGCTGGTCTTCGCGTTGACCGGCCACTTGAAGCAGCAGCACGCGGAGCGTGTGCAGGTGTTCGCGCTTTACTGGCATTTTGTAGATGGAGTTTGGGTCGTAGTCTTCACCGTGGTTTACATCCTGGGACGCTGATTGAGATGAGTCTGGAATCGACCAAGCCGTTGGAACACATGCAGGATCCGCAGCACGAAACCGGCGCCAGGGCCGACTCGGTGCATCTGCCCGCGCCGACCGCCTGGCCGTTTGTGCTGGCCTTCGGACTGACGCTGGTGTTCGCCGGACTGGTGACGAATGCAGGCATCAGCGTACTCGGTGGAATTCTTACCGTGTTCGGTTGCGTTGGCTGGTTCCGCGAGGTGCTGCCGCACGAGCACCACGAGTACG
This sequence comes from uncultured Acidobacteriaceae bacterium, assembly GCA_963850345.1. Taxonomy (GTDB): domain Bacteria; phylum Acidobacteriota; class Terriglobia; order Terriglobales; family Acidobacteriaceae; genus CAWKKW01. The sequence continues at coordinate 264,305 of CAWKKW010000009.1, read as the reverse complement.
TTCCGATTGCGGTCGAGAAATTTCATCCTGTCTCGACGCGGCGGCAGGTGGCACGGATTGAGGCCGATGAGAGCCATCGCGCGGCGCTTCCGGTCGAAACGTATTCGGTGATGTCGGGTGTCAAGGGAGGCATTGCGGGCGGCATCGCCATGATCTTCCCGGCGTTGCTGTACGGCGTGCTTGCACATCGCAGCATTTGGTATCCGGTGAACCTGCTGGGCGGTGCGGGTGTTGCGGGGTGGCGTAATCCGACAACCGCGGACATTGCGACCTTCCACTTGCAGGGCCTGATCTTCGCCAGCATCATTCACGTGGTGACTTCGCTGCTCGTCGGTCTGCTGTACGGAGCCATGCTGCCGATGTTGCCGAAGCGGCCGGTGTTGCTGGGCGGGGTGATCGCGCCGCTCCTATGGACGGGGCTGCTGCACTCCACGCTTGGCATTGTGAACCCGGTGCTGGACGCGCATATCGATTGGGGATGGTTTGTTGTTTCACAGATAGCCTTTGGGGTTGTTGCCGGCCTTGTGGTTGCGCGACAAGGTCGCATTCGCACCGGTCAGAACTTGCCGCTGGCTGTGCGGCTTGGACTGGAGACGCCGGGCCTGATGCATCGGCCGGACGAGGAGGATCCGAAAGGATGACTCGCTCGCTGGACAAGCTTTTCGGCGCTTCGCTGGTGTTGGCCGTGTGTACGATGGCGAGCGGTTGCAGCAGCCACATGCTGAAACATGACCGAACGGAGACGGAGGTTCCGAGGCCGGAGCAGATAACAGATTTCGCCGCGCTGTACCGGCAGAATTGTTCCGCGTGCCACGGAGCAGACGGACAACACGGCGCGGCGATCGATCTCGCCAATCCCGTATACCAGGCGGTGATCGATGACGCGAGCCTGCGCCGGATCGTGGTGAACGGCGAGCTCGGCACGATGATGCCGGCCTTTGGACACACTGCCGGCGGCATGATGACGGATGCGCAAGTTGAAGACCTGGTGCGCGGTATGCGCGGGAGTTGGCGGAAGTCCGGCACGCTGGAAGGCCAGAATGCTCCACCGTACACTCCGGATAAGACCGGCGATGCAGCGCGTGGGCAGAAGGTCTATGGCACGTACTGCGCCTCTTGCCATGGCACGAGCACGCAACGCGGACCGAAGGCCAGCTCCATTCTCGACCCATCGCTGCTGGCCTTGTTAGGAGACCCGGCTCTGCGTTCGTTGATCATTGCGGGGCGGCCGGACCTTGGCATGCCCGACTGGCGCCACAAACTGGCAGATTCGGGAGACGCCAAGGACGCCAACCAGCCGATGAGCGATCAAGACGTAACCGACGTAGTGGCTTGGTTGGGAACGCAGAGGATCAAGACGCCGGGGCAGCCATATCCATGAGCCTGGCTGCTCACAGAGCGCGACGAGTTGAGGAGAACTGCAATGGCTGAGGAAACTGGCGCCGTCTCGCGGCGATGGCTGCTGACGAAGATTGGCGTCGCGATCAATGGGGTGGTGGCGGTGCTGATCGCTACACCGGTGATCCGCTATCTGCTGGGACCGGTTCGCCACAGCGGTGGATACAAATCTTGGATCCGGCTGGGCGATGTGAGTTCCTTTCCCGAGGGCGAGACGCGGCTGGCGAACTTCGTCAATCCCTCAACGCATCCCTCCGATGGTCAGACCGCTAGCGCATCCTGCTGGGTACGGCGGGTGCAGAACAATCAGTTCCAGGTCTTCGCCATCAATTGCGCACACCTTGGCTGCCCGGTCCGTTGGTTTCCGCAGTCGGAGCTCTTCATGTGTCCCTGTCATGGTGGCGTGTATTACGCTGACGGTTCGCGTGCCTCGGGTCCGCCGGAGCGCGGCCTTTTCGAGTACGACTACAAGGTGCAGGGCGGCCAACTGCTGATCTATGCAGGCCAGATGCCCACCTTGTCTTCGCAAAATAACCTGGTCAAAGGGATCACTCCATGCGCTGGTTGAAGCAGGTTTACGACTGGCTGGAGTTTCGGCTCCAGTTGGAAGAGCCTATCAAGCACGAAGCGCTACATCCGGTGCCGCGCAAGACGGCGAGCTGGTGGTATGTCTTCGGCAGCGCTGCATCTGTTCTCCTATTGTTACAGATTGCGACCGGAATTCTGCTGGCGCTGGTCTACACGCCCTCAGCGGCCGATGCGTGGAACAGCCTGCAGATACTGAACCACGAATTACCCCTGGGCTGGTTTTTACGCGCGATGCATGGATGGGGATCAAACTTCATGGTCGCCGTCGTGCTCATCCACATGGCACAGGTATTTCTGTTTGGCGCGTACAAGTTTCCACGGGAACTCACCTGGATGCTGGGCGTGTTTCTGCTGCTGATGACGCTGGGCATGGCCTTTACCGGCCAGGTGCTGCGCTTCGATCAGGATGCGTACTGGGGCCTCGGCATCGGAGCGTCGATTGCCAGTCGGGTTCCCTTCATCGGTGGGCAACTGGTGCAGTTCATGCTGGGCGGACCGATTATCGCCGGGCCGACGCTGTCGCGATTTTTCGCGCTGCATGTGTTCGTGATTCCGGGATCGCTGCTGGTCTTCGCCGGGCTGCACGTATGGATGGTGCTGAAGTTGGGCGTGAATGAGTGGCCGATGCCAGGGCGCCTGGTCCGCCGCAATACATACCTGAAGGAATACGAAGAGCTGGTTCGTCACGACGGTTTGCCCTTCGTGCCGGATGCATTCTGGAAGGACCTGTTTTTCTCCGCAGCGATCTTGCTGGCGGTCGCACTCTGCGCCGTAGTCTTCGGGCCCTATGGACCGACCGGGCAACCGGACCCGACGATCATCCAGACTGTACCCAAGCCGGATTTCTTCTTTCTATGGATCTACGCCGTCTTGTCCTACTTGCCGGCCAACATGGAGACCCCGTTTATTTTGATTGCGCCCATCGTGGCTATCGCCGTTCTTCTGCTCCTGCCGTTTTATGCCGGGTTGGGAGAGAAGAGCTGGCATCGGCGCCCGGTCGCGGTATTGGTGCTCGTCACGGTTGCAGTTTCCTGGGCAGTGTTTACACGCCTGGCGACCTACACGCCGTGGAGCCCGGTGATGGATGCGTGGAGCGGCGATCCGGTGCCTCCGAAGCTGGTGCATCAGGCAAGCGCGCTGCAGCGGCAGGGTGCAGTGGTGTTTCAGGCGAAGCAATGCCGCAACTGCCATTCGATCGGTGGCTTGGGTGGAAAGCGCGGACCGGAGCTCGACACCGTGGCCACGCGCATGACCGAGGACCAGCTCATTCGGCAGGTGATTCAGGGCGGTGGCAACATGCCCGCGTACGGAAAGGCGCTCAGTCCGCCTCAGGTGACAGCGCTGGTCGGCTTCCTCGAGATGCTGCACCCGCCGGGTCAACAGACGGCACATGATGCATCGCACGAACCTGGGCCCGCTCCACCTGCCGATCAACGGTCGCCCGAGCGAAAGTAGATGTCTCCGCTCGCGCTTCTGGGCTCGTGGTCGTTCCCCTTCTGGGCTACGTTTGGCCTCGTGGTCACGGCGGGGGTGTATTACCGCGGTTGGCGGCGCCTGCGCGCAACGCGGCCGGAGTACTTTGCTCCGTGGCGACTATGCTGTTTCCTCGCTGGACTGCTTTCGCTCTGGGTCGCTGTAGCTTCGCCGCTCGATGCATTTGGAAACCTGCTGTTGATCGCACATATGGCGCAGCACCTGGTGCTGATGTCGGTCGCGCCTCCACTGCTGTTGTTGGGCGCGCCAAAGGTTCCGCTGCTGCGGGGGATGCCGCGAGTCTTCGTCCGCGAAGGGCTGGGACCGTTCTTCCAACTGCATTGGCTGCAGCGGCTGGGCAGGTTGCTCAGACGGCCGCGTTTCGCATGGATGGTTTTCAATTTTGCCTTCGTGGGCTGGCATATCACCGGCAGTTACGAATTGGCGTTGCATTCTTCCAACTGGCACGAGGTGGAGCACGCGAGCTTTTTCTTCACCTCACTGCTCTTCTGGTGGCCTGTCCTGCGGCCCTGGCCTTCGCGCCTTGAAGGCTCACCTTGGATGCTGCTGCCTTACCTGCTGCTGGCGGATGCGGTGAACACAGGGCTCTCCGCGTTTCTCTGCTTCTGTGGGCGGGTGGTGTACCCCACGTACGATGCGGCTCCTCGCCTGCTATTCGCGACGGCGCTGCAGGACCAGATCGCCGCGGGCGCATTCATGTGGGTGATCGGGTCGCTGGCATTTCTGGTTCCCGCGATGGTCCTCACGATGCGGCTGCTGTCTCCAACGCCCCGTCCGCAGGCGCACTCTGTGCCGAGACGAGCCGTCGAGGTGGCGCAGCTACGGTTCGATCTTCTGCGAACGCCGCTGCTCGGCGCATTGCTGAGGGCGCGCTATGGGCGGCAGGCGCTCCAGTCCGTTCTCTTCGTCGTCGCGTTGGCGATCATCGTGGATGGCTTCCGAGGGCATTCGATGGGCGCGATGAATCTCGCCGGTGTGCTGCCTTGGACCTATGCGCGCGCGCTCGCGGTGATCGCGCTGCTGGTAGCCGGCAACTTCTTTTGCATGGCTTGTCCGTTTATGCTGCCGCGCGAGATCGGTCATCGACTTGGGCTGGCGACCCATCACTGGCCGCGGTGGCTGCGGAGTAAGTGGCTCAGCGTGGGATTGCTGATTCTGTTCTTCTGGACTTACGAAGCATTCGCTCTGTGGGACCATCCCGCTAGAACGGCGTGGATCGTGATCGCCTATTTCCTCGGCGCATTTGTGGTCGATACATTCTTCCGAGGCGCAAGTTTCTGCAAGTACGTATGTCCGATTGGCCAGTTCAATTTCGTGAGCTCGCTGGTGTCGCCGTTGAGTGTCGCCGTGCGCGGCCAGAGTGCCTGCTCAAGTTGCAAGACGCATGATTGCATCGCCGGCAATGAACAGCAGCGCGGTTGCGAACTACAGCTCTTTCTGCCGACCAAGGTGGGCAACCTGGATTGCACGCTCTGCATGGATTGCGTGAAGGCGTGCCCGGTGGACAACATCGGTTTGTTCGCGGCTTCTCCGTCGCTCGACCTGCTGCGAGATCCTGTGCGATCGAGCATCGGGCGTCTCTCGGCGCGTACGGATATCGCGGCAGTCGCACTCGTGCTGGTTTCGGCTGCGTTCGCGAGTGCCGCCGCGATGGTGGAGCCGGTCTCCACGGTGCTGAATCGAACAGCATCCACATCGACGCTGTTAGGCTTTCTGCTGGCGTTGCTGTGTCCGGCGCTGTTGGCCGTTGCACTGCTTGGCACGCTGTCTGCGAGCTCCCTTGCCAAAACAAACAATTCGTCACTGCGGGAGAGCTTTTGCCGGTTCTCGCTGGCGCTGTTGCCGCTGGGCCTCGCGATGTGGGCGGCGCACCTGCTGTTTCACCTGCTAACGGGCTGGGCTACGCTCAACCCTGCATTGCACCAGGCGGTCTTTGATTTTGGGCTGAGATTCATTGTGGCTGCGAACTGGACGACCGCTCCAGCGCTGCTTTCCGGCACTTCCCTGCTCGCGCTGCAGTTGCTGGTGCTCGATGCCGGGCTGTTGCTCTCGCTCTACGTAGGCTGGAGACTGGCGCAGCAGTACGGGCGCGGTGCGCTGGGGAGAGTGTTGCCGTGGATCGCCCTGGTCATCGCGCTTTATGCGGCGGGAGTGTGGATCCTGCTGCAGCCGATGCAAATGCGCGGCATGGTGCATGGATGAAAGCCGGCGTTTTGTTGATTACCGCCCGCGCGCTTCTGATTGCAGCGGTCGCCCTGCTCGCTACGCCGGCGGCAGTTGCTGACGGTGGCCAGATTCTGCTGCAACAGGTGGCCGGTTCGTACGCGGTGACTGTGTTTGCCACGCCAGAGCCGGTCTCGACAGGCGATGCGGATCTGACTGTGCTGGTGCAGGACAATGCCTCGCAACAGGCGATCCTCGACGCATCGGTGACGCTCACACTGCAACCGGAACGAGGATTACCGGTGCCCGTGAGGTTGCATCGCACCGGATCGCAACTGATGTACGCGGGCAGTTTTCACTTTCAACAAGCGGGTTCTTGGAGCTTGACAGCCCTTGTCCAGCGCGGCAAGGAGACGGTCGAGACTCACGGTGCATTTGTCGTTGCGGAGAGTCATGGCCGTGGAGTGGTGCTGTGGATTTGCCTGCTTATTCCGGGGCTGCTGATTGCTCTGTTCGCGTGCCAACAGAAGCTGAAGTCTCGCACGAGGCAGGTGCTTGTCTGAGGCCGCCGCATACATTGACGCGAGACTTTACGGGAGCACCACATTCTCGTAGCGTAAAGATGGCCCGCAAACGAGCGGGTGGGCACCACGGGGCGGTTCTGACGTGAAAGATGGCATCAGCGTTTCTAAGGAAGACTATCTCAAGGCCATTCTCGAAGCGGAGAGTGAGGGGCAGACGGTGATCTCTGCAACCTTGGCGCACTGGCTCGAGGTGTCTCCACCGGCGGTGACGATGGCGTTGCGGCGGTTGAAACGCGATGGCTATGTCGAGGTGAAGGGCGACGGCGTGGTCAAGCTGACCCATCAAGGCAAAGAGACCGCACATCGGACTGCGCTGCGACATCACTTGATCGAGCGCATGCTGGCAGAGGTGTTCGGCATGGAGTGGTACCAGGTTCACGATGAAGCCGAGCGGCTGGAGCACGCGGTTTCACCGGCGTTCGAATCGAAGCTGATTGAGAAGCTGGGGCAGGAGGGCACCTGTCCGCATGGGAATGGTGTGCTTCCAGAGACTCCGGAGAAGCGGATGAAGCGGGGACTGGTGCTGCTCTCCGATGCGAAGGAAGACTCGGACTACGTGGTCGCGAGCATGTATGAACGAGATCCTCGGCTACTTTTGTTCTTGCACCAGGCCGGCATCGAGCCGGGAGGCCGCGTGCGCGTGCTGAAGAGAAACTACGACCAGACACTCGCCATTCAAACCTCAAGTGGCTCGTCGACGTTGGGTAAGCCAGCCGCAGAGCGAGTCTGGGTGAAGCGCAAGTCCAGCAAGTCGTGACGGAACACGCCGAGAGTCAGGTCTGGTAGACGCTTCCATTCACTTCTACGCTGGAACACCAGCGGCAGAATCGAACTTGTTTGTCCGGCACGACGCCATCCAGAGCGAGGGTCGACCAGCGATGCCGATGCATCGCACAGAACGCAGCCTTCAGCCAGTTGGACTCCTGCGAGCGATGGGGCCAAAGCCTGGCCAGCATCCTTGCCAGATCTTCCTCTGAATTAAAAGCAGGGGCAGAAGACTCCACGGGAAAACGCCTCCAGGACCGGGAGTGTAAACCCAACGCGGGCGACTGCGGAAGGAGTGCGCCGCGCAATTCAGCGGGTGAAGCGAACCACGACTGCGGTGCCGGTGGGAACCGAGGTTCCGGGCGCGGGCGCTTGTTCGCGAGCGATACCGTTACCCAGGACCTGCACCGAAAGACCAGCGTTGCCGGCTTCCTCGACTACTCTTCGCACTGACTCGCCAACAAAAGATGGCACCGCAATCCGCTTGCTCGCGTCCACAGTGACCGATCCGTTCGGCGAGACTGGCTTCGCGCTTGAGAGGGGCGGTGGAGGTGCGCTGTCCGCCACCTGAGGGGGCGGTGGACTTGGAACCGCATCTGTTTTGGTGGAGCTTGTGCTGGCTGGCGCAACTGCGGAATGGGCGTCGGGCACATCAGATGCCATGACAGGCTCGGCAGGAAGGGGGCTCGCTGCGTCGCCGGGTTCATTCTTGGCTACTGCAACGGGGGCCGAGGGCGCGGGCTTGCGCAGAGGGTCATCCGCAGGGAGATCGTTCACGTCGCCGAAGAGCGCGTTGAGATCGCCGGGCTCTGAGGGCACATCGTTGTCGCCAGCCTTCTGCGCTGCCGCAAGAGCGGGTGCCGATTTCAAATCCGTATCATGCGGCACGCCAAGATATTCGAGAACTTCCTGTGCGAGTTCATGAAAGACCGGCGCGCTGACCGACGCGCCGTAGTGCGACCCGGCGGCAGGCGAATCCATCACCACCGCGACGCTGATCGCGGGATTATTCACCGGGGCGAATCCTACGAACGAAGCAACATACTTGGTCTTCGAATAAGTGCGCGTCCGTACGTCGATCTTCTGCGCGGTTCCTGTTTTTCCGGCGGCGCTGTATCCATTCAATTGCGCGTTGGTGCCGGTGCCGAAGAGCACGACGCCTTCAAGCATCTTGCGCATCTGAGCCGCGGTCATGGTGGAGATCACGCGATGCGCTCCATCCGGCAGTGGGCTCGGCACGTCGCTGGCTGGATGAAAGGCAGTCGGGTGCAGTTTGTCGCCGCCTCTGGTTTGGTCGGTGCTCTGCAGCAGAATATGCGGAGGCAGATAGGTGCCGCCGTTGGCAATGGTGGAGACCATCGTAACCAGTTGCACGGGCGTGACACCGACTTCCTGGCCGATGGCAAGAGAACCGATGCTGGTGGCGCCCCAGCGGCGCACCGGGCGCAGCAGGCCGCGCGTTTCCGAGGGCAACTCGATACCCGAGCGATCGCCGAATCCAAAAGCGCGCATGTACTTGTAGAAGGTATTCGCGCCTTCTCGCATGGCTAGCTTCACCGCCGCCACGTCGCTGGAGTGCCAGAGCGCCTTCTCAACCGTGATGTTTCCGAAGTGGTCTCCCGGCGCGTCATGGATAGTTCGTCCGAAGATGGTGATGGCGCCACCCTGGCAATCAATCATGTCGTCGGGCTTGGCGATCTTTTCTTCGAGAGCCGAAGAGTACGTCACCAGTTTGAAAGTTGAGCCGGGCTCATACACATCGCTCACCGCGTGATCGCGGAGCAAGTCGGTGGTCGCGTGGCGGAAGTCGTTGGGGTTGAAGGTTGGGCGGATGGCCAGCGCGAGAATCTGCCCGCTGTGCGGATCCTGCACGATCGCTGTCCCGCTCTGCGCCTTGGTGCGTTCCATGGCGTGATCGAGCGCCTGCTCGGCCATGAACTGAATATTCTCATCGACGCTCAGCACCAGGTTTTCGCCCGGCAGCGGTTCGCTTTCGAGACTGCCCAGCACATGCCGCTTGGCGTCGAGAGCGGTAAGCATGTGGCCGGGCGTGCCGTGCAGGTCGTCATCAAACTGCTGTTCGAGCCCGCCGAGCCCGTTGTCATCAATGCCGACATAGCCGAGCACCTGAGCGGCGATCTGGTTATCCGGATAGAAGCGCTTGAACTCTTTTTGAAAGTAGACGCCCTTCAGGTTGAGAGCTTTGACCTTGGCGATGATTGCGGGATCCTGCTTGCGCGCCACCCAGGCGAAGGCCCGGGACGCCGTCATGCGGGCATGAATGCGATTGCTCGACGTGAAGGTGTCGGTCGGATCCAGGTGCATCACCTGCGCGAGCTTCTGCGCGGTGCCTGCCTTGTCTTCAATCTCGAGCGGCACAGCATAGACCGAATCCGCTTGCACGGTCATGGCAAGTTCGTGGAGATTGCGATCGTAGAGAATGCCACGGCGGGGCGCGACTTCAAACGTTCTCTGCTGCTGGCGTGCTGCGCGTTCGACAAAGTCGTGGTGGCGAATGATCTGCAGCCACACCAGCCGCAGGCCGATGACCGAGGCCCACACGGCAAAGAAGGTGAGTACATAGACAAAACGCAGTCGCCGCACCGAGGGTACCGGTGTGAGGCGAGCTGCGTTCTTTGGAGCAGATTTTGTAGAGAACGAGGAGAGATTCACCGCCAACCCAGATCCTTCCTTGCCAGATCTTTCCCTGGTTGACTCTATCGCAATGCAGGCAACATGGGCGAGGCTTCTGCCAGTACTGGAGTATTCGCATCCATGGTCGATTCGGGACGAACGACCTGGCCGGGCTTCGGAGCATCGAGCCCCAGTTCCTTGGCCATCTTATCGATACGTCCAGGTGCGCCGAGTTGCGCTTCCGTCAGTTGCAGTTCGCGGTTCTGCTCCATCAGGAGATCGACCTGCTGCTTCTCGGCCTCGACCCGATAGCCATACTCGATGGCGCTGAAGTGCTGCCATCCATACACCATGACGAGGGCGAAGAGTAGCGCCATCGCGGCGGCGAAGCTGCGCATCTCGCGTACACGCTGAGGATCGGCCGCCTTGACCAGGCGGGAGTTGTCGAGACGCTTGGTGAAGAGAACTTCGGGGGTTGGGCCGCGTCGTGCTCGCTGTTGCGCCGCGAACAGAACCGGGTTTCGATCCAGCAGCTGCTCGGTGTTGTCCCAGCTGCCCTGCATTCCGCCCTGCGCCGCGATTACTTGTGTCGCCATCTTCCTTCTCCCCAACCCTGAATCTGGATCTGCTCTCTTTGAATTCTTTTCGTGCTTTGAACTACTTTCTCTTCCCCTTTGCAACCGGGCCCCAGGTCGCTATAGGAGGGGAAGTCGTGCGTGGATTCGTCTGAAATTTCGCCATTTGATAACGGTAGGACGACCCGGGCCCGATCTTGTCTTGCTGTTCCGTGTTGCTTAGCGGAAGTTTCTGCTCTCCGCCTCAATCTTTTTCTTGCCTTCGACTGCTTTGGTTCTTTCTGCGGCTCGTAGTTTCGCGCTGCGAGCCCTTGGATTGCGATCTATCTCTTCTTCGCCTGCCGTAACCGGCTTGCGGGTCAGTACCTCGTAGATTCCGCTCTGCGCTCCCTCGCGCAAGGAGTCTTTCACCAGCCTGTCTTCGAGTGAGTGGAAGCTGATCACTACCAGCCTTCCGCCGGGCTTCAACAACTTCGGCGCTGCCGCGAGCAGAGCCTGTATCTCGTTCAACTCGCCATTTACGAAGATTCGGAGTGCTTGAAAGGTGCGCGTCGCCGGATGAATCAAGTGTCTCGTCCTGTCGGATTTCATCGTCGGGGCCGCGACCGATACGATTCTGGCCAATTCCGCCGTCGTCGTAATCGGCCGCGCCCTGACAATGGCTCTGGCGATTCTCCGCGACCTCCTTTCCTCTCCGAATTCGTAAATCAGATCGGCAAGTTCTTTTTCGCCGGCCTGGTTTACCACTTGTGCGGCGGTGATCCCTTCACGCGGATTCATCCGCATCTCCAAAGGACCTTCCGCCTGAAAACTAAAACCCCTGTGCGCCTGATCTAGTTGCATCGAACTCACGCCGAAGTCGGCCAGCAGCCCATCTACGCTGCCTGGCAAAAGCCGATCCACGGCTTGCGAGAACTCGACATCGTGCAAGATCAACTCCGGCATGGCTGCTCCCAGTTCTTGCCGGAGCGCCTCAAGCTTGCCCTGGGCGATGTGGATTGCCTCAGGATCGCGGTCAAACGCGATCAGCTTGCCTTTGCTGCCGATGGCTCTTGAAATGGCGCTGCTATGCCCTGCAAAACCCAGAGTGGCATCGACGTACGTGCCGCCTGGCTGCACACTTAGATATTGGATCGCATCCTGTAAAAGAACCGGTACATGCCGTTCAACTCGGTCTGACATGTACTCCCCCTTGGGGGCGGTGAAACTCGTGCTTTGCGCTACAGGCCAAAGCCCGCTAATTCCTTCTGATCGTCTTCTGTCAACGGCGTCTCATCCATGTGCTGCTTGAACGAGTCGTGGTTCGCTACTTCCAAATAGGTCTGCATGCCGAAGACAACAACCTCACCCACCATGCCCGCCGTCTCCCGCAAGATCTGCGGCAATAACACCCGGCCTTGCGCATCCATCTCCGCCATCTGGCCGTAGTAGTTGATTCGGTCGAGCAACTTCTTCTTCGCCGGATTGAAATTGGGAATGTCCGCCAACTTCGCTTCGAACTTCTCCCATTCCGGCAACGGATGAATCTCGGCTACCTTCCCGTCCTTGCTGGTGATGTAGAACTGCGTGCCATAAGCGTCATCAATCCGGCGCTTGAACTCCGCCGGCAGCTTAAGCCTGCCCTTCTCGTCCACTCGGGTTGGGTGATTGCCGCGAAACATCCCAGATACTTCCTATTCCCAAGACAAAGGCTGAAAATTTTCAATGCGTGCAGGTGGCTATGATCTGAGCACATATTGGACATTTTGTCGCCACTTTTATCCAATTTTTACTACTTTTGACCACTTCCAGAGACATCGTAACCCAGCCGACTAAGCAGTCAAAGTGCAAATTCGGGGGTTTTTCGGCTTAAAACTGAAGCTTTTTGAGGGGCATGTGAATCTCTTGTGGAAACCCCAACCTGTGGCGCGTACTCAGACAGCGAAGCACAACGTGTAGTTGTTTACTCGCGTGGTTCCAGTAATGCGCAGCCCACTTGCCAGATTGGGGCAGTCACGATAGGCCGAATGACCTAAGGTAACGTGTCTTCCCCATTACTTCGGCGAGAGACTTCTCTCTCGCGAGCCCGGTTCTGCACATGGAAGACGAGATAAACCAGCACCAGCGCGTTGATGACCAGCAGCGCGACCTTGATCCAGGTGATGTGCCGCAGAATTTCAAATAGCTCCCAAGGCAGGAACGACGCGGTCAGGATGAGGGTCAGGTACTCCGCCCACGGCTTTTCAAGGATGAGGCCGACTCCTTCGGTGACGTCGAGAGCCGCGTAGCAAAAGACGGCCACGCTGATCTGCTTCAGTCGGTGGTCGTTGATGAGGGAGACCTTCTCCAGGAGCATGTTGACGAAGTGGCTCTCTGGATCGAAGCGCATGTCAATGAAAGCGCGGGTGAGGACGTCGACCAGGTCCTTATGCAGCAGTCGCAGGGCGCCGATGCCGAGCAGGAAGAACAAGACCGCTTTGAGCAGCTTGAGTGCGCCGATGAGAATGAGCCACTGATTATGGTGACGATGGACGCTACTCTTCAACGTGCTGGTCTTCCCCGCCCTGGCTCGTTCCAACGTATTCGACTGCAGTGGTCCCATGCTCACGTAGATGCGGAGAATCCGCCGGCCCGTTCGTTCAGCATATCGCGTTCCGGGGTGTTCTGACCTGCCGGACTAAGGCCGCAGTGTCACAGTTTTGTGAATGTGGCCACAAAAGGCATGGCCGTCATCAAGATTGAGAGAGTGGGAGGTACTTTGATCCTGCTTCCATCGCAGACGCGCTTTGCTGCACAGTCACAAGCCGACAGGAATGAGCAGGTTCTTTCAATGTTTTCAAGACTCTCATCGGGGGACGCTGAATCCGTTCGTCAGTCAGCGTTCGTACCTCCACCGAAGTCAAGAACTTGAAGTCATTCAGCACTGAAAGGGAAGACCATGAAGAGATATTTCGCAGCAGCCGCACTCGCCCTCACCGTTGGATTTACCGCCGTCTCCGCGCACGCGCAGAAGGATCCGATGGTAGGTGGCGCGGCGATGTACCCAAGCAAGAACATTGTCGAGAACGCCGTCAACTCCAAGGATCACACCACGCTGGTCGCAGCCGTCAAAGCTGCCGGTCTGGTCGATACGCTCGAAGGAGCAGGGCCGTTTACCGTCTTCGCGCCGACCAATGAAGCGTTTGACAAGCTGCCCGCAGGCACCGTGGACACGCTGGTGAAGCCGGAGAACAAGGACACGCTGACCAAGATCCTCACCTACCACGTAGTCGCAGGAAAGATGAGCTCCCAGGACCTGGTGAAGGCTATCCAGCAGGGTGGCGGCAAAGCGGAGTTGAAGACCGTTCAGGGCGGCACGCTTACGGCTTCGTTGCAGGGCAAGCACGTAATTCTCACGGATGAAAAGGGCGGAATGTCGACAGTCACAATCGCAGACGTGAACCAGTCGAACGGGGTCATTCACGTTGTGGACACGGTGCTGATGCCCAACTAGTTGCGATGGTTCTCTCGTACTACATAGGAGGCGCTCCACACGGGCGCCTTCTTTTATTTGGCCTGACGAAAGAACCGCTGGTCGGGCGCAAATTGGAGAGTGCATGCTGTTAGGCTGACTCTGCCAGCCCTTTTGCCACACGATGCGATTTCACTTCGAAGCTGAACAATGGGTTCCTTATCCGGTGGACCTGGTCTTTGCGTTCTTCGCAGACCCGAACAATCTGCCTCCGCTGATGCCGCGATGGCAGAAGGCGCGGATTGAAGAAGCCCGCATCGTGCCGCCTCCGCCACTGCCGAAGTCGGCGGTGAGACGCTTTCGCAGCATGGCTGCAGGCGAAGGCACGGAGCTCACGATCAGCTTCCGTCCGATTCCCTTCTCGCCGATCCGGCTGCCGTGGGAAGGCGTGATCACCGAGTTCGCGTGGAACGATCATTTTTGCGATGAGATTCGGCGCGGTCCGTTCCGCTACTGGCGCCACTGCCACCGCGTAGCCGAAGAGCAACGCGATGGCACGCCGGGGACTCGGATCGTCGACGACGTGGACTACGAATTGCCGTTCCAGTTCCTAAGCCGGGTAGCCGAGGTGCTGGTGGTGCGCCGCCAAATGGACAGCCTGTTCCGGTATCGACACCAGCGTCTCGAGCAGATGCTGGGCCGCTGATAGCTTGAAGCTGATCGCTGAGGGCGCAGATCGAACAACTCTACGTTGCGAGAAGCTTCGAGCCCGCGATGCGTTTCAGGTAAGGAGCAAGCTTTTCGAGTGCCGCTTCGACGCTGATGCCATGCCGAGCACGAAGAGCGTCCACTTTGCCGTGTTCGATGAACCGGTCGGGCCAGCCAATGCGGACCACTGGGATCTCGATGTGCATGTCGCTCAGCGCTTCGATGACCGCGCTGCCGAAGCCGCCCATGAGCACGTGATCTTCAAACGTGACTATGACGGATACCTTCTTCGCATACGCAGCCAGCAAGTCGCGATCGAGCGGCTTGACGAAGCGCGGATTGATCACCGCAGCCGAATAGCCCTGCCCTTCCAGTTCTGAGGCAAGCTGCTGGCCCATGGGCAGGAGCGCGCCGAGTCCAAGAATCGCGATATCGTCGCCTTCCTGAATGACTTCGGCCTTGCCGATGGGCAGAGCCGCTGGGTGTGGCTTGACGGGTTCGCCGTTCCCGACGCCACGCGGATAGCGTACTGCGCTGGGGCCGTGGTGCAGCATGGCGGTGTAGAGCATATCCGCTAATTCGTCTTCATCCTTTGGCACCATGTGAATAATGTTGGGGATGCCGCGCAGATAGCTGATATCGAAGAGGCCGTGGTGGGTCGCGCCGTCGTCGCCGCTCAGACTTCCGCGGTCCATGCAAAAGACGACCGGGAGATTTTGCAGGCAGATGTCGTGCACGATGGGGTCGAAGGCCCGCTGCAAGAAGGTCGAATAGATCGCCACAAAGGGCTTGTATCCCTGGGTCGCCATGCCGCCCGCGAAGATGACCGCATGTTCCTCGGCGATGCCGACGTCGAAATACTTGGTGGGATGATGAGGCCGGAATTGGTCGAGAGCGGTTCCGTTGGGCATGGCCGCGGTGATGGCGACGACCTTTTCATTCTCATTGGCCAGCGTGACCAGCGTGTCGGCGAAGACCTCGGAGTAGGTCTTCTGCCCGACGGGCAGGGTCTCGCCGGTCTCAGCGTCGTAAGGGCCAAGGCCGTGAAACTTCTTCTGCTTGTCGAGCGCAGGCTGGAAACCGCGGCCCTTCTGGGTGATGGCGTGCAGAATCACGGGGCGGTCCTGGGCCTTGAGGAACTTGAAGGTCTCGATCAGCAGTCCGATGTTGTGACCATCGAGGGGTCCGTAGTATGTGAGCCCGAACTCCTCAAAGAACATGGAGGGCCAGAGCATGCCTTTGGCAGCCTCTTCGGCGCGACGGACGAGCGTGGTGGCGGTCTTGCCGCCGATGCGTTCGAGCAGACGGGCCGCGCTGCCGTGCAGGTGGGTTACGTGCTCGTTGGTGACAATCTTGTGGAGGTACTGAGCGATCGCACCCACGTTGCGGTCGATTGACCACTCGTTGTCATTGAGCACGACGATCATGCGCTTGGTCTGTGCGGCGATGTTGTTCAGCGCTTCGAAAGAGATGCCGTTGGTGAAGGCGGCATCGCCGGCCAGGGCGACCACGTGTTCTTTGGTCCCGGCTAGATCGCGTGCAACGGCCATGCCGAGAGCGGCCGAGAGGGCGGTCCCTGCATGACCAGCACCGTAGCTGTCGTGGTCGCATTCGCTGCGAAGCATAAAGCCGTTGAGCCCGCCGGGCTGGCGCATGGTGTCGAAGCGTTCGCGACGGCCAGTGAGCAGCTTGTGGACGTAGGCCTGATGGCTGACGTCAAAGACGAACTTGTCCGTGGGCGTATCAAAGACGTAGTGCATGGCGAGGGTGAGTTCCACAACGCCAAGGTTGGGCCCGAGGTGCCCGCCGGTTTTGGAGAGCGTGAGAATGAGGCGCTCTCGAATCTCCTGGGCGAGCGCTTCAAGCTCGGGAATGGAGAGGTTCTTGATGTCGGCGGGTGAGTGGATCGTGTCGAGAATGTTTGGCATGCATTGGTCATCTGCGCGGTTGCGATTGCGATTGCCTGACTCGCGTTGGCGCTGGCCTCGGCCTCCTGATGCCCGGCACAAGAAAACCCTGAGCAGAATGGGAACGGGGCAGATGCGACTGACGTGAGCAAAGAACACTAACGGCTCAGGTTGTTCGCTGCTCCCGATCTTCTGCTCGGTCCGGCAGACAAAAGGCTATTCGTTCGACTCCGATTATACCAAGTTGGTTTTACCGGATATTTACAGGGAACGGGCGCCGCTGAACGAACCGTTGAATCTGCTGATACTTAGCAAGAGGATAGTTGGGAAGCTAACGCAGCTTTAATCTTCGAGGGCCGCCACCGCGAGTTCGGCAGGCGCCTCGATCTGAAACTCACCCTCCCACTTCGCGACAAGGGCCGCGGCCAGGCAATTGCCGACCACATTGACGGCGGTTCGGCCCATGTCCATCAGCGCATCGATGCCGAAGAGGACAAAGATGGGCCATTCTGGAAGATGAAAGGTCGAAGCGGTAGCCAGCAAGACGACCAAGGCAGCGCGGGGTACGCCGGCGATCCCTTTGCTGGTAAGCATCAGCGCCAGGAGCATGAAGGCCTGCTCCCTCCATGACATGTGAATGCCCGCGGCTTGCGCGACAAAGAGCGAGGCGAGCGAAAGATAGAGTGCGCCGCCGGTCATGTTGAAGCTGTATCCGGCGGGGATGACGAAGCCGACGATCTTGCGGGGCACGCCGAAGGCTTCCATCGACTCCATGGCACGCGGGAGCGCGGCTTCGGAGGTGCTGGTAGCGAAGGCAATGGTTGCGGGTTCCGCGATCGCGCGGAGAAATTCACGGAGCGGGATGCGCGCCAGCAGCAGAGACGGCAGCATCACCAGCACGGCGAAGACTGCCGAGGCCACGTACAAGGTCAGCAGCAACTTGCCCAGGTTGACCATGACGCCGAGACCCATGTGGGCGACGGTGAAGGCCAGCGCCGCGCCGACGCCGATGGGCGCGAAGTACATGACCAAATTCGTGAGGGCGAACATGGTCTGGGTGAGCGACTCAGCAAAACGAAGCATCAGGTCGCGATGAACCACCGGGACCCGCGTGAGCGCCATGGCGAACAGGACGGCAAAGACGGCTACTTCGAGGATCTGGTTGTCCGCGACCGCCTTGGCGATGTTTTCCGGGACAGCATGGAGCAGGAACTGGTCCCAACTGAGGCCGGCGGCCGGGGGTTGAACGGCGGATGTCGACTCCTGCGGCATCGTCAGCCCGACACCGGCGTGGGAGAGGTTAATGGCCACCAGTCCGATAGCCAGGGCCAGGGTTGTCAACACTTCGAAAACAACAAAGGACTTGAGCCCGAGGCGGCCGAGGGCGCGCAGTTCGCCGTGGCCTGCGATCCCGGTAACCAGCGTACCGAAGATGAGTGGGGCGACGATCATTTTGATCAGGCGTAGAAAGACATCGCTGAGAACGTGGAGGTGGCCGGCGAGGGCAGGCGCGTCGAGGCCGAGTTCGACGCCGGCCACCATCGACCAGACAATCCAGCCGGTAAGAGAGCCGCGACGAAGCGTATAGGCCGCCAGCACCGCCAGGCCGGCGACGCGCAGAGCAGTCCAGAGGAGACCGCCGCCCGGGCCGCTACGAGTGAGTAGCGGCAGGAGAACGCCGAGGGACACGAGCGCGCCTCCGGTGAGGAGCAGGAATCGGGTGGTCGGTCTTCGCCACATGCTGAGAGTGGATTGGGTCAAGCCGTCGGGCCTCGGTGGTCAAAGTGTAAGCGGCCTGCCGCCGATTGCAAATGCGGTTTCAGTCCGGGATTGCGCGCAATGGTAGGCTGGTTGGGCCGTAACGGAGGGACTGGATGAAGAGAATCTATGTGGGATTGGCGGCACTGCTGTTCTCTGCCGCAGCTCTGGGGCAAGCGCCCGCGAGTTCACAAGCGGCCGGAAGCCCGCTGGCCAGCGAAGTTCAGCAAGCGTATGCACGCATCAAGACGAACGTGATCAAGGCGGCTGAGAAGATGCCGCCCGCCGACTACAGTTTCAAACCCACTCCGGATATCCGTACTTTTGCGCGAGTGGTCAACCATGTGACGGAGGCGCAATCGCGCATCTGCGGCGCGATGAACAAGTCCGCCGAGGCGAAGGTGCCGGAAGAGACAGCCGACAAGGCTGCGATTGTGGACGCTCTCAAGGCTTCGTTCGCCGAGTGTGACAAGGCCTATGCCTCGCTGGCCGAATCGAACATGACGGAAGTGGTGGATGCCGGTCCTTTCAAGCGTTCGCGGCTGGGCATGCTTTGGGGCAACGTCTCGCACGACAACGAGCAGTACGCCACCCTGTCGCTGTATCTGCGGTTGAAGGGGCAGGTTCCACCCTCGAGCGAGAAGTAGAGGTCACATTTGGACATGAAAGCAGGCGGCCGCTGGTAGCATATTGTTCTACACCCACTGAGAGGTTGAACCCTCGTGCTACTGCGTCGCCTTGCGCTTGTTGTTTGTCTCACCTTCTTTGGATCGCTTGGTTGCCTGGCTCAGCTTCCGCTCGAGCTGGGAACCAAGCCGGTGCCCAATCCCCTGTCGGATACGACGCTTTCGCCGGGAACTGCGTTTCTCTATCAACTGGAGCAGAAGTTCGCGGCGGATACGGCGAAGGGCGGAGGAAAGGCATTCGCCTCGTACTTTGCAAGCGACGCTGTCACGCTGAGCAATGGCCGCGCGCCGGTGCATGGTCTCGATGCGATCGCCAAAGGCGCGACCTGGCTGGCCAGTGAGTATCAGCTCACGTGGACTCCCCAGGGCGGACAGATGTCTCCGTCGGGCGACATGGGGTTCACATGGGGCAGCTATGAAGGCCTCAGCAAAGACAAGCAGGGCAATCCTGTCGTCGAGAAGGGTCGCTACATGACCATTTGGAAGAAGCAGCCGGACGGAAGCTGGAAGGTCGTGCTCGACTCGAGCAACGACGCGCCCCCGGAGTCTGGGGACTGCTGCCGCGTACAGTAACTCGAATTCGACGTTCTGGTCATCGATTCAGGCACTCGCTTCGTTACAAATCTCCCTCTCCGCAAGTACTGCGTTGCGAGTCCGTGCTGTACGTCACACAAGAAGCGAATTTTTCTGTTCTTTCGTAGCACTCGATGACGCGAACGGGGCAGAGCTTTCCGGGCTACCGTTTGACACAATGAAAAACGGAGAAAGAGGCCCTCGGTGTCGTTCTATGCCAATGCCATCCGCAGAGATGAAGCCGAGAGGCTGAAGAGTCTGCTGGAGTACGAGATCCTGGATACGCCCCCGGATCGGGCATGCAACGACCTGGTTCAACTCGCTGCCGACATTACGTGTGCGCCCTATGCCTACATCGGGTTTGTGGACGCGCAGCGCCTGTGGTTCAAGGCGCGGGTGGGCTTCGGGGCAGCGGAGATGCCGCGGCGATTCACCGCCTGCGAGTACACGCTGCTGGAGGGACAGACGCTGCACATCCGGGATGCGGAAGACGACATCCGGTTTGCGGCAGGTTCGATCCACATCGGTGCGGACATCGAATGCCTCTCCTACCTTGGCGCGCCACTAGTGTCGCCCACCGGAGACATCATGGGAACAATTTCTGTGCTCTCACCGCGGAAGAATGCCTTTCGCTCGGAGCATGCTGACCAACTGGAGACCTTGGCGCGGCAGGTGATTACGCGACTCGAATTGCAACACAGCATGCGATTGCAGGAGCGGACGGTACGTAGTCGTCAGCGGGTAGAACGTGCGCTCACGGTCGAGCGCAACTTCGTCTCAGCCGTGCTGGATACCATCGGCGCGCTGGTGCTGGTCGTCGATACCGCGGGCCGCGTGGTGAGATTTAATCGTGCCTGCGAACTGGTCTCCGGCTACAGCTTCAGCGAACTGGTGGGCCGGCCTCTGCCCGATGAGCTGTTCCATGACGCCGAGCGAGAGGTGATCACGGCGCTCACAGAACGTATCCGCGAAGGTGACAATCCCGACGACTTCGAGACGCATTGGCTCTCGCGCGCGGGACAGTGGCGGTGTATTCGATGGACGCCGACTTCGCTGGCCGATCCTAACGGCGAAGTGACCTTCATTATCACCACGGGTGTGGATGTTACTGAGCAGCGAGAGGCGGAGCTGGCGCTGCGGTCGAGCGAAGCGCGCTATCGCCAATTGGTCGAAGGCAGCCTGGGCATGGTCTGCACGCACGATCTTGAGGGGCGGCTGCTGTCGATCAACGCGCATGCGGCCCAGACGCTGGGATATAGCCAGGATGAGCTGCTGGGTCTCCCGATCGTCGAGTTGATCCCCCAGGAATATCGCGCCGATTACTACGAATACGAAACGGCGCTGCAGCGGACTGGCGAAGATCAAGGGCAGCTCTACCTGCGTTGCCGGGATGGCAGCGTTCGCGTAATTGCGTACCGCAACAAGATTCTGGCGATCCCGGGCGAGGCGCCATTCGTGCTGGGGCACGGCATCGACATCACCGAGAAGACCGAGGCCGAACTCGAACTGCACACGCTGATGCGGCAGCGAGAATCGATCCTCGACTCGGTCGGCGATGGCATTTACGGAATGGACCTCGAAGGGCGCATCCTCTTTGCGAATGAGGCGGGAGCGCGCATTCTTGGCTACACGCCGGAAGAGGTACAGGGCGAAGACATGCACGCGCTGGTGCATCACAGCCGCGCCGATGGCAGTCCGTATCCTGCGGCCGAGTGCCCTATCTTCACCAGCCTGGAGCGGACCACCTCGATGCGCGTGCTGGATGAAGTGTTCTGGCGCAAGGACGGTGCGTGCATTCCGGTCGAATATGTAGCCTGCCCGATGGTCAACCAGGGGCGCGTGTCCGGAATTGTGGTGGCCTTTCAGGATGTGACCGAGCGCCGGCGGCTGGATCGGATGAAGGATGAGTTCATATCCACGGTGAGCCATGAGCTTCGAACGCCACTGACTTCGTTGCGAGCTTCGCTGGGGCTGATCGCCAGTGGCGGCCTCGAGAAACGGCCCGAGAAGATGGCCCAGATGCTGGACATGGCGATGGGCAATACGGACCGACTGGTGCGACTGGTCAACGACATTCTGGATGTGGAGAGAATCGGGACGGGCAAGCTCCTGCTGAAGCGCAGCGACTGCAGCGCCGTGGATCTGCTGCACCGGGCGACCGACCTGCAGCAGGCGAGCGCGGTGAAGGCCGGAATTGAGTTCCACATTGAAGCCGACAAGGTGAACCTGTGGGTGGATGGGGAACGCATTCTGCAGACGCTGAGCAATCTGATTGGGAATGCGGTGAAGTTTTCGCCCATGGGCAGTGTGGTGCGGCTACGGGCACGTTCTCTGAATGACACGGAAGCGCTGATCGAAGTTGAAGACCAGGGTCGCGGAATTCCGCCGGAAAAGATCGAGATGATCTTCGAACGGTTCCAGCAGGCCGACGCTTCCGACTCTCGCGCCATCGGAGGCACAGGGCTGGGGCTGGCAATCTGCCGCAGCATCGTCCGTCAACATGGAGGCCGCATTTGGGCCGAGAGCACGCTTGGCAAGGGATCGAAGTTTTCTTTCACTCTGCCGCGGCGGGCAGCAGAAATGCGGCCGACGCCACGAACGATCACGGAGCTGAAGCTGGTGTAAGGCTGCTTCCTCTGCTGCATTTGCTTCGCGGGATGTCTAGAGCTTCGGCGAAATCTCGAAGGGCTGTGGATTGCACCGTTCGGGCAAGTCATTCATCCAATGAGCCGCAGGTCCGACCAAGACTCAATGCTCAAAGGAGAAGGAACATGCCCCCAGTGAAAGGACGCGCCGTTCAGGTGACCGCCGCCAACGGTCCATTCGAAATCGTGGAACGCGAATTTCCAGACCCCGGACGCGGCCAGGTGCGCATACGCGTGCAGGCTTGCGGAGTGTGTCACAGCGATTCGCTGACAAAGATGGGATACTGGCCCGGAATTGAGTATCCGCGTGTGCCCGGACACGAGGTAGCCGGCGTGATCGACGCGGTCGGCGAAGACGTTCATCCCTGGACCAAAGGCCAGAGGGTCGGCGTGGGCTGGCATGGCGGGCACTGCAACTATTGCGAAGCCTGTCGCAGGGGCGATTTCATTCTGTGCCACAACCAGCAGGTCTGCGGTATCTCGTACGACGGCGGCTATGCCGATTACCTGATCGCGCCGGCGAATGTGCTGGCGCTCATCCCTGACGATTTGAAGGACGTGGATGCAGGGCCGTTGATGTGTGCCGGGATCACCACATTCAATTCTCTAAGAAACAGCGGTGCGCGGCCGGGAGACCTCGTGGCGGTGCTCGGAATCGGCGGCCTGGGCCATCTCGGAGTGCAGTTTGCAGCGCGTGCGGGCTACCATACGGTCGCCATCGCGCGCGGGCAGGACAAGGCACCGCTGGCCAAGCAATTGGGTGCGCACCACTACATCGACAGCCAGGCGCAGGACCCGGTTGAGGAACTGATGAAGCTTGGGGGCGCGAGGGTGATCCTGGCAACCGTGACGGATGCGAAGACGATGACGTCGGTGATTGGCGGATTGGGCGACGGCGGAACGCTGCTGATCGTGGGCGCGCCGGGAGAACCGATGGAAGTACCGGTGCTGCCGCTGATTTCAAAGCGGCGCGCGATCCAAGGCTGGCCTTCAGGCACGGGGATGGATTCAGAAGATACACTGAACTTCTCTTCCCGCTCCGATGTGCGTCCGATGATCGAGACGTTTCCGCTGGATAAGGCACCGGAGGCCTATGACCGCATGATGAGCGGCAAGGCACGTTTCCGGGTGGTTCTGACAAACGCCTAGGAACTGGGCGAGTTGCAGACAGGAAAGCCGGACATGGCAGCCAGTGGAGTGGCTGCTACGTCCGGCTTTTCTCGCCTAGCTGATCTCGAAGATGTCCTGCGACTTCGCCGATTGCGCCTTCGCATTCGCCGCAACCTGCTGCGCAACGGTGTAGAACTGGCGCGCCTGCTCGGATGCTTCGCCGGCGAGAGCGACCGGCAGGCCGGTATCGCCACCCTGGCGAATCTCGGGATCGAGTTCGATGGATCCGAGGAATGGCACGTTGTACTGTTTGGCCGTCCGCTCCGCTCCGCCCTTGGAGAAGATGTCGATCTCCTGATGGCAATGCGGGCAGGTGAAGTGGCTCATGTTCTCGACGATGCCGAGGACTTCGACATTGACCTGGTGGAACATCTCCAGAGCCTTGCGGGCGTCCTGAAGAGAAACATCAGAAGGCGTTGAGACGACGACTGCCCCGGTGAGAGGCACGGTCTGCACCAGGGAGATGACCACGTCGCCGGTACCGGGCGGCAAGTCCACGAGGAGGAAGTCTAGCTCTCCCCAGGCCACCTGCTGCAGAAACTGTCGGATGATCTGGTGGAGCATGGGGCCGCGCATGACCAGCGGCTTGTCGCCGGGCGAGATCAGGCCGATGGAAATGACTTTGACACCATGCGCCGTGTTGGGTTCGATCTGATTGCCCTGCAGAATGCGAGGCTGCTGCGTCGAGCCCATCATGAGCGGAACATTGGGTCCGTAGATGTCCGCATCGAGCAGGCCGACACGATAGCCGAGCTTGGAGAGAGCCACGGCCAGGTTCACGGCCAGTGTGGTTTTACCTACGCCGCCTTTGCCGGAGCCGATGGCGACGATGTGTGCCACTCCGGGCAGAGAGGTCGGTGGCTGAGGGACATTTCCGTGCGCCATAAAACAAATCTCCTGTGACTACTAAGTGAAAAATTCCTGGGTAGATCGAGCGGGGCCGGCTCCATACAGATCCGGTGAAGTTATTTCCTTCCGGATGCGACGGGGATGGCGGACTCGGAAGCTTTGCCGCCGCGCTGCTGGCGTTCCCTTTCGCGATGTTCGCGGCGCCGGGCTGCATCTTCAAAATGGCGCTGCTCTTCTTCTGTCGCAGGCTCGAGCCGTGGAACAGGAACGCGACGCCCTTGCGAATCGATGGCTACGAAGGTGAGATAGGCCGAAGCGACATGGAGGTGGGTGCCTGCAATGGTGTTCTCCACCCAAACCTTGACGCCGACTTCCATCGACGTGTTGAAGGCGCGGTTCAGCTTGGATTTGAGGATGAGCAGGTCGCCCACGTGCACGGGCGCGATGAAGTCGATGTGGTCCATCGAGGCGGTGACGACGTGGGTTCTCGAGTGGCGATAGGCGGCCATGGCTCCCACCAGGTCGATGAAGTGCATCAGGCGTCCGCCGAGCAGATTGCCGAGAGTGTTCGTGTCATTGGGCAGAATCAGCTCCGTCATCTCCGACTGCGACTCGGAAGGGGTGCGGACGGGGAGTTGGTGGCCTGTGGAGTTCATTCAGTAAGCTCACTTTCGCGCCATGAGGAGAACGCAAGCCCGATGCCGGGCCTAGGTCAAGTTTGGGCAATTGCGCCGATTAAAGCAAATCTCCCGCGATTCGCAGGCATGCGCGAGTTTGCCTGGCACTCAAAACTAGGCGCCGATGCAGCGGAGCAGCGTGCGTTGATAGGATGATGGAGGATTGCAGATAATCAAGAGAAGGTGAAACGGGGAGTATCTACGATGGACAAAGCCGCGATGCTGAGCGAGATTCTCAGGCAAAATCCAAAAGACGCATTCGCCCGCTATGGCCTGGCGATGGACTATGCAGGGCGGAGCGAGTTCGATCCCGCACTCGCAGAGTTTGATACGTTGCTGAGCGATCACCCCGAGTACACGGCCGGATATTTCATGGCTGCTCAAACATTGGTGAAAGCCGGACGCGAAGAAGATGCGAAGACTCGCCTCAGAGAAGGGATCGAAAGTGCTCGCCGCACGGGAAACAGCCACGCAGAAGGAGAAATGCAGCAGTTGCTGGATGAACTTGAGTTCTGAACCCTGATTCATGAGTCGTTTGCGCGCCTGCAGCCGCCATTCAATCTGCCAATAGGAAATCCCGGCTAATCAAAAGAGATATACCCGACACTGTTTCCCGTCTCGCAATCCCGCGCATAATTGCAAGAGTTATGAAGATTCCTCTATTTCCGCTGGATGTTGTGCTTTTTCCGGGAGCTCCGCTTCCGCTGCACATCTTTGAAGAGCGGTACAAAGCGATGATTGGGGAATGCCTGGCAACGCAGGGTGTGTTTGGCGTAGTACGCGCACAGACGGCTGGTTTGGCCGTCATCGGATGCACGGCCAGAGTAGTCAGGGTGTTGGAACGCTATAGCGATGGACGGCTGGACATCCTGTGCGAGGGTGTATCGCGATTTGAGATTGATATGTTGGACGAGTCTCGGCCTTTTCTGCAGGCGCTGGTGGAGCCGTTCAACGACGATGGTGCTACGTCGACGCGGCCGGAGCGTGAGGAGTGCGCCGGCATGCACTTCGAGATCCTTGAGCTGGCCGGTGTAGACATTGAGCTTTCGCCACTCGATCTGGACGAGCCAGTCTCCTTCCAATTGGCCGCGGCGCTGCCGGTCGATCTGGATTTCAAACAGCTACTGCTCTGTCTGCGGTCGGATGCGGAGCGAACCGGACGGCTACTCGACTTCTACAACACCATGCTGCCGAAGCTGCGCCGCGGTGCACAGACGACCCGCATTGCCGTACGGAACGGACATGTGATGTAATCCGCGCAGCAGCGAGTCACGCGCAGAGTTCCCGAAAAGCACACATTCCTTCGCCACACCCGGGACTTGTGGTTGAACCCAATCCTCGGGTTGGCACGTCTACTCTAAAGACACGCCTCTCATTTCGGTGCAACACACGAGGCCAACAGGAGCCAACATGTCTCGCTCTCTTCCCCAGAATCTGGGAGCACTTCGCAGCAGTTCTCTTTATTCGGAGAGCCGCCTCCGGTCGCGCCATGTAAAAGACGAATTGCGCGAGAACCTGATTGACCTGCTGAAATCAGGCGGGACCATCTTCCCCGGCATCGTCGGCTATGAAGATACGGTGGTGCCGCAGATCATCAACGCGGTGCTGTCGCGCCAGAACTTCATCCTGCTGGGTCTGCGGGGCCAGGCGAAGAGCCGCATTCTGCGCGCGCTGACTGATTTGCTCGACGAGCGCATGCCGTATGTGGCGGGATGCGAGATCCGTGACAATCCCTACGACCCGCTCTGCCGCCGGTGTCGCGACCTGATTGCCGCAGAAGGCGATGCCACTCCGATCGCGTGGCTCGAACGCGAGCACCGCTACGTCGAGAAGCTGGCCACGCCGGACGTCACCGTGGCCGACCTGATCGGCGATCTCGATCCGATCAAGGCGGCACGCGGCGGGCAGGATCTTTCAAACGAACTGACCATGCACTACGGCTTGCTGCCCCGCGCCAATCGCGGCATCTTCGCCATCAATGAATTGCCTGATCTGGCGGGCAAGATTCAAGTTGCCCTGTTCAACATCATGCAGGAGGGCGATGTGCAGATCAAGGGTTACCCGATCCGCCTGGAATTGGACGTTGCGCTAGTGTTCAGCGCCAATCCAGAGGACTACACGGCCCGCGGCAAGATCGTAACTCCGCTGAAAGATCGCATCGGCTCTGAGATTCGCACGCATTACCCTGAGACGCTTGAAGAAGGCATCGCCATCACGGCGCAGGAGGCGTGGTCGGAGCGAGACGCAGCCAAGACGGAGATTCCGCAATACGTGCGCGAGATTGTGGAGCAGGTCGCCTTTTCGGCGCGTGAAGACAAGCGGGTGGATAAGCGCAGCGGTGTAAGCCAGCGTCTGCCGATCTCCACGCTGGAACTGGTGGTCTCGAATGCGGAACGACGCGCGCTGCTGCATGGGGAAAACGTAGTGTTGCCGCGAGTGAGCGACATCTACGCGGCTACGCCGGGAATCTCCGGCAAGCTGGAACTGGAGTACGAAGGCGAGATGCGCGGCGCCGATGTGGTAGTCCGGGAACTCATTCGTACAGCAGTGGGCAAGATCTACGACAAGTACTTCGACGGAACGAACACGCAGCAGATTGAGCAGTGGTTCAATCTTGGAGGGTCAGTGAAACTGGACGACGACCAGCCTACTGCCGGCGCCATGGTCGAACTGAAGGAGATACAGGGCCTCTTTGAAAAGCTGTCGCCCCTGGGCGTGAAGGCCTCGGAGACTCCGCAGCGGGTGGTCGCCGCGGCCGAATTTCTGCTCGAAGGCATGGTGGCGCATCGCAAGCTGAGCAGGAGCGAAGAGCGCGGATTCAGCGCTGCCGAGAAGACGCCTCGCCGGCAGGAACGAGACGCAGAATACGACTACGAGAGCCAGCAACAGCAACGGCGCTCGCGCCGAGGGTTCAACTAAATTGCTGATCTACCGCGGCCCGGGATGGCAAGCATTCTGAGCCGCTGTACGGCTTTGGTTCAAGCCTCAGGACGTAGGAAGCTGCTTTTCAGGAGTGGTTCCAATGAAGCGCATTCGCTACACAAAATACAATGGCGATCTCGGCTCCGAGATGGACATGGAAGACCTGCTGAAAGCGCTGTCGGATTATCTGCTCGACTCAGGTTTTCAGGATCCGATGCAGCGCTTTCAGGAGCTCGATCACACCATGGAGGACCTGCGCGAGGCGTTGCGGCAGGCACTCGAGTCGGGTGATTCGTTTGACGAGCAGTTACAGGAGCAACTCGATCAAATTTCAGCAGACGGGAAGATGGAAGAGCTGATCGATCAGCTGATGCAGCGCATGGAGCAGGAGAACTACATCTCAGCCCGGCGGGCGGAAGATCCGGCCAAGATGTCGCAGACGGGCGGACAGACTGGCGATGTGCAGGGAGAAGTTCGGTTCGAAGTTACGGACAAGAGCCTGGACTTTCTCGGCTTCAAGACGCTCCGGGACCTGCTCGGTTCCCTGGGGAAATCAAGCTTTGGGCGCCATGATACGCGCGACCTGGCGACGGGCATTGAGGCCAGCGGAGCTTCGCGCCAATACGAGTTTGGAGACACGCTGAACCTGGACACGACGGCCACGCTGAGTTCTGCTATCTCGCGCGAGGGTTTGCATCTGCCGCTGAATGTCGAATACCGCGACTTGCATGTCCATCAGTGTGAGTATCAGAGCTCGTGCGCAACGGTGGTCATGCTCGATTGCTCGCATTCAATGATCCTGTATGGGGAAGATCGCTTCACGCCGGCGAAAAAGGTGGCGATGGCTCTGTCGCACCTGATCCGCACGCAGTATCCGGGTGACTCGCTCTCGCTGGTTTTGTTTCACGACTCGGCCGAGGAGTTGCCGATTTCGCAGCTGGCGCGGGTCAAGGTTGGTCCCTACTACACCAACACGCGCGAAGGCCTGAGAGTGGCGCAGCGAGTGCTTGAGCGCCAACGCAAAGACATGAAGCAGATCGTGATGATCACGGATGGAAAGCCCTCTGCGTTAACTCTTCCCGACGGGCGCATTTACAAGAATGCATTTGGGCTTGACCCGCTCGTGGTGTCCGAGACGCTGGAAGAGGTCTCGCGCTGCAAGCGATCTAACATCGTGATCAACACGTTTATGCTGGCGTCGGATTTCGGGCTGGTGCAGTTTGTGCAGAAGGTGACGCAGATGTGCCGTGGAAAGGCCTATTTCACCACGCCCGATACGCTGGGTGAATATCTCCTGATGGATTACATGCAGCGCAAAATGCGAACCATCCACTAACTGGTTTGCAGCTCATCAGATCGCGACAAAGGCGATCAGAGAAACGGCAGCGCCAATCAGCAGGCTCATGCGGTCGGTCAAAGCGAAGACTACTGGATCCTCATCGAGTAACCCTCGCGAAGCCAGCAGCCATATTCGGCTCACCCAAAGAATGAGCAGCGGCGTAGCGAGCCAAAGACGCTGCGGGTGCGCATACATGCTGGTCACTTCGCGTCCGTTGATGTAGAGCGCAAAGACCACAACCGCGGCATAGGCGCTGGACGTGCCGAAACTGCGTAACTGGTCAATATCTACCAGGAGATAGCCTCGGCCATTCCGCGGAGTAAGTCCGCTGGCGCGCAGATTTTGCAGTTCGCTGTAGCGCTTGACCATGGCCAGACTGAGAAACAGAAAGATTGAAAGCGCTGCCAGCCAGGGCGATATCACGATTCCGCCGGCAGCGGCCCCGGCCAGCATGCGCAGCGTGTATAAGCCCGAGAGCACGATCACGTCTACGAGAACGATCCGCTTCAGCCACAGCGAGTATGCCAGCGTGCAGGCAACGTACGCGAAAAACCAGCCGAGGCAAGCTGCAGGGAGCCAGCGCAGGCCAACAGAAGCCAGCCCCCAAAATGCAATCGCAATTGCGAGTCCTGTACTGGCCGCCAGATTTCCTGAGGCAAAGGCGCGATGGCGCTTCTTAGCGTGGCCGCGGTCGTTCTCGATGTCCAGCAGGTCATTCACGATGTAGGTGGCAGAAGCGCACAAGCTGAAGCAAAGGAATGCAAGCAGCGTCTTGAGAAACGTGTGGCGGTTGAGCGAGTGTGCCAGCAGCATGGGAACGAAGACAAGCGCGTTCTTAGCCCACTGGTGGATGCGAATCGCATGGAGGAATGCGGGCAATGCGAAGCTGCGATCCTGAAAGGTGCGATGAAGCACAAGCTTACGAGATCTAAGAAGCTTGCGTAACGAGTAAGTTGGATTCGCCACCATTGCCTGAGTAGCTTCCGCTAACAGGGGCAAATCAGGAGGCGCGTTCCCTATATAGTCAAAATTCCGAGAGTCGAGTGTGTTCCGCAACGTGTGCAACTTATCTTTCCCGGTAAGGTTGGTGAGGCCGTCGCTGGCCAGCACCCCGGAAAAAATCCCTAGATGTTCCGCGATCCGATTCGCTGTCCTGCTATCGGCGCCAGTCGCGAGATAAATAGTGCGACCTTCGCGATGCTGTTGCTGCAGATAGAGAAGAAGCTCTCGATTGTAAGGAAGGTGCGCGGGGTCAAGCGAAACCAATGAAGCGACACGAGCCTTGAGGACAGCGCGGCCGCGAAGTATCCAGATCGGCACCTTCGCCACTTGAGAGGGATGAGACCGGGCCAGAACCAGCAACGAATCTACCAAGGTGTCCGACTTGACCAGGGTGCCGTCGAGATCGACACACAGGGGCCGCAGAACCTCGGCAGCCGATTCAAGGGTGGAGGACGTCATTCCACCTCTTCCCCGAAGGTAAGTGGTCCTGAACTTAACCCTGTAACGCTCATGCTAAGGCCTCATATAACCGACAGCCTCCGGACTGCGATGTCAAGCCATCCTGCCCAGGTATGCTGCAATTCATCACACCATCTTCGATTCCCGAGTGCAAGCGGTAAGTTGCAATCCGAGTAGTGGGTAGAGTCGGGCGAGCAGAACAGCAGCAGTTATAGGCAGGCCTGGGGATGGGGAAAGGCCGGCTGAGACAAGTCCGCGGGATTACGGAGCGCCAGGTTCCAGTTCCAGGCGAAACGTGTGCGGCGTAGGTTGAACCGCGTCCTCAATGAGCTGCTGCTCCAACGTCTCGAATTTCTTCAGCTCCGCATCTCCAGCCTGGCTCGGCAGATGTTTGTCTCTGTCGCGCACCAGTAAACGCGTGTGTACGAGCTGAGTGTATTCGTAATCGCGAATGAGCCACATGGCGGCTTGCGATTGCTGGCGCATAGGCGTCTTCCACTCAGCCAGGTTAATTCCAGACTGCAACTGGGCAGATGAGAAGCCGGCTACAGTTGTGCCGTCGATGGATAGCGCATACCTGCCCGCCGGGAGGCCGTCCACCTGGAGTAACTCCTGGTTAAGAGTCTCTTCTATGTCACTTACATTTCGTACAAAGGCAAGATCTTCCGAACTTGAGTCAAGGGGAAGAGGCAGAGCTTCATCCCGTTGCTTCCAGGTAAGCGAGGAGTTATCTTTCACAACATCCGTGATTTGAGTTCCCTGGGCAGAGGTCACGTTGGAGGCAGCGGCGTCGAGGTGAGTCGAACTAACGACGCGAGGAGCGCCCCAGCCCTTCAGGATCGCCGAGGCCATGATCCAATGCAGGGCCAGGCCCGGGTGCACTCGGTCTGGAATAAGCATCTCGGTGGCTAAAGAATTGAGTTGGTTGCCGCGGCCCAGCGCGGCAGTCAGAGGCGCATTCAGATCGATGTAGAGTGCCTTGTATCTTCTGGCTAGCGCTTGATCCGCGGAGGCTAACTTGAGCAGAGCGTCGTTGTAACCGCCGGGAAACATCGGCGGACGGGTGATCTCATCATAAGGCGAAGGCCCGAGAATCGTAATCCGCGCATCCGGAAGAGTCTTGCGGATCGATTGAAGAATATGTTCGTAGCCCTGGGTGTAAGTGGTGAGGATTTGATCAGTGAGCGGCTGATATCCGCCGTCATTCATGCCAAGCATGATCGTAACTACGGTTGGTTTGTGTGAGAACACGTCCCGCTCAAGGCGCTCATCAACGTCTCCGGCAAAGCCACCACTGACGCGATCCCCGCCAATGCCAGCGGTGTAGAACTGCACCTGCATGGCGGGGAAGCGCGTACGGGTGTAGAGATCGACCACCGCAGTGTAAAAGCCCTGTTCGGTGATGCTGTCGCCGTAAAACACCACCCGGTCGCCATCGTGAAGATAGAAGCCCTGGGCCCGCATGAGTTGAGGGAACGACGCAAAGATGGCGCAAAGAAGAATCGCGGCCGAGGAAACAATTCTAACTGACATGTGCACCTAAGTGTTGAATGTTGATCGGCCGGTTAGCCTCTGACCCAGGCTCCATCCATCTGTCGCCACATCTGCGGATTGGGCGCCTGATCCTGCAGCGCGGGTGGAAGCCGGTGGTGGCGAACATTGTCGAAGCATTGCAGCGTTCCGAATCGAAGCATGGAGCGAGGAATCCCTACCGCTGTAAATGCCGGGTGCGCGGTCGCGGGGAAGGGTCCGCCATGATTCATTGCCGGACTTAGCGCCACCCCGGTTGGCATTTTGTCGTTGAGGAGCCGGCCAACACGCGAACGCAGAATGGCGGCAACGTGCGTGTACAACGCGTCGTCTTCGCCTGCAGTACTGGAATAGATGCATCCAGTTAGATTGCCCTCCAAGCTCTCCAGGGCTGCCAACAGCTCCGTTGGGGTCTTTGCGATGACAATCGTAGTTGCGTTGCCAAACGCCTCGCGCTGCAACTCGTCCGAGTGAGCAAGGAAGAGCTCTGCTGAGGTCTGCAGTACCGTGTTGCCATAGCAATACCCGGGCCTCCCGTCGGCTGACGAACCCCCCGTAAGTACCTTCGCTCCGTTACTTACCAGCTGCTTTACTCCGGCATCGAGTTGCTCCACTCCTGCCTGAGAGAAGAGAGGGCCTGGAGCCCGCTCGCTATACAAGTTAGTAAGTTGTCTAGCGAAAGTAACTGCTTCGGGGCCGTCGAGCAGAAAGAGAAGGTTAGGGCTTGTGCAGAACTGACCCGCAGCCGCAAGCGCACTGTTGGCGGTCTCCGCCACCAACTCCTCGGCCCGCTCGCGAAGGGCACCAGGTAGGTAGACGATCGGATTGATGCTGGACATCTCCAAATATATCGGCCTTCCCACCTTATCTGCAGCGGCCTTCAGGCGCATGCCGGCCGTGCGACTGCCGGTGAAGCTGCTAGCTCCGACTCGCGGATCCGCGACCAGGCGCAATCCATCTTCATTGCTCAGGTGGTACAGCATTTGCACGGTAGCGGGCGGCAATCCCGACTGCCGCAAGGCTTCGCTCGCACACTCTGCGAGGGCCTTGCTGGTGCCAGGGTGGAGTGGGTGCGCTTTGGCGATCACCGGATTGCCGGCCGCGATCGCGGCGGCGAAATCTCCGCCTGAGATGCCATTGAACGCCAGCGGGAAATTGTTAGGGCCGAATACGACGACGGGCCCGATCGGCGCGAAGTACGACCGGATGTTGCTCTTGGTGTCGATGACAGCCTGCACCCACGAGCCTTCGCGAGCCGCTGCTGCTGCTTGCCGCAATTGTGTCGTGGTCCGAGGCAACTCCACCTGGAGCAGACGTGGATTGAGGGGGAGTGCTGTTTCCTCGTGGGCCAGGGCCGCGATTTCCTGCGCCCGAGTTTCTATCTTCGTCGCGTAGCCCTCAAGGAATTCAGCAATCTGCGCCGCTGGAGTTGTCTGCAACTGACGGCTAGCTTCCACGGAAGCAGCGAGGGCGCGTTCACAATCCTGCCACGAACTGATAGGAAAGTCGCGCCCAATTGCTTGACGGGTGGATGGGTTGTTGGCGTGAAAGGTCCCGCTGGCAGTTGCCGGCGTCCAACTTCCTTCGATGAGAATGTCTTCGAGATTCACCTTGGCTCTCCTGCGGCTGAGGCTGTTACGCGTCGCTCGCCTTATGGCTGTCTGACTTTAGGATACTCAAATGGAGTGGTAAGCGCAGGCGGCGGTTTCACCAGGTTAGCTGCACCAGGGACACCGACTCACGAGGCATCTTCATTTGCAACGAAATTGCCCCTCGATCCACATCCATCCAGCTTGGCGAGGTAAGTAACTGGAGCCCATCCCTGGCCTTCAACTCGGCGCACTGTTCCGGAGAAGGATGCTGTGGTGAGCCCATGGCCTTCCACAGTGTGTAAGCATTGCTATGAGTTTCATCGATTCGATACTGTGTGACGAGAATGCGCTTGATGCCGGTAGGGATGCCTCCAACAGCCAGATTTGCCGGCGAGTCGGCGGCGGTTTCGTCCTTATCGTGATAGTTCCAGAGCAGGACTTCGACTTCGTGCTCTGCTTTGGTAGCCAATGCGTCTACATCTGGAGCCGATCGGACTCCGCTCGCGAGCATCTCGTCAAGGGAAACGCGCCCGTCGCTGGCAACGCTTACTCTATCTCCCCTCATGAGGGCAGCCATGCGAAAGAAGTTGAGGATAGGCTTGTCAATACCATTGGTGGCCAGGGAACGAAATCCTTCGAAGTAGTCTTTGCCTTCGAACTCGAACGACCAGCTCAACATCGCTTGTAGGTCTACATCCCGTCGTTCCCCTAACTCCATAAGACCCTTGTAAGCGGCGGCCGTATACGCAGGATAAAGAGTACCGTTTCTATAGTTATTTGCCGGGTTCACCTTACTCGAACAAGCGGCGCAACCTTCTGGGTCTGCCTCGCTCAAGATGATGGGAAGATGTCGAAAGCCTGGATATTTGCTGATTATCTCAAAGCCTTTGTCAGCGTCGGTAAGTTCCTTGTTGATTCCCATCGTGACGCGGCCCTCGTGGAAGTGTGGCTGCCCCTTCACATGGAAAGAAATGAAGTCCATGGGCAATTTCTTCCCATCGGCTGCGCTCTTGCCCGTGTCGACGTGCCTGAGGAATGCATCGAGGAATTTATAGGCTTTCTCTGAACCCGGACCTGTTGATGCAGGGCCTCCTACTTTTGCGCCGGGCAGGGCAGCACGTACGGCTGCTACAGCGTAGTCGTAAAGCTTCCAATAGCTTTCAGGGGTACCGTGCCAATAATCTATATCGGGCTCGTTCCAAACTTCGAAGTACCACTGCAACACTGTCGTTCTTCCATAGCGCTTAACGAGATGAGATGTAACAGCGCGAACAAGCTCACCCCACTTCGCATAATCTTTTGGTGGATTGTTTACCGCTCCGGAGACCGTACTCTGTGGATAATGCACCTGGTAAGGCTCGTGCCGATCGGGAAGTTGGGCCGCCAGGTCCTGGGGCATGAACCCGAGTTCGACCATTGGTCGCACTCCTGCTGACTTAAAAGAATCGAAGATTTCGTCGATGATGCTGAAATCGTACTGCGGAGTTCCCTTTTCATCCTCGGTGTATACATTCGTGGAACTCCACTTCAGTTCGGGGACACCGTTTCCGGAGGTGAACAGGTGATGAACTCGAATATAGACCGGAACCGGACTAAGATCGTGTAACTCGTGCAACAGCGCCTTGCCGTTGGGTGTGGTCGTGTAGTTCGCCTCATCATAGCCAAACCAGCTATAGATTGGCTTGTAGGCACCTATGGACTTACTGAGGTCTACCTGGATATGCACGGTCCGATCACTTAGAGCATTTGGCGATGCAGAATTACCACTCTGGGCGCGAAGCGCGAAAGTGCTCAAAACTGCAAGAACAAGCACAATGGGACGAATCTTCCTCATCGGATCTCTATTCACGTGGCCTGACTCTCTGTCCACACAGGCCGCTGCTTTCTCGGCTAACTTCGGTTCGCATGGACTACTTTCCTCGCCAACTCATCTTCACAGGGTGCTGACGTCGAGCAAGAAAGGCAAGAAGATAGTCGTTCCAATCCTGTTGAGTTGGCATATCTGCTTTCGACCATCCTGAACCGGCAAAGTAGGTGAAAGGCTGACCCGACCGCTTTTCCACTACCATGAGTGCGTGCTTTGCCGCGGAGAGCGTGACGGCATGTTCGCTTGGGAGAGTTACCAAGCCTGAAGCTATGCGGCCCGCGCTGGAATCTTGGGGAGTATCCCAAACCGAGGCGACGGCTCCAGCAACGGGATAAGCAACCTCTGCGGGCTCGTGGATCGCCAACCCGGCCGCTACTTTCAGAGTTGAGTGTCCATCGAACGTGTAGGTCGAAGTTATCTGGTTCATGTGAGAACCGGCATCAAGAATGATCGTCTTCGTTTCACTTACCATCGTACCGTCTGCGTTCCAAGGCGCATACGAAACCTGAAAGGCGAACCGAATCGGACCCGGCGCGAGTATATTGAGGGCGGTATAGTTCTTGGACACATAGAGCTTGCCCTTGCTGAAAACCGCGGTGCCACCACAGCCTCGAGTCGGACCCACATAATACGAATCTAAACCCTGGCCGTTGTCCTTATGATAAGAGAG
Organism: uncultured Acidobacteriaceae bacterium; assembly: GCA_963850345.1. Lineage (GTDB taxonomy): Bacteria > Acidobacteriota > Terriglobia > Terriglobales > Acidobacteriaceae > CAWKKW01. Next base: position 228,320 of record CAWKKW010000009.1, on the reverse strand, counting down.
CTCTGGGTTGTGCGTGCGTGCGCCCTCAAGATCTCTCTTATAAAAGCTATCGATGACAAAGTTGGGAACTCGCTTGGACCAGACATCGATTCCAGACGTAATCTCCCCGGCGGCTTGAAGAGCCGGACCATAGATGCGGTAGGTGACTAACTCATTCTCCCAGGCGAAGTCATCCTTGCGCTCTGGCGCTTCGCGTCCAGAGACTAAAGCGCGTGGATCTGGCGCGGCTGGGTCAACTCTCAGAGAGAGGTTCAGCGCGCCTCGGGCAGGCAATGAGACTAGCAGCAGGAGTCGACCAGGATCGGTAGCTCCGTTGTCTGTGAAGAGCTGTGTTGGAATCAGACGACCTGTTGAGGTATCCGTCGCGACGAGAGAGGATAACTTTGAAGTCGGGACATGCAGGTGGTCGATCACCTGCTTTGCCGAAACCTCAACGACCTCGTCGTGGCGGTCCACGTCGAGCGTGTTCGTCAAGTGCAGTTGTTGTGCGGAGCCAAAGGGCACCAGCGTGAATAGAAGTGCGCCAAGGCAGGCCAGCGATAGATAAGTACGGAGATGTCCTATATCTCTCTCGGCCACCCTCTTTGACTTAGTGGGCAAGACGATAGACCTCAGATCCTGCCAGCAGAAACCCGCCGGTTCCGAATACATAACTTGACGTCGCGGTGTAAGCACCCGGCGCGGCACCTATTGGCTGAATGCTGCCAAGCCGTCCGTCCCTGTAGATGTGGTTAAGAAGCCCTTGCCATGATTTTTGCACCACCGGAAGATACTTCTTACGATCGAGAATGCCGGCGTTGATCCCATATGCAAAACCAAAGGTGTAGAAGGCCGAACCAGACACTTCAGGTAACTCATAGGCATCCGCATCCAGCAGTCCGGGACGCCAAAGCCCGTCTGCTCCTTGCAATGCACTTAGCCTTTCAGCCATCTGAGTAAATTGCTCCACGAATTGCGGACGATATGGGTAGTCCGCAGGCATATCTGCCAGGACACGCGCGAGGCCAGCGAAAACCCAGCCATTGCCACGAGACCAGAACATGCTGCTACCGTTTGCTTCGTGCTTATCGAGAAACGAGCTATCTCGGAAGAACAAATGATTCGTTGGACTGTAAAGGAGTGACGAAGTGATCCACCACTCGTGGTCCATATAGTCGAGGTAGGTACGATCGCCGGTGGCTTTGTAGAGGCGTGCCAGTACGGGCGGCGCCATAAACAGCGCATCGCACCACCACCAAAGCGGCTTCGCGGAATCGTCCGGGATTCGCATCATTTCGTTGATCCGCGCACGTGTAGGGTTGATCATGGCTGGATCTCGGAGACGAAGATACAAGGTCAAGTAAGTCTGACCAATCGCTTGATCATCCGCGTGCTGGAGTCGCGGCCCCAGCTGCCATCGAAACTTCCTCCCCATCTGAAGCATGGCATCCTGATACTTGTTGCCGCTCACAGCCTGCGGCACGGCCATGAATCCCGCGTAGAGAGTAGCAAACGTCCAATCCTGGTCAAAACCTGGCTGAACCTTACTCAGCTGCCAGTCCGCCACCTTCTTGATCGCATAACTCACGTTCTTACGAGTTAGTACGGGGGAAAGATCGGTTGCCAAAGGCGGAATGGTCGACACTGAATCGCCCACCCACGAGGGGGCGGTCGCAGTCACCTGCTGCGCTGGGATAGCCAGGGATCCGAGAAGGAGCAGGACAGAAGAGCCCGTCCGCGTGAAATGGCGAAACAGTCGAGGATACGTGAAGACTCGACTCTCCACAGTAGCGGTCGGCCTTAAGGTAGCTCTGGATGTAGGTCGCGTGTACAGCGCAGAGCATTGTTTGGACATCACGCCTATTTCTCTTTCACTTTGACTACGAAGTATGCGAATGTCACACCGCTCGACACGAGAAGCTGATGCGCTATGGCCGCGGGAATATGAACGATATCGCCCGGCTTCAATTCTTCCCGAGTTCCACCCTCCAGAGACTTACCACGCAATTCTCCTGCACTGACCGTGCTTGCGCCAAGCAACTTGCCTCCGCTCAATAGGATTGCATGGCCTTTCACCACGAAGAACACGTCAGCGAAATCCTCATGCAGCTCAACCGCTCCATCTTTCTTTCGAAGTGCCATCATGGTGTAGTGGTTCGGATAGTCGTTGAACTTGACGCTTGCCAGGCCATCTGGACCGTTCGCTTTTTGGCTCAGTTCCTGCGCCTTGCCCATCATCTGTTCGCGAGTTATGTGATCTACCTTGGCCGACTGAGCCATCGAGATACAGGGTATGAACACAGCTATCAATGCAAGAAAATTGACGCCTATCTTCAAGTTGTTACTCCAGATTGCAAGCCTTGTTCGGTTCAAAATAGCTGGCTAAGAGCTTGGCTAAAGCAGATCCGCGACTGCGACGCGATCCATGTCGTTATAATCCTGGTTCTCGCCGCCCATGGCCCAGCAAAAGCTGTAACTCGATGTACCCACCCCCGCGTGGATCGACCACCCTGGAGAAATTGCCGCCTGCTTGTTACAAACCACGAGACTGCGTGTCTCAGTAGGAGGTCCCATAAGGTGCAGGACCCTTTCGGCAGGCTCCAGATCGAAGTAGAGGTAGACCTCCGAGCGGCGCATGTGTGTATGAGGAGGCATGGTGTTCCAGACACTTCCTGTCGCGAGTTGGGTGAAGCCCATGACCAGCTGGCAACTCCTAGTTCCTTCCATGTGGATCAACTTGGTAATTTCGCGGACATTCGCATTTGCTGCAGTACCCAGCCTTACTCTGTCCAGGCTCGCTGATGTTATGAGTTGGGACGGGTGACTTATTTGTGCCGGGTAACTCAGTAAGTAGAACTCCGCCGGATCTTGTGCATCCAGACTGGAGAACTCGATGTGTTCAATTCCGCGCCCAATGTAAAGCGCGTCCAGACGTTGCAGTTCGTAACGTGTCGTGTCGCCGGTGATGCGACCAGGGCCACCGATGTTCAGGATACCCAGCTCACGCCGCTCCGTGAAATAGGACGCCCTGAGTTCGTCGTCCGCAGGTAGCCGCAGGGGCGCGTCGGTCGGAACCGCGGAGCCGATCACGGTCCGATCTAGATCAATGTAGATCAAGCTGACCTTCCCGGGCTGGAAGAGATCCGTGACTAGAAAACTCTGCCGCAACTCGCGAGTAGTCATGGTTGAAAACCGGTTTGAGTCCGCCAATTGCAGAATTTTCATCGCGACAGAATCCTATCAAGAAACGCAGCCGCGTGAGGAAAAGTTCTCGGGCCGTACATCCATCGTCGATAATGGCTCCCATGCAAAACGCTACGCCCACTTTTTATACCGAAGATCAGATTCGAGGTGTGCTGACTTATCGGGATCTCATTCCGGAGATGAAGCGGGCGCTGGTGGAGTTTTCGGCAGGGCGTGTGCTGCAGCCATTGAGGACGGTGCTGACGGTGGCTGAACACTCGGGGTGGTTGGCCCTCATGCCTGCGGTCTACGGCAACATCATGGGCGCGAAGATGGTCACGTTTTACCCGCGCAACGCAGACCTGCAGAGGCATACGCACATGGCTGTCATTCAGCTCTTTCGTGCCGACACGGGGGATCCGCTCGCAGTGCTGGATGGCCGACTCATCACAGAGATGCGCACGGCCGCAGTATCGGCGATTGCAGTGGACCTGTTGGCAGATGCGGGCGCACGCGTGTTGGCGATTCTCGGCAGCGGCGTGCAGGCACACTCGCATGTTCGCGCATTGGCAGGAATACGCAACTTTGACGAGATTCGAGTATGGAGCCGAACTCCGGAGCACGCACAGAGGTTTGCGCAAGAGATTGGCGCGCGAGCGACCGCTGCGGAGGAGGCAGTCAGAGGCGCTGACGTAGTACTCACCTTGACGAGTTCCGCGACGCCTGTGCTGGCTGGGCGGTGGCTCAAGGAGAGATCGCTGGTGTGCGCCGTGGGTGCCGTAACTCCGGATCGCCGCGAGCTGGACGATGATGCTATGCGAGGGCCAGTGGTAGTCGAGTCTCGCATCGCGGCACAATCCGAGCCTGGAGACATTCTCATGTCAAAGGCCATCATCGCCGCGGAATTGGGCGAACTGCTGAACGGCTCCACGCTGGTGAGAGATGGCCGGCCGATCGTCTTCAAGTCTGTGGGTATAGCCATCGAGGATATTGCGGCAGCGAAGCTGGTGTACGACAAACTCGCGAAGGCATAGAGGAACGCCGTGAGCATCAGACAAGGAATGCAGGACGACAGAATGGATGACGTACTGGTAATTGGTGCAGGCGTTGCGGGTCTGGCTGCGGCGAGTCAGCTGGCCGCTCATGGCCTGGCGGTAACAATACTGGAAGCCAGGGACCGAATTGGGGGCCGCATCTTAACTGTGCGTCCCGAGGGCGCGGGTGCACCAGTCGAGTTAGGCGCCGAGTTCATTCACGGCCGCGCTGAGGAGTTATGGGACTTACTCGCGACCGCGCAGATCGCCACCGAGGAGCACCTGGGCAACGACGCATGTTACGAGAGCGGCGATCTCACCATCTGCGCTCACAATCAGGACGAGGATCTGCTTGACAGGCTGGCCGATACTGTACGGAACGACGGCGACATGAGCTTCGACGCTTATCTGCAGCATCATCATGTAGCGCCCAAGGTTGCAACGAGTGCTCGATCGTTTGTGGAAGGATTCAATGCGGCTGACGCGCGTCGAATCGGAATAGCCTCGCTTGCTCGACAGCAGGACGCCGAGGAAGCGATAGACGGAGACCGCGCATGGCACTGCGTCGGGGGCTATCATCTGGTTCCAGCCCATCTCGCTCGACGAGCTGAAGAGAACGGCGCACGCATCGAGCTACGCTGTGCCGTCTCGTCCGTCACGTGTAGTCACGGCCAGGTGGAAGTTCGAAGTAACTCCCCAGAGCCAAAAGTCTGGCGTGCTCGCAAAGCAGTTATCACGGTGCCCTTGGGGGTGCTGCAGGCGCGTTCCATTCAGTTCAGTCCGGAGCCAAGCCACCTTTTGTCGGCAGCCGACAGCATGGCCAGTGGTACGGTCCAGCGCATTGTGCTCGTCTTTCGCTCGCGGTTCTGGATCGGAACACATCCGGATCTGCGATTCTTGTTCGCGGAGGGCACTACAGCGTCGACGTTTTGGACTCAGCAGCCCGCGGCTGCTCCTGTATTGGTGGGCTGGATCGGAGGTCCACGCGCTATGGAGGCGGAAGCCTCAGATCCATCGAAGCTTCTCGACAATGCGCTGCGCTCGTTGGAGACGATTTTTAGACTGGAGACTGCTTCACTAAAGCGGGAACTACTCAGCTGGCACTTACATGACTGGCAGCGAGATCCGTACAGTCTGGGTGCTTATAGTTATGCGCCCGTGGGAGCGCTCAACAGTTCAGAGCGCATGGCGGAACCTGCGGAGGACACTCTATATCTGGCGGGAGAACATACCGATGTCTCGGGACACTGGGGCACGGTTCACGGAGCCTTGAGGTCAGGGCTCCGTGCCGCTCGCCAGGTACTTGGCGCTAAAGAGGGAAGTTAGTAAGTGGAAGTGATGCAATTGAGGGTTATGTCGGTCAGAAGCGCATTACGCAACTCGGCTCTCGCCTACGCTCGAAATTTCCTCGGCCCCGGCTTTCTCTAACACGGATTTGGCCCGCGCGATCCAGTCGTGATTGTCGGCGTGGACCGATAGCAGAATGCCGCCCTTCCGCAATCTCGTCTCGTAACGTTTCGCCTCGAACTCCGGGACTCCGAATCCAACCAGAGCGCCGGTAATTCCACCGACTGCCGCGCCAACGCCCACGCCCGCCAAGGCCGCCATGATTGGCCCTGCTGCGAGAAACGGGCCTACTCCTGGGATAGCGAGCGCGCCGATTCCCACTAACCAGCCGAGAACGCCGCCCACTACAGCTCCTGATGTTCCACCAGTCGTTGCACCTTCGGGAGCTTTGGTCGTCTTCACTGTGGCGATATCGCGAATGTCACCGAGGTTTTCTGGTGCCAGAATGGAGATATCGGAGCTGCGGAAATCTGCATCTTTCAGGGCTGCTACGGCAGTTTCCACGCCCTCTCGACTACTAAAAATGCCAAATACTGAATGACCTGCCATTTCTCTCCTTGGGAACGCGCAGTTACTTCGCTGCGCTGGTTGTCAACTGGTCGGTCACATTGCCTGCACCGGCAACATTGGTAGCCGTCGTCTCCACCGTCTGCTTCTCTTCTTCAGATTTCACGCGGCCCTTAATTATTACTTTACCCGCCTGAGTGATGATCGTTACGTTGTGCGCTCCGATGGAGAGAGACTTATCCTTGATGATGGCGCGGCGAATCTGTCGAGTGATCTCGAGGTCGCTTTGTTTGTTGGACTGCTGCTGTGCAGTAGTGGACTGCGCTGCAGACTCCTGCTGAGTCGCATACGCGGGGACAGAAAAAGGAGCAGCGGCAACAAATGCCGCCACTGCTCCTATAGTTACAAGTCTGGATTTGTACTTAGTCATCATGAATGCTCTAAGCGCTACGCCGGGTGTCATCGTTCAAATCATTGTCCAGATCGTTGACCGATTCCCTTTTGCGGGTTGTAGCGTTGTTGTCGTCGACGCGCAACTCTTCGTGCCGCACTTGATCGCCAACGCGCTCCACGTCGGTCACTTCGCGCTTGCCTACAATCACCTCTTCGGTGACGATCGGCTGCTTCTCAACTCGCACTCTTTCTTCGCTGAGAGGAATACGGATTTCCTTCTGCTCGCCAATGGTCGCCCCGGTAGCAGGCGTATTGTCAGTGACAGGCACACGCTCCAGTACAAACTCTTCGCGTGTAACTGGAACCTCAATGGTCTGGTTTTCGGTAATCACGTCCTTGCGCAGCCTTACCTCGCCGCGACTTACCCTGTCCTTATGGACGCGCAGCACCTCACCGAAGAGCCGAACGCGGTCCGTCTCGTTGGTCACATCGCCCCGTGTCCCGGTAGCCGCATAGTCCTGAGCTCCGGTGGTTCCGTAGTCAGAACCGGTGGATTGCGGATAAGCAGTGTCGGTGGCGCCCGCAGAAGTGTTCTCGTACTTGATGGTTCCATTGTTGGAGGTAATGATCTGCTCCGCTTCCTCGCTCCGCGCTGCATCGCGAACGGTGACGATCGCGCCGCCAGGCTGGAGGGTCTGCGTCAAGTAGCCGGCTCTGTCTGAGGGAATTCCTGTGCCCGCAAGCGAGCCTTCCATCTCAGAACTCGAATAGTCGTATTCGTAATCATCTGTTGCGTAGCCCGACGTGCCTGCGGATGCACTCGAGGAAACACCTTCTCGACTTCCTTGATACTCGGCGGTGTCATTACCGGTGAAGGCATCCTTCAGCTTTTCCCACCAGCCTTCATGTGCATGACCGCTGGTTTCGGTTGTCTCTGTCGTGCCTAAACGGTTGCCTTCGCCGTGCAATGATCCTGCCCGGCGGTTGCGGAATGCCGCGCCGATCTGGTTAGAGCTGAATCCATTCTCTCGAAGTTGAGTTACTGCCCGATGCGCATCTTCTGCGTTCGCAAACAGGCCGACGACGACTGGTGCTCCGGTTCCCGCACCAGTAACATTCGATTCATTTTCATACGCCATAGGGGGATTTCCTTCTTGGTTGATCGGTAATAGATTCGGTAAATAGATTCGGTTTGCAGTGCCGCCAGGAGGCGCGCTTAACGTCGCGAATGACGCCTGATAGTACGATGCACTTTCGGCTTAATGGTGGTAACGCAAATGTCGCCTTTTCCTGGAAAGAGCGCTAAGCGTTACAAACTTTCACGTGCTCTCACCGTGTCGTGTCATCTCCGGGTTGGTCGATAAGGAGACGCTCTTTCCGAATCGGCTCGGTAACCGACTCGTTCTCGGTTATTTGCCGTTTGCCTGCTTTGTACTCTTCGTGGAGACGAGTCTCTTTGTCGATGCGAACCCTCTCCTCACTCAGCGGAATTCGTATCTCGCCTTCGCGCCCCATCGGAGACCCATCCGTATGTTCCACCACGAGGTGCTCACGCGTGACGGGTACCTGGACTGTTTCCATCCGGGTTACAGATTCCTTGCGGACCCTGACATCTGCGTTGGTGATCTTCTCTTTATGGACGCGCAGTTCCTCACCGAATAACTGGATGTTGCCTGGCTCTGCCGGCGGAGGAGGCTCAAAAGGAGCAGAGTTGACTACCGGGGAGGGTGAAGCCTGATCTGTAGATTGGGAAATGGCGGGAGCGAAATCGGCCCGATTGTAAGTAGAGGCTGGGGAGGGAGTTACTCCAACTGGAGTTAGAGCCGGCGGAGTTACTCCGGCCGCTACAGGCGAGGTGAGTGGAGCAGCATGAACCGGCACGGAGGTCGCCGGATCTGAGACTGCCTTTGACGCCTGCACTTCCGTGTTCTCGCCGCGAATACGTGCGCCATACTTTTTCAGCAGGGACTGCGCCTCATCCCAGCGATCCGTCGGCTTGACTACGACTATGGATGCGTCCGGTCCGAAGTCACGAGCCATGCGCTGAGCCTCGTCGGGCGAGATGTCATATTCCGCAAACCTGGTTGCCGGGTAGCTGCCTTCAGAGCGCGATGCTATCGGTGTCTCTTCGTTGTAGATCTGACGAAGCTCTCCGAACCAGTTGCCCGCCCTGCGAGCAGAGGCCCCTTTCACGTCTGGCTCTGCGGGCCCACCTGCCAGGCTTTCTTGCTCGGCTACGAAGGCATGCTCGTGGAGGGCAGCCAGCGCGCGGTGCGCTTCTGTGTGGTTCTGAAAGATGCCAATCAGAGTCTGCCGCGAACGATCTGCCGCAGTGTCATTCCCGTGGTTCCAACGCATTTGAAGTTCCTCCGTCGATGCTGAGCTGACGATGGCCAGGTCTGTGGCACGTTACACAGGTGAGATGGCAGGAGCGCCCCAGGGGAAGGCACGGGAGGTCGGAATTCCTGCGGCTCGTGTGTTGCTATCTCCCAACTGCGGCGGCGCGAAAATTTTGATAACACCGCAGCATGCTGCAGCAGCGACAGCCGTTACCTACAGGTGCGGCCATATCAACGAACTCCGCTTTGCATCTCACCTTGTGCATTGGGGCCCAGGGGACCTTTTCCAAGGAATGCAAGCACTCACGGTAGTACCTGATCTTATCGACTCTGCGAAGGCGGCCGGTCTTCGCTATGTTACGGATGCCAAGCCGGGCATCCGCCGAAAGCGCAGCGGGAAGGGATTCCGTTACGTCGATTCGCAGGACAAACCAGTCCGCGACAAGGAAGTGCTCGCGCGTATCAAATCCCTGGTGATTCCACCGGCGTGGACGAATGTCTGGATCTGTGAGAATGCAAAGGGCCACCTGCAGGCGACCGGGCGCGATGCGCGGGGCAGGAAGCAGAGCCGGTACCACCCGCGATGGCGCGAGGTCAGGGACGAGACCAAATACGAGCGCATGCTCACCTTTGGGGTTACCTTACCCAAGTTGCGCGAAACAGTGGAACAGCATCTGGCACTCCCCGGACTGCCGAGGGAAAAGGTGCTTGCTACCATCGTTCGGCTCATGGAAAAGACGCTCATCCGCGTTGGAAATGTGGAGTATGCACGCGAAAACCACTCGTACGGACTCACCACGATGCGCGGGCGGCATGTGAATGTGGAAGGGTCGACGGTCACGTTCAAATTCCAGGGAAAGAGCGGTATCAAACACACGATCGACATCAACGACCGCAGGCTGGCAAAGATCGTTCAGCGCTGCCAGGATCTGCCCGGCTACGAGCTGTTCCAATATGTAGCTAAGGATGGCGAATGCCACACGATCGACTCTGCGGACGTGAACGACTACCTGCGCGAGGTCAGCGGCGAGTCGTTTACTGCGAAAGACTTTCGTACGTGGGCGGGGACCGTGCTCGCATGCCGGGAGCTCGCGGCGATCGAGAGATTCGAGTCGGCCACCCAAGCTAAAAAGAACATCGTGCAAGCGATCAAATCTGTTGCCGCGCGGCTGGGGAACACTCCTTCTGTGTGCAGGAAGTGTTACGTTCATCCAACTGTGCTCGAGTGCTACTTGAACGGAACCGTCTGGACCGTCATCAAGAAAACAAATGTCGAGGAGACAGCAGACTCCGCTGTTTCCCTCCAGGAAGAAGAGTTGGCGCTCATGCAACTGCTGCGCCAGAGGGTGGCTGCCTAGACAGCGTAGAACCCAGGGCCATGAATCCTTGGGCCGATAGGGTCCGGAGTCAAGATAACAGTACCGGCCTTGCGCCTGATCCAGTGGCAACTCATCGCAAGCTCAACGCCTCCCATATGCTTGGAGATGGTGAGCGATGGGCGACCTGCCAGGCAACGACGAATCACAGAAGATGAACGACAGCAATCGGACAGCGAATGGAAGTGTCACGCGGCATGTGGGTCCAACCCTTGAGGCCGAGGGACTCCTCGAGGATGTCGAGGGTAGCGCTCTGAATACCGGGAAATCCGGGCCGGATGCCGACTCCGTCGACACGCTGGACGTTCGCACCTTTGGCGAAGACAGAGCTTATCAGCGGGCGAGCCGCGAGGTGGATGAGCTGTTGGCCGAGGGGAAGGATGCCGAACTTTCGGATGAAAGCGCTGCAAGTCCCGACGAGGCCTTTTTTGGCTTTTCGAAGCAGCTGGGCGAGGTACCGGAGCCCCTGACCACTCGCCTTGCTGGAGACACCAGTTCTGACCCGCACACCGACCTCGGCCCCGATAATGCCACCACGGTACAAGCTCGTCCGGAGGGAAACCAGGACAACAGAAACGATCGATGAGACCGACGGAAGGCACGACTTCAGACAAGCTGAAGCCCGACACGGAACCTCGCTTACCGGTCACGTCATTGGCTGCGCCGCTCTTCGGACCCGAGGAGCAAGAGTGTTACCGCGACGTGCTGAACGCATTGCGTGAGGCGAACATTCCCTTCGCAGTGGCCGGTGCCTTTGCTCTCCATCGTCACACCGGCATCTGGAGAACCACGAAAGATCTGGACGTCTTCCTGGAGCCGGAGTGGGTAAATCCCGCCTTGGCCGCTCTGCGGCCGCTCGGGTTTGAAACCTATATCAAAGATCCGGTCTGGTTAGCCAAAGCGATTCGCGGGAAATATTTCGTCGACCTGATCACCGCGCTGGGGAACGCGGCGCTCATAGTTGATTCCACATGGATGGCGAGATCGATGCCGGATGACGTCTTTGGAGTGCCATGCCAGATTCTTGGGGCCGAGGAGATGATTGCATCCAAGGTCTTCGTTACCCGCCGAGAACGCTTTGACGGAGCGGACGTAGCTCACCTGATCCGTGCCGTCGGAGAACGCATTGATTGGGACAGGCTGCTGCATCTGCTCGAGGCACATTGGGAGTTGCTGCTCTCTTCGCTTACGTTCTTCGCCTACATTTACCCGGCGCAAACCGATGCAGTTCCACAAGCCGTTTGGACGGAGCTGATCACTAAATTCCAGGAGCAGGTTCGTACGCCACGAAGGTCATTGCCGTTTCGCGGCACGCTGATCGACCCGAACATGTTCGCCATCGATGTGGCCGACTGGCATGAGCGCGACCTCTATAAGGAGTATTGCGAACAACACCCGCACTTGCTCACCGATCCCGAGTCCAATCCTTCAGAGGAGGAGCGATGAGGCTTGCTGCGGTCGCCGATATTCATCTGAATGAAGAAGCCTACGAGAAACATGTGCGCGAGTTTTCGGCCGTAAATGACCTGGCCGATGCCCTGGTGATCGCAGGCGACCTCACCAACCACGGAACGCCGGAGGAGATGCGCGGTTGCCTGCGTGTGCTGGAATCGATTCGCATCCCAATCATCGCGGTGCTTGGGAACCATGACTTCGAGTGTGGGCACCAGGATGTGTTGGCAGGAATGGCGCGCGTCGCGGGCATTCACTTACTCGACGGCAACTGCTTCGAAGTGGATGGCGTGGGCTTCGCAGGAACCAAAGGCTTCTGCGGCGGATTTTCACCGTATGAACTGATGCCCTTTGGAGAAGGCGGGATCAAGGGCTTCGTCGAGATCGCCGAACGCGAGGCCGTGAAGCTCGACTACGGCCTCGCGCAATTGCGAACGCCGATCAAGATCGCGGTGACACACTATGCACCGTTGAAAGATACGGTGGTTGGCGAACCTGAGCCGATCTTTCCTTTCCTCGGAAGCTCGCGCCTTGAACGCGCGATGGAGCACCATCAGCCTGCGCTTGCTTTGCATGGCCACGCGCATCATGGTTCCTTCTCCGGCACGACTCGTTTAGGGGTCCGAGTGTGTAATGTGGCACTCCCGATTCTTCGTCAACGAGCGGAGCCGCACCCCTTCACACTCTTTGAGTTTTAATACTCGGGTTTGCCCGCAAGAAGACGCTCACGATAGGCTGCAGACGTGGCCTCGTTTAAAGAAAAGTGTTTGCGAGCGATTCGAGGGGCCAGGCTTGTTCGGGCCGCATGCCCTCGCACCACTGCAGAAAAAGTGCCGCTCCGCCCCATCTTCACCTCAATACTGCTGCAGCTATTGTTAGTCGTGGATGGAAGTGGGCAAGCCCACAGCGCCGCCTCCACCCCTCCGCCGAACGCGAAGAGCCAGGTCTGCCAGGGGCGCACCGTTCCGCAACTGGTGGATGTAACTAGAAAATCAGGCATCGACTTCATGCATCTTGCATCGCCAGAGAAGAAGTACATTCTCGAGTCGATGAGTGGCGGCGTGCTCGTCATCGATTACGATCGCGACGGGTGGCCCGACATCTATTTCACCAATGCTCCCACGGTCGACATGGCCTTGAAGGGCCAGAAGGCCCGGAGCGCTCTCTACCACAACAACCACGATGGCACCTTCACCGATGTCACGAAGCAGGCTGGCGTAGAGACACCCTGCTTCGCAATGGGAGGCGCAGTCGGCGACTACAACAATGACGGCTGGCCCGACATGTACATCACCTGCATCGGCGGCAATGTGCTGTACAGGAACAATGGGGACGGCACGTTCACTGACGTCACGAAGCAGGCGGGGGTGGCCGATGGTCGCTGGTCGACCGGGGCGGCGTTCGGCGACTTTGACGGAGACGGATTTGTAGACCTGATGGTTACAAACTATGTCGATTTCAAGTTGAATGACCTGCCGGGCTTCGGGAAGAGTCCAACCTGCCGTTACAGAGGCATCGACGTTCAGTGTGGCCCACGCGGTTTGAAAGGCGCAGGAGACTCTCTCTTTCACAACAATGGCGACGGCACATTCACTGACGTGTCAAAGGCGGCAGGGGTGAGTGACCCTGAGGGCTATTACGGGCTGGGGGTGGTGTGGGCAGACTTCAACAACACCGGCAGGCCCGACATCTATGTCGCCAACGACTCCACTCCAAACTTTCTGTACCGAAATGACGGGGCGGGAAAATTCACGGAAGTGGGACTCGAATCCGGCACTGCGGTCAGCGCGGATGGATCGGAGCAGGGATCCATGGGAGTCGCGGTCGCCGACTACAACCACACCGGACACCTCTCCATCTATGTGACTAACTTCGCGGATGAATACAACGCGCTCTACCAGAACAATGGGAATTACGATTTCCGCGACGTGTCCTACGATGCGGGCGTGGCTCTTGCCTCCTTACCTTGGGTCAAGTGGGGCGACGCGTTTGTCGATTTCGACAACGATGGTTGGGCAGATTTAATCGCGGTCAATGGCCAGGTCTATCCGCAGGTCGATTCCCTTCCGTCCGGCGCCCGCTATCGGCAGCCAAAGACCCTTTTCATGAACCAGAGGAATGGAACCTTCTGCGATGCCAGCCAACAGGCGGGGGCCGCCCTCGTCGAACCCAGGGTGAGCCGGGGGTTGGCTTCAGCGGACTTCGACAACGACGGCAACGTCGATCTGGTGGTCAGCGATCTGGATGGCTCGCCTCTGCTGCTCCACAACACGGGAGTGGCGGGCACCCACTGGGTCACCCTTGAGCTTGCGGGTACAAAAAGCAATCGGCTCGCGATCGGCGCTCATGTAACTCTTACCGCCGGTGGGATGAAACAAGTCGACGAAATACACAGCGGCGGGAGTTACTTGTCGCAGAATGACCTTCGACTCCATTTCGGTCTCGGAGCAATGACCCACATTGACCTGGTGGAGATCCGTTGGCCCTCGGGGAAAGTCGAGACACTGAAGGATTTGGTGGCGGACCGCTTCTATTCCGTGCTCGAAGGCTCGGGTGTCGTCGCGGCTGAGCAGATTCGACCCCATCGCAAGAGGTAGTTCCGGACCGCCCCCTTAAGCAGGCCGCAACCGGCTTGCCTCGGGAGAAAACGCCCTGGTTGACGGTCGTTGACGGTCGTCTGCCGGTGGCGCCTCAAGCGGCAGAGTGCTCCGCGGCCTCCCCATGCATTTGGCGAACCAGTTTGGATAACCATAGCGTTAACCCGTTATCATTGTGGTATATACCGCGCGGCCGATCTCCCCGACTTGACAAGCGTTACTAGATAGTAATTAATTTAGGTTGCAGAATCGTTTAACTAAAGGGATTGCTGAATTTGCGGACGGCGGTTTTGAAGCAGAAATAAAAGCCATTGCTTCCCGAGCATGCCGCCGAAAAACGAAGAGCTTTTCCATTCGGAAAACCCCGGAAACGGTCGTTGTCAACAGAGATCGAGACGGTGCGCCAGGCAGTTCATTGGGCGTCTGTAGAACTCGACAAAGTCAACCGCGGGCCCCTCGGCCCGGGTACAGGCAGTAGCAATTCTTTACAGATATACGAGATCAAGTCATTGCTCAAATTTGGAGGTAGTGTGGCGCGCTTCTATAGTTTTCTACTCTCATTCGTGGCGGGTTTAGGGTTGCTGGTCCTGCCGGCTTACGCACAGCAAACCACTGGCACAATCAATGGACAGGTGACCGATCCCTCGGGCGCTGTGGTGTCCAATGTCCCCGTGCAACTTACTGGCACCGGCTCCGGCGTATCCAGGACGAGTAATACGAACGACCAAGGGAGTTACTCGTTTCAGGATGTTCCCATCGGCACCTACCAGGTTGAAATCAATGCTCCGAACTTCCAGCCGTTCGTAACCAAAAATGTCCAGGTCACGGTGGCCACGAGTACGAACGTGAATGCCCAGTTGCAGGTGGGCGGCTCTACCCAGACCGTGGTCGTGCAAGAGAGCAACGTACAGGTGCAGACCGACAACGCAGCCCTGGGCAGTGTCATTAGCGGTACGCAGGTGAAAGAGTTGCCGCTCAACGGCAGGAACTTTGTGGAGCTGACCCAACTGTCGCCAGGCGTTTCTGCGGCGAACGGATTTGTGACGCAAGGCAAGGGTCTGAACGGCGGCGTCGACATGTCTGTGAACGGCAACCCGACGACCAACAACCTCTTCCTGATCGATGGCGTGAACAACAACGACACCGGTTCGAATCGCACCATTCTCATCTACCCGTCCAATGAAGCCATCGCCGAATTTAAGTTCCTCACCAACGACTATGGCGCGCAGTACGGACAGGCTTCGGGCGGCATCATCAATATCGCCACGCGGAGCGGCACCAATCAGTTTCACGGCAGCGTGTTCTACGACGGCCGCAATGATGCGCTTGCAGCCTACGACTATTTCACTGCTCCGAACGCAGGCAAGGGTCTTCCGGAAAACGGCAAGTCCAAGCTGCGCCGCAATGACTGGGGCTATTCTCTCGGCGGCCCGATCAAGAAGGACAAGCTCTTCTTTTTCTGGAGCCAGGAATGGAACCACCAGATTCAAGGACGCCAGGTCAGCGCCTGCGTTCCCACGGCTGCGGAGCGTGCTGGCGATTTCTCCACGCCTTCTTGCGAATCCCATTCCGTCCCGACATTTCCTGGAGCCGTAGCAGCCGGCGGCAATCCTCATGCGCTGGCAGCGGTTGATCCCTCCGCGGCCGCTATGCTGCAACTCTTTCCCTTGCCCAATCTGACCACATTGAACGGCAATGGACAGAATTGGTCCCAGTCCATTCCCTCCGCACTCAAGTGGCGCGAGGAAAACATCCGCGTGGACTACAACCTTACACCGCGAAACTCCGTGTTCGGCCGCTACACGCAGGACTCCTGGAGCAACCCTGCATTCAACGCGGGCTATTGGGGAGATGATCCCTTTCCCGCACTGGACAGCAGCTGGGCGCAACCTTCGAAGTCGATCGTAGGCAGGTGGACGGCGACCATCAGCAACACGCTGGTGAACAGCGCTGCCTTTCAATACTCCAACAATCGAATAGTGATCACGCCGGGCGGTACGAATCCTGGACTGCTGCCGCAAGTGTCCGGGGCCATCCCGACCCTATACCCGTCGGCGCTGAAGCATTCGAAGCAGGGTGTGCCCTCAGTCAACCTTGGAAACTATGGCAGCGGAAATACGCTCCAGTTGCAGGCTCCCTGGCAAAACCAGCTGGACATCTACTCGGCACAGGATGACCTCTCCTGGGTCAAGGGCCGTCATAGCATGCGCTATGGCGTCTCGCTCGATTGGTCTGGCAAGAACGAAGACACCTCGGGTTCGAGCTCTGAGCGGCCCCAGGTGAATACGGGCGACAGCTCCATCGCTCCAGGCGGCATCGCCACCGGAAACAACCTCGCCAACTTCGAGGTTCCCAATAACCTCTTTAATCTTACGGAGACGTCGACCAACGTGCGCGCACAGCTTCGGTGGCGCGACTACGAGGGCTACGCATCCGATAACTTCAAGCTAACTCAACGGATTACTCTGGATGCGGGCGTTCGTTACTCGTGGATGACGCCAACCTTTCAGCCCAATGGCCAGCAAACCAGCTTTCAGCCAAGTCTCTATGATCCCACCAAGCCCGGTAGCGACGCTTGCAATGGTCTCTGGGTGGTTCCGGGGAAAGACCCTTGCGGAGCCGCGAACCGTCAGTTCGGCACGAACTTCAGCTCTGGCGTTCCAGGACCCAACAAGTATCTCGTACACCTGAATCATCACCTCTTCGCGCCTCGGGTCGGTATCGCATGGGACGTGTTCGGCGACGGCAAGACGGCAGTCAGAGTTGGAGGCGGTCAGTTCTTCCAGCGCGAGCGGGTTTCGCGTTACACGCTGGTCTCAAATGCCCCCTTCGCGCTCACTACGTCGAACTATCCTCGAACCCTCGGCGGTGCTACACCATCGTCTCTTTCCGGATCCGCGAACCCGCAAGGCGGTTTTGATCCGCGGGACCTTCTGCCGAACTCCTGGCAGTGGAATGCTACGGTGGAGCAGAGCCTCGGTGCGAAGTCTGTCTTCTCGTTGAGCTATGTCGGCAACCGTGGAATTCACCTGACGTCGAGCTACGACATCAATCAGGTTCCGCAGCAGAACTGGCTGGCAGCAAGCTTCCAGAATGGCAATGCGGTGAACGCATTCCGGCCGTTCCCCAACTACGGAACGCTCTCCTGGTGGGCTCACGACGGCAACTCCAACTATCACTCGCTGCAGACTCTCCTCCGCACGCAGTTTAAGCAACTGCAGCTGCAGGCGGCCTATACTTGGTCCCACTCCATCGCCGATATTATCCTCGACGATTCGAGCGGCGGCATCGGCGCACAGACGCGAACCTACTACCCGAACCCACGCCTCGATCGTGGCAACGGAGATACGAACCGTCCCAACATTTTCGTTGGCAACGTGACGTACTTCCTCCCCACGTTGAGCGGAGCGAACGCCATCGAGAAGGGAACGCTCGGGGGCTGGGAAGCGAGCGCAATTACAACCGCCGCGAACGGTAACTCGTTCACGATCTATCAGGGCGGCTCAGAAAACACCGGTGCGCTGGCTGCTGGAAGCACGAGCACGCTCAACTCCCTGGTACAAACTGGGTTCACCTCTCCGCTGCGGCCCTTGCTCACCGGCCAGAGCTGCACGTCTAACAGGCACGGCAACACCATCATCAATCCGAATGCATTTACGCTGGTCGGCTATCAGATCGGCACAATTCCGACCAACGTGGAACCTCGCGGCTTCTGCGCTGGCCCGAACTTTGTGAACACCGACTTCGCCATCAACAAGAATTGGAAGGTCAGGGAAATGGCGACTGTTCAATTCCGCCTGGACTTCTTCAACCTTTTCAATCACCCCAACTTCAATCCCAGCTCGCTGTCTCAGGGTTCCCCGTTCCAGCAGGTGAATTGCGGAGCACCGGGAGCGGGTGGCCTCTATGAACCTTGCAGCCCAACGAACAATGTGGTGTCGACCGCGACAACCACATCTGGCTTCGGAACCTCAAGCGGGCTGATCGGCAACTCGCGCCAGATACAGTATGAGCTTCACATTAACTTCTAATCACTGTTTGCATCGCTGAACTCACCCGCGGCGGGGTCCTATGGACCTCGCCGCTTTCTTTTAGAATGAGAAGACTGTGGGGCGATCGCCGCGGTCTCTTGTTTCCGTTGCACACGACTTATCATGTTGCATAGACTCCCATTGCTGCTCCTAGCTACTCTCGTGCTCTCGCTGATGCAGACGCCTGCGTGGTCGCAGACGGCTTCACCAAGGGGCGACGCATCTCTGCGGGAGTTACAGGCGCGGATGGATGCAGAGGCTAAAGCTAAAGATTCTGGAGATCCTGCCGCAGTTATCGACACGAGTAAACGGGTGGCTGCACTTACTCTTCTCGAATTAGCCCGGGCCCGGTCCGAAGCAGGGTCGAAGGCCGAGGCTGCGGAGCTGCTGAAGAAATCCCTTAGTCTGGAATTTCGCGCGGATACTCGAGCTGCGCTCGATAAGGCTTCTCGTGCATCGACGAATGCCAATCAAGGAACTCAACGATCCGCCCGCGGCGGCAGAACCGGCTCCGGGAACTCGCAAGCAGCCCAGCCGAGAAGCGAAAAACATTTTCGTGCCGAGGCACAATATCGCGAGCTCCTGGGCAGCAGCTTCAACGATATGGGAACAGCGGAAGCTCGCCAGGGAAAGGACGAGCAGGCGCTGCACGATTTTCAGGAGGCGCAGCGTTGGGCTCCTTCCCTGCCCGGTTTGCAGCGCAACTTAGGCATGGCCGCGTTCAGAGCGAGTAATTTCACAGAGAGTGCTCGTGCCTTTGAGGCCATCACTCAAACTGATCCTGCCGATGCGCAATCGCGACTGTTACTTGGCATGTCTCTCTTCTCCATGGACCGGTTTCGTGAGGCCTCGCAGGCATTCGCTCCGATTCCAGAGGTCGCGTTGAAAGATCCGCGGTCTGCCTACTCCATGATTTACTCGTTGGCCCGATCGGACCAACAGGCCCGCGCCAACGAGTTACTTGACCAACTTACTGCTGGGAGCCTGCCCCCGGATGCGCTGAATCTCTTCTGCCAGATCTACAATACGACTGAAAACTACGAACATTCAGCTGCATGTTTTCGCCGCGTGTACCAGGCAGCACCCACCACTCCGCGAGCGCACTACCAGGTGGGACTAGCATTGATTCGATTGGACAGACCAGCAGAGGCGATTCCTGAGCTTAGAGAAGAGGTACGCCTGGCCCTGAACGATCCCGACGTGCAGTACCAGCTGGCGTATGCGCTGCTCGAGGCATCGCAGAAAGACGAAGCCATGCAGTTACTGCGAACGGTTGTGTCGGAGAGGCCGGAGCACGCTGAAGCTCAGTATGAGTTAGGAAAGCTGCTGCTCGAGGGCGGCAATGTTCCTGAGGCTATTCAGCATCTCGAGATAGCAGCCCGCATCGATCCGGCCAAAGACTATATCCATTACCAGTTGCAGTCGGCCTATCGCAAACAGGGTCGATCGGCGGATGCCGAACGTGAGCTAGCCAGCTACCGCGCGATCAAAGCCAAGCGCCGTGAAAGCCCCTCGGCTTCGGCACATTGAATCGTCTTTAGATGTGTCACGAGCGGCCGTCCGGACGAAGATCTTGGAGGGTACGGCTAAGTTTGATCAATTCCTGCTGCGCGCGGGCCAAAAACTGCCGCTGCTGGACGGGGTTCGACTGCACCTCGGTCGCAAGGTAGACCAGGTTGGAGACTACCTCCAAAGAAACCAAGACTTCGTTCCAGGACTCTATCCTCGCCATATCAGCACGGCTCACCTATAGGTTTGATGTGAGAGGAAGACTTCGACTTCGCTTCAGTTTTGATGGGGCAACGATGTGTCTCTTCGGGTGTTCGCAACTCTACACTCTGTGACACCGTAGCTACCGTTCGAAAACAATACAGGCAGATGCTATCAATTGTGCCCTCCGAATTTCGTCGGTGGGCATAATCATGATCTGGCGATAACTCCATAGATTGCTCCTGCGGTGAAGGCCAGGCAACCGCGGAGTTACCTGGAAGCGGCGCTCCACATGATGGCGCCATGTTATGTCGTAACAGTATCTGATCGTTCCTTACTGGCTTTGGATGTGCGGTCGAGCTATTTCGGGGGCCACGACTTTTCTATTCTGGTTCGAGCATTCTGCTGAAGCAGCACCTTGGAAGCTGCGGTTGGAGTACCCGAATAACCTTACCTACAGAAGGAGTCACCCTACCCAAATCTCTGCGCTTGGCCCAAAACGACCGAGTGCGCTGCGCTGTTGTGCCAGTATCAGACCTAGTCAATTATCCCATCAACCACGATGGCGAATCTCCGTCGAGAGGCTCGCTTCGGTCAGCACACTCACATACATACGGAGATGCCTGTGTATTCCTCAGGGATGGATGCCGGTCTCTTTCGCGATGGCAGTTTAACGGCTTCCTCGCCATCCCGCTGAAGGCCTGCACGGGCTGCTGATCGCCGGCTACCGCGAACCCGGCCCTCGCGGCTACAACCTTGGGTGGTTGTCAGTTCGGCGCTTCCCATTTATAAAGATGGCCTGATCGACCCAGCACACAAAGAGTGAGGAACAGGAGAACTATGGCGGATAACGACGTACTTGAGAACCAGAAGACCATCCTTGAAAATCAGAAGACAATTCTCGAGAATCAGAAAACGATCCTCAGCAACCAGGACGCCATCACCCGGAATCAGGACGCTCTCGATGAGATCCTGAAAAATCAGGAACTGATTCTGGCAGCCGTAAAGAAGTAACCAGGCTGGCGGGCGCAAAGGGCTCGTCTGGGCGCAGCATGAAAGCACAAGCAAGAGACCGGTGTAAAAACCGGTCCTTACTTTTAGCTTTGTTAATGGTGATCTACTGACCAGCCGATCAGGCGGTGAGGCGCTCCAACTCATCCCGATTCAGAATGGTGAGCGAGGTGCCTTTGATCGCAATGAACTCGCTGCGCCGAAACTGATTCAGCAGTCGCGTGACGGTCTCACGCGAGGTGCCCGCCATGTTTGCGATTTCCTCATGGGTGAGAGCCAGCGTGAATCGCATTTCGTGCTTCCCGCAGGAGACGGAATTGGCCCAATCGAGCAACAAACGGGCCAGTCGACCCGCAGCGGAGCCCGAGAGGGCCAGCCGCTTTGCATCCTGAAAGACGGTCAGATATTCGCTCGAGAGTGCCTGCGCGGCATGCATGCTCGCGATGCCATGCTTTGCCAGGAAGTCAATGAACTCCTGCTTGCGAATCGCCTTGACGGTGCAGGGCTCAATCGCTTCGGCAGTCACTTCGTACGAGACGTTGGCGAGAACCGCACTCAACCCTAGAACGTCGCCAGGGCCGCCGATTTTGAGAATCATCGTCTTCCCCTCACGGGAAGTGGAAGAGATCTTTACCTGCCCGGAACACATCACGAAGACGTTTCGCGCGCCATCGCCTTCACTGAAAAGCTTCGCTCCACGCGCATGACTCATGTGAATTCCAACGGAATCGAAGTCTTTCAGAGCGTCAGGAGTGAGGTTGCAGAACATGCGCAATGTGCGATGTTGGCAATTGAGGCAATCTTCAGTAGCGTGATGTGCGTGAAACGTTGACATAATCAGTTGGGCCAGGGCGACTGATTTCAGTATAGTCCCATCTAAGTCCGACGCAATGCTTTTCGGGTTTGTTCCTTGCTTTGCGACGGTTACAAAGCTTTATGTTCTGAGCGCAAATTGGCGAAAGTGGATGAAGTACGGGCGAGCGGGCGAGCAAGCCGCGCCGACTCAGACTGGCTCGGCACGCACTCGGGAGCGTCGCGGGATGTACACCGACCGGTACACGCGGGAAACCTCTCGGCCCAACTCCTCTAACAGGCGCATGCGCAAGGGCGGATAGGCTTCAAACGCCCTGAGCAAGGCGTCAGCCGGAAAGAGTAACGCGGCGGAGGGGGCACCGGCCATCAGCGAGTACGTGTGCAGTCCATCTCCCAATACGGCCGCAAGCTCCGTCAGATCGCCGCTTTGCAGGCATCCCAGCGTGAGCCTTTTTTCTCGCCGCTCTGCCGATCGATAGAACTCGCCGCCCAACAGCAGGTAGAGTCCGTGGCAGGGAGAGTACTGCGCAAACAGCATTTGGCCGGCCTCATAATCCCGACGTTGCGCGCTGCGGCCAAGCTCTTCGCCGACCGGCCCGGGGCAAGAGAGCAGCTCGGAGAGCGGTCGAGACGTCACGGTTCCTCGAAATTCAGATACGGGCATGGATTTGCACCCGCCCGGCATCGATGGCCGGAACCGAAATAGCTTCAGTTGGGGGCTGGTGCGCGCCCAGCCAGAACATGCGGAGTCCGAAGAAGATGGAGTATGCCGCCACCATAGCCATCGCCAACCGGTCGGTGCCGATCGCGCTCCATGCCAGCCCGCACGCAAACAGGACGAAGATGACTGTGGAGGCCGCGACCACTCGCGGATAGGGCAGCTGCGCCTGGAATTTCTTGTAAAGACAGGCGTCAATGATCGCCACCATCATGGCGTGAGCGGCGGCGAAGTAGGCGAGCAACTGCACTGAGAACTGGGGCGCCCACAACAGCACCAGGCCGGTGCTCACACCCAGCATGCCGGCCACCCACCAGAACACGGCGCTCGAGATGCGATGCATTCGAGAGGAAATCTTTATGGCCACCGCCAGGTCCAACACTCCCGCGGAAATCAGGAGGCATCCACCGGCCAGCAGGGCCACGACACTCATCAGAAGGAGGCAAGCGGGCTCACCATCAGTCCACGCAGATAGAGCAGGCCTGCTCCAAACAAGAGGGTCAGCCCGCCCTGCACATAGCAGATCCAGCGGTGCTGCGCCACTTGTTTCAGCATGTCTCTACCACCTCTGGCTCCCACTCCGGCTGAACGAAATGCGTCTGCGCGGCTGGCATGCACAATACCGGCACCTGAGCGCCAGCCATGATTTCAAATGCGGTGCCGTGCGCCGAGCCTGGTCGCCGGCTTTCCCGGTTGACGGAAATGACCATCAGCGATGCCCGGAACTCCTTCAACGCGGACGCAATCTCGGCCGCAGGCTCCCCGTCGCGAACCAGGCAACGAACAGATACGCGCGGCTGTGTCATGGGGAAGGACATTCCCTGTGCGCAGGGGTCGATCTGGGCGGCAAGCTCCTCTGGCGTGCGTACATGCAGCAGCAGAATGTCTTCGTCAGAACCGGCGGCCAGCGATTGCGCAGTCGAGAGTACCCCGAGCGAGGCGGTTGTGCCCTGCACAGGAACCAGGATAGGTCCGGTAAGAGGATGTTCCGTGTCTTGAAGCACGCCGGTCGAAGGAACCGCCAGTACGGCACAAGAAGCGCGCCTTACGAGTTGCTCGGCGATCGATCCCAGGGCCACCTGCCCTTCAGAGTGCGCTGCATCGGTGCCTAGAACCAGCAGGTCCGCCTGGTATTGATCCACCACCTGAAGCAACAGGTCGGTCACCAACCCCTGCCGGACTGTGGAGTGACTCGGAATGCCAGCGCTCAGCAATTCGTCCGAGAGATTCTCGATGCGCAGCCGGGCCTCCGACGTCATCTGCTCGAGTACAGTCTCGGGCACATCGGCCAAGTTCGCATAAGCCAACGGATCGATCACGTGAGCCAGAACGATCCTGGCTTGGTAAATCTTCGCCAACCAGCGAGCGTAGGTGAGCGCAGAGTTTGAGGCTTGCGTGAAGTCAGTGGCGACGACGATCGTTTGGAACTTCAAACTGAATGGGTGCCTCATAGCTGAATCCCCTGATGTACGACACCAGTGTGCGGCTACGGGCGCAGAGTAACAGTGATGGAAATTACGGGCGTTTGTGACTGGCATCACGCCGGAAGCTCAAAGGAGCCTCGTCGGACTGGGGCTCATGCCGCGCTGGCCCCTGCACGTGCCGCCCTTCAAGCCCATGATCCCCGGCTTCCTGCCGCCCCGACACCTCGTAGAGCGCAGGAATTCAGGGCTTCTGTGACCGAACGGATCTCAGCGAACCACTTGGCCTAAGGCCAGAGATCTGGCTACGCGCGCTTGCGGCTGCGCGGCTTCTCCCTGGAAGCGGTCGCGCGCTGCGGGGACTTCTTATCTGCTTCGGCGGTGATCGGCTGCGGAAGCGGCGCGACTTGAGCCACTGCCGCATGTGCAGTCTCAGGCTCAGGTGAAGGTGGGGCCGCCATTCTCGTTATACCAGCTTGGCCGGCGGCCTGCTTGGCCTCGATGCTCTTCTTCAAAGCGTCCATCAGGTTGATGACCGGAGCCAGGTGCTTGCGAGGCGCCGCGTCTGCCGGCTGCGTTCTTCCCGCTCCCTTGCTCTCGATCAGCTTCATCACCCGTTCTTCGTATTCGTCCTTAAATGCCTCTGGCTGAAATCCGCCTGTCAACTGGGTCATGAACTGTTCAGCGAGAGAGACCTCCTGCGTCTGCAGGGTCATCTGCTCATCGCGGCCATACTCAGCGATCTCGCGCACTTCCGCGGGGTAGTAAAGAGTGTGTAACACCAACCCGCGATGGTAGGGGCGGACCAGCACCAGTTGTTCGCGCTGGTGCAACGTGATCTTCGCAACCGCGGCCAGTTGAAGCTGCTGCATGCCTTGCAACATGAGTGCGTAGGCGCGTCGGCCGGGCTCCTCCGCGACGGTGTAATACGACGTCTGATAATAGATGGGGTCTACATCCTGCAGCTTTACAAACTGCACGATCTCCATCGATTCAGACGAACCGGCCTCGAGCGCGCGCAACTCGTCTGCGGTGACCAGCACATTGGTCTCTTTGTCGAGGGGATACCCTTTGGCCAACTCGCTGCGCTCCACCACGCGTTCGCAGGTAGGGCAGAAGAGCTGCTGCTTGATGCGCGTGTTGCACACCTCGTGGATCTGGTGGAAGCTGATGTGCGATTCCCGCGCCGCCACAAACAGGCGGATCGGTACTGAAACCAACCCGAACGAGATGTAGCCCTTCCAGACAGTCGATGCCATTGGCGCCCCTTGACGAGAGTCAGGTTCCCAGAATCCAAGCGATTCGGTGAGATGTCAAGGGATTGTTGCGGGTTGACCGTTTACTTAGTCGGCGCTCACCGGGTCCATCTTCTTCTGAGAGACCTGCAATTCCTGCTGCTGCGACTCTGCGCGGTCCTTTGTGCGGACAATCATCGTAGCCACATACGCGGCCCCAAAGCCGTTGTCGATATTAACCACGCATACATTTGGGGAGCAGGAGTTGAGCATGCCGAGCAGCGCAGCCACGCCGCCAAAGGCCGCTCCATAGCCGATGCTCGTCGGCACCGCGATCACCGGTGCGCCCACCAGGCCGCCCACCACGCTGGGTAATGCGCCTTCCATGCCGGCACAGACGATCACCGCACGCGCGCGGGCCAGCACGTCACTCTGCGACAGCAGCCGATGCAATCCGGCGACACCCACGTCGTACACGCGATCCACCTCGACGCCCATTACCTCGGCGGTCGTGGCCGCTTCTTCGGCTACTGGAAGATCGCTCGTTCCTGCGCAGAGCACGGCAATCGGACCGAGAGTTCCCTTGCCGGGTGTTTGTCGCAAGGAGATGGTCCGAGCCACTTCGTGATACTGCGCCTCCGGAACAAGTTTGCTCACCGCCCTGTAGGCTTCGGCGTTCGCTCTGGTTGCCAGCACATCACTGCCAACACGCGTCATGCGGAAGAAGATCTCGGCAACGTGCTCCGGAGTCTTGCCCGCAGCGAAGATGACCTCTGGCAGGCCGAGACGCAACGCGCGATGATGATCGATCTTGGCGAAGCCGGCGTCTTCAAAAGGAAGCTTGGAGAGTTGCTGAGCGGCGTCTTCTGTAGTGACAAGCCCGGACTGCACACGGCTGAGTAAATCGAGAATCGAATCGCGGTTCATGCCTGCACCTTGGTCTCAGCCAATGCGGCCAGCACCGTCTGCATTACTTGTTTCAAAGGAACTCCGTGGGCCGCGGCGATAGCGCGGCAGTCTTCATATTCGGGCATGGCGTTGAGTTGCTCGCCGTGCGCGGAACCGATCTTGACGCGCACCACGCCGTATTCCGTCGCCACTTCGACGCTTTCGCGCTTGAGATAGACTCGCTCCTCCTGCCGTACGCGAATGCCGATGGTGCTGGTCTCGCGAAACAGAAGCACCTGCATTTCGTCTTTCTGAGACGGCCTGCACAGCACCGTCAGCAACGTGCCTAAGCGATTCTTCTTCATCTGGACCGCCTGCGTCATCACGTCGAGCGCGCCACGCTCAAGCGCCAGTTGCATCGCATGCGCGAGCACTTGCGGACTCTGATCATCAATCGCACATTCAAGCACGGTGACAGTCTCGGTCGGGAAGTTGGTTGCGACGTCGCTCTCACCCAGTTGGATGCGGACCACGTTTGCAAACCGCTTCGGGTTGCGCGTTCCGGCTCCGTAGCCGATCGTGTTCACGCGCATCAGCGGAGAGGGTCCATAGCTGCAGCCCAGCGCTCGAAGCAGGGCAGCACCGGTAGGAGTTACTAACTCCATCTGTATCCCGGAAGAGTAAGTCGGAGCACCGCGCAGCAGGTCGGCCGTGGCGGGCGCGGGTACCGGGAACTTCCCATGCGCACACTCCACAAAGCCGCCACCCACGTTGAGCGGCGAACAGACCCACTGATCTACGCCCAGCGAACAGAGGCCCACGGAAGCACACACAATATCGATGATCGCATCGACGGCGCCGACTTCATGGAAGTGCACCTGCTCGACGGGAACGTTGTGGATCTTCGCTTCGGACTCGCCGAGTAACTCGAACGTGCGCGTCGCTAAGTGCCTGGCATCGGCAGCAATCCCGGAGTTCGCGATCAGAGTACGAATCTGCGACAGGCTTCGGCCATGGGTGTGCGAATGTTCGTGGCTATGGGCGTGCGAACTCGCGGACGCTTCTGCCTGGTCCCCATGCGAATGTTCGTGCGTATGCGAATGCGAATGGCTGACCGCGGAAGATACCGAATGAGAATGGTTCTCATCAGCATGCTTGTGATCATGATGGTGGTGGTCAGAAGTCACCTCATCATGCTCGTGAACTGGATGAAAGTGCCCATTTTCGCCGCCAGTCTCAGCAGCAGTCTGGACCTGGTCCGTTATCGCTCCATTCACCAGCACATCGACCTTGGTCGCGCGAACACCGCTTCGATCCACCGTGGACAGTCGCAAGGTGGCGCCAAGGTTCAGATCCTCAACCGTGCGCTGCAACAGTGCAGGGGAGACACCCGCCTGGACCAACGCACCCAGCAACATGTCTCCGCTGATTCCGGCAAAACATTCAATATAAGCAATGCGCATACGGTCGAGCTAACTCCTCACTGCTTCCGCGACCGGAGTCTCTGAAGCGTCCCGGTCTTGGTGCCCGGCCGAGCGCAACAGCACCTCAACGGGGAGAATCTCGTTCATCGACCCGGAGCGGTATCCTTCGCAATCGACGGCTACGTACTGGAAGCCTGCCTCACGCACCGCACCCGCCATTTGCTTGAAGAGTTTAACGTTCAGCGCAGCGGGCAGTTCTTCTTCGGCAATCTCGACCCGGGCGACCGTGCCGTGATGGCGCACTCGGAAACGGCGCAGGCCGAGCAGTCGAAGCGCGTCCTCTGCTTTCTCAATCATCAGCAGCGCTTCCGGCGTCACTCGGCGTCCATATTCCACGCGTGACGACAGGCAGGCGGAGGCAGGTTTATCCCAGACACGCAGCCCGGCTTCGCGAGCCAGCGCGCGTACGTCTTCCTTGGTCAGCCCGGCTTCGGCTAGAGGTGCGGCAACATGATGTTCAGCCGCCGCGCGATGTCCGGGTCGGAAGTCGCGCTTATCGTCGACATTCAGCCCATACGCGACCGCGGCAAATCCGATGCGAAGCCGGTCAGCCTCGAGCACCGTAAACAGCTCATCCTTGCAGTGAAAGCAGCGATCCGGCCCATTCACTGCGTAGGCTTCGCGCTCCAGTTCCTGCGTCTGGACGCTGCGAAAGGGAATTTGATTTTCCTCCGCGAACAGGATGGCATCCTGGAACTGGCTGCGGGCGAGGCTGGCAGAGTCGGCCAGTACCGCGATCATTCGTTCGCCCAGGACTTGATGCGCGGCGTAGGCGAGGTAGGCGGAATCAATCCCACCCGAGTAGGCAACGATCACGCTGCCCAACTCGCGCAGCCGCTCCTCTAACCTGCGCTTCTTGTCTGAAGCTTCCATGTGCGTCCAGTCTCCTGCAGCCCTGCCCCACCGTCGTCTACGTGGAGTTCCTTGGCTTTAGGATGCCATTTTTTCGTTCCCGGCACGAGCGCGCCCTGACAGGAGAAGCTCGCGAGCCTCAGAATTGGGGGAGCCGGGTTCAAGCACCGTTGGCAGAGCTTTCGCCATCAGACTAAAGTAAATTGGACGGGAATGTCAGTACTCGCCTTTAAATCCGCATTAACGCCACAAGAGCGGCTCCAGAAACGACAATTGATTATGCGGGATTCGCTGGCGCTGCTCAGCCTCCTGGCCATCACGGTGGCATTGTTCGTTGCCACATGGGCGCTGTTCCGGTCGTTCTCTAACCACCGCGCAGCCCTCGGAACACGATGGCGCGTACGTGGAGAGGCGGCACTGCGTGCCAACCGCCCTGCGGATGCGGTCGACGCACTGCGCTCCGCACTGCAATACTCTCCCGCGGACCGTGACATTGAGATTGAACTGGCGACTGCGCTGGCAGCGGCAGGCCGCTTGCAGGAAGCCTCTGCCTACTTCAACACCCTTTGGGACACGGAGCCCGGAAACGGCCATATCAACCTCGCGCTCGCCAGGCTCGCAGTAAGGGAAGGAAACCAGCCTGCCGCCATGCGCTACTACCAGGCATCCATCGACGGAACCTGGCAGGGCGACGGCTCGATTCGGCGCAGAGAGGTGCGGCTTGAGCTGGTGAAATTCCTGCTGGACCGGCAGCAAATGGACCAGGCTCGCAGCGAACTGCTGATCGCCGCCGGGAACGCGCCCGATGATCCCTCCGTCCGCATGCAAATCGCCGCCCTGCTGCTGACCGCGCAGGACCCCTCCGACGCGCTTGAGATCTACCGTTCCGTGTTGCGGCAGCGTCCAGTCCGGCTCGCAGCTCTGGAAGGAGCGGGCCGCTCGGCATTCGCCATGGGCCGGTTTCTTCAAGCCAAACAGTACATGGAGCGTGCCTTGAGCCACCCGGATTCCTCAAAAGAGGAGAAGGCGGCTCGCGACCAGGATCGCAGCCTCATCGACCAATCCACCCGGCTCTTGCTGCTCTATCCCTCCCAGCAACTTGCCCCACGAGGACGCGCCGAGCGGATCCTTCACGACCGCAGCCTGGCGGAGAGCCGCTTTACCAGCTGTAGTGGTTCGGCGGCAGCCAACCCCCAGAGGCATAATCCGCAATCGCTCCTTGATCTCGCGACGCGCTGGCAACAGGACGTGCACCGCCCCACCACGACCGAACTGGAACGGAATCCAGCCCTGCAAGACGCCGAGCTTCAGCTGATCTACGACACGGAAAAGGTCACCGCCGAGCAATGTGGCGCTCCGACCGGAGACGATGCGCTTCTGCTCAAGATTGCCCAGAACCCCGACCTGGTGGAGGAGCAATGAAGCTGGAACAGCCGCCGGCAATCGCAGCGCAGGTAGCGCCTGCTCCGGTAGAAGCTCCCATCGATCTCCACAAGATCGCCCCCACCCGTGAAGAGCGGCTCTTCCTGGTGCTGTCTATCTTCATCGGCATCATGTCCGGTCTGCTGGTGGTCGCCTTTCGAATGGCCATCGAGTGGATCCAGATCCTCACCCTCGGCTCCGCGCCTCATCCCGGCCAATACCGCCTGCTGTTTGTTCCCTGCGCGGCTGGATTGCTGGTCGCCTTCATGGTGCAGATGTTCTTCCCCCAGGCGCGCGGCAGCGGCGTGAACCAGACCAAGGCGGCGCTCTACATCTACAACGGTTTCATCTCGTCGAAGACGATGATCGGCAAGTTCATCACATCTGCGATTGGCATCGGGTGCGGCCATTCGCTCGGGCCTGAGGACCCCTCGCTTCAGATCGGCGCAGGCGTTGCCTCGGTCGTCAGTCGAAGGCTCCGGCTCTCTCGCGAACGGCTGCGGCTCTTCGCTCCAGTCGGCGCGGCGGCCGGCCTCGCTGCCGCCTTCAATGCGCCTATCTCGGCCATTCTGTTTGTGATTGAAGAAGTCATCGGCAAATGGAGTGCCGCGGTTCTGGGCTCCGTCGTGTTGGCCGCTATTTCAAGTGTCGTCGTCGCTCGCTGGTTCTGGGGTCCGGAACCGATGTTCCGCATTCCCAGCGTTACCCTCCGCGATCCCCGCGAACTGACCGCGTATGCGGTCCTCGGCGTGATGGGCGGCATCGCGGCGCTCATCTTCTCGAGAGCATTGGGTTACCTGCGCCCGCGTCTGCGCTCTATGCGCCGTTGGACCCACTTCGCCCAGCCCGCCCTGGCCGGTTTGATGGTCGGCTGCATCGGCTACTTCGGATTTCCCCAGGTCATGGGCCCTGGTTATGGCGTGATTGACCAGGCCATGCACGGCCAGTTCGCCTGGAAGATGCTGCTGGCGCTAGGTTTGCTCAAGATCCTGGCAACCAC
Source organism: uncultured Acidobacteriaceae bacterium (assembly GCA_963850345.1). GTDB lineage: Bacteria > Acidobacteriota > Terriglobia > Terriglobales > Acidobacteriaceae > CAWKKW01. Next base: position 197,528 of record CAWKKW010000009.1, on the reverse strand, counting down.
GCTTTCCTTCAGCAGCGGCACGCCGGGAGGCATGTTCGCGCCCACGCTCTTCATCGGAGCGATGTTAGGGGCTGCGGTCGGGTCGTTTGAGAAGATGTTCTTCCCCCACTTCACTGGCGCGGTCGGATCCTACGCCCTGGTGGGTATGGGCGTCCTCTTCGCCGGGTTCCTCCGCGCGCCCTTGACCTCGGTGTTCATGGTGCTCGAGGTGAGCGGGAATTACTCCATCATTCTGCCGGTGATTCTGGCTAACACCATCGCATATCTGCTAGCGCGCAGCCTGCAGCCGGTGCCTATCTTCGAAGTCTTCACCCATCAGGACGGCCTCGACCTGCCTTCGATGGAGGAGCAGCGCGAGGAGATTGCGCTGCACCTGGAAGATGCGCTTCGACCGATCGATGTGCCGATTGTGCAGGACGTCGAGACCCTTGCCAGCGCCTCAGCCACCGTCGATGCATTCCAGTCCTCTACCCTTTTGGTGCGCACGTGGGAGGGCCTCTGGTACGCCATGCCGGTCGTCGAGCTCACCAGCGCCATGGCAGCGTTCACTCCCGACACCCCGCTCCGGCGGGTGCTCAAAGAAGACCGCACACCTACGCTGTTCCCCGATATGGCGCTCGACAGCGCGCTGCCGTATTTCCCACGCTGGCCTCTGCTACCGGTGCACAATCGCGCCAGCCGGGGCAAGCTGGAAGGCGTGGTGACTCTTGAGGACGTGCTCGGACGCTACCGGGGCCACTAACCGCGTCGCATGGTATCTGCCACTTCACAAGGTTCAGAGCGGGAGCTAAAACCAAATTCCTCGCCCACCCAACATTTCGCCTGTTTTGGCGTCTTTTATCTGACGGTTGCAGGCAACGTATCTGGCTTGCCTCGGCGGAATGCAATCCATATAGTTAAAGGCTCGTAGTCGTACTTCCCTGACGCATGATCAATGGAAAACGCATCGTCGTTGTGATGCCCGCGTATAACGCGGAGAAGACGCTTGCCGCCACAGTTCGCGAGATCCCTGACGTCGTCGATGAGAGCATTCTCGTGGACGACGGCAGCACGGACGGGACAGCCAACCTGGCGCGGTCGCTCGGCCTTACAGTGGCTGTGCACGAACGCAACACCGGCTATGGCGGCAATCAGAAGACCTGTTACGCGCGCGCCCTGGCACACGGAGCCGATGTGGTGGTGATGATCCACCCCGACTATCAGTACTCGCCGCTGCTGGTGACGGCGATGGCCAGCATGATTGCGTTCGGCACCTACGACGTCGTACTCGGTTCAAGGATTCTCGGCGGCCACGCCCTTAAAGGCGGCATGCCAAAGTACAAGTACATTTCGAACCGGCTTCTAACCGGTTTTCAGAACGTCACGCTGGGCGTACGGCTTTCTGAGTACCACACAGGCTTTCGTGCGTTCAGTCGCGAGGTGCTGCACTCGCTACCGCTGCGCAACAATTCAGACGACTTTGTCTTCGATAACCAGGTGCTTGCGCAGTGCATTCTGCTCAAGGCGCGCATCGGTGAGATCTCCTGCCCGACCCGGTACTTTCCCGAAGCGTCGTCCATTAACTTCAAGCGCAGCCTGCAGTACGGGGTTGGCGTGATACGAACGACCCGCGATTGTTGGCTGGCGAAACATGGTTTTCGCACCTCGCCGGTGTTCACCTTTTCGAACCCGGTCCTGGCGACTCCTGAATCGATCTTCGCGCTTGAGGACCATCGATGAGGAGTTCGGGAGGATCCCGAATTCCTTACCTCTGGTTGCTCCTCCTTACCGCAGTCGCCACTCTCATTCACGGCTATCATCTCGGAACGGACGATGCCGAAATCTACGTTGCGGCAGTAAAGAAGGCTGTCGACCCAAGTCTGTTCCCGTTCGGCTCGCAGTTTTTCATGTCGCACGGACGGCTCTCGCTGTTTTCAAACCTGGTCGCGTTCTCTTCCCGACTGACCCACCTGCCGATCGACACGACTATTTTTCTTTGGCACGTCAGCAGCATATTTCTACTGCTCCTTGCTGCGTGGCAGTTGCTGACCGTCTGCTTTGAAGACAGGCGCGCCTGCCTTACCGGAGTGGCGCTGCTGGCCGGTGTTCTCGCGGTGCCCGTTGCCGGGACAGCGCTGGTCATCATGGACCCCTATCTCACCGCGCGATCACTCTCTACGCCGACCACCTTATTCGCGATCGCCGCGTTTGCCACACAGCGTTATCGCGCGGCGTTTGTCTGGCTGGTGCTCACCGCGCTCATTCATCCGCAGATGAGCGTCTACTGTGCGGCTTTCTTCGTCAGCATGCGCCTGGCTCGCACCCGTATGCGCCAACAGGAACCAGTCGCTGTCTACGGACTCATCCCTGCGGTGCTGCCTCGTGGGTTCGTACCGGGCCCGGCACAAGGGCCTTACCGCGAAGCTCTGATGATGCGCACCTATTTTTTCGTCTACAACTGGGCCTGGTATGAATGGGCCGGCGCACTGATGCCGCTCGCGATTCTATGGGCACTGAGCAGACTGCAATTGCGGGGCACGCTGCCCGCCTTCCGCCGTCTCTGCCTGGCGATGGTCGGCTTCGGAGTGCTGTCGATTGCGGCGGCGATGGTGTGCTCCATCGCTGACTCCATGCAGAACTTCGCGCGCCTGCAACCCATGCGCTCGCTGCATCTCGTGTACGTCATCTTCTTCCTGTTTCTCGGTGCGCTGGTCGAGCAGTATGTGTTCAAGCGCAGACTCTGGCTCGCGCTCGCACTCTTCGTTCCGCTTTGCGCCGGGATGTGGTGGGTTGCGCGCAGTACCTATCCATCCAGCCCGCACGTGGAGTGGCCCGGCCTGAAGTCAAAGAGTCCGTGGCTCTCCGCGTTCCTGTGGATTCGCGGAAACACTCCCAAGGACGCCGTCTTTGCCCTGGATCCTAATTACATGAATGAACCCGGCGTCGACGATCATGGATTTCGCGCCATGGCCGAACGCAGCGTCCTGGCCGATTACATGAAAGACAGCGGAGCGGTCTCGCTCTTCCCTCAGCTTGCCGACGAATGGAAGCGTGAAGTCAAAGCCCAGGAAGGTTGGAATCACTTCATGCCAGCAGATTTCAAGCGCCTTGCCGCCGAATACCCCGTGACCTGGATCTTGGTCAAGCGCCCTGGTCCCGCCGGCTTCGATTGCCCGTATCAGAATCAAGCGGTCGCGGTCTGCCGCATTTCCTCCGGAGCCGTGGCGGCACGCTAGCCCCCGGGGCGGCACCTTGCCGACTTCCGCCTCACTCGGTATGGCGACCTGAGCCGGCACGCGTTATAGTGCTGCGATGATCAAGAATCGCTCGGTTCCGACCAACATTCAGATAGCACACTTGGTCTATGAGAATCCCGCTCAGGCCATCGAGTGGTTGACCAAGACCTTCGGCTTTGTCGAGCACTTTCGGTATGGACCGCCCGATGAGCCCGAGGGAGCACAAATGCACCTGGGAGACGCCTGGATCATGCTACGGTCGGTGCGGCCCGGCATGGGAACGCCTGCCCAGCTTGGAGGCGCTACCCAGAGCGTCATGATATTTGTCGAGGACGTGGATCAACACTTCAAACGGAGCAAGGCCGCGGGCGCCACCATCGTCGAGGAACTACACATAACCGAGTATGGAGAACGGCAATATGCCGTGGACGACTTGGATCAGCATCGATGGGTCTTCTCCAGACACGATCGCGATGTGGATCCCAGGGAATGGGGCGCCCACGTCGCATCTTCTTAGCGGCCGACTTTCTGTTTGCAAAGAACCTGTGCGGCAAAGCCAGGGATGGTCCGTGCGATGCAAGCCGCTTCGGCCCCGCATTGTCGAACAGCGATCCTGACGGATAGTCTTTGCTTGCGGACAGCTATGGAGCACAATAGAGACTCAGCTTGAGCCGCAAACGCGAAACGGACGCGTCCGGCGGCGTGCTCTAGTCGAAGCTGTCACCGAATTCGGCAGATCGAGTTCCATGCAGGTAAGTCGAGGGAGTTACAGGTCTGACCAGTGAATGTCTAACGAGAATGACTCAGCAGCCGCTCCAGTCTTTCGGTTCGTTTGCCTGATGCTAACAACGGCCAACCTGATCGAAGAAAGGCTACGCGTTTCAATCGACCGCTGTCTTCGTCCACTATGCTGAGTTTCTATCAGAGACTGATCGTTGGCGGAACTCTGCTGCTGGCAATCGTGTTCGGGCTGGCGTTGCTGGTCCGCATCGATACGCATCGTGCGGCCGCTAGAGCCGCGCTGGTTGAGAACACCGCGCGCGCCTCTGAGGCTATCTCGGGTCTGGAACCCCTCATCTCTCGCGAACTCGATACAGCGCATACACTCGCAGTCCAGCACGAGATTGGAACCGGCGAGTTGGACCTGCTTGCGCGGCAGATGAAAGACGCGCAACAGCAGTTCATCGCTGCATCCTTCAGTCTGGCCAACTCCGATCCAGATCTCTCGTCGAAACCGCTGCAGCAGATCCACAGCGCTCTCGCCGCGAGGCTTACGCGCACCCTCGCTTCAGCGCCGAACTCTGAACAGATCGCGGCACTGGCCAGAGACGAACTGGAGCCGGGCCTGGCACGGCTCGACGCGGCCCTGAAGCAGGCTTCCGTGGCGGAGCGCAGGAAACACGACACAGCTGCTGCGGATGCCGCGAACTACGGAGCAACTTCGGCCGCGCGCGCGAATACGCTTGCCGCCCTGGCGTTTCTGGCCGCCCTGCTGGTCGCCGCCGCAACCGGAGCTTCGATCGTTCTACCGCTGCGACAGACTGCGCAATCGGCGCAGCGCATCGGTCAGGGAGACCTGCAGGCTCGCATCGAGTGGCGCTCCGGCGATGACCTCGGCATCATCGCAACCGAGTTGAACCGCATGGCTGTTCGTCTGCGAGATCTGCGCGAGACCGAATCCGGCCGCCGACAGATGGAACACCAGATGAGCGATGCCGTTCTCCAGTCCATATTCGAACCCGTCATCGTTACAGATGCCAAGGGTCATGTTCTGCGCCTGAACCAAGCCTCGATCGAACTGCTCGGCGAGGCGGCCAGCGATCGCATGGCGCTTACCAACACACCGGGCGGCGGCAAAATCCTGGACGCCGTTCGCGACGCGGTCTCGATGCAGCGGCCTGTAGCGCAGGAAGGTGAAGCCGCGCTTCTACCCATGCGAATCGGCAAGGCACAACGCAGTTATCGCCTGCGGGCAACGCCTATGCGGGATGCCGAAGGCAAGCTGCTGGGCGCCGTCACGGTGCTCGAGGACGTCACCGAGATGCAAGAAGTCGACCGCTTCAAAACGCGATTCATCTCGGTCGCGTCGAAGAAACTCCGCGAGCCGCTGCAGACTCTGCGTCTCGGCCTCTATACGCTTTCCCGAGGATTCGGCGGCGAACTCAGACCGCTGCAAGTGGACCTGGTTCAGGGCGCGGAGGCAGAGGCCGAACGTCTCGATGATTTGATGTCCGACCTGATTGAAGTGGCCGAGTTGGATACCGGGGGTCGAGCGGTCAAGCTTGAACGTATCCGTCCCTATGACGTATTGCAGGATGCCTCCAACCGGAACTATGAAGAAGCGCAGGCCAAGAAGATCAACTTAGTGGTACGTGCCTTCCCTGATCTCTCTTTTATTCAGGCCGACCGGCGCGCACTGCACAGCATCTTCGACAATCTGCTCAGCAACGCCATTCGCTATACACCGCCCGAGGGAGAAATCGTGCTGGAAGCGATCGAAGTGAAAGACCGCGTCCAGTTCTTCGTGCGCGACAACGGACGCGGTATCGAGGCTGAGCGGCTCCCCGCAATCTTTGGCCGCTTCAACGCGGGTTCTGATCAGGGCACCGGTCTCGGCCTCTCGCTCGTTCGCCGTCTTGTCGAATCTCTCGGCGGCCAGGTAGCGGTGGAGAGCCGACTGGGGGCCGGCACCACCTTCAGCTTCACCTTGCCAGTCGCGAGCGCCTTGCCTACCCGTCACCCTGTGGAGATCGGATAGGTCATGGAGGAACCGAAGCTCCCAATCGAGACTGAATCAGCACGCGAGCCGGAACATGTGCTGGCGAGCGATCTGACGGTCGACACTCCCGAACGCGCCAAGTTGCGCGTCTATCTCGGTGCCGCACCCGGCGTCGGGAAGACCTACCAGATGCTTGAGAACGCCCATATGCTGCGCCAGCGTGGCGTCGACCTCGTGATTGGCCTCATCGAGACGCATGGCCGGGCCGATACAGCAGCGCTGATCCACGACATCGAAATCGTTCCGCAAAAGGAGATCACCTACCGTTCGGTCACCTTGAAGGAGATGGATGTCGATGCGATCCTGGCCAGGCATCCGGATACCTGCGTCGTGGATGAACTGGCGCATACGAATGTTCCCGGATCACGTAACCGTAAGCGTTACGAAGACGTGCTTGAGCTGCTTGACGCCGGAATCAACGTGATGACAGCGGTCAACATCCAGCATCTGGAGACGCTGAACGATGCCGTCGCTCGTTCCGCGAACACGGTCGTGCGCGAGACCGTTCCCGACAGCATCCTAAAGCGCGCCGATGAAGTGGTAAACGTCGATGTGACCGTCGATGAGTTGCGCAACCGCCTGCGTCAGGGCAAAATCTACGCGCCCGAAAAAGTGGAGCAATCCCTCGCCAACTTCTTCCGCAAGGGCAATCTGAACATGCTGCGCGAACTGGCGCTGCGCACTACGGCCGAGCAGGTGAGCACCTCGGCTGCCCAGTACCGTCGGGTTCAGGGCCTCGAGCAGGCGCCGATTCCAGAGAAGGTCATGGTCTGCCTGACCTCCCGTGTAGGCGGCGAACGCCTGCTACGTGTGGGCGCGCGCGTTGCCGGCCGCATGGCGACGAACTGGTACGCGATACACGTGGAGACGCCGGACGAGAGCGGCCACGCCGATCCCGAGGCATTCCATCGCATGGAAGAGTACAAGAAACTTGCTCGTTCGCTCGGCGCACAAGTCGTGGTACTGAGCAGCAAGCGAGTCTCGGACGCGTTGATCGCCTTCGCGCAGCAGGAGAACATCTCCCACGTGGTCTTTGGCCAGTCAGTGCGCTCGCGCTTCGATATCCTATTGCGCGGATCGGTGCTCAACCGCTTCCTCGCAGAGGTCCGCGATGTCACCGTCCAGGTTGTGCCTCTGAACAGAGCAAAACGCTGAACATTCCTGTTTCTCCACGCCTGCGAATTGGAGATACAAGCGTATTTGTAACCGTCCTCTACTTTTTCTTCAGAACCGCGCTGCCGTTCTCATCCGCGAGGATCGCGCCTTCGAGTTTGCACAGGTCGGCATCCTTCTCCGGCGAAAGCTGCAGATCGCGCACGACGTATTCGCGCGTGTAATGCAAAGCGCTCACGTCCGACTTGACCTCACTCTTGTAACTTGCGAAACCTACATCCACGTTGACTGAGGCCGGCAGATCATCCACCACGTAGCCAGCGGGCAAAGCAACATCAAAGCTATCGCGCCACACCCCTGTCCTGCCCAGGTCGATCGGATACTTACGGGGCTTGTCATCGTAAGGAGAAACCACCGTACCTACGACGCGCGGGCGCACCAACAGCAGATTTCCCGCTGTCTTCGCATACGACCGCGCCGTCACGTCATAGTTCAAGACCAGTTGCTTGTCGAGTTCGCGTGCGTTGGCCGACTTCTCAGAGTCCAGAGTGAAGCTCGAGAAGTCGGAGCGAAGCTGCTTCTCCATGTACTCGCGCTGCTCCTTTTCGCCCTTCTCCTGGAACAGGCTGCGAATCCGAAACGCGGAAGCCCCGGAGTACGTCTCCTTCACCGCGCCCTTCAACGTACCATCCTCGGCAAGCTCAAATTTTGCGGACCACTCCGAGATATCGGCTTCCGGCGCGAGCTTCGGTAACTGGATCACCTGGCTGTCCTTGCCTGCGACGAGGATTCCGTAGCCCCCTTGTAAGTACGTCGGCAGCAAGCCGATCGAGACATATTCATTTGTCGGATCAAAGATGAGATACCGCCTACCGCTCTTGGCCGTGACAACTGCCTGCAAGCGCGGATCGCTGAGGTCCTTAGGAATCTCGATGGCGGCGATGGCGTGATTGCCTTCGATCGAAGGGAGAGACGGGTCCACGTAGCCGCGATGCGTATCGACGAGCACCCACGTAGCGCGCACACCGACTGCGTTCAACATCGAGATCAGCAGCGTGGCCTTGTCCTTGCAATCTCCGTAGCGATTGCGAAAGACATCCGCGGCTGGATGCGGTTGCAAGCCTCCGATGCCGATTTCAATGCCGACGTAGCGAATGTCTCGTTGCATGAATTGCGCCACGTTTTGAATCTTGGTGATGAAGTCGGTGCTCGCCCCGACCAATTCCCTCGCCTTCGACGCGATCTCGATCGGGCCCTCTGTGCGCGGCGAGGCAAGCGTGTCGTACCAGTCTCCAATCTGTGCCCATCGCCCGTCACCTTCTGGCAGTGGCGATCCGGAGTAGTGCACGACCATGCGCCCCGCCAGTGCCCGCTCTGAGGGTGCCAGGGGAATGCCTTCCAGGTTCACGCCGGGAATGTCCGTAAGCTCCCATCGGAAATGATTGGGCGCCACTTCCACTGGCGTCGTCGCATCGTGACGCAGCCACGCAACATAGTGTTGCCAGGTTGGCGGCAGGTCCACTTCAAACACGGTGCGCGCCATCGGTATCGTTTGCTGAAACTCCCATACCGCTTCTGAACGATAGCTCGGTACTTGCCGCTCCATCTCGTAAGCGACAACGCCACCCGGATCGGAGCCAGGAGGCCGGACAATCTTCGCGCGATCGTCCACATATAACAGGCCGCCTTCATCCAAACCAATTTCGCGAACCTGATCGTCTTTGACGATGTACTGGTGACCGTCCGGACCGATGCTCCACGCATGAAATGAATTCAGCTTGCGATCCTTTGAGAACCACACGCCTAACTCGGAGTAGTCCCGCCCTTGCGGCCTGATAATTTTGATGACCTCGCGATGCCGCTCCACCGCTCGGCCGTCGGGAAACACCGTCACCAATGTGTCGTCGAGCAGTTCTACTGCTTTGGTTTCGGGCGGCAACGCCGGGAGCTTCGTACTCGCTGCTTGCGACACCCAATCCGGAAAACTGGCGCCGGCGTGCGCGGGAATGGTGACCAGCCAACCGAGACAGAGAACCCAATTCAGTTTTCGCGAGGGAGTCATTGTCCGGTTTCCACAGCCGCCACCTTCAAAATAGCCTGCTCTTGATCCTGTGAGCCGACCTTCTGATAGAAGTCCTTCAAAGTGCCGTATTCATTCTGGAGAAAGAAAACATTCGCCAGAATAAACACCCGCTTATGTGTGTAGATATTGTTCTTTACCTCGTAACTGGACGTATAGAGCGCGTTCTTCGGAAGAGGAATGCCGGCATTCTTCGGCAGGCTCTCGACTGCCAACTCCTTGGGAAGTTCGAGGTTCACTTCGTCCTGCACCGTACTGCAATAGTGCAAATCGACGGCAGCTTCGCGCTTGCTCGCAGTGAAGAGAGGCTTGCCTTGCGCTTCAAAAAACGTCGAGGGTAGGATCACACGTTTCGCTGTCGCTGTACCCATGTTGCCTGAGACATCCATGCGCACCACCAGCCACGAAGCAGGATCGTTCATCCCGAGAAAGTGGTTGGTTTTCACATGCACGCCGGGCGGCAGTGTTGCCTCCACGCGGTCGTCCATCTGCTTCTTCACTTCCTCCTCGTCGCTCTTCAGCGCGGCCTGCCGCTAATACAGCGCCTCGGCTCCTTTAAAGGTGAGAGTAATCCAGCCTTGCAACGCGCCGGTAGAGTCTAGCTTAAGATTCGCAACTCTGGTCAGAACAGAATCCTTGTATCCGGCTCCGGGCGTTTCGGCCAGGTCAGTGCCATGGTCGGTCTGCCGCAATCCCATGGAAGAGCTGTGCTTCCAGTGAAGCTGGCCCAGCGTGCAGTAGCGTTGTCCGGGATCATAATACTGCTCTTTTCCGTCTACCACCACGATGGCAATGTCATCGTCGAGCTGATCCATCTCGAGGTAATCCTTGATGAAGATCCCTTTATCGCGATTCGTTACGTCCATCGCATACGCCTTCAGGCCCGCAGCCCGCGCCAGTCCAATAAAGAGCAACGCGAGTTCGTCCGAGCTGCCGCGCTTCTGTTCCCAGATATCGGCAGCCGTCTTGATCTTGACGCCTTGCTCCTTGTTTTCGGCGGCTGTATGCTGGCGCGTGAAGTCGGTGTTCTCGAGCTTCATCACCGCAGCGTAGATTTTTGCTACCTTCTGACCGTCCTTGTCACCGGGCTGAACGATCTGTTGCGCCGCACCGGATAACTTCGATGGCGCCGCGAACCTATCCATCTCTTTCGACCAGTTCTTGCCTTTCTCTTTCCAGAACTCATCCACTTTGAAGATGGTGGTGTAGTAGAAGAGCACCCGATAGGTGAGGCTGTGGACGGGCGGCATGTAGTCTTCGGTTGGCGTTGCTGGAATATTCTGCACGCTTACTTCGTAGGTGTTCTGCATCGGCGCGTATTTGACCTCGACGCCGGCCGGCAGCACGCGGGTGTAAGAGAGTCGGGCGTTTGCATTTCCGTCGAGCGCCCGAATCGTCGGCAGAAAACGATAGTGGGCCTTGCGAACAAACAGGTCCTGCTGGATGTACCAGCGGGGCGACACTACTACGTAATCGCCGTAATCCAATTGGTAGCGGTACTCGAGAATGCTGCCGACCTGAACGTCCGGCATGGTAAATACCTTGGTTTGATAGCTCTCGAACTTGGTTTTGGACACGAGCTTATCAAACGGCTTGCCGGTAAACGGGATCACCGTTCCATCGCTGTGAATTGTCCGTGCCTGAATTTCGCTGAGGCCAAACTCACCCTGAAGATACGTCGGCATCTCGACGTCGGCATACTTCTTGCCTTCTTCAGTGAGAATTTTCATTCGGACATACACCGAATGGAAGTGCAGTTTGTCGTCCGCGATCTCTTCGCGAAAGAGATAAATGGCAGACGCGCCGGGGGCCGCGGGTTCCGCGGTCATCGAAAGTTCTTCTGGGGTGGGCTGTTGCCAGGTGGCGGCAATGGCTGGAATCGACAGGGCAAAACTTACAGCAAGAAGCAGAAAGCGCGTGCAGGTGGCCAAGGAAGTCCCTCAAAGACGAGCAATCTCGCTGCTGACTGAGTAAGTGAGACCTTCGGCAAGTGGCCCAGTGATTCTTTAATTCATCAGTTCCGCAGAGAGTCTCCTGTTTGTACTTCGGATTGGAAGGATACGCAAGCAGAATCTGTGCGGACAGAAGCTGCAAATGACGCGCGCTTAATGACAACGATGGAGTTCGCGCGCGTAAAGAGGGTTCCTTGGATACTCCCCAGACAAGTCGCGCAGCAGACCGCAGGCTTGCTGCGTATCTTTGTCACGCAGCGCAGCCACGGCCAGCAGCAGCTTCGCAAAGGGCGCGAGCAGGTCGCCGTGCAGCGCCGTTTCCTTCAATTTCAAGATGCCCTGCTGCTTATCAGTCTCGACTCCACCCATTTGTAACAGCCAGCGCACCGGAGCAGGCTTGATCCCGGTGAGGTAATTTTCGACGCCGACGGCCAGGTAGGCGTCGTATTCGTCCGGCTTCTCCTTGAGCAACTGCTCTGCCAGTTGCCGGCTCTGCTTGGTGTAATTGATCGCGGCGAAGTCTCGCTTTTCAATCAGCGCAGCATAATCAGAACGAAGCCCGAGCGCGAGCACGTTTGCGAATTGCGCGTTCGTATCGCCGGGATTCTTCTTGAGAGCATTAGCGGCAAGCGTGCTCGCCTGATCGAGAGCAGATTGGAACTTCTGCTTGATCTGAGGATCAGGACTGAGCTTTTTGCGGGCGTCGAACGATTGGTCATCCACAAAGAGTTCCGCTTCCAGCACGCCCAGTCGGGCAAACTCTCCAAACAGGTAAGCCGCAGCCTGAGATACCGAACCCATCGCATCTTCGGGATGGGCCTGTTGATAGGCAGCGAACCGCTGATGAGCTTTGTCGAAATCGAGGTTATACATGCTATGAAAGCCAAGCTCGATGGCGGTGGGCTGAAGTTGAAGGCTTTCGGCGTGAACCGTCCGGGAGAGGAAGACGCTGAACACCAACGCGGCGGCGAAACTCGCCAGCATCGTTCCAATCGGCGAGCGTAAGGCTTTTCGGTCGATCATCGACTACTTTGACGCTCGGTGGCACCGAATGGAAGGCAAGAATATGGCGGCCGTGGATTTCAGCCGCCATATTTCTGTAGAATTTCGTCGCAGTACCAGGCGTATCACCCGGTGGAAGCGAACTTACGGCACCATAAGTGGCCGCAACCCGTCATAGGGGAAGAGGCCGGTCGGTGCTGTTTCGGTGGGATATTGCGGCCTGACCATGTAGCGAACGAAGAACCCGCTGGTAACCGAGGTGTAGTCCCGCGAGTTGTTGGCCGCAAGAAATCCGCCCAGGAACCAGTGATCCGTCAGACGGTACGCCGCCTGTCCATGCACATCGTAGTTGCCGCCCACACTCGAACGCGAAGGATAGGTGGCGTTATTCGCGGCTGTCTGCAGCGCAGTGTCTAGTGGGTAGAACGACGAGCTGTCTTCCTGGAACGCCTGGCCGCCCATGCTGCCGGTCAAGGTGTAGCGGAAGTTCTGTCCCGAGTGGCCATTCCAGGTCACGGGAACGCTGGCCAGGAAGTACGCTTCGGGGCTGAAATATCCGCCCTGTCCATAAGTGAAGTAGCGCAGGTTCTTCGCGTAGTGCATGCCGAAGAAGTTCACCCCAAGACTCAAGTTGCCCATCGCCGGAGCGTTCACGACGCGCCAATACGCGCCGGTATCGCCTTCGAAGCGATTGTTCACCGGCACGTGATAGCCGCTGATGTATTGACCGCCGGCAGTGATGTAGTAGCCGGAGTTTTCATCGCCCTTGGCAAAGCGCAGGCTGCCGCCATCGCTGATCAGGCCGCCCCAGATGTTGCCGGAGTAGGTCGGGCCCGCTGAACCGGGATCGCGCAGACCCGAGTAAGAGAGCTGCGTATCTTTCACACTGTCGCGATTGAAGGCGACGGTGACCGGACCGGCGGCGGGACGCCAGCTCAATCGCCCGATGATGTTCGAGACCAGGAAGCCATAAGGGCTGTAGCCGACGGCAGCGCCGAAGTTCGGCAGCGCGAGTTGCAGTTCGCCGCCCACACCAGAGGCGTTCTGCTGCGGCGGCAGCTTGGTCGAACTCACCGCGAGCGAGCCCAGGATGTTGGTGTTGGTGCCATTGGCGATGCCCGAGTCAAGGAACGAGGAACGCGCGATGACCGTGAGCCGCCCGCCAGTTCCCAGCGGAGCGGATGCTTCAAACGGCGCCTCAAACGCGGTGAGCTGATCGTAGCCCGCTGCGCCAGAGCGATGATTCACGATGCCGGTTCCACCCATCCAAGGGCTGTATCCGCCCTCGATGGTGGCTAATTCCGTCTGCGCCTCTTCTCGCGGATCGCGTGGATGAGTCGGAGGCGTGAACGCGCGCGTGTATCCACCGCGAAGCGGCGGAAGATTCCGCTGCATCAGTTGCTCATCCGTTAGCCCGACCTGGGTTTCCGGCGGGTTCACGGTGATGGGCACAGGATTGGGGCGATACTGCGGCGGCAGATTGCTTCCGGTCTGGTTGGGACGCGTGTACACCTGCGCCGGAGCAGCCTCCTGGGCCGAGGGTGTGTACTGCACCGAATGGTAGGTATCGGTTACCGGCTTCCCGGCTGCGGCCAGCGCCTCCGCTGCTCCGGCGAACCGATCATACGTGGTCGCGTTGGGAACGTAGCGGATGCTCATGCTTGTATCCGGAGCGTTGCTGATCTCGTGCTGGGAAGGGGCAAGTGTGGCGGCTGTCTCCGCGTTCTGCGTCGGAATGGCAGCGGTCGCCGGAGGAATCCAGAGCTTCTGGGGCGGTTCCAGGTCTCGCTCCATGCCGAGAGCGATGCGCGTCGGCGCAGCCTCCGAACGAACCTCGACGGTTGCGTCCGTTGCCGCATTCTCGGTTGGGATCGACGCCGTCGTGGGCGGTATCCAGAGCTTCTGGGGTGCCCCTGTCGCTCGCTCTGCCGGCATGCGAATCGGCTCAGCCGGTTCATACCGTGCCACATCGTTTGCGGCTGCAGTCTCGACAGGCGCAGTTACGGTCGCAGGCGGCTCATAGGCGGAGACCTCCGACTGGCGTTCCGCCGAGGGGCGCGTCTGGAACTGACGAACCTCCGGTACCGGAATCCGGATGCGCTCCGCAGGTTGATACTCGGCTATCGCAGAATTGTCTTGCGGCTGAATCTCCGTTTGCGAGTTTGCCTGTGCCGGCGGGAAGTAATCCTGACTTCGTGCCGGGGCCGTATACACGGGGCTTTGCACTGCGGCGCTGTAGGTATCCGCAGGCTCTTCGCTGGGCTGGGGCTGAACCGCTCGCCGCGCTCGTCTGGCGCGGGCTGCGTGTTCCGACTTCTTGGTAAGAAAATCCTGCGGGTCATTCATCAGCGACGGAGCCGATCCGGTATCCGCCTGCGCCACGAGTTGTTCTTGCTGTTGATAACCGTCCGGATTCGCCTCGCGTGCGGCATACACGGGCGCAGGTGCCATGACCGGATCCGATCCCGGCGACATCTCCGCATGCGGACGGTAGTCGCCCAATCGCTGCATGGGTACGTTTCTGCGCACGTTGGGAGTTGGTTCCGGGTTGTACTGCGTCACCGGTGAACCGTTGAGCACGACTGGAGCCGCGCCCCCATAGGGATCAGGACCATACGGCGTCTGCGTATCTACCGTAGCCCGTCCGTTGGTATTGGAGTAGCTGGGGAGTGGCGGCGGTGCAGCCTGGCGAGTGGCCGGAACTTCCGATTCGGGATCGAGCAGGCTGGCCAGGCTGATGGCCGTATCGCTGCGCATCTGTGTCTGCCGCACTGGATCTGGCGAGCTCAGGGCATGCGCCAGTTCATTCGCCGGCGTGACTCGCGGCATCGCGTTTAACGAGGCGCGCCAGAACTCGGCAGCGCGTGCATTGTCTCCCCGGGCCTGTTCAAACTTGGCCGCCATGGTCAACAACTGCGGATCGTTCGGGGCCTGCTGCAAAGCCTGCCGCAACCAGATCTCGGTCTGCCGCATGTCGCCGGCGGCCAGCGCCGCACCTACCGCCGCCTGAAAATCTCCAGACGATGCGTTGGACATGTCAATGGACTGGAAGATCTCGACGGCTTCCTTGGCTTGACCGGCTTTGAGGTATCCGCCAGCCAGCGCCTTGCTGACTGCGGGATTGCCCGGGAACGCCTGCGCGGCTGCGTTCAGAATTTGTAACGACCGCCGCGCGTTGCCCGCATCCGCAGCCTGGCTTGCACGGCGCGTACTCCACGAGGCCCAGATGGTCTGCACCTGCCGCCGTTGATCGTCGGTAAGATCGCTGCGTCCGCCCAGTCGCATGAGCGCGGGATACAGCGCACGGTCCTGCTTGGCGTTGTAAAGCAGCCACGCGTTTTGTATCTCGATATCGGACGGCGGAGCTTGGTGCTGGGCAGCATAGTGACTCTGCACCTGGCTGAACATCGATAGCGCACTTTGTGTGTCGCCAGTCGAGGCGTACACGGCCGCGAGCGTCTGGCTGTACTGTACGTCCTGCGACAAAGTGCGCCGCACGTCGGCCGGAATCTGTTGTACCTGGGCCAGAGCTTCCTGATCGTGGCCAGTCAGATGGAGAGAGGCGATCAGCCCCTTCCAAGCGTCGATCCGGTCCGGATGCGCGGTAAGCACGCGGCGGTAGATTGCATAAGCCTGGTCGGGATTATTGCGCTGTAGATAAATGGAAGCAAGCTGGAGCTGCAACGGAACGGCGGGCTGCTGACCGCCGGAGGACTGCACTCGGGCCGCGCGTTCGAGGAAGCCCTGCGCGACTTCCAGCTGATTCTGCGCCTGGTAGATCGAGGCCAGCTCGGAGAGAAATCCGGGGTCGGCCAACGCAGCGTCATAGCTCGCGGGCGGCATGCGCTCGACGGCGGTTACTGCATCGGCATCCTGGCCGTTCTGATGCAGCACATCGACCAGCCCCTGCCACGCGTTCACGTTGCCGGGATCTTCCTGGATGATATCGGTATACAGTCCAGCCGCCTGCGCAAAGTGTTTGCCCTGGGTCAGCAGGCCGGCGTACTGCAGCCGCATATCGGCCTTCATGCCGCGGCCGTTCTCCGGGAACGGCAGATTCAACGCCTGCGCCAGCACGCGGCTGGCGTCCGCATCCTGCCCGGCGCTGGTGTAGGCCGCCGCCAAAGTTCTGAGATATTCGGGGTCTTTTGATAAAGAAGACTGGATGGCCGGCGGAATGCGCCGTGAGACGGCCAACGCCTCCTTGGGATTGCCTGCCTGCTGGTAGGCGAGGAACAGTCCACGCCATCCCGCCGCGGAGTTCGGCTGCGCCTTCACATATTGCTGATACACGCCGGCAGCCTGTGCATACTGGCCCTGCTTCATCAGCGCGCCGCCGAGGCCTTCCAGCGCTTCAGGGCTGTTTGGCCGAATCCCTAGAGCCGCTTTGTATTTGCCGATGGCTTCATCGGTGTGGCCGGCATTCAGTGCCGTCGTGCCCTCCTGCACCGTGTACCAGAATCGCGAAGTGGTCAGCGCGCTCTCAACAGCACCGCTCTTTTGCCCGTTCTGAATCGCCTGTTCGAGATAGCTGATCGCGCCGCCGAAGTTGCCCTGCTTCATCCGCAAGAACCCGAGTCCGGCGAGCACTCGACCATTGTTCGGGTCTTTCGCATTCAGAGCCAGAAAGCGTGTCTGGGCGTCGTCCACACGGTTAGCCTGCAGCGCCGCGTAGGCTGCGCGCTCTTCCGCGTTTGCGGCGAGTCCAGCCTGTGCCTTGGCCTGCCTGGCCTCACTCTCCTGCAGCTTCGACGAGAGCTCCGTGTCTTGATGACCCTTGAGGTATTCGCGAATCGCGGGAGCGGCATTGGGGTTCTGCGAATCCCAGACGAGCGCCTGTCGAAGCGCCTCCTGCGCCTTGGCATCCTGCGGATGTTCGCGCAAGATCCTCTCACCTTCCGCACGCGTCTTGGGGCTGTAAGTCATCACGCGGCCGAGCGTGGTGGTATAGCGAAGATCGGAAGGATAGCGCCGTGCCAGATCCCTGAGACCCTCAATGGCATCCGCGCGTCCCGCTTCGGTCGAAGCTTCGGTGTCGTAATAAGCCAGCGCCCAATCGCCATCGGGCGGCTTGGTTCCAAACACCTCACGATAAAGTTTGAGCGCCTGCTCCTGCTGCCCGGCTTGCGCCAGCCTGGCCGCCTGTGCCAGCTTCGCATTTTGAGCGGCGTTGCTGATGATCGATTGAACCTTGCCGATATTTGGATCGGTGGGATTGATCTGGCGAAGCCGGTCGAGATAGGTGCGAGCCTGGGCATCATTGCCACTCAACTTGGCACAGCGCGCGAGCCCGGCGATGGCTTCGGTATTGTTCGGATCAGAGAGCAGAATCTGCTGCCAGGTTTGTGCCGCCAGGTCCACGTGACCGCGCGTCTCGAGAGAATGAGCCTTGTCGATCAACGCCTTCTGAGCTGCTGACTGCGCGTAGCCGTTCCCTGAAAACGACATCATCAATCCAAGCATCGATGCCGTGAGCGACAATTTTCGCAACGAGTGTCTCATCCCTTTTTCCATTTCACCTTGAGCTCGCCCTTGGGACCGAATCGGAACCGCTGCTCTTCCCAGCCCGAACCGAACATCACGAGGTTTTGATCGTAGTACGTTGGCGGATGCCCGTATAGTAACGTCGCAGCATCCCTCTCCGACGAAACCCTGCCGACCTGTCTCATCACCGAATCCTTCTTGCCCAACGCTTCCAGGTACGGAACCAGCGCGGCCGAAAAACCAACCGGCGCATGCGGGTCGACCGCTACTCCGTTTTCATCCACCACGGCCGGCGGCGCTCCGTGCGCTTCTACGTACTTCCCCATGCCTTGCAGGGCAGCAATCGACAGCTGACTTCCAGCGGTCGCGCGGCTGGTCATGCCCGCCCACAGATACACGCGAATGGCGTCGTAGCTGCCAAACGCACCCGCACTTGCACTCTTGCCCGGCGCAGCTTCCGGAGCAAACCCCTGCCCCGGGCTGTAACTCACCCAATCCATCGCAAAGCCGCCGCGTGAAGACTCCTGCAACAACGCCGGAACCTTCGCAGCGATGCCCTTCCACGGACCATTGGGATTGACCGCCGCCAAGCGCAACAGAACCGGCAGCGGAACGTAGCTTGGGTTCAACACCCAGCGATCCGCAGCCGGCCGAAAGCCCCGGTTGCCCGGCGACAGCATCAGCCCAAAATCCGGTAGAGCTACTACCTCTTCGCCGGCGATCCGCGCCGCCAGCTTCTTGCCTAAAACTGTGTAGCCGGGCTCATTCCACAACCGCCCCGCTTCGATCAGCGTGTAGCTGATCCATACATCCGCATCGGACGCAGAATTTGCATCCAGCAGATGCCATTGCCCGTCCGCGGCGCGGCCCCACGACCAGCCGGGAAGATGCGCCGATAAGTCGCCCTGCGCCAGGTTGAACGTCGTCCAGTTCAACAACAGGTTGAACCGGCTGCGATCGTTCGCGACCAGCGCGAAGAACATTCCGTACGCCTGGCCTTCTGAGGTCGTCCGGTCGCCCGCCTGCCGATCGATAATTCTTCCGCCGCCGTCCAGAAAACCGGCGGAGTACGCGTTCCACAAGTCCCACGACTGCGCCATGCAGCCTTGCGCGCCAGAAAGCAGCGCGCAAATTACCAGTGTCCCAATCACTACCAGCCTGCCCAGGGTCCCAGACCTCAACCTTCCAGAATTTGTAACCGTGCACGTGCTCTACCGCGCAGCCACGTTCTGGTCCACACGGCCAGGATGAACGAAATCGCCAGCACCGCAAGTGCTACGATCCACGGAACCTGCATGACCCAAAGGCTTAAGGCTGTCCACCATGGGAGGTTGCCAACATGGTACACGCTATTACGTATCCGATAAGACTGAAAATCGCCGCCATGCAGCACGCTGACACTTCCCGATACATCCCCTGACTGCGCGGTCTTGAGAAAACCGCTCATCATCGGCTCGAAGGTCGCCGCGTCTTTGACCGCGATCATCACCACGGTGCGGCCTTTCTTGTAGGGCGACTCCATGCCTTCGATCACCGTGTCCGGTGTCGAAGAAGCCATCAGCTCACCCGATACCGGCTGGTCTGTCGTCTTCATCTTCCACCACGCGTGATGCAGCGGCGCGAAGAATCCCTCGGCATCCTGAATCTTGATACCGTCATTGGTCAAAATCACAGGCAGCGCCGCACCCAGCTTTTCAATCCCGGGCTGATCCTGCACCGTGCCCAGCACCAGAAAGTCTGTATCGGCCTCAGCCTTCATCGCATCTGCATCCGCGACGGTTACACGAAGAGCCGGATATCCGGTCTGTGCTCCGAAGTGGCCCAGCAACGTCAGGTAGAGCTCAATCTCCGAGGCCGTCGGCTGCGTGGGCAGAACCACCGTGGTCTCGCGCAGGTCCGCCATCCGCGTGAACGGGAAGCCTGCGTTCGAGAACAGCTCCAGGTTCGGCAGCGCCGCCCAGTGCGGGTATCCGCGCAGGTCCAGATTTGAGTCACGCAGCACCGAGCCGATCATGTTGATTGGCGTAGTGTCCTGGCAACCGCCCTTTTTCTGCAGTTGGAAGGCAAGATCAAAGCTCAGCGAATTGGAGAACGGCCGCAGATTCACCACCGGCACCGCCACGTCCGTCCGCACTTCCTTGGCCGATTCAGTGCCCGGCGTGAGCGGAACCGAACCGAGGTAGGCATTATTCGCCTTCACCTGCATGCTCGAGATGGGCCCCACTGGAATGGAGTTATAGCGATAACTCAACGCCAGCTTCACGTTTCCCTGGTCGCCGAAGTAAAGATCGGGCGGGATACGGAAGTAAGCCGCAAGCGGCACCGAGCCATCGCCCTGCAGCGCTTCCACCGTGGCGTAATCCCACAGTTCGATCGTGTGATCGGTGCGCGCCCACCGCGGAGCATCATCCGGCTGTCGCGGCGAAGGCGCATTGAATTCGTTGATGGTGACCGTAGGGCCCTGCAACAGATTCGACTTGAGCGCCACAGCCTGGGCCGCAGTGATCAGCTGATCGGCGTCGCCGCCGGTGACCACCAGGACTTTGCCATACGGATCGCTGGGGTTGGGCCGCAACGCGACCGTCGGATTTCCCGGCATGCCTACGGTGAGTCCGCCCGGCATGGTCGACGGGTTCTCGGCGATCACGACCACATTGCCGGCGGGAATCGAGCCAATCGTCACCGGAAAGCGCGTCGCACGGTAATCCGCCAGTGCTCCGAAATACGAAGTGATGATGCCCGCGGCCTGCAGCGCCTTGGTCGAGGGCTGCGAGGGAAACACAATCGGAATCACCGGCGGCACCGTCAACGCTGCATCGAAGAATGGAATTGGTAACAGCTTCAGATCATCCGTCAACGGTAACAAGCTGCCGGACAGGTCAAGCGTGCTGTTCGGATCGATGCGGCTCCACAAGACCGTGTTCGCGGGATCCTCGCAGGTCATGGTGTAGTGACCTACAAACTCAAACGTAAGCTGATTCTTTCGCACCAGCAGATCTGCCGGCATGGTGAGCGTCTTATCCAGCACCGCGTCTCCCGATTCAGGAGCGGGCGGCGCCGGCAGCGTCGCAAACAGCGTGCCGTTGACCATCACCTTGATGTGGCTCAGCTGCGGCAGTAGGCTGGGCGAGAAGTGATAGTAGATGTGCAGGCTAGCCTGCTTGACGACCTGGTTCTGCGGCAGTGCGAAGTAGACGGTGTGAAAGCTGTCGATCCCGCGCAGTTCGATCGTCGCGGGAACACCCATGTCCTTCAGCGTGAAGGTACTTTTGAAATTGCCGCCGTTGGTCGAGGCCGTGGCGTCCGGCTGCGGTTCCGCGCTGCTCAGCTTCACACGCGTCGTGTTGTGAGTCACTGCATGCGCATGCAAGGTGCTCAACCCCAGCAGTGCCGCGGCAAAGAGTGCCACTGGAGCTACGCCACTGCGCACCGGGGTGGCCGCGGGAACCACGGTCTTCTTCTTCGCCTTGCGTTTGAAGAGAGCGGCAAAGGTGATCTGGAGGCCGACCACGGAGAGCCGCAGAATGCGCGACAAGCTGCGCATCGGCTGATCCACTTCGCGGCTCTCGCCCCAGCCGAGCCAGGTGTCCGCTCGTGAATACAGAACCATGGTCAACAACTCCTCTTCCACGATGGTCAGCGGATCGAACTGCACACGAAGATTACTCGCCTTATATCCCACCACCGTGACCGGCAACTCAGCTTCGCCTGCTGCGAGCGGGAAGAGCATGCGGAGAGAGTCGCCCGCCTTCAGGTCGACCGCTTCCGATAGGGTGACTTGCGCGCCGCCGCTCGAGACGTCCACTGTCTCGCCGACGATCAACCTGCCATCGGGAAGCTTGGCTGTCGCTGGTGCCGCTACGGTTACGCGAACGCTCTCACGCCGCTGCTGCGATTCTTTAGCCACGGCCACGGAGACGCCCAGGATAACGATGTTGAACACCACCCAGATGCAATTCATGATGATGGTGCCGGGGTGGGTTCCATCCCAGATGAACTCGAGATACGGAATGTGAACGAAGCGTGGAATGGCCAGCAGCAATCCCACCATGTTGAACACCATCATGACGATGAATGGCTGCGCGATGCGCGAGTCGAAAAACGTTTCGCTGACTACGCCGCCCTTAGCCGTCACGTCAAACTTGCCCAGCTTGGGATTGACCAGCGCCAGCATTGTTGGCAGCAGAATGTACGGTGACAATACTGTTTCGTAGATCTCGTTCCAGAAGGAGTGCCGGTGCTGCCCCTGGATTCTCGAGTTGGTAATGCTTGAGAGCGTCAAGTGTGGCAGCGCGTACGCGAGAATCGCAGCCCAGTAGCCCGGAACGTTGGTGTGTCCCAGCATGAGATAGATCAAAGGTGCGGTGAGGAAGATCAGCCGCGGCAACGCGTACATGAAGTGAGTCATCGCGTTGAAGTAGCACAGCCGCTGCGAAAACTTGAGCCCACGCGCGAAGAGCGGATTGTCCGTACGCAGAATCTGGATCATGCCGCGGGCCCAGCGAATTCGCTGCTTCACGTGGCCGGAGAGCCGTTCCGTGGCCAGCCCGGCAGCCTGCGGAATGTTGATGTACGCGGTGTTCCAGCCGTTCATCTGCATGCGCAGCGAGGTGTGCGCATCTTCTGTAACCGTCTCGACTGCAATTCCGCCGATCTGGTCGAGTGCCGTGCGGCGCAAGACCGCGCAGGAGCCGCAGAAGAAGGTTGCGTTCCAGAAATCGTTGCCGTCCTGCACGATGCCGTAGAACAGTTCCCCTTCATTGGGAATGGTGCGGAACTGATGCAGGTTTCGTTCAAACGGATCGGGCGAATAGAAGTGGTGCGGCGTCTGCAGCATGGCCAGGTTCTGGTCACGCTGAAACCAGCCGATGGTCATCTGCAGGAAGCTGCGCGTAGGCACGTGATCGCAATCGAAGATGGCGACAAACGGAGCGTGAAGCCTCTCGAGCGCGCGATTGATGTTGCCCGCCTTCGCATGCTTGTTATCGCTGCGGGTCATGTAGCCGATGCCGGCTTCCTGCGAAAACTTGCGGAACTCCTCGCGCTTGCCGTCGTCGAGAATGTAGACGTGTAACTTGTCCGCAGGCCAGTCGATATTCAGTGCGGCAAAGGCGGTGTAGCGAACTACGCTCAGCGGTTCGTTATAGGTCGGGATCACCAGGTCAACATGCGGCCAGCTATCCGTATCATCGGGCAGGGGTACGGGTGCGCGCCGCAGTGGCCAGATCGTCTGGAAGTATCCCAGGAACAGAATGCAGTAGGCATAGCCTTCGGCGATAAACAGCAGCAGGATGAAGAATCCGTCGAGCGGACCCCATTTCACGCCCGGATCTCGAAAAAATGTCACCACCGTGTGCACGCGCCAGAAGGCGTAGCGGAAGGTGGAGAACATCGACATGATCATCAGCGTGAGCGTAACCAGGTAGGAGTTCGACGCCTTACCCAGCCAGAGCGCGATCAGCAGCATCAGCAGGCCGAGTACCGCCTGCTGCGGCCAACTCAGTTGCAGCGCACCGAAGAAGATGAGGCAGAACGCACTGGCGGCGAGCACCGTGATGCGAAACAGCAGCGTCACCGGGTTGTTCCCCGACTCGATCTCCCGCCATAGTCCGGAACCAATCATCTCTCGCTCCACCGCATGCCGCGATATCCAACCCCGGCCGGCGCGGAGACACTGCGCAGCCAATCGGCCAGCTGCTGGTAGTCGTCTGCGACCGTGGAGTCGGGCGCGTAATCGACCACCGTCATCCCTTCGGCAAGAGCTTCGCTCACCGCCTGGCTGCGGCGCAGAACGAACGGCAGCAGCCGCTCTCCCAACTGTTGACGCAGTACTTCGCGCACATC
The DNA here is from genome assembly GCA_963850345.1 of uncultured Acidobacteriaceae bacterium. Classification (GTDB taxonomy): domain Bacteria; phylum Acidobacteriota; class Terriglobia; order Terriglobales; family Acidobacteriaceae; genus CAWKKW01. The sequence goes on along the minus strand of CAWKKW010000009.1, from coordinate 174,059 downwards.
CAGGTGCAGCGGCATGGAGGGGTCAAACTGGTTCAGAACGTAGTAGGGCTGCACCGGGCGGCCTTCCGAGTTCTGGTGGTTGCGGAAGAAGCCGTCCACCACGCTCAGCGTGACGATCGAGTTCATGTCCGGAATGATCGGCACCAGCACGGTAGGTGTCATGCGCAGTGCGCGCCGCGTCAAGGAAGCCGAAGCTGTAGCCAGATCGACCAGAATGCGGCTGCAACCGCGAGCGTTCCGGTTCAGGTCCTCAGCCAGCCAATCCATATTCTGAGGGTCAGTCTCGTGCGAATCCGCGTCGAGATTCAGCAGGTTTACCGGAGCGTCTGTGCCGCCGCCGGGAGGCGAAAAGGTCCGCATCACGCCGGGGCGAAGATCGCGCGCGCCGAAGTAGTAGGGCAACAGCCCGTAAGAACTCGTATCCGCCAGCAGCACTCTTTCACCGAGTGCTGAAAGCGAACGCCCCAGGGTGGCCACCAGGCTGGTCTTGCCCACGCCGCCGGCAAGCGAAAAAACCGCGATCGTCGGGACTTGAATGTTGCGGCGACGCTCGGTCCGTGGTTCGTTGGCTGAGTTGTCGAAGACGCCTTTGAGTGCGAACCAGCGCGAGGCTACCCGTTCGCGAGACTGCTGCAGCGTCTCGGAACCATCTCCGTTCGCTCCGTAGAGAGCGGCTTCGCTCTCTGACGCCATCCAGGAGGGACGGGACTGGTAGGAGAATGCCTGCTCGCGCTGCACACGACGTTCGACAGTAGGCGTGAACTCCGGCCGTGCATTCGGGGAGCGACGCTCGACGCGAGGCGCAAAGGCCTGCTCGCCGAAGGGCGTCCCCGGGTTGGAGTTTGGCTGTTCGCGATACTGCGCTTCTGGATACTGCGGCTCGCGGTACTGTGGCTCACGGGTTTCGCGGTATTGCGCTTCCCGGGATTGCGTCTCCCGCACGTCGCGGTATTGCGGCTCGCGTGTCTCTCGAAGCTGAGGTTCCCAGTTCTGCGCCCCGCGGCTTTGTGACTCTCGAATGTACGGATCCCGAACTTGCGACTCACGACTTTGCGGCTCACGATACTGCGGCTCCCGCGGCGCGGCCTCGCGATACTGCGGCTCTCGCGCAAGAGGTTCCCGATAGGGTTCCCTGCTTTGGGGTTCCCTGCCCTGCGGCTCGCTCCTGTCGCGCTCCCAGTTTGGGGTCTCGCGAAATTCCCTGCGCGGCTGTTCGCGATACTGCGCCTCGGCCGGGGGCTGTTCCCGGTACTCCTTTTCCCGGGGCAAGTTGGCATAGCGCTCCGGCCGTTCCGCAGGGGCGCGGTCGGCGGGCGCTGCGGTTCCATTCGCGATAGGCGCCATTTCCGGTGCTGTAGGAGGGGCAATTTTGGGCGCTGGAGCATCGACGCTCGAGTCTGTAGCCGCCGTCGCCAACAAAGCAGCCACGGGGGCGGGCATCCGCTCATATTGCACCGTGGTCTTCTGATGTGCGCTCTTAGGTTCGCCCAGGGGGCGCATCTCCGGCCGCAGATTCTTCCGCGCATTCGCCGCCATTGTGGCGGTCTCCGGAGCTGCCGGCGCTTGCGCCTCTACTGCCGGCTTGGCATTCTCTTCAGCAACGGCTGCCACTGCTTCCTGCGCCAACGCGTCCTGCTCGGTCCGGTGACGTGACTGCGCGCGCAACTCCTGGCGGGAGGCGGAAAAGTCCCGGTACTTCGCGCCGTGAAGATTGGCCCACGAATACAGGACCGCCACATCATCGGCGGCTTCGATCACATCGTCTTTCTTGCGCTCAACCATTCCACTGCCCTCGTTCTGCTGTCTTCTACCCGGCTTGGAACCAACCACCTCGCGGTGTAAACGCTTGCCCGAAAACCACCGGGCAGCACACACCGGCCTGTATGCCGGAGAAAATCAGTAAGGATTGCTGGATATCGTGGCCAGAATAGTCACCTGTCCAGCGAGCCGCAATAACACTCCTGTGCCACCCTGACACACCCCTCGGAAAAGCAAACGAGAGAGCGCTGCCAGAGTTTCCGTGCCTGTTTTTCTTGATATCTGCCTAGTAGTAGAGGGGAAACAAGGTCCTGCTTGCAACAAGAATCGTGTATTTTCCGTATGCAGAGGGTAGTAACGAAGGGAGCACCACGCAAGTTACCCATGTTCCTGTGTTATCTTGGAAATCTGTGAGCTCGTAGCTCAGTTGGTAGAGCATCGCCCTTTTAAGGCGTTGGTCCTGGGTTCGAGCCCCAGCGAGCTCACCACCCCTCACACCCACCGTTCTTCGTCGCTTTTTCCCCGGCCGGAAGCACGGATTTGCCCACCAGACCCCGGCTCTGGAGTCTGTCACGACGCGGCGATCGCGTCTCTTTGGGCTGAAATTACTTGCGAAGGGTAAAGTGTTCTGCGGGCAGCGTCCGCAGCCGTTCCGCCGCGCTTTCGGGCGTGATATCCCTCTGCGGCATACCCAGCATCTCGAATCCCACCATGAACTTACGCACCGTGGCCGAACGCAGCAATGGCGGATAGTAGTGCGCGTGGAAGTGCCACTCCGGATGCGCCTGACGGTCGGTCGGGCTCTGATGGAAGCCCATCGTATAAGGAAAGCTGGTCTCGAAGAGGTTGTCGTAGCGGGTGGTCGTCTGCTTCAGGATGTCTGCCAGCGACGTGCGCTGCCGGTCTGTGAATTCAAGCAACGACCCGAGATGCTGCTTGGAGAGAACCAGGGTCTCAAAGGGCCATACCGCCCACCACGGCACCACGACGAGAAAATCTTCGTTCTCGCACACGATCCGCTCTTTTTGCCGGGATTCTGCCGCGAGGTAGTCGCAGAGCAGGCAGGATCCGTGCTGCTGATGATATTCGCGCTGCGAGACCAACTCCGCCATGGGCTCGTCCGGAACGTGCTCCGTGGCCCAGATCTGGCAGTGAGGATGGGGATTGCTGGCGCCCATCATCGCGCCGCGGTTCTCGAAGATCTGTACGTGCGCAATTCCCGATTTGGAACTCAACTCCTCGTATTGTTCGGCCCAAGTATCCACGACGGTGTGAATGTCGCCCAATTCCATACGCGCGACCGTGAGGCTGTGATCGGGATGGAAGCAGACCACCCGGCACTCTCCGCGTTCCCGTTCAGCCCGCAGGAGCGGCGATCCTGTGTCACCCTCAGGCGCGGGAGAGTCCGGCATCAGGGCCGCATAGTCATTCTGAAAAACGAAGACGCTGGTGTACGGAGGATTCTGGTGTCCCCCCGCCCGCTCGTTGCCGGGGCACAGATAGCAGGCCGGGTCATAGTGAACATCGGAGAATCCGGACGAGGGATTGACCTCCCCCTGCCACGGCCGCTGCGTACGGTGCGGTGAGACCAGTACCCATTGTTTACGAAGTGGATTGTAGCGGCGATGCGGAAACGTGAGGTCTGACACCTTGCGAACTTCCCTTCAAGCAGTAGGTTTGTCGGGTGGCGGTTCGACGGCGAGATACGTCTGAACAAACCGCTCACTGTAATTCTCCAGCAGTGTTTTTACGCGCTCCGGATGCGGCGACTGCACGATCAGTCCGGCATGGTGATGCTTCTTCATGCGGTACACCACTTCAGGATCGCTGAAGGCCGAGGTATCCGGTTCGGACGTTCGCGCCAGGCAGAGAACGCTGCCGGTATAGCTTGGTCGAATGTCGGGCAGCGTGTAGGGCACTCCGCGCAACGAACAGACCTCGATGCGCGCCCACTCCGCCCAGAGATTCAGGCCGCTGGCAAATTCCACCAGCTCGGCGATGAAGGCGCCGCCCACGCGGGCAGCCACTTCGAGGAAGTAGTAGCGGCCGTCTTCAGCCGCGCGAATATACTCGGCGTGACTTACACCCCGCAGCAAGCCCATCGCAGGCACGAGCTCGGCGTTATTCTTTTTGAGCGCGATCGCGTCCTTCGACTCGCGGTCCAGCACCCGCGTGGTGAAGACGCCGCCTTCGTTCATCAACTGCATCGGCGGCATGCCGTACCCGCTCACTTCCTGAAAGACCACCTTGCGTTCGCTGGTAATCGCATCGACGTGAAAGATCTCGCCGGGAATAAACTTCTCCAGCAGGAAGTAGCTCTGCCGGTCGCCGAGTTCGTCGAGCGCACGCCATAGCTGTTCCGGCTCGTGGATCTTCTTAATCCCGATTGCCGAAGCTTCCGAACGGGGCTTCAACACCCAGGGTCCGGGAACTGCTGCCATATAGGCTCGCAGGTCGTCGTAGTTCAGTACCGAGGTGAAGTCCGGCACCAGCGCACCGGCGCGCCTCGCCTCGATGCGCATAGCCAGCTTGTCGCGAAAATTGGCCATGGTCGTGAGCCCCATGCCCGGGATGCGCATGTGCTCGCGCAGATGGGCGGCGGTTTCCATGTCGAATTCATCGAGCGCCACAATGCGGTCGATCTTTCGCGAACGAGCCAGGTAGGTGACGGTGTTGGTGATCTGTTCGCGCGTGAGGCCGTCAGGCATGGTGAGAACTTCTTCGAGGCAATCGCGCGGCCAGTCGCTATCGCGATGCTTGTCGACGGTCAGCAGTATGACGCGGCAGCCCATGCCGGCGGCCTGCCGCATGAAAGCCTGCCCCTTCTCGTAGCTGGTGATGCAGAGGATCAGCTCGTTCTTCTCGGTCATGCGTCAGCCTGGGACGAGTCGCGACTCGCCGTTCTCTTCCGTTAGTTCTACCATAAGAGCGCACTCCGCCCGGCAGCCCCAGCGGGCACACCGGCAGGGCTGCGGAACGGGCTTATTTTATGATTTCAGCCAGACAGATTTCCGACCTTCACGACCAGCGCACTTCGCAGTGGCACCAGGATTTGCCGCTGGTATGCGCCACCGGCGAGAGCGAATTCCTTGACCAGGTGACGGCGCAGCACTTAGCCAACTTCGAACTGTGGCACGAGGAAGACCGAGCCCGCATTCCGGGCGCACCGGAGCGCACCATCGCCGAGGTGAAGCGGGCCATCGATCGCATTAATCAACACCGCAACGATCTCGCAGAGGGCTGCGACGCGATGCTGCTGGCGTTCCTGGCGGAACGAAACCTGCCCAATCCCGATGCCGAACTTCACTCCGAGACACCGGGACTGATCATCGACCGGCTTTCGATTCTCTCGCTGAAGCTGTACCACACCCGCGAAGAGATCGGCCGCCCCGACGCGCCCACTGGGCATCGGGAGCGAAACGAGGAACGTCATCGTATTCTGCTGGAACAACGCGCCGACCTGGCGCATTGCCTCGATCATGTGTGGGTGGAAGTGCTGCAGGGTCGGCGCCGATTCAAGCTCTACCGGCAACTGAAGATGTACAACGATCCGACCCTGAACCCTGAGGTTTATACTCATTCCGCCAAGAGCTGAAGGCTGTGACGCTTGATCGGAGAAGCGGCGCGAGTTGACGTAGGTGTGGGTTGTGCGTATAAAAACGGTCTTAATGGTTAATCTTAACTTCGGCGTTTACCGTTGCGGTGCCTGGCGTTTTCACGGGTAAGAACGCGCACTCGGGCACATCCCCTTTTCGCAGAAAAGGAAACATACCGTATGCAAGAAGCACGTCAGGGTCCTCGTCGCACTCCCCGTACCATCGCCGGTAAGCCGCACCCGGTCGCCAATGCCGCGCAGCAGCAGGCTCTGCAGCACTATCAGATGGGCTTGCAGTTGATGCAGGAGGGCAAGTTCGACAAAGCGAGAACCATCTTCGAAAAGCTGGTGAACGCCGGGCCCAACGAGCTGACGGAGCGCTCTCGGGTCTATCTGACTGCCTGCGATCGCAACGTGAAGCGAGCCGCGCTGTCGTTCAACACCCCTGAAGAACAGTACGATTACGCCATTTCGCTGCTCAACACCGGCTCCTATGAAGAAGCCCGCGATCAGTTTGAGAGCATTCTCGCCGGCCACCCCTCAGCCGATTACGCCCACTACGGCATTGCCATTCTCGACAGCATGACGGGTCAGGCGGAAGAATGTCTTGAACATTTAACAGCAGCCATTGAACTCAATCCGCAAAATCGCATCCAAGCCCGCAGCGACTCTGATTTTCAAGACATGGCGGACGACCCCCGGTTCACCGAGCTCCTGTATCCTGAAATTCCGTGAGTCTGGTCCGCGGGTGACGGAAGACCTGCCGGGACCGCCGGTGACCTATTTCGAACGTGGGGACGTACATTCCTATGCAGTTAAGCTGCTGCCCGCCCGAAGTGCTGCAGGCCTCGGGAGCAGATTTTGAGGAGGCGACATTGCAAGGTAGCCTTCGCGTAGTCGCCATCGGTGGAGGAACCGGGCTCTCGACCGTCCTCCGCGGCTTTCGCCACTTTGTGGCTTCCCCGGCAGCCATTGCGGCCGGGTCGGTGGATGCGCAGCACTATCCCATCAGCAATCTGGCCGCGATAGTCACCGTGACCGACGATGGCGGCTCGAGCGGGCGTCTGCGCAAAGACTTCAAGATGCTGCCCCCTGGCGATCTGCGCAACTGCATGGTCGCGCTCTCTGAAGACGAACATCTCATTTCGCGGCTCTTTCAACATCGCTTTCAAACCGGCGAAGGCCTGGCCGGCCATAGTTTCGGCAATCTTTTTGTTGCGGCGCTCTCTGAGATGACGGGCGACTTCGCCCAGGCCATCAAGCTCTCCTCTCAGGTGCTGGCAACGCGCGGCAGTATCTACCCGGCCACCAACAGCAACGTGACCCTGGTCGCGCGCATGGACGACGGATCGATCGTCCGAGGCGAGACGGAGATCAGCGGCACGCGCCGCCGCATCGTCGAACTGGTACTCGATCCGCCCAAGGTCGACCCGCTGCCCGACACGCTCGATGCGATTTCGCGCGCCGATTTGATTACCGTGGGTCCGGGCTCTCTCTTCACCAGCCTGGTTACCAACCTGCTGGTCGACGGAATTCCCGAGGCTCTGGGCAAAGCGCGCGGGCTACGCGTCTTCATCTGCAACCTGATGACCCAGGCGAATGAGAGCCTCGGCCTCACCGCGTCGCAGCACATCGAACGCATCTATGAACACGCGCGGCAGCCGATCTTCGACTATGCGCTGATCAACACTTCGCCGGTCTCCGATTCGATTCGCCAGCGGTATGCGCATGAAGGCGCCGCACTGATCGAAGCGGATCTGGAGCGCGTGGAAGCAATGGGCATCAAGTGCATCACGGGGGATTTCGCGGCTGAGGGCGACGTTCTGCGGCATGCGACCGATCGCGTTGCAGAAGCGGTCTTATCGCTCGGGCTCGAGTACAAGCGGGAACGAGCGGCCCTGGCTGGCGCAAACTTGTAGGGTTATCCTGAACCGCAGTCGCGTGGATCAGCTTACGGTGCGCTTCAGTTGCCCGCACGCCGCGTAGATGTCCAAACCCCGCGGTCTCCGAATGAAGGCAGGAACTCCGCGTTCCATGAGTCGGCGTTGAAATGCGGTGACGTCCGCTGCTTCGGGCTTGTGAAAAGAAATCCCCGGGCCGGGATTCCAAACGATCAAGTTCACTTTGGCTGGCAGATTGGCCTTGCGTAGCAGCGTGACGACTTCGTCCGCGTGCTCCACTTGATCGTTGACCCCGCCCAGCATCACGTATTCAAAGGTCACTCGCTCCCGGGGCCGCAATGGCACCTGCTTCACCGCTGCCAGCAGGTCGCCGATATCCCATTTGCGCGTGACCGGCATGATGCGCTCACGCACCTCGTCATTGGACGCGTTGAGTGAGATGGCCAGCTTGGGACGAACCTTCTCCGCCGCAAATCGCAGGATGCCCGGCACGATACCTGAAGTCGACACGGTCATGCGCGACTCCGCGATGCCGACCTCTTCGACCAGCAGTCGCACTGCGCCCATGAACTCGTCGTAGTTGAGAAACGGCTCGCCCATGCCCATGAACACCAGGTTGATGCGGTCGCGGCCGATCGACGCGCCCTTCCGCTTCAGTACCGCGACCACCTGCCCGGCAATCTCCCCGGCTGTCAGGTTGCGTTGAATTCCCAATCGGGCCGTGAGGCAGAACTGGCAGTTGACCGCGCAACCAATCTGGCTGGAGACACAAATCGTCGCGCGATGAACCCTCGCCGCCTGTCGATTGCCCTTCCCGGTCTGTTCCTCACCTGCGCCTGTCTCTTCGTCTCCTGCATCGGATCCATCTCCTGCTTCGCCTTCGTCGCCTTCGGGCATCCACACCGTCTCGACCGTCTGCCCATCATTGCCGGCGATCAGGTATCGCTCCGTGCCGTCTGACGAACGGAAGGTCTGCACGATCTCGGGCAGCCCTACGGTGAAGCCTTCGCGGGTCATCGATTCGCGCAGTGTTTTGGGGAAGGTGGTGAGGTCGTTCAGGTCGCTCTGCCACTCGCGGTAAAGCGCCTCCCGGAGCTGCCTGACCCGGTAGGCGGGTGCAGCAAATTCCGCCAGGATCTCAGTAAGTTGCTCATTCGAAAGGCCGAAAAGAGATCGAGTCCGGGCGGGGCTGGGAGCGTCTAAAATAGAAAACAGGTTGTCCCTGCCTGGAGTCATCGCTACACCGGTACCCGTTTCGTCAGCATAGCACCCAGAGACTGCAAGCCATGCCGCCACCGGCACACGCGTCTGATCCTGTAGGGAACCAAGGAAATCTTATGACGAACGAACGCAATATTCGACGCACCGTCTTGCCGAATGGCCTGACGATTCTTACCGAAAAGATGAACCACATCCGCTCTGTTGCCATGGGCGTATGGATCCGCGCCGGCTCGCGCCACGAGACCGCCGAGGTCAATGGAATTTCGCACTTCGTGGAACACATGGTGTTCAAGGGGACCAAGTCACGCACTGCGCAACGCATCGCGCGCGAAGTGGACGCAATCGGCGGCAACCTCGACGCCTTCACCGGCAAGGAAACCATCTGCTTCAACGTCAAGGTGCTGGACGAGCATGTGCCGATTGCCCTCGACGTGCTCTCGGACCTGGTGCTAAATCCGACCTTCACCCAGGAAGACATTCTTCGCGAACGCGGCGTGATTCTCGAAGAGATCAAGATGGACGAGGACAATCCCGATTACCTGGTCCACGAAATCTTCACGCAGAACTTCTGGAAGGGTCATCCGCTGGGCAAGCCGATCCTCGGCACCAAGGAGACCGTTCGCCAATTTCAGCAGGACACTCTGTTCAATTACTACGGCCAGCGCTTTCTGGGCGGGAACATGATCTTCTCCGCCGCCGGCAACATCGAACACGACTCCTTTGTCGACCAGGTCTCGAAACGTTTCGAATCGCTGCCCGGTGGTGAAGTGGACGCCTTTGGTGCGCCGCCGAATACAAACTCGCGCATCACCATGCGCAACAAGAAGTCGCTCGAACAGGTGCAGCTTTGCCTGGGCGTGCCTTCGCCGCCGATGGCTCATGAAGATCGCTACGTCACCCTGCTGTTGAACACCGTGCTCGGCGGCGGGATGAGTTCGCGCCTCTTCCAGACGGTGCGCGAGGAACGCGGCCTGGCCTACGCCATCTACAGCGACCTGAACCCCTATCGCGACACCGGCTCGCTTTGCGTGTACGCCGGCACCTCGTCCAGCAAGGCAGTGCAGGTGGTGGAGCTCATCATGGAGGAATTCCGCCGGTTGAAGACGGAACCGATGCCCGCCGATGAACTGCGCCGTGCCAAAGACCAGCTCAAGGGCAACATTCTGCTCTCGCTTGAAAGCTCGATGTCGCGGATGTCGAACCTCGCGCGCCAGGAGATGTACTTCCAGTACTTCTTCGACATGCAGGAGATTCTCGACAAGATCGAAAACGTAACCGATGAGCAGGTAATGCAGATGGCCGCACACCTCTTCAAACCCGAAGAAGTGGCTCTGACCCTGCTCGGTCGGCTCGATGGACTGAAGATTTCGAGGGACGCTTTGGCCTGCTAGAAGCGGGCCAGCAGTCGATCCTTCAGCAAGTCGGAAGAGGCAGAGACTACCAATCCCGGCCTCTTCCGGCATTACTGGTGTTCTGGCCGGCTCCCCTGCCCGTGAGCGTTTTCGTTCACCTTTCCGTCTAGTTCATTTAGGATTGCCATCGATGGCCCTCAACCAGCCACAGGAAGCGACAGCCAATGAACCTGTATTTGACTCAACTCGACTCTGCCCGCCGTAAGCGCCAGTCTGGCTTTACTCTCATGGAGTTGCTGATCGTGATCTCGATCATGCTGATCCTCATGCTCATCGCCATCCCTAACTTCTCCAACATGAAGAGTCAGGCGAATGAGACCTCAGCCATGCAGTCGCTGCGAGCCATCTATCAGGCAGAGATCCAATATCAGACGAATTATCCGGCGAATGGCTTTGCCTGCTCACTCAGCTCGCTCGGCGGCAACTCCGCCTCTGGAGCGCCAAGTGCCCAGGGTGCGCAGGTGCTGGATACGGCCCTCTCCACCGGGCAGAAGAGCGGCTATACGTTCAACATCGTGAACTGCACCAAGGTCACGGTGAATAACCAGGACATGTACACCTCCTACGAAGCGACCGCCGTGCCGCAAGCCGTCGGCAAGACCGGCCATCGCGGCTTCTGCATCGACCAGAGCGCGGAGATTAAGGCTGATCCCGCGGGTGGTACCAATTGCACCGTTCCGCTGCAGTGATCGCAAAGTTTCAGGATGTTCCTTCCCGCCGCCCGTGGCTTTCCCGCCACCGGCGGCTTGTGGTTTGGGCGTCACTCGTTCTGACCTCTGCGACTCTCTCGACCGCCGGGCGAGCGATGGCCGCTCTGACTGCCGGCGGCGATGGCGAATCCGCACCCGCGCCGACTGCCCAGGTTCTGGCTGGCCGCGTGGATAAGCACTACAACGCGCTTCATTCGCTGCGTGTGAATTTTGTGCAGCAATACGACGGGATGGGCATGCATCGCCAGGAAACGGGCGTGCTGCTTCTCAAGAAGCCGGGCCGCATGCGGTGGAACTACGCCCAGCCTCCGGGCAAGCTCTTCGTTCTCGACGGCAAGGACGCGTACTTCTACTCGCCGGGCGAAAGCACTGTGCAGCGCGTGTCGGCGAAGAAGCTGGACGACCTGCGCTCCCCGCTTCGCCTGCTACTCGGCCATGCCCAGCTCGCGAAAGAATTGTCGAACCTGCAGATCGCACCTTCAGGATATGGCGGCAGCGCCTTTGAACTGACGGGCGTCCCCAAAGGTATGGAGCAGCGGGTCGAGTCCTTTCAGCTGACCGTGACTGCCGATGGAATCATCCAGGCCATTCGCGTCGAAGAAAAAGACGGCTCCGTCACCCGGTTCAGCTTCACCGGCGAACAAGACAACGTTCCCGCCAGCGATAGCGACTTCGTCTTCAAGGCACCACCGGGCGTGACTGTAATCAACGGGCTTCCCCCGGTATAGAAACGTAACAGCGGAGCTCAGGGCGCTGTAACCAACTCCGCAGCCGGCCCGAGACAAGGCCCTGCTGTCCTCCGGATTTTAGAGTCGCGGCGCTCTTGCCGAGCCTGCTAGCTGGCGTACAGTAGAGCCAACCACATGGACCCGCACATCCTGGATCTGCTTTGCGACCCGGAGACGCACGCACCACTCGCTTCCTCGCCGGGGCAACTCGACAACCAAGCGAACGGACGCTGCTATCCCGTTCGCAGCGGTATCCCCGTGTTTGTCTCTGAAGCCACCGGGCTCAATCGCAAGTACCAGACCATGTATGACAAACTCGCGCCTGGGTATGACGTGGCCGAGCGGCTGTACCACTTCTTCACCCGGAAGAAGAGCTATCGACTGGAATACATTCCGGAACTGGAGATCCAGCCCGGCGATCGCGTTCTCGAAGTCTCGGTGGGAACAGGCGCGAATCTCGCCTTTCTGCCAAGGGACATCGTCTTCTTCGGGCTGGATCTTTCCCCGGGCATGCTGCGCAAATGCCACTCCAAATTGCACCGGTTGCCTTTTCCCGCAGCCTTGTTTCAAGGGGAGGCGGAACATCTGCCCTTCCGGTCGGAGGCCTTCGACTGCGTGTATCACGTGGGCGGCATCAACTTCTTCAACGACAAGGCAGCGGCCATCGCCGAGATGATCCGGGTCGCGAAGCCAGGATCCAAGATCGTCATCGTCGATGAGACGGAGAAGGTGGTCCGCGAACAATACCAGAAGAATCCGACGACCCGGCGCTACTTTGCCGGGGTCGACGGTGAGGTTTCCTGCCCGGTCGATCTGGTTCCTGTCGAGATGTCCGACATTCATGCCCGCCAGATCGCGCAGGGAAAGCTCTACTGCCTGACCTTTCGCAAACCCTTCAGCGCTGCCGGTTCCCCGCTCCCGTCTGGGTCCTTGACCCGACCTCAGCCCGATGCTTCGCCCCATTCGGTAGAATAGAGGGTGTGACCTACAATACCCTTCAAGAGGACCGGCCCTCTGTCCTCACCCAGCCCGAAGATGCAACGCCCGCCGTGATTGCGGATGGCGCGCGCACACGGGTCGGCTTTGTCAGCCTCGGCTGTCCTAAAAACCTGGTCGACAGCGAAGTGATGATGGGGCTGCTGCACAGTTCCGGCGCGGAAATCACCAATGACCCTGAGACCGCCGACGTGCTGGTGGTCAACACTTGCTCCTTCATTGACTCGGCCAAGCAGGAGTCGGTCGACACGATTCTCGAAATGGCGCAGCACAAGATCGCTGGCCGCGCACGCAAGCTCATCGTCGCCGGCTGCCTGGTGGAACGCTATCGAGACGAGATTCGCAAGAACATTCCCGAAGTGGACGCGGTCGTCGGCACGGGCGAGCTGGAACAGATCCTGACGGCTGCCGGAGTGGCGCCGCGCCTGAAGACTGTCGAACCCTCACCATTCCACATCCTCGCGACCGGGCTGCGGCCTGAGGCCACCACGCCTGCCGTGTCGTCGCGCCCAGAAGGCGACCTGCGCGAACAGCAGGGCCGCTTCTCGCGCGATGAGTGGGACGGTGCGCAACCGGCGCTGCCCCAATACCTCTATGACGACACAACGCCCCGCCTGCGTTCGACGCCCAAGGCTTCGGCCTATATCAAGATCGCGGAGGGTTGTGATCATCCCTGCAGCTTCTGCGTGATTCCCAATCTGCGCGGCAAGTTCCGTTCCCGGCGCTTCGAATCGGTGGTCACAGAGGCGCAAGCTTTGGTCGCGCAAGGCGTCGAAGAGATCACGCTCATCGGCCAGGACACCACCTGCTATGGCGAAGACCTGGGCATGAATGACGGGCTCGCGCAATTGCTCGACCGTCTCGCCCAAATAGAAGGTCTGCGCTGGCTGCGCTTCCTTTACGCTTACCCGAACCGCCTCACCGGCCAGCTTCTCGAGACCATCGCGCGCCACGACAACATCTGCAAGTACCTCGACGTGCCGCTGCAACATGCGTCGGGCAACGTGCTCAAGCAGATGAAGCGTGGAGCGAACGCGGATATTTTTCTCAAGACGCTCGAGAAGGTACGCGCGGCGGTGCCGGGTATCGCGATCCGGACTTCGTTCATCGTCGGCTTCCCGGGTGAGACGGAGCAGGATTTTGAAGAGCTCTGTGAGTTTGTGCGTGCGGCGAAGTTTGATTGGTTGGGCGTCTTCGGCTACTCCGATGAAGACGGTGCGAAGGCCTTCCACTACGAAGCCAAGAACGCATCCCGCACCATCGAAAGCCGCAAAAAGACGCTGATGCGCATTCAGAAGAGCCTCAGCAAGAAGTTCAAAAAGGAATGGGTCGGCCGGACGCTCGATCTGCTGGTCGAGGGCGAGTCGGTGGAGACTCCACTGCTCTGGGAAGGCCGGACGCAGTTTCACGCGCCCGAGATCGACGGCACGGTGTACATCAACGACTTCGGCCCCTACGAATCGCTGACCGCCGGCAAGTTTTACCGCTGCGAGATTACCGAGTCGCACGAATACGATCTGGTCGGGCGCATCCTGGAATAGACGCAGATCGACAGGGCCTCCGGCAGTTCCGTGAAGTTCAGCGGCTCTCGCGGGCGATACACTGGAAGCAAAGCTCTCCTCAGATCACGGCGGCGTGCGACTTTCTCCCGTTGTCGTGAATCCCATGGAGTAGGAACACGGTATGGGTAAACCGGGAACAAAGAAGCCAATCGCGTTGCGTTGTCCGACGTGCAAGACCATCGTGCTAGCCTCGGACGAAGACTTCCCTTTCTGCAGCGACCGCTGCCGCAAGATCGATCTGGGCAAGTGGGCAAGTGGCGCATATCGGATCTCTTCGCCGATCGTTGATCCGGATGTGTTCGAAGACCTGGAGTCAGGCCGTACGCGTTCGGCCGACGATGAATAGCCCCCCAAAAGCGAATCGTTCCAACACCCCGGATACATCCGAGCCATTGGCGACGTCCGCGTCAGATCAGAGCACCGCATCGAGCAGGAGATTTCCGGGCCTGAAGACCAAATGGGCCTGGATCGCGGGTACGTTCTTCGGGGCGGGACTGGGCAAGCCCGGCCCCGGAACCTGGGGCTCGATCGCGGCCCTGTTGCTCTGGTTGGCTGCCAGCCGCATCCCTGGCATTTCCGCGCAACAGCTTATGCTCCTGACGCTGGGCGGAACACTGGTAGCTCTCGCCATAGGTATTCCGGCAGGCACCATCGTCGCGCGGGAGACCGGTCGCGAAGATCCTGGACATGTTGTGATTGACGAGGTTGTCGGTCAGTGGATCGCGCTGCTCTTCTGCCCGCTCGATTGGAAACACCCGCTCCTGGCGCTGCTGCTCTTCCGCCTGTTCGACATCCTGAAGCCGCCGCCGGCCCGTCAACTTGAAGACCTGCCCGGCGGATGGGGCATTATGTTCGACGACGTAGCCGCGGGTCTGTACGCGCTTCTGGTGTTGCAGGTCTTGCGTCACTGGATCTAGGACTTTGTTCCGCAGCGAATTCGCCAAACCGCCTCAGTAGATCCCCGCCGCACCTCATTGCATCGAACGGATTAAGATAGTCCTGGACGCCACGAATGACAAAGATTCCAAGGCCTGACTTTTTCGGAACACGCGGACCGCGGATCGACTCCGTCGTTCCGGCAGCGGCGTTGCCCGGCGGCGAGATCGAAATCCTCGGCTCTCACCTCGGGCCTACGGGGTTTAAACGCCCGCGCGTGGTCATCGGCGACACGACGGCCCAAGTCCTGTTGAGCCGCGAATCCCGGATGATCGTCGGCGCGCCCGCCGACGCCGCTCCCAATGGGCGACTCGAAATCCTGCAGAACGGCTCGCGCAGCAACGGAGTCGAGGTGCAAATCGCCCGGCCTATCGCCGCCAGCCTCCATGCCGTGGCGAACCCGGCGATCGATGCGGCGGGCAATATCTACGCTACTTTCTCCGGTTCGCGCGGACAGGAGACCCCCGTCTCGGTCTTCCGCATTGATGCGGAGGGAGAGATGCAGCCCTTCGTCAGCGGCCTGATGAATGCGACGGGACTGGCTTTCGATCTGGCCGGCTACCTGTACGTCTCTTCCCGCAATGATGGCACCGTGCACCGCGTTTCACCCGAAGGCGCAGCCTCCATCTATGCGGAAGGCATGGGCATTGCGACCGGGCTGGCGTTCGATGGCGTGCAGAACCTCTACGTCGGGGACCGCAGCGGCACCATCTTCAAGATTTCGCCCGATCGCCAGATCTTTGTCTTCGCCACGCTCGAACCCAGCCTCGCCGCCTACCACCTGGCCTTTGGCCTGGACGGGACGCTCTTCGTCACCGGACCCACGACCTCAAGCTTTGACGCGGTCTATGCGATCGACCGGAATGGCGACACGACCGTCTATTACCGCGGGCTGGGTCGTCCGCAAGGGATCGCCACCGATGTAGCCGGCAACCTGTACGTCGCGGCCTCCTGGCGCGGACGGCGTGGCGTCGTGCGCATCACGCCTGATAAGGAAGCTTCCCTGGTCGTCTCCGGCTCAGGCATCGTGGGGCTCTGTTTTGCTCCGGGCGGCAATGCCCTGCTGGCCACCAGCGGCGCCATTTATCATGTGCAGTTGGGAGTGGAGGGCGCTCTCCTCTAGCTGGCTTCAAACGCAACGCTGCGGCGCGGGCGGATTGAACCCGCCGACGGATTCGATCCGCGGATTTGCCTGATTCGTCGTTTGTCACCGATGCAGTTACTTGATTCAGTTCGTCATCATCTCAGCCTTGGAACGAGCACGGAATGAATTGTGAAATTATCGCCATCGGTTCAGAACTGCTGACACCGTTCCGGCAAGACACCAACTCGCTGTTTCTCACCGATCGGCTGAACTCGCTGGGCGTGCAGGTGCTCTTCAAGACCATCGTCGGCGACCGCCGCGATCACCTGGTCGAAGCCGTGCGCGTTTCGCTGGGCCGCGTCGATATCGTGATCACCATGGGCGGCCTTGGTCCAACGGTCGACGACCTCACCCGCGAAGCAGTCGCCGAGGCGCTGGATGTCAGCCTCAAGCGCAATTCCGACATCATCGCGCAGCTGTATGCCCGCTTCGCCGCACGGCGTATTCAGATGACCGACAACAACTCGCGGCAGGCGGATGTCGTAAGCGGTGCGGTCATTCTCGAAAACGACAACGGCACCGCGCCCGGACAATGGATCGACACCGTCTACGAAGGTCATCGCAAGCTCATTCTCATGCTGCCCGGGCCGCCGTCGGAGATCAAGCCGCTGTTTGATACGCAGTGCATGCCGCGACTTCGCGAGACGATCCCCTTGCGGTATATCGCGCAGCGAACCCTCAAGGCCGCAATGATCGGTGAATCGGTTGCGGATGCGCGCATCGCGCCCATTTACCAGCAGTACTCGGACGTCGAGACCACCATTCTCGCGCACATGGGCGACATCCAACTGAACCTCCTCTGCTCCAAGCCTTCGCTGCCAATCGCGCAGTCGCGCGTAGACGAGGTTGCGGAGCGCATCGAGGAAGAACTCGATGACGTGCTCTATTCATCGCAGGGCGAGTCGCTGGAACAGATTGTTCTGCTCTACCTGGATATGCGTGCGCAGACGCTTGCGGTAGCCGAGAGCTGCACTGGCGGTCTCATGGCCCAGCGGCTCACCAGCATCAGCGGCAGTTCGCGCTCGTTTCTGGGCGGGGCCGTGGTGTACTCCGACCAGTTAAAGACCCTGTTTGCCGATGTGCCTCCGGAACTGATCGAGCGCAACGGCGCTGTGAGCCGGGAGGTCGCGGGAGCTCTGGCGGAAGGAATTCGCAAGCGCTGCGGGTCGTCGATCGGCGTCGGCATCACCGGCATCGCAGGGCCCACCGGAGGCACGGAAGAGAAACCGGTAGGGCTGGTGTACATCGGGATCGCGGATGGCAAGCAGATCGAAGTGGTGGAACGCCGGTTCGGAGGCGACCGCGACCGCATCCGGTTTCTATCGAGCCATCAGGCACTCGACCTGGTGCGGCGCAAACTGATGTAGCGGTCAAAGAACTTTCACGAGGCAGTTACTCTTAGCGGAGCTCGACGAATACCGTTAATCCAGCCCGGATCTCACGCCGCGCCGCACAGCTTCCGTCACCACGCCATACACAGCGTGCGTCACCCATTCGCTCTGGCGCTTCTGCATGGGTTGCTGCGGAAGCGGCTCTTCCAAACCCATCTTGGGCAGAATGCGCCGGTGCGTAAGCTTGTTGACGGTAAGGCCGAAGGCGACGCCGCCCCAGGCTTTGGCCTGCGGTCTCATCTCGACCATCGCTCCGTAGACGGCTCCAGCCAGCGCTCGAAGGGTCCAATGAATGGCATGCATGGAAGTTTCGCGCTCGCCTGCATTGAGCGGGCGACCCGCGGCCCTCTCGACTAAGGCGAGTGGCGGAGCCTGCTCTCCGGGCAGCCGAGGAGGATAGGCCTTCTCCGCCAGCATCTTCGCACCGGAACCGGCGATGCCACCCGCCAGTCCTGCCAGTGCGCCCTTCCAGATCGAACGCTTTCGGTCCGCTGTTATTGCCTTGCCCATCTGCCGCTACCTCTCCCAACTCACGATGCAAAGTAGGATGCAGTTCCGGTGCAATGGACTGCTGCCCGCGACAACGCGAATGGGAACGGCAACGAAAGAGCGCTAGAGTTTAGCCGCGGCCGGAGCAGCCGTGGACTCTTCGGCATGTTCGCTCTCGGTGGCGACGCGTTTCAGGGAAACATGTTCAAAGCGCGCCCAGATCAGACCGACGGGAATGATGCTCATGAAAGTCACCACCAGCAGCATTGCGCCCGCGCCTAATGCCGGTTCGGGTGCGACGCCGAAGACCTTTTGCATGGTCACGGTGGTGACGCCGATCTGGGTGAACCAGCCCACCACTGGCAGCTGCAAAATCGAGCCGCCCATGCTGGCCGCCATCAGCACCATGCACTTGGCGAGGGTCATCCCGGCGAGTTCCTTTGAAGCGACGAAGGCCCGCGTGGTCTCAAGATAGGCAAACGTGATCATGCCCCACATCAGCAGAGAAATTCCCAATGCCAGAGCGAAGTCGCCGAAGGACGAGAGGGTGTTCAGCCCGTCGCGAAAGGCGCGAATCTTCTCGGCTGCAGAGTGCGCCAGCTTCTTGGACATAATGCCAACGCCGCGTTCTACCGCGTTCGCAATCGCATTGCCGGAGGCGCGAACGAGTGCCGCAAAGATCGCCAGGCCCACGCTAACCAGCAGGCTGATTCCGGCGACGCGGCCCAGCAGTTCATGATGCGGCAGCGCGTTGCGGTCGGGCGCGAGCAGCAAGGTGACCGCGAAGATGAGGGCCATCGATCCCATGTCGAACATGCGCTCGACGGTATACACCGCGACCTGGGATCCGACGGAAAGCTGAACCCGGCGAGCGATCAGGTAGGGCCGCACCAGGTCGGCGAGACGGCCAAACAGGGCAACTCCGGTGAATCCGATGACCTGCGATGCAAGGGTCGCGAACGGTCCGACCCGCTTCACCGGCCTCAGAAAAATGGACCAGCGAAGCGAGCGCAGCCCGTAGGCCAGATAGATCATGAGAATGCCGATGGCGAACTTCTTCAGGTCGGCCTGCCTCAGCTGCTCCCAGAAGATATGCCAGCTGAAGTGAATACGGCCGCGAGCGACCACGACCAACACCACCAGGGCAACTGCGACTACCGCCCCTACGATCCAGCGTCTGTTTTTCAAAAGATGTTTTGCCTCTTACCGGGTTCGATGTCGGCTCAGCGTGGATGGTCAGCCATGGCGAGCTGCGTTGCGGCTCTTTGCTTTTTGGCGGATGGAGCCGTTGCCGATCTGCCGCCCGAAGGGTTTCCAGTGGCCAAGGCTGCAAGCGTTGCGTGATGGCTGGACATAGGCGTATGTGTTGGGTCGTGTTTGAGCGCAGCCAACTGCATCGGTTCCGCGGTTCGTCTCCGCGCCAGAGCAGCCCGGTTGAATTCTCGAATGACCCGGGCGACGTAGGCCCGTGTTTCGCGATACGGCGGTACGCCATGCCAGCGATCGACGGCTGCCGGGCCGGCGTTATACGCGGCCAGCGCGAGTGCCAACTTGTCGTGGTACTTCACCAGAAGCGAATCGAGGTATGCGGTGCCGCCGTTGATGTTTTCTTCCGCATGGAAACTGTCGTGCACGCCCAGTTCTTTCGCGGTTCCGGGCATCAGCTGCATCAGGCCGCGCGCCCCGGTGCGGCTCACCGCGTGGGCGTTGCCGCCGCTTTCCGCATGGACGACGCTGGCCAGCAGGTCGACATCGAGATGGTGCTGGAAGCCCGCTTTCGTAAGCATTTCGTGCAGTTCGGATTGGGTCAGGACCGGTTCAACCGGGACAGGAGCTTTGGCCACAACAGCTGGGACGGGTCCTGGCTCTATGCTGGCGATATCGCCCACGCCGAACTCGACAAATCCCGGGCTATCCGCAGCCATGTACACGCGCACCCGGTCTCCCACCCGTTCCTGGTGGTCGCAGACCATGTCGAATCCATTCGTGAGGGTGACGTGTTCGGTCGCAAGCGCGGGCACCGCCGCCGCTGCTGCCATGAGCGCCACAGCGAGCCTGAACGCAGTCCGATGTCTGAGATTTGGTCCCATTCCACTCTGTTGTTGCATTGGCGCTCTGGCTACATGCGCACGTACGCGCAGACGTTCGGTGGGGGCCTGTTCCAGTGTTGTCATGGCCACTCTACCACGGGTTCAATCGCCTCCTGGAATACTTCTCTCGTGGGATTGGTTTCAGCCGGCTCTACCTCGCTGAATTGTCCCGCTGAGGTGAGCGTCGATTCGATCGCCAGTGCAACCCCGTCTTCGTCGTTGGTGCCGGTAATGTGCCAGCCCCGCTCGCCAGCCATTTCCAGCAATTCTTCCGGCGCATTGGCCATCAAGACTGCCTGCCCGGCAGACTCCAGCATGCTCAGATCGTTGTAGTTATCGCCAATAGCCAGGGTCTCCTCGATGCGGATCCCCCGCCGCGCCGCGAGCCTCTCGAGCGCGCTGCCCTTGGAGACGCCCGGCGGCAGTATGTCCAGGATCGCCAGGTTCCGCTGCGGGTACTCGGTGCGATGGCTTTCGACTTCGCCGGCGAAGCGGCTGGCATTCAGCCGTTCTTCCGCGACGCGCATCTCTTCGACCGTACCGCAAACCATGCCCTGCACCGGCGATTCTCCGCCGTCGAAGGCGCGCTCGAGTGGCACCACTTCCTTCAAATAGGCGCGGTTGGCGTCCACCCAGGCCGCGATTCGTTCATGCAACTGGTGAATTGATTCGATGACGAGTTCATGGTCGCCGCCGCGGTCAAAGGTGAAAACGGTCGTTCCTCCAAACTGCCGCAGCAAGCCACATAGATCGCGCGCGACCGCCGAAGGCAGCAGCCAGCGGTCGATCGACTCGCCGCTGAATGTCCGCGTGACGGTACCGTTGGAAGAAATCATCACGGTCTCAGGCCGCAGGCCCACCTGCCGCAGCAGGGGCAGCGCATAGGCGTGACGTCGCCCGGTGGCGATGACGACTTCCACGCCTGCCGCCTCGGCGCGCCGCAGGGCTTCCTGATTGCGGCGGCTCATCAGCAGCCCTGTAGAAGGCATCAGCGTGCCGTCGATATCAATGGCAATCATCCGGACACGGGGAGGGCGGGGGAAGCGAGTCATCTCTACCAGTCTACCTGCCGCTGGCCGGCTTCGGGCGAGCACGCCAGGCAGGATCGGCTTGACCGCTCCACAGCTAAAATCATGCTGATGTAGGCTGGGCAGTATGACATCGGATCCGCGTTCCAAATCACAAGACGTGCCCGCAGCCGATCCTGCTCAGGCGCCCAAAAAGCAGCCCCCGGCACAGCGCGAAGTGGATCACCGCGGAGTCGTCCTGCCCGCGCGTTCGCCCGTCGGCGGCATCATTACCCCTCAGTAGCGGAGTCTTGCGCTGAGCTTCGGCCTGCACTGTCCTTGTGATAGTAGCGGCGGGCCTTGGTGCGATTGCCGCAGACCCGCATGTTGCACCACCGGCGGTTCTGACTCTTGCTACTGTCCAGAAAAAGCCATTTGCAGGTGGACGTACCGCAGGTGCGCACGCGGGCAATCTGGGGAGAGGTCAACAGCTCTGCCGCTGCAAACGCCAGCAACCACAAGGGCGATTCCGGTTCGCTGGCAAGCCCCTCCCAGGTCCATGCAATGTTTTCGCCCATTTGTTTGATCCTTCGATGAGGCAAAATCATCTGCAAGATGCGGTTGATCGACCCGAGCTCCGGGTGTCGCCCGTCGGCCACGTCGTAGAAAAGTTTTGCCAGCAACTCCCGTTCATTCCGTGCGGACTCAAGCGTGCGATGTGCCGCCTCTCTCGAAGTATGGGTTCTCAGATGTTTGGCCTGTTCCGCACTAAGCAGGCCTGTTTCGGTCACAAATCGAAGGAATTCGTCGTAGGAGGTCAGCAGCTCCTCTGGACCAGACGGAACGAAGCGGTTATCGAGCGTGTTGATAAAGTCGAGCGCAGGGTGGCCTGCTGTCAACTGAAACGGCGTCTTCTCTGACGTGCTCACATTCTTATTCTAACCACCAAAACCCACTTGACTGGTGTTAAAAACGAGGTTATAACCAGCTATGACGGTTTCGCAGGTTAGTTTTCGAGCAGAACGCAGGGTCTCCGTCGGCGCTGCCCTGGTGCTTGCCTTTTTCGCTATCTACATCGTCTGGGGATCGACGTTCTTTGCGATTCGCATCCTGGTGGAGCACATTCCTCCGCTGCTTGCGGCGGGAATGCGGTTCTTTACCGCGGGCGCGATCCTGTATGGGATCTCGCGGATTCGCGGCGAGGCGTCACCGACTAAGACGGAGTGGCGCAACATGGCGCTGCTCGGCGCGTTGATGTTTCTTCTGACCTACAGTGCGTTGTTCTGGGCTGAGAAGACGGTGCCGTCGGGGATCGCGGCCGTTCTTGTGGGTACTCTGCCGATCTCGACCCTGCTGCTTGAGACAGTGGTGTTTCGCAGATATCCGCTCAGTAAGGTGACCGTGGCGGCGATGGTGGTCGGTTTCATCGGGGTGGGTATTCTCAGCTGGAACCCGGCCCATTTTTCGATTCTGCCTTGCCTCGCAATTCTCGGAGGCGAGATGGGATGGGCTACCGGTGCCGTGCTTTCGGGTTCGCTGACGCTGCCAAAGTCGAAGACCATCACGGCGGGCGCGGAGATGGCTCTCGGCGGGCTGATGCTCCTCTGCTGTTCGTTGGCTGCGGGCGAGTTGCGCACTATGCCGCAGTTCACCTGGCGAAGCTCGGCGGCGTTGATTTACTTGATAGTGTTTGGATCGCTCTTTGCCTTCACCGCATTCGTGTGGCTGTTGAGCCGGATGCCGGCCACCGCTGTCTCAAGCCACGCTTATGTGAATCCCGTGGTCGCGCTCGCGTTAGGCCATTGGTTTCTGGGCGAAGTGTTCACGCTCCGCATGCTGCTGGGCGGAATGCTGATCCTTGTCAGCGTCGCATTCATTCTGCGGGTGCGACAACCTGCGCACTAACTCATGTCTTCGCTAGGCTGGCTGCCACAGCGCATCGGTCCCTGGCAGGCTAAGTTGACTGGAGTTATTGCGAGGATGCTCCAGCGGACTGCTGCGTCCGGGAGAGTAAAACAGGTACACGCCTATTGCGACTGCAAGCGCCACAAGAACAATGGCGAAGAGCACGAATCGCGACATTCCCTGGGTAGTTGATTCTTTTCTGCGCATTCGTCCCTCTTCTACGGCTTACCGTGAGACGCCGGGAGCGAGTGGCAAGTTTTCCAGAGCAGAGAGAATTCGCTGCGGGCTGTAGTGGGGTCAATACCCGCTGCTGATCAGGTATTCGAGGGTGAGGTCAAACGTGTCTCGCTGGCGGCTCTGTTGCTCAGCGAACTTCACCAGCACATCCGCTTCGATATTGACAGGACTGCCAGGCGCAAGCGTGTGCAGATTGGTTGCGGCGTAAGTGTGGGGAATGATGGCGATGCTGACTATGGTGCCGTGCGCAGGATCGCTCTCGACGTTAGCGATGGTCAGGCTGATACCCTCTACCGCGATCGATCCCTTCTCAATCATGTAGCGACTTACATTCTGCGGCACGCTTACGCGCAGCCACCAATCGGCAAACTCAGGATCGGCCCCTGTCACCACGGGCAACAGCGAGACTAACTTACCGGTGCCGTCAATGTGTCCTTGAACTACGTGCCCGCCGAGCGGGGAGCCTGCCGCCGTGGGCAACTCCAAATTGACGGTCGAGCCGGGTGCGAGCGAGGCCAGGGATGTGCGCGCCACGGTTTCTGCGGCGAGGTCCGCGTGAAATACAGGGGGAACGGCGTGGGGCTGAATGTCGAGGGCAGTGAGGCATACGCCACTGACCGCAACGCTATCGCCGGTACGCAGTCGAGAGGCCAGCGAGGGAGCAGCCACGGTGATGCGACGTGCGCCCGAACGTTCCTCCACCCGCAGCACATTTCCGGTGGTCTCGATCAATCCCGTGAACATGGTGGTAGCTTATCGCGCTGCCCCGCCGCTCTCAAAATCGGAGGCCAGCGTGGAGGCTGCTGCGTCGCGGACGTGGAACTCGCCACTCGAGAACGCCCGTAGGCAACCGGGGCGATCAAGGGATATAGTTACCGAATCTTGAAAACGCCCTCCGGTCGCGCAGACAGGTGATCGGGTAACCACTTCGAACAGGACGATGCCCCTGCATCCAGCAAGTTGGTTGCGCAGAGCTCGCCCATTCCCCTGACGAGGCGGCACACGCGTGTAGCCAGCCTGAGGAGTTTCGCACCATGTTTCCTTCCAAGCGCATCCGCTTGATGACAGCCGCGGCACTCTCGTTGATTGCGAGTATGGCCGCGTACGCAGAGAAGAAGCCGGCGTTCGACGCCATTTACGTCTTCGGTGACAGTTATTGCGATGTGGGTAATTTGTTTGCCGCAAGCGGCGGAACCGTTCCCGGCGCACCCTACTTTCATGGGCGTTTCTCGAATGGCCCGCTGTGGGTAGAGCACCTGGCCGGCACCTACGGCGTGAGCATGCAGCCCTCGCTGTTGGGAGGCACGGACTTTGCCTTTGGCGGCGCAGAGGTGACAGCCGCGGTGCCGGAGGGAACAGCTGCGATCCCAAGCGTGCCGCAGCAGGTGGCGCTGTATCTAAGTCTGAATAAGTTCAAGGCAGATCCCAAGGCGCTCTACATTGTGGAAGGCGGCGGCAACGACATCCTCAACGCCACCGGCAGTTCCCCGCAAGTCCTCGGCGGGGAGATCGCGTTTGGGCTGTTGACCAGTGTGCGGGCATTGCAGCGCGCGGGCGCGAGAACGATCCTGGTGCCTAACTTGTCTGATGTAGGCTTGCTGCCCGCGGCCCAGGCCCGAGGCATCTCGTCGTTTGCATCCATCGCCACGGCCGCGGTGAACCGGGGACTGGAAATCGGGCTCTCGCTGGAATCGTATTCGGAAGACACGCGCATCGTGCGCCTCGACACGCTCAGCCTGCAGCACGCGGTTCTCACCGACCCGACGCACTATGGCTTCACAGATGTGACCGCTCCGTGCTTCAACGCGGCGGCTGCACCGCCAACCCTGTGCAACGATCCCCTGACGCACTACTACTGGGATCTAGTCCACCCGACTGTGTTTGGACACTCGTTCTTCGCGGTGCTCGCGGAGCAGGCGCTCGAGCGCGAACGGCACGAGTGAGCGATCGGGCCTGAGTGATTGCGGTAAGGGAAGGAGCTGAGTGGCGGATGTATTCTGCTGCTCAGCTTTTTCTGTTTTGGCGCGTCGATCCCCGCGCTGCAGACGCGAACCTGTTCCGCATCAGCCTACTCAGTCGATCCATCCCACGGATCGTGCAGCCAGCCTTCCACTGCGAAATCTTCGCCGATCGTTCGGACCTTGAGGCGCTGCATGGAGGGGAGATCGGCCGAGGGCGCATGGAGGAACGGCACACCGGTGGATCCGAGAAACCTGGGGCCATAGAAAAAGTCGAGCCGGTCGACGATGTCTTCTTCGAGCGCGCTGGTATTTACCTGCGCCCCGGCCTCAATGAGGACGCTGGTGATTTGCTGCGTGCCGAGAAACTCGAGGGCGGCCCGGAGCGAGATGCGGGAGCTGCCGAGGGCGGGCTCGACACGCTCCACGCGGACGCCGAGGCCTTCCAGGATTCGCGCGCGGTCGCTCAAAGGCGTGGCGCACAGGACCAGCAGATCTTCCTGGGCGCTCCGCACAAGTTGAGAATCGAGCGGCAGGCGCAGCGCCGAATCGAGCACGACGCGCAGCAGCGGGCGCCGGCGCGGAAGTCCGGTGCGGTCGGTCAACAGAGGGTCATCGTCGAGCACCGTATTGATGCCCGTGATCAAGGCGTCGCTGGCGTGACGGAGTTGCTGCCCGGCTGCTCTGGCTGCTGGGCCGGTGATCCACACCGGGGCCTGAACGGTTCGGGTACCGGGTGGCGGCGCGATGCGGCCATCGAGAGTGAGCGCGGCTTTCAGGCTGACGAAGGGGAGGCCGGTGCGGATGTATTTCGCAAATCCGCAGTTGAGAGCGCGCGCTTCTTGGCTGAGAACGCCGGTCTGGACCTCAATGCCGGCGGCGCGCAGCCTTTCGATGCCGCGACCCTGCACACGCGGGTTTGGATCGGCAGTGGCAACGACCACGCGAGCAATGCCGGCCGCGATCAGCGCATCGGCGCAGGGCCCGGTCCTGCCATGGTGACTGCAGGGTTCGAGCGTGACGTAAGCAGTGGCGCCGTGCGCCCGGTCTCGGGCATGCGCGAGAGCGACAACCTCAGCGTGGTCCAGTTTGTCGTACTCGTGAAAACCTTGACCGACCGAATAGGCGTCGCGGACCAGCAGGCACCCGACTGCGGGATTGGGCGAAGCCAGACCAACGGATTGCTGCGCGAGTTCGAGCGCGCGCGACATCCACAGTTCATCGGAGGAAGGGGCTGCGGTCGGCTCAGGCACGCGATCGTCTCCAAGAGCAGAACAGAAACCAGAGGTCAGGGCTTAAGGCTTAAGATCCGGGTCAAACGTCAACATTCGTTGCTGACTTGACCAGGGGCCAAGTTGCTAGCGTAAGAATACGTCTCAACGCTCCCATTCTGAAGCGAACTGACTGAAGTTTGATAACCCGCACAAATCGGAAGTACCGAAGGCAAATTCAAACATGCGCCGCCAGCCATTTAGGCGTCGTCAAATGGCCGGCGTGCCGATGAACGTCTGGCCGACTAAGGCTGCGTCCAACTTGCTTGCCTGCCGGACATTATCCTCATCCTCCGAGCAGTGATTCTGTAAACGCCTCGCTGTCGAAGGGCAGCAGGTCGTCGATTTTCTCGCCGACACCCACATAGCGGACGGGCAGGTTCAGTTCGCGAGCAATGGCGATCGCGATGCCTCCCTTGGCGGTGCCGTCGAGCTTGCTCAGCACGATGCCGGTCACGCCTGCGGAGTCTGTGAACAGGCGCGCCTGCTGCAGGCCGTTCTGGCCGGTGGTGGCGTCCATAACCAGCAACACTTCATGAGGCGCATCCTGGATGAGGCGCTGCGTGGTGCGGCGCATCTTTTCGAGCTCGGCCATGAGGCTGTTTTTGGTGTGGAGACGCCCAGCCGTATCGACGATCAGCACGTCGGTGGTGCGAGCCTTGGCCGCATGGATGGCGTCATAGAGCACGGCCGACGGATCGCCGCCCTGCTTGGTTTTGATGATTTCGACGCCGCTGCGCTGGCCCCAGACTTCGAGCTGTTCAATGGCCGCAGCGCGGAAGGTATCGGCCGCGCACAGCAGCACCGTCTTGCCCTGACCGCGATACCAGGCCGCCAGTTTACCGGCAGTCGTGGTCTTGCCGGTGCCGTTCACGCCGACCATGAGGATGACCAGCGGCGGGGCCTTGGGAATACGTAACGTCTGTTGTTGCTCATCGAGAATCGCCTTGAGCTGTTCCTTGAGCAGTTCCTTCAGCTCGGCACCATCGCGAATCTGCTTCCGCTTGGCCCGCTCACGCAGCGCATCGATCACCTCCATGGTCGTGGTCACACCAAGGTCGGAGGAGAGCAGGCTGACTTCCAGGTCTTCCAAGGTCGACTCGTCCACTTCGCGAGTGAGCGCGATGACGGTCTCGATCCGTTCGTTCAGGTTGTCGCGCGTGCGCGAGACAGCCTGCTTCATCCGGTCGAAGATGCTCTTCTTCTCCGGTTCGTTCAGGCTGCCGAATAGGGTTTGAATCATGAGTTGGCTCGAATCCTTCCCTTCGAGTTTACCAAGGGCAGACGAGCGGCTCATTCAAGCGGCATTTCGCTGGATAGAAGGTGAGGGTGGCGGCGAACTGGAATGTGCGGCTCCTGGCGGATGACCGAGAACTGAAAGGCAGAGCTTCAGGCCATCGGGACCGGGTTCGAGGCAGAGACCGGGGCCGACGCCCGCTCGCGCACTGAGCGGATGGGCAGCCGATGGTTCTTGACGGCGATGGTGCCGGTAGCCACCAGGCGGGTCAGCGCACCGACGACGCGTGCGTCGTGGCGGGTTCCAGAGAGGCGGTTCAGAACCTCGAGCACGTACTTGGGATCCATGGCCGCCTGGTAGGGGCGAGCAGAGGTCATGGCATCGAAGCTGTCGGCGACGGCGATGATACGAGCCATCATGGGAATTTCATCACCGTGAAGACCGTAGGGGTAGCCGCGGCCGTCAAGAGATTCGTGGTGCAACTCGACGCCGGGGATTACCTCGTTCAGGTGTTCGATGGGACGCAGGATCGCGGCGCCTTTCACCGTATGCGCCTTCACGATATCGAACTCTTCCGGTGTGAGCGGGCTGTTCTTCATGATGATGCTGTCTTCAATGCCGATGGTGCCGATGTCGTGCAACAGCGCGGCCAGGCGGATCTGCTCCACTTCTGCGGGCTTCAACTGCAGTTCGCGGGCGATCTCGGCGGAGTAGGTGGCCACGCGCTCCGAGTGTCCTCGTAAATAGCTGGTGCGCTCGTCGATGGCTTTGGCCATCATGCGCATGAAATCCTGAAAGGCGGTGGTGGTGCGCTGGGAGTTGCTCTGCAGATGGAAGTTGGTTTCTTCAAGGCCGCGTACGGCCAGCGACCACTCGGTCGCAACATCAGAAAACAAGGTGGAACGAGTCAGGTCTTCGAGGTTTTCATGGTTCGACGCAACCCCGCGAATCGCCTCGACAAGATCTTCGCTCTGGGAGGATACAGTGTGCGCCACCAGCACGCTGATGACTCCGCTGATGATGAGACTCAGGGTAAGGCCGACCCAGAAACTCGCGCCGCTGCTGCGCAGCCAGAGTGCCGAGATCTCAGTCACCACGCACGAGAATACGCTTATGCCGCCAAGGACTACGAAGAGCCGCGGTAAAAGCCTCGCACGTAAACTGCTGGTCTTTCTCATAAGCAGGGTGACTGCTATGGGGGTAGCAATAACCAGACCAGTTTACGGAGTAAAAGCTCCGCACGATGTCCTACGAAAGTCGTAGGAGTGCGAACCGAAGCACTACGACTCGTCGCGCCCGGGGCGAGACATGAGCTGTTGCATGGCGGTCTGCGGAGGTTTGCCGTGATGCAGAATGGCGTCCATCTGTTCGGTGATGGGCATCTCGACTCCCATGCGGCGTGCGAGGCCAAGCGCGGCGGCGGTCGTGCGAACGCCTTCGGCGACTTTGCCGTGCAGGCCATCGAGGATCTCGGCGAGGGCCCGGCCCTTGCCCAATTCCATGCCTACGAGACGATTGCGAGAGAGCGAGCCGGTGCAGGTGAGCACCAGGTCACCGAGGCCCGAGAGCCCGGCCAGTGTCTCGCGGCGGCCTCCGCAAGCGACGGAGAGGCGGGTGATCTCCGCGATGCCCCGAGTGATGAGCGCCGCTGCGCTGTTGTGGCCGAGGCCGAGCCCGGCCACGACGCCGGAAGCAATGGCGATCACGTTCTTGAGCGCTCCGCCGAGTTCCACGCCGATCACGTCGTCGTTGGTATAGAGGCGCAGCGAGGGGCTGCTGAATTCGCGCTGAATGCCGGCGGCGAGCGCGGTGTCAGCAAAGGCGATGGTGATGGCGGTCGGAGAGCCGGCGGCCACCTCTTGCGCAAATGACGGTCCGCTCAGCACGCCACACGGCAGGTTGAGGCCGTGATCGCTAAGCACCTGATCAATAACTTCGCTGACACGGAGGAAGGTTTCGTCTTCGATGCCCTTGGTAGCGCTCACCAGGACCTGGCCTCGTCTCAGATGAGGAGCAAAGGCCTCGTACGAAGTGCGCACGTACTCCGATGGCATGACACTTATCACGATTGCCGCGTTGCGAAGGGCGGTGGCAGCGTCGGAGGTGACGACGAGCTTCTCCGGAATGGGAAATCCGGGAAGAAACAGGGTGTTTTCGCGGCTCTCGCGAACGCGTTCGCAGACCTCGACCGAGTGCGACCAGAGGGTGACGTCATGCCGGGCGCAGAGTCCGAGAGCGATGGCGGTACCCCAGGCGCCGCTGCCCATGACAGCGATCTGGCTCATGCCGCTGTGACCTTGGGCTTGCCGAAGCGGTACTCCGTTCCATGCAGCAGGCGGACGATGTTCTGCCGGTGCTTGAGAATCACGAGCAACGGGATCAGAAAGAGCACGGCGGTAAAGAGCATCGTGCGGTCCCGCGCAAACCACAGCGCGAAGATGGGAAACGCAGCAGCGGCGAGAACCGAGGCCAGCGACACGTAGCGGGTGAGGAGCACAACCGCGGCGAAGATGAGCAGCCCGGCCAGGGCCGCATACGGAACCAGGGCCAGGAACGCGCCGAGAGCCGTGGCGACACCTTTCCCGCCCTTGAACCGCAGCCACACGGGAAAGATGTGGCCCACGATGGCGGCCGCGCCGGCAATAGCACGCGCATTCTGCGGGACGAAGTCCTGGCCGGCGAGTCGCGCAATCCAGACCGCGAGGGCCACGGCGGCGAAGCCTTTCACGGCGTCGAGAAGAAATGTCAGCAAGCCCAGCCCCTTCGCGCCCGAACGGATGACATTGGTAGCCCCGATGTTCCCGCTCCCGGTCGCCCGAATGTCCTCCTTGCGGAAGACGCGGACCAGCAGGTACCCGAACGGGATGGAGCCGAGCAGGTACGCAGCGCAGCCGGTGAGGAGATAGGGAGCTATGGGCATTTCGAATCTGAGTTTAGTTCATCGAGGAGGGCAGATGCAGGCCGGATCCTTGGCTTCAGAGGAACCTGAGCCCGGGCGGACGGATTGTCAGGCCGAAAGTTGCATGCCGCTTGCGGGAGTGGCGGCGAACGCCGGCGAGCTTGTTCTATGGGGAGGGAGCCGCGGCCTTTGGGACCGGCTGACGCTTACAGTCGTCGCATGCCTGCCAGTGGGCGAGCAAGGCCTGACTCGCCTTAATCATGTCCGCTTTTGCCCCGGCGACCTGCTCGTTCTCCTGCGGGAACGGCGACTCCGAAGGCCAGTTGAGTGCCTTGATTGCGGCCGAGTGGTCGGCCAATTTCAACTTGTAGTATTCCTCGATGACAGTGCCTACAGGACAGCTCTTCCTGCCGTGCAGTTCAGTGCCTGAGGTCGGTCCGAGGGAAGACCATAAGATCAGCATCGATACACAACTCTCCAAGTTTTTTTCTCTTGCAGAGCAGGAACAAAGACGAACAGGGTTCGTACTGGGCACTCGCGAGCGGTAGTGTCAGCTCGCTGGGTGGCTGCGAAAGAGGGCGGAACGAATCCCTCCTTAGGTCGCTTAGCCCTTCGTTCGTATCACTCTTGTTAGTCGTTCTTGTGGTGCAGATGCGGCAGCTCCGCTGAAGGGTTGCCGCCCCGAATCAAGGTAGAAACCTGCGGGGCAAGCCGCCGGCCGCGCTGGAGCCAGTGATTCGCGTAGCTTCCGGGTCAGCGGGCTCGTTGCACGCCTGCCAGGAGCACGGAGAGGCCGTTCCAGGCGATCTGCACCCCGATGCACAGCAGGATAAAAGCGACGACGCGCAGAATGCCATGGGCGGTCGCGGGCGAGATCGCCTTAGTGATCCTGGGTGCGTAGGCATAGCAGACGTACACCAGCGCGCTGAGAACGATGACGGCAAGAAAGACGCCGACATGGGCCAGGATGCTGCGCAGATACAGACGACCGGAGATGTGGGCGGTGAGGGTGAGGATGGCTACCAGGGTTCCCGGACCGGAAGTCACAGGGAAGGTGAATGGGTAGAAGGCCTTCTGCTCGAGTAGCCGGGTGCGCACGTCTTCGCGATGTTCAGATTCGCGCTCTTTGCCCTTGGAGGTAGCGCTGGAGTCCTTCTCGTTGAGGACGCCCCAGCCCATTGAGGCGATCACGACACCCCCGGTGAGCTGCACGATAGGCAGCGAGATGCCGAAGAAATTGAGGATGGCAGAGCCGAGAAGTTCAATCACGGCCAGGAAAATGATGTTGTTGATGGCGATGCGGCGCGCCAGGGAGTGGTAGACGGCAGGCGGGGCCGCGCCCACCAGCCCGAGGAAGACCAGGGCCGATCCCAGAGGATTGATCAGCGGCAAAAGGACGCTGAAGGCGATCAGAAAGGAGTTCCAGATTTGCACGAGCTTGACTCCGCGACCGGAATGAGCAGGGCGCAGGGATCAGTGTAGCGGGAGCCTTCGCGAAGGTTGAGCAGGAAAGAGCTGAAGCGCGCTGCGGAATCCGTCTGAAGATCGAGATTGTAAGGGGCACCTGAGTCGGGTGCCCCCTTATGTTGTGCGGTCGGAGTGCGGTCTAGGTGCGCTGGAAGTTACGGAAGAAGAGCGCCTGGCTGGCGATGGGTTCGGTCTTCTGAGTGAGCGAGGCGAGCTGTTGTTCGCTGAGTGGGGTAAAGTCGCGGGCGAGCTGGACGTTCTCTTCCAGCTGCGCGACCGAATCACAGCCGATGATGATGGTGCTGACCGGTTGCGAGAGCGTGTAGTAGACGGCTTCGCGCATGTTGATCGTGCCGGGCTTGGTGCTGATCACGGCTTGGCCTTCCCAGGAGTGCTGCTGCCGGTCGAGGGGTGGGGGGGTCCAACTGGCGAGCAGGCGGCCGCGGGCGGGAACCTTCATGCCAATAATGCCCATCTGCTTCTCGACGGCGAGCGGCAGCAAGGCATCGCTGAAGCTGTGCTGATGTTTATCGGCCGCGTTGATGGCCATAAGAATGGTGTCGAAGGGGTAGCGATGGATGCACTCCATCAGCGATTCGGGACGGTGATGGCCGGTAATGCCGAGGTAGCGGACAATCTTCTGGTCGCGAGCTTCCAGCAGAGCCTCCATGGCGCCGCCCTTGGCAAAGACCTCGTCCACGTCGCCCATGGTGCCGATATCGTGCAGCTGCCAAAGGTCGACGTGGTCGGTGTTCAGCAGCTGCAGCGACTTCTCGATCATGCGCATGGAGCCGTCGCGGGTACGCTCCTTGGTCTTGGTGGCGAGAAAGGTATCTTTGCGGCGGGTTTTCATGACCTTGCCGAAGTATTGCTCGCTCCAGCGATCGGGACCGCCATAGATCGACGAAGTGTCACAGTAGTTGACGCCCATGTCCAGGGCGCGCTCGATGATGGGCACGGCGACCGCTTCGTTGTTGGGCTTCTCCAGGGCAGCCTGGCCACCGAGCGAAAAGACGCCGACCCGGTAGCCGGTCTTGCCGAGATTGCGCGTGGGCATCTCTTTGCTGGCCGCATTCTCTGGCATAGCAGGCAGCGCCGCCGGATGAGACTTGGTGGCTTCGCCGGCGGCAACCTGGGCGAGCAGCCCTGCGGCGACGGCTCCGCCGGTCTTGAGGAACTGTCGACGACCTGTTGAATCCTTGGTGGACATACTTCTACCTCACAAATCTTGAATGCCGGACAAGAAAGTTTTACGCCCGGGCGAGGACGAAGGGCAAGCCGAGGCCCTGAATTTTGGCTAATTAATCGTTTTATTTTGACTGTTGTTGATTCCGAATTCTAGTATGGCCTCGCGACCCTGGGTGCGGGCGGGCACTGGTGTTGCTGCCCGGATGATTCTTTTGCAGCCGCAGGGCAACTTAAGGAGAGTATGAAGTTGAAACGAGTGAGCGGAAAACTAGCACTCTGCATGTGCGTTTTTGGACTGGTGACGGCGGGCGCGGCGCAAGGGCAAAATCGGCACCACGAGGCAGCGGCTCCCAAGGGACCATGGATGGATAAGAGCCTGTCTCCGGACCAGCGAGCCGATATGGTTTTGAAGCAGATGACGCTGGACGAGAAGATTCAATTGGTGCATGGGACGGGCTGGGGTGTGTTGCGGGCGGGCGATCCGGTTCCGCCGAACTCCAACTTCGGTGCTGGATTTACCGAAGGCGTGGCGCGGCTAGGAATTCCCGACATCAACGAGGCGGATTCGGCGGTAGGCGTGAGAATGGCCGCACTCGAAAGCCGGTATGCGACCTTACTGCCCTCGGCACTCGGCGCGGCGGCGAGCTGGGATCCGCAAGGGGCTCAGCTCTATGGCCAGGTGATTGGGCGCGAGTTGCGGGCGCAGGGATTCAACATGTCGATCGGCGGCGGAGTGGACCTGATGCGCGAGCCGCGCAACGGGCGCAACTTCGAGTACGCCGGGGAAGATCCGGTGCTGGCGGGCACCATGGTCGGCAACCTGATGAAGGGCCTGCAGTCGCAGCAGATCATGGGCGACATCAAGCACTACGCACTCAATGACCAGGAGACCGGGCGCGACATTCTCAACGTGATCATCGATAAGAAAGCTGCGCGCGAGAGCGACTTGCTCGCGTTCCAGATTGCAATCGGGATCGCGAATCCGGCCGGCGTGATGTGTTCGTACAACCACGTCGCCGGCGACTGGGCCTGCGAGAACGACTACCTGTTGAACCAGGTGTTGAAGAAGGACTTCGCATTCAAGGGGTTTGTACTCTCGGATTGGATGGCGACCCACAGCACGGTGAAGGCGGCTCTCGCTGGAATGGATCAGCAGCAGCCGGGCGATGATTTCTTCGGCGCGCCGCTTAAGAAGGCAGTACAGGACGGCCGGGTTCCGCAGGCGCGGGTCGATGACATGGTGCACCGCATTCTGCGCAGCATGTTTGCCGTCGGCGTGATCGACAACCCGCCGATGCCGCGCAGCGTGGTCGATCCATTCAAGGGTGAAGAAGACGCGCAGCACATCGCCGAAGAGAGCATCGTGCTGCTCAAGAACGCGAACCAGGCTCTGCCGCTGAACGCGGGAAGCGTACAGTCGGTTGCGATCATCGGATCGCACGCGGATATGGGTGTGCTTTCAGGGGGCGGTTCGGCGCAGGTGGACGCGCCGGGCGGCGAACCGGGCGGATCGCAATGGGGCAAGGCCGTCTACTTCCCTTCTTCTCCGATTAAGTACATCCAGAGGAAGGCACCGAATGCGAAGGTGCAGTACAACGACGGCAGCGATGCGGCGGCCGCGGCAAGCCTGGCCAAATCGTCACAGTTAGCGATCGTATTCGTCAACCAGTGGATGAGCGAGGGATGGGACGCGGCAACCTTGTCGCTGCCCAACAACCAGGACGCGCTGGTGGATGCGGTGGCTGCAGCGAACCCGCACACCATCGTGGTGCTGGAGACGGGCGGCCCGGTTTCGATGCCGTGGGCGGGCAAGGTGGAAGGCATTCTCGAAGCGTGGTACCCGGGGATCGGCGGCGGCCAGGCGATTGCGAACCTGCTGTTTGGGGACGTGAATCCTTCAGCCAAGCTGCCTGCGACGTTTGCAAAGAGCGAAGCAGACCTGCCGCATCCGATCGTCGCCGGGCTGGACCTGGCCGAGGCAGCGAGGAAGGCGCACAAGCAGGAGATTCCCGAATTCGACGTCAACTACACCGAGGGCGCCAAGTTCGGCTACAAGTGGTTTGAGGCAGAAAAGAAAGAGCCGCTGTTTCCGTTCGGATTTGGGCTGTCCTACACCGGCTATGCGTATTCAGACGTAAAAGCAGACGCAAAGAGCGTGAGCTTCAACGTGAAGAATACGGGCAAGCGTGACGGGATAGAGATCGCGGAAGTTTACGTGGCTCTGCCATCGAGCGCAGGCGAACAGTACAAGCGGCTGGTTGGGTTTGAACGTGTGGAGCTCGCCGCGGGAGCATCGAAGTCGGTCACGATCCAGGTCGACCCGCTGTACTACTCTGTGTTCAACGTGCAGAAGAATGCGTTTGAGCAACTGCCGGGTGAGTACAAGGTGCTGGTGGGAGGCTCTTCGACCGAAACGCCGCTGAATGCATCATTCACCGTGAACAAGTAGGCACTCTGAATCGATAGCACGCAATCTGAACAGAATCGGCCCAGGGCATCGTCGCTCTGGGCCGTTTCTTTTGGGCTGAAAGCCGTCAATGAATGAGAAAGGCCATGCCTGCGACCAGCAGTCCCGCGATACCGAAGCCGACGCCCAGGCCCCAGTAGGCTCGCTGTCGTGTCAGCAGTGTGATTGAGGTAATGACCAGTCCAATCTCGAGCAGGGCCTCGCCAAGGTCAAATCGTCCGGCGCGCCTCTCCGCCGTCTTGACCTCTCCCTCGAGTTTGCGAGCCTCCGATTCTTCCTCTTTCAGATCTTCGGTCCACTTCTCCTGGTGGGAGTTGTAGGAATCACCGAGCTTCTTGGCCGCGGCGGGGTCGCGTAATGCGAGGGCCGAGAGCAGATCGGTGGCCAGTAAAGTGTCGTTCTGGCGAATCTTTTTTGCCTGGTAGAGATTCCATTCATCGCTGGCCTTGGCTTGGTTGAGGACGGCTTCGGTGTGGGTGCGATGACCGAGCACGGTGACCACCGCAACCAGCACGGCAAGAACGCTCATGGTGAAGCTGACCGGCTTCAGATTCGATTCATGGGCGTGTTCGTGTTGTTCCTGCAGTTCCTGCACTTCATTTGCTTCCATAAGGGAAATCCTTTCGCCGCTCGATCCAGAGACATTGTAGGGGAAGCGAGGAACGGCCGCGGAAACGTGAGCTGATGGGTGACCTCTGCGGATACCCGAAAACTCAGCCGTTGCGGCGAATGAGCAGCATGGTCTGGTCGTCGGTCTGCTTGCCGAACTCGAGCGTGCGGGCGCGGAGCCGCCGGTAGATCTCCGGTAAGTCGCATTCGGCGCAAGCCTGCAGCATCGACTTGAACTGCTCCATCCCGATCTCTTCGTCTTTGCCATCGAAGACTTCGGTAAATCCATCGGTGATGATGGCCAGCAGGTCTCCCTGCTCCATGCAGAGTTGTGAGGTCTGAAAGGTCTGGTTCTTAAACAGGCCAATGGGGACGTTCGAATCGGAGTGTTCAAGAATCGCCTTGGTCCTGGCCTGATAGTGCAGGATCGGCAGATGCCCTGCGAGGGCGAAGTTGAGATGTTCCGTGCCGTTGCCGCCGACGTAAGCGAAGGTGAGGTAGTTAGACGGGGAGGTGAAGGGCTGCATCACGTCGTTGAGATCGAGCAGCAGGTCGCCCGGCTTCTTGAGCTTGTTGAGCTGCATGGCGGCGGCGCTCTTGATCATCGACATGAGAATGCCTGCAGCGATTCCGTGCCCGGAGACATCGGCGACATAGGCGTGCCATTGGCCATCGCCCTCGACGAAATCGAAGAGGTCCCCACCCACTTCGCTGCTGGGGACGGAGGTGCCGAAGAGCTCCACGTTGCCGATGGTGTGGTGGCGGGCGGGAACCAGCGCGCGATGAATCTCTCCGGCGAGCTTCACTTCTGTCTGGGTGCGGAAAAACCGGGCTCCTTCCTGGCCGAAGAAGATGAGAAAGGCCACGTACCCCGAAACGATAAAGCACATGATGAGAATGCCGTTGAGCAACAGCTTGTGCTGCATCTCCGCTGGGCCAAGCGCGTGATGGGTTACAAAGACGTGGGCAAGCAGGCTGAACATCAGCGCTTCTAATACACCCGCGACGGGAAAGAGCCAGAGCACTCGGCGGGTGCCGGCATAGGCCCAGACCATGGCGAAGCCTCCGCTGACGAGCGCGCCGCCAGCCAGCTCAGGCAAGGATTGCGATTGCACGTTCATGCTCATGCTGGCGAGGTTAAGCGCAGCGAAGAGGCTGAAGACGCCGACGAAGAAGTAAATCGACGACGAGGTCGGCATCTCTTTCCAGTTTTGGGCTTTCGCTTTCCAGGAGCTCATGGATGTGGGTGGCGGACCCGAGTCGCTGCCGCTGCCTCTGAGAGTAACCCATGGGCGAGCAGCCGGCGAGGAAAGTCGGCTTGAGCGCATGGCCGCGGCGGTGGCGCAGTTTGGATGAAGGCCGGGCTGCAGCCTTGAGATCGGCCAGGGCCGGTCTACGGTCGGAGTTGCACCCGGTGAACATGGGTTGCTAGCGGTGGAATGCAGGTGTTACGCAACTATGACGTTCGCGGGATGCGGGATGTCTTCTTACTACTGTAGGTTTGACAACATGACCCCCACGCTTTCGCCTCACGAGGCCGGTCCCCGGAATGCCGTCACTGCCAGCCACGATGAACATGGCGCCTGGAAGATCAACTGGATTCCGGCGATCACGCTGGCCATCTTTCACCTGGGGGCCATCGCGGCGCTCTTTTTCTTTAGCTGGACCGGGTTGATTCTGCTGGTCGTGACCTACTGGCTCACCGTCGGAGTCGGTGTAGGTACCTGTTATCACCGCCTGCTGACGCATCGCGGCTACCAGGTTCCCAAGTGGCTGGAATACAGCCTGGCGGTCATCGCCACCATGGCGCTCGAGGGTGGCCCGATTTCATGGGTGGCCCTGCATCGCCAGCATCACCAGTATTCCGATAGAGACGGCGATCCGCACTCGCCGCGCGAAGGCATGTGGTGGGCACATCTGTTGTGGATGGTGACCGGCGCTTCTTCTCATAGCGAGACAGACGCGTTGGCACGGTATGTTCCGGATCTTGCCAAGGATCGGTTCTACGTCCTGCTGAGCCGCTACCACTGGGTCCCTCTCACGCTGGCCACCGCGACGGTGCTGG
This sequence comes from uncultured Acidobacteriaceae bacterium, assembly GCA_963850345.1. Taxonomy (GTDB): domain Bacteria; phylum Acidobacteriota; class Terriglobia; order Terriglobales; family Acidobacteriaceae; genus CAWKKW01. The sequence continues at coordinate 135,816 of CAWKKW010000009.1, read as the reverse complement.
CGGTCTTCGGTTCGCTGCATGGCTGGGTGTTCGGCTTCGGATGTGTGCTTTGGTTCCTGTGCCTGCGGGTCACGCTGGGGCATCACGGAACGTGGTTCGTCAATTCTGCGACGCACAAATGGGGCACACGGCGGTATGAAACCCGCGATGATTCGCGGAACAGCTGGTGGGTGGCACTCTTGACCTTTGGCGAGGGATGGCACAACAACCATCACGCGCATCCGACGGCAGCACGCCATGGGATGACCTGGTATGAGATCGACATGAACTGGATGCACATCTGGTGCTTCCGCATGCTGGGGCTGGCAAAGAAGGTGCAGCTGGTGAAAGCGCCTTCGGTCACGGACGCTGCGCCTGCAGTTGTAGCCGGAGACTAAATCAGTTCACAGGCTTCACAGCACCGTCTTAGCTCTTCAGTGCCTCACAAATCAGGTCAACCAGCTTGCCTGCATAGGTCCGGTCGAGGTCGCGCAACGAAGCGTACTCGCTGATTTCGATGAGGCGCACCCGGGGATCTTTCAGCAAGACACCCAGCAGTTCCGTCGCCTCGAGTAAGGTCAGACCCTCAGGATGAGGAAAATAGGCAGCCGGCAGGGCGGCCTTGCTCAAAACATCGATGTCGAAGTGCAGCAGGATGGAAACCGAGGCAGGAATGGCCTTGAGCGCCTGCCTGGCGGCCTCTCGCGGCCCGAAACGCCGCATCTCGGCCAGTGAGAGCGAACCGATTCCTGACTCGGGCGAGCGCGAAGGACTGGTCCAGCCGACGACCGACACCTGCGAAGGCCGCAACCGTGGACCCGCCCAAAACGGAGATTCATGGGTAAGGAGCCAGACGGCGCACGAGGCTGCGCTATTGCTGCGTTCGGCTTCGGGAGCTGCGTCGTCGAAGTCGCCATCGACATAGAGGACGTGCACATCCTGGGCAGAAGCGGCCACCAACGCCTGCGTGGTTCCCACTACAACACTGCAATCGCAGCCAACTAACAGCGGAACTTGCCCCGGCTGTTGCAGGAGCGGACCGACACGGTCGGCGACACACTCCCAGGCAATACGCGGAGCCGGCCAGCTTCGGATGGGAGGGACGGAGTGATGCGGAAGATAGCTGGGGATGGCGACATCACCGTCGTCCACCGCCCTGCAGCCGGCAGCCTGCAACCGCGCGAGCAGATGAGCCTCGCGGTAGGCCTGCGCATCGTTTTCATTGCCAGGGAGCAGAGACCCGGCTCGCAATGGGACACCCAGGATGTGGTATTTGCGTTCCCTGCCGGCACCGGATTCTCCAAGAACGCGAGCTTGTCCGGTGAGCAGTTCAGCTCCAATTACGGCGGCGGCGCTCGTCAGAAATTGTCTTCGCTCCATTGGGCTGACTTCTGGATCGTCCTCGAGTTGCTCGCGCTTGGGATCGCCTTGGTGTTGTGATCTGTTTGGCTGCCCGGCCACGGAGTACAGGTCCGGACCGGCGAGAGAAGTTGTGTCGCTCCGCGGACGCCGAGTGCAGCACAACTCACGAACCCTCGCCCAACTGTCGTAGACCGCAACAGGTTATTTCTCCAGCCAGTGCCGACTTAGCTCACTTTATTCGTGGCCGCCACGTTGGCGTACCAGTGGCCCGAGTCCTTGATAATGCGCTTCTGTTTGTCGTCGAAGTCGACATAGACCAGGCCGAAGCGTTGCGAATAGCCTTCTGCCCACTCGAAGTTATCCATCAGGCTCCAGCAGTGATAGGCACGAACCGGAGCACCGTCCTGTATCGCGCGCGCCAGTTCGCTCAAGTAACTACGAAGGTAAGCTATGCGCTTCTGGTCGGGGACGTGGCCGCTGGCATCGGGCTTCATGTTGTAGGCGGCGCCGTTTTCGGTGATCTCAATGGGCAGGTTGCCGGTTTCGCGAGCCATGCGGGTAACGATGTCGTAGAAGCCGTGCGGGTAGATGTCCCAGTCGTTGTCGGATTTTTCATCAGGCCCGGTGGCCCAGTCGGCGCGGGCGTTCAGGCCGGGGATATTGACGCCCTCGGGCGCATCGTGAACGGTGAAGCGGGTGTAGTTGTTGAGCCCGATGAAGTCGAGCGGAGCCCGCATGATCTTCTCGTCACCGGGGCGGAAGCCGAGCAGATCGGCCTGTTGTTCGGGCGGCAAGACGCCTTCGGGATAACGGCCTTTGAGAGCGGTATCGAGGAACCAGAGATTCAGGAAGCGGTGATAACGCTCCGCAGCCGCGCGATCGCCCATGGAATCGCTCGCCGGGATCATGGGCGAGACGTCAAAAGCTCCGCCGACCTGAAGCTTGGAATGAGCGGCCTTCAGCGCGCGGAAGGCCTGCCCCTGCGCCAGGTTGACGGTGTGAGTGGCCTTGAGGAAGGCCATCGGTTCCTTACGCCCGGGAGCGTGGATGCCGTCGAGGTAGCCAACCCCGGTGAACGTCTTCGGCTCGTTGAAGATGCCGATGTGCGAGAAGCGGTCGCCGAGAGTATGCGCAACGATGGATACATATTCGGTGAAGCGCTCGGCGGTATCGCGGTTGGGCCAGCCACCGGCATCTTCGAGCGGCTGCGGCAGATCCCAGTGATAGAGCGTGGGCAGCATGCGCAGGTTAGCTGCCGCGAGCGCATCGGTGAGGCGTTTGTAGTAGTCGAGCCCCTTCTGGTTCGCGGGCCCGCGGCCGTTCGGCTGGATGCGTGTCCAAGCCAGGGAGAAGCGGTAACTCTTGATGTTGAGCTGCTTGAGCAGGGCGATGTCGTCCTTATAACGGTGATAGCTGTCGCAGGCTACGTCCCCGTTGTCGCCGTTCTTGATCTTGCCGGGGGTGTGGGCGAAGCGGTCCCAAATGGATTCAGTCTTGCCGTCTTCCTTCCACGCGCCTTCGACTTGGTACGCAGCGGTGGCGGACCCCCACAGGAACCCCGCGGGAAACTGGACGGCGGCTTGGCCGGGCAGGTCGGCGAGAGCAGGGAGAGCAAAGCCGGTGCGGGCGGCAAGTGCGCTGGCGGTGAGAGCCAACGTGGAGTTCTGCAGAAAGTGGCGACGATTCATGAGTTCCCTCTTCAGTCAAACGTTTTATCACGCTGGACCTGTGGTTTGTCGAGGGTTTTGTTTGTGGACGGATCGGTGGGGACGCAGAGCTTAGGTTGTGGACGAGCTTCATGTTTTCCCCACCCTCCGCAAACAGCGCGAAGGATGGGGTTACCCGGCTCATCGAGGTCTCAGGAAAAGCGAGCCGACTTCCATAGACTGCAATGCACCTCTGCTGCGATTTATCTGCCGGCGCGAACAGCGGCTGCGAGTTCCTCAAGAGTGGACCGCGTTTCCTCCCAGCCCAGGCATGCGTCGGTGATGCTCTGGCCATAGACCAGGGGTTGGCCGGGAACGAGAGGCTGTGCGCCAGCGACCAGATTGCTCTCGATCATGACGCCCATGATGCGGCGGTCTCCTGCGGCAATCTGGGCGGACACGTCGCGCGCGACCAGAGGTTGACGACGGTGGTCCTTCTGACTGTTGGCATGGCTGCAGTCAATCATGATGCGGGGCGACAGGCCGGCCCTGTGCATCTGCTGGGCGGTGTCTTCAACTGAGGCCGCGTCGTAGTTGACGGTGCCGCGGCCGCCGCGCAGGATGATGTGGCAATCCGGATTGCCGCTGGTGAAGAGAATCGCGGACTGGCCATACTTCGAATGACCGAGAAAGGTGTGCGCATGGCTGGCGGACAGAATCGCGTCGATGGCGATCTTGACGTTGCCAGAGGTGCCGTTTTTGAAACCGACGGGACAGGAGAGTCCGGAGACCAGTTCGCGATGGCCCTGGCTCTCGGTGGTGCGGGCTCCGATGGCTCCCCAACTCACCAGGCCGGCGGTGTATTGCGGGGAGATCATGTCAAGGAACTCGGTACCGGCAGGGACGCCCATCTCCGCCAGGTCCAGCAGCAGGCGGCGCGCCATACGCATGCCGTCATTAATGCGGAAAGATTCGTCGAGGTAAGGATCGTTGATGAGCCCCTTCCAACCGAGCGTGGTGCGCGGCTTCTCGAAGTAGACGCGCATGATGATGCGCAACTCATCGGAGAACTCAGCCATGGCGGTCTTGAGCAAGGCCGCGTATTCGCGGGCCGCCTTGGTGTCGTGGATCGAGCAGGGGCCGACCACGGCAAGCAGGCGGCGATCTGTGCCGGCGAGGATATTCACGATCTCGTCCCGGGCCTGAAAGACGGTGGCGGAGGCCTGTTCGGTAACCGGCATTTCCTCTTCGAGAAAGACCGGAGGCAGAACGACCTTGGTCTCTTTTATGCGGAGATCATCTGTGGGATAAAACATGCGCTCTCTGGCGTATCAAGCCGTCGAACCTCGCGTTGAGGGAGGATCGCGGTCACTTTCTCAATGTTTGCGGTTTCCATTGTTAGGGTAACAGTTCGGGCGGGTGATGGGTTGAGTTCAGCTTGAAGGAGCGCGGCCTCCCGGCCGTCTAGCGGCGCTTCAGAGCTTCGAGTTCGTCGAGCGTTCGGGGCCAGTCGGAGCCGAGCAGGCGGGAGAGGCTGCGGTCGGCGAGGATCTTTCCCCCGGTCTGGCAGGTGGGGCAGTAGTTGGTCTCGTTGTCGGCGTAGCGAATGCGCTGCACCGGAGCACCGCATCGAGGGCAGGGTTCGCCAAAGCGGCCGTGCACGGCCATTCCCTTGCGAAAGGCAGTGACCTTCTCGGGAAATTTCTTCCCTGCCTCGGCCTCCAGTTCATCCATCCAGGCCTGAATGGTTTGGCGGGTGGCGGCGTAGAGGCGCTCCCACTCCTGCGGCTGGAGTTTGTGAGTCTGCGCAAGGGGCGAGAGTTGTGCCGCATGCAGGATCTCGTCGGAGTAGGCATTGCCGATCCCACTGAGCACGCGCGGGTCGGTGAGGGCGCGTTTGAGGGTGCGGTTCTCGGTGGTGAGCGCCTCCCGGAACGACTCCGGAGTGGCAGAGAAGATGTCGATGCCACCCGGGTCCAGCGATTGCAGACCCTCTTCGCCGCTGACGATGTATAACGACGCGCGACGCTTGCTGCCAGCTTCCGTGAGAACCAGGCTGCCCTGCGGGAAGTCGAACGCGGCGAGTTGATTGCGGCCGGCGAGCCCGGCTCCGGGCGCGCGCCAGTGAAGGCGACCGGCGATCATCAGGTGGAGCACCACCCACAGTTCGCCTTCCAGACCGATGGCGATGCGTTTGCCGACACGCCGCAATTCGCGCACGGAGCGACCTTCGACTGTTTCAAGCGGCGGTTGTGCGGTGCGCAGCAGAAAGGCACTCGCGATGCGGATTTTCTCCAGCGGCTGGCCGACGATGCGTACCTCGAGCGCGTGGAGGTAGGCAGCGATGTCGGGCAACTCAGGCATGCTTATCAGATTGCGGCGAACAGGCGGGGGTTTGCAAGTGATTCGGACGATACAGAGCGTGCCGAGCTCGCAACGGTGAGTGAAGCAGCCTGGTCCCGGTCAAGGAACGTGGGTACATAGGTGAGATGTGACTGCGGAGTGTTCCCCGAGAGTCGGCAGGTTAGACGTGCGGGTAAGGCGGTTAGGATTTTGGGTAAGTAGTCGCCCCTAAGATTGACAGGTCAGAAACTAACGAACGTGTAAACTTAGGTTCGACCTACTTTCTCCGGGGGACGATGGCTTGCAATTCCACGCATTCGACGCGGACTATCTCGGCAGGCTAAGGGCGGGGGATGCCCGGACGGAAGCGCATTTCGTCTCCTACTTCAGTGAACTGATCCAGTTGAAGCTCCGGTCGCGCTTGAACTCGAGAGATGCGATCGAAGATGTGAAGCAGGAGACCTTTGCGCGGGTGCTCACGTCGATCCGGAACGAAGGCGGAGTGAAGCATGCCGAGCGACTCGGCGCGTTTGTAAACACCGTCTGCAACAACGTGCTGCTGGAATATTACCGCTCGCATTCGCGCACCGAATCCATCGAGGATCACGAAGACACCAGCTTTCCGTCTCGCAAGCCGGACGCACTGAGCGGGCTGATGGTGAAAGATGCGCAGCGGGTCGTTCGGGAGATACTGAGCAAGTTAGCCGAACGGGATCGCAAGCTGCTGAAGCTGGTGTTTCTGGAGGAGCGCGATAAAGACGAGGTCTGCCGGGAACTCTCAGTGGACCGCGAGTACATGCGGGTCCTGATCCACCGCGCCAAGAAGTCGTTTAAAGCATTTTATGAAAACCAGCCTGGGCCTCGGCGGGTTCTGTAGCCCAGTTCTGCGTTCGCCTGTGCCATACAGCTTACAATCCCGTCGCGTAGTAATTAGGATGCAGGCGCGTCCTGATTCTGCGCCATCTTGTCCCTGAAGCCATGCTATTCGCACCAGTCGTGGAGCCTAATAATGCGGCTGGACGGTGGCTCCAGTGCGGGCAGAGTTAACGATATTTGTGCATCCAGGGGCGAGAAGCACGGGTTGCGTAGTAGAGTGGACTAAACCGTTTTTGTGGTGCGAAATCTGGTGTGCTGCCACGCCAGGAATATGCGCTGTGTAATCGAAGCGGCAGGAACCTCTTGCAATGGCGAAAAGCAAAACGCAAAGCCAGGAAGATAACGGCCGGGTAAATCTGAAGAAGTTATCAGAGTTACTCGATCTATCTCAGACGACGATTTCTCTGGTACTCAACGACTCACCGACTGCCAAGTCGATCCCTGCGCACACCAGGGAACGTGTGTTCGCTGCGGCGAAGAAGTTTCACTACCGACCTAATTACTTTGCGCGGTCGCTAAGAAGTAAACGCAGCATGGCCGTGGGCGTGCTGGCGCCGAACCTGAGTGAAGGCTATCTCACGCTGGTGCTGAACGGCGTCGAAGAGCACCTGATCAAGTCGCATTACTTCTACTTCACCGCCAGCCATTTCTGGAAGCCGGAGTTGATCGAGGAATATCCGCGCATGCTGATGGAGCGCGCAGTGGATGGCTTTCTGCTGCTGAACACGGGTGCGGACATCGACCTTCCGCTGCCAACTGTGGCCATCTCCGGACATATTCAGAGGCCTGGGACTTCAAACATCATCCTCGATCACGAGAAGGCCGCGGAACTGTCTCTGGGGCATCTTTACGAGTTAGGCCACCGGAAGATCGCCTTCATGCGGGGACCTGAACTCATCCCCGACTCCGACTTTCGCTGGCGCAGCACCATGCAGGTCGCGCGGCGACTCGGACTGAGAGTTACAACCGAGTTATGCCTCACGCTGCAGGCGGATACCTGGTCACCCGAGTTAGGGTACGACATGGTGAAAGAGTTACTCGCTCGCAGTCGCGACTTCACGGCCCTCTCGTGTTTTAACGACATCACCGCGATCGGCGCCATTCGTGCCATTCAAGATGCGGGGCTGAGTGTTCCGGGAGACATCTCGGTTATCGGCTTTGATGATGTGATCAGTGCCGCCTATCTCAAGCCCAGCCTGACGACGATTCATCAGCCGCTGCATGATATGGGCAATGAAGGCGCACGCATTCTGCTGGACAAGATCGCGCATCCCGCCAAGGAGTTCGCGGCGGAGATCGTGATGGAGCCGACACTTACGGTTCGCGAATCGACTGGCCAAGTGGCCGCTGCGTCCAAGAAAACACGACGGAAGAATGCGCTGGAGCAACCTGCCTAAGTGGCGAGAGGGTGGGCGGCAACTCCTCCTTATTCTTGAGAGACAGCAGCGGTGTGGCCGGGCTGCGGTGGGCTAATTGCGTCCAAGGGCCTCTTCTGGCCAGGCTGCACGCAAGCCCGCGCGAAGATCTTCCCCAAGCCAGCCTCAGCAACTACACTCGCTGGTTGAACTTTGGGCAGCGGTTCGGGTAGCAAAAATCAGGAGCAAAGACTGCAATGTTCAGGAAAATGGTTTTACTCGTTGGGTTTGCCGCGTCGCTGATGGCGACAGCGGGCGCGCAGGAGCAGAAGGTTGTACTCGACCACAATGGCGCTACGATCGTGCTCGAGCCCTACGCGCCCAACATCATCCGAGTCACCTTGAGCAAGCAATCGGAGCCTGCGCTGGCAGGGCCAGGATTTGGATTTATCGCCAAGCCTGCAGCGGCCGGCTGGAGCCACACGAAAGACGAGACCGGGGAGGCCTACCGGTCGTCGCGCCTGGTGGTCACCGTCGCAGCCGATCATCCGAGTAAGCCAGTTCCTACCCAGGTGGATATCTCCAAATTCTTTAATGGCTCGGCTCCCGGGGCACACATCGTCATTGCGACCCCGGAGGGTAAGACGCTGCTGGACATGGAGGGATGGGCAATGTCGGTGCCGAATCATAAGGATGGCAATGCCGATGTGCTCTACGATCGACGGCCGACGGATGCGCCGTTCTTCCAGGTGGGCGCGGACTTTCGATCCCCTGCAAACGAACACTACTACGGCCTGGGGCAGAACCAGGAGGGGTACCTCGATCATCGCGGCCACACCATGCACTGCTGGCATAACTACACAGCGACGGGTGGACCGACAGTGTGTGTTCCCTTTCTCGTGAGTAACCTGGGTTACGGCATGATCTGGGATAACCCGTCTCGAACAACCATTGAGCCCGGGTTCAATGAACGTATCAAGTGGACCTCCGAAGTCGGCGACCGCGTTTCTTTCTTCGTGATTGCGGGCAAGGCGACCGATGAGATCTACCAGGGTTATCGCTTGCTGACCGGGGCAACCCCGCTGTTGCCCAAAGCGGCTTACGGGTTTATCCAGTGCAAGCAGCGCTACAGTTCGCAGGACGAAGTGATGGCGGTGGCTAATGGTTATCGCGAACGGCACTTACCCGCCGATGTAATCGTCGTGGACTGGTTCTATTACACGAAAATGGGACAGATGGATATGGATCCCGCCAAGTGGCCCGACCCAACGGCGATGAACAAAAAGCTGCATGATATGGGCTTTCAGACCATGATCAGCGTATGGCCGCGATTTACTCCGGGTAGCCGCTATTATGACTTACTACTGAAGAATAACTGGTTTGAACACCTGGCCGACGGCACGCCGACGAATGGGCTGCCTTACGATCGAGCGGGCTCCGATATAGACACGACCAATCCGGAAGCGGCACGGTGGTACTGGGACACGATTCGCAAAGATCTGGTGAGCAAGGGGTTTGATTCCTTCTGGGCAGACGAAACTGAGCCGGACCTGCCGCCGAACGGGAGTTACTGGAAGATTGGTCCGGGAACACGTTACTTCAACGTCTTTCCTTTGTTCCACACCGCATCTATCTACGATGGATTCCGCCGCGACCTGCAGCAGCGCGCGCTGATTCTCTCGCGCGACGCCTACCTGGGTTCGCAGCGTAACGGCACGATCATGTGGTCATCGGATATCGCCCCGACCTGGGATACGTTGAAGCGCCAAATTCCTACGGGTCTTGATTTCTCGGCGAGCGGCTTCGCGTACTGGAGCAACGACACGGGTGGATGGCAATATCTGCCCGGTGAGCATCACGCTGCGCACCCACCGCTGATCGATGCGTCCGACGCGCGCGCAACAGTCGGCGGGTACGAAGACTATGGCGAGCTGTATACACGCTGGTTTGAGTATGCAACGTTCCTGCCCATCTTTAGAACCCACGGCAGCCGGACTTACAACGAGGTCTGGTCGTACGGTAAGCAGGCAGAGCCGATCCTGGAGAAATACCTGAAGCTGCGTTACGAATTGATGCCGTACATCTACTCGCTGGGTTACCACACCTATGAGACCGGCGCCCCGATCATGCGGGCGTTGTTTATGGATTTTCCGGATGATCCTAAAGTGGCCGACCTCGGTGACGAATATATGTTTGGGCCGGCGTTTCTGGTTGCGCCGATTACCGACCAGGGAGCCACTCACCGTGAGGTCTACTTACCCGCGGGCTCCGACTGGTATAACTACTGGACGAACGAGCAAGTCAAGGGTGGACAAACGTTAAACGTCGAGGCGCCGATCGACCAGATACCGCTGTTTGTGCGGGCGGGATCGATAGTTCCTGTCGGAGAGCAGATCGAGAGCACAAGCCAGGAGCAGAAGATCGCCAAGGTGAAGGTATATCCAGGAGCAGACGTGGATTTCGCGCTCTATGAAGACGACGGCAAAACTTATGCCTATGAGAAAGGCGATAGCAAGATTACCCACCTTCATTGGGATGAGCAGTCTGGGAAGCTGAATCACGAAGGAGCACAGGCCTGGCAAGCACCTGACTCTGAGATGCTTCTGGTTATCGGGCGATAAGTGAGTTACTAAGCTATTTCGCCCTTAAGGCTACCGAAGGGGTAATTGCCTGATATGACACTTAAGTAAGATTGATCCGGATAAAATGTAATTGCCGATCCGCCGGAGCAGAACATTTGTGCCTATACTTGATAGATACAGGTTGCGTCTCCCGAAGAGCGCAATGATCGGTTGCCTGGACCGGAACCTCAAGATCAAGAATGGAGCAGCAGCTACATGGCGATAAACAGCGTAGTGCAGGAAATTGAAGAAGAGATAACCCGGTTACAACAGGCGAAGAGGCTGCTCGAGGGCGGCCCGCTCAATGCTCCCGGACGTAAGTCCTCAGATGCGGTTAGTAAGAGGGGCGCACGAGGCACGCGCACACTGAGTCCCGCCGGCAGGAAAGCGATTGCAGCCGCACAAAAGGCGCGCTGGGCAAAGGTTCGTAAGGCACAGAAGGCAGCGTCTCCCTCGGCATAAGAGACTCTTAGAGATGACCAAGGGTCCCGTAACTTGCGGGACCCTTCATTTCTTTGGGTTAGTGCCCCGGAGAGTCTCGGTACTTGGTAGTTATGGTCAGTTATGCGAGCAGTTCTGGTATTGGCGCCTGGGGAAGCTGATCAGCTCACGATCGGCGAGGTCGAAACTCCTCAACCAGCACCCAATGAGCTTCTGATTCGTGTTGCCGCGGCGGGGCTCAATCGAGCCGATTTGTTACAGCGCCGCGGGCATTACCCGCCCCCTGCCGGAGCCTCTGAGATTCTGGGGCTTGAGGTCTCCGGCCACATTGCCGCCACAGGATCGCAGGTAGACTCGCGGTGGCGAGTAGGCGATGCGGTATGCGCGTTGCTGGCGGGCGGCGGATATGCGGAGTATTGTGTCGCGCCGGCGGAGCAGTGTCTCCCCGTTCCCACGCACGCGTCCCTGGTAGATTGGGCCGCTTTGCCTGAGGCTGTCTTTACCGTCTGGGCCAATCTCTTTGAGCCTCGCAGGCTCTTCCACGGTGAACGTCTGCTGATTCAAGGCGGCAGCAGCGGCATAGGTACGATCGCCATTCAGATCGCTCGGGAATTTGGCGCGCACGTGGTAAGTACCGCCGGAACGGCCGCGAAGTGTCGCTCATGCATCGATCTTGGGTGCGAGCGTGCCTTCAACTATCGTGAAGAAGATTGGGCTGCCGGCATTCTCGAGTGGTCTGGTGGGCGAGGAGTGGACGTAATCCTCGACATGGTCGGCGGCGATTACTTTCCCAAGCACCTGGCCCTGTTGGCTATGGACGGCAGGTTGATTCACATTGCCCATGGAAGCGGAAACAAGGTGGAACTCGACCTAAGCACGCTGATGCGCAAACGACTTGTGGTCACTGGGTCAACCCTGCGTTCGCGGCCCGTGAGTGAGAAGCGGAGGCTGCGCGATTCTATCGAGCAACAGGTCTGGCCCAGGTTCGTAAACGGACAGTTAAGGCCGGTTATCGATTGCATCTTTCCATTGGCCGAGGCCGCGGAAGCGCATCGCCGAATGGAACGTGGAGAACACGTCGGCAAGATCTTGCTGCGCATGGACCAGGGGTCCGAATCATTGTCCTGATGCTCGCCCCAAAGCTTCCATGAGGGGTTTTGGACGTGGCGAAATTCGTCGAGCATTCCCGGCGACCGGGACTGGCGGAGATGCTAACCTCTTGTATTGAGTTTCCCCATGCCATTGAATCCAATTCCCGAGCCCATTAGCGCGGACCTGAGTGCACGTTCAGGCCTGACTCCTCTTACCAGCGGGTCGCGCTTCGTTCGCGCCTGCTTGCGTCAGCCTGTCGACCGCACGCCGGTCTGGTTTCTACGGCAAGCGGGAAGATACATGGCCGAGTATCAGGCTGTGCGCCGTCATCACACGTTGCTGGAGATCTGCAAGAAGCCTCAACTCGCGGCCGAGGTGACCATCACGGCGGCAGAAAAGCTGGACGTGGATGCGGCCATTATCTTCGCGGATCTGCTGCTGCCCTTCGAGTGCATGGGTCTGGATTTCGAGTTTCAAGCAGGCGAGGGTCCGGTCGTGCATCACCCGGTGCGCACGGTCGAAGATATTCAGAGGCTCAGAACCGATCGAGCTGTGGAGCTCAGTTATGTAGCAGAGGCGATCGACAAGGTGGTCGCTCATTTCAAAGATCGCATTGGGATCATCGGCTTCATCGGCGCGCCCTTCACACTGGCGAGTTACATGATCGAAGGCGGCGGATCACGTAACTACATCCATACCAAGACGCTGATGTATCGCAATCCGGGTGCGTGGAGATCACTGCTGGAGAAGCTCGTCGTGGTGCTGCGCGAGTACGCGGCGCAACAGGTGACCGCGGGCGCGGACGTGATCCAGATCTTTGATAGCTGGGCAGGCGCGTTGAGCATTGCAGACTACCGCGACTTCGTGCTGCCGATTACGCGTACGCTGGTGCGCGAGGTACAAGCGCTGGGCGTTCCCGTGATTTACTTCGGAGTAGACACCGCGAGCCTGCTGCCTTCGATGCGGGAGACAGGAGCAGACGTTCTCGGGCTTGACTGGCGAACCCCGCTCGACGAGGCATGGCGGAAGCTGGATTATTCCTGCGCGGTTCAGGGCAATCTCGATCCAATTACGTTGTTCGCGGAGCCGGAGCTTATTCGAGAACGCACCCGGCAAATCTTGACCGAAGCGGCAGGAAGGCCCGGGCACATCTTCAATCTCGGGCATGGAATTGTTCCCGGCACCCCGGTCGAGCATGTGCAGCAGGTGGTGAAGTTCGTTCGCGAATTCGTACCTGCCGGAGGCACACTTGGCTAGACCGCAAAAGCTGGCAGTGCTGCTCCTGGCACACGGAACGCCCGATGCTCTCGAGGAGATTCCTGAGTATCTGAGCAATGTAACTGGCGGCAGGCCCATGCCGACGAGTGTGATCGAGGAGATCCAGCATCGCTACTCGCTGATCGGGCATAGCCCATTGACTGCGCTGAGCCAGGAACAGGGCCGACTCGTATCGGAGGCGACCGGGCTACCAGTGTACGTAGGAATGCGTAACTGGAAGCCGTACATTTCTGAGGTCGTGCAACAGATGCGAGCCGATGGCATAACGGGCGCGGTGGCCATCTGCCTGGCTCCGCAGAACTCGCGGACGAGCGTGGGCTTGTACCGCAGAGTGGTGCTGGCAGCGACGGGCGACGACATTGCCGTCGATTTTGTGGCGGGCTGGGCGGATCATCCGCAACTGGCAGAGGCGTTCGCTCATCGGCTGCGACCAGTGTTGGAGCGCGTGAGCGTGGAATACGGCAACGACTTTCCTGTGCTCTTTACCGCGCACAGCGTGCCTTGCCGAACGATTCAGGTGCAGCCGCCAGCAGCGGCAGGGCAATCGGCCGCTCCGAGTGGAAGGGTGCAATCAAGCGAGACCGCGAGCCTGGAGCCGGACCCTTATCCTGTAGAGGCAAAGCACACGGCGGCGCTGGTGGCGGAACAATGCGGACTAACTCCCGACCGGTGGGTCTTCGCCTTTCAAAGCCAAGGGATGTCGGGCGGTCCGTGGATCGGGCCGACGGTAGAAGATACGTTGACGGCCTTGCACGGCGGCGGGGCGAAGGCAGTCGTGCTGCAGCCGATCGGATTTCTATGCGACCACGTGGAGATTTTGTATGACGTGGACATCGCATTCCGCGAGTATGCGCAGCAACTTGGCATGCATTTGGATCGTCCTGAGTCGCTGAACGGATCTCCACAGCTTGCGGCCGCCATCGCTGACCTGGCGAAGCAAGGCGTGGAGCGCTTGACGGCGCGATGCGCGGAAAGCACGTGAGTTCGGAACCTCGGGCGGATCGACGTCGTGTCGCGGTCGTGGGTGGAGGCATCAGCGGAGTCGCCACCGCCTATCAGCTTGCCCTGGAGCAGGCAAGGCATCCGGTTGAATGTGTTCTGTTGGAAGCTTCCGGTCGCCTCGGCGGCATTGTTGAAACTCGTCACAGTCATGGTTTCGTGATCGAATGCGGTCCCGATTCGTGGGTGACGGAGAAGCCGTGGGCCCGCGACCTGGCCATCGAACTCGGACTAGGACCGCAGATTATCCCCTCAAACGACCACCAGCGGCGCACCTATCTGCTGGATGGCGAACGCCTGATTCCCATGCCTGATGGTATGCGGATGATGGTGCCCACCGACTTCGAAGCATTGGAGAGATCACCGCTGTTTTCAGCCGAAGCGCTGCGCGCTTATCGTGAGGAACCGGATCGAGCCGCGGAGTTGAAGAGCTTTGCACTCTCAACGGATCAGGACGAGTCGGTTGCCACTTTCGTGCGCCGGCATTTTGGTGAAGAAGTCGCCAGCAAGATTGCCGGGCCCCTGTTGGCGGGCGTCTTTGGAGGAAGTGTTGAGAACCTGAGCGTGCGCTCTGTCATGCCCGCGTTCGTCAAGATGGAACGCGAGCACGGCAGCCTGGTAGAGGCTCTTCGTCGGCAGGTGCGCGCCGATCGAGGTGCTTCGTCTGTGTTCACTACGTTGACCTCGGGCCTGGGGGCACTGGTGGAGGGAATGGTTGCGAAAATTCCCGCTGGCTCCATTCGCCTCAATCACGAAGTGACGGCGATCAAGAGGTCGGCCGAGAATTGGGTGGTCGAGGCTGCTGGTCGGCACGAGACATTCGACGACTTGGTACTGGCAACGCCCGCTCACATAACACGAGGACTCCTCGAGCCGCTGGACGCAACTATGGCTGACCTGTTGACGATGGAAGCGACCTCAGCCATCGTCGTCGCGCTGGCATTTGCTCCGGCGCACGCAAGACAGATGCGGATCCCCCCAGGGTTCGGGTTTCTGGTGCCGCAAGTACGAGGCAGCGCGAGTTCCCTGCTGGCCTGTACGTTTGTCGATCAGAAGTTCTCGCATCGCGTGCCGGAAGGCGGCGTCCTGCTGCGGGGTTTCTTCGGAGGCGAACAGGCTCTGGGTTTGCTGGAGGAGTCGGACGCTGACCTGCTCGGTCGGACGCTCACGGAATTGCGTCGTATCCTGGGCCCGATTCCCGAACCGGACGAGTGGCTGGTGCGTCGCTGGCCCAAGTCTTTACCGCAGTACTCTGTCGGGCACCAAGCGCGGATTGAAGAATTGGAGAGGCGGTTGAGCGGCTTTCCGGGACTTCAGCTAGTGGGGAATGCGTATCACGGCGTCGGCTTGCCGGACCTGATCCGGGATGGACGAGCTGCGGCATCGCGGCTAGTGGCGGACGCTTCTTCCGCTAAGTAGCCTGCCCTCTTGCACTTCCATAACACGGCAGCTATCTGCGGACATTGGTGTTAATTCTCTAAATCTGAAGGGCAACCAACCTCCGCGAACACGACCTCCCACTTAGGACAGGGAGTGATCCCTACGGAGGTAGTACCCATGTCGAATCCTCAGCACTCAGGGTCTCAGCAAGATCAGCAGGGTAATCAAGGACAAAAGCAGAACGATCAGAAGAGCGGCCAGCAACAGCAGCATGACAGCGGCAAGGCCGGTCAGCAGCAGGGCGGCGCTCCAGGCAAACAGGGCGATACGACCCGGCAGGGGAATCGCTAGTTCGCCATTAGCACACCAGGGGAGTCGCGACTCGACCGCGGCTCCCATCCAAGTATCGTTTCTGCAGCACCTCACTCCACCCAAAGCAGTATTCGGCTGTAACGCTCCCCCCGTAAACAGCACTATGCCGTCAGACGCACCGATGCTATGAGGTTGCTGCCGATGATTGCTCTTGTAAATGCGCTGTTTGGATGCACGCACAAACGCTTGACCTTCCCGATGACACCGCGTTCATCGCGAGACCAGGGAGAGGGTGACGCGGACACCTATGTGGCGTGCCTGCGTTGCGGCCGCGAGTTCCCTTACGACTGGAACCGAATGAAAGTCGTGGAAACGCGGAAGGGCTATGCCCTGGCTCCGCGATCTGACGAACAGCGCCCGAATGTAGCGTGATCGCTTTGCGAATTCGAATTCCCTGGCACCGTACCCTCCAAGAATCAAAACTCGAAATCGCCGAATTGCGTGCGCTGCTCTGGCTCTTGAGCGAAACATCCCGCTTACCTACAACTCGAATTGCAAATACGTTTTCTTTCGGAACCATTCCGCGGTAACCCGCGTATCTCTGGTGACGAAAACCTCGAGCACCGCGAATTAATTCCGCTGAATGTACTGGCAACACATCGAGCCGAGTGAGCGCAGGTATATAGTTCGGGGCGAGCGAGGAGAGACTTCATGAGCAAGACTTCCTGGAAAGTTGTGTCGATGGTAGCGCTGGCCTGTGGCGCGTGGCTTTCATTTGCGAGTACAAAACCGGCGGCGACGGACGACGGCAATGCAGTGGTCATTATCTTTAAGGACGGACATCAGCAGAAGTTTCCGATGGCGGCCGTCGCGCGCATGGAATTCAGATCGGCTGCCGGCGTGGCCTCGCCAATCTCCCTGCCTTCCGCCGCCGTACCTGGTCGAGGCCACTTCTTAGGCAAGTGGCTGGTCGGAGATGGAAACGGCAGCACCTTTTACATCACGCTCGAGGAGGACGGGCACGCGGCGAAATCGGTGGGCGCACAGCACGGGACGTGGAGCTACGTGGATGGAGAGGCTCACATCGCCTGGGATGACGGCTGGCACGACGCCATTCGCAAGGTGGGCGGCAAGCACGAGAAGTTCGCGTTCGCGCCGGGAAAGCAGTTTACCGATTCGCCCTCCAATGTTACCGAGGCGAAAAACACCAGCCCGCGACCGATTTAACGTTGGCCATCGTGAGCAGGGCTGCTACCCGTGCTCTCGAGTGGAGGCGACCTCAACCATGCTCCCGCCTCGGAAACGGTTACGGCAGCGTGACCGTGTGTGCGGTGCCGTCGTAGTTCACAGTTTTGGCGAGCTCGGGCGTGAAGGAAACCGGTCTAGGATTGTCGGGAGCGATGAGCACAATCTGAAAGGTTCGTTTCTCCAGCATTCCCGGAAAGCTTCCGTTGCGCTTACCGATGCTGAGTGTCTTAGCGGAGTCGTTCCACTCCAGCGGGATCTCCGCAAACGCTCCATGTTCGTAATCGAAGGTCAGGCCTTGATCCTCATACAACGTGAACTCTCCGTTGGCTCCGGTGTAGACATACAGGGTCGTAGGGTCGGCCGGTTTCTCCGCGACATACTGTAGCTCGGGACCAAAGGGCACGATCGAACCCGCTCGCACAAAGACCGGGATCTGGTCGTAAGGCGCAGAGGCGTTGAGGCTGCCTGCTGCGGACTTTCCCGACCACAAGTCATACCATCCCGCACCCGGGGGTAAGTACACTTCCCTGCTGCGCTGTTTGTATTCCGTAACCGGGGCCACCAGGAATGCCGGGCCGAACATATACTCGTCGGTCAGTTCCCGGGCACGCGAATCGCCGGGAAAATCCATGACTAGCGGCCGCATGATCGTCGAGTCCCTCTGGGTAACCGCTCCGGCGAGCGAATAGACGTAAGGGAACATGCGGTAGCGCAGGCGGTCGAACTTCAGTTCCGCTTGATAAGCGGGAGTGTTGTCGCCAAGCGTCCACATCTCGCGTGGCCGCACCTCACCGTGCACACGCAACAGCGGGCAGAATGTGGCGAATTGGAACCAGCGCGTGTTGAGCTCTCTCCATTCCTCTTCATCTTCTGGCTTGGGTGTTTTAGTGCCGAACTTCTGCTGCATGGTGTAGCCGCCGGCATCCATGGTCCAGTACGGCACGCCGGAGATACTCATACCGAGACCGGCAGCGATCTGCTTGTACATCGCGGTCCAGGTGGAGGTGATGTCGCCCAACCAACTTGCCGCAGAGTAGCGCTGCTGCCCGGAAAATCCTGAGCGCGTCAGGATGAACACGCGTTGATTGGGCGCGGCCTCGCGTTGCCCGGTGTAGACGGCTTCGCTGTTCAGGAGCGGATAGGCGTTGACCACGCGCGAGCCGCTGCCCATGGCCGTCGGGTGCATGTGCGTCTCCTGCCCTTCAAGAGTTGGGGGTGAGGGCAGCAGGTCTGGTTCGGTCGCATCCATCCACCAGGCGTCGATGCCTTTGCTGAAGAGGCGCGTATTGATCTGCGACCAGAAGAGCTTGCGCGCGCCCGCGTTGAATGCGTCGTAAAAGGTGTAGGGAAAGCCGATCCAGTCGAGCATGTGTTCCTGAAGGTTGGGCTGATAGAGAAAGCCCTTCGCCTGCATCTCCTTGGCATTGTCTGTATTCGGATTGAACTTGCCCCAGACCGAGATCATCAGGTGCGCGTGCTGATCGTGGATGGATTTGACCCAGCCATCTGGATCGGGAAACCGTGTGGGATCGAACTGATGCGAGCCCCAGGAATCCGGCCGCCAGTACTGCCAATCCTGAACGATATTGTCGAAGGGAATCTGCCGGCGACGAAACTCAGCCACTACATCGATGCTCTGCTGCGCCGTCTCGTAGCGCTGTCGTGATTGCCACAGACCGAAGGCCCACGATGGCAGCATATTGGCTTTGCCGGTCAGGAACCGGTAGCCTGCTATGACTTGATCCGCGCTGGGCCCGTATACGAAGTAGTAGTCGATGCCATCGCCAACCTTCGACCATAACGAGGTCGCATTCGTCGCCGACGGTGTCTTCCATTTGAACTGCAGGGTGGTTTGCTGTTCACCGTCAGTCTCAATCTTGAGCGGGTAGCGATGCCCTGCTTCGAGTTGCAGCTTGACCTGATCGTTCGAGGTAAGCCAGTTTTGCCGCCAATGATGCATCACAGATCGGTTGTCGATCCAGACGTGAATGCCGCCGTTGGAATAGGCCTGAAACTGATATTCGCCCGAGACCGGCGCGACCACTGAGCCTTCCCATCGCTGGCCCTTGGGCGCCCACGATCCTTGCTTGGGTTTGAAGTTCACCTCAATGTCAGCCGTGCGAGTTGCAGGGGCAGATCGGTCGATTGGTTGAACTGTGAGACCGCCAGCATGACCCGTACTATCAAAAAGCTGGGCAGCCGGAATCGCACTGAACTCGCGCAAATCGCCGAAGCGGGTGTAGGAGGTGTTGTCCCAAAGAATGCCATAGCCCTTGCTGGAGACCAGGAACGGCAGCGCGATGTTGGTGTTGTGCTGCCACAGATCGAGATCGTAGCCCTTGATGTCGACGATGCCGAGTTGCTGCTGACCAAGCCCGTAGAGTGACTCGTCCGAATTCGGCTGCCATTGCTGCTGGACGTGGAAGGTCTTGTCTCCCTGCACCGTTGCTGCTTCAAGGCTGCGGCCCGAGTCGGATTCCGAAAGGATAGGCCTGCCGGCGGTATCTTCAAACTTCACCTGGCCAGTCGAGCGATTCACATGAACTTGCAGTTTGCTGGTGGTGAGGATTACTTCAGCGGGCGAGGTGGTCGACTTCCACTCCGTCTTTGCTTGCTCGTGAGGCAGCACGTCAATGGACTGCCGGGACAAGAACGCGGCCTCAGGCGCAAACGCCACTCGAATCACAGTGTCCGACAGCACCTGCAGTCGCAGCGTTCCGGTGGGGAGAGCGAGCTCGATTCCATCCGCCTGCTTGTTGACCTCGGCGGGACTGGCCGCTTGTAGTGCAGGCGACAAAAGGCCCGACGCCAGTGAAAGAATCGCCCCTACTAACACTGCAAATCGCTTGGACACACTACCTCCCACGGCAATCGATGCTCGCTTCAATCACAAACGTGAACGCCTATGTATAAACTTCCTGCGCCGCGCGAGCAAGCGGATTGCATGTAGTTGCAGGGTGAGTATTTCCGATTCAGGAATTTGCTGCACGTCTAGTTTAACGTTTTAGTTGTGAGTACAATCATCGGCGTGAACAGACGGGATGGATGAAAAGCCCGGTGAGGATCGTTCGCATGGCCAGGAGATTTCGCGCGAAAGTGCTCGCAGGATTCGCAGGTGCTCATGGTGCGCGTGGCGACGTTCTGAAGTTGCGGGCAGTTGCTAGAGTGCTGCCCGCTTCTCGAGAGCGGTGATCGTGTTCCGTTCGCGCATGGGTCAGTGGAAACTCGGCGGATGCCGCCTTTCTTTTCAGCAGAATCTGGCCGTGAATTCACGATCCGTTCTCATGGAGTAAGCGGCTGTAGACTAGGGTGGCAGGAGAGTCGCAGGAGGACATGATGGCGGACGAACTCGAACAGAAATCCAGCTTGAATGATGATGATGACATTGACCCGGAGTATGGGGGCGATGATGACCTGGGCGAAGAGGACGAAGACATCGATGATGACGAATTGTCGCACGACGAAGCGGAAGAGCGGTATCTCGCGATCCTGACTGCGGCGACCGAGATTACGTCCGCGGCGGTATCCAATGCGGGCGCGCAGGCATTGAAAGACCCGGATCAAGTGGCGGCATTGTTTACCAAGGTATTTGACGCGATCGTGAACCTGTAACGCATGCGATCTGAGACGAGGCGGACAGGTGGACGAAATGAGTACACCTGCGCCGCTCTCGTTGAAAACCCGGCCATCGCATAAAAGCATCCGCCCTGAACAGAGGATGCGGATCATTGTCTTGAACTGCCAATTTCACGTCACACCCGGTGTGACGTATCTGCGATACGGTTGCCTGCATCCCTCCGGCACGTCTCTAGTTTCGCTTCGTTGTGTACGCGATCCTGCGTCGCATACGACCTCTGTCACTGATCAAGCCCATTGGGAGTCGATTTCCTGGATGAGCAGTCCTGTTGATTTTTCCGGCGGCCAGGATGAAGAACTGGAACCCGCGACGCCGACGCGCGATCTGCTCGCCGACGCTGAGCGACTCCGCGTGTTGACGTTGGTCTCTGCTTCCATCGCTCATGACCTGAATAACCTGCTGATGGTGATCGAGAACGTGGCCGCGGCGCGGTTGGAAGCGGCGGGCGAGTCAGGCGACGCGCAGGCCGACCTGATCCTTAGGACGGCGAGATCTGCCGCCAAGCTGTCGAGTCAACTCTTGACGTTGGGCCGCCCCGTTCAGTCCGAACCACGCCTCTTTGATTTGAACGAGCTCATCGCGGAACAACTCGCGGCGATCCGAGCCGTCGTGGGGAAGACGATTGATGTCGTGTTCGAAGCCGGTGCGCAGATCGAGCCAGTGTTCGCGGATGCCGGGCAGATGCGGGATGTATTGCTCAACCTTGCCGTGAATGCGCGGGAAGCGATGCCGACGGGGGGCACACTCTCCGTCTCGACGCATGCCGAGAGTCTGACGCAGCCGCAAGGCGAGCTGCTGCCCGGCACCTATGCCCGCATCTCGCTGCGAGACACGGGCGTGGGTATGGACGAGCAGACGGCAGAGCGAGTGTTTGAGCCCTACTTCACCACCAAGGACAGGCGCACCAACAGCGGTCTCGGTCTTGCTGCAGTTCGCGATCTGCTCCACAAATTTGGAGGAGGCATCGCGGTCGACAGCACGCCGGGGCAGGGCACCTGCTTCCATCTGTATCTGCCCATGATTGCGAAGCCCGGCAACAAAGCCCACGAAGGCGTGGTGCTGTTGGTCGAAGACTCAGAGGAGGTGCGGGAATTGTTACGTCACTTCCTCCTCTCGCAGGGATACACGGTGGTCGCGGCCCCTGGGGCCGAAGCGATGCTGGAGTTGGAGAAGTCGCTGCAAGCGGAGCCGTGGGTGGTCATCGCAGATCTGCTGATCCCGGGTATCGGCGGCAACGCCCTGGTACAGCAGCTGCAACGCAAGTATCCGCAGATGCACGCTGTGATGATCTCTGGGAATGCGAAGACGGAAGACGCTTCGCCGGCACACGACGCGGTCTTCCTGCAGAAGCCATTCAGCCTGCAATCCCTCGCCGCCGTGCTGGCGCGTTTTCCGGCGACCAAGGCAGAACGCGCGAAAGGATTTGACAGGAGACCGGGCAGGATTTAGGGTTTTCTTCAGATGGCAGTCCGCGTACATCATCGTCATTCGCACCATCACCACGTGACGAGCGTGTCGGCGGACTCTTCCGGACTGTAGTAAACCCCTCGGAAGCACAAGGATTGAAGCCCGCCGGCTACCACGTTGGCGGGCTTTTTCGCGTTTAGGCATGCAAATCGAACGGAGCACGCGAGTGCCGGGAAATGAGAGACGAGAGCGGAATGAGTGAAGCGGAGATCAAGATTGATTTTGCCAAAATGGACGGGCTGGTTCCCGCCATTGTGCAGGATGCGAAGACGCGCGAAGTATTGATGGTCGGATTCGTAAATGAAACCAGCTATGAGAAGACGAAGGAAAGTGGCTTTGTGACTTTCTGGAGCCGCACCCGCCAGAAGCTGTGGATGAAGGGCGAGACCAGCGGGAATCGCCTGCGCATCGTGAGCGCATCTACGGATTGCGACCAGGACACGCTGCTGTTCCTGGTCGAAGTGGAAGGCGACGGACTCGTTTGCCACGAAGGAACGGTAAGCTGTTTCACCCGTCCCCTGGCGCTGAACCCTGCGCAGGAAAAGGCGGTGGTCTAATGGCGAACAAACTTCGCTTGGGCATTCCCAAGGGCAGCCTTCAGGATGCGACCATCGCGCTCTTTCAGCGAGCCGGTTGGAACATCTATGCCAATGGACGCTCGTATTTTCCGACGGTCGATGACAGCGAGTTGGAGTGCATGCTGGTGCGCGCGCAGGAGATGGCTCGCTACGTGGAGCATGGCGCGCTTGACGCGGGGCTGACCGGCATTGACTGGGTGGTCGAGAGCGGGCTCGATGTCACGAGCGTGACCAGCCTGACCTATAGCAAGCAGAGCCGGCGCAAGGTTCGGTGGGTGCTGGCGGTGCCCGAAGATTCGCCATACCAGAAGGCGGAGGACCTGAGCGGCAAGATCATCGCGACCGAGCTCGTCGAAGTCAGCAAGCGTTATTTCGCCGAGAAAAACGTTCCGGTGAAGGTCGAGTTCAGCTGGGGCGCGACGGAAGTGAAGCCGCCAACCCTGGCCGATGCGATTATCGAAGTAACGGAGACCGGAAGTTCGCTGAAGGCGAATCGCCTGCGCATCATCGATACGGTGATGGAGAGCGAGACTCACCTCATTGCAAACCAGAAGGCTTATCAGGATGCGTGGAAGAAGGAGAAGATCGACAGCCTGGCATTGATGTTGAAGGCGGCCATCTCCGCGCAAGGCCAGGTGGGCTTGATGTTGAATGCGCAGAAGAGCAGCCTCGACCGGATTCTCGCCGTGCTGCCTGCTCTGAATTCGCCGACCATTTCTGCATTGAGCGATGCGGAGTGGGTGGCGGTGAATACAATTCTCGAAGAAGAGTTGGTGCGCGAAGTGATTCCGAAGCTGAAAGCTGCGGGCGCTACCGGCATTGTGGAGTATCCGTTGAGCAAGGTTGTGCTGTAAGGGTACGGGAGAACAGCGATGAAGCTGGTGAAGATGAGCGGCCGTAGCGAAAAGGAAGCGCTGCGGCTGCTCCGCGATCTCGAACAACGGCAGGCTTCCCGGGATAAGAAGGTGGAGCCGGCGGTGCGCAGGATCGTCGAGGGCGTGCGCAAAGGCGGTGACGCGGCATTGCGCAGGTACGCCAACAAGTTTGATGGTCAATCATTGAATTCCGAACTGCGCGTCGGGCCGGCAGAGATGAAGCAAGCCTGGAACGAAACTTCGGCTGAGTTGCAGGCGGCTCTGGAGACAGCCGCGCAGAATATCCGCAAGTTCGCCCAGAGACAGATGCCGCAGAATTGGACCTTCTCTCCCGTAGAGGGCCTGGTGACGGGTCAACTCGTGCGGCCACTCGAGCGTGTGGGCTGCTATGTGCCGAGCGGGCGCTATCCGCTTCCATCGACGTTGCTCATGACGGTGATCCCGGCGCAGGTCGCAGGTGTGGAGCACATCGTCGTAGTTTCGCCCCGGCCAGCAAAAGAGACGTTGGCAGCCGCTGCTTTGCTTGGAGTGGAACACTTCTACCGCATCGGTGGAGCGCAGGCTGTGGCAGCTCTCGCGTATGGGACAGAGAGCCTCGCCAGGGTGGACAAGATCGTAGGCCCAGGAAATACCTTTGTGACTACGGCGAAGAAACTGGTCAGCTTCGATTGCGGCATCGATATGCTGGCTGGGCCTACAGAGATCGTCGTCGCGAGTGAAACGGGCGATCCGGTTGCGATTGCATCCGATCTGGTCGCGCAGGCGGAACACGATCCTGAGGCGGTTGCAATTCTCGTCACGACCCAGTCGAAGCTCGCGAGTTCGGTGATCTCCGAGGTGAAAAAGCGCGTGAAGTCGAACGCGATTGCGAGGGAAGCCACGCAGAAGAACGGCTTCGTGTTTCTGGCGCGCGATCTGGATCAACTGCACGCTGTTACGAATAGACTCGCACCGGAACACCTCACGGTCGATACCCAGGAAGATCTGGAATGGGTAAAGAATGCTGGCTCTGTCTTCGTGGGCCGCTGCTCGCCGCAACCGATGGGCGATTACATTTCGGGGCCGAACCATACCTTGCCCACCGGAGGCCTGGCAAGAGTGCGCGGAGGCCTGAGTGTGATGGATTACCTGAAGGTGGTGACGGTGCAGCAGTACACGCGCGCCGGTCTGGGCAAGTTGGGCCCGGCCGCGATCGCTCTCGCTAACGCCGAAGGGCTAGTGGGGCACGCTGAGGCGATCCGCGCCAGGGGGATCGATGGCTGATTTGAAAACGACGGCGGTGCCCTCACCGCGCGCCGGCGTCTTGCGCATGAAGGAGTATCACCCTCCACTGGGTGGCCGGAATGGCCTGCGCTTGGACTTCAACGAGAACACGTTTGAGTGTTCGCCGCGAGTGCTCGAAGCGCTGCGAACTATCGGTCCGGGCGATCTGACGCGCTATCCGGAGCGTGAGCCGGTAGAGGCCATGGTCGCTCGCCACCTCGGATTAGAGCATGGGCAGACATTGCTGACCAATGGCGTGGATGAAGCGATTCACGTACTCTGCCAGACGTATCTTGATGCGGGAGACGAGGTTCTTTTTCCCGTGCCGACCTACTCCATGTACGAGGTGTACGCCTCGGGCACCGATGCGCAGATCGTCACAGTACAGGGTGGCGCGGACTTCGCTTTTCCGCTCGAAAGAGTGCTCGACTCCACCACCGCGCGAACCAAGCTGATCCTGCTTGCCAATCCAAATAGCCCGACGGGCACTACCATCACGCGTGAGCAGATTCTGACAGTCGCGGAGCGGGCGCCGCAAGCAGCAGTGGTGGTGGATGAAGCGTACTTTCATTTCTTCGGCGAGACGGTGGTCGATCTGATTGGGACAGTTCCTAACCTGCTCGTAGCGCGCACTTTTTCGAAAGCCTATGGCTTGGCCGGACTGCGTCTCGGACTGATCGCCGGGCCCAAGGAAAGCATCGATTGGATGCGGCGTGTGATTTCGCCTTACAGTGTGAACTCGCTGGCTCTAGCGTGCCTGCCGCCTGCGCTTGAAGACGACGCATACCTGCAGTGGTATGTGGGCGAGGTCCTGGCAGCACGCGCAGCATTTGTAACTGCGCTGGATCGAATCGGTGTTCCCTATTGGCCGAGCCGGGCAAATTTTGTTCTGCTGGACATCGGAGCGAAGCACAAACCGTTTGTTGAGGCGATGCGGAGTCGCGGTGTTCTCGTACGCGATCGCTCCAATGATCCGGGATGCGATGGCTGCGTGCGCGTAACGATCGGGTTGCGAAAGCAGACCCTGAGCGGCGAAGCGGCACTGGAAGCAGCACTCGACGAGATAGGGTGGCAGAAGTCCTGATGAGGAAGTTGGGTGGATGGCTTTGAAGACGAACAAGACAGAACCGGTCGCAGCGAAACGTACAGCGGCGATCGATCGCGCAACCACGGAGACGAAGATTCGCCTGCGCCTGACCATTGAAGGCGGCGGCCATTACAAAGTAAAGACGGGCATTCGGTTTTTCGATCACATGCTGGAGCTCTTCACGCGCCACGGCGCCTTCGATCTGGAGCTGCTCTGCGAGGGCGATCTGGACGTGGACCAGCACCACACCGTTGAAGACGTAGGTATCGCGCTTGGCGAGGCTTTTGAGATGGCGCTGGGCGACAAGAAAGGCATTCTTCGCGCCGGCTATTTCCTCATGGCGATGGATGAAACGCTCGGGCTGGCGGCGGTGGACATGAGTGGGCGCGTGGCCTGTGTGGTCAAGACGAAGGTGAAGACGCGACTGGTGGGCGATCTGCAATCGGAGCTGGTCGATGATTTCTTCGACGGCTTCGCGCGCGGAGCCAAGGCCAACGTGCACGTGAAGACGATGTATGGCCGATCCAATCACCACAAAATTGAGGCTCTGTTCAAGGCCTTTGCGCGCGCACTGCGAGTGGCGTGTTCGCGCGACAAGCAATTGGGAGAGATGCTGCCCAGCACCAAGGGCTTGCTGTAACGCAATGGAGAAACGCCGTTGATCGTAGTGATTGATTACAAAGCGGGCAATCTCACCTCGGTGATGAAGGGGCTGAGCGCGCTCGAGGCTGAGGCGTTTGTTACCGCGGACCCTGAGCAGGTGCGGCTTGCGGACAAGATCATTCTGCCGGGGGTGGGCCACTTTGCCGCGACTGCGTTGCTCAACGATACCGGATTGACGACTGCGATTCGCGATCGTGTAAGCGAGGGCACTCCGTTTCTCGGTATCTGCGTTGGGTTGCAGTGGCTCTTCGAGGGCAGCACCGAGGCTCCCGAGGTTGTTGGCTTAGGAGCATTCGGAGGCGTGTGCGAACGGTTCGCAGAGGGACACAAGGTTCCCCATGTCGGGTGGAATTCAATTGCGCTGAAACCGGGCTCGCGATTGATGGCAGGCGTGGACGAGGATGCCTTCGTCTACTACACCCACTCCTATCGCGCTCCATTGGATAAAGACACCGTCGCGGTTACGACCTATGGCGAGTCATTCACGGGAGCGATCGAACGAGACAACGTAATGGGGGTACAGTTTCATCCTGAAAAGTCTGGGACAGTGGGCATGCGCGTTCTGGCGAATTTCGTGGAGCTATAGACGATGCTGACGAAACGAATCATCGCCTGCCTCGATGTAAAGGCTGGCCGCGTCGTCAAGGGCGTCCAGTTTCTCGATCTGGTCGACGCTGGAGACCCGGCCGCACTGGCCGCACGCCATGCGGCTGCCGGTGCGGACGAAATCGTGCTGCTCGACATTACGGCCACTCATGAGGGGCGCGGCACGCTCATCGATACAGTCAAACGAACGGCGCGGGAGCTATTCATTCCCTTCACCGTAGGCGGCGGCATTCGCACTGCGGACGAGGCGGCCGCGGTCTTCGATGCGGGTGCCGACAAGATCAGCATCAACTCGGCTGCAATTGCGCGTGCAGAGCTTATCGATGAGATCGGGCGCAGCTTTGGCGCGCAGGCGGTCATCGTGGCAATCGATGCGCGACGTGCGGCGGAGAGCGACCAGCCGATCGAAAATGCCGAGGTGTATGTGAGCGGGGGGCGCATTCCTACGGGCCGCAAAGTTCTGGACTGGGCTCGCGAGGTGGAGGATCGAGGGGCGGGAGAGATTCTGCTCACGTCGATGGATTCCGATGGCACGCGAGCCGGCTTCGATTGCGAATTGACCGCCCTGGTGAGCGAATCTGTATCGATCCCGGTCATTGCTTCGGGCGGCGCCGGCAACGCGCAGCATTTCGCCGACGTGTTTTCTGCCGGACGAGCAGATGCGGCACTGGCGGCGAGTATCTTCCACTTCGGCATCGCCGACGTGCGGGCGCTCAAGCGGGAGCTCGCCCAGGCCGGAGTTCCAGTGAGGCTGCCTTGCTGATTCCTTCGATCGATTTGATGGGCGGCCGCATTGTGCAGCTAGTGAAGGGTGAGAAGCTCAAGCTCGCCTTCGACGACTTTGAATACTGGATCGAACGCTTCTCATCCTATTCACTCGTGCAGCTGATCGATCTAGACGCGGCCATGCGCCAGGGCGAGAATCGGGCGCTGATTCGGCGGATCGCGGAACGATTGCCCTGTCAGGTTGGCGGCGGAATCGCTTCGGTCGAGACTGCGCGTACCGTGTTGGAGCAAGGCGCGCACCGGGTGATCGTGGGCTCCGCTCTGTTTCGCGGGCCGCAGGAGTCAGAAGATCCGGAAGCCTTGGTGAACACCGAATTCGCTGCGGAGCTAGCGTCAAACGTGGGAACGGAACGCGTGGTTTGCAGCGTCGATACCAAGCAGGGCCGGATCGCGGTGAAAGGCTGGAAGGAGTCGGTTGCCCTGACGCCGGAAGAGGCGATTCGTGCACTCGAGCCATACTGTGCCGCGTTTCTGTACACGCATATCGACAAGGAAGGGACGATGCAGGGCTTCCCTATCGAGCAGGCACGCAGGTTGCGAGCGGTCACCGAGCGGCAACTGATTGTGGCCGGCGGCATTCGCGAACGAGCGGAGATCGATGCATTGGATGAGATCGGCGTGGACGCAGTGGCCGGAATGGCGGTGTACACCGGCGTGCTTGAGGCCTAAAGTTTAGGACGAGGGCTCGGTGCGTTTGCAAGCTCTCGGCGCCGCAGCAGTAGGCCAATCGAGACGAATACGAGAGCGACGACGCCGGTGAGCGCTGCGATCCCGGCGTGATGTCGGACGACATGCATCGCGGTCAGCAGAAGCCACAGCGCCGCAATGACGAACCATAGAGTAGAACGCCGCATCCGTTGCAGCATAGCACCTCGGGCGATCCATCTTGAGTTGCGTGGAGATGCTCAAACCAGCGCAGCTTCCCCCTCGAACAGCCACTATCGGCTTTCTTCCTGGAAGCTAACTGGCCAGCTGGGCGGAGAGGTGAGCGGCGTGTTCCTTGGCCGAGTTGGGGGTCCCAGGAGCGGCTGTCAAGTTGCCCTGAATATTGGCCTCGGTGGCTTGGGCATTCCATGCGGGGCGGTGGTCGCAGGCGCATCTTTGTGCTTCGTGCTAAGGGCGCACACAGAGAGAACCAAGGCAAACGTAATCAAAGTGGAACAGAATAGGCGCCAGCGTGCACCTGATGCAGATATAAACCACGCATGGTTGCATAAGTTGCGGTGGTGGGCAGGGGTATTTCTGAGCAAGCACTTGCAGCCGGGGATTAGGCGACGCGGACAGCCGCATTTCGCCGGGCCAGCCATAGCGAGGTGACGGGACGCGCGAGCAGCAGGATGGCAAGAACCAGGGTGATGTTCATGGGCGCGTGATCGCCGGGTTTCACCTTCCACCAGTAGTGCACGATGCCCGCAATCGCGGAGACATAGACCAGCCGGTGCAGGGCTTGCCAGCGTTTCCCACCCAGTTTTCTAATCGACCAGTTTGTCGAGGTGATGGCGAGCGGCACCAGCAAAGCCCAGGCAAACATTCCAGCCATAATGTAGCGGCGCTTGGTGATGTCTTCGATCATGGTGTGGAGATCGAAGTTGGCGTAGAGACCCACATACGTGAGCAGGTGCAGGCAGCCATAGAAGAAGGCGAAGAGGCCGATCATTTTGCGAAAGCGAATCAGCCAGGTGAGGCGCGGAGACAAGCGGCGGATGGGCGTGATTGCGAGCGAGAGAACCAACAGTCGGAGCGTCGCGCGGCCGGTGAAGAAGGTGACCTTGGCGGTAGGATCCGGGCCAAGGTTGTTCTGCACAAGATGCAGCACGAGCCAGACGGCGGGCGCGAGGCACGCCAAAAACACCAGCACCTTCAGATTGCGAATCCAGACGCTCGACATGCGTACTTGCCTTCTCTTGCCCTAGTAGTTCCGCTTCAGGTTCATGCCGGCGTAGAGGCTGGCTACCTGGCTCTCATAGCCATTAAACATCAGTGTAGTGCGACGCTGCTTGAAGATCGGCTCGCCGATCCTGCGCTCCGTTTTCTGACTCCAGCGAGGATGATCCACGGTCGGATTGACGTTGGAATAGAAGCCGTATTCGTCGGGCCCGAGATCGTTCCAGGTGGTGCGCGGCTGCTTATCCAAGAACCGAATCTTCACAATGGATTTAGCGGACTTGAAGCCGTACTTCCACGGAACGATGAGGCGTACCGGGGCGCCATCCTGATTAGGAAGCGTCTGTCCGTACAGGCCAAAGGTGAGCAGGGTAAGCGGGTGCATGGCCTCGTCCATGCGCAGGCCCTCGGAGTAAGGCCAATTGATGTTGGACGAGCCCAGGCCCACCATGGCCTTCTTATCCACGGCGGAGAGGAACTGCACGTACTTCGCATTGCCCAGCGGTTCGCACTGCTTGATGAACTCGGAGAGCGAATAGCCGGTCCATGGAATGACCATGCTCCACGCCTCGACGCAGCGGAAGCGGTAGACACGCTCTTCCTGCGGGCGAAGCTTGATCAGCGTGTCGATGTCAAACGTCTTCGGCTTCTTAACCAGGCCTTCGACGGTGACCGTCCAGGGGCTGGTCTGCATCTTGCCGGCATAGCGGGCGGGGTCGCTCTTATCGGTGCCGAATTCGTAATAATTGTTGTAATGAGTGATGTCGTCGTAGGTGGTAAGAGTTTCCCCAGTGGTGGTGAGCGGGCTCTTAACGGGATTCAGATTGGTGGACGCTTCGACATCGGTTCCAGGCTGGAGGATGCGGGCCACCCGCCCCGCTGCCAGTGCTACTGCGCCGGCAGCGGCAGCCGAGGTGAGGAAGGATCGGCGATTCATATAGGCCGACTCCGACGTGATCTCAGAAGAGGGGATGTCGTTTGGTTTTCTGATAAGCATAGTGACCCTTCCATTGCCTGCGCCCATAGGACGCGAAACTCGGTCTCTGGTTACAGTACGCGCAAATTTGCCGGCTGGATGGCCCCGGATCGCAGTCGCAGCGAGCCCATCAAAACAGGTGCGGCGAGGTAAGCAGGCATAGAGCGCGGTAAGACCAAAGGCTCCGGAGCTGTCCCGGAGCCTTCTACGTCTGCAACCGAAAAACCTTAGAGAACGTTCCGGGGCAGTCTCTCGCGGAGTTCTTCCGGGATTCGTCCCTGAATCAGCCGGGCCTGAGTCAAGGCCATGCCGGTGATGTACACCGGGGCGGGTGTGGTGATAGCCACCAGGACCCAGGTGAGCAGCGAGATCAGCAGCCCAAACACAGCAGCAACCTGCAAGCTAACGGCGACATGCATCTGGCCTACATGGGGTTCGGCGACCAGGTGCTGCAGCGGCTGCACGTGGTGAATCACGGCGAGGGCGAGCAGGAAGACTGCGATCGAAAGGGTGCTGAGGCTGATCAGAGTGACATCGATGGTGCGATGGAGCCGCTGGCGCGACCGGCAATGCGCGCACTCGAGCAGGTGCTGCTCGTAATCGACGCGCATATCGGGACTGATTCCGGAGATGTCGTATCGCCAGCTGGAAAGTATGTCACCAACAACCTGATCCGTACACGTGGTCATAGCGTCTGCTGATTCCTGCTTGCGGTTGGTTCGCGATCTGCCAAAAGCACTAAAAGGGCCGACCCAGTTTTCACTCTCATAACCGGGGACCTCACTGCCGTAATTTTAATCTCTTTGGCTAGAACAAGATAGATTCCGTTGGGATTCGCTGTTCCGCCAATACCAATCTATTCCCCAGAAGGCTCATCCGATCTCTCAAGGCTCGCTCGGCTGCCACCCTGGCTAACTCGGGCAAATTGTTACTCTCTGAAAGATGCGCGAGCACGACATAAGTAGCATAACCATCGTAATTCTTCTGGAGAAACTCAGCCGCCGCATCGTTCGATAGATGACCGACCCGCGACAAAACGCGCTGCTTCACAGACCAGGGATACGGGCCATCGCGAAGCATCTCGACATCGTGGTTCGATTCGAGCATGAGCACTTCGCATCCGCGAAGATGCACCTGTACGTTCGACGGAATGTAACCGAGGTCGGTAGCGATGCCCACCTTGATCCCCTCGGATTTGAGAATAAACCCAACTGGATCAGCAGCATCATGGGGGATGGTGAAGGGAGTGACCTCGATGTCGCCGATTTGAAAGCCGGTGCCGGCACAGAAGTATTCCACTCCCGGCAGGGCGCAGGGATCCACTTGGATTTCGGCGGGAGCCGCCGCCCGCAATTCCTCTTCTTCGGCCGCGCAGTCGAGCAGTTCGGTTTCGCCGTTCGCCGGCTCCGCGAGGATGTCACCCCCGGCCGCACCCTGGTCAGCAGCTTCGGCCATCTTTGCAGCTTCCTCCGTTCGGCGCGCGGCCTCCTGTTGACGCTGGGCCAGCCAATCCGCATAGGTCATGCGCTTTCGCGGCATCATCCAGCGCATCCAGGCACGATGGGTCGGTTCGGTAAAGTAGACGGGGAGGCCAAGTTTGCGCGCAGTGACGGAAAGGCCCTGGATATGATCCTGATGTTCATGAGTCACCAGAATGGCATCGAGGGTGTGCGGGTCTTCTCCGGCGGCGGCCATGCGCTTGAACAATTCGCGGCAGGACAGCCCTGCGTCGATGAGAATCCGAGTCCGCGTACTGGAGACGACGGTGCTGTTGCCCTTGGAGCCGCTAGCCAGCACTGTCATCCGGATCATGTTGCTCAGAATACTCTGATTCGATGTGGAAGAGACGGTCTTTACCGGGGCAGGAATCTGCGCAGCTACGCGCGGGAAGTCTTGTTCAGTACTGGAAAAACCCGCGCCCGGATTTCCGGCCCAGCCACCCTGCGTCGACCATGCGGATGAGCAGCGGGCAAGGTCTGTACTTCGGATCGCCGAGACCATCCTGCATCACGCGCATGATGTCGAGGCACACGTCGAGACCGATGAAGTCTGCCAGCGTGAGCGGACCCATGGGATGCGCCATGCCGAGCTGAAACACGTTGTCGATGGCCTCCGGGCTGGCAACTCCTTCCATCACGGCAAACATAGCTTCGTTGAGCAGCGGCATCAGCACGCGGTTCGAGACAAAGCCCGGAGCGTCGTTGACTTCGATAGCAGTCTTGCCCAGGGACTCAGCCAATCGCTTGACCTTGTCAAAGGTAGCCTGTTCCGTCGCGAGCCCTCGAATAATCTCGACCAGTTTCATCACCGGAACCGGGTTGAAGAAGTGCATGCCGATGACACTCCCCGCGCGGCCGGTCTCGGCAGCCAGGCGGGTGATGGAGATGGACGAGGTGTTGGTCGCAAGCAGCACGTCGCGCGGCAGAATGGAGTCCAGGTCGCGAAAGATGTCACGCTTCACTTCGAACTTCTCGGTAGCAGCCTCGATGACGAAATCGCACTCGGCTAGAGAACGGCGGTCAAGCGTGCAGTGAATCCGATTCTGGACTTCGGCCGCCTCTTCGGACGACAGCTTGCCACGCGAAACTTCCCGTCCAAGGTTCTTGCAGATGGTCTCGTATCCGCGATCGAGGAAGCGCTGCTCCAGTTCGCACATGCGCACGCGGTAGCCGCCGCGGGCAAACACATGCGCAATGCCATTGCCCATAGTGCCGGCGCCGACCACGCCGACCAGTTTCACATCCTCCACCCCTGAGACCGTGTTCCCCGATTCCGTCATACACCTGCCCTTATAAGATTCCAACGCACGCACTGCAAAACACACGAGTCTATCAGGCGGCCCGGCACGCTGGCACTGGTGTGCGGCGCCAGGGAGGGCGGTAGGCGCATTGGCCTGAACTGCCAAAGTCGGCGTATTCTTTACCGCAAAGGAGGAGCCATGCTCAGAAGAGATTTCCTGCGTCGATCGGCTGCCAGTCTCGGAGCTGCTTTGGTGAGCGGCAAGTTTGCCAAGGCGGTCGACATTCCTCAGGAGCCGCTGTCGCGCAAGTTCCAGGCTCACAATGAAGTCGTGCTCGGCCGCACCGGCATTCGCACCAGTCTTCTCGCGATGGGGACCGGCACCATCGGCTACGGCGGGCACTCCAATCAGACGCGGCTTGGGCTGGACCCCTTCACCCGCATGTTGCTCAACGGCTACCACGAGAATGGGCTGCGGTTCTTCGACACGGCCGATTCGTACGGCAGTCACCCGTATGTGGCGGCGGCGATCAAGGAGTTGCCGCGCGACAAGGTGACGGTGATGACTAAGACGGATACGCGGGATGCAGCCGGGGTGCGCGCCGACCTTGACCGCTATCGTCGCGAACTGGGCACGGACTACCTCGATATCGTGCTGGTGCACTGCGTAACCGAGGCCGACTGGACGACGCGCTATCGCGGCGTGATGGACGTGCTCTCAGAGGCGAAGCAGAAGGGGATCATCCGCGCACATGGCGTGTCGTGCCACAGCCTTCCGGCACTGCGCGCGGCGGCGGCGTCTCCATGGGTAGAGGTTGACCTGGTGCGTCTCAACCCGATCGGCTCGCACATGGATGCAGATCCGGCGACGGTGATTGGCGTCATCCAGCAGATGCGTGCGCAAGGCAAGGGCATCATAGGCATGAAGATTCTGGGACAAGGCGATATGCGTGACAAGCCGCAGGAAGCTATTCGCTACGCACTGAGCACGGGCGTACTCGACGCGTTCACCATCGGCGCCGAATCGAAGAGCGAACAGAACGACCTGACGCGGCGCATCGCTTCGGCTTGAGACAAATTGCACGAATGTTGGAAGGCTGCGGTGACTTCGAGTTTATTGGCGAGTTCTCTTTGTAAAGATGTTCGTGCCTGTGGCTCACATCTTTACACCCGTCAGCCAGTGCGCCCGAGGCGAACGCAATACCCAGGTAAGCTAAGGTATGTTTCAACCGCAGCCCATTGGATTCGTTAGCAGCCCTTATGCCGAGACCAGTGCCATTCCGAGAGGACTTGGCGCGCAGCATCAGGCCGAGGGCATTCTCCGCATCCTGCCTGACTTTGAGGCCGGACTGAAGGACATTGAGGGCTTTTCACATCTCTTCGTGATCTGGGAATTTGATCGCGTATCTGGCTATGACCTGGTGAGCACGCCGCCCACCGATCCGCGACCGCATGGGGTGTTTGCCACTCGATCACCCTATCGTCCTAACCCGATCGGGCTGACGGTGGTCGAGTTGCTTCGTCGGGAAGACGAGCGCTTATATGTGCGTGGAGTCGACATGCTCGACGGCACGCCGATTCTCGACATCAAGCCATATCTCTCGGGCGTGGCCACGGAAAAGCTGCGCCGCGGGTGGCTGGCGGAGGCGGAAGCCCGTGCCAGGGAAACTCCGAAGTAAACGGCGGCCCAACACAATCCCGCGTATCATCCAAACTTCCCTGAACCAGTAGGCAGTCCGAGACCTTCTCTCGTTTGAACCGGCTCGAGTCACAGAACATTCACATTGTCTTCATCACTCGTTTCTATCCAGCCAGCAGGCTCGTAGGCGCACGAATTCGTGTGAAAAACGGTTGCGGAAAAAATTCCGCAGGAGGAAAGAAACAGTGAAGAAATTCGTAGTCGTCGGTTTGGCCGCCGCGCTCTCCCTCGCGGCGCACGCGCAGAACGGTCCACTTCAGTGGAGCAGAAACAGCGCTCCGTCAGAAACCTACATCACCGGTGGTCCGTGGACACTCGAACAGTCCGGAGCGGCGGTGGGCTTGAAGTCGGCTGGCTACTGCGACCAGAGCGGCAACCAGGTCGGCAACCCGGGCACGGAACGCATGCAGCCCTACTACTTCCCGGTGATCACCGGAATGGGCAAGCACCTCCAGGGCTACTTCGATTGGCGGCCCAAGGACACGGATGAAGCGGTCGCGGCAGCCTCCTCTGACGACGCCGGGCTGACCTGGACATTTCAGCAGAAGGTTCTGGAGCTGAGAACGACTTGCCCAACCCAGGTGCAGAAGGATCCCGACGGCGATAAGGACAATGGGCCTGACCCCAACAACAGCGATAACGGCGACGATGATGGCCAGGGCCACCAATTCGTGATGCACATTGCGGGGCACACCTATCTGTACACGCTGGAGCGCGCCAACGATCATATTGACGTCGACGACCTGTACATTCACGAATTGACGCCGCAAGTAGGGCTTCCGCTCAATGGCGCTCCCGCGTTGAACGATGGGCCGACCGACGCGACCAGCAGCCTGCCTGAGAACGCCTTCCATACGCAGGGATTGCTCAACCCGGATGGCATTCTCGGAATCGTCCCGGGCAAGAAGCCGCTAACCATCATCTACGAACAGAAGATTCTGAAGGGGGATAACACCGGCAGCACAGCGATGCCGGCTGCACAGCAGTGCAACACAGCGTGGGCCAACTACTACGCGACCAATCCGTTTGGCACCGCGAAGAACGACGACATCACGTACCTGCGCCTGGCCCAGACGACGGATGGCATTCACTTCACAGACAAGGGCATTCTGCAGGGTTTGAATGATCCGACGACTGTAACTGCTACGGGCACGCGTTGGCTGGCAACGGCGGGCACGATCCTGAAGCTGCGTGGACGCTACGGCCTGCTCTACTCCGGTGGCGGATGCATCGACGGCGACTCCGATGCGTTCCACTACATTGGCTACGCCGAATCGAAGGACCTGCTGCACTGGTCGGTTGTGAATGGAATCAACAATCCGATCGTTTCGGTCCAACCCTTCACCTTGACCGTCGATGCGAATGGCGTGATCGCGGCTCCTGGAGCGGCGGGCAAGTCGATCACCGTGCCGGCAGTTGCGCCAGTTGCCGGAAACACGATGGGATGGTTCGCCGGCCGCACGTATGCGCCGAGCGGAACGATCTACAACCGGGAGAACCTGACCGTCATCTTCGCCGGCTATCACACACCCAAGCCGAAGAATGGCCTGGGCGACTACCGCACCATCGGCCGGTTGAGCCTGCATGCATCCGAACCGTTGATCTCGGACGACGACGACGACAACTAGGCTTGAAAGAAAGTCAAAACGATGAGGGCGCCGGAGTAGATCTCCAGCGCCCTTCTTTTTGCAAGTCAGGTTTAGGAACAAGCGTCAGGCGTGATCGAGAGCGCGCACCAGCAAGCAGGTGATGTTGTCGCGGCCTCCATTGGCATTGGCGGCATCGATCAGCAGACGGCAGCAATTCGCCAGGTCGCTGGACTGCGCGAGCGTAGAGGCGATCTGCTCGTCCTTGACTTCGCGGGTGAGACCATCGCTGCAAAGTAGAAAGACGTCGCCCGGCAGAACGGCAAGCTCGTCCAACTCCGGAACTACTGATGGCTGAGACCCGACGGCTCGCGTGATCACATTTCTTAGCGGAGACCGCTCCGCCTCTTCGCGAGTGATCTGGCCTAGCCGCACCTGTTCATCGACCAACGAATGATCCTGGGTCCATTGCTGCAGCTTTCCATCGCGCCACAGGTAACAGCGGCTGTCGCCGACATGGACGACGTGGGCGCATGCGCCATCGACCAGCAAGGCGACCAGCGTCGTCCCCATGCCGTGCAGATTGGCGTTGGTTTCGGCCTGTTTAAATACCAGCTGATTGGCGGAGGCGACAGCGCGCTCCAGCAGATCCTGTCGGCCCTGCGCCGTGTCTGGGCTGATCTCGCGGTGAATATGCTGGGCGCTGCAGAAACAGTCGAGCACTGCATCGACGGTGACCCGGCTGGCTACTTCTCCGGCTGCCGCCCCGCCCATGCCATCGCAGACGACGTAGATGCCGGCGTCTTCGCAATAGCCGAAAGAATCCTCGTTCGAGGTCCGGACGCGGCCCTTGTCAGAGGCGGCGGCTACTTCGTAATGCTGCTGTTCCGTTTCCTGCATGTCGAGCTTTGTGGTGGCCATGAGACGATCCGGCAAGTTAGATGCAATCCGGCCTCACACTGCCTGATTCTCGATGATTGAGAAAGGAAACGGGCCTGCTGCTTTCGTTAATCTGCTAAACGATACACGGAGTTGCGCGCACGTGCACTCCGTAAATCGCTGGCCCCGTCGGAGCGGATTGGGTGGCAGGGAACAAAGGTTCAATATGGGAAGCGTGCCGGCGGTGTCACCGGAGAGGCGATCACTTGCCAGGCTTCGATGCAGCGGCGGTAGCCACCGCAGGCGCGGGCAGAGTGCCCGGCGGCGGCAGATCGTAGAGTTCGACCGCATTCTCCCGCAAGATCGCGAACTTGAGGCCGTCAGGAGAAAGCGCGAAGTTTTGCCCAGCGCCGACGATTGGGGTCACCTGCACCGCGAGCTGGATCTTTCCGGTAAGCGTGTCGAGCACCTGCACCCGATCCGCCTTGATGTCTTCATCGTTGATGGGGTCAAGCGCTGTCACAGAATGCGAGAGGCGGAGCGCACCCACGGCGACCCGTTCGGCCCGTTCTGCATAGCTGTAGTTGGGCCAGACGAAGTGGTCGTCCCACGGCGCGGTCCACAGGCGTTCGCCGGTGAGCCGGAAAACGATGGCCTGCCGATCGCCTCCCGAGGGTGGGCAGGTCAGCACCGAGACGACATTCGCATCGAGCGCGGTGGCGCTTGGCTTACAGGCAGAGTTCACTGTGCCGATGACTTGCGGATCGCCTTGAAAGGGTGCATACCGGACGACCCATTCCGTCTTCTTGCCCGGCAAAGACTCGACAAAGCCACGCTGGATCATGGGTACAACGACTGGCTGATGAACCCGGGAACGCGCGATGACGGTCTTGTCCTGCGGCTGCAGGGCGATGAGTTCTACATCTTCGTGGGGCGGCGAAGTACCGTTTTTTTGCGCCTCTTCAGTCAGTTTCTGGTGCTCCTCTTCACCGTGCCGCTCAACATCCGCCTGCACTAAGAGCAGCTTGCCATCGGGGCTCTCCTGCACTGCTTGCATGTGTGATTTGGTGGCCACATACGGCCGAAGTTGCAGGCTGGAGTCGGCGGTAAACAGAGTGTCGCGCTGGCGGACGAGCACCTCCCCGTTTCCGAGGGGCCAGAGATAGCGCCCGAAATCGTGCATGCGCCAGTCGGCCGTTGCCGTCACTTTGCCCGAGGGTAGTTCGAACACCATGGCGCGAATTTGCTGGTCCTCATCCTCGCGTGGGCAATCGGGCAGGCGCTTCATCAGGCCGGCAAGACGGAAGGTAAACAAGACATGATCCGCGTCGAGGAAGCTGAGAGACAGCACGGACGTGCGGTCGACGGCCACCGACGTGCCGGGCGCCTGAAACCCGAGCGGCTGCAGTGGGATTCGAAGTGAAGGCGCAGCTTGCGAGGTCTGCGCGGAGCTGGCCGGCGCGTTCTTACTGGCACACCAGGCAGCATTCGAAGCTGGCAGGCAGAGCAGTGCGGCGCAGAGCAGTGCGGCAAAGACCAGAGCCGTTCTCCGTCGAGACTCTTCTATGCGCCACATACGCAGCCGGGCCATGTCTCTATTGTCTGCCATAAGTGGACGAGCCGTGCACGGTGCGTGTTGTTTACACCCAAATCCGGCTTGATACCGCAACGCAACCAACACCTAAGCAACACATTGGTTAGCCGTTTGCGCATTTCCGCCGGTTTGCGTTTGGATGACATTGTTGCCATACGCCATTGTGTCTAGCAACTCGCCTAAGCGCAGCCAGATTCCCATCATTCGATTCACCGCCGGAAAGTTTCTCCGAGGACCTAGGAGATCCGGCGAGCCGAATCTTCCCCGGGTCTGCATTCAAGGAGAAAACCAATGAAGTACGCAATGAGGACCGTGTCGTCCTTTGCATTGCTCGCACTTTGCGCGAGCGCGATCAGCTACGCAGCGCCGCAGGATGACTCCCAAGAGGGTCACGCCTGGCGGTCTTGGGGCGGCAACGCCCACAACACTCGCAGTTCTTTCTCAGAACATCGCATCTCGCCACGGACCGTCGGCCAGCTGAAAGTGAAGTGGATCTTCCCCACGGCAGGTGACGTGAGTGCCACGCCGACCGTCGAGGGCAATGCTGTTTACGCAGTGGACTGGGGCGGTTACGTATATCGCATCAACGCCACCACTGGAAAGGCAGAGTGGAAGCACAAGGTATCGGACTATACCGGTAACTCCGCGTCGTACTCGAGAACCTCGCCCGCCATCGACGGCGACAGGATCATCCTTGGAGACCAGGGCGCGGCGGTCGAGATGGCCATCAACAAATACAACGGAAACCTGATCTGGAAGACGATTGTGGATCCACTGCCCGCGGCCTTCATTACAAATTCGCCGATTGTGTACGGCAGGCACGTCTACATCGGCGTCTCGTCCAATGAGGAATCGCTGGCGTCCACGGATCCGACCTATGTGCTGCAATTCCGGGGCAGCATTCAGTCTCTGAACCTGGAAACCGGGGCCGTGGAGTGGAAGACCTACGTGGTACCGACGGGCTACACGGGCGGTGCGGTGTGGGGCAGCAACTTCGTGATCGACCGCAAGAGAAACGCTCTCTACGCGGGCATCGGCAACAACTACTCGGTGCCTTCGTCAGTGTCGGCGTGCATCGGCAATTCATCCACACTGAGTCAGCAACTTGCCTGCCTCAGTCCCCAGGACTACATCGACAGCATGCTGGCTCTGAACTTAAACGACGGCAGCGTGAAGTGGGACCACCGCTTCCAGGGTGCGGATACCTGGACGGTCGCCTGCATCACCAATCCAAATACCGGCATTCCCTGCCCCGATCATCCCGGGCCGGACTATGATTTTGGCGCGGGCGACAACCTGATCACCGTGATGCACGACGGCAAGAGAATGGACATCCTGGGAGCAGGCCAGAAGAGCGGCTACTACTGGGCTGTGAATCCCGACGACGGCAGCTTGCTTTGGGGAACCAAGGTTGGGCCTGGCGGGTTGACCGGCGGCGTCGAGTGGGGAACGGCCACCGACAACAAGCGCATCTACGTGCCGATCACAAACTTCTACAACACCGCGTTCAAACTCGTACCGTCGGGTGCGACGTGGAATGGAGGCGTCTGGTCGGCACTGGATCCAACCACCGGACACATTCTGTGGCAGACAAAAGCTACGGGGCAAAACCCGTTGAATCCTTCGCTACCAGCGCGTGCCCTGGCGCCTGTCTCTGCCGCCAATGGGGTCGTCTTCGCCGGTTCCATGTCGGGGGACTTCGTCGCTATGGATGGAGCCACGGGCAAGATTCTTTGGAAGTATGCGAGCGGAGGATCGGTCAACTGCGGCCCGTCCATCGTGGACGGCAGCGTCTATTGGGGGTCTGGGTATACCAACGACCAAGCAGGAACCGGGAACAAGAAGCTGTACGCCTTCTGGATTCCTGAGAAGGAGCACGAAGACGAATAACCAGCACGAAGGCTAATCGTGGGCGGATAGAGCTTCAAAGCTTCGTTCGCCCACGGCCTTTCTGCGTGGCTAGTCGCTCAGCGGTAAGCTTCCCTCCTCCAGAAAGCGAAGCCGGACACTCGGCCTGCACCCAGGAAGAAGATCAGGCTGAGAACCAACACTCCGGGAACCAGCATCCATCGGCCTTCGCCGAGATCGATGAGGGCGTCAAAGAGCTGCACGAATCCGTTGAGCAGCAGCAACGTGCCGAATGCCCCTCGTGCTCGAAGCCTCCACATGGCCAGCAGCAGGAGAGCGATGCAGAGGTTGCGAGAGACCAGATAGCCGGCGTACACGCGCACGCCGTCAGTAATCAGAGAGTTCGGTGGAAGAAGCATTCCCGGCTTCACCCAGGCGATGATGCCCCCCATGACCATCAGCAGGGTGCCGAAGGCAATGAGGATGTTCAGCCACACGGGCAGGTTCAGACCGTCGTTTGTCTTGAGAGAACTGGTGGTGC
This sequence comes from uncultured Acidobacteriaceae bacterium, assembly GCA_963850345.1. GTDB lineage: Bacteria > Acidobacteriota > Terriglobia > Terriglobales > Acidobacteriaceae > CAWKKW01. Next base: position 94,176 of record CAWKKW010000009.1, on the reverse strand, counting down.
GTGGTGCCCTCGAAGTCTGCATTTAGACACTCTCCGGGTTCGAGTCGCTGCGCCCAGACTCGATGAGACCTATACGGCGGGTTCCGTGTCAGGGTTCAGTTCGGAAGAGAAAAATCGGCCTGCGCGACTTTGCGATACGTTTAAGCCTGGATGTGGCGAGGCCAACCCACACCAGCGCGCAAGACAAAGCCCCGGCGAGCCGGGGCTTGTGTCTATAGGACATCCGAAATCTAGAAGTGGTACGCCACACCGATGACCGGATTCAGCGGGTCATAGTAGCGGTTCGTGTTGAAGCCGGGCTGCACTACGAGGCTGGGCGCCTTCATGATGATGCCGCGGAACTCGGCACGAATGTCGAAGCTCGGACTGATCTCGTAGGCGATGCCGCCGCCGTAGAATCCGCCGATCTGCGTGGTTCCCTTCACGTCCAGCGTAGTCAGGCCGCTGGTCTGAATCGGCGAAAAGCGATAGCCGCCGACGCCCGCTTCGAGGAACGGATTGAAGTTTTTGAAGTTGAAGCTGTAGACGTAACCCGCAGAGAACTCCTGCATCTGGCTGGGAACCGAAAAGTTATTGAAGCTGGCGTGGTAGTGATTCCGATAGCGGAAGAGGTACTGGTAATTCGCCTCAAGCGCGCTATGAGGAGTCAACATGTAGCGATAGCTACCGAGGACGCCGTCGCCGATCGTGGCAGTCTGATGGACTGCGTTGCCAATCACCTGGGGAGAGATAAAGGCCGTGCCGCTTACGCTTGCATCCATCCGGCTTTCCTGGGCAAAGCTCGCAACTGCCAGCAATGGCAGCAGAACCAAAAACAGTACAAATTTTCTCATTCGTCTGATGAACCTCTCGCCTGCTCAACCAAGCCGCAGGCGCAAAGCCCGGCTCGTCGATTTCTTCAAAGTGCGGATCCGGCCTGATTCGCTTCCGGGAAGCTCTCGCATTTGGTCGCGCAGGTCGCCTTTTTAGACGAAACAGCTGCTAAAACCGTGTTGCCTGCGAGGAAACCGGCGAAATCCGCCCATCCACTTCGCAATTGTACCTGCGGCAAGCCCAGCACGCGATGGAGTTTGCGGCAACGACGTCAAACAACAGCGGTCTCTGAGGTGTCGGGCAGAGTCTTCAAGGACGCAGCGATGGCTTCCTTCGGCGGCCCTTGCTGAAAGAGGTATGGACTGCCACGCTCAAGCGACACCGCCCGCACCACCTTGAGAAACGCCGCGCCCGCGTGGGACAAATTCGTTCCCTTGCGGTACACCAGACGCAGCAGGCGGTCGAAGCGAAGTTCGGCTACCGGCACCTTGACCAGTTGGCCGCTATCCAGTTCCTGTCTAACCGTTAAGCCGGGCACCAGGGCAACACCGTTTCCCATGGCCACAAAACGCTTGATGGCTTCGAGGCTGGGCAGTTCGACGCACATATTAAGGGGCGTGTTGTGCGCTTTGAATGCAGAGATCACTCTGCGCCGCAGAGGCGACGGCACGTTGTGGGCAATGAAATTTTCCGCGCCCAGATCGCGAATCGAGACCTGCGTCTCCTGCGCCAGCGGATGATTCGGGTTTACGACGAAGGCGAGGTCATCCCGGTACACGACAATCGACTCAAATGGATCAGGAGGCTGGTAGGACATGATCCCGATTTCGGCGGTGCGCTGGACCAGTTCTTCGGGAATTTGGCTCGCAAGAGACCGCTGTACGGTGACTCCAACCTGCGGACACAGGTGTCGAAAACGGTCGAGAACCGTGAGCAGGTAAAGACAGGTATATTCATTGGCAGCAAGTTGTAGACGGCCCCGTTCGAGCGAACGCAGCTCCAGCAGAGCGCTGGTCGCTTCGTTTCGAAGGCTGACCAGCTTCAGGGCATATTCGCGGAGCAGCTCTCCGGCAGCGGTGAGGGCTCCATCCCGGGCAGAGCGCTCAAAGAGTGGTTCACCGAGATCGCTCTCCAATTTACGAATCACCTGGCTGACGGCGGGCTGGGTTCGATGCAGGCGAGTCGCCGCGCGTGAGAAGCTCCGCTCTTCGGCAACGGCAAGAAATGTTTCCAGCTGATAGATGTCCATAAGGATTGCGGTGGGCTGCTCTTCCTGTTCTCGCTGATTATAAGGGAGAGTAGCAGTATCTCCAAAGTATTATAAACTTGCGTTATACATCACGAATTGGGAGACTTCCTACAGACGGAATTTTCCCGGGCAGGCGTTCATGGACCAGCTTTCTTTTTTCGACACCACATTGCGCGATGGAGAACAATCTCCGGGTTGCAGCATGACCCGCGAAGAGAAGCTGACGATGGCCCACGCCCTGGAAGAACTGGGTGTGGACATTCTCGAGGCAGGGTTCGCCATTGCCTCGGACGGAGACTTTGCGGCCATCGATGCGATCGCACGCGAGGTGCGAGAGTCGAAGATTGCCTCTCTCGCACGAGCGCGGCATGACGACATCGAGAGAGCCGCGGCCTCGCTCGAACACGCGCATCGAGCCCGCATTCATGTCTTTCTCGCGAGTTCAGATATTCACCTTGAACATAAGCTGAAGATCACGCGCAGCCAGGCCCTTGAGCAGACGGCAGCGTGTGTCGCGCTTGCGCGCAAGTATGTGGACGACGTGGAGTTTTCGCCGGAAGACTCGACCCGCAGCGACCGCGATTTCCTGTGCGCGATGGTCAGCGCGGCGATCGAAGCCGGAGCGACCACGATCAATATGCCGGACACGGTCGGCTATGCCGTTCCCGCCGAATATGGCGCGATGTTCCGCGAGGTGCGCGAACGGGTGCCGGGTGCGAAGAACGTCATCTTCTCTTCGCATTGCCACAATGACCTGGGGCTTGCGATTGCGAATTCGCTGGCTGCGATCGAGAACGGCGCACGGCAGGTGGAGTGCACCATCAATGGCATTGGAGAACGCGCCGGCAATGCGGCGCTCGAAGAGTTAGCTGCGGTGCTGCACGTGCGCGGCGATCTCTACAACGTCGAAAACGGAATTTGCACTGAGAGACTCTATGGAGTGAGCCAGCTGCTCGGGACGATGATCGCGTTTGGGCCGTCGCCGAATAAGGCGATTGTGGGAGCGAATGCGTTCGCTCACGAAGCCGGCATTCACCAGCACGGCGTGCTTTCGAATCCGCTGACCTACGAGATTATGACGCCGGCTTCGGTGGGTGTTCCGAGCAACCGCATGGTGCTCGGCAAGCACTCCGGGCGGCATGCGTTGAGGAACAGGCTGGAACACCTCGGCTATCGGCTCGAAGCGGCAGATCTCGACATCGCGTATCGCGCGTTCACGGAATTGGCTGATCGGAAGAAGGCGGTCTATGACCAGGATCTGATTAACCTGGTCGCACATCATCAGCGGCATCGGGACCTGATTGCCATTGAGCCGATCGCTGAGGCGGGCTGAGGGTACCCCTGCTTCGCCGAGGCCGTCGACTAGCGAGTCGCGCGGTGGCTTGAACGAAAGTCGAAAGCGGCCAGCAGATCCAGGCTGCTGAAAATGCTTAGCTCACAGTTGGAGAGTAGCGGATGAAGCTGAAGGTACTTGTCGTCGCCGGAGATGGAATCGGGCCCGAAGTGACGCAGCAGGCGGTACAAATTCTGCGGTCTGTTGCGGAGTTTGGTGGTTACGATTTCCAGTTTGCCGAGGCACCGATCGGCGGCGCCGCCATTCGCGCAGCGGGTACGCCTCTCCCCTCCGCCACCCTCGACGCGGCGCTGGACAGCGACGCTGTGTTGCTCGGCGCAGTAGGCGGCAATGAATTCAATTCCCTCCCCCCGGATCGACGTCCGGAGGCTGGTCTGCTGCAGCTGCGGCAGGCGCTGGGCGGGTTTGCGAACCTGAGGCCTTCGTTCGCGTGGCCTGCACTCACCAGCAATTCGCCCTTACGCGCGGAGGTGGTTGAGGGTGCGGACATTCTGTTCGTTCGCGAACTGCTGGGCGGCCTCTACTTCGGCGAGCCGCGAGCCTGGAACAAGGACACCCACGCGGCCTGGAACACGATGCGGTACACCCGCGACGAAGTGGCTCGAATTGCGCGGGTGGCGTTCGAGCTCGCCTCCAAGCGCCGCAAGAAAGTCACGTCGGTCGATAAGGCCAACGTGCTCGAAGTTTCGCAACTCTGGCGCGCCACCGTGATTGAGATTGCGCAACAGTATCCCGACGTCACCCTGGAGCACCAATACGTCGACGCGTGCGCAATGCATTTGATGAATACGCCGCGCAACTTCGATGTGGTTGTCACCGAGAACCTGTTCGGCGACATTCTCTCGGACGAGGCCGCGGTGATTACCGGCTCGCTGGGCATGTTGCCGTCGGCCACCATCGGCGGACAGGTAAACCTCTACGAGCCGGTGCACGGATCAGCTCCCGATATCGCAGGAAAGGGTCTGGCCAATCCACTGGGCGCCATTCTGACGGCTGCGCTGTTGCTGCGGCACTCTGCCAATCTGGAGCAGGATGCACAGGCAATCGAAACCGCGGTGCGCAAGGTGCTCGAAGCGGGCTACCGAACGGCAGACCTGGCGCGCGAGAGCACAGATAAGCTGCACGTCGTCTCCACGCAGGAGATGGGCAAGCAGGTGCACCAGGCGCTGAACGAGATCATCGACCGCAGGCAGGCGTTGCACGCAGTGTAGTTTGAGCAAACAGGAATTGGCATCCGATCAGGAGTCTTCGTAACAATGGCAGTTACAGCGAAAACATTATTCAAAAAGGTTTGGGAATCGCACCTGGTGGCCGAGCCTGCGGGCGAGCCGGCGATTCTGTATATCGATTTGCACCTGATCCACGAAGTCACTTCCCCACAAGCTTTTGAAGGATTGCGGCTGGCCGGCAGAACAGTGCGCCGTCCGGACCGGGTGCTCGCAACCGTTGACCACAACGTGCCCACGACCAAGAACCGGCTGGTGATCGCGGACCAGATCGCGTCGAAGCAGATCGACACGCTGCGCCGCAATTGTGAAGAGTTCGGCATTGAGCTCTACGATGTCGAGTCGCCACAGCAGGGCATTGTGCACGTGATCGGACCGGAACTGGGCGCGACCAAACCAGGCATGACGATCGTATGCGGTGATTCGCATACCTCAACGCACGGAGCCTTCGGCGCGCTTGCCTTCGGCATCGGTACGTCGGAAGTGGAACATGTATTGGCAACGCAGACCCTGCCGCAGTCCCGGCCGAAGACGTTTCGCATCTCGGTTGAGGGAGAACTACCGCCCGCAGTAGGCGCGAAAGACATCGCGCTGGGAATCATCGGCCATATCGGCACCGACGGCGCGACGGGTTGCGTGATCGAGTATGCCGGCTCGGCGATTCGCGGACTGTCGATGGAAGGCCGCATGACCCTCTGCAACATGAGCATTGAAGCGGGCGCGCGCGCCGGGATGATCGCTCCAGACGCAACTACCTTTGAGTATCTGCAAGGCCGGCGCTTTTCACCGAAAGGCGCGGATTGGGACAAGGCAGTCGAGCAATGGAGCAAGCTGGCTACTGACGAAGGCGCGAAGTTTGATCGCGAGCTGGTCTTGCGCGCGGAAGACCTGGCGCCCTTCGTAACCTGGGGAACCAGTCCCGGCATGGTGGTTCCTGTAACAGCCACGGTGCCAGATCCCGCTGGATCTGCCTCCGAAGGCGAGCGCAAGAACTTTGAGCGCGCCCTCGAATACATGAATCTCAAGCCGGGGATCGCCATGGAAGAGATCGCGATCGACCGCGTCTTTATTGGCTCCTGCACCAATTCGCGGATTGAAGATCTGCGCGCGGCCGCGCATGTCGTCGCCGGCTACAGTGTGCATCCGCACGTAAGCGCCATGGTGGTGCCAGGATCGCAAGCGGTGAAAGCGCAGGCTGAGGCGGAGGGCTTGGACAAGATATTCGTCGAAGCCGGCTTTGATTGGCGCGAGCCTGGATGTTCCATGTGCCTAGGCATGAATCCCGACACGCTTTCTCCGGGCGAGCGCTGCGCTTCGACCAGCAATCGCAACTTTGAAGGACGCCAGGGTGCCGGCGGCAGAACGCACCTCGTCAGCCCAATGATGGCTGCGGCTGCCGCGGTCGCGGGCCACTTCACCGATGTGCGGCACTGGGAGTTCAAAGAGCAGGAACTTGCGGGAGCGGGGGCGAAGAGCTAGTCATGAAACCATTTCGCACTCTGACCTCTAACGTGCTGCCGCTCGATCGTGCCAACGTCGACACCGATCAGATTATTCCCAAGCAGTTTTTGAAGCGCATCGAGCGCACCGGCTACGGTGACTTTCTGTTTTTTGACTGGAGAAAGGATCCACGCTTCGAGTTAAACGACCCACACTATACGGGAGCAGAGATCCTCGTGGCCGCGAAAAACTTCGGCTGCGGCTCATCGCGCGAGCATGCTGCGTGGGCGCTGTCGGACTACGGGTTTCGCTGCGTCATCGCGCCGAGTTTCGCAGATATCTTCCACTCGAACGCGGGTAAGAACGGCATGCTGATCATCACGCTGCCGGAGGAGCAGGTAAACACTCTTTTGCAAAACGCCGCGGCGAATGACCACTACCAGCTCACCGTTTCGCTCGAAGACGAGACCATTAGCGATGGAAAAGAATTCTCCACTACGTTTCACATCGACCCGTTCCGCCGGGACTGTTTGCTGGAAGGACTGGACGATATTGGACTGACGCTGCGGCACGCTGCAGCGCTGGACGCATTTGAAAAGCAGCATGACTCGGCTACGTGGCTTACGCCGAAGATGAATTAAGGCTGCTGGCGGTTACGAATTTGCGCGAGAACAGCCGCTACTTGAAGGAAGGAATGGATCAGTTGAAAGAAGCAGAAGGCAAGCGTCAGAGTATTCCCCTCACCGAAGGTCCCAGCCGGGCAGCAGCGCGTTCTTACCTGCGGGGCGTGGGCTTCAGCAAAGAAGATCTGCACAAGCCGATCATCGGCATCGCCAACACCTGGACCGAGATTGGTCCCTGCAACTTCCACCTGCGGGATGTAGCCGAGGCCGTAAAGCAGGGGATCCGCGAGGCCGGCGGCACACCCATGGAGTTCAATACCGTCACTATTTCTGACGGCATTACGATGGGTACTGAGGGCATGAAAGCTTCGCTGGTGAGCCGCGAAGTCATCGCCGACTCCATCGAACTGGTCGCTCGCGGCAATCTTTTCGATGGATTAATTGGTATCGGTGGCTGTGACAAGAATATGCCGGGTATCATCATGGCGCTCTGCCGGCTCGATATACCGGGCATGATGCTCTACGGCGGGTCGATCGCGCCGGGCAAACTGAACGGCGTGGATATCACCATTCAGAACGTGTTTGAAGGCATTGGCTCCTACGCCAAAGGCGCCATCGACGAAGCTGGATTGGAAGCGCTGGAAGCGAACGCCTGCCCTGGTGCAGGCGCATGCGGCGGCCAATTTACCGCAAACACCATGGCGATGGCGGCGGAGATTCTCGGCATCTCGCCCATTCAACTCTCTGGAGTGCCGGCGCTCGCCGGACAGAAGCACGATGCCTCGCGGCAAGCTGGGCGAATGCTGATGGATGCGGTGCGGGCAAACCTGCGGCCTTCGCAGATCATCACTCGCAAATCAATCGAGAATGCGATCGCCTCGGTGGCAGCATCGGGCGGTTCCACCAACGCGGTTCTGCATTTCCTTGCCATCGCGCGAGAGGCCGGCGTTGAGTTGAATATCGATGACTTCGACAGCATCAGCAAGCGCACGCCGTTCTTCTGTGACCTGACACCTTCGGGCAAGTATGTCGCTTCGGATTATCAGGCTGCAGGCGGTTCCCGGCTTCTCGCTGAGCGGCTGCTCGAGGCTAAGCTGATCGATGGCTCGGCTTTGACGATCAGCGGCAAGACCTTGGGCGAAGAGGCTGGCGATGCCGTGGAAGCACCCGGGCAGAAGGTGATTTACTCGGCGGAACATCCGCTGAAGCCCACGGGCGGACTCGTGATTCTGAAGGGGAACCTTGCGCCTGAGGGCTCGGTGATGAAGATAGCCGCGGCCAATCGCCTGGAACATCGCGGTCCGGCGCGAGTCTTCGAAAGCGAACAGGATTGCTTCGCGGCTGTGCAATCCGGACAGATCAAGCCGAACGACGTGCTCGTGATCCGCTATGAAGGGCCGAAGGGTGGACCGGGCATGCGCGAGATGCTGCAAGTGACCGCAGCGATCAGCAGCAACAGTGATCTGAACTCAACGGTGGCTTTGCTGACGGACGGACGCTTCTCCGGCGCGACGCGCGGCTTCACCGCCGGACACGTTGCACCCGAAGCCGCTGTTGGCGGGCCGATCGCGCTGGTTCGTGAGGGCGACACCATCCATTTCGATATTCCCAATCGCACGTTAACACTGGAGGTTTCGCCGGAGGAACTTGAATCCCGCCGCCGATCCTGGACGCCACCCACTCCCCGATTTACCCGTGGTGTCTTTCGCAAGTACACGGATAGCGTTTCTTCTGCCGCACTTGGTGCTGTCACAACCTAAGAGGAGTTTGTATCGATGAGCGATGCTAATCATCACGAGGAACCGGCGATCCTGGCCCATCCCGCGCGCCTGACAGGCGGGGAAATCATGTGGGCCACCCTGGAAGGCGAGGGTGTCGATGTGGTCTTCGGCTACCCCGGTGGAGCGATTCTGCCTGCCTACGACGCGCTTCGCAAGTTTCCCATTCGCCACGTGCTTGTGCGGCACGAGCAGGGCGCAGCCCACATGGCCGACGGATACGCGCGCGCCTCCGGTAAGGTGGGCGTGGCGATTGCTACCTCTGGCCCCGGTGCGACCAATCTTGTAACCGGCATTGCGACAGCTATGATGGATTCGATTCCGATGGTCTGCATTACCGGCCAGGTATCGAGCAAAGTGCTAGGCAGCGATGCGTTTCAGGAGGTCGACATTACCGGCATCACGCTGCCGGTGACCAAGCACAACTTCCTCGTCACCCGCGTTGAAGACATCGCGCCAGTGCTGCGCGAGGCCTTTCAGATTGCGCGCTCCGGCCGGCCCGGACCAGTGCTGGTCGACATCACCAAGGACGCGCAGCAGGCAAGCACCGAATTTGACTTTGCCGCAGCTCGCCCCAGGGCGCATCGCGGACATCCGATGCTGCAGGTGAAAGACGAAGCAGTGCAGCAGGCCATCGAGCTGATCCTCGCGGCGAAGCGGCCAGTCATTCTCGCTGGACATGGCATCATCCAATCGAACGCAGGCAAGCAGGTGCTCACGCTGGCAGAGCGTTTGCAGATTCCCGTGGCCACTACGCTACTGGGTCTGGGCAGCTTCCCTGCTTCGCATGAGCTGTCGCTGGGCATGATGGGCATGCACGGGGAGTCGTGGGTCAACCGCGCGATTCAACAGGCAGATCTGCTGATCGCCTGCGGAATGCGGTTTGATGATCGCGTGACCGGATCGCTCTCGACCTACGCGCTCAAGGCGAAGAAGATCCACATCGAGATCGACCCCGCAGAGATCAACAAAAACGTCGCAGTAGATGTGGCGTTAGCCGGAGACCTGCGCGAAGTGCTCGAACGCATCCTGCCGCAGATCGCGCCCAGGGGCCGTGACGGCTCCGCGTGGCTGCGCGATATCGCCGCGATGAAGGGCACAGAGTCCGTTCGCGACATCAAGAACCTGCCTGACAACGGACACCTCTACGCCGCACACGTGATCAATGACATCTGGAACGCGACCGGCGGCAAAGCCATCGTGGTAACCGATGTGGGCCAGCACCAGATGTGGGAGGCGCAGTACTACAAGCATGAAGAGCCGCGTACGTTAATCACTTCCGGCGGCCTCGGCACCATGGGGTTCGCGCTGCCGGCGGCCATCGGTGCGAAGATCGCCTGTCCGGATCGCGAGGTCTGGGTCATTGCCGGCGATGGCGGATTTCAGATGACTGCGGCGGAGTTGTCGACCATCGCGCAGGAGAACCTCGACATCAACATCGCCGTGATCAATAACGGCTTTCTCGGAATGGTGCGGCAGTGGCAGGAGTTTATCTACGATCGCAACTATTCCTGCTCTCCGATCTTGAGCCCGGACTTCGTCAAGTTGGCCGAGGCGCACGGCATCCCGGGAGCGACGGTGCGAACGCGCGGCGAGGTACTGCCGGCTGTCGAGACGGCACGCAAGTCCGGGCCATTCCTGATGAACTTCCTGGTGGAGAAGGAAGACGCGGTGTATCCGATGATTGCTCCCGGCTCGGCACTCGATGACATGATTCGGCGGCCGGTCGCGGCCAGGGGCAAGAACTGGGACCCAATGATCGAGAATCCGGAAGACTGACGCACCACACCGCCGCGAATCGGCGGCTCGGGTCCAAGGATCAAAGCTGGTTCGTCACGATACCGACTGAACTGGTTCGCAGCGAGAGCGGAGTACCCCCGCAAGAAAGGCAAGCAATGCTGCATACATTTGTACTACTGGTGGAGGACAAGCCGGGCGTATTGACGCGGGTTGCATCGCTCTTTCGCCGTTTGAATATCAACATCATCTCGCTGACAGTCGGCTACTCGGAGCGTGTAGGCGTGTCGCGCATGACGATTGTGGCGGAAGCGCCGCAAGGCTCCGGACACCGCATCAAGGCCAGCCTGTTCAAGCTTGAGAATGTGCTTGACGTTGACGACGTTGGCCAAATGTCCGTGGTCAGCCGCGAACTGGCCCTGATCAAAGTAGCTGCGACGCCGAAGACGCGCTCTCCGATCTTTGAACTCGCTGAAGTGTTCCGGGCACGCATCGTCGATCTCGCTCCGGAGTCGTTGATGATCGAGTTGACCGGCGTGGCGAGCAAGATTGAAGGGCTGATTCAAGTTCTCAGTGAAGGCGAAAACCAGATTCTCGAGGTCTCTCGCACCGGGCGCATGGTGATGCGTCGCGGCCAGCACACCAGCCGCGTACTCGAGGCCATGCGGATCCCCGATCCGGAAAGTGAACCCGAGATGCCAGCCGCAGCCGATGCGCTGGATCTCCTGACCGACGAGCCGAATTTGCCGCAGTAGAGTGCACGCGAAAACGCGCGGCTCGCTCCAATTTGCGAGGTGCTTCGGCACGCTGCTTCCTACACCAACATTGATCGCAACGACTACTCCACACCAAAGAAGGAAACCAGACGAATGGCAAAGACCTATCACGACCAGGACGCGGATCTATCCCTGATCCAGCAAAAGAAAGTGGCCATCATTGGCTACGGCTCGCAGGGACACGCCCATGCTCTCAACCTGAAAGACTCGGGCGTAGAAGTGCGCGTTGGTCTGCCGGCGACCAGCCGCTCCATCGATAAGGCCAAGAAAGCAGGGCTCGAGGTGAACACCGTCGCCGAAGCCGCACAATGGGCGGATGTGATCATGGTCCTCGTTCCCGATCAGACTGCGTCCAAGGTCTATAAGGAAATCGAGCCCGGCCTCACTGCGGGCAAGACCCTGATGTTCGCTCACGGCTTCAACATTCGCTTCCGCACCATCACCCCCCCAGCGGGTGTAGACGTGTCGCTGGTGGCGCCCAAGGCGCCCGGACATCGCGTACGCGAAGTGTTCACAGAAGGCGGCGGCGTGCCCGCACTGGTCGCGGTCGAACAGGACGCGAGCGGCAACGCGCTGAAGCAGGCTCTCTCCTACGCCAAGGGCATCGGTTGCACACGAGCAGGCGTACTTGAAACCACGTTCACCGAAGAGACGGAGACGGATCTTTTTGGTGAACAGGCGGTGCTCTGCGGAGGAACTTCGGCGCTGGTGAAGGCCGGGTTCGAGACGCTGGTCGAGGCCGGCTATCAGCCTGAGCTGGCCTACTTCGAGGTGCTGCACGAACTGAAGCTGATCGTCGACCTAATGTATCGAGGCGGCCTGGCGTACATGCGCTACTCCGTATCCGATACCGCCGAGTGGGGAGACTACACGGCTGGTCCGCGGATCGTCACGGATGAAGTGAAAAAGTCGATGAAGGGGCTGCTGAACGATATTCAAGACGGAAGCTTTGCCAAGCGCTTCATTGAAGAAAATGAGACCGGTCGCAAGGAGTTCGAGCGGATTCGCAAGGAAGAAGCGAACCACCCGATCGAAAAAGTCGGTGCCAATCTCCGGGCGGCTATGCCTTTCCTGGACCCAATCGTGGTCGTGGATGGAAAGCCTCAGAAGGCCGACTCGGTCACTGCCTAGCGCCGATTCTCAAGAAGCAGGGCAGCCGAATCGGCGGCCCTGCTGACTTTTCCACCGCCAGATTTGATTACCGTTAACCAAAGTCTTAATAAATCGAGCGTTCAGCGCTGGCTAAAATTTTAATCAGCGTCGAAAAGGTTGTGCCTGAGTCAGTGAAGCGACTCCGGTCACTGCAGTCGGCTCAGGCCAGGTAAATACCTCATTCCAGGCGGCCAGCAAGCCGAGGAGGAGCACCTTCGGAGATCGCGAGTCTGGGTGTTGCTTACTATCCAATTAATACCAATCTTTATATTCTTAACGAAACCTTTCAACAAGATTACAAATGACAATCTACTGCGAAGTGCCTTGCGCTGGTTTGAGGCCGGGGTACTCTGATTTTCAAGCTGGATTGGAATTTCCCCTCCAGGCACAGAGGTTCGCGTGGCAAGACCATCACTGAAGGAAGTAGTGGCGCAGCGAATGCTCCTGGAATACCTGGACGACGACTTCGTCTTCCGCAATCAGGAAGTACTCCATCACCTTGTGAAGACAGACCTGGAGATACTCTCTCGGGAGACCTTGGATGCGATGGAATGCCTGCTGCAGTTAGCTACCCACTACCGCGCTGAGATATTGAAGCTGCAAACACGCGAGATGAGGCAGAACTTAGCCAGCCAATCACATCTGCTCGGTAACTCGCCGGTCGAATTACCATTTCCTGTTCGCCCGGCTCCCTATCTGCCTTAAGCAGCAGCAGATCCTCGTGGATTTCCGCCATCGAACTGCCGGCCATGATGCCGCTTCCATTCATCGCCATTCATTGTCGTTTTGTCACATTCCGCTCTATATCTGACGAGTTCGGCTGCGCACAGTTTGCCTTGAGGGGTAGCTTCTCGGTTACCATTCACCTTGAGCAGACCCCTTTGCGGGAACAAAGGTAAACGTCGGGACGAGAAAATCCCAACTACACCGAACCTTTGCCCGCCGTTACCACATCCAGTGAACGTCAGCTTGGAAGGTGAACTGATGACCCCTGCTTCCCCGACCCTCCCCGTCTCTCAGCAGATTCATTCACCGATTGCCGACATCGTCGCCGCCTTGAAGCGGATCGTGCCCTTGCAGGGTCTCAACGAGGAAGAGTTCGTCTGGCTCGCGACCCATGCGACCGAGTACTGCGTGCCGGGAGGTACGACGCTGTTCCATGATGGCGATCCGGCGGAAGAGATGATCATCCTGGTCCGGGGCGAGATCCATGTGCGGCGCTCGCGCACCTTGGGCGATGCTCTGTTCATCGGCAGGTCTGGACAGATTACCGGGCTGCTTCCTTTCTCTCGCATGAAGACCTATGGGGGCCAGGGCTACACCACAGCAGACACCTGGGCTTTGACCTACCCCAAGTCGCTCTTTCCGGAGATGCTGCAGGCAATTCCCTCGCTCGGGAATCGGCTGGTGGGTGTACTGCTGGATCGCGTGAGAGAAGTGACCCGCATCGAGCAGCAGACTGAGAAACTCGCGGCGTTGGGCAAACTGGCCGGAAATCTGGCGCACGAGTTGAATAATCCAGCTTCGGCCGCGCAGCGCGCCGCCGGTGGCATTCTCGGGGAGTTGCGCGTCTACGGAAATCAGAAATTCCGCTTAGGAAGCCTCTGCCTGGACGATGACAACCTGCGTCAGGTTCAGCGCTGGCAGACAAGTGTGCGAGAAGAGTGCCGGGAGCGTGGTGCTCCTACCGGGGTGGAGTACTCAGAAATCGAAGATCGACTCACCCGGTGGCTGAGTGATCACGGCGTGGACGACACCTGGAAGATTACTTCGGAGCTGGCGGAGCTCGGAGTGACGCCGGAACAACTCGATCCGCTGACAGAGATGCTGGACGCTCGCGGATTGTCGGTAGTGCTGGCGCAGTTCGCGTCGTCAGTGCGCGCAGAGCGGATGACTGAGGCAATGATCGATTCGACCGCACGCATCTTCGACCTGATTCGCGCGATCAAGGACTACTCCTACATGGATCAGGCGCCGATCCAGGAAGTGGATATTCCCAAGAGCCTTGAGAATACGCTGAGCATGCTGCAATCGCGATTGCAATTCGTGCAGGTGACCCGGGAGTATGCTCCTGATCTTCCCTGTATCAGCGCCTATGGCAGTGAACTGAACCAGGTTTGGATGGCGCTGCTCGAGAACGCACTGGACGCCATTCATGACCACGGCGAGATTCAGCTGAAGGTACAAGTTTCGGGCGACCTGATGCTGATCGAGGTGTGGGACAACGGTCCGGGCATTCCGGCGGAGTTAAAAGACCGAGTTTTCGAACCATTCTTCACCACCAAAGCTCCAGGCAAGGGTTTGGGCCTCGGGCTGGATCAGGTGACGCGCACCGTGCGCAAGCATCGCGGCTACGTTCGCGTGCAATCGATGCCCGGAGCTACCTGCTTCCAGGTGCGCCTGCCCTTGGACCAGTTACAGGCGTACTGAGGCGCGGCAGATACACGAATCCTGATCTGCTCTGTCGCTGATCGTGAGCGGGAGTACGGCAGAACTAATCCGGGAGAGCTGGTCCGCGAATGAGAGATCCTTAAGCGGGAAAATCGAGCGAGCCGCTGTGCATGGGATGACAAAGCGCAATTCTCAAGCCGGGAGCAATCTGCTACTGTGGAACGTCTTCTAATTCATTGAACCACTGGATATCGCATGGCTAAAGCAATCTGGAACGGCAAGACGATCGCGGAGAGCGATACGATTGAGACGGTAGAAGGGAACATCTATTTTCCCGAGAGCTCCATTAACCGTGAGTATTTTCGGCCTAGTACCACGACCTCCAGCTGCCCGTGGAAGGGCCAGGCACGCTACTACAGCCTCATGATCGACGGTCAGGAGAACCCTGACGCCGCCTGGTACTACCCAGACCCGAAACCGGCAGCCCGCAACATCAAGAATCACGTTGCCTTCTGGCGCGGAGTTGAGGTTGAGAAGTAAATGAGCCTGTGGGCGGCATTCGGAAGCCGCCTTGCTCGCCTCGACTGGTCCATCTCTTATGGTCCTGCCCATCATCTATAGCTCGCGGGCTGATGCGCGTCCGTTGAAGCCCTCAGGGTGCATGTTTCTCCCCTGCATAGGCGGCTTCCTCTCTGCTGAAAATGCGCGCGAATAAATCTTCGATGAATCCAAAAAGCTCGCCCGAATACGGCCAACGATTTTGGTCACTGGGCCTTCCCACTAAGTGAAAGCAGTCTCGCGGCACGCGCCGCGGTGAACATCGGCCGTCATCCCGCACAACCTTTGGCTCCCGGTCTCAGCCCCAGTCGCGAGATAGCTTGAATCCCATGGAGGGAACTTGCTATGGCACTTTTCTCAGGAAATATTGAAGATCTCCGATCGCTTTACACTACCCAACTCCGCTATCTGCTCTCGACCGAGCAGCAGATTATCGAGGCCCTTCCCAAAATGAGTGAGGCGGCTACCGATCCTCAACTCAAGCAGGCCCTGCAATCTCATTTGCAGGAGACGGAAGTTCACGAGCAGCGGCTGGAACAGATCTTGAGTGAACTCGCCGGCGATGTCGACGAGAAGAAGTGCGCCGTCACCGCGGCCCTGATCGCGGCGGGCGAAGGTGTCATCAAGGATACCGAAGATGACTCGACTCGCGATGCCGGCATCATTGCATCTGCGCAGAAGGTCGAGCACTTTGAAATGGCATCGTATGGTTCGGTTCGCAACTGGGCGCAGGCCTTGGGCTACCAGCAGCACGCCGAGATTCTCAACCAGACACTGCAGGAAGAGGGTCACGCTGACAAGCTGTTGACCAGCATTGCCGAACGCACCAACGCCGAAGCGAGCCGCGCGGCGTAATCACCTCAAAATGGAAGCGGCCGCACAGAGATTTGTGCGGCCGCTAAATTCTGTCTGGTTTAGTCTGCAGTTCGTAGCGATCCCCAGTACATTCTCAGAGCACGTGATCCCAGGGAACACAACTCTCCAGCCACCGAAAATTGCTCAGCCTACCGGCTGCTCCAGGACCGGCGCATGCGTGGCTGCCGTAGGTAGGGCAACCGGCTGCGGGTCTGCGATCTTCTTCACGTAACTGCAGTTGACCGCGGGTGCTTCCTCTTCCGGTTCAGGCTTCTTGCCGCGCTTCTTCGCGGCGTCATCGGCGGCAACCGGCTTCTTGTTATTCGGGCAGACGAGGTATGTTCCCGATTTCAGCGTCTTCTCCAGCAGATACGGACTGTGGCACTGCGGGCATGGCTGCACCACCGGCTTGAAATTCACCGTGAAGTCGCACTTCGGATAGTTGGTGCACCCGTAGAAAGTGGTGCCGAAGCGGGTCTTGCGTTCCGCGATGTCTCCCTTGCCGCACTTGGGGCAGGTCATTCCTTCGACCAGGTTCTGCTTAATGTATTTGCACTTGGGATAACCCGAGCACGAGACGAATTCGCCGTACTGGCCGTTTCGCAGAACCAGTTGCTTGCCGCACTTTGGGCAATTTTCATCGAGCGGCTGCGGCGGTTTCTGCTGCACCTTCTGATCGAGCTTGCGCGTCGTCTTGCAAGGCGGATCTTCGTTGTAGCCGGGGCAAGACATGAACATGCCGAAGCGTCCGCGCTTCAGCACCATCACCCGGCCGCACGCCTCGCAATATTCTTCAGCAGCTTCAGTTCCCTGCGCCTCCGGTGTCGCGAGGTCGGGCTTGGCTGCGTAGTTTTCCTTAGTGAAGGTGCAATTCACCTGTTCGACGGAAATCTTGAGGCCAGTCGCTATGGCCGCGTTGATGGCCGTCGTCAGTTCAGCCCGGTTCTTCACCTCGGCTTGTTTGCTGGAGTCTTCGTCTTCCGTCGTCTTCACCGCGACTGGATATTTGAGGTTCTCTTCGATCTTCGCAAGAAGCTTCTTCGGCTCCTTCTTCCATGAGGTTGCCGACACCGGCACAGGCTTCTTTTTGTCGTAGGCACTGCAGGCGAAGAACGATCCGAACTTGCCCCACTTCAAGACCAGCGGAGACCCACAGAGGTCGCACTTTTCATCGGTGGCCTTCTCCATCCGCTTGATGTCTTCCATGTTCTCGCCGGCGAGCGCCATCTCCTGCTCAAAGTGGCCATAGAAGCCGCGCAGCAGGTCAGTCCACTTCTCATTTCCCTCTTCTACGCCGTCCAGTTCTTCTTCCAGCCTGGCGGTGTATTCGGTGTCGAAGATATAGGGAAAGTTCGCCACCAGTAAGTCAGAGACAACCGTACCTACCTCGGTCGGATAAAACTTGCCGGATCGACCGGTCGGCGGAATCTTGGTGACGTATTCGCGATCTTGAATGGTGTTGATGATCGACGCATACGTCGAAGGCCGCCCAATGCCACGCTCTTCGAGGATCTTCACCAGCGATGCCTCGTTGTATCGCGGCAGCGGCTCGGTAAAGTGCTGCTCCGGGAGTACGGCATGCATGTTCAGAGCCTGCGCGTTGTCGAGCGGCGGCAGCATATTTTTCAGCGATTCGTCGTCCTCGTCCTTCGCATCTTTCGCTTCTTCATACACTTTGAGGAAGCCGTCGAACTTGAGCACCGACCCGGTAACCCGGAAATCGTAACTCTGGTCGGCACGAGCTTCGATCTCGACGGTGGTCTGGTCGTACACGGCCGGCACCATCTGCGACGCCACGAAGCGGCGCCAGATGAGTTGATACAGCTTGTACTGCTCATCGCTCAGGTAGCGGCGAATCTGGTCCGGGTGCAGGTCAACATCGGTGGGCCGAATGGCTTCGTGTGCATCCTGCGCGTCTTTCTTGGACTTGAAGGCGTTGGGCTGCGCCGGCAGATACTGCTTGCCATGCTTCGTCTGAATGTATTCGCGAACTCCGGTGATCGCATCGGGCGAGACCCGCGTGGAATCGGTACGCATGTAAGTAATGAGACCGACCGTTCCCTGTGAGCCGATTTCGAGGCCCTCGTACAAACGCTGCGCCACGCCCATGGTGCGCTTCACATTGAAGCCGAGCTGGCGAGCCGCATCCTGCTGCAGTTTGCTGGTGGTGAAGGGAGCCTGCGGAGAGCGACGGCGTTCCTTCTTCTCCACCGTGCGAACGCGCCAGTTCGCCTTCTGCAATGCGGCAACGATCTGCTGCGTGGTCTTTTCGTCCGGCAGGCTGGGTGCGCTGACGGTCGGCACCTCTGCCTTGGTGCCGTTGATGCCGATGAAGCGCGCCTTGAACTCCGCGGCGTTGGCGTTCTGTGGGCTTAGACTGGCGTCGATCGTCCAGTACTCGACTGGAACAAAGGCCTTGATCTCGCGCTCCCGTTCGACGATCAAACGCAGCGCAACGGTCTGCACCCGGCCTGCAGAGAGGCCGCGGCGAACCTTGTCCCAAAGCAGTGGAGATATCTGGTAGCCCACAATGCGGTCGAGGACACGGCGGGTCTGCTGCGCATCGACCAGGTTCTGATCGACATCACGCGCCTTGTCAAAGGCCGCGGTGACCGCCTTGGGCGTGATCTCGTTGAAGGTGACGCGATGGATGTTGCCCTTCTTCACTACGTCTCTAAGCTGCCACTCCAGATGCGCGGCAATCGCTTCGCCTTCGCGGTCAGGGTCAGGCGCAAGATAGACCTGGTCGGCCTTACTGGCAAGCTTCTTCAGCGCATCGACCGTCTTCTGCTTCTCGGGCATGACGATGAGCTCGGGCTCAAACGTGCCACGCTCCAACTCCACGCCAATCCGATTCTTCGGCAGATCCATGATGTGGCCGAGCGAGGCTTCAACCACGTAGTCTTTACCCAGATATTTGTTGATCGTCTTTGCCTTCGCGGGAGATTCGACGATCACTAACGATTTGCTCATCTTGTTCCTTCATGGTGATGCGATTCAGGGGAAATCGATTCCCTCCGCTTCACCGACTCATTTTCAGGAAGGGCGTTCCCGCTCTTCCCACAGTTCCCTGCCACGCGCACCGGTACAGTCTTTGACGGATGCGCGGATCTTTCGATGGAGACGGTCTGCGCCAACGTTCCAGACAACCACCCTAAAAGCTCTTGACGTAATTTTTCCCGGGGAGCTGCCGAATACGGCCGGCGAGTTCCATCTCAAACAATGCGGTGAATACTTCCGAAGAGCTTAGCTCAGGCTCCAGCTTTTCCATAATCTCATCGAGCTGTAGAGCCTCGTCGTGGCGCAAGAGGTTGAGGACGAGTGCCTCAGGTCGCGGCAGCGGGGCGTCGTCCAATAAGGATGCGGCAGGCCCCTCCGACGATGCATTGTTCCACTTTGACTCGAGATCGACGCGTATTTGTGAGGGCAGATCCTCCCACACATCTTCCCAAGTGGCGGTGAGCTTAGCGCCCTGCTTTATCAAGGTGTTGGGACCCCAGGCATTCTTGGTGGTGACGTTGCCTGGTACCGCGTACACGTCGCGATTCTGCTCTAGCGCGCAGCGGGCGGTCACCCGGGTTCCGCTGTGCTCGGCTGCCTCAACCACCAGCACGCCAATACTGATGCCGCTCAACAGGCGATTGCGGCGGGGAAAGTTTTGCGGAGCCGGAAAGGTGCCCAGCGGGCACTCGGAGACAATCGCGCCTCCTCCGGCCAGGATCTGCTCTGCGAGCTTCTTGTTTTCTTTGGGATAGATAATGTCGACGCCGGTGCCCCAGATCGCGATGGTCGGCGACTTGGCTGCAATCGCTCCGCGATGCGCAGCCGTATCTACCCCGCGGGCCATCCCGCTCAGGATGAGCAATCCACGTTGCGCCAGGTCGCGCGAAAGCATCTCGGCCATGCCGGAACCATACGGAGTGGGGTGCCGCGTTCCAACCACTGCAATACAGTAGCGCGACAGCAGGCTGGTATCGCCTCTTACCCACAAGACTGGTGGTGCATCGAAGATCTCCTTCAATCGCTCCGGATAGGCTGGCTCTGCATAGTTGAGAACGGTCGCGCCCTCGGCCTGCAACTGCGCCCACTCCTTTTCCGCTTCGCGCAGGGCACGTCCCGCCGCGATGCTCTGCACCGCGGTTGCAGGAAAATTCAGCCCTTCGAGTTCCGTTAGGGGGAGATGCAGAATCCGCTCCGCCGTACCGATCCGCTCAATGGCTTGCAGAATTCGCCGGGGACCGAGACCCTCAGAGAGAGTCAGCGCCAGCCACGCAAGCTGCTCGGCAGTCGCAACTCCGGCCGCGGTTGCAGGCCTTGACGGGGCCGCCACCACTGCGTCCGATACCAACTCAGGAGAGGACTTCATCGATCGAAACACCTTCTCGCGCGGCTCGCTCTTCGATCACCGCCAAACAAAGATCCTTTTTCGTGATAGATGGGCCGAGAGTAGCCGTGTCTCCGCGCTGTGTCAAGCGCCGCCTTTTGAATTGCTACACTGGATTGTGCAAGCCTCTGTGACATCCCTGCTGCGAATTGCGGCGATACAGTTTCTAAATCCAGCACCACTGATGTGGGATTTTGAACACGAACCGGCGAGCACGGAATTGGCGCGGCGGTACTCAATCCACAGGACTTCTCCAGCGAATTGCGCTCGTGAACTGGCTGAGAACGGCGCTGACATCGGACTCGTTCCAGTCGCGGCCTACGCCACCATTCCCTCCCTCGCCATCGTGCCCGGATGCACCATTGCTTCGCTCGACCGCGTGCGATCCATTCTGCTGGTCGTAAGGAAGCAGATGGGCGTGGAGCGAGTTCGCACTGTGGCCGCCGACACGTCCTCAAAAACGTCACTGACCTATGCACAGATTCTCTTCCAGAGATACTGGAATGCAACGGCAAAGTTTTTGCCGCATGTGCCTGACTTGGAAGCCATGTTGGAACTCGCAGATGCGGCGTTGCTGATCGGCGATCCGGCGTTGCTGGCACTGGAAGATGCGGCCGGCCGGCTGGAGCGTACCGGTGAGGAGCTCGAGTATCTTGACCTGGCACACGAATGGAATGTACGCACTGGGCTCCCGTGGGTTTCAGCCTTTTGGGCAGTCCGGCCGGAATCGCTCGAGCGAACCGGAGTGAGGGCGTCGGACTTAGTGCGCGACTTCGAACGTTCTCGCGATAGTGGCATGGGCCACATTGAGGACCTCGTCGCGGAGTGGTCCTCCAGGATCGCAGTGCCGCCGGCGACTATCCGCACGTACCTGACGCAGAACATTCATTACGTGCTCGACCCAGCCTGTATAGAAGGGCTGAACGCCTTCTATCGTTACGCGGAGGAATGTTTAATCCTGCCCAAAGTTTCACGTCTGAAGTTCCTGTGAAGAACACGCTTTCGCAACAACCAGCCAACCAAAGTACTTAGCAGTGCGGGGCGCACAGAACTGGCGGTAACAAGCAGAATTGCGCACCGCAACCGTGACTTCCTCTTAACAAAATGCGTCTTAGCTTGCGTGGGCTTTCTAATCGCAGCAAAGGCGCATCAAGCAAGTTCGCGCCACTCTCCTCTTCCCCGTTGGCTGATTCACCTGGGCGCACCCGGTGTCTTTGCTGTGTCGTTTCTCGACTCGTCGGTAGTTCCGCTGGCGTTACCAGGCAGCACAGACCTGCTGCTGCTCTTCCTCACTGCGCAAAAAGGAAACCCCTTCTTGCTCGCCGGTTGTGCCATCGTCGGTAGCGTTCTCGGGGCTTATCTCACTTGGAAGACAGGCCAGAAGGGGGGAGAAGCCGCCCTCCAAAAGCGAGTGCCGAAGCGCCGTCTGGAACGGATCAGCCGGTGGGTGGAGAATCACTCCAGTCTGTCGGTGTTTCTGCCTGCAATTTTGCCCCCGCCGGTTCCGTTGATGCCACTCATTCTGGCTGCGGGAGCTCTAGGGGTCTCGCGAAAGAGATTTCTGCTCGTCTTCAGCGCCGGGCGCACGCTTCGGTATGCCTTTGTGGCGTGGCTGGGGGTCACGTACGGCCACTATGTCGTGCGGATGTGGACCCGGTATCTCGCCAAATGGTCGACCCCCATCATGTGGGCAATCTTGGCTTTGACCATCGGCGGTCTGGCTTACGGCATCTATAAATGGCGGCAAGGTGGGAAACAGGAGCAGGGAACGAATCGTCGACAGGAACCTGTAACTACCGGCGACTAAGCGGCAGTCTCTTGCTAGATAGCGGCCCTCAACGCGGAGTAGCTGCAAACCCGCCACCACCGGCACGCGCGGGATCCCGGATGGGAGTTCAGAGATTGACGCTCTCGAGGAGCGGGTGATAGTTTCGCCTGCCTGAGGACTTCCCTTGAATCGCCGCAACTTCGTCAAGAATTCTCTGGTTACCGGCGGCGGTGCATGGCTGGGCCGCAATGGCATCGGAGGTCCACTGCTCTCGCAGTCGACAGCGGCTGGTTCGTCGACGATCGGGCACGCATCCTTTCCGCCAAGATTCCTATGGGGCATTGCCACCGCAGCCTACCAGGTAGAAGGTGCTTGGAATCTGGACGGAAAAGGCGAGTCGAACTGGGACCGGTTCTCCCACACGCCCGGCAAGGTGAAAGGCGCGGCAACGGCGGACGTCACCTGCGACCAGTATCATCACTACGAAGAGGACATTGCCATCATGAAGCGGCTCAACCTCAAGAGCTATCGCTTCTCTGCTGCGTGGGCGAGGGTGCTCCCGGCGGGCACCGGGGCGGTGAATTCCAAGGGGATCGACTACTATAGCCGGCTGGTCGACCGCCTGCTGGAAGCGGGGATTCGTCCGTTCTGCACGCTGTATCACTGGGATCTTCCCCAGGCACTCGAAGACCGGGGTGGATGGCCTAACCGCGATCTCGCCGGCTACTACGCCGAATATGCGGGCGTGATGGCAAAGCATCTCGGGGATCGCATCACCGTATGGGCGCCCTTCAACATGCCGTGGACGTTTACGTATTACGGCTACGGCATCGGACTGTTCCCTCCCTGCAAGTCGGGATTTGAGCAGTTTCTGCGCGCCGCGCACACCGTGAATCTTGCCCAAGGCGAGGGCTTTCGCGCGATCAAAGCTGCGTCTCCGAAAGCCACCGTGGGTAGCGCGTACGGCATGGCCCCGGCCTATCCGAAGACAGACAGCGAAGCCGATTGCGCGGCCACTGCCCGCTATCACGCGATGAATAACCTTTACTTCCTCAACACGGTCATGCGCGGCGAATACCCCAAAGCGTTTGCCGGCGCGATTCCCTACGAGGCGATGGGCTTCCGCCCCGGGGACGACAAGATCATGAAGGTTCCGCTCGACTGGCTTGGATTTCACTACTACACGCGGCGGCTCGTCTCCCAGGCTACGGCGAACACGGTGTCCAGCGGCGGTCACTTTGGCACAGAAATCGAAGGCGAATCCGGTGCGGGAGCGCGTGATCCGCTGACACAGATTCACGTGGAGATGCCCACCGAAGGTCCGCTTACCGAGGCGGGGCTCGAGGTATGGCCGCAGGGAATTTACGACCTGGTGATGCAGATCTCGCGCGAATTCGACCACCCGACCATCGAAATCAGCGAGAACGGGTGCTGCTACCTGGACGCTCCGGACGAGAAGGGCCGCGTTCCCGATGAACGGCGCATCGCATTCCATCGCGGAATTTTGACCGAACTAGCAAGGGCGATCGCGGACGGGGCGAGGGTGCGCGCCTATCATGCGTGGAGCCTGCTGGATAACTTCGAATGGGCCGAAGGCTATACGCAGCGCTACGGGCTCACGTACGTGGACTTTCGCACCCAGAAGCGCACGATCAAGGACTCCGGCCTGTGGTATGGCCGCGTCGCTGCCGAGAACCGCATTTGAGGACGGAACCGCACTGACTATCGAGGGTTCTGCGCCGCCGGATTCCGCTTGTGGCTGCTTAGAACTCCCACCGCAGCAGCGAGGCACCCACTGTAAATCCGGCGCCGACTGAGGCAATCAGCACCAGGTCGTTCTTGGCCAGACGCTTCTCTTGCCGTGCGGTATCCATGGCGAGCGGGATGGTCGCGGCGGTGGTGTTGCCGAAGCGGTCGATGTTGATGATGACTTTGTCCAGCGGCAGATTGAGCTTTTCAGCCGCTGCCACGATGATGCGCCGATTCGCCTGGTGAGGAATGAAGCAGCCAAGCTCCTCGATGGTCACTTCGTTGCGCTCGAGCAGGCGATTCGACTTCTCGACCATCTGGCGGACGGCGTATTTGAAGACTGTCTGGCCTTCCTGGTGAACGAAGTGCATCTTGCTGGCGACCGTCTCCGCCGTGGCTGGGTGCAGGCTACCCCCGCCAGGCATGTAGAGCGAACTGCCGCCGGACCCATCGATTTCGTGCAGGTAGTCAATCATGCCAGCCTCACCGTCTTCGACCGGTTCGAGCAGGACCGCGCCCGCTCCGTCGCCGAACAGAATGCAGGTCGAGCGGTCGGTGTAGTCGAGGATCGAAGACATGGTGTCAGCCCCGATGACCAGCACCTTTGACTGCGAGCCAGACTCGACCAGCTTTGCGCCCATCTGTAGCGCGTACACGAAGCCGGAGCAGGCAGCGGATAGATCGAATCCCCAGGCACCCTTGGCGCCGAGTTTGTCCTGCACGATGCAGGCGGTGGCGGGAAAGAGCATGTCCGGGGTGACGGTAGCCACCAGGATCACTTCTACCTGGTCCGCGGAGATGCCGCGTTCTGCCAGGCAGCGGCGCGCCGCTTCGACCGCCATATCGCTGGTGGCCTGTCCCTTGTCAACCAGGTGGCGCTCGCGGATCCCGACCCGCGTGGAGATCCACTCGTCGTTGGTATCAACCATCTTTTCCAGGTCGGCGTTGGTGAGGACGCGGGGTGGAACGTAGGTACCCAGGGCACTGATTTTCGCGCGTCGAGACACACGCCCAGCTAGCTTCAAAGGTCTTCTCCGTAAACTGCTCAAGCTATTGTCTACGAGGGGTTACGGGCTGTCCACGGGTGCGGTGCCCATCATGTACCGGGGTGCCTACTGCGCACACACTAGCCCGTTACCGTTGCTTCCTTCCGGACCTGGCGGGGTTGGCGGGATTGCGTCGCGTAGGACCCGGCACAAGAGTGATCATATCACTCCGACACGCCGCCTCGGAGCACCAGGCGTGAGGCGAGAGCACCCTCGCTCGCTTCCAAGATGCAGTTGCAAAATGGGAATTTGCGCAGCCCCATCCGGCTTCGCCTTGTGTCCACCATCACTGAGGTCCTCGCCATGCCCACCTAGCTTGGAAACAGTCGTGCGAGCCCTCGGGCCAACTCCCCTTGCAGTTCGATCCTCGCGCATTGGAGTCTGGTATGCGGGGATGGTTGCGGGCAGCGGGTAGGCCCATCAGTCTTTGGATTATGCTTGGCGTGCTGCTGCTGCTGGCCGCGCAGCCGCTTGCCGCCAAGAAGCCCAAAAACGAAGACTGCCTCGCCTGCCATGCAGACGCTTCCCTCACCAAAGAGGTAGACGGCAAGCAGATAAGTCTTCAGGTGGCTCCCGACCACTTCAAGAACTCGGCCCACGGGGCAGTGCTGGGCTGCGTCGATTGCCACAAGGGCGTACAAGCTACCGTTCACGAGACCACGCCGCCCAAGGTGGCGTGCGCCCAATGCCATGCCGACGAACAAGCAGCCTACGACCGCAGCTACCACGCAAAGGCGATCAAAGCGGGCGACGGTAAGGCGGCCACCTGCGAAGACTGCCACGGCAGCGTTCATTTGCTGTTGCCGGCAGACGACCCGAAGTCTCGGGTGCACCACGCCAATGTTCCCGCCACCTGCGGCGGCTGCCACGGTCAGAAATTCGTCATGGAGGCGACCGGCCATAGCTCGCAGCCGTTTGTGTCCTACCAGGAGAGCGTGCACGGAAAGGCGGTTGCCGCCGGGAAGACCAATGCGGCTGTGTGCACCGACTGTCACGGCGCTCACGAAATTCTCGCAGCCACAGATCCGAAGTCGCCGATCTTCAAGTTCAATGTCCCGGACACCTGCGGCAAGTGCCATCAGGGAGTCGAAAAGGAGTTCGTGCAGAGCATTCACGGGCAGGCTCTGACTCGCGGCAACAGCCAGGCGCCAGTCTGCACAGACTGCCACGGAATCCACTCGATCAAGTCGCATATCGATCCGAATTCTTCAGTCTCGGCGATGAACCTCGCCACGACCACTTGCGCGCGTTGCCACGAAGGGGTGCGGCTCTCCGAGGAGTTTGGCGTCGCTGGAAGCCGCTCCGCTACCTACCTCGACAGCTACCACGGGCTGGCATCGAAGGGCGGCTCAAAAGTAGTGGCGAACTGCGCCAGTTGCCACGGCGTGCATAACATTCTGCCTTCCAGCGACCCCCGGTCCATGATCAGCCGACAGAACCTCGCGAAGACCTGCGGCGCCTGCCACCCGGGAGTGAATGAGCGGTTCGCGCTCAACAAGGTCCACGTTGATTCGCGCGTGCCGGTGGATGTGGGCAGCCGTGCGGTCCGGTGGATCCGCAAAATTTATCTGGGACTGATTTGTACGGTGATTGGGGGCATGCTCATCCACAACCTGATCCTGTGGCGGTTCAAGGCAATTGCGCGACGCAAGGAGAGGGGCTCCGTGGTCGTGCGGATGACCCGCAACCAGCGAATCCAGCACCTCGTGCTGCTGGTGAGCTTCATCGTGTTGGTAATTACGGGTTTTGCGCTTAAGTACCCCGACTCCTGGTTTGCCAACGCCCTAGGATTGAGTGAGCGGCTCCGCAGCGTAACGCACCGGATCGCCGGCGTGGCCATGATCGCTGTGGGGATCTATCACTTGTTCTATATCGCCGCGAACCGGGACGGGCGGCGCCTGGTGAAAGATCTGCTGCCCGCGCCGAAGGACGGCTTCGACGCGCTGGGAACGCTCCGCTTTCACCTGGATTTGGGCGGTAAAAAAGCTCAGTTCGGCCGCTTCAGCTACGGCGAAAAGGCGGAGTACTGGGCGCCGGTGTGGGGCGCGATCCTGATGGCGGCCACCGGCGTAATGCTTTGGGCGAAGGTGTGGGTTGGGGACCTGCTGGCGCGCTGGTGGCTCGACGTGGCGACGGCGATCCATTTTTACGAGGCGGTGCTGGCCACCCTCGCCATCCTGGTCTGGCACTTCTACCAGGTGTTCTTCGATCCGGACGTCTACCCCATGAACTGGGCCTGGTGGGACGGGAAGATGTCGCGCCACCACTACGAACAAGAACACGGTTTGGATACTGCGCCTTTGGAGGATGCAACCGCCGCTGCAGCGGTAACTCCCGATGCGAGCCCTGCGAAAGCCGCGCCCGCCACAGGCTTGGCTGTTCCTGAAACGGGTGGGTTGAAGGGCGAAGTCGGCGATTGACTTATTCGAGATATTGGTAGGAACGAGGAGAGCCAAATGAAAAAGAGTATTGTATGGGTAATCGCGATGGTGACATTTTCAGGAGCCGCTCTGGCACAAGACGGGGCAGCGCTCTACAAGACAAAATGCGAGATCTGTCACGGCGCGGATGGCATGGGCAAGCCTAAGCTGGGCGTTAAACTGGTGGGCACGACCAGGACAGAAGACCAGATCGTTACGGAGCTGACCAAAGGCGGAGCCGCGAAAGGCAAGCACGTCAAACCTATGGATGGTATGACCGGGGATCAGGCCAAGGCAGTCGCCGGGTTCATCAAGGGAATGAAGTAGCCTAATCGGATTGGATTAACCCTTGTCCGCCCCGCGATTGTGTATTAACTCTTAAAACAAATACCTTATATATTAGGTAAATTGTTGTACATTACTCATAAAACCTTGTATATTAGGTAAATGCTTCTGCTTTCTTCCATTGGAGAACAGATCGCCACCCGCCGGAGAACGCTTGGCCTGAGCCAGGCTGCGCTGGCAAAGCAGGCGAACATCGGTCATTCCACGCTCGATGCTCTCGAGAATGGCAGGCTCGGAGAGTTGGGTTTCTCGAAGATCCTTCGGCTCCTCACGGCTCTTGGCCTGGAGTTGAAGATCCAGGAAGCGGCAGCGCGGCGTCCGACCCTGGAAGAACTGTTGGAAGAAGATCGCGATGAGCGGGGTCCGCGGTGATTCGGGTCTGGACTGATGGCGACCAGGCTGGGCTTCTCGACCGCTCAGGCGATCGTGGCAGCACTTTTCTCTACCTCCCGGATACCGTCAGCGCCCGCGCCGTTTCTGTCACCATGCCGGTACGGCTTGCGTCGTGGGATGCGCGGTTCGGGCTACCACCCATCTTCGAGATGAACCTGCCGGAGGGGGTGTTGCGCGAACGCTTGCGCCTCGCGTTTGCCAAAGCTACCGGCACATTCGATGACTTCGATTTACTTGGAATCGTGGGCCGCTCGCAGGTAGGTCGCATTCGATATACCGGCCAGAAAGAACATCTCGAAGAAGATGTTCCCTTCCAATCCGTCGATGAGATTCTAGAGCGACGACGAGGTGGCGACCTGTATCGCTACCTGATCGAGCGATTCGCTTCCTCCTCTGGCATCAGTGGCGTTCAGCCTAAGGTCCTGGTTCGGGACGAGCAGGACTTCGCGGCCGATCACAAGCAGGCACGGCTCTCCGACAGTTATCGCGGTGCGACGCACATCGTGAAGTTCTGGGAAGCGAACGAATACCCGCAGTTGGCGGCGAACGAATATTTTTGCCTGCGAGCCGCGGAGAGATGTGGCCTTGATGTGCCCCGTTTCCGCCTCTCAGACGACGCTGGCGCACTGGTGATCGATCGCTTCGATCTTCGTCTGGATGGAAGCTATCGCGGCTTTGAGGATTTCTGCGTTCTCAATGCCAGGCGCACAGATCAGAAATACAGCGGCAGTTACGAAACCTCAATTCTGAAACGCTTCCAGCAATTCGCAAACTCTCCGCATGTCCATGCCGAGCTCGAGAAGCTGTTCACGCTCATCGCTCTCAACTGCGCGCTGCGCAATGGTGACGCGCACCTGAAGAATTTCGGGATCGTCTATGACGACGTACTCGGAGAAGCTCGCCTCGCTCCGGTCTACGATCTTGTGACTACCGCCGTCTATCTTCCAAATGACAGCATGGCGCTCACGCTCAACGGAACCACCCGGTGGCCTTCGATAAAAGAACTGCAACGATTGGGCGAAACGCGCGCAGGAGGCACTCCCTCAACCGTCAGGGCCATCCTGGAGCGCATCGGGGATGCGATTGACAGCACGTCGGTGGAATTGCGCGCTTACAGGAAGGACCACCCGGAGTTCAGAGAGATGGGAGAGCGCATGCTTGACGAATGGGAGAAAAGTATAGGACTGCTGCACAAGCCGGCCTGAGGTTCGGCTCGCGGCGCGCTTCTATGTCCACCCAGCTCGCCCTCATCACGCCTTGTTGCCATTCAAGGAAGCCGCCTTCTCGAGAACCAGGTGAGTCGCATACTCCGAAGTCTTGCGTTCCGTGACAGAGAAGCCCAACGCATGAAGATCCAGACCTGCGAAGAGCTGCTCTCCCTCGCCAAGAAGAACGGGTACGGATGCGAGGTGAAGAGAGTCGATCAGGCCGGCGCTTAGGTACTGCCGCACCGTGGACACGCCGCCTCCTATTTTCACGTCCTTGCTGCCTGCGGCCTTCTTCGCAAGTGTCATGGCCTGCTCAATTCCACCCGTCACAAAGTGGAAGGTCGTTCCCCCTTTCATCACCAGGGGTTCACGCTCGTAGTGCGTGAGAACGAAGGTCGGTGCGTGGTATGGCGGATCGTCACCCCACCAGCCCTTCCATGCATCGTCGAGCCACTGACCGCGCACCGGACCGAACATGTTGCGACCGAGGATGAAGGCGCCAAAGTTCTCCATCGCCCGTTGAGCGTATTCGTCGTCCACATCTCCGGTCGTTCCTCCCTCCCGCCCGACCATGGAACAAAACGTTGCCGTGTGGAAGAACCACTGAAAGATCTCCGGTCCCCGTTTCCCCAAAGGGTGATCCAGGCTTTGTTCGATCCCAGCGCTGAACCCATCCAGCGAAACACTCAATCCCGCGACTCGTACCTTCGACATTTGAACCCTCCTTCAATCCCATGGTGCCAGCCTTGGACACTAGCCATAACAACTGCCCGCAAACAATGCGATGGATAACACCCGCTTGTGCCCAGCCGGTCTGTTCACCCTATAGTCGTCGGGCGCTTGGAAAATCGACAGCAGGTTGGGCGTTTCTTTAGCACAGCTCCCCAGCGAACAAGCCGGTGGTTCAGTCGTCGCTAGCCAGGGCTACGCCATCTCACCACGCGCGCCAACCGGTCTTTGCGATGAGGCGAAGAGTTTCAATGAGCTACTCGTGCATAGGAACAGGGAAAGCAGGAGGATTGCCGGGCGGAGTGTCACAAGGAATCTGTCGGGGTAGTGCAAGCCACGCCAGTAAGCGGCGGATTTCTACTGAATTGTCCTCAATTGAACCAGTCCTGGCGAGTGTCGGGATCGATCGTGAGTGCCGACCTCGTTTTAGGTCTCGCCAAACCGCGCGTAAGTATCTCTTGCATACACGCCATGAGCTCAGGTCGTCGCCGGCCGCGAGCTGCCCAAACAGTCCGTATGGCAAGAATGTAGTTCGGTCCCGCTGCATTTTAGACTGCCGTGCCTCCATCTGGGAGCAGCGTGCCTTTCAGCAAAGTGGTCCTTGCATGTCCGAGCTTTCAAGGGGATCGCCCGATGTTGTCGTGGATCAAAATGTTCAGGCCCATCCGGGGACGGACGGTATCTATAAGAAGAGCCACGAGTGCGCGACTGCTCATCGCTGTGTGCTCGCGAAGCTGTCGATATTTATAGGAGCTATGCAATCGTATTTTGATTACGGAACATTCAGCGTAAGCCGGTATTGAGGCACGACCGAGATTCCATTCAGTTCCATAAGTTGCCCCGGTGCTGGGGCAACTCGAAACGGTTCCTCCAGAAAGATGGGAGCGTCTCTGCGCAAGGGAAGAACCTGCAACTCGAGGCCGTACTTGGCCACCTGGCCGCGGAATCTCGAGAGACCGACGCGCCAAGGCTCGCCATTGTAGAAGTTGTCGGTCAACAACTTTCCACCAGACGCCAGTCTTCCCACATCGCCCCGATACTTTATCTCTAGGAACAAATCGTTGACGCCCGTCCAGTCCCCAGGCGGGACAGTGATGTTCCATTTTGCCGCGCGCATGAAGTCAGTGTCCTCCGGTGCTACCGCGACTCCGTTGCGCCAGGTCGCTGGGGGCCCGATGCGTGCTGGCGGGACTTCTCCCGGTTTGGCGGTCTGCTCAAGTCGAAGTACAGGATGAACCGCCGGCAGCGAAGCGGTGTATCTCGAGACAAAGGGCGCAGCGGTTTCCGTCAATCTGGTGGTCGCCGTCAGTTTCCGAGAGGGCGGCGGCGATATCTCGAAAGCGAACTGGCTCCTGCTGTCCTGTTGCATGAAGACATGGTGTTCGTCGGCATACATCTGAGCGTCGGTTATGAGCAGACGCTCCTGGCCTCCTTCCGTGATCTTCCAGCTATTCTCAGCCTGCTGCTGATTGAGGAGAACGACTTCTACTTGTGAACCGTCCGACTGCAGCAACGTGAAAGCCGGCCCCAGGGATGGCTGGATATTCCTGACTATCGACATCCCTTGATCCTTGACGACCTTTATCTTCGCACCAAGTACACGAACTTCAGTTCCAGGATGGAAAACGAACTCCGGTGGAACCCCTGCGGTAGCCACGAAATAGTAAGTCGTCTTCTTCCCGCTTATCAGTCGTGTGAAGGGCTGGGCCGTCGCATAGCGGAGCACAGCTTGCCCCATGCGCAGATTGAAGGGCCAGATTCCATATACTCCAGAAGGAATATCTACGGGCCGCCCGGGCAGATCGAGATTCCCATGGGGGAGTGTGACATGAGCCTGGAAGCCATTGCGATTCGGCATGGTTCCGCCGCGAACGTAGTTATTAAAAAACAGAAAGCCGCTTTCACCTTGGGATCGAACCATCCATCTCGCCACACTTAGATCCTGCGGATTTGACGGAAGGATATTTGGAGCATGCGGTTCCATCGGAGCGAGCATCGGGCCAAAGCTCTGCATGAAATAATTGAATATCTTGAGTTTGCGAAAGACTTCCCGCTCTTCGCCGAACTCCCCGAGGGGGGCTTGGAAGTCGTAGGACTTCACCGGCACGTCAGTTGGGTAGTGGGTCGCCTGCGATTCCTGGAGTGTAGTCAGCTTTCCATCAGGGTTTTCCCCGCCCTGGAACATATACGACCCGTAAAGATTCACGCCTGAGCCGAGCATGACCGGGACCATGGCCGCCACATCGTCGGGTTTGATTATGGGCCTGCGATGATACGTATCCTGCACGCCGCCTCCCATCTCGGCGGTGATGAAGGGGAAATCGTATTGCATGGAAGACGCCGCAGACTTGGAAATTCCGATTGCGCCCATGTTGCCGCTAACACGACTGTTCAGACGAAATGTGTAGACCTCAGCCGGAGGCAGATCGATCAAGGAGGCATCCCACGGAGCATCGGGATAGCCCCCGAATACAGCGATAGTCTCGCCTTGGGGCACTACGGCATTATCCCAACCGGTAACCGAATAGAGAGGCACATCAATGCCGCTTTCAACGGCCATCTTCTTGAGTTCCAGAATGTGTGCTTCTCCGGCGCGCGGGCCCCTCCGCGCATATTCGTTCTCGAGTTGGAGCCCAATCACCGGTCCTCCATCCTTCCAGAGAAGACCTTTCAATTGCTGCCCTACCTCCGCGTAATACTTCTGAACGTAAGAGAGGTAGACGGTATCGTTTTCGCGAGTATTCTGCGTCTTCTGCAGAAGCCAGTCCGGAAACCCTCCATTGCGAACTTCTCCATGCGCCCATGGCCCGACGCGAGGATAGACATACATTCCGTGTTTCGCACAGAGTTCGACGAAATGCCTAAGATTGCGAACCCCGGTCCAATCGAATTGGCCCTCTATTTCTTCGTGGTGAATCCAGATCACATAAGTCGCGATAATCGAAACCCCGGACGCTTTCATCTTCAGGATTTCTTCTTCCCACATCGATTCTGGGACCCGCGTGTAGTGAAACTCGCCCATCACCGGGAGCCATGGCTGGCCGTCGAGCGTGAGGTAAAGGTTGTTCATGCCCA
Organism: uncultured Acidobacteriaceae bacterium; assembly: GCA_963850345.1. GTDB lineage: Bacteria > Acidobacteriota > Terriglobia > Terriglobales > Acidobacteriaceae > CAWKKW01. Next base: position 61,107 of record CAWKKW010000009.1, on the reverse strand, counting down.
GCGTGTGGCCGTCAGGACTGCGCGAAGTACCTCCATGAAAGGAGCTTGGCGTCGGAGGCACGAATCCGGTCGCATCTACGGAGAAGACCGGCGAAGATTGCCCCACACTGGGAGTAGAGGGAATAGCCGTCGCAAAAAGCAAACAGAGACCCGCAGGGATAAGCGGCGCCAGGCGAAGTGACATCAAGAGCTCCTTCTTACTGTGCGGGTACGTACACGATCCAGGCAGTGGTCCGAGTGAGTATCTCCTGCAGCTCAATGTGCTTCAGTTTCATTCCGCCACCCCGTGCGCCTCCAATCGGAATTGGGAGCCACCATCATAAGCACTCCTTATATCCTTATGTTCTCTCACGCTAGTTCGTGAGCAAACGTCTGACTGAACACGGAAGGCGTTGAACATTTCGACATCGACCTGATTCCACACCCGAATGAAGTCGGCCCATTCGCGAAAGGCAGTCGTATGACAACCGAGTCGAGCAAGCGCACCATGCACCGTTTTATTCAGTTCATCAACACCGCCAGCGAGAAGCTGGCTGCGGAACTCGTTCCTCCGAATGCAATTTTCTATGTTCCAGGACGTCCAGAGCCGATGAGAGGGCCGGCGGGTTACCTCGCGATCATCGCAACGATGCGCAGCCGCTTTCCCGATATCCAGTGGACATCGGAAGAAATGATTGCCGAAGACGACAGGGTTGCTTCTCGATTTACGATGCGCGGCAGCCATAAAGGCGCATTCTTCGGCGTACCTCCTACAGCAAAACGATTCAGGTGCAAGCGATGAATTTCTACCCCCTTTCCAATGGACAGCTAGTCGAAGAATATGGCCCACCAGACATGCTGGCGCTGCTACAGCAAATTGGAGCGGTGCCGAAATAGATATCTCTATCGAGACGCATGCCTCGGCCAGGCGGACACCGAAGGGATATGTTGATCGTCGACGATCACATGATCGCCAATGCGCTCAACGAACGAATTATTGCTGGAATGTCGGCCTGTTCAGCAATCTTCGAATGACTTATTGCAGTGCAATAAAACGCCACTATTGACGGGTCTAGCAAATGTTCATCTGAACTCGAGACCTGAGTACTTCATCTTGGACATTTGCCCACTCAGTCAAGGAAAGAAGACGACGACTTCGCGGGCAACAGGCAAAACGCGCCTTATTATCACCTGGCTTCTTAGAGCCCCGTTGGGCGTAAATGTTTCTGGGGATCGGAATCGAAAAGCTCTCGAAACCATGTAAAGCGCCTTGGTGAAGCACAAGAAAGTTCCCAGCCCCCCTTACACTGCTCATCTTTGTTCCACGATGGACCTCTCTGGGAGCTCTCATCATTTTGGAAGCGTGCTCAAGTAAGGCTTTGTGCTGCGAAGTGTTGCCGAGTGACGGAATGTGAGGACACCGCATAAATAAATCGACGATCGTGTTGCGTGAATGGAAGTCCGATGGCAATGACACGAAGGCCTTGACTTCAGCCAAGCGACAGGCTCAAAGCCGGGTGGTCGATGTTCTGCTGGATCGTTCAAGGAAGGTCGTAGAAAGTGCTGCGGAGGATGCAGCATGAGAAGCAAGGTATCGAAAGCGTATCGCGTTTTTTCTGCGAATCCGCTAAGTTGTTGGGTTTATTGGTGGACCTGATCGGGATCGAACCGATGACCTCTTCCATGCCATAGTCCCAACATTAGGCTTTTCAACAACTTACAAGACCCCGGTGGCACCCTAAGTCCTTGTAAGCTGGCATCACGCTCAAAACCGACGTATCGCAAAACGTATTGCGTTTCTCCGTTCCCACGGGCAAATCGAGAAGGCAATGGGGCTGCCCTGATTGCGCGGTGTAGGAACTCGGCGAATGTCCGTCGAGACGTAAGATACAAATAGTAAAGCCCACCTCTGAGGTGGGCTTTAGATTGGTTTGGGAGGGTGAAATCTTTCGGCTGCTGCTCCCCGAAGGGGCTTTGGCGTATAAGAGACACCCTCCGTCAAGGTGTCGGGAAATTTCCCTGTTAGTAAGGTAACCGAGAAAATGCTGATTGTCAACACGTTCGACTCGCTAGTCGGCGCGCGTTTGTTGGAGTTTTTCGATATCCGGGCTCCCTGGCATCGTCGGTTGTGGGCGACAGGGCTTCTCCTGACGCTTCGAGAAATCCTCGAAGCTAGCGAAATGGTAGCGGCCAAGGTTTTATTCCAGAACTCCGTTAGATCCCTGGCCGAGACCGCAATCGTCCTGGCTGGGACCGATCCAGGAGTTGGCTCCTCGCCCTACAAGAAGAAACTGCATGACCTTCTCCGCACAGATCTCCAGTTTGAATCTATGGAATACCTTGAGCTCCTTCAGCTTGCGAACGACATCGAAGACCGTTACTTGCAAAGCTGGAGCGGTGCGCTTGCTGCACACTCTGCTGCACCTGGAACTCTTAAGGCTGAAAGAACGGCGCGTGCGATCGGGTCTCATCTTCTCGATCTTGGTTTTTCTTCAGAGTTTCTTTTTGGTTGGTGGAGATGGCATATTCACAAGAATCCAACTCGCCAAACATTGGCTGAGATTGTGCTTGAAGCTCATAACCTGACCCACAAACCACGGCGCGCTTTTGAAATATTGGTGGTCTTCCGAGAGGCTCCTCCCAACAAAGATGGTGATCCGGACGGGTGGATGACAGCTCAGCAAGTCACCCAGTGGCTCAAAGACGCGAATTTTTCCACTGAGGGACTGCGCCAAATCGGGGGTATGTGGCTGAACGTCATGGCTCGTGACCCCTGGGGTGCTGTTCAAGCCGTGGCTGAAATAGTTGATCGGTTCGCATCTCGGGTTCAACTAGGGACACGTGGCCAGCTTCTGCCACTCCCTGATGTCTACATCAAGAACTCTCCGAAAACCTACCCACTCCGGCAGAGGCGCCGGCGCGTCGAAGTCGATGCTCTTCACCGAGAGGACCAGCTTTACTCCTCCGGCAAAAGCGTCAGCAGAGTCGATTCAGCGATTGAGCTTCTGAGTCCTCTCGATGCGAGTTCGCCCAGTACAGCCGTAGCCGGAGGTTGGGCGGCAGTGGAGGCTATTCTCACCGCGCCTGGGGATGCAGATCGGCTTAGTGCTGGGTACCGAATGGCTTCTCTTGTCACCTCATCGTTTCCGAGAGCCGAGTTGACATCGCTTTCATATAAATTGGAAGACTTGGGCGGCCCCCTCGCCGCGTCCATAGCGGCCTGCCCGACTAATCGTGATCGTGCGGCTCATGTGCTTCAACACATCAAAGCTGGTTCGCCCGTTCTTTTGACCGATCCCGCCGACGTGGCGGCTGTGGATCGACTAAAGGAGGTTTTGGCTGACCCTAAGAAGAAGTTGAACGATATTAATGCGCACCTTTCCACCGTATTCAGAGGACTATATCGAAATCGCAATATCGTCTTGCATGGCGGGAAAACGGATGCCGTCGGGTTACGCTCTAGCCTCAGAAATGCTGCGCCCCTAGTGGGTGCGGGGATGGACCGTATCGCTCACGCTTGGTTTGTAGAGGGACTTGAACCTGTCCAGATCGCGGCGCGGGCCGCCGTTCGTCTCGCAACTGCTGGGGCGCCGGATGGCCCTGAAATCGTTGATCTATTAATGTGATGAAGTGCTCGACGACGAATCAGTCTGTGGGAAGCTTGTCCGACAGTCACGCCTGGTGGATTCTCAGGTTGGCAAGAAGCCGCGCCTCGCTCTGAGTTCCAACCGCAACTCCTCGCGAAGTGCTTTGCTCTTTCTCAGTCGCTTGAAAAACTCCTCTAGGACACTCACCATGATCGCATTCACGCTCACGTCCTCCTCTTCCGCCCAGGCGCGGACCACGGACCGAGCTTCGACCCCCACATGCAGGAGCTGAGGTTTGGATAGCGGAAGTCCGGCCTTGCGAGTCTGTGTAATGGTTACGTCCTTCCGTTCGACATTCCTAAGGGCGAAAAGAACCACCCTCGAAAGGTCGCCGGCAACCCGCGCCTCTTCGGTGACTGCCTCCCGGAGATCGATCGGTAATCGTAGGGTCATGCCAGCGCGGTCTTCAGTCCAGCGCTGTCCTTCGCGGTTTACGTTTCGACCTGTTTTCTGTTTTGCCAACGCGCCTGACTTTCTGCCCAAGTTTGACTCGCTCCCAAGCATCACCGTCCGATCATGACCCTACCGCGAACGATCGTTCCTTGTATTGAAATGAAACTTTCAAAAGACCACACAATTCTAGCGTAAAGGAGCAGAGCTTTATCGCCACCGGGGGCTATCTAAATACCGCTGCGCCTTGCTTCCCCGAGATGATTCCAATGTGTCACGTCGGCCGCCGAGACACCCTGACGGTCGATTCTCTTGAGAATAGAGAAGCGCATGCTTCTCATATCGAGCTATCACCCGGAGCGGAGGTGTCGGTCAAGGCCGCGAAGCGCCGCGTGAGCGGTCGAAGCGCAGCGGAGAGCCTTGACGGACACCGGAGCGGAGGGTACGGGTCCGATGCGAGCGCTCCGTGAATTCTTGCTACGGATCTGGCTTATTCCCATTGTTTGTCTCGCGCAGACAGAAATCGGTAGCTGATATTCATGATGAAGCATAGGGTCGGAGAGGCTGATGGCCTTTCGTCTCACCCGATGCCGCCGAAAATTGACAATTCGCCTTCACTCACCAGCCGTGCGGCTCAGTACGTCCGAATGTCAACAGAACATCAACAGTATTCTCCACAAAACCAGTCCGACACCATCACGAAATATGCCATCACTCACAATATGGACATCGTCGCCACATACGATGACCATGGACGAAGCGGCCTCAACCTAGCGGGCCGGGATGGGCTAAGTCAGCTTCTGAGGGATGTTGAGCAAGGGAATACCAACTTCACGGACCTCTTGGTCTACGATGTGAGCCGCTGGGGGCGGTTCCAGGACGCGGACGAAAGCGCGTATCACGAATATGTTTTGAAGCGTGCCGGTATCCGGGTTCATTATTGCGGCGAGCAGTTCGCCAATGATGGGAGCATGGCGTCTGCACTGATGAAGACTCTCAAGCGGACGATGGCAGGAGAGTACAGTCGGGAGCTCTCGGTTAAAGTCTTCGCGGGGCAATGCCGTCTCATTGAACTCGGATTTAGGCAAGGTGGCCCTGCTGGCTACGGTCTCCGACGCCAACTTATTGATCGTGACGGCAGAGAAAAGGGATTATTAGCGCGAGGTGAACGGAAGAGCTTACAGACGGACCGTGTTGTCCTGGTGCCTGGGCCGGAAGCCGAGGTCCTCGTAGTGCGGGAGCTGTTCTCGCGGTTTATCGAAGATGCGCAATCAGAAAAGAATCTTGCTTTTTATCTCAACAGCAAGGGTGTGCTCTCCGACATGGAGAGACCTTGGACGAGAGCGACGATTCATCAGATTCTTACCAATCCTAAGTACGTCGGAGCCAATGTATACAACCGCCGTTCTTACAAGCTGAAGATGAAACGCCTGATTAATCCGCCTGAAATGTGGATCTCTCGTAGTGAAGCATTCAAGGCCATCGTTCCAACGGATGTCTTTTTGCAAGCTCGACAGATTATCGATGCTCGACATATTCACTTGTCAGACGAGGACTTGCTCGCGCGGTTGCGATCTCTCTTGGAGAGGTGCGGAAAACTGTCGGGATACTCATCGATGAAGCAGAAGATATGCCTTCAAGTTCAATTTACATGTCGCGATTCGGCGGTCTGCATAGAGCTTACGAGCTCGATTGGTTGGAGCGACCGGCGAGACTCCAGCTTCATTGAAGCGAATCGAGAGTTGCGTCGGCGGCATCAAGATCTGGTCCAGATCATTGTTGCGGATTTGCGAGCTACCGGAGCGCATGTAGAGGTGGACGACCGTTCCGATCTGCTGACCATCAATGACGAATACACGGCGTCTCTCATCCTTTCAAGATGTCAGGAGACAAAAGCGCAGTCCCAACGGTGGCGACTCCGGTTCGATGCCGGTCTGGTTCCGGACATTACCATAGCCGCTCGATTGAATCCTGGGAATCAGACCGTCAAGGACTATTACCTGCTTCCGGCCATTGATCTTCTCTGGAAACGGCTCAGTCTTGCGGCTGACAATGGAGTTTCACTAGACCTATATCGATTCGACACCCTCAATCTGTTTATCAACCTCGCAAAAAGAATTTCCGTGGAGGATGTAGCTTGAACGAGCAACAAGTTGAATCGATTTCGATATCAGAAATCCGGATCATAAACCCACGATCGCGTAATCGAATCAAGTGGCAATTGGTCGTTCAAAGCATCGCAACTGTAGGTCTGAAGCGGCCTATCACCGTCGCGCAAAGACCACAATCAACTTCCGACGGCAAACGCTACGATCTGGTATGCGGACAGGGACGGATGGAGGCTTTTGTCGAGCTTGGTGAAATGTTCATTCCAGCAATCATCATCGAAGCACCTGAACAGGATCGTCAATTGATGAGCCTGGTCGAAAACATAGCCAGAAGACCGGCATTGACTCATGCCATTTTGTTCGAGGTTCGGGTTCTCCGTGAGAGGGGACACTCAAGCGAGCAGATTGCTCGTAAGCTCGGCCTCGATCGGGCGTACCTCTATGGAATTTGTAACCTCATTGATAAAGGGGAAGAATTCTTAGTCTTGGCCGTCGAGGCCGGTCGTATACCGCTCAGCGTTGCTGTAGAAATCGCCACCGGCAACAATCATGAGATTTCCAGGGCACTTTCCGAGGCATACGAGAAAGGTGATCTGCGCGGAGCGCGCATCACTGCCGCCCGCCGAGTCATTAGCCAGAGGTTAGAGAAGCAGAGGCTCCAAGGAATGACCTCGCCAATGCGGCGCAAACTCACCGGCGAATCCCTAGTCCAGGAGTATAAGCAGAAGATTCGTGAGCAGACCGCCTTGGTCGTGAAAGCTAACCGCACAAGAGATCGGCTGATTTTATTGACTTCCGCCGTCCGAATCTTATTCGCAGACGAGAATTTTCGCACTTTACTAAAAGCCGAAGGTGTGCAGTCTGTGCCTGCCGAGCTCGCAGGGAGGCTTCAACAATGAAACGTACAGCCGCCAATCTGCGTTCTGCTTTTCAGAACAACATCTTGACGCTGCCGCTGAGCTCGATCGTTCCACAGAGGAGCGCAACTGCGGAAGTGCTCCGTTCCTCCATCTTCAAGCAAATCCTCTCATCTGTCCGCGAAATCGGCCTTATCGAGCCGCTGGTCGTTTTTCGCGCAGGAAGGCAAGGGCTTTCTGCTACTGGATGGACATCTCAGATTCGAGGCCCTCAAGATATTGGGGCGTGAGGAAGTTAACTGCCTCCTCTCCACGGACGATGAAAGCTACACGTACAACAAACGAGTAAACCACATCCCACCTGTTGCCCAGCACTTCATGCTCATGGAAGCCCTTAAGAGCGGGGTCGCCGAGGAGCGCATCGCCGCTACCCTGAACGTGGATGTTGCGGCAATCCGGAGACGGGCGCAAATGCTCGAAGGAATTTGCCCCGAGGTCGTGGAGATGTTGCGAGACAAGAAGCTAAGCCTGGAACTATTCCCGATACTGCGAAAGATGAAAGCGATTGGACAGATCGCAACGGTGGAGCTAATGGTCCTCCGCAATGACTACTCTGTCGCGTTTGCAAAGACTAGGCTCGCCATCAGTCCTCCGGCGCTTCTTACAAAGGTTTCAACCGCACGCCAAAACAAGGCTAATGCCGACGCAGCGGACACGCTCCTGGGCGAGGACACGGACGGGTATCATTCAGAACCTGAAGGCAATCGAAGAGACATACGGCACCGACGTCCTCACACTCACAGTGACATGCGCGTATCTCGACCGTCTGTTCAGTGATGAGAAGATCGCCCGTTACTTGGAACGGCATCATCCAGGCCCTCTCGAAACGCTGAAGACGATCATCTCGGATTTTCGACCCCCTTCAACCATAGAGAAAAGTGCTATCGCGTAATAATTTCGGGCAAGGTGTTCAACCGACATGCGCTATGCACCATCGGACAATCCCAGCCGCTATTATTAGGTCCACGGCCAAAAGAAAGCACCTTGGGAATGCGAATATTCGTTGCCATTACGGATCAGGATTGGTTCAACCTGCACGCATCGAGCGTGCAGGTTGACGAGGTAAACTTCTGGCGACCGTCACCAACAGCCAATTTCAAAGCGCTCCAACCGGGAGAGTTGATGCTCTTCAAATTGCATTCTCCCCTCAATTTCATTGCCGGTGGAGGCTTTTTTACTAGATTTCTTCATCTACCTCTGAGCCTCGCCTGGGAAAGCTTCGGTAGGGCGAACGGCGTCGTGTCTGTTGAAGAAATGCGAATGCGGATTGGGAAATATCGGCATTTAGATTTCGCGTCTACGGATAATCCGAATGTGGGGTGCATTCTGCTTGCTGAGCCGTTTTTCTGGCCCAGGGAGCTTTGGATACCCTCTCCTGCTGAATTCAGTCGAAATAATCAAGTGGGGCAAGGCTTCGATGCCGAATCGGGTACCGGCAAAGCGTTATGGGCTGCGGTATCGGAGCGTTTGGCTGTCCAGCCGCCGCCGCAGATCGAAACCGCAACCGCGACACTCTCGGCGATCGAATCGAACGGCTATGGAAAACCTCAAATTGTCCATCCACGACTAGGCCAGGGCACCTTCCGCGTTTTGGTGACAGAAGCCTATGAACGGCGCTGTGCGATCACTGGCGAACGCACGCTGCCTGTCTTGGATACGGCGCACATCATGCCGTTCTCCGTTTGCCAGCGGCACGAGCTCTCAAATGGAATTCTGATGCGCAGCGACCTGCATCGGCTATTTGACGGTGGCTACCTGACCATTGACCCCGCTGACCGTAAAGTGGTTGTCAGCAAACGTATTCGTCAGGAGTTTGATAATGGTAAAGAATACTATCGACTTGAGGGACAACAGATCCGCGAACCAAATAACCTTGCCTTCAGACCCCTCACAGAGAACATCGAGTATCACGCATACAACAGATTTCGATAGCCTGACCATGCCGTATTTTCGATCTGCCTTCAGTTTCAGTAGCTAGCCAACAGCGCCCTTTGCGAGCGGGGAGTTGAATGCGAACAGCTCAGCATCGACTTGATGAGGGTTCCTACGCGATCTTTCACAAGTCGATCTGCTATCTCTCCTGATTCCGATGCGTGACGAAATCCCGAGCGAATCACACCGCAGAAGCTAAAATGAGGTATCGTTGTGGGTTTTGTATCGTTTGGAGGCCGGAGTGACTACTCGATCTTCAGGGTTCCGCGCCGCCCACGAATTTTGGAGTACCAAAATGTTTAGAGAGACCGCCGATCGAGCTCGTCATGCTTAACCCGCTTTACCCATCGACCGAGGACCACGTAACTCCGGTCGATTCGGATATCAATCGCAGAAGAGCTCTAGGTATTTATTACACGCCTCGAAGTGCTGCGGCACTTCTGGCGAAATGGGCTATCAGGGATTCTAACGATTACGTCCTCGAACCTAGCTTTGGTGGCTGTACGATCTTGGAGGCTGCGGTTAACCAACTTCGCAATTTGGGATGCCAGGAGCCTTCTAAACAGCTTTACGGGTTTGATGTAGACGAGTCCGCATTTGGGCACCTGCGAAGAGTGCTAGGCAAATCGCGCCACGATCACTTTGCGCTTAAGGACTTCTTGACGGTAAATCCAAACCAAACCATCGTTGACGCCGTCATTGCCAATCCTCCATTTATTTCCTATCACCGAATGGCACATGAGCAGAGGGAGAGTGTTCGAGCCTGGCGATCTCGCTACTCCCCGCAGTTTGCGATGACTGCTAGCCTTTGGGCTTATTTTCTTACACATTCGATGTCCTTCTTGCGTGCTGGCGGTCGCATGGCATTTGTGCTGCCTTTTGCGGCATATTCGTCGGATTATTCACAACCCATATTGGAAATGCTGCAAACGCGATTCGATGCAATGGCGGTATATCGGATGCGTGCCCAACTCTTTATTCAGGCGGGGGCTGAAGAGCGAACGGTCATTTTATTAGCGGATGGATATAAAGATAAGGCGGGTGTATCTAGTACTCGTTTCGATCGGGCAGTCGAAGACATCCGGGAACTCGACCATCTCTTGCAAGCGAACAGTTCATCTGGTCCGTTGATTGAGAAGCAAGAGACCGGGATGGCAACTTCTCCTGAAGATCCAGTGCTGTCTGTCGTGAGTGCCGCGCTTGATCGCGGCGATGTGGTCCGTCTCGACGATGTAGTTACGACCAAGATTGGCGAAGTTGTAGGCGATACTCGTTATTTTGTGAAGACGAGGGAGGAGTGGGAAGACCTGCGTATTCCGGCAAAATACCTCCACCCGCTTCTCACACGAATGAGACAGACTGCTGGGATTCGGCTCACGAAAAGAGAGGTATCTAATCTCTACGGAGGAATTCCGTTGCTTCTGTGTCCAGAGAACTCCCGATCCACGCGGATAAACGAATATCTCGATGCTTACCCTACAAAACTACGGCTCAGCAACCAAACATTTGCTAAGCGATCTCCATGGTATCTAGTCGGTTATGACACTAGAGCTTCCGCATTCATTGGCTCGATGTCGCATGAGTCGCCACGAATCATATGGAACACCGCGAAAGTATCTTGCGGTAATGGTCTATATAAGTTACGCACACGAAGTCGCAGCGGATGGGGCAGCTTGCTCGCTGCAGCCTCTACAACAACGTTATTCAAACTGTCTTCGGAATTGCATGGTCGCGTAAGAGGATCAGGTGCTCTGAAACTGGAACCCGGCGATGTCGCCAAGTTATTGATTCCCGCACGGCCTTCGATGCCGACCGCTATACAGGGCCGTGATTTGGTCGCTCAGATAGATGTCCTTGTTCGAAATGCTGAACACGAGTCAGCCACGCGCTTGGCTGACAAGGCATTTTTTCTGGACACGGGAATTTTAACGTCAGCGGAGCTGAATCTCTTGCGGGATCGTTTTCACGATCTAAGACGACAACGATTGCCAGGAGTTAAGACATAATATTGGCCTGATCGGAAGATAACTCCGCTAGTCTACGGACATGCCATAGGCGAAGCTTTGAAGAAATCGCCGCTCGGCATTACCAGCACTTGCAAAAAAATTGCTGCCTTCCGAAAAGTATTTCGAGAGAACTGCCCGTTCCGCTCGGGCGACCACCTTGCGCCAATTAGGGCTGTTCAATATTCCTTGCGAGGCGGTATCAGTTTGAAATTCAAGCAAAAGCCAATTCAATAGAATTGCAATGCTTGTTGGCGGTAGCGGAATACGTGGCTTCTCCCAGCGTGGGTACAGTGCATTTAGTCGCATGTGAGAATATCCAGCACTGAGGTGATGAGGACTGAGATTACCGCAGATCTGTAGGTGAGACGAAGGTTTGGGCTCGCCGTGATTTCGTATTTCAAGTGACTCATAGTCGAAATGAACTTTGCGCACGATTGGGCTCGATTCCGGGTTGGCATAGCGGCAAATTAATAGACTATATGAGGCATTGCTCACAGATTTTTTGTCTGGTGAGGCTTGAACGAGAGCACCTATATCGATACGCCTTGTTACTGGTCCTCTCCGTCGATCGCCGCGGAGCATGATGTCTAGAACGAAGCCCAGATGGATGTTGACATCGCCTTTTTCATGCAGAGATGAAAGGGCCGTGCGGGCAGCGACTTGGAGGGTTGGGATCCTTGCGAACTCACCGATCTGAGTTATCTGACGTAGTGTATCCCGCTCGATCTCCCGAAGCGTTGCCATATTTGGGTACACGCTTATTTGCCCGCCCTTTTTAGTATTAAGCGTGTTTCAAAGCCCGGTAGGGCACCTACATCCATCGGGTTCCGATCCGAGTATTGTCGGCGAACTACGCGAAGCTTCGCTGACGATGTCGAATCTGTGAACACAACTGCGTCTGGTGGCGGATCTGTTTTTTTTGAAACATAACAAACGCTGTAGTCGGCAGGTGTCAAGCCCGGCAGAGTGCGACCAGCGTATTGCGGAAGGTCGGGGGCATCTTCATCTGTAACTTCGTACAATATCTTCCGAATAGAACTTGACCACCACTTAGGTTCGGCTTTTGTAGCAAATACCCCTTTGTATTTGGCTTTCTCGAACTTTCCCTCCACCTTTTCAAAACCCGCTTCCGTAAGTCCCAGCAGCGTAGCGGTGTATAGACGGTCATAGAGAAAGCCCGGCCTGCGCAAGAACGTGTTGAAAATCCAGCGTGCAACTCGGTGTTCCGTTGTGATGTGTTGCTCGCTTTGGAATTCCTCTGGAAGCACCTGATCGAGATCGGACTTGTCACGTGGTGGGGGCTTAAGCGCAGAGATGAAATGTTCACGCGCTTGCGTTGTGGTTGGATGTAGTTTGGGGAAGTCTCGCGCTATGACATAGAGATCTTCTAATCTGTCATTTAGGTGCTGGTAGCGGAAGAGCGCTGTATATTCTGAAATATCTTCTTGGTCGAAGGAATGAGGTTTGTCGAACATTGCTGTAACGCAGACCATTGGAACTCTTGGGAGTTCGCTGCGTAGAAGGTGTGCAACGGACGACCCCTTGAGTCCGAAAGGGAGAATCATGTTGAAAATATGATCGATAATAATCAGATCTGGTGGTTGAGACTTGTTTTGTGAACACCAGTTACTCAGCGTACCCAAGACGTCTTTGTCGACCTGGATGAAGTCCAGAGAGGCTTGTTGGCCTTCAATTCCCGCTTCGACTACGTGTTTATAGTCCAGCACTTTACCTTTTTTGTCGTCAATCCACACGAATCGCAGCTTCTTCACGGCAGTTCAACCTCCACGCAGGTGCTCCAAGGTGCTTCGGGGGTAATGAAATGGATATTGCCACCTCTCGATCGAGCGACATCTCGAGCTATCGACAATCCCAGTCCGCTGCCGGAACCAAAGATGGACCCATCTTCGGGATTCGACCGCTCTTCTAGTCTGTCGTATAGATTGCCAGCGGGGTCAGAAATGAACGGAGTGAAGACTTCGTCAAAAAAGTCAGGAGACAATCCGAGGCCGGAGTCGAGTATCTTAAGTATCGTCTTATTACCGCTTCTGCGCGCGTCGAACTTGATTGATCGCATTTCGCTACCGCTAGCGATCACCGCCTTGACAGCGTTTGAAAGAAGGTTCAATAGGATGGTGTACAATTCACCTTCAATCATGGGGCCGACCATCAGGTCAGTTGGAACGTCCAAATCATCAATAGTGATCGCGTAGTTGTCAATTATGAGTTTGAAGCAGTACGTAGCTCGATCAATCGCGGTTTTGAGATGGAGATCGGTTAGGTTGTCCGAAGTCTTGAATGCTCCAACTATTCCGGTCATACCGACCAGATCATCTAGCCTTCCCTTTGTTTCTTGGAGCTGAGACCCCAACAGTCGCAATTCGCCAGAATGACCTGGAATTTTCCGTGCCAACTGTTCCAATCTGGCCGAAGACGCACCAAGAGATCCGATGACAGTACGGACCTCATGCGCAAATAAGAAGGTTAGAGTGGATGCAGATGCGACCAATCGTAGGTGTTCGAGTTGTCTGTAGCTTTCCGCACTTGCTGTCTCCATCGCACGGACAGTTTTGACAAGGTTTGACTCAGTCTCTTTGCGTTGCTTCTCCGGTAAACGCTGGACAATCCGCTTTATTTCATGACGAAGAAAAGTCGCTGCTTTAGGGACGACATCTTCCTTGGGACCGTCAAGATTCAGGACCGGCCGAACCGCCTGGCGTGCTTTTTCCGCCTCTTCGTTTTCCCTTAGCCGGATATATTGATCGCGGTAAATATTCGCCCAATCAACCGCAAAGCGCGCGAATCTTCGGACGGCTGAGAATACGTCGTTTTCAATGAATCCTTGTCGGTCAATCCTCGGAACAAGGCCCTGAATTTGAGACGTTAGCTCGACTTGACCCAGATAGCTGCGCATGCTCAACATGTTGAGAAGCGTTCGGGCCGCGTTCACTCGGTCGAGGCTCGACGCAAAATTGAACAATTCGCCTTCCGGCTTCCCAAGTCTTCTTCCTCTATCAGCATCGATCCGAAGCCAGTCATCTCGCGAGTCGCCGTAGGGGAACATGCGAAAACCGTTGTAACGAACGTGGATGCCTCCCCATTCGTCTACTAACTCTGTTAAGACGTAATTCGCGAGGAGCTCAGGTTTTCTCGCTTCCTCCTTGCGGGTTGGCAAAATACCAATTCTGAGGTGTGCACCAATAATGTTTGGAAATCTCTCGGTACTGATGAATTTCTTGGTGCCGAGACCTTTCGCGTTCAGTGTGCATATTGCCCGCCCGTCTGGTGCTATATCTGCCACCAAGGTGCCCCATGTCGCATCCACGATCGCATCGCGCAGGTCGACGGGCTTGTCCGTAAGATCGGGTGCAGTGAGCACTACATTGAAACCAGGATCATCTTCGTAGCCCGGACGGGTCACACCGCGGTTGCTTGCTAAGACGGCTAGCTGGCGTTGGAGGTAGTTGAATCCGCGTGTTTGCCACTCGTCGACTATTCCCCCCCATATCTCAAGCGTCGTACCCACGGTCCCGGTCTGCGTTATTGATGTATGCCCATCGCAGAGCACGGATTCAACGTCGATACCTGGTTCGAAATCGTTCCAATTGAATTCAATTTCGGTTGTCTGATAACGAATGGCCTTGGTCTTCGGAGATTGAGTTTGAGCACATGTGGTGAGTTTCAAATTCAGTCCAAGGCGTCGGCATGCGAATCTTCCAATCCCCTTCGATCCGGTCTTAGGGCGCCCATATTTGGGCGTGATCCGGTCTACGTTCTTGTGCGGGGTGCCAATTTTCATCCAGAAGCGCTGGACTTCCTCCAGAGTCATTCCGGTTCCATCGTCGATAACGCGAATGCGCGGTCCGCATCCAGTTTCGGGAGTAATGAAGACGTCTACTTTTCTTGCGTCCGCATCCTAGGCGTTCTTGATTAACTCAGCCAGAGCTACGTGAACTGTTGAGACGAGCTTCTCTCCCAACTCACCAAGGAGAGCGCTATCGACCGCGAAGTTGAATTTCTCTTGAGTCGGAACTTGATTTGCCACGGCGCTTGTTCAGCCATTGTAGATGGCATGGCATTGAAATCAGAAGGTTGTGAAAAAATAGGCGTCGAGGCGCTGGCGACGAAATCGAAATCTGCAATTTCAGCCTCAAGGATCGACGATAGTTTCTGGCCCGCATCCCTGGCTCACCTGACAGCCCCATATCTGACTGACTCATCCGAGTACGTGACCATTGGGGAGATCAGCAGCGAACCAGCCAATGGCTTTGATCCCCTAGCCGAAGTGAAAGCGAGCGCGGCAGCTCGATGGGAGAGCGCGGTCAATGCGGAAGGAAGCTGTGGCTTTTGGCACTATAAGATGGGCGCGTAGCGTTTCAAGCGTTGGCGAGAAGCTTGCGGCCATATAGAGGAAGGCTACGAGGGATTCGAAATGAGGTTCAACGGGTCTGCCTGCCGGTGACAACCGTTTGAGTAGTGCGTCCAGAGGCATGATCTCCGTCTTTCGGTCGTGCCTGAAGCTCTCCTGGCCTGGGTAAACGACGATCTGATGGTTGGCTTTCACGTCGGCGCAGCCAATATAAAAGCCTTTGCTGGGCTTCGGATCGCTAAGCGAACGCTTCATCTCGATTGCCCATCGCTCATTTGGCGCTGTCTCTAAGACTAGGTCAATCTCGGCCCCGACGGAGGTGCGATAAAACCACGCCTGGGTGTTGGCCGGTAGCGCGCTCAAGATGTTCTCGATGATCATTCCCTCCCAGCTCGATCCGACCACCGGATGTCCCAATAAAGTCTCCTGATCGCGTATCCCCAGCAGCGTATGCAGAAGTCCGCTATCCCGCACATAGACCTTTGGGGAGCGGACGAGACGCTTGCCGACGTTGGAAGACCATGGCTGCAAACGGCGCACAAGCAGGAGGTCAACCATGATGTCGAGATATCTGCCAACCGTCTGGCCGCTGATTCCCAAGCCCGCCGCAAGCTGCGCCGCGTTCAGCATCTGGCCCTGATTGTGTCCGAGCATCTGCCAAAAGCGGTGAAGCGTCTCGGCCGGAACGCGTGGACCTAACGAGGGAACGTCCCGTTCTAGATAGGTCTGGATGAAGGCCGCGCGCCATTCGAAGCTCTGAACTTCGGTTTCCGCGAGAAAGCTGTCTGGGAACCCGCCACGCACCCAAAGAGCCTGGCCGGCATTGGGGGAGAAACCAACTACTTCGCTTTCCAGGAATGGGGTCAGCTCCATATAGGCGATTCTGCCCGCAAGTGTCTCCGCAGATTGCTGCAAGAGATCAATAGAGGCTGATCCGAGTAAAAGGAACTGACCAGTGCGTTTTCCTTTTCGTTTTCTCCGGTCGATCAAGCTACGCAGAGTTTGAAAGATTCCTGGGAAGGCGGTGGATCTCGTCCAGGATCACGAGTCGATCTTCATAATCGGAAAGGTAGAGCTCCGGGTCGGCGAGCTTTGCGCGATCTGAAGGAAGCTCCAGATCGAGGTACAGCGGTGAATTCTGCGCTTCATCGGTGAGGCTGAGTGCCAGGGTCGTTTTTCCAACTTGTCGCGGTCCGAGCAAAGCAACGGCGGGGAATTGCCCCAGGAGTTGAGTGAGCCGAGCTGTCGCAATGCGTGTGAATCATACCTTGCAATTATTCCACAACGTGGAAGAAATGCGAGGTAAATCTGAAGCAACGCATGACCCTCGTGACATGCCACTCCGGTGTCGGTCCCGGGCGGCTGAAACACCGAATCGACGCCAACCAATCGGCGTGATTCGGCGATAAATCAGAAGTGATTGGTGGCGCTTGGCGCGATGGACGAAAAACCGGCTAAAAAAAGCAGATTGCACTGAAGATGTGCAATTTGAATGTGACGCACAATGGCCTTTTAAAGGTACATATGTGCGGCAGGATATCTTGCACAAAACAAATCAGATGGAAGAGCAAAACCCTCAAAGTGCGTCTGCGCTTTATGTTCCACTACCGCACTTTCACCTAAGAGACACCTGACGCCACAGCATTCCTCCACCGCTCTCCGAGCCTCCGAAAGCGCGGTCTTCGACCGCAACAAAAGCCGCACTTTGGCAGACGAAGTCTCATTCACCCTCACCGCTTTTGACGATGAGGGAAAGTGCTGCTGAATGCTGCCTTGTGCCGCAAAGTGAGGGAAGGTGAGGGCCGTCAGTGAGATAAATTAAAAAGCCGCCTTGCATCAATGAAAATCCAATGGCAAACTCTTATTGAAATGTACTCGTCAATAAATATCGAGGTGTCTGAGGTGAAGGCGCTGGCCGAACGGCTCCGAGCAAGAAAAGATCTCCTTCCGCTCAAGGCCAGGGGACTGAAGAGGTTTGCTGTTGAGTTGAATGCGATCTCAGAAGTCGGCCTGCCCTGGAAAGCCGTTTGGCGGATGTTGCTGGATGTGGGCTACCAGGGGACATACCGGCAGTTCGTGGCGATGGCGAATCGGCTCACAGGTAAACCTAGCTCGGACTAGAACGAAGACCAAGAACCTCCCTGCGCCGACTGCAGAAAGGCGATCACAGCCCGCCGCCGCGCCCGTAGCGAATCAGAGTGCCGGGCGAGATGCCAAACCCGAATGGCAAATCCGAAGAGAAGCAGGAAATGGCGAGATTGGATCGACTCGCGGAGGAGAACCGGGCCAGGGATGCGCAGGTCAGTCGACCGAAGCTCTTCAAGCCTACGCCGTTCGAGGGCAGACGTGAGGAATGATCGAACGATTGAAAGCCCAGGAAAGCAGTGTTGTTCGCGTTGCAAATGTCCAGATGAGGTGAGAGATGGAACTCCTGAATAACCCCACAACGCACGAACCGTTTGTCGCTCCTGAACGTGCCGCGGACTTCCTGGCCCTGTCACGAAAGACTGTGCTCAAACTCGCCCGGAGAGGCGATTTGCCGGCGCATCCCGTAGGTCGGGGAGTGCGCCAGATGTGGCGATTTCGCCTCTCGGAACTCTCTCGATGGTTGGAGTGTGAGGCGGTAAAATTGGACCAGCCATCGGGGTCGGAATGAGAGGGATGTCTCTTGAATCGACCACGGTATCAACACGGCTTTTTCAGCCGTCATCAGCGTAAGAAGGGGCCGGAAGTCTGGGTCTATCGATGGCGGGATATCGACGCCAAAGGCAAACCCAAGATGCGAGCCCTTGTAATTGGTTCAGTGAAACAGTATCCAACGGAAACGGCTGCATGGAAGGCTGTTTCGACACTGCGCCTCGACGTTAACCACTACACCTCCCGTCCTGAAGGCTTGCCGGAAACATTCGAACAATTGGTAGAACACTATCGGTTGATCGAATTGGATCTGGAAAAAGAATCCGAGCGGAAGGTCGTACAGACAAAACAGACCTACGCTGTCTATCTGAAGGCGAGAATCGTTCCGCGTTGGGGCCATTACCGTCTTCGGGAGATCAAAGCAGTGGCAGTAGAGCGGTGGCTTGGCTCTATCGACGATTTAGCGAATGGGACCAAAGCGAAGATCAAGGGCATCATGAGTGAAGTCTTTCAACACGCGATCCGCTATGGCTGGCTCAAGGATGGAGAGAACCCCATCTTTGCCGTCCGCCAGAGTACCAAGCGGAAGCGGGTCACGGAACCACTGGAAGTGACCGAGTTCCGTGCGCTCATGCTGGAGTTGCCGCAGAAGATGCGCGTCATTGGCATCGTGGCGGCCACTACAGGGCTGCGCATCAGCGAGGTCCTGGGCCTCAAGTGGATGGACATCGACTGGAAGACATTGCAAATGGATGTTACCCGGTCGGTCGTGGACGGCATTGTCGGGAAGTGCAAAACGGAGACCTCCCGCAGGCCGGTTCCCATCGATGAGCTCACCACTGCCGAGTTGCTGGCCTGGAGGAAGGAAACCTGCTACGCCGAGCCGGATGACTGGGTCTTCGCCAGCGAACGAGTTCAGGGCAAAATGCCGCCCTGGGCCGATACGCTTCTGGATCGCTTCCTGCAACCGGCCGCAAAGCGGGCCGGAATCACGAAGTGGGTCGGCTTCCATACCTTCCGGCACACCTACTCAACGCTGCTCAAAGCGAACGGGGAAGATGTCAAAGTGGTGCAGGAATTGATGCGCCACGCAAACATCTCCACAACCATGAACATTTACACGAAGGCCCTGACTTCAGCCAAGCGGGAAGCTCAAAGCCGGGTGGTCGATGTTCTTCTGGATCGTTCGAGGAATGTCGTAGAAAGTGCTGCGGAGGATGCAGCATGAGAAGCAACGTATCGAAAGCGTATCGCGTTTTTTCTGCGAATCCGCTAAGTTGTTGGGTTTATTGGTGGACCTGATCGGGATCGAACCGATGACCTCTTCCATGCCATGGAAGCGCGCTCCCAGCTGCGCCACAGGCCCACTCATTGGGAAGACTCCCCTATTTTCGTTGAGTGCGCGGGATTCGTCAAACCTGCCGCTGCGGGTGCGGCCCGTCCGGTTTTTTGCTCCGCAGGAGGACGTACAATCAAGCCACTCTGGCTGGCCGTGATTTTCTGCGAGTGCGTTCTCTGCCAATCGGGGAAGCTTTCCGGAGTTGAGGATCGAATGTTCGCAAGAGCTTTTTTGACAACCCTCTGGGGGATGCGCGGCATCGTCTCGTCCATGCAATACACGCAGCGACAGGTTTCCGCTCTCCTGCTGGCCGGTGCCGTGGCGATGGCAACGACCGCAAGCTTCGGCCAGACGCAGGCACCGGCGCAGCAGACACCTCCTACGGAAGCATTGCGGCCGGTGCTGGTGCAGGTCAGCCAGTCGGTTGCGAATGTCAACGTGAATCGCTGGAAGGCGCCGGGTGACGTGAAGAGCTCGACGGCAGGAGACATGGAATCGATTCAGCGGGATTTAACCACGACCTTACCGCCGCTGCTCGATGCCGCAGCCGGATCGCCCGGGTCGACGGCCGCCTCGTTCGCCGTGTACCGGAACATTGATGCTCTTTACGACGTGTTGCTGCGAGTGTCACAGACGGCAGTGATGGCGGGAGCACAGAACGATGCCGTAGGCCTGCAATCGACATTGGACAATCTGCAGTCTGCCCGCAAGGACTTGGGCAGCTCGATCATGGACCTGGCGAACGCGCACGATCAGGAACTAGCGCGGTTACGGACGGCCGCCGCAGCCGCGGCCCGGGTCGCCACGCCCCCGCCGCCTCCGGCGAAGAACGTGATCGACGATGGACCGCAGAAACCCACACCGTCGCGGCGGAAGAAGAAGCCAGCCACCAGTCCAGCAACCAGCCCGCAGTAGGAACGTCCTCGTTATCCACGGGACGCGGGAACAGAAGAGCCGGGGTCCGGTGTCTAAGTATGCAGAGTGAGCGAGACACTCGACCGCCGGCGGTAAACCTTTCGCTCTGATTACAAGCTGCTGCGGCGAACCGGGATCTGCTTCGGGACAGCGCCCGATGCTTCCTGCTACTGTAGGAGGAATTGCTGCATGCAAGCGGGAACTGCCGTGGGAAACATTGCAAGTGTGATTGGAATCCGGCCGGAGGAAGCAGCCATCGTGGCTGAGCTTCAGGCAGGCTCGGAAGACGCGTTCAACTGGCTCATCGCCACGTACCACCAGCCCATCTACAGCTTGATTGCGCGCACCATTCAAGACCCTGCAGACGCCGCGGACCTCACCCAGGACGTCTTCATCAAAATTTTTCGCGGCATCAGCAGCTTTCACGGCGAAGCCAGCCTGCGGACATGGATCTACCGCATCGCTCTGCATGAGGCGTCGAACCAGCGTCGCTGGTGGTCGCGCCACAAGCGCCAGGAAGTGACGATTGAGCAGGAGATGGGCGAGGGCAACGACGGCCATCCGCTCTGCCTGAAAGATACGCTGGTCGATGAACACGAGTCGCCCTTTGACCAGGCAGCCCACGAGGAGATCCGCTGCCGTGTCGAGCAGGAACTGCGCCAGGTTTCAGAGCCGTTTCGAACGGTAGTGGTATTGAGGGACATCGAAGGTTTCGCCTATGAAGAGATAGCCGAGATTCTGGCGGTCCATGTAGGCACGGTGAAATCCAGGTTGCTGCGAGGACGCGCGCAGCTCAAGACGCGGCTGGCTTCTTTTGCCGCAGCTTCGTCCACTCGAAAGGTGCGTCCAGCGAGCGAGTTCGATTCATTGAACTGCTTGAGCGAGGAGGCGCAATGAATTCCTGCACCCGAATCCGCGCACAGTTTTCCAATTATCTTGATGGTGCCATGACCGGAGTTGCCATGCAGCAGGTGGCAGGGCATCTGCGGCAGTGCGAAAAGTGCTACACCGACTTTGCCCAATGGCGGACCGCCCAACAAACGCTGGCTTGGTTGGGTCCAGCGAAGGCCCCGCCCGAGCTGGGGCTGCGGCTGCGCGTGGCAGTTTCGCAGGAACGGATGCGGAATCCCCGCCAGAGCCTGGCTCGCTGGCAGGTGCGCTGGCAGAACAGCGTCGCCCCGTTTCTCCTGCAGGCGTCCGCGGGCGTAGCCAGCGCCATTCTCCTCATCGGGACGGTCGCCTTGCTCATCAGCACCTTCGCTGCTCCGGAACCGCTGGCGGCACGGGATGAGCCTATCGGTATGGCCTCAAGCCCCCACTTGCTCTATTCCTCGATCATGACCGACCCCGATGCGATCGGCGAACACGGGAATCCAGTGGTGGTGGAGGCTCTCGTCAACGGCGATGGCCGCGTCTATGACTACCACATCGTCTCCGGGCCGCAGGACGCGCGCACACGGTCGCAGCTCGAAGAGTTGCTGCTGTTCAGCGTCTTCGAGCCCGCAAGGATCTTCGGGCAGCCGGTGCGCGGACTCGCAGTGCTGTCGTTTGCAGGAGTGTCGGTCCAGGGATAAGGCGGGACGGCGTAGTCAACTTTCGAATCGCCGGGTGTCTTGCGGTGTGGATTGAGCAGTTTCATTGTGATCGTGAGAGCGTTTGACCCTGCCTCCACCGGGTGCATAGACTGGTAGAGCCATTCCTACTCACACCGTGCTCAATTCGCCTCGTCTCCGTCATTTCTTCCTGTTATCCGCTGCTCTGTTGGTAATTTCAGGCCTGATCTCGCCTTCAGCGGGCCGCGCGCAACAAGACAGCAGCAGCGATCTCCCAGCCAATCCGGCCCCGACATCGAAGGCACCCGCGTCCAAAACGCCCGCGCCCAAGACGGATGCGAATCAGCCACCGGCTCCGCAGAAGCCGCCGGCGCTCGTCGACCCGGCCGGGCCAGCGGTCAGCCTGCAGACCAGCGAAGCAGTCTTCGATGTCGCCGTGGCGCTCAATGCCTGTGGCTACGACGATGAACTGGCCACCTCCGACCCGATTCGGCAGCACGTAAGGGACGAGGTGAATCAGGCGTTGCAGGAGTCGGCTCCAGCGCGCGATGTGCGGGACCAGATGTGCAACTTCATCAGCCAGCACCAGCTTTCGGATTCCAGCCGCGGGCTGGCGCAATACGTTTCGCTGGCACTGTACCTCACGCCACCTCCCGACCTGAACCCCAGCGTTGAGATTACCGAGATGCCCCCTGACTCGACGCAGGTGGTGGGAATTCTGCCGCTGTTGAAGTTGTTTGCGAGCCAGACTCAGCTGCACGCGATCTGGGTGCGCAATCGCGCAGCCTATGACGAGGCGGTCAATCGGCTGCATGATCCGCTGACGCGGATGATCCTGGACACCAACATTTACCTGAAGATGCCGACCAGTACGTATGAAAACCGGCGGTTCCTGGTCGTGCTCGAGCCGATGCTGGCTCCCGGCGAAACCAATGCGCGGGTATACGGATCGGACTACGTTGTGGTGACGGCGCCGGTGAACGGCACACTTCGCCTGAAAGAGGTGCGCCACACTTACTTGCATTACGAAATCGAGCCGGTATTGTATGCGCGCGCCAGCGCCATGGAGCGCTTCCTGCCGTTTCTGAAGGTTGTGCGCGACTCACCACTGGATTTCACCTTCAAAAGCGACATCGTTGCGCTGGTGATCGAGAGCATGATTCGCGCCGTGGAAGCCCGGACCATGGAGACGGGAGTTCCAGCGTACACGCCGCCCTCGGAGATACGTCGAGGAGACATGGAGAGGGTGGACCGCGAGAAGAACGCCTATCAGCAGAAGGTGGCGGGGATCCGGCAGCAAAGCGTCGATGACTCAATGCGCCAGGGCTTTGTGCTCACGCAGTACTTCTATACCGCACTGGCAGCCTTTGAACGAGGACCGACCAGCCTGAAGGAAAGCATCGGCGAAATGGTCTACGGCATGGACGTGAGCCAGGAGATCGGGCGGGTCAAGCACATCGAATTCGCCTCGCAGTCTTCGAGCGACATAGTGCGCCGCAGTCCGCGCCGGGTGGCTGGACTGGACCTGGCGGAGTTGAAGCTTATGAAGGGCGATTCGCCGGGAGCGACTGACCTGGCCCAGGAAGTTTTGAAGCAGCACACCGCCGATGCTGATGCGGCGCGAGCGGATTTCATCCTGGCACGGGCGACGCTCACGACCAACAAGATGGAAGACGCCGAGCACTACTTCGAGGAGACGATCCGGCTCTCGAAGGACCCGCGGCAGTTGGCCTGGTCGCACATCTATCTGGGCCGCATCTACGACGTACAGGAAGAACGCGATCACGCGGTAGCGGAATACAAGGCTGCATTGACGGTGCGCGACGGCCAGGCAGACACCAAGCAGGCGGCGGAGAAGGGCATCAAGCAGCCGTTCGAACTGCCGCACCGGGACACAGCCGGCGATGATGATTCGGCGCCCGCGGCAGACCCGAAAGCGCCGCCCTCTTCCACTCATCCTTGAACTAGCGGCAAGCCTGCGAAGACGGTGCTTTTCCATCGGAAAGAGGATGAGTCTGCCTCTTTTTGCGTGCGGTTTTAGCGGATGGGCTAGAGTAGACACAGGCGATGCAGCGGATGGAGCAACCTGGGTGGACAAAGCTGGAGGCGGTGCTCGGGCACCACTTCCGCCGCATGGAATTGCTGGTGCAGGCACTCACGCACAGCTCGCTGGCCTATGAACGCCTGGCCGAAGGTCAAACCCCCGGGGCACAGGACGCGACCACGCCTGAGGAGTCCACTACCGAACCGCACGACAATGAACAGCTTGAGTTTCTGGGCGATGCCGTGGTCGGGCTGCTCGTGGCCGAGTGCCTCTACAAGCGTTATCCCGAATTGCAGGAAGGCGAGTTGACGCGGTTGCGAGCAAACCTGGTCAGCCGGCGGCACCTGGGCCAGGTGGCCGGCCTTCTGCATCTGGGCGACTATATGCAACTTGGCCGGGGCGAAGAACGGAGCGGCGGCCGCAGAAAGGCCGCGTTGCTGGCAAATTGCATGGAAGCAGTGATCGCCGCTTTGTATCTGGAAGCGGGCCTGGAACCGACGCGCATCTTCGTGGAGCGCGAGATCGTCTCTCCCTATATTGAGGGTTTGCGCCAGGAGATTGAGCGCGGCAACAGCATCGGCGACCACAAATCTGCGCTGCAGGAGTTCCTGCAGGCACGCAAGCGGGGTCAACCGGAGTACCTGGTGAAGGCGGAAAGCGGTCCCGATCATCGCAAGCGATTCCTGGTCGAAGTGCGACTTGCGGACGCCGCGCCCGACGCAGCGTCGCTGGCGAGCGGAGTGGGCAGCACCAAGAAGAAAGCAGAACAGGAAGCGGCCCGGCGTGCCTTCGCAAAGCTGCAGGAGCGAAGAACCTCCGAACAGCCGACGGAAGAGACCGCATCGCAAACGGTGGACCACGGGACGATTGCAGTCGCAGGAGATCAGAAGGATTGAGTCAGTTCCCCTATCAACCCGAGGCTAGCCTGGAACCGCCGATTCAAGAGACGCAAGCTACTGCGGCGCAGGTTCCGCTGCCCGCACCCGCAGCTCATCACATCGTGTACCCCACGATGCTCGATGCGACCAAGTCTTTGCTGGCGATGATTGTGCTGGCGATGTTCATCCTGACCTTCATCATTCAACCGTTTCGCATTCCTTCAGAGTCCATGGAACGCACCCTGCTGGTGGGCGACTTTCTGCTGGTGAATAAGATGACGTATTCGCCGGCTGGACCCTGGTCCGGAATTCTTCCCTACCGGCAGATTCAACGCGGCGACATCATCGTGTTTCGCTTCCCTCTTGATCCTACCGACCACGTGGTAAAGCGGGTGATCGGCATCCCGGGCGATCGTATACGCCTGCGCAACGGGGTGGTCTATCTGAACGGACAGCCGCAAAAGGAGCCATACGTCGCCGTCGAGAGCAGCTATCCCGACGCGTTCCGTGACCAATTTCCTGCGCAGCTCTACACCGACCCCGGCGTAGACCCGCAGTGGTGGCTGGAAATGAGAAGCGAAGTGCGCGATGGAGAGTTGATCGTGCCGCCGAACAGCTACTTCGCCCTGGGCGACAATCGCAACCACAGCCGCGACAGCCGCTACTGGGGATTTGTGCCGCGCCAGAACATCGTGGGTCGCCCGATCCTGATCTACTTTTCGTTACGCAGGCCTTCTACTACGGATGTAGCATCGCTGGCGGATGATAGACTCGGACACGATAAGGTGACCACAAACCCGTTCACCCGCTTCGCACGGTGGGACCGCATGTTCCGCATCGTGCGCTAGTTTCTGACTTTGCCTGCAACCTCGAAACAAGAGAGACCTCTGGCACCACACATGGAAGAAGCCGTTGAAACAAAGCATCTGAGGGACGAGAGCGAGAAGACCGAAGAGACCCCCTTGGAAGCATTCGCCTCCATCTGCAGCGTGCTGGTGCTCGGGCTGTTCGCGTTGACATTCATCTTCCAGAATTTTGAAATTCCCTCTTCCTCGATGGAGAAGACGCTACTCATTGGGGACCACGTCCTGGTAGATCGCGTCACGCTCGCGCCCCCGGCGAACTGGGCTCCATTCGTTCACTATCGCAATGTGCGGCGCGGCGACATCATCGTGTTCTTCAAGCCGGGCGAACCGGACCTCTACCTGGTGAAGCGGGTGGTCGGCGTGCCTGGCGATCGCATTCACCTGCGCAACGGTATCGTATTCCTTAACGGACAAGCGCAGAATGAGCCGCAGGCCGCCAAACCCGGCGACGGCGACTACCAGCCCTACCGTGACGACTTCCCCTCTGTTTCCACTTCGGAGAATTCCGAGGTCACTGCAGAGTGGGGTGTCGACTTGCCGACGCATCTCCAAGGCGGAGATTTAGTTGTGCCGGCGGGTAAGTATTTCGCCATGGGCGACAACCGCACCGTGAGCCTTGACAGCCGCTACTGGGGATTCGTGCCGCGAGAGAACATTGTCGGGCGGCCGATGTTTGTCTATTGGTCCTTTGTGACGCCCGCCGATCAGTTTGAGAAGACGGGTGTGAGCGATCGGGTAGGCTTCTTCACGCACGTTGTGCTCCACTTCTTTGACCAGACTCGATGGAGCCGAACTCTACACCTGGTGCGTTAGTGACGGCCGAAAGCGGTCGACGACCGCGCGTCCGTCACTGGTTGCTGCTGCTGGCGGTTCTGCTGCTGGTGGCGGTTACGTTTCTTCCTCCGCTCATCAACATCAACCGCTATCAGCGGCGCATTGCCGACAGTATCAGCGGCGCGATCGGGCGCCCTGTTCACCTGTCCAGCGTGAAACTACGCCTGCTGCCACGGCCGGGTTTCGAGATCGAAGAGTTGGTCGTTGACGAGAACCCTGCCTTTGGCGCGGAGCCAATGCTGCATTCATCGAGCGTGGTGGCTTCGATCCGCATGGTATCCCTTTGGCGGGGAAGGCTCGAGATTGCCCGCATTCACTTCGATGAGCCCAGCCTGAACCTGGTGCGCAACTCGCAGGGTCAGTGGAATTTCGGCTCGGTGCTGGCGCAGGCTTCGCGAATCCCGAATGCTCCGACGCGGCAGCGCCATGCGGGCGGTGCGTTGCGTTTCCCCTACATTGAAGCGAGTAACGCGCGCATCAATTTCAAGTTTGGAGACGAGAAGCAGCCCTTCTCCTTTCTCAACTCCGATCTTTCAGTTTGGCTGGATGAGCCCGATCAGTGGCAGTTGCGCTTTGAAGCGCAGCCAGCGCGCACTGACCTGGTGCTTAACATGTCGGAGACGGGGCTGCTGCGCCTCGAGGCTTCACTGCGGCGTTCGGCTGGTTCGATGGGCGAGATGCCGGTGCATCTGCGCGGCGAGTGGTCAAACGCGCCTCTGGGTGAGGCGAGCCGGATGCTGCTCGGGTATGACGCGGGATGGCGCGGCGCGATCGATCTGCGTGCCGAGATCAGCGGTAAGGCGGACGAGGCCCAGATCAAAGCGCGGCTTCGCGCCAGTGGGGTGCATCGGGTTGAGTTCGAGCCGCAGGAGCCACTGGAACTCGTAACCAATTGCGATACGATTTACCGCCATGCAGAAGCAGCTTTGCAGCAGGTGACCTGCTTCTCGCCGATTGGGGATGGACACCTGCTGCTGACCGGCCGCGTGACAAACCTGCCGAATCCGCAACCGGCCTTGAAGCTGCAAATCCAGCACGTGCCGGTGGCTGCGGCATTTGCCGCACTGCGCGTGGTCCGCAATGGCTTCGCTCCGGCGGTGACTTCCGCGGGTGTCCTCGATGGAGAGTTCAACTACGACGGCGCGGCAGGCTCTCCGTTTCGTGCGTTGCAGGGCCAGGCTGCGATTCACGAACTGACGCTGCAAATTCCCGGACTAGCCAAGCCTCTCTCTGCGCCTGTCCTGCAGATTGTCTCGGCGGCAGATTTGCCTATGCCTGCGCCTCGTCGCGGCGCTGCTGCACAACCTGTTTCTACTGATCCAGCCCTCGTGGTGCAGCCCTTCTCGATGAATATGGGCGCGCCCTCGCCGCTGGCGTTCAACGCGCGGCTCACGCCTGCGGTGTTTGAGGTGCACGTGAGTGGATCGTCGAGCATCGATCGCATGATGTCGCTCAGCAAAGGCTTGAGCATCTTCTCCTCCCCCTTGAACGGGCTCGGCCCACAAGGCATGGCTGATGTAACGTTGGGCATTCAAGGACCGTGGCTGTTGCCTATCCCCGATGTGGAGCACCCGCTGCCCGCAGCCAGCGTGACTGGCACGTTGCATCTGCGCAATGCGCGGCTGAGCACGAATTTTCTCGCGTCCCCGCTCGAAATCCTCTCCGCGCAGGGCGCATTGTCGCAAGGGC
This sequence comes from uncultured Acidobacteriaceae bacterium, assembly GCA_963850345.1. Classification (GTDB taxonomy): domain Bacteria; phylum Acidobacteriota; class Terriglobia; order Terriglobales; family Acidobacteriaceae; genus CAWKKW01. The sequence goes on along the minus strand of CAWKKW010000009.1, from coordinate 33,004 downwards.
AGATTGCATGGTCGCCTTTGTCGCTCACCTACGGAAAGATTCATGGGGACGGATCGTTTCTGCAGCCCATCTTCTGCGCCAATCCCGATGGCTGCACCCCACACTTCGACATCCATGTGGATACTCTGAAGGCCGCCGAGTTGCAGGCCGCTTTTGGCGGCAATCATGGGCAGATGATTGAACAGATTCTGGAGCGCATTGAAAGTCATCCGAATACATGGCCGAGCCTCGAAGGCAGGCTGCGCGTGAACGAGTTCTCTCTGGACACGCTGGAACTGCAGAATGCATCCGCTCAAATCAAAATCAAGGGCAGGCAGGTGACGCTGGATTCCGTGGACGCCAAGGCTCTTGGCGGAAGTCTGCATGTGAAGGGCAATGTCGATGTCAGCGGCAGTCTACCGGTCTATGCGCTCGAGGGCCAGGTGGCGAATGCGGACGCGTCGGAGATCGCTGGCCTGTTTGACGAAAAGTGGGGAAGCGGCTCGATGAACGCGACCGCGAAATTGCAACTGAGCGGCTTCAACCTCGAGCAGTTGGCCTCTTCCACCGAAGGAAAATTCCATTGGGACTGGACCCACGGAACTCTGCCGATCGATGCAGAGGCGTCACCGGAGCTTGCACCTCTGGCAGCGTTTGATCGCTGGACTGCGGATGGCGTAATTCACAAGAACCTCCTCACGGTGAATCATTCCGTCTTGCTGCATGGGGCGGATGAAATTCCTCTGACGGGCACAGTCTCGTTCGCACGCGAGCTGCAGCTGCACAGCGATGATCCGGAGCATCCACTGGCCATTCGCGGCACCCTTGACCGGCCGCAAGCGCCAGCGAACGAGTCTTCCGTCAGGGTCAAGCCTGCGGCCTACCATCGTTGATGAATCCTTCCCTTTCCATGCCGCTGTTTTCTCACAGGTCAGGCGAAAGCCTGGAGTCGCTGCTGCATCGCGGCTTCGGATTCGCCGGCTTTCGCGTGAACCAGGAAGCCGTGTGCCGCGCCGCGATCGAAGGCAAAGACGTGTTGCTGGTGATGCCCACCGGTTCCGGCAAATCGCTCTGCTACCAGTTGCCCGCGCTCGCACGCGGTGGGACGACGCTGGTGGTGAGCCCATTGATTGCGTTGATGGAGGACCAGGCTTCAAAGCTGTCGGCGATCGGGTTCGCGGTCGCGCGCATTCACTCCGGCCTTGATCGGGCCGCCTCGCGCCAGGCTTGCATCGACTACCTGAGCGGGGCGCTGCAGTTTCTCTTCGTTGCGCCCGAGAGGTTGCGCGTGCCCGGCTTCGCCGAGCTGCTGGCCAAGCGAAAGCCGGCATTGGTGGCCATCGATGAAGCGCATTGCATTTCGCAATGGGGACATGATTTTCGCCCGGACTACCGAACCCTGGGCCGCTATCTTCCCGCGCTCCGGCCTGCGCCCGTAATCGCATTGACCGCCACCGCTACGCCGATCGTGCAGGATGACATCGTGAAGCAGCTTGGCATGCCCAGCGCGGCGCGATTCATTCATGGGTTTCGTCGCGAAAACCTAGCGATCGAGATTATTGAAGTTGCCCGTCCGATGCGTGGTGCGCTTGCAGCGGAGTTGCTCGGCGATGCGGAGCGCCGCCCGGCCATCATCTACGCTCCAACGCGCAAGGCAGCAGTAAGCCTGGCCGAGGATCTGTCCCGTCTCTTTCCTGCCGCCGCCTACCATGCGGGGCTCGACCCGGACCATCGCGAGCGCGTCCAGACCCAGTTTCTTTCCGGCAAATTGGAGGCAGTGGTTGCGACGATTGCGTTTGGCATGGGCATTGACAAGGCCGATGTGCGGACCGTGATTCACGTCGCGCTGCCCGCCAGCCTCGAGGCCTATTACCAGGAAATCGGCCGTGCCGGTCGCGACGGCGACCCCAGCCGCACCATCCTGATGCATTCCTATGCAGACCGGCGCACCCATGATTTCTTCACCGATCGAGACTATCCCCAGACCGAAGTGCTGGACCAGATCTTCCGCCGGCTCAAAGATCAGCCGCAGCCGAAGGAGGATCTGCGCAACGCGCTCAACATCGACGCGGACATCTTCGATCGCGCGGTGGAGAAGCTGACCATTCATGGCGGCTGTTCGATGGACTATGCCGAAAACGTGACCCTCGGGACACGCGACTGGCGCCAATCGTACGCGGCACAATCAAATCATCGTCGGTTACAGATTGAGCACGTAGTCCGCTATGCCGAGGCGGAGCAGTGCCGTATGTCGGCCCTGGTACGCCACTTCGGCGATGTTGCCGATGGTCGGCGCCCTTGCGGCAATTGCGATTTTTGTGCACCGCAGGACTGTGTCGCCCAACGCTTCCGCAGCCCGAGCAAGCAGGAGTGGCACGCAGTGCACTCGGCAGTGAAGGCCCTGCGCGGAGTGTCGTCAAAGTCGACCGGCAAACTGCACAAGGAGCTTTTTCCACGCGAGGACTTGAGCAGAGACGACTTCGAACAGGTCTTGGGCGCGATGGTGCGAGCTGGCGTGGTGACGCTCGAAGACGCGACTTTCGAGGCGGAAGGGCGAAGTATCGCGTATCGCAAGGTGTCGCTGACGGAGTTCGGAGAAGAAGTTCGCGAGGGAACGCCGCTGGATCTGGTGATGAAGGCCTCGGCCGGTTCGGGTGAAAGCACAACTAGCGCAGGTGCGCCTCGCAAGCGCCGGAAGAAGGCGGCGGAAGAGGATGGTCCGTTGCAGCCTGATGCCGCTGTGCTCGAAGAACAGTTGCGGAACTGGCGGCTGGCCGAGTCGAAGGAACGCGGCATTCCTGCTTTCTTCATCTTCGGCGACAAGACGTTGCGTCTGATTGCGCGCGCTCGCCCGTTGACGCCGAATGCGCTGCTGACCGTGCCCGGGATCGGCCCCGGCAAGGCGGAGCAGTACGGGTCCGCAGTATTGAGGATTTGTTCGCAGCGCTGATACATTCGCCCGAGTCACCGGCGCTCAGGGATTATTCTTGGCGACCGTGAGGGTCTGCTGGTGAATACTGGCCTGCACTTCCGGAACGGTGCCGTCGTTCACTGAAACTTCGGTGGGCAGGCCCTGCAGCAGAAAGCGGTGCGTGGTCTTAGAACGCGGAAGCAAATGAACCCGCTCCGTCGCCGAGGCATCCTGTGAACGAACAGTGACCGGCACTTCTGTCTCAGCGTATCCATCATTTGCAATGTCGACTGCGACAATATACTGGCCCGGACCCGCCGCGCGCGCGGGAAACACGTTAGCGATCGAGAGATCGGGCAAGCCTCGATCCTGATAAACCCAGGAATCGAAAAACCACTGCAGCTTTTTACCGCTGGTCTGTTCGAGCAGATGCTGGAAGTATTCTGGGCGAGTATCGTCTGCAGGAGAATACGCGCGCAGCGCCGCCGACAACGCTGTATCTCCAGCCAGGTCACGCAGCATCCACAGTACGTAGGCAGCCTTGGTGCGGTAGTGCGTGGTGTCGGTGGCGTCGATGAGCGCTTCCCCGGATGCGGCTCCCGGGTCGGCAGGTTCTGCCATGGCGAGAGTGCCGCGAGTCGCTTCCATCCGCTCGAGCACCGCGTCGCGTCCCCTGACTTTTTCTACCCAGAGATTGGCGACAAACTCGGCTACGCCCTCATCCAGCCAGGCGCGCTGAGATTGAAAATACGCATGACCCCACGCATGACTCAAGGCATTCGCAAGCTTGCCGGGCTCCGCCGCTCCCATGCCGGTGAAGAGCACGTTGCCAGCCTCAAACGGCACATCCTGAGGCTCGGCGAGATCGATCAACACCAGCGGCGACCGGGAGCGCGCGCCCAGCCAGTCTTTTAGCAACGGAACGGATTCAGAGGCCGCGGTCAAATACGAGACAACGTGGACCTGATCTTCGGGACGGGAGAAGAGCCGCGTGCCCTCCTGATCTTGCTCCGCGCGAGAGAGCAGAAACAAACTGGGCGACGCGAAGCCGAGCGCCGTCGCAGATAGACTGCAGGTGACCACTCCGGGAAACGAATCGTTGGGCGAAGCGGTACGGGTGACCGGGACCACGTGGCCGTTGAGCACCGCGACGTTGGGTGCGTCCCCAGAAAACTCCGCAGTTACGTGAAGTGTCACGGACGTGGCCGCCTGCCGCCGCTTCTGATGCCCAATCTCCGTGAAGAGCCGCGCGCCATCGCCCAGCATCACGGGAACGGAGGTCGCCGGATACCAGAGCACATTCCCGAAGCCTCGCAGACCGACGAACTCCGGCGCGACCTGGTCCCAGTCTGAATGGCGAGCCACATCGTCGGGCGTCCCGATCCGCACCAGCCGCTGGGTATTGAGCTCCACCGATCCGCTGTAAATCATCTTCAGGCGGAGCTCGCCCTTGGGGTCGAGGGGCTGTGCAAGTTGCACGATCGCTTCGCGCACCTCTCCGGTGTGGTCGGCATCGCTCCTCAGCAGAACCTCACCAAAAGGGAGTGGCTTGCCCGCGCTCTCAATCTGCTCCCAGTGCAGCGCCGACGAGAGTTGTATTGGGATCTGCTTCAGCGGCTGCGCACCGTCGTTTCGAACGGTGACTTGCGCCTCGACAGCCAGTGCGTGTTCGTCGGGACGAAGGCGGACGTCCAGATCATAGGCCGTGTACGTGACAGCGGATCGCTCCGCGTCCGTCGCTTTTGCTGTTGGGTGTTCGACGTGGCCGGATTTGCCGGTCCGGGTGTCTGGAGAATCGTCCGAGGCCGAGCGTGAAAAAATCACCTTCGAATTCGGCGCGGGCTCCGGAGATTGAGTCTGGTCCTGCGACGCGCGGGCAGGCGCGGGTGGAGCCGCTTGCGAAGGCTGGCTCTGTTGCGCGCCCGCAAGCCCACTCCATAGCAGCGCGCACGCGACAAACGAACCGATGCCCGCCAGCGCTGCAGTGAGACGATGACGAAACTTCATACTCCTAAACCCTTCTGCTTCTTTTCGGATATTTGCTTCGGAGCGGCCGGGCTGGCACCGCCGCGAGAGGCCGAGCGCCGTTGACGGGCGGCTTCATACAACACGACGGCCCCGGCGGCGGACACGTTCAACGAAGCCACTTTTCCTGCCATGGGAATACGCAGCAGGTGGTCGCAGGTGCGCTTCACCAGGTCATGCAGACCGGCGCCTTCCCTGCCGAGCACCAGCACGCAGTCGGTCGAGTAATCGAACTCGTCGTAGTCCATCGAGCCGCGCTCATCAAGCCCGATGCACCAGACGCCCTGCTGCTTGATCTGCTCGATGGCCCGCACCAGGTTCACCACACGGGCGATGCGGATGTGTTCGGCTGCTCCGGCAGAGGCTTTCATGGCGACCGGGCTCAACGGGGCGGATCGGCGCTCCGTAAGCACGACTCCGGTCACCCCTGCACCTTCCGCTGTGCGCAGCAGCGCGCCGAGATTCTGCGGATCTTCCACTCCATCGAGGGCTACGAGCAGGCGCGGTTCCGCCTGCGGTGTAAGCAGGTCTTCAATGTCTAGGAAGGTCTTCCCCCGGACGACCGCCACCACCCCCTGGTGCGCAGCGGTTTTTGCCAATCGCGTCAGGTGGTCGCGCGGCTCGAAGCGCAGGCGAACGCCGGCGTCCCGGCAGGCGTCTACAATCTTCTGCAGCTTCTGATCGTGGCGCTCCTTGGCCACGCTGACATGGTCGAACTGGCGGCTCCCGGCGCGGAGGGCTTCCTCCACCGGGTGCAGGCCATACAGAATCTCCATCTGTTCAGTCTACTCTTGCGTATGCGCCTGTAAGCGGCTGATAATGGACTGGTTAGCGGCTGCTGGATCGAGGCGCTGGTTTGGCCCGGCACCTTGGCCGCCCGGGAGTGCCACTCCATGCCCCTCTTTCAACGCAAAGATCCGGCGGGAAAAAGCGTCTTTTGCCTGGATTCGGGCGTCTGTCACCTTAGATGAAAGCCGCTTCCATCGCCCTGCCCGAGCAGTCTCACGCCGAGAATACCCTGGTCGCCCAGGGGCTCAAGCGGCACGACCCCGAGATGCTCGACCAGCTGATCGTTCTGTATCAGCATCGTCTGCTGCGCTACCTGCTCTATCTCACCGGCAGCCGCGAACTCGCAGAGGATCTGTTCCAGGAGACATGGATGCGCGTGCTGCAGCGCGGCGCGCAGTATAACGGCAAGGCACGCTTCGATACCTGGCTTTTCACCATCGCCCGCAACCTGCTCATCGACGTTCGCCGTAAGCGGACCATGGTCAGCCTGGAAGAGCTATGTGAGCGCGCAGGCGAAGATCGCCCGCTCGAGTTTTCGAGCGCTGATCCTACCCCGTTCGACCAGTATCAGAGCCTCGAGAACGGGCAGCAGGTCGCCGCGGCGATGTTGGAGCTGGACCCGCTGCATCGCGAAGTTCTGACCCTGCGCTTTCACGAAGAACTCTCGCTGGACGAGATCGCCCAGGTCACCCGAGCGCCGCTGTCGACGGTAAAATCTCGACTGTATCGCGGATTGGCCGCACTCAAGCCCCATATGCGCAATGCCAGGGGGCAGGATGAGCAATAAGTCCGATTCCCGCGGACCTGTGGGCGGACCATCGGAAGACTCCTCGCTGGTCGAGGCCTTGACGGGCCTGCGCACAGAGCAGAATCAGGCGATCGTGCAGAAGACCCGGCGCGCGGTACGCGGATCCATGATCGACTCGGTTGCACGCAAGCGAAACCGCAAGCGGAACGCCGGGATTGCCACGCTGGTCGCGGGCATCATCCTGGTCCTACTTTCGCCCGCCCTGTGGAGCGGCATCGACGACCTGGTCTCCGGTGAATACATCGCTGATCTCACGCCCATGATGACTTTTCTGGTGGTAGTCTTCTTTTCGGCCGTGCTGGCTGCCCTCGTCGCTGGATGGAAGAACACCGGCCACCTGAGAGACGAGAATCGAAACACGTAACAAGAAGTGAAGGGATAGCCGCTACGTGCGGCACGAATCTGGAATCGCCTGGCAGAATGAAGACCACTCACACCTTACGGGAACTGAACGAATCGACAACCTTCTCTGACGAGATGAAGCTGATCCCCCGCTGGTCGATCGCGCTGGCAGTCTTCGCCTTTGTCTTCATGCAGTACATTTTCTGGGTGGTGCTGCCGGCGCACCGTCATCACCCCGGTCCACCGATCGGCCTGCGACTCTATTTCGCCCTGTCGTGGAGCGCGCTGGCTGGTCTCTATGTGCTGATGGTGGGCTATATCAGTCGCGATGCGCCGCGGCGGGCGATGAGTTCCCGCCTGTGGATGCTGGTCTGTGTGGTGATGCCCGGCGGCATCGGCGCGGTTCTCTACTTCCTGCTCCGTCAGCCGGTGGTCTCGCTCTGCCCATCCTGCGGCACGCGGGTGCAGAGTGAATTCCACTTCTGCCCGCAGTGCGCCTACCAGGTCTCCGCTTCGTGCGGACAATGTTATCGGTCCGTGAGCTCGGTCGATCTCTTCTGCGTGCACTGCGGACACGATCTGGCACAGGACAATTCCCCGGCACGCCTGCGCGCTTTCACCAGCTAACGCTGGCTCTTCGGAGCCATTTCGCGTGTCTTCCGCGCAGGCAATTGACCCGGCTTTCTCCTCCTCCCTATACTCAATGGTTGGTGTTCGATGGCAATCACCGCACTGATTATTGATGATGAGCAACTGGCGCGCGACGAATTGCAGTACCTGCTCGATTCAGCGGGAGGCGTCGACGTTCTGGCTCAGGGCCAGAACGGCATCGAAGCCGTAGAGCTCGTGGAAACACATCATCCCGACGTGGTCTTCCTCGACGTACAGATGCCCGGCCTCGATGGCTTCGCGGTATTGAAGCGTCTGATCGAGCATAGTCACGGCGAGCCGCTGCCGCAGATCATCTTCGCCACCGCCTTCGATCAGTATGCCGTGAAGGCCTTCGAGGTGAACGCGATCGACTACCTGCTGAAGCCCTTCGACCGCGCACGTTTGCTGCAGGCGCTTGATCGTGCGCGACTCCGGCTGCAGGAGATGCAGACAGCTGAGGAAGACCCCGCACCTGCATTGACCCCGCAAACCGCCACTTCTGAACAACGCATTGATGCTCTGCTTCGCCTGATGGAGCAGCAGCAGACCGCACCTCGCCAGCATAGTGGGAAGATCGTGCTGCAGGCACAGAGCCGTTTGCTGCTGATCGATCAGAAGGACATCTGCCACGCCTCGATCGACGAAGGTGTGATCTCGGTGGTCACTCCGACACTCGAAGGGCAATCCAAATGCCGGACGCTCGAGGAGTTGCTGGAGCTGCTGGATCCGGCCGTGTTCTGGCGCGCGCATCGCTCCTACGTGGTCAACATCAACCACATCAAAGAAGTGGTGCCTTGGTTCAAGTCCAGCTACCAGTTGCGCATGGATGACCGGAAGCAGACGGAGATTCCGGTGAGCCGCGCACAGACTCGTCGTCTGCGCGAGCTATTCAAGCTTTAGCTGCTTCCGCGCTCGCCACAGATTTACACCGCCTTGTCGTACATGAACGAGCACAATGGCCCTATGAAGAAGAAGGTCTCCAAGGCAGAGGTGAAGAGATTTCTAGATTCATGGTTGGCGGTGCGGCAGGTGATTCAGGCTGCCAACTTCAACCGCTTTCAGGGTGCGGGACTCAGTGCTACGCAGTTCATGACCCTGAACCTGCTGCCTCCCAATGGTGACGGCATCGCCATGGGCGAACTGGCCCGGCGAATGAATCTGAAGCCGGCGACCGTCGCGAAGACGGTCGACAGCCTCGAAGCGCGCGACTTGGTGAGAAGAGCCCGCACTGAAGCGGATAAACGAATCGTATCAGTCGTAGTGACAGAATCTGGGATGGCGTTTCAGAATGCCGCAAAGGGAAGTTTTCAGGCGCAGATCGAAGCCATCTTCGGACACATGCTGCCGCAGGAGCGAGACGGTCTGATTCTCGGCCTGGAGGGGATGATTCGCGCCGCGGAGAGGAACACTCCTGCCAGTGGCCTCAACCACGCTCCGAATGGCGCTGCTCCGGCGAAGCATAATTCTCGGCGATTTCTGCCGCGGTGATGCCGATCTTCGAATGGGCTTCGATGGTCCGGGCTATCTCCTCATCCGTGTGTCCCTGCCGACGCAGGATTTCCACTTCATCGCTGATCATTCCGACGAACGCCTGAATCGGGAACATCTCCGGCGACAGGCCCGCCAGTTCGCGCAGAGCCTTCTGAGCACGAACGGTTTCTTCGACGGGGTAGGTTTTCTTTGCCTGAGTCTCGCTCATAATTCCTCCGTGATATGTTTCGTACTACGAAGGATATTAGCGCAGAACAGGGCGCCTGTCCACCCTGCCCGATCCTCTCGGCTTCTCTGGATCACTGCTGCTAGTCGTAGCGCTCGAAGATAACCTGTTTCCTCTGCCAACCCAGGCTCATCAGGCGTTCGCGATTCGCCGAAACCATCTCGTTCAGCCCGCAGATGTACGCATGGATGTTGAATCCGGCAGGTTCGGCGACGGTTGCAATCTGCGGACTGCAACTGGCGGCGTGCTCTTCTGCGATCTTGCCCACGAACTCCTGGACATAGCCACGATGCCCAGTCCAACTCTCTGCACCGCGACTGAGCGAGGCGATGTAGTGGAAGTTCGCGTGTCGCGCCGCGGCCTCTTCGAAGTAGTCGCGGTAGTAGAGTTCCGTCTCGTAGCGAGTACCGTAGACCAGCCACACCTGTCGGCCTTCGCTGCGATCGGGCGCGTCGAGCGGAAACAGATGCTGCACGAAGCCGAGCATGGGCGCAACGCCGGTTCCGGTCGCAATCATGATGGTATCGGTCAGCGGCCGGCGCAGAATGAACAGGCCGTGCGGTCCATGGAATTGCACCGTATCGCCGGGTTCGAGATCGCAGAGCAGGTTTGAAAAGAAACCGCCATCCACGCGATTGACACACAGGTCGAAGCCGTTACCGCGAGGAGCGGACGCAATCGAATACGCGCGGGTTTGCGATTTGCCATTCGGGTCGTCGGCCACGCAGGAGACGAACTGGCCGGGAGCGAAGTCGAAAGACGGCAATTCGTCAGCCTGAAATTCGAGGTGAAAGCACTGCGCCGGATCAGAGATACAGGTCTTGCGCTGAAGTCGGGCCGTATAAAGCTGTCGTGCCAAGGTGTCTGCTCACATCCACGTGGATTCAAGAACCAATTCATCGGGCCGGCAAGGATCGCTGACCATTCCTACAGTGTTTCGATGAAGCACCAAAGTTGTTTGATTCTACGGCACCCCATACGTGTCGCGATATCTAAAAGCCTTGAACTTTGACCCGAAGAAAACAGTTCTACTTCGCTGCAACCTCGACTGCACTCATGGGCACTTCGATGGTGCCGGCCCGGTTCGCTGCGGCGTCGAAGACCCCGGTTCGCAGATACACGTTGTTGCGAGGCACGTCTTCCTCCAGGCGGAATCGCACGCCGGACTGCTGAATCTGGATCCAACGGTCGGGCTTGGGATCGAGAGCTATAGTTCGCACCATCCAGTTCAGTGCCTTGCCGTTGTAGTCGTACGCCACGATGGCGACCTCGAGGCGCGTGTGGTGGACGCCATCAGGGCCGGTGTCGAATCGAATGCTGTCTACCGGAATCGTAAACGTAACCGCATACCGGGTGACCGGGCCCTTCAACTGTTGGCTGTCACCGGCGCGATCGGTATCGGCGATGGGCTGATTAGGAGATGGATCGATCCTGATGGTGTAGGGAATCTCGGAACTATCCGGCATGCCGCGCCCCATGAAAGGATGCAGCGGATCGCTGATGCGCTGCGAGGCCTCCTTGGCGGCGGTACGCGGGTCCTGAGTGTAGTAGCCGCGACGAAAGGCGAGCTTGTATTTGCCATCGTTCAGCTTCACGTCGATGTGCCGGAACTTGCCATCCATGGTCTTGTCGGTCGGCGTGTACGCGAGCGTGTAGTAGTGCGTGCCGTGGTCGACCGCGTGCGAGATGGCCGCGCTCAGGTCGTTGGTGTTGAAGAACGCTTCCCCGCCCGAATCGTGGGCAATCTCCTCCATGGCGTTCTGCGTAGCATTCACGTCGAGCGCCTCGGTCTGCGGCTCAGCAGAAGAAGCGAGTCCCTTGCCGCCGGAATCAAGCCCGTTGCTCTGGCTTTGCGCTTCATAGGCTCCGATGTTGCTCACTCCCTTGGCGGCAACGGGGTAGAGCGCAACCTGTGCCGCAGTGAGCAACTCGGTGGTCTGACGAATCTTTTCATCGAAGTCACGTGCGCTGCTGAAGGGGCTGGTGGACGGCGACTGCCGGGCATTCTGGCCATTCTGGTTGACCACGCTCTGCGGCAAGATCGCCAGAGGAAAGGAACCCGCAAACCAGATCACGTTCTTGCGGCCGGGTATGCCTGCGAGATAGCGGCCGAGCTGCTGCATCGCGTCCAGCGTGATCTCGATGCGCTGCGAAGTCTGAAACGAAGCGGTGTCAGACTGGAACTGCTTCAACGCGTCGATCGAATCCTGCAACTCGCCCGCCGCCCCAAAGCCGGAAGACGCCGTGGTGGCCTGGTAAGACTCGATTTGCGAGACCATCTGCTGAGTGCCGGCGTTTTCTCCTACAGTCGGCAGCAACCCAGAAGCATGAGGTCCGCCGCCCAGCTTTGGGTTGTTCAAAGCGGCTTTGAGCATCGAGGCGTCGGCTGTGAATCCCTGCACGAACCGCAGCCTTGTTGAGAGAGCGAAGATGCCGATCCGCGTGCCTGGCTGGATCCCGTCGAGGTACTTGATCGTCTGGGAGTGGACGTAGCTCTGGTCGGCGAGAGGCGTGTTCAGCGAATCGACCAGCAGCACGTTCACGGAGTCAGTCGACTTCGAAGCAGGCACATTGCTGAAGACACCCGGGGGCAGCTTGGCGCTGGAGGTCTGCGCCGAAGCGACGCCGGTGTGCTCTTCAAAGAAAGAGACCTTCTGCGGCTGGCCTTGCTCCGTGAGTTGAAAGGCTTCTTTGGGCAATCCGGCGACCGGCTGGTTTTTGTTGTCCGTGACCACCACATCCACAACCACGGTGCGTACGACGGCGTGGAAGACGGTGCGGCCTTCGGTATCCGTATCGTTTTGAGAATGAAGGATGGTCAGAAAAAGGGCCGGCAGAATCAAGGTGACCAGGCAGACTCGACGCAAACGCATGCAGTTCCCCCGCGATTGAGAACCTTATCAGAAAGAAAAAACAGATGGCAGTGTCTGGTGTGGCCGCGCGAAAGCGCGCCGAGATGGCTGCGAATGGACGCAGTCATTCAGTGAGGGATGGCTGGATCCGATCCCGGTACTCCGGGAGGCGTAGTCCTCGTCTGCGACGCCGACGGGAGTGGCAATGCGACCTCGAGCGCACCGATGCGGTCGGTTTTGCGATCGTGCACAGCGACGCGGATCGAGGCGGCGTTCACAGGCACATCGATCTTCTGTTCCACCCGGTAGAGACCCGACACGTTGGACTGTTGAGCGAATAGAGAATCGCCGCGCTTGACGTCATCTACGACGGAGCTGAGCATCTTGCCATCGGCGTCATACGCTGCGGCCGCAACCTCCAAGGTCGAAACAGAACTATCGCTAGACCCAAGGAAGACCTGCCGGCTGAGCAAGGTGTAGTTCACCGCAATGGTCTGGAGCTGCACCGGTGGCGGAGACTTGCCCGGCCTGGATTTGTGCCGGGCCTTCGGGTTCTGTTCCTCAAGCACCGCCATCTGTTCCGGAGTGGCCAGGGCAGGCGGACCGAGCGGCTGAATCGCTGCACGGAAGAGCAGGTCATGCGAGAGCGGAGCGCCATGCTGCAGGTTGACAGAAAGCGTGTCGGAGGACTTGCGAACCTCGGGTAATTTGGGTTCCGCGGCCAGCTGCTGGTTCGAAGCCGACGGGTGTTTGCCAGGCAGAGCAGGCGCATCCGGATCGATGCCGTAGTAAGAGCGACGGTACGCCAGCGTGTAGCCCTTCTTCGCCAGCGAGAGGTGAATAGCCCGCAGCTTGCCATCGTATCTCTCGTTGCTCGGGGAGTACGTCAGCGTGTAGTAGCTCGCGCCAATATCGGTGGCCTGCGTGAGCGCGCCGGTCAGGTCGTTGGTGCTGAAGAAAGCATGGCCTCCGGTGACTTCGGCAATTTCGGTCTGGGTCATGTAGCTGCTGGAGAGCAGGCTGTATCCCGCTCCGCCTGACCCGGCCGCGCTTGCAGGTGCGTTGGTGGTGCCGCTGCCGCCGGTCCGATAATCCGTGTAGGTGCCGCCGCTGGGTGCCGCGCCTTTGGGAGCACGCGCTTCGTCGACGACAGGTCCCCGGACATCGATCGGGTACACAGCCACCTGGCCGCGCGCCAGCGTGTCGAGCGTCTGCTTGATCTTCTCCCGATAGCTCTGTCCGTCGTCGTCGCTGGGAAAGAGCGTCATGGGGAAACCGCTGGACATCCAGATCAAATTCTTGCGGCCCGGCATGCCGTCGAGGAATCGCGCAATGTAGTTGAAGACATCGACCATGAACCCGGAATCGCCCCGACCGAAATTCTTCCCATATAGGAAGATTTGCGGAATGTGCGGGCGCGGGCTCTTCGGATCCATTACGTCGCGCAGTTGAGCGGTGTCCGTGGTGAATCCCTGTACCAGGTGCAGACCATCGGAGAGCACGAAGACGGCAAACCGCGACCCCTTTGGCTTCTCCTCGATGAACTTGAGGAGCTGCTTGCGTGCGTAGGGCTGGTCGTCCGTCTCCATGTTCACCAGGTCGTACAGGATCACGTAGAGCGGCCCGCGCTCCTGCTCGGCAGGCACATTGACGAAGGTCCCCGGTTCAAGAGGCGGCAGCTTGGGGTCGAAATCGAGCGACGGATCGAAGGCATGAACGTCGAACGAGAGCACCCGTTGGGGCTTGCTGTCCTCTTCCAGTTTGAAATCCTGCTGCGTGAGGCCCTGCACCGGCTTGCCGGTCGAGTCGGTGACCACCACATCAAGAATCACACGGCGAACGGTACGCTTGAGCACCAACCCGGTCGCTTGCCCGCTTGCTTTGGCCTGGTCTGCAATCGAGGGAGCGGCTTCCTGCGCGAACGAGCGAGGCCCAGCCAGGGCGAGAACGGGTGCTATCAGGGTCGCGGCCAGCAATGCGAAGACAGCACGGTGGTTCATCGGGAGCCCCTGGTTCAGCAGCATTCCATGGCGTTGGGAGACAGCGAGATTATAGCCCCGCTGATGTGTACCCCGCAGTACCAACTCGGCGTCAAAGAGCCCCGACCCGACCAGCTACACTAACCGGAGTCATGCTTCGCACCGTCTGCGCAACCCGGTACGTTACGCCTCTCCGAGAGGGCGGCTCGTTGCCTGCCATCATTGAGGCCGACGACTTGGGGCTGTATGTGCTGAAGTTTCGGGGCGCGGGACAAGGACCCTTGGCCCTGCTCGCCGAACTGGTGTGTGGCGAGATCGGACGCCGACTCGGACTGCGCGTGCCTGAACTGGTCTTCGTCGAGGTCGACAGCGCGTTGGGCCGCAACGAGCCCGACCAGGAGATTCGCGACCTACTGCAGCGAAGCGTAGGTCTAAACCTGGCGCTGGATTTCCTGCCCGGCTCGACCATGTTCGATCCCGCGGCGGGAGATACTGCGAACCCCGCAACCGCTTCGCTGGCGGTCTGGTTCGATGCCTTCGTGCTCAATGTAGACCGCACTCCGCGTAACCCGAACTTGCTGCGCTGGCACCGCGAGCTGTACTTCATCGACCATGGAGCCGCGCTGTATTTTCATCACAACTGGTCAAGCCTGGAACGCATGATCGAGTCGCCCTTCCGGCCCATCCGCGAACATGTGCTGCTACCCTGGGCGTCGGCCATCCCAACAGCCGCGGAGTCAGCAACCGCGCTGCTGAACGAGACTGTTTTCAGCCAGATTCTCGCGGACGTTCCTGACGCCTGGCTGCTGCCGGATATCGGTGCGGTGCGGGCGACTCGCGCCGCCTATGTCGATTTCCTCACCCGCCGTTTGCAGGGTGCATCGCATTTTGTCGAGGAGGCCCTCCGTGCCCGCGCAGAGCTCGTTTGACTACGCTGTGTTGCGCGTGGTGCCTCGCGTCGAGTGCGAGGAATTTATCAACGCCGGCGTGGTGGTCTTGTGCCTGGAGCAGCAGTTTCTCGAGGCCCGTGTGCATGTGGATGAGCGGAGGCTACGAGCGCTCTGGCCGCAGCTCGATATAGAACTTGTGCGGCAACACCTCGAGGCGTTTCGCAGCGTCGCTTCGGGCGACCCGAGTGCCGGCCCCATGGCGCGCCTGAGTAAACGTGAACGCTTTCATTGGCTGGTCGCGCCGCGCAGCACCATCATCCAGGTCTCCGCCGTACATACGGGAATCTGCGACGACCCCGCCGCGGTGGTCGAGCAACTGTTGCGGCGAGTGGTGCCGGGCCTCGCCTCCAGCTAGGCTGCGCACTATTCCAGCAAACCTCAAGGATGTTCGTTGGCAGCTTCCAGCGGGAGCGAGTGAACAAACGTCACGATTTGCCACCGCTGCGGATCGGGCAGTTTGGACCACGAGGGCATGCCGTGCTTCATGTTCCCATTGGTCAGCAGCCAATGAATCTCACCGTCGGTCGCGTTTTGCACGCGCGCCGAGTGCAGGCTGGGCTTCGAACCTTTGCCCTCCGCCGTGTCTCCATGACACGAGGCGCAATCGTGCTGAAACAGAATGGCGCCCGCGGTGATCGCGTCCTGCTGCCCGCGAAACGGATTAGGACGCGCGCGGTCCTGCGTCGGTACCCGATTCAACCAAGTGCCATCGGCGGCGGCGAAGACAAACGTCGAGATCAGAACTACGGCGAACGCTGCCCAGAGCACTCTCGATCTGTTCCGCATCAGTGGCTCCTATCCTGGGCACGGAACCAGCGCGTGACCTGGCTGATCTCGTAACTGACACCGATCCGGTAGATTCGGGCAACGCTATAGTCGTTAAGGCCGAAGTTGGGAGAGGCGGTCACCGTCACACCATGCGCGAGGCTCCAGTTGATCGAGGGACCGACGTAGTGCGAGGTATTGTACGTTCCAAAGGAGTCACGGTCGCCCAACCCGCCGTACATCTCCACGCCGGCCGAGAAGTTTTCCAGCGCAAAGACCGAAGGGCTCGTGCCTGCCACCAGCCGTAGAGGCCGGCTCGCTGCCAATGCGTACCCAAACTCCCAAGGCGCGTGCTTGAGGTTTTTTTCCGACGTGATGTTTTCTGAGAAGTTCCAGCCCTTCACATTACTGGAGAGAATCAGCTTCAGTTCCACTTCCCGCTCCTTCTCGGAACGAGTGTTCTGATTCGGTTCCGTGAGATCTGCTTTGCCATCGTGGCCTACCACCTCCAACAAGCTCTTATTTGCGGCATTGATGTCTTCGAACTCGACATAGAGGACCGGGTTGATGCGGCGTTCGCTGAGTAGCGGCCGCAGACGGTTTTCAATCCGGAAGCCGGTGAACACCGTGCTCTCGCGCGCTGTCTTCTGGCCTTCGAGGTAAAGTTCTGTGGTCCACCAGGCGCGGGTGCCGTATTCGAGTTCGAGCGCGTTGGCCGCGAAGCGATTTCCCCCGTCCGGACGGCCGGTCGCCACCTTCTCTTCAAACTCGAGCGAGTCCGGCTCCTCCATCTCGTGGGAGTAGGTGACGAAATAGGGCAGTTCCTGTGCATGGGCAGAGGTAAAAGACAACAGACTGCCGGCGAGCAAAGTACAGAGCGAGAACAACCTGGTGACTTTCATGGTGAATGCAGACTAATGTGGTCGGATATTCGGTCCAACCAGAGTTCATTCAATGGCAGGATTACAGGTTCGTAATGTAAATCTCGGACTTAAGTGGTCGGGATTGACCGGCCAGGAGGCGATTTGCAAGGGTCATCGGCGAACCCAGGCGGCAGCGGCTACACTGAATTCAGCCATGGTGTTTGTCCTCGACAACTACGACTCGTTCACCTACAACCTGGTGCAATACATGGGTGAACTGGGCGCGGAGATGGTCATCCGTCGCAACGATGAGCTTACCGTGGAAGAAGTTGAGGCGCTCGAGCCGGAGCGGATTCTGCTGTCTCCCGGACCGTGCACGCCGCACGAGGCGGGAATCAGCATTCCGCTGATTCAGCGTTTTGCCGGGAGGGTGCCAATCTTGGGCGTTTGTCTTGGCCACCAGGCGATCGGAGCAGCCTTCGGCGGTACCGTAGTGCGCGCGCCGCAGTTAATGCACGGCAAGACAAGTAGCGTGGATCATGATGGCAAGACCATCTTCTCGGGTGTAGCTACGCCCATGACGTGCACTCGGTATCACTCGCTGATCGTGGCGGAAGAAGACTTGCCCGAGGAACTCGAGATCTCCGCCCGCACCACCTCGGCCGATGGCCACTCCGTCATCATGGGCCTGCGGCATCGGCGCTTTCCAATTGAAGGTGTGCAGTTTCACCCTGAGAGCGTGCTGACCACGGATGGCAAGCGGCTGATCCAGAACTTCCTCGAGGTCTAGGGTTCGGGTTCTGGCGGCGCGGAATTGCGTGTCTGACCTGAATGTCCGCTCATCCCGTGTTTACCCTGTTTGCGTCATTGTGGCCTGGAACACATCTGGTACTCTCCTTGCAGGTTGGAACGGATGGTACCCCGCGAGGCCCGCATCCGTGCGGCCGGTTCGATTTTCCAGCGTCCTCGATCGCGGATGACTTTACACTGGCACCAGAGTCCTAAACAAAAGCGGTGAACCCCTTTCCATCCAGCCCAGGAAGCCCACGCGGCGGCAGCAACACCGCCGAAAGATTGACCAGCGTGCACAATGCGCGGCAGGCGCAGTTGTGTGCTCTGGCAAGCATGGTGCTTGCGACGGCGCTTCCCTGCCTCGCCCAACAGGCCAAGCCGATTGCGCTGGTGCCGATTGAAGGCGTCAGTATCTCCGGTGGATTGAATGTGACCAACGGGCAGGCTTCCATCGTGAACAGCGGGAGCGTGACAGCGGGCGATCGGACCGCTCACCTGTCTTTGAGCCGCGGCGGCGAAGTACGGCTCTGTTCGACCACGACTCTGAATCTCTCCAAAGACAGCACGGCAACCGATAGCAATTCGAGCGCCCTGATGATGTCTCTCGATCGCGGTGCCATGGAGGCCACCTATGTTGCGGGCCGCTTTTCCGATGTGCTGTTGACGCCGGATCTGCGGGTCTTCATCTCCGGGCCGGGGCAGGTCGATCTCAAGATTCGGGTGAACGCGCAGGGTGATACCTGCGTCGACAATCATGGCGCGAACGGCCCCTACGTGACGGTCAGCAGCCTGCTCGAAGGAGGGCTCTACCGCGTGCAGGCGAACCAGCGCGTGCTCTTCGAACACGGGAGCTTGCATGACGTGGTGGACCATGAGCAGGAGCCGTGCGGCTGTCCGCCTGCTCCGATCGTCTCGGTTGCCAGCACCGGCACGGGTGGAGGCAAAGCAGCGGCGCCCGGACAGGTGATCGGCGGCCCGTCCTCCACTCCGGACGATACCGCGTTCCCACTGGCCCAGAGTGAAGGCCTCGCACCGACTCCCAAAGTGCCCGATCCGCCGCAGGCTGCCCAGGTGCATGCCCGGGTGAATGTGCCGCTGGTTTACAACGGCGACGCCCCGCCGCAGACGCCTACCGTGGCCCAAAGTGTACCCCGGCCCATACCTTCGTACGACACTGAAGACCCGGTGCTGGTTGCGGATCTCAAACCGGCGCCGACACTGCCGGCCCCGGCGGGAACGCTCGTCCCGCGTCCAAACCCTGCGCCCGTCGTCGCACCTCCGCCGCAGACGCCTCAAACTATACTGGCGCCTCCACTGCAGCAGCCTGCCGCGCAACCGGCGGTCCCTCACCTTCTCCCATCGGCCATTGCCAACCGCCCAACCAATCTGGCGACGACCTCTCAGCCCATCGGCGCTACGCTTCCGTCTTCCACGGCGGGCACCGTGGCTCCGTTGACGACCATTGTGCGGCCGCCGATTCGGATCGCAACCACCGCTCCCGGGCTGGGAACGATCATCCCATCTTCGGTGCCTGGAACGGTGACCCCGGCTGCAAGATCCGTGCAGCCATTGCCCGCCAGGGCGCCTTTGCCGGTGCCAGTGAACATGGCCCGAGTCAATCCTCCTGCTGTGCGGACGGCACCTGTGATCAGCCAACCAGCGCCAGGAGCGAACACTCCCACTAACGCTGCCAAGGCCGTGCTGCCGCCGTTACCGTCTCCTACACTGAACCAGCCCAAGCCGAGCCAGCACAAGCCTGCCCAACCCAAGCCCACGGCGGCCAGCGGCAGTCCAGCCCGGACCACCCCTGTGGCGAGCCCGACGCCAACGCGGAACGAGCCAACCGCCACGGCAGTCGCCCAAGCCGCGCCGGTTACCGCTCCTGCCCCCAAGCCGGCGAAAGCTGCTCAGCCGGAGCGCCAGCCTATCCCCGCAGTCCTGCACCGGATCGGCCACTTCTTTTCCCGGCTCTTCAGCCAGTAATCCCAACGCCTCGACGCCATTCGTTCTCTTTACGTCGATGAGTTCCGCCATGAGACCGTGTCGCCGGATCGTATCCGCTGCGCTACAATCGGTTTGGGCCCAGCCCTGAGCAAGTTTTACCTGCAGAAAACGCCACAAAGCTGCGGCATATCCCAAGCCGCTCAAGCCAAGGCCGTGTGACTGCAGGGGAAGATACTCTCGATGGGCAGCCCATGCGGCTCAACCCCAGCAATTTCCCTCGTGCTGCGTCCTGGCAAGAGTGAGCGCTGTCCCAAAGAGGGATCGGCCACTCGCATCTCCCAGGCAGCCCGGGAACGGCTGGAACGATCCAGCGACACTCAAGGAGCTTTTCTTTTATGGCGATTCCCGCCACACAGATGCGTCCGGGCATGATCATCAAGCACAATAACGAACTTCACGCCGTATTCAGCGTGGAGCACCGGACTCCCGGAAACCTCCGGGCATTCATTCAGGCCAAGCTGCGCAACCTGCGCACGGGCGCCATGTTCGAGCACCGCTTCCGCTCCCCCGACCCGATCGATCGCGTCATCGTGGACGAAATTCCCATGGAGTTTCTCTACAACGAGGGTGACGACTACTACTTCATGAACCCGGAGAACTACGAACAGACGGTGCTGAAGCACGACACGCTGGGCGATTCGGTCGAATATCTGACCTCTAACCTGCAAATCAAGGTTTCGTTTTTTGACGGCGTGCCGGTCGGCATCGAACTGCCAGGCACGGTGGAGTTGACGGTTGTTGAAACCGAGCCGGGCCTGAAATCGGCGACAGCCTCATCGGTGACCAAGCCTGCCAAGCTCGAGACCGGCCTGGTAGTGCAGGTGCCCCCCTTCATCAACGAAGGTGAGAAGATTCGGGTCGACACTGCGGAAGGCGCATACCTGTCCCGAGCCTAGAGTCGCGAGTCTGAATCGGAACGGCGCGGGCCTTGGCTCGCGCCGTTCTTCGTTATGCACACATTAGCGAACGAGCGTATCGAGTAGTTCCGTCTCGGCAGACGCGCGGGTGGACTGCTCTCGCAAGCTGGAGAACAGCGGCCCCAGCCTCTGTTCGTCGAGATCCCCCATAACGCTGATCTGGCCCCATCCCCTCTGACGCAGGTAGCCGCTCTCGTAGGCGATGAGAAAGCCGGCATCGCGGCAGGCCTGTGGTATCTGCGCGTGCGGTAGCCGGAAGGTAGCAATCGTGGGAGCGGCATCGGGTCCGCTCACCAACGGCTCGAGCCCCGCCAGTCTCAGCTGTTCTCGCGTCCATTGGCCGAGTTGTTCATAGTGCCGGAATCGATCTCGGGCTACACCGGCGTCGCAGTAGTTGGCAATCAGAGCCTGTTCCAGCGCGAGTAACTGTGGCGAAGCGATCGTGAACATGGGGGCGTCGGAACGCACCGCGTCCCGCAGATCGAAGGTCGCCGGCAGTTGGTCGAACTGGATGCGGTGCAGAGCGGCCTCGCGTGCGAAGACGAAGGCCAGTCCGGCATAAGACCCGATCGCCTTGCCGCTGACGCCAGACGCGAGAAAGAGATTCAGGCCGTCCATAGGCGCCGCTCCCAGGCTGCTGACGCAATCGGCAGCAAGCTCGGTGCCGAAGCGTGTGCAGATCGCGTTGAGCCGATCGAGCGGATTCAATTGGCCGGTGCTGGTTTCCAGGTGCACGCCCCAGACCCACGCCACTCCGCTACGCAAAGCAGCCTCGATCTGGTCGAAGTTCCAGGCCGTTCCCCAAGTCCATGTGAGGGTTTCGAAGGTGAGCCCTGCGCGGCGCGCTTGCGCAACCAGCCGCTCGCCAAACTCTCCGTTCGCCAGCACCAGGCCACGCGAATCACCGAAGCCCGAACGCAGACACGCCGCAACGATGTCGTTCGCGAGCGTTCCGCTGCCGGTGACCATGGCCGTTTCCATGCCGCCTGCAAGAGAACTCAGCCTTCCACGAACACCGCGGTAGACCTCGAGAAATCGCTCCTCGCGATGCGACAGCACCGGGCGGCGAAAGGCAGCGCGAATCTCCGCACCGATGGCAACTGGACCGGGAAGGAGGCTGATCGGCTCCTCGCGATGGCGCTGCCACCACGCGGAGAAGTGGGGTGTTCGGCGGCGCAGACCCGCAGGCTGATGACGCAGATCGAGAGCCATGGGCACGAAGCGGCTGGCCCCCTCCGCAACCGAAGTTCCCAGCGGCTCGAAACCCAGCGCGAGGTACATGGGCAGCCGCTCTTCCACTCCGGAGATCAGCATGTGCGAATGGCCGTGCTGCCGGGCGTAGTCATACACGCACCAGAACAGGCCCGCCAAAAGCGTACGATGCCGCAGGCCGGGTTCAATGGCCAGCAGACGTACTTCACAGGGTTGCGAGAACATCTCCGCCAATCGCCTGGTATGAGGCAGCCGCTTCTCGATCGAGAAGGGCGCCTGGTCATGCACCGAGATCATCCCTACGACTCGCCCTTGCACCAGCGCGATGAAATAGCGATTCCGCGCATGAAAGCGGTCGACGAGCAGCCCTTCGGCAGTTTGAGAGTGCTGCCCCAGTTCTTCTGCGAACGTGCGGTGATTGAGCCGATGTACTTGCGCGAACTCTTCAGCGGTGCAGGCTTGCTTAAATACCACTTGCGGCATGATGCAGCAGGGTACAGGAAATGCGAATACGTTGTGAATCCCCGGGCTCCTGCGAAGCCGAGAGGACTGTCAGATGACGAAGTCCTGCGCGCGTTCTGAAGACGGCTGGCGCCCGGAAGGCCGGCGCAGGAACAGACCGGAAGCGACGAGCACCGCTGCTAAGGCCAGGTACACGAAATGCGGCCATACAAACAGCCTCAGCATCGCCACCTCTGCCACAATCCACCCAGCCAGGATGCAGCCTTGTGCCATGACCCATATCGGATAACTGGCATGCTTTCTCATGCTAAGCCAGAGCACATAAAAGCTGAGTAACCCGTTAGCGCCCAGCAAGAGAATGCCAGGCATCAGGTAGGAGTGAAAGGGCGAATGCTCAAGCAGAATCAGGGGCATGTTCCACGGCTGGCCGTTCGGGTCTCTGAGCATCGGAATGGCTCCGACGATGGCGGTCACTCCCAGAAAGAACAGGGCGGCAAATGCGGTCAAACGTGCGCATTTCATACCGAACTCCGGAGGCAGACTCACTCCGCCGACACGGTACACCTGCAGAAGTTGAAAGGGCCGTGATGGATGGCACGCCACTCGGTGACAGCCATGGAAGCAAGGTGTGCCGCGAGAGGCCCGAGTCGATCAGCGTCGCTTGCGAGGTTCGCGGGCAATGGCAGCGAAGGCGTTCACAATGGGACGCGTGTCTTCGGCGCGGCAGGCAAGTTCGATATCGCTAACCACGCGGGCTCCGCGAAGCGCGCAGCAGACCACGTCAGGCGCGGCGATGCGCTGGACACACGCGGGCCCGATGGAGACTCCCAGTCCGGCACCGACGAGCCTGAGGATGGTAAGCCACTGGGGCGCCTCCTGCACCACGCGCGGACGAAACCCATGTTCTTCGCAGAGCGAGACCGGCTTGCCATACGCGAGGTCTCCGGCCAAGGGCGAGAAGAAGACGAACGGCTCATCGCGTAAGGCGGCCGCGGAGATCACTTTGCGAGTTGCCAAGGGGTGACGACGAGGCAGCACGGCCACAAATGGTTCAGAAAACAACACCTCGACGCGAAGACCTTCCGTAGGCCCGCCGTCGCGCAGAATACCGAGGTCGAGCGTGCCTCGCTGCAGCGCCTGCACCAGCATCGACGTATACGACTCGTGCAGTTGCAGATTGACCGTGGGAAAGGCGCGGCGGTAGCGTCCCAGCATGGCGGGGACGGAGGTCAGCATGCTCGATCCGATGAAGCCCACCTTGAGGAAGCCGACCTCGCCGCGGCCAACGCTGCGCGCCTCTTCCATGTCGTCCTGCACGTTGCGCAGCGTGCGGCGCGCACGATCGAGAAAGACTTCACCGGCACTGGTGAGTTGGACCGCACGGGAGGTTCGCGTAAACAGCGCGTGGCCCACGATTTCCTCGAGTTTACGGATCTGTTGCGATAGCGGCGGCTGGGCAAGGTGTAATCGCAGCGCAGCGCGGCCGAAGTGCAGTTCCTCGGCGACGGCCACGAAGTACCGCAGATGGCGCAACTCAATATCTCGATCCATATGCGAAACATCTTAATTGCAATGAACAAGATATTGGACATATGGCTGATGCCACCTTAGTTTCGACACAGGAGAACTTCCCCATGAGCCATCCGCCGACCGAGCTATTCTCAGAGAAGCAGGGCTCTGCGCCTGCGCCCGAGATTGCATCCATGACTGCGCCCGAGATCACGCTTCGCCCCTATGTTCCCTCCGACGCAACCGCATTTCGCGAGCTCAATGAAGCCTGGATCCGCGCTTACTTCCGCATGGAAGAGGTTGACTTCGAGACGCTCGGCGATCCTCAAGGGCACATCCTCGATCCTGGCGGGTACATCTTTGTCGCCGCCATGGGAGATGAAGTTGTGGGCTGCTGCGCGCTCATTCCCATGCGGCCCGGCCTTTTTGAGCTGTCGAAGATGGCGGTGGCCGGGCATCTTCGCGGCCTGGGCATCGGACGCAAGATGCTGGAGTACTCGGTTGCGCAAGCGCGACTGCTGGGGATCGACACGCTCTTCCTCGGCAGCAATAGCCGGCTTGAAAACGCTGTGCATTTGTACGAGTCGATAGGCTTCCGCCATCTGCGCCCTGAGGAGAGACCCCAATCGCCGTATGCGCGCGCAGACGTGTTTATGGAGATGAAGCTGTAGTCCGGCCGATCCCGCGAACGCGGAATTCCAAAACATTCGCGAAGATTTCCGCCGAGCTGGCGCTGTTGCCGGACTTGCGTCCATCCGCCACATCTGCAACACTGGCAACGATTCCATGGTCCGCCACTACCTTGTCCGAGGACGCGTCCAGGGCGTCGGGTTTCGCTGGTTTGTGCATCGCGAAGCGGGCGCATTGGGCCTGCACGGCTGGGTGCGTAACACCGATGATGGCCACGTGGAGGTGGTCGCGACGGGCGAGCCAGTCTTACTCCGCGCGCTCGAGGACGCATTACACCGCGGCTCGCGTGGAAGCCGGGTGGATGGGGTCATCGTTCACGATCTGGACCAGTCCGAAGGTAAGGACTTGGGACCATTCAAGATTGAAGGAGCCTGGTAAGCCGACATGAAATCCATCAACTGCGAGCCTCTCAAAGAGCTCGTGCGCACCGTGCCGGACTTTCCGAAACCGGGCATTCTCTTCTACGACATCACCACTTTGCTGAAAGACCGCAAGGGATTTGCGACGATGATCGATGCGCTGGCGCAGCACTACATTGGCCACGACATCGACCTCGTCCTGGGCATCGAGGCGCGCGGCTTTATCTTCGGACCTGCACTCGCGTACCGGCTGAACGCAGGTTTTGTACCCGTGCGCAAGCCGCGCAAGCTGCCTGCTCCGACGGTTCGTGTCACGTATGACCTGGAGTATGGCAGCGACTCACTCGAAATTCACCAGGACGCGATCGAGCCCGGACAAAAAGTGGTGCTGGTCGACGACCTGCTGGCCACCGGGGGCACGATGCAAGCCACCATCAAGCTGGTGCAGCAACTCGGCGGACACATTGCCGGGCTGGCGTTTGCCATCGAGCTGGATTTCCTGAAGGGCCGGGAAAAGTTCCCCGACTATGACGTATTCACACTGCTGCACTACGACGAGTAGCAGTCACGTGAAAAACGCCCGGGCATAAGGCCTCGGGCGTTTTGCAGGTTCGCGAACCACGCATCCTAATAGTTACCTGAAGAGACAACAGCAAAGCGGCATCTCTTACCGAAGAAGCCGCGCCTCGAGGTTGCCTGCGTTCCTTGCCGCAGGCTCGCTAGACCGCCCGCGTTCCGCCGCGCAGAAAGTGGAACACGATGGAAATGATGGCCAGGACGAGCAGGATGTGGATGAGAGCGCCAGCGGTGTGAAACGCCAGAAAGCCTGCCAGCCACAACACTACGAGCACAATTCCAATTCCGAGAAACATTCAGTTATCCTCCCGGACGGTTCGTTCCTAAGCTGCGATCGACTCCCGCCCGCCTTATCTGAATGTGAGTTGCGCCACCCTGCTTTGGAGTTGTTCTCGACAACAAAAAAGCTTGCAGAATCATAGGTTCAGCGCTGCAGCCAACCCAGGCGCAGTGCGGCTCGCGCGCAACGCTCATGGCTGGGGAGAGACCACCAGCTGCTCCTCCGGTCGCAGATATCCCTTGCGCCGAAACCAGTCCTGCATGGCGTGTTGCAGGGCATCCAGGGGCACGCGAAAGCCAGTCTCGAGAACACCGTCCGCCAGAGGCAGGGTGTCATCAAATTCCACGCTGTTGGTGAAATTGCGCATAGCGAAGTTATCGATCCACGCAATGGGACATGGAGACGATACACCGGCGGCATTCACTCGCTCGATGCGAAGTTTGCGTGCGAACATGGCGCGAGTCTCCGTGAAAATCTGCGGCAGCAGTCCGGCTCAGTCGATGAGCGGCAGCGTAGGCAAAAGCGCTGTGTGCCGCGCCTCATGCATCACTGCTTCGAGATGCTCAAGCACCTCGGCGGTGCTCATGGTGTACATCTCGCGGCCATTGTCATAGCCGGACTCGACCGCCTGCTTGAGGTAGTGGCCGGCAATCTGCGCCGCAAGACCGTCGGTGATTGTGTTCCCAGTGTGCCGCTTGTACTCCACCCACGCCTGGCTCGGCAGGGCGATCCAAACATGTCTGCCGCTCACCTCGAAGCCAATATCGACGGCATCCGCATGGCGGGTGGCGATGGCTACCATCGTTGCCTTCCATTGGCAGTGGAGGTCTTCGTTCGTCCAGCGGTCGGTTACGTGAAAATCCTCATACATAACTGCTCTTAGCCTAACGGCAGCGAAGCAGCGCAGCAAGGGCACCTCACCAACGATTGGCAGGAAAATGACGTGTGGAAAAGAAAAATGCAAATGTTCGGCAACGTTTCACGTCCAATACACGTTCTCTACTTAGCACGCTCGATACGTTTTCGTTATAGAGGAGTTAATAAACAAGTGGCATATTCCCCGCAGTCCGCCAAGAATTTCGAAGAGAAGCTTCGCCAACATCAGAAAGTGCTGGAGCAGCACATGATCTCCGCCGTCGAACAGGGTCGTCAGACCGCGGCAGAGGAGACCCAGGACGCCGCCGATCTCGCGGTGCTCTCCTATCAAAAAGAGATGCTGTTCAGCCAGAGCACCCACGGGCACACCCAGCTTTCACTGGTAAGAAGCGCGTTGGAGCGGCTGGCCGACGGCAACTTCGGTGAATGCGTTCAGTGCGAAAAGACCATCGGGGCCAAGCGCCTGGAGGCCCTGCCGTGGACTCCTTACTGCATTGAATGTCAGGAAAAGATCGAGAATGGCGAAATCGAAGATCCGGTTCGCGCCGCGTAACTCACCATGCGGCGCGGAGGTTCCGGTGCGGGTTCCGTCCCGGAACCAATGTCTGTCTGCGGCTGGACTTCATAAACCGATAGACTTTCGACTTTCCTGCCTTGTGTCGGTTCTCCTGACTTGGAGCCTCCGACCCCACAGGCCGGGGGGCCACGCTCGGAACACTTTCCCGCAAACGGTCTTAGTGGTAGCTACGCCACCGCCGCGAGCAATCGACGATTCGACGCGAAATCCTCGTTTGACCCCTGCAGAGACCCACTGTTAAACTAATGTGTATCTCAAGCAGACACCTTTCTCTGTGGTAGCTGCCAGTTCCCGCCTGGAAGGATTTCCTAAGGATTTCGTGGACACTCAGACCCGTCACGCACTAAAGCAAGACAGCTTTATTCAGGCCACTACCTCTGGCCTTGGCTGGGTGCAGGAACATCGCGCCAACGTTATCCGTCTTTCGATCGCAGTCGTGGTCTTGTTGGCCATCGTCATCGGCGGCACCGCCTTCTACAATCAGCGCAGCGAACAGGCGAAGATCGCCTTCGGGCAGGCACTGGAGATCTACACGACTCCGCTGCAGCAGCCTGGCGCACCGCCCGATCCCTCGCAGACCACCTACACCACCACTGCGGCCCGGGCAAAGGCAGCCAACCAGCAATTTGTGGCCGTTGCTGACAAGTATGGCTGGCTCGAGTCTGGCAAGAATGCCCGCTATTTCGCGGGCCTGAGCTACCTCGACCTGGGCCAGACCAGCCAGGCCGAAGCCGCGCTGAAGCAGGTAAGCGATTCTCACTCCAGCGCCTTGGCAGCTCTGGCGAAATCCGCGCTTGCGGGGCTCTATCACCGCACCGGCCGCGATCCTCAGGCGATTCAGCTCTATCAGGAACTGATCGCCCACCCGACGGATAGCGTTCCCGCCGCAAGCGCGAAACTGCAACTTGCCGATCTGTATGCCCCCACCAATCCGGCGCAGGCAAAGAAGCTCTACGCCGAAATTCAGGACAAGGACAAGACCACGGCTGCAGGACAGATCGCCGCGGAAAAGCTCAAATCGCTTCCGTAGTTTCGGAATCTTTAGACGAGAGCCCGCTTGGATCACTCCCAGCGGGCTCTGTCATTTGCGGTGACCTTCTCTGGTTAGACACTCTGGATTTTCCTGAGGATGGTTCACGCCTTAGGGGCAGCGAACGGCGAACCGATCATGTAGGTCACCGACAGTAGTCCGGCCTTCTCTTCTCCCATCTCCCAATGCGCGCCCGGGATGTCGCGAACGAGTTCCCTGAGCTCGTCCTGCGAATACGTGCGGAGGCAGGAGACCAGTCCGTCAAACCAGAGCACGAACGGGATGACCGGCACGATATAGGTCCAAAACAGGCGTGACCAGCGAAAGGGCCGGATCTTCGGCGTAAGCAGGAGCGCCATGACGGGCACCCAGAAGATGAGCATCATCGTGCCGGGGCTACGCTTGGCGGCTTCGAAGATGCCGACGCCCTGCTGACTCTCCACCGCGCCCCGCAGCACATTCCGTGCCTCTTCCGGGCCGAAGTGGTGAAACGAAGAAAACATGGTGCGGAAGCCCTTCAAGTCGACAGGGACGCGGGCGGCATCGACTGGCTCGGGACAGAACGCGACTTTCGACTGGAACGTGTCCCGGGCGCGCGCGAAGGCTTCATGGTTGGGATACTTGTCAGTCAGGCAGACGGTAAGCGGAAACCGCGGCTGCTCGTTAAAGTCACGGCACAGGCGCAGCCAGGGGCCACCGCCGCCGGAACACAGGTCCACCACCGCGCAGGTGCCGCAGGCCGTCATCGCGTTGCGTAGCTTGGGCACAATCGGCTTGTAGAAATCGCCGAAGTCCCAGATCACCTGCAGGGCGTCGGTGACGAGGTCGCGCAGAAACGTCGGGAACAAAGGGTGGTCGTGAATCTCGATAAGTTGACTGCGAGGCATGGGGAATTTTTGGCCGGTTTAATTTTCGAGCGGCTTCTCATCCGCCAGCTAACCTGGAAGCGAAACCGCCACTTCGGATTTCTAACAGATAGATGACAGTTTGGGCGCGTCCGTGACTCACTTTGCTGAAATCGGCCTTGATGGTGTGAGCGAAATCAAAGTTGCTGCGTCTCTACTGAAGAACCCCGCATGAGCGTAATGGAAGGACAACTCGTCGGCTGGATGGAGACCGCAGCCACGCGCACGGCCGAACTGCCGGCGCTCGATACCACCGAGGCCATCACCGCGATTGCCGCCGAGTACTCGACCATGCTCTACCGGGTCGCCTACTCGGTCTGTCGCAATGCCTCCGATGCGGAGGATGCGGTGCAGGAGACCTTCGTTCGCGTACTCAAGAACCGGGACAAATTGGGCGAGATTCGCGATCTGCGAGTCTGGCTTATTCGCATCACCTGGAACGTAGTGCTCGATCGCAAGCGCCGGACCAAGGTGCGACCGGAGACCGAAGATATTGCCGATGTGGAGCACAAGCTTCAAGCTGACTGCCCCGGCGCGGAAGACTCGCTGATCTCGTCGCAGGCGTACAGGCGAATTTTGCAGCTGATTGACCGCTTGCCGAAAAAAGAGCGGGAGTGCCTGCTGCTCTCGGCGATCGAGGAACTCTCGACCACGCAGATTGCCGCCGTGCTCATGGTGACCGAGTCATCGGTTCGGTCAAGGATCTTCCGGGCGCGCCGCGAATTGGCTGCATTGTTGCAGGCAGAAGGGCTGGCGCTATGAAGCATGCCGAAGCACAGATCGATGCCGCACTTGCGCGGCTCGGCCGGGAACGGCCTTCCGCAGGATTGGAGCAGAGAATCGCTGCGCGACTCAGCGCCGAGTCCTTGACCCGGCCAAACCTCGTTCTCCGTATCCCTTTACGCTACCGATTCGCGGTCGCCGCGATGGCGGCGGGGCTTGGGGTAGCGGCCGTCTTGCTGGTTTCGAACGAACAGAGGCGTCACGCTTCAGCAGTGGTGCCTGCAGTGTTGCCGGCGGTGCAGGTTGTACCGCTTCCACGTATCGGCCCCGCAGGGTTCGGCTCGTCAGGAGCGGTGCGTGTGCCGGAGCAGCCAATCCAGGCTGCCGTACCCGGACGTTCTCGCGTGCATCGGGGACATGGCCGCGCTGTGCTGAATAATCGGGCGAGGCGCACTCAGGGCGCAGCCGTGCCCGCCTCTCCTTACCCGGCTATCGATGCTGTCCAGCCCGTTCCCGGCACGCAACAGCCTTAGCCTGGGCAAGCGCGAAAATAATCAGCGGTAGGTTCTCACGTCTCTGCGGCGGCGATCCGACTTCGACATCGCTGCGAACAACATGTGAAGAATCGCCAGGGCGACCGCGCCGATAAACGCCGCGCCGAAGGTGTGAACGTAGAATCCGGGGACCAAGCCGCTGGCGAATTTCAAGATGAATGCGTTAATCACCAGGAAGAAAAGTCCCAACGTGAGGATCCCAAGAGGAAACGTAAGTATCTTGAGCAGCAGGCCCAGCGTGGCGTTCAGCAAGCCGATCACAATGACGGCGATGAACGCGCTGATGAGACTGGCCACCTCAAAGCCCGGCACAAACCAGGAGACCAGGATCAGCGCAGCGGCATTTAAAATCCAATGCAACAACAGACGAAGCATGTGACACCCTTTCCTGAGATGCAAATCGGGAACCGGTCTTGGGCCGCGAACGTACTAACGAATCTACACCAATGCCGGAGTGCCCTCTTGCTCATTCGACCTCTTGCAGTCGCCGTGGCCCTGTTGGCTGCCGCAGGCAGCGCGCCGAGCCTCTGCGCCGAATCGGCCGGAGCCGCGCAACGCCCAATTCCCGACATTGCCAGCTTGATGCATGAGGTGGAAGCACACCAGAAGCAGCTCGACACGGTGCGCGAAGACTACACCTACCATGAAAAGCTGCAGCGTGATGAGCTCGACGGGAATGAGCGGGTGAAGAAGTCAGAGACGGTTGAGAACGAGGTCTTCTTTGTAAATACGCACCGCATCGAGCGACGGGTGAAGAAGGACGGCAGGCCGCTGACGCCGGACGAAGAGAAGAAGGTGCAAGAGTCCGTCACCAAAGAAATCGAAAAGGCGCAGAAAACGCCGGCGCACACCTCGATGCATGGAGACAGCGAACTTACTGTCAGCCGCTTGCTCGCGATCATGAAGGTTTCGAATCCGCGCCGCGTCTCTTTGAATGGGCGCGACACCATCGCTTTCGACTTCAGCGGCGACCCGCACGCCAAGACGCATGGCATGGCCGAGGATTTCTCAAAGAAGATCGGCGGCACGCTTTGGGTCGATGAACAAGATCGAGAAGTGTCGCGCATGGAAGTACACGTGGACGACAACTTCCGCGTGGGCGGCGGCCTGGTCGCCTCGATCCAGAAGGGCACCACCTTCAAGTTTGAACAGGCGATGGTGAACCACGAGCTATGGCTACCGACCGCCGCCGAGATTCACCTCGGCGCGCGCGTGCTGTTGTTCAAGGGATACCGCGAAGACATTCACGTGCGGAATAGCGACTACCAGAAATTCCACGCTGAGGCGATTCAGCAGCCCGGCGCCATGACGCATCCCTGATCGCGTAGCTACATTTCGCCGAAAGCCGGCGGCGACAAAAGAACCCCGCGCAGTTACAAAAAATCCAGGGCCGCCGTTCGTGCGAGGCTGCCCTGGTGGAAAAGGCGATACGTTTTACTGCTGGGGTGAAGCGGGAGCCGCTTGCGGCGCGTTGCTGTTATGCTCGGCGCGGCGTTCGCGCATGTGTTGCTGCATCTGCTCGAACTGCTGCTTCTGCGTATCGTTCAACACCGCTTCGATCTTTGCATTGCTATCGTCGCGCACGCTCTTGACTTTGGCATGACGATCCTGCTTCGAGAGCGACTGATCTTTCCAGATGGCCTGCATCTGCTGTTGGCGTTCGGTGAGGATGGGGCGCAGCTGATTCTGCTGGTCGGCAGAAAGTTTCAGCCGCTGTGACATATGCTTCAGCTGCTTCTCAGGGTCCATCGCATGGCGAACTTCGCCACCGGGCTGCGCGGGCTGTGTGGACGCCGTGGGCTGCTGCTGCGTTGCGTTGTCCGTTTGGGCAAAGACGGCGCCGCTCGACATTCCTGCAATCAGAATGCCGCTCAGCGCAAACGATACTAGGGGTTTTCGCATTCGTGTTTCCTCCAACAGTGAAGTAAACACGGATGCGCATCCCCGGTTGCTGACGTCAGAGCTTAATTCCGGATTTATTAAGTTGCGGAGAAATTTTCAAGAGAACGAATTGTAGAGAGAGCATTCGTGTGCCAAGCGACATAGCTGGAGCGGCTTTTTCTCGTATTCAAACGACGAGAGGGAAACACCTTCGAATGTCTCCGCGACTACTTCCGCAGCACGGCCGGAGGGACGTCGACAAAGTTGGAGCGAAGTCCGCATGTAATCACGCCCGGGTTGGTTTCTTCCTGGAGCGGCAGATACGCATAGCCGAAGACGACTCGATACAGGCGATCATCAGGATGATTGCAAAGTGCACAGCTCGGCTTGAAGAGCAGGACAGAATTGTCGTGCAGCGTCTCATCCCATTCCTGCGAAGCGCGGGGCGCAACCACCAGATAGGCTGGATCGCCACCGTCACGATGCGGCTGATACGCGAACATCGGCCCTTTCTCCTGATGCGCATTCACCAGGCTGCCGCCGGCGCCATTCGAAGCGCGCCATAACCACCGACCGCCCTCCTCCGCGAACCAGTGAGCACTCGAAGGAACCGGCATTGCCAGCTTGACGGGCTTTGGTGTTTCGTTCTCGAGATGAAAGTGGAAACCAGGACCGCTGCCCGGCGCCACCTGGCTGAGATATTGCGCGCTCAAACGAATATGTTCGCAAGGAAGCACAGTCAGGAGTGGATGCGGACTGCGCGTTCGGCTGCCGGCGTCGCGTGCGAATAGCATCAGGGCGAGCAACGAGAGCAGCGAAAGAGGCGCGGCGCGGAGAAGTGTCTTCACTGCAGTCAGGGTCTCGCGGATAATCCTGCGCCTCGGAGGAAGAGGTAGTGGTTGAATCTGCATTGTTGTAAGGAGCGGTAATTGCGTGCGATCGGGGCTTAAGTGCCACGGGAAAAGCAAAAGGCCACTCTTGAGGAGTGGCCTTGGTTTGCTTCCCGCTGTATTGGGCGGGTTGGTA
>CAWKKW010000008.1:0-188447 GCA_963850345.1 uncultured Acidobacteriaceae bacterium | reverse complement strand
TCACGAAGCGCATGGCAATACTGAAGAAGAAGCTGGATGCGGGTAGTTTCAATTTGAAAGACCAGGTCGTGGCGATCAACCGCGTCACCAAGGTGGTGAAGGGCGGCAAGAACATGTCGTTCGCGGCGCTGGTGGTGGTGGGCGATGCATCGGCCGGCGTGGTGGGCTACGGTTCGGGTAAGGCCAAGGAAGTGCCGCAGGCGATTCGCAAGGGCATTGAAGCGGCCAAGAAGAACCTGGTTCGTATCAATCTGACCGAGACTTCCATTCCGCACCTGGTGCTAGGCCGGTACGGTTCCGGCCACGTGCTGCTGAAGCCGGCTCCGGAAGGAACGGGCGTAATCGCAGGCGGCGCAGTGCGCGCGGTGATGACCTCGGCCGGAATTCAGAACGTGCTGACCAAGAGCCTGGGCACAGCCAATCCCCACAACGTGGTGAAAGCGACGTTTGACGCGCTGGTACAGCTGCGCGACCGCGCTGAAGTGGCCGCAGCTCGCGGCAAGCAAGTGCAGGAGTTATAGTAATGGCAGACAATCAAACGAAAGCGATGATCCGCATCGAGTATTTCCGCTCGAAGAACTCGACGCCCAAGAAGCACAAGCTGGTGGTGAAGGGTCTGGGCTTTACCCGGCTCAACCAGATCGTCGAGCGGGAAGACACGCCCTCGATCCGCGGCATGGTGAAGGCCATTCCGCATCTGGTTCGGATCGTTGAGTAGTTCAAGAACAGTCGCCGTTGCGCGGACAGCCGCGATTCGCACCGAGAGCTCAGAACGGTGCACAAAGCGAGTCGTTGGAGAAAAGCCAGCCGGCGTTAAGCGAGAGGAAGCAATGCCAAAGAATCTTATCGAATTTGAAAGCGCCGGCAAAGGCGAACAGCAATAAGAAGCGCGTGGGCCGTGGTATGGGCTCCGGTATGGGCAAGACGTCCACACGTGGTCACAAGGGCCAGGGATCCCGTTCGGGCTCCAGCCTGATGCGTGGTTTTGAAGGCGGCCAGATGCCGCTGCACCGCCGTTTGCCGAAGCGCGGTTTCACCAACATCTTCCGGACCGAATACACCGTGTTGAACCTGGACCGGATCGCGGAGCTGGGCGAAACCGAGTTGACCCCCGAAAAGCTGGTCGAGCGCGGATTTCTGCGGAAGCGTAACGAATTGCTCAAGGTGCTGGGCAATGGCGAACTGACCAGCGCCATCACCGTGCATGCGCACAAATTCTCGAAATCCGCGCAGGAAAAAATTGAGAAGGCCGGCGGTAAGGCCGTCCTGATCGCGTAGTCGCGTTCGAATCGCACGAAGCGGCTTCGGCCGTGGCAAGAGGAATTGAGCCCAGGCACGGCAGATCGAGAGCCGAGCCGGCTTGGAAGCACAGAGACTTATGTTTGAGAAGCTGGCCAATATCTTCCGAGTTCCGGACCTGCGCAAGCGTGTTCTCTTCACGCTGGGCCTGCTGGCCGTCTACCGCCTGGGTGCGCACATTCCGACCCCGGGCATCAATACCAAGGTTCTGGAGCAGTTCTTCAACCAGCAGAGCGGCAGCGCTCTCGGCCTGGTCGACCTGTTCAGCGGCGGCAACATGCGCCGCATGACCATCTTCGCGCTGGGCATCATGCCCTACATCACGGCGTCGATTATCTTCCAATTGCTGACGGTGGTGTATGAACCGCTCGCCCGGCTGCAAAAGGAAGGCGAGCTGGGCCGCCGCAAGATCACCCAGTGGACCCGCTACCTGACCGTGTTCTGGCCGCGGTGCAGTCGCTGGCATTGCCGTGGCGCTGACCATGGGTCTTCCGGGCTGTCGTATGTGCTGAACCCCGGCGTGGGCTTCATCCTGATGACTATTCTCACGCTGACCACCGGCACCGCCTTCATCATGTGGCTAGGTGAGCAGATCACCGAGCGCGGCGTGGGCAACGGCATGAGCTTGCTCATCTTCACGGGAATCGTAGTAGGCATTCCGCGTGGTATTCAGGATCTCGTCGAAAAGGCGCGCAGTTCGGCCTGGGGCGCGTTCACGCCGATCGCCCTGGCGATTCTGATCGTTGCCATGATCGCGATTGTGGCGTTCATCGTCTTCGTCGAGCGCAGCGAACGTCGTCTGCCGGTCCAGTATGCGAAGCGCATTGTGGGCCGCAGACTCATGGGCGGACAATCGACGCACCTGCCGCTGAAGGTAAATTCCGGCGGCGTGATGCCGGTCATTTTCGCGTCCTCGGTGCTTTCCGCACCGCTGCTGTTTGCCAATGTGGCGTTCGTGCGCAGCAACTCGTTCCTGAGCCGGGCATTCGAAGCCTTGCGGCCGGGCGAGCCCTGGTACGAACTGCTGTACATCGTGGCGATTATCTTCTTCGCCTACTTCTATATCTCGATCGTGTTCCGCCCCGACGATATCGCCGATAACATGCGCAAGTATGGCGGCTTTATCCCTGGCATTCGGCCCGGCCGGCGGACATCGGACTTCGTCAATGATGTCTTGACTCGAATCACCTTGGTGGGTGCGCTCTACCTTATCGCGATTTCGCTGGTGCCTCAGTTCATGATCAGCGGCATTCACCTGAACCATCTCCCGCTTGTCGGTGCAGCCTTTGAAAAGCTGCCGACCTGGGTGACAAACGGTCTTGGGGTGAACTTTTACTTTGGCGGCACATCGCTGTTGATCGTGGTCGGCGTTGCCATGGATACGGTCAACCAGGTCGAATCGCAGCTCATCATGCGCCACTACGAAGGCTTCTCGCCGCGCAGTGGACGCATACGAGGAAGGCGGGCTTGGTAAGTGTCAGTTCAAGTGAAAGATGCAACGGCGGAAGGGGAACGATCGCTCCTGGTCACACCGGGCCCGATCCTGCTCTTAGGGGCTCCGGGAGTCGGTAAGGGAACGCAGGCCAAGGAGATCATGGCGACCTGGGGAATTCCCCAGATCTCGACCGGCGATATCCTGCGGGCCAACAAGGATCAGGGCACGCCGCTGGGTAAGATTGCCAAGCAGATCATGGCCGAAGGCAAGCTGGTTCCCGACGACCTGGTGAACCAGATGGTTGCGGCGAGATTGGCGGAGCCAGACTGCCGCAAGGGTACGTGCTGGACGGATTTCCCAGGACCCTCGGCCAGGCGCAATGGCTGGATGGGCATCTGGCAGCGCAGCGCGGACCCGCTCCCGGTCATTGCCGTAAGCATCCGGGTGGACTATACTCAATTACTGCGTCGGATTACGGGTCGGCGCAACTGCCCAGCCTGCGGAAGCATTTACAACGTCTACCTGCAGCCTCCGAAGTTCGATGAGCGCTGCGATTTGGACGGTACGCCTCTGGCAAGGCGTCAAGATGACACGGAAGAAGTGTTTCAGGAGCGGATGCGGACATATGAGTCGCTGACAGCTCCGGTGGTGGAGCATTACCGTGCCTTGGGCCGCTTTGAGGAAGTGGATGGAGAGCTGCCGGTCCACGACGTGACGGCTGCGATTCTGGCCACCGTTACCCGTCTGAGGAGTTAGGCCGTTCATGGCGATTATTTTGAAGACGCCGCAGGAAATTGAGAAGATGCGGCGCGCTGGCAAGATCGTGCACGATGTTCTCGAACATGTGCGCGCGCATGTCAAGGCTGGCGCCAGCACGCTCGATCTGGAGCAGGCGGCTGTTGAGAAGATTGCAGAATCAGGCGCGGTGCCGGCATTCAAAGGCTACCGCGGCTATCCGTGTGTGCTATGCACCTCGGTGAATGAAGAAGTGGTTCACGGCATTCCGTCCGCGGATCGGGTTCTGCAGGATGGGGACATTGTCTCGATCGACTGTGGTGTCGTCATCGACGGCTATTACGGCGATTCAGCGATCACCGTCCCAGTGGGAGCGAAGGTCTCTGACCGGGCTAGGCGGTTGCTGGAAGTGACCAGGGCATCGCTCGAGAGTGCTATCCGGGAAGTCAAGCCGGGTGCGACCCTCGGGGATATTGGCGCAGCGGTGCAGGAAGTCGTCGAAGCCGACGGTTTCAGCGTCGTGCGGGACTTTGTGGGACACGGTATTGGCACCCGGATGCACGAAGATCCCCAGGTGCCGAACTACGGCCGGCGCGGGCAGGGTACCAAGCTCAGGGTGGGCATGGTGATTGCTATCGAGCCCATGGTGAATGCCGGAAAGGCCGGCGTCCAGGTGCTCGAAGACGGCTGGACCGCGGTTACAGAAGATGGCAGCCTGAGCGCTCACTTTGAGCACACAGTGGCGGTGACGGACGAGGGCGCGGTCATCTTGACGCGATAAGGATTGGAACTCAGCCGCCGAAAGGGCGCGCAGAATCAGGATACGGTTTGTCGAAGGAAGACGCGATTGAGGTCATGGCAACGGTCGTTGAGACGTTGCCGAATGCAATGTTCCGGGTAGAACTCGAGAATAAGCACCAGGTGTTGGCGCATGTCTCTGGCCGGATGCGGAAGAACTTCATCCGTATTCTTCCCGGCGATCGGGTAGCCGTGGAGTTGAGCCCATACGATCTGACGCGCGGACGCATCGTGTACAGATACAAATAAAAGCCGGTTGACAGCCCTCGCGGTGCTGGAGGCGCTCAAGATTAGCAACGGAAGTCAGGAGTTGGAATGAAGGTTCGTGCATCGGTAAAGAAGATTTGTGACAAGTGCAAGGTCATTCACCGCCGCGGAGTGGTGCGTGTGATCTGCGAGAACGCGAAGCATAAGCAGCGCCAGGGTTAATCCCCGGCAGTACTCGAAGCGGGCCGCGCCGTACGCGGCAGGGGCTAGTTAGCCATAAAGGCTTGCGTTGAACCCCGAAGGCTCGTGGGAAACAGCGGTGACAGGCTCACTGCATAACCGCTCCAGGTGGTGAAGCTACCGGAGCAACGAAGGAATCAGCATGGCACGTATTGCTGGCGTCGATCTGCCCCGCAACAAGCAGGCACGCATCGCGCTCACATACATCTTCGGCATCGGCAATCCCCGGGCGCTGCGTATTCTCACAGCCGCCAAGGTGGATCCCATGCGGAAGGTTCAGGATCTCGGCGAAGATGAGGTCAATCGCATTCGCCAGGTGATCGAGGAAGAAGGCCAGGTCGAAGGCGATCTGCGCAAAGACGTCTCGATGCACATCAAGCGGCTGATCGACATCCAGTCGTATCGCGGGCTCCGCCACCGTCGCAACCTGCCTACCCGTGGACAGCGCACCCATACCAACGCGCGTACGCGCAAGGGACCGCGTAAGGGCACAGTGACCAACAAGAAGAAAGCGAGCGCGAAGACCTAATGGCGAAATCACAGCAGGGCGGGTCCGCGAAGACCGGCAAAGCCGCCACCAAGAACAAGAAATTCAAGAAGCGCGAGCGCAAGAATGTGCCATACGGTCTGGTCCACGTTCAAGCCACGTTCAACAACACCATCGTGACCATCACCGACGGTCAGGGCAACACGCTGTCGTGGAAGAGTTCGGGTTCGCTCGGCTTCCGTGGATCGCGTAAGGGCACGCCGTTCGCGGCGCAACAGGCCGCCATCAACGCCGCCAACGCGGCGCGGGATCACGGTTTGCGTTCGGTCGATGTTCGCGTGGCGGGTCCGGGTTCTGGCCGTGAATCGGCAGTTCGCGCCTTGGCTGCGGCCGGGCTCGATGTTCGCTCGATTCGCGACGTCACCCCGATTCCGCACAACGGCTGCCGCCCGCCGAAGCGCCGCAGGGTATAAGTGCAAGCAGCGTCCGGGCGTTACCTGGCCAGGAGGCCGGAATGCCTGGCACGATACAATAGAGATGGACCGGGAGGAAGGGTATCCCACCTGTAAACCGGTCGACCTCGGAACTTTTGATGATGCAGGGAGAATGAATTGGCACGTTATACAGGAGCAGTCTGCCGCCTTTGCCGTCGCGAAGGCATGAAGCTTTTCTTGAAGGGCACCAAGTGTTTTTCGGACAAGTGCCCGATTGAGAAGCGCAACTTCGCCCCAGGCCAGCACGGCCGTGACCGCAAGGCGAAGATCGTTGGATATGGTCTCCAGCTGCGCGAAAAGCAGAAGGCGAAGCGCATCTACTTCACTCTTGAAGGGCAGTTCCGGTCCTACTACGAGAAGGCATCGCGCGCACCGGGCGTGACCGGCGAACTGCTGTTGCAGCAGCTCGAGCGTCGTCTGGACAACGTTGCTTATCGCATGGGCCTGGCCACTTCGCGCCGCCAGTCGCGACAGATCGTTCGCCACGGGCACGTGGAAGTGAATGGCCGCAAGGTGAACATTCCTTCCTTCCAGGTGAATGTGGGCGATGAGATCCGGGTACGCGAGACCAGCAAGAATCTGACCGTCCTCGAGAGCTCGCGCGAGTTTGCCAGTCATCAGAATCCGCCGGCCTGGCTGCAGATCGACCCAGCCGCGTTGTCGGCCAAGGTGATTGCGCTGCCGAAGCGCGAAGACGTGAACCTGCCGGTCAACGAGCAGCTGATCGTCGAACTCTACAGCAAGTAATCGCAGCGTTCGAGCGCTTGCAGTAAACAAAAGTTTTCTGGGGTGCGCCGATGCGCACTCCAGGTACGAAGCCGCAGAGGATCGCGGCAGCAGTTGACATACTTCAACGAAGGAGAACAGGTACGGCCGTTGCAAAATGCTTCGCGACGTTCGCCGTGCATGGAGAGCGAATCGATATGCTGTGGAGAGGATTTCAAAAACCCAAGCGTCTGGCGGTTGATACCGAAACGCTGGCTGAGAAGTACGGGAAGTTCAGCGCCCAACCATTTGAGCGCGGCTTCGGAACCACCATTGGCAACGCGCTGCGGCGCACACTGCTTTCATCGATCGAGGGTGCCGCGGTAACGGCGGTGAAGATCGAAGGCGTGCTGCACGAGTTTCAATCGATTACCGGTGTAGTGGAAGATGCCACCGACATCATCCTGAACTTGAAGCAGATTCCATTCAAGCTCAGCGGCGAGGGTCCCAAGGCACTTTACCTGCGCGCGGAACAGCCGGGCGTCGTGACCTCGGGCATGATCGAAGCCGATGGGGACGTTGAGATCCTCGACAAGGATGTCTATATCGCGACGGTGAGCGAAGGCGGCAAGCTGGACATGGAAATGCGCTTGAAGCGCGGCCGTGGCTACATCTCCGCCGATAAGAACTTCGATTCGGACCTGGGCATTGGTTTCATCCCGGTCGATTCGGTTCACTCGCCGGTTCGTAAAGTGAATTACGCAGTGGATGCAGCCCGTCTGGGTCAGATCACCGACTATGACAAGCTGACGCTTGAAGTCTGGACGAATGGCTCGGTGCTACCCGCCGACGCGATTGGCCTCGCAGCCAAGCTGCTCAAGGACCACATGAGCATCTTCATCAACTTCGAGGAAGAGATCGAGTCCGAAGGCCAGGCCGATGAAGGCCGCATGCAGTTGCGCAACGAGAACCTGAATCGCTCGGTCGAAGAGCTCGAGCTTTCAGTGCGCAGCTACAACTGCCTGAAGAACGCCAACATTCAGTCGATCGGCGAGCTGGTACAGAAGACCGAAGCCGAGATGCTGAAGACCAAGAACTTCGGGCGCAAGTCGCTGAACGAGATCAAGGAAATTCTCGCGCAGATGGGCTTGTCCCTGGGCATGAAGATTGACGAGCACGGAAATGCCGTGCCGGGTCCGACCAGCGTGTTGCCGGCTGCGACGCTTGCCGCAAGCTACAACCGCTACGACGACGATGATGATGAAGGACTGGATTCGGACATTCCGCTCCAGACGGAACCAGAGAATTTCTAAGAAGCAGGAATTGGGGGACACGGAACAGGGGACGCCAAGTGCCCTGTTCCAGACTCCCCGAGCCTTGAAGAGATAGAGAGATTTGCCATGCGCCATCGCAATGCAGGATACAAACTCGGACGCAACACCAGCCATCGCCGCGCACTGCTGCGCAACCTGGTCACGTCCATTCTTCTCGAAGACCGCGTCGAAACCACGATCACCAAGGCGAAGGCTGCACGGCCTCATGTCGAGAAACTGATCACGCTGGGCAAGAAGGGCGACCTGCACAGTCGTCGTCAGGCCCTCTCTTACCTGCAGACGCGCGAAGCAGTGACGCGGCTGTTTGACACCGTGGCGCCTCGCTACGGCGATCGCAACGGTGGCTATCTCCGCATTGTGCGCACCGGATTTCAGAAGGGCGATGGAGCCGAAAAGGCTTTCATCGAGTTGCTGGGAGCGGAGCAGATTCTCGACGAGAAGCGGCAGAAGCGTGCCGAGGCTCGGGCCAAGCGCCGCGAGGAGCAGCAGAAGGCTATGGCCGAAGCGCAGGGACCTGCAGCTGAAGGCGGCGAAGTAGAAGGCTAGTTTTAGGGAAGTTGTTTCACGAGGCGCACCCCTTCTTCCTGGGGGGTGCGTTTTCTTTTTGCTAATACCCTCCTGAAAAGCCCCGGAAAATCTGCTGCGATGCGGAGCGCAGGCTGATACCTTGGGTTCGCACAATCATGCGAACGCAAACGCCTCTGGTCACCAGAACGACTCTGAAGAAATTCCTGCTCATGCAGGGGGTGCTGGTCTCAATGGCGCTCGGCATTCGCGCGTTCTTTTGGGCGACCCAGAGTCCCGCACCCACCCTGGTGATGGTGGCAGCCGTGCTGATTGTGGGCAACCTTGCAAACCTGCTCTTCACGGTGGCGCAACCACTCTTCCTCCACCTTCCTCAGTCCTGGAAGCTCCCCGTTCAACTCATCTCTTTGATTGTCTTTGGCGTCTCGTCCGGATTGCTGACCTTGATGGTCGTGCTCCGACATTATGGCGGACACTTTTCCTGGACGGGTCCCGAAATCAGGTTGAGTCTGTTTCTCATCCTCAGCGTCAACGTGCTGCTGTTTGGGGCGATCTATCTCTACTCGCGGATGAAAGACCGTCTGGAGACGCGCAACCTGGAACTCGAGCGCGAGGTGCAATTCGGCCACGTGCAGCAGCAGGCGCAGGAGGCGGAACTTGCTCGTGCACACGAGATCCAGGAGCATCTGCTGCCGCGCGAGACACCGCAGTTGAGTGGGTTCCAGATTGCCTGCGCCTGGCAGCCGGCCAAGGCAGTGAGCGGTGACTACTTCGACGTCTTTCCCCTGCGTGACGGCGAGATGGGATTATGCCTTGCCGATGTTTCGGGCAAGGGCGTGTCGGCGGCCCTGCTGATGGCGAACCTGCAGGCTTCGGTCAAGGCGTTCGCGGAGACGGCGACGTCGCCCGCGGCTCTCTGCGCCAAGCTGAATGGCATTTTGTGCAACACGATTGCGCCCGGTAAATTCGTGACGTTCTTCTATGGTGTTCTTGATGGCAAGACGCTCCGATTGCAGTATGAGAATGCGGGTCATTGCCTGCCGCTGCTGGTGCGTGCGGACGGCAGCATCGAGATGCCGGCCAGCTATAGCGGGGTGCTGGGCTTGTTTTCTCACTGGACCTATCAGGACAGCGAACTGCAACTCAAGTCCGGCGACTGCCTGCTGCTGTTGACGGACGGCATTCTTGAAGCAGCCGATGCGCGCGAGGAGGAGTTCGGGTATCAGCGCCTGATTCAGATCGTGCAGCGAAATCGGACCGAGGGGGCACATGCCCTGCGCAAGAAGATACTCGAAGACGTATCCAGATTTTGTAATGGCGTGTTCCAGGATGATGCTTCGCTGATCCTGGTAACGGTGGACTAGAGGGTACGACGTCAGAAGCGCGGCTGCACGGCAATCGAGCCGGTCAGTTTCAGGTTCTTGGCCGCATTCGCGCTCACCGTGACCGGCAGGCCTTTGGGAAGGTAGCGGGCGATTACTTCAGGATCGGCCCAGTCGAGCACCCAACCATCTTCAATGGCAACGACTGTGTAGCTGCCTTCCGGCACATTGGGGAGAGCGAAGGTGCCGTCGGAGTCGCTCTGATCGCGACGAAAGAGAGAGCGGCTGGCTTCGGGATTTTTCGGCACCAGCACAATCATTGCGCCCCCAAATGGTTTGTCACCCTTCTTCGCTACGCCCTGCAGCGTGGACGAGCCCTCAGCAATCGTAATCGTCAATGTGACATTTGCGTCGCCAGAGACCTTGATCTGATTTCCGACCACGGTGGCATTGGTCGCGGTAATGTGCGCAACTGACAAAATGCGATGCGATCCCTGAGCCACAACCTCGTAGCTGCCCGGGGCGAGATCCGGAAAACGGAACGTCCCATCCTTACCTACTGGCTGGTAGTCCTGCTTGCCGGGCTGCGTCAGGCCGATCAGGGTCAGCTCCCCTGCCGCAAATTGCGGCGCGCCCTCGACGCTGCCTGAAACTTCGCAGAGCGTGGTGCCTGCGGACGATTCTAGTTGTGCGTCGGCGGTAGCATCGACGGTCAAGGTGCGGGCGGGAGAATCCGGCATACCGGAGAGTTGGATCTGATAATGTCCCGGTGCCAGTCCGGCGATTTCCGTTACCCCAGCGTCATTGCCCCCATAGGTGGTTGAAGTCTGCTGCACACCTTCGACGTTGCCGAAGATGGATTGCTGCACGTTCGCTTGCATGACCTGTTGTGGGTTGGCTGCGTTCTGCACAGTGGAGTCTGCGGTCGCGCGCTGCTGTGGCTCGTGAAGGAAGAGATGGAGCGCCGGAACAGCCTGGAGATTGAAGTTGATCTGAAGGGCATCTCCGCCCTTGACCGGGATGGGGGTGGCCGAATCCGAGTCGCTGGCGTCCGCATAAAAGGTCGTTGGATATGCGACGTCCAGCGCAGATCGCGTGCCGTTGTCCTGGCTCGGGTTCTGCAGCAGGCTGGGGTGGTTCGCGTACCAGGGAGTGGCCATCGCCGCGAGGAAGTAGTTACCGGGCTTCAGATGCGGCAGTTCGTAGGCGCCGGTGTCGTCGCTCATGCTGCTGTTGATCAGCCGGATGTTGCCTCGTCCATCATTGGGGTCTCGGCTATAGAGGCTCAGCCTCGCGGCGCGCACCGGTTCGCCCGCCTCATCTGTAACTACGCCGGATATCATTGCAAATGGCGTGAGGCGCAGGATGAGGTTTTCCGCATCAAGGCCGGGCCCGACGACGATGGCCGTGCTGAAGCCATCGTGTTCGTCATACATGGAGGCGATGAAGCCGCGATGATCTCCCTGAAGTACATACTTGCCGGGCGTAAGATTATCGAAGCTGAACCGGCCATCGTCGCCCGTCTTCTGTTGGCTTATGAGGCGGTTGTCTGCGGGTTGATAGATGGAGATGCTCGCTTCCGACAGCGGCTGATCGCTGATGCCATTGACCACCTTGCCGGAGATGCGATAGCTGAGCGCTGCCTTTGAGGCGGCGCGGCCCGGGGCCTGCGATCGCGCAACAGCCGGCACCAGACAGCTCATAAGCAGAAGCAGCACGGCCTTTTTCATTTGGCGGACCCACCTACGTTGACTTCGACGGCGGTGGTGTCGTGAGCCGTCAGAGTGACGGTCTGCCCTTGATGTGAGTAAGCCTGCATAGCTTCAGGATTGTGGTACTCAAGTTCCTGCGGTGTGGCAAAGGTGTAAAGCGTGTAGCTGCCCGGCGCCAGTCCGGACAGGGTCGCGACGGAGGGCATGCCGCCAAAATTCGCTGCCTCGCTTGGCTGTCCGGTCGAGATCTGTGCCTGGTGGACCGAGCTGACAAA
Organism: uncultured Acidobacteriaceae bacterium; assembly: GCA_963850345.1. GTDB lineage: Bacteria > Acidobacteriota > Terriglobia > Terriglobales > Acidobacteriaceae > CAWKKW01. The sequence continues at coordinate 176,879 of CAWKKW010000008.1, read as the reverse complement.
ATCGAACTGCGGGACGAGATATAGAAATGCGGTTCTTGGCGTCTGAGAAGACGGGCCGTCCGGATTCGAGAGCGTTGCGGTGAGCGTCGCCGTGTCGTTGCGCAGAGTCACCGTAATGGCGGCGCTCGACCCGCCTGCCCCGACGACTAACGGTTCGCGCGTGAGGTCGACGCCCGCCGAGGTGATGGACGCGATGTACCCGCGGATCCCTTCCGCCTGCACCCAGTAGCGGCCCGGAGGAACGTCGGTTAGCTGCCATGCATCGTCAGGCCCACCCGGCTCGGGTTGCAGATTTCCTTGCAAGCCACTGCCATCCACCGGAATGAGCGAGAGCGACACACGCGGAAGCGCTTGCGATGACGGACCTCTGTCGGTCATAACCTGTATCCGATCAGGCTGCCGCTGCTGGTCTTCGGGCGTCTCCTCCGCGAAGTCCTGCTTGACCGTGACCGGAATCTTCGCCATCGGCAGAAGAGTGACCGCAAGCGTCGCCCTTGGATTCTCTTCGACGGTAAAGGCAATCTGCCCGATGCGTTGTCCATTTGGAGAATAGGTGCGTGCCTGCAGTACGTAGCTGCCGTTGGGAAGAACAGCGCGAACCTTCTGCTGTTGCATGTCGTAACCGACAGGATACGACTCGGGCCGGCCGGATTTATCCTGGAGATCGGCTTGCACGTAGACGCCTGTCTGCGGATTCGTGACTGCAATGGATACAGAATGGAATGGTTCGCGAACCAGCGCCAGGTCGGCCTGCAGCCGTTGTCCGGCAGTCAGGGTGAACTGCGAACCTGCCGAAAACTCCACGCCCGAACCGTAGTACACCGGAGGGAACCCGCTGACCTTCGCATTCGGCGCAAAGGGATCCACCGTCTCGAATCCGGTGTGCGCCTGAGTGACCAGGTAATAGGTGCCGGGGCCAAGATCTGCGAACCGGTACTTGCCCTGGCTATTGGTCAGGCTGCCGGCGCCTTGGTTCCACTGTGCACGGCCGTCCTGCAAGGTGCGGCGGAAGAGGAGCACCTGAAAGCTTTCGGCCGGTTCCGAATTGGGCAAAGTGAGCTCCCCGGTTATAACCGCTTCGGGCAGGAGAGACAGCGTAAGCTCCGGCGTATCCGGACCGATGGCGATTCCGCGTTGCCAACCTTCCGTAGGTTGGCCGTTGGGATCGAGATAGCCGGGCTTTCTTAACGTGACGGCAGTGAAGACCGGCGGCAGGCCGGTGAACTCGAATCTGCCGTCGCCGTCGGTGAGAACGGCCCTGTCGAGAACGCCTACCAGTGCGCGGGGAATCGGTTGGCCGGTGAACCGGTTCACCACCGTGCCGTGCAGGCTGTAGCTGCCGGCTGGATCGACGCCCTGAAGCGCGCCAGTCTGGATCTGGCCTGCAGCGCTCTCGCCTGGAACGGGTTGCGCAGACAACGGAGAGCCCGTGCCTGCAACCAACGCCAGCACACTCAGCAGAAAACAATATAGGGTGCAGCGGAGAACGCCCTTGCGCATTGTCAGTATTGTCGCGGATTCCAAGCGTTCGCAAAAAAAATAGTCCAGGAAAGCTCCGCAAGATTGCGCCTACGCAAAATATGTTGAGGCAGTCGCTCGCCTGCCCCGTTACTCGACCCTGTTTCGCTACTCGACTCTGTAGTTGGGCGCCTCGCGGGTGATGATGACGTCGTGAACGTGGCTTTCGCGAAGACCCGCGTTCGAGATGCGCACGAACCTCGACCGCTCCTGCAATTCCTGAATCGTCCCGCAGCCCAGATAGCCCATGCCGGAACGTAGACCGCCGACCAGTTGGTACACCATCGATTCGAGCGGACCGCGATGCGGCACCCGGCCTTCGATGCCTTCGGGAACGAACTTGGCAAGCCGGTTTTGGCTGCCTCGCTCGCGGCTTACGACGCCTTCGCTGCGGCTCAACTCCGACTCTTCAAGATCGCGCGAACTCTGGAAGTAGCGTTCCCCTGAGCCCTGCGCCATGGCAGAGAGCGAGCCCATACCGCGGTAAGCCTTGAACGACCGGCCTTGATACAGAATCGTTTCGCCCGGGCTTTCGTCCACGCCGGCGAAGAGCGAACCGATCATGACGACGCTGGCCCCGGCGGCAATGGCCTTGCTGATGTCACCGGAATACTTGATGCCTCCGTCGGCGATCACCGGGATGTCGTTTTCTTTGGCGGCGCGATAGCACTCCGCGATCGCGGTGATCTGCGGCATGCCGGCGCCGGTGACCATGCGCGTTGTGCAGATCGACCCTGGGCCAATCCCGACCTTGACTGCATCCGCGCCCGCATCCATCAGAGCTTTCGCGCCCTCGTATGTGGCCACGTTGCCGGCCAGCAGATCCACTTCCGGGTAATGCTGTTTGACCAGACGAACAGCTTCGAGCACCCGTGATGAGTGGCCGTGCGCCGAATCGATCGAGAGCACGTCGCACCGGTTGCGCACCAGTTCAGCGGCGCGTTCGAGGAAGTCACCCGTAGCTCCGATGGCAGCGCCCACGCGCAGGCGGCCCTGTTCATCTTTAGAGGCGTTGGGATACTTCAGCTTTTTCTGAATGTCCTTTACCGTGATCAGACCCTTGAGCTCGTATTGATCATTCACGACCAGGAGCTTCTCAATGCGGTGCTGATGCAGGATCAGTTCAGCCTCTTCCAGCGTGGTTCCGACCGGAACGGTGATCAGGTTCTCCTTGGTCATCACGTCGTTGATCGGAATATCGGTGCGCGTCTCAAAGCGCAGATCGCGGTTGGTGAGAATACCGACCAGCCGCTTCTTATTGGTCACCGGCACGCCGGAGATTTTGTAGCGCCGCATGACCTCAAGCGCGTCGGAGATGGGCTGATCGGCGCTGATGGTGACCGGATCCACAATCATTCCACTCTCAGACCGTTTGACGTTGTCGACTTCGCTGGCCTGTTGCTCGATGGAGAGGTTGCGGTGGATGATCCCTAATCCGCCCTGCTGCGCCATGGCAATCGCCATACGTGCTTCGGTCACGGTATCCATTGCGGCTGAAAGCAAAGGGGTGTTGAGCAGGATGCGGCGCGTCAAGCGTGTCTGCGTGCTCACCTGCGCGGGCACGATCTCACTATAGGCGGGAACCAGCAGAACGTCGTCAAAAGTAAGGGCTTCGGGTACAGAGGTCTCTATCATGGCGGTAAGAAAAGCCCGGCGCACGACTGAGGATCGGGGTGGGGTAGCGTGGCGACGGCTTTGGGGTATTGTAGAGGGCTGGCCGGTAGAGGGCAAACCTCCTCGTTGACAGGACGCGAAGGATTTGCCGCGCCAGCACCGAGCCAGGATTGTGAGGCATGGGGCCCTCTTCTGCGTGGTGCCGCCCTCAAGATGGTCCTTTTGTGGCGCTTCAATCTTCAGAAAACTTAATCTGGCTCAATTGGGAGCCGTGAGTTTAAGCTGCATCTTAGGTCGGACGGTGGCCAAATTATGTCCCAGAAATCCAGCTTTGTTCGTCTCACCCTTTTCCCCGCGTTGTTGGTAGCCCTGCTGGCGATTCAGCCGGGTACGAGAGCCACACTGGCAGCCGGAAACGGCGCCGGTGCCACAGCGCCCCCAGACGTGCAGGAGAAGCATGTCTTCCTGGTGATGTTGGAGAATCACTCTTACTCGTCGGTGATTGGCAATACCAGCATGCCGTATCTCAATAGCCTGGCAAAAACGAACTCTTACGCCAGTTGGTACTTCGCCAGCACGCACCCTTCGATCGGCAACTACTTTGCGATAACGGCCGGGCACCTTTTGACGAACAACGATGCGTTCACCGGGACAGTCACTGCAGATAACCTCGCCCGGCACATGATCGCTGCGGGCAAGACCTGGAAGGAGTACTCCGAGGGCCTGCCATACGTCGGCTACACCGGGGGAGATACGGGCTATTACACCGAGCACCACAACCCGTTCTCGTATTTCTCCGACGTGCGAAACTCGGCTGCAGAGCGGAACAACCTGGTTCCGTTTACGGAGTTTGCGAGCGACATCGTCAACAACAGGCTTCCCCAGTTCTCGTTCATTGTGCCCGACAACAAGCACAATGGCCACGATTGTCCGACCGGCTACACGACCTGCACTGACAATCAGCGGCTCGCCGCGGTCGATTCGTGGCTGCAGACCAACCTGCATCCCCTGATTTCAAGCCTGGCATTCTCATCGGCTCACGGCGGGCTGCTGGTGATCGTTTTTGATGAGGCGCTGGAATCGGATAAGACCTACGGCGGCGGCCATGTTGCCTGGGTGGCAGTAGGCCCCGACGTCAAAAAGGGCCATACCTCCTGGTCGTATTATGGGCATACCAGTACCCTGCGGTTGCTTTCTGAGGCGATCGGGCTGACCAGCTTCCCTGGAAACGCAGCGACGGCGGCGGACATGGAAGAATTCATCAACGGCGACTAGGCCGCCCGGTGAGTGACCCAGGTAGCAGGGTGATGGAACCCTGCTACCCTCCACTCCGAGTGCGGTCATCGTGACCGTGTTCAGGTTTGAATTCTGGGCGAAAGCGTCGTACTCTAGTAGAGCAGACGAGTTTGTCCTTCCCTGGACCGTGGGTTTCCGGCAGGGCCGGGAGAAATGAGTGGGCGGAAGCCCACTTTTCTTTTGCAGCAAACATTCAGTCCGCAGGGCGAAGATCCGAGGCGGGCCTTACCAATGGCAGTCAATCTGGAACAAATCCGCGCGGCGGCGGACCGCGTCGCTGCCTCCCACGGCCTTGATGTCGTGGAGATTGAATATCAGGCAGGCGCCAAGCAGCGAGCCCTGCGGATCTTCATCGAGAAGAACGCCGCGGAACGGGCCAGGCTGGCGCAACTCGCGGCTGCGAATCCAGAGGCTGGAGAAATCCCGGGCAGCGTGGCCTCCGGGGAGTTGAGCATCGACCAACTGGCCTGGGTCACGCATGAGGATTGTGAGCAGTTCAGCCGCGATTTTGGCACGCTGCTCGATGTAGAAGATTTGGTGCCTGCATCGGAGTACACCTTGGAGGTGTCTTCGCCGGGGTTGGATCGCAAGCTGTTGGGGCATGCCGATTTCGTTCGGTTTCGCGGCAGCCTGGTCAAGATTCAAACGTTTGCCCCTATCAGCGGGAACCGGCACTTTCAGGGCAGGCTCACCGAGGTGAAAGAAGCAGCTATCGTGCTTGACCTTTCGGCGGTGCGGCAAAAGGGCAAGAGCAAGAAGAAGGCGGTCGACCAGACGGTTGAACTGGAACTGGCGAATCTGGAGAAAGCCAGCCTGGTTCCAGAGTTGTAGCCAGCGCTGAGTGAGGCGGGCGCAAGGTAAGGGCGCAGCAGCGCCAGACCCAAAGGGACGAGAACCAGCAGGGGATCGAGAGAAGAACTATGGCAAGTGTGCTTTACCAGAGTATTGAGTTGTTGAGTCGCGAGAAGGGGATCGACCCCCAGATCGTGGTCTCCGCGGTAGAAGACGCCATCGCGTTGGCGACCCGCAAGTATTACAAGACCCAGGAGAATATGCGCGCGGAACTCGACAAGGAATCGGGCGAGATTCGAGCCTACATTTACAAGACCGTGGTGGAAGGGCCTGAGCAGCTGGAAGATTCCGTCAACCAGATCGCCCTTGACGATGCGCGGGCACTGGCTCCTGAGGTGGAAGTCGGCGGCGAGATTCGCTACTACAAACCCACGGATGTGCTGGGCCGCATCGCCGCGCAAATGGCCAAGCAGGTCATCTTTCAGAAGGTACGCGAAGCCGAGCGCGACACGGTATTCAACGAGTACAACCACCGCATGGGCGAGGTGCTCACCGCGACTGTAAAGCGCGTAGAGCTGCAGGACGTGATCTTCGATCTCGGCAAAGCCGAAGCGAGAATGCCACGGCGGGAACAATCCAGGCTGGAACAGTTTTCAGTGGGCGAGCGGGTCCGGGTGGTACTGCTGCGCGTCGATCGCGCTGCCAAAGGGCCGCAGGTGATCGTATCGAGGGCTGCGCCGGAGCTGGTGACCAACCTGTTTCAGAGCGAAGTGCCGGAGATCTACGACAATACTGTGGTCATCCGTGCCATTGCCCGCGAAGCCGGAGAACGCACCAAGATCGCGGTCATGTCGCGCGATAAGGATGTGGATCCTGTCGGCGCATGCGTGGGTATGAAGGGCATGCGCGTGCAGTCGATTATTCGCGAGCTGCGCGGCGAGAAGATCGACATCATTGAGTTCAGCGAAGAGATCACCACCTTTGCCGAGAAGGCGTTACAGCCTGCCAAGGTAAGCCGGGTGAGCATTACCGACCTGGGCGAAAAGCAGATTGAAGTGATCGTCGACGACACGCAGCTTTCGCTGGCCATCGGCAAGAAGGGCCAGAATGTACGACTCGCAGCCAAGCTGCTGGGCTGGAAGATTGACATCAAGAGCGAGGAAGAGAAGCGCCAGGAAGTCGAACAGCAGATGCAGGCCATGAGCGGCGGCCCGCAAACTCCGATTGAACAGGTGAGCGAACTCGGCGAAGCGATCATCCAAAAGCTGGTGGCTGTTGGCATCACAACAGTCGAAGCGCTGGCGGACATGACTCCGGAACAGTTGGAGGAAGTGCCCGGGATCGGCGAGAAGACTCTGGAGAAGATCAGCATGGCAGTGAGACATTATTTTGGCGAGTACGATCCAGGCGAGGCGCGCCCGGTGTCTGCAGAAGAGCAGGCGCGGTTGACCGAGGCGGCGCAGAGCGACGAAGAAATCGATGCGTTAACCCTGGACCTGACCCAGGCCGGAGAAGAAGGCGAAAGCCGCGATGGCTCCGGGTTGATCAGCGATGACCTGGCCGAGGAGAGATTGGCTGAGATCACCGAGGTAGGGCCGGATCTGGACGAGCAAGGGGCTTTGTCAATTGAGCCGGGGCGGGAAGACGTAAGCGAGCGATTGGCGCAGAACTTCCCCAATCACGATGCGATCCCGCGATCGACCGCGGTGAATGAAGGAAACGTGGAAGAAATCAAGGATGAAGCGAACTCCGACGATGAGGCAGGCGCTTAAATGCGCCGCCTTTTGCCATGTCAGGGCAGCGCACATTGCGTGATTTCAGGGGATAATAAGAAGGTTAGCGTCCACTCCCAGTGCCAAGAGGTTGCTATGAGCTGAGGCTTGAGGGGTGAGTTACAAAGGGGCGGATGAGTAAAGTTCGAATCAACGATTTAGCGCGTGAGCTGGAAGTCAAGAGTAGAGCGATTCTGGACGTATTAGGCGATGTCGGCGTGACGGAGACGAAAACGCACTCCAGTTCGCTTGAAGGCGACGAAGCGGAACGCGTGCGTCAGCACTTTCAGCGCAGCCGCGGCGGCTCGGCAAGCAGCAGTTCGCGAGCGGAAGCTGAGCCCAAGCCAAAGATTGACTGGTCGCGGGTAAACAAGCCCGGCGACGTGCTGAAAGCGATTCAGCAGCGCAAGGAAGAGGCAGAAGCCGCCGCTCGTCCGAAACCCCCAGCACCCCCGCAGGCGCCAAAGGTAGAGGCTCCAGTGGCCGCGGTTGCGACCCCCGCCGACAATACGTCGGTTGCGCCGCCGCCACCGATTGCGCGGCCCTCCACCCCGGCACCGACTCCAGAGCTTGCCAAGCCTGCTCCCAGGAGAATCGTTCCTCAGCCCAGGCAGGCGCCGCCCCTCGTTGCGCCCCGGCCTCCGGCCCCGGCGATTGCGGCCAAGCCGCCTTCGGGCCCGGTGGTCGCGAGACCGCCCGCAGCTCCGGCCGGCACAGTAACAGAATCCAAGGTGGTCGCGGCTGCCCCTCCGGTGGTTGTAAGGCCGCCAATGGTGTCGGCCCCGCCTTCGCCGGTGGCTACGGCAGCGCCGGTTAGCGCTCCGCCAGCCGCCCCGGTAGTCGTGGTTCCGGCTGCTTCCGTGCCCAAGCCGCCAGCGCCGGTAGTCGCTCCGCCTGCCCCAGTCGAAGCAGCGCCAGTCGCGGCTCAGCCGCCGGCACCCGCAACCCCCGAGATAGCTGCGGCTGCTCCGGAGACCACTCCGCAGGAACAGGCGCCGGCACGTCCGGCGGCCCCCCCTGCCCCGGCACCCCGTCGCGTGATCATGCCGCAGACTGGCCCCCGGCCTGTCTACACTGCGCCGCCACCACCTCCGCCTGCTCCAGTAGTGGCAGCGCCGGTGGCCTCCGCACCAGCGCCCGGCATTCAGCGCGGGCGGCCTATCTTTGATCGCGGACGCCCCGGTGGCGCCCCTGGATTCCAACGGCCTCAGGGCGGACCCGGCGGTCTTAGCGGACCGGGTGGTCCGGGCGGACCGGCTGGGCGCCGTCCCATGCACCCGACTCGCAGTTCGCCCACCGGCGGCCCTCCAGGCGCACGTCCCGGAATGGGAGCACGCCCCGGCTTTGGCGCACCGCGTCCGGGCTTTGGCGCGCCTCGTCCCGGCATGGGCGGCGCTCCGGGATTAGTACCGCCCCCAGGCGAGGCACCGCGTCCACAGCGCCCCGGTGGCCCTGCCAGACGTGGCCGCCAGCACTACGAAAAGAGCAAGGAAGGCCCGATGAAGGGCTTTATGCCGCCACCGCGTTTTGGTGGCGTGCCGATGTCGCGCGAGCCGCTCCCGATTACGCGCACCATCACCGTGACCGAAGGCATCAGCGTTAAAGATCTGGCTGAGAAGCTCGGTGTTCGCGGCAAAGACCTGATTGCGACACTGCTGATGCGGGGCGTGTTCGTCACCGTGAACCAGTCGCTCGACGGCGAGTTGGTGAAAGATGTGGCGCGCCAGTTTGGCGCCGACACTCAGGTCATCACCTTCGAAGAGCAGATGGCGAACGAAGCCGACGAGACCCTGCTGCAGCAGGAAAATCTTGACGAACTGGAAGTCACGCGTCCGCCAGTCGTGACCGTGATGGGTCACGTCGACCACGGTAAGACCTCGTTGCTCGATGCCATTCGCGAGACCGACGTAGCCGCAGGCGAAGCCGGCGGAATCACGCAGCACATCGGCGCCTACAAGGTGAAGTTTGCCAAGGAAGGCTCTCCGGCTTCTGGCCGCGAGATCGTCTTCCTGGACACGCCGGGTCACGAGGCCTTTACCCGCATGCGTGCTCGCGGCGCCAAGGTGACGGATATCGTCGTGATTGTGGTGGCAGCTGACGACGGCGTGATGCCACAGACGCTTGAAGCCATCGACCATGCCAAGGCTGCGAACGTGCCTATCATTGTCGCGGTCAACAAGATCGACAAACCCGACGCGCAGCCTGATCGCGTGAAACAGCAGTTGGGCGATCGCGGACTAGTCCCTGAAGCGTGGGGAGGCAGCACGGTATTCGTCGATGTCTCGGCCAAGAAGCGCCAGAACCTCGACCTGCTGCTCGAAATGATTTGCCTGGTCGCCGATCTGCAGAATCTCAAGGCGACGCCAGATCGCGCTGCCGTGGGCACGGTGATCGAAGCCAAGCTGGATCGCGGCCGCGGCGCGGTAGCTACGGTCCTGGTTCAGAACGGCACGCTGAAGAACAGCGACAGCTTCATCATGGGCAACACCTTCGGCAAGATTCGTGCCATGTTCGACGATCGTGGGCGGCCCATCGAAGAAGCCGGTCCCTCCACGCCGGTCGAAGTGCTCGGTCTAGAAGGAATGCCGGACGCCGGAGATACCTTCCTGGTCGTTGCGGACCGCGACAAGGCCAAGGGAATCGCGCAGTACCGCAAGATGAAGGAGCGCGAGTCCACGCTGGCGAAGTCGTCCCGTGTTTCGCTCGAAGGACTGGCGGAGCAAATCAAGCAGGCCGGAACCAAGGAACTGCCAATCATCCTCAAGGGCGACGTTACGGGCTCGGTTGAAGTACTGGCCGATTCGCTGCAGCGTATGTCCACGGAGAAGGTACGCATCAAGGTGATTCGCAGCGGAGTGGGTGCGATTACCGAGAGCGACATTCTGCTGGCATCCGCTTCGAATGCCATTGTGATCGGCTTTAATGTGAAGCCGGAGCGCAAGGGCGCGGAACTGGCGGAGCAGGAAGGCGTCGAGATTCGCCTGCACTCGATCATCTACGAATTGCAGGACGAAATTCGCAAAGCCATGCTCGGCTTGCTGGAACCGACCATCCGGGAAAACTACCTGGGCCGCGCGGAGATCCTCAATATCTTCCGCATCCCCAAGGTGGGCACCATTGCCGGTTGCCGCGTGACGGACGGCGTGCTCAAGCGCGACTCCGATGTTCGGTTGCTGCGAGATGGCGAATCGGTCTTCAAAGGCAAGCTAACTTCGCTCAAGCGCTTCAAGGACGATGCGAAGGAAGTGACCAACGGCATGGAATGCGGTGTCAGCCTCAGCTACACCGATATGAAGGTCGGCGATGTGATCGAGGCCTTCGTAACGGAACACGTAGCGGCTGTGCTGACGGCTTCCTAAGAGCGAGTTATTCAGCAGGCAATTTTCGGCTAATGATTCAGGGGCCCGCAGAGCAATCTGCGTGCCCCTTTTTCCTGCGCGCAAGCGGGCCTCGCTGTTATTTGCTGAACCAGGAGAGGGCGCGGCGGGTTCGCCCACATGATTTCGTAACCTTCGTTGCCATGAAACTGGCCGCGTCTTCCCAACGTCTGGCTGGTGGGCGACGAGTTGGATGGCGATGGCTGCCTAAGAGCGTCAACCTGCCGTAACCCGCAGTTCGCAAGCACTACGCTGTATGCATATCCTGCTGCCAGAGCACACCGAGCGCATGCAGGTACAGGCGGTCGGGCTGGCTGAGAAGACTGGCATCGACCACGATCTCGCGCGCATAGCGAACTCTGGCGTTCAGCGAGTCGCACCAGGACTCATGCTGCAACACGCCCTGGCATGTGGGGCAACCTCCGGTGGGGTTGTAGCCACTTGGGTGAGTCCATGAGCTTGAATTCTGCGTGTTCATCGCCTTTTCCTCCATTGCGTCTCTGCGCTTGATATCGGCACGCGCGAGGCCAAACTGGATGAACCGACTGCGAATGGCGCCAGCGTCACAGGATGAAGGACTTAGCTCATCCAGTACGGAACCAGGAAGTTTTCGGGCCACAGTCGCGACGACGGAGAGTGACGCCATTGCGTCACGATGACTGGATTTAGTCTCGGACCAAAGCAGTGAGCCGCCGCTTCGCATTTCAATCCGCAAGAACTTACTTCGGCAATTTAATTAAACTGGGAGTTCCATCTCTGAGGACCCTTCTTGATGAACCTTTCCGGAATTCAATCTGCACTGCGCGATCAAAACCTCGACGGCTGGTTGTTCTATGACCACCATCATCGCGATCCAATCGCGAATCGGATCCTGGGGATGAATCCGGATTCGCTGGTCACTCGCAGGTGGTACTACTTCGTGCCCGCACAGGGCGAACCGAAGAAGCTGGTCCACCGCATTGAAGCAGGCCGTCTCGACACACTTCCGGGTGAAAAGGCAGTCTATTCCTCGTGGCAGGAGTTGGAAGCTGGAATTGGGACTCTGCTCGAAGGCCACACGCGCATCGCGATGCAATACTCGCCACGCAACGCGATCATGTACGTCTCCATGGTCGATGCGGGGACCATCGAGTTGTTGCGCGAAATGGGGAAGACGATTGTGAGTTCCGCTGATCTTGTCAGCCAGTTTGAGGCGGTTCTCAGCGAAGAACAGATCGCGAGCCATTATGAAGCCCAGCGCGCGATCGACGAGATCCTCGCCGAAGCGTTTCGGGAAATCGGCCGCCGGCTGCGACCCGCAAGCGGGTCTGCTACAACTCTGAACGAATACGGCATCGTGAGTTGGCTCCAGGAGGCCATGCGCCGCGCAGACCTGGTTTGGGAGCACGGCACAAATGTGTCAGTGAACGCGAACAGTGCGGATTCTCATTACGAGCCGAGCGCGGCGGTGTCCAAGCCGGTAACGAATGGCGACTTTTTGCTGATCGATATGTGGGCGAGGAAGAACCGCCCCAACACCTGCTTCTACGACATCACCTGGACGGGAGTCATTGGCCGCGAACCGAGCGATCGCGAGCAGCAGGTGTTTGAGACCGTGCGCACTGCACGGGATGCGGCCATTCACCAGGTGCAGCAGGCCTTTGCCGCGAAGAAGAACATTGCTGGATGGGAGGCCGACGCTGCCGCACGCAAAGTGATCACGGACGCGGGGTTTGGCGCCTACTTCACACACCGCACCGGACACAACATTGCCGCCGAATTGCATGGCAGCGGCGCGCATCTCGATAACCTGGAAACGCATGATGAGCGAAGACTGCTGCCCTACACCTGCTTCTCTGTCGAGCCCGGAATCTATCTGCCGGAGTTTGGCATTCGCAGTGAGGTCAACATGATTACGGCAGCCGATAAGGCCGAGGTCACGGGGCGCATCCAGACCGAACTGGTGCGAATCTAGACCATTCCGAGGCGAGTTCTTGTCGCCTTTTCTGTGCTGTATAGTGGAAATACGAATGGCCTCTAACGCCCAGATCACAGCGAAGACCCCGGAGCGCGCCAAGGGTTTCGTCTATGCCGCGCTGATTCTCGGATGGCTGGTGCCGGGCGCAGGACATCTCTACCTCAAGCGTTGGACCCGTGCCCTGCTGCTGTTTTCAGCGATCACGCTTATGTTCGTTCTGGGCCTGTCCATGCAGGGCAAACTCTACGCGCCCAACACCGACGATCTATTGAACATGCTCGGCTTCGTCGGAGACCTCGGGTCGGGACTGCTCTACATCATCGCGCGTGCTATGGATATGGGGCATGGTGCGGTACAGGTCGCGACCGCCGACTATGGCACCAAGTTCGCTGTGGTCGCGGGACTCCTGAACATCATCGCCGCAGTTGACGCACACAACATTGCGACTGGGAGGAAGCCGTGACCTTCGCGCCCTCTCACTTCACAGCAGTGTTGCTGTTCGCCAGCATGGCTTCCGTGGTATTTGGCATTACGCAGCGTTCTACGCCGCGCATGATGATCCGCTACGGGCTCTACTGCTTCGCCATGTTCATCGCGGCAGTGGTCGGAGCGAGCTGGATCATGTGGTTGATTCGCCGCTGATCGTAACCGTGGCAGCTTAGTCTCAGTTCGGCTCTCCAAACCCAAGCCAAAACGTATCTATCGGCGGAAGTGCCCTTCCGGGTGCCGTTCCCATACCATCGCATCGAAGGAGTGGCGTTCGACGAAGCCCATCTTCGTATACAGCGCGACGGCGTTCGCGTTGGCCTCCGTCACCGTAAGCGTCAGTGCCTGAAAGCGGCGGTTGCGCAGATCGGTAGCGCAGGCATCCAGTAGTATGGCTCCGAGTCTGCGGCCACGATACTTCTTCGCCACGCAAATCTGGGTTACATGCCCTACGTCCTCGCGCACACGCGAACAGAGCAGAAGCCCTACCATCTCGTCCGTAATGCGATCGGTGATGACTCGCGAGGCAGCGGCATCGAAGAGCCCGCAGCCAGGAAAACGCACAATATTGTGCAGGAAGCGAAGCGAGCCCGAGGTAGACCGATATTGATCGTTGATGAAGCTATCGAGGTGATCTTCGTAAGCAGCCGCAATCAGTCGTCCCGCGGCGGAGAAGTCCCGATCTTCCCAGCGCCGCAATTCCAAATCCAGCGGCATCCGTTTGGCATCGATGCGCGCGATCGAACTCGACGGAAAATTCAGCTCCAGAAAGAGGCGGCGAAACAGCTTGAAGCCGGCACGCTCAAACGTTCGTGTATGGGTGCCATGAGGGTGGAGCAGCAGTTGCGATTCAATGCGCTCCATGCCGGGCGAGTTCTGCAGCAGCTCAATCAGGTGTTCGAGTAGGCGGCACTCGATCTCGGCCGGATCGCTGTTCCGTCCTGGGCCGGCAAAAACATCTCCGATCACCGCCTTCGAATCTTCATAGACACAGAAGACGTACCCTGTAACGCGGCCATTCTCAACCGAGACATACCCGGGAAGCACACGCGAGTCGAGATACTGCAACAGCAGGTCCGCAGAGGCGCGGTAATCCCAACGCAGGCGATCTCTCCAGACGAGGCTTTCCTGCTCCAGCACCGGCCGCAGACTATTGGCCGAGAAATGACGTAGGTCGAGGATCTCGAATTGGAGTACCGGCGTCATGAAAAGAGTCTGTCCCGCAGAGTCCGTCCCTTCGAGAGTGATGATACCGCCGCGGGCACAAACCCGCTGAGCCTTGCGTGCAGAGAGGGCGGGCGATCGGGTATTACGGTAGTGCGGAAACGGTGTAGATAACCAGGTTCTGAGCAGGATACGTGAAGAGCGGCTCGTATGTCCGTCCTTGTAAAAGATGACTCAAGTCGGATACATAGTTTTCCCGCACAAGGAGGATATGCTGCTGCGGAGGAATCTCGAGGCGAGGCGTCCCGTCGGGATTGAGCTGCACGCTTTCGTCGCTGTTGATCACCTCGTAGTCGGTGACCGCGCGGTTCTGGTAAAACGACAGTCCATATTTCATGTCGCGGCGTACCCGATAGACGGCAATGGTCTCTCCGGGAGGAATCGTCTCCGTAAGAATCCTCGCCAGAGGTCGTGCTGAGTAGGCGGCGTCCAGAAGGTTTACCGTCCGCTTCGTAGCCGGGATGGTGCCCAATCCAAAGAAGGGGCCCACGCCGAAGATGAAGAGCAGCAGGACGACAACGGAGGCCATGGTCGCGATGCGCAGACGGTGCACTCCAAATCGCGTTACGACGACCATGATGAGAACCGCCGCGGCCACACCCACGGCACACGCGGCCAGCACCGAATTGGCCGATGGCAGACCCTCTCCCTGCTGAATGTGCCGCGGTAGCAGCAGCACGAGCGTCACCATCAGTCCCGTCAACAGCGAGTGCGAGATTAGGAGCCAGGGCTTCAGACCGCGGTGCCGGATTCGGTTGAGATAGTCGCCTGTGAGAATGGTCAGCGGGGGGATCGCGGGAATAATGTAGCCCGGCAGCTTGGACCGAGATAGCGAGAAGAAGAGGATGGGGAACAAGGCCCAGAGGACCAGGAATTCCGGAAAGGCGTCACCCGCTCGCGGATTGCCCACGTAGTGGTGTTTGGCACGCCTGGCCCGCCACTCTGCCACCGAGTCGCGAATCGCGTCGGCTAACGCGGTGATCGCGAGAACGGCCCACGGCAGCAATGCCAGCAAGGTAATCGGGATATAAAACCACACAGGCTGCCCGTGACGAAACTTGTCGGTGGCGAAGCGCTCCAGGTTGTGTTCCAGAAAAAAGATGCTGAAGAACTGCGGATTCCGGTGCTGCACCGCAATGAACCACGGCAGCACCATCGCGAGATAGAGCACAATCCCCGGGATCCAGATACTTCGTCGCAGGATCGACCACTCTCGTCGCAGCGCCGCAAAGGTCACGAGAATGACGAGAGCCATAAACGGCGCGACCGGACCCTTGGCCAGCGTGGCGGCGCCGACAAAGAAGTAGAGATCAAATAGCCAGAACTTCTTGTCCGTCTCGTACCACGCATACCAGCCCAGCATGCCGATACAGAAGGGCGCGGCCAACTGCATATCGGTCGAAGCACCGCGGGCAAAGCTCATGATGCCTGCACAGGACGCGGTGATGAGGGCCGCATCCAGTTGTCCGCCGGGCCGGAATCGCCGGATGTGCAGATAGATCAGCGTAACCAGCACAAATGCGAAGCTGGCTGAGGGCAATCGTGCCGACCAGTCGTGTACGCCGAATTCGCGGAATGCAAACATGGCGCGCCAATAGTACAGCGCAGGCTTCTCCAGCCACGGATGCCCGTAAAGAATTGGGGTGATGAAGTCGCGCCGCGCCAGCATCTCCCGGGCGATCTGCGCATAGCGAGGTTCATCTGCGCCGACGAGGCCTAGACCTGCGCCACCGAAGACGGGAACCAGTCCATAGAAAAGGAAGAAGGCGGTAAATCCGAAAAGAGTGAGTGCCTCAAGCGTAGTGCATAGAACTGGAAAACGCGTAAGGATACTCGTCCTGCGACTACGGGCGGCCTGGGTGCTGGAAGGATTTCCCACTGTTTCTGTCTTCCCGAGAATCATTTCTGGCCGGTAGTCAGGCCCCAAGCCGGGGGAATAGGCGAGCCACCGGCCTAAGGCTATCAGATTCAGTGCCCCTCGAACCAAAACGTTGCAGCTCAGGCGAGATCGTGGACGGGGCCCAGGATGTCCATCCGCACGAAATTCAGGATTTCTTCCATCGCCACTGGAAGGGGTCCATCGAGCGTGCAGCCGCTGGCGTTGGAATGGCCTCCGCCCCCGAGACGTTCGGCGACCACAGCGACGTTGACGTGGCCCTTGCTTCGAATCGAGAGCCTCACCCGCCCGTCGGGAAGCTCACGCAGAAAGACAGCAACTTCGACGCCCGAGATGCTGATCGCGTAGTTGGCAATGCCTTCGCAGTCTTCTTCGGCGGCACAGGTGCGAACCATGTCGCCATGCGTGACCCACATCCATGCGAGCCGTCCTTCGCGCTTCAGGTTCGACAGCGCCGCCCCGAGTAACAGCAGCTTCGAGGTCGGATTGCCAAAGTAGACATCCTGCGCAATCGCAACCGGGTCAGCGCCGTAATCAACCAACTGCCTCGCCAACGCGAACGTGTGTGCGTCCGTGCCGTGATAGCAAAAGGATCCCGTGTCCGTGAGCACCGCCGTATAGAGGCAGGTTGCCATCTCCGGCGTGATCTCGACCTTCGCAAGCATGGCCAGCTGGTAAATCATCTCAGCCACAGCGGAGGCGTCGGTGTCGATCCAGTTCACATCAGCGAAGGCGCGGCCACTCAC
This sequence comes from uncultured Acidobacteriaceae bacterium, assembly GCA_963850345.1. Taxonomy (GTDB): domain Bacteria; phylum Acidobacteriota; class Terriglobia; order Terriglobales; family Acidobacteriaceae; genus CAWKKW01. Next base: position 160,200 of record CAWKKW010000008.1, on the reverse strand, counting down.
GTGATGGTCGATGTTGATCAACTTGCGGTTCTCCAGACCCTCAAGCCGCGATCGTTCGATGCTGTCGCATTCGAGCAGGAAGACGGCGTCATAGTCACCCTCGATGGCGCACCGCGTCTGGATCGTCTCGGAACCGGGCAGGGTACGGTAGATGAGCGGCACGCGGTCGCAGGATACGAGATCGGCCTGTTTCCCCATCTGCGCGAGGATCCTGCCCAGCGCGAGCATCGACCCAATCGCATCGCCGTCTGGCCGCGCGTGCCCGGTCACCAGGAAACGCTCTCCCTGCCGAATAGCTTCGAGTACCGCGTGAATGTCGTTCAAGTTCCCCATGGTGGTCGAGGCTGCGCCGCCGACTACTCCTGCGCCGCCTTCTGGCGCTTCCTGGAGCGGCCCAGCAGTTCATCGATGCGCGACTTCATCTTGTCGGAGCGGTCGATGTGAAAACTCAGGTCCGGAACGTGGCGCTTGCCCGTGCGTTCCAGCAATTCGTGACGAATGTAGCCGCGCGCATCCATCAGGGCTGCCACGGTGTCTTCTTCTTCCTGGGGACCGCCGTCGACGGCGATGTAAACGACCGCCGATTTCCCGCCAGGATTTAAAAGCACCTGGCTCACATAAGCAAAGCTGATCCGTGGATCGGAGAGTTCGCCCTCAATCATGGCGCTGATCTCATCCTTAAGGGTGCCAGCCATTCGTTCCTGATGATATTTTCTAGCCCTTTGTTCCGGCATGGTGTGTCCTTCGGGTAAACCGCTAAGAATATCAGAGTCGGGAGCAGCCGTCAGAGGGATTCGTCCTCATGCGAGCTCTAAGGAATAGACGGATCGGGAACGATCAGGGCAGTTCGGGCGTCTCTAGAAACTCCCACCAACAATCGGCGACGGTCGCGCCCAGATCGTTGGCGATCCGGGTAGCGGCATTCTCCACCTGCCGCATCAGGCCGCTCAGATAGTCTCGCGAATTGGAGATGGCGGCCACGCCGAGAGTGGCGGACCTCCAGGTGACAGCTTCGTCCAGCTCGGCGACAGAGATGTTGAAGCTGTGACCGAGCTTCTCTTTGAGGCTGCGCACGACCTGGCGCCTATCCTTCAGCGACTGCGCGTGTTCGATACGGAGTTCCAGCGTGAGTGCAGCGACGGCCATTCCGGTTAAGAATACGCCGCGGCCTCACATCGGGGTCGGGCAGTCTCCTTGAAATGCGTGGGCCGATTCGGAAATGCAGCCCACTGGCATTGGCGGAACCGCATGCCAGTGAGCTTATCCTTGAAGAAGTGGTAGGTTAAGCGGCCTTTTTCGCTTCCGCTTCCAATGCAGTCCATTCCTTGTCGTCCAGTTGAATGCCGGCCGCCGCGAGGTTTTCCTCCAGATGCTGGACTGTGGAGGTACCGGGAATCGGCAGCATCACCGGAGAGCGGTGCAGCAGCCAGGCGAGTGCCAACTGGGTGATGGAGACGTTGTGACGCTTGGCAGCAGCATCGAGCGGGCCGCCGGGCTTGGTCAGAGTGCCTCCGCCGACCGGGAACCACGGGATAAATCCGAGCTTGTGCTTTTCCGCGTAGGCCAGCGTGTCTTCGTGCTTGCGGTCGCCCAGGTTGTACTGGTTCTGGATGCTGACGACGTCGACGATCTTGCGTGCCTGATCGATCTCTTCCGGCTTCACCTCAGAGAGACCGATGTGCCGAATCTTGCCTTCTTCCTGCATTTTCTTTATCTCTCCGAGGGATTCTTCAACCGGCACCCTGGGATCGATTCTATGCAGCTGCCACAGGTCGATGCGTTCGACCTTGAGGCGGCGGAGGCTCATTTCGACGCACTGCCGCAGATACTCGGCTCGGCCAACAGGAGCCCACTTATTCGGGCCAGAACGGGTGAGCCCGCCCTTGGTGGCAATGATCAGGTCCTTGGGGTAGGGATGCAGGGCTTCGGCAATCAGCCGCTCGCTCACTTCCGGGCCGTAAGCATCGGCCGTGTCAATGAAGTCAACGCCGAGTTCAACGGCACGCCGCAAGACTTTGCGTGCCTCTTCAGGATTTCTGGGTTCGCCCCAGATCCCTTCACCGGTAATGCGCATAGCTCCGTAACCCAGGCGATGGATAGTGAGGTCGCCGAGAGTGAACGTGCCGCTTTGTGTTGCGTGAATCGTGGGAGTAGCCATATCTTTTGGATTCCTCGAGCGGCGAGGGAGTTTCAACGATTGCGATGTCTTCGCCATTCTTCCGCAGTGATCTCCCATATCTCCGCCGGAAATCGACCTGAGACAAAATCCCTGTCTTCCACGGCTACCACGCGCATGCCATTCTTCTCCGAGATGCGGCGCGATGCAGCATTGGGAATGGCCTTAGGAGCACGAAGGCGAGAAAAGCCCAGGGTCTCGAACCAATAGGCGTTGACCGTCTCACTCGCCTCGGTCATCAAACCCTGACCATGCCAGGGAAGACCAAGCCAGAAGCCGCGGTTGTCGTTCTCGCCTTGCATCAAGCCGATGCTGCCGATGATTTGGCCGGGATGAGATCTCAGGCGGAGCGTCCAATGCCACTCGTTCCCACGTTCCATCGCGGGCAGCAGCACATCGCGGTAGTAGGTCAACGCGCCGTCGGGAGGATACGGCCAGGGAACGATGTGGTTGAGGTAGCGCACGATCTCCCAGTTCGGAAAGAGTTGCTGGGTCTGCTCAGCGTCTTCGAGTTGCAAAGGCTGAAGCAGCAGACGCCGAGTCTCTAGCGTATCGAGCATACGCGCATGGTAACGGAGATCGCGGAATCAAATCGGCGCGCGGGCCAAGTCTCGCGTTGAGAATTAGCCCGGCATTCGAGCCTGCTTAGAAGTTGAGCGTCATCTGCACCGTGTACGCGCGCGGCGGCAGGAAGTGCGTTCCGCTGAAGGTCGAAAGGAAGTTGTACAGCGCCGTCTTGTTGGTCAAGTTGGCCACCGTGAAGCTCAGGTTGGTCTTATACCGATCGCGGCGGAACAGATTATCCCACCCGGCCGCCATGTCAAAGACGTTCCGGGGGGCGATTCGAGGCGGATTGCGGTCATCGTTCTCGGTTCCGGGAGCGGGAATGCGGAGGAGCGGCGAGGAAAGCTGGTTAGGCGAGCAGCTTGCGAGCGGAGCCGATAGCGTGGCCCGCGTTCCGCCACACGTCAGCTCAATCTGCGCCTGCTGGTCGGGTGTGAGATACGCCAGGTTCACGGGAGTGGTGGAGTCGGTCGCGAAGGGCGCGTTGCCGGCCACGACTCCGCTTTCGTACGTCCAGGTGAATCCATACCAGCCATGCTCGGGGCGGGGTTGATATTGCAGGTGCGTCGTCTGCTGGAAGGCCTGATCGTGATCGATGCGGAAGGGCGCATACGAGCTGATGCCGCTGGGATTATTGAAGAGAATTCCGCCGGATTCCGGCCCGAAGAAACGTGACCGGGTGTGTCCTATAACCGAGTACGCAGTGACTCCATGTTGCGGCGGCATGGTCAGCCGGATCGCCAGTCCATCGATCTTCGATTTGCGCCACTGGATTGGAAAGGTGAGCGGCGTATTCAGCAGCACGTCGAAATCGTAATCGCGCTTGGTGTACTTCCAGAAGTATTCCCCGTCAATGATCAGGTACTTACCCGCGGACTGCTCAAAGCCGGCGTCGAATTGATTGCGGCTGGCGGCGACCAGCGCGTGTGGCGTGAACCCGCCCTGTTCAAGACCGCCGATGCCGGTGGAACTGGAGAGAATCAGGTTCTCGTTGTAGGGCGTCGGCATCAGGCGAGAATAGCCGATACGCAGCACAGATCCGGTCGCCTTCAACTGGTAGGTGAGACCGGCGCGCGGCTCCAGCATGTAGCGGCTGCTCAGACCGTTGTAGTTGTCTCCACGTACCCCGGCGAGGAGCTGCCAGTTCTTCCACGTGAGGTTGTCCTGCAGGTAGAGCGACTCTTCCTTGATGTCGGTTCGGCCATGAAATTGGAACGGAGTGCCGCCGCGCGTGAGGTCGATGCCCAGCAATCCAGATTGAAAGCCCGGGTTAGCCGAGTAGCCGGCAGCAGCACACTGGGAAGGATCGCTGGGCGAGGCGCTTGCTACAGGATTGCCGTTGGCATCGACGCAGACAGCGTTGTATGTCGAACTGGTGAGCCCGACGTTGAAGTTTTCTTTCAGAAACGTGTGACTGATTGCAGCGCCTGCCTTGATGTTGTGCATGCCCTTGGAGTAGGTGTAATCCACCTTGAGCCCGAGGTTGCGCAACTGCCTATTCTGGGCAAGCGTAGCGGGCGTGTCCGCGAATGGGTCGTGGCTCGGATAGTAGTGGACGTTATCCTGTCGCAAATACGGGTTCACGCTCAATAGCGATGCCTGATTGAAGACATGCGTCCAGAACGGCGCGATGTTGTAGCTGAAAATCTGCGACCGCTGATCCTGGCCGATCGCCTGCTGGTCGTATTGGTTGGGAACCTGGAACCAGGACCGCGAAGCAGACAGATTCAGATGGAACGAATCGGCGGATGTTGGCGCAAAGTCGATGCGGTCAAACAGCCCTTCATTGTTGCCGCGCGCGTGCAGGATGCGGGTCTCAGGCGTATCCAGAAACCGCCCGCTGTTGCTGCCGTCCAGGTCGAGGAAGTTTCCAAAGCGCGTTCCCCCCACGCCCAGGGTGCCGCCTACAACGCCCGATCCGAACGAACCATAGGAGAAAGTCAGGTTGCCGGTCGGCTTAGCATTGCCGAGTCCGGAACGAGTCGTCGTACGCGCAACCAGGCTGGCCTTGTCGCCATACTCGGGCGGAATCACGCCTTCGATGACTTCGAGGGACTGCACCGCATTCATCGACACCTGGTTGGAGAATGTTTTGCTCTGCTGATCGCTGATCGGCTGGCCGTCGATGCTGTAGCTGGTGTCCGCGTGTTCGCCCAGAGGGTGGAACATGCCGTTAGAGTCGGCGGCTACACCGGGGCTGGCTTGAGTGATGGCGGAACTTACGCCGGATTCTCCGCTCAACAGCGGCAGACGGTCAGTCAGAGAGCGATCGATGTCAGTGTGGGCGCTGGGATCGTTCTCGACAATGTCGTTGGTATCCGCGGTGACTGTCACCGTCGTGCTGGTGGTGCTGATGGTCAGCTTGTACGTGCGAGCCATGACCACCGGGCTCTGTACCGAGATGTCGTCGTTGACGGCTTGGAACCCCGGAGCCGCGATGCTCAGGTGGTAGTTGCCATAGGCGAGATTGGGAATGCGAAACTGCCCTGAGGCGTCGCTGGCGACGGATGTGTGAAAGCCGGTAAGAACGTTCCGGATCTCGACGGGAGCGTTGGGAATAACGGCGCCGCTGGTGTCAGTGATGGAGCCGGTGACGGTACCTGCCACCTGGGCGGTCGCAATCCACGCGTAAGACACGCAGAGAGACGCGAGAGCAAGTGCGCGGGATGAGCGCATAGAAAACATGGGAAACATCTCCTGTCGAGAAGGGGCCCGAGCGTCCAGCGGAGAACCCGCCGGGAATCAGATCAGCTATGCGAAGTTAGATGTCGGGGGCCCATTGGCGAGCGGGCAATTCCAGAATCTGGGAGCTATCTCCAGGATCTTCGGAGCCGGCGCATCCTGCATGGCACGAAAGGTAACGGACGCCGAAGGAGCCCCTGCGGGCAGCGCGGAATGGATCGAAAAGCAGATCTGGCAGTGCGCGGAGGTCTTCGCCTCAGAATGGGAGTGGGCAACCTGCACCGTGGCGCCACAGACGAGCAACAGTACGCAGCCAATGGCAAACCAGCGCCGCCATCCGCTGCCGCGCTCGTCCAAATGCCGCTCTGTGCGTTGCAAATACATCCCGTTCCTCTAAGGATAACCGACCTGGGCAGTGACCTCCCACGGTGTACGCTCGTCTAAGAGACGATCTATGCGGGTCTTTCGTTACATCGCGGTTGTATTTCTGCTGGTCACGGTTGCTGTTTTTGCCGAGAACGCGGCCAATAAACGCTTGATTTTGAAGGACGGCTCCTACCAGGTCGTGACCAAGTACCAGGTGGCGGGCGACCGCGTGCGCTACATCAGCACCGAGCGCGGCGGAGATTGGGAAGAGCTGCCAAAAGAATTGGTGGACTGGCCGGCAACGGAGAAATGGGCCAAAGACCATGTGCCGGGGGTGATGCCGACCTCCCCTGTGGCACAGGACGCCGCCAGCATCGACAAGGAAGAGCAGCAGGAACGAGCCGAGCAGGACGCGCGTATGCCGCAGATCGGACCCGGGCTGCGTCTGCCGGATGATGACGGAGTTTGGGGCTTCGATACCTTTCGCGGGCAGCCAGAGCTGGTGGAACTCACCCAGAACAGCGGCAACGTCAGCGAAAACACGACCCACAATGTGCTGCGCGCCGCCGTGAATCCCTTCGGGGGAACCAAGCAGCTCATTCAGTTGGAAGGGGCCAGGTCCAAGGTCCAGTTCCACGTGAGCGAACCCGTGCTCTACGTAAGCCTGAGCACCGGCGAGCCGGAAGTTGCCGACGATTCGGCCCACGTCGTCGATACCCATGGCGCGGGATCGGTTCCGTGCAAAAACTGTTACAGTTCTCCGAAAAGTACATACGCCATCGTGCGAGTGCAGCCCAGAAAAGCCATTCGGGTGATCGGCGCCATGAACGTGAGCATGCTGGGCAAGGTCTCAAATTCAGAAGACATCATCGAAACCACCACCGAGATCCTTCCGGGCAAGCACTGGATGAAGGTGACTCCCAGGCAGCCGCTGGAGATCGGTGAGTATGCGCTGATGGAAGTTCTTGGGCCGAAGGAAGTGAATCTGTCGGTGTGGGACTTCGGCGTAAATCCGCAGGCTCCCGAAGGCAAGAACGCGCATACACCCATCCAGGGAAGCTGGTAGGCGGCTTAGCAGGCGATGAAAGCGCGACGGACGGCGGGCGTCAGATCGCTCACGCCCTAAAAAGAGTTCCTGCTACTGCTGCTGTTGCTGCTGAATATGCTGCAGCTGAATCAGCTCGCTCACATGCGGCTGCGGAGCCTGCGCCTTCTCGACCAGGATGGACCAGTCTTCGGGAACCGGCATCTCCGGATTGAAGGCCGTCGGCTCCGAAGAAGCTGTCACGCGAACTGCTACAGTCAGTTCACTGGAACGCTCGCCGCGAAAGACACCGCGAGTCGGAGGCACATCGGCATAGTCGCGGCCCAGCGCTGTTTGGATGTGGCGATCGTCGGCGACCAGGTGATTGGTCGGGTCAAAGCCTACCCATCCGAGGGTGGGCAGTAGAGCCTCAACCCAGGCGTGGGTCGCATCTTCGAGGGAGCGATCGCGATCCTTTTCGCTGTGATACAGATATCCGCTGACATAACGGCAGGGAATGCCAAGGCTGCGCACCAGCGCGATCATGATGTGGGCGAAGTCCTGGCAGACTCCCTGCTTTGATTCGATCGCCTCGTCGATGGGTGAGTCGACGCGGGTGCTGCGCGGTACATAATCGAAGCGTTCGTAGAGAGCGGCGTTCAGCTGATGAAGCACCATCAACGGATCATCGCGGCGACGCACATCCAACTCTCGGGCGAGTTCCATGAGCTTCGGAGTTTGTTGAGAGAAGTCGCTCGGCATGAGCATCTCCCAGAAATCGCCCGCGGCAACAATGGCGTCGAGATCTTGCCACGCATCGGGCGCCAGGAAGTGCGGCACGTAGACAGAGGGCTCGCGCTCAACCACCGATTCCGCGACGATGACGAGTTGCGAGTGCTCCTTGGGAATGTCGAAGTGGTGAACGTTGTTGCCCATGTGATCGCGGTAGGGAAACACGCGGCATCGCGGGCTGACCGAGAGTGAAAACGTGAGACAGCGTTGATTGGCATCGCTGCGCGGGTGCATACGCAGTTCCATCACACTCTCGCTGACCGGGTGCCGGTAGAGGAACTTAGTAAGGTGCCGTATGGAGTAGAAGCTCATCGTCGTATCTCGTTTCGGCTGCGTTAGTCGGCTAACGCCATCTGCACTGAATAGTGGATATAGCGCTGGTAAAGCAGATCGTGAATCTGGAGGCACTGACGAACGATGGTGCGCAGATATTGACTCGCGTCCTGCTCCAGCATCTCGGAGATTTGTATGAAGCTGAGCGAAGATTGCAATCGCCCGGTGAGCCGCATCAGGTCATCGACCCACTGCCGTCCAGCATCCTTGTGAATCGCCTCAAGCGCCTGGTTCAGGGTGTCAATCGAGTAGCGCAGCGAGTGCGGAAACTCTGGATTGAGCAGAATGAATTCCAGAATGCGCGTGTGGTTCAGATCCGCGGTGTACACCTTGCAGTAGCCTTCGAAGGCCGTGCAACTGCGCAGCAATCCGATCATCTCCAACTGCTCGGTATGTTCTCCCATCGGCTCGGGCCCGCTGAGCAGGTCGCGATGATAGACCTCGATGAGCAGAGCGGTTGCGGACGCGCGCTCGAGAAAGCGGCCTACCTGGATGAAGTGCCAGCCTTCCCCGTGACTCATGACCGAATCAGTCACGCCCTGAAACAGGTGAATGCCGTCCAGCACCGAAGGCATGAACTCGGCGAGGTAGTCTTCTGGTGGGTGGTCATCCCGCACCATCGTGACCTGGTGAAACAGCCGGTTGAGTCGTTGCCATTGTTCTGTGCTGATCTGCTCGCGCACCTGCCGGGCATTTTCGCGCGCAGCGATGATGCAGCTCTTCACTGAAGACGCGTTGCTCGCATCGAGCGTCAGCGTGTAGGCGATCTTGTAGAGGTCGCCGTCCCATTCCACATCTGCAGGATTCCCAAGTGCCTGCAATGCGCGGCTCCAGCGACGGTCTGCGCTCATGCTCGAGCGATCGAGCATGAGGCTCATGTTGACGTCGAGTATGCGCACAGTATGCTCCGCGCGCTCGAGATAGCGGCTCATCCAGTAGAGACAGTCTGCAACGCGTGAAAGCATGGCTTTACCTGTTCAGGACCCAAGTGTCTTTACTGCCGCCGCCCTGCGACGAATTCACGACCAGCGAGCCTTTGCGCAGAGCGACGCGCGTGAGACCTCCGGGAACAATGGTTACCTTGTCCCCAAAAAGAATGTAAGGGCGCAGGTCCACGTGGCGCGGTTCGATACCGTCTTCAATCAGGCAAGGGGAACGGGAGAAGTTAAGCGTTGGCTGCGCGATATAGTTGCGCGGCTCGGCTTCGATCCGTTGCTTGAAATCTTCGCGCTGCTCGGCGGATGAGTGGGGACCCACCAGCATGCCGTAGCCGCCGGATTCGCCGACCGCTTTCACCACCAACTTGTCAATGTTTTGAATCACGTGCTGCCGCTGAACGGGATCCGTCAGTAGATACGTCTCAACGTTGTTGAGCAGCGGCTCTTCTGACATGTAGTAGCGAATAATCGCAGGCACATAGGCATACAGGGCCTTGTCGTCGGCGACTCCGGTTCCAAAGGCATTCGCGAGAGTTACATTGCCGGCGCGATAGGCATTGAAGAGACCCGCGGCTCCCAGGCCCGAGTCGGAGCGGAATGCCAGGGGATCGATGAAGTCATCGTCCACCCGGCGATAAATCACATCGACGCGTTTCAAGCCGGCCGTAGTGCGCATGTAGACGATGTTGTCGTGCGTGACCAGGTCGCGGCCTTCGACCAGCTCAATCCCCATCTGGCGCGCGAGATAAGCGTGTTCAAAGTAAGCCGAGTTATAACTCCCCGGAGTCAGCAGCACGATCGTCGGTTCGGAGCGGCCCTCGGGCGAGAGCGAACGCAGCGTACTGAGCAGGGCCTGGGTGTAATGCTCGATGGGGCGAACCCCGGAATTGAGAAAGAGCTGGGGAAAGCTGCGCCGCATCAGCCTACGATTCGTCAGCATGTACGACACGCCGCTGGGTACGCGCAGGTTATCTTCAAGGACGACGAATTCACCGTTGTCGAGGCGCAGCAGATCTGTACCCGCGATGGCGACGTATACATTACGAGGCACCTGCATGCCGCGCATCTGGCGCCGAAAGTGCCGGCAGCTGTACACGATCTCGCGCGGCACAATGCCGTCAGCGAGAATCTTGCCCTCGTGATAGATGTCGCGCAGAAACAGGTTCAGAGCGGTGATTCTCTGCGTCAAGCCCTTCTCAATCAGGTTCCATTCGGCGCTGGTGACGATGCGGGGAATCAGGTCATAGGGGAAGATTCGTTCCGTTCCCTCGTCGCGCCCGTAAACCGTGAAGGTGATACCTTGCGTGAGGAACGAGAGGTCAGCCGATTTCTTGCGCTTCCGCAGTTCATCGGGAGGCATGGCCAACATCGCGTTCAGCATCGGCTCGTAATGCGGCCGCACCTGCCCCTCGAAGTCGAACATTTCATCGAAGGCTGAATCGAGGAAATAGTCTTTCAGAACCGGATTGTCTAAGCCTCGAATGGATGTTGAACTCATCTCGCCCCTAAGATGCTGGCTGAATCCTGGAACGCGCGAAAAGGCTAAACGCTTGTTGCCTCAAAGATGCTGGCGCTCACGGCCATCCTTGGCGCTCGCGGGAGTCGCCTGAGGAACCGGGATCCAAGAGGTCAATTATGCACGGCGACCCCGAAGCGAGGCACCAGGATAACTTTCTTTTATGGAGCCCATAGAAACCTGCACGGTTGCTTCACCGCGTGATGACTGCTCGGGCAGTAATTTCTACTTGGGGAGGAAACGCTTCAGATCAGGCCGCGGCCGGCAACGGCGATGCTATCGCGCGTCGAACCTTTTACCAAGTACATCATCTTGTCCGCGGAACGAATCACTTCGTGGACGGAATGTCCATCCTCGGGACAGGTGGCGACTCCCAGGCTCGCCCGCACCTGCAGCCGCAAATTTTCTACGGATAGAAACTGCGTAGTGCGCAGCGAATGTTGCAGACGTATCGCGGTTTCGACCGCCGCATCCTTTGAAGTCTCGGGTAACAGCACAACGAACTCGTCGCCGCCGTAACGAAAGGCGAGGTCGATGCCCCGAATCACAGACCTGAGGTTCTGGCCTACTTCGGTCAGCAGCTGGCTGCCTACCAGGTGCCCGTGTTCATCGTTGACCAGTTTGAAATGGTCCAGGTCGATAAAGATCAGGCTCACACTGTTCTGGAGCCTGCGCGAACGCTCGATCTCAGTCTGCAAAGTGCGGTAGAGATGGCGAACGTTGTAGAGACCCGTACAGTCGTCGGTGATGGTGAGTTCCTGAATGCGTTCGACGGCGCGGGCATTTTCGATCGCAATTGCGGCGTAGTCGCACAACACATGCAGGAAGGAGATGGTGTAGTCCGTCAGAGTTTCGGCGCGGCAATTAAAGAGCTGAATGACCCCCAGCGTCCGCAGGCGCGAGCGAAGCGGAATGCAAATGGCGGAGCGAATTCGAAGCGCCGGCTTGCCTTGCACCTCCGCGGCGGCCAGGGCAGAGACCAGCGGATCGGACGCAACTTCCGGCACAATGAGGGTTTCGCCGTGTTCCGCCACCCAACCCGCGATTCCTTGTCCCATGGGAACGCGAAGATCGTGCATATTCGTCGTAGGCTGGCCGATTGCCACCGCATAGTAGAGGTCCTTGCGACTCTCATCGACGATGAGAAGCGACCAGGTCTCTGGCTGAAAGAACTGCTCCATTTGCTGCAGGATGACCCGCAGAATGGAGTCGAGATCGAGCGAAGAAGTCAGAGCGCTCGCCACCTTGTGAAAGATCAACAGATCTTTAAAGGTCTGGCTCTGTTCCGTTGGGAGGGAAGCCATAGCAGTAAAAGCCTTTAGGTTTGCAGGGTAACGATCCTGATTCTGACACACCTGCCGAGTTTGGTCGCGCACCAATTTCCTGATTTGTGACGGATGGTAACCGGATCTGATGTCCCGAGGTTGCCAATCCGTCAACCTGTCCAGGTCAGAACCCCTTCGGATGAGCTCCCGACCGAATCAGCCCGGATCAGGTCAGCCGCCGATGTGGACCATGCTGCGCGACGGCTTGAGGAAGCCGGCCTCACCAATGTGGTGCCGCGCTTCCTTCTGCTGCACTGTCTTGTGGACGAATGCAGCTAATTCCGCGTCGTCGCCCCCACGGGCCAGAACACCGTATAAATCGTGATCCGACTGCGAGAACAGGCAGGTGCGAATCTTGCCGTCGGAGGTGAGGCGCACCCGGCTGCAATGTCCGCAGAAGGGGTGCGAGACTGGCGCGATGATTCCGATCTCGCCCAGACCGTCGTCGAAGGTGTAGCGGCGAGCTGTCTCACTGGCTGCGTTGGCCGCGAGCGGCACCAGCGCACGAAAGCTGTTGAGGCGATCAACGATCTCGTCCAGAGAAACCACCACATCCGGAGTCCAGAGGCGATCCTCTTCGAGTGGCATGAACTCGATGAAGCGGACGATCACGCCTTCGTCCCGGGAGAAGCGGGCGAAAGGCACAATCTGATCTTCGTTGAATCCGCGCAGGAGCACGCAGTTGACCTTAACCGGCCCCAACCCCGCTTGGCGTGCGGCACGAACGCCGGCTAGCACCCTTTCAAAGCTGTTGGGAACGCGAGTGATGCGGGCGAAGTTCGCCGCGTCCACTGCATCCATGCTGACGGTTACGCGGCTGAGACCGGCATCCCGCAGTGGTTGCGCCAGTTCGGCGAGCAGGTGTCCGTTGGTGGTGACAGCAATGTCCAGCGGATGGCCGGCACCGAAGTTCAGGGGAACGCCGTCGGCATCGTAGCGAGTTCGCAAGGTGGAAAGATCGCGCACCAGATCGAGCAATCCCTTGCGCAACAGCGGTTCTCCGCCGGTGAGGCGAATCTTCTCTATGCCGAGATCGACAAAGATCCGAATGATGCGCGCGTAATCGGCGATGGGCAGTTCGGCGTACTGCGCGCCATCGTTGCCGGTTCGGCAGTAGACGCACTTGTAGTTGCACCGATCGGTCACCGAGACGCGTAAGTCTGTGATAGCACGTCCGAATTTGTCCGTAAGTCGCCGACCCTGGCTGAAAACCGGTTGCGGGACTAAAGCCGGGTTGGCAACAGATGTGGACATGTCGCAGATATCACTGTATTCGATGCGGAAACCGGATGCCAGTTTCGAAAGTCAGGCTTTGTGATTCTGCCTGACTGCAAACAGCGAAGCGGGATGAGGGCATTTCGGCTGGACGGAAGAAGTTATGCGCGGGCTGCACGTGCCCACTGACTTTCTTCTGTGGCCGTTGTTACAATGCAGCCACGACCCCCAACTGCAAATGGGAAGCGGCAAGCGGGCGTGCTTCCTGCGCCTGCGGGAGTAGCATGGTGGAGCGGCGCGCTGCCAGCAGACATTTCGAGGTATCGATCAAGGAGATGGAAAGAAGCATGAAGTGCATTTCGAACCGGATTCTCACACTAACGCTGACCGGTGCCCTGGGACTGGCACCCATGACGGTGCTGGCGCAGACGGCTGCAGCGCCACAAACCGCGCCTGCGCTTCCCGCTGGACAACTGAAGGTCGCTGTCATGAACTTCGAAGCGGTGGCCCTGTATTCCAATGAAGGCCAGCGCGACCTGGCTGAGTTGCAGCGGAAATATCAACCCAAGCAGGCACAGATCCAGAGCCAGACTGCTGAAATCAGCGATCTGACTAAGAAGCTGCAGACCACGGGCGCAAACCTGAGCCCGGCCGAGCAGGCCAGCCAGCAACATGCCATTGAAACCAAGCAGCGCGATCTGCAGCGATTTAGCGAAGATGCGCAGAACGACTACAAGAGCGAGCAGCAGCAGATCTTTCAGCGAATCGGCGCCAAGGTGCAGGATTTTGTGAATGACTGGGCCGGCAAGCAAGGTTACGCGCTGATCGTCGAATCGGGCACGCAGACCAGTAACGTAATCTATGCGAACCCGGGTCTGGACGTCACGCAGACGGTGCTGCAGGCCTACAACGTGAAATCGGGCGTACCGGCTCCGGCCAACGCCAATCCAGCACCCGCACAAACGCCTCGGACCACGCCACCGGGTGGAGCGGCACCGAAGAAGTAAGGCTTAACAGAGCAAGAAAAGCAGCGAAGGGGTTCCGGAAAGGGCGGAGCCTACTCGCTGCTTTTCGTTTTGAGTCGCAGGCGCAGGCCTGATGAGGCCGCTACATGCCGTCGTAGTTTGGACCGCCGCCGCCTTCCGGCGGAACCCAGGTGATGATCTGGTAGGGGTCCATGATGTCGCAGGTCTTACAGTGAACGCAGTTGGCGAAGTTGATGTGTAGCTCCTTCTGCGGAGCGGCGCCGGCGGTGTCCGTCTCTACCATCTCGTAGACGGCCGCCGGGCAAAAGTATTGGCAGGGGTTGCCGTACTCTTTGACACAGCGGTTGTTACATATATCGAGGTCGCGAATCACCAGGTGCGTCGGCTGGTCATCTTCGTGGCGCGTGCCCGAGTGGTAGACATCGGTAAGCCGATCAAAGGTCAGTTTGCCGTCTCCGCGCGCGTTGCCCAGGAACGGCTCCCGTTTGTCGCCGTAGAAGCTGAGTTCGTCCACGTGATTCATGTTCAAATGGCCGGCGTGGTTCTGGTAGTCGGGACCAAGATTTGCCCCGCGCATCACCTGCTGAATGCCGGCGCGAATCAGGCCATCCACCAATCCGTGTTCGAAGCCCTGGTGGAAATTGCGCACGGCATAGAGCTCTTCTCGAATCCAGCTCTCATCGACGCGACGCTTGTACTCCCCCAGCTGCGAACGTTCGCCCGTAACCATGGCGTCATACGCAGTCTCGGCCGCCAACATCCCGGATTTGATCGCGAGGTGAATGCCCTTCAGCCGCTGCGAGTTCAAAAAACTTGCCGAGTCGCCCAGAATCATCCAGCCGTCTCCGGCCAGTTGCGGCATCGTAAGCCAGCCTCCATAGGGCAGGCTTTTAGCTCCGTAGCGAATCATCTTGCCGCCCTCAAGAATGCGGCGCGCCAACGGATGTTCCTTGAACGATTGAAAGACGTGATGCGGGTCTGTGCGCGGGTCCTGGTAATCGAGCCCGGTGACGTAGCCAATCGAGATCTCGGTGTCGGAAATACCGTAGATCCACGCGCCGCCATATTCGCGAGTGGTGAGCGGATAGCCGAGCGTGTAGATCACTTCGCCCTTGGCAACGCGCCCGGCGGGAATCTCCCATAGCTCCTTGATCCCCACACCGTAGGTCTGCGCGTGATTGGGATCTTCGAGTCCAAGTCGCTCGATGAGTTGCTTCGCACAGTTGCCGCGCGTGCCTTCAGCGAGAATCGTGATCTTGGCGTGCAGGTCGTAGCCGGGTTCGAAGTTGGCCTTAGGCTCGCCCTGTTTGTCGACACCCTTATCGTCGGTGCGAACACCTACGACCGCTTTGTCCTCGAATAGAAGTTCTGATCCGGCGAACCCGGTGAAGAGCGTGATGCCCGTAGCCTCAACCTTCTCAGCCATCCACTTCACAAATTTGTTGATGGAAATGACGTAGTTGCCGTGGTCCCGCAATGGCGGCGGCACGATGGGGAACTTGCGCTGCCCGTTCGCGGAGACGAAGTAGACGGACTCTTTCGTGACCTCCGCCTCGATAGGTGCTTCGGCTTCAAATCCGGGCAGCAGTTCCTTCATCGAGCGCGGATCGAGGAGTGCGCCTGAGAGGCAGTGCTGGCCGGCTTCGCGGGCTTTCTCCAGGACGTAGATGTTGTCTTTGGTGAGCGGTGCGTCGGGATGCGTGTCGTTATGAGCGTCGATCAGTTGAGAGAGACGCAGCGCGCAGGCGAGGCCAGCGGGGCCGCCGCCTATGATGACGACATCGGCCTCCATCTGCGGGCGCTCGATACCTTCGATTGGTTTGCGGAAATGAATCATCGGTTGGCCATCCAGGCACTCGGTCTTCCATGCGCCGTCGGACAAAGTAGTTCTACTTGATGAATCAGCATTCAGGCAAGGTCGACCATGAGCTCTGGATCCGGCCAGCCCGAGCTTGGGTGCTGGAAAATCGAGGATCTCACTCGCGACATGATGCATCGAAAGAACGGTTTCTGAGAGGGAGATGCATGAAGGCTGTCAGGTTGCGTGGGTATGGAAGTGCGGAGCAGTTGGCGTATGAAGATGCAGAGGAGCCGATTCCAGGTACCGGCGAGGTTCGGGTGCGGGTGGCTGCGGCGAGCGTGAACCCCTTCGACCTGAAGATCCGCAGCGGCGTCATGAAGGATGATTTTCCGGTGAAGTTTCCCTTTATCCTGGGCTCGGATATGGCCGGAGTTGTGGAGTCCGTCGGTCCGGATGTAAGCCGGTTCAAGGTGGGGGATCGCGTGGTTGGTGTGGCGAAGTCGGGCTCCTATGCCGAACTCGCCGTCGCGGACCAGAACGCACTGGTCGCGCTGCCGGATGGTCTGAATGAGACCACCGCCGCGGCTCTTCCGGTCATCGGCATGACTGGTGGGGAACTCGTGGAGACCGCCTTGAAGGCCAAGCCGGGCGAACGGTTGCTGGTGACCGGCGCGCTGGGTGGCGTCGGCCGCATCGCGGTTCAAACTGCGGCATTGGATGGAATCGAAGTCTGGGCAGGCGTTCGTGGCTCGCAGGCCAACGAGGCTGGGTCTCTCCCAGCCAAGGGTGTGCTGGCAATCGACGATGCTGCAGCGCTGGATGCCGCGGCGGGCACCTTCGATGCGGTCGCCGACACGGTCGGCGGCAAGACCGCCGAAGCTGTGTTGAAGCTGCTTCGCGATGGCGGCCGCTTCGCTACCATCGTGCCTCCACCTCCGGCGGCTCCTGAGGGGTCTTCGATAGCGATTCAGCCACATTTTATGTCGCCAGACACGGCGATTTTGGGCAAATTGGTCGGTCTTTTAGCCGAAGGCAAGTTGTCGATGCCTGCAATTCAGAAGCTACCGCTCGAGCAAGCAGCTGAGGGTCATCGGCAGCTGGAAGCTCACAAAGCAGAAAAAATTGTGCTGGTGGTGAAAGCCTAGTCGGATGGGGAGGAAGGTCAGGCTCCGGTCTTGGCCTTCTTCACTTCTTCTGTCAGGGCGGGCACGATGTCGAACAGATTTCCGACCACGCCCACGTCGGCGATTTCAAAGATGGGTGCTTCGGAGTCCTTATTGATCGCAACGATGCTGCGGGCGCCTTTCATGCCTACGATATGCTGAATGGCGCCGCTGATGCCGAGAGCCACATACAGCTTAGGTGCGACCGTCTGGCCTGAGGAGCCGATCTGGCGCTCCAGTGGCAACCATCCCGCATCGCAGATGGGCCGGGATGCGGCCACCTCTCCTCCGAGCACCTGAGCGAGAGATTCGGCAAGGGCGAGGTTCTTCTGTTCCTTGATGCCGCGACCAACGGCCACGATGATCTCGGCCTGCGACAGGTCGACAGCCTGCTTGGCTTCCTGGAACACTTCGTGCGGAGTAACGCGAGGCGAACCTTCAGCGGCAGCCGCAGCGACCGTCTCGACGGGGGACGCACCTGCTTCAGCCTGATCGCCTCGAAACGCACCAATCTGAATCGTTGCCAGCCATGGCCCATCGCTGCCGAAGGAAACATCCGCTACAAATTTGCCTTGGAACATCTGGCGGGTAAAGATCAGCTTTCCGGCTTCGTATTTGTAGCCGATCGCGTCTGAGATGAGCGTCCGGTCCAGCGCCAGCGCGAGTCGGGGAGCAAAGTCGCGCACCTGGTAAGTATGTGGGAAGAGCACCAGCTTTGGCTGGCGTTCACTGATCAGCTGCTTGAGCGCAAAGACGTACGCGTCGGAGGTATAGGCTGCGAGAGCCGGGCCTTCCAATGCAAGAACGATGCTGCTCTTCTTTGTCGCCAGCTCGGCTGTCAGCGCGGAAAGGTTCTGGCCGGGAAGCACCACTTCGACTGCCCAGCCCGTTTCGGCGGCAATGGCCTGAGCAGCGGCAATCGTTTCAAACGAGGCGCGGTTGAGTTTGCCTTCGCGTTCTTCGGCTACGACGAGAATTGTGTCCGACATGCTGACCTGATTTGCTACCACGACACCTAGTATTTGTTACGGTTTCGCCAGACTCGGGACGTGTACTTGCCTAGAACTCCGGCCTGCCGCGGCGAAGCGCAGTCCCATAGACACCCAGAACGACCGAGACTACGAAGGCGATCGCGTTGTAGTACGCCATGGGGTGAATGAAATCGGGCGAGTACTGCAGATCCTGTCCGCTCCACACGGTGAGCAGCACAGCGAAGATAAGGAACTGGCCTGAGATGACCTGCATGGTCAGCCCCCAGGCGCGCCGCTTGTCCAGGTGTTCTACCTGGTCGGGTGTGAGGTTGCGTTCTTCGAAGGGAAGGCTCAGGTTCGCCATAAGCAGTTTCTTCTCCGTTCCTATGTACGTGTGATGAGCCGCTGAAGAGGCGACCTCACGCTTACCACAATTAAATCACGCGCGCATGGTTCTTAAGATGCTCGACCAGCTTCCTGGCAACTTCAGGAGCGGAGCCGGTCAGCATTTCCGTCTTCTTCTGTTTCACGGGAACGTAGAGCCGTTCGATTTTCTGCTGGCTCTTGCTCAGTTTGGCTTCTACTTCGGCATACGTCACTTTGCGCATGGGCTTCATCTTGGCCTGCTTAATGCCAATGAGCGTCGCGTAGCGCAGCTTGTTGATGCCGCTCTGGATGGTCAGCACGGCCGGAAGCGGCAGGTCGATGTGCTGGTAGTGTCCCGCTTCCAATTCTCGCTTGAGGCTCACACCCGAGTCGGTTTTTTCGATGCCGATGATGATGGTCGCATGCGGCAAGCCTAGAATCTCGGCCAGCAGAACTCCGGTCTGCGCCGCCCCGAAGTCGTCCGACTGCAATCCTGTCACAATCAGGTCGAAGCCCTCTTGTTCGACAGCGGCCGCGAGCGCGCGAGCCGTATTGGCCGAATCGAGCTGAACGAAGCGATCATCCTCCAGATGAATGGCGCGGTCTGCTCCTTTGGCCAGCGCCTCTCTCAACACGGTTTGCGATCGCGCCGGTCCGGCCGTGATGACGACAACTTCGCCACCGTGTTTTTCTTTCTGACGCAAAGCCTCTTCAAGCGCATACGCGTCCGGCTCGTTGACCTCGTAGGAGATGTCCTCACGAATCCAGGTGGAAGCCTCGTTGAGCTTGAGCGGCGCGTCTTTCTGGGGAACTTGCTTGATGCAGACGAGAATCTTCATGGGAAGGTGCTTGCAGTTTCTCCGAAATCCAACTGGACGATCAGCGGCTGAATCGTGCTTCAGTTGCCGGGTCAGTATAGCGGAAACCAACGAAGGTGAGCGAGCGGTGTTGGCAGCCGGACCTGGTGGTCACCTTCCAGCCGATGGGTCTGGCGACAGCGCCGTGTTCAGATCAAGAAAGGTCTTTGCGGAGTGTGGCAGTCCTTGCGCGTAGCAGGTGTTGTCCGCGTAGGTGGCCGCGCATTGAGCCGTGAACTGCGCGCGTCGCGGAGCCTGGGCGTATTGCCAAAGTGCCGCATCGGCAAAGCCGCTTCCGTCCGGAGACGGTAGCTGCGAGGGAATGACACAGCCCGGCGCCGGAGGGCACTGATCGTTCGCGATCCATAGCGCGACGGTTTTGTCGGTGGCGCGAAGCTCCGCGGCCGTGCTGGTGGTCTTGCCCGCACCGGCAGGTACCGCGATTCCTGAGCAATACACGCCGGGGCGGTACGGCGAGTGGCGAATGGCCCGAATCCACGCGCCCAGGTACACAGCCTGCTCTGGTAGCAGATGCCCGCCCTCTTCCTGGTCGAGAAAAATGATCGCCCGCGCCGGAAAGCCTTCCTCTTGCGCTGAAGCGATTGCTGCTTCCGCATCCGAGCGCCCCAGAGCAGCGGCGTCCTGCCCCTTGAGCAGCGCGTACAGCCGGCCGTCAAACAGCAGCACAAATCCAAAACCCTGTGCGCGAATGAGGGACCGTTTGCCGGCCCAGCCGTTCGAGTTCGCACCCGGCGGCGCATTCAGCCAATACCCGGTGAACGCAAATGTCTGGTGCAACGCTGCCAGCAGGTCGTCGCCCGGGTACTCGTTCTTATCGAAGCCCACGTAGACTCGATGCGTTTGCGCGCGATGAGGCGCCTTGTGCGCAGCGGCATCCTGAGACCAGCCAACGCCGCCTAAGGATGCAAGCAACAGAACGGCTAGAAAATTTCGAAAGTCAGCGCGCAAGAACGTAGTGGCTCCTTCGACTTGGAGGATGCGGTCCGGCGTCCGGTTGTTCTTTGGGCCCACTACCAACCTACCCGGATCAGGGGCATCAGCTGATTTCGCCGGTAGCCTCGCCCGTGGGCTCGGCCAGTTCCGCATTGAAGGCCGACTGAATGCTCTTCAACGCCTTACCGTGGGTCAACCCCTCCGCCTGTTCAAAGGTGTTGGCGATGTGGCTCGCGAGGTCGGCCAGCATGATGCCCCAGTGCGACGGGTCTTCCCAGACCCCCACGCGCAGGCTGATGTGCTGATCGTGTTCCGCGATCCAGACGCGAAGGAGTTCAAAGGAGCGTTCGTCTTTCCGGGCTGCGTCGGGAACGGCAAGTTGATCGGTGTGAGCCATAGAGCATGATTTTCGCTCACACGTTGCATGTTTCGCTTGACTTGTACCATAGAACTAGTACACTACTCTTATAGATGAAAGTGAATGACCCATCTACGCGGCTCGCCTTTCGGTTTCGCCTTGACCTGCACAGCGGCGTTCCGGTCTATCGCCAACTGATCGACCAGGTACAAGCGGGGCTCGCAGCAGGCACTCTGACGGTTGGCGATCAATTGCCCACGGTTCGGCAGGTTTCGGTCGACTTGGCCATCAATCCGAACACGGTCATGCGGGCCTATCGAGAGATGGAGATTCGCGGAATCACGGAAACGCAGCAGGGAACCGGCACTTTCATCGCGCACCGCAAAGTACAACGCAGCAATGCCGAGCAGGTGCGCCAACTGCAGCAGTTGGTGGACGAATTTGTCGCGCGCGCCGGTGCGGGCGGGTTCACGGTAGCGGATCTGGTCAAAGCATTGAAAGAGAGGGCAGACGATGTGGACCATACGAGGTAATTCGGAGAGAAGCGGTTTCCCCGAAGTCAATTTTCCCGAAGTCAGCGGCCCCGGAGTGGCGGCCGGCCTAGCGTGTGAGGCGGTCGGACTGGCGCTCAGCGGTCTGCTGCACCGTCCGGAGCCGGCGATCCTTGCGGGCGCCATCGGCCTCTACTTCGTGTTTGCGCTTAAGGTCGTAAAGCAGTGGGAGAAGGTGGCAGTGCTGCGCTTTGGCAAGTACCGAGGCCTGCGGCAGCCGGGACTTTTCGCAATTGTGCCGATCATGGATACATTAAGCCGCTTTGTGGATCAGCGGGTGCGAGTAGCCACGGTGACCGCAGAGTCGACGCTCACGCGAGACACCGTTCCCGTCAATGTCGATGCCATCGTCTTCTGGCTGGTGTGGAACGCAGAGAAATCGATTCTTGAAGTCGAGAACTTCGTCGAAGCCATCACCATGAGCGCGCAGACTGCGCTGCGAGAGTCGATCGGCCGCCATCATCTGGCCGAGATGATCACCGAGCGCGAGACCATGGGGCGCGAGTTGCAGCGCATTCTCGACGAGAAGACGAATCCCTGGGGCATCACCGTGCAGTCGGTCGAGATTCGCGATGTCCGCATCCCGCAGGCGCTTGAAAACGCGATGTCGCAACAGGCCCAGGCCGAACGGGAACGGCAGGCGCGCATGATCCTCGGCGATGCGGAATTGCAGGTAAGCGCCAAGTTCTCTGAGGCCGCCGATATGTATCGCGACAACCCGACAGCGCTCCATCTGCGGGCCATGAACATGCTCTACGAAGCCATGAAGGAGAAGGGCGCCATGGTGATTGTGCCGTCGACCGCGGTCGAAACCATGGGCCTCGGAGGCATGCTCGCGACCACTTCTCTCAGTCGCGAACGGTGAACCAGAACGGACCCAAAGGAGAAAGAGCGATGGATGTAAGTGCCGCGCGTATTCCGCGTGGCAGAAGGAGGAGCGATGAAGATGTGGATGAAGTTGCTGATGCTGGTGGCGTTGGTCTGCAGTGTGCTGGCCCTCTCGCGCGCCTGGTCGCAGACGCCGGCGACACTTGCCGGCACATGGGCAGGAGAGTTGGACGGTCTTCCCGGCGTGCGGTTAACCGTAAACAGAGACAACGCACATTGGAGTGGCACGGCCGCGTTCAACCTGATCAAGCGGACCACAAGTAGCAGCCCTGCTCACGTGGACAGCACAGCAAGCGCGCCGATGGAGTCAGTCAAGCAGGAGGGTAACCAGCTGACCTTCGAGGTGCGTCGTGCGGATCAATCCGTAGTGCGTTTTCGCATGGTTCTAAAAACTCAAAACGAGGCTCGCCTCTTCCGAACGAACGACGAGCCTCCCTCTCCGGAAGGTGAAGGGCTGAAACTGGTGCGCGTCCGCTGAGTCTCTGGTTCGCAGCGGAGTTGCTCGTTCAGATTCCTGTGAGTCCCAGGTCCGAAAGTTTTCCAAGCAGAATCTGAAACGATAGCTCCTCGAGGACCTGCAGGTGGGTGTCCCAAAGTCTTCGGGCCAGGGAATCCGCCGGCAGGTCCGCACTCTTGAGGGACTGAAGCGTGAAGGCGATCTGAGCCCGAATCGGGTTGAGCTTCGCATCGAACAACTGCTCCGTGATCTGCATCGACAAGACGCGGACGGGAAGAACCCGATTGCCGCCCCAGACAAACACGACGACTGGCTGCCGATCCGCCGGGCCTGGGCCGTACAGCAGGAGTTCCAAGGCGGATAACAATGGACTGACACCCAGGGCCATCACCAGCGGATCGCGATTCGCCAGGCCGTCCGAGGCATCGAGCACCAGGTTGAAGCTCAACACCTCGCGAGGCTCGGCCGGGGTGCTGCCCAACGGTGCCGCCTGCAGCTCCCGTGTCAGCATCGCGGGATTCAAGGGGAACTCGATGATCTTCGACAGGGTTCCAGTCGCCGGGTCCAGCAGCAGGAATCCTGCTCGAAGCGCTTGCGACGATCCACGGATTGGAGACATGCGCTATGCCTGCTCTCTCTTGTGCTGGCCCGCATTCATCGGCACGGAATCTAAGCGCTGGGCGGAGTCGTGAACGACGGCTCTTTTGGTTCCACGATGCTTAGGTCGCGTTCCCAGCCTTCATTTTGAAGGGTGATACTTTGAATCGCGATCGCGTTTCCATTCCCATCGAGTTCAGGAAGCGCCTGGTACTCGGAGACCCAGCAACGGTAGATTTTGTAGGACATCACCAGCTGGCCGGCCTCATTAAAGAGATCAAGCACTACATCCTTGCGAAAGTCGGCCAGGGATACCTCGGCTCCCGATGCTGACCCAAAGTTCCACACTTTGTTGGCCCACTGCTCGAAGTCCCCATCGTGGGTCACGCCGCGTTCCAGTGTGACGGGCTCGTACTCGGTTTGTCCGGGGGACTTACGGACCTGGCTGGGATCTCCGCCTTCCCGAAAAGTTACGACCTCGGTAGTTCGCCGCAGGGGGCTGACTTTCGATATGCCGGCGATATACCTGCCGTCCCACTTCAAGCGAAATTTAAAATTCTTGTAGGGATCGATTCGCGTGGGGTTCACGGTGAACTGCGTCATCGGGCTCGCACCTTCCTTGGCGCTGGCATCTTCTCACAGGAGACCGGAGCCGCCCGAACAATTTCATCGCATTCGCGGGATTCGAAGGGCTGGACACGGAACTTTCATCGCAGGTATGCCGTAGTTGCAGCCGAGCACTCCAGGAGTCGAACATGCGCCTTTCGATCGTCCGCGTCTTCGCCGGTCTACTCGCCAATGCGGGAGCACAATCTACCCCTCTCACTGAGGCGCCAAGCTACACCGCGGATGGGCGACTGAACTTCGCGAGTGACTATCGGAAGTGGATTTACCTGAGCTCAGGAATTGACATGAGCTACAGCCCCAAGCCGGGAATGGCCGATCACTCCATGTTCGACAATGTCTTTGTAAAACCCGGCGGCCTTTCGCGAGTTTGAAAAGACGGGAACCTGGCCCGACAAGACTGTGATGGTTCTGGAGATTCGAGGAGCGGAAAGCAAGAGCAGTATCAATCAGCGCGGCCATTTCCAGGGCGCCGGAGTCATGGGTATGGAGGTCCACGTGAAGGACGATTCGCGAACTCCCGGGCAGTGGGCGTTTTACGAATTCGATTCTGACACTCCCGCGAAGATGGTTCCGCGAACCGAAAGCTGCTACACCTGCCACGAGCAGCACGCCGCAGTCGCGACAACGTTTGTGCAGTTTTACCCCACCCTTCTCGCCATCGCGAAGCAAAAGGGTACGCTGAGCCCGAACTATACAAAAGAGCAAGCGGCTGCGAAGTGAAGCTGGTTTTGAGGGCTCGGCGAGCACACACGGGCATTAAGCGTCTCGAATGAGAGGCCAGCCATCGGGTGCCGCAAACTACATAAAGGCGACCGACTGCACGCCGGCGACGTCGAACCGCTTACGGCAACGAATATTTTTGCAGGCCACCAGATCGTCGGTGCGGACCATGTACGACTGGGCTTTGGCGAAGCGGGCGCGATCGCGCTCATCCGCGTTGCGCGGCAGCGCGGCCTTCTTGCGCCGAACCAGCCATCCAAGCTGATAATCATCGGCTTTGCCGCAGTGGGGGCAGGTCAGACTGTGGGTTCGCTGTTCAGGTCGTTCGTCGAAAAAATCTCGCTCTTCCATGCCGGGGACGCTCACTCCATCGCTTCGCAGAAGTATAGTGCATGAGAAGCGGCCGGCGCATCGCCGGTCCGGAGACGGTCGCATGGCGGGGAAGAAGAGACGGCCGAAGCAGTTTTCGGTCACCAAGGCAGTCAAAGCGAATGCGCGGGAACGAGTCGGCCAGCCGAAGCCCGAACGCGTGATCGCCGAAAAGCCGCCCGCCGGCACCCGCAAGGCGAAGCATAAGAAGACGATGGCTGACCTGCTGGCAGGCGGCTCCGAGTAGGACGCTCAGGGGCTTGGTTTTGTCTATCCCGGGGAGGAAAATGCCGTGTTCCGGATATTGATTGCCGCGGTCGCCGCGTTCGGCATCTTTCGCTTCCTGTGGGGCATTCGCCAGGGCTATACGGGCCGGCCAATTCGGCACCCGGGAGACGGAAAATGAAGCCACCGGCGTGCGCGGAACGATTTCACTAAGTAATTGAAGCTATACAGGGTATGCTGAAAGAAGTCGTTGTTTTCCTTCCACGACTTTCCTTCAGCTAGGTTCGACCTCGTTTCCCCTTGAGCCCGAGCTTCTTGTTGAAGCACCCTAACCGCTGGACACGAGGAATTATGCGTTCTGAACTGGTTTACTCTGCCGGGATCAAGATCCCGAATCGCTTCTTGCTGACCACTGTGACCATCAAAGCTGTTCAGAGCCTGCACATTAGCACCACGCGCACTGAGGACACCGCCAACCGCGTATTCCTTGAGGTAGCCGAAGGCCGCTATGTCGATGTTGTGCTGCCGGAAGTGATTCCACAGCCTGCCATCGAACCCCTGCTGGTGGCTCCCGCCGCTTAGCTCGTTTTCTCTTCCCTTCGATTGATCGAAGGTCGACCTACCAAGAGTTTCCCCACGTGTTTGTCGCAATCCTGGGTTCCGTCCGGTCATCCGGCCGGGACACAGGGGAGCCTTGTCTCGCCCGAAACCTGGCAGGCTCGCCTTCCCTCCCTACTGTATTTGCTGGTCAAGCGCTGGTCCGAAGCGTAGAGTCCTCGCTGCCGCTGGTGATCAACATCACTGAGTTTGCTGCGCCGAGAGGCTACTGTGGCAGCCAGGCAATTCCGTTTGCTGAGTTCGTGCTGGAAAGACGGAACGCCGTCGCGGCGAGGTCGGAGGCACCAATGAAAAAGATCAGTGTCTGGATTGTGCTGCTTGGATTCAGCGTTTTGGCCGTGTGTGCGGTCATGGCTCAGACGGAGACGCAAGGAGCCATGTTTGGTACCTGGAAGCTGAACCTGGCCAAATCGGACTTTGGCGGCGGCACCAAACTCGGCGGCATGCAGGTGCAAGTCACCAGCGACACTCCCGGGGCAGTGAAGTGGTCTACCACCATGATCACCACCGGCGGAATGCAGTTCACCTACAGCTTTGCAGGTGCGGCTGACGGCAAGGATCACCCGGCGGTGGGAACCCAGACCACCTACGCCTACGCCGAAGACGGAGCCAATGTGACCGAGACGCAGAAGGATACCGACGGCACGATAACGGTCGGGAACTTCTCCGTTTCGCCCACTGGGAAGACGGGCACCTGGACGTATACGATCACCGATCCGCAAGGCAATGTCGTGCACGAAAAGCTGGTCTTCGACCGAGTGGTGACAACGCTGAAGGCGGCGGCCCAGTAGGACCGAGGCAGGAGCACCCATTCGTGTGGAGCGTGGTGAACGCTTTGAGCGAAGCTAGACGACGGGCGGCTTCGCGAGCAGCTCCGCGATGACCTGGTGACCCCGGTCCCGCGCGTAGTCTGCCGCAATCTTGCCCTGATCGCATTTGCAATCGGTCTTGGCACCCTGTTCAAGCAGTAGCTGGACGAGCGCTGCGTTGCCGTTGGCGGCGGCCTGATGGAGCGGAGCGAAGCCACCCGCCTGCGAATAATTCACATCCGCTCCCGCTTCGATCAGCAGTCGCGCTGTTTCTACCGACTGGCCCAGCGATATGCACGCGTGCAGTGCCTGATTGCGCAGCGCGTTCCGTGAGACCTGGTGCACGTGCGCGCCGTGTTCCAGCAGAACGACGACCGCCTGCGGGCTCGCAAACGCTGAGGCGAGGTGGAGTGGTGGCCAGCCATCGGCTGAGACCGAGCGCGCCAGGGTCGCGTCGCTGGCCAGCAGCGACGATAGCTGTTCGCAATGACCCGCCGCCGCGGCTTCAAACACGTCGAGATCCCCCAGTCCTGAGAGCAGAAAATCCCGAATCACGGTCTGCCCGGTGTAGATAGACCAAAGCAAAGCCGATACTCCTTGCGCATCCCGCGCATGTGCGACTTCTGGATCGGCTTCGACCGCCGCGGAAATCTCCTGCACGCTTCCCTGCTTGATCAAGTTGATGAAATGCTGGCTCATTGCTGCGTGGACGCTACCTGCTCTTTCCCCGGCGCGGTAGGCTCTGCCGCCGGTCCTCGCGTTCTATGCGAATAGATTCGAAACGTTACCAGAAGATCCACCATTACTGGTACTGGCTTGCCGGCGCGCACTCCCGGCTGGAAGCTGGCCTTCTGGATTGCATCGACCGCGAGTTCATCCAGGCCAAAGCCAATGGGACGGGAGACCGCGATCACCTTCGGTTGACCCTGCGTGTCCACAACGCTCTGGAAGAGGGTGATACCGGCGATGTTGTACTTTTGCGCGTACTCATTGGAACCCGGCTCCAGGCTGGACAGAATCTTCGGGCTGGAAACATCGGGGCCCGGACGCGCGATCGCCGATAGCGACACGTTGACAACCCCGCCCGCTTTGGCCGCGAAATAGCGCTGCCAGTACTCCGGCAGCGTGCTCACCAATGAGGCGTCGATGCGATCGGCGAAGATTTTGTCCAGCGCTCTCTCGAGCAGATGCGCAGCATGGGGTGGAGATGTCGTGGTGGTGACGCCCGCCGGCAGGCTCGTTGCTGGACTCGCCTCGGAGGCCGGGGATGTCGGCTTACCCTCATCACCGGTAGATGTTTGGCCCGGAGCAGGTGTATCTCCCTTGTGAGATTGCTCTGCCTTCGGGGCCTTCCTCTTTTTGGGAATCAGGACCAGTTCCCGCTGAATGGAAATGCGAATCGGTTTCTTGGAAATGCGCACACGTTCGAAGGGCCTGGTGTCGTCCTCGTAAGGCAGCGCGCCGAAGAAGTGTAGACCCATGCGATAGCCTTCGATGTCGACCTTATGTTTCGAAAAGCGGACTTTCTTGACGTCGATGCCACAGAGAGTAAAGGAGCCGTGTTGGGGCGCGCTCAGCAGCTGGCCGGTTTCGTCAAACTCGATCTGGTTGTTCAGGTCGAAGACACGCAGGAAGAGCGGCTTCCCTTCGAGGTGTGCCCGGAGGACATCCTGGCGTATGCCAGTTTCTTTGCCGGGATCGGAACTGAGTGTATCCGTAGGCTGAGCAGGCCTTGTCTCCTGTGAACGGAGAATCGGCGCGACCGCGGCCAGGCACAGGATGAAGAGGACCATGAGCGCCACACGGCGTACGGAAGGCACAACCAAAGAGGAAGCGGCAGACAGTCGGCGCATGCAGGTCTCCTGGCAAAAAGAGTGGCAAATGGGCCCCAGGAAGGCCGTTGAATCGCCATTCCTGCCCACGAGCTACATAGGTTCCAAGGGAATCGACCGCTAATGTAGCAGCATTCTTTTTCCCCACGGCCCTTTTCGTGCCATCTGCAATTACCGAAGTGTTCCTTGCGGCCTCCCGCCCCGTGTACGATGGAGCAGAAACGCCAGCATTTGTGGCGTGCCGTTCGTTGACTCCGGATAGTGTTTCGTCTATTCTGAAGGTCTTGCGCAGTTCTGCGTCTGCCTGTCTGCGGCTCATGTCCGCAGCCTTGATTGGGCAAGCGAACGCAGGAAAACCCCCTCGGTTTGTTTCAACGTTGGTTTTCATCTGCGCCACTCACGCGAACAGAGATTGTCGTCCGTGGGAATGTTTCAACACCGCGGACCTTTTGCGGAGTCACGCTGTGAGTTTGGTTGGGGAGAACAGGAAGAGATGTCGACATTTATTCCAAGCGCGAATGCGATTGAGCGCAAATGGTTCGTAGTGGACGCCAGCGGTAAGACGCTGGGACGCCTGGCCACGCAGGCAGCCAGTGTATTGAGCGGCAAGATGAATCCGCAGTACACGCCATATATCGATGTGGGCGATCACGTGGTAGTGATCAATGCCGAGAAGATCCGGCTTACGGGTTTGAAGAGCCAGAGCAAGGTGTATCGCCGCTATACCGGCTTCCCGGGCGGCCTGCGCGAAGAGTCGTTCACACGGCTGCTGGCGCGGCGTCCAGAGAAGATCGTGGAAGAGGCAATCAAGGGCATGCTGCCCAAGACCAAGATGGGACGCAAGATGGGTTCCAAGCTTAAGGTCTACAAGGGCGATCAGCATCCGCATGCAGCGCAGCAGCCGCAGCCTCTGGAAGTGAAGGCTTAGGTGCAGTGCCGCTGGACTTTGTCCGGCGAGACTAAGAGATTCGCAACAAGACCGAGATAGCAGACTAGGACGGACATGGCAGATTTGGTTCAGTATTACGGAACGGGACGGCGGAAGTCCGCCATCGCCCGCGTGTTTTTGCGGCCGGGCAGTGGCAATTTCGTCGTAAACAACAAGGCGTACGAGACCTACTTCGTCACCGAACAGCAGCGCGTGTCGGCCAAGCGGCCCCTCGTGCTCACTGAAAACCTGGCGACCTTTGACGTTCTCACCACGGTGCGGGGCGGCGGAGTGAGCGCGCAGGCAGACGCGGTGCGTATGGGCATTGCCCGCGCGCTGCTTGAGTTCAATGCCGAGCTGCGGAAGACGCTCAAGGCCGATGGACTGCTCTCCCGCGATGCACGCATCAAGGAACGCAAGAAGTACGGACAGAAGGGTGCTCGCGCCCGGTTCCAGTTCAGCAAGCGCTAATTCCGGACTGTATTTCAGCCTGGGCGTATGCACGCTTTGCTGATTTGAAGTTTGAGATCGAGCCGATGGCTGAGGCTGTTGGCTCGAATCAAGGTCGTAAATTTCCCCATAAGGGGATCAATTCTGGCGGGTTCGCGGCGCGCTCTCGATGCGCCCGCGGGGTTCCGGAATGCAATCCACGAAGGAGGCTGTTTGGCCACGATCACTATGAAGGAGCTGCTCGAAGCGGGTGTTCACTTCGGGCATCAGACGAAGCGCTGGAACCCGAGGATGAAGGAATATATCTTCGGCGAGCGCAACGGGATCTACATCATCGATCTGCAGAAGACTTTGAAGATGTTCAAAGAGGCGAGCAAGTACGTTACCGATCTCACTTCGACGGGCAAAGTCATCCTGTTTGTCGGCACCAAGCGCCAGGCGCAAGACGCAATCGCCGAAGAGGCGAATCGCTGCGGCATGTTCTACATCAACCAGCGCTGGCTGGGCGGCTTGCTGACCAACTGGATTACGGTGCAGAAATCGGTGAAGCGCCTTCAGGAATTGGACGAGATGGCCACCGACGGCCGGTACGAATTGCTGACCAAGAAGGAAGTGATCAAGCTGGAGCGCGAGCGCAAGCACCTCCAGGCTAACTTGGCCGGCATTAAGAATATGAAGCGTTTGCCGGACGCGCTCTTCGTAGTCGATTCGAACAACGAAGCGATCGCGGTGAAGGAAGCCCGCAAGCTGGGCATTCCGGTTGTCGCCGTGGTGGATACGAACTG
This sequence comes from uncultured Acidobacteriaceae bacterium, assembly GCA_963850345.1. Classification (GTDB taxonomy): domain Bacteria; phylum Acidobacteriota; class Terriglobia; order Terriglobales; family Acidobacteriaceae; genus CAWKKW01. The sequence goes on along the minus strand of CAWKKW010000008.1, from coordinate 129,957 downwards.
CGACCCGACGGTCGTCGACTATGTGATTCCCGGCAACGATGACGCGCTGCGTGCGATTCGGCTGTTCACCTCCAAGATCTCCGATTCGGTGGTCGAAGGCGTGCAGATGGCCAACGACAAGCAGTACATCGAAGTGGCGGGCGTCTCGTCCAGCACGCAGGCCGAAGAAGCACCGGGCGAAGCAGCACCGGCGGCGAGTGCAGCCACGGATGAGGCTTCGACCGAAGGCGAGGTCGTCGACCTGGAAGCAGCGCTGGGTGGTGGAATTCGCAAAGCGCCCGCAGCCGTGGCCGCGGTTGAAGAGCCTGAGGTCGCCGAGAGCAGCCTGTAAGCTGACTGGGGCCTCGCGTGAGCGCCGGCTCCTGAAGATCTTGCGCCGGCGGAAAACACCGGTGGCACCGGGGAGCGTGGCTGCGGAGATTTGCAGGCCACGCTTTCGTTGCGTTTAGTACCAGAAGAATGAACGCCCAAGGTTTGGGGCACAGATTTTAGGAACCATAGAAGGATTGGAAAAAGGAATGTCGACTGTGACTGAAAATATTTCGGCTGGACAGGTGAAGGCGCTGCGCGAGAAGACCGGCGCTCCAATGGGCGATTGTTTGAAGGCGTTGCAGGAAGCCAAGGGCGATCAGGAGCAGGCAATCGTTGTGCTGCGCAAGCGCGGCATGGCGTCGGCAGCCAAGAAGGCTTCGCGGAGCACCAGCGAAGGTGCCGTGGGCACGTACATTCACGCGGGTGGGAAGATCGGCGTGCTGTTGGAAGTGAACTGTGAGAGCGATTTCGTGGCACGCACCGAGGACTTCCAGGAGCTGCTCAAGGACATCGCGATGCACATCGCGGCGACCGACCCGCGCTACATCCGCAAGGAAGACGTAACGGCGGAGGATCTGGACCGCGAGAAGGATATCTACCGTTCGCAAGCCGCCCAGACGGGCAAGCCGGCGCCGGTGGTTGAAAAGATCGTTGAAGGCAAGATGAGCAAGTTCTACGAGGAAGTTTGCCTGCTCGAGCAGCCCTTCATCAAGGAGCAGTCAGTGGCTATCAAGGACCTGATCGCGACCAAGGTGGGCAAACTGGGCGAAAACATCACCGTGAAGCGTTTTGCGCGCTTCAAGGTCGGCGACAACAACTGGACCGTTGCCCAGGTGAAACCGACGGCGGAAGAACAGGCCTAAGCGAGGTTTTGCGAGGATAGTCGACTGGAACAGGGGCTTGGAGAGATTCTCTCCAGGCCCTTTCCTCTTGCACCGGCCGACGTCGGCCGAAGAGGGTTTAGCACCTTGCCCTGAATATGCGATACTCCATTTGAATGTACAAGAGAGTCGTTCTGAAGTTGTCGGGCGAGGCGCTGGCCGCGGGTCGCGGATTTGGCGTCGACGTGATCAAGATCCACGAGATAGCTGCGGAAATCGCGGAGATTCACGCCCTTGGCGTCGAGATGGCGATCGTGGTCGGCGGGGGCAATTTCTTCCGCGGCGTGGCCGAGCAAGCGCAGAACATGGACCGTGTTTCGGCCGACAACATGGGCATGCTGGCGACCGTGATTAACGCTCTGGCCATTCAGGACGCCATCGAAAAGCAGGGACTCTTCTGCCGTGTGATGTCGGCGATCGAGATGAACCAGGTCTGTGAACCTTACATTCGCCGTAGGGCGGTTCGGCATCTGGAGAAGGGCCGGATCGTCATCTTTGCGGCGGGCACCGGCAATCCTTACTTCTCGACCGACACGGCGGCCTCTCTTCGGGCGATGGAGATCAAGGCGGATGTTCTGCTCAAGGGCACCAAGGTGGAAGGTATTTACGACGCCGACCCCGTCATCTCCAAGGATGCCGTTAAGTTCGAGCAGATTACCTATATGGAAATCCTGCGTCTAGGGCTAAAGGTGATGGACGCCACTGCAGTGAGCCTGTGCAAAGACAACAACCTTCCCATGATCATCTTCAACATGAACCGCCCGGGGAATATCCGGCGCGTGATCAGCGGGGAGAAGGTCGGTTCTCTGGTGACCGCCTGAGTCCAATGGCGACGGCCACGCCGGCAAAGAAAGCCCGGCTGCCGGCACTGACTGGGTTGCGGACGTTTGCCGCATTGAACCTGGTCTTCTTTCATTTCTCCAATCCGCGCTGGTTTGGCTGGTTCGCGCCGGTCGTCGATAACGGGTACACGTCGGTCAGCTTTTTCCTGCTGCTCTCCGGGTTCGTCCTCGCGTATAACTACGCCGATCGCGCGGCAAGCGGAGAGCTCAAGACAGGAAACTTCTGGGTGGCACGATTCTCCCGCCTCTACCCCGTATATCTTTTCAGTCTTCTCATTTCGCTGGGCACGCTGGTCCAGGAGTTTCACACCCAAACTCCGAGGAACTTTGCCGAGGGAACGGTTCTCACGCCACTGCTTTTGCAGGGATGGAGCCCGATGCTGGCGACCTTCTGGAATACGCCGGCGTGGACCATGTCGACCGAGGCATTCTTCTACATCCTGTTCCCGTTCGTAGTGCGCTTCAAACGCCCCGCACGGCTGGGTTGGCTGCTGGGGCTACTGGCTCTGCTCTGGATGGCAGGCATGGTGAGCCCCGCGCTCTACACATGGCTCCATCCTGATGGAGACCTGCATCCGGGGCGCTATTCCTCGGGGATCTGGATTCGCGCCCTCAAGTTCACTCCGCTCCCGCACCTGCCTTCGTTCCTGTTCGGAGTGGTGCTGGCGGATCTCAATCAGCGCATCGCGGTGACCGCACGTACACGGTTGGCGCTGGGGCTTGCGGGATTAGCCGGGCTCTATGCAGTCCTGTTCTTTGGCGAGCATCTGCCTTATGTCTTCCTGCACGATGGCCTGCTGATGCCGCTCTTTGGCGCGGCCATCCTGGGATTGGCAGGGCAGAACCTGATGTCCAGCTTCTTCGGGTTTCTACCGTTCGTGCTGGTGGGCGAAGCGAGCTACTGCCTCTACCTGCTCCACTTCAATCTTTGGAACATCATTCATAACTCCGGATGGCTGGAGAAGACCGGGCTGATTCAGCTCGACCCGTGGTTCAGCTACCTGCTGCTGATCCTGGGGTCGGTGATGACTTTGAAGTGGATTGAGCGTCCGGGGCAGCAATGGATCCGGAAGAACATTCGGCTCTAGGAGCGCTCGCGGCTGCCAAACGGCGGACCGAACGGATGCGTAACCTATCGAAGCCTGATATTTCCGCGAGCTGCTCTGACCCGCTGACGCGTCAGCTCTCTCCAACCCTCAAGCTCAAGCCGTTCTATCCCGGCGCAGCCTTCCAGCGCTTCGGCCGAAAACAACAAGGCCCGCGAGCAGATCGCGGGCCTTATCTTGTTCTGCCACCAGATCAGCGGTTATGGCTGAATATTCTGGATAGCGTGGTTTCCGTGGGTGATTGCCGCGGTGCAGGTGGGCTGCCCCGGGGCCTTGTACGCGGCGGCCTGGGTTTGGATCAGGGCGCCGGTGCTTGGATTCAGCTGCAATCCGGTCACCGTGGCGTCGGCGAAGTTCGAGGTGTAGACGAAACGTCCCAACGCAGGTTCGACCAGTATGCAGGTGGGTCCCGTTCCCGTGCCGGTGGTTCCGGTAGCGCCGGCGATTCCTGAAGGATTGCCGTTCGCCTGATCGATGGAGTACGCGCTCACGTTAGAGGCGGTAAAGTTGGCCACATAGACGTAAAAGCCGCGGGGGTCGACCGTGACCGCATCCGGAAGCACGTCGGTCTTGGTCGGACCGTTCGGCTGCGGAATGATCACGCCGGTGGATTGAACGATGTAATTGATGAGCTGATTCGACGCTCCATCCGTTACGTAGAGGAACTTGCTGGCCGGATCGCTGGCGATCGAGTTCGGCGTCACGCCTGCAGGGAAGGGGCTGCCGGCGACTGCGGTTAGCGCGCCACCTGCACCGACCTGAAAGGCGGAGATGCTGCCGTTGACATTACCAGCGAGGCTGCCCGACTTGTTGACCACGTATACGGCTGTGCCATTGGCTAGCGCCGTCACTGAAGATGGGTTGAATAACAGCGGCCAGAAGTTCAGAGTCCCGTTCGCGACCGGCGAACCGAGGCTGCCGTTGGCTGTGACGGGGTAGACGACCAATGCACCCGGGCCTGGGTTCGCCTCAGTGTAAGCCGGATTGTGGGGCTGAAAGGTGTCGACCACATACAGTAGATCGCCCTTTGCGCTGATCGCAACGGCCGTCGGAGAGCCTCCGGGAGTGTTGTACGTATTCTGCGGGTAGAGCTTGCCGTCGGTGCCGATACCGAATTCAACCACGGTATTGTCGTCGTGATTGACGACATAGAGGTACTTGCCGTTGGGCGAGGTAACCTCGGCGACCGGATTTCTTCCGCCGGAAGGATACGGCGAGTCGGGAATCTGGTTGAGCGCACCCGAGATGGAGTCAACCGTGTAGACCGCGATGTTGTTATTGGAGGAGGCGGTTACATAAAGGAAATCGATAGTATTGCTGGTACCACACGCAGTGATACCGGTTGCCAGACCAAGGGACACTACAGAGGCCAGAACAACCTGGCCGAATTTCCTGAACTTCATGCGCTTCCTTCGTCCTGAACCGCGGAGAGAAATGGCTCAGGGCTGCACTCGCAGCAGAACTTTATGGGGATAACTCCCGCTTGAATTGTAAAAGCTTGAACCGCTTTCGGCTAGCTCAAGACACGTAGGGCGATTGCAAGGTGAAGCCCAAGGAGCAAGCGTCTCCAGAGCCAAACCACTTGCGGGCACAGACTTCAATTGACCCCTTCCAGAGCGAAGCAGACGGCCCGCTGTCGGCGGGCCGTTCCGAAAAGGACATTCGATTCGTGACTATTGTGCACGGCCGCTGACGACGCACCAGGTCGGGCTGCCCGTCACCGTAAACGTGGTGCTGTTGTGCAGAAGCGTCAATGCTCCCGACTTGGGATCGATCACGCGTCCGTCGATACTGCTGTTGTTGAAGTCTGCGGTATAGAGGTACTGGTTCGAAGGATCCTCCAGGATGCAACGCGGTCCCGACCCAACAGTGAACGGCTGACCCGACACGGGGCTCAAAAGTCCGGTCGAGAGAATGCTGTAAGCCGTAATGACGCTGTCGGGGTTCGAGACATTCGTCGAGGGTCCGGCGTTAGTCACATAGAGGAACTTGTTGGTGTTGTCGACCAGCATTGCGGTGGGCGATTGTGCGGTGCTTTGCTGCTGCTGCGCTCCGCCAGTCACCGTCTGCAAGATTCCGCTGCTGCCCGGCGTGTAGGGAAGGATCTGGCTGACGTTATTCACCGCGCCCGGATTCGGACCCGCGTCGAACAGGTAGATGTATGAGGCACCGGAACCGATCGCGGTTAGATTGGCTGCGCCGGTCGGCAACGGAACATTCTGCGTCAGGGTCAGTTGTCCGGTCGATCCAGCTACACCGTAGACGAATACTGACTGTACGTCGTTGGTCGCCGCGGTACCTGCTTCAATCGTGTAGAGGAAGGAGCCGGTCAGCTTGAAGTCGGTGGGAAAGCAACCGACTGGAAAGTAGGTCAGCTGCTTGCTGCCATCGGCGGTCTTCTGCTGTTCGTTGAAGACCAGCTGCAGGCGTCCGGTGCTGCCATCGATCTTGAAGGCTGTGACCTCGCCCCGAGTGTGAGCGGCGCCGGCGGCGTCAACGCAAGCAAGCTGATTCGCCTGACCGGTGGGCGTGTCGGTTGTGTCGATCGGCGCGTACTGATCGAGAACAAACAGGAACGAGCCGCTGGAGTCCGTCGTCAACGCGAGAGGAAAGTTGCCCTGGCTCTGGTAGCTGGCCTGGAAGTTCAAAGTGCCGCCGCCGCCTACGGAGAAGAGGCTGATGTTGCTGGAGTCACTCTTGGTCGCGTCTGCTGGATCGGGAGAGCCGCCGTTCAGAACATAAAGGAAGAGATTGCCCGCCGCCATGATGGCCCGCCGGGGATTTACACCGCCGGAGGTGAAGGGGGAACCGGAAACGGCAGTCAGCTTGCCGCTGTTATTCGCAATTTTGTAGGCAGAAACCTGGCCAGCGCCGGGAGCCTTGGGGCTGGTTCCAGTGACAAACATATAGCCGATCGTATAGTCGGTGGTGCACGATGTAACTCCACCCATTAGACCGAGGGACACAAGCAAGGCCAGAACAATCTGACCCGATTTCCGAAACTTCATGCGCTTCCTTCGTCCGGGCATCTGGGAGTTGGCCCGGGGCTGCTTCTGCAGCAAAACTGTTTGGGAGGTGATCCCGTCTGAATTGTAAAAGCTTGGGCCGCTTTCGGCTAGCAAGGAGTGGCGCCAAACCCTTGTACGAGTAGACGAGCGACAAGGCGATTGGTCAGCGGAGATTGCTCCGTTTCGACTGGAGTTGGAACGCGTTCGGTTTGGGAGAAGACAGGGTAGCGCTCACCTCAACAGGTCGAAATGCGGGGAGTTGACTTAAAGGTACCAGATAAAGAGGCCCGGCACCCCTGGGAAGAGTGCCGGGCCATGTTCTAAATCAGAGTGTTGCGGCGATTACCAGACGCGGCACGAGTTCTCGGGCGTCATCGGCTGGCCCTTCTTGCAACTGAAGGCCTTTCCGAACTCCTCGAAGTTCTGGACCACGCCATTCACGCGCCATTCGCCCGGCGAGTGGGGATCGGTTCTGGCCAGGACCCTTGAGGACTGGTCGGTCGCATTCTGACACCACACTTGGCCGAAGGAGATGAAGAACCGCTGCGCCGGGGTGTAGCCGTCGATCTTCTGGTCCTCCTTTGCGCCTTGTGCCGCCAGCGTCTCGAGCAAGGCCTGGTAAGCGATCCGAATGCCGCCGTTGTCGGCGGTATTCTCGCCCAGCGTGAGCTTGCCGTTCAGCTTCTGGCCGGGGACGGACTCGAAGTTTCCGTACTCGTTGACTTCGCAATCCGTGCGCTGCGTGAAGGCCTTGCGATCCTCCGGTGTCCACCACTCGCGCAGGTTGCCTTTGCCGTCGAACCTGCTGCCCTCGTCGTCAAAACCGTGGGTCATTTCGTGCCCGATGACGACGCCGATCCCGCCAAAGTTCACCGCCGGATCTTTGGAGTTGTCAAAGAATGGCGGCTGCAGAATACCCGCCGGAAAGTTGATGTCGTTCATGCTCGGGTCGTAGTAGGCGTTGACGGTAGGAGGAGTCATGCCCCACTCCTTCTCATCCACAGGCTTGCCGATCTTGTTCAGATCGCGGAAATACTCAAAAGCATTGGCCCGCTGCAGGTTCCCCAGCAGATCGTCGCGGCGAATCTGGACTGACGTATAGTCGCGCCAGGACTCCGGGTAGCCGATCTTCTGACGGAAGTTGTTCAACTTTTCTTCAGCCTGTTTCTTGGTCTCTGCCGTCATCCAGGGCAAGGCTTTGATGTCTTCATCGAGTGCGGTCTTGAGCGCGGTGACCAGCCTTTCCATGTTGGCCTTCGCGTCGGGTGGAAAGTTCTTCTTGACCCAGTCCTGACCCACAGCTTCGCCGAGCGAACGGTCCGTCAGCGCAGTGCACCGCTTCCAGCGAGGGGTCGGCTGTTCCTGCCCATTCAGCTCATGACCAAAAAACTGGAAGTTCGCGTCAAAGAATTTTTGTGAAAGATAGGGAGCCGTGCTGTTGGCAATGTGGAACCGGAGGTAGCTCTTCAGCGCGTCCAGGTTGTTATCGCTGATCACCTGATTCATGGTCTTGAAGTAGTCAGGCGTACCGATGTTCAGGCTTTCGATGCTGCTGACGTGGATGTCAGAGAGAAACGTCGTCCAATCAAAGCTCGGCACCAAAGTCTTTAAACCGGAAACCGGCGTCGGGTGATAGATCTTGTCCGGATCGCGCATGTCTACGCGCGGCATGGAGCCCTTGGCCAACGCCGTCTCAATGTCGATCACGTTCTTGGCTTCCGCGGCGGCCTTCTCGTCAGGGTCGCCCAGCAGCTTGAACATGTTCACCACGTACTCTTTGTACTGGTCGCGAATCTTGGCAAGCCGCGCATCGTCTGCCAGGTAGTAATCCCGATCGGGTAGCGACAGGCCACCCTGGAAAGTCACGGCAATCTGTTTGGTGGAGTCCTTGGCATCCTGCTCGGAGCCGAAGCGGAAGAACGCCCCAATCGCATTCTCGCTTTGGAACTGCGCGACCAGGTGAGCAATCTGCTTCTTGTCCGAGAGCGAATCGACCTGCTTGAGCAGCGGCTGAATCGGCTGGTCGCCCTTGGCGTCGACTTGCTCCTGGTTCATGCACGCGGCGAAGAAGTCGCCATATTTTTGCTCCAGTGGACTGCGGCTCGAGTTGGGCTCACTGGCGCTCTTCAACTCGGTGTAGAGCAGATACCGGTTATGTTCTGTGAGCTCGTTGAAGCGGCCCCATCGAACCTGGTCGCTGGGAATCGGATTGTTCTTTCTCCAGTTGCCGCAGGCGTACTGGTAGAAGTTCGTGCAGGGGTCGGCGGACTTGTCGATCGCCGTGAGATCGAAGCTGTGCGGCGTCTTCGGCTCCGTCGGCGAACCGGATGTAGGAATGTCCGCGGCAATGGTGGAAGTGGGGGTAGGCAGGTTGCTCTGGGCCACTGCGAATCCGGTGCAAAGCAGCAATACCGAGGCGATTCTGATGGGTTGCATATCTCTCCTGAATTAGACAGTCCCGCCGGCGTGAAGCGGGCGCTCGTTCTGAAGAAACTGTGCGACGGAGCGGCAAAGATGTCAGGTCCATCGAAATGAGCTGAGACCTGTGGGAATCGTGCGGCCGACCCCGCCGGCAGCGGTGATCTTCGTAGGAAGAGTAACACTCCTGCAGGGAGAGGCGCAGCGCAGGGCCGGACGCCAGTGGCACGGTTGACGCCAAGGGGGCAGGTTGTCGGAGTGTAGTTGCGAGAGGGCGCGTTCCGGTCAAGCGTGACCAGACGGCGCATCCAAAACACGAGTGAGCTTGCTCTAGTGCCTGAAGATCAGAACACCTTGACGTGGAAGGTCAGGTATTTTTTCGGGTTCTCTCGAATCGCCGCCACTAATCCGCGGGTCTCCGTCAGCATCTGGTCGGTATTGTTATAGATCGAGGGATTTCGGACCAACTGGCCCATGGTGCCTTCGCCGTTGTCGATGCGCGCCAGGATGGAATTCAACCGAGTCACCGTATCTTCAAGCTTCTTGGCGAATTTAGGATCCTTGGCGATCATGCCGAGGCCGCCCTTGCCGGCATTGATATCGGCCAGCAGTTGATTGGCACCGGCGACTGATTGGTTCAGATTTCGGTAAAGGGAATCATCCTTCAACAGCTTGCCGAGGGAGCCCTGGCCATTATCAAGTTGGGTGCTGATGTTCTCGAGCTTGCCGACCGTGGCGTTTGCACGGTTATAGAGCGTGTCGTCGGAGATAAGTTTGCCGATGGAGCCCCTGCCGTTGCTGATCTGATCCACCAGGCCCTGAAGCTGGGTAAAGGTCGCGACCGCCTTGTTATAGAGCGCGGGATCATTGATGAGCTGCCCGATGGAACCCTTTCCGTTGTTCAGCGAGTCGACCAGGTTGTCGACCTTGGCGAGAATCGTATTCAGCTGTTCGATCGTTCCCTGGCTGGACTTAATCACGTCGCTCAGGTTCGGGGTTTCGTTCGTCTGCATCTCAGCCTGGTCCTGAATCGGAGCGCCGGTAGCCTTCTTGCTGTCGATATCGACGACCGTGTCACCCAGCACGCCCACAGTCTCAAGGCTGCATTTGGAATCCGCTCGGATGGCCGGAGCGAAGTTCTTGCTGATCCGCATCGTGACTTCGACCGGCGTCAGCTTCCGTTCAGGGACGATCCGAACCGTTTTCACGGTGCCGACAGTCACGCCTTCAAGATTGACGGGCGCGCCAATCTTCAATCCTGCGGAATTCTCGAAGTAGGAGCGGAGCGTCAGCTTACCGGAGAAGAAGCCACCGGTATTCCCCGACATCAGGAAGATAAGCCCGGTCAGCGCCGCCAGAGCGACGATCACCACCACACCGACTTTCAACTGGGACCACTGGACTTCCTTCTGACTGGGCAAAGGCTACCTTCTGAACAGACTTGGGACTGTGCACCGACCGCTGCGGTGAGGATACCAAACAGTGGCGGCATTCCAATGCAACTGCAACATTACGTTTCGCTCGTTGGATGAACGGAACTTGCGGATCGTTGCAGAATCGCCAGAGTGTTGCGGCATCGAAGGCCCGCGCGAGACCACCCCATCCATCCTCTCAGTCCTCCAGATGAACGATGGCCATGGCCAGTGCACCGGTGTGCGTCAGCGACAGCGCTGTATGGCGGACACCCATCGCTTCGGCAAAATGGAGAGCCCGGCCCTGCATGTGCAGCGTGGGCCGCTGTCCCTGCAATCGCCGAACCTCCAGTTCGGTCCAGGTCACGCCATGGTGGATGCCAGTTCCCAGCGCCTTGGCTCCCGCCTCTTTGGCGGCAAAGCGAGCAGCAAAGCTTTCGGCGAAATTGCGCTTGCGCTGGCAATAGGCGATCTCGCCCGCAGTGAAGACCCGCCGCAGAAAGCGATCGCCGTAGCGGTCGATTGAGGCGGCAATCCGCGCAATTTCAACCAGGTCGACACCCGTGCCGAGCAGCATCCTGCCAGCACGGTACCACATCGGGAGAGACGAGTTGCCCGATCAGGTACGGTAAGTCACCGAAGTACCGGGAACATCCAGTGATCAAATCCGCCTTTTCCTCCGATCAGAACAACGAAGGGCGGCCATGAACCGGGAACTAAAACTGGCAGCACGATGCGCGGACGACTCGGAGACAGTCCTGAAGCTGTTGACCGGAGCGATCGTGGGCGGCGGAGGATGGGTGCTTTCGCGCACATTGTGGGACGAGGGCGGAGCCGAGATCAGCTTCGAGTTCGAGCGCAGGGAGTGTATCGAGATGTATACCTACCTGATCGCGGCAGGGTTGGAGCTGAGCCATGCCTCGCACCTCCAACTGGCGGATCTGTGCCAATGCACGCAGAACATGAACAGCGAATCGCGGTTTGACCTGGCGCGCGTCGATCTCAGGATTCGCCCCGACGAGATTGGGACCGGCATCGCAGAATTGGGACGCGGACTCGGCTAGGGATTTCTCCGGAGATGCGCAGATCGGGTCTTGCGGATTGCCGGTCCGATCTAGCCCAGCTAACCGGCTTCCACCAATCCATAACGGCGCTGCCATGCCTCGCGTAAACGGGCCCAGACGCGCGCCTTCTCTTCCTCTGAAGCTTCAGACTCCCCCTGCTGAACGAATCGCGAGGACTCTTCCTTTGCCAACTCAAGCAGCGCGCGATCCCGCACCAGGTTGGCCACGCGGAAGTCGGGAAGTCCCGCCTGGCGTGTGCCGAAAAACTCGCCCGGCCCTCGAAGCTGCAAATCCAGCTCGGCCAGTTCGAAGCCGTCCTGGGTGCGCACCATGGCCGCCAGCCGCTCCTCTCCCTGAGGAGAAAGCTTGCCACCAGTCATCAGGATGCAGTACGACTTGGCCGCGCCTCGGCCTACTCGGCCCCGAAGCTGGTGTAGCTGCGCCAGGCCGAAACGTTCCGCGTGTTCGATCACCATCACGGTCGAGTTCGGCACATCGACGCCGACCTCGATGACCGTCGTCGCGATCAGCACGTCAATCTCGCCTCGTTGAAATTGCCGCATGATGATTTCCTTCTCATCGGCATCCAGCCGTCCATGGAGCAGGCCGAGGCGCAAACCCGCAAGTTCCTTGCTCCGCAGACTTTCAAACATGCTGATCGCCGATTTGAGAGTGGGCTTCTCCTGAAACAGAGATCCAGGCTTGGTCGAAGTCTTGGGCTTCTTCGCCCGGCTCCTGGGCTCGGGAACCTCGATCGGCTCGGCCTGGGCGAAATCGAGCTCCGGCTGGTCGTCTTTGGGTCCTTCAATTACCGGATAAACGACGTACGCTTGATGACCCAGCTTGACCTGTTTGCGCACGAACTCCCACACTTCCGCGGCACGATCATCCGCCAATTGACGGGTGACGATGGGCGTACGGCCGGGCGGCAGTTCGTCAAGCACACTCAAGTCGAGATCGCCGTAAAGCGAGAGCGCGAGCGTGCGCGGAATTGGAGTCGCGGTCATCACCAGGACGTCGGGTTCGGCGGCGTTCGGCTTCTTCATAAGGCGAAAGCGCTGCAGCACGCCGAAGCGGTGTTGCTCGTCGACGACGACCAGCCCCAGGTTGGCGAAGTCGACCTTCTCTTCAATGAGGGCATGGGTGCCGATGACCAGGTCGGCCTCTCCGCGAAAGATCTGGCCGCGCACTGAGCGCTTGCGGTCCTCTTCAAGCGATCCGGTGAGCAGGGCAACGCGGTAGCGGCGTCCACCCTTGGTGGCGGAGCGCTCCAGCAGCTTGCGTGCTCCCAGGTAGTGCTGGGTGGCAAGGATCTCCGTGGGCGCCATCAGGGCCGCCTGGTAGCCATTCTCGATGGCAACCAGCATCGCCTGGAGGGCCACGATGGTCTTGCCGGAGCCGACGTCTCCTTGCAGCAGGCGGCGCATTGGGCTGGGACGCTTCATGTCCGCCACGATCTCGCCCAGCGACCGCTTTTGTGCAGCCGTGGGATGGAATGGGAGCACCTGCCGGATGGCTGCCCGAACCTTCTCGTCGGTACCAAAGGCGATGCCGGCACGCTCGCGAAAGCGGCGGCGCTTCAGCTCCAACCCAAGCTCCAGGTAGAAGAGCTCCTCAAAGATCAGCCGCTTATGTGCGGGGGTAGACCACGCCTGCAGGTGCGCCATCGGCGTTCCAGCGACCGGGAAATGCACCTGCCGTAGCGCCTCCTCGCGGCTGGGCATGCCGAGACGATCCCGCAGTGCTCGGGGAAGGGTCTCGGGGATACATCCCTTTAGTTTTTCGAGTAGCCCATAGATCACCCGTCGCAACCACCGCGAGGCCAGCTTGCTGCCGCCCAGCGATTCATACACCGGGGTGATGCGGCCGACCTCGAGCAGCCGGCTGTCCTCGTCGTCGTGATCGGTGGGCAACAATTCAAACTGCGGCTGGATCATCTTGAAGCCGCGCTTGGATTTGGAGGACTCCACCTTACCGTAAAGCGCGACCATCTGGCCGCACTGGAACTTGTCTTTGAGATACGTGCCGTGAAACCACATGCATTTCAGCGAGGAGAGACTCTGCCCAACGGTCATCTCAAAGATGGGCATACTGCGGGTACGTAGAAGGACTGAACCACGCACCTCGCCGATGACGCTAGCCATCTCTCCCGGAACTAGCTCTTCGATCGGGCGCGGATGCAGGCGATCTTCGTGGCGGAAGGGAAGGTGGTACAGCAGGTCTTCTACGGTGGCGATGTTCTTCTCGGCAAGGGTCTCGGCGATGCGCGGACCGACACCCTTGACGAACTTGACCGATGTATCGAGCGAGAGCACAGCAACGATGCTAGCAGCAGTGCAGCCGCCCCGGGCCGGCGCTTCAGGCCTGTCGACTACCGCACACCGGAACGGGAATGGCGGCGGCCCTTCACAGATTGGAGTGAGACTGCTCGGTCGCTGTATCCGTGCGGATATCCCCGCAGTTTCGCTCGACAATGGCGACCACGTCCTTCCACCTGTGACTTCCGTCCACCAGCAGGAATGCGCCCGTGGGACCAATCTCACGGTTTAGCAGCGTGATCCTGTCTTCCATCACTCCCAGCCCAGCGAGGGTGTCATGGAGAGTCACCTGCTCATAGGGTGGTTGATGGGCATGCGAGTCATCCGCGTCCTCACCGGATAGCTGATCGGCGCCTCGCTTGTGCAGGTCATCTTCGAACTTGTGCCTCATCCTCCAGCGAAGCGAGTGGCCGTCCGCTGCCTGGATGTCAGGGCCTTTGAGCTCCGCCGCGTTCGGATGTACCGCGAACGTGGGGTCATCAAACGCGTAGGCAAGCCGGATGTTGCGTCCCGGAAATCCGGCTTCGATCAGATCGGAGATGGCGTCGGTGGCATGTTTCCTCTCTTGAAAGAGGGCTGCGACCAGTCCGTACGGGGACGTGTGTGTACCTGCGGGGCGGTCGACGTGTGCGGCAAGTCTCTCTTCGTCTCGGCTGTTCATAACAGAGATATGGGATGCTGCGAGAGCGGGAACAGTCAAGATCCATATGCCAGACCGTGAACCTGGCAGGACTTTGCGATCCAACCCAGGCGTAGGCGTGCAGGGGCTCTGCTAGACTACGGACGTTTCCATCCGGAGAGTTCATGGCAGTTGTAGAACTAGACCAGATTTCCAAGTCTTATGAAAACAAGGTAGCCGTCAAAGAACTCAGCTTCCGGATTGAATCCGGTGCCATGTTTGGCCTGCTGGGACCGAACGGAGCGGGGAAAACCTCAAGCATTCGCATGATGGTCGGCATCACCATGCCGGATTCCGGCACCGTAAGCCTGTTCGGGAAGCCATTCAGCCGCGAGAGCCTTGCCCGGGTGGGCTATCTGCCCGAAGAACGGGGTCTCTACAAAAAGATGAAGGTCATCGACCAGATCGTCTTCATGGGAGAACTGCACGGCCTCGACGCCGCTACCGCTGGCAAACGTGCGCGCTTCTGGTGCGAGAAGATGCAGATCGCAGAATCGATGGATAAGAAGACCGAAGAGCTCTCCAAGGGCATGCAGCAGAAGATCCAGTTCATCGCCACCATGTTGCATGAGCCGGAGCTGATCATCATGGACGAGCCTTTTTCCGGGCTCGATCCAGTGAATGCCACGCTGCTGCAGGACACGCTGCTGGAAGAGAAGAAGAACGGAAAGGCGATCCTGTTCTCGACCCATCGCATGGACCAGGTAGAGAAATTGTGCGATTCGATTTGCCTGGTCAATCGGGGTGAGGCGGTGCTGGCCGGAACGATGCGCGAGGTGAAGTCGCGCTATGAACGCAACCGCGTCATTATCGAATTTGAGGGAAACGACGGGTTTCTGCAGCACGAGTCGATCGCGGAGTTCCGCAACTACTCCGGCCATGCGGAGATCAAGTTGAAGGACGGTGCGGACTCTCAGGCGTTGCTCCACACTGCGGCGGCGCAGGCCCGAATCTATCGCTTTGAACTGATGGAGCCTTCCCTTGAAGAGATTTTCATCCAGACGGTAGGAGGCAAGGCCGATGCGTAACACCTGGCTGATCGCCAAGCGCGAGTATCTGGAACAGATTCGGGGCAAGGCGTTCAAGATCACGACGGTCCTGGTGCCATTGCTCTTCGCCATGATTGTGGGCATCGGCTATCTCGCGGGAAAGAACTCCGGAACCGGGAAGCACCTGGTGGTCGCTTCGAGCGATCGCGCCCTGGCGGAAAAAGTACAGCAGCAGTTACTCAACGATGCAGAGGCCCACAGCACTGTCGAACTTCTCGCCCCGGCCGCCGAAGCCGATCGTGACCAGTTGAGGCAGCGGGTCATCCGCAAGGAGCTGGATGGCTACCTGTGGATTGAACCGGGTGTGGGGAATTCGCAGCCCACAGGCACGTATGAGTCGCTGTCCTCTGGCGATTTCACCATGGTGGGCAGGCTTACCGATGCATTGACGCGATCCATGATGCAGCAGCGGCTGGCCTCGAGGGGCATGTCATCGACCGAGATCGCCGCATTGACCCAGGACATCAAGATTCACACCAAGCGCCTCGACAAGACCGGCAAGACCACCAACAGCAACGCAGTGGGCACCTTCTGGGCTGCATACCTGATGGCGTTCCTGCTTTCCTTCACCGTGGTGATGTATGGGATGAATGTGGGAAGGTCGGTTATTCAGGAGAAGACCTCGCGCATCTTTGAAGTGATGCTGGCCTCGGTGAAGCCGGGCGACCTGCTCGCGGGGAAACTGATCGGCGTGGGGGCAGTAGGCATTACCCAGATCAGTATCTGGATTGTTGGAGCGAGCTTGTTTGCCGGGACCGCGCTGGCGTCGCGGATGATGTCCGGCGGGTTCGATTTGCACTCGATCTCTCCGGTACAGATCGCCTTGTTTTGCGTTTACTTTCTGCTGGGCTACGTGCTGTACAGTGCGTTGTTTGCCGGGCTCGCCTCGACGGTCAATACCGAACAGGAGCTGCAGCAATACAGTCCGCTGGCGGCTCTGCCCATCTGGTTGAGCTTCGGCATGATCACCTACATCGTGAGCAATCCGAACTCCATTGCCTCGGTGGCGATCTCGATGTTCCCGCCCTGTACGCCCATTACCATGTTCCTGCGCATGGCCTCGGAGTTCCCCCCGGCGTGGCAGATTGGGCTCTCGATCGCGATCATGATCGTGACCATTTACATCGTGCTCTGGATCGCAGCGCGCCTGTACCGGGTCGGGATTCTGATGTACGGCAAACGCGCGACGCTCCCAGAGATGCTGCGATGGCTGCGCTATAGCTAGATACGGCCTGCTGGTTACAATTGAAACGTGACCTCGAGCGAACGACGGCAGGGTTTTACCATTGGGCAGCGGTTGACGTTGCTCGTCGTCCCGTTCGTGACGGCGTTGCTGCTGCGCATGGTGGGCTGGACGCTCAGATTTGAAGTAATTGCCGAGCCGGGCGCGGTTCCTGCAACGCCTCCCGCCAAAGGAATCTTCTGCTTCTGGCATCGATGCACACTGCCGTGCGCGTGGTACTTCCGCAAATTCCGCTGCTCTATCCTGATCAGCCGCAGCTTTGACGGCGAACTCATCACACGGACTCTCTCGTTGCTGGGGTTTAACGCGGTCCGCGGATCGAGTTCCCGTGGTGGTGCAGCCGGGCTGTTGGCGCTCAAGAAAGTGATCGAGAATGGCATGCCGACGGTCTTCACCGCCGATGGGCCGCGAGGGCCAATCTTTCAGACCAAGATCGGGCCGGTGAAGCTGGCCCAGATGACCGGGTCGCCAATCGGGAGCTTTTACCTGTTGCCGCAGCGTGCGTGGGTGGTTAACTCGTGGGATCGATTCCTGGTGCCGAAGCCGTTTTCGCGAGTAGCCGTGAGCTGGGGCCGGGCCATTGCTCCTCCCGCTCCCGATGCGGACGCAGCTGCCCTGGAAGGGAAGAGGCGGGAGTTGCAGACAACGATGGAGCGAATTCAGCGAAACGCGGAAGAGCATTTCAGCGCGGAAGATGTTCGCCCGCATGCGGTGCAGGTGTAAGCCGGCGTGCGCGTAACCGATTTCCATTTCGACCTGCCTGAGAACCAGATCGCCCAGCAACCCTTAGCCGAACGGGACGGCTCCCGCATGCTGGCGCTCGACCGAGAGACGGGGAAATGGGGCGATAGTTGGTTTCGCGACCTTCCTTCACTGCTGCAGTCGGGCGACCTGCTGGTGTTGAATGACAGCCGCGTGATTCCGGCGCGACTGTTTGCGCGCCGCGGTGGCAGCTACTCGCAGGCTGGGCAGTCGCCGACCGGGCGCATTGAAGTTCTACTAACGGAACAAGTGAGCGAGTGGGAGTGGAAGGCGCTGGTGAAACCCGGCCGCAAGGTTCAGGCAGGAGAGCGCCTCTTCTTCCAGGATGAAGGCCCGGAACAAGACGCGCGGCCGCTCGAGGCGCTGGTGATCGAGCACGGCGCGTTCGGTGAACGGCTGCTCCGCTTTGAACCCGTCAATGATTTTTATTCGGCACTGAACCGGCTCGGCCACATGCCGCTGCCGCCCTACATTCATCGGCAGGACAAAGAGGCAGATCGGGAGCGATACCAGACTGTCTACTCTCGCGAACATGGCTCAGTAGCAGCGCCCACCGCCGGTCTGCACTTTACGCCTACGGTTCTGGAGCAACTCCGTGCGCGGGGCGTGCGCATTGCTTACGTGACATTGCACGTAGGGCTGGGCACGTTTCAACCGGTGCGCGCGGAACGCGTCGAGGACATTCGGCTGCATGCGGAGCGCTACACACTGCCCGAGCAAACGGCAGAGGAGCTGAGCGCCGCCCTGGACGAAGGACGCCGGGTGATTGCTGCCGGCACCACCACCGTACGCACCCTGGAACACTGCGCGTTAGCCGCTGCAGGCGGCCGATTGCAGGGGCACTCCGGCTCGACCAGCATCTTCATCTCGCCGGGATTTGAATTCCGCGTGGTGCGTGGCCTGCTTACCAATTTTCACCTGCCTGAATCGAGTCTGCTGATGCTGGTATGCGCCTTTGGGGGAACGGAACACGTGCTGTCTGCCTATCGGCACGCGGTCGCGGCAGGGTATCGATTCTTTTCCTACGGCGACTGCATGTTTCTGGGCTAAGCAGGCAGCGTAGGGCCGCTGGTAGACTCGAAAACGTGGCAACTGCTACCTCAACGTCTTCAACCAAGCCGCCCGTGTTCCTGCTCGATTCGATGTCGTTCATCTTTCGCGCCTACCACGCGATGCAGCGGCAACGGCCCATGTCCACGCGCAGCGGCGTTCCTACTGCAGCCACGTTCGTTTTTGTGAACATGATCAACAAGCTGCGCCGCCATTTTCAACCGGAATTCTTTGCGGCTGTCTTTGACGTGAGTTCGCCGGTCTTCCGCGATGAGCGGGCGAAGACCATGACGGTGCGCCGCTTCAATGCCAAGACACAGACCTTTGATCCGGTCGACTACCAGGGTTATAAGGCAAATCGTACCGAGATGCCTCCCGACCTTGCGCAGCAACTGCCCTACATTCGCCGGGCGCTCGATGCGTTTCACATTCCCATCCTGCAGTCTGCGGGGTATGAGGCTGACGACGTGATCGGCACCCTGGCCAAGCAGGCCGCAGAGGCAGGTCATTGCGTCTATGTTGTGTCCAGCGACAAAGACATGCTGCAGTTGGTCAATGAGCAGGTAAAGGTGCTGAATCCGTCTAAAGACAACCTGGTGCTCGATCGCGAGAAGGTGGTGGAGACGCTGGGTGTGCCGCCCGAGCAAGTGATCGACGTGATGGCGCTGCGAGGGGATTCGATCGACAACATCCCGGGGGCGCCCGGGATCGGCGATAAGGGTTCTGTCGAATTGATTCAACAGTACGGCAGCCTGGAAGCGCTGCTCGATCATGCTTCCGAGGTGAAGCGCAAAACGTATCGCGAGTCGCTCGAAGGAAATCGCGACACCATTCTCCTAAGCAAAGAACTGGTGACGATTCATTGCGCCGTGCCCATGGAACTGAACCTCGACGCCATGCGCACGCAGACTCCCGACCTGCGCGCCTGCCGTGCGCTGTTTACCGAGCTTGAGTTCACCACCATGCTGAAGGAACTTGCTCCGGAGCCGCAGGCGCAACCTGTGGAGTTTATGTTGCAGCCCACGGCGGAGCAAATCGCGGAGTTCTTGCGCGAGGCGCGCGAACACGGCTTTGCCGTGGCTCTGCCCGCCACACCGCTCGAAGAGGCCGCGGAGCAGGTGAGCGAGCAGGAAACCGAAGCCATCGAAGAGAGAGAGCCTGCCCTGCTCAGCATGTCTTTGCTCGATGCGATTGATGATTTCGAGCGCGAACAGGCCGGCCCCGACGCGCCTCCAGAAGTGAAGATCGGCGTAGCAACGCACTCCATTCCAGGCATGCTGGTCAATCTTACGAGTGAGAGCGGTCAAGCCTTTCGAGAACTGCTGGAAGATGTTGCGGTTCCAAAAGCCCTTCATGATCTGAAAGGCAGCCTGCGCCTGCTGGAGCATCACGACATTCACGTTGCGGGTGTTCGCGACGACGTGATGCTCTACTCCTATCTCATCAATCCGACCCACACTGCGCACCGACTCGGGGATGTGGCGGCGCGATTCAGCAACCGGCCGTTGCAGGAAAAGGGCGAAGCGGAACTGGCAGAGGCTGCGGGTGTCATACAGGCTCTGGCCCCCATCATGCGCGAAGATGTCGAAGCGCTGCAGACGACCTCCGTCTATGAAACCATTGATCGCCCGCTGGTTCCGGTGCTGCTCAGAATGGAGTCGGCCGGCGTACGCATTGACTCCGCGGTGCTGAACCGCATGTCGGAGACCTTATCAGCGGAGATGCACCGTGTAGGCGAGACCATCTTCGAAAAGGCCGGTCATCGTTTCAATATCAACTCGCCAAAGCAGTTGGGCGATGTGCTGTTCAACAAGATGGGCCTGCCTAAGCCGATCAAGTACGGCAAAGGCAAGGTGGTCTCGACAGCGCAGGATGTGCTGGAAGAACTGGCGACGCACAACGACGTGCCGGCGCTGGTGCTTGAGTTTCGGCAACTTGCCAAGTTGAAGTCCAATTATGTGGACTCGCTACCGTTGCTGGCTGACCGGCAGGGTCGCGTGCATACCACCTTCAACCAGGTAGGCACGTCGACCGGGCGCCTCTCCTCGACCAATCCGAACCTGCAGAACATTCCCATTCGAACCGCGCTCGGCCGGGAGATTCGTGCCGCGTTTGTCGCTGCGCCCGGGAATGTCTTGATCTCTGCCGATTATTCGCAAATCGAGTTACGTTTGATGGCGCACTTCTCTGAAGACCCGCTGCTGGTGCGTGCCTTCGCCAACGGAGAGGACATCCACACCTTGACTGCTTCGGAAGTTTTCGGTGTCTCGCCGGAGGCGATGGACAAGGAAACCCGAAACCGCGCCAAGGCGGTCAACTTTGGAATCGTGTACGGGATCTCTCCCTTTGGCCTGGCAGCGCAACTGGGAATCGATCAGCACGAGGCGCGCCTCTACATCGACACGTACTTCGCGCGCTACAAGGGCGTGCGAGCCTTCATCGATCGTGTCTTGGAAGAAACGCGAGCGCAGCAGAGCGTACGTACGCTGTTTGGAAGGGTCAGGCCCATTCCTGATATTCAGAGCCGCAACGCCAATCTGAGAGGGTTCGCGGAACGCACCGCTGTGAATACTCCGCTCCAAGGTACAGCGGCGGATCTGATCAAGGTGGCAATGATCCGCATCGATCGCCGGCTCACCGAAGAAAAACTTGCCACGCAGATGACCTTGCAGGTACACGACGAACTCCTCTTCGATGTGCCGGAAAGCGAAGTGGAGCAGGTGAGCAAACTGGTCCGCCAAGAGATGGAAAGCGTGGTCGAACTGAAGGTGCCGCTGGTAGCCGACTGCGGCGTAGGTTCGAACTGGAGAGACCTTAAATAGCAGCAACTTAAATCATGGGGCAACACGCCATGGCGACGTGGTCTGCCAACTTCTGAGTTGCGTCAGTGCCCAATCGTCCGACTTATCCTTATGACAGGAAGTGCAGGGATTGGGAATGCCGAATTGCTGTGTGAGTTGCGGCGAGATAAAGCGGAAGGTATGGCTGCTGACGAAGTTGTCTCCCAGAGTCTGCGCGATCTTCGGCATATGACAGGCGGTACATTGGCTGGCCGGGCTGGTCGCCGGGTGATGCGTATGGTCCGACACTGAGGTGTGCAGCCCGGCGGGATTGTCCCACGTATGGCAGTTGAGGCAGACTGCATTTCCCGCGGCGATCAGACTGGACGGATGCTTGTCACTATGCACATCGTGGCAATCGAAGCAGCGAACGTCGCGATGATACATCACACTCTGCACGAAATCGTTGCCCTGCATGCGGTTCTTGTGCGCGGTCGTGTCCTGCCAGTAGTAGAAATCTTTGGTTCCCAAACGAGGCTCTTCGAACCTCCAAACATCGGCTAGGCGCTGACCGGGTAGATAGCCCACGGGATAATCGACATACTCCCCGTGAGTGGGTGTCTGCAGATTCCTGCCCTGGCTGTGGCATTGCAGGCAGACATCATTGGCGCGCACCCCGTCGAGTCGTCGCGGGTTGACAATGTTTTGCCGCGTCGGCTGTGCGACGTGTTCGCTGCCCGGGCCATGACACTTTTCGCAGCCCACATTCCACTCAGTAACTTGCCGCGTCGCGAGATCGTAATTGACGGAGTGGCATCCGTCGCACAGAGGACCGGTAGGTCGCTGCGCGTTGCTATCGGGATAGAACGCCACCCACCAGTCTGTACCGGCACCCACGTGATAGGGCAACCAGCGGCTGTGCTTGATGTCCCATTGCGCAGGAAGTGGATAGTAGGTGTCCCCGCTCTTGGCGAAGTAGCGCTGCTTCCAGCGGCTGCCATATACAAACGCGACCTGGCTCAGGTCAAAAGTGCGCGCAGGATCCGGATGAGTGAAATCGCCGAGAACCGCCTCGGGGTGGACCTGCGGATCGCGAACCACGTTGGCCATGCGGGTCTGCTTCCAATGGTCATACGTGGCCTGGTGGCACTTCGCACACTTTTCCGAACCCACGAACTGTGCCTTGATTGAAAGACTCTCCGCGGCGGCACTGGCATGTGGAGCGATGCAAGTGATGGCCACCAGCACAAGAAGCCAAACTGTTTCGAATTGGCGGGAAAAATGGGTCCTCATCAATTCGTCCTCCGCGGCTTGGAGCTATCCGCTCAAGTAAGTGACCGTTGCCGTTACAGACCGATCTCTGCACGAATGGCAGCGGCAATTCGGTCTGCGTGGTGCCGCATCACGGTTTCGGATTCTGCTTCAATCATGACGCGAGCCAGCGCCTCTGTCCCTGAATATCGCACGACGACCCGGCCGTTTCCATCCAGGTCGTTTTCTGCATCCTGAATTGTCGCAGCCACAGTAGCGATCTGTTCCAGCGGCTTCTTTTCCTTGACCTTGATATTGACGATGACTTGTGGGAACACCTTCAGATCGGCCACCAGTTCATGCAGCGGCTTATCCGAGCGGCGAACGATGTCCAGAACGACCAGCGCAGTGAGCAGGCCGTCGCCGGTGGTGGCTAGGTGGGGGAAGAGGATGTGCCCGGACTGTTCGCCGCCCAAAGCCGCATCGTGTTCCTGCATCCACTCCAGTACGTACTTGTCACCCACCGGAGCGCGCAGCATCTGTATGTTCTTCCGGCGCAGCGCGGCTTCGAGGCCCATGTTCGACATCGTGGTGGCTACCACCTTGTTGTTGGTCAGCATGCCCCTCGCCTGCAGATCCATGCCGGCCAGCAGGAGCACCGCGTCGCCGTTGATCACGTTCCCGTTAGCATCCGCGAAGAGTGCGCGGTCCGCGTCTCCGTCGAAGGTGATGCCGAGGTCTGCGCCACGCGATTTGGTTGCGGAGGCCACCAGCTTCGGATGGAGCGCGCCGCAATCGGCATTGATGTTCCGTCCGTCCGGAGTGGTGTTCATCCATTCAGTGTTGCCGCCCAGCGCGGCAAAAATCTCTGGAGCGAGAGCAGAGGCAGCGCCGTTGGCGCAATCGACTACCAGGCGTAACCCGTTCAAATTTAAATCCGGGACCACGGAGCGAAGGAACTCTTCGTATTCCCGACGGTATTCCGTCTTGACCGGTGGGACCTGGAAGCCCAATTCTCCCGGCGATCCAGCGTCTTCTAAGCGACGGAAAATTTCGTCTTCAATGCGCAACTCGGTCTCGTCCGGCAATTTGTAACCGTCGCTGCCAAATACCTTGATGCCGTTGTCCTGCCATGGATTGTGAGAGGCGGAGATCACGATGCCGGCTGCGAACCCGCGCTTGCGCGCGAGATAGGCGATGCCCGGCGTCGTGATCACTCCAGCATTCTCGACCGCCGCTCCTTCCGCTTCGAGCGCGGCCGAAAGCACGGCTGCAATCCAGGGGCTCGATTCGCGGGTGTCCGCCCCCAGCAGCACTCGTGGCTGGCTGGAATGTTCTTTGAGCGAATGCGCCAATGCTGTACCAATCGCGAAGATCGTCTCGTTGTCCAGGGGGCTTTCCCCGGCGACACTGCGAATGCCGTCTGTTCCAAAAAGTCTTCTCATGCTTCTGCTTTCTCTTCCGGAAATGTTTCAAGCACGCGGCTCTTTACCGTGCCGCTTGCGAGTCGGGTAAGGGTCTCTTGCCCATTCCTCACGTCTGCCGCATCCTTGAGCAGACGCCCGTCCTCATCAAAGACCAATGCGTAACCGCGACTGAGCACTGCTAACGGCGAAAGGCTCTGGAGTCTTCCAGTGGCGCTGGTGTGGTCGGCGCGCCGGTGATGGATAGTTGACTGTTGTGCGCGCACGAGACGACCTTCGAAAGACGCCAATTTCTCCGACAGACTGCGCAACCGATGACTTGCATCCTGACGCAGCAGGCGCGTACAGTCGGCGTTCCATCGTTCGGAAGCGTGCCTAAGCTGCGCGCGCATCGCTGCATCCATGCGGAAGCGAAGTTCGTCGACCCGCTGCTGACGGCGGCCAAAGCTATCCCGCAAAGTGGCCGATGCCGCGGAGACGGACAGGCGTGCATATCGTTCACTGGCCTGCATCAACCGGTAGCGGCACGCGCGCATCAGGCGCTGCGTTAACTGCTCCACGCGATCCGCTACCTTGTGTTGCGCTTCCGTGATGAGTTCGGCGGCAGCGGAAGGCGTGGGCGCCCTGAGGTCGGCAACGAAGTCCGCAATGGTGAAATCCGTCTCGTGACCAACCGCAGAGACGACCGGCAGTACCGATGCGGCGATAGCGCGCGCAAGTAGTTCGCTATTGAAGGGCGCAAGATCTTCGAGCGAGCCGCCGCCACGAGCGATTACGATCACGTCAGCCATGCGCGACTGATTGAAGAACAGGATGCCCGCGGCCACTTCGGCAGCCGCGTAATCGCCTTGCACGACGGCGGGATACAACAGCACGTGCAGCGCGGCGTGTCTCCGGCCGACGATGTTGAGGAAGTCGCGGATCACGGCGCCACTGGGCGAAGTTACAATCCCAACGCAGTGCGGAAAGGCGGGCAGCGGCTTCTTCCTCTGCGAGTCGAAGAGCCCTTCCGTTTGCAGCCGCGCCTTGAGCTGCTCAAAGGCCACCTGCAGCGAACCGGCGCCGAGAGGCTCCATGAATTCCGCTACGAGCTGCAGCTGTCCGCGCAGATCGTAGACCGACACCTTACCGCGGACCAGCACCTGCAAGCCGTCCTCTGGCCGGAAGCGCAGCAACGAAGCCTGCCTGCGGAAGAGGACGACCTGCAGCTGCGACTCGCCATCCTTCAGCGTGAAGTAGAGGTGCCCGGAGGGAGCCGATCGCAGGTTCGAAATTTCGCCTTCAACCCACACATCGGAGTATTCCTGTTCGATGTGGTTGCGCACTTCGCCCACCAGATCGCCGACGGTCCAGATGCGCCGGGGAGGTGGAAGGGCCGGAGCTTCGAAGGTGAATCCGAGCTGATCCTGGTGCTCTTCCGGGGATGAGGGAAACGGGCTCACAACCCGTCAAGTTTACATGCTGTGGAGACCACTAGCGACGCAGACGGCTCAGCACGTAGAAGATCAGCGAGAGCAGCACGCTCAACACGATGGAGGTCGCCAGGGGGAAATAGAAGGAGATGTTTTTGCCCCGGTAAGCAATGTCGCCAGGCAGCCGGCCAAACGGCACGCCCGTGCGGCCCAGCAGCATAAAGGCGCCGCCGAGCAGGAGAAGAAACACTCCGAGACCTAGAAGAATACGGCCCAGATCCTGCATATGCTCAGTTTAGAGGAGTCAGATGCAGACCAGCGTTGCATTCCACCACCGTAAAGTTGAGTCGCGTTCCCCGAAGATGGACTCTATGATGCTGGGCGGACGAGTTTGCTAATCTACGGTACCGACCGTTCACCAGCCTCGTCGGCGAGGGGGAGTTCATTGCACGTTCTGAGTCTAATTGCAGGTATCGCTTGTATCTTCTTTGCGTTGCTCGATGCCTTCCAGACTGTCATTCTTCCTCGCCGCGCGACGGGCCGATTTCGCATCACCCGCCTGTTTTATGTCGTGACCTGGACTCCATGGAGGGCCGTCACCCTGCGGCACTGCGATCAGCGGAAGCGCGAGACGTCGTTCAGCTTCTACGGGCCACTGTCGCTGGTGGCGCTCATCGTAGTCTGGGCCGGCGCTCTGGTCGTGGGATTCGCCCTGCTCTTCTATGCCGAACACACGCCCTTCGCCGATGCGACGGGCAAGAACGTCGGCTTCTTCACGGATTTGTATGTCAGTGGAACGACCATTTTTACTTTGGGATTGGGCGACGTGGTGCCGCACGCATTCCTGGCCCGCATCCTGATTATTCTCGAAGCGGGTACCGGCTTGGCCTTTGTTGCCGTGGTCATCGGATATTTCCCCGTGTTGTACGGTGCATTTTCTCGACGCGAAGTGAGCATCTCGCTGCTGGATGCGAGGGCCGGGTCGCCTCCGACCGCACTGGAGTTGCTGCGACGTCATTCCTTTGAAGGCGGAAACGACGCGCTCACGCTGCTGCTCGAGGAGTGGGAACGATGGTCGGCGGAGTTGCTCGAGAGCCACATCTCGTATCCACTGCTCTGCTACTTCCGCTCACAGCACACCAACCAGAGCTGGCTGAGTGCCCTCACCGCCATTCTAGACGCCTGTTCTCTGCTGATCGCGGTGGTCAGGGGACATCCGGCCCGGCAGGCGCAGTTGACCTTTGCCATGGCTCGTCATGCCTTGGTGGATCTGTCACAGATCTTCTCGTTGATGCCGGTGCAGGAGATGAAGGACCGGCTGCCCGCGGACCAGTACGAGAAGCTTCACTTGCATCTTTGCCAGTCCAAGGTCGCGATCTGCGGAGACGACGAATCGACCGCGCGGTTGCGTCAGATGCGTGCGCTCTACGAAGGTCATGCCGAGGCGCTGAGCCGCTACCTTTGCATGCCATTGCCGCCATGGGTTGTGGAGCATCCCCACAAAGACAACTGGCAGTCGGTCGCTAAACTGCGTGCACAGACAGAAGCAGTGCTCGACATGGATGCGCCACCGGGGGTGACGATTCCGGTGGTGTTTGAAGATGAACATCATGATTTCTGAAGCGTCTGGGTGATCGAAACGCGTGGTCCGCGCCAGGACCTATCGCAGTTCGTCGGATTTGGACCGAATCAGGGGAGCGAGTTCATCCAGAATAGCGCCCAGAGCGGCGCCCTGATCGGGAGTTCTTTGCTGCAGGGCAGCTTCTGCGGCACGAGCCAGTTCGCTTCCTCGCGCGAGGCCAAAGGTGCCTAGAACGCCTGCCAGCTTATGAGCCGCAGCCAGGGCCTGCCGCTCGCAGTCGCTGTCCATCGAGCCCGCGAGCAACTGGCGATGAGCGGCACGCAACGCTTCTAACCGTTCGAGGATGGTCGCTTCGTTCTTCTTCCAGATCTGTCCCAGCATGGCCTGCAGGTTTCGGGCTGTAGCTTCGGAGACTTCGGCAGCCTTTGTCTTGGCCGGATCGGGCGACGCTTCAGAATCCATAGGCAGTTAGTCTTTCCATCCGAGTGCATCGGAGATCTGCTGGGCGAGAGTTAGCGGATCGAAAGGCTTGAACAGTACTGCTGCTACGCCCAGCGCGGCAAAGCGTCGCTGGTCGGCTCCCTGCACCTTCGCGGTGAGTAGCAGTACGGGGATGGTCGAGGTCTCGTGTTGCTTACGCAGTTCCAGGAAAGTCGTCGGCCCATCCATCTCAGGCATCATCACGTCGAGCAGAATGGCGTCTGGTCGCTCCTCGGCTGCACGCGCGATCCCGGCGCGACCGGAGTTGGCCGTAAGCACCTCCCAATTGGCTACGGTCTCGAGGCTGAGAGCGGCTACTTCGCGAATATCGTCTTCGTCGTCAACAATCAGAATTCGGCGGGTCATGCATCTACCTTGGGGTCGTAAGACTGCTTGGGTTCTCTAAACTTGCCCAGGATGTGTCTGGTCGCTGGACGCTGAGAGTTCGTTAGAGCCGCGATATTTGCGCAGCATGGCAGCCACCAGCGACTGCACCTGCTGCGGAGGGACGGTTGCCTTCGTCAGGTATTCCGTAGGACCTAATTCGAGTTGTTGCCGCTCGTCGTTGGAGACTTCGCGCGCGGAGTAGACCACCAGCGGGAGCTTGCGCAGTTGCTGGTGTTGCCGCAGCCAATCCACGATGTGGAAGCCGTCGCCTTCGGGCAGCGCAAGGTCGAGCACGATGAGGTCAGGATGCATGGTCTGGCAAAGCTCGATGGCACGGCGTCCGGTGGAGGCGTGAAAGGCATGGATCCCTGCGCGATCGAAGGTCGAGAGGATGACGGAGGCCAGCTCTTCATCGTCTTCTACGACCAGCACTGCAGGTTGATCGCCCGCGCTTCCCAGCACGCGCGCCAACTCCCGCAATACGAGGTCGTCGTTGTTCGCCTGCCCCACCCATCCGTTGGCGTGGCTGGCATCGCTCGGCAGCGTTCCCGCCAACGGCATGCTCAAGACGACCACCGGGATACCCGAGGTGGCTTCGTCTTCCTTCAGCGCTTTCAGCGTCTCCCAGCCCTCCATGTGAGGAAGCGAGAGGGCCAGCAAGATCGCATTGATGGGAAACTGGTGCGCAAACGCAATCGCCTGGGCACCGCTCTCCGCCTCGATCACGTGGTAGCTGTGCCGATGGAGGCTCTCTGCCAGAGATCGGCGCGCATGTTCATCATCGTCGCAGACCAGCACGGTGCCGCCGCCAGAGATTCCTTCGGTGAGCAACAGGCCAGCCGCTTCCGCGCCCTCGTGATTGATCCTGACGGGCAGGAACATGCGAAAGGTGGTCCCGCGGTCAGGATTCCGTTCCGCCCAGATGCGGCCGCCGTGTTGCTGCACGATGGTGCGGCAGATGGCGAGACCGAGTCCCGTTCCGCCCTTCTGGCGCGAATCCGAGGCGTCCACCTGCTGGAAGCGGTCGAATATGGTTTCGAGTTTGTCAGCTGGAACACCGCGTCCTTCGTCAATAACGTTGAGCGTGACGCCGTTGCTGTCGCTGCGTAACTGAAGCTGAACCATGGAATCCGCCGGAGAAAACTTGACCGCGTTGCTGAGCAGGTTGGTCATCACCTGAAGCACGCGATCGGAGTCGGCATCGACATAGGTGGGGCCCGCATCGAGCAACAGGGTGACCCGGGCAGCGTCGGCCACCGGGTGCAGCGTATCGATCGCCTGCTGCGCCAATTCGTTGAGAGCGCAGCGGCGCAGGGAGAGCGGTGCGCGCCCGGACTGCATGCGTTCCAGGTCCAGAATGTCGTTGATCAAGCGCACCAGGCGATCGGAATTCGAAACTGCGATGCGCAACAGGTTGGCCGCCTTCTCGCTCACCTCACCTAGCAAGCCCGCTGACAAAAGTCCCAAGGCTCCGCGGATGGATGTCAGCGGTGTGCGCAACTCATGGCTCACGGTGGAGACAAATTCGTCCTTCATCCGGTCGAGCGCGTAGCGCTGGCTGATATCCCGGAAACTCATGACGCTGCCGACGACTGCCCCGCGTTCCACGATCGGCGTGACGGAGAATTCCACGGGGAAAGAAGCTCCACCGCGGCGGAAGAAGACGTCCTGTCCGCTGGTGGCTTCGTGAATCGAAAAAGCGCGGCGGGTACGGCAGTTCTCCGTGCAGGAGAGCCCATCCTTCCGCTCTTCATGCACGATATTGTGAACCATGCGGCCAACCAGATTTTGCGCCGTCGAACCCAGCATGAACGCAGCAGCAGGGTTCACGAAAATGACCGTGCCTCGAGGATCGGTGCCGAAGATGCCATCGGCTACCGAGTTCAAAATGAATTCCTTCTGGCGGTTCAGCTCGCGCACGCGGCTCTCCTGCGCGGAGCGG
The DNA here is from genome assembly GCA_963850345.1 of uncultured Acidobacteriaceae bacterium. Lineage (GTDB taxonomy): Bacteria > Acidobacteriota > Terriglobia > Terriglobales > Acidobacteriaceae > CAWKKW01. The sequence goes on along the minus strand of CAWKKW010000008.1, from coordinate 100,555 downwards.
GCCATGAACTGGCCGAGCGAGGCGCAGACCGTCTCCACCGTGGCCATGATTTCGCGGTCCTGTTGCTGGCGCTGGCGGGCGAAGAACTCTACCACCGCCGTCACCTGGTTTCCCACCCGAACCGGAACGCCCCACCCAGCGACCAGCCCGTCCAAGCGGGCCGACTGGCGGCGCTGAAAGGTGGGATCCTCCCGAACATCCTCGATCCAACGGGGAGATCCGAGAGCCCAGATGCCGCCGACCAACCCTTGACCGCGGTTGTAAAGACGGCCAATGCAATCCCGGCGGAACTCCTCATAGGGCCGGCCGGGTGTAGACCAGCTGATCCGGCAGGACATGTGGCGCTGATCTTCATCGACGACCCAGAGATTGGCCATCTCGCATCCCAGGCTGGTGCCGAGTGCTTCGAGCACCTTGGGCAAAGCCTGTTCGGGTGTAGTGGATTCGCCGACGATCTGGCTCACGATCAACTGCATTGCCAGTCGCCGCTCACGGCGATTCTGCTGCGTCACGTCGCGGAAGATGCACCGAACCGAGACGGGTCTGCCGTCTTCTCGCCGACAGCTCAGTCCCGCTTCCATCTCGGTGACGCTGCCGTCGATTCCCGGCATGCGCAGGCTTGCACGCTCGATGTTCTCGCCATTCAGGGCTCGGCGAAATAAAGCTGCAGCCTCCGCTTGAATCTCGGGCGGGAACGCCGATTCGAAACTCATCAGGGTTTCAAACGCATCGGCGGTCTGGCCGAAGTGCATCTGCCACGCGGGATTCACGTAGAGATAGCGCCCCCGCGGGCTCAGGGTCGCGATCATCTCGTTGGAATTTTCGAACAGATCGCGGTACCGCTCTTCGCTCTCTCTCAGGGCGCGCTCAGCACGCTTGGTCGCGCTCAGATCGGTGGAGATGGCCAGTAGACCGGTCGGAGCGCCTTCGGGATTGCGAACAGCGCTGAGATACACCATGGCCGGGAAGGTGCTGCCGTCTTTCCTGCGGTACTGCGTTTCAAAGCCGCGTACCCGGCTAACCGGGAAACTGCTGACGTATTCCACGTAGTTGTCAAGGACGGGGCGATTTTCGCGCTTCGGCTCGCTGGTCCCGATGCGGTTCAGCGAATCCACCAGCCGCTGCCCGACGCGTTCCATCTCTCCTTCGGGGAAGAGGCGTTCGACCCGGGCCTTGCCTACAAGTTCCGTCTCGCGATAGCCCAACATGCGTTCCGCCGCAGGGTTGAAGACCAGGATGTTGCCCTGAAGATCGGTCGCAATCATCATGGGCCCTGCCGAGTCCAGGATGCTCGATTGCAGTTGGGCGACCTGTTGCAGCGCCTGTTCCGCCTGGCGCTGGCGCATGCCCGAACGGAAGCTGACGATACTAGTGCCGATCAGCAGCAGCTGCGCAAAGCCCCAGCAAATGAAGAGGATAGGGAGGTAATCAGTGCCGCTGTTCTGGGGTTGGCTGAGATAGTCCACCAGCACAAAGAGGCCGCACGCGGAGAGCAGGAGCGCCGCGAGGAACGCGACCGTGAGAGCCAGACTGTTGCGGAACCAATTCACCGTCGTTGCCGGATCCAGAACGCATTTGAACGCATGTCGCACGAATTCCCGCTCGAACCATGCGGAGGCAAACGATCCTGTGCGACAGTTCTGGCCAGTATACGTTTATTGCCACAACTCCGGGAGAATCAAAAAGAAGCGAAGCCCATGCGACCATTGACCTCTTAGTCGATGACAAGATGATTATCTTCCGGTACGGCTATCGGAGAGGCTGGAGACTGGTAGAGATTCCTTCACGACAGGGGCAGCTGCGTCTCAAACGGCCGGGGTGGCCGGGTCCGGGGCAGGAGCCGACTCGACCTCAGAATCGATAGGAACGGCACGAAGGCGCCGCTTCGAACGGCTCTTGAGGTAAGGGCCGCCAAAGCTGAAGACGACGAAATAGGCGATCACCGACAACGCAAACACCCACACGGCTCGCACCCTTCCCCCAAAGAAGCGTTGAACGCCAAACGCACTGAGCTTTCGACGATGAATGTTACTCCGCGAAAAACCGCTTCGTCTATGGCGGAAGAGGCCAAAAAGCGGCACAAGGGCAGTCTGGAGAGGGCTGCAGAAGGGAACAGAAAAGGCCAGAAGGGTCGCTTCTGGCCTTGACGTTTCTACTGGCAGATTGGTTGCTGAATTCTGGAAGGACTCAGGCGGTCACCGGTTCCAGCAGGCGACTCCAGGCGCGCTCTTTTCGCCCCTCTTGTGCCTGCTTGTGATACGCATAACCAGCGATCAGAGGCAGTGCCAGGGTGGCTTCGCTGAACACCATCTGCTCGTACGTGGTGTCTACCTTGCCCCAGGAAGAGGCTTCCTTGAGCGTGCTGGACGAGAGCGCCCCATCGCGCACATCCGCCACCGTAATCTGAATGGCGTACTTGTGCATGGGCGCGTCATTGCCAAGAATTTCAGCGGCAACCACGATGTCCTGCGCGAAGTTCTTGGGCACGCCGCCCCCGATCATCAGCAATCCGGTGGTCGCGTTGGCGATCTTGAGCTGCGTGATCTCGTAAAAATCCTTGGCCGAATCGATCGAAACCTTGGGCTTGTCCTGCCTCGCATGCTGGTGCGCGACCAGACCAAATCCTGCGGAACAGTCACTGAACGCCGGGCAGAAGATCGGCACGTTCTTCTCGTAGGCTGCGAAGACAATCGAGTCCATGCCGCCCTTGGCCGGGATCTTGCCCTGCTGCTCAAGGTAGGCGCCCATCGCGCGAATAAATTCGCGGGAGCTGTAGGGGCGAGGATCGAGCGAGTTGGCGATCTTCTCCGTGGTCTCATCGCAGATGCGAAGCTCTTCTTCATCGATGAGCGTGTCATAAATGCGATCGATCATCAGCTCGCGCAACACTGCGTCCTGCGTGCCGGACTTGTACAGTTCATCGGCAACCCAGTGGCGAAAGCCCAGCGCTTCGAAGAAGTCCTGGTCGACTATGTTGGCGCCAGTGGAGACGATGCCGTCGACCATGTTGTTGCGCAGCAGGTCGATAATGATCTGCTTGAGCCCGGCGCTGATGAGCGATCCGGCCAGGCAAAGAATGACGCCGCACTCGTGATCGCGCAGCATACGCTCGTAGATCGTGGCCGCCCGGTACAAGTCACGGGAGCTGTAGGCCATGTGCTGCATGGCATCGACCAGCGCAACCACGTTGTGCTGCTTGATATCGATGTGTTGGATGGGGTTTTGAAGGAGTTCCTGTTTCGTCGGCATACCTATAGGGTAACAAAGCGTATTTGCCCGGAGAGGCTCTCGGAGTGTGAAATTCCTGTGCCTCCCAGCGAGAGCCTGGAGGCTTCGGGCGACGCTCCGGTTCACCGGAAATTAGCGCCCGGGCGATATACTTCGCCTCATATGACCTGGAATCAATGTCCGCCGATAGCGCGACTCTTGCTCGCTGGATGGATTTCCGTTTGTGCGGTTCCCGCCTGCTTTGGATGGGGCAATGATGGACACCGGATGATCAACCGGATTGCGGCAGAGAAGCTACCGCCCGACATGCCGGCGTTTCTCCGTACGTCCGAGGCGATCAACGAGGTGGAGTACCTTGGTCCCGAGCCGGATCGCTGGCGGTCGCCGGCCGAAGCGGAGTTGAACAGCGCGCAGGCTCCGGAACACTTCATCGACCTGGAGCTCGCTGACCGGATCGGGCCGTTGCCGCGGAAGCGCTTTGACTACATCGCCGCGCTGTACGCAGCGGGAGAGCAGCATCCCGAGTCGGCCAGAGAACTGCGTCCGGAGCACGTGGGATTGCAACCCTACGTCACCATCGAGATTTACGAGCGGCTGAAGGCAGCTCTGCGCGAGTACCGCGGGTTGAACGCCAAACATCAGGACACCAGGCCGGTGGAGCAGGCAATCCTCTTCTATGCGGGCTGGCTCGGCCACTACGTCGCGGATGGTTCGATGCCGCTGCACGTTACGGTGAACTACGACGGCTGGGTCGAGAAAGAAAATCCCAACGGCTACACCACTCAGCATGGGATCCATTCGCTGTTCGAAAGCACATTCGTCTCCGCCAACCTGCATGCCGCAGACGTATCGCCGCTCGTGGGCGCTGCTAAATCAATGGAAGATCCCTTCGCGGATTACCTGCTTTACCTGCGCCACTCGGCCACGCTGATCGAGCGTGTGTATCAACTCGAGAAAAGCCACGCTCTCGCGGGAGGAGGAACGTCTGAATCGCGTCAATTTGTCGCGGAGCGGCTGGCCGCGGGCGCGGCAGAACTGCGAGACATGATCTATACGGCTTGGGTTGAAAGCGCGAAGCCGGTGCCGGAGTGGCATCAAGCGGCGCCGAAAATGGAGGGCGTCTCGACGAACGCCAGTCCCGAGCCGTAAATACCGTTAGCTGGGAAGAATCATGGCACGGCGGTTGGCAGCCGTAAGCAGCGTGCGGATGGCGGGCCGCAGAACCAGCACGAGAAGTCCGACGGCAAATGGCATCACGATGAACCATGCCGCGATTGCATGCCACTGCGCCGCGATGAGGGCGCGCATGGTCTCTTCGGGAGCGTGATGCGCAAGCGCCATCATTTGAGTGAGCGACAAATCAAGTCGCGGCGCATGAAAGATGCGTTCACCCAGCCGCATAAATGGAATCATCAACAGGAACTGCAGCGGAAACGCGAGATAGTTGCCGACTTGGATCGCCGGTAAATTGAGGCGCAACAACAGGGCGACACCCGCGCAGATCACTGTCGTCAGTCCGAGTACGGGGAAACATCCGATCACGAATCCCAGAGCCAGGGTTACAGCGAGCTTGTCCGGAGTGAGACCCTGGCGAAGCAGCTGAAGCATGGATGCGGTAAGGGTACGGGGTCTCAGGAACTGCCGCCTTTCGTGCCTGATAGGAAGCACGGATGAGTGCTGCAGTTGCTCAGGCGCGTTGATCGGCAGATGCGCCGCTTACACGGCTAAGCAATCCGCGCCCTCGCATCGCGGAAAGTACCTGTTCGACCGACCAATCAACGGACGTAGTTCCGTCGACGGTGAGATCGGCAAACCGCGCCGAAGGACGAACATACTCCTCGGCCATTGGTCGCACCGTCGCGGCATAGTGCTGGGCCACGGACTCGGGCGTCCGACCCCGTTCGCGCACGTCACGCGCGAGTCGCCGTTCATAGCAAATTGCGTCCGGGGCATCCACGTACACGCCGAGATGATAGAAACCCCGCAACCTCTTGTACTCCAAAGCAAACAGGCCCTCCACGATCAGCAAATGTCCAGGGCCTATCGGATCGGTCACATGCGGCACGCGCGTGTGTGTCGCGAAGTCATATCGGGGTCGCTCGATCTGCCCACCTGCCGACAGACGAGCAACATGGGCGGCGAGCAGATCCGATTCGAGAGTGTCGGGATGATCGAAGTTCAGCAGCGTACGCTGCTCGTACGTCAGGTGGCTGAAGTCGCGATAGTAGTGATCGAGCGGAAAATGTGTGCCATGCAGTTCGCGAGCGAGTTCGTGGGCCAGCGTGGTCTTGCCTGATCCGGAGCAGCCCGCAATCGCGATCACGACGGGACAACCGGGTTGGACGGATGGCCTCATCAGCCGCGTCCACCGGGCGCAGGAATTTCGCGGATGACGGCTGAAAGCAAGCGTGCCAGGCGCTCCTGCACGCGACGGCCGGTCTCCATCACTTCTTCATGATTGAGCGCTTGCGGCAGGATGCCGGCGGCCATATTGGTCACACACGAAATGCCGAGCACCTCCAGATTCATATGCCGCGCCACAATCACCTCGTGCACGGTGGACATACCGACCAGGTCTGCGCCAAGGGTGCGGAAGGCGCGAATCTCTGCGGGTGTTTCAAAGCTCGGGCCGCTTACTGCAAGGTAGACGCCCTCCTGGAGAGGAAGTCCCTCGCGTTCTGCAACAGACTTTGCGATGGCGCGGAGACGAGGCGAGTACGCCTGAGTCATGTCAAAAAATCTTTGCCCGAACCGATCCTCGTTGGGACCGACCTGCGGATTCGAACCGGTAAAGTTGATGTGGTCCGCGATCAGCACCAGCTGGCCCTGCTCATAGCCCGTATGAATGCCGCCCGCGGCATTCGTAACGATAATGGTATCTATTGCCAGCCTGCCCAGTACGCGAACCGGAAACGTAACTTCGCTGGGTGTATATCCCTCGTAACCGTGTACGCGTCCTTGCATGACGGCCACGGGAATTCCGTCAAGTGTGCCGACGACCAGCCTGCCGCTGTGCCCCACCACGGTCGATTGCGGGAAGTGCGGAATTTCGTTGTAGCGAATGGTGACCGCGTTCTCAATGCGTTCGGCGAACGCACCGAGACCGGAGCCCAGCACGACAGCGATCCGGGGCTCGATGTTCGTTCGAGCGCGAACGAACGCAGCAGCCGCATTCGCCTTTTCGAAGATGTTCGTCATCGTCATCCCTTTAGCTCAAGAGTACGCTGACAATGGACGCGGACATCAAGTTCGCCATGGTTCCGGCCAGCATTGCACGCAGCCCGAGGCGCGCCAGTTCGTTGCGACGATGCGGAATGAGTGCGCCGATGCCGCCGATCTGAATGCCGATGGAGCTCAGGTTCGCAAACCCGCACAGCGCAAAGGTCGCGATGGTGAACGAGCGCGCGTCAAGCAGCGCCTTTTGCGCGCCAAGATGCGTGTATGCGACCACTTCGTTGATTACCATGCGCGTTCCCAGCAGGTTTCCGACCCGCGGCGCGTCATGCCAGGGAATGCCGATGAGCCACGCGATCGGGGCGAAGCAGAAGCCGAGTATCTGGTCGAGGCTCGAAGGAAAAAACGGAATGTGGTGCGCGGACAGCCAGTTGTGCGTTCCGCCCATCACGCCGTTCAGCAATGCGATCAGCGCGATAAACGAGATCAGCATGATGGCCACATTGAAGGCGAGTTGTCCGCCATCGATGGTGCCGCGAGCGATCGCGCCCAGTAAGTTCTCGTCGGAGTGCTCTTCGCTTTGGGGGATGTGGACCTTGCCTTCGGTGGCGGGAACCTCCGTCTCCGGCACCAGCATCTTGGCAATCAGAATCGTACCTGGCGCCGTCATGATCACCGCCGCCAGCAGGTGTTTGGCCTCAATGCCCGAGAGAATGTAGGCTGCCATGATGCCGCCCGAAACGTGCGCCATGCCGCTGGTCATGATGGTCATCAACTCGGAACGCGTGGCTTCGGCGAGAAACGGGCGAATGGTCAGCGGTGCTTCTGTCTGGCCCATGAAGATGCTGGCCGCCACGTTGAGACTTTCGGCCCCGCTCACGCGCATCGACTTCTGCATAAGCCACGCGAAGCCGCGAATCACAAGCTGCATGATGCCGAGGTGATACAAGACAGCAAAGAAGGCTGAGATGAAAATGATCGTCGGCAACACCTGGAATGCGAAGATCATGCCGAGGCTTGAGTGCTGCTTGCCGAGTTCGCCGAAGACCATCTCGGTTCCCGCAAATGTGTAGCCGAGCATCTGTGTCACCTTGCCTCCGGCCCACGCCATCACGACCTGACCCACTGTGAGTTTGAGCACCAGGAAAGCAAACAGTATCTGCAATGCGAGACCCCAGGCGACCGTGCGCCAGCGGATTGCTCTGCGATTCGTAGAAAACACAAATGCGAGCAGCAGCATGGTCAGCAATCCAAGGATCCCGGTAAATCGTGCCAAGGAGTTCTCCTGTCTAGTGTGTGGTTCGCCCGAGCATCCTGCGCGATGCGCGGCGGAACTGGTTTGCATTGTCTATAGTTACGATTTGCTGGATGAGCTGCGGAATGGCTGCCGGTGTATCCGTGAGGATGAAGGCCTGCCTCAGCATAAGCTCAGGCTCTTCAAATTCGCTTTCGTCCTCCGCGAACAAGGTGCACAGGGGCTCACCCTGACGAATGTAGCCGCCAAGTTTCACATGCAACTCGATTCCCGCGTGCGCATCGACCGGCTCGCCGGGCATGGAACGGCCTGCGCCCAGGCGCTGGACGGCCAGGCCGACCTGTTCGCAATTCATGCTCGACAGGTGGCCATCGCGATTCGCCAATAAGGTGCGCCTATGTTTCGGAGTATGGAAGTCCGCGCCGCGATCGAGCACGCCTGTATCCCCACCTTGCGCGCGAACCATGCGTTGAAAGACTGCGAAGGCCTCACCGCTGGCGAGCAGTTGTTCTGAATGCGCATAGCCGGCCTCCGGCGTAGCCGACACGCCGCCGAGTTGCAACATCCAGCCTGCCAGCGTGAGCGACAGTTCGCGAAGATCTTCGTTGAGCGGATGCCGCTGGTTGCGCAGCAACTCCACTGCTTCCTGAATCTCGATCCAGTTGCCCACCATGCGGCCGAGTGGCTGATCCATGCTGGTGAGCAGTGCACAGGTGCGCGTGCCCGCTGCTTCTCCGATCTGTACCATGAGCGCGGCGAGATGCAGGGACTCTTCGCGGCTCTTGAGAAAGGCGCCTGATCCGGTCTTGGCGTCGAGCACCAGCGCATTTGGGCTCGCTGCCAGCTTCTTGCTCATGATCGACGCACAAATCAAATCGACGCTTTCCACTGCCCCGACGTGGTCGCGCAACGCGTAGAGCACGCGATCCGCCGGCACCAGTCGCTCCGTTTGTCCAACAATGCTGACCCCGCACTGCTCGAGGACACGACCCATTTCCGCGAGCGACAGTTGAGTGCGATAACCCGGGATGCTCTCCAGCTTGTCAAGCGTGCCACCGGTGTGCCCCAGTCCTCGTCCGCTCACCATGGGCACGATCAGGCCCGCGGCAGCGGCGATGGGAGCGACCAGAAATGAAGTCTTGTCACCGACTCCGCCGGTCGAATGCTTATCGACCGCGACGCGACCCATCGGCGCGGGGTCGAAGACCTCTCCGGAACGCAGCATGGCGGTGGTGAATGCATGCAGCTCTTCATGAGAGAGACCTTGTAGAAAGACCGCCATCAGCCACGCCGCGAGCTGGTCGTCGGGAATGGTTCGCTCCGCCGCGCCTTGTACCAAAAAGTGCATCTCCTCGGCGGTCAAGGGAACTGCGTCGCGAGTTTTGCGAATCAGGTCAACGGCGTGCATCGGCTCTCGTTACACATTCATGCGGAAGCTGAAGGGCAGTAAAGCGGCGAACGCGCAGCTCTGGATACCGGCGTCTCCCGGGAAGAACACCGGCGCCTGCGGGTCAATGAATTCGCTGAGCACTTGCCGGCAGGCACCGCACGGCGGACTCGCGGCTTGATTCAAATTCGTCACTGCCACTGCGGCAATTCTTAACGGCGGACCCACCTGGCTGACAGCGCTCACCACGGCGGAGCGTTCCGCGCAAATTGTCAAACCGTAGGAGACATTCTCGACATTACAGCCAGTGACGATCGAGCCGTCCTCGAGCAGCAGTGCCGCGCCGACGCGGAATCCCGAGTAGGGAGCGTATGCATGTGTTGCGGCTTCTGCCGCGGCTTGCTGGAGCGAAGCCGCAGTCCCTGGTGCGAGGGGCAACTGGATCATCTTGATTCCGAGGCTAACTTCTGCGCCCTGCCAGCGCAACCCAAGAAAACGGATGTGCGAGAGTGGAAGGATGGTGGGACGAGAAAACGGGGCGGCCCGGGGTCAATACGCGCTTGGATATGCGGCGTGCGCACTGGCCGGGTGCCTGTGGGGCACAGGGTTCTACTTCGGCAAGCTCGCGCTGGCAGAGATGAGCGTTGGCGACATGGTGATGTATCGATTTCTGTTTGCCTGTCTGCCCTTGCTGCCGCTCATCCTGCGGCATCCGGCTACGTTCCAGGCAAACGAATGGCGCCTGCTCCTGATCGCCTCGTTCCTGGGAGTGCCGCTCCAATTTCTGGTGCAGTTTTATGGACTGAAGCTGACCACCGTCTCGCACGCTTCGCTGATGGTGGGCACCATGCCGGTGATCCTCGCAGTGGGTGCGGCTCTCTTCACCCATGAGCGATTGGACCGCATCGGGTGGCTGGCGTTGGCTGGATCCAGTTTTGGCGTCTCGCTGATCGTGCTGGGCGGCAAGCACGGAGCGGGTCAGGGAGATCCGTCGCTGCTGGGAGATCTGCTGGTCGTCTTCTCGATGATCACGGCACTTGGCTGGATTCTCTTGAACCAGCGCCTCATGTACAGGCACACACCTATCGTGGTGACGGCGTATGGCATCCTCTCGGGAACTGTAATGGTGGCAGTGTGTGTCATCGCGGTGCACGGCTTGCCTCCGGTTCACGGTGTGAGCCTGAGGGCGTGGCTGGCATTGGCTGCAAGCGGCGTCTTGTGTACGGCCACCACTACGCTGCTGTGGAACTGGGGCATCCACCGCGTTCCGGCATCGAGAGCCGGCGTTTTTCTGAACATCGAGCCGGCGCTCGGCTCCATTCTCGGAGTCAAGCTGATGGGCGATCACCTTGGCCCATTTGCCTGGGCGGGCGGTGGGTTGATCTTAGCCGCCGCGCTGACGCTGACGACCCGTGGTCACGCGCCCACCAACCCTGGAGAGGCCCAGGTGCCGCCGCTCAGTTGAGGTAGTCGACTGCCTCGGACGGTCGAAAGGCTCAGGGAATTGTGAAAAGCAACAACTTGCCGCGATCGAGAACAGCGAGATGCTTGCCGTCAGGTGAGAGCGAAGACTTGCCCCCAGCCGCGGAGAGTGGCGCTTCGAAGATCAGCTTGTCTGCCGACACGACGATGGCCCTGGAGCGGTGCGAACACGCCAGATCGAGAAAACCACAGACGCCGCTTTCTCCATATACATCAATGGCAAATCGCGACCCATCGGCGGCCATGCCGGCAAAGTCGGCCACGCGATCGCCGTGCTTGGTCACCTGCAGTTCGGTCGCTGCTGCATCGGCGTGAAGCAGCAACAATTGCGAAGGATTCTCCTTCGTCTCCACCTCCGCCAGCAGGGTGCTGGGCGTAAGAAACGCGCGCGGGTGCAGGACCGAAGATTCCTTACCGGCATAGACCCAGCTCGAGCCGTCAGGGCGAATGACCTGCGCTCCGGGGCAGACACCGGGCTTGCTGCACACTTGCTGTGCGGCTTCACGGGGACCGGCGAGTGTCTCCGTCTGGCGGCTCAAACGAAAATTGAAGCTGTCTTTGAGCGGGGCGCCCGACCAGAAATGAAGTGTCGATTTCCCGTTACCGTGGAACTGCTGCACAACGAGTGCGGAACCTGGCGGCGAAGACGGCACCAACACGCTGTCAGACGCGATGTAGAAGTTCTGCTGAAGCTTAGTTTCGGGCGAAAGCACCTGGATGAGGTTGCCCTCGGGAAGTCCGGGAGTATCGCTCGTAGTAGCGTGAATGGCCAGGATGGAGCCCTCCGGACCTGCTTGAAATGCAAGCAGGGCGGTGGCCTCCGGCCCGGTCTCAGCAAAGGTCCAGTCCCGCCGCGAGTATTCCTTGCCGGAGGAATCGAAGACGACCAGTCGCACCTGGTACGGTTCGGGATGGTTTGGCTTTTGAAACCGCGGGCTGGTGCTGAAGACCGAGGCCAGCCGGTCGGGGCTGATCCAGAAAACATCGAGGACTGCGCGGGCCTCATCGCGGTTATCTGGCTGGTTTGCGTACAAGTCCGATGCCATACCAAGCGTCTTCAGCTCGATCGTCACTGCGGGCTTGGGTTGCGAATCGGCCAGGCACGCCAGGGGCAGCGCGAGCAGGCAAGCGGCAAGGGCGTGGCGGACCCACATGGGATCAAATCTCCATCGAGTACTGAGTGTAGACGGATGCGGCCAGGGGTTGGGGCGGACTGGCCAACTCCAGCACCAGTCGTTCGAGCACCAGGCGCTTGTCCACCGGCGAGGATCGCAGTTCTACATCGGCACGTGCAATAAGGCGGAGCGCGCGCGTGAGTTCGCGGCGCGATTTATAACGGCGAGCCTGGCGAATCAGGTCGTCAGCCGCGAATGGAGGCATGCGAAAGCCCTGCCATAACGCCTGCCAGATGGCGCGCGAATCGCGAACGTTTTTCTCCAAGATCACCAGCATCTGGCGGAAGGTGCGCGCCAGCATGTACAGGTGGCCGATGGCCGAATCCTCGCCCCCATCGGAGGCGTTGAGCAGGCCCTGCAGCAGAATCAGCGAGCGGGCCTTGTCTTTCGAGGAGATCGCGTCGGTAAGTTCGTATAGAGAACGCTGCTTAGCCGCCAGCACCATGGTTTCCACATCGCCGAGAGTGACTCGGCGCTTTTCTCCGGCATACAGCAGCAGCTTTTCAAATTCGCTGGCGATGAGCATCATGTCACCGCCCAGCGAGTCTGTGAGCTCGCGAGCCGCATCGGCTTCAAAGCGTACGTCAAGTTTGTCTGCCTCGGCAAGCAGCCATCGCATCGCATCGGCTTCGTCCACACGGGCCAACTCGACGATGCCGCACCAGTCGCCCAGGGTTTCGCGGATGCGGTCGTAGCGCTCCTTGTCCTGCATCTCCATGCGTCGCGTGTCAGAGGCGATGCGAATGTGGTCGGCGACGAAGATCAGCAGTGCCTGCGGATTGGGCGAGCGGAAGTACGCGTCAATGGCCGCGAACTCATCCTTCTTCGCCCCGCGCGTGTACAGCGTCTTCAGATTGCGCAGGAAGAGGACCTGAAAGGGCGCCATCAACGAAGGAGTTTGCGCGCGATCGAGCGCGTCGAAGATACCGGTATCCGCCAGGTCGAGGTCCGAGAGGCAGAAGTCACGCAAGTCGGGCGGAACAAACGCTTCCAGGACAGCCCGGCGGCAGCGTTCGTAGAGGAAGACTTCGTCGCCGGCCAGGACATAGCCCGGCCGCAGCTTTGCCCCGTGCTGGGCGGCTTGGATTTCAGCCACGAAGCGTTCTGTGGCGCCGAATCCCGCACCCCAACGCGCGGTCGTCATGGTTTCCCTGCCGTTGGTTTGCCGGCGCAAGACGAATCGGCGAACCGATTGTGCGCGGAGAGTTTCGAGGTTTGGAAAAGTCTCATGCTAGAAGGAGTCCAGAATATCGCTCACCAGAGCTTGCGCGAAATCGCGAGAGAGACGCTGAACCGCTGCGGGATCTTCCTGGATAAAGCTGGCGAGATCGGTGCTGGTCTGGTATTGCTGCCGGAACTGGTAGCCGTTGTTCTGGTAGAGGACGCGATGGTCGCGATCGGTGACCGAGACCTGGGCATTGATGGTGATCAGGAAGCTCGACGATTGTCCCGTCTTCGAATTGTAGGTGAGCGGGATGATGTCGAAGCGAGTGACCGTGCCGTGAACGGTGGCGTCGGGCTCTCCCTGTTCGGTGCTGGCGATCGAGTAAGGGGTCCGATTTGTAAATTCGCGGATAACTGCTTGAGTGAACGCAACCTCTGTGTGGTATGACTGCGTCGAATTCTGGAACGTCGGTATGGCGACCGTGTGCACGGTCGAGGGAAGATGAGTCGCGGATCCCGCAGGATGGTACCCGCAGCCGACGAGCGCCAAAGCCAGAATTGCCAATGATAAAACTCTTGGAAGATGCATCCTAGGTCGCTGAGTTCCATTGTCGCAGGTGGGTGGGAAGGAAGCCAGCAGAACGAGGTCTCTGAACTTCCGTTTGAGCCGCTCGCGCATCTTTCCCAGCAATATTCGTTGAAATGGTGCGGAGCGCAGACGTATCATCGAGGTGCCTGCGGGAAGCAAAGAAATGGATGAGTGAAGCAATGACGCTCGCAACCGACGTCGAAGCCGTGGTTCGTGACGTACTTGGCGACGTGCTCGAGAAGCTGCGCGCGCGCGAGAAGATGCATGGTTCGCCGGCGCTGCTGTTTGAATCTTGCGAGGCGGAACGCCTCAAGGCCGAGATGGTGCGTGTGGGCCGAAAGCTCTGGGACCGGGAGTATGTAGACGGCAATGGCGGGAATCTCTCGGTGCGCCTCACCCGCGACTACGTCTTGTGCACTCCCACAATGTTCAGCAAGGGCGACCTCACGTCGTCTGATATTTGCCTCTGCGACATGGAGGGCAACATCGCTGCCGGGGATCACGCTCGCTCGAGCGAACTGATGCTTCACCTCGAGATCTATAGGTCAAATTCGAAGGCGCGCGCCGTGGTCCATTGCCATCCGCCGCATGCAACGGCTTTCGCGGTCACCGGCACCACTCCTCCAGTCGGCATCCTGACAGAACAAGAGATCTTTATCGGCCCCGTCGCCATGGCGCCATACGAAACGCCCGGCACGCGCACCTTCGCTAAGACCGTCGTGCCCTTCGTGCGTTATCACAACACAATCATGCTGCAGAATCACGGGATCGTTTGCTGGGCAGATACCCTTACGCATGCGGAATGGCTGGCGGAGATCTTCGACACCTACTGCAGAACCATCCTGCTGTCTCGGCAGACAGGCCTGCCGCTCTCGAAGATTCCCGAAGACAAGATCCAGGAGATTCTCGATCTCAAGCGCCGATTGGGCTTTCCAGATGCGCGGCTGCAGAGCCACACCAATGGGGACGCCGAGGACTTCGAGGAGTTTACCCCTCAGTTCGATCGCGCCCAGGTGGAACAGTTAGTCCGCGAGGCCGTCGGCCGTCACTCGTACTAGCCACGCAGAGCGCCACCCACTTCATCGCTCAGTCAGTAAGGCCTCACCGCCAAGTCCTTCAGGCAGCCTGTTCCACCGGCAAGCGCGGTAACGCATCCGCCAGTTTCAAAGCCTCGAGATCACGCTGCAGGTCGGGAATGTCTCGGAAGCGTACCGCCTGCATGCCCACAGCCTGGGCAGCCAGGATGTTTTCTTCCCGGTCATCCAGAAACAGGGTTTCTGCCGCGCTCGCACCCAGGCCGTCCAGGGCATGGTGATAGATCGCCGGGTCTGGTTTCGACATTCGCAACTGATACGACCAGGTGTTGTGATCAAGATTCTGCACCCATTCCAGATCCATCAGGGCGAGCGCCAGTTCTTCTCCGATATTCGAGAGAATTCCGGTGCGAAATCCGGCGGCGTGGACGTCGAGAGCCCAATGAACCATTGGCTGGTTGAGATGGGTCCACATGCGGATATCCCACTGGATTAACTCCGCGATCTGCGTCGGGCTGAGGCTCACGCCCGAATCCTCAGCGCAAGCGCGCCAGTAGGAATCTCCATCGAACGTGCCCTCATCGTAGGCCCGGCGATGAACCCAATACTGTTTTTCAAACGTCTCGGCAGGCGCACCGAAGATACGCACAAGCTGCTGGTGAGCGGCGGCTTCGGCTGGTGCGCTCAGCACCATCCCGTAGTCGAAGATAACGGCGCGAAGAGGCATGTCTGCGGCTTGCTCCAAGGGAAGAGTCCTGTTCCATTGTCGCAGAGGGAATAATTGCGTAGAGTTGCTCGCGGATCCGGCTCAGTACGGGTGGACATCCGCCGGACTGTAATCCTCACCAAACTTGTTCTTGTGAGGCCCCAGCTGCCCGGTGGTTTGAACGCGGAGAATCCCCAGGTTCGTCTGCGCGGTGTCGACGTGAACCCGGCGCGTGAGTGCGTTCAGGTCTTCCTGCTGCGCGCCTTCGGCCCATACCCTCAGTTCGTACGACCCTGGCGGCACGTTGTGGAAGGTCACGACGCCTTCACGGTTCGAAACGGCGAAGTAAGGCGTCGAGAGAGCGATGACCACGGCACTCATCTCCGAATGGATATTGCAGAAGATGTAATCGACTCCCTCGTGATCAAAGCGCACGCTGCGATTGCTGCCCGACTCATACAGCCCCAGGTCAAATCGCTTGCCGTTGAAGAAGGAGAACACGTTGTGGAAGAAAGGATCTTCGTTGGGGAAGTCGACCAGGCTTCCTACCGGAATCACCAGCAGGTGCGGAGTAAATTTCTTATCCTTTTGCAAAAGGCGGAAGCGTCCCGGCTTGATCGGCAGAGCGGCTCGACCTTCGAGCGGCGTGAGCCAGAGGACGACGTTCGCTGAGGCCTCGCCCGCCTTTTTAGCTTTAGCCGCTGCAGGTCGGACGAGCTTGACCTCTGCGCTCACATCCATGGTCTGCGCCAGAGACAAGCTCACTGCGAGCAAGAAGAGAAGCGACAGCGCGAGAACTGGGGCGATTCGTTTGCTCATCAGAACAGGTATCCCGCGCTTAGGCTCATGCTGTTTGCAGTGTTGTCGACGTGGTTGGTCTGCCAGCTATGAATGTTGCGATATTCGGACGAGAAGAGCAGATAAGCTCGCGGCCGATAAATGAAGTTGGCAGAAATAGTGCGGTTTCGTGCCAGAAAGTCGTAAACATCGGCGCCCTCATAGAAAGAGGCGCTGTGCAGTTCGCCGCCAAATGCGTTGTCGAGACCGAACGCGCCGTTTACTTCCAGGCGAGGATTCAACTTGCCTTTGATCTGGCCCCAGCCTCCCACATCGTCAAGGCCTCGTTGGATTGAGTGGTTGTCAGTGTATACGTCCTTGAACGTGCCGCCGCCCTGACCGCCCAGCGCGCTCCCCCGGTAGAACTGGCCGGAGACTTCTAGGTATTTGGTGATCGGCAAAAGCCAGTCCGCGGTTCCCACCCATGAATTCACGTTTGGACTACCCGCATACCTTTGCAGGCTATAGTAGCCGCCTGCCCCGATCGTCATGGCTTCGCCGTCCTCGCCGATCGAGTAGGAAACGCGCGCCTGGTATGCCGGCTGCTTGCTTCTCTCTGAGGCTCCGGGCTGATGCGTTCCTCCATTCGGCGGCGACTCAGGCGGCTGCGGGTCCATCAATCCGAATTCCAACTTTGGCCGCCCGGCTCCGATGGCTTCAAACTGGTGCGTCAACACGATCTGCGGCGCCCAGGTCCACAAATTTCCTGACCATGCGAGCGAAGGTGCTCCCACGCTGGCATACGAGGTTGGCTCTACTGGAGAATAGATCGGGCCATCGATCGCCGCCTGCAGCGATGTGTCTCCCCAATCGAGTTTCATATGAGCCGTTCGCAGCCTCACATGTCCGGCATAGGGATTCCAATCGCCATCGTAGATGCCGCCGAAGAAGTCGATGTGAACGTCGCCTGACGTGCGCGCACCCACTAAGCGAGGCCCGCGGGCGTCGAGGCCCAGAATCGTCTGGCGCATCGAGCCGCTGATGCTTCCGTGGGCGATGTCCGGCGTTCGGCTCAGCGCGAGAATTGGTAGGTCGATGTTGTCGACTGCGCCGTCATTGACGTAAGTGTTGAACAGAATCAGCCCGGAAAGCTTGATCGGGTATTTCGACGAGCTCTCGAGCTTGGTCTGTTCGTGCTGCTTGACCTGGGATTGCAGAATGTCCGTTTGTTCCTGCAGATGATCGACGGCTGACCGGAGATCGGTCGCAGACTGGTCTGGCGTGGGTACCATCGCCGACGGCTGAGTGTCGGAGGCACCCCGCGTGGCGAGTTCCTTTTCTACCGAGGCGAGATGATTCTGCAGGTCTTCTATCTTTTGCCGCGAATCCTGGAGTTCGTGCCGCGTTTCTCCTAGCTCGCTCAGAACGGCCCGGATCTGATCTTCCATCTGCTGGTATCGCACGTCGCCCGCAGCGCTGGTACTTGCGGAATTGGATGGGGAGGCCTGAGCAATCAACATCGTGGACGCGAGAAGTGGAACCATAACGATGGCCCTGCCGCGGCCGAGGGTCGACGAGCGAAGGTGCATGTAGAAATCCTTTGGGGTCCCGACCAGCATAATCATTCGGGGTCGGCCAGCAAAACAGATTCTCGCTGCTTTTCGGTCGGCCTGAGCGATTGTAGGGCACCCTTGACCAGGCGAAGACAAAAGACTGTCTTTCCCGGACCTGACTCCTCCAAAACCACGCTGCCACCATGTTCCTGGGCGATAAGGTTCGCCAGCGTGAGTCCCAGTCCGATGCCGCTTTGACGTCCCTCACTGACAAACGGATCGAACAGGGTGCGGCGAATGGGTTCCGCCACACCACAACCATTGTCGATAATGTAAATACGTATGGCCTCACTGCTCTCAGCGAACGAGAGCCGGACCCGGGGAGCGAGGCTGCCCCGTCGTGCCGCCTGACAGGCATTGAGTACCAGGTTGTAGATCGCGCGCTCTACCTTTTTTGCGTCCATCCAGATCTCGGTGAGCGGCATTTCCTCCACGATGATGGTGACGTGCTGGCCCTCCGGATGAGCACGAATCAACGCTACGACCCGTTCCACCAGTCCGACGATCGCCTCACAACTGGGGTGCAGCGATTGCCCCGTACGGCTGAAGATCAGCAGCGACTCAATCATCTCGGTCATCCCTTGGACACCCAGCCGAATCTCGCTCATCAGGCTGGAACGCTCTTCCGCCCCGCCGCTTGAGTAGCTGAGAAATTCCGCGTTCGCGTAAACGGCCGAGAGGTAATGCCGCATATCGTGGGAGATCGAGTTGGCCATGCTGCCGATGGTCGCGAGCCGCTCGGCCTCGAGCAGTTCCTTCTGAGTGGCGCTAAGCTCGCGGCGCATCCGGTCAAAGGCTGTTTCGAGTTCGCGAAGCTCGCGTGCGCCGCCTGAACCCAGCTTGTAATCGAAGTCTCCGGAGCCCAGTGCCCGGGCGCCCTCGACCAGGGTTTCGAGCGGACGGGTGATGGTCCCGGTGATGTAGCGGGCCAGCAGGCTGCCAAGGATAATGCCCAGGGTGCCAAGGCCGGCGATCAGCCAGTTCAACCGCTTGAGGAAGGCACTGGCCCGGTCATACGACTCGAGCACCAGCAAGCGGAGCGCGGGCGTTCCCGAGCGAGAGAGTGGCAGCGAGGCCTGCAGGTAGTGCTCGGAGCCGAGCCATTGGTCCGGATCGGCTTTGGAAGGCTGGGCCAGCAGCGCAGCCCGGGACGAGAGTAGATCGCGGTGGCGTTCGTCGAGCGTGCTGCCCACAACCGAATCTCCTGCCAGGAAGACTACGGTGGCAGCAGCGGCCTGACTGACTTCGCGAGCCAGACGATCATCGATGGCGTAGCCGATCGTCACATAGCCCAGGAGTGTGCCGCTGGTCTCTGAACCGAAGTAAAACGGCTGCGAAAACACCTCGTAGAGGCGGCCATCGACGAAGAGGAAGTGGGGCACCTGCGGCGCGTCAATAGAACTGGCGACCTGGTGGATTGCTCCGGTCTGGTCATGAATGGGTTCCGTGCTGTAGATGGTTACGACTTGACCGCGCCGGTCCGCAAGGCTGAAGAAGTCGCTCCCGCTCAGACGCCAAAAGGCCACCCCGCCGTCGCGAATGGTGCGGGTATCGTCGGCGGTCATGAGGGCTTTCAGGCTAGGCAGGTCGGCCAGCAGGGATACTTCGCGGCGAAGCATGGCACGGCGCTGGACCTGTAAGTTCTGGAAGGTAGCAACGGAGTGTTGCAGATCAGAGACGATGCTGTTACGAATCTGCCGGTGCAGCACGGCGCCGATGATCACCAGGCTGGCTGCCGTCAGTCCCAGAGAGACCGACAGGAAGAACAGCAGCAAGGTAGTGCGCATCCGCATCGAACCCGATCCTCCTGCGCTTAGCCGCATGGGCACCCGGGCCTATGGTACGAACTTGTAACCCAGCCCGTAAATAGTCCTAAAGTGCTGCGGATTGGCCGGGTCGGCCTCCAGCTTCTGCCGGAGTTTGAGTATCTGATTATCCACCGTTCTCGTCGAAGGGTACGAGTTATAGCCCCACACGTCGTTGAGCAGTTCCTCGCGCGACAAGACCCGGTCGGCATTGTTGAGGAAGAATTTAAGCAATTTGTACTCGTGTGCAGTGAGGATTACCGGCTTGCCTGCTCTGCTGACCTCCATCTTGCGGAAATCGACTGCCACATCGCCGAAAGCGAGGGGCGCCGTCAGGCGGGAGCGCTGCGATCTGCGCATCGAAGCCTGCACTCGGGCCAGCAGTTCGCGCGGACTGAATGGCTTCGTGACATAGTCGTCCGCTCCCAACTCCAGCAGCAGAACCTTGTCAGCAACCTCAGTAATCGCGCTCAGCACCACTACCGGTGTATCTGGAGAAGCATGCTTGATGCTCTTGCATAAGTCGCGGCCGGAGATGCCGGGAAGCATCAGGTCAAGAACGACCGCGTCGGGCAGCGATGTCTGAAAGCAATCCAGGCCGATCTTGCCGTCCGAGGCACACCGCACCTCGTAGCCTTCTATGGTGAACAAGCGGTGCAATGCTTTCTGGATGTGATTGTCGTCTTCTATGACCAGGATTGAACTCATGCGGTGGACAATGCCTCCTTACGACAATCTCCGAATACGGGCAAGAAGAACGCGGAGCAGAGACAATTCTTACGCATAAAAGGGAAGTTACTTGATAGTACGACTTAAGAATGACATTTAAATGACATTTGAATGACACACCCCAGCAAGTTCCATCTTATCTTCTGACTCAACACTCAGGCGTTTTAGTCGGACCACCATGCGTGCGCCTCCGTGTTATCACCAACCGAGCGTGTTGAGAAGACTTCAATACCTCTGCGCAATCGGTGCTTTTGTGTTTCGTGCAAGTACGGTGTAGTCCGGTGTAGGTGCCGGCTCACTTTTTTTGAGGAGGCGCAGAAAAGCGCGTTCTCACCTTACGCTTCGGCGTTGCCTTGAGTTGTCTGGATAACTGTCAGCACCGGAGGCGTAGCGCTTTCGCCGGTGTTTCGTGTCCGTGTCGTGCCGGTTCTCGATTCTGCGATCCGTACGTGTTGCGAAGTTTCAGTTCCAGGAATGATCCGCTCCCCTCACCCCCGAGGCGGAGCTCAGCCAAACTGTGTTTTTTGCCATGGAGTCAGCCGGACGCCGCTGTTCGTACAGGTATGCCGGAATCTGCTTTTCAAAGGAATCTCATATGCACTCGATTCGTCGCATCTGCAGCAGTTTTTTGCTTCTCTTTCTTGCTTTGGTATTTCGGCCCCAGGCGGTCGCGGTTCCCAGCTTCGCCAGGCAAACCGGCCTTTCTTGCAATGTGTGCCACAACAACCCGCCGGAACTGACCTCTTTCGGGCGCAAGTTCAAGTTGAATGGCTACAGCATGGCCGACCTGAAGCCAGAGGCCACTCTGGACGGAACCAATCTCAAGATCCTTCGTAACTTCCCGCTCTCCGCGATGGTCATTCTGAGCGACGCGGCTTCTGCCAAAGGGCAGCCCGGAACGCAGAACAACAGTGTTCAGTTTCCGCAGACACTCAGTATCTTCCTCGCTGGAGAAGTCGCACCTCACTTCGGCGGATTTGTGCAGGCGACCTATTCGCACCAGGACGATCACTTCGGCCTCGATAACACCGATCTGCGCTACGCCACCATTCGTCACCGTGGAGCAAAGGAGTTTGTGTTTGGCGCGACGCTGAACAATAGCCCGACAACCGATGACCTTTGGAACAGCACTCCCTCGTGGGGCTATCCCTGGGTTTCCTCGAGCAATACGCCAACGCCCACCGCTTCCACTCTCCTCTCCGGCGGCCTGGCGCAGGATGTAGCTGGACTGGGTCTTTTCACCATGTGGAACGATCATCTGTACCTCGGCGGAACCGCCTACCGTTCAGAGCATGCCGGCGGCAACCAGCCCGTCGACGGCGCAGGCTTCCAGTACAACGTGCAAGGCATTGCGCCCTATTGGCGCGCGGCATGGCAACAGAACTTCGGACAGAACTACCTTATGGTCGGCACATACGGAATGGTGGTGAGTTCAACGCCCAACGGGGTGACCGGGGCTCGCGATCACTTCACCGACCCTGCGCTTGATATGCAATACGAGCGGCCAATCGGTGCAAACCTCATCACTGCCCACGCCACCTACATCCACGAGGCGTCTGATCTGGCGGCCACCTTTGGAGCCGAAGGCGCCGACTTTGCCAAGCACCATCTGGATACGGTGCGTGGCGATGTGAACTTCCACATTCACGACCGACTGCGGCTGACGGGCGCCGGCTTCTCCACTACGGGGACCAAGGACGCAACGTTATTCGCACAGGCGCCGATTACCGGCAGCGCGCTTGGTAGCCCCGACAGCACCGGCTACATTGCGCAGGCAGGCTTCTGGGCCACGCAGAACATCGAGTTGGGAGTGCAATACACCGGTTACGGCAAGTTTAACGGAGCCAGCAAGAACTATGACGGTGCCGGACGAAACGCTGCCGACAACAACACGACTTACGTTTCGCTTTGGTTCAGCTACTGATACTTTCCCCAGTCACGCACGAGGAGGACGCATGGACACTCACGAGGATGCACAGCAGCCACATGTGCAGGATGGATCGCGCCGATCGTTTCTCGGCTTATTGTTTGGAGGAGCCGCGACGGGCATGGCTGCATTTCTAGCCATTCCCATGGTGCGCTTCATCTTTTATCCACTCAACGTGAAAGCCAAGGAGTCCTCCTGGGCGGAAGCAGGTCCGGTCAACGACCTGTCGGGATCGAAGGCGCCCATCCGGCGCACCCTGGAACTCAATCAGCGCGATGCATGGCAGGAAACGGCTGCGCAACCAGTCGTGTACCTGATCCAGGCGGCGGGCGAAGTGAAAGCCTTGTCCGCCATCTGTCCTCACCTGGGCTGCACGGTCTCGTGGCATGAAGATCAAGATCGATTTGTGTGTCCATGCCATGGCGGCCAGTTCTCCGCGGATGGAAAGCATTGCTCCGGCCCGCCTCCGCGTGCACTCGACGCGCTTGAAACCAAGGTGGTAGATGGCAAAGTCATGGTGCGCTATGAGCAGTTCCGTCCCAACATTCCCGACCGCGAGGTGACGAGTTGAAGATCCCCGGGAGAACTGCCCGCTCTTCCTCGGTCCTCGTCGCAGAGAAACCGAGAATCGCTTCGCAGGTGTGGGATTGGATCGACCATCGCACCGGTGCGAAGAAGATGCTGCACCACACATTGCAGGAGCCCATCCCCGGCGGAGCGCGCTTCGCGTACGTCTTCGGATCGGCACTGCTGTTCATCCTGCTGCTGCAGGTGGTGACGGGGCTCTGCCTCGCGCTGTATTACGTGCCTTCTCCGGTTACAGCGCATGTGAGCGTGTCATACATCGTGAAGGAAGTTGCGGCAGGATCGTTTCTCCGCAGCCTGCACTCCTATGGCTCCAGCGCCATGGTGGTTGTGCTGCTGCTGCATTTTCTGCAGACGCTGTTGTTCGGTTCTTATAAAGGCAAGCGCGAACTGTTGTGGGTAGCCGGCTGCGTGTTGTCGCTGCTCATGTTGGGCATGGCCTTCACCGGATACCTTTTGCCTTGGGATCAGAAGGCGTACTTCGCGAGTTCGGTAGGTACCAATGTCGCCGGGCAGGCCCCGATCGTGGGCGAATACATTCGTCGCCTGCTGCGCGGCGGTTCGGCCATGGGCACGCTGACGGTGTCGCGTTTCTACGTGCTGCATGTGTTCGTCATTCCGGCCATGATCGTGATCTTCGTCGTGGCCCACGTGTTTCTTTTCCGTAAGGCCGGAGCCGCGGGTCCGATCAAGGAACATCCGATCGAACCGAAGCTGCGCGTCGAGATGTTCTATCCGAAGCAGGTCCTGCTGGATATGGCATTCGCATTGGTGGTTATGGGTGTTCTCGGCTGGCTCTCGCATTTTGTGCCGGTGAAGCTCGGACCCCTTGCGAATCCCACCGACAGCCATTATCTGCCGCGCCCCGAGTGGTACTACCTACCGCTGTTTCAGTGGCTCAAGTATTGGGAGGGCCCGCGCGCCGTGATCGGCATGGTGGTGATCCCAACTATCTTGGTGGGATTACTGTTCCTGTTGCCGTTTCTGGACCGCGGCATCGAGCGTCGTCCCTGGCGCCGTCCGATTCCAGTGGGCGCAGTCGCGATCGTCGTCTTCGGATTGATCTGGCTCGGCATCAAGAGCCATCTCGACGACATGCACGATCCGGCGACAGCGTCTCAACTCGCTCGCCAGGACCAGGAACAGGACGACTACTTTCACAAGCCGTTTGAGCCGTACCGCATGGCATCTCTAACCGGCCCTGTAACTGTCACTCATGCACTTAGTCCGGAGGCAGTCAAAGGCAAAGCGCTGTTTGAAGCTGGCGGTTGCAATGCCTGCCATGGAGACGCAGGAGTAGGCGGCCCGATTGGTCCGGCGTTGACACAGATCAGCAGCAAATATCCGTCGGCTCAGATTGCTTCACTGCTCAAGAATCCGACGGCGAAGATGCGTGCCGGCGGCATGCCGGCGCAGACGCTGAGTGAGTCGGATATGTCGGCCTTGATCGCCTACCTCGGATCGCTGGGTGGGGGCAACAACTCCATAGTCGTCGCAGCAGGTCCTTCCTCTGCGACGGCGGCCGTCGCCGCAGCTCCCCAGCCCGCGCCTTCGCTGCTTCGCGCGAGCGTCGGCACTGCAGCGGTGAATGGGAGCGGAGCGATCGCGGCAGGGCAACAGATCGTGGATTCACGTGCGTGTTTCGCCTGTCATGGCGAGGATCTGAAAGGAACACCGCGTGCACCTTCGCTCTACCCCGTTGGGCGCAAATACACCGACGCGGCGCTGAAACAGTTGCTGCGGCATCCGACCGCCAAGATGATGGCAGGCGGCATGGCCGCGCCAGACCTGAACGATTCGGAGTTGTCATCGCTCACCGCCTATCTGCGCAGCCTGTCTAAGAAGAAGGACAGTGCAGTCGCGAGCGCAGCTGCTCCGGTCATTCCGCAGGATAAAGTAGTCGAGTCTGTGACGAATAAGCCCGCCTCCAATGATGTCGCTCTGGAGGCGGCCAAGACTGTCGTGGTGGAGCCTGCGGCAACGCGGCCAGTCACCGCGCCGACCAGCCCGAGCCCCACGCCCGCTGCCGAACTCATTCGCGTCTCAGATCCAGTGCAGCAGAAGGGTGAAGCCATCTTCCTGAGTCACGGATGTACTGCTTGTCATGGAGTAGGAGCGGTGGGAACGCGCTTCGCTCCGGCGCTTACCGCTGTCGGCAAGACGATGCAGGCTCCGCAGGTCCTCAATCTGTTTCAACACCCAACAGCCAAGATGAAGGCGGGCGGAATGCCGCCGGTCAAGATGGCCGGCGACGATCTGAACGCGCTCATTGAGTACATCCTGAGCCTGAGCGCACCTCCGGCGGCAGCGCCTGCAGTGGCCAGAACCGAGCCGGCAGAAACAACGACAGCGGCGCGGAAAGAAGTCGCTTCACTCACCGGACCTGTGCAGTTCGTTCGGCCTGAAGCGAGTACGCCCCGGCCTGTGATGAGCGCGGTTGCACTCCAGGGCAGGTCGGTCTTCGCCGCACGCAAATGCGGCAGTTGTCATGGAGCCGAGGGAGCGGGAGGCAGCACGGCAGCCCCGGCACTGGCAAACGCCGGCGCGAGTCTTCCAGCCGAAATGCTGGCCAACATGCTGCGGCATCCAACGGGCCGCATGCGGCAGGGTGGCATGCCGGTCTTCTCCTTCAACGACCAGGAGGTGCAGGCACTGGCAGCGTACGTCAGCTATATCTCAGAACCGGTAGTGACTGCGCCTCGCCACAGCGAATCAGGAAACAGACTGAGAGCCGCGGGAAGTGGAAACCAAGCCCTGGCGGGCCGGTAGGAGATGGGGCCGGATTGCGGCCCTTTCCTCAAAAGCCCACGATGTTGTAACCGCAGTCCACGTAAAGAATTTCGCCGGTGATGCCGCTGGCCATATCCGATGCCAGGAACGCAGCCGTATCGCCGACCTCCGACTGCTCCACGTTTCGTCCCAGGGGCGCACGGTCCGCGTGGTACTTGAGCATATCGCCCAGGTTGCCGATCCCGCGGGCAGCCAGTGTCTTGATTGGACCAGCAGAGATGGCGTTGACGCGAATCTTTCTCCGACCCAAATCGTTGGCGAGGTACTTCACTGTCGCTTCCAGAGCAGCTTTCGCCACGCCCATGACCTTGTAGTGCGGTACTACCTTTTCTGCTCCGTAGTAGGTGAGCGTGATGATGCTGCCGCCTTCTGTCATCAGCGGCGCCGCGCCCCTGCTGAGCGCAATCAGCGAGTAGACGCTGACGTCGTGCGCGATGCGAAATCCCTCACGCGTGGTCTGAAGGAAGTCGTTCTTCAACTCATCCGCGGGCGCGAAGGCGACCGAGTGCACCAGCACGTCCAGCTTGCCAAATCGCTCCTTGATCTGGGCGAAGACGCGATCGATCTCCGCATCGTTTGACACATCGCACTGGAACAGCTCTGCCCCGGGCAGCTCCGCCGCGAGGCTCTCTGCTTCCAGGCGAAGCCGTTCATTCTGATAGCTGATCGCCAACCGTGCGCCGGCGGCCTGCAGCTTCTGTGCGATCGCCCAGGCGATACTTCGTTTATTGGCCAGGCCAAAGATGACGGCAGTGCGTCCCTCAAGAGTGAGCATTCCAGCAACTCCTTCAAAGTCTTCCGGCAGGACTACCGAACTCCTGCACACAAGATGTAAGAATATCAGCCGCCGAGATCGACCAACTCGACGTCCTCGATAGGCTGGCCCAGGAAGCGCGTTCCGAGCTGGCGAAATTTCACCGTCGAGTCGGTAGCGAAGAAGCGAAGTTGCGGCAGGCTATCGATCACCGCAGAGGCTGGAATCCCCAGCGCGGCGCATACCCGTTTGGCCGTGGCTTCAGCAGAATCGATAACCTGAATGGAAGCCGGTACTGCGCGTTCAATCTGGCTGCGCAGCAAGGGATAATGCGTGCAGCCTAGGACCAGCGTGTCCGCCTGCAGGCCATCCGCTTCCGCGCGTTGCAGCAGTTCGGTCAAGTAAATCCGAAGAACTTCCGTCGTGACAGGATGCTCAATCCACCCTTCCTCCACCAGCGGCACCAGCAGCGGACAGGCTTTCTCAAGCGCACGCATCCCGAGTTCCCGGCAGGCTGCGGCATAGGCGTGGCTTTGCACTGTGGCGTCGGTGGCGATCACCAGCACATCTCCAGTGGTGGAGTTGGCGCGAGCCTCGGCTGCGCCAGTCTCAATGACTCCGAGCACCGGAACGGGAGAGGCGCTGCGAATGTCGTCGATGGCCAGGGCGCTGGCCGTGTTACAGGCGATCACCAGGAACTGTGCACCCTGGTCCACGAGAAAGCGCGCGCTCGACACCGCATACCGAGCGATGGTCGCCCGAGATTTGGAGCCGTAAGGCAGCCTCGCTGTGTCGCCAACATAGATGTATTCGGCCCCAGGGATGCGCGGCAGCAAGGCACGCAGAACGGTGAGGCCGCCGACTCCGGAGTCGAATACGCCAATCTTGACCGGCGAGAAGTGGTCCGGGCGAGGGCTCAAGGGCGAACTCCCGGAGTGGCGCCATCGGCGAGGTAGACGCGGGTCAAATCCGCATGCCCGGCGAGAGTATCCTGCGCCTGGCCATCGACGAGGAAGCGAACTTCGCCAATCTGCGGCAGGTTTGCGTGCAGGGTACCGATGATCGATAGCAGCGTCAGCGTCTCCGGTTCAATTCCGGAAGGATGGCTCTCGGCCAACGAACGGCTGAGGTTGACGACGGCCATCAGGTCTGAAGAGGAAGTATTCGCAGGCCGAGGGTTGCTCCCTCCTGTGCCGTTTGGTGCGTTCAGCGGCATGAGAAAGACCTCTTCGACACCGGGTCCCGCAAGAATTGGATGGGTTGATTGCGGGTTGGCATATTCCGCAAGAAGTCTCTGCAGCAGAACGCGTGCGCGCGCATTCAGCTCTTTGGGTAAAGGCACACTCCGGTGTACGGGTGCCAGGGATCCGTCGGCATCGTTGGCAATCATTAGGGTCACCGACTCGCCCGCAGTATCGACAGGCGTTGAGAGCGGTACCGTGTCGGCTGCGGCGAGCAGCCGGTCCTGCGCGCGTTCGCGAAGCCGGATCAGCACGATCGCCATGCCCACGGCCACCGCCAGTAAGACCCAGAAGAGAATGCGCTGGTACCGGGGAATCATGGCTGCAGTCTCCAGTCATTCCGCCATTGCTGCAGCGCGCCGGCTGTGGCATCGATGATGCGCCGCTGGTATTCGGCGTCGGCCAGCGGCGATCCCGCGTGGCTGGTGGTAGCCGCGAGCGGCGCGATCTCGATCGCGATTGCCGGGCAGGCGAGGCTATCCAGCGGTTGAATGTAGGTGCGCCCCAGCATGACGGGGATCTCCGCATGCGCGAGGGCTGCGTTCACTTCAGACGACAGACGAAGGCTCTGCGTAACGGAGGCGGACTGCGCGGATTGCCACGGAAGGAAGCGGGAGGGTGCGGTCTGGCTCAGCGAAGAGGTGAACAGGTGCACGCCACTGCCGGTCGCGGTCGCGTGCAGGATGACGCAGGCAGCGGCGGCAGCGTGGTTCGCCATCTCGGCGCGCGTCGTGGTGGAAAGACTGGTATCCGATTCCCGTGTGGTGACGACCTGAATGCCGCGCGAAGCCAGCGTCGATCGCAGCCGCACCGACAAGGAAAGCACGATGTCTTTTTCCAAAAGGTGTTCGCTGATGCTGGCGCCGGTGTCGGTACCGCCATGCGCCGCATCAATCACCACCACAAACCGCGGCTCGACTGGACGGACCGGCGCGGTCGCAAACGGAGGGATGCTGCGCGGTTGCGAGGGCACAGGCAGAGTGGAAGAGGGAGGGCTCGGGGAAGACTGAGCAGGCTGCTTCTGCGCTGCCGGTAGTTGAGCGTGTGCCTGCTGCTGGGTCGATGCGATGAGCGGGGCGAAGCCCAGCGTGCTCCAGAGCATGAGGCGCCCCAGCAAGCGCCGATCCTCAGTCCAACCCATAGATTGCAAGTCCGCTTAAGAGTTTCGGGTAGAAATCCGTGGACTTCTGCGGCAGAACCTCTCCGGCGAAGGCGACCTCGCGAAGCTGCGACATGGTGATTGGGTTCATCAGGAACGCAGCATTGGCTTCGCCCCGAGACACCTGCTCCACCGCCTCGGTGGCTTCGCGTACGTAGCGAAGATTGCGTTGTTCGCGAATGGCTTCGGGTGAGATGCCGAGCAGATTTTCAAGCACCAGGAGATGGAGCTGGACCACCGCGAGCTGGCGTTGCCGCGCCGAAACGTTCTTAAGCGCATCGGTGGTTGCAGCCGTTTTCGCGGTCAGCAGATATCGTCCTGACGGGAAGACGGCGAGGAACGCCGCGCGATCTGCGCTCACTTGCTTTAGGCGATCCAGGAGCGTCTGCGGTGCAGCGTCGTCCATCTCCTCAACCTGGTAAAAGGGCGTCGCGCTCTCCAGAAAGGCCGATGGGCTGAAGCCCTCCAGTCCGAACACCACCCGATGTGTCGGCAGGATCACCAGGCCATCCGAATCCATGTTGACGAAGGTCATCATCATGGCCGCCTCAGGATATGCAGGCTGCGGCAGGGAGGAAGAGCTGCGCTCGGTGCTGGCCGTGCTCTTGGGCGCAAATTCCTTGGAATAGCTCAGCGCCGTCTCGTAGCGATGGTGTCCATCGGCGATGATCAGCTTCTTCGCTTCCATCGCGCTGACAACCATCTTGATTGTGTTCGGATCGCTGACTTTGGAAACGCGATGCGATACGCCGTATTCGTCCGTGACTTCAATCTCCGGAGTGAAGCTGGAGGAGGCGAGGATCTTCTCCGCGCTGAGGCCGGGATCGGAGTACAGCATGAAGACCTGGCCGAAGTGGGCGCGAGTGGCGCGCAGCAGGTTCAGGCGATCGGATTTGGGCTTCGAAAGCGTCTGTTCGTGGCGAAACACCACGTTCTGGCTGTAGTCATACAGCTCGCCCAGAGCGATAAAGCCCTTGCGTTCGCAGGTAAGGCCGTTGGCGCCGGGAACGGCGAATTGCTGCGAGTAGGCGAAGATGCAAGGCTGCCGTTCGGCAGCGAGCACGCCCTGCGCGCGCCAGTCTTTGAAATCGCGAGCGGCGCGGCTGTAGACGTCCTCTCCCTCTTGACCGTCAAACAGCTCAGGAAGCCCCAGAACGATGCGGACGAGATTGTACGGGCTGCGGCGGTAATAGGCCTGCTGCATCGATGGTGAAATCTTGTCGTAGGGCTGGGTTACGACGTCGTCCATCCGCACCAGAGAGGGGTTATAACGAATTGCGCGAAACGGGTAAATACGTGCCATTCAAGCTTCCAAACTCCAGAAAAGAGGGGAGCCAACCTGTGGAAGGAGTGTTGGTTGGGTCTTCGAGGATTGTATCCCACAGAGCGAAACTGGAGGTTTGGCCGGGGCCAATCAGCAACGGATCTGGAGGCGTAAATGCAAGCCGCCGATCGAGGGATTCTTCATGTTTTGGTGCCGCAAAGGTTGTTCCGGCTGCATCGTAAGCAACAATGCTTCCATCCTCGGCGACATGCTAGGATTCTGGTCACGAGGGCTCTGTATGGCACTCTCTTCCCGGTTTTTCATCGCCGGACGGACATCCTGTCGCATCTCCACGGGCCCCAACACCGGGGCGCTTTCCCGCGTCGCAGCTATTCTGATCGCGCTCAGTCTGTTCAGTGTGGTCGCCGCCTCGCGGTGTGCCGCGCAGGACGATCCATTGAATCGCGTTCATATCCAGCCGCCCCCCCCTCCGGCGGCTCCCACCGATGAGCCGAAGCCCGTAGAAGGCAAGGCCGCTCTGACGGCGCGCAACGGCCAGAGGATTCGGGTGGATGTGAACCTGGTACTGGTGCCTGTTACTGTCACCGATCCGCTGAACCGGCTGGTCACGGGCCTGGATAAAGACAACTTCAGCTTGTTTGAAAACAACTCCGCCCAACGCATCAAGACCTTCTCCTGCGAAGACGCGCCGGTATCGATCGGCGTGGTATTTGACCTCAGCGGAAGCATGTCCAACAAGGTGATCCGGGCTCGCGACTCGATCCTGCAATTTCTAAAGACGGCGAATCCTCAGGACGAGTTCTTCGTGATCGGTTTCAACGACCGGCCTGAATTGCTGGAAGACTTCACTTCTTCTGTGGATGACATAGAGGCGCGACTTGCAACCGTGCGAGCGGGTCACAGAACCGCACTGCTGGATGCGATTTACTTTGCGCTGAACAAGATGAAGCAGGCGAAGTACGAACGCAAGGCGCTGCTGGTGGTCTCAGACGGCGGAGACAATCGCAGCCGCTACACCGAAAATGAAGTGCGGTCGGTGGTGAAAGAGGCCGACGTTCAGATCTATTCGATTGGCATATTCGACCCGTACGCACCGACCACTGAGGAGCGCCTGGGGCCGATTCTGCTGAATGACATCAGCGACGAAACCGGCGGCAGGCTATTCCGGGTCGACGACGTGGCCGATATGGCAGACATCGCGACCAAGATCAGCGCCGAGCTTCGCAATGAATACGTGCTGGGCTACCGGCCGGAAGACGCGAAACGAGACGGGAAATGGCGTAAATTGAAGGTAAAGCTCGCGCCGCCCTCTGGGCTGCCACCGCTTACCGTCCATGCACGCAACGGATACTATGCCCCTTTGCAGTAACCGAAGCATCCGGCTCTTTTCCGCACTGGTCCTAGCCGCCTGTCTCTCTCCGGGAACGCCGGCGTTTTCCTCGGCGCAGTCCACGGCTCCGGCTAACTCGCGGACATCCCTTCCGGTACAGCCCGCCTCCCCGGGGCAGCAGCGTACGCCGGCAGAGTCGCAGCCACCGCTGAACGTGGATCGCGACCCGGTTCCGTCACCCGATCCCGACGAAGTGCAACCGCCCGCCATCGGAGACCAGAAGGGTGGGGCCGGCGAGCTGAGCCGGGGACCGCGCGGGTACACCTTGCGCCGTGACGTGGAAGAGGTCGTTCTCAATGTGACTGTGCTGAGCGACAGCAACAGGCTCGTCACCAACCTCGAAAAATCCGACTTCTCCGTTCAGGAAGATGGGGTTCCGCAAACCATTGCATCCTTTCAACATGAAGACATTCCGGTATCGATGGGCATTCTCGTCGACAACTCTGGCTCTATGCGCGAGAAGCGGCAGGCGGTGAACTCCTCGGCTCTCGATCTGGTGAAGGCGTCCAATCCGGAAGACGAGGCCTTCATCGTCAACTTCTCCGATGAGGCGTTCATCGATCAGGACTTCACTGCGGACCTGGGCAAGTTGCGCGAGGGCCTGGCCCATGTGGACTCGAAGGGCGGCACCGCACTTTACGACGCCGTGGCCGCTTCGGCCGACCAACTGACCAAGTATGCCAAGCGGCCCAAGCAGGTGTTGCTGATTATCACGGACGGCGAGGACAACGCATCCAGTCTCTCGCTGGAGCAGACCATTCAGCGGATTCAGGCGCTGCAAGGGCCGGTGGTGTATTCCATTGGCCTCTTGTTCAAAGATGAAGGCGGAGGACGAGAGGCACATCGAGCCAAGCGTGCCCTGGAGATGCTTTCGCGCGAGACCGGCGGCATCGCTTTCTTCCCCAAATCGCTGAACGATGTGGACGCCATCGCGGCGGAGGTAGCTCGCGACATTCGCAATCAGTACACGATCGGCTACCACTCCACCAAGCCTGCAAGCCAGGGCGGCTATCGGCTGGTCAAGGTGGAGGCTCATAACAAAGGCATGGGCAGACTGAGCGTACGCACCCGCACTGGGTACTATCCCAAGAGCGCAACAGCACCCTCGAAGGCCGACACCAGCTCCCACTCGAACCAGTCCGGCAAGTAAAAGCTTGCGGGAAAGCTGATAGTCAGTCCTTCCGGCACGTGCACTGGCCGATTGGGCCAATCACCGCCAGCACCCACGAGCAACCCTGAATGGCTCTGGATCGTCTGCCAACGTGTGGACAGAAATTTCCATGGTGCTGAGTAGGAACTTGCCACTGACAATGCCCGCATGTCTCCTGCCTGATAAACTGAAGCGTTTCCTATGACTCCTCTCGATACCCTCAAAACCGGCCACAGATCTTTGCGCGTTGCGGATGAAATCACCGAACTGATGGGTGAAACTCCCATGTTACGGCTGGCTCGAATTGGTACTCCCGCGATGGCTGACGTGTTTGCCAAGCTGGAGTTTCTCAACCCGGGCGGCAGTGTGAAAGACCGTGCCGCGCTGGGAATGATCCTCGACGCCGAGCGGCGTGGTCTGCTCAGGCCTGGGTCAACCATCCTCGAAGCGACTGCCGGAAACACCGGCGTCGGGCTCGCGCTTGTGGGAGTGAACCGGGGCTACCAGGTTATCCTCTTTGTGCCGGAGGGATTCGCGGAGGAAAAGTGCATCCTGATGCGGGCCTTCGGTGCCACCGTGGAGCGTACTCCTGAAGCCGAGGGAATGGCAGGAGCCATTCGCCGGGCCCAGGCCGCTGCTACGAAGATCCCCGGCGCGTTTCCAGCCTTGCAGTTTTCAAACCAGGCGAATCCGCAATTTCACCACGACACCACAGCCCAGGAGCTCTGGGAGCAGATGGACGGCCGCGTGGACGCCTTTGTCGCCGGAGTGGGAACGGGCGGCACGTTCTCCGGCGTGGCGCAGTTTCTGAAAGAGAAGGATCCGCGGATTCTCACCGTCGCTGTGGAAACCCAAGGCTCGGTACTTGAGGGCGGTGAACCGGGCCATCACAAGGTGGAGGGAATTGGCGTCTCCTTCATCCCGGGCACCTTCCACCGCGAGTTTACAGACGAGATCATGAAGGTTTCCGACGCGGACGCCTTCACCATGGTGAAGCGCCTTGCGGCCGAAGAGGGCGTGCTGGCCGGATCGAGTGCCGGGGCCATGGTCTTCGGGGCGTTTGAAATCGCTCTTCGCTTAGGACCAGGCAAACGCGTAGCCACGATCGTGCCCGACTCCGCCGAGCGGTACCTGTCCAAGAAGATCTTTGAGGGCGGAATCTAGGCTCGAAGTTCGTCTCGCGTGGCTCGTGTTTGAATAGACGAGGAGCGGATTCCTCGAAAATGTCTCAGCCCGGAAATACCAAACACGGATTCTCAACGCGCGCAGTTCACGACGGTCAACCCCCTGACCCGCTTACCGGTGCGGTCAATGTGCCGCTGTATCTCTCGTCCACCTACGCCCAGGAAGAACTCGGCAAGGACAAGGGCTATGACTACTCGCGGGCGGGAAACCCGACTCGCACCGCGGTCGAGAATAGCCTGGCGTCGCTGGAAGGCGGCACAACGGCCCACGTCTTCGGCAGCGGTATGGCGGCCATCATGGCCCTGGTCGCGTTGTTCAAGAGCGGCGATCATGTGATCTGCGGAGAGAACGTCTACGGCGGAGTTCCGCGCCTGTTCAATCAGATCGTGGTGAACTACGGCATCACCTTCACCTACGTCGACACTTCGGATCCGGAAAACGTGCGTCGCGCGATTCAGCCCAACACGCGCCTGGTCCATATTGAGACCCCAACGAATCCACTGATGACGCTGACGGACATTCGTGCGGTGGCGGACGTCTGCCATGCCAAAGGCGTGGAGTTGAGCGTCGACAATACGTTTCTCTCGCCGTATTTTCAGCGGCCGATCGAGTTGGGCGCGGACATTGTGATGCACTCGACCACCAAGTTTCTCAATGGCCACAGTGATGGCATCGGTGGCGTGCTGGTCGTGACCAAGCCTGAACATAAAGAAAAGTTCGATTTTGTCGAGAAGGCGATGGGGGGCATCCTCTCTCCATTTGAAAGTTGGTTGATTCTGCGCGGCGTGAAGACGCTTGCTGTAAGGATGCGGCAACACGATGCCAGCGGTCGTGCGATTGCGGCGCACCTCGAGACGCATCCCAAGGTGCGCAAGGTGTTTTATCCCGGGCTCGCCAGCCACCCGCAACACGAACTGGCCAAGCGCCAGCAAAGCGGCTTCGGCTCGCTCATGACGGTGGAGCTTGGCTCAAGGGAAAATGCCAACGCGTTCCTAAAAAGGCTGAGGGTATGCACGCTGGGCGAGTCGCTCGGCGGCGTCGAGACGCTGGTCTCTCATCCCGCGACCATGACTCATGCAGCTATCGGCCCCGAAGGGCGCGCGAAGATCGGCATCACCGAGGGCATGGTGCGGCTGTCGATCGGCATTGAGGATGCCGACGACTTGATCGCTGATCTCGATCAGGCACTGACTGCAATTTAACTTCGAGGAGAGCCTTAGCTCTGCTCCGGAATGCCAGGCCAGAAGACGGAAAAGACCGTGCCGCTGTGCTCGGACGAGTTCTTCACGTCGTCGGCGGTTCGGCTTCTCACGCGGATACGGCCCGAAAGCTTGCGGACGATCTCCGCAGTGACCCAGAGACCCAGGCCCGTTCCTGTATCACCCTTGGTGCTCACGAACGGTTCAAAGACGTGCTTGAGAATATCGGCAGGTATGCCGCTGCCCGTGTCGGCAACGGAGAGGCGGACGCCTCGCCGCATTCCGTCCGCCACATCGCTGGCGTCCTTCGCGCGGATGGTGAGCCGGCCGCCGTTGCGCATAGCGTCGAGCGCGTTCGTAATCAGGTTGGAGAGCACTTGCCGCAGTTCACCCTTGGCGGCGAGGATTTGATTCTTCGCTTCCATCTCCAGCCTGACTTCCACGCTTGATCCCTGAAGCCTTGCCCGATGAAGAGCCAGCACCGACTCTACAATCTCTGCTACGCCCACCGGTGAAGGAGTGGCCGGCTCACGGTAAAAGCGCAGTGTCTGCTTGGTGATCTCTGTAACTCGGGCTAACTCGCTCTCTGCCTGTTCCAGGTACTGGGGATATTGCGCAGGTTCGCTGGTTCGCAGCAGGTAAAGCAGGTTGGTGACCGACTCGAGCGGGTTGTTGATCTCATGCGCGATGCTGGCGGCTAATCGACCGGCAACAGCAAGTTTCTCTGATTTGCGCAGAGCCTCCTGCGCCATGCGGTATTCCTGCAGGCGATCGCGAATTTCATACTGTCGCTTGCGAGCGCGCAACGCATTCTGCACGGTGCTGATCAGCGTCTCCGGCCTGACTGGCCGCTCCAGCAGCAACACGTTGCCCAGAGGCTCACGCAGGGCTCGCCGTCGCTGGCTGCGTGCGCTCACCTCGCCCGCAAATGTCAGCAGGATCAGCGGGAAGTCGGACCAGGGCGGCTGCTCCCGGAGAACGGACGCAAGTTCCTCCACCAGCCGGTTATTAAGTGCCTCTTCCGCGACGATTGCTACGCCTGCGCCCTCGCGAATCCTGTCACACGCATCCGCCAGCGATTTGCACTCGAGACAATGAAGCGTAGACCGGAACAGCAGATCGGTCACCAGCTTGGCGTCGCGACCGATTGGGGTTACGACAATTACTCGCGACTCGGCTTCACGCGTCTCCAGCACGCCCTCTCCCCTTAGCGCCGTTCCCGATATAAGTAGGGGTACCGGTGAGGACCCCTTCAAATTCGGTGAGCGGTTGTCCGACGTGGACCATTCCTTCACTGAAGGAGAGCTCCCGTATAGCGCGCTCATGATAACCATCCCTCTTCTTGACGACGGAAAGCGCCTGTTTCACTTGGCCTTCATGCTCGTAATACCGGAATAAGAGAACCGAATCGGCGAGATAACTCACGTCAACTGGCGAGATCATGCCGGATCCGACGAAACCATGCTGCGCCAGCGTTATGAGCGTAGCCACTCCACGGTGGCCAAGATACGACAGCATTTCGTGCATCTGCATGGAAAGGAACTGTTCGTTGGGCATCGCGTTCAGAAAGCCATTCAGGCTGTCGATGACGACCACAGTCACCTTTTTCTCGTCAACGTACTCTCGCACCCGACTGACGAACTCGCCGGGTGAGAGCTCGGCTGGATCGATCTGCTGAATGATCAGGTGGCCGGATTGAATGTGCGGCTCCAGGTCCATCCCGAGGCCCTGCGAACGGTGGAGCAGGGTCGCTCGGCCTTCTTCAAAAGTAAAGAAGACGGCAACCTCGCGGCGCAGGGCTGCTGCGAGCGCGTACTTCGTGGCAATGGTCGATTTGCCGCAGCCGGCTGGCCCCATCAAGAGCGCACTGGTGCCGGTTCCGAGGCCGCCGCCCAAAAGATCATCCAGCTCCTGGAGTCCGCTCTTGACCTCATGTCTCGGGAGGTCGCCCACGTGTTCCGCGGCAATCATCCGCGGATAGATGGTCACCCCGCCGGTTTCAATGGTGTAGTCGTGAAAGCCCTCGCGAAATTTGCAGCCGCGCATCTTGCGCACTTCAATCCGCCTGCGCTTGACGCCGAAGTCACGCTCCAGGTTTTGCATCATGAGCACTCCATGCGCGATGCTCTGGAGCTCCAGATGATTGCCTTCGGAGGTCCGATCGTCGAGGAGCAGCACGGTGCAGTGGCGGCCAGAGAAGTAGCGCTTCAAGGCGAGTATCTGCCGCCGATAGCGCAGCGGGTCGCGGGCCAACATTCGCAACTCCGATAGGGAGTCAAAGACCACGCGGCGCGGATTCACCTGGTCAACCTGCGTGAGAATCGAGGCGATCGTGTCAGAGAGCTCTACTTCGGAGGGATGAAAGACGGTGTACTGCGCTTCCGGACTCAGGTCGTCCTCAGGCGGAGTCATCTCGAAGATGGGTAGCCCCTCGAGGGACCATCCATGCGACCGTGCTACGTCATGGAGCTCACGCTGCGACTCCGAAAGAGTGATGTACAGGACCTTCTCAGCCCGTTGGAGGCCAGTCAGCAGAAATTGCAGGGCAATCGTGGTCTTGCCGGTTCCCGGGTCGCCTTCGAGCAGGTACAGGTGGTTGTCGGGGAGACCCCCGCCTAGAATGTCGTCCAGTCCGCGGATACCCGTGGTAACGCGCCCTTCCTTCACTTGGTCGCGCGGGAGCGTGGTCATCGTGCCTCTTCTTTCTCCAGGGAACTGGGTCGAGACTGCCTCAAGCCACGCAGCTTCAGCAGCTTTCCCGCAAAAAAATAGCAATCGGGCGCTGACCGTCTGTTCTTCTCGGATTTGGATGCCGGAGTAGACTTGGGCGCTGCTCACCCTTTAACACCCGTGTGGTGCTTTCATGGGACCACCGCCTGCGACAAGCTTGTGCGCGGGATGGTAGCATCACAGGTTTTCCACGCTCTGAACTCGGAATCCCATGAGCGCAGGCTGTGACACTAAGAATCTGAGAACTGGAGCCCCGAATGACCGCACCTGCGGCAGAATCGACCACGACCTACCCCTTCGAATTGACTGAAGACCAACAGCAACTGCGGCGCGAGATTCGTGAGTTCGCCGCGCGAGAGATCGCGCCCAACGTGATGCGGTGGGACGAAGCCAGCGAGTTCCCGGCAGACGTCGTGAAGCAGCTTGGGCAGATGGGTTTATTGGGCATTATCTTCCCGGTCGAGTACGGCGGAGCGGGCCTGGGCTATGTGGACTACGCCCTGGCCATCGAGGAACTGTCGGCCGTGGATGGTTCGATCGGCATCATCGTAGCGGCCCACAACTCTCTCGGCACGAACCATATTTTCCTGGCGGGCGACGAAGCGCAGCGGCGAAAGTATGTGCCGAAACTGGCGAGCGGCGAATGGCTGGGGGCCTGGGGCCTGACCGAACCGGGCTCAGGATCGGACGCAGGGGGCGCTCGCACCACCGCGGTACGCAAGGGCAACAAATGGGTACTGAACGGCAATAAGACGTTCATTACCAATGGCCACTATGCGGACGTTGCAGTGGTTATCGCAGTCACGGATCGAAGCAAGGGAACTCATGGGCTGTCCGCGTTTGTGGTCGAGAAGGGCACTCCGGGGTTTCGTCCCGGCAAGAAAGAAAACAAACTCGGACTGCGCGCGAGTGATACGTCGGAGCTCATCTTTGAAGATTGCGAGATACCCGAAGAGAACCTGCTGGGCCTCGAGGGCGAAGGCTTTGTGGATTCGATGCGCGTGCTCGATGGCGGCCGCATCTCGATCGCCGCTCTCTCATTGGGCATTGCGCGCGGTGCGCTTGACGCATCACTTCGGTATGTCAAGGAGCGCAGGCAGTTCGGCAAGGCGATCGCGGAGTTTCAGGGTATCCAGTGGAAGCTGGCAGATATGGCGACGGAATTGGACGCGGCACGGTTGCTCACCCAGCGGGCTGCCGTTTTAAAAGACGCCGGCCACAAGGTCACCCGCGAATCGTCGATGGCCAAGCTCTTCGCCAGCGAGGTGGCAGTGAGAATCTGCGATGAGGCAGTTCAGCTCCATGGCGGATACGGATTCATCAAAGACTACCCAGCCGAGAAGTTCTATCGCGACGTGAAGCTGTGCACCATCGGCGAAGGCACCAGCGAAATTCAACGGATGGTGATCGCACGCGAAATTCTCAAGGTCGTGCCCTCGCGCGGGTAAGTGTGTAACAAAGTCGCACGGCATGGGGGAAGCTCGCGGCGGCGCTTCCTCTTTGCAAACGAAATCGCTCGACACACTTTCCCAGGATGAGACAAACGTGCGGCGATTTGCCCCATCCGGGTCATCCATCATTTACGGGGATGCGCTTTCCTCTGTATGGTGACCATGCCGCGTTTGACAAGGGTTTATATAAGCGAAGCGGCACCGTTTTGGCAGGCCAGCACGAAAGGAAACTCACATATGCGTCTAAAGAAGTCCGCACTCCTGCTCGGAGTGTTCTTACTCAGCGTCGCTTCCTCGTTCGCGCAAACCGGGCCATCCTCTGATAGCGCCGCGATTGCGTCGCGTGTCGATGCCATCGTCGGCAAGATGACCCTTGAAGAGAAGATCGACTACATCGGCGGCACCGGCTTTGCCGTGCGCGCAATGCCCAAGATAAATTTGCCCTCCTTTGAAATGTCGGATGGACCGTACGGAGTTCGCAGTAATCTGGGATTTCCATCGACGACCTATGCCGCCGGCATCGGGTTGGCAGCGTCGTGGAATCGCGACCTGGCCGCGAAACTGGGCGCCGGCATCGGCAAGGACGCACGTGCCCGCGGCATTCACTATATGCTCGGCCCGGGCGTGAATATCTACCGCTCCCCGAAAAACGGCCGCAACTTCGAATACTTCGGCGAAGACCCCTTTCTCTCCGGCGCTATTGCCACCGGCTACATCACGGGGATGCAGCAGCAAGGTGTCAGCGCGACCGTGAAGCACTTCATGGGCAACAACTCCGAATACTTGCGCCATGACTCGGACTCCATCATCGATGAACGGACCATGCGCGAAATCTACCTGCCTGCGTTTGAAGCAGCGGTAAAACGCGGTCACGTCGGCGCCATCATGGACTCCTACAACCTGACCAACGGCCAGCACATGACGCAGAACGGCTATTTCAACACCGATATCGCTCGCAAGCAGTGGGGCTTCAACGGCGTGATGATGTCCGACTGGGTGGCAACCTATGACGGCGTGGCCGCGGCAAACGGCGGCCTTGATCTGGAGATGCCCACCGGCGCATTCATGAACCGCAAGAACCTGCTGCCTGCGGTGCAGGACGGGCGCGTCAAGCAGGAAGTCATCGACGAGAAGATCAAGCGCATTTTGAACACAGCAGGCCGCTTCGGCTGGCTCGATCATGAACAGCGGGATGCATCGCTCTCCACCTACAGCATTGCTGATCAGTCGGTAGCCCTCGACGCGGCTCGCGAAAGCATGGTGTTGCTCAAGAATGACGGCAAGCTCCTGCCGCTCGACAAGAACGCGATCAAGTCGATCCTGGTTGTGGGGCCGGATGCGTACCCAGGTGTACCGGTTGGCGGCGGCAGCGCTGGGGTGAAGCCATTTCACATGGTGAGTGTTCTTGAAGGGCTCGGAACTCACGTGGGGCAGGGAGCAACGATTTATTACGATCGAGGCGTACCTCCAGTGCAGGATCTGGCGCGCGATACGGAGTTCATGACCGAAGCAAGCGGAGGCGA
Organism: uncultured Acidobacteriaceae bacterium; assembly: GCA_963850345.1. Taxonomy (GTDB): domain Bacteria; phylum Acidobacteriota; class Terriglobia; order Terriglobales; family Acidobacteriaceae; genus CAWKKW01. The sequence continues at coordinate 60,068 of CAWKKW010000008.1, read as the reverse complement.
CAAGGGAGTGAAGGTGGAATACTTCAACAATCCCAATCTCTCCGGAACTCCCGACGCGACAAAGAATCAGCACTCGATCAATACCGCAGGCGTGGGTTGGGAATCCCTGATGGACGATCCTGCGACTGCGATGGCGCTGTTCGCGTCCGGCGCGAAGACGCAGAAGTCCCGCCGTTGGACCGCCTACTACATCGCCGATCATGCCGGCACCTACGAGATTGCGTTGCAGGGTTCAGGTGAGGGTGGCGGCAATCGTATGTATCTCGACGACAAGCTCCTCTTCGATGACTGGAAGTTTGTCCGTGCCTTTCAGCCGCACACCACCCTGCAGCTCTCAGCCGGCCCGCATAAAGTAGTCGTCGAGGATTATCAGGACTCACCCTTCGGCGGACGCCTCCGCCTGGCGATTGCTGATCAGGCAAAACTCGTATCGGACAACGCCAAGGCGCTCGCCGCAAAGGCGGACGTGGTGGTGATTGCCGCTGGATATGCCGACGACAGCGAATCGGAAGGCGGAGACCGGACCTTTGATCTTCCCATCGGGCAGGACGCGCTGATCCGCGAACTCGCGGCTGCCAACAAGAAGACCGTGGTCGCCTTGACCTCAGGGGGCAACGTCGACTCATCCACCTGGATTGACCAGGTGCCCGGCTACATCGCGATGTGGTATCCCGGCGAACAGGGGGGCACGGCGCTCGCGGAGATTCTCTTTGGCGCGGTAAACCCGTCAGGTCATCTGCCCGCCACCTTCGAGCGCAAGATCGAAGACAATCCCACAACGCCGAACTACTACCCGGAGAACGACAACAGCATTCAGGTCAACTACAAGGAAGGCATCTTTGTCGGCTATCGCGGCTACGAGAAGAACGGCACCAAGCCGCTGTTCCCGTTTGGCTATGGCCTCTCGTACACCACCTTCAAACTGTCCAACTTAAGCGTAAGTCCGGACAAGAGCGGCACCGGGCCGCATTACTCGGTCGCCTTCGACGTGACCAATACGGGAAGCCGCGCGGGCGCAACGGTTGCTCAGGTTTACGTTGCCGATACGCACGCAAGCGTCCCTCGGCCTGCCAAGGAGTTGAAAGGCTTCGAGAAGGTCATGCTCAAACCCGGCGAGAAGCGCCACGTCACTGTTCCGCTCGATGGACGTTCGTTCGCATACTATGACACCGAAGCGAAGGGCTGGCATATCGCACCGGGCGAGTTCACGGTACTGGTGGGGCAGTCGTCTGCTGATCCTGAGCTGAAGGGAACATTGACCATCTCGGAGGCAAGCGCAAAGGCTGCGATCGAGTAAGCACTACGATTGCGAGTCGAAGTTAAGAGACGCTGGAGAAGCTCGCGGTCGCTTGCAGCCAACACGCGGCAGCGATCCAGGGGTTGCCTCCAGAGGCGGAGCCTGACAGACTAGTCTGTGGACACTTCCTCGATCGTCATTCTCGACTTCGGCTCGCAATACACGCAGCTGATTGCCCGCCGCATCCGCGAACAGAATGTTTTTTCGGTTGTCCTGCCCTGCACCGCGAGTCTTGAAGAGATTCAGGCACAAAAGCCAATGGGCATCATCCTGTCCGGCGGCCCTTCTTCCGTCTATGACTCCGACGCGCCGCCCGCCGATCCGCGCGTGCTTTCGCTTGGGCTCCCAGTTCTTGGCATCTGCTACGGATTGCAGTTCATCACCCATCATCTCGGCGGAAAGGTCCGCTCCGCGGACAAGCGTGAATACGGGCACGCTGAAGTTTCGCTGATCGCCGACACGCCGCTCTTCACCGACCTGCCGAAGACTTTGCCGGTGTGGATGTCGCACGGGGATGAAGCGCTTGAATTGCCCGAGGGATTTCATCTCACGGCCAAGACATCGAATGCGGTCGCCGGCATTGCAAATCCAGAGCGTCGCATCTGGGCGGTGCAGTTTCACCCAGAGGTGCGGCACACCGCGAACGGAACCGAGCTGCTGCGCAACTTCCTCTTCCGTATTTGCAACGCCAAGGCAGACTGGACGCCCGAACACTTCATCCAGTCCACAGTCGAAGCGATTCGCGAAAAAGTTGGCGACCATCACGCGATCTGCGCGCTCTCGGGAGGCGTCGATTCTTCGGTAGCCGCTGTGCTCGTGCACCGCGCGATCGGCGATCGCCTCACCTGCGTCTTCGTAAATAATGGCGTCTTGCGGCGCAATGAGTTCTTCAAGGTACAGGAGAACATGCGCGAAAAGTTGGGACTGAACCTGGTTGCGGTGGATGCCAGCGGACGATTTCTCTCTAAGCTGGCGGGCGTGACCGATCCCGAAACCAAGCGCAAGATCATCGGCAACGAATTCATCGAAGTCTTCGACGACGAGGCCAGCCGCATTCTCCAGCAGCTCGGTGACGATGGCCGCGAGGTCGCCTTCCTGGTGCAGGGAACACTGTATCCCGATGTGATCGAGTCGTCGTCGGTGAAAGGGCCTTCGCAGACCATCAAGAGTCATCACAACGTGGGTGGCCTGCCGGAGACCATGAAGCTGAAGTTGATCGAGCCGCTGCGCGATCTCTTCAAAGATGAAGTCCGGCGTATCGGCCGCGATCTTCACATGCCCGACGACATCCTTCAGCGACAGCCGTTCCCCGGCCCGGGGCTGGCAGTGCGTATTCTCGGCGAAGTGACGCCGGAGCGCGTCGCGCTCTTACAGGAAGCCGACGACATCGTCGTGACAGAAATCAAAGCCGCGGGTTTGTATCAACAAATTTGGCAATCGTTCGCCGTGCTGCTGCCGGTGAAAAGTGTCGGCGTGATGGGCGATCAACGAACGTACGCTTACACCTGCGCCATCCGCGCCGTGCATTCTGAAGACGGCATGACCGCCGACTGGGTGCCGCTGCCGTACGAAGTGTTGAAGAAGATCTCCGGCCGCATCGTCAACGAAGTGCGGGGAATCAACCGCGTGGTCTACGACATCACCTCCAAGCCCCCCGGCACCATCGAATGGGAGTGAGGACCTGCCGTCCAGGCAGACGCGGCTTCGCCGCCATTCGTGGACTGCTCCCGTTGGTCGCCTCAGGAGAGCGTGAGCGTACGTCTAAGAGAACCAGAGAGTTCAGGCAACGCCGTTCGTTTCATCCCGGCGAGTGGTCCACATCAAAAATCCTGTGCCCGCGAACAGCAGAGCCATGGTCACGGCCCACCCGAGGGTCATGAGGTTGCCGACCACATGCTTACGTGCCTCCACCTGCTGCAAAGATCGCGCGGCGAGTACGAATCCGGGATGTGGGCCGGCGACACGCTTGACGATCGAGGCAAGCCGCACGCCAGGACGGGGCTGCCAGGTGATCCAGTCCTCGGTGTGTTGACGAACATACTCGAAGACGCCCGGAGGAGGCGCGGGCACTTGGCCATCCAGGCTTGCTGAGGACGCGACCGGCTTGCCCGCATCATCGTAGATGATCAGAAATGGCGTCAGGCTGGACGCGGCATCTACGCGGTTGGCAGGGAGCGCCGCATCGAACGTCGCGCCGTGCTCCAGGAGCGACGAGGCGTCGCGCACCATCTGAATCTGAGGATCGTTGGCATCCTGCCGCTGCACCTGCTGGATGCTTGCACTGATGGCGAGTGCAAGCACCGTGCAGATCACGGCTAAGATGGCCGCGTTGAAAAGCAAAATGCGTCTTCCCAGCATTTCCTGAAGCATGGCATAGCGCTCCTTCGGCGCCGATTGCAGTAGATCGATCAGCAGATTCACGCAGAGCTGCAGCCTGTTGGTTGCGGGATCCTGGAGCGCGTCCCGCACGGTTTGCAGCATGGCGCCGCCGTGAGTGGCACGAAATGGTCGCGGATAGAACCGGAGGCTGAGCCGGTAAAGACGCTCCAGCCAGTGATTGGATGCTTTCGGAGGGAGGGTCTTCATGCTTCGCCTCCGTCCGAAAACACCCGCCGTCCGGAGAGTGAGGTCAAGGCACGCTTGAGCCGCAAGGTCTCAGCGCGCAGCACCTGACGTCCAAACGGGGTGATGCGGTAATAGCGCCGGCGTTGGTCGTCGGTGGTGCCAGTCTCTTCGACCAGGCCGCTCTGGGCCATGCGATCAAGCGAGCCGTACAGCGTTCCCGGGCCCATCGTGATCGCGCCGCCGACATCGCTCGCGGCCTCTTTCATGATGGCGTAGCCGTGTTTGTCTCCACCAGCCAGCGAAAGCAGGATGGAAAAGACAGCTGCAGTAAGGGGAAGAAGACTTTCCGGAGTTGCGGCGGATCGAGTTTGCTTGGGCAAAACGTCCTCCTGATCTGGAAGCAATATACCACTTACGGATATATATCCGCAACTGGTATATCAGATCATTTCTCGGGATCGCCCGGGCATGCGCAAAGCAAAAGCGCCGCAGCTTGAGAGCCACGGCGCTTCGGGTGCTGTAGTTTTTGTGCCGGAGGCACGTCTGCCCGGAAGGCAGGTCCTTAGACGAGGGCTTCGGCTTTCACGCCTTCCTTGTCAAACCAGGAGTGGGCGTGTTCCAGAGCCTTGTTCACGTTGTTGATGTTCTCTACGCCCTTGGTATTAAGCCAGTCCTCGAACGCCTTCGGGCCCTCCTTGGCGTAGACAGCGATTCCGTCTTTCCAGGTCGCGCGTCCGCAGAGCACACCGTTGAAGGTGGTGCCACTCTCGACTGCCAGTTCCAGGGTCTCGATGAAGACGGGATTGCTGACCCCGGCGGAGAGATAGATGAAGGGCTTGTGGGTCACCGAAGCCGAATCGCGGAAATGTTCGAGAGCCTCGGCGCGTGTGTAAGCAGCCTCGCCTTTGAAGGCTTTGGTGCCGGAGACGAACTCCATCTGGATCGGAACCTCGACCTTGAGCACGTCGACGTTGTAGCGGGCCTTGCCGAACTCAGACATGGACCCGGAGACGATCTCGGGCTTCTTCTTGGCGAAGGCCACGCTCTTCTCGTCGTCGCCGTGCACGTCGTAGCCAACCAGTTCGAGGAAGAAGGGGATGTCATGGGCGAGGCACTCGTCGCCGATTCGTTCCACCCAGGCCTGCTTGTGGTCATTGATATGCGACTTCTCCATCGGGGTGTAGTAGAGCAGGATCTTGATGGCGTCTGCACCTGCCTCTTTGAGGCGGCGCACCGACCAGAGGTCGAGCAGATCAGGCAGACGACCCGGAGTCGCCGCATCGTAGCCGGTCTTTTCATAGGCCAACAGCAGGCCTTTGCCATTCCGCCGCTTGGCCGCGGGCAGCCCGAATTCGGGATCGAGCAGGATCGCCGAAGCATGCTGCGTGAGCACGTGTGTCACTAGTTCTTTGAACTCTACCAGCGCGGAATCGGGCAGGTCAGACACGCCCTTTTCCTTGGCGAGCGACTTCTTCAGCGAACCACGCTGGTCCATAGCGGCGGCAGCAATCACGCCACGAGCGTCGGACAGTGCACGCATTCCAGCAAGCTTTCCGGGGGTCAACGGCATACGCAATCTCCTAAGGGGAATCGAATTTCCGAGTGGGGCTGTGCCCTGCCAGTATAAGTCATCGAGCAGGAGGTGTGGAAGGAACGGTGACAGCGCTCACATACTCTCAGCGCTGGTCAAACGTATCGTTGAAGAGCGAAATACTTTCTGAGGAGACGGACAATGCCCCTGGTTTCACTGCGGCAACTGCTCGATGAAGCAGCTCAAGGCGGATATGGTGTAGGCGCTTTCAACGTAAACAACATGGAACAGATCCAGGCCATCATGGAAGCTGCGCGCGAGACCCAGTCGCCGGTCGTCATCCAGGCGAGCCGTGGGGCACGCGCCTACTCCCAGGACAATTACCTCTACCACCTGATGCTGGCAGCCGCGGAGCTCTACCCTGAGATTCCGCTGGTCATGCACCTGGATCACGGCAACAGCTTCGAAACCTGCAAGTCAGCCATCGACCTGGGCTTTACCTCGGTGATGATGGACGGATCGCTCAAGACGGACGGCAAGACGCCGACGAGCTTTGAAGAGAACGTTGAGGTAACCCGCCGCGTGGTGGAGATCGCGCACGAAAAAGGCGTGTCGGTAGAAGGCGAAATCGGCGTGCTGGGTGGCATTGAAGATGGCCACGGCGCCGGCGGTTCGGGCCTTGAACATGTCACCGATCCGGACCAGGCAGTGGAGTTTGCGGAACGCACCGGGGTTGACGCATTGGCGCTGGCGATTGGTACCAGTCACGGTGCCTACAAGTTCTCAAAGAAGCCCGATGGCTCCGTTCTGAAGATGGATCTGCTCATTCAAATCCACAAGCGGTTACCGACGACCCACCTGGTGATGCACGGATCGTCCAGCGTTCCCAAGGATCTGCAGGATGTCGTGAATCAGTACGGCGGCAAGTTGAAGCCCACGTGGGGCGTGCCGGTTGAGGAGATTCAACTGGGCATCAAGAATGGCGTCCGCAAGATCAACGTGGACACGGACAATCGGCTGGCCATCACCGGCGCGATCCGCAAGGTGTTTGCCGAGACGCCGGAGAAGTTCGATCCGCGCGACTACATGAAGCCCGCCAGAGATGCGATGAAGAAGGTGGTTGCGGAGCGCATGGTGCAGTTCGGCCAGGCCGGCCACGCCGGCGACTACCAGCCCATCTCGATCCAGGAAATGGCGAAACGGTACGCGGTGCAGGAACTCGCGGCCAAGTAAAGAGCAGCAGAAGCGGTCAGCTAAACAGCGGTCAGCGGAGAAGCGGTCAGCGGAGAAGCGGTCAGCTAAGAGGCGGTCAGCAAGCAGTCAACGATGAAGAGGTCAGCGGAGAAACGTCCGCAGCGGTGAAGGGCCCTTGACCGTTGTTTAGCTGACCGCTGTTTAGCTGACCGCTGTTCACCTGACCGCTGTTTACCTGACCGCTGTTCACCTGACCGCTGTTTACCTGACCGCTGTTTGGCTGACCACCAGCATCTGCCTCTGCGCCTGCAACAGTTCCTGAATGCCTGCTTCGGCGTAATCCAGCATCTCCAGCATCTTGCTGCGCGGAAAGGCATGGCGCTCGGCCGTGGCCTGCACCTCAACCAGCCCGCCGTCTTCGGTCATCACTACATTCATATCGACATCGGCCTGCGAATCTTCTTCATAGGCCAGGTCGAGCAACACCGTACCCTCGACGATGCCAACGCTGGTAGCCGCGACCAGTTGCCGTAGCGGCGACTTCTTCAGCGTGCCAGCGGCCACCAGTCGGTTGAGCGCCAGAGCCAGTGCCGTGCAAGCCCCGGTAATGGCCGCCGTGCGTGTGCCGCCGTCGGCCTGCAGCACATCGCAGTCGAGGATCACGGTGCGCTCTCCCAGGGCATGCAGGTCGACCACGGCCCGCAACGAACGGCCGATCAGCCGCTGAATCTCGTGGGTACGTCCACCGACCTTTCCTTTCTCAGACTCCCGGGCAGTGCGGGTGAGCGTGGCGCGGGGCAACATACCGTATTCGGCCGTCACCCACCCGCGTCCGCTGTTGCGCAGCCACCCAGGCACGCCCTGTTCGATGGTTGCGTTGCACAAGACCCGCGTGTGACCCGACTCGACCAGAACAGAACCCTCCGCGACTCCCACGAAGTCGGGAACGAGACGAAAGGGGCGCAGAGCATTGGCGGAACGGTTGGCCGGGCGGAGATACGGGCGCGTCGCAGTCAGGTCTGAGGTCATGGACTCCATTGTATGAGACCGGCTTCCCAAGGTCGCCTCCGAAGCGCGGCAGGCGGGGTTCCCAATCGGGAAAATCACGCGGGCGTATTCTCTTTCCGGAAATGTCGCTTAAGTAACACAAGCTGTGTCACTTATCACAGACGATCTTGATCTCAGGTCCCAAAATGGGACACAACATCCCAAGCATTGTTGAGCCAGATTCTGCAGAAGCCTAGGGCAAGCCCTGCACCTTCAGTCATTTGCCTGAATTTCTTGGGTTTGGCATGCGACGTGTACTTAGGGGAAGCAAGTAATGCCTGTAGACCAGAGGCCAGTTGTAGATCTGTGCCAAAAGCAGTTGCAGCAAGGAGACTCAATTCATGGCAACACTTTCCGAAATTTGCAATAGCAGCGAGCATCTGGCACCCCATCCGACTGACGATCCGCTGCAGGGAGATTACGGGGCGCTGCGCGGCGCGACCAGCATCGTTAGCAAGCGCGCAACGGTACATCCGATGCACCACAACACGGAAGGCTCAGAGGACTCGAATGCGGTGTTGGCCTCTCTCGCCCACGACGCACGCAACATGTTTACCGCTCTGAGCCTGTACTGTGATCTGCTCGCCGAACCGGGAGTGCTCTCCTCGCAGGCGTTCCACTATGCAGCCGAACTGAAGATCGTCTCGCAGGCGGGTGCACATCTGGTCGGCCGGCTGAGCGCCATATCAGAAGGCAAACCGAACCTGCCGGCGGTGTTTTCGTCTCCGATTGAGGATCTCGGGCTCGAGGTCATGCGCAACGAAGCCATGCTGGCGGCGCTGGCTGGCTCCTCGATCCACCTGGAGGCGGAGTCTCTGCCCTGTGCGGGAAAGCCACGGCTGTCGTCGGAAGATCTGACGCGCATCCTGATCCATCTCACCTGCAATGCGATCGAAGCGATGCCGGGCGGCGGAAGAATCCGCCTCACGGTGCAAGGGGCCGGAGGTGCCAGTTTTCTCTCCTCCACACCCGAGTCTCAGCGCGTGCTTCTCTGCATCCAGGACGATGGCCCCGGAGTGCCGGCCGAATTGCTGAGCAAGATTTTCGAGCCGGGATTCACGACCAAAGATGCGGGCGACACCCGGGCACGACCGCAAGCGGTAGGACTCTCTCAGGCCGCATATGCGCGCCGTGGATACGGCCTGAGTACAATTCGCAGCCTGGTGGAGAGCGCAAGCGGCGCGGTGACCGCCATCTCCCGGCCCGGTCGCGGACTGCGGATTGAGATTGAGCTGCCGGTCATGCGGAGGACCTGCAAACAACCAACTATCCGCGAAGGAAGCAGCCTGCAATGCTAGCAACCGTCCCAGTTCCATATACGATCTCGACAACACCTTCGGAGCGCGCCGGTAAAATGCACGTTCTCGTCGTCGATGAAGATGCCGCCGTCCGCTCCGCCTGCTGTGAAATCGCTGCCAGCCTCGGCTACATTCCACAAGGCATCGAAAGTATCTCCGCCGCCCGGAGCCTGATGCGTGGCAACAGCTTTGACATTCTGTTGCTCGACCTGAGGAGCCCAGTCGCCGGCGGCCTGGAGTTGCTGGACCAGATCAAGACGCTGCAACCGGAGACCGCCGTGGTCGTGATGACCGCCTTCGCCACCGTGACCTCGGCGGTCGAGGCGATGCGCACCGGGGCAACGGATTTCCTGACCAAGCCCTTTGCCATGGACGAGCTTTCGGCCGTCCTGGAGAGAGCGGCGGAACGGCGCACACTCGATCTCACCAGCCGTCGTTTACGCGAGCAGCTTCGGACCCAGCAGGGCCTGGGCAACATCATCGGCAGCAGTCCCGAGATGGAAAAGCTCTACCGGATTCTCTCCAAGGTAGCGCTCAGCTCGCACCCAGTTCTGATTCTGGGCGAGAGCGGAACCGGCAAAGAGCTCGTCGCTCGCGCCATTCACGGCTCGGGCACTCACTCCGGCAAGCCATTCATCCCGGTGGATTGCGGTTCGCTGGTGCCCACGCTGATCGAGAGCGAGCTCTTCGGATATGTGAAAGGCGCCTTCACGGGAGCAGTTCGGGCGCGGGACGGATTGCTCGCTTCCGCCGAAGGAGGGACCGTCTTCCTCGACGAGATCGGTGAGCTGCCGCTCGACCTGCAGGCCAAGCTGTTGCGAGCCTTGCAGGAAAAAGAGATTCGACCGGTGGGCGCGACCCATCGCATTCCGATCAATGTCCGCATATTGGCGGCTACCAACCGCGACCTGATGTTGATGGTGGAGCAGGGAACATTTCGTAAGGATCTCTTTTATCGGCTCAACGTGGTCAACCTGCGGATTCCTCCGCTGCGCAGCCGCCGCCAGGATATCCCATTGCTCGCGGCGCACTTTCTGGACCGGCTTGGGCGAGAGAATGGGCGCAAGTACACGCTGAGCGATGAATCACTGCGCACCATGATGGAATACGAATGGCCGGGCAACGTCCGCGAGTTGGAGAATACGATTCAGCACGCTTGTGCCTTATCTTCGGGTCCGCTGCTTCATCCCGGGGATCTGTCGACGCAGTTACAGGAATTTCGACTGCAGTCTCGGCGCACCACCGCACCTCTGCAGGGAAATGCGGAGGAGACAGACGATGCCGGCATTACTCCGCTGGCAGAGATGGAAAAGCAAGCCATCCTAAGCACCATTCGCATGTTGCGTGGAGACAAGCTCGCGGCCGCAAGGATGCTGGGGATCGGCAAGACCACGCTCTATCGCAAGCTGAAGGAGTATGGAATCTCTGAGCAGTGCTCGCAATGAGCGGACTTGCGCAAGACCCAACGGAATTGTCCCGAAATACCTGCCGGGCACCAAGAGCAGGGCAGACAGGAGCTCGTATGAATCACACCGTTCTCATGATCACCTCCATCGCCGGAGCAGAAAACTGCGCGGCGAGCCTCGCCCGCCAACTGGGCTTTACCGTTGCGGTCGCGTCCACGCGAAGAGCAGGATTGACCGCCCTTCGGCGCAACGAATACTCCTGCATCGTGGTGGACGACAGCATCGTGGAAGGGGACCCGGAAGGCGCGGAACTGCTGTGGAAGCACGCCGGGCTGGCGGTGCCCTTGCAGATCAACTTCGCTATCTCGGGGACGGCGCGACTGGCACGTGAGATTCGCGCGGCGCTTGCACGGCGAGAACAGGAGCAAGGCCTGGCGATGCGGGCCGCGGCTTCCACCATTGAAAGCGAACTCAAATCCACCATCACCGGCCTGTTGCTGCAATCGCAATTGGCTCTGGCCGAGCCCTCAGCCTCTCCACAGCTGACCGTCAAGTTGAAGATGATGGTGGAGCTGGCCGGAGATCTGCGCCAGAGGCTCGAGCGCTCGACGGTCTAGATCCGCGTGCGACTACGGTCCGGGCGACGGGTATGTCTGATTGTGCAGAGACCGGTCTCCCTGGCGCGCAGAAATAAGCTTTGATAGTCGCTCTCAAGGCCATCGCGTAGCCGGAGTCATTCGCTCTGAGTTTTGAGCAAGCGTTCGACGACCCTCTTCGCTGGCGCCTTTGGCACGGAACAGGGCACCAGCAGGGCTTCATGACCGAGGTGAATCAGCGTGCGTTGAAGATCCCGCTCAAGCCTTGGCCACCACCGTCTGCTCGCACCGACCAGGACCAGCGAGTGAGGAGCCAGCGTCTGCTTGAGGCAGCCGGAGGCATCCCGGCAAAAGTGCACCTCGAACCTCGAGCGAGTGTTCGGTCCGATCGACTCGTCGAGCAGCGCGTTGCAGAGCCGCTCGAAGAAACGCCAATCTCCAGGCGGATTTTCAATCCGGTGTCGGAATGAAACCACCTCTGTTACGAGAAGGAGAATCTCTGCTCCGAGCTCCTGCGCCAGGTTGCCGGCGGTTTCAAGAGCAGAAAGAGTTCCCTCGATGGTGGTAAAGACGACCGTGACCCGGAGCCGTCGGGATTCGGAATCGGAGTGGGATTGGGGACAACCGTGGGTGGGTTGGGTGGAAGCGAACCTTGCATTTGCAGTCATCACGTACTCTCGTCCAGAGTTTGGATGCACCCCCGGACCGAAAGTAATTGAAGCACTGAAAATCTAAGGTTTGTATAAGGAAAGCGCAGCAGACTTACGCAAGTGCGACCGCAGCAGACTTACGCAAGTCCGACTGCAACGGACTTACGCAAGCGCGACCGCGAAATAGGCTTCATCTCCGCCCAGGGTATTAGGGCAAAGCCCCTGGCGGCATCTCCACGCTGTGACACAGATCGAAGCAGGCTCTAGGCGATGTCGGGAACGTCCAGCTCGTATTTGCGAATTTTGTAAAGCAAAGCCTTGTAGCTGATCTTCAACTGCTCGGCAGCAATGCGCCGGTTCCAGCGATTCTGCCGCAGTACCTCCCGAATCATCTGGGTCTCGGTCGCGTCCTTCATCGAACGAACCATCGTCTTGAGGCCAGCCGGAACCATTTCGGGCGTTGCCACGGGGGCGACTGCCGCCTGCGCGATTGGAACCACCTGGCGCATAATTTTCGATTCCAGTTCGACCAAGGCAGTCACTTCATCGCGCAGGATCAGATATCGCTTCATGAAATTGCCGAGTTCGCGAAGGTTGCCGGGCCAGTTATATTGCAGGCTGGCGGCTACCATCCGCGGAGAGAGTGCCAGCGGCTCGACACCCAGTCCGACCGCCATGCGACGCGACATCTCATGCAGCAGGTACGGAATCTCCTGACGCCGTTCGCGCAGCGGTGGAATGTGCAGGACGAAGGCATTGAGCCGGTAATACAAATCTTCGCGAAAGGTACGGTCGGCGATGCACTTCTCCATGTCAATGTTGGTAGCGGCAATTACGCGAACGTCAACGCGGGTGGTGGAGCGGGCTCCCAGGCGGGCGAATTCGCCGTCCTGCAACACGTGGAGCAACTTGGCCTGCATCTGCGGGCTCATCTCGCCAATTTCGTCCAGCAGAATAGTGCCTTTGTCGCATTGATCGAACTTGCCCGGCTTGGCTTTCATGGCACCGGTAAATGCGCCGGCTTCGTAGCCGAACAATTCACTCTCCAGCAGGTCGTTAGGCAATGCGGCGCAGTTCACCTTGAGCATGGGGCGATGAGCCCGGGCAGAATGCTTGTGCAGCAACTGCGCCACGACCTCTTTGCCTACGCCACTCTCGCCGGTAATGAGGACGGAAACTTCAGTCGGGCCGATGATGTTGATCTTGGATAGAATTTCGTGCATCGCCGGCGATGCGGCGAGGAAGAAGCCGTCGTTCTTCAGTTCCTCCACATACACCCTCGAATTGCTCGGCGGAGGACCTGCGGGTGTATTCAATCGAATGCGCGTGATCAGCCCCTCGATGTCCTGTGGGGAGATCGGCTTTCGCAGCAGCAGGGCACCGTTTTCGGCGGCCTCCTGGATGAACGATGGCTCGAAGCTATAACCCGTCACGGCCAGCAGCAGGTGCGGGTAGGCTGCACGCAGGGTGCGAATGGAGTCCAGCGCGCCCCTGTCCTGATTGGAAGGGTTTAGCAGTACGAGGCCCGGTGCGGTCTCCTGTCGACGAATCCACTTTAAGCACTCCACATCGTCCGCGATGCAGATTGGATCGAGGGCCGAGGTTGCGAGCACGCTGGCGATGTCGTCTTCAGCCTGGGCTTTATCTCCGAGGATGAGAATACGTAGGGGTGTGTTCATGAGACCTCAAATGTCTGGAACGGAAGACGGTGATTCGTCGGCGCGCAATCTCCAGTGCTCGGCATTTGCAGGGGTCCCATGCTGCACCAGTGGTCGATGACCGCAGAAGCCTTTCGCGTGTCACCTAGATTTTCCGAAGCGATTCTCTCACCGGGCGGGTGCGCACTCTATTCCTCTTTTGGGGGACCATGGTCCGGCACCGCGCATAACGGCCCGTGCATCTCACGACTGGGCCCGGAGCGCATGGAGTTGCGGGCGGCGGTCACGCCTGATTTTCGCCTTCGCACCGGGCTTCAGGGCAGAGTCTCTCCGCCAGGGCGAAATAGCGCTGCGCTTGATGAACATCGCGCAGAATCTGCTCTTTGAGCGCCTCTGGGGACGGAAAGCGCATCTCTGCTCGAAGACGCCGCAGGAACGTCAAGTCCAGGGCAGTCTCTCCGGTGAGTTCCATCGGTTCGAAGTTGAGCAGATACGATTCGATGGAAAACGAGTCCTGTCCGAAAGTGGGACGATTCCCCACGTTGGTGACGGCCTTGAAGACCTTCTCCCGAATGGTCAGTTGCGTCACGTAGACGCCGTGGGCAGGCAGCAGTTCTTCGTAGGGTGCCAGGTTGATGGTCGGCACAGTCAATCGAGACCCGATGCCGCGACCGCGCGCCGGTGTAGAACGAATCGAAAACGGGCGCCCGAGCAGAACACGGGCATTGCGCATGTCTCCGGAGACGATACGCTCGCGCACCTTGCTGCTGGAGACGGGCATTCCTCCGACATAAAATTGCGGCTGAATCTCGACCGCAAAGCCCATCTTTCGACCGAGCGCGACCAACTCTTGCACGCCGCATTCCGCGCGATGACCGAAGCGGAAGTTCTCGCCCTCATGAACCTCAACGGAATGGAGAGCTTCGCAAAGAATCGAGAACACGAACTGCGAGCCGGGCATCCGCGACAGTTCGAGGGTAAACGGCAACAGCAGCACCGCGTCTACGCCGGTCTCCTCAAGCAACGCCAGCCGAACCTCTAAAGGCGTAATGAGCTTTGGGCTTTGCTCTGGACGCAGGACGCGCAGGGGATGCGGTTCAAAGGTCACGGCAACCGACCGCGCTCCCAGTGCAAGCGCGCGATTCCTCACCTGATGCAGGATCCACTGATGACCACGATGCACCCCGTCGAAGTTGCCAATCGTGGCGACCGACGGGCCAAAGTCGTGCGGTATCTCCGCGAGCGAGCGAAACAGGCGCATGGTCAAATCTCGAAAGGGATGCGCAAGCCGTCGTAGGCCAGGTGAATGGGCGCGGGAAGCTGCGGGTCCGTCTCGGCATGCAGCACTTCATGCGACATGTGGGTAAACCAGGCGCTCTTCGGATTGAGCTTCTCTACCCAGCCAATCGATTCCCGGATGTTAGCGTGCGTCGGATGTGGCTGCGGGCGCAACGCGTCGATGATCACCACATCCAGATCTTGCAGCATTTCGAGGCTGGCCTCGGGAATGTTGTTCATGTCCGTGAGGTAGGCAGCCTTCCCAAACCGAAAACCGGCCACTTCCAGGCTTCCATGCAGGAGCGGAATCCGCTGAAAGCAAGCTCCGTGCAGGGGAATAGACTCGAAGCCGTTCAACCGGTGAAGTTCGACGCGCGCACGATTCGGATAGCTGGCGTTGGGCGAGAAGTGGTAATCGAAGACCTTTTCAAGAACCTCGGCGGTTGCGTCGTCGGCGTACAGCGGAATCTTGTGCGGCTTCCGGCGGAAGCTGAGCGGACGTAAATCGTCGAGCCCGAGAACGTGATCGGCGTGCGCATGGGTATAGAAGACGGCGTCCACATCACGAATGTGTTCGCGCAATGCCTGTTCCCGAAAATCGGGACCGGTATCGAAGAGGGCGAGATGATTGTTCCAACTCACGGCGGCGGCCGGGCGAGATCGCCGATCGCGCGGATCGGTCGACGTGCAAACCCGGCAGCTGCAGCCGAGGGTAGGCACACCCATCGATGTGCCGCTACCCAGGATGGTCAGGATTGCTTCCACCTAAATCGGACCCCTATCGCTTCTGCGGAGGCGCGCCGCTGGGTGGACGCTGCGCGGAGCTGGCGATGGCGTTGGTGATCTCCAGGAACATCATGCGCAGATTGAAGAGCGCATTCTTGAGCAGGCTCTGCTCTCGATCGGTGAGATTGCCTTCGGTTTTTTTGACCAGCACATCCAGCATGTCAATAGATTGACGGGCGCCCACGATATCGATGCGCGGCTTCTGACCAGGTTCGGTGCCTGCTCCCATCGCCACGATTGCGGATAGGTAGATCGACTGGACCAGTTGCTCGAAATCCATTTCGACCGAGGGTGGCGCGCCGGGATTCGCCTGGCGCAGCATGTCATCGATGCGGCTAGACGACTTTTGATATGCGGCATGCTGTTCGGCTGTCTCTGCGGCAGTCGGTTCCGGGCCAAGCGATTCTTCGAACTCCGATTCTTCAATTGCATCGGGTGCTTGTTCCGGCTCGGCGGACCGTTCTTCCTGCAACGCAGAACCTGCAGAGGACGCGCTCACTGGGCTGGCGGGGTCAGGCGCCGTTTGAGCCGCTGGCGTGGCCGGAACCTCGGGCGCTGCTGGACTGGGTTCGTCCGTGGTGTAGGAAGCTCCTTCGCGGAGTTCGCCTTCAGAAGTAAATTTGCGACGATCGGTGACAGTGAACTGAGGAGCTTTTTCTTCCGCCATGCTTGGGATCCATTCTGGTCGTAGAGTCTGAAATACCGGTGAGGTCAGAGAAGATTAGTCGCCGAATCGGACCGGAGGACGTTCGAGAGCGACGGCGGTCCCGCCCGAAAACTCTAAAGGCGCCTTCCGCTCGACGACCTCGTTTCGAGCGTACCCTAGCGCAAGCGTTCCCTGGAACTCGGGCAGGCGATACGTGGCAATGCTGGTGAGTTGCCCGACAGGACGCTCTTCTCCTGCGGTCTTCAGCTCGATTGGAAGATGGTCAGAGGAGAGCGCGGTCGGAGAACTAAGCTCAAATTGGCGAAGGAAGCGGTGAACCGTCGTCCGGGAGCGGATGCGTTCGACGATCTCCTGGCCAAGATAGCACCCCTTGTTGAAGTTCAGGGCACGCGTCTGCGACGTCTCCTGCGGCAGGTGGCGGTCCTGAATATCGGCTCCATAGACCGGCGTCCCCTCGAGAATTCTGAGAGCCTCGGTCGCAGCCGTGCCGCAGGCGACCGCGCCTGCGTTCAGCAGCAGATTCCAAAGAGGCTCGACCTGGGTGGGCGAAAACCACAGCTCGAAACGAGGGACAAGACCATGAAAGCCGCGGACCAGGGTGATGGGGATCCCATGCAGGGAGGTCGGTACAAACCGGAAATCATCAAGCCTGTTCACCTCATCCAAACCAAGTGAACCGAGGATGCGTGCCGAATCTGGCCCGGCGACGCCTAATCCGGTAGTGGCCGAGCTTAGGTCGTGCAGTTCTACATCATCCATGATGATGAATTTATCAAGATGCTCGGTCAGCTTTTCAGCTTGGGAACGGTCGGTGTCGAGGAGCAGTCGCTCCTCGGAGCGGTAGATGTTCGCGTCTGCCTGGATTTTTCCCTGGGCGTTGAGAATGAAGTTGTAGTTGCCGGCGCCGATGGCGAGTGTCTGGATAGCGTTGGTCACCATCCCGTTCAGCCAGCGCAGACGGTCCTCTCCGCTGATCGCGATGCGTGTTCGGTAGCCCAGGTCGTAGACACCGCAGTGGTGCAGGAGGTCGGCAAGCTCCTGGTCCGGCCCGGTGAAGCGGGGCAAGGTCAGGGCTCCGGCGTGGGGCTGAGGCGCCAGCGTCGGGTTCTGTTCGAGAAGGAAGTCCGTCAAAGCCGTAGGGCGGAGGGTCGTGGCAGCGGGAGTGGCGGCAATCTGGGGAGATTCGTTCATAGTAGTAACTACAGGTAAATTATAGCCTTGCGGAAGAACAGCAACCGAGGTCGCACCCCGGTGCACAGAAGGGATTCAAACATGATGGGATGGGGTTGTCCTCGCGCAACAATGTGCCGCACGGGGTTGGTGCTTCTTCTGCTGGCGGCCTGGGGAACGCTCGCCCAAGGCCAGGCAAAGCCGGATGCGAATACCACGCCGGGAGCCGGGCCAGCCGCAGGACAGGTTCAGCAGCAGAAGCCTGAAAATCCGCCCGGGGCCGCAAAGAGCGAGGATCCGCAGAAGGCTCCGGAGAAGCACATTACGCCGGCGGAGGCCAAGGAACTCTTTCGCTCCGTGGATGAGATCCTGCATTTCGCCTCAGACGACACCAAGCTGGCGATCAAGAAAGACGTCAAGCGTCGCATGACCAACCGCGATGTTGTCCAGAAGTACGTGATTGAAAAGTTCAACGACGATGCCGATGCCAAGCGGATGCAGCGCTCCGAGATCGTGCTGAAGAAGTTCGGATTGCTGGACCGCGATTTTCAGCTGCGTCCGTTTCTCGTGAGTCTGCTTACCGAGCAGATTGCCGGCTATTACGACAACAAAACCAAGACAGTAAACCTGCTGGATTGGATCGAACCCGATTCGCAAAAGCCAGTTCTTGCGCATGAACTCACGCACGCGCTTCAAGATCAACATGTGGATCTCGACAAGTGGGAGAACAAGTCGCAGGACAACATCTCGCGCAGTGCCGCGGAGGACAACCAGCACCTGGCCAGCGATGAACAGGACTCAAGCCGGGATGCCGTACTCGAAGGGCAGGCGATGGCGGTGTTTATCGATTACGGTCTGAAGCCGGCGGGAAAGAGCGTGTTGAGCGCTCCCGACATGGTCGAGTCGATGAAGAATGCGATGCAGGATTCGTCCGATTCGCCGGTCATGGCTCGTGCCCCGCTTCTACTGCAGCAGTCACTCCTCTTTCCTTACCGGGAAGGGCTGGGCTTTGAACAGGCGCTCTGGAAGGACAAGGGCACCAGTGGAGCATTCGCCGACACGCTCGACCATCCACCAGCCAGCAGCTACGAGATCCTCAATCCCAAAGCCTATGAAGCGCAGCAGAAGGTCCCGATCCTCAACATGCCGGACATTCACGGCGTTTTGGATTCAGACTACGAGCCCTACGATATCGGCGTGATGGGAGCGCTCGACGTTCGCATTCTGACGGAGCTGTTTGGCGGCCCTCAAGCTGCGGTCGTGATGACGCCCGAATGGGACGGCGGTCTTTACTACGCGGCTCAACGTAAGAAGGCGCAGACTCCCCAACTGAAGGATTCGACTGCCTCTCTCGGTCTGTTGTATCTCTCGCGGTGGAAGACGCATCGGGCCGCCAAAGTCTTCGCCGAGTTATATGCAGATGAACTGCAGAAGAAATACTCCGGAGTAAAGAAGCAGACCGAGGGCGAAACCGTTCCTGGGGAACAGGTCTACACCACCAGCGAAGGGCCGGCACTGATCGTGGTGAGTGGGCGCCAGGTCTTCACCAGCGAAAGTTTTGATCTCGATACTGCGCACAAACTCGAATTGCTGATGCTGGGCGCTCAGCCCGGAGGCGAGCTGCAGACCGCGCAGAATAAGCCTTCGCCGGATGCGGAGCTCTCGGGCAGTCTGGTCAACTTCTTCTCCGGGTGCGGCATGATGAAGGTCGCCATCGTGCACTAGCGGCCGAATATCAGGAGCAAAGGAGAAGGGCAGCGGGCCATCCGCTGCCCTTCTCTTTGCACTTTGCCGTTAGATGTTGCTGATCGTCGCCGTTGTTCCGTCGAGCTTCGTCAGGCTGACGGTAAATGGTTCAGCATACGTGCAGGCCAGATCCTGAAGAAACGTCAGCGCCACCGCTTCGCCCAGCACCATGGAGCTGTCGCTGTCGCTGCGCCAGTGAATGCCACCGTGCAGCCCATGTCCGAAGGTGATGTTGTGGGCTAGCTTGTGAAGCTCGCCATTCACCGTAAGCACGCCCGGATCGCCGGTGGCGGGGTCGTACTCCCAATCGGACAAAGCCGTTCCGTGGCTGTTCGGCACCTGGGGATTCGGAAGTGCGAAGTGACCATCAAAGAAAAACTTTAGAACCGTGATGCATGCCCCACCCACCGTGCCGTGTCCCGTCGGATATGCCGGGTGGGTCGGTGAGCCCTCAGGGAAAGGCTGTGACAGCAGGTATGTTCCATATTTGGAGAAGCTGCGCGCGACCGCATCGGAGTTGAAGACGTTGCTGTGCGGCTGGCTTGAGAAGCTGACTCCGTCGTTGATCAGGTGCACCAGGCCTGCTCCCGATTCGGGCCGGTGACGCAGATGGACCAGCCACTTCTGATACCACACGGCATTCAATGCGATCTTGGCAACTTGTGCAAGAACGGCAGAAAAGTCTGGGCCGCCGAAGGTCCCGAAGCCGTTCTGCTTTTTTGAGCCGACGTACGGATTTCCTGGATTCAGTGGCGCCTTGAGCGAACTGAGAACGAGGTAGGCGGTGAAGTAAGCCTGAAACAGCTCATCCACATGCGTATAGGCTGCCAGTCCGCGCCCATTGTGCAGGTAGCGGTTCACGGGGTCTTTTTGATCCGCGACGCCGGTGGGGATACCGTTCTGAACATCGGCCCACGTCGCCAGGTCGGTCATGTAGTCAACGCCTGCTTTGTAGGTTGTATACCGCTGATCGAAGGGGGCTGCGCCGAAGTTCGTCGGCGTGATCAGGAACTGAGATAGATAGGGGCCAAGCTTCTCGCCTGCAAAGTTACCGCGGAAGAGCAGGGCCGGTGTGACTTTGTTGTTGTCTTTGGGACCCTGGTACTGGGGCAGTGTGGAGAGTTCGTGCGCGGCGGCGATGGCCGTGGCGTGGGTGTGGTAATGGCCAAACGGAACATCACGCAGCAGGGAACACCAGTAGAGTTCGACCAACTCGGTCGCGTATGCTTCGCTCGCGAGCGCCGGAGACGGAGGGACCGCGGTATCACCGAACTGGCTGCAATCCGCGCCCATGAAGGTGTAAGCGTACGAGCCCATCGGCCCATTCAATGTCCGCGAGCCACCCAGCGGAATCGCTTCGAAATCAGAAAACAAGCCGCTGGCGAGCGCAGTCACAAAGCTGGCAAAGGCCGTCAGGTCCACCTTGCCCGGACTGGCCTGCCGGATTCCCTTGGTGTAGGTAGCGCATTTGTCCGGGAGAGCCTCGTCTCCGTTGGTGGTGTGTGGAGGCACAGGAACCAATGCTTGCCGGGTCGATGCGTTGAAGCGGCGGCTGAAAAATTCGAGAATGCGCGGATCGCCGATGGCAGGTACACACGGCGGCGGAGGGGCTGTCGAGCAGGGGTTTGCCATGGTTGAGGTCCTTTTTTGGATTTGTCGGCCCGAGACTGCGTGCGCTCTTGAGTTCAGCGCTGGACTGGGACAAGGCTGTAGCGGATTAGGAGGATCGATTTTTGAGACCCGATTCCTTTCAATAGGGATGGCGAGGGTTGAATCGTTTCAGCGTATGTATGGGTTGCACGTTCAGCAACTTGTCAGCAGATGATACCGCTGTAGGTTGTGGGTCGGCATAGTCATGAGTACAGACCGAAACCCGCGCGGCCGAACCGAGGGTGCCTTGGGCGGAGTTCTCACAAGCAACGGCGCTGCGCTTTGAGACGGTATACTTAACCTTCAGATTGAAGGAAGAAACTGCGTTCGTCCCTCAAGGAACGCCGGAGCAGAGTTTGCAGCAAGCAGAGATAGGAATTATTGGCGGAAGCGGTTTGTACTCTATGCCGGGGCTGACTAACACCCGGGAACAGGCTGTAAGCACTCCATTCGGCGACCCATCCGACGCGTTTGTTCTGGGCGATCTGGAAGGACGTAAAGTAGCCTTTCTGGCACGACATGGCCGGGGACATCGGCTTCTTCCCTCCGAACTGAACTTTCGCGCCAACATTTACGCGATGAAGAAGCTTGGCGTGGAGCGCGTCCTGTCGGTTTCGGCCGTTGGCTCATTGAAAGAAGAACACAAGCCCACAGATTTCGTAGTACCGGATCAGTTCATCGATCGCACCTTCCATCGCGTTTCCACCTTTTTCGGCGACGGCATTGTGGGTCACGTGGGCTTTGGTGACCCGGTGTGCGCAACCGTGGCCAAAGCGATTGTGGATGGTTGCGCGCAGGCGGGTGTCGTAGCCAAGTCCTCCGGAACGTACGTCTGCATGGAAGGGCCGCAGTTTTCTACGCGCGCCGAATCGAATTTGTATCGAAGCTGGGGCGCCGATGTGATCGGCATGACCAACCTGCAGGAAGCGAAACTCGCCCGCGAAGCAGAGATCTGCTACGCCACAATGGCCATGGTCACCGACTACGATTGCTGGCGCGAAGGCCACGACGATGTGACGGTCGACCAGATTGTGGCAGTTCTGAACCAGAACGCCGCGAATGCCTGCAAGGTCGTAGCGGCCGCCGTTGCAGCCACGCCGCGAGACCGCACGTGTGCCTGTGCGAACGCGCTGCAGTTTGCGATTCTCACCAGCCCGGCCGCCATTCCCGCAGCGACCCGTGAAAAGCTGGACCTGATTCTTCGAAAGTATCTGACTGGAAAGTGAGCAGCGACGCAGCATGGCGATTCTAGTAGTGGGTAGCGTGGCGTACGACAGCATTGAGACGCCGCATGGACGCGTGGACAAGATTCTGGGCGGAGCGGCAACGTACTTCTCGCTCGCGGCAAGTTACTTCACCGATGTGCGCGTGATCGCGGTGGTGGGCGAAGATTTCGGCGAAGAGCAGGAATCGGTCTTGACCCGGCGCGGGGTCGACACACGCGGCATCGAGCACACAGCCGGCAAGAGCTTTCACTGGACAGGCTCGTATCTGAAGAACCTGAACGAAGCCCAGACTCTCAACACCGAACTGAATGTCTTCGAGACGTTTGCGCCGAAGATTCCCCAAGCGTACCAGGACAGCGAGTTCCTCTTCCTGGCGAATATCGATCCGGTGTTGCAGGCCAGTGTTCGCGCCCAGATGCCCAACGTGCGCATGGTGTGCGGCGATACGATGAATTACTGGATCACGGGGCATGCCGATAACCTGGCAAAGGTGTTGGCGGGGCTCGATGGATTGCTCATCAACGATGGGGAAGCCAAGCTACTCGCCCAGGAGAGCAACCTCATGCGCGCGGCAGAGAAGATCCTTGCGACCGGACCCAAATCCCTGATCATCAAGCACGGAGAATATGGTGCGACTGCATTCTTCAGCGGGCGATCCTTTCTTCACGACGACCGGGAAAACATCCTGCCCTTCCGCGCACCGGCCTTGCCGCTCACCGCAGTCGTCGATCCGACCGGAGCGGGTGATTCGTTCGCAGGCGGATTCTTTGGCTATCTGGCTTCGCAGTCGGAGATCACTCCCGCTGTGTTTAAGAAGGCAATGTTTTATGGCGGCGTGATGGGCTCGTTCGCCGTTGAGCGTTTTGGAACTGAGCGGCTGCAGCAGCTAAGCCGCGAAGAGATTGACCAGCGATTCGCGTTATTCCGCGAGCTATCGCATCTTGACTGAAGCAGCGACAGCACGGCGGCCGGCGCCTCCTGCCATGGATCGGGAGGTGTCGGTCGTCGGGGCGCTTTCGGCGCTGCTGGCCTTTGCCGCGCTCCTGTACTGTTCTCAACATAATCTGCTGCTGCTCTACGGAGACGCGGTGGCGCATTTGCACATTGCGCGCCGCGTACTCGACTCTCTGAACCCCGGTTTTCGACAACTGGGTTCGGTGTGGCTTCCTCTGCCGCATCTGCTGTTGTTGCCCTTTGTGCAGAAGATGGCCTGGTGGCAGAGCGGGCTGGCGGGGGCATTGCCGTCGATGGGCTGCTACGTTGCAGGTTGCGTGGGTCTCTACCGCCTGGCACGGCTCTGGCTTCCAGCACCCGCTTCGGCAGTTGCCGTTCTTCTCTATGGCTTGAACCCCGGGCTGCTTTACATGCAGACCACGGCGATGACCGAGCCGCTGTTTCTCGCGGAGATGATCTGGGCTTCGCTGCTCATTGCGGAGACCGGACGCGCCCTCGATCGCGCTGACCAACAACGCGCCTGCCGCCTGCTGCCAGTCGCGGCCCTGGTGCTGTGTGCCGCTGTTTACACTCGCTACGACGGGTGGATCTACGGCGCCAGTTCGTGGGTGGTTGCCGCTTTTCTGGTTGCGAAGCGTCGTCGTTGGAAGAATCGCGTGGGTGGAGCATTTCTACTCTTTACCACCTTACTGCTGGTTGCGCCCTTGTTGTGGATGGCTTACAACGACAAGCAGTTCCACGATCCACTGGATTTTCTGCGCGGGCCTTACTCCGCCAAAGCCATCGAACAACGCACCGCATCGCCGGGGATGCCGCACTATCCCGGATGGCACAGCATGCGAGTGTCGGCGATTTACTTTCTCAAGGCCGCTGAACTGGGAGCGGCTCCCCTGGAGTGGACCAATCGCCTTCTGTTCGCCGCGGCTCTGGGCACCTTCGCGGCGATCGCCAGATGGAGCCGCACAGGGATCAGCGCAGCACTTCTGTTGTGGATGCCGCTCCCGTTTTACGCTTATTCGATTGCGTATGGATCGGTTCCCCTCTTCATTCCGCTCTGGTGGCCGCACTCCTGGTACAACACGCGATATGGAATGGAACTGCTGCCAGCGTTCGCATTCTGTCTAGCGGCGCTGGCTGGCGAATTGGCGAGTGCCGCGGATGCCTTCCGGCCACGAACCGGCCGCTGGGTCATCGCGATTTCTCTCGTGCTCATTTTCCTGGCCGACAGCGTTGCTCTGCTGCGGTCGACGCCGCTCGTGTTTCAGGAGGCCCAAGCCAATTCGAAGACGCGCATCCCCTTTGAGCATGCGCTCGCGGATGCGCTGCTGCGGCTGCCTCTCAGGACTCGCGATCCTGATGTATACGTCGGAACATATTGGGGCAGTCCAGCAGGCAGGAATTCCACTCCGAGACACGATTAACGAGACGGACGATCAACTTTGGCGGGCTGCGTTGGAGGCTCCTGCGAGAGCGGCACCGACAGTGATTGCAATTGCGGGCGATCCAGTTTCAAAGGCGATCGACCTACACCCGGAAGGGCTCACGCTGAACGAAGTGGTCTGTTCCACCGGCCAGCCGTGCGCACGCATTTATAGTTCGAGGAGCGGGCAGTAACAGGTCTGAGGGGCGGAGTGGTAGCATCTCGCTCAGCAGAAGATACGCAAGATGGTGATGGATCTTCTACAAAGCGGACGCATGCTCAGCTTCGACCGGCTGCAGCAGATGTACCTCACTGGCGGCGTTGCAGCGCGCTTGCTGGTCGCTGCCTTGCTCGGCAGTCTGGTGGGCATCGATCGCGAGGTTCATCGCAAAGCTTCGGGCATTCGTACCAATCTGCTCATCTCCTTCGGCGCTGCGCTCTTCACGTTCCTATCCGCGATTGTGGCGGGAGAGAACAGCGGCAACAAAGGTCAGATCGCTTCGAACATTGTGCAGGGCATCGGATTTCTCGGGGCGGGGCTCATCCTCCACAATCGCAACCGCGTACGCGGCCTGACCAGTGCGGCAACGGTCTGGGTGGTCGCATCCATCGGTATGGCTTGCGGCGCCGGCCTCTATGCGCCCGCGGTCTTTGCCACGATCGTAGTACTGGTAGGAACTGAAGTCGTCGGATTGCTGGAGCGTAAGACCAACATCAAAATCTATACGCGTACCTATGAGGCGAGAGGGCAAGACGCGATCGCGCTTGAAATGGCTGTCCTGCAGGCGATGGACCGCTGCAATCGACGACTGTCCGAGGTGGAGCGTGATCCCATCGGATCGCTGCAGCGGCTGATCTTCGCCGTGCAGACAACTTCAAAAGGACATCAGGAGTTGGTGCGGGACCTAGAGGGGCAGTCCGAGATACAAGAGGTAAGAGTGTACAGAGATGGAGATGAGGAATGATTCGGTTTGTAAAGGCGCACGCCTGTGGCAATGACTTTCTCATAGTAGAGAGGCAAGCCTTCCGAATCTCTGAGCAAATTGGCCATTCGCCTCTGTGCACGCAACACCGGCGTGGGCGCGGACGGCGTGGAATATCTGGATTGGACGGGAGAGCGTTCTGCGCGCGTACAGCTGTTTAACGCCGATGGTTCGGTCGCCGAAATCTCTGGCAACGGAACACGCTGTGTCGCTGCGTGGATGGCGTACCAGAAACACGCGAGCGCGGGAGAGACAATCTACATCGAGACAGATGCAGGAGCGCGCGAGTGCCACATCATTCGCGTCGACGAGCACTCCTTCCAATTCTCTTCGCCGATGGGCGTGCCGGTAATAGCAACTCGCACGTTGGCTCTTGCAGATGGAGCGCAGGTTGCCGGAGTCGTGGTGTCCACCGGCAATCCGCACTTCGTGCTTTTCGTTGACGACGGGGAGTTCCGAGTGCAGGGACGTTCGTGGCAGGAGGTCGGCGACGAGGTTTGTCGTCACGCAGAATTTCCCGAGCAGACGAACGTTGAGTTCGTACGCGTGATCTCGGCCGCCGAGATTGAGATTCGTATCTTCGAACGCGGCGTAGGCCCCACCACTTCATCAGGCACCGGAACATGTGCCACCGCCGCTGCTACGATTGCGACTCGCGGCGGAGATCGGACCCTGAGAGTCGTCGCTCCCGGTGGAGCACAGCAGGTGGATTGGAACGGCGATGGGGAAGCGATGCTGCTGACTGGCCCGGCGGATCTAATTTCGGTTGGAGAAGCGTTCTGATGCTGAAGCCGCCGGCAGTCCGGCCGGGTGATCGCATCGCTGTCATTGCGCCGGCGAGTTCGTCCAAACTGGAGCGCATCGATGCAGGAGTCCAGACGCTGCGGGCCATGGGCTACGCCGTCGAAGAAGCAGCGCACGCTCGCGGGCGCTTCGCGCCTTACTTTTCCGGAAGCGCGGAAGATCGGCTGGCCGATTTGCATGTCGCCTTCGCCGACGAAAGTATCAAGGCTATCATTTGTACCCGAGGCGGTTACGGAAGCAATTACCTGCTCGAGCACCTGGACCTTGCGCTGATTCGGAGCCACCCCAAGCCCTTCTTCGGCTACAGCGATCTGACCGCGATTCAAACTTATCTACTCGACAAGACGGGACTGATCGGGTTTCATGGCCCAATGGCGGCAGCGGATTTCTATCGAGACGAAGGCGTACACCTGCCGAGCTTGGAAGCAGCACTGACCGGCGGGGAAGCGGGGCTGCGCTCCTCGGAAGGTTTGAGGACGCTGCGCCCGGGTATGGCCACCGGCACCCTGTATGGTGGCTGCCTGAGCATCCTCGTAGCATCGCTGGGTACTCCGTTCGCTCCGGATACGGAAGGCAAGCTGCTATTTTTGGAGGACATCAGCGCCAAGCCCTACCAAGTCGATCGCATGCTGCGACAGTTGATCCTCGCGGGGAAGCTCGATGGGGTGAGCGGGATCGTCTTCGGTGAAATGCTGGATTGCGTGTCGGCGGGAACGGAGCCAACGCTGCTTGAGAGCGTCATTCTGCGAGTGATGGACTGGTTCGACGGGCCAATCGCAATCGGGCTGCGCTCTGGCCATGTAAGCCGCCAAAACGTAACTTTGCCGCTGGGAATTGAGGCGGAATTGAATCTTGAAGAGGAGCCGGTCTTGCAGTACCTGGAGCCGGCAGTGCAGGTCTGACCATGCAAGATAGGAAGCACATCCACCTGATCGGCATCTGCGGCACGGCGATGGGTTCGCTCGCGGGCATGCTGCAACTGCGGGGTCATCGCGTGACCGGTTCGGACGCTGCCGCGTATCCGCCAATGTCGGATCTTTTGCGAGGACTCGGCATCACGATCACGGAGCCCTTTTCAGAGAGGAACCTTGCGCCGCGTCCGGACCTGGTGATTGTGGGCAACGCGATGTCGCGCGGCAACGTGGAAGTGGAAGCGGTTCTCGATCAGCGTATTCCGTTCGAGTCGCTCGCCAGGACCATCCACGAGGAGTTCCTTATAGGAAGGGAATCGCTGGTCGTTGCCGGCACCCATGGCAAGACCACGACTACAAGCATGCTGGCCTGGATCTACCAGGTGGCCTCCCAAACTCAGCCCGAACTTGCGCCCTCGTTCTTGATCGGTGGTGTGGCCGAAAACTTTCGCACCAGCTTTCAATTGCGCGACGGGCGTCCATTCATTCTTGAGGGCGACGAATACGACACCGCCTTCTTCGACAAGGGCCCGAAGTTCATGCACTACTTTCCCGATGCGTTCATTCTAACTTCCGTCGAGTTCGATCACGCGGACATCTATCGCGATCTGGATGCGGTGAAGACCGCCTTCAAGCGGCTGGTGAATCTGGTTCCACGGTGCGGCCGCATCGTCGCCTACGACGGTTCCGAAAACGTAACTGAATGCGTGGCGAAATCGGTCTGCCCGGTGGAGCGGTACGGCTTTGGCCAGAATTCAACGTGGCGGCTGGAAGGCTTGCAGCAGCAGCAGGGGCATACGCGTTGGCGTGTGTTGCACAATGGAGTGCGGTGGGCTGAACTGGACTTGCCCATGGCCGGCGAGCACAATGCGTTGAATGCGACTGCGGCAGCGGCGCTGGCGGCAGGCCAAGGCGTGGAGCAATCGTCTATCGTCACCGCGCTGAGCACATTTCAGAGCGTCAAGCGTCGGCTCGAAGTTCGGGCGGTCGTCAATAACGTAACCGTCATCGATGACTTTGCGCACCACCCAACAGCCATTCGCGAAACCCTGAAAGCATTGCGCGCTTCTTACCCGCGGGGCCGTCTGTGGGCGGTTCTGGAGCCGCGTTCAAACACCCTGCGCCGCAACGTCTTTGAGCGGGAGCTGGTCGATAGCCTCTCGCTTGCCGATGAAGTCGTGTTGGCCGGCGTGTTCAAGCAGGAGAGCATCCCTGAATCCGAAAGACTGCATCCAGAAGCAGTGGTTCGGGGAGTGACCGCTGCGGGCCGTCCGGCGATTCTTCTGCCGGACGCGAATGCGATTGTCGATCAAATCGCGCCGCGGCTGCGACCCGGCGATGTTGTCGCAATTCTTTCGAATGGCGGCTTTGACGGAATCTATGACAAGCTGCCGCGCAGGCTCGCCGAGTTGGCGGCCACCCGTTGACGGCCGGTTTCATTGGCAGGGGTGAGGCAAACCAAGCATGATGACGTCTCTCATCCTGCTGTCAACGTACGTGCTGCTCTCGATTCCTGCAGCCATCGTAGGTATTCCGTGGACTCTGATCCGCAGCGACATCTCGTTCCTGTATCGATGGGCGATGTGGATCGTCCGTACAGGGCTACGCCTTGCAGGCATCGGCGTGGTAGTCACGGGCCGTGAGCTTGTGCCCGCCGGAAAAGCCTGCATCTTCATGTCGAACCACATATCGAACCTCGATCCCCCTGCACTGCTGCCGCAGATCCCGGGGCGCACCTCTGTCTTCCTGAAACGCTCGTTGATGAAGATTCCCGTGCTCGGCTACGGCATGCAACTCGGCGACTTCGTTCCCGTGGATCGCGATGGCAGGCTGGAGAGCGCGAAAGAGAGTGTGCGCTTCGCATCGCGTGTGCTGGCTAGCGGCGTGCACATGATGACCTTCGTAGAGGGAACGCGCTCGCGAACAGGGAAGCTGCTGCCATTCAAAAAGGGGCCGTTTTTTCTGGCCATGGAAACAGGCGCTCCCGTTGTTCCGATCTCCATCTGGGGAACCGAGGGCATGATGAAGAAGGGCAGCGTGCGCATCACT
This sequence comes from uncultured Acidobacteriaceae bacterium, assembly GCA_963850345.1. GTDB lineage: Bacteria > Acidobacteriota > Terriglobia > Terriglobales > Acidobacteriaceae > CAWKKW01. Next base: position 31,182 of record CAWKKW010000008.1, on the reverse strand, counting down.
CCGGGAGTCGCGCACGTTCACTTTCACGCGCCGCTCTGGCCCAGAGACTTCGCGAACCGGGACGCGTTGATGAGCGCTGTGCGGCTTTCGATCAAGTCAGGCTTGCCGGAATGGATGCGTGGCGACGAACCTATTTCACGATAGCGTTGTAGCCGTCGGCCAGCAGCTTCTGCTTCATGGCGATAGCTTCGGCCTTGTAGTCAAACGGGCCGACCTGCACATGCAGCAGCTTGTCCTGAGATTCGCTGTGAATGCTGACGTTGTAGCCCCGCTTGCGCAACGCGCCAACCAGCACTTCCGCGTCTTCCTGGTGTGAGACGGCGGCGATCTGGACCATGAAGTTTGTTCCTCGCGTGGCGGCGGGTTCTGTCGCGGGAGACGCACTCGCGGTGACTCTCTGCAGAGGAGTCGTTCTTTCGGGCGCTTCGGCGTCAGGCGCTTCGGCGACGGTCACCGTCCGGGAATCCTGGGCAGTGGAGTTCTGCTTCTGGACAGCGGGCAATGTGGCGGGATCTTCCGCCGGAGTCACCGTGGTGAGTGCGGCCTGATGCGCAGACGGCTTAGTTCCGTGAACGTCGGTAGTCGGCTCGGATGCTTCGTTTGCAACAGCAGCCGACGATAGCGGCTGGCTCGGCGCGCGGCGTCCGACCGAGTAGCCGAATCCAAAAAACACGCCGCAAACGACCACGAGTCCGAAGAAGATGCTCAGCAGAGTGGCCGTGCCGAGGGTAATTTCTGTGTCGGCTTGTTGCCGTTCCTCGGTTTCAAAACTGGTTCTCATCCGTGCTCCTCAGGCGTGATGATCGCAGGTGCCGGTGCGCTTCCAACCATCTTGTTCATCAATGCCAGTAACTCCATCGGCAAGGGGAAGATGATGGTTGTGTTCTTTTCAACGCCGATCTCGGTCAGGGTCTGCAGATAGCGCAACTGCAGCGTCATGGGCTGCGTTGCCAGCAAGGCGGCAGCATCCACCAGCTTTTGTGCTGCGTTGAATTCACCTTCTGCGTGGATGATTTTGGACCGCTTTTCACGCTCGGCTTCTGCCTGCTTGGCCATCGCACGAAGCATGGTCTCGGGCAGATCCACCTGCTTCACTTCGACACTTACAACCTTCACTCCCCAGGGTTCGGTGCGCTGGTCGATGATGGTTTGTATCCGTTGGTTGAGCGCGTCGCGATGCGATAACAATCCGTCGAGCTCGACTTCGCCGAGTACCGAACGTAATGTCGTCTGGGCAAACTGCGAAGTCTGGTAGACGTAGTTGGCAACCTCAATGACCGCACGATTGGGGTCAAGAACCCGAAGTGTAACCACCGCGTTTACTTTTAACGTCACGTTGTCGCGCGTGATCACGTCCTGCGGAGGAACTTCGAGCACTTCCTGCCGGAGCGAGATACGCACCATCTGATCGAGAGGGCGGAAGACCAGGATAATCCCGGGGCCCTTCGGCGACTTCTCAGCCTTTCCCAACCGGAAGATCACACCTCGCTCGTATTCGCGAAGGATCTTGATGGAATTGAGCAGATACAGAACGATGATTGCAATGACTACAAGTCCGGGAATGGCCATAATCTGGGCCTCACTGAGCCCAAATTGTACAGCAGGGATAATGGCAGCCTCGATTTAATTGACGTGGTGCATGACGTCGGGAATCCTATCCACTAACAACGTGAGCTGACGCACAGCACGGACGCGAACCGACTCTCCGGGCTGCACAGGGGTGGGCGCCTCCGCCTGCCAGAGTTCGCCGTGAACCAGAACCTGTCCTGATGGAGAAAGGGGCTGCTGCGCGATTCCCGTCTCTCCGATCAGCGCATCCGGGCCCATCAGCGACTTGCTTCGACGGGCTCGAACGGCGATGCGAACCAGGAAGACCGTGACCAGCCCGAACCCGATGCCCGCGCCGATCGCGGTTGCGGCGTGCACCCGTAGCTCTGGGATGGGCGCATCGATCAGCGTCAACGCCCCGAAGATCAGGCACAGGATTCCCGCGGAGGCCAGCACGCCGTGGCTGGTGAACTTGGCCTCCAGCAGCAGCAAGGTGAATGCGGCAATCAGCATCATGAGCGCGGTGTAGCGGACCGGCAGCAGGTTCAGCGAGAAAAGGGCCAACAGGACGAGAAGAGTTCCCAACGCGCCAGGGATGATCGTACCCGGCGTGTTGAATTCCAGATAGATGAGTAGCCCGCCGATCACGAGAATGAGGACTGCGAGGTTCGGGTCCATCAAGTGGTCGAGCAGGTGTTCCCGCAGAGTGGGCTCGACCGCAATCCTCTGCGCGTTGCGCGTGCGCAGCGTCATCTTCGTGCCATTGAACCGAGTGATGGTGCGTCCGTCGACTGCATCGAGCAGGGCAGCATTGTCCGTTGCGATCAGATCGATCAGGTTCAGTTGCTGCGCTTCTTGTTCGGTGTAGGACTTGGAGTTGCGCACGCCATCTTCGGCAGCAGTTGCGTTGTGGTTGCGATGGGCAACGTAGGAGCGAAGGAACGCAGCAGTGTCGTTCTCCAGCTTCTGCTTCATCGTGGCATCGAGCTGACCGCCTGAGACTACGGGGTGCGCTGCTCCGGCATTGGTGCCGGGCGCCATCGCCGCGATGTCTGCCGCCTCCAACAGGAAGAAGCCCGCCGAACCCGCCCGGCTCCCGGAGGGCGCTACGAAGAAGATGACCGGCACGGGCGACTCGAGAATTTTGTGCACCATGTCGCGAGTCGTGTCGAGCAGACCGCCAGGAGTATCGAGCACGACGAGCACAGCGTCCGCACGGATGTCCGCGGCGCGCTTCAGTCCGCGTGTGAAGTATTCGTCGCTGATCGGCTGGATCGTGTCCTGCAGATGAATGACGATCACCTGCGGTGCTGCCGCTGCTGCAGGCTGGATCCAAAAGGCACAGTGGAGGAGTAAGAGAGACATACCCAGCCTGACACCTGCGCGGATCCACCCTGGTTTCTTCATGGCACTTGCTGACCTCTAGTTTCGATTGCCTGCCGCATGCCGCGAGCAGCAGAGTTGTTCGGTTCAAGCTTGAGTGCCTGACTTACTTCCTGGGCGGCCTCGGGCAGATGATTTGACTGCAGATCGATTCGCGCCAGCACCAGTCGCGCGGTCACATTCGGTTTCAACTGGAGCGACTGAGTCGCCTCCTGACGCGCTGCCTCCGCATCGCCGCTGCGTTCTCTTACCTGTGCGAGTCCGCTGTGCGCGTCGGCATTGGAGGGATCCGCTTCCAGCGCGGAATGGAACTGGCGTTCGGCCTCGAGCATCAGGCCGCGGTTCAGAAACTGCACACCATCTTTTGTCAAGGCCACGGCGCGATCCTGCGCCCGAAGGTTGCTCATGCGGAGCGCCTGCATCTGCTCAAATTCAAACGCCGCCTGGTGGAACGAGGCTTCGTTGTAGGTGCGCTTGATGCGCTCGAGCGGGCCGCCCGACGTCGGGTTCGATGCCAGCGAAACCGTAGTCTTGGTCGCTTGGCTGAGCGAAGAAGCGAAGGCCTGCGCTTCTGTGTCCTGAGGCCGCAGTTTTATCGTCTGCTCAATCTCGCGAGCCGCGCCTGCCACGTCATTGCGACGGCGCAGCGACACGGCCAGGTTGAAGTGATAGTCGGCATCTCTGGGATCGGCTGCGACTGCCTGTTCAAACAACGGCGTTGCGTCTTTGCCTCGCCGGCTGGCTGCGACTGCCTGGTTGTTCACCGTTTCGGCCAAAGGAAGGCGCGCACTCACGAAGGCGAAGGCATCCTCGGCCTTACTGTAACTGCCGGTGTAGAAATAGGCGAGGCCGCGATAAAAGTCAGCGCCCAGCGCATTGGGGTCATCCATAGGCAAGTGGCCAAGCGTGCTGGCAGCCAGATCAAATTGCTGATTGGCGAAATAGGCTCTGCCCAGTGCCAGCCATGCCGGCGGAAATCCGGGAGCGAGACGAACCGCCTCTTTAAGGTGCTTGATACGCTCGGCTGGATTCACTTCCACCAGCCCACGGATGTAGTTCTCAAACGCGTCGATGCCGAGGTTTGCGCTCGCGGCGACGAAGGTCTGTTCCGCTACTGAATAAGACGGATCAAGTTGCTTGGCGATGCGCCAGGCCAGGCTGTTATCCACTGTCAACAGGCTGACCATTTCAGCTTGCTCATCGAGTGGCGCACTCAGGCGCAGCGCCTTTACATCGAGGATCTGCGCTGTGGCCTTGAGCGTTTTCCCTTCGGTGGAATACGAGCCCACTACGACGTAATCCGCATCGAGCGTCTGCGCCAGACGCAGTGTGGTGGCGCGCGACGGCTGAAAGTTCTGTGGCAGGCCGAGATGATCGAGCGAGTACAACCGATCTTCGCGGCTGATGGGGAGAAAGCCGGCCGCGCTGAGCCGCAGGTTCATCACTTCAGGGAAAGACTCGCCAATCCAATCGAGATTGGGCTGTGAAGTGCGGTTCGCGAACGGCAAGACAAGGATCAGGTGGCCCGGCAACATCTGCCCGGAGGCCTTCGCCTCGTCCGATTGCTGAGCGAGGGTTGGAAGCGTGCACGCGAAACACAGCGCGAGCAGCATCAGGCGAAATGAGGAGGGGAGCCGCACAACAGCATGATTATAGTTGCCGGGCCGACGAGTTGGAGAAAGCATTACTCTGGCCGAAGGGATGCTGCCTGGGCCCGGTTGAAATGCAGAACGGCCGCCCACTCCCCATTTCGTTCGCCTTGCCAGACCACCTGGCCTCCCAGCAGGCGCGCGATCGCCTCCGGCGGCAGATCATGGTGGAAGTCAAAGAATCGGGAATCGAGCGCCTCGTTGCGGGAACCGAGGCTGAATGGCAGGCGCGGCGGATCATACTTGGTCGAGAACACCAGCCCGGTCGTAAACGGCTCTGTAGACTGCGCCGCCTTTTGGATCTCGCCGAGCGAAAAGTTATCGATCTGAGTCACGGGTTGGGAGCGTCGTACATAGCCGAGTTCCGGCTTGCTCAGTTCATCCGTCGCCGGCCAAGCGGTGACCACAGTCGATTGAGGATAGTTCTTCTGAATCAGGCGAATCGCCTGTCGCTGTAAGACGATCACATCCCGGTAAGCGAGGTTGTCTTCCGGAGCGAAGCGGTAGGGAGGATTGATGAAGAGCCCGGCAGCGAACGCCACGCCGCTGAGCAACACCAGTCCCGGCCAATATTGTACCCGTCTTCGATACGTATTCACACATAGCAGCAGGACCAGCGGGTAGAGCGGCAGCAGATAGCGGGTCAGCAACGCGCCACCAAGTACCGAGAACAGGAGCAGGTTTGCCAGGATCACGGTGTAGATCTGGAGTTGCGCATCGACGCTGATTCGCGGACGGGGCGTGCCGTCTGCATCCGCGCGTGGTACCAGCATCATTGCGGCGCACATGCACAGTACCGGGACGAACATGTTCATGTGTCCAGTGATATGGAAGACGCGATGACCGAACGCAATCAGGATGCGCAGCGGAGTTAGCGTGGCTGTTGCGTTGTAGCGCAGAAACTCGGGGTTTCCGAAGATGTAGCCGGTGCGGTGCAGATGATAGAGATACCAGCACACGAGTGGGATCACCGGCAACAGCAGACGTCCGCCGGCAACAAAATGCCTCGCGTCCTTGCGCCAGCCAAGCCAGCACTCCCACGCGGCTAAGGCCAACGGAGTGACGATCGCGGTCTCCTTAGACAACGCTGCCAGCGAAAAACAGACCACCGCCGCCCAGGGCGTCTCAGCCTCTCCTGCGCCGCTCCTGGCCAAGAAGAACGCCATGCCCCACAACGTGGCTGCGGCGGCGAAGAGGTCCGCATGGGCTAGGGTGCTCTGTGCAAACCACACCGGGTAGAGACCCGTCAGCACGACTGTCGCCACCGCCGTCTGCACACGCCCGGTGAGTTCGACGGCCAGCTTGTAGACCGCAAGCAAGGCCAGCGCCGAGATGAAGCACATGGAGGTGCGCGTCACCATCGGAGTGAAGCCCGAGGTCTTCCACCAGAGAGCGAGATAGATCGAGGGCAGCGGCGGATGCGCGTTCGACAGCGTCGTGGTCGGGATCAGAGACCCGGTGCGGAGAAAATCGAATGCAGCGGGAATGTAGTAACCGGCCTCGTCCCAATAGTAGGGAAGCCGCAACAAGGTAAGGTGCGATAGAAAGGTGCCGACAAAGAAGATGGGGAACAGCATCCATAGCGGCAGCGGACGATCGAGCCGCGGCTCCAGCAGCGGAGGAGCGATGCGAGAACGAGGATGTCTTGTCGAGTCGGGCACGCGCCAGTGTACCAAGCAAATCAATGAGAACGCGGCTCCGGACAGAGCCGGTGCACTCGCGACCTCTTCTTGGCAGCGGATCGCCTTCCCCGGGGCAGGCCGACACGCGTAGCTTACGCCGCCGACCGAATCTGCGCTTAGTGCACGGGGCCTTGCGGCAGAGCCTGCGGCTGCGGTTCGAGGGCGATGGGCCCAAACGTCTGCTCGTATTGCGCCAGGTTCTGTCCCAGGATATTCAGCAGCGCCTTGGCTTGCTGGGGGCTCAGGTAGATCCCATGCGTGTTCTGAATCGTGACCTGTTCTGGCGATTCCTGGTGGGCGGTTCCGAAGACTAAAAAGAAATCCCAGACGCTCACTCGTATTTGCACACTGTTCGCGTAACTCTCACTGTATCCGGGGGCCTGGGCCATGTTGATCTTTGGTTGAGGTGTGTTGGCATTCATCGTGGTTCCAGACTAACGCTTTCGCCGTGGCCGCGATGGTGGAAAAGACCGGCCGTTCCGGGCAGGAACATGACTGCTCCCAGCAGGCAGAAGAATTCCAGGTTGAGGTTTGGTGCGAAAGGGGGGACTTGAACCCCCACGGGGGTTACCCGCCAGATCCTAAGTCTGGTGCGTCTGCCAATTCCGCCACTTTCGCTTGATGGGGCATGAGAGGTTCACCGGGCGCAGGGCCAGTCTGTCGGGATTGTGCCTGCATCTCCACTGAATTGTCGCACGTTCTCTGCCATGAGTAACAGTGCAGGGCAGCCGCTGGCCAGCGCCCGGAAGGTGCGGCTGATCGGCGCTTTTACTTCATCGAATAAACCACCAACCGCCCATCGGCCACCACGGCAAGCTGATCCCCGTCGGGTGAGAGTGCGAAGGCCTGTTGAGAGGGGACAGGAGCTTTTACCTCCGTGCCGAAGAGTCGCTTGCCATCCACCGTTTTGTACACGGTCAGGTGTTCATCAGAGAGCTCTGCGGGGAGGAAGGCGGTGCCCGAGGCGAGGGCATGTTCGAGATCTGCGACGGCGACGGCAAACGCGCTCTGCCGGTCGTTGCCAATCGCGAGATGGGCCACCGCAGCAGACGACGAGGATCCCTTCAGCAGCAAACTGCCGTTGGGGCGAACGACCCGGTAGAGCTTTGCCCCGGGCTGCCCGCCGCAACTCAGCAGGAATAACAGGTCGCCGGGAAGGCTGCTCATCTCCGGGACACACGTTGACTTGAGATTCGCAATCGTTGACACCCGCTGGCTCCAATCCATCTCGACGATCCGGTACTGTTGCTTCCCGGTGGAACGCAGCGTCACCTCGCCTTCGTCCAGCAAGGTTGGAGGCGCGTACTTCGACGAACGAGTGGTCGACGCCACTTGCTGGAACTGCTCGTTCCATTCGCGAATCTCGATGTCCTCTTCTGGTTCGGAATCGGATGCGGACTTGAGTTGCTGGTGCACCTCCTGCGAGTGGCGTTCGTGCACCAGACCGATCGCGAAGTAGGTGCTCGATGGCGAGACTTGCACGAAGGCCAGCGGCGCATTCAACTCGATCTTCTTCTCCAGCTTCAATCCCGGCCCATACAAGCGAAGGTCGTTGCCAACCTGCGCCAGCACTCGGCCTTGCCCCGCCAACCAGAGATACTGCCTGCTATCGGGAACTCTCCACTGCAGGCTCCTCTTCACGGTCAAGCCGGGCAATTCCACGAGCACTGCGCGGATCGTTCGTCCGGCCGCGTCGCTGCCCGGATCTCGCGTGACCAGGACATGTGGGTTGAAAGTGATGAGCAACTCCTTCGGTCCCAGCCAGGCGACGGCCGCGTCATGGTCGAAGCGGTACATCTCCTGTCGCGGCCTGACCGCGAATCCGAGCTCCGTCAGCGAGAGCGACTTTTCCGGCGCGGCTATCTCTCCGCTGATCTGCGTGGTCACAACGCTGCAGGCTGGTGGGCTACACGTCTCCGCATCGCTGAGCATCGGCACCACCGCTGCGACTGGGGTGCTCGCGACGGCAACGGCAGTCGGGGGTGCAACCGCAGCCTTCCCAACAGCCTTAGTAAGGGTGGCTGCGGCTCCCTGCACAAGGACCAGAACCGACCGGCTCTCCAGTTGCACGTTCCGCGCGGACGAATACAACACCGAGCTGGCCTCCGGCCCGGTTCCTACTCGCAACTTCAATTGCGCAATTCCATACACCGTTCCTGGCTGGATACTGAGGGGTCGTGACTGCCTTGGTTCGAACACCGCAATCGCGGCCGCGCTCCCGGCTCCGCGAATGCCGCCCGCCGGGGCGAGCCCGATCGCTTCACTCAGCGGAACATAGTGATCCTGTGCATGGTCCGACTCGGGCGCGAGAACGGCGGCGAGGGTAAGCGCGAGCGGCTTCAATCCGGGCCCGCCACACTCCGCGCTCTCAAATAGGACGGACACTTCCGACGGCTGCTTATTTTGATGGAGACTGGCGGAGAGAATGCGGCCTTTGAGCAGCGCATCTTGTCTTAGCAGGCAGCCCTGTCCGCTCCATTCTTCCTCCACCTTGGCGAAGACGGGCTGGTCGGCCTGCAGCAGTTTGGCGTTCAGGTTTCCTACCAGTTGGGCCCGGATTGGAACCAGAGCGCCCTGCGCTCCCGCCGAAGGATTGGGATTGCGCGCGATCGCCGCAGGGCCGGCGCAAGAGAGTGCAACCCCTACGAACAGAAGCGAAAGTCGAAGAGTTCGACGCACCATTGGCCTGAGAACCGTAACTGACAGATAAGCATGGCATGCGTGGGCGCTTAAATCCAGTTGAGCCGATTGCCTTTCTCTTTCCTTCGGGCCATGGAGCTAAATCGGGAATCCGCGAGAACCTCGACGCGCCGCCAACTTCGGGTCCCGCGAGGGCTGGGTTGAATAACCTCACTTAGTCTATCTTGGAATGGCTAACTGAAATGGCCCACTTGGAGTGGCGAAGCTGTACGGTTAGCTTGACGTGGAACACCGCGGCCTACCGGCGCAGTATCCCTAAGAACGTTTGTTAGGGTCCGAGGAGAAGAAAGATGTTGAGTACCACTGTTCTCGATGTGGCGATTGGGCTTGTGTTCGTGTATCTGCTCCTGAGCCTTATTTGCACTGCCATTCTGGAGGTGATCGCGGCTGTGTTTCATCTGCGCGCGACCAATCTGGAACAGGGCATTCGCAGCTTGTTCTCTGACGGCTTCGGGCCCAACGGCAATGCTTTCGTCAAGCAGGTCTACGATCACGGATTGGTGGCGGGCTTGTACCGGAACCCGGGTCTGGATTTGAAGCCCATCGACAACGGCGGAAAGTATCGCAAGCCAGAAAAGGGCGGCGCACGCCAGTTGCCCTCCTACATTCCTTCGCGCACCTTTGCAGCTGCGCTCATCGACATTCTGAACGTATCGCGCGTCGAGGGACCGGCCGTCGTGGCCGAGGTTAAATCCACTCTCATCGGCCTGCCTGAGAGCCGGGCCAAAGAAGCGTTGCTGTGCCTCGCAACCGATGCCGGCGGCGATGTGGAGCGGCTCAAGAGTAACTTTGAAAACTGGTACAACGACGGAATGGATCGTGCGTCCGGTTGGTACAAGCGCCGCACACAATACATCTTGCTGGCGATTGGGTTTGCCATCGCCGTTGCGGCGAATGCAGATTCGGTAAGTATCGCCCGCTATCTCTATCTCGATCCTGGAATTCGCAATGCAACGGTAGAGACAGCGGCGCACTACCTCAAAGAGAGTGAACAGGGCGCCACAGCGGCGAACAGGACCGAGGCGCGAGGCGAAGAGGTCAAAGAACTGAGCAACAAACTCGCCGCCCTGCAACCCAAAATGAAGGCCGTAGCAGACGCGGAAAGCACTGCCCTGCTGCCACTGGGCTGGAAGCCAGGCGCTGATTGGCGCAGCGAGTTGCGCTGGCAGGCAATTGCAGGATGGGTGCTCACCGCGATTGCTCTCTCGATGGGCGCACCCTTTTGGTTCGATTTCCTCAACCGCTTTATGGTCATACGCTCCACAATCAAGCCCCAGGAAAAGAGTCAGGACGAGCCTTCCAAGGCTTGAGTGCTTCGCGGCACGGCGCCCAACCAATGCATCGCCGACGAGGCGAACAGAGGTGGGTTCTGCCATGCCCAGTGGTTGAGTGCGGGGGAACGACTATGCGATACTTCAGTTGCTCCGTGGCTTCGAACGCGCCTAGGGTCTTCTCGATCCGGGCTGTCTGAGGATGTACACGCGACTACCCAGCCGGGATGGCGGAACTGGCAGACGCAGCGGACTCAAAATCCGCCGACCGCAAGGTCGTGGGGGTTCGACCCCCCCTCCCGGCACCAATGTAAATCAAGCATTTAGACTGAATTGGCCTCTCCAGAGCGGAGAGGCCAAAATAGTTTGGTGGCTGCTCTGGTGGCTGTTGGTTCTCACAGTGACCTGCCGCGGGCGCGGAAGCTACAAAAGGACTGCGAAATATCAACAACCGTACTGGTCTGCGTCCGCAAACTTAGAATTGAAATTTCGGAATCGGTGGCAATCCGATCATTGAGCTCGGACAGAGCGTAAAATCAGCCACGGGCGGTATGGAGATGCGGGTCTGGCGAGATCATCCGATACTATCCACGGCTTTCGTTGGCGCGCTAATTGGCTCTCTCGTTGCAGTCATCTTTTTGCTGACTGACCCAATGCTGACGTTTTCAAGCCGGCTTCTGTTGTATCTCTTTCCTATATCCATTCTGGGGTTCGGCTTCAACGGTGGAGGTATTGCGTTTTCGATCTTCCTAGCTGTTGTTGAGGTCGGCGGCAATGCAGTTCTCTACGCCTGTACATTCACCGCACCCGTGGCGTTGGTCATTACAACTCGCCGTCAGTTCGGAACACAAGAAGGACCGGCATCCATCAGTCGACTCTGACCGCTTAGCAGGCGCTCCTCTGCTGAGCTCTCTTTGTTTGGTCAGCTCGGCTGTGCGCCCACCTGCCCGGCTAGGAACATGGCGTCCGCGATCGCGCGGCTCGAATCACGCGCTCAAGCTCTCGACCAGCATTCTCGATGGTTCCATCCACAAACGCAAGGGTTGGGATGTCGAACATCTTGTTCAGGTCGTCGGCGTTGTAAGGGATGTGGCCAAGCTCATGCACACCGGTCGAGCCGCGACTAGGTTCGCCCATGGAGAGATGGGCAAAGCGGCGCTGATAGGGATGGGTCCAGTTGTCCGGACCTCCCGGCGTTTGCGACCACGGAATGAAGCCCAGCGAGAGATCGAACCAGGACTCCGAGGCAAGCAAAAGGTTGGGAGTATGGGAACGCAGGTCGTGCGCCAGCTGGCGGAATCCTTCAAGGGCGGAGTAACGGGCATCGTTTTCAGCCGGCGGCTGAGTGTCGAAATAGCTTCCGTCAAAGCCATATCGCTCGTTGAGCCCGGCGACCTGCTGAATCAGGTAGTCGCGCCATGCGGGTGCGCCTATGTTGAGCGATGGGCCTCCGCCGCTCATCCCGGAGCCGCGCAGCTGTCCCCAGTCGACGACATAGCCTCGCATAGGATCCCATCGGAAGCCGTTGGAAGCGTCTACGAAGTACGAAGCCGGAGCATAGTCTTGGTAGTGCGGCGTTGCGGGCTGAGGATAGTTGCCGCTGAACATGGGCATGACATGTGCGCCGCGAGCGTGAATGCCCTGAATAAGCGCATGAAGCCCGGCTTCTCCTCCCATGCGGGTGTCGGCACGGCTATCACCGTATCTGCGGTAGTAGCGGCCTTCCCAAGCCGCCAGAAACACCAGCATGTAGCGGCCGGAGATACGGCGAGTTACCCAGTCTACGCACGCGAGCATGCGTGCATATTCGTTGAAGATGAATCCGCTCCAATGCATGCCATGCAGCGTGATCACCAGCTTTACGTCATGCGTCCAGGAGGGAACGTCCTTGCGATCCTGCCACGGCACCAGCAGACCCTGCTGCTTGAGAAAGCTCGTACGATGCTCAATCAATTGCGGCAGGCTGGCGTTCGGCAGCAGGTCCCAGGGCGGTGTCTCGATCGAGTTGCTGAAGCGGCGAGCGTCTTCTTCAAAGGTCAACTCGGCGATGCGATCTGTGGGCGTGCTGTATGCGGTGAACCGCTTCGGTCTCGGCTCCGGGTCCATCGAGACCAAGCCCAGCGATCCAGTAGCGAACGCAAGCTGCCAGCCCGGCACGCCTCCCTGATACTCCGGATAGATGAAATTGATTCCTTCACTTACAACGGGCAAGCCGTTCGGGTCGACGTTCCACCCGGTCTGGAACACTCTTGCCTCAGGAAGTTGATGGAGCCTCACCTTGACGGCGCGCAGGTTTTCCGGAGCTTCGGCGTGGACTTGAATCCTCCAGTTCGCTCCACTTCGCGTGCAGGTCGCGTCGAGAGAACCGGAAGATTTCGTTTGCTGGCCAGCTCCTGCTAAAGACGAAGCCTTGATGCGATATCCGTCACCACGCGTAGTCACCTCCACGCAGTCTTTCAGAAGCCCATAGCTGTTCTCATGGGGACCCGTGGTGAAGACCTGAAAGCTGAGATGGAAGGGGCCCACCTGCAGGATTGGATCCTGATTTGCGAAGCTCCAGAACTGTGGCTTGGGGCGATAAAGATAGTCCTGTGTTCTTGGAACAAGTGGCGAATCACGAGGGTGGGCAGTCCTGCAGTGTTTGTGCAGATGCTACCTTGAGAAACGCCGCTGACGCACCGGCAGCGCTGCCAGAAGCGAGGAATTCACGTCGATTCATGAGCCTACCTGTGAGAAGCCAAGGGCTGTGTTGACGGGCAGTTCTTCACCACCCAAGACGACAGGTTAGAACACAATGCGTGCACTAAGCTGGAGTTCACACGGCGCAATCCAACTGGTAGCTTTCCCGAGGGTTCGCCCTCGCTGCCGCACGCTTTGCGTCAAGACATCTGGACGCCTTCTGTCCCAACGTAAAGGGCGTAGAGAGACTGACTCGCCGTCATGAACAGCCGATCTCTCTTAGCGCCGCCAAAACACAGATTGGCGCAAGTTTCCGGGAGATGGATTTTCCCAATGAGAGTGCCGTCCGGGGCAAAGATGTGTACCCCGTTGAAACCATCTCCGGCCCACCCGGCGGCTGACCAAACATTGCCATCCACATCGCAGCGGATGCCATCGGAAAGGCCTGGCGACATGTTCACAAACATGCGTCCGTTCGCCAGCCTGACGCCATCCATAACGTCATAAACCCGAATGGGAGCCGGGTCGCCTGAGTGCTTCGGGATCCCCGTATCCACGATGTAAAGCAATTTCTCGTCCGGCGAGAAGCACAGCCCATTGGGCTTTACCATATCGCCGACAACCACTGTTGCAACGCGAGTCTTCGGGTCAAGCCGGTAAACGTTGGCCGGGAGTTCGAATGCAGCTTTGTGCCCTTCGTAATTCGACATGATGCCGTACCCGGGATCGCTGAACCAGATACCGCCGTCCGAGTGGACGACAATGTCATTCGGAGCATTGAGCTTCTTGCCTTGAAAGCCATCCATCAGCACTGATACGGTGCCGTCATGTTCGGTTCGCGTCAAACGGCGAGTGTCGTGTTCACAGGTGAGCAGCCTGCCCTGACGGTCTCGGCAATTTCCGTTGCTGTAGTTCGAGGGGCTGCGGAAAACGGTGACCTCTCCGGTTTCCTCAAGCCATCGCAGCATACGGTTGTTGGGGATATCACTGAAGAGGAGGTATCGTCCGTCCCCGATCCACACGGGGCCCTCTGCCCAGCGTGCACCTGTGAACAATCGGTCTACGGCCGCGCTTAGGATGTGATACTTCGCAAAGCGAGGATCAACAACCTCAACCGCCGGATCGGGATAGGGGATGGGACCTTTCGGTTCCTGTGCACCGGCAAGAGCAACAGGCTTCAAAAAGGCGGCCACGGTTGCGCCAGCCGCCATGCTGACGAATGTACGTCGCTGCATCGTTCTCTCTTTCGCAGAAAATCTGCTGCGGGCCACCTTATCATGGCCTTCTCTGTCGCCGGAACTGCAATCCTGACGTTCTCAGTCCGCGTGCCAATCGGGGTGGCCGCCTACTGGGCAGTTATATGCTTCATCGATCCATTACTCTGGACAAAGGGGGAATGCTCAAAGTGCGAATAGGAATGAGGGATCAGATCACTCGGCCCGCGGTGAATCTTGTGTTCGTGCTGGCCTTTCTATGTGGGGCGCAGGCTGGTGCGGTTCTGGCACAGAGTGTCACGCCGAGAGATGCCGATCCGCAGCACTCTGCAGCGACTCAGGCACAACGGCCCACCAGCAACCCATATTCCGGCGACCTTTCTATCTTCGAGTATCCCGACAGGGATACGAAGCTGCACGTCGAGAAGGTGATGGATCTACTGGGAATCACGCAGGGCAAGGCGGTCGCGGATATCGGAGCAGGCTCCGGCTGGTTTACCGTGCGTGCGTCTGCGCGGGTCGGATCCTCAGGTATGGTGTACGCCGAAGACATAAACCCCAAGGCGATCGACTACATCACGCAGCGGGCTGCACGAGAGAATCTCAAGAATCTCAAAGCCATACTCGGAACCGCCGATGATACAAATCTGCCCGACCGCAGTGTGGATGCGGTACTGATCTTGAAGACATATCATGAATTCGCGCACCCGCTGTTACTGATGCAAAAGCTCAAACCCGCCCTGAGGCCGGGAGCCAAGGTGGGCATCATCGACCGAAATGGTGACGGAACAGATCATGGCATCATGCCCGAAGTGGTCGAGCGGGAGATGGCGCAGACCGGCTTCAAACGTATCGGAAAGTACGACTTCACCAAGAGCGATGGCCAGGATTACTTCCTGATCTTTGCGCTTAAATAGAGTTCTCTCGCGAGCATGCTCTGATCCGCATGCTCGCACCTTGTCAGCGCATCGCCTGTGCTGCTCCCGAGACGGCCTTGTCGCTCGGCCGCTATTTCGCGGGAACGCGGTACACCGTGACTGAATAAGGCGCTAATTGCACCGCAACGGTGCCCGACTTCTCATCCACCGTTGAGGATGCGGGTGAAACTGCGGTTGGGTGGTCGAAGCTGTTTTCGACCTTGAGATCGGCGCTTTCCAGCGTCGTGATCTTCGCAGTCCCGTCGGCGTTGAGTCCTTTCAGTCGTATCTCTGCCCTGCGCGGAGCGGCTGCATAGTTCACCACCTTCAGGATCACCTCGTGGGTGTGCTCGTCGAGTGTGGCACTGGTGTAGAGTCCTGCATCGACGTGGGGTGTCACGGGCAGCGTGCGCGTTCCAGCGTTGTTGGCGAAGAGCTTCTGAACGTAGTAATTGGGAGTGCCGTAAGAATGTAAGTTATCAAACCATATCTCATCCGGCTTCCACTGCCAGGCATCCACGTGCGCCATCAGCGGAGCGTAGGATGCCATCTGCACGAGGTCGCCGTTCCGCTCCAGGCCCGTCATGAATGCAGCTTCGGTGATCGCCGCATTCCAATTGTTACGATTGTCGGCGCTCGTCGCCGCGATGGTTTGCGCAGCATACTCGCCGGCGAAGACCTTGGGCCCGGAACGATCGTAGTGATCGTATCGGCCGCTGTTCTCGAGAAACCACTGAGGGCTCATGTAGTAATGCTCGTCCACGATATCGGCCTTCAGCTGTCTCCACGTAGACCACATGCTGTCAAACGGCTCAACGGCGGGAAACGGCCCAGCGGCGACGACCAGCTTGATTTCAGGGTGTTGCGCCTTCAAGGCCTTCGCGAACACCTTGTAGCGCTCGACGTAACGATCTCCCCATTGCTCGTTGCCCACGCCCATCATGGTGAGGTGAAACGGCTCAGGATGCCCCATCTGCGCGCGCAGCTTGCCCCACGGCGAGGTGACGGGGCCGTTTGCGAAGTCGATCAGATCGAGTGCGTCGTGCACATATTCGTCGAGTTGGTTGAGTGCGGCTGTCTCGCTGGAGTTGAACTGACAAGCCATGCCGCAATTCAAGATGGGTAACGGCGCTGCGCCGATGTCCTCTGCCAGTTGAAAGTACTCGTAAAAACCGAGGCCGAATGACTGAAAGTAATCGGGAGCAGGTCTCTGGTCAAATTCATCGTTCCACCGGTTGATGATGGTCTTGCGTTCCGCAATGTCTCCCACCGTGGTCTTCCAGCGATAGCGGGCTGCGAGTTCGCGGCCCTCGACAATGCAGCCTCCGGGAAAGCGAAGGAAACCCGGATGCATGTCGTAGAGCAACTGCACCAGGTCTTTGCGCAATCCGTTGGGGCGATGTTTCCAGGTATCCACCGGAAACAGCGAGACCATGTCGAGATCGATGGAACCCGTTTCGTCGACTACCAGATTCAATTGCGCGCGTGGCACGGTGTTGTTCGCGCGGATAACAGTCTCATACCGCTTCCACTGGCCGCCGAACCCTTCAATCTTTCCGCTTCCGATCTCGTGACCTTCGCTGTCAGTGAGGGTCGCCCGAATGGCTTTCGGCCCGCTGCTCCGCACATACGCTGAGAATCGATACTCCGCGTCTTTTTGAATTCCCATGCCGCGAAAACCGGTGTTCCAGAAGGCATATCCCGGCTCGGTTACCCGCAGCCTCAGGTAGTGCGGATTCGACGGGTTCAGTGGGTCCTGTGTACGGACAGCCATCTCGCCCTTTTGCCGATCGAGCCCCTTGTTGCTGACGCTCATAACCTGATGCCAGCCCGTCAGCGGTTCCGAGAACTCGAACGACCTGTTCTTGACCAGTTCGGGATAGAGGCCCCCATCGGCTCCGAAATTTATGTCTTCGAAGAAGATGCCGAACATGGATGGGGAGATCGCTGCTCCCGGGTGCGCTACATCGACGGAGATGACCGTAGGAGTCGCCTGATCCTGGCTGAAGAGCCGGGCCGGAACCAGCGTAAGCAGAAAGATCGCGGAGCAGATTTTATTGAGCATGGAATTCGTGCTTCATCCTAATGTCTCTTCCCAACCGATGTCCACGTAGAGAGACATGGCCGCGCTGGAATGGGAGGTGGGAGCGTTAGTTTCCGCTGGGACCTCAGACGTTTGGAGAGTACGTGTGGCACTGCTGACTCGCCAGGGCTAGCTCCGCCCCGGCGAAAGGGTTCAGCTATGATGGCCTCTGATTTGCGACGAACTGGCCCACTCAATTGAGGTAGTCGCAAGAACTTCTGCGGGGCAGCGAACGAGAGTGACATGTCTGAAACGGTGAAAAAGTTTACGCGCCGGAGCGTCTTGCAGAGCGTGCCTTCGGCGGCGGCGTTGCTCATTCCCGCGGCCTCGTGGGCACAGCGAGCAACCGGCGACCCGTCCCGCAACACTCAAGACGCTCTGGATTTGCCAGTCCTGGCGCAGCCCGACCTGGTATTTGTGTTCACAGGCGATGCCGAGGCAGAGCGCCATGGGCTCACGAAAACTGGAAGTGCCTGGGTGGGAACTAGCCAATCTCCGGGCGTCAAGGTGGAGTTCGCTGCAGGAGCCCAGCAGGCGGTGATTTCGATCGAGTCGTCGACACCTGTACAGCGCATACACCTCCGCTGGAAGCGCCGGTTCGCCGAAGACGTTCTCGCGCTCGGCGACGCTTGGGAGCGCAGCTATGGCGACCTGGCATGGCAGCCACTGCAGGCCGAGCGCGTGCTGCCCTGGTACGCTCTGCTGCACGCGCAGGGAAGAACCTCCGGCATGGGCGTTAAGACCGGGGCCGCTTCGTTCGCCTTCTGGCAAGTAGATCCGAATGGCATTTCGCTGTGGCTCGATGTGCGCAATGGTGGCAGCGGAGTGTCACTCGGGAACCGCCGCCTCGAGGCCGCAACCATCGTGCAGTGCAGAGGAGAATCGCAGGAGAGCGCCTTCACTGTAGCGCAGCGCTTATGCCGTGCCATGGCGCAGGGGACGCGCGTACCTGCAATGCGAGGCCGCAAGCGAACGGATGTGCTGTATGGGAGCAACGATTGGTACTACGCCTACGGTCAAAACACGCAAGACGGCATACTACGCGACGCCGACCTCATGGCCTCGCTGGCGCCTGCGGGGGATACCCGGCCGTACACGGTGATTGACGATGGGTATCAGGATCGGTTACGTTTTCCCAGCCTTCCCAAACTCGCCTCCGAGATTCGCAGTCGCAACGTGACTCCAGGCTTGTGGATTCGGCCTCTGCGCGCTGCACCATCAGCGCCAAAAAATCTGCTGCTCCCGGATTCCCGCTATCTCGGATCTCGAGACGAGCCTGCACCACTCGCTTATGATCCGACCATTCCAGAGGCACGTCACGCCATCGCCACTGTTGCTTCCGATGCGTGCGAGTGGGGCTTCGACTTGATCAAGCACGACTTCACCACGTGGGAGTTGTTCGGGCAATGGGGAAGTCAGATGGGAGCTTCTCCGGCGCGTGGCAACTGGCACTTCAACGACCGTACGCTCACCAACGCTGAGATTGTTTCCGCGCTATACCGAGCACTGCGTGCCGCATGCGGAGAAGACCGCCTGATCCTGGGATGTAACACCGTTGGTCATCTTTCGGTCGGACTTTTCGATGCGTCTCGTACCGGGGACGATGTGAGCGGAAAAGAATGGGAGAGAACACGCCGGATGGGCGTGAATACTTTGGCATTCCGGGGGCCGCAGCACAAGCTGTTCTACTCGATCGATGCGGACTGTGTCGCAATCACTCCGGATGTCCCTTGGTCCTTGACGCGCGAGTGGTTGCAGGCGGTCGCAGACAGCGGAAGCGTGCTGCTGATTTCGCCGGACCCCAAGGCCGTGGGTGAGGAGCAGAAACGGTGCATTCGGGAAGCCTTTGCGCGCTGCGTCGAGAGGCCGTCAAGCGAGCCCCTGGATTGGCTGCAGACCCGAACGCCCGCGTCGTGGCGCGCTTCTGGCAACACTCGAAAGTATGACTGGATCTTGGAAGAGGGAGAGAGTCCGTTCCCGATCGGCATACAACGCGGGCCGGATTAGCAGGAGCTTGGGGTAGATGAGTCCGATGGCGGCAGCTCAGGTGCCTACGCGAGCCGCAGGCGTTCATAGTCGATTCGCATCTCAAGACACAGTCCTTCTACAACCAATTCATGATCGCTTCGCTGGGGCAATCCTGATACGGTGACGGACCCTATCACTCCAGCCGGAAGCACGCGCACAGGGAAGCTGCCGCCGTGGCTGGCGTACTCAGAAACGGGCAGTCCGTGGCGTTCAAAAAGATTGCTCTTCTTCTCTTCCATTTCCAGTCCAATCGCGTAAGAGCTTCGATGGAAGCGCGCCACCACGTTGCTCTTTCGCCGCACCCAGTCGACGTTGTCGGGAACCGTGCCCGGCAATGCGGAGTAAAACAGGGGCTGCCCGAAGCGCCGCACATCGATCACAATTTTCAGCTCGCGCGCAGTTGCCAGCTCTCGCAAGCGCACCCCGAGCTTCCATGCCGATTCTTCGTCAAAGCTGGAAAACTGCAGTTCTTTCTCCTGGATTGCGATACGGGCGAGATCGTCAGCAGTCGGCATAGATAGGAAATCGGCTGAAGACACTCTAGCACTCGCATCCAAGGTACGCAGCGCGTAGACATCGAAAACGGAGCCTGGTGGAATGCGATTCTCGTGGCGGGTGGGCCTGCGGATTCTTCTCGTTGCGGTGGTGGCCGCCCTGGTATGGATGCGGTACCTTTCGCCGCATCGCTCAACCAAAGCACCTGTGCGCCCGACCAGTGATCTCTCGCAGACCATGCCGATGAATTCGCCCGGAGGCGGTCCCGCGCCCATGGAAGCCTACGAGATTTATTCGGCTCTGTATCAGGCACCCATGCCAGAGGCGTTGGCCTTCGCCGAAAACTCCGTGACCGATATTCCACAGGTCGACGGAAGCTGCCTGAAACCTGCCACGCCCGCAGAACGCGCAATGACCGACGCCTTTATCGCCGGCAACAACCAGAGCCACGTGTGGGCACAGAAGTTTTCCGTTCCGCAGGGCTATCGGCTGATATCGGCAAGCGAGACTCCGCAGATGCAGAACTGCCTGGGAACCCACGGCCGCGCCGGTTCCTTCTGTGAGCAGTACAAGCGGTTCACCTACCTGCGGCTCCTGGGCATTCCAGGGGTCGACCCTTCCGGAACTCACGCGCTGGTTTCGGTGATCAAGAGCTGCGGTCATCTCTGTGGGACGGGCGGCATCTTCGCCGTCGCGAAGACCAAGCACGGTTGGGAGCGTTCGAAGACAACGGACTTCACTCGCGATTGCAGTTGGATGTACTAAGGTTCGACAGCGCCCGCGGCCTTTCCGCACCCTCTTTTGCCGCGCCCGAAACTTTCTCAACAACTAAGGTTTGGCTTTCGGGTCTAATGCTAGGTTGATCACTCCGCGTGCAGTCGTTCATCGCCTGCGTTGGGGAACAAGGGATCAGCCATACCGCTCTGGGAGCCGCAGGGCGCAATGAATCGTAGGTTCCCGCTTGCGTGGACGTTACGCGGGCCAGGGAGAGGGCAATGGTTTACGGCACGTATCGGCATGGTTCGCGCGCTGCGAGGGGTTGGTCCTCTACTGAAATCGTTTTGCCTGCCCGAGCGAGCCAGAGGCCGGGCCATTCTCTTCTGCCCATGAGCTTATTGTTAACGGCCATCTTTGCCGTTGCGGCTACTCCAACTAGCCTCATTGCCCAGCAGGTGCCGTCCAATCAGGAGGCCTCGCAGGGATTCCCTTATAACGGCGAAGATCCGGGCGAAGAGCCGCAGGCACCGGCCTACAACCAGCAGCCATCCCCCTATCCCGATCAGGGGTATACCCAACCGGCAGACCCGCAGCAAGCCTATGCTCCGCAGGCGCAGGCCCTGGGGGCGGAACAGCTTGAGCAACTCGTCGCTCCCATTGCGCTCTACCCAGACACGCTGGTGGCGCAGGTGCTCGCTGCCTCAACCTACCCCGCTCAGGTTGCCGATGCGGAGCGTTGGCTCGAGTATGAAGGGCATGCGTCCCCGGAGCAGATCGCCGCTGGGGCCGATGCGCAGAGCTGGGATCCCAGCGTAAAGGCACTCACCGCCTTTCCGCAGGTATTAGCTCAACTTGACCGCAATCAGCAGTGGACGACCGACCTCGGCAATGCGTATTACAACCAGCCGCAGGACGTGCTTGGCGCCGTACAGGTGTTGCGGCAGCGGGCTGCTTCAGCGGGCAATCTGCAGAGCACTCCACAGGAGCAGATGAGTTACGACCAGGGCAACATCGAGTTGTACCCGGCTAGTCCGCAGGTTGTGTACGTGCCGTCGTATGATCCGTGGAGTGTCTACGGTCGCCCTGTTTCCCCTTATCCTGGATTCTCGCTGTTTGGAGCCGTGGGCGACTTTCTCGGCTCTTCGCCGGTGAGTTACGGCTTGGGCATAGTCATGTCCGCCTTCACCAACGCGAGTTGGGGATGGCTCGGCTGGGGTCTCAACTGGCTCACGCAATCCGTTCTGTTCGACCATGCGGATTACTGTTCTCACAGCAATTCTGTCGCGGACTGGGGACTCCCCTACGGTGGTGCCCGTGCTTTTCGCGGTGGCCATCGAGGTTTCAACGACGCGGGCTGGAACCGAAATGGATGGAACGGTATTCAGCGTACGCCTCGTGGATACGGGCGAGCCAACGGGGTATACGGTTCTCATCCAGGGCAGGGATATCGCCAAGGCGCCTTTGCCGGCCGCCTCCCGGTGCGACAAGGCATTGAGGCAGGGCGCGGGTTTCCGGGCCGGCAGGCCTTCGGGGAAACTCGGAACTATGCTACGCCCGGCCGCGGCTACAACCGGCCTACTCCCTATAACCACGTCCAGCTTGCTTATGGTGGCAACAACCAGCCTTACTCGGGGTACAGACCGGAGCGCCCGACTAGCGGCGTCCGGCCGGGCAGCGTCTACGGCAACACCGGGTGGTCTGGTTCCTCAAGTTTCGGTGCCTCAGAACGCGGTGGCTTTCCTGACCGCGGCTATCGAGGTTCCAGCCAAGCTCTTCGCGGACCGGGCCCAGGGTTCGGTGGCCAGCGATACTCCGGTGGGAATGGCGGCGAGCCTTATGGCGGCCATGGAGCCGAGCGCGGCGGCTTCTCCGGCCGGCCGCCGGGAGGAGGGTTCCATCTCTTCGGTCATGGATCGGATCGGGGTTCGAGCCACGGCTCCGGCCAGGGTTTTCGCGGCTTCAGCGAACATTCGCATGGAGGGCGCGGCGGAGGTCACAGCTTTTTTGGAGGCCACTCGGGCGGCCATTCTGGCGGCGGACACGGCGGCGGACATAACGGCGGAGGACACTCTGGCGGTCGTCACCACTGAGGCAAAATCTTACGGTGCCGCATGGTCGCTACACTGCTGCGGACGCTGCACTGCTGTGCCCACGTAAACCTGCTGCCCTCATCATCGAAATGAAGCTCTCTGCCCGACGGTAAGTCCGACGCTTACTGAGCCGAAGGTGCGAACGCCTGCCAACACCCCATGATTGTTAGGCTTGCCAAAATCACGCGCATGGTGAACACCTTCAGCCAAAATCAACCATCAACAAATTGTCAGCGCCGCCTTTACTCGACATTACGAGGTGTTAAAGTCTTGTAAGGAAGGACTTCGCCACATGGTCTTCGTCTTTTTGACGCTGATTACTGCGCTGACTGTGGTGGGTTTGGAACTTCTTCATGTGCTCATGCGCGGATCTTCTTTCGGCCGCAGAGCTGCGGTAATTGTGAGCTTCTTATCGTTCCTGGCATGGTCCTGGACGATGGCCTACTACATCGTCGGTAAGAAGTAGTCGCCCCTCCGCAGAGTTACTACCCGCTTATCTGCTACTGAAAAGATCTCCCGGCGCCAGCAGGGAAAATCCCCGCTCCCCATCCCGTGCGGAACCTGAACGATAAGCAAATTTCGTGACCAGCCCCGGCTCTGCCAGATGACCATGAATGGGTGTATTTTCTTGGAATGACTCGATTTGCCTTCTCCACCACTACCGCGGCCACGATCTTGATGTTCGCCCTTCCACTCCTTTCCCAAGCCTCTGCTCAAAACGCACAAGCGGGAGGAACCGCTGCAACTCCGCCGCAAGCCAGTTCGCAAAGCACAGCCAAACCAGAAGAGACGGAGATCTGGGAGCCGGTACCCAAGGTAGTCACGCCGGGTGCTGCCTGCATGGCCCCGCCCTCGGATGCAGTTGTGCTCTTCGACGGCAAAAACCTGGATGAGTGGGTCTCAGTCAAAGATAAGTCTCCAGCAAAATGGGACGTGGCTGATGGCGTGATGAAGGTCGCGAAATCGGAGGGAAGCATCGAAACGAAGCGCAGCTTCAAAGACTACCAGCTGCACATTGAGTGGAAGATCCCGGAGAGCATCACCGGCAGCGGCCAAGCTCGCGGAAACAGCGGCGTCTTCCTTGCCTCAACCGGTACCGGAGATGCCGGCTACGAACTGCAGGTTCTCGATTCGTATCAGAACAAGACCTATGTGAATGGCATGGCCGGCAGCATCTACAAGCAGGCCATCCCCTTGGCCAATGCAAGCCGCAAGCCGGGCGAGTGGCAGACCTACGACGTGGTCTGGACGGCGCCGACCTTTAACGCCGATGGCTCAGTCAAGACGCCGGCGTACGTCACGGTGCTCTATAACGGAGTGCTAGTGGAGAACCATTTCGAGTTGAAGGGCGAGACCCTGTACATTGGCAAACCCGCTTACAAGCCGTACACCGCCGCGCCCATCAAGCTTCAGGCGCACGGCGATCACAGTGAGCCGATCAGCTTCCGCAACATCTGGGTGAGGGACCTAGACCAGCAGCCTTGAAATGGCGCTGGCTAGTGTCCCTCGCTCTCGGACCTTTCGTGATGTGGCTTATGAAACGGTGACTTCTGAAACCACCGGCCCCTTGTGGGCAGGCTTGCGATGCAGTCCGCCCAGAATGCTCTGCAGAATCACATAGAGCACAGGGATAAAGAACAGGTTAAGGATCGTCGACAACAACATTCCGCCTACGACGCTCGTACCTACGGAGTGCCTGCCCAGCTTGCCCGCGCCGCTTGCAAATACCAGCGGCAGTACGCCGAGAATGAAGGCGAACGACGTCATCAGAATTGGGCGTAGCCGGAGTTCCGCCGCCTCGATTGCAGCGTCGACAATGCTGTGACCCTTGCGGCGAAGCTGTTCAGCAAACTCGACGATCAAGATCGAGTTCTTCGCCGAAAGTCCGATCAGCATGACCAACCCGATCTGCACGTAAACGTCATCGGACAGACCTCGCAGCGACACCGCCGTGAGCGCGCCCAGCACCGCCATGGGCACTGCGAGCAGGATGATGAATGGCAGCGCGAAGCTCTCATACTGCGCGGCCAGGGTAAGGTACACGACCAGGATGCCGAGCGCGAAGATGATGATCGCCTTGCCCGCTGCCTCAACCTCTTCCTGTGCCAGGCCCGTCCAGGAGTAACTCATACCCTGATTCATATTTGCCTTGGCCAGCTTCACCATTGCGTCCTGCGCCTCGCTGGAGCTGACTCCTGGTGCGGGAGACCCATCGATTTCCGCTGAACGGAACAGGTTGTAATGGCTGATCACCTGCGGCCCGGAGGTCTCACTGATCGAGACCAGGTTATCCAGCGGCACCAGGCCATTGCTCTCAGACCGAACGTAGAACTGGCGTAGATCCTGCGCAGTCATGCGATACGGCCGATCGGCCTGCACGTAGACGCGATAGGAACGGTTGTTGAAATCGAAGTCGTTCACGTAACTCGATCCCATGTATATGCCGAGCGCCGAAGATATCTGGCTAATCGGAACGCCCATAGCCTTTGCCTTCTGGCGATCGATGGTGACGAGAAGCTGCGGATCATTCGCCGTGTAGCTGGTAAACAGCCCTTGCAGATCCTTGCCCTGACGGCTAGCTCCGATGATCTTATGCGCAGCAACGTCAAGGTCCTGAAGCGTGTTGCGGCCGAGGTCTTGTAACTCAAACTGGAATCCGCCGTAGGACCCGATGCCTTGGATAGCCGGAGGTTCGAAGGCGACGACGATCGCGCCAGGCACCATGAAAAGCTTCGGGGTCAAGCGCGCCACAATGTCGGTTGCGGCATGGCCCTTGGTGTTGCGCTCTTCGAGCGGCTTGAGAGGCACGAAGACGATGGCCGCGTTGGACGCGCTGCCTGCACTTAAGCTGAAGCCCGGAATTGCAAAGGTTCCAAACACGTCTTTGTCTTGCAGCAGGACCTGCTCTGCCCGCTCGCATACCTGGGTCGTATAGGCCAGCGATGCGCCCTGCGGAGCCTGGACGACGACGATGAAATAGTTCTGGTCTTCACTGCGGCACGAACGAAGTGGGCACATGCCGATACATGTACACCGTGAGTACGAGACCGCCGAAGAACAGCAGCACCATCACATATCGCAACCGCAGGAAGAAGTGAATCGCCCGGCCGTAGCCGCTGCCCAGCATAAGAAGGCCGCGGTCGATGCCGTGAGCGAATTTTCTGTAGCCCTGGGAGAGCGGCCGGATGCGTGTCCAATCGAACAGCCCGTACTTCGCCTCTTCGCTGCGCAGCAGGATGGCAGCCAACGCAGGTGAGAGCGTAAGAGCATTGAATGCAGAGATCGCAATCGCGAACGCAATCGTCAGCGAGAATTGCCGGTAGAGAATGCCGGTTGTGCCCGGAAAGAACGAGACCGGTACGAATACCGAGATCAGCACCAGCGACGTAGCGACGACGGCGCTAGTCACCTCGGCCATAGCCACGGAGGTCGCCGTATGGCTGTCCGCGTGATCACCGCTGATGTGCCGCTGCACGTTCTCGATTACAACGATGGCATCATCCACCACCAGTCCCGTCGCGAGCGTAATACCAAACAATGTCAGCGAGTTGATCGAGAATCCAAAAAGCTTAATGAAGGCAAAGGTCCCGATCAATGACACCGGAATCGTAACCGCCGGGATGATGGTCGCGCGCCAGTCCAGCAGGAAGATGAAGATGACGGCGATCACGATGGCGATCGCCTCTTCCAGGGTTGTAATCACTTCGCGAACTGAATCGCCAACTACGGTCGTCGTGTCAAACGCAACCACATACTTGATGCCTGGAGGAAAAGACTTTGACAGTTCGAGTAGAGCAGCCTTGGCGGCCTTGTCTACCTTGAGGGCGTTGGCGTTTGATAGCTGCTGCACGCCAATACCCACAGCACTGTAGCCGCTGTATTCCAAGTTGCTGTCGTAGGATTCGGCGCCGATCTCCGCGCGTCCCACATCGCGCAACTGCACCAGTCCGTTCGGCGTGTTTTTGAGGATGATCTGTTCAAACTGCTTTGGGTCGGTCAGGCGGCCAACCACGCGCAAGGTCACCTGGAATGTCTGATCAGGATTCGAAGGCGGCCGGCCGAGTTGACCTGCGGGAATTTCGACGTTCTGTTCCTGAAGTGCCGCGGTCACGTCACCCGCAGTCAAACCACGCGCCGCCAGCTTGGTCGGGTCGAGCCAGACACGCATGGCGTATTTGCGTTCGCCGAAGATGATGACGTCGCCCACGCCCGGAATCCGCTTCAGCGCGTCTTTGACATACACGTCAAGATAATTCGAGATGTATTCGTTCGAGAGACTATTGTCGGGGGAATAAAACCCTGCGCCAAACACAAAATTGGGATTGGCCTTGGTGATCGTCACGCCGGTGTTCTTGATCTCCTGCGGCAGGCGACCTTGTGCGGTCGACACACGATTCTGCACGTCGACGGCGGCGATGTTCAGATCGTAACCGGTCCGGAACGTGACATCGATGCTGCTGGTGCCGTCGTTGCTGCTGGTGGAGGAGATGTAATGCATGCCCTCGACACCGTTGATCTGCTGTTCCAGTGGAGTGGTGACGGCGGACTCGACCACCTGCGCATTCGCGCCCACATAGTTGCTGGTGACCGTCACCTGCGGCGGCGCCAGCGTGGGATACAG
This sequence comes from uncultured Acidobacteriaceae bacterium, assembly GCA_963850345.1. Lineage (GTDB taxonomy): Bacteria > Acidobacteriota > Terriglobia > Terriglobales > Acidobacteriaceae > CAWKKW01. The sequence continues at coordinate 4,105 of CAWKKW010000008.1, read as the reverse complement.
GGATATCGGCAGCGTTGGGATAGAGACGGCGCCTGCCAGGATAATGAGCAACGCGCAGACTGTCGCAAAGATCGGCCTTCGGATAAAAAATTCAACCACAGAGATGCTTCCTTTTGCCCGAGGATTTGCTCAAGCTGATCGTTGTTGGTTGTCTTACCGCCAGAGCGTCTTAGCCGAGTGGCTGAACAGGCGCGCCATCCACCAGGAACTGAATTCCTGAAGTGATGACCTTATCGCCAGGCTTCAATCCGCCCTTTACGGCATAGGTGTTGCCGACTGTATCTCCAAGATCGACTGCGCGCTGCTTCGCCACGCTCTTGCCGCCCTGCGCCTCAGCCAGATAGACAAATGCCTGTCCGCCGATTCGCGTCACTGCCAGCACTGGGACTGTTGGAGTCGGAGTTACCTTCCAGATGACCCGTGCCTTCACCAGCTGAGCGTTGCGCAACATGTCCGACGTGCGGTGAACCTTTGCTTTCGCCAGAACGCCTTGAAGCTGGTTATCTACCTGCGGCGAGACGAAGTCGATGGTGGTGTGTTCGACCAGGTGCCCGCTGTTGTCGAGAATATCGACGCCAAGCCCCGGCTTTACATCCCCCGAACGCTCCGTCGGTATATAGATGTAGGCCTCGAGATCAGCATTTTCGTCGACCGTCGTGAGCTGGGTGGTGGAGGAAACGTAGTCGCCTACGTGGACGGGAATATCGCCCACGATGCCATCGAAGGGCGCGGTGATCTTGTAGTAGCTCAGCTCGCGTTCCTGCGTCTGCCGTGATGCGACCGACGATTCGTAGTCAGCCTTTGAGTTCTTGAATGCCTGCTCAGCTACGTCGAGGCTGTCCCGGCTCGTCACGCCCGCGGCAAACAGCTTGCGCTGCCGCTCTACCTCGGTCTGGTTGAACTCGTAGACCGCCTGCTTCTGGCGTTCCGTAGCGACCTGCGATTGCACCGTGGCCTGCTGCTTGATCGGGTCAATCTCCATGAGGATCTTGCCGGCCTTAGCATGTTCTCCCGAATGCGCGAAGATATGCGTCAAATAGCCGTCGACCTGAGGAATGATAGTTGCCGAACGGCGCGACTTGATGGTCGCCACATACTCATCCGATTGAGGGACCATGGCCGACGCGACCGTCAGCGTCTGCACCGGCAAAGCCTGTGGCGCTCCCGCCTGAACAGGCGCCGGCTTCGCGCAACCGCTGAGAGCAGCGGCGAATATAACTGGCAGAGCAAATGCGGATAAAGTGTGTTGCGTTCTCAAGACGAGCCCCTGATTTTTGTTAAAAATTTTATCCCGGCCACAGACCGAGTGCGAGCCTGGTGCAAGTCATTCCTACTGCAGCAATGATTTACCCCATTCTACGAGCAACGCGATTGCGTTTGAAGTTACGGTCCAATCTTTCTAGATACGCGCCCCATCTCGGCACCGTTCCCTGACGCAACCTGATAAAAAGTGGTAGAGAGTACTTCGTTGGTGCCAACTGCCCTTCTCCGTCGCCACGAAACCGCCAAGCCGAGAGGAGACTGGTTCAGGGCTTTGGATTGAGTGAGCCGACAAGATGCTTCAAAAAAATTCAGCCGATCGAGAACCGGACTGACCCGGGTGGGAAACTCAGCTCACTTGAGTAACTTCTTGTACTCGGGTGCCGCTGCAGCGCGGTGAACGAGGGGCCTGGTTAGAAGGACGGCGCGCAGGAGACCCACTTAGTGTCAGTCGGGCAGTAAATCCAGACGCAGGATTCGAAAGCCTAGACCTGGGCGACTGTAAGATGCGGGCGTCAAATTTTTGACATGGCCCGAGGCTCTTGTTAGAGTCGATGTTGGCTGTGTGCGGGCGCGCGAAGTGCAAACCTGCCCTCCAATCCGCGTCCCCGTCGTCTAGCCCGGCCTAGGACACCGCCCTTTCACGGCGATAACACGGGTTCAAATCCCGTCGGGGACGCCAATCAAGATCAATAACTTAGCCGATTTGCTCCAATTTTTCTGCGGAGCAATTTGGGGAGCATTTAAGTGCAGTTTGCGTCGTCGGTTGACTTGTCAGCGTCCGAAGCATCGCAACAACCTTCTGTTGCGCGGCCCGCTTTGCTGGCATCTGCGCCTGTGCGTAGATGTCCAAAGTGACTCGACTTGATCCGTGACGTAAGAGTTCCTGAACAACTTTGACGTCTTCTCCATTCGCCTTTAGGAGAGTCGCGTAGGTGCGCCGGAATGTATGCCAGCCGACCCGCTTCTGAATACCGAGACGCCGCACGACAGGCTTGATGTGGTAGCGCATGACGGTTGACAGCCAAAGCGGCTGTTTCCCGCGATTCTTCCCGGCCCGGCTGCTATTCGTGGCAAAAACCCAATCCTCTGGCTCTCGAAACAGCGTTTCGCGAAACCAGCCCAGAAGATCGCTCATCGTGTATTCGTCGATGGGCACGGGCTTCTGCGAGGCTTCAGTCTTGCACCGCCCCACCACCTGGTTGACTACGGACCTCTGAACATCAATTTGCAGGCGCTGAGAATCAACATCCTGCCATTTCAGCCCAGCAAGTTCGCCGCGACGAAGCCCTGTCACCATGCTTAACAGGACGAGAATGCGATCCCGAGGCAGAAGCTCTTCGACGATGTCCTGCATTTCGGAAACCTCCAAAATGTCAGGAACGGAGACCCTCTTGGAACTCTGGCGAACACCAGCTCCGCGGGTCATTCCCTTGATCGGATTCCGATCAGTAAACTCCCACCGCATCGCATGGTTAAACAGAACACCCATGATGTTGCGGATTTTAGCCTTTGTTGCCGGGGCGAGAGGTGTCTCGATCCGGACCTTGTTCAGGAGTGAATCGGCATTGGACGATCCCTTTCTCGTCGGTCGGAGCTGCTCTAGCCACTCCTCTACCATTGGAGTCTTGATCGAAGCGAGTTCATGCTTGCCCCACCTCGGCTCAATCCACTTTTTGAGGTAGGTCTCATAGCGGTTGCGTGTAGACCATGCACGGCCCTGCTCGACCGAGCTGTCGAGTTCCTTTAGGCGGAAATGATCGATCAAGTCCTGCATTGTGATTCCGCTAAACGCACACGCATCGTTTGAGTTGATGGCCAGCCGCCAACTCCTCACCGCTCGCTCCGCAGCAGCTTCGGTTTTGTACTGGTCAAGGGTGCCTACCTGCCTCTTGCGACGAACGCGTCGGCCGGTGGGCATGATGTGACGCCAACTGAACATCCAAACGGGGACCTTGCTTCCGTTGGCGTCAAGATACAGAGAGCCATTTTGTTTCCGCGCCTTCCTCAATACATCCTCCTTTCGCTGAGGGCGCAGAACGCATCGATAGACACACTGTACCCTGAAACCGAAGCAAGAGAAAGAGATCGCCCGCCCGCATTGTTGGGCTCATCGCTACAAGCAAGGTCCGGCAGAATTTAACTCACCGGATGACCCTCAGCGATGGGGACGAAATCCGACGGTCTCGGAATCTGCATCGTTGGCAGTCGTGTTTTCACCTGTCTGGCGCGCCAGCCAGCTGCTCAACTCCGACAGCAGAAATCTCCATTGCCTTCTCTTTGCATTTCGGACGGGATGACCCGGCAGGCGGCCTTCTCGTGCAAGCCGCATTACAGTGACCGGATGCAGTCCCAAGAATTGCCCTGCCGCGGCTGAATCTACATACGGTTCAAAGCTCACTGGCCCACGTCCGAAACCATCGACTGCCATGATGTCTCTCCCCTTGAGAACGCTTCCTGTCCGATGCTTCTTCTTGCAATAATGAAATATACATTTCAATACTGCTACAAATCGCCGGCACCTGCAAATGGAAACTGGTGATTGCCTGAAAAGTCAAAAAGTCAATCCTTCTTCTGCTGACGAGTGAACGCCTGGGCTTAATCGCGGCTTTCCGTTCCAGCCGGAGATTCGCTTCATGTCGCTTGTAAGCAGCCTGGAAATTTCGTCCCATGGGACGGGAAATGTTCCATCAATCCCCGACAGTTGCACAACGGCGTATTCGGGGCGACTCTCTACGATCATCTTTCCAGGCCTTCGTTTCCAGATGATCGATGTGGATGTCACATAGAGGGTCTCGGATTTCGGTTCAAGGAAATAAGCCATTGATTGTCTCCTGTATTGATA
>CAWKKW010000007.1:0-89079 GCA_963850345.1 uncultured Acidobacteriaceae bacterium | reverse complement strand
GGGTTCCATGCAAGAAAGGGCGTGGTCTTGTGTAGGGCACGGTCGCGTTTCGCGGTAGGCTAGTCGGTAGGTTTGTGGATGGACGATGGCGGGAAAGCGAAAATTCGATGCGGAACTCGCGGAGCTCGAGGCATTGCGAGACGTGGCGGCCGGAGCCGCAGAACCGGCGTTGGCGAAGGCGCTCAGTCTGCGCAACAATTTTCTGGTCGGCAAGGCGGCGGCACTGGCGCTGCATCACGGGCTGACTGGTTTGACGGCGGAGATGGCGGCGGCCTTCCCGCGGTTCCTCGAACAGGGAGCAAAGGTCGATCCGCAATGCTGGGCGAAGAACGCGCTGGCGAAGACGCTCGCCGCGTTTGAATATCAGGACGTGGAGCTGTTTCTAAGCGGCATGCGGCACACGCAGATGGAGCCGGTGTGGGGCGGCACGAGCGATACCGCAGGACCGTTGCGCGGAACGTGCGCGCTGGCGCTGGTGCAATGCCGGGAGTTGAACAGTCATCGATTGCTGAGCCTGCTGATACCGCTGTTTGCGGATAAGGAATTGCCGGTGCGGGTGAACGCGGCGCGTGCGGTCGAACAGGTGGGCAACGATGCGTCGGCGTTGCTGTTACGAATGCGGGCGGAGCTGGCGTCGGATGAGGCGGAGCTGCTGGGGGCCTGCTATGCAGGCGTGTTGGGGCTCGAAGGGCGCGGCGGCGATTCCCTGGGCGGCGAAGTTTCTCGCGAATGAAGATGACGCGGCGGCCGAGGCGGCGATGGCGATTGCGCAGACGCATACCAGCGAGGCGGTGCAGGTTCTGCGGAGCGCTTTTGAGACGGTGGGGGATCCATGGTTTCGCGCGGCTCTGCTGTCGGCGGTTGCGTTGACCCGGCAGGCGGAAGCGACGGAGTGGCTGCTCGAACAGGTCTCGGAGGAGGAGAGCTGGGCTGAGGACGCGCTGGCGGCGCTCTGCCGGTCCGCTCCTTCAGAAGAAACGCTGGCACGGCTGCGCGAGTTAGGCAAAGGTTGTAAGTAGGCGCGGGTCGCGCGATCAGATCAAACAACGTTACAAATGTTTGGAGAGGAACTGGCCGCAGAGCATGAGCAGCTTGAGCTGCGCGGCGGGTGAGAACCAGTGCGTCTCGTTGGGGAAGATCTCCAGCTGCGATGGGATCTGGTGGCGCTTGAGAAGGGTTTCGAGTTTGCGCGCTTCTGAGACGGGAACGATGGAGTCCTGTTCTCCATGAAGGACCAGCATGGGCGCCATGGCGGAGGAGGCGCGCAATTCCCAACCCGGGGGAACGCCGCCGGAGAGTTCGACGGCAGCGCGGATGCGGCGTTCGTCAATGGCAAGCGCGGTAGCGAGGTAGCCTCCAAGGGAAATTCCGAGGACGCCGATGCGGCGGGCATCCACCTTGGGCCGTGCGGCGACATGCGCGATGGCGTCGGCAGCAGCCTGGAGCCATTGGGGAAAGTGCTGGCCGTCAAGAATCATCTCGGCGGTGGCTCGTTGCGTGCCGGTCTTGTCGAAGTAGTGGGGCGCGTAGATGGCGAAGCCGCTGGCCGCCAGCATGGGCGTGAACTGATGGAGCCAATAGGAGACGGCACCCCCAGAGCCGTGCAGGAGCAGGAGAGCGGGAGAAGGTCCGGCGCCGGCGGGTTCATGCTGATCGATGCGGATGGAGCGATCGCCGCTCGCATAGGTAGCCATAGGTAGAGAGATGCGCTTGCGCGGCTGGGCGTCGGGCGGAGGCGTGGGGACCGGCGTCTTGTTTCGGCGCAGGTTTCGTTTGGGCCAGGTCTCAATTCGGCCCAGGTCTCAATCCGGCCGAGATTCTAGAGCGGATTGTGCTGCTGCGGATGCGGCGTCTGTGGAGGCATGCGCGGGCTCTGCGCCTTCTCTGAGAGTTTTCTAATCTTTTCTGTCCCATCTCCGGTCACCCATCTGCACTTCTCTGCGGCATGAGTTCCGAACCAGCCGCCGCGCAGGGCCATCCGATCGAGCCGAATCCGGCTCAGGGGCAATCCTTGGTTCGCACCGACGCGGTCCAGGGGCAAGCGGCGCCGGTTTGGCCCGAGAGTGCCGAGGTGCCACCGCTTCCGGTGCAGCTGGATGTGTGTGTGCCGCTGACTTCCTTCCGGGTTCAAGACCTCTTGAATTTGAAAAAGGGAACCGTGCTCAAAACGCAGTGGCCGGTGACGGAAGATCTTCCGCTGTGGTCGGGGAAGGTGCAGCTGGTGTGGACCGAGTTTGAAGTGGTGGACCAGAAGCTCGCGGTGCGCGTGACGCGCCTGTTCTAACGGGCATGTTGTCGCGATGGCAGGCGCCGGCGAAGAGCTGGATGCAATTGCGAACAGTGAAGGGGAGTATGGAAGCGATCGGCGGATACGGAACGCGGGGGATACGGCGGGACTGGAAGGAGAGGCTGCTCGGCTCGGTAGCGGCGGTCGCTGGCTGGTGGAGCAAGACCCGGGCGCACCGGCCGGCGTCGAATGCAGACCGGTTGAAGGTCAGTGAACGTCTTAGCGTCGGTCCGAAAAAAGTGCTGCTGATTGTGACGTGTCGCGGACGGGAGTTCCTGGTCGCCAGCGGCGCGGAGGAGATTTCGTTGCTGGCCGATCTTTCGCCGAAGATGAGTCGACAGGATAGGCAACCGCCACGGTTACACATAAGAGCGGATCGCGGAAGTCTGATGGGGAGACGCTCGTGACGCTGATGTTCTTGTTCGCAGCGGCTCATCCGGCGAAGCTGCCGGGGCTCGAGCTTCCGGGCAACAACCAGGTGCCCTGGACGATTGTGTTCACGCTGACGCTGCTGACGCTGTTGCCCGCGCTGCTGCTGTCGATGACGCCGATGGTGCGGCTGCTGGTGGTGTTTCACTTTCTGCGCCAGGCGCTGGGAACGCAGACGGCGCCGAGCAACCAGACGCTGATGGGGCTGGGGCTGTTCATGACCTGGTTCCTGATGCAGCCGGTGCTGGTGGCGGTGAACCAGCAGGCGGTGGAGCCGTTTCGCCAGGGACAGATCAGCGGCTGGGAGGCGATCGAGCGGGGCAGCGATCCGCCGCGAAGATTCATGTTGAAGTACGCGCGCGAGAAGGATCTAGCGCTGTTCTCTGCCGCTGCGTTGACCAGCACGGCCGGCGCGGCCCGAGGACCTGCCGCTGCGGGTGGTGGTGCCCGCGTACATTCTGTCGGAGTTGAAGGCCGGCTTTCAGATCGGGGCGGTGCTGTTTCTGCCGTTTCTGCTGGTGGATCTGGTGATCGCTTCGATTACGACTTCGATTGGCATGTTTCAACTGCCGCCGGTGGTGTTGTCCACGCCGCTCAAGATTCTGCTGTTTGTGATGGTGGACGGCTGGAACCTGCTGGCGGGTTCGTTGCTGAAGAGTTTCTAACCCCGTTCGGAGATGGAGGAGCGCGATGAGTAGCGACCAGGTGGCGGAACTGATGCGGCACCTGCTGCTCGAGGCCCTGATGCTGAGCCTGCCGGTGCTGATTACCGCGTTGGCAGTGAGCTTCGTGCTCAGCCTGATGCAGACCCTGACGTCTCTGCAGGACCAGACGCTGTCGACGGTGCCCCGCCTGCTGGTGGTGGCGGCGCTGATGCTGGCCGGGATGCCGTGGTTCATTCGCCGGCTGGTCACCTACACGCTGCTGCTGTTCACCGACTTTCACCGCTATCTCGGCTAGGCGAGCCGCCGAATATGACACTGCCATGGATACAGAACGGGATGAGCAGCTGGGGCAGCTATCCTGAGCTCCATGGTCCTGGTCATGATTCGATTGAGCGGGCTGATGGTGTTTGCGCCCATGTTCTCCTCGCAGGCAATTCCGGCGCGGGTGAAAGCGGTCTTCGTGCTGGCGCTCTCGATTCTACTGGCGCCGGTGGTGGCCGCGCTTCCCGACGCGCATGTGAGCCTGGGTGTGCTGCCGGTGTTGGGCGAAGTGCTGGCGGGGATGCTCTTCGGGCTGTCGCTTTCGTTGTTGAACGAGCTGCTGGTGTTTGCCGGACAGGTGATGGGCCTGCAGTTCAGCTTTTCCCTGGTAAACCTGATGGACCCCAATTCGCAGGTGCAGACGCCGGTGCTGGGGCAGATGTTTTCGCTGCTGGGCGGCATGGTGCTGATTGCAGCGGGTCTGGACCGGGTGTTGATCGCTGCGGTGATCCGCAGCTTTGCGCTGGCGCCGGTGGGCGCGACGCTGATCAGCGGACGCACCGGGCTGGCGCTGATCGGGATGACTGGAGGCGTGTTCATTGCCGCACTGCAACTTTCGGCTCCAGTCATTGCGGCGACGGTGCTGGTGGAGCTCTCGGTTGCGCTGCTGGCCAAGCTTTCGCCGCAATTGCCGGTGCTGGCGATTACGGTGCCGGCCAAGACCACGCTTGGATACCTGGGATTGCTGGGCTCGCTGGCTTTGTGGCCGCGTTTTCTCGAGGCGAGATTTGACGCACTGCTGGATCAAGCGATGAGCCTGCTGCGGCAAGGAGTCGTTCGCCTGTGAGCTGCCATGGCCGGTGAACGCACAGAGCAGGCGACACCCCGCCGGCGCCAGAAGGCGAAGGAGGAGGGCGATCGGCCGCGCAGCCGCGACCTGCTTGCTGCCGGAGCGACGCTTGGCGGGAGTGATGACGCTGGGCGCTCTGGGGCCGCGTTGGGTCGAGTTGTGGAACGGAGCGTACCGGCAGTTTCTCGCGATGGGAACGGGCGAGGCATGGGAGAGCAGCGTACCGCTTGGGTTGGCGATGCGGCAGACCGCGCTGCTGGCGCTTGTGGCCCATTGGGCTCATCTTTGCCGCGGTGTTTGCGGGGGCGCTGGCCGCGGGTTTGGCGCAGGGCAGCGGAGTTCATCTTCCCGCGCTGCAGCCGAAGTTCAGCCGCCTGAATCCCGGCAGCAATTTGAAGAACCTCTTTTCGGCGCAGGCGGCATCGCGGCTGGGCAAGTCGCTGCTGCCCGCCTCGATTGTGCTGGTGCTGGCGGTGGGCAAGCTGAGACAGCAGGAGGCGATTCCCGCCATGAGCCTGACGCGGTTGCCGGCGATGTTTGCCGACGGATATGCGCTGCTGAAGGACACGGCCTGGATTCTCTTCGGCTGGTCGCTGGTGGACTACGGCCTGGAGTGGCAGAGCTGGAACCGCCGGTTGCGGATGAGCAAGCAGGAGATGCGCGACGAGTTCAAGGAATCGGAAGGAAGCCCGGAGACCCGGGGACGCATTCGCAACCTGCAACGCCAGATGCGCGGGCGCAAGCTGCAGGCGGATGTGAGTCAGGCAACCGTGGTGATTACAAATCCCACGCACTATGCCGTGGCGCTGAGTTTCGACTTCGAGACCATGGACACGCCGAGGGTGCTGGCCAAGGGCAGAAACCTGATGGCCGAGGCGATCAAGAAAGAGGCGCGCTGGGCGGGAGTGCCGATTGTCGAGAATCCTCCGCTGGCCAGATCTCTCTTCAAATCGGTCGAGCCGGGGCAGGCGATTCCGCTGGAGCTGTACGCCGCGGTGGCCGGCATCCTCGCCTATCTGTACCGCAAGGAAGTGGAAGAGAAGATGCGGCGGCGCCAGCAGGAGGAGCGTACGGCAGCGTCGGCAGTTCCTGGAGCCGGCGCAAACTCGCGGAGCTCAAGCCCACAGAGCGCAAGCACACAGAGTTCAAGCCCACAGAGCTCAAGCACACAGAGTGCAAGCCAACAGAGTTCGAGACCGCGGGATGCAGGAAATTCGCAGCCCATGAGGAATGACAGTCAGTGAAGGAGAACGTATGAGCGCAGCCGTGGTGCCGGCGCCGGGTCTCGGGCCGCAGAAGACGGGCGGATTTGCCGCCAAAGCGCTGGCGGGTATGCGCGATCTGCTGCTGCCGGTTTCGGCGATCAGCCTGGTGTTCGTGATGCTGATTCCCATGCCGGCGATGCTGCTGGATCTCCTGCTGGCGCTCTCGATCGCCTCCGCCGTGCTGGTGTTTCTCTCCGCCGTGCAGGTGAGGCGGGCGGTGGACTTTTCCGTCTTTCCCACGCTGCTGCTGCTGCTGACCCTGTTACGGCTCTCGCTGAACATCGCATCGAGCCGACGCATTCTGCTGCACGGCAGCGAAGGCACCTCCGCGGCGGGCGACGTGATTCAGGCGTTCGGCCAGTTCGTGGTGGGCGGCAATTATGTGGTGGGGTTTGTGCTGTTCCTGGCGCTGATCGCGATCCAGTTCCTGGTGGTGAGTCATGGTGCGGTGCGGACCGCAGAGGTGACGGCGCGGTTCACGCTGGATGCGCTGCCCGGCAAGCAGATGGCGATCGATGCCGACCTGAACGCTGGGGCGATCGATGAGGCCACGGCGCGCAAGCGGCGCGAGGCGATTGCGCGCGAGGCCGAGTTCTATGGAGCCATGGATGGAGCCGCGCGATTCAATCAGCGCGACGCGGTGGCCACGATTCTGATCACCGCGATCAACATCATCGCCGGCCTGCTGATCGGAGTGCTGCAGCAAGGCGTGCCGCTGTCGGAGGCGGTGCGAACCTACACGATCCTGACCGTGGGCGATGGCCTGGTCACGATGATTCCATCGCTGCTGGTCTCGGTGGCTGGAGCCATGGTGCTGACTCGCGCTTCGTCGGCGGGCACGCTGGGTGGGGACCTGGGGACGCAGCTCTTCAGCCGGGTGAACACGCTGTATATCACCAGCGGCGTACTGGCGGCTTTGTGTCTGGTGCCCGGTCTGCCCAAAGTGGCGTTCCTATGCCTGTCGGCCGCAGTGGCGTATGGCGCCCGGAAGCTGGCGCATCGTCAGCAGGCGCAGCCGGCCGCCAGCCAAGCGGAGCCGAAGCAGGCGGAGAAGACGCAGATGGAGTCCATGGCCGCGTTGTTGGAGATGGACGACCTGAGCCTCGAAATCGGCTTCCAGCTGATTCCGCTGGTCGATGAGAAGCAGGGCGGGCAGATGTTGACCCGTGTACGAACGCTGCGCCGGCACCTGGCGTCAGAGTTGGGATTTCTGGTGCCCGCGATTCACATCTCCGACAACCTGCGGCTGAAGCCGCGCGAATACGTAGTCTCGCTTCGCGGCATCGAGATCGGGCGCTGGCAGACCGAGAACCAGTCGGTACTGGCGGTATCGGCCGACCCGCAATGCCGGCCGTTGCCAGGCAAGAGCACGCGGGAACCGGCCTTCGGTGTGGCCGCATGCTGGATCGCGCCCGGCATGGAAGAGCAGGCGATTGCGGCGGGCTATTCGGTCGTCGAGCCGGTGACCGTGATCAGTACCCATATCGGTGAGCTGATCCGGCAGCATGCCCACGAACTGCTGAACCGCGCGGAGATCAAGCGGCTGCTGGATGGGCTGAACGAGAGCCATCCGAAGCTGGTGGAAGAGCTGATTCCCAAGCTGCTGTCGCTGGGCGAGGTGCAGCGCGTGCTGCAGCAGTTGTTGCGCGAGCAGGTTTCGATTCGCGATCTGGGCACGATTCTCGAAGTGCTGGTGGAGACGGCGGGGCAGAACAAGAGCCTGCCGCACATGGTGGAGATGGTGCGCCAGGCACTGTGCCGGCGGATCGTGCAGCCGCTGCTCGATGCGGATGGAAGCCTGCGCGTGTTGCTGCTCGAGCCTTCTCTCGAAGAAGAGCTGCTGGGCACCTTCCAGCCGGAGTCGCGCCAGTTGACCGATGGGCAGCCGCGGCCTGCACCGCTGCTGCGGCGCATGGTCGATTCTTTGAAACAGCTAATGGGGTCGCAGCCTGCTTCGGCCCTGCCCGTGCTCCTATGCCCCAGTCCGGCACGCTACCACGTGCGCCGGTGGCTGGAGCCGATGGTTCCGCGCATTACGGTTCTCTCTCCCGCCGAGATTCCGTCGGAATGCCGTTTAAAGGCGGCAGGCACGATCCGCTGAGTGGATGAGTACGAGGTTGGGATTCAGTTTGAGACGCAGGGGGCAGAATGCAGAGCGCAGAGATCACCAGAAGCGAACGGAAAGCAGGAGAGCGGGGGAGTTATCCCCCGGAGACAGCGTGGATGACAGAGGTGCCGGAGGGGGCAATGGCCGGTCCATATCAAGCGGCGGCTGAGACGGGGCAGCCGGGTGCGCTGAGCGCCGAGCAGGAGCGGATCATGATCGAGCATCTGCCGGTGGTGCGGTTTCTCGCGCGGCGCATTCACGAACGGCTGCCGCAGCATGTCGACCTCGAAGACCTGGTCAGCGCCGGGGTGCTGGGGCTGGTCGATGCCTTCAGCAAGTTCGATCCGGCGAAGAAGGTGCAGTTTCGGAGTTATGCCCAGTTCCGGATACGGGGCGCGATTCTCGACAGTTTGCGCACGCTCGACTGGAGCCCGCGCGATCTCAGGCGTAAGGGCAGGGCGGTGGAAGAGGCGATTCGCGCAGTCACCGGACGGGTGCGCCGGCCGCCGACCGAGGCTGAGGTGGCAGAAGAGATGAAGCTCGAGCTGGTCGAGTACCAACAGTTGCTGGGGCAGCTGAAAGGCCTGGAGATCGGCACGCTGCACATCGAACACTCGGAAGATTCAGGAGAAGAGGAGCTGGCCTACGTTCCTTCCGCACCGGAGGAGGATCCTCTGTTCCGCTGCCTGCGCGGAGAGATGCGTCAGCGGTTGGCGGACGCGATCGAGGGGCTGCCGGAGCGCGAGCGGCTGGTGATGACGCTCTACTACCACGAAGAGATGACGATGAAGGAGATCGGGCTGACGCTGGGCGTGGTCGAATCGCGGGTATCTCAGATTCACGCGTCGGCGGTGCTTCACCTGCGGGTCGTCGCTCGCGGATCTGGCTCCAGCGGGGAGCGAAAAGCCCTCGTCAGCAGCGGCCGGTGGGTCCCGAGATCGCGCGAACCAGGCGGGCAACAGCCAGACGATAAGCGGGAAGGGTCATGGAAAAGGTACTCAAGCAGGACGAGATCGATGCTCTGTTTCAGGCAGCGCGGAGCCGCAGCAAGCCGCCCGCTGCCGAAGCCCCTGCCCCGGAGCAGACCTACAGTTTTGCCCGGGCCGGGCAAATCAACAACGAACAGATGCGGGCCATCAGCCTGCTCAACGACATGTTCGCGCGCAACCTGACGCACAACCTGGGCGTGTGGCTGCGCAGCAAATTTCAGGTGAACCTGGTCTCGGCCGAACAGATGCCGTTCAGCGAATTCATGATGCGAATTCCTGAGGTGGCGTACGTCGGGTCAATCCGCCTGGAGCCGTTGGGGGCGCTCTCGGTGCTGCAGCTGGACCTGGCGCTGGCTCCGCCGATGATTGATCTCCTGCTGGGCGGCGAGGGCAAACCGGGGCCGGTGCGGGAGCTGACCGACATCGAAGAATCGATTCTCACCAGCGTAGTGGACGTGATCTGCCGCGAGCTGAGCTCCGCCTGGCAGCCGGTGGGCTTGAACTTCAACTTCGAAAAGCGGCAGATGCAGACACAGATCGCGCGCATCATGCCGGTCACGGAGAAGACGCTGTGTCTCAGCTTTGAGATACGGATGCCGGACGCTAGCGGGCTGCTCAACTTCGCCTTTCCAGCCGTGGTGTCAAACACCATCCTGCGGCGGTTGATCGGCGACTGGGGACGACAGCGGCGACATCCGCCGGAGACCCGCGAGCGGATTCGCGAACGGGTGGGTCGCATCTCCTTCGGCGCGGCCCTGCAGCTTGCCTCGGTTCGGATTCCAGCAAGGCAGTTGCAAAACCTGGCGGCGGGCGACATCGTGAGACTCCCCGCGGCGTTCAACCACCCCAGCGAATTGCGGGTGGCAGGCGTTCCATTGTTTGAAGCGCAGCCAGTGAGCAGCGAAGAGTTACGGGGAGCGCACCTGGTGCGCAGTCATCCGCAGCGGCGGCCTTGAAGGGGCGGGCAGAGCGGGGCAAGGGAAAGTAACCGTAAAAGGCACAAACCGATCGAGGAAGCATTCATGAGCAAATTTTTAGACTGCTGGTTGACGGAGGCAAGCCGGGTGCTCGGGGGAGACCTGGGGACGCCGGTCGAGTTCACTGCGAGCACCGAGCGCCGGCCTACCGAGGCGGCTCTGCAGGTGGCGAGTGAAGTCACGGGCGACTGGACGGGCAAGTTCACACTGACCATCTCCGAGTCCGCGCTAGCCGCACTGCTGATCCAGGCGGGCGATATCGCTGCCGAGCAGGGCATCGATCGGGAGACCTGGCGGAAGCTGTTCGGGCAAGTGGCTCAGGCCGCCGCTCAACTGCTGGCGAAGAGCGAGGGCTGCGCCAGCGAAGTGGTCTCGACGGTGCTGGCTTCGGGGGAGACCGAAGCGGGATCGTTCTTTCAAGTGCAATGTGGCCAGGTGTCGACCACGGTGGTGCTCATGGATGGAGTGGCGGTGAAGACGGCTGCTCCCGAAGTAGCGGCTCCGGCAGCGGCTACGGTTAGCTCTCCAGTCGGGTCGGCGCCAGCCTCTCCAGTTGCGTCTCCGGCCAGCGCGGTCAAAGCTGCGCCGCCCCCCACGGCCAGCGCGCCCCCGCCCGCTTCGCGGACAACCAGGAGCGCGCCGACTGCGGCTGAGCCTGCTGCGGACACCGGGCCACGCAAAGGCATCGAGTTGTTGCTGGACATCGAGCTCGAGGCGTCGCTGCGGTTTGGGTCGCGCGAGATGCCGCTGAACGAAATTCTCGAACTCGGGCCGGGAGACGTGATTCAACTGAATCGGCACGTCTCGGACCCGGTAGATCTGATCGTGGGGGACAAGATTGTCGCGCGCGGAGACGTGGTGTTGGTGAACGGAAATTTCGGCTTGCGGGTGACCGAGGTCGCCGAACCGAGGAAGTGCCTGGAGAGCATTCGATGCCTGTTCTAGAAAAAACTTCTGCTCCGATCGAGGGCGTGAAGGCCGGTGCCCGGCGACTGACGCAGGCGCTGTTTCCGGTGTGTTCCAATCCCACCTGCGCCAGCGGCTGGTTGCATGTCTGGCGAGGGCGGCAGAATCCGGTCTTCGAGGGCGGATGGGTTTGTAGTCCGGAGTGCATGCAGGAGCGGATGCGCGCGGCGGTGCTGCGCGAAGTGGAGGGCCGCGATGCTACGCCGCGGAGTCACGTTCACCGCGTGCCGCTGGGGCTGGCGTTGCTGGCCCAGGGCTCGATCACAGAGGAGCAACTGAAGCACGCACTGCAGCAGCAGCGAGGTTCGCGCCGCGAGCGTCTCGGCAGCCTGCTCATGCAGGCCCATGGTCTGGACGAGCGGCACATCACCCGGGCGCTGAGCATGCAGTGGAGCTGCCCGGTGTTCAGCCTGGAGCATCACTCCCCGGAGAGGGTAGCTCCGCTGGTGCCGCGCTTGTTCCTCGATGCGTTCGGTATTCTGCCGTTGCGGGTGGCGGGAGGCAAGCTGTTCTATCTAGCGTTTGAAGATCGTATCGACCACTGTGCCACATTCGCCCTGGAGCGAATGAGCGGTCTCAGAGTGGAAGCCGGGGTGCTGGATGGAGCCGCGTTTCGCGAGGCGCACGCGCGGATGTTGGGGGAGCGATTTCCACGCACACGGCTGGTGGAAGTGGCGGGCGTGGACGCGTTGATCTCCACCTTGACCCGCATTCTCGAGAGCAGCAAGCCGTCCGAGGCGCGGCTGGTGAGGCTGCATGACTATTACTGGCTGCGTCTCTGGACAGGAGCTGCTCCGGATCCGGCGCATCCGCGACTGGATGCGGTGGAAGATGTGCTGTGCTCGATCGGCGATATTCGCGCCTAGGGATTGTGTGGACCAGGTCCGCCAAGTCTGTCGTAAGCGGATTCGACTGGAGCCTTCGCGCGGTCTGCCGATACATCCATTAAGAACCGGGGCCGTAGTCGGCGAAGGCGAGAGACTGCGGCGGTGAGGACGAAACGCCGGGAGAAAAGAGGCAGAATGGGAATCGCGGCTTTGATCGTGGACGACTCTTCAGTGATGCGGAAGATCGTAGAACGCGCCTTGCGCCAATCCGGCTTGAATCTTGCTTCGGTGTTCGAGGCCTCAACCGGGACCGAGGGGTTGGACGTATTGCGCCGGGAGCGAGTGGACCTGATCCTGTCGGATATCAACATGCCGATGATGGATGGCCTCGAATTTCTGCGCCAGTTGCGCAGTCAGGATCTGGCCACGGATGTGCCGGTAGTGATGATCACGACGGAGAGCAGCGAAGAGCATGTGCGCCAGGCGCTGATGGCGGGAGCGCAGGGATACATTCGCAAACCGTTTACTGCCGAACAGGTAAAAGAACGCGTACTGCCGTTGCTGGACCTGGCTTGACCGCCTGGATGGATTCACAAATCGATTTTGCGCACGCCGGTTTGCGGGCGCACCGCACCCCTACCGGAGACAGAAAATGCCTGAACTGACGACTTCGCTCTCGATGCAGCAGGATCTTCAACAAAAGCTCGACCTCGCGGTCGAAGAAGTCTTTGGCATGATGATGGGGGTCGCGTGTACGCCGGTCGAAGCCTCTCCGGTCGCCGAAGGGGAGGCGATCACGGCGGTGGTGGGTCTGGCCGGCGCCTTGAGCGGGGCCTGCGTGGTGCGCGTGTACCAGAAGGTGGCGCTGGGCATCGCGGAGGCGCTGACCGGCATGCCGATGACCACGGTCGACGAGACGGTAAAGGATGCCATGGGCGAGGTGTGCAATATGGTGGCCGGCGCGTGGAAGGGCAGCCTTCCAGACATCGCAGCGCGCTGCATGTTATCGGTTCCAGCGGTGGTGACCGGCACCGATTACCAGTTACATATGCAGCGGCCCGAATTTGCTTTACTGCGTCACTACTGTTTTGCAGAACATTCGCTGACGGTGAATATCATCTGCGAAGGCATGCAGGTGAGTACCGGGGGCCGCTGAGGCCGGGCCTCGCGGCAGAGTCGCCGACCCGATCGCACGAACTGCACCCTCGGGCGTCGCGCAGTGTGCAACCAGCAGAACTGCAACGCTCGCCGGAAGAGCAGTGGACGCATTGGAGGAACGCCCGTTCTTCCGCTGCGTTTTCGTGCCCATGGGAAGTAAAGCTTCGCCCATCCACTCCATGAGATCTTTCTAATCTTTTCTCCTGCCGGTCTGGCCCTTCTTCTGCTTCTATCTCCTGCTAAAGGAGAGACACCATGGACAGCGGCTATTACGCGGCATTCTCAGCCTTGCTGGCGAGGACTCAAGCCCTGGATTCAGCCGCGAGCAATCTCTCCAACGCCAACACCAACGGCTTTCGCGCCGAGCGGGAGTACTTTCGCAGCGCGATCATGGGGCCGCATGCGGTCGAATCGCAACTGAACACTACGATCAACGACTTCGGCGTACTGGGCGGCAATCGCCTGGATCTCGGGCAAGGCGCACTCTCCCACACCGGCAACCCGCTCGATGTGGCGATTGAGGGCAACGGTTTCTTCCAGGTGCAGACAGCGCAAGGGGTGCGGTATACGCGGGACGGCTCGTTTCAGCGCTCGTCCACCGGCGCGTTGATCACCGCCAAAGGCGAACCGGTACTGAATCCAGCCGGGAAGCCCATTCAGATTCCAACCGGCCAGATCAATGTGGGCGCGGACGGCGCGGTGTCGGTCGGCGGCGCGACCGCCGGACAGATCGGGGTGGTGACCTTCACTACTTCTGACGCGCTGGTTCCCGAAGGCGTGAACCGGTATCGAGGGGCCGCAGACAAGGTACAGAAGGCCACGGCGTACACCATTCACCAGGGTTCCCTCGAGGCTTCGAACCAGGACGTGATTCAAGGAACGTTGCAGCTGGTGCTGGTGCAGCGGCAGGCAGAGATGATGCAGAAGGCGCTCTCCATCTTCCACACCGACTTCGACAAGATTGCCAGCGAAGACTTACCCAAGGTTTAAAGGCCCGCGATCGAGCGGGAGTGAGGAAGGAACCATGATTCGAGCTCTGTACACGGCGGCCAGCGGCATGAGCGCGCAGCAACTGAACCTGGATACGATCGCGAACAACCTTGCCAATTCGGCGACTGCGGGGTTTCGCCAGCGGCGGCTGCAGTTTCAAGACATGATTTACCAGAACCTGGTGACGCCGGGAGCGGCGCAGAGCCAGCAGACGGTCTCGGCCGGACTGCAGATCGGGCTGGGTACCAAATCCGCGGCTACCGAGATCATCATGTCGCAGGGAGATCTCAACCAGACCGGCAATCCGCTCGATCTGGCGATTCAGGGCACCGGCTTCTTCCAGGTCACGCGGCCCGACGGAACCATCGCGTATACGCGCGCGGGCAGCTTCCACCTGAATAACCAGGGCACGATGGTGACCACCGACGGCGATCCCATGCTGCCCAACATCACCATTCCCGCGAATGCGACTTCGGTCACGATCACCCAGTACGGCGTGGTGAATGCGACCCTGGCAGGTCAGCAGAATCCGAGCCAACTGGGCCAGATTCAACTGGCGACGTTCGCCAATCCGGGCGGCCTGAACAGCATGGGCTCCAATCTATTTCAGGCGACCTTGTCTTCGGGGGATCCGGTGCTGGCCAATCCAGGAGGTACGGAGGGCCTGGGTACGCTGCAGCAGGGGTACCTGGAGAATTCGAACGTCGACGTGGTCACCGAGTTCGTGCAGATGGTGCTCGCGCAGCGCGCCTACGAGAGCAACTCCAAGGTGATTCGCGCGGCCGATGATATGTACAGCCAAGTGAATTCGATGGCGAGATGATGAGATATTCGTTCCTGTTCCTGTTACTGATTGCCAGCCTCGGCGCTGCGGCGGCCATGGAGACCGGGACCTGCGCGGCTCCGGGCGGGGAAAACCCCGGCTACCGCGTGCACCACTATGTGCGTGATCCGGCGCTGCATGCGGCGTGGGCCGTACTGGTCGACTGCCTGCACCCCGAATCTCCGGCGAAGGTGGTGACGATCGCGGCCGAAAAGATTCCGTATGGACAAATTGCGGGGCTGAGAGTGTCGCCGTCCAATCCGGCGCAGTTCGTCGCGGCTCAACCCTTCGAGGTGAAGGCAGGAAGTACGGTGCGCGTTTGGATGGCGAATGGCAGCACGCAGATGAGCCTCGAAGCCGTTGCCCTGGGTGGTGGGGCACATGGGGCGTCTGTTCCTATACGCCTGATGGCGATGTCTGGATCTCGCGCGGTGCTGCACGGGACGGTTCGCGGGCCGGGTGTCGTGGAACTGGGTTCGCCCAAAGTGGCGGCGGCGTGGAGGAATCAGCCATGAAGAGACCCGCGACGTGGATTGGAACAGTCGCACGGATCGGAACAGCCGCTTGGATTGGTGCAGCCGCGTGCATGTTGCTGGGGGCGGGCTCCGCCTGGGCGGCCCATCGTGTCGCCGATAAAGGTAAGCCGGATACACCCGACACAGCGTTAGTTACGTATATGCAGCGAGTGCGGGCAGAGAGTGCGGCCGAGACGCGCACTCCCGGATCGCTATGGACCGACAGCGGGCGGTTGACGCGGCTGCCGACGGATGTGAAGGCGCTTCGTCCGCACGATGTGATCGCGGTGGTGGTGTCTGAGAGCCTGGCTGCGTCGACCGACGGTACGGTGAAGAATGCCCGTTCTTCGAGCGCCAAGTCAGCGGTCTCGGCCCTCTTCGGCAAGCTCGGGGTGAACAACCGGATGCAGGACCTGATCAACCAGAACTCTTCTTCGGCGCTCAACGCGCAGGGGCAGAGCGTTACCAATTCGAGCCTGACGACCACCCTCGGGGGCGAGATCGTCGATGTGCTGCCCAACGGAATGCTGGTGGTGCAGGCGGTCAGGCAGGTGGCGTTCAACCAGCAGACACAGACTATCCGGCTGCGCGGCCTGGTGCGGCCCGAGGACGTGAATGCGCAGAACCAGGTGACTTCGACGGCGATCACCGATCTGGAGCTGGAGGTGGTCGGAAAAGGTATCATCAACGATTACACTTACCGCCCCAACGTGATCGTACGGCTGCTGCAACGCTTGTTGATTTTCTAGGAGAGACTTGGATGAGGCTGGTGCTAGCAAAGAAACGCCTACGATCCTGCCAGTGTGATCGCGCAGGCTGGTTTCGATGCTCTGCGGCGATGGCGCTGTGCGGGCTGCTTTCGATGCCGATGCCGGCCGAGACGACCCGGCCTGCCAGCCTGGCTCGGGTAAAGGACGTGGCTACGGTCGAAGGCATTCGCGACAATCAGCTGATCGGGTATGGGTTGGTGGTGGGGCTGCGCGGGACCGGCGATTCGTCGCAGTCGATCTTTCCCGTGCAGACGCTGATCTCGACCTTGCAGCGCATGGGCGTGACGCTGCCCGCGAATGCGTCGAATTTGCGGGTGCAGAATATGGCCGCGGTTTTTCTGGCTGCGACCATGCCGCCGTTTGTGCGGCCGGGAAGCAAGCTGGACGTGACGCTTTCTTCGGCTGGAGACGCGCGCAGTCTGGAAGGTGGCTTGTTGCTGATGGCGCCGCTCTATGGCCCCGATGGCCAGGTCTATGCCGAGGCGCAGGGACCGCTGGTTCTGGGCGGATACGCGATTGCAAGCAATGGAAACTCCAAGCAGGTGAATCACCCGACGACCGCGCGCATTCCCTCCGGAGGGATCGTGGAGCGCGCCGTTCCGATGGACCTGGGACAGATGCATAGGCTGTCGTTGCTGTTGAACGATGCGGATTTCCGCACCGCTGAGACCATGGCAGGCGCGATTAACGGGGAACTGGGGCACCCGCGGGCACATGCCGTGGACAGCCGGCGCGTGGATCTCGAAGTACAACCGGCCGAAGACGTGCCGGCGTTACTGGCCCGGATCGAAGCGGTGGAGGTGCCGGTGTTTCCTCGCGCCAAGGTGGTGGTGAACGAGAGGACCGGAACCGTAGTGATTGGAGGCGAAGTGCGGCTGCAGCCGGTCTCGATTCTGCATGGCGGTCTGGCGGTGAATGTGGTGAGCGAGTTCCAGGTGTCGCAGCCGAACACCCTGGCGCAAGGGAACACTCAGGTAGTGCAGCAGACTACCGTGCAGGCGCAGGAGAAGGCGGCCAGCCGCATTGAATTGAAGCAGGGAGCGACGGTGGACGACCTGGTGCAGGACTTGCAGCAGATCGGCGCCACCGCGCGGGATATCATTTCGATCCTGCAGGCGATGAAGGAAGCGGGCGCGCTCGAAGCCGAATTGGAGGTCTTATGAGAATCGCAGAGGCGTACGCATCTACAGAGGTTTCGCCGGCGGCGCATGCACCAAGCCCGCGGCTGGTCCATGCGGCGCACGAGTTTGAAGCCAGCCTGATGCAGGAATTTTTGAAGCCACTGACCGAGGACCCGCTCTTTTCGTCCGGCGACTCGGACGCGGGGAGCGAGTCCAGTCACGGGAGCAACAGCACGCTGATGAGCTTTGGCACGCAGGCGCTGGCGCAGGCCTTATCGCAGCGGGGCGGCATGGGGATTGCGTCCAAGGTGCTGCACAACCTGGGCGGCCGAGAGCTCGAGACAGCACAGAGCGACAATTCCAAAATGAATACGCAGAGATGACTAAAGTTTGGTCCGAGTGCGCCGATGAACTGATGGAAAGGAAACTACCATGAACCTCCGCAACGATGTGCAATCGATCCAACAGGTTTTTGAGGCGCCAGCCGCACGAGAGGTCCGGGCGTCGCAGGGACAGGGCAAAGACGCTGCCGCGAGCGCGTTCCGGGCCGATGAGGCGACGGTGAGCTCGGCTGGAAGTCTCGCTGCGCGTGCATTAGCGCTGCCGGACGTTCGCATGGATAAGGTGGCCCAGGTGCAGCAGGCACTCGCCGAGAACTCCTATCATGTCGATGCCTCCCAGGTAGCGGAATCTCTGATACAGCACATGACGAAGGGCTAGGCTGTCGCGTTCTACAGGCCGTAAGCCCCGGTGCAATCAGGGCTGGTGCTGGTTGCGGCTGAGGTGGGAGCAGGCGCGCTGCTGCTGACCAACCGGTTCGACGCGAGGGTCGGGTGATTGAGGTGGCGTATCAAGGGAAGTGCCGCACGAGGTCTGGAGTTTACAGGTGCAGATGAAGGACTCAGTCAATCCGCGGAACGTGGAATCGTTCTATGAGGAAGCCATTCGCGCGCTGATCTTCGCCGACGCGGAGGCTCTCGACTCCTTGCTTGTGTCGGTGGACGATACGATGCAGGCTCCAGCGACCGTTGCTGGGGCGGCGTGCGAGGCCTGGCAGCGCTGCAGGACGAAACGCCAAATCTTGGCACAATTGCTGCTGAAGACGCGCAGCAATCTGAGCCTGCTGGAACGCATCGCCGCAGATCCGAGTGAGTATGGTGAGAGCCGCTCCACGTGGGCCGCTATACCGGCGGAGGGCGGGCAGGGCGATCGGCAGGAGGATTTGTGGCCACGATAGGGAATGCCTGGAATATCGCGACAGGCGCGCTGAAGGCCAACCAGGCGGCACTGAATGTTGTCGCAAACAATGTTGCAAATGCGAATACGGCAGGGTATACGCGCGAGACGGCGAACTGGGAAGAGAATCCTACCGTTGTGTTAAGCGGGAGGGTGTATGGCGGCGGCGCAACCGTGAGCGGAAGCAGTTCCAAACGGGACCGGGTGCTCGAGCAATCGCTGCAGCAGCAGACCCAGCAACAGCAGGCGACCAGCACGCGGCTGAGCGCACTCCAGAATATTGAATCTGTCTTCAACTCGGCAGCAGTGAACAACGCATCCACCGCAAACCCGAGTGGCATCGACATCACCATGTCGAGCTTCTTCAATTCGCTGTCGCAGCTCGAGAGCAACCCCGGAGATAACACCTTGCGGCAGACGGTGCTCAGCAACGCGGGCGCACTGGCGAACAGCTTTCAAGGTGCGATCGCGAGCCTCTCCCAGCAACAGCAGTCGCTCGACCAGGAGGCGGCGAGCGTAGTGGGGCAGGTGAGTGCGCTGAGTAAGGCGATCGCATCGCTGAATGCGGAGATCGAAACCAACAATCCTAAGGGAGATGCAGGAGCCCTCGAAGATCAGCGGCAGCTGGACCTGACGCAACTCTCGGCATTCATCGGAGTTCACCTGGTAACGACCGAGAACAACGGTCTGACGATCACTACGCCCAGCGGCGCCACGCTGGTGGCGGGCGGAACGGCGTTTGCATTGTCCACCTCTCCAAGTGGCGGAATGAATCATGTCTATGACGCCTCCGGGCAGGACCTGACGGTCCAATTTGCCCGGGGTGGCGGTCAACTCGGCGGCGTGTTGACGGCGCGCGATCAGGACATTCCCCAGGTGATGCAAGCGATGGATGCGCTCGCCTACGGTTTCGCCTCGACCATCAACGCGGTGCAGATCGTGGGCGTGGACGCCAACGGCGTTGCCGGAACTGCGTTTTTTCAGATCACCGCTCCCACGGCGACTACGGTCGCGGGCACCATCGCGGCGGGCATCTCCCTTGCCATCCAGGATCCAACGCAGATTGCCGCAGCCGGCTACGACGTGAATGGCAATCCGCTGGGACCGTCGGATGGCGGCAACCTGATTCGCATGGTAAATGTGCAACATCAAACCTGCGTTTCGCTCGCCGGGGCGGGTTTTTTGAGCGTGCCGATCGCGACCTCTCCTAACGGCTTTTACTCCGACTTCACGACCGCGTTGGGTAGTCTGGTCTCGCAGACCAGTACGTTGAACACGGCGGAGCAATCGTCACTGACGCAGTTACAAAACCAGAAAAACGCGCTCTCGACCGTGGACCTGAACGAAGAGGCATCGGCGATGGCCAGCCTGCAGCGTTCCTACCAGGCGGCCTCGAAGGTGTTCACCATTCTCGACACGATCATGAGTTCCGCGCTGAACCTGGGCGTGCAGAGCTCGGTCGGTTAAAGGCAGGAAGGAAGCCATGCGAGTCAACCCGCAGTACGTCACGAACCTGGTTGCAGCGCTCGAGAACACCACCGCAAACATCCAAGGTTTGACGCAGGAGCTATCGAGTGGCGTGCGTCTCAATTCGCTGGCCGACGATCCGGGGGCAGCGGGGCAAAACGTGAGACTGAACGCACAATACAGCCAGGATGTGACGTTTTCGCAGACCGCCAGCCTGACCGAAGGCATGATGCAGCTGAGCGACTCCGCGCTGGGAAGCGTGGTCAGCCAACTCACTACTGCCTTGTCGCTGGCGACGCAGGCGAACAACGGCACGCTCAACCCCAGCAATCTTTCGTCGATTTCTTCTGAACTGGCGGGTATCCGCGACGAGGTGTTGTCGCTCGCGAACACCAGCTACCTGGGGCAGTATGTGTTTGCCGGGAGCCGAGGAACGACGCAGCCGTTCTCGCTGACTACGTCGACCAGCCCCGCGGTGGCCAACTATCTGGGCGACTCCGATGTTCGCTCCCTGCAGACGCCAAACGGGCAGACCATCCAGCTCAATGTGCCGGGCGATCAGATTTTTAC
Source organism: uncultured Acidobacteriaceae bacterium (assembly GCA_963850345.1). GTDB lineage: Bacteria > Acidobacteriota > Terriglobia > Terriglobales > Acidobacteriaceae > CAWKKW01. Next base: position 68,806 of record CAWKKW010000007.1, on the reverse strand, counting down.
CTCGGCGGGAAACGACGTGCTGAACACGCTGAACCTGCTGGTGGCGGATTTCGCCAGCGGCACGCCCTCGCCGACTGCGCAGGCCGACTCGGCCAAGCTCGGAGATGCCTTGAATTACGTCAGCCAGCAACGCGTAAAGATAGACAACGCGCTCAACCGGCTGCAGGGAGCGGGGACGTACGCGCAGAATGAATCGACGCAACTGCAGGTTTCGCAAACTACGCTGATCCAGGCCGACGTGGCCATGATCGCCACCCAGTTGAGCAGCGCGAAGACGCAGCAGACCGCGCTGACACAGGTGATGGCGCAACTCGGCAAGGGTTCGTTGTTTGACTACCTGTAAGCTGGTCGGCTCTCAAATCTGGGCCGGCTGTACTGGCAAGCCGGAGCCTCGATCAAGCTATCCAATGCGCGGGCTATTCTTGGCAGAGGCGAATGTGCGGATCGAAGGGCTCGCTCGCTAGGCGACGGTATACTCGATGACGGAGATGCCTGCATGCTGGCCAGCCTGAAATTTCTTTGGAACGCGACGCGCGGACATCGCTTCGCTCCGTGGAGGAGTGAGTACCTGAAGTGGCGCATCGAGACTTATTCGGGCATGAAGGCGGAGAGCCTGACGGCGCGCCAGATCTTCAGCTTTGTGTGGCAGCAAAAGTGGGCGCTGCTTAAGTTCTTGCGATGGACGGGCAAGCTCGATGGAAACGTGAAGCGAGCGGCCCACCGGGCGACGCGTATCCGTGCGTAGCGACGTTGGGGCGGGAGGTATCGACGTATTGGGAACACGAAGAAGCTTCCTTAAGAACTCTGCGCAGATGCTGGCCGCGAGCGCGCTGTCCTTTGAGCTGAGCAATTGGGCTGGTGCGAGAACGAAGAGGAAAGCTGCACCACCAACGCTGGTGGAGATGGATGGCGTTCGTTCGCTGCGGGCGCATGCCGAGGCGAGAGGCTTGCTGGTGGGGTGTGCCGTCGTCCCGGCGAAGCTGCGGGACGAGAACGAATATGCGGCGCTTGTGGCCGCCCAGGCGAATATCGTGGTGGCCGAAAACGAGATGAAGTGGAGAGCGCTGCGGCCTGCGCCGGACCAGTACGACTTCAGCCGCGCCGATGATCTGGTGGTGTTCGCATCGATGCACAACCAGAAGGTCCGCGGGCATAACCTGTGCTGGCACGAGGCGCTGCCGGACTGGTTCCAAGCCACAGTGACGCGGCAGAATGCGCGCGGAGTGCTGGTGGAGCACATCAAGAAGGTGGCTGGCCGGTATGCCGGGCGGGTGCATTCGTGGGATGTGGTGAACGAAGCCGTGGACGGGAAGGACGGGCGTCCGGACGGGCTGCGCAACTCTCCCTGGCTGCAACTGGCGGGTGAGGATTACATTGAGCTGGCATTTCGAACGGCGCGCGAAGCCGATCCTCCGGCGCTGCTGACCTACAACGATTATGGAATCGAACTCGACACGGACGAGCAGACCAGCAAGCGCGCGCAGGTGCTGCTGCTGGTGCGCAGGCTGAAGGCACGTGGGGTGCCGATCGATGCGGTCGGGGTGCAGAGTCATTTGAGCGCGGTGGGCCCACAGCCGGGTCGGGGTTTGCGCGACTTTGTGCGTGAGTTAAACCGGCTGAGCTTGCAGGTATTCGTCACCGAGTTGGATATCAATGACCAGGGGCTGCCCGGCGTGGTGCCGGAGCGGGATGCGGCGGTGGCCCGGGTGTACCAGGATTACCTGAACCTGATGCTGGCCGAGCCGAATGTGCGTGCGGTTCTCACCTGGGGCATTACCGACCGCTACACCTGGCTTACGCATGAAAAGCCGCGGGCAGATGGCAAGCCGCAACGCTCGCTTCCGTTTGACGCTGAGCTTCATCCCAAGCCAGCGTTTTTCGCCATGCGCCAGGCCTTCGATACGCGTGTTGCGCCGGCGCACGAGCTGCCGGGAACGCAGCAAATGGATCCCTACCTACCGATACGTCCAGGCCAGCCGAAGTAGGCGCTGCGTTGCAGGCTTTCGGGCCGAAGACTGGTGTGTGCTGGCTCCGAATGGAAAATTCGTGATGCCGGTTGGCGCGCTCTTCCGTTCGGACGCAGCAGAAAACCTGCATCCTAATAGGGCGGTAATTCGACAGAGGATTGGCATGAGCGAGACGGTGAAGTTGCGAACCAGCGATGGCCATGACCTGGGCGCGTATGTGGCGCGGCCGGATGGTGAACCGATAGCGGGGCTGGTGGTGGTACAGGAAATCTTCGGCGTGAATTCGCACATACGGTCGGTAGCAGACGGGTACGCGGACGATGGTTTCCTGGCGATTGCTCCGGCGCTGTTTGATCGCGTGGAGCGGGACGTCGAATTGAGCTATACGGGCGAAGACCGGAATAAGGCGATGGAGTTGATGCGCAAGCTCACGCCGGAGGGTGCGCTGGAAGATGTGGCGGCGGCGCTGGCCTGGGTTCGAGAGGACTCGGGAAAACCGAAGGCAGGCGTCATCGGCTATTGCTATGGCGGCAATATCGCGTGGCGAAGCGCGGCCACGCTCGATCCGCAGGCAGTGGTCGGGTACTACGCGGGCGGGATCGGGCAAGTGGCCGACCAGACTCCGCGGTGCCCGGTGATGCTGCACTTTGGCAAGCAGGACACGCACATCCCCGCCGAGCAGGTGGAGAAGGTGCATGCGGCTCACCCTGAGGTTCAGATCTTCTGGTATGACGCGGGGCATGCATTCAATTGCGATCAGCGGGAGAGTTATCAACCGGAGGCAGCAAGGATTGCGCGGGAGCGCTCGGTCGAATTTCTCAAAAAGCATCTCGAATCGTTGTGAATTTCTCTACTTAGAAATGGGCGCTTGAGGCGTGTCTCGCCGCCAGTTTTCGAGTCGGCGGGGCGGTTTCGCGCATCTACCACCAGTATCTTGAGTTCAGGCCCGAAGCGATTGCGGCGCGGTCGCGCATCCACACAGAGGAGAACTTTAGAAGATGGCGGCTGCCGCGGCTACAGCGGATCCTCAACTCGTTGCCCAGGCCAAATGGCGGCCAAAGACGAACCCATGGGTCATCGCGGCTACGGTGGCGTTGGCCGCGTTCATGGAGGTGCTGGACACCTCGATTGCGAACGTAGCGTTGCCGCACATAGCCGGCAGCCTGGGGGCGAGCGCGGATGAAAGCACGTGGGTTCTAACCTCATACCTGGTGGCGAACGCAATCGTTCTACCGATGGGCGGATGGGCCGCGAGCGTGATCGGCCGCAAGAACTTTTTCATGCTCTGCATCGTGATTTTCACGGTGAGTTCATTCCTTTGCGGCATTGCGCCGACGCTGGGCCTGCTGTTGCTCTTCAGAGTGTTTCAAGGATTGGGCGGCGGCGGCTTGCAGCCGATGGCGCAGGCCATCATGGCGGATTCGTTTGAGCCGTCGAAACGCGGGTTGGCATTTTCCCTCTATGGTTTGGTCGCTGTGCTCGCGCCGTCGATCGGTCCGTCGCTGGGCGGATGGATCACCGACAATTATTCGTGGAACTGGATCTTTTACATCAACATTCCAGTCGGCATTCTGACCTTTTTTCTGACCCAGCGGCTGATCGAAGATCCTCCTTACAACAAGCCCGATCGGCGCAACTTCTTCCGGCTGGATTACGTTGGGCTGACGCTGCTCATCATCTCGATGGGCGCGCTGCAGATCACGCTCGACAAGGGCGAAGAGAACGGCTGGTTCGGTTCACAGTTCATCGTGACTTTCGCGATTGCTTTCGTAGTCTCGTTCGGCGCGCTGATTGTCTGGGAGTGGTTCAAGAAGGATCCGTTGATGGATCTGAAGCTGTTCAAGAACAGAAATTTTGCGGTCTGCGCATTTCTAATGCTGTTGACGGGCGGCTTGCTGAACGCGACAACCGTGTTGCAGCCCCAGTTTCTGCAATCGGAGTTGGGATACACGGCGACCATCGCGGGGTTCACGCTCTCAGGAGGCGGGATCGCGCTGGTCCTGGTGATGCCGTTGGCGGGGCAGGCGGTGAGCCGCTTTCCGGCGCGCAACCTGATCGCGATGGGGTTCTGCATGTTTGCGGCGGCGTACTACTACACCGCGACGCACCTGAATCTGCTGATGAGTTTCGGCCTGGCGTCATGGATGCGCGTGGTGCAGGTGGCGTGCATTCCTTTCGTGTTTATATCGGTGACCACGGCGGCGTATTTCGGCATGCCGCGAGATAAGAATAACCAGGTGGCAGGACTGATCAACCTGGTGCGCAACATCGGCGGCAGCATTCTGATTGCGATTACGAACGCGATGGTGACTGAGCGCGCGTTGTTTCACCAGGACCAGATGATCAAGTATTTGAGTCCAACCGATCCTTATTTCCAGCGGCGCATCGATGCGTTGAAGGGTGTGTTCATGAATTCGGCAGGGAAGAACAATGCCGGGGGACTGGCGCAGGGTCAGATCTATAACCAGATGCTGCGGCAATCCCAGGCGCTGGGGTACGTGGATGTGTTCTACATCTTGTGCGCGGCCTCGCTGATCATGATCCCAATGGCGTTCCTGCTGGAAAAGAATCGGCCGGGCGGAGAGAAGACCGAGATCGCCGTCCATTGATGGGCGTGCACTGGTCGGCAGCGCGCGAGAGTTGTCACGGGAAGATCGTCGGATTGCGTCTACCTGGGGTCGCGGTTCGTCATCTCTACAGGGTAGAGAACATTCAGTTTGGCAAATCCTAACCCAACTACTCACGAAGCGGTGACGGGCGAACCGTTGCGCGGCGAAGCTCCTGCAGGCAGCGGGATGTCGCACGCATGGCGCGCGCTGCGTCACCGAAATTTTCGGCTTTTTTTTGGCGGGCAGAGTGTCTCGCTGATCGGGACCTGGATGACGCGGGTAGCGACCGGGTGGCTCGTTTATCGGCTTTCTGGGTCGGCCTTGCTGCTGGGAACGGTGAGTTTCGCAGGCCAGATTCCGACGTTTCTGCTCGCGCCGTTTGCCGGAGTATGGGTGGACCGGTTGGACCGGCGCCGGGTGTTGCTGTGGACGCAGGCTTTGGCGATGGTGCAGTCGCTGGCCATGGCGCTGCTTACGCTGACTCACCACATCACTATCGCGGAAGTGCTGTGGCTGAGCGTGTTTCAAGGTGTCATCAACGCCTTCGACATGCCGGCGCGGCAGGCCTTCCTGGTGCAGATGGTGGAAGACCGGAAGGATCTGGGCAACGCGATTGCGATCAATTCTTCGATGGTGAATACGGCGAGGCTGTTGGGTCCTTCGCTGGCGGGTATGTTGATCGCTGTTACGAATGAGGGCTGGTGCTTCCTGATCGATGGGTTGAGCTACCTCACGGTGATCGCGTCGCTCGCAATGATGCGGGTGCATGTGGTCGCGGCGAAGCAGGCGGCGGCTTCGATGCTGGTGCAGTTGAAAGAAGGCTGGACGTACGTGGTGGAGTCGGGGCCGATTCGGACGATTCTGCTGCTGTTCGCGGTGGTGAGCCTGATGGGCATGCCGTTCGTGGTGTTGATGCCGATCTTCGCCGCGCAGGTGTTGCATGGCGGTCCGCATACGCTCGGCTTCTTAATGGGGGCGACTGGGATTGGCGCGCTGGTCTCCGCTTTATCGCTGGCGGCGAGGCGCAGCGTCCTGGGGCTGGGGCGGATGATTCCGATCTCTGCAGGGTTGTTCGGTGCGGGGCTGATCGGGTTCGGACTCTCTCACGTGCTGTGGCTTTCGCTGCTGACGATGCTGGTGACGGGGTTTGGGATGATGCAGGGCATGGCTGCGAGCAACACCATCATTCAGACGATTGTGAGCGAAGACAAGCGCGGGCGGGTGATGAGCTATTACACTGTCGCATTTGTGGGGATGGCGCCGTTTGGCAGCCTGCTGGCGGGCGCGCTGGCGCACAAGATGGGAGCGCCGCGAACAGTGATGATCAGCGGCGCGGTAGTCATCGCAGGGGCGGCCTGGTTCGCGACGAAGCTGGCGCAGATTCGACAGGATGTGCGGCCGATTTACAGAGAGATGGGCATTTTGCCGCCCGAGGTGAGCACGGCGATGACAGACGGATTGGGGTCGTAGGTGCAAGGGGGTAAAAGCAAAATGCCGGGCAGGATCGCCCGGCATTCGCGTCTTCAGACCTAGTTCGTAGCTCAGGCCACTTTGGACTGCTTGGCGGCCTTGGAGCGGGTGTTGCCTACATCGACGCCCACTGGGGTGGAGTCATGCGGCGAGGTCACTTCTGTGCCGGGCTGCGGATTGTAAGGAGTCACGTCGAGACCCGATTCGATCACATGCAAACCGCGACCGTTATTCCATGGTCCGACGAAATCCTTGTCGCCCAATTCGTTCTCGCCGGTGGAAGCGTTGACGTACTGATCGACGAGACCCGGCGTCGGCTGGATGATGCCGACCGCGAACTGTGGCTTCTCCATAGAGTCGAGTGCGGCGGTGAAGGCGCGCATGTGGGTAATCTCGCGCGTCATGAGGAACTGCAGCGCCTGTTTGCTGCCCACGTCGTCGGTGAAGGCGATGAGGCGTTCATAGACGATTTTTGCGCGGGCTTCGGCGGCGATGTTGCTGCGCAGATCGACAGCCAGGTCGCCGGTGACCTTGAGGTAGTCCGCGGTCCAGGCGCTGCCGACGGAGTTGCAGAGGGTAACACCGCCGCCCCCGGCGATGGCCACGAGCGGATCCGCTTCGGCAGCGGCGCGATCGGACTTCATTGGTTTCAAGTGCATACGGATCAGGGAGCCGACCACTTCCAGGTGGCTCAGTTCCTCGGTACCGATGTCCATCAGAAGATCTTTGCGTGCAGGATCTTCACAGTTGAGACCCTGGATCGAATACTGCATGGCGGCGGCGAGCTCGCCGTTGGCGCCACCGAACTGCTCCAGGAGCATATTGCCAAACCTGGGATCGGGTGTGCCGACGTTAACGGTATACATGAGCTTCTTAATGTGGTGATACATACACACCTCTATGTGAATTAGCAGTAGGCGAACACGGGAATGAGCTAAGATTCCCCAACCTTGCCGATGCTGGATTCCGATGTTGGTGCGGCGTTTCCGGAGATCGAACAGGTAGCACAGGCCCTAACGATTGGGACGCCCTCAACAAGTTTCTGGTTGCAATCGGGCGGACCTTGGCACGAGTAGAAAAATAAGCATCCGATAGTGAGAGCAAAAACGAAGGGTGAGGGGATTTTGGGAATGACGCTGGGACGACAAGTGGTGACGTTGCTGTTGCTGGCGCTGCCGATCGCGTGTGTCGCGTGGACGGTGACCCATGAAGAGGTCTTTCGGGAGCCGCGGGAGTGGTGCTCGGACCGGAGCAAGAACTGCCCAAAGGCGTATCAACGCAAGTTCTTTTACCTGTTCACCTGCGAATACTGCTTCAGCCATTATGTTACGGCTGTATTTCTGGTGATCACCCGGTTCACGCTGCTGTACGAGGGATGGCGCGGGTATCTGCTGGCGGAGTTCGCATTGGTCTGGGTTGCGAATGTGTACATGAGTTCGTTCAACCGACTGCGGCTGGACATCAAGCACGAGCGGGTGGCGATCGAGGGCGACCAGAAGGTGTTGGAGTCGGACCCCAAGCTGACTGGTTCCGCAGACCGGTCGCGAGAGAGTCACGGAATTTCCCGCACTAAGTAAGTTCCTTCACGAATTACAACTCTGAGTTATCCGCTGCCATCCGATTGGATTGGCACAGTAGTTGTAACTTTGCCCAGGAGATGAGCATGAGTGTGGAGACGATTGAGGAGTTGTTTGTAGACGAGCTAAAGGATCTGTACTCCGCGGAGAAGCAGATTACGAAGGCCCTGCCGAAGATGGCGAAGGCGGCGAGCACGCCCGAACTGCGCGAGGCATTTGAGACTCACCTGCAGGAGACGCAGGGACAGATACAACGGCTGGAGCAGATCTTCGAGCTGCTGTCGAAGAATCCCAGGGGCAAGACCTGCAACGGCATGAAGGGTGTGCTCGAAGAGGGCGCCGAAGTGCTGCAGGAAGCGGACAAAGGGCCGGTGAGGGATGCCGCGCTGATCTCAGCCGCGCAGCGCGTCGAGCACTACGAGATGGCCGGCTATGGTTCAGTGCGCGAATACGCCAAGCTGCTGGGTCAGTCGGAGATTCAGAGCCTGCTGGAAGAGACGCTCGAAGAGGAGAAGGCCGCGGACAAGAAGCTGACCGGCATCTCCAAGGGCGTGAATGCAGAAGCGAAGAGACTGAGCGCAGAGGCAGCTTAGTGGAAGCGAGGCGGTTCGCTGGAGGTTTGGTGAACCTGCCTCGGCTTCGCGGCTAAGTCGAGGGTGGAAAGTACTGCGTAACGATGCAGGATTTTGAGATTGAGTCAGGGTGTCCGGGCGGTTCTGCCGGACGCCTTTTGTTTTGCGCAGGACTGGGAATCTCTAGAGGTCGCGGTTGGCTACAGCGGCATCAAGAGCCGTGGCTGGCACGGCGTCGAGCGAGGCGGGGTTCCGGAGCGATCGCAGGGGTGAGAACAGCAGCCAGAGCGTGGATAGCAGAACTCCCGCTGCGCCGAGCAGGAGGGTTCTGCGGACGCCAAAGACGCCTGCTAGCGAGCCGCCCACGAGGGCTCCGATGGGCAACACTCCCTGGGAGAGCAGGTGCATGGCGGCGTTGACGCGCCCGAGGTACTGATCGGGTGTGACGGTCTGGCGCAGGGTGAGTTCCTGGATGTTGAGGACCGACCAGGCAATGTCGAGGAGTTGTGCGCTGGCCAGGATCGCCACACAGAGCCAGAGCGGTCCACGGGCGAGCGGCGTGAGTAGAGACGCCACGCCGACCAGGAACGCGGAGCCGATGATGGTGGGACCGACGCCGAAGCGGTGTGCTATGCGTTCGGCAAAGAACCCGCCCAGAAGACCACTCGCGCCACCGATGGAGATGAGGATGCCGACCAGCGCCACCGTCAGGTGCAGTTCGCGCAAGGTGAAGAGGAAGTAGAGACTGCTGATGAATCCCATGAAGAAGTAGGCGGTGATGGTCCGCTGCATGAGGGCGCGGAGGAGAGGCTGACGCCACGCGACGCGGAGGCCGCCAGCAATCTCACTGCTGACAGAGGAAGAGTGAAAGGGCTGCGGGATCTCCGGTTCGGCGATGGCCCAGATCGAAACGGCGGACACGGCGAACGAGACCGCATCGAAGAGGATCGCCATGGGGGCGGTCAGCCACTGAATGAGCACGCCGGTGAGGCCGGGACCGGCGACTTCGGCCGTGGATTCGGTGAGCGCCAGCTTGCTGTTTGCCTCGAGCAAATGGTCGCGGCCAACCAGTCCAGGAACGTAGGATTTGTAGCTGGCGTCAAAGAAGACGCCCAGGGCGGCGACTCCGGCTGCTACGGCGTAGAGGTGATTCATGGAGAGGCGATGCGCCCAGGCAGCCAACGGAATCGTGCCGAGCAGCATGGCGCGGCCAACGTCCGACAGGATGAGAACGAAGCGGCGGGGAAGCCGGTCCGCAACCACGCCCGCGAGGAGTCCGAAGAGCAGGACCGCGATGCCGGCAGATCCGCCGAGCAGACCCATCTGGAAGGCGGACGCATGGAGTACGAGCACGGCGGTGAGCGGCAAGCCGATCATGCTGATGCTCGTACCGAACTGGGAGACGGTCTGCCCGGCCCAGAGCTTGAGGAAGTCGGGATGGCGCCAGAGCCGGGGCATGTCCGGGGGATTGTACGATGGATGGACTGGCGCAGAGCAGGTTTCCGCGGGCTCAGCTCAGTTGGAGGCGTGTTTACTGCGGTTTAGCGGGGCGGAATGTGGACGGAGCGCGTCGAGTCGAAAATTGCCCGAAAAATCGCGAGCATGTTATTCTTAGCCAGACACTTAGAGAGTGGACTTGACTGAAAAGTAGAGGAGTAACGCACTTCCGTGCTGGCAACCGTTAAAAAGACCGATATCATCGCACGCTTCCGCACCCATGAGAGCGACACAGGCAGTCCTGAGGTGCAGATTGCGATTCTCAGCGAACGGATTGGCGAGCTTACCGAGCATTTCAAGACGCACAAAAAGGATCATGCCTCCCGGCGTGGCCTGTTGATGCTCGTGAGCAAGCGCCGCCGTCTTCTGGATTACTTAAAAACAAACGATTCCGACCGCTACCGGGATGTGATCGGGAAGCTGGGCATCCGCAAATAAGCAAGCGAGAACCTTTGCTCCCAATCTTAGTGCGAAGAGACAGAGTTCGATTGGCCGCAGGTGCGGCCAGTGTGTTTGGCGTGGAATGCGCTGCACGAGGCCAAAACGGCTTCGGCGCTCCGCCATTGGCGGGAGAGTGCCTGTGAGCGCAATGCGCCACACGCAAACTCCCCCATCGCTTTCCATGGAATGCCGTGTCATCTCCGAAGCCATCGCTTCCGGCACGCGCAATCCCGTAATTCTTTCTACTCTTGCCGCTGACTCGCTTTTCGCGCCTCCTCCCTTCAGCGCAGCAAATCAAGAAACGAGGAACCAATGAAACAGGAAGTTACTGTCGAGCTTGCCGGTGGCAAGCGATTGACATTTGAAACAGGCCGGATTGCGAAGCAGGCATCCGGAGCGGCGTTAGTCACCGAGGGTGACAGCGTTGTCCTGGCGACGGCCGTAGCCTCGCCCGATCCCAAAGAGGGCATCGATTTTTTCCCGCTCACGGTGGATTACCGTGAGTACGCGTATGCCGGCGGCCGCATTCCCGGCGGATTTATCAAGCGCGAAGGCCGTCCGAGCGAGCGTGAGATTCTCACCAGCCGCCAGATCGACCGGCCGATTCGCCCGCTGTTCCCAGAGGGATTCCGCAACGAAACCCAGGTGATCGCGCTGGTGTTCTCGGCCGATAGGGAAAACGATCCTGACATTATCGGCATCAACGCGGCGAGCGCGGCATTGGCACTGTCCGACATTCCGTTCGGTGGGCCGGTGGGCGCAGTTCGCGTGGGCCACGTGGACGGCAATTTCGTCGTCAACCCCTCGTACGCCGATCGCGGCAACAGCCTGCTGAACATCACCGTGGTGGGAACGAAGCACGGCATTGTGATGGTGGAGAGCGGTTCGCTGGAAGTGAGCGAAGAGGTCGTGGCTGACGCCATCGATTTCGCTCACGTCGAGATTAAGAAGATCGTTGCGGCGATTGAAGACTTGGTGAGCAAGGCAGGCAAGCAAAAGCGTGCGGTCAAGGAACCGGAGTTCGATACCGCCTATTACGAAGCGCTCGAAGCCAAGGTCGGCGACCGGCTGAAGGACGCGCTCGACACCAAGACTCATCCCAAGGCCGAGAGCTACGCGTTGGTCAAGGCGATCAAGGATGAGCTCGCGAAGGAATTGCCGGAAGGCGATCCGGCTGCGAAGAAGCAGCTGGCGCACTACTACGAAGCCTTGCGTGAACGGATCTTCCGCGGCCAGGTGACCAAGGAGCGCATCCGTCCAGATCGTCGCGCGTTCGACGAGATTCGCGAGATCACGATTGAGACCGGCGTACTGCCGCGCACTCACGGTTCGGCGCTTTTTACCCGCGGCGAGACGCAGGCGCTGGTGACGGCAACGCTGGGGACCAATGACGATTCGCAGCGGCTTGAGACGTTCCAGGGCGAGCAGAAGAAGCGATTCATGCTGCATTACAACTTCCCGCCGTTCTCGGTCGGCGAAGTGGGCCGCATGACCGGCGTAGGCCGCCGCGAGATCGGACACGGCGCGTTGGCTGAGCGGGCTATTACCGCGGTATTGCCGTCGGAAGATGAATCGCCGTACGCGCTGCGCGTGGTCTCGGACATTCTGGAGTCGAACGGTTCTTCTTCGATGGCTTCGGTCTGCGGAGCCAGCCTGGCGCTGATGGATGCGGGCATTCCGCTCAAGGCATCGGTCGCCGGCGTAGCGATGGGCCTGGTGAAGGAAGGCGAAGATTATGCCATCCTGACCGACATCGCGGGCGCGGAAGATCACTACGGCGATATGGACTTCAAAGTAGCCGGAACCCGCAAGGGCATCACGGCGCTGCAGATGGACATCAAGATCAGCGGCATCACCGGGCAGATCATGCGTGAGGCACTCGAACAGGCGCGTCACGGACGGTTGTTCCTGCTGGACAAGATGGACGCCGAGTTGAGCGGACCGCGTACGGAGAAGTCGAAGCACGCACCGCAGATTCGCACGCTGCAGATTCCAACCGACAAGATTCGCGACCTGATCGGACCGGGCGGCAAGGTGATCCGCGGCATTATCGAAGCGACGCAAGTGAAGATCGATGTCGACGACACCGGTCGCGTGAACGTGGCTTCGAGCGACGCCGATGGACTGGCGCGCGCGCTGCAGATGATCAGCGACATCACCGCAGTGCCCGAGGTGGGCAAGACCTATCTGGGCAAGGTTGTGCGGCTGGCGGAGTTCGGGGCCTTCATTGAGCTCTTCCCGGGCACCGATGGATTGCTGCACATCAGTGAAATCGCCGAGCATCGCGTGAAGGACGTGAAGGACGAACTGCGCGAAGGCGACCAAGTGCTGGTGAAGGTGCTGGGCATCGAAGGCAATCGCATCAAGCTGTCACGCAAAGCGCTGCTGAAAGAACAGCGCGTGAAGCTTGGGTTGCCGGAAGAAGGTGCAGTTCCCGAGATGCAGGCGAGCGGCGAGGGCGCACCCCAGGCAAGGACGCAGGCGGAACGGCAGCCGGCATCGAATGCAAGCACGATCACGATTGAGGGCGGCGAGGACTTCGACGAGTTTGAAGAAGGCGACGACGAGCCGAACTTCAATCGGGTGGAAGGTGCTCCAGTTGGCGTTGGGGAGACCCGCGCACCGGGTGCTCCGGGCGGCGGATCGGGTGGGCCTGGCGGTCAGCAACGGCGTCGTCGCAGGAGAAGCGGCGGCAGCGGCGGCGGTGGTGGACGTGGTCGCGGACCCGGTGGTCCCGGCGGCGGCCCACGCGGACCCAAATAGATCCAAGAAATAACCAAGCGGAAGGGCTGCGCGATGAGCGCGGCCCTTCTTTTTTCCGGCGACCACGTTCGCGGCAGGGAAGCAGCATGCGCAGGTGGACCTTAGCGGCGGCGTACCTCGCAGTGTCCTTGCTCTGGGGCAGCGTGTGGATCGCCAACGACATGGTTCGCATGCCGCCTCTGCGCGCGGGCGCGATTCGATTCGGCATCGGTGCGCTGTTGCTTGCCGTACCTGCATGGGTGCAGCGCACGCGAGGGCCGGTGAGCCTGAAGGTCTCGTGCCTGCTGGCTGTCACGCTGATCGCGTTGCCCTACGTGCTGGTGGTGTGGGCGGCGCAACAAAGTTCCTCAGCGCTGAGCGTCGTCTTGTTCGCAGGGCTGCCACTCGTGACCGCGTTCCTCATGCGGCAAGTGCAAGCGGTGGGGGTTTCGCGCGCAATTTTTCAGGCTGGACTGATTGGCGCGGGCGGCATGGCGCTGATCGTGTTCGACGGCCTGTCTTTCTCGGCGGCGAATGCGGCTGCCGGTGCTGTGCTTTTTGTTGCGGTGCTCAGCCACGCGGCTTCGCTGGTGTATGCGAAACGCGCGCTCCATGAGGCTTCACTGCTGGGGACGACCGCCGTGCAACTCGGCGTTGCAGCCTTGCTTGTCTTCCTCAGCAGCATGGCGATGGAGAGGGGCGTCCCATCCGCGGCGGGTAAGGAAACCATCTGGGTACTGGCCGTGACGGGGATGGCCGGGGCGGTTGGGTTCGTTCTGTACTACTGGCTGTTACGTGAAATGGAAGCATACCAGGTGGCGACGCTCCAGTGGACGGCGCCGCTGGTGGCGATCATAGAAGGCGTGGTGGCGATGCGCGCCTCACCACCGTGGAGTGTGTTGGCAGGCGCAGTCGTGGTGCTCGGTTGCACAGTAGTAACCATTTGTATACCCAGCGGTGACGAGGAAGGAGTTACCCTTCTGGTAACCTCGGGCCCAAATGGCAAGGCGCAGCAGAAACTGCGCTAAACTGTCTGCGATGAGCGCTTCGATGTACATCGTGGTGGAAGGGGAAGATCCAGGGTTCGACATCTTCGTGAACGGCCGGGCGCTTGCGCGGCATGAAGACGCGCTGGAGAAGCTGGCCGAAAGGCTGGGCGTGCAGCCTCTACTGGAGTTTTTCTCGGCCGATGAGAACTCGATGGCCCTGCTGCTGGAAGAAGGAGCGGGCGATCCGGAGTGGGCGAAGACTCTGCCGCCTCCGCAGTGGTTCTCGCCGGATAGCGGATTGGAGACTATCTCCGCGCTGGTGGATTACCTCAAGGGAGCGTCGACTGAGTTCGGCAGCGAAACCACCTCTGTGCTGCATGAGCTGGAAGAGTTTGAGCGGGTTCTGCTGAAGACTTCGGCACGCCATTTGAAGTGGCAGTTGGCGGTGAGCTGGAAGTAAGGCGAAGTTCAAAGACGAAAGGGCCTGCGACGAGTGCGCAGGCCTTTTGCTTTGCGTCACAGAAGTGCGTCAGTCCTTCCATTCGCCGAGCTGCTTGCGCAGGTAGACGAGTTGACCGAGGTGGTAGCTGTTGTGGTCGGCCGCGAGCAGCACTTCTCTAAGCAGGGTCTGCCCTTTGCCCCAGGGAATGGTGGCGTAGAGATTGCTTTCGGAGTCGCGAACGAGATCTTCGAAGGCCTGCAGGTCGCCTTTGATGGCGGTGACGGATTCTTCCCACGCCTCAGGAGAAGGGGGAGCGTCGGTTTTGGGCCAGTAATCTTCGGGCCAGTTGGGGGCGAGGTACTCAGAACTGGTGGAGAACTCGAGCAGGTCATGCAGGGCGAGCCGGAGATGCTCCAGCAACTGCCAGGCAGTATGCGGAGCGCCTTGAGGCTTCTTGCCGGCCAGGCCACCAGGAAAGTCGGCGAGTGATTTATTCAGGTCCGCGTGCGCGCTGCCGCCTCGCAGTAGTTCGACCAGTTGGTCGCGAAGTAAACGGTCGTCGTTCGGCATAGTTGCCCTCCTGTAGCTCTGATGCGGCAGAGGTGAGGAAAGCGTCAGGCGCTAGGCTTCGACCACTTCCCGGCGCGAGCTGAAGATGTTACCCATGCGCCGGACCTGCGCTCCAACACCGCGAAGCTTCTCCTCGATGTGTTCGTAGCCGCGATCGATGTGGTAGACGCGATCGAGAATCGATTCGCCTTCGGCCACCAGCGCGGCGAGCACTAGCGAAGCGGAGGCTCGCAGATCAGAGCACATGACTGCGGCGGAAGAGAGTTGCGATTTGCCGCGAACGGTTGCGGTGCGGCCGTCGACCTTGATGTTCGCGCCCATGCGGATGAGCTCCTGCACGTGCATGAAGCGGTTTTCGAAGATGTTTTCGGTGATGAGCGAAGTGCCGTCCACCTGCGTGGCAAGCGCCATGTACTGTGCCTGCATGTCGGTGGGGAAGCCGGGATACTCTTCTGTAGAGATGTCGGTGGCCTTGAGATTGCCTTCGCTGCGCACGCGAAGTGAGTCGCCGTTGATGGGGTCGATGCGCACGCCACAGGATCGGAGTGTATCCACGATGGCGCCGAGGTGAGCGGGATTGCAATTGGCGACGCACAGGTCGCCGCCGGTGATCGCGCCGGCAATCAGGAATGTGCCGGCCTCGATGCGGTCGGGATTGATGCGGTGACGTGCCCCGTGCAGCCTTTCAACACCCTGCACGCGGATGGTAGAGGTGCCGGCACCCTGGATACGAGCGCCCATCGCGCTAAGCAAAGCGGCGAGGTCGACGACTTCCGGCTCGCGCGCGCAATTCTCCATCACGGTTTCGCCCTCGGCGAGGACGGCGGCCATGAGCAGGTCTTCGGTACCGGTAACGGTGATTTTGTCGAAGACGAGTTGGGCGCCTTTGAGCCGCTCGGCGCGCGCCTCGATGTAGCCGTGTTCGTAGCTGATGGTGGCGCCCATTGTCTCGAGGCCCTTGATGTGGAGATCGATGGGCCGTCCGCCGATGGCGCAACCGCCGGGCATAGCGACGCGGGCTACGCCGGTTCGCGCAATGAGAGGACCGAGCACCAGGGAGGAGGCGCGCATGGTCTTCACGATCTCGTATTTGGCCACGGGATCGGAGAGCAGGCGGCACGAAATAGTGGTGCGGTGCTGGGCGCGGCCGTAGCCGAGTTCCACTTCGGCGCCCATCGAGACGAGCAGGCGGCGCTCGGTCTCGATATCGCGGACCTGGGGCACGTTTTCGAGGACCACTTCGTCTTCAGTAAGGATAGCGGCTGCCATGCAGGGAAGAGCCGAGTTTTTCGCTCCGCTGACGCGGAGGGTGCCAAGCAGCGGATTTCCGCCCCGGATGACGAACTTATCCATAGATCGTGGAAAACTCCTGAGGGGTAGTGTATCTGTTCCGGGCTGTAAATCGGTGTGCGCGTTTGCAGGACTGGGATTGGGTGGGGTACCACGAGTGTTAGCCGGCACAAGGCAAGGAAAAAGGCTGCAGCGCACGGAGCGCTGCAGCCTTGAATTCAGAACGAAATATGTGGAGCTGGTCGCCAGCCTACAGTTCGAGGGTGGTGTCTTCAATCGCCAGGCGAACGTTCCCATCGGATTTGGCCAGCCTGCGAACCGCTTCGGGCTTATCCACTTTGGCCTTGAGCATCACGAGCGCGACAGGAACGCTACGTCCCGCGGATTTGATGGTCTGCACGGCAGTCTCGCGATTGATGGCGCAGGCGCGCATCAGGATGCTGATGCCCCGCTCGACCAGTTTGGAGTTCTGCATGTGCACGTTGACCATCATGTTCTCGTACACGTAACCGAGACGGGTCATGGCGCCAGTGGTGATCATGTTGGTGATCATCTTCTGCGCGGTGGCGGCCTTCATGCGGGTGGAGCCGGAGATCACTTCGGGCCCGACCTCGGCGACTATCGCGACATCGGCGGCCGCAGCGAGAGGGGTTCCCTGATTGCAGGTAATGCAGGCGGTCTTGGCGCCGCGCGCGCGTGCATAGGCAACCGCGGCGACGACATACGGCGTGCGTCCGCTGGCCGAGAGGCCGATGACCATATCTTTGCGGGTGGGGCGGCGGCGGGCGATATCACGCTGGCCCAGTTCTTCGGAATCTTCATTCACTTCGACGGCTGAGGCGAGAGCCTTGGGTCCACCGGCCATGATGTATTGCACCGACTGCGACGAGGTGGAGTAATACGACGGACATTCGCAGGAATCGAGAGCGGCAATGCGTCCGCTGGATCCAGCGCCGATGTAGATGAGGCGGCCGCCGTCGCGAAGGCTTCTCGCAACGGAGTCGATGACCAGAGCTATCTCCGGCAGAGCTTTCTTTACGGCTGCAGCTGCTTTGGAATCTTCGTGATTGATGATGCGGGCGATCTCCAGGGCGGATTTGGTGTCAAAGCCCTGTGAAGCATCGTTAGCACTTTCTGTCGTTAAGTTGTGAATCTCGACATTACTCACTGGCGCTGCCGCTGTTTCGGAAGCCTGTTGCGTCTCCGCGGGTGTCGTGATGGTGGCCATAGGTTTGTTTCTGTTCCTTAGTTTGTACTGTTTATTTTATCGCTAACTGGTCGTACTTGCCTCGCACATGAACCGTCCTGTTACCACCGGACCGAAAGACATTATGCAACGGAACGGCGCAAACTCAGAACAATCTCGTCGTGAAATGCGGGGCGCACGTAACGGATGTGGTCCGACGAGCGATCCGGCCAAGTTCGATTGGTGAGCAACACGACAGCGAGGTCCGCGTCCGGATCGATCCAGAGTGAGGTTCCCGAGTAACCCAGATGTCCTATGGATCTGGGACCGAAGAACTGACCTGAGGACGAAGGCGCACTGGGTGTATCCCAGCCGAGCGCTCGACTTGTTCCCACGGGCGTTGCTTGTCGGTTGGAGAAGAGAGAGACCGTATCGGAGTGAAACTGCGGCGGTTGCGTAGAATCTGTGTGCTGCCCGCGGCGCAGGATGCAGCCAGCAAACTTCAACACGTCGAGCGCATGGGAGAAGAGCCCAGCATGGCCGGTCGCGTTCTGAAGCGCGAAACAATTTTCGTCCTGCACCTCGCCTTGTAGGATGCGGTGCCGAAAGCGAGTGTCGTCTTCCGTGGGCGCGATAAGTTGCTTCCAGTGCTTAGGCGGTGCATAGCGAGTACTGACGAGGCCGAGCGGCGCGAAGATCTCGCGACTACAGAACGGTGAAATCTTTTCCCCGGCCAAGACTTCGATCGCGAGGCCGAGCAAGATGAAGCCAATGTCAGAATACTCTGCGCGCGTATCTGGCGGCGCCTCGAGCGGCATGCAGAGACACGCGCGAACGATCTCGTACGGATCGGAACTGACCTTCCAGAGTTCGTGATACGCGGGCAGCCCGGAGGAGTGCGCGAGCAACATGCGAAGAGTTACACGGTTTTTGCCGCTGCCGGGCTCCATACCGATGACGAAGCCGGGAAGCAAATCCCCCACGGGCTGGTTGAGGTCCAATTCTCCGCGATCGTAGAGCACCATCGCGGCTGCGGTGGTCGCGAGCACCTTAGTCAGGCTGGCAAGATCATAGATGGTAGAAGGAGTGACACCAGGGGAGCGCGGTTCGTAGGTGAAGGAGCCAACGCTGTCGAGTGCGACGACCTTGCCACCGGAGAGCACACCGAAGGCGGCGCCGGGAAACGCACGTTGCGCGATGGCTTTCTCGAGAACGGAGTAAGCGCTTGCAAAGCGCAACTTCTGGTCACCAGCGGTGGCCGGGACGGGAACGGAGAGGACAGGCATGAATGATTCATGGTAGCGCGGAAGAGAGTGAGAGACGGAACTTTTCGCTACCGCCCCGCCAGCGATCGAGTCTATAAAGCGACAAGGCTTAAAGCAGTGGACGGAACTGGTGATGCGGCAGGTTTGAATTCAGGGGGCAGCATGGGGATCAGAAGGCCGGGGATGACGGCTGCGTGTGTGATGGCAGGGTTGCTGAGCGGGAGCGTGGCCGGGGCGCAGCAGGACGCGCAAGCTCCGAACCAGGCTGCTGCGCCGACAAATGCGACGAGTGCGCAGGCGCCAACTTCGCCGGCTTCGTATCCGCAGCCGCAGGACGCATCGCCAGGCGAGGCCGCCGGCGAGCAGTCGGCGACTGCGCCGAAGAGCTACGAAGTTCCCGCAGGCACGAAGGTTCTGTTGTCACTCAAGAGCGCGGTGAATACGAAGACAGCCCGTGTGGGCGACGGCGTGTATCTGATTTCGACGTTCCCGGTCGTGGTAGGAAACCGGGTGATGATTCCGGCGGGAGTGTATGTACAGGGGCAGGTAGATCGCGTGTTGCGGCCCGGGCGCGGATGGGGACGAGGCGAGGTGGCGATGCATTTCACGTCGATCATTTTTCCCAATGGGACAGTGGTTGAGATTCCGGGTGTGGTGAACAGCCTGCCGGGCTCGGGCGGTCCCAAGGTGAAGGATGGCGAGGGAACCATTCAGGGTGAAGGCAATGCGGGCCGGGTGGGCGGCGATGTGGCCAAGGGCGCGGAGATCGGTGCGGGGCCGGGCGTGATCGGCGGAGCGGTGGAAGGCCGCCCGTTTACCGGGCTGGGGATCGGCGCAGCAGCAGGAGCAGCGGGCGGGCTGATCTATTCGCTGTTTACCCGCGGCAAGGACGTGAATATCGAGGCTGGTTCGCAGATTGAAATGCTGCTGCAGCGGCCTTTGTTGCTCGAAGACGCGAATCTGACCGGGGCCGAGCCGGCGCCGCAACTGGTGCCGGCCGCGCAGCGTGAGCCGATGAAGAAGCCGAGTGGGCGACCCAGAATCATGTGTCCGCCGGGAGTCCCTTGTAACTAGGGCAGCTTCCATTGGAACTGGTATCGTAAATACATAGACAGGATTCGGGTATCCATGACCCAGGGAAGTTTGGAGCAAGTTCCCCCCGACAGCTCAGCCATCGTAAAGAGTGAACCACCTGCCCGCCTTCGGGTGTGGGTCCGGGACTTGTTCATCTCAATCTTTGTCTCGTTCCTGATCATCACGTTTCTCTACCAGCCGGTAAAGGTGGAGGGCACGAGCATGCTGCCCGAGTTGCGCGACCAGGATCGTGTCTTCATCAACAAATTCGTCTACCGGTTTGAAAAGGTGGAGCGCGGCGACGTGGTGGTCTTCTACTATCCGCGTGATCCTTCGAAGAGCTACATCAAGCGCGTGATCGCGTTGCCGGGCGACGACCTGCGCATCGACCGTGGGCGCGTGTATGTGAATGGAGAGCAGATTCCAGAGCCGTATGTGCCCAGCCGGTATCAGGATGGCCGTTCGTTCGAGGAGATGGTAATTCCGGTGGGACAGTATTTTGTGATGGGCGATCATCGTTCGATCTCGAGCGACAGCCGGGAGTTCGGCCCAGTGGATCGCAGGCTGATCTACGGCAAGGCAGCGTTCGTCTACTGGCCGACAGCGGAGATGGGCGTCGTTCGCTAGGCTTGAATCACTTCGAGAGCAGCCCATCTTTGTGCGGGCGGTCAGGCCATCCTGCCTGGCTCTTACAACAACTTTGCGAGACGTATTGTCGCGAGACTTGTTGGTGGAGTGGCAGGCGAGGCGGCCATTCCGCGACGCGGCGGCCCTTCCGGGGATAGATCCGCAGATATTGAGCGCCGGTTTTCCGGCATGCCCGGATTCTCTGATAAACTCGATTGAATCCACTCGACGGAGAAGCGATGCAGGCGATACTTGCGCTCGAAGACGGGCGCATCTTCCGCGGTGAAGGCTACGGCGCCAAGGGCGAATGTTATGGCGAGGTAGTTTTCAATACATCGCTGACCGGCTATCAGGAAATCTTTACCGATCCTTCCTACGCCGGACAGATAGTAGTTCTCACCAATCCTCAAATCGGAAACTACGGCACCAATGCCGCCGATAACGAGGCCAGCAAACCGTTCATTGAAGGCCTGGTCACCCGAGAGTTTTCGCCGATCAGCTCCAACTGGCGTTCGCAGCAGGTGGCGGACGAATACCTGGAGCGCTACAACGTTCCCGTGATCAGCGAGATCGATACGCGCGCGCTGGTGCGGCATCTGCGTACCTTTGGCGTGATGCGCGGGGTGATCTCCTCTATCGAGACCGAGACCGACAAGCTGGTGGAGAAGGCGCGGGCCATTCGCAAGATGGATGGCACCGATCTGGCCAGCGTGGTGTCGACCAAGGGGCGCTACGAATGGGACTGCAACGATCCGCGCAACTATAACGAAGACCCGTTGGCGCTCGGTGAGGACCTGGTGAAGATGCCGGCGCCCGACCTGCACGTGGTGGCCTACGACTTCGGCATCAAGCACAACATTCTGCGCATGCTTACACGGGAAGCTTGCCGGGTGACGGTGGTTCCGGCGCAGACCTCGGCAGAAGATGTGCTGGCGCTGAATCCCGACGGAATCTTTCTGTCGAACGGGCCGGGCGATCCGGAGCCGGTGACGTATGCGCAGGAGAACATTCGCAGGCTGGCGGGGAAGAAGCCGATCTTCGGAATTTGCCTGGGACATCAGCTGATCGGGCTGGCGCTGGGCGGCAAGACGTACAAGTTGAAGTTTGGCCACCACGGCGGCAACCATCCGGTGAAGAACACGGGGAGCGGCAAGGTTGAGATCACGGCGCACAATCACAACTTCGCTGTCGATCCGGAATCGATGAAGCAGAGCGAAGTTGAGCTGACGCACATCGACCTGAACGACAACACGCTCGAGGGTCTGCGGCATAAATCGCTGCCGCTGTTCAGCGTGCAGTATCACCCCGAAGCGAGCCCGGGTCCGCACGATTCCAACTACCTCTTTCATGACTTCCGCAAGATGATGGAGGAGTGGAAAGGGTGAAGCCACAGCGCCTACTCCTGACCATTCCATTTCTTTTCAACAGTCTTCTTTTTTCTCAAATCGTTTGCGGCGGTAGCACCGAACAGTGTGCTCAGCGGCAAACAGAGCGGTGTGCCGCAGAAGCCGCGCCGCCTAATCTTCGGTTAAATATGACTGATTGTTGTGAGCGGATGGATGCTGTGCCTCAGCGGCTCAAGCTGCAGTCACGGGAGATGAGTCATGGCGGGGCTGAAGCCTCGCCCATTCAGCAAGCTGAAGATCTTCAACAGAGAGAGCTCGGAACACATGCCACGCAGAAATGACATTACGAAAATTCTCGTGATCGGTTCGGGACCGATCGTGATCGGGCAGTCGGCCGAGTTTGACTACTCCGGTACGCAGGCGTGCAAGGCGCTGAAGGCCGAAGGCTACGAAGTGGTGCTGGTGAACTCCAATCCGGCGACCATCATGACCGATCCCGAACTGGCCGATCGGACGTACATCGAGCCGTTGACCAAGCAGTACGTGGAAGAGATTTTGCGGGTGGAGTCGAAGATGCTCAAGGACGATGGGCGCGGGGGCGTGTTCGCACTGCTGCCGACCGTCGGCGGGCAGACCGCGTTGAATCTTGCCGTCGATCTTGCGGACGCGGGCATTCTCGACAAGTACAACGTTGAATTGATTGGCGCAAAGTTAGAGGCCATCAAGAAGGCCGAGGATCGGCTGCTGTTCAAAGACGCGATGACGCGCATCGGTCTCGACATGCCGCGTTCGGCGCTGGTGAACAATCTTCGCGACGGACTCGACTTCGCCAGCAAGATTGGATTTCCGGTGGTCATTCGGCCGTCGTTCACGCTGGGCGGCTCGGGCGGCGGCATCGCCTACAACCGCGAGGAGTTGATGGAGATTCTCGCGCGCGGCCTCGATCTCTCGCCGGTGCATGAGTGCCTGATCGAAGAGTCGGTGCTGGGTTGGAAGGAGTTTGAGCTGGAGGTGATGCGCGATCTGGCGGACAACGTCATTATCATCTGCTCGATCGAGAACTTCGATCCGATGGGCGTACATACGGGCGACTCGATCACGGTGGCGCCGGCGCAGACGCTTACCGATCGCGAGTACCAGCAGATGCGCGATGCGGCGATTCGCGTGATGCGCGAGATTGGTGTGGAGACCGGCGGATCGAATGTGCAGTTCGCGGTCAACCCGGTCACCGGGCGGATGACGGTGATCGAGATGAACCCGCGCGTGTCGCGGTCGTCGGCGCTGGCATCGAAGGCGACGGGATTTCCGATTGCGAAGATCGCGGCCAAACTCGCGGTCGGTTACACATTGGACGAGATTCCGAACGACATCACTCGGAAGACGCCGGCCTGCTTTGAGCCGACGATCGATTATGTGGTTACGAAGATTCCCAAGTGGCAGTTCGAGAAGTTCCCCGGCTCCGACGAGACGCTCGGCCCGCAGATGAAGTCGGTCGGCGAAGTGATGGCCATCGGGCGCACGTTCAAAGAATCGCTGATGAAGGCGCTGCGTTCGCTCGAGACGGGCAAGAAGGTGGGCGCCGAAGTGCTGGAGCCGCGCCGGCTGACGCAGCGGCTGGTGACGCCGCAGCCGGAGCGGCTGAACTACATCCGGTTCGCCTTCCGCCGCGGTATGTCGGTGCGCGAAGTGGCGCGCATGACGTCGATGGATCCGTGGTTCCTGTACCAGATTAAAGAGATTACCGATCAACTCGCGGCGCTCGGCGAACAAGGCAAAGACAATGTGTCACCAGAGCAGTTGCGTAAAGTGAAGCGCATGGGCGTCTCCGATGAACGGATCGCGGAGACCTGGGGATTGAGCGGCAGGGAAGGTGTGGAGGTAGTGCGCGACCTGCGTTCGAAGCAGGGATTGAAGCCGGTGTTCAAACTGGTGGATACCTGCGCGGCGGAGTTTGAGAGCTCCACTCCGTATCTCTACTCAACATACGACGAAGAGGACGAGGCGCCGCCGACCACGAAGCGCAAGGTCATCATTCTGGGCAGTGGACCAAATCGTATCGGTCAGGGTATCGAATTCGATTACTGCTGCTGCCATGCGGCGTTCGCGCTGAAGGAAGACGACTACGAAACGATCATGGTGAACTGCAATCCGGAGACGGTCTCAACGGATTACGACACCAGCGACCGGCTCTATTTCGAGCCGCTCACACTAGAAGATGTGCTGGCCATCTACGAGCACGAGTCGAGCGGAGGAGCCGAAGTCGGCATGATCGTGCAGTTCGGCGGACAAACGCCGCTCAACCTGGCGCTGCCGTTGAAGGCCGCGGGCGTGCCGATCATCGGAACTTCGCCGGAGTCGATTGATCTTGCGGAGGACCGCAAGCGCTTTGGCAAGCTGCTGGTCGATCTTGGAATTCCGCAGCCTCCGGGCGTGATGGCGACCAGCGTGGAAGAGGCTCTCGAAGGCGCGGAACGTATCGGCTACCCAGTGCTGGTGCGGCCGTCGTATGTGCTGGGCGGGCGTGCCATGGTGATCGCGTACGATGCCGACGCGGTGTCGCGCTACATGAAAGAGGCGGTCGAGTATTCGCAGGACCGGCCGATCCTCGTCGATCACTTTCTCGAAGATGCGGTGGAAGTGGATGTCGATGCGTTGTGTGACGGGAAGGACGTGGTGATCGCCGGAATCATGCAGCACATTGAAGAGGCCGGCATTCACTCCGGCGACTCTTCGTGCGTGCTGCCCGCGGTGGATCTGCCCGTGGCAACGCTCGACACCATTCGCGCATACACACGAAAGCTGGCGCTGGCATTGAAGGTGATCGGCCTGGTGAATCTGCAGTTCGCGATCCAGCGCGGGCGAGGCGAAGGGGATGCGGACAATGTGTTCGTCATCGAAGTGAATCCGCGCGCTTCGCGAACCGTGCCTTATGTTTCTAAGGCAACGGGAGTGCCGCTGGCCAAGATGGCGGCGCGGTTAATGACTGGACGCACGCTGAAAGACCTGATGCCTGAACAACTCGCGGCGAAGGCTGACCTCGAAACCGGCCCGCACTACTTTGTGAAGTCGCCGGTCTTTCCATGGAACAAATTTCCGGGTGTGGACACCGTGCTGGGGCCGGAGATGAAGTCGACGGGCGAGGTGATGGGAGTCGCGGATAACTTCGGCGAGGCGTTTGCCAAGGCCCAGATTGCTGCCGGTCAAAATCTGCCGGTGAAGGGTACCGTCTTCTTCAGCGTCAACGATCACGACAAGGCGCAGCTGGTCGAGTTGGCGCGCCTGTACGTCGAACTGGGATTTCATATCGTGGCGACGG
Organism: uncultured Acidobacteriaceae bacterium; assembly: GCA_963850345.1. GTDB lineage: Bacteria > Acidobacteriota > Terriglobia > Terriglobales > Acidobacteriaceae > CAWKKW01. The sequence continues at coordinate 43,826 of CAWKKW010000007.1, read as the reverse complement.
AGGGAACGGCCAACATTCTCGAGCGTGCCGGATTGACCGTCGACCGGGTCTACAAAGTGAAGGAAGGCCGCCCCAACGTCGTGGACCTGATCAAGGGAGACCGCATTCAGCTGATCGTGAATACTCCGCGCGGGCAGGACACCTTCTTCGACGAAAAGGCGATTCGCAGGGCCGCGGTGTTGCAGCGAATCCCGACCATCACGACAGTGGCAGCGGCTCGTGCGGCAGCGGAGGGAATCCAGGCAATCCAGCGCAATACGATTGGGGTAAAGGCCCTGCAGCAGCTGCATACCACGAGAGTTGTAGCAGAATCCTCTTGAAGCGAACGTAAGACGATACTATTGTGAATACAGCGTTACAGGCGATGCATCGAATGGGGTTCGAGCGGCGTCTAATGAGATTGGTGGGACGGTGGTAAGTGGAGCCGTTCTGTGACTTTGGACCGAAAACGTGAACCACCGGTGAGAACCGAATCACGCATGATACCGAGTAGAAAGAAAACAGCCTGGTCCTACCGTGTTGTGGGGCTCTGTGGTTTGTGAGTAACGAGTAGACATTTGGCCCGACCGGGCCCTGCTGGCTTCCTCTGCTCACAGGCTGACGATCAACTGTGAGAGAGCGAGGCTTCAGCCAAAGATTCCAAGAATCCCAATGAAGACTTGCCCCTCCGCCAACTGGAACCCAACCAGGTTCCACGGCGAATGGAGGAGCTATGAACCTGCACGTCTTTGAGAACACGCCCTTGGCGCGGATCGCGCCGGCGATCACCTGCGTATGGATTGTGACCGGCAATCCACGGCAGCCGCTGGCCTGTGTGTGGATCGACCGCGAGGTCGGTATGGTACTGGAGCCGACCGGCTCAACCAATGAGCCAGTTCCTGTCAGTGAGGAACATTTAGGCGGGCTGGCCGCGTAAGTCTTCGATGTGTGAGCAGTGGTCAGCGGAATAGAGAGTGAGAGGCTCGGCGAACCAGCCGAGCCTCTTTCATTTGGCGGAAAGAGGGCGAAGGCCGGGCTATGCTAGGGGCAGGGTTGTAGAGGAGTTGTCGCAATTGGGGAAGCGTTTGGGCAGTTCGCTATCGAGTGTGTGTTGGCTGGCTCTGATTCCAGCCTGTGGTGTAGCCCAGAGCGTATCTCAGTCGCCGACTAGCGCCCAGGCCCCGGCAACGGCTGCAGCGGCTCCGGCGAGCGGCGGTGTTCAAGCGGGCCTCGATCTGTTGAAGCAGCATCAACCACAAAAGGCGCTGGAGCAGTTCAAACAGGTGCTCGCGCAACAGCCAGAGAATGAAGCAGCGAACCTGCTGGCGGCGACCGCCGCGATCGATCTCTACCAGGGAGAGACGGCGGTAAAGTACGCCGAGAAGGCAAAACAGCTTGCACCCGATGACTGGCGCGTGAATACCACCCTGGTGACGGCTTACGCGGAGGCTGGGCACAAGCAGCAGCGGGATGCGGAGCGGGAGCTGTTGCGCAAGCTGCACGATGATCCGACGGCAAAAGAAGCGAACCAGAGCAACGGCTTCCTGCTGGAGATGTTTCCGGTAGGCAAGTACCGGGTGGATGCGATCGAATACTTTCATCCGATGGGGAAGTTTCACCTGTACTACCGGTTCATCGTTCGGGATGCAGCGGGGAAGCGGGTGTGGGAGATTTCGCTCACGTCCGATGACATGAACCAGGCGTCGTGGGCCAAGGCGCACCCGGACCAGGCTGCAGCGGGGAAGAGGCAATATTCGCTGCAGGGTGAGGGCGGCGGCGAGCACGCGGACTACCGCTTTTTCAGCGGAGACGCGGAGTATGACGAGCTGAAGGCCGAGGTGACTCGCATCGTTCAGGAGCAGAAGGGGCCGTTCCCGGGTGAGGCCGCACAGTAGGCTCCAGATATGGCCGGACTGATTCCGGCCTAGCCTTAGCTTAATTCTTGATGAGCTTGGGAATGCGTGCGGCCAGGCGAGCTCCAATGGAATAGCCGATCATGGCGACGGCCGGCCAAGTGCCGATGAGGCGGCCCTGCCCATCAATCATGCCGCTGTCTTTGTCTAGGCTGAAAAAGGTAAACCAGAGCTTCTCGCTGGCGCCGCAGTGGTAGCAGGCGCCCGGGCCGGTCGGCATATCCAGAATCCAAAGACCGACCACCATGAACCACACCAACCCGGCGAGCCAGACCAGTGTCGCGACGTCGCTGGCGCGAATGCGGACCAGCAGAAAACCCAGGACCAGCGGCGCGGCCAGCGACATCCCCAGCGTGACGATGGGAGAGACGTAGTCGGGATGAAAGAGGCTGACGGTCCCCATCATTGCGGCCCAGGCGAGCAGGCTGAAGAGCGCATGGAGGAAGAACCATATGGCCTGCGAAACGATGCGGTTGCTGCCGTTATCGACGAGGGGTACGGCCTGGTGCGCGGAAGCAGCGGACATGCTGGGCTCCATGGTTCAAGGTGCTTAAAGGGGCGTTGCTTCCAGAGTAAACAGAGTTGCGTGGAAACGGAAGCTCCGAACCAGGTTCAGGGCTGCGTCTTTCGTGGGATCCGGGATTTACAATGGATTCATGCTGATCGAAGGAATTCTGGCAGCGGTCACCACGCCGTTCTATAGCGATGGACGGCTGTATCTGCGCAAGCTCGAACACAACATCGACCGCTATTCGCACACGCCCTTGTCGGGAATGGTGGTGCTGGGATCGACCGGCGAGGCAGTGATGCTGAGCGACGCCGAATCGCGCGAGGTACTCAAGACGGCGGCCGAGGCGGCAGCGGCGGAGAAGGTGCTGATCGCCGGAGTGGCGCGCGAGAGCGTGATCGAAACCTTGCGGCTGGCCGAGTTCGCCGCCGAGCAGCGGTATGACGCAGTGCTGGTTCGCACGCCGCATTACTATGGTCCGCAGATGCGCCCGGCGGAGATGCTGAACTACTACCGCATGATCGCCGATCAGTCGGCGCTGCCGGTGATTCTGTACAGCATTCCAAAGTTCACGCATTACGAAATTCCGGTAGCGGTGATCGTCGAGTTGGCATCGCACCCGAACATCGTGGGGCTGAAGGATTCAAGCGGGGACGTGGCGCGGCTGGCGGAGATCGTCGAGGCGACGCGTGGCGCTCGCAAACGAACCGTCGCGGTGACGCAGATTTTCGAGGCAGTCACGGGACGCATGTTGACGGCGGAGGCTCCAGCGGGCGCCGCGAACTTTGTGTCCGCAGGCGATCTGGGCGGCGGGAATGCGGCCTTCGCGGTCGCTCCTCCCCGTCCGGCCTTGAAGACGCGCACGCGCGAGGTCGGCTTCCAGGTACTGGGCGGGTCCGCCGACACGCTGAAGTCTTCGCTAGAGGCCGGAGCGAGCGGCGCAGTGCTGGCGCTGGCCGGGTGCGCACCGCAGGCATGCCTCGAGATCTACGCGGCATGCAAAGAGAATGCTCCGGCGCTGGCCGAAGAGAAACAGCAGCGCATCGTCGCGGCATCCAAGCGAGTAGCTGGTCAACTGGGCATTCCCGGACTGAAGTACGCCTGCGATCTGAACGGCTACTACGGGGGATGGCCAAGAGTACCGCTGCTTCCGCTGACAGGCGCTGAGCAGGCGGAGGTCGCGGGGTTGATGGCTGATCTTCGAAACTAGCGTCTAAGCTATTGAAAAGGCGCGAAGCATGTGGCGCTCATCCGAGGCCGATTCCGTTCGATGCCAGAACGGGGCTGCTCGGTACCCAAATGGTTCCGTTGGGCAGTTTGGGACTGAAAGTGTAGTAGTTGGGTGACTATAATCACGGGAAACTAAGATCCGATGAATCGAATGTTCTGCCAACGGGTAGGCATGGGTTCGGTCGGCGATCTTTTCGAGTTCGATCAAAGGGGATTATGGCGACAGGACATGTTGCCCTGAAAAACAGCGCCGCGGTGAGCGCGCAGGGCAGCCCAGATGTAAAGGATTCAGCCGCAACGAAACGAATCGTTAACGATTTCAGCATTCAGGTAGCAACCGTCAATGGCTCCGGCTCGCAGTCTGCGAACGCCGTACTTCTCAAGAGCATCTTCGGGATGGGTATCCCGGTCAGCGGCAAAAACCTGTTCCCTTCCAACATCGCAGGACTGCCGACCTGGTACACGATTCGTGCCAGCAAGAACGGCTATGTCGCGCGCAAAAAAGAGATCGACATCCTGGTCGCGATGAATGCCGAGACGACCAAGAGCGACATGCTCTCGCTGCCAGCTGGCGGGATCGCCATCTACGAAGAGACGCAGGACCTGAAGCAGTATCGCGATGACGTGGTGTGCTATCCGGTGCCGTTTGACAAGCTCACCGCAGCGGTCTGCCCTGAGGCCAAGCTGCGCAAGCTGGTCAAGAACATGATCTACGTCGGCGTGGTTGCCAAACTGGTCGACATGGACATGACGGCAGTGGAGAAGGCGCTGCGGCAGCAGTTCGCAAAAAAGCAGAAGGCCGCCGATCTGAACTGGAGCGCAGTGCAGGCGGGCTACCAGTACGCGACTGAAAACTTTACCAAGCAGGACCCCTTCTACCTGGAGCGGATGCACGCAACCGAAGGCAAGATCATCATCGACGGCAATGCCGCGGCCGCGCTGGGCGCGCTCTTCGCCGGGGTCACGGTGGTGACGTGGTACCCGATTACGCCGTCTTCGTCGCTGGTAGAAAACCTGATCGACTACTTGAAGAAGTACCGCATTGAGGAGAATGGCAAGGCGAGTTTCGCCGTGGTGCAGGCCGAAGACGAACTGGCTGCCATTGGCATGGTCCTGGGCGCAGGCTGGGCGGGCGCACGCTCGATGACTTCAACGTCGGGGCCGGGCATCTCGCTGATGGCGGAGTTTTCCGGGCTGGGATATTTCGCGGAACTGCCGGGCGTGATCTTTGATGTGCAGCGTGTGGGCCCCTCGACGGGCCTGCCGACGCGCACTGCACAGGCTGATTTGATTTCGGTGGCATTCCTCTCTCACGGCGACACGCGGCACGTGATCCTGCTGCCGGGCAGCGTGAAAGAGTGCTTCGACTTCGGAATGGCGGCGTTTGATCTCGCGGAGCAATTGCAGACGCCGGTCTTCGTGCTGTCGGATCTCGACCTGGGCATGAATAACTGGATGTCCGATCCGTTTCAGTATCCGGAGAAGCCGTTGAACCGTGGCAAGGTGCTGAGCGCCGAAGATCTCGATCGCCTGGGTGGATTTGGGCGTTACCGGGATGTGGACGGCGACGGCATTCCGTATCGCACTCTGCCGGGCACGGCGCATCCGAAGGCGGCCTACTTCACACGCGGCAGCGGCCACAACGAAGACGCGCAGTATACGGAGCGGCCGGACGATTACCAGAACTTGATGGAGCGGCTGAAGCGCAAGTTCGATACCGCGAGAACGCTGGTGCCCGCGCCAGTGGTGGTGCAGGATGGTCAATCGAAGATCGGCCTGATCGCGTATGGCACGACGGATTTCGCGCTGATCGAATCGCGCGATCAGTTGAAGAAGGAATATGGGCTCGAGACGGACTATCTGCGGATTCGCGCGTATCCCTTCTCCCGCGAAGTGGCGGCATTTGTCGCATCGCATGAGCGGATTTACGTGGTGGAGCAAAACCGCGATGCACAGATGTTCGACTTGCTGAAGCTGGATCTCGCGGCGGAAGAGGTTACCAAGCTGCGCAGCGTACGGTATTTCAACGGTCTGCCCGTGGATGCACGGTCCCTTACGGATGAACTGGTCCTGCAGGAGGGGATCTAACTCCATGGCAACGACGACTGTTACAAATTCACCGAAGCCACCGAAGACGAACCGGGTGGGACTCCAGGTACTCGATTACCGCGGCGGCAAGACGACCCTGTGTGCCGGATGCGGTCACAACGCCATCTCCGAACGCATCATCGATGCGATGTACGAGATGGGTGTGCAGCCAGAGCGGGTGATGAAGCTCTCGGGCATCGGCTGCTCCTCCAAGAGCCCAGCCTACTTCATGAGCCGTTCGCACAGCTTCAACAGCGTGCATGGCCGCATGCCTTCAGTAGCCACCGGCGCATTGCTCGCGAACCACACCATGCTGGGTCTCGGCGTAAGCGGCGACGGCGACACGGCATCGATCGGCATGGGTCAGTTTGTTCACCTCATGCGCCGCAATCTTCCTATGATTTACATCATTGAAGATAACGGCGTGTATGGGTTGACCAAGGGCCAGTTCTCTGCGACAGCGGATATCGGGTCGAAGCTCAAGACCGGCGTGGTGAACGATCTGCCGGCGATCGATACGTGTTCGCTGGCGATTCAACTGGGCGCGACTTTTGTGGGGCGCTCGTTCTCGGGCGACAAGAAACAGTTGCTGGCGATGCTCAAGGCGGCGATCGCGCATCGCGGAACGGTGATGCTCGACGTGATCTCGCCCTGCGTTACGTTCAACGATCACGAAGGCTCGACCAAGAGCTACAAGTACATGCAGGAGCACGAAGAGGATATCTCGGAGGTCGGCTTCGTGCCCTTCTTCGAAGAGATCGCGGTCGAGTACGATCCGGGCACGACGTACGATGTGGAGATGCACGACGGTTCGCATCTGCGGCTGAGCAAGGTTCGCGAAGACTACAATCCTCACGATCGGATCGGCGCGGTGAAGCAGTTGATGGAAGCTCACGAGCGCGGGGAAGTGCTCACCGGCGTCTTTTACATCGACACGCAGAAGCCGACCTTCACCGATCTGCTGAACCTGGTGGACGAGCCACTCGGCACGTTGCCGGAGACGAGGACACGGCCCAGCAGGCAGGCCCTGGACGAGATTATGACTCGACTGAAGTAGGTTACTGAAACAGAGCAACAGTTAAGCCCCTGAGTGGATGCTCAGGGGCTTAACTATTGGTGGCGCTGTTCTGTGGAGCCATTGGAGCGTGTCTCAGTATCGAGGCGGGCCCGCCAATTCGTAACAGTAACGGGCGTTTACATCGCGGCGGCGCTGATCTGACCGATTAGCGGTGCTGGCCGCTGTGTTCGGGGCTTGAGCCGGGCTCCGGGAAATCTGTGTCGGAGTTCTTCACTTCCGCGTTCGAGCTGCGATGATCCATCTGGCCCTGCAGATGGGGCTGACCCGGAGTGGTGCTGGGCTGATCGTCTTCGACGGCACCTTTGCCGGCGTCGCTGTCTTTGGTTTCAGGGGCGTGATTGTCCATGCGCATGGGATGGAGACGGAGTGGCAGGGGTTGTGCCGCGAAGTTCGGCTGCCTCGCCGGGGCTCGCGCGAACAGTGTGGCGCAGTTACTGGCGGCGGTAGGCGGTTGGCTTCGAGGCGGTGCTTGGGTTGATGCGCACGCCCAGCGCATTCAAACGGCTGCGCGCCTGCTGCGATTCCGGGGTCTGCGGATAGCGCTGGATCAGGCTGCGGAACTCGCGCACACCGGAGTCGCGCTGCCCGGTGGCGATGAGAGCCTCGCCTTTGCGAAGCTGCGCGGCGGGCGCCTTGTTATTGCCGGGGTACTGTTCAAGTACGGCGTCATAGCCTTTGATTGCGGCGGGGTAGTTGCCCTGGCGGTAGGCAATCTCACCGATGTAGAACTGCGCATTCCCGGCGAGGTCGTCCTGCGGGTAGAACTTGAGCACGTCTGAAAACTCAGAGCTGGCGACATCGTAGCGCGCGGAATTGTAATCGCGCAGCGCACTTTGATAGAGATCGGCCACGGGCGGGGCCTGCGGAGCGTTAGAGGCTGCGGGACCGGGTTGCTGGTAGTTTGCACCGGCCGGCGCGCCGGACTGCTGGGGAACCGTTCCACCGGGAGCACCCTGCGGCTGCACGGTTTGCAACTGGGCTTGGAGATCCTGCAGCGTCTTGTTCAGATTCGCAACCCGGGTCTTGAGTTCGTCGACGGAATCGTTGAGCGACTGCACCTGGCTGGAAACGCCGTCGATCTTGCCCGTGGAGGCTTCGTTCTGTGTTTTGAGACTCTGGTCGAGAGAGGAGACGGTGGAGGACATGCGGTTGACGTTGTCCGCGGTCTGCTCAATCAGGTGTTGCAGCACTCCCATGCGTTCATCATTGGATTGCTGCAGATGCTGCAACATGTCCTGTAGCTCCTGCACCTGGGTCTGGAGCTGAATGATCTCCTTCGATACCGCATGCGCGCGCGGAGCCGAGCAAGTCAGCGCCAGGACGGCGACGAGGGCGATGGGAATTTTCTTCATAAGCAATTTCACGTTGCGAACCCTGTACTGCGAGTGAAGCGCGGCAGCCTGCCAAAGGACGACTGCCGCGGTAGTTTGGAGCGTTGCCTGCCTCGAGTTGCTCACCACATCGGCTTCGAGTTGCTGCCTACATGGGATAGACGAGCCCGCGCCGGATTAGCGATCCAGTGAGAACTGAGCGCGACGATTCTGCTGCCAACAACTTTCACTGTGCTCATTGCAGAACTGCTTCTCCTTGCCATAACTGACGGTGCGAATGCGGTCCGGGCTCACGCCGGCGCTGATAAGAGCCTGCTTGGCCGCGTTGGCGCGATTTTCGCCGAGAGCCAGGTTGAACTCGGTGGAGCCGCGTTCGTCGCAGTAGCCGCCGATCACGACGCGCAATTGCGGGTGAGCCGCCAGGTAGCCGGCATCCTTGGTCGCGATAGGCTGCGCCTGCGGATTGAGGTCGTAGCTGTCATAGTCGAAGTAGATGTCCTGCACATTCTGGTGGAAGGTGGCGTCGTCGATGTTGTTGTCGCCATTGTTCGCCTCAGGAGGAGGAGTGGCCGACTGGGTCACCGTAACGCGGGCCGAAGCGTCCGTCGAACCGCCATCGCCCCGGACCACCAGGTGATAGGTGGTGGACTGCGTTGGAGTCACGATCTGCGTGCCATTGGGGCTGACCGGGCCCATACCCTCGATGGAAACGTCGGAGGCTCCAGTTGTCTGCCAGGTAAGCACGGCCTTGTCGCCCGGATTAATGGATGTAGGCGCTGCAGTGATGGAGGCAGTCGGGGCCGGGGCCGTGGAGGGGGGTGGTGGAGGCGGCGGCGGGGCAGCCTTCTTGTGACACCCTCCTACAACCAGTATTGCCGCAACAGCCATGACTGCTGCCGAGTACTTGCGATGGTTCATGAGCACGATCTTCTCCCCTGAAACGTGATGATCTAGGGCAACAACTGAGCCTGGCATAGCCTTCACTGCAGGCCGAAAACGTCAATGCATTCAGAATAAATTACTTCCAGCTCCAATTCGGCATGGAATTACCGCCACCATGCGTAAGGGCGTGTTGTTCTGTCCCATCTGCGAGCATGGTCCAGATTTGGGAACCGCCCCCATCTTCCCGTTGAAAGACAAGATGCCGGCCATCCGGAGCCCAGGAGGGGAAATCATTGCGGCCCGCCTCGTGGGTGAGCTGAATCCAGCGTTTGCTGGCAATGTCCATGACGTAGATGTCCTGGCCGCCGGGAGCGCCGGGACCGTACTTGCGATTCCAGGCGAAGGCGAGGAACTGGCCATTGGGCGACCATGATGGCGAAGTAGCATAGCCGCCGTCGGTCATGCGCTGCACGTTGCCGCCATCGGAATCCATGACGTAGATCTGGGGCAGGCCGGTGCGGTCGCTCACCCACGCGATCTGAGAATTGGTCTTGGGGTTCCACACCGGCGAGACATCCGGTCCCCGGAACGAAGTCAGCCGGCGTGCGCCACCGCCGGTCGCATCGGACGCCCAGATCTCGGGGTCGCCGGAGCGGTTGGAGGAGAAGGCCAGCTTGGCCCCATCGCTTGACCATGCGGGCGAGAGGTTGGCGCTGCCGCTGGAGCTGACGTTGACCATGCGGCCGAGTTCCAGCGAATACATGCGCAGACTCCAGCCGAGCTTGCCCAGGGAGCTGAAGGCGATGCGCGCATTGTCCGGAGAAACACGAGGAGAAATAGATACGGTGCCGAGGTGAGTGATGGCGTGAGCGCCCTGGCCGTCGTAGTCCATCTGCCAGATCTCTTTCAGGCCGGTTCTGCCCGAGACGTAGAAGATCTTGGTTTCGGCGATGCCATTGATGCCGCCTCCGAGTCGCAGGATGATCTCGTCCGCGAACCGGTGGGCGATCATGCGTGCGTTCTCCTGGCTCGAGGCTTCGTTGTACTGCTTGCCGAGCACCTGGGGAGACTGCGTGTTGTTGGCATCGAAGAGCCAGCCGGAGACATTCAGACGATCTCCGCTGACGCCGAGTGCGCCGAAGGCCACCATGGCGGCGCTGGAGGGTGCGGCAGACCACTGACCGAGATTGATCTCCTGCGGCGAGCCAGGAGTGGCGGGGGGCGCCATGCTCTTCGAAACCATGTCGAAGATGCCGGCGTTGGTGAGGTCGTTGAACAGGGTGGTGTCGAACACCGATTTCAAGTTCACGGCCGAGGAATCGGTCGAGACGGCCTTAAAATCGGCGACGGCCAGGCGGATGCGCTGGTTGCCGAGATTCGTGCCGGTGTGCACCCAGTCCTGTGCCTGCAGGTTGACTGTACCAATGAGAGAGAGGAGGAAGACGGAATAGAGGAGGAAGGATTGCAATCGAATCGGACTAGCTTTCATTCGTGTCGGCGCCCACTGGGTAGAAGTAATCGAATGGCTCAACGTCATCTGCCAGACCCATTGTTCGAGGTACTGAAAGTGTACGTTACGATGAGCGTGCTTTGGTTGTAGCCCGCTGGAAGGGGACCGAAGGTGTCAACACGCTGGACAGCGCGAACGGCGGAGGAATCGTAACTCGGATTGCCGCTGGATTTTTCGACGCGCACATTGGAGGGCTGACCGCTGCGATTGACGGTGAAGTTGACCGAGACCTCGGTACCGATGGGGGCCTGCGAGGGGTACCAATTCTGGCGAACCTTGCGGGTGATGACCTCGACATACCAGCCATATTGAAACCCGGTCGCTCCACCCTTGATCTCGACGGGGCTTTGCGGGCCTTGATTGGTCGCAATGGATCGCGCCATCTGCGGCGCGCCCTGTCCGTACTGCGCGCGATTCTGCTGCTGCGGCACAGGCTGGGGGTGCAGCGCAGGTCGCGCAGTGGGCGTCGGTGGCTTGGGTGTGGGCTTTTCCGCGGGCGGCTGCTTCTTGGGCGGCTCCTTGGGCTTCGGCTTCTCCTTCACCGGAATGGGGATCGCAGTCTCATCCGGGATGGGCGCGGCTTTGGGCTGCGGGGCTTCCGGAGCAGGCGCAGGGCTGGGAGTGTCAGTGGCGAGAACGTTGGGACTCGGCGGCATCTCCTGCGGCAGCGGCAGAGCGGGCGCATTGCTGACCAGGCTGGCCTGGATGGCTCCCTGCTTTTCGTTCGAGCCCCACATATCACGGTGGAGGTGGCCGTTGATGTAGGCCAGCGCGAGGAAGGCTCCGGCGATGCCGAGATGCAGCGCGAGCGAGCCGACGGCGGGCGCACCGAAGGACTGCCGTTCGACCTCAACATGTTCGCGGATCGCCATGACTTGCCCTCCGCTACTTCGCGCGACCCTTGTCGAGAGGCTGAGTGACGATGCTGATGTTGGTGATCCCCGCTTGTTTGACGGCGTCCATCACCGAAGCGAAAGCGCCGAAGGGGACTTTCTCGTCGGCGCGGAGATAGATGACTTTGTGGGTGGGATCGCTGGTGCCCTGGAGCAGGCGCGTCGGCAACTCCGCAACATTGATGGGCTGATCGCCAAGAAAGACGCGCTGTTCCCGATCGATGGTGACGACCAAGCGCTGCTCGGTAATTTCCTTGACGGTCCTGGTCTTAGGAACGGCGACTTCGATGCCCGATTGCAGCACCGGAGCGGTGAGCATGAAGATGACCAGCAGCACGAGGACGACGTCGACCAGCGGAGTGATGTTGATCTCCGCGAGCGAAGTCTTTGTGTGGCCGCCTCTACCGGTGAAGGCCACGTGCGGTCTCTCTTTCGATCGGGTCCTGTCCGGGTTGCAGTTCTGACTCTTCCAGGCTGTTGAGCAGTTCGCGGGCGAAGTCGTCCATGCGGGAGGCAAATTCGCGCAACCGCGCGGTGAACTGGTTGTACGCAATCACTGCGGGGACGGCGACGACGAGGCCGGCGGCGGTGGTGATCAGTGCTTCAGAGACGCCCGGAGCGACGGCGCGCAGGGTGGCGGCTCCGGCCGTTCCCAGGCCATGAAAGGCGTCGACGATACCCATGATGGTGCCGAAGAGACCTAGGAAGGGCGAGACGGCGCCGATGGTGGCGAGCCACGTTAGACGGTCTTCCATCGCGGTGAGGGATTCGCTGGCCGCGCTCTGTGCGGAGCGTTCGAGCGCGGTGATGTTGCGTGCCGGACCTGAGCCGCCGGTCTGCCTGCGATAGGTCTCGTAGACTTCATCGAAGACGTTGACCAGGGGACTCGGTTTGAACTGTTCGCTGACGGTGGCGATTTCCTGCAGACGACCAGCCTTGCGAAAGGCGCGAAGGAAGCGGCTGCTCTGGGCGCGGGCGCGACGAAAGGCGGACCACTTGGCGAGAATGATGGCCCAGGAGTAAAGGCTGGCCAGCGCCAGCAGACCGAGAACGGTCAGCGCGACGGGGCCACTGTTATGAAGCATTTCGAGCAAAGCGCTGCCGCTCGGGGGAGGCGCCGCGGTGGTGTCCGTGTCGCCTTGAAGCATGAGAAAAGCTGCTGCATGCAAAAGATATGTCATCGCTTCATTAATTACGTTACCAGACGCGGATGGAGTGAACCAAGTTGGCAGTAGGGTTCGCGGAGGATGAGCGGTCTAGCATGCTATGCTGCGCTCGGATCATGTTTTGAGGCATGGATGCTGCTGGAGTTGCGAGCTGAGAATTATGCGGTGATCGATCATGCGATCGCCGTCTTTGGTCCGGGGCTCAACCTGTTGACTGGCGAGACCGGCGCCGGAAAATCCATCCTGGTCGATGCGCTGGCGCTGCTGATGGGAGACAAGGCGTCTTCTGACGTGGTGCGTCACGGCGCAGACAAGGCGGTGGTGGCCTGCGTCTTTGAGAGCACGGCGGGAGCTGAGGCCACGCTGGAAGCGAACGGCATCGATGGCGACGGAGCGGAGATTATCCTGCGCCGCGAGATCCAGCAGAGCGGCAAGGGCCGCGTGTACGTGAACAATCAGCCGGCCACGGTCGCCGTCCTGCGGCAACTGGCTCCCGAACTCGCGCTGGTGCACGCGCAGAGCGAGACGCTGGGGGCGTTCGACGCAGCGCAACAGCGAGGATTGCTCGACCGCTTCGCCGGCATTGCGACCGATGGCGTACAGGCCGCGTTTACGCGTTGGAGGGAAGTCTCGGAGCGGCTGCGTTCTCTAGAAAGTGACGAACAGGATCGGCTGCGCATGGCGGACCTGTGGACCTTTCAGCGGCGGGAGATTGAGAATGCGCAGCCTGTGGCCGACGAAGACGAGGCGCTCGAGACCGAAAAGCGCGTTCTTGGCAACGCGGAGAAACTGTACGCGGCGGCGATGAGCGCGTACGACTTGCTGTACGAGAGCAGCGGATCCGCGGAGGTGACGCTGCGATCCGCGGGCAAGCACGTGGAGGAACTGGCGCGCTACGATGCGCACTTCTCAGAGTGTGTGCAGCAGCTCGCGTCGGCACGCGCACTGGTCGAAGATGTGAGCGCGACGGTGCGTGACTACTCTGAACGGATCCACTCCTCGCCCGAGCGGCTGGCGGAGATCGAAGACCGGCTGGCGCTGCTCGATCGGCTCAAGCGCAAGTACGGCTCAACGCTGGCTGAGGTGATCGCCTACGGCGAAGAAGTGGCGGAGCGGCTGAACGAGATTGAGAACCGGGACGAGGTGCTGAAAACGCTGCGACTGGAGGTGGCACAGGCGGCCGAGGGGTATCGGCAGGCTGCGCGGGCGGTCAGCGAGCAGCGTTCGAGCGCGGCAAGAAAGCTGGAGAAGCTTGCCGAGGCGCAGATCAACGACCTGGCGATGAAGGTGAAGTTCGCGGTGACGGTGACTCCGCGAGAAGAGCCCTCGGACTGGACGACGCAGGGTTGGGACGTGATCGAATGCCGCATCGCAACTAACGCGGGAGAGCCGCTCAAGCCGCTGGATGAGATCGCGTCGGGCGGCGAGATGTCGCGTGTGCTGCTGGCGTTGAAGGTGAGCGTGGAAGAGGGTGCGAGCCACGCCCAGTCGAAGGGACGGCGCAAATCGATGGTGCCTCGTACGCTGGTGTTCGATGAAATTGACATCGGCATTGGAGGGCGGGCGGCAGAGGCGGTGGGGCAGAAGTTGAAGGCGCTCTCGAAGGCGCAGCAAGTCTTGTGTGTGACCCACCTGCCGCAGATCGCTGCGTTTGCCGATCAGCATTTTCTGATCGAGAAGCGGGAGCAGCAGGGGCGCACTCGCACTTCAGTGCACCTGCTGGAGAAGGAAGCGCGTACGGAAGAGGTGGCCCGCATGTTGAGCGGCGCGAAGCTGACGGAGACCTCGATGAAACACGCCGAGCAGATGTTGAAGTCGAGCCGCTGAAGTGCTCCGGTCGCGAGAACCTGGCCGTCAGAGGGCTCATTCGAGGCTGTTGCGTAACTCGATTGCTTGTCGATCGCACGGGGGTGGTGTGGCCGTGACCACTGGCGCCGTGGGAAGCGCTGCTAGCGCCTCTTGAGGGCGAGCCACGGTATGCCGCGGTAGGAATCTGCCACCACCCAGGCGGCGGTTGCCAATGCCGCAGAAATGACGGTCTCGGTCCATAGGAAGTCGCTCTTCGGACCTGCCGGCGCTACCGTTGGCACCCACACCAGCAGTACGAACAGGCCAATCTGAACCGCGGAGAGCGCAGCTGCCAATCGTGCATACCGTGCAATCAGAATCGCCAAACCCGCTGCGATAAAGGCACACCCGGTGAGATACGCCCAGGCTACATGCCATGGCAGCCAGGCAGGTACGCCGGATGCCGTTTGTTTGAGAAAGACGAAATGGCCCATGCCGAAGTAAATCAAAGCCAGGCCAAAGAGCACCCGCGCAATACGTACGCCCCTCGGCCCGGTGGCGAAACTGAATCGTTGCCGGTCCCAGTCAGAGGCAAACCATGTGTACAGAATCCAGGCTGCTGCCACCATCACCGCAGGCTCGGCGAGGTTGTACCATGAACCGAACGCCGCGTGCGCTTTAACGATGGCGGGGAGGCTCACCAGCAGCGACCACACGAAGAGATAGGCGAGTAACACGCGGACGGTGGGTGCGGCTGTGCGCTTCCAGAGCAGGCCGATGCCACAGGCCAGCGAGAGAAGGGCGCAGAGATAGCCCAGCACCTGATGTGCGGGCACCGTGGTGGGTACCGGATGCCATACGGCGGCGTACCGGTAATTCAACAACCCGAGAATCCCGAGGCTGATCATGGTTGCCGCGAAGGCAGCGTGACCGAGGCTTGCGATGCGCGTGGCCCTACCTCCGTGGTGTTCCAGTTCTACCGACGATCAGTCCCGGGCGTAGGAGTCGCGGGATGCTGCGAACAGCATAATTTCAAATCTGCCGGCTGTCGCAGGAATCAAGAAAGGGACAGCATTGGGCGCCGAAGAGAAGGGGAAGTCTCGTGAGCGGCTCTCGTGGCGTCCCTGTCTAAGGAGTAACCAATTAGTCATCTGCAGCATCGCCCGTTTGTTGAAGAAAGCACACACTTTGAGGTTCATCTGGCTATCGTCCGGCGGCCCTGGCAAGGTATACTTCTCCTGTGACTGTCAACACAAGCGAAGCATTCCTCGCAGGGCCAACGGACGGCTCTCTCGTGGCAGAGAAGCGCATCCTTCTGCTCAAACCCCGTGGATTCTGTGCCGGCGTAGTCCGGGCGATCGATATTGTGAAGATCGCGCTCGAGACCTTTGGCGCGCCCATCTACGTGCGCAAAGAAATCGTTCATAACCGTTTTGTCGTGAACGAGTTGGCGGATAAGGGCGCCATCTTTGTGGATGACATCGACGACGTACCTTCGGGGATGCGGGTGATCTACAGCGCCCACGGTGTCTCACCCGCGGTGCGCGAGCGCAGCAAAGAGCGCAAGCTAAAGGTGATCGATGCCACCTGCCCGCTGGTCACCAAGGTGCACGTTGAGGCGGTCAAGTTTGCGCGGCAGGGCTATTCGCTGGTGCTGATCGGCCATCGCGATCACGACGAGATTGAAGGAACGCTGGGGGAAGCTCCTGAGGTAACCCAGGTCGTTTCGAATGTGGCCGAGGTGCAGTCACTCGAAGTGCCCGATCCCGAGCACGTCGCGTATCTGACGCAGACGACCCTGAGTCTGGACGAGGCACGCGACATCATTCAGGCATTGAAGATCAAGTATCCCAAGATTGTCGGGCCGCATTCGCAGGACATCTGCTACGCGACTGAAAATCGCCAAGTCGCGGTGAAAAACGTGGCGCATGATGCGGACCTGGTGCTGGTAGTGGGCTCGAACAACAGTTCCAATTCCAATCGGCTGGTAGAGGTCTCCAAGAATCTGAGCACACGCAGCTACCTGATCGACAATTCAGAAGCAATCGATCCGGCCTGGTTTGAGGGCGTAAGTACTGTTGCCGTGACCGCCGGCGCGTCGGCTCCCGAGGTGCTGGTCGAAGAAGTTGTGGCGTATTTGAAGCAGAAGGGCTTCGGCGATGTGGAGGAAGTAGAAGTGATGCCGGAAAACGTGCGCTTTGGCCTGCCCCCTGAGATCGTGCAGGCGATTGCTGCTGCTCCTTCAAACGGCCAGGCGTCGGCTTAGTGCCGGCTCTGCCAGAGAGTGAGTTTGTCGTCGGCAAAATGAGTCCATCTTTCGCAAGTGCACAACCAGTCGCTCCGAAGTTCGGCCGCATTGACGCCGGGCTCGACGAAGTCGAATCCTCCATCGCCAAGTCGCGCGAATATGTGCTCTCGCAGCAGCATCCAGAAGGATTCTGGTGTGGGGAACTCGAAGCGGACAGCATGCTGGAGGCGGATTACATCTTCGCCCACACGCTGCTCGGCACCGGAGACACGGGCAAGCTCGAGCGCGCGCTGAATGAGATTCTTCGGTATCAGAACGCGGATGGCGGATGGTCGATCTATCCGGGTGGTCCCTCGAACATCAGCCTGTCGGTGAAGTGTTATTTCGCGGGCAAGCTCATGGGCGTGACCGCGGATGAGCCATGGATGGCGCGAGCGCGGGAGTGGATTCTCGCCAACGGCGGCGTGGTCGAGTGCAACACCTTCACTAAGATCTATCTGTGTTCGCTGGGACAATACGAATACGACGCGGTGCCGGCGATTCCGCCGGAGATCGTGTTGTTTCCGAAGTGGTTCTACTTCAACATCTACGAAATTTCCTCATGGTCGCGCGCCATCCTGGTGCCGCTCTCGATCGCCTATGCCAAGAAGCCGTTCAAGAAGATTCCGCCGGAGCATGGCATCGACGAGCTGTTCGTCGGCGGCCGTGCGAACGCCAACCTGCATCTGCGCTGGGACAAGAAGAAGCTGGTCAGCTGGCGCAACTTCTTCATCTTCACCGATCGCCTCGCGCACTGGGCGGAGCGGGTGCACGTACGGCCGCTGCGCAAGCTGGCGCTGAACAAGGCAGAGAAGTGGATGCTGGAGCGCTTTGAGATGAGCGATGGGCTGGGGGCAATCTATCCCGCCATGCTCAACGCCATAGTCGCGCTGCGTTGCCTGGGCTATTCGATGGACGACCCGCAGATGATCCGGGCGATGGATGAGTTTGAAAAGCTGGGCATCGATGAGCCGCGGGGCACTGCGGACTACGCCACGCCGACGTTTCGCATGCAGCCGTGCATGTCGCCGGTATGGGATACAGCGCAGGCAGTCTTCGCGCTGGGCGAGGCGGGAGTGCCGCGCAACGATCCGCGCATGCTCAAGGCCGTGGACTGGATGTTGTCGAAGGAAGTGCGGCACAAGGGCGACTGGGCGGTCAAGGTTCGCAACACGCAGCCGGGCGGCTGGTACTTTGAGTTCAACAACGAGTTCTATCCTGACGTCGACGATACGGGCCAGGTGCTGCTGGCGTTGAACAAGGTTGATAACCCGCGCGAGCGGTACCAGTACGACGTCTCCAAGCGCGCGCTGGACTGGATCTTCGCCATGCAATGCCGCAATGGCGGTTGGGGCAGCTTCGATAAAGACAACACCAAGATGATCTTCCAGTACATCCCGTTTGCCGACCATAACGCGATGCTCGATCCGCCGACGGTCGATATCACGGGACGGATCCTGGAGACGCTGGCCACCTACGGTTACACACGCAAGGATAAGCGAGTCGAAAAGGCGATCCAGTTCATCTTTGATGAGCAGGAGCCGGACGGAAGCTGGTTTGGCCGCTGGGGCGTCAATTACTTGTACGGCACGTTCCTGGTATTGCGCGGCCTGGAAGCGATGGGCGTGTGGAATCACGAGCCGCAGATTCAGCAGGCGGCGGAGTGGATCCGCATGGTGCAAAACTCCGACGGCGGATGGGGCGAAAGCTGTGGAAGCTATGACGACCCGACGACCCGCGGAGTGGGCGCGAGCACACCGTCGCAAACAGCCTGGGCATTGCTGGGCTTGTTGTCGGCCGGAGATACCCGCAGCGATTCGGTAGCCAAGGGCATTCGCTGGTTGTTGAACCGGCAAAAGAAGGACGGCTCGTGGGACGAGAGCACGGGCGAAGGCGTCACCCGGCAGGCGATGTATACCGGTACAGGATTTCCGCGGGTGTTTTATCTCGCATACCATCTGTACCGCAATTACTTCCCGCTGCTGGCATTGACGACCTATAAGCGAGCGATGGAGCGCGGCGCGGAGGTGTAGGTGAGACGAACGGGCGCGGTCTCTTGACTGGGTCAGGCAATCCTCACTACCAGAGCGCAGTGCAAACGCAAACGAGCCGAGGAGGAGATCTCGACGATGGCAGTTCCTATTTCACAGATGTGGACCGTAGCAAGCTACGTACTCCGGAAGCGCTGGAGTGGTGTCAAGCGCTATCCGCTGGTGCTGATGCTCGAACCACTCTTTCGTTGCAACCTGGCGTGCGCCGGGTGCGGCAAGGTGCAGTATCCGCCCCATATTTTGAAGAAGCAGTTGACGCCGGAAGAGTGCTTCAAGGCCGTCGAAGAGTGCGGCGCACCGATGGTGAGCATCCCTGGCGGCGAGCCGCTGCTGCATCCGCAGATTGTGGAGATTGTCGAAGGCCTGGTTGCTCGCAAGAAGTACATCTATCTCTGCACCAACGCGCTGGAATTGAAGCGGCGTCTGCCGGAGTTCACTCCTTCGAAATACCTGACGTTTTCCGTTCACCTCGACGGCGAGCGGGAGCACCACGACTTCTCAGTCTGCCGCGAAGGCGGATATGACATCGCGGTCGAGGGCATTCGCGAGGCGGTGAAGCGCGGCTTCCGCGTGACCACGAACGCGACGTTCTTCGACGGAACCGATCCCAACAGCGTCCGCAACTTCTTCGATGAAGTGATGTCGATGGGCGTCGAAGGCATCGTGCTGTCGCCTGGGTATTCCTACGACAAGGCTCCGGACCAGAATCGCTTTCTGGGGCGCGCCCGTACGCGCAGACTGTTCCGCGCGATTCTTTCCAATCGCAAGCCGGAGTGGAAGTTCAACATGTCGCCGCTGTTCCTTGAATTTCTGATGGGCAAGCGCGACTATCAGTGCACGCCCTGGGGCATGCCGGCGTACAACATCTTCGGCTGGCAGAAGCCTTGCTATCTGTTGCAGGATGGCTACGCGGACAGCTTCAAGGAGCTCATCAATCAAACGGACTGGGATAACTACGGCACGGAGAGCGGCAATCCCAAGTGCGCGAACTGCATGGTGAGCTGCGGCTACGAAGCCTCTGCTGTGAACGACGGGTTCGGTTCGTGGCGGGGGTTTGTTGCGATGGCCAAGGCGTCTCTGTTCAGCAAATATCAAGACCGCGGCGCTCTGGATCTGCTCAACCAGCCGATCGCGAACGGCCACACTCCGCTGGTGCAGATTGGGTCTCCTTCCAAGCAGCTTGAGGAGACTAACGCATGACGGCCGAGGTCCTCAAGTATTCGACGCCCGATCCTGATTCGCTGGAGATTGCTCCCGGTACAAAGCATGAAAACCTGGAAGGCTGGATTCCGGAGATGGCGAGTCAGCAGGAGATCTTCGAAGCGCTCGAAAAGGCATTCGACTACCGCGGCGATATCACGCTCACGTTGAAGGATGGTCGCCGTATGGACGGCTATATCTTCGACCGGCGAACCGGTAAGTCACTAAGTGACTCGGTGATTCGGCTCTATCCGGCGAACTCCTCTGAGAAGGCTTCTGTGACCTACGCAGACATTGCACGGCTGGAGTTCAGTGGCAAGGACCGGGCCGCGGGCAAGCATTGGGAAGCGTGGGTTCAGCAATACGAGCAGAAGAAGGCCGCGGGCGAGAAGAACATCGGATTGCATCCCGACAAACTGGATTAGCGGCAATCGGCGTATGCTGGTCGCGGCAAGGATTCGATCGCAAGCGACTCGCTACAACACTTGCGAACAGGGGCGGTGTGGATCGGCGCCGGCGGGCGCAGGCCGGCAATCCAGATGAAGGTTTTCCTCACAGGAGCAACAGGATTCGTAGGCAGCCATGTGGCTCGGGAACTGGCCGGCCGGGGCGCTGACCTTCGTGTTCTCGTGCGCAAGACCAGCCGCCTCGACAATCTCTCCGGGTTGAAAGCCGATACAGTCATCGGGGATCTGCAGGTTCCCGAGTCGTTGCGTGCCGGCATCTCCGGCTGCGATGCCGTGATGCATGTTGCAGCGGATTACCGGCTGTGGGTGCGCGATCCGGAAGCGATGTATGCGGCGAACGTGATCGGCACTCGGGAGCTGTTGCGCATCGCGCGGGAAGAGGGTGTGCCTCGCGTGGTCTACACCTCGAGTGTGGCGACGATGGGCTTCAAGCAAGACGGAACCATCGTGAATGAAGACACGCCCGTTTCGCTGGCCGATATGATAGGTCACTACAAGCGATCCAAGTTTCTTGCCGAGCAGGAGGCGATTGCCGCAGCTCGCGCAGGCCAGCAGGTGATTGTTCTAAACCCGACCACCCCGGTTGGACCGAACGACCTGAAGCCGACGCCGACTGGCCGCGTCATCGTCGACTTTCTCAATCGCAAATTCCCCGCATACGTCGACACGGGCTTGAACCTGGTCGATGTGCATGAAGTAGCGCGCGCCCACGCCGAGGCGCTACACCTGGGAAGGCCGGGAGAGCGTTACATCCTGGGCGGAGAAAATCTCACGCTCAAGCAGATTCTCGATAAGATGTCGGCGATCACGGGGCTTCCTTCGCCGAGCAGGAAGGTACCGCATAGCGTGGCCATGGTCTTCGCGTTGTTCGATGAGACGTTGACGGGCAAGCTGCGCGGCAAAGAGCCGAGGGCGACGGTAGAAGCGGTGCGTATGGGCAAGAAGAAGATGTTCGCTTCATCGGCCAAGGCGGTACAGGAACTGGGCTTTCGCCAGGTGCCGGTGTACCAGGCGCTGCGCGCGGCCATTGAATGGTTTCGTGAGCATGGCTATGCTCCGATGGAAGCAGAAGCGCTGACGGGGACGCAGACAGTATGAATTCTCGAATCGCAATTGTTGCTGCATTGCCGCGTGAAGTTTCGTCGCTGGTGCACGGTTGGCGAGCGGATGAGAACAACGCAGAGATGCTGATTGCCTGGTCGGACAAGGCTGTTGTGGTGTGCGCAGGTATGGGCACGGTGCGGGCGCGCCTGGCTGCGCAAGAGGCCTTGAAGCACGGTCCGCTGCATCGGATGATCTCGGCGGGTTGGTGCGGGGCACTCAATCCGGGGCTGACTGGTGGAAGTGTGCGCCGGCCGAGCCGGGTGGTCGATGCAGTGAGCTTCGAAAAATACGATACGGGTTCGAAGGGTGGAGTGCTGGTGACAACCAACCAGTTTGCCAATCGAGCGGAAAAGCAGCGGCTGGCACGTTCGTACGGGGCGGACCTGGTGGATATGGAGGCGTCGGCGGTCGCGGAGGTGGCTGAGCAGGCGGGGCTCCCGTTCTCCGCAGTCAAAGCGATTTCAGATGAATTTGATTTCGAATTGCCGGGCCTGGAGAGATTCGTAACCGCGACGGGTGGATTTCGTGAGGGAGCATTTGCGGTCTATCTCGCGATGCGCCCGTATCTGTGGAGACGAGCATGGCTGATGGGGAGAGTGAGTTCGCGAGCGGCGCGAAATCTCTGCCGGGAATTGCGCGTGGTCGTGAGCCACGACGTGGGGGTAGAGACGGCACAATGACAGCGATGGCAACGAGTACCGAAGGTCTGACCCTTCCGCATCCTCTGGTCAGCCGTGACATTCCGGCTACCATGCGGGCGGCGGTGTACCGCGGCGTCAACGATGTGCGGGTGGAGACTGTGCCAGTGCCGCAGATCGGGCCGGGCGAAGTGCTGCTGCGGGTTCACTCCTGCGGCATCTGCGGTACGGACCTGAAGAAGATCCACACCGGCTCGCATGCTGCGCCGAGGATCTTTGGACACGAGACAGCAGGCACGATCGTGGCGATAGGGGACGGGGTTACCGACTTTGCGGTCGGCGACCGGGCGATGGTCTTTCACCATATCCCGTGCGGCGCCTGTTACTACTGCCGCAAGAAGACCTTTGCGCAATGCGAGGTGTACAAGCGTGTGGGCGTGACGGCGGGGTTTGAGCCTGCGGGCGGCGGCTTCGCTGAATACGTAAGGGTGATGGACTGGATCGTTCGCCGCGGGCTGGTCAAGGTTCCCGACGGCGTGCCGCTGGAGCAGGCGGCCTTTGTGGAGCCGGTGAATACGTGCCTGAAGGCGGTCCAGAACCTGAACCTGGCGGCGGACGA
This sequence comes from uncultured Acidobacteriaceae bacterium, assembly GCA_963850345.1. Classification (GTDB taxonomy): domain Bacteria; phylum Acidobacteriota; class Terriglobia; order Terriglobales; family Acidobacteriaceae; genus CAWKKW01. Next base: position 21,094 of record CAWKKW010000007.1, on the reverse strand, counting down.
AACTGTGCTGGTGATTGGGCAGGGTCCGATTGGCATCCTGCTGGCTTCGCTGGCGTTGCGGTCCGGCGCCAAGGTGCTGACCTCGGATTTGTATGCCGAACGGCACGCCATCGCAGCGACGTTTGGGTTGGAGCACCCGATCGACGCTTCGCGGGAAGACGTGGTCGCGACGACCAAACAAGCGAGTGAAGGTCGAGGAGCGGATGCGGTAATTCTGGCAGTTGGCGGCAATTCGCTGATCAAAACGGCGATGGATGCGGCGCGGCCGGGCGGAAGGATCCTGCTCTTTGCCCAGACACAGCATGGCGAAGCGACCATTGATCCGGCGGCAGTTTGCATGGACGAAAAATCGCTGCTGGGCTCCTACAGCGCCTCGGAACAGATTCAGGATGAAGGGGCCAGGCTGGTTTTTGAAGGCTATACGCAGGGATTCGACCTGACCCGGCTGGTTTCTCACCGGTTTCCGTTGGAAGAGGCGGTCGAGGCGATTCGAGTGGCGTCAAATCCAAGCGCTCAGTCCATGAAGATCATCATAGAAGCAGGCGGCTGAGAAGCGCCGGAAGTGCGACAATAGAAGATGCTTATGGCGACGGACATGAACGCGGCGGTGCTCCACGGGCAAGAAGACGTGCGGATCGAGCGCGTGCCGATCCCACTGCCGGAGCCGGGCGAGATTGTGGTTCGCATCAGCGCCGCGTTGACATGCGGCACGGATTTGAAGGTGTACCGCCGGGGCTATCATGCGAAGATGCTGGTGCCGCCTGCGCTCTTTGGCCACGAGCTGGCCGGGGTGGTGCACGAGGTAGGCGAGGGTGTGACCGCGTTCGAGCCGGGCATGCGCGTGGTGGCGTTGAACTCCGCGCCCTGCGGGAAGTGCTTCTGGTGCAAGCGGCAGCAGGAGAACCTCTGCGCCGACCTGCTGTTCAACAACGGCGCCTATGCGGAGTACATCCGGATCCCAGCGCGCATCGTTGAGAAGAATACTTTGCAGGTGCCCGACGGCGTGCCGCTGGAGCATGCCGCTCTTACCGAGCCGCTGGCCTGCGTGGTGCGCGGCCTGGAAGAGACCGGAGCGGTGGCCGGCGATACGGTGGTCGTGATTGGCGCCGGACCGATCGGGTTGATGTTTATTCACGTAGCGCAGTTGCAGGGGATGCGCGTGATCGCCGTCGTGAAGCGCGACGAGCAGGTCCAGATGGCGAAGATCTTCGGGGCGGACAAGGTCGTGCAGATTACGTCCACCGATGACGTAGTAAGTGCGGTGCGCTCGATGACTCCGGAACGGCGTGGAGCGGATGTGGCGATCGAAGCGGTGGCGACGCCGATCACCTGGCAGTGGGCCGTGGACATGGTGCGCCGCGGTGGCACGGTCAATTTCTTCGGCGGTTGCGCGGTGGGCACCAAGGTTAGCCTGGACACCAACCGCTTGCACTACAACGACATTACGCTGAAGGCGAGCTTCCATCACACGCCGGCGAGTTGCCGGAAGGCCTTTGAACTGGTCACCAGCGGGCGGTTCAACAGCAGTGACTACATCACCGGCCGGGCACCATTGCTCGAACTGGACCAGGTTCTGCGCAAGTTGATGGATGGCTCGAACGACATCAAGACAGCGATTATTCCCTAAGCCCTCAGAGGGCGTTCGGAGCCGGCGCATGGCGGTTTTGCACACACACCAGGAACTCATTGAAAAGGGTTGGGCGGCTCTTCCGGCGGAATACCGCATCCCGGAGACTGCTCCGACGCTGGATGAGGCGCGTGCGTACTGCAAGCGGCTGGCGGAATCGCATTACGAGAATTTTCACGTAGCTTCGTGGTTTCTGCCGAAGCGTCTGCGTCCGCACTTTCACAGCATCTATGCGTACTGCCGTATCTCGGATGACCTGGGCGACGAAGTAGGGGATCGCGATCAGTCGCTGGCGCTGCTCGACCTCTGGGGCAGGGAACTGGATGCGTGCTATCGGGGAGAAGCGAACCACCCGGTATTCGTCGCCTTGGCGGATACAATACGTATCTGCGAGATTCCGAAGGAGCCTTTCGCCGATCTGCTGGTTGCCTTCCGCCAGGATCAGCAGGTCACTCGGTTCGATACGATGCAGGATGTGCTTGCGTATTGCCGATATTCGGCAAACCCGGTGGGTAGGCTGGTGTTGTATGCCTGCGGATACCGCGACCCAGAGCTTTTTCTGCTTTCGGATTTCACCTGTTCGGCTTTGCAGCTGGCGAACTTCTGGCAGGACGTGCGGGAAGATTACGAACGCGGCCGAGTCTACCTGCCGCGCGAAGATATGGACCACTTCCGCGTGCCGGAGTCGGTGATTGCGACGGGGCAGGCGACGTCGAGCTTTCGCGACCTGATGCGCTTTGAGGTGGAGAACACGCGAGCCATGTTCGAGCAGGGTATGCCACTCATTCAAAGAGTGGATCGTGAATTGGCGCTCGACCTGGACCTCTTCAGCCGCGGCGGTCTCGAGATTCTGCATGCCATCGAGTCGCAGAACTACGACGTATTGCGCGCGCGGCCGGCGATTTCGAAATCGCGGAAGGCGGCGCTGCTGATTCGCGCGCTTTCAACGAAGCTCTTGCCCGCGCGGCGAAGGGCGGCCGTATGAGCGCGGACGAGATCCCGTCGTTCGCACGCGACCCGCGGCATCGCATCGAAGAGGCGTACCGGGTATGCCGCCAAATCGCGCGCAGAGAAGCCAAGAACTTCTACTATGCATTTCGCGCGTTGCCGCGTCAGAAGCGCAATGCGATCTGCGCCGTGTACGCGTTTATGCGACACGCCGACGACCTCTCCGATGATGAGAGTCTTCCTCACGAGCAGCGGCGGCATGCGCTGCGCACGTGGACGGCGAACTGGCATGCAGCCGAGAGCGGGGCTGCTACGAACAACGCGGTCTTCGTTGCGCTTGCGGATGCACAGCGGCGGTTCCAGATTCCGTCACAGCTGCTGGATCAATTGGTGCAGGGAACGGCGATGGACCTGGAACGGCCCGCGCGGGTAAGACGATCAGCAAATGCAGAGCAGGCAAACGGGGGTACGGCGGTCGAGACCGCGCCGGTGGATGTGTATCCGACGTTCGACGACCTGTACCGATACTGCTATTTGGTGGCCTCGGTGGTTGGGTTGGTGTGCATCCGCATCTTCGGGTACGACGATTCGCAGGCGGAGAGACTGGCGGAAGAGACGGGCATCGCATTTCAACTCACGAACATTCTTCGCGACGTGCGAGAGGATGCGGAACGCGGGCGTATCTATCTTCCGCTTGAGGATATGGAGCGGGCAGGAGTGAATGCCGAGCAACTGCTGGAGCAGCGCGGGACGGTGCCGGGTCCGCTGAAGACCCTCTTGCGGCTGGAAGGGGATCGTGCGCGACGCTATTACGAATCGGGCTACCGGCTGTTGCCGATGATTGCGCGGGACAGCCGTCCGGCGATGTGGGTGCTGATTACCATTTATTCGCGGCTGCTGAAAAGGATTGAGCAGCGAGACTACGACGTATTCTCGTCGCGCGTCTCGGTGCCTTCGAGCGAAAAGCTATGGATCCTCGCACAGGGCCTACTGCGCGTCTTCGCGTATCGATTGCTCGGGGCCTGAGCGGGCATGCCGAATTCCGAAATCAAGCAGAAAAGATCGGTCGCAGTGGTCGGTGCCGGAGTTGCCGGACTGACCGCCGCCTCGGCTCTTGCCGAAGCAGGATACGAGGTGCAATTGCTGGAGCGCCGTCCATTCGTAGGTGGCCGCGCCTCTTCTTACGAACACCCCGCCCTGGGCGAGGTGGTGGACTGTCAGCACGTTCTGCTTGGCTGCTGCACCAGCCTGATGCAGTTGTACGAACGCTCCGGGATGTCGGACAAGATTCGCTGGTACGACAAGCTCACGTTCCTCGAGTCGAACGGCAGGGCCAGTGAATTTTCGGCGAACGGACTGCCGGCTCCGCTGCACTTTTCCGCAGGCTTTTTGCGTGCACCGATGCTGGGGCTCAGGGACAAAATTGCGATCGCTCGAGGTATGTCACAGTTCCTGACCGGAATTCCGCCCAATGACACTCAGAGCTTTGCGCAGTGGCTGAAGCGTACCGGGCAGACGGAGAGGGCGATCCGTCACTTCTGGGAGCCGGTGGTGGTCTGCACGTTGAATGATGGATTCGAAGAGTGTTCGACGCGTCATTGTGCACACGTATTTCGCGAGCTGTTTCTGCGTTCGCCTGGCGGCGCGAAGCTAGGCATACCAACGATTCCGTTGAGCGATCTGTACTCCCATGCTGCGAGCCTGATCGAGTCGCTGGGTGGAAGCGTGCATCTCCGGTCCAGTGTCGAATCGCTGGCGCGAGATCCTGACGGTCGCTGGTGCCTGGTTACGAACCAGGGCGAATTTGTGGCTGACGCAGTAGTGTTGGCGCTGCCGTTTGAACAGGTACAGAAGCTGATACAAAAAATGCCCCGCAACGCGGAGGCGGATCAACTCGCCATCAATTTAACCCAGTTTGTGCATTCGCCATACACGACGGTGCATCTCTGGTTTGACCGCGAGATTACCGATCTGCACCATGCAGCGTTGCTCGATACGCGCATTCAGTGGATCTTTCATAAGTCGCGGATTCGTGGCGCGGCGCCGGAACAGGGCAGCTATGTTGAGTTGGTGATTGCGGCCTCAGAAGACTCGCTGAGGCAGGAGCGGGCGGAGATACTCTCAGGCGCAATTGAGGAGCTTGCGCTGTTCTTTCCTGAGGTGAAGAAAGCTCGTGTAGTGAAGAGCGGAATTCTGAAGGAAGCGCGCGCTACGTTTTCCGTCTTGCCCGGCTTGGATAAACTGCGCCCCGATGCGGAGAGCCCGTGGCGGGGCGTGTTCCTTGCGGGAGATTGGACCAACACGGGATGGCCGTCGACGATGGAGAGTGCTGCGCGCAGCGGTTATCTTGCAGCCGAGGCTCTTACCCGCACATTCGGCGAGGAGCGCAAGTTTTTGCCGGCTGATATTCCGGCGACAGGTCTCATGCGCCTGCTGTAAAGGTCTCGCGACGTGCCCACGCTCAGAGCAGCTCGAGGGTGCGCTCGTCAGGCTTGCCTTCGAAATATTTCTTCAGCGCATCGTGGAAGACCTGGTTGTCGGCTGTCGCTTTAGCGAAGAGAGTCATTGACGATCGAAACTTCAGATCGTCTGGGTAGCCGAGAATGTCGCTGATGGTACGGCCGCTGACTTCATTCACCAATTGCGTGCACTGGCGCAGTCGTGGCCCGAGGATCGGGTGATCGAGATAGGCTGCGGCTTCCTCGATCGAGGCGATTGCGTACTTCTCAGCCATGGGGCTTAAGCCGAGGCCTAGAATCTGAGGGAAGATGAACCACATCCAGTGGCTTTGTTTCTGACCGCGGCGCAACTCCGAGTGGACGCGCTCGAAGATGGGCTGCTGCGCCTCGACAAATCGGTTGAGATTGAACGGATCGGTGGTCATAGGTTTTCTAGTGCGCGAGCAGCGCTACGCCAAAGCAGACGCAGACGGCGGCCATCCAGCGGCGGCGATCGACATTCTCCTTGAGAAAGAATCTTGCCGCGACCGCGTTGGTGACGAAGGTGAGAGAAGCGGAAGCCGGCGCTACGAGGCTCACGTCCGCATGACTGAGCGCGAAGAGCAGGGCGAAGAAGCTAAGCGCCATGCAAAGGACCCCGCCCATGAAGCGGAGGTTGGTCACGACGGCGATGATTGCGCCAGGCAATCCTCGCACTGCGCGGATCGCGTCGAGGTCGCCGATCTGCCGCATCGCAGAGGCGGTGAGAATATCGCCGGCGGTGGCGGTGACAACGATTGCTCCAATCATGCCGATGAGCGCGAGTCCTTGCGAGGTGATCATGGTTTGCGCCGGCATCATGGCCGCCCTACTTCCTGAACGCCGGAGGGAACGGATTCCGGCAAGGGCTTGGAGTGATCGGTGTACGAAGGTCCGCGCGTGACGAAGCCAACGCCGGCGGTGATGAGAAAGATTCCCAGCCAGCGCAGCGGGGAGATCTGTTCCTTAAGCCAAAACTTCGAGAGAAGGGCGACGACAACATAGCCGAGCGAGGTCGCCGGAAGCACGAAGGTAAGATCGGCCCACGAGAGCGCGGTGAGATAAGACGCGAAAAATCCGATGAGCAGGGCGACGCCGCCGAGGATCCAGGGATTGTGCATCGCGAACAGTAACGTGTTCAGATGGTGCAGCGAAACCGGGCCGATCTGCCGCATCCCGACAGAGAGAACCGTATCGCCCAGAGAAGCGGTTAGGGTGACGACCGCCAGTATCAAGTAGCGGCGTGCATTCATTGTGGAGTGAACCATTGCCCTGCTTTCACCAAATGCAAAGGCGGCCAGCATGGTGGGCCGGCCGCCCGATTGAAATCACCGCTGCAAGCTAGACCCCAGCGCCGACTGCGGGAGTGGGCTGGGTGGTTTTCTGGTTGGCCTTACCCTGCGCGACGATCTTATTGCGCTGGGCACGCAGCTTCATAAACGACTTGGCTTCGGTGTAAAGGCGAGGAACGTCGCGGTTGACGACCGCCTTCCAGATCACGCGCGCCGCGGCCTTGGGACGGAAGTAGTATTCATCGTAGAAGCGGTGCACCATCTCCAACACGTAGTCGACGGGCAGGCCGGGATACTCGATGTGGGCCATCTGGTGTCCACCTTCGTCAGCCATGTCTTGATTGGTGATGAAGCCGTTCACCTTGGCGTATTCGTAAAATTCGGTGCCGGGGAACGCGTGGGCAATCGAAACTTGGATGGTCTCGACGTCGAGAGTCTTGGCGAAGTTGATGGTGTTGCGAATCGACTCCCGAGTTTCGCCGGGAAGGCCGAGGATGAAGTCGCCGTGAATGGTCAGGCCGAGCTTGTGGCAATCGCGGGCAAACTCGCGTGCGCGCTCGACGGTGGCGCCCTTCTTGATGTTTTTGAGAATCTGCGGATCGCCGGACTCGAAGCCCACGATGAGCAGGCGGCAACCGGCTTCCTTCATAGCCTTGAGGGTCTCAAAGCTGGTGGTCACGCGCGAGGTGCAGGACCAGGTGAGGCCTAGCGGCTTCAGCTTCTGGCAGAGCTCGATGGTGCGCGCTGCGTTGATGTTGAAGGTGTCGTCGTCAAAGAAGAATTCCTTCACGTGCGGGAAAAGCTTCTTGGCGTTCGCCATTTCGGCGGCGACGTCGTCGGTCGAGCGCTTGCGCCAGGCGTGGCCCGAGAGCGTCTGCGGCCACAGGCAGAAGGTGCACTGCGCCGGGCATCCGCGCGTGGAGTAAAGAGCCACGTAGGGGTGCATCAGGAATGGGACGTTGTACTTGGTGACATCGAGGTCGCGATAATAGATCTCGGTGACCCAGGGCATTGCGTCGAGGTCATCGACCTGCGGCCGGTCGGGTGTGTGGACGATCTTGCCGTTTTCGAGATAGCTGATGCCGAGGATCTCGGTCAGCGGCTTTCCGTTCGCGTACTCCACCACGGAGAAGTCAAACTCGCGGCGGCAGATGAAGTCGATGGCCGCGCACTCGGTGAGTGCCTTTTCGGGCGAGGTTGTGACCGGCGGTCCAACGAAGGCGATCTTGATGTTCGGATGCGTGGCCTTAATTGTCTCTGCCATGCGCTGATCGCCGGACCAGCCGATGGTGCTGGTGAAGAGGACCAGGAAATCGTAGTCCTTGCAGATATCGTTGACCTGCTGCCACGACACGTGGTGGGGCGGCGCATCCAGCAACCGCGAACCTTCGAGCATCCCTGCCGGATAAGCCAGCCACACAGGGTACCAGTAGGATTCGATCTCACGAGTAGCGGGCCACCTGGAGCTGGCACCGCCATCGAAGTTCTCAAAGGAGGGCGGGTTTAAGAACAATGTTTTTAGGGGCATAGGATCCTTACTATTTTAGCATCGGCAGGGCACGAGCGCCGGGTTACGGGGTTACTCCTTATTGGACGTCTCCGGCAGTCGCATCGATTCGCGCGCGAAGAAAATAGCTGTTACAGGCGTTGAAGAGAGAGGACTTAGGGGTGTGGAGAGGCCTTGGCCCAATCCTCGATGGTCCCAATCATGCGTAGCAAGGTGAGTTGGGCCCGCAACAGGTCAAAGTTGGCATCGAGGTATTCCTGGTAACGCTGCCGCTCCTCGATGCGCGCCTGCTGCTCATCGCGAGGGGTCATCTGCGGGCCGTTGGGGGAGCCGCTGCCCGTCTCCAACTGTGTGACCACGGTCTGGAGATCGCTGGCAGCCAATTCGCTTTGAAGACGCGCGATGTCCTGTTGCGCAGTAAGCTCCCGCAGACTGGCGTCCAGTTGGGTCGCCTGCTCACCGGCCTGGGCGCGCGCCTGGTCTGCCTGGGCTGCCGCGTGGGCTGCTTCGGCAGCGGACCCGATGGCCTTGGCCTTACGGGAGGCGTCGAAGATCGGGAAGGTGATCGAGATCCCAATGCCGAAGTTATTGTGCTGAAAGTGGTTGTAGTAGTCCTGGTAGTTGTTGAAGGTGGCGAAGCGGTTGTACTGCGCGGCAAAGGCGATCTGTGGCCGGAAGATCTCTTTCTGCGCGCCGTGGGCCATGTAGAGCTTCGATTTCGCGGAGGCATACGCTGCGCGCACACCGTCGTTTGAGACGGCCATGTCGTGTTGCAATTCGTTGCCGATCTGAAAACTGGGCGACGGCGGAATCGATTGCGTGCTGGTCACGAAGGTTGCAGCAGGAAGGCCGGTCTGGTTGGCCAGCTTCTGTCGCAATAGCTGTGCGTCGCCTTCGAGGTGGAGGCGCTTGAGGCGGACTTGCGCCCCAGTCAGCTGGGCACGTAGGAGCTCGCTGCGTGAGGCTAATCCCGCATCGAGCCGCTGCTGCTCGATGTTGACCAGCTTTTCTGCAGCGGCGCTCTGCGCGTCCAACGCGGCGGTCTCCTGCGTAAGCTTGTCCAACTCCGCATATTGTAATGAGGTATCTAGGATGACCTGCTGGCGGATATCTTTGAGTGCGAGCTGACCGGAGTTCAATGCAGTTTTTGCGGAGCGGATGTAGTCCGGTTGCGAAAACCCGAGCACCAGGGACTGCGAGGTGACGTTGTAGACGGATGGCTGGCCCACAGGGAATCCATAGGAATAGCCAAGGCCGGAGCCGAGCACGAAGCTGGGGATGTAGACGTCTTTCGCTTCGGTGAGCGCGGCCTGGGCCCGTTCCACGTCCGCGGTGGCCATACGCACCGCCGGGCTGTTGCGTAGCGCGAGGTCCACAGCCGTATAGAGGGACACCTGCGCACCTGCTGGAATGGAGCAGAACGCGGTGCATATTCCCAGGACAATCCAGTGGCTGCTACGCTTCACTCGTTCTCCGCTTGCGGTGACACATCCGTTGATTTTACCTGCCTGATTCTATCGGGGATTGGGAAGGCGATAGTCGCTCGCCAATGCCTTTGCAGCCTTTACTTCGCGTTGCGCTCCCGCAACATCGCCTTGCGCCTGGAGCAACTGGGCCAGCTGCGCGTGCACGTGAAACGCGGGAGCTTCTTCTGACTTGTTTTCCGATGCAAGATACTGTTCGAGCAGCCGAACGGCGAGTTCCGGTTCACGATCGGAACGGATCAGCAACGAAGCAGCATAGTAGTGCGCGACTCCGGCCGTTCGATCCGTTGCTACACCTTCGCGTATGGCGTGCATCATGTCGTCCCACCGCTGCTGCTTGCGATAGAAGGAGGCGAGGGCCGTCCAGTACCGCGCAGGCGTCGGCGACATGGAGATGGCGGCCTTCCATTCGTTTTCTGCGCGAGCATAGTCCTTCTGCTGCGATGCGATGCGGGCGAGCAGATCGTGGGCTTGCGCAGGATCGACTGCTTCCATGCGGGCGACAATGGCCTTCGCCTTGTCAATGCCGCCGCCGACGATGGAGGGCGCCTCAGTATAGAACTGAGCGAGATCGGCCAGAGCGTCGGGGTTCTTCGGATCGAGTCTTACCGCAAGCTCTAGCTCTGTGCGGATTCGCTGGCTCAATCGGTAGGCTTGGAAATACGAAGCGCGGTCGGCCTTTTCACCGTAGACGCGGCCCAGCCACAGATGCGTGTTGCTGCTGGCCGGCGAGAGGCGGGTCGCCTCCTCGCATTCGCGCGTGGCCTCGTCCCAACGCTGTTCCTGGTAGTAAACGCGGCACAGTAGGTTATGCGCATCGGCGTCTTGAGGGTTTTCGGCCAGAATCTGATTCAGGCGCTGAATGGCGGTATCGGCCTGACCCTCGACGAGCGCGGAACTGACCGAAGTTTTGATCGACAGATCGAGGGCCGCTGCAGCATCGGTATGAAGTCCCAGTCCAAAGGCGGCTAAAACAACAGCGACGGAACGCAGAGTGACTCCGAGTTGGGGCAAGCGACAGGACACGTTATTTCACGATTTCGATCGGGACCCCAGCGCTGATAGGCTGGCCATTGGTGGTGCCAAGCGCGACCTGATCGTGCTCATTCACACCAGACACAATCTGCACCTGGGTCAGATTGATGGCCCCTACCTGGACGCGGGTCCGGTGAAGCTTGTCTTTGGTGATGGTGTAGACGTAATCTTTGCCGGCCTCGGTATGCAGCGCCTCGCGGGGAACGGTGACTGCGCTGGCGACATTGTTGATTGTAACTGTGACGGTCACATTGGTGCTGGGCAGCAGTGTTCCGTCGGAGTCGTCGACGCTGATCAGCACTTCGCCGACGTTGCGCGTGCCGTAGTTGATGATGGTGGAGGGCACATGCACGATGTGTCCATGCCACGAGCGACCGGGCTTAGCAGCCCACTCCACGCGGATCGGCTGTCCGGTCTGCAGCGTGCCGATCTCGGGCTCATCGAAGTAGGCGCGAACCTGGACCTTGGATAAGTCGGCCATCTGCAGCAGGCGATCGCCCTGGGCTACATATTCAGTAGGGCTGACCGGCAGGGAATAGACGGTGCCGGCAAACGGCGCGCGGACGTTGGCGGATGCGACCACTGCCTGAGCGGCGGCGACCGAGGTCTGGGCATCGTTCAACGCGGCCTTCGCGTGCTCCAGATCGATCGGTGCGTAGCGAGTCTGGGATCGCTGCTGCAGTACCGTGATCGAATTATCAGCCTGAGAGACGCGCTGCTTTGCGGCATTCACTTCACTTTGTGAGGCAGCGCCGGTGGCAACTAACTTCTCCAATGCGGTGACATCACGCTGCGCCTGGTCGCGATCTGCCTGGGTGCGGGTCAGATCGGCGGAGTTGGACACTCGCTCTTCCTGGGTACCACCGTGGGTGGTCGCTTCGTAACTTGCCTGGGCGGCACGCAATCCAGTGATTGCGCTGGCTAGCCTTGCGCGGGCCTCGGTGTCGTCCATGGAGAGCAGTAACTTGCCCTTGGGAACTTTATCGCCTTCGTGAACATAGACTGCTTTGATCAGGCCGGGGGAGAGTGCGTGCGCCTCGAAGTTGACCTGCGGCTCGACCTTGCCGTTCGTGGCAAGCGTCTTGATCAGCGGCTCGCGCAGAGCCTCGGCGGCACGAACGGGCAGCTTGGTTCGCGTGGCGAGTCGAACGCCATAAAAGACGATCACCAGCAGCAAAGCGGCCGCGACCCACAGGACGCGATTATTGCTTTTTCTTACTGTAGCCATTCATTGGGACCGAGGTCAGTATATAAGACGCGTCAGCGTTGCCATCGGATGAACTAAATGCATGAGGGCAGATGCGTGTATCCTCCCGCCAAACTGGCGGGAACCTGCCATTACAATGAGTCTATGGCAACAATTTCCCGCTATACCGACGAACACGCGAAGGCCGGCCTCGACTTCGCCTTCCCCGGAATTGAGACCTGGCAAAATCAGTTTGCCGCGTATGAGATCGTGATTGACGACCCGGAATTTACTTCGGTGTGTCCCAAGACCGGATTGCCCGACTTCGGAGTCATCACGCTGCGCTACATGCCTCGTGAGCGCTGCCTTGAACTGAAGTCGTACAAGGAATATTTGTTCTGCTATCGAAATCTGGGGATTTTTCAGGAAAACATCGTCAACCAGGTCCTTGAAGACGTGGTGAAGGCGTGCGATCCGGTGTGGGCCTTTGTAACCGGTGATTTTCGCCCGCGCGGAGGTATTTCGACCACCGTCGAAGCGCGTTGGCCTCGGCCCGTTCCCGCTGAAAAATAGCAAGCGATCCTCCGGCGCCAATGGGGCGAATAGATGCGCCTGTTATTCTGGGCGCGCAAGCCCATGCCTGCTTCCCGATCTCAAGCATCCCTCAGCGTCGCTCCCCCCGCGCAGTTCCGCGGAGCTGCGGTCGCGCTGCTGTTGCTTACGGGACTGAACCTGTTTAACTACATCGACCGCTACATTCTCTTCGGTGTGCAGCCGCTGGTGCAGCGCGAGTTCGCGATCGGCGATGAGAAGTTCGGCGCGCTGACGACAGCATTTTTCTTCGTCTACATGTTGGCGGCTCCCCTTACCGGCTGGCTGGGAGACAGGTTTCCACGCAAGCCGCTGCTGGTTGCCGGCGCGCTGCTCTGGTGCGTGCTCACGTTGCTTACGGCGACGGTGCACAGTTACGAGGCGCTGTACTTTCGCCATGCAGTTGTGGGCATTGGCGAGGCCACGTTCGGCATCTTCGCGCCTGCGTTGCTGGCGGATTTCTATCCGGAGATCGATCGCAACCGCATCCTGAGCGTGTTTTACATAGCAATTCCAGTGGGCGCGGCACTCGGCTATTTAATCGGTGGGGTGGTGGGCTCGCGCTACGGATGGCGAACGCCGTTTCTGGTGTCGGCGGTACCCGGCATACTCATCGCGGCGGCCTTCTCGGTTTGGGTGAAGGAACCGACGCGCGGGGCTGCGGACCATGTCTCCTACGGGATGGAAGCACCAGCGGCGAGCACGGACTCGCGTGGGTTGGCTGCATACTTTCTCTCGGTTGCGAAGGGCCTGGCTCGTCCTGCTTATCTCACCGCAACCCTAGGAATGGCAGCCCTGGTGTTTTCGATGGGCGGCATCTCCGCATTCCTCCCTACATTTTTTGTGCGCTTCGGCGGCCTATCGGTGGCGAAGGCGGGGCTGGTGGTAGGAGGAATCACGGTGGTCGATGGCCTGCTTGGGACGATTCTGGGAGGCTGGCTCGCGCAGCGGTGGCTGAGACACAATCACCGCGCGCTCTACCTGCTCTCGGCCTGGAGTGCTTTGTTGGCCATTCCCGGTGCTGTCCTGGTTTTCTTTGGTCCGCGAAGCGTCATGATCCCGGCGGCGTTTGTGGCGGAGTTTTTCATCTTCCTGAACACCGGTCCCTTGAATGCGGCCATCGTGAATTCTGTCGGGGCACGGGTGCGGTCTATGGCGATCGCGGTCAACCTGTTTCTGATTCACGCACTGGGAGACGCGCCCTCGCCGCGAATCATCGGTCGCATCTCCGATCACAGCTCTCTGAGAATGGGGTTGGGCGTGACGTTAATTGCCTTTGCCGTGTCGGCCGTATTGTTGTTTGCCGGCTCGAGATTCGCGCCGCAACTGGAGAGGCAGGTTGCAGGAAGTTCTCCGACGTAGTTTTCACGCGCTGACAACCCACACACATGGGGAGGGTCGTAAGAGTGAACTCAGGCGATACTGGACAGCAATGATGTCCGGGCGCTCACTGATCCATTCTGCGTTGCTCCTCATCCAGTGGCTGGTCGCCGTTGGCTGGAGCTGGCGCGTGTGGATGGCCTGGAGACATTCGCCGGAGATCCCAAACCTGCTGGATCCCCGATTTGATCAGGGCCGGCCTGAGTCCTCAGCCACTCCTGAAGTATGCGTGATCGTCCCGGCTCGGAATGAGGCTGGCGCGATCGAAGGTACGCTGCGATCGTTACTGGCCATTCGCGGGGTGAATCTCGAGATCATCGCCGTCGACGATCGATCGACCGATGAGACGGGCGCCATCATGGATGCAATCGCGGCAGAGGCTGGTGCTGTGGGGCCCTTGCTGCGAGTGTTGCACATTCGCCAGCTGCCCGACGGATGGCTCGGCAAGCCGCACGCGATGGCGATGGCAGCCAGCCAGACCAGCGCGCCGTGGCTGCTGTTTACCGATGCGGACGTGGTATTCCGGGAAGATTCGTTGCGACGAGCTCTGCGGTTTGCCGAGTTGGATAAGGCCGATCACCTGGTCCTGTTTCCCACAGTCGATGTGCGGAGCTTTGGCGAGCGGATGATGATTTCGTTCTTCAATGCGGCGCTTATTTGGGGATTTCGCGCGTGGCGAGTGCCCGATCCCAAGTCGAAACGAGATTTTATCGGACTCGGCGCATTCAACTTGATTCGGCTGAAGGTGTATTACGCAGTGGGCGGTTACGAATCGCTTAGGATGGAAGTTCTGGACGACGTGCGGTTGGGTTTCAAGGTCAAGCGCAGCGGCTATCGACAGTGCGTGGCCTATGGGCGCGATCTGATCCGCATTCGCTGGGCGGCTGGCGCGCTGGGCGTGATTGATAACCTGACCAAGAATGTGTTTGCGGCGTTTCGCTTCCGGCCGGCACTTCTGATTGGGGCGGCCCTCGGCGTGGCAGTTCTCACGCTGTTGCCGGTAATTGGATTGTTTGGAACGGTCGGCAGTCTGCTGGCCAGCCTGGTGACCTTCGCGGCGATTCTCCTGCTGTACCAGTTCAACCGGCGGCAAACGGGAATCTCGACTGCGTTTGCTTTTACCCTGCCTTTGGCTGCGGCAGTCTCTCTGTATGCGATGCTCCGCTCCATGACGGTCACGCTGATGCATGGGGGCGTGCGATGGAGGGGAACGCTGTATTCATTGCGCGAACTGCGAAAACACGCTGGCCCGCTCTGGTAATCGGCATTCAGTGAGATTTGAACACGCTGCGATGGTGGCTGCCTTTGAGTCCGGGACTGCTGAAGGCCGGCTTGCCCGATTCGGCAGAGAATCCGGATAGCAGCGCAGGGTTGGGGCGAAACTTCTCAGCCCCGCCATGCAACTGCCGCTCATGACTCAGCAGGATCTGCGACCTGCCACCGGGGAAGGGCCGCACGACACCGCGGATCTGAATGTCCCGATGCAGCAGAGGCTCGAGTTCGCCGACATCCTGGCGGTCCGCTTTGGGACTCATGATCGAGAACAGACACTTGTCGTCCTGCGTCTCGGGGCTGCATACGTCCAAAAATCGCGTGCCGTCGGCAAGCTCGACTACGTCGTAGACGTGGGCGGAAACGCAGACGTCTTTGTTCGGATGTGCGGGCAGGTCTGAGGGGGCGATGCAGGGGCGAGCTGCGTAGGCAACAGGGCACGACATCAACAGTGCAAGCGCGAAGATGCGCACGACGAGACCTCAGCCAGGAGATGATTTGCGCGAAGCATACACCCGCGGATCGAGACTGCGCTGTGACAAGCAGGCTGCGCGAGGGTCCCGAGGGTCCACAGGTGCGGACCGGGGCATTGTAGCTGCGCCGCTTACTTTTGAAAGAGCAGGGGCGCGAACTTCACCAGGTCCTCGCGCCAGAGCATCCAGACATGCATGCCGGGAGTGGGCGCGAAGGTCGGCTGCAGGCCTTGTTCCTTGAGCCATGCGACCAGCTTCTGGTTGGAGGGAAGCAGGCCGTCTTCGGTGCCGCAGGAGAGCCAGAGGACCCGAAGCTTCGCGTTGAGACCAGCCGAGGTCTGCGGCGTGATCGCGGGGAATTCAGCGGTGAAGGGACCTTCGCCGAGGCCGCCGGCGCTGAAGCCTCCCACGTAAGCGAAGTCGTCGACGTGATTCAAACCAACCAGCAGGCTCTCCGCGCCTCCCATGGAGAGGCCGGCGATGGCGTGATCTTCGCGCTTATCGGAGAGCGGATACTGCTTCTTCACCAGCGGCATCACTTCCTGAAACAGCGCGCCGGAAAACTGGGAGAAGTTGCGGGTGGTAAGTGCGGCATCGCGCCACGAACTCCAGCCGCGGGTAATGACCTCCATGGTCCCGTAGCCGAGCGGCATGACCACGATCATCGGCCGGGCTTTGCCCTGGGCAATCAGGTTGTCGAGGATCACGTTGGCCTTGCCCATCATCGTCCACGCGCTCGGATCATCGCTGTAGCCATGCAGCAGGTAGAGCACCGGATACGTCTGCTTACTGCGAGGATCGAATCCGGGCGGCGTGTAGACGTAGTATTCGCTGTTGATGCCGACAAGATTGGAGCGGTAGTAGTGATGATTCACTACCCCGTGAGGAACGTCGGAGACTTCCCACTGCACGGACGGTCGGCCGGGGACTAGGAAGACATTCTGCGTGCTGAAGAAGCTGGTTTTGACGGTGGTGTTGTGTGGATCGAGGACGGTGGTGCCATCCACATCGAAGGAGTAGCTGTAGTACTCCGGCGCAAGCTTGGGGACAGTTGCCGACCAGGTTCCGCTCGCATCCCGGGTCATGGGAATCGGCTGCGCGCGACCTTCCAGATGCAGTTCAACTTTCTGCGCATTCGCCATCGGCAGGTGGAAGGTAGCGGAGCCGTCTGCGTCTACTTCGGGGCTGGCGGGGGGCGCGGGAGCGAGCGGAACCGGAGACCTCTGTACCGGCGGTGGGGTCGGTGGGGTCTGCTGAGCGACGGCGTCGGCCACGAACAAGAGAAGTGCGGAAGTCGCGAGAACGGTGGGCAACACAGAGCGGAGAAAGGCGGAAGGAAGGCGTCGATGCATGCAGAGTTCCCCTGAATCAAAGTCGTAGCGCTAGACAGTCTACAGGGAGGAGTGAAGGTCTGTTCGTGCGGCGGGTCTCGGGTCGGAATCCGTTGGCGGTTAGCCGACTTCAGACGATACCGAGGCCGATGGAGCGGGCGCGACGTTTTGCCGATTTGGAAAGCTGCTGGTTGGGATGCATGGCAGCCAATCCAATACAAAGGTTCGCGACCGGCCTCGCTCCGAGGACATCGGCCGTCCGCTTTAAGGCACGCAGCGAACCGGAAAAGATTCGCGCGAAGAGAGCCGGAGCAGCCGATGAGGTGACTAAGACTGCATGCTTGGTGTGCAGCTTATTGCGTGGAGACGGTATCTTGCCGCCCCAGGGCCAATACGCTGTGCTTATCAGCCGCTCCATGAAGCGGCGAAAGATCGCAGTGACGTTATCGAAGTTGACGGGAGAACCGAGGACCACCACATCTGCGGCGTCGATACTGGCCATCACCGCTTCAAACTCATCCTGATGGACGCACTTGCCTCGGGACGCTCCCGCTGACTGGGTGCAGGCGCGGCAGTTAGTGCAGAACTCAATCTGATGATCGACAAGGTAGATCTTTTCGGTCGCGGCGCCTTTTTCGCGGGCTGCCGCCAGGATCGTGTCAATGGCCTCATCGATCATGCCTTGTTTGCGGTAACTGCCTACGATGGCAACGACTCTAGCCGGCATACGGTCATCTCCCAAACGGTCTCAGGGCGATAGTAGCCGCGTTGGGAATTGATCGCAGTGATAAGGGCGGGCCGGAGAGATCTTCCGCGACAAAAGAAAAGCCCCGATCCAACCGGGGCTCTCCAGAGTGCAGACTTCAGCGTTCGTCCAGTACGGCTTGCAATCAGTGGACCTCGACCAGCTGTTCCTTATGGGCGCCTGACCCGTAGCGATTCTCAACGTAGTCGTCGAGGATCTTTTTGAACTCGGGAACGATGGAGTCGCCGCGAAGCGTGAGCAGGAGTCGTCCGTCGACGTAGACCGGCGCGACCGGATCCTCAAACGTGCCCGGCAGGGAGATGCCGATGTTGGCGTGCTTTGACTCGCCGGGCCCGTTGACGACGCAGCCCATGACCGCCAGCTTCAGTTCTTCAACTCCGGGATAGCGCTCGCGCCATACGGGCATACTGTCTTTGAGATAACCCTGGACCTGCTGCGCCAGTTCCTGGAAGAAGGTGCTGGTGGTGCGGCCGCAGCCCGGGCAAGCCGTGACCTGTGGAGTGAAGCTGCGGATGCTCAGCGATTGCAGAATCTGCTGGCCGGTGAGGACTTCTTCGGTTCGATCGCCGCCCGGCTTCGGCGTAAGCGAGACGCGGATGGTGTCGCCGATTCCAGAGAGTAGCAGCGGAGCGAGGCCAGCGGTCGAAGCCACGATGCCTTTCATGCCCATGCCGGCTTCGGTCAAGCCCAGGTGAAGCGGGTAGTCGCAGCGGCCGGCGAGCACCGTGTAGACGTCGATCAGGTCGCGAACGCCGCTCACCTTGGCGCTGAGAATGATCTGGTCGTGGCGCAGACCGTGGCGTTCGGCGGCTTTGGCGGAGTCGATCGCACTCACCACCATCGCCTCCATCATCACGTCGCGAGCCGGAAGGGGATCGGGCCGCTTGGAATTCTGATCCATCATGCGCGTGAGCAGAGCCTGGTCGAGCGAGCCCCAGTTCACGCCAATGCGTACGGGCTTGTTATTCTCAACCGCACACTCGATCATGGTGCGGAAGTTGTCATCGTCTTTACGGCCGATGGAAACGTTGCCGGGATTGATGCGGTACTTGGCGAGGGCGCGGGCACACTCCGGATACTTCTTGAGCAGCTGGTGGCCGTTGTAGTGAAAGTCGCCGATGATGGGTACGAACACGCCAAGCTTGGCCAGGCCGTCGACGATCGCGGGGACTGCCTTCGCGGCTTCGTCGTTATTCACGGTGACGCGGACCAATTCCGAGCCTGCGGCCGCTAGAGCCGCGACCTGCTGGATGCTGCCCGCCACATCCGCCGTATCGGTATTGGTCATCGATTGCACGACGACGGGGAAGTCCGACCCCACACGCACATTGCCGACCGTCACAGTGACGGTCTTCCTACGCTGAATTTCCGGCATAGTTACCTCACATCCAGTTTACCAAGGACGGGGACGAAGGCGGGTTTTGGGGGGTGTTCTGGGCGCCGCGATAGCGTTCCTCGATGTCAAGATGCGAGCCGACGCCCTCGACCCGAGGCAAGAGCTTGAAGCAATGCGCATTCCGATGGGGACGCGCTCCTTCGCACCCTCGGCACGTCGCTCGGCTCAGGGCCTGGGGCGCTGATTCGCAAGGAGATAACGGCCTCTACAGCAGTACGACCGCTGCTCCGTCTACGGCATCCTGGTAGACCGCCTCCAGCGCATCGTGGATATCGGCCAGGGGGAAGGAGGTGGAGCGCGGGCGAATTCCGATCTCCCCGGCGAGGGAGGTGAAGTCCTTCGCATCTTGCCGGGTCATGTTGGCGACGCTACGAATCTGGCGCTCGCCCCATAGCAGCGTGTCGTAGTCGAACTCAGGCATGCGGTCGAGGTGAATTGCGTTGATGGCCACGACGCCACCCTTGCGCAGGGCGCCGAGCGCGGCCAGCACAACATCGCCGCTGGGAGCAAAGGTGACTGCCCGATCGAGGGGAACCGGAGGACGCTCGGTGGCTTCGCCGACCCAGAGAGCGCCGAGTTCGCGAGCCAGCTTCTGGTGGGAGGCCCCACGTGTGGCGACGTAAACTTCGCATCCCCAGGCCTTGAGGACTTCGATGGCGAGGTGGGCAGAGGCTCCAAACCCGTAGAGTCCGACTCTCTCTCCCCGCTCGATCCCGGCAACACGCAAGGCGCGAAATCCAATGATTCCGGCACAGAGCAGGGGCGCCAGTTCGTGGGCGGCTGGGGCGGAAGGCAGCGGGATGCAGTAGTCGGCGCGCGCAACTGCATACTCGGCATACCCTCCGTTGACCATGTACCCGGTGAGCACGATGTTGTCACAGAGATTCTCAAGGCCGTGGCGACAGGCATCGCAGGTGCCGTCCGCGCCGCCGAGCCAGGAGACGCCGACCCGTTCGCCGATCATCGCGAGCTCTGTGGAAACACCTGGACCAAGACCAGCAACGCGGCCCACGATCTGGTGCCCCGGAATGAGGGGACTCTTCTTCACCGGGAGTTCGCCGGTGACGATGTGGAGATCGGTCCGGCATACGCCGCAGGCCTCGACCTTGAGGAGCAATTTTCCTGGCCCAGGCGAGGGAATCGCCACATTTTCAATGGACAGGGGACGTTGATCGAGGCTCGACGGCTGATGGAGGACAGCGGCTCGCATGGTTCTATTCTCCTGCAAATTGGAACTCGCATTGTGGGAAACCAGACCTTCGGCGAGGTGTCTAAATTGGGCGCGAATTGCTGCTGCATCGGGCGGTCATTTCGGGGTCGGCGATGGCCCCGCTTCCGCGTTGCTATACTCGCCGCATTGGAGGTTTTTGCAGATGAGTCATCCCCTCAGATTGCCGGAGCCCGCATTAGCGGCTCGGCGCCGCCGCACGAAGGGTGCACCTCGTTGGCCGAGTTATACCGGAACTTCGCAGCTGGTGGGCACCAGCCCGGTCGGTAAAGTAACGGTTTACGTAGATCCGACATTGGGATCGCAGGGCCTTCAGAATGGGCACGATCTGCTGCAGGATGCGGACCGCGTTGTCAGTGCCAACAATTCAATCTTTGGGACGCACGGCGGACCGACGAGCGTGATCGTGTTCGCGATCGGTGGAGCAACGGACGGCAGCGGCGGCGCGGACCATCTTGGCTGCGATTACTCGACCGGCAACGATATCGAGGTGTGTGCGGCCTTTGGCCAGTCGAACCGTGTTTCGGCGCTCTATGAGGCGGAGCTGAGTGAGTGTTCGATGGGAGGAAATCTCTGCGGCGTGAGCACCGGGGAAGCGCTGTCGCGCTGGTGCGCGGCTGTGATCAGCAATAACGCGTTGTCCGACTTTGCCACCGCGCCGACCTGGGCTCAGGACGGCATGCCCGATTACGTAAACAAGACTGATCCGACCGATCAAGGCGCCGATAGCACCGGGTGCGGCATGGCGTTCCTCTCGTGGCTGTTGAGCAAGGGATATAAGCTGAACCAGATTGCTCCCGCGCTGGTGGGGCAGGGAGGCGGCGGCACCTTCGCGCATCTCTATGCGCAACTCACCTCCGATGCGGCCTCGCACGCTTGGACTAAGTTTCGGGCAGCCGTTCAGGCTCTGCCCAACGGAGTGACCACGGACGATCCTTTTGGCGCAGGAACCGGGGCCTGAGCAGGCTTCGTAGGGGCGGGGGCGGTGCGATAAACTAGCCAGGCGGCGTCCGTCGCAAGGAGTGGCCCCGTAGCTCAGGTGGATAGAGCGACGGTTTCCTAAACCGCAGGTCGGAAGTTCGAATCTTCCCGGGGTCACCA
>CAWKKW010000006.1:0-458160 GCA_963850345.1 uncultured Acidobacteriaceae bacterium | reverse complement strand
AACCGAAATCGCGACAGAGCTAAAATGATCTTGCCAGAATCGTTTTACTCCCGGGATGAGGCCGGTGTTGATAGAAAACCAAGCACCAAACCAGAAAAGATGAAAAAAAACAAAAGTCATGCTACCGGAAAAGCCGCCAATCACGTCCGCGACCCGGTCCACGGGTGTGCGGTGTTCTTCAAGGGAGGTCTCCATCGCGGCGACAGCCCGGATGTTGTCTTTTACAGATCTTGGAGCGGCGGCTATTTGGTCGGACATGTTGGTTGGATGTCAGGTTTTGATTGCCTGCGCTGGCGGATGGTCAAGAGGCAGTCAAAAGATGTACAAAAACTATTTCACTATGCAGTATGCCGTATACAACGGGCGTCCGGACGCCAGATGTCCTTCTCTCATCAGACACACGCATTCCAATTTTGTTTAGGTGAAACAGGAGAGTTGGCGCCAGTCTCGACTGCCCCGCCTGAACTCCACGCACCCGAAATGGTGGGCCCTGAAGACATCGTCCTTTGTAAGATCATCGTGCGTCTCAATATAGATTCGGCAAAGGATCCCGCTCTCCTCCTGGCGGTTGCCGACTGTTTGTTAATTCCCACTGCGCGGCTAAGTTGTGCCATCCTCAAGAACAGTGTTCTAAAATCCTGTAGCACTCGCATTTTCTAATCGTCTGAATTCTTTGTCACCGAAGGACAGCGGCAATAGCAGACAACTTTCACAATGGCACCATTTCTGACGTTCCTGCATTAAGCATGTCGGAGCGCGTGCGGGCGTTTGACTGGTCGAACACCCCTTTAGGGCCTGAGAGTGAATGGCCAGAGAGTCTCAAGACCATTGTTCGGGTGCTGCTCACATCTCGCTATGCCATGTGGATGGGTTGGGGTCCGGATCTAACTTTCCTTTATAACGATACCTATGGTCGAGTCACCTTGGGGAAAAAGCACCCCTGGGCGCTCGGAAGACCAGCGAGAGAAGTCTGGGCTGAAATATGGCCTGAGATAGGTCCGCGGATTGAGCAAGTGTTAAGGACGGGAGAGGCTACGTGGGATGAAGGCTTGCTTCTGTTTCTTGAACGTAGCGGATATCCGGAAGAGACATACCATACATTTTCCTACAGCCCCTTGGAGGAAAAGGGCAGCAACACAGGAATGCTCTGTGTCGTCACGGAAGAAACGGAAAGAGTCATTGGGGAACGTAGACTCCGTTCACTCCGCGAAATCGCAGCGGAGCTCGCGACGGCGACGACAGAGCAGGAGGTGTTAAGGGCGGTCTGCCGCGTCTTAGAACGCAATCAAAAGGACATTCCGTTTTCGCTGACCTATCTTCTTCATCAACCTGATCGAGGTCAATTGGCTGCCTCCAGTGGAATCGATCCAAATAATTCCGCCGCACCGGCCGTCATAGACAAATCCTCTTCCGGATGGCCCCTCTTCGACCCTTATTTGAACAAGCAAGTTTTGGTCGAAAATCTCAACTCCCGGTTCAGTGATCTGCCTCGTGGAGCCTGGAACGAGCCCCCGCGCAGTGCAGTCTTGGTCCCACTGCTATGGCAAAAGCGAGAAACTCCCCTAGGTTTCCTCGTGGTCGGCCTCAACCCATTCCGACAGTTCGATGCGGAATACGCCGGGTTCATCGATCTAATTGCCGGACAGATTTCAGCTGGTATTTCCAATGCGCGCGCTTACGATGAAGAGAGACGTCGGGCCGAAGCACTGGTAGCGCTCGACCAGGCAAAGACGCTTTTCTTTACTAACATCAGTCACGAATTTCGGACGCCCTTGACGCTCATGATCGGTCCGCTCGAAGCTCTCATCGGGACCGAAGCGGACACCGCCCGATTCTCTGACCTGGACCGCTCGGAACTGCAGCGGATCTACCGGAATGCTATTCGATTGTTGAAGCTTGTGAATGCATTGCTAGATTTTTCACGAATCCAAGCAGGCCGGGTAAACGCGCAATTCGAGCGGATCGACATTTGCAGCTTCACCGCCGAGCTTGCAAGCCTCTTTCGCTCCGCGATAGAAAAGGGCGGATTGATTTTCAACGTCAACTGCTCACGCTTTTCATCAGAAGTCTTCGTTGATCGGGAGATGTGGGAGAAGATCGTCCTGAACCTGCTTTCGAACGCGTTCAAGTTCACCCTATCGGGAACCGTAACGCTGGATCTCTATCAAAGCGCCGAAGACGATTCGATTTGTCTAAAGGTGAGCGACACCGGCATTGGTATCCCTGAATCGGAGCTGCCGAAGCTGTTCGAGCGGTTTCATCGGGTCGCTACCAATGAAGGGCGCAGCTTTGAGGGGACGGGCATCGGCCTTGCATTAGTTCAGGAACTAGTCAGGCTTCATGGAGGCTCTATATCCGTGAAGAGTCAAGTGGGTGTGGGTACGACCTTTCTGATCTCGATCCCAAAGATCGTGCAAGAGATTGCAGGCAGCCACACCGAAAATGCGAAACCGCTTGAGTTGCAGTCAATCTACTACGCAGAAGAGGCGCAGCGCTGGTTGCCCGAAGAGAGTGGGACCTTGCCGCCCGGCCTTCCCATCGCAGGACTGATAAATTCTGCGCACTCCACGAGATTAAATCGTGATCGCATCCTGCTCGCGGACGACAACGTTGATATGCGCGACTATGTAAGGCGCCTTCTTGCAGAAGAGTACGAAGTGTTCACCGCTGCCAACGGACAGATAGCGTTGGAATTGTCCAAGACATTAAAGCCGGATCTCATCGTGACTGACGTAATGATGCCAGAGCTGGATGGTTTCGGTCTGCTTCAGGCCTTACGTAGCAACCCAGTTACGAAGTCCGTACCTGTCATCATGCTCTCCGCACGAGCAGGTGAAGATGCCCATATTGAAGGGCTTCAGTCAGGAGCAGACGACTACCTGATCAAGCCGTTCAATGCGCGCGAACTCCTTGCACGCGTCCGGACACAGATCCTCCTAAAACGGCGCTCCTCACAGT
The DNA here is from genome assembly GCA_963850345.1 of uncultured Acidobacteriaceae bacterium. GTDB lineage: Bacteria > Acidobacteriota > Terriglobia > Terriglobales > Acidobacteriaceae > CAWKKW01. The sequence continues at coordinate 455,202 of CAWKKW010000006.1, read as the reverse complement.
TCGAAACTCTTATCCGGCAATCGCCGATTGGGGTATATGTCGTTGACTCCGGGCTCCGCATAGTTGAGGCAAATCCCGTCGCCCTGCCTGTGTTTGGCGACTTGCAGGAGGACATCATGGGCCGCGACTTGGCTGATGTATTCCCCAGGCTGTGGAGCGCTGCGTACGCAAGGGAACTTCTTGAAATATTCCAACACACGCTTAGGACGGGAGAGCCTTACAGCACTCTAAAGCGAGCCGAGTATCGGGTTGATCGTCAGCACCATGAGTACTACGAGTGGCGCGTCGATCGAATCTCGATGCCAGAGGGAGGATACGGTGTGGTCTGCTATTTCCGTGATATCTCACGTCAGGTTTCGGCAGAGGAGGCTCTCCGAAAAAGTGAAAAGTTGGCCGCAGTCGGCCGCTTAGCTTCCACCATCTCGCACGAGATCAACAACCCATTGGAAGCTGTGACGAACCTGCTTTACCTTATGCGGAATGAGGCGAAGGAAGGAATGTTGCCCATATACCTTCGCCAAGCAGAAGAGGAGCTAAGGCGGGCAAGCGAGGTAGTTCAATACAGTCTGAAATTTCACCGCCAGTCGACAAGACCACTGCCTGAAAGCATCTCTGATCTGATGAAGTCAACCCTTTCCGTCTTCGAAAGCAGGACGAGACATTCCGACATTTCAGTCGTCGACCAATTTCTAGAGACCTCAAGGTTGGTGTGTCACGGCAGTGATCTGCGTCAGGTCTTTTCAAACCTCATCACTAACGCGGTTGACGCACTCGGTGGCAGCGGTGTGCTCACCGTAAGGTCACGCGATTCCCGTGATTGGCAGAGCAACGAACCTGGAGTGCGGGTCACAATTGCAGACACTGGAACGGGCATGAGCCCGGCTACGCAAGCCAAAATCTTCGAGCCTTTCTACACCACCAAAGGGGTGAATGGGAGCGGTTTAGGCCTTTGGCTGAGTGCCGAGATCCTCAAACGACAGAATGCCCGCGTAAAGGTTCGTAGCCGTGTTGGGACCGGTACGGCTTTCCACATATTCTTTCCGTTGAAAAACGCCAGACTTGAAGCTGATGATCTTTCGAGTGACTGAGGCTCGTCTAGAGGGCAGCGCTCAGCGACCAATTCGTCGGCAAACGTGAAGGCAGATCTTCAGATATCGAGCAGCAATTGGCCTGCGCCCCAATCGCACACCAGTCGAATGCCGGGGATTGGAAGCTCCCTAAGTAGCAGAATCAAGCTGCCGGGGTGGATTAGGTCGATTGCGCTTAGGCGCGGAGACCGCATCAGATGATTTGGCGGCTGCTCTTGCCGCACGAATCTGCTGGAGGTCGTATTCCTTGTTGACTCCTGTTTCGCTACTCTTTGGCTCGCTCCTTGCGCTACTGTCGCTTCTTCTACCCGTGCTTGGCATTGCCCTTGTCTACAAGGCAATGCATCCTCCTGTGCGTATAGTGCAAACGGCGCGGGTAGATGGGAAAGATAGGCCTCCGATGCATGAGGTTCCTGAGGTTCCGGCAGGGACTCGGGTACTGGGCTGGCAGGAACGCTGGCGGGAAGCCGCCGTCTGGGTGCCAATGGCTGTAGGGTTGTCGCTGCTGTTGCTTCCATTCTGGGGACGCACTATGGTGCAGGCCCGGTATCCGGCTGGCGGCGAAGAGCCAGTTCCGCTTCATGGCGAGATACATGATCTAAAGCGAAGCGATGGTACGACCATCCATGCGGAGGTGTTTGGACCCGTTGGCGCTCCCACCCTAGTGCTGACGCATGGATGGAGTACCGACAATACGGAGTGGTTTTATGCGAAGCGGCAGCTTGCAGGACAGTTCCGCCTCATCGTTTGGGATCTGCCGGGACTGGGGGAGACGATGTCCCCGGGGAATAACGATTTCTCGCTCGAGAAAATGGCGACTGATTTGAACACTGTCCTGACTCTCGCCGACGGCAAACCGGTGGTGATTGTGGGACACAGTATCGGTGGCATGATCAACCTGACCCTGTGCAAGATGTACCCGCAAGACCTGAAGACGCGAGTTGCGGGTCTGGTGGAGCTTGATTCCAGCTATACCAACCCGGTCAAAACCACCAAGCAAAGCGGGCTGAATCTAGCCCTGCAGAAGCCGGTGGCGGAGCCACTGCTTCATGCGATGATTCCGCTCTCCGGAGTCTTCCGCGCGATGAACTGGCTCAGCTACCAGGAAGGGCTTCAGTCGTCGAGCAATGCACGCAGCTCCTTTGATGGCACGGAGTCGCAGGGGCAGCTCGACCTGGTTTCCCGGTATGGGTTCGAGTCATCGCCCGCCGTGGTGGCGCGGGGCACGTTGGCGATGTTTCACTGGGACATGACGCCGGAGTTGCCGCGCATCAGTGTCCCGGTGTTGATGATCGTCGGCAAAGACGATACCACTACGCTGCCCACCGCGAGCGAGACGATGGCGGCCACCATTCCACAAGGCACGCTGCAGATCCTTCCGATTGGACGCCACTACTCGCTGCTCGAGAGCCACAGCGCGGTGAATGCCGCAATCGCAAGCTTCGCCAGAGGAGTCATTCACTAGATTCGCTCGCAGGCGGACATCGGACTGGTCAAGAACGCATGAATAGAACAGCTAGAGCTTTAGCGATTCCGTGGTTTTCTTAAAGGCGAGAGGAGAACCCTGGTTCTCGCTGCCCTTCCGTAAGCGTACGCCGAGTCCCTCTTGACGAGAGGTAGAGTGTGTCGTCAAGTGTCCGCTTGTTTTTGTAGCTGTTGAAAAACTCGATACTGTTCTCCAATTGAAGCGGAGGTTTTGGTTGTGGTGTGCGGGACCTTCACGCATGATGGCGATGTCAGTGCGGGAGGCTCAACATGATGGGTCAGCAATGCCGATCAGAGTCGCTCTTCTACTATTTTCGAATCGAGGACCACGTGCCCGAGGATCATCTTCTTCGCGCGATCGACCGGTACGTGAATTTCGATTTTGTCCGTGAGAAACTGAAGCCATTCTATAGCGAGACTGGACGGCCATCCATCGATCCGGAACGGCTGCTACGGATTCTGCTCATCGGATACCTTTACGGCGTCACCAGTGAGCGCAAGTTGATTGAGGAACTTCGTATGCATCTCGCGTGGCGCTGGTTCACGGGCCTAACGTTCGATCAGGAAGTTCCGCATCACTCGACCTTTTCCAAGAACCGGCACGGCCGGTTTCAGGAATCGAAGATCTTCAAGGAACTATTCGAGCAAATTGTGCAGCGATGTGTCGCAAGTGGACTAGTCAAAGGGGATGATCTGTCTGTTGACGGCAGTTTCATCCAAGCTGACGCGAATAACGGTAGTCGTATACCGCGCGAGCAACTCAGAGAAATGGCAGAGGTGAATCGCAATGTACGGCAGTATTTAGATGATTTGCAGCGCGAAAATCCGGTGGAGTCCGAACCGCATCAACAAGACAAGGTCTCAACCACGGATCCCGACGCAGCCTACTTCAGCAAAGGCGACAAGGCTTCGAAGCTTGGATATTTCGACAACTATCTTATGGATAACGCAAGTTGTGTGATCGTCGGAGTTGAAGCAACCTTCGCAAGTTCGAGCCAGGAAGTTATCTCTGCCCGCACGATGCTCGCCGATTGCATAGAGAAGTTCGGGCTCGCTCCTAAAACGTTGGCCGCTGATGCAGGTTACGGCAAAGCAGATTTTCTCACGTGGCTTGAGAACAGAGGAATCACTCCCTACATCCCGCTGCGACTGCACTATCCATCGGGAAATCAACTGTACGGCCTGGATCGCTTCACTTATCAGCCTGAGACCAACTCCTTTGAATGTCCCGAAGGAAAGAGATTGAAGTACCGCGGAATCAAGCCGGCAACGAACAGAAGCCATATATACAGATCAACAGAAGCGCAGTGCCGTGACTGTTTGATAAAAGGAGAATGCACTTCCGGTAGATACAAACAACTCGTTATTCATGTGGACGAGGAAGTGCGGCAGCGAGCACGTGAGCGAAATAAAAAGCCAGACTACTTTCGCCACCAACGTAGCAGGAAAAAGATCGAAGCACTCTTCGGCGAGCTGAAGAATCGTATCAGTCTTCGCCGTGCTCGACTACGGAGGCTCAGGCATGTCCGCGAGCAGTTCCTTATGGCCGCCACAGCTCAGAACTTGAAGCGTCTGGTTCGATTTCTTGGAACGATGCCCGGGGGAACAAACTCCGCAATCAAATCCGCGTCGAGATCTCTTCGGCTGCTAGAACGTGCCGTATCGGGATCGCACTTCATCCGTCGACGCTCACTTCTTCAACAGCTACTTTTTTTAGCGGACACTTGACGAGTGTGTCTTAGGCCGCTTGGGAAGCGTGGCTTTGGAGCGACGGCGCCAGGTTCCAGGGCAGGAGTTCGTGGATCTGGGTAACGGGATGATCGGCGATGCGTGCGAGCACAGTGCGCAGATAGAGTTCGGGATCGAGTCCGTTGAGCTTGGCCGAACCGATGAGCGAGTACATGGCGGCGGCACGTTCGCCTCCGCAGTCGGAACCGGCGAACAAAAAGTTTTTGCGTCCAAGAGCGACGGCACGCAGCGCCCGTTCTGCGGCGCTGTTGTCGATCTCGAGCAAGCCGTCGTCGGTGAAGCGCGTAAGGGCTCGCCATCGGGAGAGCGCATAACGGATCGCGCCCGCGGTCTCGCTCTTCGATGACAGACTGCGTTGTGCCTTCTCCATCCACCTTCGTAACTCCTCGAGCAGCGGCTTGGCTCGTGACTGACGAATGCTCAACCTCAGGTCGGCGGGCTTGCCGCGGATCTCATCTTCGATCGCATAGAGAGCACCGATCCTGGCCAGCGCCTCGGTCGTTGTAGGGGAAGCATGCACCACATGGATCTCGTGGAACTTGCGCCGGGCATGAGCCCAGCAGGCAGCCTCATAGATATAGTCACCATACAGGTGATGAAAGCCCGCATAGGCGTCGGCCTGAAGAGCGCCCTTGAAGTTCCTCAGATGCCCACGTGGATGTTCGCCCCTGCGATCTTCCGAGTACGTAAACCACACTGCCGGAGCAGTCCGTTCGCCCGCAGGTCTGTCGTCTCGCACATACGTCCAGAGGCGCCCGGTTTTGGTCTTCCCGCTTCCCGGCGAGAGCACCGGCATGGGCGTGTCGTCGGCGTGCAGCTTGGGTCCGGCGAGCACATGCTTCTGAATCGCATCAACCAGTGGGCGGAGTAAGTCGCTGGCCGCGCCTACCCAGCCTGCCATCGTGGAGCGCGAGATCTCGACTCCTTGCCGGGCGTAAATTTCCGACTGTCTATACAAGGGCAAATGGTCGCTGAACTTCGAGACGATCACGTGGGCCAGCAGGCCTGGTCCCGCGAGACCACGTTCGATGGGACGCGATGGCGCGGGTGCTTCTACGACGCGATCGCACCCAGTGCAGGAGAACTTCGGCCTTACGTGCCGAATGACCTTGAAGCTGTCGGGGATGTACTCGAGCTGCTCGGAAACGTCTTCGCCGAACTGCCGCAACTGACTGCCGCAATCCGGACAGCCATCGCGCTCGAGGACGTGCGTGACGACTTCGCGGTGAAGATGTTCCGGCAGTGACTTGCGTTCCGATCTTGGCTTCGGCTCCTGCGCAGGCAAAGCGCGATCGACCACAGCCTCCATCTCGGCCTGCGTCGTCTCCATGTCTTCCAGCCCGAACTCGAGCTGCTCAAGTTCGATGACGATCTTCTCGCTCCTGGCACCGAACATCCTATGCCGCAGCTTCTCGATCATCAGCTTCATGTGCTCGATGCGTTCGCCGCGTGAGCGCAGTTCTTCGCTTTGCTGAGATACGATCTGGCGATGAGACTCGAGTTCGGCTTCAAGGCGCCGAAGTTCCTCATCGCGATCTGCAATGAGAGAATCGAGCTTGTCCTGTTGTGCAAGGAACAGGGCCATCAGAGCATCTCGATCGAGGCTATCGAGATTAGGCAGCGGGGCGCGATCCATGGACGCAGTATGCCATCCTAATAACGGCAATGCATCCACAAAACCCTCATGAACACAGGGGAATCATGTTGGTCATTACACTGCCACTTCAGGCGTCCAGGTCCGCTCGACTCTGCGCCAGTCGATGCCTTCCAGCAGCATCGACAACTGTGCGCGACTGAGGCACACGGTTCCATTCTCGGCCTTCGGCCAGATAAATCGTCCCCGCTCAAGCCGCTTGGCAAACAGGCACAGACCATCTCCATCCCACCACAGCAGTTTTACGATGTCGCCTCTGCGCCCGCGGAATACAAAGACGTGTCCCGAGAATGGCTGCTCATGAAGAACGGTTTGCACCTGGGCACTCAGTCCGTCGAAGCCCCGACGCATGTCCGTGACACCGGCAGCGATCCATATCTTCGTTCCTGCGGGAAGGTGGATCACCTGCGCAGACTCTCGAGGATAAATCGCACCAGCACCGGATCGGCGCCGCTCTCCACGCTGATCGTCGCCCGACCGGGAAGCTCGATATGAATCGCACCCGAACATGTCGCCTGCGTCGCTGGTGGTTGCTCGGCCGCTTCGATCTCAGGCTCACTTGCACTTGAGACCGTTACGGGCAGCAGCGCCGAGTATGACTCGATCAACTCGCCCCGCTCGAATGCACGCCTCCACTTAAATACCTGGTTCGCGTTCACACTATGTGCCCGAGCCACTTCTGCAACACTGGCTCCAGGCGCCATCGTCAACTGCACAATCTGACACTTCTCAGTTACAGATCGCCACCTGCGAACCCGACGTCCTAACCTCACATCCTCCGCATCACCCATGAGCCGATCTTCTGCCTATCGAAACCTCAACGGCCAGAGGGGAGATCCGTACGCTTACGCCCTTCCGGCGAAAACACGGGGAGGGGAGTCTATGATTGGTACAAACCCTCATGCATTGATCAGCCGCGCCAAAGACGTGCTCAAAGCAGCCGGTGGAGATGACATCGCCTCCTCTGGCGAAAAGCGGTGAGCAGCCCTACCGAGAACGCTTCGGAAGTTGTTGAGCGAACGACAGGGACCCACACGCCTACAAGAACATACTAAGGTCTCAAACAAGAGAAGGCTGCCTTATGGCAGCCCTCTCTGTGTCTGGGACCTAGCCATTTATGTTCTGTCCTGCCTGTCAAATGCCAGCGGCGCTCTCTCGGGTATATTAGTCAGCCGGTGGAAGGTCTCACGTAATTCAAACCTCTTGTATGCGGATTAGGGGAAGCAGGTCATGAGTATCTTCGTGGCGTGCCGGTTTGGTGGAGTAGTGATATACACGTGTGAATCATTAACGCCGGCATGAGAAAGCGACCCGAAAGAGAGACGACCTTCGCGTTTTGAAGGAGGCTCTTATCTGCTTAGCGTTCGGGGAAAACAGAAGCCCATCACCGAAGACATCGCCTCGAAGTGGCCGCCTTCTCGGCTCTCGAAGAGTCGGTTTTGGAGCAAGCCGGATTCGTGCATCGCGTGCCACCATCTCCACGAAGGGTCGGTGCGCTCTGCGGAGTTTTACGATGCGAAGTGCCTTGCGTGTCACGCGGGAACGCAGGCGAGCCGGGCAAATTCCTCCGCAGGAACGGTACAGCCAGTTTCACACCGCCAGCAACATTTGATCGGAACGGATCGTCGACATGGACTACTTATCTGCCGTAGGAGATACAGCGCTGTCCGTTGTGGCCAGATACCGTCAACGTGCTGCTTAGTCGATCAGGAATACCTTCTCCCCAGCTTCCTGCTCAGCCATTGAGCTCGTGAATCGTGTCCGCGACAGCATGAGCGGCTTGACCAGCTGTGTCGCGAACAGTTCCGACGGCTTGTTCTACAAGACCTTCAGTTTCGAGCTGGTCATCACCGGTAGCTCGTCCCACTCCTTCTTTCAGCTTCTCAACCAGACCTCCGCCGGTGCCTCTGACTCGCTGCTTCGATCCCCAGAACGCGGGCTTCCCTGCTGCATCTTCAATATTGCCGTTGCCTGTCGCGAACTGCGGGCCCGGTTGGTTCAAAACAAAATAGGCGGCTACACTCACGCCGACACCCGCAACAATCCAAGGAAGTGCTCTCATTATTCATTCTCCTTGACGCTGGGATGCATATTCGAAGCATCAGCAGGCGCAGGACGCTCTTTAAGCAGTAGGCTGATGGAATTCGTCGTTCTCACCCTCACTAGCCTCGTCCTGAGTCCTTTCTGCTCCCTATGTGCGCGGAAGGTTACGCCACAAACAGCCCGGCTGCTGATGCCTCCAATGCGACAGTAACAATTCGTTAAACTAAAGACAGGATGCTCAGCGGTCCGGATACAGAGGCTCAGGGACTCGGTCCGTCCTGACTTTGGCGAATGGCTTGAACCATCTGATCGTAGAAGCCCCACAAGTATTGGACATCGGTGCCGACGCTGACCCAATGCACTCCGCGGCGCGCCATCGTGAGGGCGGCGTTGACATCAGGGCCGAGGCCGGCGCCCACGGTCAGGCCTGCGGCGCGGGCTTTGCGGATCACCAGCTCCATGGCCGCGACGACACGGGAGTCCTCAAACTGGCCGAGGACACCGAGTGAGCCGGACAGATCGGCGGGCCCGAGGACCACAGCGTCGAGGCCGGGGATGGCGACAATCTCCTCCAGCGCTTCGAGCGCTTGCTGATTTTCGATCTGAACGGCGACGTAGATGCTCTGGTTGGCATTGCGGATGTAGGCTTCGCCTTCCAAACGTCCATAATTTGACGGGACGCGGGGACCGTAACCACGCTGGCCTGCGGGGGGATAGCGGCAGTCCATGACGACGCGGCGGACCTCTTCGGCGCTGCGCACCTGAGGGACGATGATGCCTTCGGCGCCCTGATCGAGCACCGGCTTGATGCAGGTGGTGCTGCTGCCGAGGACCCGGACGAGCGCAGGCACCTGGCGGGAGCGCGCGGCCAGCAGGTGCGCGGCGACCGTCTCGGTGGTCATACCGCTGTGCTCCATGTCGATCCAGAAGAAATCGACCGAGCCGGCCAGGCAGTCGGTGACGAATGGATCGGCGAGGGAGATGCATGCTCCCATTAGCAACTCCTCGGAGGCGAGCCGCTGGCGAAATTTCTGGATGTCCCTCATGGTGCTCCCTAGCTTTTTAGACTAAGTGAATAATTTCGAAGCTCCTCGGAACTCTTGCCGCGCAGACGTTGGCCCAGCGGTACGACGCAGATCCCGGTGCAGCGGGTTGGAGGAGGTTTGTGCGGCTTCCCGGCTTCACGAACTGCAAACCTAAATACAGAAAGTCTAATGGCCTCTTCCCTTTCGTGCGCCTGTACAGCCACAGCGGACACCAGTGCCCCCAAAATCTTTGGCAACTACCTAAGGACAATCGACTTCTGATGCTTTGTAACACGCTATTAACATTGGAGGACCAGTTGGCTAAGAAGCAGAAATCCCTCGGTGACCCTACCCAGCTAGAGCCCATCGCCGGTAAAGAAGGCACCCTTCAGGTCGTTATCGAGACGCCCAAGGGGAGCCGCAATAAATTTGCGTTCGACGCCGACCAGGAGATTTTCGCTCTGAAAAAAGTCCTTCCGGCCGGTATGGTCTTCCCCTACGACTTCGGCTTTTTGCCAAAAACGCTGGCCGACGACGGCGACCCAATCGATGTTCTTCTCCTCATGGATGAGCCCGCGTTTCCAGGCATTCTTGTGAAGGCCCGCCTCATTGGCGTCATCGAAGGGGAACAGGTGGACGGGAAGAAAAATGTCCGCAACGACCGGCTCGTGGCCATCGCCGAAGCCAACCACATGTATGCCAACCTTCGAAAGCTGGAAGACCTACCAGAGCAATTTCTCCGCGAGCTGCAGGACTTCTTCGTGAATTACCACAAGCTTGAGGGCAAGGAGTACAAGTTGCTCGGTTGCAAGGGCATTGACGAAGCTGAAAGCCTCATCAAAAAATCTCAGAAGAACAGAAAAAGAAAGCAAGCAAATAGCCACTAGAGAGTAACCGGGAGGATCGCATATGAAAGACATTCTGCTTCGGTTTCTAATCGGGGGAACAGTGATCACCGCCTTCGCACTGCTCAGCGACATGCTTCGCCCAAAGAGCTTCGCCGGCCTTTTCGGAGCCGCTCCCTCCGTGGCCCTCGCTACCCTCGGTCTGACTATTGCGCACGAAGGCAAGATCTATGCCGCCACCGAGGCGCGTTCCATGGTCCTCGGTGCCGCTGCTTTCTGCATATATGCCTACCTTGTGAGTCAAGTGCTGGCTCGCTTGAAAATTGGCACCGCTGCGGTGACACTCGCACTGCTCCCACTCTGGGCCGGCATCTCATTTGGTCTTCGATACGCATTTTTCAAGTAAGGACCTCTAAGTATCCGGGCTTTGACTACGCGATAGGAGGTGAAATGATGAAAGTAGGACTCGAACCATCTGCACTCAAGGGCTCCAAGCTTCACGAACACGCACTCCGGTTCGCACTGGGAGGCCTCATCACGGCAGCCGCAGGGCTCATTGCGAAACACTTTGGCCCAATCTCCGGCGGCCTGTTCCTTGCATTTCCGGCGATCTTCCCAGCCGGCGTGACGCTAATCGAGAAGCACGAGAAACAGAAAAAGCAGAAGGCAGGCATGGACGGCGCCACCCGCGGCCGCCAGGCAGCGGCCCTAGACTCCCTCGGCGCCGCCCTCGGCAGCGTCGGCCTGCTGACCTTCGCGATTGTGATGTGGCGCTTCCTACCACGCCACAAACCCTTTGCCTCGTTTGCTCTCGCTATGACCGCTTGGCTCGCAACTTCCGCCGTTCTTTGGCTCATCCGCAAGCAACATGTGGTCCGCTCGTAATGCCGGAGAATGCGAAATCGGAATGGTCATGAAAGCGAGAGCGATCGACGGCGTTGACTGTAAGTGTGGAAATCCTTAACGATGGGTAGACCAGATTTTGGGACGCCAAGTCAATTCGAAGGCTTAGGCTGAGCGATACTCCCAGTCACTCTCGACCAGACAGCGGTGAACCGCCTCGCTTTCTTCAAGCAGCTCTTCATTCGTGGCGGTGGCAACAGTGAGAAAGCAACCGAGGCAGATACTGTCGTATGTGCCGTCTGGGTTGTTACGGTGAAAATACGCGCGCTGGATCAGATTTACTATCATCGGGCTCCCTTTCTAATTTCCGCAACGAAAGCACACTGTGCCAAGGTGGTCGCTCCAGCACCTATGGGGAACATGACTTTCGTGGCAATCCAAGGGGATAATTGGGATTCTGGCAAATTCACGCATGGGAGTCAATATACAAAAAGCTCTCATCTCTCCGATTTCCTATTTGCTTGTTTTTCATGCTGAAACTAATGGCTTTTCGATCTACTCGGATAAGAGCAGGAAAATGTTTGCCTGGGATGGGTTCGACAACCGGTTTAGATTGCTGATACACCGCCACAAACTGGTGCAGATACGAACTCGGGTCAAGAACGAATTACAGCACCTCCTGCTGAATCAAGAATGCAGAAAAGCAGAAAGTGTGGAGCACGGAGGTCGGACAGCGCTCCTACCACTCGAGCTGTGGACTGATGGACGCAATAAGGATCTGCTGAAGTTATCGGCTGTGCTGGATGCTCAACTCGAGAGCCTCAACGATGCAGTAACGCAAGTGGCCAAAGAATGTCCCGGTGTGCGTCTGCTGATGAGTCGGCCAGGAGTCGGTGCAATCACAACACTCGCCTCCGTGCTGACCTTGCGAGATGTGCATAGCTTTCCACGTGGTAAGCAGGTCGCTAGCTACCTCGGACTAATCCCTCGCGAGCACTCATGGGGAAGAAGCGGCGAATGGGCGGGATCAGCAAACAAGGTAAGCAGCACGGAACTTCCCCTTAAACCTCAACGTCCCCGGTGGCCAAATCAGTCCCCCGAAGTGGGGCGAAGCCAAGTTGCCAAACGCAATTGGGAATAGCATGCGACCCCAAGAGCACGAGATTTTCTTTGCCCATCCGGTGTATGAATAGCCATAGAGGTATTTCATGCGTATCGATTACCCAGGAATGTACAGTGCGCGCGGCTATGCGGTTGCCGAGGTTTTCGCGATCCGAGGCCAGTTTGCCATCGGCTATGTCACGCTGGCGGGCGAGACAAAGAAGGCCGCTGTCTGGAATATCAAGGACGGATCAAAAGTAGGCGGCCCGCACGACGAAAATCTGTTCCAATTCCTAGGGCGCATGAGACCAGAGAGGACGAAGCTTAAGAGAAAGCGATACCCTGTCACGAATCCTCCCGCTGTTGCCGGAGGGGCACCATGCCCAGCCCCTCTTCCCAAGACCAAGCCGTACAATTACTAGCAAGTCTCGACTGGACACATACAGGCAAACATCTTATGGCTGATGGGGAGCTTAATTCCCCTGCCACTGTTTCTCTTAGGCACGGCTTAGGCCGGGACAAGATTGTAGGTATTGGTCTCGAAATGCTGGAGGGGCAAGTGCCTGCAGCGGCCACACATCCTCGCCGTGATCGCAGAATTGCAAGGTTAGATATCCGTCTTGAGAGACAATGAATCGTTGAACGCGAACTGATGCATTTGCGATCGTTTTAGCGCATGATCTAGCCGCCATCGACCGAGCTTGACTGCCCGGTGATGTAGCTGGCCGCATCACTGCACAAGAAGAGAACCGTATCCGCGATCTCTTCGGGCCGTCCTAGTCGCTGCATGGCGACGAAGATCTGGAGCATCTCGTCCAATTTCCGGCCGTAGCCGCTTTGATCAAAGTTAGCTGTACGGGAAAAAACGTGGTGCTGTTCCCAAGATTCCGCGCGTACACTACTATGCGTCCAGGCAAGTTCCGCGAAATGGCAAAGCTCTTCTCGCTCAGATCCGATAAGCTTCTAGTTGGCCGATGCCGTGACTGCAAGTGGTGGCGGCCAATGTCCGAACGGGTCGGGTTTCGCCGGCTTGTCAGCGCAAGTGCCGAGAGCCAGCCCGCGGCGCGAATGAGAATTGAGACTCACGATGATCTTTGCCGCGCCGACCTATTTACGGCGCCAAGCTTTGGGTGTGTGGAATTCCTTCACCTGAAGGATGGTAATAGACCCTGAGAGATGGCATTCTGCTGCCCTGGCAAGTCGAGGAGATGCGGGGGACCATGTTCATCATTTCTCACAGTCGAGATGAAGCGTTCGATACGAAGATCTCCACCTGATGGAGATTCTGGCCAAATTTGCCGCAATGGGCATTCGGCAACAGCGTCAACAAGAAAAGCTGATAAAACAAGCAGCTGCGACAGCTGCGATGGCGATGGCGATGGCGAATGATCTTGCTCATCAGATCAATAATTCTCTCGCATGGCACCCAGGAAGTTCAGAACTGATTTGCCAGCGACGCGGGTGATTGACGGTGATCGATCGCTTGTCGCGACCGGGACAGACGCCGTCAATGCTCTGACATAGAACTCTCTCTTTCACGATGACAAAGCCGGCCTTTCTGTAGAGCCAGACCACTTCGAGTCACGCAATAACACGAATAGACGATGCGGGCTTCTTTTAGGGAATTGCCGTGAGTGGATACCCTGATCGTACAATCATGCCGAGTTATCAATAGGTTCAGTATGGAAAAAAAGTCGTGGACGGTAATAGAACGCTCGGCCCAGTACGCTATCTTCAAATCTGGGACTGAACATAAGAGGATTGATAGTCCATCCAATCCACACGACCGGCTGATGTTCATGTCACTCCAGCCTGGCATGACCGTTGAGCAACGTGCCCTGCAGCTCTTCCTCAGACCACGGCTTCTCCCTGCAAGGAATTTGGATGAGTAAGATCTGAAGGTCCTCCAAAGAACAACGCACTGTGCGGTCCTTGCCTCAGAGTCGGAGTGCATAACAATCCAGGCTCCTCGGGAGGGATTCGCCCACATGTTGTTCCTCAATCTTCAAGCGGACACTACTGCCGATGGGGGCACTACGGACCTCCGGTGAAAGTATTGGTTCGGAGCTAAACACTAGTTACTTGGGCGTTCACACACTTGCGTACAATGGTCGCTAGTTCGTCGAGGAGGCGTCGATGCCAGCGCATTGGATTGTCAATAAGAATACTGGGGATCTCGCGACTGTGTCGTATAGCTACAAGCGGATGGAGGTGCCCCGGCCAAAGTCACTGACCACGAACGAGTTCCGCGACCTGCTTAAACCTGGCACAGTGGTGCTCGATCGGGTGCTCCAGACATTGCATAACTGGTAGGCACTGAGGAGCACAACGAAGACTGCTAACAGCGATAAGTGTATGGTCACCCGTTTTGCTGCAGGCGACGGGCTAAGCGTTCTAACGAACCTAGTTAGTAGCTTGTGGAATTATCTGTCGCACATCCTTTGCCAATATCTGTCATAAGATGAGCGGCCATCTTTGCAGCCAGGGTCCCAGTTCCCAAGGTAGAACCCGCCATTTGCAATAAGATCGGCGTAGTCGAGTGCATAGCTTGCTCGATCAGCGCAACCCGCCAGTGATAGGCATAGCGTTGCTGCCGCAACCCAATCCACATCCCTATGGAGCGGCAAAGGAGAGGCAATGCAAGCATCTGTTTGCGTGCAAAACTCCTGTACGTCCTCGGCGCAATCGTCTTCGCAGCAATGCTCGGGACGCGAGCCATGGCCCAGTTCGGCGGCAATGTGTACTTCTTTACACCTGATATGCCACAAAGCCAGATCCATTCAACCGTCGACAGCATCGCAGCCCAGCAGGTCAGCAATCCAACGTTGGTCGAGCCACAACCTCCTGCAAGAATTCAGCCCGCCTTGCAGCCCGCGACGCTCGCCGGGTAGTCTGGAGCTCCTGGATGGCTGCGAGGAGCCCTATGCGCATCAAAGCCGGAATCAGGGTACCGTGACACGAGGATGGGCTTACTGAACGCTTCGGCAGGAGATACGATCGAGACGAATACGCTGCTCAAGCGCATGCTTGAGATCAGTACGGTCGGCATCATCTTTTTCGATCCGAGTGGCGATATCGTTGATGCAAACGAAGCCTTTCTTCGCATGAGCGGGTTCACAGAGGAAGACCTTCGTGCTGGCCGGCTTCGATGGGACCTGTTAACTCCTCCGGAGTGGATGGCCGCTTCCCTGAAAGCGATCAATCAACTGAAAATCTTTGGCAGCACAGTTCCATATGAAAAGGAATACTACCGTAAGGACGGTACGCGCTTCCGCGGTCTGTTCGCAGCAAAAGGAGTTGCAGAGCATCGCGGGGTAGAGTTCATCCTTGATATCACGGAGACGCACCGGACGGCAGCCCTGCTGAAGCAAAGCGAGGAGCGGTTTCGGCGGCTAAGCGAATTCAATCCTACCGGCGTCTACCAGGCAGACATGGCTGCAAGCATCACCTATGCCAATCCGATGGCTCAGGAAATATTCTCGATGTCTGAAGCAGAATTGCTGGGCCATGGCTGGCTCAGGCGCCTCCATCCTGAGGATGCGATCCGAGTCTATGGCGAGTGGTCCAAGGCAATTGCGGGAAACAGAGGTTATTTTACAGAGTATCGACTCCAGCTTCCGGGAGACGAGTCTCGTATCATCTGCGCCCGTTCCGTGATGCTGCACTCCGAAGATGGTGAACCATTCGGGGTCGTCGGAACAGTAGAGGACGTGACCGCACGGAAGTCTGCAGAGGAGGCTTTCCGCGAGTCAGAAAAGCTCGCTGCTGTTGGACGCTTAGCCGCATCCATAGCCCACGAGATCAATAATCCATTGGAATCTGTGACGAATCTGTTGTACTTGGCGCGTAGGAGTGTCGACCCGAAGCAAATAGGTGCTTACCTTGATACGGCGGAGCAGGAGCTTCGGCGTGTGGCGCAGATCACCAGCCAGACGCTACGGTTTCACAAACAAACCACAGGTCCTACTGAGCTGGACCCCAGCAGACTGATCGAGGAGGTCGCCTCCATGTACCACGGAAGGCTGGTGAACTCTCACATCGTGGTCGAGGCGAAGTGTGCGACGGAGGTGACAGTCAGGTGTTTCGAGGGCGAGATCAGGCAGGTTGTAAGCAACCTAATCGGCAATGCAGTCGATGCCATGCCCCAAGGTGGCCGTTTATTGCTCCGCTGCCGTGCAGCCACAAATTGGCATGAGGGTCGCAAAGGGATATCGATCACTGTTGCGGATACGGGGAGCGGAATGACCAAACCCGTTCTCGCCAAGATCTTCAACGCGTTCTATACGACCAAGGGCATTGGCGGAACGGGTTTAGGGCTATGGGTAACCCGCGGGATTGTTGAAAGACACCACGGCACTCTGAAGGTTCGAAGCCGTCACGCGCAAACGAATAGCGGAACAGTGTTTAGATTCTTTCTCCCCGTAGACGCTGTCACGCGCGAAGACTAGATCTAGGCCCGTTGCTTTTCTTCACGAGGACCTCCTGACCTAATGGTATGGACCCGTCCTACAAGAGCTAGTTGATACGCTCTGCAAAAGGAGGTGCATCGGGATGAGAGTGGCGAATCGGTTTGGCTATTGCGAAGCAGGTGCTCCGGGTGCAAGGTGCGGACAAGGGCGACAAGACAATACTCCGACGCAAGCTGCGCCGAAGCGAAGCCGGGAACTTTTTTTGCGGGCCTAGAGCCTTGTCTAATTGGTATCGAGGCCAGCGGAAGTGCACATTATTGGGTTCGTGTCACGCTGCAGTCGATTCCCGGATTTCAGCTTGTCGAGCGAATTGTCTGCATTCAATCCCAGATTTCCTGAGGACTACTGCACTTAAATCCCGCACTTCCTAGAGGACAACGCGATCAGTTCGTCACCATCGGCTGTTCCGGTCGTGGTGGATCCGCGCATGATCGAAGCGAGCGAGTACAGCGGTGGGCCATGAACGGTGGATTGCTTCAATAGGGTGTCATCTTTTTCGCGGAGAGAGCTGTTGTTTTGCTGATTAAGTGGCACACATTTTGCTAATTGTTGGCACACATAGTTGTGGCCTAATTCAGTTCTTATCAAGCTTGGCCAATCACCAGATTGTCTCGAGCCTGTTGTTTTCAGAATTATCTGGCGTAGTTTTTCAGAGCTATTTGGCGCAATTGGCGCCGGTCAGTTGCAAACCTGGAACCAGGTGCAGCGGCTTCGTCGATCAGCTTCGGCCCATATTCGCCAAATCACGCCAAATTACTTAATACATCAAAGCATGCACGCTGCGGAGGCGCAGCCTAACGCCATATACGCCAAATACTCCTGAAATTTTGCGCCAAATAACTCTGAAGCTAAGCGCCACTTAAAGTTGAAAGCTACACTCTTGCGAAAGGAAGGTACCTCTTCAAGCCTTCCAGCTCCTTTGTCAGCGACTCAATCAATATTCGCCGGGTTTTTTACGGTCTTGTCGTTCATTTTAATGCTCACTGCTAGCGATCAGTCAGGTGAGGGAGTTGCTGCCCTTTTCGGTACTTCAAAGCTAGTCACCACGGGTGGGTGTCGGCGTCTTGTTTGGCTGATACTGGCTTACATATTTTCAGCGGCATTCTCTCTATCTCGAAATACTTTTCGGCATCGAGATTGAGGTAAGCCTTACTGCCTAGTATTTCGAGACCAACACCCGCGATTGTGTCCCGGCCTAAGTCGTGCCTGAGCGCAACAGTCGCGGGAGAATCAAATTCCCAATTTGCCGTCAGATGTTTGCCCGTGCGTTTCCAGTCGAGACTTGCTAGTAATTGTAGGGCCTGATCCTCGAGGGACCGCGTAGTACTGTTATTGAAAACCATCGCTTCCATTTAATTTGCAACCCGCTTGTGTTTCTTTCGGAATCCTTCAGCGTGTGATATTCCGGTTTCCAGCGTGAGGCAAGTCGCCTTCATGGACCTTTTGCTGAAAAACAGAAAGACACGGCCGGTGAGTTGAGCATGCCAGCGAGGCTTTCCTGTCGTGGGCACGCTCCCAAAGGTAAAAGAATGAAAACGCGAAAACAATGATCAGCATGTCGATGATGTACTTGCGGCAAGCGCAGGATGATTGGTTACAGGATATCGCTTTCTCTTAAGCTTCGTCCCCTCCGGTCTTGTGCGCCCCAGGAATCGGTCGAGACTTTCGTCGTGCGGGCCACGCATTCTTAATCCGTCTTTGATATTCCATACTGCAGCCTTCTTGGTCTCGTCGGGCAGCGTGACATAGCCGATGGCGTAGTTGCCTCGGATCGCAAAGACCTCGGCAACTACATAACCTCGCGCACTGTACATTCCTGGGCAATCAATACGCATGAAAAACCTCTATGCGAATTCATACACTGGATGGGCGGAAAACACTCTCCTGCTTTTGGGGCAGCGACGAAGCGCTTATGGGTCATTGGATGTTGCATGCGATGCCCTTGCTGGGTACCCAGGGGTTTGGTCATTTCCTTAATAACGATTCTTGCTTGGGTGTATCCGGCGACTGAGCACCGACGAGCCCTAAGGATAAAACCGGAAAACAACAAACTAACCGAACATCAGCACATTTTCTTCATCCATAAGTAATCTGATTCTTCTTTTCTAGCTTCCTAAATCCGGGAGGGGCGAAATGGCGAAGTGCTCAGTTCGGGATTGTAAGGAAAGTGCAATCGGGGGATTCCAGGAGCGAATCCCCGCTGGTATAGCTGGCGACCCGTCCGAAGTCTTTCCAGGCTCGGTAACTCGCTGGTGCAGGAGACACGAAGACCGCCTACTGGAAGAGGTAATGGGTAGACCAGGAGCTTGGCTCTCCGGGCCGGATTTAGAGCGTTACTAGCAGCAAGGAGAACACCGTGCCCACATAACCCGATAGCTCACATTCCTGGTTTCTTAATTAGATAAGTACATCAGTGCCCGTGCCCTCGTCTGATAAGGGAGCCACTTGTAAGCGTGGGATGTGGTTGTTTTCGTAAGCGTGCGAAGGTCCTCGTCTGTAGGTTGTATCTCCCCCGATTGAGTATGTCTGCATGGCTGCAAAAGCTGTGGGAGTTCGGCGCCGTGTTCGAAGGCGCAGGCGGTTGCGGAGAAGATCGTGCAGTTGAGCTGGAACCTGGCGCCAGCGTCGCTGACGTAACGCTAGCGCAGGGAGTGAACGCGCACCATCCATGGGCCTGAACCCGTTCCAACTCCTCTCTCTGGCTCTCGACCGAATGAAGGGCAGCGGGATGCTCAGAGAGGAAAACCGCGAAGGCGCGGAGTATCTGGCGTTGTCGACTGTTCACGGGCTGGCACTCCTGGTGCTTCGAGGGCCGCTGCAGGCGATGCCACCCCGATGATAGTGGCTGTGGGTGAGCGTCTGGTAGTCATGGTCGAACGTGGCCTCGGCTAGGAGCGGATAGCCGATCTGCAGGCGCTTCCCTGCCGGACGGGCTTTGTAGAAATGTAAGACTATTTAGCTTGCCGCACCTTGACAAATCAGAACTTGCGGATGTCCACGAAGCTCGGTGGGTGCGCATTGAGGAGTATGCAGCGAGGGAACTCATCCACTGGGAGGACATCAGAGTTCCGGTTGCGGAGCATAAGGGGTTTTCACCATTAGTAGGTAAGAGAGTACCCCAGCTACCAGAAATACAAAGCAGGCGAACATTGGAGCGTAATAGCTCCCCGTTCGTTGTTTTAGCCAACCAGTGAAGATCGGAGCCACAATGCCGGCCACACTCGCCGCACAGTTCTGGATTCCGGAAACCCGCCCGATCGCGAAAGCCGGAATCAATGTCTGTGTAAGTGCCCAATAATTTGCAGTAGCGAGTCCCAGGCCCGACAGCGATATGATTGAGAACGTCAGCGCGATGGTCAAAGATGACGACTGTGCGCCGACAAGCTCAGTGCCAGCAATCGCAAAACCCACAATCGTGAACCACTTCCTCACCGTTACCGGATCACCTCCCCTTACGATCATGTGATCTGCCAACCATCCCGCCAAAGCAGCCACTGCGGCCATCCCGCCAAAGCCGAAGAAGGTGTACAGGCTCATCTGAGCGAGTGACAAGTGGCGTTGCTCAGTTAGATAGGCTGGCATCCACGTCAAGCAAAAGTACACAAAATACATGTAAGCAAACGTGCCAATCACTGTTCCCCAAATGACTGGACTCGCCACTAATGTGCTGAATGTCAAGCGACTTGCTGGAGTTCGCACGGATTCGGTGGAGGGACGATCCGGTTTCTGATCCTTGACCATCCAAGTCCATGGAATGAGCCAGACTAGGCCGCTTATGCCCAGTATCAAAAACATGGTTCGCCAGGTGTGGTCAGTTAGCAGCCACACAGCCAAGGGAGCTCCAATCGCAGGCCCGATCTTAGTGCCCGTCATGTACAGCCCCATGGCGAGCCCACGGCGCCGCTCGGGGAAGTTCATGCGAATCCACCGAGCACTTGCCGGTACCGACACAGCTTCGCCCGTACCCACCAGAAGCCGTAGCAGAATTAGTTGGTCCAGCGAAGTTACCAGACAAGTCCCAGCCGACGCGAGGCACCAGAACAGCAGGCCCAAAGCGTAGGGCCATTTCACGCCATATCGGTCGACGACCCAGCCGGCAGGTATCTGGAGCGCCGCGTATGCCCAGAAAAAAGAGGAATTGACAGCGCCTCTGCCGGTCTCAGACAGGCCGAAGGTATGGGCGAAGCTCGGGAGCGTCAATGCCACAGCCAAGTTAGATCGAGACACATAGGCGATGATTGCAGCTAAACTGAGCAAGCCTATGATCGTCCACTTCCGGCGAGCATTATCTTGTGTCCCGAATTCGCCCGTGCTGCTCGTCGCATCGGGCGACGAAACAGTTAAGTTTGCACCCGAGTTCATTTGGGATCCTCTCTGCAGCTTGATGATCAAATCGAAATGAATTGGTTATCAGGCCACTCAATTAAGCTCTTGAGGAGAGTCACAACCCTTCCGGGCCTCGCTTCTTGCCCGGGCTTCTATCCCCACCAGATCTCACCTTCGGCAAGATGGGCTTTGACCACATCGGGATTCAGTTCGGCGCCAAGGCCGGGTTGGTCATGGACGCGGATAAATCCTTCTTTGATATAGGGCTCATCGAGCTGAAGCAGTTGATCCATCCAGCCGCCCTGGCCGGTTATGGTCTCGCACGCCAGGTAGTCGCGTATGGAGCCCGCCCATTGGCACACTGCCCATGTATTCAGCTGACTTCCTGTATTGTGAGTCGCCATGGGCAGGCCATAAATGTCCGCCATATCGGCAATGCGTTTCGTCTCGAGGAAGCCGCCACTATTGCGAAGATCGGGATTGAGAATGTCTAAAGCCTGGTTGATGATGAAGTCGTTGAACCCAGCCCTGCGTTCCAGATTCTCACCGGTGCAGATGGGAACGGGCGAAGCCGCTACCAGCCGCTTCCAGGAATCGGTGTAGTCAACGCCGAGCGGATCTTCTAGCCAAAGCGGCTTTATAGGCTCAACGACCTGCGCCAGTTGAATCGATGTGCGCAGGTCATACTCCCAATGGCAGTGCACCATAATGTCATGATCCCAGCCAATTGCCTCGCGGCAATTTTCAAATCCCTTCCCGATGTCGAGTAGCTCCTTTGTCGTAAGCACCCTGTTATAGTCGCCGGCGCTGCGCGCAGGATCTGCGGTTTTGGACTTCAAGGAGGAAAGGTCGTTTGAACGTGCCCCGATTTTGTGTGCTGTAAAGCCGCTTGGATCAGACTTGATCTTGCCTGCCCATTCCCGACACGACGCCTTGTCCAGCATGTCTCGAGGGGAGGCATGATCGTACACTCGGACTTTGTCGCGGAATTTTCCTCCGAGGAGTGTTGTGGTAGGAACGCCGAGAATCTTGCCGGCCAGGTCCCACAATGCCATTTCGATCCCGCTTGCTGCACGCATCAGCATGTGGGCGGAACCATCCGTCCGCGTCCCTGCAAGGCTCTTGCCGCCTCTACCCAACTCCGTATAAATCGCGTCGATGCCCAGCGGATCCTTTCCCACTAACAAAGGCTTCAATTCGAGTATTTGCTGCTTTGTTCCAATGGCAGGGCTGCCATAAGCTTCGGCGATTCCAAACATGTCATTGTCTGCAATGACTTTCACAAAGGTATACGTCCGGTCCCCGGACAGGACCATGCACCGGATGTCTCGAATTTTGCTGCGCCGCATCGACGGCTCCGCCAGCAGGTTGAAGGAAGCCATGAAAGTGGCGGCCGCCGCCGTGGTCAAGAACCTGCGTCGCGAAAGGGTACGGGACATACTGTTCATCGAGTTCCTCTTAGGGATCGAATCAGTTCACGAGTATTTTGTTCAATGCCGAAGCGCGCTGGATGCACTATTTCGCTCGCCAGATGAGGACCGGAAGCGAGATGTCAGACATAGTAGCGGCGCTTGCCTGAACTGTCAAAAATGGGGTCTTTCGGGCCGAAAGTTGAGATTTACACCGCTAACGGCAATGCTAAGCCGCTTGACAGCGAAACTCGAGCCAGCTTACAACCGATGTCTGTCAGACAAGATGTTTGGGCTGAGGGTACCTGTCGAGCTGTGGGAGGTTCGAAACTTCCCAGTATGCGAGTTGAAGAAGGGTAGCAATGAACAGGAGGATAAACATGAGACTGAACAGAATGGTGCTGTCCGCGACTATATTTGTGTTGGTCGCGGGGTTTGGTGTGGCCTTTGCGAAGTCGGATTGGGTTGTTGTAAAGACCTTCCACATCGGCGGGGAGGGTTCTTGGGACTACCTTACGGTGGACTCGCAGACGCACCGCCTGTTTGTTCCCCGGACCACGCACACCATGGTGATCGATGCGGATTCGGGCAAAGTCCTGGCGGACATTCCCGGCCAGAAGAACGCTCATGGTGTCGCGATCGCTCCTGACGCCGGAAGAGGCTTCATCAGTGACGGTGGGGGTGAGGGACAGGTAGTGGTGTTCGATCTGAAGACATACGCCATTCTGGGCAGGATCGCTACGGTTCCTGACTCTGATGGCATCATCTTCGACCCAACTAGCGGGCTCATTTTGCTGGATTCCGGAGACAAAGGGGTTCTGATCTCATTCCGGCCGGACATCGATCTAGCCACCGGAAAGTTTGAGACGCCGATTGACTTGAATGGAGCTCCGGAGTTTCTTGCGGCCGATGGGAATGGCCGGGTGTACGTGAACCTGATGGACAAGGACGTCGTGGCGGTTGTGGATATGAAAAGCCGCAAGGTGGTCGCCCGATGGCCTGTGGCGCCTGGTGGGGCACCGGTGGGCATGTCGATTGACAGGAAAAATCATCGGTTGATCATCGGTTGCAGGAAGCCACAAAAGCTGATCGTAATGAGCACTGAAGATGGCAAGGTTTTGTCGGACCTTCCTATTGGGGAAACCGTGGATGCGACCAAACTGGATGGCGATGAACTCCTGGCAAGTTGCCGCGATGGCACCCTGGCTGTGGCAAGCCATCGTTCGGGAAAGTATGAGATTGTGCAGACGGTGAAGACGCTGCGGGGCGCAAGCACCATGGGATTGGACCCTGACGAGCACCGAATCTACCTGCCAACAGCCGAATTCGATCCATCTAAAACCGATGCGAGAGGCCGGCCGGTCGTCAAGCCAGGCACATTCATGGTCCTCGTGGTAGCGCACCAGCTGGCAAAATAGGCAAGGTATGAGGCTGGTCGGAAAGGATTGTGAATGCGAGTGATGAATCGCACTCTTCTCGCACGGAAGAAGTGCAGGATGACGACCTTCATCCTATTTTCTTCCGTCCGCCACGACCCAACTCGAAGGTAGCGAACCACCCGAAAAGACCGCGAGAACCGCCTCAGCAGCAATGTGGTTCGCGCGGTTCAGTGCATCGGCTGTGAAACCCGCAACATGCGGGGTCGCCACTACGTTTGGTCTGAGGCATAATTCCGTTGCTGTTTCCTTTTGTCGTTCATCCGTCTCGACCTCGAACACATCCAGTCCCGCTCCGGCGAGATGCCCCGAATCTAAAGCTCTGAGCAGGGCTCTCTCATCGACCAGGCCGCCGCGCGCTGTATTGACCAGAATTGCGCCGGGCTTCATACGTCGAAATGCGTCCGATCCAATAACGTGTTGCGTTCCAGGATTGAGCGGCAGATGGAGAGTCACATAGTCGCTCTGGGTAAGAGTTTCGTTCAGACTCGCGAACTTGATATGGTGAGATTCGGCGTATTCGGGATCGATACGCTCGTCGTAAGCAAGGATCTGCGCATTGAAACCTTCCAGCCTCTTCGCCACGGCTCGCCCGATTTGACCGAATCCTAAGATCCCGACTGTCTTGCCATGGAGGCCTGTGCCAACTTTGACAGTCCAGTTCCCCGTCCGCATGGATTGACTGAACTCGCATACACTTCTGCCCACTGCAAGCATCAACATTACAGCGTGGTCCGCGACAGCCTCCTCATTTCCGCCTGGAGAAATCGTTACGACACGACCAAGCTCGCGCGCCGCCTCTAAGTCCACCCTGTCGTAGCCGACGCCACGACGAGCGATGATCTGTAGCTTGGGCAAATGCTCTAATAGCTGTCGCGTTACCTTCGACGTACCCACGATCCAGGCATCCGCATCTTTTCCCAGATCCAGCAGATCAGGTTGCGAAAGATCCCCGTCTCGTAAGCCTGGAAGCATCCTTGCTTCAACAGTACGACAACCTCTCGATGCGAGGAGTGCAACCGCTGCTTCGTCAAAAAAATTAACAGTTATCAATACTGTATGCGTCATCGTATTGCCCGATCCTAGAATTAACAGGGTTCCCCCTTAGCAGGTACTGCCGAATGCGGCTCTGCGAGCCGCTGAGAAACGCAACGCCCGACTCCTCCTGTCTGGCAGGTTCAAAATCCTGCTTGACAACTATTGCTTTTGTCCCTTATCACACTCGCACGCGAAGTGAACGACTGTCCACCGCAACTGCACGGAATCACTTCCAGTCCCCGAGGTTGCTATGAGATTGAAGCTCAAGAGAATTTATCTCGTGTTTGTGGTCGGTACGCTGGTTTTGACGTTTCAACCTGCAGCGATCATCGTCGCCCAGGTAACGGGAGCTACGCTGTCGGGAACTGTCACCGATGCTACAGGGCTGGTTCTGCCCTCTGCTAACGTGGTCATCGAAAACCAGGAAACTGGAATAACTCGTACATCAGTTACAAGCAAGGACGGTACTTATACTGCACCGGATTTGCCTCCTGGCCCCTATGAGATTACGGTCACTGCTTCGGGGTTCGCCACATTCTCTCGCACTGGCCTCACGCTCAACGTGGGCGCGGAGCAGACTGTAGACGTTCGCATGAGAATCGGGCAAATCACCGAACAGGTGACGATTGACGAAAGAGCTCCGACGATTGAGCTCAGTTCCTCGGAGCTGACGAGCGTTGTGGACTCCACCACCGTTAGAGAGTTGCCCTTGAATGGACGTAGCTGGACAGACCTGGCTGCTCTTCAACCAGGCGTTGTGCGACTGGAGAGTTCGTTCAATGCGTCTTCGGGATTGGACAGAGGATTGAAAGGTTTTGGAGCCCAGCTCTCAATCAGCGGCGGCAGACCGGTGCAAAACAACTACCGCCTAGATGGTGTCAGTGTGAACGATTATGCGAACGGGGGTCCTAGTAATGTGCTCGGCGGAGCGCTCGGAGTCGATGCGGTCCAGGAGTTTTCGGTGATCACAAGCAACTATACCGCGCAGTACGGCAGGACTTCGGGTGGTGTAATCAACGCGATCACCAAGTCAGGAACGAATGTGTTTCACGGGAGCGCATACGAGTTTGCCAGGAATAGCGTCCTGGACGCGAGGAACTACTTCGATTACGACCCGAACGGAAATCCGTACAAGGCGCCGTTCAGTAGAAATCAATTTGGCGGATCGGGAGGCGGCCCGGTGCTTAAGGATCGTCTCTTCGTTTTTGGTGACTACGAAGGCATAAGACAGAGCAAAGGAATAGCGACTCAAGCTATCGTCCCCTCTGCGTCCGCCCGAAGCGGCAATCTCTCTACAGGGCCGGTACAGGTTGACTCTTCAGCCGCCAAGTACTTAAAGCTGTATCCACTTCCAAACGTCCAGACGGCCGTGGGCAACGACGCTGGCATTTACTCTTTTACCGGCCAACAAGCGATCACGGAAAACTTTTTCACAACCCGGCTTGATCACACGATCTCCTCGGAGAACAGCGTCTCGGGGACCTATCTATTCGATGACACACGGTTCTCCGCACCCGATCAAATGAACATATCTTCGTACGGACATCACATTCGGCGACAAACCGTAGCACTGGAGGAAACTCACATCTTCAGTCCCGCACTGTTGAATTCCTTTCATATGGGAGCAAACCGCGTCGCAGGCTCCATCAATCAAAGTATGCGCGCCGTGAGCTCTCTGGCAACGGATAAGTCCTTCGCCGTTATCCCAGGACGAAATGCCGGACGCGTCTTTATGTCAGGCTTCACAACCATGCCGGGCGGTGTCGGAGGCGCATCTTCTGTCTTCCATGGCTATACCTCCTTCCAGGCGTATGATGATGCATTCTGGACTCGCCAGAAGCACAGTTTCAAGTTCGGCGTTGCGGTTGAGAACATCCGAAACAATACGGATAACACCTCTGGCACGGGAGACTGGGCATTTGGATCGCTCTCTGATTTCCTGACTAACAAGCCGCTAAGTTTCATTGCCGGGATAGGTACTATTCCGCCACGTGATGTGCACCAGGTGATCGTAGGTACATACATCCAGGACAATTGGAGGATTCGAAAGAACCTCACCATTGACGCGGGACTGCGGTATGAAATGTCGACCGTACCGCACGAGGTAAATGGTAGGTATGTCAGCTTGCGTAATCTTACTGACGCCAAACCAAAGATAGGTGGTCAACTCTTCGAGAACCCCACGCTGCGAAATTTCGAGCCCCGCCTCGGTTTAGCATGGGATCCTATCGGTGACTCGAAAACAATCGTGCACGCAGCCTTTGGAATCTTTGACGTTTTGCCACTTCCCTACGTTGTGGATTTGCTTGAAGCGAATGCGGCGCCATTCAATCAAGGGGGGTCGGTGCAAACGGGCCTGCAAGGCGCCTTTTACTCCGGCGGTTACTCTCTTTTAACTCCCCAATCTGCGAACACGTCCTTCGTCCAGCAAAATCCTCATCGCAATTACGTAATGACGTGGGACCTGAATGTACAGCGCGAAGTGACGCCGAACATCGGGATTATCGTTGGTTACGTTGGCTCTCGCGGATTGCATCATCAATTCAAGGTAGATGACGCAGACTTGACCCTTCCCAGATTGACGTCCGATGGATGGGTCTTTCCCTACTCCCCCGCAGGCCCGCTGTCCACGCTCAACCCCAATTTTGGCGGGATACATTCGCTCTGGTGGAACGGTAGCTCCTCGTACCACGCGATGCAGGTGGGAGTGACCAAGCGCATGAGTAAAGGAGTCCAGTTCCAGGGTTCTTATACTTGGTCAAAGAGTCTCGATACTAGTTCCAGCGGCGCTGGTTCGGACTCTTACGGAAATTCCCTCAGCAGCCTTCCATGGTGGGATCTGAGGCTTGATAAGGCCCCCTCCGACTTCA
Source organism: uncultured Acidobacteriaceae bacterium (assembly GCA_963850345.1). Taxonomy (GTDB): domain Bacteria; phylum Acidobacteriota; class Terriglobia; order Terriglobales; family Acidobacteriaceae; genus CAWKKW01. The sequence continues at coordinate 427,821 of CAWKKW010000006.1, read as the reverse complement.
ACACTCCGCGCGTGCTATCGCTCAGCGCGATGTGGGACCTTCCTTCCCCTCGCATTTCCAGAGCGTTCGACCAAAAGCTGCTGGGAGGATGGGAGCTGGGTAGCATTTTCAGCGCCCAAGATGGTCAGCCTTTTACCGTGCTGGTCGGAGGCGACGCTGTTGGAGAAAACAGTAGTGATCCATTTTCGTTCCCCGACCGGCTCTCGACTGTGGGCTGCAAATCGCTGGTGAATCCTGGGAATCTGAATCACTACATCAAGACAAATTGCTTTCAGATGCCGACGGCCCCATCGCAGGCTTTTTACAACCAATATTGCAATCCCGCTCTGGCATTTCCGACCTGCATAAACAAGGTGGGAAACGCCCGGCGAAATGTGATGGCCGGGCCTGGGCTTAGAAACCTCGACTTTTCTGTCTTCAAGAACACTGCTTTCAAACGGATATCCGAGAGCTTCAGCACTCAACTTCGAGTGGAGTTTTTTAATGTTCTAAACCACTCGAATTTTCAATCACCGTTGGACAACACGACGCTTTTCGCCCCGGCCACGGCGGCCAATGGATCCCTGTCGTACGCACCCCAGGATGGAGCCGGTGCAATCGACAAGACCACGACCGACCCTCGAGAGATTCAACTTGCATTCAAGCTCATCTGGTAATGACTCGTGTCACTAGCAGGGAGAAGAGGCCTAAGCGTTTTCCCTGTATCCAAGTCAAAGGCGACCTTCAGCGTACCGTTGAGAATAAAACAGGTGTCATATCAAGCAGGTTGTCAGACAGTACTTCCAGATGGAGCCATGATCTTGCGCTCATGTCACGAAGCTCAGCGTCTCTCCCGTGAAAAGCTAACGGTCTCGCAGCTCTAGGGAGGCGATATTGCAATTTAGGAAAAAATTTAAAGCAGTCGAATTCAGCATGCCGTTGCCAAACTTGTATCTCTCCGGCGCTAGGACAAGAGCCCGCAACCTATCGGACAACTGTTTGACATCCAATCGAAGACTTTGCAAGATTGGAGGGGAGATTGCATTTCCCACCTACCTAGGAGCCGAAAAGTGAGACGCAATCTAACTTTCAGAGGTCGTCATGGTGACAAGCGGAGCTCCTGTCGTTGATGTAGCTTCCGCCGAAGGCCCTAGCCGATTGGCGGACGGAATCTATGAGCGAATTCTGGGGCAAATCGTCGATGGAGAATCTCGCGTCGGCGACAGACTGCCTTCTGAGAATCAGTTGTGTACCGATTTCGGTGTCTCTCGGGCGGTAGTGCGGGAGGCACTTGCCAGGCTTCATGCTGATGGAGTGACGGTGACCCGGAAGGGCGCGGGCACCTACGTTCAAAGGCAGCCGGGACGTGAGTTCCTGCGTTTGTCGCCCATCGGGGGTATCGCCGACTTGATGCGTTGCTTCGAGTTCCGTATAGGTCTCGAAGGCGAGGCTGCTTCGCTGGCCGCCCAACGCCGAAGGGAGGACGACCTGAAATCAATTGCCGAGGCTTTTGACGAGTTGAATCATGTCAATGCCGCGGGACAACTCGGGATCCAGGAGGATATTCGGTTTCACGCAGCAATCGCCGCTGCAACCCGCAATCAGATCTTCATTCAAACGCTCCAGGCACTTCATATGCACATCTGGAACGGCATGAATATCACGCGTCACATTTCTCTCTCTCGTAATAAAGACCGCCTGAATCTTGTTCAAGCCGAGCACTCTCGTGTTCTCTGCGCAATCCGTGAAGGAGAGCGGGAGGAAGCTCGCATTGCCATGCGCCTTCACATCACAAATGCTCGGAATCGCGCCCTCGATGAAAGCACCGAGCCATCGTAAGTTCCACTCGCAGGGTGAACCGTCCACTGAATTTGCAAACCATGAGCTCTATGGCGTGGGAGAAACCAATGAAGACGCGGAAGACCCCGGAGCAATTGCGGAGCCATCGATGGTATGGAGCAACGGATCTGCGCTCCTTCGGTCATCGGTCGCGTACCGCTCAGATGGGCTACACCGCCTCCGACTACGCCGGCAAGCCTGTAATCGCCGTCGTCAACACCTGGAGTGAGATAAACCCGTGCCACACCCACTTTAAGCAGCGTGCCGAGGAAGTCAAGCGCGGTATTTGGCAGGGTGGAGGCTTCCCCATCGAGATGCCTGTCATGACTTTGTCCGAGCCATTTCAGAAGCCCACCACAATGCTTTACCGAAACTTTCTCGCAATGGAAGTAGAAGAGCTCTTGCGCTCCTATCCGTTCGATGGCGCTGTCTTGATGGGGGGCTGTGACAAAACGACTCCCGGTCTACTAATGGGAGCCTTCAGTATGAATCTTCCTGCCATCTACCTGCCGGCTGGCCCGATGCTACGAGGCGATTGGAATGGCAGGGTACTCGGCAGTGGCACCGACGTTTGGAAGTACGCAGCGGAACTCAATGCAGGGAATATTACGCAGTGCGAGTGGGAAGGCATCGAGACTGGGATCGCCCGCTCCCCCGGTCATTGCATGACCATGGGCACGGCTTCCACCATGACCAGTGCCGCGGAGGCACTCGGTCTCACACTGCCTGGTCTCTCCTCGATTCCGGCAGTCGACTCGCGGCACGGTCAATACGCATCTCTCACGGGCAAACGGATCGTCGATATGGTTTTGGAGGATATCAAGCCTTCCGATTTACTGACGGCTGGTTCATTCGACAACGCCATCACCGCCGTTCTGGCCCTCGCCGGTTCAACCAATTCCACGGTCCATCTTATCGCCATTGCTCGGCGTGCCGGCATCGATCTGACCCTTCAGCGATTCGACGAGCTCGCGCGCCGCACTCCAGTGCTCGCGAACATTCGCCCGGCCGGCCAGTACCTGATGGAAGATTTCTTCTATGCCGGCGGTCTTCCCGCGCTCCTTGCGGAGTTGGGAGACCTTATCGATGGCGGCCAACAGACTGTCAGCGGCGCAACGATAGGGGAAAACATCCGGAGTGCGAAGATCTTCAACCAAGACGTCATTCGACCTCGTTCGAATCCTCTTGTCGAGAGTGATGGCCTAGCGGTTCTTTACGGAAACCTTGCCCCTGGTGGCGCAGTGATCAAGCCGCCCGCGATGGACGCCAATTTAAAGCGTCATACCGGCCCTGCCGTTGTATTTCGCGACTACAACGATATGGCCTCCCGGATCGACGATCCCGCCTTGGATGCGACGGCCGACTCCGTGATTGTCTTGCAGAACGCCGGACCGGTGGGGGCGCCCGGGATGCCCGAATGGGGGCAGTTGCCGATACCCAAGAAGCTGCTGATGGCCGGCGTGCGTGACATGGTGCGAATCTCCGATGCCCGCATGAGTGGCACGAGCTATGGCGCATGCGTGCTGCATGTTACTCCTGAATCCTTCATCGGCGGACCTTTAGCCCTAGTGCAAGACGGCGACCTTATTGAGCTCGATATCCCATCGCGCAAGCTCAATCTCATCATCTCCGATGAGGTGATGCAGCGGCGGAAACTAAGTTGGAAACCGCCTCGGCCGCGATTCGAGCGCGGATACGGAGTTTTGCATCAGCTCCACGTCCTGCAGGCAGATAAGGGCTGCGACTTTGATTTTCTCGAAGAGCCTCTCCGCACTCAGAGACGCGCGGTGATTGATCCCGAAATCCACTAGAAATCACAGGAACAGGCCAGGAGCGAACAGTGACACAATTGAGCGACCAGACCCGCAGCCTCCTTCAACACGTCAGCACGGCAACTCTCACAACGCAGATGTTCCGGCGTGGTTTCCGAAATATCTTCATGCAAGGCGTTGCGTCCCTTGGCAAGCTAGACCATTTAAATATGGTCGGTCCTGCCTTTACACTTCGAAATATCCCGGCCCGGGAGGACATCGATGTGCTTGATATTTTTCTGGATCCCGAGAACCCGCAACGCAAGGCTATCGAAAGTGTTCCGCCCGGTCATGTGCTGGTGCAGGACTGCAGGGGCGACAAAAGTGCGGCCTCTTGCGGATCAATCCTGACTGCCCGCCTCAAAATTCGTGGAGCCGCAGGCATGGTCTCCGATGGCGCCGTTCGTGACAGTGGCGTTATTGCCGACAGCGGTTTGCCCGTTTTTTGCGCTGGCTCGAGCGCCCCCACTAACCTAATCGCCCACCATTCCGTTGACATGAACTCGCCCATTGGCTGCGGCGGAGTAGCCGTCTTCCCCGGAGATGTCATCGTGGGAGACATTGATGGTGTAGTTGTGATCCCACAACACCTCGCCGAAGAAGTTGCTGCAGATTCGATGGAGCAGGAGCACATTGAGGAGTTTATTCTCGAACGCATTCAGTCCGGTATTCCTCTGCACGGAACTTACCCTCCGAATCAGGCCACCCGGGAAGCCTTCCTCGCGTGGAAGCTTACTCAACCTCGCTCCAAGACGCTCAGGTCAACATTGTGAATAAACCCCGTTCTTGGCGTTGAACAAATCCGTTCGAGAAAAAGCAAAAGGGTGGTGCCGTATTCGTGCGGCAAGGAACGCAGCCGCACTTCGGAGTACCCTTGATCCCCGATCCTATCCAGTTCTTGATCACGACATCTGCCGTGTCGTGCGACAGACCTGCCGAATCTCCAACTCCCTATCCTCCTTCCGTCTTTTTTCGGACTTCCTTCTTTTCGCTCCTTCGCCTGCTCCCGCGTCAGCCAGTTCCCCAACCTGGTTCCCTTCTGGGAAATGTTGGGAACACCGGCGAGGTTGCGGCCTCTTCGCCTCTTCAGCGTCGATGATTCCAATGCGCTGCGCCTCACCGACGAGCTTGCGCACGGCGGACAAGCGCACGTTCACGGTCGACGCGCTCGATTTCTTCTCCACCATGTCGGCACAATGTTCCGATATTCCATCAGGAGAACAGAGAGAGCCCTGTGAGCGATTCGCGCGCAGGGTAAACACCTCGTCCCGCGCTTGGCGTAGTTCCGCTTGGAATGCTTGGAAACGACAGAGTTCAACACCATCTCCCGCAAGGCCTGGAATGCGACACTGCGCTGGGGCTGCGAGTCACCCGACGAAGGCATGAGAGCTGCACTGCTATTTCGTCATTGAGCTCAAAACCCAGAGTTCCAGCCGGTGTATGCCGGCAAACTGAGCTTCTATATCTCAGCGATCGATGGAACCATGCGAACGCCTATCGACGGTCCCGCTATCGGACTCCTGCTTTGCGAAACGCCGGAGCGGACCCGTTGTGGAATACGCTTTGCAGAACCACATCCGGCCGATCGGGGTCTCCACCTATCGGGTGACACGCGAGCTGCCGAGCCAGTCCGGGAGGAGCTGCCCAGCGTTGAGGATCTCCAGGACGTCGTCAACAAGCTCCGTTCGGAGCTGGAGACGTTGCGGAAGGAGTTGGCTGATGGGGAACAGGACACTCTGTACCGCCGGCAGGGATGAATTCATCCCGTCCCGTCAATTCTGCAATAGCCTATTCACAAGTGGTTTTTAAACATTTAGCCACCCCATAGCGATTGCATATCCAAAGGATGCAGCAAGCTGGCGCACTGCTATGAGCTCATCCCTCGAACGGATGTGACAAGAGAGCAGGTCCACGTAGAAAGAGTGGTCATCGACGACCAAAGGCACCTGACTGCCAACGAAGGCGAAGCCGCGGCCGAGCTCCAGCAGCAGATCGCGCAGGTGGATGATAAGGCCTGTCTCCAGTTCTCGCTCCGCAAACGGGTCAGCCAAGGTGCGAGAGTCAAAGTTGTAGGGGTCGCGCAGGACCTGCTGCACCACATTTGAGTCGCGCGGCAGCAGATTACCCTTGAAATTGGTGAGTGCCTTCCCTTCCCTTTCGTGGAGCTGTCCTAAAATCATGTGAACGAGGACATTTTGACTCCAGCCGTGCTCCAGCGCTGCCCGGAGATACCACTCCCGCCTCGGCCGGTCCTTGATTCGGTCCAGAACCCGCACATTGTGACCCCAGGGCACTTGTGCAATAAGCTGTTGCACAATTGGTTCCTCCGGCCAGGCCTCAGCCAGAGCACGCATGTATTTCAGACTTCTGGGGCTAAAGCCCTCCACGGCGGGAACGCAACACTCATCCTCGAATCGTGCCGGGCAGGCGCCGGTTCGATTTGCAATGAAGTCGCGTGACCGACACTGAACGAGCTAGCACCGAGCAAAAGAAGTGCCCATACTTTCCAGCGAGCTGTGCTCCGAGGTATGGGCTAGTTCTCTCAACGTCCTGCTCCTACGGATACGTGACCACGTCGCTTGGGCCGGGGTTGCTCGAGCTCACGGTAGCGCCAAAGCCATTGATCACATGGGTGATCTGGCCGCTTCCGGACAGGAACACTGTAAGGGCATCATTGACCTGAATGCCGGGGTGATCCGGGACCGCGATGGCGTTGTCCTCGACGATGTTTACCCCGAGTTCGAAGAAGGAGGAGATTTCCAATCCGTGCGCCTGGTGCGTTCCCACGGGATTCGTGACAACGTAGGATGGGAATCCATTCGCGGATCCATCCATCCAGGCGCTCTGGCTTGGCGGATCGTAGGGTAGCTCGCTCTGGTAGAAGATCGTTTCGCCGGCGTTTCCGTTCCAAAGCACCTGTTCTTTCTGAAAGTGCTCAACGGAGAGACCGAGCGCCGTTACCCGATTCCCATTCACGACTACCCCGTGAGCCGCTGGGTTCAGCGTCCAGCCCACCCCTGTGCCGTGGTCCGCGCGCCAAGCCCAGACATCGTCGAGGATCACATCAGCGCTGTCGACCTCCAGGCTGGTCGTGGCCGATCCCGCTGTGGCGCCCCCGATCCGGAAGAACACATCGTTGATTGACGACGGCGCGTTGACATGGGGGAGGAAGCCGCCAGGGGGCAGCGGCAGATCAAACAGGCCGACGCCCATCTTCAGCAGCACAGGCGAGTTGACCGGACCCGCGTCGAAGATCAAGCCTGCAATCTGAATCCCGTCCACATCGAGGACGTCCATCGCTTCCTTACCGGTCTGCGGAACCAGCGTTGCCATCCCGAGGCCAAGCACCACGGTATTTGGGTAGAGCACCTGGATCGGCTCTTTCAGGTTGTACACGCCCGGGGTCAGGATGAGGCTCTTGCCTAACAGGAGCGCCAGGTTTATCTCCGTGACCGGGGTCGAGGGCTGGGCGATAAAGAACCGGCTGAGCGGCAGGCTGTGTCCCGGTTGATTGAATCCGCTGGTCCATGTCGGCCCGACGGACTTGCGCTGCACTGAGGGTACGAAAACGTTGTAGTTGCCCTTGCTATTGATGTACAGGAAGGGCTTTTCGCGGCTGACCGGCGTGCTGGCCAGGGTTGTGTACGGGTTCGGGCCGCCCGGATCGCCGGAGTTCGGCGCAAAGCTCTGCGCAGGGGCTCCGGGATCACCGGAGAACACCTGATTCCAGACACCGTTCGACCATCCATCCAGAATGGTGTTGCGGACAAAGAACTGCTGCTGGGATCCGTTGATCACGGTTCCGCCCTGGAACTGTGAGTCCGCGATGAACCCGCCACTGGCGTAGTCCGGTGCGCCATTGCAGTAGTCCATCAGCGAAACGCCGCCGTTCACATTGACGCGCCGCAGCGGGGCACCCTGCGACACCGCCCAGAACTCCGTGTTGGATTGGCACCCGGTCTGGCCGGTAACGTTAATGGTCAGGTTGGAGAGCGAGCGCCAGAAGTTAACCAGCGCGATGCAATTGTCCTGGGCTAAGCATTGGTTGTAGACGTTGATGGATCCGTTGATGACGACCGCGCCCGGGGTAGCTCCGAGGCCTGCAACCTCGGTGTAGTACCCGACCTGGAAGATGAGCGGGTTGGCGGCACTGCCGTAAGTGCCCGGCTTGAAGTAGAGCGCATAACGCTGCGTACCGAACTGATTGCTGACCTGCTGGGCTGCGATGCTGTCGACGGTTGCCTGTATCTGGCTTTGTGGCATATCAGGTGTGAAGACGTACACATTGCCGCCGAACTGGGCCATGGCCCGCGTCCCGAGCATTGCTGTGAAGACGATTGCGCCGACGACGTACAGGAGTTTTGCACGCAAACAGATGCTTGCATTGCCTCTCATTTGCCGCTCCGTAGGGATGTGGATTGGATTGCGGCAGCAACGCTATGCCTATCACTGACAGGCTGTCAATCCAGGCTAGATAGCTTTCTCCAAGAATGACGTTGATGGTGGACGGCGCCAGGCCGTCCATTTTGCGGCTCGCCATTCCTGCGAGAGAGCCCGGTCGAGCGGCCGTCCGCCTAAAACAGATCGTCGATCGCGTCTAATTTCTTTTTCCGTCGTGCAGGTCTCCAGTATGGGCGACGCTGAATAGCGGACCTGCCGCAATGTGCAGCAGCGTCTGTTCGACAAATTTCAAATTCGTGCAGCCGGAGGATGACGGACCATTCACATCGGCTACGCGAAGCGGTCGAGGGGGCTCGACCTTGAAAAGCCCCCGCTTCCGCTTACGTCCGTGCATCGGCAAGTGCCCCAGTTGCGCGGATGATCGGCGAAGCAGCACCAAGTTATCGGGTTGTGCGCGACATTGTGCTTAGGTCTCACCAATTCACGAGATCCTCCAGCTCAGTATTCTGGACGGGCCGAGCCTAATAGATGTGTTTGATCTCCCAAAGCACATTCGAAACATCTGAACGGTTCGTAGAATCGATAACAAAGCTTTTCCCGGGTACCACCGTGCCAACCGACAGGCTGCCGCACGACACGCAATTTTGCAGAACCAGGTAAATTACGTCCCCCTCCTTTTCAGGTGCTGCCAATGGCCCTATCGCGGAAGTATGAATGGTAACCGTACCACCCGACAGGGTGGCCACGCCCATGGTTGCATTCAACCCGTAGGTGCCTCCCCATTTTTTTCCGAGCACTGTATAGACCGTCTGATTGTCCCGGTCGATCTGGAATCCCTGCGTATTGTTGGTTCCAAATTTCACTGGCTTGGCGTCATGAGTAAAGATAGCGAATTGCGAAGCGCCGTTAGTTGAGCAATCAGCGCTGTTTCCGCTTATACCAAACACGGCACGAACCGTTTGAGCCGATCCCCCGAGAGAACAATGGATGTCGTTCCCGGAATTGTTGATCGCACCTATGCCGCCCACCGCAGAGTTCGCCATCCACGTTAGATCAAACGGCTTATATCCTCGGTCGGATTTATTAACAAGATCATTCCAGCTCCAGTTCTGCAGATCTTCCATCATTCCACTTTGAGTTGGACCGAACTTTCCATCGTAACTTTCCGTGGTGTTCATGCCTACAAAGCACAACCCCTCTCCGAGCTGAGCTGAGTTAAGTTTCGCTGACGATCCGGAGAATAATGACACACCGCAGCTATTGCCCGAAGTTTTCAAATTGGGAGCGAAGAGATATGAAAAGTTATCTACTAGTGCTCCTGACTTCGAATAGAAGGTGTTTGCGCCGCTGGATGTACAGCCATTGCACGAACTGGTGGACCCTGCGTACGCCCAGATATTTCCATCTCCGCCACCTGTGACAGTGATACCGTCCGCCCATATTGTTGAGCTGAAGAATGCTGCCACACCGGCATATGCATTGTTTATCGTGACATGAGGACCAACCTTTACGCTTGATGCATTGGAGGCGCTTATTGCTATAGCTCCATAGGCATTTGCTGCTGTCATCCCGGGTCCATTGATCGTGAACCCGTCGATTAGGCCGATAGTATGACCTGCGTTAATTGCCCAAAAGGCCCAATTGTCCCGGTAGTACCCTGTAAAAGGAACCGATGGGCCGGAAAAGTTCAGAATTACTTTCGCCGGTGTTGTCGTGTCTCCAACGATTGCTATCTGACTTCCCTGAGGATGATTGATTACAAATCGTGAGGCACCAAAACTATAGTTGCCATCCGCGAACTTTATAGTCACAACCCGCCCTTGTCCTATCATCGCGTTTTGCAGAAAAGCCCATGCTGCGGCAAACGTACTGAATCGGGCAGGAACATCGAGCGTAGCGCTGGTATTTACGGTCGCCAGTTCCCAATTCTCTCCTCCGTCATTCGTGGGGTCATTGCCCTTTGTAGGACAAAGGCTGCGATAAATATTCATGTCCAATCCGGTCACGTACGAGTTTCTCGAGTACGCAATTCTAGGAACGAATATCGGGTAGACCGAAGTCGGGGCCCGTAAGCCCTCGGGACTGTGGGTTGTCGCTCTTCTGAGCAAGACATAGTTGCTGCTATCTTGAGCATAGGCAGCTGTTGTAGTGAAGAGCAACGTACACAGCAAACAAGTTATCCAATTTGAAGATGTTGATGACATTGCTGCCTCCCAATATCGGGGTCTGCTGTAGGCTCCCGGCCCTCGTCAAATTTGCTCCCATGTGCGCCGTCAGCCAGCCCAATAAGGAAGAGCGCAGTTATTTCCCCATGTAAGAAGCGACCACTCGCGAGTGCCGGACCTGAGATGCCATACATGCCGTGGCGAACCAAGGAGATGACAACGATGTGTTCAAGTGTCTGCACGGGCCTTTTCAGCTGCCAGACGCCTACTGTTTGCAGCATCTCTCATGCGGTTCACCCTGTTGTCGTGCAAATCTTCTAACTTATGCCCAGCTTGCGCTGCATATCTTCAAGCTTGATTCCTTTCGTTTCCGGATACACAAACAACACCACAACAAACTGGAGGGCCATCATCGCCGAGAAAAAAGCAAACGGATAACCCCCGGACGACGCGGCCATGAGAGGGAATAGCCCGGAGATAATTGCATTCATGAACCAATGCGAAAAGCTACCAAGGCTTTGCCCTTTGGCCCTGACTTGATTGGGAAAGATCTCACTGATGTAGACCCAGATAACGGAGCCTTGGGAAAAAGCGAAGAATGCAATGTACCCGATGAGCAGCCAAAGTAGCAGAGCTTGGTGGCGACCGGTGAAGAAGACGAAAGCTACGCCTGCCAGACATGCACACGTACCAACCGATCCAACCAGAAGAAGTTTCTTGCGGCCCAACTTGTCGATTACGGCCATCGCCACGACGGTAAACACCAGGAAAGTCGCTCCCACGGCGACACTCTGAAGGTCGGCGGACACTTTGTTGAATCCGGCGCGGGCAAAGATGTCATTCAAGTAGTAAAGGATTGCGTTGATCCCTGCGAGTTGATTGAACATACCAATAGAGATCGCAAGAAAGATTGGAAGGAGATATTTTCGTGAAAACAAGACATTTTGCGAGGCGTGCTCGAGATCGATCGAGGCGATGATGTCCTGTAAGTCTTTCTCGTAATTTTCGTCGCCTGTCAGTTTCAACACCAGTCTAGCTTCATCGATCCTTCGCTTCTTTACCAGCCATCGTGGACTTCGCGGGATACCCAATAGCATCCACAAGAAGAGGGCGGCGGGTACGGCTGAGACTCCAAGTTTCCAGCGCCATTCTGTGAGCCCAAGATGCAGCAGGCCTAAGAGGAAATTGGAAAAATAGGCGAGCATGATTCCGAAGACCACATTGAATTGAAAAAAGCCAACCAGTCGCCCGCGCCACTTGGCCGGAGCAATTTCGGCAATATACATTGGCCGCACGAGAAGCTCGTCGATCTGGGAGGATACAAGCTCTTCACATCGGAATCGGGATCCGGCATGCCCATCGTGGTGTTTGAATCGGGGATGGGCGAAGATGTCTCGACCTGGCAAAAAGTACAGCCCGAGGTCTCCAAGTTCGCCCGCACGATTATGTACAACCGGGCGGGGCTGGACAAGTCAGATCCATCTCCGCACCCATGGACTGTAGAGCAGATGGTGTCAGAATTGCATTTACTCCTGGGCGCGGCAAAGGTTCCTCCTCCCTATATTCTTGTAGGCCACTCGCTCGGTGGAGCAATCATGCAACTCTATGCTTACAAGTATCCGAGCGAAGTCGCCGGACTTGTTCTGGTGGATCCCGAGGATGGCAGGCTGCTTGAGAAGCTTCAATCTAGTATGCCGCTCGATCAATGGAAGGAGCGAGAAAAGCTTCTGAATCAGTTCATGAGCAATGCTACGCGCACGCAGAAGGCTGAACTGGAAGGCACCAAGGCAAGCGGAGAAGCACTTGCAGGTGCATTGCCACTTCCAAATGTGCCGGTGATTTTGTTGACGGGCGCCAAGAAAGACCCGGATTTCCCGGGTAATCCTCTTGAGCAGGACATAAAGCTCGAATTACAGAACGAGTTGCTCGCACAGATCCCACACAGCAAGCATGTGCTGGTGCCGGAGTCGCGCCACTATATTCAGGAAGATGCGCCGAGCGTGGTTATTGAAGCAATTCGCGAGATTGTGACTGAAGCACTGACAGCAACCCGACCAGTGGGAGCCATTCCCTAGAATCCTAGATTGAGTCGCCTGAAGAGCCGACAATGATCAAGAACCTGATTGCGGTTGCAATGACTCTTATTCTTTCTTCTCATCTTCTCAGAGCGCGCCGAGGGCACGAATCGCGTCACGGGAGGCAGGGACAAGGTGCGGCAATTATTGAATGACTCACTGACGGCAATTGAATCGAAGGCAGGCCGCCTACGCCGATGCAGGAGACAGCGGCAAACCACTCGCGGACCTTGCGGAGTCTGCAGACGAAGGACAAGTTGACGACGACAGCTTGGAAGGCAAGATCGAAAGCTTCTCGACGCTCAAAGCACTGCCAGAATATAAGTCCGAACTTGACAGGCTAAGGAGCATCAAGAGCGTTTTCTTCAAGGCGGACGTGACTCAGGCCGAGTCACCATTCTAGGGGGCCACCTCGATTGATACTCGGCGACTGTTGCGTCAACGGACAACGCCCGCCATCGCTACGTGAGCAAATGAATGAGTTCTGCCGACACAGTTGATACGCATTGAAGGTGGTCTTTGCCTCAATCAGGATTTCCCATTCCAGCGATTGGGAGCACATTCTCCATTTTGGTAAGTCTGAACAATTCCTGAACACGAGGGCTTATCCCCGTGATAGTCAAGGAAATCCCTTTGCTTCGACAGCGCATGTGGTGGCTAACCAACATGCCTAGAGCATGAGAATCCATGTAAGGAACCAGTGTCAGGTCAAAGACTTGTTTCGCTGCTAGAGGGTGCCTTGGCGCAGACTCAAAGATATGGCGTAAAGCCTCTGGAGACAGGGAGTAGTAAAGATCTCGCGCCGTGAATGGCCCGGAGAGTCGAAACACGGTCCCCTCCGTATCGCTCTCAGCGCGTTCGATTGTGAGCCTTGCGCTCTTCCAGGATTGCGGTTCAACGGTTGGCATGGTGCTTTCCTTTCAAAGGTCTGGTGATTTGATCGAACTCACATCGCGGAGACAACTGGTAACTGGGCGGCGTCCCATGCCGCGAGACCCCCCGCCATCTCAATCAGATTGGTAATCCCGTACTGGTGCAAGATGCTGGTTGCAATCGAAGAACGGTAGCCGCCCGCACAGTGGACAGCGATACGACAATCACGAGGGATTTCTGCCAGGCGCTCCTGCATATGGTTGAGGGGAATGTTAAGGCTCTTAGGTATATGTCTGGCTTCCCACTCGCGGGTATTCCGGATGTCGAGCACCAAGGGCGGGGAGGAGCTCGCCAATTCCTCAGCAACCATCGCAGCGCTGACACGTTCGGTTGGCCAAACCAGGTCTGGTCTCGCTGCCAGTGCAGCCATTCCCCCCTCGAGATAGCCCCGAACGTGATCGAATCCTATACGACCGAGGCGCAGTGCAGCTTCGTGTTCTCGACCCGGCTCAGCAATGATTACGATCGGCTTGGCACGATCGAGCAGTGTGCCGGCCCAGGTTGCGTATTGGCCGGCGAGCCCGATGTTGATGCTTCCGGCCAGATGACCCTTAGCAAATTCCGTCGCATCCCGCACATCCAGCACTTGCGCGCCCGCGTCTCCCTGCCGGATCACATCGTCGAGCGCAAGAGGCCGCAAGACCCTCTCCAGGTTGCTGTCCAGCAAGATCCGCTCTCGCGTGTTCAAGATTGCATCGTATGTGAAGTATTGCGGAGCATCCGGCTGGTCGGCTGTAACCAAGCGAATGAATTCTTCCTTCGACATCGGTTGCAGTGCGTAGTTCATGCGCCGCTGATCTCCAAGCGTAGAAACCGTGTCGGAAGAAAGTCTTTTACCGCAAAGAGACCCTGCACCGTGAGCCGGGTAGACCAACGTGTCATCTGGCAGCGGCAAAAGATTGTTGTGCAGTGAGTCATAGAGACGGCTTCCGAGGTCGCTCGCGGTGCAGCCCATCGACGCCCGCAGGTCAGGCCGGCCAACGTCCCCAATGAACAATGTATCTCCGGTAAGAACAGCGTGTGGCTTTGACGGGCTCTTCTTCAAATCGAATACAAGTATTGAAATGGACTCGATGGTGTGACCCGGTGTTTCCAGAACCTGTAGGCGCATGCCTGGGAACTTGAGCATGTCTCCATCTGCCATGCTCACAAAGGCATACTCCGCCTCGGCATGGGCGCCAAGATGAATCGCTGCGCCGCAACGATCGCGCAATTCAAGATGTCCGGCAATAAAGTCGGCATGGAAGTGCGTCAAGAATACATGGCGGATTTGGAGGCCGAACTCCTCTGCGTCCGCCAGGTACCTTTCGATATCGCGCTGCGGATCAACAATGATCGCCGTCGAACTGGCCACGTCGCCCAAGAGATAGGAAGCATGGGCTAGGCAGCTCAAATAGTATTGTTTGAGAATCACAGAGATCTCCTTGAGCAACCTGAGAGTTTCAACTAGGCTGAGCGACCAAGCGGAGATAAGACTTTAAGGTCCTCCAGCCGCCTGGGAACATCGTGGTAGCGTCATCGTTCGAGACCGCCGGGACGATGATGACATCCTCCCCATGTTTCCAGTTAACCGGCGTGGCCACCTTGTGCTTCGCTGTCATTTGCATAGAGTCCAACGCGCGCAGGATTTCATCGAAGTTGCGCCCGGTGGTCATCGGGTAAGTCATCATCAATTTGATCTTCTTGTCCGGTCCGATGACGAAAACGGATCGTACCGTGGCGTTGGTTCCAGCGGTGCGACCGTCGCATGTTCCAGTTTCCTCCGCCGGCAGCATGTCGTAGAGCTTGGCGATGGAGAGGTCCGTGTCTCCAATCATCGGGTAGTTGACGCGAGCGCCCTGAGTCTCCTCGATGTCCGCCGCCCACTTGCTGTGGGTCTCAACCGGGTCAACCGACAGCCCGATCACCTTGGTATTTCGTCTGGCGAATTCCGGCTCGATCCTGGCCATGTATCCCAGTTCGGTGGTACATACCGGTGTGAAATCCTTCGGATGGGAGAAGAGCACGGCCCAGTGATCCCCGATCCATTCGTGAAAACTGAGCGTTCCCTGCGTGGTTTTAGCCATGAAATCTGGCGCGGTGTCGTTAATTCGAAGCGGCATGGTGATCTCCGGGTATTTGGAAGAGAGTTGGAACTGAAAAGAATCTATGTTTAGTCATGGGAAAAGGCCATGGAATCCGTCTAAAATCGATGTGAAATCGATGTGACAATCTAAGCTATTCATTCTGCAGTGCAGACTGCATTTGGATGGAATAAGAGAAGGCGCCAATCCAGACGCAAAGCAAGTGTGGGTGAGATATGAATACCCAGGCAGGTGTCTTCCGGTTCGGTCCCTTCACCTTTGACTCTGCCCAGCAAGAGTTGCGCCGGCGGACACGGCGAGTGCCCCTTTCAGTCTCTCTCCTCAAGCTGCTCACGCTTTTCCTTACGCGACATGGCGAGCTGATCACACGGGAGCAGATTGCTCTCGCGCTGTGGGCGGACAGCAGTACGATCGACATTGTCACGGGCATCAACACTGCGGTGCGGCGGCTGAGAGCGCAGCTGGACGACGACCCCAATGCGCCTACCTACATTGAGACCGTAATCGGAATCGGCTATCGCTTTATCGCAGACTTGGAGATGGAGGGCGCGCACAATGCCGCCATTTCGTTCGCGGTTTCGGCCGAGCACCCGCTCATCTGCCAGCCGGCGGGGCTCGAAGTGACTGATCTTGACGCAGTCACCTCTATCCGAGTCGACATACCGTCCGCGCTGGGGAAAGACACATACGGGGAAGCTGAGTTGACCGCACGAATCGGGAGCCGTCGTGTCATGCCGGCGGTGCTCGTTCTGGGAGCAGCGATACTCCTGCTGGGGGTGGGCGCCACCGTCATGGCACATCGCTCAGCCAAATTAGCTGCATTGCCGCGAGAGGTGCCTCATCTGACATCCTCTCCAACTCAGGTCACCTTCAATGACGAAGACAACAGGATTACGGCGGAAGCAATCTCTCCAGGGGGCCATTTAGCGGCTTATAGCGATCGGTACGGCATCTCGGTTCATACCCTGGACGGCGGTACGGATCGCCTGCTCACCTCCCCGTCTTCCTTCCGCGTGAAACGCCTTACGTGGCATCCCAGTGAAGACTGGCTGCTGGTCAGCGGCAACAATCTGGCGAACCAAAGGAGTGAGGCCTGGGCTGTCTTTTTGCACGGCGAGACTCCCCGTCTGCTGCTCGACGGCGCCGGATCGGCCGTGGTCAGCCCAGACGGCAGCCACATTGCCTATACCCGCGCTGAGAACGGCGAACTTTGGCTTGCCGATGGAAATGGACAGAATGCCCGCATCCTGGTTGCAGGAGCGGACGGGGACACCCTGACCTGTCTCCTTTGGTCGTCGCAAAGCGATCGATTAATTTACGACCGGGTGAGCGGCGTTTCCCCTGCTAACATCGCTACTTCCGATCACACCTACACTCCTCCTCGAGGAACCTACGAATCGATCGATGCTCGGACCGGAAAGCTACTCAGCAAGCAGGAGAATGTCCGCTTCAATTCCGGCTTCTTGCTCAAGGATGGCCGATTCTTCTTCCTCGCCAATGTGGACTTCGCCGGGCCAAAGGTCATGATGGTTAGCACCGATCCAGGCACAGGCCGATTTCTTTCCACCCCACAACCCGCGAGCCCGACCCTGGTGCCGGATCTAGGGGGTGATCAAGACTTTCTCTCAGCTTCCACTAATGGAGATTGGATGGGAGCTGTTTTGACAAGTTCTACGAGCGACGTTTATGTGGCGGAGCTTCATTGGCCCGGTCCGATTCTGGACGGAGCGACACGCCTGACCGACCGCTCGTCGAACAACTATCCCGACGCATGGACTCCTAATGGCGATGCGGTCCTCTTTGACAGTAACGGTCGCACGCAGTTGATCGGCAAGCAGCGACTAGGCGAGAAGAAGGCGGAGATTATCGCGCAATTGCCGGATATAGCCGCCATGGCCGCGTTTAGCCCAGATGGCCAGTGGATACTCTTCACCGGCTTCGCCGGTTCTCCGAGCCATGCCGTCGGGATATTCAGCATTCCATCCAGCGGCGGGAAGCCGAGGCATCTGTACACGAGTGGCGAGGTTGACGAGTTTCACTGCCCAGTCTTCTCCAAGGGTTCCTGTGTCGTGCGAGAGACGAACGGACGAAAGGAGTTCGTTTTTTTTGCTCTCGACCCGGTTCAGGGCATGCGAGAGGAAGTAGCGCGTATTCCTTGGAAACCAACCATGCTTGGAGATTGGTCCGTCTCCCCGGACGGCTCATCCGTGGCCATAGCAAACCACGACCCAGAGAATCCCGGCATTCAGCTGATTCGGCTTTCACCTCACCGCTCCATACCGCCATCTATGATCCCGGTGCCTGGTTTTGGCGAAGTGTGCGAAGCAACTTGGTCAATCGATTCTAAGGGATTTTTTGTAGAAACTAAGACGACGATCGGTTACAACTTGCTCTACGTCGATCGAACCGGTCATGTCAAGCTTCTGCGTCAGAGCCCTATCGCGATCTGGGGTGTCTCCTCGCGCGACGGCAAGAAGCTGGCCTTCCCCAGTTTGACCATCGCCAGCAACGTCTGGGCCGTCCGCACGCTGCTTCCATAGATGTCCCATAAGTCAAGGGCGGCAGATATCCAGTACAAATCCAACATTGCTCCTCGCTGGCGAGCCTTAGACTACGGCGCAATCTTTCGAAGCACCCTTTCATAGACGAAGACCGGAATCGTCAGAAGAGGGGATTGAGATCGGGCATACGATTGTATGAAGAGCGAGGACGCGAAGATGAATTTGCAGTGGACCATTGGCGCCAGGCCGAAGCCGAACTTTCGTGGATGAGACTGCGATGTCCTTCTAGATTTTCAGCTCAGCATTTTACTAGTTCCTCAAAGCGAGGTTCGTCTTATGTTGTCAACACTCGTTCTCTCGGTCTGCTTAGATTCATCGTTGCTCAAAACACGCAGAGCTCTCCTGGAGTCTGCGGGGTACACTGTCGTGTCAGCATTCTCGCTCAGAGAGGCCGTCGACCGTTTTCGAGACGGCGACTTCGATCTCATTCTCCTAAGCCATTCTCTTCCCAAACAGGACAGAGATCGGTTGGTCTGCTTGATCCGAGCATCTGGTTCACGCATTCCGGTGGTTTTTCTTGCGGCAGGACTTGACCCGAACGATACGTTCGCCGATGAAACAGTCGGAAGTGATCCAGATTCGCTGCTCAAAGGTATCAGGGAGGCGCTGATCAAAGCGGCAAGAGTAACAGGCTAGCCAATAAAGGCGAGTTCCCTTACCACAGCCGCGCCGGATGCGCATAGCGAAGTGCAAGCATGCTCCGGTCATCGGCCTGCGCCGGGCTTGCCGCATGCAGATGTAGTTCATTGTTGATCGCGCTGATGATTTCCCGAGGACCGGCACTCGCGTGTTTTCTCAGTGCGAGCTCGATTTGACGAACGCCGAATTCAGCACCCTCGCCGTCTTCCGTCTCACTGACGCCATCGGAATAGAGGAGCAACACGTCAGTACTGCCCACCTGGACGTGCGTTGTTTCGAACTCGTTCGAACAAAAGAGCCCAAGCGAGACGCCGGTTGAGGTCAGCCTTGTGACTCCCTCCCTTTCGGCAAGAAGCACAGGGCTGTGACCGGCGTTCACCAGTCGTACCTCTCCGGCGCTAGATGCGTGACCAAGTACCAGGGTCGCAAATTGCGCCGGCAGCGAAGTATGGCAGAAAAGCCGGCTGGCCTCGCGGACGACCTCTTCGATCGTTAAATTCGATGACAGCAGGCCGCGCACCGTCGCATGCAGATGAGACATCAGCAACGATGCGGCGATACCCTTCCCGGACACATCGCCCAAAATAAAATAGAAGGCGTTGTCGCCATCAGGTATCAGGTCGAGGTAGTCGCCACTTATATGCCCGGCGGCCTCGTAGGAGAATGCAGCTTCCCATCCTGCAATGCAGCAGTACGGTTTCGGCAACAAGCCACGCTGAACCTCAGCGGCAAGTGCTAGCTGAGCTTCGATGTCAAAGTTCGTACTTGGAGCGGCCACACGGCCTCCTGACTGGCTGAATAATTGGTGGATAGCTCGGCTCGGACTACGGGGCGTCCTCTACCGGACGCACCTGGAAGGTCGCTGATTCTGAGCTGAAGTAGCGCCTACGCATCCAGAAAGCGACGTTCACCAGGCCGATCAGAGCAGGAACCTCAATCAACGGACCAACGACCCCGACGAAGGCCTCCCCTGAGTTCAAGCCGAAGACAGCGACGCCGACAGCAATCGCCAGTTCAAATTATTGTCAGCAGCTGTAAATGAGAGGCTACCCGCGCCAGATGAGGTGTTCACCACCACCCCGCTGCCCTGTCTCACCATCTGCGCTAGTTCATGCTTCATGCAGACGAACGTGCCGCGTAGGTTGATGTTGAGAATGCGGTCCCACTCGGCCACTTCAATCTCATGGACGGGAGCTGCCTTGTTCTCGACGCCCGCGTTGTTGAAGGCAATGTCCAATTTTTGCACCCAGCAACAAACAGTGTCGAGGCCGCGGGGACCGCAAGGAATACTAACCTGCCCATCGTTTCCGCTCCGTTTTGCCTGCACCCAAGTGCCAGTCTTGAAAATTTACGGCTCGAAGAACTCTTCATCAAGCTGCTTGATGTGCAGGGTATGCTCATCAACAATTCGCAGCGCGGCCACATCCCGTAACGAAACATTGACACGTCCGTGGGACGCCGCAGAGGCGTTGAAGAAAATAATTTGGCGCTCTATGAACTCGCGATGTTCCCGCTCAATCTTCGCGAACTGTTTCCCATAGGTGCATTGTAGTCAATTCAGGCCATTCATTTTGTGTTCGCTTGTAGGGGACGACAGTAACGCAGAAGACGCCTCCCAAGGCCGTTTGGAGAGCCACGCTCCGTTGATCGAAATGCCAATTGCCTCAAGATCAAGCCTTCGTCATCCATGCTTTGCCACGATCCTTTGCTTCCTGAAGAATCTCGTCGTCAACTTAAATTTCAAGCGCGATGGGCGCACAAGGGCCCAGGCTTCCCAGAATGGTCTGGGCATTGGTAGCGCAAAGTACAAAGCCTGACGCGAGGTAAGCGGGATCGCCAGCCTTAACATCTATCTTGTCGCAAGTGGTTACCCGCACATTGCGGGTGCGCTGGATTCGCGCGCGTTGCTTGGGCCGATTTTGTCCGTCACATGTCCTATTAGAGGCTCGAATGCTTCACGTCACCCGATTAGCCTCAATGGAAGACACAATTGAGGAGAACCAAATATGTCCGGCTGCTCCACCGCGCTGATCGTGATCGATGTGCAAGAATCGTTTCGCCATCGGCCTTATCGGGTCAACGGTGAGCTTCCCGCATTCGTGGCCAACCTCCAAAAGGTTGTCGATGGCGCCCGCGAGCAGCACATTCCGATCGTACGCATCTTCCATCTCGAAGAAGACGGAGCGTTCTCCTTCGGATCGGGCAATGTGCGAGCGCTCCCTGAACTGCACTTTGCCTCGGACGTCACATTTTACAAGTGGAGCCATAGTGCTTTGGTTGGAAGCGGACTCGACGTATGGCTTGTTCAGCACGGAATTCGAAGGCTCATCATCTTTGGCATCAGATCGGAGCAGTGTTGTGAAACAACAACCCGTCATGCATCTGACCTAGGCTACTCGGTGGACTACGTCACGGAAGCCACACTGACATTTCCAATGGCGGATCGCCACGCGGCTTCTTGGAGTGCCGAGGCCATCAAGGCCCGAACGGAGCTCGTGCTTGATGGCCGCTTCGCACGCGTTATGGGCGTCGAAGCGGCGTTGGCGGGCGGGACTGCTGCATGAGGCACGTCGGTACAGGAGGGGGGCGAATGCCCGACTGTTGCGCCAGGCTGTCATTGTGGTACGTGTTTCGCGTACACGTTCTCGGCCTTATTCTGTCGTAAGCGGGGCGCAACGGCTAAGCAGATCCGATCACCAGCTTGGTGTACGAAACTGATCTGCATGCTGGCGGGATGGAACCACTTCTTTCGTCCGTGGCGTGCGAAAGTACACGACAGAAGTAGGCGGTCAGTGGTCCTGCAATCTCATCGATCAAGACTAGCTTTGATTCAGGGAATTGTGGAGCAATGATGAAAAGTCTGTTTCTTTTGGGAGGGGTAGTCCTCCTGCACACACTTTGCGGACCTATGTTGCTGAACGACCCTGATACCCGGCCCGTCGTCGCTCACCAGCCCGACGCAGCCGGTTTGCTCAAGCCCTCTGACTCGTTCTTCGTGGGTGTGTTCCCGAAGACGCAACCACTTTCGGATACGACGATTACCTGGTCCGGCACGCGGTGGGGCGAGTTGCTGTGGCATTGGCCGATGCGTGAAGACCCGGACATGCGCCACGTAACTTTCGCCCATGAACTCTTCCATCGCATTCAGAGAGATGTGCTGCGCATCGAGAAGGCGGGCCGAGAAACTCGCATCTTGACACTCTCGAGGGCCGTTACCTCATCGAGCTGGAGTGGCGTGCTCTTGCTGAAGCTCTTGAAGCAACGACGCCCGAATTCAGAAAGACTGCGGTCGCGGATGCCATTCTGCTCCGTCGGGAGCGATACGGGCTCTTCCCGTCCACTGCAAGAACCGAACTTTTCTGGCGTCGTCCGAGGCCGCAATCTTTACGGTTCATTCTCATTCCATGTGATAACCCTACCGAGATGAGGACGATTTCCTAGAACATCAAAGTAATTACCAGTTACGAATTCCGTGATTATGTTGTCCGCCGAATTTTCAGCCGCCAAGTTCACCGAATCAAATGCGGTCGTGGATACCGAGCTGGGCGCGAAAGACCTGCTCAACAACCGCATGGCTTACGTGGCTGTCTCACGCGGAGCGCTTGATGCGCAGCTCTTCACCAACGACCGCGATAAGCTGTACTTATGCTGTCTTTTCGCTCCACATACGCTCACTCTGCCATGGTACTTTGCAGGCGCGGCTTCGGCGGCACTTTACTGGACCAGTCTTGCATTTGCGCAGATCTTTCCTGGCACAGCTTGGCATGATCCTGAGTTTGACGCTGAGGTATCACACTCACTGGGTCTCGACCCGCAACAGCTTCTTGGCTACAAGCGCACTCATCTCGCCCCTCTGCTCAAGGAGCTGCTCGAACGATACCCGGAATTCCGGTTGCAGATCGATCTTCGACGATGGCAAAGCCGGCATGCTGTTGATCGGCATGCCGGGCGGTAGCCTCGAGGATTCGTACGCTCTAAAATGCGAAGCGTGACTGCAAATGCAACGTAGTTCTCGTGTCCGTGCATCGAAGTGCACCGGTTAGGTTTGGGCCAGATCGCAAAAACAAAAGCAATCTCCGGAGGAAGCTAATGAGAACGAAGATGCTCGGATTGGGCCTGATATTGGTGTGCGGTTTAGGTTCCGCGTTCGCACAGACGAGTTGTAGCCGCTCGATCATCTCCTGCGGATGCACCATCACAAAGACGGGCAATTACTATGTGGATGCCGATCTGCTCGGGCTGTCAGGAGTTACGGCTCTGGGCGCTTGTATTGATATCACCGCCCCGCATTCGAAGCTGTTCCTGAACGGACACTATGTGGAAGGCGTCGAGCAGGACTTCGACCACACCGCGATTCACATCTTTCCCAGTGCTCGATACACCGTGATCGAGGGAAGTACTGCCAATCCCTTGCCAGGGGACAAGCTGATCGGCGGCTGGAAGATTGGCATTCAGAGCGACGCCGACGACGTCGTTATTGATCTGCCCAACATACCGGGCGTGATTACGGCGGGCGTCTTGCTGAACCATACCTACAATAACCGCGTGACTGGCGCAGGGCCGAATAACGATGGCACGAGCAACAACGGAACCTACGGAATCTGGATCGTTGGGGGGAACAGCAACACGGTGAATGCGGGCTACGCGCAATACAACGGGATCGCCGCCGTTTACGTGGGCTGTTCGTCGACGGGTCCACTGGGTACACCATGTCCAGCGGGGCAGGGCAGCACCGGCAACCTCATCTACAACTACCGGAGCGCATCGCCCGGCACTCAGCAGTTTCAGCCTTATGGGATCGTGCTCGAAGCCGGCAGTCTGCACAATACAGTGATGAACACGGCGGTAACCGGTGACAACCGCTTTGATCTCTATGACGGCAACGCGAACTGCGCGGACAACCTCTGGCGCCTGAACAGATTCGGCCTGGCGAACCTGAACTGCATTCACTAGCTGCATCCGAGGGACTGAGACCCTTCAGCAGGACGCGGCAGCGCGATGCCGTGATCCACGCGCATTGCGAGACTTCTAAGGGAAGGCTGAAATCCGCTTGATTCGACGAGGACCCGCCTTTCGTAGGGTTCAGGGCCGCACTGCGACGGCATCTCAGGAGTCAAGACTCGCAGCACCTTCGCGCCCACATCGCAAGCATAGTGAAGGCGAATCGAGCGCATCCAGTTCGTTTCTTTTGCTACCCAATGCGGTCAGCCTGCGTGTCAGTCACAACACTGGCCGACTGCGCATTCGGCTTTGAGACGTGGGCCTCGTCGTCGTCGCCCGACTTCCTTAATGAAATATTCCTCTCCCACAAAATTCGTTTCACAGATTTCAATGCGCAGCGTGAGGATGAGAACTCCGAACGTTTCGGGTGGTTACAAGCTGCGGGCGGTATTCATGTTTTAAGCCTACGGCTTTTGGCTACCTCCGCCATTCTGAGCTCCGCACGCATGGGCCGGTCTCTCTCGCCAGGAAATCAGCTTCTTCCCCTGCGCGACAATCACGCCGTCACGAGAGCTTCGCACTCAGAATGCCGACTTCCCGCGTTCGCATTTTGCGGTCCAAGGTGCACGCAGATACCGAACGCCATCAGGCCAGCGGGTTAATCCAGTCTTCGCTAGCGAGAGTAAGTTCACAATGTCCTATCTAAAACGCTGGTCAGAAGGTGAACAAACTCGACATCGACAGGATGTGAGTGGAGGTAATCGCTCAATTCACGAATCCGCTCGGGGGCTCGGGATTGCTCTGCCGGTGTCTGGCGGCAATCGCGCAGCAGGGTACGCCAACGGTTCGGCTCTACGGAGTAATGAGTCAAGAGAAACTGCATACAAGCGTGCTCTGAGAGAATTCGTTCCAGATGATCTAGAAGATCCTCCATGCCCATTCTGTCCGCCATTTAGTCTCCCGCTTGACACTCCGTTGAACAGCGTGGGGATATCGTGCACCTTTGCTCAGCCTGAGTTCAGGGATCCTCATTCGGAATTCCTATACGCTGCCTTATGGCCCTTGCGTAACAGCCTATGCTTATTTAGTATCACTACTTATATGTAAGATAATAAACGACTTATGTACGATAACAAGCGTTCTGTTAAGTCACCTTGTAGCTGCAAAGTAGGAAGTCCAGTTTCTGCAAAGTTGAAATGTCCAAACTACCCTTCTGCCAGACGGCGGAGACGAAGATTGGGATTGTCGGCCGAACTTCCGAGCGATACGTCCACGGTCCCGCGCGACACTGGGGTTAACGCTGGAGAGCGTCACAATGCGGCAAACCCGTCGTATCAGGCACAATCATGCCCGACGCGCCTAACTTACTAACCATTCCTGGCTTTAGGTTGACCCACACGCCGACTTCACTCTTAGTCACTCCAGCGGAACAGCAGGTAAGTCACCCTCTCTGCGGCCGAAGGCTTCGGATTTCTTGGGCCGCTCGTTCGAGACAATAATCTCGTCGGACTGGATCCTCCGAGTTGCGAGCGATGTATGTCAAATCTTCAGCACCTCCAGCGAACACCCCAGATGGCTCAACGATTGCCGGGCTGCCGGCTTCTGAGGGTCGAGTTGAGACATCAACCGCTCCTTTTGATAATGGTTTCGAGCGTCAGAAGAATGGTCTGCTACTCGTCAGTGGCGGGCATGAGCAGAGGTCTGAGATTCTGATAGCCCAAAAGCCTTTCTACAGCTTTCGTGAGTACCAGAGGCCCCGACAAACCGTCGACGGTCGCGTCCGCTCCAAGGCAGTTTACTTGAGAACCCAGGGCAAGGCACAAAATGCGAGTCGAGGGGCTAAGCATGCGGCATCGCCGAACCAGCGATCTCACTTCTTCATCGGACAAAGAATGGCAGAGGAGTAACAAGCTGGGCTTCTTGTTCTGAATCTCCTGGGTCAAGTCGGACGGCTTGGCAGTTGCAGTTGACCAATGTTGAGCTAGAAGCATGGCGCGAGTCGTCATAAGCGGCTCGTCAAACCCAACGATGAGAATATGAGCTTTCATCGTGCACCTCAATTTGTCCGTCTCGCAGCTCTCGCTTGTAGTGATTCAGTTCTGCCAATTTCTCGTTGAGACCGTATGCAAATCCTGGACGATCTTGTGCACACACACATGGGGATTCTGCAAAGAACCCGTCGCTCAATCCTGTGCCTGTACCTATCAAGTGGATTCAAGCCTCGGACAATGGAAGCAGCGAAGCTCATCGCGTGTCAATCACCTTTTTGCCCCAAATTCCAGACGGCTTTCAGGCGGCAAGTCTCACGCACCAAGGCCCCTTGACGGGTCAGCCTCCCAAACCAGTAGCAGTTTCTCAGTGCCAAAAGCTTTCGATAGAGGCAAAGATGGAGGCCTGTTGCTGGCGGGTCTTATATCTTGACTCTCGTACCCGCGTTGCGAATCGCCGGCCATCCCCCTGAGTTTGCCCTGGAAGCGATTTAGTTACGACTGCTAGACCACTTACGCTCCCCGAAGGATGTTTGATTCTAATGCTAAGTATAGGCAGGGCTGATGATCGAAGATCTTCTTGAGCGCTCATGATACTCGACGTCTGACGCCACCAGCTGCAATCCCGGCAGAGTCCGACTATCATTGTCTCTGAAGCGAAGGGGATGACTCTCGCTTCGCTCTCCGGGACCGTTGTGCCAGAAAATTGTCCTGAAATCACAATCACCGGAATGATTGGGAAGCGACGCCGAACAACGGACAGGAATTCAAAGCCGTTCATGTTGGGCATGCTGAGATCGGAAATGATGATGTCAGGCAATGACTGTTTGAGGGCGAGTAAACCCTCAAATCCATCTCCTGCCAGAAGAACCTCGTAACCCTTGGATTCAAGCAGCAGCTTGCCGATCTGTTGCAAGTCGGGCTCATCCTCAACTAACAGGATGCGGTATGAAATGCCTTGATGGACAAATCTCCATTCTCCTTAGCCGGCCAATTCCAACCTAGAATCCAGCTCTCCACCGTCTCTCACAAGGATTACGCATCCGCGCTACAGATCCGGCAGCCTCAAATAAGATTGGACGAAACAGCTACCAGCTCACCACCTACTGCAAAAACGATTTGCTGGGCGCCAGGGTGCGACGGATCTCACGCAACATATCTGTGGGGTGGACTGGTTTCGAGAGCAAGGTAAACTCGCACCCTTTCCCGCTAGCCTGCTGTAACAGATCCGCAGTTGCGGCCTGACCCGAGAAAAGCAGGATCTTGCAGGAAGGATGCTGGAAGCTGAGGCGCTTAGCTAACTCAATACCAGATAACTGCGGCATTACTACGTCCGAGATCAGGAGATCGGGCGCTTCAACATCGGCCGCATGGAGCGCCTCGAGCGGGTTTCCAAAAGCGGTTGCGTTAAAGCCGCTGATTTGAAGGATTGCAGCTAAACTGCTGGCGATGACGTGTTCATCGTCCACGACGAACACACGGGGCCCTGGTCTCGGCACGTATCCAACTTTCTGGGGAGACCTGATAATACCGCACCCCCTGACATTTTCTCCAGACTTTTTGGACGCACTAGACAGTAGCGGCTCACCTGTCTTCTTCGGTGACTTAGCAACAAGTCCGGGGGCATGGCCGTGATTCGGCCCCCAGGATGTAAGTTGCCCATTTCTGCGTATGTTCTGTGACGTACCCGCCCGTGTCGTCTCGGCTCACCTCTTCAGGTACTTAGCACATGCGTGAGTCCGTACAACTCACCGATCGGCTCGACACTTCAGATCACATTGAAGGGCTCAGAGCGCTGGCTGGTGAGCCGGAGAATCGCATTGTGAATGCCCCAGAAACCATCGAGCATCTTAGGCAACGGTTGAATCAGTGCGAGCACGCCTTGCAGCGTTGCGAACGCTTAGAGCTGGCCAGTCGCTACGCAGGTGCCGTAATGCATGAGGTCAACAATCCCCTGGCTGCCATTACTAACCTGGTGTTCCTCACAAAGCTTCAGGCGAATGAACCAGAGCGGGTCGTTCAAAATATGGAGGTAATCGAAAGTCAGTTAAAGGCGCTAGGAAAGGTGACAGGCAGCGTACTGGCTTTTCACCGTGACCGCTCGGAGCCGAGCGACACAGATTTGATCGAAATTGTGGAGTCTGCGCTGAAGCTCCATTCAGACAAAATGACGGCGGGCAACGTTGCCTTGACAAGAGACCTTGGCGGTCCCGCCACAGCGAGGGTATTTGCCAGCGACATCCTTCAAGTTCTATCAAACCTGCTGCTAAATGCTCTGGACGCCCTCCCGTCGGAAGGGGCCTTTCTAATTATTCGGGTTCGGGCGAGACCCAATGCTATACATATTGCTGTTGCAGACAACGGCAGCGGTATCCCAAGCCATATTAAGAAGACGCTCTTTGAGCCCTACACAACTAGCAAACAAATGGGCACCGGACTGGGCCTCTGGCTATCTCGGCTTACTCGTGAATAAGCATGGGGGCCAGCTTAGGGTACGCAGCTCGCAGGTTGAGGGTAGGCGCGGAACCACATTTCGGCTTTCGCTCCCAATTGGACCCACCGATATGCGAAACTCCCATGACATTTTTTCGGGCAGTAACTCGGAGATCAACAGATCTAGCTCGTAGCCGAATAGTTCGAGTTCAACCTAAGTCCGTATGTCTCTTCTGGAGTCGGGGCGCGCCTTTTCTGCAAGAAGATCACTGCCGCTGGCTTACCTATTCGCAAGCAGGGCGCGTTGGAACCCGAGGAAGGAACCCAAGAAGCGTAACCGATCGAAAACGGCATCGAAGCGCCAAAGTGGGACGTGTTAGATCAACCACTACGAATGACGGAGGCGTGCACGATGAACACTACCGTGATCGGCATTGACTTGGCGAAGAATGTCTTCCAGGGCATGGGATGGATCAACAAGGCAAGGTGGTCTTGCGGAGGCCGTTTCGCGCAGGCGTGCATTTGTGCCATCTCGATCCAGGTGTAGTGTGCGTACCTATGAACAAGCCCTGTGCGATTGCTCGCCTTACCTCACCTTCACAGAGAAGAAGGCGTCAACCTGAGCGTAGCTAGTGTAGGGGTTTCCCGCTCCGAGGACTTGTTTCAGACGGGCCAGGGCTTCGTCAAGATCCTTGCCGTCCTCATAGATGGGCATAGGCCAGACATTGATGTCGATCATCTTGTCCCATCCTGTTTCTTTATTCCACGCCAGAAGCTTATCGAAGTAGGCTTCCACGAGTTCCGCGCATTGGCTGAGAGTTGGCTTTCCTTGCATGGCCGCAATCAGCGATTGCCGAGCCAGGCGGATGCCGAGTTGTTGCTCGACATTCCTCGCAATCACCATCGCATCCGGAAACAAGTAGCGGCCAAGTGCCCCGAGACGTCCTGCGCTCCTTTTGTGGATAAGTTCTTGGAGAGGAGTGAGGATTGCGCGAATCCGCTCTGGATCACTTTCGCGGAGCGCGAGAAATGCATTCGCAATCAAATCCTTGTGCTCGGGATACAGCTGCTCCGCGAGGTCGCCCATGACCGTTGCTTCGGGACGGTTTTAGTATTTCATGTCCCAGGCAGTTGCGAAGAAATAGTAGGTTCTTGGAAACTGCAGCAAGACGAGCTGGTTGTTGCCCATCGATCTGAAAATATCCATTACACCGGAAGCGTATATATCTAGTTCGGCCTCGATCCCTCTGCCGCCCCACTCCTGCTTCGCGACCTTGGCACCGACACCTCTACTGCCTCACCCTCGACACGCACTGATTCCCGATAGGTGCGACAGAAAGCGCTGAATTATTGTTCATGCCGCCGCCAACGCCCAGAAGGCCGTCGACTTGATCATCGGCACCAGCTATGAGACGGAGGGGCCGGAACGGAGTAGGTGGCGATCAGCGGCCTGCCTCCTGCGCAAACCGAGATGCGGGCATTAGCGCCGCGTCGTCGCATCACGCGCAAGATCAATGGATACGGTCTCCAGCCCCTATCGGCCCACGTCCGCTTAGACAGTCCATGTCCGCATCGACCCAGCCGGCTCTCCAGGAGCGGGTCGCTGTCATGGATGCTGACGCGCCTTCTAGCCGCGCCTGATACCCTGCCTCGTATGCGGCTGTGTTCCAGGACCGATCATCATCATTAATCGGTGAAAACCGCGCAAAGTGCATAGCTACCCTCCGTTTCAAAACGCACCAGTCTTATAGAGCCACTTTCGGCGGCGATACGATCACAAACGCATATCACAGTCTCACCATATCACATGACATTCGTTTGTGATACTTTTTTGCTATGCGGATCGGATATGCACGCGTCTCGACCAATGACCAGACGCCACACCTACAGATCGACGCCCTGAAGAAGGCCAGATGCAAGAACATCTTCACTGAGCGGAAGAGCGGGCGGATTCTCAACCGGCCTGAGCTGGCGAAGTGCCTCGACACTCTGAAGAAGGGAGACACTTTTATTGTCTGGAAGCTGGACCGTCTTGCACGCTCCCTCCGCGACCTGCTGGAGATAGTCGAACGCCTCGACAAGTCCGGCATCGAGTTCATCTCCCTTACCGAGCAAATCAACACCACAACGGCCAGCGGGCAGCTCGTCTTTCAAATGTTCAGGATGCTTGCAGAGTTCGAGCGCAATCTAATCCGTGAGCGAACAAATGCAGGCCTTGTAGCAGCCCGCGCCCGTGGCCGCATCGGTGGACGCAAAAAGGTCACCAACGCAGACCAGGACGAAAAGATAAAAGCGCTCTGGAGTACCGGCAACTTCACCGCCCAGCAAATCGCCCAACGGTTTCGCATCTCTGTTCCCACCTTCTTCCGCAGAGTTCGTGCGAACAGTAGTGTTAAAGCTGAATAAGGTGGGCGAAGGGCGACTAGAGGAGATTGTTGTAGGCGCCTTCGGAAATGAGGCGTTGCATCTCCGCCTGGAAACGTTGTCCATGTGCCTCATCGGGATCCTTGTATTCGACGTACAGCTTTACGTGGATCATTTCGTGTAGCAATGCGATTTTCGCAAGCTCATGGAACGGCGTGATCCTTTCCGAAATCGCGATCGAGTTCTTCTCTGGAAAATAAACAGACGGCCCACGTGGATGCGGTTCAACATCAATGGCGACCCGCATATTGGACGCGTCGAATCCGTGGAAATATTTCGCCTGTAATGCCGTCGCCCAAAGCGCGAGGTCGTCATTCGTCGCCGGCTCTTTCACAATGTTGCCGTGTTCATCCATGGAGAATTGCATGTCGGCTAGAATACGCCCCTTAATCTTCCTTTGGGCGGCCCGAGCACTCGAGACTGATGAAGAATCTTGGCGAGCGCTTTGTCGCCGAGTCACTCACTGACGGCTTGACCCCTCAAAGAATTCGAGTTATCAGGACCTGATCATTAACCAGGAGGATCGGATAGTAAGTCACCAATGGGAGAACCGAGTCACCCACTGATCCTGGTTTATCGCTCCTCTTCGAGAGACTTCATCCCTGAGCTACAGGGTAGCTCGCACCTTAAACTCTGATGGGCCACGCTTCGACGAGCGAGTGGATCGCGCAGTAAATCAAGGACCTCCTGCATGCCGGATCCTGTCTTGGCAGACACCTCTATGATCTGGATTCCAGGACACACGCTCTCGATGTTTCGGCGAGCAGAGGCAACATCGAACTCGGCAGCATCGGCCATGTCCATCTTGGTGATGATGGCGACATCGGAGCTGTTGAAGATCGTAGGATATTTCAGCGGTTTGTCCTCCCCTTCGGTGGCGGAGAGCAAGACAAACCGAAGCTCCTCGCCGAGATCGTAGCTGGAGGGGCAAACAAGATTGCCGACGTTCTCGATGAAGAGGAAATCGAACTCATCGAGACGCCATCCGTTAAGCGCTTTGTCGATCATCTGCGCGTCGAGGTGGCATATGGTTCCGGTAGTAATCTGGCGCACGTTTGGCGTGGCGCGCCTGAGGCGTGCGGCATCGTTTTCTGTGGCGAGGTCTCCTACCAGTGCGGCGACGCGGAATTCTGTCGCAAGGGCTGCGAGAAGCTTCTCAAGGAAGGCGGTCTTTCCCGAGCCTGGGCTTGAGACCAGGCTGACAACCCTGACACCCGCAGCCGCGAATCGCTCCCGAAGAGCATGGGCGAGCAGATCATTTTGTTTCATCACTCTTGCGCGCACTTCTACAATGCGAGTGCTCAAGCGGCAACCTCCAGCGAGACTACTTCAAGTTCGCGGCCGCTGACTACGGTCTCGCTCGGCGTCTCGCACACGGGACAGCAGAGCTGATACCAAGATGGCGGCACGCGGTCCTGATCGCAGACGGCACAGTGAAGGATCAGCGGAACGGTCTCAATCTCCAGTCGCGAATGCTCGAGCGCCGTGCCCTCGCAGGTGAGTTCCCACGCGAACAGAAGCGCATCGGGGTCCACGCCCGAGAAGACGCCGACCTTGAGGTGTACGACCTCTACCGCACGCAGTCCACGCGCCTCACATTCCTCGCCGATCTCGTCGATGATGCTGAGAACGATCGATAGCTCGTGCATTCACTGCCTTCCACCTTTAAAATGTGACTACAGCAGTTACATTGTGCTGATTTTGATGTATCGCTTAATATCGGGAGCAACCATGACCGCGACTATGACTGCGGCGAGGCCCAATGCTGCTCCAAGAAACAATTTTGCTGTCATGATGTCACCTCTCTGTGGCCCGTCAACAGTACGGAAGTCTGCAACTGCATCGGATCGCTCGTGCGTTCGGCTAGGATCCTTCCGACCAGCTCTTCGATCAGGTTCGATGCTGCTTCTACTACGGCTTGCACTTCTGGCGAAAGTCCCATGCGGCCTTCCAACTCGCAGCCAAAATCGTTAGGCTCACAGCCGACCACGAGAATCCGGGCGGCGATAGGACCGAGCGAGGCGGCGAGATTGAGGACGCGCACCGGATCCATGCCATGTGGGTTCAGATCCATTCCGGAAGCACCTGGGTCTCCCAGTCCGGCCAGATCCGGTTTAAGAACGAACAGCGTACCCGGCGGCTCCTTGCGAGGCATCGCATCGACCAGGATCACTGTATGCCACGGTTCAAGCAGAGTGTATGCGAGGTCGAGGCCACGTATGCCGAAGTCCTTCACCTGGACTTCGTCGGGAAGAGTGCGGCGGAGGAGCGAACGGGCGACTTCGACCCCAAATGCGTCGTCTCCGAGGAAGATGTTGCCAACGCCCGCAATGAGGATATTCCTGGTCATTTCGCGGCGCCCTCGTTATAAGGCTCGACCTCTTCGACGCCGAAAAAGAAGCGGTGACCAGGCTGGCGCATCATGCCGAATTCACGCCCAGGATCATCGTCGAGCACTACGGCCAACAGGATCTTGTCCTCAAGGTCCTGCTCGATCGCTTCGATGACAGCGACTTTGCCCGTGAGTGCGAGGTCAAGGATATCGGCGGTTTTCTGCGGACGGATGCGGACCCGATCACCGACGCGGAGTTCGAATCTTCCTTCGGCAGTCCACACCTGCACCGAGTCGGGCGGGGCTTTCTCTTCCTCGAAGGGATTCCATTCGGTTACGAATCCATCGGGCGGATTGTGTCTCATGAGGCGTCTCCCGGGAGATCTCGCAAGATCTCTCGCGAGATGTCACGCACGGGCCGGATAATGCCATGGGTCCTGAGCACCTCTTCGCTGGTCAGGGCTTCCGTGCGTTCGAGAATGCGGCGAGCGCGGGGATCACCATTGCGCATCTCCTCTTTTTCGGCGTCGGTTAGGGTGAGAACGCGAAGAGTCAGCATCTCGTCCATCTCTGTGCCATCGAAGAAGTCGCCAGCGCTTTCGGGCGAGATCTGGGGATAGTCGTACATAATGATGGGCGATAGGAGCAGGATGGATCGATCGGGCTCGTTGCCCGCCAGCACGGGAAAGACACCAGCGTTCGTGCAGGCTTTCGCGTCGGCACCGTAGAAATTCGGAGGTTCGAGCAGCGAGATGAATTCTCCGCCGCTAATGCCGAGCAGCAGGTGCGCGGAGACGAGCGACTGGGGCAGTGCCTCCGCGCGCAGGGCTTCGATCCCGCTGAGAAGAGGACTTATGTTTTGGAGCTCAATATGCAGCTTGCAGGCGCCGCTGGGCAGGTTCTGAGAACTGATGGAGAGGCTGGCGTCCAGGTCTGGCGTAGGTGCGATGTGCAGGGTCACAGGTGTGGTGAGCAGATCGCCGATGCTCAAGTTGCAGTGCTCGGATATGCGTTCGATCGCCTGGTCCCAATCGAGCGATGGATCGGCGAGGGCTTGAACTTCCTCCGAATGTATTGGAGCCTGGGGCAGCAGTTGGAGGAAACTGACTTTGACGTCGAGCGAGGCGTTGGGACCGGGAATCAGGAGACATTCAGAGACGAGGTGGAAGGCTTCCTGCGGGCGCTGCGCCTCGGCATAGACACGTGGGTAGAGTGTTCCGAAGTTCCAGCGCTGGCGATTCTTGATTGCGGTGGGCCGGTAGGGATAGAGGATGTATCCCTCATATAGGACGGCGGCCGCAATCTTTTCAACGCAGGTGAAGTTCATGCTTTAACCTCGCCGGAGACTTCGGCCGGGGCTTCGGCAGCAAGGGCCTTCGCGATAGCTTGCTCCCAGGTGGGGAGCCCGTGTCTGACCTTGTAGTTATAGAGTTGCTCGAAGGAATCGCGGCGAAGACAGAGCCAGGCGGAGTTGGGGTGGTGCATCTCCATCATCTCCTTCCAAACCGACACGGGAAGACGATAGCTGGCCTCGCGGTCCCATGGGATTTGAGCAATCTGCAGTCCGCCGTCGGGGCCTTTAAAGAACAGCGTTCCGCTGAACATGACGGCCACCGGGATGTCGCCTGCATCGAGGGCGTGGAAGTATTTGGTAGCCGCGACGTTGAAGTCGAACGTACATGGAAGTTCAAGATCGACGAGCAGCTCGCCCGTGAAACGTGGTACAGCGACGCTGGTGTTCATCCAGAGCAGCGGCTTAACGGTGCGGCCCCAACGCTCGGGTGTACCAAAGAGATCAAGCAGCTTTTCTCGTTCGTTGGCTACGTAGCGGCGCTTGGCAGGCTCGATCTGAACCTGGCAGCGAAGTGTGACCGCATGGATGGTTTCAGCCGCGGGCAAGTTGGTGATGCGAAGCTTGAGTGCGATTAACGGTGTGGCCGCATGAGGCACCGCTTCCGCGCCTTTGATCTGAAAGTGAAGCTCAGGCATCGAGGTGCTCCGGCTGCCGCTTCTCCACAAGCTCTCTAACTTCGCTGCTGCGGGCCTTTAGGCTGGCAAAGAACTGGTTGATTTGCTTCCAGACTTCGACTCCGCCGGAGAGGCCGCGCCAATGCATGCGGATCAGTCCCACGAGCTTGAAACACTCGTCGATGGGAACAATGTAGTACTCGTGGATGGCGCTTACGCGGTTGACGAGGAACGTCTCGACGTCGGGCTCCATCCTCTGGAGAGACGGATGCTGCGCCATTATTGCTGTCCAGGATTCGAGGCTCAGCAGCGACTCGATTGCACCTGCCGGACTTGGGTACATCGCCATGGTTCTGTCGTGTGCGGTGTCGTAGTAGAAGAAGGCCAGATTGATGGGGATCATAAGCGATTCCCATTGGAGGTCTGGCATCTCGAAGTCGGCGAGAGCGCGGATGCGGCGTGGAATACGAAGATAGTGCGCTCCCGGCTGGCCGCAGAAGAGCAGAGCGCAACCATCGCACGAACAGGCGACCTCGCGTTTGCGCCGTTCGAGCAGATGCTGATGGACAGGCGCGAGTTCGGCACTGCAGAGCTCACAGCGCTCTGCGCCGTCCGAGACAGGACGGCGCCGGGCAACCTGTCTCAGGAAAGACGGGACCGGAGTTCGCTCCTGCTCTGCTTCGGGGAGTTCGTTCATGCTGTGCTCCCGTGACTAAGCAGGTGGCAATTGAGGCATTCTCGGGTCGATGGGCCCGCGCTGATCCGGATTGACACCTGTGGCGTCCTTTGCGACCCGGGTGGTACGTTCCGCGAGCGGCCTGGCACGGCTCTCCCCTTTGCGAATTCCGGTGGCATGCGCCGGTGTATCGGGGGCTGCGTCGTTCTTGACCATACCAATTCTCCTCATTTGATGGATACGAGTTGCGGGCCGCTCTGCGTGTTCGCGGCGGCGTTTTCAGACACGATTTCGACGATGTCCGGTGCGACTTCGAAGAGCGCGTCTTCGACTGCATTCTTAAGCGTGATGGACGAGCTTGGACAACTGCCGCACGTCCCATGAAGGCGTAGATGAACGATCCCATCGCGAACGGCAGTAAGTTCGACGTCTCCTCCGTGGGATTTGAGATACGGACGAGCTTTCTCTAAACCGCGAAGCACGCGGGTTTCGATGCCATCCGGGTGAAGATTGTGCAGCAGGAGCATGCTCGATACGAGGTCATTGTGCAGCGCTTCGTTAAGGGCCTGTTCACCGGTGGGTGTCTGCATGAGCGAGTCGACAAGGCGCTGCAGTGCTGCACCATGCAGTTCAATCACTGACTGCACGAGGTCGAGCGCGGTGGCCCGGACCTCGGGGTCACGCGCGCTTTCAAGACGTGCAGCGAGCTTTTCCACTCGCTCCGTCTGCAGGCGAAACTCGCCGCGCTGCGGAGGAGCGATGCTGCCGGCGACTTCAGGCTGAGCGTCAGTCTGGGGCGCAGCGGCCATTATTCGTGCCCCGCTACGCCAAACATAGGAGAATGGCGGGTCTCGAGCACTTTGCCATCGCCGATGTACATGTGAACGCCGCAGGGCAGGCATGGGTCGAAGCTGCGGACCGTGCGCATGATGTCGATCCCTTTGAACTTGTCAGGGCCATTTTCCTCGAACAGCGGCGTGTTCTGTACCGCGTCCTCGTAAGGTCCCGGAGTTCCGTACATGTCGCGTGGATTGGCATTCCATGGGGTCGGCGGGTAGGGATGGTAGTTCGCGATCTTGCCTTCGCGAATGACGACATGGTGCGAGAGGACGCCACGAACCGCCTCGTGAAAGCCGCAGCCGATGGCCTCTTCCGGGACCTTGAAGTCATTCCAGGTGGCGGTGCGACCGGCATTCAGTTCGGCGAGCGCCTTCTCGACGAAGTGCAAAGCCGTGGCGGCGGCGTACGCCTGGAAGTACGTGCGGGCACGGTCACGCTCCAGTGTGTTCGACCACTTTGGTATGTGCCATTCGAACTCGGTCTCGGGCAACAGCGCAGTTTTGGGCAGGTTGATCTTGACGCTGTGTCCGGTAGCCTGGATGTAGCCAATATCCACGAGGCCAGATAATGCCGTCGACCAGAGGCGCGCGATCGGGCCGCCGCCGGTATCCAGTGCAAGATGATCGCCCGTGCGTTGATCGAGCCACCGCGGCGACATCACCCAGGTATAGTTCCCCTTGAAGTCACGCTTCTGAGGACGTGGAATGGTGGT
This sequence comes from uncultured Acidobacteriaceae bacterium, assembly GCA_963850345.1. Lineage (GTDB taxonomy): Bacteria > Acidobacteriota > Terriglobia > Terriglobales > Acidobacteriaceae > CAWKKW01. Next base: position 391,020 of record CAWKKW010000006.1, on the reverse strand, counting down.
CTGATTCCATGGATGGCGCTTATCGACAGGATTGCCAAGCGGATCGCGTGCGACGAAGGTCTCCTGACCCTGCCAGTCGTCGTAGTACGAACTGCCGAGGAGTATCCGGATATTCAGATTGATGTCGACGAGCGAGTTGGTGACCAGCTCGCCGTCCACAACCACGCCGGGGGTGACAAACATCTTGCGTCCCCATTCGGCCATGTTCTTGTACTGGTAGTCGCAGTGATCGGGATCATTGTAGGAGCCCCAACAACCGAGCAGGATGCGGCGGCGACCAACTTCTTCATAGCCGGGCAACGCGTCGTAGAAAAAGTCGAAGAGATCGTCGTGCAGCGGTACGACCTTTTTCATGAATTCGACGTACTTCATCAGCCGGACAAGATAGTCGGTGAAGAGTTGAATCGTGGCCACGGTGCCAACGCCGCCTGGATAGAGTGTCGAGGGGTGAACGTGCCGTCCTTCCATCAGACAGAACATCTCGCGAGTGAGGCGGCTCATCGCAAGTGTCTCTCGGTAGAAGCTGCCGGTGAATGGATTGAGCGCCGTCATGATGTCGGAGATTTTGGCGTAGCCATGCTTGTCCGCATTCGGCGAAGACGTATGCTGAGCCTTCTCCCAGACATTGGGGTTGGTCTCCTTGATCATTTGCTCGCAGAAGTCGACACCCACCAGATTGTCCTGAAAAATGTTGTGATCGAACATGTACTCGGCTGCTTCCCCAAGGTTCACGATCCACTCTGCCAGCGCGGGAGGGCGAACACCGAAGGCCATGTTTTGCGCATAACAGGCGCAGGTAGCGTGATTGTCGCCGCAGATGCCGCAGATACGGCTGGTGATGAAGTGAGCATCGCGTGGGTCTTTCCCTTTCATGAAGATGCTGTAGCCGCGAAAGATCGAGGAGGTGCTGTGACACTCGGCAACGACCTTGTTCGCGAAGTCGATCTTGGTGAAGATGCCGAGTGAGCCGACGATGCGGGTAATCGGGTCCCAGTTCATCTCGACCAGATTGCGCTGCTTATCTGCCATTTCCGGAATGGGTTCTGCGAACGTCGCCATAGCTATTTCCTCTTTAGGTCGTTAGTAGGTGTTGGGGCGCTCTGGACGATAGCCAGTGGTGAGTTCCGGACGATTGTGGCGCCACTTCGGTTCCTTGTTGACGGTGGCGTTGGTGATACCACGAAGCGCGCGAACCAACTTGCCATAGCCGCCGACAATGGTTGCCGAAAGCATCGCTCCGGGCGGCTCATCCATAAAGGGCATGAACTTGTCAGGGAAGCCCGGCATCGTGCAGCCGATGCAGATGCCACCGACATTAGGACATCCACCGATGCCGCGCATCCATCCACGCTTGGTGACGTTGCAATCGACCACCGGGCCCCAGCAGCCGAGTTTGACCAGACATTTAGACGAGCCGTATTCAGTGGCGAAATCGCCCTGCTCATAGTAGGAGCCGCGGTCGCATCCCTCGTGAACTGTTTTGCCGAAGAGCCATGTGGGGCGAAGCTGCTTGTCGAGTGGGATCATTGGGGCGAGGCCCGCGACCTGGTACAGCAGGTACAGAACGGTCTCCATGAAGTTGTCGGGCTGGACCGGGCAGCCGGGCACGTTGACAATCGGCAGACCTGCTTTGGAACGCCAGTCCCACCCCAGGTAATCGGCGAGACCCATGGCGCCGGTGGGATTGCCGGCCATGGCGTGGATACCGCCGTAGGTCGCGCAGGTGCCGGCACCGATCACAGCCAGAGCCTTGGGCGTAAGGCGATCGATCCACTCACAGGTGGTGATGGGCTGACCGGTCTCATGGTTCGTTCCCATGGCCGCCCAATAACCCTCTGGCTTGATCTTTTCGTTGGGGATCGAGCCCTCGACGACCAGAACAAAGGGATCGAGCAGGCCTTTCTCCGCGTCATAGAAGAACTGCATGAACTCGTCCCCGTTTTCATACGCAAGCACGGGATTATGGAGATGAACCTTAGGCAGACCGGGAATTGCGCCCAGGAGAACGTCTTCAATGCTTGGCTGTTCGGCTGCCGTGACCGAGACGCTGTCGCCGTCGCAACTCAGCCCGGCGGTAATCCAGAGAATGTGTACGTCGGAAACTGGCGACGGCCTGGTGATCTTGCTTACGGGTTCAGCCATTGGACTCTCCTGGGGGCCAGGGTTGTGCCCCGCCCCGCGAAGTGTCTCGCAGCCGAGGTCTGAGAAGATCCGCAGCCAGCCAGCACGGACAGGCAAATCGCGGCACAGGAATGTTGATTTGGGATCGAGAAAGCGGAATGGTAGAAGCAGGACATACCTGTCACCGTCGCCAGTCGAATCTACGGTCTCACTCATAGCACGCAGCTATGGCAGGCCCGAACGACAACGACGCTACGCCGGTTCAAGATGACTGTCAAACGATTGGCAGCAACAAAATGTGAATTTCTTCAAGCAAGCTTTGGCAGTTCCGAATGTCAAATGAAAATTGATCGCCGATCAGCAGATCCGTGGAAGCTGCTCGCCGAACATCACGTCGAGAACGCGCGTGCCGCCAATTTCGGTTTTCACCAACACCATGCCAGGATGGGTTTCTACGACCTCGCCGATGATCACAGCATCCTGGCCCAGAGGGTGTTGTCGCATGGTTTGCAGCACAGCATCCGCCATCTCAGGCACAACGAGCGCAAGCAATTTGCCTTCGTTCGCCACATAGAGAGGGTCGAGGCCCAGCACTTCACAAGCGCCCTTGACCGATTCCCGTACAGGTATCGTGCGTTCATCCAGCATCATGCCCACGTTGGCGTGTTTGGCGATTTCGTTGAGCGTCGTTGCGACGCCGCCGCGAGTGGGATCGCGCAAAGTGTGAATGAAATCATTCGCTGGCGAGGCAGTCGCAAGCATTGCCGCCACCAGGCCGCTGAGCGATGCGCAGTCGCTCTCGATGATGCCCTCAAATTCGAGACCCTCACGCTGGCTCATGATCGTCATGCCGTGATCACCAATGGTGCCGCTGAGAATGATCTTGTCACCGGCCCGCGCCCGGTCCGCCGAGATACTAAATTCGTGTTCGATCACACCGATACCCGTGGTGGTGATGAATATCTGGTCGCCCTTGCCGCGATTTACAACCTTGGTGTCGCCGGTGACGAGTTGTACGCCGGCCTCCGCCGCGGCAGCCCGCATCGACTCGACCACTCGACGCAGGTCGTCAACCGCCAGCCCTTCTTCGAGGATGAACGCGGCCGAGAGATACAGCGGGCGCGCGCCGCCCATCGCTAGATCGTTCACCGTCCCGTGAATCGCCAGCCGGCCTATATCGCCGCCCGGAAAAAAGATTGGCGTGACCACAAACGAATCTGTCGTGAAAGCAAGCCGTGCGCCGCCGATGATAAGCACGGCCTGGTCATCGAGTTTATTGAGCGTCGGGTTCCGAAAAGCCGGAAGGAAGATCTTGTCGATCAGATCTGAGGTGAGTTTCCCACCACTGCCATGGCCGAGCACAATGTTGCTATGGTCGAACACCGGAAGCGGACAACACCCAGATAGCAGTGAAACTGCGCCAGCTCCGCCTACATTCGGATTCAACTCGACGCTATGCCGCTTCCAGCCATTTTCCCCGTCTTCGTTCAATCCTGTCCTCCTCACCCATCGAGACATGAATCAGGTCTGCAGCGCCCGCCGCTTTCGATAATCAGGCGAACAAACTCCGGCGCGATAGGCTGCGCATCATGGTTCTGCGACGTTGTGGTCTGAGTAGCGCCACTCGATCGGAGACCACTCCGCTGTTCAGGCGGTACCTCGCACTGACTCCACGCTCACATATTGGCTAGCGTCCCGGTGCTGATCCAAATGCCTTCCATATGCGTAGTACGCCGCGCACGCTCCCTCCGCCGATACCATCGTCGCGCCCAGCGGTTTTTGCGGCGTACATCTCGTCCCGAACTCCGAGCAATCGTGCGGCTTCTTCAGCCCGCGCAAAATCTGCCCGCTGATGCAAGCCTCGGGCTCCTTCGTATCGATGTGCTTTACATCGAACAGCTTTTCCGCATCGTGCTCGCGAAACTCCCATCGCAGCTTGTATCCGCTCTTTGGAATGGTCCCCACACCGCGCCATTTCCGGTCGCCGATCTCAAACACATTCGCCACCAGCTTCTGCGCTCCGAGATTCCCATCCCGGTTCAGGATCCGCGAATATTCGTTCTCCACCACCGCCCGCCCCTCTTCGAGCTGACGAATCGTCATCAACGTTCCCTGCAGGATGTCCAGCGGCTCGAACCCTGTAATCACAATGGGCACCTTGAACTGCGCACTCAGCGGCTCATATTCGCTGTACCCCATGACTGCGCACACGTGGCCTGGCCCCAAGAAGCCCTGCACCCGGTTGAGGGGCGACTGCAGAATCGAAGCAATTGCGGGCGGCACTAGCACATGCGAGACAAGGGCGGAGATGTTCTTCACGCCCTCTTCCCTAGCCCTCCACACCAGCATCGCATTAGCAGGCGCGGTCGTCTCAAAGCCGATGGCGAAGAACACCACCTGCCTGGACGGATTCGCCCGGGCGATTTTGAGACAGTCCAAGGGAGAATAAACAACACGCACATCTCCGCCTTTGGATTTAATCGTGAACAGGTCTCCATCCGAGCCCGGCACTCGCAGCATGTCGCCAAATGAGCAGAAGATCACATCCTTCCGCTGCGCAATAGCATGCGCCTTGTCGATCATCTCCAGCGGTGTCACACATACCGGGCATCCCGGCCCATGTACCAGTTCAATCCCCTCCGGGAGCAGATGGTCGATCCCGTGCTTCACGATGGAATGCGTCTGTCCGCCGCACACCTCCATCAGCACCCACGATCGGGTTTGCACCCGTCGGATCTCGGCCAGTATCTTCCCCGCTATCTCGCCATTGCGATATTCATCAAGATATTTCATCGGCGCGGACCTCCGATGTTCATCCATGCTGGGGAGGATGGCTCGTCCGGAGCGGAAACCTCCTCCACAACCGGCGACTCCAGCTCGGTCAGCTGATCGAGATCTTTCAGGGCCTGGTAGGTGCGTTCCGCTTCGGCTTCATCGATACGGCTGATTGCGAAGCCCACATGGACCAGGACGTATTCACCGATTTGGGTCTCCGGCACATACTCCAGGCAAGCATCGCGAGCGATGCCGCCAAACTGGACCTTGGCCATGCGCAAACCGCGCTGCTCGAAGGTTTCGATCACTTTCCCGGGAATTGCCAGACACATGTCGGTCTCCTCCATGCAATCTCGAGGCAGGCTAAATGCAGAAACGACGCAACGATCGTTGGCGATCACAACCTGTCCGAGCGAAATACGGCAGGCACCATCGCGTGTAAGAATACTCCAAATCCCAAACGCCGCAACTGCGCCGACGTAATCCCAAGCAGAAGATGGTTCTGGAACACGCCGTCACTCAGACACACACGCTCGAGTCCGTCGCATTCGCGAATGGGGCGGCAGCCCTCGACGATCACAGCAGCCAGAGTGACGTGAAAGCCGACGGAGATCTCCCCCACATACCAGAAGGCCCTCAAAGCAAAGGTCACAATGGCATTTCGGAAACCGACGTCCGTGCGACCAATGAGCCAATGGAGTCCAGCTCAGCAACTTCTAATGATGGTGAGACATGGCATGATCCCGATGGATGCAATCAAGAGCGCCACTAAATCACCCCTTGGGTAGTTGAGTCCTTGCAACTCAGCCTTCGCCGAATCTCCGTTAGCGCCAAATCGCCAATGCGCTCATTGAGGGCGGATCGACACCCAGAAGCCGACTTTACAGGTAATTCGAACCAATCAGGCCTTCTTCAGAAAGTAGCGGATGTGCCCCCGGAGGGTTGTTGGGCAACTACAAGATTGCACATAACCTAATCTTTCAGAAGAGCCTCGGGCCTGAAACGAGCGAATCGAGCCATGCTCCGTCACAACCCCACCTGATCAGCTCTTCCTCTGCCACCCCTATCGTCTTTGCGGGACTCTGTGCCCAGCTACCCCTGGGTGATAGCGACAATCCAGGTGCCAGACGCGAGCCGGGAATTGAGATGGCAACGCTGGCCATCTACTACTACTGTCCGCATCTTCTTCATGACCGTAACAGCTGCGCTACCGCGGCCAAGAGGCCACTAGTCTGATCTGAGGAAGACCTGACCGAGCTGGAGCATTGTCGGGCGAGGCATTCAGCACGATTCCTTCACATCCAACAAAGGAACCGCAAGCGCCTCCCTAATCTCAAAGATAAGGTTCGTTTGCTCATGACCGTTCGGGTGTTGCTCCCGCCAGAGCTCCAGTAATAGCGGCGGCATCTCGGAAAGGACAGCTTTAGTCCGGTGGACCTTAGCATGGCAGCCAGGGCAAAGCGAGATCATCAGGTTTAGAACTGACTTCCCACCCACCCGATGATGAACGGTCATGGAGCGCTTATCTCGCCCAGACGCATCGCACACACGGCATCTGTAGCCATCCCGCTCGAAGACAGTTTCCCGCAGGCCCCCGAAACACTCTTCGTCCTGTCACTTGAGGGTGTAGCAAGTAGGGCAAAGACCATGCGCGAGAATGTTGGGCTGCCCATAGCGGCAATGCATCGCTCTCTGGACAGTCCTTTTCACTTCCCTGCTCCTTCAGCGTACCGGTTTAGAGTTTGACGGCTTATGCCCAGCTCGCGAGCAAGCGCCGTCTTCGATTCGCCAATGGCGACCCTGCTGCGTAGCTCCCTGGCTTCAGAGCTTCGCTGATCGTACCCCTGCCGCCTGGGCCGCTATGATCTTTTTAAGTTCGCCGAAGATCAGCTCGAAGTGCTGCAAGGCAGGAAGATGGCCCATGCCCTCAAATGGAGGAAACGCGTGAGCGTGAGGGGCAAAGTGGTTTCGTAATTCTTCGGTGTCTGATGGCCGAACGATTCGGTCGCCGACCCCGTTGAAAATCAATATGGGTATGCGCGCTGTATCGGCCGGCGTGAGCGGCCATGGCGAGTGATAGCCGCGGACATCTTCGACTATCGGTTTGGGCCCTTGCGCGATCGAGGTTTCAGTGTTCTTCAGGAACGCGTCTTTATTCTTAGTCACGAAGACCCTGTCTTCCGGGCCAAGCCACGACTCCCCCATTTTGAAATCGTCGCGATGGAGTTGCTCGCAAATTTCTTGCGCGACTGGGATGAGATGGTTCGGAAACAATTCCACACCCAGCGTGGCTGGATCGAATCCCCGATGGTGATAAACGCTTCTTAAGACCGATCCGAACGTGGTCGGCGTGATGGAACAGACGAGAGCCAACGCACGTACACGTGCAAGCTTGGCACACGCCAACGCATAGAGGCCCCCACCCGAGTGACCGATGATGGATATCGGTTCATTGTTCAACGCCACTTCGACGAACTCTTCAACGACTCGCGGCCATGCCTCGAAATTGAGCCCAGGCAAAAGCGTCGAGACCGGGATCGTTGCACCTGCCAGGGGATACACCAGTGTATCGGTTTACTTTGGGAGGCCAAAGCCGCGACTTTCGAGCTGGAACGGCATGTCCGCCGTGGAATGTTTCCAGGTCCCCCGCTTACGCCGATGTATGAAGCTGCGTATGTCGCAAATTCGGCTCTCGCTTTAATTCCTTTACTTGGGACGTTAATGGCCTTGCAACAAGTGACGACCAGAAATTGCAGCGCTCCACACAACCCGGATTAGAATGAAGACCAACGATCCAAGGAAGAGTTCCTTCTTCTTGTCGACAAATAGCAGGCACACTCCATAAATGATTAGGCAGCCTACGAATACGTATGGCCTTCCATCCGCCTGAAGCAAGGAAAATGAGAGCGCAAACGCGAGTATTGCACTGAAGCAAAGCGGAACACATAAGAACGTATCCTTCGTGGAAAGACCGGGGCCGGATCGGGCAGGATTTGATTCAACGTTGCCCATTTATCGCCTCCGTACGGCGCACGTGCCGAAGCCTGCAAGATAAGAGCCTAATTCGTAAGCAAACGTGGCTGCGCTAGCGGTTCCCACTCCGGCATCTTACTCTTGGCGGAAAGTTCGCAGACGAGTCAGAAGCGCGCTCGGGTACTCGTTATCTCTGGCAACCAGATCCAGGACGCACTGCGTCATGGATTTGCGGTGCAACCACAAAGGCTAGCTCTGATCTGAGTCGCTGAGCGTTGCTAACTGGTTGCGCTCTCGTTCGAGTTCTGCCCGCAGTTCCTGTTCTGAGGGAAGCACGAGCTTATATCTGCTCGCGAATAGCTGTTCGTTCTCGTGTAGGACGGAATAGCGAACTACTGATGCATCCTTTTGAGTACAAAGGATGATGCCGACGGTCGGGTTATCGTCGGGACCTGACATTGTCTTATGTGATCAGGTGTTTTAATTTCTTAGCCAGTTTTCCAATATAGAACTATTTAGTTCTATATTGGTAGAATGAAAGGTGTCAAGGAGTTCTGAACTAAATGATTCAGAAAACTGCTAAGCCGCGGGGTCGACCGCGCAGCTTCGACGAGACGGGGGCGCTGGAGAAGGCGACTCAGGTGTTCTGGTTGAAAGGCTACGACGGAGTGACGATCGACGATCTCGTCGCCGGGATGGGTGTGGGACGGCCAAGCCTGTATGCCGTGTTTGGGGACAAGCGGGCGATCTTCTTACGCGTCCTTAGGGCGTACGCAGAACGGAAGGGCGCTCTCGCAGCCAAAGCACTCATTTCTCCACGGGGTCTTCGCGACTCGATCAGTGGCTTTTTGAGGTACGCCGTCGAAAGTGCGACCGAGAAAGGGTCCGCCCGGGGCTGCCTTCTGATCTGCGTCGCGCCGCTTGTGAACGACGCTGAGGTTCAGCGGTTCCTGCAGAACGCAGCTACGGGCGGCTCAGCGCTGGTGGAGCGCCGTTTCCGGGACGGGATCAGTGCGGGAGAAGTCCCATCTGACTTTCCCGTAGCCGCGCGCGCGATCCAAGTTACCGATCTAGCGCGTGGGCTGACCATGCGTGCGCAGATAGGTACGCCGCGCAAGACGCTCCTCAAAGATGCTGAGGACGCGGCCAACTTGGTGCTCCTGCCGCGGCGCGTCTGATGGTCATTGGACATAATTCGCTTGGTACGGTGGCAGTCAAAGCTCAATCGGGAGCAAAGTGCAAAGAACTGTACAGTGCAATCGCTGTAGGCCTCCGCGGCGTGGGCCTCCTGCTACCGTCCCAACATCGGAACACAGGCTGTTGCCGCCGGCCAGAAAGAACGCATCCACTCGCCGTCGGCAGTAGTGAGTTCGCGTCAATGAATGAAAAATTGCCAATGCGCTCACTGAAAGGGCGCACAATGCGTCCCTTTTGGTTGTAGGAATCCCCAAGGGTGTCTTCAAATTTAATCAGTTTGGAGGAACCATTAGGGGACCATAATCGCCCAGGGTCACGTTCATCGTCCGCATCATGCGTTGCAAGTCTGGCCTTCTCGCATCCATCCGTATCTCAACTGGCGAGAATGCCTCACGAAAAGCCGCCACATCTGACTCCAGCTTTGGGGTTCTCCCAGGACGAAGGGACGCAGTCCTGAAAATGGTTATGAACGATCACGTAGTCAACGGAGTTCTGCAACTCCCCGCCCCATTCAATCACCGACCGTGCGGACGCAATGTCCCCATCCACCACGCCCAAGGCCGTCCATCGAAGATCAAGGCCAGAGTCCTGCATCGCGAGCGCGACTCTCTCTGGCGATTCACTTCCGCTTCGGGATCCAGCCTCGCCATTTCCTCTTCTCTCCGCACTTGCCATGCCGGTTTGCCCTTTTCCTCTTTGTTATCGCTGCTCAGACCGCTCGCGCGGACCGTCTGTTGGCGAACCTCTCTTTCCACGGCACCGGGAGGGAGGTTCTCGCCATTCCCTTCGGTAGGCGAACGGGCGCCTTCAATGACTCGGTTCGCCGCCTTACAAAACTGCTGGTATCCGCCGGGATACCCTTCATCTCGGAGCGTTCCCCAGATGACGCGCCAGGTCAATCCGCTGTCTTTTGCAGCTTGCAACTCGGAACGCACTGCCTTGAGAAGCCTAGCCTTGAGTTGAAATACGCTCCTGCGAAGCGTTAGCGCTTCAACCAACGCGACCAGTTCTGGGGGGCGTTCATGTTGTGAAATGCACATTGCAGTAGCAGAATGCCAGACTCGCGGACAAGATTGCAAGCGCACAAGAACGATTCTGTGAGAGTAAAGGCGAACAACCACGACAAACGACGAATTGCCACGAATAAAGCCGAACCACGGATATGAGGCGCATCGGTCGTGCTTAGTCTGCCTTGTTCGTCTTTGTTCGTGCTTTTGTTGCAGCCGAAGGCTGCGCTTTCGGGGTCGCAGACCCACGGAGGTAGGCTGCGAAAAGCAGCCGTGTTTCTACGAAAGTGCAGTAGTGGAACATAAAGCCCAGCGGCACTTTGAAGGTTTGCTCTCTCTAAGAACCTTGCGACCAATCGTTTATAGTGCCGCACCTACGTACCTTTTCGAAGGCATTGTGCCGCACCTTGCTATAGAAATGTACCGCTGTATAGTTGCATCCATGCCGCGCCGCAAGAGACCGGAATCAATTCGCTACTACGTCCGCCTGAGTCGCGCCCAAGCCGAACGTCTCGCCGCGTTACGTCAGCAGCTCCACGCTCGAAGCGACAACGAAGTATTCGATTACCTTGTCACGGTCGGGAGCAACCAGCGGGACGACCTTGAGCAACTTGTCTACTCACTGTTTGGCAACCTTGCCGACTCCTTGGCCCACAGATTCCAGCGCCTGGAGACCGTCAGCCAGCTCCATCTCGCCTTAACTGACACGTACATCAAGTACGCTCTCACCGCCCTCCCAGAGGTTCCCGGCCCCCTGCTCGCGGCGGCCCGCATCCGTGCGACGAGGATCTACGAACAACTCAATCTCACGGCTGCGAGGGAATTCCAACGTCGCCGCCAGTCAGACGCCTACAACCCAACGCAGCTTGGGATTGAAGACGAACCAAGCTATTCAGCTACACCGTCAGATGAGGTCTAAAGTCAGCCATGCCATCTTCTGCGCGACAACGACGAAACACTGGCGAAGAACGCGAGCGCTCGACAAAGGTTCGTCCTGGCCGAGTCCGATCCACGAATCCATCTCCGCGTCGGGTAACAGGCACGGCAAAGAATCTCCTACGGCTTGTGCGCCTCGTCAGCCGATCATCTTTGCAATCGAACCGAGCTGGGAACGTCAAGGGTCCGGGAAGCGGTTCCTTGAAGACATCTCCGTTCCAGCGCCGGGCTATTGTGAATGTTCGGTATTCCAATGCAAAGACCCCGGGAGGGTGGAAGGCTCACGGGACCTATGTCGAGCGTGAGAGCGCAAAAGGTCGAGATGGGACAGACGGGAAGCTGTATGGCGATGAAAACGAGATACAGGCACGACACCCGGACCGTTTGGGTTTAGCCCAGGAGCACTCGCTGGATTCTCTGGCCGGCCAATGGCAGAAAGCCGGAGACGAGCGCATTTTCAAAATCATCATTTCTCCGGAAGATCCGACCGTCAATTTTCAGCGCACGGCTTGCGACATGATCGCTCGCATCGAGCAGCACACCGGCGCTCCGGTCGAGTGGGCAGGCGCCGTCCATAGGAACACGGATCATCCGCATGCCCACTTGATCGTGCGAGGCAAGCTCCCGTCAGGAGAAGCCCTGAAACTCCCCCCAATGCTCATCCGCAGGGGCCTTCGGGAAGCTGTCCGAACGTCTCTCACGCAGCAGCTCGGCCCTCGCACGATGGAAGACATCCAGCGCCAGAAACAGATGGAAATCACCGCAAATCGAGTTACGCCCGTGGATCGGCGAATTGCCGGACGCGCGAAGTTTCTTCCCCATGAGCATGGGTACAGTGACGCCGGAATCGCAGCCAACCCCGGTGAGTTGGCTCGCTTTCGACACTTAAAGGAGCTGGGACTCGCGAAACGACACACAGCAGACAGTTGGCTCGTTCGCTCCGACTTCATCGGTCAGCTCCAGCAAATGAAGGACGTACAGGACCGCGCAAGAACACTTTTCCGGAGCGGCGTTGCCATCAGCGACCCCCATGCGCCGATGGAGTTTTCTACCAGCTCCAAGAAGCTGGTTGGGCGTGTGTTGCTCAATGGCGAAGACGAACGCACCGGCGCTCTGCAAACCATATTCGAGACGACCGAAGGGAAAATCGAGGTCATCCGACACGATGGAGTCCTTCGGGCGGCTTGGCGGCGTGGAGAGCTGGAGCCAGGCAACGTAGTAACCATCGACGGCCTGAGAAGTGATCCAAGCAAGCTCTATGCGGCGTCCATAGCCACGGACAAAGACATCCTTGCGAATAAGCAGGCTCTTGATTCGGTGGCGCGGCGGATGCGAACAATGGGCCTTGTTTCAGTGAGAACGACAAAGGTTGGATGGGGCAATTCAACGACGCGCTCAGAGCTCGCATCGCAGAGCGGACCCACGAGCGAGGGCACTGACTGGCGTCTGTTCAGCCGCCGGCATTTCCAATGGGCGAACAGATTCCTATTGTCGTTTCCAGAAACGGCGACAGAACAGAGAAGCGTTTGGACCTGGCGACGCAGGATCCAAAAATATAAGGACAACCCCTGTTCAGAGCCAGATATCCTGACAGCGGGAGTTGCCTCTGACTCGGTTGGCACGGTGAAGGTGAGTCTTTTTCCCGGTAAGATCGGCATCGATTTCGCAAAGCATGTCGATACAGTGTTCCAGGAGAAGATTCCGAACGTGAAGCGTCTAGTGATCGATTTGCGCGGCAATCCTGGCGGGGCAATTGGCGGGATTCAGCTGATGAGCTATCTCACGCCGTCGAAGGTTCCCATTGGTTACAGTTTGGATCGGCCAACGGCGGAGCGCGGCTACGACAAGGCAAGCCTTCCCAGGTTTGATCGCGTGCCCAAGTCCAAGCTCGTGATTCCGCTCCTGGCCATCAAGTTCTTTGGGAAGAAGTCCGTTGTACTCGAAACGTCGGGTTTAGGAAAGCAGAGCTTCCATGGCCGTGTGGTTGTTCTCGTGAATGAACCCACGGCAGGGGCGGCCGAGATGCTCGCCCAGTTCGTCCAGGAGAATGGGCTTGGCACCATTGTCGGCAGCAAAACTCCAGGCCGGCTCGTAACACGATCAGCTTTCAAAATCGGGCACGATTACCGAATCGTCATTCTGATTGGTGCGTACGTGAGTTGGAAGGGAAATCGCATCGAGGGTAAAAGTATCGTCCCGGACGTTCCGGTAGATTGGTCCTACGAAGCCGCACTCCATGGCGACGACAATCAGCTCTTGAAGGCAATTCAATGCGCTGAGGATTTGGGATGAGCTGGCCATGGAGAGTATCGGATGTGAGTCGCATGAACGATACCCACCATTTTGTCACACATCGGAGGAGGCTTTGCCGTGCACTGATGAGGGTGACACATGCTTGCCCAAATTAGAGGTTTGGGCAAGCGGAAGTCGGACACAGTTCACTTACAGCAGCGGCATCAATGAGATAGAAAAGCGCAACGACATGTCCGAATTGCTCCATGTTTTGATTCGCAGCACATGGTCTGAGCTTGACTATCTCTGTTGTGCCGTTTTCTTCGGCAATTTCGTAACAATGCGGAGAGGATAAGTTCTTTACGTTCCCTTTCACCTCCGCTAGCTTTCTCCATTTACTGTCTATCAAGGACGACTTTTGCATCAGGACCTAGCACTCCTGTGTAAGAGTTCAACGTAACCGAAACGTCTGTGCCTGTAACTCCTGGTGGGATTACCATCGGCCCTGGCAAGCGCGATTCACTCGCAAGATTGAAACTGGATTCAATACATCCACTCATCGCACAAGAAATGACGCAAATTATGGCGATCGGAACGTATCGCCCTATGCACGTATATGTTCTTGCCATTGCCCTCCACGTGAAGCAGCCAATGCGGACAATCGTATCATTTCTTTGGTGCGCATCTGATTCTCATGGCCATTAGTTTCGCGCTTTCAATCGAGGCGAAGCAGGCAGATTGTGATACTTCTGGATCTCTAACACTCGCTCGATTGGTCCGCTATCAGTGTGTTGTCGCAGACTCGGGACTGTGACCAATTTAACCATAGGCGGACAGCCGCCTATTGATTCGACCGCCGAACCAGAGCACCGAACATACGTTGAAACAGAAAGAAGAGTGTTGCGAAACAAAGCAGAAGGATCAAAAACAACCAAGCACCGAACAACCAGTCTAGAACATTGCCAGCGCCGATGATGAGGATCATTGTCAGAAGAACGATCAGTGTAAGGCTGCCACACTCAATCAGCCCATTCCGGGATTGCTTTGGAAAGTGCACCAGAAAAAGAGCCAATAGGAGATGAAAATCAGCAGGGCTCCCCGACAGTGCGGAGTTGATTACCATGTGCCGCGATCATGCCGAGAATCTTAGCGTGCGTTTGGGACCTAACCGCCATCTGAGACATTCGTCTGAGCAAAATATCCCGAAGTTGTCTAAACCTCCGACTCTCCGTCGGCAGTCACCCTCTCGTGACTGCGGCAAGCTGGAAGCTAGTGTTCTCAACGTGAACCTCACCAGAAGGCTGACTGATGCCACACTCAGGTGTCTGGCTGGAATGCTCATCTGCCCGGACGTTCAGGGGATAGTAGTAGGTTCCGTTATCGCTTTCTCGGACCGTGGCCAGGAAGTACGATCCCGCCTGAGCCCCTCGAAGATCAAGCGACACATCCAAGAGCAGCTGTTGGCCGTTACTTTGCGTCTTCACTGCTCCGCGCGCGACGATCGAGGTGCCGGCCCTGTCCTTTGAGACCGCGACGACATAGCTCCCCGCATCGCTAAAGCGCGGAAGAATCAGGTGCAGGTGCACGAGGGTGGAAGGAAGCGAGACCGCCTCAAGCGGGTCTGGATCAGCGCCGCCACGTACAGTTCCGTGGTTAAAGAGATCAATCGTCCGATTCACCGCGGCCAGTTGCACAGCTTGCTTCTGCCCTTGGCTCGTTACAACGCTGCCATCTGACTTCTTGACGATAGTTCTCACTCCGAAGAGGCCGACGCCACAAGCAAGCAGGCCGCGATGCCCCACGCGAGAACTCTCTGTCGCGAGGCGCGTGTAGTTTCGAACTGGCCCTTGAAACCTCTGAAATCGGCAAAGCACGGCGAGCATGAAGCTAGGTGGGCGACCCTCCTTCGAGAGCGCATGCCATCCTTGCGGTCCCAAGCTCTCGGCCGTAGCTAGGTTTAGTACTGCCGAACTGCAATTCGGCCCGATGCGCGGCAGAACGAGTGTCGAAAGGAGATGCCGGGATTTTTGGGGAGAATGTGCATGTTTTCTTTATTTCGAGATCTGGTAATAAGGCATTGGCAAGTGGCGCGAGTTCTGGGAGAGTCTCAACTCGCATATCCGGAGACGCCGAAGCGGCTAAAGCAAAGTCCAGACCTGCAGACCCGGAAGAATTCCCAGCGTGTCTAACTGAATCTTAGTCTCTCGAAGTGGCAAATCTGTCTTGAGCAGTTTCCATTTACTCGTAGACACGGAGCGGGCGCAAATGGACCTGAATCAATTGGCGTGTATTGAGGAGTGAATGTCACGAGTGAGTGCAGGCAAGCTGCCTAGGTGGGCTTCTTGTTGAGCCGAGGCGCCTGATCAAGACGCGCGACTAAGTCTTCAGTGCGCAGATGCGTGTAGCGCTTCAACATTTGCATGCTCTTGTGGCCGCTGATTGCGGAAACCTCTTGGTCAGAAAACCCGGCCTCCACGAATCGACTCACGGCTTCATGTCGCAGGTCATGGAAACGAAAGTCTCTCAGGCCCTGCTTTTTCTTGATGACCTGCCACATCCTGTCGAACTGGTAAGGCCTCCGAACACTATCGCGTCCAGGTTCTCCAAAGAAGATCAGCTCGGTATCGTCAGGCCGCGCAGCATTCGCGATCGCATTCTTGAACATTTCCGCCGCAGGAAGAGTCAACGGCACAGTGCGCGGCTGAGTGTTCTTTGTCTTCAAGAGTCGGACAATCCGGCGCTCGAGATCAACTTGCGATTTGCGAAGAGTCAATATTTCTGACCATCTCATTCCAGTTTCGAGCGCAATTCGAACGATCCAACCCATCATCGGGTTCGAGTGGTTGTTCACGGCAGCCAAGAGCCGCTTTTCCTCGTCAACCGACAAACGCCGATTACGGCCGGCTCCAGCCGCAGGCCGCCGGATGTTTGTTACCGGGTTCGCAGGCAAGCTTATACCCCACTCTTTGATCGCAACCGTAAAGAGGTGACCGAGCAGTGCCAAATCAAGTCGAACAGTATTGTTGGTTCTAGGGCGCGGCTTACCGTCGTCATCTGATCGATCCTCTCCGGCGAGGCGCATATCGCGAAATTGCGCAATGACCTCCGGGGTCAGTGACGCCATGGAGTATCTACCAAGGTGCTTGACGATGATTTTCGAGCGTCTCCGATCCGTCGCCTGACTGGTAGGCCGCTTTGTCGGGAGGATATCGGTAAGGTAACGCTTCATCGCTGCAGCGACTGTCATGCGGTCGCTCGAAGCTCGTTGGATATAAGCTCCGCGAACCATTTCGTCTTCTGTACGCCGCGCCCAATCGCCGGCATCTCTTTGGGTGCGAAAAGTCTTGACGGTAAGAGGCCAACCGGCCCTGCGGATGATTGCCTTCCACCTTCCAGAAGGAGTCTTTACAAGAGTAGCCATCCAAGTCTCCAGCAGCAGAGAATTGTTCCCGCACTGTACCTGGAATTGTACCCGAACAAAAATTGCAACTGCGTTGAGTCAAAGATATGACTCTGATTGCAACCAGCTAAAGTTGAAATAAACAGCTACATTTTGTTCGTTTTCTACAGATTTAGCTTGGTGCCCGGAGGGGGACTTGAACCCCCACGACCGGTAAAGGTCTGCGGATTTTAAGTCCGCTGCGTCTGCCGATTTCGCCATCCGGGCCTGGGCTGGTTTTGCTGGGCTTGTTGCGTGGGACGGTTCTACCCAATGCCTGCTCTATCCTAAATCAGGTGACTGCAGCAGTTCGCCCATCGTGTATGGCGGGGAGGTCCGGCCCCGGACAGCCAGATGGATTGGGACGGTCTGGCGCTGGGACAGTGGGACCTGTAACAGACGGGACATTCTTAGTTTTAGCAAGGAATGCTGTGACCGCCGGACTCTCAACGCGAATAGTGGAGCGGCGTGACTTTGACGAGCAGGGTGTTGTGGCGAAAGGCGCGTTGTCGGACGTTGCCCCAGTAGAAGCCAGAGTCGCGAGGCGGATGAGAAGCGTTCGCTTCAATCATCTGCCTCGCTTCAGAAGCAGATCAGTGTGGTTTGCGGTACTCGATGCCTTCCTCGTTCAAGTAGTACTCTGACGAACAGTTTTCCGACCCGCAGATCATCGATTCCAGGCCCGCAAACTGGGTACGCGTGATCAGGCCGAGCGCTCCACACGCAGGACACGCCAGCACCGCCCAATAAGGATTCTTGGCGTCTCCCATGTTCCCCGCGTTCTCCAGCACAAACAACGTTCCCGGTTCCATCTGCTCCGGTATCCATTCCTCAAGCAATTGCAGTTCTGGCAACATGCTCTACCCTCCTCTTGATTGTGTGCTGGACTTGACTTGAATCGGCGATATCGCTCTGGGCGTTCTTTGTAACGACCGAATTGGTGCAGCCTTCCCCTTCTGCTTATCCAACCTCCTTACGCCGGCCCGAGGGAAGCGCTCGAGCCGCGGGTTTCTTACTGGTAACTTTCTCGGATGCATTCAGCATGTCAGCATCCAGTCTTCGCACTACATCGGAGAGGCAGATAAGAAAGACCGGCTGCTCGGTATTGCGCAGCAGGTCGAGTATCTGGTGCGTATCTGTCTCGAGGTAGACCTTGTTGCCGTCGAGCAGCAGATGATGTTCGCGCTTGCCCTCGACCAGGTCGGCGAAACGCGCGCGTAGCCTGGTTCGCAGGAACCGCAGCACGCGCCTCACCTGCTGCAGAGAGATCTTTCTCCTGCGCAGTTGTTCGATTGTAAGTATGTCGATGAGATCGGCGCCGGAGTAGATGCGCCTCCGACCTTCACGGCAGGGGACGACAACCTTTCGCTCGTCCCACCACTGCAATTGACGCGCAGTGATGCCGGTGAGTTCGAGCACCTCGCGGGTACTGAAGCGGTCCTTAAGCATCCAAGCCGACTTCCGGAAGAGCGAGCGTCACGTTCAAAACATTCTGACACTAAAATGTTTGATGCCATTCTTGCCGCGACTGAGTCCGGTGTCAATCCCAAATTCGGGTGGTGTCACCCTTCGCATTCATAGCGTCGGAATCGGCTTCGCACCTTCACTTGCGCTTCGGTTGGCTGCCTGGTCCAGTTCGCGATAGATCTCTTCGTTGCGAATGATGGCTTGCACGTACTCGCGGGTCTCAGTGAATGGAATCGATTCCACGAACTCGTCTATGCCGTGATAGTTCCCGATGCTTTGCCAGTCGGTCACGCGATAATCGCCGGCATTGTAGGCGGCGAACGCGTACTCCGGCTGACCACCAAATTTGTCCAGCATCTGTCGCAGATACCGTGTACCCAAGCGAATGTTGATGTTTGGATCGAGCAGCTGACTGGCCTCGAGGTGACGCGTTCCTTCTTCTTTGGCCATGCTCTTGCCGACTGACGGCAGCAGCTGCATCAAGCCGTACGCGCTCTTATTGGAAATCGCGTTGGGATTAAACTCCGTCTCCTGACGGATGAGCGAAGCCACCATGTAAGGATCGAGCCCATTCCTGGTGGCCTCTGCCTTGATCTGCGCCCAGTAGGATTGAGGAAACAGGATGCGCCAGTAGGTCATCGGAATCGCGCTGATCGGAGCCGAGGTATAGAACGGGATCGCTCGTTTCATCAAGCGCATGGCGTGGAAGTTCTCGCCATAGGAAACGTAGATCTCAGCTTCAGCGAAGGCGCCCCACTCGTCGCTTCCATCCGCGGCTCGTATTTCCGGAGCGATGTATTCATTCAATCCTGCATTCGCCAGCAGCTTGGCTTTGACGACGTGCGGGTCATCTTCCGGAACGTCGTCGGTCAGTTCAGGAATGGTTTCGGGGTTCATGTTTGCGAGGCTGGGGACGTTGGCGGGCGCAATGTTGCCAAGCTTTGCGAGCTGCTGCCTGGCCTGCGACGCATAGTAGAAGTGCGGATACACGCGGGCGATGGTAGTGAAATATGTGGCCGCCATCTGCGGCTGATTCTCCTGGTCTGCGTAGATTCGTCCTCGCCAGTAAAGCGCGCCGGGAATCTCCTTGCCGCCTGGGTATTGACTGATCTGTTCCTCAAACAAGCGGGCTGCTTCGCTGTATTGACCGAGACGGTAATTCAGCCACGCTGTGCGCCAGTGACTGCTGGGAGCGTAGGTGTGTTTCGGAAAGCGCTTCGCCAACTCCCCGTAGTACTCCAATGCCTGGCGAAAATCCTTGCGCAGCAGATACATGTTGCCGCTGGAATACAGCGCCTCGGCAAGCCATGGGCTTTGCGGAGACTTGGTCTCCATCTGGGCGACGATGCTCTTCTGCGTGTCGCCGTCGTCCTTGTCGCGCGCAAGTTCCATGTAGAGATACATTCGACGCGCGCCGGCCTCGTCCGGAGTATCGAGCAGATGATCGAGCTGATCCTTATTGAGGCGCTTCAGCTTGTAGTCGCACGAAGCCGCTGCGACCAGCAGCGCGTTCTTTACGTTGGGATCGCTCTCTGACGGATCTGCGGCCAGCGAACGGAAGTCCTCCACTGCGTCGCTATACCTTCCGGCAGCGTAGAGCGCATCGGCATGCGTGCGGCGCTCCGTGACACTGAGAGGAGCGGCCGCGGGATTCGTCGCTAGCTGCGCCTTTGCAACCTGCGCCTCCACACTCAACGGAAAATTCAGATACACATGCCGAAACAGTTTCGCAGCCTGATCGGTCTGTCCCGAGAGCTGATCGGCCTTAGCTTGCGCCAGTTCGAAGTCGGCATGATTGGCGATCGGCTCGCCCTGGTGGTTCTTCAGCGTCAGCAGCGCAGCTTGGGGATCGCCCTCCTGCAGGAACAGATTCGCCTCGAGCACCGGCGTACTGTTCACGAAGATACTGTCGGGGTGGCGCTTCTCAAATCCATTGAGGAGCAACTCCGCATCCGGCAGCTTCCCTGCCTGCAGGTCTGCCTGGGCTGCGAGGTATTCGGCGTAATCGTCCAGCGACTTGCCCAATTGGCCTGCTCGCTGAAAACTGCTTACGGCCTGAGGAAAGTTGTGATCCAGCAGGTAGGCATGCCCCATCGCAATGTAGGCTGCCGAGCCGGCCTCGCCCGCATGACTTCGAGCGTAATTCGCGACACCTGCGTAGGCTGCCGGAGTGCGATTCTGCGCGAGCTGTTGTGCCATCGGGCGCAGTTGCGAAGAGGCGACAAACGCCTGCTTCAACTTGTGGCTCTTGACCAATTGCTTGCGGGTCAGGGGCTTCCGAAGTGACTTGCGACGATGGCGAGAGCGTGCAGTCGTTTTGTGGACTGCGCCGGCCTTCCGGCTCTTCGCGGCGACAGTGGCGTGCCCATGCTTCTTATGCGCAGCCGGGGCGGCCCCCCACGCTGCCGGTATCGATCCACTCGTCGCCAGGCAAACGGCCACCAGGAGCGATAGCGCGAACATTTTTCGCAAACTTCCCAAAGCAAAGCGCTTCATCATCGACAAGTCCTGCAAGGATACAGACGCCAAAATCTTACCTCTGGTAAGAATCTAAGCTGAAAAACTGAAAAGTGTTGCGGTCGCGTGGCAAGCCGGAACCTGAACTGTTACCGTTTTGGAACCTGAATCCCGGTACGAGCCAGGTTTGGGTGGTACCTTCTGCACGGGTCATCCGTTCGTAAGGTGTTGCAGCGGGCATGATCTTGCACATCGAAGGTTCTTTGCTAGCCGCCCTTGTAGCCATTTACTATAAGAATATAGCGAAAGCGCGCCCCAGCGAGAGCCGCCCGAACTCAGTTCAACTCCCGGGAAGGTCGATTTACTGAAGCCATCTGACATGCCAGACATCCAAACAGTACAAGGGAGCGAAGAAGTTCACCCTGATGTGGCCCTGGTTGCTCTGGCCCGCGAGGGTGATGTCAGTGCATTCGAGAAGCTGGTGAGGCAGTACGACCGCCAGATCTTTCGAATCGCTCAACACATTACTCAGAATCGCGAAGATGCGGAGGATGTGGTTCAGGATGCGTTTCTAAAGGCTTACCAGAAGCTGGATCAGTTTCAGGGCAACTCCAAGTTTTATACCTGGCTGGTGCGCATTGCGGTGAACGAATCGTTGATGCGGCTGCGGAAACGCAAGACCGGCCGCATGGTCTCGATCGACGAAGATGTAGAAACCGAAGAAGGCTCCATGCCGCGCGATCTCGCCGACTGGAGTCCCGACCCGGAACAGATGTACGGGCAGTCTGAATTGGCTGAGATTCTCAAGAAGACCATCCAAGGCTTGCCGCAAGGATTTCGAATTGTGTTTGTGCTGCGTGACGTTGAGGGTCTCTCGACAGAAGAGACGGCTGAAACGCTCGGATTGAGTGTTCCGGCGGTCAAATCGAGGCTGCTTCGTGCGCGGCTCCAGTTGCGGGAGCGGCTCAGCCGATACTTCCGGCAAAAGAATGTGGATGGTGCCCAGTGAACTGCTCTGAATTCTTGGCCCAGCTGGACGACTTGCTGGATGACGCCGTCAGCACCACGCTGCGTGCTGATCTTGACGAGCATCTCCGGGGCTGCGAACACTGCGTGATTACGATGAACACCACGCGCAAGACCATCGAGATCTATCGTCACCACGAGATCTACGAGCTTCCTGCCGACTTGCGCGAACGTCTGCAAAAGGCGATTTTGGCCAAGTGCAGAAAGTGCTGACGGGACCTACAGCGCCACTCGCCACCACGGCAGTCGCTGGGCGCTGATGTACTTCATCTTTTCACCGCGCCCCAACAGAAAATCGTAGTACTGGCCCGAGACGAAGGTGGTGCAGTCTGGCCAGCTTGCGTCCACATCGAGCAAGGTGCCCGGCCCGCTCCTGCTTTCCAACATGACCTGTCCCTTGGCGCAGCCCACCACTTTCTGCGCCTTAAGTTGCATCGTGCCCCCGGTCTGCTCCAGCTCCCTTGAGGTTTCATCGGCAAACTTCGATAGGAATATTCCGAGCACCACGACCGTCGTCCAAAACAATATCTTCTTCATCGCCCTTCAGCCTGAGCCTGCGCGAAGTTCTCCGAATCAACTGGGAATTCACGGCCCGCTTACTGGGAGAATAGGGCGTCCTCGGCTCTATGGAAGAGCTGGATGGGCGGGAAGTCGAGGCAATATCCCACTTTGGGAATTGAACTTCGCTCGTCTCCAAAATGGAAACGAGAAAAAGCCATCCCGCGAAGGATGGCTTTTTCGTGCCACGTAAGGTCTTAGTCCTGGCGGCGGTGAAGTGTGGGTTTGTCGTCGGTCTGGTCGGTGGTGGAGCTGGAGTTCGGATCCTGCTGCGAAGTAGTGCTCGCCCGCCGCAGAGTTGGTTTCTTGCCGTCCTTCGGATCCGTGAGCTTGCGCTTGTTCTCGATGCGGGCCAGCCGCGACTTCACATCGTCAAACTCCGACGTGGTCACCACGTATTCATCCCGCGGCGGGAGAATACGCGCGATCTCCTGTTGCGAATGCTCGATCCGATCCGGCGTTTGCGGGTGGGTTGAGAACGCCTTCGAGACAGCGCCAGGCTTCCTCTTCTCCAGATTTTGGATCTTTTCGAAGAAGGTTACGAACGCCTGCGGATCGTAGCCGGCGCGGTACATGTACTGCACGCCGAGATAATCCGCCTGGCCTTCAAATTCGCGTGAGAAGTGCAGGAAGGTTATCGGAATACCGATCGATGCGGCCTCATACAATCCGTATCCGGTCCAGCCGCCCATAAAGATCAGCGGAATCGTGCCCAACTGCGCGTAATTGGCGCGCGTCTGTTCACGAGCCGCATGATGCGCCGCCACGTGGGCGATCTCGTGAGCCATCACGCCAGCCAGTTCCGCTTCCTCATCCGCTGCGAGAATCAGGCCCGAGTTCACATAGAAGAATCCGCCCGGCAGCGCCATGGCGTTCACTTCATCCGAGTCAATGACCTTGATCGTAAACGGCACCTTGGCGTCGGAGTTCTTCACCAGGTTCTGCCCGATCCGATTCACATACTCCGTCACCACTGGGTCGTTGATGAACTTGGTGCTCTTCTCGATCTCCGAAGCGTAGCCCTTGCCCATCTTGATTTCGCTCTCGGTGGAGTACCAGTTGCCCATGCCGCGGCCGCCGATGTCCCGATTCCCTACCGCACTCACGTCATCGACACTGCCGGCCTTCACTCCCGGCATGGTTTGGGACTGCGGAGTGTTGCTGTTGGTCGGAGGATTGTCCTTGGGTGCGGCGTAAGCTGCGGTTGCGAGAGACAGGCCAGCGACCAGGGAGAGTCGCAGCGCATTGCTTGGGAAGTAGCGGTTCATCGAATGACCTCGCGGAAGGCGGACTCACGTCCACAGGCGTACCCCGCCCTACTCGTTTGACGTTAGTATGCACCTTTTGGTTCTGCCGTATTTTTGCTTCACGATTGCAGGACGAAATCGAATGTTCAGGAACGGACACTTCGATCCGCTGGTGAACGATTCCTTCCATCGCGTAAGAGCAGCCCCAGCCCAGGTGCCTTTGCAATGAGTAGCTTAGTTCTCATCTGCCTTTGGCCAGCAGCCTGCAACTGTTGCCCGCAACGACCGCTCGATAGGGGACCGAAGGAATGCGAGTAGCGCAACACCTCACCTTTGCCGCACGACAGCTCAGAAAAAGCCCAGGCTTCGCGATCACCACCATTGTGACGCTCGCAATTGGGATTGGAGCCACCACCGCCATCTTCACCCTGGTGAATGCGGTTCTGTTGCAACCGTTGCCCTATCCGGAGCCTAAGCAGTTGGTCTCGGTCAGCCTGATGACCTTTCCGCCCCATGCCGGAAAGCTCGCTGTCGGCATTCCGGACTCCTCCTCCTACCCCGATTTCTTCGATTGGCGCAGCCAGAATCATTCCTTCGAATCGATGGCCTCCTACGGCAACTCACCGATGATCCTCGGCTCGAGCGGTTCGCGGACGGCCGAATCGTTGACCGGGGCAAAGGTATCCTCTGATTTCTTCCACGTCCTGCGAGTCTCGCCCGTTCTAGGAAGAAGCTTTACCCGGGATGAAGAGAAGCCAGGCGTCCACGTCGCGATCCTCAGCCATGACTTGTGGACCTCGACCTTTGCGTCGTCGCCTAACATCGTGGGCCAGACCATTCGCCTATCCGACGAGGAATTTACCGTCGTGGGCGTGCTGGGCGCAGATGCAAGCTTTCCCATGCTGGCCAGCCCCGCACCTTCTGTCTGGGTTACCCCCTCGATCGATGCGGAAGGCAAAAATCCCTCGCTCCAGCAACGTGGATGGAACCAACTCTCGGTGATTGGCCGATTGAAACCGGGCGTCACCGTGGCCGAAGCCCAGGCAGATCTGAACGTCATCCAACGCGCAAACGCCGCCAAGTACCCTGACTCCGATCTGAACGAATATGCAACCGCGGTGATCCCGGAGTTGCAGGACATCGTGGGCAATGTGAGTCCGGCGCTGAATGTCCTGTTTGCTGCGGTGGCGGCCCTGCTGCTGATCGCCTGCGCGAACGTGGCGGGACTTCTGCTGGCGCGCGGTTCTGCCCGAAGTTCCGAGATCTCCATTCGCGCTGCCCTGGGGGCGAGTCGGACCGAGATCATCTGGCAGTTGCTCGTCGAATCGCTCCTGCTTTCAGCGCTGGGCGGAATTGCGGGCGTACTCCTTGCCGAATACATGGTGAAGGGCCTGATGCATTTCGTGCCACCCAACCTGCCTCGACTGGACCATGTCTCCGTCGACGGCACCGTCCTTGCCTTTGCCCTCGGAACGTCCGTCCTGACCGGAATTCTCTTTGGTCTCTTGCCGGCACGCAGGCTGTCGTTGATTGACCCAGCCAGCGCGCTCCGCGAAGGTTCTCGCACAGCCACCGCCGGACGAAACAAACATCGCCTGCACACTGCACTCGTTATCATCGAAACCGCCCTGGGGCTGGTCCTGCTGGTCGGTGCAGGCCTGTTGATCCGCACCTTCTCGCAGATCCTCAGCTCCGATGCAGGATTTCAGACTCAGCATCTCCTCACCTTCCGGGTTGGCCTGCCGGAGAAGCGCTACCCGGCCGAACATCGAGTGCAGTTCTACGATCAGCTGGTGCCTCGCCTCTCCTCGTTGCCGGGTGTTCAAGCTGCGACCGCGGCCTTCCCGTTACCGCTCAGCGGCGGTGACATGCAAATCTCATTTTCAATTCAGGGCCAGCCTAGGGATAAGGGCAACGAACCCATCGCACGGGCGACACTGGCAGGTCCAAACCTGTTTCAGGCGCTCGGCATTCCTCTGCTGCAGGGAAGAACGCTCACTGCCCAGGACAATCTGCCCGATGCCGCCAGAGTGATTGTCATCAACCAGGCACTGGCTCGGAGCTTCTTTCCCGGTGTGAACCCCATCGGCAAACGCCTCCTCACCGGCTTCGACGAGGATCTGGGAGAGAAAGGGTGGCGTGAAATCGTCGGGGTCACAGGCAATGTCAAACGCCTGAATCTGACTGAACCTCCCAAGCCCGAGTACTATCTCCCCTTCGGCCAGGCATCCGCCGCGCCGCTTCACCTCGCAGTGCGCGTTTCTGGAGACCCCCTGTCGTACGAGAACGCGATTCGCGCTACAGTCGCCGGCATCGATCGTGACCTCCCTGTGTATCGCGTCCGTACGCTGGAAGAGAACATCGGCCGCTCGACCGCACAGCAGCGATTCCAAACCATGCTGCTGACTGCGTTCGCAGTGGTTGCGTTGGTGCTGGCCGCAACCGGTCTCTACGCCGTGCTTTCATTCATGGTGGTGCAGCGAACCCACGAGATCGGACTGCGCATGGCGCTGGGAGCGCCGCGTTCGAATGTGCTCAGGCTGATTCTGATTCGAGGGCTGGTGATGGCGGCGATCGGCATATGTCTTGGAGTCGCGGCATCCGCGGTGCTCACGCGCTTCCTGGGTACTCTTTTGTATGGCGTTAAGCCGCTCGATCCGGTGACGTTTGTTGCCGTCCCGGCACTGCTGCTGGCCATCTCCGCGGCGGCGAGTTGGTTCCCGGCTCATCGCGCTTCCGCGTTGAATCCGATGACCACTCTGCGAGAGCAATAGCCGCCGCTGGAAGTTTTCCCCCTGAAAACCCGGGGCCAAAATTTGGCCCCTTTTTTTTTCAGGCCTACTTGCCTTGTGCTTCTTTCGCCGCGTTGAGAAAGAACTCGACATTTGTGCGGTCTACGAGAGCTGTACCGGTATCCACAAATGTCGGGAACGGTGAAAACAAGTCGCCGGTGTAGTTGCGGGTCATGTCCTTTACGGGGTAGTGATGCACCTCATCGAGTGCCTTCAGGCCGTAATACGCCATCGTGAAAGGCTTCTGTGCAATGGTCGAATCGATGACGCCTTCCTTCACCAGGTTCAGGGTAGCTTGATCGGTGTCCATGGCAATCAGCAGACGATTGGTGGCGTTGGCACGCTTGAACGCTTCGGCCACGTCTTTACCGGCGGAGGCTTCGAGGCACACAACAGCGTCCACCTGCTCAGCGCCTTTGCGCCCCAGGTATTCGGTAGCCTTATCCATGGCCTTGCCTGAGTCGCCCTGCATATCGAAGACATCCGCGATCTTGATACCGGGATGATCCGCAATCACGTCCTTGTAACCCTTGAGGCGTTCTGCCACGTTGGGCTGACCGCCGATGGTGAAGAAGACGACGTTTCCCTTCCCGTTGAGCCGCTTCACCAGTCGATCTCCGCCCAACCGTCCAGCCGAGAGATTGTTCGTCCCTATGAAGAAGAGGCGCTGGCTGCTGGGGGCGTCGGAATCGATGGTGATGACTGGAACTCCCGAGGCAAGCGCTTTATCAATCTCCGGCTGCATCATGTTCGCATCCGCTACGGATACGAGAATGCCGGCCGGCTTGGCCGCCACGGCATTGCGAAATTCCTGGACCTCTCCTTGCGGATCGAAGGAATCCGGACCGCGTAGCTCGCCCTTGACACCGTACGCCGCCGCAGCCCTTTCAATGCCCGCCTTGGCTGTCTGCCAGTACGACAAGCGGATATTCGTAGCCACCAGAAAGTACTGCTCCGAGGCTTTGTGCCGCTCACAACCCACGTTAAACACACATAGCATCACGGCAAGTGACACCAGGACGAATCGCTTTTGAATTTCCCGCATACGCACCTCGCTGGTAGAAAATCGCGCATTGACCGATGCGCGTCCGCGAAACCTATGAGCCCGCTTGAACCACAATCCGCGAAACGCGGCATACTAACTCCGCAGTCACCTTCGTGGCAAGCGTGCCCTGTTCCACTCAACCATACATCTCAGAGCAGCCTCTTCGAAACTGGCTCAACCTGTGCCCGCCGAACCGACCTGTCGATTGGCGTGTCATCACGCGAGAATCCGTGCGACTCTAATGAGGGGAATAGCTGTACCGTAAACTGGCCCAATCCGGCCGTCAACTTCTCTCGAAACTCCGGTGCGATCGCCAGAGTCAGACCATTCGAAATCCTCATCCAATCCGTAAGGGAGAACAAGCCTGCATGACGACGAATGGATTTCGCCAACCGACGCCGCCTGCATACTGGACCAAGTCTTCAGCCCAGGTCGAGTGGTGGAACCGCATCGCGAGCTCTTCCACCTCAATCCTGATGCTTGACTACGATGGGACGCTGGCGCCCTTTCATGTCGACCGGATGAGCGCGGTTCCGTACCCCGGGGTCGAACAACGAGTGGACCAGCTTCTTGCGCTGGATTCTGTCTCCCTGGTGCTGGTCACTGGCCGTCCCGCAGAGGAACTGCGCAGCCTCTTCCCTGCTGCCAAGCGGATGGATCTCTGGGCCTCCCACGGGCGCGAACTGTACACAGCTTCCGGAAGGTATCAACTATTCGATCTGAACGATGAGCAGGCCTCGTTGCTGGCCAGCTTCGAATCGGAATTAGCTAGGTCGTTTTTACCTGCCCGGGCTCTCGAGCGAAAACCGGCCAGCCTGGCGATTCATTGGCGTGGCCTCGAGCCCGAGGAGCAGGAGACGATTCGCGATCGTGTGCTCAACCGGTATTCGAAGCTCCCGCAGAATGGCTCAATCGAGCTGTTGCCCTTTGACGATGGTCTGGAAATCCGTGCCACCGGTCGAACCAAGGCAGATGCCGTTCACGCGATTCTGGACAAGAAAGCGGCTTCCACTCCGCTCGCTTATCTGGGCGACGACCGTACCGACGAGGATGCCTTCGGCGCACTCGGCAACGACGACTTGGCTCTGCTGGTTCGCGACACTCCCCGGGCTACGCTGGCGGACTACTGGCTCGCTCCGCCCGAAGACCTGCTGGCGTTCCTCGACAGCTGGATCGCTGCCGCGCGAGAATCCCACAAGCTTTATCCCCGGACAACGGCATGACAGACCGCACCCAGGGACTGGTACTGGTCTCGAACCGACTGCCCATCTCCTTCGAATTTGAAGGCAAAGAACTGCACTCATCGCACAGCAGCGGCGGCCTGGTCACGGCTCTCGAACCTCTGCTCAAGGAATACGGCGGCGTCTGGGTTGGAAGCGCCGGCACGCGTCGCGACCCACGCATTCTGAAGCAACTTGAAGAGGACTCAAAGAACGACGCGCACCGCTATGAACCTGTATTCCTGAGCGCGGAAGAACAGCTGAACTTCTACGAGGGCTTCTCCAACGAAGTGATCTGGCCGCTCTTCCACGATCTGCAGTCGCGTTGCAATTTCAACCCAGCCTATTGGAAGTTTTACCGGCGAGTGAATCAGAAGTTCGCCGATGCGGTGGCCGGAGTCGCTCGCCGTAACGATCGCATCTGGATCAACGACTATCAGTTGATGGAGGTGGGTGCCGCTCTGCGCGCAGGCGGTTCGAACGCGCGGCTGGCGTTCTTCCTGCATATTCCATTTCCTCCGCCGGATATCTTCGCCAAGCTCCCGTGGCGTACGGAAATCCTCGAAGGGCTGCTGCAGCACGACCTGCTCGGACTACAAACAGATCGGGATCAGCGCAACCTGCTGGCCTGCCTGCGTAGCTACCTGCCCGGCGCGCGGGTGGTGAGTCGCTCCGGAGGCCATGAAGGCAAAATCGTGAGATATAAGAAGCGGGAAACCGTGGTTCGCTTCTTTCCGATCAGCATCGACTTCCAGGAGTTTTCCTTAGCGGCCTCCTCCCGCGAGGTAGAGGAACAGCTGCGCGAGCTTCGCCACCAGACCGATCACACGTACATCATCCTGGGGGTAGATCGTCTCGACTACACGAAGGGGATTCCGGAGCGGCTGCGAGCCTTCGCAACCTTTCTTCGTGAGTACCCGGAGATGTGCGGCAAGACGACGTTCGTGCAGATTGTCGTGCCGAGCCGCGAAACCATTGCAGGGTATCGGAGACTGAAGCGCGACATCGAGCAGACGGTCGCAAGCATCAACGGGGAGTTTGCGCGGCCAGGATGGGTGCCGATCAACTACATTCATCGGCCAGTGCCGAGGCCCGAACTGCTGGCGCTCTACCGTTGCGCACAGGTTGCACTGATCACTCCTCTGAAAGACGGCATGAACCTGGTGGCCAAGGAGTACTGCGCCTCACGCATCAACAACGACGGCACCATCATCCTCAGCGAATTTGCAGGTGCGGCGGCAGAGTTTGGCGACCTCGCACTCCTGGTGAATCCCTATGATCAAGAAGGCGTGGCCGCCGCCCTGAAACGAGCGTTGGCAATGCCCGAAACAGAACAGCGATTCCGCATGAGCCGGATCCGCGAGCAGATTCGCACCGCAGACATTCATCGCTGGCTCGACGCCTTCATGGCGGAGTTTACGCGCGGAGCCGCGAAGAAAAAGGCTGGTTAGCGCGACGCTTCTGTAGCCACTCGCCCCGCGGTGTCGCCCGCCTTCATTGTCGCCTTATTACTGTGCAGTCCGCACGCCAGCGGCGGATTGGTCATCTGCTTCGCAAAGTTGCGATAACTGATGGTTCCCGGTTGCAGCGTTGACCAGTAACTGGAGCGGGACCGAATCGGCTTATGCTGCACGATGACCTGGTTCGCCAGGATTTTGATGCCGCATTCCAGGTTGTTCTTCGGCTGCAGGATGGTTCGGGCGGGATCCTTCAGTGGCAGGGAGCGATCGGCATCCCAGTTGAATTCGCACCCGTAGCGCTTCTGATCTTCGTAGGTCAACTGCAGTAATCCTTGACTGCGCACCCGTAGCTTCGTGACCTCATCCGTAACCGCCACCTCGGGTTCTGTATGTTTCACCGAAGTATTTGGGTCGAGCCCGGCCTCCGCTCCAGCCAGGGCCTGGAAGAAGTAAGCCCAGAAGGCGCGCTTATCTACCTCAGCCATGCCGTAAAAACGGGGGCAGAACTTGCGAACGTCGTGCGGCACCTGCGAGGACAGCATCTCTGGCGGCAGCGCTTTTTCGACGATCTGATCCCACAAAGGATCCCACTTATGATCTTCTTTCAGCTCCACTTTTTTGGTGTCGATCGGAGTGGCTGGGGCCGGCTTCGTTTCCTGTGCGGCCGCAACCAGACCCGCTGCGGCTACTGCGAGCACGGCGATCCATCGTTTTGACTTTGTAACCTGCATTCTGGAGAACCTCGCGCTATCTGGGGATAGACCTTTCTCTCTGACGCAGTCCATCCTCTGCACGTTGCCACTTTTTTCCAGTTAGTTGAAGCGCGGGAGCGGAGGGAGTTAACTCGCGAGTTACGCAGACGTGGCGCGATCCAAAGCCATAGGAGGAGCCAGGTAGCCGAAGTCCCGTTCGATCGCAGCGGCGATCCCCAATACCAATTCGTCCTGGTACGGTCGTCCGGCGATCTGCACTCCAATCGGCAAACCGTCCGGCGACTTTCCCACCGGCACCACCGCCGCGGGCGCACCCAGCAGGTTGAACCATTGAGTGAAGCGCATTGCGTCGAGATATGCAACGTTCTGGCCTTCGATGTTCCATTGCCGCTCGCCGTGACGAAATGCCGGTACCGCACAGACTGGAGTTAGAAGGATAGGATAGTCAGCCATTTCCGCCAGTAACTCGCTTCTTACTAAGTCAAGATTCGCCCAGGCCTGCAACAGCTCCGTAGACGACAGCGGCCCATCTGCGGCGGCGATACTCAGGAATTCGCGGAAGATAGGACTGAGCATCTTTTCCTTTCCGCGAATGACGGGCTCGTAAAACATGGCGCCGCAACGGACAAAGAACGTCCACCAGAGTTCTCGTGCGCGCTCCAGATTCCCTGGCCGAAATGACCTGACACTGAATCCTTGCGCTCGCAGGCTTTTCGCGGCGCTCTGCACGGCCTCCCGAGTCTCGGGCGTGACCGGCCCATCGTCTTCGAGGTACCCTATGGGAACTCGCTTCAGTTCCTCTGATGTATAGCTTTGCCTCGGAGCCGGCGCACCGACCGGGTCGAGAGGATCTTGCCCGGATAGCACATCGAATAGCAGGCTGATATCGCCGATAGTGCGTGCCATGGGTCCAATCGCGCCGAGGATCGCGAACGGCCCGACACAGGGAGGCTGGTGGCCTCTGCCCGGAATGCGGCCCGGAGTAGGTTTTAGCGAGCAGATACCGGTGAAATGCGCAGGCTCGCGGACGGATCCGCCGCTATCGCTACCGAATCCGCATGCGGACAGCCCCGCCGCGATTGCCGCCGCTTCTCCTCCGCTTGAGCCGCCGGCGGTATGAGCCAGCGACCACGGATTTGAGGTCCGTCCATAGAGCAGATTGTCAGTCTCGTACGCCATCAGGAACTCTGGGCAATTCGTCGTACCCAGCAGATTCGCGCCCGCCGCCCGCGCACGCCCAACGATCACCGCGTCTCCCGTCGAGACCTCGCCGCGTCGAATCAGGCTTCCTATTTCACACCGATATCCGGCTACCGCAATGGACGACTTGATGGTCATGGGCAGACCTGCAAGCGGGCCGTCATGCTGTGAGGCCGCTCGAGCCTGCGCCCGAACGCGGTCCGCATCGAACTCGACCAGCGCATTCAGCGCCGGATTGAGCCTCTCGATCTGCTGGATGTGCTCCTCGGCAAGCTCGAGCGGAGAGATCTTTTTCTCACGTAACAGCTGCAGTTGCTCAACCGCCGAGAGCAGCACAACGGACTTCATTGTGCTGCCGAACTCATTCCGGACAGTCCAGGCGTCTGCGGCTCCGCATGTCGAAGCTGGTAGTCAAACCGGTATTGCTGCACGCTCGCCCCGGAATCGAAGCGATCGTTCCAGTTCAACTGATAGCGAACTGCGCCATCGTCTTCCGGATAGTGTTCCTTCGCCGAATAGGGATACGCGCTCATGCCGTGGAAGGGCATCTCCGCAACCGTGAACGGCAACGCTTCGTAGAAGTCCATGTCCTTCACATACCCGTTCGCATAGAAGAAGTAATCGCGCTTCCAGTATGGCGGCAGCGCCGGCAGCGAAGATGCTGCGAACTCGGCGTCGATCTCCTCGCCACTCCCGAAGATCGCATGGTGATTGTCGACTTTGGAGAGCAGCGGAGTCACGTCACCGTAGTTGGTGTAGTTTCCGCGCTGGCGAATGAAGGGACCGGTCGCGCTGATCTCATCGTAGTGGTAAGTCAGATCGCCCGGGGTTTCGCCGTCCACCTGCTTCGGATATCCGCGGAAGACCAGCCGCGCTGAACCGAGCGGCAGTTCCGTCTGGCGCACCAGGTTTGCTGCGTTCGGGCCATTGTCAACCAGCACTCGATCCCAGTAAATCTGGAGATTGGTGGTGAGCCGGATGCGTCGCGCACCCTGGGGCAGTTTGCCCGTGAGATCGATCACGATAGTGCGAGGCAGACCTGCAGGGAAGCCCATGTCTTCGATAACTCGCTTCCAGCTTCCATCGGGCATTTGCGCTTCGACGTAGGGCGGAATCGGCTCTTGTCCAGACTGCCATGCGGCATACATCGAGCTCGCACTGAAGTACTCGATAAACCCATCCAGCAGCAGGCGAAGCGGGTGTGCAGAAGACCAATCCCCGAGGTCGAGCGTAAGCGAGTGTTTGTTCGCGTAGCCCGCATAACTCTGGTTGTGAAAGTCGCGAACATATTGATGATCGCGTGCGCGGAGCAACTGCAACACATCGCGACCCTGGTCGTCCCAAGCGCCGGTTGGCGCATGTGCGGCGGTACTTACAATCGTCTCCTCTTTGGCAAATGGTTCTTCGCTCAGGAAGCGTTCGTTGGGATAGACCTCTGTTCCTTCCGGATGATCGACCGCAACCAACCGCAGTTGGTCCACGTAGTTCACCTCCTCCATCGGTTCACCAAACCGCAGGCTGAGATAACCGTTGCGTGCTTGCAGCTGCGAACCTTCGACCTTGACCCACTCATCCGGATCAGGAGTGTTTCTCGCCGTGGGAGAGACCCAGTGCCCCACGACCGCCGCACCAATCACATCCGTCACGAACTGGTACTTACTGCCATCCCAGGCAAACAACACCGGGCAGGAACTGCCACGACGATCCAGTTCTTTATATGAGATGGATTTCACTGCGGCGACATCGATCTCATCCTGCGGCACGCCTGTAGGCCAGAGCATGCGCACGATATCCGCGTGATCGTTTTCACCCAGGCCTGCGAGAATCTCTGGCGAGCCTTGTCCCAGATAGCCGGACGCCCCCGGCACTTCAAATTTCTGCCAGAGCCCGTTCGCGAAGACTTCAACCTTGGTGCCGATGGCCGTCTTGTTATCTGCCAGGCCCGCGAGAGTGATGCGGAGAGAGTGATTCTTATTGCCGCCCTCGTTACGTAACAGCACCGGATTCCCTTGAAGCTGAGTCACGATCAAGTCCGCCGCTCCGTGGCCATCTGCATCCGTAGCCAGCACCGAGCGCGGGTCCTGAAGCTTGATTTTATCGAGGCCGAGACTCTTGCTCACGTCTTCAAATCCGTCAGGGCCCTTGTTACGAAAGACGCGCAGTTCGGCTCCGTTCGCCGTTTCAACGACCGCTGCCAGATCGATCCAGCCGTCGTTGTCAATGTCCACGGCTGTAACTCCCCAAGCGCGAGTTACGTCATGGATCGGCAAGGGCACGCGTTCGAAGTTCCTCCCGTCCACATTGCGCCACAGCGATAGGCCGGGTGATCCTGCGTGGGTCACCGCAACGTCCATCCAGCCATCTTTATTGAAGTCCAATACTGCAAGACCCGCCGACGGTGCCAGCTTTGGATCGCTGTATAAGGGAGTCGCCTTGAAGTGCCCTTCCCGCGGGTTGGCGAAGAACGTTGGAGCGCCAGTCGATCCGCTGACCACCAGGTCAACTGCCCGGTCGTTGTTGATGTCACTCAGTACCGCACCGACAGTGTTTCCTTCCCCGCCCAACCCTGTAGGCTCGGTCCACTCGGTGAAGGTCGAGTTCCCATTGTTCCGCCACAGAACGTTCGGGCCTTTCGCATCGCCTTGCGCCAGCGGCTTTCCAGTGACCAGCAAGTCCACGTCGCCGTCATGATCAAAGTCGACGAAGGTGAGACCGGCCGGCTGGTTGAGACTCTTGATGCCCAAATCGGCAGTCACATCCTTGAATTTGCCACCGCCCATGTTACGAAACAATGCGATCCGGTCACTCATCGCGACGGCCAGGTCCGGCTTCTCGTCCGCGTCAAAGTCGCCGACCGCGCAGGCAACGGCCTTCCCGCTTAACGCGAGGCCGCTGGTCGAGTCGGGAATCTCTTCAAAGCCATCGTTGCCAAGATTTTTAAAAGCGCGAATCGCATGTTCCCCTTCGCCTAAGCTGATCAGGTCTAGCTTTCCGTCTCCATCGATATCCATCAGACACGCACCGCCACCCAACGCCGCGCTGTCTTTGGACTTGGCTGCAGTCCCGGAGGTGGTTCCGATGGGCTTCTGAACCAGTGAAATCGGAATCATCGGGCCGACCTTCTGCCCGGGCAAACGCACATCCTGCACCAGCGAATATTTGCCCTGTTCGCCATAGGTGTTGGTCATGGCCTGAGCAATCTTCTCGCGGGTGAGGTGTTGATAGCGCTGGAAGTGTTCTTTGCTGACGTCGGCCTTACCCGCTCGCTGTAAGGCCCGCGCCAAGCCAAACTCGGCCGACGCATGCAGCGGATTCAGCTTCAGCGCGGTCTGATACTCCTCGACCGCTTTGTCGTAGCTCTGCGTTTGCAGATAGAACGATCCGAGAAAATAGTGGGTGTCAGGGTCGGTCGGATCTTTTTCGAGCACCTTCTGCAGATCTTCAATACCCTCAGCCGACTTCGCCTGGCTCCGGCGCACGAGCCCAAGGTTGTACCAGACGCGAGGGTTTGCGGGGTCCATCGTCGCGGCGTGTTCGAGCGCGGTTTGCGCCTCCTGCAACTTCTCCAGATACAGCAGGGCGATGCCCTTATTGATCTCTGCCGTCGTGAGCGACGGATCCGCCTTCACAGCGTCGTCGAATTTGGCGACCGCTTTCTCCTGCAGCTGCTGGTTCATCAGAGCTACGCCCAGATTGTTGGAGCGAACTGCATCCACCTGTTTATCTGACTTGATCGCAGCAGATCCAAGCAGGCAGCACGCAGACGAAAGGAGGCAGCAGGCAAAGAAGCGCAGCGGACGACGAGATACCAGGAAGCTTTTTTCTGAACGCGACATGTGGGCACATTATAGAAGAGCCACACAGCCGTTGGCCCGGGCTCCGCACCTTGGCGATTTGCGTTTCTACACCCCACGTGCAGGAACGAGGAGGATTGTTCGACACTTCAAAACGGACATGATTTCGGGATTTGGTAGCAAGGCTGCGAACTACTGAACCAGCGGAGCATTCACCGCTCCACCCCGCTTCAGACCTTTCGGTGCTGGGTGCCTCCATCCTGAAACTCCAACACGGTTCAACGGTGGATTGCAGTCCTAAGAGGCGAACCACAATAAAGCGGCAGCCCTCGGGCTGCCGCTTGTTGTAAGCTTCGTCTCTGCCTAGTAGATGCGGAAGTTGACTTCGATACTGATATCGACCGGTACGGCATGTCCCTGGTACTGAGCCGGCTTGAACTTGTACTGCCGGACGGCTTCGACTGCCTTTTCATCCAGCCCCATTCCCAGAGGCCGAACGACGCGAACTCGCTGCGGATTGCCCTGCGCATCGACAACCAGCTCCACCACGCAGATGCCCTGATACTTCGCCCGGCGAGCTTCGTCGGAGAATTCAGGATCGACGGAGTAGATGACCTGGGGCGCCATCACGCCGCCGCCGACGTGGTAGAGTCCACCGCCCGTACCGCCGCCTGAACCCGGACCGAACCCGCCGCCGTCTCCAGAGCCTAGGCCGCCGCGATGTCCGCTTCCCATGCCGCCGCCGCTGCCGGTGCCGTTCGAGGCCATCTGCACCTGGGTTGAGCTGGGCATGCCGAGGTTGGGCATGTTGGTGTCAGGCAGCTTGATATTCTGCGGCATCACGATGGTCGGTTCTACCGCGATCTTCGGATGATCAACCCGTAAGACCTGCGGGGGCGTTATCTGTTGCTTCGCAAACTTGGGCAACTTGCCCTTAGAGACGTCGACCAGGTCGCGGTCACCGCCACCACCACCGCCGCCCATCGAGAGCTTGCTTTTGGGCGTGAGCGGAATAAATGGCGACACATCCACGTTGCTGACTTTGGTCTTGGGCGCAATCGCCCGCATGTGCATGCGCGCCTCATAGATGAAGAGCGCGATCAACCCGATGATGAGGGCGTGCATTCCGATTGCCGAGATAGTCGCTGCCGGACCGCGTTTCTCCGCCAGCAGATCTTTGACCGGGATCGGCGTGGACGTCAACTCGAGCGGCGGGAGCTTCCTGGGGAAGAACAGATCTTGAATGCTGGCCCCGAGCGTCTTCCAGATCGGCTCGTCCCGAATAATCAAGTCGTCGGAGACTGGCTGCGATGTCAGCTGCAAAGGGGGCTGTTTCGGAGAAGCAAACGCGTCGCGCAGATTCGCAAAGAGCGATGTCCACATGGAGCCGTCGGCTTCATGCAGCAGGTCGGGCTCCCTCTCAGCGGCCTGTGTTCCCTTGTTTGGTTCCAGTTCCGGAGATGTCAAAAGCTCACTGCCCATAGATTCTTATTTGTCGATGAGGATTGGACCTCTTCGTACATCCCTTCATTATGGACGACTGCTGCCCCGCTTGTCTTCACTCACGTCTTGGGGTATTCGATGGCGCAATAAAGCGGCACTCCAGAAGCAGCGTAGACCGGTTTTGCAATGGTAGGGCCCGGCTAAGGTCCGCACTTAATTACGTTAGACGCACGAACCCTGATGGAGTCACCCAAAATTTGCAGGTTCGGGGCAGATACAATGGAGTGTTCACACTGCTCAAATTCTATGGGAGACACGATGTCCGCTCCGCCGGAACTCAAGGCGACTCTTACACTTCCTCAGACCGACTTCCCCATGAAGGCCAATCTGCCACAGAACGAGCCGGCACGGCTTGAGTCCTGGGCCAAGCTTGGCATCTACAGCCGCATTCGGGAGGCGAGACGGGGTGCGCCGACATACATCCTGCACGACGGTCCGCCGTACGCCAACGGACCGATTCACCTCGGCCACGCTCTGAACAAGAGCCTGAAGGATTTTGTCGTCAAATCAAAGACCATGCAGGGCTTCGATGCGCCATACGTGCCCGGCTGGGACTGCCACGGCCTGCCCATTGAGATCAAGGTGGATGAGCAACTGGGCCGCAAAAAGCTCGAGATGCCGGCGCTTTCCGTCCGTCGCGCCTGCCGCGAATACGCGCAGAAATATCTGGACCTGCAGCGCTCCCAGTTTGAGAGGCTGGCCGTCTTCGGCCGCTTTCAGGACCCGTATTCCACCATGTCCAAAGGCTACGAGGCCAAGATCGCCGAGACCTTCTTTGAATTCTTTGAACGCGGCTTTGTCTACAAGGGGTTGAAGCCGGTTTACTGGTGCATTCACGACCGCACTGCCCTGGCTGAGGCAGAGGTCGAATATGAAATGCACACCAGCCCGAGCGTCTACGTCCGCTACGCGATGACCAGCGACCCGGGAGCGGTCGATCCGGCGTTGGCCGGTTTACCGGTCTGGACGATCATCTGGACCACGACTCCGTGGACGCTGCCAGCCTCTTTGGCCGTCGCCTTTCACCCGGAACTCGAGTATGTCGCGCTTAAGAATGTCGACGGCAACGTGTACATCGTTGCGGATGCGCTGGCCGCTTCCACGCGGGAGGCGTGCAATCTTCAGCAGGCAGTCGAGGTCGCCCGGTTCCCAGGCGCTCGGCTGGATCGCGTCACATTCCAGCACCCTTTCCTGGAGCGCTCCATCCTGGGCGTCAACGCGGATTACGTAACCACCGAGCAAGGAACCGGTGCGGTCCACACAGCGCCTGCTCACGGCGCGGACGACTTCTATACCGGTGGCCGCTACGGCCTCGACCAGACCTGCAACGTCGACGACGCCGGGCGCATTCACAACGGCCTGCCGGCCTACGAGGGACTGACGGTCTTCCAGGCGAACCAGCCGATCATCGAGCTGCTGAAGTCCAATGGTTCGCTGCTGGGGCGTTCAGACATCTACCACTCTTATCCGCATTGCTGGCGCTGCCACAACCCGATCATCTTCCGCGCTACCGAACAGTGGTTCATCGGCATGGAGACTCCGATGCAGCGCGCGGACGGCACCGAAACGACCTTCCGCCAGCGGGCTCTGGAAGAGATCCGCCAGGTGAAGTGGGATCCTAAGTGGGGCGAAGAGCGCATCTCGAACATGATCGCCACTCGGCCCGATTGGTGTATCTCGCGCCAGCGTATCTGGGGCGTGCCCATTGCCGTCTTTTTGTGTCAGAAGTGCCACAAGCCGCTCAATAATCCGGCCGTGAATCGAAGCATCGTAGAACTCTTCACGCGCGAGGGTGCCGACGCCTGGTATGTCCACGAAGCTCAGGAGTTGCTGCCCGCAGGTACCACCTGCCCGGACTGCGGAAGCACTGAATTCCGCAAGGAAATGGACATCGTGGATGTCTGGTTTGAATCCGGGGCGAGCTGGCACGCGGTGCTCGAGGCCGATCCCGAACTGCGATTCCCGGCCGACCTCTATACCGAGGGCGGTGACCAGCATCGTGGCTGGTTCCACTCCTCACTACTCACTTCGGTAGCCATTCGCGACTGTGCGCCTTACAAGTTGGTCGCCACCTCAGGCTGGACGCTCGATGAGCAGGGCCGCGCCATGTCGAAGTCTCTCGGCAACGTGGTCGATCCGGTGGACATTGCGAAGCGGCTCGGAGCAGAAATCGTCCGGCTCTGGGTGGCATCGGTCGATTTCCGCGAAGACGTCGCCGCCAGCGAAAACCTGATGCAGCGCGTCGCCGATAACTACCGCAAGCTGCGCAATACCTTCCGGTTCCTGCTTGGAAATCTGCAAGGCTTCGATCCCGCAAGAGACTCGGTCGCGTTTGACGACTTGCTACCACTCGATCAGTACATGCTGGCGCGGACTCGCGAGGTTACCGAAAAGATCCTAAGCTTCTACGATCAACTCGAGTTTCACCGCGTGTATCAGACCATCAATGAATTCGCGGTGGTCGACCTGAGTTCGCTCTACCTCGACCTGCTCAAGGATCGGATGTACACCTTCGCGCCCGCCAGCCTCGCGCGGCGTTCCGCACAAACTGTCCTGTGGAAGATCGCCGAGGCTCTCGTCAGAATGATTGCGCCCATCCTCAGCTTCACCGCCGAGGAAATCTGGAGCTACCTGCCGCAGGTCGATGGTCGCGAAGTCAGCGTGCACGTAGCCCTCTTTCCCAAGCCGGAAGAACTGGCTCCCGCAACGACCACCGCTTTGCTCGACGACTGGGCTCAGCTGCTCGAGGTTCGAACGCAGGTCCTGCTCAAGCTGGAGGAGCAGCGGAAGGAGAAAGCCATCGGGAAAGCCCTTGAAGCTAGAATCGTGATCGAGGCAGACCCGACGACCGCCTTGCTGCTTCGCGGTTACGAAGCCTCCTTAAAGGAATTGTTTAACGTTGCTCAAGTGGAAATTGAGGAAGCCGCGACGACCACCTGGGCGGCTTCTGTAACCGTGCTGCCTGCCAACGGCCTGAAGTGTGAACGCTGCTGGAACTACCGCACCGACGTCTCAGCCTACGGGGCGTGGCCCTCGGTATGCGGCCGGTGCCAGGAAGCGTTGAAAGACATGGGCATTGCTCCGCCCGCAGTCGAAGGGGCCGCCACTCGATGAAGGCAGAATTGGAAACCGGCGAAGTTCAGATACGCACGGCAAGAGACTGGCGGCCGTGGCTGCTGCTGCTCTCCGCCTTGGTGATTCTGCTCGATCGCATCACCAAGCAATGGGTGAGCGTCCATCTGGAGATTGGGGATTCCATCCCGGTGATTCCCCGGGTGTTCGAAATCTCGCATGTACTCAACTCCGGCGCGGCTTTCAGCCTGTTCACCGATTCAAGTTCACCGGAGCGGGTGCGTCTGATGCTGATCGCATTCTCGGTGCTCGCGGCCGTCGTCGTCACGGTATTCCTGGTCAGGCTGGGACGGCAGCTCAGTGCGACTTCGATCGCGCTGGCGCTGGTGCTGGGAGGCGCCATCGGGAACGTGTATGACCGCATCAAGTTCGGAACGGTCATCGATTTCCTCGA
Organism: uncultured Acidobacteriaceae bacterium; assembly: GCA_963850345.1. Lineage (GTDB taxonomy): Bacteria > Acidobacteriota > Terriglobia > Terriglobales > Acidobacteriaceae > CAWKKW01. Next base: position 350,332 of record CAWKKW010000006.1, on the reverse strand, counting down.
AGTTCATATCGTGAATTATCGCTGGCCTGACTTCAACCTTGCGGACTCGGCCATCGTTGTCGGCGCGATTCTGCTGCTACTGGACGCGTTGCGTAGCAGCAAAACGCCTACCTCTGGCTAGCTGCCGGGACGAGCGCTAACCTTATAATCAATTCTGCGGGAATGTTTCCGAACCTTCCCGGCGAGCATTTGCCGGGGACCTGAAGCCACTACGCTGCTCAACAGAAAACATCTCTTGCCGCACCCAGGGACGCGGCGACTTACGAGTGCTTACCGTTTCACACGGTGAGAGGGTGAACTGCTTTTTGCAAATGGAGTCTCATTGACTGACCAGATCGTCATCCGCGGCGCGCGGACTCACAATCTGAAGGGCATCGATTGCGATATTCCTCACGGCCAGTTGACGGTCGTCTCCGGGGTCTCGGGCTCGGGCAAGTCGTCGCTCGCCTTCGACACGATCTATGCGGAGGGCCAGCGCCGCTATGTCGAGTCGCTCTCGGCCTACGCGCGCCAGTTTCTTGAACGCATCGAGAAACCCGACGTCGACCTGATCGACGGCCTGGCTCCCGCCATCGCCATCAAGCAAAAGAACTCGACCCGCAACCCGCGTTCGACCGTGGCCACCGCCACCGAAATCTACGACTACCTGCGCCTGCTGTACGCGCGATGCGGCGTCACGCACTGCCTGATTTGCGATGGGATTGTACGGCGGGACACGATCGACGAGATCGCCGCTGCAGTGCTGGCGCTGGGCGATGGTACGCGCCTTCATGCGATCTTCCCCGTCGAGCGGCAGGCAGACTCGAACACTCCGGAAGAGGCAGCGAAGCCCGCCAAACGCGGTCGCAAGCCTGTTGCAAAGAAAGCTCCCACCTCGCCGCTGACCGATGCACTTCGCGAACGGTTCACCGACCTGCGCAAGCGGGGATTCAACCGGCTTTACCAGAAGAGTCAGATCTACGAATTCTCTACGCCGGAATCCCTGCTCGAACTCGATCTGACGCAGCCGGTGTTCGTCCTGGTTGACCGTATCGTGGTCTCCCCAGAGAACCGCGCCCGCATCGTCGACTCGGCCGAAATCGGCTATCGCGAAGCAGGCGAAATTCTGTTCGAGGTCGTGCCCCGGGATGCTGAGCCAGAGGAACGCCCGCGGCTGCGCTTCTCAATGGCGTTCGAGTGCAAAAACTGCCATCGCGCCTATCGGGAGCCGGAGCCGCGCCTCTTCTCGTTCAACAACCCGTTCGGCGCGTGTCCGCGCTGCCAGGGCTTTGGCAATACCGTCGACTTCGACCTCGACCTCATCATCCCTGACAAGTCGAAGACGCTGGAGGACGGCGCAATCGACCCCTGGACCCGTCCCAAGTACCGGCCCTACTTCACTGAATTGAAGAAGGCCGCGCGCGCTCACCTCATCCCCATGGATGTGCCTTGGTACGACCTGCCGCAGGATCAGCAGGAATTCATCATGGAGGGACACGGGACCTTCCTTGGCATTCGCGGCTTCTTTGCCTTATTGGAGCGCAAGAAATACAAGCTCCATGTCCGCGTGATGTTGAGCAAATATCGCGGCTATGCGCTCTGTCCTGAGTGCAAGGGCCAGCGCCTTCGCGCGGAGGCACGTGCTGTTCGGCTGGGTGGGCGCAACATCTGCGAGGTCTCCGGGCTCACCATCCGCGCTGCCAACGAGTTCTTCACCGCCCTGACGCTCAGCCCCATGCAGACCGAGATTGCCGGCAGCATCCTGACCGAGATCCAGCAGCGGCTTCACTTCCTCGATGCAGTCGGTCTCGATTACCTCACGCTCGACCGGCTCGCTTCGACGCTGTCCGGCGGAGAATCGCAGCGAATTCAGCTCGCGACTTCGCTCGGTTCCCGGCTGGTCGGTGCGCTCTATGTGCTGGACGAACCCTCCATCGGACTGCACACGCGCGATACCGCCAAGCTGATCCGCATCCTGGAAGAATTACGCGACCTGGGCAACACGATTCTGGTGGTCGAACATGATCCCGATGTCATTCGGGCCGCGGACTACCTGCTGGACCTCGGTCCCGGTGCCGGTGAATTCGGCGGCCGTATTCTTGCCGGCGGAACGGTAGCCGAGGTGGAGAAAAATCCCGATTCCATCACCGGGCGCTATTTGAACGGGCAGCTCACCATCCCTGTCCCAAGCCGCCGCCGAGAGCCGGGCAAGGAGTGGCTGAAATTGCGCGGAGCGCGCATTCACAATCTCAAAGGTGTGGATTGCGATATTCCGCTCGGCATGCTGGTCTGCGTTACCGGAGTCTCCGGCTCGGGAAAATCCACTCTGGTTCACGATGTGCTGTTCCGCGCCGTCTCGCAGGCCTTGGGCAAGAATGAAGGCAGCGACCCCACGAATCTGTACCGGGAGCTCAAAGGCGTCGATCGCTTGAACGACGTGGTTCTGGTAGATCAGGCGCCGATCGGACGAACTCCACGGTCCAATCCCATTACGTATATCAAGGCGTTCGACTCCATCCGCGAACTCTTCGCCTCCCAGCCGGAAGCGCAGCGTCGAGGCTACGCCGCCGGACATTTTTCTTTCAACGTTCCCGGCGGTCGCTGCGATGTCTGCGAAGGAGATGGCACCGTTACCGTTGAAATGCAATTCCTTGCCGACGTTGAGCTGCCCTGCGAAGAGTGCAGCGGTACCCGCTACAAGTCGAGCGTGCTCGAGATCAAGTACAAGGGCAAAAACATTCACGAAGTGCTTGCCATGACAGTCAAGGAAGCGCTGCGATTCTTTACCGGGCACCCGCGCATCCTCGACAAGATAGCGGTGCTGGACGAAGTCGGGCTCGGCTATGTCCGGCTTGGTCAATCAGCGACCACGCTCTCCGGCGGCGAAGCGCAGCGGGTCAAACTTGCTGCCCATCTCTCGTCGGGCCGGTCGGCAAGCGCAAGCTCCGCGGCGAAAGCCGTTCGCAGCCGGGTGCTATACATCCTCGACGAACCGACGACCGGGCTGCATTTTGACGATGTCAGCAAACTCCTCACCGCCTTTCGCAAGCTGATCGATGGCGGCGGATCGTTGCTGGTCATTGAACACAACCTGGACGTGATCAAGTCGGCCGACTGGGTGATCGATCTCGGACCGGAAGGTGGATCGGCAGGTGGTCAGATTGTCGCCACCGGAACGCCGGAACAGATCGCGCAGGCGCCGAACTCGCATACAGGTTTCTGGCTCGCACGTGTGCTCACCCCGCAGACGCAGCCAGCCCCAGAAATGGTCGTCTCCGAATGACATCTCCGTGCCGGGTCGCCATACTTTCGCTCTTCCTCGCAGCGCCTTTTCTATTTGCGCAGCAAGCTCCTCCGCCACCCGGGACGCAGAGTTCGGATACACCCTCTCAGGAACCGAAGGCAAAGTCCTCTGTCTCTGAAGAGCCGCTGGCGGCAGCCGAATCCGAGATCGCAGCAAAGAACTTCGACGCTGCGCGCGTGCAACTCGAAAAGTTTTTAGCGGCGCACCCGGCAGACCCTCGAGGTTTGTTCGACCTGGGATATGTCGAGGACGCGCAGGAACACTTCGACGACGCCGCGAGCAACTACCGTAAAGCGATCGCTGCCGATCCCAGGCAGTTCGAATCACGCGCTGCTCTCGGATTGCTGCTGGCGCGTCAGGGCAAGAACGATGAGGCTCGCGAACAGTTGTCCGCTGCTGCCAATTTGGAGCCAATTCCTCCAAGTCCAGAGGCCAAGGCGCAGGTGCTGCACTCGCTCGCTCGCCTCGACCGCAGCAGCGACCCTTCCGCCGCGAAAGCTGCACTGCTGAAGGCGCTCGCGCTCAGCCACGAAACTCCGGAAGACACGCTACTGACCGCGGAGATTGCCGAGGCCAGTGGCGACGATGAGACCGCGCTCGCGGCCTATCGCCGGATCCTCGCGCAGCAGCCGGACTCGTCCCCGGGGACCGCCGGCCTCGTCCACCTGCTGCTGAAAGACAAGAAGTATGCTGAAGCCGAGCCCCTGTTGCGGAGCGCGCTCACTCGCGATCCCGACGACCCGGCGCTCAATTCGCAGCTAGCGACGACCTTGACCGCGGAAGACAAACGGGCTGAGGCTCTCACCGTGCTTGAAAAGCTGCACCAGATCGAACCCGCCAATGCGCAGGTTACGGCGATGTTGGCCGACGCTTACACCCAGGGTGGAGACGCGGCGAAAGCAGACCCGTTGTTTGTGGAATTGCTCAAGAACTCGCCTCAGGATGCCGACCTGCTGGTCTCGAGGGGCGAAAATCTGATTCGGCAGCAGCGGTACTCTGAGGCCATGCCGATCCTGCAAAACGCAGCCAAACTGAAGCCGGACGACGGCGACGCGTGGAGCAATCTGGCCTTTGCCGCCTCCGAATTGAAGCAGAACACCGTCACACTGGAAGCTCTTTCCATGCGGTCAAAGTATTTAGCAGAGTCCGCTGCAACATACTTCCTAAGAGCAACCGCATACGATAACCTCCATCAAACCAAGCAAGCTGCGGAGTACTACAAGAAATTCCTTCAAGCCGCACATGGTAATTTCCCTACTCAGGAGTGGCAGGCGCAACATCGGCTGATCGCCCTTGATAGACATTAGAGTCCAACGTAAGCGTTCCGTTGCACCCAGGGAGGTGCATCATGCGGTTCGTAGCAGTACTTGCTCTGTTTACCATCGTTTCCGTCCCCGCCGCTTTTGCGATTGACGAGTCCACCCCTGACAGTCAAGCCATTGCAGCCCTGGAGACACGCGCAGCGCAGGCGGCTCCGAAAGATCAGTGCTTCCTCTACGCTGAACTGGTTCACAAGATGACCGAGCTTGCCGGAAAGCAGCTTTCCATCGGCAACTTCCAGGAAGCCTCCGCCTCTATCCAGGTGGTGCAGCACTATGCCTCGAAGATTCACATGGGCGTAGCTGACGATTCGAAGCGCCTCAAAAATGCTGAGATCCTGATGCGCCATACGGCGTTCCGCCTCAAGGACATCATGTCTGCGGCCGCCCTCGATGACCGGCCCACGCTCGAGTCGACGTTGAAGCAACTGGACCAGGTGCAGTCAGAACTGATGCTCCAGGTATTCAAGCGCTAACTGGCCGACTTTCGTTTCGGGTTCAGAGCGGATATCGATTTCGCTGCCGTTGAACCTGCATCTCAAAGGGCTGATCATGCGACGCGCCTCTTTACTCGTGCTTGCTTTTGCCCTCAGTGCTTCCCTGTTCGCGCCGCTTACAGCCTTAGCGCAGGCCGGCAAAGATCCTCTTAATGACGAGGAGATCGATCAGATTCGAGAAATGGCGGACCGGCCCGCTGAGCGCGTCAAGCTCTACCATAAGTTCATTGAGCAGCGAATCGCCGCGATTAAGCAGATGGGCAGCGATCGCAAGGTGCAGGATCGCCCGGCCAAGCTGCGCAATTTGATGGAAGAGTTCACGCGCCTTTCGGATGAACTGCAGGACAATCTTGACGGGTACGACGAGAACCATGCGGACGTTCGCAAGGCGCTTAAAGATCTTGTCCCAGCCAGTGCGAAATGGCCCGACGTGCTTAACTCGTTGCCGGCCGACCCGTCGTATGATTTCGCACGGAAGACAGCGCTTGAAGCCGCGATGAGTACGTCAGACGAAGCCAAGAAGCTCCAGGAGAGCGAAGAAAAGTACTTCGCCACCCACAAGCTAGACAAAGACACGGTGAACAGCCCGAACACCGCCAAACCCGATTCCAAATAGGCCGACCACTCCGCAAGTAGACACAGGCCTCACGGAGTGAGGTTCAGTGTGTCAAGGACAGTACCTTCGTAAGACATTTCCTAAGTTCTTTTCATGAGAACTGGTTCATCCGCATCAGCAAATTCCAATCGTTGACCGATGACGCAGTAAGGGTGCCCTTCATCCGGCCCCACTCCATCCTTCGAGGGTTGGCATGCGTCAGCGGCTGTTCTTCGTCTTCCTTCTGACCATTGGCATCGGCGTGGCTCTCGGTTGGCCAACGCTGGCGGCCCAGTCAACTGCCACGGAAGATCTCCTCAGCATCCGAGCTGCGGCACGCATTCACCGCCCCATCGACGACACGGAGCGGGTCGTTCTCCCGGGCAATCATCCCAAGTTCGCTCGACCGGAGTTGGCCACCGGAGCCGTCTCCCCCGATACCCGGCTCGAGCGCATGATCCTGGTTCTCTCGCCGGCCCCGCATCAGAAGCAGGCTCTGGTTTCGCTGCTTGCGGCGCAGCAGGACCCCTCTGCTAACGAATACCACCGCTGGCTCACCCCGGATGAATTTGGTCTTCGATTCGGAGTGGATGACGCCGATCTGCGACAAGTCACGGCCTGGCTCGGCGATCACGGGTTCACAGTGGAGTCGGTCAGCAGCAGTCGAAACAATGTGGTGTTTAGCGGGTCAGCGAGCCAGGTGCAAGCAGCCTTCCATACAGCGATGAACCACTACCAGGTCGCAGGGCAGAGTCACGCGGCCAACGCGAACGACCCCGAAATCCCGGCAGCTCTGGCGGGGATTGTCGAAGGCGTGGTTTCGTTACACGACTTCCGAACCCGGCCTGTCCATAGCGCTCGCCGCGTCGTTCCTCTCTACACCAATGCGGGCGGTCACTATCTCTCGCCTGCGGACTTTGCCACCATCTACGACCTGGGCACCTTATATCAGCAATACACCGACGGCACGGGCCAATCGATCGCCGTGGTCGGCCGCTCCAATCTCGTGCTGAGCGATGTCCGGCAGTTTCGCAGCGCCTTCGGCCTGCCCGCCAGAGACCCGGTTGTCCTGCTGAACGGGCGCGATCCAGGAACAGCAGCCAGCGACGACTTCAAGGAAGCCACGCTCGATGTGGAGTGGGCCGGAGCGGTCGCGAAGAACGCCAGCATCCAATTCGTAACCACCGCCTCAACCAATGTGACGGATGGCATCTACCTCTCCGCTCAATTCGCCGTCGATCACGACCTGGCGCCCGTTCTAAGCATGAGCTATGGTCTCTGCGAATCGTCGCTTGGCAACGCAGAAAATACATTTGTCAGTAACCTGTGGCAGCAGGCAGCGGCGCAGGGTATTACGGTGGTCGTTTCGTCCGGAGACAGTGGAGCGGCGGGGTGCGACTCGGTAGACGCTCCGTCTGCAACTAAGGGGCGGGCGGTGAATGGGCTCTGTTCGACCCCGTACAACACGTGCGTGGGAGGCACGCAGTTCGACGACACAGACGCCGGCAGCCTGTACTGGAACGGAGTCAACGACGCGAGTGGCAGTTCTGCCCGGAGCTACATCCCAGAACGCACTTGGAATGAATCCGGTGGCTCCGGCTTATGGTCGAGCGGTGGCGGCGCGAGCACCCTTTACGCCAAGCCTTCCTGGCAAACCTCGGCCGGCGTACCGCCCGATGGAATGCGTGACGTACCCGACGTTTCTCTGGCCGCCGCGGGTCACACTGCCTACCTCGTCTTTGTGAACGGCAACAAGTATGGATTCAGCGGAACATCTGCCGCGACGCCGGCCTTCGCCGCCCTGATGGCACTGGTGAACCAGAGTAGCAATTCGCGCCAGGGCAATGTGAACGCTGCGCTCTATCGCCTGGCCGCGCAGCAACAGGCCGGCATGGGCTCGGCAGTATTCCACGATATTGTCGCGGGCAATAACAGCGTGCCGGGGCTAACAGGATTCCAGGCCTCTGCCGGCTACGATCGGGCGACGGGCCTCGGATCGGTGGATGCATTCGAGCTCGTTACGCACTGGAACGAATCAAACGTTGTCCCGAACTTCACCCTCAGCGCTTCGGCCACCTCCATCGCACTGCAAAGCGGTGGTCAGGCATCAAGCCGGATCACGATCACCGGAAACAGCACCTTCTCCTCTTCCGTCCAGCTTGCAGTATCCGGAGTGCCGGCGGGGATGTTCGTTAGCTTTGCACCCGCGGTGCTGGCCGCACCGGGAAGCGGAGCCAGCAGTCTCCTCGTCTCGGTCTCCCCTCAGGTCGTACCCGGAACCTACCCGCTCATTGTGACCGCGACTGGAGCTGGTGTCTCGCACTCGGTGACCCTCACCGTCCAGATCTCCAGCTTCTCCGTCACTTTATCGGGCAACAACGTCGCCCTGTCACCCGGCGGAACCACCATCCTCACGTTTTCGATCGCCGGCCAGGCACGTTTCCATACACCGGTTGCCCTCTCAATCGCCGGACTGCCCGCTGGCGTCACCTACAGCGTGCGCCCTGCCGGTGTGGTCCTCGCAAACGACCACACCGGACTTCTGGTCTTCGCCGCATCTGCGACGGCTCCGCTCGGTTCGCGAACCGTTTTGCTGACCGCATTTGCGGGCGGGGTATTCCAGACCATTCCACTCCTCATTCAGGTGAATGCGACGTCCACTTTGAGGCTGCCTGCCCCTGTCACCATCCTCATTCGCGACTCGGCAAGGACCCTTCCGGTCTCGACGCCGGAGATGCCCTTGCCTCGAGAGCACAAGCTCATCGGCTCTCTGGCCGGAGCCAAAGTTACCTTCTCTCCGCCTCTTCTTCTACCGCCTTGTTCCTCCGCCGATAAGACTTTGCCGCCCTCGAGCTCTGCTCTGCTGGGCTCCGATGCGTGCACTGAGGCAGAAGCGGATACGCTGGAAAGCTTGCCCGTGCAACCAGTCCCGCAGTAGACGCAGACTGCCAAGGCCCTCGAAATCTGACCATCGGCCACTAGTATGATGAAACGCGACTGTGGGTGTCCTCGTCTCTAACTCATCCATGCGGATTACGCGACGCCGTCGAGCCATTGCCCTGTTCATCACGCTCGGGGTGTGCATGGCCGGACTCGCCATCACTCTGAATGTCGGCTGGATCATTCTGAACTGGCGCCGGTTGGTGCCGATGGTGCTCGGCATCCCATTCTTCGGCCTGCTGATCGCCGGCGTCATTCTCAATACCATCTTCCTGGTGCGCGAGGTGCGTCGCAATGAACGCCACGACAGCTTCCTCAATGCGGTCACGCATGAGTTGAAGACGCCGATTGCCTCTATCCGCCTCTACCTCGAAACCCTCCAACGCCGCACGTTGACCGAAGAACAGCGGCAGGAATTCTACGGCATCATGCTGCAGGACAGCGGACGGCTTCTCGCAACTGTCGAGCAGGTGCTCAAGGCGGGCGAAGTGGGCCACAAACCGAGGGACCATGCCCGCTCCAGCATCGAGATGAAAGCTCTCGCGAGCGATTGCATCGCCGCCAGCCTGCAACGTCACCATCTTCCCCCCGACGCGATCACGCTCGAGATTGAAGAGCACCCGATTCCCTTCTTCGTACGCGGCAATGCCGAAGATTTGCAGACCGCCGTACTCAACCTGCTCGACAACGCGATCAAGTATTCATCCCCGGGAGCCCCGGTCGAAGTCCAGTTGGCGATGGAAGACGACGCCTGGGTCATCCTGCGAGTCAAAGATGAGGGATTGGGGATCCCCCCGGCGCATTTGAAGCGCATCTTTCGCCGCTTCTATCGCGTGCCGACACGCGCCAGTCTGAAGAAGGGCGGTACAGGATTGGGCCTGTTTCTCGTCCGCTCGATTGCCCGGCAGCACGGGGGCGATGCTACCGCGCTGAGTGACGGCGAAGGGAAAGGCTCCACCTTCTGTCTGCGCCTGCCTCGAATGCTCTCTCCCAAGCTTGAAGAGCATACTTAGAAGCACGAGGATCGATGGCGGACGTGCAAAACATACTGGTGGTGGAAGACGAGGCGCACCTGGCACAGGGTCTGTCGTTTAACCTGCAGGCCGAGGGCTTCACCGTCCAGATCGAGGGAGATGGTGAAGACGCATTGCGCGCATTGGCCGGGGACCACGGCTTCTCCGCCGTGCTGCTGGACGTGATGCTGCCCGGCAAAGATGGATTTGAAGTAGTGGCCACACTGCGCGAGCAACAGAATTATGTTCCCGTCCTCATGCTGACGGCGCGCGGACGCCCCGAGGACGTTCTGCGCGGGTTTGCGGCTGGGGCCGACGACTACCTCGCCAAACCCTTCGACCTTTCAATTCTGCTCGCGCGCCTGCATGGTCTGCTGCGAAGAATGGCGTGGCATAGTCCCGCTGCTTCGGTTGACCTCGAGTATGTAACCCACGACTCCGATTCTGAGCCGGGCCGCTTTGAATTCGCTGGCCGCGTGATCGACTTTGACGCTCTGGAATTGACCACCCCGAGCAAGATTATTCGCCTGACACTCATGGAGGGTGATCTGCTGCGATACCTCGTCCGGCATCGCGGCCGCATCGTGTCCAGAAAAGAGATTCTCGAACAGGTATGGCGCGTACATGAAGACACCGATACGCGCGCTATTGACAACTTCGTCGTGCGACTGCGGCGCTACCTTGAAGATGAGCCCTCCGAGCCTCAATTTCTGCAAACGGTGCGGGGGGTCGGCTACCGCTTCCTCCCTGAAGCCAACGGACTCTGAGCCGCGCACCCTCCCAAACTCTTCGCTCCTCCCGGTCTAGCCTCGGACTCGTTCGCATCTTCCACGCGGTGTCCAGCATCCAATAAACGTAGGATAGGGGCAGGGGGTATGCGATGGCAGAGATTACCTTGAGAATTGACGGTATGCATTGCGGTGCGTGCGTGCGGCGCGCGACTCAGGCGCTGCAAAAGGTACCGGGCGCTGAAGTGCAGGAGGTCCAGATCGGGGCGGCGCGCGTTGTCGTGCCCAGTGAAGCCAGTTCTACCAGCCTGATCGAGTCGCTGCAAAAAGCTGGATTTCCTGCGCATTTGGAGTCCTGAAATGGCAGCCACCGAAACAACCACAGAGACCACCCGATTCCCGGTGATCGGGATGACTTGCACGGCCTGCCAGGCGCATGTGGAGCGCACGCTGCGCAGTACGCCGGGCGTAGTTTCGGCGGACGTGAACCTGATGTCGCACAACGCGCAGGTCGTCTACGATCCGGCTCAGACTCACATTGAGACATTGGTCGAGGCGGTTCGCGAGTCCGGCTACGACGCAGCGTTGCCTTCGGCGGAGACGAGCGCTATCGACCCGGAGGCGCAGGCAGAGGAACTGCGCGAAGAACGTCGACTAAAGATCCGCGCCATTGCCACTCTCATCGCTGGGGCGGTCGCGATGCTTCTGTCGATGCCACTCATGATGGCAGGCGCGCCTCATTCCTCGATGAGTTTTGCGGGCCGTTGGCTTGAAGCTGTTGCGCCGATCCTCTTTCGCATCCCTGTACCGGCGCTGGAGTACCTGCTCCTCGTGCTGGCCGTGGCCGGCATGCTCTGGGCTGGCTCCGCTATCTATCTCGCCGCTTGGAATGCCCTGCGTCACCGCACCACCAACATGAACACCCTGGTGGCCATCGGCACGGGCGCCGCATTTCTCTACTCAGCGTTGGCAACGATCACTCCCGGCCTTTTCTTGCGACATGGCCTACGTCCCGATGTTTACTACGAATCGGTTCTCCTCATTCTTGGATTTCTGCTGCTGGGCCGCTGGCTGGAGTCGCGCGCCAAGCGCCGGACGCTGGACGCCATTCGCGCCTTTACCCTGCTGCAACCGCAGACCGCTCGTGTGCTCCGCGATGGACAGGAGCTCGAGCTTCCGCTGGCGTCGGTGGTCAGCAACGACGTGATCGTGGTTCGCCCGGGAGAGCGCATTCCCGTCGATGGAATTATTTTGAAGGGCGCAAGCAGCGTCGATGAATCGCTGATCACGGGAGAGTCGCTGCCGGTGGTTCGAAGCGTGGGCGATCGCCTCATTGGCGGCTCGTTGAACTACGATGGCGCGTTCGAGTATCGCGCCACCTCGATCGGCAGCGCCAGCGTTCTCGGCCAGATGCTGCGGCTGATGGAAGCCGCGCAGTCTTCCCGTGCTCCGATGCAACAACTCGCCGACCAGGTCAGCAGCATCTTCGTTCCAGTGGTCCTGGTGATTGCCGCGGTTACGTTTATTGCGTGGACGGCGTTCGATTCGCCGAGTCGAGCTTTTGCAATTGCGGTCGCGGTCCTGGTTATCGCATGCCCCTGCGCCATGGGTCTCGCAGTCCCGGCCGCGCTGGTGGTCGGAGTCGGTCGCGGTGCGCAGCTTGGGATCCTGTTCAAGGGTGGTGAGTCGCTGGAACGCCTTGGCCGCATCGATACTCTTGCGTTCGATAAGACGGGCACCCTTACTCTGGGCAAGCCGCAGATCACCAGCGTTTCTCCGGCGGCCGGTTTCTCTGAAGCCAAGCTGGTCGCCATTACCGCGTCCCTTGAGCAACGCTCTGAACATCCGCTGGCGCGGGCGGTTCAGGCGTACGCGGAAGCCAGCCAGATTCCGCTGTCTGCGGTTTCTGACTTACGTGTTTTTCCAGGCATGGGCGTGACCGGAGTCGTCCATGGTCAGCAGATTGCCGCCGGGAATGCCGCGCTGCTGAAGCACTTAGCCATCGAACAGCCGACTGAACACATGCCACCGAACGGCGCAACCCGGCTCTACGTTGCCCAGGGCGGCGTGTATGCAGGCGCTTTCGATGCGAAAGATCAACTGCGAGAAGGCGCGGCCGCCGCTGTTCGGCAGCTGCAGCAACTCGGAGTCAAGGTGCTGATGTTGACTGGCGACAGCCCTTCGGCGGCGAAGGAGATCGCGGACCAACTCTCGCTCGACGAGTACGCGGCCGGACTTTTGCCCGATCAGAAGTTGGCAAAGATTCGAGAGCTTCAGTCCAAGGGCAGCAAAGTGGGAATGGTGGGCGATGGCATCAACGATGCCGCCGCACTCGCACAAGCCGATGCCGGGCTCGCGATCGGAACCGGAACCGACCTGGCCCGGGAAGCCGGAGACGCAATCCTGCTGCGCGGCGATCCGGAATCCATTGTGGTCGCCATGTTGCTCGCGCGGCAAACCCTCCGAGTCATGCGCCAGAATCTCGGTTGGGCTCTCGCGTACAACGTGTTGGGAATCCCGATCGCCGCCGGTCTGCTGTATCCCTTCTTCGGACTCCTGCTGAGCCCCTCGATCGCGGGAGCGGCCATGGCGATGAGTTCCGTGAGTGTTCTGACCAACAGCCTGCGACTCAGGAGGTTTCACGCGAAATGAGCGCTCCCAAACCGCCTCAATCCCCCGCCGGATGCGCCTGCGGGTCCGACAGAAAAGCGCTGGCCGTATCGCCGGAGATCAAATCGGCTGCCTTGCGCAGGCTTAACCGCATCGAAGGTCAGGTTCGCGGCCTGCAGAAGATGGTTGAGGAGGAGCGCTACTGCGCCGACATCCTCGTCCAGATTTCGTCGGTACAGGAGGCGCTTCGCGGCGTAAGCAGGCACCTCATGCGCAACCATCTTCGCCACTGCGCCAGCGACGCCATTCGCAAAGGTTCAACCGAAGCAGAGGCGATGTACGACGAAATTCTCGATCTCGTCTACCGGCATGCCCGTTAGTCAGCAACCCGCCCGCCGCTCACTGTAGACTGGTTGAGGATAGATACCTGTGCGCATCCTCACCCGCTACATGTTGCGTGAAGTGCTCTCGCACGCTCTGATTGGCGGAGCGCTCTTCACCTTCATTCTCTTCATTCGAGACCTGGGCCGCATCCTCGAACTGGTGGTGCGCAACAGCGCTTCGCTGCACAACGTGGCGGAGATTTTCCTTTTCATGCTGCCCAACGCGTTCACCGTCACGATCCCGATGGCGGTGCTGGTCGGCATTCTGCTGGGCCTCAGCCGCTTGGCCGCCGATAGCGAAATCACAGCCATGCGCGCCTCCGGCATCGGCGTGTGGACCTTTGTCCGCGTGGTCTCGATGGTCGCGATCTTTGCGTGGCTTCTGGGCATGGCGAACTCGTTCTACTTCGCTCCCAAGGCTGCCTCTTCGCTGATTCGGCTCGAAAATGAGTTGAAGAATTCGCAAGCGTCCTTTGAAATTCAGCCGCGTGTTTTCTACGAAGATTTCAAGAACTACGTCATCTACGTGCAGGATGTTCGCGCCAGCTCTGGAGCCGCTCACTGGCACCGCCTCTTCATCGCGGACCTGACCGATCCGGCCTCGCCGAAGGTCATTACCGCCGACCAGGCCACGGTGGTCAACGATGGCGAACAGCTTGTCCGCATGCGACTCAGAAACGCGGAACAGCATGAGAGTGAAGCGGGATCGCCCGGCCAGTACACCATCTCCACCTTTGCCGATACCGATCTGCCGCTGCAGCTAGGCTCGCAGGAAGACACGCACCTGTTGCGCAGCGATACGCCGATCCTGGCCTTGACCATGCCGGAGTTATGGACGAGGGCGCGGAAGCCGGGCGGCCGGCCCTATCTGATCGAGCTGAATAAGCGCTTCTCATACCCCGCCGCCTGCCTGGTGCTCATGCTGGTGGGCGTACCGCTCGGCACTTCGTCGCGGCGCGGGGGCAAGAGCGCCGGCTTCGTGCTGACTATCCTGCTGGTTTTTATCTACTACTTCCTGTCGTCCACCGGCGTCGCGCTCGCGCGCCAGAGTAAAGTCTCGGCGTTTGTCGGGGTGTGGACGGCGAATGCTCTGTTTGCGTTCTTCGGACTGGCGTTGCTGCGGCAGATGGCTCGCGGCGGCGAGGCTCTTCCCGGTCTGAGTGCGGTGACCTCCTGGTTCAAATCCAAATGGAGAGAGCAGGCTCGGTCTTCCCGGAGCGCGCCAGCAACCCCGCGCCGGGATCGCCAGGGCCGAAGCCGCTTTCCGCTGATTCTCGATGAGTACGTGCTCAGGGAGTTTCTCACGACTTTCTTCCTGGTTCAGGTCAGCTTTGTGATGCTGATGCTGGTGTTCACCTTCTTTGAACTGCTCGGCGACATCATCCGCAATCGAACTGCGCTGATCACGGTGGGCGACTACCTGCTGAACCTGACCCCGAGCATGATCTACAACATCACTCCGCTCTCGGTCCTTATCGCGGTGCTGGTCACGTTTGGTGTATTAAATCGCAGCAATGAGCTCACGGCGATGAAGGCGACGGGCATCAGCCTCTATCGCGTGGTCGTGCCGATCCTGGTGATTGCGACCATGCTGGCCATTTCGCTCTTTGTGTTCGACGAGTTTTACCTGCCCGCCGCCAACCGTCGCCAGGAAGCCCTGCGGAGCGTGATCAAGGGCAAGCCGGCTCAAACCTTTCTGCGTCCCGATCAAAAGTGGATGTTCGGCTCGCAAAGTCCTGGCAAACCCGGCCGCATCTTTTACTACCAGTTCTTCGATCCGGATCACGACCGATTCGCCAACTTGAGCGTGTTCGAATTCAATCCCGACAGCTTCGCCATCTCGCGCCGAATCTTCGCGGCCAGCGCGCATTGGGAGCCGCAGATGCAAGGTTGGATCTTCGAGGACGGGTGGGAGCGTACCTTCGCGGGCGACACCACCACCAGCTACCAGCCCTTTGACGTGAAGACCTTTGCCGAGATCTCTGAGGCTCCACAGTACTTCAAAAAAGAGAGCCGGCAGTCTTCGGAGATGAGCTTTGGCGAACTGGAACGCTACATTCGCGACCTACGCCAGAGCGGGTTTGACACCATGCGATTGCGCGTTCAGCTGAATCACAAACTCGCTTACCCGCTCATCACGCTGGTCATGGCCATGCTGGCAGTTCCGTTCGCGCTCTCGATGGGGCGCCGCGGCTCCCTGACCGGCATCGCCGTGGCGATCGGCATGGCCATCGCGTATTGGGTGATCGCCGGGACATTCGAAGCCATGGGCAATGTCAATATGCTTCCCGCATTTCTGGCCGCCTGGTCTCCTGACCTGATCTTCGGGTTAACCGGCGGCTACCTGTTGCTCAAGACACCGACCTGAGGCCCGTCGCGCTGCATAGAGCGGCGTGAGATGCCGAGATTCCGCTGCGAAGCTCGACCAGTTAAGATAGAGAAGCATGTTTAGCCGACTCCGCCCGCTCTTTCCCTATATGCGCCGCTACTGGAGCGGCCTCGTCTGGGGCGGGATTGCGGCAGTTTTCTCCAACGCGATCTGGATTCTCTTTCCGCAGGTCATCCAGCGGGCGATTGACGATATCCAGCATGGTGTGACGCGAGAAAAGATCTTTTTCTATGCAGGCCTGCTCGTAGCCATCTCGGCTGCGAAAGGCGTCTTCCTCTTTCTCACGCGCTGGATCATCATCGGCGTCTCTCGCGAGATCGAGTTCGATCTGCGCAACGACCTCTTCCGTCACCTGGAGGCGCAACAGGCGAGCTACTACCAGCAGCATCGCACCGGCGACATCATGGCCCGGATGACCAACGATCTTAATGCGGTCAGGATGCTGCTCGGCCCGGCCATCATGTACAGCGCCAATACACTGCTCTTTTCGATCGGCGCTCTCTTCTTTCTGCTTCGCATGAGCCCGCGCCTGACGCTTTGCGCGCTGGTCCCCTTGCCCCTCGCCAGCATCCTGGTTCAAGCCATGGGCCGGAAGATTCATGACCGCTTTGAGCGCATTCAGGCCATGTATTCGGAGATCTCCGCCAAGGCGCAGGAAAACTTTTCGGGCGCACGCCTGGTGCGAGCCTTCGCTCAAGAAGAGGCGCAAATCGCTTCCTTTGAAGAGGCGAATCGGGAGAACATTCGGCGCGGTCTTCGCCTGGCCCAGTTGATGGGTATGCTCTGGCCCACACTGGAGTTCGTATTAGGGCTGGCCATGGTGATTGTGTTGATGGTAGGCGGCCACGAGGTTCTCAGTCACCGCATCACTCCGGGCCAGTTTGTCGCCTACAACACCTACATGCTCATGCTCACCTGGCCTATCATCGCCCTGGGGTGGGTGGTGAACCTGTTTGAGCGCGGCACAGCTTCGGTGACTCGCATCGCCGAATTGCTGTCAGAAGAACCGACCATCGACAACCGGGATGCTGACCCCAGCCTTGACGCTCTGCCGATTGAAGGCGAAATCGAATTTCGCGACTTGACCTTCGCCTACCAGGACAGCGAAGACCGACCCGTCGAAGTGCTCCACCACTTGAACCTGAAGATTCCTGCAGGCAGCAGCCTTGCCATTGTGGGCCCGACCGGTTCGGGCAAATCGACCCTGGTCAACCTGGTGCCGCGGCTCTACGATGCGCCCGCAGGCTCGGTGCTGATCGATGGGCGGCCGATACGCTCTTACTCGTTGGAGCGGCTACGTTCCGCCATCGGATTTGTCCCGCAAGAGACGTTTCTCTTCAGCGAGAGCATTCGTGAAAACATCGCGTTCGGTGTCCCCGGCGCGACGGAGGAGCAGATCGGGCGAGCGGCCGAGGCGGCACACATTCGCAAGGAATTTGAAGAGTTTCCTCGCGGCTTTGAGACCCTCGTGGGAGAACGCGGCCTCACACTCTCCGGAGGACAAAAGCAGCGGGCCGCGATTGCGCGTGCCTTATTACGCGAGCCGAGAATCCTTATTCTCGATGACGCTTTGTCCAGCGTGGATACTTACACCGAAGAACAGATTCTCGACGAACTGCGCCGCATCATGCGCGATCGCACCACCATATTCATCTCGCATCGTATCTCGACCGTCCGGCACGCCGATCAGATCGCCGTTCTGGTCGAAGGGCGCATCGTCGAGCTAGGCACGCACGAACAGTTGCTTGGGAGCAACGGCTACTATGCCAGCCTTTTTCAGAAGCAGTTGCTCGAAGAAGAACTCGCCGTCACCCGCTAACTCAGAGAGCGTGCCCCTCTATAAAAAGCCTCACGCGCTCCAATTGCTCGAGAACTCCGCATCCTGCGCTAACGGCCGCCGCTGCTCCCCGACAGAAGTTGCCTCCAATTGCCGAACCGCAGGATCGTCAGCCACCTGCCGCCAGGCATCGCGCACGTTCCACACACAGGCAATCACCTGCTCAAACTTCTCTTTTGAATTGGCCTGCGAGCCCTGAAGCATCAGCGCGAACATGGAAGCATAGAACTCCGCCAGAGCCTCGGCCGGCTTGCCACCCTCATCGGGCCGCAGCGTAGCCTGCAGGTGGATGAGAATATCCATCGCGCGCTTGACGGCCATCCGCCGCCCTGAGACGTTTCCCTCGTCTACCGCAGCAATGGCTGCATTCATAAAGCGAATAATCCCATCGTATAAGGCTATGACCAGTTCCACGCCAGAGGCTCCTTCCAGGGAGCGAGCCTGATATTTGTTCATCTACCTGTCCTCGTTTAGCCGTTGCTCTTGCTGTTGTAGCCGGTGATGGCGCTGTACATCTCGTTCACCTGCTGGATAAGTTGAGGGATCGATTGCAGGATCTGATTGGCCGCGTTCAGTTCCGCCGTGAGGCTCGCCTTTTCCGTGGCGATTAACGCTTCCTGCTTGGCGATGTCGTCGTTCAGCGTCGTCTCCTGCCTTGAGTTCTCCTTCAAGGCGAGCGACAGGGCGCCCGTGCTGTAGCCGGTTCCCAGATTGTCCAGCGTGCTTGCCAGGCTCGCTCCAAAGCTTCCCGTGTTCTGAAAGAATGCCGAGACGTCGGAGTAATTGGAATTGAGGATTGCACTCAAGGTATCGGTATTCAGCGAGATGGTGCCGTCTTGATTGGCCGTGACCCCAAGCGAGTAGCTGGAACTAATCGTCCCACCGCCGAAGACCGCATTCAGGCCGGATTGAAGCGACTCCTGCAGTTGGGCCAGTACGCTGGTGCCGAACAAGGGCTGCGCATTCCCGGACGCGTCTTTCCCCTCCTGGGTGGAGATGGCCTTCATCACACCGTTGTAGTCATTCACAAAGGTGTTCACCGCAGACGCGACACTGACCGTGTCATTTGTAATGACCACCTGCACACTTTCAGCCGTTGCCGGAACCGAAAGCAGCTGGAAGGTGACGCCGGGGATCGCATTTGTAACCGTATTGGTGGCGCTTTTGAGCTGCACGCCATCGACAAGCATGGTGGCGTCCACGCCTGGCTGAATCTGGGTGAAGGCGACACTCTTGCTCGAAGTCTCGTCCCGGAGCTGGCTCGACACAGTGAGCGTACCCGCAAGGCCTCCGGCTGCGCTGACCACGGAGAGCCGTTGCCCCTGGGTGTCGGACAGCACCGTCGCGATAACGCCAATCGAGGCCGAATTGATGGCCGCCGCCAGGCCGGCCAAAGTGGGTGTGGTTGCATCTACTGGCACGACATGAGCGGCTCCGGAGCCCACCTGGATGGTGACGCTCCCCGATAGCTTGTCCGCAGCGGCAACGACTCCTGACGCCGCCGTGGATGTCTGTGCCAGGTTCTGCACAGTGATCGCGTGCGTTCCGGCAGTAGCCGAACTGGATGCCGAAGTGAGGCTCAGTACATTGGTGTCGGAGCTGGAGCCTTGCTTGCTTGCGAAAATACCGGATGCGTCGGTCAGGCTGCGGAGATCGTTGCTCAGCGTGGAAAGCTGCGTGCCCAGGCTGGTGAGCTGCGTATCCTGTGCGGTTAGCCTCGTAAGCTGATTCTTCCACGGCGTCTCCACGGTTTGAAGATTGGTGACGATCTGATTCACCGTGGAAGTGACGTCGAATCCCTGGCCGCTGGTTCCCGAGCCGAAGTTCAAGCCGACTGCGCCCATGCTGCGCCTCCGAGAGTGTATTGATCACGTTCGTGGCCATTGGTACTGCGGGCAGATGAGAGAATTCTCACGCAGCCCACAGAAGAACGGGGAAGGCCGTCTGTTTGACGAACTTCCCCGTTAGTGCGCGCCGCGAAAATTACTGCAGCAGCTTGGTGATCAGTTGCTGCGCCTGGTTGGCCTGGGCGAGAGCGGCGATGCCGGTCTGCGACAGGATCTGGAACTTCGACATCTCGGAGGTCGCCGAGCTGTAGTCCGTGGCGGTGACGTCATTTTGCGCGGCCAAGGTATTCGTGGACTGCGTGGTCATGACGTTGCCGACTGCGGTCAGGGTGTTGATGTTGGCACCGATCGTGCCGCGCGATGCGGCCACGGTGGTAATCGCGCTGTTGATCGCAACCAGAGAAGCCTGGGCACCACTGGTGCTGGTCAGGCTGGTGCCGGCCAGAGAGAGTGCGCTGGCGCTGGACTGGACCATGTCGCTGGCGGTGTTGTTGTAAGACTGCGAGATGGTGCCGTCCGAGGTGAAGATGGCCACAGTCTTGTTGGTCTTGGAGTTGGCGGCCGACAATTCTGTCATATCGGCGGCGGTCTGCGAGATGGTGCCTCCCGTGAGTGTGAGCTTGTTGTCGGAGATGGTCGCGTTCACACCGAGCGAGCCGAACTGCGTGTTGATGTCCGCTGCCAACTGCGTCAGGTTGCCACCCGTGCCGTTCGCGGCGAATACGCCGGTGAGAGCAGTTGCGGTGCTGCCCGTGGCCTTGACCTGGATCGCAACCGCACCGGGGGTGAGCGTGTCTGCTGCGTTGCCCACCGTCAAAGTGGAAGTGCCGCCGCTTGCAGTCAGGTCGATCGAATCCGACAGTGCGGGCACTCCGGATCCGGACTCTCTGGCAGTTGTGACTCCGGTGAGCGTGCCGCCGCTGGCTGCTGCGATGGTCAGTACGGTGCCTGCAGCATTGAGCGTGGCCGCGCCCGCATCGACACCATTGATAGCCGCAGCTAGCTGCGTTAGTGTGCCGCCTGCCCCGTTCGCGCCGAAACCTCCGGCAAGAACCGCAGCCGCGCCCGCATGATTGGTATAGGTGATGCCGGCCGATCCAGGAGTGATCGTATCGTTCGCGTTTCCGATCGTGACGGTCGAACCGCCGCCACCGGTGGTGATCGCAACCGACGTACCCGATATGGATGCGCCGCCGCTAAGAACCAGTTGACCCGACTGCACCGTAGCCACCGACGCGCCGAACTGCTGGTTGATCTGATTGGCCAGAGTGGAGATGGTGTCGGTTCCGCTCACCACCTTGTAAATGCCTGTGCCGCCGCTTGCGATCACGCCTGTGGTCGTGGTGCCGGCGCCGCCGTGGTTCTGCAGCTGGAGTGTCTGGGTTCCGTAGGTCACCGTGGCGACGCCGGAAGCAGCATTGCCGATATCGATCTTGTCGCTCGCGTTCGCAACGGAATAGGCCGAGTTTTTGGCGAACGTATTGATACCGTTGTACTCGGTGTTGTTGTTGATCGTGTCGATTTCGTTGAGGATCTTCTGGTATTCGGAATTGGCCGCGCCCACCTGGCTTGAATTCAGCGTGCCGTTGGAGGCTTCGGTCGCCAGCGTGACTGCGCGGTTGAGCAGGTTGGTGACCTGCGAAAGTGCGCCATCGGCAACCTGCAGAAAGTCCACGCCCTGCGATGCGTTCTTCGCGGACTGTGAAAGTGCGGTCGCCGAGGCCTGCAGACCATTGGCCAGCGAAAGGCCGGCTGCGTCATCGGCACCGGAGTTGATTCTCGATCCAGAGGACAACTGTTGAAGGGTTTTCTGCAGAGATGCCTGCGTATTGGCAAGATTATTCTGCGCGTAAACTGCCGAGATATTGTTCAGGACACCCAATGCCATGGAATTCGCTCCTCGTTCGGTTGGTTGAAGTCTGGTTCCTGGCTTCGGGTGCCTGACCGAGGATCAAAGGCCTTCTAAGCCTGCCTTACCCCGGGCCACCTTGCGGAAGGAACCGCGTTACTCACTGCCTTCATCGGCGCCGTTTGCGAAGACTTTATGCACCAGCTTCGTGCTGCCAAAAGCTTGCGAGCAATGCCGCGAGCACAGCCAACGGCTTACCGTGTTCCACACGTGAGCTTGTATTCTGTCGCACGCTCGTACCTCCACCTCACAATTTCCTCATCTTCGCCGATACAAATCACAGACAGGAACTACAGGAAGGAGGGCCGATGATTCAGCTCACGCGCCTCAACGGAAATCTCATGGTCGTGAACAGCGACCTGATTAAATATGCGGAGGCTTCGCCGGACACCGTGCTTACCCTGATCAATGGGGAAAAATTGATGGTGCTCGAAGAGTGTGGCGAGGTGGTTGAGCGAGTGGTCGCGTATCGCGCGCGTCTGCTGGATGAGGTGGCACAGATGTCGCCCGCGGCCGCTGCCATCATCACCCAGGCGGGCCTCGCGTCCGCGGCGGCCTCACTTCGAGCAGCTGGAGCCGGGCAGATGTCGAGGCCTTCGACAGAAGCCGGTCGGCAGGATGAAGAGGGCGCGCAGCGTCGCCGTCGTTCCGAGTTCTAGCATTCGATCCGCCGGACAAGGGATTCCGGATGGGGAATTATGGATAAGAGCAGCTTTGGAGGAGTTTTCCTGGCCGTGGTAGGCATCATTGCCGGTCTTCTGATTGAGGGGGGCAGTGTTGGCCAAATCCTGCAGCCTACGGCGGCCATGATTGTATTTGGAGGCACGCTGGGTGCAGTGATGCTCCAGTTTCCGCTGCCCGTGGTCACAGCCGCGTTTCGCAAGCTCACGCACGTCTTCTTCAACCGGAACCTCGGCGGAGAAGTGACCCTGAAACAGATTCTCACCTATGCCAATAAGGCTCGTCGCAGCGGTGTCGTGTCTCTCGACCAGGATCTCGAGTCGATCCAGGATCCATTCATGAAACGCGCACTCATGCTGGCCGTTGACGGCACAGAGCCCGCGGAGCTTCGCAAGATCATGGAGCTGGAGATTCAAAACCACTGCGAAGACGATGAGCGGATTCCGGCGGTGTTCGAGTCGGCGGGTGGTTTCTCTCCCACCATCGGCATCATCGGTGCGGTCATGGGTCTGATCCAAGTCATGCAGCATCTGGACAAGATCGATGAAGTCGGCAAGGGAATAGCCGTGGCGTTCGTCGCGACAATCTACGGAGTGGGCGCGGCAAATATCTTTTTTCTACCAGCGGCCGGCAAACTCAAAATTCGCATTCGCGAAGAGAGCCTGCAGAAGGAGATGGTGCTCGAAGGCGTTGTCTCCATACTCGAAGGAATGAATCCACGGATGATCGAAGTGAAGCTGAACAGCTTTCTGCCGCGGCCCGGGCCAAAGCAGGCGGCCAGGGTATCGGCATGAGGCGAAGGCAGAAAGGACATGGCAGTCACGACCGCTGGCTGGTCTCGTATGCCGATTTCATCACCCTGCTGTTCGCCTTCTTCGTGGTTCTCTATGCCACGTCGAAAGCCGATCAACAGAAACAAGCACGGGTGGCAAACTCGATCGATTCGGCGTTTCGTTCGCTGGGCCTGTTTCCTAATCCCAGTAAGCAGACGCTCGAGGCCGATCCCAGTCGCACACCGCCGCACCCCGACGGTCCCGTGAGCCCGACCAACATTGTGATGGGCGAACAACTCCTCGCATCGCCGGCTGTGCAACAAGATTTTGAACGGATTCGCAAAGAGCTCGAAGGACTGCTCTCCGGACAGATCGCGCAACATGTCGTATCGGTGCGAATGGGCCGCGACGGGCTCATCATCTCTCTACGCGAGGCGGGGTTCTATGACAGCGGCTCCGACGCTCCTCATCCCGACAGCATGGCAACCGTGAATGCCATCACTTCCGCCATTGCAAGCACTCCTTACGATATCCGCGTGGAAGGCCACACCGACAACATCCCGATTCATACCCCGCAGTTCGCCTCCAACTGGGAGTTGTCCACCGCCAGGGCTACGCGCATGACCAGAATCTTCGTCGTCGATCATAACTTCGCACCCTATCGGCTCTCCGCCTCGGGTTATGCGGAGTTCCATCCAGTGACCAGCAACGACACCGCAGACGGACGCGGACAGAACCGCCGGGTCGACATCATCGTCCTCCCGCGTACCACGGCAGTGCCAAATGACTCGCCGAATGCCAAGCCAGTTGCTGGACCAGACCCTCTGCCCTCTTCATTGGCATCTCAACTCCAGACGCTACGCAAAAGCTCGTCCGCCCGCTAACGGTTTTCCATCCAAGACAACGCAGCCTGCACGCACCGCTTCTACCCCGCCTACGGTCAAGCGTGTCGAGGACATACAATGCTGTCTTGTCCTCTACTTTCCCTGGAGCTTAACGAATGCTTCGTGTTCGCCTTCCGTTCGGGATCCTGCTCTTCTGCTGCACCGTCGCCTTTCCCGCTGATCTCGTGCTTGCACAACCCGAAGCAGCGGCGCCACTGCCACAGCTTCGCTGGCGCATGATTGGACCCTTCCGCGGCGGCCGCACTCGCGCGATCAGCGGAGTGGCCGACCAGCCAAACGTCTTTTACATCGGCCAGGTCAATGGGGGCGTGTGGAAGACCGACGACTACGGGCGCACTTGGAATCCGATCTTTGACGAACAGCCGGTTCAGTCCGTAGGCGCGATCGCTGTGGCTCCATCCGACAGCCGTATCGTCTATGTTGCCAGCGGCGAAGGCCTGCATCGACCAGATCTCTCGGTGGGAGACGGCATCTACAAATCCTCCGATTCCGGGAAGACATGGCAGCACTTCGGTCTCCGCGATGGCCAGCAGATTCCCGCGCTCGCCGTCGATCCCCGCGATCCAAATCGTCTCTTCGCCGCGGTCATGGGACACCCATACGGCCCGAATCAGGAGCGCGGTATCTTCCGCTCCACCGATGGGGGCCAGACCTGGAGCAAAGTTCTATATAAGGACGAGAATACCGGCGGCTCCGATGTTGAAATTGATCCGTCTCATCCTGACATCGTCTACGCCGCGCTCTGGCAGTCGCGTCTGGGCCCATGGGAAGACGGCAATCAATATGAAGGCACGCACGGCGGTCTCTTCAAATCGACAGATGGCGGCCAGACGTGGCACCCGCTGACCAAGGGTCTGCCGGAGAACCTGGTTCACATCCAGGTCGCGATCGCTCCCAGCGACTCTTCACGGCTCTACGCGACGCTCTCGACCACGAAGGAGAGCGGCTACGCTACTGGAGTCGGTGTAGGCTTTTACCGGTCCGACGATGGGGGCGAGAGCTGGCACCAGGCAACCGACGATCCAAGGCCCGCGATGAAAATTGGAGGCGGCGATCTGCCCATCTCGCGTGTTGATCCCAAGAACCCAGACGTGGTGTATAGCGCCAGCATCGTCACTACGCGCTCCACCGACGGCGGCAAGACCTGGACGAGCCTGCGCGGTGCTCCAGGAGGCGACGACTATCAGAACCTGTGGATCAATCCCAGCGATCCCAGGATCATTCTGCTGGTCAGCGATCAGGGCGCATTAGTAACCGTGAACGGAGGAAATACCTGGAGTTCCTGGTACAACCAGCCGACTGCCCAGCTTTACCACGTCGCTGTGACGAATACCTTCCCCTACAGTGTGTGCGCCGGGCAGCAGGAGAGCGGTTCCGTATGCATCTCCAGCCGGGGGAACGACGGCATCATCACGATGCGCGAGTGGCATCCGGCCGGGATCATCGAGTATGGCTATGCCGCTCCCGATCCGCTTCATCCCAACATCATCTTCGGTGCAGGCCGCAATGAAGTGTCGCGCTACGACAGCGAGACAGGCCAGGTGCAGAATGTAACTCCCGTTCCCGTTCGAGGAGACAAATACCGCGCCGATCGTACGGAACCGATTCTCTTCTCGCCGCTCGACCCTCACCTTCTTTTCTATGCGGCCAACGTTCTCTTCGAATCCACCGACTCCGGCAACACCTGGCAACCGATCAGCCCAGACCTGAGCCGGGAACATGGCGGCAAGCCGACCACTTTGCCCGAACTCACCGACGCCGACGCTGCCAAGCGTCGCGGAGCGATTTACTCGCTCGCGGCCTCTTATCAGAACAAGGACACGTTGTGGGCGGGCACCGACGATGGCCTGCTCTGGATCACTCACGACCATGGCAAGAACTGGAAGAACATCACGCCGCCTTCCCTCTCGCCGTGGAGCAAAGTGACCCAGATCAGCGCATCTCACTTCGACGACAACACCGCGTATGTCTCCGTCAGCCGCTTCCGCATCGACGATCTCCACCCTTACCTCTTCCGTACACGCGATAGCGGAGCGACGTGGGAGTCGATCACCGCGGGCCTTCCCGAAAACTCGCCAGTCAACACGGTCCGCGAAGATCCCATTCGCAAGGGCCTGCTTTTTGCTGGAACCGAGACGAGTGTATGGATGTCGCCCGACGACGGTGCGCATTGGCAGTCGCTGCAGCTCAACCTGCCACACACCTCGATGCGCGACCTCTGGATCAAAGACAACGATCTGATCGTTGCGACGCATGGCCGGTCGTTCTGGATCCTCGACGACATCTCTCCTCTGCGCCAGCTCACCGCAGTCAACACTCAGCAGGCCACTCTCTTTCATCCGGGGGATGCGTTTCGCGTTCGGCGCAGCACCAATCCCGACACGCCGATTCCGGTCGACGAGCCTCACGGCGAAAATCCTCCGGACGGCGCCGCAATCGACTACTTCCTTCCGCCATCCGTAACTGGAGCGGTGACGTTGCAGATTGCAGATGGACACGGACAGATCGTTCGTCAGTACTCGAGCGAAGACAAACCGTACGCCACGACGTCGGAGCTGGACAAGCAACTGATTCCGCTCTACTGGCTGCGTATGCCAAGGGTGCTCTCGGCCCAACCCGGCATACACCGCTGGGTGTGGGATCTGCACTACGCGCAACCGACTGCCACTCACTATGAGTACCCGATCTCGGCTGTGCCGCACGATACACCTCGCGAGCCGCAAGGTCCGCTGGCGCTGCCTGGCAGTTACACAATTCGACTAACTGTCAATGGCCACACCTTGACTGCGCCGCTCACAGTGAAGATGGATCCACGGGTGCCCTCCAGTAGCGCCGACCTGAGTTCTCTCTTTGATCTGGAGAAGCAATTGTCAGCGATGGTGAGCCGCAGTTCTGAGGCTTCTCTACAGGCGCATTCTATTCAGCAACAGCTCGGAAAAATTGTCGGTACTGCCAAGCCGGCCCTCGCCCGTTCTTTACCCGACTGGAACAAGAGCCTCGCCGCACTGCTCGATGGGACCAAGGCCCCAGACAAGCCAGCCGAACGGGGTCTCGATGACGAAGCCGAAGAGGCAAGCGCCCTCTACGAACAGGTAGGCCGCTCGGATGCCAGGCCCACAGCCGCGCAGGTGCAGACAACCTCACAGGCAAACGCGGAGATGTCTCGCACGCTGCAAGCCTGGGAACAGTTCAAGACCAGTTCCCTTCCCGAAATCAACCGCCAACTCCGCGCCGAACACCTCATAGAACTCAACCTGGAACTCAAACCCGAAACCATGCCGCAAAGCGGAGATGAAGACTAGCAAAATCGTCTTCCTGAAGAAAAGGATCCCCATGACCATTGGCTACAAAGCTGCCGATCTTCGTTCCTTTGAACTCGACACCCTGCTTCGCTTCGAGGACGCCGAGTCGGGTCTGGTTCGCGCGGTGATCACGACTCCCGCAGGCGAGGCGAGCGTCTTTCTCCAAGGCGCGCATGTTGCGACGTGGACACCCACCGGTCAGCAGCCAGTGTTGTATCTCAGCCCCCATAGCGAATACCTGATCGGCAAGCCGATCCGTGGAGGGGTTCCCATTGTCTTCCCCTGGTTTGCGGCACGTGGAAACAGCCTGCCCGGTCCCACTCATGGCTTCGCGCGCATTCTTCCCTGGAGCGTCGAAAAAACTGAAGTCCTCGAAGGCGGGGATGTATTGCTGTGCTTCTTACTGAAGCCGATCGGGCTTACCAAGAACCTCGGCTATGACCATTTTCAATTGCGTTTTCGGGTCACGGTCGGGACTACTTTGCGGCTTGAATTAGAAACCCGCAACACTTCTCCGCAACCTCTCAACGTGGAGGAAGCCTTCCACAATTACTTTGCGGTTTCAGATGTGCGGCAGATCTCCGTCTCCGGCCCGCAGGAGTCTGAATACATCGATCGCGCCGACAACAGTGTCCGCAAACAGGGCTCTGCCGAGGCCATTCGCTTTTCGGGCGAAACCGATCGTCTGTATCTCAATACTGAGAATGTCTGCACCATCGACGATCCCGACTGGCAGCGCCGCATCGTGATCGAGAAGAAGGGCTCGCAGAGCACCGTCGTTTGGAATCCCTGGGCTGAGAAAGCTGCCGCCCTCCCTGATCTCGGCGCTGACCAATGGCCGCATATGGTGTGCGTCGAAACGGCAAACGCCAGGGATAACGCCATCGTCATTCCAGCTCAGGGTACGCACGTGCTTGAAACGACCTTCCGGGTCGAGCCGCTTACCCCAGCCACTTGATGGCGGACCAGATGTGTAGCGTTTCCAACAAGGGATCCGAGGTTTGCACCGCCGTCCGCTATTCCTGTCTAATGCATTCTGAGGGCGGTGCATCGCCGGCGAACGCCGATTAAGACAGCGCACTTCGCTGAAATTGCGGCTTCTGTTCAGCCTGGCGCGCACCGACAAAGAGGTCCCCAATGAGCACCACCGAACACACGTGGTCGAATCGGGATTTTCCGACGGCTGCAAAAGATCTGCTCCAGGACTCGCAGATTCGCAAGAACGTACTGCATGCCACTAATGTCATTCAAGCCAAGCGCGGCAAGGTCGTCGCGGAGCTGGCCGATTGGGAGGAACTTCGCGAATCCGGCGCACAAATCCGCGCGCACACGCTGCGCCATCTCGACCACTACCTCACTCAGTTTGAAGAGAATTGCACGCGGGCTGGAGGGCGTGTTCACTGGGCGCGCGACGCGGCAGAAGCCAACGATATTATCCTCGACTTGATCCAGCAACAGGCTGCCAAAGAGGTCATCAAGATCAAGACGATGACCTCAGAAGAGATCGGGCTGAACCAGCACCTGCAGGCCAACGGCGTGCGCCCCTATGAGACAGACCTTGCCGAACTGATCATTCAACTGGGCAAGGATCGTCCCTCTCACTTCGTCGTTCCTGCGTTGCACAAGAACCGGCAGCAGGTGCGCGAGATCTTTCACCGCGAAATGAATTTGCCGGATCTCGGCGACCGGCCAGAAGATCTTGCCACCGCGGCTCGCACCTACCTCCGCGAGAAGTTTTTTCGCGTCAAGGTGGCGGTCTCCGGCGGCAATTTTATGATTGCCGATACGGGCGGCGTCTGCATTGTCGAATCCGAGGGCAATGGCCGCATGTGCCTCACGCTCCCGGATGTGCTCATCTCCATCATCGGCATCGAAAAGGTCATCCCCAGCTTTCGCGATCTCGAAGTGTTTCTGCAAACTCTGCCGCGATCGGCCACCGGCGAGCGCATGAACCCGTATAACTCCACCTGGTCTGGCGTGCATCCGGGCGATGGGCCAAAGGAGTTTCACGTCGTGCTGCTGGATAATGGGCGCAGTCCGATCTTGGCCGATGGCGAGGCGCGGCAAACGCTGCAGTGCATTCGCTGCGCCGCCTGTCTCAACGTCTGCCCGGTCTATCACCAGACCGGCGGCCACGCGTACGAGAGTGTCTACGCCGGACCCATCGGCGCCATCCTCACACCACAACTGCACTCCATGGAAGAGGGCCGATCGCTGCCCTATGCTTCGTCGCTCTGCGGCGCCTGCTACCAGGTCTGCCCAGTGAAGATCAACATTCCGGAGGTGCTGATCCACCTGCGCGGCAAAGTCGTGCGCGAAGATCAGGAGACGTTGAGCGGCAAATTCGGCCTATGGAACATCGGGATGCAGGCAGCCGCGTTCCTCTTCGCGGATGCCGATCGCTTCGCTGTCGCTCAACACGCGGGCCAACTGGGACAGAAGGTAGTGGTTTCAAAGAACGGCTTCATCGAATGGATGCCGCTGATGCTGGGCGGCTGGTCGCAAACGCGCGACCTGCGCGCACTGCCTGCACAAAGTTTTCGCGACTGGTGGGCCAAGGAAAAGGTCCCGCATGCGCAACGAAAGCATTCCGGGCACGGAGGTCATCCAGTCCAGCTTGCCGAGTCCGTCGCATTCTCAAGCGTAACCGCCGCCCCACTCGATGGGCTGGAGCCGACGAAGACTCCGCATGCGAAGGAGCATCCCCATGCCTGATTCCGCGCGTGACGCCGTTCTGCAGAGCATTCGAACCGCCCTTGGCAGCAAGTCGGAACCGGCCGACATTGCCGCCGAATATGCCGCAGTGCCGCGAACCTACAAGCGTTCCAGTTCTCTCGATCCCGGCGCGCTGCTGGATCTGTTTGAAGATCGCCTGCTGGAATACGACGCGGGCGTTCATCGTACCGGGTCAAACAATATCGCGGCGATCATCGGCGAAGTTCTTACGGGGCGAAAGCGGAGCAAGATCGCCATTCCTTCAGGATTGCCGCCATCCTGGCTGCCTTCGGGATTTCAGTTTTCGGATGCGACGCAGTTTGACGCCGATCATCTCGACCGCGTCGAAGGAGTGCTCACTGGGTGCACGGTAGCGATCGCCGAGACCGGCTCCATCGTTCTGCAGCATGCGCCAGTGCAAGGCCCGCGCATTCTCTCCCTTGTGCCCGACTATCACCTCTGCGTGGTCTTTGCCAGCCAGGTGGTCGAGACGGTGCCGGAGTCATTTGATCGACTGAGCCAGACCGATAGCCTGCCGACCACTTTCATATCTGGCCCATCGGCGACGGCAGATATTGAGATGACGCGCATCAAAGGCGTGCATGGTCCACGCTTTTTCGATGTGATTCTCGTTATCTGAGACTGCCCCCAGCTATGTCCACTCGCCCGCCTGACAACGCGCAGCCTGCTTCGTCCGCAGAAGAGCTTTATCTGCGTGCTCTCGATCTCATCGGCAACAACGATGCGAACGGAGCGGTCGTGCTGCTGCGGGAATGCCTTGCACTCGACCCAGCGTTTCTCGATGCCATGCACGCACTCATCCGCGCATTGCAGGAGTCGGGCGATCTCGACGCTGCCATTGAAGTCGCTCTTCACCTCGCATCGATTGACCCAGACGATCCCCTTGCGCACACCAGCCTCTCCATCCTCTACCAGCGCAAGGGATGGATTGCAGAGGCGGAAGCGGAAGGCACCAAGGCCAAGCTCCTGGGCTGGAAACGGCAGTTGCGCGACGCAAGACCATCCAATCTCGAGCTATGAAGTCGCGTTCCAAGTCACTCCGAGTTTCGCCGAAGGCCGCACGCAAACTTCGCGAATTCTACGACGCGCTGCTGGCTCGCTATGGCCCGCAGCAATGGTGGCCCGCGCAGACCGCTCTTGAAGTGGTCGTCGGCGCATTCCTGACCCAGAACACCTCATGGAAGGGTGTCGAGCGCTCCATCGCGCTGCTCGAATCGCACGGCGTACTCACGCTCGAAGGTCTGCGCAACACCTCAGAAGACGAACTACAGAAGCTGATCCGGCCCTCGGGATACATGATCCGGAAAGCGGCTGCCATCAAGGCCTTCATTCAATTTCTCGACGACCACTACGACGGCTCCCTGATGTCTTTGGCGGCAGAAAGCACGCTCATTTCGCGCGACAAGCTGCTTTCACTGCCGGGTGTGGGCCCGGAGACCGCTGACGCCATTCTGCTCTATGCGCTGGGCCGCCCGGTCGTTGTCGTCGATGAGTACCTGCGCCGAGTGACTGCCCGCCACCGCCTGCTTCTGGAGAGGGCAAAGTATCAGCACATCCAGCAGCTCTCGCTCGCGGCCTTCGCCGCAGACGCGCCTGACTCGCTACGCCAGCACTATAACGAGTTTCACGCGCTCATCGTTCAGGTAGGCAAGGATTACTGCGGCCCAGCACCGCGCTGCCAGGGCTGCCCACTGTCGTCCTTTCACCCGCGGCCGCGCGGACTGGGCGAGAAGGCACCACGCAAGGTCGCGAACACTGCTGTTGCTCCGAGCCGCGAATCTCAAAACCAGTAAGCTGGATGTATGCTCACGCTCTACGTCGCATCATCGAACCCGGGCAAGCTGCGCGATTTCTCTGTGGCCGCCGCGGCGCATGACATCGCGATCGAGCTTGCTCCGGCCGGGATCGACCCGCCGGATGAGACTCAAGACACCTTCGAAGGAAACGCCCGCGACAAGGCGATCTACTACACCAAGTCTCTGCCCGGAAAACTGGTGATAGCCGATGACTCCGGCCTTGAAGTCGATGCGCTCTCCGGGGATCCTGGTGTTCGATCCGCACGGTATGCCGCGGACGCAGGTCGACTCCGCGACGGCGACAGCAGGCAGCAGATCGACCTACGCAACAATGCGTTTCTGCTCGAAAATCTTGCCCCGATTCATGACGCGCAGCGTACCGCCCGGTATCGCTGCGTGCTTGCGCTTGCCCGCAATGGAGCCTGCCTGCTGACCGCCAGCGGAGCCGTCGAAGGAACGATTCTGCACGAGCCGCGCGGTGACGGGGGCTTCGGCTACGATCCGCTGTTCTATCTGCCCGAACTGCACCAAAGCATGGCCGAGCTTGATCTCGAAACGAAGCACACTTTGAGCCATCGCGGACGCGCCTTTCGCTGCCTGCTCGACAAACTGTCTACATTGGAAATCTAAGCGGGATTCTTCGTACCATCGAGTCAGCGCGGCCCCGTTCCTTGACGGTCCCTCTCCCTGACACCAATAATGAAAAGGTCGAGATTTACATTGTTCTTGGATACTTACCAGCGCCGTTCTAGCCGAGAATAAGGAGCCCATACCCCATGGCAACCGCCACCAGCCCCGCTCAACGCGGCGTGCAGCCGATTCGAGCTGGCCAGGGCCATTCGTTTTTGCTTCGCAGGCTGCATTCCCTCAGCGGCATTGTGCCCATCGGAGCTTTCCTCATCGAGCACCTGATTTCGAATTTTGAAGCACTGAAGGGCCCAGCGGCCTATGCGCAACAGGTAAAGTTCCTGAATGGGCTTCCCTTTGTTCGGGTGCTTGAATGGACATTCATTTTTCTTCCGCTGCTCTACCACGGCCTCTATGGCGTCTATATCTGGCTGCGCGGTAAGAGCAACACCGTGTACTACCCGTGGGCGGGAAACTGGATGTATCTTACGCAGCGATGGACCGGACTGATTGCGCTGCTCTACATCGGACAGCATGTCTGGCGGCAGCGATTCTCCGGTGTCAGCCTGCCGGAACATCCCGGCGCCGCGTTTCACAAGGTGCAGGTTGAGCTGTCAAATCCCTGGATGCTCGCCATCTACGCCATCGCGATGATCGCCACCTGCTGGCACTTTGCCTACGGCGTGTGGCTCTTCGCCGCCAAGTGGGGCATCACTCCAGGAGATAAGGCACGCCGCCGCTTCGGCTACGTCTGCGCAGCGACAGGTGTGTTGCTCGCAGTGATCGGATTAGGCAGCCTCTACGCGTTCGTTGGGCCGTGGTATCGCAACGCGCCTGCGGATCTCACGCCCGCGCAGATCACAGAGGGCGGCCTGGCCGCTCCGCCAGCCAGCGGCACGCCTCCGGCGTCTCAATAGTGATCTCTGCTTTACACACGACTTAGCAGCACGACCGGAATTGGCGCGCGTTCGCGCCCGCAGGAAAGGAAGCACGCATGGCAGCATCACCAAGGATCATCGTAGTGGGCGGAGGTCTGGCCGGTCTGGCCGCGGTCATCAAGATCGCGGAATCCGGCGGCAAGGTTGACCTGTTTTCGATCGTGCCGGTCAAGCGCTCCCACTCGGTCTGCGCCCAGGGCGGCATCAATGCCGCGAAAAACCTCAAGGGCGAGGGCGACACCACCTGGCAGCACTTTGACGACACCATTTACGGTGGCGACTTTCTCGCAAATCAAACGCCGGTCAAGGGAATGACTGAAGCTGCGCCCGCGATTATCGATCTGCTCGATCGCATGGGCGTTCCCTTCAATCGCACGCCCGAAGGCCTGCTCGATTTTCGCCGCTTTGGCGGCACGCTCTTCCATCGCACCGCCTTTGCGGGCGCTACCACCGGTCAGCAACTGCTCTACGCGCTCGACGAGCAGGTGCGCCGCTACGAGTCCGAAGGCAAAGTGCAGAAGTACGAAGGCTGGGAGTTTCTCTCCGCTGTACTCGACTCGAACCACGCCTGCCGCGGCATCTGCGCCATGAATCTCCGCACCATGGAGGTCCGCACCTTTCCGGCGGATGCCATCATCATCGCCACCGGTGGCAACGGCGCCATCTTCGGCAAGAGCACCAACTCCGTCGTATGCACCGGCTCTGCAAATTCGGCTCTCTATCAGCAGGGTGCTTACTACGCGAACGGTGAATTCATCCAGGTGCATCCCACCTGCATTCCCGGTGAGGACAAGCTGCGACTGATGTCGGAATCGGCGCGCGGCGAAGGTGGACGCGTCTGGGTTCCGAAGAAGGCCGGCGACGAACGCGATTGGAAGAGCATCCCTGCCGAAGATCGCTTTTACTTCCTCGAAGAGTGGTATCCCAAATACGGCAACCTGGTGCCACGCGATGTGGCCACGCGCGCGATTCACAGGGTTGTGTACGAACTGGGCCTCGGCATCGATGGACAGCCGATGGTGTACCTCGACCTGACCCACATTGATCGCGCGACGCTCAATCGCAAGCTCGAAGGCATTCTCGAGATCTACGAGAAATTTGTCGGTGACGATCCTCGCGAGGTGCCCATGAAGATCTTCCCCGGCATGCACTACACCATGGGCGGATTGTGGGTCGACAACAATCAGATGACCAACATTCCCGGCGTGTTCGCTGCGGGCGAAGCCGAGTATCAGTATCACGGCGCAAATCGTCTCGGAGCGAATTCGCTGCTCTCCTGCATCTATGGCGGATTCGTTGCCGGACCGAAAGCGACAGAGTACGCCAAGAGCCTTTCAGCAGCGCAGGGCGACGGCGGCCATGACGAGGAGAAGAAGCGGCAGGAAGAACTCAACACTCGCCTGCTGCACTCCGATGGCACTGAGAACCCCTTCAAGCTGTGGCGGGAGCTTGGCGACACCATGACCAAGAATGCCACCGTCATTCGCTACAACAAGGGACTGCAGGAAGCGGACGCCAAGATTTACGAACTGCTGGAGCGCTACCGCAACATCAACCTGAGCGACAAGAGCGCCTGGGCCAACACCAGCTTCGCCTTTACCCGCCAGCTGTACAACATGCTGCAGATCGCACGAGTGATCGCGCAGGGTGCGGCGCTGAGAGATGAATCCCGCGGCGCACACTACAAGCCGGATTTCCCTGAGCGGAACGACGAGAAGTTTTTGAAGACGACCAAGGCTTACTTCGCGCCCGATGCCGATGAGCCACGCTTCGAGTGGGAAGCGGTCGATACCCAATACATCAAGCCGCGCCCGCGTCGCTATGACGCGGCCAAATAACCGGAGATTTTACATGGCAGAGCGCACGGTCAAATTCGAAATCAAGCGCCAGAGCGGGCCCGATGGCCAGGCTCACTGGGACAAGTTCGAGCTCCCTTTTCGTACCGGCATGAACGTCATCTCCGCGATGATGGAAATTGCCACCAATCCAGTTACAGTTGACGGCAAGCAGACGACGCCGATCGCGTACGATTCCAATTGCCTGGAAGAAATCTGCGGCTCCTGCGCCATGCTCATCAACGGTAAGGCGCGCATGGCCTGTTCCGCGCTGGTGGACAAGCTGGAGCAGCCGATCAAACTCGAGCCGCTGTCGAAGTTTCCGCTGGTTCGCGATCTCTCGGTCGATCGCAGCGTGCTGTTTGAAAACCTCAAGCGCGTGAAGGCCTGGGTTCCCATTGACGGCACCTACGATCTCGGCCCCGGCGAGCGCATCACTCCGCAGGTTCAGGAAGAGGCCTATCCTCTATCGAACTGCATCTCCTGCACCATTTGCATGGAAGTTTGCCCGCAGTTCAATGAGGCCACCGGCTTTGTCGGCGCGGCCACCATCGCGCAGGTCAAGCTCTTCAATGAACACCCCACCGGCAAGGTTCTCAAAGAGGATCGCCTGCACGCGCTGATGGGCGACGGCGGCATTCAGGAGTGCGGCTATGCGCAAAACTGCGTGCAGGCGTGTCCGAAGCAGTTACCGCTCACGCGCGCCATCTCTGACGTAGGCCGGCAGGTCATGGTGCAAGCGGTGAAGGACGTGTTTACCACCTAGCGATTCGTAGCGAACGTTTTCAGCGAGGCCGGTATGCAGGTTTGCTAGAATCTGCCTACCGGCCTTTCTCATACTGAAACGAAACTATGAAGATATACCGCGCAGTCGGACTGCTCCTCGTCTCCACTCTGCCGCTCGCCGCACAAACCAATCCGCAAGCCAATTCAAGAGCCAGCGAGAAAACACGACCGTTGACCCACAAATCTGCTGCCCACCAGGATCCCCTCGCTGTTCATCGCGCCGCCATCGTGATCGACACGCATGCTGACACTACGCAGCGCCTCCTCGATGAGAACTATGACCTGGCGCAGCCGCTGAGTGGCGGGCACCTGAACTTTGAGGCGGCGAAGAAAGGCAATCTGGGAGCCGAGTTTTTCTCCATCTGGGTGGAGCCGAAGCAGTACAAGGGACAATACGCGCACCGCACACTCCAGCTCATCGATGCGGTCTATCAACAGGCAGCCCGTCACCCCGACCAGATGCGCATGGCCTTTTCGCCGGAAGACATTCTTGCTGCGCATCGTGAACACAAGCTGGCTGCGCTCATGGGCATCGAAGGTGGCCACTCCATTGAGAACGACCTGGGCCTGCTGCGAGACTACTATCGTCTCGGCGTGCGCTATATGACGCTCACCTGGTCCAACTCCAATGACTGGGCGGACTCCTCCGGTGACATCAACGACAAAAGCATCCCGCACACCGAACAAGGTCTCACCGAATTCGGCAAAGATGTGGTCTACCAGATGAATCGCCTCGGCATGATGGTGGACGTCTCTCACGTTGCGGACCGGACTTTCTTCCGCACGCTGAACCTCTCGCGAGCGCCGGTCATCGCCTCACACTCTTCCGCGCGCGCTCTCTGTGCAGCTCCGCGCAACATGACAGACGACATGCTGCGAGCACTGGCCATCAATGATGGCGTGGTGATGGTGAATTTCTTTTCCGCCTTCCTCAGCGACGATTATCGTAAAGCCTCCGAAGCGCAGAGACCGGAACGCGAGAAGGCAATTGAGGCTGCCAAGGCGAAGCTCGCGAGTGAAGGCAAGCCGGTGAATGAAGCCGCGCTTGCGCCGCTCGAGAAAGAGTGGTCTGCGAAGATACCTCGTCCGCCCTTCAGCATCTTGATCGATCACATCGACCACATCGCGAAGGTCGCGGGCGTCGACCACGTCGGCCTGGGATCTGATTTCGACGGCATTTCCTCTATGCCAGAAGGGCTGGATTCCGCAGCCGATCTGCCCAAGATCACGCAGGCGCTCATGGCTCGCGGATATTCTGCCGCGGACTGTGACAAAATCCTCGGCGGTAACTTTCTCCGGGTCTTTCGCAAGGTGCAGCAAGTGAGTAAAGGATTGAAGGACGAAAATCGCCCCCGGATTGTGGACCAGCAGCCCGCCTCCAGATAGTCTGTCCGGCCCAGGCCCTGAACCTTCACAGCTAGCCGAATCCGCACTCCATCCGGTAGTCTGGAAGCTGGTATGAAGGCCTTTCATCAACTCGCAAACATCGCACTCGTCTCCGCGCTCGCGGCTTCCATGGCGCTGGCCCAGCAGACCACACCCCCTCCGGCCGAGTTACCCGATTCGCCCGTGATGCAAACGCCGCCCGCGTTGCAGCCTACCGGACCCACGGCCGTGCTGGACACCAGCATGGGCCGAATCACCTGCAAGCTTTACGACAAGGAAGCTCCCGAGACCGTGGCCAATTTCATCGGTCTCGCAGCCGGCACCAAAGACTGGACTGATCCGCGCTCACACAAGAAAGTCCACGGCAAGTCCCTCTACAACGGGACGACCTTTCACCGCGTGATCCCTGACTTCATGATTCAGGGCGGCGACCCGACCGCCACCGGAATGGGTGACCCCGGCTATTCCTTCCAGGACGAGTTCAATCCGAACTTGAACTTCGATGTGCCCGGACGCCTGGCCATGGCGAACTCCGGGCCGAATACCAACGGATCGCAGTTTTTCATCACCGAAGTTCCGACCGAATACCTGAATCAGAAGCACACCATCTTTGGGCAATGCGATGAGCCCGGCGTGCTGGTCGTGAAATCCATCGCTCGCGTTGAGCGGGATGGTCAGGACAAGCCGCAGCAGGATGTTGTCCTCAGTAAAATCACCATCGTTCGCGAAGGGCAGCCGCTGCCTGCACCACCGGCGGCGACGGCGGCCGCCACTCCACCGCCCTCTGGCGGAATCCCGCAACCGTAACGAACGTCTTCACCCGCACCGAGGAGAAATGTTTCATGT
Source organism: uncultured Acidobacteriaceae bacterium (assembly GCA_963850345.1). Taxonomy (GTDB): domain Bacteria; phylum Acidobacteriota; class Terriglobia; order Terriglobales; family Acidobacteriaceae; genus CAWKKW01. The sequence continues at coordinate 312,371 of CAWKKW010000006.1, read as the reverse complement.
CTCGTGAACCAGGTACCTACGCTGTTTTCAATACGTCTGAAGGAAAGATCGTCGCGCGCCTCTTTGAAAAAGAAGCGCCCAAGACCGTCGCCAACTTTGTTGAGTTAGCCGAAGGCAAGCGCGAATGGACTCACCCTGTAAGCCGCAGCAAGAGCAAGGACAAGCTGTACGACGGCACCGTCTTTCATCGCGTGATCCCCGACTTCATGATCCAGGGTGGCGACCCGGCAGGCACCGGCATGGGTGGACCCGGTTATCGCTTTGAAGATGAAACCAAGAACTCTCCGCACAAGTTCAGCCAGCCCGGCAAACTGGCCATGGCAAACGCCGGACCCAACACCAACGGCTCGCAGTTCTTCATCACCACAGCGAATACGGATTGGCTCACGGGCAAGCACACCATCTTCGGCGAAGTGATCGAAGGCTACGACATCGCGGAGAAGATCTCCAAGGTGCCGCGCGGCGCACAGGACAAGCCGCATAAGCCCGTGGTACTCGAAAGCGTAGTGATCGAGCACGTCTAATCCGCGGAAACGCACATAGAAATGCCCGCCTTCAAAGGCGGGCATTTTCTGTTTCAGAGAAGTGTTAATCCACTGTTTAAACGCCGATCACCGCGCAGAGTTCCTTCACCGAATCGGCGCTCTTCTGCAGGGCGGCCTTCTCTTCATCGGTCAGCTTGATCTCGATAATCTGCTCCAGACCGCGCGATCCCAGCTTGCAGGGCACGCCGATGTAGTAGCCGGAGATGCCATACTCGCCATCGAGGTAAGCGGCACACGGCAGGATCTTCTTCTTATCTTTCAGGATTGCTTCCACCATCTCGACTGCCGCGGCCGAAGGCGCATAATACGCGCTGCCGGTCTTGAGATACTTCACGATCTCTGCGCCGCCGTCTCGGGTGCGTTGCACCAGGCGTTCGATGGTGGCCGCGTCCATCAGGTCGGTGATCGGAATACCCGCCACGGTCGAGTAACGCGGCAATGGGACCATGGTGTCGCCATGCCCTCCAAGTACAAACGCTGTTACATTCTCGACGGACACCTTCAATTCCTCCGCGATGAACGTGCGGAAGCGCGCGGAATCCAGAACGCCGGCCATGCCGATCACGCGTTCACGATTGAACTTCGCTTGACGGAACGCGGCCTGCGCCATCGCGTCCAGCGGATTTGAAACAATAATCAAGATGCAGTTGGGCGAGTGGGTAACAACCTTACCGACCACATCCGACATAATTTTGTAGTTGGTCTGCAACAGATCGTCGCGACTCATGCCCGGCTTGCGCGGTATCCCGGCTGTAATTACCACGATGTCTGAGTTCGCAGTATCGGCGTAGTCGTTCGACCCGATGATGTGGCTGTCGCGCTTTTCGATTGGCATGGCTTCCAGCAGGTCCAGACCCTTGCCCTGGGGCACGCCTTCGACCACATCGATCAGCACCACGTCCGCTAGTTCTTTCGAGGCAATCCAGTGCGCTGCCGTAGCACCCACGTTGCCTGCGCCTACTATCGTTACCTTCTTCCGCATACTTCTCCTTTAATCCTCGTCGGGGCCGGCTGTGTCCGCCACGGCCATTGCACAGCGACGGTTACATATTTTCGATCATTCGGGTAGCAAACTCGCTGGTCTTTGCCTTGGTCGCTCCCGGCATCTGCCGCTCAAAGTCGTAGGTCACATACTTCTGCTGAATGGTTTTTTCGAGCGATTGTTCAATCAGCTTCGCCGCCTCATGCCACTTGAGAAACTCAAACAACATGACGCCGGAAAGGATCACCGACCCGGGATTGATCACGTCCTTGTCCGCGTACTTGGGCGCTGTGCCATGCGTCGCTTCAAATACAGCGTAGCCATTGCCGATGTTGGCACCAGGAGCGATGCCCAGTCCGCCCACCTGTGCTGCGCAGGCATCAGAGATATAGTCTCCGTTCAGATTCGGTGTCGCCAGCACGGCATAGTCTTCGGGGCGAATAATCACCTGCTGAAAGATCGAGTCCGCGATGCGATCGTTGATCATCAGCTTGCTCTTCCACTGGCCGTTCCCGTGAGTCGCGCCAAGTGTGTCTAACACCTGCTTCACCTCGGCATACAGCGAGTTGCGAAACTCATCTGAGCCGAACTCCAACCCCGGTTCGATGAGAGCGGCGTTTTCTTCCACTGTCAGTGAGGGGTGCGCATCGGCATTGCCGAGGATCCAGCTCTCGCGCTCGGTCACCACGCGGTCGCGAAATTCCTCAACTGCGACTTCGTAGCCCCACTCGCGAAATGCGCCTTCGGTAAACTTCTGGATGTTTCCCTTGTGCACCAGCGTGACTGTTTTGCGACCGAACTCGAGGGCGTGTTCAATGGCATAGCGAACCAGCCGCTTCGTCCCGAAAATCGAGATCGGTTTGATGCCCACACCGGAGTCGTCCCGTACCCGCTTCTTGGTGTCTTTCAGCAGGTCGTCGTTCAAAAATGAGATGAGTCTCTTCGCATCCGCCGAACCCTGCTTGAATTCGATGCCCGCGTACACATCTTCCGTGTTCTCCCGGAAGATCACCACGTCGAGCTTTTCAGGATGCTTCACCGGGCTGGGAACGCCGTCGTAGTACTTCACTGGCCGCACGCACGCATACAGGTCGAGTATCTGTCGCAGTGCCACATTTAAAGACCGAATGCCGCCGCCGACGGGTGTGGTCAGCGGACCCTTGATCGACACGCGGAGATCGCGCGCCGCCGCCACAGATTCCTCCGGCAGCCAGGTCTGGAACTCGCGAAACGCCTTCTCTCCCGCAAATATCTCGAACCACTTCACGCTGCGCTTGCCGTGATAGGCCTTCTCTACCGCGGCATCAAACACGCGCTGCGAGGCGCGCCAAATGTCGCGACCCGTACCATCACCCTCGATGAAAGGAATGATCGGGTGGTCGGGCACGGTATATCTTCCATCGGCAAATTGAATCGCCTCGCCGTCCTGCGGCAAGGAAACGCCGTTGTAGCTGGTCTGCATGGGTATGTCGATCTCCGAACGGAATGGATAAATACTGAGAACAGAACAACCTGAGGCTAACATCCGCTGAAGAGGAGTGGCAATCTGCGGCGGCAGCGTAAAATCGTCTCGCCAGGAACCTTGATGCCATCTATGACAGCTCCTTCGCCTCCCTCCCGTTCCTTTCTCCGCCTCCTCATGCTTGGCCTCATCGTCTTTGCGCCCAGCCTTGCCGGTGCACAGTCCGGACCCCTTCCGGTCGCGGTCGTCGGACTGGTTCACGGGCACGTCGAAGGCTTTCTCGCGCAACTGGCTCACCATCCCGACGTGCAACTCGTCGGCATCGTGGAGCCCGACCCCGCGCTGGCGCTCAAGTACGAGAAGAAGTATTCGCTCGATCACCACCTCTTCTACCCCAAGCTCGACAGCATGATCTCGCAGGCCCATCCACGCGCCCTGCTGGTCTACACCAGCATCGCCGAACATCGGCGCGTGATCGAAGCGGCAGCCCAGCGTGGCGTCTCCGTCATGGTCGAGAAGCCGCTCTGCACTTCGCTCAATGACGCACTGGCCATCCGCCGCGCCGCGCGCGAAGGTCACATCCAGGTGCTCGTGAACTACGAAACCACCTGGTACTCCAGCAATCGCGCGGCTTACGACGAACTGGAAACCGGCAAGCTGGGCGACGTCCGCAAGGTGGTCATTCACGACGGACACAATGGGCCGAAGGAGATCGGCGTTCCGCCCGAGTTTCTCAACTTCCTCACGGATCCGCAGCGCAATGGCGCCGGAGCGCTGTTCGACTTCGGCTGCTACGGAGCCGACCTGATGACCTGGCTCATGCACGGCGAGTCGCCGGTGAGCGTCACCGCCGTCACACAGCACGATAAGCCCGCCATCTACCCGAACGTTGACGACGATGCCACCATCGTCCTGAGTTATCCGCACGCGCAGGCGGTCATCCAGGCCTCCTGGAATTGGCCCTTCGGCCGCAAAGACATGGAGGTCTACGGCGCCACCGGCTACGCAATCACGGTGGAATCCAGCCATTTGAGGGTCCGCCACGAACACGAGGAGCACGAATCCGAGCAGACCGCGACACCGCTCTCCTCTCCCAACGATGACTCGCTCCACTACCTGGCTGCGGTGTTGAACGGCCAGTTGCAGCCCTCCGGCGATCTCACGGCGCTCGACACCAATATTGTCGTCATGCAGATTCTCGACGCAGCGCGAGATTCGGCGCGCACTGGACGCACTGTACGGCTCACGCCTTTGGCCCAATGAATACGGTCCCGGGGCCAAATCCTGTCGGAAGATTGGCCTCGCCACTCAACGGAGTATTCTGAAGGGTGAGGTAGATGTGAGACGTTTTGGTTCCCTGTGGCAGCTCCCGATCCTCGCTGCCGCGCTATTCGCGACCTGGCCAGCCAATGCGCAGCAATATTCAGCCGACAAGCCTATTGGCACTGCCGCGCAAGTTCGCCCCGATTATTTGAAGAACTCCGGCATCGACCAGAATCTCAACCACCAGCTTCCACTCGCCGACCGTTTTCGCGACGAGTCCGGCTCCAATGTCGCACTTGGCCAATATTTCTCCAAAAGGCCGGTCGTCCTTGCGCTGGTGTACTTCAAATGCGGCATGCTGTGCCCTCAGGTGCTGCACGGAGCCGCAGCCGCGCTCAAGCAGACCGGCTTCCATCCCGGCCACCAGTATGACGTGGTAGTTGTCTCCATCGACCCGAGCGACAAGCCTGCAGATGCCGTCGAAGCCAAGCAACACTTTGTCGGAATGCTTGGCGCAGAATACGCCGACGGCGTCCACTTCCTTACCGGCGATCAGGCATCGATCACCGACCTCGCCAATGCTGCCGGCTTCCACTACGTTCGCGTGCCTGGACCAGACGGTAAGATGGACCAGTTCGCCCACTCCAGCGTGATCATGTTCGTCACCCCGGAAGGCCGCATGTCCAAGTACCTCTCCGGCATTGATTACCAGTCCCGCGATGTGCGCCTGGCGCTGGTTGAATCCAGCAATAACCACATCGGCAGCGTGAGCGACCTGGTGCTCCTCTACTGCTGCAACTACAGCCCCGGACAAGGCCGCTACACCGTCTCCGTTTTGCGAGTGATGGGGCTCGCCGGTATGGGTTCGATGCTGGCGCTTGCGGGCATGCTCTATCTCCTGATGAAAAAGCCGAAGGTGCACGCCGCCGGCTGAGCGAATAGAATCTCTGGCTTGAGGTGACTTGTGAAGCCAAGACTTCCCATTCTTTTGGGGTTACTCGCTGCCTGTCTCAGTACGCAGGCCCAGCAAACAACGACCGCAACGCCGGCCGAAACTCCGCTCCAGGCGATGCCCTACTCGCCCAGTCTCGACGTCACCTCGATGGACAAGAGCGTGAACCCCTGCGAAAACTTCTATCAGTACGCCTGCGGAGGCTGGCTGAAGAACAACCCGCTGCCGGCAGACCAATCCGTCTGGGACGTGTACGCAAAGCTGACGCAGGACAATCAGCGGCTGCTGTGGGGCATTCTCGACGACAGTGCCAGCGCTAAAAACCGCTCGGCCACCCAGCAGAAGATCGGCGACTACTTCAGCGCCTGCATGAATACCCAGGCCATCGACGCGCGAGGCACTGAGCCATTAAAAGCCAAGCTGGCCGCCATTGCCCAACTCAAGCAGGCCGATCTGCCCGTCTTCCTCGCCAATGCGCATCTCTACTGGCCCGGCAACGCGCTCTTTGACACCGGCGCGAATCAGGATTTCCGCGATTCCGAGAAGATGATTGTCTGGATTGACGCCGGCGGCCTCGGCCTTCCCGACCGCGACTACTACGTCAAGACCGATGCCAAGTCGCAGGAGATTCGGCAGAAATACGTTGATTACGTCGCGCAGATCTTCGGCATGTCCGGCGAGCCACCCGCGCAGGCAAAGACCGACGCGGCCACCGTGATGCGTCTGGAGACTTCCCTGGCCACGGCCTCCCTGACCCGTGTGGATCGCCGCGAACCCCACAACCTCGACCACAAGATGACCGTCGCGCAGGTCAGCGCCATGGCCCCGGCACTCAACTGGCCGCAGTATTTCTCCAGTCTGCACCTCGGCGACGTGCAGTCGGTCAACATGACCCAGCCTGAGTTCTTCAAAGCACTGAATACCGTGATCGAAAAGGAGCCCCTCGACTCGCTCAAGACCTACCTTCGTTTCCACGCGGCCAACGGTGAGGCGAATTTCCTCTCCAGCAATTTCCAGCAGGCTTCGTTCGACTTCTACAGCAAATATTTGCGCGGCATTCCGCAGATGCGTCCGCGTGGAAGCGCTGCGTCTCTCAAGTGAACACGTACCTTGGCGAAGCGTTGGGCCAGGAGTTTGTCCGTCGCACCTTTGGCGCCGACATGAAAACGCAGACGGTCAAGATGACCGACGAAATCGAACAGGCCATGCAGCAGGAGATTGAGCACCTGGACTGGATGAGCGACCCGACCAAGCAGCAGGCGCTGCTCAAGCTGCACGGCATTCGCAACAAGGTCGGCTACCCCGACAAGTGGCGCGACTACTCCTCGCTTGAGATCAAGCCCGACGACTATTACGGCGACGTGGAGCGTTCCATCCTCTTCGAAAACAAGCGCCAGCTTGCCAAAGTGGGCAAGCCAGTCGACCGCAGCGAATGGGGCATGACGCCGCCAACCGTGAATGCTTACTACAATCCGCAGATGAACGACATCAACTTCCCCGCCGGCGTGCTGCAGCCGCCGCTGTATGACGCCAAGCTGGATGATGCGCCAAACTATGGAGACACCGGCGGCACCATCGGTCATGAACTGACGCACGGATTCGACGACGAGGGCCGTAAGTTCGACGCTAACGGCAATTTGAAGGACTGGTGGACACCGGAAGACGCGAAGAAGTTTGAAGAGCGCGTACAGTGTGTGCGCGATCAGTATGCGCAGTACGTCGTGGTCGACGATGTGCACATCAACAGCAAGCTGACCAGCGGCGAAGATGTGGCGGATCTCGGCGGCGAAATCCTCGGATACATCGCTTGGAAGAAGGCCACCGCCGCACAACACCTCGAACCCCGGGATGGTCTCACGCCTGACCAGCGCTTCTTCATCGGCTTTGCACAGTGGGCCTGCGTCAACGAACGGCCCGAGCAGTCGCGCATGCAGGCCATCACCGATCCTCACTCGCCCGGCGAGTTCCGCATCAACGGCGTGGTCGTGAACATGCCGCAATTCCGCGAAGCCTTTGCCTGCAAAGCTGGCCAACCGATGGTCAAGGAAAAGATTTGCAGCGTCTGGTAGTTGGCGCGCTTCATCCGCGCAGCTGATAAATCCTCGGTAGCGCCAATTTCCGAGGATTTGCGTGCCTGATGACGCCCCCTCACAAGCCTTAGCAACCAAGTGACATTGGTACCTACGAGTATGATCGGGCTGCTCATAACATTCGCATATTCGAATATAATTGACGTATGCCAGACGCCCTCCGCCGCTTCAAAGCTGAGATCTTCCAGGCCTTGGCGCATCCGACTCGGGTTGCGATTGTAGAGGCCCTCCGGAACCGGGAGCTCTCGGCCGGGCAGCTCATGGAAGAACTGGGCCTCGAGCAAGCCAATGCCTCGCAACACCTCTCCGTGTTGCGAAGCAAACAAGTGCTGGTGAACCGGAAGGTCGGCAATCAGGTCTTCTACTCGCTGCGCGACTCCGCCCTGGTCGAGGTGCTGGACATTCTTCGCCGCTACTTCTATCGGCAACTGTCGGAGAACCGTTCTTTGCTGGCCGAAGCGGAACAGGAAGCAGAGACAGAAAAGGTCAACCATCCATGAATCATTTGCAGTCTGCCTTGAAGCGAATTCCCTGGGCCAACTGGAAGCCAAATCTTGTCGGCTCCCTCCGCGGCTACTCCGGCCGTACGTTTCTCCGCGACCTGGTGGCGGGCGTGACCGTGGGCTTGGTCGCCCTGCCGCTCGCCATGGCGTTCAGCATCGCGTCGGGTGTATCGCCCCAGGCTGGAATCTACACAGCGATTGTCGGCGGCATCGTCGTGTCGCTCATGGGCGGCTCCCGCATACAGATTGCCGGCCCCACTGGTGCGTTCGTGGTGATCGTCGCGGGCATCCTCTCGAAGCACGGGCTTTCAGGCCTGCTCATGATCACCATGATGGCTGGCGTGATTCTGCTGTTCCTGGGGTTTTCGGGACTCGGGAATGCGGTCAAGTTTATTCCCCGGCCGATCGTCATCGGCTTCACCAACGGCATTGCCCTGCTCATCGCATCCACCCAGATCAAAGACTTTTTCGGCCTCAGACTTGCCAATGTGCCGGGCGAATTCTTGTTGCGCATGCGCGCTCTGGCCATGCATGCCTCCACCGCGAATTGGCCCACTGTTGCTATGGCCATTGGTTCGTTGGCTCTGATTCTGCTGGTGCCGAAGCTTCTTCCCAAGGTGCCGGGAACCATCGTCGCCCTCTTCGCCTGCACTGTGGCCGTGGCCCTGTTCCATCTACCGGTCGAGACGATCGGCTCCCGCTTCGGCGGCATTCCGTCGGGCCTGCCTCACATAGATCTGCCGCGGTTTCGCCCCGACTTGATTCTGCCGCTTCTGCCCTCGGCTCTCACGGTGGCGCTGCTGGCCGCTCTCGAAAGCCTGCTCTCAGCCGTAGTCGCCGATACCATGATTGGCGAACGACATAACTCCAACGCCGAACTGGTCGCGCAGGGGTTCGCCAATCTTCTCGTGCCCATCATCGGCGGTATCCCGGTCACCGGCGCGATTGCGCGGACCGCGACCAACTACCGGGCCGGCGCCAAAACACCCGTCTCGGGAATCATTCACGGTCTGACCCTACTAGCCGTGATCCTTGCGTTTGCCCCGCTCGCGAGGTTTGTCCCGCTGGCCACCCTCGCCGCCGTCCTGCTGGTCGTTGCGTACAACATGGGCGAATGGCGCGAGATCAAGACCATCCTCTCGCTCGACCTGGCAGCGATCTCCGTTTGGCTGATCACCTTCACGCTCACCGTCATCGCTGACCTCACGCTGGCCGTCGAAATCGGCATGGCCCTTGCCGCCCTGATCTACATCTATCGCGTGTCGCAGACGACTACGGTCAGCGCAGTCACGCCGGAGTACATCCTCGAAGGCCTGGAGCATAGCCTCCAGGGTAAATACGTTCCGCCCTACGTCACCATTCTGCGCATCCATGGTCCCTTTCTTTTTGGAACCACGGACAAGTTGGCGGAGCAGACCTCGGACCTATCCGGCCTCGCGCAAATCGTCATTCTCAGGTTGCGCAACATGACCGCCATCGACGCCACCGGGCTGCACGCGTTGACGCAGTTTTCCGATCACCTGAAGCGCTCCGGCCGTACCCTGTTGCTCTGCGGCGCTCGCCACCAGCCAGCCCAGTTTCTCAACCAGGCAGAGTTCGTGAACCATATTGGACCGCGCAGTATCCTGCCCAACGTGAACGCCGCATTGAAGCGGGCTATCGAGATTCAAGAGCGCTTCTCCTCGGTAGGCGAGGAGTTCGCGCACCACATGGAGCACGCGTCGTTGTAAACGCTGCGCGCTGCCGGTCAGGTTGCACCGGCATGCAGGCATTCACATCCGGATTGAGTCCTCGGCTGGCGCCCGGATCGACGCTTTCAGCAGCACATCGGCAGACTCGAGCACGATGGTCGCATTCGACATCTGCAACTCCGTAAACTGCAGCGCGATGGCGATCCCAACCAGCACCAGGCCCAAGATGAAGATGGGCAGTGTGATCGCTTCGAAGATCCGTCTCCACATCGAAATGCCAATCAGCAGCGCTACCGAAACGAAGAGTCCCACCGCAATGTAGAGGGTGCGCGATGCCCACGAGACCAGCTCCAGGCGGCGGTGAAAGATCAGCATCTGCTTGTGGATGTTCTGTCGACGCTCCTCCGGCGGATTTTCAGATCGGAACTCGTGTGCCAGGTTTCGCACCCGATCTGAGATGGCGATGTAACGCGAATTCACGCCAGAGATCAGAATCGCCGTCGCAGACACCATGACCACCGGAGTCACCGCGGTGGTGACAACCGTCAGCGGATCGCCGGTAGTTCCGGGAAACAGCATGGGATATTCCTCAGTTGCGCATTCGATCATAAACGGCGCTTCGCGGCGCACTTGGCTGCCGATCAAGTTCCAATCGTTCATTTCATTGAATTCTCAACTGGTTACCTCACAACTAAACCAAATTGACCCCAAGTTCCTTAGAATAGGAGCATGGCATTACGCTTGCGCTCTTTGACTTTGGTTTTACTGCTGTTATTGCTATCGCGTGCAGCCCTCGCTGATAGCCCTAATCCTGCCTTTGACCTTGCTGGACCTCAGATCGATGTCCGGGTGACCCGCGCCGGAAAGACCCTGCCCATTGCAAACGTGCCCAATCTTGCGCCCGGCGATCGCCTCTGGGTTCATCCCAATTTTCCTCCACAGCAATCGGTCCACTACCTGCTGATCATTGCGTTCCTGCGCGGCACGACCAATCCGCCACCGGAATCCTGGTTTATCAAAGCAGAGACCTGGACCAAGGCGGTTCGGCAGGAAGGCATCTACGCCACCGTTCCCGCAGACGCACAACAAGTGGTCCTCTTTCTCGCCCCGGAGACGAGCGGCGATTTCAGCACGCTCAGAAATGCGGTCCGGGGACGCCCCGGTGCCTTCGTTCGAGCCTCGCAGGATCTGAATCAGGCCAGTCTGGACCGCGAACGGCTCGACAAATATCTGGCCACCGTCCGCGATACCAACGAGCTGAATCCCAAGGCTCTCGAAGAGAGATCCACGCTGCTGGCACGCAGTCTCAATATTCGTTTGGACCACCAGTGCTTCGATAAGCCGACAGACCAGCAGGCGCCCTGCCTGGTCGGCAATACCTCTCAACTCGTACTGGACGATGGCCACAGCCAGTCGGTCGTTGCCTCGCTCACATCCGGCTCCTCCAGCGATCTGCTGGCCCAGGCTAGCTACACCCGGACGCTGGGAGGCGGATCCTATAGCGCTTACATCGGCGCGATCGTGGACATGGCGCGCATCGCCGACAGCCTGCACACCGCAGCGTTTCAATACCTGCCCGCGCTGGCCATAACTAACCAGGACACGCTGAACCTCAAGCTCAATACGCCGCCGTCTTTCCACAATCCCAAATCTGTGCTGGTCATCGCGCTGCCTGCGGTCGATTCGGCCAAGCTGCCCCCGCTGCGGGCCGTCGATCCGAAGCAGATCTCCTGCCTGCAGAAGTCTTCGCTGGTGCTGCAGGTGGATGGCGCTCCGTTGGCGTTTGCTACAGCATTCGCGCACGATCTATCGGTTCGTGTCGCGGCCAAAGGCGGCCAGAGCGTCGAATTGCCCGCGGTTTCTGACCCGGCTCGCGGCGGCTTTGTCGTCGACACCAAGACGCTCCCCGAGAAGGGCGATTCTGAAGTGACCGGAGTGCTCCACGGGGCCTGGGGCTTTCAGCCGTTTGACGGGCCCAGCTTTCGCCTGCAGAACGCCCGGCCCACCCAATGGTCTCTGGCTGCCACGGATCAGAGCGCGCTCATTCTCGGCCGCAAAGACACGCTGCACCTGCAGTCGGAACAGGCCACGTGCGTCGACGACGTACAACTCAAAGATTCGGATGGCAAAAAGCTGGACACCTCCTGGAAGGTGACCAAGCGCGACGAAATCCAGGTCGATGTACCGCTCGAGAACGCCAAGGGCGGCACACTCACCATGCAGATTCGCCAGGCAGGGCTCGCCAAGCCGGACGAGCTTCCGTTGCACACCTACTCCGAAGCTGGCCACCTCGACAGCTTCACGCTCTACGCTGACGATCCCGAGGGCGTGTTGAAGGGTACGCGCCTCGACGAGGTCGAAAGCCTCGACCTGAATGGCGTTCGCTTCAAACCGGCGGGTTTGAGCCGGGAGGGACAGGAAGATTCCCTGAAAGTCGCAGCCGCTACACCGGGTGCAACCGCGGCATTGCAGCCCAAGCAGGAGGTCGTGGCCAAGGTCGCGCTGAAAGACGGGCGCGTGCTAAACCTGCACACGATGGTGAAAGATGCCCGCCCGAAGGTCACGCTCCTGACAAAGAGCGTTCAGCCCTCGTCGAACCCGTCCGTCGTTCACCTCGGTGACGAAGATGAACTGCCCCAGGACGGGAGACTTACCTTTGCGCTCAAGAGTGTCGCTCCGGCCAACTTCCTGCGCGACGAAAAAATTGAGGTTTCAAGCGAAGACGGATCGTTCCACGCACTGCTCAGCATTGCCGACGGCGGACTAATGCTGCAGGACGCAAAGACCGTATTCGCGACGCTCGATCCCGAAAAGGCCTTCGGCCTGTCAGCCTTCGGACCCCTGCGCTTCCGCCCAGTCGACGGAAACGGCATAGAAGGAGACTGGCAGCCGCTGGTCACGCTGGTACGCATCCCGCAACTGGCCGAGGTTCGCTGCCCCAAAGCCGTGGATGAGCAATGCACACTCTCAGGGTCGAATTTATTTCTGGTCGACTCGGTGGCGTCAGACGCTGAGTTCACTCACCCGGTCACCGTGCCGGAAGCGTTTGTGAACTCCACGCTCAGCGTTCCTCATCCGGCCGCGAGCGGAGCGCCGCTGTTTATCAAGCTGCGCGACGACCCAAGCGTAGTCAACACCGCGGTCTTGCCCGTTCTGCCCTTGCAGCAACCTCCGGCAACGGCAGCCAAGTAAGAGGCTTTCGAGCGCCGCGATCCACTAGGCCTCGAAGTCAATCTCGATCGGCTCGATCAGGGGCATCAACCACGCGAGCAGCTTCTGATGCGCGGGGTGAGACCCGTACGCTTCCAATGCCGCCTGGTCGGTAAACTTCATGACTCCACCGAACGTGTAACCGCCGCCACGCGGAGAGACGTTCCGCCCGACATGGGTCTCAAGCAGTCCCGGAATCGGCCCTTGTAACGCGGCGATCTCTTGGGCCGCAGCGGTGATCTGTTCCTCCGTGACTCCCGGCTTCCAGCGAAATGCAAAGATGTGAATGAACAACGTAAGTTCCCCCGCAAAGCGTCTTGTACCCAACAACTATTCCATACTCTCTCATTGAGGTTGAACGAGAGGTCTGGCAAGCTCGCGCGGATCACACACTGCGCTCACTCCGGTCCAAACCTCAGCCCTCATAGATTTATTTGCCTCCGGGCTTTATGCTTGACTGCAAGAACGCCCATGGACTTTGAGCAATTACGAACTTTCCTGGAAGTGTCGCGTCAAAAGAGCTTTTCCCGGGCTGCGGACAAACTGCTGCTGACCCAGCCGGCGATCTCTGCTCAGATTCGCACACTGGAGCAGGAGGTCGGTGCGCAGCTCTTCGATCGGGTGGGTGGCAAGGTCACCTTCACCGCTGCCGGGCGCGTCTTCGAGCCGTTTGCGGAACATTGCCTGGAGTGCCACAGCCACATTCTGCTGGCGGTCGCCGAGATGCAGCGGTCGCCTCGAGGCGAAATCTCGATCAGTGCCAACGAAGCGACCAGCCTCTACGTGTTGCCTCACGTCATCGCTCAATTCAAGCAGCAGCACTCGCGCGTGGCCCTGAGCATCGTTCGTGCGGAGCGCATCCGCACGCTCGAGTCCGTCCTGAATCGAGAGGTAGACTTTGGCGTAGTTACGCTGCCGGTGAAAGATCCGCGCGTGCTGGTCGAGCTGATTCACAAGGACGAACTCGTGCTCGTGGCCTCAAACAAGCACGCCCTCGCCAATCGCAGCACAGTTCGTCTCGAGGAGGTGGCCCAGTTCCCCTTGCTGCTGCCCAAACAGGGCCGGCAACGGGAACAGATCGATCATCTCTTCCATGCGCGAGACCTCAACCCAAAGGTCGCAATGGAGTTGGATTCGAGCGAGTTGCTCAAGCGCTTTGTGGCGGCGGGCCTGGGAGTTGGATTTTTGCCGCGCACCAATGTCACAGAAGACGAGCAGACCGGCCACTTGAAGACCTTGACCATCGAGGGCGTACGACTCGCTCGCGAACTGGGCCTGGTCTTCCGCAAAGACAAGACGCTCAGCCGCGCTGCACAGGCCTTCCTTGAAATCGCCACGGGCCGTCCCCGCTTCCTGCGCACTTCCGCCAAGGTCGAGCCGGCCGTCTCCCGCGTTCGTACAGTCCGCCCCGCCGCGGTTCAGAAATAGTCTAAAAACCAGCGTGAAATCGGCACCCTTGGAGCCCAGTCGCGTATCTTAATAAGTGCGCCCGGAAAGTTCAGCCAGCTTCTCCCAGGAGATACCAATTTCTGCCCACCTCCTCGACCAAGAGTTGTGCATTTTCCGAAGCCACATATCCAGGGAGGATTTTGAATTGGGTAAAAGCATGGTCCCGAAGCGCCTCTTCTTCACCAAGGGTGCAGGGCGACACAAAGAACGTCTCACCTCCTTTGAATTGGCACTTCGCGATGCCGGGATTGCCGCGCAGAACCTGGTTCGCGTCTCCTCCATCTTTCCCCCGCAGGCTAAGCTCATCACGCGCAAGGAAGGGTTAAAGTACCTTCATGCCGGAGAGGTGGTCTTCGCAGTCGTGGCCGAAAACTCTACCCGCGAACCTCACCGCCTCGTAGCCTCGAGCATCGGCGTGGCTATTCCGAGCGATCGTAACACCTACGGTTACTTGAGCGAGCACCACAGCTTCGGCGAGACCGAGGAACAGGCCGGCGAATACGCAGAGGAACTCGCGGCCGAGATGCTCGCTACGACTCTGAACGTGGAGTTCGATCCCGACAAGAGCTGGGATGAGAAGAAGGAAATTTATCGCATTTCCAACAAAATCGTCCGCACCGCGAACGTCACGCAATCGGCCATCGGCGACAAGCGAGGCTGGTGGACCACCACCATTGCCGCTGCCATCCTGATCTTTGACGAATAGCAAGTTCGAGCCCCGAGCTCCAGCGGGTACCGGTTCGCCGCGTCGCCGGACTGCGCTTTAACGCATTCGAAACAACACCAGCAGAGAATCTTTACGTATGCCATCGAATCCCAAGTACCGAGTCGGGCTGATCCAGATGTCGTGTGGGCCCGATCCCGACGCCAATCTCGACAAGGCTGCCGATCGCGTCCGGCAAGCGGCACGCGAGGGCGCAAACGTCGTGTGTTTGCCAGAACTTTTTCGGGCACAGTATTTCTGCCAGCGGGAAGATACCAACCTGTTTGACCTGGCAGAGTCCATTCCCGGCCCCAGTACCGAACGCCTCAGTGCGGTTGCACGCGAGGAAAAGATTGTGCTGGTCGCCTCGCTTTTCGAGCGCCGGGCCGCCGGGCTATACCACAACACCGCTGCCACCATTCACACGGACGGAACCATCGCGGGCTTGTATCGCAAGATGCATATTCCTGATGACCCGCTCTACTACGAGAAGTTTTACTTCACGCCGGGCGACCTGGGATTCAAAGCGGTCGACACCGCCGTGGGGCGGATCGGCACCCTCGTTTGCTGGGACCAGTGGTACCCGGAGGGCGCTCGCATCACAGCGCTGCAAGGCGCGAACCTGCTCTTCTACCCGACGGCCATCGGCTGGCACCCGGCGGAGAAAGAGCAATACGGCGAAGCACAATACGACGCGTGGCTGACCATTCAGCGTTCGCACGCCATCGCGAACGGCGTGTATGTGGCCGCGGTGAATCGCGTCGGACCGGAGAACGGCGACGTCCGCGGTGACCGCGTGGACGGCCCCGGCCTTGAATTCTGGGGCGGATCCTTCATTGCGGATCCATTCGGACGAGTGCTCGCGAAAGCCTCGCACGATCGCGAAGAAATCCTGATTGGAGAGGTCGATCTGCGGCTGCTTGAAGACACACGCCGCAACTGGCCCTTTCTTCGCGACCGCCGCATCGATGCTTACCAGCCCATCGTCAGCCGCTTTCTCGATGGGCCGGGAGAGAAATGACAGAATCGATCGGCACTCCGCGCGAAAACGGCTACATCATGCCCGCGGAATGGGAGACGCATGAGGCAACGTGGATCGCGTGGCCTCACAATGCCGAGGATTGGCCTGGGCGCTTTCAGCCCATCGCATGGGTCTACGCAGACATCGTGCGCTACCTGGCGCGAGGCGAAGACGTGCACATCCTGGTCAACGATGACATCGCACGCAAGCGGGCCGTTGGGCTTCTGAAGCGAGTAGGAACGAACCTCGGCCGAGTGCACTTCCATCCCTGGCCGACGAACCGTGTATGGCTGCGAGACTCCGGGCCGATCTTTGTTCGCAAGCCGAAGCGGGAGAACGCCGACTCCGCAACAATTGCACTTACGAATTGGAAGTTCAACGCATGGGCCAAGTACGACAACTGGCAGCTTGACGACCAGATTCCCGATCATGTCTCCGAACTCCTGCATCTCCCGCAATTCCAACCGACCGTCTCCCTCCCCGATGGCCAGCAGCATCGGATTGTGTTGGAAGGCGGCAGCATCGACGTGAACGGCGCAGGCCTCCTGCTCACCACAGAAGAATGTCTGTTGAGCGGCGTGCAACAGCGAAATCCCGGCGTGACTCGCGAGCAATTGGAACACGTATTTTCGGACTATCTCGGCATCGATCAGGTCCTCTGGCTGGGACGCGGCTGTGCGGGAGACGATACTCACGGCCATGTTGACGACATTGCGCGGTTCGTAGACACCAACACAATTGTCACCGCGACTGAGCCAAATCCCGCAGACGAGAATCACCTGCCCCTGGCGGACAATCTCGACCGCCTGCGTTCTGCTCTGAATCCTGAAGGCAAGCCCTTCCGCGTCGTGGAGCTTCCCATGCCGGCTCCAGTGGTCTTCGACGGCCAGCGACTGCCCGCCAGCTACGCCAATTTCTACATCGCCAATGAGCGCGTCCTGGTGCCGACCTTCAACGATCCCAACGACCGCCGAGCTTTGAATATCCTTGCCGCGTTGTTTCCGGACCGAGAAGTCATCGGCATTCATTGCGGAGATTTCATCTGGGGCCTCGGCGCAATTCATTGCATGACTCAGCAACAGCCATCCGCGCGCTGACGGACCCCCAACCCAGACCTGTGGCTCGCGTCGCGATACCGTATCCTGTGAACGTGAACGACACCCTTCAGGAAGGCTTTCTGCGCCTCGCCCTTGAACAGGCCGCATTCGCTGCAGAGGCTGGCGAAGTGCCTGTCGGCGCCGTTCTCGTCTATGAAGGTCGTGTTTTGGCCCGCGGTCAGAATCGTGTGTTGCGCGATGTGGATCCCACCGCGCACGCAGAGATTGTCGCGCTGCGTGCTGCCGCGACTGCGCTCCACAACTATCGCCTCACCGATTGCGAACTCTACGTCACGCTCGAACCCTGCGCGATGTGTGCCGGCGCGATGATTCACGCGCGGCTCGGTGAACTGACGTATGGCGCAGAAGATCCGAAAGCGGGAGCCGCGGGGTCTGTGCTCTCGGTGCTCAACCATCCAAAACTCAATCACCAGATGAAGGTCACGGGCGGCGTGTTGGCGGATGAGTGCGGAGAAATCCTGAGGCAGTTCTTTCGCTCCCGCAGAAACTCCGCAACTCCCGACTAGAAACGCGTGAGTGCTTCGATAGCCCCACGGCGTGTCGGCCAGCCAACAATCAGCTGTTCGCGACCAATCGCTTCGTAATCCTCGTAATCAAATCCGGGACTCACCGTGCACCCGAGCAGCGCGAACGCGCCACCCGGCAACAGCTTCGATCCCTGCCACACATGCTTCGGCACCACCGTTTGCACCACCATGCCTGCATCCAGTTGTTGTCCCATCACTACGGTGCGGCTCGACCCATCCGGCCACAACTGCAGCATCTCCACCGGATCGCCCAGGTAAAAGTGGAACACTTCGTCCGAGATAAGCCGATGCATCTCTGAGAAGGTTCCCGGTTCCAGCAGATAGTAGATCGCAGTGCCCGCGGCTCGATCGCCACTGTACCGCGCATCGAGCGCAACCTTCGGAATAGTCTCGGAGGATTTCCAGGTCTGCACAAAGTAGCCGCCTTCGCGCGGATGCGGCTCCAGCTTCAATTGAAGTTTCAATTCGTCGGCGGTCAAGCGCACTTCCTCTGTTCGCATCATAGTGCGACTTCGCCTTCGCGCAGAAGTCGTGGGAACCCCGCATCGCCGCCGGTGTCTAATGTTTGCAGGTGTTCTCGCCACCTTATTTCTACCTGTGGAGAGAACGCATGTTTGAAGACAGCTTGATGGAATCTGCTGGTCAGATTCACACCAGAAGTAAGTGGACAGCAATCGGATCGCTGCTGTTGCAGAGCCTGCTGCTCATCGCTCTGATCCTGCTCCCTGAGATGTATCCCGAGGCTCTGCCAAGGCAGGCTTTGTCCCGTCTGCTGGTGGCTCCGCCGCCTCCGTCTTCCGCTCCGCCACCATTGACCCCGCGCGCACCCGAAGCCTCGCGCGTACGAACCATCTCCTTGCTCGACGCACTTGCCGCTCCGTCACACATCCCTCAACACGCGAAGCTCGGCGACATGGGCCCTCCCGCTCCCTCCAGTTCATCCTCAGCGATCGGCGAACTCGGCGTCGGCCCTCCTCCCGGGTTGAACGACATCGTGGGCCGACCGGAAGGTACGCCCGTGGTTCCCACAGCGTTGCCGAAGCGCGTAAGCGTCTCGTCCGGCGTGGCCGCGGGTCTCTTGCTCGAGCCGATCCGCCCCATCTACCCAGGGATTGCGAAGCAGGCCAGGGTCCAGGGAACCGTTGTCATCGAAGCGACGATCTCCCGGGACGGCACAGTAGAGAACGTCCGCGCCACCAGCGGACCGGCCTTGTTGCAGGGTGCCGCACTCGCCGCAGTGCGCGCCGCGCGGTATAAACCCTTCCTGCTCAATGGCCAACCTGTGGAGGTGGAGACGACCATCCACGTCATCTTCTCGCTGGGAAGTTAGCTGCAGACTTGCACGCGACCACCGCTTTAGGAGGTCGCCGCCTCGCATCGGCGGCCTCCCTTCTCAGTTCCCTCTCGCAGACGCTATGATGGGCCCATGCATGTGGTTGTGTATTCCGCGTCCTGGTGTCGTGATTGCCGGGAAGCCAAACGCTTCCTGGATACCCATCAAATCCCTTATACCGAGATCGACATTGAGTCCACGCCGGGAGCCGCCGCTGAGGTCGTCCAGCACGTGGGCAAACGCGCCATCCCGCAATTCGTCATCGACGGCGAATGGGTACAGCCCTACCGGCCCGGCCGCGGATTTCTCCACGAAGAGATGAGCGTCCGCCTGGGAGTACGCAGGACAGCCCCTTAAATCGCCGGCTCTTCTCGCTGCACCGTTGCGACCTCACGCGGGCTGGCAAACCCAGTGCTCAGGCGACGAATGCGCACCTGCTTGTTCTCCCGCTCGAAGGATCGCTCGCGTGCGAGCAGCAGGTCTTCGAGACTGATCAAGCCCAACACCTTGCGTGAGCCGCTCTCGACCACGGGCATTACGTAGAGTCGTTCACTAGCCATCCTCTCGGCCAGTCTGCGCAACGTCTCATCGGGATACGTGACCGTCGCCTCGCGGAATGGCAGCGCACCATGAGCGGTCGCTACCGACTCTTCAGCCTCACGTGTACTGCGGGCAAATGCCTCCAGCTGGCGGCGAGTGATGACGCCGGCGATGCGATCCTCTTGGTTCACGACCGGATACAATCGCTGACCACGCCGAGAGTCGCGTTCTCGTGTCTTGTCTGGCTGCTCACGAGGGGTCACCCACTTCCTTACTTCGGCGGGCGGCGCATCTACCGGCAACACCACCAGGTTGGTTCTCATGACCTGCGAAACCGTCATCGTTTCGAGCGGATCCACGCCGTATTCGCGGCTCAGGTGATACCCGCGACGGCTTAACCGCTCGGTGAGAATGGATCGCTTTTGCAGCAGCACAGTGAATCCGTGTGCGGCCACGGAAGCCGCTAACAGCGGAAGCATCAACCCGTAGTTGTGGGTCAACTCCATGCTCAAGACCGCAGCCGTCAAGGGGCATCCGATCGCCCCCGAGAGCACCGCGGCCATGCCCACCAGCGGCCATGCTCCCGTTTGCATTGCGGGCAGCACATGCGTCAGCGAAGCACCCAGTGCTCCGCCGATCATCAACAACGGCGCGAGAATTCCGCCAGACGTACCCGATCCGAGAGAGAACGACCAGATGATGCTCTTGATCACCAGCACACCAAGGATCAACGCCCAGGTGTGATCTCCGCCGATGAGTGACGCGATCACGTCGTACCCGGTGCCCAGCGCGCGCGGAAAGATGAGGCCTCCAATGCCGATCACCACGCCGCCTACAGCCGGCCACCACATCCAGTGAATCGGCAGATAGTGCTCAAAGAAGTCTTCGCTAGCGTACACGGCTTTGCTTAGAATCAACGCCGCCATTCCGGCGATGATGCCCACCGCGAGCGCGGCCATTACTGCGGCCGGTTCGATTGCGACACTCGACAGGGGCATAGGAAACAGCGGTCCAGTGCCGAGGAGAAATCGACGCAACACCCCGGCAGTGGTGGCTGCCACCGCTACCGGAACCAGGCTTCGCGGACGCCACTCGAACAGCAGCAGTTCGACCGCCAGCAACACCGCCGAGAGAGGAGTGGCAAATACGCCCGCCATGCCTGCCGCGGCTCCGGCCACCAGCATGGTCGAGCGCTCCGCATCGCTCAACCGGAAAAGTTGCGCGAACAGCGACCCAACCGATCCCGCCGTCATGATGATGGGTCCCTCTGCACCGAATGGACCGCCGGAGCCGATAGCGATAGCCGCTGACAGCGGTTTGAAGATGGCTACCCGCGGACTTACCTTTGCTCCGTGAATCAGAATTGCCTCGATCGCCTCCGGCATCCCGTGTCCGCGAATCTTGTCGGACCCGTAACGAGCCATCAGTCCAATCAGCAAACCGCCCACCACTGGCACTAAGGCAGCAAACCAATGCAGGTGATTCTGAGCAGGGGAGCGAAATTGCCAGCTCAAGCGATGGAAATAAAACAGATTGGTTCCGAAATAGATCAGCCGCAGTAGCAGAAAGGCCAGCAACGCGCCCGCCACACCCAGGACCAGCGCCAGTCCGCTGAGCACTACCATGCGGGAATCGGCACTGAAGTCGCGTAGATGCGCGCGCGCCGCCGCGTCTGCTTGCACTCCCGGAGCCATTACTGTCCACCTTTTGTACTGGCCTGGCGATCGCGGCCAGACCTGCTGCGCTTCTCCTCATCGGCATCGAGCCCTGTCACCTGTGCCGCTACCTGCTGCAATGCCCGAACCAGGTCCGGACCAGCCTGCTCCAATTCCTGCAAGTGAAACTCGGCCAGCGATGCAAGAACGCGTTCACCTCGTGCAGTCAGACGCAACAGGATGCGGCGATGGTCGGTGGCATCATTGGTGCGACGCAGAAATCCCTGTTCGATGGTGCGATCCACCAGCTCCACCGCGCTATTGTGCTTGAGCAGCATGCGCGCGGCGACGTTGGCGATAGTCGGATCCATCGCGTCCGGCATGCC
The DNA here is from genome assembly GCA_963850345.1 of uncultured Acidobacteriaceae bacterium. Classification (GTDB taxonomy): domain Bacteria; phylum Acidobacteriota; class Terriglobia; order Terriglobales; family Acidobacteriaceae; genus CAWKKW01. The sequence continues at coordinate 290,941 of CAWKKW010000006.1, read as the reverse complement.
GTGAACACATTGCAATAACTGGTACTGCTGCGGTCGAAGTCCAGCAGCTTCCGCGGCGAGATTACTGACGTGAAGAAATCTGCGAAGCTGAAATCGAAACTCCGCCAGCCGCTGTATCTGCGCTCGACTGAGCGCAGGGGTCGATAGAGTCTGCGAGGCTTCCACGCGCTTCGGCGAGGTGGCTGGAGAGAGCACGGTTCGAGTCTGGGATCGCTGCACCATAGATGTATCGTATCACGACCTATCGCGACACGATACATAAGCTAACTTCGTCTGGCGTGTTCCACCAGGTTTTTTTAGGAGACGTCTGGCTCCGTCGCAGGCTCTAGCGGTGTCGGGTCGCCAACGTCTTCCATGATCGCCATCGCGTCGGCTTGATCCGCTCGCTTTACCTGCAGCTCAAGAGGACCCATGCCTGGCGCCAGGGAGGCCGAGTTTTCACCGGATAGAAATGTTTCGATCCCGGCGGATTGCAGTCGCAACCTCGCCATTTCGGCCTCCATCAACTCCGGAAACTCGCCAATTGTCACAAACTCTTCTGTCTCTTCTTTCTTGTCTGCCATGGGCCCCTTTCTCATTTCCTCTTCAATACATGCTGGGCATGGCCCAGAGCGCGTGACCAGTCTAACCTCTAGCTTGCTCCTGATCGATATTGGGATGGCCAATTTCGGTATTGGGGTGCATGGGGAAGTCCGTGTTCCCATTTGCGGCATCCAACGTAGCTGCGTTGAATTCACTGGATAGGCAGGACTTTCATGCAAGGTGGGCCGAAGCAAGTACGACTTCTCTTTGTAGACGACGAGCCGAATATTCGCCTAACCATACCCCTGATCCTCAGCCGGCACGGGTTTGACGTAACCACCGCTGCGACGGTAAAAGACGCGATCTCCGCAATCAATTCCTCAGAATTTGAGGTGCTGCTCGCCGACCTCAACATCGGCGAGCCCGGCGATGGGTTTACTGTCGTGAGCGCGATGCGCCGCACCCAACCGGAGGCCGTGTGTCTCATACTCACCGGATATCCCGCCTTTGAAAGCGCGTTGAAAGCCATTCGCGACCAGGTGGATGCATACCTGGTGAAGCCCGCAAACGTTGACGAACTGGTATCTGCGATTCAGGGACAACTCAAGCGCAGGACGCCTCGTACGCCAATCCAGCTCAAGCGAGTAGCAGCCATCATTGAAGAGCATCACGATGGCATTTTGTCGTCTTGGCTGGCGATGACCAAGGCCGATCCTGATCTGAACGCGCTGGAAGTCTCCGATGAGGGCCGGCTTGATCACTTTCCCGAACTGCTCCACGAGATCGTTGAACGCAGCAGGGTGGTTGCGAAGATTCGGCCTGAGACAATCAAGGCCGCACGCGACCACGGCGAGCTTCGGCGGGAGCAGGATTACACCATACCGCTGGTGGTGCGCGAGTCCAGGATCATGCAGGAGTGCGTCAGCAACTGCGTGCAAAACAACCTGCTCAGCGTAGAGATGAGTTTTCTCATCTCCGATCTGATTGCCGTATCCGACGTGATTCAACACCTGCTCGAAGCCTCGATCAGCGCCTTCGTTGCCAGGCAGTCTTGATAGACACCCAGCATTCATCTCTACACTGACCAGCAGAATATCAACCGATAACATCGTCCACTCGCGGTCTTAGCGTGACGTACCAAGTAACTCTCCAGCAAACGTTACAATGAGGAGTTCGCGTTCACGACGGTGGCGCCTCTGGAGGAGAAAGCTTGATTGCCCGCTACACCCGGCCTGCGATGGGCCATATCTGGAGTGAAGAAAATAAGTACCGCATGTGGCTGAAGGTGGAGATCGCCGCCAGCGAAACTCTGGCGGAAGAAGGCATCGTCCCTCTGGAAGCGGCCAAAGCAATCCGGGAGCGCGGCGACTTTGACGTGGAGCGCATTCAGCAGATTGAGGCGGAGGTAAAGCACGATGTCATCGCATTCACCACAGCGGTAGCGGAAAAGATTGGGCCGGAATCCCGCTGGCTGCACTATGGCCTGACTTCCAACGACATCGTCGATACAGCGCAGGCGCTGCAAGTGAAGGAGGCCTCCGCTCTTCTCCGCAGCGACCTGCTGCGACTCGCGGAAGTACTGAGAGCGCGAGCGCTGGAGTTCCGCAACACGCCGACCATCGGCCGCACGCATGGAATTCACGCGGAGCCCACCACCTTCGGTCTGAAACTGCTCAACTGGTACGCCGAGACACAGCGCAATCTGGCGCGATTCGATGCGGCCGCCGAAGGCATGCGCGTGGGCAAACTGTCGGGCGCGGTGGGCACCTTTGGTCACCTCAAGCCCCAGCACGAAGAAAAGATTTGCGCGAAACTCGGCCTCGCGCCCGCGCCTGTCGCAACCCAGGTCCTGCAGCGCGATCGTCACGCACACTACATCTCCACTCTCGCGATCCTCACTGGCACGCTCGACAAGATCGCAACTGAGATTCGCCATTTGCAGCGAACCGAAGTGCGTGAGGCCCAGGAATATTTCTCGCTTAAGCAGAAGGGTTCTTCCGCGATGCCGCACAAGAAAAATCCCATCACCAGCGAACAGATCAGCGGCTTGTCGCGCGTAGTTCGCGCGAACGCTCAGGCTGCATTTGAAAACATCGCACTCTGGCACGAGCGCGACATCTCGCATTCTTCGGTCGAGCGAGTCATCTTTCCTGACTCGACCATTCTCACCGACTACCTGCTGGAAAAGACGTCCAGCTTAATTGAGAAGCTGCTTGTCTATCCGGCGCGGATGCTCAAGAATCTCGAGAGCACGGGAGGTTTGATCTTCTCGGGTCAACTGCTGCTCGACCTCGCTGAATCCGGTATGTCGCGTGAAGACGCGTATCGCCTGGTGCAATCGCATGCCATGCGCTCATGGAACGAAGACCTGGTCTTTCGCAATGAAGTAGCAGCCGATCCTGAGATCAGTGCGCGCCTGAGCTCCGAAAAACTGGCCGAGACTTTCGACCTTACCCGCCAACTCAAGAATGTAGACGCGATTTTTGATCGCGTTCTCACCTAAATCGCAAGCGAGAGAGAGCAGCAGGATGCCGGAGACGTGGAATCTGACTGTCGCCTTGACTGGAGCGAGCGGCGCTGTTTTCGGACAGCAATTGTTGCTCGCACTCGATGCGGATCAACGCGTGAGCCGGGTCAACTTCATCCCGTCGGAGAGTTCGCTGCGCGTGCTTGCCGAAGAACTCGAGACCGGCGGCCGTAACAACCTCGTTCAAAAGTTACTCGGTCATCCATCTGAGAAGATTCAACAGCTCTCGGAAGCAGACATCGGCGCAGGCATCGCCAGTGGCAGTTATCCCTCCAGCGGAATGATCGTCCTTCCCTGCAGCATGGGAACGTTGGCCGGCATCGCCAATGGCATGGCCCGCAACCTGATCGAACGTGCAGCGGATGTTTGCCTGAAGGAGCGACGCCCGCTCCTGCTCTGCGTGCGCGAGACGCCGTTTAACAAGATTCATCTGCGCAACATGGGTCTTGCCGCCGACGCGGGGGCAGTGATTTTCCCGGTAATTCCAGCGTTCTACAACCGGCCGACCGACACCAGCGAGATGGCGCGGCAGTTCGTCTATCGCGTACTGGCGCACATCGGTCTGTCGCAGCCAGACGCGTATGTGTGGAAGGCCGAAGACTAGGCCTCGCACCTGACCAGCATTCAAAATCAGAACAGGCCGACTCACTGAGCCGGATCGGCGACCGGTAACTCCAGGTGCGTGGGGTATTCCGCGGAAGAGTACACCTTGATGGTCGCTGGCTGGTAGTCCGCCGGAGCCGCCGTCATGATATTGGGCACAAACCGCTGCGGATTGCGATCGTAAAGCGGGAACCAGGAACTCTGCACCTGCAGCATCATCCGGTGCCCTTTCAGGAAGACGTGATCCGCCGCATGCAGGCTGAACTTATAGCGATACACCTTGTCCGGCTTCGTCTCTTCAGGCTTTAGAAAACTGTCGCGATATCGACCGCGGAAGATCTCGTCCACGATCATCAGCTCAAATCCCGCCATCTTTCCCTGAGATCCATCGTCAGGATAGACATCAGTCAGCTTCACCACCCAATCTCCATCGGTTCCAGTGGTGGAGGCGAATAGATCTGCAATCACATCGCCCGTTATAGTCACGTCGTGATCCAGAACCGGCGTGCTCCACGACGCGACGTCGCTGCGACCATCGAGTTGCCGCTGATCTTCCACCAGCCACGTGTACCAGTGCGAACCGGGCGCATACGTCGCCTGAATCGGCCGCTTGCGGTACGGCACGGGCGATGCTGGATCGGAAACATACGAAGTGAAGGTCGCACTTTCCCGGCTTTTTGGAAGTTCAAAGCTCAGAGATCCGTTCGGCCCGGCATAAAGATTGCGCGACTGAATCCCCTTCTTTGGTGGCCATTCCGGATAGCGTTTCCAAACGTTGGTGCCAGTCTGAAAGGTGGCCGTGTTCTTCAGATCGAAGCCGGCTTCGTCCTTCAGATAGCGCGCGAAAAAAGGTGCTTCGAACTGCTGCCGGTACTGGTCTCCAACCGCAACACCGAAATCCAGTGCTCCCAAGTGCCGCGTCGTCCGAGTCCATTGTCCATGATTCCAGGGCCCAAGCACCAGGAACAGATTTCCGCTAGTGTTGTGAGGCTCGAGCGCGGCGTATTCCGCTTGAGGACCCCACAGATCCTCCTGATCCCACCAGCCGCCAACCTCCAGCGTCGGTACCGTCACTCGATGCAGATGAGGCTGAACAGCCCGCGAACTCCAGTAAGCGTCGTAGCTCGGGTGCTCGACGAACGCGCGCCACGTCGGCAGGTCACCCGCCCCGGACTTCTTCTCGGCCGCGGTGAAGGAACCGCTCAGAAAGTAGTCGTACGCGTCTTCGTTCAATTTGCCGAAGTTGGTCTCCTTGCCCGTTTCCAGACCCAGAGCGTAGTCATAGCCGTACGTCTGACGAAATGCCCCGTTGTGGAAGAAATCGTCGCCGATCCACACGTCGGTCATCGGTGCCTGCGGAGAGATCGCCTTTACCGCGGGATGTGGGCTGATTCCCGCTTCGGCTGCCAGAAATCCGGGATAGGACACGCCCAACACGCCAACGCGGCCATTGTTCATCGGCACATGCTTCAGCAGCCATTCAACCGTGTCATACGTATCGGTGCTCTCGTCCACGGCCTTGGGATCTTTGTGCTCCACGATGGGCCGCATCATCAGGAACTCACCTTCCGATTGATAGCGCCCGCGAATATCCTCCATCACGAAGATGTACCCGCTGCGAGCCAGTTCCGTGTAGCGCGCATTGACGGTGGCAGCGTTGCTTTCGTTGACGCCGTACGGCGTGCGCTGCATCAGAAACGGCAGCGGCTTCTTCTCGTCTTCCGGTCGCAAAATCACGGCGTGCAGTCTGACGCCGTCCCGCATGGGAATCATCACCTCTTCCCTGCTGTACCTGGGAAAAGTGAAATGCACAGGCCGATCGCTGATCCGGTCGGCGATTTCAGTTCTCTCATCCACAATTCGCTGCAGTTGTGCTGGCTTACTCTCAGAGGGAGACAAGAATACGAATCGTTCTGGCAGATCCTTGCTGAAGAAGCGCCGCGGCGACTCTGCCAGCAGTTCGGCCTTCGGTATCCTTGTACTCTTGACGAAGAAGCGCTCGCCTTCGCGAGAGAACGACAAGACAGTCTCCGGCTCATCCTCGAGTCGATACTGGCCCACCAATACATCCAGATCCCGTGCTTCCACGCGCATCGGAGGCGGAGTGTTCGCATCCTGAGCGTAGGCGCCGGCGACCCTATCGCCAGGGCAAGCCATCAGCACAGCGGAAAACGCGAGCGACAGCGCAAGCCGGCAGCGGAGCAATCGGACCTCCTTGAGATCTGGACCAGAGGCAGAGCGCATCCTGCCACCACGACGAATTTTAGAGGGTCAGGGGTGCTGAGAGGCTGGACCTTCATGCAAAGACAAGAAGCAGGGTCTGAGCGGGCTGTGCGGGAACAATCCAGAAAGCGGCTTAACCGCGAGAACTTGCACTGTGATTAGCGAACGTCTGCGGGACCGAAACCTGGGCTAAATCTCTGCCGTGCGCGGTTTCACCCGCGGGGGTACCGGAGCCATGGACCGGGCGTGCATCTTCAGCGCGATGAAGCCGAATTTACAAAGTCCGTATGCCATCACAACACCAAGGCCAAGCGCAGCAATTGCCGCGCAAATCAATATCATGGTACTCACAAAATCCTGCATCGCTTCCTCTATGTTCTACGTCTTGTAGATGGCCCCACGTGCATGTTTACTCATTCGAAATGCCTTTATTTCTTCTGCTACCTGTAAGATGCCATTCTCGCAGAACATGGGCGTGCGTTGACCCCTGTTTCTGTTGCCAAATAAGATACATAAATGATTCGTTCCCTGATTTTACGACTCGCAGCCCAGTTTGGGACTGACATTTCTTCTCGTTTCGTTACTTTTTGACTGGGTATTCATACTTCCTCATGGCAATCACGCATATCACGGTCCACGGAGCGCGCCAGCATAACCTCCGCGACATCGACGTCCAGATTCCGCGCAACACGCTCACCGTGGTCACCGGCCTCTCGGGCTCCGGCAAGTCTTCCCTCGCCTTTGACACCATCTATGCCGAGGGTCAACGGCGCTACGTGGAGACGCTCTCCGCCTATGCACGCCAGTTCCTCGACCAGATTGAACGCCCCGATGTGGATTCGATCGAAGGCCTGAGTCCGGCCATCTCCATCGAACAAAAAACCACCAGCCGCAGCCCGCGCTCCACCGTCGGCACCATCACTGAAATCTACGATTACCTGCGCCTGCTCTATGCCTCCGTAGGCGCACCCCACTGCCCGAACTGCGGTCAGCTGATCTCGCGCCAGAGCGCTGAGCAGATCGTCGAGCGCATTCTCAGCCTCTCGCCCGGTGAACGCATCACCATCTACGCGCCCGTTGTTCGCGGCCGCAAAGGTGAATTCAAAGACCTGATCGATGAACTCGACCAGCAGGGCTTTCGAGCCCGCATCGATGGCCAGCTCCGCGATATTGAAGAACCCATCCAGCTTGAACGTCGCAAGAACCACACCATCGAAGCAGTCATCGATCGAATCGTGCTCAAGCCCGGCGTCGAAAAGCGCCTTGAGGCCTCGGTCTCCAAGTCACTGCAGATGGCCAATGGGTTGGTATTGATCGGCATTTCGGGCGGAGACGAGCAGCTTTATTCTTCGTCGATGGCGTGCCCCGACTGCGGTCTCGATGTGCCCAAACTCGAACCGCGCAGCTTCTCGTTCAACAGCACCTACGGCGCCTGCCCTGAATGCCACGGTCTCGGCAGCATCTATGACTTTGACCCCGCCAAGGTGATCACCGACTGGAGCAAGCCGCTGCTGGATGGCGGTCTTGGGCCGGGCTCTGCCTCGCAATACCTTGGCAAGCTCATCCACCTCGCGGCGACGCGCTACAAGATTGACCTGAGCAAGCCCTTCGAACAGCTCACAGAGAAGCAACAAAACATCCTGCTCTACGGCCCTGAAAAGGGGGAGGCTCCGCGCACCGGCTTTCACGGCATCCTGGCCTACCTGCGCGACTCGCTTGAAGAGTCCAAGTCCGAGAGCTATCGAGACTGGCTCCTGAATTACATGTCCGCATCGACCTGCCCGGTCTGCAAGGGCCGGCGCCTGCGTCCGGAGAGCCTGGCCGTGAAGATCGGCTCGCTTTCCATCTCCGATTTCACCGCACTGCCGCTGCGGCGCGCGCTCGATGCGGCACGCCAGCTTTCCTTTACAGCACGCGAATCTCTGATTGCCGAACGTCTCCGCCGCGAGATTGTCGAACGGCTCGAATTCCTCAACGCCGTGGGACTCAGCTATCTCGCGCTCGATCGCAATGCGGCCACGCTCTCCGGCGGCGAAGGACAGCGCATTCGCCTTGCTACCCAGATCGGTTCCCGTCTGCGCGGTGTTCTCTATGTGCTCGACGAACCCTCCATCGGCCTACATCAACGCGACAATCAGCGCTTGATTGCGGCGCTGGAATCGTTGCGCGACCTTGGCAACACCGTACTCGTGGTCGAACACGACGAAGATACGATTCGACACGCTGACTACGTTCTCGACCTTGGACCGGGCGCCGGTAAACTCGGTGGTCATGTGGTCGCCCAGGGCACTCCGGCAGACATCATGCAGGCGCCGCAATCGCTGACCGGGCGCTATCTCTCCGGTGAAGCCAGCATCATGCATCGCCTGGCCCCGCGCGCTCTCACTGACAAGTGGGTCACCATCGAAGGCGCAAGCAGCCACAACCTGCGCAACATCACCGTCCGCTTCCCGCTCGGCGTGATGACCGTGGTCACGGGCGTCTCGGGCTCAGGCAAGAGCACGCTGGTGAATGACATTCTCTACCGCGCGTTAGCCAAGGAGCTGTATGGGTCCCGCGAAGAGCCCGGCACTTACACCTCAGCAAAAGGCTTCGACCAGATCGATAAGGTGATCCGGATCGACCAGTCCCCGATCGGTCGAACGCCGCGTTCGAATCCCGCGACCTACACCGGCGTGTTCACCGCGATTCGTGACCTGTTTGCCATGCTGCCGGAGGCACGCGAGCGCGGCTACAAGCCGGGCCGCTTCTCATTCAACGTCTCCGGCGGTCGCTGCGAAGCTTGCCAAGGCGAAGGTCAGCGGCGCATCGAGATGAACTTCCTGCCCGATGTGTACGTGCTCTGCGATGTATGTAACGGCCGCCGCTACAATCAGGAGACGCTGGCGGTCAAATTCAATGGCTACTCCATCGCGGATGTTCTGGACCTGGCCATTGAAGACGCGCTCCCGGTGCTCGCCGACATTCCTAATGTGCGGCAAAAGCTCGTGACCCTGGTGGATGTTGGGCTCGGCTACATTCATCTGGGCCAGGCCGCAACCACGCTCTCCGGCGGCGAAGCACAGCGCATGAAGCTGGCCCGGGAACTCTCCAAGCGGCAGACTGGCCGAACACTGTACCTGCTCGATGAGCCGACCACCGGCCTGCACTTTGACGATGTGCGCAAACTCCTGGAGGTGCTGCACCGTCTCGCAGACCTGGGGAATTCGGTCATCATCATCGAACACAATCTGGACGTGGTTCGGAACGCGGACTGGGTCATCGATCTCGGGCCGGAAGGCGGCGAAGACGGAGGGTCGATCGTCGCCGAAGGTACTCCCGAAGACGTGGCCACGGTCCAAGGTTCTTACACCGGCGAGTTCCTTCGGCGGTATTATTCGCACAGCGGAGTGCAATTGCCGCAGCCCATTCTGACCATGCCGAAGCTCGCTGCGAACGGCAATCGAACCGAACCGGGCGAACCCAAGGTCCCGAAGCGGCGTTCGAATGGTCGCAAACCGGGGAAGGAAACGATTCAATGACCGTCGATCCGGAGATCTTTCCCGTTTCGCCTGAAGAGAATGCCCTGCTTTCGCCGGAGCCTCCAATCGACCCGGTGATGAACCCGCTCTCGATCGAACCGTTGTCGATGGAGCCGGGCACTGATCCAGCGGCCGAGACGCTCGAGCCCGCGCACCTATGGGCCGAGCCCGATTCCTACGAGCCAACGCTCCAATGGGTTGAGTGCGCTTCGGTCCCAGCCACGCCGCGCGAGGTGCCGAATCTCGGTCACACCCTCGCACTCATTGGGTTAACCGCGATCTTCTGGTTCATCGCCGAGATTCTCTGCTTCGCAGTCGCCGCGATGGTCATGCATTCGCACGACAAAAACCACATCGCAACTCTGGCCAAAGATCCGCGCTTTATTGTGCCCTCTGAAGCCATTGGCTACGGACTCACGTTTGGTATCGCTGCGGTGGTCTTCGCGTACTGGTGGAAGCGGCCCTTTCTCGAAGGCATTCATTGGAACTGGGCAAGCGCCAGGCGATGGGCTTTCCTGCTGGCCGGCGTCGGCCTTGCTCTGGGTTTTTCCATGAGCTTCTTCGGCAGCTTCCTGCCGATGCCGAAAGATCCGCCGATCGTCAAAGACCTGATGAGCACGCCGACCGGCGCCTGGCTCATGTTTGTCTTCGCCACCACCGGCGCGCCCTTCTTTGAGGAGTTCGTCTTTCGAGGGTTCCTTCTGCCCTCGCTGATCAACGGCTTCCGCTGGATGGGCCGGCGCGAGATCCTCACGCCCTCGCTGGCGAGCCAACTGGCCATCCCCGTCTCCGTCGTGCTCACCACCCTTCCCTTCGCGCTCATGCACGCGGCCCAGGTCTCCTCCGCCTGGGGACCCCTGGTGCTTATCGCCGTGGTCAGCATTTGTCTTTGCATCACGCGGCTGTGGCTCAATTCCCTGGCCGCCAGCATCATCGTTCACTCGGCCTACAACTTCACCCTCTTTGCCGGAATTCTGGTGAGTACCGGAGGCTTCCGCCATCTCGATAAGCTCGCCGGATAAGCACAGGTTTACAATCGATTCCAACCCATGAGCCTTGATTCCCGCACGCAGCTTCTGCATTTGCTTTCGCGCGTTTCTTTCAAACTCGGCGAATTCAAGCTTTCCTCGGGCGGTACCAGCGACTACTACATCGATTGCCGCATCACCACGCTGCACGCGGAAGGCGGCCGGCTCACCGGACTCGCCGTTCTTGACCTGCTGCACAAGCAGAAACTCAAGCCCGCAGCCATCGGCGGCCTCACCATGGGCGCGGATCCTATTGTGTCCAACGTGGCCACGGCCAGCGCCTATTACGCGCAGCAGCACACTGCACCTCTCATTCATGGGTTCCTGGTGCGCAAGGCAGAGAAGGCCCACGGAACAGGCCGGCGTATCGAGGGGTTCTTCGAGAAAGACGCGCCGGTGGTCATCGTTGACGATGTCTGCACGACAGGCGCATCCACAATCACGGCCATTGAGACCGCTAGCGAATCGGGTATGCGAGTGATCGCCGCAGTTTGCCTGGTGGAACGCGAAGAGGCGAACGGCCGACCTGCAGTGGAAGCCGCTCTCCAGGGCGCGCCGTTCTACAGCCTGTTCACCGCCAATGATGTCCGCGCCGAGCACGTGCGGCACTTGGCGCTCTAACGCCGAACAGCCGGGCCGATTTAAGAGACAAAAAAAGGTGGCAGCCTCTTCGGCTACCACCCCATTGCGTTGCGAGTGCATTCGGTAAAGTCTTTTTCGACCGGGCAACTACTGACGGACTGAGGAGACCGATCCCGGAGCCTGCGGGGAGCCGCCCGTCATGTTCGAGAGCAGCTGGATCTCGACGCGGCGATTCTTGGCCCGGCCCGAAGAAGTCTTGTTGGAAGCGACTTCCTGGTCCTTGCCGATGCCGATCAGGTAGAACTTGTGCGGCGCGACGTTGTACTTCGAAGCCAGGTACTGCACCACTGCTTCCGCGCGACGTTGGCTCAGTTCGTAGTTGTACTCCGCCGAGCCAATCGAATCAGTTCCGCCGGTGACCTGGAGAATGTAGCTCTTCTGCCCATTCAATTGCGCGGCAAACTGGTCGAGCGTCTCCTTGTCGGAGCGGCTCAAATTGGCCTTGTTGAACGCGAAGTTGACGGAAATGTCTGCGACCTTGGTGTAGTTATCCAGGTTGGCAACCACACTGGCCAGCGAATCCGCGCGATTCACTGCTTCTGTCGCCGCTTGCTGTGCCTGGTTCGCCGATTGCCCGGCCGCCGAGGCCTTCTGGGTGGCCGAGTCCGCCGACTGCTGCGCAGACTGAATGCCGGACTGCGCGCGCTGATCCACATCCTTGATGTTCCGATTGTTGGTCGCGGTCGCGTCGTCGAGTTCGTTGGTCTTGTTGATGATCGGGGCGGTTTGGTTTCGAACGTATTTCTTGGAAGAGCACCCTGTGGTCAGAAGAATCGAGAGAGCTCCTGCTACTGCAACTGCCTGCAAACTTTTCCCGGGAGTCAGAACCATGGTGTCGAACCTCGTATATTCACGGCTTCTTACGGCCGCGTGGAATTTGTGAGTCTGGAAAACGGGTCTTCCTGGAGCCTGACCCCAGCAATGCCCACGGCGATTCGATGCACGTATGAGCAATGCCGTGGCCAAAAGAGTTCGGTTTCTCTTTCTTCCACATTTTAAGCGGCTTAAGCCCAGTCATTCCACCAGGATTAGCCCCTATTTCAGCATGCATTCCATGTAAATATTTCATGATTCACGCAATTCAGGAACGCTCTGAAACACGAGCCATTTTCGTAGTCAGCCTAAACCGCCCTTGACCGGTCTGGAGTTTGCACGCGGTTGGGGACGGAGCTTCCAGCGAGTGGGTTGACACAGTTCTGCGCCTTCCCGGAACTCGCCACAAATCCACTCTAGTCATCGCATCTTCAACGAATTTCCGCAGCACAACCGCACCTCTGCGCGCGCTTCACCGCCTCAAAATCGCGCAGCTCCAAACCAGATAAACTCGGAATAGGGCATGGATCTCCACGAAAAAATTCGTACTCTCCCCACGCGCCCCGGTGTCTACCTCTACAAGAACGCCGACGGCGAGGTGATTTACGTCGGCAAGGCCAAGAATCTTCGTTCGCGCGTGCGTTCTTACCTGCTGGAAGCCTCGCAGGCGAACGCCAAGACCGGATCCCTGATGCGGGAAGCGGTCGACCTCGACTACATCCTGGTCGACAATGAACACGAGGCCCTGGCACTCGAAAACAACCTGATTAAGCAGCGCAAACCGCGCTTCAACGTGCTGCTGCGTGACGATAAGACCTATCCCTATGTCAAGCTGACGCTGTCAGACCGTTACCCCAAGGTCTTCGTGACCCGGCGCGTACGCAAAGACGGCAGCGCGTACTACGGCCCCTACTTCCCCGGAAACCTGGCTCACCGGATCGTTGATCTCATTCACCGCAGCTTTCTGTTGCCAAGCTGCAAGATTGACCTTTCCCGCTACCATCTGCGGCCCTGTCTGCAGTACTACATCAAGCGCTGCCTGGGCCCATGCGTGGAAGGACTCACCACGCCGGAGACTTACCGCGAAGCCGTTCGCGACGCCCAGATGTTTCTCGAGGGCAAGCAGGCCGAATTGGGTCGTTCCCTGGAACACCGCATGGAGGCTGCTGCCGCCGCTGAGCAGTTTGAACTTGCGGCCAAGTATCGCGACCTGCTCATCACCGTGAGCCAGCTACAAGAGAAGCAGCGCATCGCCACCAGCGATGGCGACGATGTCGACGTCTTTGGCTACCACTACGAAAACGGCATGTTGGCCGTGAATCTCTTCCACCTGCGCGGCGGCAAAATTGTCGATCGCCGTGAATTTTTCTGGGAAGAATTGCCCGAGTTCCTCGAAGCCGCGGATCCCGAAACGGCCCTCTCAGAAAACGTCGCGGAGGGGGCCGAGCCGCCTCCCTCAGCCGACGAGAACCAGGCAGTTGGGGCTCCCGAAACCCCCGCCGCTTTCGTCCCGGCGGCGTTCTTTTCCGCGCTCCTGAAACAGCTCTACATCGACCAGCAGTACGTTCCTCGTAGTGTCTACGCTCCGGTCGAGTTCCCCGATCGAGAAGCATTGGCGGCGCTGCTCTGTGAGCGATCGGGACACAAGGTGGAAATCGCAGTTCCGCAGCGCGGAGACAAGCGATCACTCGTCGACCTCGCCGCGCAAAATGCGAAGCAAAGCTACGATCAGCGATTCCGTGTTCTCCAGCCCAGCCAGCGCGCCATCCAGGATTCGCTGCAGGATCTGCTCACCTTGCCTGAACTGCCGCGCCGCATCGAGTGCTTCGACATCTCCCATATTCAGGGAGCGGAAACCGTAGCCTCCATGGTCGTGTGGGAAGACGGCGCGATGAAAAAATCCGAGTATCGCAAATTCCAGATCCGGACCGTCGATGGCGTGGATGACTTCGCCTCGATGCGTGAAGTGGTCGGCCGCCGTTACAAGCGGCTCAAAGAGGAGAACCGCCCGTTGCCCAGCCTGGTGTTGATCGACGGGGGTCTCGGCCAGTTGCACTCCGCTGCCAGTGCGCTTGAAGAACTCGGGTTCACCACCCAACCCCTCGCTTCGATCGCCAAACGCGAAGAGCTCATCTACCTCTACGGTCAGGAAGACGATCCCATCGTTCTCGACCGCCGTTCGCCGACACTGCACCTCATTCAACGCATCCGCGACGAGTCGCACCGCTTCGCCGTCAGCTATCACCGCAAGCGCCGCGAGATCCGTGATCGCGATTCTGAATTACTTTCCATTCCCGGTGTCGGCAGCCTAACGCGCACACGTCTCATCGAACACTTCGGAAGCCTTCGCAGCGTGAGGAACGCGGACATGGAGGCTCTCACCGCTGTCGTACCACGAAAGGTAGCCGAAACGATTCACCGCTTCTTCCATCCCCGGGAATCTGAGACGCCTTTCCCCATTCTGGAATAGCGACTGCGTCTCCCGTGGGTGCAGGACCAGGTAAGTCTGCAAGGGCAGTCAACAGCAGTCGCAAATTCAGCATCACGGAAATTCTTCCAACCGGTTCGTCTTATGAGGATTGAGGCCTGCTAGAGCTATACCCAAATGAACGTCCCACCTTGTTCGGGACTCGCATGCAGTTCAGCCGGGACTCGCTCGCTGATCCCGCACTGCAGCAGGCCCTGCGACTCGCTGCCGTGCTCGCAGTCATCAAGCTCGCGATTCAGATCGCAACCAATCTCATCGCACCTCATCTTGGATACGGCTACTTTCGCGACGAGCTCTACTACCTGATCTGTGCCCGGCATATGGACTGGGGCTATGTCGACCAACCGCCGCTGGTCGCGCTCCAGGCGAAAGCTGCTGTCGCACTCTTTGGCAACTCGATCGCCGGGATCCGCATGCTCTCCGCGATTGCGGGTGCGCTCAAGGTCTTTCTCACGGGACTTCTGGCCTGGTCTCTCGGCGGAAAGCGCACAGGCCAGATACTAGCTATGGTGGCGGTGATCGTTGCTCCCGTGTATCTCGGCGCAGACGGCTTTCTCTCCATGAACTCGTTCGAGCCCGTCTTCTGGATGGGTTGCGTGCTCGCCCTGATCTTGCTCGCCCGCGGAGATGATCCTCGCTGGTGGCTCGCGATTGGTCTGCTCGGCGGTCTGGGCCTCGAGAACAAACACTCGACCACGTTCTTTCTCTTCGCGGTTCTCTTCGCGTTGCTGGTCACGCCGCAACGGCGACTGCTCTGGAACAAGTGGCTGTTCTTCGCCATCCTGCTCATCGTTGGCGTCGCCCTGCCCAATCTGATTTGGGAGGCACGCCACCACTGGGCGACCTACGAACTGCTCAACAACATCAAGCATGGAAACCGAAATGTCGTGCTCGGGCCCGTGCCATTCATGCTGCGGCAGATGCTCATCATGAATCCATTCGCCGCCCCCCTGTGGATTGCCGGCCTGCTCTGGCTCTTCGTTTCGCCGAGAACCAGGAGCGTGCGGTTTGTCGGATGGATTTACCTCTTCCTTCTGGTGGCAATGATCGCGCTCAAGGCGAAGGATTATTATGTGGCGCCGATCTATCCCATGCTCTTGGCCGCAGGTGCGGTCGCGTGTGAACTCGCTGCCGAGCGGCGGCCCTGGCTTACCCAGGCTTGCATGCGCACGTTGATCGTGTCCGGCCTGGTCATTGCTCCCTTGGCTCTGCCGACCCTGCCGCCTCCGGTGCTGCTCCGCTACATGCGCGCCATCGGACAGAAGCCGCTCAAGGATGAAAACTTTGACTCGGGAGGCTTGCCCCAGCAGTACGCCGACATGATCGGATGGCCGCAACTTGTCTCCGACTTCCGATCGGCCTACGACACCCTCTCTCCTGAGGACCGCGCGCGCGTAGGCATCTTCTGTGGAAACTACGGTGACGCGAGCGCCATTAACTACCTTGGGCCGCGATACGGACTTCCGCTCGCTATCAGCGGCCATCAGAACTACTTCCTGTGGGGACCACAAGGCTACACCGGAGAACTCATGCTAGCCATCGGTGGAGACCAGCAGGACTACGAAGAGGTCTTCGACTCGGTCAAGCAGGTGGGGCAAGTCAACACACCCTACAGCATGGGATTCGAACATCGACCCATCTTTCTCTGCCGCCACCGCAAACACGCCTATGTCGAAGACTGGCAGCGCGTGAAGCACTGGGACTGACCCGCTTACCCGCGCACTTACTCCCCTAACTCCCCACCAGCTCGACCTATCCACCGCGAAACAACACCAGCCTCACTGTGGTGTGTCGGGTGCAAGCGTTCGTGCGTTGCATGTGACCTAGAGCATGTGATTCAGATCACATATGAGTTAATACCTATGCTGTGATGAATGGCAGGTGAATGCGATCCGTTTCTTGTAAGCGATCCACACTCAGCCATTGGCTAAAGCTCGCAGTTACTAAGCTGCGCACATACACAATCTGAGCTAAGAACCACCTAAGCTTTCCCGCTCAACGAAAAAAGTTATTGACCAACAACGCAACCCCGGTTATCTTCCAACAAGAATTACCAGATACCTTCTCAGTTTGTGCGGAAAACACCTGGCGCAATGACCAGGCCCTCCTTCTTGTGTAGTCCGTGCGTACGTTGTCACACTACCGCGGTTCCGCCGTAAGTTCGTTCGTCCCGTTTGATTTAAATCGGGACATCGATTTTCTTGTACTCTTCGATCCTCCTGCCTTCGAAACGGTGAACGCAACGTTGCAAGTCGAAGCCAGGGGTTTAACGTGTACGGAAAGTCTGCAGTCGTTTCAGAGGTAAGGGTCGGTGTCTGTCTGGCCCTCTGTGTTGGTCTTTTTTTCGAACTCACAGGATGCGGATCTCATTCGATCGTTCCACTAGCCCTCACCGGGGCAGTCATACAGGTCTCTCCAGGCTCAGTCGCGTTCGGAGACGTCGCCGTGGGACAGACGGCCGCAACAGCAGTCACCGTCTGCAACTCCGGTGACGAGGCACTGACCATCACGCAATTGCAGGTGCCTGGGCAAATCTTCTCGGCATCCAGTGCGGATCCCCTTCCTCTGCAGATCGCGGCGGGACAGAGTCACCAGTTCACATTAAATTTCAAGCCGACGAGCACGGCCGCGTTCCAAGCGCAGTTATCGATCCAAAGCTCCGCGAAGAATTCGCCTGCCTTCTCTGTGCCCGTAAGCGGATCGGGTGCCTCGGTGCCTACACCGGTCTTGCCGGAACTTACTATCTCCGCGACCAGCATCGACTTCGGCACGCAATCCCCTGGCGGAAGCGCTACGAAGGTATTAACCCTGTCCTCCTCCGGGACAGCGCCGGTCACGGTAAAGGCGTTGGCAATCAGTGGCAACCAATTTTCGGTGGGCGGAACTACGCTGCCCCTGATGCTCAACCCGGGCCAGCAGGTCACGCTCCAACTCAAGTTCACGCCCGTGAACACCGGGGCGACCACGGGTCAGATCACAATTCAGAGCGACTCAGCCACCAGCCCCAGCGATATAGTCGGTCTCACTGGATCCGGCGAGGCCCCCGTTCCACTTACTCCTCAACTTAAACTCAGTGTAACTTCACTGACGTTTGGAAACGTGACGTTGGGGCAGGAGGCATCGCAATCCATCACCCTGGAGTCAACCGGAACCGCAGCCGTTACGGTGAGCTCTATTGCGGTCAGCAGTTCCGTATATGTGCTTTCGGGTGCTACGTTTCCGCTGAACATTGATCCTGGAAAGACCACGATCGTCCACATCGCGTTCAAGCCGATCGTCGCGGGTGCGGCCAACGCTCAACTTACGGTGAAAAGTAACTCTGCCAATGCAGCAACTATCGCCGTAGCTCTGTCTGGCTCGGGAGAGAACTTACCCACTGCACCAACTCTGGGTGTAAGTGCGACGGCACTGAGCTTCAACAATGTCAATGTCGGCAGCAGCGCAAAGCTCTCAGTGACTCTCTCGTCGACTGGCACTGCCCCTGTTACGGTAAGTTCCCTCGCAGTAACTGGAGCAGATTATTCGCTAAGTTCCGCAAGCTTCCCGGTGACGATCGCACCCGGTCTGCAGGTATCCTTCGGCGTTGTGTTCAAGCCCGCTACCGCAGGAGCCGCGACGGGTCAACTTACGATCAAGAGCGACTCCTCAAGTGCGGGTAGAGCTTCTATTTCACTCAGCGGAACAGGAGTAGCGCTTGTGCCGCAAATACAGTTCAGTACAAGTAGCCTGAACTTCGGCAATGTGGCCGTGGGTTACTCAGCAGCGCAAAAAATCACACTTACCTCTTCCGGAAATACTGCGGTAACGCTGAGTTCGGTCGTTCTAGCCGGCAAGGGTTATTCCGTCGGCGGGGTCACCCTCCCGGTGTCGTTGGCCGTTGGACAAGCGATTACTCTTCAGCTCGCATTCAAACCGATGGCTGTGGGCACGGCAACAGGCAAGATCACGCTTACCAGCACAGCCCCTAACAATGCCGCTCTCGCAGTAGCCCTTCTGGGCAACGGAGTTCCACCGCCTCCGCCTCCGAATCCGAATACACCCCCAAGCGGAACAGCTCTCAAGAATTGCGCGGATCTTACCGCTAGCGGCTCTTACTATCTTGCGCAGGATGTTACTTCACTGGGCACCTGCTTCTTCATCGATGCCAACAACATCACGTTAAATCTCAATGGCCATACCATCACCTATGGCACCGGCGGAGGCACTGCCGGCACGCCGGGTGTCCTCCTGGCAGATAACTGGTATACGGGTGGAAGCACTTACAGCCTGGCGAAGACTGGCACTACCCGGGCTCATGGAGGATTTGAGATTTACAACGGTACCATCCAGTCGTCTCCTTCGGCCGCTCCTCAGTCTCGCGGTATCTGGGTAGGGCAATCCTCCGATATTAGCCCGGCGCCCAAGCTCCACGACCTCACCATCAACACCACCGCCGTCGACGCAAACCCGATATTTGGCGATAGCTCTCTAAGCGGCTGGCAGATCTACAACAATAAGTTGAGTTATAACGCGACTGGCCCCAAGGCGATCACCAGCCGCTATCTGCTCTATGGCTATGCGATCTGGATGGCGGACACGCTCAATGCGCCGGGCGTGATCTCTGACGAGATTTACTCCAACACAATTCTTGTCGCCCCGCAGGGCGGTATCTACGACACCAATCAGAACGCGCACATTCATAACAACACCATCACCTTCAACAGCTACTTCACGAATGACTACTGTGTCGCAGCAGTCAGCGGCAACGGCGCGGTCATCAGCGATAACTCGTGTACTCCGACCAGCGGCCGCGGGTATGACATTGAAGCGTCAAATGTAACTCTGTCGAATAACACCGCTACCGTCACCGAGCTTGCACAGAACGCGGAGTATGGTGGATGCGAGCTCGGCGGTGCTGATGGCATTCGAATCAAGGATAACTATCACACCGCAGGCGGCGGTGCTCCGGCGCCTCCTACCGGCGCGGTCGTGACCGGCAATGTAATCACCGCGGTCGCGACGGTGTGCCAGGCCAATGCTCTGCGGCTGTCGTTCCTCTACCCAGGAGATACTGCAACGATTTCAGGCAATTCGTTCACTTCGACCGGCTCAGGTGCGAAAGACTTCGCCATCAGCTTCGACCAGGTGAATGCCTCTCCTCTGACCTTCAGCGGCAACACCTTCTCCGCGCAATTGGCCCATATCGAGATTGACTACGATGGCGTGATCGCCGGCCTCATTCAGGCGGGACAGACCTGGGCGGGCACACCGAAATACTCCATCTACGATGTCGATGGCGGTCTGGATGTCACCAACCCCGCGCATCCCGGCCTCTCTTCACTGATCGTCGATGACAACATGCCGACGCACAAGTTCTGCGGAGGCGTTTCGTTCTCCACCCTCTTGCTGGGCGCAACTTCTCTCAGCTGCCCCTAGGTCGCCAATCCGCACATAGCCAATGGCTCGCCAGCAGCGAGCCTTGCCTTTCGCAGCATCGTTCGCATAAGCAGCCTGTCTGGGTTATCTTCTGTAGAACACGGGCTGTCGCTCGACTCGGGGCGCGCTCCTGATCGCTTGCGGAGGACAACATCGCCACCAGCCCCGAACTCCAAGCGCGCATCCCGGCTCACGCTCCGCACGATCTGCCGCGTGTGCTGGGCGCCTCTCATGCCACAGCGATCGTAGTGGGCACCATCATCGGCAGCGGCATTTTTCTCGTGCCGCAGGAGATGATGCGAGCAGTTGGCTCTTCCAGCCTCGTCTATCTTGCCTGGATCGTCGGCGGCCTGCTCTCGCTCTTTGGCGCGATGACCTATGCGGAGCTTGGCGCGATGATGCCCCAGGCCGGTGGAGAATACGTCTATCTTCGCGGCGCGTACGGCGACTTACCGGCCTTCCTCTACATGTGGACCTGGTTTTCCGTTGCCAAGCCGGCTTCGATCGCCAGCGTTACGACAGGACTGGCACGTACTCTCGCCGTCTTCTCAGCCTTCGCGTGGCTGGACGGGTACGCGCTGCACTCGCCCATGCCAATTACCTGGGCGCAGATATTTGCCATCCTCGCAACTTGGCTGATTACTGGCCTGAACTATCTCGGCATAAAAAAGGCCGGCGACTTTCAACTCTTCTTCACCTGGCTGAAGGGCCTGTTGATCCTCGTCATCGCGGGATTCTGCTTCGCCTCAGCGAACGGACACGGGTTGAATTTCCGCACCTTCTTCCCCGGTGCTCACGGCGGCTTTGGCGGGTTTATGATCGCGCTGATCGCGGCGCTGTGGGCTTATGACGGTTGGAACGATCTCACTATGGTTGCCGGAGAGGTGCGACGTCCCGAACGCAATCTGCCATTCGCCCTGATCGCCGGCTTGTTTATCGTTGGCGCGCTCTATATGGCTACGAATGCAGCGATCCAATACATCCTGCCCGCGGCGCAGATTGCTGCTTCTCCGCGCCCGGCGGTGACCGCCATGTCGCTGGTCGCCGGCCACAAGGGTGCGGCACTTGTCTCCGCGGGCATGGCCCTCAGCATCTTTGTCACTCTGAATGGAACCATCATGTCGGGGGCCCGCATCCCCTTCGCCGCGGCGCGCGACCGGCTCTTCTTTCGCCAGATGGGCTACATCCACCCGCGCTTCCAGAGCCCCTCGACGTCCCTGGTGGTGCAGGGACTCCTGAGTACGCTGCTGCTGTTGGCGGTCGGTCGCTTTCAACAACTCTTCGAACTGGCGATCTTCTCGGAGTGGCTCTTCTACATGATCACGGCCACTACGGTATTTGTGTACCGGAGAAAACACCCGGAGATGGTCCGTCCCTATCGAGTGTGGGGTTATCCCGTTTTACCTGCGCTGTTTGTGCTTGCGGCCGGAGTGTTGTTGTTCTACTCGTATGCGGAGAATTTTCGGAATTCCCTGCTAGGCACAGCCATCATTCTGTTGGGCATTCCACTGTATTGGATGATTAAGAGCAGCAAGTTAGCTAGTTAGCACGCTGCCCTTAGCCAACTTACTAACTCGCCGCCCTAGCTAACTCGCTGCTCTTAGCTAACTCGCTAACTCGCTGCTGTTGGCTAACTCGCTGCTCTTATCTGACTCGCTTCCTCAGCTTCTCCGCCGGGCGATGGTCTGGTAAAGTTCTACATACTCGGCAGCCGGCTTCGCCCAGGAGAAATCCTTCGCCATACCGTTTCGCATGAGCGTCTGCCATGCAGCCTTGTCGTTGCGGAAGAGTGCAAGCGCATCATCAATCTTTGAGCGAAACTCCCCGGCGCTCAGACTCGCAAACTTGAATCCAGTTCCTTCGCTGGTCTCCGGGTTCCACTCCTCAATGGTGTTATCCAGGCCGCCGGTAGCGCGCACGACTGGCACTGTTCCATACTTCAGGCCGTAAATCTGCGCTAGCCCGCCAGGTTCGTAGTGCGAGGGCATCAGCAGAATATCCGCTCCCGCTTCCACTTTGTGCGCAAGCGTCTCGTCCGCCTCCACGCGGACGCCCAGCTTATCGGCATGCCGTTCCTGGAGTTTCTTGAAGAGGTTTTCGTAGTACGGCTCGCCCGTGCCCACCAGCACCAGTCGCAGGTCTTCCCGCAACAGGTCCTCGATGATCTCTGCGATCAGGTCGAATCCTTTGTGAGTGGTGAAATGCGAGATGACGCCCAGCACCGGAACGGTCTCATCGGCGGGCTCCAGACCGAACGCATACAACAGATCGCGCCGGCACGCCACTTTGCCTTCCAGATTCTCAGCCGTGTAGTGGGCCGCGATGTTGCCATCCGTCGCGGGGTTCCACCGCCGGTAATCCACGCCATTCAATATGCCGTGCAGATCTTCAGCACGCTTTCTAATCATCGAATCCAGACCATTTCCAAACTCAGGCGTCTGAATCTCTTCTGCATACTTCTTACTCACCGTAGCGATCAGGTCAGAGTAAACCATGCCGCCCTTCAGGAAGTTGAAGCTGTTGTTCTGCTCCAGCTTGTCCATGGTGAAGATGTCCCACGGCAGCAGCAATCGCTGCGTAGTCACCGGCGGAAACCAGCCCTGCAACGCGAGATTATGAATGGTCAGGAGCACGCCCGCATTGCGAAGCGCGGGGTCGAAGTAGTAGGTCGTCCGCAGAAATACGGGCAGCATGGAAGTCTCCCAGTCATGCACATGGAAGACATCGGGCACGCCAATCTGTTTGCAGCTCTCGATCACCGCGCGACAAAAGAGGCCGAAGCGTTCCCAGTTGTCAGCGTAATCGCCGGTCGGCGTCGCGTATACGTACTCGCGATCAAACAATTCGGGCGAATCTACAAAGTAGAGTTGAACGCCATCCTGCTTGCCCCCGTCGAGAATCGTCACGAACCGGTTGTAATATTCAAACGGGATCGTCAGGCTGCCAATCGCGACGTTCCGCTGCTTCACCTTGGTCTGCACCTGCCGATAAAAGGGAAGGTAGACCGTCACTTCATGACCGAGCCGGGCCACCTCACTCGGCAATGCGCCGATCACATCGGCCAGTCCACCTGTCTTGACGTAGGGAACACACTCCGATGCTGCAAAGACAATGCGCATGCACGACTCCAGTCCTGTTCTTGATGCTCTTTCGTATGATGCGAAGGAAGCGGGATGCCTCTGCGTAGTCTAAATGGCAGCGACCCTTGCAGCAATGAATGCAACCCCCGCCAGCGCGCACGCTTCAAGGCCACATCGCACGCAGGCCCAGAGAACACGTTGAAACCATGACCAGAAAGCCCAAGCTCGGACAGAACTTCCTCACCGACCCCGCTGCGATACGAGCGATCGTCGACGCGCTCGGCGATGTGTCCGGTAAAACGGTCTTGGAGATCGGTCCCGGACAAGCGGCACTCACCGAGATTCTCGCCGGGCGAGCGCAGCGCCTCATCGCAGTGGAACTCGATCGCGAACTTGCGCCCAGCCTGCGTCAGCAGTTTGCGTCAAATCCCAACGTCGAGATTCTCGAGCAAGACATACTCGACGTGGATCTCGCTAATCTGGTTGCACCCGGTACGCAACTCACAGTGATCGGAAATCTTCCCTACTACCTCACGTCGGACATTCTGCTTCGACTCTTTTCCTGGCACGCGCTGATCTCGCAGGCTGTCGTGATGATCCAGCGCGAAGTAGCGGATCGTGTGGCCGCATCGCCCGGTTCGCGTGAGTACGGAATGCTCTCAGCTACGGCGCAGATGTACGCGCGGGTCGACAAGCTGTTTACGTTGCCCCCGCAGGCATTCTCTCCGCCCCCCGAGGTTTTCTCCACCGTCCTGCGCCTCACCATGCAACCGCAGTTCTCTGCCCTTGGCGTCGATCCAGGTCCATTTCAAACCTTTCTGCGCCAGTCGTTCGCGCAGAAACGCAAAACCCTGGCGAACAATCTTCGCGCCGCAGGCTACACCCCGGAGCAGATTCAGGGCGCCTTCGCGGCCAGCGGCACGCCCTTGCAGGTGCGCGCAGAAGCGCTGACTCTCGAGGCCGCTGCCCGCCTGCACCTCGCCCTGCTGCGCTGAAATCCGGGCGATCGCATGGCGCAATGAAAAGGGCTGTCCTTGGAGGGACAGCCCTGAACCTCAACTGCAAAGTGTGATTACCGCGGACGACCCGCCGAGGAAGGCCCAGCAGAAGGTGCCGACCCGCGCGAGCCAGCTCCTGCCGAACTAGGACTGGACATGGGAGCCGGTGCACTGGAGTGGTACGAACCTCCACTGGAACCGCTCGGTGCACTCGGGCGGTATTGCCCGGATGATGAACTCGCTGGAGCCGAGCGCTGCGAATAGACCGGACCCGTGCCCGCAACCGGACTCGTAGCCGGACGCATGACCGGAACGTAGGTTGGATGTGCCGCTGACGGACTCACGCCTTGCAACGATGTACTCAAGCCTGGGCGAACCACCCCGGCCGGAGCGCCTGCATTGGCATTAAACGTCTTTTGAATCGGCGTAATCTTCTGGTTTCCGACTTGAATCGCCTGCTGCGCTGTGCCGGTAATCGGCCTGGGCTGCAAACGGGTCGCTTCCGGCCCGCGATTCACGGCGATCATGCTTGCGGCCGCCCGGTTCGATCCAGGCGCAACCGGATGCGGTCGACCGGGCCTCTGCGGCACACGATAGTTCCGCGGAGGTGTACCGATGAAAATGCCTCCCGAACCGTAATCGCCTGCTCCGCCAAATCCCCAGCCGCCGCCACCGCCGCAGCCACCCGGACTCCAACCCCAACCATAGCTGTTGAAGTAGTTCCAGTTGCCGCAACGATACGGCGTCCATCCCCACGGATAACCCGAGACCCAGACGTAGCCCGGGCCCTGGTAGAAGCCCCAGTAGCCGGAGCCATACGGATCCCAACTCGCAGTCATGCCGGAGGGCGACCATACGTTGCCGTATCCCGGCACGTTGTACCAGTTCCCGTAGTAGTCGAGATCGCTCCAGCCTGCGCCGCCGCCGTTCAGCATCGCTTCGCGCGTCTCGCGAGAAGCCATTGCCGCGAGCGCCACATCGCGATCCGAATTCCATTCATCCCAGGAGTCGCCGTTCACGCCCTGTGACAACTGGTAGCGGGTAGGATCAGCCGCATCCAGATGCACTGATTCATTCTCGTGAACGCTGACGTCATACGAGCTCCCGCTGGCGAGATGAACCGATCCGTGAAGGACCGCCACCTCGGCGGGTTTCGCGTCCAGATTCACCCGGAAGATACTGCCCTTCGCCGGAGTCACCTGCGCGTCCGCAAACTGGATGACGTACGGCTGCTGATTCTGCTTCGCCGTCTCAAAGTAAGCCAGGCCTGCGAGCACCTGCATGCCATTCGCCGGGGCGCCGGAGGCGTCGCGACGTAACTGGGTCATGGTCAGCGAAGTATTCGGTGTCAACCGCGCGACGCTGCCATCTTCAAACTGGATCTCGGCACGACCGTCATCCCCGGTCTGTAAGTGGGAGCCCTCGGTGAGCGGCATGTTGGCATAGGCCTGTTGCAAGGCGGACTGCCCGCCGGTTGCAACCTGTACACTCCCGCTCACGTTGCTGAGCCGGACCGCGCGAACTTGCGAATCTGCGCGCGCGAATTGAACCCCGGCTAGGGACAGCAGTGCGAGTAGGGATAGAGCTAGGTGGGAACTGCGAAAAAGGGATGCTTTCTCACTGGCTAGAAGAAAGTTCAAGCGGTGGCGCATTACGGGCACCTCCATTCAGAGACGCCTTCACTATAACGTAACTTGCCCAGCATACGTCGCGCCGATCACAGAGACGTTCCAGTGGCATAACAAATCCTGCTGCCTGCACCAAAGTTGGAGGGCTGGGGCTCTGTTCTTTATCGGGCGGGTGCGTCCTGCAGGAGTTGCCTTGCCCGCTGCCGCGCGCGCACCATGATTTGGTCGTCAGCAGCAATCGCCTCCAGCTGCGGAGCGATGTTGTGAAGTTCCGCTGCCCGATCCGACTTCGCTGCGTCGATCAGCATCGCCAGTTCCGAATCAAGGGCTAACCGATCGTGCCGATACTCCACCGCCAGGCGGTCGCCTTCCTCCAGTGTGAACGAGATCGATTGCAGAATCGAGCTGACCTTATCGATTTGCGAATCCTTCGACCAGTTGAATTTGCAAGCTCCTTCGCCCTCCCGCCCCTGGTAAGACAGCTCCTTATTGCCCCGGAACGCTACCTTGCCTGACTGGCTCTCGCAAGTGATGGCGAACAGTTTCTTGTTGCGCGCCGTCGAGAAGAGCAGATCCCGAGTCTTCGGAGAGATGGTGATGTCACGGTCAAGCGGCTGAGAGACCAGCGCGTTCTGCTCATCCTTCTGCCCCTCGCCTCCCGGCTGCGATTGGTAATGGCCCTTGCCATCCTCCCCAATGGTGATGGTGTAATGGCTCGGCACCATCTGAGGATGATCAAAGGTGAAGCGAATCTGCGCGCTGCTCGCGCCGTCAGGCGGAATGTCGGAGGTCGCCGACTTCGCGTCGTCTGCCCACGCCAGCGCGCCTACCAGACAACCGCCCCCGATTGCGCTCAGCCCCAATCTCGCCCAGGTCTTTGTAAGCCTCATCGAAGTGACACTCCGTGCATGGCAAGCGTCTGCGCCGTGTGAATGTGGCAGATCGCGATAGCTAGCGCGTCGGCAGCATCGGCGGGTTCTGGAATCACATCCAGATTCAACAGGCGAGTCACCATGAACTGCACTTGTTCCTTCTGCGCTAATCCATACCCCACGACGGAAGACTTGATCGTGAGTGGCGCATATTCGGCGATCGGCAATCCACAGTTGGCAGCGGCCAATAAAGCAACCCCGCGAACCTGACCCAGCTTCAAAGCCGATTTCGCGTTTGCCGAATAGAATACCTCTTCTATCGCCACCACGTCAGGCCTGTGGATGTCTAAAAGAGCCATCAACTGCGCATAAACCAGCGCAAGGCGTTGCGCCATGGGTTCTTTTTTGGGCAAGCGAATGCCGCCGGAAACCACCGCCACCAGCCCCGGCTTACGACCCGCGTCGCGCCACTCCACCACCCCGTAGCCGGTACATTCTGTACCGCAATCGATTCCAAAGACCCGCATGCGCCTGTGAGTCTAATTCAGCAGACGCACGCCTGCCAGTGACAGTCAGGATGACTGCCAGTCTGAGTAACTCAGCTGAAGAAGGGACCCGGGTGTGAGCCTACCGGGAAATTCCCTCAAGCGGAGAGCTAGCCGTGGCGTAGAGTTTGCGCGGCATCCGGCCGGCCACATACGCCTGCCGCCCCGCCAGTACCGCATGCTGCATCGCTTCGGCCATCAAGACAGGCTTCGAAGCGCCGGCGATTCCGGAGTTCATCAGCACCGCATCCGCCCCGAGTTCCATCGCCAGAGCCGCGTCGGAAGCCGTGCCTACACCCGCATCCACAATGAGGGGAACTTCGGTGATCAACTCACGCAGGATGCGCAACGTCGCCGTATTTTGAATACCCAACCCGCTGCCGATCGGTGCGCCGAGAGGCATCACCGCCGCCGCTCCGGCATCGATGAGTCGTCTCGCAAACACAATGTCGTCAGTGGTATAGGGCAGAACTGTAAACCCTTCCTTCACCAGAACACGAGTCGCTTCGAGCGTCGCCTGCACGTCCGGGTACAGGGTGGCGAGATCCCCGATGACCTCAATCTTGACCCAATCAGAGATACCCACTTCCCGCGCCAGGCGGGCTGCGCGAATGGCCTCATCCGCGGTGTAGCAACCGGCCGTATTCGGCAGCAGGAAATAGCGCTGGGGATCGATGAAATCCAGCAGCGATTCCTTGGAGCGGTCCAGGTTCACCCGCCGAACCGCGACGGTGACCATCTCCGCGCCGGATGCCTCGATCGCCGCCTGCGTCTCCGCTCCGTCTTTGTACTTTCCTGTGCCTACGATCAGTCGAGACTGGAAGGCTCTGCCCGCAATTACCAATGGTTCCATGGCTGCATTGTAAAACCGCCGGGGCTCCTCGTGCCGTGATTTTCCCAAGTCGCGTTACCCAGCCTCGGGCATCGCCTTAGGGCCACGTCAGGCCGTTCATAAGGGAATTCAATTCCGCCACAAGCTGGCCGAAGACGGTAATGTCCTTCCCGCCCGAATCCTTGCCAATCACGCGAGCGAATTGCCACCGCGAATTGAAGACGAGCGCCCAGTCCACGCTGTCGCCGCGCGACTCTGCCCAACTGGTTGTGCCGTCCAAACTTCCCTGACGCGCAGAGTTCGGAGCGCGCCCATTCAACCCCCAGACCGCGTAGGAGTGGACGAAGGTGGCCAGCGCTTCCGCCGTGCTCATCAGGCCGCCTCCTGAATCCATAGTCTCCGTCAGGCAGCCCTCTCCGCCGTACGCATTCGGCAGCAGCGCATTCGACGCCCAATCAAACACAGTAGGTCCGATGTTTGGGTCGTCATAGTAGACTTCAGCGTTTTCAACCGGCCCAGCCAGCATTCGAGCCAGATACACGTTCTGCAGACCCAAAGGAGCTAGTACCGTCTGCCGCACGTAATCCACATACGGCATGCCGGTCACCGCCTCGACCACCAACCCGAGCAGCAGGTAGCCGAAGTTCGAATAGTTCTGGCCGTCGGTGTTGAAATCCTGTGTTCCAGGTTCAAATTGCAGCGGTTCGCCGTACATATATTGAGCCACCTCGAACTTCGTCGGTGGCCGGGGCAGGGCGAACGCCCTTGCGATGTCGCGCAAGCGAAGTACCGGATCGAATCCGGAGACCGTGTCGTTCCATCCGCCGGCATGATCCACCAGCTCTTGCACCGTGATCTGGTTGATCCAGGGACTGGGTGTCTGCGAGGCCAGCGCCGCCGCGGTGATCCCGAGCAGCGGGAAGACGGCCGTGGTCTTCGCCACCTTGTTGGCGTTGTACAGATTGGTGATGGCTGCGCAGGTGAACGCCTTGCTGCAACTCGCGAGCCGAAACAGGCTGCCGGGCTGCGTGATCGAATACCCGGGCTCAGCCCACGTATACGCTCGCGAAAACTCAAGCTTCCCGTCGTTCAGGATGGCCAGGGCTCCGACGCGAACTCCATTGGTCTGCATGAAGCCAGCCATCGCATCATCGAACGCGGTAAGCGAAGGCACATGCCCGCCCGTTGCGTGCCAGGTTCGAGCGATCGTTCCCTGCTGGGCAAAGATCGCCGCAAAGATGGGAGAAGAGGTAGTGCCTCCTCCCTGCACAACAATGGGGAAATAACCGTCTGCCACGTATTCATCGAACGCTGCCTGGTAATCGGAAGACGTCAGCCCATGGCGCGAGATCCACGGCCCAACGGAATCGTTGCGGAAGAAGCCGACATAGCGCCCCTCTCCGGAGACAGCCGTGTACGCGGGCCGAGTGGGCACCCTCACCGCCCCATCGAAGAAGCTTTGGTACCCCGCCTGGTCGACGTTGCTCACGAACGACCACTGCACGCCGCCCGTGTTGTCTACCCACGACGCCGCATACGTCGGCGACGCTGATGTGCCATAGAGTGCAACGGAGGTGAGAATCATCCCCTGGTTCAGAGCCTGGTTGCATAGAGACTGAAACGAGTTCGGATCCCCGTAGCCACCATCGGTCAGTCCATGTCGCGCCATCCAACCCAGCGAATCCTGCAGGGCAATCGCCGCAAAGACGGTTTGGCTTCCTGACCCGGTCACCGACACGATGGCTACGCGGTAGCCTTGCGGCTCAACCTGGTTGTTGATCCAGTTTTGATACCCGGATGCGTCCACGTTGTGCAGCGCCAGCCACGCAGGGCTTGGAGCCTGCACCCACACGGCTGCGTACAAGGCATTTGTAGCGTCCCCATAGACGCTCAGCGAGATTGGGCTGTAACCCTGTGGACCCAGGTCATCCACCCAGGCCTGGTGCTGCGCGGCAGTTGCATTGTGATAGGCGCGAAACGGCGGCGGCATGTTCGATTCACCTGAATGGGCAAGCGTTACGGCCATTCAGTATGGGCGCGATCCCACTGCTTGTCGAGCAGGTTCGGCGAGGCCCCGACAGCCGAGATTGCGGCAGGCAAGATTCCGAAGTGGTTGGAAAAAGTGAAAGGCCCGCTGCCAACTTGGCTGCGGGCCCTGATCACCGGTGAGCTGTTGAGTTTGACCTGAGGCATCCGCGCTTCCTGAGGATCTGCTTGCGCAAATCACGTGGGAGTGGGCCTCGGCGAGTTCGATTGCAGGTTCGCCAGGTCTAGAGCGCGACGCCCTAAGCCTCAGTCACCTCACGTATTGAACTGCCACTACAGTTACTGTCAATTTTCATAGGCTGGATCATCCTCCTTTCCCGTGTAACCGCAGATTAGCGTGGAAGCGCTCCGACTGCAAGTGGGTGTTTTATCTCACGGAAATCTGAGTCCGGTCCGCGAAAAACCTCCAGCCGCTGAGTGGTTCAGGAGAGGGCCTTTGCAACCGGGCGGAACTGGACCAAGACTCACATTTCTTCCCCTGCTGGTTGCAGGGCCCCGTAACCGCTTGCGCTTCGACGACCGCCCAGCAGTACCCCGACATCCACTCACCAGCTATACCAGTAGCCATCTCGCTGCCACAGGTCGATGGGCACTCCGTAGAGCCGCTGCATTACCTCTGGCGTGATCAACTCCTGCTTCGATCCGTCGGCGAAGATCCGGCCCTCCCGCATCAGAATCACCCGGTCCATCTCCGGCAGAATGTCCGCCAGATGATGCGTCACCATCAGGATGCCCGTTCCCTGCTGCACCACCTTGCGCAGGACCTCCCGCAATTCGCGCTGGGCTGCCAGGTCGAGAGCGTTGCTCGGCTCATCCAGCAGCAACGTCTCCGGCCGATGCACCAGGGCTCTCGCAATCATGATCCGCCGCTGTTCCCCGGCCGACATCTCGCCCACCAGCTTGTCTCGAAGGTATCCAGCTTCGAGCAGGTTCATCGTCTCCCTGGCACGCTCCCGCATCTCATCCGTTACATGAAGGTTTGGCCACAAACTCGAGGCAGAGAAGAAGCCTGCGACCACAGCATCCTCTCCGCGCGTCTTCGGCGTACGCTCTCCCGGAAGTTCAGCGGAGACGACGCCAAGATGCTGCCGAAGCTGAGAAATATCCCATCGGGCGCGCCCATACAGCCGCACCAGCATCCCCGGTTGAGCAATCGGATAGCACTCGCAGGTCAGCGTCTTGATCAGCGTCGATTTGCCGCAGCCATTCGGGCCAAGAATGGCGACGTGTTCCCCGCTGGCGATGGTCAGGTTCACGTCATGCAGGACCACGGTGTCTCCCCGGGCCACGTTGACATGTTCCATCCGCAGAAATTCCGCCGGTTGTCCTGCTGTTGCCGGATTCGATTCACCAGTTTGCGTTCTCAATTCTTTGCCGCTCCTCTTGATAGAGTAAAAGCCGGCAATGAATTCCACACCTCCTCTCTCCCCTGACATGCTGCCTCTCGGCTTTCAGTTCACTGGCGTAACCGCCGGCCTCAAGCCCAGCGGCAATCCGGACTTTGCATTTGTGCTGGCGGAGGAAGGCACCCAGGCCGCAGCCATGTTCACCGGCAATCGCGTCGTGGCGGCCCCGATCACCGTCGACCGCAGCCATCTGGAGCGCAGCGGAGGCGCGGTTCGCGCCGTGGCAGTCAACGCCGGAAACGCCAACTGTGCGACCGGCAAAGCTGGCCTCGAAACCTGCTACCAGGTCTGCGCAGCCGTCGCGGAGACATTCGCCTGCCCACCGCACCAGGTCTTTCCATCCTCCACCGGGATCATTGGCGTCCCTCTGCCGGGCGATAAATTGATCGCCGCTCTCCCGGCCGTGCAGTCCTCGCTGGGAGATACGCCCGACCACTTCGACCGTTTTTCCCGCGCCATCCTTACCACCGACACGCGCCCAAAGGTCGAGTTCTTGACCATCGACGTGGAGGGCCAACCCGTTCGTCTCGCCGGAGCCTGCAAAGGCGCAGGCATGATTCATCCGCAACTCGTGCCTCATGCCACGATGCTCGTCTACGTGTTCACCGACGCGCGCATTCAGCCCGAAGCTCTGGGGTCACTGCTGCAGTCGGCGGTTGATCTCAGCTTCAACCGCATCTCGATCGACGGCGATACATCGACCAACGACACCGTGCTGCTGCTTGCCTCCGGAGCGAGCGGCGTCACCGTCGACGCCACCAACGAAGCGTTTCAGCAGGCGCTCAGCCAACTCTGTACCTCGCTGGCAAAGCAGATCGTGCAGGATGGCGAAGGCGTCACCCATGTCGTTGAACTTCTGATCGAAGGAGCGCTGACCGATCCCGATGCCCTTCGCGTCGCCAAGTCGATCGCGCACTCCCCGCTGGTCAAGACGGCGTGGGCGGGTTCCGATCCGAACTGGGGACGCCTCCTCGCTGCCATCGGCTACTCCGGAGTCGCGATCGATCCGGAGAAGATCGACGTCTGGTTTGGCGAGCAGAAGATCTGCAGTGAAGGCGGACGTGCGGCCGAGTTCGACGAGAATGCCGCGCATGCCTATCTTCAAAACCGCGAGTTCACGGTGCGCATCTGTCTGGGATTGGGACATGGTTCCTGCCGCTTCTGGACAACCGATCTGACTGCGGAGTACGTGCATATCAACGCGGACTACTCCACCTAGGCCGGGTGCGACGTCCGGCAGAGCCGCAGCAAAACTGCACCACAATTCAGCAGCGCATCATAATGTGTGCAGACCGCTAAACTCCGCGCCGATTCAGGAATTCACGGCTCGATCCGGTGGTAATACACAGACTTTTTCACATTTCTGTGCAAAAAGTTTCGTGCGCCAGCTCACCTTCTTGAGTGCCCGAAATCAGGCACTCTGATGCGCAGCGTGGAGCTTTTTGCTGACCCACCCCGCCCGCCATCGCGCGCCATTTTGCTGCGCTACAATGGCTCATCCGGGGACATCGCCAAGCATGCCAACCAAGCTCAAGGAATCGCCTGCGGCTACGGGCAATCCACTCATCACAAACGAGACACTGAAGAAGCTTTTTACCATGATGCTCAAGGCCCGGATGCTGGCAGAAGCGATCGCCGCGCTTCCCTCGGGAACGCAGTCGCAGGCTGGCACAGAAGCTGCGCTCGCCGGTGTGATCAGCCATCTGCGCCCGGATGACTCGCTCTCCCCTGCGCCCGGCGATGTTGTAGCCGCGTTCCTCAAAGGCCAGCCTCTCGATCAGCTTGTGTCTCCGTTTGTCACGCCAGTTGACGCATCGCGGAAGAGGTTCCACGGAGCCTCGCGAGGGTTCAATCTCATCCCCGCATCCGCCGATATCCGTTCGCATCTAAGCGTGGCGAATGGGATCGCGATCGCGAACGGGGCGCAGAACCAGTGCGCAGTTTCGGTCGCGTTCTTCGAGCACCAGGCGAGCCTCAAAGCTCAGGATTTCGAGGCCTGGATAGAACCACTTCGGTTTGCCGCGGCTCACCAGCTTCCATCGCTGTTCGTGGTCCTGAACCGGGTGCAGACCTCGTCGCGAAGGGGCCCAGCGGCCGATTACAGCGCCCGTGGGCAGGAGTTGGGCCTGCCAGTCATTCCGGTGGATGGAAACGATGTAGTGGCCGTCTACCGAGTCGCGCAGGAGTCAATCATTCGCGCCCGCCAGGGGAGCAGCCCTACCCTGATCGAAGCCAGGTTTTCGGCGGCGCCCACTCTGGCAAAGCGCCACCCTGCGAACACCAACGGCCACCTGACCGGCCACCCCGACCCGCTTGTGTTCATGGAGAACTACCTCAGCGGCAAAGGCCTGTTTTCGCCAGCATGGAAGGACACGCTTGTCGCCACATTCCGCGCCCAACTTGACTCCGCGTTGAAGCCGGCAGCCAAAGCTTCCCAGAAGCAGCCCTCGCGCAATTAGTCTTCGCCCTTCGCCGATATACATCGGGCCACAAGCTTGGGAGAGATAGCAGATCGCCTGTGGGCCGTAGGATGAACCGTATGGAAGCTGTGCCAGACGTCCGGCGCGATGTTGAGAAGGACGGGTTCGCCATCATTAGAAACTTATTGTCACCACCGGCCGTGACTGATCTCCTCACCTCTCTTGAGCGAATCGACGAAACCGGTTCAGTGCGAAGGCGGGGCGGCGTATTCGCCATCCGTAATCTTCTGGAGGTCTCTCCAGAGGTGAGGGAACTGGCGAACTCTGAAGCGGTCCGCCAGCGCGTCGAAGCTGTCCTCGGGGACGGCTTCTTTCCAGTGCGAGGAATTCTATTTGACAAGATTCCTGAGGCGAACTGGAAAGTTCCTTGGCATCAAGACCTGACCATTGCCGTGCGGGAGCGCATACCGGCCGCCGGGTTCCACGCATGGTCGATGAAGGCGGACGTGCTCCACGTTCAGCCGCCGGCCGAGATATTGGAGCACATGCTCTCAGTGCGGATCCATCTCGACGACTGCGCAGAGCAGAACGGTGCGTTGCGTGTCATCCCCGGATCGCACCTTCACGGCCGCATACCGGAGGAAAAGATTAGGGCGATGCGCGATATAGGCGAAGTAGTGTGTCAGGTAAGCGTCGGTGGAGCATTGCTGATGCGACCGCTTCTGCTCCATGCCTCGTCTGCGTCAACCGTGCCTGGCCATCGGCGCGTAGTACATCTGGACTTCGCCTCATTGCGATTGCCGAACGGGATGCGCTGGTTCTCCGAGTCCGCACAAGTTCGCCAGGCGTAATGGAATGTTTTTAGGCGAGCGCCAGGAGAGCTGCAGCGAGGAGGAGGCCCTCGAGTTTGAAAAGTATGTGACAAGGGACCTGCGGAAGAAACTGAAACGCGCCTGGTGGGCAACAGCCGTCTTCATTGCAACAGTGCTGGCACTCACTCCCTTTCTGTACGGGCACTTCCTACACCACTACTGGGAGACAATAGGAAAGTACCTTCTGATCCTTGCAATGGGTGAGTATCTTCTCATTGTATTGCTGTGGGGATTCGTCTATTCGAGCTGGCAGAGCGCACGGGAAGGTCGACGAGAGATGAAACAGATGAAGTAGGGCTTGCCGCGGCTCTTTGTACCCGCCGCCGGTGAGTCTCTTCTCAGGGGACACGCGCGCTGTCGTCGCCGACCCCCAGTCCATCGGGCTTGCAACCGGGGCCGCGAACGAAATACCGTAAAATTGAGTCAACCGATTGTCCCGCTGGATTTTACAGCTGGCTGGCATCCATACGGCCTATTTCCTTGCGCTCTGCGGTGCAGTCCGCCGGCCGAGCAACGCACGCATTTCCATTTTGAGGTCTGAGTGAAATTTCATCGCCTGCTCCTCCTGTGTTTCGCAGCCAGCCTGACCGCATCGCCCATACTTACCTTCGCGCAGAACACTGATCCGAACTCCGCTCCCCTGACACCGGCGCCGTCGCAGAACACACAAGCGGCTCCCCAGGCGCCGCAGTTTCCGCCCAACTACAAGCCGGCTCTTCCCATGCGCAGTGCAGCCGATCAGGGTTCGACCTACATTCCCATGGATAGCTGGATGTACCCCGCGCTCGATCGCCTGTCGTCGATGGGTTTTCTCGATACGGCGTTCTTCGGACTGCGGCCCTGGACCCGCTTAAGTGTGGCTCGGATGCTGCAGGCAAGCGCCGACAAGGTTAACGACAGTGGAGACGAAAACGCGCAGCAGATCTTTCTCGCGCTGCAAAAGGAAGTGGGCCCGGACGGCTACCAGGGTGGAATCCACGCCGAAGTAGATTCTGTGTATGCGCGCGGGATGGAGATCAGCGGCGACCCGCCATTGGTCAACAGCTTCGAGTTCGGGCAGACCGTCGTCAATGACGAGGGCCGTCCGTTTGGGCAGGGGTTCAACGCAATCGCGGGCGCTCACGTGCGAGCGGAAGCCGGTCGCTTCTCACTGAACGTGCGCGGCGAGTACCAGCACGCTCCGGGATTTCCGGGGCTGCCGGCCAACGTGCTTGCCGGGATTGCAAACTACGGTTCCGACGTCGTCACGCCGACCGATGTGAATGGATTAGGCACCCGCGACAACTTCAGGCTGATTGACGCCACCATTTCCGCCCACGTGCTGCACCACGAGATCTCGTTTGGCAAAAGCGAGATGTGGTGGGGACCCATGCAGGGCGGCGCCTTTGAGTGGAGCACCAATGCCGAGCCCAACTACTTCCTGCGGATCAACATGGTGGACCCGCTCTACATTCCGTTTGTCTCCAAGTTCCTCGGACCGATTCGCTGGGATAACTACTTCGGCGACGTGAAAGGCCACGTCGACCCCCGGCAGCCCTATATCTTTGGCAACAAGATCAGCCTGCATCCCACGGCAAATCTTGAATTCGGATTCTCCCGAAGCTGCATGTTCGGAGGCAAGGGTTACAGCGTAGTGACAGCGGGAACCTTTTGGCACTGCTTCATCAGCGCGGGCGACTTCCTTCAGGCGGGAGCAAGAAAGTACGACGTCGGCGATCGCCGCGGCGGCTTTGACGTACGGTGGCGCTTGCCGAAGCTTGAGAAGTACGTGACCGTCTATGTGGATTCGAACGCAGACGACGACCCTTCCCCGCTGGCGAACGTGAAGCGCTCCGGCTTCGGTCCCGGAATCTATCTCTCCCACCTGCCTGCCCTGCCTAAATGGGACTTTCGCTTCGAAGCTCCGTATACCAATCAACCCACCGATCCTGGAATCAACTACACCAACCACGCCTATCGCGACGGCTTCACCAACAAGGGCTACTTGATCGGCCATTGGATTGGGCGGGATAGCGCCGGATATCAGGGCTGGGTTACGTACTGGCTGAGCCCGAAGGAACAGATCCAGTTTCAATATCGGAACGCAAAGATCGATCGCAAACTGTGGGCGAGTGGCGGAACTCAGACCGATTTCAGTGGCAAGATCGTGAAGCGTTTGACTCCGGAGTTCGAGTTAAATGCTTCTTTCCAAGCGGAGCGCTATTTGATTCCGGTGCTCAAGCCAACCGCGCAGCACGATTACACCACTTCGTTCCAGATCACGTACTTCCCTAGGATCACCAAGCAGTACTAGGGCTGCTTGCGCGTTCCGGCAAGCGTTCCAACAAGAAAGCCCTCACTGAGTGTGAGGGCTTTTCTGTTCAGCAAAGTCGCTGCTTAGACCGGAATAGCGGCGGCCTTGAGCGCGCGCAGATCAGAACCGGACATCTGCTTCGGCTTGTCGAGCCCGAGCACACCCAGCAGCGTCGGCGAGATGTCGCGCAGCGAGCCATCCGTACGAACCGAATACCTGTCCGCATCTTCGCTCACCAGGATGAATGGGACCGGATTTGTGGTGTGGGCCGTGTGCGGTCCGCCGGTGACAGGGTCGACCATCATCTCGGCATTGCCGTGGTCTGCCGTGATGAGAAGCGATCCGCCGACACGCCTCAGCGTCTGATAGATCCGGCCTAGCTGCGAGTCGATCGTTTCGACGCCTTGAATGGTCGGCTCCAGTCGGCCGGAGTGCCCCACCATGTCGGCGTTGGCGAAGTTGACCACCACCAGGTCGAATGCCGTATCTTCCACTGCTTTGATCACCGCATCGGCGATCCCGGCCGCGCTCATCTCCGGCGCGAGATCATAGGTGGCTACTCTCTGCGACGGCACCAGCACGCGATCTTCTCCGGGAAAGGGTGTCTCGATTCCGCCATTGAAGAAATAGGTGACGTGCGCGTACTTCTCCGTCTCGGCGATGCGCAGGTTGCGCAGGTTTGCCTGTGCGAGCAGATTCGCGAGAATGTTCTCCATCGACTCCGGCAGGATGATCATCGGCAGTTTGAACTGCTTGTCGTACTGGGTCATGCAGACGTAGTGAAGGTTCTTCGGGGTCACGTTGCGTGGAATCGTGGCGTCCAGATCCTCGGCACCGGGAAGTTCCCTGCCTTCCGCCAGGGTCAGTCCGCTGTACCGCGTGAGCACGCGGGTAATCTGCCGCGCGCGATCGGCGCGGTAGTTGAAGTTGATGCAGACGTCCTCATCCCGAATGCGGCCCACGGGATGGCCCTGCCCATTCACCACCACGAAGGGGATGATGAATTCATCGGTGGTTCCGTTGTTGTAGCACTCTTTCACCCGGGCGATCGGATCGCTATACGCTCCGCCCTCCGCCTTGCCGATCACCATCGCGTCGAAGGCCTTCAGTTCGCGCTCCCAGCGCCGGTCGCGATCCATGGCGTAGTATCGACCGGAGACGCTGGCAATCTTGCCGATACCTATCTCGCGAATCTTCTGCTCAAGCGCCGCAAGATACTCCGCACCGCCTGTAGGCGCGGTGTCGCGGCCATCCATAAACGCGTGGATGAATACTCGTTCGAGTCCCTGCTGCTTGGCCGCCTTTAGCAATGCGTACAAGTGATTCTGATGAGAGTGGACGCCGCCGTCGGAGAGCAGACCAAGCAGGTGTAACTGCTTGTTGCCTTCCAGCGCGCGCTTCAGTGCATCGACGATTACCGGATGCGTGTAGAACTCGCCGCTCGCAATCATCGCGTCGATGCGCGTGATATCCATCTGCACGATGCGGCCTGCCCCGATATTCAGGTGGCCGACCTCGCTGTTCCCCATCTGCCCATCCGGCAAACCCACAAAGTGATCGGAAGCATGCAGCAGCCCGTTAGGAAACTCTGCCAGCAGCTTGTCATAGGTGGGCTTGCGCGCCAACGCAATGGCGTTTGCCTTGGTCTCGGCGCGGTAGCCCCATCCATCAAGAATGGTGAGTACGAGGGGTCTCTTACGAATGGACACGGTATTCCTCTGTTTGGCTTTTCTGGATTGTGAACGACTGCGAACCCTGTATCGGCAGGCTCGCTCCTGATCCCAGAGTACAACCTCCACGCTTCAATGGCGTGTGCCGAAGATCACCGCGGAATCAGCGCGGAGAGTCGGGCTTCGGCGTGGTTGGAGCACTTCCCGAGGGCTGCGGCGCGGCGTGCTCTTCCTGGTATTTCTTCGCGGCTGCCTGGATCTCAGGCATGTGCCGCTCCACTACGCTGTGCCCGATCTCTTCCCCTTTTTGCCCTGCTACCGAGGAGATGTCCGCCATCATCAGCGGCATCGCCTCCAGCATGCGCCTGCCCGCGGGCGTCTGGTAGAACTCGATCGACTTGGCTGCGTCCTCTTCAGAAAGATACTTCTGGTATACCGGCAGGAACAGGGATACAAAATCCGTCTGCTTAAAGGTGCTGCGGAAATCGTCCCAGACCGACTGGGGAATGAACGGGGCCTGCTGATTCTGCATCGAGATCATCTGGTTCATCATGCCGTCCA
This sequence comes from uncultured Acidobacteriaceae bacterium, assembly GCA_963850345.1. Lineage (GTDB taxonomy): Bacteria > Acidobacteriota > Terriglobia > Terriglobales > Acidobacteriaceae > CAWKKW01. Next base: position 251,936 of record CAWKKW010000006.1, on the reverse strand, counting down.
TGGTCTTCTGGAAATTCATCAACTCGAACATCTTGCGAGTCTGATCGACGGTGATGGGGTGTGCGGGTGGCGTGATGTCCGGCGCACCTGCCGGGTTTCCCGGAGCCATACCTTGCTGGCCATTGGGCGCTGCGGTTTGTGCAAACGATGCCGTGGAGAGAGCCACACAACAGATGGCTGCGAATAGTAGTCTCATAAAGCTCCCCTGCTTTGAACTTCGAGTTTGGTGCTGAGACAGCAACGGCGCCGGAAGTAACTGGCCTTCCAGCGCCGCTTGCGTCTTGGACGAAAAGGTGCGGCGAACGCCACCTTCTATGTCGGCTATTTCGGCGTGGAAGCCGGATCCGGGGTTGGGTTCGGAGTCGTCGGCGTAGGCACGTTCGTTGGCGCCGGGGTGGTGGTATTCGGTGCAGGCGATGTTGCCGGCCGCGGGGCCACTGTGCCGGGAGCGCGAGAGCCTGGCATTCCAGACTGCGACCCGCGTCCAGGTCTTTGGCTCGTCCCGGGTGCGCCGGATCCGCCGGATCCGCCCTGTTGCGCGTCGTACTGCCGCTTGCCTTCTTCAATCTGGTCTTTGTACTTTAAATACACATCGTGACCGATCTCGCGGCCTTGCTGGGCGATCAACTGCTGCGCTTCGCCGGCCATCACCGGCTGCGCATCCAGGAAGTGCTTGCCGGCGGGTGTCTTGTAAAAATTCAGAACTGCGGCCATCTCTTCTTCCGAGATGTGGTGCTGGTACACCGGCAGGAACATCGGGACCATGTCTGCCTTGTCAAAAGCGGCCACCATGTCTGTCCAGAAGGCGGCCGGAAAGTACGGCGGAGCAGAGGCACGCGAAGTGCGAGCCATGTTCATCATGATGACGTGCGCGGCTTTCGCACCGCCGGTTTCTTCCAGATATTCCCGGACCTGCGCCTCGGTGCAGGGATGCTCGGGCGGCTTCTCCTGCGGCTCACTGACCGCAGAGGGTGAGCCTGCCTGCGTGGACGCGCCGGAGTGAACCGGAGTCTGAGCGGGAGCGGCGCTGCTTTGAGGCGCCGAAGATGGAGACGGGGGGCTGGAAGTTTGCTGGCCCAGAGCTGTTACCGACACAACACCACACATGACTACAGAGAACAGAACCTTCATCGTAATCCTCGTTGAATTGGGTAGGGACGCGGCTCTCGACGCGTCCCCGGAATACCGTGCTGCTAGCCGAAGTTGACTGCCTCCAGGCCCAGAAACTCAGAGGCCTGCCCCAGCTCTTCTTCAATGCGCAGTAGTTGATTGTACTTGGCGATGCGGTCAGTTCGCGACGCCGATCCGGTCTTGATCTGCCCGGCTCCCGTGGCGACCGCCAGATCCGCAATGAACGTGTCCTCGGTCTCGCCGCTCCGGTGCGAGATGATCGAGGTGTATCCGTAGCGCCGGCCAAGCTCAATGGCTTCGAGCGTCTCGCTTACCGTGCCAATCTGGTTCACCTTGATGAGGATCGAGTTGGCGATCCCTTCCTCGATGCCGCGCTGCAAACGCTCCGTATTGGTGACGAAGAGATCGTCTCCCACCAGTTGGATCTTCTCGCCCAGCAGCTCGGTCATGTACTTCCAGCCTTCCCAGTCATCCTCGGCAAGGCCGTCTTCGATCGAAACGATGGGATACTGCTTGGTCCAGCTCTCCCAGAAGCGCGCCATCTCCTCACTGCTCAGCTCGGTCTTGTCGCTCTTCTTGAACACGTACTTCTTCTTTTCCTTGTCGTAGAACTCGCTCGACGCCGGATCAAGCGCGATGGCGATCTCTTCGCCCGGCTTGTAACCCGCTGCCTGAATCGCCTCAAGGATCAGTTCAATGGCCTCGGCATTCGACTTCAGCGACGGTGCAAATCCACCTTCATCACCGACGGCAGTGCTGTATCCGTTTTTCTTGAGCACGCCCTTCAAGGTGTGAAAGACCTCGGCGCCCCAGCGCAGCGCATCGGAGAAACGCTCCGCGCCCACTGGCATCACCATGAATTCCTGAAAGTCGACATTGCTGTCCGCGTGCGCCCCACCGTTGAGAATGTTCATCATCGGCGTCGGCAGGATCGACGCATTCACTCCGCCCAGGTAGCGGTAGAGCGGAATGCGCAGCGCGTTGGCCGAGGCTCGCGCAGCCGCCATTGAAACAGCGAGAATGGCGTTCGCTCCCAGTCGGCTCTTGTTCGGCGTGCCATCCAGCGAAAGCATCGTGGCATCGAGCAGCCTCTGGTTGGTCGCATCCATCCCGGTAAGTTCCGGCGCCAGAATGCTCTCCACGTTCTCAACCGCCTGCAGCACGCCTTTGCCCAGGTAGTGGGTCTTATCTCCGTCGCGCAGTTCTACCGCCTCGTGCTCGCCGGTGGACGCACCACTTGGGACAGCCGCCCGTCCGGTTGCACCGCCAGCCAGTACCACATCCGCCTCTACTGTCGGATTTCCACGTGAATCAAGAATTTCACGCGCATGAATTGCCGCAATCTCGGTCATATCACTCCTCGAAATCTGGTGCCGTAATCGATCTTTGAGTTTCGGGCGCCGATCCACGGGAACAGGCTGGCCGGCAGCACCGCCAATCACTTCTATGAAACTTCCCATGAAGATTGAATGCACCCTTCACTATGGTTTGAGAGTCGTTGGAATTCTAACAAAGTGTAAGAAGCGAATTAATTAAAACGATTTAGTACTCCAGGCACGTGCTCTGAAAACTTCCCGATTACAGGTTACCCTTCTGGTTCAAAAATCACGAGTGTTGTGGCTCACAGATAGTAGACTCGGCTACCCTCGGATCAAAGGACAGAGGAGGACGCTTGAACCGTTCGCCAGTTCGAACCAAGGTTCGACGCGATCGGCTCAACCAAGCCACAACCTTTGTAGAACCCCGGTGTTTCCAGTAACGAAGTCCGGGCCCCCGATGAGAATTCGGTTTGCTGCGCGCAGCAAGCCAAGGTGAGAAGCTCATAGCAGTCTGGAGTCAGAGTGATGAAGAGAAGTTTGAATCAAGCGATTCTTGCGGTAGTCGCTGCAACGCTGCTGCCGGCCGCACTGGCACAGAACTCCGCGCCCAAAGCGAAGCCCGATCCCTCTACGCAAGACCCGTACGCCGGCGTGTCGCAGCCGCCTTCGAATGAGACCATTGAGACCACGCCCGACGCGCCACCTGCTACCCCCCCACCCGCGGTTGCTCCGGCACGGACACCCGACGTCACGCCGACCACCCCCGCGCCCGTTCAGAAGCCGTATGCGTCCACTTCCGTGGCGCCGTCTTCCCGAACTGCAGATCCTGACGCCGACATCGTCACCGGTGCAGCACCGGACGAAGCCGCACCCCGCTCGAGTTCCCCGAGACTGCATACCCGGCGTGCGGAACGCGGAAATGGCACCGACACCATGATCGCCAGCCGTTCGTCTTCTGCCATGCGCTCCGGCAGCGTCGATCCTGACGCTGATATCGTCACTGCGGTTCCCGGCAGCGAAAACGAGTTGCCCGAGGGCACCAACCTGCACGTCACGCTTTCGCAGACACTCTCAACCGAGGAGACTCGCCCTGGCTCCCACTTCAGCGGCCGTATTTCCAAGCAGGTCACCCTGGGCGGTCGCGTCATGATTCCGGAAGGCTCTGAATTTCACGGTCGGGTCGTTCAGGTGAGCGAGGGACACCGGCTTGGCAATCGCGCTACGATTCGCCTCGAGCCAGAGTCGGTGGTGCTTCCAGACGGAGCGAAGTACACGCTCCACGCGCAGGTGATCGCGTCGCACGGCAACAACACTCGCGTTGACGACGAGGGCGGCATTCACCCGGGCACTCACATGAAGAAGGCTGCTGTGGAAGCAGGAATCGGAGCCGGAACGGGCGCGGTGGCCGGCGGAGCGATCGCCGGTGGCCCAGGAGCCCTGGTTGGTTCACTAGTCGGTGTCGGCGTGGTGACCACGCATCTGCTCATCCAGCCTCCGCAGACGGTAAACGTGCCCAGCGATACGTCCATCGTCTTCAGCCTTACCAGGCCGCTTGAACTCACGCCGGTTCACGACTAGCCTCCAACCTATACTGACCAAAGCAAAAGCCCTCGCATACCGCGAGGGCTTTTTCCGTTGCGCCTGGATGTTTGTCCGCGATTACGGAAGCGAAAAAGGACGCTCCTCTCGGAGCGCCCTCTTTGGATTCACAGTTTACCTGCGAAGTTTGCGGGGTAGCTTAGACGCTGAAGGAGGATCCGCAGCCGCAGGTGCTCTTAACGGTCGGATTCTCGAACTTGAAACCCGCTGCTTCGAGGGTCTCGACGTAGTCGACCACGCAGCCGTTCAGGTACATGGCGGATGTGGCGTCAACATACACCTTCAGGCCTTCGAAGCTCATGACCTTGTCCATCATGCCCTGTTGGTTCTCAAATGACATGGAATATTGGAAACCGGAGCACCCGCCGCCTACGACGCCGATGCGCAGCCCGGCCGGCAGCGGATCCTGAGTAGCCATGATCTCGCGAACCTTGACGATCGCCGAGGGAGTCAGGGTAAGAGGCTGCTTGACTTCAGTGGCGTCCGAGACGGGCGCGGTGGTAGTGGTTGCCATAAATGTATTCTCCCCGGAATGTAAAAGGACGCTCTTCAGAGCTTACGCTGCTTGACTTGCCCACACAAGCGCGTGTTTTAAAGAGTCGCACCTAGATAGATGCGTCCCTTAGCCATAAGGATTCGATGGGAGCCGTCTACCGAGCCGTGATCCGGCTGGAAATCCTCTCGTACTGCGCCTCGGTAAGGATGTGCCTGCCGACCAGGTCGTGGGCCGAATCGAAGGGTCGGTCGTCGACGATGGCGCGTGCCCGGGAACGGGTGATGCCAGGCAAAGTCAGTAGATCCTCCTGACTCGCCGAATTCAGATCGATCCGGCCGGCGCCGGGCTTGCCGCTGCCTGACTTTTCGTGAAGACCTTCGTTGACACCAGAGGCGATGGCGCCCAGTTTGCGTCCCGCTGTAGCTGCCTCAACCTTGGCTTCTGCGGCGGCTTGCTTGGCCCCGCGCTTGATGTCCACCGTGGCTTGCGCAGCTTGATCCTTCAGGCGCTGGTCCTGTTCAGCGGGCGTCTCGGGTTTGGGCGTACACGCCGTCATCGCACACAGCGCCCCGGCGAGGAGGATGGTCAAGCTCCAACGAATCGTGTAGCCACAAGGTCTCTTACCGTACATGTGTGTCTCCGGGCTGGAAGGGCCCCAAAATCGCGCGCCTTTGTAAGTGAGCCGCTCGACACCACGAATCCATACGTATGGAAGGTTCTGAATCTTCATAGGTTGCCAGAACCGACCAAAAACGCTGTGCAAACGCCATGCGCAGGACTATTATATTTCGCAAACGGCCCCTCTACCCCCGAGCCCAGCTAGATCGGACCCCTCGGTAACTGGGACCGGCTCAAAACCGAACCCGAGGTGCTCTATGAGCATCATGCTTACTTTGTGGATCGTGTGGGCCGGACTTACAGTCACGTTGTTAGCCCTGCTGGCCTACCGTGGAACTATCACCCGATACGAGGGAGATCAGATCTTCCTCGACGATTGCTCGAGTCATCAAGAAAGAGAACAGGCTGACATTTGCAAGAAGGTCAACCGCTTGCGGCCATTTGTGCGGGCGGTAACCGGTGCCACTTGCGTCATGTCCGCAATGATTATTGGCATTTACGTTTGGGACGCAGTTCGCCAGTTTCAATAACGCACGGTTTCGACTACGTTTTCCAGTCTGCCTGGAGACGACCGGAAGCGCCCCGGGGACACGTCGCGTGAGCTCCTGGGGCGAGGTCCGGCTGATCGCTTCGATTCTCCAACCGCTATTGCAAGCCTTCGACCGTCCCGCGAGCAGTCACATCCATGTCCACCTGCTTGCCGACGCGAAACACCAGGACACTTGGATCCTTCATACCCCACGCGACATAGGGCACCACAAAGTGCGTCTTCGCCCTAACTGCGGTGCCATTCACCTGGACGGCAAGCTTGAGGGTTAGAGGATGATCCGCACCATGGATGTTGAAGGTTCCCTCGGCCGCCAGTTCCTGGGTTGTGCCCGGCTTTAACTCTCCCGTGATCCGCGTGGGATGAAAGAACGCTGCCGGATACTTCTTGCTTTCGAGCACGTCCTTTTTCATCTTTTCATCGCGCGTGTGGTTGCCGCTCTCGCCCGTTTCGACATCCACCAGCAGTTCGCCATTGGCTGCGCCAGTCTTAGGATCGAAGGCGACCATGCCGCCCTTGAGCTTGAACGTACCTTTGACGGTGTGCGTGACGTCGGAGAGCGTCCAGTGAACTTCGCTCTGCGCTGGATCGAGATGCACCGTCACCATCTGCGCCTGTGCGCGAGCCTCCAGCGACATAGCCGCGAACAGGACCGCGGCGCATGCGTATCTATTTCGGATACGAATTCTCCTCAAGAAATCCTTCCTTGCATCTGCGGCGTGACGGCTCTGGGCGCGAGCAGACTCCAACCCACATGCAGCCCCTGGCGCAGCAGAAAACTGTGCAGCGACTCTTCGCCGACGTGTACCCCGAGCATGCGTTCGAAGAGCTCGGGTTCGGCAGCCAGCATGCGCATCGCTCGATCCCGGAACCACGGCCAGCGGTCCATCGCGAGCATGATTTGCGCCATGGTTTGCGGCATCTTGAGAATCTCGGCATGCCCCGCCGCATACCTGTCCAGACTACCGGATTGGAGCGACTCCGCCAGCAAAAGGGCTTGTCGGAAGGAGAGAGCCATGCCTTCGCCGGTAATCGCATCAGCCGAACCGGAAGCATCTCCGATCAAAGCGACATTGCCGCGAACCGCGCGATCCAGGCGCCGTGTAGTGGTGATGGCGCCGCGGCCGCGCGTGCTGCTGTTCTCCGGCTGGAGCCTTTCACGGATGAAAGGGATTTGTTCGATGATCGCATCCATGCTGGTGTTGGGCAGCCGGGTCATGCTCGCGACACAGATTTCGTCCGTACCAACCGGGGTGACGTAGGCCTGGCCAAGAGGTCCCCAATGAATCTCGACCGATCGGCTCCAGGGAGCCACGTCGAAATGCTTTCGAAAACCGAAGCGCTTGCTGATCGTTCTCCCATGTTCGAGGTCAGCCCACCGACGAACGCGCGAGGTTTGGCCATCGGCTCCTACCAGAAAGCGATAACGGCACTCTTCGCCCTGGATGCGTGCGGGCTTGCCTTCCTTCAATTCCACGCGGCAGCCCCAGGCCAGTTGCACGCCCAACGACTCGGCCCTCGCGACCATGCGCGAATGAAGGTGAAGCCGGCGTACGCCGATGCCCTGCCCGTTGCCAAACTGCGCCGTCGCACAATCCTCGCGGCCGGAGTTGCGATTCGCAAAATGGATCCCGGTAAACGTGGCGCCGTCGTTGGCGTCCAGTTCCATCCCAAGCTGCGCCAGCTCGCGCCGCGAATCCGGCATCAACCCTTCACCGCAGGCTTTGTCGATGGGCGGCGTGAGTGCCTCGGCAATCAACACATCCATGCCCTGCTGACGAAGGGCTATCCCGGCCGCCAGACCCGCTGGCCCACCACCCACCACCAGAACATCCCAGACCTTTAGCCCCACCTGCGCTCCCCTGTCACCACTCCCTCGATCACCATTCCAGCAGAACAATCTCGGCGCAGAATCCCGGACCCATCGCCGCAAGAATGCTGCGCGTTCCCGGCGCTGGCCGCCGATGTTTCATGACCTCATCCAGTACCACCAGCACCGAGGCAGAAGAAAGATTCCCTACCCGCCGCAAGGCATCCCAGGAAACTTCAAGTGCGCTGTTCGGCAGGCCCAGCGCCTCCGCGGACGCCTCCAATACTTTGGGACCGCCGGTGTGCATGATCCACGTTTCAATATCCGCACGGGTCAAGGATTGGGTCGCCAGGAATTCATCTACATCTCTCCCCAGATTTTCGCGAACCACCTTCGGCACATCCGGAGAGAGCACGATCTGAAATCCCCTCTCAGAAATCTTCCAACCCATCACATCCTGCGTGTCGGGATAGAAGACCTGCGTGCTGGCGACGATGCGAGGCCCTGGAAGTTTGACGTTTGCGCCCGCGATCAGTACGGCCGCCGCGCCATCGCCGAAGAGACCGGAAGAGATCAAATTCGCTACGGTAAGGTCGTCTCGCTGCCACGTAAGCGAGCACAACTCGACCGAGAGCAGCACCGCGAACTGGTCAGGATAGGCGCGCACGTAATCGGCCGCGCGTGCGATGCCGGCAGCGCCTGCGACACAACCAAGTCCGAAAATAGGATTGCGCTTGAGGTGTCTTGGAAGCCCCATGCGGTTGACCAGACGGGCGTCGATCGAAGGGCTGGCGACACCGGTCACTGAGACAAAGAAGAGCGCGCCGATCTGGTCGCGTGTAACTCCCGCCGTCTTGAGCACGCACTCGATGGCCTTCTCGCCGAGCGTCTCCGCGGTCTCAATCCACACATCGTTGGTCTTGCCCCAGGTGTCGAGCGCGTAGTATTCCTCGAGCGGACGTGCGAAGTAGCGGCCTTCGACCCCGGTGCGATAGTGGAGCCGCTCCAGCACCGCGGCATTCTCAAGACCCTTGTCCCAGTAGGTTTTCAGTGCCTCTACGACTTGCGCTTGCGTGAAGTAATACGGCGGGTAAGCCGTAGCGGTACTGACTATTCTCATTCGTCGCCCATTCTCGGTTAACTACATTTTTCCAGACTAAGAGAGATGCGTTAAGCGTGCATTCTCAAAGGCATGAAGCCTGTGTCCCACCGCCAGGCGGTGCGTGAAAGTTTCATGAGATTCAGAAAGAAGTGGTTGTCAGGCCAACGCGCCTGCCGCGGACTGCGGCGCTCCCTTGAGGGAGGGAGCGAGTGGAACCTCGATGGTGACCTCCGCACCTCGTGGGACGCGATTCCTGGCCGCTGTCGTTCCGCCGTGCGCAGTCACGACCGAGTGAACAAACGCCAGGCCGATGCCATGTCCTTCGGAATACGCGCCCTTGGCGAACCGTTGAAAGACCCGATCGAGCAACTCCGGCGCGAACCCCGGACCGTTGTCCGACACCCGAATGCGCGCCGAGCTTCCCTGCTCTTCCAGTGCGATCTGGATGGTTGCGCCCTCTCCTGCGTAGCGAAGTTCGTTCTCCATCAGGTTCGAGAGCATGCGTGTAAACAGGCGTACATCTACATTCGCCACTACGATGTGAGGCAGGTTGGCTTCGAGCTCCTGCTTGCGTTCGGCAAAGGCCGGAGCATACAAGGTAGCGATGCGACTCACCAGCTCGGCGAGCTCTACCGGCTCCGTACGCAGGCGGAGAGCGCCGGCTTCCCCTTCGGCTACATCGAGTGAGGTGGTGATCACTTCAGAGAGACGGTCCAGGTTGTCGATCGCTTTGGCAACCAGTTCCCTCGAGACCTCTTCGTCTTCGGTGGAGAGGGCAAATTCGAGGCTGCCACGGATGGAAGTGACGGGGCTTTTCAAATCGTGCGCGACGGAATCCGTGAGCGTGCGCAGCTGGTTCACAGACGCGGAAATCCGGTCCAGCATGTTGTTGAACGTATTTGCCAGGCGCGTGATCTCATCATTCTGATGACCGGCTGAAACGCGGCTGCTCAAGTCCTCGGAGCGAATGCTGGCCGCCGCGCCCGTGATAGCATCGACGCGATTCAACGTACGCTCCAGGCCGAGGAAGGCGACCACAAATCCGAAGCCCACCATCGACACCCAGCCGAGGAAGAACCGGAACGAAAGACTTTCGAGCAGAGTAACGGCGCTCGAATCCAGCAACCCAAGGTAGACGGTGCCGCCGGCCTGCATGTTCGCCGCGACTACGCGGAAGGGCGTTTTCCATCCCGGGACAGACAGCGATGCCGGGAGAATTCCATCGAAATGGAGATTATTGAGAGAATCGACAAACCCTTCGCTATTTTGCGGACCGACCCACAGCGGATATTTGCCGGAGGGCTCGCGCTCGGCGAAGAAGACGATGTTTTCCGCGGAGTGATGGCCTTTTTCGTCGTAAGCCACCTCGAGCGTTGCCGCCTCTGCCACTTCTTCAACTACGCGGGTATAGAGCGCATCTTTGGGCGTGGTCTCCGCGACCTGCTTCAACACCTGTGCCTCGCCGATGAGCCATGAATCGCTGCGCTGATGGACGCTCTGCGCCACGAGCACATACATCACCAGGAAGACGGCAGCGCTCCCGGCAGCAAACACAACGGTACTGCGCGCGGCCAGACGCCACGCCGAGGTGCGGAAGAGCGACTGACTAATCTTTGAGAACATATCCCACTCCCCGCATCGTTCGAATCAGGGGCCGGTCGGCGTCGCGATCCACCTTGTGTCTGAGACGGTGGATGTGGACGTCCACCAGATTGGTGGAGGGATCGATGCGCATCTTCCATACGTGATCGAGCACCATGGCGCGGGTCACCACGCGGCCGGCGTTCCGGCAGAGATATTCGAGCAGCGAGAATTCCTGCTGGGTCAGTTGCAACTCCGAGCCGCCACGCCGCGCTTCGCGACGAATCAGATCCAATTCCAGATCCGCTACACGTAACCGTGTCGTTTCGGGTTGATTGGTGGCACTGCGCCGTAACAGAGCTCGCAGGCGTGCCAGTAACTCGGCAATGGCAAACGGCTTGGTAAGGTAATCGTCGCCGCCGCGTTCAAGGCCCAGCACCCGTTCGTCGACCGAGCGGCGCGCGGAAAGAATCAGCACCGGGACCGTCACTCCCTGCGCCCGCAGGCGTTGAATCAACTCCAGCCCATCCAGATCAGGCAGAGTCAGGTCCACAATCATGGCGTCGTGCACGCCCTCTACTGCCAGCGATTCCGCTTCCCGGCCCTGCGAACATGCGTCTACGCGAAATCCTGCTTCGCTGAGGGCCCGGGTCACAAACTCCAGAATCGTTCGATCGTCTTCCACTACCAGCAGTCGCACTGTCTCGCTCCCGGCTTACCTGACCTACGTAAGCAATGCCGTTTTATATTTTCACAGCTCGCGTTGCCAGTGTAAGCGCGTCGGACCAGAATTGGCGCGAGGAATGTACGGCCTCCATGGCACCGCTGATTCCTCGTATGAACGTCTCCAGACTTTCGTCGCTTGCATTGAGCGGGGGAGCCGCCTTGAGCACCATGAAGTTGTTTCCGCAGATCTGTGTCAGGACCCCGTATTCCTTGAACATTCGCATCACCAGCATTTGACCGAACAAGGCGGGATGGACACGGGTAAACGCCTCGAACGAGAGTCGAAGCTTCAACGAACTAGGCGCGCCGAAGACGATGCCGGTGAAAAATCCGGCCCCCCGTACCTCGCGCACCATTTCATACTTCGCCAACGCCTCGCGCAACTGGCTGCGAAAGTTCTCGCCGCGCCGGGTCGCTTGCGAGCCAAGCCCCTCGTGCTCGAGCAACTGCAGCGTCGCGAGTCCCGCTCGCATGGCGAGGCTGCTTTCGCTGTACGTGGAGGTATGCACGATCGCACGTCGCAGCGATCCATACACGCTGTCATAGATGCCATCGGTCATCAGCACTGCGCCGACCGGGACCAGTCCCCCGCTGAGCGCCTTGGCGAGAATCACCATGTCTGGATCGAGGCCATATTGCTGGCTGGTAAGAAAGGTGCCTGTCCGATACAGACCCGTCTGTACCTCATCCATCACCAGCAGCGTGCCGTACCTGCGGCAGAGAGCCTGCGCCCCTTCCAGATAGGCCTGTGTGGGCACTACGATTCCGCCCTCACCCTGAATAGGCTCGAGGAATAAGGCGGCATACTTGCGAGTCGCGAGCAGTTGCTCCAGCTGCGCCAGGTTGCCGAAATCTACAAACGATACGTTGGGCAGCAGGGGCCCAAAACCTCCGGACCAGAAATCATGATCCATCAGCGAGAGCGCACCGCAGGTGAGACCGTGGAAGGCCGCGCGCGCAGCGATCAGCCCATTGCGCCCCGTAAAGGCGCGCGAGAACTTGATGGCGGTTTCTATGCCTTCACTGCCGGAGCTGCAGAAATACGCCTTCTCCAGCCGGCCTCCCGCGAGGCGGCACAACTCCGCTGCAAGTTCGCCGGCAGTCTCGGCGACGTGGCTCTGCAGCATCGACGGCCCATTCCGCGAAAGCTCCTCGTGCAGCGCATCCACAATGTGGGGATGATTGTGCCCGGTGTTGTACACGCAATAGCCGGAGAGAAAGTCAAGAATCGTGCGACCATCGTCGGTGGTCAACCGCTCGCCGCGGCAGTCTACGTACCGGGCATTCATCTCGAGCAAGCTCAGCAGCCGCACCCACTGCGGATTTACGTGATCCTGATAACTGGTCTGACACGCGACACTTGAATCGACGGCGGCACTCTTCATTCTATTGATTCGATCCTCTCCCTGTTCGACGTTCCAGCGGGCGCAATCGGCCAATTACTTCTGTATGACAAAAAGGTTATGCGGGGGTGCATCTTCAAGTTTGTACTTTGACTCGCATCGGGAACCCAGGTTAGCAACGAGCATCCCGCAATCCAATTGAGCTTCCTGCAACTTCTGAACCAGCCTATGTAAAATAATGCTGGCGGTGGAGTTCGCCTTACCGGGACGATCGTCGTTCTTGCCAGCAAACGCGCAGCTTACATCAAGGTGATCGCGATGAACGTGATAGCAATCACGGTCGTCTGACGCGAGAACAAGTCGATTGAATTCCGGTTAACCGCTGCGACGACGCGACCCCGCGAACCCACGCAGCCGATGACTCCTGACGAGTTCCTCGTTGGGAGTGTTTTGCCCGCGACGACTCAAATAAACAGACTGTGATTACCGGGGCCGCGCAGGACTTCGTCCAGTCGTGCGCCTCGGTTGGGAGCGTGCCGATGAAATACCTTTGGATTTCGCTGGGAGGAGCCCTCGGGGCGGTGTCGCGATACGTTCTCGGCCTCTGGATCTATGAACGACTTGGCACGCAGTTCCCGTATGGCACGTTCGTGGTCAACATCACAGGCTGTTTCTTGATAGGCCTGATTTCGGCGTTTTTTGACGGGCGCACTGGCATTCCTTTGGGCTTGAGATACGCCATCCCCATCGGGTTCATCGGCGCGTACACGACGTTTTCGGCGTTTGAGTATGAAACGCTGAGCACGGCACAGGCTGGCCAGGCTGGACTCGCTTTTCTGAACATTGCTCTCAGCGTCGTTCTCGGCTACCTTGCTGTGTGGCTCGGCATAGCGGCAGCCAGGCTGGTAGCTTGAGCACGAAATGCCGGAGGTGCGCAATGCAGCTCGATTCGAAAGCTCTCCAGGTGACGGTGTTCATTCACGAACGGCAGGTGCACGCAATTCTCGACTACCTCTACAAACACGAGATTGCCGGAGCGACGGGCTTTCGCGCCTTCGCGGGATTTGGCATGCACCATCGCATGCACACGTCGCGGATGGTCGAGTTGGCGACCGATCTGCCGGCCGTCATCTGCTTCTGCGATGTGGCGGCGCGCGTAAACCCGGTATTGCCGGGACTGGCATCGCTGACGCACGGCGGCCTGATCACCACGCAAGAGGTGAATGTCTACCACGCCACTGCCGCCAGCTGAACGTCTCACTGTTGTTTAGCGGTATCATGGCACATCCATGCTGCCCGCCTGGCCGTCCCATGTTTGAGCGCCTGTCCATCCCCCGGGTTCGCCCCTCGAACGCTGCCTGCTCGGCGGGAGTGCATCTTCTGGTCGTAGCAGCCCTGGTGCATCTCTCCCACACGCGTCCGATTCGGGTCACCTTGCCGGGAACCAACCTCGGATCGACGGTAGAGCTCACGTACATTCCCGGACGTGCGCCGGTGCCGCGCCTGAGCGCCAAGCCAAAAGACAAACCTTCAAATGCGGTGAAGCAGATCAAAAAGCCTGTGCCTGCTGAACCGGAGATCGCCACCCGAAGTCTGATCGCCCCTCCCAGGCCGAAACTGACGCCCATGCGTCAGTCCTCTGCCGATTCGCAGGCCCCGGCCTCCGATTCCCCCAACGCGAATAGCGGCAGCGACTCGTGGGGTGCCGGGTACATCCAGATTGCCCTGACCACCTATTCGCCAAGTCCGAGACCAGATCTCTCCCAGATGCCGCGGGGGCTTCAAGGAGACGTCGTTCTGGACGTCACTATCGATCCGACCGGAAGAGTGGCCGACCTTCAGATCTTGCATGCGCTCGGATACGGGGTGGAGTCGAAGGTTATGGAGACGGTGCGTACCTGGACTTTCCGTCCGGCGACGCGAGATGGCGTTCCCGTAGCGTCAGTGCAGGAGCTACATTTCCACTACGGTCCGGCTTAAAATAAGATGACAGAGTCGTAATTTAACTTGCCTATTTTCAGGTAACAACGCTGCTATTACCGCGAAAGTTGCAACTGAACCGTAACTCATTCTGGAGAATTGAGTTAACGATATCCCACAGGTAATAAATCGATTCAGAACGATGGGCCGAGGTTTTTTCTTATTGCGTTCTCAGCCGGGAAGAAGTACAAAACTCACGAGACGAAGGCAACCTTTGTGATCGGCCGCCCATCCCCCTGACTGGTATCTCTGCCTAATGACTACGTGTATTCTTCTGGTCGACGACGACGCCGTGCAGGCAACAACTCGTAAAGCGATCCTCGAGCGTGCCGGCAAATCGGTGTTCGTAGCTCCTAATGCCAAAGCTGGACTCAACATGCTCCAGGATCCGGAGTTCTTCTCCGCGGTCGGACTGGTCATTACTGACCACCTGATGCCGCAGATGAATGGACCGCAGTTCATCACTGCGCTGCGCGACTTCATGCCCACCCTGCCTGTGCTTGTACTGAGCGGTTTCCCTGATGGCGAAGCCGAGTACGAGGGTTTGGATATCGTGTACAGGGTGAAGCCATTTGCGCCCGATCAACTCATTCACCTGGTGAAATCCCTGATGAGTGAACCGATGAGCCGGACGGCCTAGAAACTCACCTCTGTTCCTCAAGTTCTTTTCTTTACTTCACCCAAACCTCAGATCGTCCCTTTCGTCTGCGGCAGTAGACGCTCTTCTTGACTTTTGTCGCTTCTCAGAGGCAAACGAGCGGCATTCCTACGAATTCTGCCCATTTTTTCGACCACTCACCACACAATTCCATTCTGAATAACTTCTTACCTCTTCGTAAGGCAGCCGATTCGCTGGCCCCGCCTTTCGGCTGGGATCTACGAAACGTCCTCGCAGCTCAGAGTAAAGCCCGCTCAATCGGCAGTGCTTCTTTGTCTCGTGACGTAAATCACAGTTGTTGCAAAGTTCGTTGCCCACCGGGTCTCGCTCTGCGAGAATGAGTGCGAGAGTCCCCTCTATGCCCGAATTTGGAAGTTTCGCCCTCCTTCTAGCCCTGCTCCTCGCCGGGTGGAACCTTGTGGCCGGAACCGTGGCGCTGGTCATGTTGTCGCGGCTCCAGCCTGGTTCGCAGTGGATGCCGGTCGCCGAGAAACTGGCCGAAACAGCCCGTCGCGCAGGCATCAGCAGCTTTGTTGCGGTCTCGTGCGCCTCCTTCGCGCTGTTGTGGTCGGCGTTTACCAACGACTTCTCTGTTGCCTACATCCTGCATCATTCCAACCGGGCGCTGCCGAAGCCGTACAAGTTTGCCGCGCTTTGGTCAGGACAAGAGGGTTCGCTGCTGTTGTGGGCCTGGCTGCTGGCGGGATACGGATTCGTTCTGCGACTGCGGCATAAGGTCGATGTCCGGCTCACAGCGTTTGCCTCTACGATCCTCGCCGGCGTGCAACTGTTCTTCCTGATGCTGCTCAACTTCGCCGCGCCGCCGTTCCAATTGGTCCCGGGCGGGGCGAGCGCAGTTCCGACCGATGGGTTCGGACTCAATCCGCTGCTGCAATATCCCGAGATGGTGATTCACCCCCCGATGCTGTATCTAGGCTACGTGGGCTTCAGTGTTCCCTTCGCCTTCGCCCTGGGCGCGCTCATGATGCGCTATCCGGGCGAAAAGTGGATTCACATCACCCGGCGCTGGACCATGGTGACCTGGCTGTTTCTCACCTGCGGTATCTGCCTCGGCATGCACTGGGCGTACGCCGTGCTGGGTTGGGGCGGTTACTGGGGTTGGGATCCGGTAGAGAATGCTTCGCTCATGCCGTGGCTCACCGGCACTGCGTTCCTGCATTCGGTCATGATGCAGGAGAAGCGCGGCATGATGAAGAACTGGAATGTATGGCTGATCTTCAGCACGTTCCTTCTGTCTATCCTCGGTACATTGCTAACGCGATCTGGAATCGTGAGTTCCGTACACGCCTTCGCGCAGTCTTCCATTGGCAACTGGTTTGTCGGATTTCTGGTATTCGTACTGGCGGTTTGCGTCTTCACATTTGTGCTGCAGCGCGATCACCTGAAGACCGAGCATAAGCTGGAGTCGCTGGTCTCGCGCGAATCGAGCTTCCTCTTCAACAATCTTGTCTTGCTCGCGGCCTGCTTCACGGTTCTTTGGGGAACTCTCTTCCCGGTGATCTCGGAATATGTGCAGGGCAACAAGGTCACGGTCGGCGCGCCCTTTTATAACCGCGTCGCCGTTCCGATCGGCTTGTTCCTACTGTTTCTCACCGGCATCGGACCGCTGCTCGCGTGGCGGAGCACGTCGTTCAAGAGCATTCGCAAGAACTTCGTGATTCCCAGCATTGTGGGAGCGGTTACGGCGGTCGCCCTGATGATCGGCGGCGTTCACCCCTGGGCGGACGAAGGCTCCTTCTACGCGCTGGTATGCCTGTCGCTGGCGGCGCTGGTGAGTACCGCGATCGGGGCGGAGTTTACCCGAGGCGCGCGCGTCATTCAGCGACACACCGGTCAGAACCTCGCTGCCTCCATGCTGCAACTCACGCGCAGGAACACGCGACGGTACGGCGGCTACCTGGTCCACTTTGGCATCGTGCTTCTGTTTATCGGGCTGGCTGGTTCGGCCTTCAATCAGAGCGTCGAAAAGGAACTCGCAGTCGGCCAGAGCATCGATCTCGGTCCCTACCACCTCGTCTCGCTGAGCAACACGCAGGATTCGAACGACAACTACGACACCGAATACACGCTGCTCGATGTGTACCGGGGTAAGACCAAGGTCACGCAAATGTCGCCGGAGCGGCGCTTCTACCACGCCAGCCAGACGCCGCAGACCATGGTGGCCAATCACTCTACCCTGGCATGGGACCTGTACATCGTCTACGAAGGCCAGAATCCGGACACGAACCTGCCCATCATCAAGGTCTTTCTCAATCCTCTGATTGCGTGGATCTGGATCGGTGTGATCGTGATGGCGCTTGGAACCTTCGTTGCCCTTACACCCAATCTGAGTGCCGCGCTGGTAGCGAGCAGAGTCAGAGTGCCGGCCATCAACGAAGCTACGGCCGTGCAAGGAGGAGACTGACATGCGGCCGATCCTCCGTGTTGCGCAACTCTCGCTGGTCGCCGGCGCCATGATTTTGACCATGGGCGCAGGCGACCCCGGGCAGCGTTTCGAAAAGCTCGGGCACCAGCTTATTTGTAGCTGCAGTTGTAACCAGGTTCTGCTGGAGTGCAATCACGTAAGCTGTCCCGATTCGCCGGTAATGCGCAACGAACTGCAGGCCGGCATCGATCGTGGCGACAGCGACAATATCGTGCTGCAGGCCTTTACGCAGAAGTACGGCCCGACCATTCTGGCAGCGCCCACCGCGGTCGGCTTCAACCGGGTCGCCTGGATCATGCCGTTCGCGGTCCTGCTTCTCGGCATGGCGGGCACAGCGCTGCTCGTGAGGAAGTGGAAGCTGCGCACCGTGCCGATGCCTGCCATTCCCAACAATCCCGGATTCAAAGCCATTCGTGAGCGCATTCGCCGCGAGACCGACCTATAAGGAGCCCTGAGCCATGACCTGGACCATTGTTGCTTGCGGCGTCCTGCTCTTCGGCGTGTTCGCCTACATCTTCTTCCCGGAACGCAAGGTGGAGCAGCAGCACGAGAAGACTCGCGTCGAGTTTTTGGAGGAGCGCAAAGAAGTTCTCTACGAGAATCTGCGGGATCTCAACTTCGAGTACCGCGCCGGAAAATACCCCGAAGAAGACTATGCCGCTCAGCGAGCCGCGCTTGAGAACGAAGCCGCGGACGTGGTGGCCGAGATCGAATTGCTCGAGGCCCAGCCCCGCTAGGCTGGGTCCGAGTCCCGCTTCTCGTCCCTAAATCACCCCAGGCTGTGTCGATCTGACCCGCTTCTCGCGGCCGGTTCCCGCCCGTGTGCGCTGAAGCTTACCTGCGATGGCTGAACCCCGGCGCAATTAGCCCGAAAAGTTGTGCCGGCAGTGGCGATCACGCGATTAGAATCAGGGGACAACTATGAGTTTCCTTTACGCACGTCTCCGCTCCTGCGCCCGTTTTTCGACAGTTCTGCTCTTCGCTATGCCGCTCTCCGCAGCGACACTCACGGGCACGGTCACTGATAAGACCAACAACAAACCCGCAGCCGGCCACGATGTCGTCCTCATCAACTTGCAGGCGGGCATGCAGGAAGCCGGACGCACCAAGACAGATGCCAAAGGCAACTTCTCGTTTGATACGCCCGATGGTCCGCACCTCATCCGCGTCGATCATCAGAAGGCTTCGTACTTCCGCAGTGCGCCTCCGGGAACGCAGTCCATCGCCATCGACATCTACGACGTGTCTGAAAAAGTAAATGGTGTCAGGATCGAAGCGTCGGTAGCGCGCGTCGAGGCAGATAAGCAGGGCCTGCACGTCACTCACAACTACTTCGTCAAGAACGACTCGACGCCGGCGCGCACCCAGTTGAGCGATCACTCGTTTGAGATCTATCTGCCGACAGAGGCACAGATAGAAGGCTCGGCGGCGCAATCTCCCGGAGGCATGGCAGTGAACTCCGCGCCTGTGCCGATGAGCGATCCGGGCCACTTCGCGT
Source organism: uncultured Acidobacteriaceae bacterium (assembly GCA_963850345.1). Lineage (GTDB taxonomy): Bacteria > Acidobacteriota > Terriglobia > Terriglobales > Acidobacteriaceae > CAWKKW01. The sequence continues at coordinate 233,082 of CAWKKW010000006.1, read as the reverse complement.
TCATCTTTGCAATTCGCCCCGGAGAGACACGGTTCCAGGTGGCATACCGCATTCCCTACAACGGCAGTTACACATTCAAGCCTCGCATCTCCTTGCCTACAGAAAACGTTGTGGTCCAGTTGCCGAAGAGCATGACGTTCACGCCTTCCACGACGGCAACGTATCAATCGATCCCTGAGGATCCGAACTTACAGACGTTTTTGCTGAAAAATGCTAGCCCAAAGCAGGTTCTGGACTTCAGCGTCTCCGGTGTGGGCTCGATGCCGCGCGAAGCGCAAGGCCAGCCGGAGCAGGGTGGCGGCGCAATGGGCGCGGGTGGCGGAGCTGCGGCGGGAGCAGGCGGCGCCCAGGCTGGATCAGACACCCGGCCGGGTGGTGGATTGGGCGTGCCGGTCGGTGGCGAAGAGACCTGGGTGTCGAAGTACAAGTGGTGGATCATGGCTGCCGTGGGGCTATTGCTGGTGCTCGCGGCGGCCTTCCTGATCCGCAGTAAGAAGGCGCCGGTAACGCAGGCGACGGGTGGCCCACCGGTCCCGCGTACCGTGCCTCCTGCCTACAGCGTTGCTACTCCAGCGGTCTCCGCCGGTTCAGCGGCATTGGGGAACGCAGGGCGTGCTCCAGCGTCCTCATCGTTCACTCCGGTCGCTGTAGCGCAAGCCCCGGTGACGGGTTCCGCGTTATTGGGCACGTTGAAGGAGGAGTTCTTCGCGCTGGAGACGGAGCGACTGGAAGGAAAGCTCACCGAAGAGGAGTATCTACAGCACAAGGCAGCGCTCGACGTGATGCTGCGGAGAGCGATGGCCCGGCAAGGCTGATGCTGCGGCCCGGAGTGGCTCTCGGTTGCGATTGATAGCCGCGTCTTCGCAACTTCCCTTGCAGCAAGTCCGGGAATGTCTCATACAGCAGAGCAAAAAGGAATGGGGAGCCCACAAAGGCTTCCCATTCTCTTTGTGAAGACGCTCTGCTTTCAGAGCAAGCTGTCCGAAGCGGCGCCGGTCGTTGGCTCCGCCGTCGTTGCTGATAGCACCCTTGGCAGCGAGCATCGGAACCAAGGGATCGTCGGCGACGTTGCTGGTGGCTTTCAGCAGGCACAGGTTGTAATGGTTGGAGATGTTGAAGCCCTCTGCGCGGAACTCCAGCTTCATTGCCTTTATGGCATAAAGCGGCCATGGCAATGGTTTCTTTGGAAGTAAGCCACGCAAAGCCGAGACGAAAGGTGCCGAACCTGGAGTGGGCATACGTGAAACAATGATCACAGTAGCCGTGTCTAAAGGAGACGGCGCTTCCTATGAACACCCTGAAAACTGCGTTCCTTCTCACTGCCCTTACTCTGTTGCTGGTGTTGCTCGGCGAATACTTCGGCGGTCAGAACGGCATGATCCTGGCCTTCCTGTTTGCCGCCGGCATCAACTTCTTCAGCTACTTCTATTCGGACAAACTGGCTTTGGCGATGTACGGCGCAAAGCCTGTCACGCGGGAACAGCTGCCTCGCGTTTACCAGGTGGTGGAGCGGTTGACGCAGCGGGTCAATCTGCCGATGCCGAAAATCTACGTAATCCCAACCGATTCGCCGAACGCCTTCGCTACCGGGCGTAATCCGAACCATGCGACCGTGGCGGTGACCCAGGGCATATTGAATCTGCTGAACGACGATGAGTTGGAGGGAGTGCTGGCGCATGAACTGGGCCATGTGCGCAATCGCGACATCCTGACCAGCTCGATCGCGGCGACCCTGGCTGGCGCGATCACCATGTTGGCCCACTTCGCGCGATGGGGCATGATCCTGGGCGGGTATGGCGGACGGGACGATCGTGAGCGCGGCGGTGGCGGATTTGGCGCGCTGCTCATGCTGCTGCTCGCGCCGTTGGCGGCGTTGCTGATTCAGCTGTGGGTTTCAAGGACGCGAGAATTTGAAGCTGATGCCTCGGGCGCGCACCTGACGGGGAATCCCTATGCACTGGCGAGTGCGCTGGAGAAGCTGGATGCGTATTCGAAGCGGCTCCCGATGCAGGCTTCGCCGAGCACCGCCCATCTCTTTATCGTGGCTCCGATGATTGGTGGCGGCATCGCTGGTTTATTCTCAACCCATCCGCCGATGGCACAACGAATTGAGCGCCTGATCGGGCGCCCCAGTCTAAGCGGCGTTCAAGGTTAAGCTTGTTCGCACCACGAAAGGCACGATGAAGACCTTCCTTCGTACGCTGATCCTGCTGGCTATTGTTGTGTGGCTGGGCGGACTGCTCTTCTTTCCCATTGTGGCTGCCATCAGCTTTGGCACGCTGGCAGGCAATACGCACGATGCGGGCGCGATTGTTGGCGCATGTCTTCGCGTGCTGCACAAAGAAGGCCTGGTGTGCGGCGTGGTGCTGGTGATGTTGCTGCTCGCGGGCAAGGTCCGCGGCCTGTACACACGGTCGATTTATCCGGCGATCCTGGCAGTGGTGGTGATGCTGGCTCTCACGTCGTATTCGCAGTACAACATTATTCCGCGCATGGAGAACTATCGTGTGGCCGCTGGCGGTGTGATCAGCGCGGTGCCGATGGAAGACCCGAATCGTGCTGCCTTTGACCGGCTGCACCAGGAGTCGACCCGCGTCGAAGAGGGCGTGATGCTCGCAGGACTGGTCTTTGTAGTGCTGCTGGCGCGCAGTGAGAGCGAGAACAAGTAACGCTGCGGAGCGTCGGTACTGCGGCGGATTCACGCGCAACTTTGACCCGGTTCGGTCCCCTGTATCATGGAGGATTGGAACCACACTCATCTTCTATTTAGGACACGCATGAAAACCGGCATTATCGGTCTGCCCCAGGTTGGGAAGACATCTCTGTTCAAGATCCTCACCGGGGCGAAGCTCGAAGAACGCGGCTACTCCAATCCTCGCGAAGCTCACCTGGGCGTTGCCAAGGTTCCGGACGAGCGTCTGGACCAGCTCGCCGCCCTCTACAATCCCAAAAAGACGGTCTACGCATCGGTGGAATACGCAGACGTTGCCGCCATCGGGCAAGAGGCTCTGAAGGAAACAAACTTCCTGACGAACCTGCGCAATGTGGATGCGCTGATTCACGTGCTGCGAGCGTTTGAAGACGATTCGATTCCCCACGTGGGCCCGATCGATCCACTGCGCGATATCAAGAACGTCGAGTTTGACCTGATCATCTCGGACCTCGGCCAGGTGGAGAAGCGACTCGAGCGGCTCGAAAAAGATCTGAAAAAGATGAAGACCGATGAGCTGGTCAAAGAGAACGCGTTACTGTTGCGCTGCAAGGAGTCGCTTGAGGCAGAGAAGCCGCTGCGCGAACTGGAAATGACGGCGGACGAGAAAAAGCTGATTCGCGGATTCACATTCCTGTCGCAGAAGCCCATCCTGTACGTCGTCAACATATCGGAGAGCACCACGCTGGGCGCGGACCTGGACGCAGCGGTCTCGAAGTACAAGCTCGAAGAAGTCGCCGTTCGGCCGAATTCCGGCGCGTCGGCGATCTGCGGCAAGGTGGAAGCGGAGCTATCGGAGATGGAGCCCGAGGAGGCAGCGGAATTTCTCGAGGGCTACGGCTTGACCGAGAGCGGACTCCATCGCCTGATCCGCAAGAGCTACGAATTGCTTGGGCTGGTTTCGTTCTTCACGGTGGGCGAAGATGAATGCCGGGCCTGGACCATTCCGGCGAACTCGCGCGCGCAGGATGCGGCAGGCGCGATTCACTCGGACCTGGAAAAGCATTTCATTCGCGCGGAGACTATCCATTGGGACACGCTGCTGGCCGCCGGGTCTGAGGCTGTGGCTCGCTCGCAAGGCACGCTCAGGCTCGAAGGCAAGGAGTATCGCGTGCAGGATGGGGACGTGATGCATATTCGTCACAGCGGCTGATGCAGACCGTAACTTTCGCTTTCGGGGTAGACGGGAGACAAACCGGGCACGGCTCACGGATTCCGAAATCGCCCGCTGCGCTTTTCTAAGCATGAATTTGCTAACCTGCTAACTGGCTCGCCCGCTGATTCAGCTTTCATTTCTGAAAGACCATGAACGCCTTCACGCTCTCGCTCATCCTCGGATCGGTCGCCGCCCTCGCTGACATCTTCGGCGGCATCATCCTGGTGCGCGGGAATTGGGAGAAGCGGTACCTGCGGTACTTCGTCGCGTTGGGTGCGGGATTCATGATGGCGGCGGCATTTCTGGAAATGCTGCCGGAGAGTTTCAAGCTCTCGATCCGATGGGCGCCGATACTTACGCTGTGCGGCTATTGCGCCATCCATCTGCTGGAACACACCATCACGCCTCACTTCCACTTCGGAGAAGAGACGCACCACAACGAATTCATCAGCCATCACACCGGCAATTCAGTCGTGCTCGGACTTGGCGTGCACGCGCTCTTCGATGGAGTGGCGATCGGCTCCGGATTCGTCATCTCCAACTGGCTGGGCTGGATTATCTTCCTGGCCATTTTCCTGCACAAGGTCCCGGAGGGATTCACGGTCGCGTCGATCATGTTGGCCAGCGGACGCAGCCGCCGCACCGCGCTTTACTCCGCCATTCTTCTGGCTGCGTCTACATTGATCGGGGTTTTGGTGTTGAACCTGGTGCCGTCGTGGGTACGCGCGGGCCTGCCGCTTTCAGCAGGAGTCACAATTTATGTCGCGGCCACTGATCTTGTGCCCGAAGTGAATCGCGAGCCGGGCATTCGCATGGCGCTGGTATTCTTTGCCGGAGTATTGCTGTTCTTCCTGTTGCGCCTGCTCGCCCCCGGCGTCTAGCTGTTCTCTCTTCTCACGAAAGACACCCTGCGAAATAGCGATGAAAGCCACACCAGCAGAATCGGTATCGCCCAACTGCACGAAAAGAAAAATCGCTGCGAGGCCGGAACTTTGTTCCTTCTCCTGCGCAGCGATTCGGTCTGAGTCGGACATTGTTTCGGTCAGCTACGGTACGTTGATGCACGCGTGGTAGGTGTTGGAGTACTCCAGTTGCACCTCGTACAGGTGTTCGCCGATGCGGAACGTCGGGTCGACCGCTCCATTGTTGTAGGCAAAGGGCTGGCATTCGTCGCCGATCTCGAATCCGCCGAGATCGAGCGAGGTTCTGTTCCACCACCCGGTCCCATCGGGGTCTGTGATTGCCTCAAAAAGCTCGTGAGACAAGACCGAATTGGTGGAGTCGATCAGTTGGCTGTTGGGGTTGGGCGGCGCGACCCGGCAGCCTGGAACATTCTGATAAGGCTCCACAGTAAACAGCACGTGCCCGATGTCTTTGAAGGTCACGCTGCTGTGATATGCGCAGAAATAGAAGTTGTTTGGGTTGTCGGGCGAATAGCAGATGGTGCCGTTGTCAAAGCAGGTATCGGTCCCGGGAGGGAGAAAAACATGGTAAATGTGCCGGTAACCAGCACCTTCTTTCGCAGCCACGCTGTGCACGATGCTCACGATGTCCGATTCGAGTAGTGTGCCACTCGGTACGGTCACCCGGAAGTGATCGCCCAACGTGTAATGGTGATGTTTGCTGTTACCTACATATTGATCGACCAGATGGATGAAATTGCTGCGTCCCAGGTCTTCGATAAAGTCTTCCGGTTCACCCCAGCATTGCTCGATTCCCTTGCAGCCGCCGGTATTGGAAGTTGAATTGACGTAAATTGGATTCGATTCTACGGAGTGCAGAACCGGGCCGCCGCTGTAGACGAGGTCTGCGGGAAAGAATCCGAAAACGTTGCTACTGACACTGGCAGCGGCCGCGCCGGACTGCGGCTGGGCGCTGACCGGAGTGCTGAGCAAGCTGCGTGCGGCAGACTTACCGGCTTCCGTGTTGGCGTGGGTTGCGTGATGATGCAGATCGACGGCTTCACTTGCCGCGTTGCGGTCCAGGGCACCGACGGCTATTTCGCTGTCTGCCTGTGCATTGGCGTGCGCCTGGCCGAGAACGGCGAGGGGTGCACTTAAGGCAAACAGAGCCGTGGTCACAACCAGAACGGGATGGCGAGACAATGGGTTGGATAACATACGGGGTTCTCCTGTGAGATCAAGATCATGCTTTGATTTGGCCGAGTTGCTGTTTCGGGGCTGGCTTTTAAAAGTGATCTACATCACGATCTGAAATCGTGATGGGAAGCTATAACACGGCGAGTGCCGAAAGTCCATCGGTCGTGTAGAAGAAGAAACCCAAGCGCAAAAAAGGCGCCGAATTTTTCGGCGCCCCCAGCTAGTCTATTCGGTTCTCGATCCGAAGCTACTCCACCTGCTGCTTGGCGCGGTAGCCGTCGCGGGCGATTACATCGTATTTCAGCGTGTGATGTTTCTCATCTTGCATCTTGAGTGGATGACCTTCTTCGTCGACTAACTCGACGCGAAGCTTGCGGTAGGTGCCATCCTGCTTGGGATTGGTGGGCCGGTAGGTCAACACGTACTGGCTGCGGATGGATTCGTTGATATCGCGGAAGATGTCCGGCATCTCGCCCACAAACCGCGGGAAGAAGGCCATGCCGCCGGTCATGCGCGCGAAGGTCGTCATCTGGTTATCGGCCTGCAGGTAGTCCATCTCGGTGAGTGGACCCATGCGACCCTCAGCCATGATGCGCGCCGCCTGTCCGGTGCCAATCGCGAAGATGGTGACGTTGGGCGTTGCCTTGATCTTGGCCAAGATTTTGTCCAGCGTGATCTTGCTGAACGTGTCGCGGCCAGAGGAGATCAGAATGATGTACTTGCGACCATCAATGCGGCTGAGCCGGTCCAAGCCTTCGTAGAGCGCGTCGAAGACGTTGGTCTCGCTGAAGCCGGGAATAATCAGTGAGTTCAGCGAATTAGCGATCACCCGCTTGTCCTGTGTAAAGTCGGTCAGGATCTGGGTACGCATGTCAAAGGTCATGACTGCAACATAATCGTCGGGGCGCAGTTGCTCGGCAAAGTTGTAGGCCGCGTAGCGCATGTCGTAGATGAAGCGGTAGTTGGTAGATGCGAACTCGCATAGCAATAAGGCGGTTATCGGAGCCTGGATCTTCTGGAAGCCGGAGACCGGCTGCGCCACGCCATCTTCGTAGACCTTGAAGTTTTCCTGTTTGAGGTTCGGGACGAACTGGTGCGTCTTCTGCAGCACGACACCGACATCGACCGTCACGACGGGGACGTCGACGTGGAGCGAAAAGTTGGTGAGCGGCGCTGGGTTCTTCACCTTGGGCTCGGGAGGCGGAGGCGGCTCGGCTTCCTTGTCCTTCTTCTTCGGCAGCGCAATCGAGCCGTTGTCACCGCCGGGTCCGCCTGCGTCCGGAGTTCCCTGATCGGGCGGAGGTGCCGGCTGTTGGCTGGGCGGAGAAGGCGGAGGCGTTGTCTGCTGCGCGAACGCGGGAGCGACACCGAGCAACAGTGTGAGCCCGAGACCCGCGGCTCTCGCCAAAAGCCGCCCGCGACGGTTCCAAAGGGAAAAGTTTGGGATAAGCACCTGCTTCAGATTCATTGCATCCTTATTTTCATTGGGGCGGCGCTTTGCTGCAAGCGAACGACCAGCTACTCTGTAGACGTGCCAACACTCGGAAAAGCAATCCTGCAACTCGCAATCCTAACGGCCATGGGCGCTCCCGTCAGCCTGCTGGGCCAGAGTTCCACTCCTCCGCCCTCGGTTTCGGCAGGAGTGTTCCCGGTGGACCAGGTACGACGCGGCCTGCATGGGGTAGCCTACACGGTTTTTGAGGGAACGCAGCCGGAAGCGATGAATGTGGAGTTGTTAGGCGTATTGCACAACGCCGTGGGACCAGGGCAAGACATGATCCTGGCGCGGTTGAGCGGCACCAAACCTGAATATACGGGTGTTGTGGCGGGCATGAGCGGCAGTCCGGTGTATGTTGACGGCAAGCTGCTGGGCGCGCTTGCGTTCCGCATCGGCGAGTTCAGCAAGGAGCCGATCTGCGGCATTACGCCGATCGAGGAGATGCTGCAGGTTCGTGATCAGCCGCAGCCGCAGGCCTCCACGCTGCAGCTTGCGAGTACCGTGGTTTCGACACTTCCCTCCGGCGCCACACCGGTCTCCGATACAACGGTCATTCACCCCATCGAAACGCCGCTGGTCTTCAGCGGCTTCGGTCCTGAGGCGATCAAGCTCTGGCAGGACCGGATGGGCTCGACCGGTTTGTCGCCGGTGGCTGGGATCGGCGGCTCCTCTTCGGGACAAAAGCAGCCCGAACCCATCGTGCCTGGCTCGGCCGTGAGCGCAGTTCTTGTGCGTGGCGATCTGGAGATTTCGGCCACCTGCACGGTGACGTACGTCGATCCCAAACAGTTGCTGGCCTGCGGCCATCCGATCACTCAGTTCGGAACGATCTCAATGCCGATGACCAAGGCCGAGGTGATTGCGACGCTGCCTTCGCCTCTAAACGCGTTCAAAATTGTGAACACGACGGAGACGGTGGGCTCGTTCAATGAAGATCGCCAGTCCGCCATTCGGGGTCAGTTCGGCACACCGGCAAGGATGATCCCTGTCACCGTCGACGTGCATGGCGTAGGGAACCCGCGCAGCCTCCACTTCGAGGTCATCGACCAGCAGCAGATTACCCCGGGCGCGATCATGATCTCGGTGTACCAGTCGCTGCTCGCGAGCAACAATTACAGCGCGGAGATGAGCTATCGGGTTAAGGGCAGCCTGAGCCTTGAGGGTTATTCACCGGTTCTATTGGAGACGACGCTGGCGCCCACAGATGCCCTGCCCGCTTCGTTGAACACGGCCTTGGTGGTCGGAGACCGGTTCAGCCGCCTCTATGACAATGCGACTCGCCGGACTGGTATCCGCGCGGTGAAGTTGGAGATCGAAGCGATTCCGGGGCGCCGCCAATTACAACTGGAGAGCGCCCATACGGCCACGCCGCGCGTTCATGCCGGCCAGACGGTGACCATTGAAGCGACGGTACGGCCCTATCACGGCGAGGCTCGCAATCTTCGCATCCCAATCACCCTGCCGGAGACTCTGCCGGCAGGTCAGGTGCGGCTACTGCTCAGCGATGGAGCCACTCTGGATCGCGTTTCGCTGCCCACGCGCGCAGCGGGCAAGCAGCTCGAGATGGCCGCAACCATTGCGCAGTTGAACAGCATGCACACCAGCGACCAGCTCTACGTGACCCTGCTCGCTCCAGCAGCGCAGGCAATGCTGGCCGGCCGGACGCTTCCTTCCCTGCCTATCTCGATGGCCAATGTCCTGGAGCCGCTGCGAACGAATCAGGAGCTTCAGCTCAACGGAGAGTCGGCAATTCCGGTAACATCGATTCCGATGGACGCTATGCTCACCGGACAAGAAGTGGTGACCTTTACCATCGAATAGGTCCGCGGTTTCGGTCTACCGATCTCAACCATCCCCCACGCACTGCAACGAGGAACGATCTATGCCTCCAATTCATGGGTTTGCGGCTCATGCCGCCGGCGCCGAACTGCTGCCTTACAAGTACGATGCGGGAGAACTTCGGCCCCAGGATGTTGAAATCAAGATCAGCCATTGCGGCATCTGCCACAGTGACTTGCACCTGATCGACAACGATTGGGGGCTGAGCCAATTTCCGTTCATTCCAGGGCACGAGATCGTCGGCACGGTGTCACAGGTCGGCGCGGCGGTTTCCGGCATCAAGATCGGCGACCGCATGGGCGTGGGCTGGCAATCGGACTCCTGCGGATTTTGCGAGTGGTGCCGACAGGGAAAAGAGAACTTATGCGCCTCAATGGAGGGCGTATGCGTGCAGCGGAATGGCGGGTACGCCGAGGCAGTTCGGGTTAATGCACGATTTGCGATTCCGATTCCGGAGGCTCTGCAGAGCGAGAACGCTGCTCCGTTGCTGTGCGCCGGGATCACCGTCTACAACCCGATCCGCAAGCATGGGGTGAACCCGTCGTCTCGCGTCGGCATCATCGGCATCGGAGGCCTTGGGCATCTCGCGTTGCAATTCGCGAAAGCATTCGGCGCAGAGGTGACGGCCTTCTCGACCTCCACCGCGAAGGAAGCAGAGGCGCGCTCGCACGGTGCGCACCACTTTGTGAATACGCGCGAATCCAAGGGGCTGAAGAATCTCGCAGGCCACTTCGATTTCATCTTGTCGACAATCAATGCCGAACAGGAGCTGAACGCCTATATCGCCGCGCTTCGACCGACCGGAACGTTTGTCTATGTTGGCGTTCCACCCGCGCCTGCCAGCTTTCAGGTATTCCCGCTGGTGGGAGGGCAAAAGTCGATTGCGGGCAGCCCGATCGGCAGCCCTCACCAGTTACGGGAGATGCTGGATGTGGCCGCCCGGCACAAGGTCCAGGCACAGACTGAACGCTTTCCGATGGACAAGGTGAACGAGGCTCTCAGCAAGGTACGCAAAAATCACGTTCGCTACCGTGCGGTTCTAGCTCGGTAGTGCGACCTGCAATTTTCGAGGACCTCCGGCTCAGCGACGCCGCTGAATCAAGCTGGGTTAGGTGTCTAGTAGACTCGTGTTCAGGATGACCAGTCGCCAGATCGCCTCTACCCTCTTCGCCATCACCGCTCTCGTTAGTACCGCCGCAGCCCAGGGGACCAAACAGTGGACCCAGTCCCGCTTTGAAGATTTCGAGAAGGGCTCTCCCCACGGCGTGTCCATTCGAAGCGACGGATACATCGAGGCTGGCCCGGCGCTGCACGAGGTGGTCACGACGCCGTCCACGTATGTCTGGTCGATCGCCTCGGATCACAGCGGCAATGCGTATGTCGCAACGGGTGCTCCAGCGACCGTGCTGAAGATTGCTCCCGATGGCAAGTCCACGAAGCTGTTTGAGAGCAAAGACATTTCAGTGCAGGTGGTGCGAGTTGCACCCACTGGCGATGTCTATGCCGCAACGCTGCCGTCGGGTAAGGTGTACCGGCTCAAGACGGCTGGACCCGCTGTAGACGACAACTCGGCTACTGTTGCGTTCGATCCTGCGCAAACGGAACTGAAGGCGAAGTATGTGTGGGACATGACCTTTGACGCCGAAGGGCGGATGTATGTGGCCACCGGCGCACCCGCGGCGATTTACCGGGCGGGAGCATCGGCTTCGACCAAGCCTGAGCTTTTCTTCAAGAGCGACGAACAGAGTATTCGCTGCCTCGCCCTCGACAAGAGCGGCGACCTAATTGCGGGTTCGGACGGCACAGGCCTGATCTATCGGATCGGCAAAGATGGCAAGGGATTTGTCATCTATGACGCGCCTAAGCGGGAGATTACGGCGGTCGCCTTGGGCGAGCACGGCAATCTTTACGCGGCGGCGGTCGGTGAAAAGAATCGCAGTTCCCTTCCTCCTCTGCCGGTGCAGGGAAACGTCGCCATCACGGCGACGATTACCTTTGTCCAGCCGGGTTCAGTGCAGGCATTCAACGGCAATACGCTCATCCCCGACGGATCTGAGATCTACGAATTGTCCGCCGAGGGCGCGTCACACAAGCTCTGGTCGGCACATGACGACATTGTGTATTCACTCCGCTCGACGCCGCAGGGATTGCTCGCGGCAACCGGCAATCGCGGACGCGTCTATCGCATTCAGGAAAGCGGAGAGAGCGCCGACATAGGACATCTGCAGGCGTCGCAGGCAGTTGGCTTCGCCGATGCGCCGCAAGGCATCTACGTTGGAACCAGCAACACCGGCAAGCTCTATACGTTGAGCACGGCGGTCGACAACGAAGGCAGTTACACTAGCGACGTTTTCGACGCGACGCTGTTATCTCGTTGGGGCCGCGCCGAAGTGGATGCGGACGGTAAAGTTCAGTTCGACCTCTATGCGCGATCCGGCAACGTGGACAACCCCTTGCGTGCGTGGAGCGACTGGCAGAAGGTCACGCCCAACAATGGGCCAATCGGCGTTCCGCCGGCACGCTTCGCGCAATGGAAGGCGGTGTTCCACTCCAGCGGGGCCATCAACGGTGTGCGACTCAACTACCTGCCCGTGAATGTCGCGCCGTCGGTCGACGAGATTGCCGTCCAACCAGGAGCCCGGGTCGCGCCGAGTTCGCAGACGACGGTACAGCCCGCACAGATCAACATCACGTTTGCGAGCGCGGCGGCCACGCCCAGCTTTCCTGAAAATGCGGGCACAGGTCCGCTCAGCGCCAATCGCGATAAGACCGCCGTAACGGTCCGCTGGGCCGCGCACGACGACAACGGCGATGAACTGGTATTTGCGATCTACTATCGCGGCCAGGGAGAGTCGGACTGGCGATTGCTCAAGGACAAGGTCACCGACCACTACTATTCGTTCGATTCCGCCACGCTGCCCGACGGGCGCTACCAGATGAAGGTGGTGGCCAGCGACGCACCGACCCACAACCCCGGCGAATCGCTCGCCAGTGAAAAGGTCAGCGACCACTTCCTCCTGGACACGAGAGCGCCGGCAGTGACAAGCCTGCAGGCCAGGACCGCTGGCGAGGCGATCCACGTGACGTTCGACGCCAAAGACAGTGCCTCTGCCATTTCGCATGCGGAGTATTCGATCGATGCCGGGCCCTGGCAATACATCGAGCCGGTCGACAAGCTCTCTGACTCGCTGCAGGAGCACTACGACTTCACCGCTCCGCTGCCGAAACCGGCACCGGGCGCGCCGCGTGAACAGGCCACAGAACATATCGTGACGGTCCGCGTGTACGACCGCTATGACAATGTGGAAGCGGCGAAGACGGCAGTTCCCGAGACTCGTTAGCCATGCAATTTGAGTTGTTCGTGGCGATGCGCTACCTGCGGGCCAAGCGGCGGCAGGCCGTGATCGGCGTGATCACCACGATCTCAGTGGCGGGAGTGGCGGTCGGGGTCGCGTCGCTCATTGTCGCGCTGGCCATCACGAACGGTATGCGTCGCGATCTGCAGGATCGCCTGGTGAGTTCGACCGCGCATGTGCAGTTGATGCGCGTGCAGCAGGACGGAATCCGGAACTGGCGCGAGCTGACGGCCAGGCTGCGAAAATTGCCTCACGTGACCGCCGCATCGCCGGGATTGTACGAGCCCGTTCTGATCTCGCGTGGAGCGCGTTCGGGCGGCGCACTGATCAAAGGCATTGTGCTCAACCAGGAGCGCTCTGTGAGCGATCTGTTTTCGAACCTGCCGTTCGGGAGCGCCGCTCCGCTTAACTCCAATCCCGAAGAGACGTTTCAATCGGCTCCAGCGACGAACGACGCCTTGCGTTCCAGGCCGCCTATCCTCATTGGCTATGACCTGGCCGACACCATCGACGCGAAGGTGGGATCCACGGTGAACGTGATCAGCCCGCAAGGCGATCTCACGCCCTACGGCTTCCTTCCCAAATATCAGCCGTTCCAGGTGGCCGGCATCTTCCACTCCGGGTTCTATCAATACGATTCGAGCTTTGCGTTTGTGAAGCTGATCGATTCCCAACGGCTGTTCGGAGAACCGGATATTGTCTCGGTGATCTCCTTCAAGGTGGACGACCTGTATCACGCCGACCGCATTGGGAAGGAGATCGAGGAGGCCGCCGGGCCCGGATTCCTGACGACGAACTGGATGGAACAGAACCGGGAGGTCTTCCGAGCGCTGGCGCTGGAGCGCGTGGTGACCTTCATCGTCATCGGGCTGATTGTCTGCGTGGCGGCACTCAACATCCTGATCGCGCTCACCATGATGGTGATGGAGAAGACCAGGGACATCGCGGTGCTGATGTCGTTTGGCGTACGTCCGGAGCAGATTCGAAGTATTTTCATGCTGCAAGGTCTGCTGATCAGCGTGCTGGGCACGGTGTTGGGACTGGTTCTCGGGTACCTTCTATCCTGGGCCGGACATCACTACCGCTTCATCCACCTCTCGGCCGAGGTGTATTCGATCGACTATCTTCCGTTCGCTCCGCGTCTTCTCGATGGCTTGGTCGTGGCGCTGGTGTCTCTGGGAGTTTCCCTGTTGGCGACCCTGTATCCATCCGTCTCGGCGGCGCGGGTGCTCCCGGCTGAGGCGCTTCGTTACGAGTAATGTTCAAGTTATGAGAGATTCGTCAACGCATTCAGCGTCCAGCCGCATCGAAGTCTGCAAGTCTTCCCAGCAGAACTTTCTTTCCCACCGGGTTTAGAATGGTAGGAGTAGTTATGGAGAGTGGCTCAGCCGAATCGCACCTGACCTATCCGCCCGCAGATGTGGGCTGGAAGGACGATCTGAGTCCAAATGGCTCCCGGGCGCATCCATATCTGCTAGAAGTTGTGAATTTGGCGAAGGAGTACGTGACCGGCCGAGGCAGGCTGGTCCTCTTCGAGAACCTGAATTTTGGCGTACATCAGGGCGATTTGCTGGCCATTGTCGGCGAGTCGGGTGCGGGGAAAAGCACACTTTTGCACATCCTGGCCGCGCTTGATAGCCCTTCTGCCGGTGACGTATACTGCGCCTCAACCCAGTTGAAATTGCTATCACCCCGGCAGGCCGCCACGTTTCGCAACCACGAAGTCGGCTATGTCTGGCAGTTTCACTACCTGCTGCCGGAGTTTTCCGCGTTGGAGAACGTCGCGATGCCGTTACTCGCTCGAGGCGAACCCCGGGGCAAAGCCATGAAAACGGCGGAGACGTGGTTGCAGGAAGTGGAATTGCAGGACCGGGCGACCCACCGGGCAGGAGAGCTTTCCGGGGGCGAGCAGCAACGGGTGTCTTTGGCGCGAGCCCTGGTCACCGGACCAAAGCTGCTGCTGGCCGATGAACCAACCGGGGATCTCGATGGGCGTACCGCCGATGTGGTATTTAGCTTGATCGAGCGACTGCACCATAATCATAGCCTCACTTCGCTGATCGTCACACACAACCTCGGGCTGGCCAGGCGATGTAGCCGGGTTTTACGACTTGAAAAAGGCAGGATGGACGAAGTAGTACCTCAATCGGTCTAATGCTTATTCGGCACTCGCTGTCTGGGTTCGGCCGAGTCGCTCATCAAAGTATGGGGAGCGTATTCGGGAAGGCGGGTTGGATGCAAGGCTCGCATGGCGCGATTTTTGGCTCCAGGCATCCGAATACCAGGTTCAACCAGACCTGATATTCAGCACCTAACCTCAAGGTCTCCTCCTTTGGCCGGGATTTTGGCTGAGGAGACGCAGTAGGGATGAGAGCTTCCGATGTTTGCGCGACAAACCTTCTGGATAGAAGGTCCGTGGCGATCAAGCCGCGGCGAGCGACAACCATCGCAAGCCCATGAAGGGGGAACATGTTCGAACGCTACACAGAAAAGGCGCGGCGCGTAATCTTCTTCGCGCGGTATGAGGCCAGCCAGTTTGGCTCTCCGTACATTGAGACGGAGCACCTGCTGCTTGGGCTCTTGCGTGAGGACAAGGCGTTAACCAATCGCTTTCTGCGGTCGCATGCGTCAGTCGAATCCATTCGGAAACAGATTGAAGGCCACACGACGATCCGCGAAAAGGTCTCAACCTCGGTCGATCTGCCACTTTCGAACGAGTGCAAGCGCGTACTGGCATACGCGGCGGAAGAAGCCGAACGACTCTCCCATAAGCACATCGGAACGGAACATCTGCTGCTTGGCCTGCTTCGTGAAGAAAAATGTTTTGCCGCTGAGATTCTGCACGAACGGGGACTGAAGCTGCTGGCCATTCGCGAGGAACTGGCCCGTGCCACTCAAGAGAAGGCTCCGCCGTCGCAGCGCAATCGCGAATCTAGCCTTTTGGCCGAGTTTTCGCGTGACCTCACGCAGGCCGCGATGGACAATCAGCTTGATCCACTGGTGGGACGCGACCAGGAACTGGAACGAGTCGTACAGATTCTCTGCCGCCGTACCAAGAACAACCCGGTTTTAATCGGCGAACCCGGCGTAGGCAAGACGGCCATCGTCGAAGGTCTGGCGCAGCGTATCTCGGATGGGGACGTGCCCAGCTTTCTCGCGGACAAGCGCGTGCTGGCGCTCGATCTTTCCCTGATCGTTGCCGGAACGAAGTACCGAGGCCAGTTCGAAGAGCGCCTGAAGACGATCATGAAGGAACTGATGGAAAATCAGAACTCCATCATCTTCATCGACGAGCTTCATACGCTGGTGGGCGCCGGGTCGGCCGAGGGCTCGCTCGACGCTGCCAACATCCTCAAGCCGGCTCTCTCGCGCGGCGAAATTCAGTGCATCGGCGCAACCACGCCTGCCGAATATCGCAAGTCGATTGAGAAGGACCGGTCACTCGAACGGCGTTTTCAGGCGGTTAAGGTGCCTCCTCCCAACGAGGAAGATGCCATCCGCATCATCATGGGGATCAAGGACCGCTACGAGAAGTTCCATGCGGTCAGCTACACCGATGACTCGATTTCGTTCGCCGTATCGCACTCGAGCCGCTATATTCCGGATCGTTTCCTGCCGGATAAGGCGATCGATCTGATCGACGAAGCGGGAGCTCGCGTAAAACTGCGCCAGACTTCGCTTCCCGAAGAGATCACCGAGGTGCAAAAGCGGATCAAGTTCATCGTGCATCGCATGGAAAACGCCATAGCGAATCACGAGTTCGAGAAGGCTCGCTTCTACTCCGATGAAGAACGCAAAGAGCGCGAAAACCTGCGTGCCCTGCGCGACAAATATCACCTCGACGACTCGACGGCCGGCATTGTGAGCCGCGAAGACATCGAGGATGTGGTCAGCCGCTGGACTGGCGTGCCGATCACCTCGATCAAGGAAGAAGAGACGCAGAAGCTGCTACGCGTGGAAGAAGAGCTGCACAAGCGGGTCATCTCGCAGGAGAAGGCTATCTCGGCCCTCGCCCGTGCGATTCGCCGCTCGCGTGCCGGCCTCAAATCTCCGAACCGTCCGATCGGCTCGTTCCTGTTCCTGGGACCGACCGGCGTGGGCAAGACGGAGATGGCTCGTACGCTGGCCAACTTCCTCTTCGGAAGCGACAAAGCTCTGATCCGCTTCGACATGTCGGAGTTCATGGAGAAGCACTCGGTCTCCAAGCTGATCGGTTCGCCTCCGGGCTATGTGGGGTATGAAGAAGGCGGTCAGCTGACCGAACGGGTCAAGCGCTCCCCCTACTCCGTGGTGCTGCTGGACGAAATCGAGAAGGCGCATCCGGATGTCTTCAATATCCTGCTGCAGGTCTTTGAAGATGGTCAGTTGACTGACGGCCTGGGCAATACCGTCGACTTCAAGAACACGATCATCATCATGACCTCGAACATCGGCGCCCGGCACCTGCAGAAGAACAAGGGCCTCGGGTTCTCGTCCGATCGCGAAGACTTGGTCATGGACAAGATTGAGGAGATGGTGAAGGGCGAGGTCAAGCGCACCTTCAATCCAGAGTTCCTCAACCGTCTCGATGAAGTCATCATCTTCATGTCGCTGTCGGATGGCGATCTGATCCAGATTCTGGAACTGCTGGTACAGCAACTCAACACGAACCTGGCGCAGAAGGCGATCACCATTGCGGTGACCGAAGAAGCGAAGAAGTGGATTCTGGAGAAGACGCTGGTCGACCGCACCTACGGAGCACGCCCGCTGCGTCGCGCCCTCCAGCGCTACGTAGAGGATCCGCTCTCGGAGGCGTTGATCGCAGGCGGAATCACAGAACGGCCTGCCTTCCTCGAGGTCTACCTGGACAACAACCAATTGTTCTATCGGCCGGTCTCTAATCTGGGAACTAGCTCAGGCGATGAGAAGGCTGAGGGCATACTGCTCTTCAGCAACTAAGGTCAGAACGATAACGGAAAAGGCCCGATCCACAGCGGATCGGGCCTTTTTTATTGTGCCGTGGATAGCAGACTAGACGGATCCGGCCGCTTTCTTTGCCGCGTCGCTGGCTGCGCCCATGGCACTGTTCGCGCTATCGACCACTCCACCGACGGCGTTGCTGGCGGTGTCCACTACGCCGCTCACAGCATCTTTGCCACGCCGAATCAAGGTATCGGCCTGTCCGCTGATGTTGTCTGCCTGATCGCGAATGTAGTCGGAGGCATCTCCCAGGCCACGCTTCAGTTGCTCTCGAGTCTCCGCTCCCGATTGGGGTGCGTAGATTAAAGCGACTGCCGCCCCTGCCGCCACACCTACTGAGAAAACTGCCCAAAACTTCACCGCATCCATAAAGATCTCCTATCTAGAAAAAACCGTGATCACCCGAACTGAGAATGTAGCTGACGAATCAGGGTTGCAGCCCCGACCCCAAATTCGCAAATTTGGTTCTATTTCAAACGTATCGTGGGCCTGCAGCGCCCATTCTGATGCGTAATCCGTTCGCTGAGCGCTGCGAACCGCCGCACGGCAATGATCGTACGCCGTTGCTCGGATTTGATGCGGTGAATGTACGACACCTTCTTTGTCGCTGCAGGATGCGTGGAGGATAAGATCTGGTATCGCCACCCCACTTTCCATTTTTTGTGAAGCCGGTGGCAACAAAGGAAAGTAGTCGAGCATCCTTAGCGTTGAATCCTCCGGGCCCACTTCAAGAAAGAGCAAGACGAGCTATGACCGCCGGAGCACAATTTGCGCACCGTCAGAATGGTGATGGAACTATCGACTCCATCTGCCTGGATTGCTTTCATACCGTGGCTACGGGCGACTCGAGCGAAGCACTCATGCTGCAGGAAGCCGGCCATAAATGCGAACAGCGGGACGCGGCCATGCACGAGAAAACCGAGCCGCAGTCCAGCAATCTGAGGATGTTTCCGGAGCGCTTTAAGCAATAACGTCTAGTTGTCTGATGGTCGCTGCTACACAGCTTGATCGCGAGGAACCCGGGATGGTCCTCCCGGGCAGTTCCCTTCCTTGCTCAGACTTGTCCGGGGCTGTCTCTGACTGTTCAGCAAACAGATGTCCAGCAACGAGCCACGAGGCATCTCACCGGGTAGCGCCTGATGGCGAATTCACCTGGAAGAATGAGGATGCTCGTATGGCAGATGCAAAGAAATGCGCCCACTCATCATGTACCTGCGTTGTGACGGATAAGAAATATTGCAGCAAGCAGTGCGAAGACCACAAGGACGTGGCAGAACTGGC
Source organism: uncultured Acidobacteriaceae bacterium (assembly GCA_963850345.1). Taxonomy (GTDB): domain Bacteria; phylum Acidobacteriota; class Terriglobia; order Terriglobales; family Acidobacteriaceae; genus CAWKKW01. Next base: position 214,184 of record CAWKKW010000006.1, on the reverse strand, counting down.
GTGCGATTGCGGCCATCCAGGCTGCAGCGGCGATCAGATCAAGGCTTAGGGGATACGCTCCCCGCCTGCACGCAGCGGGGAGCGCCTATTCTGGTCGCGAAGCAACGCACAGGGAAACTCAGCGGGTCCGAGCACATCGTGATTCCAAGCTACGAGAACCGATTCCTCGACCGGCCGCATCCTGGGCGAAGTTCCGCTGACTATTCGTCGTTCGGATTTTTGGCAGGAATTTGAAAGGCGAACAGCTTCTTATTTCCCGTCCCAGCTTTATCATTCGTATACCCAGAGCCCCAGTAAACGGTGGCATCGACAATGGACGGTGCGCAGTTCACCGACCCACCGCTGTTGTACTTCCATAGAATCTTTCCGGTGGCCGCATCCATCGCTACAAAATCTCCCGACATGGATCCGCCGAAAACCACTCCGTTCGCCGTCGAGATCGGAGCCAGGGCCCGGGCGGGCAGGGCGGTGTTCAACGGATTTTGTCCGGTAGCCTTGGTCTGCCAGAGAATTTTCCCGGTGGCGGGGTCGAGAGCCGACCAGGCGCCGCCATTCCAACTTACGCCCGTAGGTTGCAGTTTGAAGGTGGTGTTGTAGTAGTTCGTAATCGGAACATAGATACGCTTGTTATCGGTGGCTGTTCCCCATTCCACGCCACCGGTAAGTCCGCCGGGCCCGACCTTCGTGCCCCAAAGGAACCTGCCATTATCTGGATTGACAGCCCAGTAGTAGCCGCTCTTCTGGCCTGCACCGAGTATGTCAGTGGCCTTGCCATTGATGGTCACGGTCATCAGGTTTGTACCGGCGCCGAAGTCGTAGTCAGGTCCGGGATGATCGGGACACGGGATGCCTGTACTTGGATGATCGATGCAGGAGACGGTCCAGGTATCTGAACCCTGAAAGCGATGCGACCATTTGACGGATCCATTGGTCAGGTTCAGCGCCAATATGCCATCGATGTAGTCCTGCGGACTTAAGCAGGCAAGTTGCTGCGCCACCGTCGTCGCGGTGCCCAGGCATGAAGTCACAGAGGCAGGCACCGAGTAGTTATTCCCGATACCCGCGTAGAGCGCGTTCCTCTTCAGATCGATGACAAAGTTGCTGCCCCAGACCGCACCTCCAGTGTAGCCAGTCGGAACCACGTACGTCTTCCATTCGATGGCCCCGGTTTGCAGATTCAATGACTGGATACTGCCGCGAAATTTCAGCACATAACTCTTGTTATGGGCCGCCATCCCCTCTTCGTCAGACGAGACGCCGATATATACATGGCTCCCGACAATGACAGGAGAGTTGGTAATGAAAGCTGCCGGTAGTGGATCGACAATCGTCTTCCATAGCAGATTTCCATTAGCTTTGTTGATGGCGAGTTCGATTGCTCCCCCTTGATCGCCGATCACAATTCTGTCTGGGCCGATGGCAGGCGAGGTTCTCGAGAATGACGCGGGATTGCCCGTGTAGTCCGACACCTTCCTGCTCCAGACCGTCTTGCCATTCGCTGCGTTGATGCGGTAGACATAGCCACCCCAATCGACCACGTAGACCGCGTCTCCTTCTACGGTGGGTGTCGCGCTTACGTCACCGCGGGTGGTGTAGATCCACTTGGGCTTGAGAGTGCCGACATTCTGGGGTGTTAACCAATGTTCCTGAGACGCATTGTGAGTATTTCCAGCACCTCCGCCCCAGGACGTCCACGCCTCTGCCTGTTCTTCTTGCGGAGTGTCCTGAGCCAATGCATGCTCGTAGGTGATGAAACTTATCAACGACAGAATGACAAAACAGATCATTCGTAACGCACGTTTCATGATTTTCTCCTCAGGGTATTTGCGACCCGAGTATCAGTAGCCTGCCTCAGTTCACGACGATGCATGCTCACGACTGGGTGGTCGTAAACCGCGCCCGGGCCCGAAGTCTCTTCTGTAACTCTGCCGGTTTCAATCTTGATTGCGCCTGACTGACGCCGTAGCTCGAACGATGAGGCGGACAGCCGTAGGGATCGGCGCGTGATAGCGACGGAATAACTTCCACCGAATTGGCAGTCCCTAACCTGAAGCCAAGCGGGGATTCTGCGAGATATATCTTCAAGGCGCACTCTCCGGAAACATCTGGCCGTGAGCGGCACGTCCTACGGGACCGGGGTCTGATCCTGGACTTCGCGGTCCGTGAGGAAACTTGACCGACATCGCTCGTTCTTCTGAGCGACAGGATCATACCCCACTTCTCATGCCACGGTACAGAGTTCAATCCAGAACGCTGAGATCTTTCTTCTCAACAGGCCATCACGGCGACGGAGCCCAGTCAGCTTGGGCAACTTGATCTGAAGGAGTGTAGCAGGTGTTGGAGCTCGGCCGTTGTTGCAGGAATGACGGAAGGAAGCCCTGAGGTTCCAGGTGCGGCAGCGGCCGAATCTGCTATTTGCAAACCCCTCATGTTCAACCTGCTGCAACACTCCTCTCACGAGACCGAAACAACCGGCTGATAGTGTCGCTGATCGAACCAGAAAAAAGACCAGCGAGGCACCCTACCCCATGTCAACGGATCGCCGAACCTTCCTTCAACTGCTGAGCACTGGCGCACTCGCCGCAGCAATCCCCTCCAGCATCAGCCGCGCGCTTGAGATTCCCGCGAACCATCGGACCGGCACCATCAAGGATGTCGAACACATCGTGATCCTGATGCAGGAAAACCGATCCTTCGATCACTACTTCGGCAGCATGCGCGGAGTCAGGGGCTTCGGCGATCCTCGCTCCATCGTTCTTCCCAACGGGAAACCGGTCTGGTACCAGCCGAATGGCTCGGACTACGTTCTGCCGTTCCATCCGCCCGCATCGAACCTCGGTTTGCAGTTTGAAGAAGGCACGCCGCACGACTGGAACAGCACGCACGGCGCATGGAACAACGGGAACTATGACCAGTGGGTTCCGAATAAGAGCACCACGTCTATGGTTCATCTCACGCGCGACGACATTCCGTTCCACTATGCTCTGGCAGACGCGTTTACTGTTTGCGATGCGTACCACTGCTCTCTGCTCGGCCCAACTGATCCCAACCGCTACCACATGTGGACCGGGTGGGTGGGGAACGATGGACAGGGTGGCGGCCCGGTGCTCGACAACTCCGAGTTGGGCTATGACTGGTCGACGTATCCGGAACTGTTACAGAATGCGGGCGTCTCGTGGAAGATCTACCAGGACGTCGGCGCTGGACTCGACGCAGCAGACTACTGGGGCTGGGGCAGCGATCCTTACATCGGCAACTATGGCGACAATTCCCTACTCTACTTTCACCAATATCAGAATGCGCCGGCTGGTTCGCCGCTGGCCGAGAGGGCAAGGACCGGCACTAACCTGGCAGCATCAGGTGGAGATCTCGAGGGTGAAAAACTGTTCGACATCCTTCGCAGCGATGTAAAGAACAATATGCTGCCGCAGGTATCGTGGATTGTCGCGCCAGAGGCTTACACTGAGCACGCCAACTGGCCCGCGAATTACGGCGCGTGGTACATCTCTCAGGTTCTCGACGCGCTCACTTCCAATCCCGAGGTCTGGAGCAAGACTGTCTTCTTCGTCAACTACGACGAGAACGATGGATTTTTCGATCACATGGTGCCGCCCACGCCTCCAGTGTCGCGCGCCCAAGGCTTGTCGACGGTAGACACCACGAACGAAATTTTTACTAAAAATGTGTACTACTCAGACTATCTTCCGGGACCGATCGGGCTTGGTGTGCGCGTGCCGATGATCGTCATCTCGCCTTGGAGCAAGGGCGGATACGTGAATTCGCAGGTGTTCGATCACACATCGCTCATTCGTTTTATCGAGCAGCGCTTCGGGTCGACTCACCCGGGCATCATCGAAAAGAACATCACGCCCTGGCGCCGCGCCGTTGCCGGAGATCTCACTTCGGCATTCAATTTCGCCACACCCAACAGCCGGCCGGTCTCTCTGCCGAGCACTGTTACTTATAAGCCGACCGACAATGCGAGACATCCCAGCTACGTTCCCGTGCCGCCGACGGATCAGGTCATGCCAGTGCAGGAGAAGGGCACACGCCCGGCTCGCGCGCTGCCGTACGAACTGAATGCTAGCGGACACGCGAGCTTCGAGGCCGGCAGCTTCCGCATTCACTTCGCAAACTCCGGGGATGTAGCCGCGGTCTTCCAGGTACGCTCCGCGAACACTGGCACCGGACCCTGGACCTACACCGTAGGCGCGCACGCGTCGCTGTCCGATACGTGGGCCGTGACGACCGGCGGACAGACTACGTACGATCTTTCTGTGTACGGTCCGAACGGTTTCTTTCGGCAGTTCAAGGGCAGTGTCGCGGGTAAAGGCAAAGCCGATATTCATATCAGAACGAGTTACGAGTCGGAGCGCCACGGCCTGAAACTCGCAATCAAGAACCACCACGACAGAGAGATTGAAGTGACGATTCTCGATGTCTACACGAACCAGACAATCACCCGAGTCGTGGAGGAGGATGACGATCTCGAGGAGTACTTCTCTCTCAGGTCGACGTCTGGCTGGTACGATCTGGTCATCGAATCTCCTTCGGATTCAACCTTCAAGCAACACCTTGCGGGCCATGTGGAGAACGGAAGAGACAGCATCAGCGATCCGGCCATCGGTGGGTAACTCGCGCACTGCTTGAACTGAGAAGAGCCGGTCGAGAGACCGGCTCTTTCGTTTGGGCGTGAATGTCCCGATGACATGAACCGCAAAAGTGATGGAGCGCCAGACGCTTGCGATTCCGCAACCGCGATTAGGGGCGCTCGGGCCAGGCGTGCTTTGGATAACGGCGCATGAGTTCGCGGCGTACCTGCGGATACAGCCGTTCCCAAAAGCCGGCAAGGTCGGTGGTCGTCTGCACGGCTCGCTTATTCGGCGCGAGCAGGTGGACGACGACCGGGACGCGATCGCGTCCGATGCGCGGCGTTTCGCGCATGCCGAAGAAGTCCTGCAGGCGTGAGGCGATCCAGGGCGTCTTGCCGCGTTCATAGTGAACCTTGGTTTGCCGTCCACCTTGCAGGCGAAGGCGCGGCGGGGCGAATTCGTTGAGGACACGCGAGTCGAGTTGTTGCTCCAGCAAGGGCAAGAAGTTCGCTGCGGCGGTCTTCAGTTCGGCAAAGCTTTGCAGGCCACCCGCGAGTTCGCGAAGAAGTTGTTCCGGGTCGGGTGGCGTAAGTCCGGCGAACTCGGCTCGCGCTAATAAATCGTTGAGTGCCTCCGGATCGACGAAGCGTTCCAGACCAGCTTCGATTGCTTTACGGGCGAGCAGTTCCGCTGTGGCTTCGGTCGGGGCGCCACGTGATTCCTCAATGACCAAATCGTCGTACCGCAAAGCATGGATGGTTTCAACCCGTTCAGCGGTCCGATTCCACTCCACCGCGGTCGTCTCGCGAACATGGTCCGGGAAGAGGTCGAGGAGCCATTCGGGCTCGATGCGGGCAGTCATTCGTATCAACGGGAGTGGCTTGTCGCGACGGTCTTCCGCATCGACGGCAATCAGGAACGGATACTGCGGCGGATGCCCGGCCAGTTCTGCGGAAGCCCCGATCGAGAGCAACACCTGGTTGCCGCTGCGGATGCGGCCCACGCGATCGGGAAACCCGGCGAGCAGAGACAGCAACAGGGCTTCGTCGTCGTGCTGCGTCTGTCGGGGAGGCCGGGCGATGCGGCGAAGTTGTTCGACCTGCTGTTGTTGGCGAGCGTCGCGTGGTTGATCCATGGCGGCGAGCAGGTCGGTTGATTCCGTCCGTGATCCAGACGCGAGCAGCGCGGCAGCGATGCAGCCGTCTTCGCCGACTCCGCGCTCCATGGCTTCGACCAGGATGCGCGAGAGGCGGGGAGGCAGCGGGTATCGTGCCAGTCTCTGTGACATTTCGCCCATCGCGCCGAGCCGGTCCAGCAACGATTCCGCATGGTGAAGGGCGGCGGGAGGCGGTGCGTCCAGCCAATCGAGATCGGTCACCTGCATGGCTCGCAGGGCAAGGCAGAGCTGGGACAAGTCGCTGCGCAGAAACTCGGGTGTGTCGTAGTCCGGACGGCGCGAGTAATCCTCGAGTGGATAGAGGCGGAGAACCGTGCCGGGCCCAGTGCGTCCGGCTCGCCCGGCGCGCTGCCGGGCAGAGGCTTTACTGATGCGCGCTACTTCAAGCGTAGGCAGGCCCGTCCAGGGCGAATAGGTGGCAACCCGTGCCAGACCGCTGTCGATCACGGCGGTGACACCTTCGACAGTGATGGAGCTTTCGGCGACGTTCGTGGCCAGAATGAGTTTGCGTTGCGCGGCAGGCGTGATGGCGCGATCCTGTTCGGCCGGGGAGAGGTCACCATGGAGCGGCAGCAGGAGAAGATCGGCGAGGCGGGCGACAGGTTGGCATTCCCGTTGAGCGCGGCGGATCTCCGCGGCCCCGGGGAGGAAGGCGAGGATGTCGCCAGCGTGTTTCTCAGCGAGGAGCAACTCGAGCGCGCTCCTCACCTGGATCTCAAGTGGGTGGGGCGAGTACGGGAGGTGGCGAACGGCTAATTCGAAGAGCCTTCCCTCGGATCGCAGGATCGGGCATTCGCCGAGATACTTTGCCACGGGATTCGCTTCGAGCGTGGCCGACATGACCACGATGCGAAGTTCGGGACGGCTTTGCTGCAGGTGCTTCAGTAAGGCGATGGCCAGATCGCTGTCGAGGTGGCGCTCATGAAATTCGTCGAGGACGACCGCGTCGACACCTCGAAGCAGCGGGTCGGTGAGCAGACGGCGGGTAAGAATTCCTTCTGTGACAAATCGCAGGCGTGTGCGCGGGCCCGCTATCTCTTCGAACCGGACTTGATAGCCCACGGTGTCGCCGACGCGCTCTCCGAGTTCCAACGCAACGCGCCGCGCGGCCAGTCGTGCAGCGATGCGGCGCGGTTCGAGAACGATCACTTCGCCTCGCACTACGTTCAAAAGCGCGGGTGGAACGCGGGTGGTCTTGCCTGCGCCCGGCGCAGCTTCAATGACCAGATTGGGGTGGCGCGACAGAGAATCGACGATCTGGGACAGGAGGGCGTCGATGGGAAGGCTGGAAATTGGCGGCACTGCTGTCATCGGATCATGGGGAAGGTGCGTCGTCAATGTGGAGGCAAGCCTGGCAGCGTCGATGCCGCAGGGCGCAAGAGCAATTGCGAGCACTCATGCATTGCTGTGGCACACGGATGCGATACGATGAGCGCGTGGGTCTGCCTGACGAACAACAGCCGAAGATTCTAGAGATTGAGCATCTGTCGATCTGGTTTGGATCGCGTCAGACGACGCGTCCCGTAGTCACCGACGTGAGTCTGTCGATAGCGCCGGGCGAAGTTCTGGGGCTGGTGGGCGAATCGGGTTCCGGCAAATCGGTGACCTCGCTCGCTATCCTGCGCCTGCTGGATCCTGCCGCGCAGGTCGACGGACGCATCCTCTTCGACGGAAAAGACCTGCTGCGACTTGGGTCAGAGGAGATGCGGCAGTATCGCGGACGGCAGATCGCCATGATCTTCCAGGAACCGATGACTGCGCTGAATCCGGTAATGACAGTGGGCGAGCAGATAGGCGAGGCGGTCCGCATCCATCACCCAGAGCGAACGCGGAGACAGGTGCGGGCAGATGTTCTCGAGGCTATGGAAGCGGTTGCGTTGCCTGAGCCGGCGCGCAGGTTCAGCGACTATCCCCACCAGTTTTCGGGGGGGCAGCGGCAGCGGATTCTGATTGCGATGGCTGTAGCGAATCGGCCGCGATTGTTGATCGCCGATGAGCCGACGACGGCGCTGGATGTCACGGTGCAGGCGCAAATTCTGGAGTTGCTGGCGGAGTTGCGCCGGCAGTTCGGTCTATCGATGCTGTTTATCTCGCATGACCTGGCGGTCGTCTCGCAGGTAGCGGACAAGGTCGCGGTGATGCGGCACGGAGTTTTCCTGGAGCAGGGATCGAGGCAGCAGATCTTTCGCAATCCGCTGCATGCCTATACCCGCAGCCTATTGGGAGCGGCTCCGTCGCTCGACACACCACTGGACCGGCCACTGGCCACGCTCGGCGGCACAGCCGAGATCGCCGGGGGAGAGCTGGTCGAGGCTGGCGAAGACCACTGGGTGCGGCGCTAGGTCGCGTCAATTCAATGAAGGTTGATCCGGCGAAACTCTGAGCAGAGGCCCACGCGCAGATCTCACCTGGAAGGGATCTGGATCCGGGTTGAAGCGGGCGGGTGGCTTGGAATCCTCGCGCATTGCGGATAGATTGGACTATGGATCTGTTGTCTCCCGATGCGCGCTCTCATTCTCTCCGACATTCACGCGAACCTTGATGCCCTGGACGCCGTGCTCGCGGCAGCACCGGCCTGGGATATGGTCTGGAACCTTGGGGATATTGTGGGGTATGGTGCGAATCCTAACGAGGTGATTGATCGAGCTCGCGGGCTTGGGCAGGTATTTGTGCGCGGCAATCATGATCGCGCGTGTAGCGGGCTAATCTCTCTTGAAGACTTCAACCCGATCGCCAGCCGGGCGGCCAAGTGGACACAGGTAGTTCTAAGCGAAGAGCACATTGACTGGCTGCAGCACCTGGCGCAGGGTCCGGTGATGCCAGACGGCCCGCAGGTCAGCTGCATGCACGGCTCGGTCGTGGATGAGGATGAATACGTCCTGTCGCTGCGCGATGCCTGGGGCCCACTGCACGAGATCCGCACACGGATCAATTTTTTCGGGCATACGCATCTGCAGGGCGGATTCGCAACCGATGGGGAGTCGCTGTTCAAGCTGAGCCCACACTATGTGGGAAGGAATGGCGCGGAGGAATACGAGATCCAGTTGCGTTCGAGCGCGCGGTACCTGATCAATCCAGGATCGGTGGGACAGCCGCGAGACCACGACTGGCGGGCAGCGTTCGCTATCTACGACGATGAGCAGATGACGGTGAGCTTCTGCCGGGTGCCGTATGACGTGCGTGCGGCACAGGAGCGGATCTTGCGGGCGGGATTGCCGGACCGACTGGCAGCGCGGTTGAAAGAAGGACGTTAGCGCTCGCGGAGACTTTAGAGCTCAGAGCAGAAAGTGCCACGGCGACGGTCTGAAATGGACCGTCGCCGTGGCTTTCTGCGAAGTTATTTTCCGGATTCCGCTTCCGGCTGAACCACGACCTTCACATGAGCCGTGACTTCGCGGTGCAGCTTTACTGGGATGAGGAAGTCTCCGAGAGACTTCAGCGGCTCTTCCAGCTGGATCTTGCGGCGGTCGATATTGAAGCCTTTCGATTCGAGCTGCTGAGCGATGTCGCTGGAAGTGACGGAGCCAAACAGGTGTTCGTTCTCGCCGACCCGGCGTTCAAAGGTGAGGGTGACGGCATCGAGCAGGGCCAGCAGGCTCTCGGCCTCGGTCTTCTCTTTAGCCGAGCGGCGCACTGCAGAGGACTTCATCTGCGTGATGACCGCCTTATTGGCAGCTGTGGCTTCCATGGCGAGCTTCTTCGGCAACAGGAAGTTGCGGCCATAGCCTTCGGCCACCTTCACCACGTCGCCGCGATGGCCGAGGTTGTTTACATCTTCTTTCAAAATGACTTCCATAACGAATCTCCCAAAACTCAAAGTGGCAGCGAAGCGGGGCGGAGACTCCGCCCGGAGCGACGCGTGCGCGAATCTAGAAGCGTGCGGCGAACGGCAGCAGGGCGATATTGCGAGCCTGCTTGATGGCGCGTGTGAGCCGCCGCTGGTGAGTGGTGCAGACGCCGGTTAAGCGGCGGGGCACAATCTTGCCGCGTTCGGCGACGAACTGCTGCAGCAGGCGCACGTCGCGGTAAGGAATGGCATCGATCTTTTCCGTGCAGAACTTGCAAACCTTCTTACGGCGGAAAAACTTGCGTCCGCCGCCGCCGGGACCGCCTGCGGGGCGACCGCCTTGGCGGGGGCCGGAACTGGGAGGACCTGAGCTTTCAGGAGCCCGTGGTGTGCTGGTTTCTTCAGCCATCTTTTCCTTCTTCCTTCTCTGCACTCAGCACTCTGAGCTGGCGCAGTATCGATCCTTAAGTTGAACCGGAGCGGAGCCGGAGAAAACCTCCGCAAACCGCTCGTGGTGGCAAGCGTAAAACTAGACGCTTGCGGGGGCAGCTTCGGGCGCGGCCGGAGCAGCGGCCTCGACCGGCGCGGCTGCAGGCGTGGCGGCCGGAGCAGGTGCCGAGGGTGCGGGCGCAGCAGGTGGAGGAGCCACAGGCTGAGCGCTGAGCTTCTTGCGGCTGGCGCGGAGAGCGCGAACCTTGTCCAGACGCTTCTCTTCCTCGTCCATGCGTACGGTGATGAACTTGATCACCGGCTCGGTCACACGAAGGCGGCGTTCCACTTCTTTGACCAGCACGCCGTCGGCATCGATAGTGAGAAGGACATAGTTGCCGTCGTTAAAGCGGCGAACGGTATAGGCGAGCTTGCGGCGGCCCAGCTTCTCGGTCGAGCGAATGGCTCCGCCGCCATTGGTGACGGTGCCCTCGATTCCGGCGATGAGCTTGTCGAGATCCTCATCGAGCACGTCGGGCCGGACGATGAACATGACTTCGTAAAAACGTTGTACTGGCATTCCGTCTCTCTTTTCTGCGAACGGGTAAGGTCCGCGCGCCACCCGGTGTTCGACACCGTGGCAGTTACTCAAAGCAAGTCACCCGATGGCGGGCAACTGCCCTATTCCTCCGCCGGAGTGTTTGGTTCGCGGCGGTTAAACTCGTTCATTGCGGCGGCGGTGCCCCGGGTAAGCAGGACCTCTGCCGCGTTTGCTGCCCGATCCAGAACCCCGTCGAGCTCGACCAGTTCGGCCTTGCGAAACGGAGACAATAAATAATCCTTGCCGCCGCGCCGCGAACCTTCCGCAGCCGCGGGTGCCACGCCAATCCGGATGCGCAGCCACTCTTCGGTACCCAGCGCGCCGGAGATGGATTTGACTCCGTTGTGGCCGCCGGAACTGCCCCGTTCGCGAACCCGGATCGTGCCGAGCGGCAGAGCCAACTCGTCGTAGATCACGATCAGGTCGCGCTGCGGATCGGCGTCGAACTCCCTCACCAGCGCCTGCACGGACAAGCCGCTCAGGTTCATGAAGGTCTCCGGCTTGGCCAGAACCACTTCCCTGCCAGCCACCCGCGCAGTCGCCGTAAGTGCGCGGCAGCGCCGATTGCTGATGACCGCTCCACACTGCTCGGCGATGCGGTCGATCGCCAGAAAACCTGCGTTGTGCGGCGTGAACTGATACTCGATACCGGGGTTCCCCAGTCCGACGATCAGGATCACGCCTTGCGAATCTCTCGCTCGCTCCGTGGGCTCGGCCAACGCTTACTTCTTGCCGCCCTTGCCCTTGTCGGCGGCCGGCGCGGCTGCGGCGTCCGGTGCATCCTGCTTGCCCTTCTTGACCACTTCGGGCTCGGCAGGCGTAGTGGCGGCTGCAACGGCATCCGGTGTCTCAACTACCTCCTCGCGGATAGAGACAACGTGGGCTACGGTCGCGTCTTCGTCAGTGAGGAACTTGATCTTGTCTTCGTGCGGCAGGTCGGCCACGCGGATCGAGTCGCCAATGTTGAGGTTGGATACGTCGACATCGATGTGGCTGGGAATGTCGCCGGGGAGGCACTCGACTTCTACTTCGCGAAGAACCTGGTCAAGGATGCCGCCCTGGAGCTTGACGCCTGACGGCACGCCCATGAGCTGAATCGGAACCTCGACCTTGATGGCTTTATCGAGAGCAATGCGCTTGAGGTCGACGTGCAGCAGCTTGCCTTTGATCGGCTCGTACTGCCAGTCAACGATCATGGCCTTGGTCTGAGCGCTCGATCCGGAGATCTCGAGGTCGAAGATAGAGTTGTGACCGGTTTCGGAGTAGAGGATGCGCTGAATCTGCTTGGGATCCACTTCGATCGCAATCGCGTCCTGCTTGGCTCCGTACACAACCGCGGGGATCTTGCCCTGAACCCGTACGCGACGAGCGGCATTCTTGTTGAACTTGCCCTCACGGGGCGTTGCTGCGACGACTTCCTGAGTAGCCATTTTTCCTTGTCCTTCGGGCACGGCATCCCAGCCGCTCCCTTTGCTCGCCGCTCTTGGTTCTGCGGCGGGTTAGGTGAAAATTCCAACGTCAGCTGAAGAGCGTGCTGACGCTGGTCTCCATGTGAATGCTCTCGATGGCGGCGGCCAGCAGGCCGGCAATCGACAACACTTTGATCTTGGGCACGCTCTGTGCCTCTTCCTGAAGAGGTATCGAATTGGTGACGATCAACCGCTCCAGTCTTGAATTTGCAATACGCTCGATCGCCTTACCCGAAAGCACCGGATGAGTGGCGCACGCATACACCTTGGTGGCCCCGGCTTCGAGCAGTGCATCGACCGTCTTCACCAGCGTTCCCGCTGTATCGACGATATCGTCGATGATCAGGCAGGTGCGTCCGGCAACATCACCGATGACGTTCATCACCTCGGTCACGTTGATGTCGGTGCGCCGCTTGTCGACAATCGCCATCGGCACACCCATCTTTTGCGCGAAGAATCGCGCTCGTTCCACGCCTCCCGCATCCGGGGAAACTACGGTCATATTCTGCAGCTTCAATTCCCTGAAGTAGCTCACCAGCACCGGGCTGGCAAATAAATGATCGACAGGGATATTGAAAAAGCCCTGAATCTGCGCCGCATGCAGATCCATAAAAAGCGCCCGGTTCGCACCGGCAGTCGTAAGCAGGTCGGCGACCAGCTTGGACGAAATGGCGACACGCGGCCGATCTTTCCGATCCTGCCGGGCATAGCCGTAATACGGAACCACCACGGTGATTCTTCCGGCCGACGCACGCTTGAGCGCGTCAATCATGATCAGCAACTCCACCAGGTGCTGATCCACCGGATTGCACGTCGGCTGCACGACGAACACGTCGACACCACGCACATTTTCCAGCAACTGAAAGTACACTTCGCCATCGGAGAAGCGCTGCATCTTGGTCTCGCCCAGCGGGACGCCGATGTGTTTGCAGATTTCCTGGGCCAACTCGCGATTGGCCGAACCACAGAAAACCTTAAACCGCTTATCTTCGCTCAGACGGCTCGGACGCTTCCGCTCCGAGATGGGCTTGATGCGAGAAGCACTATCCAGTGCCTGCGTGTCCTGCCCCAGGGCAGGGGTCAACGTCTCAATCGTCGATTCACTCACAAGAACCTCCCAAGCTGGTTTGCGTTGGTTGTCCTGCATGGTTTCCCGGCCAGTTTCTGCCGGGGGCTAAACATCGTGTAGATCGAAAACTTGTGGCTGGGCGACTAGGATTCGAACCTAGACAAGTGCCTCCAAAGGGCACTGTCCTACCGTTAGACGATCGCCCAGTAACCTAACCCGGTGCAAGAAGATTTCAGGCTTCCTGCACCATAGTGCCCCAGTACTCCTGGCGCGGCAACGTCTTTGTTCGATAGGCGGTTACACCATGATCGAGGAGACGCTGATACGCCGCTTCGGCTGCCTCTGGTGTGGCGTACAGCCCGAAGAGTGCGGAGCCGGAACCTGAAAGCGCAGCATAGAGCGACGACTGCTCCGGAGACTGGCTGGAAGGACCCGTAAGAATGCGCTTGATGTCACCGAGAGAGGGATACTGAGGAAAGACGACCTCTTCGAAGTCGTTTTCGATCCCGGTTCGGACAAGCGCGAGAAGGGTATTCTCGGCCAGGACTTCTCTCGAAGAGAAGACACCGGAGGAGTGAGGCTCTGCAAAGGCTGCAGCAAGAGACCGACTCAACCTGTTCATCTTAAACAAAGCGGGGTCTTCGGTCAACGAGCCCGGGAACGGATCAGGCAACAGTCCGGCCGGGTAGTGCGGCGCGGCGTGACGGGCGTCCCAATCGCGAAACGCCTGCGGGGTGGAGACACCGATGGACGGCGCGGCGATGACACATTCGGTCGCGGGCAAATCCGGCAAAGGATAGACCTCTTCTCCGCGGTTGAGGCCGAGCACGGTTCCTCCGATGAGGAACAGGGGCACATCCGAGCCGATTCGACCGGCGATATGGAGTCGCTCCGGAGGCGCGAGCAGTGGAATGGAGTGCTTGCCGAGTTCGCGCTCGAGCCCGATCAGCGCAGCGACAGCGTTTGCGGAGCCGCCGCCGAGGCCACCGCGTACGGGTAGATTTTTCTGGATGTGGACGCGGACTTCAGCGTGCGCGTGCTGCGCGGCAAGGGCAAGCTCGATCATGCGCCAGGCGGTGTTCTTGTTGTTGGGCGGCACGAAGGGCGAGTTGCTGGTGAGCGAAATGCAGGTGGCGGCCTGGGTCGGACGCGCCTCCACGGTGACCAGGTCGTGAAGCTCCAGCGTCTGGTAAAGCGTGGTGAGGGCGTGATAGCCGTCGAGGCGGGATGGGCCGATGGCGAGCCCTAAATTGATCTTGGAATGCGAGCGAACGTGCGTGGGCATGACGTCTGATTCTAAGCCTAGGGATGGAGTACAGTTGGGCCCCTGGGAACATGGCAGAGAGGCTGGCGCGCCGGCGAACTCATGCCGGGCGCTTGGCCAGCATGATCAGCACCCCGGGAAGCCGTTCGACGGGGCCGATGGTGAATCCGCAGGATTCGATGTCGGCGATGAACTGGTCCATGTCGCCGCCGTTGGCATGCACTTCACACGCCAGCGCTTTGGTGATCGACAGGATCTTGCTGTCTTTTTTCAGCAGGCCAAATTCGCTGCCCTCGATGTCGCACTTGAGTACGTCGATGTGTTCGATGCCAGCACGCTCGATGAGTTGATCTTCGGTGATCCATTCCGCGTCGCCATACTCCTGCCGATTCAAAAGACCGTGCGAGAGTGGCGTCGCTTTGCCGATGAAGGCGCGCATGAGGGTGGTTCGTTCCAGGTAGCCTTCGTTCAGTCCCACCGACTGCTGAAACAGGGAATTGAGATGACGGCTTGGCTCGACGGCGATAACGCGCGTGGTCGGCTGCGCGGAGAGAGCCATGTTGGTGAAGTTGCCGATGTTGGCGCCTATGTCGACGACGGTGTCGTGTGGCTTGATCTTCAACCACCCGTCCCGGAGGTAAACGTCGCGCACGTACATCTCGCGGATTCCATTCACCACCTGCGGACCCTTCACCTTGAAGGGAGACTTGCAGTGTTTCAGGTGAATTTGGAAGGGGCCGCTGCCCATAGCCAGGTCAGCGGGCTGCAGGCTGCCGGACCGGGCCACCGTGTTGAAATGCGTAATCACGTGAAAGAGCCAGCGCAGGGCCATGGCGGGTCCGCACACACGCATCAGTCCAAGGAAATCTTTTGTGAGCTGATCCAGTTTTTTCATCCAGTAGGTCCTCACATCGGGAGTCAGTGTGCTGCCAGGGGCTGAAGACCCGGTTGAGCAAAAGCGAGCCGAGCAAGTTGAACGGTGATGACGCAACTCGCGCGACGAAGTTCAGCGTATGTCCTTATGGTATCCAAATTCGCTGCGCTTCGGGCTGATCACAGGCGGGCCCCGGAGCTCAGGCCTGTAGACGAAGTTCGCTCCTGTTAGGAATCATCGACCGCGAGCAAGCAGTAAAACAGGCCGGAGTATTTGCGGCTGCCCGATTTTTGGCATGACAGTTGTCATCTGCTGCAGGTGACACACTCCACTGTTTTCTGACGGGCGGCAGGCGCAAGCTGTCTCTCGTTGGCTGAAATATTCACGAGCCAAGTGGAGGTTGCGAATGTCGGCAGGCATGCTGATCGAAGCAGGAATCAACCACGAGCGTTTTCCGCGCAGGGCGCAGGCTGCGGTGGCGGCCCTGAAAGCCGTGACCAAGCAATACGGCGAAATCAAGGCGCTCAACGACCTTTCACTTCATCTGTATCCCGGCGAAGTAGTCGCGCTGCTGGGGCCAAACGGCGCAGGAAAGACGACCGCGGTGCGTTTGCTGCTTGGGCTGATCTCGCCCAATCGCGGCTCGGCAAGCATACTCGGGCGCGATCCCCGCGATCCGGCGTCGCGGACACGGATCGGAGCGATGCTGCAGGTGTCACGCGTGCCCGAATCGTTGCGGGTGCGGGAGCATATCGACCTCTTCCGCAGCTACTATCCCAATCCCCTGCCGGTGGCGGAGGTTGTGCGAATCGCCAAGCTGGGCGGACTCGAAGATCGCTTCTTCGGAAAACTTTCCGGAGGCCAGAGGCAGAGGGTTCTGTTTGGACTGGCACTCTGCGGTAATCCCGATCTGCTGGTGCTGGACGAGCCGACGGTGGGCATGGATATCGAGTCGCGGCGCGGGCTTTGGGATGAGGTGCGCGGACTGGCGGCGCGAGGCAAGACGGTGCTCCTGACGACGCACTACCTCGAAGAGGCGGATGCACTGGCCAGCCGCGTCGTGGTGATCAACCAGGGCAAGGTGATTTCGGAAGGAACACCGGCACAGATCAAGAGCCGCGTCGCCGGACGCAGAATTCGTTGTGTCACCGCACTCGATCCGTCGTTCCTGCGCGGTTTGCCGACGGTAACCGATGTTCAGGAAGATCGCGAGGCGATGATCGTAACTACCTGCAATCCGGAGAAGGTGATCGCGGAGATGCTAAGCCGGGATGAGTCGCTGCACGATCTCGAGATTTCGAGCGCCGGACTTGAGGACGCCTTTCTTCAACTGACGCGCGCCGACGACCAGGCCACCAACTAACCAGTGAAGGAGAGACTGCTATGACCTCTGCCGTTCTGACCGACCGTCCCGTGTCGCTGAGCTTGGTATCGGCGACGAATGTCTATGTAAAAGAAGCGAAGTATGAATTTCTGAAGTTGCTGCGGATGAAGGCGTTCTCCCTCTCAGTCATCGGCTTCCCCGTGATGTTCTACCTGATCTTTGGAGTGAGCATGGGGCATCAAGGGCCGGCGAGTTTCAACTTCGCCAAGTATCTGCTGGCCAGCTACAGTTGCTTCGGCCTGATCGGCGCATCGTTGTTCGGCGTTGGCGTGGGCCTGGCGAGCGAGCGAGCGCACGGATGGTTGGAGGTAAAGCAGGCCAGCCCGATGCCGCCGCTCGCATATCTGCTGGCGAAGTTGTTGAGTGCGGTCGCCTTCGGCGTGATCATCGTGACCTTGCTGGTGGCCCTCGGGGTCACGCTGGCAGGTGTGCACATCAGCCCGATGGAAGTAGTGAAGCTGATGGGCATCACTGTCAGCGGAGCGATTCCGTTTGCCACGATGGGTTTGTTTCTGGCGCTGCTTGTGCCAGCGAATGCAGCCCCGGGCATCGTGAACATGATCTATCTGCCCATGTCGTTCGCGTCTGGCCTGTGGATGCCCATCGAGGCACTGCCGCACTGGCTGGCAAAGATTGCGCCGATGCTGCCGACGTACCACTTCGCCCAGCTGGCGCTCAACGTGGTGGGGTACGCGCGGCCCGGATCGATGACCACGCATTGGGAGGCATTGGCCGGGTTCACGCTGCTCCTGCTGGGTGCAAGCTGGCTGGAGTTCAGCCGCGTCGCCTCGCGCTCGTAGCAGGTATGGAAAGCAAAGCTCCGGCGGGAGAAGCCTGCCTGCCGGAGTAAGCTAAACTCATCTATTCAGGAGTAGCCATGACGTATCGCAGCAAAGATAAATCGCGCGAATCGGCGAGTGCTCTCGGCTGGGGGTGGGTTCGGTTCGTGTGGCTGCTCTATACGGCCTTCTTCTTTATCGAACCGATCAAACGTAACCAACTCGGATACTGGATTGAGTTTTCCCTGGCCTTCGTCATTTTCCTGGCGCTCTATTTTGGAATTGACTACGTGAGACGGCCGTTGCAACTAGCCATGATCGGGGCGATGTTCCTGGAAGGGCTGCTGTATGTGCCGCGCAATCCGGGAGCCATCGGCATCTTCATCTATGCGGCCGCGTTCCTACCGTTTTACATCGAGTACGGCCCGCTGGTGCTGGCGATCTTCGGTGGAGCGGTGACTGCCATCGCGATCGAGGCTTGGTTGCTGCACCTCACGGTCTGGGCGTGGATGCCGGTAATCTTCATCGCACTGGTCGTGGGCATCAGCAACATGGGATTCGCACAAGGCAAGCGTGCACACATCAAGTTGCGAATGGCACAGGAAGAGGTAGAGCACCTGGCCAAACTGGCGGAGCGGGAGCGAATCTCACGGGACCTGCACGACGTGCTGGGGCATACGCTGTCGGTCATCGTGCTGAAGTCGGAGTTGGCGGGACGATTGCTGGCGCGGGATCCGGATCGTTCGGCGCGGGAGATGGCCGACGTGGAGCAGATTGCCCGGAAGGCTCTTGCCGAAGTACGGGAGGCGATTGGCGGCTATCGCGCAGAAGGGCTGACAGCCGAAATCGAGCGCGCGCAACGGACGCTGGATGCGGCGGGCGTGCGGCTCACCTGCGACTCCGACCCTCCTAAGCTGAATCCCGCGGAGGAGACGGTGCTCTCCCTTATTGTGCGTGAAGCCGTTACGAATATCGTTCGCCACGCGCACGCCACCAGCGCGATGCTCACCTTCGATTCACACCCGGACCGCTGCTCCATGATCGTCGCCGACGATGGGCGGGGCGGTGTTCGCGCAGAGGGCAATGGTCTGCGCGGAATACGCGAGCGGATCGAGGCGCTGGGAGGCCAGTTCTCACTCGATGCGGTGCGAGGAACGCGGCTGGTGATCGATCTGCCTACGGTCAAAGCAAAGTCCGTCTCCTGTGAATAAGAAGATTCAAGTCGTGATCGCTGAAGACCAGGCCATGGTGCTGGGCGCGCTGGCTGCGCTACTCGAGACAGAGACTGACATCGCCGTGATCGGCAAAGCCGGAAATGGTCGCGACGCATTGGCCACTGTAGCGCGGTGCAGGCCGGACATTCTGGTCACCGATATCGAAATGCCGGAGATGACGGGGCTGACGCTGGCGGCCGAGGTGCGGGAGCGCTATCCGCAGACGCGAGTCATCATTCTCACTACGTTTGCACGACCGGGCTATCTGCGCCGCGCCCTCGATGCAGGCGCGCAAGGCTATCTGCTGAAAGACCGCCCTGCCGCCGAACTCTCCGAAGCAGTACGTCGCGTGCATCGCGGGTTGCGCGTGGTCGATCCGCAACTTGCGGCCGAGGCGTGGGGCACGGTGCAGGATCCACTGACCGATCGCGAGCGCCAGATTCTTTGGCGGGCGGGCGATGGAAAGACTTCGCTTGAGATCGCGACAGAGCTAGGCTTGTCAGAGGGTACGGTACGAAACTACCTGTCAGAGGCGATCAGCAAAGTGGGAGCCTCAAATCGCGTCGAAGCCGCACGCATCGCGCGCACCAAGGGCTGGCTCTGACCCCAGTCCTCATGCAGGTGCCAGCGTTATTCACAGTCCATTCATCATCGCGGCCATAGACTTTGTCCAGGTGCAAAAGCGTACGCGCGGAGTTTTGGGCTGCGCAGGCCGTTGCACGGGAAAGTTGCCTGTAGAATCACGTTTGGAGATCCGGTAGGTCTATGGCTGAAGGTCGTTGGGTTTTACTGATTGCGAGCGAAGTGGGTGGCTCCGATTCGGTATCAGATCGTGCAATGGAGCGTCTTTGTTCCGCAATTTCAGAAGAGGGCTATGAGGTTGTCCGAACCTCTACGCCGGAAGATGGCCTCTCACTCGTAAAATCCGATCCCTCGCATAGTGCCATCCTGCTGGATTGGGACTTGGAAGGCGAACACCAGTTTGATGAGCGCGCCGCGTTGAAGATTATTCGCGCAGTGCGCCGCCGCAACAAAAAGGTCCCCATCTTCCTGATCGCAGATCGCACGCTGGTGAGCGAGTTGCCCCTTGAAGTGGTGAAGCAGGTGCATGAATACATTCACCTCTTCGGCGACACGCCGGCCTTCATTGCGAACCGCGTGGACTTCGCGGTCGAACGCTATAACGAGCAACTGCTACCGCCGTATTTCCGCCAGTTGAAGGAGTACACGGACCAGGGCGCCTATTCATGGGACGCGCCCGGCCACATGGGCGGAGTTGCGTTTCTGAAGCACCCGGTAGGAATGGAGTTTCATCGCTTCTTTGGCGAGAACCTGATGCGGTCAGACCTGGGCATTTCAACGGCCCCGCTGGGATCGTGGCTCGATCACATCGGGCCTCCGGGCGAGTCGGAGCGGAACGCTGCTCGCATCTTCGGCGCGGACTGGACGTTCTACGTCCTGGGTGGATCGTCGACTTCAAACCAGATTGTGGGACATGGGGTCATCGGGCAGGACGACATCGTTCTAGCCGATGCAAACTGCCATAAGTCCATCTGCCATTCGCTGACGGTGACGGGTGCGCGGCCGGTTTACTTCAAACCCACCCGCAACGGTTACGGAATGATTGGGCTGGTGCCGCTGGCGCGGTTCAGTCCGGAACATATTCGAGAACTGATCGCGAAGAGTCCATTTGCGGCCGATGCTGTTTCAAAAGAGCCGACGTATGCCGTCGTGACGAACTCAACGTATGACGGGTTGTGCTATGACGTAACCCGCGTGGTTACAGAGCTCGCTAAGACCGTTCCGCGCATTCACTTTGATGAAGCGTGGTACGCCTACGCCAAGTTCCACCAGATCTATCGCGGCCGGTTTGCCATGGACGTGCCCGAAGATATGCCTGACCGTCCCGCCATTTTCGCGGTGCAATCGACACACAAGATGCTGGCTGCGTTCTCGATGGCTTCGATGATTCACGTGAAGCTGAGCCCGCGCGCGCCGCTCGAGTATGACCAGTTCAACGAGTCGTTCATGATGCACGGTACGACGTCGCCGTTCTACCCGATGATTGCGTCGCTCGATGTAGCTGCCGCGATGATGGATGAGCCCGCAGGCCCGACGCTGATGAATGAGACGGTGTACGACGCGATTAGTTTTCGTAAGGCCATGTCGTCAGTGGCTCACCGGTTGCGAGCGGCCTCCGACGGCGATGGATGGTTCTTCCGTCTCTTTCAGCCCGACCAGGTCACAGACCCGCTGGAGGGACAGACGTACCTGTTTGAAGAAGCTCCCGATAACCTGCTCGCGAACTCGCCAAGTTGCTGGACCTTGAAGCCGGGCGAAGAATGGCACGGGTTTAAGGACGAGGACATCGACGACGGTTACTGCATGCTGGATCCGACCAAGGTGACCATCCTGATGCCGGGCGTCGACTCGGGCGGGCGGCTGTCGGAGCGTGGCATTCCAGCGGCGATTTTGACGGAGTTTCTGGACGGACGGCGCGTCGAGATTGCGCGAACAGGTGACTACACGGTGCTGGTGCTGTTCAGTGTCGGAACCTCCAAAGGAAAGTGGGGCAGCCTGCTCGAGAACCTGTTCGAATTCAAGCGGCTCTACGACACCGAGGCCACCCTCGAAGAGGCGCTGCCGGAGCTGGTGACCAAGTATCCCAACCGGTATCGCAACCTGACCCTGCGCGAGCTGAGCGACCAGATGCACGCGAGCATGGTGGAGTTGAACCTGACAGGCCTGGTGCACGAGGCATGCGATGTAGATCCCGACCCGGTGCTGACGCCCGCGAAGACGTATCAGAAGCTGATACGAAACGGGACGGAAAAGGTAAAGCTGACCGAAGTGGCCAACCGGATCACCGGCGTGATGCTGGTTCCCTACCCTCCGGGGATTCCGGTGCGGATGCCCGGCGAACGGCTGGGCGGCCCGGATAGTCCGACGATCCGGCTATTGATGGCGACAGAGGAGTTCGGCAAGCGATTCCCGGGGTTCGAGCGCGAAGTGCATGGTATCGAGGTAGACGCGCAGGGAGATTACTGGCTGCGCGGGGTGATTGAAGAACAAGGGGAGCCCAAGCAACACTCGGCCCGGCATAGGCCTCCGACCTCCGCGCCGCCGGTCAAAAAGCGTCGTAATGGAATCAAGCCGCTGCGCATGACCGAATAAGAGGATCAACAGCCGAGAGAGACCTGCCCTGATCTGCTGAAGGCGGCGTTGCGTTCTGGGATGACACGGCGAGCAGCGCGTGCAAGGATGATGGACTACGAGGTGACGTATGCAGGATGCCTGGCCCGCATTACCCTGGCAGGAGTGGCAAGATACGGCAGAGACGCTCCACATGTGGATGCAGATTGTCGGCAAGACCAAGCTCGCGTTGACCCCGCTGCGAAACCACTGGTGGAACGTGACGTTTTTCGTTTCGCCAC
Source organism: uncultured Acidobacteriaceae bacterium (assembly GCA_963850345.1). Taxonomy (GTDB): domain Bacteria; phylum Acidobacteriota; class Terriglobia; order Terriglobales; family Acidobacteriaceae; genus CAWKKW01. The sequence continues at coordinate 192,111 of CAWKKW010000006.1, read as the reverse complement.
GCGGTCTGACAACCGGCTCCATTCCGTACGACGACTCTCCATTCGAAATGGAGTTTGATTTCCTCGATCATCGGCTGCTGTTTCTCTCCAGCACGGGAAAGACGGCAGCGCTCAGCTTCAAGCCACAGTCGGTGGCGTCTTTCTATCGCGACTACCTTGGGGTGTTGAAGGAGCTGGAAATCGACGCACGCATCTGGACAACACCGGTAGAGATTCCGAATCCGATTCCATTCGAGCAGGATGAGCAGCACAAGAGCTACGACCCGGAGTATGCGGCGCGTTTCTGGCGCGTCCTGCAACGCTGCGATTCGGTGTTTCGCCGCTTTCAGGTGCCCTTCCTGGGTAAGACAAGTCCGATTCACTTTTTCTGGGGCAGTATGGATCTGGCGGTCACCCGGTTTTCCGGGAGGCCCGCCCCACCGCGCGATGGTGCGGACCGGATCACACAGGAGGCCTATTCGCACGAGGTGATCAGCGCGGGATTCTGGCCGGGGAACGGGTTTGGCGAAGCTGCGTTTTACTGCTATGCAGCGCCAGAGCCGGCGGGTCTGGCACAGCGCAGCATCGCGCCGGGGAAGGCGTTTTACAGCGATCAGCTGAAGGAATTTCTTTGCAAGTATGAGGACGTGCGCACGGCTGCTTCGCCCGAAGAAGACCTGCTTCGTTTTCTCGAGAGCAGCTACACGACCGCGGCGGATCTTGCCGGCTGGGACCGCGCCGCGCTGGAGCGAACGCAACATCCCGCAGCATTGGTGAGGGGCGTAGAGGTTTCGCGAACACGCGTTTGCGCCTGCCTGCAGCCGGTCGTCACCCGACCCTACCGGAATTGTGCGGCTCTGTGTGGCGGCTGACCTGATACCTTTGAAGTGTTATGCATGAGATAGGAAGCGCGCTGCAGATACGCCAGCGAGTGGCGTCGGCCCAACGCATCGTGATCAAGGTAGGGACCAACGTCATCATGCGCGATGACGGCGCGCCGGCCGTTGGCCTGGTGTATGGGCTGGTCGAAGCAGCGGTCAACATCCTGCGCAGCGGCAAGCAGGTGCTGCTGGTTTCGTCGGGCGCAATCGGACTCGGTGCGAAGTGCCTGCAGCTGGAGAAATCGCCCTCGGAACTTGCGTTAAAACAGGCCTGCGCGGCCATCGGCCAGAGCCGCCTGATGACGCTCTACGAAGATGCGTTTCGGCATTTCGATGTAATCACCGCTCAGATTTTGCTTACGGAAGAAGACTTCCTCGATCCCGTACGGGACTTAAATTTGCATGCCACACTGGCGACGCTGCTGAAGCTAGGTGTAGTTCCGATTATTAATGAGAACGATTCGGTATCTACGTTGGAGCTCGATCGCCCGGATCATGTGGGCGGCAGTACGCGCGTTTTCGGCGACAACGACAAGCTCTCTGCGCTGGTGCTGACCAAGGTCGATGCGGATCTGTTGATCCTGCTATCGGATGTGAATGGGTTGTATACGGATCATCCGAACGAGGAGGGAGCGGCGCTGGTTCCCCAGGTTGAGGAGATTACGCCCGACCTGGTGGCGTATGCCAAGGCTGGACGGGCCCGCGGACGCGGCGGCATGGCAACCAAGATCGAGGCTGCGCGAATCGTGGTCGAGGCGGGCAAGATTGCGGTGATTACCAACGGACGAATTCCTGGCGTCGTGGAACGTATCTGTGCTGGTGACGATATTGGAACAGTATTTCATCCTGCCAGTGTGCGGAGCGAGGCATGAACGCCGAGGTGGCCCAGATCGCGCAGGCTGCGAAGAAGTCGAGCCGCCGGCTGGCGGCTGCGTCCACATCTGAAAAAAATGACGCACTTACCAGGATCGCGGCGAAGCTGGAGTTGCACGCCCCAGAGATATTGGCCGCAAACGCAGAGGATGTAAAAGCTGCCGAGGCGCTGGTCGCAAAGGGCGAGCTGTCGCGGGCTCTGTTTCAGCGGCTGACGCTCAACGAAGACAAGCTGAGGACGATGATTGAAGGCGTGCTCGCGGTGCGCGAATTGGCGGACCCGGCCGGGCAAGTTCTCGACCGCACGATCCTCGATGACGGGCTGGTGCTCAAGAAGATCAGTTGTCCGCTCGGCGTGCTGGCCGTGATCTTCGAGGCTAGACCCGATGCGATCACGCAGATCAGCGCCCTGGCCATCAAGTCAGGCAACGCGGTCTTGTTGAAAGGTGGAAAGGAAGTGGAGCGCACGATGAGCGCGCTGCTCGCCGCAATTCGAGAGGGTCTGACGGAAACCGCGATCCCCAACGATGCGGTCTGCGGCGTGTATGGGCGCGAAGCGGTGCAGGCGTTGTTGGGGATGACAGGGACCATCGACCTGGTGATTCCGCGCGGCTCGAATGCCCTGGTGCAGCATATTCAAAACAACACGCAGATTCCCGTGCTCGGACACGCCGATGGTGTTTGCCACATCTACGTGGATGCAGCGGCTGACCTCGCAATGGCCATTAACATTGTGGTCGACAGCAAGATTCAGTATCCAGCGGCGTGCAATGCGGTGGAGACGGTGCTGGTGCATTCCGGAATTGCGGAGGAGTTTCTTCCCGAAGTCTATCGTGCGCTGAAGGAGAAGGGCGTGCGGGTCCGTGGATCGGCGCGGGTCAGAGCCATTCTGCCGGATGTGGAGCTTGTCGGCGACGAGGAGTGGCACACCGAGTATTCAGACCTGGTGCTGGCCATCGAATTGGTTGCAGATGTGGACGCGGCGATGGAGCACATCGAGAAGCATGGCTCCCATCACACCGAGGCGATCGTGACAGGCGATGCCGAGACCGCGCGGCGCTTTCTGAACGAGGTGGATTCCGCGGGTGTGTACCATAACTGCTCGACGCGGTTTGCGGATGGATTTCGATACGGGTTTGGCGCCGAAGTCGGCGTCAGCACGAGCAAGCTACACGCTCGCGGCCCGGTCGGCCTTGAGGGCCTGGTGACCTACAAGTACCAGCTGGAAGGGTCGGGACAGTTGGTCCGCGATTATGTCGGGCGAGATGCTCGTAACTTCCGGCACGAGCATCTCTGAGTTCGACTTTCCAATCGACTTCGATATCCTCTCTTAGTACTCCCGCACTTCTTTTTACTCTCCCCGCTCGCCTTATCTGGGCACGACAGGCAAGTCCAGCGAGGATGGGTGTGCAGCGTCGTGCAAAATGCTATTCGTAGCTTGCACTGTTGCTTGACTTTCCGCGGCGCTCTTTCCAGTGTTCAGATTGCGATCGAACCGCGGAAAGTTACTGCTGCTCACCTCGACGCGGATTCTATGACCCTTGAGGAAGACGTTGCTGGTCGACCACATGTCGATGGTGTAGTGGTATACCGTTCCAGGAGTCAGCGGCTTCGCTTCGGTGGTCGATTCGCGGAAACGGGCGCGCAGAATTCCTTCGGTGAGGTTCTGCGCAAAGCCGTCTGGCCCCACATCGACCAGCTTGGCAGTGTAGTCCGTGTCTACCGCGGATGACTTGGCGTAGAGGTCGAGCTTCACCGGGCCGGTGACTTCCATGTCCTGCTCGAGCGGCGCGGTGGAGTAGACCAGCACGTCGGGCCGCGCCTCGACGGGGCGCTGATCTCGCGGACCGGCAGCGAGGTGCTGCGGATCGCAGCAGAGCGGGCCGCCGACGGTTGGCGCCGGGTTCGCGGGATCGTATACGTAACTATCTGTGGGCTCATTCTTTGCCGTAGCCGTGGTGAGCGCTCCATCGCCGGAAACCGTGTTGGCTTTGCCGCTGGAATGCAGGAAGTATCGACTCTCTTTGGCGCGTTCGAGCGGCCAGCTATCCTCGAGACGCCACTTGTTCTCGCCCATCACAAAGATCTTTACTGGCTTGTCGGTCGCGAATTCGTTCTGCTTGCCTTGAAGCAGGAAGTCGTACCAGGCGAGGGTGACCGAGTTCTCGTCGAACTCGGCGGCTGCGGGCCCGAAGTCGATGCTGCCGATCGTTCTGCCGCCGCCGGCGTGGCCGCCGATGGTGACCAGCAACCGCTGACCTTTCCGGGCGGCCTCGTTGCCGGCCTGTTTCTGTAGACCGACGAAGTTGCGCAGCGACCCCCCTTGAAAGATGTCGTACCAAGCTGCAACTGTAAGCGCCGGAACCTGAATGTTGGCGTATTGCTCTTCAATGGCCCACTGCTTCCAATAGCTGTCGTAGAGCGGATGAGCGAGCCAATCGAGGAAGTAGGGAGCGAGTTGCTGCGTGAGGGTTGCGGGCGCAAGAGGCGACTTCAAGTTGTAGAGAGGATACTGCGTGAGCGGCAATACGGTGCTGCCGGTGACCGCGTTGGTGGCGTCACGGATGGTGCGATCGATGGTGTCCTGCGCGAGTCCGGAGGTCCACGATTCGTTAAACCACTGCTCAAATGCGCCGCCCTGGTAGGTCCAGTTCTCGTGATAGTTGCTGGCCGTGACGACCGGGCAGATGCCTGCGAGATGCGGCGGATGTCCGATGGCCGCGAGCATCTGCGTGGCGCCCACATACGATCCGCCGAACATCCCGACTTTGCCGTTTGAATTGGGCAGCGCTGCGGCCCATTCCACGGTGTCGAAGCCGTCCTCGACTTCATGCTTGAAGGGATACCACTCGCCCTCGGAGGTGTAGCGGCCGCGCACGTCCTGAATGACCACGAGATATCCGGCAGCCGCGGCCCGCCGGCCGAAATCGTTGCCGTTGGCCTTGTTGTAGGGGGTGCGCTGCAGCAGCACAGAAAGCTTCTGATCGCCTTCCGGATGGTACAGGTCGGCATAGAGGGTCACGCCGTCGCGAGTCTTCATGGCAATGTTCCGCTCGATGGTGAGCGGCGCCGATTGCTGGCTCCAACCGGGACTGGAGAAGACGAAGGCGCACGCTAGAACGAGCAATAGCAGGGAGGGTACAGGCTTGTTCAACATGCAGGCATCCTCCACAAAACAGAGCACGCTGTGCAAGGAAAAACATGAGCAGGTGCGCACCGGATGGCGAGGCTTTCTGGCATAGCATGGGGTGCGGGTGTGTAGTATGGAGGCACCCTGTACCCAATGCAAACACTCCTCGGCAGCCTCCGTTTGCTTCAGACGATCGCTCTGGGTTTGAGTGTCGCGATAGTGCCCGCGGCCGGAGCGCTCGATCCGCAGCGCACCTTGAACCAATACGGTCATCAGTCCTGGCAGACGGACAGCGGTCTTCCGCAAAACACCGTCCACGCGGTGCTGCAGACTCGCGATGGATACATCTGGCTGGCGACTGAGGGCGGGTTGGTCCGCTTCGACGGAGTGCAGTTTGCGGTGTACGACGCGGGCGAAAGCGCGGGGACGGCGAAGCTGCGCAGCAACTCCGTCAACAGCCTCTTTGAAGACCGCTCCGGCGCGTTGTGGATTGCGACAGCGAACGGACTGACACGGCGGCGGGGTTTCGAGTTCACCACCTTCACCGAGGAACAGGGACTGCCGAGCAGCAGCGTCTGGTCGGTCTTTCAGGACCGCGCTGGAACCGTGTGGGCGCTTACGTCGGCGGGACTGGCGTCGTTCGGCGGAGAGCACTTCCGCGGCTACCCGATCCACGCGGGGCTGTCCAGCAGCAGCAGCATTGCAGAGGCCGCGGATGGAACGCTGTGGATCTCTACCGATGCGGGCGTGGCGAAACTGCAAGGTGGGCAACTGACCGAAGGTGCGGCCGGTTCAGGATCGCTCGAGGTGCAGGCACTGTGTACCAGCCGCGATGGACGTGTGTGGATGGGCACCCGGGCCGGCTTGCGCGTGCTCGAGGCCGGCGGGACGTTGTTCGTGGGAACGCCGCAGGGGCTGCCCATGAGCGAAATCACGGCCCTGATGGCAGACACCGAGGGTCGAGTCTTGATCGGCACAGCAAGCGGCCTGGTAGTGGAAGAGAACGGCCGGGTCCATACCTATGGCGTGAAGGAAGGTCTGCCGGGTGATCGCATTGAGACTCTCTACGCAGATCGCGAGGGCGGGGTTTGGGTGGCAACCAGTCGCGGGCTGGCACGCATGCTCCACGGAAAGCTGGAAGCCTTCACTTCGAAGAACGGGCTCAGCAGCGACCTGGTGCTTTCGATGTTTGAGGATCGCGAAGGCAGTATGTGGCTGGGCACGGAAACCGGCGGCCTCAACATCTTGCGGGATCAGAAGTTCACCAGCTATGCGGTCTCGGACGGTTTGACGGATGACTTAGTCAGGGCGGTTTTTCAGGATGCCAAGGGCACGTTATGGATCGGCACCAGCGGCGGTGGGCTAAACCGAGTTGAGAATGGGACCGTGACCAGTCTGACGACTGCGAATGGGTTGCCGAGCAATATTATTCTTGCGCTGGCTGATGATCCCTCAGGAGACTTGTGGGTAGGCACGCCCGACGGGTTGGCGCGAGTACACGATCGCAAAATCACCACGCTGACTTCAGCGGATGGCCTGGCAGATGATTTTGTACGCTCTCTACACGCCGCGCGGGACGGCTCGCTTTGGATCGGGACGCGGCGTGGGCTGTCGCATCTTGAGAGCGGCAAGTTCACTACGTATACCCGCATGGACGGGCTGGGCAGCGATCTGGTGGGTGCGTTGCTTGAGGACCGGCACGGCACATTGTGGATCGGCACGCTGGGCGGGCTGAGCCGGTTGGAAAACGGAAAGCTGACCACGCTGACGGTCAGCGATGGGCTCTCGAGCAATGTGGTCACCGCGCTGCATGAGCAAGCGGATGGAACTCTGTGGATCGGGACCAATGGCGGCGGCCTGGACCGACTGAGGCGAGGAGTTCTGGCCACCTATCCGAGCGCTAAGACAGGGCTGCCGGAGAACGTTTACGGGATTCTCGACGACTCGGCCGGGCACCTTTGGTTGAGTTCAAACAAAGGCGTGTACCGAGTCTCCATGCAGGACCTGGACAGCTTTTCGAGCGGCAGCCTGCACAGCCTGATGCCAGCAATGTATGGCACGGCGGACGGCATGCGCATCAGCGAAGCATCCAGTGGAGGACATCCGGCGGCCTGGAAGCTGAAGAACGGAACGCTGGCGTTCGCCACGCTGAAGGGCGTCGCCATGATCGATCCAGAGCACGCGCCCACGAATGCGCTGCCACCGCAGGTGGTAATCGAACAGGTGTCGATTGATGAGCAGCCACTCGATCCGTCCCAGGCGCTCTCCATTCCGCCTGGACATGGGCGCGTCTCGATTCAGTACGCGGGGTTGAGCTTCGTCGCGCCGCAGAAGGTTCGCTACAAGTACAAGCTTCAAGGATTTGACCGCGACTGGGTGGACGCAGGCTCGCGTCGCACGGCGTACTACACCAACATTCCGCCGGGCCAGTACACGTTTCGCGTGTTGGCCTGCAACAACGACGGCGTGTGGAACGATGCGGGCGCTTCGATCGGACTTCAACTGCGTCCGCATTTCTACCAGACCTACCTCTTCGATCTCCTGATCCTGGTGTCGCTGGGGTTGCTGGGCTATCTCTGGTATGAGCGAAGGCTGCAGCGGGTGGAGTCGCAGTTCAGTGCGGTATTGGCGGAGAGGGGCAGAATTGCGCGGGAGATTCACGACACGCTGGCGCAGAGCCTGGTGGGAATTTCGGTGCAACTGGAGCTGGTCTCAAGGCTGATGACCGCTTCGGCCGAGTCGGCGAAGGAGCACCTGGACCAAGCGCGAATCCTGGTGCGAAACAGCCTGACCGAGGCGCGGAGCTCAATCTGGGATCTGCGTTCCCAGAGCGTGCAGGGCGAAGATCTGGCGACGCGACTCTCGGCTATGGCTACGCGGGCGACCGCTTCGACTTCGATCAAGACTCAATCGAAAGTTGGAGGCGCATATAGGCCCCTACCTGCGAGAGTAGAGTCGGAGTTGTTGAGGATCGCGCAGGAAGCGGTGACCAACGCCGTCCGGCATGCGCATCCGCAGCATATTTCGCTGGAACTGCGCTTTGCGGTGCGGCAACTGCGGTTAACCATTCAGGACGACGGCTGCGGATTTTCGGGACAGCCGCATCCGAATTCGTCCGGACCCGAGGGACACTTCGGCTTGACCGGAATGCGGGAGCGGGCAGCCGAGATTGGCGGCACGCTGACGCTGGACAGCGCGCCCGGCAAGGGCACGCGCGTATCAGTAGAAGTGGCGTTGGAGTAAGAGCCAGCCAAAGGTGGGGACGGCAAATGAGTGAGGCCATTCGGATTCTGGTCGTGGATGATCACCACGTGGTGAGGCAGGGACTGGTGGCGCTGATCAAGACAGTGCCCACACTGGACGTAGTTGCCGAGGCATCGGACGGAAAGCAGGCGGTGGCGCTATTTCGGCAGCATCAGCCGGACGTGACCTTGATGGACTTGCGATTGCCGGTGATGAATGGAGTCGAGGCGATCACGCAGATACGGCGCGAGTTTCCGGCGGCGCGCATCATTGTGCTCACTACCTTTGATGGTGACGAAGATATCTACCGGGCATTGCAGGCGGGGGCACGCGGATATCTGTTGAAGGGTATGGATAGCGATGAGCTGATGGAGGCGATTCGGGCGGTGCATGCCGGCAAGTCGCGGATCCCGGCGTTTGTGGCCGAGCGGCTGGCCGGGCGCATGGGCGGTCCAGCGCTGACGGGGCGCGAACTGGATGTGCTGAAGCAGATCGTGGCGGGCATGAGCAACAAGGAGATCGGGAACGTGCTGAACATCTCGGAGGCTACGGTGAAGACCCACATCAACAGCCTGCTCAGCAAACTGGGCGTAACCGACCGCACACAAGCCGCGACTACTGCATTGCAGCGCGGCATCGTCCACATGGATTAGACACAGTAAGAAGTAGGAAATTGTGAATCAAATAATACAGCGTTGTTTTGTTCTGCTGATGGTTTTGTTTTGTGTTCCGCTTCCGGCCCAGGAGGCTCGCTCTGCCGGATGGCGCATGGCCACGGAGCGGGAGTTGAAGACACTCATTCCACCGCGAGCGCCGGTCGAGAAAGAACGGATTGAGACCGAGCTGCGAACTGCCTCCGGGATCACGGACGGCAGGGGCAGGTTTGTATTCGGCGTGGTCCTGATTACAGCGGGATATTCGGCAGAGGGAAAGTATTCACATTTCTTTCTGACGCAGGCTCCGTTTCGCATCGGCGACGTGACTCTTGCGCCGGGGCAGTATGTTCTGGGGTGGCAACATCAGGAAGATTCGCTCACCGTGCGGTTTTATGAGGCATCCACCGGCAAGCCGGTCGCGACGATAGAGGCGACACGAAATGATTCGATCAAGCGGGTTGAGTCGTTTCGGATTTACCCGCCGGGGGAGAAATCTGTAATCCAGATTGGCCGCTTCACCTTTGGCTATCAGGTCGGCGAATAGTCGGCAGAGCGTCCGCGAAGATCTGCTTTCAATAGAAGCGGGCCTGCCATTGCTCCAGCAACAGACCATACAATCGGAGCATACCTGCGTTCTGAGCGGAGCTCCGCGGCGGTGCGCACCACTCCGAGAACGAGGACTTGACCTTGGCGAACTCTACCGGCCAGAACACAAATCGCAAGGTGCTCGATGCTTTGGCGCAGAACTGGCAGGCAGAGATGCGCGGATTTCATACCTACCAGACGCTCTCGTCGCGAGATGAAGATCCGATTCGCCGGCGCATTCTTAAAAAGATGGCCGAAGCAGAGGCCCAGCACGCGGCGCTCTGGGCCAGGCGCATCCGAGAGCTCGGCGGCACGATCCCCAAGTATGACGGCAAGGCAACTGGAGATGCCGACACGCTGCAGTATCGCGCGGGCGGTCCCGGTCTGGCCCTGCGGCGGCTCGAGATTGATGAGAGCCGCGACATTGCGCGCTATGGACAGCAACTGCGGGACCTTGGCGACGAGCCGAGCGTGGCCATTCTGCACCGCGTGATCGAAGATGAGCAGGAGCACTATCGCGAGCTGAGTGGCCTGATCCGCGAACACTACCCGGTGGCCGCCGTGAGTGCAGTAGCGGAGGATCCGAAGGCGGTGCTGGAGGAGTTGCTGGCCAAGCGGTCGAACTCCGGTAAGCAGGCGGCAGGATGGATCGGGGACGCGATTTACGGAGTGAACGACGGCCTGGGCGCGATCTTCGGCATCGTGTCCGGCGTCTCTGGCGCAACCCTGGGCAATAGCAAGTATGTCTTGCTGGCGGGAATTGCGGGCATGATCGCGAGCGCATTGTCGATGGGATCGGGAGCGTACCTGGCCGCGAAGAGTGAACGCGAGATCTACGAGGCCGAATTAGCGCGTGAGCGGCAGGCCATCGAGATGAATGGCCCCGAAGCGCGCGAGTTGCTGTCTCTCTACTACCAGGTCAAAGGGTTGCCCCACGAAGATGCGGATCGAGTTGTGGAGCACATCTCCAAAGATCCGCAACAGTTACTGCGCGCTTTGGCATCCGAGCGGCTGAATTCCACAGAAGAGGCGCTAAGCAAACCTATGACCTCCGCCGTATCGGGTGCGTTGTCAACGGCGGTGGGCGCGTTCTTCCCGATCATTCCATTCTTCTTCGTCAGCGGCTATACAGCCGTGATTGCGTCGGCCATTATCTCTCTGCTGGCGCATTTCGCGGTAGGCGCCGCAAAGTCGCTGATCACGGTGCGTTCGTGGTGGAGCAGTGGCATGGAGATGACCATGGTCGGAGCGGTGGAAGGAGTGGTAACGTACGTGATCGGCATAGGACTGGGCCGGCTGGGAACTTAGGCGCGACGGAGTTACCAGTAACCGAGCATCTGCAAGAGTAAGCGCGTCCGATACCACTTAGGTGTCATTACGTCTGTACTTTGAAAGTAGCCTTCAAAGACCAATCGGGTATTGTTACCAGACGGCGCACGAGCTAGTCTTAGCTCATCAAATCAAGACCAGATTGAAACCAGTACGCCCTTAGGGAGGGCAAGCCAAGGAGATGCGGTTGGGATCCGCGCCGAGGCTGGGGACGGAGGAGTGCATCCCGTTCTCCGGTGATCTCGGGAATGCGGTTACCGTTATCTCCAATTTGCATTTGTGGTGTTGGCTCGATTTTGCTTTGGTGTGGTTCGTCATATTTCTATCAATTTGTCCGTTTTCCAATCCGCGGGGAGGGCGAACCAATGCGTGCTGAGGGGCGCGCATCGGGGATGCACCTGGGAAACCGCGGTGCGCGGGGGTGGAGCCCGGCTGCACTGCGGCTTTCAGCGGAGCCAGCGCAACGCATGGGGTGTTGCGCTGGCACTTCTTTTTCTAGTCACAGACTCTGTGCCATTCTCTCTTGACTACGAACGACGTGCTCTGACACAGAACCCGGCACTCAGGGTTGCGGCAGCACCATGACTTCGACGCCCGACGCGGCACTGGCCGAGTGAAAGACACGTTCCGTGGCCTTGCGGAAGTCTTCCGGCTTGGCGTGCGGAATATCCACGAAGGTCTGCGGGTTGCGATCCACTAGCGGGAACCACGAACTCTGTACCTGCACCATGATGCGGTGGCCTTTGCGGAAGGTGTGATCGAGGTCCGGCATGGCAAAGTTAACATCGGCCATCTTCTCCGGCACAAAGGGTTCCGGTTTCTCCCAACTATTACGGAACTTGCCGCGCATCGGCTCTCCACGCAGGAGTTGCTGGTAGCCGCCCATGCGGAGCGGAGGCGCGCTGAGAACACGCTTCCCTTTTTCGTCGGCAGCGGGATCTGGGTAGTCGTTGGGGTAGACGTCGATCAGCTTGACAACGAAATCGGAATCCGTGCCGGTGGTGGATACCTTTAGCTTTGGCGAAACAGGTCCGGCGATCGTCACGTCTTCTTCCAGTGGATCGGTCTGGTAAACCAGCACGTCAGGACGGCGCCCTGCGAAGCGCTGATCATCGACCATGTAACGCTGCGGAACGGTGTCGGTGGTGTAGTCGACGAAGGGCACCGGATGGGCGGGGTCGCTGACGTACTCATCGGCAGCCTGCTGTTCGGTGGGCCGCTCGAACGAAAGTTTGCCTCCCGCATGGAAGTAGAGGGTCTTCGGCTGAACGTTAGGCGGAGGCCAGCTGGGGTAGCTTCGCCACACATTGGTGCCGGTCTCGAAGACAGTTGCCGCGGGAAGCGGAGAGCCCTTGCCCTTCAGATAGAACTCAAAAAACGGAAATTGAATGTTCGTGCGGAAGTGTTGGGCTGTCGCAGCGTTGAAGCTGACGTCGCCAAGATGGTCTCCCTCGCTTCGAGCCCAGCCGCCGTGAACCCAGGGCCCGACTGCCAGCATGTTGGGCGTGCCCGGGTTGAACTTGCTCACGGCCGCGTGTGTTTTGAAGGGACCGGAGAGGTCTTCGGCATCGAACCAGCCGCCCACCGTCAGCACAGCACACTTGATGTTCTTCATGTGCTGGGAGAGGTCGCGCGCCTTCCAGTACGCGTCGTATGTGTCGTGCTCCACCTGGTCGTTGAAGAGCGGATTGGTGCCCTTGAGATAAAGCGGATCGAGGTTGGCGTCGTTTCCGGCCTTGAGATAGAACTCGTAGTTGTCGGGCGTGCCGAATTCGAAATCCTGAGGGTCTTTGGGCGGCAGAGCGGGTTCGGCAAACGGTTTGAAGAATGTATAGAAGCCGAAGTTGGCCGCGAGCATAAAGGCTCCCCCGTGGTAAGCGTCGTCGCCCAGGAAGAGGTCGGTCATGGGAGCCTGCGGCGAAGCAGCCTTGAGAGCGGGATGGGAATCGATCATGCTGGCCGAGGTATAGAAGCCCGGGTAGGAAATCCCCCAGATGCCGACCTTGCCGTTGTTATTGGCCACGTGCTTGAGCAGGAATTCGATGGAATCGTACATGTCCGAGCTGTCGTCCACATCCTGTGGAGAGTGTTTGGCGTCGATGTGGGGGTGCATCTCAACGAACTTGCCTTCGGAAAGATAGCGGCCGCGCACGTCCTGATAGACGAAGATGTAGCCGGCTTTCTCGAATTCGTCTGAGGGCCCGAGCGTCTTCTTGTACTGATCTTCGCCGTAGGGCGCGACGCTGTAGGGCGTGCGGCTCATCAGAATTGGATAGGACTGGGCGACATCTTTGGGCACGTAGACAGAGGTGAACAGCCGCACGCCGTCGCGCATGGGGATGCGGTATTCATACTTGGTGTAGTGAGCCTTGACGTAGTCTTCTTTGCTGTCAGCGGGCTTGACATCCTGGGCAAGACAGCCTGAGGCCAGCAGGGCAATTGTCAAAACAGGCAGGAGAGAGCGGAGGAGCCGCATCTTCATTCGTGAGGAGACCATCCTTTGGGGATCCCAGGCAGAAGCTGGGGCTGAGTGCAGTCTATCGCAACAAGCTAAAGGATCCTGGATGGAGGCTGAGCGCCGCGGCCTGATACCAGGCTCGAAGAGCGCGCTCGATCAGAAGGTGTGGTGCCGGGTAAGCGGCTCGGCGGAGGAGCCTGGCCACAACGAAAGCTGCAGGACGGCCGATTCGATGAGGAAGTCAAGAGCGGATTCCACGGGGGAGCTGAGGGTAGTGCCCCAGCCGGTAAACTTGGGCTGCACGCCCAGCAGCACGACTTCGTTGGGCAACTGCCCACGAATTTTCAGCGCTTCCAAGAGGTCGACCAGGCTGAGCAGGTGGACGCTCTTACTGGGAGGCAACTGCGAGACAACATCGCCGCTGAACCGCATCACGGTTCCTGGCTCCTCGTTCGCGTCGATGGAATCGAGCACGAGCAGACATCGAGAATCCTGCACGTGGTAGAGGAGCTCAAGGCCTTGCGTGCCACCCTCGACCACGCGGATGCCGTTGGGCAGGCGAGGGTCACGGGCCAGACGCGAGACAGCATGCATGCCGACGCCGTCATCGGACCGCATCAGATTTCCTATTCCCAGAACCACTGTGGATGGTTTCGCCTCGCTCATCGACGCCGAACATTCCTCCAGGCCCGAGGGCGCTGCAACTGAGTGACTCACCAGAGGTGCTGCTGGTGAATTTGCTTCGCCTGCAACGGAGCACGGCGGGGTGAGGATCAGACCTCTACCTCTGCTAGATGCGGCAACACAGGCAAGGTACTTACCTTCAGTGGCAACCAGCATACCACTGCAGTTCCGGCCGGGCACTTACACTCCCGCTGCTCGGCGAGCGATCTTGCGTTGCTCTGAAGTCCGAACAGAGCAGGAAAAATCCAAATGCCGAAGCACCGGGGCCGCCCTTCGAATCGTGGCAAAGGCCTGCAGATTCATTGTTACCGCTACTGTTAGATTGCCACATCCCGCGGCGATTTCACGGCACGGCCGCGAGTTGCACACGTAACGAAAGTCACTGAGCCTCCGGGAGAGGAGGATTGGGATCTGCCGACCGAAGGCGCCTGCCGCCGCTCATCGGCCCGGATCATTGCGGCATGGAGGCGTAGTAGTCGCTTAGGACGGAAAACGCCTTCTTCTTGACGCCTTCATTCGAGATCAGCCCTTTGCGGTTGTAGAGGTCCTGCACGCCGGGCAGTTGCCGGACGGGCGAGCGGAAATCCATGAGAACCCAGGCACTGGTGCCGCGCAGAAATGGGATCTGTTTAAACATCGCAACCTGCTGGCGGTAGAGGTTCTCCTGAAACTCCTCGCTGAAACGGTCGGTGACTTCTCCATGCATGCCGGCCTTGGCGCCGCCACCGAATTCGCTCATGATGAGCGGCTTGTTGTAGGGATTCTTCCAGGTATATTTGGGCGCGTCGTCCGGCTTGCCTTGGTACCAGCCGATGTATTCGTTGGAGCCGAGGACGTCGAGCTCGGCACCGAGCGGATCGTCGAGGATGGCGTTGGTGCCGTCCATGTGGGTGAGCATGGCGGAGGTGATGAGGCGAGTCGGATCCTGTTCGCGAGCCTGGCTGATCAGGGCTTTGAGGAAGGTCAGCCGTTCGGGCGTGCGCGGTGTTTCGTTGGAGACCGACCAGAGAACCACGGAGGCCTTGTTGTGGTCGCGGCGAATCATCTCTGTAAGCTGTTGCTTGGCCGTGTCGAGCGTCTTGGGATTCTTCCAGTCGATGGCCCAGTAGACCGGGATCTCAGACCATACGAGAATGCCCATCTTGTCGGCGACACGGGTCATGTTTTCGTCATGGGGATAGTGAGCGAGGCGAACGAAGTTGGCGTGCAGGTCGTGAGCCCAGCCGAGCAGGGTTTCCGCGTCCTGCACAGACCAGGCGCGGCCAGAACGCATTGGCGCTTCGGCATGGACACAAACACCGCGCAGGTACATGGGCTTGCCGTTGAGCAGAATCTGATCGCCCTTCACCTCAATGGTGCGGAAGCCGATGTCGTCGGCAAGAGTGTCGCTGCCGGCCTTCATTTCGACGCGATACAGCTTGGGAGTGTCAGGGGACCAAAGCTGCAGTTGCTTGGCGGTGAGCGCGAAGCTCGCGCGTCCGTCGGCACCCGTAGTGGCGGTGGTGGCGAGCTTGAGGTCGGGGATACTCAGGGCAACCGAGGTTCCGGCGGCAGCGCCTTCCACGTGAACGTAGCCCTCGAGCTGAGCGGTGGTGCCGCGCTTGAGCTGCAGGGAGTAGTCATCGATGAACGAGTCAGGCACCTGGACCAGGGAGACTTCGCGCGTGAGACCTCCGTAATTAAACCAATCGGTCTTGAGCGCGGGAATGGTTTCGGTGTGCCGCTGATCGTCGACCGCGACAACGACGAAGTTGGAGCCATCTTTCACATCGGGCGTGATGTCGCAATCAAAGGGCGTAAAGCCACCTTCATGCTGGCAAGAGTAGATGCCGTTGACGAAGACGTGTGCGGCCTGGTTGGCTGCGCCGAAGTGGAGGAAGGTGCGGGAATGAGGCTGCGGATGCCAGTCGAAGTCGCGCTGATACCACAGCAAGCCTTCGTAGAAGAAGATGTCCTGATGCTGCGAATTCCAATCGGCGGGAACCGCCAGCGTGGGCGATTTGGCGAAATCATATTCGAGCAACTCGCTGCCGCCGGACCAGTGAAGATTGCGGGAGTAGCCTTTCGGATTGGGCTTAGAGGGGTCATCGCCCCAGCCGTTCCGGTAGGGATCGACGATGTAGTGCCACGGGCCGTTGAGACTGGTAGCCGGGCGATGATCGATGTCAACTAGAAGCGTCGTCGGACGCTGGGCCCACACCCAGCCGGTGAGGAGAAAAAGAGTGAAAGCAAGGGCGGGAAAGGAGAACCAGTTTCGAGAAGAAAGAAGGGGGTCTTGCGACATGGCAACATAGTAGACCGCAGATTTTCAGCTGCAATCCAGGACGGGCAAGGCACTCGCGGTTCGAGGGCGGCGGGGCTGTTGCGGCATCCAAGGAGCGAGAGCCCGAGACCTAAAGCCAGGCGAAAGAAACAGCATGCCGCTATCTTCAGACATGAATCAAGCTCACGCGGTGGGCACAGTTATCTTTTGCGCCAGTTACCTGGTATTCGCGTTCGGGCGAATTCCAGGAACGAAGGTCGACCGAACAGCCATGTCGGTGATCGGCGCGGCGCTCATGGTGCTGCTTGGCGTGCTGGCACCGCGGCAGGCGCTCGATGCGATCGACTTCCCTACCCTGGTGCTGCTGTTTGGCATGATGCTGCTGGCCGGGGCGCTCGAAGAGGCAGGCTTCTTCGAGTGGATTACGGAACACATCATCGCGCATGTCGATGCACGGCATCTGTTGCCGACTGTGATCTTCAGCGGTGGCATTCTTTCGGCGCTGCTGGTGAACGACGTGGTCTGTGTCATCATGACGCCGCTGGTGCTGAATGTGGCGCACCGGATGCGCAGGCATTCACTGCCCTATCTGCTGGCGCTTGGCTACGGCTTCGAACATCGGCAGTACGGCAACGATTGTCGGCAACCCGCAGAACATCCTCATCGCATCGGTCTCGCACATCAGCTATCTGAAATTTGTGGCGCACCTTGGACCGGTGGCGTTGATCGGCTTGTTTGTCGACTGGCTGATGCTGCGGTTGCTGTTCCGCAAACTGCTGAGCGAGACAAATCAGTCCGGAGACTCCGCGAGACCGCAATGTAGTAGCCATGGAAGCGCCGCTCGGTATCGGCCAACGGAAGCGTCGGGCGAATGCTCTGGCCGTTGCTGGTTGGGCTGCTGGTTTTGGTCGGACTGATCGCGGGATGGAACCCGGCCGCGTGCTCGCTGGGTGCCGCGTGCCTGCTGCTGTTGAGCCGGAGAGTCGAGCCCCGAGCTTTGCTTGAGAGGGTGGATGTGGCGCTGCTGGTCTTCTTCATTGGGCTGTTCGTTGTGCTGGCCGGGGGCGAGGCTGCGGGTTTCAACCAGAAACTACTCGCGCTGGCCGAACACCTGAACCTGAGAAACACGTTGATTTTCACCGGCGTGGTCACGCTGCTCTCGAACCTGGTGAGCAATGTGCCAGCCGTGATGCTGTTGAAGCCGATCGTGGTGCAACAGGGTAACTCCGACGCGACCTGGCTCCTGCTGGCAATGGCCAGTACGCTTGCTGGCAACCTGACGATTACGGGTTCGGTGGCCAACATTATCGTGGTGGAATCGGCGCGAAAGGAAGATGCGGCGGTGACGTTCTGGCAGTACCTTCGAGTGGGTGTGCCAGTGACGGCGATAACTCTAGCCGTCGGCTGGATCTGGCTCCGGCTTTGGAGCGGATGACGTGACCGGTGCGCGCAAACGAAATTGATTCGCGCGTTCAAACTCCTCCCGCAGTTCGGGGGTCTTGAGATGTTCGCGAAGGTGGGTGAGGCGCTGCTCAAGGGCCAGAAGGGCCGCAGCAATCGCTTCGGAGTTGGTGTGGGCGATGTCGCGCCACATCGAGTAAGGGCTGGCGCCAAGGCGCGTCATCTCTCGAAGGGCACGTCCGCCGATGGCGCGAAGATCTTCATCGCCCGGGAAGCGATCTTCGAGCAGCGCGCTGAGCGACGTGGAGACAAGTTGCGGCAGGTGGCTTACCCAGGCGCAAAGTTCATCGTGGCGACGAGGGTCGAGATCAAGCACGCGGCACCCGAAGCGGCTGACCCAACTGCGCCATTCTGCGACCAAGGGCTGCGCATCGGGCGAAGTTTCGGCAGCTTCCGGGCACGGGGTGAAGAGCCACACAGCATCGCGAAACAAGCTTCCGTCCGCATGTTCGGCTCCGTGGACCTCTTTGCCGGCCATGGGATGGCCGGGAAAAAACGCGGCCTGCTTTGGGCCGTTGAAGCGGTTCTCAGCCTGTTCACAGATGGCTTGCTTCACGCTGCCCACGTCGGTAACAAGTTGGCCGGGACGCAGCAGCGGTGCGAGCTGGTTCATCCATTCGAGAATGGAGAAGACTGGCCCGCTGAGCAGGATGAGGTCGCTCTCGACACTGGCAGAAACAGGATCTTCGACGGTTACTTGAATGGCTCCGCGTGCGTGAGCGATGCCGAGTTGTTGAGGATCGCGATCCCAGCCCAGGATCGTTCCCTGAAATCCATGCTCGCGCAGCGCCAGCCCGACCGAGGCTCCAATGAGCCCCGTGCCGAGGATGGTGATGCGCGAGATGGATGCGGGCTGCGGCATGCTTCAGCCGATTCTTCTACTCACGGCCGGAGCGATGATGCGGAGTTCGTCCATCAGCTTTTCGAACTGCTCCGGGAAGAGCGATTGGGCACCGTCGGAGATGGCCTTATCGGGATTGGGATGCACCTCGATGAGCAGACCGTCGGCTCCCGCGGCGACGGCCGCGCGCGCCATGGCGGGCACTTTGTCGCGGCGGCCGGTGCCGTGAGAAGGATCGCCGAGCATCGGCAGGTGAGACAGTTGCTTGACGACCGGGATGGCGGAGATGTCCATCGTATTGCGCGTGTACGTTTCAAAGGTGCGAATGCCGCGTTCGCAGAGCATGAGGTCGTAGTTGCCGCCGGAGAGAATGTATTCGGCGGAGAGTAGAAGCTCTTCGATGGTGGCGGCGATGCCGCGCTTGAGCAGGATCGGCTTGCGTACCAGGCCCAATTCGCGCAGCAGGTTGAAGTTCTGCATATTGCGCGCGCCGACCTGGAAGACATCGATGTACGGGAGCATGAGCTCGATCTGCGAGATCTCCATGACCTCGGTGATGATGAGCAGTCCGGTCGCATCGCCCACTTCGCGCAGAGCCTTGAGTCCTTCGAGGCCGAGGCCCTGGAAGGAGTAGGGAGAGCTGCGCGGCTTGAAGGCTCCGCCACGCAGGAATTTCGCGCCGGCGGCTTTGACGATGGCGGCGCTGAGAGCGATCTGATCGCGACTCTCGACGGAGCAGGGTCCGGCCATGACGACAACCTCGTCTCCGCCGACGGTGACACCGTTGGGAAAGTTGATAACCGTGCCTTCGGGGCGGAAGCCGCGGCCAGCAAGTTTGTAGGGCGAAGAGATACGATGCGCATCGGCGACGCCGGCGAGAACTTCAAAATCCTTCGCTTCGAAATGAGACGGGGTGCCCACCCCGGCCAGGATGGTCTGAACCGCGCCGGTGGTGCGATGCACATTGAAGCCCAGCGCCATCAGGCGCTCGATGACCTCCTGAATTTGTTCTTCGGTAGCATGTTCCTGCATTGCGACAATCATGATTACTTTCCTGTCCTGCGCGACTAACGCGCGCTGTCGTTCGCGCTCTGCCCTTCGGCAGAGGCGGATTTGCGTGAGGCCAACTCGTCCCGTTGCAGAGCTCGCATCACGTCGATGATGCGTTCGTAGATATGCGTCAGTTCGATATCGGGCAGCGGACCTCGATTGGCTGCGCGCACATTCTCATAGATCACCCGCTCGCGATTCGGTTCATAGACCGGCAAGGAGGTGGCGCGCTTGAGCTGGCCGATCTGCTGCGCGCAGCGAGCGCGTTCGCTGATGAGCGCGACCAGTTCCCGATCCAGTTCGTCGATTCGGAGACGCAATTCTTCGATTTCCATTCATCCCTCAACGACCCCGCGCTGCTCGGGTAAGGAGCGACGCTGCCGGAGTCTGCACGCTGGAGTTGAAACGTATGATACGGCAAGGTTGCCGCAGATCGGCGATTTAACGGGCCAGCGCCAGCGAGGGGCGCAGACCCTTGATAAATCGTGCGATCACATCCGGTGCTTCGGCGGGAGTGGATTGCTCGATGAGCGCAACGATCGCACTGCCGACGACAGCCGCGTCGGCAAACTCACCCAGGGCTGCTACGTGTTCCGCAGTGGAGACGCCGAAGCCGAGCGCGATGGGGAGCGAAGTAAAGCGGCGGAGGCGACGGACCAGCTGTTCGGCATCGGTGGCGAGGCTCTGCTGGGCACCGGTAATCCCCATGCGCGAGATAGCGTACACAAAGCCCTGGCAGACAGCGGCGATGCGCTCCAGGCGATCGTCGGTGCTGGTAGGCGCAACCAGGAAGATCGGCGCGAGGTGATGATGTTGCAGGTGCTCGAGGTATTCATCGGCTTCCTCGACGATCATGTCGGTGATGAGGACGCCGTCAACGCCGGCTTGTTCCGCAGCGGCGCAGAAGCGTTCGAGACCGTAGCGCAAAACGGGGTTGAAGTAGGAGAAGATAACCAGCCCAGCCTGTGGGCGCTGCGAACGAATGTCGGCAGCCACTGCTAGGACGTCTTCGAGTCGCGTCCCGCGAGCCACGGCGCGTTCACTGGCGCGTTGGATGACAGGACCATCGGCGAGTGGATCGCTGAAGGGGACGCCCAGTTCGATCACGTCGGCTCCCGCATCAATCGCAGCCAATGCGATCTCACGGGTTGTATTCACGTCTGGATCGCCGGCAGTGAGATACACAACCAAGCCAGGCTTCGCTGCCGTTGAGCCCTCTGCGGCGAATGCAGATCCGGTCGAGCCAACACCGCTCGATGATGACCTCGGACTCACCTCAAAGCGAATGGGCATTCCTTACGCTCCCTTGAGGTTCAGTTCGCGAGCGAGAATTCCCATATCCTTGTCGCCGCGACCTGAAACGTTGACTACCAGTATGTCACGCGAGGTGAGCGTGGGGGCAAGCTTGAGGCATTCGGCAACCGCGTGAGCAGACTCGAGTGCGGGAAGAATTCCTTCGGTTCGCGCAAGAGTTACCGTCGCCTGCAAGGCTTCTTCATCAGTAGCCGAGCGGTACTCGGCGCGTCCGGAATCATGCAGAGAGGCGTGTTCCGGCCCGACGGAAGCATAGTCAAGACCAGCGGAGACGGAGTGCGTGAGCGAGATCTGGCCGGCCTCGTCCTGCAGCACGTAGGAATAGGTTCCCTGCAGCACGCCGGGTGATCCGCCGCTGAAGCGAGCCGCGTGCGAACCAAGGGCGGAGCCGCGACCACCGGCTTCAATGCCGATCAGGCGGACGTCAGTATCGGGAATAAATTCGTAGAACGCACCGATGGCGTTAGAGCCGCCGCCGACACAGGCGATCACCGCGGTGGGCAGGCGGCCTTCCTTCTCCAGGATCTGACCGCGCATCTCGCGGCTGATGACGCGATGGAAGTCGCGAACCATGGTGGGGTAAGGATGCGCACCCAGCACGCTGCCGAGAAGATAGTGGGTGGTGCGGACATTGGTGACCCAGTCACGCATAGCTTCGTTGATGGCGTCTTTGAGGGTCCGCGAACCGGAGTTGACGCCGCGCACCTCCGCGCCCAGCAGGCGCATGCGGTAGACGTTGAGTTCCTGCCGGCGCATGTCCTCTTCGCCCATGTAGACCACGCATTCCAGGCCGAACAGCGCGCACACGGTTGCGGTGGCTACTCCATGCTGCCCGGCGCCGGTCTCAGCGATGATGCGGCGCTTGCCCATGCGGCGGGCGAGCAGAGCCTGTCCGATACAGTTGTTGATCTTGTGCGCGCCTGTGTGGAGCAGATCTTCACGCTTGAGATAGATTTTGGCGCCGCCGAGGTGTTGGGTGAGCCGTGTGGCGAAGAAGAGGGGCGTGGGACGGCCCGCGTAGTCCTTCAGCAGCGAATCGAGTTCGGAGTGAAAGGCGGGATCGGCATCGGCCTGGGTGTAGGCGAAGTCGAGTTCCTCGAGCGCGGCCATGAGGGTTTCCGGGACATAGCGCCCCCCGTAGGCACCGAAGCGGCCGACCTTGGAGTGAATCTGATTGGGATTGACGGTTGTGCTCACAAGAATCCTCTGCACCTCTAGCTTACGTGATTGCGCGGGCGGACCCAACCCGGTTCAGCGTCCGGCTTTGACCGCCTGCACAGATGCCGCCCGGGCCGCGGCGATGAAGGCGCGCACGCGTTCCGGGTCTTTCTTGCCTGGAGAGGCCTCGACCCCGCTGGCGACATCGACCCCCCAGGGGTGCAGGGTTTCGATAGTCTCGGTTACGTTTTCCGGGTTCAGTCCACCAGCCACGACCATACGCGCGGGCGAACCGGAGAAGCTGTCTTGCGCTGCCTCCCAGTTAAAGGGGATTCCAGTGCCCCCGACAGCTTTGGCGGTGCGCGAGTCGACGAGGATTGCATCGATGTCCGAGTTCAGACGAAGAGCCTGGACCCGATCAGCCAGGTCGGGGCCGTAGTGCACGACCTGAAGAATCCGGACCGGTGCGCCAGGCGGCGTGGCGAAGTGCTGCTTGAGCCGTGTCGCGAGCGCTGGGTCTTCCGTGTGATGGAGTTGGATCCCGGTGAGGGTGCACGCGATGACGGCCTGGACGATGGAGTCAAAACCGGCATCGACGAACACGCCGATCTTCTCAACGCTGGACGGCAGCAAGGGAACGATGGAACAAACCTGATCGACGGTGACCTGACGTGGGCTGGAGGCAAAGACAAAGCCGACCGCATCGGCTCCAGTCACGGCAGCGAATTGCGCGTCGGCCAGGCTGGTGTTGGCGCAGATCTTGATCCACATCGGGGCTAGTTTTCTTTCGCAGCTAAGCTGGCTTGGGCTTCCAGTGATTCGAAGATGAGGCGGCCCAGAGCCTTGCCGGGATGGGGTTTGCGCATGAGCGATTCGCCGATGAGGAAGGCGTGGTAGCCGGCATTGCGCAGAAGATTCAGATCCTCAGCGGTATGAATGCCGCTCTCGGCAACATGGACGGCCCCGGCGGGAAGGCGTTCTGCCAACGCGAGCGAGGTGTCGAGCGTGATATCAAAGGTATGCAGGTTGCGGTTGTTCACGCCATACGCGTCGCAGCCAAGCGCGCCGACGCGGTCGAGTTCCTCAAGTGTATGCACTTCGCAGAGGACGTCGAGTTCGTAGCCGTGGGCTACGCGGGTGAGGTTGAGCAACTGCTGGTCGGAAAGGGCGGCGGCAATGAGCAGGATGGCGTCGGCGCCGTGGGCCCGGGCCTCTAGAATCTGAAACTGGTCGAGAATAAAGTCTTTGCGCAGACACGGCAGCGTGGTGACATCGGAGGCGATTTCAAGGTTCCGCAGGCTGCCCAGGAAGAAGTGCTCCTCGGTAAGAACGGATAGCGCGGCGGCCCCGCCGGAAGCGAGACCGAGCGCCAGGTCGCCTACATCGAATTCGTCGCGGATGAGACCCTTTGACGGGGAAGCCTTCTTTAATTCGGCGATGATCGCGGGCCCATGCTGCGCCCGCTTGCGAAGTGCGGCAGCAAAGCCGCGAGGTTGATGGGCAGCGGCCAGCGACTCCAGGGCAGACATGGGCTGGCGCTGTTTGCGCTCCGCTATATCCTGCCGGGTTCGGACGAGAATTTTTTCCAGATGCATGGTTTCGCCTGGTATCCAGTATAGTCTTCACGCTCTGAGACCGCCCCCATACGAGTGGCTCCCCATGCAAGCGCGGTGGCGGTTCGGAGTAGAGGCGCGCGCAAAGTGGGGATTTTGCTTCGACCCTCTGCCGGGCTATGGTATTCAAAAAGTCACATGCGCAAACAGCTGGAAGGCTACTTCGAGTTCTCACGCCTGCAAACGACGTGGCGCACCGAGGCGCTGGCCGGCTTCACGACCTTTATCACGATGGCCTACATCGTGGTGGTCAACCCTGCCATTCTGCACGAAACCGGGATGCCGCTGGCGGCAGTGACGGCGGCGACCTGCCTCTCCGCGGCGATAGGCAGCATCCTCATGGGCGTGATGGCGCGGTACCCGATCGCTCTCGCACCGGGCATGGGGTTGAACGCGTACTTCACCTACTCAGTGGTGAAGGGGATAGGAATTCCATGGCAGACGGCGCTTGGCGCGGTATTTCTGTCTGGCGTGATCTTTATGCTGCTGACCCTGCTGGGATTTCGGCAGAGGATTCTGAAGAGTATTCCGTACGAGTTGTATCCGGCGGTCGCGGGCGGCATTGGGCTCTTCATCGCGTTCATCGGTTTGAGGAACGCGGGCATCATCGTGCCCAATGGCTCGACCACGGTGGCCTTGGGAAATCTACGACAGCCACAGACTGCGCTAGCCGTGTTTGGGGTGCTGCTGGTAGCGATTCTGTATGCGTGGCGCTTGCGCGGAGCCATTCTGTTCGGCATCGTGGGCACGACGATTCTGGGATGGCTGCTGGGGCTGGTGCATTGGACGCCAGCACCCTACCAGCTGTCGAGCATAACGCAGACGGCGTTTCGGCTGGATATTCGCGGAGCGCTCCACGTGGGCTTGTTCGAGATCGTATTCGTGTTCCTGTTTGTGGATCTGTTCGACAACCTCGGGACGCTGGTTGCGGTGAGCAAGAAGGCAGGGCTGATCGGCGAA
Organism: uncultured Acidobacteriaceae bacterium; assembly: GCA_963850345.1. Taxonomy (GTDB): domain Bacteria; phylum Acidobacteriota; class Terriglobia; order Terriglobales; family Acidobacteriaceae; genus CAWKKW01. The sequence goes on along the minus strand of CAWKKW010000006.1, from coordinate 167,633 downwards.
GATCACGAAATTCCGCGTGTGGACCGCATTCTGCTGGCCGATGCCACGGCGACGATTGCTGGTTCCTTCGCGGGCACGAGTACCGTGACCAGCTACATCGAAAGCGCAGCCGGAGTGGCGGCAGGCGGCCGCAGCGGCGTGACAGCGATCGTGACCGGTCTGTTCTTTCTCGCGGCTCTTTTTCTAGCGCCATTGATCGGGGTGCTGCCTTCGGCGGCGACTGCGCCGGCTTTGATCGTGGTGGGTTCGCTGATGCTGTCGCACATCAGCGAGATTCCGTGGTCGGAGCCGACCATCGGGTTCCCGGCGTTCCTGACTGTCATCATGATTCCGCTGACCTACAGCATCGCAAACGGCCTGGGATTTGGGCTGGTGTCCTACGCCGCGTTGCGCCTGGCTAGCCGCCGGTTTCGCAGGGAGGAGTGGCTGCTGTATGTGCTGGCGCTGCTCTTCCTGGCTCGGTTCGTCTACATGGGCGCGAGCTAAGGCTCTAGTAGTCGACCCTCGCTGGACTGGTCTGCCACTTATCGAAGCTTTCGATTGCCTTGTCGTTCGCGAGGTGGATCATGCGAAGCGAGCGCTGCTGCATGGGCAAAGCGATTTCGTGGTAGATACGCGAGTCATCGAAGCCTGCGGCGGCGGCCTGCTGCTGTGTGTTGGAGTAGTACACCGCATCCGCACGAGACCAGTAGATGGCAGCGAGGCACATGGGGCACGGTTCGCAGCTTGTGTAGAGAGTGCAGCCCACGAGCTGAAAGACTCCAAGTTGGCGGCAGGCACCGCGGATCGCAACCACTTCAGCATGCGCGGTGGGATCGTTGTCGAGGCTAACGCGGTTGGCGGCGGCTGCCAGCACTTCCCCATTGCGGACGATCACGGCTCCGAACGGGCCTCCTCGCTCCTCTTCGACATTCTTCGTGGCTAGGTCAATGGCCATTTCAAGGAATCGGGAGTGCTCAGCAGCAGGCATGGAAAGCCCCGTTCGAGTTCGAGGAGTTGTTCATGATTCGAGCGGATTCCGTCATGAGGACAGCTTACCCGCAAGTTGAGCGAGGGGTGAAGAAGCAGCCATGCCGAATGCGAACGGGATGCAGCGGAATTCGGGTAGCCAATGCGTACGGCAATTCCAAACTCGCGGCAAGCGTTTACACTCGTAGGCGCCATGAAAACCACGCGCACTGCCCTGTTCCTGATCACCCTTGGCGTACTGACGAAGTTCGTATCAGCGGCCGACGAGGGGAAAGTTTCGATCCACTACGATTCGCAGAGCCACGTCTTCCGTCTGGACGCGGCCAACGTGACCTATGCTTTTGGCGTGAATGAGCGGGGCGAGTTGCAGCCGCTGTTCTGGGGCGGGCTGCTGGGATCAGGCGATGTGCTCGCGCCGGCCAAGATCAAGCCCGAGCATGCCTCCTTCGACCTGACCTCGACCACCACGCCTCAGGAGTTTGCCGGCTGGGGCGCGGGACTCTTTGTAGAGCCGGCGTTGAAGATCACCTTCCCGGATGGCAATCGCGACCTGGTGCTGCATTATCTTTCGCACACGGTGGAAGGCAACACGCTGCGGGTCGTGCTCAAGGATATTTCGCGCGACGTGATGGTGAACCTCACGTACCAGATGGATCCGGCCAGCGGCATTCTAGGGAGGTCGGCGGAGATCGTGAACCATACCAAGGACCCACTGGTGGTGGAGCAGGCCGAATCGGGTACGTGGACATTGCCGCATGCAACTGACTACTCGCTCTATTCGCTGACAGGCCGCTGGGCTGGAGAGTGGCAATTGCACCGCGACCCAATCCACAGTGGCGCACGCGTACTGGAGAGCCGGCGCGGATCCACCGGGCACCAGAACAATCCATGGTTTGCGATTGAACGTGGGGCGAGCGGAGACGAGGATGCGGGCGATGTCTGGTTTGGCGCGCTGGCGTGGAGCGGTTCGTGGCGGATCACGGTGGAGCAGGACCAGATCGAGCAAGTGCGCGTGACCGGAGGATTCAACCCGTTCGATTTTGGCTACAAGCTCGCGCCGGGTGAGACGCTGCGGACGCCAATCTTCTATGGCGGCTACACGCATCATGGAATCGGCGAAGCATCGCGGCTGCTGCACCGTTTTGAGCTGGCAACGATCTTGCCGCAGGCGCCGAAGCCGAAGCCCAGGCCGGTGATCTACAACTCGTGGGAGGCGACCGAGTTCAACGTCGACGAGCCGGGCCAGACCGCGCTGGCGGAGAAGGCTGCGAGTTTTGGCGTGGAGCGGTTCGTGATGGACGACGGATGGTTTGGCCAGCGCATCACGGACCACGCAGGGCTGGGCGACTGGTATGTCAATCCGCAGAAATTCCCTCATGGGCTCAAGCCGCTGATCGACAAGGTGCATGCGCTCGGAATGGACTTCGGCCTATGGGTTGAGCCGGAGATGGTGAACCCCAACAGCGATTTGTATCGGAAGCATCCGGACTGGGTGCTGAACTTCACCGGCCGGCCACGGACCGAGGGGCGAACCCAGTTGGTCTTGAACCTGGCGCGACCCGATGTGCGCGAATATGTGTTTGGATTTCTCGACAAGCTTTTGAACGAGAACGACATTGCTTTCCTCAAGTGGGATTACAACCGCAACTGGTCGGAGCCGGGATGGCCGGCGGTATCAGCCGATGAGCAAAAACAGGTCTACGTGAAGTACACAGAGAACCTGTATGCGATTCTCAAAGAGCTACGGGAGAAGCATCCGAAGGTAGAGATCGAGTCGTGTTCCGGCGGCGGCGGTCGCGTCGATCTGGGAATTCTGCGGCTCACCGATGAGGTGTGGCCGTCGGATAACACCGATCCCTATGATCGGCTGAGTATCCAAAGCGGATTCACCTACGCGTATACGCCGGGCGTGATGATGGCATGGGTGACGGACTCGCCAAACTTCGTCAACAAGCGCTCGACTTCGCTGGAGTACCGCTTCCTTTCTTCCATGCAGGGTGGCCTCGGGATTGGCGCCAACCTGTCGCATTGGGGAGCTGAGGATTTTGCCACGGCGAAGAAGATGGTCGCGGCGTACAAGCAGGTGCGAGAAACGGTGCAGCATGGCTCGCTCTACCGGCTGATTTCGCCGCTGAACGGCAGCGAGCATTCTGTAACCGAATCGGTGTCAGATGACAAGAGTCAGGCAGTGGTCTTCGCTTTCCTGCATTCGAGCTCCATGCAGTATGCCTTTCCAAGGGTCTTGCTGCGCGGGCTTGACCCTGAGGCCAAGTACCGCATCGAGTGGGTTGCCGGACAGGCAGGCGCCCCGGAGTCGGCGACCGGCGCGTACTGGATGTCGCATGGAATCGACCTGACGCTGTCGGGAGACTTCCAGGCTGCTTCGTTCTATCTGACTAAGGTGCAGTGATTCGTAACTGCGGCTGGTGTGTAAGCGAGATCGGGTGAGTTATCAGAGCAGCGCGCTCGCGGCACGGGCGCGCCTTTTCCCGATTGCGAAGACAGCCACGCCCGCGCCAACCAGCACCAGCGTCAGCACCAGAATCTTGATCACCGCCTGAGCCTTGTGCGGTTCGTCTTCGCCTGGTATTACGGAGAGAACGATGGTAATTAGGGTGCTCAGCAGGCCGACCCAAGCAAGAGGAATCGCCAGCCATTTGCCGCCGGGGAGACGGTAGGGCTGCGCTCCTCCGGGCCGTCCATCGAGCCGCAGGCGTGAGGCGAAGAGAAACACATATGGAATGAAGTAGGTAATGATCGACATGCTGACGAGCAGATCGTAAGCGCCCTTGACGGTGGTGCCAGCCTGGCCCAAGAAGGCAACAAGAATGCCCGCAAGACCATAAGAACTGATGGCGACGGCTGGAGTCTTCCATCGCGGATGGACACGACTGAAGGCCGCGGGGAGATAGCGGTCGATCCCTGCTACGAAGGGCAGGCGCGAGGTAGCCGAGAGAAATGCAGCCGCATTCCCGATGCTGCTGAGCGTGACCAGCAGCGCAATCACTACGGCGAGCGGCCCGAGGCCGAGGCGCTCTGAAAGCGTGGACATCGCCAGCCCGAATCCTCCTACGCCGCTGACCGCGGAACTCGGAAGCGCAATCAGCATGGCGATCGTGCCGGCGATGTAGCTGATCGCGAGCACACTGCCTCCGACCATCAGCGCGCGGGGAATGGTGCGTCGCGGTTCCTTGATCTCTTCGGCCATGAAGGAGGCGCATTCACAGCCACCAAAGGCGAAGAAGATTGTCGACCAGAAGACGGCGTTCTTTAACTGCAGATGCGGCATCAGTGTGGTGAAGTTGAAACGAGTTGCGGAGCCGAACCGCCACCCGAAGATCGCAGCCAGTGCAACCAGGATAATCACCGGAAGCCAACCGCCGATGGCACCGAGATTGTTCACCCACTTGCCCACGTTCAGGCCGACCACATTGAGGGCCGTGATGATCGCAAGGCAAATCACTGCGAAGAACATGTAGTACGCGGGGCTGGAGGCGAGTCGCGCGGTATGGTTGGGCGCGACGAAGAGCAGGCTGCCCGCGGCAAAGTACAGCACGCTGGGAAAGTAGGGCAGGTTGCTCATCCAGTAAGTCCAGCCCGCGGTAAATCCGGCGAGGTCGCCAAAGGCGAGTCGGGTCCAGACGTAGAGGCCGCCCTCTTGCGGATAGCGGGACGAGAGTTCCAATACGCTGGCGGCCAGCGGCAGAAAAAATCCAAACAGCGCGAAGACCCACACGACGATCGTGCTTGGGCCGGCAGCGGCGGCGGTTGCAATCCAACGCAGGCTCAGTCCACTCACAACATAGAAGAGCGCTAAGTCGGCGAAGCCCATATTGCGCTTCAGCGACGGGGCGATTCGCGTTGCTTCGGGTTCTTCACCGGCTCCCTGGATGATGGTGGAGATGAATCGCCTCCGACGGATCTATGAGCTTGCGGTTCGCTGTGCTTCGTCCTTCAGTATGGCCATCGCCGCATTTCTCCCGTTGATCCCGATCACGCTACCGCCGGGATGCGTGCAGGCTCCGCAAAGATATATGCCGGGCATGGGCGTGCGCGGGCTCAGGCGGTTGCTCCACATGTATTGCGGCAGGCATTCGCCCTGGAAGATGTGGCCGCCGGTGAGGCCAACCCTTTTCTCGATGTCGGGCGGCCCGAGAACCTGCGCGTCCAGCACGGCATCCGGCAGGTTGCTGCAGAAGCGTCCGATCGATTGAAGTGCGAGGCGACGCGCAGTTTCACGGTGGGTGTCCCAATCGCCTTCCGCAAACGTGTAAGGAACATATTGTGCGAAGACGCTCATGGTGTGTTGGCCATCGGGCACAACGCTGCGGTCATGAACACTCTGGAAGTAGAGTTCGCACCAGAGTTGTTCGGGGAGTTTGCCGGCGCGGGCTGCCGCAAAGCCGGCTTTCCATTCGGACTTGGTGAGCGGCGCGTTGATCTGGCCGTAGTGGTGAGGTTCGCAGGTTCCAGGACGCGCGGTGAAGTTGGGCAGTTCGCGCAGCAGGACGTTGAGCTTGACAGTGCAGCCTTCGATCGGCACCGCTTCGACCCGCGACCGCCATTGCAGATCGGCGACGTTGCCAAGCAGGCGTAGCGTCTGGCGCGGGTCTGCGTTCGAGATGACGAGCGGTGCAGATATTCGTTCGCCGCCTTCGAGCAACACGCCCTCGCCAGGCAGGATCGCGGCGACGGGAACACCAGCGGCGACAACGGCGCCCGCTTCGCGAGCCGCGTCGCACAGGTAGAAGGAGACCATGCCCATTCCACCTTTGACATAGCCCCACATGCCCGGCATACCGCCGAGCCTGCCCGAAGAGTGATGGAAGCGAATAGAAGCGGTGCCGGCGTCGAAGGGGCTGGCGTTGGTGCCGATCACTCCCTGGCCGAGGTAGGCAATCTGCAAGCGTTCGTCGCGAAGATACCGCTCCACGAATTCGGCCATGGACCAATCGAACAGGACGTGCCGAGCTTCTGTGTCGTTACCAAGCCGTTCTTCGACTTCGTCGTGGGTGGGTGCATCCCCGATCCAGAGATCACGATCGCCCGCCGGACGGAGTGCGTCCCGAAGGCGGCGGATGACATCGCTCATCGCTTTCCAGCCGTCTACATCTTCAGGCGAAAAGCGGCGCACCTCGGCCTCGCACAGATCGTCGTCGTCCCAGAGCTGAATGCTAGTGCCGTCAAGGAATGGAACGAAGAGGCCGTTGCTGGCCGGAGTCCAGGTAAAACCGCGCTCGGGCAGGTTGAGTTCGCGGATGACCAGGGGGTGGAGCAGACCGGCGAGGTAGGCGCAGGGAGACATGCGGACACCTGGAAACGGCTCCTCGACGGTGCAGGCTCCGCCGATGCGGTCGCGGCTTTCAAGCACCAGGACCCGCTTGCCTGCCTTGGCGAGATACGCGGCACACGCCAGGCCGTTGTGGCCTGCGCCAACCAGAATGGCGTCCCAGGCGCGGCTAGCGAGTTCGCGAACGGGTGCCGGCAACCCGATCTGTCCTAGACACTCCGCGGTCGGAGAAGCGATCAAGCAAAATCCTCGTAGTGAAGTACCGGTGGTGAAGTGCCTAGTCTAGCCGATTCGCGCATCGCATAGGGTTGAATCCACGTGGGGCTTCTCGAGCGGGTTAGCAGGTTGCAATGGAGATGCCGGCAGGATGGGGCGAGCGTCGGCACGCTGTATGCTTTTGATCAGGCGACAACGAAGGTGGAGGGGGCATGCCGTACATCTATATCGACAAGGTTCTCAACGAGCTGCGGCCGGAGCTGTTGTCAGCCATGCATGCCGCGCTCGATCGAGAGCTCCGCAAGGGCGAGGTAGATGTGAACCGGCTCTATCGCGCATTCACGCGGGCTGCGGCCGGCAAGTGCGCCAACCCTGTGCGGATATCGGAGCGTTGCATCGAGGATCCCGCGTCCAAATCGAAGAAGAAGTCGGCGGAGTAGCAGCCCTGTGCAGCTGGCTCACCGCTCTCTCGTAAGCGGGTGAACGTGGTTTGTTACGATGAAACCCATGTTTCGACAGGCAGTCTTTTCTCGGCGTTCTCGGCGGGGTCACTGGATCTTCGCGAGGTCATTGGGGAACGAGTGAGTTTGTCGATCGCCATCATCGCGATGAACGAGGCGGCCAACCTTCGGCGTACGCTGGAGAGCGTGTCGTGGGCCGACGAAATCTGCCTGGTGGACTCCGGTTCGACGGACGAGACGCTGGAGATTGCGCGGGAGTTTAATGCAAAGATTTCCGTCGAGCCATGGAAGGGCTATGGCGGACAGATGAACTCCGCCATCGACAAGTGCACTTCAGAGTGGGTGTTCTCTCTCGACGCGGACGAGGTGCTTACGCCGGAGTTGAGCGCGGAGATCCAGGCGTTGTTGCAAGGCCAGGCCAAGTTCCGCGCCTACACGGTGCCGCGATTGAACTTGATCTTTGGACGGTGGATGCGCCATGGGGGCCAGTACCCCGATCGCAAGGTGAGACTGTTCCAACAGGGCACGGCCAGACTACCTGAGAATATCGAACCGCACTCGACGCCGAAATGGGACCAGCCGATTGGCGAGCTTCGCGGAGACCTGCTGCACTACCAGTACCCGACGCTGCCCATCTACATCGAGCATATGGATCGCTACAGCACGGCGAGTGTGCCCCTGGTATTGCGCAAAGGCAAGGTGAGCCGCGGAACGGCGGCGTTCGTGTGGAATGTGCTGGTGAACCCGGCGGCGACGTTTCTCTATAACTACGTTTTTCGGCTGGGAGTTCTGGACGGCCGCGAAGGACTGCTCTTCCACATGTATCACTCGGTCTATGTGAGTTGGAAGTATGCGAAGGCGTGGTTCGCAGCCAAAGAGTCTACCCAGCCGCGCAGTGAAGGTTGATGAGGCGGTCTCACCTTGGGGCGAGGTTCGGCCGTGTTGCGCCTAGTGGCAGAACTCTCTATAACTGGTGGGCCGGACCAAGTCAGCAAGTTTGAATCGTGCCCGGCGGACCAGAGGCGTGCAGGTCTGCCAAACAAGGGATATCAAAATGGATAAACGAGAGTTCCTGAAGTCGTCCGCGGCATTTGTCACCAGCAGTCTTCTCTCCCCGCTGGCCTCGGGCGAATCGCAGCAGACGTCGCGTACCAATTGGTCCGGCAACTATACCTACCGCGCACCCCGCTTGGAAATGCCGAAGACCGTGGAAGAAGTACAGCAGCTGGTGAAAAGCGGGCACCGCCTGAAGGCGCTCGGCGCTCGGCATTCGTTCAACAACATCGCCGACAGTCCGGAAGAGCAGATCTCGCTGAAGCAGATGGAAGAGATGTCGCTCGACACCAAGGCGCATACGGTGACTGTGGGAGCCGGGGTGACCTACGGAAAGCTCGCCCCGTATATCGACCAGCAAGGATACGCTCTGCACAATCTAGCTTCCCTGCCCCACATTGGAGTAGTAGGCGCTTGCGCTACCGCCACGCATGGGTCCGGAATCAAGAATGGAAATCTCTCGACTGCCGTCGCCGCACTGGAGATGGTGACCGCCGATGGGCAGATTGTGAAGCTCTCGCGCGAACGGGATGGGGACCGCTTTCTCGGCGCCGTGGTAGGCCTCGGCGGATTGGGTGTGACCACGCGCATCACGCTGAACGTGCAGCCGACGTACCAGGTCGCGCAGGCGGTTTACCAGGACCTGCCAACTGCGGTACTCGAGAAGCATTTGGACGACATCTTTGGCAGCGGGTATAGCGTGAGCCTGTTTACCGACTGGCAGAATCACCGCATGACGCAGGTCTGGATCAAGCAAAAGGTGGAGGCGGGCAAATCGGTACAGTTTCCTCCGGAGTTCTACGGCGCGAAGCTGGCAACGCGCAAGCTCCATCCGATCGGCGACCACCCTGCCGAGAACTGCACAGAGCAGTTGGGGGTTCCGGGTCCCTGGTATGAGCGGCTACCGCACTTCAAAATGAACTTCACACCGAGCAGCGGAGCAGAGTTGCAATCGGAATATTTCGTCCCGCGCGAGAAGGGATACGAAGCGATTCGGGCGGTGGAAGAACTGCGCGACAAGATCACGCCACACTTGTTTGTGACAGAGTTGCGGACGATCGATGCAGATGAACTGTGGATGAGCCCTTGCCACCATCGGCCGTCGATGACCGTGCATTTTACCTGGAAGCCGGAATGGACCGCAGTGCGGCAGATCCTGCCGCAGATTGAAGCGAAGCTGGCGCCCTTTGACGCGAAGCCGCACTGGGCGAAGCTGTTTACAATTCCGCCGTCGCGGTTTAAGACGCTGTATCCAGAGATGCCGAAGTTCAAAGCGCTGCTGGCGCAATACGACCCGCAAGGAAAGTTCCGCAACGAGTATCTGAACACGCACCTGTACGGAGCCTGATTCCGAGATCAGACGCAGGTCATGGGCTGAATGCAGGTCTTTGCCGTCGCAAAGACCTGCGCTCGCCGGCGAATTCGAACCACCTGCGCGCGGTGTTCTAAGCGACTGGAGATGAGTTCTGCGCGTGCAGCTTTCTCAGCGCGCCAGGAGACATGCCATAGGTGCGCTTGAAGTCGCGCATGAGATGGCTGAGGTCCTGCACGTCCAACTGTTCCGCAATCTGCAGAATGGTCAGCCTGGACGACTGCAGCAGGTAGCGGACGCGCTCGAGACGCAGGCGAATGAGGTAGGAGTGGAACGAGATGCCCATCTGCTCTTTGAACAAGTGGCGGAACCGCGAAGGCGAAAGGTAGACCACCGCGGCAGCAGACTCGATCGAAACGGCTTCGGAAGGAGCGGAGTCAACGAAGTCGAGAACGATCTGGATCCGTGGATCGGTAAAGCGGGTGAGTGAAGCTTCAATTCCGCAGCTTTTGGCTGCAATGGGCTCCGGGACCCGGGAATCGTGACGGTTCCCTGGAATTGTTGCCGGCAAACACCCGCCGTCGTTCGACACATTCGTCAGCATCTCTAACCTCGGCAAAATGCCCTTTCGGGCATGAATCTACGAGCAAATCTGGGGAACCGTACTGCTTCGACTCCAGCTTGTCATTCGGTGCCGCTTGCTGTAAGTCGAATGCTCCTTCGTTCCCACTTCGACAACAATAGGCTGAGACCGCAATTGGGTAAATCCCTGATTGGTAACGAAATGTGGTTACTTTGATGTGAGACAGATCACCGGTTTCGAGGTTTCCGGAGGCATTGGCCGGGCTGAACCGATTCAGGCTCGCAGGCGGCTGAGGCGCGGAAAGGGGCCTGGTTAACGCAGCGCTTAATAGCTGAACCGTTAGTTCCGCGGACTGAATGTTACCAATCGGTTAGTGTGCCATCCAGCTTCCGGTTGATCGGTAAGTAGGCTCGCTGATAGGGGAACTGGGCGGCTAACGCTTCGTCGAGAGTCACTCCCAGGCCGGGCGCGTCGCCCGGGTACATGTATCCGGATTCGTAACGGTAATGGTGAGGGAAGACCTGATCCGTCTCGGCGGAATGATGCATGTACTCCTGTATGCCGAAGTTGTGAACGGCGATGCCGAAGTGGAGGGCGGCGGCCATGGTGATGGGCGAGAGGTCGGTCGCTCCATGGCATCCCGTACGCACGTGGTAGAGAGCGGCGAAATCCGCGACCTTCTTCATGTGGGTCAATCCCCCGCCGTGGACGATGGCCATGCGAATGTAGTCGATCCACTGCTCGCGAATGAGTTCCTGCGCGTCCCAGATGGAGTTGAATACCTCGCCGGTGGCGATGGGGGTGGTGGTGTGCTGGCGAAGGATGCGGTACGACTCCTGCAGTTCGGCGGGAACCGGATCTTCGAGCCAGAACAGGTGGTAGGGCTCGAGTTCCTTACCGAGACGAGCGGCTTCAATGGGCGTGAGGCGGTGGTGGACGTCGTGAAGCAGGTGCAGGTCTTCGCCGAACTGGAGACGGGCTCGTTCGAAGAGCTTGGGGACGTGCGCGAGGTATCGTTCGGAGGACCAGATGCCTTCCGAGGGCAGGCCGCGTTCCGCAGGCTCATAGGGCAGAGCGCCCTTGGCGACGCCATAGGTTGAGGCGAGCCCGGGAATGCCACTTTGCAAACGAATCGCGAGATAGCCATCGTCGACGAAGCGACTGGCGACGTCCAGGGTCTCCTCGATGGTCTGGCCGTTGGCATGGGTGTATACGAGAACACCGTTGCGACTCTTACCGCCGAGCAGGTTATAGACAGGGGTATTGAGCGCCTTGCCCTTGATGTCCCACAGCGCGACATCGACGGCGCCAATGGCCGCCATGGTGACGGGACCGCGACGCCAGTAGGCACCGCGGTAGAGAAACTGCCAGATGTCCTCAGTCTGAAACGGATCGCGGCCAATGAGGCACGGGAGCACGTGCTCGGTGAGGTAGCTGGCAACTGAGAGTTCGCGTCCGTTGAGTGTCGCGTCGCCGAGTCCCATGATGCCTTCATCGGTCTCGAGGATGAGCGTGACGAAATTGCGGCCAGGAGAACAAACGTTGATTCGCGCATTGCTGATCTTCATACTCGCGTTCTCCTGGCCACTTACACCGTGATATGGCTTCGTATAACTCATCTCTTATGGCTGGATATCTGGCGCCCGAGAAACGGAGGGCGTGATTTCCACGTAGTCGAGGGGCGCTGGTTCGCCATCGTCCGGTTCTCCCTTGACCATCAGTGTGTCACCGGGACGGAGCTCGACTCCCTCGACGGTGTAGCGGGTTGAGGTGTGGCCATTCATCTTGTCCGTCGGTAGAGCCGCATCGGCGGTCCAGTGAGCGATCTCCTTCCCGTTGAGACTGAGAACGTACCGCGATGCGCCGTCGTGGTAGTCGAAATAATGCACCGCGATGCTATAGAAGCCGTGCGGACGATTCAGCTTGATGGTCGCCATGCAGGCCTTTGCGCCGCTGCAGACGAGTGCTTTGCCTCCGGAGGCAGTCTCCCACGGAGTTACGTCCTGCGGAGCATAGCCGGAGAGTTGCATCGCCTCTGCCTCGACGCGGTCGGGATGATGGCCAACCCGGCCGCGTTGATCGGGAATGCCGGACATGCGCAAAAACCAGTCGTTGACTGCATCGCGCCATACGATAGAGTGGCCAGCCTGGTACCGCTGCAATGCGAGCACCTGGGCATAGCGTTGTTGGTCGATGTGGCCCGCCAACTGTTTCCATTGTGCAACGAAGCGAGCAGCCCCAGCCGCTCCCTGGTAATGAGAATCGTAGATATGCTGGATGACCGACTTACCGGAATGCAACTTATAGGTATAAGGCACGTGATGCGTGAAGAGAAGTAACTCGTCAGGACAGGTCGCTAACGACTCGAACGTTCGCGCGACCTGAGGTGGATACTGGCCGATGTAGCCCGTGCCGGTGGAGATGGTCCTGTCCATGCCCACGCCGTGATGGTCGGCGCGAATCCATTGGCCCCACCCGTTGCGCTCAGCGGACTCAATCCCGGGGCCGTAGTGTACGCCGATGATGTCGGTGAGGGTGCCGAGGCCGAGCGGGCCGGTGTAGTCCTCATAGAGGGGCCAGGAGGAAAGCTGCATCGCTGTGATGGTGCGGACGACCAGGGGGTCGTTGCCGAAGGTCAAGCGCGTCCAGTCTTCTGCAATGGTCGTCGAAGATATGTCGGGATTCCACGCCAGCCGGCCGAAGCCATAGAGGTTCGCCATCGCGAGCGGGTGTGCGAGCCAGTTGGTATCGAGGCCAACGTTCGCCACGGCGACGAATCCCCCGAGCGGGCGGTGAAAGGATTTGCCTTCGACGATCTCTTTCACGGGCGTGGAGCGGTCTTCCGCGCGCAAGTCAAAATCCAGTGCCTGCTTCCACATGGGCACAAGAAATACCAGATGGCGCTGCTGGCCGGTATATTCCTGGGTCACTTGGAGCTCGATGGCTTGATTCGTGTTTCGCAGTGCAGCGAACAGAGGCGAGACCGGTTCCCTCACCTGGAAGTCGATAGGGCCGTGCTTCACCTGGATCACGACGTTGTCAGCAAACTGTCCATCGAGCGCGTTAAAATTATCGTAACCGGCGCGGGCACGATCGGCTTTTAAGTCGGTCCAGTCGAGATGATGGTTGTAAACGAAGCCGCGGTAAAGCACCAGTCCGCCATGCGGCTTGAGCGCGCGGGCGAGTACGTTGGCAGCTTCTGCAGGAGAACGACCGTACTGCGACGGACCGGGACGCCCTTCCGAATCTGCCTTGACGACAAAACCCGCGAAGTCGGGGATCTGCTCGTACACGAGATCGACCCTGGACTGCCACCAGGCGATCACGGCAGGGTCGAGCGGATCGAAAGTATCGAGGCCACCGATGGTCTTGGGGCTGCTGAGATCAACCGAAAGTGAGAGCCGGACTCCCCAGGGTCGAAATGCCTCGGCGATCCGCGCGACCTGGCGAATCATCTCGGGTGTGAGCATTTTCAGGTCGGAGTTGACATTGTTCACCGTGCAGCCGTTGAGGCCAACGGAAGCCAGCAAGCGCGCATAATCTCCCGCACGGCCGAGAGCTTCGCGGACGCTGCCCTGATCGAAGAAGATGGAGCGGCCAGCATAGCCGCGTTCTATGCTGCCATCGAGATTGTCCCACTGATTGACCCAGCGAATCGGAGCTGCCGGAGACTCTGTGTCGCGCAGGTGGGAGAGATCCTGCTGAGTCGCGAGCTTTTCGAGCAAACGAAAGGTTCCGTAGAGAATGCCTCGGGGATCGGCCCCGATGACCAGTAGAGAGGATTGGGAAGGAATGCTCAGGAGCGTAAAGCCTTCTGTCGTGGGAGCAGCACCCGTGTCTACTTGCGGAAGTGTGGTGTGGATTTCTACTGTCGTGCCAAGAACGAGGGCATCTCGAAGATCCGAGGCTTGGGACGAAAGCTTGGACTGAACAGCAACGTCTCGACCGCACATGCTGTGGATTGCGCGCGCCGCTTCGTTTGCCGCACTCGCCGTAATTGGGCTGTCGTCGAGGCGAAGGATGTGTGCCGGAAATCTCGCACACCCACTGCCGGGCTGGCGAGAAATAGGCGCATAGCGAAGCCAGGCATCCGCACCAGATTCGGCGAAGGCGGTCGAGCCTTGCGAGAGGCAGCAAAGCAACGTCACGAACAAGTAGCAGCGGAGAGAGCGAACCATCGTGTGTGGGTATTCAGTCCCTGAAAACTATAACTGCCGCTCACGCCGACTGTCGCGGCGGCGTGTGTGATCTGTAGGACTCTACTTGTGCGGGCTCTCGTGGTCGTCGTCGGTTGCACCGAGGCTCATCAGAACCTTGGCGAGGTTGGATTGCACGTCTGGGTTCGTGTCGCCGAGCGCAATTGCCTGCTGAAGATGTTCTTTGGCGCTACGCATCTCGCCCAGTTGAGCGAGCACCAGCCCGAGCACGTCGTGAGACATAGGGAGGTCAGCATTAAGCTTGATGGATTCGTCGAGATCCGCACGGGCCTGTTGGAGATTCCCGGCACCAGTCTCGAGCACGCCATTGAGGTAGAGCACTTCCCACTGATGAGGAGCAGTCGCAAGAAGCTTTTGAGCCAGCCGCGCGGCCTTCTCGGGATCGGCTCCGATCAGGGTACGCAGAACGAGCAAGCCGGCCTCGAGGTCGTCTGGATGGCGTTCGAGCGCGAGATCAAGGACTGCGGTCGCCTCCTGCGAACGCTTGAGTTGAAGGAGCACTTCGGCAAGTTGCTGGTTCAGGGTGAGCGAGTCAGGAGAGTTATTAACGCCGTCGCGGAGGACGCCTGCGGCCTCATCCAGCTTCTGGGTGCGCGCGTAGGCGAGTCCCAGATTGAGGCTTTGCAGCGGAGTTCTCTGCCCGCTGACGACCGGGTCTTCGAGCAAAGCGATGGTGGCCGCGTTGCTGCCGTCGGCGATGAGATCCTGCGAGAGACTGTCGAGCGCTTCGGTCGATTCCGGGTCGATAGCCAGAGCAGCCCGCCACTCCGTCTCCGCTTCGGCAGTTTGGTGAACCTGATCGAAAGCAGCACCGAGCACCAGGTGAAGATTCATGTCAGCGTAGCCAAGCTGCTCTGCGTGGCGCAGCGGTGGAATGGCGTCCTGTGCGTTGCCCGCAGAATAGAGGCTCAGACCCAACATGAATGCAACCTGCGGAACCTCGGGTTCGAGTTGAAGAGAAGCGGCAAAGGCTTTGGCAGCGCAGTCGTATTGCTGGAGCTTGCCGAAGTACATGCCGAGGTCGGCGTATGTGCCGCCATTGGGCTGTTGCCGGAGCACGGCCTGCAGATCTTCAGAAGGAACACATTGGGCCGAAACGATCGATGCCGATGCCAGCCAAAAAACGATGCCACCGAACCTGCGGAGCGCGGCGGCCGGCCGAGGATTCATCGGCAATCCTCCTCTGGATTCACTTGGCTGCGTCGGCGACATGGACTTGTATGTCCTGAATGCCGTCGCTGCTCATGTTGACGAATTCAGGGAGATTGACAGCGCGATTGGCTGCAGTGGCGTTGTCGATCAGAATCGCGGGGCTGTCGTTCCCGTGGGCGTCGATGTGGGTGAGATACATCTGCGTGTAGGGAGAACGAGCCTTGGAAGAGAAGACCAGCCAGCGCCCATTGGGAGAAAAGCTGTGCCACGAGTTCATAAGTCGCGTGTTGGCACGCATGCGGCGGGCCACGCCACCGGCAAACGGCACGATGAAAAGGTGACTGTCGGGCCGCATCAACTGGCCATTGTGGCATTGCACGAAAACGATCCAGCGCCCGTCGGGTGAAACCTTTGGAAAGTTGTTGCTCATGCCGTTCTGCGAAGCGCCCAGGATCGGCTCGGGCGTGCCGCCTTTCCCGTTGTTGAAGGGGATGCGATAAAGATCGTATTGAATGGCGGTCTCGTGGGGATCGTTCGCGTGGAGTGCGGGGACCTGGCCGGGAGGACGCGGGTCCCTCGCTCGAGCGCGAGCGAAGACGATGAATTTGCCATCGGGAGTCCACACCCCGTCGGTCTGCACGTATTGCGGATCGTCGGCCCCGGGCAGAGGATACCGCTGTCCGGTTGCGCGGCTGTACCACTCCAGTATGCCGCGCGTGGGATAGAAGACCTGAAGGAAGTGGTAGTCCACGAAGTTGGTGACATAGTAGGTGTCGATCAGATTCCGGTCGGGTCCTGCAAAGGTAGTAAGCACGTAGCGCCCATCCGGGGAGACTTGCGACATGAAGCCAACGCGGGTGGTCCCGACTCGCGCATCCGTATTCCAGTGCACCATGTCTTGCTTCTGGATGGAGATGTGCGGCTGTACAGGCACGACGGCGTACAAACCTTTGTCGTTCGCAGGGCCGTCGATGTCCATGCCCAGAGTTTTTCCATCAAGGGAGAACGAGTGACAATTGCCGCAGGTCGGCATGTTCTCAAGCACGGTGTGGCTCTCGGAGCGCCGGACGTCACGCACTCGCCAGCGAATGAGATGAATGCTGGAGGGCGCTAGGGGCTCTACCGTTCCATTCGTGCCCTTGGTGGGCATGAGCGGAACATCGCGATAAAAGATCGGCGCGCCGACCGGGTCCGCGGAGGTGGTAAAGGTGACGCGGGCCTGGGATACAGGGCCTCGGCCGTTGCGGTAGCCGGTAATCGTAACCGTAGCGGAAGCATTCACCGAATGGGCCTGAATGATGGACCAGGTGGACTGATCCGGGCTCCAGACAAGAGTTGCCGCTTGTTGGGCCGTCAGCGTTGGAACATCTTCTTCTTTGGCCACGCAAGCTGCGTCGATGGGCCCCATCCGGAGATGCTCGCCCCGACTGGTGACCTGGATGGGTGGAGTCTTGTCCCGAAATGTGACCTCGATGTGCCACGAAAACCAAGCGGCGTCCCGCCACAGAAAGGTGGGAGGAATGATGCCGGGTGGGAAGATCGACCCATCCTCAGGGTAGTCGATGGAGATGGGAGACACGTACGCGTCGGGCGACGAATTGGCGGGCCGGGTCTGGGCGTGGAGGTGCAAGGCAAGCATCCAGAACGACAGGAGCGCCAATACAAGTGGTGCTGGAAGGCCAAATCTTGTGCGGATAGATGATAGAGCCTCGACGCGATGCGGCCGAGGTGGGACTGAGCTCTCCACACCGCCACATGAAAGACGCAGAGCGCCGGACACGTTTCGGGCGCGTTCGATGCATTGGCCGGGAGCGGCTTGGTTGTGATTCGGCATGTCTGAATTGAGTGGCAAGGAACAGCAAACGACGTCCCGCGTAGAAGCCACGGAGATATGCTCGCAGGAGTCGACTTTCCTGCCAGTGACCCGTGTCACCTCAGGGGCGAGGCTCTCAAGACTTTCCAGCGCATTGACGGTTTGGCGGGGACAAAGACGCCGGAAGTGAAGACTTCTGGCGCCCGAATGCTAACCCAATTACGGAGTGGCCTTCAGCGCTCCGGTCGAGATGCCGCCGTCGACGAGAAGGGTCTGTCCGGTAACGTAACGGCTGGATTCGGAGGCCAGGAAGACAACGGCTCCATCGAGGTCATCAGGTCTGCCGGGGCGGTTGAGCGGGATGCGCTCGGTGAGATACCCAACCCATTCAGAATTCTCATACAGCACTTCATTCTGCTTGGTGTGAAACCAGCCGGGGGCAAGACAGTTGACGGTGACTCCGCGGCTGCCCCAATCGGCGGCCAGGCTCATGGTGAGTTGGCGGACGCCTCCGCGGCTTGCGCCGTAGGGAGCGAGGCCCGCATATCCGGCGACGCTCGTGACGGAACCAATGTTGATGATCCGGCCGTAGCCGCGCTGCATCATTGCCCGAGCCACAGCTTGAGCGACGAAGAATGAGCCGCGCAAATTGGTCTCAAGCACCGTATTCCAATCGTCCCAGGTTATGTCGAGTGCGGGCTTGCGAATGTTACAGCCGGCATTATTCACCAGGATGTCGATCGCGCCGAAACTCGACTCGATCTCGCTGATTGCGTTTTGAATACTTGCATGGTCACGCACATCGAGGTCGACGGAGTAAGACTTCCGGCCTAACTGATGTATCTCGTCCGCGAACGAAGTTAGCGTGTGGCGGTCACGGCTGGTCATGGCTATGTCCGCTCCGGCGCGGGCAAGGGCGCGCGCGAAATATTGACCGAGTCCGCGACTGGTTCCAGTAACCAGGGCGATCCTACCGGTCAGATCGAAGAGCGCATTCGACATAGTCAACTTTCTACGGTTGAAGGACGACCTTGAGCAGCCCGGGCTCATGGTTATAGAGGCGTTCGAACCAGGCGGCGCCGTCGTTCAACGGGGCTACGGCAGAAATGAGCGAGTCGACGCGAATCGCTCCGCGAGCCATGAGCGAGATACACACGGGATATTCGCCCGAGGACGCGCAGGAACCTTGTAAGCGGATCTGCCGGGAGACGACGGACTGCAGGCCGATCTCTACTCTGGGCGAAACATTACCAACCAGCGTCACAGTCCCGCCCTTGCGCACGGAGTCGATGGCGAGATTCACGGTGACCGGGGTGCCCACACATTCGAGCACCGAATCTGCTCCGCCCCCATTTGTCTGTTGGAGCAAATCGGCCATCGCACTCTGATCGCGCGAGTTGAAGGTGCGAGTCGCACCTAGGCTGCGTGCGAGTTCGAGGCGGGTGTCATCCACATCGAGCACAAACACGCGACCTGCTCCGGCGAGAGACGCGGCCTGAAGCGTCAAGAGGCCGATCATACCCGCCCCGATGACAATCACGGTGTCATCGAGAGCGATCGGTGTAAGCGACACGGCGTGAACAGCGACGGACACTGCTTCGATGAGGGCCGCATGCGAGAAAGGCATATTGTCTGGCAGAGGATAGGCAATACGCGCAGGGGCGGTTACATATTCGGCAAACGCGCCCATGCGGCGGAAGTCGGGCGTGGAGACCCCGATCACTTCGCGCTGATCACAGAGGTTCACCTGCCCCTGCTGGCAAAAGGCGCACTTACCGCAGGAGACAGTCGAGTCGAAGGTGACCCGGTCGCCGGCGCGAAACCCCTGAACAGCGGCGCCCACTTCTTCGACGATTCCCGCGGCTTCGTGGCCCATCACGAGTGGCGGTAAGCGGCGGCCGGTGCTGCCATCGTAGCCGTGAACATCGCTGCCGCAGATACCACAGGCCTGGATACGGATGAGCAACTCATCCTCGGCAGGGCGAGGTCTCTCGATGTCGACCAGGTCGAGCTTCTTGTATTCGGAAAGCATGAGCGCTTTCATCGGTTCACCTTTGCCTTCCGCTTTGCTAGTTACTCTTGCCTGGACCTTTCAGGTCGCGGTACTTCATCATAGAGTCGACGCTCGGGGCTTTGCCTCTCCACTTGGCATAGAGTTCGGCAAGATCTTCGGTATTGCCTCGCGAGAGGATCATCTGCCGAAAACGATCCCCATTGGCACGAGTGAGTCCGCCATGATCTTCGAACCACTGGTAGGCGTCATCGTCGAGCATCTCGGTCCAGAGATAGGCATAGTAGCCGGCGGAGTAACCGCCACCCCAGATATGGCTGAAGTAACTGGAGCGATAGCGAGGCGGCACCGTGGAAAGCAGCAGGTGGGTTTTCTCAAGTGCCTGCTTTTCAAACTCATCTGGATGTTGCAGAGGCGCGCTTGCCGGCAAGGTATGCCATTGCATGTCAAGCTCCGCGGCCGCGAGTAACTCCGTGAGTTTGTAACCTTCGTTGAACGTTTCTGCCTTCTTGATCTTGGCAGCGAGTTCGGCGGGCATGGCGGCTCCCGTCTTGTAGTGGCGAGCGTAGTGATTGAACACGCTGGGATAGATGGCCCAGTGTTCATTGAACTGCGAGGGGAACTCCACAAAGTCCCGCGCCGTTGACGTGCCCGACAAACTTGGATACTCGGAGTCAGCGAAGAGTCCGTGGAGGGCGTGGCCAAATTCGTGGAACACGGTGATGACGTCGGTGAAGCTGATCAGTGCGGGTTCCCCCGCGGCGGGCTTGGGCAAGTTGGCCACATTGTAGATAACGGGCTGCGTTCCCAGGAGCTTCGACTGCCCGACAAAGCTGGACATCCAGGCGCCGCCATTCTTGTTGTCGCGCTTGAAATAGTCACAGTAGAAGAGAGCCATGGGCTTGCCGTCGACATCGCTCACTTCAAACACCCGCACGTCGGGATGATAGACGGGGATGTCTTTCCGCTCTTTGAAGCTGATGCCGTAGAGCTGATGGGCCGCGTAGAAGACGCCGTTCTCCAGCACATTGTTGAGTTCGAAATAGGGTTTGACTTCGGACTCTTCCAGCTCGTACTTGGCCTTGCGAACCTGTTCGGAGTAGAAGTCCCAATCCCAAGGTTCGAGAGTGAAGCCGCCCTTCTGCACGTCGATAAGCTTTTGGATATCGTGGCCTTCGCTGGCGGCCTTGGCCGTAGCGACAGGAACGAGAGCGTCCATAAACTTCAACGCGGCCTCGGGAGTCTTCGCCATCTGATCTTCTAGCTTCCAGGCCGCATGGCTCGGATAGCCGAGTAACTGCGCCCGGCGCGCGCGCAACTGGGCCAGCCGCGCGATGACGTCCCGAGTGTCATTCGCGTCGCCGCGTTCCGCACGGTTCCACGAGTGATCGAAGACCGTTTTGCGGGTCGAACGGTCTTTCAGCGACGCGAGTTCCGGCTGCTGCGTAGTATTTTGCAGCGGCAACACGAAGCCCTCCAACTTGCGATTTTTGGCGGCCTGCGCAGCGGCCGCGATCTGCGCATCACTTAAGCCGGCGAGCGCTGAGGGATCGCTTGTGGTGAAGGCTGCGTCCTTTGTCGCGGCGAGCAGGCGAGTGGTGAAGGTGTTGGAGAGGGTGGACGATTCCTCGTTGAGCTTTTTCAACTCAGCCTTGTCCGCGTCGGAGAGATTCGCGCCGGAGTGAACGAAGCGGTCGTAGGTGACTTCGAGCAGGCGCAACGATTCCGGATCGAGCTTCAGAGCAGCCCGTTGTTCGTAGACCGATTTCACGCGGGCGAAGAGCTTAGGGTTGAGGTAAATGGCATCGTCGTGCGCTGCAAGTCTGGGTGCCTCTTCGGCCTTAACCTTCTGCAGAGCCGGATTCGTATCTGCGCCGGTGACTGCGCTGAAGGCCGCCATCGCTCGCCGATAGAGCCTCCCCGATCGTTCCATAGCGACCAGAGTGTTCTGGAACGTGGGCGCCTCGGGATTCTCGGCGATCGCCTGCATCTCCCTCTGCTGCTCTGCCATGCCGGCCTCGATGGCTGGCTGATAATGTTCGTCCTTGATCTGCTCGAAGGGCGGCGCCTGAAAAGGAAGTGCGCTGGGCGCATAGAAGGGATTGGACGGACCGAAGTTCGTTTCGGCAGGCGCGGGGCTGGTACCCGTTGCAATTGCGCCAGCAAGGATGAAAGCGCTCATGAGTTTCAGCATAAATTGTTTAGAAGTTTGCGGCACCCGCTGGATTGGATCCTGGCCATTTCCTGATTGTAAGAGAAATCGGCGATAGGAGCGGAAGGCGGTCTGTCGGGAACACGAGCACTTGCGATGTCGAACAATGAAGACGGTCGGATATCGTGGCGGCGTTGTCGACGCACGAGGCGGGAGCGGGGACACGGGACCAACCTGGGCCGGTGAGGCAGCGCTCCGTTCGGGAAAGCAACTCTTGACGGAGACAGTTAGGCGGGCCAGCGCCGTCGGACGCTTAAGCCCGCCCTGGGTTCAATCCAGATCGGCGTACGCGGTCGTGGTCAAAAACTCCTGAAATTCTCCTGTACAGAATTGGTTGAGTAATGTTGCGGCACGCTGGAACTTACGCCGATGTGCTTCCGTCTCTGGCAATGCCTGGTTCATGCGATTCACGAGATCTTGAAGCGTGTGAGTGAACATGGCGCGGTCGATCTTGCGGCCGTCATTGAGGCGCGCGCCATAGCGTAGCCATTGCCAAAGTTGTGCGCGGGAGATTTCGGCAGTCGCGGCATCTTCCATGAGGTTGTAGATCGGCACGCATCCGTTGCCCCGCAACCAAGACTCGATGTATTGGAGGGCGACGTCGATGTTGCGCACAAATCCAGCCTCGGTAAGCGGACCATGCGGCAGTTCCAGAAGATCCCGTTCGGTGATGCTGCATGAAACGGTGGGCGGCGGCGAGATCTGGTTTGGCCCCGGCATGTGTTTGTCGAAGACTGCCTTTGCGACTGCAACGAGGCCGGGATGAGCGACCCAGGTGCCGTCGTGACCGGCGAGCACTTCGCGCAGTTTATCCTGGTGGACGCGCTCCATCGCTTCAGCATTGGCCTGCGGGTTATTTCGTATTGGGATCTGGGCGGCCATGCCTCCCATCGCGTGGATTTTGCGCTTATGGCAGGTCTGGATCAGCAACTCCACATAGGAGCGAAGGAAGGGCTGCTCCATCGTGATGCTGCCGCGTTCCGGCAAAACGTAATCGCGATGGTTTCTGAATTTCTTGATGAAGCTGAAGATGTAGTCCCAACGTCCGCAGTTCAAGCCGGCGGAGTGTTGCCGCAGCTCATAGAGGATCTCATCCATTTCAAAGGCGGCAGGGATGGTTTCGATGAGGACGGTGGCGCGAATCGTTCCTCTCGGGATGCCGACGTACTCCTGTGCGAAAAGAAACACTTCATTCCAAAGCCGGGCCTCCCAGTGGTTCTCAAGCTTGGGCAGATAGAAGTAAGGTGCCGTGCCGCGCTGCAGCAGAGCATCGTAGTTATGAAAGAAATACAAGCCGAAATCGAAGAGCGATGCAGAGATAGGATTGCCGCCTACGAGAAAATGCTTTTCGACCAGATGCCAGCCACGGGGCCGAACAAAGAGGACAGCGGGCTTCGACCCCAGTTCGTAGAGCTTGCCCTCGGGAGAAAGAAAGTCAATGGTGCGCAAGTTAGCGTCTCGAAGATTTCGTTGACCCTCCAGGCAATTGGCCCAGGTAGGCGCGTTGGAATCTTCAAAGTCAGCCATGAAGACGCTAGCGCCGGAGTTGAGCGCGTTGATGACCATCTTGCGATCGGTAGGTCCGGTGATCTCGACGCGCCGGTCCATCAAATCGTGCGGAATAAGCGCGACCGTCCAGTCCGCTTCGCGAATACAAAGCGTGTCGGGGAGGAAGTGCGGCAGCCTGCCCCAGTCGTACTGGCGCTGCCGCCGCTCGCGGTCTTTGAGCAGGTTGAGCCGCTGAGGCTCGAAGTGTTGGGAGAGAGCGTGGAGAAACTCGATAGCCTTGGGAGTGAGTATCTCGCTCTCGGCAGTTTGCAGCGCTTCGAAATTCTGGGTCATCAGGGCGCACATACGATGGTTTTTCCTTTCAGCGGGTCTCTGATTCTGATCGGGGCGCGGTCGTCAGTCGCCCGTTCCACTTGCGGCGAACTGCGAATGGATAGAGGGTGTTTGCGCGGGTTGCTGAAACTGCTCTTCTTCGGTCGAACCGGGAAGCGCGCGGATGGAGGTCTGACCAGAGGCGATGGTGGTTGCCAGTTCATCGAAGTATCCGGTGCCGACGAACTTCTGGTGTTTGACTGCGCTGTAGCCATACTTCTCGGCTAACTCGAATTCGCGCTGTTGCAGACGGGAATAGGCTGACATGCCGGAATGGGCGTATTCGCGAGCAAGTTCAAAGGCCGAGGCATTGAGGGCGTGGAAGCCGGCCAGCGTGACGAACTGGAAACGGTACCCCATGGTGCTGAGTTCACGCTGAAACTGGGCGATCTCCCAGTCATCCAGCTTAGCCTTCCAATGAAACGACGGCGAACAGTTGTAGGCGAGGAGCTTTCCTGGAAACTCGGCATGGATCGCGTTTGCAAATTGCCGTGCTTCTCCTATATCGGGCTCGGAGGTCTCGCACCACAACAGATCCGCATACGGCGCATAGGAGAGGCCGCGTGCAATGGCGGCATCGAGGCCACCACGGAAGCCGTAGAACCCTTCTATAGTGCGGTCGCCTTTCAAGAATGGCCGGTCAATGGGATCGCAATCGCTGGTGATCAATTGGGCAGCATTGGCATCGGTCCGGGCAACCAGTACTGTGGGAACATCGAGAAGGTCAGCCGCAAGCCGCGCGGCGATAAGCTTCTGCACCGCCTCCCGAGTAGGCACGAGCACTTTGCCGCCCATGTGACCACATTTTTTCGCGGACGAAAGCTGATCTTCAAAATGAACGGCGGAAGCACCCGCTTCGATCATGCTCTTCATTAGCTCGAACGCATTGAGGGTGCCGCCAAAACCGGCTTCCGCATCGGCGATGATGGGCAACATCCAGTCGATCCCATCCTGTCCGTCCGCGTGGGCGATCTGGTCGGCACGCATCAGAGCATTGTTGATTGCGCGCACCACAGCGGGAACGGAATTGACGGGATACAAGCTCTGGTCCGGATACATTTGACCGCTAAGGTTGGCGTCCGCGGCGACCTGCCACCCACTCAGATAGACGGCTTTCAATCCGGCTCGCGCCATCTCAACCGCCTGGTTACCAGTAAGAGCGCCTAGCGCGGGAACATACGGTTCGCGCTGCAGCAAGCGCCAGAATCTCTCAGCACCGGCGCGTGCCAGAGAATGTTCGACGTGTACTGTTCCGCGAAGACGTTCGACGTCTGAACTGGTGTAGGTGCGACGTATGCCGTTCCAACGTGGGGAATCCCAGCTGCGTGCTGTGTGTTGAGTCACGTTCCTCTCCTCACTTCCTCTTGCCTCCGCCTCGGCGGAATGACGTGAGTAGAGCGCAGCTACGTTTTACAAACAAGCGGGGCGAATCCGTTTCGGACGAGTGGACGAGGGATGCCTGGCAAGGGACGGTTTGGCGCAGCGGTCGAGCGATGGACTTATGTATGCAGTGCAACATTTGCCGGCTTATGTTAGCCATCGCGCCAAGTTAGGGACGCTAACTATGACGCCTGTCTCGTCGTAACATCGTGGCTATCTCGCCGACAGTAGTCCGCTGTGTGTTGTATACCGCACATATAGAACGTCCACGAGGCCGCTAAGTCCTAGCTACTAATATAGTCGCAGGTTATGTGACGGTGGATACAGCGCGCTCGCGATGAGCAGTGTTTTGCTGTCTGCCACGGAAAGTAGCTTGCTTCACCGCGCGACTTATCCGGGAGGTGCTCAATGCAAGATCCACAGGTACCGATGGCGGCTATTCCGGAGCCTCCGAAACCAGCTTCTTACGATTGCGGAGAAGAGTGCAGCCTGAATCATTGGCTGGAGGTTTACTGGCTGGTCGAGGACGCATATGAATTCGCCAGGAATACAGATTCGGAAGTTCTCGTTTGAGTAGCCCATGAGGGCTGCTCAAGTAGCAACATGTAATTCGATCTAAAAGTGAAGCCCTCCCCCGCAGATAAGTACTTCGCCGGTGACGTAGTCAGAAAGCGGGGAGCAGAAGAATAACACGGCACTGGCCGCTTCTTCCGGCGTGCCGAGCCGTCCGAGCGGACAAGCGCTCTTTACAGATTCGAGCAAGCTGGGCTGGACTCCCAGGCGGATCTGATGGCCATGCATCTCCATATTTGCATTGGCGTCATTCAACGGCTGTACCAACCGGGTGCCGATCAGGCCAAACCCGACAGCATTTACGTTGACGTTGTATCGGCCCCATTCTTTTGCAAGCGTTCTAGTTAGGCCAATTACGCCGGCTTTGCCGGAAGAATAGCCGGCTTGACCCGGGTTGCCATCAGTACCGGCGATGGAGGTGATGTTGACCACCTTGCGCATTACGCGCTGCGAGGCGGCAATCTCCTTCTTGGCTGCTTCTCGAATGTAGGTCGAGGCGGCTCGCAGAATTCGGAACGGAGTGATCAGATGAATCTCGAGCATGGCCTTGAACTGTTCATCGGTGGTTTTCTGGATCACGTTGTCCCAACTGTAGCCGGCGTTGTTCACGATGATATCGATTCCGCCGAAGGCAGAGAGAACAGCTTGTACCAGGGCGTCGGGAGTCGCCGGATCCGTGAGGTCCCCAGTCATGTGACGCACACGTCCGGAAGCAGCCACTTCTTCTTCAGTGGCCAGCAGCATGGCTTCGTCCAGGTCGTTGACCATGACGTTCGCTCCGGCGGAGGCAATCTTCTTCGCGATGGCGCGGCCGATGCCCCGTCCAGCTCCGGTGACGAGTGCGGTCTTTCCTTCCAGAGTGAAGGGCGGCTCGATGGCCTTAGAGTTTCGAGGTTGCACGTTCAGAGTTCCCATGGCTTTTCACCTGTATGTTGGCAGCGTACTTCTGTTGCCGCGCAGCATGGTAAATGTTGCACTGCACAATTGTCCATACGGTGGTTCACTTCCGCAAATTCCACGCTCGTATCTGTGCTTCGACCTGGCGGCCGGAGCGATGTCTCACTCAAAACCTGGCAGTTCCAAGGCGTAACCCATGACAAACCGAGAAGTAGTTGTATTGAGCGCAGTGCGTACCGCGGTTGGAAAATTCGGCGGTGCGTTGAAAGATATACCTCCGACGGAACTGGCTGCCAAGGTGGTCTGCCAGGGCGTGCAGCGGTCTGGACTGTCTCCGAGCGATATTGGCCACGTGGTCTTCGGCAACGTCATTCATACGGAAGCAAAAGACATGTACCTGTCGCGGGTAGCAGCCCTTCGTGGCGGCGTGCCGGTCGAGACCCCGGCGCTCACTCTGAATCGGTTGTGCGGTAGCGGGCTGCAGGCAATCCTGACAGCGGCCCAGACAATTGCGCATGGCGATGCCGATGCAGCGATCGGCGGCGGAGTGGAGTCCATGAGCAGGGCTCCTTACTGGCTCACCAGCATGCGATGGGGCGCGCGTCTCAACGATACAACTGCTGTCGATGTGCTGGTAGGGGCGGTTACTGATCCCTTCGATGGCGTTCACATGGGCGTAACAGCGGAGACCATAGCGCGCAAATGGGGAATCTCCCGGCGAGACCAGGATGAGTTAGCCGTTGAAAGTCATCGGCGAGCGATCGACGCCATCCAAAGCGGCAAGTTTACGAGCCAGATTATTCCTGTAGAGCTGAAGAGCAAGAGCGGGACAACGCAATTTCTGGTGGACGAGTCCCCTCGGAGCGACGCAACCATGGAGAATCTGGCGAAGCTGAAGCCCGCCTTTGACAAAGACGGCACCGTGACTGCCGGGAATGCCTCGAGCATCAACGACGGGGCGGCAGCGCTGGTTCTGATGGATCGACAGGCC
Organism: uncultured Acidobacteriaceae bacterium; assembly: GCA_963850345.1. GTDB lineage: Bacteria > Acidobacteriota > Terriglobia > Terriglobales > Acidobacteriaceae > CAWKKW01. The sequence continues at coordinate 140,622 of CAWKKW010000006.1, read as the reverse complement.
GCAGAGGAGCGTGGGTTGAAGCCCCTGGCTAAGCTTGTGGACTACGCCGTGACCGGCGTGGAACCAGGCGTAATGGGCATCGGGCCAGTTTCAGCGGTGAAGAAGCTACTTCAGCTCACCGGGCTGAAAGCCGAGCAGATAGACGTGTTCGAGGTGAACGAAGCATTTGCCGCGCAGTTACTGGCAGTGAGGCGCGAACTCGGATTCCCACCGGAGAAGACCAACCCGAACGGCAGCGGCATCTCGCTCGGCCATCCGCTCGGAGCTACCGGAGCCATCGTTACCGTTAAGGCTTTGCATGAACTCCGCCGCATCGGCGGCCAGTATGCCCTGGTGACTATGTGTATCGGCGGTGGGCAAGGGATCGCAGCCATTTTTGAAGCAATGAACGAATAAGGAGCAATCTTATGGGAACCGCACTGTTAAGACAGCCCAGCATAACTACCACTAAGCCACTTACTGGAAAGGTAGCCCTCGTTACTGGAGCATCCCGTGGAATCGGGCGCGCTATTGCGATCGAATTGGCCGACCGGGGAGCCACCGTGGCGATCACCTTCCGTACCGGACTCACAGGGGCTGAAGACGCGAGGAACGGCATACGCCGGAACGGCGGCGAGAGCGACATGTTTCAAGGAGACGTTTCCGACAAGGTCCAGGCCAGACATCTGGTAAGAGAGGTGCTGGATCGGTATGCAAAGCTCGACATCCTGGTAAACAATGCCGGTATCACGCGGGACCGATCTATACGCAAGATGAGCGACGACGACTGGCTGGAGGTGATCGACACAAATCTGAATGGCACCTTCTTCTGCACCAGCGCGGCGCTGCCGGCCATGATCGAGCAGAAGTTTGGCCGCATCGTCAACATTGCGTCGTTCTCCGGGCAGGCGGGAAACTTCGGCCAGGCAAACTACGCGGCAAGCAAGGGCGGCATCATTGCATTCACCAAGGTGCTGGCGTTGGAACTGGCTAAGTTCAACATCACCGCCAATGTCGTAGCCCCGGGGTTCACCGCCACAGACATGCTGAGTGCGGTGCCGCCGAATGTGCTTGACCAGATCAAGGGCAAGATCCCGATGCAGCGATTCGCTGAACCTGAGGAGATCGCCAAGGCCGTAGCATTTCTGATCTGCGACGGGGACTACATCACCGGTCAGCAACTGAACGTGAATGGCGGTATCTACTTGTAAGCGGGGTTGATAACTATGCTTGTAGGTTCGGGCCCGATGACTCGGGCCCGGACTTATGCGGAGCGCGCACCAAGCCATTCGTTGATGTGAGGCCAGGTTCGCTTGTGAGCCGCGCTTCCAGCCATGATGCCGATGTGGCCGCCGGGAACTCGATACAGCTCTTTGTCGGTGCTTCCCACTTTGGAGAGAATGGCCGCTGATTGACACGGCGGAGTGATGTGATCTCCCTCGGCAATGAGGGTGAGTAAATTCGCGCGGATACGGCTTAGGTCGACTAAGTGCCCGCGGATGACTAACTCGTTCTTCATAAGGCGGTCATTGCGGTAGAGGTCGACGATCAGCTGTCGGAAGGCGCCGCCTGCTATTGGGATGTTATCGGTGACCCAGGTATTCATCGCATGCCAGGATTCGATCGCCTTTGGATCATCGAGGCTATCCCAGAGCTTGAGGTAATTCAGAACGTAGTTCTCAACAGGCTTCAGCGCACGAGCCCCGTAATCGATCATCTCGCCTGGCATGTTGCCGAAGGCGGCCAGAACCTTCTCTACATCGAAGTAGCGCTCGTCAGTCCAGCGCGCGAACGTCAAGCCCTGGGGATTAGAAAAGTCAAGCGGCGCGGTGAGCAGCAGCAGGTTGCGAAGTCCGTCGTCTGGTCGCAGCGCAGCATAGATCGTGGTGAGGATAGCGCCGATACACCAACCAAGCATGCTGAACTCCTCCGCACCTGAGATGGCTTTGACTTTGCGGATTGCGCGAGGCAGGTAATCCAACGCATAGTCGTCGAACTTCATGTCTTTATCTTCGTAACCCGGGGCGCCCCAATCGAGAAGATACACGTCGTACCCTTGACTCACCATGAACTCGACGAAGCTGTGCCCGGGTCGCAGATCAAGAATCGATGGCCGGTTCATGATGGCGAAGATCAAGAGCAGCGGAATCGGATGGCGCAACTCCGGCGCAACGGTCGGAATATAGCGGTAGAGCTTGGCCTTGTTGAGCGTCCAGACAAGTTCTTTGGGCGTCTGGGCAATTGCCGCCTTGGTGGTCATCACCTTGTTGAGTGTCTGCAGCCGCTGATTGAGAACTGACGGATCTTCGGAGTAGACCAAACCTTGCGCCATGGTGCTCCTGGCTCTTTCTGCACTCCGTTGCTTTTCACCCTCTCGCCCCACGCGGTTCACGTCGCTGCAGGAGGCCGCACAGCGCGGATCGCGGTTCTATTGCGTTGCGAGTGCCTACTTGCCCGTCTCAGGTCGCGATACAGCAAACGCCGCGGCAAGCTTATCGAGTTTTGCGTCCATGTCATCGAGTCGCATTTCGATATGAGTGAACCGCTCGGCCAGCGCTGCAAACTCCTGCCGCGAGGGCATCGACAGTTGCTCGAGCGAACGGAGCATGGCTTTCTCCAGCGCCTCGCGAAAAGGAGCGGACGCGGTGAGATAGCCGTCGAGCATAGCTCCCGTGGCTTGCGCATAACTCTCTGTATTTACCGCCTCGATCATAGCTTTAGACATGGAATCGAGATAAGCATCGCGCATCCCGCGAAAGGGCTCAAACGGATCGAACGCCTTGGAGTTGCTGGCTGGTATTTCACTCATAGTTGGCTCCCTCTTACTAAGCCATACAAAGCATATACCTGGTGAGAGGCATCCGACTGGGAATTAGATCGATCGGCTGCCTCCACCTATCTGGCGCAGCGATTCGCGCCGGCGGGACCTTGGCTATTTTCCCGCGCCGACGAACGGCATGGCAGCGATGTCAATCAATTCCTTCTGGCTCTCGACAAAGGTGTCAATGCCGCGATCGAAGGAGTCAACGACTTCGTTGGGGACGGATGACAAGCCCAGCTGCTGGCGAGTTTTCTCGATCATCACCTTGGTATTCGCAGCCGAGTACTCGAGTGCTCTTTTCTGCGTCGAAACCGTCTGCTCTACAGTCTGCTGAAGGATCGCCTTAGCTTCATCGGCAACCTTGCTGGCGCTTAGACTCCGTTCCTTCATCAGGTCTGTTACTGCTTTGCCTTGCTCGAGCATTGTGTCGATGGCCGTCTTGTGCGTCTCCACATAGCGCTCAAAACCGCTGGCGGCCAGGTCGAGCAAGAAGACTCCGGGAGCGCCGGGGACGAGTTGCGCCATCTTTTTCCACGTGTCGATCAATTCGGCGTTCTGATCCGCAGCCAGTTCGATAGTTTTCTTCTGAACCTCGGCGAAACGTTCCAGCCCCTTGCCGTACCACGCGGAGACAGCCTCCATTACATCGATCTTCTCTGCCGCTCCAGACGAAACCTGCTCACCATACATTTCTTTAGCCGGGATCATGGGTATTCTCCTCTCGCACTTACGCTGCGCTTTATGCTGCGATGCAGCAGATTCAATCCTACGCCGATCCGTTCAGGTGTCAAGAGGTAAAATGGCAGTGACCATGGCGCAGACTGAGATCCTGATTAAGAAGTACGAGAATCGTCGCCTGTATGACACAACGAACAGCCGTTACGTGAACCTGGATGAAGTGGCGCAGATGTTACGCAGAGGCGATGAAGTGCGAGTAGTCGATGCCTCGACTGGCGAGGATATTACCCGCCTCATCTTGACGCAGATCATTGTGGAGGACGCGAAGCTGCCGGACTCAAGCTTCCCGCTCGACATCCTTCGCCAGATGGTGATCGCCTCGGGCCGTGCGAGTCAGGAGAGTGCGCTCAAGTACATGAAGGCGATGTTTGACATGTATCAGAACTCGTACCGGGCGATGCCGCCGCCCTTCAATCCATTTGAATTTATGCAGACAGCGAATCGTCCTCCCAACGCAGTTCCAGCAGCACCGCAACCTGCCGTCCCGAGTGAGAACACAGCAGGTCGCACCAACGGTCGCCAAAAACCTGAGGCGAGCGACGTGGACGAGCTGAAGGCCAGGCTTGCAGAGCTTGAGAAACTGGTCACGGGACTTAAGCCCAGGAAACCGGCGGCACGGAAGAAGTAACAGCCATCTGTACGAGAACTGGACGGGTCCTGCTCAAGTCGACCTAGTCCTGTATCTACCAGGTTTTCTTGATGGTCGCGTCGACCGCGAACCCTCCATTCTGATCACGAGTCGCACTCACGGCAACGCGCGGCGATATCTGGTACTGGCCCATGATGGTCTGGTTCTGGGTCGACGCCACATTCGACGAGAACGTCACGAACAGGTTTCCAGTTACACGCTGCTGAATGGTGACGTTCGCTCCCGGGGGCCCTTGACTCGTTCCACCTGCCAGCACTGGATTGATCGAGAGCTGAGAGATGCCGGCTACCTTGGAAACGCGGCTCGTGACCTGGCTGCTTACCTGCGAGGCGACGAGGGATTCCGCTGCCTGATTGGCCGGGGTGGCGGCGTCGGGCGAGTTGGCTTCGGTCGTCTTACCGAAGGCGAGCAGATTGATGATATCGGCCGCAGGCAGCGAAGGATCCGATGCGTAGTCGGTGTGTAACTGATCTACAGGCCCGTTAAATCGCATGTAGATGTTGTACTGCTGGATGGTCGTGTTCAGGGCCAGGTTGACCACGGGTTGCGTCTCGACCGGATTGACGAACTGGATCGTACCGCCGTTCAGGACGAAGCGGTCGCCGTTGAAGATAAGGTCGCCGCCATCAAGGTTGACGCGACCCAGGATAACGGGTTGCGCCGCAGTGCCTCGGACCTGCAGGTTCGCGGTGCCGTTGACGCTCACCGCCCGGCTGACGAGATTGATGTTATTTGCGGAGTGCACGGACAGGTTCAGCTGAACGTTCTGGGTGAAGCCTTGCGAAGGCGGCGCTGCAACGCCTCCGCTGAACTGGTTGATGAAGCTAGTCAGGTCGAACGCAGGCGTGAACGAAACATCCGCAATGTTGACGGAACCGCCAAGTAAAGCGTTCTCGGTCGTTCCGGAGAGCCTCAGATCTGCATTGATGCCTTCGCGGACGCCCTGCGGATAGAGCAGGCGAATGTCCTTCGCGGAGAGCCCAAGATCAAATTGCATGTTGGGCCGGTAGGCTACCCCTCCCTGCGCTGTCACGGTGCCACCGCCGACGGTTCCCTGGAAGCTGGTGATGTTCAGCCGATCTTTAGTCAGCGTGAGTACGCCGTTGCCATGCTGCAAACCCACGGGCAAATCCCCATTCGCAAAGTTTGCATCGACGATTTGAATCTGCCCTTCGACGTTGGGGTCGTGCGTAGCACCGTACGAATTGATGTTGAACTTGAGCTGGCCGGAGGTTTGCATATCCGGACTCAGCAACTCGGCGAGATGCAGGTTGACAGTTCCCAGCAGGAGCAGCGACATGGGGGCATTCCCCACGGTCGGGATCGAGCCCTGAAACTGCAGGTCGGTGTCGGTCCCGCGAATCACACCACGCTGCAGCGCGACCACTCCGTCCTTGTAATCCACCTCGATAGGAGCAGCGGCGGCAAGTTGAATGGAAGGGCCATAGGCCAGCTTGAGCATGGGAATGCGAAGGTGGGCTTCGAGTTGATTCTTGTTTTTCAGCGGGCCATGTAGCGTGCCATGGATCTCCGTTGTCCCGCTCAGATCGGCAGCCTGCGCCGGTGCATAGATGGCGACTAGCGGCTGTAACGGTATCTGTTGCGTATCGATCGTGGCATCCGCCAGGTAGTCGCCGGTGAGATGGACGTTGGCTTTGCCGCGAATCGAGGTATTCACTGCATTGGCAGACAGGTTCGCATTTGCGACGTGGTCGGCTACGTTCATCTCGAGATTCAGCTGCTGAATGACTTGCTTCTGAATCTCAAGCCGAGGCACCTGCACAGAAGCATCGAGTTGAGGGTTGTCAAACGTGCCTTGTCCGGTCGCATGGATATTGACCATTCCGCTTGCCGCGAGGTTTTTCGCTTTCACTGTTTGCAGCTTGGATATGTCGATGCCGTTCCCGGTAAGTTGCGCCGTGTAGGCCTTCGCTTGTGGACGAACGCTCACGACACCTTGCACGTTTCCAGCAGGCATTGCGATAGCAAGATTTCCATGAACCTCATCGCCGGTGCCGGAAAAGTCGACCTGCACTGATCGAATCGGCTCGTTATAGACCACACTGTGCGCGAGCGAGACGTTGCCTTGGCCGACCGGGTGCAGCTCCGTACCGTGCATCTTCACATTGGCAGAGAGCGTGCCGCTGACCGGAGCCTGAGAGCCAGCAGCTTTCAGGAACTCGGCCACGTTCAACTGCGACGCATTCAAGTCAATCTGAATAGGACTGGTGTTTTTGAATGCCCACTTGGTTAGTCCGGCGCTTGCGTTGAAGGCGATGTTCCCCTGGGTCGCAGGTTGCAGGCGAGCATTCTGCAGACTGGCTAGAGAGGGACTTACGTCCACGTTCGTCTGCAGAGAGCGCCAGTTGGTTCCATGGACGCGAAGGTCTGAGGCGACGAGTTTGCCGGTGAGATGCGGTGCCGCGGTCGAGCCCTGCACTAGACCCTCGAAAGACGCTGTTCCTGCCAAGTCGAGCGGTTGTGGCGGGGCGCCGGGATTGGCAGCGCGGAACAGCGAGGCCACAGTCTCAAGCTCATGCAGATCGATCGAATGGAAACGAAGAGCGAGACTGGATCGCTTACTCATCACGCCATTCAAATCGAGCGTACTCTGCGGCATGCGAACATAACTCTGGTTCAGTGCAATTTGCTGATTAGAACCGGTATAGATCGCGTGAATGGCACTATGTACCGGAATGACGGTGCCGCCTGTACCGTTTGCGCCATTCCCGGAGACGCGTCCATCAATCGCGGCATTCGCGTGGGCGACGAGGTTGTCCAGCGTCTTGCCCCAGGCTGCAGTTACATCGGCGTTGAGCCCGCCCGCTACACTCACATCCCGCGGCAGCGCAGCAGTATGCATCATGCTTCGTGCGGCTGCAAGCGAAACGCCATGCAGCGTCGCCTCAACTTGCGAGTGCGTATCGCCGCCGATCGCGTTCATCTTCGCGCTGCCCTTGAGTTCTCCACCGAGAAGCATAGCGCGGAAGGAAGAAACGTCGGCATTCCCATTGGAAAGAGAATACTGCGCGGCGACGTTACGAATCTGCGTACGCAGCGATGATGTCGCCACATCGATTTGCTGGCTGCTCAGGTTGCCGTTGACTGACAGCGTTTCAAGCAGAGGCCGGTTGGGAACTGCCGAGTATTGCGCGGTCCCGCTTGCCCTAAGAATTCCTGTCGGAACAGACGTGTTGTTGAGGATAGTCCGGACGTCACCGCCATTGATAACGGCCTCGTACTGAGCCTGCACCTGAGGGTTGCTGTAGTTCTGCAACGTGGCATTCAACAGAAACTGAGACTGTCCACTGCTCAGCTTGGCATTGGTGAGCTGAAACGTGGTCGGAGTCGCGCTGAATGTCGAATCGAGGCTATGCCCAAAGGTGCGAAGAGTTCCAGAGGTCAGGTGGCCATCGCTATAGCTGACCTTCCCGGAGTATCGCTTTTGCGTGGGATCGAAGGCCGCGCGAAACTCGAGGTCGTGCAGATCGGCATCGAGCACGCTCTGCTTATTGTTGTAGTAAGCCTCTCCGTTAGAGAGGATAGCGTGACGAATTCCCAGGTCGAAGATGCTCGTGTTGCTGTTCCCGCCGCTGCTCTTCGGCTTGGGAATATTGCTGACTCCCTTGGCATCGGTGAAGAGGTAGACAACCGGATGGTCGATCTGAACGGTGTCCATGTACCACTTCCTGCTGAGCAGCGAGACGATGCGAATGCCCGCATGGAGATGCTGCACCTGCAGCAGCGGCGGGTCAGGGTAAGGAGCCGCGCCATGGACAGTGACACCGTAGAGGTCCAGAGTGAGGTTTGAGAGATTCAGCGCAAAATTCTGTAACTGAACTTGGGCGCCGAGGCTTTCCGTCGCATCGTGCTGTACCTTCGCCAGCAAGTAGTTGTGAAAGCGGGCGGAGTGAAGCACAGCGAAGAAGGCGCCGACGACCACCACGATCAGAAGCAGCAGGCCTGCCGCGATCCATGCGACAACCCTCGGCCAACGGCGGCGATGCTGTACCGGAGGTACCGGCTCTGGATGAAACTCTGGGAGCTGTGATCTAAGAGTGCTCATGGGGACCCTCGCTCAGAATGCCTGACCGATACTGACAAAATATTGAGTAGCCTTCACGCCGGAGACTGGGTTGAGGTTGCGGCCGAGGTCAATGCGCACAGGACCAACGGGAGTTGCGTATCGCAACCCGACGCCGACGTTGTTCGAGTAAAGCGAAGTGAAGTCGTGGAAGCCTACGCGGGGGAACACGTTGCCTCCATCGTAAAACGCCACTACGCCGAGGCCTTTACGGATGGGCAGCGGAATTCGTAATTCGGAGTTGAAGATGAGCAGCTCATTGCCGCCACTTGGAACCTGAATGAAGGTGCAGTTTTTGGCGGCTGCGCTGCTGCAAACCGGGACCTGGCGTTGTGGCCCTGCGCCATCGAGTGGGAAGCCGCGGAGAGAATTGCCGCCGCCGGTGAAGTATCTCTCGCTCAACGGAACGCGGCTTCCGGCGAGCGGCTGTGCGAGTCCGAGGCGCAGGCTATTTGCCCATATCGTGTTGCTGAAGACGCGCTTGTAGTAAGCCGACTGAAGCGTGAGTTTCGCGAAGTCGACGTTGCCACCAAGTTTCGACGAGCTCAGGTCAAACTCTGCGCTCTGCAGCACGCCCTTGTGTTCGTCGAGTACGTTGTCTCGCGTATCGCGGGTGAAGTTGGCGGAGATGGTGGAGAGTCGAACGTGCTGGTCCACCGTTTCGACGAGAGCTGGAATCTCGATCCGCGTCAGATCAGTTTTGCTGTAGCCGTAGCGTAGGAAGAACACGTTTGATTTCCCGCTGCCGACAAATCGCTGGATCTGGTAGCTCCCCAGAAAGATCTGCGAGGAGAAGATCGGATTCTCCTGATCTCGTTCATAGGAAGCCGTAGTGGTCGAAGACCAGCGCGTCCAGCGAAAGACCGGGTCGATGTAGTAGGCGGCAGTTCGCTGATCCAGGCGGCCGGCAAACCCAGTGAATGAGATTGTCTCTCCTTTGCCGCGCACGTTGTTTCGCGTGTATTGAAATGTGCCTCGAGGACCATAGAAGGTCTTCTGGCTGGTACGGAAGTTGGATGGCAGGCCTACCGGTGGCAGGTTAGGCAAGGCCACCGTGCCGCTGGGCACGCTGCCTCCGCGATTGATCAGTTCGAAACCGAAGCCATAGGTAATCTGATTTTTCTTGCTCTCGTGCACCTTCACCAGCACGTCTTCTTGCGTCTGCGTGGTGATCTGCCTGCGCGGATCTACCTCGGCCCAGTCAAACACCCCTGTATGTTCGTACAACTTGCTTTCGGAGGCGAGGAGTTGCGTTTCGGTAAGGGGCTGTTCAGCCTTGATGGTATCGATGTCTCCGTTGATCAGCCGTTGCTGGGTGTGCTGGCGACCGAGCGTAAGCACGTAACCTGTCCTTACCTTCGGACCCTCATAGATGTGGTAAACGACGTTCAAGTGATGGGGGTCGTTCTTCGCAACGGCCTTCGCAGTCTCGCGGAAATTTGCTGTTAGATATCCGGCTTCAAGGTAGCGAGAGACGATGTTGGCGCGGTCCGATTGCACAAACTTCTGGGAGTAAGCTCTGCCCTCGGCAAGCTTCAAGCCATTGGGTGCATAGCTTGACGCGGGGAAGGTGTCTGCGCCTTCGATCTTCAGCGAGCTCACTACATCCTGCGGCCCCTCATCTATGGTGAACGACACCCGGATATTCTGTCCGCGGTTGGTCACCGCCGGCGTGACTTTTACGGTGCTGTATCCCTCGGATTGATACAAGGCAGTGATGCTCTTGGCACTGGAGCGCACAACCTCATCGCTGAATTTTCCGGGCGAGAACAGGTGCGACTTTTCCACCCTGACCTGCCCCATCACATCGGGCGTTTTGATATGCGTATTCCCAGTTACGCTTACAGCTTCTACCTTGTGCTTCTTCCCTTTAGTGATGTTATAGACAATAGTATCGACGGACTTCTCCTCGTGAAAAGTGGCGTCGACCTTAGTGTCAAAGTAGCCTTTGGCTTGGAAGTAGGACTCGATCGCATCGCGGCCTTCCTGCACGAGTTCAGGATCGACCCCTACGCCTTGATAGACGGGCAGTAATGACTTCTTCGTCCAGCTCCACAGATGGGCGCCCTTCACCTGAACATGAATGGGCGGACCCTCGTTCACGTCGAAATGGATGTCGGCACGATTCGTATCGGCGTGATACTCGGCGCCCTGCAACTTCACCTTCGCCGCCAGGCGGGATTGCTTTTCGAGTCTTGACTGAAGATAAGTTTCAGCCTTGTTGATCGTGTTGCGATGATAGGTCTTCCCTGGCCGAATGGCCGCTCCTCTTGCCCTTGCGAAGAAACCATGCAAATCGCCACTGAGAGCAGCCGCCTGTTCAGGTGTCGTTCCGTCGATCTTCACATCGCCAAACTTTGCATGTCGACCGAGGGTGGTGTGAAAGAACACGTTTGCGATGGCGTGCGCCTCATCGAACTGCACCTCGGGGCGAATCTCCGCCTGGAAGTAGCCTTGCTGCCGGAAAAAGGTGAGCAGGTTATCCTTGTCGCTCTGAATGTCACCCGCGTTGAAGGGAGAGGTCGGCGGGAAGTTGGCTACCTGAACTAAGCGCGAGAAGGTGAATCGATCCGCACCAGGAAATCCGAAGATGCCGAAGTAAACGGCCGGTTCCAGTACCAGCAACACGCGGACCCCGTTCGACTCCGGCTGCACTTGAAGTTGAATTTCTTTGAAGTTGCCGAGGGCCTTCAGGGCAGCCATTGTTTGGTCGATCTTTTGCCGGGAAAACGGCTCGCCTGCGTGTAATGCAAAGTCCGATGCGAACTTCTGCTGGTCTAGGTTTGGCTGACCGGCGAGCTCGATCGACGTGATGTTCTGCCCCTCGTAAGACGACAAAATCTGCTGCGTTTGAGGCGCCGTTTTGGGAGCCTCTTCGGATGCTGGAGACGGAGGGTGAGCAGCCCGTTCCTGAGCCGGCGTTGTTTTGGGCGCCGACTCTGTGGCAGGGGTATTCTCCTGCGCACACACAGGCAAACACACCGCGAACAAGAGCAGCCGAATTGTTAGGGCTTGAAAACTGACGCGGTCTTCCCGGCGCCTCACTAGTAAATGCTTCATTCTCAACAAACAGCCCACCCACCTACTGAGATCCACACACCCATGGTCTTACTTGGATGCAGCGCTGGAGCCTTTTGTGATACTTGGCCCAGCAACCTCTTGGAAAGTAGGCTTTGATTACACTGAACGGCACGAGCCATTCAGCCCGCTCGCGTTCGGGGTGAATTTGGTTAAAGCCCAGCGAAGGGCCATCTCAACTCCGTTCGCGAAGCTAGACGGATCGAGACGGCTGATTCATGCGACCAACGTGTGGTCAACCCAGGATTCCAGGTCCGAGGCGATTTGCAGAGGGGTTTTGGTCGTCAGGGTCGGGTTGCCGTCTTGATCGAAGCTGAAATCGTGGGCCGCGTAGCATGTTCCACACAGCCAGAAATGCTCCACTTCGATTCCGTCTGGCGTAACTCTGAGCACGCGTACAACTCTCCCACTCCGCAGATATCGCAGTTCTTGCCTGCAAGCCGGATTGAAGCATTCGCTGATCATTGTGTTACACCTCTTAGAGATGCGCCTCGTAGAGAGACGGGTTTCCCTGTGCTGAGATTCACCGGGTAGTTCGTCTTGCGACAAGTTGTTGAAAGCGTGCAGGGTTGCTCCCAACTAGTGCCGGAGAACAAGGAATGAAGATCGCAAGCTGGAATGTCAATTCTATTCGCGCGCGGCTTGGCCACGTCACGAATTGGTTGAATCAGCATGAGCCGGATGTGCTTCTGTTGCAGGAGTTGAAGGGGACCGAGTTCCCCGCCGAGGTCTTTAAGGATCTGGGCTACGAGAGCGCGGCCGTCACACAGAAGGCCTACAACGGCGTCGCGGTATTATCGCGCACTCCGATCGAGGCGATCAGCACGGCGCTTACTGGAAATGAAGCGGACACCCACGCACGCTTTCTGCACGTGATCACGGGCGGTGTGCGCATTGCGAATATTTATCTTCCGAATGGAAATCCGGTGGGAAGCGAGAATTTCGAGTACAAGCTGTCGTGGATGGATCGGCTGACTCAGCAGCTGAGCACCTGGCGAGAGGAGCAAACCCCGGTCTTGATTGGCGGGGACTTCAACGTCATCCCTGAGGACATCGACTGCCACAAGCCGTCCTCATGGATGCGCGATGCACTCTTTCAGCCCGAGCCTCGAGCGCGCTACCGGATGTGGCTCAACATGGGGTACACGGACGCATTTCGAACCCTGCACCCCGGCGAACTCGGACAGTTCACGTTTTGGGATTATTTCCGTCAGGCGTTTGAACACAACCGCGGCATCCGCATCGATCACTTTCTACTGTCGCCCGAACTGGCAGAACGGCTAGCCGGCTGCGAGATCGACCGCGGTCCCAGGACTCAGGAGAAACCTTCGGATCATACGCCGATCACGGTCGAGCTTCGCTAGTCGGGCCTGTGCGGGCAAGCCCGCCGGCAGGCCCAAGTCGCGCTAGAGCGGCGTCCGGCCGCCGGTCGAGCCATAGATTTCGCCCGACGCGTAGCTTGCGTCATCCGATGCGAGAAACACAAAGATGCGCGCGAGTTCGACAGGCTGCGCGGGCCGGCCAAATACAGTTGACTTGCCGAACTCGGCGGTCTTCTCCTCACCCATAGTGGATGGAATCAGAGGGGTCCACACGGGGCCAGGGGCGACCGCATTCACTCGCACACCTTGCTTGCTGGCCATCTTGGCGAGGGTCTTGGTCATGTTCGCGATGGCTGCTTTGGTGGCAGCATAGGCGAGCAGATTTTCGCTGGGCTCAAACGCCTGAATCGAGGTCGTATTCACGATCGACGAGCCGGGCTTCATCCTGGGCAGCGCCGCCTGGGTCAGGTAGAAAGTGCCAAATACATTGGTGCGAAAGGTGTGTTCGAATTCTCCGGCAGGAAATTCATCGATGGCGTCGTGAGTCATCTGAAATCCGGCGTTGTTCACGAGAATGTCGACGCCGCCTAATGACTTTTCCGCTATCTCGACGAGCGAGCGGGCGTACTCCGGCGTTCCAATGTCTCCGGGGTGGGCGACGGCTTTGCGGCCTTGCTTCTCGATGAGTGAGACCACCTCGCGTGCGTCTGCCTCTTCCTCGGGCAGATACGAGAGCACCACGTCAGCGCCTTCTTTAGCGAACGCGATCGCCACTGCCCGGCCAATGCCGCTGTCTGCACCCGTGATGATCGCTTTCCGATCTTTCAATTTGGCGGTGCCGGTGTAGGAAGTCTCACCGTGATCCGCAGGTGGATTCAAGTTGTGAACCGTGCCCGGGTGAGTCTGTTCTTGTTTGGGGAAAGGTGGTTTCGGGCCAAGTTCGCGTGGATCTTTAAGCATCAGAGACTCCTCAATATATTTGGTTCGATGCCCTGCTCGATATCTGCGGTTGTGATTGGCGAGCAGAGGCTTAGTGTGGGAAATGCAGAACATTCATGCTTAGTACGAAAGTTTTCGTTGACAGCTACGAATCTCTTCGTATATGGTCTGCGCTATGAATCGTAAGCAGAGTCGATTACCGAAACCGACCGAAGGCGAACTGGAACTATTACGAGTGCTGTGGGAGAAAGAATCTGCTACAGTCCGCGAGCTGCACGACGCGATTGTCGAGGTCCGCCCACTGGGCTACACATCGGTGTTGAAGATTTTGCAGATCATGACGGAAAAGGGCCTGGTCGAGCGCACCGAGGTTGGCAGAGCGCATGTGTATCGAGCGGCGGCGACGCAGGAGCAAACCCAGGATCAGTTGCTGCGCGACTTGAGCGAACGACTGTTTTCAGGATCGGCGGCTCAATTGGCGATGCACGCGTTGGCAATGGAGCCAGCCAGCGCCGAGGAACTGGAAGAGATCGGAAATCTGATTCAGGCAAGGAGAGGTACGCGATGACACACCACATGGAAGCACTGGGCTGGACCCTGGTGCACTTCTGCTGGCAAGCCGCTGCGATAGCGCTCGTCTACCGGGTCGCCGATCTTGCTTTCGCCAGGGCCAGGAGCAACGTGCGGTATCTGCTGGCACTGGCAGCACTGCTGGCCATGCTGACTGCGTCCGTGGTCACGCTGGGGTATGAAGAAGTACGATCTGGCGCCGTGACAGCGGTTCCGGCTTACTCGAGCCAGAGTGACATGGCCACGCTGGTGCCGCTTGTTCCCATCTTTTCAGCGCAGTCGATGAACGAGCCGAGACACTTCGCTTCGCCTCAGACCGCAACCTTCATGGTGTGGCTTGACCTTGCGTGGTTACTCGGAGTTATGGCCCTGGGTGCAAGAACGCTGGGAGGATGGTGGTTGATCCGGCGCTTGCGCCACACTGCTCTGCTGCCCGTCCCCGAACCTGTGCAGCGCTGCTTCGATGCAGTGCGAGTTCGCTTGGGCATTCGTCGCAACGTCGAAATCTACTTGAGCGAAAAGATCAGTGGCCCCATGACGGTGGGCGTGTTCCGTGCTCTCGTCCTCGTGCCTCTCTCGGCCATTGCCTCTCTGGATCCTGAGCAATTAGAAGTGGTGCTGGCACATGAACTGGCGCACGTTCAGCGTGCCGATTATCTCTGGAACCTGGTGCAGACATTAGTGGAGACGCTGTTCTTCTTTCATCCCGCGGTGTGGTGGATTGGCGGGAAGTTACGGCAACAGCGCGAGCTCTGCTGCGACGACGTGGCCATCGCCTCGTGCAGCGATCCAGTGGTGTACGCGAGCGCATTGCTGCGGCTTGAAGAACAACGACGCAACCGGTTGCACCTCGCGATGGCCCTCGACGGGAACCAGTCGAGGTTCAGCTTAAGGCGGCGGATCGGCCGAATCTTAGGGGAACCCGCATCCAGGGAATCGGCTCGTGACGTGACGCCGGCTTCGGCCCTGGGCGTATGCGCGGCGTTGGCAATCCTCCTGGTATCGATTCCTCAGGTCTTTGCCAGCCTGCACATCAAGAGCTCTGCACACAGCCAAGCTCAACTACACCTGGCGATGCCGCACGCCGACCTGGCGGCGCCTAGCCTGCTCGTCGGTCCGATGATAGAAGAGAATGCTTCGCCCGCAACCGCGACCGCGAACGTAACCAATACCGTTACGCATGCTGTGGTTGAAACGGTCGTACGGTCCGCATCCGCAAAAGCTTCGACAAAAGCAGCCATTTGCGCGGTTACGCAAGACGTAGAAACCTCCGCAAAGGCTTCGGAAAAGTCCTCGAAGCAAAGCTCAAATGGGCAAGCCAAGGCCGACTACATCGATCAGATGAAGGCCGCAGGTTACGATGTCGACCTGGACAAGTATATCGGCATGCGAGTGCAGGGCATCACGCCTGAATACGCGCGGCGCATGGCGCAATCAGGACTGGGCAAGCCTTCGGTGGACGAGTTGATCGCGATGAAGGTCCAGGGAGTCCGGCCGGAAGACGTGAGCCGGTTGCATTCGCTGGGCATCGTTCCCAACAGCTTTCAAGACCTGGTGGAATATCGGATATTCGATGTTTCTCCTGAATACGTAGCAGGCATGAAGTCGGCCGGCTTTGACTCCATTCCTTCAAAGAAACTGGTGGAGTTGAGAGTGCAGGGTGTGACGCCGGAGTTTGCAAAATCCGTCAAGGCACAATTCCCGGAAGCGACGGTGCGTGATCTTGTACAAATGCAAGTCTTCCAAATCGATGGTCCGTTCATCGCTTCGGCCAAGCGCCATGGATTCACCCCGCTCACCATCGACAAGTTGGTGAAGCTCCGGATCTCCGGCGTACTGGGTGAAGAAGACTCGGAGTAAGGACCAGTCTCCTAAGTTCGTAACAGCGGACAAATGGATTGCTCTGTGACCTCGCGGCTCATGGCCGTGAAGCCCTAAGATGCCCTCGTCCTGGAACGGATCCGCGCCCAAGCTCAAAAGAAACGGAGTGCAACGATGCGTCCGAGATCTGTACTGATTTGCTGCGTATTGATGGCCGGCAACGCGAGTCTTCTGCATGCTTCCACGATGGACAAGCTGCAGGGCAACTGTGTGATTCGTGCTGCAGAGCAGGCCGACCGCGCTCAGCTGGAACTGCAGCGGACCGATTGCAAGCGCGAAGACTGCGGAGATCAGAACACTATGGAACCGTGGTCCGTGCTCCGCGGACTTACTCCGGATAGCCTGCGCCACGAAGGCACGCACGCGGACGCGACCATCTCCGCCGAAGCGGGCACGCTAACTTGCTCCGGCACTGTTCATGACATGAGGCTGGTAGGAACCTATGCCTTCGCACCCGATGAACGATTCGTAGCACGGATGCAGGACGCCGGCTTCGAAGGGCTCGACTCTGAAAAACTCGAGGCGTACACGCTCTTTCAGATCAACATGGCATGGATCGAGTCGCTTAAGCGAGCGGGAGTCACCGGTCTGAATACGGACAATCTGATCGCGCTCCGCATCTTCAAAGCGGAAGATGCCTACGTTCGCGAACTGGCCGGTCTGGGTTATGCCGCGCCGCCCGCCGACCAGTTGATTGCGCTGAAGGTTCAAGGGGTAGATCC
Organism: uncultured Acidobacteriaceae bacterium; assembly: GCA_963850345.1. Lineage (GTDB taxonomy): Bacteria > Acidobacteriota > Terriglobia > Terriglobales > Acidobacteriaceae > CAWKKW01. The sequence goes on along the minus strand of CAWKKW010000006.1, from coordinate 123,839 downwards.
GGCTGAGGTGAAGCAGGTCCGGGCGCTCGGCCTGAACCCGGACATGGACGAACTCGTCCAGATGCGCATCTTCAAGATCACTCCCGAATTCATCCGGAGGATGCAATCTAAGGGCCTCGAAAAGCTGACGATCGCCAAACTCGTCCAGATCCGTATCTTCAAACTTGCAGAATGAGCTCGCACCGTCGCTCTTTGGGAACCTGGACCCGCGAACCTTCGTATGGTCTAAGAAGCCATTTGCTCGGGCCAGTTAGAACTTGTTACAGGCTGACGAATCAGTTCCGGAACTGAATGCATACTCTGAAGGAACTCGGGAGGTTTGAGTGAGTTATCACTGCGTCGCATTTGGATGGTTCCACGAGCTATTGCGCGAAGAGCGGGTTGCGAACCTGGTGGAGGCTGAGGCGAAGGTAGCGGAGATGCTAGACGAGAACGCCATGATTGTCCACGCTTACCACGCCACAGATATGGAGAATCCGGAGTTGGTCGGCAAACATTCGCGGCTCTGCGACTTCACCTGCGGCCACCAGGCAAGCACCGCCACGCCTGCGGCTCATGAGATCTGCAGGTTCCTGCGCGGGACCCAGAGTGTCGAAGCCTGGCAGGCGGCAAAGGAGCGAGATGTGCTGATGGACAGCCGGTGGCTGGTCGTCGACCTGTACACCAGCGGGAGCGGCGCAACGGCCGAGGTCTATGGTCGGGCAATGTTGCAGCGAACTGCGAGCTCAGGTTGACACAAACCCGCAAGCGACAGCGGGAGACGCAGTAGACCTATCCCACGCACTTGAAATTTGAGGAGACAGAATGCAGCTCTGGGAAAACATTCGTTATGCTCTGAGGCAATTTCCCAAATCCCCTGGGTTTACGATCACCGCCGTGCTCACGCTGGCGCTGGGAATCGGTGCCACCACGGCCATCTTCACACTGGTGCACGCAGTTCTGTTGAAGTCATTGCCCGTAACGAAGCCGGAGGAGTTGTATCGCGTAGGCAACGAAGAGAACTGCTGCGTCAATGGCGGCATGCAGGATAACTGGACCCTGTTCTCTTACGAGCAGTACAAGGAGTTCCGACAGAACACGCGAGGTTTTCTCGAGCTTGCCGCATTTCAAGCAGGACGCAACCTGGTGGGAGTGCGCAGGGCCGGAACCAACAAGTCGGCCGAGTCTTACAAATCAGAATTCGTATCTGGCAATTACTTCGCAACGTTTGGAATAAGACCCTACATGGGTCGCACGCTGATGCCACAGGATGATCACAAGGGAGCGCCTCCCGCGGCGATGATCAGCTTTCGAACCTGGCAACAGAAGTTCGGGCAGGATCCCGCGGTCGTCGGCTCCGGCTTCTTGTTGAACGGCCAACCCTTCACAATCGTCGGCATTACACCTCCGGGCTTCTACGGTGACCGCATCGAAGAGAATCCCCCCGGGTTCTACATTCCATTGAGCGATGAGCCTCTCGTTAGTCCCACGGGCACATTGTTTGATGACGCGGCTCTCGATTGGCTTGACCTGACTGGCCGGGTCGCACCCCATGCGGACATCAAGGCGATGGAATCGCAGATGCAGGTGGAGCTGCGGCAGTTTCTGCTGAGCCCATTGAGCAAGGTCGAAGAACGAGACAAGCCGCTGGTCGCCAAGCAGACGTTGCATCTCTCGCCCGGCGGCAATGGCGTGCAGATGATGCGGGATCAATATAAGGACGGACTGCGACTGCTGATGTGGGTCTCGGGCGTCGTGCTCCTGATCGCTTGCGCGAACATTGCCAACCTGATGCTGGTCCGAGCAATTACGCGCCAGCAACAGACATCAGTGCAAGCAGCGCTTGGAGCGTCACGCGGAAGGCTGATGCGGCAGGCCCTGACGGAGAGCATTGTGCTCGCGACGATTGGCGGAGTCGCAGGAATCGGACTCGCGTTTGTCGGCACAAAACTCATTCTGCATCTCGCATTCCGAAAAGCATTCGTTCCGATTCAGGCGACACCCTCTTTGCCAGTACTAGGTTTTGCGTTTGCTGCGTCGCTGATCACGGGAGTGCTCTTTGGAGTCGCACCGGCATGGATGACTTCAAGGGCAAATCCGGTCGAAGCACTACGCGGGGCGAACCGGTCGACGGGCCGCGCAACGAATTGGGGACAGAAGTCCCTGGTGATAATCCAGGCCGCATTATCGCTGGTGTTGCTGTGTGCAGCAGGGTTACTCACACGAAGCCTCAGCAACATGCAGCATCAGGACTTCGGATTCAAGACACCAAACACGTACATACTCCATGTCGACCCCCAGATGGCTGGGTACAAGCCGGAGCAACTGGAAGCACTGTACCGCCAACTGCGTGAAAACCTCAGCGCGATTCCCGGTGTACGAGCAGTGAGCTTCTCAATGTATACGCCCATGGAAGGCAATAACTGGGGCGAGGGAGTCTACATCGACGGAGAGCCGCCGCCGCCTCCCGGAACCCAGGATCACGGCGCATCATGGCTTCGCGTAAGCCCCGGCTACTTTGACACCATCGGGACTAAGGTGGTGGAGGGCCGCGCAATCAATGAGCAGGACACGCCGAAGACCCGAGTGGTAGCGATGGTGAACCGTTTCTTCGAGAAAAAGTACTTCAAAGACGGGCACGCAATCGGCAAGCACTTCAGCAACGACATCAAGCACCCTGGCTACTTCGAAATCGTGGGCGTCACCGAGGACACGCATTACTGGGACGCTAACAGCAAGATGCGCGCCATGTACTTCCTCGTCCCAGGACAAAGTGTGCACAGCGACGATCCTCGATACACGCAGTTTGAGAACCGATCCAACTATTTAAATGCGATCGAATTTCAGACACGGGGCCCGGTTCCAGGGTTGGAGGCGCAGGTGCGGCGCGCTATCTCGCAGGTAAACCCGGACATGGCGGTGATCGATTTCCAAACGTTTGCCGACCAGGTGAAAGCCAATTTTACGCAGCAGGAGATGATCGCTAGCCTCACCTCCTTGTTCGGCATTCTTGCACTCGTCCTGGCTTCGATCGGCCTGTACGGCGTCACGGCATATTCGGTTGAACGACGCACCAGCGAGATCGGTATTCGCATGGCTCTGGGCGCGGATCGATGGAAGGTTCTGCGCCTGGTATTGCGCGGGGCCTTCTTCCAAGTGGGACTTGGACTGGCGCTGGGCGTGCCCGCTACCATTCTGGGCGGCCGGGCGATGGCTAGCCAACTGTTCGGGGTCAAGCCTTACGACCCGGTGATTCTAATCGTAACAACCATGATCCTGGGAACAGCGGCACTGATAGCATCGGTGATCCCGGCCCGCCGCGCGGCGTCTGTAGAGCCGATGCGTGCGCTCCGAAGCGAATAACCCGGGCTGCTGCGAAACGAGCCCCGGCGATCCAGCACTCGACCGCAAAGGGCCGGGGGCGCAGTGGAGCACGAGGATACACTGAGCCTGGCTCCCATCCGTTCAACTTGTGTCTGCATCTATGCAAGTTGGATGAAGATCGTTTCACAAGCGGCCAAGATGACCTCTTCCACGCTGGACCAGGTCGCGTCGGCGATTCGGGATCGCAAGCTGGTCCTCTTTGTCGGCGGGGGTGTTTCCCAAAGTCTGGGACTACCGGACCTGCAACAACTGGTTACTCATCTCGCAAAGGAATTGGGCTTCGAAGGAAAGAAGCTCAGCCTCGCCGACTACTCCCTGATTGCGGAAGCTTACGTTGCAAAGCATGGAAAGATTGGGCCGCTGCGCACCTGGATGGATGAGACCTGGCACCCTTCGTCGATCGATGTCTCCAAGTCACAGATACATAACCTGATCGTCGAGTTAGACTTCCCTGTCATCTATACGACCAACTACGACCGCTGGCTCGAACGAGCATTTGAGGCGCACGGAAAGCCCTACCAGAAGATTGCGACCATGGGCGACCTTGCACACTACGAGCGCGAGGTGACCGAGATCATCAAGTTTCACGGTGACTTCGAGGACGATGACTCGCTGGTGTTGACCGAGACCAGCTACTTCCAACGTATGAGCTTCGAGAGTCCGCTGGACATTCGCCTCAGAGCCGATTGTCTGGCAAGGCCGCTGCTCTTCATCGGTTACAGTCTGCACGATATGAATACACGCTACCTGCTATTTCGCCTGCAGGAGCTGTGGCAGAACACCCCATATGCGCACCAGCGGCCCATGTCTTTCATCTTCATGGTGGAAGGGAATGCAACGCAGGAAGCCGTACTCCGCAATCGGGGAGTACAACCGATCGTGTGGGATGGTAATGATCCTAAGAAGCAGGCAGAGGCGTTCCTTCAGGAGCTGATGAAACGGGTTCGAAAGCTCCGGCGAAGTACGCGACGCGCGGGTTGACTATGGGGCGGGCTCTTCGCTGCAAGTTCCCAGCTCTTTGAACGGGCAGATTACTCGTTCCTAGCATTTTCCCATTCCTGTTCACCGCGCTTGATCAATGCTGCGCGATCTTCGTCGAGGATCCAGCGTTGCTTCACCAGATCCTCGATCGCTCCTCGATATAGGCCCATGTAGGTATCGCGGTTCGCGTACCGTTCGGCAATCGATCTGCGCGGGTCGCCGGTTCTCTTCCGATCCTGTTCGGTAACTGCAAACGGAACGTACGATGCTTCGAACGCAACGCGCTGGTCTGGCGCGCCGATCGACGGATCACGCAAATTCCAACCAGTGTAGGTGGCGAGCGGAACCGTGATCTCCGGCAGACGTACGCCGTCACGCTCGTTGCCATCTGCGTCTAACTGCGGTACGAGCACTGGAAAAGCCGCCCCCACTTTGGGAGGCTCGATACTGAGAATTCCCTCCTGCCAGTGCGGCCCGAAATCAAGCCGATACGCCTCGTTCGCTTCATGAGGCCGACGGAGACCAGGAATCGCTGGCAAGGCATACCGCTCTACAGGAACGAGGTTGCCATCGGCGATCTTCGGATAGCTGCTCGGTGGCGGAGGTGTACCGTTGCGCACCCATGCATCCATGTTCAAGATCATGGCGCGCCAGAAGTATTTGATGGGGAGCGCGGACTCCGGCTCCTGCCCGAGCAGATCTCCTGTGCCCTTTGACGGCGGAAATGGTCCGGGAAAATGCTGCAGGCCAGTGAAGTGATAGATGCGCACATTCTCTGATACGGGAGCATCGTGCTTGCCGTCTGCGCTCACATGGATCAGCGCTGCCGCACGCCCCCAATACTCGTACGAAGTGTTAGAGAAGAAAATCTTGGGCGATACGCTCTCTGCGACCGCGTTATCCAGCAGCCCTGCTGTTTGTCCCGTGAGCGGATCGGTTTCGGGCCTGTCGGTGAAGGGGAAAATATCCGTTGGAAAGAAGACAGATGAGGTGGGCTGAGCGTCTCGCGATGGCTGAGCGAAGCGGTAGTTGAAGCTGCCGCGGCCCGCACCCGCAACATGCGAGAGAACTCCATCAAGGGCTTCCCTACCCTCTTCATCGGCATTGAAGCCTTCGTAGAGGAAATCGCGTAGAAAGCGCCCGTTCTGCGAAATGCCCTCGCCATAGACACGTAGCGCCGGGGCAATTGCGGAGGGATCATGTTTGGCGTAAGAGGCGAAATCGCGGATGACAGCGAAGCCTCCGCCTGCGACTACCGGATCGGCGACGACGTAGATATATTCGTAGAGCTTACCGGGCTCGAAGCCACCGTTGAGGTGAATGTATCGATCGCTGCGCGTCAGTTTGCCATCCACAGTATGCGCGAACCGCCACTGGCCGCGAGGAATGACGGTGCGCTTTGCCGACCGTGCATCGCGGACCGTGAGCACGTTGCGTGCATCGTCGGGCGCCGACACGGGATACTCCACTCCGCCAATCTCGCCGACGATCAGGTGACCAAGAGGAATCTCCTGCATTCGCTTTGAGGGCATAAGGTCGCCGCGAAGCAGGCCAGTGATGGTCTTTCCCTGTTCCCTCGCAACAGGCGCAGAGAATTGCAGCGCTCCCTTGCCCGTCGCATCCCACTGCCAGCCGAGGCTGACGAAGGTAAAACCGTTGCGCAGGAACCACGCATCTCCTACATCGCTGGCCGCGTCCCAATCTCCACCATCGACCAGGGCCAGAATGCGACTGCGGCCGCGGTTCGGAACCTCGAGCAAAATGGAGCCGTTACTCTTGCTCATATCCTTCGGACGAATCGCAATGAAGTCTGATGAGAACTCGACCTGACCGTCTTTCAGGTTAACTGCATTGCTGAGATCGACGATACGACGATTGTGCGGATTGGCCACAGCGAGTGAGAAGTAGACGCGGCCGGTTATGCGTTCGTAGACACCCGCGTCTCCAAATGCCTTCCCATTTAGAACGTCCGCGCGCGAGGCGATCTCTACGCGAGTGACGCGCGCATGCGTCGGCAAAACTGAGAGTACGACACACAGAACGAGCCACTTCGCACGAAAACGCATGCGCCGAAGCATACCACGGCCTCCTGAGCGTGGAGGCCGTGTTTGCCCTCAGATGCGGGGTACGTCGGCGAGCCGATTGATATTTTGGAACGGGATCATCCAGCCCGGGTACTCCGGCGGCAGCGCGCTCACTTCATCCAACTGCTTCATTTGATCGGCACTCAGTTGCAGATCGCAGGCGGCGAGGTTCTGCTGCAGCTGGTCAACGCGCTTCGCCCCGATGATCACCGACGTGACAAAGGGCTTAGCTAGAATCCAGGCAAGAGAGACGCTGGCGACGCTCGTGTTGTGAGACTCAGCGATCGGCCGCAGGACGTCTAGAATACGCCAGGCGCGCTCCTTATCCACCAGCGGAAAGTCAAAAGCGGAGCGCCGCGAATCTTCGGGCTTCTGGTGCTCGCGCGAGTATTTGCCCGAGAGGAGTCCGCCGGCAAGCGGGCTCCAGACGAGAAGTCCCGTATGCTGATCCTGCAACATCGGTACGATCTCGCGTTCAAGGTCGCGGCCAGCGATGGAGTAATAGGCTTGAAGTGTATCGATCTTCGCAAGGTTTTTGGCTTCGGAGATGCCGATGGCTTTCATGATCTGCCATGCATACCAGTTGGAGCAGCCGATGTAACGAACCTTGCCTTGATTCACCAATGTGTCGAGAGCGCGCAGCGTTTCTTCCAGAGGAGTGACGGAATCGGACGCGTGAATCTGATACAGATCGATGTAATCGGTTCTGAGCCGGCGGAGCGAGGCTTCCACGGCATCCATGATGTGCCCACGCGATGCGCCCACATCGTTGCGGCCAGGCCCCGTACGGCCGTAAGCCTTGGTCGCAATCACGATGTCTTTACGGGCAATACCCAGGTTCCCTATGGCCTGCGCCAGGGCCCTCTCCGATTCCCCGTTCGTATACACATCCGCCGTGTCAACGAAGTTAATGCCGGCATCCAGTGAACGCCGAACGAGTTCATCCGCGAGCTTTTGCTCCACTCCGGCGATCGGCTTCCACATGCCTTCGCCCTCAGCAAAGGTCATCGTGCCGAGACAAAGTTCCGATACGAGCAGGCCTGTATGGCCGAGCGTGTTGTATTTCATAGGCACCTTTGACGATTTGAGATGGTCCCCTTGTCGTTAGATGTGCACCATGCACTTGCGATTCGATTTGCCCCACTTCGGCATTTCGAGAACTCTGATGGGCATGGTTCCGTCGGCGCGACACCCCGAACGGGGCGGCCCGGCTGACCAAAACGTCAAGGAACCACGTCTGGTATGGTGACGAAGTGGGCCCTGCCAAACGCGCGAAATCTTTCTCCGATCTTGAGGCCGTGGGATTTGCCCTGACCGGATTTACTTTTTGGGTCTTCGCCGATACCAGCATGAAGATGGCCGGCAGATCCATGCTGCCCGCCTATGAAATGATCGCGTTCCTCGGCCTCTGGATCGTAGCTATCCTGATCGCCTATGGAATGTGGCTTGGGGACGTACGAACGCTGTGGCCAAGGCGACTGAAGCGGCAACTGGTTCGTTCCTGCCTCGACTTAGTGAACAATATCTGTGTTGTCATCGCGCTGCGTCACCTCTCGCTGACACTCTTTTACATTCTGGTCTTCATGTCTCCGCTGGTGATCACGATTCTGGCAGCGATCTTCCTGCGTGAACTGCTGGAGTGGCGAAAGGTAATGGCGATCGTCGTGGGTTTTGCCGGGGTCGTGATCGCAGTCGATCCGTTCGGCTCGATCCGACAGGGAGACTGGATCGGATTGATGGCGTGCATCGCATGCGTCGCCTGCTTCTCCGTGAACATGGTGTGGTCGCGAGTCATCACGCAGACCGAAAGGCCCGAGAGTCTCACCTTCTTCTCAGGGTTGGTGATGGCGGTTTTCGGGTCAGCACTCATGCTCTGGCACACTGAGCCAGTCACGCCTCGCCTGGCGGCAGTTCTTGGCGCCATGGGTTTGTTTTGCGCAATGGGAAGTCTCTGCTTCCTCATTGCGCTGAAACACACCACCGCTGCCAACGTCTCGCAATACCACTACACCCAGCTGATCTCCGGCTCCTTGCTTGCTTATCTCATCTGGCGCGACGTGCCAACACCCTCCATGGTGATCGGAGGTTTGTTGATCGTTGGCTCGGGCTTTTACATTGCGTGGTTAGCTTCCAGGCGGCGAGTAAGCACTCGCTCCGTCACCTCTCAACTGGCGGAAGAACAACGCGACGCGCCGATCTAGCCAGAGTGTTCAGAATGCTTGATCGTCCGCGCATTGGTAGCTTCTAAACAACGCGCCGGGATAACTTGGTCACCCGCCCCGTTTGATTCCAATCTGAAACGTAGATGCTCGCGTCGTGATCGACAAAGCATCCATGAGCAGCACTGAAGCAAGCAGGAACGATGCTGCCCGGCTCCAGCTTGTAGTTCGCCCACTGATCTTTCTTCGGATTGTCGCCAAGGAAGGCGACCGGCACGTTATCTCGATCGAGGATGGTGATCCGACCCTCCAACTCGGACACAACCGCATAGTCATGATGAAAACTCACCTGGCAGGGACGACGCAGATGCTGCGTCACGGTGCGCACGAAATTGCCATCGAAATCGAAGTGACAGAGGCGACGATTTTCTCGATCGCAAACCAGGAGCAGCGGTTGGTCATACCGCGTATCTACGGCCAAGCCGTGGCTGCAATTCAGCAAGCCATCCGTTGTCCCTTTGCTGGAATACCTGGTCTTGTATTGGCCCTTGCTGTCGAAGTGGAAGATACGCGAATCGCCGTAGCCGTTTGCAATGAAGATCGAACCGTCGGGCGCGGGCACGGCTGCCGTGAGCCTCCACTCATTCGGCGTTTTGAATCCCGCCTCTGCGGGCGCGGTGATTTTCAGCACTACCGTGCCGTTGATTTTCATCTTGATAAAAAGCCAGTTTTCCTGCGGGGTTCCCTTCTGAACGGTGCAGTAGAGATACTCCTCGCCGTTCTCATGCGCGTACACCATGGAGTGAACCTCGGGATATTCGTGAGCCATGGTCCTGAGCAGACGACCCTCGGGGCTGAACACCAGCACTCCCGTAGCACTCTGGGTGCTGACATAGATGTGGCCGGCTTTGTCCCGGGCGATTCCGCCGTGAGTGCCACCAAACTGCGTGCCCTTGGGGAGCACTCCCCAATCGTGAACGATCTCGTATGTAAATTCCCCATTCCCAGTCAATCGCACCACCTCGGAATTGTTTTTCTGAATAGGACTCGTCTCGCCTTGGACCGATTCCGGTAAGGCGCTGACAAATGCTGTAGCTGCCGCGGTTACGATAAATCGCCTCCGGCTGATAGCCGGAAACGGGTCAAGCTTACAAACATCGTTCATGGCGAAACTCCCGTGGACTTCTGAATCGCCCCCGTGGCGGGCACCTGCGCCGGAGTGTTGAACAGATATACGTGGCGCAGATTGGGCATCGTCTTCAACGCCTCTACGGCCGAGGGAGTCACCTTGGTCTCGCTCATGTTGAGATAGCTGAGTTGTGAGAGACCGGCCAGCTTCGCAAGACCACTTCCGGTCACCGCAGTTCCCTCCAAGTGCAGGGCTCGAAGATGAGTGAACTTACTCAGCGTGTCAAAGCTCGCGTCGGTCACTGCTGTGCGGGCAAGCTCTGCTTCAACGATGTAAGGGGCGAAACGCTGAAATCGGGCAAGCTGCGCGTCTCCGAAGCTGCCGGCGATGTCGACAGTTTGGAGGATAAGCCCATCGGAAGGCTTAGTTGAGACGGGCACCAACTTGGCCCCTTGAGCCTGCTTCATCTGCTGTATCTCAACGCGCAGCGCGCTGTAATCTCCTACTGGCTGTAGAGCAGGTTCCAGCGGTTCGGTGGGCAGGCTTACACCGGCTACTGTGGTCGCGACCGGAGACGCTCCGTCGCGAATCCAGGCCCGCAGCCAGGCAATCTCAGTGTCTTTCAGCGGCGCACGTCCCTCCGCCGGCATGAAGTGATGATCGCTCGAAGGTAGCGTGACGCGCTCGAGCAACATGCTTGTCTCCGGATGGCCGGAATGGATGACTGAACCGTCTTTTCCTCCTTGCATCAGCGACGGATACGAATCGAGCCGCAGACCACCCTTGGATTTTTCAGCGCCATGACATACGACACAGTTCGCGTCGAAGATGGGATGGATCCGGTTGGAGTAGAAGGAGTTACCCCTCGTGGCATCCGTCACCGTCGCACCCAGCAGCCGACCCAGGCGCACCGGCATATATCGGGTGAGATAGTCGCCACCGTGGGTTAGCGAACCACCTTGGTGCGCAGTGAATACAAGGGTCAGCACCGTGACTACGAGCAGCAATGAATACGTACGCGAAGAGCTGATGGTTGCGAAGCTAGATCGGGCCAACGCGCAGCACAGGACTTCCAGCGTGAGCACGATGCCCCCCCACATGTGACGGGTCACGGTGATCCCCGTTTCTCCACTGCCGTAAGCGAGGAGGTAGCCCAGCATCAGAGTTAGAAGACAAGCGGCAGCAGCAACTCCCAACACAAACACTGCTGCCTCGCGCAGCGCCGGACGAGAGTTGCCGCCAATCTCAAGTACCGGCACAAGCACGATAAGTCCGATCGGAAGATGCACCAGCAAGGGATGGAAACGGCCGACGAACTGGAGCCAGTCTGCGTGAGGTTTTCCATCGAGCCTTATTACTTCGGGCAGAAGTAACAAGCCGACACTTATAACGAAGACTATCCACCAAAGTTCTGCTCTTGCGCGGTCTCGGGGCAGCAGAGGACTTCGCTCGGTGATCACGCTCTTCGTACTGATCAAGCCAGCAGTCCTTGCACCACTGAGGCCGGAGTCGGGCCGGTAAGTTTCTGGTCCAAGCCCTGAAAGTTGTAAGTGAACTTGTTATGGTCGATGCCGAGGCAGTGAAGGATGGTGGCGTTGAAGTCGCGCACGTGCACCGGATCCTCCACCACGTTATAGCTGTAATCATCGGTTTCGCCGTAGGTAAGTCCCGGTCTTACTCCGCCGCCTGTCATCCAGGTCGTGTAGCAACGCGGATGATGGTCTCGTCCGTAGTTCTCAGGCGTAAGCCCGCCCTGGCTGTAAACCGTGCGCCCAAACTCGCCCGCCCATATCACGAGCGTGTCGTCGAGAAGTCCGCGGCGCTTCAGATCGGTGACGAGCGCATAGCAGGCCCGATCGGTTTCCCGGCAGAGAATGGGCAAGATGCCGGTGACGTTGTCGTGAACGTCCCAGCCGCGCTTATAAACCTGCGTGAACCGGACGCCTCTCTCTGCCATTCTGCGTGCGAGCAGGCAGTTGTAAGCAAACGTGCCCGCCACCTTCGCGTCCGGCCCGTAGAGATCCCACGTCGACTGCGGCTCTTTGCTCAAGTCCGTCAGTTCAGGAACGGAGGCCTGCATGCGAAACGCCATCTCATACTGCGCGATGCGGGCATTCGTCTCCGGATCGCCAACGTCTGCGAGCGTCTGCCGGTTAATCTGTTCCACTGCATCGAGCATGTTTCGGCGTATCTCGCGATCCACTCCGCTCGGGTCGGCAAGATACAGAACCGGGTCGCCACCGGAACGCAGGCCCACACCAGCGTATTCCGACGAAAGAAAACCGCTGCTCCAAAGTCGTGACGAGACCGGCTGATTGTTCTCCTTGGGATTAGTCTTCGTCTGCAGCACGATGAAGGTCGGCAGGTTGTCATTCATGCTGCCCAGGCCATAGGCGAGCCACGAACCGAGGCAAGGCTTGCCCGCATTCATGTTGCCCGTATTCATGAGCATGATGGCCGGTTCGTGATTGATGGCGTCGGTGTTGGTCGACTTGACGATGGTGAGGTCGTCGACCATCTGAGCCGTGTAGGGCAACAGTTCGCTGACCCAAGTTCCCGTCTGCCCGTGACGTTTGAAAGCCCAGTGGGAAGGGGCGATGGGAAAATGCGCCTGCCCTGCCGTCATGCCGGTCAATTGCTGGCTGCCGCGCACAGAGTCGGGAATGTCCTGATTGTAGAGAGCCGCCAGGTTTGGCTTGTGGTCCAGCAGGTCGATCTGCGGCGGCCCGCCCGACATAAACAGATAGATTGCGCGCTTTGCCTTGGGAGCAAAGTGAGGCAGCCTCAATTCTTCGCGAGCGGGCGGCGCGGCTGAGGTTCGCGTGTCCGCACCGTTCGCTTGCGTGCGCAGACTGGCGTCTCCATAGAGGCTTGCCAGCGCGGCCCATCCGAGCACCTTGCCCGAGCGGCCCAGAAATTGCCGCCGAGTCTCGAGAGCCGTCAGGCGCTCCTTCAACGCTGGCGGAAGCGGCAGATCTGCCACGCTCAACTTGCTCTCGCAGTCGGTACAAAGCGGATGTTGCTTCATAACTCCCTCAGTTATTTCGTAACAGTCTCATCCAGGTTAAGCATTTCGCTGGCTACCATGGTCCAGGCGGCAAGTTCCGGCGCAGGAATAGACTGTTTGCGCTTCTCTTCTCCTGAGTTAATCAATTGTCGCGCTGCATGCGGATCGCGGGCATAGTGCGTCTCCATCTTCTCGAGTGAGGCCTGCAACACCGAGGCCATCTTCGGAGGCATTTCACGCGACAGTAGAATCTCGCTCATCCGGTTCAGCCTGTCCTCGGTTCGCGGGCCGGCCTCGACGATAACGCGTTGCGCGAGAGCGCGTGCGGCCTCTACCCACTGCACATCGTTCATCGTCACCAGGGCTTGCAGCGGAGTATCGGTACGCTGCCGCCTGGTGCATACCACGTCGCGCATCGGCGCATCGAATGCGTCCATGTTCGGCGGCGAAGCCATGCGTTTCCAGTACGTGTACATGCTGCGCCGATGCAGCGCGTCGCCGTGGTCCTGTATGTACATGACGGTATCGCTGGTCGGATAACTTACCTGCTCCCAAACGTTCGCGGGCTGATAGGGCTTGACGCTGGGACCACCGAACTTACTCACCAGCAGACCGCCGGACTGGAGCGCGATGTCTCGCAGCATCTCCGCATCCATGCGGAACCGCGGGCCGTGCGACAGAAGCAGGTTTCTCGGATCCTTGGCTAATTGCTCGGGAGTGGATTTGGCGCTCTGACGGTAGGCGGCCGACATGACCATCAGCTTGTACATGTGCTTGATGTTCCAACCGCTATCGCGAAATTCCGCCGCAAGCCAGTCCAGCAGTTCCGGATGCGTAGGTCGCTGCCCCATGATGCCGAAGTCTTCCGTAGTCTCGACCAGGCCGGTGCCAAAGAGCTCGTACCACATGCGATTGACAGTGACGCGCGCGGTGAGGGGATTCGTGGGACTCACAGCCCACTTCGCCAGGGCGAGCCGATTTCGTGGCTGATCGCTCGGGATTGATGGTAGAAAGTGCGGAGTATTCGCCTGCACGCGCTCCGTGCGCGCAGTGTAAACGCCGCGTGTCAGCACGGCGGCGTAGGCAAGCGATGGCCGTTCCCACGAAACCTGTGTAAGTTGTCCTCCCAAAGAGAGTTGGTCGAGCTCTCGTTCGAGACCATTCACCTGACTCTCAAGCGATCGGAACGAGGCATCCACGTTGTGGAGATAGAACTCGCTGACGACGTGCCACTGATCCTCGCTCCATTGTGTGGAGGGCCTGGCAGTCACCTCGGCTACATAATCTTCAAACGGAAGACGATTTGCCTCCTGCGGACTGAGCGAGCGCGCATACAGGCGCATGTCCTGGTAGCGAGCTTCCTTTGTTGGCGTCGCGTCAGGATAGCGCCAGCCAAGCTGCATGGGTGCCTGCGTATGAATGCTGTCGCCCGGCGCCAGCGTATCTGTAACAACCGTTGTTTTCACCGGCGCGCCGTTCAGATAGATGTGCACACCCGCCGCTTTGCCCGAACCGTCATAGGTGAAGAAAATGTGTTTCCACGCGCCATCCAGAGGCAAAGGATCCACCGCTGCAACCCTGATTGCGACTAGGGGAGTCGGGTCGCTTGGCTCTGGCTTCTTCGGCTGCTTGGGCTTGGCCGCCGCCTCCTTCTTTTCTTTCTCTGCCTTCTCTTGTTCTTTCTTTTTCTGCTCCAGAGGCTTATTTGCGGTGAGGTCTTTCTTTTCCAGATTCTGAGGCGTTGGGTAGTTGAACGGTTCTTTGACAGCGACCTGTAACTTCGGAGTCTTCCTGTGTGGCAGCTCCTTCCCGTCCTCCTTGGGCTCCTGGCTCACAAGATTAACGCTCAAGATGCCTTTTTGGATGGAGAGATCCCACCCGCGATTATGCTGCGTGGTATCCATCTTCGAGATCAACGCGCCTGAGGTGTCCCCGATGGGATAGTTTGGCGCCGAACGAAGCATGAACCAGCCACCTGACGAAAACGCCTGGTTGGCCTCGTAGTCGCCAGCCTGATCGAGCAACACGCGAGTGTTGGATTGCATGCGGAAGTCAGGCCACAGCCAAGTCGTTTCGCCCCACTCCGGTTTGATCGTTGTGGCACGATAGGACGCAAATTTTGTACGCGGTGCGCTGTTCCTGAGCACATCGCCGCCGCCCTCATCGAGACGCAAACGCAGGATCAGGCTGTCGGTCGCTACCGCCTGAGCGCGGTTCTGATTGGAGGCAAGCCATTGCTGCACGAGCGAACGCTGGCGCTGCCGCAGGCTATTCAGCCGCTGTGCCAATTCGGAGCGCTGTGCCAGCACGCGATTGTACGTGTCTTCGTTCTGCGCCTTGGGAATGCGAACCGCCGGAGCCCAAACCGGCCGGTCGTCGTTGAAAGGCTTCTCATCCATGTTGTTGAAGAATGCGCTCAACGAGTAGAAGTCCTTCTGTGTTGTCGGGTCGAACTTATGGTCATGGCAGACAGCGCAACCCACTGTGAGCCCCATGAAGGTGGCGCCGAATGCCTCGGTACGCTCTCGCGCGATGTTGACCCTGAGCTCCTCTGGAATGGTGCCACCCTCGTTGCTGCTCAGCCCGAGCCTCACATAGCCGCTGCCGATGAGTGGATCCAGGTTCCTGGCAGGCAACAAGTCACCGGCAATCTGTTCCATTGCGAATTGATCGAACGGTTTATTGCTGTTGAATGACCCGATTACGTAATCGCGATAGGGCCAAATGTACCGGCTGTTGTCAAAGTGCAGCCCATAGGTGTCGGCGTAGCGCGCGTAGTCTAGCCAGTATCTTGCGCGTTGTTCCCCGAAGCTCTGTCTGGCCAGAAGGCCGTCCACCAGGTGCTCATACGCGTCTGGTGAGGCATCGTTGACGAATGCGCGCACCTCGTCCGGCGCAGGCAGCAGGCCGGTGAGGTCAAGCGTTACGCGGCGGATCAGCGTCGACTTGTCCGCTTCCGGGGAGGGATGGAGCCCGTCCTTGCTCATCCGCGCCAGGAGAAACGAATCGATCGCCGTCTTGTCCCAGCCGCGCCCGGAAGAAACGGACGGGATCGCCGGCCGAGTGGGCACTTCAAAAGCCCAGTGTGGCCGGTACGCGGCGCCCTGTTGGATCCACTGTTTGAGAACAGCGATCTCTTCAGGCCTCATCGGCTTCGCTTCGCCCTGCGGCGTCTGCGGCATCAGGTAATGAGAGTCCGTGGACTCGATGCGACGAATCAATTCGCTCTTCTCGGGATTGCCCGGAAAAATTGCGTCAGGATGCCCCTGACGCTTTCTCATCGCTGCTTCAGCCAGGTCGAGACGCAGACCGGCCTTTCGCATCTCGGGATCAGGCCCATGACAACTGAAGCATCGGCTGGCAAGAATCGGCTGTACGTCCTGGTTGAAATCGATGGGATGGTCTGCTTTAGCGCGTGTCTGAGAATGGTGACAACCGATGCTGGCTCCCAAAAGCAGTGACAGCGCGAAGACCCCGGAGACAAGTTCACCATGGCTGCGCCAAAGAGCAACCGGCCGCGCGGACATCCATTTCCCAGAAGAAATCCCTGTCAACTCAGTGAACTCCTGTGTCCCCGGTCCGCAGTATTCAGAAGCGGTGCCGTGATCCAGCTGCACCGCCAGGAGATCCCCACGCGAGACCAGGTGCCGGGCGGTCGCATCGCAGAGGCGTCGAAACACGCCATGTTCCCGGCAACGAAGAGTTTGGCACCCGGGAATCACAGTTGTCTACCCGCGGAGTGCTTCCTTCATTACAGATCAAGATGGCGGCCAAAATAAACCTAAGACTGCGGAATAGATCTGCCGAGTAGAACAGATGGACCATGCGCCCACCGCGAGGCTTGCGTAGGATGGCGCTAGTTTGAATGCCAGGAGTTGGACTTGCCTTCTGTATCGCGAACTCGCTCGAGCCGCCGCCGATTTCTCAAACAACTTGGTTTCCTGGGTGTAGCTTCTTGCTTCTCTTTAAAGAGGCTGTCGACTATCGCGCGGGCGTCGTCCAGTTCCAAGCGACAGACTGTGAAGGCAGCAGTAAAGAATCGTGCTCCCCTCGCGGCAAGCGCGTTCTATCCTCTTCCGCTTGGAGCGATCCGGCCGACGGGATGGCTGCGCAGGCAATTACAAATTCAAGCCGATGGCCTGAGCGGACACCTCGATGAGACCTGGGCGGATGTGGGTCCAAACAGCGGTTGGTTGGGCGGCACAGGTGAGTCCTGGGAACGGGGCCCTTACTTTTTGGATGGGCTCACTCCGCTCGCGTACCTACTGGATGATGCGCGGTTGAAGGCAAAGGCGCACAAGTATATCGACTGGACGCTAAACAATCAGGCGGCAAACGGAATGATCGGTCCGCGATCGAACGATGATTGGTGGCCGCGCATCGTGATGCTCAAAGCACTCACCCAGTATCAGGAAGCGACCGGCGATCCGCGGGTGATCCCATTGATGCAGCGCTACTTCGATCACCAACTCGCGGAGCTTCCCAATAGAAACCTGCGCGACTGGAGCAAGTTCCGCTGGCAGGACGAGATGTTGAGCGTGGTGTGGCTCTACAACCGGACTGGCGATCCGAAACTTATCGGGCTCGCGAAGTTACTGCACGCGCAAGGCTACGATTGGGTCGGCGAGTTCGCTGACTTCCCTTATAAAGAACGCATCACGGCCGAGACCATCAAGCTGGACAAGGGCGAAGGCCTCAAAGATCTCGCGCTCGCCACGCATGGAGTGAATAACGGACAGGCCATCAAGACTGGGCCGGTCTGGTCTCTCGTCTCGGGATCGGAGCAAGATCGCAAAGCGGTGTTGCGTATGATCGCCGAGCTAGACAAGTACCACGGATTGCCAAACGGAATGTTCTCCTGCGATGAGCATCTCGCGGGACCGAATCCGTCGCAGGGGTCGGAACTATGTACCGTGGTCGAGTACATGTTCTCTCTGGAGCAGTCGCTGGGCATTCTGGGCGATCCGTCTCTGGGCGATCGGCTGGAGCGGCTGGCGTTCAATGCCCTGCCCGGAACCCTCACCGACGATATGTGGGCGCATCAGTATAACCAGGAGCCGAACCAGGTCGAGTGCAGCCTGCATAACGAGCCGTGGACCACGGATGGACCGGAGTCGAACCTGTACGGTCTCGAGCCGAACTTCGGTTGCTGTACCGCCAATTTTCATCAGGGCTGGCCAAAGTTTGCGACAAGCCTCTTCATGCATTCCCATCAAGATGGCCTGGTCGCTGCGGCGTATGCGCCGTGCGAGGTGCACACGATTGTAGGCGACACACACGTCCACGTCGTCGAAGATACGAACTACCCCTTCAACGGCACGGTGCGGATTACGGTGAACCCCTCATCTCCGCTCGCGTTCCCGCTGCAACTGCGCATCCCAGCGTGGGCACAAGGCACAACTCTGCACGTGAATGGAGAGCAGCAACCGTCGCCCACACCTGGCACATTCGCGCGCATCGAGCGCACTTGGAAGGCCGGCGATCGGGTGGAGCTGACGTTCCCGCTGCAGCCGCGAGTCTCGCGATGGTATCGCGACTCGGTAGCCGTTGAGCGGGGAGCCCTGGTGTTTTCCTATGGCATTGGCGAAGACTGGCTGAAGCTGCGCGACCGCGGCATGACGGCGGACTGGCAGGTCTACCCGACCAGCCAATGGAACTATGCGCTTTCCATTGATGGGGCAGATTTCTCTAAGAGCATCACTGCCGTAGAATCCAGCGTGGGCGACCAACCGTTCAGCGCAAAAAATCCGCCCGTCAAACTGCAGGTGAAGGGACGCAAAGTTCCGTCGTGGCAGGCCGAGAATGGCGTGGCTAAGGCGGTTCCACAGAGCCCCGTCACCAGCGAAGAGCCGGAAGAAACCGTGACGCTGATTCCTTACGCGGCCGCCAAGCTCCGCATCACTGCGTTTCCGCAGCTCAAGAGCTAGTCGACGGATCAGTCCGACTGCGGCGCAGTTCGCGATCAAGGTGGTGGGTGCGCCCCTAACCGTCCGCCCCAGCGTGTGCCTCGATATCTTCTGAGCCGCGCCGGCTTACTTCCAACGGTCACGGCCGCAGGTCTATTTCTTCTGCAATGTATGAATGTAGGCGATCACCTGGGCAATGTCGTCGTCGGTCATTTTGCCCTTCCATGCGGGCATCTTCCCTTTTCCGTTCTGTGTAATGGTGGTCAGCTCGGCGTCGGAGAGCTTCAGCACTTCGGGAGAACTAAAGGATGGCGCCTTGAACGCTTTCCCAGCGGGAGTGTTGGCGTCCCCTGCAACTCCATGGCAGGCGGCGCACTTCGCCTTGTAGTTATCGGCGCCGGAACTCT
The DNA here is from genome assembly GCA_963850345.1 of uncultured Acidobacteriaceae bacterium. Classification (GTDB taxonomy): domain Bacteria; phylum Acidobacteriota; class Terriglobia; order Terriglobales; family Acidobacteriaceae; genus CAWKKW01. Next base: position 104,803 of record CAWKKW010000006.1, on the reverse strand, counting down.
GCGCGAACGTGATCAAGGGCGTAGCGGCTGCCAAAAGAAGCCAGGCACCTGTATGAGAAAACTTCAGCATCGGCAACAACTCCTTTGAGATCCATCAAAAGTACATGACGCAACAGGCGTCCTAACCGGAACACGCTCAGTTCGATCCGCAACAGTAGAGAAAAGTCCACGCGTGTTGTGTTCTTAAGTCCATACCCGCATTGTTCTTCCCACGTCATCTTGATTCGAGAATTTATTCTACTCGACCGATCGCTTTCGACGGTCAATTCCCGCCCAACATATACTTGTGTCAGGCGTACAGGTCTCTCCGAATTCCTGCTGGAGCTATGGTGCAGCGCTATAAAACTGAGAAGGAACAGCCCGGTCGGGGCAATTGGGCCAAACGGACTGGTGGGTTTCAATTCCCTTACGGGATTCGGCACGTCTGGATCTGGACTTTACTTGCGGCCCTTTGCATGGCAACTCCGGTAGTGGCACAAACCTCAGCATGCCCCCGGCCCTTGCCCGGATCCGCCGTTCAGGCTCCTCCAGAACTTCAAAGCAAGAATGGAATTCTCGAGCTGAATCTTTTCTTTCGCGGCGACCAGACACATGCCGGCAAATTCCCGATCCGCTACTGTTACATGACCGATTCTGGCCTGCAGTCTCCCACCTTGCGGGTGAAGCCTGGCGACAGCCTTGTCATACATTTTGAAAACCAGTTTGGCGAGGCAGCGACGAACAAGCAAGGCTTGGGTCAAGGGGCACCCCCAACGCGCATAAAGCAAGACTGTTCCGACACGCGAATGGGCCCGGATTCGACGAACCTGCACTTCCACGGGTTGAATATTGCGCCTGTCTGTCATCAGGACGAGGTGCTGCACACCATGATTCAGGCTGGCGAGAGCTTCGACTATCGCATCGTCATTCCCAAAGACGAGACGCCCGGCCTTTATTGGTACCATCCGCATATCCACGGATTTACGGAGCGCCAGGTACAAGGCGGTGCATCCGGCGCACTGATCGTTGAGAATTCCTCGACATCTGCCACACCCAAATATCCAGAGCGCGTACTCATCGTTCGCGATCAACCATTGTTGGACATCAGTCCGTCGGAGAAGGCCATTCCCGCTTGGGACGTGAGCCTCAACTACGTGCCTGTCCTCTACAAGCAATACATCCCGGCCACGATGGAAGTTACAGCAGACCAGAAGGAGCTCTGGCGAGTGTTGAACGCAGGCGCCGGAACGATCCTCGATCTCCAGGTGCTCAAGGATCGCGAGGCCCTGCCTCTTCAGGTACTGGCCATGGACGGCGTGCCGGTCGATGCGAATACCGCTGCCGCTGTGAGCAGGAACATCGTGTTGCCGCCTGCGTCGAGAGTTGAATTTCTCATCACGACGCCCCCCTCCGGTCAACACGCGCAACTCGTGACTCGCGCATGGAACACCGGGGTGAGAGGCGATATCGATCCCAGTCGGCCGCTCGCGAACATCCTCTCCCAGAGCGCCAGGCAACAAGATGCGCGTGAGGCAAAGCGCGAATCACCGCTTGTCTCCCAAAGCGACCGCGTTATGGACCTTCGCGAAGTGAAGCCAGTCGCCATTCGGAAGCTCTACTTTTCAGAACTGGCGGAAGATCCGAACGACCCCGATGCGTTGACTTACTTTTTTCTAACCGTCGCAGGTCAGAGACCCGCGCCCTACACAATGCGGTCCCCACCTAACATCGTTACCAATCAAGGCACAGTGGAAGATTGGGTGGTGGAGAATCGTGCTTTGGAAGACCATGTATTCCACACGCACCAGTTACATTTTCAAATCATGGAAGTGGATGGCAAGCCGGTTGCCGATCGCGAGACGCGCGACACGGTCAATGTGGAGCACTGGACTGGGTCAGGGCCCTATCCCAGTGTGAGAGTGAGAATGGACTTCCGCGCACCCAACCTGATCGGCGGAGTATTCCCGTATCACTGCCATCTGCTGCGTCACGAAGACATGGGCATGATGGGAACCATAGAAGTTGTGGCGAAGGGCGCCGCTGGTTCCAACCGCCCAAATGCCGCGCCACAAATGTAGCCTTGTAGCTCCGCGGTGAGCTCCAGAAACCCTAGTGCCCCGACGCTCCAGGTGGGAACACGAAGCAGCAGCCCTTCGAAGCTAATTACTGCCTGCTCGCGTAGCCGCGGGATCTGACGATTCAGAGTGGAACGTACTCGCCCGGAGTGAACCCTGCTTGCCTGGCTCGCACCGCGGTTGCGCACAAGGGCCATATCAGATTCGGCTCCGCGTAGTAATCGACGGCATGGCATGCGGTCCAGTCTGCCCCATCGAACGCAAACCACTGCCGCGCCAGCGTGACCCACACCATGTCGCCCATGCAGATGCTGGCTACGCAGTTGTCAGGCGGCCGGGCGATCACTGTACAGTTCTTTCCTCCGTCATCCACCTCAATGCAGTTCCACTTCTTGTCTTCCGGCAAGTTCATCTTCCGCGTGATCGAGGCTTCAGCGATGCAGGTTTGATTCGCACTCGAGCCCGACTGCTCTGCCTCTGCGGAACCTGTACTCGTCGCTACTGGACACACTTGCACATTCTCGACGCGACACTCGATTGAGGCGGTCGGCACCTGTTCGGGAACGACGCCCCCCTGCGGGTCTTCGTGTTCTCCTTGAAGCACAGACACCGGGTACTCGGATTGCTCGCCCGCTTCGAGCGGCTTGTCGCTTGAGTATTCGTAGGAGGAGGGCGGATCATTGTTGATCAGAACCTTGAGGCGAAATTTCACTAGAACGGCCGACCGGCCTTCGTTGCGATACTGAACCGTCACCGTCATCGCGTGATTCGTGGGGTCAGTCGACGCTGCTCCACACTGGAAGCGCACATTCGTTCGCGGCCCGGACCTGCGGCTCAACGCGCGGTCGGGCGCCACACCAGCGGGGCCGGCCGAAGAATCGTTGGTTGGCGGCTTCTGCTGCCCGTTCGCTGGATGCGCAAGACCCAGCAGCAGCGAGCACACGATATACAAACACAATCGGCGGCAATGCACTCTCGCCACGGTAGCGGTAGACTCCTCTCCTTACGTTACAACGGTGCGCTGCGTTGCGCCTCCGCTAGCAAGCCGCTCCAATTGCCTGAATCATGCCCGGGCGGAACCCAGCGTTGCGCTTACCAATATAATCATCGTAAGGGTAGAGGCCGGAAGCCCTTTTCCTGATCGGTGGTTATGCCACAATCGTAAACGCACGCTCGACAGCCTCACCTTGCAGACGCATACAGTTCATCACTATCGTGCTCAGAATTTGAGAGCTGCATCTATCAGTCGTAAACCGGTGATGGAGCAAGTGCATCCCGCCTCACTGCTGCTCTAGTCGTTTGATCGAGTCTACTGCCCAGCAGCACCTACGATGCCCCTCACTACTCCCCCCAACCCGCCGCTCACTCCCGCTCCTGCGCCGGCAAAGGAGAAACTTGCCTCGGGATTTGAGCCGCTGCGGTCTCCGGTCTTTCGCCGCCTGTGGATAGCTTCCACTATTTCGAATCTCGGCGGATGGATGCAGGATACGGCCGGCACCTGGTTGATGACGGTGCTCACGCCCTCCCCGTTCCTCATCGCCCTCATGCAGACGGCCGCCAGCCTGCCCGTTTTGGCGCTGGGCCTTCTCGCCGGCGCCACTGCAGATATCTTTGACCGCCGCAGGCTTTTGCTCTTCTGGCAGGCGTGGATGCTCGGTGCGGTTGCGCTGCTCAGCCTGCTAACGTTCTTCAACATCATTTCGCCTTGGGTGCTGCTGATTCTCACGTTCCTGCTGAACGTGGGCACCGCAATGAATAGTCCCGCATGGCAGGCCATCATGCCGGAATTGATTCCGCGCGAGCAACTTCCAGACGCGGTGTCTCTCAACAGCGCAGGGTTCAATCTAGCTCGTGCAGTTGGACCGGCACTCGGCGGTCTCGCGGTCGCCGCGTTTGTGCATGCGGATACGGGCGCCGCCTGGACCTTTCTGCTGAATTCGCTTTCCTTTGTTGGCGTCATTCTGGTGATCTACCAGTGGAACCGCAAGCCGATCTTCAAAAGCGCTCTGCCGGCGGAGCGCGTCTACGGATCAATGCGTGCCGGTATCCGTTACATTCAGTACTCTCCGCCCTTGAAGGCGGCCCTTGTACGATCCTTCATCTTTACCATCTTCGTGAGCGCTCTCTGGTCGTTGCTGGCGGTGGTAGCCGCCCGTGACCTTCATCAGGGCGCACTCGGCTACGGCATTCTGAACGGAAGTATGGGATTGGGTGCGGTAGTTGGAGCGACCAGTCTTCCGCGCGTTCGACGCAGATTTTCGGCTGACGCGATCATTGCCGTCTCCAGCGCTGTTTTTATCGGAACCCTGCTCGTACTCGCCTTTCTTCACAATCCCCTTATCATCATTCCCGTGCTTCTGTTCGCAGGCTTTGCCTGGACCAGCACCATGTCGACGTTCAATCTGGCGGTGCAGGTCTCGGCGCCCAACTGGGTTCAGGCGCGCGCCCTCGGAACGTATCAGATGGTCTTTTCAGCCGGCATGGCCGTCGGCAGCGTGATCTGGGGATTCCTGGCGGAGCATCTGTCTACCTCCATCTCGCTCGCCATCGCCGGAGGAGGCTTGCTGGTGACCTTGCCCTTTAGCAGCCGGCTACATGTGCTGCGCGGCGAACAGCCCGACTTACGACCGCTGCGATCAAAGTTTCTGGTGCCGCAGGTTGCGATGGAACCGGAAATGTCCGACGGTCCGGTGCGCATTCTCGTCGACTACCTGGTCGATCCTGAGGACTACAACGCCTTCGTCCATGCGATCCACAAACTCCGTGATGTTCGTATGCGTGACGGCGCCATGCGTTGGGGCGTCTTTCAGAATACCGACGACCCGAGGCACATCACCGAGACCTTCGTCATGGAGTCGTGGATCGACTACCTGCGGCAACGCGAACGCTTCACAGCTTCTGACCGAACGATTCGTGATCGCGTCGTCAGCTTGCATCGTGGCGAGGAACCGCCGCGTATCACTCACACCATTTACGCCAAGGAACGTGCGGATGGGAGTGGCAGAAAGACACTGGATGCTCACACCTGAATGAGGTTTGTACAAGAGTAGCTACGATCAACCGTCGCGGTTCGCCTGGCATCGGGGGCGACACGACTTGTAGTGCCGGGCGGATGGGATAAGGATGCGCCGAAAGGGCGCGAGTGCCGCGCAGCCTAGCGGCTTACTGGATCACCAGTTTGGCGACAACCAGGAGCCGCGAACTGATGTGGATTCCAGCCTGCTTGGCGGCCTTGTCGTTGACCTGAAACTGGACTCGATCGTTCTGATTAATGAAGTTGATGATCCCACCCTGTTCGACAAACCCTTTGCTCTCTCCGACCGTAAGCACGCTCGTATTTTGCAGGCTCGCGAGAATCTGCTGTAGATGCTTCTCGTGCGACGCGTTGATAAACAAGATCTGACAGCCGCGAGATTTCTCCGCATCCGGCACCTCGACTACCGTGAGTGGGCGGCCTGAAATGTTCTTCCCGATAACGATGTGGTTCAGTTCTGATTCGAATGCCGGGTCGTTAAGAATACAAAACCGGATGGGAGCTTCCGGGCTTGCGAAGTCCGTCGGAGGCCACTCCACAAGCTTCGCAAAGTTATACAAGTACGCAGCCTTCACCTGGGAGTCGCTGATGGCCTGCCCGCCGGAGGGATTCTGCCAATAGAGCAGCAGGAGAAGCGCGATGGCAAGCTTGACAGCATAGGAACGAAGTATTGGAGCTTCCTCCATGAATGGATTATCGCTCTCCCAGGTGCCAGGTCATCGTCACCCGGAAATTGCGGCCGTCCTGAGGAATAGAAGTCTGCAAGTTCTCGCTCGACACCGGGTCGGAATATCTCTTGTCAAAGAGATTATAGACACTGGCGGAGAGGTCCCCGTGCTTACCGATTTTGCGGCCGAGCAAAGTCGCATTCACAACCGAAAAGGGAGAGATCGAACCCTCCGTTTGCGACTCGATGCGGCTTCGGTATTGCGCGTCCACACTGGCGAACAGTGTCTTTCCAAGCAGGGGCTGAGTCAGGTTGAACTTGGCCAGGGTGCGTGGCGAGTTGTCGAGCAGCCTGTGGGTGTTTTGATCTTTGGTCTCCTGGAAGCTGTAACTCGCCACAGCTTCGAGGCCGTGAGAGAGCTGGCTCTTAAGTTCCAACTCGAGCCCATTGGATTCGACATTCTGAACATTGCGGAAGATCAGTAAATCATCCGATGCGGACTCTTGTGTGATCAGATCATCCATCGTGTTGTGAAAGGCCGAACTGGAAAGCCAGAAGCGACGCGATAACTCCTGCTCCCAGACGAATTCGGTGGAGTGGATTCGCTCCGGCTGGAGAGCCGGGTTGGGAAGGTTGGGAGCGATCGAATAGAACCGCTCGTACACGTTCGGCACGCGAAACGCTTCGCCGTACAGCAACTTCAACGCAGTACTCGGCGCAGGACGATAGATCAACGCCACTCGAGGATCGGTACTTGAGTTGATGCTGCTGTAATAGTCATATCGAAACCCGGCATTGAGAGCCAGCGACTTCGTCAGAGTAAGTTCGTCCTGCAGGTACAGTGCCCCTACAAACGATGTCCTTCGGTCATCCAGAATCAGCAGATACGGATTGTGATTGTAGTTGCTCTGATCCTGACGAAAGTTGTCGCGGTATTCGCCACCGACCGTAATTCGGTTGCGGTTAAGCACGACTTTCGCAACCTCAAGTTCGGTTCCCCACCACTTCCCGTCGGCATAGTCCAGATTTGGACTGATCTGCGATGCGTCGTCGGAAGAAGGGTAAAGATAAGTTCCCTGGTAAGAATAGCGGTCATAGAAGACGCGGGCCAACACATCCCATGAATCGGCTACCGTGTGCTGGTATCGCAGGTCGACGTACCCGTGCGAGTCCGTGGTGCGATTTCCTGAGGTATTGAAGAGAGTTCCATACGACGCTGTGGGAATCCCTTTTTCGCGCGTGCCGTAGGCGCCCTGAAGAGTGAAGTCATGGGAGGAAATCGTCGCCAACGCTGTGCCGAGTTGATCGTCATCGTCATGACTCGCGATTCCGTTGTTTGTCTCGGCAGTATTAAACTCGGGGTAGAAGAGTTGCTTATGACCGCGGCTTCCGTAGAAGGAGCCGGAGACCATGAACTTGAGTTGCGGCAGGTCGCGCCCATAACTGACCCGGCCCTTATAGCTGTTGAATGAGGCAGCCTCCGACGAGAGTTCCAGCCCATCCACTTCATTGCCATGTCTGGTAATGATATTGATCACCGCGAAGAGCGCGTTACTTCCATACAGAGAAGAAGCCGGGCCGCGGACGATCTCGATGCGCTGGATCAATTCCACGTCGATTGGAAACTCCGTCCCGATCAAAGCTCCGTCATAGACGTTGTCGTTAAGCCTGTGACCATCCACGAGCAACAGGATGCGCGTGTTGTAGTCACCCGGCCGCGCGAAGCCTCTTACGCCCAGGCTGCTGTAATTTCGATCGTAGGCAACAAAAAATCCTCGCACTGTCCGTAGAACGTCTGCGAGCGTGCGATACCCGTTTTCCTGGATTTGATCCGCCGTGATCACCGTAACGGAAGATGGAGCACTCTCTGCCGATTGCAGGTGCTTCGAGGCGCTATAGACCTGGATATCTCCAAGCTGTTCCAGGCTCACTTGTGTGAGATCGGTAGACTGACTCTGCGCGAACGTGTTCACACTCGCCGCAGAAAACAGAACTACAAGCGGGGCCGCAGATCTCAGCAGTGTCGCGAGCAACTTCATATGCGGCCCCTCATGTCATGAGCGATCCTCCCGCGGCCGCCCTGGCAAGCCAACACCAAGTCACGCGCGACGCAAGCGGCACCGAAGAGGGCGCCGTTGAGGATGTCAGCCTTTAGAGTTCGAAGCATACGTCAACCGCACCTTGTAGAGGCAGAGTAGCCATCCCCTCGCAGCGACCTTCGCTGCAAGTCCCTAGCTGCACATGCATCTGAACCAGGGCGGCCGCGGCGATGCGAGTCCGTTCCATAGCGTTCGTGCAGGAGTGCAGCAAAGCGGCAACCGCCCTGTTGATTCTTCATGTTCTTGCTAAGTACCAAAATGATATCAGGGTGATTACCAGAACCTCTAACATGCGGAAAGAATCAGCGAAACGAAAGTTACAAAAGTTACAGGATGACTGCGTCGCAAGCTCCAAGGAGCAAGTGTCAGCGAATGGCCAGCGTTGATTTTGCTCGCTCTCCTCATGCGCCCTGATCGCGGTAGTTTTCCCGACCCGTCAGCAGCGGATACCGGACATCCTGTACTCTGAATCGAGGGTGAGTGGCTCGCCACTCCCGAGGAAATGAGGGAATTGCATGTACCAGGCAAAAGCTTATTCTGTTGCCAGCGCGACATCGCCGTTCGTTTCTACCACGATCGAACGGCGCGATCTTACCGCCTACGATGTCCAGCTCGAAATACTCTTCTGTGGTATCTGCCATTCGGACCTGCACCAGGCTCGCAATGAGTGGAGCGCTCTCATGCCGACCGTCTACCCTTGCGTTCCCGGTCACGAGATTGTCGGCCGTGTCACTAAGGTGGGTTCCTCAGTTACAAAATTCAAGCCGGGTGATCTTGCCGCAGTCGGTTGCCTGGTGAACTCCGACCGCACCTGCCCCGAGTGCAAGGCCGGCTTGGAGCAGTTCTGCCCCAATATGGTGCTCACCTACAACTTCCCCGACAAACACACCGGCGGAGTTACATACGGTGGGTACTCCGATAGCATCGTCGTGACGGAGCATTTCGTACTCAAGGTTCCAACAAACCTCGACCTCGCTGGAACTGCCCCCCTGCTCTGCGCTGGAATTACCACCTATTCGCCGATGCGGCACTGGGGAGTGAGCAAGGGCAAGAAGGTCGGCATCGTGGGACTCGGCGGATTGGGTCACATGGGGGTCAAGTTTGCCCACGCCCTCGGAGCTCATGTCGTGGTGTTTACCACCTCGTCGAGTAAGAAGGATGACGCCCACCGCCTCGGAGCCGATGAAGTTGTCATCTCCCGCAATGCAGACGAGATGGCGAAGCACGCTGGCAGTTTCGACTTCATCCTGGACGCGGTCGCCGCGGAGCACGACATCAATGCGTACATCAACATGCTGCGCCGCGATGGGAACCTCACCATGGTGGGCGCGCCAGACAAGCCATTGCCCGTATCCGTCTTCGGCCTCATCTTCGCAAGACGCAGCTTCTCTGGGTCGCTCATCGGCAGCATCGCAGAAACCCAGGAGATGCTCGACTTTTGCAGTCAACACTCCATCACCTCCGATGTCGAAGTGATCCCCATTCAAAAGATCAACGAAGCTTACGAGCGATTGGCTAAATCCGATGTGAAGTATCGCTTCTCTATCGACATGGCATCGCTTCGGACGGAGTAACCGCGCATCCTACAGAGGCCGGCAAGGTGAAGGTATGTCGGCCTCTCAAGGGACAGTAGATCACCTGAAAGTGAGAACGCTATTCAGCGGTGCAAGCGCCCTTCTTTGCCGAGAGGCTGAAGCAAAAGACTGCCGCTGAGGTGCTGTCAGGCTCCTCAGTTCGGCCGAATGGCCAAGGCTAAACCATCTGGCTCTCCGCCCACGTCAATGTGCCCTGTCACCTGGAGTGTGTTCAGATCCAGCACTGCGACGTAATTGTCGGGCCCGCAGGAGATGAAGGCTCGATTCCCTTCCTTGTCCATCAGAATCCCGGCAGCTCCGTGACCGATCTTCACCCGCTTGAACTCTTTGCGCGACGCTGCGTCGTAGATGACCAGATCGCCGCCACCCAGGCTCGAGATCAACACGAGCTTGCCGTCCGGAGTAAACTTCAGGCGATTCGCACCCAAGGTCTTGGAATCCAGCGTAGCCGCGACCGTCCGGCTATGAAGGTCAATCACAGACAGAGTGCCGTCCTGCGCATTCGCGGTCCACAATTCCCGCCCATCGGGAGACACATCGAAACCCTCGTCTCCCTTGCCGACCGGGATAATCGTTTCGTTCCAATCCATGCGAGGCTGATTGCCACCCGGGGGCGGTGCAAAGGAGCCGCTTGGCGGCCGCATCCCGGGCGGTGGGCCCATCGGAGGCAGCGTGACCTTCTCAAGAATGCTGACGCTGGCCGAGCTTACATTTGTTGTATAAATCTGTTTCTGGTCTGCGGTCACGTAGATCATGTGCGTGCGGTTCTGGCCAGTGCCCATGATCCAGTCGATCTTCGCCGATCCCGGATCATACGTCGCGATCGCTTTCGCCCCTTCGGCCGTGAACCACAGCTTTCCGCCGGCAAACTCCAATCCATGCAGTCCGTTCAGCGCTCCGGTATCGATGTCGGGCAATGCCTTCTGTCCTACCAGATCGATTACCGAAAGAGCATGATAACGACCTCCCCCGTAAATGGAGACGTAAGCGGTCTTTCCGTCGGAAGAGGCAATCACCTCGTGAGGATCTGGCCCTACCGGAGCTCGGGCGACGACCTGCATTGTGTTCATGTCCACAATCGCCAGAGTATGCTCCCGCTTCGAAAGGGCCAGCAGGGTGCGGCTGGGCGTCGTCTGGGCCGTGCCCGCACTGGTCCATACCAGGCAGGCGGCGATCGCGGCCGTAGAAAGAATTACCTGCAGAATTCTGAGTCGCAAAGCTTTTTCCTCGGTAGCTCTAGGTGCCTTATGTTCTACTACACTGCTAATTCACAGCGCAGAACTCAGCCCAGGTTTGACCCCACCGCGTACGGTTGTTAGTATCGAAATGCGGGGTGGAGCAGCCTGGTAGCTCGTTGGGCTCATAACCCAAAGGTCGCTGGTTCAAATCCAGCCCCCGCAACCAAAACAATCAAAACAAGTTAAGATTGATTTTGGGCACCGAAAATACCTCTTAAAAACCCCACGCAACCCCACGTAAGCGGAAACGCCTTCCGTCTCGGCTTTTTGCGTAGTTTTGCCTGGAAGAACCATCTTCACCACGGCGCCGTGTGCCTTGCGCTTCTCCGTCATGTAAGCAATCCCGTATTTCGTGGTTGTGCTGACTTGCGCATGACGCATTAGCTTCTGCTGGACGCCAACTGGGGCCCCGCAAGCATCCAGCATCGAAGGGTAGCTGTGCCGAAATGTGTGCCAGTCAAGTCGCTCGAACCCAGTTCCCTGCCCGCCGGAACAAGGATATCTCCCTGCAGCACGGAAGCATGCCAGACTCCGCCCGTATTCGGTTGGGGAAAACCCAAACTTCCGGACTGGCCGGACATCCGGTCTGCCATGCAAAAAGAATCTGAGCGAACGCAGGATGCAGAAACATCTCGTCCTCGCTGTATTCGGTTTTTACCCGAACGATCCGAGCGTGCACGGTTTGATCGTGGCTTAGGAAGGAATGTCAGAGAATAACCGCAAAGCCAAGTTTTATCGCCTGACCGTAAAAGGTAAGAAGCATTCATTTGCGGAAGCTTCGAAGTGGCAAAGATTCTCCCACGCGATGGCGCGGATTCTTTCGCCGGTGGTCGGAGAGAGTTCCTAGAAATGAGGACTCTGAGATCTTTGGCTTACAAATCGCAGGAAGGAACTCTTGCAAGAGATCGACGTGCACTTTGAGATTGAGACGCAGCAAAACATCGAGGCTGGAATGCCGCCTGAGCAGGCCCGGCAGGCGGCGAAAAAGAAGTTTAGCAACGTGCTTGTGGCCGTCGAGCAGTCGCGTAGCGTCTAAGGCATGTTGTGGCTGGAAAATTCTGAGCCTTGGTCTGCACGCTGGCGCCGGGTTGGAATGCGTCACAGCGATGCTCGCGATCATCAGTCAGTACTGCTGCTGCCTGTTGACCTGCCCCGTCCCGGACAGTTGGCAGAAATTTACGGAACGCCATTTGCTCAACCACTAATTGCGTAAACCTACGACCGATCACTGGTCAATCCGACGTTTGGCCGTGCGGCCAGCTGTTCGATGTTCACTTTCGAGATGGACACCTGGCCACCGGTCGCGGTAAGCCTCAAGGCATTTGCGTCAAGAGGAGCAGTCAACAGCGCAGAGATCGTTGACTCACCATTGTTTAAAAAGACTTCGATAGATCCGACGTCAAGAAAAATGTTAACGGAAACCGACTTGGCGTAATCGCATGGAACTGAGCGCGGAGCTTTCCAAGCATCTCCTTCTTTTGGAACGGGGCCGGATCGTCCGCGATCAAGATATGCAGTGGCTGAGCCAGGCTTAAAACCGAGTTGTGTCAAGTAGCCGCCTCCTCCACGAACCGAAAGATAAACAGCCTCGGGCCAAGCTCCGTGTACTGTCGACATGGTCAGATCTATCCGGCAGCATGTTTGCGCCGCTCCTTCTGGCCAGTTGTAGTCGCGGTCATCAGAGATAATCTGCTGCTTGCCAAGAATATTGGCGCCAGACAGCGATTGAACCGCTTCAACGGGGCGGTTCTGAATCATCGCAGTTCCGTCCACCAATTGCAGACGGAGTTCCCGCACCAAACTCAGTTGCCCGATGTAGCCTTTTTGTTGCACCGCGTCTGCATAGTTCCAGTTATTCATCCAAGCGATCAAAAAGGTGCGTTCCGAAAAATCTGCTGAGTTCTGGTTAAATGCGGTCGCGGCGTAGAAATCCGGTCCCCCGTCCAACCAGCGGCCTGTCCCCTCGTCTGGCTGGAAGTTATGACCATCGAAAACGCCCACCCAATAATGAGTCCCCGTGGTAAACCCGCTGGCCGTTCCGTTTGCCCCGCACAGAAGAACCCACTTTTCGCCAACTGTCTTTCCGCCTGGATCGTGTAAATGTAACGGAAACAGATTCGGGCACTCGAGCGTGCCTAGTTCCGCGTTTTTCAAACTCCCACTAGGTTTCCACGACTTCAGGTCTGAAGATCTGTAAAAGCCAATTTGGCCTGGTTCTGCCAGGCACATCACCCAACTTTGAGAAGGCTCGTGCCAGCGAACATTGGGATCGCGAAAAACCTTGTCCCGCAGAGTCGAATCTCCAGCTCGCGGATTTTTCATTACTACCGAATCGAATTGGAAGGAGGCGCCACCATCATTTGAATACCACCGTCCTGTCCCCTGTCCTCCCATTGGCCTGCACGGCATCGTCATCAGCGCCACTACAGTGTCGCGGCCAAAGCCTGCGGTATTCGCTCTGTCAACCACAGACGACCCTGTCCACACGTCTCCAAAGGGTGTCGTGTTCTTGGGAATTGAGGTGCCTGCCTCCGCCCAGTGCACCAGGTCTTTAGAGGTAAATCTCAACCAGACCGTGCCACGTCCGTCAGGGAAATCTTTGTTCCACAAGATCCAGAGATTCCAGCAGCCATTTATCCATAGCGGTCTCTGTGGGTCGTTAATCCGACCAGTTGCTGTGGCGGCGTGAAATCTGGGCACCCTTGAACCAATGCCCGCGAGAGCCTCTGAGAATAATCTCAGAGCCGACCCATGAATCAATGAAGCGCTTCCGATGAAGCCAAGCACGCGGCGTCTCGTCACGAATTTACTCATCATATCCTCCGGAAAGATTCCGACAGATCTTCCCAACCTACTGTTCCTGACACTAACTATCTCTGGCTGCACTCGTGAACGAACCGCCCTGCGTTTGCCGCCGAGACCATCCGGGAACGCCCTTTCAGCATTTTGGCTTCTCCACGGGTAGCCACGGCTTTGTGACGGCTCAGAGCACAGCTCCGTTGAGAATTCGATTCAGGAAGAGTGCTCCGCTCGAGGCGATCTCCTCCGGAGATACGTAGATATCTGCCCAGAGTGCTCCTGGCGCGTTTGTCTCCTGCGGAGAATAGCCGAATCCCTCGATCATTAAGTAACCGTCGTATCCGATTTTCCTTAGAGCAGCGACAATGCCCGGAAAATCCACATGGCCTTTCCCTAAAAGACCGCGGTCGTTCTCGCTCGCGTGGATGTGCTTGAGGCGGGGAGCTATCGATGTCAAGGCTTCCGGTATGTCCCGTTCTTCAATGTTGGCATGAAAAGTATCGACCGTTACACCGAAGCGAGGATGCCCGATCGCATCACAAAGCGAGCTTGCTTCTTTCGCGGTTCTGACGAAGAATGTCTCGGACCGATTGACCGGCTCGATAGAGAGGGTCACGTCGCAGGAATCGAGAACGTCACATACGGACTGAAATGCGTCCACAGCCCACGACCATTCATCTTTTGTAGCCCGATGCTCCGGGAGATAGCCGATCGGTGCGTAGAGCGGACCGCCAAGGAGCTTGGCTCCCAGCGCCGACACCGTCTCAATGCACCTGACCAGATGCTGCACTGAAGTCTTCCTGACCGCGGCGTCGGGACTGATCGGATTGACGCCGGGAGGCAGGATGGCGCACACAGTGCACTCGAGATCGGAGCTCTCGAAGGCTCGCCGAATGTCATCGACGGCAAGATCGGCGGGATCAAACATGGCGATCTCAAAACCGCTGAAGCCCATTTCTTTTGTCAGTGGCACAAGCCGAAGATGTGACCGGTCGAACTTCGCTGTCCATGCAAATGCGCTTACGCCAATCTTCACGCTGAGCTCCTAATCTTTAACTCGGATTTCTAATTTGGAAGATTGTTTTCCATCGTTTCGATACGCCAGAAGGGGTGGGGAATTCTGTCCCGTAGTGGAGGCAAGGGATCAAGTTTTTCGTGTGGTTCTTTTTGGTACCAAAATGCAACGCTGGTGTAGCCATCCTGACGCTGGTTAGCATGGCCATGTTCAATGCTTGCTACGATGGAACGGTTGAAGTAAATGGGATCAACGATATGGAATCGATACATGACATGGGTGCCGGTCCAATCCCTGTTGCCTTGGTGAGAGTATCCGATGAATGGATAGTTGTACTCATCCCGGAACATCCAGCCGCTTCCGAAATAGTCTTCCATTCCCGTGCCGTTGATTGACGCGTGCTCCTTCGCCCCGTCGATGAAGAACATGTCGTCGCCTTCGCCCCACCATCCTGTTGAGTATCCCTGCACACCTAGAATTACTCCGACGAATTGTCCGGTCCCGGTCGCGTGCATGAAGTTGTAATTGCTCTTGCCATCAAGGTTCACGGCACGGGACGCCTCCGCAGGAATCGGCGTGGTGACCTGATGGTGCCACTGGGCGTGGAAGCGGCCCTCTTTTGCAGTTGCCGACTCGTCAGGGTACTTCTCGTAATCGATGTGGTAGTAGAAGGCGGGTACGTCCTGTGCTCCGTCGTTACTGATGGTGATTCGCGCGCTCTTGCCGAAGGGCATGGCGAAATAGCAATTCATCGCTTTGCCATAGACGGTGAGCGGAAGAGACTGCCATGAATGGTAGGCCTGCCCGCTGTGTCCGCCGGGAATGTCTTCGTATTCGAAGCCCGTTCCGAAGAAATCGCCGATCGGCACTTCGACGCTCGGGTCAGCCTCGCCATCCCAGTACATGCGAATCACCAGTTCTCGGAGGTGGTTGGGACTAGGTGAGGAAATTGTGAACCACATGTGCCGGATCTCGCCCGAGCCACTGATTTCTGCCAGTGGGACCGTAGCCCCGGATTGCACCACGACAAAGTCGGCGTTCCCTCCCGTCCGATCCCAACTCGACGCCCGCTCTGAAGTGACGCCGGGACGCAACGTTGCCAATCCGTTCAGTGGCCCGTTATCCTGTGCCCAGCAAATCGCGCTCATGGTCAGTAGTACGCTCAATATCCGTTTCACTCTCGATCTCTCCGATCCTTCCCTGCAACATGCGAATCTGCGCGCACATAAACAAAACAATCAACCGTACGACTCAGGCCTTCACTAGTCGAAGCTGCAGTTGTTCGAGAGTCTGGCCCTTTGTTTCCGGATAGGCAAGCAGCACAATCACGAATTGCAAGACAGTCATCGCGGAGAAGAACACAAAAGGTGCACCGCGGCCCATGGTTGCCGCTACAGTGGGAAAGACCAGAGCGATGCAGGTGTTCATGATCCAATGGCTCGCGTTTCCAACCCCTTGGCCCTTGGATCGAACGTGATTGGGGAAAACTTCGCCAATGTAGACCCAAATGACGGCACCCTGTGAGAGCGCGAAGAAGGCAATGTAGGCCACGAGAAGCAATACGAGTGCAGACTGGTGCGAATCGGATATAAAGATCCATGCCACACCAGCCAAGCATGTGGCAGTGCCGGCAGCGCCGATCAGCAGCAGCGTCCTGCGCCCCAGCTTGTCGATCACAGACATGCCGACCATTGTGAAAATCAGATTTGTGAAGCCAATTGCGACAGCTTGCTGATCTCCGGAAACCTGACTGAATCCGGCAGCTGCGAAGATATTGTTCAGATAATAGAGAATCGCGTTGATGCCGGCTAATTGATTGAACGCCCCAATTGTGATGGCCAAGAACAGCGGATACCGGTACTTCCAACGGAAGACTGGTTCGTGAGCCGTGGCGTGCTCTTGGTGAAGCGCGGCGCGAATTTCGGCTAGTTCACCTTCTGGGTTCGGCTCGCCCATCAACCGAAGCACCTCGAGAGCTTCATCGATCCTGTTCTTTGAGGCGGACCAGCGGGGGCTGCGTGGAATGCTAAAGAGCAAGACTAGAAACCCAATTGCGGGAACGGCAGCTATACCTATTTGCCAGCGCCACTCCGCCGTACCCAGATGCAAAAGTCGAATGAGGTAGTTCGAGGTGTAGGCCACCAGTATTCCGAAGACCACGTTCAATTGAAACGCGCCCACTAGTCTTCCACGCCACTTGGCGGGAGCGAGCTCCGCGATGTAGACCGGGCCCAGCACCGACGAAGCACCGATACCCAAACCACCGATGAAGCGAAAGGCCATTAGCGAAGGCCAGTTCCATGCGAGCGCACTACCCAACGCGGAAATCAAGTAAAGGACAGCGGTAATCCGTAGCGTTTCGCGACCGCCGAGTTTCTGACCTACAACTCCGGCGCTGAACGATCCGATCACTGTTCCAATGAGCGCGATTGCCACCGTCCATCCTTTGCCATAGTCGTTCAAGTGATATAGCCGGACAAGCGCATCCAGGACACCGGAGATGACGACGGTATCAAAGCCGAAGAGTAGACCACCCAATGCACCTGTCAACGTCGCTTTCATCAATCTCGAATTCGGTCGCATTCTGCACCTTCCTGGAGTGACCCTTTGAGCCTTTGCTTGAAGTGGTACTGTTCAGCACACACGCGAGGAGTTGAGCACCAAAGGACGGCCTCCGGTTTGCTTCGTCAACTTGTCAGACGATCGGAGGATATGGGCCGCAGCTGATAGACGGCATAGTCCTGAAGTTGATCGCGAGAACCGCTCCAGATCATCTCCACTTGCGCAGCCTTGTCTCCCGGTTCGTAGCATCGGGTGGTCATGGCCTGCCGCTTGTCGACAAAGGTTTCGATCACAGAACCGTCGAGCCAGATACGAACTGTCGCGACATGATCGGAGGTAGGGCTGAGCGGCAGCAAGCGATCACCGATCGCCGCCATCGGCTTGCCGTTCGCATATGAAAATGCAATCTTAAGCAGAGATTGGTTCCCCGATGGTCCCTGAACTTGTAGTTCCAAGCTGCAAGGGTTAGCAGAAGCCCGGAATTTACATATGAATTCGCCGGACCTCTCGCGGATCTTGCCGAGGCTGATCGCTGAATCGCTGCCCATAATCAGCGGACGATCATTCGATACCTTATTCTGCCGGAGCATCTCCAGTTCCGGTGCGACCTCAATCTGCAACTGGTGATCGTCACTGAGTGTCAGCACGCGCGGCAGCGAGATGCAGCCAGACCAACCTGCCTGGGTTGCCTCGGAACGAGCCCGGGTCTCTTGCAGCCAGCCCCACAATATACGGCGCCCATTTCCGTCGGCCATGCTTCTGGGAGCGTAGTACGCGCCGTGATCGAGAATGCCCTTGGAATCCGAGTGAAACCGCAGCTCCGACTCGTCAAAAGTTCCCACCTCCCAGAAAGTGGCATGCTCAGTGGAGTAAATCAAAACATGTCTATCTCCGAGCGCGAAAAAATCCGGACACTCCCACATTTCGCCACTGGGAACGGGGTTAGAGAACGACTGTCCATTCCATACACCCTGTGCTAGCGGATGGACGTATTCCCAATGAAGCATATCTTTCGATCTGTAAAGAAGGACGGCGCCACCGACTTGAGGAAAGCCTGATCCCACGCCCATGTACCAGTTATTTCCGGACTTCCATCCGAACGGGTCACGGAACCCTGTTATCTGCAGTCCCGGCGGAGGTCCCATGACTACGGGCGCAGGCAGCTTTTTGAACTCGCGAAGATCGGGGTCCTTCGATGTCGCTATGCACTGGGTCTCTTTAAGACCCTCGGCGCGGATGGTTTCCTGATCACGCGAAACCTTAGTGACGCCAGTGTATACAATGCTCGCACCTTCTCCGCCCGGCATGACTCCGCCGGTAAACGTTCCGTAAGAGTCATAGCCGTTCTCGGTGGGGACTAGTGCAATCGGCATGTGGTCCCAGTGGACGAGGTCCGAGCTGACGGCATGCTGCCAACCCCGGCCCCCAAAGCTGCCGTGAAAGAAGACATGATACTTTCCACCGAAAAATCGAGGCGCACACGGATCTCCGACAAAACCGGCCCGCGGTAGGAGATGATATTGGGGGCGCAAGGGATCGTTGGCTAGTTCCTGTTGGAGTGGCGGACTTTCAAGAGCCGAATTCAGCGCAACTGAGTCGGTAGCAAATGCAGTTCTCTTGAATAGAGCGGAACATGCCGAGGCAAAAACGAACTGTCGTCGGTTCACATCTTCTCCAGTTCAAACAAATTGGGAACACTGATCGGGGTGGCAACGTTCGTCGCCGGTTGGCTTACTATTGTTGCCGCTTATCATTGCGGCTAACGGCTACTTGCCGGTTATTCAACTTCATGGATCTTGTTCCCTCGAGTTGATCTAGTGCCTCACCGACCTGCCTATTTGATAGGACTTGCACCGCCATCAGGCGAGGTTGCACGATGCGGCGATGCGTGCTCTTTCCGAAGCTTGAGAAAAAGATCCATCTCGCGTTTCGCCTCCTCTCGCCGTCCCATCGCTTCATAGGCTCGGGAGAGCTTGTAGTAAGCAGTCTCATCATCAGCACCCAGGCGCACTCCAGCCTCGAGATGCGGAAGAGCTTCTTGCGGCTTGCCTTCGGAAAAAAGCAGATCGCCAAGCGCGGTTTGTGCTACACCAAGGTTCGGGTCGATTTGGATAGAACGCCTATAATGTTCCTTTGCAGGTTCCAACTTCGATTCCAGCCGATAGGTTTCTCCAAGTTCATATTCTGAATCGGCATCCCACGGATTCGAAGTCAATTCCGTCTTAAACTCCTGTTCTGCCGAACTCAGCGCGGCGTTGTCTTGGGAGTTCGTGAGGATGGTGCGGCCCAACTTGTAGTGAATTCCCGGAAGATTTGGGTCGGCCTCGATTGCCAGTCTGTACTGTTTGATCGCACCGGGGAAGTCATCCTGCGTCACGGCCGCCTGCGCGAAGATCTGACGTACACGAGCGGATGCAGGCCATCTTTTATAAAGGGAGTCTAACGATTCTGCCGCAAGGGCCGAATATGCCCGGTAGGTCACGTACAGAACCTCCGGATCGGCTTCAGCAGACTGATCAAGTTCATCGACGATACCCGCCACTTGCTTTAGCGAATGCGTGGACATATGGAATCGCACCAGCGAGACGCCCACTTGCACCTTCAAGCTTTGATTGCTGACATGTGGGAAAGCCTCAATCAGCAGCGGTTCACCATCCATGGTGCGACCCAGCATCATATCGCTCAGTCCCAGCAATGCTTTTGCATCCCACAATTGGGGTTTGAGTTTGAGAGACTCAGCAAACCACTTAGCGGCCTCTGAATAGCCTTGCTGACTGTAGGCAATCTGACCGAGGTTCGCACACGCTTCGGCGTTTCTCGGATCGATCCTCAGAATTTCGCGAAACTCGTTCGACGCTTCTTGGAGGTGATTCGCCTTCATGGCAATCTCTGCCCGTTGGTAATGAACCTGAATCTGCTGCTGGCTGGTGGTTTGTGCCACGCCAACCAACGTCGTGACCAACAAACATGAAATTGCAAATCCGGCTTCGCGAACCTTGTTCAATGCCATACCTTCAGTAATCTTTGTTCGCAGTTCGCAGATCGATACCAAAAGCCCATGGACTACCCACCGCACTGTGCACCGCTCTTGATTCATGCGGATTATTGTCCCACCGTCATCAAGTGCAATGGAAGGATTGAGATCCTTCGTTTGATCAGCGTCTCTGATCTCGGATGATTCGAATGAGTCTGTACCAGCGCTACACAGTTCAGATTTCGTGAACTCCCAAGGAGGGCTTTGAAGGTTGTTCAATACCTGACGACTAGTTCGAGATGCCTGCATTGCCGCCGGATGTGGTGAGACTGAGGTCCGTCGCGTCGGTCGGAGTCGTAATGAGTTCTGACAAGCCAAACCCATTTTCGACGAAAACCTCAGCTGACCCAGCATCGATAAAGAGGCTTACTGATAGGGCCCTTGACCTGCATCCTTCCAAGTAGTCCACGGATAGTGAGAGTTCTCCGATAATGAAGGCCAACCCTGGCCATGAGGAGAGCTTGGATGAAGAAGAGCCGGTATACCGAAGAGCAGATCGTGGGGATATTGAAGGAGTCCGAGGCGGGGCTCTCGACACCGGAGCTGTGCCGGAAGCACGGCATCAGCCAACAGACGCTGTACCGCTGGAAGGCGAAGTACGGTGGCCTGGAAGTAAGCGATGCGCAGCGGCTGCGGCAGCTGGAGGACGAGAACCGCAAGCTCAAGCAGTTAGTCGCCGAACAGGCACTGGACATCGTCGGCTTCAAGGCGGTGTTATCAAAAAAGTGGTAGGCCCACAGGCAAGGCGGGAGGCAGTAGCAGTGTTTCGAACCGCGACAGAGTGTTCGGAACGACATGCCTGCGGGCAGATGCAAGTGCTGCGTGCGATGTTGCGCTACCAGCCGCGAGCGAGCAGGCACGCGGAGGCCAACGAGCGGTTGCGCATCCGGCTGCGAGAGTTGGCCGAGGAGCGGCGGCGTTGGGGTTACCGGCGATTGCACGTGCTATTGCAACGCGAGGGATGGGCGGTGAACCTCAAGCGGGTACACCGGATCTATGTGGAGGAGAAGCTGATCGTACGCAGGAAAAGGCGGCGCCATCGGATCGGCGCTCAGGCGCGTGTGCCGCTCGCCGCACCGGTCAGGCAGGACGAGACCTGGACGATGGACTTTCTGCACGACGCTCTGGCGACGGGCCGGAAGCTGCGCACGCTCTCGATCGAGGACGCATACACACGAGAGATGCTGGCCATCGAAGTCGATACCTCTCTGCCGTCGCTGCGAGTGATCCGGGTGCTGGAGAAGCTGCGGATCGAGCGCGGGTTGCCGGAGCAGATCGTCATCGACCATGGCACGGAGTTCACTTCCAAGGCGATGGATCAGTGGGCATACGAGCACAAGGTGAAGCTGCACTTTATCACTCCCGGCAGGCCGATGGAGAACGGCTATATCGAATCGTTCCACGGCAAGTTCCGCGAGGAATGCCTGAACGAACACTGGTTCCTGACCCTGGACGATGCAAGAGAGACGATCGAATCTTGGAGGATCGATTACAACCAAGTGCGTCCACATAGCTCGCTGAGCTACAGGACGCCGCAGGAGTTTAGAGACGCAATGGGCTGTGCAGATGTGGAAAGCAAACAGCGCTTTCCACATCCGCACAGCCCCGACTACGGCTGCGAGATAACTCAGCAGCTAAACTGAAACCGGATACTCTCATTTCTCTGGACTAATCGAAGGGGGCAGGTCACGGCAATGATGTGTGTGACGTTATAGAAACCCGCATCATCTGTGCCTGTCTGATTCAGAACGCCTGTCCCTTCGTCCTTCACGCTTACTTGTGCGTGCGGAACGGCCGCTCCTGTGTTGTCGGTTACAAATCCAGAAATTGAACCGGAAGTTGCTTGAGCTGCTACCCGATGAGGAGAAGCTAGGACGAGAGAGAGCAGTGCGAGGAAGTGGACTACGCCCCAGAGATTCCAAGCACGAGCAACTCTGTATTTTGGTTCATTGCGATCCATGTTGCCTCCTGAAGTGGACCGCTTGTTTGTAGGCGTCCTAACTAGTCACTGTCAACGTAAAATAATATACAGCATAATAAAAGCTGACTAGTCATTTGTCGAGGCAGCAAGATTCAGTTGCTCTAATGTTCTCGCAGGATCACGCGTAAGCACTCTGATTGGGGTGGATTGGTTCCTATTGGCTCAGAGGTGAATTGCTTTCAATTCTTCTCTCGACTGCCGCACGAGTCGCGTATCACCAGACGACAGTTCAGAGAGATCTCTCGGATCGGCAAATCCGGATTGATCAGACGCTCGAACATCGTTGCCATTGCGACTTTTCCAATGTCCTGGCAGGGCTGACGCTGAGTGGTGAGGGGGATGGGTAAAAGACTGGCGTACTTAACATCATCGATGCCTACAATGCGGACCTGTTTGGGGATCTGAATCCCTAAGGCGATGAGAGTCTTCATCAGGGTTGCCGCAGTATGGTCATTGGCGCACAAGAATGCATCGGGGCGATGTTTCTTGAGCACCGAGCGTAGCAATGACTCATCGGCCGGATCTCCACGGGTCACCAGGTTCTCGCACCGGTGCAGGTCGGAGTCAAACAATGCTTCCCGATACCCGGCTATACGCGCATCAACTGTCGATGCAGATAACTGCTTTCCAAGGAATGCAATGCGCTTGGCGCCAAGGCTAACAAGGTGCATCGTCGCTCCAAAGGCGGCCCGCCGATTGTCAATGCCGACGAGGTCATACTCAGCTCGGGCCGGATATCCGTTGATGCAACGGTCAAGCAGGACCACCGGAATTCGCGCCTTATCGAGAGAAGCCACCACCATCCTGTTCACTTCGTCTTTGGTAGGAACCAACTCCAGCGGGGCGAAGAAAACTCCTGAGACCCGCTGTCGGATGAACTCTTCGCACAATTCGCGAGCAACAATCTCGTTCTGGTCGCTCTTGATGAAGGAATTACCCCACAAGAGTGACATCTTGCTCACCGATCGATACTGGGTCATTCCCTGGCAGATGGGCTCAAATATCTCCGTTTGACCGAGTTCCGGGATCAACAATCCAAACAACCTGTTCTCTTGGCCGGTCGGAGCCACAAATGTGCCGGAACCAGGCCGACGTACCACAAGTCCCAACTGCTCCAGTTCTCTGAATGCCTTGACTATGGTCATTCGAGCTACTCCGAAGCGTCGCACCAGTTCGGCCTCGCTGGGGAGCTTGGCTCCCTCGCGATATTCGCCACTGATAACACTTTCACGCAAGGCATCAAGAATGATCTTGAATTTCGGAGTGTTACGGCCCCCGTCGGTAACTGTACCCTCGCGGAGGGCGTTCGCCGCAGTTTTCATAGTCTTGGAGATCATTGTAGGACATCTCCTTCCCTAGGACTCGGACTTCTCTGCTTGGTACGAATAACAGGCTAGACAGATCACGCACAAGAAGACTATACCTCTGTCTACACCTTGTATATGCTCGTTCACGCGTGCGAAGGGAGCTCTCGATGCGGATCCTGAGTACTGGGGAAATATTGTGGGACATAGTTGAAGGCGGGGAGTTCCTGGGCGGCGCTCCTCTTAACTTCTCGGTGACATCTCAGAAGTTGGGAAATTTCGTTGCACTTCTGACCGCAGTTGGGGATGACGGATTAGGCCGGAAAGCACTTCAACAGATGACTTCACTTGGGCTGAAGACCGATTTCGTTCAGATCGTTCCAGACGCTCCCACGGGTACCGCACTTGTCAGTCTTGACGACTCAGGGAGCGCCACTTTTCGGATCGATCGGCCAGCGGCATTCGATGTGTTGGATGTCAATTCCGGCTTAATTCAGCGATGTCAAGCAGCGCTGCCGGATTGGATCTACTTTGGAACGCTTGCAAATGCTCATGCCTCCAACGAGGAGCTGCTCCATACTCTCGTGGAGCAGTTGGACCCCGTGAAGTGTTTCTATGACATGAACTTGAGAGATGGCCACTGGAGCCTCCCATTGATTGAGCGGCTCTCCCAATTGGCTACAGTGATCAAGCTGAATGATGAGGAAGCGGAACGAATCTTCGCCATGAAATTTGGAAGTCTCCCGTATACATTGGAACAATTCTGCCAGCGTTGGTCAGAAGCATTTGGAGCTCAACAGATCTGCGTGACAATGGGCAGCGCCGGGTGCGCCCTCTACTCGGAGAACGTTTTTCAAACGTTCGGAGGTTACTCCGTAGATGTCGTCGACACAGTCGGGGCCGGGGATGCTTTCGCCGCCGGCCTGTTGTACGGACTTGATCGCCGCTGGTTGCCGCAACGGATTGCATCTTTCGCGAATGCTCTGGGAGCAATGATCGCAAGCCGGCGAGGCGCTACACCCGCATGGACCGTCGAGGAGTGTTACGCCATGATCGATGATCGTCAGAACCAGTCTGAAAGAGCGGCACAGGCTAATGCAACTGGCATCTGAAGGGCAGTCGGCGCGAGTAGCAATGTCCGGAAATTAGGAGAGTGGCGAAGTGAAGTCGAGATCGGTTATCGCGTTTTTAATGATCGCATCTGTGTTTGCTGCCTCGCACTCCGCTGGCGCGCAGACGCAAACGTATGATGAACCGTACCGCCCTCAGGTTCATTTTTCTCCAGAGCGCAATTGGACCAACGACCCCAATGGGCTGGTCTTCTACCACCACGAAT
Source organism: uncultured Acidobacteriaceae bacterium (assembly GCA_963850345.1). Classification (GTDB taxonomy): domain Bacteria; phylum Acidobacteriota; class Terriglobia; order Terriglobales; family Acidobacteriaceae; genus CAWKKW01. The sequence goes on along the minus strand of CAWKKW010000006.1, from coordinate 80,085 downwards.
ACCACCTGTTTTTTCAGCACAACCCCTATGGAGACACTTGGGGGCATATGAGTTGGGGCCATGCGGTTAGCCGCGACCTCCTTCACTGGCGCCAGTTACCGCTCGCGATACCGGAGGAGAACGGGGTGATGATCTTCACCGGCAGCGTGGTGATTGATCATAGCGATACAAGTGGCCTTTGTAAGCCCGCTAAGGAGTGCCTTGTTGCGGTTTATACCGGTGATGGAGAGACGCCGGATGGCCATAGGCAGACGCAGAATCTTGCTTACAGCCTGGACGAAGGCCGAAATTGGAAAAAATACGAGAAGAACCCTGTGCTCGATTTGCACCTTGCGGATTTCCGTGATCCGAGCGTCAGCTGGGACGTGGAACGCCACCGCTGGGTTATGGCAGTTTCTCTTCCGCGAGAGCACAAAGTCAGTTTCTATCTGTCGAAGGATCTCAAGCAATGGACGCACGCGAGCGATTTCGGCCCCGCAGGCGATACCAACGGGGTATGGGAGTGCCCTGACTTATTACGCGTACCGTCGCAAGGAAAACACGGTTCGCTCTGGGCATTGAAGGTTGGTTTGAACCCGGGTGCGCCACAGGGCGGATCAGGAGAGCAATATTTCTTAGGAGAGTTCGACGGCACGAGCTTCAAAGCTTCAGAGGGGGCAGGTGCGCACGGTTGGACGAACTACGGAAAGGACGATTACTGCGCCATTAGCTTTAACGGAATTCCCCCTGGAGGCCGACCGATCCTACTTGGATGGATGAACAATTGGGACTACGCATCGAAGTTGCAGACCTCGCCATGGCGCGGGCAGATGAGCCTCGCACGGAAAATCTCACTGGTTCATGATCAGCACGGACTAGCGCTCGCTCAGGATCCAGTAATCGACCCTCTTCGAAAAGCTGCCGTGACTCTGCAACTGGCCTCGTCATCAGGCACTAAAGGAACCGCGGCAACGCTCTCGCCTCCCTATGAGTTGGACTTTGAAGAAGTCACTCCTGACGCGAAGAGCTTCGGAGTGCGGATCTATTATGACGATCAGCATTGGACAGAGATCGGCTTTGATAAAGCTAAAGGGGAGTTTTATATCGATCGCACCCGATCCGGTGATACGTCTATCACTGGCTTTGCTGCAAGAACAACGGCCCCTGCTGCACCAGGTCGCCCATATAACATTAAGGTAATTGTGGACCGATCTTCGGTGGAGGCGTTCGCTCAAAACGGCACAATCGCGATGACGAATCTAGTCTACCCTCCAACGACTACCAATCGAATCGTCTTCTTCCCCTCGGTTTCTGAAACTACAAAGGTCCATGCCCGTCTATGGAGGTTAGCGTCAATCTGGGAAAATGCAGGTCAATAACCCGGTACGAACAGCCGCTAAACACTTTTACCGAAGAGCATGTCGAGAGATCTTCAGCCGCGGTTGAGAGCTCCTGTGGAACGAGGCGCGGAGCAGATCCGACTGCTGAACGCCGGAATATCCAAAATCATCGCGAGTTGCTGTTAGCCACCCGGTTGGGTATGCGGGCACGCTGACTCGTTCGTTGGTGCCGAAGTGACTCATCAAGGATGCGATGAGTTTCAGTTATATCCGGCAGTGAGAACAGAGCCCATTTACTTAGACGTAAAATCGAATGATCTTTCGCAGACAAGTGATCGTTACGAGTTGACTCACTGCGGCTTTCTCGGCCGTTGGTAAATCGCCAACTCGCTCATTGAGCCCGGATAGCTAACGAGACGTCGGATTGTGGTGAGTAGCGCTAGAATCCTTCCATGCTAACGGTGTCCCCAAAGCGTTCTCGGCACGCCACGCGAACATACCACGCGCGGGAGTTCGCCTCGGAGCGGCAGAACTATAGGAGCGGCGACCAGCAGGGATTCCATGAATGGGCGCGTAACGGGCTTGGCTCACAAGTGACTTTTCCTCACGTTCGCAAACGTTCGTTTGCGCAACGTTTTCGTACGGCTCGCGTTGCGCATATTTCAGCCGCGCGCTTTCAACCATTGAGACAGCAATCTGGACTAACTGTGCGTTGCTCTCGGCATCTTGGCCGTCGGGGAGCACGGTCACATCCTCAAGGCCCGTGCGAATGCTATGGCCTCTGGCGATCGCCCGCTGATTGACTGACCAGCACGCTACACCATATCCGTGATGAACATGTTCCAGCCCAATCGCTCCCGCTAATAGGATGTCTTCCATCTCCCCAGCATGACGAATCGCGTCAGAGGAAGCAACGACATAAACAGGGCCGCGCCATCGCCGAAGAATTTCGCGCACGGGGAATGAACATGGTCCTGGGTCCTGGGCTTAATTTAGCTCGTGATGCCCGGGGTGGTCGTAAGTTCGAGTACCTTGGGGGCGAAGATCCGTTACTAGCGGGGACTTTAGCAGGACACGCAGCGAAAGGCATCCAGAGTGTCGGAGTAATGAGCGACTTGAAGCACTACGCCCTCCATGATCAAACCCGACTCGAGTTCTGTGAACGCAGAGCTCGACGAGAAGGCATTGCGCGAGTCCGACCTGCTGGCCTTCGAATTCGCAGTCGAGATTAACAATCCGGCGTCAGTAATGTGTGCCTATAACTTCGTGAACGGAGTTCGCGCCTGTCAAAACGACTTTCTGAACAGTCTTGTACTTAAGGCCAGTGGGGGTGGAAGGGCTTTGTCTTGTCGGATTGGGCCGCAGTCCATGGCACGGTCGGCGCAGCTTTGGGGGGACTGGATCAGGAATCCGCGTGGACATTTGATCACCTGACACCTCACTGCGGGTGATTCTCAAGCCCTCTCCTGGAAACGCTGAACCGAAATTTCCGGCAGTAGGAGTATCGACACAGTCCGGATGGCATTTGCGGGTAGACGCGAGCACTCGCCGTAGCAGCGACTCTAACAAGGCGGTCCGTACGCTGATCCCTAACAAAAGCCGACGTTTTGACGACCAGAACCCTGGACCGCGTCCATCCCTCAACAATCCGCGCGACGGCATGGAAAACAAAGCCCCGCAATATGGAATAGCAGTCCCTCCAATGACCGGCTTCGCTCTTCTCTTTTAGACCAGCGAACTTCGCTGCGGTGGTGTCGAACGCGTATGCCTGGCTTTCATCACCTCTGCGACACCACGCATGAGCGGCCTCTCTCGCACGAGCAAGCTTAGGGTCTTCTCGGTTTCGGTTGATCACCGTCAAGGCGCATCTGCCCGAGCAAGCGCTGTTCTTCCAACTCCGCTGCCTTGATCTGGCCCACCCTCGCGAATGCGGACTTCGCTTGCTCCTGATTACCCGTGCGCCTGTATAGCATTCCAAGTTGCAAGAACGCGGGGCCAAAATCTGGGTGAGTATCGGCGACTTTCTTCAGGATTGCGAGGGCATCTTCGATCTCGCCGCTTTGTGCCTGAGAACGTCCGAGAAAGTATGGAGCGAGCGGGTCCGATGAGTTCAGCGTCGTTGCTCGAAAGAAAGCGTTGCTCGCCTCCTGATATCGTTCGAGGCGAAATAGCGCCAGACCATAGTTGTAGTAATAGGCGTTTAGCCCGGCAGCTTGACTGCTTTCTCCCGATTGGACTGCGGACTGGTACCACGGCAAAGCGCCCGCTAGATCGCCTTGCCCGAAGCGGCAATTCCCGATGAAGAAGCTAGCTGCCGGCCCGATCTGATCTGTCCCCAGGATCTCGTGGAAGATCTCCTCGGCCTGGCTGTATTGCCCCATGCGGAAGAGGCTGAATCCTTTGGTAAATTGCCAGACAGGAGAACTCAGTGCCTTTGCTGTTCCGGCCGAGAGCGTGGCAATCGCGTTCTCATCCTGCTCGAGATGCTGATAACACTGAGCCAGTGCCAACCGGATGGCGTCCTCAGCCGGCCTATCGACCAGCGCGTTTTTCAGGATAGGCTCTGCCGCCCCTGCGGCTCCCTCCTTGGAGGTGATCATCTCGACGGAGCGTGCCAACATCCCATCGGCAGGATCGCGCACTAGAGCCCGCGCCAGGAGCCTGGCTGCCTCGGCATAGTTGTTCAAAGCCGCTGCCGACACGGCTTGTTGCTTCAGATTTTCAACTTCAGCCGCTCGCGTCTGGGCATTCACAGATGTTTGCTGCGCCACGCCTGCAGCATTCGCAGGAAGGGTTAGCAGAAGAATCCAGCAGATGGCACGCACGGGCGCGGTCGCATACCAAGGTCGTAATTCCTCTAAACGATGCGACGCGGTTTGCCGGCCATCTACCACGGTTCGCGACTCACTAGCTGGCTGGTCATGCCACCATCAGCGAAAATATTTGCGCCTGTGATGCATTGGCTTCGATCACTCAGCAGGAAGGAAACAAGTTCGCCGATCTCTTCCGGTTCGATCACACGCCCGATCGGAATATTACTTTTCCAGTAATCCTCGCATGCCCGCTTATCGGGCGAAGCCTCGAGAATATCTCGCCAGATCAACGTGTTGATCAAACCCGGAGAAACGCAATTGACCCGAACTCCGCGGGCAGCCATCTCAACCGCGATACTCTTGGTCATCCCTACTACGCCCCACTTGGCCGCATCGTAGGGAGCCGCACCCGGCAACGCGGCGTAGCTGTGCACGCTCGAGATATTTACGATACTGCCCTTCACCGGAAATTGCCCAAGCATGTGCCGACAGACCAACTGGGTCAACAGGAACGCCGCGCGCAAGTCCGTTCCAAGCACGTGATCCCATTCGTTCATCGCCACATCTATGAAGGGTTTTAAGAAATTCACTCCGGCATTGTTGACCAGGCCATCGATCGATCTGAACCGCCCGATCGTCTTATCCACCAGCGCGGCCAGGTCTTCCACTTCCCTCACGTCGCATAGAACCGCATGCGCGCGATCGCCAAGATCCGCGGCAAACTCTGCCGCTTCACGTTCCAGCAAATCGGCAATCACTACGTTCGCGCCCTCACGGTGGCAGACGCTCGCTATGCCCCTCCCCAGGCCCTTTGCTCCGCCGGTGATGATGATGGTCTTTCCTGTGAGCAACAAATCCTGTCCTCCCTGCACTCCCGCGCAGCCAAACCATCCAGCTGCCTTTGAAGCTGCATAAACTATGCTGTAAGATCGACTAGCCCCGCTTAGCGGAAGGATAGAGTCAACTCACGATATGGTCGCGCGATCGCCAAGAAACAAACTGGCCCAGTCACAGTTTTCCTCGAAACTGCAACGTGTGAACCGCACCTCGCTCAGCGAAGATATCGCGCAGCAGATCGTCACCCTTATCTCTACAGGCGATCTTAAGCCCGGCCAGAGACTGCCTTCTGAGCGTGACCTCTGCGTTCACTTCGGCGTGGGCCGCTCTTCTTTGCGTGAAGCTATTCGCTGCCTGGTCATTGTCGGCATTCTTGACGTCTCGGTTGGCAATGGCACGTTTCTCGCGACCAGCGCTGAACGCTTCATCGGTAAGGTCGCTGAATGGCGTGTGCTCACGGAGCATCAGGATATGGAAAACCTGATGGAAGTCCGTCTGGCTCTCGAATGCGCCGCCTCGGCACGAGCCGCGGTCTGCGGGACCGAGAAACACTTCGACAAGCTTGAGGCGCTGGTGAAGAAGATGCGCACCGCCACCGCTCGTCCCAAGCAGTTCATCGGGCTCGACCTCGAATATCATGTGCTCCTCGCTGAGGCTTCCAACAATCGTCTCCTCTTCGACCTGCTCAATATGTTGCGCAACCAGCTGAGCAGTGCCATGTTGACCTTTGTCACTATGCCAGGCGGAGCGGCCCTGGCCTGCAAACATCACGCCTCTCTTCTCGAAGCTCTTCGTAACCGGGACGGCGAGGCAGCCAGACTTGTGATGCAGATCCACCTGTCTTCCTCCCTGGAACGTTTCCGAAAGGCTGGGATCGGCGCGACGCATCCGGCCCCGGTGCAGGGTGCGAAAAACGGCGCGCGATCCTCCTCGCAGGTCATGCGCTCTCGTACTCAAGAATCTGTGAGCTCATAGGCGACAGGGTGAAATCGATCCCTTTCGTTGCCTCTTGTCCCGTCAGCTTTCGCTGTGTATTACCCAGCGGATCGGTGAAGTGGTAAGAGCCATCGGCCTTCAACCCGCGCAGGGCCAGTGTCTTCGTACCTTCCGCCGAATTCTGCCGGAACGCCTGCACAAATCCGCTCCCCGTCTTCGGGTTATGAAACTGCCAGGCAGCCCATCCGTTCAGATCGAGCGGCTGCGCCGTTAGCGGATAGTAATCCTCCATCAGAAATGGTCGAAGCCGCTTATGTAATTTCTCGATCGTGCGGAAGCGTTCTTTCTGCGCGTCCGGCCACAAGTCGACTCGTCCGCCAAGGCCCATCGCTCCGCCGAAGAGGTCGAGGTAGTCGAGGTCCCGCGGCTTGAAGTTCTTCTGAGTTAACGACGGCAATGTGTACTGCACATACGAGTAGTTGCCGGGCAAGAAATAGTGAATGCCCTGAAGATGAAAGCGATCAACTTCCGGATCGATCGTGTCGTCACTGATCCAGTAAGTGTGGAAGCGTCGTGCCGTCTCGAGATCGATGCGGCGGCCTCCGCTGGCGCAGCACTCCAGCACCGTCTTGGGGTGCCGCTCGCGAATCCAGTCAATCACTCCATAGAAGCCCTGAATGTGGCGGATTTGTGAAACACCGCGCCGCTGTGGAGCGTCGATGGAATCCCAATACGCCAGCGGATCGATGTTGAAGTCGTGGCGGATGTATTCGATGCCTAACTGCGTGATGTACGTGTCCATCATCTCGCGCACCCAGGCTGGCACTTGGGGGTGCCCATAGTTGAGCAGTCCATAGTGAGAGCCGGACATCCAGATGATCCAGTCCGGATGCTCACGCGCCAGCGCCGAATCACGATGAACGCGTTCAGGTTCAAACCACAGCCCGAACTTCAGATTTTGGGAACGCACGTAATCGGCAAAGTGGCCCAGCCCCTGCGGAAACTTGTGCGCATCCACCTGCTTCCAGTTTCCCACGCCACCGCTGAATCCCTCCGGTCCGTTCGATCCCTCATACCACGCCGCATCGAGCAGAAAGTACTCCTGACCAAGACTGGCCGCCGCTGCCGCCACAGGCATCATCAGCGCCTCGTCATAGTTCTCGACAATATTCCACCAGGCATCATAGGTTGCGATCACGTTGAAGTCTGCGCCGTTCAGCTTCGGCGTGTACTGGCTGCGAATGAGGCGACGCAGCGCGTTCGATCCATCGGCCAGAGATCCTTCATAAGCACCCAGAAGAATACTCGGCCCCGCAATCTCCTCTCCCGGTTCGAGCGCGATCTCGATCCCTGGAATCCCGGCGCGCAGGTGCAGCGCGCTGGGCGTAGCGGGCTCGCTGCCGTAGTTCGCTGAGATAGTCGACACCCACTGCCCTGACCATCCAACCGCGACGAAGATGCCGGCATTCCCCTCATCGTTCTGCACGAAGTAAAATGGCAAATCGCGATTGGAGGAGCGCCCACCTTCGGTCGTCAGTGTCACCACGCCGTCAGAAGGAAGCGTCGGATCGAAGAAGTGTTTGCGAATAGCGAATGCTTCCGGAGGATACGTGCCGTCATACCCGCCCCCACCGGAGGACAACACATACGAATGAGCAATCGCGTCTTCTGCGAAGGCTATATCCAATGCATGAATGTCCTGGATCACTCCAAGCCGCTGGTTTCCTGCATTGCGAATCCGGAGCGAGAACTCAATAGCGTTGACACCATGGCGTTCTGTAACCGTGCGAATCACCTGCAGACCAGACGGAAATTGAAACGTCGTTTCTCCGCTGGTCTCTTGAGAGACAGAGGCGGGTACTGCAGGTTTTCCCTCATAGAGGAGAGAGAATCCTGGCCCGGGCCTCAGGTTCTTTCGAAACAGGTGTCCTGAGCTAGGCCACAGGCTTGCCAAATCGGCACCGCTTGCAGCCTGAGCGTCCATCTCGCCCCATGTGTCATGCGTTGATCCACATGCCCATTGCGGCCGCAACATAGCGCCTGCCGCCACCGCTGCCGCACTCGAGATAAATTCGCGTCGCTTCATTCTTCATACCTCAAAAAAGTGGAAGAGCTTGCACTCAGAACGAAAGCCGCGTCGCAAATTCGATGACGCGCGGATCAGCGGAGGTACCGGTGATTCTCCCGAAGGTCGGGCTTGTCAGCACTCCGTTCGGATTCGCGAAGTTCGGATGATTAAAGACGTTGTAGAAGATACCCCGAAACTCCCCGTTTACGTGTTCGTACACGTGAAAATGCTTGATCATGCCGGTGTCCAGATTCCAGTACATCGGCCCGATGAAGGAATTGATGCTGGTGTTGCCGAATGTTCCAACCGCATTCACACGAAAGGCCGCAGTGTTGAACCACTCTGCCAGCTTCTGCGAGCGGTTGCGTCCACCCGGCAGGTTCGGGTTTCCGACTAGATCTGCTGTGTCGCCGCCGATCCCGCTGAACGAATTATCCAAGCCCGACCTTACAGTGAATGGATAACCGGAGTGGATGGTGAATATCCCGTTTACCTGCCACCCGCTGAGAAGCGCGTGCATCAGTGCGGGCTGTCCCACTTCACCCCCGGGGATATCCCACACGACGGCCGTCACCCAATTCGAGTTCACACTATCGCCGGCCACAGCGTAGTCCAGCCGCTTGTTGAAAGGATCGCGTTGTCCATTGCTTCCTTCTCCCAGCGCGCCGACCACACCAAGAGCTCGTGACCAGGTGTAGGAGGAGAGCAGCGAGAGTCCGTTCGAATAGCGTTTGTTGAAACTTGCCTCGAGCGCGTTGTAGTTACTGCTGAGATAGGTGGTCAAGATATTGAGCGGACCGATATTCGGGTTGAGACGGCGTTGCTGAGTATTCGCCTCAGTAGATTGCCCGGGAATGTAGACGGCCGGATTCCCCTCGTATGAACTCAGCAGGTGCGAAGCAGCCGATCCTACATACGCAAGCTCAAAGACCGAATCTCTTCCCAATGCCTGCTGTACAGACGCGCTCCATTGCTGCTCCACAGGAGTCTTAAACGGCAGTCCCAGCGCAGTGTCGCCAGTAGTCGCCACGAACGGCACCTGTTTGAGTGCCTGCACATCGGTCACATCGGGACGAGGAAAAGGGTTGATGCCGTTGAATGGCTGGACTGCCCAGATGTGGTCCGCATCGCCCGCGCTCAGATTCGCTTCAAAACCAAATGGCGGCATCTGGGGAAACCGGTTGAAGTTGATGGCGCTGTTCGTCGGCATATAGAAGAGACCCCCACCCAGACGAACCGAAGTGTGTCCGTTCCCGAAAACATCCCAGGCAATGCCCACGCGAGGAGCGACGTTGTTGTAGCGGTTGGATGCGACGCCGCGAGGAATTCCGGGATCTCCGGGATAGAGCAGACCGGGAGCCATCAGAGGAAACACCCTAGACTGCCGACCTGGAATGTAGGTGCCCAACACATTGTCCTGCGAAATCCACGGGAAATACGGGTCCCAGCGTACGCCCAAATTCAAGGTAACTCTACGGCTGACCTTCCAGTCGTCCTGCGCGTAAATGCTGGGCAGAGTTTGGCGAAGACGAGTAATCAAAGGCGTGAGCTGCTCGTAGTTAGAGAACTGCCCAAGCAGAAAGTCCGCAGCCGCGTTACCGGTTGCGAATCCACTAAAGTTCATCACACCATCCGTCAGATAATTCTGCAATTGATTTACGCGCGTGTGATAAATCTCAACTCCAAATGACAATTGTTGTGCACCGGCGGTCAGAGATACACGATCGTTGAAGTGGGTTGTGGGAACAATGTCACGCGTAGGCACGCCTGCTCCCGCTTGGAAGTAGCCGCTGACGCCCAGAATCGAGTCGGGCTTCAGCCCATAGCTTTTCAAGGCATTTCCATTGCTGATGTCGAGACCAAGTCCCGTCAAAGAAAAGTTGTTCCGAGTGATTACGCCATACGCATCACGGTCATAGTCGAAGGTCGCCGTGTTCAGAAGCCTGGACGAAAACGTCCGCGTGTAGTTCAAGAGCATGCTCTGGCGTCGCGTGGGCAGATCCGCCAGCCATGAGCTATTCAGGTAATAGCTGACTCCGTTACCGACCTGCGGCATGTCATCGAAAATATATCGGCCAAACATCCGGTCCTTAGAAGTAATCGAGTAGTCCACCCGTCCGATCGCCTGGTTTTCGCTCTCTGACGTAGCGGGAGCGAAGCTATATAGATTTGAGCCGCTATTTGGCAATGGCAGGTATTGCTGGATGAACGTACTGGCAAACGGCCGAATTCGCGAAGAGGGAATCTGATTATTCGGAAACGGCTGGCCCGTCTGTGGATCGATGATGGGCGTTCCCAGCGCAGAGAAGTCGCCGGCGCGCTCAGCCGGCGTGAGATCAACATAGGTGTAGAGTCCCGGTGTGCCGCGGATTTGCGTGCCCTGGTACGACATGAAGAAGAAAAGCCTGTCAGTGATGATCTTTCCGCCCAGTGTTCCTCCAAACTGATTTCTTTTGTAAGGTGACGGAGCGGAAGCGAAGTAGTTCGCAGCATCGAGGGCCGTGTTACGGAAAAACTCGAAGGCGGTTCCGTGATAGTTTTGCGTGCCCGACTTCGTAACCCCCGAGATACTATTGAACCCGCGCCCCAAGCCCGCATCATAGGTCCGAGTAGAAACATTGAATTCCTGTAAGGCGTCGGGGTTGGGATAGTTCGCCGCGTTGCTGTAAAAAGCATTCATGTTAAAGCCGCCATCCAGGGTGAAGTTATTGGCGTTGGGATCGCTGCCCGAGAGATCAAACTGCTGCTGCGTGGCTCCGAACTGGCCGGAATTCCCTGCCGGCAGCGACCCGGGGACCAGCAGGATGAGATTCAGCGCGTTGCGTCCATTGAGCGGCAGGTTATCAATTTGTTTCGTTTCGATAACCTGGCCCACCGAGGCGGTCGTAGTCGACACAGGAGGTGGCGCCCCTGTGACTTCAATCGATTGATTCACCGCCCCTAATACCAGCACGGGCTGCACCGCGATCTGCTGTCCGACCGCCAACTGCAGAGAATCGTTCACATACTCCTTGAACGAGGGCGCGGTAATCCTCAGTCGATACACCTTTGGCGGCAGTTCGACAAAGTTGAAGTAACCCTGGGCTGAAGACTTGGTGATTCTTGTTTGCGAAGTGCTCACGTCGGTAAGCTCGAGATTCGCGCCCGAGACCGCCGCGCCGGACGAATCCATTACCGTGCCAGTGATAGACCCGGTGTTCTGTGCATTAGCAGCCAGGCCGCCGCAGGTTATCACTGCGAGCGTTACCCACGCGGCTTTCATAATCCGTCGCCACGCATCAAACCTGCGACCAGCCTGGTGATCGGTGAAGAGACGATATGTGGGTTCGCTCGTTGCTCTCGACGTGTGCTTGAATATCTTTCGCATAACACCTCCTCGGGGATATATCGGGGTACTGAATGCTTCTCCGGCGATGGTTATTCCACTCTGATAACGGGGTTGCGCACCGTCTGGCCTTCGAGCCCGCGCACGATCTCCTCGGCAGCCATCTGCTGCAGGAGTCGCAGGCTTTGCTCGCTGTACCAGGCCACGTGCGGAGTTACGATCACATTCCTCTGAGTCAATAGCGGATGATCGAGGGGAATGGGTTCCTGTTCGAACACATCCAGGCCCGCGCCCGCGATCGTCTCCTCTTCCAGGGCCTTGGCGAGTGCTGTCATGTCGATCAATCCACCGCGGGCAGTGTTGATCAGCAAAGCATTCTTCTTCATTCGAGCTAGCACGTCTTCGTCGATCAGGTGCTTCGTCTTTTGAGTGAGAGGTACGTGCAGAGAAATCACGTCCGCCTCAGCCACCAGTTCATCCCATTCCAACCGCGCGACGTCTGAAGGAATCTCCACAGACGCGGGAAGGTACGGATCAAAGGTTGCCAGTTTGAACCGGAAACCTCGCGCTCTATTCAAAACGGCCTGCGCGGTACGGCCGAAACCTACAGTCCCGAAGGTCATTTGTCGTGGTGCGGGAATCCTTGTTTTCGGATGGGGATTCCACTCTCCTGCGCGCAGCCCGGCATCCGCCGGAATGAGCTGACGGATCAATGCCATGGTCATCGCCAACGCATGATCGGCAACCTCATCGATGCAGTAATCCGGAACATTGCACACGATGATTCCGCGATCGCGAGCCGCGTCCAGATCCACGTTGTCGATTCCAATTCCATAGCGCACGATGATTCGACAATTAGGCAATTGATCGATGACCGAACGCGTAACCGGCGCCCACTGCACCAGCAGTGCGTCCGCATTGGCCGCTTGCCGAATAATGTCGTCCTCTGTCCGACACTGCAGAGCAATCAATACGCCCCCGGCTCTTTCGATCACTCGGCGTTCGCTCTCCAGGTGAGCGAAGGTGTAGTCGGTCACGACGACATTGGGTTTCGTTGTATGCATGCTGTCTATTCCGCCCCGGCCATTTGCAAAATGCCCTTTATGTTTTCTCCTCGTCCCGCAAGCATCTCTTCGAAGGCGATCGTTCCCGATTCGATTGCATAGGTCTTGGCCCAGTCGAGATCAGGATTCACCCTCGTCAGTAGCTCCGCCGCCATTCGCAGATCGTCGAGCGTACCGGCATAAGAGCCGCACAGGCTCAGTTGCTGCAACGTGATCGCATAACTATCGATTTCTACCTGGCTCTCCTGCAGGCCCAGCCAGACGATCGTTCCGCCTGGTTCCACAACGTTGAGCGAAAGCTGTTTGGTGCGTGAGCTGCCGACAGCATCGATCACGTGAGCGGCCTTTTCATGCCAAAGAGCAGAGACCTCTGTCGCGAGGTCTGCTTGCGAGGGGTTGACGGTATGCGCGATGCCCAGTCGTTCCGCCGCCGCCAGCCGTTCCGGAATCAGGTCGGCAATCAATACGTCGGATCCGTAGACTTCCTTCGCCGCAAGTGCACACATCAATCCGATAGGACCTGCGCCGATGATGGCGACACGGTCCCGCCGCCCGCTAACTCCCTGCCGCATTGCATTGATGCCGTTAGCCAATGGCTCTGCAAGCGCAGCGCCTGCAAGGCTTAGTTCCGCAGGCCACTCCAACGCCACTCTTTCTGGGACGCAAATGAATTCCGCGAACGCACCCTGCCGGTGCATGCCAAACAACTCGCGCGACGGACATAGGTTGGTGTCGCCTCGCTGGCAAGCAGCGCAACTCCCGCAATGAATGACAGAGTGCGAGAGAATGCCGCGGCCCAGCCACTCTCGCGAGACCGCCTCGCCACAGCCCACCACCTCGCCACAGAACTCGTGGCCCATCACCAACGGCGGCTTGCGTCTTACATTCCGGTTGCGAAACGACTCGAGTTCCGACCCGCAGATTCCGCAAGCAGCTACCTTCACCAATAGCTCGCCGGCACGCGGGGTCGGCTGCGGGATATCTACAACTTCGAGCCGATTCCAGTCTGGATAATAGAGCGCCTTCACATAACTACCTGTTAGTGGGATGGCCACACTTAATGGGCACTTCCGATGTCTGGGACAAATACCTCAAGAACAGTTCGCGATAGTAGTCTGCTCATCAGACCACTGTCAACGATCGAAGCAGTCGTGCTCCCGACCGCCATTTTTTCCCAGGCTGCTTGGAGTGATAGAGGCCACGGGCCTGTTTATCCAGGATCGACGCGCATTCTGCGACTTTGAGCCCACCGCCTGCTGAGGGAAAGCAGCCATGTTCCGGGTGATCTCAAGGGAGGATCGTTAAGTTTTTGTGTTCAACATACTGAACAGATTGGCTGTCGCTCACTTGGTTTCTTCTAAGTCGCCTCATAACTTGGCAAGCGGAGGAAGTGCGTTCCTGCCTCGAGGGGAGGGCGCGGATGTGTTGTAAGTCATCACCAGGATATGAGCAGCTACCGGGTTAAACCAATAGTCAAGGGTCCTCGTCTTCGGTAAGCGTCTTGCTACTCTCGCACGGGTCAGAATTCCGCCCATATGCGAACTCAGGTGTTTCGTATCGTCTTCACCTCTAAAATGAGCCGCGCCATTGTATTGACATCGATTCCAAACGCTTCGTGCCCTCTCGCAATGGCCTAGAGAAGAACAGTGGCAGACCCAAGGGACGGGATCGGACCGCCGACGCCGGCCTTTTCAGGGCCATCTTCCGCAAGAGTCATAATCCCAGATTGTCATTCACGGCAATCACGATTTCCTATTCCGATCCAAGATAGCGTTCCGTTGTTTGGATCGAGGAGTGTCCCAGCAGAAACTTTATCTGTTCGAGATCTCCGCCGTTCTTCCGGCAGAGCTTGGCACAGGTAGGACGCAGGTCGTGGGCACCGAAGTGCTCGATACCGATTCGCTTCGATGACTGTTCAACTACCGACCAGATCGCCCAGTCTCCCAACTCGTCGCCGAGGATCTTGCCTGACTTGGATAGCGGTCGCAGCAGACGGCCTGTTTCGATCTTAGCCGCAGTCATCCAGGCGTTGATTCCCTGCTTTACCCAGAGCGGGACCGCAACTGTTCTGACTCGACCGCCCTTACCAACGAGGTCGATGATCACCCACCTGCCCTCTCGGAGCTGAATGTCCTCAATAGATAGAAAAGCGAGTTCCTTTCGGCGCAGAGCACAACCGACCAGAAGGGCGATGATTACATAGTCACGTTTACCCTTAAGTGTCGAACGATTGGGGACCGCCAGAAGTTCTCTGGCCTGTTCTCTGGTCAGCCAGTTGCCCAGCCGAGTTCCCCGCTGGGGAACGTTGGGAACGTCATTCAAAGTTGCCGCCTCTTCAGTACCGATCAATCCGACGCGATGTGCTTCCCCCACCAGCTTGCGGATCGCTGACAAACGGACATTGATGGTCGATGGCGAGAGGTGGTCGATGGTCGTCCGGTACTCCATCAGCAGCGCACGGGAGAGTGGCCGGCTGGCACAGAAGACAAACAGATCATCGAGCGCTTTCGCATAGTTACGCTTCGAGTGAATCGACGGCACAGAGTCCAGAACCATCTTTCGCAGAATGGCTTGCGACGGAGTGAGCGCAAAGGGAGGCTCTGCATCGGGATGTTCGAGCTGAAGGAGGGCGGTGCTCATAGCCGGCAGACCTCTCTACTATTGATGCCATTCAGAAAGTGCCACAGCTTGTGGCACTGTTGTCGGGTGGGCAATACGAGAGCATCGAACCATGTGACTTGCTTACTCGCCATGCTGACGCTCCTTATGTTCAGCACATCTTCTTCTCTTACCCTCTCAACTTGCTCCTGTGCCAAAACATCCCCTCCATGGCATTCAGTCGCGCGGAGATTTAGGACGTAATGGTCCCCCAGTGCACGAGAAGAATATGAAAGGTTTTTGGCGTGAGGAAGAGCGGCTCCCCAGAACACTGGAGGGTTTCTTTCTCCACGTCAACTCGAAAGGGGCCGAACTCATAAAGCTCCCTGCTCGTTGCTTCCGCGATGTCGATCATGCTGTTCCCTTAGTGGCCGATGGGTTCGACAGGTTCGGCCAACTGTATCACGCGCGTATACCCCGCGACGGACGCCTCTGCCGTATTCATTTTCGTGGGCTTTGGCTCAATGCGAGAAACAATCAGAACTTTTCAGATGACGCGGAAGGACTTATTTTGGCCTCCGGAGACAAGCTCTGGTTAGTTTCACTCCCGCAACGAGAGGTTTCATGACAAACCGGGAGAATAGGGAGGTCGACATGACACGAAGCTGGATGAGCTCGGGGGTACGCATTGGAGCGGTTTTGATTTTCGCGATGCTATGCAGAGTCGCGGGAGCACAGAGTTACCTGCCGATCCTAGGCGGCCCCGGTGGAGGTTCGTTTGAGGAACAATGCGGGGCGGGGCAGAACCTACTCGGCTTCGAACTGCGCACGGGCGATGACGTGGACGCCATCCGGCCGGTGTGCGCGGCAACCTATGCGGAGTCACAGGTTGCGGCCCCGGTCGTGGGGGTCTCGGCCCAAGATGGGAGCTGGCGTGGAGGACCCGGGGGTGGCCAGCGGCATGTGCTGCTGTGTCCGGACCATAACCCCATTGTTCTCGGCATGGAGGTGTATGCGGAGGGCGCGGATACGGTCATTGTGAATAGCATCGCGCTTTACTGCGGAAATGCCGTATCTGGAGCGCAAACGGTGAGCTCATACCCGAGCGCGGTCTTCGAGGCACCGCAGTACAAGATGAAAGGTGGTTTCCTGCAAGGAGCCGATCCCACGCCACATACGGAGGGAGACGACCGCTGTCCCATGGGGCAGGTCGGCATCGGGATGCACGGACGCTCCGGAAATTGGCTCGATGCCGTCGGCCTGATCTGTGATGTGCGGCGGATAGCGTCGCTACCGCCTGGGACATCATTGAATAAAACTGTAGGCCGGGTGAATGGTCGATCGGAGCCGGTGGGGCCGCATGGCTCGATCTGCAACGCGGCGGCGGCGCGAGCGCGGAACTCGCCGGCGGCCCCGTATCTTGAGGAGCAGTGCCGTGCGATGCTTGCCGCAGCCCCGAAGCCAACAGCGCCTTTGCCGATTTCAACCAGGGCTGTGCAGCCGGCACCATGCGTAACCGCTCGGTGCGGAAGTGTCCCCCTGAACGTAACAGGGGCCACAACCTCAGCGCCTGTGCCCGTACAGGCGCGGACGCCAGTTCCTGCCACGGTCAGGGCATCTATCCCTATCTGCGATTCGGCTCGCTCGGCACGGGGACGGAACTCGCCAGCCGCGCCTGAGCTTGAACGACAATGCCGGACCCAGGTCGGAGACCCCAGATTTCCGGGCGGGATAGCTAGGGTCACGCTCAATCCACAGCCGCTGCCCCCTAGGCAGTAAAACCAGAATCAGCTCGAAAAGGACCGAAGGTACCAGCGAAAGCTGGCCTGACTGTTCGCGCCTACTCATCTCTACCAGCTTTGCTCGCTTTGGCGAGTCTCTCGTTAGCGTCCGCTGCTCAAGCACACAAGCCATCCCGGTAGGTCCTCAGCGATCTGGGGGATGAACGATCATTCTCTCAGGCCTACACGGCGAGCGATGACGGCATCATCGATGGACTGGCCTCAACCCCACAGGGCACGAAGCACACTGTCGTCTGGGATCAAGATCACCTTTTCGACATCAACGGGGCAGAGACTGGCGGACTTAACAGCGGCGCTTTGCCGTAAACGCAACCTGCTCGTTGTTCGGCCTCCGCGCAAGCGATTCCGTTTGTGCGCTTATGGGATAGCGAGAAGTTATCAGAACTTATCAGCCCTCACCAAAGGACTTTTTATGCGCAAACGGACAAATCTGCTCTCGTGCAATTCAGGACTAATGGAAACATCCAGAGTCCAGGCGTGGAAGACGATCTAAGGGAGTGATTTCATAATGCAAAGCAGACCAGTATCAAGGTTCTTGAAGACGACAGCGCCCGTAGTCGCTGTTTGCTTATTCCTGATTACAGCTTCTTTCGTACAGGCGGAGGATGAGGCGAGCCAAGTCAGAAAATGCTCGAATGCAACACTTCACGGCGCTTACGGTCTGACGATTGACGCCACTACCGCGCCTGGGCCAAGCTTTTTATTCCGCGGAGTCGTTCTACAAACCTACGACGGTGACGGACATTGAGGATTCGAGATCATATCGTCTTCGACGGCACGCCGGAAACGGATTCATGGACATTTGGCACGGGCGTCTATCTCGTTCATCCTGACTGCACTGGAGTAGCTACGTTCAGCCTTCCCTCGGGGGGCCCACCATTGAAGGTGCATTTCGTGGTGGTCGAAGGGGCCGGAAGCTTCGCGAAGTAATTGACGAAAACGCCATCACGGTCACTGGTGAGAAAGTTGACAAAAGTGAGTGATAGGCATCGTGACTGATGTCATAGGCGCATGGGAATTCACGAAGGCCGCTTTGACTGTAGGTCTTGACCATGATTCGGCGGCATCAAAATCTTTCCTGTTGCCGCCGAATGAACTATCACGGGCTCGCCCCACTCATCTTGAGCCGGCCTATGAATATTGGGTCCACCCCAGGTAGTGAACAAAAAGAGATGACGGTCAGGAAATCCCGGCGGTATTCTTGGGCCTAGCTCCAGCTCAATGAGTGCCTTGGACTGTGTCGTCGGTTGGTCGGACGCTCTGGACGCGGACCTGGAAGCTATAACGCTTCTGAGGTTCGACGTGATGGTAAGTCCGAACGATCAGGCGCCCTTCAAGAACGTCATCTCGTGTTCCTCGGAGCTTACGAAGACAAGATATAGTATTTCGTTTCTGAGGTGCGCTGACGGCCATTTCGACGACAGCCGGAGCGCCAAGAAGCAGAAGCAGGTCAATACCAAGAGAGACCGTCACCACGTTTCTGACGAAATTGAGGTCACGGCGTTCTAGGGGCATCGGCAGATGCATCGATGACACGGAGCATCGGGCTTGCGATTTTCTTGAGTTAGTAGGTATGCCACAATAATCTCGCTCTCCTGCAGAGAGCAGATAGCCGCGGTTTTCTGGCCGTCCGTTCTCTAGCTCGTTCCAGGAGTGCAGAACAACTGCGAGATCACTGCGACTGGCTGTTGTCTCGAGCAGAATCACGCGCCTGTATGGGTTGGCTCCTGCAGCACCCTCATCGGAACTCCGGTCTCGGACATTCCACCACAAAGCAATCAGAGGGGCAAAGATGTCGCTTCGCCAATGTCGATCGCGCCGATCGCCTCATCGCATTTAAGCGCGGACTACTGCGCTCTGTTGCAGTTCGACCGGCTCCCCTGCCCACCACACGTCTTGAATCAGAATTCCGTTTTCCCAACGAAAGCGGATGATATCGGCACGCGATCCGGGAACGAGGCGTCCTCGTCCGCCGGCAAGTCGTCCGGGATTCGACGATGCCATTCCGAGCGCCTGGGATAACGTCACGCCGGCCACGTTCACCATATGACTGACGCACTGTGCAATGGAAGCTGTGGAACCTGCAAGGAGATCGGAACCGAAGACACACAATCTGCCGCCGGCGAGCAGTTCGACGCGGCCGCCCACGGGAGTCGTGTACATCCCTGGCGGCATTCCCGCGAGCGCGACTGAATCGGAAACCAGCACAGATCGCTCTACTCCTTTGGCGCGCACCATCGACCGAAGCATGTCAGCGGGAAGGTGATGACCGTCCGCGATGAAGGTGGCGACAAGCCGATCTTCCCCTAACTGTGCCCAGAGGGGATTGCTATGGCGGGCGATTTCCGGGGCGATGCCGTTACCCAGGTGAGTAGACAATCGTGCGCCTGCTTCGACCGCGAGGCGAATCTGCTCCGGCGTGGCGTGGGTATGACCGAGCGACACATGCACACCACGTTTGCACAGCGCGGCGATGTAAGCAGGTGCTTCATGCCAGTGAGGCGAAAGGGTGACGAACCCGACGATACCACCGGCGGCATGTTGCCAGCGGTCGAACTCGTCGATTGACGGAGGCCGGACCCACTCCATCGGGTGCGCGCCGCGGTAGCCCTCAAGCGGCGAGATATGCGGCCCTTCGACGTGCACGAATGGAATGCAGGAAGCTACCCTAGCGTGAGTTCTCCGTGCCTCGGCGATGATCTGAAGAGCGCCGCAGATTCTCTCTTCAGGTGCGGTGATGATCGTGGGCGCAAAGCACGTGACGCCTTGCATCAGCATGGCCTGCACGAGATCCACAATTGTTTCCTGGGTGAGGTGCTCCTCGTTGACATCAAAGCCACAGCAGCCATTCACCTGCAGATCGATCAAGCCCGCAGACAAGAAGAGATCCGTGTCCTCATCGGATGAAGCGACCTGCACGATTACGCCGTCCTCCACCGTTAGAGAGAACGAGCGTCCGGTCTGCGGATCACGGCCTGTCATCGTTGAAGGGCGCATAGGGATGGCTCTTTGAGCTGGAATCGCGATCAAGGTAGAGATTGCAGCGCGGGTGAGTACGAAGCGCCGTAGCGGGGCAATCGCCGCTCACCGGCGACTCGAGCATGGCTTGTACGGCGGCGCTCTTAAGTTGACCCGGCACGCAGCAAAACAGTTCTTGGCCGGCAAGCAGCGCCGGCACGGTAAGGGTGATTGCCTGGCGAGGGACATCGTCCAATGAGGCAAAGCAGCCGTCAAGCACCTGCTGCTCGCGACACATGCGGTCGAGCGTAACTATTTTTACGGTGTCGGGGTCTTCGAGATTCGCCGGCGGATCATTAAACGCGAGATGTCCGTTGGTGCCCACGCCCAGCAGCACTACATCGATCGGCGCTTCTGCGAGGAGCTTCGCATAGCCGTCGCAAGTCTGTTCTGGGGAGTCGCCGGGATCGATTGGTTCGAAGCGGGCGAGTGGGACATGGTCTGCGAATGTGCGGCGCAGCCAGTGTGCAAACCGCTGAGGCGCGTCTTCAGAGAGCCCAATGTACTCATCCATGTGGAAGACCGTCACGCGGGTCCAGTCGATGTCAGGCTCCTGAATCAAGGCAGCGAGCATCTCAGATTGGCTGGGCGCGGCGGCCAGAATCACACGGATATGATCCTGCCGGCGTAAGCTTGCGCGGAGCGCCGCGGCGATGTGGCTAGCGGCTGTGCGACCGAGTTCCATGCGTGACTCAGCGACATGGACTTTCATGAGATCTCCCGTTAATAGCGATCAGCTCTTCACGTAACTGCGATGAACGGCTTCAGCACGGCGTTTGCCTGGGCTGTGTGACCGGAAACTTCAGTGAGCGGAGGCGAGCCATCACTGTTCGTGAACTCCGCTACTTCTGCGGCCGGAATAAACGTGGTATGTCCCTTACGCATGATGTGGCGATAGATAAAAAACACGATGACGGCGATGGAACTCAGGGCGAATCCGAACCAGAATGCCACGATATAGCTTCCCGACCACCTGATCAGAAATCCGGAGATGGCCACTACGGTGCCGGTACAGAAGTTGCGCACCAGGGCGACCGTAGAGGTATAGGAGCCGGTGTCGGCTTTGTCCATCGTCTTCCACAGGATCGTGTCTCCGGCCACCTGCAGCGGCATAAAGACAAAGTAGAGCGAGGTGAGAACGATCAGGCCATGGAGATTCATGACACGCGCGGAAATGATGGCCAGAGTGAGCATGAGCACCCACTCGATCGACAGCGCAATGTAGCTTCCAAAGCGATCAATGAGCCAACCGGCCGGATAGGAGACGACGACCTGCAGCAGCATACCCCAGGAGATGGCGATGCCTGTATCGGCGATGGTGAGGCCGAGCTTGGCACGCGCGTAAAACCAAACCCATGTTTTGAAGATCATGGGGAACGCATTGAGCAGGGCGACGGCAACAATCAACACCAGAATGCGGCGGTCACGGCAGGCGACCTTTATGGGCGCCAACAGATTGAAGCTGCTCACGGCAGGATGGTGGATCGGCGGCTCTTTGATACGCCAGAGAGCGATCAGTGTCATCGTCGTCATCACGAAAGCAGCAGTGAAGAACACACCTCTGGGGCTTGCGTCCGCCATTTTGGAGCCCATGCGGGAAGAGAGGAAGCCCGCCGCGCTGATCGTGATTGCGACGATGCCGGAGACGCGCGCCAGCACCTCCTTTGATACGCAGTCGATCGCCAGCAAGGGATAGGTAGAGGCCTTCATGTCGTTGAAGAAGAAGTAGAGCAGCATCAATCCGACGAGCAGCCACTTCTGGTTCGACAAAGGAAACAGCACAAGCGCCAGAGTGATGAAGGGAAGTGCCATGAGCACGAAGGGAGTTCTGCGGCCCACGCGGCTGGTGCAATGGTCACTCTTCCATGAAAAGTACATGACGAGGAAGCTGACCGCCCACAGATTGCCCGAGGTGATCAGACCAATGGTTGACTCGCTGACTCCGACTGCTTTGAGGCGGAGATTCATCAACGGCTCGACGATCGTCATCGCCAGGGCCGTGCCGAAGTGGCCGAAGGTAATCCATCCCACATTGCCCCACATCAACCTCCGATCTGCATAAAAATGGCGGAGCGACGCCAACTCATCCGGGTCACCCAGGGCGGTCTCAGGCGGCGCTGTTGGTTCCGTGCTGTCAGAGGTCGACATGGTTTTTCTTCTCCGCTTTTGCAGACGAAAGATGGGAAGACTATCTCAACTCATCCAGGCGTACAGGCCGCCGTTCGGCCGCGGAGAGTTCGGCGGCAAAACAGAGGCGGGTCGTTTCCAGCGCGTCGCGCGGGTGGATGCTGGGCGCCATGCCTTCTGCAACGCGCCGAACAATATCCAATGCCTGATCGTGCGTATTGTGAAAGTAGGCAAAATCGCGATCCGGGTTCCAGGTGTGGTTCTCCACCCATGCGCTGGTCTGGCCGTAGTCGTCTTCGCCGAACTGCCACCGCTTCACAGTACGCGGAAACACATCGGTCTCCGCTGCGCCCTTCTCACCGTAAATCATGTAGCGGAGCGCATGCCCGTCGCCGACCTGTTGGGACACGGCATTTTGCAGCGGGTCGCCCTTGAAACTGGCGGCCGGTCCCATCATGAACGTCAGTTGGCTGACGGCTCCGCCTTTGAAGCGGTAGGAGCAGTGATAGTTGTCGTGCACTTCGTAGTAAGGGATGATGTTGGGCGCGCAGGTCGCGTACACTTCCTCGACCGAGTCGCCGATCCACCACCGCACCAGGTCGACATAATGACTGAGCTTCTCTCCAAACATTCCGCCGCTCGATTTGGATGCCACGCGCCATAGATCATTGCGTCCCCAGGCGCTCGAACAATAGGTGCATTGTGTGTTCAGCACACGTCCAAGCAGGCCACGGTCGATCCAGTCCTTCACGGTAGTGTAGAGGTGCGAGTACCTGAGTTCAAAGCCTACCTGTAGAAAACCCTGGGTACGTTCAGCGGCTTCCACCATGGCTGTCGCGTCTGTCAGCGAGGTGGCCATTGGCTTCTCGCACATCACAGCTTTGCCGGCCTCCAACGCTGCTATCGTCAGCTCCCCATGGACGTCGTTTGAAGCCGTGATAAAGACCAATTTGATCTCAGGATCACCAAGAACCTCTTCGAGCGCAGTTGCCGCCTTTACGGCATAGATTTGTTTAAGCTCTTCCACTTTTTCAGGAACCGGGTCATACGCCGTGATGCTTTGGACCAGCGGACTGTCGGTCAGATGGTGGAGCACGTGTTGCCCCATCCGTCCGCAACCGAGGATGGCAACCTTGATGGCGTTGTCTGTGCTCATGCGTTCACCCTTTCGCGCTGCGGTGTTCCTGGCGATCTTGAAAATGCCGCGCTATACGCGTTGTGGGTCCTCCAGTTCTCTGCTCCGATGGGAGACCACGGATCCATTTGAAATCCAGATGCTTCACAAGGCGCGGCCTCGAGTTGGGTATAAGCAGTTCCCGCTCCTGTGCTGACGTTGTAGGTCAGGTCCACCGGCCCGCAGAAGGCCATCTCATCCGCGCCGTGCCGAAACCTGAGGAGCCCCATCGCCGTAATTCGTTGCTCCTGGTCGTCCCACATCAGACACTCGCAGTCGCATTCCACTCCCAGTGCCGCGAGCGTCCCATAGCCGAGCCGGACGGCTCCTCCTCTCGGGAGTTGAACCACGCCATCGGCAAAACTCACTTCTCCGCGGTTCAAAGTCAGCGCGAACAGGAAGGCTCCACCGTTCACCGGTTCGTTGATCTCCAGACGCCAGCGCCGATAGTGAGGATAGCGGCCATCGCTCAACTTCTCCGTGCCAATGTTGTTCAATCCGTAGATATACCCCGGCACCCACGTGGGCTCCTCTACCGCGACGCGAGTGGAGGAAGAGGCGTTCAGCACCTGCACGAAGATTTCTCCGCGCTCTGCATCGTCGAGCCCTTTGCTGCCGCCCTTGATGCCGGCGATCAGATTTGCCTGGCCACCCGTCAACCGGTACACTCCGTCGCCGAGATCTGTAACAGAACCTGAGCAGTGCAGATGAGTTGCGAACTGTATAGGCCGGGTGCCGGAGAACGCGTCAGAGAGCAGCATGACACCGGTCTTCCGATCTAGGATAAAAACTCTGTCTGCGTTCTTCACCTTGAGCGCAGGATCGAGCGCGTGCGTGATCACGATGTGGGCGAAGAGATAGCGTTCGTCAATCAAACATCGCCGGATGATGCCGCAATTCTCAGGACCAACAGCGCCGTTCAGATATTGGCCATTGGTGAGGGCGCCCCCTTCATTGAAGCACATGGTATTAGTCACCGCGCTGTTGAGGCCGTAGACGCTTACATCGACGTTGCAAAGCACCGGCGTTCCATCGATCGCCACGGCCAGCGCGCCCATAGCTGGCGCGAATTCGCGATTGTGCGGCATCAGGTGAAAGACGGCCTGCCTTCCGGCCTTGGGACCGCCGCTCACGGATACTGAAACAGTATGCTCACCCCGTACCGTGGCAATGACGTCGCCAACATCGCGCGCAAATAGCGGACGGTCAGTACCTTCCGCAACTGGGCCAGAGATCTCTGGCGCATACAGCAGATCGAAGATGCCGAGGGTCACGTGACCGGTGGCGTGCTTCTCCTTCTCCCAGAAGGCCCGATAGATGGCTTCGATACCGGGGGTGGGATGGAAGCGGCAGAGAAACGCAGTGAGGAAACGATGCTCCCGTGTGCGCAGGCCTCGTTGCAATTCCTGACTATTCGGTGCGTCGAAGCATGCCAGCAGCGCTCGCCCAAGATGATCAAGGAACGGGCTCTGATCGAGCTCCGTTCGCTTTCCGCCAAAGGTGTGCGCTGCCGCAAGATAAAGAACCAGGTGAAAGGGGAAGTAGGTCGCCCACGCAGCCTTGCCGCCCTCCGGAAAGAGTGTCAGGCTTTCACAGAACAGTCCATGGAAGAAGGGCAGCGCCCGGCGCGCAATCTCCAAGTCGTCAAAGAACGCCATGCATGCGATGGCTGCGCCGTTCCACGCGCCCAGCGAGTGCGGATCGATGGCAGGACAACCCATGTAACCGCGCTGCAGGAGGGTGAAGTCATAAATCTTTTCAATGTACTCCTCAGCCTTCGCCAGGATGACCCGGCGGTCTTCGTCACCTAGCAGAGGTTGCAGGTATTCCCAACCGAGTGCAGTTTGATACAGGCGAAGCCCAATCCCCCGATCGTTGTCGCCTCCCATGAGCAGCGGATCAGGCCGGCCGCTCCAGGTGGGCGCAGTAGCAAGCTCGACTATCCTGGTCCGGGCACGAGCGCCGATCTCCTGGTCACCTGTGAGCGAGTAGAAGAGACTTGCCAGTTCGAGGGTGCCCTGGCTGTTGTCAGTCAAAAAGACCAGATCTTCTGTGGCGAGCTGGCACCGCAGCGCTTTGAATTCCTCAGTTCCCTTCCAGCGCTGGTGAACCTGCATTGCCTCCTGAGGGTTGACAAAGATTCGAAGCTGCACGTTCGCCGCTGGCTCGACGGTGACTGTCGGGCGATCATCATGGCGAAGCTCGAAATGCGAGAGCCTGCTCCAGTCCATGCGTGCGCGGTCGCGTTCGATGAACTCCAGCACCACCTCGTTCTTGCCGCTCTGCGCCTCGAAGCCAAATTCGGCAGTAAGACGCTGCTCTGCGATCTCATGGGGGCCGGGCATTGAGAACCACAGGCCACCTTTGAGGCGCCCATTCACGTAGGAGCGCATCATGGGAACGGCCATTACATTGCGGATATGATCGAGATCCCATGGGCCTACCGGCACACGCTTTCCATCCGGAACCCGTACCATCTCGATCATCGCCGAGCGCATGTCAAAGGATCCGGGCAACGTGGCGAAGCTGCCGCGATAGAGCCCTGCACTCAGTTCAACCTGCAGGGCAAGGCGATGCGCACTGCACTGGATGTCGTGTACGCGTCCGACCACATCGATCAGCTCAACGGAATTCGATCGACTCAACTGGGAGGCAATCGGCTTGAGGTAAGCGATGAGATCGCTGTTCTTCATTGTCCGTCCGAGGTTTTTTGCGGCTCGCCGATGCGGATGGTGGCAGAGCTTGAGAAGAGTCTATTCCCACCGGGAAACCGGGGTAAGACACGCGTGGCTTGAGGTTGTTCTTCCTCGTCCCGTACTTATGTTTTGTGGAACAAATACAGCGCCGGATTTCAGAGCGATACCGCAGTCTTG
Organism: uncultured Acidobacteriaceae bacterium; assembly: GCA_963850345.1. Classification (GTDB taxonomy): domain Bacteria; phylum Acidobacteriota; class Terriglobia; order Terriglobales; family Acidobacteriaceae; genus CAWKKW01. The sequence goes on along the minus strand of CAWKKW010000006.1, from coordinate 54,131 downwards.
ATCCGGCACTGCATCGTGTATGTACAGCAGTTCTCCCGGTTGTGGCACCGGAGCTAGAAGTTGTACTTCAAGGCGAATTGAATGTTGCGTGCTCCCTCCGAAGTGTTGATCTGACCGATCGTGCCACTGTCCGGGTTCAACGTATTGATGCCACCGTTGTGCGGCGCGTCGAGGATCGGATGGTTTAGAGCGTTGATGAACTCGGCGCGGAACTCAACATTTTGGCTTTCGGTGATCCTGAACGTCTTGGCTAGGCCGGCGTCGATGTTCTGCTCGCCCGGGCCGTAGACTGAGCTCACGCTGCAACTGCCAAAGTGACCGGCTTGGGGCTCGGCGTAAGACTTAGGATCAAACCACCGATAGCCGAAGAGGCCGTTCCCAATGGTCTGCTTATGTAACACGCGTGGTGGCGCTATGCAATCCGGCCGATTTTGGAAGGAGTTGGTTCCAGAGTGATCGTCATTGGAACTGAGGGTTAGCGGGAAGCCGCCGCGGAAGGTTGGAAGCACGCTCAACCTCCAGCCGCCCACTACTGCATCAGCGACTCTGTTCATGTTCGCGCCGAACTGTTTGCCGCGCCCGAACGGAAGGTCATAGATAGCATAGCCGGTGAATACGCCTTTGACGTTGTAGTAGCAGGCTCCGGTTTCGGCCTTCGGATCGTACGAATTCTGCCACCACGCACTCGGACCTGACGACTGGCCGCCCTCGCCGAAAAATCCCTGCGAGTTGGTCATGCAGCGTGACCAGGTGTAACTGACTTGATACGACAAGCCGCGGTTCAGGCGTCCCTGTAACTGTGCCTGTAATGCGTGATAGTTCTGGTGTGCCTCCGCGAAGGTGCCGAAGATAAAGGCGAGCTGATCGAGGACCTCGGGATTTTGCGAGAAGTACGGCGACGGATTCACCACACCCGGCGAGACCCACACGCCCTGTGTCAGCAATTGCGCGTTGGTCAAATGCTTGGTTGTCTGCCCTACGTATCCGATCTGCGCGGTAGCCGTCGGCGAGAGCTGCTGCTGCAAGAACAAGCTGTACTGGTTGGAGTGCGCCGGCTGTACCTTTCTATCCCACGAGTACAGAATGACGCCTTTGTAGCAAAGCGGATCGGCAGTCTTCAACCCGGCGATCGTACATCCCGCCGGTACGGCAATTGGGGAAAAGCCTTGATCGAGGGTCGTCGTTGGATACGCAAGCTTAGTGTAGTTGGCGTTGGCGGAGACCGCCCTCGGCGGGTTACCGGGCAGGCGAAGTCCCAGACCCGTGCCCTCCATGAATGACGATAATCCGTAAGAAGCACGGAGCGTTGTCTTCGGCGTCGCCTGGAAAGCAAAGCCGATGCGAGGCTGGTAGTTGCCGTACCCGTTGTAAGAGTCGTAGAGCGCGCGGCTGTTACCATTTTGTCCGGGTAACTCTAGGTTACCTGTCCGCGGATCCCAATTGACTTGCCTGTCGTGGGCCTCAACGAAGGGCGTGTGCGTCTCGTAGCGCAGTCCGAGATTGGCATTCAACCGTTCCGTAATCTTCCAGTCGTCCTGAACGAACCCGGCGAATATGCTGTTCCGTTGACCCCAGTCTGGGCCAACGCTGCCGACGCCGACTGAGCTCGGCAAACCAAGCAAAAAGTTGGACTCGGGGCTTCCCGAATAGATGGAACCAAAGCTGAAGCTTCCAGCCTCGCCGTTGTTGCTGTTGAAGAATCCATTGGTCCGGATCCGCCAGCCCTGAAACCCGAAGCGGGTGCTGTGCTTGCCGTGCACCCAACTCAGAACATCTTCATACTGAATCGAGGTGTCAAAGTAGTTCGTGGCGCTGTTCTTATTGCCGAAGTTCGACACATAGCCGCCGCTGAAACCCATGGCGGGCAAAATACTCGACGTCAGACCCGGGATCGCAAACAGTTGGCCGGCGTTCCCCGAAAAATTGGACGAGATCTGGTTCTGACCGATGCGGTCGTAGTTCACGCCCAAACGCGCCTCGTTCAGGGTATTCGAGGACAGATTGCGCGTATAGCCGGTGACAAAGTTCCATCCCAGAAAGAGGTTGTAGGGGTTATAGAGTAGATCTGCCGAATTGATCGTGGGGTTAGTTATGTTCGCGTATGAGAAGCGGCCCATGAAGTGGTCTCTATCGCTCATCGCGTAATCCAGGCGGCCGTCGCCCTGGTCGTCGTTTGTCTTCGTTGCCACCGTGTTGTGCGCATTGGACTGGAGCAGGTCATTGATTGGCGTGGGATAGGACTTCGAGTTAATGATCGCCAAAGCGGCCGGGCTCAAGCGATTCTGCGGAATGACGTTGTTGGGAAAAGGCTGGCCCGTAAGCGGATCAACGATTGCCTTGCCTGCAGCTACCAATTCCGAGACATCGCCCTGACGCTCCCTCGCGGTGAAGACTGAGATATTATTCGTGGTCTTGGGAAAGTCAAAGCGCTCGGCTTCGTAGTCGGCAAAGAAGAACAGCTTGTCCTTTTTGATGGGACCGCCGATGGTGCCGCCGTACTCATTCCAGCGGAGCTTTCGACGGGGAGTTACATTCGTCGGATCGAGCTTGTTCTGCCACTCGTTGGCATTGAGAATGTCGTTGCGAAAGAACTCAAAGACCGTTCCGTGATAGGAGTTGGTGCCTCCCTTGATGGCAGCGCTGATCACGCCGCCCATGTAGTTGCCAAAGTCGGCCGATGCATTCTGGGTGATCACCCGGAACTCTTGAATCGCATCGGGCTGCGGCGAATATCCAAGGAAGTTGCTTGAGGCCTGGCTGTTGTCCATGCCGTCGAGAAGATACGTGTTTGCCGTAAAGCGATTCCCGTTGATCTCGGGACGAGCCGTCTCGCCGGAATTCTTTCCGTTCTGGAACCCGGCTGGTTGCACAGTGACAGCGCCCGGCGTTAGGAGCGTCAGTTGCATGTAGTTGCGGCTGGCCAGCGGAAGGCCAACGTTGGTGCGCGCATCGACCACCGTACCCACGTCGGTCGTGTCGGTTTGCAGTAGCGGTGCGTCGCCGGTCACCTTTACGGTTTCAGTATTCTGACCAACGGTCAGCTTGATATTAACGGCTGAGACCTGATTCAGTTGAAGCTCGATGGGCGACTGCACCACGGTACTGAAGCCGGCCGCGGTCACTCGCACTTCATAACGCCCGACGGGAAGATGAGCAAGATTGTAATATCCCTGCGCGTTTGTTTTGGCCGGCCAGGCCGTGCCCCGGTCAAGGTCGGTTGCCTGCACGTCAGCGTTCGCAACGACGTTGTCCGATGGGTCAGTGATTGTGCCATTGATCGTCGCTGTCACCGTCTGCGCGTTGACCCGAGTCGGCTGATAACAGATAGCCAGTAGAAATATGTACAGCGTAAGAATGGCGGAAACTTTGAAAGTCACAGGGAGTGCCTCTGCCCTCATCTCTCTTACCTCCTCAAGTGTTTGCATGGCTGCCTGGCCCTATCCGCCCGTGATACTATGGTTCTGCATTGCGGAACTTACTCTTGCATTGCGGACCACCTTAATTGAAATCGCTTTGCGCTGTCAAGCCCCCCATGAGAGGGTGTCTATATGAAAAAGGCCTCCACTGCCATGAGTTCAACACTGCGCTGTCTCAAGGTGTTGGAGCTGCTGGCGGATGAACCGTTCGAGCTGTCGTTCACTGAACTTGCGGCGCGCCTCGATGTCCCGAAGGCTTCGGCGCATCGGCTCTGCACTACGTTGATCGAAGCGAACTTGATTATTCAGGAACCGACGACCCGCCGTTACATGCTGAGCAGCCATGCGCTGTGGATAGGCTCCGGCTACCTTCGTCACTCCGCACTCTACCGGGCTGCGTTTTTTCCCATGCGCGAGCTCGCGCGCCAGTTTCCGGGAACAGTCCAGTTAGGCGTTCTGGACGAAGACAACGTGCTATTCATCCACTCGGTGGGCTACGCGGGCGCTCCCGACTCCTTTGCCGATGTGGGCCTCAGGCGTCCGCTCAATGCCACTGCATCGGGCAAGATCTTTCTGGCCGGCATGTCTTCTGAGGAAGTCGAGCGCATCATGTCCAAGTGCACAAAGAAATACACAAGCAGCACTATCACCTCCGAGGCACGCATGAAACAGGAAATCACCCAGGTCAAGAAAGTACGGTATGCGCGCAACGTGGAGGAGCTTCTCCCCGGCTACTGGGTAGTGGCGGCAGGCGTCTATGGACAGGATGAGTTACCGTCGGCGGCAATCAGCATTACACTCCCGCTTGCCGAGGTCACTCCGGAGCAGGAGACGGTCATTGCAACCCAGGTAAAAGATGCGGCCCGCAAGGCTTCGCTGCAACTCGGCCATAATGGGATGACACGGGGCATGGTGTCGTGGCCCTGAGCATTTAGTGCATAGTGGTTCCAATGCAATTGAGCTTGAGTCATCTTGGATACCTGCCACGCAGCCCGAAGCTTCTTACCTTGCTGGACGGCGATGGTAATGGCCTCGCTGACAGAATTCCTTTTTACATCCGCCAGAATTGCCTGCGCATGCGACGCGACGTCGTTGCCGAAAGTGGATTCTCCGACCGCTTTCCTGCCCCTTACGACCTGTTGAGCGGCAAGCTTCTGCCGGATGGCGGAGGGTCTGTTCTTTCTCAAGGTGAGTTGAAGAAGACCGTCACTCGCTGGGGAACCATGTGGCAGGCGGACTTCACCGAATTCGATTGCCCCGGAAGTTATCAGATCGAAATAGACGAACAAATCTCAGTTCCATTCGCCATCCACGAACGAGTGTACGACCGCATCATCTCCGGATACTTGACCTTTCTGCGCGCCCAGCGTTGCGGGTGCGCCATCTTCGGCGTTCATGACGCCTGTCATCTCGACGATGGGGTGCTCGATCGCGACGGGTCTGCATGGCCGGCCAGCGGCGGATGGCACGACGCCGGCGACTTTCGCAAATGGCTGGCTTTTACTCTCTACCATGTAGAAGCACTACTGACTGTGCGCGAGACGCTGGGTGAGGACCTGGACCGCGGAGGCATCCCAGCCAATTCTCTGCTCGAGGAAGTCGCGTGGGGCAACCGCTACTTTCATCGCATGATCAACTCCGATGGTCAGGTCTATGAGGACGTGGCCGGCGGCTCAGCGCCCTCAGGCAGCAGTTTGACCTATGAAGATCACTGGTGGTTCGAGAATCATCCGGGCTGCTATGCCGATGCCAGCGATAACCGCTGGACGGACAATGTCTTCTTGTCGGGCGATGAGCGCAAGGTTCGAACCAACTTCAACCCACTGGTGCAATGGGCATTCGTTCACGTGCAGGCACGAGCTTCGAGACATCTGCCTCCGCAGCAGGCCGACACATGCCTGCATCTGGCGCGACAGGCTGCCTCCTTCGCGCAACGCCAGGACTATCCTCGCCGCACCCTTTTTTTGGCGGCGGAGCTGCGTGGCAAGCTGGAGTTGCTGGCTGCGGGGGATGACTCCATCAACAAGAATGAACTGATCGCGACTGCCCAAGAAGTGCTGCAGCGCCAGGCCATTTTGCCCGCAGGGTTGTCGGGGTACTTCACCGAGGCTGGAGGTAGCGATGCATATCGCTCCATAGCGTTCGCCGCAGACCCAGCATTCGCTCTCCTCCGCTTTTGGGAGCTGCGCTCGCTCCTTGCTGATGACTCGACAGCGGCCTTGGCTCAAAAGGCGGTGTTCGCTTATATCGAGGACTACCTGCTCGCCGACAGCGCCGGCAATCCCTTTAGCCTTACTCCATACGGAGTCTACTTCGATCCGCCTCACCGAGACCGGCAGAGTTTTCGCGATGCCGGGAACGATCGTGGGGTGCGAACCTTCATCCACCCCTTCAATTCTCAGGGCATTGTCCACGGGACCAGCTCCATGCTCATGAGCCACGCCCACTTGATGGCTCGGGCTGCCGCACAATTCAACCAGCCTACGTGGCGCTTTGCCGCGGAGCGCTTGCTTCACTGGTGCCTCGGACACAACACGCTCAATCGCTCGCTGTTCTCGGGCATCGGTTATCGGCAGCCGGTCGGATACTCTTTTCGCATTCCGCAAATTTCAGAGGCGATGTTCGTCGGCTTCGTCGGTCGACCGGACGATTCTCCGTATCTTGAGGAGTCCACCGCCATCGAATGGAACACGCTGGAGTACTGGAGCATTCCTTTCCTGCATGCTGCGCAGGCCGCATGCTGGTTAAGATCCTGAGACTGTTTCGTATCCCTTGACAGCACAGAAAGGGGCAGCTTATGCTTTGGTCCGTAATGCAAACCAAGTGTTCGCATTGCGAAACTTGCGACCGAATAATGACTGACTTTGACACCTGCCGGTGTTTCAAGCGTCCAACCGTTCTTGCCTCGATTGCCATGATCCGACTCGACTCTGAGCAGCAGCTAAATCGCATCTTAGCCCAACCGAGTGATGCGGATGTTGCGTTCGCGCGCCGGCTTCAGGGAGACACCGTCATCCTTGGCGCCGGAGGCAAGATGGGACCGACACTGGCCCAGAGGCTTCGACTCGCTCTTGTAAGCGCAGAACGAAAATCGCGGGTCATCGCCGCCTCGCGATTCAGTTCCCCGGAGGCAAGGCGCGCGTTAGAAGATTCGGGCGTCGAAACCATCGCTTGCGATCTTCTGGATCCAGAGGCTCTCAGCGATCTTCCCAAAGCTGAAAATGTTTATTTCCTTGCCGGACGCAAGTTCGGATCAGCCGGCGACCCCGACGTAACCTGGGCTATGAACACGATGGTTCCTGCGCATGTGGCGCGCTACTTCCGCGACTCGCGCATCGTCGTCTTCTCCACTGGAAACGTCTATCCGTTCGTTTCTCCCGAACAGGGAGGCTGTGTCGAGTCGGATGCACCGAGCCCGGTCGGAGAGTACGCGCAGTCCTGCCTGGGGCGCGAACGTGTCTTCGAGTATTTCTCGAAAAAGTTCCATACGCCGTGTCTTCTCTTCCGGCTCAATTATGCGATCGATCTGCGCTACGGGGTGCTGGTGGATATTGCCCGGCAGGTTTACGGCGGCAAGCCCGTCGATATCTCGGTTCCCGCTGTGAATGTTGTGTGGCAAGGCGACGCCAACTCTTATGCGCTGCGTGCGCTGGAGCTTTGCGCTTCTCCAGCGCGGATTCTAAATGTCACCGGTCCGGAGACCATTCAGGTGCTGCGTGCCGCACAGTTCTTTGCTGCGCGTTTTGGGCGCGAGTTACTTACCCGGGGTGAATCAAAGGGCGTCGCGCTTCTCAACAACGCGGGAGCGTGCCACGCTGCGCTGGGCTATCCGGCAGTTTCTGCCGCAGAGCTGATGGAATTGGTCGCGGGCTGGATCGAGGCAGGCGGCGCAAGCCTCGACAAAGCTACGAAATTTGAGATCACCGATGGAAGGTTCTGATGGGTGACGGCACTCAGAAATTCCGCGAGTTGCTTCAGCAAGGGCTCGTCATCCCCGCGCATCCCCTGGCCTTGACCGAAGATCGCAAACTGGATGAACGCCGCCAACGCGCCCTTACCCGCTACTATTGCGACGCCGGCAGCGGTGGCGTTGCCGTTGGTGTTCACACCACCCAGTTCTCCATTCGCGATCCCCAGGTGGGCCTGTTCGAGCCTGTATTGGAATTAGCACTGGAAGAGGTTCGGGCCTTTGAAACACGATCAGGAAAGACGCTGGCCAAAATCGGTGGAGTGTGCGGTGACACTACGTGTGCGTGCGGCGAGGCAGCGACACTGCGGCGTCTGGGATATGACGGTGGACTGCTGAGCCTGGCTGCGCTCTCTGACGCTTCCAATGACGTTCTGATCGAGCATTGCCGCGAAGTAGGCGAGATACTTCCCGTGATTGGCTTCTACCTGCAGCCGGCTGTTGGCGGAAGGCCCCTGAACGCAGAATTCTGGAAACAGTTTGTCGAAATTGAGTCAGTGGTGGCGATCAAAGTTGCGTCCTTTGATCGGTATCAAACGATGGAAGTGCTTCGCGCCGTTGCACACAGCGGCCGTGGCTCTGAGATTGCCCTCTACACCGGAAACGATGACAACATCGTCGCGGACCTCCTGACTGAGTTTCGCTTTGGTCATCGCGCCGCGCACTTCGTCGGCGGCCTGCTGGGCCAATGGGCGGTATGGACCCGGCGTGCAGTCGAGCTGCTGCAAGCGGTGCAAGAGGCCAAGCAGAGCGGTGCGGGCACTGCCACGGTGCTTGCTCGCGGCGCCGAAGTTACAGACGCCAACGCCGCAATCTTTGACGCCATTCACGAGTTTCGAGGCTGCGTCCCTGGTATTCACGAAGTGCTGCGGAGGCAGGGTTTGCTGGCGGGCCGCTGGTGCCTCGACCCCGATGAGGTGCTGTCAGACGGGCAGCTGGAAGAGATCGACCGCGTCTACGCAGCGTATCCTTTGCTCAATGACGATCAGTTCGTGGCTGAACATCTTGACAGCTGGCTGTCGTAGAGGCTCGTCTCGTGAGTGCAGGGAGCGCGGAAGAGGGTACGACCCATCGGTGCGGCCTGACGCAACTAAATTCGGGATGGGTCCGCGTCGTCTTGGCCCGCAGGTTATATGAACGAGAAGCATATCTCCACCATCGCCCTCAAAGACAGCTACCCCGACTTGCGGGCGGTGCTTCGCGATGCGGCTCACTGGGTTCAGGCGGCGGCTGCTCAAGGTGCCGACCTGGCCGTTCTTCCAGAGACCATCAATCTGCTTCACCACGCTGAAGCAGAGGCTCCGCAGGAACACTATGCGCTCGAAGACTGGCGTGCAGAGACGGAGATGTTGTGCGAATCGGCCATGAACGCCGGCATCGCGCTGGTGCTGCCGTTGCTGGTGAGAGACGGCGGCGTTCTGGCAAATCGCTTTTACCTGTTGGGCCGGGATGGAACGGAACTCGGCTTTTATCAGAAGCACGTTCCGGCCTGTGGCGAACAACTCGCCGGGGTAGCCTCGGGAGTGACGGCTCCCTTTCTTTGGGAGGGTCTTCGAGTCGGCGGAGGCATCTGCATCGACGTTTATTTTCCGCACCATGTGTTTGCACCGCAAGCGGAAGCAGGCGTAGACCTCTTCATCATACCCAGCATGACACCAGGGGGAAGCCTGCTCGACTCGAGCGCCCTCACGTTCGGTGTTCCGTTTGTCTTCGCCTATTCGGCGTGGAGCCGGATTCTCGATCGAGACGCCAGAGAACTGGCCGGCGGAGGTTACCGGTCGGAGACGCTGCGCGCCGGCTTTGGCATGCCAATGCAGCAGGCGACCATCAACTTCAACGCGGTGACTTTATTTCCCGACTTCAACCAGGACAAGCTGCACGATGTGCAACGCCACTACGGTAGTCGAGTACGAACCCGCTTTGACCAGTCCAACTGCGTCTTCCTGCTGGAATCGCGTTCGGCGGATCTCTCCATCGACGAAGTCATGCTTCAGTTCGGGTTAGTTTCGAGACGCGATTACCTCGCCAGTCTGCTTGCCGCATCCGAGGATCGAAGTGCCGCACCGGGCAAACTCTTGAAGGGTTGCACGTCGTGAACATCAGCCATAAGCATCGGAATGACCCTCTGCGGGTGGCGGTAATCGGCTGCGGTTCCGTCGCGCGCGCTCAACATATTCCGAACATCGTCCGATCCGCCAGAATGACGCTCCACACCTGCGTCGACACCGACGAGACCGTGTTGGCCGCGTGCCGCCAATTGTTTGGAGTCGCGCATACCCGCACAGATTTTGAAGGCGCGATCGCGGATCCCGACGTCGACATGATCTGCCTGGCCACGACGGAAAAGCTGCGACTGCCGGTGATCGCGCTTGCAGCCGAAGCGGGCAAGCCGGTGTATGTGGAGAAGCCGCTGGCGACAACGCTTCGAGGAGATGCGCCAAATTCAGGCGGTCGTCAATTCGTCCGGCATTCCTTTCTGCGTGGGTCATAACCGGCGCGCAAGTCCCGCCATGCTCGACGCTCAGCGGATCTTTCGCGAACACATGAGTAACCCTCTGCCTTGCCCCTGGCGGTGGCAGCGAGAGGGCGAACTGCTGCCTTCTCTCCCAGATGAAGGTGTGCCTTCTATTTCCATTCGGATCAACGACGACTGGCACAGTTGGAAAGGCTGGGTCTTCGATAAGGCTCAGGCGCCTCATGGCCCGATGCTCTTCGAGATGACGCATTTCACCGACGTCTGCAACTGGTTTCTCGGCGACGATCCGGAGGAAGTGACGGCCGTGGATACCGGCATGCTCAATCTCGCAGTGATTGTGCGTTACCGCAGCGGCGCCCTGGCTACTATCGTGATGGGCAACAACGGAAGCATGGCTTACTGCAAGGAACTCTACGAATTCATGGGGAACGGCGGCTATCTCGCAGTTGATCACATGCTGGAAGTGCGCACAGCAGGGATTGTAGGAGCGCCCGCGGCGATCACGTATCCCATGATTCACGATCGGCATCCTCAAATCGGTGTCGAAGGTGGCGTCTCAGGCTGGCTGGCCAAGAAGCGCGCTGCGTGTGAAGAGGCCGCCAAGGCCAAGGATCCGCTGCTGCAATTTACCGCTGAGCCGGACAAGGGCCACGCCCATGCGCTCGAACGCTTTGTTAGCCAGATTGTTGAGGACGGCCCCGAGGTCTGTGGCGTGAATGCCGCTGTCCTCGCAACAAGAATGGCATTCGCGGCCATTCAGTCAGCTCGCGAAAGACGGCCGGTGCTTGATCGAGGATATCGGCAATGATCAGTTCGGCGGACCAAGCGTTGTTAGTCCGACTCTGAAGAGCATCACGTACACATGGATCGACACAAGAAAAATCGGCTCGACAGCCCGATGAGGGGAAGGTTCCGAGACTCGTTCGTTTCTCTCGCGCTTGCACCTCTTCTTCATAGTGTTGATGGTTCGCTCTCCGCCGTCGCTGGAAGGGCGGAGAGTTACCCGGCGACTGATTACGCGCGCAGTGTCAATCCATTTGTCGGCACGGGCGGGGATCCCGACGATGGCATCGATCTGTTCCCTGGAGCCGCACGGCCCTTCGGGATGGTGCAACTCAGTCCCGACACTGAGGACCACGGCTTCGGATATCACTACATTCACAAATGGATCAAAGGCTTCAGCATGACTCACATGAGCGGAGCCGGTTGCGCCAATGAAGGAGACGTGTTCTTCACCGCGACGACGGGGGCTGTCGTGACCCAGACAGCCGATTATCAATCCCCCTTTTCTCATAAAAAAGAACACGCGAGTCCTGGTTATTACCAGGTGCAATTGCTGCAGTGGGGGATCAACGCAGAACTTACAGCCACCGACCACACCGGTGCTGCACGCTTCACCTTTCCTGTGGGAGAGGCCGCGAACATTCTTGTTCCTATTAGCCACACGCTCAATGAGACCGCATCGGCTGAGATCCACGTCGTAGGAGATCGCCGCATCGAGGGGTTTGTGGAAGACCATGGCTTCTGCAGCAAGAAGCCCACCTACAAGGTTTATTTCGTGATGCAATTCAGCCGCCCGTTCGTCTCCTTTGGTGTCTGGAATGGGGATCAGTACGGAGGCGAGGGGAAGATCGCGCGCGAGGCGCGGACGGCGCGGCAGAGCAGTCACGAGGGAACGACGGGTGCCTACGCGAGTTGGGCATCTGAGCCGCACGAGCAGGTCATCACGGCGGTCATCGGAATCTCCTATGTCGATGTCAAAGGCGCAGAGAATAACCTCGAAGCTGAGACAGAGGGTCATGATTTCGACGCCGTTCACCAGGAGGCTGAAGTTGCCTGGAATATGGAACTGGGACGGATACAAGTGACCGGCGGCTCACCCGCGAAACGACGCGTGTTTTATACGGGTCTGTATCACAGCATGATCATGCCTTCGCTTTTCGACGATGTGGATGGACGATATCGTGGGTTTGACGGCGAGATTCACTCGATTAAGAATGACCATCACGTCTATACAAACTACTCCGGTTGGGACATCTACCGCAGTGAAATGCCACTGCTGGCACTGATAGAGCCGCAGCGCATGCAGGATATGGCGCAGTCCATTGTGCTCATGTATGAGCAAGGAGGGTGGATTGACCGCTGGCCGCAAATCAATCTTTATACCAACGACATGGTTGGCAGCCCGCTTTCGATCGTGATCGCCACAGCGTGGCTCGATGGACTGCACGACTTTGACATTGATAAGGCATGGGAAGGGATGATCAAAGACCTCACCGAAACACCTCCAGCGGGTCGTCCTTATCTCGGCGAAGAAGGCATGGATTGGTTGAACAAGCTGCATTACCTTCCAGCCGACAAGGTAGCCTACGGCTCGGTGGCAAGAACGCAGGAGCATTCACTTGCCTGTGCCGCACTCTATCGTCTCGCTCAATCCCTTGGAAAGACTACAGAAGCGAAGCAGATGTATGACCGCGCGCTGTATCACCGTAATCTGTTTCAGCCAGAGAACCGGTTCTTCGAACCACGGAATGCCGATGGCGCATGGGCGCCTAATTTTAACCCGGCGTTGGATGGTCACGGCTTTGTTGAGGGCACCGGTTGGCACTACCAGTCGTTCGCGCCGGCGGACCTTCGCTGGCTGGTAAATGCCGTGGGGCAGGATCGCTTCAATGCGCGAATGTCGGCGTTCTTTCAATATCCCGAGCCTGGGTGGTACGCGCAGTATTACAACCCGTACAACGAAGACGACCTGCAGGCTCCGTTCGTTTTTCACTTCTCGGGGCAGCCATGGCAAACGCAGCGCGTGGTGCGCAGAGTGCTCGATGAAAATTATTTTGATGCTCCGGATGGTATTCCCGGGAACGATGACGGCGGGGCCATGTCGTCATGGGCTGTGCTGACCATGATGGGTATCTACAGCGTGGACCCCGCGAGCCGGGCATACGAGCTTGTAAGCCCATCGTTCTCAAAGATCGTGATCGTCCTCGATAAGCCTTATCAAGGATCGACCTTCACCATCGCGACCTCGGACCCGAATGCGAATCCTTACATTCAGAGCACCGTCTTGAACGGGCACAAGCACACCCACAACTGGATTGCGTTCGAAGATATTGCCTCCGGCGGAGTGTTGCAGTTTGTTCTCGGCTCTAAGCCAAACCGGCGGTGGGGTTCGGCGCAGCAGGATGCTCCGCCTTCGATCACTGACTCTGAATAAGCAGATCCGCGCCGCCACGGGGCGACGGCACGCGCGCCGCATCAAGGATCAACGCGAAAGTCTTGCTCCATTGTTCGCGCTCCTGGAATAGCGGTATCTCACGGCACCTTTCGGAAAGGACGAACAGCGATGAGACGGCGAACTTTCCTTGAGTTAGTGGGGCTGGGGATAGCGAGCCAAATGGCTCCGCGAGCATTCGCGTCCTCCGGTCCCACCGGCGAGGAACATCCTTCCGAACAGAGTCCAATCGACACCTATGGCTCGGGACATTTTGGCCGCTGGGAGCGGGACCTGCATGAGCTTCCCTCCTATCGCTACACCTGCTCTCAAATTTCCGATCCTCTTGCTGTACAGCCAGTCGACAAGACCTGGCGATCTCCCACTGACCATATGCACCAGGTGGGGAATGACCGACTCGTTGCAGTCGCTTCAAACTACGGCCATGTGCAGGTTCGCCAGGACGAGGGCAGCCCGAAATTTCTCAACGACTATTGCCCGGAGAAGGACTGCTATGGCGGCGGCCTTGGCTTTCTTACCGACGGCGATTTCATGCTCAGCACACGGTACGGCGGCAGAGCCGAAGAGTTCGACCGGATCTTCGGCATGGGGTATCTGCGGAAGCGAGTCTCCGCACGCTCGTATGCAGTCGACCAAGTCATCTTCGCTCCGTTTGGCGATGACCCGGTACTCGTTTCGCAAGTGACCATCACCAACCGGTCGGAACATACCGCCAGGCCTCGCTGGGTGGAGTATTGGGGATGCAACAACCATCAGTTTTCCTACCGCGCCCTCATGGAATCCGGCGTCCTGGAAGGGACACCCAACGCGGTCGAACGTCGCCGCCAATTTTCCGAGCGTTTTTCGCACCACTTTCAAAAGCTTGACCACGGGAGAGGGTTGCTGGAGAAGCAGACTTTCTTAGGGCGTACGGAAACAGATGAGCAGGCGTGGCAGCAGGCACAGGCTTCGCTGAAGGCCAAGCCTACAGGATTTTTTGGTGGGCCAACTCCTTCTTTACCTTCGGGCGCAAGCATGGAGGACCTCTCACCTCCGCCTACCTTCCTGGCTTCGCTCGATGGTCCGGTCGACGCATGCTCGACCAGTGGACCCCGGTTCTTCGGCGGGAACGTGGAGCATCCTCAAGGAATCTTTACGCCGTTGGACGATGACCTCAGCGCGCATGGGCCGGAGAGCGCATTCCTGCTCGAACGCCGGCTTGTTCTCAGGCCGGGCGAGAGTCGCACCCTGTACTTTCTCTACGGCTATCTGCCGGATGGATTTTCCGCGGATTCTCTCGTAGCCAAGTACGCGGCAAATTGCTCGACGCTCTGGTCGAGGAGCAGCGCGCAGTGGAGGACGAGCACTGCGCCAATGTTTCGCGCTGCAGCGCATCCATGGATCGAACGCGAGATGCAATGGAGCAGCTACTATCTCCGCAGCGGCTTTACTTACGATAGCTTTTTTCGCGAACATATCCTATCTCAAGGTGCAGGCTATCAATATCTCGCGGGTCTGCAATGCGCCGCTCGCGATCCGCTGCAACACGTTCTGCCGTTCATCTTCACCGAGCCTCACCTCGTCCGTGGCATTCTCCGCTACACCCTTAAGGAGATCCAACCCGACGGCGCCATCCCCTACGGCATTGTGGGCGCCGGAGTGCCTGCGCCGTGCGTCTACCAGCCAAGCGATCTGGACCTCTGGCTCCTCTGGGTAGCCAGCGAGTACGTCCTTGCGACGCGGGATAGCGACTTTCTTCACGAACGCATACCGAGCTATCCACGCCACGGTCTGCAGCCTGGCGATCCCACGGTTCTCGACCTTCTTCAACGCTCCTTCACTCATCTCACCGCTGCTATCGGCACAGGAAAGCACGGCCTGCTGCGCTTGTTTAACGGTGACTGGAATGACAGCATCGTCTACACGCACCTTACGCCGGAGCAGCAACACAAGGTGATCAGTGAGGGCGAGAGCGTCTTGAACGCCGCCATGGCGGCCTACGTCTTGGATTACTTCGCAAGCATGGTTGAAAGCATCGAGCGGCCCGATCTTGCTCTCCAGGCCCACGCACATGCTGAGGCTCAACGTCGCGCGGTGCAGGAGCAGTGGCACAAGCGATGGTGCCGGCGCGCGTGGCTGAGCGAAGAGTGCGGATGGATGGGCGAGAAGCAGATGTGGCTGGAGCCCCAGCCCTGGGCTCTGATCGGCCGATGCTTACCGCCGGAGAAGGCTGCCTCGCTGGTCGCGACCATCGACGAGTTGGTGCGCAAGCCTTCTCCCATCGGCGCGATCTTGCAGAGCCAGCCCGACCCGACCATGAAGGATGAGCCAGGCACGGGAACCAACGGCGGCATCTTCGCCGCAATCAATGGCACTCTGATCTGGGCTCTCTCACTGGAGAACGGAGCGATGGCGTGGGATGAATGGTTGAAAAACACCCTCGCCCGCCATGCCGAAACGTACCCCACCATGTGGTTTGGAATCTGGAGCGGCCCGGATGCATATCACTCCGTCTTCTCGAAATATCCCGGCGGTACCGGTCCTGATTTCCCGGTCTTGAACATGCACTCGCACGCGTGGCCGCTCTATAGTTCCACAAAACTCCTGGGCGCCGAGTTCCTCTGCCGAGGCATCCGGTTCAAGCCCATCATCCCTCTCGATGCGTACGAGTTCAACTCGGCCCTTTTAGGATTCAAGAAGGACGTTAACGGATATTCCGGCTGGTATTCGCCGAAGACGCCGGGCCGTTGGGAGATCGAAGTTGCACTTCCGGATCAAGAACTTGTTCAGCTCAAACACCTCACGGTGAACGGTGTGCCCGCAACGCTGAGTGCCAGTGCAGAACGCATCCGCTTCAGCGGTAAGAGCACACCATCGCAGAGACTGCAATGGAGTTTGAACTTTGATAGACACGTTTGAATGGTTGGACGTATGTTTACTCGTCCGAGCCGCAGTCGCCCTGTTCCACAAGGTCTGACTGGTAAGGCCCAAGGTTCACTGTGCCTTGATCAATCCGGCAGAAGGTCCCCGAGAACTGGAAGACGCAGGCCTCTGCCAAACCTGCCCCTTTGGGAAGCCGCTCATGTTTACTCCATAACTGCCCATAGAATTTGGTGTAATGCTAAACGATGAGGTACCTCGTTCATGTCTCTTGCGTCCACTAAGGCGTTGTCTTTCTTTACCGTTTGCTTCTTCGTGTTGGGCTTTGTTGGATCGGCACGTGACAGTGGCGCAGAAGAAATCAAACGAACCGCGAATGGCGCGACCGTTCGGACTGCCAACGGCGTGGTCCGGGTCGAGGTGTGCTCCGAAGAAGTAATTCACATTCTCGAAAGCAGAACAGGTTTGGCAACCAAGAGGCTTGTACCTGCGGTGGTGCGACCTTGCACCGGAGCGCAGTTTACGACTTCTTCAGACGCCTCACACCTGTATCTTCGCACTCGAAAACTCAAGATCGAAGTCGCCCGAGACGACGGAGCAGTTCGCTTTGCAACGTCGGGTGGACAGACGATCCTCAGCGAGCAACCTGATCCTGTTCGTGTCGTCGCTGCATCCGGGGTCAAGGGTGGGCGGGATGAAAATCAGCAGGAGTTTCTTTTGTCCCCAGACGAGGCAATCTACGGATTGGGCCAGCATCAAGAGGGATTCTTCGACTTGCGCGGCATACCGGTCCGGCTTCTGCAGGCAAATACAAATATCGCTATCCCCTTTCTACTTTCGACACGAGGTTACGGGCTGCTGTGGAACAACCCCTCGCTGACGGACTTCAATCCTGCGATAGAGACGATCAAGCTGAATGACAAAGGCGTTGGCACTTTCCGCACGCAGCAAGAAGGAGATTATGGGTTCCTTCTTCAGGGAAACTACCGGACCAAACTTCGCCTCTCCGTCGATGGTGAACAGATCATCGACATCAAAAACATGTGGGTTCCCGGTTCAGCCGGGGCAAAGATGCACCTCTCAGCGAATTCAACTCACACAGTTTTAGCGGAGACGGGAGGAGACACGGAACTCTCGTTTCGGGCTCCTTCGAATACGATGGCGTTTCGCTCTGAAGAAGGTCAGGGAGTGGATTATTACTTCCTCTACGGACCGGAACCGAGCCGCGTACTCGCAGAATACCGAGAGTACACGGGTGCCGCTCCGCTACTGCCTCGATGGGCTTACGGATTTTGGCAATGCCGGGAACGCTATTCAAGCCAACAGCAGATTCTCGATACAGCTGCTGAGTTTCGCGAACGAAAGATTCCTGTAGATGCTTTTGTTCAGGATTGGCAGTACTGGGGAAAGTATGGCTGGAATGCCATGCGGTTTGATGAAAAAGACTATCCCGATCCAGCTGCGATGATGTCTTCTCTGCACAGAGAGAATCTTCATCTTGTGATTTCAGTCTGGGCTAAGTTTGGAGCAGAGACAGCGGTAAATCGAGATATGGAGAACGCCCATTTGCTACTGACCAGTGCGGCCAGCACAGCAGAACCGGGCGAGACAAAGGAGCATGAGAACTGGGCGGATCTGTTCAATCCGAAGGCACAAACAGCTTTCTGGTCTGAGATCGATCGCAATCTGTTTGCCGCCGGGCTTGATGGCTGGTGGCTCGATGCTTCCGAACCGGAGGGCGATCCTCTCAAGAACGACGAGACCTATCTAGGACCTGGCAAGACTGTGCGCAATGCGTTCCCGCTCTTTGAAACCTCAGCGGTTTACAAAGGGCAACGGGCGAAGACCGGGGATAAACGTGTCGTGATCCTTTCGCGCTCGGCCTATACGGGACAACAGCGCAACGGATCTATCTCATGGTCAGGCGACATCACAGGCGATTGGAGTACGCTTCGTCGACAGATTCCTGCGGGACTTAGTTTTGGAATGTCAGGGTTTCCTTACTGGACAACGGACATCGGCGGATTCTTCCGTCCTGCTGACCAGTACACATCTGCGGATTATCACGAACTGCTGATCCGCTGGTTTCAGTACGGAGCCTTCTGCCCAATCTTCCGCATTCACGGGTTCCACTCTGAGACAGAAATGTGGAAGTACGGTCCCGAGGTGGAGAAAGTCCTCAGAGAATACGACGATCTCCGTTATCGCCTGTTGCCGTACATTTACTCCTCTGCCTGGGGAGTTACTAACCGGGGAGAGATCCCGATGAGAGCTTTACCCTATGTCTATCCCACCGATATCTCACTCAGAAATGTGAGCGACGAATTCATCTTCGGTGATTCGTTGCTTGTAAATCCTGTGACTGAACCCCAAGCCACCACCCGCAGAGTTGTTTTGCCCGCAGGCAATAATTGGGTAGATTTCTGGACGGGACAAGAACAGCAGGGAGGGCGAACCATTACCGCAGACGCTCCAATTGAGCAACTGCCAATTTTCGCAAAGCAGGGCAGCATCGTGCCTATGGGACCTGTCGTGCAGTCAGCAGCCGACACCGAAGATCCGCTCGAAGTTCGCATTTACGGTGGCAAAGATGCCGACTTTGAACTCTACGAAGACAGTGGAGACGGATACGGCTACGAAAAAGGCGCGAGAGCCACGATTCACTTGCACTGGGACAATCGCCGGAACGTACTGTCGATCAGCGATCGGGTAGGAACATTTCCTGGAATGCGAATGAGAAGCACCTTCCATCTTGTCCTGGTCAAGCCGGGTCACGGCGTCGGGATCGGAGCTGAGTCGCGCTTTGATCGCTCCGTAACTTACGATGGCCATCGAGTGAAGATCAATCTGGGGAACTTGGGTTCAGCCCAAACGGCCGTGCACGAGTCCTGACATACGGCAAAGGATCCGAGAACACTTTTCTGCTCAAGGCGCAATGAGGGTATGCGAAGCTGCGACACTTCGGCGGACGCGAAGGTTCAGTTCTGAGGAGTAGTGCATTTTTACTTGGAAGTTGTTGAACGATGGACCGCTGTGTTGCGACCGCTGCGGATCCAAATCTCGTATGAGTCTCAGGCCGATTATTGCCCTGGACCTTTTCGCTTGAACATCCAGTAATCGAAATTCAGCAGATCTCCGCTGGGAGCCCCTTTGAAGACGAAATACACGTCGTGTACTCCCGCCGCGCCGGAGACGGGCGCGCTCTCAGTCTTCCAGTCGAACCATCCACCCGTATTCAGAACGGCCAGAGTGCCGATGACGGGTCCATCAGAACGATCCAGGTGCAGTTCGATGTCGCCTCCTCGTGAGCCGCTCGCTACCCGCGCGCTAAAGCTCGATGCTCCCTCATGACCGAAGTCGACGCCACGAACCCTGATGTAGGCGCCGTTCCCTGTGTTGGTGACGTAGACTCCGACCTTGTCGCTTTGCGCTGTCTTGACTCCACTCTCCCAAGCGATCGTCTCCGCCTCGACTCGCGTGAAGGGATCGAGGGTGCCAACCTGTGGAACACCGGATGGATCCCACCACGGAAGCGTGTTGATGGTACCGTCGGGGTTGTAAGTCAACTTCGAGACGGTGATAGATCGGCGCTCACGATGGACTTCGGTCAGAGCGAAATTGAGTTTGTAATTGAAACCGAAGACGTAGGAAGAGCCTTTGTAGTCGATGATACCGGGATGATTCCCTGAGGACCGTTTGTCAGGGTCCATGATCATTCCTTCGTACTTCCATGGCCCTGTGGCGTTATCACTCATGGCGTAGCCAATTCCCTCGGGGCAGCAATGCGAGGCATAGGCCATGTAGTATCGGCCATCCCGCTTATAAAACCAGGGACCCTCCTGGTAGTTCTGCGGTTTCGAATCGATTTTCACAATGTCTCCGGAGTAGGAGGTCATGTCGGGGTTCAGCTTGACATACCACAAGTTGGGATTCCCCCAATAGAGATAGGCTTGTCCGTCATCATCGATGAAGACTGTAGGGTCGATATTGCCGGTGGCCTTCTCAATCAACGGATGCCCCAGCGCGTCTTTGAAGGGGCCGAAGGGGCTGTCTGCAATGGCGACGGCGATGACACTCTTGGGCGACCCAGGAACACTGATGGGAACGTAGAGATAGAACTTGCCGTTGCGGGGGACGACCTGCGGCGCCCAGGCATCGTTGCTCTGAACGGCCCAGGGGAATGTGCTGAGTGAGGCGACGGCTCCGTGATCCGTCCAGTTCACCATGTCGGTTGACGTGTACAGCCGCCAGTTGACCATTTTGAACTCAGTGGCGTCATCCTCATCGTGGCTGGTGTACAGGTAGACGGTACCGTCATAGACCATCGGCGCCGGATCGGCGGTGAAGTTGGTCTGGATGATCGGATTCTGGGCGTCACCTCGCGCCGTTGCATTGAGGCAGACGGCTGTGAGAACGACTACATACCGCAAAAGAGGCCATGACTTTTTCATAGGTTTCAACGCGTATACAACAGCTCAAGAATTTCAACGCCAGAGCAGATTCAGAGATGAAGCACCGGCAATTCGTAAGCAATTGAGATACGAATGCTCGCACTTACTTCGGCTGTTCGAACGCCGGCGCCTCAGTTTCCTGCAACTTGGCGGCAAGGCGGAGCTCGGCTGTCGCGTCATCCGCGCGGCCGAGGGATCGGTAGGCTCGTCCTAGCAGCGCGTGCGCCATGAAGTTTTTGGTGTCAATCTCGATTGCATGCTTGAGATACATCGTCGCCATCAGGGCGTCGTTCTGCTCCAGCAGCACTTTACCCAGCAGGATGTAAGGGATATTCAGCGTCGGCTCCAGAAGAACTGCGCGATCCAAAGATTTTTGCGCGTTCGTAAAATCGCCGCTGCGGATATATGCGTCGCCAAGCCGCTCGTAAACGAAGCCAAGCATCGGGTTCAAGTCACGCTCCATCAGGAACTGCGACACGGCTTCGTGAAGATTATTTCGAGCGAGAGCAATTTGGCCCAACAGCAAATGGGCTGCCGGTAGATCCGGTTTTAGCTCGAGCGCCTTAAGTGCGGACTTTTCCGCCACCGGCAGGTACTGGCGCCGCAACAGCATGCGGCCCTCAAGCAGGTACGCCGATGCAGAGTCAGGTGAGAACTCGTATTGGGTCGCAAAGGCATGGCGCGCATCGTCAAAGCGATTCCTATCCAGGTAGCAAAGTCCGAGGACATACTGCGGATCCACGTTCATCTGCTGCGTCGATCCAGTTGCTCGCTCAAGCAAAGGAATCGCCTCGGCCGATTTGCCCAGACGGAACAGACTGGCCCCTTGCATTTTCATGGCTTCCACGTCCGTAGGATCTTGCGCCGATGCTTTGCCGAACGCTGTCGCTGCGCTCTGCAGGTCTCCCTTTTGATAGAGAATGAGACCCCGCAGATATTCGGCTCCCTTCGGCTCTCGATCTGCCGCCTCGAGGGGCGTTAACAACGCCAGCGCCTTATCCAGCTCGCCCTTGTTCATCAGGCTCTGGGCCTCGGAAACTGGGTCGGGCGTTTGCCCGGGCAGCAAGGCCACAGAGATGGCTCCGAGGCAGGCTGCAATCAGCACAGTCCGGCAGCAAATGGAAAAGCCAGACTGCAGTTTGGGAACACCCATCGCAAGTATTCTCCCCATTGGGATTCTTTCCGATTCAAGCCGTCGCACACGGAAGATGATTGAACGATTGAAGAACCGCCTACCAGTAATAGGCGGCCACGACCTGCGGAGGTCCGGCAATAGAATCTGTAATCGTGGTCTTGAGAACAACTTCGAAGTTCTTCTTCTGCCAGTCCGGCGGAGCGTCGCGCAGACCCTTCTCGATGTACTCCGGATGGGAGACAAACTCGGCGGCAGCCTGTGTTCCGGTCGCATCGATGCCGGCAACGATTGCGGTGAATTGACCGGTCGTGGAATCCAGGATTCGTCCTACCAAGGCGAAGTTAATACCTTCACCCGCGGAGTTCAACGCATACTGCGGCCAAACCCGCCCACCCGGGGTCTGTTCCTGAATCGTGAATTTCCCATCTTTATCAATGAATGCGAAATGCAGGTTTGCCGTCAAATCCATCGTCCAGCGATTGTTGAAGGCGCCCACCACGACTGCCGGCGAGTTACGGAGATCCTCGAAGGAATAGTTTGAGCCGATTCTGACCTGGCTGGGCTTGCCAAGCTGACCGAAAAGCCCGGAGAGGCTTACACCGGCATACGCGTCTCCAAGCGCTACCCCGTATTCCGGGTATATGGCCATGTCGCTCCAGGAAACCTTTTCGTCGGGATCGAGCGGAAGAGCGTGATTGAATCTTTCTACTTCTGTCTGGAACGTCCCTGGGTGCGTTCGCCTGTATTTTTCGTACAGTCTTGCCGAAGGGCGGTAAACCACGGGTTTCGCCAGGCAGATCAGGACCGGTTGTTGGGTTTTAAAAACCGGACTCCAGAACTGTTCGAGCATCGTCTTTTTGTATGCCGCTCGCTGGAAATTGACGAAGGCGATGGCAACAGCAGTCGCAAGGATCAAGAGACAGGCAGCCGCGAATACTCTGCGTCGCGTTTTGGTGCGGGTCTCCTCGGGCAGGACAACCGGCGGGGCCTGAGGGATGATTGCGGGCTGAGGTTTCGCGAGTGGCTTCTCGGCGGCCCATTCAAACGTCGGCGAATAGGAGCCCAGCGGGAGCCTGATAGCCACTGGTGAGGCATCCAGTCTTTCCTGGTAGTACTGATCCAGCCTGCGGCGCACTTCGCCTGCCTGCACGCGAACCACCGGATCCTCACCGGTGGCGTAGTCCGGTGAGCGTTGGAACACCTCGGTTCCAATCGTGCGCTCTTTCAGTCGCTCTACATGGCCGGCGAGCTTCTGTTGCACCACAAATTGCAGGAATTGTCGGCTCCGCCCTGCGCTCCGAAAATATCGGCTCGCGACGATGCGATCGAGTTCCTCAAGAATCACCTCGGCCTTCCTGGTATTCCCGTTACCAGAGATTGAAGACTCACCTTCGTGGCTGGGTGCTTCAACTAAGCTTTCGTTGGTGTCCCTGTAGGACTTCGGTGAGCTGTTTTCGGAGTTTGAACCCGGTTGAACTGACATTGGACCTGAGTAACCTGAAGTCTTGCGGTTTGATTGCCCCGCGCAAAAGTCTTCGATCGGGTAGCCGGCCGCCCCAAAAGGGGGGATTTGACGCTGCGGCTCTTGTATACGTTTACTGGGCGTTCCACTCCCATCTGCCGCCGTATTACACATAATGCCTTAAGGGAAGTCAACCGTCCACGGCAAACCTGTGGAACGTCCGTCGAACCTAAGAGCGATCAAGCACAATTCCCCGCCCCTTTTCCTGCCCGTCTCGCAGCTCCGCCAGTAACTTCAATGAAATCAGCTGGCGGAGGCAGCACATCACCGGTTTCATACTGTAGGACACCGTGTATTACTTGTCGCTCCACCGTCTGCGGCATAGATTCCAGACCTGCTGGTGACTGCCAAGCCGAAGGCAGTTGAACTTGGCAACCAAGCCCCACCGATGGGAGACCGGGTAGCAAGAGTCGGCAGTGAAATGTACTACCCGTCACACATTTTGCTGGACGAGCGCATTCGTGGCTCGACGTTTCAAAACGAGAAAGCCGCTTGCGTTATTTCAGGAGGGGGAAATGAAGCGAAGGACGAAGGTCTTGGAAGTTGTTCTGCTGGCAACCGCGGTTGTCTGCATCTTTGTTTCGACGCGCACCGCCCAAGGGCAGGCGATATACGGCACGATCTATGGTACCGTCACAGACCCGTCGGGAGCCGTTCTTCCCAATGCCACCATCACGGTGACAGACGAGAGCAAGGGAACTTCGGTGCAGGTGACCTCCAACCAGTCCGGAGAATACACGGTCCATAACCTTATTCCCGATGTCTACAACGTCAAAGCAAGCGCCGCAGGGTTCGGTGCGGTTGAGAATCGTGGAATTCAAGTCGCAGCCGACACCTCGCCGAAGGTCGACCTGAAGCTAAGCGTCGGCAGCGCGAGCGACACCGTAACCGTCACCTCCGAGGCACCCCAGCTGCAGACCGATCGAGCGGACGTGGGGACGGTCTTCAATGAAAGAAGCATTTCTAGCCTGCCCATTGCGGGGCGCAACTTCGCCAGCCTGCAACTGCTGATTCCGGGAGCCCAGTCGATGGGCTGGACGCAGAACAACGCGGAAGACGCGCAGGGCAGCCCGACGGTCAACATCGCAGGACAGTCCTTCTCTGGTGTGGCGTACCTGCTCGACGGGGCCTCGAACCAGGACCCGATCCTTGGCCAGATCGTCATCAATCCACCCCTGGACGCCGTGGGTGAGGTCAAGATTTCCACGCAGAGCTACGACGCGGAGTTTGGGCAATCAGTCGCCGCTGTGGTGAGCGCTCAGACCAAGTCGGGAACCAACACCTTTCATGGTGATCTGTTCGAGTACCGGCGAAGCGGGGAACAACTGGCGCGAAATCCGTATAACCAATTCGCACCGTATTCTGCATTGTCGACTCGTTTGACTCCGCCTGCGCTGTACAACCAGTTCGGCGCCTCGGTGGGTGGGCCTGTTCTGAAGAACAAGTTCTTCTTCTTCGGAGACTATCAAGGCGTCCGGCAACGGAACGGCGCTTCCGCTCAAGTAACCGTCCCGACGGCCCGGGTTCACAACTCGTGTCTCTCCGGGGCTGGCTGCGATCTTAGCGAGTTTCTGGTAGGTCGCGGTGCTCTGCAAGGTCAGATATACAATCCTCGTGCCGGAGCAGCACCTTTTGCGAATAACTTCATCCCCAATCAGTACCTCTCTCCGCAGGCACTGTATCTCCTCAACCTGATTCCGCTTCCTAATTCGACGGGAACGCAGGCCGGCACCGCCAATAACTACAATGCAGGCGGCACTGGAGTCACCAACCAGAACCAGTTCGATGTGCGAGTCGACTACGTGCTCGGCGAGTCAAAGCACGCCTTTGGCCGCTACAGCTACTTCGACAATGCAAACTCGGCCAGTACGATCTTTGGAGCGGCTGGCGGCCCGGGGTTCTCGTCCATCACGAATGATTTTGGCGGATCCGCCAAAGGCAAAAATCAAAGCGCGGCCGCCGGCATGGATGTCGTATTGAATCCCAAGTTCCTGACTGACTTCCGGCTGGGATATCTGCGCTACCACGTCTCCACGCAAAAGTATGACGGCACTCAGGATCTGGCTACGATGGCAGGCATCCCGGGGTTGAATCTGGGCACGACCTTCACATCCGGCGCCCCTGGTTTTTTTATCACCAATCCAGGCGGCGGGAGTGGCGATGGCCTGTCCAGTTTCGGCTCGAGCCTTCAGGTGAATGCGTGTAACTGCCATCTACTCGAGACGGAGGACCAGTATCAGGTAGTCAGCAACTGGACCAAGATCCTTGGCAATCACAACATCAGGTTTGGCGCGGACCTGCGTTATGCGCGAAATCTGCGCGTGCCAAGCGATCAGAATCGAGCCGGCGAGGTGACGTTCAGCGCTACCGACACCGAGAACACGACGCAGAGCACACCCGGAGGTCTGGGCCTCGCGACCTTCCTGCTGGGAGACGTCACCAATCTCCAACGCTATGTCAGCACCTCGACCAACGCCAAGGAGTCAGAGAAGATCGTCTTCAGCTACGCGCAGGATACCTGGCGCGTCACTCCCGACTTGACCTTGAACCTGGGCGTTCGTTGGGAGATCTACTTCCCCGAGACAGTCAATGGCAAAGGACAGGGTGGCTTCGCCGACCTCAGCACCGGAACCATTCGCGTTGCCGGATACGGTGGCTTTGACACCGCGATGAATGCCAAGAAGGACTTCCACAATGTTGCTCCCCGCATCGGCCTCACCTACCAGGTCGATCCGAAGACAGTAGTTCGCATGGGGTATGGGCGCAGCTTCGACGTCGGCGTTTTCGGCACAATCTTCGGTCACGTGGTCAGCCAGAATCTGCCGGTGCTCGCCAACCAGGACCTTACCAATGCGGGCGCGAATACAGCTGCCTTCAATCTCGCCACAGGTCCAACGCCCTTCGCGTTTCCGACCATTCCCTCTAACGGCGAAATCACGATTCCAAATGGCCTGAGCGCCAAGTTTCGCCAGAACCCGCAGCTTTTGCCCACCGTGGATGCGTGGAATTTAAGCGTGCAACGCCAGCTGTCCAAGTCTCTTTCCGCGACGCTCGCCTACACCGGCAACAAAGGCACCCATACTTTTGCAGGGGACGGACAGACGACCAATCCGAACCAGGTTGCCGCCTGTCTTCCGGCGAGCGAAACTGCGACCGGGCAGGGTTTGTGCTGGAATCCGAATGCCCCCTCCGCCGCTCCTGTGACCGGGCAAACTGAGACCAGCAACACGAGCTATCTACGGCCCTTCTTTGCCCGTTATGGTTGGGCCCAGGACCAGACTTACTATCACGATGGATTCGACACTCACTACAATGCCCTCCAAGCAACTTTGGACAAGCGATTCGACCGAGGTCTGCAATTTACCGCGAGGTATTCGTGGCAAGTCGCGTTCAATTACGGAGGGGACTATCAGGAGATCGACAGGAAAGTAAATTACGGGAAATTCGATGACTTGCGGCAGCAGGAGTTCCAACTCTATGGGAACTACGATCTGCCGTTCGGACGCAAGCAGCAGTTCTTCAGCAACGCTCCAGCGTGGGCAAGCTATCTCATCGGCGGATACCAGACCAATATGACTCTGAACTGGTCGAGCGGTCTGCCCTTCACGCCCAGCTACGGGGAATGCGGCTCCGACATACCGAGCGGTCCTTGCAGGCCCAATAAGGCAGGCGGCGTTTTGAAGACAAACCTGAGCTCTTTCGATCCAACCTCGCACTCACGAACGTACTTCACGCCGGTGGCTGCGCTGGGCGCGAACGGATCTACTTCCGGACCGTTTGCCAGACCGATGCTCGATCAGTTCGGCAGTGTGCAACGCAACAGCTACTTCGGTCCGTCCTTCTTCAATGCCGATATTTCGTTGTTGAAGAACATTCCGATCCGCGAAGAAGTCCGCGCACAGGTACGTGTGGACGCATTCAATGCCTTTAACCACATCAGTCCGGGAAATCCAGGAAATAACTGCATCGATTGCAGTGGCGCCGGGATTATCACCGGGATGGCGATCGGTCAGGGGCCGCGTCAACTGGAGTTCTCCGCGACACTTAGTTTCTGAGTTGACGATGCGACCGGCGTGCTTAGCAACCCGCAAGTTGTTGCTGAAGCCTACGGTCAAGTTCAATCCTGGCGATCGTTATGAGTTGCTGTCTCCCCGGCCGCGCTATGGTGATCATCGCGCGGCTCATTTTTTGTTGCGGCGGCGGGCTTAGACTCGATCACAGATACAGGAACGGGAAGCCGTTCGCGATGTTCGTTACGAGGTAGGAGAGGGATGCAAATATTGCGCTTTGCGAATCGCCTGTGGCTTCGCATGAGTTTACGTTCAACGGGAGAAGTCCTTGGGTGCGCGGCGCTGCTAGCGGTGTCGTTATGCGGAGTGGCCAGCGCGCAGGGTCCATTCGTGTTGGAGCGGAAGGGGAGGTTCATCTCGCTCGAGCCGTATGCCCCGAACATCTTGCGGATAACCATGAGCTCCGATAAGGCAGCGGCGACCGGCGCTCCCGGATACGGATTTGTGGCCAAGCCTGCGCCGGAGGGATGGACCCACGAGCGCGACGCCGAAGGCGGCGACGTCTTCCGGTCGGCGCGAATGGTCGTGCGTTTGGCGCCCGGGGATCTTCCACCAGACAAGCGGCCACAGCCTATGCCGTTGGACGAGCTGAATCTCCAACTGCGCAACCAGTACTTTGGAGGCGGAGGCGGCAATGGTCCGAACGACGGAGGACTCGGTCCACACAATGACGCCTTGCTTGTAACCACCCCCGAGGATGGCAAGACGCTGTTGCATATGCGCACCTGGATGCTCGAACCGGAGAGTCCAGAGGTCGCCGCGAACGAGGCAGGCGTCAAGGGCTATCGCGTGTCTTCGATGTTCGACTCACCGGAAGATGAGCACTATTACGGCCTGGGACAGCAGCAGAAGGGCTGGATGGATCTGCGGGACCACGAGATTCGCTGCTGGCATGACTACACCGCGATTGGTGGTCAGGACGTATGTGTGCCGTTCATGGTGTCGAGTCGCGGCTATGGGCTTGTGTGGGACAATCCTTCCAAAACAACCGTAGAACTGGGGTTCAATGGGCGGAACCGGTGGTCGTCAGAGGTCGGCGACCGCGTCACATACTTCGTGATCGCGGGAGGCACCAGCGATGAGATTTACCAGGGGTACCGTCTGCTGACGGGAACCACTCACATGCTGCCAAGGGCCGTGTATGGATACATCCAGAGTAAAGCCATCTATCCGACGCAGGAACAGACCCTCGATATCGCCAAGGGATACCGCGACAGGAAGCTGCCGCTGGATGTGGTGGTCGTGGACTTTCTCAACATGACCAAGCAGGGCGAGATGGATCTGGATCCGAAGCGCTGGCCCAATCCGGCGGCAATGAACCGCGAACTGCATTCGATGGGTGTCGGAACGTTGCTAAGCGTGTGGCCGCACTATTCGCCCGGAACGCAATTCTACGACATGCTGAACAGCAAGGGCTGGCTGATTCATGGTCGCGATGGAAAGCCGGATTTTGGAGGCTTCCAACCGGTCATCGGACCGAACATCGATACCACCAACCCGGAGGCGGCGAACTGGTTTTGGGAAAAGATCCGCGACCGTTACGTGAAGCCTTACGGGTTTGATTACATCTGGCTGGATGAAACGGAACCCGATATCGATCCGGCGAAGGACGTCTTTTCGGTCGGCTCGGGCACTCGTTTTTACAATGTGTATCCACTGTTTCACACAGCCTCGGTGTACGACGGCTTCCGACGGGATTTCGGCGATAGCCGGAGAGTGATGATCCTGGCCCGTGCCGCATATCTGGGAGCGCAACGGAATGGGACGGTGTTCTGGTCGAGCGATATTGTTTCCACTTGGGATATGCTGAAGCGCTCCATCCCAGCCGGCCTGAACTTCACAGCGACTGGGTTGCCGTACTGGGATACGGATATCGCAGGCTTCTTCTCGCCCTCCGTTCCTGCGGACTACCATGCAGCGCACAAGCCGCTCATCGATGGATCGGACGTGCGCGGCACAATCGGGAATTACGAGGACTATCCAGAGTTGTTTGTCCGCTGGTTTGAGTGGGGCGCCTTTCAGCCAGTAATGCGCGCCCATGGGGAGAGAAATCACAACGAGGTGTGGGCGTACGGACAACAGGCAGAACCGATTCTCGCCAAGTATTTGAAGCTGCGCTATCAACTCCTGCCCTACACCTATTCGGCAGCCTACCGGAGCTACCAGACGGGAGCTCCGTATATGAGAGCGTTGTTTATGGACTTCCCCCATGATTCGAAGGCTGCGGACATTCCAGACGAGTATATGTATGGGCCGGCCTTCCTGGTGGCTCCGGTAACGGAACAAGGGGCGACCCGGCGAACAGTGTATCTGCCGGCGGGCAGCGACTGGTATAACTACTGGACCAACGAGCGATTACATGGCGGACAGACCATCGTGGCCGATGCTCCAATTGATACTCTGCCATTGTTCGTTAAGGCGGGTAGCATCGTTCCGCTTGGATCCGATATCCTGAGTGCGCAGCAGCCGCAGACGATTACTTCTGTGAAGGTGTACCCCGGGGCGGATGGCAGCCTTAACATTTTTCAAGACGATGGCAAGACCTATGGCTATGAGAAGAACGGCGGCTCAATCACGAAGCTGACGTGGGTCGACGCAACTCATGAGCTGAAGCACGAGGGAGCGCCAGCGTGGAGTGGACCCGAAGGTTCGGTGGTCACCATAGTGGGCAAATAGGAGGAGAGAGGACTACAGTGTTCCTCAGCCCGGAGCGCATCCCTTGGCGTGGCGCCACGAAAAGCCGGGGCCAAGTTAGCGTGGAGGTCTAGGCCGGTAGCCGGGCCGCTCCTTCGGGAGGAGCGTTGAAGAAGAAGTTGCAGTGCATAAGTGGGCGGAAGCGCGGTTACTGGATCATCGGACTTTTTGTAACAACTCTCGCGGTGTTCAGCGGCAGGAGCTTATCGTCGACCGCTCAGCAGGTCGCGACAGATCATCCCGGCTGGCCGGACCCACGCCAACTTTTTGTGGGCACCTGCTATCAACCGATCGACCGCACCCCTGAGCAAATCGACCAAGATATTGCGATCATGAAGCATGCCGGCTTTAATACTTCAAGCCCTCTTACACCGATCAGGTGCAAGGAGCACTCGAGCCACTCTTCCGCGCCAACATCGACACGGCGATGATTAATATTGGTCACGCCAGTCTTTCGTCGTACAAGCTGGTCGTGGTTCCCGCCGATTATGTAATGGACGCTTCGAGTGCGCAGGCGATTCGGGACTATGTGAACAATGGTGGCACTGTCTTGATGACGGCTTTCTCCGCCAAAGTGGACGAGCATGGGCAGTGGTTCGACACGCCGCTGCCGGGACGCCTGAGCGACGTCTTTGGGTTAAAGACAAACGCGTTTTACGATTCCGTCTCGCTGGCTTTCGATTTAGAGGGCAAATCGATCACCACAAGAGCGCACCGCTACGAGGTGCTCGAGCCTTCAACCGCGAAGGTCCTCGCACGATTCAACGGAGAGGAGGCCCACACGCCCGCGCTTACGATCAATCGGTTCGGCAAAGGCAATGCACTTTACCTCGCGACGGTGTCTGAAGCTTCGGTGATGAAACCGGTTCTCGACAGCCTGTATTCGCTTGCGGGAGTTCAGAGAGGTCTGCAGACTCCGGATGGAGTGTACGCCCGGGTGGTCGACGGCCGGACTCTCTACGTCAACTCAACCGACGAGGAAAAGCGGATCGCGATCCACGGAACCAGACAGGGCGAGATCACGCATCGCAGGTATGAAGGTGAAGTGGTCCTCGGCCCGCGTGAAGCGGATCTGGTGCAATAAGGTAGTGACTTTCCGAGATGAAGCGGTGTCACTATAGGGCCATTCAAGTGTAAGTGCTCAACTTTGAATGGCGGGGACGACGGGGCTCGAACCCGCGACCTCTGCCGTGACAGGGCAGCGCTCTGACCAACTGAGCTACGTCCCCAGATTGTTTTTCAACAACTTGGTTATACGTCACATAGAATCAAGCGTTTCGTAGCTTTCGCTATTTTCGCTCTTTTCTACCATTTCGCTGCTGTGGACTCAATTTTAGGGCTCGGTGGACACCAAGTGGACACCAAGGTGGACACCAAAACCGCCACCGCAACGACAAGAACAAGTCTACCAGAAGAGATGGTTTGGGTGTCCACGATTCCCGGTCATTGAACGAAAGTTTCGCCGCTCTACCGCGCTACGCTACACACCCAACGCGTTCGTGCCCTGCCTGCCCAAAATCTCGCTCAGTTCATCCTAATTCGTTGCTATCTGGCATCGCAAAACTCACGTAGCCATCTGGCATGGCCGCTTCGCACTTGACCCCTCCTTGCGAGATCAAGGGAATCAGTGGACCAAATCTTCCAGGAATTCCGATGCGGGAGCGGTGCTCGTCACTAACAGGTGGTCACGCGCACGGGTGCAGGCGACGTAGAGAAGGTGGCGTTCCGTGTTGTAGACATCCTCAAGGTCGGCTTCGTCGGCAACAGTTTCAATTCTCTCTTGGAGCGGAATCATTTCGTCATCGCAAGCCATAACAGCGACGGCGCGAAACTCCAATCCCTTCGCCAGGTTCATCGTGCTCACAGAGACAAGTCCCGGTGCAATCTCGACGCGTTCATCGAGCATTCGGAATTTCAGGTTTGCTTGCTCCGCGGACGCTTTCGGTCGATTGAGCTGGGCAGCCGAGCGGACAAACAGCGCAATTTCATGAGGCGCCACCCCGGCTTTTGTCAGTGTAACCATCCAATCGCGGACAGCCTTAATCTCGTCGGCAGAAGTCTTACAGACCTTAATGCCCGGTTGCGGGCCGTTGAAGAGCGAGACTGTACCTTTGCGTTCCTCAACATTGCCATCAACATCCGCCATTTGCGGGTCCAGCAATCGATCCGCCTGAGCCCGGATTTGATGGGAGGTCCGATAGTTGATTTTCAACGAACTTGAGCGGCCGCGAAGATCGACACCTGCTGCTTTCCATGAGAATGGTTGCTGAAATATTCGCTGACCAAGATCCCCGGCAAAAAAGAGTGCGTTGGGGTTCCTTGTTCCGATAGCTGCCAGGAATCGAATTTGCGCAATGCTAATGTCTTGTGCTTCGTCTACCACGGCGAAATCAAATGGCGCGGCCGCGCCGCTGGCATAGTGGCGTGCAAGCACATTGAACATGCCCGAGCTCGTCATCAACCCTTGCTTCCGCAAGCCGTCGCGCACCATTTCAAAAATCGACCACAGGAGTCTTCGTTGTGTCTCTTTCAACCGCGTCTTCCTGCCGAGACGATTCACGTCCCGATAATCTTCCCACGTGTCCAATTGCCAGCCATCGACAACCTGCTCCCATTCCGTTGTCAAAAAGCGCAGGGAGAATTTGTGGTCTCCTACAGACTGCGAGGCCTCTTGCAAGAGGTCGCTAACGCCAGCTGCGGATGCGAGAAGTGGTTTGGCAATGTTCAGCTCGTAGAGACGCAGACCAATCACGTCCATGGAATAGACTTCAATTCGCTCCCCGAGGCGCGGCTCGCTGCCGATAAGCAGGCGCAACTTTGCCCGGAGCGCGTTTGCCAACGGTTCCGAGAATGTCGTCAACAGGACACGCGCCTGCGGATTGGTGCGAGCCAGGTGCGCCGCCCGGTGAAGCCCAACAATCGTCTTTCCCGTGCCTGCCGTGCCTGAGACCCTTGCGGGGCCATTGAAATCCTTCTGCACCAGTTTTCGTTGCTCAGGATGCAGGAACACCGCCCAGCGTTCCCAAGGGTAGTCGAGCGCCATAGCAAGTTCTTCGACATTCTTCATCACACGGAAACGGCGCAGCGCGTCGGGGTGCTCAAACGGATTGCCACCGGGAGCAACTGTCACTGGCAACGGTGGCCTGATTCCGGTCGCAAGATTCAAGAGCGCTTCGGCGGCTTCTGCCGGCAGATGGCCGGCGATCTCCAACAGACCGTCTTCACTCGCATCCAACACCTCGCTCACCCATTCTGGCGGAACACCATACGAGAGGAGCGTGCCTTCGGAGATATTGTGGAAGACCCGCTCTTTGGGCTTCAGCTGCACTGTCTCCACATACTTTGGTACGGCGATTTCCTGAATGCGCTCACGTACCTCGACCAATTGGGCGGCGCCGGTCTTCGGATGCGTTTCCAAACGCCGACGCTCCGCCCACTGATACGCTTCGTCGTGGTGGTTCACATAACACAGCAGCAGGCTGGTTCCCGTTCGGTGAACAATGATGCGGAGATCGCGGCTCACGCGAATCGAGCAGAAGTTGGGATCTTTGGCCTTATCGAGTTTATGAAATTGCAAGCTCGGGTGTGCCGGATTCAATTGCAGATCAAAGGCGGCCGTCTTTGCGGCCTTCTGCTCTTCGCCGGTCAGCTTGGCGAGACTGTCAGTGAATGTGTCCGCGATTCGGTATTCCATCGGCAGCCGTCCTCAGTTCACGCGAAACACCTTCATAACCTCGTCACCAAGGTGATTGATAACCTTCACCGCAATTCGCCCGGACTCCGGCTTGTCGAACGGTCGGGATGTATCGCTGTGCAAGGTGGCCCACGCCTCTTCGTTGATTTCGGCCTTCAACGTTGTCTTGAGAGCTTTGTATGGATCGTTTGCGCCCAAGAAATACGCATGGCGCACGAAGAAGCTCTCTTCGTTGTAATCGGTGTCGATAAACCAGCAGGCAATCTCATCCGGCCCGTTACTGCGTACTTCACCTGTGCTTGGATGGAACACGTCCACTCCGTTCACCTTCACCACTATTTGATGGTCCATTTCATCGAGAATCTGAATGTCCGGCTCACCGAAGATCACAAATAAATTGCCCTTCCCAGTGTTCTTCAAGTCTTCCGCCATGTGGAAGTCGGCATTCATGCGGGCTTTCAGTACCCTGATACGTCCCAACTTGTTGAAGTCCGCAGAGTGGGCATCGTAGCTGAACGCGCAGGCTATCAGGACGTCAAAGGCCGCATCTCCTGCCTCGCGTGCGGCAGCAACCAGATCTTCACGAGTGACGGTGCCAAATTCGGGTCCGACGAAGATGCCAGCGCGTTTCTCCGTGCCGTCTGTCTCGACATATCGACCTTCTGCGCAGATGTAATCACCGGGCCACGGTACAAGGGAGGAGAAAGTGACCTTGTCTTCCTTGTGCGCCTGCTGCACGCCGCTAGTCTTCAGGTTGTCGAGAATCAACTGGACGAAGTTCTGCGCGTTGCGGGTGTCGGGGTTGTCGTGCGCCGATGTTTCGATCAGTTCTTCATCTTCATTAACCGCCAGCACGCGGTGCGGCGAAAGGCTTTCAACGGTGAAGGGGCCGGCAACGCGGACCTTCTTCTTGTCCTCGTAGGGCTTGTCGTAGAGGTGCTCGAAGTCGACTTTGGCGGTAATGGAGGCATCAATTGCTTTTTGGCGCGCGATCCGCAATTCCCACCATGCGGCGTGCGAATCCTTCGCTTTGGCGGGCCATTTGGCGTCCAACTCGCGAGGAATCTCCCACTCCTCCCATGTCTTAGTCAGCGTGGCGTTCAAGAGAGTGCGCAGTGGTTCCAGACGCGTCTGGTAATCGTCCCAGATCACGTCAATCTCGGTGTTGTTAGCGATTGACCTGAGCGTTATGTGCGGCACGCGCTCATTTACAAATCCGTGGCGGATGTTGCCGTGCGTCGGCGCGCTTGACGGCACTTTGCCCTGCAACTCGGCCTCTTTGCTCTGACCTTCTGGACTGTCGGCGAGAACATAGTAAGGATAGCGAGCACCCATGATGCGAGCACGAGCCAAAGCTAGCGCCACGCGAGACGTGTCAACGGTGATCCAGCGGCGGCCCCACTCTTCGGCAACATAGGCCGTTGTGCCTGAACCGCAGGTTGGGTCAAGCACCAGATCTCCTGGGTCAGTTGTCTGTAGCAGGCACCTCTGCACTATCTTGACGTTCGTTTGGACGACATAGGTCTTATCCATGCCGACTCCAGATGCACCATCCGACCAGAAGTTACTGAGTGGCACAACGCCAAAGTCGCTCGCAAAGCGAACATAGTTCAAAGTGTTTCCATTTTTTGTAAGGCGCCCTTGCTTCTTTAGTCTTGCAGTCCCATCAGCGTTTGTCGACCAACTCCGTCCTGCAGTTGGAAGAAATGTCTCTGCATGATATTCGATCGGGTATATACAAGAGGGGGTCCGGCCGGCGGCGAGATAAATCTGATGACGAAACAACTTGCTATTAGTTGGGACGGCTTCTAAACCGACTCCATCGCGTCTCAGTCGGCGCTTCTCGCCCGCCTCGTCCATTACCCATACGTAATTTGGGTCTGCCGAGAAATCCTGTTCAATATACAGGGGGCGAATTTTGACTCGGTCCCGGTCCTTCGCAAACCAGAGCAGATAATCAGTCACGCTCGTCATTCCGTCGGTGCCGAGCCCCGCTGTTTTCTTGAATGTAATAATGCCTACAGAATTGTCACTTCCAAATACCTCATCCAGAACGGATCGAACCCGATGCACATTCTCATCGCCGATCTGCACGAAGATCGATCCGGACTCGGTCAGCAGATCTCGCGCTACAGTTAACCGATCACGTAAATAAGTCAGATAGGAATGAATTCCGTCTCTCCATGTGTCCCGAAACGCCTTCACCTGCTCGGGCTCTCGCGTGATGTGCTCGACGTTGCCATCTTTTACATCGCGGCTGGTGGTGGACCACTGGAAATTTGAATTGAACTTGATGCCATAGGGTGGGTCGATATAGATACACTGCACCTTTCCGCGCGATCCCTCACGTTCTGCAAGAGACGCCATCACTTGTAGGCTGTCGCCTAAGATCATGCGGTTCGACCAATGCGCGTCGTGCTTGTAAAATTCCGTCCGAGCTTCTTCACTTGGCAAGCCATTGAAGTCAGCAAATAAGTCAAACTGAGGTTCGGCGATTTTGTTGGTTTTCGTTTGGCGCTCAAGGTCATCAATCAGAACCTTTGGATGGACCTTCTCCTGGATGTATAGCGGCGGTGCGGGAACAACCAGATCGGACCAGTCTTGTTCATCCTTGCCGCGCCATACCAGCTGCGGGTCAAGGTCACGATTACGGCGCGCATAGGCAACACGGATTGGACTCCGTTCTTCATCACGCATAACGGACTGGTATTCCGCAGTGGGAATGTTCCTCCGCGACGCCCCTTCATGGACCAACGTCTCAACGGTCTTGTTCGATCCTTGTCTTGAAGCTCTCTTCTTCTGATTCATTGCGTGTCCTGACTGTCAGAAACGAACAAATTACATCCAATATGACCAATCTCAAGGTCCTCACCGCATGAATGGCCGTGTACAGAGAGAAACGACCATTTGATCGAATATTCTGTACACATTCCCTTCTGTGCCTCTGGAAGAAGCTCGTCCATTCGTTCACGCACCTTCTTCATCAATCCTGCGATGTTAACTTTTCTTACATACTCGATGAGGAGTCCGCGAGTCTCCCTTCCCGTTGTGTAGCGGCCTAGAAGTTGCTTCAATCCTTCAATGTGGTAGTCCGGACCGTTGTAGATTTTTGCCTCACCGAGTTTTCGCCAGTTTCGAGTGCCAAGTCCGACTTCGATAAGGAGATCAACGTGCCCGTTGCTGTTAGCCTCCTGGTACACGTCTACTCCCGGCATATATAACGCGAGGGCCAATGCGCCAGTAAGACCTACTTCGTCCATTCGTTTGAAATTCAGCTTATTGGTCTCAAGGCCAACAATCGCGCGCTGGAGCCATTTATCGAATGCTGTCTCGAATTCTTGCTCGGTTTCGGCGGTGAAAAGATCAAGCAGCTCTGGCGCCCTATTCATGATCCGATTGGCAAGATCCATAACGGTTCCCGAGAGGATGTTCACGCTAATTGAACCCCCTCTTCGCGCAGTACCCATCTGACCTGAATCTCAGAAGCCCACGCCCTCCATTCAGTGTCAGAGATTTCCTTTGTTTTCCACCACGCTGATAGCATTCTGCTGAGTTCCGACATTGGAACTGTTGATCCTTCATTGGAGCCACCCGTCAATTCAATCCTCAACGGCCCATTAGGTTCCCGCGAGAGTGCAGAAAGTACCGCAAGCACCTCATCTGCTCCAAATTGCGCAGATTCGGCAACCTTGTCCAGTTTTGAGAGTGGGAATGAGCGATCCTCACCCGAAGAGATCGTGTCCGTGATCAACCTACTGAGCCTAGGCCATCTCGTATCGGCCCCAAACTGCTTCTCAAGATACGCCTGGGCGGAGAACGTCCGCATCTGTCGTACGACCCCGCACGATTCAATTATTCTGCTGAACTCTTCTTCAATCTTTCGAGAAAAATCGGCTTCGAGCCCATAAATCTCTGTGAATTCGGCAAACGCCCACCGGCCATACTTCCCGGTGTTGTTCACACCGGGAATCCAATACGTCTCCATCGAAAGCTTCTTATCCTTAGCGTCTTCGCGGCGGTATCCCTTGATCTCCACAACTAGGTGAAGCAGATCTTCCTCGCCACGGCCGTCATCAACGAGAACGATAAAATCTGGCCGGTAAATGCGACTTTCTGATCCGCAGCGGTATGGCACATCGAAGCCAAGGTTGTGGTTCTTGACATAGGCATGCACCCGCGGGTGATTTTCCGCCACGCGGCAGAACTCTCCCTCCCAGTCGCTATCGAGAATTACCCAGTTGATCTGGCAGCGCCGCGCATCAGTTTCCCATCGGTCAATCTTGGACGTTGTAAAGTTGACGTGGCTGGTGGAGCCGGTCGGATTGTACGGATCGAGAAGAACCTTAATGGGAGATTTATCTGCGGTGTCAGCGGTGATCGCAGCGGTAATGCGCTCGCAAGCTCTGTCCGCGAGATTTCGGTAAAGAATTTGCGCCGGGTAGGTGTCGCCCTTGCAAATGAGGCGGGTATCCAGCCACTCTTTCGTGATGCGTTTGAGTTGCCCAAAGAGGTGGAGCTTCGCTTCTTCTCCGGGATCACGCCACTTGGTATAGAGCAGATGAGTAGTTAGGCGGTAGAGCACTGTAGATGGCCGAGTGTCCCGCAGATGTGCAACGGTGAGGTTCACGCCTTCGCCGACAATTCCAGCATTCAGCGTGTTGGATGGGCCGGTCAACTCAGGAGTCAGGGTCACGACAGAGTCGTCAGTAAACTTCGCAGTCAGCCGATCATTTGGAAGCTCCACCCGGTAGCCCATGACTCGGGGGAAACGGATTTCCAGCGAATCACGTTCGGGACGGACTGCCCTTACCTGAATGGTTTGGCGGGGCGGCTGCGGGGGAGCCACAACAGGTTTGGCCGCAAAGTCGAAGGGAATGCCGAGTACGTCGGCGTATTCGACATTGAAGAGATTCTCCTCATTCAGATCATAGGATTGCCGGCGCAGCGCGCGGCCTATTACCTGTTCGCACAGGAGCTGCGTTCCAAAGGCTCGAACGCCCAGGACGTGAGTCACTGTGTTTGCATCCCAGCCTTCGGTGAGCATGGAGACCGAGACGACACAGCGAATTTCGCCTCCGAGCCGTCCCTCCTTGCCAACCGTGTTCATCACCTCGCGGAGAACGAGTACATCGTCTATGTCTTCGGCTTGAACCTGTTGACCGCTGCGTTCGATCAGCTCTCGACGGAACTGTTCGAGTTCCGTTGCGGCTGCCTTGCGAAAATTGTCATCGAGAGGCTCACCAGATTCGAGTTGCTCGCTATCGATCAAAAGTGTGCGCGGCCTGTGATACGCATTGCCGTGCTCGTCAAAATTACGGAAGAGCTCAAGACGGCCATTTTCAAGTTGCGTGGAGCCGTCCTCGTTCGTGCGGAAAAAGCCAGAAACGTAGTCGTAGACGAGTTTCGACGTTGACGTGTTATTACACACAACGATGAAGCACGGCGGCACTTTAATGCCTGCCTCGTCCCATTTATCAAAAGTCAGATTGTAATGGCCGTACAAGGCATCGAGCGCCGTACAGAGCTGGGTCGGCAGATTCAGGGGGTCGAGATTATCGGTCTTGCCGCGGCCCTTCTTGGGCATATTCTTGCGAATGTGCTCCCACAGATTCCTGAATACAGGTGTTTCTTCGCCGGGGATGTTGTCAGCCACAGGAACGCGCGGGAGTTTTACGATCCCGCATTCAATCGCGTCCATTAGTGAGAAGTCCGACATCGTCCAGGGGAAAAGAGTGCCTTCGGCGTAGCCTGAGCCGCGCAGAAAGAAAGGCGTCGCGGAAAGGTCCAATACACGCGTGAGACCGATTTTGCGCTGCACCGCCTCCAGCCCGTTGATCCAAAGGCGCGCCGCTTCGTTGTTTTTCTCGGCCTCCTGCCTCTCCTCGCCGGCATATTCTGTTTCGTCGGCTTCTCCCGGCTTCTCCTTATAACAGTGGTGCGCCTCGTCGTTCAGCACAAGGATGTTTTTCAGGCCCATAAGATCCGGCATCACTCGCTGGATCATCTGACCTTCGGTTTCTAGGGTATCGACCGGAGCGCCGTGGCGCCCTTCGAGGAGAGCTCGCCCGCCCTTCGATATTTCCAGGCGCTCCCGAAGCTTGAATGCGTGGTAGTTTGTGATGACGATCTTTGCCCGCTGAAGATCGTCGAGCATGTCCGTCGGAATCAACTCGCGGCTGGCGAAGTAGCTGTCCGGATCGTTGGGTTGGAGCACACGAAGCCTCTCCTTGACGGTCAGTCCGGGTGTGACGACGAGGAAACCGCGCGTGAAATTGGAACTGCTCGGACGGCGAACGGCATTCACGGTCTGCCATGCGATCAGCATTGCCATGACAGTAGTTTTTCCGGCTCCAGTCGCCAGCTTGAGCGCAAGCCGAGCGAGGTTGGGATTCGCCTCAGCATTGGCACTGGCGAGGTATTCCAAAAAGCCCTTGCCTGTCTTCCCAAGCTTCGGCGCAACCTCCGTGAGCCAGATGGCGGTCTCAACCGCTTCAACCTGGCAAAAAAAGGGCCGAATGCCCTGAAACTGATGGTGTCTCCAGTGCTGGAGAAGGTGTGCTGTCTCGGGCGTCACGAGCCAATCGTTCGGGCTGGGCAGTTGTCGCCACTGATCCACTTGCCGCCGCAAATCATTGATGATCGGGATAGCTTCGTAGCGTTGCTTCGCGGTGGAGACCCCAGCACCTTCGTCGAAGACGAAGCCTCCCTGAGTCTCCGATTTCTTTCGCTTGCGGGGTTTCGGGATCGGCGTGATGAATTCCGCCGTCCGGCGCGCCTCAGCTATCTGCTGCGTCGGCTGTCCGTCGGGTGCCAGTTCCCAATGCCGGGCCGGGTACTCGTAGGGCGAATTCAGAATCGGATGCTCGAAAAAGCCGTTCTCCATCGTCAAACCCGTGCCCCCTGCGTACCGTTCCAATATTCTCCCGAAATTCCAAGTCTTCCTGGCGCTCAGGTGCTCCACAAGACGAAATGCTGCCATTGCCAACGGCACCGTGCGTTCCCGTTGCGCTCTTTGGAGAACGTCTACAAGTGTACGACGTGGAGTTAGTTATGGGATAAAGTGCCTGAGTTATCCGACCATCCGGTCTGCAGGTCCCATTTCTGCTGGGGCCGGAAAGCGTGGGTGCATCGCGAAGTGGTTAAGCCCGCCGCGTGGGCACGAACTGTTGCTCCTGCCCGATGGCAGGAGTGACGCAAGAGGAGCGAGTAGACGGGCCGATGCACAAAAATGCGGAGCCTGCTGTTGCAGGCCCCGCGCCAGTTTTGCAGTTGGATTGAAGGTTAGGCCGCTGCGGGCCTCTTCGCTGCCTTTGCCTGTTGCTTTGCTGCCGGCTTCGGAGCGGCCCTGTTCGCGCCTTTCGCCTCCTTCGCTGCGAATTCCTGCTTGACCTTCGCAACGATGACGTCGGTGTCCACCTTGTAAAGAGCAGCGGCTTCGCTCAACACTTTCGTCGTTTGGTGGCGGGCGGCGATAAGCAAGATGGTCAGTTCGATCAAAAGGCTGCCCAAGACGTTCTCCTCGGCGCGGCGCAGGTATGCGGCAAACAGCTTGGCGATGGAATCACTGTCCTTCCCCCGCTTAACGCCGCGCTGCCGGGCGACGATCTCTAAGCGCCGTTCTTCTACCAGCCCGGCCAGCCGTTCCACGACAAACAGCAGGTCTCGCTTCATCAGCCGAACCGGGACAGCGGCGACGATCGATTGCAGGACGCGGATGCCGGTTGCGTTTGCAAGCGCTTCCTCGCGGCGGCGCTTCTCCTGCTCGGCCTTGAAACTGGCATCGGCCTTCGGCATCTGCTTCTTGGGAT
Organism: uncultured Acidobacteriaceae bacterium; assembly: GCA_963850345.1. Classification (GTDB taxonomy): domain Bacteria; phylum Acidobacteriota; class Terriglobia; order Terriglobales; family Acidobacteriaceae; genus CAWKKW01. Next base: position 12,804 of record CAWKKW010000006.1, on the reverse strand, counting down.
GGTGAACGGGGCAGGTCGGCTCGGTGCAAACCTTCCGCAGTTCGCCCTTTTCGATGCCGTCCGACACGATCGCCTCGGTGGTGTACTTGCACGTTTTGAACTCGGGCCATTTCGCCTTCTCCGGCGTGTCGGGCTTCTCCTCGCGGATTTCGACGTACTTGTTGCGCGGGATGGTCTTCTCGCCTTCAGGCTGCTGCTTGTATGCCGTGCTGATCTGGACAAGCTCTGGCTTGGCGGCAACCTTAGCCTTTACGTGCGCGTCCAGCTTGGCGGCGTAGCAGTCCGGGTCGGTGCATTATGTGGAATCTGGGCAAATTGCAAGTCTTTCCTGCTGGCTCTTCGCCGACGCGACAACCGCGTGAGGATCGAATCCTGCCGTTAGCTCATCCAAACTGCAGCTCAGATGAACCTATTAGTCGGTATCAGTGACTGCCAAAATCGATAACCTTCGGTCATGCCGATCGAACAGAATAGCTGTCCAATCCCAGGCAATTCCGTAGAACCAGGGTGTCCAAGCGTCATAGCTCGAGAAAAGTGAGACATCCCCATATCTCTGCTGGAAAACGGCGTCGCAGAAACTTATCGCTAATCGCTTCGCTGCCTTTGCTTCGATCTTCTGTGACGACCCGTAAGCTCCACCGGTGAAGAGTCGGGCAGCCAATTGCCCATCAAAAAGAAACGGATTATCGAATTCGAAACCTCTTGCTTTCACGATTTCGCAAGTATCTGACTCGCCGTTCGAGGCTTCTTCGATCGGAATCATGAGTTCTGGCAGCGCATCGCGAATGCTCTCTCTGCGTAGCAATGACCGCAAAACATCGAATTCCAATAACCGATTGCGCGATGCGAACCAATCAAAGGTGTCGTTGGCGCCGACCTGAATGGATGCCAAAGCCGCCCCTCCGTTGGAATGGGTCACCCGGAGACGCGCAAGTACATCGTCGATGACAGTTGACTCCACCATCAGCGGTGCCAGCGGGACCCTAGCACACATGAGTTGAGCATCTTGCCATGTCGGCTTTGGTTGATTCCAATCCGGTTCCAGAAGCTTCATATACAAGCGATTCTAGAACCTTGTGGGAGTCAGCCCGAAGCCAGCTTCGGATCTGGATCAACTTAGCGTTCCGGCTGCCGCAAGAGGTGAGAATGATCTAACGTTCGTTATCTGTATCAGATCGGTCCCAATCTGCCGTGTTCGTCCAGCCGGAGTAGGCACGTCTGCCAATTTCGACAGGAGTTTTTCGTAGGCAGCTACGCCATCTTCGACGGCTGCCTGCTCCGCCTCGCCAAGGGGAATCTCTTGGAGCAATCGCAATAAATGCGTCTTGCCCTCCAGCAATAGGGCCTCCGTGGACTCTTTCGGCATATAGAAGTCGCACTTTGCGCAGGCCATACGATGCTGGCACTGCTCAAAGAAATCGTAGGTGCAATACCCGTGGCCGAGATCGTAAAACTTCCATGGCTCAGTCGCAGCGCGCCCGCTTCGCACCATGTCCTGATCGACCAGAACCTCGATAGCGCGAAGGTTGCGGGCGAAGTAGCCTGCATCGGCATAGGACTTGGCGACCTTCAACGGAGTGATCTTGGCGTAGTGCTGGGTGGCTGTTGGAGTCGCGTGGCCCAGCCACTCCTGCAACTCGAAGAGCGTCATCGGCTCACGTGCGTTGTAGAGTTGTGAAGCGATAGTTGACCTGGCGCGGTGGCTGGTGATGTTGCCGCGCACATCTGCAAGAGGGACACCGGCCTTTTTACAGAGAGCAGGGATGAGCGTCTTGTTGAGATAGTTTATTCCTACCCTGGTGAGGCGAATGAGAAAGAGAAAATCGACCAGTTCGCCAGTCTTCGGGTCGGGGAGTTTTGCACCTTGTGGACGCACCTTTTCCCACGCGGCGATGGCCTCTCCGACAATCCGATCTACAGGCTTGGTGAAAGCAGTAGTGGTCTTGTTGACAGGAACATCGAGCAAGCAAACGGCATCCGCAGGCAGAGTGTCGCCGGTGCCCGGCACAGTGACATCATCCCTCTGCCAGCGAATGCAGCCAACGCGCAGACGAACAATCTCGTTACGGCGAAGGCCAGCAAACAGCCAGGTGATGACAAGTGCTCTGGTCATCTCAATCGGATAGGCGGTTGATGGAAATGGGACACGGCGAATGTCGCCTTTTTTCGGAAGATCATCGACGGTCAGGTTAAGGCCTGCCCAGATGAGCTTGGCCCACACGTCATCAGCGATGGCGCGCGGGTTCGGGCCAATCAGCGCAAGCAGGCTCTTGGGTGTGACCATGCTCCGCATCGGATCGAATCGTCGCGGGATCAGTTCCCACTCCTGCAGATCGCGAAAGAAAACCCGCAAGATGGAAATGCGGCCGGCGCGTGTGTTGGGCGCGAGAATCTGGCCGCGGCTCTTCACATGAACCGGGTCGATGCTGCACCAATCGCCTCCATGCCACTGGCAAACGATCGACACCGCTTCCGCGGCGAGGGCCCTGGTCCAATCAGCGGGCGAAGTGATCTCTGGGTGTACCTTGCCGAGCCATCTGCCGACGTTGAGCAGGAAATAGTAACTCTTGTTCCTGTTCTTAAGCGAATACGTGGCTCGGTCGTACCAAAGGCGGCTGAGCCGGCACCACTCGGCCGGCACACCGATGGTGAGGGCTGGCGACAGCTTTTTATCCTGAACCGGGCGCTTGATCTCCATCGCTTCGGGAACAGTGCCCATGCTGGCCAGGACACGCGATAGCGCGACCACGCAGTAGCTTCCTGTGCGCGGCGGTCGGCGCGCGATCACCTCCTGGAGGTCCTCAATCTTTAGCTGATCGAGGTGTGGAGAGCGTTTATACAGCAGCCCCTCGAAAATGGTGCGCAGGACGAGGGTCAGCGTACCTGTTCTCAGATAGCCCCACTCTCGCAGCAAACTCTGCACGCGGTCTCCAACGACCTTCATGTACTCTCGGCCGAAGACCTTGCGGGCCAGGACGACGTAAACGATGTGATTTTTACTGAGCCGATGGAGGTCTGAGAATCCGCAGAGCAAGTACGCGACTGCGATGACATGCTGGTACTCCACCTTCTTCTGGCGCTCAATAGTCTCGATCCACTCATCGGTCGTCCACCCCCAAAAGGACCGTTTGCGTTCCGCCATCTCACGAAGAAAGTACAGGAGCACATACTTGCGGAAGAGGGTTCTGATGCCCGTGTAGTCGAGCGCATCGTTCAGAGGCTTCACCAGCCGATCAAGCGTCTCTCCGAAGTCCATGGTTCGACCGTAGCGATAAAATCGATAGGCCTCGGCATAGCGCGTCAGCATGTCTTCTTCGACCGGAGTGAGCGCACTGGAGCGGTCATAACGATCCAAATCGATCGGCCAGACCCAAGGCCCGTCATCGGCCTTCTTCGGTTCCTGCTTCTCCGGACCCCACTGAGCGCGCGCTGCGCGCTGAAAGAGCTGGGCACGCTTCTCGGCCGGCAACTTCTCTAACCATGGGCCGATGTTGTTCGGCCAGGGCTTGCCGTTCTTCCTGGCTCCTCGCTTCCGCTTCATGTTCATACGTTCATCTCCGCGAGCATCTGTATGCGGCGTGCGTGTATCTGGGCCATACTTGTTGCGAGCTTCGCGGACAGGTCCCGGCCGCTGAGGTGGATATAGAGCAATGTGGTCTGAATGCTGCGATGACCAGCGAAGGCAGCGATCTCGTGGATGTCCCAACCTGCGCGTGCAAGGTCGGTCAGACACAGGTGCCGCAATGTATGCGTGCTGAACCGCTCGACATGCGCGCGTCGCGCGAGTTCCAGGACCACCTTCGACCAGCTCCAGATCGAGATCGGCTGGGTGTAGTTGCGACGCGACTCTGAAAGGAAGAGAGGTCCGCGCCTCTGGCCCAATGTGCGCCGATGCAGGAGGTAGTCGTGGAGCAGTTCACTGCTGGAGGCCGAATACGGAACCACTCGTTCGCGGCGCCCCTTGGTGGTCTCCGCACGAATCCGGAGTGTACGCCGCGAAGGATCGATGTCATCGCTGCGGAGACTGCACAGTTCCTCGCGACGCAACCCTGCATCGTAGGCGAATGCCAGCATTACGCGGTTGCGGATCGGCTCATGGCGGGCCGCGGCAAGAACCGCGTGCCAGTCGTCCTCGTTCGGAATCCATGGCAGCTTGTGATGCCGCGCAATCAGCGGCCTGCCCGTGTGACTATGCGCTGCCGGGTTGTTGGCACGCACTCCTTCTTCCATCAGATATGCATGGAACAATCGAATGACCGTCAATAGCTGTTGCATCGTGGCGTTCGAAAGGCGGGAGCCTTCCGCCTGCAAACTCGCTAGGTAGAGTCCAACCTCGGCACGTGTGACCGATACACAAAAGAAATGGCGTTGTGTCAGGAATCGGAAATAACGCTCCAGGCCGCGTGAATAGGCGTCGAGCGTGTTATATGCGAGGCCGCGGTGGGACTGGAGAGTGATCCAGGCACGAGCATGGAGGTCGGCTGCGACCAACGGGCAACGATCCCATCGGATAGGGTGGACGACAAAATCACTGGGCAAATGAACCTCCTGGTGGAGGTCCCAGAAGAACAGATGGCCGGACAGCTGCGACTCACGCGGTTGTCGCGTCGGCGAAGAGCCAACAGGAAAGACTTGCGGTTGCCCAGATTCCACATAACTTACAAGCGTCGGAATTCCCGCTGACATCGGCAAAGAGCAGTTTGTTGTGTCCGGTGCGCTTGGGGCAATCGACGCAGCTTCCGGCGGCGGGAACAAGTTGCGGGTCGCGTTTGTTGAAAGGTGCCTGTTTCAAGAGCAAGAGGACGTTATGCTCAATCCACTGTTGCAGGTGCCGAACCGGGAGCAGGATGCGTTTGGCCTTGGCTCCGGCTCCGTTCCACTCCTCGCGGAAGCAATTGGCGAGTGCCTGTTCCTGCTGTGCTGGCTGCAATTTGGCGAGCAGCAAGGCATGGCCAACGCCGATCTCCTCGGCATAGAACGCCTCGACCACTGGCGCGGCAAGCTCGGTCAAACGGACTCGCTGCGCACAATATGCTGGCGTTTTTCCAACTTTCGCGGCGATCTGCTCGATGCTGTACTTCGGGTCTTCCAAGTTGAGCAGGGCTTTGAATCCCTGCGCCTCCTCCAGCGGGTGAACGTCGCGGCGTTGCAGATTTTCGATTAGCTGCGCCTCCAATGCCTCGGCGTCGGTGAGGTTGACGATGCGGACGGGAACGGTTGGGGCTTCCGCCATCTGCGCGGCGCGATAGCGTCTGGCTCCGGCGACAATCTCGAAGCTCTGATCGGTGAGAGGCCGCACAAGCAAGGGAGAGAGAACGCCCTGGCTGCGGATGCTTTCGGCCAGTTCCTTGAGGGCGGAATCCTCGAAAATTCGGCGCGGGTTGGTGGCGGACTCGGTGAGGACGGCAAGGGGAAGGTTGCGGTATTCAGTCGCGGTGTTCGTATTCATGGGTTGCTCTCCTTTGAGCGGTTGGGCGTTGCGGGGAGTTGAGCGGACGGCGCGGGGCCGTCCGCATCGTCAAAGTCGCGGTTAGCTGGCTTGCGCCAGTTCCGGCTCCGGTTCTTCGGCTGTCTCTGCTGCGGGGTTTTCGATTGCGGAGAGAATGACGGCGGAAGTCTTCTGGATCACTTCCAAGCTCTCGGTGAGCAGGGCCGCGTTGCCGTGGTACAGGTGGATGTAATCCGCCGATGCCCTGCCCGTCTCAAGGCCGATGGTCTTTCCGACCACAAAGGCAACTGCCTCGGCCTCGGTTTCGCGTACGGTCTTGGTGGTGGCGGTGCGGCGTTCGGCCTTGTGCAACATCTCGTGCGCCAGTTCATGCACAAGGGTTGAGAACTCCTCGGCGGAAGACTGGCCGGGAAGCAAAGCGATCTTGCCTCCGTAGCTCATGCCAAGGGCGGGGGCGATGCTCTCTTTGAACTCCAGCGCGATGCCCTGAGCAATGACAAAATCCACAAGGCGGTCGCGGTACTCTCCGGCGCTGCCGGAGACGCGCTCGGAGAATTCGGGAAGCTCTTTGCCTTCGGTCTGGCTCACATCGAAGACATAGGCGGCGCGGAATCCAACCAAAACGGCCTGATTCTGAGTGCGGATGTCCTTCTCGGCTTCCTCATCCTTCTTCCGGCGAATCCCGATCACGGGAGCGAGAATGCGGATGCCGCGTTCGCCCTTCTTGACCTTGCGGCCAAGCTGGTTCCACGCATAGAGGCCAGCAACGCGGGTTGCGTCCGGCTTCTGCCGTGCAATTTCCAGAATGTTGCCAAAGCTGTAATTGTGAAACCTGCCCATTGCGGTGAGGTAGGCGGTGAGGGCTTCGGAGTGTCCCTGCTCCAACTGCTCGATGAGGGCTTGCACGTTGGCCGCGATTACTTCTTTCGCGGTCTGCTTCTGCTGCTTGTTGGTGTTGGCGGTGGACTGGTTGACGGCTGCGGCGGTGGTGTTCATGGGTGCTTCCTCCTTGGGCTGTTGCACTGGCCTTTGCCCTTAAATCGGGCGGCGGCGTGTACATACATGCCGAACGCCTCCTGGCGAAGGCGGGGGGTAGCAAGCGCAAGGGGAGGGGGATCTCCCACCCTTGGAACGGAGCGAAGCGGGAGTGGAAAGGGCGGAGCGAAGCGGAGGGCTGCACAAGCGAAGCGCGGAAGCCTGGGGAAACCCCTTGCGGGCGCGAGGGGCGGAGCTCCTGAGCGTACTTAGCACTTGCGTTACAAAACAGACCAAAGACATGCGTTACAGCGAAGCGGGAACCCTGATGGTTCCTCGGCTTTGGTCGTACGCACGATGATGCGGTATGCCCTGGAAAGAGAGTCGTATCGTGGATCAACGTCTGCAGTTCCTATCGAGCTACCAAAAGGAGGAGATGTCCCTATCGGATCTTTGCCGCGAGTTCGGAGTGTCACGGCCAACGGGCTACCGTTGGATCAACCGCTACAAGGAAGTAGGTCCGGAAGGACTGCTGGACCTGAGCAGTAAGCCACACGGATGCTCGTCACGCAACTTCAGAGGCCACCGAGAACGCGATCCTCGCCCTTCGGAGCAAGCACCCGAGCTGGGGAGCACGGAAGCTAAAGGCACGCTTGGAGAAGCTTCAGCCTCGCGTGAACTGGCCGGCAGCCAGCACCTTCGGCAACATCCTCACAGGGCCGGGCTCACCAATCCCAAGCAGAAGAAGCGCCGGACGACTCCTTACTCGGAGCCGTTCTCTGAGGTCACCGCACCAAATCAGCTCTGGTGCATGGATTTCAAGGGCTACTTCAGCACAGGTGATGGCACCAGGTGCGATCCTTTCACGATCACTGACGCACACAGTCGGTACCTCATCCGCTGCCAGACAGTATCACGCATGGACCTGAGCCAAGTCGTAGCAGTCTGCGAAGCCGCGATGCGTGAGTACGGCATGCCGGCACGGATCCGCACGGACAATGGCGCGCCGTTTGCCGGGACCGGCCTGCTCGGCCTGTCCAAGCTCTCTCTTGAGCTGGACGAAGATGGGTATCGTGCATGAACGCATTCAGCCAGGCAGACCGCAGCAGAACGGCCGACATGAACGGATGCATCGGACCCTAAAGGAAGACACGACGAAACCGCCAGCACTGACGCTCAGGCTGCAACAGAAGAAGTTCGATCGCTTCCGGCAGATCTTCAACCATGAGCGACCGCATGAAGGACTGAACAACGAGACGCCTGCAAGCCTGTACCAGCGCAGCTCAATCATGTTTCCAAGAGACTCACGCCGTTCACTTATCCAAGAGGCTTTCAGACCAGAAGGGTCAACACGAGTGGCGATATCAGCTGGCACAAAGATCGTGTCTTCATCAGCCAGGTCTTCTCCTTCGAAGATCTCGGCTTCGAGGAGATGGATGAGGAGATTTTCAGGGTTTACTTTCGAGAGATCGAGCTTGGCGAGTTGGACGTGACGGAGTTGAGATTCAGACCTGTGAGAGCGCTGCCTTAGCCTTAGTCTGAGATCGGAAACGACGGGAGGGAGAAAGCCAATTTTGGCTTTCTCCCTCCGTATAGCTCGAACTTGCCGCAAACACTGACTTCACGGGAATCTTCCTGCGATTTCGCGAGCGAGTGGAACTGCAACCTTACTTGGAAGGTGGCGTTACGACCGTACAGTCCTCTTTCAGTTCATGATGAACTGTCTCGGAGTCGGCCACCGAGTCTCCTATGATCAGTGTCACCTGATTTCGGAATACATCAGTGATGCCCCCGTCGAGGCATATGGTCGCTTGGTGCGGATTATTCCAAGAAAAGCTCCCAACAGTGATGTTTTCTCCTTCCATCACGAGTATCTTTCTAGTTTTCCCATTGCGCTCTAGATGGGCATACATCCGGGTTGTATCGGCAGCAGGGCCTGCTGCTCTCGAAACCTCCACTGTGTAGAACATGCCGTCTACGGGTGCTTTGATGATGGTCACCGAGTCTGGCTTGGCGCAGCCTGCCAATAAAATTCCTGTCAGACAGGCCGGGATGGAGAGGCTAGCTTTCTTCACCATTCGACAAGGCTAACAGGCCGGCACGCAGGGTCCCGGTAAACGCGGTTTTCACCAGCCTCGACCCCATCCGCCGTCCGTCCGCCTGATCCGCCGTCCCGGACACCCGAAGTTGCCGCAAACCTGACTTTGCGGGCAGTTTAGGTCCAGAGCCGACGCTAACAGCATGACTACAATTGGTGAATGAGAGTTCCCCCGAGATATGCGGTGGCGATCAAGATATTGGTTGTCTATCTCCTGATGGTCACGGCCTCCGAAGCCCAAAGCACAATGTCGTCTGCATGTTTGGCCTACGGGCCCGCCATCACCGTTGTTAGCGGCACTCTCGCTCGCAAGAGCTTTCCCGGTCAGCCCAACTATGAGAACGTGCACAAAGGGGATGCGAAGGAGACCTATTGGTTTGTCGAGCTTCTAAAGCCCATCTGTGTTTATGAAGACAAAAACGGGCCCGATCTTAATCCCCTTCAGAAGGGCGTACACAGCATTCAGCTTGTACTTAGCCCCAGAGATTACGATCTATACAAAGGACTCGTCGGGAAACCTGTCTTAGCTACGGGAAAGCTCTTTGGAGCTATCTCTGGCCATCACCATACGCCAGTGCTGTTGGAAACCAGCTCGATGAAGTTGAGATAGCTATCTCGACGAGGCTTTACTTCCCACGAACGGGGTTTCGGCAATTTCAACGAGGTCGGATGGTCGGGAGCCGGAGATTGCCGATAACCCGACTTACGGGAATCTTCAACTTACCTTGGCTTGAGACTTTTGATTGTTGCAGCGATCCGAGCAGTGATCGTGTTAGCTTTCTCTTCAGACCGTAGCTGGAGTCGTTGCGTCGCAAGCCCAGGAACATAGTTGCAGATGCGTTTTGTCTCTGTACCTAGCCATGGAGCAAGTCGCTCCTCGTTCGCCGCCCATCCAAGCCACTCTGCCACCTCGACCTTCAACAGCGCCTCCAGAGCGCCGTCGTGGCGGGCAGCGGTCGAGACATCCTCCAAGAATGCGCAGATTGGCAAAATCGTCCCCAGATCTCCATTCTCCAGTGCAGCGGTCAGGGCAGGTATGAGGATCGAGCCGAAGACAATGTATTGCCCGGGTTCTTCGTCTCCCATATATGCGAACTCTCCACGATAAGCAGCTTCTAGCTTGGGAAATCGGCTGAACAACTCAGGCACGACAGTCGCGTAGTTCATGGGTTGAGAATACCCGGGGTGGGACGTTCCCTCAAAACGGGGTTTGACCAACTTCGTCCTGTTCGAGCTTCTGGGACCACGAACTTGCCGACAACCCGACTTTGCGGGAGTTTCGGGAAGAATGGCTATACTTGCTCGATGATTGTGCTCTTAGAACGTGGTTTTCGATGTAGTGTTCGGACGGCAGGTGTCCTTTCTTTTGCTGTGGCAATCATGCTCATCAGTTGCAAACCGGCTCCTATGACAAATACCGTTGTCGACCAAAGCAAGAATCCAAATGGTCGGTCGTCCGCAATTCTCGTCGAGCGCTATCGCCATGCTGCACTTAGCGCCAATGTTTTTTATGTGCTCATTGTTTCGGATAATGAAGACGTCGTAAAGGTCACAAACGACGAGGACATCGAGAAGAGATCGGCGTTAGTTGCCACGAAAGCTTCAAAAGTAAGGCTCCGTTATGACAACCCTTCAACCTTGCTCGTCACCTGCGATGTGTGCGGACTAGAAGCCATCGATATCATGCAAAAGCTAGACCACCTCGGCGCCACGTCGATCCGCTATCAAGGCTTCCCGCAGCACACGGCCTATCAGTAGTTGTTCTGGCGGCTCCTTGAAAACGGGGATTTCGGCAACTTCACATTCTGATCCCGCCCCCAAGGCAGGCCATGGAAATGACAGAGTATGGAAAGCATGGAAAGCCATAAAACCGGCTTTCCACCCTTCCCACACTCTTTGGAAATCCCTTCAGGATTCCCACATTGCCACGGCCTCGACGGCGGGTTAGGTGTTTAGGAGCAACGGCAAAGACCAACCATAACCTCAATTCAAGCCCTCAACTCCGCAAGGGACTTGTAACGGATGTGCCCGGTCCAAAGTGTAACGGATGTTCCGGTACACTCACTCCCCTTAGGGATTTCGGCGGCAGGTATTGCTTTTCTCGGGAATCGGGGTACAAAAACAGTTTGGATCAATTTGGGAGTGTGAAGTCGTGCTCGATTAGGAATCAGACCAAAGGGCTAGAATGTTTACTATCAATTCTGGATGGGAAAGACTAATGGCAAGGGGCAAATCAACAACTCATTCAAATGATCAGTTTGCCTTTGGAGCGGGCTTTCTCCGTGACCATGTAGGCCAGATCATGGACAATCCAGAGATCGCGATTCTGGAACTAATAGCCAATTCATATGATGCGGGCGCATCCCGGGTTGATGTGACGTGGCCCGTACTTCCGGGCGACAGACTTGCTGTGACAGATGATGGAACTGGAATGACGGCCGAGGAGCTTGAATCTCGCTGGAGAACAATTAAATACGATCGCCTCCAAACTCAAGGACCGTACGTGGAGTTCCCAGTGGGGATGTCCGGGAATAAGAGAAGAGCATTCGGGCACAATGGTAAGGGGCGCTTCAGTCCATTTTGTTTTGCAGACCAATACAAGATAGAGACCTGGAAGAACGGCCGATCGGTACACGCTAATATCGTCGAAACCAACGGGGGCTCCTCGCCATTCGGCTTCAGAATCACAAAACAGAGGCAAGAAGAGCGGCCATGGAACTTCGATCTCATTGATAAGTTCAACTGTCGCCTTAACTGACAGTCATATCCGAGAATTGATTGGGTCTAAGTTTGCTGTCGTTCCTAGTTTTCAAGTATGCGTAAATCGCCAACAAGTTCAACTTCTTGATTTGAAGGAAAGAATTTCCAAGATCGACATTGAAATCGATGGCGTTGGCACTGTGCGGCTTTACCGCTTGGACCCGCAGAAACAGGAGCGCACGAATCGGCTAAAGGGTATCGCCTGGTGGGTCAACGCTCGAATGGTTGGTGAGCCGTCTTGGGAAGGACTTGACGGCGAGGGACAGTATCTCGACGGGAGGTCTGGAGAGGCGAAACGGTTTAGCTTTGTGGTAGAGGCCGACCTGCTTCTTGATGATACGAAAGAAGACTGGAGCGGATTCAAATCAACGCCTAAGGTGGATGGGGTTCGAAGGGGCGTTCACAAAGCTATCCTAGACGAGTTGAAGACGCTGGTTGTAGAACGATCAGCAAGGCTTCGAAAAAGTCGAGTCCATATGCGGAGACCGCGCACTCATAAAGCAATTGCCCCCGGTATCGCAATGGCAAATTGGTAAGTTCTTAGACGAAGCGCCAAGAAAATGCCCTAACCTCACAAGCAAGCAATTAGCGCAGACGGTTGCGATTTGGGGAAAATTGGAACAAAGCAGATCGGGTTATGATCTGTTGAAACAGCTCGCCATGTGTTCAACAGAGGATTTAGATACCTGGAATAATCTAATGCAGAAGTGGTCTGCAAGCAATGCAGAGATCGTCTTGAGCGAGTTGGACGGGAGGACTTCTGTGATCAAGGAACTGCAGGAGCTAGTCCGAAATCGACATTCAGATGAAGTTCATGACATTCAGCCACTTTTCGAACGCGGGCTCTGGATGTTCGGTCCGGAATATGAATCCGTTGAATTTACCTCAAATAGGGGCATGACGCATGTTGTTCAGGAGTCTCTCTCGAGCGCAAGAATATACTAGGGTCTCGCAAACGCCCCGATTTTGTCGTACTCCCGGATTCCACGATTGGACTATACGCGGCAGATGACTTTACTGACGGCGAAGTTTCCGGGATAAGAAAGATATTGATCGTAGAGCTGAAGCGAGGCGATTTCTGCGTGAAACAGAACGAGCTCGACCAAGCAAGAGGCTATGCAGTAGAGCTTCGCAAGACCGGTTGTGCCCAGAACACCACCGTCATTGAAGCCTTCGTGCTCGGGGCAAGTATCGAGGCAGGCTTAGAAAAGATGACCGTGGGCGATAGGGACAACTGTCATGCCCTGCCTGTACGATCTCATCCTGAAACGAGCCCATTCGCGGGTTTTCAACCTCGCACAAAGAATCAAGGCAACTGCGCCAGTTGTTCCTCGTGACGAGGAAATGGAAGATGTCCTTAATGAGGCAACTTTGGAGGACATGTTTTCGACGCCGAGTTCTTCAGACCGTCAATTCATATCTAGCTGCAGCGATATCGCTCGCTTAGTCCTTTGATCGTCATGTTGTTAGATATGACATCATGTGGGATGAGCGCATATTGCCACGGCTTTCCTTCGCTGGT
>CAWKKW010000005.1:0-1313349 GCA_963850345.1 uncultured Acidobacteriaceae bacterium | reverse complement strand
GCGATGAAGTGAGATGCCGCAGCTGTAGGGCGAGCGCGTTACGTCGGGTCGAACTGCGATTCGGGGATATTCCCAGCTCATTTTTATTGATGTACCCCGTGCGTTGCAGGGCATGTTTGACCCGTGGACATGTGGCCGCGTGGAAAGCTGTGCGGCTCCGCTCACCAATTCGAGATCGAACCAAAGCATGAACGGGCTCAGCGATTGGAACCCACCGTTACGGCTTCCCTATGTGATATGCCTCGACAAGCATCTCTTTCTCTCGTTCAAACCTCAGGTGTGATGCGTTCTCGTCTCAGTATTCCTGCATCGAACAGAGCGCATCAGGAGACTGGAGAATCGCAGATGACAGATTACAGGGTCGGAAAAACGAAGCGCAAGAGGATCAAGTAACTTCCGCAATTGAAAAGGCAACATCACAAGCGCCTTCTAGCCTCTTTCTTGGGCTGGCATTAGGCTCCATGGCGGTTTCGGTGGCTTTACATCTCTCCGGCAAGAAACACGAATCCCTATTTATTGGTCAATGGGCAGCTCCGTTTTTAATAATGGGGATCTACAACAAGATGGTTAAGCAGCATGGATCGGATGGATCTACGGCCTCCAAATGAAGACCGCTCCGGCGCGGTTTTTCGAGCGAGACTCAAGGCAGAGCGCGCTTTCGCGCAACTATGGACGTGTTCCACGGTCATTTTCTGCTGGCTGACGCCTCGGTAGATCCGCAAGCGCTCCGCCATCGTCTTGAACGTTCGAAGCGTCTTAACTGCTCCGTTGACGTTGCAGTGGACTTCTGGTGCTGTCTGTGCTCGATGAGCATCGCGCCCTGCAAGACTCCATGCCCTGGCTATGCAGCGCGATTAATTGCGAGCAAAGTATCACTTCCATGCTATCGCGTGGCGCAAGGGCGGCGCCATCCAGGACAACCTGCGGATTATCGGAAACGGTGCCCTGGATGGCCGGCAGAGCGCACCTGGGCCGGGCGCGAAGGAGAGATGGAAGTTGGGAATGCCAAAGCGATACGAGATTGAAATGCTTTCTAGGCCAGCCAATCAGACCCGGTCATAGGTTGCGCGATCGATTTCCCGTGATCAAGCGAAGGATGACGGTGAGAATCACTGCGCCGATTACGGCAATGATGATGCTGACGATCATGCCATGCTCACCAGTGGCTCCAAAGCCTAGCGCGCTGGAAATCCATCCGCCGATCAGGGCGCCGACAAGTCCCACTATCATGTCCATGATAAAGCCAAATCCGGACCCCTTCATGAGCTTGCCCGTTAGCCACCCGGCGATCACGCCGATGATGATCCACGCGATAATTCCATGTCCCATATCTGGTTGACCTCGAAAAGTCAGATGCAACTTGAATTGATTTGGTAGTTCGGCTCCAACAGCTCCGGCTGATCCACTTGGGCAGCGGCGAACACATGCGCATCTCGCTACAAAATGAATTGTGTCATCGCTGACTGCAATTCATCTTGGTACGTTCGTAATATCCTGTTCCTCGGCGCCCGGTAACGCCCTTTCGCCGTACATGCTGAAAAGTTGGTCATAAACAAATCCGCCCAACGCACCCCCCAGGAGAGGCGCCAGCCGAAATAGCCGAAGTTGTTGCAAAGCCCACCCGCCTGCGAACAAGCGGGGCCAGTGCTGCGTGCAGGGTTAACAGAGCTGTCAGTTGTGGCCACGCGAAAGCGCCGCTTGCTGCGAGCGCGAATGCCATCGCCGCATCAACTGTTGAACCCGCTGCTTGCCTACGCGCAGCCCTCGTTTACGCAACTCGCGCCAGATACGCGGCCATCCATAAGCACCACGCGTCTCCGCATGTCCGCGCGAATATGCACCAGCAGTGCCTCATCGGTCATGTGTCGCCGCTGCGCGATCTTCGCCCGACGCAACCGATGCTGGTGATAGCCTGTGGCGCTGACGCCGAGCACGCGGCACTGCACACAGACCGGCCAGATAGAACGATGTCGATCAATAAAGGCGTACTTCACTTCTGGCCCTTTGCAAAGAACGCCGTGGCTTTTCCCAGGATGTCTCGCTCCATCGTCACCCGCGCCAACTCCGCGCGCAGCCGCCGGATCTCCATCTGTTCGGCGGTCAGCTCGGCGCTCCTGCCGGAGCCGCGAAGCTTCCCGGCACGATGCGCCTTGACCCAATTCGACAGCGTCTGCTCCACAACCCCGAGGCTGCGAGCGGCCTCTGAAACGCGCTGGCCCGATTCGACCAGACGAACTGCTTCCTGCTTGAACTCAAGCGTGTACGCCTTCCGCGGTATCTTCACCATCTCCGTGTTCCCTTCGCAGTTTAGCTGCTCTGCTAAGGGGTACGTTTTGCGGGGGCAAGCTCATTCCTCCCAGGATCGACGCTGCTTCCAAGGGCTTTCCTTGCGTGAGTTTCATTCCATATTGCCACATGTTTCTGCACATGGCCCCGCAATCTTACGAGAGTTGAGGGGGACACGTCGGGGGCCGCATGCTCCACCTTCTGAGATAGTTTCGATGAGTGACTCGCCCTGTTTTCATCAGTTGAGAGTTTCAGAATGTGAATGCCAGCCAACTAAAAGCTAAGCTATGAGCTGCGCCAGAACCTGTTTGCGCAGATCGTCCTCCGTCGTCAAGCCAAGACCGCCTCCACAATGCTCGCGGGGGACGCAGTAGGAACTACCCGGGTCATGCGCAGTCCCGCCTTCGCGAGCAGAGCGCCATACTCCTCCTCGGTTCGCTCCTCGCCACCAGCGACTGTGAGCATTATCATGTCCAGAATCTTGCCTGGGTGCGGCGAGTTGTCTGACGGAAGCACAAACTCCACAATCAGCAGCTTGCTCTCCGGCTTCATCGCCTTGCGGCAGTGAACCAGAATAGTCAGGTTTTGCTCCTCCGACCAATCGTGAATTACATGTGACAAAATGTAACAATCCGCCCGCGCTGGCACGCTCTCAAAAAAGCTTCCTGGCTCAATCGCGATGCGCTCTTCCATCCCTTGCTTTCTCAGGAATGCCGGCGCTTCCGCCAGTGTAACCGGAAGGTCGAACAACACTCCGCGCGTTCCCGCGTTCCGGCGCAGGATATGCACCAGCATATTGCCCGTTGAGCCTCCCACATCTACCACCGTCTCAAACCTTGAAAAGTGATACGCCCGCAACGGACGGGGGTGAGCCCCATGGAAGCCGATCATTGTCTCGCCAAACAGCGCTGCCTCTTCCGGCTCTGATTTCATCCACTCGAACGGTGGCATTCCGTACACCTTGGTGAACGCGCTCTTCCCGCTCTCTACTGAATATCGCATCTCACCAAACGCGTTCCATGCCCAGCCGCCAAAGCTCAGAATTGACGCCCGCGCAGAACCAGGAGCGCCGGTTTTCAGCGCTTCTCCATCTCGGTCAGCCTGAACGTCCCGCCCATTTCCTCCGTGAGCAGACCAAGGCTCGACAACGTCCGCATCAATCGATGCAAAGCGCGTTCATGCGTCCCGGTCGGGCCGGCCAACTCCGCAGCGCACTTCGGCTCATCTACCAGCAGGTCTGCCAACCCCAACGCGATGACGTGCCAAACCCGTGCGGGAATAAAACCCATCCCCATCTGTATCAACTGAGCATATGGCGGAGGTGCCTCAACATTCCCGTTTGTGATTTCTGCCATTGTTGATGCCGGCGGAGGCGCCGGGAACGTCTCTCTCTTCCTGGCGCTGGTAAGCAGCAACGCCGAGTCTCGTTTCTCATGCGACCGCGGTTACCCTACTCTGGACGAGCAAGGTTGATTGGTTCATACCGGACCCATCGTTCCAATCGCTGTCGTGCCCTGTTCAGCCTTTGGACCAACCTCGCGCATCACGGTTGTTAGGTCACGCAATGCCTGCCCCCATCACCCGGATAGCTTGAGCCGTGCATGACAGCGGCGTTTTGGGATTAAGTTCCGCTAGGTCGTCAACACGACACCGTGTGGTGCGTGTATGGAACATAGTTCGCGAACGGGCCTGCTTCCGTTTGCACCAGCGCATCCTTCAACGTTCGATTATGCTGCTGGCGGTTGTTGGTTCGAGCTGGCCCCACTGATGAAACAGATCGGAGCAGAACAGGGTCTTTTCCGATTCCTGGTCGAGCACACCGGCATCCCAACCATGCGGCACGTGAGTGTGGGAACAAACCGGAACCTGTATGTGCCAGTCGAAAACACGTCGGCGCGGGTCAACGCACGCGCAGGACGGATTGCAAAATCATTTACGCTCACCATCGCCCCCACCAACCCACAAACAGGCTGTGCCGCGGCGATCTGGAGCCACTCGTTTAGCCCGCCGCGCTCATCCGATTCAAAATGGCTGAACCCGATATGTTCAAGTTTCGATGGGTCTATGAACCGCGAAATCTCCTGCCGCAGCAGAGGAAATATCCCTCGCAAACCTAGTGGAAAGGCGGCGGCTCCTCATCCCTGACCAGGAAATAGCTGAACTCCACAATTAATTTCAGGAACAAACATCGAAATCCGGTAAATATCGGGCGCGATCTCCATGGTGCTAACCATGCATCCTCCTTGCGTGCCGCGGTACCACTATACGCATTCACTAGAGTTGACAGCTTTTGACGGTAGCGATCCTCGGATAGAGCAAATTACTCATCAAGTGATGGCTTTATCTAACCCTTCAGGAGTGCTCCAGAAAACGTGATTCGATTGCTGATTCTATTCGCTGAATGAACGAGCGCACAATCGCCTACGCACTTTTCGAGGTCAGATTTCCTGTGGCAGGTCTATTTTGTGCATGTCAGCGGCATGGAGGCCGCCCATATGCACAAAAGGAACAAAAGGCCACCCTGCCACAAGATCGTTCTGAAGCTCGCAGATCTCGATCATGCGAAATCCGCTGTATTCAACAGCCTCAGTCCGCCCCATTCAAGAAGAAAGTGTCTCCGCGAAAATCAACGAAAGAAATCCGAGTGCTTTTCCAGAACCGCAACCCGTACACCCTTACGCGCCAGAAGGTATCCGAGCATCATGCCAGCAGGCCCACCGCCTAACACAACAAGTCGTCTCCAAGACCACAAGTACCATATCTGAATGGGTCTCCCGCCTCAAAACCGCTCAGGTTCTTCGATGCTGAATGACAAAGCCTTGGATTGGTCGCTCGTGGCGGGGCCGCTCCCTTATTCACTAATTTTATGCCTAATCCGAATACATAGTATTTCCTCTCGCTTCTGCTACCTATGTGAGGATTGCCAGTGCGTCGGTAATACGGCGATCCGCTGTCCGGCGTGCCTTCAACCGCATTGATGAATATGGCGCTTATGTTCAACGGCAATTCCGATGCGGTGAGCCTGGCGCTTCCCTTTCTCTATCAGGCGCCGCACGTGCAGCCTGAGCAAATTGGGCCTCAACAAGAGTTCTGTTTGGTGTTCAGATAAAGAATTCAAGCACTCCCGATTCGGAATTCAGCACCGATTTGCCGAGATGAATCGGAGCGATGTCCGATATCCAAGCAGAATCTCGGGGAACCTGTGATCGACCGTTTCAGGTGCCTTTTCGCGCCTAGAATTGTCTATTCGCCGCTCAGCCCTGGATAATGGGCCACCACGTACTCTTCTTAGTTCCTTCGTTCGAGAGGCGTGGGATGCCGGGTTATTACGATCCCTGGACAGTATTCTGCTCATTCCTGATTGCGTGCCTCGCGGGGTTTGTTGCCTTTGAATCTGTAGACCACACACGCTACAGCGAAGCTTTTCGCGGCTGGGTTTTCTTCGGTGGTGTCACTCTCGGTCTCGGCATCTGGTCCATGCACTTCATGGGAATGCTGGCATGGCATCCGCCTTTCGCTCTCTACTATTCGGTCAGCAGAACACTTCTGTCGGTCCTGGTGGCGATATGTGCATCCTGGCTGGCCCTCCACCTGGTGGCGCAGACTCTCTCGCGAAGATCGCTCACTGCCAAAGCTGTCGGCGCATTACTGGTCGGGTCCGGCATTTGCGCGATGCACTACATAGGAATGTCCGCGCTCCACTTTACCGGCCGTGTTATGTGGGACCGGCTATGGCTTCTGTATTCGTTTCTCATCGCGGTCATAGCCTCATGGGCCGCAATGGAAATGCTCGACAGGAGCGGGACCGGAATAAAGAATCTAAGTCCTCGATTGATTGCCTCGGTTGTCATCGCGATTGCGATCTGCGGAATGCACTATGCGGGGATGAGAGCCGTCATGCTGGAAAATGGTTCCGTAAGCGTACATCTGCCCGCATCCTTCAGCGGCGTTGCTCTGGCACGAGTAGGGGTCGGCAACGCGATCCTGTTTACGTTTGCGCTGCTCATCGTTTCTTATCCAGACAAGGCGCGCTGGATTCAGAGGGCTAGCGAGGCTCGTCTGCAGGCGGAAGAATCAGCCCGGAAACTGGAGGGCCTCGCAGCTGCCGGAAAGATAGCGGCGTCAGTCGCACACGAAATCAACAACCCGCTGGAAGCTGTCGTGAATCTGCTTTATCTCGTTCAATCTGGAAGTGTGGGGGACGCAGAGCGTCAGCGCCTTGCGGCCGCACAGAAGGAGTTGGACAGGATCGCGGCCATTACGACGCATGCCTTGAGATTCTATCGGCAGCAAAGTTCGCCGACTCCTGTTTCGATTCCAGAACTCTTCGAATCTGCTGACCCTTTTTCAGAGCCCGCTGAGTACATCGGCCAAATCGTCGAGCGGCAGTGGCTGGACAATGTGCCGCCAATCGTTTGTCTGGAGGGTGAGATCAGGCAGGTCCTTGCAAACCTGATCAGCAACGCAATTGATTCGATGCCAAACGGGGGAACCTTGCATCTCGCCGTCACAGCTGCGGTGAACGGTCTCAATATAGAGATCTCCGACACAGGTCCGGGAATTCCAGCAGAAGCTCAGAAGAAGATTCTGGAACCGTTCTTTACGACAAAAGGTCGCAGGTACGGGACTCGGGCTCACGATTAGTGCAGAAATCATTGCCCGGCATGGCGGTACTTTGAACTTTGACACGACGACAGATGGTCTGCATTCCGGCACCTGTTTCAAATTCTTCCTCCCGTTCCAGCAGAAGGCAGAAATCGCCAGAGCAGCCCGAAACGCATGACTGCAAAATCTTCGAGTATCAAGTCGAACCACCCGCCCGTCTGGCCTATCGCTCGAAATGTGCTAAGGCCTGTTAACCGGCCAATCTCTGCCCATTTTCTGTGTGGTCGTGAGGAGGCGCTTCAATGCCGATCGTCATGTTTTTGACGACCAGTGATCTTATGCGTCCGATCAGAATTCCGCCTTCAGCTGGGCGCGGTGCAGAGCGGCCTACCATGGGTTCATCTATCCCGGTGCCCAATTCGACGACTCTGTTGCCGTCCTTCCCTGCAGGAATCCCCGCGTTGGTCACCGGGGCCACAGATGGAGGCAAAACTGAACACGCTTGCTCAAGCTGGAGTAAGAAGAAACCGGCTGAAGAATAATACAACACGCCTCCCACCTGCACCAGATCAGGCAATTTGCAATTGTTGGCATAAACGGACGTTGGCCGGTTATCCCACTGTTCTCGTCAACTGAGAATCGAGGATGCCGAAAAATTGATGACCACTCAACTGAGGGATCGCTTCGAATTGCTTGATTCTACGAAGGGCGGATCAAGCTACTTCACTTGGTGCTTGGCGTACTCTTCGGGTGTGAATTTGGCGCCGTTGACATAGCTTTCATTCAGCTCCGTATACTTTTTCCACTTCTCGGGCAGGTCATCCAGTGCAAAAATCGCCGAGACGGGGCAGACGGGAACGCATGCGCCGCAATCGATGCATTCCACGGGATCTATGTAGAGCTGGGGAACGTCGTCGAATGCTGTCCGGCCGTCGTCATAGGTAGTGTTCTTCTTGGGGTGTATGCAATCCACGGGACAGGCATCGACGCAAGCGGTGTCCTTTGTCCCGATGCAGGGTTCGGCAATGACAAATGCCATGGGTCACCTCCGCTGTCTTTCACGGTATGCCTGCCGCAGAGAAGATTCAAGTGTAGCCGAGGTAAACACGTGGCGTATGGAACTGACGATTGAAGAGATTTCCGCAGTTATTATGCGTGTTGCGAACATGATGAAGTCGGTGCGATTTTACAGAGACGTTCTGGGCATGGAGCTTCTATTTGGTGGAGAGGACGCGGGTTTCTCTTCACTGCGCGCAAAAGACACACAATCTGCGATCCTCAATCTGGAACAGGGTGACACGGTGACTGGCTGGGGTCGTCTAGTCTTCCATGTAACGAATGTGGACGCATTCTGGACTCAATTGAACGAAAGGGGGATTCCATCCAGAAATTCCACGAGACGCCTTCTGGGGAGAACGCTATTTCCATATGTCCAGATGGCCATCAGCTGTCGTTTGCTCGTCCACTTCAATGACTCGAGAGAATTGCCTTGAGGGCAGCGGCTGAGGCTCGTTGTCTTTACAGGAGCCAAATCAAGAACCGAACGTGACTTCTTCGACCAGCGGGGGCGTCTGGTCACAATCGCTGTAACGAATCCATCGGGGCCGTACTACAAAGTACGCGATGTCCGGCCAATTCAAATGCACTCGCCCCTCCGGCCAGACTGTGAAGTAGATCTCTTGGAAACGCTTCAAGTCTGGCCCGTTCGGCTCACTTGCAGCCCCTTCAAATTGCACCGTCTGTTTCCCCAGCCCACCCAACGACAAAAGAGCAATTAGGTCGTGCGATGAGATTGGGATATTTCCGGGAAGACTTCACGGTGTCGAAGATAATCTCCAGGTCAGGACTGATGGCGATGCCTACCAATGCGGATTGTGGGGTACCGTCTTCAGAAATGCTCGACACTACCCCGTACCGATGTCTCACCATGAAGGAATGAAGAGCGATTCGATCCATCGTCTGGCTCCTGAATCTCCGCGCTAAACCATAGCGCACATTCATGATGGAGAGTGACAGTATAACCGTCACAGAGTCGTTGTCCGTGTCGTGGTCGAGAACGAAGCAGCAGGCGCCGCGGACGCTGGATTGTGCCAGAATTGCGGGTGTATGGGCTCGCAAAGCGCGCGGAACCGGCTCTCGCGATCATTGGGAGTCCATTTCCACCCATGCCAGGAATCTGGTGCTGGATTACTTGACATCAGCCTGCAGAATTCGCTGTATCGCATCTCTTGCCCACTGATGGCACGAATTACAGGACGGCTTGATTCCCTCTTCTATCAGCCCGCAGAGAGGCCGGGCGTGTTCTTCATATCGACCACCTGTTTGCGCGCATGCAGCGTCTTAATACATACGAAGCAAAGACGAACGCCATGACGAGAATCGGATCGAATTTATCCCAGGTACTGCCACCGCCATTCAGTTGTGAATAGAACGCGAGTAAAAGATCGATCGCGAGACCAGCATAAACCCACTCAGTCAATCGAGGCACATTGGGAATCAGAAGGCCCACGCCGCCAAGGATGTGGGTCACGCCAATCAGAGGAATGATATAGAGCGGGTATCCGAGCTGCTGATTGGCGATCCTCCATTCGCCGGGATCGTGAATTAGATATAACCTTCCGAAGTACACCCAGATGAAGGCGACAAGGCCGGTTATTACCATCGCGGCTATTTGAGTTGCTCGACCTGCCCGCGCGGGTTTATCTATTGTGTGTTCAGCTTTCATATTTAAATTGATCCTCTTCTTGCCGGTTAAATGGTTTAAATCGTTCTGCAATAAGTCGGCCATGGCTGAGCAGCAAAGGCAGGAACCGCCGGTCGAACACGAAGCCGCGTTGGCCACGGCGTGGCTGTTCCCGCCCCCAGGGCGCTGAAGCTGCTTGCCCCGGACTTACGCCTTGACGGCGTTCTGTGCAGCCGCAAACACATCGCGTGCGGACGTCGTACCCGCTACGTGCTCCGTACCCGTGATTCCGAGGTCCATCCATCCCGCGTTAACGCTCTCAAACATTTCTTCGGCAGGTCCAGTGTGGCCCTTCGGGATGCCGAACTGCTCGAACGCTTCCGCCCACCCTGCACGCGGGACTGCAAAGGCTTTTACGTCGAGTTTCAGGACTTCACCCAATTGTCCGGCCACTTCATCCGCGCTTACCATCGAACCCAGCTCGATGACGCGATGCCCTGACCACGCCGGCCCGGTCAGAAGCGTTGCCACCTCTGCGCCGATGTCGTCTGACGCGACCATTGTCGATTTCCGGTTTGTAGGATTGTAGAAGACCGGTAGTGTTCCGCCCTGGGCGGCCTGTAAGCCGAAAAGAAAGTTTTCGAAAAAGCCGCCTGCGCGCACAAATGCGACCGGAGATGGCAGGCTGCGAAGACCTTGCTCCAGGAGTGATAAGGCCGTGATCATCCCCACCCCGCTTGTTCTATTCGCGCCCATCGACGAGAGCGCTACCACCCGCGGGGGCACTACCTTGGTCAGCGCCTCGACATAGTTCGCAATCACGCCCTTTGCTTCTCTGTAATCAGGCGAGGGCGCCCATACAGCCGGCAACATAACAAACGCGCCCTCAACACCTTTGAGCGCCGCCGCTATGGCTGTCGCATCGTTCCAGTCTCCATCCACCAACTCCACGCCCTGGTCTGCCCACTTCGCCGCTTTCTCGCGATTGCGCACAAGTGCTCGCACCTGTTTGCCCTGCTTCAGCAGATGCCGCGCGGTGGCGCCCCCAACTTTTCCGGTAATGCCCATGACTAAATACATGCTCGTTTTCTCCTTTTGCTTCGAATTTGGCCGCCCATCCAAATGCGCGACCTGACGATTAGAGGCCGTAAATAACCATTGGTTGCAAATTAATCAGTGGTTAATTCTGTGAAGACATCAACTACGGCACCATGAGAGGGTGGCGCATGCAACCATTGGTTATAAATCAACAATTGGTCGCATAAATCGTCAAAAGGGACTAAGCTATTGAAGTGACATCCACATCACCAAGTCGCCGGGCAGAGCGCAAGGAGAGGTTGCGGGGCGAAATCCTTGCGGCTGCCAGCAAAATGTTTGCCGATCGCGGCTACGAAGCCGTGACGCTTCGCGCGATCGCGAAAGAGATCGGCTATACGCACGCCGTGATCTATCAGCATTTCCCCGACAAATGCGCACATCCTTGCCGAGTTGAGCCGCGAGACGATCGGGCTGCTGATTCAGAACTTCGACGCGATTGCCGCTGAACATCCTGCACCGAAGGAGCGTCTTTTTGCGACTTCACGTGGCTTGATTCAGTTCTGCACTGCCCATCCACAGCAGTTCCGCAACGTCTTCTTCGGGCCTGAGAACCGCAACGGCATCCGCGCTGGACAATATATCAACGACCTTGGCGCGCCGTTGTTCGGACGTTTCGTGCAGCTCTTTTTCGATGTTGCCAGGGATGAAGGATTGCCAAGCAGGAATGACATGGTGGTAGCCCACACCTGGTGGTTTACGATCTTTGGCCTCGCCACGCTCTTTGTTATCCAAGGCGTTGTGCCTGACTTGCCTGACCAGACTCTCGTGGTCGAGCAAACGATCGCCACGCTTTGGGCGGGCGTCCAGGCTGTTCCGCGATTGCCGAAGAGCGCAATCCCTAAGCGATCCGGCCGATCCCGTACCTCAAAGCAATAACAGCCCTGTCATCCTAAGTTTGAAATGCTGGCGGGAGCCACGGGACTCGAACCCGCGGCCTCCTGCGTGACAGGCAGGCGTTCCAACCAGCTGAACTGCCCCGCATTTCAAACAAACTTCTGCTCTTCCGACCCGCGCCTCGAGTGCTCCACAGTTTCTAAAACTGCCCGCCGAATGCCGTGACAGGACAGAGGTCTGCAGAGCCACTCCAAGTGGATGTAAATCGCCCACTCGGCAACCCCGTTCTGTTAATCGAACCAGCCCGCATGCCAAGCGATGATCCAGTTAACCAAATTAAACGATTTTGAGCAGGGCTGGTGTCGCCGATCCTTCGAGCTGCCCGTCTAGAACATTCCAAGGGCCTTAGAAGATACCTTTAACTCTGGAAAAAACCTTGCGCGACCAATACGCGACCAGCACCGGACGTTTAGTATGTTATTGAAAAATAACGTACTTAGAAATGAAACATAAAAACCTCCCGAACGGGAGGTTTCTGTTGGGATACTTTGTAAGTTCTTGATTCTAAATGGTGGCCAGGGACGGGATCGAACCGCCGACGCCGGCCTTTTCAGGGCTGGCCTAGCGTATTGACTAAAACTGTGAGTAGCGATCCGACACCGGAATATATAACAGGGGAGCTTCAGCAATGAGATTACCCATGCCCCTGCGGCTACTTCAACGACAAGTCTCGCGAATGTCTCTGCACGCCCCCGATGATCCAGCGCTACATCTCAAAGGTCTCCGGGCCGCTGCTCGACCGCATCGACATTCATCTCGAAGTACCTGCAGTGCATTACCGCGAGTTGCGCTCCGGCACGGCAAGTGAAGGATCAGCCGAGATTCGTGCCCGTGTGCTCGCGGCTAGAGAACGCCAGCATGCGCGCTTCGCCAAAGCCGCCGAGCCGATCTATTCGAATGCTCAGATGGGTACGCGCCAGGTCCGCACCTTCTGTGAACTCTCCGCCGATGCTGAACGCCTGCTGGAACGCGCCATGCAGCAGCAGGGTCTCACCGCCCGAGCCCATGACCGCATCCTGAAGGTCGCGCGCACCATCGCCGATCTTGAGGGCGCACCTGACATCGTAGTCGCGCACATCGCCGAAGCAATTCAGTACCGCACGCTCGACCGCAGTTATTGGAACTAGAAGCCGGCGAACGAACCTTATCAGCCCCATTACCGCGTGACGCTCATGTCGCTCGACGTTCCTCCTGCAGCGGGAACGTAACACTTCGTGGTGTAATCCATCACCATGCGATCTGCATTGAATCGCCAGCCCAGGGTACGAATGGTCCGCTTCATTCGCTTGATCCAGCCGCGCGGCAAGCCGTCGCGGTCGCGCTGGTAGTAAAGCGGGATTACCTCTTCCCGCAGTACTCGGTGCAGATCCTGTGCATCGCGCGTGTCGTGCACATCCATATTGGAGTTGGTGCGTCCCGTGCCGATCGCAAATCCATTCAGTCCGTCGTAAGCCTCGGCCCACCAGCCATCGAGTACAGACAGATTCAGGCCGCCATTCAACACCACCTTTTGTCCGCTGGTGCCCGAAGCCTCAAGCGGACGTCGCGGATTATTCAGCCACACATCCACTCCCTGTACCAGATGCCGACCGACGTTGATGTCGTAATCCTCAATGAACACAAAGCGTTCAGAGAATTGCGAATCGCGCATCAACTCGGCAATTTGCTGCAGCACCTGCTTGCCCGGCTCATCCCTCGGATGCGCCTTTCCAGCGAACACAAACTGCACCGGACGCTTCGGATCGTTCACCATCGCAGCCAATCCTTCGATATCCGCGAGAATCAGGTTCGCCCGTTTGTAAGTCGCAAAACGCCGAGCAAATCCAATGGTCAGAGCATCCGGACTCAGCAGCTTGCTCAACTTTTGCATCGCGGCGAGAGATTCGTCGCGCCGCTCCGCCTGTTCACGCGCGCGACGACGCACAAACTCGATAAGCCTGGACTTGAGACTCAGGTGCGTCTCCCATAACTCGCCGTCGTCCACATCCTCGATGCCTTCCCAGATGCGTGGCTCGGCGCTGTGCTCATCCCAACCGGTGCCCAGGTGGCGGTCGTAGAGGCGGAACATTTGCGGAGCGAGCCATGAGGGAACATGCACGCCGTTCGTAATATGCCCAATCGGTACCGCGTCCTCCGACTTGCCCGGATACAACCCGGTCCACATTTCGCGCGACACTTCACCATGGAGCGCCGACACCGCGTTCGCGCGACGGGCCATCTTCAATCCGAGCACGGTCATGCAAAAATCTTCGCCCGAATTATTCTCATCTTCCCGCCCTAGCGCCATCAAGTGATGTTCCGACAGGCCGAGTTCTTCGCGCAGCGGCCCAAGATGCTCTTCGATCAAGCTGGGGCTGAACCGGTCATGACCCGCCGGGACGGGCGTATGCGTAGTGAACGCCACCTCTCGCGACACGCGCGCGACTGCCCGGTCAAAGCTGATGCTTTCTTCGCGCATCCGGCTCGCCACCGCCTCGAGCACTGCGAATCCGCTATGCCCTTCGTTGAGGTGCAGCACACCCGGCACGATGCCCAGCTTCTTCAGCGCACGAAAGCCCCCCACTCCGAGAAGCAATTCCTGCCGAATGCGCACACGGCCATCACCTCCATACAGTCGGGAGGTCAGCTCGCGGTCCTCCGGCGCGTTTCCTTCCACGTTGGAGTCAAGCAGATACAAGTCGCAACGGCCCACCTTTACCCGCCAGACCTTCGCGCCGATCGATCCTCCGCGCGTCTCGATGTGAATGGTGACCGGTTCTCCCATTGCGCCGATTGCAGGCTCCATGGGCAACCTGCTGATGTCGGTTTCTAAGTACTCCTCCATCTGCCAGCCGCTGCTGTTCAGCCGCTGCAGAAAATATCCCTGGCCATAGAAGAGGCCGATGCCGACCAGTGGAATCGCCAAATCGGAAGCGCTCTTGATGTGATCGCCTGCCAGAATGCCCAAGCCGCCGGAGTAGATCGGCAGCGATTCGTGCAGTCCAAATTCGGCGGAGAAATACGCCACGGGTCGTGGACGCAGCACCCCAGCCTGGGCGGCTCCCCACGTATGGTCCGCGTGCAGATACTCCTGCTGGCGTCGGTACGCATAGTTGATGCGGCTGTGCAGCACCAGCTCCGCTGCCCGCCGTTCTATCTCGGCCAGCGGAGTCTCTGCCAGCAAAGCAACGGGATTCTGATTGAGCTCGCGCCAGCGTACCGGGTTCAGATCGCGAAAGAGGCTGGTCGCGTCGTGATCCCAACTCCACCATAGATTACGGGCCAGAGCCCACAGCCGCTCCTGTGCCGGAGCGATGAAGCGATCGAGCGTGCGCGCCTCGGCCACCACCGGCGCTACCTGCGAGGCGGCCTCGGTCAGCATCCTTATCTCATCTTCGCGGTACAGCCGCTGCTCGACGGTCTGCACCACCAGCACGCCCTGCAACACGCCGCGGTCCAGCAACGGCACTCCAAGAAACGATTGGAAGTCATCCTCATCGGCTTCGCGGAAGTACTTGAACCGCGGATGCGTCTTCACCTGCTCCACTGCAACTGGGCGCACCTGCTCCGCCACCAGGCCTGCGAGACCCTCGTGCAGTGCCAGTCGCAGCGCCCCAACGCAGTGCGGGCTCAAGCCCAGGGTCGCCGCCAACACCAGGTTTGCTCGATCCGGTTCCAGCAGGTATGCGGAACATACATCCACCTGAAATCGCTTGGCGATCAGCGCGACGACATTCATCAGTGTCTCTGCGGGCTTGCCGCCCACTTGTGCGAGCGCACCGATCTCATCCAATGTCAGGACATAACTCTCATCCAGGGTCTGGCTCATCTACGATCTCTCCCTCATCATCGTTTTCGAGACACGTGCTGCCACAGCAAACGGGAATACACAGGATCCACACGGATCCTTGCTTTCGATCGAGTAACGACGGGGTTACTTCGCGATGCAGACGACGGGCAGACAGGGCCCAGGCCGCGAAGCAGTTTGGCCAGAGACACAGTCTATGCCCACAGCCATAGGCGGGCAACGATAACTTTGAAGACACCGCAGAGCAGAGAAAACACGGAAGGAGAGAGAGGAGCTGAACTCAACCTTTGAAACCCGCCCGCAGATTTGTCCGCAGCTTGATGAGCGGCAGTTCCCGTTTCGGGTACGCGATCCCAATTCAGCAGTGGCTCTCATCACGACGCGAAATCTCGGTTCCAGGCTTCGCTCACGCCGATACGCTCCTCAGTGACCGTGCTCTTTTCAAGACGGCAGTGAGCAGGCGAATCAGTGAAGTGGGTGTGGAAGGGAATTAGCTGGATTGTAGGACTGGTATTGTTTTGCGCCCTCTGCGCTTGCGCCGAAACCAACGTCAGTGTGGTCTCCTCATTTGCGCGTCCTGGCGAGCCTGTCTCGCGGGACTGCCAGGCACAAGCCACAATCCTTGCAAGGGCGATTGCTGCCTATCCGCATCCTGAGAGCTGGCGATGGGTCATGCTGTGCGACGATGCCGCCTGGCAGCATTTCCTTCGGCACGTTGACCGAGCCGATCTCCGCGTTTACGCGCTAACAGATATAGAGGGGCAGGTCACGTGTTTTCGCGGATTCACGCTGCTCCATCCGGATGATCCATCTGCCCAGCCAAACCATGTGGTAGCTCATGAGCTGGCACACATCCGCCTCCACACCAGCGATGAAGATCGAGCCGAAGCTCTGGCGCAATCATGGCTCGTCGAGGGCTGCAAAACCTGCACCGGGGCGGTGAGGCGAGCGGCCACGAACGAGCCATAGACGGACGAAGTCCTACCAGCATGACCTCACTTGCCATCAAGTCATGCCCCGACGACCCATGAACGTCTTTGCCTCAGGCCCGGGATGTCGAAGCGATGGACTCGTCTCTCCCCAAATTACAGAAGAAGCCATACCAGCGGTTCCGAAATACAAGTTCAAACCGGCACGCTACCGGAGCCGACCGATTCAGCGCGAGGTAAATGTAACGTGGTGATGCGCCGGTTCTGATAGACCAGCACATATCGGAACTCGCGGCCGGCATCGACCTCCAAAGTTTCATAGAACCAAGGGTTCAAATAGGGCCTTACGGTCGTCCATCCAGCCTCAGATCTTTTGGATTGAGTCACTTGCTCCGGCTCAGGACCTCCGGAAATGTGGAGGACACCGTACAATGTGTGCAAAAAAACTATTGACCTTAAGGCCGCTGAGGTTTAATTTCATCCTTGCCGATTGCAAATGCGACTCCGAACAGAGGGTGCACTTCAGCCCCACCCGCAGTCGTTCTGCTTGACCTCCCGGTTTCATTCCAGACGTTTTCTCAGCCGTGGGCTGTGCCCGTCTGCCGAGCGAGAGTTCACGGTTTTCCCCGGACTTTTCTTCAGCCAGTCAGCAACGTTGTAAGTGCAGCAGTGCTGTCGTTCTGACGCGTAGGCAGGGTTACGGGCGCGCGGTTGGTGCCCGAAAAGAGTGAACAATACGCAGGTCTTCTGCGTCTAACAGTTGTACCCACAGACCGAAAATTCGCGACGTTAGGCCCTCGTGCCCTTCGCGTCCTGCAAGTCGCGCAGGACGGTCAAGGATGAAGGAGAATATAGATGCGTTCTGATTTGATTTTTGGGGCTTTGTCCCACGTCCGAAACCGTTACCAGCTTTGCCAATTGGCTTCCAAGGCGACTCGTAAGTTGCACCGACCCACCATTCGCCTGCAAGATACCACCAACGAAGTTCTGGTCCGGTTCCGCTCAACCAACCCCGCTTCCGATCTTTCCATAGCCCAGGAAACCGATACGGTTTCGCAGCGCCGCGCAGCTTAAGCGCGGCTCTGCTCCCTGGATCTCCCCCTTAACCGAATACCTGCTCACTCAGCAAGATTCCTTCCCGATCTACCCTCCAAAAGCTACCCACCGTAGGTGACAATGACCATCTCTGAACTTAAAGAAAAGAACATCACGGAGCTCAGCCGCATTGCGCGCACCCTGGAAATCCCCGGTGCCAGCGGCCTCCGCAAGCAAGATCTCATCTTCAAAATTCTCCAGGCTCAAAGCGAAAAAGAAGGCCACATCTTCGCCGAAGGCGTTCTGGAAATTCTGCCTGACGGCTACGGCTTCCTCCGTTCGCCCGACTACAACTACCTGCCCGGCCCGGACGATATCTATGTCTCGCCGTCGCAGATCCGCAAGTTCGATCTGAAGACCGGCGACACCATCAGCGGCAATGTCCGTCCGCCACACGAAGGCGAGAAATACTTCGCCCTGGTCAAGATCGAGGCGATCAACTTCGAAAGCCCCGAAGAGACCCGCAACAAGATTCTGTTCGACAACCTCACGCCTCTCTATCCGCAGGAACGGATCAAGATGGAGACCGTCCGCGAGTCGATCAGCGGCCGCGTGATGGACCTGCTCACCCCGATTGGCAAAGGCCAGCGTGGCTTGATCGTTGCTCCGCCGCGTACCGGCAAGACCATGTTGCTGCAGGCCATCGCCAACTCCGTGACCACCAACCATCCTGAAGTTGTGCTGATTGTGCTGCTCATCGACGAACGCCCGGAAGAAGTCACGGACATGCAGCGTTCGGTTAAGGGCGAAGTCATCAGCTCCACCTTTGACGAACCTGCAGCGCGCCACGTTCAGGTCGCCGAGATGGTGATTGAAAAAGCCAAGCGCCTGGTGGAACACAAGCGCGACGTTGTCATCCTGCTCGATTCGATCACGCGACTCGCGCGCGCCTACAACACCATCGTGCCTCCTTCGGGCAAGGTGCTGTCAGGCGGCGTGGATTCGAACGCACTGCAGCGGCCGAAGCGCTTCTTCGGCGCGGCGCGCAATATTGAAGAGGGTGGCTCCCTCACCATCATCGCTACCGCGCTGGTGGATACCGGCTCCCGCATGGACGAAGTCATCTTCGAAGAGTTCAAGGGCACCGGCAACATGGAAGTCATTCTCGACCGCAAACTGGTCGACAAGCGCGTCTTTCCTGCCATTGATATTCAACGCTCCGGCACGCGAAAGGAAGAACTGCTTATCCCCAAGGACGACCTGGCACGTACCTGGATTCTCCGCAAGGTACTCAATCCGCTGTCGCCGGTCGAAGCCATGGAACTGCTCGTCAGCCGCCTCGAAAAGGCGCGTAACAATGCCGAGTTCCTGCAAAACATGAACCAGCTCTAGACTCGCGCAGAGCACGCAAAAAGGGACGGCTCAAAACCGTCCCTTTTTGCTTTCCAGCAGAATGTGCCGAGACTCGTCGATGCTGATTTCAGTAGAAATCCGCGCGCGGCTCTGAGCTCAGTACTCCACGCGCAAACTATCCAGCGAAGGCAGGAAGGTCGGATAGATTTCCACTGTGAGCCGGTTGGCTTGCACTGCCGGATCCTTGCTTGCGATCGCGAGGGCGTCCTCCGGCGTTGGCGCCTCCACCAGCATCATGCCGACGATCTCGCCGCCATCCACCACCGGTCCCGCGACCTTGTAGACTCCCGCTTCCACCTGCTCACGAATGAAGGCCAACTGCCGCGGCGTCAGGTCCTCGCTTCCTTCCACCTCGTTCCACCGCTCGCCTTTGCGCAGCAGTCCCAGGTAATACGACTTCAAGTTTTGAGGCACATCTCTAAGCTTCGGCAATCCGATCTACCCTCTCAACTGTTGGAATGAAGTAGTGTTGCTTCCGAATGTTGCGAGCTGGGCACTTGTATCCAGAGCCCCCTCATGCGGGCAATTGCTGCGTGTTCTTATACGTTCTCAAGTTGAGTGATGAGCAGGTCCCGTGAATCCAGGCGGCACTCTGGAAGCAAACAGGACCCCAAATTTCTGCGACTTTTCTCCACCTGCCGGCGTCTCTTTCAGCAGCCCGAGTGGAGAGCGCCATGCCCGAATTCAATAAGCGCCTGCTCATTGCGATCGCCTGCCTTACCATGGGCGCGGTTGGAGTTCTTACGCACTTCGTTTAGCCCGTATGCTCTTCACTAGCCTTTTAGCGGTTTCCGCGCGAAGTAGTACAGCGAGAACGCCAGCAGCGCGAACATCACCACCGAGACCGCATCGTGCGAAAGAAACGTATGCGGAAAGTGCACAATGTCGTGCTTGTTCGTCGCCGCCTCGTACAGTTTGAGCGCCACTCCCAGCAGTCCCACGATGCCGCCCGCCGCGATCAATCCGCTCGCGTAGAGTGAGCCCGGGCTCACTTCGCTCTCCGTATCCGTTGCACCGCCACCAGCCTTCTCGACCGCGCGATCGACCATCCACCGAACTACGCCTCCAACAAAAATGGCCAGCGTCGTTGCGATCGAAAGATAAGCGCCAACGGCAAACGATAACGAACGAATGCCCAGCAGTTCGACCGCAATCACCAGGAAGACACCCAGCAGCACCAGGCCCCAGGGCAACTTTCGCGTGAGAATTCCGTTGATTACGGTCGCCATAAGCCGGGCCTGCGGGGCTGCGGCCTTCTCGCTGCCGATGCCCTGAATCCACTGCGCTTCGATCTGGTGCGTAGCGGGATTGTAGAGATACTTTCCATCTGCAAGCTCCGCCGATCCCAGCGCATTCAGCACCACAAAGTCGCTCGCCTGCCGTACCTGGTCGCTCTTGTCGTTGGCGATCACGTGAAACTGCTGTGGCAACTTCGCGCCCTTCTGCTCCTCCACTCCCGAATGCGTCGTCGTCATGTCCCACGGTCGTACGAGTTGATGGAACTCCTGCAGGCCTTTGTTCATCAGGTTGAGCGTGATGCCGATGGCTACAGTCGACACGCAGACGCCGATCATGAGAGCGATCTGTTGTTTGCGCGGCGTCGCTCCAATCAGAAAACCGGTCTTTAAATCCTGCGACGTATCGCCGGCATTGGCCGCCGCAATACATACCACTCCGCCAATCGTAATCGCCAGTGCGCCAAATGCCGGAGCGGTCCAACCCTTCACCAGGAATATTGCCGAGGTCGCCATCAACGTGGCGATCGTCATGCCGGAAATTGGATTGGCCGAGCTGCCAATCAACCCCACAATCCGTGACGACACTGTGACGAATAGAAATCCGAAGACCACGATGAGCAGCGACGCAGCCAGGTTCGCCAGCACACCCACGCTGGCTCCGGGCACCGGCTTGAAGGTGAGGAAGAAGAACATCAGCGCAACCAGCACAATCGATCCGCCGACCACCACGCTCATCGGCAAATCATCTTCGGTGCGCAGCGTCTCCGTCTTTGGGCCGCCGCTCGCGCGCAGATTTTTCATGCCTGAGCTCAGCGCGCCGAAGATGGTCGGGAGCGTCTTCAGCAGCGTAATCAGTCCAGCAGCGGCCACCGCACCAGCGCCCATGGGCCGAATGTACGAGGCCCAAAGCTGGCTCGGGGTCATGTCCTTGATAGGAATCGTACCCGGATAGACGGGGCCCGGCAGGTGCGAGCCGAAGAAGTAGATCAGCGGCATCAGCACCAGCCAGGAGAAGACGCCTCCCGCAAAGATAATGCCGGCGACGCGCGGCCCAATGATGTAACCAACACCTAGATACTCCGGCGTCGCATCGGCGCGAATAGCCGCACCCTTCAGCCACTTGGGTTGGTAGTCAGGAGTGCCCGGCCATGCGGCAAACAGATTCTCATTCTGAAAAAGCGTGTAGAGACCGCCAAGACCCAGTCCCAGGAAGACACGGCTCGCAAACGAACCACCGCGTTCCCCGGCCAGCAGCACGTCTGCACACGCCGTACCCTCTGGATACGTCAGATTCCCATGTTCTTCGACGATAAGCTGGCGGCGCAGGGGGATCATGAACAGCACGCCCAGCCATCCGCCGATCAACGCCAGCAAAAAAATGCGGGAGTACTCCAGGTCGAATCCGAGAAAGATGAGAGCCGGCAAAGTGAAGATAACGCCGGCCGCAATCGACTGCCCTGCATTGCCGGTCGTCTGGACAATGTTGTTCTCGAGGATCGAGGCCTTGCCCAGTACCCGCAGGATGCTGATCGATAGAACAGAGATAGGAATGGAGGCAGCCACCGTGAGACCGGCGCGCAAGCCCACGTACACCGTCACGGCTCCGAACAAGATGCCGAAGATACAGCCCAGCAGGATGGCGCGGACGGTAAATTCCGGTCGCGTTTCTGTTGGTGGAACAAAGGGTTTGAACGCTGGTTGTAACTCGGCCACTCGTATGCCTCCGCTGACTGTGAAGCCACTCCCGCAATTTACTCAGGAAGCGACGAGTGTAACAGCGCGGCACAACGAAAAACAGCGGTAAGGATCACGGCAGCAGTCTCGGCTCAGGTTCTATTCCACTCCACCAATCTGTGCAACGCTGCCGCCAAGGCTCGACCGCAAGCGGATGATAAAGTTCTTACATCGCAGGAAAAGACTTCGCATGCACTTGTCCAAGCTCGCTTTGTTGCTCCCGTCCCTCCTTCTCTCGCAACCTGCACTCCCTCAGACTCCCTCGGTGAGCCATCCAATCGTCATGAACCAGACCTCCGTGATTCCGCTCTACTCCGGCCCCATTCCTAACTCGACGAACGCTCCCGACCAGGAACGTTTCGTCGACACTGGCAGCATCGAGAAAATTTCGCGACCCACCCTTGCGCCGTACATTCCCAGTCCAGCCAAGGCCATGCATACGGCGGTGCTGATCTTTCCGGGCGGCGGCTATGCCATGGAGGTCTACGATCGCGAGGGTACCCGCATTGCGGAGGAGTTTCAGGATCGCGGCATCGCTGCTTTCGTGGTCAAATACCGGCTCCCGAGCGACGTGACCATGCCGGATAAATCCATTGGCCCTTTGCAGGATGCGCAGCAGGCCATTCGTCTCGTGCGACAGAATGCCGCTCAATGGAACATCGACCCGAATGAGGTAGGCGTCCTCGGATTTTCTGCGGGAGGCCATCTCGCCTCTACCGTTGGCACCCACTTCGATAAGGACTACGCTCCAAATCCAGATCACGTAAACCTGCGGCCTGACTTCCTGATCCTGGTCTATCCCGTGATCAGTATGACCACCGGCCTGGCGCACGCCGGCTCGCGCAAGGCACTGCTCGGCCCCGATCCGAATGACCAGCAGGTTCACCTGTTCTCAAACGAAGAGCAGGTCACCGCGAAGACGCCGCCCACCTTGCTGCTCCATGCCGGCGATGACACGGTGGTGGACGTCGACAACAGCGTCCGCTTCTACGAGTCGCTCCGCAACCAGCATGTTCCTGCCGAGATGCTTCTGTTCCCCACCGGTGGGCACGGCTTTCCTACCCTGCCGTTCGACGAATGGTTCCAACCGATTCTCCACTGGATGACCCGCAACGGCTGGCAACGGCCCTGAACCCGTCGATGCCAGTTTCGCTGCGTGACCTTAGAGAACTCGAAAATCAACCGCGTGAAAGTTGAGTCTGGATGGGCAGCGCGGTTTCTCTGTATACTCGCTCTAACGGCGGCGGGTGCAGCCAGCCTTCCGGCCCTAAGTGAGGTGCGTCTTCAGCAGTCAGAGTGACTCCCTGACGCTCGACGTTCCGCCATCTTATACTTCCGCATGGCGCGCCGTGGTTCGCGTGCTGCGAAGTCCGGCGGACATCCTCTCCTGTGCGCTCCTTCCTGCCTCCTGCTGCGTCTGCAGCCAGTCTCTCGTGCGGTTCACCCGTGTCCCTGTTTGCAATTCCTGCTGGGAAACTCTCGCCGCGCAATCCGGCTTTCTCTGCTCCTGTTGCGGGGCCGATCTAGGTGTGGCCAGCTTCGGCGAAGCGGAACCCGCACACAATTTCGAACCGACGTGCGATCTTTGCCGCAGGGCTCGGCCCAATTTCCGGCGAGCGGTGGCGTATGGCACGTATCAGGGCACGCTGCGCACCCTGATTCACCGGCTGAAATACGATGGCATGCAGCCCATTGCTCGCGCATTGGGAGCTCGCCTGGCGGACGCCATCCTGGCGCTCGCGGCTGAGGCGCCAGACCGCATGATCGTGGTTCCCGTGCCGCTCCACACAGGCAAGCGCCATCAGCGAGGATTCAATCACGCCGAGCGTCTCGCCTCCGCTGCCGTACACGCGGTCAGGAGTCAGCGTCGAGCCTGGAACCTTACCCTTGCCACAGGAGTTCTTGAGAGACAACGCAGCACTGCCAGTCAAGCGGGCCTGAGCCCGCGTCAGCGCCGCGAAAATGTTCGTGGCGCTTTTTTTGTGCCCCGGCCTCAAGTCATTCAGGGGGCCGGGGTTCTCCTGGTTGACGACATCTACACCACCGGGGCGACTGCCCGGGCTTGTACGCGGGCTCTGCTCGCAGCCGGAGCCGATTCTGTCTGGGTGGCCACTCTGGCGCGTGCGCAACGGGAGTATCCCGTCGCCCCACCGCCGTCGGACCGGGAATTGCCCATGCATGAAGATGTGGCTTTTTGGGACTCAGGTTTCTTCCATCCCGCAGCACCTGCGCCGGAGGTGCACTAAGCAGGCTCTGCGAATGGATCACTGCAGGTGAGCAAGTTGAACCGAACGATCAGGACCTTGGGGGAATGATGTCGCTGGGAAAAACCATGATCCACGCTCGCAAACAGAAATCTCTTGCCAAATGCCACGCGCTGCCCCAGGAAGAGCCACGCGCTGTCCTGCCCACCACCATGCAGCGACCAGTGCTGGTCTTGAATGCTTCTTACGAGCCCATCAATATCTGCGGAGCCAGGCGCGCCTTGGTTCTGGTGTTGAAAGGTGTGGCCAAGACGGAAGAGGAACAGGGCGCCATCCTGCATGCCGCCCGCGTTCGCGTCCCCATGCCCTCCGTGATCCGGTTGCTGGAGTACCGGCGCATTCCGCACCAGACCCGCGCGCTCTCGCGCAAGAACATCCTGTTGCGCGACCGCAACACCTGCCAGTACTGCGGAGTTGTGCTTACGGCCGGCGAACTTACACTCGACCACGTCCTGCCGCGTTCGCGAGGAGGCCTCTCAACGTGGGAGAACCTGGTCGCATGCTGCCATGGCTGCAATCGCCGAAAGGGCAACCAGCTGCTGCACGAACTGGCAGACATGCAGCTGCTTCGTGAGCCACGGCCGTTCTCTCTCCATACCAGTCGCCACATCATGCGCATGATTGGCCACTCCGATCAGAAGTGGCGCAAGTACCTGTACTACTGACGTATTTGCTGAAGAGTATGGCCGGGTCTATGGACGAACTTCGGCCATATCTCCATCGACGGATCACGCTTTGAACTCGGCCGGATTTGTCGCGCCGAACGGATTGCTGCCCGTCAAGTTTCCCCTCCTGTCGCCGATAGAGTCATCCAGACGACAAACCCATGACCACTTCAGCCAGCCTGATCACCCCCATCGAGGCAAAGATTGCTTCCGTGGAGCTTGAAGCCGCCCCCACCGAACCGAAGACCGCCCCGACGGAGCCGAACCGCTTCCTCGCGCGGCAACCCATTCTCGATCGGCAGCGGAAGGTGATTGGGTATGAACTGCTCTTTCGTTCAGGCTGGGCCAATGGCTTTTCGGGCGAAGCAGACGACGCTACCCGCAAGATGCTGGACAACGTCCTGGTCTCCGGGTCCGACTCCCTTTGCGGTCAGACGCTTGCTTTTGTGAACTGCACCCGAGATTCCCTGGTAAACAGGTTGGTCACCTTACTGCCGCCTGCGTCGACCGTGCTTGAAATCCTCGAAACGGTGAAACCCGACAAGGAAGTTGTGACCGCCTGCTATCAGCTCAAGAGTCTTGGCTATCGTCTGGCGTTGGATGACTTTGTGGACGTAACTGGGCTGGAGCCGCTGATTGAGCTGGCGGATTACATCAAGCTTGACTTTCGCGCCTCCGACAGGGCAGCCAGAGAGGCGATTCGCGCCGGTGTGGCTCGCGCAACGGCGGCATTTGTGGCCGAGAAGGTGGAAGATGAAGCGGAGTTCGACGCCGCGGTGTCAGAAGGCTTCAGCTATTTTCAGGGCTACTTCTTCTGTAGGCCTATGATCGTCGCCCGTCACGAAGTGGAGCCGAATGCGTTGAACGCACTACGGCTCTTGACCGCGCTAAGCCGCACGCCGATGAACCTCGGCGAAATTGAACTCGTAGTGATGGCGGACTCTTCTCTCTGCTATCGTCTGCTGCGCATGGTCAACTCACCGCTTTACGCCATTCGGAAGCAGGTGGAGAGTATTCGCCGTGCCCTGATCATTGTGGGTGAGAACGAATTTCGCAAGCTGGCTCTGGTGGCGATGGCCGGCGGGATGAGCAAACGCCAGCCGCACGCTCTGCTCTCGCTATCGCTGCAGCGGGCTCGCTTCTGCGAGTTGGCGGCGGCCCGCTATGGTCAGAACCCAACGGAACAATATCTGATCGGCCTGCTCTCGCTGGTCGACGCCATTCTTCAACTGCCCATGGCCATGATCGTGGATTCGCTTCCTTTGCGTCCGACCACACGCTCCGCCCTGCTTGGGGAGCAGAACGCCGAAGCGGTGCCGCTCTCCGTGGCCTGCCGCTACGAAACAGGACACTGGACACCGGCTCCGGAACCAGCCAGCGAGCAGCTCACTCACATGTATGCCGAGTCAGTGCGTTGGGCCGACGACTCCCTTCGCTCCACCAGCTACATGTCGTAGCCGAGAGCACGCGACCTCAACGGCAGTTGCTCGACCCCAAGCAGCAAACTACTTAGGCGCATTCGCCGGTGGTGAAGCTGGTTGCGGTGCACCTTGCGGGTTCTGCTGCGGTGTCCCCTGCGGCGTCTGTTGCGGCGCCCCCTGTCCCTTCGCGTCGCCGTTATTGGTGATGTCCTGTCCGCCGTAGAGAATCTTGATGGTTGATTTGAACTGCTTGTAGTTCGAATACTTGAGCGTTTCGCGAATATGCACTTCGTTGCCCATATAACCGGACCCGCCCTGAAAGTGCAGCACGCCCTCGCCCTTGGTATAGACCGGGAACCAGTACTTGCCGTCCACCTGTTCGCGATAGGTGGTGAATGGCGGTGACAAATCTTCGTGCCCCTTGCGAGTGTCGTCGGGCACGTTCTTTCCGTTGGTCACGACGATTTGATAATCCTGCGCATCGACCCAGATCTTGCCCTGGAAATACCGCTTGTTCTTCTCAATTCGCTTCGGCTTCACATCGAACACGTACGTGTCCAGATCATCCACCTTCTGCTTGCCGGCGTAGGTCACGTCGTACTGCCCGATGTCTTCGGTCGTCAAAACAAACGGCAGGCGCTGCTGGATGTCCTGAAAATCCGCCGGGCTCATCGAGATCCGCTCCAGGCTGTTGGCTGGGGCGAAGGTGACATGCTCAGTTCGCTTGCCGGTCGAGTCAAAGGAGATGTCGGCTTCCTCGAAGTACTCGCCGTCTACCTTGCCGTCGTCGTCCACCGTCTGGACGCGCACAGTGCGATGGTAGGTGTAGTTGTCGAGGGCTTGGCGAAACTCCGCTTCCTTACTGGCGAACTTGGTAATGAGCTGCTCCGCCGGGACGGACGGAGCCGTAGTATCCAGTGGGCCAAACCCCTGGTCCAGCGGCATGGGCGTATACGTCACCTGGGCGCTCGCGGCCCCCGCTATTCCCAAAAACAAGGCGACCACTGCCTTACGGCCGCTCCTCGCCAATCCATGCTTGATTAAATCCACGCTCTGCTGCTCCCCTTTGGAACGATGGCCCGGAATGGAACCTTCAGTGTGACGCAAAAAGAATGCCTGATGTAACAATAGACGCGGAAACTCCCGACATGGACCTCTCGGCGGTGGCTTGGGCTGTAAATTGCCGGGATTGTTTACCAGACTTGAAACTTAGGAACTGCCCTGGATGGCGGACTACTACCAGATCCCGACGCTGATCCTGCTGAGCTTTCTGGTATCAGTGTTTGCCGGGCTCTATCTCCGGTCCCGGACCACCCGGACCCTCTTATGGCTGATCGGATGGCTCTTCGCCATTCTCCGCATCATCCTCGAGCTCAAGGGGATTGCAACCCCCGCTCTAGCGGCCGTCGCCAATTGCAGCCTGGAGATGGCCGGGGTCATGTTTCTCGGCTCCATGTCTCCGCTCAAGTTCGGACGCAAACACAAGATCTACTACGTGGTGGCGGCCGCTGCGCCGTTGATCGCCTTCACCGTACTGATGTCGCTCTTCCCCCACCCCGGCCTTTTAGTCCGCTGCCTCCTGCTGGCGAACGCGGTTGCGACGGTCTACATCGCCACCTTGTGGAGCTGCGAAGAAAACATCCTGCCGGTTGGGTTTACCGTCTTCTTTTCTGTCGCCGTGGGTTTGCTGTGCATCGATCTCGCCTGGCATGAGCACTACCTGGTCGTCATCTACCTCGCCCGCGCCGGCATTCAGTTCATTACCGCACTGCTGATTCTCGGCAGCTATCGGCGGGTCAGCGCCGGCGTGGTGTTTACAGTGACCGGTCTACTGCTTTGGGCCTTACCCCCGGCGCTGCATACACCGCTGCACCTCGGCGTGCCGGCCCTGGTGTTCGTGTCCCGCCTCACCAACCTGATGAAGGTGATGACCGCGATGGGGATGATCGTGCTCGTCCTTGAAGAAGAGGTAGCCATCAACGACGCGGCTACCCAGCGGGACCGCCGTGCGCGCCGTGAGCTTGAGGAGTACGCCAAGCTCAACGTCGCGATTTTGCCGGGGACCGACCCTGCACCCGCTTATGCGCGTCTGTGTGCGGTCGTCGCCGCAAACAGTCGTTTTCGTCAGGTCGTCCTCTGCCTTCGCACGGTGGAGGATCATTACTACGTTGCCGCAAGTGCGGGCGCTGAACCGGCACTCGTTCAGGCACTCGACGAATTGGGCAGGCGCTCCACCTCTGCCGCCATGCAGGTCTACCGCAACTCCCCCGGCGTCTCCCGCGAACTGGCCAACACCTACACCGTGGATCTGCGGCCTCTCTTTGTCCCGGGAGATGACCTGGAAAGCCTGAATTTCACCACCGCGCACGTGATCCCGATGAGCACCAACGCCGAGCGGCTGGATGGCGTCGTCCTGCTGAGCGGCCTCAAGAATCCCGCTGAGCCGCTGCACACCGACGATCTGCTCCCTCTGGAACTCCTGGTGGCGCGCACGGCTGCCGCCCGCGAAAATAATGTTCTGCTGGACCGGGTCACGCGTTCGGAAAAACTCGCTGGTCTGGGACAACTCGCAGGCGGCGTGGCTCACGAGCTCAACAATCCTCTGACCGTCGTAATGGGCTACGCGGAATTGATCGAAGATGGCGCGAACGAGGAATCGGTTCGCCGCAATGCCACGATCATCCGCACCGAGTCGCTGCGCATGAAGCAGATCATCGACAGCTTGATTCGCTTCTGGCGGCCCGCTCCGCAAGGCCACGAACCGGTTGCCATCGTGGAACTGCTGCAGGACATTTATCTGCTGCGGAAAGCGGAGCTTGATCGCTTGGGAATCGAGTTCCGCATGACGCTGGCCGAGAACTTGCCACCCTTACGAGCCAACAGCGATCAGCTCCGCCAGGTCCTGATCCAGGTACTTAACAACGCTGTCGAAGCGGTGCAGCACTCGCGTTCGCTCGAAGACCGCCTGATCCGCGTAGATCTGACCAGCGCT
Organism: uncultured Acidobacteriaceae bacterium; assembly: GCA_963850345.1. GTDB lineage: Bacteria > Acidobacteriota > Terriglobia > Terriglobales > Acidobacteriaceae > CAWKKW01. The sequence goes on along the minus strand of CAWKKW010000005.1, from coordinate 1,284,305 downwards.
CGCGAGCATGTTCAGATCCTGGTGACGGATTCCGGGCCGGGGTTTCCTAACCCCAGCCGCGTCTTCGATCCGTTCTTTACCACCAAGCAGCCTGGAGAAGGTCCCGGCCTCGGCCTCAGCATCTGTTATGCGATCGTTCGGGAACACGGCGGCGAGATCACGGCCTACAATCTTCCTCCGCGGGGAGCCGCTGTGCTGATTGAAATGCCCCTCACATCGCTGGCGCCGCTGCGAAGCTCTGCCGGCGAGGCCTTCGTACACTAACCCTCCCTTCCGCGTCCGCTCTCGGTATTTACCGGCCTGCCGTTTCCGATCGTCACAAATCTGCACCGACACCGACGAGCCGTAGCCCCAGCATTTACACTGGCAGGTCTTCGCTATTTCAACTGGAGTCCTCGCCTTTGCGCGTTCACTTGCTGCGCCAGTCCAACCACCGAAGGAGTTTGATGTCTCGATTTCGACAAGTTTTGATGTTCGCGCTGCTCTCGCTTGCGTGGTTCGGACCGCTCGCGTCTGCCCAGTCTCGGCGGGCCATGCAGTTTGAAGACCTGATGAAGATGCGCCGACTCGGCGACATCGCCGTCTCGCCCGACGGCCATTGGGTTCTCTTCGCCGCGACCGATGTCGACCTGGACAAGAACACCAAGACATCGCACCTCTGCATCGTTCCCGTCAGTAAGGCCGGCGCCCAAAGCGAACTCGCTAAGCCCCTCACCGATTCCCTCGCCGGAGAGAGTGGAGGCCGCTTCTCGCCGGACGGCAAGCAGATACTCTTCCTGAGCGCGCGCGAAGGCGGACAGCAGATCTATCTCGCCAGCTTCGATACCGCCCAGGGCACACTGGGCGATCCGCACCGATTCACCAGCATCAGCACCGAGGCCGATGGTGCGCTCTGGTCGCCCGATGGACAGAACATCCTCTTCACCTCTGCGGTCTATCCCGACTGCAGAGACGACGATTGCAACCGCACTCGAGATGAGGAACAGGCAAAATCCAAAGTGAAGGCCCGGATCTTTACGCAACTTCTGTACCGGCACTGGAATGCCTATTCGGGTGAGAAGCGGAGCCACTTATTCCTGGTCCCAGCCAATGGCGGCACGCCGCGCGACCTCACACCCGGCGACACGCACGACGTCCCTCCCTTCTCGCTCGGTGGGCCCATGGCCTACGCCTTTTCGCCGGACGGCAGGGAACTCGCCTTTGAAGAGAACCTCGACCCGATGCCGGCAACCAGCACCAACGTGGACATCTTCACCCTCGACCTGACGAATGCCGGCGCCAAACCGGTGAAGGTCTCCACAAGTCCCGGCGGCGATTTCAGTCCCGCCTACTCGCCCGATGGCAAGTACATTGCCTGGCGTTCGCAGGCCCGCGCCGGCTATGAGAGCGATAAGTTCCGGCTGGTTCTCTATGACCGGCAGTCCAAACAGATCAAAGACATTCTGCCGAACTTCGACCGTTGGGTAGACGAATTTGCGTGGGCTCCGGATTCGAAGACGATCTACTTCGTAGCGGGCGACAAGGGGGAAGCTCCGATTTTTTCGGTGGGCATGGATGGGTCCCATCTTGGCCGATTGGTCGACGGAAAAGATCTTAAGGATCCGGCGATCCATGGCGAGTTCGGTGACCTGCATGTCCTACCCGACAGCAAGACCCTGGTCGTATCGCGCGTGACGGTCCGGCAACCTGGCGAAGTCTTCACCGTATCCGCTTCGCCGACAGATCGACCCGAAACCGCGGGAGGCGCTTCTCCTGCTGGCGCGGCGAGTGTCTCAACGGAGTCCGCGCAGCTCACTCATCTCAACGATGCTCTTCTCAACCAGTTGGATCTGCCCGCGATGGAGTCTTTCTGGTTCACCTCGATCGGCAAAGTCCGCGTGCAGGGATTCGTCATCAAGCCACCCGCCTTCGATCCGGCGAAGAAGTATCCGGTGAAGTTCCTCATGCACGGCGGACCCCAGGGCGCCTGGGGCGACGCATGGTCGTATCGCTGGAACGCGGAGTACTTCGCTGCCAGCGGCTATGTCGTGGTGATGATCAATTCGCGCGGGTCTACCGGTTACGGGCAGGCCTTCACCGACGGCGTGAACGGCGACTGGGGCGGCAAGCCCTTCATCGACCTGATGCGCGGCCTCGACTACGCGGAGCAGCACTACTCCTTCATCGACAAGAATCGCGAATGCGCGCTTGGCGCCAGCTATGGCGGCTACATGGCCAACTGGGTTCTCGGCCATACCAACCGCTTCAAGTGCATCGTCTCGCACGATGGCATGTTCAACCCTGAGGCAGCCTACGGCTCGACCGAAGAGCTGTGGTTCAACGAATGGGAGTTCAAAGGCAAGCCGTGGGATTACTATGGCAAGCCGACCGCGCAGAATCCCTATCGCAAATGGTCGCCGGCGCTCGCGGCCAAGAACTTCAAGACGCCGACCCTGGTGATCCACGGGCAATTGGATTTCCGTCTCGACGTCTCGCAGGGATTCGATCTCTTCACCACGCTGCAGCGACTCAACGTTCCGTCGAAGATGCTCTACTTTCCCGACGAAGGACACTGGGTGCTGAAGCCGCAAAACTCTCGACTCTGGAACCAGACGGTCAGCGACTGGGTCGATCAATGGACCAAGTGAGCGTCCGAATATTCTCGGCAGGCTCACCAGCTTATTGCGCCCCGCCGTTCCCGGCTGTTTTCTCAGCGCTCTCCTCAGGGCTTTATGTCCTTTAGCCGCAAGTCGCGCAAGCCACAGGAACCTCTCGACGAACCCGCCCTCTACACTTACGCGGTGTCGGCGCTGGGCCGGCGCATGCGCACAGTCGCGGAGCTGAAGCGGCTGATGAGAAAGCGCGTCGAAGAGGGCGAGGCCGGCGAAGTCAAGATGAACGCGGTCATCGCCAAGCTCAAGGAATACAAGTTCCTCAACGACAGCGCGTATGCGGCCGACTATACCCGCATGCGGCAGGAGAATGAGAAGTTCGGCAAGCGCCGCGTCCAGTCGGAACTCTACCGCAAAGGCGTTCACCCCGAACTGATCACCCGCACCCTCGACACCGCCTATGAACACGTGAGCGAAGAGGACCTGGCCCGCCGCCACCTCGAGCGCAAACGAATCGCGCAGCCCACAGACGACAAGCAGGCTGCCCGTGTGATGCGCCAGTTGGTGCGCGCCGGCTTCTCTCCGGGCGTGATCTTCAAAATACTCAAGCACTGGCAGATTGACGAAGAGGCTATCGCAGCCCTTGAGTCGGCGGCTCCGCAAGGTGGGACTGACGAATGAACCCCGGGCGCATCATTGCCGTCGACTGGTCTGGGGACGCGAGCCTCAGCGGGCAGAGGAAGCACATCTGGATCGCGGATCTGCAAGGGGACAGAGTGGAACTGCACGCCGGAAAGACTCGCGAGCAGGTTTGTGCGTGGTTGATAGGCGAAGCTGCCAAGACGCCGAGCATGGTGGTCGGATTAGACTTCGCATTCAGCTTCCCGCAAAGCCTTTTCGAGTCGCGTGGTTTTACTGCGGTCGAAGATCTCTGGCATGCGGCGAGTGACCATGGCGAAGACTGGCTGCGAGCTTGCGAGGCTCCCTTCTGGGGGCGGCCTGCGAAGAAATGCCCCGACACGCACCACGCGGAAGGATTTCGTGTCACGGAGCGGACTATCTCGGTGAAGGGAATTGTGCCCAAGTCGCCCTTCCAGATTGGCGGAGCCGGGGCCGTCGGCACTGGTTCCATTCGCGGCCAAGCCACACTGGCAGGCCTGCGAAGTGCCGGGTTCTCGGTCTGGCCATTTCACCCTGCGGCTTACCCATTGGTGGTGGAGATCTATCCGCGGCTGCTTACCGGACCGGTTCATAAGAGCCGCGCGGAGGCACGCCTGGGATATCTAAAGAGGCCGGAGTTCAGCGAACTTTCCGATGTAATTCGGAAACAGGCCGCATCCTCAGAGGACGCCTTTGACGCGCTCGTCTCTTCTGTGAAGATGCAGCAGAATGCCGCTTGCTTTGCTTCCCTGAGACTCGCAAGCGACTCACGCGAGTTGCTGGAAGGATGCATCTGGCAGCCGCTTGCCTGAGCCAACCAAAGCCTGCGCGAACGCTTGATAGCTTCGCACCCCCCTTCCCGGTAAACTAAGAGTCTCTATGCAATCCATGTCCGGCTCAGTAATTCGCGAGACCTTTCTACGCTACTTCGAATCGAAGGGGCACCGGCGCGTGCACTCTTCCTCCCTGGTTCCCGCCAACGATCCCACGCTGCTCTTCACCAACGCGGGCATGAACCAGTTCAAAGACGTCTTCCTTGGCGCGGAACATCGCGAGTACAACCGGGCAGTCTCGTCGCAGAAATGCGTTCGCGCCGGTGGCAAGCACAACGACCTTGAGAACGTGGGCTTCACTCGCCGCCACCACACCTTCTTCGAGATGCTGGGCAACTTCAGCTTCGGCGACTACTTCAAGCGCGAAGCCATTCAGTACGCATGGGAACTCATCACCTCGCCGGAGTGGTTCGGCATTCCCGAAGACAAGCTCTACGTCACCATCTTTGAAGGCGACGAAGAAGTAGCGCGCGACGACGAGGCCGAACGCCTGTGGATCGAGGTAGGCGTCCCCAAAGAACGAATCTTTACCTTCGGCCGCAAAGATAACTTCTGGCAGATGGGCGAGACCGGCCCGTGCGGCCCCTGCAGCGAAGTCTTCTATGACATGGGTCTGGAAGCGGCAGAGACTCCGGGCGTCGACAAACCTTTTGGCGAGGATGATGCCCGCTATGTCGAGATTTGGAATCTGGTCTTCATGCAGTTCGACCGCAGCGCGGATGGTGTGCTGACCCCACTGCCCAAGCCGTCGATCGACACCGGCATGGGCCTGGAACGACTGGCTGCTGTGCTGCAAGGCAAAGTTAGTAACTTCGATACCGACTTATTCACTCCGCTGATTCAGAGGGCCGCCGAGTTAGCAAGTCAGCAAGCCAACAAGTTAGCGACGGACGCATCGGCAGCCAGCCTGCGCATCATCGCCGACCACTCGCGCGCCGCAACATTTCTTATTTCGGATGGCGTGCTGCCAGCCAATGAAGGCCGCGGTTACGTATTACGCAAGATTCTCCGGAGGGGGATTCGGCACGGTCGTTTGCTGGGGCAGGAAAAGCCATTCATGTATCAGATGGTTTACGCCGTGCGCGACGAGATGAAGGACGCGTATCCGGAGTTAGTCAACTCCGCAGAGCGCGTGGCCAAAATCGTCGAGGCAGAAGAGAAGCAATTCGCGCGCGTTCTGGAATACGGCTCGCACCAACTACAGACTGTGCTTGACCAGAAGCAGTTTCCTGGAGACAAGGCCTTCCACCTTTACGAAACCTATGGCCTGCCACTCGACTTCATGGTCGATGCGGCGCGCGATCAGGGCATAGCTTTCGACTTTGACGGATTCGAACGCGCCAAAGAAGCCGAACAAGCACGCGCCCGCGCTTCATGGAAAGGCGGCTCGCAAAAATCCGCCAGCCCCGCCTATCGTGAATTGCCCAAGACCGACTTTGAAGGCTACCGCCAACTCACCGTTCACGGCGCCGAAGTGCTCGCCATCGTAAGAGACGGCGTCGGCGTCCATGTAGCTCATCCCGGCGAGCAGGTGGAACTCGTGCTCGACGAGACCAGCTTCTACGCTGACTCAGGCGGCCAGGTCGGCGACACCGGATGGCTCTACTCCGCCGACCACAACAGCATCGTCGCGGAGATCACGGGCGCGTTCAAACCGGTCCAGGGAGTCTTCTCTCACCGCGCCATCATTCGTCAGGAGATTGCGATCGGCGACAAGGTCGATACCATCGTCGATGCCTCCTACCGTGATGCCACCCGCCGCAATCACACCGGCACTCACCTGCTGCATGCTGCGTTGCGCGAGGTCCTCGGCACCCACGTCAAGCAGGCCGGATCGCTGGTCGATGACCATCGCCTACGCTTTGACTTCTCCCACTTTGGCGCGCTGGCCGACGAAGAGCAGCAGGACATTGAAGACATCATCAACCAGCAGGTACTGGCCAACACGCGCGTCGAGACCATCGAAGACGTGCCCATCGATGTCGCGATCAACGAGTATCACGCCATGGCGCTCTTCGGCGAGAAGTACGGCGAGCGGGTGCGCGTGGTCAAGATCGGCGACTTCTCGACTGAACTTTGCGGCGGCACGCACACCGGCGCTACCGGAGAAATCGGCGTAGTCAAATTGCTAGGCGAGGGAAGTGTCTCTTCCGGAGTTCGCCGCGTCGAAGCGGTTACCGGTCTGGGCGCGCTTCACGAATTTCGGCGTGATTTCCAGGTCGCGCAACTCGCGTCGAAGCTGGCTCCCGCCAGCGAACTCTCACCCGCCGAAGCACTGCAGCAGCGCCTCGCCGCGCAGGAAGACGAGTTGAAGAAGCTGCGCCGCGAACTCGACGAAGCTCGCATGAAGTCGGCTGCGTCTTCGCTCTCCTCCGCCGCAGACAAGGCCGTCGAAGTAAAAGGCGTGAAGGTTCTCGCGCAACGCGTCGACGCGCTCGATCGTGGACAAATGCGGACGCTGGTCGACAACCTGCGCAACAAGCTTGGTTCGGGCGTTGTGGTGCTCGGCTCGGGAGACGGAGACGGCAAGGTCGCCCTCATCGTCGGCGTCACCAAAGATTTGACGTCGAAGCTCCAGGCGGGCAAGATTGTCGGCGTTCTCGCGAAGAGAGTAGGCGGGTCGGGCGGCGGCCGTCCAGACCTGGCCGAGGCCGGAGGAAAAGACGCTTCACAACTCAATGACGCGCTCGCCTCCGCTGGCGAAGTGGTGGGCTCGCTTCTGAGCTAGTGCCGCATCGACGCTTGCCGGCGGAGGGACCTGCAGCCTCGGAGTTCCCCACGAGCGGGCCTGGTTTTTGCCAGCAGTATTTCTGCCGTCCGAGCAGATTCACACCTGCCGGTCTTGAGGATCTAAGCCGCACCTCTTCTTCAACTTACGTTTGTTGCGGCGCTGTCGGCTCGCGTTGTCCTTCGCGGCACCCCCGCATTGCTGGGTTTTCTGCGTCCAACCTATAATCGGGTAGCTCTTTGACTGGTTTTCTGACGCGCAGCATCCCAACTCGACCCGCTTCTTCTGGAGGATGCATGCGTCTCCTGGCCTTAACGCCCATTGCTCTCGCCACCCTGGTCCTGTCCGACCTCGGCGGAGCAGCGTTCGGCGTGGGAGCCGTGCGTGCGGCGCAGTCCGCAAGCCATCCAACGGCCACACATCAGACCATCGCGCTCTCTCCGTTTGAAGAGGCGGAGCGCCTGCACGAAGCTCTCGAGGGCCGCCCCGAAGAACAGCGCACACGCCGCGACTACGAACGCGTGCTCAGCGCATTCCGCGCTGTGTACCACGACGACCCGGCGTCCCCGCGAGCCGATGCCAGCATCGCCGCTGTGGCCGACCTGCTGGCCGAGGAAGGGCGCATCTTCCAGGACGAGAAGGCGCTGCACGACGCCGTTGGCCAATATGAATTCCTGCGCCGCGAATACCCCGGCAGCCGCTACCGTTTCAGCGCGCTGCTCACCGAGGCGGAGATCTACCGCCACGATCTCAACAATCGCGACGCGGCCAAGAGCGGCTTTCAGCAATTTCTCAAGCTCTATCCCCAGAACCCGCTGGCTGACCAGGCGCGCCAGGGATGGAAGCAGATCCACGCGGAAGAGCTGGCGGAACGCCGCACCGGCCTCAAGTCCGCACCGAAGTTCGCTACCCAATCTATGCCGAACTCCGCGATTCAATCCGCGCCAAACTCCGCGCCGAAATCCACTCGCTCGGCTGAGGCTGCTCCCTCCGCTACGATCTCGGCCGAAGACGCGGCAGCCGAGAGTGGCGCGCCGGCTCGCGACCGGGTGACGGCCACTTCCGCGGCCCGCAAGAAATCCCGCAACACGGTGCTGACCGCGGCGATTCAGTCGCAAGCAGCGATCTCTGCGCAGCCACCGCCGCTTACTCCCAGATCCAGACCAGTTCCGCAGACCGCAGGATCAGACCAGGAAGCGGCAACAGCAGCCCCAGGCGCCACGCCTGTCGCGCAGAGTTCGAACGCGCCGCGCGAACCACGCCCTGAATTCGCCAGCGAACTTACTCGCGAGCCAGCTCGTGATGCTGAACCCGCGCACCCCACCGAAGCAGCGCTGAACGCGCCTCCGCCTCCACGTCGCGGCCGCCTGCCCCTGGTCACCGGCGTGCGGCATTGGTCCACGCCGGTCTACACGCGCGTCGCCATCGACCTCCAAAACGAAGTGGAATACGAAGCCGCCCGCGTCCCCGATCCCGATCGCATCTTCTTCGATCTGCACGGCGCACGACTCTCGCCGGAACTCATCGGCAAATCCGTCATGGTGACCGACGATGGCTTTCTCAAACGCATTCGCGTCGCCCAGTTCTCCAATGAAGTCACGCGCGTGGTGCTCGACGTGAGCGACGTCAGTGACTATTCGGCCTTTCTACTGCCGAATCCCTATCGCCTCATCATCGATATTCACGGTCGCAAAGGTGCTCCAGCGAACAGCGTGGCCCAGACCGCGCAGCCTGCGCCGAACTCCGCCATTAGCGCCGCACCTGCGCCTACGCCGCCCAATCCAACCGCAAGCACTCGCACATCCACTCGTCGCCTGGAGAGCAACGCATCTGCGCCTTCGACCGGCACTCCGTCAGCGTCCTCTTTGCCTGACCAAACTACCGTGGCGCAGGCTACACAGACCCAGGGCACAGCTATCCAGGACATCGCCAGCCTCGGTCATCAGCCCAACAAGGTGAAAGCCACTCGGCGTCCCACAACGGCTCCGGTTTCGGATTCGGTCGCAGGCACCACGCCCGCGCCGCAGCCGGCGGACACGCCCGCGCGCACCAATCGAAGAACACGCGAGGTGGCGAGCATCGGCGAACCAGGCATTCACGAGGCCGAGCCGACTGCGGGCGGTGGGCGCTCGCTCTCTCGCGCACTTGGCTTAAAGATTGGCCGCATCGTGGTCGATGCGGGACATGGCGGGCACGACTCTGGTACGCTCGGCCCCGCGGGCATCGAAGAGAAAGAAGTCGTGCTCGACGTCGCGCTTCGCCTCGGCAAACTGCTCAAGCAGCATCTCGGTGCGGACGTCATCTTCACCCGCGACGACGATACCTTTGTACCGCTCGAGACGCGCACCGCGATCGCCAACAAGGCGCAGGCCGATCTGTTCATTTCTGTTCACGCGAACTCGAGCCAGGATCCAGCAGCCCGCGGCGTCGAGACTTACTACCTTAACTTCACCTCATCGCCCGATGCGCTCGAAGTCGCGGCGCGCGAAAACGCTGTCTCGCAGCAATCCATTCATCAGCTCTCCGACCTGGTGAAAAAGATCGCGCTCCAAGACAAAACCGATGAATCCCGCGAGTTCGCTGCCGACGTTGAAAAGAATCTCTACGACGGCCTGACCAAAGGCAATCCCGGATTGCGCGATCGTGGTGTGAAGAAGGCGCCGTTCGTCGTTCTCATCGGCGCCAACATGCCTTCGATCCTCGCCGAGATTTCCTTCCTCACCAACCCCGACGATGCGGAAGAGCTGCACCAGCCTGCCTACCGTCAACGCATCGCCGAGTCTCTCTACCGCGGCGTTTCGCACTACATCAGCGGATTGAGCGGTGTCCGCCTGGCCGAGAGCAGCGTCCATCCAGCCGGAAACTGAGCCCGCTTTCTCCCTTCCACTCAAGATGAAGATCGCGATAGCGTACTCGCCTCACCTGCCAGGTTTCTCCCTTCCAGCAAAGACCTAGAGAGGGCCGTCACCGTTCTTAGTCCTCACCCAGACGGAGGGCCTACGGCGCATTTGTGAATTTTCTATGTTGATCACGGCGGGCTGTAACCTGGAGCCTCTCCCGGTGTCCTACTGGACAGCAGGGACGTTGCCGGTCTTTCTATCCCGCGGAACATCGCTCCCTGCCATGACCCTAGCCGAACGCCGCATCTCGGCGGCGACTTACTGTCCAGGTAACAATCACCAACGAGCAAAATGGTCTCGCGAGATCGGTTTGCTCCAGGAGCAATGACCATGTTCAGCGGCAAACGTTCTTTCGTAGGCTTGATCGCCCCGATAGCCATCGCAGCGGCTTTGGGAATTGGAGAAACAAGCGCAGCCCAGTCTCGGCACGGTCGGGTCCACCCTTCGGCCGGAATCTTCAGTTACAGCTTTCCCAGTGCAATTCGTATCGATGTCACGCACGAAACGGTCACCTTGCCGCTGCACAAGGGAGCGACCCGCGACGGCCGAACTCTCTGGTACGTCATCACAGATTCGTCTGACCAGGCGGACGCCAAGCGGCGCGGCGTGAACTATTCAAATAAGATGCTCAACGCCCTGGGAACGGCGGCAGTTCAGAAGGCGCAGGTTAACGACGATGAACAACTCATCTTCGAGGGCACGGTGGATTTTGGCCTGAACGAGTTGGTGGTGCCAGGCCCCAACGGCTTTCCTCCCGCCGCGTTTTCGCCCGGCGCCAAGGGTGATGCCAAGTACAGCCCGCTTGTCCAAATCGTGAAAGCAGGGGATGGAGACAGGGACCACGATGACCGAACTGCTAAGAGCAGTCTCGTGCTCAATGCTCCACAGGTCGCAAACGACACCGGCAAGAGCGGCAGCGTGGTCGACATCGATTATGAGCACAAGACGGTTACGCTGAACATGCTCGGAGGCTGGGTCGACGGCCAATTCAATCTCTATTTGCATACAGATTCTTCTTCGGAACTGGTCGCCGCTCTCGAGCACAGCACCTATGCGCCCAATCTCGACGCCGCGCCTGGCATCGCGAGTGACGAACCACCATCGTCCCGCGCCGCTATCATCCCCGTCGTGAACGGAATTCGCGGCGATGGGAATCCGATGCGCCAGGGCTTGAACTCCGCGCTCTTTGGCGAAGGAGATCCATTCAATGTCCCTCAAGAGCAGCCGGGCGATCCCGTCCACTACACACCGCTTTGGGATGTGACCCCCGTACAGTGGACAGACGCGGCCATCACCGCGGGTCTTCGCGTCCAGCTTCATTCTCAGGATCAGGTGCGCACCGAGGCACTCGCCGGAAATCTGGTCAGCGCCCTGCCGGGTACACCGAATCAAGGACTGGGCGGCATCAACGCGATCGGGGCGATCTCCAACTGCCCAATCATCGTGGTATTTCCGGGCGGAGTTGCTTTCTCCGGAGGCGTCGAATAAACGCGCACCCGTAGGGCCTGGCCTGGCTCTTCAATCGCAAAGAACGATGACTGGCCTGAAGACCTCGCCCCCGATGCCGCCGGCATTATGGACCGGTCTTCAGGTCGCGGGCAGCCCGCATGCACTACGAGGGAAGGAATGGATGGAACCCAGGCCGCAACCCTTAGCCGCAGCCACTAAGATAAGACCAGATGCAAGAACATCGTCCCAGCGCGACCGCGCAGAAAGTCGCCATTCGCCGCGCCGCGCATCAACTCCTGGATCACCCGCTCGTCTTTGAAGATCCGCTTGCCATCCCCATCATCGGGCCGCGCGCAGCGGGCACACTTACTGCCGATCCGGCCAAGTTTCAAACCCGCTCTTCGCGGTTCCTGCGCGCCTTCGTCGCCGTACGCAGCCGCTTCGCCCAGGATGAGCTCGCGCTTGCAGTCGAGCGCGGCACTCGCCAATGTGTCATCCTCGGAGCCGGCCTCGACACCTTCGCCTATCGCAACCCCTATCCCAACCTGCGCGTATTCGAGGTGGATCATCCCGCGACGCAAGCGTGGAAGCGCATGCGCCTGGAGATGGCGGGCATCGCTGTGCCGGAGACGCTCACCTTCGCGCCCGCTAACTTCGAACGCGAAACCTTCGCGGATGCGCTGGAGCATGTCGGGTTCAATACCGGTCAGCCGGCGTTTTTCTCCTGGCTCGGCGTCACACCCTATCTCACAATCGAGAACACGCTCAACACCCTTCGCCTGATCCGCTCTCTTTCGCCGCTCAATTCAGTTGTCTTTGACTTCGCCGTTCCGCGCAGCACATTGAACCCGCTCCAGCAGCAGGCCTTCGATCTGCTCGCGAGTCGCGTCGCTGCGCTCGGCGAACCGTTTCAGGGATTCTTCGAACCCGCCAGCTTGGTTCACGATCTGAAAGAGATGGGCTTTGTCCAGGTGCAGGACATGAATCCCGACACCCTCAACGCGCGCTACTTCCACGCTCGCGAAGACGGATTGAGAGTCGCCGGCGCACTCGCTCACCTCGTATACGCCGGCGGCTAACGTCAAGGTTTCGCGCGAACGGGTGAGAGTCGCGGCAGAATACTTGCGCCCGCACGGCAAGCGAACTTGATGAGGTCGAACCAGCGGCACTCACCCCGGAGACTTGGTGTTAGTCTCAACATCAGATTTGTATGCTGCATCGTCTCTCTACATCCGTTCTCACCATGGCTCTCGCTGCCGGATGCGCCGGTCCAGCTCTGGCCCAGTCTGCGGCTCACTCCGGGCACGCCGCCCACAAGTCTGCAGCGAACTCTGAAGCACCAGCGCCTCTCCTGCCGTCCGATTTCGCGGGGTGGCACCTTGCGTCGCCGGAACACCCGAGCACAGTGTCGCAGGCCGCCGACGAGACCAACGCTGACGTGCTCACCGAAGACGGTTTTCAGCGATTCTCTTCCGGCACCTACACCCGCAACGACGCAACCCTGAAGGTGCGGGCGATGCAGTTTCAAGATGCCTCGGGAACCTACGCCGCCTATACCTTTTACCGTCGCCCCGGCATGCTCAAAGAGGATGTGGGCCAAGGCGCCGCGTGGGACGGAAGCCGACTGCTCTTCTGGAAGGGCACGATCCTGGTCGATGCGACGTTTGATCACGTCACCTCCATGTCCGCAGCGGAATTGCGGGAGTTCTCCAGCGATCTTCCTCAGGCCTCAGGCAACGCGTCGGTGCCGCCCACCCTGCCTCGCTATTTGCCGACCGAAAATTTGCAGGCGCTGACCACACGCTACGCCCTCGGGCCGGCAGGCTACCTGAGAAGCGGCGGAGTCCTGCCAGCCGCGCTGGTCGATTTCAACCGGGGAGCCGAGGTGCTTACCGCCCAGTACGCCAGCCGCGACGGCGACGGCACCCTCACGGTCATCAACTACCCCACGCCTCAACTGGCGGATAACCGGCAAAAAGCCATTGAAGCCTTTCTGAAAGCCGGCAACTCTCCGACCGCGGGTTGGCCTGCCGGTCTGGCTCAGAGTTCGCCTACGGCCCTGCTATCGCGCAGAAGCGGCCCTCTGGTGGCGGTGACGAGCGGTTCGTTCCCGGCGAATGAGGCCCGCAAGCTCGTTGGCCAGGTGAACTACACGGCCGACGTTACCTGGAACAACCCGAAGGGCTACTTCAGCGAAGCTTCGAAGACTGCCAGGGTTCTACTCAGTATCGCGGTGCTCACCGGTGTTCTTTGCGGAGCGGCGGTGATTCTCGGCCTGTTCCTGGGTGGCGGACGCGCAGCCTACCGTTGGCTTCGGGGCAAGCCGGTTTCCACCTTGCAGGACAGCGAATTTATCAGCCTTCACCTCGAATGAGCGGGTCGAAACTGCACACCGAGTGGTGCAGATGAAGAGGTAAGCTGCAGAATCTGAGCTCTTTGCGCGCAAAAACTGTCGAAAAGTCCCACAAGGGAGACGCCGGGCAGGCGCGGTTCGCCTGTCAGAAGCTGTTCCGCTAAGTGCCGTTACACGGGCAACTTACCGGCCTCCCGGATTTGGTCTTGACACCCCTTTTACCCGACCATACTATTTCGCCAGAAAGTTCTGATGGCTTTGCCTCCGTTGGAACTATTCTCCCTAGAAGAAGAGGCCGCCCTGTTGCCGGGTGGCCTTTTCGTTGCTCCAAAGAGCGTCGATGCTGACTTTGAATCGAGCTTTCCTGCTGAAACTAAAAGGCTAGCCACCACGGTGCCTGCCGGGACGGGGTCAGTCCGAGGTGACCACTTCTTCCTGCCAGCTATGGCCGCAGGCCTCGCAGCTCCATCGATTGACGGGATCGCAGCCCTCAAGCAGCGGATCGGTGTCGTGACAGCGGGGGCATTCCGGCGGCGTGAAGTCCTCCACGTCGGCCGTTGCCGCCGAACGAATTTCCTCCGGTATCGGCTTTGATAACACCTCCGCCGCACGCTCCAGGTCGTCCGCTCCCACCTGCACGCGAGGAATCGTGGGATCATTCGCACCGCGCGGCACCTGAAGCCAACTCTCGATCCCGGCTTCCTTGAGTGCCTCGTTCGCCATCCACGCATCTTCGGCCGAAGCGAACTCGCGCAAGGTGACCTTCCAGCTGTATTCGCGCCGGACTATGTCCGGCTCCGCCTGTCCTGCATTCTCTGAGGCGGCAGAGAGGGCCTGCAGGCGCCGCAGGTTCTCCGACGCGTCGTGTTCTGCGCCTCCTTCTGACGAAGACTCCGGCAGCTTGCGCTTGCGAAGTTCGTCGCGCAGAATTCCTTGCGCTACCTCGGTGAGGGAGTCGTAGGCTTCGGCTAACTCCTGCAGCTCTTCATCGCCCATCGTGCCGTAATGCGCGGTGAGCCGCTGCCATTCTCGAGTGCGATCCATGCTTCTGTTCCCCCTGCTGCTGTGTGTATGACTGCGCTCGCCAAGTTTCGATCAGAGCGCCGCCAGTCCGCCAACCACTGCGAAGTATAGCGGCTCGCGCAGCACCGCGGCCCAGCGCATGGGGCCGCAGCCACGCACACGTGGTGTTGGTGTAGAGGCGCGGCATCTTTACCGCAATCCGCACTCGACGATACAATCCAACTTGGGCTGAGCCACCACGGCGGGTCCAGATAAGGCCGACGTAGCTCAGTTGGTAGAGCAGCCGATTCGTAATCGGCAGGTCACCGGTTCAAGTCCGGTCGTCGGCTCCATTCGCTTCCTCACTCTCCCTCCGCATTCCTTGTGAAAACCCGCTACGGCCAGATGGATTTCAGAAACCCGTCACGCTTTCGTAATCTTCGCGTGCGACCTGCGGCTTAAATAAATCTTGAATGAGGGCATACCGGCTATGGCTGGTTGCATCCCAGCGGCCGTGCGTCAGGAACTAAGTCCTGCAGGGGATGCAGTTTACCCCCTTCCGTTCTCGCTGAAGGACCGTCGCTAGATGGTTACCTCGTGATCGGGATGCATGTGTCGGTCGGCTCCGCTTGGCCAAGGCTCTCTTGCGCGAGAGTAAGGAGCACGACATGAAAGTAAGAACTTTGCTCGTCCTGGTGCTGGCGGCTTCGTGGCCGGCGTTTGCGCAAACCACACTCACCCTGGTCCCCGGAGGATGCGGACGCGGTGCTGCGTTTAACTGCACCTCTTCTATCAACCCCTATCCCGCAGCAGGAACTGTTTGGATTGACGTGATTCCGGGGTATTCGCATTTGATCCAGTTCTCGGCCGCCGGTCCGGGGAGAATCACCTTTACCAGCACCAATGTCGTGGCGAACTACAAAACGCTTGTGCCCATGAATAACCAGACGCATAGCCCCAACAACAGTTACAAGCTGACCATCTCGAGCTTCTCGGGAACGGATCAGAGCAAACACCTTCATTCCGGCTATGGATCCGTGTTGTGCCACTACTACTACGTTGTCAGCTCTGGAGGCAAAGCCGGGGGCAGCAGCGGCTGGCACCTCCAGGTCGACAGCGGAAGCATCACGCTGATGTAGGCCCACACCTGTAGAGCACATGCATTCCGAATCAGCGAAGTTCGGGATGTATAGCCTGGCGGACCTTCAAGGATCGCAAGCGTGAAGGTCCGCCGTGCGGAACTCCCTCTCTGCCGGCTCAAGCCGCGGTCTCTGATCATCCTGGTCAGGGGCCGCGCGCTCTGGGTTGCATTCACCTCACGCGGACAGAGTCATGCCGCGCCGTCGGCAAAAATGTTAGTCGAAGAGTAGATCATCGAAATGCCTGGAGAGAGAGAGCGATAAAACGCTGCTATGCTCGTTTTCTCTATGAAAACGTTACTGAAAGGCTGGCGGTTTGAGCGAGGCGAACCTCTCACAGGGGACGCGGACGTAATTCGCTGGTGGGAGATCCGCCGCCCGTTTTTTAACGTGGTGGTAGGGTGCACGGGCTTACTTACCTGCGTCTTGATGCTTGCTTGTGCATTTATAGCGGAACCCATCGTTGGTGAGGCGATCGGATTGCCTGACGGCGCGGTACTTGGCTTGGCTGGCATTTTGATGTACGGGATTCTCGCAAACATCTGCTATACGGGCGGGTGGTTTTGCGAACTGCTCCTCAGGTCGGCTACGACAGCGAAGACATCAAGCTCATTCGGAGTGAGAGCATTCAGGATAGGCATGATATTTTCGGTCTTTCTTACTCTCTGCCCAGCAGTCCTAAGCTGGGTTGTGTTCACCATTGCTCTGCTGAGTGGGCAAAAACACGCACCGCAAGGCGAATATTAGATCCGGTCGAATCTGCGCCTCCATTCGCTCTATTTCCATTCAAGCCTCGTTTTCCCCAGATCTTTGTATTGGAACCTGAGTGGGTACCTGTTTATCCACCGTTTTTTCATCTCGCCCTATTGCTCTCGCACCCTTCGCTCCGCATAATCGGCTCATCTGTAGAGGAGTGACGAGCTTCAAGCGAGTACACCCCTGTGACCCGATATAGCCGTCAGGATGTTCTTCGGATCTTGCACATCCACGCCAAGCAACTCCGCGCGTGGGAGCGAGCCTCGCTCTTTCCCATCGGCGATTCCTACTCCTTCCAGGATTTAGTGCAACTACGAAAGCTGCGCGATCTGCGCGCGACGCGTTTGTCCGCCTCGAGTATCCGCGCATCCATCGTCGCCATGCGTGGTGTCTCCGGCATGACCAATCCGCTGCTCGAAGCGGGAACGGTGTGCGATGGCTCCCGTCTCGCGTGGAGGCACTCCGGTTCGACCGTCGAGCCGATCGCCCGCCAGTTCGTCTTTGACTTTGAACCCGACAAGCGCCTGACTGAGGTGTTTCACTCCACGTCAAGCCATGCGGCGCTCGGAGCCCGCGTCAACAGCCTGTTTCTCGATGCCGTGCAACTGGAAGAGTGCGCGCGGGTCAAAGAGGCTGCCGAGATCTACGAGCAGATTCTCAAGATGGACGCGGAGCACGCTCCGGCCAACATCAATCTCGGAACCATCTGTTACAACCAGCGGCAGTTCCACCGCGCAGAACAGCTTTACCGCAAGGCCACTGAATCCGATCCCGGATACGCGCTCGCGTACTTCGATCTAGGAAACGTGCTCGATGAAATCCAGCGCCTTCCGGAAGCGATTCTCGCCTACCGCGAAGCAATTCGCCTGGTGCCCAAATACGCCGATGCGCACTACAATCTCGCACTCGCCTATGAACGCACCGGCGAACGCCGTAAGGCTCTGCGCCACTGGACCGCCTATCTCAAGCTGGACTCGATCGGTCCTTGGGCGAATCACGCACGCGGCCAGGCTCGCAAGATTCTCGAGCGCGAGAAGCTGACCATCGTGCATCGTTCGTCTGCCTTGAACGCGAACCGCCCGGCGGTCTCTGCGAAGCCAGTCGTGCTCACCGCGATTTAGCCGGCTTCCTATCCGATCGCCAATCCTTCAGGGCTGGTGCACCCATTTCTTCGCTAAGCTTTGCGAGCGATGGCGCGGATGACCTGCGTGCTGACCTGGGTCCAGTCAGGGATCGCGGACGCCTCGTCAAACAGAATCACGTCAAATTTAGCCAGAGCCGGAGCCAATGCGGTCGGATCGATGTCCACTGGCCGTCGCCTCTCCGCGTTCGCAGGCGTGCTGAAGCTTTCGATGACCAGCAATCCATCTTTGCGCAGCGAGTCATAAAGCTTGCTCGTGAACTCCGGGCTGACCAGAGGAAACGGCACGTAGGTGAAGACGATCAGGTCCCATTCGCCGATACCGTAATTGAAGTCGTGGCCGCCGGTCTGGAGAGCACGGATGGAAACGCCGGCACGTGCTGCGTTGGCCTGAGCGATGGCAACTCCCTCATCGGAGACATCGAATCCGGTCACGTCCCATCCCATCGATGCCAGGTACACGGCATTCCGGCCCTGGCCCATGCCTGCATCGAGCGCGCGCCCGGGTGTGCGTTTGCTGATGGCCGAGGCCAGCAGAGCGTTGGGTTCCGCGGTGAATGCCGGCGTGGCGCTCTTGAAGACCGAGTTGAATATCTGCTGCCAGCCATCCTCACGCGTTCGCATGAGGCGCGGAATCACTCCGAGGTGTGTGCCGATTTCTGCTGCGGGCACAGCGCTGGCCAGCAGATGGTCCTTGTACCTGGTGATCAACTCGGCGGGATCTCTCCCCGGATCGACGGTTGGCACCCAGGCGATGAATCGTTGCCAGATCCGTTCTTCCTCAGTAATGGGCGATGCGGTACTTACAGGCATGTCAGGCATGCGGGAATGGTAGCAGCGGAGACCGCGCTCGGAAAGGGAAGCAGGCTCGTCCTGTCTACGCAAACCCGCACTGGCTGTCGTCTCATCTATCAAGCCTGTTAAACTCAAGCCGCCAAACAAATCATCAGAGGTTCCGCGTCGAATGTCTGATCTGCTTACCGCTACCTCCCCGTTGACCCAGCTCAATGAGGACGAGCAGCTCTTCCGGTCTTCCGTGCGCGAGTTTGCGCAGCAGAGCATCGGCCCTCTGGTCCGCGTGATGGACGAAGAGCAGCACTTTTCTCAGGACCTGATCACGCAGCTGTTCAATCTCGGCATGATGGGGATCGAAGTTCCCATCGAATATGGCGGATCGGGCGGCACTTTCTTCGAAGCCATTCTCGCGGTCGAAGAGATCTCGGCGGTCGATCCCTCCGTCGGCGTTCTGGTCGATGTGCAGAACACGCTCTGCGTGAACGCGCTCTTACGCTGGGGCACTCCGGAACAGAAGAAGCGTTACCTCCCTCGACTCGCGGCGGACACGGTTGGCGCGTATGCGTTGAGCGAAGCGGCATCCGGCTCTGATGCCTTTGCGCTGCTCTCGCGCGCCGATCGTCATGGCGACTCGTACCTGCTCAACGGCCAGAAGCTCTGGATCACGAATGCGCTCGAGGCCGGGATATTCATTGTCTTTGCCACCCTCGATCCGGCGGCGGGCTACAAAGGCATCACCGCGTTCCTGGTTGAGAAAGAAACGCCTGGGCTCAAGATCGGCAAGAAGGAAGACAAGCTCGGCATCCGCGCCTCCTCTACCTGCGAACTCATCCTGGACGACTGCCGCGTGCCGGCGGCGAATATCCTTGGCGAGCCGGGCAAGGGCTACAAGATCGCCATCGAGACGCTGAATGAGGGCCGTATCGGCATCGGGGCGCAAATGCTGGGCCTGGCCGCCGGAGCCTGGGGCCACGCGGCCAAGTATGCGCAGGAGCGCAAGCAGTTCGGGCGCGCCATCGCCGAATTTCAGGCGGTGCAGTTTGCCTTGGCCGAGATGGCGACCGACATCGAAGCGGCGCGGCTGCTGGTCTACAACGCCGCCCGGCTCAAAGACGCGCACCGCGATTTCTTGAAGGAAGCTGCCATGGCCAAATACTTTGCCTCACAGGTCGCCGAACGCGTCGCCAGCCAGGCGGTTGAGATCTACGGCGGTTACGGATTCGTGAAGGATTATCCCGTCGAGAAGTATTATCGTGACGCCAAGATCGGCAAAATCTACGAGGGCACGTCGAACATGCAACTCGCGACCATCGCCAAGAGCGTTCTAGGAAAGCCGCGTTAGCGCAGGCCGAAACACTCACCTTGGCCGCTCATCCCAAAAAGCTACCTCCAAGTCACTCTTGCCGCGAACAGCAGCCGGTTCTCGGCTTCCATCCTGTATCTTGACTATGCAAATCTCTCGTACCACTCGCACTCCGGAGGTCCGTTTCGCGTGAAAGTTCCTGTAGCTTTACTGACGGTTCTCGCCTTGGTCTGTCCCGCGATGGTTCGCTCCCAGTCTGCGGAGCCGGTCGCCGGGAGACAAGACGCATTGAACAAACTGCTCGCAGAAGAGTGGGAGTATGAACTCCGCGAGTCTCCCGAGACTGCAACTGTCTACGGCGACTATCGCTACAACGACAAGCTCAGCGATCTTTCGCTCGCCCATATTCAGCAACAGCGCAAGGACGCCGAGAAGTTCCTCGCGCGCTTCCAGGCTATCGATACCGCGGGTATGCCGGAACAGGATCAGCTTAATCAGCAATTGATGGTTCGCAGTTACAAGGAAACGATCGAGGCACTGAACTTCAAGAACTACGAGATGCCTGTCGACCAGTTGAACGGCATTCAAATCGCCGTTCCGCAGTTAGTGTCGCTGGTGCCGCTCGACAGCACCAAGCACTACGAAGATTACCTTGCGCGTTTGCGGCAGCTTCCCCGCATGTTTGACCAGGTGATCGAACTGCTGCAGCAAGGCGAGAAGGACGGGCTCATGCCGCCCAAATTCCTGCTCGAAAAGGTGGTGACGCAATGCGAGGCAATCGCCACACCGGCCGGCGAGTCAAACCCTTTCGGACAACCGGTAGCCAAGTTTCCTGCAAGCATTTCTGAGGCGGACCAGAAGCGGCTTCACAAGGAGATTCTCGCAGTCGTCGATACCGTAGTCCGGCCTGCTTACACGAAGCTGGGCAAGTTCGTGAAGGACGACTACGCTCCGAAGGGCCGCATGGATCCGGGTATCTGGGCGCTTCCCGACGGAGACGCCCGCTATCGCTTTGCCGTTCGCCACGAGACCACAACGAATCTGAGCCCGCTTGGCATTCACCAGCTTGGGTTGAACCAGGTGCAGGTGATCGAGAGCCAGATGACCGCGATCGCGAAGGAGCTTGGGTTTGCCGACTTGAAATCTTTCCGCGCCTCGCTCAAGAACAATCCCAAACTCACGCCGGCTTCATCTGACGCAATCCTGAGTGCCTACCGGACCTACATTGACCAGATGAAGCCCAAGCTGCCGCAGCTTTTCAATCTGCTGCCGAAGGCGACAGTCGAGGTGGTCCCCGTTGAAGCCTATCGCGAAAAAGAAGCGCCGGCGGCGGAATACAACCCCGGAACGCCCGATGGTTCGCGTCCCGGCAAGGTGTACGTGAACACCAGTGATTTTGCGCATCGCAGCATGCTCGATGTGGAATCCACTTCGTACCATGAGGGCGTGCCCGGCCACCACATGCAGATCTCCATCGCCCAGGAGATGAAATCCCTGCCACCCTTTCGCCAGCACGCCATCTACACGGCTTACGTGGAAGGATGGGCCTTGTATTCCGAGCGGCTGGGTAAAGAGGTGGGGTTCTACCGCGATCCTTACAGCGAATATGGCCGGCTCTCGAGCGAACTGCTTCGCGCCACCCGCCTTGTGCTCGACACGGGTGTTCACTACAAGCACTGGACTCGCGATCAGATGGTCGCGTTCTTCCGCGAACACTCCGACGAAGACGAGCCCGATCTGCAGGCCGAAACCGATCGCTACATCGCCGATCCAGGACAGGCCCTTGCGTACAAACTGGGGCAGTTGAAGTTCATCGAACTCCGCAACCGCGCCCAGCAGAGCCTTGGACCGAAATATGACATCCGTGCCTTCCATGACGAGATGCTGAACGGCGGGGCGTTACCCCTGGATGTGCTGGAGGCGAGAACCAACGCTTGGATTGCCAGCGTCCAGGCTGGGGGCGGGCAACCCAAAGCAGGGAAGTGACGGACATCGGCCGGTTCAGGTCATAGGTGCCTGGCAGCGCAGCTCATCCTGCTCCTGATAAAGTCAAAGGATGATCAAAGGCATCACTCTCGTGAGGCGGACGACGGACTCCACGGCCTTCGACCAGCTCGCGAAGTTCTTCAGTGCAATGGGTTTTGAGCTTGGCAAGGGCTGGCATGAACCCTCCAGTCGCAGTGCGCCTTTTCTCGCGCCGCTGGCGAACCTTGAGTTTGTTGACGGGGAATTGCCAGTGACCTCCGAAATCCTGGTCGAAGTCACGTCGATCGATTCAGTTCACGAGATAGCGGCCAAGTGGATCGTCAACGAGTTCGGAGAAGAGGCCCTGGCGCAACGGCTCACTCCCATCTCCGAGACGCACTGGAAGTCTCGCTCTTTTACGGTGGAACCGGCGCCCGGCTACTCCTTCGCGTTCTGGGAATGGAGCGAGCCGTCGCGTGGCAAGCCGGTCGCCATCGAAGGCGACCTTTCGGCTACGGGGATGCGTTTCGCGATCGTCGTTGCCCGGTGGAATGCCGTCATCACGGATCGACTGCTGCAAGGCGCTCTCGATGCGCTCGTTCGCAGCGGCGCACACAGAAAAGACATCGAGGTCCTGCGCGTTCCCGGATCCTGGGAGATTCCCTCAGCCGCACTGCTCGCCGCTGAGAGCCTGAACTACGATGCGATCATCACGCTCGGCTGTCTCATCCGTGGCGAGACTGCCCACTACGAAGCCATCTACAACGAAGTGGCGCGCGGCATCGGCCAGTCCCAGCACTCTACCGGCGTGCCGCATTCCTTCGGTGTGCTCACCTGCGAGACGCTGGAACAGGCGCTGGACCGCGCCGGATTGAAGGCCGGCAACAAGGGATTCGAAGCGGCCGTCGCTGCCATCGAAATGGTGTCGCTCCATCAGAAATTTGAAGGCCAGCACGCGGTGCAGCCATGAGCGGCAAGCGGCGCAAGTCCCGCGAACTCGCGATGCAGATGCTCTTCCAGGCAGATATCGGTAAGCAATCTCCCGAAGAGGTGCGCAGCACCTTCTGGCAATCGCGCGAAGAGGTCGACTCCGACACGCGCGGCTTCGCGGAAGATTTGTTTCGTGTGGCCACCGTGCGCGATACCGAGATCGACCAGCTCATCGAGGAGAACTCCGCCAACTGGCGACTCGCCCGTATGCCTGCCGTGGACCGCAACGTACTCCGGACCGCAATCGCCGAAATGTTGGGTTTCTCCACGCCTGCGCCCATCGTCATCAACGAATCGCTTGAGATTGCCCGCCGGTACTCCGCGCCCGAATCGATCAACTTCCTCAACGGCGTTCTTGACGCCATCGCACGAGCGAGAATCAAAGCCTGATCTGCAACCATCCCGACTGAAGACACACACTATGAATTACGAGAACCTGCGTTACGAAGCTCACGAGTCGATCGTAATCCTGACCATCGACCGGCCCAAGGTCCTGAACGCGCTGAATCACGCGACCCTGGATGAACTGGAATCCGTCTTTCAAAAGCTCGCCGAAGACGAATCGGTACGCTGCGTTCTGCTCACCGGCGGCGGCGAGAAAGCCTTTGTTGCCGGAGCCGACATTCAGGAATTGGCGGAGGTCTCGGCTGCTCAGGGAAAAGAGCTGGCAGAGCGCGGCCAGCGGCTCTTCGACCAGATCGAGAACTGCGGCAAGCCGGTGATCGCCTGCGTGAACGGGTTTGCACTTGGCGGCGGCTGTGAGCTGGCGCTGGCCTGTACCTTCCGCCTGGCCAGCGAGACGGCGCGCTTCGGTCAGCCCGAGGTTAAGCTGGGCCTGATCCCCGGATACGGAGGCACGCAGCGACTGCCCCGCTTGATCGGCAAGAGCGCAGCCCTCAAGCTCTTGCTCACCGGAACTGTGGTCACCGCCGCTGAGGCTCTTCGACTCGGGCTTGTCGAGGAAGTGCTCCCGGCTGCAGAGCTGATGCCACGCGCCCACGAACTTGCGCAGACCATCGCAGGAATGGCGCCCGTCGCCGTCCGGCACATACTGGCGGCGGTGCATGAAGGGTGCGAGCTCTCGCTGCGGGCCGGTCTTGAACTCGAAGCCTCGCGCTTCGGCATCTGCTGCGGCACCGAAGATAAGACCGAAGGTACGCGCGCTTTTCTCGAGAAACGCCCGCCTGTATGGAAGGGCCGATGAGTGACCCCGAATTGCATCGCGACGCGGTGAACCCGGTTCGCCAACTCCGTCTCCGGAAAGCTCTGGCTCTCCTTGATATTCTTTCCAGTGTGTCGACCACATCGCAGCCGCTGTTTCCCGCACGCCGTTCACAGCGCGGCATGCGTCTAACCGCTCGCGGCACCGTCACCGTAGTCGCCATGTGCTTGTCTGTGGGGTGCCTCGCGGGCTGTTCCCGCCACACCGTCAGTTCGGCGGACAATGCCTACGAGGCGCGAAAAGCGCAGCAGGAGAAATTCCGGGAAGCGGCAAAGGACCGCGAAGCAGCGCGCGTGCAACTGGAGGAGATTCCGCCGCCTGCCAAGAGCCGGTACCTGGCCGTGCATACACAGGACAACTGGTCGAACCCATTCCTGATCGTCGGTCGCCAGACCGTGAACTTGCGCATTATCTATCCTGACGCAAATCCCAGCACTCTAGGACAAGGCGGTATGCTTCGCCCCTCGAGCGCTCGGCAGGAGACGATGGATGTTCGCCTCTCCGATCTGCCCAAGGCTCTCGCAGCGATCCCTCACGGTGCGTGGCCGTATGGCCGGGTCATCGCCGTAGAAGAAGGTTCGGCTCTTGCCAAGGCCGATAAGCCCCAGGTGCGGCGCAATGTCGAAGCCACGATTCAACTGCTTAACGACCTCGGGATCGTGGTGGATGAGTGGACCGGAACGAATGGCAGCCTGCTGCGCTGAGCCCTTCGGCGCGGAAGTTGCCCGCAGCCGCAGATTCCCTCAAGTAGCCCGGCCGATCCTGGTCCTGACCGGCTGTTAAGATAAGCATTCTTTCCCATGCCCGTTCACACCATTGCGCTCGTCGTCTTCTGTGTCTGCTTTGCCCTGGTCACGCTGGCCGGCTTTCTCGCCGCCCGCTGGAAACGCAGTGACTTAGACAGCCTCGAAGAGTGGGGATTGGCCGGCCGGCGCTTCGGCACGCTCATCACCTGGTTTCTGATCGGCGGAGATTTCTACACCGCCTACACGGTGATCGCGGTGCCGGCGGCGATGTATGGAGTGGGCGCCTTCGGCTTCTTCGCCGTCCCGTTTTGCATCCTGCTGTATCCGTACATGATGCTGGTTTTGCCGCGTCTCTGGCAGGTGTGTCACCAGAACCGTTACGTAACTCTGGCCGACTTCGTGAAAGGACGGTACGGCAGCCGCTGGCTCTCGATCGCGGTGGCCCTCACTGGCATTTTGGCCACCATGCCCTACATCGCGCTGCAACTTGTCGGCATGCGCGAGGTGATCGCCGTGATGGGCATCAACGGGGAGTGGCCACTGATTGCTGCCTTCCTCATTCTGGCCGCCTACACCTATACCAGCGGACTTCGCGCCCCGGCCGCCATCGCCATTGTGAAAGACGTGATGCTCTACCTGATGGTGTTGGCTGCGATCATCGTTCTGCCGGCCAGGCTGGGCGGCTATGCGCACATCTTCTCTGCTGCGGGCACTGCCCTGGCCCAGCATCATCCGCCAGGCTCGCTTATCCTGCAGCCCACGCAATTCCTCAGCTACTCCACGCTGGCCTTTGGCTCTGCGATGGCGATCGTGCTCTACCCGCACACCATCACCGGCGTGCTCAGCTCGGGAAGCGGTCGCATTCTGCAGCGGAATGCCGCACTGCTGCCCGCATACAACCTGCTGCTCGGCCTGATTGCGCTGCTGGGCTTCATGGCGCTGGCGGCCGGAATTCGTACGGCAAACACCTCGAGCGTGGTACCACTGCTCTTCATGAAGATGTTCCCTGAGTGGTTCGCCGGCTTCTGCCTCGCGGCCATCGGGATTGGCGCACTCGTGCCCGCTGCGATTATGTCCATCGCAACCGCCAATCTCTTCACCCGCAACCTTTACGGGGAATGCCTGCGCCGCGCGATGACGCCAGCCGAAGAGTCGCGCAACGCCAAGCTGGTCTCCATCTTTATCAAGGTGGGCGCGCTGGTCTTCGTGCTCCAGGTGCGCTCGCAATATGCGATCGAGTTGCAACTGCTCGGCGGCATCTGGATCCTGCAGATCTTCCCCGCGGTCGTGTGCGGCGTATTCACCCGCTGGTTTGATGGACGAGCTTTGCTCTGCGGCTGGGCTGCCGGCATGGCAAGCGGCACCGGCATGGCCATCGCTCGCGAACTCAAGAGCTCCATCTACCCTATCCATCTCGGCAGCCATGTGTATGCGATGTACGCGGCCGTTCCGGCGCTCGCGCTCAACTTCCTGGTGGCTGCGCTGGGCACCCTTGCCTTGCGAGCCGCGGGCAAGGAGCGAGGCACCGACACCACCACTGGCGTCGCTGCCACACCATAACAGCCAGGGAGGACATAGGGTCCTGCTTGCAGCGCCATTCCATGCAGGAATCAGGTCAAAGCGGACGCAGATCGCTCTGGGTAAGTTGATGGAACGCAGCGGAGTGCACTGCTTGAAATCGTTCATAAATTTAGGCCCACAACGGCATTCCCTGCCTGCTAGGATTCTTCGGTGATGGAATCTTCCGCACCGTTCCAAATCCTGCAATCCGGTCCGCACCCGCACGAGGGATTTCGTGCCTCGCAGGAACTAGAACAGCGGCTGCTGTCTACCATTCGCGGAGAGGTCCGATTTGATCCATCCGCGCGCGCTCTCTACGCGACCGACTCTTCCAATTACCGCCAGGTCCCCATCGGTCTTGTGGTTCCGCGTGATGCTGCGGATGTTGAAGCTGCACTCGCAGCCTGCCGCGAATTCGAAGCGCCGGTCTTGGCTCGCGGTGCGGGCACCAGCCTTGCGGGACAGGGTTGCAATGTTGCGGTCGTGCTCGATTTCTCCAAGTACATGCGCTCCATTGCTGCTCTCGACCCTGCGACCAAACTCGCGCAGGTCGAGCCGGGCATCGTACTCGATCGGTTGCGCGAAGCAGCCGAGGTTCACAACCTCACCTTCGGACCCGACCCAGCCACGCACAGCCGCTGCACCCTCGGCGGCATGATCGGCAATAACTCCTGCGGCGTCCACGGGCTGATCGCCGGAAAGACAGTCGATAACGTCGAGTCGCTCGACATCGTGCTCTACGACGGAACCCGCATGACGGTGGGCGCGACCAGCGATGAGGAACTCGCGGCCATTCTCGCCGGCAACGATCGCCGTGCCCAGATCTATGCCGGGCTGGTGCGCATCCGCGACAAGTACGCTTCGCTGATTCGACAGAAGTTTCCGCGTATTCCGCGGCGAGTCTCTGGATACAACCTCGACGAATTGCTGCCGGAGAACGGCTTTCATGTGGCTCGCGCGCTGGTGGGTAGCGAAGGTACCTGCGCGACCATTGTAGGCGCCACCCTTCAGTTGGCTGACAGCCCTCCGCATCGACGACTCATCGTGCTGGGCTTCGCGAACCCCTTTCTTGCCGCCGACGCGGTGCCCTTCATCCTCGAATACAAGCCGATTGGACTAGAAGGTTTCGATGGCATGCTGGTTGACTTCATGCTCAGGAAACATCTGGCCGTCGACGACGTTCAGTTGCTTCCTGAAGGCCGCGGCTTTCTTCTCATTGAACTCGGAGATTGGTCGCCCGAGGCTGCAGATGCGCAGGTAATTGCGATGATGCACGGCGTGGCCGGAATGGCGGATCCGCCGATCGCCCGCACCTACACACCCAGCGAAGCGTCCCGCGTCTGGCATGTGCGTGAATCCGCACTCGGCGCGACGGTCTTCGTTCCCGGCGAGCCGGAAGGTTGGGAGGGCTGGGAAGATGCTGCCGTACCTCCGTCGAAGCTGGGCTCCTACCTGCGCGACATCGACCGGCTTATGACCGAGTTCGGATATCGCAGCCCGATGTACGGGCACTTCGGTCAGGGTTGTGTGCATCTCCGCATCAACTTCGATCTGGAGAGCGAACCAGGCATTCGCAAATTTCGTGAGTTCATCGAACGCGCGGCAGATATCGTTCTCGATCATGGCGGCTCTCTCTCCGGCGAACACGGCGACGGTCAGGCGCGCGCCTCGCTGCTGCCGAAAATGTTTGGTCCGGAGTTGATGCAGGCCTTCCGCGAATTCAAGGCGCTCTGGGATCCTGAGAACCGCATGAATCCCGGCAAGCTCATTGATCCGGGCGCCGTCTACGATCCCGCTGAGAACCTTCGCCTCGGTGCGGGATACAAAGAGCGGCCAACCGAAACGCATTTTCAATTTCCCGCCGACCGCGGATCTATGGCTCGCGCGACATTGCGCTGCGTGGGCGTGGGCGCCTGCCGCAAACAGGAAACTGGCACCATGTGTCCCAGCTACATGGTGACTCGCGAGGAGAAACACTCCACCCGCGGACGCGCTCACCTGTTGTGGGAGATGCTCGAAGGCGACGTGCTCACCGGCGGCTGGAAGAGCGAAGAGGTGCGCGAGGCACTCGACCTCTGCCTCTCCTGCAAGGCGTGCAAGACGGAGTGCCCGGTCAACGTAGATATCGCGACTTATAAGTCCGAGTTTCTATCGCACTACTACGAAGATCGCCGGCATCCGCTGCGCGACTACCTCTTCGGATTCATGGATCGCTGGGCTTCGATGGCCTCGGCGATTCCCGGCATCACGCCGCGCCTCGCGAATCTGTCCATGCAGGCCCCGGGCCTGTGCGATCTCATCAAGTCGATCGCCGGTGTTGCGCCGGCGCGGACCTTGCCCGCCTTCGCGCCGCGCAGCTTTCAAAGCGGTTTACCGCGTCGGAGCGACCCGTCGACTGCTGCATTGCCTTCTGTGCTCCTGTGGCCGGATACCTGGAATAACTACTTCCACCCGAGCAGCCTGACCGCGGCCCAAAACGTTCTCACCACCGCAGGATTCCGCGTGCAAACGCCGCGAGAACATATCTGCTGCGGTCGTCCGCTCTATGACTTTGGATTCTTAAAGGAAGCGCGCCGCTATCTCGAAACCATTCTTGATCGACTCGCGCCTCAGATCGATGCCGGGATGCCCTTCGTGATTCTGGAGCCCAGTTGCGCCAGCGTCTTCCGCGATGAGCTGATCAATCTGCTTCCGCATAACGAGCGCGCCCACCGCCTCTGCAATCAAACTTTCCTGCTCAGTGAATTCCTCGTCCGCCGCGTTCCGGATTACCGGCCGCCGCAGTTGCCGGGAAGAAAAATCTTGCTCCACGGCCACTGCCACCACAAGACAATGATGAAGATGACCGCCGAAGTGTCGATCCTCACCGCTACGGGTGCGGACGTTCAGGTGCTGGACTCGGGTTGCTGCGGCATGGCCGGACCCTTCGGCTTCGAGAAAGAGAAGTTTGAGGTCTCGCAGGCTCTCGGCGAACGCGTGCTATTGCCAGCCGTGCGCCAGGCAGCCGCTGACACGCTGCTGGTGAGCGACGGCTTTAGCTGCCGCGAACAGATCGCGCAGAACTCGCCGCGTCGTGCCGTCCATTTCGCCGAAGTGATCTGCGGTGGTCGCGTCTAGCACTTACGCACCGCTCTAGTACTCGCCCTGCACGATGTTGTTGAGCGGTTGCCCGTGTAAGTAACGAGTCACCTGCTCCGCAGCGAAGGCAAAGGCCCGCGCCATGAATAGTGGACTCGACGCGGCCACATGCGGAGTTATCAGCAGGTTGGGCGCACGCCACAGCGGGTGACCCTCGGGTAGAGGCTCTGGATCGGTTACATCCACGACCGCTCTGATCTTCCCTGCCTGCAGCGCTGCCAGCAGCGATTCCGAATCGACTACCGGACCGCGCGCGGCATTGACCAGCAGCGCACCTTGCTTCATCTCGGCAAGCTCTGCCGCACCCATCATCTTTTCGGTCTCCGCAGTCAGAGGCACGATCAGCAAAACGATGTCCGCCAGCGGCAACAGGCTGCGCAGTTTCTCCACCGGCTCGATTCCGGGCCGCACGGAGCGGGCAACGCGCACGAAGTTCACTCCAAACGGCGCCAGCCGCTCTTCAATCGAGCGCCCGATGGAACCGTAGCCGACAATCATCACCGTCTTGCCGGCGACCTCCTCGACCAGCACGGGAGGATTGGAGATCTTTTCGATCCGCTGCATAGCACGGTACGCCTCGTCCGCTTCCTTGCGACGGTACCAACTCTCTGCCATCTGGAGTTGGGTGTAGAGAGGGAAGTTCTTGAGCGCAGCAAAGATCGCTCCTACTACCCATTCCGCCGTCGCGACGTTGTGCACGCCTTGTGCATCACAGACAGTTACATTTTCAGGAACCATCCTGAGCAGCCAGTCCACTCCTGCCAACAAGGATTGTGCCACCGCCACGCCATCCAGGTGAGGAACGACCTTTGCGGCCGCCTTGGGATACACAGGTGGAATCCAGAATTCAATTGTGATTTCGGTCGCCGGCTCAGCAGGAATCCGGATCAGTTCGATCTCCCTCGGGAAGGCCGCGAGCAGCTCTTCTTCAGACCAATCCGGCACACCTACCCGTAGCATTCCGCCTCACTTGGATCGAGAACTCAATCCTTCCATGCTACATGGTGCGTGGCCAAAGAGCCGTGACCTATGCACTTTCCCCTGCTGCGAATGCGTGGTCGACTGTATCTGGGCGGTGGATCGAAAGCGCCCTCGCAAACCATGGACCAGGCTATTCACGATACCGATTCAGCTTTTACCCCTTCCACTGTGGCGTTAGTCTCTACACAGACGATGCTGCAGATGCTCATTCAGGCGAACGCTCGCCTCCGCAACTCGGACCGCTTCAACCTGCTGCTTCAAGGGGCGAAGACAGCGCTGGCGGCGGGTTTCTGCTACTGGATTTCGCTGCGATTCGGACTTCATGAAGGCTACTGGTCGGCTATCAGCTCCATCATCGTTCTGCAATCGAATGTAGGTTCGACCATCACCGCCTCGCGGGATCGCCTGATCGGCACCGCCATCGGGGCGGTCATCGGATTTGTGGCCTCACCCTGGGGGCCGCACCCGCTGGCGTTCGCTCTCGCCATCCTGAGTGCAGTGCTTATCTGCGGAGGCTTCGGTCTACGCAACAGCTCGAGACTGGCCGGAGTCACAGTGACCATCGTGATGCTGGTCCAGCGCAATGGCTCCCATTGGCGTATCGCCACCGACCGTTTCCTCGAGGTTGCGCTCGGCATCGTGGTTGCGCTTGCGGTGTCCACCTTTGTCCTTCCGCGGCGCGCCCGCCAGCATTTACAGCAAGGGCTGGCGCAGGAGTTCACGTCACTGGGAATGCTGTTCGATACGCTCATGCGCGGCTTTCGCAGCGAATTGCCACCCGAATTGACTGAGCAGAAACAAGCTCTGGACCAACTGCTGCGTACCAACGAAAGCCTGCTCAAGTCAGCCCGCAGCGAACCGTCGAGCAGCGAAGCGAGCTTGGAAGGTCTGGCCGTTTTCTACGACGCGGGCCGCTCTCTCTTCGAGGTCATCCTGGCGCTCGACCTGGCGGTGCGGGAGAGTGCAGACGACCGATTCGCTGAACGCTACGAACCGGAAATGGGCAACCTGATCAACGCCATCGGCCATGGATTTCCCTTGCTGGCGAAAAGTGTGCAGCGGTGGAACTTCGGGAAGAACCGCACCGCGCTCGACATGGACAGGGAAATGCAAGCTCTGGAAGCGCGAGTCTCCGAGGCGCGCCACACCAGCGTCAATTTTCCGCTGCATGAAATGCTTCGTATCTATGCGGTCCAACTCCACCTCAAGCAAATCGCCATGCTGCTCAAGTCAGCCTACGACGATGGCTTGCAGATCGCGCCATATCGCAATCGCTGAGGAGCGAACGTCCCCTAACCCTTGGCACGAAACTCCTTCAAAGCCCCGAGACCTGCGCGAATTGCGTCCGTCGAGGTTGCATATCCAAAGCGCAGATGTCCCTCGCCCTGAGCCCCGAATACCACGCCGGGAATGGTCGCTACGTGGGCCTGTTCGAGGAGCGTTGCCGCCGCCTTGCGGCTCTCCCTGGCAATCACATCGGCGCGCGGGAAGGCATAGAACGCGCCCTGCGGAATCTCGCACTCGAAACCCAGTTCCTTCAGCCCGCTTACCAGCAGATCGCGGCGTTCGCGATATTGCTCCCGCCGCTGGGCCAGCATCGACACCGGCATAGAGAGCGCTTCCAGTGCGGCCCACTGCGTCGGCGTCGACACCCCATTGGTGGAGTAGAGAACCATCTTGCGCAGGCCGGATAGAAATGGTTCGTGAGCGGCCACGTAGCCGATCCGCCATCCGGTCATCCCATAACTCTTCGAGAACGTGAAGCTCGAGATGGTGCGATCCGCCATGCCGGGCAACGAAGCGATGGACACATGCTCTCCCTCGTACACCAGGTCTTCATACGCCTCATCGGCAAACACAACCAGGTGGTGCTTGCGGGCGAAGGCGGCAACCTCTTCGGCCTCAGCACGGCTGAACACCAATCCGGTCGGATTCTGCGGCGTGTTGTAGTAGATCGCGCGCGTGTGCGAGGTGGAGAACTGCTCCAACGTCTTCGTCATGCCATTCCGTCGCGCACTGGCCGTCGGCACCAGCAAAGGCCTCGCCTGCGCCGCCGTAATCATGTCCCGAATCGGCGTCCAGTAAGGCGAGAACAGCAGCACATCGTCGCCCGGATCAAGCACCGTCTGAAAAGCAGCGAACAGCGCATGCGCCCCGCCGCTGGTAATGACCACCTCTTCTGCGGCGAAGTTGAGTTGGTTCCTCTCCTTCAGCTTGCGCGAGAGCGCCTGCCGTAGCGGCAAAATCCCGGAGGAGGGCGCGTAGAGTGTCTTGTCCTCGACCAGCGCCCGAATCATCGCGTACTTCACATTATCCGGCGTCGGAAAGAATGGCTCGCCGCCATGGAAGGCATGGACCGTCGTTCCCGACTCACGCAGCTCCATGACTTTGTTTCGGATCTGCACAATGTCGGAGAAACCAACTTCGTCCAGCCGCTTCGCAACCCGCAGTGCATGTTTTTTCGTCGCCATTCGTCGCTCGCTTCCAAATCGATCTGGGGTAAAACTTCCGTTCGCTCGGTCGAACCCAATGTACAGGAGATGAGCAAGAGTGTTCCCATTCCCGAGTTGATGGCCGCGCAGCCCTCTGTCCAGCCGTGTCGCAGTCTGCCAAACCCTGTAGGTGTCTGATGTGCTCCAGGCCGCCGGGTGGTCTGGAGTTTCGCAGGGGTACTTCTTCTCTGGATGGGTGACGCGGCGAAGAGGAAGCGCTCGCTCGGATGCAAGCCATGCTGATCGGCGGGCAGGTCTTGCAGAGACAAACAACGTGATCGCAAGCAACTCGTAGGAGATCAGTCGGCCGCACCCGCATCGATCCCGCGCAGGTCGATGGACACTGTGACTGCACTCATCCCCGGGTCTCCCGAATTCCAGCTGTGTTGAGCTTGTCGGGCCTTACTTCTCTCACAGGAAGAGTTGCGGATGCCAGACCGCCACTTTCCTGTCCTCGGACTCTCCAGCGAGTGTTCTTAGCCCTGCTAATTCGATAGCAGTCGCCAGTTGTTACAAATGGCGAACTCAGTCTTCGATCACGCCTTGAAAGATATCCCGATCCTCTTCCGCCTTGCCGCCGGCTCTCGACGCGACCAGCAGGTAGCGTTCAATATCGGCGTGACGGTCGAAAACCTCGCGCACTCGCTCCAGCACCTCACGCTGAGTAGAGTGCTGCAGGAACGCCTCCAGCTTGCGATCCTTCCACTCAGCCATGTCCACGCTCAAGGAATAAGGTACCTGTGCGATGCGGCCTTCGTCCTCGGACGAGCGCGTGATTAGAAACGGCGGAGAGGAGTAGTAGAGCTTCTGCGGTGCGTAGGGCTGGAGGCCCTCGGCGATCTGTTCGTCATAGGCGTTCTGCTTTCCTGCCCAATGAAACGCCGCAGTCGCCAGCAGGGAAATCATGGTGTGATCGCGGTGCAGGTTGACCCCGCCATCTCCGCCAAAGGTCAACACCACCTGCGGCCTTCGCTCGCGAATCTTGCGTACCAGCACGCCGGCCAGATCGTAGAAACTCTGGCGGCGCAGTTCGCCGTCTGGATACTCGAGCACCTCGCCGTAGGTCACGTTCAGCACTTTGCAGGCGGCGTGAAACTCGGCGCGACGGAAGTCGGCCAGCTCCTGGGCGGTTCGTGCAGTCCCGCGAAACGTGGCCGCCTGGCCTTCCGTCAGGCAGATCACGCTGGTCTCGGCGTCTCTCGCATGCGCCGTCAACAGCGCTCCCGCGAATGCGCCACTTTCATCATCCGGATGCGCAGTCAGGCACATCAGCCGATAGGCCAAAGAACTCTCCTTGCACAGCTGAACTTAGCAGGACAGAAAATCATCCCAAGGCAGTGATGATTGCGCCACGGGACGAAACGACTTCCGGTGCAGCGCGCAGGGGCCATGTTTCAGCAGCGCCGCCAGGTGTTCGGGTGTGCTGTACCCCTTATGAGATGCGAGACCATACTGCGGAAACTCCTGATCGAGTTCGCACATGCGTCGATCGCGATACACCTTGGCCACTACTGAGGCAGCTGCGATCGAGATGCTCAGCGAATCGCCGTAGATGATGCTGGTCTGGCGGCACTCCAGATCCAGCCGCATGGCATCGATCAATAGATGGTCCGGCGCAGGCGCCAGCCTAAGAACCGCCGCCTTCATCGCCAGCCTGGTCGCCTGGTAAATATTCACACGATCAATGGTCGCGGCGTCCACCTCTTCAATGGCAATCGCAATGGCCTTACGCCGCACGATCGCGGCGAGCCGCTGGCGATCCTCTGGTAACAGTTGTTTGGAGTCGCGCAGCCCCAAAATGCGACAGTTCTCGGGCAGAATCACCGCTGCCGCCACCACCGGCCCGAACAGGGACCCTCGCCCGACCTCATCGACCCCGGCAATCGCCATCGCACCCTCGGTTCTGGCCGCGCGTTCATACTTGCCGCCGCAGACCAGGGAACGCAGCATACGCAGCTTGCGAGTCGCCGCGGAGACCTCCCGCACGATCTCATCGCCGAAAATCTCCGGCGCCGGAATGCTTTTGATGGAAGACATCTTCCCCAAAGTGTAACCCGCCACGCCGGCCTGCAGAGCGGTGGAAATCTGTCCTGAAATAGCAGTTCCCTCGGGGGAAAGCTGGGAGACGCGGCAGACTCCGCTCCAGCAATCTCCGGGCGAGCCGCATTCATCCTAAGGACTGGAGGCGACAGGATGAGCGAAGAGAAGAAGGACCAGGAACAGCCGGTAGCGCACGAACCCGCAGGCCTCGGCGTGCGAAGTCATGGGCTGGCCGCTGAGTATGCGCACGAACAGGGCTGGGGTTCCGACGAGGAGCAGAGAACCAAGACTCCGCCCGAGGCAGCAGCCGGAGGGACAGACTACAACTACGGGGCAGTGGACTTCGGCGATACGCCGGTGGATGAGAAGGGAGTGGAGCCAACGCCGGAGACAGTCGAGTTTCTCACCGGCAAGAAGCAATCGGACTGATGTAGCCCGAGTCGGGTCGGCTGCTCAGCACTCCTGGTATTTCCAGTTGCGCTGCTTGCCTTCGGCGATCCATTCCACGGCGGTCTCGATACGCTTCTGCCGCGTCTCAGGCCGCTTCGCGTCGGCAATCCACTCCACGTACTCGCGCTTGCAGCTTGGACTGAACGCCGCAAACACCGCCGCTGCTTGCTTGTTCTTGGCCAGGGCCGCTGTAAATTCTTCAGGAGACGCGAGCTCAGGCTTCGGAGTCTTCACTACCTTGCGTCGCGCCGCGATCGGACTGGTGTATTGACCGCTGTCCACGAATCCCGCTGCTTGCCGGATCCAGCCCAGCAGGGCCTTGTCCGCGGGTAAGTCGTCGACACTGGTGATGCGCCCCAGCGTACCCATGCCCTCCGTCTGCACCACCTGGGCGTCGCGCAGCACTGCGCCAATCTCTTCGCCCCAGAAGCCGAAGCTGCAATGCTCCTTAAATCCGGACATATTCCCTAGGATGGCGCCGCGATACTCAAAGAACGGCCTGCTCCACTTGATCGTCTCTTCCACCTCAGGACAGCCCTTGTGCACCAGTTCGCGCAGGTGCGCAAGAATAGGCCGCGCGAATGGCTGCGCTTTCTTGAGATATTCGTCTACTTTGGGGTTGTAGTTGTTTGCAGTCATCGAACGGCATCCTCGCAGGCCAGCAGTTTACAACGGCCTCCCCACATCTCATAGAAAAGTTGCTGGCCTGGAGAGTTGCTGCTACGGCTCTCTCGTGGTGTGGCAGGCGCCCGTCACTCGGCTGCGCGGTATCGATATACTTCTCCGGGGAAATGAGATCCGTTCCGGAGGCCTTCCTGCGTCCTCGCCTCGGAATTCAATTCACGCATGCCCCGGAGGTTGTTCGCCTTGTTAACGCGCCGCTTCACCCTTGCCTTCCGCACGATCTTCGCCGGTCTTCTTCTTGCCGCGAGTGTATATAGCTCAGCGCAGTTCGTCGGCCATGATCCGCGAGCGGTGGACAAGCGCGTGGACGACCTCGTTTCCAAAATGACGGTGGACGAGAAGATTGAGCTCATCGGCGGAGACACGCCGTTCCGTACCCACGCCATCCCGCGCCTCAACATCCCATATTTCCAGATGGCCGATGGCCCTGTAGGCGCGCACATCCCCGCTCCGACCATCGCCTACGCCGCGGGTATCGGGCTGGCGGCTTCCTGGGATGACGCTCTCACCCTACGGATTGGCCAGCAACTCGGCCGAGACGCGCGTTCCCGCGGCGCGGCATTCCTCCTCGGGCCCGGCGTGAACATTTATCGCGCGCCCATGAATGGCCGCAACTTTGAATACTTCGGCGAAGATCCCTTTCTCGCCAGCGGCATCGCCGTCGGCTATATCCGCGGCGTGCAGCAGGAGGGAGTCTCGGCGACTGTCAAGCATTACCTCGGCAATAACTCCGAGTATCTCCGCCACGATTCCGACTCAGTCATCGACGAGCGCACACTGCGCGAGATTTATGAGCCGGTCTTCGAGTCTGCCGTAAAAACGGCTAAGGTCGGGGCCATCATGGATTCGTACAACCTGACCAATGGCCAGCACATGACGCAGAACAAGCCTCTCAACGTGGATGTGGCGAAAGGCCAGTGGCACTTTCCCGGAATCATCATGTCCGACTGGGTCGCTACTTACGACACAGCGGCTGCTGCAAATGGCGGTCTCGACCTCGAGATGCCCTTCGGCGTGTACTTCTCTGCTGAGAAGATGCTGCCTCTGCTCAAGGACGGCACCATCTCCCAGGCCACGCTCGATGACAAGGTGCGCCGCATCCTGCGGGTTGCGGCGGACTTCGGCTGGCTCGATCATCCTCAGCTGGACATCAACATCCCGCGCTATAACCTCGAGGGCCGCGCAGCCTCCCTGCAGGGGGCACTCGAGGGCGCTGTCCTTTTGAAGAATGACAACCAGGCGCTGCCTCTCGACAAGACAGCCACCAAGACCATCGCCGTTATCGGTCCAACCGCCGTGCAGACCGTCATGACCGGCGGCGGCAGTGGCGAAGTCGTGAGCTTCGCCAGCACCAATCTGCTGGTGGGCATCAGCGACTATCTCGGAGAGCGGGCGAAGGTTCTCTATGCTCGCGGACTGTATAGCGTAAATCAGATGTCCCGGCTCACTCATTTCACCACCGATGCGGCGGGCACCACCGCTGGCGTTACTCACATCACCTATGCCAAGGCCAATCTTGAAGGAGACGTCACCAGTACGGTTACAGAATCTGCGCTCGGCACCCCCGGCTCCACGCGTCGCGAGCCCGAGGAGCAGGAACTCAACGCCCTCACCGCACATCGCAGCGCCAGCCCTTACGTGCGCGCCACCAACAGCAGCAAGTGGACTGGCTACTACACGCCCGCGCAGGGCGGTAAGTTCGCCATCTTTATTCAGACCGACGGCAAATACCGTTTGCTTGTCGACGACGCAGTGGTCTTCGACAGCTCGGTGGTGCCCAAGTACATCCTCAACCAGACCACCATGGAACTCACTAAAGCTCCGCACAAGGTGGTCGTCGAGCAGCTCTCACAGCAGATCGGATCGGTCTCGGGCATGCGTGCCGGGATTGCTGCGCTTGACACCATCGTCGACCAGGATGCGCTTGCAATGGCGGCGAAGGCCGATGCCGTGATTCTCGCGGTCGGCTTCAATGCGGCGTCAGAATCGGAAGGCGGAGACCGCAGTTTCGAACTACCGGTGGGTCAGGAACAGCTCATCGATCGCATCGCCGCAACTGGCAAGAAGACCATCGTCGTGATCACCTCCGGCGGCAGCGTGGATCTTGAGAACTGGAAAGACAAAGTGCAGGGCATCCTCGAAACCTGGTACTCCGGAGAACAGGGCGGCACCGCCGCCGCTCGCCTGCTCTTCGGCGAGGACTCGCCCTCTGGCCACTTGCCTATCAGTTGGGAAAAGCGGATCACCGATAACCCGAGTTACGCGCACTACTACCCCGAGCCGGGCACCAACAAGATCGTCTACGGAGAAGGCATCTTCGTGGGCTACCGCGGCTACGAACATAATCATGTCGAACCCGAGTTTCCCTTCGGCTTCGGTCTCTCGTATACCACCTTCGACTTTAGTCATCTCAAGGTCACGCCGGAGGCGGACGGCCACTTCAACGTATCCTTCGATGTTACGAATACCGGCAAGCGCGCTGGAGCGACCGTGGCTCAGGTCTATGTCAGCCCAGCCTCAGCCAAAGTGGAGCGCCCCGCAAAGGAACTGAAGGCGTATGAACGCGTGATGCTGTCGCCAGGCGAAACCAAACACATAGCCGTCAAATTGAATCCGCGAAGCTTCAGCTACTTCGACGTCAAGTCTTCTGCCTGGCAGTCAGACGCAGGAACTTACCACCTGCTGCTGGGCGATTCTTCCCAGCACATCGAGCAGGACATCTCCGTTCAACTCGCCAAGCCGCTAACCACACCTGTGAGCGAGTGATTTCTTCCCGCGAGGAGATGGGCACTCCCCTGCGAAGTCCAGCCCCGCCAGTCTCCTCGAGCGATTGAACACCGCAATCATCCGGCATAAAATCGTGGATGTATGGCATTCCCAATCAAAGTATGTGCGGTCTGTTCCGAAGAGTTTGAACTCAAGCCCAACAAACCCGGCTTCGCCAACCGTTGCCCCTCTTGCAGCGAGCCTGAGAACGATGGCCCCGCAGAGAAACGACGGATGGACGCGGACGAACGCAAGACCACCGCGGAAGCCAATGAAGCTCGCAGGAGCGCCATGCGCGATCTTCTTTACCGCAAAGACAGCTAAACCTGAGCCGCTACACGCCGCAAATCAGCAACGCCGGTGTCGCCGGCAGGCTCGGGCTCATGGGCGCGATTTCTTTCGGATTCCCCTACAACTTCCGTAGTAGAGGGCCGAACATTCCGCGCCCTTCCGTGTAAACTTCTGACAAATTCCCAAGCGTCTAAGCGGCCCTCCCCTATGCTGACGTACGCGGTTTGTTTTATCCAGAACGTTCAGCTTGCCTGCTTCTCCATCGTTTTCGTCATGATGGCGTTGAACAACCGCGGCAATCGCAGTCTGCGGTGGCTTGCCTACGCCTATCTTGCAGGCTGCGCGGGCGGCATCTTTCAGTTAGCCGAGCCTGTCCTGCCGGCTTGGACTTCCCTGACCTTTGAAACTTTGGCGGCCCCCGTCGGCTACGCCTGTATTCACGCCAGCATCGTGTTCTTCGTGCGCCGCGGCGGGCGCACCCAGTGGGTATCGCTCGCCTTGGTTCTCGGCAGCGTGGTCATGTACCTCTGGTGGTCGCTGCCTGTCTTCAATCCTCACGGCGCGCGTATCGATCAGATCGTCAATCTCTCCGATTTCACCCTTGCTATCCAGACCGCCTTCAGCAGCTGGCTGCTGTTCAGCACCATTGATAAGGAGACGGCCTGGCCCCGCCGTGTCATGGGGGCCTTTCTTGCCTTCTACTCAGCCGTGGAGCTCGCCCGCGTAGCGGCATTCCTGATTGCCGGGAAGACGCCTGACCTCGTCGCTCCCTGGGTGGAAGCCGCGAGCGGCATCGTCTACGTGGTCTCCTGTTCCGTGTTGCCTCTGGCCTTCATCTGGATGATGAATGCTCGCCTCTACGCCGAGATGGGTCGCCAGATGACCACCGATCCTCTGACCCAGATCTGCAACCGCCGTGGCCTGCAAGCCGCCGGGGAACTTGAACTGGCCCGGTACTTGCGCGGTGGGCAGGACTTCGCCGTGGTCCTGGTGGACCTCGATCACTTCAAGCGCCTCAACGACACCTTTGGCCACGCCGCCGGCGATACTGTACTGCACCAGGCAGCGGCCCTGCTTCGCAGCTTGCTGCGAGAGAGCGATGTGCTTGGACGACTCGGCGGCGAGGAATTCGTCCTGCTGCTTCCAGCGGCTACAGCCCAGGGGGCGATGACTCTGGTAGAGCGGCTGCGCCTGTCCGTTGAACACTTCAGCTTCGACTTGGGCCACCACGAGACCTGCGTTACCGCCAGCTTCGGTGTTACCTTCACGGCGAAGCGCAAGGCGCTTACATGGACGCTGCTGCTCAGCGAAGCGGATCAGGCTC
The DNA here is from genome assembly GCA_963850345.1 of uncultured Acidobacteriaceae bacterium. Taxonomy (GTDB): domain Bacteria; phylum Acidobacteriota; class Terriglobia; order Terriglobales; family Acidobacteriaceae; genus CAWKKW01. The sequence goes on along the minus strand of CAWKKW010000005.1, from coordinate 1,244,006 downwards.
TCTACGCGGCCAAACGCGCGGGCCGCAATCGTTGCCAACTCCATCGGCTGGAATCACCAGCGGAATTTGCACCCACCTCTGATGAAGCAGCGTGGGCCTACTCCAGCGTTCATGCGCACACCACTCGCTAAGACAATTTCGAGCGAGCACGCTCTGAACCCGTAGACTCTCAGCCCGTATTTCCTATTGTGAAGTAACACTTCGGGCGAGGGAGTTGCGGCGATCGTGAAGCGCGGCGACTGTGGAACACAAGCAAAGCCGGCCGGAAACGAAGCATCTCGCTTGCTCCCGGCCGGCTTTCTTGCTAGAGGTTTCCTCGTGCCGCTTGTTCCCGCTCTATCGCTTCGAACAGCGCCTTGAAGTTGCCTTTTCCAAAGCTCTTGCTGCCCTTGCGCTGGATAATTTCAAAGAAGACCGTCGGCCGGTCTTCCACGGGACGCGTGAAGATCTGCAGCATGTACCCTTCATCGTCTCGATCGACTAGGATGCCGAGTTGTTCCAGCTCCGCTATAGGCTCGTCGATCTTGCCAACCCGCTTCTCCAGATCGGTGTAGTAGCTGTGCGGCACCCTTAGAAACTCTATGCCCTGCGCTTGCAGCCTGCCCACCGTGTGCAGAATGTCCTTCGTCGCCATCGCGATATGCTGCACGCCCGGCCCGTGGTAATACTCCAGGTATTCCTCGATCTGGGACTTTCTGCGGCCTTCGGCAGGTTCGTTGATGGGAAACTTCACGCGACCGTTGCCGTTTGCCATCACCTTTGACATCAGCGCGGAATACTCCGTAGAGATATCGGAGTCATCGAAGTGCTGGTACAGAGAAAAGCCCATCGTCTTCCCGTAGAAGTCGACCCAGCGGTTCATGTCGTGCCATCCGACATTTCCGACCATGTGATCGATGTAGAGCAAACCAACCGGCCTGCTGATCGGATCCGATTCGACTGTCTTGAATCCGGGCTGAAATGTACCACGATAGTTAGCACGCTCTACAAACGTGTGGATCGTATCACCATACGTTGCGATGGAAGCCAGTTTGACGGTGCCAAACTCATCTTTGAGTTCGAAGGGCTCGCGCACGCTGCGTGCTCCTCTTCGCAGCGTTTCCTTCCATGCCTGCCGGGCGTCATCCACCCACAGGGCTACATCGCGCACGCCATCTCCGTGACGGTGCACATGGTCTGCAATTTCTCCGTCTGGGCGCAGCGGTGTGGTGAGTACAAAGCGGACCTTGCCTTGTTCTAATACGTACGAAGCGCGATCGCGCAGGCCCGTCTCAGGCCCGGCGTAGGCGGTCAGCCTCATGCCGAAGCCGACGCGATAGAAGTAGGCTGCCTGCCGCGCGTTTCCTACGTAGAATTCAACGTAATCCGTTCCATTGAGTGGTAGAAAGTCCTTCTGGATCTGGACCTCTTGTTGTAACAAAGTGGACATATCTGGGAACTCCAAACTCCTCTACTACAGACGTACGTTGAGGACATTTTGGTCGTCCGGAAATCAAGTTCCGGCTCGGTGCCACATACGATATACACCCTTCATCCAACAATTGACTAGGTGACTCGCAGGAGGGAAGTGGCATTGACACTCCCACCTGCAAGATGCCACCGTGAAGAGTTTTGCTGCACCTGTGCGTAGAGGAATCTTTATGTCCGCCGTTCCGCAACTGCACCACGCCGCTCCGTACCTCATTCAACAGGATTGGCGCACCTATTCGCCTGAGCAACACCGGGTATGGAGTGAACTCGTTGGCCGCTGCATGCCGGAACTGGAGAAACATGCCTGCCGCGAATATCTGGATGGGTTTAGCCAGATTGGCCTGCGCGAAGACACCATTCCCGATCTCGCCGAGGTGAATCAGCGTCTCAATCCGCGCACCGGATGGAATGCGACCCCAGTGAGCGGCTTCCTTCCCGCGGATGCTTTCTTCGAAATGCTCGCGGCTCGCAAATTTCCTACCACCACCTGGCTGCGCAGTGCCGACTCGCTCGAGTACACGCCCGAGCCGGATATCTTTCATGACGTATTCGGCCATGTTCCCATGCATGCGCATCCTGTTTTCGCAGACTTCCTGCAGCACTATGGCCGCGTGTGCGCTTCGCTCAACGACAAAGATGCGCTCGAACGCATGGGTCGCCTTTTCTGGTTCACGGTAGAGTTCGGAGTCATTCGACAAAACGGGCAGATCAAGCTCTACGGCAGCGGCCTCATGTCCTCGCATGGCGAAGCGCAAAACGTCATCCAGGGTGGAGCGGAGATTCGCGACTTTAATCTCGACCAGGTACTGAACCAGGAATTTCTCGTGTCGGAGATGCAGAAGGTCCTGTATGCCGTCGAATCCTTTGACCAGATCTACGAGGCCACACAGGAAGCCGAGAGCCGGCTGCACACCGGCCCGGTTCGCAGGTAAACAAATCGGCACAGGAGCGAAAAATTTGCCTCCCTGTCACAACCGCTGATGCACAATGCAGATTGAGGATGAAACGCGTTGCCGAGGATTCACTTTCAACAACAATTGGCCGAATTGAAAGACAAGCTGCTGGGCATGGCCGCCTTGTCTCAACTCGCCGTGCAATCGGCCGTGGATGCCTACCTGCAGCGGGACGCAAGTCTCTGCCAATACGTGCGTGAAAATGAGACCGCTATTAACCTGGCGCAACGCGAACTCGATGAGATGGCCTACGAGCTGCTCGCGAAAGAGCAGCCCATGGCGATCGACCTGCGCTTTATCCTGGCCGTGATCAAGATCAATGGCGACCTGGAACGCATCGGAGATCAGTCGATGAGCATCGCCATTCGCACCCAGGACCTGCTCGCCTTTGAGCCCACCGAACTACCCGTGGATATCGCCGGGATGGGCGAGTTTGCTACTCGCATGATCCGCACGGCCATTCAATCGCTGCTCGATGCTGACGCGGTTTGCGCCGACTCCGTGCTCACCATGGATGACGAGATCGATCGGATGAATCGTGTCGCGCACAAGGAACTGCTGGATGTTTTGCGTCACAACACCAACACCACCGCGCAGGCGCTGAATGCCATCTTCATCTCGCGCAACCTGGAGCGGATCGCCGACCACGCTACGAATATCGCGACCGACGTGATCTTCTGGGTGCGGGGCGCCGACGTACGCCATCAGCTAAGCCTCTCCATCGACTGATCCAGCGAACGTCAGCAGCCCACAAAGTTAAAGCCCATCCTCATGCGGGGATGGGCTTTTGCTTTTGAAGCCTTGCTAGCCTAGACCTCGACCGCCGGCGCATGATGTGCATAGTGCGTGAGCACTGCCACAGCGCACGACGCGAGCCTGGCTTCGGCTGAGTCTGCACGGCTGGTGAGAATAATCGGCACACGCGCACCAAGCACTATGCCTGCCAGCTGAGCGCCGCCCAGATATTCCAGCTGCTTCGCCAGCATATTGCCTGACTCGAGATCGGGCACCACCAGGATGTCCGCCTGTCCCGCCACCGGAGAAATCAGCTTCTTGATCTCCGCCGCCTTCGCGCTCACCGCCGTATCGAACGCCAACGGTCCGTCGAGAACTCCACCCACGATCTGCCCGCGATCGGCCATCTTGCACAGCGCGGCGGCATCGAGTGTGGACACAATCTTCGGGTTCACTGTCTCGACCGCGGAGAGCAGTGCGACCTTCGGTTCGGGAATGCCCAGGGCATGCGCCAAAAAAACTGCGTTCTGAACGATGTCGACCTTATCTTCCAACGTCGGATAAATATTGATAGCAGCGTCGGTGATGAGCAGCGTGCGTTCGTACGCCGGTGTATCCATGACGAACACGTGGGTAATCCGCCGCGAGCCCCTCAGACCGGTCTCCTTCTGCATCACCGCGCGCATCATCTCGTCGGTATGCAGGCTGCCTTTCATGAGTGCCAATGTCTCGCCGGAACGGCAAAGCGACACGGACATCGCCGCAGCCTTTTCTTCCGTGGCTGCTTCGATAATCCGATACGGCTTGATATCAATCTCCAGGGAAGCAGCGAGCTCGCGAATTTCGCTCTCCGGTCCAACTAAAACCGGATCGATCAGCCCAGCCGTCGCTGCTTCCACGGCGCCGCTCAAGGCCACGTCAGTCAGGGGCCAGCACACCGCGACGGAGAGACTGGGAAAGGCCTCGCACCGCTCCAGGAACTGGTGAAACACGTGAAAATCAGGCGGGTGTCCGACCAGCGGATTGGTGACGACTTCCTCAACAGGGTGGGTCAATTGCATGCGGAGTGCTCCTTCGGCGGGCCGTTTCAGGATTTCGGGCCGGTACTGCTTCAGCTTCTCTCTATATTGTCGCCCCAGTCTGTGCCTTACATCACGCATTGTTCGGTGTCAGACCAACAGCCGAGCCAGTTCACTGAAATTTCACACAAGCCCATCGATGAGATTTGCCGCGAGACAAGCGCGCCAGCAGGAAGGGATGATTTGGATCGCTCGTGAGTATTAAGGGGAGATGGATCTGCGTCTACTGCTGGGGACTGGACGAGCTAGGACCATTCGGCGACTGGATGGGGCCGCTGGGAACCAGGCCCCCCGGATTTCCCGCGCCATTAATATTTCCTGCGCCGTTGATATTGTTCTGGCCCTGCTGCGGCACCATGCCCACTCCGGTGTTTGCCCCGGAGTCTTCCAGCGGATCGTAGATGAACTCCCACTGGTTGTAGTGCGATTGCTTGCGAAAGAGCCGGATCGACTCCTTGGTGCTCGAACTGGCGACGCCTACGACCGGTCCCCCACCCGAAGGCATGCCCTCGCTGCCGATCGGGGTGGATCCGATTGGGCTGGCTCCGTTCACATTGGACCCGTTCACGTTGGTCCCATTCAGATTGGAGCCATTCATGTTGGAGCCGGTCGGGTTCTGATTCCCGGTCGTCGCATCTCCGGAGCCCTCGGTGGTCCCGTCAGGGTTCTGCGGTGCAGCGTACATCGAGGCTCCGCCCGCCCCTTGCTGCCCGCCTTGTGTGCCGTTGCCCGTGTTCGTTCCATTCAGGGGTTGGCCAAACAGTCCCAAAACCGGCACAGTGGCTTCGCCAAAATGAATGATCTTCCAGTCGTCTTTCCCGGTAATCGGATCTTTGTAGCGCTTGCGCAGGAAGCGAATGTCGTTGGTATTTTCGAGCTGTTCGATCGACCCCGGGAAGCGTCCGAACTTCTTGTAGTAGGTGCGGACGGCCCGGGCGTATTGCGTGCCGCGATGGTAGAGCTCAAGTTCCTTGTCGCGCTGGATATCGGTGGTTATCTTGGGCACAGCGACCGACAACCCGATGAAGATCAGCGCCACCATGATCAGGACGGCCAGCAGGACGAATCCCGACTCAGGATCGGACCTCTTGGCTCCCAAGGTGGAAGAAGATGTCCGCCGGTGCCGGGTCCCGTATTGAGCAAAGAAAGCCATACCCGTTAGACGCCTTAGTTCTGAACCATGTTCAAGGTCTGGGTGTTGTTGTAGGGAATATCTGTCACCTGCACAGAGAATGGTGCAATTTTCACCACCTTGTAGCGGTGATCGACCACGTCGCCCTCTGACGCGATAAACACGTCATCCCCATGCAGCAGGAAGACCTGTTTCTTCCCTGCCGCTTGCGAGGTGAAGCCGTAGAACTTCAGGTCGACCGGGGGTGGGGGGGGTGGTCCCTGCGGCGCCGGAGGAGCGACTGGCTCCACTGGCCGAGGTGGCGCGACCACCTGCATGGCGGCCATCTGTACTGACGCCGGAGAGAAGATGTTGCGGCCCTTGCCGGTATAGAGCAGGTTTTCGGTCTGCCGCATCAGCTCAAAGTGCAGCGTCGGATCGAGGTTGGTGACGTGCGCAACTTTGACTGCCACACCCGATCCTGGAGCAGCTCCAGGCTGCGGGGTCACCGCCTGGCCCACAGGGGACGCAGGTGTCGCCGACGGGCCTGAAAAGGTATTCATGAGGAAGTAGATGAAGGCGCCGATCAGCACCACTCCCAGCCCAGCGGCAATCATCATCTGCTTGCGATTCTCAGTTCCAAGCTTGAGTGCCATCAGTGGGCCTCCGTCGCGGCGGGCTGCAACTCTGCCACCGAGGCCGGCTTCGGCTGTGCGGCGGCATCCGATCGCAGGAAGGTGGTCAGCCGAAGGCGCAGGTTGGCCAGACCACCCTGCTGCCCGGTCAGAGTCAATCCGTCGATCAGGAAGAAGGTCTTATCCCGCTCCAGGCCGTTGATGAAGTGCATGACCCCGGTGTATTCGCCGCTCATGTTCGCGTCGATCCGGATCTCGGCCAGCCCGGGAATCGCCGGCGCCTGGCTATAGCTGGCTCGCGTCAGCCGTACGCCACTGTGCACGGCGACGTCTCCGAGGCCTGACACGATCGAGGAGTAATCCGGAGCAATCCGCTGCTTGTAGAAACCGGAAGCGTCGTTGCGTGCCTGGTCCACTTTTTCCGGCAAACCGTTCAAATGGGCTGCCTGGTCGCGAAGTTGCTTCAAGGTGAATTGATCCTGCTCGATCTGTGCCTGGCGGTCTGAGCTCGCGTCCCTCCAGGCAACGATCGTTCTCACGGCGAAAAACAGATTGACCGCCGCCAGCAGCACGACGCCGGCAATGTGCAGGTTGAGTAGCGAAAGAAGGTCGGTACGGCGCCGGTTCATCGGGCAACTCCTGTTGTCTGCCGGGGCCGCGCGCTGTTGCCTGCCGGATGGGTCGTCTTGCCGGTGGAGCGATGCCGCTTGGGCGCTGTCCCCGTCGGAGGAACGCCAGTCTTGACTGACGGAAGCGCCGTCCTGCTCTCCGTGGTGGTCGTCATTTCCGGCAACAGCGGACTGTACTCCGCCAGGATGTCAAAATTCACATTGCTGGATGCACTGACTGGTTGGGGCACGCCTTCCTGTCCACCCCCAGCGTTCGTTTCCGCCGATTCATCCGCGAGCCGCGGCCCAACAAAGTGCCGCGAATGCTCCAGGTTCCGCACCAGGTCAACTGCGTGATCGCGCGGTCCGGCCACCCGGAGTCGAATCGTCACCCGCCCATCGGGAGCGGTCGTCGGATCGATGTTCATTACCTGAACGCCCGTGGGCAACACGTTCTCCAGGTCCATCATGATTGCGGTCCAGGAGAAGGCCTTCCGTTCAAACAAGTGGTTCAGGTATTCCGATTGCGACAGGACCGCAGCATTCTGCGGCTGGCGCATCAGCGCCTCAAACCCGGAGTGCTGCCGACGCAGGTTCTGGATATTTGCCTGCAGTTGCTGAATCTGCGCATTAGCCTCGGCTGCCTTGCGCTGTTCGCTCCGCATGAGGAACCAGAGCGGCACGGCCAGCACCGCGAGCAGCACCATCCACACCCGCAGACGAGCGTAGAGGGGCCGAAGTTCGACAAATGGCCGGGAGGCGAGATTAAGTGTGATCCGCATCAGTTTGCGAGCGCGCCGACAACTCCGGCGAGCAATCCCTTGGGCATCGCGTTACTGGAACCGGTGGCCGGCGTCGACACCAAGTCACGCACACGAATGGTTTCGTCGTTCAGCATACGTTCCAGTTCCGCAGCCCCACCGGGACCGACGTACAGCAGGGAATCAGGTGTTGTGGAGATCGTGTCTTCAAAGTATGCCATTGCTACCGACACAACCTGCTGCAATTCGGGAACGAATACACTCTGCAACGCCGGTAAATCCAGCGTCCGGTGCAGCATCAGCTCCGATTGGCGGGTGATCGCGCTGGTCACCGAGACGCCGTTGCAGTTGATGACCAGCGAATTCTGCGAATCCGGCAACGCTGCCAGTGCAGACAGCGTGCTGGGCAGAACCGCTCCCGGCTCGTAGCCCGCTTCGCGGATAGCTTCCTCATACTCGGTGAGAACCGCGCGCGGCGTCACCGCGATGATGGTCCGCACGATGCTGCTGGTCTGTTCCATGATCTGGTAGCTGATCGCGGCATCGTCCACTTCAAACGACACCAGCTTGCGCAGCCGGAAGCGAACAATGGGCAGCGCCTCCGCCGGCTTGGTGGGCAGCGAATCAAAATCCAGCAGCAGTACCCGCACTGAGCTATCGGGAATCACCAGCGTCAACTGGCGGCCGCGTTCGGCCACTTCGTCGAGAGCCTGCTTGATGGCGGCGATGACCCGCTCGCGCTGAATCAGGTTCGGCGTCACCAGTCCGGGTGCCAGGGCGCCCACCGGCAGCGGCGCAAACGAAGTCAGCGCAACGTCTGCCTCGCCCTGGCGCGCGGCGACGACCCCTTCCGGCGTGATCTCGCAAGCCAGCCGCGGACGCAGCGCGGTATGCGCATTCGATGGGAACAGTTGAAATCGGTTGGCCACTAGCGAGACGCCTCGATGAAGGTGACTTTGTTGATTTCGCGCAAGGTAGTATGCCCGCGACGCACACGGTCGAGCGCCGATTCGCGCAGGAATTGCATGCCTTCCTGTTGCGCCAGCTTGCGAATCTCGGAGCTCGGCTTCTTCTCCAGAATCATCTCGCGGATCGGATCGGTGAGGTCGAGCAACTCGTGAATCGCGGTTCGGCCGCGGTAGCCAGTGCCGCTGCACTCGATGCAGCCCACTCCTTCGCGGAACGGGAAATCGCCCCATTCCTTCAGGTCCAATCCACTGGTGATGAGCATCTCTTCATCGTACTTGACCGCCCGCACGCAGTGTTCGCAGATGGTCCTGACCAGCCGCTGCGCCAGGATGCAGTTCAGCGCGGAGACGAAGTTGTAGGCTTCCACACCCATGTTCAGGAAGCGGCCCAACACGTCAACCACGTTGTTGGCGTGTACGGTGGTGAACACCAGGTGGCCTGTAAGCGCGGATTGAATCGCGATCTGCGCCGTCTCGCTGTCGCGGATCTCGCCCACCAGGATCTTGTCCGGGTCATGACGCAGAATCGAGCGCAGTCCGCGCGCGAAAGTCAGGCCCTTCTTCTCGTTGACCGGGATCTGCGTAATGCCGCGAATCTGATATTCGACGGGGTCTTCAATGGTGATGATCTTGTCTTCGTCGCTCTTAATCTCGTTCAGCGCAGCGTAGAGCGTGGTCGTCTTACCCGAACCGGTCGGTCCCGTTACCAGCACCATCCCGTACGGCTCGCGAATGTAGCGCCGGAAACGTTTCAAATCCTCGTCGGCAAATCCCACCACGTCCAGCGTGAGCTTGCGAAACTTCTCGCTCATCGACTCTTTGTCGAGTACGCGCAACACGGCGTTTTCACCATGCACAGTCGGCATGATGGAGACACGGAAATCGATCAGGCGCGTCTTATAGCGAACCCGGAAGCGTCCGTCCTGCGGAACGCGGCGCTCGGCAATATCCAGTTCGCTCATGACCTTGATACGCGACAGGATGGTTGAGTGATGCTCGCGGGCAATCGGCGCCATGGCCGGCTGCAACACGCCGTCAATGCGGTACTTCACATGCAGGCTGTCGTCGTAGGTCTCGATGTGAATATCGGAGGCTCGCCGCTCCAGAGCGGTAAAGATGGTCGTGTCCACCAGCCGGATAATCGGGCTGATGTCTTCATCCGAAGTGAGCTTCTCGATCGAGATGTTCTCGTCCGGATTGTCATCGGACGGAATGACGTCGAAGGTCAACCCTTCGGTCGCTTCGTCGAGCACCCGCTGCGACTGCTCCGTCTTTTTGAGCAAGTCGGTGATCTGCGAAAGCGTTGCGACTCGGGTGATGATCCGCTGCCCCAGCAGGCCGGAGATCTCGTCCAGCATCATCAGGCGGCTCGGGTCGGCGACCGCGATCACCAGCCTGTCCTCCTGCTGCTCCAGCGGCAGGAAGTTGTAACGGAACATGATGTCTACGGGAACGCTCCGCACCACCTCCGTCTGAATCCGAAAGTGCTTTAAGTCGATGTATTCGCAGCGATAGCGGCGGGCAAGCGCCTGCGCGTGGGCGATCTCGTCTTGCTCGGTCGGGATAAGAATCGGTACTTCAGCCATGGGAGTCCTTATTAGAGCATTTCTGTTATGCCTGCGAAGTGGCGAGAGTGGTCAACCGTGACCAGTTTGCCATCCATTGGTCACGCTTGCGCACCTGTCCAACCGTCGTTTGCGGCGGCTCCAGGGGTCGTTCGCCGGCACTACATTCTTCCACCGACGCAGCGCGGCTGTAACCTTACTCTCTTCGCCTCAGCAGAAAAGCCCGTGAAACATGCGTGCGATTACCGTTGCATCGTGCTTGCCTGTCCCAGTGAGAAGATGGGCAGGTAGAGCGCGATCAGGATGACGACCACCACGCCGCCCATCACGATCAAAATGGCAGGCTCGATCAATGCCAGCGAAGCCGTGAGCGCGGTCTGTACGTCTTCTTCAAAAAACTCAGCTACCGAATTCAGCATCTGCGGCAATGCGCCGGTCGACTCGCCCACCTCGATCATTTCCGTCGAGAGGTTGGGGAAGATCTTGGTCTGCCGCAGGCTGAGCGCCAGGCCTAAGCCCTCTCTCACGCGCCCGACAGAAGATACGACGGCCTTCGATATGCTTTTGCTCGAAATGGACCGTGCCGCGGTCTCAAGCGACGGCACCAGCGGCAGCCCGCCTTGCAGCAGCGTCGAAAGCGTGCGGGCAAACAGCGCCACCTGGTACTTAAGCCAGATGTTGCCGAAGATAGGCATCCGGATGCGGATAGCGTCGAGCCGCGCCGCACCGCCCTCGGTCCTGCTCCAGCGATAGACGCCCCACGCCAGCAATCCCAGAAACGGCGCGACATACAGCGCGTAATGCTGTGCGCCGGTACCCAAGGCCAGCAGCGCCAGCGTGATCGAAGGCAGCTTGGTACCCACCGAGTCGTACAACTTGGCAAACTGCGGCACCACAAACGTGATCAGGAAGATGAACAGCAGAAAGACCAGGCTCATCAGCAGCGCCGGATAGATCAGCGAAGCCTGCAGCTTCTTACGAAAGGTCAGCGACACGCGCTGGAACTGAAGATACCGGCCGAGAACCTCTTCCAGGTTGCCCGATCGTTCGCCGGCCAGCAGCGTAGTGGTGTAGATGACCGGAAATCCGCCCTGCGCCTCAAAGGCGGTCGAGATGGATTCGCCCGTCCGCACCCGAGCCGCAACGTCGTGCAACTGGGTGGCAAATGCGGGATTCTTCTGGCTCTTGGCCAGCATTTCCAGCGAGCCCAGGATCGGCAGACCGGCGCGAATCAAGGTAAGAAACTGCTGGTTGAAAATGATGAACGTGTCCAGCCTGGCGCGCTTCCGCTTACTGGTAAAGCCGTGCGACTTGACCGAATAGACGTAGTAGCCTGCCTGGGCAAAGCGCGCGCGCAACTCCTCGGCCGAGGCAGCCTGCTGCACCTGCTCCTGTACATGGCCGCGTTCATCGGCCAGTTTTATGACAAACTCCGCCATTCCTACCTCAAATGCCTCAAGTTCCCGGCTTTGCGCGCCTCAGTGTAGCCGGGTTGCCGGTTCCAACGATACCAATTTCGCCATCCGGCCACCGGGTCCTACGACCCAAGGTAAGCTCAGGGCGTTCCAGTTGCCAGCATCGAGGGAAGACCAGGTTTTTCCGTCATCATACGACACATCCGTGCCATTTGGCCCTACGGCTATCCAGGCATTGTGTTCTGAATCAAAAGCAACGGCCGATCGATACCCATGCGGTGGCTTGCTCGCCGCGTTCCAGGTTTTCCCGCCGTCTGCGGTCCATGCCGCTGTTCCGGTCGAGCCACTGGGCCTCTTGTAGTCGCCACCTACCGCAACCAGGCTGTATCCATAGCCTTTAACCTTGCCCTCATGCCAGCCAAGGGAAAAAATGCCTGAAGTATCTCCACCTGCTGCGAGCGGCACTTGAGTCCGCGTCCATTGCTCCCTCATGCTGACTTGACTGCCCGGTTGTGCCGAGAAGCTGACGGTACCCACGAGCGACTGCGCGTAGAAGAACGATCCAACCGTGCCGAAGGCAACCGGCTCTTGCATGACGCCGAGAAGAGACGAATTGCTCGCGGCAAATGCGCCTTTTGCGTCCTGATCAGAGGCCAATCCGGCTGCAACTGATCGTTTCCAGCTTTTCCCGCCATCATCAGTGGTAAAAAAAGCGAAGCTCCCTTGCACTGGATCGCCAAGCAGATAACCGCGCGTGCGCGATCGGAAGACCATGGCGTCCCAAAACCCGTCCTTATCGGGGTTGGTATACAGCAGCTTCCAGTGCGAACACCCATCCGTTGTCTTGTAGAGCCGGGACTGGTCGCCCGGCCCGGATGACATCACGATCGCCGTGTTCGCGTCCCAGGCCCAGATCCCCCGGAGGTCCAGCTTCTCCGCACCCGGCGGCATGGCGCAGCTTTGCCACATGTAGCCCGAATCTTCCGTGCGCAGGACTGTGCCGTTAGCCCCCGAAGCCCACGCCACCCCACCGCCGACCGCGTGAATGCCACGCAGGTTCGCCGTCGTCGTGCTGTTCTGCATCTCCCACGGCCCTTTTTGCCCGAGGCCAGAGGAACCGGTCGCAGCGAGCAGCGCGCAGATCCAAAGCAGCTTCCTCATCGCCCCAGTGTAGTCGTTGCACCTACGCCTACCTGCTTGCAAACGTGACTGCCACCTCCAAAACAATCGCGAATCAACCCGAATCCGGGGCCGATTCCACAGTCGTCCTGGCTGCGGAATCCCGCATCCCATCGTTTAGGCGGCGCACAGAAAGCTGGCCGCTTACTTATCCATCGGGAGCTGTTTTTATGAGTCAAACCAAGGCGAAGAAGCCCGAGCCCCTCATTTCGCGCCACGACAATCAGCACGAAACCAATGCCAGCGAATCGGAGGAGACCACTGAGACTCCGCACGCAACCCACGAACGCCCGCATGCCGCGCACCTGAAGGACGACACCGCCAAGCCTCACACTAAGCCGGAAGGCGACCTGAGGCAAGGGTCGCATCCGGGCGGCCGTCGTCAACCCTGAATCCTACTTACGACCACTCAAACAGATTGAAGGATGTTTATGGCACACCAGACCACACCCCATACGGAAAGCCAGCAGAATAGAAACCCGACCAAACCGACCTTGAGCCGGATCAACTCGCACAAGACTCCGGCCGCGGATCGGACGCCGAGCTTTATCGCAATGCCGACGGAGCGCAAACCGGCAGCAACCGCGCCCCGGAGAACTATCCGCGAGCTGCCGAACACCTGAAGACGGAACCGGCCTCCGCCGCGTACGAGGGAACGCTGTCGTCGCGTGCTCCGCAGGGAACCGGCATCAGCAACAACCCCGGCGAAGAGGCCGCCCGGCAGCAGAAAGTTGTCAAAGATCGCGACGATGCGAAGGCTGGACTCAACCACAACCGCACCGAGTAGCGTCACCCGCACGGAGTAGCGCGAAATACCCGTAATCGACCCTGGGATGGTACAACCAAGATGATTTCACCGCAGGAATTGCAGCAACTTCGGGACTTCAGAACCGATGTGCCCGATGCCATCACTCTCTACTTTCAGCCGCCCGCCCCTTCGGAATTGGCCCACCGCGAAGAACCGATCCTGCTGAAGGAAAAGATTCATGAGGTCCTGGGGGAAATTCACGGCGACTCGCCGGCGATGCGGTCGGACCTGAATCGTCTGCTCGAACTTGCCACCAACCTGAAAGGAAACAGCGGGAAGACGAAAGTTGTCTTTGCGTGCGAACGCGAAAATCTGTGGCAAGAGTACGATCTGCCGGGGAACTTTGGGCTCGCCTTGGAAGTGGGCAACACATTCTCCCTCGCGCCGCTGGTCGCACAATCGAACCGGCCCACCCGCTACTGCATTGCTCTGGTCGATCGTAATCGCGCCCGCCTGCTGCTGCTCGAGGGCGGCGAAATTACTGAACACAGTCAGGTGCTCGATGAGGAGAAGGAGAAGATTCGCACCACCGGCACCGGCCGTTCTAACCATGCGGAACGGCAGAAGGAAGAGCCCGCCCGCCAGCACTTTCAATTCTTCGCCGACCACCTCTTCCATTTTCACGAGCATGGCGACTACGACGCACTGCTGATCGGTTGCCGCGATGAAATGTGGTCCGGAGTTGAAGGGACGCTACACACCGAGCTGAAACGCATTCTGATCGGCCACTTTCGCGTGGACCCCGGGCTTGCGACTCGGGAAGAGATTCTGGAACGAGTGCAGCCGCTCATCGCGGAACGGGAGCAGCAGGAAGAGGAGAAGCTGGTCGAGACCGTCGAAGGGGAATCGCGTCGCAACGGCCTGGGCGCGGTCGGTCTGGCTTCTGTCATCGACTCGCTCGAAAAGGGAGAGGTGCAAACCATCCTCTGGTCCAGCAACGGGCAGTCCCGGCGCCAGGTCGCCAGCTTGTGTTCGCAGTGCGGGCTGATCGAACTCGGCAGGCGTGATACCTGCGACACCTGTGGCGGCAAGACGTGGCAGTTCGATCGTGCAGAAGAAGCCTTGTTGCGGCATCCACAAAGCCGGGGTATTGAGATCCGGGCACTTCGTACTGCGCGGCTGTCTGAGCCAGACGGCATCGCAGCGCTGCTGCGCTTTCGCGCCGACCGAAGCACGGCTCAGGCACTCGCAAGTTGAGCTCGGCCCCGTGCGATTTCGGAGTCGAATGCAAATGCGTTCGGCTCCGCCAAACTCCCCGGCAACTTTGAAGAGAGAAATATAAGGAGCAAGCGTGACTGCATCCACCCACACCGACCCGATCGCAACCTTGGCCGAACGTCAGACCTGGATCACGCCGCAAGCGTCGCACGCCGCACAGGACGCGATTAAGCGCAGCTTTGAAGCCCTCGGGCCACAGGCGCAGACGGTTCGTAACGCGCTTCACGGTACCTGGCTGCATGAGCCGCTCCATGCCGTGCTCACCGACCTGCCGCTCGGCTCATGGACCGCGGCGATTCTCTTCGACGCCATCGGCTCCATCAGCGGCAATCGCGCGATGGATAAGGCCGCTGACGCAACCGTCCTCTTCGGTCTGGTCACTGCCGCCGGAGCAGCCGTCACCGGCCTCAACGACTGGGCGGAGATCCGCAAGGACACGCCGCGCAGAGTCGGCGCCGTGCATGCGTTGCTGAACATCGGTGCGACCGCGCTCTTCACCGCTTCCTGTTTTGCGCGCCGTTCTCGCCGCACCCGTTCGACCGCCCGCGCGTTGGCAGCTATCGGTTACGTCGTGGTTTCCGCATCGGCACATCTGGGCGGCAACCTCGTTTATGAGCACGGGATTGGCGTTCGCGAACAGCAAACCCGAGGGAAGGGAAGCGCCGAGTCCCACGACGATCCGTCGCATCCTCAAACCACCACAGCGCCCGATGATCGAGGCCGCGATCCCGAAGACTGGCCAGTCTCCGGCGAGCGCGCTCAACGGGAGAAGAATCTGGACAAGACGTTAGCCGATTCTTTCCCCACCAGCGATCCGCCATCCTCGATCCCAGATCCAGCATAAGACTCGCAGTCGAAGCAGTGCGGCATTTGATGGAGGCGAGCGCCCGTGTTTTTACCGGGTCTCGCTGCTGGATAAGATGCACTCGCGGTTACAAATCAGACGCGCCTTACACGTTCTGCTTCTTCATCTCTTCGGCAAGATGTTCTGAAGCGCGCATCGACAGCGACAGAATCGTCATTGTCGGATTCTGCCAGCCCGCACTGGTGAAGCTTGCCCCGTCCACGACCCACAGGTTCTCGTGGTCGTGACTCTGGCACCACTTGTTCAATACGCTTTTCCTGGGATCGTCCCCCATCCGGCACGTTCCCACTTCGTGAATGCTGTAGCCCGGCGGATTCGGCACGTCGTTCTTTGAAAGCACCTCGAACCCCGCTGCCTCCGCGACTGCCGATCCAACTTCCACTGCATCCTTCGCCATGTTGAATTCGTTATCGGTGTACTTAGTCTCCACGTGCAGCACAGGAATTCCCCAGGCATCTACCTTGTCCTTGTCGATGCGAACGTGGTTCTCATACCGGCCCAGCACTTCGCCCATCAGGGTCATGTGAAACGAACTGCCGTGATACTCCACCAGCTTCTGCTGCAGCTCCGCACCATAGGCGGCGAAGTTGCGGGGAGAAACCGGGCCCATGCTGCTGGTCACGTTGAATGCGTAACCGCGCAGGAACTTATCGCTCCTGGTGGAGATGTTGCGGAACCGCGGCACGATCGCGCCGCCGCCCATCAGCTCCTTGGTCCCCTTGCCATTGCGAGCCTCCGGCACCGAACAGATCACGCCCGGTCCGTAGATCTGATCCATCAAATACCGGCCCACGAGACCGCTTGAGTTTGCCAGCTTCGAATTCAACAACAGCCGCGTACTCTCGAGCGTACCCGCGGCCAGCACTACCACCCGCGCTTTCACATGCATCTCTCGCCGCGAGAGCCGGTCGACAAAATGGCATCCGTTCGGCTGGCCGGTGTTTGCGTCGACCGTGATTTCGCGGACCACCGCATTTGCAATTGACGTCAACTTGCCGGTCTTCTCCGCGTCTGGCAACAGCAGGTTTACCGAACTCGCGAGACCATCGCGGCCGAGCGCTCGACGCTGCTTACACACCGGCATATCAAACTTCTTGCCAGCATCCTTGAAGCGCTGCATCGACTCGGACCAGGGATCGTTGTCGAGAACGAAGTTGCCGTCCGGCATCTGCGGCGGACCATCCATGGCGCCGGCGACCTGAAAGATCTCTTCTACCCGCGAGTAATAAGGCGCGAGATCCGCATGGCTGATGGGCCAATCCTCGCCGAAGCCGTCATGGGATTTTGCCTTAAACTCGTAGTCGCTCAAGCGAAACGATTGGCGCGACCAGAAGAGCGACCGTCCGCCAAAGAGGCGCACGCGCACCCAGTTATACGGGTTCTCCGGCGCAAAGGTGTAGGGAACCTCCTGCTCGTCGACCCAGACGTTGGCATTGAATTCGCTAGCCTGAAAAACATGCTCCAGCCGCCCCGGCGGTTTGAATCCGCGATACGGCAGTTCGTACGCAGGCTTTTGTTTGGCGTCTCGAGCTACATCCGCAACCGGACCCGCATTCAACATCAGGCATTCGATCCCGCTCTCGGTCAGGATCTTCGCCGCCATGCCACCTGCATGTCCCGAACCAATTATCAGCACGTCAAATTTTTCGTTCACCATCAGCTCTTCAGTGCTCCCAGGGGACACCAGTTCCTTTGTGATTTCAAGATTGCAGTGGTGCTACCGCGGATACGAAGGCATGGTGTGCGACGCCTTAGGCGCCGCGCGCACGTGCGGCGGCACGCGGTCAGAGGCAGCGTTCATCCCATGCATGTCCGGCTCGATCGGTGCCCAGTACAAACCTGCCTCGGTCCACTCTTCTGAATGTTTTGACTGCGCATCGCTCCACGCCTTCGAGTTCACCGTGGCGCTCCGAATGTCGTCGTGCGCAATGTTGATGAAATCTGCGTGCGGTTCGGTAGGCGGATGATCGCTCATCCACGTGCGCAGCCAGGGCTTCAGCGACGCGTCGACTTGCGCGTCGTCGAGCTTCGCAAATTCCTTGCCGTACTTTTTCTGAGACTCGGTCTCCAGCCAGTCCAGCCCGCCGGTGTAAACTTTTTGCCGCGGTGCGGGCGAGGTGCCAATCAAAAAGTCCAGGAACACCGGTGTCCCCGCCTGCGAGGCGCTCGGCAGGGTTCCGAGTGACGGCACCAGCACATCGCTCAGCCGCACCAGCGTGGCCATCTGCACGGCGCTGAAGAACCGCGCATCCGTCTGCGTGACCTCGTCCGCGGTCACGGTGTGCGGCAGCGGAGTCTTCGGATTCAACCCCAGGGTCCACGGAACCGGCGCAGGGGGCGGCAGCGCGGGTTTGGCCGTCTGCTGTGCAAGCAACACCTTCGGCGCGATGCTGATCGACAGGATGGCTCGGACAAAGTCACGACGCAGCATGATGACTCCTTCGAAATACCACGCTACACTGCCACCCATTCGGTAGTCCAACCGTGCGCAGGCTGCTCGGTCTCACGCTCTTAGGATGGGGTTGCCACCCTCTGCCCGCAACTGTGCGCTCCTGCATGACGCTCGTGATCGGACCGGCTAGGGATCACTAGCGATTCGAAACTGTCCGCTGCCGAATGGCTCGACTTGGAATAGGTCGCTCGCGCGCTGCGTGGCTTAAAGTTCATGTGCATATTTCTGTTACATATTGCGAATTCCAGCGGCAACGGTTTGCACGAAGCATCCTGGTGGTACTCGAATAAGAGTAACGTTGGTCGGCTTACCTCATAACCTGGCTCGGCCTATTTACCGTTCACGTCGTATCTGCGAGGCCCTGAGCGTCTGCGTTCACGGCGAGACCGTGTTAGCCACTTCCAGCCAGTTATCACCATTGCTGTTAGTGCTTTTGAAGGCCATCTGGGGATCTGCACTTGTAACTCTGCCTTGCAATCCTAGGTCTCTGGTTTCAAGAACAGATAAGTAGCGATTCCTGTTGACTTACTCGAATGAGACTCCTATGCTGCAGCCCGGTCGCTAGTTGACCGGTTTCTACTCGAGTGATCTAAGATCTGCATCCTTCGGTGGCTCTTCGAAAATCCTTTCGGGCAGCCACGCGCTCAACCCAATTCCCCACACGACCCAGGCCAGGAGCCTGAAGGAGAAAGCATGCGAAAACTAACGAGTCCAGGGCTGAGCTGGCTTGCCATCTCGGCTGCGATCGCGGTCATGGTGGCGGCCGCCATGGTGGTTAAGACCCCGCGCATTCATGCCGGCGAGGATGACGATCACGATCGAGACAAGAGCAAAGTTGCCATCGGCCTCTCAATCGCGCCGGTCCCTCTCAACTTGAAGGGCAGGGATAAGGAGCTCGTTGGCTTGGGTAGTTACATCGTGAACGGGTCGGCCGATTGCAACGGCTGCCACACAACGAACAACCAAACGGAGTATGTCCCAACTGGCAACCCGTACCTGCTGCGTCCACCCAAGGGACCGTTCAGCGGAATGAGACAGCCGAATCCAGCCACCTACCTCGCCGGCGGCAGTGATTTCGGGCCGTATCCCGGGCTGCAGCACCTTTACTCGCGCAACCTCACTCCGGATAAGTCCGGTATGCCGGCCGGTGGGCTGACCTACAGGCAGTTTCTGACGGTCCTCCGCACGGGTAAGGATTACGACCATCTTCACCCACCGTGTACGGGCGCGCCTAACGGATCTTGCATTCCGCCTCCGTTCAATGGAGACCTGCTGCAGGTGATGCCATGGCCAAACTTCCAAAACATGACGGATCACGAGATTCGCGCGATCTACGAATATCTGAGCGCGATTCCATGCATCGATACGGTGATCGCCGGCGCGCCGGTGCTTCGCAATACGTGTAGCTAACTTCGGCTCGAACCCTGATCCGATCATGGTTTTGTTCATCGTGCCCCAGGCCTGAAAGCAGGACCTGGGGCATACCCCGGCAGCCATTCGGTTCTGTGACGATCTCGATTTCAACACTCCCGCATTACCGAAGGAACCGGCTCTGTTATCACTCCATAGTCCTCTGCGAGTTTGCGCTGGATAGCCTTCCCGCTTTCCGCTAGCGTGGATGCTAGTGATCCTATCTATATTGGATACGGGCCAATCTCAGGATCGGGTCCAGTCACCGCGTTCCTTGTGGATCCTGCTTTGCGGCGTTCTCGCGGTCTGCGTGGCTACGGCAGACCTGGCAGGCTGGCTTTTTCATCTTCACGCCCTCGTACATCCAGGGTGGAATGCTCCCGCTGCCGTCTTCAGCGCGGCACTCTGCCTGCTGTTCTCCGCGCTCGCGCTCCTCGCCCCGGAACGGATTCCCCGGCAGGCGCGGCTGGTGTTGAGCGGACTCGTGGTCCTCATCGCCTTGCTTGCTGTTGTCGAGAACCTCGCGCAGATCAACCTCGGCCTGGATCTCCCACTCCTCCACTCCGAGTTCCTTCCCACCTCCGACGCGCCGGGCCGGATGCCGTTGAACCTCGCGGTCGCGCTCCTCTCGGTGGGAACGGCGCTCGTGCTGTCTCTCTTCAACGCGTCGCGGACTGTCCTCCGCCTGCTGCCCGGGCTCCTCGCTCTCGCGTTTCTGCTGGGGGTGGGTGGCCTTTGGGCCTACTGGCGTGATATGCAGTGGATTTATGAACGGGCGGACACGCCGAATGCGCTTCGCATGGCACCGGATGCGGCCGCCTTGCTGATGATGCTTTCGGCGGCACTCTGGGTCCAGTCTCGCCGCCGCTTTGGAGCACCGCTTCGCGAGGCTTCGGAACAGGCCCTGCGCGGCTTCCGCTCGCTTGCCGTGGCGCTGGTCGCGATCGTTCTTCTCGGATACATGATCGCGCTGGTTGTCTTCCAGTCGCTGAGCCTCGACCTGGCCGCCGCCGACTTGTTCCGCTCGCTCGAGTCGCGCCGCAGCCTCATTCAGCAGAGTCTGGCCACCGCATCCAGCCGTGCACAGGCCGCTGTTTTCCCGCAAGATTTCGCCCTGCCGCTTCGACTCTTTGACAAAGATCCGCATAACCCGCGCGCCGTCGCGCAACTCTACAGTGCAAGTCAGAGTCTCGCGCAGCGCGGTCTGCCTGCGGTCGCCGTCGAGGGCGCTGACCGCGGCTATCTCGCGATGGGCGGGTTTATCAGCCGCCCCGCCGCCCAGCTCGATATTCATGGCCAGACACCCGCCCGGCTTCTGTGGGCCGATGGCTACAAGCTCGATCTGGGAATTCCGGTTCGTGATCTCGCGGGACTTGCCGGGGTCATCGTCGTGCAGCAGCCGCTCGAAAATCTCGATGGTAATGCCCTGTCCTCTGACTCGCAGACCGCAACCACGGTCGCCGGGATTTGCGGTCCCGCGGACGGCGCACTGAGCTGCTTCCCTCCGCAATCGCTGGCCGCCGGGTTCACTCTCATTCAGGCCTCGGGCGACACGCTTCTGCCGGTTCATCTCGCCACCCGCAATCGCCAGGGGACTGCCCTGGGCTTCGATCCGCAGGGCAATCGGGTACTGGTCGCCTACGCACCCATCGCAGGAACCGGCCTGGGCGTCGTCCTGGAACGCAGAGTCTCGACCTTGTTTGCGCCCGTACGCACCCGTCTTCAGATGGTGAACGTGTGGCTCGCGATTTTGCTGCCCGCTAGCCTCTGGGTCGTTCGCAAGCAATTTCAAAAGCAGGCCAGCGCGCTCAAAGAGATGTCAGCTCTTTACTCGGGATCCCTGGTCCGTCTGGAACTCTCCGCTACCCCCGAATTCCTGACCGACTCACCACGAGCCCGGATCCCTGTACCCTCCCTGGATTCGGTTCAGCTACCGCCGGAGCCAGTGCCCGTTCGCACGGCCCCGCCAGCACGGGACAGCTTTCGCGCCTCGCCGGAGCCACTTCGAGAGCCTCGGCATTTTGAGGCGAAGGTCGCGCCTACGCCGGTGCCCCCGATTGCTACCCCCGCGCCGGGCACACCTCGCACTCCGCAGCCTGCGCTGACACCGGCGGTTCCAGCCTCGTCGAACGGATCGGCCGCCCTGCCGGTGGCCGCGCCCGCTCCAGCGCCTGCACAACCGGCTGCGGCTGCTTTGGAGTCAGTCCGGCCCTCTGCACGGGCCGCGGGTCCTGACGCGAATCGATCGTTCTCGAAGTCTCCGGCGCCTCCCACAACGGCAGCAACGGCAAATACCGCCGCGACTCCGAAGGCTAGCGCGATCCGGGGCGAGGCCCGCGCCGCAACAGCATCGGTGTTCATACCGCCGATAGGACCACCAGCGGCTCACCTCACGTCGGGACCGCGCCGAACAGAAATCGCCTCACCGCCCGCGCCGGCCACTCGCGCAGCTTCGACCCAACCCGTGCGGCTGCGCGTCGTCGCTTCCATCGCAAGTGAGCTGGTCCCGCAACCATTTCACACTGAGAGAGACGCCTGGGGCCACCCCCTCACCTTTGAAGGCTATTTGGAAGCCGTGCTCTTCTCGCTGCACCCGCCGACGCTTCCAAAACCCGAGGTGGACGAGGTAGTCGCCGAGCCTGAAGGACTGCTGGCGGTGGAGCCAGCGACAGAAACGGAGGCCGAAGAGCTACAAGAGCATGTTCCGTTCGAACACCATGACGCCTCAGAACCCCGCACGGGAGCCTCGGAGCCCGTCTCCGCAACAACCGATGACAGTCCGGCGAAGGATCCACTCTCGGGGAACAATGACGACGCGCAATATCAGGAGCAGAATCGGCCACCCAGGCGGCGGCGCACCGCGAGCGCAGGACCGGGGTTCAAAGTGTCGCGCATGATGGTGTTTCTCACACTCACCGGCGCCTTCGCCGCAGGGGTCGCGATCACGACCGGCATTCTGGGCAGAATCGAAGGCGACGAGTCCGAACTCCCGTAAAGCTTTCGTCACGGTCTGGGCGGATACCCAAGCGGGGCCTGAGCACATCCGAGGCAACCGCAATCCGCAAACCAAGACGAATGAAGCGCCGGTCTTCTGCTAGCCGTGACTCGACGCAGGTTCAAAGTCGTATCCGTTGCGGATACGAAACTCGGCCCACGATTCGCCGCTACGCCAGCTCCAGCTGATCTCCAACTTCAATATGGCACGCATCAATCTGGCCGGCCGCCAGCTCCAGCACAGACCGCGTTCTCAGGCTGATACTGGTCAAGCGGAAAGGATGCAGCCGCCGCCACACCCGCACCACCTTCAATGTCTTATCCAGCGCGACTACATCGATAGCGAAGCTCATGCCGAACGTATGGACACCGGACGAGGGTCGAATGAGCACGCCACATCCGGCATCCAGCCGCTTCCTGCCTAACAAGCCGACCAGGCGCGACAACGCCGTGTCTGCGATAACGATCCGTGTCCCGACCGTCACCGACTTACTGCGGTTATTAACCGTCACTTCTTTGCTCTCTGCACTCATCCCGCACCTTAAGCAGACTTCTGCTTCCGGCGATAGATGATCACGCCCAGGATAATGACCGCCAACACGCCTGCAACGATCCGAATAATGATTCCACTGTCCATTCGAAATTCCTCCTTTCTCTTCAGTTACTATCTGTACCCAAAGCGGGTGTATGTATCACCCATCACGCGGCAGATTTAAAACTGCCTTTCCGCATGACTTCCGTTCCGACCTGGGTCATCTCGCAGCTTTCCTGCTCGACGTACCGCCACTAATCCGGCCACATCTCCAAGATCAGCCAGACTGTAACCAGCGTCAGCACTAATACGGCCGTAATCATCAACTGCATTCGCTTACCTCGGAACCTGCGCTATTTGCCCAGAGTTCCCAGACCTTTCGTAATTCCAATGACCGCCGGAGCCAGCAACACGATGAACAGACAAGGGAAGATGAACAGCACCAGAGGGAAGAGAATCTTGATCTTGGTCTTCGAGGCTTGTTCCTCGGCACGCTGCCGCCGCTTCAGCCGAATCTCATCGGCATACCGGCTCAGGGCGCGAACGATGGGCGTGCCAAACTTATCGGTCTGCGTCAGCATGCTCACGAACGCGTTGAACTCCGCCAACTTGGTGCGGTCGGCCATGCTCTGCCATGCCTCCAGGCGAGGCTTGCCCGCGCGCTGCTCCAGATTGATCTGCGAAAACTCGTGGTGAATGTCCGGATGGCTGATGCTCAGCTCCTTGCCCACGCGCATCAGCGCCTGGTCCAGCCCCAGCCCCGCATCCACGCAGATCACCAACAGGTCGACCGCATCCGGGATGCTCTTGCGAATCCGCTCCTGGCGGCGCGACACCTTCCATCCCAGCCATAAGTCGGGCGCCAGGTATCCCAGGACTGCGAAGAGAAACATGCAGAACGTGCGGTTGGCGGCGATGAAACTGCCGGCGACCACGCCCATGAGCGGTCCCAGGAATCTGCTAGCCAGGTAGACATCCACGCTTCCCGGCCGGCGCAATCCAGCCGCCAGCAGCCGCTGTTTCAGCCGATCGTCGCCGGAGAGCCCCAGGCCCTTGCGCACTCTGCCCGCAAGGCCGATCAGCTTCAGTGCAAAGGTCTGCCGTGCGCCCGGCTCGGGTCGCGAAGGCTCCCGATTCTCCAGTACCTGCTTCACCCGCCGATCGACGCGGGAAGGGCGCATCGAGAGCCAGACGAGCAACACCGCAACCAGGCTGAAGCTGGTCACGGCGATCGCGGCATAAAAGATGAGGTTCATGTCGTCCCTACACGTCGATTCCGTTGACGATGTGGCGAATGGTCAGCGCGCCCGCCGCCGTGAGCCCGATACCGACATAGATCAGCTTCTGACCCAGCGGATCGACCAGCAGCACATGCGAATATCCGGGATTGACGATGTTGATCAGAAGCAGCATGGTCACCGGCAGCAGGCTCAGGATCCAGCCCGTCAGACGGCCCTGCGCGGTATGAATGCGGATCTCCCCCTTGATGCGCAGCCTCTCCCGGATCACTGTCGCGGTGCGATCGAGAATCTCGGCCAGGTTGCCTCCCGTATCCCGCTGCACCAGGATGGCGGTCACCAGCACGCGAAGATCCTGCGAGGGCACACGCTCAAGCAGGTGCATCAGCGCCTCCCGCAACGGCAGCCCAAAGTTCTGCTGCTGAAACACGTCACCAAACTCAGAAGCGAGCGGGTCCACGCACTGTTCAGAGACCATCTCGATCGCCGCGATCATCGAATGACCCGCACGCAACGCCCGGCCCATCATGTCGATGCAGTCCGGCAGCGCGGCATTGAACGCCGCAATCCGCTTGTTGCGCTTGTAGGCCAGCACCGCATAGGGCAGCAGCGAAGCGAGCACCGCCGCCGCCAGGGCCGCTGGAAGAATGGGTAGGAACTTGTACGTCAGCAGCGCACCGGCCGCCGCCAGCCCGGCAGTCGACATGACGAACGCGCCAACCGAAATACGTACCTGCGACTGATCAATATAGGAATGCAGCTTGCGCGAAGCATGAAACTTTACAACCGCACTCTCCAGCCAGGCGAAGCTGGTCGACCGGGATTGTTTGAGCAGCTGCACCGCGTCTTCACGGGCGTGTTCCACGACCGGCAGCCGCATGGTCGAGATGCGCTGCTCGATCGTCTTGTCTGTCCTGGTAGGACGCATGGCGAACACCAGCGCGCCAAACGTCATCGCCACGATCACCAGGAACACCAGCACCAGCAACGTCATCGCCGCTACACCTCTTCCACGTGGTTCATGAGGTCGGGAGGCAGATGTATGCCCGCACTCTTCAGCTTCTCTGCGAATTTGGGAACGATGCCGGTGGCGCGAAACCTTCCGATTACTTTGCCGTTCTTGTCCAGCCCATCCTTCTCGAATACAAAAATGTCCTGCATGCTGATCACGTCGCTATAGGTTCCGGTCAACTCGCTGATGTGCGTGATGCGCCGCGTTCCGTCGCTCATGCGCGAGACCTGCAGGATCAGGTGAACCGCCGACGCGATTTGCATCCGGATCGCCTTCTCCGGCAGTCGCACATCGCTCATCATGGTCATGGTCTCGATGCGTGCCAGTGCGTCTCTGGGCGTGTTCGCATGCACCGTGGTCAACGAGCCATCGTGGCCCGTATTCATCGCCTGCAACATGTCGAGCGCTTCTTCGCCTCGCACCTCGCCGAGCACGATCCGGTCCGGGCGCATACGCAGCGCGTTGATGACCAACTCGCGCTGCCGGACCGCGCCCCGGCCTTCCACGTTGGGCGGACGGCACTCCAGCCGCACGACATGCTCCTGCTTCAACTGCAACTCCGCCGAGTCTTCAATGGTGACGATGCGGTCCTTATCGGAGATGAAGCTGGACAACACATTCAGCAGCGTCGTCTTGCCCGCGCCCGTCCCGCCGGAGACTACGATGTTCAGCTTGGCGCGCACCGCGCCGGCCATCACCTCCAGCATGGGCAGGGTAAACATGCGGTTGCGGTAAAGATCTTCCGCTACCAGAGGAGTGACCCCGAACCTGCGGATGGAGAGAATCGGCCCATCGACCGCCAGCGGCGGAATGATCACGTTGACGCGCGAACCATCCTTCAACCGGGCATCCACCATGGGCGAGGATTCGTCCACTCGCCGGCCTACGGCGGAGACGATCTTGTCAATGATCTGCATCAAGTGGCGATCGTCTTTGAACACTACCTTTGTCTTCTCCAGCTGTCCGCGCCGCTCCACGTAGACCAGGTTGTAGGTGTTCACCAGGATGTCGCTGATCGAGTGGTCCTGCAGCAGCGGCTCGAGCGGCCCGAGGCCGAAGACCTCGTCCAGCACCTCCTGTGCCAAACGGTCCCGTTCGCTCACGCTCAGTGGAATGCCTTGCTCGCCGATGATCTGCTCGATCAGCGTCGTGAGCTGGATCTGCGCCGCGCGCGTCTCGCGCATGCTCTCCAGTTTGTCCAGGTCCAGACGCCGGATCAGCTCCTGGTGCACCGCCGATTTGATCTCCTGCTGTTGCTTGTCGGGTATCTGCTTTCCCGACCGCGAATTTAACGGGATCACCCGCGCCGTGCTTCCGTGCCCGCCGGTCTCGATCATGGTCGTGCCTTTCCACTGCCGTCATATCTACCGCGTTCGGCCAGCCAGTTCACCACAATGCCAGCCGCGCGAGGCTCGACCTGGGCGCCTCTACCGGCCGGACCCCCGCGATTTCGTTGGCCCAGCGCAGAAACTGCGTCGATATCTCAGACTTCTTCTTGGTCGAGAGCGGCTCGCCTACGTTCAACGCGCGCACCAGCTCCGCATAACTGTTGGGCAGCTTGATGACCACCGGCAGGCGTAGCGCGTTTTCAATCTGGCGAATATCGACGGCCCCTTGCGAGGAGTAGCGGTTGATCACGATTTGCGCCTTCGCCGATCGCTCTTCGTTCCGCATCAGGCTGTCCACGTAACGAGAGAGGTTACGTACTGCGCCGAGATCGGGGGTGGCGATCAGGTAGAAGCGGTCGGAGGCATCGATGACCGTAAGGCTGTTCTCGTCGAAGGAGTCCACGCAGTCCAGCAGGATGTAATCGTATTGGCCTCGCAGATACTCCACGGTGCGCACGAGTGCATCCGGGTCGATCGGCCGCACCGCGTTAAACGTGTCCGGCGAAGCCAGCACGTCCATGCCCACCGGATGATGGGCGACAAACCCGCGCAGCAACTCGCTATCCAGCCGGTCGACATTGCGCACTACTTCGTGAAAGTGGTAGTGGGCGCCCTCGAGCCCCAGATACAGACATACATGGCCGAACTGGGGATGGTTGTCGACCAGCAACACCTTCTTGCCGTGGAGCCGCACCAGGGAGATGGCCAGGTGAATGGCGATCGTGGTGGTGCCCACGCCACCCTTCGCGCCGAAGAAGGACAACACCTGTCCGCTGCTCTGAGCGCGCGATGCCGCGTGCGACCACTTGTTGTCCTGGTTGGCCAGGCAGGCGCCGAATTGCGAGGCATGAAAGGGCTTGCGCAAAAATTCGTTGCAGCCGGCGCGCATTGCCCGCAGCAGCAACTCCGGATCGCTCTGCGAGGAGAGCGCCACGATCGCGGCGCGACCCAGAAATGCCTGGTTGATCAGGTCCACCGACTCGATCGCCTGCGCCGGTTCCTTGTCGAAGTCGACCACCGCCACGCACGCATCCGCATTGGCGATGTTGGTCGGGAACTGGACCCGCCGGGCCGCCGTGAGGTAATGGTCCCAGTGCGAGGAGGCGACCGCCCATGGCATCCTGCTCATCTCGTTCCCGATCTGTACCTGCGTATCGCTGCCGACACAGACGGTGATCAGCGCCACGTGGTAGGGATCCGGGATGGGTTTGATGGAGGTCATGTTGTCTCAGGACTACTTGGGAGAGGCCGCCGGCTTGTGCTTGCCCAACGTGCGGTCAAATTGACCCTCATCCATATTCGGGAGCGCCAGCTTAGGATCAGTCGGGCTGCTGCTCTCGGTGAGCGGATCCACGATGATCGGGGTCACAATGACGATCAACTCCACCAGCGAGTGGCTCAGCTCCTTGGACTTGAAAAACTCGCCCAGTACGGGCACGTTGCCGATCCCCGGCATCTTCGCCAGCACCTGCGTGGTGCGGTGATCCAACAACCCGGAGATGGCGAAGCTTTGTCCGTCGCGTAACTCCACCTCGGTCTCCGCCTTGCGAGTGGAGATCGCCGGGATGGTGTAGCCGGAGATGGTGACCGAGTTGGTGTAGTCGAGGGCGCTGACCTCGGGATTCACCTTGAGCTGGATGGTGCCGTCCGGATTGACTGTCGGGGTGAACTCGAGCCGCACCCCGTAGTCGCGAAACTGGATGGTGACGGAACTAAATCCTCCTGACCCGCCCTGCACCACCGGAAATGGAAACTCGCCGCCGGACAGGAAGGAGGCCTTCTGCCCGCTCAATGTCGTGATGCTTGGCTCGGCCAGAATCTGCAGCACCTGCTTGTTCTCCAGATCCCGCAGCGTGACGCCCACATTCAGGCTCGTGTTGAAGAAGAACAGGTTCAGCGGATCGCTCAAGGTCAGGGAGGTTCCGCCACCGCCGGCCGTCGAACTGCCCGAACCGCCCACCGACGATCCTCCCGCGCTGATCGCCGAGGTGGTTGGAAACTGACCCGTGGTGGTGGCACTCATATTTTTTCCGCCGCTGAAAAAGTTCAAGCCAAATTCGTCAAGCTTGACCCGGTCGACCTCGACGAATCGGACCTTCAGCTTGACCTGGCGCACGTGCAGCCGATTGACGATCAGCGAGTTCGCCACTTCCTTGGAATGCAGCGTAGCCAGCCGGATCGCAGCGGCGGCCGCCTCATCGCTCGAAACCGTCCCCGTGAGATATACCTTGCCTTCGCGCGCCTCCACCTGCACGCTCTCTCCGGGCAGCGCGCGAACCAGCGATGTGCGCAGCGCCTCGACATCCAGATCGGAAGAGACCAGGTACGCTCGCGATTGGCCGGTATCGTTCCACAGGATAAGGCCGCTCACCCCCGGCGCTTTGGCCGTGACGACGATCTGGTTGGGGCTGGCGGTAAAGGAATTCAGTACATCGGGATTACTCACATACACGCGCCGCAAACGGGTTGGCGTGTTGATGTAGAGGGATCGGCCCACCACCAGATGTACCGTCTCGCCTACCGACTCGGTGCTGCTCAGAAGCGCGGTCGAAAGACTGCTTCCCGGCCCCAGGGCGGCTGCAGAAGGAACGACCCCGTTCCCGTGCTCAGCCAACCCTGCGCCTTGTGGCGAAGCTTTCTGGGCAACGGCAGGGTGTGCCGCGGGGGATGCCGCGACCTGTGTCCAACTCAACGTGCACGGCAAGGCGCAGAGCAGCAGGATCAGCGTCCCGCTTCGGATCGCCTTCCTGGTTGTCGTCCTCATGCCCGCCTTCTTCCTTTCGTCCCGCTGTTTACTCAAAATTGGCAACCACGCGTTTCTCGCCGAGGAAGGTCTCGACCGGTGCGCTCGGCTTCACCGCCGCCACACGCTTGACGGTTCCCGCCATGGGCCTGGGCCGCGCTCCGCCTGGTGCGATCTGCGCCATCGAGATCGGCAGAGTGTCCATCTCGGCCCGGTCCGCACCGTTGCGCAACACGAAGTGAATCGCTCCCTGGTTGCTGGCCAGCGCCGCCTTCTCTGCGTTCTCCGAACTCAAGAGCAGCGTGACTACGCTGACCGTCGCCGGCTTTCCTTCCGGATCCGGCTGAATCTTCTGGCCGCTGGCGATCACCTGCACATCCTGCAGGACCGTTGCCGTGACCGGCTCGGCGTTATTGCTGGCGTGGTACGTCACCAAGACATCGACGTACGTTCCCGGCAGCAAAAATCCGGAGACGCCCATGACTTCGTCCGACTTGAGCGAAATGGCGCGCATACCCGGCGGGATCCGCACCGTCAGCCCCGATCCCGAACCAGCCGGAGCCAGATACCGCTCCAGAATCGGCTCTCCGGGCGTGAGCGGATACAGCAGCGCTCGACCGGAGACGTCCGGTACTTTGGCGAAGCTGCCGGGAATTGCCGCGGTAGAAGGAGACTCGGCCGTGGTCAAACTTGCAGTCTCGAGCACCTCTCCGCTCTGCATCGCGCGGGCGGCAACCACGAACCGTTGTCTTACCGGCGCAGGCGGCACGGCGTGCGGGCGGCTTATCCTGCGGCCCACCCAAAAGGTGAAGAGGCCGGAGATCGCCACCGCAATCAACAACGCCGTTAACAATCGTCGTGCAGCCATCTCAACCCCTCTGCTTCACTTGCAGGTAAAACGTCATCGCGCTGCCCATGGCGATCGCCACTCCATACGGCAGGCGGAGCGCCCGTTCGCCGTGCAGATTTAGAACCGGATGCGGCCGCAAACCCTCGTGCGTGTGGTGCATCAGCAGCGCGCCCACATTGCCCAGCGTCTCTTTCGCTCGCCCTCGGCGCACCGCCACCATTACGGCCAGTACGCCGCCCGCAAGCGCAGTCAGCACCAGTAGCGATCCCAGGTTGGTCCAGCCTGCCAGGCAGCCCACGGCGGTGATCAGCTTCACGTCTCCCGCTCCCATGCCGCCGGCGACATAGAACACCAGGAAAACCAGCCCACACACTCCAGCCGCGGCCGCCGCGGACAGCCCCCGCCGCCATCCCCCAAAGCAGAAGGAAGCCAACAGGCCAAGCACAAGGCCCGATCCGGACAGCAGGTTCGGAATGCGGCGGTAGAGGACGTCATAGACCGCACCTATCAAGGCGCAGAGCATAGACATCAACGCGAATGTAAGTTCGACCTTCAAAGTGAGCACCGGAAAAACCGAAGCAAAGCACAAACGCAAGCAGCCCTGGTCGACTGCGAAACGATACAGCTTCGTACCAGCGGTTATCGGCCGTGTCGCATTTCTCTTGAGGTACGGCCGGTGAGAACTCGGCCGCGGCGGACCCCGATGTCACTCGCCAGCTTCATCCACGGCGGGCAAAGATCGATGTGGCTCAATGTCCGCCGGCACAGATCGCGCCGATCTGTTGGAACGCGACGGGAATGGCTGCGACCACCGGCGGCAATGCCGCCAGCGCGCAGATGCTCATCAGGAGAGCGACCAGTGCGTACTCCACTATGTCCTGCCCACTCTCCTCGTTGAGCAACTCCAACCACGCGTAACGCCAGCGCATCGCAATCTCCGCCCGAACGTTTACCACACGCTAGACTGCAGTGCCCAGTTGAGTGTTGATGTTGGTGAAGGCGCCCGTGATGGCCGTCGCTACCGTGCGCAATGAAGCGACCGCACCCAAGCCAATCAGAGCCGCTACCAACGCGTACTCGATCATGTCCTGACCCGACTCGTCACTTACAAACGCTTGTAACATCTGCTTCCAGTTCTTATTCATGATTGCTCCTTGCTAAGTAGGCACGGCAGTTCGCGAAGTGCGCTCTGATCGTGCTGGGTTTGTTGCTGCTACTCTCACCCCGGCCTCGCGAACTGTCAATGAAAAACTTTGCGCATTCTGCGCGTTCTATGACATAAGTCATAACCTTGCAAGTAACTGTAATAAAACGATCCACTCTTGTAGTCTCGCCCACATGAAAGACCACAATTACTTGCCGTCTTCTGTAGTCCGCAGGTCATGGAACTTGGGCCGCGAATGCTCGCACGCCCTGTATTCATGCGGTACTGGCGAGTTGTTCATCCACGATAGGGCGAACCTCGCGATGCTAAGCTTGACCACGTACAGGTACTCGTATGAGCCTCGAATGGCGGTGACATGTATCACATACTTAATAGGTGGGACATTAGTGAGTTAGTACATTCATCGACGGCCTACAACCTTCAGGGGAGTTGCTCGTGGCATTCAGCTGCACAGTGTTCGTCGTCACATTTTGTGAATTAGAGGTACCTGCAACTCGGCGAGAATGGAGTTACTCCAGATTACTAAGTGAAGCTTTTTCCTCTTATCACGACGTCTGTTTCCGATATGTGGTATAGACATACAAACTCCATCCCCCGGGCAGTAACAATGCGCTGCGTCGACGACGCGGAGAGAATGCGTGATGGAAGGCTTGGCAGCCCGCAAAGATCGAATTCCGGCAACCGATTGCCGTCTCCACCGCCTGGTGCCTGCCGAGGGCGCGCAGAGCTTGATTGAAGTGGCCATCATGATGCCCATCTTCATCCTGCTCTTCTGCTATGCGGTCGACTTCGGATACTTCTTCATCGTGGCGTCGAGCCTTACCTCGTCGGCGCGCAATGCTGTGGCGTACTCCACCCAAGGCCCGTCTTCCGTCGCGAAGGCCCTGCCCCCGGCCGGCGACCTGGGTACCGCGAACTCAGTCGCCTCCCTCGCCAAGGCTGATATCTCAGGCTTTCTGAACGCCTCGGTCTCGACGTCGGTCTTCGTCTGTTCCGGCTATCTCGGTCTCAATCCCGATATGTCTCACAAGTGCCAGAGTTACGGCGCATCCACGCTCAGCTACACACCCGATGCGGATCCCGAATCTGCGATGTTTCAGCTCAATCGCGTCGACGTCGTTTACACCATCACTCCGCCGATACCGCTGGGCTTCATGCCCTTGGGAGTGGCTCCCACGTCCATGGACTTCCACCGCATGGCCGAGATGCGGGAGATCGACTGATGCTCTCCGCCTTCCATCGCACGCGGCTCCATTCGCTCCCTTGCCCCATCTCAGGAAATGAAGACCTGCCAGCTTCGGCAATTCACCCCTCGCGCGCTGCCTCCTACTTTCTCCGCCGCGCATTTGCGCGGTCCAACTCCGGCCAGGCTCTGCTCGAGACCGC
Source organism: uncultured Acidobacteriaceae bacterium (assembly GCA_963850345.1). Lineage (GTDB taxonomy): Bacteria > Acidobacteriota > Terriglobia > Terriglobales > Acidobacteriaceae > CAWKKW01. Next base: position 1,211,466 of record CAWKKW010000005.1, on the reverse strand, counting down.
GTTGTCGCTCATCACTGCGTTCACGCTTTCCTTCGCGGTCTTTGAGTTCAGCATGGTTCTCTACACCTACTGCGCGTTCAACGAAGCCGTGCGCGAAGGCGTGCGCTACGCGATCATTCACGGCACCAGCAGCGCCTCCTGCAGCGGCCCAAGCACCGGCTGCGGCGACGCAACCGCCGATAACGTGAAATTGGCGGTCATGCATGCGGCGCCGCTCGGGTTCGAATCGATTCAGTCGACTGACGTCATCGTCACGTATGCCGGCAGTTCCTCCGCGCCCGCCTCAAACGTAACCGTGACGCTTACGAAAGCCTATGTGCCGCTGCTCGGCTTTCTCGGTATCCACCCCACGTTGTCGGCCAGTTCTCAGGGCCGCATTCTCTATTGAGGCAATACGCCATTGAGGGAGCAATGACCCTGTGTCCACGTCCAACCCGGCGAGCCAATGAATGCTCAGGCCAGGCTTCTATCTATCTCATCCTGCTGTTGGCGATCGTTCTGCTTTCCGTCATGGCATTCTCGGTCGATCTGACTAACCTCTGGTTTCATCGCCAACAAGCCCAGACCGCTGCCGACGCCGCCTGCCAGGCGGGTGCGCTCGACATGATCGCGGTGGCGAATGGAAAGACTCCTCCGGCCATGAACTTCACTGCGAACGTGGGTGATGGCGGCAGCGACTGCATTCAAAAGCCGAACGCGACCATTTGCCTGTATGCAAAGTTCAATGGCTTCGATGGCTCCTCGGGGATCACCGCCAACGCGCCCTCCAAGTCTGTCTCCTGGACCTTCCCCGGTTCCGTGGCCGGGGTGACCGCTCCCTCAGTCTCGGTCGCGCCCTATCTGAAGGTTGTGGCGGTCGAAAACGTGAAGACCTGGTTCATGGGACTGGCCGGCACACGCTACGTGAGGACCGCTGCCTCCTGTACCTGCGGCATCTCCGGAGGTCCACCCAGCGGCGCTCCCATTGTGGTCTTGAACCCCTCCATTCAAGGCGCGCTGAACCTCTCCGGAGGGGCTGCCATCCGGATCACCGGTGGCCCGCAAACCAGCATCCAGATCAATTCCACCAACACGGACAATCTGCAGTGCGGCCCGACCAGCACCAGTTCCCGCTGCTACAGCGCGATCACCTGCACCGGCTCTGGGCAAATCGACACTACAGGCGCCGGGCCGAATGGGACCGGGGGCGACGTCAACGTGAGCGGCGGTCCTTCCTTCAATCCGTACTGCGGCAGCAATCGGGTGCAGACCATCCCCCGATCCGGAACCTTCACGGGTCACTGGAACGGCGGCACGGCTGCGGTGAGCGACCCCTTCGCTTGGGTGCCCGCGCCCAACAAATTGTCAAACTACAGCGCCTCCCAAGCCACCAAACCGCTCTGGGTTCCGTACAACACGGATGGCTGCCCGAACAGAAATTACAAGCTCTACCTCGTCGACAGCGTGGACCCACGCGACGTGAGCAGCCCTATCAAGTCGGCGGGAAGCTACGCGGCCTGCCTGGAGTTTTTTCCCGGGTACTACCCCAACGGCATCGACCTCACCGCGTCCGAATTCAGGACCCGGGGTGTGCCGCCCAGCTACAACATCGCGATCTTCGCTCCCGGCGTGTATTACCTCAACGGCAACTTTGTAGTCACCCAGGGTGGCACGGTGCGCAATGCGTGGCCGGGCCTCGCGTCTCCCTCCTCCGCCTCCCCCAATCAAACGGACGGGGTGATGTTCTACTTCGTCAAGGGAGGTCCTCAGTTTGAGGGCAACACCGATGCGAACAACAGCAGCATTGATCCCGTTCCTCGTTCGTTCCTCTCCTGTGCCACGCCCACCACGGGCGTCACCGGGTCGCTGAACGGGGCGGTCCTGCTGGCGCAGTGCACCAGCAAAGGCAGCTACTACCAGGCAGGCGGCACGTCGAACTCCGACTCGCTCTCTTCCACCGGGGCTCGAAGCATTCTCATGTTCGGCGACCACGACAACACGATTCCGGCTAACAACCCCACTACCTTTGGAGCCTCCGGGTCGCTTACCTTTGTGGGCTCGCTCTACTTCAGCAACTCCAAGGACAACTATGGCGACGTGCTCACCATGAATGGAGCCGCCGGGCCCAACACGCTCGTCGTCGGCGAGATCATTTCCGATCAGCTGCAACTCAGCGGGAGCGGCAGCATCACGATGAACATTCTTCCCGGTTCCACGGTAGCCAGCACCCTGCAATTCGGCACCTTCCAGTAGCCGGGATGCGTCTCTCGCGCCCCGCTTAGACGGGAACGGCGGAGTGTCTCTCCGCTCGCCATCGTTGGATGGCGTGTCTACCCCACTCCAGTCCGCGAACCAGCGCGTACGCGGCCAGCACACTGAGCAGCGGATCCAGCAGCAGGCGAAAGCGTGCGTCGGCATGGGTGACGTAGTAGGGAAGCGGGAACACCAGAAGCGGCAGTGCGAACAGCAGCGCGACTCTCCTATCCCTGCGGAACAGCAGAACCCATCCGGCCAGTCCCAGCAGAGTCGTGCCCGCAATGTGCCCCACCACCAGCCAGGAGATCCGGTTCGAAGCCTGTTCCAATCCCATCCAGAAGCGGCCGCACCGCTTCAGCGTTACTAGCGCAAACTCCGCTCGATGTGCGCGGATGTGTGCCTTTGCGTCCGCGGACTTCTGCCGCATGTAACTGATCTCGCCCATCGCCTCATAGGCCTTCAGTTCGGCAGGATTGAAGTACGGGTGCAGCCGCTCGTCAAAGTGTCCGTCGCCGCCCTCCCGGTTACCCTCCCACAACTCCAACCCCAGGTTGCTGCGGAAGGGCACAAAGGTATGCATCGTGCGCGCGTTGCGAATGGGCCACGGTAAATACAGCATCGTCGCTACCAAGGCTGCCAGCGCGACTCGTCGATACGGCACCCGTCCGCTCCAGGCAATCCAACCAACGACCAGGACCACCGTAGGCAGCAACGCGGGATTCACCAGACCGCCCGCTCCGCAAAGCGCACCCAAGCCGGCCCCATATCGCCAGCGCGAACTTCGCGAGCCTTCGAGCGCCAGCGCGACCACGGCAGTCAACAGCATCGCCGAGCAACTCGTCTCCCAGAACAGCGTCGAGAGCCCCACAGCTACAGGCGACAGCGCCCAGAAAGCTCCCGCCACCTTCGCCGTGCGCGCGCCGACCGTTCTGCGCGCTATCCGCATCATCAGCAGCAACGTGACCGCGGCGAAGGCCGTCTGCAACACCATCACCGCGACGGCTGAGCGTGTGCTGAATGTGCCGAAGACGCGAAAGATCCCGCCCACCACTGCTGGGTAGCCGGGGGCCAGGTAGGCCGATGCTCCGGTCTCCACTCCGAACGGGGAACGAAGGCCTCGCCCCGCCGCGATCGAGCGCGCGACAAATCCCAACTCCACGCCCTTCGAGAAGTAGCGGCCTCCGCCGCCGCTCGCGACCGTATGCCAGACAAGAGCCGCTCTCGCCAGAATCCCGACGGCCAGAATCGCAGCCGTTGGCGCGCGACTCTCCTCGAACCCGTCTGTGACGGCATCCTGCCTCAGGTCTCGCGCCGGTATGGCTTTCGTTTGCATCTGCGAACTTCGGCCGATGCTAAGCGATGAAATGCAAGTCCGTCTGTGATGCTGGCTACTTCGTACGCCCCCGCAGCAGACGGACCCAGCGGGGTAAGACTGCGCTCACTACTCCGCCCACCGCCAGGCCCAGGTGCGACTAAACCGGTATGCCATTCGTCTAGCATCCTGTCGCCGGGGTTCCGGGAAAGACCGCGCGGCCAAAAACTGCACAAGGGCGAGCGGGAGTTCCAATTTTTTTTCGGTTCAAACTTGGAATTCCTGGCAGGCGAAAGCCGGCGCTCGTCTGCGTCCTGCTCGTTTTTCTGTGCATGGTCGGCGCGCGCAACAGCATGCAATCGGCCGCTCAGGAGTCAGCCACCCAGCCTGGGCCCTCTCAAACCCAGGCGTCCACATCGTCCGCCAAAACGCCGCTTCCGGCCGTGGACTACGTTGGGGATGCAGCCTGCCGATCCTGTCATCTGAAGGAGGCTAGTACCTACGAAAAGACTCCCCATCACCGCACCTCCCGCCTGCCTACAGCCGAGTCCATCGAAGGCAGTTTCAGTCCCGGCTCCAACATCCTGCATACTGCGGACCCGCGACTCATCTTCCAAATGCAGGCCACCGGCACCCGTTTTACCCAGACCGCCCTCTACATCGACGAAGCCTCCAAACTCCAGACCATGACCGAGCCGTTCGATATCGTCGTCGGCTCCGGTCGCAAGGGTCTGACCTACCTGTACTGGAAGGGCGATGAGTTATATGAGCTACCCGTGTCTTACTGGATTGAAACTCATTCCTGGGTGAACAGCCCCGGCTATCCTGACGGTACGGCGCGGTTCGACAAGGGAATCGTGCCGCGTTGTCTGGAGTGTCACGGCAGCATCTTTCAATCCCTGGCCCCGCCGCTCAATCGATACCGCCGCGACAGCCTGGTGCTCGGCATCTCCTGCGAAAAATGCCACGGTCCGGGGCGGACGCACGTAGCCCGCGAACAGTCCGCTTCGCCTCCCCGCCATGGCTCGCCGCAAGAAGCGATTGTGAATCCGGCCAAACTTCCGCGCGATCGCCAGATCGACCTCTGTTCCCTCTGCCACGCCGGACCGGCCGACCCAATCGCACCCACATTGTCGTTTCTGCCCGGGGACGACATCCACCAGTTCCTCCACATTCCAGACCCCGGTCCGAATGCGCCCGTCGACGTTCATGCCAACCAGGTGCAGCTCATGCAGCGGAGCCGCTGCTTCCAGTCCGGCAACCTCACCTGCTCCACCTGCCACAATGTCCATCAGACGCAACGCGACCCCGCTTCCTTTGCCGTGCATTGCCTCGAGTGCCACAAGGTGCAAGCCTGCGGCAAGTTTCACGAGATGGGCGATTCGATCCGCAACCGCTGTGTCGACTGCCATATGCCGCTGCAGAAGTCAGAAGTGCTCTTCACCGTTACCGCCGGACAGCAGCTCAATCCAGCAGTCCGCACGCACCGCATCGCCGTCTACCCTTGAAAGGCGTGGTACGTGCAGTCGGGCCCACAGCCTGTGTCAGATCAGTCGGCGCCCCGGCGAACCCTGCATACCACCTGGCAACTGCACGGGTTCCCGCAACCAGTCACTTGCAGTCCGCATCTACCCGCTGTGGCGGGGGCTAGCTCCCACGAATCCTATCGTAGCGGGCACTCCTGTTGAGGGCACAAGAAGAACAAATAGAGCTCTTCATTGGCGGCGGAGAAATGGGCGCGCTGATGCGGGCGCACGATTGGTCCTCTTCGAGCCTCGGACCGGTCACCAATTGGCCCAAGTCGCTACGTATCGCCATTCGCATCCTGCTCGGGTCCGGATACCCGATGTACATCGCCTGGGGACCGGAATACGTCCAGTTCTACAACGATGCCTTCCGGCCCATCCTTGGCCGCACCAAGCATCCCGAAGCTCTGGGCAACACAACGCCGTTCACCTTCCAGGAAATCTGGGACTTCATCGGTCCCATGTTTGGTCGCGTGATGGCTGAGGGTGAATCCACCACCGCCATCGACCAAATGCTCTTTCTTGACCGCAACGGCTATCCGGAGGAGTGCTACTACACCTTCTCCTACAGCGCTATTCCGAGCGACGCGGAAGATTCGGCCGCCGGCGTATTCGTCACCGTCATTGAGACAAGCGCGCGGGTTATTGAAGAACGCCGTCTGCTTACGCTCCGCGACCTCGCAGCCGACTCCATCAACGCCACGGACGAATCTGACATATGCCGAATCACCTCCCGCCTGCTGGATCAAAACCAGTTCGACCTACCCTTCACCCTGCTTTACCTGAAGGAGGGATCTGCGTTCAGGCTGCAAGCGTCCAGCGGCATTCCGGCCGATCATCCAGCCGCAATCGGCTTGATCGAATCACCCTCCGCGGGTTGGCCGCTGCTCTCGCTCGGCAGCGCTCGCCAGCCTGTTCTAATCGCCGATCTGTCCGCTCGCTTTGCCGATCTTCCACGCGGAAACTGGTCAGTCGCTCCAAACACCGCCGTCCTCTGCCCGCTTGTTCCTGTCGGACAGGACACAGCCATCGGAACGCTGGTTGTCGGGCTCAATCCGCATAAAGAGTTCGATCGCAGCTATGGCGTCTTCCTTGAGCGCCTCACGAACCAGTTAGCCAGCAGCATCAGCGACGCTCGCAGCCACGAGGCCGAACGCAAACGAGCCGAGTCGCTCGCCGAACTCGACCGTGCCAAAACCACCTTCTTCAGCAATATCAGCCATGAGTTCCGCACGCCCCTAACGCTTATGCTCGGACCTCTGGAGGAGGCGCTGGCCTCGAGGGAAGCGCTCCCCGACGCCCTTCGCTCCGGTCTCGAACTCTCTCACCGCAACGCGCTTCGCCTGCTGAAGCTGGTTAACAATCTGCTCGACTTCTCCCGGCTCGAAGCGGGCCGCATTCGCGCCGTCTTCGAAGAGGTCGATATCGCAAGCCTCACCTGCGATCTCGCCAGCGGCTTTCGTTCTGCCATGGAGCGCGCCGGCCTCACCCTGCGCGTCGAGTGTCTCCCCATCTCTGAACCGGTCTTCGTCGACCGGGATATGTGGGAGAAGATTGTGCTGAACCTGCTCTCCAACGCCTTCAAGTTCACCCTGAAGGGAGAAGTCATCGTCCGCCTGGAACCGGTAGACGGAGCCTTTCGCCTGAGCGTCCGCGACACCGGCAGCGGCATTCCGCCATCGGAAATTCCCAAACTCTTTCAACGCTTTCACCGCATCGAGGGAGCCAAAGGTCGCAGCTTTGAAGGCACAGGCATCGGTCTTGCACTGGTCCATGAACTGGTCAAGCTCCACGGCGGCACCGTCGGCGTCCAGAGCGAACTAGGGAAGGGAACTGACTTCATCGTCCAGATTCCCACCGGCTCTGATCACCTTCCGGCGGAGAACCTGGGCGGCATCCGCGAATCGGAATCCACCGCCACTCGCATCGAGTCCTTCGTCAATGAAAGCTCCCGTTGGATTGCCGAAGAGCCCACCCTGCTGGACCCCGCCGGAGCCACCATCGGAAACACCGCGCCGGAGACCTCGTACGCCGAGGCCGCCAAAGGCTCGCGCATTCTCGTCATCGACGACAACCCCGATATGCGCGAATACATTGCGCGACTATTGTCCACCCGGTTTCAGGTCGAAACAGCCGCCGATGCTGACGCGACACACCGCGCTCTGCGCAACCATCAGCCGGACCTCATCCTGACCGACGTGATGATGCCCGGCACCGATGGGCTGGCATTGCTGCGCGAACTCCGCAGTGATCCCCGTACCCAGACGACTCCCGTCATCCTGCTCTCGGCCCTGGCGGGGGAAGAGTCGCGTCTCGGCGGATTGCAAGCCGGTGCGGACGACTACCTTACCAAACCGTTTACCGCCGGGGAACTGATGGCCCGCGTCACGGGGCATCTTGAGATCGCGCGCCTGCGACGCGATTCGGAACGCGAACTGCGAGAGAGTGAATCGCGCTTCCGTTCGCTCATCGATCAATCGCCGCTCAGCATGATCATGTACGATCCCCATGGCCACCCGGTCGAGGTGAATCCGGCTTTCAGAAGTCTTTGGGGCATTGCGCTCGAAGACCTGCCGCCGGGTTACAACGTGCTTTCCGATCCACAACTGGAACAGAGCGGGGTTCTCTCCTCGTTTCGTGCCGCATTCGCTGGGGAGTCTGTGCAGATACCCCCGATTCGATACGAAATGCGCCGCGCCGCCGAGCGGGATGGAGGCGGTGCGAAGTGGGTGGAGGCCACCCTGTATCCGGTGCGCGACTACGCCGGAAATCTCGCTCGCGTCGTGCTGCTCCATAGCGACATCACGGCCCGGGTCGAGGCCGAGCAGGCCCTGCGCGAGACGGAAGCACGTGCCAATCGGGAATCGTCCCGCGTGCTTGAAATCCTTGAGAGCACCACTGACGCCGTCTTCACTCTCGACTGCAGCTGGCACTTCAGCTATCTCAATCGCCATGCCGAGGCCCTGATTGCCGCGGGTCGCAACCTGCTGGGCTGCAGCCTTTGGGACGAGTTTCCCGATGCGATCGAACGCGACTTCTACCACCAGTACCATCGCGTCATGAACGAACGCGTCGCCGCGGAATTCGAGGAGTACTATCCTGCGCCTCTCGACAAGTGGTTCAGCGTGCATGCTTACCCTTCAGAGGAAGGCATCGCTGTGTTCTTCCATGACATCACGGAACGCAAGAAGGCCGAGCATGCCCTGCGACAGAGTGAAAAGCTTGCGGCCGCCGGGCGACTCGCTGCTTCCATCGCACACGAAATCAATAACCCACTGGAGTCAGTTACAAATCTGCTTTATCTGCTGTCAATAAGCCCAGCTATCTCCGGACCAGAACGCGAGTATCTCCTCACCGCGCAAGCCGAACTCTCCCGCGTCTCCCACATCACGTCGCAGACACTTCGCTTCTACCGCCAATCGACCAACGCGACCGATGTATCCATTGAAGAAGTTTTGGATTCGGTCGTCGACCTCTACGCCCGGCGCTTGCGTGAATCCGAGATTTCGGTGGAACGCCGTATCGAGCCGGCGCGCACGCTCTTCGCTTACGCCGGAGAACTCCGCCAGGTCTTCGCCAACCTGCTCGGCAACGCCCTCGAAGCCAGTGCGCCGGGAAGCAAGATCATTTTGCACTCGCGCGAGAGTGTCGACTGGAAGACCGGCGTTCCCGGTATTCGCGTCGTGGTCGCCGATACTGGTGAAGGCATGTCTGCCCAAGTGCAGAAGCGTATCTTCGAGCCATTTTTCACCACCAAGGTGTCCACCGGTACGGGACTCGGCCTGTGGGTCAGCAGCGAACTGATCGAGAAACACCGGGGCACCGTTCGCGTTCGATCGCGCCAGGGTGCCATCCACGGCACCGTCTTCTCTATCTTCTTTCCCTTTGATCAAGGCAAGGTCACCAACTGAAGCGCGACAGACTCCCACCGCGCTTCGAGCCCACCCCTGAGTTCCTCTGCAAAACGAACAAAGGGGCTGCCGAATTCGCAGCCCCCTGTGTTCAAGTAACAGTATCGGTTACTGACGAGCACCGCCAGCGACAATCAGCGTCTGCCCGGTAACCCAGCCAGAATCCTCTGACGCGAAAAACACTGCAGCCCGAGCGATGTCTTCCGGCTGCGCGATGCGACCCAACGGCGTCGTCGCCTCCACATGCTTGCGGAAGTCGCTCTCAGCGAACCCTACGCTGTGCAGACCCTCGGTCTCCACCATCCCCGGGTTTAGAGAATTAACGCGAATCTTGCGAGGTCCGAGTTCGCCCGCCAGTGCCACGCTAATCGCATCAACAGCAGCCTTGGTGGCGCTGTAAACGGAGCCCGTCGCCACCGGCATGGGGCCTACGATGGAGCTGATATTCAGAATCGAACCACCCTCGGGACCAATCAGCTTCACGGCCTCACGGGTGGTCAATAGCAAGCCCAGTACGTTCAAGTCGAACTGCTTGTGAAAGTGTTCGCTGGTGATCGAATCGAGCGGGGCGAAATCATAAACACCCGCGTTGTTCACCAGGATGTCGAGCTTGCCGTAAGCCTTCTTCGTCTCGGCGAAGAGCCTCTCGATGTCCTTCTCCTTGGCCACATCCGCCTGCACAGCGATAGCGTCTCCGCCTTTGGACACGATGCGCGCAACCACAGCATCCGCGCCCGCCTTACTGCTGGCATAGTTCACGACCACCGAAGCGCCCGAGGCGGCGAGGTGTTCGGCAATGGATGCTCCAATGCCCTTGGAGGCTCCGGTAACGACAGCGACTTTTCCTTTAAGAGAACTCATGATGACTGGCTCCTTTTCGACTGTCGATTGTTCTCGTGACAGTTCGATAACCGTCTAATTGATGTAGGCGGGTAACGAAGGATTCAGCAGGTTCGATTAAATCTTTTTGAGTTCGGCCAGGTAGGCCTGCCAGACCTCGCGGCGCACGCTGAGGTTCATGAACTTGCCCTCGCGTGTGGACTCGATCAGACCAGCCGTCTCCAGTTCCTTGAGGTGGTGAGAAAGAGTGGGAGCCGTAATCGGAAGGCATTCGCGCAGGTGAATGCAGGCAATATTTGCCTGGTCCGCGATGCGCTGGAAGATCTCAAACCGGCGCGGGTCGGAAAGAGCCCGGCTGATGAGGTGAACCTGACTGGAACCGAGAGAAGGGGCCGACTTGGATTTGCGCTGTGCCAAACGAATGCCTGGTTCCATTGTGACAGAACTGCCGCGAAGCCGAGGGCGGACCGACCCCGGACGCGCCGTTATCCTGCCCGCACCCAAGCTTAAGCAGTCTGCAGGTGCAACTGTGCGCTGATCTCCGCCGCAGCCGTGGCCAATACCCTATGATGAAGCGTGAACATGGCGAGTTCCAGGCGATCGGAGACGCCGGTCTTGTCATACACGCTGCGCAACTGGTTCTTAATCACCTGCTCGGTGGTGTTCAGGCGCATTGCGATCTGCTTGTTCCGCATGCCTTCCACGATCAGCGCAACAATCTTCATTTCTTTAGGCGTGAGTTGGGCCCGCGCCCGGGTTCCAACCAGGTCCAGCTCCAGATTCGCTGCCGCCGGCGGCACAAAACGCTGTCCGCCATCCACCCGCCGCTGGCAATCCACAAACGAAGCTACTGTGGTGCTGCGGTACAAGACGCCGGATGCTCCCAGGGCCTCGAAGGTCAGAAACGGCTCCGCGTCTTCCGCGAGCACGATCAAGTGGCTGTCTGCCTCCCGCACCCTCGCGACCAGATCAGGATAGTCCGGCTTCAGCGCGGAGGCGACCAGCACCAGGGACGAGCTAAAGGTTTTAACGGCGGGCAGCAGCCGGGCCAGATCGCGACACTGGGCGACAATTCGAAAGTCATCTTCTACTGACAAGACGCGCGCCACTCCGGCGCGATACAGTGCTTGGCTTTCGCCGAGGATTACTTTCTTCACGTTCTTTTCCCTCGTAACCACTTCGCGGATGGCCCCACAACTTTCACTGTGCCGATTAGGCCGGGTCGCCTCTCTGTTGCAGAAGGCTTCGCACGGCCAGCGCGGTACTTCCCCTAGGGCCGATTCCACTAACACGAGTGATTCCTTCGGCCCGCCAACGTCAGCATTCGTAACAGTGATAGTAATAATGTCACGGAGATGACATAGGCGCCTGTGACCGCAGTCACGGCCTGAAGTTCGTATCGTTATCAGAGTGGTGCGGGGAGTATGTCAGAGGAGAGAACTGCAACTTACACTGGGCTGGCAACTTACGCTGGTTCGGAGGCCAACGCACAGGGCGCCCCGGCTAAAGAGCCGAGGCTGCCCGCGCAACTCAGGCGCTCCGTACCCAGCGATGCTCGTACTCAGGTTCTACCGTCTTCCGCGGTGGAAACCGGCTCAGCGTCAGGCTGCCATTGGCCAGAAATCGAAGATCTGAGAAGCGGCAGCAATCGCCGCACAGCCAAAAATGCTCGATCTCGGCCTTGGCTCCGTTCTGATGAACGACCCGTACCACCTGCCCTGACCGCAAATACTCGAGCTTCTTACGGCAATCCGGATTAAAGCATTCAGTAATCATCGTATTTTCTTTCCCATTCGCGAGCGGCTGAAGTGGAGGAGGGAAGTGTCGCCGAGCACGCCGGCGGCACTTTCGGATTCGCTTGGGGCCGGTTTTCTGCGATCAGTTAAACGGAACGGGAGCCGCCGGCGTACGAGCCAGCAGCATCTCCATGCAGGTATGGGCGTGCTCTCCGAGCCGGTTCGTCATCACGATCCTCTCGAAGCAATACACGCAAAAGTCAGACTCCCACGGAGGCTGACGCCCGTCAGTCGCCGGGCTCACGCTGGTTGGTAAAGCGGTCTTGCTCATGGCTACCTCACTCATCGGTCGGTACGGCCGTTGAACTGCCAGGGCCGAGAGTCTACTTACGATCTCTTGCAATCATATTGCGCAGGATGCTTGATCCTGCCGGCCACGACCCGACTGTGTAGCTTCGCAGTTTCAGGTGTACTCGCACCGGAATCGGCTGGAGGAACTTATGTTTACAACTTCAGCTTGCAAAATTGCGTGATGGCTCGCACACACTTCGGGCAAAACCGAGGCGCTTGCGCAAAGCCTCTCCCAACCTCGGCCTTCCCCGCGACACAAGGCCCAATTCTGCCCCTTATCGAGAGGAATGTAACTTCGTTGCGGAACAAATCCGCTATCGCACCTCATTGCCATCCACACGGATAGCTGCTTTTATCGTGGGGCGATTTCCTGATTGGCCGAACGCTGTCTCTGGGGAAACGGGTGGAAACGAGAGCAGCGTAACTCCCCCAAGGGCCCTTGTCAACAGAAGAGCGATCAAATTTCACAAACATTTAGAGTGTCGGCACGATAAGCAACTGTCGCAGGCATAAATGCGAAAGAGTAAGCGTTTACGCATACTTCAGCGCATAAGTGTTACGAAGTCCTCTTAGTCGGGACAAAGAGCAAAGAGAGTTCAGGCGTCGTGGCTTAATCCCGACCAACATAACGATCCCTGGTGACACCAGCCCGCGATAAGCAACCGCGAGTTAGTCCGCGCAGTTATTTACTTTTAGTGAAAAGGAACGCGAACCGACACCTCTCTAAAACTGCGAGGTTTTGTCATGCAAGCGGGAACAAGTCCGTGAGCGAAGTCGATCCATAGTAGAATCTGGCACCATGCTGGTATCCAATTTCAACTTAGGCTATAACCCGACATTCGGTGATCCAGGAGAGCCACAGTGGGGGCGAGGGTATGCGCTTCAACTTACTAACCTGTCGCTTGAAACGATTGAGTTTGAAATCGAATATCGCGCTACCTACATGTATTTTGGCGGTACCGACGCCGAACCTGTTTCAAAGAGCCTCTATGACTTCACAGGCAGGGACTGGCTTCACGATGCCCACGGCCACTACTGCATAGACAGTCTGCTCCTTGCCCCGAACACCTCCGAAGTCTTCAATCTAGGCCCCGCGATCTTCTTCCAGCGGGATTGGACGCCCTATCTGCAGGGCTACGGTATCTTGCGGTTCTCAGTCGTGTCCGATCCCCATTCGCGCAGTCACCTCGTGCCGCAGTCCAAAAACCTGATTCCCGTGTTGCTGAATGCCTGGCATGAAGATGATCGCATTCAGACAGTGGACAACCATGACCAATGGTCGGTATCGCTATGGGACGTGCCGCTTTCCTCGGGAAAAGCCTATAACGAAATCACCCCGGAGCTTTATCCCATTTATCACCCGTTCTTTGAAGACACGGTGGTCCACCTGAACGGCCCCGTTAGGGCTATCGCCTCGAAGGCGAGAAGCCGCCATCCAGGTCGAAAAGGCTAGCGCCGTCTTTTCGTGCACGGCCCGGCTTTTCAAGTGCTCTTGCCCGGCTCAACCATGGTCTCTCCAAAGGGGTTCTGCCTGCACGGACAACAGCCTGCGGCATCACCCTGCTATCGGTCGCGTCGGTCGCATTTGTCACCAGACCGACTGGAAAGAGCTCAAACCGACGCGTTTCGAAGATTACGGATGGTGGGCGAGGCGGGGATCGAACCCACAACCCCCGGCTTAGAAGGCCGGTGCTCTATCCAATTGAGCTACTCGCCCCATGGCTGGGTCCGGGATCAACTCACCGGCGCAACCGCCAACGCCATTGTAACGTCAGGGCCGTTCAGATCGCCTCTTGTGAAGCTGGCGCCGCAACCAGGAACCCGATCACCGCGTCCAGCGCAGCCTCAAGACTCGTCCGTGCAGCAGCCTCGTTAGCTCCGCAACCCGCCACGTAGATCGTCACGCCAAATCCCTCCTGCTCGAAAATCGTCGCCGCCCGCAGCACCAGCTCTACCCGCGCACACGGCAGCTGTGTCCCCTCGCGCAATCGTTGTACTGTCCGCCGAAGCCACGCTTCGTGCGCCCCAAACGACGAAAACACCTCGCCATCGTGCAGCACCAAGTCGATGTAGCAGCCCAGACCGGCGTGGATTTCTCCTTCGGTATCAAACTCCGAGGGGTCAATCTCGTCCGGATCGATCGGGAAAACGTCGCACTTGGAGGTGAATCCCAGCGAGCCCGCCGAGTTCAGCCGAACGAGTGCTCGCGCCAGCGCCGGAAATCCCGCCACCTCGGGCAAGGCCGCCACTGCTCCTGGATCGGCTTGCAGATCCACAAACCGCAAGGAGCCTGACCACGGTTCGTCGACGCGCGGCGCGCCGGGATGCAAAGCCTCGGAGGGCAAACCCTGAGGCGGCAAACCCTCAGACCTCAAACCCTCAGACCTCACACCCCCAAAACGAAGATCCAGCGAATCGCCGTTCTCCAACTCTTCAAGCCGCTCCCCGCCCTCTTTCCGCGATCCGTCTTCGGCGGCCTGTGAATCTCCGAACCCCTGCGCCGCCTCCGACCAGGGCACCACGATTCGCGGCAGGTCCGCCCCAATCTCGATCGACCAGTCCGCCTCCATCCTCAGCCCTCCACCGTCGATAGCAGGAAGCCCAGCAACGTCCGCTCTGCCCAATACGCGTCTTCACCGCGCTCCGGAGACAGGAACGCGCAGTGGCCTCCATGCACCGTTTCAATCAACTTCACATTCGGGTTCGCGAGCAGCTTGGCCCGGGTCTCCGGCAGCATGCGAATGAAGGGATCATCCAGAGCATGCAAGATCAGCGCGGGCACGGCGATGCGATCGGCCCAGTTGGAACTCGCCACCAGTGCGTAGTAGTCCTCGGCCGAACGAAACCCCCCATAGCGCGCGACTACGTGCTCGTCAAAATCGCGCATGGTGCGAATCCGCTCGAGGCCCTCGGTCGTGAACTGGTCGGGATACAGCTCGATCTTGCGCCGGAATCGCTTCAACATCGCGCGCAGGAACCGCTGTTCATAAAGCCGGTTCTGCCGTTCGTGCAGCGCGGCCGAAGACGCGTCCAGATCCATCAGCGGCGAGACTCCTACCACGGCTTTCAGATACGGTGGCGCCGCCGCACCCACTTCGCCGGCAAGCTTCAGCACCAGGTTGCCGCCCATCGAGTACCCCAGCAGCGCAAACTGCTCCAGCGAATATTCGCGGGCCAAGTCGGCCATCACCGCCGCCACGTCGCCGGACCGGCCCGAATGATAAATCGATGGGGAGTGTTCCTCGCCTTCGCCGCAACTGCGCATATTCATCCGCACCACGTTGCACCCCGCGGCATACGCGCGCGCCGCGTTGCCCAACACATACCGCGACGAAGACGAACCTTCCAATCCATGTACGATCACCAGCGTCAGCCGCTCGCTGCGAACCTCCGCCGGTTGCCAGTGATTGTGGCAGAGCACGTAACTCGCGCCGCGAGTGGCAGAGGCAGCCTCCACCTCAATCAAACGGCTCTCCATCGCAGGGAGGTGATACCTGCGCGGCAAAAAGTTACCGACAATCGTCTGCAGGTGCCCATTACGCAGAAAGCGTCGAGGCACGTATGGCTGCATCCACGGCGAAGCTTCTGCAGAGTCGATTTGGTCCTGCTCGGTCGCGCTCATGTCTTCCAAGTATCGCTGATGAAAAGACGCGCCATCCCTAGTCTTGGGTGCATTCCGGCGTTTGAGCGGGATCAACTCGACAATCTCCGCCCCTGCTCCTTACGATCCTAAGGGTCCTTCTGCCCCAGACAAACGTCTAGGCAACCAACCACCGAAGAAGGCCTTGCCATGCCCGTCCGCTTCCACAAATCGTCTGCCCAGGTGGAAGTTGTGCTCGCCACTCAGGAACAGAAGCCGATTCTGGCGCAGCTGCTCGAGTTGTACATTCACGACTTCAGCGAACTGCTCGACATCGACGTCGGGGAAGACGGCAAGTTTGGCTATCCGCGCCTCGCCTCGTATTGGAATGTGCCCGACAGCCACCCGTTCCTCGTCCGGGTCGCTGGCAAATTTGCCGGGTTCGTCCTGATCCGTCGCGAATCCAACGGGGCCAGCGCCAATTGGGATGTGGCGGAGTTCTTCGTCGTTCGCGCCTATCGTCGCCGCGGCATCGGTTGCGAGATCGCTCACCAGGTGTGGCGACGCTTTCCCGGTGCATGGCAGGTTCGCGTGCTCGAGTCCAATGTTGCGGCGCTGCAGTTCTGGTCCCGTGCCATTTCCAAATTTCTTGCACATCCCATCGAGCCGGTCCGTGTCCAGAAAGAAGGCCAGAGGTGGCAATACTTTTCCTTCTGCTCAGAGAAGAACGTCGGTCAACGCAACGGCTGATGCCGACTCCGCTTTTCCGCACAGCCCGTGCATGAGGCTTGGGTGCCCCGGTGTTGGCTGAATGGGGAATGAACGCAGGAATCGCACCTGGTACAAGCTCCCTCTCTGGGCCGAAAAAGAATATGGACCGTGGAGCCTCGTCGGCGGCATGGGATATACGGTTATTCCTCAAACCGGCTTTCGCAATTTCCTGTATGGCGGCTTCCTGGTCAAGCGTGAACTGAGCAAGAAGCTGGAACTTTCGATCGAGACCTTCTCCCATGCGCGTGAAGGAATCGCGGCGGCGCAGACGCAGGCCTCCAGCATGATTGACGCAGGTGGCTACTACCACTTCCAATCGCCTGGCCTTGAATTGCTCTCGCCTACGGCCACTCGATCGCCGGCCAGACCGAAAACTACGGCTACCTCGGCCTTTATAAGACCTGGCGTAAAGATAGAGGCGGCAGCGGGAAACGCCCGACCGACAGCGTACCGTCCGAGCACCCGCACTGAACCGTTCCTCGCATGCCAATCACGCGAGCCCTTCCCGCCTTCACGCCTTTAGAACCTCTACTTCAGGTCCGCTTCGCGTCTTCTCCCGACACATCTTCAACACCGCAACGGCACGCAAAGCCCCGGTCGGCTCCTCTTCATGTTTGAAGTAGGCGTATACGTCACCGCTGCGATTACATAAGCCGGCCGCAATCTCTCCTAGCTTCTTCTTCGAATACCGGCTCTTACGGAACCGGTAGCAGGCAAACGGAGCGGTCACAATATCCGGCGTCTCCAGTTCGTCGCTCTCGGCTACACACAGCGCAGCTTTGTGCTTTCTCAAAATGCTAAACACCTCGTCTGTAAACCAGGAGGCGTTTCGAAATTCAAACGCCAAACGCAGACGAGTCTTTCGCGCTTCATGCAGAAATGCATTCAGTCGCGCCGCATCTGCCTTGAAGTTCGGCGGAAGCTGGAACAGCACCACTCCCATTCGTCGCGCCTTCACCACCGGTTTGAGCGCGCCCGCGAATCGCTCCAATGCCTCGCCGCAGTCCTTGAGTCGAAGCACATGCGTGATCCGCTGCGGCGCCTTGAACGAGAAGCGGAATTCGGGGCCGACCGCCGCCAGCCATGTGTTCAGCATGGCCTCAGTAGGCAGGGAGCGAAAGGTGTAGTTCACCTCAACTGAGTTGAGACGAGAGGCGTAGTATTCCAGAAACTTTTTCTGTGAGGCGCCCGCAGGATAGAACCCCGGCTTCCAGCTCGAGTAAGCCCATCCAGAGGTGCCGGCATATGCGACGGTCTCCGCGGAAACTCCAGCACCGATGGGATCGACTGCCTGCAGCGGTGCAACCGGCTTGTGAAAAGAGGACATAGACTTTGGCGAGTAAGTCGCGCTGAACGGCGGAACAAGAACTTAGAGGGCAAACTGCGGAGATGGGTCGCCTCTCCTCTTCAATCATCGAGACCTGCAAGGGAATTCTGCGCGGGAGTCAAACGGAAGTAATCGTTCCAAGGGCCCTGAAGTCCGGGGTCCCCGGCTCCCCCAGTCCTCTCCATCTGCTCCGAAGTCGCTGAAACTTCTCCGAACATTTGCCGCGCCTCTCATAAGTAACCGTAAATTCTATGCATAACTCCATTCTTTCATGTTCCCTAAGCGCACGGTAAGGCTTACGCTTCAGACAAGCGCACATTTGCGCTTCCAGGAGAATCACGTGAAAAAGTCCGTTCGTATTGCAGTCCTTGCTACTATCGTTTGCGCAACCGCCTCCACCGTATTGGCTGCACCGATGGGAACCAACCCCCGGCCCAACACTGGAGGCAACACCTCGAGTTCCGTGGTCGTCACCGCAATTCTCGTCGCGCTTGGCTTATAGAATCTAAACGAATGGACAGGACCGGATGACCGTATCGACGCTCGACAATGTGCTCTGGGCGGCGGGGTTTGCAGGCCACGCCGCTCTGCTGGCCGTCTTGCTGATACGGAAGCGCGCACGGCAATTTCCTGTCTTCACCTCGCTGGTCGCTTACCAGGCGGCCATTTCAGCCGTCCTCTTCGTTGTCTATCGGTACGGAACAAACAGCCTCGGTACGGTTACGTATTGGACTTCCGTCCTGATTGACTTTGCCTTTCAGGTCGCCCTCATCTTTGAGATCGCCCGCATCGTGCTGCGTCCGACTGGTAGCTGGGTTCGCGATGCCCGCCGGACTTTCCTCGGTTTGGGGACCGCCGGAGCCATCATCGCCATCGCCCTCTCCTTCGCTGTGCATCCCCCGTCTCATAATTCGCTCGAGATGTGGGAACTGCGCAGCAACCTCTTCACCAGCCTGCTCACCTGCGAACTCTTCCTCGCCATGATGATGACCGCCACCCGCCTCGGCCTCGCCTGGCGCAACCATGTCATGCGCCTCGCGCAGGGGTTAACTGCATGGGCAATAGTGGCGGTTACGATTGATACGGCTAACAGCGTCCTTGGCTGGAATCGCGAATCTCCCTTGCTCGAACATGTAAGAATGTTCACCTACCTGGCCGCTTTAGGCTACTGGATCGTTGGCTTTTGGCTCGAAGAGCCCGAACGAGCTCCGATTTCCGCAGATATGCAGCAATATCTGGTTGCTCTTCATGCCCGGGTACAATACGATCTTGAGAGAATAAAGCGATCCGGTTCTTCGGTGTAGAGATCCCCCATGCTGGTTCCAGTACTGCTCGGACTTTTCGTGTCTGCCTTGATCGTCGGCTTCCTGCACTCCCATGCAGCCGCCCGCCGCATCAGCAGTCGCACGTGGGAGTCACTGCTCCTCAGTCTTGAGCCGGTCTCTCGCGAGTCGATCGTCAACGTAGCAGCCCCGTACCTGAATCCCTCTGCCAACCAACTCGGCGCCGAACCGCAGGACATGTGGGTCTCGCTGGGAGGCATGGCCGGCCTTGCGCGCATGCGCAAGAACGCTGACGTGTTGATCGCCCTCGCCGCGTTCGCCGAACGTTGGAATACCACCGAAGGCATCATCGTGGTGGAGCGGATGCGCCGCGATGCGGAGCTGCTCAAGAAAGCCGTCTTCCAGATCCGCCTTCAGATGCTGCCCGGCATGCGCGGTCTGCGCATCCCGTTCTACCTGCACGAGGCGGCCGCCGGTTACTACCTGATGACCCAAAGACTACTGGCACTCTACGAAACCAGCCACTCCGGACTCCTGCCGCGCCTCGCTCAAGCTGTCTAATTCATCACCAGACAGATCGCGAGCTTCTCAGCCAAATTGCGTTAAGACCGTGAACATCCGCCCGTTGAGACGGCGAATCTTGGTCCTGCAGGCGTGATGCGAAGCTCTGTGATTTTCAGGAAAGAAGAGGAAGGATGGGGCGGCTAGTGGGGGTCGAACCCACGACATCCGGTGCCACAGACCGGCGTTCTGCCTCTGAACTATAGCCGCCGTATTGAGTTCGATTGTAACATCTGCAGGGTCGGCAGGGCAGGCCTACATGAACCGCTGAAACACGCGAACCGAACCTGCAAAGCCGTTCGGGGCAGCCTTCGCATCCTATATAGATTGGAACACGGTCTGTCTTCCGGCCAGCTTCTCCTTCACGCGAGAACCGGTACGGAAGCGCATCACCTCAGGAACCAATGCCAGCAGCCAACCAGCCCGAGATCCTGCCGCCGCAGCCCACACAAATCGGGCCGCGCATTCCATCGGGGCGCCGGCTCTTTACCGATGAGAATCTCGAACTGCTCTCGCACCTGCTCGACGACTCGTTCCGGATTCCGTTCACCTCGTTTCGCTTTGGCCTGGACGGCATTGTCGGGCTCATTCCCGGTATCGGTGATCTGCTGGCCGGCCTCGCCTCCTGCATCATTATCGTGGGAGCGTGGTTTCGCGGCGTTCCCTACATCGGTCTGCTGCGCATGATGGTCAACCTGGCCATTGAAGTCATCATCGGGGCTGTCCCCTTCATCGGCGATTTCTTTGACATCGCCTGGAAGGCCAACCGCCGCAACTACGCACTGATGGTGCGCCACCTCGCGCAGCCGCGACGCCACACCTGGAGAGACTGGGTCTTCTTGCTCGCGTTGGTAATGGGGACGTTAATCATCTTCATCTCGCCGGTGATCGTCATCGTATGGCTTCTGTCCTGGATGGGCCGAGGTCGCTGACCTTCACCCGTCTTCTCGAGCCGCAAATGCGATCGGGTTTACAGCCGGCACCCATACTCCACTCCAGCTTGCCCGTACCCAAACGGCCAAGTCCCGCCGCATCCTGCGATACAATCGGACATCGGGAATTTTGTCGGGGCGTAGCGCAGTCTGGTAGCGCATCTGCTTTGGGAGCAGAGGGTCGGGGGTTCGAATCCCTCCGCCCCGACCATTCACATCTAAATCGACCTTTTTGAACCCGCCACCCACCAACTCCCCCACTTCAGTTGCCACGAACATGATTGCGCACGCCGCACGTTACTGCAGCGATCGTTTTGACTTGCTCGCAGCCGATCCGAGTCTCTTTTCCCAACCCTCCATGTTGCAGTCGAGATAGGAGTGTGGATCGTAGGGGTGCTCGCGGATGACGTCCATGTTTAGGTCCAATCCCAGGCCAGGCGCGGTAGGAAGAGAGAGGTGGCCGGTCTTCAGATCCAGCGTTGGTGTCCACGTCACCAGGCTCCGAGTCCACGGTTCATTGAATGCATCAAAGTGTTCCTGTATCAGAAAGTTCGGTATCACCGCGGCAAGTTGCAGGCAGACGGCCGTTGCCACCGGGCCTCCGCTCTGGTGAGGAGCGATCCACGCTCCATTTGCATGGGCTATGTTTGCGACAGCGATCGTATTTGTGATGCCTCCCAGAGACATAGGTTCGGGTTGATAGATGCTCACATACTCGCGACGCGCGAGCGTCTCAAACTGTCCTACCTTGTCGAACTGTTCTCCAGTAGCCACCGGGATCTGGCACAGTCGGGCTATCGAGTTGGTCAGCTCTTCGCGTTCTCCCGTCGTGGGTTCTTCCCACCAGAAGAGGTCGAGCGAAGCCAGCCTGTTCGCGATACGCACCGACTCGCTCGGTGCAAATCGGGCGTGCACATCAATGAGGATCTTCAGTTCGGGACCGAAGACCTCTCGTATCGCTAGCAGAATATCGAAGGCCAGTTCAAGGTCTGCTTGCGCGAGAAAGCCCCTCGCCGTGCCGAATGGATCGAGCTTAATCGCCTTAAAGCCTCTTTCTACCGCAATGCTCGCAAGTCGGGTGAACTCGTCAGGAGTTCGCTCCCCTCGATACCAGCCATTGGCATACGCCAGGATGGAATCCCGATGCCTCCCTCCAAGTAACTGCCAGATCGGCACTCCGAGACTCTTGCCTAAGATATCCCAGCATGCGACTTCCATCGCGCCCATCACCATGCGGTGAATGTGGCCCGCATCCGCAAGGGTAGTGATGATCGAGTTTGCGATCGCGTTGACCTGAAGAGGATCTTTTCCGACAACGAGATGTGCGAGCTCGTGTATCGCTGCCTCGGCCGTCGCTGTGAGCCCGTTAATCGTCGCTTCAGCAACCCCATACATGCCACTGTCGGTGATCACTTTAACGAACAGCCAATTCTTCCAGCCGGCGCTAACCGCGTATGTTTCTACTCTGACGATTTTCATGCTCTGCCAACTAACGTTAGACTTCATCTTTTCCCGACGAGTAAGTTGCGATCTGTCGAGTGGAAAGGGTGAGTGCGACCAACGGCTTCGCGGCATTGGAAACGGTGTGCCTCTACGACTTAGTCAACGTATTGCCATAAGCCATCACCAGGGCAGCAGAGATTAGTATTGCTATCGCCATGTACATTTGTATGCGTGGCGTGCCTGTAACTCCCCGCCACTCTCCAGTTGCAAACCCCACCCCTTGGCTCCCCAGCATTTGCATTGCCTGCTGCACACCAAATCCAACCGAAGCTCCCAGTGGGCCCAGCAGCAGCATGCCCCTTCCCATCAGCGCGATGCCGAGGATGAAGTTGAAGCCCATGAATATTCCCAGGCCCAGTTCACGCCAGGACTCTGCGAGCACATGCCAAGACTTGTGCTTGGTCATGAGATAGGCAGGGTAAGTCACATTGATAACTGCGCCCCCCAGCAGACCCAACGCCCACACAGCGAAGTTCGCCGGCATATCTCCGGCGCCATGCGCTTTCATGGCGGAAACGATGGGGCCTTGGCTATAGACGAATGCGAGACTGATGCCGGCGGAAAGTGCTCCCGCGATGATCGTCATGATCAATCCCGTCAGAAAGCTGCCAGTGCGAACCTGAGTGTCTTTGGTTTGCGTACGATCTCTGCCGAATCCCGCGAGAGCCGCCAGGACTACACCCACCAGCATGACGGCCACGCCCGCCATCACCGCCATTCCCGCTGCTGAGCCGAGGTCTGGCGCTCCTCTGAACAGACCGGAACCCTTGATCGCCATGGGCAGCGTGACCCCCACAGAGACACCCAGCCCTGTGAGAATTCCTCCGGTCAGAGCAATGCCAATCCTGACATAACATAGGCCGCACAGAATGTTCGCCACGCCCCAGCACAGAGCGAAGAGATTCGCCTTGACCAAGGTAGAAGTATCAATCTCGCGAACCGCCGAGAAGAAGTGGGGAACCATAGTCAGCGTGATGATCCACGGGGCTAACACCAGCCCCACCAGCATGGCTATGAACCACCAATGCTCAAATTTGAATTTGTGCATGAACTTCATCGGCCAAGCGCCGCTGCCCTGAATGAGTCCGGCAAGTACCACGATGAGTGCGCCCCAGACTTCCGTCATCCAATTCACCTCTCGTTTCGTGATCGCCGGTCATCCAGGCGGAAGCTCATCATCAACAAACAACCTTCTGGGACATCCTCAACAGTCCAGCTAACTCAAGGGTAATAACCTGGATTCGAGATACACCAGCGGCCCCGAACTTATCGGAGTAAGTTCGAAAGCGAGGTTATCAGGAACGCCGAAATGGTCGTGTTCGCCGACCTCGCACTCCACATCGGCTATGCGAACCTTTGCTTTTCCTGACTGAATGGCGAGAATGCGGTAGCGATCTGCCGGCGGATCGGTCACTGCTCGATCGACTCGCGCAATCGTGAGCTCTAGCCCGCCCGTTTCGCGCGACCCAGCACGGTGTGCCGGTATCAGAACCTTTCTCAAACATCCAGAGCCCTGCTGCATTGCGGCGATCGCGCGATCCAAGAACACGGACCCATTCATGGCTTCGGAAACCAAAGGCTGTTCAACCAGTGCAGGTTGATCTCGCGGCTCCACGTCAAAGAAAACTCCCCAGCCGCCCAGTTGGAGTGAGCCGAAGATGAAGGGCACCACATGATCGTGGCCCGAGGTGTTGAGGAATCCGTGATCCGTCATAGGCGGAATCGGCATCGCATATCCCTCACTTACCTCCGCGAAGTTTGAGCCGACGATCGTCTTACCCCTGAGTGCGCCATACCCAAGGTGTATCTCTGCGCCTTGCCTGTGGCGATGGAGAGACACACCGGGTCGGCCTGCAGCCAGGAATGCCGCATTCCAGGAGTGATTGTCCCCGTAGATGATGGGCGCAATCGAGATGTCTAAGTCGGGCACCACGAACGCGCCCTGTTCCGGCAATGTCGTGTCTTGCGCGATGTAGACGCCGTCTCCTGAAGTGACCTTCTCGATCCGTCCCAAAAACTTCTGTTGAATAGATTCGAGCTTCGAGAGCGAAATTTCCGCGCAAGCCTTCGTCAGCAGGTCGAGCACAAGAACGATCCAACGATCATAGTCGTGAAAAGTAGAAATCAAGACGCGAGGATCTTGGACGATGGCGTCCATGGCCTTCGATTCGAGCTGGTCCAAGAGCGTGCAGGCCTGCGTCATCCAGGTTGCGTCGTGCAACTCGGGGTAGTGGTTCGCGAGTTCTCGTAGTGCGACACCGGTCGCATGAAATGCGCCGATCGTCTGCGACCGAAAACCGTAACTGAACAACCTCGCCCGATCGACATCCGCTCGCGAGACATGGGCGACGTTCCGCCCATGCGCGTGGCTCCAGAGTGCTTTGTCCACCAAGTGGTGGTATGCCTCACTGACTTGCAATCTCGCTCCGAAGCAGGTGAAGTATCTCTTCTGTCATGCGTTCCAGGCTCCAGGTCGGCTGCCATTCCCAATCTTGGCGCGCGGCCGAATCGTCGATTTCATGCGGCCAGCTTTCAACAATTGCGGTGCGAATTGGGTCGGGTTTGTAAGTGAAACGCGCGTCGGGCAAGAGCTTACCGATCGCCGCGGCCAGCTCCGTTGCCGAGGGATGTATTCCCGCAACGTTGTACATCCGTCTGGTAAGGCGCGTGTTGGGCGCATTATGTAATCCCAGCAGGGCGCCAACTGCGTCTTCTATGTACAGCATGGGCGCGCGCGTGGTTGCATTCACAAAGAATTCGTATGAGCCACTCAAAGCGCTCCCTTCAAATGCAGCGGAGCAATAAGCACTCGCTCCTCCACTGGAACCGCGAGCCGCGATCACCGCTGGCAGTCGTATGCCTCTGAAGTCGAGACCAAATCGATTGTGGTAGTACACTCCCAGTCGTTCGCCCGCCACCTTCGTAACTCCATACAAGCTGACAGGCCACTGCGGCGAATCATCCTGTAGCGGCAAACTAACCTTACCTCCATAGGTAGCGATGGTGCTTGAAAAGATGACCTGTCGTACGCCGCCGATCCTGGCGGCCTCCAACACATTGACCATTCCATCCATGTTGGCCTGCCACGCTTCCGACGGGTTATCTTCCGCCGACGATGAGAGTACCGCGCCGAGATGAAATATAGTGTCAATCTGCTGCGAACGAACAGCATCCACCACAGCGTTGCGGTCGCCTAAGTCACCGATGATTGTCGTGACCTTACCGAATTCCGCACTCAGTACGTGAGGCTTCGATCGGATATCGAACGCGGCTACTCGATCTCCTCGCTTCACCAGCGGAATGATGAGTCTGGAACCGAGATTGCCGGTTCCACCAGTAACGAGGATATTCATCGCAGAGAGGAAACCCTTTCTGACACCTCCATAGGCATATTGAGATCTATAGAATTGTCATTGCCAACCTAATACAGCGGCCGACCGGCAAGCAATCGATACTCACGCCAGATAGCGTTTTGCCGTTCAATACTCCGAACTTTCATCCACCTGTTCAACCTACGGAACGTTCTTGACAACGTCATTGAGAGCAGTGTGTAAGAACCGTGAGGACGACTGTGCACGTCGCGCAAAGTCTGCGACCATGGTCCAAACCGTCGAATACCTGACTGGGGAGATATTCTTGCAGACCGTTGTAATTACAGATCATTTGTTTCCGTCCATTCACCTGCAGAAAGAGGTCCTGGAGCAGGCGGGATTCATCTTGCAGGAGGCGAAGCCCGTCTGCAAGACCGAAGATGAAATCATCGAGCGCTGCGGAGCTGCCGATGCGCTGATCGTGCAATGGGCTCCGATCACTCGCCGCGTTCTGGATGCATTGCCGAAAGTAAAAGGCGTTGTTCGCTACGGAATCGGTGTGGACAACATTGACCTCAACGCCGCCAAAGACGCAGGCCGCATGGTGTCCAACGTCCCGAACTATTGTCAGGAAGAGGTGTCCGATCACACTCTGGCAATGATGATCAGCCTCGCACGTAGAATTCCGCAGGACCACAGCCAATTCGCTGCAGGTGGTTGGGGCGTTGGTCCGTTTCTTCCCATTCCCGCATTCTCTGATCTGACACTTGGCCTGATTGGCTTCGGATCGATTGCTCGAAAAGTCAGTGACAAGGCAAAGCCTTTCCGCTTCCATCAGATCGCCTTTGATCCCTTTGCCAAGCCGGAACTGTTCCGCGAGCGCGGAGTGGAGCAGGTCGAGTTAGAGGAACTTCTTGGACGCGCGGACATCATTTCGCTGCACTGTCCCTTGATTCCGGAGACTCACCACATCATCAGTGCGAACTCAATCGCAAAGATGAAACCCGGCGTCCTACTTATCAACACGGCCCGTGGTCCATTAGTGAACGAGTTAGATCTTATCAACGCTCTGCAATCGGGTAAGATACTCGGGGCCGGGATGGACGTGTTTGAAAAGGAACCGCTCCCGAAAGAGAGTCCGCTGCGCACACTTCCCAATGTGATCCTCACCAGTCACGCCGCTTCTGTCTCTTCACGAGCCGTTGAGTTGCTTCAGATCAAAGCTGCTGAAGCCGCACGCGATATTTTGCTCGGCAAACGCCCCGAAGGCGCTCTGGTCTAACTGACTTGTGAGTACTAAAGCAACTAAGCCGGCCTCGTAGTATGAGGCCGGCTTTAGTCGCTTAATACTCAGTTAAAGCACAACGGCAACGTGTTTCTTCTGCAATTGAATCAATCGAGCAGAGTTGTATCTATTCCTAACTCACGTCCAACTTGATATAGGGATTCGAATACAAGTTCCGGCAGTGGAATGCCATTGGCGAGGTAGTCCTCACGCTTCTGCCATTCAATCTCTCCGGGTACGTAGATTCTCTCTGATCCCTTCGCTCCGGGCGAGTTCCGGATGTGTTGGATCATGCTGTCGACACGATCCCTGAACGTATCGATGGGAATGATCTGATCTACATTGATTGCAATAAACGCGTGTCCCAGATTTGTGGCTTCGGAGGATTGCAGCATCCAACTCTTCGCCTCGTTCAACACGCCTGCTCCGGTGAGAGCGCCAGCCATGATCTCGATGAGGAGCGCGATTCCGTATCCTTTGTGACCCGCCATGGGGACCATCGATCCCGAGTTCGGCCAGTCGCCCACTTCCGAAGTGGGCAAGCCTTCTGCGTCTGTGAGCCACGTGTCAGGAATCGACTTGCCCTCGGCTTTCATAGCGAAGATCTTCCCCGCGGCGACTGCACTCAGGGCTATGTCGAGCAGTATCGGATGTTCTTTCCCGGCGGGGATCGCATAGGCCAACGGATTGTTTCCGATCACATGCCCACGCGCCCCGGGTACGACCATATTCGGATCCGCGTTGCTCATCGCGATGCCGATCATGCCGCGTTGTGCAGCCATGTTGGCATAGTAGCCTGCCGCGCCAAAATGACTGCTGTTAGTCACCCCCACCCACGAGATGGTGTGATCGGCAGCTTTCTCAATTGCGAGTTCCATTCCTAACGACGCACCTAACATGCCCATGGAGGCATGCCCGTCCACCACGGTTGACGAGTTACCCTGCTGCTTGACCTCAGGATTAGCCGTCGCATCGATAACTCCTACCTTCAACGCGCGCACATAGTTGCGCAACGCACCAGTGCCATGCGAGAAGGTGCCCCACATATCCGTCGTGATCAGAACATTGGATATGAGCTCCGCGTTCGAGGACGAGATTCCGGCGGTGTTCAGAACCTGGTTGCAATATGAAGTCAAATGCTCCGGTGAAATCCGCTTCGACATCTACAGGGCTCCTGGATCAAGTAAGGTTGTTTTCATCTGACGGCTAACTCTTCTTATCCAGGATGTATTCCTCTCCGAACTTGGCGGCGGATTCGGCGCGGAAGTCGGAGATAAGCGACATGAGCGAGGTAGTCCCGCCATCTAGCACGAGTGTCTGCCCATGGAAGAAGCCTGCATCGGGTCCGCAAACAAAGGCGGCTGCACGGGCTACGTCGATTGGCAGACCATAACGGGCGATGGGCACCGCATTGGCTGCGTCCTGCGAGGCCTGCTTCTCATTGAATCCAGGGATAACTTTAAAGTAGTTCTCTACAGTTATCCAACCCGGGGCAATGACGTTGACTCGAATGCCGCGATGCCCGAGCTCCACCGCCAATGCTCTGGAGTATGCAATGATTGCACCCTTGCTGGCCGCATACGCGGAGTGCTCCGGAGCCCCCTGCAATGCGTGGATAGAAGACAAGTTACAAATGCTGCCCCCACCATGCTTCAACATGTCTTCAACGATTCGCTGGGTAATAAAGTATTGCGCCCGGAAGTTGACATTAAAAAGTTTGTCAAAGTGGCTGGGCTCCATCTTCATAATTGGTCGATTGAAAGTGATGCCGGCGTTGTTCACCAGGCAGTCAATGTTGCCAAGGAATTGGACAGCACGATCGGCGAACGCGATTGCCTCATTCAACTCGTTGAAGTCGGCCCCTAGCGCCGTGCTCTTTCTCCCCATCGCCTCGATCTCTCTTGAGGCACTCTCCGCGCCTTCCTGATGGTGGCAGTAATGCAGCACCACGTCCGCGCCTTGACGGGCAAACTCAAGCGCGATCTCGCGACCGATTCCGGTGTCTGAACCTGTGACCAGCGCTTTCCTGCCGAATAGCTTTCCTTGATCGCTCATTGCGTGAGAGTCTCCTTACAAATACCATCCATATCACTCAAAGATTTGCGTTCGACATACCTGCCATAGAGAAACGCTAATGCGCCGAATAGTTAGCTGCTGCCATCATTACCGTCGCGACAAATAGCACAGCCACGCCCGCTACGTTCGCATTGACGATGCTCCTACTGCTTGTGCGCCATTCCCCTGTCCATATTCCGGCCAGGTTACCTGCCAAAATCATGGTTATCTGGAAGAGCGCCCAGCCGATGGAGACTCCGAGGATCCCAAGGAAAACGGTTCCACTGCTATAAGTTGCAATGGCAATCATCCACAGAGATCCACCCAGGAGTGGATACACCACCTCTCCTGGCTTCAGTACGAAATTGTTCCACGTTCTGTTTTTTGTCAGTAGGTAGATACTGTACGCCAGGTTGATCAATAGGCCTCCCATGAGAGCGAGAGGCCAGACCGAGAACACTGCCCACGCCGTAGGCGCGCCCTGCAAGCGGGCTAACTGCACAATGTCTCCGCCAAACGCGAGAGCGATATTCAGCAGTGCCGCAAGCAAGCCCGATACCACGGCGATCACCATAACCAGAAGATAGGCGCCCTTAGGCCGTGCCGCGATGGTCGAGGACTGGGTTTTTTCACGACGAAATCCCGCCCAGCCACAAAGCGTGACCCCGATCAACATAACTGCTGTCGCTGCTAGTAGAAGCATGCCGCTTGGCTTCGAGAGCAAATCAGAGTGTTGTAACACCAGAGGAATAAGTGATCCGAAGGTAGCGCAGAGTCCGTTGAGTATCGACCCAGTCAGCGCCAGCCCGATTCGATGCACACAGATACCCGCGCCCAATTGCGCGATTCCCCACAACGTGCCATACAGAAAGGGCTTGGCCAATGTTGGGAAGGGGACCGATTGATAGACCGTTGCGAGGTGTGGGATGAATAGGAAAGCAATCCCAAAAGGAACGATGAAGAGGGAAACAATGGAATATGCAAACCAGAAGTTCTCCCACTTCCATACCTTCGCCCACTTCAGCGGAACGAGGTTGCCACCCATCATCGAGCCGGCAAGAAGCGTTAGTGCAAATCCTTGGACCAGGGCCATTCGTTTTCCTTACCCGAAATAATTGTCGGACTTACCTTTCGATCTTGAGTTACCACTCGCGCGCGAAACCTGCGGTCCATCCACCATCCACTACCAGCACATGACCCGTTACATAGCTCGCATCGTCCGATGCCAGATACAGCGCCGCATTTGCGATATCGCGCGTCTCACCGGGCTTGCCGAGTGGAATGTGACTGATCAGGCTCTCGGAAAGTCGCTTCGCTTCCTCGTTATAGAACAAGCTTTTCGTGCCCTCGGTGAGAATGGAACCAGGCGCGATGCCGTTGACCCTTACCCCGTACCCTCCAACTTCCAATGCATGGGAACGGGTGAAATTCAACATCCCTGCCTTCGCTGCAGAGAATGCGCACTGTAAGCGGATGGGAACCAGCCCGAGTACAGAACCTATGTTGACGATTGCTCCGCGGCGCCGCGTCACCATCCCGGCGGACACAACGCGAGAACAATAGAAGACTCCATCCAAATCAATCCGGATAATGCGATGCCATTCTGCGTCGGTAAATTCATGAATGGGCCGTCGCGCCTTTCCCACTCCCACATTCACACCCGCATTGTTGATCAGGATATCGACCCTGCCGAACTTCTGCTCGACTGCCGCGACCATCGAATTCACACTTTCAGCATCTCCCACATCCGCGGGAAAGAAGGCAGCCTCTCCGCCCAGGCTTCGGATCTCATCGCATGTTTCTTCACCCTTCGGATTCAGGTCGTTCACTGCGACAGTCGCTCCATTTTCGGCGAGCGACAGAGCAATGGCACGTCCGATTCCACCGGCAGCGCCGGTCACCAATGCCACCCGTTCCTGCAAATCAACCTTCATTCTTCTCCTTAGGCGCGTGCAATTGCATGGCGTTTTTGGTTCACGGCAAACCGTGACAGCTTCGCCTGAAATGCTGGCCGTGCGAGCACTTCGGGGTTAACCACGTTCTGAGGCGCAAGCCCCTGAGCTACTTTGACTATGTTTTCTATAAGGACTTGACGTGTCGCCCTCGACGCTCGCCGCGTACTCGGAAGCCAGTGCGGCGTCAGAATCACGTTGTCCAATTCGAGCAGCGGGTGACTCAGTGGAAGCGGCTCGGTTTCAAAAACGTCGAGCCCTGCTCCGGCAATGGACTTCTCTCGTAGCGCATCAACGAGCGCTACCTCGTCCACCAGTTCGCCACGTCCCACATTGATAAGATACGCACCCGGCTTCATCAACTTGAGTTCGCGCGGGCCAAGCATGCCACGGGTATTTTCGTTCAGACGGCAGTGGAGACTTACAAAGTCACTATTGCTCAGGAGAGTTTCAAGTGTCACCAGCTGGACGCTAAGTGTCTCCGCCTGCGAGCGGTCTGCCTTCGGCGAGTAAGACAAGACACGCATGTTGAAGGGAGCTACTAGTCGAGCAAGTTCGCTGCCGGTTTTACCGAGGCCAACAATGCCCAGTGTGGCTCCCATCAAGTCATCGCCCAGGAACTCGGGTTGGCGATCCCATCGGCCGGTGCGTACTAACTCCTGTTGCGGGAAGAGTCGCTTTGCCAGCGCCAGCATGAGCGTGAGTGCGGCCGAAGCCGTGGAGTGTGTCAGCGTGTCCGGTGTATTGAACACCGCAACGCCATTGGCGGTGCACGCCGCGATGTCAATCTTGTCTACTCCTGCACCTGCACGCGCCAGCACCACAAGTTGATCAGCACCCTGTGAAAACGCCGATTTCTTCACCCATGGGCGAAACACCACGATTCCATTCGCATTTGCAATATGTTCCGGCGTAACCTCCAGCGAATACAGGCGGTCCCAGTAATGAGTGTCGCTTTTGGCAGGCTTCTGGTCTTCCAGGAAGGCAGGTTCGATATAGCCTGTCGACCGTAGCTCCTCAAGCCCTGGATCGTCCCCGGCTACAGCGCCCGACTCATCCAGATAGTCACCCGTGAAGAACAACTTGAATGTCGGCATGAGCCTATCGATTCCTGACTTGATCTTCGGTTGTAACTTCGATATGTGCTCCTGGTCTGTTGAGTAACTCTGGACGCAAAGCTGCTCCCAGTCCGGGCTTTCCGTTTACGCGAAGATGACCGCTGTCCAGAATGAGAGGCTCGGTCATCACATCGTTGTACCAGCCGTCTACGTACCCTCTCACTACTTCCTGAATCATCCCATTTGGAACATGCAACATCATATGCGTCGCCGCCCACAGCGAGACGGGTCCGATCGTGTCATGTAAGGTGACGGGCAAATAGTAAGTATCGGCAAGGCTGCAGATCTTGCGGGTCTCGGTGAAGCCACCCGTCCAGGAAAGATCCGGCATGATTATGTCCGCCGCGCCTCGTTCGATGAAACTGCGAAACCCAAATCTCGTAAATGCGCGCTCGCTCTGGCACAGTGGAACTCTTGTCGAGGCCTTCAATCGAACAAACGCCTCGACATTGTCCGGAGGCATGATTTCCTCTAGCCACATCACGTTGTATGGTTCGAGTGCGTGTGCGATGCGAGTCGCGCTCGGCAGATCCCAGCGTGCGTGGCCTTCGATCGCAACCGCCATCGCGCCGTGTGTCTTCTCGCGGATCTCATCAACGATAGCCACGCCTGCTTGTATGTCGCGGTCATTGAGAGAATGTCCCAGAACACCGGCGGCTGTTTCCTGGCCCCACACGGTAACAGGTCCGTGTGGATTGGAAGGGCCACCCAATGTAGGGCCGAATCGGTCGAAGGGCCAGATCTTCATCGCTCCGATACCGGAGTCCAGCAGGTCCAGTGCCAGTTCTCCCGCGTGTCCTTCTGTCCATGCGGTATAGTCCGCATATTTCCCATATCCCACGCAGGTGTTGTAAACGGGAATACTCTCCCGGTTGCGGCCGCCGAGCAAGTTATAGATCGGCTGACCTAGATACTGTCCGGCTATGTCCCAGAGCGCCATGTCGATTGCCGAGATGGCGCGCATCTCAGCGCCCGCGAACCCGCAGAAGTTCGCAAGTGAGAAGAGATTGTTCCAGTGGTTCTCAATGTCGAGCGGATCCCGGTTCACCAGCAGATCGGCGAACAGATCATGGACCACGGCGCTTACGGCTCGGGGCAGGTAGTAAGTCTCACCAAGCCCCGCCAGCCCGTCATCCGTGTGAATGCGCACCCATAGATTGTTCGGCAGCGCCTGTCGCGAATGAGGCGACTGTCTGCGCCAATCGTCGCTTGGTACTGCTTCAAACCAGATCGTCTCTATTTTTTTAATTCGCATGGAGTCACTAGGGACGACTACGCACTGGCTACAGGATTTGTCAGCTTCCCGATACCTTCTACCTCGACTACTACTTCATCGCCGTCCTTCAAGTAAATTGGAGGCTTGCGTGCAAAGCCGACTCCGTGAGGGGTTCCAGTGCTGATAACATCGCCCGGCTGAAGAGTAATTCCTCGAGAGATAAAAGCAATCAGTTCGCGCACACCGAAGATCATCTTGTCCGTGTTCGAGTCTTGGAGCAGTTGCCCGTTGATAGAGCAGCGAATCGCGAGCTTCTGCGGATCGGGTATGTCGTCGGAAGTGACCAGGTAGGGGCCCATGGGTCCGAACGTGTCTTGGCTCTTCGCTCTCACCCACTGGTTGTCGCCGAACTGAAAGTCGCGGGCGCTCACATCGTTCAAGCATGTATAACCGGCAACATAGTCCAGGGCGTCAGACGCGGAGACGCCTCTACACGATCGCCCGATCACGACGGCGAGCTCTGCTTCGTAGTCGACCTGTTGCGTATCCGGCGGCAGAACAATCGGAGCATTCGGGCCGATCACGCAACCGTTCAACTTTGCGAACACTACCGGCTTTTCGGGGATCGGCGCTCCCCCCTCCGCCGCGTGATCTCTGTAGTTCAGCCCGATGCAGATTACATTTCGCGGCCTAAACAGAAGACCCAGCTTTACCTCTGCTTCCGGCGAGGCCTGTGCCCCAAGTTTTGACGCCTGATCGCTGACGAACTTGCGAACACGATCCATCGCACCGGGCGCTAATATTGCTTCGTCCAGAGTCAAGGGCAAGTTAGCCTGAGCCCCACCGGCAGTCGACAGCACGACGATTCCGGAATCGGTCTTAACGGCGAGACGACTGCCTTCAGTTGTAACAACGCTCAAAAGAATCATGACTGCAACAATTTCCTCTCGGACTTTAATGTGAAATCTAAAAACTCTGTCTGCGACGTCTCTTCAGTCAAAAATCTTTCCTGTGGCAAATCCGCCATCCACGACAAGTCCACTGCCGAATACAAACTTTGCTTCGTCAGAGGCGAGATAGAGCGCCGCATAGGCTACATCTTCAGGGCTGCCTAAGGTATTCGACAACTGCCTCTTTTTCAAGTTATCCATGGCCTTCTCCATGTCGTTCGCATAGTGCTTGCGAAGATAGCCTTCGACGAACGGCGTATAGATCGTTCCGGGCACAATTGAGTTCACACGAATACCCTGCCGACAATAGTCTGCTTGCATCGCGCGGGTGAGGGAATAGACCGCACCCTTCGACGCAGTATAGGCTGCACGCTGTGCGAGTCCCATGACGGCCGCACCTGACGCCATATTGATGATGCAACCCGCCTTCTGTTGAAGCATGATCGGAACCACGTACTTACACGCGAGATAGATACCTTTCAGGTTGATCGCCATGACGCGATCCCACTCGTCCTCTGCAGTCTCATGGATCGGGCCCACACAGGAAACACCCGCATTGTTGAACAGGATGTCGATACGGCCTAAGCGTTCCACCGTCGCTTGGGCCATCCGTTCCATATCCTGCCCGTTACTTACATCTGCATGGATGAAGAAGGCGGCACTCCCGAGCTCGCCGGCGAGCCGCTCTCCGTCTTCTTTCTGATAATCGACTATCGCCACTCGCGCGCCCTCTGCAACAAATAGCCGGGCACTCGCCTCTCCAATGCCCGAACCTGCGCCTGTGATAATCGCGTTCTTGCCCTGCAACCGCATCTGTCACTCCATCTCTGTCAATTTGTCTTAGGCGTCTGCAGACAGCAGACGCTGCGCTGCAGCCCTTATCACTGAGGTTGGTCCTCGAAAAGCCCAAAGCTGCGACTCATCCTGAGAGACAGACTGCCCGGTCGCTGCGCCTATCGCAGGAACATGGTATTCAAGCTCGCTGAACTCTCCTAAAAAGCTGTTTACGTTGCAGGCCTGCATGCAAAAACCAAAGTTGTCCGTCTCCAACCAGGGAACGTCAGCGTATTCGCCGGAAGGGTTCACATGGAAATTCCTGACGATGAGGAACGCCTCATCTCCTAAAGATTTTAAGTAACCCGCGCGGCCAGTCAGGGCCAATGCGCGTACCCCTATCTTGTGCTCACCGACAGCTCGCATCGTGTATCGAATAAGTCGTTGCCCTGCCTGTAAGTCGCCGGAAGCTATGTCGCCCATGTAAATCTTCGGTTCACTATGGAAGTAGGTCGGTACCAGCATTTCGCCGCCATGCGGCATCTGGGTGAGACTCCATAGACCAATGTATGGTGGCGATGACTCTCCGGTGAGCCGAAGCGAAGTACGAAGTGTATATCCTGCAAACCGCAGGCCAGCCCATTTCTCTGGATCATCATGTCGAAAGGGGTTATTCGCAGGCGCGAGTAATTTTGCGATTTCTAGCTGGACTGGCTGCTTTGTCCTGGACGCTACTAACGTCGCCTGTGTCTTCCAGGCAAGCTCGCCGCCTTCGCGCGAAACGGTGTAGGCTCCGGGATCGAGTTCCCGCTGCTGAAAGTACCGCGTGAGGTTCGGATATTCGGGAAAGAAGAAGTCCACCTCTGGTCCTAGCCACGTCCTCTCGCCTCCGGAATTGTGCCACTGCTCGCCTTCGTAGAAGCTTCGTGCAGTGTCGACTTGCTCCAACGCTGTGTGCGTCCAGAAGAGATTCTCGTCGTCCTGCGGGGTGAACAGACCAAGTACCCGCCCGCCGTAGGGCAAGACCAACACGCGGCTGCCGTCCGGACTGAGCCAGGTCTCGGTCGCCTTACCAACTGCTTCTAGAGTTTGTACCAGTGGCTGATACTTCATAATGGAGGGCTTTCGAGGTGGCGCTCTGTGCCCGAGTCTGGCAGCGCAGCCTTGAATCGCAGTACTTCAGTCGCAAGATAATTCATCGAACCTTCCGGTGATACGTTTTGTCCTCATGAATATCAGTAGCACTAACCATTGCGTCCCCTGCCGGAAGTTACAGCGGGCTGACGGGTAGACTCAAATTGCAAACGCGATGGATTCTCGACAAGATCCACCAATTCGCCTAGAAAAGTAGCGGCGCCTTCTCCATCGGCGATTCGGTGATCGACGGTCAGAGTAAGAATGACTGTCGGCTTGACCACCAACGCGCCATCCACCCAAGGACGGTTACGAATACTTCCAACCGCCAGGATGGAACTTTGACCTGGGCTGATGATCGCCTGAAAACGATCGACGCGGTACATTCCAAGGTTGCTCAGCGTGGCGATCCCGCCTTCCAGTTCACCGAGGGTCAACTTACCATTGCGTCCTCGTTCCACCAGGTCATTTCGTTTGGAGAGGAGTTGCTGTAGATCTAACTGATCGACGCCTTGCATCACGGGAGCAACTACGCCCTGAGCCGTTGCCACAGCCAGACCAATGTCAACCGATGTCCTGGCACTCGGCCGGTCGTTCTCCCACGCGGAGTTCAGGTCAGGCCTCTTCTTCATCACCGACGCGTACACCGCAAGCAGCAGGTCCGTGACAGTTAGCTTGATTGAGCCTGTCTCAGATGCCGACTGCAGTTGATGGCGCAAGGCCAACAGCTTTTCTGCATTGGCTTCAGCTGAAACCGAGAAAGTCGGAATGGTCTGAATGCTCTTGATCAAACGTTCAGCGATGATCTGGCGCCGCTTCAACGTTGGCTCCAAAGCCTTCGGTGCGGCACTCGGCGCAACCGACGCGGACGCTCCCTTGCGGACATCTTCTTCTACAATGCGGCCGCCCTCTCCGGTTCCTTGCAGTCCATCCAGACTCACGCCAAGCTCCGCTGCCAGGCGTTTCGCACGCGGCGATATCTGCGGCCTGTCTTGAGCTCTAGGCGACACCGGCGCTGAGTTAGTCGCCTCAGGCTTGGCGGGCACGATCGCTTCAGGAGTGGGCTCGCTATCCATCTCAATCTGTGCGGAAGGAGAAGCACCGTCACTTACCTGCTCGTCTTCGTCCACACCTTCGAGGTAAGCTAGCGTCGCGCCCACGGGTACCGTCTCTCCAGGCTGTACCAGGATCTCGCCCATTGTTCCGGCAGCTATAGACTCGACTTCCATCTCCACCTTGTCCGTGGAGACAATGAAGACGGCCTCGTTCTTTTGCACCGGATCGCCTGGCTTCTTCAGCCATTCACTTACGGCGCCTTCAGTCATCGTGAGCCCGAGTTGCGGCATGACAATCGAATAACTCATAAGAAAAACATGTCTCCAGAAACTTGCAACAGAGGTGTGCTGTTGCTCAGCAGCAGTTACTTACTTTTTATCCAGCAGGCCGCTCACTTCACTAACAATGCGATCGACGGAAGGAATCAGGTAAGTGTCGAGCGAAGGCGCAAATGCATGCGGGGCAGGTAGCGCGCAGATCCTGTGAATGGGAGCGTCGAGGTCATACAGCGCTTCCGTAGCTACGATTGCTGCGATTTCAGCAGACACACCGCAGGAGGCGTACGCTTCGTCCAGAATAACCAAACGCCCCGTCTTCGCTACCGAGGTCAAGATGGTGTCCTTGTCGAACGGAGCCAGAGTTCTAGGGTCGATTACTTCAACAGAAATCCCGTTTTCCGCAAGCCGCGCGGCTGCTTCCATCGCCTTGTGCACCATGAGGCTGAGAGCAACGAGAGTTACGTGTTCGCCTTTGCGCTTGATCGCTGCCTGGCCGAATGGAATCAGATACTCTTCCTCCGGCACTGGTCCGGTCGTGTTGTAGAGTCCCTTGTGCTCAACGAAGATCACGGGGTTCTGATCGCGCAAACTTGTCTTCATCAGTCCCTTGACGTCATAGGGAGTTGACGGCAACGCAACCTTCAGTCCCGGGATATGCATGAAGAAGGAGTAGAACGTATGCGAGTGGTGAGGTCCCGTGCTCCGCACTCCGCCTCCAGCAGCACGAACGATTACAGGCACTTTGAACGCACCGTTGGAGATGTAGTGGATGGTGGAAGCCTGTTGGATGATCTCGCAGATCGCCTCAAGCACAAAGTCGAGAAATACGATGTCGACGACGGGGTGACTGCCGGCAAGTGCCGCACCGATGCCCAGGCCCGTCTGAGCGCGCTCAGCGATGGGAGTATCTCTCACGCGAGCCTCACCAAACTCTTGCCACAAGCCCCGGCTCTGCTGAAAATTGCCACCACGCGGACCAACCCCCTGGCCCATGTAAAAGATGCTCGAGTCGCGCCGCATCTCTTCTCGAAGTGCCTCTACGCCGGCCTCAGCATAGCTAATCACTCGTTGATTGGTAGCCAACTCTTCGGCCTCAGCTAAGGAAGACACTTTCATCTCACCCATTGGTCGGTATTCCCATCTCTAATTGAAAAACACGTGGTCTAGTGCGGTGCTCGTGGCCGGTTGCGGGCTCGCTAATGCAAATTCGGCACAGTCCTGGATCGTTTTCTGAACTTCGCGATCTACCGTCTTGAAATCTTCTGCCGATGCCAAACCCTCGCTCTTCGCTCGTTCCACCAGTCTGGCGATGGGGTCGGTGCTTCTCCACTGGGCGATCTGCTCTTTACTGCGATACGTGGTTCCGGGGTCGCCTTCGTGATGGCCATACCAGCGGTACGTGAGGCATTCGATCAGCGTCGGCCCTTCGCCCCGCCGGGCGCGCTCCACCGCTTCTCCAGCCTTCTCATACACTTCGAAAACATCATTTCCATCCACCCGGATCCCGGGCATGTTGTAAGCCGCGGCCCGGCTCGCCACGTTGGTGTTCTTAGTCGCTTGCTCGAACGGCATCTCGGTAGCGTACAGATTGTTTTCGCAAACGAAGAGCACCGGCAGATTCCAAGTCGCAGCGAGATTCAAACCCTCGTGGAACGCGCCATTGTTTACCGCGCCGTCGCCGAAGAATGCCACTGACACCTGTTGACGACCTTTGAGCTGCGCACTCAGGCCGGCGCCCGCGCCGATGAGAATTCCAGGTGGAACCACGCCGTTCGAACCGAGGAAGCCTACGGTCGGGTCGTAGAGGTGCATCGTCCCTCCGCGGCCTCCCGAACAGCCATCGACAGCTCCCATCAACTCGGCCATCACGGCGCGTGCCGAAATGCCCTTTGCCAGCGCGTGACCGTGGCCGCGATGAGTACTCGCAACGTAGTCGTCCGTCTTGAGTTGAGCGCAAACCCCAGCCGCCACCGCCTCTTCGCCGATGTATAGGTGTATGAAGCCGGGCATCTTTCCCGAGCGGAAGATCTCCCGCGCCTTCATCTCAAATTCTCTGATCTCCAGCATGCAACGATACAGCGACAGGACCATCTGCTTGGACAGCGCCACACCAACCCCCGCTCGGGAAAAATCGTGCGAAAAGCAGGGCAGGCTGCTTACGTTCGCCCCCTCGCCGAGTCTCCTTGTAAAAGCCGCTAAGCTGGGGTGTCAATCTATTTCAGCCTATTGAACAAGGCCCCTCACCCTCGCCGATCGCTGAATCCAAGCGTATGTTCTGGCCTTCGTTGACCGCCGTTGTTCGATGTGATAGAAACTGGCCGGAACGGGTGTACTATAACTCTCGTGTGCGTTACCTTTTCTGAGGAATCAGGTCAGGACTGAATGAAAACACAAGATAACGCCCCCGAAGCAGAGAAGCAGCGTTCAACTATCGCCAAACAAGACGCCTGCACTCTGACCTCGGCAAAACTCTTCGAAGGACAAGATTTCCGTCTGCCTGCTGTCGACCGCGCGATGAGTCTGTTTGAATTGCTGGCTAACTCCCAGCAGGGCCTGACACTCTCGGAGCTAAGTCGCAAGCTGAACATCCCCAAAAGCACGACGCACTACCTCATTCACACCTTGGTCACCCGGGGTTATGTGCAACGAGGCAGAGACGGGCGGCACTACCTGCTCGGTCTTCGGCTTGCGGATGTCGCTAGTGCAAATCCGGCTGAGCTCAACCTGCGTGCATTGGCGCTTCCGTACCTGCGGCAGATTGCGACCAGGTTCAATCTCACGGCCACAGCTTCTGTTCAGCGCGGTGCTGAAGCGGTCATTATCGCCAAGGTAGAGTCGTTTCAGGATGGAGGCGGAGCCTGGATAGGCCGCCATCTCGATCTACACTGCACGGCGCAGGGCAAAGCGCTCATCTCTACTCTCTCTGACGAAAAGCTGGATAGAGTGCTGGGCGGACGAGAGTTTGCGAGGTTTACTCCGCGCACCATCGGATCGCTCACCGCACTCAAGACACATCTTGCCCAAGTCCGCGCGAATGGTTTCGCCGTCAACGATGAGGAACAAGTCGCCGGCATTCGAGCCGTCGCAGTTCCCGTGTTGGATTCCAACGGAGCGGTGATTACTGCCTTCTCGGTGCGGGGCTCGACGGGTCAGATTCCAAGCTCGCGCTTACCTCAACTTGGTCGCGAGATGCTCTTTCTCTCCCGCGAATTTGCGCATCACATGTAAACGAACGGCGCGGTCTTAAGGCGGCTCGCTAATGCGAGAGTCCTTCCATTCGCTATATAGAATGGCGCAGTGTGTGTACTGCCCCCTCCGTCCCCTTTGGTCAAGCAAGCCTCTAAGCTGCAGTCGATCGTTCGAGAAGGGCCATCTTCTTGCGGTGTCGCTGTTGTTGTTCCTGTATCACTTGGTCCAACGTAACCGCTACAACCAA
Source organism: uncultured Acidobacteriaceae bacterium (assembly GCA_963850345.1). GTDB lineage: Bacteria > Acidobacteriota > Terriglobia > Terriglobales > Acidobacteriaceae > CAWKKW01. The sequence goes on along the minus strand of CAWKKW010000005.1, from coordinate 1,171,033 downwards.
TGCAAGCCCTTTGACCATGTATGCGTAATGCGGATCGATTCCCATCGAGATCAAGCCGCTGTTGATCACTCCTAGCAGCAGCACCGCAAGGATGACGCCTACGATCGAACCCTCGCCACCGGTGAAGACCACTCCGCCGAGAATCACGGCCGCGATCACATCCAACTCAAAGCCAGATCCGAAAGTAGGCGCGGCCGTACCAAAGCGGCTCGCGGCCAGCACTGCAGACGTTCCAACCAGCGCGCCGTTAAACGCAAAACTCAGCAACACAAGTCCCTGACCGTTGATGCCAAAGGCCTGCGCCGCTTCCTTGTTGCCGCCAAATGCGACCAGATGCCTTCCCTGTCGCGTGAACTGCAGTACCAGTTGCGCAGCCGTGCCGAGCACCAGCAGTACCCAAACCGGCATTGGAAGGCCCAGCCAATGAGCTTGCCCAAACACTGAGAAGGATTTGGGTACGCCTCGCACGCCGAACCCATTGGTGATGCGTAGAGCGGCGCCTCTGTAAATCGTCATAGTCCCGAGCGTGATGATGATAGGTGAAATAGTAATTCGCCACACCAGCAGGCCGTTGATCAGTCCTAGCAAAGCTCCCAGCAGAATGCCTGCCAGCCACGCAAAAGGAGATGGAAGAGACTTGGCCAGCAGCGCCGAGCCCACCGCGCACACTGCATACTGCGATCCAATCGATAAGTCGATGTTGCCGCTGATAATCAGGTAGGCGGTGCCTAGCGCGGCAATTCCCACGAACGAGACTTGAAGCGCTACCACCAGCAAGTTATCCAGGCTGAGATACTGCGGACTGAAGATAGAGATAATCAGCAATCCTGAAATCAAAGTAGCCAGCAGTCCCAGGTTGCGTCCGCCTGCAGCCATGGCTCTCGGTATTGCCAGGCTCGCTCTCATGAGTTTGCCCCGCGAAAGGAAACGCCAGTCATACTTGCGACCACTGACTCTCGCGAGGCATCCGCGGCCGCTGCATCCAGACTGATGCGCCCAAGACGCAACGCCACGATGCGATGGGCCACGGCGAAGACATCATCGAGATTGTGTGTGATCACAACCACGGCGATTCCTTTTGAAGCGACTCGGCGAATCAAGTCGAGCGTAGCCCGTGTCTGTCGAACTCCGAGTGCCGCGGTGGGTTCATCAAACTGGATCATGCGATGCGCATTCACCGTCGCTCGTGCAATCGCGATCGCCTGGCGCTGTCCGCCCGAGAGCCTCCGCACCGGGGCTTCCAGGCTCGTCAAGGTGATTCCGAGTTCCAGGATGTGTTTGCGCGCTTCCTCGATCGAACGCTTGCGGTCGATTACTTCAAACGGGCCACAGCGCCAGCGAACAGGTTCCTGCCCAAGCATCACATTCTCTGCCGCGCCCATATTGTCACAGAGCAGCAGTTGTTGATACACCGTATCGATGCCGAACTCGCGCGCCTTCCTCGCACTCAGGTTTTGTACCTTGGTCTCGCCGAGCCAGATGCTGCCCCGGTCCGGTTGATAGATGCCGCCCAGTATCTTCACCAGCGTGCTCTTACCTGCGCCGTTATCACCCACGAGCGCTACGATCTCTCCCGGCCGCAGTTCGATCGAGACATCGTCCAGCGCTCTCACTCCGCCAAAATATTTCGTAATCCCGACAGCCCGCACCACGGGCTTCATCTCCGGCTGGCTTACGGTAGCCAAATGTTCACCTTCCTACTCAGGCGTTCTTAGTGGAACTTCGCTGAATCGCATGACACTCGTATCACTGTAGTAGTGCTGATATGCCGCCTGATGCGCACCCCGGCTGATGCGCTCAAACTCCTCAACGTTCTGCTTCGTCACTAGTTTGCTGCCCATCACGCGTGTAGGAAAAATTGGTTGACCTCGCAGGCAACGAGCCATGTCTCGCACTGCCTGCGTCGCGCTGAAGGAAAAGAAAAAGAAGGCGCAGCATTGGTAGATGCCGCCCTCCGCAACCTTTTCCATGCCCAGCCTCGTGCCGTCCGCGCTTCCCACGAAGAAGCGATTCGGGTCTCTGTGGCCAGCCTCGGTTGCCGCAGTGTAAGCGCCTACTCCGGGATCGTCACCGAATGCCAGCAGCACCGAGATGTTCTGATTGGCCTGCAGCAGACTGGCAGCGGCAGCCGAACCGCGCTCCACCGTGTTCGCTTCCACCTCTCCCACAATCTTCGCGCCGGGGCAAGTTTGTCGAAGTCCGTCCTTGATGCCTTGGCTGCGCACGATCAGTTCCGGATCCGTGAGATTGGTCAGCAACCCGACCTCCGCCTTCCCGCCACGCCTGTCGTTAATCCACTCCGCAGCATGAGTCCCCACTTCAAATCCGGCGGCGTGCTGATCGAGAACAATATTTTGCGTACAACCCGTAATTGGCGACGCGCTGTGGTTGAACACGCAAACGCCTTTCTCTCGCGCTCGCGCAATGATCTGATCCAGCCCCTGCGGCAGCACAAACATCAGCACAGCTCCGAAGCCCTGCGCGACGAAGAGTTCGATGTCGATCGTCTGCTTTAGAAAATCTCCTCCTGCATCGACCAGCACCAAGCGCAAGTCCACGTCGGGCCGCTCTGCCTCCCGCTTCATGTCCGCGTAGAACTCGTTCAGGATCTCTGCCTCGTATGGAATTGAGATCCCGACTCGCCGGTGGAAAGAAGAGCCTGACGCACCCCTGCAGCCAGACACTCCGAACACACTTGCGCTTCCCACCGCGGCGCCCAGCCCCGCGAGGAAAGTTCGCCGGCTGACGGCTGTCTCCGCTCGACCGCCGAGCAATCCGCTGCCCGTGCTCGCTTCAGGGCGAAGCTGGCTTGAGGTCATAGCCGATGCTTTTAGTCGTGGCCTTCACCAGTGTCAAGGCCGTTCAATAGATTGAACTTACGCCCCACCCGATTCTCTTCTGCTGCTAGCATCGGATGCGGGAACCGCATCGCGCCTTTCGTTAGCTGATCGTTCGTCGCGTAGGTTTGCAAGTGTTCAAGCTTTCAGGAGGGGTCACTATGATTCGTTTCTCTCGAAGAGACGCAGGAAAGATTCTGCTGGCGGGTTACGCAGGTCTCTTGGTCGACGGACGTAGCGCACTCGGCTCGCCGCTTCTAAAATCGTCATCGCATGCCGACGCTGAACAAGCGAAGAAACATTCCGCCACGGGGAATTCGCAGAACAAACCCGCGAGCGCATCGAGTCCTTCGCACCCAGGTGCTGCAACCACCTCGACTGATCCTGCATGGTCCGACGTGCTCTTCGTCGAAGAGAAAGAACCGACCATCAGTTACCGAACGGGCTGGGTCGTCTACGAAGAATCATTCATCGACGGCCAGCTCGTCGGCCGAGGTTGGAACGGCTCCGGCTTCATTAGCTTCTACGACGGCCGCCTGGACCCCTCTGAGTATCAGCAGCCTGAGGCATTTCGCTTAGAAATTGACGGTCAGTCGCTCAGCAGCGATTGGAAGTGGGGAGGATTTGACAAGCTGTCTTCTGACGGACCTAACTCCCACGTTGTAATCACTCTCGTGCACACCCTGCGCCCGGTTACCGTCAAAGTTCACACCAAACTCGATGGAACACCCATCCTGACCCGATGGTTGGAAGTAACGAACACCTCCAATCACGTGTCTGCCCTGGCCGCGGTCTCGCCCTGGAGCGGTGTTCTCAGAAAGAACGATCACTGGAAGTTAAGCCTCGAAGGCGCCAATGTTCCGCTCTATTCCATAGGCTATTTTGAAAACGGCAGGTGGGGAGAGGAAGGGAACTTCCAGTGGCACGACATGCCGAACGCAGGGCTCCGCATCGATGGGCGTTACCGGCGGGAACAGCATCGGCACCCCATGTTCATGTTACGTAACAACGCGAGTGGCGAATTCTTTATCGGGCAACTAGCCTGGACCGGCGGATATAGCCTCGAGTTCGACTTGGATCTAGAGCAGGGAAAAGAGGGAACCTCGGCTGCCCTGGTGTTTGGTTGCGGCCCGGCCGCTCTCGCCCCCATGCGCGTGCTCGCCGCCAACGAGACCGTCACCACTCCAGAGATGCATATGGGATTGGTCTACGGCGACCTCGATGCCGCCGTTCAGGCCATGCACACTCACGTGCGGCGCAGCGTCCTTATGCCTCCGGCACGCGGCCAGAGAGGCTGGATCGAGTCAGGCATTGGACCGGAACTGGAAATTACCACCGAGCAGGTGAATCACTCTATCGATGAAGCAGCCGAAGTCGGGGCCGAAGTCTTTTTCATCGATGCGAGCTGGTACGCACCTCCCCAAGGCAATTGGTGGAAGACCGTCGGGGATTGGCAGGTGGACCGTCAACGCTTTCCCGATGGAATCAAACCCTTCCGTGATCGCGTTCATGCCGCTGGCATGCTCTGGGGCCTTTGGATGGACGCAGAACGAGTCGGCGATCAGAGTCGCGTCGCTAAGGAACACCCGGACTGGCTCGCCATGAATTACGACGGAAAACGAGAGATGGGAGGGCTGCTCGATCTTACCAATCCGAGTGCGGCTAAGTGGATGGAAGAGCAGATTATCCGAGTTATCGAAGATAATGAGTTAGATTTCTTCCGCTTGGACTACAACACCAATCCTCTTCGAGGGGTCCGCCACCTCCAGGATGGCTACGTCGAGAACGGCTACTGGCGCTACTACGAGGTAGTGTATGGAGTGTACGATCGCCTTCGTGCTCGCTTTCCCAAGGTGATCTTCGAGAATTGCGCTGGTGGCGGTGCTCGGACCGACATAGGCATGGTGCGCCGATTCAATCACACCGATGTCACGGACTGGCAGATCGCCCCAAGATCGTTCTTGATTACCAACGGAATGACGATGGCACTCCCGCCTGAAACTATCGATCGTTTGCTCGGCGGGCAGGGAGGGCAGTCCGCCGCCGACTTCGATTTTCAGTCGCGCCTGCTTCTTTTCCTCGAGCCAAAATTCGGCTTCCTCTATCCAATCGGTGCAAATCTGAACCCCGTCTTCATGATGCGCACGAAGCGGTGGGTCAAGCTCTACAAGGACTTCGTGCGTCCGTTCCTGAACACAAGCCGCATCTTCCATCACACACCGGTGATGAGCGGAGTGGAGCCACATGGGTGGGGCGTGCTCGAACTGGATTCCGAAGATCGCACCCGAGGCATCTCCGGGATCTTCCAGCTTTCTGCGCCGACCCAGGCCGAATATCACTTCCGCGCCCGTGGGCTCGATCTGTCGCGGCACTATCGAGTTACCTTCGACAATGCTGGAGAATCCGTTCAGATCGATGGACTTACTCTCATGCAGCAAGGCATAACCGTCCGGCTCGAAGGCGCACTTACCTCCGAGCTTTTGATGTTTGAGGCAATCTGAGATGGTTCTTAGCAGAGGTCTCTACCTTCACGGCGCGAGTGTGGAAGTGATGCCCTTCGCTTCCTCGATCGTGTAGATGGCGTCGGCACGCGGTAGCGCCACTCGCTCTACTCGACCACTGGGCCAATGTAGTTCCACTTCACCGGGATTCGTTTGTGTGGCAAGACCAAAGTGAATGCGTTGATCGTTCGATGAAGCGTAACTTCCTCCACTTAGAACGTCGCCACGCAACCGCAACTGGCCCATCTGCAGGTAAGCAACCGTACCGACGGCGTCGCGAGGACTCTTGGGGCCGCCTACCAGCTTTAACTCCACCCAGTGGTGATGATCTTGGCTCACGTTACGAAGCACTGTGGGCGCATGATCGATGTTGTTAATGACCACATCGATCTTCCCATCGTTGAACAGATCGCCGAAAGCCGCGCCACGACTGGGTAACGTCTGCCCCAGGCCGGATCCCCGAACTGCCGCCACTGCGGAAAAATGTTGTCCTGCGTCGTTGTGAAACAGCAGGGGTCTCTCAGCATAGGATGTTCCCCAGTTCACTTTGTCCACGACCGGATACACATGTCCGCTGGCTACGAAGATATCCAGCCATCCATCGTTGTCATAATCCAGAAACCCAACTCCCCAACTCAGAAAGGGGAAGGTTATCTGTCCAAGCCCCATGGTGTAACTCACATCCGAAAAGGTCGCGTTCCCCTCATTCCGATACAACACCTTGTAGTCCGAGGAAAATGTTGTATGCAGAATATCGATCCTTCCATTGTTGCTGAAGTTGCCGGCCGCAATCCCCATCGAGGCGGTGGTGTGGCCGTCCCCATTCACGGCATAGCTCGACTTATAGCTCGCATCTTCAAATGTGCCGTCACCCTTATTGAGATAGAGATAGTTAGGAGTAGAGTCGTTCGCGACGAGCAGGTCCGGCCTCCTGTCGCCGTTGACGTCTACGAAGAGCGCCGTCAATCCATAGTACTTATTCGGATCACTTACTCCAGCTTTGACACTTACATCCGTGAATGTCCCATCGCCATTGTTCCGAAAGAGATGATCAGCCTCCCCTCTCAGTCCTTGCGGGCCGCAGAACACAGGCTCTCCTCGATATCGGCACGTGCTGAGTGAGTCCTCCCCACCCGCTTCTTGCATCTGCTCTGGCTTGACTTCCACGTACCCGGGCACGAAAAGGTCCAGCTTACCGTCGCCATCGTAGTCTCCCCATGTGGCGCCGGTGGACCATCCGCCAAGTGCTACGCCGGCTTTTCCTGCGACATCCGTGAAAGTCCCATTGTGGTTGTTGTGAAACAAGCGGTTCTCACCGTAGTTAGAGACGTAAATGTCTGGCCATCCATCATTGTCATAGTCTCCGACGACTGCTCCCACTCCCCAGCGATCATTGGTCACTCCTGCCGCTGTGGCCACATCCGTGAAGGTTCCGTCATGGTTGTTGTGAAAGAGAGCCGCATGAGGAGGAGCACTCTTTCCCGCAAACGCACTGAAGGTCGATCCGTTCACAAGATAAATATCCAGCCAGCCATCATTGTCATAGTCCAGTAGGGCCACGCCCGAACCGTTCGCTTCTACGATGTGGCGCTTCTCAGGGGTTCCCATCCTGTGATGCCAACTCGCCAACCCGGAGGTCACCGTCACATCCTGGAACACAACCTCACCGCTCTCGACGAACTTAGCTGTGGTTGGGGTCTCGTCCTGCGGGCGAGCAACAGAATCTGCAAGCTCGCGGCTCTGCCGGTCTTGTGCATCCGCTGGGGAAGCTTGCTCAGCAGCGAGGACTACCGGACCCCGAGTGCTCACGTTCTCCACGCTGGTGCTGCCCATGAGCAAGAGCGCGAGAAGATATAGCCGAACGTCGGGGGCGGGCATCGCCTCTAATCTCCAAAAGTGTGGAGCGAATCATACCAGAACCGATCGCCACCATGCCGACTTCGCAAATTGTCGAGAGGTCGTTTACGCAGCAAAGCACAGCGGGAACCCATAGCGTACCCCGCGCCTAAAGTTCCGACTGATTCGCGGGCACGTCCGGCACTCTGCCCATTCATTTCACAGTGCGCCTGCCTGCAATTCCGCGCGCCATTTCGTCAGGAGTGACCAATCGTTCAGCGTATTGAAATATGTTGACCGGTCTGTGCCCTTGTAACTAGAAGGATAATCCCAGAGACACTGGTCTTCTCTTATGGAGCGGTATCCGCCTCCTCAACAAAGCCAGCGTTACGAGATCCATGGGAAACATGAAGAACACGCAACGAGCGGAAGACTTAGGAATGATTCAGGGGGGTAGCAATGCGTAAGGGATGGCGAAGGACACTCATCGCAGTAGCCAGTGTGTTCTTGCTAATGTTATTTACACAACGTTTAGCCGAAGCACAGGGTAGTACTTCGGGTTCGATCGCGGGCACAGTCACTGATCCTTCCGGAGCAGTCATACCTGGTGCTACGGTAACGGTCACGAATCTTGCAACGAACACCAGTCAGACGTTGACGACCCGCGACGATGGCGGCTATACGGCCACCAATCTTGCTCCCGCTTTATACGAAGTGAGGGTCACCAAGGCAGGCTTTGGCACAAAGATCAGTAACAACGTCGACGTCGAGCTCGGCCATGGCAGTCAGGTGAACGTGCAGTTAGAGGCCGGGCAGACCTCTCAAACGGTCACGGTTGAGGCCAACTCGATTGCATTGACCACGGATCGAGGAGACCGCAACACCGTCCTCGAAGCTGAAACTCTCGAACAGCTGCCTCTCGAGGTCGCGGGCGCGCGCCGCCAAACAGATTCGTTTCTTACCCTGGCTCCCGGAGTCACAGGCGACACCTTCGTAGCCCGGATCAACGGCGCTCCCGATTTCAGCCAGGATTTCTATTACGACGGCATCCCCTATATGAATGCGGACGGCGGCGGCCGACAGGAAAATTCAGGACCTCCGGTCGACGCGGTCGACGAGTTTGCCATCAATACCAACGCTTACAGCGCCCAGTACGGCCGCGGAACCGGACAGTTGGATTTCCATCTTCATAGTGGAACCAATCAGTTGCATGGCGCTGCCTGGGAATATCTGCGCAACAATGCGTTCGATGCGAAAGGCTACTTTGGTAGCGGAACCACCCAGAAGCAGCATGAGTTCGGCTTCAGGGTTGCGGGCCCGGTCTACATTCCTAAGATCTACCACGGCCGCGACAAGATGTTCTTCAACTTTGTACTCGACTGGTACAGGTTCCGCGGTGGGGTCGCCACGCAACTTGTAACCATGCCGACGGCAAGAATGCTTCAAGGCGATTTCTCTCAGCTACCGTTCCCAATCTTCGACCCTCTCACCACCCGCCCCGGTCCAAACGGTACCTTTATTCGTGATCCATTCCCCGGAAACATCATTCCTCAAGGTCGCGAGAGCGCTCTGAGTGCGGCTTATCTGAGCCTGCTTCCGTCTGCTACCAACGACGTCCCATTCAGCAACGCAGTGTTGAAGACGCCGAATGCGCCCGCAAACGCGCTGTACCCGTTCATCAAGATCGACTACAGCATCACTCCGCGCTTCATCATCCACGGCTCGTACTATCGCACCCACTCGGCGGGCGTCACGTCTCCTGTATTTTCAGGACCTCTGGGCGCCGGCAACTCGTTCGGTGGCACCGAGCAGGAGCCTCGTTTTTCCGTCGATCAGAATTACACCCCTAACATCATCAATCAGACGTTGTACTCGATTCAGAAGACGTTTGGTACACGCACCTTCTTCCCGCTCGTACCTGCGGGGTCAACTCTCCCCCTGGCCGTACCGGGCTTGCCGTACCCGTCCATCAGTACTGACGTGCCCAACCAGCCTGCATTTGGAGCCGGTGTCGATAACAACCAGACCAGCGGCGGGTGCTGGTACTGTCAATACTTTGGGGACAATTTCAAGTGGCAGAAGGGAAAGCACGGACTAAGTTTTGGAACCGAGATTCGTGAAGAAGATGAGTTAGACGCCTTCGCCCGAAACATCGGCCAATACAACTTCGTTCACAACGCGACCGCGGGACCTGATCCAGTAACTGGTTCCGATACCTACGGTGGATTCGGATTCGCCAGCCTATACCTTGGTCGGGTGAACACCGCATCGCAGAGTGGAGGTGTTGGCAACCGCACGACCAAGACCGCCTATCGGGCCTTCTACGCTCAAGACGATATGAAGCTTACTCCCAAGCTGACGATCAATGCCGGCTTGCGGTGGGACTATGGCGTTCCTGCCTACGCACCCAACGATGCGTTCTCCACGTTCGACCCGACTGTTCCCAATCCTGACGCCGGCGGGCGTCTCGGCTCGCTCGTATTCGCAGGTAAACAGGGCGGTCCTTGCATCGGGGCGGGAGGCGCCTCTCTCTGCCGCAAACAAATTGCCGATACCTACTTCGGCAGTTGGCAGCCTCGCTTTGGTTTCGCGTATCAGGCCTTCGAGCACACGATTGTGCGCGGCGGCTTCGGTAAGTCGAGCCTTCGCGGTGGTGCCAGTACCCTCATGGGTCCTGAAATTGCCGCCAGTTTCCTCACTGGTATTCAATATCAGAACCTGCTTACCAGTCCTGATACGGGATTCACGCCGCCGCCGCAACTTCAACCCACCTGGGACTCCGGACTCGCGGCATTGGCGTTGCAACCCGCGCCTCCTCGTTCCCGCTCGGCTGCTAATGGTCAGTACATTCCCTACATGCAGCGTAAAGATGGAAAGAACGGTTACACAATGGGATGGAGCCTGACCGTCGAGCAGCAGCTTCCATTCCGTATCGCAATGGAAACCAGCTACGTGGGCAGCAGCAACGTTCGTATCGGCGGAAACCTGCTCAACATCAACCAGGTTCCCTCGCACTACCTCGCTGATCTCGGCCCGGTCCTCCTGGCAGACATCAACTCACCCGAGGCGATCGCGGCTGGTGTTCAAACTCCGTATCCAGGATTCACCGGCAGCGTAGCTCAGGCTCTACGCCCCTATCCTCAATATCAATACATTGAAGCAAGGACGCAGACACCCGGGCACTCGAGTTATCATTCGTTACAAGAGCGTCTGCAGAAGAATTACTCCAATGGTATGACTTTCCTCGTAAGTTATACCTGGTCTAAGAACATCGCAGACAGCCTTGACCAGTTCTCTAACTTCAGCTCAACTCCGCTCGATACCGCGCAGCGCAGGCGAGAGCGACAGGTCGTCGGCGATAACGCCAACGGGGCGGCTGGTGCTCACAATTTCAGCGTCGCTACCACTTACGAACTTCCGATCGGGCCCGGGAAGAAGTTTCTGAATCAGAGTCCGGTACTCGGTAGAGTGCTCGGAGGTTGGGGAGTTACGGGAATCCTTCAGTATTCACAAAGGGCGCCCATTGCCATCACTGGCGGATCAGCCAATCCGATCTTCAACAATCTCTCGCGCCCGAACCTGGTTCCGGGTCAACCCATCAAGCTGTATCACGGCGGTAAATTCAACCCGGTAACAGACCGCTATCTCAATCCTGAAGCATTCGCTGATGCTGGTCAGTTTGCTCTGGGCGATGCACCGCCAACCATCTCGAACGTCCGGCCGTTCCTCTACAAGAACGAAAACCTCGGCGTGGTGAAAGAAACTAAAATCTGGGAAAGAACCAGCATCGAGTTCCGGGCGGAGGCTTTTAATGCCTTCAACCGAACGGTGTTTGGCCCTCCCGATCAAAACTTCACTCAGGTCAACTGCAGTAGTCCTACTGCGGTGAAGCCGGATTGTTACGCCAACTTCGGAAAGGTTACGGGCCAGGCAAACGCGCCGCGTCAGTTGCAATTCGGGGCGAGATTCAAGTTCTAAACGGGCCGAACTCGTTCAGATTCAAAGACGACCTCCGCATGCTCAGGCCTGCGGAGGTCTTTTCCTTGCGACACTACACAATCCCCGCAAGGTCCATATCCCGGGAAAGAAAAGTTCGTCTAAAATACAGCAGACCTTGAGAATCGAGATGATGGCTTTTCGCAATGCGGTATGTTGCCTCGCTCTTCTGCTGACCATCAGCATTTCTGCGCTGCCTCAAAACACCGAAAACGATATCCAAACGCTGTATGCCGAAGCTAAAAGCGCAGAGCAGGCGAACCATCTGGATGAGGCGATCGAGAAGTACCGCGCGATCCTGAAGGTTGATTCGAAGTTAGCCGCCGCCTATAACAATCTCGGAAGGCTCTATCTGCAGCAGAACCGCTTTGATGACGCCGCTCCCGTGCTGAAGCGCGCCTGCGAACTCGCTCCCGCTTCTGCCGTTCCGCATGCTTTGCTCGGGCTTGCCTTATTTCAGAAAAGAGACTTCGCCTCGGCGCAGCGAGAATTCAGGACGACTCTCCGCCTCAATCCGAACGATTCCAATGCGAAGCTCTACTTGGCCAAGAGCCTGATCGCAACCGGAGATTCTGAGCCCGCAACCAAACTCCTTGAAGACCTGAAGAAGAAAGATCCGCACAACGTAGAAGTTCTCTACACGCTCGGCACGCTGTATTCCAGTCTTGCTGCCGCGACGCTCAGCGAAGTCCAGGCGTCCGATCCTGGATCCTATCTTGTCGAAGTTCTCCTGGGAAAAGCTTCAGAGGCGAAGCAGATATTGCCGGATGCTGTGGAACACTATAAGCGAGCAATCGCGAAGGCTCCTGAGAACGCGGAACTCTACTACCTGTACGCGCATTCTCTCTGGGCTAGCGGCAACTTCAACGATGCGCTTACTGCCTATCGGGAGTGCTTGGGCCGTGCTCCCTACAATCCAGATGCGAATTGGGAGGCCGCCCGCATACTGGTCGATAGGGATCCGGCGCAGGCGCTCCGCCTCGTAAATCGAGCGCTCGATCTCAAGGCTGAAGGGCCGGATCTATACATGGTTCAGGGGCGCGCTCTCATGCTGCTGCAGCGTCCGAAAGACGCCGTAGATGCATTTCGCAAGGCGAGTGCGCTCGATCCCGACGATGGTGCTCCTCACTTCCAGCTTGCCCGTGCATACCGTCAGCTTGGGTTGCTAGCTGAGGCTTCCAACGAAGACGCGGCCTTCGAGAAAATGCAAAAAGAAAGCCATGCTTTGAAAGAGGACAAACTCGGCAAGCAGAATTAACCCGCGACTTGTCTGCGTTGCCGGTGCAAGCCGATATAACTCTGCGCGCGACTTATGCAACAAGTTCCGTCACATGGACAGCATCTTGCAACTATGACCCGCATCCGCTCCACAATCCTAGGTTTGGCTGCCATCGCTGTCCTCGCAGTCATGCCGTCGATCTGCGCCCAATCTAGCTCTGCGGCCCAGGTGCAGCCCAACCAGCTTGAAGTGCCGGCGAATTCGCAGAACAGTCCAATCCTGGAAGCAGTCAAGCTGAAGAACTGGAAGCAGGTGATCGAACTCGCTCAGAACCAGATCTCCATCAACCCTGCCGATGCGAGCGCGTTTTACTGGCAAGGTATCGGCCATCTTCAGCTACATGATTCCCTGAGTGCCACGCAATCTTTAAGAGCGGCAGAGAAGCTCGGCATGGACACCGCCCTGCTTCACGTGGCGCTCGGTCTTGCGTATTACGATCTGAATCAGTTCTTCCTGTTCGAGCAACAGATGCAAAAAGCGGCACTGCTCGATCCCTCAGATTTCAAGCCTCACTATTACCTCGGTCTGTACAGGCTCGAGATACAGTCAGACGCTGGTCAGGCTCTCAAAGCATTTACTACTGCTGCACAGCTTCAACCCGATGATTGGAAGAGCATCTACCAGAAGGGAAATTGTCTCGAGATTCTCGGACAACCCACGCAAGCAGCCGAGGTTTATCGCAAAGCCATCGACATCGTCGAAGCCAATGGTCAGCCATTCGGATGGCCTTATCAAGGTATGGCGCGTCTGCTTTTGGAGAGCAAACCGGCCGACGCACTTAGTTACGCGCGTAAGGCGATCGAGCTTCAGCCTGAGGAGTACTCCAACCATCTCCTGCTGGCGAGAGTCTATGAGCATCTCGGCCAGCTGCGAGACGCGATCAACGAAGCTCGCGCCGCTTCAGAGAAGAATCCCACTGACTCAGCTTCACGCTACGAACTCTTCACCCTCTATAAACAGGTTGGCGATCGGGCAGCCGCTCAAGCTGAGCTGGCTAACTTCCTCAAAGTCAAGGCGACCTATGGCGCCAACTAATTCCGGCCTGTGCATTCGTCGGTTTGCCTGCATCTGCGCCCTGGTGTTCATCGCTTCACTACAACCTCCCCAGGCTCAGCTCGTCTCCACGGTGCCCAGAAGAGGTCAGGCTGCTCAAGCCAGGTCCGAAGACGAACTTGATTCCTATATCAAGATAGTGGTCGCCACGGATTCCAGCCAGATCTTGCAGCTGGCCGATTCGTTTCTGACGCAATTCCCAAAATCCGAGCTGTCCAGGCGGGTGTACGAGTATCAGCTTCACGCCTATTCTGAGTTAGGCGACTTATCTGGAGTGATCGCTTCGGGAGACAAGATTCTCGCTGTCGACCCGAACGACATCGACACCTTGATCACGATGGCCAAGACCATTGCGAACAAGGCAACCAAGGCTGAAAAGAAGGCCGACCTGCTGGCGCGCGCCGAATCATACTGCCATCAGGTTCTCTCAAACATAGAGACTGCAAAAGCTCCGCACACAATGACGCTCGAAGCGTCGGAGGCCGAGAAGCGGAAGGTTCGTCACGAGGTGCACCAGACCCTCGGAGTCCTGGCAATACAACAGGGAAGACCTAAGCTCGCCGTCGCTGAGTTCCATTCCGCAATCTCCCTCGCGCCCACACCCCAAGGCTCCGATTACTTCCGCCTCGGAGTCGCTTTACAGGCTACAGGAGCGCACGCCGAGGCATTGAGTGCCTTCCGCGACGCGAACAGGCTCGGCCCTGATGCCGTGCGGCAGTTAGCCTCTGCTGAACTCAAAAAGTCATCGCCTCCAACATCCAAATAGCAAGCAGCCGGCTACCATCTAACTACGAACTTTCAAGCCGCCGTTGCCGCTCGACATCCGGAGCCAGAGAACGCACCATGTTCGACGCGATCACTGCCAAAGCGACAAAGAGCAACAGGGACATGGCAGACAAGGTGTACCCGATGCCCCACGAGGCCTTCTTTACGCCGACAAAGAAAATGCCCAGACTCCCTGCGAGCGTCCCGGCGAAGTTGTAAAGACCGTACGTCATCGACCAGCGGTGTGGCGGTAAGACCGAACAGATAATCGGCATCGAGTTACATTCAAGCATCCCGCGAGCAACGGAGTAAATCAACAGATCCAACGCAACCGTCCGTGTCGAAGTCATCAAAGCTAATACGAATAGGGCCGGAGCCATTACGCTGAATCCGATCACCTGAACCGCCATGCGCCCACGTACATCATGGCGATTCCATCGATCTGCCAGGACTCCCCCAAAGATTCCTCCAAGTAGCGCCGGTAGAGCCGCATACAGGGTGATTACTGAACCCGCTCGCGTGAGACTAAGGTGGAAGTTCTCAAACAGGTAAGTCGGCACCCAGGAGGAGATCGGCCAGCTCGTCAACGAGAGAGCAAATGCCAGAAACAGAAGAGCTCCCGCTGTACGGACGCTGAGAACCGCGCGTATCTTCTCCCAGAAGGGCTCGTGAACGTTCACCACCGAGCGCGCTCTCGCGTCCGTCTCTCTTCTCAAAAGAATCATTGCGCCGACCGCTGTGATCGCGCCGGCCACACCAAGGCCAAAAAATCCTGTACGCCATGAATAATGTTCGGTCATGTAGCCGCCATACCAGCTTCCGAAACCGGCTCCCGCCGTCAGCCCTGTCAGACATATGCTGTTCGCCAGTGATAACGTGTTCTCCGAATGGAATCCCGCAACATAGGCCAGCGCAGGCGGAAGGAAGATAGCTTCGGAAAGTCCAAGCAGGCAGCGCAAACTGATCATCTGCACCTGGCTGTGCACCAGGCCGGTAGCAAACGTCACCAGGCTGAACAGTACGAGGCTTGTAAGGATGATCCCGCGTCGCGAAAAGCGGTCGCCAAGATAGCCTCCTGTCGGCGAGCAGAAGGCGTAGGTCCACAGAAATGTTGAGCCTAATAGCGCTAGAGTGATATCAGAAAAGCCCAACTCATGTTTTAGGACCGGAAAGACCGAAAAGATGGTCATTCGATCGGCATAGTTAAGGGCGGCTATAAGCCATATAACTCCAACCACTACCCACTTATAGTAACGATCCGGAGTGTCCTTGGCATTCAATGAGTCTCGTCTCCGGCAACCTACTTGATTCAGGGGGCGCTGGCCTCCTCAACGTGCGCTTGCAACATCCGCGGAACAGCTTCTTCACATACTAGCGTCACTTCGAGTTGTTGAGGTGTTGGTCAAACCAATCTGCAAAAGCGGTCACATCTTCTGCAGACCTCCAATAGTCTGGCCAACCATGCCCTTTGCCTTTACGTACGATGACCTTGACCTCGCCCCCGCCAACTTCCTTTGCTCTCGCAGCAAATCTCTCTGACTGCTCCAGCGGCACCACCACGTCTGCGTCTCCATGAACGATCACTGTAGGTGGGAGCTTTGAGCTAACGAAGTAGAGCGGAGAGATCTCTCGGCCGAGGATTTTTCGCCCGGCTTCGGTGCTCGCCTTAGTCCCGAATGCACCAATGAGCGAAGCCAGTGGTCCTCGCCCGACAGCATCCACACCTGCGGCTCCCCAGTTGAGAAAATCAGTAGGAGGGAAAAAACACCCCACTGCCTGGACTGCACTACTCTCATGATCGATCGGGTCGGACGATGCCGAGGAGTCGCCGCCGCCCTGGGTGGCTATCAGCAGCGCCAGTTCTCCACCAGAACTCGACCCGAGGATGCCGAATCGATTTCGATCCACTCCATACTGATCCGCGTGAGAACGGACAAACCTCACTGCACGATGGACATCGAGAATCTGATCCGGAACTGCGAAGTACGGTTGCGAACCAGTTACAACTGCAAATACCGTGTACCCGCGATCGAGGAACGGGGTATATACCTCAGGGGTAACATGGACCATCGTAGTGTCGTCATGACTCGAAAGCCAGCCGCCATTCACAATGTAGATGACTGCCGCGCCATTCTTCTTTGCCGGTTCAAACACATCCAGCGTAAGCGCCATCCCCGCTTTGCGCCCATACACCACGTCCGCGGTCCGCTTCACCGTACCAGTTGGAGTGTCCTCCGCATGTCCCTGAAAAATCACGAAGAGAAACAATAGACTTAGAAGCAGCAAGAACGCGTGATTGCCTCGTCTACTAATGCGATCCATCATAGGCGTGAATTCAATTCGAAATATCGCGACTAAGCCTCTACTGTCCAAATGCCACGGGTAAGGTTGTCAGCATTCTCGAGTTAGGTTTATGTAGATCCCAGGCCGGCTCGTCATTTACCAATCGCATCCCCGGCGCGCGCTCTAGCAATGTCCCAAAAACAATCTGACCTTCAGCGCGAGACAGCACCGCGCCAACGCAGAAGTGGATTCCAACTCCAAAAGCGATATGGCGGTTGTTCTTACGCCCGATGTCAAACGAGTCTGGATCTTCAAAGTATGCAGGATCGCGGTTCGCTGCATTCAGCATCTGAAACACCATCTGCCCCTTCTGGATCTGGTGGCCCGACAGTTCCGCGTCCTGCTTCATCAGGCGGGGTTGACGCGCCACGGGGCTCTCATAGCGCAGAATCTCTTCGATCGCGCCAGTAAGCAGGCTCCGATCCGCCTTGAGTTTGTCCCATTCGCCCCGGTTCGCGAGCAGAAGATAAATGCCGTTACCAATAAGCGAGGTAGTCGTCTCGTGTCCTGCAACCAGAAGAGTGATACACGTGTTGAGTAACTCAGCCTCAGAGAGCTTATCCCCTTCAGACTCGGCCAGCACCAACTGGCTAATGAGATCCTCGCCGGGCCGCACCTTGCGTTCGCAAATAAGGGCCGCAAGATAGGCCTTCATTTCAACAATCGTCTCTTGTGATCGCAGCAGCGTACTCTCGGCTGGCTTGTTCACGCCCTGAAATGCGAGCAGGGCATCTGCCCATCGTTTGAAGTGCACACGATCTTCGACGGGCGTCCCCAGAATCTCTGCCAGCACCGTGATCGGCAAAATCACAGCCAAGCCGGGGATGATGTCCATGCCCCCGTCGCGCAGACCTTCATCGAGAAGATCATTCACGATCGCTTGGATACGAGGCCGAAGAGCATCAATCATGCGCGGTGTGAAAGCCTTTGTTACTAGCCGCCGCAAGCGGGTATGGTCAGGCGGGTCCGAATGGAGTAGACCCTTGGTGCGATAGTGATCTTCAAACACCTGCAGGCGACTTCGAGACTCCGCCGGCAGGTACTCAACCGCGCGAGCTAGCCGACCTTCGTTCGAGAAACTAGTCGTCTCTTTGAACGTGGTCACCATGTCGTCATATCTCGTCAAAACCCAGCCGCCAATCGTGTCGCTCCAGTGAACTGGATCCACGTCTCGCAGCTCACGCAGCGTGGGATATGGGTCGGCCAGAAATTCCTCTGAAACAAGCATCTTGTCGAGGGCCGCTATCGGGGTTTGTAACATTACTTGCTCCCTGAATGGAATCCACCGTCGCTAAGCAAAGTTTTGCTCTGACTTCGAGAGGCATTCCACCCCCTCGATAATCTTATGTAGCGACGGCCACGATCATATCAGCGCCTGACAAGACAAGGTCGTCTGTTCAATGGGCTGAACCACGTACGAGACTGCCTGGCTCAATCGTAGTCGACAGGCCCACCAGTCAGTGATTAGCTTTGAAGTGAAACCCACTACACGGCCACACTGGACGACGCCGGTTCGCACTGCTGAATGACCTCCAGAACACGCAGCAGGTTGTCTGCGATTGCGTCTTTACGTCCTTCCCTGAGTGCATTTCGCTCGAAGATGAACTCTCCAATGCAGATCGCTGTCGCCCGTGCCGCCCTGTATTGAGCAATGTTAGCCGGGGATACGCCGCCCGAAGCCACGAGGCTTACATCGGGAAGCGGTCCATGGATCGCGCGAAAGTAGGCAGGACCTCCCATCGCGCCGGCAGGAAAAATCTTCACCAGGTCCGCACCCGCTTGCCACGCGACCGAGATCTCCGTGGGCGTCAGAGCTCCGGGCATACTAACTATGCCGCTCTCCCGGGTCAACTCTATGATCTTCGTGTCGGTCGACGGGCTCACTATAAACCGGGCTCCCGCCGAGATAGCGGCGCGGCAGTCATCCAGGTTCAGTACAGTCCCTGCTCCCACATACAAATCATTGCCATAGCGAACGCTCAATTCCTCGATCGTCTTGAGTGCCCCCGGAATCGTCAAGGTCACCTCGACTACGGGGTGGCCTGCAAGTACGGTTGCCTCCCCGGCGCACATAGCCTGCTCTGGGCTCTCTACTCTAACCACAGGAATAAGAAAGGTCCGGCGAATGGCAGACAGCACCTGCTCTCGAGAATGCGAGTCGGAGTGAAACGCTGGATACATTACTCGCTCACCCGTGTTAACTCGCTCTTCGATTCATGCAGGTGCTCGACCCGCGGTCTGAGTGTATTCATCGCGTCCCTGAGTGTGCTCGATTGCCCGCTGAAGTTCATCGCCAACAGCAGCAATCCGCACATGGTCTCTTCCGTGGACTGCGAAAGCAGGATCTCTCCCTGAAACCTCTTCTGGATCGCCTTCCGCAGCGCTGGCAACTTATTCGCAAGTCCTCCGGTCAGGATCACTCGCCGCCACGAATGGTCGGACCAAATGCGATTAGCCGCCGACCAGTAGTTCTCGGCCATGTCGTCAAACGCCGCCAGGAACAGGGTTCCCACCTGAAGATTTCTTTCGCTGATGTTCGAGATTGCGCCGCTCTCCCCAGCAGGGCCCGGGAAGAAAGAGGTCCTCACCTCCAGGTCCGACTCGCCGACCGACTCCGTCGCCAGCGTAATCCACTTCCACGGATCCTCGATTACCCTCCCACTTAGCCTTCCTAGTTCGGTCAGCAAATCCACCAGCACGTTTAACGCTCGCCCTGCCGGAAGGTGCGAAAGAGTATTCGTGAACGCACGGTCAAGGAAGGGCCGTGTCTGGTAGTCGCCAAGCTCAAACACGGGTGTAACTCGACTAACTTGAGAACCCGTCGAGATATTGATCGAAAGTTCGTCTTCGTCGAGCATCGCGCCAAGCAACGCGCATTGATGGTCGCCGATCGGCGCGTAACAAGGAATAGCTTTGCCCGCTAGACGGTATAACCCAACTGCTCTCCCCCAGGGAACGATTTGCGGCCAATCATACCCTTGCAAGCCGAGCTGCTCGATCACTTCACCGTGCCACCGCATTGTCGTCAAGTTCAGCAGGCCAAAGGCCATCGCATTCGTTGGGTCTTCCCCGGCGCACGAGCCGCAAAGCGTGTGCACCACATAACTGCCAAGAGACACCGGTCTTAAATTTCTCGGTTGGTCCGCCTGCTGCGATGCCCAGAAAAGAAAACAGGCCGGCGCCCCGACCGGCATCTCGTTCCCTAACGAACGACGCTGTTGAGGAGTTATCCGTTCCTTCACGATGTCAAAGTAGCGACCCTGCCCAGAGGGGTGATCCATCAGCGCACGTTGGTCCCGCCAGCCAATGCAGTTAGACCTCGCAGTTCCGTCGCTGTCTACCAGGACCGTAGAAGACATCTGCGAGCACATCACGATGCCCTCGCAAGACCCCGCTTCTTTTGACAGGTCTGCGATCAGTCTCTCGACTGCGTGTGCGATGATATCCGGACTATGTTCGTAATACAGTGGATTCAAGTCTTGGATAGGATCAGGAAAGGGAATACGCGTAACATTCCGGAATCGCCCGCGATCTACATCAAGGATTGCGCCCTTGAGGTACGACGTTCCGATATCAATCCCCAGAAAAGACAAATCGCGGTTCCTGTCCCAAGCCTGTCTCAAAAGCCAGGTGAAGTATCAGACGAATTGCAGCGCTTTTGGTCTGATTGGAGCTTTCGATACTTGCCGTTGACGAACTTAGAACCAGGCAGAAGCGAGGATGCTCAAAGTTCGCTCATCTTCAACATTCAACCTGCGTTCGCGATAGGGGTCAATTCTTTGTTCTACGTATTGAATAGATTCTGATTTGCCCGTCTCTGACCGCTCCATGCTCCGGGATTGCCCCGCAACTTATTCGTTCACCGCGGTCCTATACCGACATCCACGGCCAACTCACACCCGCTCTCAATCGGGCACTCGCAGGTTCCGCACGATCCTGCGAACCTTCTTCGGTGAGATAGACAATCGGTCTGCCACCCTTGATATCTTCCGGCCTTCCTTGACCCATACCCGCTGGATCACCAGTTCAGCGAACTCTTCCGAGATCTGCTGAAACGTCTTATCGCCGGTCTGCCCATCCGACCAGGCGCGAAGTGTATGGTCTATGCCGGTCGCTCGCAGGATTCGCGACTTAAGCGCAAGCAGTTCTTTTGAAAGATGATCGCGATCGTCAGGGCTAAGTAACTCGCTCGCCATCGATGCGAACTGCTTAGCTGTCTCCCACTCTTCAAAGAAGTCGTTCGCTGCTGTGATTCCACGCGCTATGTAAGCGCCCGCCAGGAGGCGTCGATTTTGCGTTTGCTTCGCTAAGCCGATCGCCTCATTGGAATATTGCGCAGCCATGTTAGCGTGACTTGCAATATCTTCCGGCTCGCCAAGCTGTTCTTCGACCTGCACATTCTCGAGCGCCGATTGCAAAATCCGCGATCGCGCCATCAGAATGTGATCTTCTTTCTGCTGACCCAGGTGAAAAGCCTTCACCGCCTCCTGCGATGCCCTTTCGATGTCGCCGCTCTCGAGGTGCAGGTGTCCGGCGTTTACAAGCACTGAGCCGATGCCACTTTGGTGCTGGTGCTGCGTGTAGATAACCCGCGCACGTTCCAGTAATTCCAAAGCTTCTTGGCAGATCTGAAGACACTTAGCATGCTGAGCGCCGCGCGCGCGCCCTTCCTTCGACCTGTGGCTCAGGTCAAGTGCGATGAGCCGCTTGACATAGGAGGCATTGACCAACGCGCGTGCCAGGTTCGGATGGTTCGGAAATTGCTCGGAATAAATTTCAATCGCATGGTCAAAGTGTTTGAGCGCCTTCGCATATTCGCCCGAGCGGCGGACAAATCTACCACGCGCAGATTCAATGTTTCCCAATGCAAGTGCATGATTCGTAGACTGAAGCTCCTGCTCCGCTTCGTCCAGCAGCCGAATGGCTTCTTTCCGCTGTCCGCGCTGAAAGAGGAGCCAGCTCTCATGGGTTTGAATGACGGCCGCCAGCTTGGGGGCTTGTAGTTGCTGCGCCGCAGATTTCGCGAGCAAAATATGGTGCAGCGCGAGCTCATACTCGCCTTTCTTACGATGAGCCCGTCCTTTCCAGAAGTGCAATACCGCTACCATGCCTGGCTCAACTACCTCTTGCTGCAGCACCAACACGCGCTCAAGAATCGAGATAGCCGCCCCGTGATCCTCTGAAGCGAATGCGACAAACGCCTCCGTCATGTTTAGCCGTATATAGTCCACCAACCTCATCTCTGAACGGCTTACCGAAGAGAAGCCTTCAATGAGGCGCTTGAGTAGCTCGAGGTCCCGATAACCGAGGTCTACCCACTGTGCGACGTTCAGCAGATATCCCGTCGCATGAGGATCCTCAGGCTTGAGGTTGGCAGCCTCTTCCATCGTGCCCTCAAGCAGGCTGAATCCCTCTACTACGCGCCTGCCGAGCCAGTCTTCTTCTAGTGATTGCAGCAAGTCTGTTGAAACTAACATGAGCTCAATTCCAGGACGGAAGCATAGTGACGGCCGCGAGCCTAAGTCAAAAGTATTGTCGCACGCTGTACGCGATTCGCCTGAGAGAACTATACAAACTCTCCAACCATCCTCGCAGTTTGGTCTGACGCATTGCAGGGCGTCCCGGTCACCCGTCCGAATCGGTCGGTCACCGCTTGTTACATAACTTACGACGAACTAAGGTGCAAATAGCAAGGCGAGGCCCTGATTCCAATGTGCCCCTGTCGCACCCTCTCCGCGACTGCCTTGATCGGAGACCAGATGGAATTTACAGAGAACGAACTGCAGCATGTGAACTCTTATGTCAGACACGATGAGAGCTATTCGGGTCGAAGCTCGCAATGGAGAGTTCTCGAAAAGATGGTGAGTGGCGGAGCGTCCGCTGTAGGCCTCCCCGGAGGCATTCTCGTCACCAGGCAGTCGGCCCAGGAAGAGCCCACCTTGCTCTCTACCCAGGCAGCGATTGGCAGGTTAGCAGCCGTTCGATCCGCCGCTACCCACCTGGGTAAGGCGTTGATGCTTGTCGCATGCACGCATGCAAAAGCCGCCCAGACCCTGACCTTCGACGATGACCGGCGAGACTGGCGCTGTCTCAGCGGCCAACGTACTCAGGATGGAAGCTATGTGTATTGCGGCGGCATGGGTGCCGCCATCGATCGCTCCCTCGCCTACGCTCCGCACGCCGACGTTCTTTGTTACAGGGCTTCTTCCTTTGAGATCACCGAGGCTCTTCGGTTCTCGCACGAAGTAACACGGCGGTTCCCGGATAAGCAGTGCGCGTTCTGTCTCGATCCGCGCGTCGACGAGCTTGCCCGGCCGGCGCTCGACATCTCCGCCACGCAACAGAAGGTGCTTAGGGCGGGCTTCTCCTACTTCTTATTCCACCAGTTCGGCTCGATCGTGTTCCGCGGATTTCCGGCTGACACGCCCTGGGCCGTGGTCGAGGACCGCGCGGAGGTCTCAGCGCTCGAAGATGCTTCGCCTGGCGCGTGGGATCGCTCCGCCTTCGACTCTCGTAGATGTCGCAAGAGATAAGCCGACCCCAATCCAGTTCTCGCTCCACTCAGATTCTGAGCGTATCTAACCCACTTTGTTCCTATGAGGTGCTCCATGAAACTGTTGACGAAAAAGATCTATCGCTTTGGTTTCGATACTGCTGAAGGTAACGGTTCGATGCGGGCTGAGCTGGGCGGCAAAGGCGCGGGACTCGCGGAGATGGCGCGACTATCCATTCCGGTGCCGCCCGGCTTCACTATCTCAACCAGCGTTTGCCGGGGCTTCCTTCACAGTGGCAGCACGCCTGCCGATCTTGACGCGGAACTTCGCGACGCGTTGCAGTGGCTTGAGCGCGCGCAGGGACGCAACTTCGACGATCGCCATAACCCGCTCCTGGTAAGTGTGCGCTCCGGCGCCGCAGTCTCCATGCCCGGCATGATGGACACGGTCCTCAACGTCGGCTTGAATGCCCACAATCTTGAAGGCCTGGCGACACAAGGCGGATCGCTGCGGTTCGCCTTAGACTCATACCGCCGCCTGCTGCAGATGTTCGGTTCGGTCGTGCTCGATGTTCCGAAAAAGGCCTTCGATCTCTTACTTGAAGAGGCGAAGGCCGAGCAAGGTGTCACCCTCGACTCTGAGTTGCATGAGAAATCGCTTCAGAAAATCAACGACGGTTTCCTTTGCCTTATCCACACTCACACGGGCAAGCCATTCCCTCAAGATCCATATGTGCAACTTACATTAGCTGTAGAAGCAGTCTTCCAATCTTGGAGAAGCAGCAGGGCCCAGCATTACCGCCGCTTGCACGACATCCCGGACACTTCAGGAACAGCGGTCACCGTGCAGGCCATGGTGTTTGGCAATCGTGGCGCGAAGAGCGGCACGGGCGTCGGATTCACGCGCAACCCCTCCACCGGCTCCAACGAAATCTTCGGTGAGTTTCTGTCTGACGCTCAGGGAGAAGACATCGTCGCCGGCATTCGCACGCCGATGTCCATTGAGGATCTCGCCCAGAAAATGCCTCTAGCTCACCAGGAACTATGCTTGGTCACCAAACGTTTGGAGCGGCACTTCGGAGATGTGCAGGACTTTGAATTTACAGTCGAGGATGGCAAGCTCTTCCTTCTGCAGACCCGGGCCGCCAAGCGCAGCGCCCTCGCGGCCGTTCGTATTGCGATTAGTTTGGCCAAGGAAGGCATCATCTCCAGGGAAGAAGCTGTAAGTCGCATCGATGCCTCCAAGCTAGGTGACATACTCTGCCCGCAAGTGGATTTCCGATCAGGCCCGGTCGCCGCCCTAGCCCAGGGCCTGCCTGCCTCGCCCGGAGCCGCCGTCGGCACCATCGTCTTTACCGCCGATGATGCAGTGAGTAAGTCTGAGGAGAACCCGCACATTCCTCTCATCCTCGTGCGACAAGAGACCACCGCCGAAGACATTCACGGCATGGCCGTCGCAGCCGGCTTTCTCACTGCACATGGCGGAGCAACCAGTCACGCGGCTGTCGTCGCTCGGGGTCTCGGTAAGTGCTGTGTCACGGGTGCTAAAAACATCTGCGTCGATGAATCCACCCGCACTCTCCATATTGGCGAAGCAGTTTTTCACGAAGGCGATTGGTTGACCTTGGACGGTTCAACCGGCCACATCTACAAAGGCGAGTTGCCCACGCGTAAAGCGGACGTCCGTCATACAGAGCTGGACACCCTGCTCGACTGGTCGGGCGAAATCAGCTCGACCGTGGTCAGAGCCAATGCCGACACCCCACTCGATGCCGCGCAGGCACGCAAGGCCGGCGCGAAAGGAATTGGGCTTTGCCGCACCGAACACATGTTCTTCGCCCCTGAAAGGCTTCCACACATGCGTGCCATGATCGTTGCTTCCAGCAGCGATGAGAGAAGACGAGCCCTCGATCTGCTCTTGCCCATGCAGCAGCGCGACTTTGAGGAACTCTTTCGTGAGATGTCCCCGTTCCCCGTGACCATCCGGCTGCTGGACCCTCCACTTCACGAATTCCTTCCGAAGCTCGATGAACTCGACAGGCTGCTCGCAGCCGCAGACGAGAAAGACGAATCTGAGAAGGCGGAAGAAATCCGCACACTTCAAGCTCGCGTGCGCAGTCTGTCAGAGACGAATCCCATGATGGGTCACCGCGGCTGCCGAGTTAGCATTACTTATCCCGAAGTCCTCGAGATGCAGGTAAAAGCGATTCTTCAGGCAGCTCTTGCAGTAACTGAGCAGGGCTATCATCCCATTCCAGAGATCATGCTTCCACTCGTTGCCTGCGCAAATGAGGTCAAATACCTGAAGCGCAAGATCGAGGAGACTGCAGCCGAAGTATTTGCCAGCTGGGGTGCCACCATAACTTACTCCTTCGGCACCATGATCGAGCTGCCGAGAGCCGCGGTGTGCGCAGCAAGCTTTGCCGAAGATGTAAGCTTCGTCTCCTTTGGCACCAACGACCTCACCCAGATGACGTACGGGTTTTCGCGCGACGATGCTCGCAAATACCTCGACAGCTATCTCGAACAAGGCATCCTGCTTGCCGATCCCTTTATGACCATCGACCAGCAAGGCGTAGGTTATCTGATCGAGGTTGCGATCCAGCAGCTCCGCGCTAAAAACCCGCGCATCAAAATCGGGGTTTGCGGAGAACACGGAGGCGACCCGGCCTCCATCGCCTTCTTCCAGTCCCTCGGCGTGGATTACGTGTCCTGTTCGCCGGCCCGTCTGGCAACGGCTCGCCTGGCGAGCGCACAAGCCCACTTACTCTCGCAGCCTGACGCCGCGCCAGCATCAGAAAAGAAGCTTGCCATGGTCTAACACGGGCATAACTCGGGATCAGAACTCTAACCAACGCATCACCTCGGCCGGTCTATCCAGCTGGCTGAGGTGGCGCAAATGCAGTCTTTCCGTCGGTGTAGTAAAGCTCAATTTCACTTATCGTAAAAGGCTTGCCCTTTGGCAAATAGAGCCGCACATGCCGAGCCCGGAATGGCATGACTCCTCGCGAAACCTTAGTCATCGGAATTCCATAGTACTGTTCAAGCAGCGGCGTCTTCAGCGAAGCCGTGTCCACATCCACCCAGCTGATCCCGTCGTCGCTTCGCTGCAGCGTGAACGTCTCGGGCCGATAATCCGGATCGGCTGTCTGCGAGGCAACGACATAGTGATCGATCAGGTAGAAGTTTTCCAGGTCTAACTCGATCCAGTCGTCACCTGCCGAGAATCTGTCGTCCGCATGTATCGTGAAGTCTGTGTTCAGATCCCCATCCACTGCATTGAACGGACAATAATGGGAGACCAGCACCTTCGACCTCGCATACGTGTTCAATGCGAGATTGCGGCCGCTCGTAAGATTGGGCTGCCAAACCGCGGCGACGCTCTTCAAGTAAGTAACGACCGGATCCCAGCTTACTTTCCCCGCGTCGGGGTTCCTTCGTTCCGCCGAGTTCTGCTTGCTCGTCACGGTGAACTCGATGCTGTCGCCTTGTATCAGCGTCAGTGTCAGATCGTGCGACTTCGCTGTCGTGGAGGCGAGGTCGTCACTCGACCACAGAGTCTCTGAGTTAGACAGAATCTTTGCCGAACTCTCCGCATCGCCACTCGCTACGCCCTCAATTTGAACAACGCCGCCATGCGGAGCTACCCACCTGCGAATCACCGATCCCTCTCGGGCAACCTGAAAGTCGCCCCCAATCCGCGCGTCCACAGTTCCAGACCAGTACCGTCTCGGATGCGCCTCGTCCGCTACAAAGACAAGGTCCGCGAGACCGGCGCCTGTGAGTTGCTGATAGTACCAGTTGTTCTTTCCCATCAGCGCCGAGAATCCCGCCGAGGCCTTATAGCTCTCGGCAGAGAACTCGAACCCTACATGCCCAATGCTTGCGGCGCTCGAATGTGGATGCTTCTTCCCCGTCACCACGACCTTGATCGTGTGCCGCCCTCCTGCCAGGCCTTTCTTCACGTAGAGAAACTGCTCATAGCTTGTGCTCCGTGGGCTATAGCAATCCACCTGCTTCCGGAAAACGCCATCGATGTAAACATCCGCCCGGCCAGATTTGGGGGAATGAACCGCGCGCCAGTAGATATCCGTGCCTTCGAACGAAAACTCCACTGTGCTGTTGGGTGACGAACTCTCGTTTATCTTGCCCTCAAAGGAATCCGCTGCAGCGCGTTCATTCCAGCTTCCTGCGTATCTCATCTCCGCGCTTGCGCAGCCAACAAGCTTTGTTTGCCGAGCGAGCATCACGTCAGATGATTCGGGATGTCGTTCAAAGAGGTAGCGATGCTGCAGGTCGACTCCAGTTGTCTCTCCCGGAGAAATCCTAAAGTCCAGTCTCTGAAACTCTCCTCTGTCAAAGTAAGAATAGAAACGGTAACTGTCACCGCAATCACTCGGCACATTGGTTCCGTCCGCACTGATCAAGTTGATGAATCCGAGTTTCGCCTCATGACAATACACCCACTTCCAGTCCTGCTTGCCTAGATCGCTGCAGCATCCGATGTAAACGCCATCAACGTTTCCTTCCACCGGTGGGTCCTGGTTGCCCAGAAACATGCAGATATATTGATTCACCGCGCTGCTATAGGTAACTCCCCACAGATGGCTCGGCGCTACGATCGACGACCGTCCGCCCAGTGCTGGTTCCGTCCAGGTTCCGTTATAGAAGAGGTGCCACTTGCCAGGTGCCATCTTGTCTTGAATTGCACAACGAGCCGCGCGACTATTCCAGCGAACTCCACGCGTCGAGTTAGGCGCCCAACCTTCGTCTGGAAAGATATAGAAGTACCCACCTCGCACGTCTGCATAGAATCCAAAATCGGCAAGGCCGTTCCCAAAGGATGAACCGGAAAACTTGAAGAAGTCGTGAGGATAGTAGTAAGTCTCTGAACTTACGATGTCCCCTTCATACTTCCACGTTCTGCCCTTATCCACGCTCGTACCCAGCCCTATCTTCCGGCCAAATGGGTATGCGCGGCGAGGTCCGTCGTGCTCGATATGCATAGGTGCGTAGAGTTTCCGCTCGGAGTTGTCGAACCACATCCCGCCAAGAAACCAGCACGAGGTCATGCCCGCCGGATACACGGCATCTTCTACCCGCGTCATGTGATCGATATCCGGTCCGCGATAGCGAGCTGCGGTTCCAAGATTGATAATCCATTGGCTGCGAAACTCCCATAACTCATCGTCGATCCGAACGAACACCTGGCAGTTATCCGGATTCAGCTGATGCACAAAGTCCAGCCCTACCGGTTTGGGAACCGCCGAAGACTCGGCAGTGTAAGAGAAAGGCAGCACGACCGAACCGGCCGCGTATTCATACCCGTCTTCCCACGGAAGACCTCTTTGCGGCCCTTCCGCATTCTTGATCGAGGGCGCCAACCACGCGCCTAGACCCACGGTGCCGCACGCCTGCAAAAAGTCCCGCCTCGATACTTCTACCGAGCTTTCTGATTCCTGATGCTCAGGTTCCTTGTCATCGACGATCGGCTTCATGTGTCCTTGTTGCCAGCTAGCTGCGCAGCGCAAACCCTATCTTCTAGAGTGGGCATAATGTCATGTCAACCAAGTTCAATTCGTTGAACTGTCTCCTTTTCCCTTTTCTCCGAGGGATGACGCGTCCTACCGCTTCGCACGCGAAACGCCCATCGCGCATTCCATGTTTATCTTTTTCGAATTTGTTCAATGGACAGAATTCTGATTGCAAATGCGATGGCTTTGTTGTTCTTCTGAAGTCGGTCCATCACGCATCCCCTCCATGTATCGCTATCTCGGCATCCTTGCAGCGCGCGCGGCCATCCTCGGTTTACTGCTGTCATTCAGCTGCCTCGCACAGACCGCGTCTGATGCAGTCACGAATGCGCCCGCCGCTATCATTGCGAAAGGTGCCTTGCCCGGCCGCCCTGTCGCTTGCTATCTCATGCAAGGCGATCAGGCAGGTACGCTTCATGACAGCTGCGGCCGCCATGACGGCACGATCGGTGGAGATCAGTACTCGCTCTCCGCACAGGGCATTACCTGGATTGGAGCCGGCTCTCAAGTTAGAACGGATATAGATCGCTTCCCCATCAGCGTACTCGCATGTTTCACCCACGAGTTCGGAGCTACCCACGACGCTCTCGATGTCATACACGCCTTTGAGAAATATCCCACGCTGCTGTCTTCCGACGCGTCCAGTGGAGAATCCGTTTCACTCGAGGGTCAGGACGGTCGCACTCAAGGATTGAATGCAGCTAACCTCGGCTTCCTCTACTTCGCCGAGGGTGACAGCGTTAGTCACCACTACGCTGCGGCTACGATGGATGGCGCCAACGGCGGTCCACACTGCCTCGTCGTCAGCCGCGACCCCTCAAAGGGCGACAGCTTCTACCTTGACGGCATCCCCTTAGCTACCGCGTATAACAAGGCTCATGCATCGACTGCGCTCGGCAACGGGCACCTCGCGATCGGTGGACCGCCGGGTGATCCTGATTATTGGTTCAACGGTACGCTTCATCTGCTTGTCCTTTGGGATTCGAATGCGCTCGCAACGCAGACCGACGTCAATCGTGCGCTCGACTGGGCTAATGAACAACTGCATAGCAAGGGCCTGCCTGCAGCCGGTACCAGGCCACCCAACGCCTCAGATCTCCGGAGTCGCTTCGTCATCGTCGGCGATTCCATCACCCAGTGCGCGGGCCCTCCCGTTTCTCCTGAGCAATGCTGGGCCCTCAACATCAAACTCCAAAACCCAGCCATTCAAGTTGTTCGTCTCTCAATTGGAGGGTCAAATGGACAATTTGCCGCGACTACATCGCCTTGGCGAGAAGCCACACTTATAGATCCTCGAGCGCCAAACAATCTCGCTATGTTCTACTACGGCATCAACGATGGCTGCCGTAACCAATTCACTGAAGAGCAGGTCTGGCAACGAGCCACGCAATGGTCTCGTTACATGCACAGTCTCGGCGTGAGAACGCTGTTTGGCACCATGATCGATCTCGGCAACTCGCATTCGTGCGGAGATAACAACGAGTCCGGCAGCACGTTCAAACGAAATCTCAACTCGATTGCGCGTAACCATTACTCCGGCATCTTCGACGGCATCGTAGACTTCGCCTCGTATCCAGACCTGGGCGCCGACGGGGCGAGTAGTGGCAAATGCTTCGGTCCCGATCGCGTTCATCCGAACGCCGTATGCCAGCCGCAAATGATCCAAATGACCGAAGACAGTGCAAACTATGTGTTAGGTGATGATTCAAAGTACATAACTACGCCGAGATACACGATGTCCGGGGGAGATAGGCGCATTATCTTAGTCTCGCCATCGGCAGCGCAGGGCCAGGTCACACTCCCGCATTGCTATGGCAAGACCGGCCTGCCATACACCATCGTGAATGGCTCCGCACCCGATACCAGTCATACCGTTCATCTCCTTGCGCAACCCGGAGAGACTATGTTTGGTAAGGCGAACCAGAACGTGAGCAGCCCGCCGGGAACATCTGCAACTGTTACTGCCATCGTTCCAGATTCATCCACCGCCGGATGCACGTGGATCAGGATGTAAGTCGGCGATGCGGCCATGTTCGAACCGGTGTCTGCTCGTCCCGGAGTCAGCTTTACAGTAGATACGATTTGAGGCCATCTAATCGAAGGCCGATAGTTTGGAGGGATCGCGTTGAACCAAAGAACCTCGCACCGGAAGTCGGATCCTCATTCTGTGTATGTAGCGCACTCAGGGCCGAATTGCAGATCCCATGCAGTTATCCGTCCCACACTCTGGCAGTTCATCCAGTATCTGCCGCTCCTACTTCTCTGCATGGCCACCTTTGTTCACGCGCAGACCGCGTCATCGTCCTCGGGCCTGACCTCTCCCGACCTCTGGAATCCTGCGAATGCTCCTTTCTCCTTCACCTATGCCGGCAAGCCTTCCGCCGAATTTCTGAAGAGCTGGCAGTTCACTACTGCAGACGGGACCACCAACTCGGGTAACGTTCATCACTACTCCTATCTAGACCCATCGACTCACCTTCACGTCACCGCAGATGTTCGTCTGTTCCCTGACTACCCCGGTGTCGTGGACTGGGTACTCCGGCTTCGCAACGAGGGTCCCGCAGACACGCCGATCATCGAGAATATTCTTCCCCTGCACTGGTCTATCGCTTCTTCCGGCGCCGAATCCGTCATTCGCCACGCGCGAGGCAGCGATGCAAAGGCTGAAGATTTTCAGCCGCTCGAAGAGCAACTCGCTCCAGGTCGAATCGTTGAGATTGGTTCGCCTGGCGGCGATCCATCCAGTAAGAACACTCTGCCGTTCTTCAATCTGCAAGCAGGGAACCATGGAATCATCGGCGCGATCGGCTGGACGGGAGATTGGAAGGCCACCTTCTCCTCCGCTGCGGATGGCAAGGCCATCACGCTTCTAAGTGGAATGAAGAAGACGCATCTGCTTCTTCATCCTGGCGAGGAGATACGCACGCCGCGCATCGTCCTTATGAGTTGGACCGGCGGCAACTGGATCGATTCTCAGAATCAATGGCGCGGTCTTCTTCTCGCACATTACACCCCCAGAGACAACGGTCAGCCCATGAAGGGACCCATCCTCTTTGGCAGTTGGGGTTCTGAGCCGATCGCTGACAAACTCGCTTACATCCAATGGGTCCACGACCACAACATCCCCGTCGACGTCTATGCAGTCGATGCAGGTTGGTACGGTGGGGCCACCGGTGCCGAGAGTGATCCCACAAACCCCTGGTGGAAGCATCGCGGCGACTGGTATCCCAGCCCGCTCTATTACCCTCACGGCATCAAGCCATTGGGTGACGCGCTCAAGGCTGCTGGCATTGGCTTTTCACTTTGGCTTGAGCCGGAGACCAGCATGCCCGATAGGAAGATCATCCGCGAACATCCCGATTGGTATCTACATTCCGATCGCCCAGTCAATCCCGGCGTCGCGCTTGCAAATCTCGGCAATCCGGCGGCGCTCAAAGGCATCACCAACATGGTGTCTAGCTTCATCACGGATTTCGGTATCACCTGGTATCGTCAGGACTTCAACATTCCTCCGGAGCGCTACTGGGAACTGGCCGACACGCCGGACCGCATCGGCATGACCGAGATAGGACACGTCGAAGGCTTGTACAAGATGTGGGACGATCTGCTCTCGCAGCATCCCGGTTTGCGCATCGACAACTGCGCCAGTGGAGGTCGCCGTATCGACATCGAGATGATGTCTCGCAGCTTTGTTGTCTGGCGAACGGATCACGGCTTTCTCGATACGCTTGCGGAACAGGGCCAGACCCAGGCTCTAGCGCCGTGGGTTCCAGAGAATGAAGGTTTCGAAACTTACACCTTGTCTGCTCCCTGGAAAGGTCCCGGCCCATACACTACGCCATCGAACTTATATCTCATGCGTCTCGGCTACGACGTCGGATACGGCGTAGGTCCCGGAGCCGCAGGGGTAGAGAATCCCTCGTGGGTAGCGTGGATCAAGCAAGCCATCGCCGAATACCAGGAGGTTCAACCCTACTTCTACGGCGACTTTTACCCCTTGGTGGGATACAGTCTCAGCCCGGATGCCTGGACAGCCTGGCAATGGAATCGACCCGCGTCTAACGACGGCTTGGTGCTCGTGCTCCGCAGGCCTGAGAGCCCATTCACGACCATGAACCTAGGCCTTCAACATCTCGACCCGAACGCATCCTACGATGTCGAAATGAGAAGCACCTATACCCGAGCACCGATTCAGAAGATGAAAGGAGAGGACCTTTCAAAGCTGTCTGTAACGCTGACAGACAAGCCCGGCTCGCTCCTTATCTTCTACCACCGCGATTAAGCGCATCGATCAGATCCAACACCAACTTGAGCAGTGATTGCTCCCTAACTCATACGACTAACATCCCGGCCCCCCAACTGCGCTCCCGCTCAGAAGAGTTCAGGATGAGCAATCGCAAACGCCGTGCTTCCCACAGGAGACTCGAGATTCTGTTCATAACCATGCTTGGGGTCTCCCGTTGGCGCGTAATACTCCATAGTCGGATCCTCATTGGCCGCGTAAGCTCTCGTAAGCGAGGCCGCGAGTGTAGGATCGCTCAAGTAGATCGCCTCCGCTATCCACTGGTTGCCTACCGACCAGTAGGCGCTCTGATAAGACTTGGCTCCGTAACTCGAGGGCTTGTACGGTACACCCCTGGCCGTCTGAATATAACCGGTCGTCTCCCAGTCTGCAGGGGATTGGAGGACATAACCGTTATAAGTGATCGAACCATAATGGCCCACTAGCCACTTACTGATGGCTCGCTGCTGAGCGGCACTCGGCAGCCCACAATGCACCGCCAGTGACGACGCAAGAATATCGATCTGCCGGTTCTGGCCGCTGGCGGCGTAATACATTCCCGCTGTTGAGTTCCAAAGCGGCGAGCTCGCAGACCGTAGTGATCTTTGAATGAGATTCGCTTCGTGCACGAATAAACCCGCATTCGCGCTGTTGCCCAACGCTTGATAAAGCCTGCCAGTCGCGGAAGCGGCCCTCCAGTACATCACGCAGCCGATCGCATCGAGACCGGTCTTGCGCGCCTCTTCTTCGAACGCCCACGTCACCCATTCGTCGTTTCGATCGACTTGCACGCAACCAGTTGCCGCATCCCGGGGAATGCCTTCAAGGGCTGCTTTGATCTTCTCGGAGTCCTTCGCGAACTGCGCGGTCGAGCCCGTCTTGCGCCAGTACAGTTCCTCCAGCAGAGGAAGAAAGAAAGCCCCATCTCCGGTTGGATGTGCGCAGCGAATGTCCCATGCGGAACAGTACACAAAGAGGCTGCCGTCCTTCTTCAATGCCATCGGTATCCAGCCCGTGTCATTCGTTCGCGCAAGAAACTTGTCGATAATCGTCTTGATCTGCATCGCGCTGAACGAATCCGGTAAGCCAGTCATCGTAAGTCCAAGATCCGAGAGATACACATCCGGATAGCGCGGCGCTGCGCGAAAAAAATCTGTGCCATCTGGAAACGTGGACTGGTTATTCGAGATGTTCTTCTTCGCAATCCCGCGCAGCTTGACAACTAAGCTCGGCTCCGGCTGGGGCTCGGAGAGAAGTGCGCCGCAAGTTACTAAGACAAAAAAGGCAAAACAGTAGTATCTCAACATGCGCATGGCGCTCCCTCATCCTCTTCATCGCTATTGGGAATCATCAGGAATGCTCCACATGGCTGTCTAAGCTTGTCAAGATTGTTCACTCTGCTGAACTCCCGCACAGAATCGGCGACTCCGGAGTTACTCTGGGCGGCTGACAAGACCATTTGCCCAGACCAAGCTCAGTCGTCCGCTTGTCTTTATAGCCGATGCCCCTCTAAAGTGAAGAGCCGGAGTTGAATGACCTATGACCCCCATGAACAGGCGAACCTTTCTTGCTTCCTTCTCCATGGCTACCATGGCTCAAAGCAGGATCGCTTCCTCTCTTTCTCTCGCAGCCTCCGCAACTGAGAAGCACAGCAGCCCGGTGCGGCTACTCTCTCAATCCGATCAGGAATTTCTGGTACTGCAGGCTCGAACCATCATGGACTCGGCCAAGCTCGCGCCCGGTCAGGCCAATGGACAGTGGCGTAATCAGACTCCGTACACCGTTCACGTCCCCGGTGGAAATATGGGTTATCCCGCTTTCTGGGTGCGTGATGCGGTGATGATGCTCGAGAGCGACTTCATCGGCCTCGCCGAGCTCGAAGGATGGATTCGCCTCATGTCGTCCACCATACGAGACCAGGTCTGGAATGTGCGGCCAGGCGTGGTGGTGCCCGCCTTCGCGGTTCCCGACCACATCAATTTGGATGGCAAAGCATCTTACTACCCCGGTAGTTACGAGACTGGCACAAAACAAGGCGGCAATCCATGGGGCAAATATCCGCCGCTTGACGATCAGTTCTATTACATCGCCGCCGTTCATTGGCAGTGGAAGAAGTCCGGCAGTACAGATATGTTTCTTTCGAAGATCCGAACTGCCTTCGGCGAGATGCCGTTAGCAGATCTCTGTCAACGAATCTACGACATGGTACCGTCCGACTCCGCGACCGCCCTGTGTATCGCGGGAGACGTCGACACCGAGAATGCCAAGGACTTTGGATTTTGCGACAGCGTTTCCAAGAGTGGAAATCTGCTGTTTGCTTCCGTGCTTAAGTTCGTGGCCGCCCAGCAGCTTGCGGAGTTATATAGCGCCGTCCGCCGTCCGCAGCAGGCTGCGCGCCTCCGCAGCGACGCTCGCAAGATTCGAGCGGCCCTTGCGCCTGTGTTCTCTCACTCGACTCACCCTGGAGAGGCATGGCTGCATTCGGCGACCGGCGTTGGCAATCAACCGGATGTCTGGGGCAGTGCCTACGCGGTCTACTGCGGAGCCGTCGAGCCCGCGACAGCGCAACAAATTGGCCGGTCTCTCGTGCGTGCGTATCACGAAAAAACGGCCGTTCGTGAGGGATGTGTCCGGAGTATCCTTTCCGATGATGCTGCGAATCCGAAAGGCTGGCAGAAAACAGTTTCAGCTCCAGGCGTCTATCAGAACGGCGGCTATTGGGGAACTCCCATAGGATGGTATCTCGCTGCGATGCATAAGGTCGACCCAGCCTCTGCAGCCGACATGGCAAAAGACTACGTTGCCTTCCTCAGAAATCATCAGACAGCCAAAGGTATATCTGAGTCATGGGAGTGGTTCAACCCAGATACGGGACGAAACGCCAATCCCTTGTACGTTGCGACCGTCGGTCTTCCCTATGGGTGCCTCCGTGTGGCAGGCTTACTCGATCGGCGAAATTTGCCGGTCAAAGCTCCAACAAACTAGATGCGGTGCTAACTCGTGAACTTACTTAGGCTAACTACCATCCATCCATTACTCAAACCGTGTGCGAACCATTGCTGGTCCGAGCCGGCAGAAGTTCTCGCGAATGTATCTAGCCGTCGTACTTGGCCGATCGTCTGGATCATCCTCGTCTCCGCCGCTGTCGCGCTTTCGGTCAATCTCCATGCGCAGACCAGCGCCTCTGCTCCCTCTCCAGCAGTACAGAAGCTGTACGAAGAGGCTCACGCAGCGCAGGCCGGGGGCGATGCCGCTACCGCCATCGCAAAGTACCAGGAGATCCTCAAGATCGCGCCTCGCTTAGCAGCCGCCTACAATAACTTGGGCATTCTCTACTATCAGCAGCACGATCTGGTGAACGCGGTCGCCGTGCTCGAGAAGGCCCTGAAGATCGACCCGAGCGTCACCTCTTCCTCAGCCTTGCTTGGATCTGCGCTCTGCGCCATGGGCCGCTATCAGGACGCGGTCCCCCACCTCCAGGCTGCTATTCACGGCAATCCAAAAGATGATTTCGCACGCTCCCTGCTGGCTCGCGCTCTCTTCAGCCTCAAGCAATACGACGGCGCGGTCACCCAGCTGAAAGTGCTCCTTGCCCACAATCCCAAGGATCAGGATTCGTGGTATCTGCTGGGTAAGGTCTACTTACAACTCTCCGAGTCTGCCTTGGGCAAAGTCAATGAGATAGATCCTGCCTCTCCCCTCTCGCAGGAGGTCGCCGGCGAGATCATGCAGAGCATGGGTAACAACGACGGTGCGCTCGGCGCTTATAAGAAAGCAGTCGATCTCGCTCCGCAGCAACCCGGCACGCACATGCATCTGGCCGAGGAGTTCTGGACGTTGGGAAAATGGGAATCTGCGCGTGACGAATTTCAGGCAGAGCTGGCCAACGATCCTAACAACTGCCAGGCGCGCTGGAAAATGGCCAACAGCATGCTCAACGCCCATGGCTCTCCTCAGGAAGCTTTGAAGCAGTTGAACGCATCGATTGAACAATGCTCTGACCTGATGCAGGCTCGCGTGGATAGAGGCCGCGCGCTTCTCGCCGTTGGTCAGCCCGCCGAAGCTGTTACCGACCTGTTGGTTGCAGAGAAGGCAAGCCCCGAAGAGCCCACCATTCACTTCCAGTTAGCTAACGCCTATCGCGCTCAAGGCCGCGCCGATGACGCGCACAACGAGATGCAGCTCTACAAGCAGCTCATGGAAAGTTCCACTGATGCTGAGGCGAAGCGCGCAGCTGAAGAGCAAAGCATCAAGAACAATGCTCACTGAGAACACTTGGCGCCTCGCCACACTTACGGCTTCGCGCGTCCATCTCCTTCACGCAGGCTGACGAATCGATCGCATTCGCCTCCATGGAAGATTTCGGTTCGTCCGGTCGGCCACCGAACTTCTATCTCATCCACCTTCTCAATCCGACCGAGCCCAAAGTGCAGCCGAAGGTCGTTACTCGAGTCGTAGCTGGAACCGCTCCGCACCTCATCAACCGCCTTCCATCCCGTCGCATGCACGGTCACCCTCGCTCCGATCGCATCTCGATTCGACTGGACTCCAATCAGCCGCACCCCCAACCAGTGGTTCTTGTTCTTCGCTAGGTTGACCAGCAGCATTGGGTAGTCGTTCATGTTGTTGATCACAGCTTCTTGTCGGCCGTCATTCCAAAGATCGGCGATCGCCAGCCCCCGGCTAGGAGCGGGCTCTGTAACACCCGGACCCGACGAGTTAGAGATATCTTCAAACTTGCCGTTCGCCAGATTGTGGTAAAGCAGCCTTGGTTCTTTGTATCTCGCTCCCAGGGAGTTACTCTCCACCTCCGGGTAAACATGCCCGTTCACCACCAGCAGATCCTTCCAGCCATCGTTGTCTACGTCCATGAACATCGCGCCCCAGCCAAGATCTTCGGGATGTACCGCGAGGCCGCTCTGAATCGTCGCATCCGTAAAGGTCCCATCCGCATTGTTGTGGTAGAGCGTCGCAGTATCATCGGAAAAATTAGTTTTGAAAATATCCAGCCTGCCATCTCCGTCGTAGTCTCCGACGGTTGAACCCATGCCAGCCTGCTCGCGTCCATTCTCGTCGAAGGCGACGCCCGCGTCCGCGGCCACATCCGTGAACGTCCCGTCATG
Source organism: uncultured Acidobacteriaceae bacterium (assembly GCA_963850345.1). GTDB lineage: Bacteria > Acidobacteriota > Terriglobia > Terriglobales > Acidobacteriaceae > CAWKKW01. Next base: position 1,132,991 of record CAWKKW010000005.1, on the reverse strand, counting down.
ATTGTTTCGGTACAGCTGCGAAGGAGTGGAATCGCACGCGACATAGATATCGGGCCAGCCGTCATTATCAAAGTCGAGAGTAGATACGCTGAAGCAATGGTGGCCGGTAGTGTTCACGATGCCGCTGCTCTTGCTTACATCCTCAAACTTGCCCGCTCCTAGATTGTGGTAGAGCACATTCGGCGAACTCGGCAGCCCGCGCGGTCCGCAGAAGGTGGGGACGCCCTTCCAGATGCAGTAAGGTGCATCCCCCGGCGCCGGAGTCTTCGCCAGGTCCAGGTGTACATACGTCGCAACCATCAGATCGAGCTTACCGTCCCGATCGTAGTCTACAAAGGCGCAACCCGTGCCCCACTCCAGGCCCGACCCAGCCACTCCGCCAGGTCCCGCCACTTCTTGAAACGATCCGTTTCCCAAATTTCGATACAGTCGATTCTTACCGTACCCAGTTACATACAGATCCTCGTAACCGTCATTGTCGTAATCTCCTGCACACACACCTTGGCCCCACGCGGTCGCTAATAGGCCGGTCTGAGCGGTGACATCAGTGAAGGTCCCGTCGTGGTTGTTATGAAACAGATGACTACTTGGAGGCGGCGTGGACCCTGAGGGATCGTCGAGATTCCGCCCATTCACCATGAATATGTCTGGCCATCCATCATTGTCGTAATCCAGAATCGCTACCCCACTCCCCGTCGACTCCAAGATGTAGCGCTTCGACTTCACCCCGCCATTCACGTCCATCACCCGTATGTGCGCAGAGTCGGCTACGTCGACGAAATACGCAGGCGGCGGGTACGTATTGCTTGCAGGATACGTACCGGCCGTTGTCGAACGCGCATCCGGAACACTCCGAGCACTGGTCGGCGCACTCTGCGCAGGAGATTGCGCAGCGAATGTGCCTACGCACAGGAGAAGCGCGAAGATGTGCTTCATTCCGCAGATGCCCCGCAGAAATTCTCCTGCGTCCACGCCCTTGGCATTGTCTCGGTCCCTGTGGAATGCGACCACGAACTCGCGTTGCGAATCCCGCGCGTCTCCGAATGCATCACTTAGCAGCACAAGGTTCCTCACCAGTTCGCATTGCAAGCAGCCTGCGCTTCGCTGTCACGCTGTCCGGACTGTAAACCAGCACGCGCTCGAGCACGGCCTCCGATTCCGGCTTTGCTCCCAATCGGCACTGAGCCAGCGCCAGGTTAATCCCAAGCGACTCGATGTCCTCATTGCGATTAAACGTACTTCGCCAAATTGAAACTGCGGCGTCCAACTGTCCAGAACGCGCTAGGAGGGTGCCCAGATTATTGGCTGCTATCAGGTTGAGGGGATCGAGATTCAATGCCTCGCGATAATATTTCTCCGCCTGCCCCGGAGTTCCCTTGCCGGCAGCTAAGACTCCCAGCGCCGTAAGCACGGCTGTGTCCTTGGGCCCGGTTGCATTTACTTCCTGCAGCATCTGCCAGGCTCGTCCCGCTTCCGACGGCTTTTCTCCAGAGGCGAGATTGTAGTATGCAAGGGCAAGATCCCGCTGGCCTTCCTCCCCCGGCAAGAAGCTTGTTAGATTTCCTCCCGACGTCACCCCTTCCTCTTGCAGTCCTTCCAGTTGCTCGGGACGTTGACGAATCCTGTGATCGGTCCACGCAACATGAGGAATATTGTTTGCCTTATTCGCCGGCATGTGGCAGCCCGTGCAATCGTTCGACTCCGGATGATGTGTGGCCGCGAACTGCGGTTGATTGTGGCAAGCCAGGCACTTCTTCCGATAAAACAGTGCGCGCTCCTCGGGCGCAGGCGATGCGTGCACATCATGACAGCTCATACACGACATGCGATCGCCACTGCTCCGTTTGCACTTGCTCAGGCTTAGCTGCTCTATTTCGCTCACCCCTCGCTTCGTTGTGTTCGCATCGGCGTAAGTGAAGTAAGTTGCATAGTCTTCGACCCGTTCACCCGACTTGAAATCCACCAGCGATCTGCCGGCGTGCTCGACGCGAGTATCTCCCTCCAGGTGGCAAACGATACAGACTGAATCGCGCCGCTCTGCCGATAACTTCATCGGATCGACTACTGGCGTTCGGCCAAGACTCTGAACGTGCTCCTTGGTATCGCCATGGCAACTCTCGCAAGTGATGCCGCCGTGCAGGAATGGCAGGCCCTGAAAATGATTATTCGTCCCTGCATCTTCCCGCCGAACTCCGCTCATGTGACACCGCATGCACCCGGGAGACATGGGCAGAGGCTCAGGAAGCCGTCGTGACGACTCCAACCCGGGCTTCATGTCATAAGCTTTCTTCGCATAGTAAGCCACCGGGGATTCCAGCAGATAGCCATGGATCGTGTAGAGGTATGTGACCCCGAGGTGCCCTGATCCCAAAAAATAATCGAGCCTTTGGCGCCCTCGCAGACTTGCATCTCCGGCGCGTTCGTAACTCAGCCAGAGAGCGTCGCTCTCCACAGACACGCGATACTCGACCCCGGAGGTTGCGTGAGAAAAGCCTCCGGGTAGAGCGCGATCCATAGCGCGCCCGCTCGCGTTCGCCATGGGTGTTTTCAGATAACGTCGATAGATCGCCTCGTGGCACTTGGCGCAGGAGGAGTCCGCCTCCGCAACGGATGTCAATGCAGAAGAGGCCTCCTGTTGAGCCGCGACAGGCACCTCGCAGAGCCCTAGGACCAACATTGTCATCAGCAGCAGCGCCCCAGACCGCAATATGCCCCTTCGCGGTCTCATCAGCCCGCGGCGTCTACGCTGGATTGCAACTCCCCGCACTGAGCGACCGAATTGGCGCGTTCCGTACTTCATCTCTCGGAGAGGCCCTGAATTCAAATGCATAGTTTGCTATTTTCTCACCCATCGGTGGGGCTCGGTTTAGGTCGCTCGTTCAAAATAATCTGGCATCATAGGTTGACACGTCAAAAGGCTATGAAGGAGTATTAGTGCGATCTGGCCGTGGGGCATCCGGCGTTTCGGTCCGAGCCTCGTCGCAACCCAGGCCACGCCCGACGGGCAGATTCTCAAGGAGAGTGGGAATGAATCGCAGGGACTTGGTAAAGCTGGCGGCAGTGCAGACGGCGGCGATGGCGCTGCCCGCAGCGATGATGGCGGCGGAAGGGAAGACGAGCCGCGGCGCCGAGGCCAAGGCCGGCTCGGGATCGGCGACGACGCTGAAGAACGCGCAACTCGAACTGACCCTGTCCGCTGCAAGCGGGCTCCAGTGCAAACTGGTCCATGTGCCCAGCGGTCGTGTTCTGGCTGATGGAGCCTATTCCTACTCGTTCGGCACGCCCACCTTCTCCGGAGTCAAGCGGGACGGCGCCTCCGTGGTGCTCGAGGGAAAAACAGAAGCCGGCCTCGGGGTCAAGCATCGCTTCACCGTTGATCCGGCCACCACTTGGGTCGAAGAAGAAATAGAACTGAGCAACAGCGGCGCAAGCCCCGTAAGTCTGCACGATGCTCGCAGTGGATTCGTGCTGCCCGTGACCATCGAAGGAGAACAGGTGCGCGGACCTTGGGCGGAGTACAAGTTCACCGCCATTCCGTTCCGTCGCGAGCCCAACGGCCACCGCAAACAGTACGCAGACTTCTCCGTCAGCGATGTTCTCAATCGTCAGTACTCGTCCGAGTTATGGACGATGGAAACGACGGTCACCCCGATGTTTGCCTCTGAGGCCTGGGCATGGACGGATGGACACCATGGATTCCTGGTCTCGAAGTACAGCCCCGGCGGCCTTGAGTTTTCGCTACTCGATAGAGTGTCGCTGCCGCAGGGCGGATTGGGACTGCGTTGGGGCGGAGCGGGAGTGTACCGCGGCAGCCCGGAACACGGCGCTTGGCTTCGACCCGGGGAGACGCATCGCTTCGGCGTCACTCGGATCAGCGCCTACGACGGCGATTGGCAGCAGGGCTTCTACACCTTCCGAGCCGAGATGGAAAAGCGCGGCCACGGTTGCCCGGCCGGATTCAATCCGCCGGTGCACTGGAACGAGCTATACGACAACAAACTTTGGTGGCTTCCCGGAGATCAGCAAAACGATCCCCAGATGCGCAAGAAGCTTTACACCCTCGACAGCATGAAAGAGGAGGCTGCCAAGGCCAAGGCCATCGGCTGCGAAGCGCTCTATCAGGATCCGGGCTGGGACACTACCTTCGCCTCGAAGATATGGGACGAGTCACGCCTGGGCTCCTACGCCTCCTTCACCGCCATGCTTCAGCGCGACTATGGATTGAAATCCTCGCTGCACACTCCGCTGTCCGGCTGGTGCGATCCTTCTTCTTATCCCATCGAAGCACACCGGCTTGACCGCTTCGGGGAGCGAGCCACCTGGGACCCCGCCGCGGGATTCTCTCAACCCGTGCTCTGCGGCGCCTCGCAGCAATATCTCACAGTAACTAACCAGCGCTTGCATGGCTTAGCCAAAAACGGCGCCGCCTTCTTCATGTTCGATGGCACCGCCTATCACGAAGAATGCTGGGATCCAAACCACGGCCATCAGGTTCCTTCGCGCCTTGAGGAGCACACGCAAGCCACCTCTCGTCTCGCTCGCATGGTTCACACTGACTCGCCACAGGTTCTCATCGAGATGCACGACCAGGCCGTCGGCGGAGCGCCGATGCGCGCATGCCCCATCTATTACGGCTACTCGCATTGCCCAGAGGGCGAACAGTTTTGCCAGGCCCTGGGCTTTGATACAGTGTGGGCCTTCGAACTGATGTGGAAGCCCATGGAGGATCTGACTTCAGGCCGCAGCATCGCTCTCTACTACTACAACCTCGCCTATAGCCTGCCGCTGTACATCCACATCGACCTTCGCACCGACAATAAGAACGCTCTCGTCTTCTGGTGGAACGCTTCCACCTGCCGCCACCTCGGCATTGGCGGAACGCATCCAGACGAGGCTGTTCGCCACGCGCAGAAGGAAGGCATGACAAACTATCGCCGGCTCAAACCGCACTATGCCTCGGGCAAGTTCTTTGGCATTGACGAACAGACCCATGTTCATACCGATCCCGAAGGCAAAAGTGCGGTCATCAATTGCTTCAACCTCGACGAGCAGCCTGCCGAACGCGAGATTCGATTTGAACCGGCTCGTCTCGGGCTCTCTGCCGGAGCCAACCTCAAGTTCACCGGCGCCGACTTCACTCGCTCCGGCGACGCATACGTCGGACGCGTCAGTATCCCCGGAAGAGGCCATACCTTGATCGAAGTCACTTAGAATCGATCCGGTGCCCCAGACCAAGAGTATTCTCATTGCGAACTAACATGATTTCCGTACGCAGCAGAGAACGATAACTCCGCTAAGCCACTGGAGCTTCAACGAATGGATCTATCCAATAAAGTTGCGATCGTAACGGGCGGCGCCAAAGGTATCGGTTTCGCCGCCGTCGAGTGCCTCATGCGTCAGGGCGCCCAGGTTCTGCTTGTCGACTGGAGCAGAGAAGCAGCCGAGTCTGCGGTTGCCAAACTCAAAACAATCTCCGGCGGAGTCGACTCCATCCTTGCCGACATCTCCAAAGTGTCCGACGTACAAAAGGCCATCCAAACCGCGGTGGAACGCTTCGGTGGTCTCGACATACTCGTCAACAACGCCGGAATTCAGACCTTTGGCGACCCCGTCACCACGACCGAAGAGATCTGGGACAAGACCATGAATGTCAATCTCAAAGGCCATTGGCTCATGTCAAAGTATGCGATTCCCGAAATGTTGAAGCGTGGCAAGGGATCCATCGTGAACGTCTCCAGCGTTCAAGGCCTCGCATCTCAGCGGAACGTCGTAGCCTATGCGACCAGTAAGCACGCCATGATTGGTCTTACGCGCTCCATGGCCGTCGACCTCGCATCGCAGCACATTCGCGTCAACTGTGTCTGCCCCGGAACCGTCGATACTCCCATGATCAAAAGCATCGTCGACCTGGACAGCAACCCGGAGAGGCTGCGAACTATCCTCGACAAGATGCACCCCCTTGGCCGCATCGCTCAACCCTCCGAAATCGGCGAGGTCATCGCATTTCTCGCCAGTGATCGAGCCAGCTTTATGACCGGCTCCATCGTTACCGTCGACGGAGGACTTACCGTTCCGCTCGCTGGCTCACCAGAGTAAGTGCGGCAACTGGCCGCACGCCGAATTCGTACAAGCTCTGTGACGAAAGGCAATCCTTGGATGGCACTCCCATGCAGACAGGCGTGATCGCTGGCTTTTTATTGGTTCTCCTGGCGGCGACAATGAACGGAGCATACGCCATCCCCATGAAGTTCATGACCCGCTGGAAATGGGAGAACATATGGCTCGTATGGACGATCTTGAGCCTCTGGGCCTTCCCAGTCTTACTCGCGTGGGCAACTGTGCCGCGTCCCATCGAAGCGTATAGCCAGACACCCGAGGGTTCCTTAGTCAGAATGGGTTTCATGGGCCTGCTCTGGGGCGCTGGTGTGCTTCTCCTCGGCATGTCCTTTCCACTCGTGGGCGTTGCCGTAGGTGCTGCAGTCGGCCTCGGCTGTGCTGCGGCCATGGGTACGCTTCTGCCGATCCTCTATCTCGGCCTCTCGTCCATTCCTTCCTCCACTGCTAAGTTGGTTCTTATTGGAGTGATGATCGTAGTTATCGGAGTTGCCGTTTGTGGTTATGCGGGCAGGGCGCGCGAACGAGAGCAGGGCACTGGCACTTTGGTCCAGGGTTCCTCCGCTCGCGGAGTTCTCTATGCCGCAGTCGGCGGTACCCTCACCGCAGCTCTCAATCTCGCTCTGACTGCTGGCTCCACCATCGCCGCCTCCGTTGCCCAGCAGCATCCGTCCTCCTCCGCGGCAAGTATCGCGGTCTGGATTCCTGTACTCTTCGCTGGCGGAATTCCGGGCGTGATCTATACCCTCGTGCTGGTTGCGCGGCATCGTTCCTCCGACGCCTTCCGCACCTCCGGCACCGCCTGGTATTGGCCCCTCATCATGTTGATGAGCGTACTTTGGTTAGGAAGCATCGTAGTCTATGGCAATGGTGTGCTCATGATCGGCAGGCTCGGCGGAGTGGTTGGTTGGCCGGTGTTTATGTCCGGCGCGGTCATCGCCAGCGCTCTATGGGGTACTCTCTTCGGTGAATGGAGAAATGCCGGCAAGACTGCCACCATGGCTATGGCCGGTGGCGTGGTCTGCTTGATGATTGCGATCACGATCCTTGGAAGAGCAGGTCACTAGCCGAAGCTGAATCTGGCACGAGGAGAATTACGTATTGTTCTGAGCACGTAGACGATCCTGTCGGCAATACAGAAAATTGGCGGTTGAGGCTGGCCATGTTTCAAAAGCGTGCAGGTGGTGAAGGCGCTCGGTCCGTTCGGCAAACCAGGCGGATCTGCCGCGCCAGCAAGCTCACTTTGAACTTCTGCCTGCTGTCCCTTCTCACTTCGCTGCCCCTGGCCGGCTTAGCGCAACAGCCCGTAGCCGAGACTCTGCCCGCTGCTCCAGCTCCTGTTCTAAATCCGAGTGAGCCTCCTCCTCAACCATCCCCCACGGAGCCCGACGCTTTGCTCGCCCTCGCTCGACAAGATGCCTTGCAAGGCTCCTTCGCGACCGCGGAAACTAAGGTGCGCACCGTTCTTGCGAAGCAGCCGGACTCACCCGACGCCCATCTTCTCCTCGGCTATATTCTCTATCTCGAGGTCCACCCCAAAGAGTCGCTGGCTGAGTACACCCTTGCCGCGCGCCATCGCACTCCAACCGCTGTCGATCTCGAGATCGTCGCACTCGACTACGTGTTACTCGAAGACTATGTGGATGCAGACCGCTGGTTGACCAAATCACTTGAATGGGACCCTTCCAACGCTTCACGCTGGTACTATCTCGGGCGTGCGAGATACAACGAAAACCAGTTCGAACAAGCCATCGATGCCTTTCAACGCTGTCTCAAGATCGAGCCCCGCAACGTCAAAGCCGAAGACAATCTCGGACTGTCGTATCAAGGCCTGAATCGCCTCGACGACGCCAAAAACGCATTCCGGACTGCTATCGATTGGCAAAAGGGAGAAGCGAAGCAGAACCCGCAGCCCTATCTCAATCTCGGACAGCTACTTTCCGACCAGGGAAATCCTGAGGCGGGCCTTCCTTACTTGCTCAAAGCGACCGAGTTGGCGACCCGCAATCCTAAGGCTCATGAACAACTGGGCCGCACCTACCTTCGGTTGAAGCAGGCGACGCTCGCGCAGACAGAGTTAGCCGCAGCAGTCCAACTCGCCCCCAACAATGCCAATCTGCACTTCGAACTCGGTATGGCCTACCGCGATCAAGGACTGAAAGACCAGGCCAAGCGAGAATTCGACGTTTGTGCCACCCTCAATGCGACACATTCCTCTACTGAGACACCAAACCCGTAGAGATGCTGTCGCTCGAACTTAATTCAAGGTCGTCTCACAGACGCACCTTGTACTTCATGGCTAACTGTTGCTAATATCCTTTCGACCTATCAACCAGTCATGCCAGCACGAGACCCACACTGGCTGCTGATCCAAGGCTAGGAGGAGCATGAGCTTCGATGCGGAGACGGATTCAGTCGGCGTCGCATTGCACGCCCGGCGTGCTGCTGCACAGAATGTCAGAAGATTTGCTACGGAGATCCTGGTCGCCGCGGGTACTGACGCGGCCGTAGCCGCCTCCGTCTCTTCTTCTCTCACAGAAACGTCGCTTCGCGGTGTCGACAGCCATGGCATTCGCCTGCTGCTGCACTACGCGAAGGTAGTTAAGTCCGGCCGCATCAATCCGCATCCTCAACTCAACTTCACCGCATCTGGACCAGCGACCGGTATCGTCGACGCAGACAATGGCTTCGGACATCACGCCAGCTTCTTCGCCATTGCCCAGGCTACCGCTCTCAGTCGCGAGACCGGAATCGCCGCAGTGTCTGTGATTAACTCCTCGCATTTCGGTTCGGCCGGCACCTATGTGCTCGCTGCCGCTGAAGAAGGTTTTGTCGCAATCGGAATGTGCAATTCCGATTCTTTCGTGCTGCCGCATGACGGCGTTGGACCCTTTCACGGAACTAACCCCTTGGCCTTTGCCGCGCCCGTATCCGGACACAAGCCGCTTCTCGTCGACATGGCCACCAGTGTCATTCCATGGAATCGTGTCCAGGATCTGCTGAATGAAGGCCTTCGCCTTCCTCCCGACGTATCGGTCGATAAGCACGGATCACCAACTGTCGACCCGGCGGAATCGGCAGCCCTCTTGCCCCTAGGCGGTATCCGCTATGGATACAAGGGAGCTGCGTTAGCCAGCATGATTGAGATATTCAGCGCCGTCCTCACCGGCATGCCGCACTGCAGTCGACTCCTGAGTATGGCTGGCCCCGACTTATCCACCTATCGTCGCCTCGGTCACTTCTTCATCGTCATCGATCCCAAGCGATTCGTTGCTCCTGAAACCTACGACTGGGCCATGAATGCCTATCTGCACGACCTGCGCACCCAGACAAGCAGGCCGGGAACCACGGTGATGGCCCCGGGAGATCGTGAGTGGAAGGTTGCCGAAGAACGCGGGAGCAATGGAATCCCTATCGCCGACCAACTCCGGGCGGACCTCGATGAATTGGCCGACCAATGGGGAGTAGACCGGCTTCAATTCGCCTCCGTGTAAGAGCGAGTGGCGCCCAGGCGCGCTGTTATACGTTCCCACAATTCCTGCGCCTGACAGTTGATCCAACTCGGGAGAGCCTATCTCCCTTCTGGGCTTTGCAACCTTTCGCCGCGACCGCATCATTGCATTTATTTTGTTCAAAATCTGGCATAACAGGTTGACAACCCAAAAGCTCGCATGCAAGTATGCTCCCTTGAATTGGTGGGTCCGACCTGTGCTCTCAGCAGGCGGTCGCCACAGTCAAAAGTAGAGTCCGAATCAACCCAACTTCCTCGATCAATCGGGATTTGAATAGCGGAGGGAATTACAATGCAGGCAACAAGTGTTTCGCGGCTCTGCCGGCAAAGGGGCTGTGTTCTAGTCGCAAAGGTGCTTATGCTCCTTGGAGCCGTGCTTTCCCCAGGCGCTTTCATCTTTGCCCAGGTCGTCGTCGGTATAAACGGTGAGGTGGTTGATACCTCGGGCGCAAGTATCCCCGGTGCGGCGATCACGATCGAAAACACTGCGACCGGCTTCGTCTCCCATTCCACCGCCAACCCCGATGGAACCTTCACCGTAATCGGATTGATCCCCGGCCATTACACCGTCACTGTCGATGCTGCGGGATTCAAAAAGTCAGTACAGTCCAATGTCGTGGTTGAAGTGAGTAAGCTGACGTCACTCGTCCTCCAGATGACCGCCGGCTCCAACACCGAGACCGTGCGCGTTGAGGCGCAAGCCCTGGCTCTCAACACCGCCTCGCCGGAGTTGGGAACAACCCTGGAACCTGCCCTGGTCAACATGGCCCCGATCGAGATCAACGGCGGAGCGCGGCAGATTGATGCCTTCGTCTTTCTCGCTCCGGGCGTCCAGGGCAGTGCCTTCGCTAAGACCATCAACGGAGGCGTCAACTTCGAAAGCGAAGTAGAGTTCAACGGCATCCCGGCAGTTCAGGCCGAGACCCCCGGCTTCCAGACTCTGCTCAATCCTCCCTATGAGATGATCTCGGAGTTTCGCGTCGTCAGCTCCGCGTTTTCCGCTCAATATGGCCTCGCCAAGGGCGCCGTCACTTACCAGATGGCCTCCGGAACCAATCGCCTCCATGGAGACGCATACGACATTCTGCGCAACCAACTCTTCGACTCATCGGGATTTTTCCCAACAGCCTTTGATCGCAACGGCCATCCCAGACCTCCCGTCAATCAGCAGAATAACTATGGATTCACCGTCAGCGGCCCGGTCTACATTCCCAAGCTGTACCACGGCAGAAACAAGACCTTCTTCCTCTTCAGCGACGATTGGTATCGTGAAAATCTGGCTCAAAAGCAAGTCGGCACCGTGCCCACCGCTGCTATGAAAGCCGGCGACTTCAGCCACTACCTCGATGCGAGTGGAGCCGTCATTCCTATCTACGATCCGCTCACCGGCCAGCCGTTCCCGGGTAACATCATTCCCGAAGTTCGCTTCAGTGCTCTCTCTAAGTCACTCCTATCCCTGATACCAGATCCCAACCGGGCAGGCCTCAACGGCGGCAACCTCTCTAACATCGGACCAGTCATCCCCGCTCTCAGCATCAAGCAAAATCTCTGGGGATATACCATCGACCATAAGATAGGCGAGTCACAGAGCATCCGCTTCAGTGAGTGGAGAGCTCCTTTGAACTCCGCTACCCTTTCCTCCGCCAACATCGCTCCTGCAAACAATCCGCTGTCCAGCCTTAACATCGAGCCGAGTCTCGGTTCGGGATGGTTACTCAATTACGTTAAGACCTTCAGCCCCAACCTCGTCATGACGGTGGGCGCGTCCGCGATCGGCGCTATCAACTCGCAACATAACTCGCTTCAGACTGTCAGCTTCCCGGCAGTTACAAATGGCACCATCTTTCCGCAGGTCACCTTTGACGGTCCGAACGCTCCGTCTACCTGGGGTCAGGGTTTGATCAACCTGGTCAACCGCAAGTTAGGAATCGCTGTGGTGAACAACTGGCTCTATACCAGGGGCCGCAACACCTACAACATCGGCCTGGAATATCGCAAGGTCATCATGGATGACAATGAATGTCTCGTCGCATGCGGCGGCGTCTTCAACTTCAGCCAGAGAACGACCTCCGTACCCAACGTCAACGATCCAAACTTCGGCAAGTATGGAAGCTCGTTCGCCAGTTTCTTGTTGGGAGAGGTAGACGCTGCCAGCAGGCAATCGAATAACGCGCTCGCCATGCGCAGTTACAGCTGGTCACCCTATATTCAGGATGACTTCAGGGTAAATGAAAAGCTGACGTTGAACCTTGGCTTCCGTTGGGACATCATGGTTCCACTTACTGAGGATCTCGGCGATCGCGTCACTTACTTCGATCCGCACATCCCCAACCCCGGAGCCGACGGTCTGCTCGGTGCCGCCTCCAAGCTCGGTAAGTGTACCGGATGCGCTGGAGTTAGGCGTGCCGCCATCCACTGGCCCGCCTTCGGCCCGCGCGTGGGCTTCTCTTATAAGCTCAACGACAAAACCGTCTTCCGCGGAGGTTTCTTCCTCTCCACGCTCGACGGCGGAGCCTACGCACCCGGCGACAATCGTGTCGGCCAGGACTACGACATCATCCTCAACGGCACATTCTTCCGCAACTCCAACGGCACGAGTTCTCCCTCGTACGGACAGTGGGACACGACGGCTCTGCCTCCTTCGGCCGCCATTCCTTTCAGCCCCTCTGTTGGCAATGGGTCTGTCCTCTATGGGTTTGATCCCAAGACATCTGGCCTGGCACCGTACAACGAAGCTTGGAACATCAGTGTCGAGAGATCCATTCCGTGGAACATGTTTGTCACCGCTTCCTATGTAGGGAATCGGGATGTGCATCTTCCTTCTCAACTCAACCCCTATGACCAACTCAATCCCGCTTACCTGCAGCAATATGGTTCGCTGCTGGGCGACCTGGTCACCTCGCCTCAAGCCATCGCAGCCGGAATTAAGATCCCGTATACCAACTTCCTCAACGACTTCGGTTCGGGCGCTACCGTTGAGCAGGCTCTGTTGCCCTATCCTCAATACGCCGGACTGCAGAATAACTTCGATTACAAGGGAAGCGCCTTCTATAACGCCATGCAACTCCAGGCTGAAAAGCGCCTCACCAATGGATTAAGCTTTCTGGCAGCCTTCACCCTCTCGCGCAACATGGCGAACGTAAACTCCGGGTTTGCGGCGTTTGCGTCCAAGCCTTTGAATAAGTACAACCAGAAACTGGAGTACGCACCTTCCACCCTTGACCAAAAGTATGGCGCTAAAGTAGTAGCAACCTACGAGATCCCCATCGGCCCGGGTAAGAAGATACTCACCCGCAATAACTTCGTGAATCGCCTTGCCGGCGGATGGCAGGTCAGCACCATCCTTGATTATGAGGGGGGGTACCCATTTGGTCCGGTCGAGTCCTTCAATCCCGTTAACAACGGCTTTGACCGTCCAAACCGGGTCTCCGGCGTTCCTCTTAAGACCTTCACCTATAAGAGAACGAAGGACTATCTCACTGGCCATCAAGCCATCGCTCCGGTTCAGTTCACAACTAATGCCTTCGCCCCAACTAATCCCTTTGCCCTCGGCGATACTTATGCCACCTACGCGGCTCTGCGTACGCCTCCGCTGCGCGTGGAGTCCTTCAACGTAGTGAAGCATTTTCCGATTGCAGAGGGAGTTTCGGCCAGCCTTCGAGTCGATTACTTCAACGCCTTTAACCGAACGCAGTTACAAGGGCCAGATTCAAACATCAACAATCCAACCTTCGGCTTAGTTACCAACTTAAGCTCACAGATTTCTAACCGGCAAGGACAAGCAACCTTCCGAATAGAATTCTAATTCGGCAGAAAAAGTATCAGTGCCGGATCGAGTAGGCTCTTACTCGATCCGGCTTTCATTCGCAGCGCACTCCATCGAGGTACCAATCAGCCGAGTGTCCGGACCAACGCCCGATCTTTCGAGAAGGACCGTACTCAAGGCCGGCGTTGGGCTCGCTGGAGGCTTGGTCTTCGGCCGGCAGCAGTTAAGCCCCTACGCCGCGCAGGCAGCCGAGACCAAAGACAATCCCTACTCGTATGTACGCGGCTTCAACTATCAGCCCAGCTGGAGCTCCAGCGGACACGTCCTGTGGCGTTCCTTCCACCCTGACGTATTCCATCGAGAACTAGCGGCAGGGAAGCGGCTCTTTCCTGCGATCAATACAATCCGCATCCGGCTCTCCTTCGACGCCTTCGCTTGCGGAGATGCCGCAAATCAAAGAGACGTCGCCTCCAACTTCGAGACAGCATTAGCCATCGCAGACAGCTTCGGCCTTAAAGCAATCCCGGTCCTGTTTAATAACTGGCACAGCGTCCCCGACTTCGGCGGCATTGCCACGGAGATGATCCAGTATTGGATGAACGAGGGCGACGCCAATCACACCATGCCGTCCTACATCTTCATGAGTTACCTCGATGCCTTCGTCGGCGCTCATGCCTCCGATCCCCGCATTCTTCTTTGGGATCTCTGCAACGAACCGTTCAACAGTGGAGTGAGCCCGATCCTGCTGCGGTGGCTCGAGTCTCTCTACAGCAAATGTAAAGATCTCAAAGTTCTCGCTCCCGTCGCCGTGGGGATCGCTCCTGACGAAGCGCATCTGGCTCTGCTCTCGCCCGTAAGCGATGTCTTGACCATTCACCCGTATGGCAACTTCAAGTTTCTTGACGCAGCCATCGCGTATGGCGAGCGCGTCCGCAAACCAGTGCTGGCTACTGAGTGCTGCTGGGGATCTCTTGATGACAAGGTGCGGGCCGGCATCGTATCTCGTGAGCTCGGCGACCTTCGTGCCCGCAAACTCGGCTTCTTGGCCCACGTGCTACACCACAGCCTGGTTGCCGATTGTCACCGGCCGCAATTCGGGCCAGTGAGTGGTGCCGGATACATGGCCTTCATCGAAGCGGACGGCTCCCTGCGGCCACATCACGATATCTTCAATCAGTTTGTATGAACGATCAGACTCTATTGCAACCCGGCAGCTGTTCGGCCTCGGATCAAACCCCGCGACTCGCCGCTAGCGATGTTCCAACTGCTTCGCCCAGATCGCCCATGAGGATGTCAGATGCTTATTCATCGCCTTCTCCGCAGCATCGGGATCTCCGCGGCTAACTGCGTTCCAGATCTGCAAATGCCCCTGGTAGGCCAGCTTTTCGGTAGTGTCGTTTCGCTCGATCTTGTCCCATCGTTCCATCAGCCAATTCACCACCGCTGTATGCACAGCATCGAAGACCACGTTATCCGAGACACGAAAGAGAATTCGGTGAAACTCAATATCGCTCTCCATAAATCGGGTGCGATCCCCGATTGCTTTACGATTTTCTTCGAGCGCACTGCGCAGTTCGTTCTGGTGAGCCTTGTCGATCACCCGCGCCGCATGTCGAGCCATCGCTGCCTCGATGAACCTGCGCGCGTCAAACAGGTCCTTCAGCCTCTCCTGCTTAGTGATCACCATTCCAACAACGCTGTCCAGCGTTGTAAATACGTTATCGACGCTCGGCACGGTCACTCGGGCCCTGCGCCCCGATTCCGTAGTGATGAACCCCTTGCTCTGCAGCGAAAGAAACGCCTCACGCACCGCCGGCCGGCCGATACCATAGGCAGTCATAATGTCCCGTTCGGAGGGCAGCCTGTCTCCAGGTTTAAGATCGCCCGCACGAATCATCTCTTCAAGTTTTTGCGAGACCAGCTCGTGCAGCTTGGAGCGTCGGATCGGGCTTCGTTCAAGAACCAAATTGCGGGAATCGTCTGGGCACATTGCTGGCTTGCCTCCGATCAAGCCTGTCGACTTTATGCGGGTATTGCCATGTTGACCTGTGATGCCACATTATAGCTGCAATCCATTTCCGCGGAGTAAAAACACGCAGCCCTCCGAGCCCGGAGTGACAGGTGCCCAAGCGTTTATTCCCCTGACCCATCGCTGTCCATTCCCTGCATCGCAGTTTCCCGAGGCATATTCATGTTGATTGCTGAACCCGTTCAATGGAAAGGTCGCGAGGCGATACGTCTATGGAACCACGCAGTGGAACTCGTCGTCCTCGCAGGCGGCGGCCATCTGGCCAGCTTCCGCTATCTCGATCAAGCGAGTAACACGTCCGAAAACGTATTGTGGGTGGCTCCCTGGCCCACGCGCGACCCGGACTCTGTCTCCTCGGAAGATTTGCCGCCCCTCTACGGACCCGTGGAGTTGCGAAAGTTTCTCGCCGGATTCACCGGCCATGCGCTCTGCCTGGATTATTACGGAGCTCCAACAGCAGCGCAGGCCGCCGCGGGCCTGAGCCTTCACGGCGAGGCCGCCGTCGAACGATGGCAGTTCGCACCCAAGCCGACTGAGAACTGCTTGCGCGCCACCGCGCATCTCCCTTACGCACAGTTGAACGTCGACCGCCAGATCCGCCTCTCGTCCGAGGAGACAGCCGTCTTTGTGCGGGAGACTGTGACGAATCTAAACACGACAGAGCACGCCTTCGATTGGGTGCAGCATGTTACCTTCGGCAGCCCCTTCCTTCAGGCCGGCGAGAGTACAGTGTTCGCCTCCGCTGGCCGCGGTATCGTCGCTCCCCAGCCCTATGACGAAGGTTCCATGTTAGCGACCGATCGCGAGTTTGTCTGGCCAAATGCACCGAGCGCAAACGGCGATGGCTTCGTCGACCTCCGGCAGCCCTTCTCGCGCGAAGGCGGAGGATTCATTGCCTCGCTTCAGTTGAAACCAAATCGGGAGTTTGCCTATACGCTCGCAGTGAATTGGAAGACGCGACTCGGTGTCGGCTATTGTTTCCGTAGAGCCGATTTCCCCTGGCTCGCCATCTGGGAAGAAAACCGCGCTCGCACAGACGCCCCGTGGAACAAGACAACCCAGGCGCGTGGCATGGAGTTTGGCACTACCCCTCTGCCCCTTGGTCGGGAAGAAAATGCACGGCGCGGACCATTGTTTGGAAGCCCGCACCAATGCGTCGTCTCCGGCAACGGGCAACGAACGGCCGCGTATCTTATGTTTCTCTTCACCCTCCCGCCGCTGGTCACTGCCATCGAAGACGTCGAAGTAGATACAGATTTCGTCACCCTCTACGACCAGGACAACCAGCAGGTCCTAACCATCGCAGCTCGTGGATGCGGCGCGTTCCTCGCCCCCGGCTAGGCCGCTCCTTCAGCGCCTCCACGAGTGAAAAGCGAGATGCCGCCACAGGTCGGTCCAGCATCTCTTTTGTTGGTTCAAAACCGGCATAACAGGTTGACAGGTCTAAAGGCTGTGTGGAATATTCATCAGCTGAAATCTCCGGAGACCGTCTTCATGAGTGAAGTGCAATGCGTGCAGCAGGCGAATGCCATCCTCGGCGAGGGCCCCACCTGGGACGCCTCCAGCGGGGTGCTCTACTGGGTGGATATCAAGCGCCCGGCTATCTTTCGCTGGCATCCAACGCAGGGCCAGACAGGCCACTGGCCTCTCAAGCGTCCCGTCGGCTTCGCGTCTCCTGCCCAATCCGGCCGCATGGTCTTCGCGGATTCCGAAGGCCTCGGCTTGCTCGATCTCGCCACCGGAGATTTCAAACGTCTCGGCGATCCTGAAGAAAACCTTCCAGGAAATCGTTTCAACGATGGCAAAGTAGACCGCGCCGGTCGCGTGTGGGCCGGCACCATGGACGACGCTTGCCTGCAGCCCACCGGCAGCTTGTACCGCGTGGATGCCGACTATTCCATCCATCGCATGGCCACCGGCTTCACCTGTTCTAACGGTCTGGGTTGGAGTCCCGACAATCGCATCATGTACTTCACAGACTCCATGGTTCGCACCATCTGGGCATACGAGTTCGACTTGGAGACAGGCTCACTCGGCAAACGCACGATCTTCGCCGAGTTACCCGGCGGAAGCGGCGTGCCCGACGGACTGACCGTGGATAGCGAGGGCTTCGTCTGGTCGGCTGTCTGGGATGGCTGGCGAGTAATTCGTTACGCCCCAGACGGCACCATCGATCGCGTAGTCTCCATGCCCGTGCAGCGACCCAGCAGCTGTATGTTCGGCGGTCCCGATCTCAAGACTTTGTTCTTCACGTCCGCCTGTGTCGAACTCGGCTGGAGCGCGCTAAAAGATGGCCCGCTCGCCGGCTCGTTGTTCGCAATCGCCACCGATGTCGCCGGCATTCCGGAAACACCGTTCGCTGGTTAATCGAGAGTAAGTCCTATCTCAACTAATATGTCGCACTATCTGGCAAAAGGTCTGTAGGGAGAGTAGGAATGAATCGCAGGGACTTGGTGAAACTGGCGGCAGTGCAGACGGCGGCGATGGCGTTGCCGGCAGCCATGATGGCAGCCGAAGCGAAGGCTGGCCACGACACAACAACACTGAAGAACGCGCAACTCGAGCTGACAGTTTCCCCCGGTAGCGGTCTTCAGTGCAAGCTGGTTCACGTGCCCACCGGCCGTGTGTTGGCCGATGGTCCCTATTCCTACGCGTTCGGCACGCCCACCTTCACCGCAGTCAAGCGCGAAGGCGCCTCACTCCTCCTCGAAGGCAAAACGGAAACCGGCCTGGGAGTCAAGCACCGCTTCACCGTCGACCCATCCACCACGTGGATGGAAGAGGAGTTACAAGTCAGCAATAGCGGCGCAGCTCCCGTAAGTCTGCAAGACGCCCGCAGTGGATTTGTCCTGCCACTGGCCATCGACGGAGAGCATGTCCGCGGACCCTGGGCAGAGTACAAGTTCACCGCCATTCCGTTCCGGCGCGAGCCCAACGGCCATCGCGAACAGTATGCCGACTTCTCCGTCACCGATGTTCTTACCCAGCAATACTCCACCCAGTTATGGTCGATGGATACGACGGTCAGCCCGATGTTCGCCTCCGAGGCTTGGGCGTGGACCGATGGACACCACGGATTTGTTCTTTCGAAGTACAGTCCCGGTGGTCTTGAATTTGCGCTGCTCGATCGCGTGGCACTGCCGCAGGGCGGGCTAGCGCTCCGCTGGGGTGGAACAGGCGTCTACCGCGGCAGTCCCGAACACGGCGCATGGCTGCGACCAGGCGAGACCCATCGCTTCGGCGTCACCCGCATAACGGCCTACGACGGCGATTGGCAGCAGGGCTTCTACACCTTTCGAACCGAGATGGAGCAACGCGGCCACGGCTGTCCTGCGAACTTCAACCCGCCCGTCCACTGGAACGAGTTATACGACAATAAGCTTTGGTGGCTGCCGGGCGATCAGCAAAACGATCCGGAGATGCGCAAGAAATACTACACACTCGACAGCATGAAGGAGGAAGCCGCCAAGGCCAAGGCCATCGGTTGCGAAGCCCTTTATCAGGATCCGGGCTGGGACGTAAGTTTCGCCTCGAAGATATGGGATGAAGCCCGACTGGGCCCCTACGCATCCTTCACCGCCATGCTGAAGCGTGACTACGGGCTCAAGTCCTCTCTGCATACGCCTCTGTCCGGATGGTGCGATCCTACTTCGTATCCGGTCGAAGCGAATCGCATGGACCGCTATGGCAAACGTAGAGTTTGGGATCGAGATACCGGCTTCATGGCCTCCACACTCTGCGGTTCATCGCGCCAGTACATTGATGAAACCGCAAAGCGCCTCAACGCGCTCGCTAAGGATGGCGCCGCATTCTTCATGTTCGACGGGACCCTCTATCACGAGGAATGCTGGGACCCCAACCACGGCCACCAGGTCCCCGCCAGGCAGGAGGAACACGACCAGGCGAGATCACGGTTAGCTCGACTCGTGCACATGCAATATCCCGACGTCCTCATCGAGATGCATAACCCGCCCCCAATCTACTACGGCCACGGTCGCTGCGAGGGCAGCCAGGACGACTGTCGCGCCGCAGGCTTTGATGTAGTCTGGGCCTTTGAACTAATGTGGAAGCCGATGCAGGACTTACTAAGTGGCCATAGCGTCGCACTCTACTATTACAACCTCGCCTACAGCCTGCCTCTCTATCTCCACATCGATCTCCGCACAGATAACAAGAATGCTCTCGTCTTCTGGTGGAATGCTTCTACCTGCCGCCACCTGGGCATCGGCGGAACCCATCCAGACCAGGCAGTGCGCCAGGCGCAGAAGGAAGGCATGGCAAACTACCGCAGGCTGAAACACTACTTTGCCTCTGGCACCTTCTATGGCATCGATGAACAGACTCACGTGCATACCGACCGCGAAGGTAAGAGCGCAGTGATCAATTGCTTCAACCTCGATGACAAGCCCATGGAACGCGAGGTTCGCTTCGAACCGGCTCGCCTCGGACTGTCCACCGGCGCGACCTTCAAGTTTGCCGGTGCCGACTTCACCCGCTCCGGAGACGCCTACATCGGTCGCGTCCGCATTCCGGCAGAAGCTCACACCCTCATCGAGGTCACTTAGTCCGATACAATTTTTCGACACGCCAAACAGCCTGCCCCTCGCCGCGAAAACGACGCTGGACAAACCTCGACTCACTCGCCGACAATGACCACGCCGTAAGCTGAAAGCAACCTGCCTACTGGAGACAAATTGGATGGCCCAGCTCGCACCAGCAACCAAAATTTATGACGTCTGCATTATTGGTTCTGGTGCCGGAGGAGGAACCGCTGCCAAGGTATTGACCGAGGGCGGCTCAAGCGTCATCATGCTCGAGGCTGGGCCGCAACTGCATCCCGAAACGGATTTCAAAGAACACGTCTGGCCCTATGAACTGCCCCATCGCGGCGTCGGCGTGGGCGCCCGCTACCGCCTGCAGTTGAACGACGAATTCATGGCGCCCAATGGTTTTTGGGAAATTGACGGCGAGCCCTACACCACGGCTCCCGGTTCGACCTTCCGCTGGTTTCGTTCCCGCATCGAGGGCGGCCGCACCAATCACTGGGGACGCATCGCTCTTCGCTTCGGTCCCGCGGATTTCAAGGCCCGATCTCTCGATGGTATGGGAGACGACTGGCCCATCACTTACGAAGAGCTCGCACCTTACTACGACAAGATAGAGTCGTACATCGGCGTCTTCGGCTCCAAGGAGAACGTTCCAAATGCTCCCGATGGAATTTTTCTTCCGCCTCCTCGGCCGCGTTGTACCGAGACTATTATTAAGAAAGCCTGCGATCGTCTGCACATCACGTGCATCCCGTCGCGGCTCGCCATTCTAACCAAGCCCCTCAATGGCCGCGCACCCTGCCATTACTGTGCGCAGTGTGGCCGCGGTTGCCTTACTGTCTCTAACTTCAGCTCCAGCCAGGTTATGATCCCCGTCGCACAAGCGACCGGCCGCTTTACGCTCATCCCCAACGCCATGGCCCGAGAACTCGTCGTTGCAAAAGACGGCAGGGTCAAAGAGGTCTCCTACATTGATAAGACGACACGCCGCGAATACCGCATCCGCGCTCGCGCCTTCGTCGTCGCCGCAAGCGCCTGCGAGTCCGCACGCCTCTTGCTCAACTCCCGCTCCACGCTCTTCCCCAACGGTCTCGCTAACTCCTCCGGAGTCATAGGTCGCTATCTCACTGACTCTGTTGGCAGCGACTTAGGCGGATACTTCCCCCAGCTTGAGAAAATGCCACCCCACAACCACGACGGCGTCGGCGGTATGCATCTCTATATGCCCTGGTGGAAATTCGGACAGAAAAATGAGTTCCGTCGCGGTTACCATATTGAATTTGGCGGCGGCCCCGGTATGCCTGGCGTCGGCCACTTCGATGGCGTATGCCACCAGCACGAGGGGTTCGGCACCTCCCTCAAGCAGAAATGCCGCAGCTCCTATGGCACATCCATTGGCTTCGCCGGTCGCGGCGAAATGATCCCCAACGAGAAGAGTTACTGCGAGATAGATCCGAATGTCGTCGATCGATGGGGCATTCCGGTCTTACGCTTTCACTTTCAATGGGGCGAAAACGAGATCGCCATGTCCCGGCACATGCAGGAGACCTTCCGCTCGATCATCGGAGCTGCCGGAGGTACTGTTTTCGAGTCTCCCAAGTCAGACCGTCCTAACATCTCCGAGGGCGGCGCCATCATTCACGAACTCGGCACCGTCCGCATGGGAAACGATCCTAAGACATCGGCGCTCAACAAGCATTGCCAGGCTCACGAAGTAAAAAATCTATTCGTCGCCGACGCTGGTCCCTTTGTCTCTAATCCAGACAAGAATCCTACGCTCAGCATCATGGCCTTGTCCTGGCGCACATCAGAGTTTCTGCTCGAGCAATCCAGGAAGGGAGAGCTATAGCACCGATGTCTATCGACAACGTATGTCGTCGCGATGTATTGAAGGCCCTCACCATGGGTGCCGTGGTGGGCTCGGTGCTTCGCATTCTTCCGCTCCAGGCGGCCGAATACGCTCATGCATTGATCGCTACTGAGAAGGCCAACACCGCTGCGGGCGGATACGCACCCAAGTTCTTCCCCGCCGAATCATATAAGACTCTGCAGAAACTTTGCGACTTGATTCTGCCCGCCGACGAGCATGCTGGAGGTGCCTTGGAAGCGGGCGCGCCGGAGTTTATCGACCTGCTCACCAGCGAAAATGAGGAGTATCAACTCAAACTCGGTGGCGGCCTTCTTTGGCTGGATTCGATCTGCATCGACCGCTACGGTCAGGCCTTCCTGGGTTGCACGCCGCAACAGCAAGAGGAAATCCTCACCCTCATCGCCTACCGGGCAAATGCTGTCAAAGACCCGAGCCTCAGCCAGGGCGTCCAGTTTTTCTCGTTCCTGCGCAACCTTACTGCCGATGGATACTTCACCAGTAAGGTCGGTATCGAATACCTGGGGTATATCGGCAACACCTTCCTGCCCGACTTTCCAGGGTGTCCGCCAGTGCCCGGTATCTAACTGTCGAACTCCGACTTACTCTACTGACCGCAACCATTGTAAGTCGAAGATGACGCCGCTTAAACGAAACCAATCTCCTTAAGTTGCTCGCCAAAGTTTGCGGGCAGCTCCTGTAGTGGAGCGGTCACCTTCAAGCCGGCATGCTGGATCATGTTCAGCAGCATGCGATCGGCCACGGGATGATGATCCACATTTTCAAGGATGGGAAACGCGTTCAGGTAAAAGCCTCCTGCCCCGAACGAATAGGAACTAAGCAGAGCCCCCGAAGAATACCCGCCCGGCGTCGTATAGCCAGTGGCAAATCCTGCGGCGATCACCTCTCGCGGGGCCTCCTGATCAAAGAACCGGTGGTGAGGAATCATCGGCCCGTAGTAGTACCAGTTCAGCAGGGCGTTACTTTGGAGCCCTTCGAAAATCGGATGTGCTTTGGCCACGCATTCACGATGATAGAGCCAATCCCGAAATGTCTCGACGCCGCCCTTTTTCTTGAGCGGCATCCAGCCAACTTGATCTGACCCACGCTTGAACACCGCCGGTGAGAGAAATAAAACCTGCGCACCGCGCATCATGCGAGAGGCGAGTTCCTTCCACTGGTCCAGTCCTGCATTCTCAGGATTTCCGACCAATAGGATCTCCCGATGCGGCGCGGCAGCCGCCTCCAGGCCCTTTCCCGAGACACCCTGCCCCTGCAGCCATTTCTCGACGCTGTCTTGAACGCCCCAGTATGTAACTGCAGCGGAGACATGAGGCAGATCCTTGCGATCGGAGACATGAAACTCCCAGGAACTCGGAGGGGGTGCCGCACCTTTCGGCGAAGAGGGAATCAGCTTGTACGACCCCGGGCGTCCCGTCACTACTGCACTTTCTTTCATCACGGGAATCGCCAGGGGACCATCCTCCCCCGCACTTCTCGCTTGTACCTGAAAGTCGCCGCCGTGCTCCCATGCCTTCCCTTCAGGTCCCCAGATCCGAAACGTTGCCTCGTACTTTCCCGGCGTAAGTGTATCTTCATTCGCGAGTACTGCTTCTACATCGACTGTTTGTCCGGAGTAGATGTGAGTTGGATTCGCAAACAAGCACCAACGCACCGGTGCCCAACCCTCCTGCAGCACCTCCATGATGCCCGGCTTGAACTCCCGCCAAAATGTCCACAACCCCTCGCCTGAAAAGCCGTGGTCCAGCATGCCTGTGACTAAGTACCCGCATAACTTCGGATTCGAACGCACCGCGTTGAACACAAGATGCCGGTGTCGAGCCATCGCCGAATCACTCGCCTGCAGAAAAGACTCCGGGTATGGATATACGGAATCAAAACCCCATGCCTTCCAATCAGCCACAAACCGTTCGGCGATCGAGCGCGCATACGCGAAGTCCCCGGCATCCGGACGAATCCCTGCCTGCTCATAGTCCTGCACTTCACGCAGCACGTTCTTGTTGCTCCCGATCCCTGCCTCCGACAGCAGGACAGGATTTCCCTTCTGCCCGATCGCTCTCATTACGTCGATTACCCGGCGACTCGTCGGATCAGCTGGATAGAAATGCACATCCCCCATTTGGGCGTCATACGCGGCTACATCATCGCAGTTAGGTAGATCTCCCGGCAGTCTCGGGCCGCTCGACTTTCCCGCACCGGGCGCCTCTTGTCCTAACTCAAATTGCCACTCTGTACTTCCAGGGTTGGACACTGACCCGATCCCGCGCTCACCGTCCCATCGCCCGCTCGAGAGTAGAACCAACCTAAGTGGATCTATCTCCCTTAGTCGCGGTAGGCAAGATACTGCCTCGCGAAATGTGGGGTTATCCGGCGTCTCATTCAACAAACCCCACGCTCCGATGCAGGGGTGATTGCGATCTCTTAATACCATCCTCTCCAGCGATGTCCAGTAATACTGCTTCATCTTGGGAGAGTCCTTGAGCAGCCACGACGAACGCGGCTCCTCATACACCAGCATGCCTATCTCGTCGCAAAGATCGAGTTGGTACGGCTCCAGCGGCCCAGACAGCGCGCGAATCGTATTGAACCCCGAAGCCTTTGCGTACAGCACATCCCGTCTTAGTAAGTCAGGCGCCGTTGGTGGTGGCACAGAGTTGCCGAATGGCAAGTGGTTGCCCGTATGCGTTCCGCGCAGGAACACACGTTTGCCATTCAGGCGGAAGTAGCCGCCCGCCACGCGAAAATCCCGAAAGCCAAAGCGCGTTGAGGTCTCATGCCGTCCCTCCCACTCATGCCCGTGAACCCGAACATCGATGCGATAGAGGTTCGGAGTCGCCAGATCCCAGAGCTTGTGATCCTCTATCTCCACGCTCGCGCTCACCACCGAAGTGCCCGGCTGCAACTGCTTGGTCACGTTCAGTGCCACCAGGGTCTGACCATCCGACGCTGGCCCCGCGGATACTTCCACCTCGGCACTTACCGCGCGGCTCAGAGTATTCCGTATCGTCGCCTCGACCTGCACCTTCCCGGTCTTCCAGTCAGGCACTATGTGAATTCCTTCAACCAGCACCGCAGGAGTTACTAACAACTCCACCGACTTAATCAATCCGCCGGAATTGAATCCGCTGCCTGAGTGATACCCCTGCTCGTTATTAGTGTGCGGAATCTCCGCAAGCTTGATCCCGTCCATCGGAGTCGTCGACGGATTGAGCACCCGCACTGCAATTGTGTTCTGCTCGCCGGGTCGTATGCTGCCGGTAACATCGAGAGTGAAATCTGTTTCTCCGCCCTCGTGCTCACCTGCGGCCGCGCCATGGACCCATACCTTGCAGGCGTAATCGACTGCCCCGAAGCGCAGCAAGTACCGCCCCGCTGCCGGAGCCTTGCTCTCAACCGCAAGCTGCTTCCAGTACCAGACCAGGCCGTGATACAGGGGAAAAGTCTCCTGCAGAATGCCCGGCACCCGCGCCATTTCCGCACCCTGCACCGGACCGCGAAACCAGCTCTCGCCCACGCCCACGTTGCGTTCGTCTTTTGCAATCGCCCACTCCCCATCGAGAGAGATGGCGGGGGTGCGAGCAAATATGCCGGTCGCGCTGGTCAGAGACTTCTGTGCGAAAGCCGGAGCAGCGCCTAACGCAAAACTAACCTGGCTGCCCTTCTTCAGGAAACTACGACGGTCCAAAGCATATCTCCTCGGCTCTCACCTCGCCTGCGATAACTCCCCTTCGGGATAAGTGAAGACTTCCCCATGTTTCAGCTCGCGGTACCTGTCTCCTATTCCGAACACGATCAAGTTACTGCGCAGCAGGCGAGGAGGCAGGCTATTGTCAGGGAAGAGATCATAGTGGCAGGGAATCACGACCTTGGCGTCGATGTCCTTTGCCAGCTTGGCCGCCTGCCCCGGATCAAGATTCGCGAAAGGATTGATCACCGTCACCAGCACGTCCGGCTTATGCCCGGCGACGCACGATGCCAGCACCTCGTGATAGCGCGTGTCGCCTGTGAAATAGACGGTCGGCCCTTTGTCTATCTTCAGTATGTATCCCACATGCGTCATATCATCGGCGCCAAAGGGAATTGCAAACGTCGCGCGCAGCGTAATGTCACCGCACAGGAACTCTTTATTGGGCCAGATCATCACGATCTCTGCGTCGGGTACACCCAGGCGTATAAGCTTCTCGCAAGTCTCCGGCGGAGCAACGAACGGCCCACGCCCACCGCCATTGCGATAGGGAAGCAGCGTCTCCGGATCAAGGTGGTCTTCATGGCCGTGAGTCATCACATACGCGTCGATCCCCATAAGTTCGACCGGTGCAAGTACACTCGGCACCATGCGGTCCATGTTGATACCTGACGGGGCACCCACCGCTTTGCAGGCATTGGTCAGGTAAGGATCGATGGCAATCACTCGGCCCGCCGGACTCTTCACTATCCAGCCATTTTGCCCCAGCCACCAAAGCGATACGCTTCCAGCCGGTACCGAGAATTCAGAGATTTGCTCACGAGTCTTCGTCCCACTCGTTGCGTCGGGCAAGAGTCCCTCCCCTTCTGGAATGCTCCAGAAATACGGCTTGTCTCCAAGGCAGACGAGCGAAACATATCAGCCAGCCAATGCGACAGGCAATCGGTCACGACAGAATTCGTTCAATCCACAGAACGACCGACTCCATCCCACCTACCCGGCCACCCTTCAGCTCCTCACAGAACGGCCACCACGGCTTAGCCCAACCGCAACCCAATCCGCACAGGGGAACCCTCATCCCCGGCCGCTCCACAACCCCGCAGCATTCTCTTCAACCTAATCTCTCCCGCTCCTGTTGCTTTCCCAGTGGTCTTGTGACATCCTCCTGTTGGTAACCAAGAGGGTAAGGTCTGGCCACATGAAACGAAAGCAAGACGTTCAGCAGGGAACCCTCGCGCTCATGGTGTTGAAGACCCTCCACGTTCTAGGTCCGCTGCACGGCTATGGCATCGCCCGCCGCATCGAACAGATCAGCGGTGACCTGCTTTCGCTCAACCAGGGCACCCTGTATCCCGTCCTCCTGCGCCTGGAACAGGAGGGCGCGATCGCCTCCGCCTGGGGGCCGTCGGAGAATAACCGCCGCGCCCGCTTCTATCGCCTCACCCGCGCCGGCCATGCATTGCTCCAGTCTGAGAAGCGCGACTGGGAACAAACCGCCTCGATCATCGCGCGCTTCTTCGCCCTCAAGCCGCAGGATCTTCCATGAGAATCCTAACTCGCTTCCTAACTCGCCTGATCAACTTCATAACTACCCCGCGCCGCTCCCAACGCCGCGCTCACGATCCCGACCAGCGCCTCAGAGAAGAGATTGAATTCCATTTAGCCATCCAAACTGAAGAGAACCTGCGCTCCGGCATGTCTCCCGAACAGGCCCGCCGCCACGCTCGCATCCAATTCGGCTCAGTCGAGGCCGTCCGCGAAACGTATCGCGCCGAATTTTCCGTACCCTCTCTCGACAACTTATTGGCCGACGTTCGCTATGCCCTGCGCGTCCTCCGAAAATCGCCCGCGTTCACCATCGTCGCCTGCCTCACGCTCATGCTCGCCATCGGCGCAAACATCGTTGTCTTCGGCGTGCTCAACGCCGTCCTGCTGCACCCTCTCGCCGTCAGCGACCCACCCAATCTTTACCAGCTCCGACATAAGCAGTGGATGATCGGACGCCTGCTCACCACCTCCTATCCCGCCTTCGAAGACCTCCGCCGCCGCAACACCACCTTCTCCGGCATGGCCGCCATCGACGCCTACTCTCAGGCTGTACTCAAGTGGCGCAATACCTCCATCCGCGTCTCAGGCGATGAAGTTACCGGCAATTACTTCGACCTGCTCGGCATCCGGCCCCAGGCTGGCCGATTTTTCCACGAGTCCGACGAACACGGTCCTGACTCAGCCCCCTACTTAGTCCTGAGTAATGCACTCTGGCGAACCAGCTTTCACGCCGATCCTCAGGTCATCGGCACTACCGTCGAGATCAACCACCATCCGTTCACCATCGTCGCCGTCGCGCCCCCATCCTTCCACGGCACAGAAAAATTCCAGTGGCCCGATTATTGGATCCCCATGGTCAACGAACAGCAGGTGGATAACTCCGACTACCTCCATTCGCGCACCTCCATCGCCGTTACCGTCATCGGGAGGCTTGCGCCCGGCGTCACTACGCAGCAGGCAACCGACGATCTCAATGCCATCGCACTCGAACTCGCCAGAGAATATCCCGAGACCGACGACGGACAGCCTTTGCGCCTCATTCATCCCGGCCTCATCGGCGACGAAGGCGATGTCATTCGCGGCTTTCTCGTGAGCGTCGGCTTCCTCGCTCTTCTCGTGCTCGCCGCTGCCTGCGCCAATCTCGCTACCCTCTTTGCTGCGCGCGCGGCCGACCGCGGCAGGGAACTCGCCCTTCGCGTCGCCCTCGGATCAACGCGGCGCAGACTCGCGCAGCAACTGCTCACCGAGGCTCTGCTTGTCTCATTTGCCGGTGGAGCAGCGGCACTTACGACCGCATGCGTGGTGCTCGGCCTGTTGAACCGCTCTGCTCCTTTCGCCGGCACTCTCACCGTGACCCTCGATGCGCGCGTCTACTTGACCGCTTTGGCATTGACCCTCGCCAGCGCTCTCTTCTTCGGGCTCATTCCCGCTCGTCAGACATGGCAGCACAGTCCACTGCAAAGCCTGCATAGCGGACCGGCAGATCCATCGCACCTCCGCCGACTCACCACGCGCGACCTTTTGCTGGCTGCGCAGATCGCGATCTGCACTCTGCTGGTCACCGCTTCCCTGGTAGCCGTCCGCGGCATGAATCGTGCGCTCCATCTCCCTCTCGGTTTTCAGCCGCAAGGTGCCATGCTCATCCAGATGGACCTCGGCGAGAGGGAGGAGTCCAACGACCTGGCGCTCCAGCGAGTGAAAGCGACCCTCGATGCCGCCCGCACGGTCCCTGGTGTAACTGCGGCAGGCACAATCAGCCGCACGCCTATGACCGGCGGCATGCATCCGGTTCCCGTCTTTCGCCCGGGAACCACGGAGTTCAAGCTCAGGAACTCTGCCGTCGCGCCCTACGCCTTCACCATGTCCCCCGGCTATCTCGACGCTGCAGGAACCCGCCTGCTCGACGGCCGCGATCTCTCCTGGCACGACACCGCCGACACTCCCGCCGTGGCAATCGTCAACCAGACCTTCGCGCGCAAACTGTGGCCCGGCGTCTCTGCCATCCGCCAGCGCTTCATCATTCAGGCGAA
The DNA here is from genome assembly GCA_963850345.1 of uncultured Acidobacteriaceae bacterium. Taxonomy (GTDB): domain Bacteria; phylum Acidobacteriota; class Terriglobia; order Terriglobales; family Acidobacteriaceae; genus CAWKKW01. Next base: position 1,103,873 of record CAWKKW010000005.1, on the reverse strand, counting down.
GCTCACCGAGGTGGTGGGCATCGCCGAAGACGGCAAGTATCACGACATGCAGGAACCTCCGCAGCCGGTTGTGTACCTTCCTCTGTTACAAACAGGCGATTCCGAAGGAGTCTTCGTCGTGCGCTCGCCCCGCCCTCCAGGTGAAATGGCCGCAGCCTTGCAACGCGCACTCAGCGCCATCGAGCCAAACGTATCCATCACCGCCCAGAGTTGGACCGATGCTCTGGCCGGCGAACTCTTTCCCGCCCGTGCCGCCACCGTGGCCCTCGGTGTCATGGGCCTGCTCGCTGCCATGCTCGCCGTCACCGGCATCTTCGGCATGGCCGCTTACAACGTGAGCCGCCGCATGAAAGAGCTGGGCATTCGCGTGGCCCTCGGCGCACGCACCGCACACATCATGAGCGCTGCCGTCGGCCGCCCGCTTGTCCTGCTCGGCGCCGGTTCAGCCCTGGGCCTCCTGGCCGGCATCTTCGCCAGCCGCCTCTTGGCTCGTATCGTGTACAAAGCCGATCCGCAGGATCCCGCCGTCGTGTGCGGCGCCTTACTCGCCATGGCCCTGCTCGGCCTCGCGGCTTCGGCCATCCCCGCCCGGCGAGCGCTGTCGGTCGACCCCTCCAGGCTTATGCGCGAAGATGGATAACCCACCCTCCACGAGAACTCGCCCGGTCTTCCACTAACCCCTGCAGCTAACTTCCCCGGCTAACTGGTAACTGCGACTTCTAATCTCTGGAGCGACCGGTTGAACCACCCTGGTCGTGCAGCCGCGCTCGACCACTGCTAACCTCCTAAGTACGAGGGAAGCATGCCGAAGCACCCGGTTGCGATCATAGGCGGCGGTATCGTCGGGCTCGCCACCGGCCTTGAACTCATCCAGCGCTTTCCCGATATCTCTCTGTCGATCCTGGAAAAAGAGCCAACCCTCGCCGCTCATCAGACCAGCCACAACAGCGGAGTCATCCATTCCGGCATCTATTACCGCCCGGACAGTTTGAAAGCGCGTCTCTGCGTTGAGGGCGTCGAAGCCCTTCTGCGATTTTGCCGGCAACACAACGTGCCCTACGAAATCTGCGGCAAGGTCATCGTAGCAACCACTGAGTCTGAACTGCCGCAACTTGACACCCTCTATCAGCGGGGCCTCGGCAACGGCCTGCACGGCCTGCAGATGCTGACCGCCGAAGGCATCCGCGAGATCGAACCGCACGCCTCCGGCATCCGCGGCATTCGCGTTCCCGGTACTGGCATCGTCAACTACGCTCAGGTCGCCGAAAAATACGCCGAACAGATCGTCGCCCGCGGTGGCGCAATCCTTCTATCTCATCGAGTAACTGCCCTCCAGCGAAAAGGTCCACTTACTCTGGTCGAAACCACGCAGGGCCCTCTCGAAGCAGGTCTGGTCATCAACTGCGCCGGTCTGCACAGCGATCGCATCAGCCGAATGGCTGGCGCCAAACTCGATCTCACCATCGTGCCCTTTCGCGGAGAGTATTACGACCTCGCTGCCGACAAGCATCACTACCTCAAAGGATTGCTCTATCCCGTTCCCGATCCTCGCTTCCCCTTCTTGGGAGTTCACTTCACCCGGCGCATCGGCGGCGGCGTCGAAGCCGGGCCTAACGCCGTGCTCGCTCTCAAACGCGAGGGCTACTCCAAAACTTCGTTCCGCGTCGCAGATGTTTTGGAGTTCTCTACCTTCCCCGGTTTCTGGCGCATGGCCTCCAGACACTGGCGCATGTCTCTGGACGAGTATCACCGGTCGTGGAGCAAAGCCGTCTTCGTCCGCGCGCTTCAGCGCCTCATGCCGGAACTCACCGCGGATGATCTGATCCCCGGCGGCAGCGGTGTCCGCGCCCAGGCACTCGGCATCGACGGCAACCTCATCGACGACTTCTACTTCGTCTACACGCCCGGCATCGTCCACGTGTGCAACGTCCCGTCCCCCGCCGCCACCGCTTCGCTCGCCATCGCGCGACACATCGTCGACACCATCGTGCAAAATGGAGCAGGCGATTCCGTCCTCAAGAGGCAGAGCCAACCCACCCCATTTCCACCTGAGAGTACCGGGACATCCTTTACGTTTTAGACCGGAGACATGGTTTACAAGCCCCTTGCGGTGAGAGTGGCTTTGATTGCGGGTTTTCGGCGGGCTTTGCCGGTCTTCAGATAAATGATAGTCGTAGCCGCAGCCGTGGGAATGTGCGAAATCCCGAAGGGATTTTCAAGGGGTGTGGGAAGGGTGGAAAGCCGTTTTTTGGCTTTCCATGCTTTCCATACCCCGGCATTTCCATGGCTTGTTTTTGGGCGCCGTCGCAATTTAAACTTCAATGCAGACCACATGATAAAGTTTGACGATCTAGAATCGCTGGCTTCGTCGATTACCATTTTGAAGGCATCGGAGAGCAGAAGACTTGCCTCCTCGAGAATGAATGCGAATCTGAGTTCCGATGGCGCGATTTCTGGGGAGAGCAAGGGGTGGTTGGTGTACGCTTGGTGCCTTCCCACTTTCCTTGGTATTGCAGCCTTTCTTCTCGCGTTCCCAATCGATCGGCAGATTCCTTTTTGGCCTCATGCAAACCTGGCCGAAGTTTTCGGTGCATGGTTTTTGTTAGTTGCGCCGACTGCAACCACCCTAGCCATTGTGACGTTCACGAAGCAGGCTCGGAGGGGTCTGTCCAATCGGACTCCGAAGTGGATTTTGGTCGTGGTAGTGACGCTCTCCATTCTGCTAAATCTGCTTGTCTTGATTGGCTTGTACGCGGCATCGTTCTGACGAGGTGGCCGGCCTAAATATAAGCTCGAAGCACTGGCCGGAACCGCATAGCGCTGTTGAACTCGCCCAGCTCGGTGTTATGGAAGAACACCCGGTGTACATCCTCATCCATCTGTTCAAGCCCGATCTCTTCGTTGCGAAATACCTCGCTCACAAAAACGCGGCCTTTGTGCCAGCTGATGTCTCGTCTGGAACGATCTCGGGTACTGAAAGCTCGCTACCCTACTTGGAAGCAGCCGAGTGCTGGGCACGTAGATGCTCCCCGGCGTCTCGTTCGCCAGCGCTTCATGTGGGCGCTCAAAGTTGAATACCAGGCGGAAGCGATCGAACTTCTTCTGTTGCGCCGTCACCGTCCGTGCCGGAGGCTTGGCCGTGTCTTCTTTCAGGGTGCGGTGCATCCGCTCGTGTCTTCCGTTTTGTTGAGGGTGCCCTGGCTGAATGCGTTCGTGAACGATCCCGAGCTTCATCCATCCCAGCGACAACTTCGAAGGCCTAATAAGCCGACGCCGGCAAATGGCGCTCCGTTGTCTGTCCGGATGCGTTCTGGCACGCCAAACTCGCGCATCGCGGCGTCGCAGACAGCACTCACTTGGGCAGGCGAGATGGAAAGCATCTCCCCGGTTTGCTCACACCCGCATAGTCAGCAAATCACTCGGCCACCGCCGAAGGCTTGCCCTGGCCCGAGCCGTCTCCGGCGCTTATAACCGGTAAACTGGATTATGCAGGTTATAGAGACGCAAACTAACCAGCGATCGCACGTTCGGCGGTGGTAAAAACGCCAGAAATGCCTCATTGACGGTGCAATTTGGCGCATACAGATGGCTTCTAGCCTGCCAAAAAGTGCACTTAAAACAGACTTTAGCGCGCCACAAAGTCGCCCGCGATTGGTATCGACAGCAGTTACGTTTTCGGTGCTTTCTCCATCGCGAGCAGCTGTTGCTTGCGCTCGATGCCCCATCGGTATCCCGTTAACGCACCGTCGCTGCCGATCACTCGATGGCAGGGAATCACCACGCAGACCGGATTGGTCGCGCACGCTCGTGCCACCGCTCGCACCGCCTTCACATTACCCAACGCCTTCGCCAATTCCGCATAGCTTCGCGTCTCGCCGCGCGGAATCTCGCGCAGCGCCTGCCACACGCGCGTCTGAAACGCAGTCGCGCGAATGTCCAGCGGCAGGTCCATGCTCGCGGGATGCTCCGCAATCTGTGCCAGTACCTGCGACAAATGTCCGGCCAGCCCAGCATCGTCGCGCAGCATCTCCGCTTGTGGAAACTGGCTCTGCAACTCCGACTCCAGCTTCGTATCTTTCTCGCCCAGGAACACCGCGCACAGACCGCGTTCTGTCGCCGCCACCAGCATCCGCCCAAGCACGCACTCGCCGATCGCGTAGCGAATCCGCTCGCCCTGCCCACGCTGCCGAAACGCTCGCGGGCTCATGCCCAGCTTGGCTTGCGCATCCTCATACGCACGGCTCGACGAGGAGTAGCCCGCATCATAGATGGCATCCGTCACCCGCATCCGCCCCTGCGAAAGCTCCCGCTTCAATCCCTGCATACGTAACTCTCTCTGATACTCTTGCGGACTCACGCCCAGGACCCGCTGAAACATTCGCTGCACAGTAAACGGACTCGCCTCCGCCAAATCGGCCAACTGCCGCAGCGTTACCTTGCGATCCACATTGTCTTTGAGGTATGCGCACAGCTTTGCCAGCGTCTCAGCTTCCGCTGCCATCCCGGCCGGCTGGCATCGCAGGCACGCGCGAAAGCCCGCCCGCATCGCTTCGCCCGCGTCTTCAAAGAACACGACGTTCTGTTGCGCCGGTCGGCGGCTCGGACAAGTCGGTCTGCAAAAAATGCCCGTACTTCTCACGCCGTAGAGAAAGCGCGCGCTGCCATCGCGCGACTCCACCTGCCGCCACGCCTGTTCCCATCCGGTCTTCTCCATAACCATTGCTGTTCCCATGCCGTTATCCATCCTTGTAGACAAGAGTGGACGCAGCGCGCCTTGCTCACTATCCGCTTCTTGCGGTCAAAGTCGATTCTCTGCTTTGCCGGCGCAACACGAAAGCAAAAAGGGCAAGCCCGTGTGGGCCTGCCCTTGTTCACTTCCCTCTCGTGCGTGCTACTTCTTCGCCGTGGCTCCTGCGTGCGCCCCTTCGCGAAGCGTGGCAGCCTTGTCCGTCGCTTCCCAGGTGAAATCGCTGTCGTTGCGTCCGAAGTGGCCGTACGCCGCGGTCTTCCTGTAGATCGGCCGGCGCAGGTTGAGACTTTCAATGATGCCCTTCGGCGTCAGCTTGAAGTTGGCCCGCACCAGCTCCTGCAACACGTTGGCATCCACCGTGCCCGTGCCAAACGTATCGACCAGCACGCTCACCGGCTCGGCAACGCCGATCGCGTACGCCAGCTGCACTTCGCACCGCTCCGCTAGTCCGGCAGCTACGATGTTCTTAGCAATGTAGCGCGCCATGTATGCAGCCGAACGGTCTACCTTTGTCGGATCCTTGCCGCTGAATGCGCCGCCGCCGTGACGGCCCATGCCGCCGTAGGTGTCGACGATGATCTTGCGCCCGGTCAATCCCGTGTCGCCCATCGGTCCGCCGATCACAAACCTGCCCGTCGGATTGATGTGGTACTTGGTGTTTTCGTCCAGCAACTTGCGCCGGAATGACAGCCTGAATCACGTGCTTCAAAATGTCGCTGCGCAGTTCCTCGTTGCCAACCAGCTCGGAGTGCTGAGTCGAAATGACTACAGCGTCCACGCGCACCGGCTTGCCATTCGCGTCGTACTCCACCGTCACCTGGCTCTTACCATCCGGCCGCAGATAGGACGACTGCCCGCTCTTCCGCACATCCGTCAGCCGCTTGGTAAGCTTGTGCGCCAGCGAAATCGGTGTCGGCATCAACTCTTCCGTCTCGTTGGTCGCGAAGCCGAACATCATGCCCTGGTCGCCGGCGCCGCCCGTATCCACGCCCATTGCGATATCGCCCGACTGCTTGTTGATGGACGAGATCACCGCGCAGGTATTCGAGTCGAAGCCGTAGAGAGCATTGTCATAGCCGATCGAGGCAACGGTACCCCTCACCAGCGATTGAAAGTCAACGTACGCCTTGGTGGTAATCTCGCCGGCGATCACGACTAGACCGGTGGCCGTCAGTGTTTCGCAGGCTACGCGGCTATAAGGATCCTGTTCCAGGCAAGCATCGAGAATCGCATCGGAGATCTGATCGGCAATCTTGTCAGGATGCCCCTCGGTCACCGACTCCGAGGTAAACAAAAACTTGTCGCGTGTGGACAATGTAACTTCCTCCAGTGTGTGTCTAGGCCGCGGACGGCACCATTGCTTCCAGGAAAGCCAGTCGACTCCGGCGAACTATGGCCAGGTCAAATCCGAGACATCGGGTACTAGCAAAATGGTACTAGAGGGGCGGAGCAGCGGCAAACGCAACGGCTTCAGCGGCAAAGATATACGCTGAGCGGCGAGACGGGTGCAGGGAATGGCGACTTACGACATCCGAACCGCTACGGTGAATAGATCCTCAGTAGTCGGGACGGGATGGTCCTCTTCCGCGCAGCCCACTGCTTGACTCGGCACCCCGGTCGAGGCCACCCTGACGCGAACGTAGCGCCAGACCACCCAGCCTAATCCGGCCAACAAGACCACCAGCATGCCCACACCAGCCCAGCGCAGTCGAACCGGCGCTCGCGGACCACTCCGGACGCGGCTCCTGCCCACGTTTTCCGCGAAATGAATCCACTCCGCATCTTCCTCTGTAAGTGGGTCTGCAGGCGCAGTTTCGGTCACAAACCGCCGCACCCAGGCCTCCTCATCCAGGCCCGCAACGCGCGCGTAGCTGCGAACAATGTTGCGGTTGAAGACCCCGCCCGGCAGTTTCTGAAAATCATTACTCTCCAGGGCTTCCAAGTGCCGGCTGCTGATCTTAGTCGCGCCGGCGATTGTCGCCAGGGCAATACCTCGGGACTCCCGCTCGCTGCGCAGATCTTCTCCGAAATGACCCATATTCATCGGTCCTGGGTGAAACGGTTAGCCGGGGTTTTGCTCATACCATACGTCCGTTTTTCCACAGCCGTCAAACTGAATCGGCCAAATTTGGCTCATCTTTCTGCTCGGCAGTCATTTTTCTCCTCGACAATTTGCCTCTTCCGGTTGCGGGCCGCACTTTGCCAAAACGAAGCTTGCAGACACAAACCGCTCTTTTTCGCCGCTTTGTTAGACTTGCCCTTAGAGAACGAGGATGCAACGGGATTCTTTCGATGAACCATTTGTGGTGCAGAAATGGTTCAGAGTTCATTCCCGACCCTCGCTCAGCGGAGCACCACCAGGGAAGGCGAAACCATGAATAAGCTCGTCCTCGGCAACCTGCTCCATCGCCCCGTCCGCACCTTGATCAGTGTGTTCGCGGTGGGCATTGAAGTGGTCATGATTCTCTCCATCGCCGGCATCATGCTGGGCATGGTGAGCGACCAGAAGACCCGTACCGGAGGCGTGGGTGCGGACATGATCGTGCGTCCGCCCAATACCACCTTCTTTACCGGGGTGAGCGGCGCGCCCGTCCCGGCCCGCATTGCTTACATCATCGATAAGCTGCCCCACGTCGTAGTGGCCGCTCCCGTCATTCAAAATCTGGCCACCGGCTCGGCGGTTGAGACCATCTGGGGAATCGATTACGACAGCTATAACGCGCTCAAGCCCTTTGACTTTTTGCAGGGCGGTCCCTTCCAGGGTCCCAACGATGTGATCGTTGACGATTACTTCGCCAAGTCCGATCAGGGCCATAAAGTCGGCGACACCATCCCGATCATGAAGCACTCGTTTCGCATCTCCGGCATCGTTGAGCACGGCAAAGGTGGCCGCAAGTTCCTGCCCATCAAAACGCTCGGCGCGCTCATGGGCGGCGAAAACAACGCATCCCTCTTCTTCGTGAAGAGCGACGACGTGAAGAACCAGGAACTCATCCGCAAAGAAATTCTGGACACCTCAGGCATGTCGCAGTACCAGGTGCAAACCTTGCAGGAGTGGATGTCGCTGATGACGCCCGAGCACCTGCCCGGCTTCACCGTCGCCCTCGATACCGTCATCACCATCGCGGTCATCATCGGCTTCATGGTGATCTTTCAGTCGATGTATACGGCGGTCATGGAGCGGACGCGCGAGATTGGTGTGCTTAAGTCTCTTGGTGCTTCGAAGGGCTACATCGTCAACGTGGTGTTGCGCGAAACGGTGCTGGTTTCGATCGTCGGCATCGCCCTGGGAATCGCCGCCACCTTTGCGATTCGATCGCTTATGCATTGGCGTCACCCTACCTTCTCCTTCTCGCTCACTTCGGTTTGGATTGTCCGCGGCACAATCATTGCGTTTGTGGGAGCGGTGCTTGGGGCCGTGTATCCAGCCTTGAAAGCGGCGCAAAAAGACCCCATCGACGCACTCGCCTACGAATAAAGTTCAGAGAGGGACACGGGATGAAGAATCGAACGAGATTTGAATCGGCGCACCGCCCGACGCTTCTGGAGGGTCTCGCCGGAAATCTCTGTACGATCGTAGCGCTGCTCTTTGCCGTCACCTTCGTCTTTCAAAACTTCGCGATTCCTTCTGCATCCATGGCCAGCACGCTGCTCGTTGGGGACCATGTGCTGGCGGATTCAACCACCTTTTCGTCTGCTGATTCGTGGGCTCCCTTTGTGCATCATCGAGAGGTTCGTCGCGGCGACATCATCGTGTTCCATAAGCCGGTCCTTGAGTCCGACGGCCAGCAACTCACGCTGGTGAAGCGGGTGGTAGGAGTTCCTGGGGATCGGATCCATCTTCGCAATGGCACTCTTTACGTAAATGGCGTGGCCCAACCCGAGCCCACCACATCGAAGGCCGGTGACGGGAACTACGACTCTTACCGCGATGAATTCCCAGCCGTAAGGGCATCCCCGGAAAGGGGCGCAACTGCGGCTTGGTCGGTTTCCTTGCCAGACTATGTTCGCGGCGAAGATCTGGTCGTTCCGGAGAACAGCTACTTCGCGATGGGTGACAACCGCACACGCAGCCTCGACAGTCGCTACTGGGGGTTTGTGCCGCGAGAGAACCTTATCGGGCGGCCGCTCTTCGTGTACTGGTCGTTCCCCACCCCTGAAGATGAAAACGACAAGACTGCGTTTGCAGACAAGGCAAGCTTTGCGCTTCACGAATTCACGGGCTTCCTCACGGAGACCAGGTGGCGCCGAACGCTGCACCGTGTGCAGTGAGAAGCGGAATCGATCGCAACCTGAACGACAGATTCGCGGAACGGTAAACGAGGACCCTATCCATGGCCACGACCAGACAACACGCGGGCGTACCGAACAGCGGCCCTCCCATTCCTGAACCGTCGCATGCGGAGCGGGCTCGCACGCTTCTCTACCTGGAGCGGATCGGCAGCCTCTCCACCCAGTCGCGCAAGCAGCCCGGCTTCCCCTTCGGCTCCCTGATGCCCTTCGCCATCGATGGAGAAGGCAGGCCGCTGTTCCTCATCAGCACCATGGCCATGCACACGCAGAACCTGGTCGCCGATCCGCACGCCAGCCTGCTCGTCACCCAACCGGATGCGAGCGGCGATCCACTGGGAGCGGCACGGGTGACCGTGGTCGGTACCGTCGAGACGGTTCCCGACGGAGAGATCGCTTCGGTGCGCGAGCTCTATCTCAGCCGCTACGAGAACAGCAAATACTGGGTCGACTTCAAAGACTTCTCCTTCTACCGCATGCAGGTTGTTGACGTGTATTACGTCGGCGGCTTCGGCGTAATGGGCTGGGTGTCTGCCCAGGAATACGCGCAGGCGCAACCGGATCCGCTGGCCGATCACGCCGCCGGCATTCTCAGCCACATGAACGCCGATCATCACGAAGCCCTGATTCTGCTGAGTCGCACCGTCGCTGGAATCGAGGCGGAGCAGGCAACTATGACGGCAGTTGACCGCCTCGGATTTCATGTGCGTCTCAAGACGGCAGAGGGCATGCGTGGCACCCGCATTCCATTCCCGCGGGAAGCCGGCACTCCGGGCGAGGCCAGAAAAGTTCTGGTAGAGATGGTGCAGCGGGCTCGAACTTCCTAGCTGCTTCCGTCTCTCGTTCGCTGTTCCGCGCCTCTTCTCCGGACTCACGCGGCCGCAAGGTATACTCGGGCTGATCCCCCTTGAGTCGTTCGTTAACGAATCCCCTGCTTCGGCAGGCGCCGGGAGTTTCTTACGAACAGCATCCGAGTCAGGCACAGCATCAGCGCGCTTTGGATCGCCGCGATTTTTGCGCTGTTTGCGCTGCATACGCTGCACCTGCAGGCCGACTTCCCCAACTACTCGCCGTGGATGGACTACGCCAAGTACACCGACGAGGGCTGGTACGGCAACGCCGCGATTGAATCCTTCGTGCGCGGATCCTGGTATGTCCCTGGTGATTTGAATACAGCGATCGCGGTCCCGGTTTGGCCCTTGCTCGAGTGGGTGGTCTTTCACTTCACCGGCGTAAGCCTGGTGGCTGCGCGCGCGTTGGCCGTCGCCCTGTTTGCAGCGAATCTGCTGCTCGCCTACCTGCTGGTGCGCCGCTCTCCTCAAGGCACGCATTGGACAGGACTGTTAGCCGCGACGCTGATGGCCGCCAGTTCGTTTCTCTACTGCTTCAGCCGGCTCGCGATTCTCGAACCGTTGTTGACCTCATTGACGTTGCTGTCGTGGCTGCTTGTCCTGCGCGTTCCGGAGGCCAGGTCCTCACGCCGGCGAATGGCCTTGCTGATCGGCACCGGCATGCTCTTCTGCCTGTCGATCCTGACCAAGACCACAGCCGTCTTCCTGCTGCCGTCGACGCTCTATCTCTTGTGGTACCCACTGCGAAATCAGCTGCGGGAGTTCCTCGCGTCGGCCGCGGCAGTCTTGCTGAGCGCAGGCCTGCCGTGGAGCGTGTACTACCTGCTGTTCGTGCGTCCCCGTTTTCTGGCGGACTACAAGTACTTCTTCGCCATCAACGTCTATGTGAAGCCGACGACTGTCGCCGGCTGGCTGATGACGTTCTGGTACGCCCTGCACGGCACGCTTTGGATTGATCCATGGCTGGTACCCCTCTGGGCGGTGTTGGTACTGGCTTCGGCGGTGTGGCTGCGCTCCCTCTGGCGAAACCCGCTGTTTGTCGCGGCGCTGCTTGCCGTCGCCGGGTACGTATTCTTCGTCGGCTACCACAACAACATGCAGCCGCGGTACTACGCGGTTGCCGCCGTACCCGTGTTTCTGACGCTTACGCTCGCCGCGGCTGAACTCACGCGCCGCCATCGCGGTGCCGGCGCAATCGCCATGGCGACGGTAATATTCGCCACCGGCTGGAACGTGCACCAGACCATCGGCTTTGCCCGCCACCCGCAGTACACCTTCGTGAACGCAGCGCGCAATCTCACCCGTTACATCGATGAGCATCCCAACGGCAACCGCCTGCTCCTGTCCATCAGCGGCAACGACATTACCCTCATCACCGGCCTGCCGACGATCTGCGACGACTTCGGCACCGTGGATCTGCCCACCCGGATCTACAACTTCCACCCCGGATGGTACGCAGCGTGGAACGATCTCGATCCCGGAACGCTCGAAGACCTGCAAACCCAATACACGCTGGAAAAGGTAGCGGAATACCCGGCCTTCGACGATCCCGACCGCAATCTGCTGGTGCTGTACAAACTGCACCCGCTGCCGGCATCTCAGCAGAGGCTCCTGTCGGAAATCGAATCAGGCATTCCGGCGCGTGCTCCCGTTCCCTGAGGTCCGCCCGGAGCCCCCCGGCCACTCCAAAATCATTCCGCATTGAAATTGATGACTGAGCTGGTCACAATTGCGTGTCTGGCGGCGGAGCCCGGCGGCAGCTCCAGAACGTACCGAGCCTCCGTGTGTCCGCCGTAGCTGGGACACGTATTGGCGAGCCCGCGGCAGGGCGGAGTCTTGGCCGACACCTCAACCACCCGATGCCTGTCGTCCATCCAGACAATGTCGAGCGCAATCTTGCAGTGGTACATCCAGTATGGGAACTCGCCACTATGGTCGTGCAGAAACAGCATCCCTCGCCCCTCCGGCAAACTGGAGCGGTCCATCAGGCCGTAAGCCTGCTCCGCCGAGGTGCGGGCCAGCTCGACGTGTAGGGTTGACCCATCCGGCAACATAACCAGCGTGGATGCTGGCCGCGGCGCCACCTTTGGAATCACCGGCTCGTCTGCCCGTGACCTTCCCGGCACCCCCATCAGGAGCCCCACAATAACGGCGCTTGCCAGTTTCGCTTTGCGCATACGAGAATGTCTGCCCATGCAAGCCAGCTTAATGCAGGGTCCCTCTAATGTTCACCCCTGTGCCCACCATCACACCGGCAGCCTTGCTCCGGTGCTATCTTGCTGTGTTCAACACATCAGGAATCGCGGTATCCAAAATAAGAGTGCGAAGGCCGGTGTCTTCGCTAGGAGGAAGAGTGTCCGTAACAACTTGGGTCGGGTTCTGTTTAGCTTTCAGCGTGCTGTCACTCATGGTGACGCAGCTGTTTTCCCGGGAGAGCGTGGCGTCGCATTCCGGAACAGCTGCATGGCAGCGGATCGCTGGCGACTTCCAGCAACGCGCTGAAGCCTTTTTGAGACGTCGGTGCAAGACTGTTGTAGCCCTGATGTGCCTGCTGTTTCCCACATTTGCCAATGCACAGACGGAACACGCGGGCGGAGGAGAAGCCAACCTGGTACTGCCGGATCTGTCGACCGTCCAGTTCTTCGGCATGAACGGCCACTCCCTGCTGATGATCGGCCTGCTGTTCTGCGTCGGCGGCCTGTTGTTTGGCCTGGCCATCTATGTGCAGTTGAAAAACTCGCCGGTCCATCGCACCATGCTCGAAATCTCCGAGCTGATCTATGAGACCTGCAAGACGTACCTCATCACCCAGGGCAAGTTCATTCTGGTCCTGTGGGCGTTCATCGCGGTCATCATCTCGCTGTACTTCGGCTACCTCGCGCCGGTACCGGGCAAGTCCATCGCGGTCACCCTGCCGATCATTCTGCTGTTTTCACTGGTCGGCATCGCCGGCAGCTACGGCGTGGCGTGGTTCGGAATTCGCGTCAACACCTTTGCCAACTCCCGCACAGCGTTCGCCGGATTGCGCGGCAAGCCGTACCCGATCATGGCGATCCCGCTGAAGGCCGGAATGAGCATCGGCATGCTGCTGATCTCGGTCGAACTGCTGATCATGCTGGCCATCCTTTTGTTCATCCCGCGCGACTACGCCGGTCCCTGCTTCATCGGCTTCGCCATCGGTGAATCGCTCGGTGCGGCCGCCCTGCGTATCGCCGGCGGCATCTTCACCAAGATCGCCGACATCGGCGCCGACCTGATGAAGATCGTCTTCAAGATCAAGGAAGACGATGCACGCAACCCGGGCGTGATCGCAGACTGCACCGGTGACAACGCCGGCGACTCGGTCGGACCCAGCGCAGACGGCTTTGAAACCTACGGCGTCACCGGCGTGGCTCTGATCACCTTCATCCTGCTGGCGGTCAAGAGCCCCACCACCCAGGCCGAACTGCTGGTCTGGATCTTCGTCATGCGCGTCGGGCATGTTGCTCTCGAGCGCCGGCGCCTACTTCCTCAATACCGCCATCGCCAGCGCCAAATATAAGAACTCCGACGAAATGGACTTCGAGGCGCCCTTGACCTCGCTCGTCTGGATCACCTCCATCGTCTCCATCCTCCTCACCTATGTCGTCTCCTACCTGATGATTCCCAGCCTCGGCGACGGAACGCTCTGGTGGAAGCTTGCTTCGATCATCTCTTGCGGCACCCTGGCGGGCGCGCTCATCCCGGAATTGGTCAAGGTCTTTACTTCCACCAAATCGGCCCACGTGAAAGAAGTCGTCAAATCGGCTCAGGAAGGCGGAGCCTCCCTGGGAATCCTGTCAGGTTTCGTGGCCGGCAACTTCTCGGCCTATTGGCTGGGATTGAGCATGGTCGCGCTGATGGGAATGGGCTACTACTTCAGCACCGGTGCAGTCCATGTCGGAGCAGATGCTCGCTCCGGCGGTCTTCGCCTTTGGCCTGGTAGCCTTCGGCTTCCTCGGCATGGGCCCGGTCACCATTGCGGTCGATTCCTACGGACCGGTCACCGACAACGCTCAATCGGTCTACGAACTGTCGCTGATTGAGGATGTCCCGGGCATCGAAGGTGAGCTGAAGCGGGACTACAACATCGACGCGAAGTTCGAACGCTGCAAACACCTGCTCGAAGCCAATGACGGGGCCGGCAATACCTTCAAGGCTACCGCCAAGCCGGTCTCGATCGGCACGGCCGTCGTCGGCGCAACCACCATGACCTTCTCGATCATCATGGCTCTGACCCATGGACTAACCGACAACGTCAACAAGCTCTCCCTGCTGCATGCGCCATTCATGCTTGGGTTGATCTGCGGCGGCGCGGTGATCTTCTGGTTCGCAGGCGCATCCACTCAGGCGGTCTCGACCGGCGCTTACCGCGCAGTCGAGTTCATCAAGAACAACATCAACCTTGAAAGCACAGCCAGAGCCTCGGTCGCCGACAGCAAGAAGGTGGTAGAGATCTGTACGAAGTACGCGCAGAAGGGAATGTTCAACATCTTCCTCGCTGTCTTCTTCTCGACACTTGCGTTCGCGTTTATGGAGCCGTTCTTGTTCATCGGCTACCTGTTCTCGATTGCGATCTTCGGCCTGTACGAGGCGATCTTCATGGCGAATGCCGGCGGCGCATGGGACAACGCCAAGAAGATCGTAGAGGTCGACATGAAGCAGAAGGGAACACCGCTGCACGACGCAACCGTGATCGGAGATACGGTCGGCGATCCTTTCAAAGACACCTCTTCGGTGGCGATGAACCCGATCATCAAATTCACCACGCTGTTCGGATTGCTTGCTGTCGAGCTTGCGGTAACGCTCACTGCGAACAACCCGATGCTCACCCACGTGCTGGCAGTCGCGTTCTTCGTTGTCTCCGTGTTCTTCGTGCACAGATCCTTCTATGGCATGAGGATCGATTCCAAGGGAGGAAACTGACCTCCGGCTTGTTCGGCACGGGTCACCAACGGTGCAGTTCATTTAAAGCAAAAGGGCACTCGCGAGAGTGCCCTCTTCCTTTGCAGTCAACCACCTCATCCCTGCAGACGCTCGAGGTCAGAATGCATCCCCGGCGCACTTCGCTAACTTGCTAACCTGCTGCCCCGCTAACTCGCTACTTTGCTAAGCTTCAAAATCAGCAGCGTCATATCATCATGCTGCGGAGCGCCGGCAGTGAACTTGTCCACTGCGGCGAACACCCGGTGCAATACCTCATCCGCTGGCGCGTCGAGTACCTCGGACGCCGCCGCCATCATCCTCTCCTCGCCCCATTCTTCGTCGCGCCGGGTCATCGCCTCGCTGATTCCATCGGTGTAAGCGAGCAACAGGTCTCCAGGCTGCAGTTGCAGGGACTGCTCCGTATACGGCGCGTCCGGCAGCAGTCCAACCACCGGGCCATCCGCCTCGATCAGAATGGTTTCCGTCTTCCCGTCCGGCGTACAGCGCAGCACCAACGGTGGATTGTGCCCGGCGTTCACGCAATCCAGCAGGCACGTCTTCGGATCGAATGCGGCGAAGAAGAAGGTCGCATACCGGTTCGAGGCCGACGCCTCATAGACCAGCCGATTCACCTTGTGCATCAGGCGCGCAAAGTCTCGTGGCGAATCCATCGTGACCCCGCGCAAGCTGGCTCGCAGGCTGGCCATCAGCAGCGCAGCGGAAATCCCTTTGCCAGAGACGTCGCCGATCGCCAGACCCAGCCGCCCATCCGGCAGGCAGAACACATCGTAGTAGTCGCCGCCCACGCCCATCGCGGGACGGCACGCTCCCGCCACCGTCGCGCCGTGCAGCACCGGCATCTCCTGCGGAAAGAGCCGCTCCTGCACCTCGCGCGCGATCTCCATCTCTTTCATCGCGCGTTCGCGCTGGGCCGCTTCATTGGCCAGAGAAATGGCCAGTTCGCTTACCTCGAGAGCCAGCCCAGTCTGCACCGCCACCATCTGCAGCAGGTGAAGATCGGAACGCGAATACGCCGCCTCCGACTTCTTCGGCCCCAGAGACATCACGCCCATCATGCGGTTGCGCCCGCTCAGCGGCAGCAGCAACTCAGTCTGCATCGCGTCCAGCGAGTCGCGCTCCAGGTCGTCCGCCATCAGGTACCAGGCGTCCGGATCTTCGCGGTAGAGGCGTGCCGGGGTGTTCGTGATGCTCAGGTTGCGAATCGCCGAAGACCCGCTTCGTAGCACCAGTTGCCCATCCGTAGGCATGCCGACCGCCTGATGCAGATAGAACCCACCCGAGCCATTCATCAGCATGCCGATCTTCGATATGTGCAGCGTCTCTGAGACGCGTTGCGCCACCATCTGCAGCAGGGGCTGGGTTTCCGTGAACTTGCGCGCCTCCTCTGAAAGTTCACTTAGAATGCGTTCCGAGTCGTACGCTTCGCGGAAAAATTTCCGGTCCAGCCAGGCCTGCAGCCGCTTTCTTCCACCGAAGCGAAGCGCCAACACCAGCGTCACGAAGAGCGCCAGCATCAGCAGGTCAAACGGCTCCGGGGCGCGGTGCTCCAGCATCGGCGCGAAGGTACGTCGCGCGATCACGACGATCAACGCCGCCTGCACCACCCACAGCGTCACTCGCGCCAGGGCGTAGCGCGTGCCGTTTCGCACCAGGATGCGCACGTCCAGAGCACGCTGCACCACCACCACATAGCCCAGGCTGAGCGGCGCCATCAGAAAGAACGTCATCCCCAGGTAGGCCGCCCACAGATGGCCGCGGGCATTCGGGACAAATCCAATCCGGGGCAGCAGCACAAACACCACCAGCAGCGCGCCCATGCCCACGCCCGTTCCCACACTCAGCACGCGCAAGCGCCGCCGCGCGTCTTCGGTCGACGCCGTACGCAGCTTGTCGATGATCAGGAACAGGTAGAGCAGCACTGAGATCAGCCCCAGCGAATTGCCCGCGGATTCCGACAGGTGCGAGGCTCGCAACGCCAAAGGGGAAGCGTGGCCGACGAAATTCTGCCGGGTCCAGTCCAGAAAGTGTTCGGCCCCGCTCAGTGCCAGCGGAAGCAGAACCACCCACTTCAACCAGGGCGCTCGAACATCCAGCCGAGACCGTTCCGGAAAGTAGACCCCGAAGAGTAGCAGCGCGAACGGTGTCAGAATGAGCAGGACCTCTTGCCACCCGCCACGAAAGATCAGCCACCCGCCCACAGCCTGTTCCTGGCCGATAAAGGCGACCTCCGGAAAGGTGAGCAGAATCAGCAGTAGCCAGGCGTTCGCGTCGGTCGGCCGAGCCGCAGCCACCCAGATGCCAACCAGCAGACAAACCAGCGGCATGGTGAAGTTGAGAATCCCGATGCGGATCAGAAACCCGATGGTCGAGCCGCCGTCATTGCGGCCCGGAGACTTCTGCAGCGTAAATTTGGCGCTTCCTGCCGTTCCGTCCTGCCGCAGAAATCCAATTTCTAGCGGTTCGCCCGGCGCGCTCGAGTTCACGACGTCTTCCCATTGCGCCAGGCCCGAATACGCCGCCCCGTTCAGCGTCTGAAGGGTCTGTCCCACGCGAACGCCGGCGGCCTCCGCCTCCTGCCGCACGTAGCTGATCACGCGAGTGTCCGGATCGAAGCCAATCGGCTCTGCCGCGTGCTGCTCGGGGTGCGTATCCACTGACGCCTGATCCCGCACACCCGTCACCCAGTACGTGAGAGCGGCCGCTGTGTAGAGCACGACCAGGGCAAGCAGCAGGCGTGAATAGGTGGTTGATCTCATAGCGTCCGCGTGACCTTCATACTATCCTGAAGCGGGATGGAAATTGCCTCACTTTGGGCGGCTCGCATTGTGTCTAAAGGAGTAATCTGATCTCTACCAGTTGCCATCGCTCTCCGGGGGTTGGAATGAAGTTTTTTGCCAAATTGTGTCTTTCGCTGCTCTGTGCCGCCATGCCGCTGGCCGCCCTGGCCCAGTCCTCGCCCGAACGCCCGAGAATTACCGGCATCTCGCACATAGCGGTATACGCATCCGATCCCGCCAAGGCTCGAAATTTTTACACGGGAATCATCGGTTGTTCCGCGCGACCCGATCCCGAGAAGCCGGGCGCCACCCGGTATTCGTTCAATTCTCACCAGTCTGTGGAGGTAATGCCCCTGCCTGCGAATGCAGGGATCAACCGCCTGGACCACATTGCGTATGTCACCTCCGACGCCGAAGCAATGCGCCGATACCTGGCTTCCAAGGGGGTCACCGTGCCTCCCACGGTCACGCGTTCCCGCGATATGTTCAGCCAGTGGTTCGAGGTGAAAGATCCCGAAGGCAACGTGGTTCAGTTCGTGCAGCAGCGGAGCTTCGGAGCCGGCATACCGACGGTGATAGGCCATCACATCATTCACGTCGGAATGCTGATTCACGATCGCGCTGCCTCCGACCACTTCTACCGCGACATCCTCGGGTTCCGGCCTTACTGGCATGGCGGCATGCAGCCCGATAAGACCGACTGGGTGGCATTGCAAGTCCCCGATGGCACCGATTGGCTCGAGTACATGCTGACCAGCGGGCCCTCCGGTAGCGGCATTCCGGCGAACATGTCCCAACATCAGCTGGGCGTTTTAAATCACTTGTCCGTCGGCGTGGTCGACATCCATGCCGCCGCCGACGCAGTGCAGAAGAAGCCAGGATGGGACGTCTTTGGGCACGACAAGGGCACCCAGTTGGGCAAGGACGGCAAGAATCAATACAACATCTATGACGCGGACGAGACCCGCCTGGAGTTCATGGAATTCACCCCCGTGGCCAAACCCTGCTGTTCAGAGTTCACCGGAGCGCATCCCTCCCCGTCTGCCGAATAATCCTCCCAGCGCCGGCCTGCATGGCTTGGCCGGCGCTGGTCACCTATGGCTCGCCATCTGCGACAACGAGAAGTGATCGACCCGCATCTCGACTAAGGAATAGCACTTGAAATTCCGCCATCACTGACGGAAAATCGGGTTCGCGCTACGCTGTTCCTGTAGCCAAAGGGGGTCATCCCATGATGCCCATCGCTTGGTTCTATGTAGTCCTGGTTTCGGCGCTTTGGTGCGTGCTTTTTGTTGTGGAACTCCGGCGCCGCAAGCGACGTAAGATTCGCGGGTGCTTCCGTCTCGTTCCTATTTCGGCCGATAAGCTCTGGTCGATGATGGTGATGTATCCGCAGCTGGAAGTCATTGAGTTGGAACCATCTCACCCCTCCTCGAATCCTCCCCGCTCCACCGCCTCCACCGAACATCCCGCTTTGATCGAGGGCGCGGTCCAGGTGCCTGTTCGAACCCTCGCGGCCTACCTGAGCACCCCGAAACGCATGCACAGCTTCGTCTTTTACGCAGCCGCGCCCGGCGTCGCGTGGGACCAGGTGGACGATGCCGTCGCGGGTGCGGGTATCCGCAACGGTTACGTTCTGAAGGGCGACGCCCAGACCTGGGTCAAAAGCCAGCTCATGCTGCACGCGCATCCCCCGGCCCCTCAGCAACTCGCGGCCCACTAGCCCGCTCGGCCTCGTCTGGCCAGCGAAGCGGCGCTCTGCCGCTCCTGCGCAGCGATCCGCGCTACTCCGTCGACCTCATCCTGCAGCGAGAAATGTTCGGCCATCTGGAACCTCGGCAAGCGACGACCGAATCTCCGGACCCCTGCCCCAAGTCGCTCTTTCTAAAATTCCTTGGTAGGCTTACGATGCATCGGGGCGGGCGGGCGGCACGCCTCCTGTCGCTGCGGGGACTGGGACCTTTGGAGCCTCTGCCGCCGATCCTCAGCCTGCCGACTCAACCGGGCCCAATAGATTGCATCTTACCCACAGTATCCGTCTGCAACGCTTTTGAATCTATGGCCAGCTTGCCGCGTCTCCAGTTCGATCCGCAGACCCATGCTTGGGCCAGACCTTCGCTCTTCACAGGGAAGAAAACGGTGAATTCATGATGGAGTTTCATATTTCGCGCGAGGCCCGGGTTCGCTATAAGGCGAATGATGTGCTTTTCAACTACGCGGGCAACGTAGTGTTCGGCAACCTGGCAGCCAGCCGCGAACTGGCGAACCAGATCAACGAAGCTCGCGGAACGGCAACCGATCCCGAGCGGGTGATCAATCCGGGTGCGCTCTTTGCCATGGGCCTGATCGACGAGATCAGCCACGCGACCGTGGCCTACTACCGCAAAAATCTTGATCCCCAGGTCATGACGCGCGCCCTCGCCTGGTTCGACCAGCGGATCGGGCCCGAGCGCGTCGAGAACATGCTGCTCTCCTTCGTCAATGAGTTTCCCAATGTCGCTGTTTTTCGCGGCGAAGAGACAGCCGACGAGTGGATTCAAGGCTCTACCGAGGGCGTGAGTCATCGCGAAGTGGTCCTCGAAGAGTTGATGTTGTTGTGGCTGGCAAATCAAAACCCCGCCTTCGGCACATTTCGCGAATTGTTTGACGACACCCGCATTGCGCAATCGTCGGCTTATCCGCAGGTCACCGAGGGCCTGACGGAGTACTTCGCCGGCCGTCCGAAGATTGAGGCCACTGCGACGCGCGGTAAGGCAGTGACGCTCCTCGAACTCTTGCGCGCTCCGGCCTTGGCGGCTCCCAATTCGCTCAGCGACCAACTGGCATTTCTGCGCCAGCATTGGACCGAGTTTCTCGGGGAGCACTTCCGCCGGTTACTCCTCGCCACCGATGTTCTCAAAGAAGAAGACATCGCCATCTGGATGCGCTTCAATCCGCCCACTGAGGCACAGCGTCGGCGGCGCAATCAATACGATCCGCAGGACGTCCACTCCGAGGTCACCACCTTTGCCCACTCCGATCAGGAGTATGAAGCCTTCAGTCCCGACGTGGAATGGATGCCCACAGCGGTATTGTTGGCCAAGAGCACATACGTGTGGCTGGCACAGCTTTCCAAGCAATACGGCCGCCCGATTCACAGGCTCGATCAGATTCCCGATGAAGAACTGGACCTGATCGCCAGCCGCGGCCTAAATTCGCTATGGCTGATCGGTATCTGGGAACGCAGTCTCGCGTCGAAGACCATCAAGCGGCTCTGCGGCCAGGATGATGCGGTAGCCTCGGCCTACTCGTTGGCAAATTACGCCATCTCCGCCGATCTGGGCGGTGAGTCCGCCTATCGCAATCTGCGCGACCGTGCCCATCACCGCGGCATTCGGCTGGCCAGCGATATGGTACCGAACCACATGGGCATCGATTCCAACTGGGTGGTCGAACACCCGGAGTGGTTTCTATCGCGCGCCGATTCACCGTACCCCGCCTACCGTTTCGATGGGCCCGATCTCTCGTGGGACGACCGGGTCGAAATCAAAATCGACGACCACTACTACGAGCAAACCGATGCGGCCGTGGTCTTTCGGCGTCGAGACAAGTACACCGGCCACGTCGAATACATCTACCACGGCAACGATGGAACCAGCTTCCCGTGGAACGACACCGCCCAGTTGAACTACCTCAACCCCCAGGTGCGCGAACAGGTGATTCAGACCATCCTGTACGTGGCTCGGCTGTTTCCCATCATCCGCTTCGACGCAGCCATGACGCTGGCGCGCAGGCATGTCCAGCGGTTGTGGTTCCCGCTTCCGGGCAGCGGCGGTGCTATCCCTTCCCGTGCCGAATACAGCATGACCCAGGAAGAATTCGATCGCGCCATGCCCGCCGAGTTCTGGCGTGAAGTCGTAGACCGCGTGGCCGCAGAAGTGCCCGGGACGCTGCTGCTCGCCGAAGCCTTCTGGCTGATGGAGGGCTACTTCGTGCGAACGCTCGGCATGCATCGCGTGTACAACAGCGCGTTCATGAACATGATGCGCGACGAAGAGAACGCCAAGTATCGCTCGGTGCTCAAGAATACCCTCGAGTTCGATCCTGACATCATGAAGCGCTACGTCAACTTCATGAGCAATCCCGACGAACGCACCGCCATCGACCAGTTCGGCATGGGCGACAAGTATTTTGGCGTCTCGACGCTGCTGGCCACGCTACCCGGTTTGCCCATGCTGGGGCATGGTCAGATCGAAGGCTTTACCGAGAAGTACGGGATGGAGTACCAGCGGCCTCGCTACGACGAAACGCCCAACCCGGATCTCGTCGCGCGGCATATGCGCGAGATCGCTCCTCTGCTGAAGAACCGTGCGCTCTTCGCGGAGAGCGCCAACTTCCTGCTGTACGATTTCTGGACCGAGAACGGCACAGTCGACGAGAACGTCTTCGCCTACACCAACCATCGCGGCGAGGAACGAGCCGTGGTCGTGTTTCACAACCGGTTCGGACATACCAGGGGTTCCATTCACCACTCCGTCGCATACGCAGACAAGGGAAGTGGTTCGCTCAAGCAGCGCAGCCTGCAGGAAGGCCTCGACCTGCCCAATGAGCAATTTCTTACCTACCGCGATACCGCCAAAGGTCTGGAATATTTGCGTCGCTCCTCGGACCTGGTGAACAACGGGCTCACGCTCGATTTGCATGCCTACCAGTACACGGTGCTGCTCAACTGGCGTCACCTGGTGGTCGACAAGGACCACCCGTGGGATCGCCTGCACGATTCTTTGCATGGCGCGGGTGTGCCCAGCATCGACGAAGCACTCGTTCGCCTGAAGCTCAAGCCGCTCACAGATGCCCTGGCCAAAGTGCTCGATCCCGTCTTGTTGCGTGCCATGGCCGACCTGGCAGAAATCTCCGACGCCATGACCGATCGTGACGCGCGGCTGCAGAAGTCCGCTGTCTCGCAATTGGAACGCGACAAATTCTTTCAGGCATTTTCGGTGCGCGCGAAATTATTTCTCAAAGAGGCGCACGCCACTTGCCTTGCGAACCTGTCCTCTTCCACGCGCCAGTCACGCGTCGAAGAAGACCACCTCGAGCAGTTACTCGAACAGCGGGTGCAGGCAGCCATTCGGCTTCCCCGCCTGGAGAAGGGGTTCCAGACTTCCTGGCCGCCGGAGGCGCGTGCTGTTCTGCCCAGTCACAGTCCCAGCCGCAATGCCGTTGCGATCTGGGCTCCGGTGCTCGGCTGGTGCCTTGTCGGCGTGCTGAACGACTGCCTCAAGAGCGCAAAGGCCGACACCAAGGCGACCGATGTGTTCGAACAGTTGCGCCTTCGCGCCGCATTCGCTGAAATCTTTGCCGAGTTGGGCCTTGAAGGTGAAGATAGCTGGCGCGCGGCTGCCCGTATTCACATTGCACTCTCTGCTCCCGTTATGTTGGCGAAGCAGGCAGAAACCAAGGCAGTCTCGAAATCGGCAGCTTCCACTCCGCCTTCGCCGGCCGCTGCCGAGAAGCCAGCGAAGTCGCCGTCTGCAGTGAGCAGCGGCCCTGCCGATGGCTGGTTGTGGGAGGATCCCGACGTGCGCTGGCTTACCGGCGTTCACCTGGCCGAAGATGTTTCGTATTTCCGCAAAGAGCCCTACGAACAGCTCCTCTGGTGGACAAAACTTCCCGACCTGATCGCGCTCGCGCAGCAGCCGTCGCCCGATTCCAAAACCGTGGCTGCCTTGGAACAGGAGATTCAAACTAGGACAGCGGCAGCCAAGCGTGCCGGTTACAAACTGGACGAACTGTTGGTTCCCGGATCGACCCGCGAGCAGGCTGCTTCGGCAGAACAAGGCAAGACCGAGGCATCGCGGCAAACGCAACCTGCTGCCACTCTTGACCCGGTCAAGGAAGGCTCCGTAGCGCAGTCTGCGAGGCTCCTGGGGGCTGCCGCGGACCAGCAAGACACCGGAAGCTCGTCTCCGATGGGCGCCTCGTCTCAGGCCGAGTCTGCCGCCTCGCTGCCGCCAGTGGAGGAGGGGTCCTCAGCAGCTTCGCAGGCCCCCAAGTCCGACGCGAAAAACTCGACGCAATCCGACAATGTAGTCGAAGACGAACCCGCTCACGGGGGAAGCCGCAAACGCTGACTCCCGGGATCGCAGCTGGCTGGAGCCCACTCTTGCTCTGGCCAGCTGGTTCCATGGCCGCCCGGCTCTGAGGCTGGCCCCGCGACCCCACAGAATGCAGGCCCGCCTTATCCACCTTTCCACACCTTTGCACACGAATTGCACCAGTTCTGCGCCTTGTACCTCGTTGCCACCCGGCGTAGCGTCAACCTCGGACCGGGTAACGAACCGCGTCACGCCGAGACCCACAGAAACGCAGCACTCCAGCGCGAAGCGGGTCTTCCAGTAGGGACGCGGGGATCGTGAGTTCTCCACAACCGTTTCCGGGCAATTCGGAGGACATTACCGACGATTGCAAGTAAAATACTAGATGTTGTGGTTCTTTCTTGACATGCCCTATAGAGAGCGTTACGTTGCCATCTGCGGGCCGAAAAGCTTCCGCGGCGCGAGTTCGGCGAATCAGCCCCCGACGGTAAGTGCCCGCTCCCACAAACCGGTTTTCGTTGAGACCGGAAGGCGTCTCAGTTTGCAGTTGTCGCGAGCGTGATCGGCCGCTTGCTTTGCGCCTTGCATGAATCCCCAGTAGTCGCCCCCTAGGACGAGGGCAGCCAAAATTCGTACCACCCCCAAGGAAGGAGCACCATGGCCGAGGCCACCAAGCACGTTTCCAGCACCGCCTCTTCAAACGGCAGCGTCACCGACGCGAGCCGGCCAGCGCAGAACCCTACCGGTCTGCGCGCACAACGATATTTCTCCAAGGCCGGCATTTCGCCGTACGACGAGGTCGCGTGGGAGCGTCGCACCGCCTCCATCACCGACGCCTCTGGCAAAAGCATCTTCGAGCAGAAGGACGTAGAGGTGCCCGTCGACTGGTCGATGACCGCGACCAACATCGTCGCCAGCAAATATCTGCATGGCCAGATCGACACACCGGAACGGGAGACAGGTGTCCGGCAACTGGTCGCCCGGGTGGCGGAGACGATTCGGGACTGGGGCATGAACGGCGGCTACTTCGCGACGGCGGAGGATGCCGGCGTATTTCACGATGAGCTGGTGCATCTGCTGGTGACGCAGAAGGTGGCGTTCAATTCGCCAGTCTGGTTCAACGTGGGCTGCGACCGGCTCGAACCCAACTCCGATGCGCAGAATTGGCACTTTAATCCGCACACCTGCGCGGTGGAGTTTTCCGTCACCGGCTATCGCAATCCGCAGTGCTCGGCCTGCTTCATCAACGCCGTCGATGACTCGCTCGACTCGATTCTTACGCTGGCCAAGACCGAAGGCATGCTCTTCAAGTGGGGATCGGGCACCGGCACTAACCTCTCTCCGCTGCGTTCTTCCAAGGAGACCTTGTCGGGCGGCGGCACCGCTTCCGGGCCGTTGAGCTTCATGCGCGGATTCGACGCCTTTGCCGGCGTGATCAAGTCCGGTGGCAAGACTCGTCGCGCGGCCAAGATGGTCATCCTCAACGTCGACCATCCCGATATTCTCGACTTCATCGAGTGCAAGGCGAAGGAAGAGGCCAAGGCCTGGACACTGATGCAGGCCGGGTATGACGGCTCCGGTCCAGACTCTGAGGCTTACACCTCGATCTTCTTCCAGAACGCGAATAACTCCGTGCGCGTAACGGACGAGTTCATGAGCGCGGTCGAGCGGGACGCAGAGTTCTCGACAAAAGCCATCAAGGACGGCACGCCGGTCAAGACGTACAAGGCTCGCGAGATCATGAAGAAGATTGCCGAAGCCACGTGGCAGTGCGGCGATCCCGGCATGCAATACGACACTACGATCAACAAGTGGCACACGTCGAAGAACACCGGCCGCATCAACGCCTCCAATCCTTGCAGCGAGTACATGTTCCTCGACAATTCGGCCTGCAACCTGGCGAGCTTCAACTTGATGAAGTTCCTCACGCCGTCGGGCTCGTTTGACATTGTCAGCTATCGCAACGCAATCGACATCCTCATCACCGCAATGGATATCCTGGTCGATAACTCCGGCTATCCCACCGAAGCCATCGCGCGCAACTCGCATGACTACCGGCCACTCGGACTCGGCTATGCCAACTTGGGTGCGCTGCTTATGGCCTTTGGTCTGCCGTATGACTCCGACGCAGGTCGCGACTTCGCCGCAACGCTGACCGCCATCATGTGCGGTCAGGCTTACCTGCAATCGTCAAAGGTCGCCGAGAAGTGCCCGGCCCTCGCCTCCGCGACGCCGCTCACCGCCGCTGCCGACCACGATGGAGGCGCGTGCCCCGGCTTCTACGTCAATCGCGAACCGTTCCTCGACGTCATTCGCATGCATCGCGCGGAGGTGAACAAGATCGGCAAGAGCCGCAGTTCGGCAGAGCCCTTCAGCGTACCTCAGCTCGACAGCCTCATCGAAGCCAGCAAAGACTGCTGGGACAAGGCGCTCGCGCATGGCGAGAAGCATGGCTATCGCAATTCGCAGGTGACGGTGTTGGCCCCGACCGGGACCATCGGCTTCATGATGGACTGCGACACTACCGGCATTGAGCCAGACCTCGCGCTGGTGAAGTACAAGAAGTTGGTCGGCGGCGGCATGATCAAGATCGTCAACCAGACCGTTCCGACGGCGCTCTTCAAGCTCGGTTATAAGGAGAGCGAGGTCGACGCCATCGTCAGCTACATCGACGCCACCGGCACCATCGAGGGCGCTCCCGCGATCAAGCCGGAACACCTCGCCTGCTTCGATTGCTCGTTCAAGCCGGCCAAGGGAACGCGTTCCATTCACTACACGGGACACGTGAAGATGATGGCAGCGACGCAACCCTTCCTCTCGGGTGCTATCTCGAAGACGGTGAATCTGCCGCACGACTGCTCGCTCGACGACATCGCCGAAGCCTACCTGGAATCATGGCGCCTCGGCCTGAAGGCGGTTGCGGTTTACCGCGATGGATCGAAGGGCGGTCAGCCGCTCAATACCTCTGACGGCAAAGGTGCGACTGCGATCAAGAATGCCAAGGATACCTCCGATGACCTGCTCAATCGTGCTGCGGATCGTGTGCTTGCGGCCATGGCAGCGGGCTCCCCGGGAACCGAAGCGGACTTGAAGGCGCTCGAAGCCAAGGTGTCAGACAAGTTAGAAGTCACTTCGCGTTCGGTGCTCTCGGCAGCCAATGCGTTCTCGGCCGCGATCCGGAATGCGGTGAAGCTGGGACAGCTTGCGGAGCACGCCGAATCTACGCAGGACCAGAATGCGCCGCCACGCGCGGTTCGTCATCGCCTGCCGGAAGAACGTGCCTCGTTGACGCACAAGTTCTCGATCGCAGGACACGAGGGCTACATCACGGTCGGCTTGTACCCCAACGGCCAGCCGGGCGAAATCTTCATCAAGATGGCCAAGGAAGGCTCCACCGTCTCCGGACTGATGGACAGCTTCGCCACCGCCATTTCGCTTGCGCTGCAACACGGCGTTCCGCTCAAGGTGCTCTGCGAGAAGTTCGCGCATCTGCGCTTCGAGCCAAGCGGCTGGACCGGCAACGAACACATCGGCTATGCCAAATCCATTATGGATTACATTTTCCGGTGGACACAGTTACGTTTCCTGTCGGGCACGCAGCTCACCCTGTTTAGTGGCCTGGGGGCGGGTGCCGCAGAAGCAGCGCCCGGACTCGCGGGTCTGGATGCTGCGGAGGGGCAACGCTTCACTGCCGATCAGCACGAGTCCACGCGCGGCTACGGTGCCACTCATGCGCCGCAATCCGGCATCGCACCCGATCTGCAGGCGGCCACTCCTGTATCCGCAGATCTCCCCAAGGTAACGGATCGCGGTGTGTACCACGCCTCCGATGCCATGAAAGATCTCTACGACATGGGCGACGCGCCCAGCTGCCTCACCTGCGGAGCCATCATGGTTCGTAACGGCAGCTGTTACCGATGCATGAGCTGCGGCAGCACCAGCGGCTGCAGCTAATAGCTGATTAGGTGCTGAGTTAGTCCTCCACCAACAGCAACAACAAATGCGCTGGAAGCAAAGAGCGAAGGCCGCCAGAGAGGTATCTGGCGGCCTTCGCTTCTTGTCTTGCTGAGGTACTCGCAGCTCGGCTTGTAAATCCGCAAACTAGTATTCAGCCCGAGGGAAGCTCTGCAGGTGTGCGATCGCTTCTTCAGCGCGTGCGCGAAGCTGCACCAGTTCCTGGCCGGACTTCTTCCGTAGCGTTCTGTACGGCATCTGCAGACGAAAATTGTCCTTGAGCACCTCCTCGTTGCGTTCGAGGAAGGTCCAGTAAAGGGATGTGAACGGGCACGAACCCTCTCCAACGGATTTCTTGGGATCGTACTGGCAATGTCCGCAGTAGTTGGACATGCGGTTGATGTACGCGGCTCCGGAGACGTAGGGTTTGGTCGCGGTCAGTCCGCCATCCGCATACGTAGCCATGCCAAGTACATTTGGCTCGACCACCCAGTCGTAAGCGTCGACATAGGCGAACCAGAACCAGTCTGTCAGCTCGCGAGGAGAGAAGCCGCACAGATTCGCCAGGTTCGAGAGCACCATCAAGCGAGTGATGTGGTGAGACCAGCCGTCTCGGATCACCTGCTCGACCACAGTGTCCATGCAGTGCAGGCCAGACTTCGTGCCCCAATAGACGGCAGGCAGCGGCAGCGCGGCGCCGAGCGCCGAGGGAGTGGCGCCGGCATACATGTCTTTTGGGTCCTTCTTGGCGCGCTTTTCCTGAGCAACCGGGACCAGTCGATAGCCATCTGTCTGCTCGTGAATGTGGCGCATGAATTCTCGCCATCCGAGAATCTGGCGAATAAATCCTTCCGCACTCGCGAGGGGAATCCGTTCCTGCGCAGTTGCGCGTTCCACATCGCGCAGCAGATGCGCAGGCAACAGGCGCCCTAAGTTGATCAGGGCTGACGTGCGGCTGTGAAAGAGCTGAAGCTGATCGTCCCGCATCGCATCTTCGTACGGGCCAAAATTGGGCAACAGATGCTCAAGCGCAAACTGCCACATCGTGTCACAGTCCGCTTGCGTGGTCGGCAAATCGAATCCGTTGATCGAGCCGAAGTGGTGCGCATAGTCGCGCGCGACCAATTCAATCACTTCCTGCGTAATCGCGTCGGGCGGAAACAGTGGAGGCGCGGGAACCGGCGGCTGGCCTCGATAAGGCTTGCGGTTGTCGGCGTCGAAGGAGAACTGGCCGCCGACGGGCCTCGCGTTCTGCATCAAAATGCCGGACTGCTGACGCATCTTGCGGTAGAAGCGATCCATCACGTAACTACGTCCAGATTTGTAAGTGCCGAACACGGAGGTGAAGTCCTCGGTCTCCGACAGCCAGGTCGTGTCTGGAACCTCGTTTAACTTCAGCCCTTCGTGCGCGGCCTGCGCAAGGTCGAGCCGCAGTTCGCGTTCAGCCGGTTGCATCACCGTGAGTTGCGGAAGCTTGTGCTTGCGCTGCAACTCGAGTAACGCGGTACCGTGGCTGTTTGGCGAGAGATGGTAAAGCACGCTCACACCACGCGCGGCCTGTTCGACAGCAAAGTGGCGCATGTTCGCAATCAGCAGAACCAGCTTCTTCTTGTGATAGGGCCGCCGGTGCGCCTTTGCAGAGGATTCCACGATCACAATGCCGGTCGATTCCGCCGGCTGCTCGGTCAGCGGTCCCGTGCGGTCGGTATACCGGTCATAGGGCACGTAGATCCAGCGACGATGAGCGATGTCATCCCGGCTGGGTGCGGCTTCGCGGATCTGTTGAAGAAAATCACTCATCGTTCTTTGTTGAGACGCCCGCAACGTGCACTGCGTGTCGGAAAAAACGCTTCGAGTGAGACCACACGTGTCGCAGGATGAACGTACATGCAGCCGATTTTTGGTCGGATGGGAAGTGTAGAATGGCCGGGCAGCAGGAGGCTTACATGCGCCAGGATTGTTCTCGGGGACCATGGATGGTGTTGCTGTTTGTCTTCGTGCCCGCGGCTTTCGCACAGCGGAGTGTAGTTGCCTGGACCGAGTTCACCGGCAGCGGGTTGAGTCTGCGGGCCATCACCGAAGGCGGCAGTTGCCCGCTCGTAACGGTTGACGGCAGAGCCGCCGCCATGACGGTTCGTCAGCCCAGCAATCCAATGTTTGCGGTTACGACTTGCCAGATGAGCTTGTCTCCGCGCGCCAAGTCGGTGGTGGTTGAGGGCAAGACCCTGAAGCTGGGAAGCCGCAAACCCAAGCGAATCGTGGTCATCGGCGACACCGGTTGCCGGCTGAAGGGCGAAGATGTTCAGGACTGCAACGATCCTAAGAAGTGGCCCTTCCGTGTGGTCTCGCAACACGCGGCCGAGAAACATCCAGACCTCGTGATTCACGTGGGCGACTACTACTACCGCGAGACGCCCTGCCCAGCGGGTCGAGCAGGGTGCGAGGGCAGCCCGCATGGTGATGCCTGGGACAGCTGGCGCGCCGATTTCTTTGAGCCCTCGGCAAGTCTGCTGACCGTGGCTCCCTGGGTGTTTGCGCGCGGCAATCACGAACAGTGTGGGCGCGGTTCCGATGGTTGGTTCCGCTTTCTGGATGCAGGAGAAACACCGCTGACGTGCCCAGCCGCGTCTGCACCGTTTCCCATCGACCTTAATGGTTTGAGGATGGAGGTCATCGACAGCGCCGACATCGAGGATAGGCAAAGCGCCGCCGATCGCGAGGTGGAGTATGAGCGGCAGCTTCCAACAGGAACGCCCTCAGCGAAAGGGGAGACCTGGCTGGTCACGCACAAACCGTTGTGGGCCCATGAGCTCACGACCGCGGCCGGCGCGAGCGGTTCGTCGGAACCGCAGCCACCGATCACGCCCCAGGCCGCCAGACCGATGGACACCGTAGACATGGTGGTGGCGGGGCACGTTCACTTTTTCGCGACCATAGATTTCACCGATCCTCGCGCCGGTGCTCATGGCGCGGCGTTGCGTCCCGCACAACTGGTGGTGGGCGACGGCGGTTCCGCTCTGGATTCGGCGGACACGCGCAGCGGAAACCAGACCATCGACGGAATTCCCGCTGCGTTCACGGTCAAAGACAGCTTCGGCTATCTCCTGCTGGAGCGAAAGAGGCACGGCTGGAAGGGAACGCTGTACAGCATTGACGATTCAGTGCTGACGACCTGCATGCATAAGGGTCGGCAGATCAGCTGTGCCTCCGGAGTAAAGTAACCGGCCGCGTGTGAAGCCTGCCGTTGCTCAAGCATAAGCGCCGGACCACTGCAGGAACATCAGCCCGCGCCACGACGATTGACAACTTTGCTCGGCCCTCCTACCTTTCGTACCAGGTCCCTTGGAGGCTTTTGCGACGTGTTCAAACGTGTGAGCGGATTTCTGTGGGCTGGAGTCCTGCTGGCTGCCACTGTATCTGCGGGGGCACAGACCTCGTCCTCCGCGCTGGGCCAATTTCAAAACCACGCAGATGTAGGCACGGTGCTCCACCCCGGCTCTGCGCAGTTCGATGCGGCGCAACATCGCTACACGCTCACCGGCAGCGGCGAAAACATGTGGTTCAACGCGGATGCATTCCAGTTTGTCTGGAAACAGGTCTCGGGCGACATCAGCCTCAGCGCGGACATTTCGTTTCCTGAGCAGCGCGGCAATGCTCATCGTAAGGCGGTGTTGATGATTCGACAGAGCCTCGATGCCGACTCGCCGTATGCCGACGTGGCTCTGCATGGAGTCGGCCTGACCTCTTTGCAGTTCCGCGACGGCAAAGGGCAGACCACCCATGAGATCGAATCGAATCTATCGGCACCGCAGCGCCTGCGTATCGAGAAGCGCGGCGACTTCCTTTACATGTTCCTTGCACAGAACAGTGGCGAGCCGCTGCGGCCCTCCGGTGCGTCGATCAAGATCCCGATGCAGGGCTCGTTCTACGTCGGCCTGGGCGTCTGCGCGCACGACAAAAATGCCGTGGAGAAAGCGGTATTCTCCAATGTGGAATTAACCACGCCCGCGGCGAGTACGGCCCAGCCGGTTCTCTACAGTACGCTCGAGACAGTGCCGGTTGCATCCACTGACCGCCGCATCGTCTATGCGGCGCCCAACCATTTCGAGGCGCCGAACTGGACCCGCGATAGCGCAGCGCTTCTCTTCAATCAGGACGGTCACATTCTGCGGCTGCCGGTAACCGGCGGCCAGCCCTCCACAATTGATACCGGCACTGCGACACATTGCAACAACGATCACGGCATCTCGCCCGACGGCCAGCAACTGGCCATTAGCGACTCAACCCAGCCGGACCACCAATCCAGCGTGTATGTACTGCCGATTGGCGGAGGTGCTCCCCGTCGGGTGACGGAGAAATCGCCCTCGTATTGGCATGGATGGTCGATTGACGGTAAGACCCTTGCCTTCACCGGACAGAGAAATGGCGATTTTGACATCTACACCATCCCCGTCGAGGGTGGGTCCGAAACCCGCCTCACCACTGCGAAAGGTCTGGACGACGGGCCGGAATACTCGCCCGACGGGCAGTACATCTACTTCAACTCAGAACGCACAGGCCACATGCAGATCTGGCGTATGCACCCTGACGGTAGCTCGCAGGAACAGGTCACCTCAGAGGAGTCGAACGACTGGTTCCCGCACATCTCGCCCGACGGGAAGATGATGGTCTTTGTCGCGTACGAAAAGGATGTAACCGGCCATCCGCCCAACAAAGACGTCGAGGTGCGGATGATGACCCTGGCCGACCACAAGTTGAAGGTCTTGGCGAAGCTATTCGGTGGACAGGGGACAATGAACGTGCCTTCCTGGTCTCCGGATAGTTCCAAAGTGGCGTTTGTCAGCTACGAGTTGCTGCCTGCAGAAGAAGCCAAATAAGATGAACTGCCGTCGCTCTTCCGGGGCGGTACGCACTTCCCATGAACGTGAGGAGATAGGACTGTCATGCGTGTTGGAGTCTTTACCCCGCTGTTATCGCAGCTTCCATTGCCGGCTGTGCTCAAGAAGCTTAAGCATCTGCAGATTGACACGATAGAACTGGGCACCGGCAACTATCCCGGAGACGCTCACTGCAAGTTGTCGATGCTTGAAGACACGTCCGCACTCGCCGAGTTCAAGAAGGCACTGGCAGACGAGGGCATCACCATCAGCGCGCTCAGTTGCCACGGAAACGCGCTCCACCCGGACAAGGCTCGCGCGCAGCAGGATGCAGAGGTAAGCCGCAAAACCGTGTTGCTGGCTGAGAAGCTTGGCATCGACACCGTCGTGGATTTCTCCGGATGTCCGGGCGACTCGCCCAACGCGACTGCGCCGAACTGGGTGACGTGTCCGTGGCCTCCCGATTACTTGAAAGTTCTTGAGTGGCAATGGAACGAGGTGGTCGCGCCGTATTGGTCCGGGCACGGAAAGTTTGCTGCGGATCACGGCGTGAGAATTGCCATTGAGATGCATCCCGGATTCGTAGTCTATAGCCCGGAAACCATGCTGCGGCTGCGTTCGATCGGCGGCCCCAGTGTGGGTTGCAACTTCGATCCCAGCCACTTGTTCTGGCAAGGCATCGA
Organism: uncultured Acidobacteriaceae bacterium; assembly: GCA_963850345.1. Lineage (GTDB taxonomy): Bacteria > Acidobacteriota > Terriglobia > Terriglobales > Acidobacteriaceae > CAWKKW01. The sequence continues at coordinate 1,070,649 of CAWKKW010000005.1, read as the reverse complement.
CCCCATTGCGGCGATCCGGGTACTCGAGGGCGCGATCTTCCACGTTCACGCGAAAGACACGCAACTCTATCCGGCGAACCTGCCGCGCACGGGCGTACTCGATACCAAGCCCTATACCGAAGAACGTAACCGCGGCTGGATCTTTCGCACGTGCGGCTACGGCCATGGAGCGGAGTGGTGGAGCGAGTTCATCTCCACCCTGCGCATGTTTGGATACGATTCGGTGCTTTCGATTGAACATGAAGACAGCCTGCTTTCGCCGGAAGAGGGGCTCACCAAGGCAGCAAATTTCCTCAACAGCCTCGTGATACGCGAGCAGCCCGCTGCCGCCTGGTGGGTGTAGGGAGACCCGATGAAAACGGTGAGAACAGCTATCTTCGGTACAGGATTTATGGGCCGCGTGCACCTCGAAGCGGTGCGCCGGCTGGCCTTTGTGGAAGCAGCGGCGATCGCCGGCAGAAATGAAAGGGCGGCGCAGGAACTGGGCGCCGGTTTCTCTGTGCCGGTGATTGCAACGGACTTCCGCGAAGTGCTGCGCGACAACACAATCGACGCGGTTCACGTCTGTACGCCCAACGCGCAGCATTTCTCCATGGCCAAGGATGCGCTCCAGGCAGGCAAGCATGTGATCTGCGAGAAGCCCCTGACGACCACGCCGGAAGAGGCGCAGGAGCTGGTAGAGCTCGCGGCGCGCATGGGCTTACGCAACTGTGTCTGTCACAATCTGCGCTACTATCCCATGGTGCAGCAGATGCGCGCATTGCGCGAAGCAGGAGAACTGGGCGACATCCTGGTCGTGCAGGGCACCTATTCGCAGGACTGGCTGCTCTACGATACGGACTGGAATTGGCGAGTGGACGCCCAGGCCGGTGGCGCTTCCAGGTGCATGGCCGATATCGGCTCGCACTGGTTCGATATGGCAGAGCACGTGACCGGGTTGCGAGTAACCTCGCTCTGCGCGGATCTGCAGACATTTCACACGACCCGCAAGCAGCCGAAGCATTCCGTCGAAACATTTGCCAACAAGCTGCTAAGCGCGGAAGACTATAACGAAACAGCGGTAGATACAGAAGACTTCGGCGCCGTAGTCTTCCGGATGGGGGAACGAGGCCGAGGTGCAATGACAGCGAGCCAGGTCTCCGCAGGTCGCAAAAATGGTCTGCGGTTAGAGGTTTACGGAACTAAGTCTTCCGCGGCCTGGGACCAGGAGCGCCCTGACGAACTCTGGCTCGGTCATCGCGATACCGGCAACACCGTCTACGTCAAGGACCCTTCGCTGCTGCTGGGCAGGGCTCGCACCTATGCCGATTTACCAGGAGGTCACAGCGAAGGTTATGACGATACCTTCAAGCAGACATTCCGACGCTTCTATGCTTCGCTGTTTGATGCGGCCGCCTCGTCCGAGTACCCGCAATTTACTGACGGTCTGCGGCAGATGAGAATCCTCGACGCGACCCTGCGTAGCCACCGCGAGCGCGCCTGGATCGATGTTCCGCAACCGTGATGGTGCTAACTGCCGCGCGGCGATGCTCGCTCCCATGAGCGGCATCGCCACTAAGGCCGGATCGAACGCATGTAGTCCGCGTCGATTTTCAACGCCTCCATCGGGTCTATGTCGAACTCTTCCTGCTCGACGAACATGTGCTTGATGTGAGCCTTCTTCGCTGCGGCAAAGATGGGACCATAGTCGATGCTGCCTTTGCCCATCTCGGTGGAGTGAGGCGGCGTGCCCGCGGGTGCGCTCCCCAGGTTGAATTCCTTCAGATGCAGCATGGAAAACCGAGTGGGATACTTGGTGAGATAGTCGACAGGATTCTTGCCTCCTACCACCACCCAGCCGCAGTCCATCTCCATGGTGACCTTCGCCGGATCGGTCAGGCGCAGTAGTTCGTCATAAGCGACCACGCCGTTCTCCGCGTGAAATTCAGCGATGTGGTTGTGATAGCCAAAGCGCATACCGGCTGCGTTGACCTTATCGCCGATGTGGTTGAACTGTTCGGCATTCCAGCGCCAGTCGTCGAGGGTCATCGCGTCCATACTGCCGCGAAATCCCTGAGCCTTTGAGGCGTCTTTCAGCATGGGCGAGGAGCAAACGATGTAGCTCAGCCCAAGATCTTTGCCGTACTGGATCACCTCATCCACCTTGGGCTGGATCTGCCCCAACGGATAGTGCGCGCTCACGCAACGCAGCCCCGCGCTGCTCATGGCCTGCTTGACCTCACTGGCACTGTGACCGAAGAAACCAGCTGCTTCCACTTCGCGATAGCCCAGGCCAGCCAGCTGTTTCAGCGTGCCCTCGAAGTCTTTGGGAAGCATCTCGCGTACGGAGTAGAGCTGCAAACCGATGGGCAAGCCAAGCGGTTCCGCGTTGAGCAAAGGCGAGCTTGCCCAGGCTGCCGCACCAGCGGCCGCCGCAGTCTTCAGAAAAGTCCTTCGTGACAAATTGTGCATCGTTTCCATCCCCCGCGAGCTCTGGTACAAGATCGTCGTCCGACAGAGTAACAGCCCCGAGTCACCCTTGTCCGCGAAGGCGAAGCAGCCAGTGCAGATCTATCCCGAGTAGAATATCCGCATCATGGCTGTGCGTCTTTATTACGACGATCCATTCCTTACGACATTTGATGCCCGGGTAAGCGACATCCGCGAAGTCTCGCGGGCCGCCGGGCAGGCGCTCTGGCAAATGTCGCTCGATCAGTCTGCGTTCTACCCCACCAGCGGTGGTCAGCCCTGCGATACCGGCACTCTCTATGCCACGTCTCGCAGCGGCGCGGTGCTCGAGGTTCCCATCGAGGGCGTAGAAGAAGACGAGCATGGGGAGGTCTGGCACTACACGTCAAAGCCACTTGCGGCGGGAACCGAAGTGCGCGCGATTCTGGACTGGACGCGGCGCTTCGATCACATGCAGCAGCACTCAGCGCAGCATCTGCTCTCGGCCGTGTTCTCTTACGAGCTGAATGCCCACACCGTGTCTTTTCACCTCGGTGAGGAGAGTTCCACCATTGACTTGAACTCCGATTCGATTGCCGGCGCCAGCATCGAACGCGTGGAGCGATTGACCAATCAGCTCATCGCAGAAGATAGGAAGATCTCGGCCGTGGTGGTGCAGCGAGCCGAGGCGGAGGCGATGTTGGCCGCGGGGCGGCTGAGAAAGCTGCCCGACAGAGAAGGCCCGATTCGTATCATTTCGATTGCCAACTACGACCTGAATGCCTGCGGAGGAACGCACCTGCACTCCACCGGCCAAATCGGCGGCCTGCTGCTCCGCTCCACAGAACGCGTGCGACAGGGTCTTCGGGTGGAGTTCGTGGCCGGACTGCGGGCCATTACTGCTGCTCGTCGCGACTTCAGCACGCTGTCTCGCGCAGCGGCGACCCTGTCCATTCCTCGCGCCGAGATTCCTGCAGCCATCGATCGGCTGTTGGGAGATGTGAAAACCGCGGCCAAGGAACGTCAGAAACTGCAGAAGGAGCTGGTCGCGTATCACGCCATGCGACTGGTCGTAGAGGACCTGGTGGAAGATCGCCTGCGGGTTATTCGGCGAGCCTATCCCGACCGCGATGCCGAATACGTCAAATTGTTGGCAGCGCAGGTAGCTGCAACCACGACCCAGACGGTTGCGATGCTTGCCTCCGTGCAGCAGGAGCCCGCCTTCGTAGTCATGTCTCGCAGCCACGACTTGGAATTCTCATGCGGAGCCTTGCTCAAAGATGCGCTCGCAGCCATGGGGCTCCGCGGCGGCGGTTCCACAGACCTGGCTCAGGGACAGGTACCCGGAGCGAGCCTCGATGATTTGTGGACCACGCTCGAGACGGGTGCGCGAGCCTCGCTGAAAAAGCTGACGACCAGCCGCTGAGACGGCCAGTTGGGTGTTTAGCTCCAGCATCAGGGCTTTTCCATACTGGCCGGCCACTGGTAGAATCAGAAATGTTGTTCCCGCCGCATGTGGGGCTATAGCTCAGCTGGGAGAGCGCCTCGTTCGCAACGAGGAGGTCAGCGGTTCGATCCCGCTTAGCTCCACCAAATTCACATCAGCCGCGACTCAAAGCAAGCCCAAGCCAAGGAGTCTTCATGGCGAACTCTCGCATCCTCCCGTCAGACACACTCGTCCTCTTTGCCGACCTGCAACAGGGAATCGCAGATCTTCCGCTGACCCAGCCCCTGCCCAAGCTGCAGAAGAGCGTGCTGGCCCTCGCGAAGTTGGCTAAGCTGTTCGAGCTGCCGGTCTTTGTGACGGCGGTTCCCGGACAAGACGGTACTGCCAAAATTTTTCCGGAGATCGAAGAAGGCTATGGCCAGGTTCCCACGTACTATCGGACCACGGCGGACGCCTTCCTCAATGAGGAGCTCGCGTCTGCAATCAAAGCTACAGGCCGCAAGACCATTTTGCTTTCGGGCGTAGCTACAGAGCTCGCGGTACAGCTTCCTGCACTCAGCGGCGTAGATCTCGGCTACCGCACCTTCATCGTGCTGGATGCCTGTGGAGGAACTACCGAGCGCACTGAGCTTGCGGCCATCCACCGAACCATCGCCAATGGCGGATCCACGACCGGGGTCATTACCCTGGCCGGAGAGCTCGCCGGCGATTTCCGCACGCCCAAGGCACAGGAAGCGATCGGCATTCTCTTTTCCATGGCCAAACCAGATTAATTTGAACCGGCGGGAGTGTAGCTCAATCCAATGTCACGCAGCCATTGGAGGACTCAAGTGACGCTCAAAGAGATGAAGGCGTTCGTAGAAGGGCACTTCGAAAATTTTGTGAACAAGAAAGACCTGAGCCAGGCCGAACGCAGTTTTACCCACGATTTCTATGACCACGACGAGGCGACGGACCGGTCACGGGTATCCAGCCGGCCCAGGCGATGATGCAGAAAGCCTTTGAGCGTTGGCCAGATCTCCATGTCACCATCGAAGACATACTTGCCGAGGGCGATAAGGTGATGGTTCGGAATGTCTGGCGAGCCACGGAAGTATCCAGCGGACAGAAGATTGAATTCCGCGGCTTCGTCCTGTGGCGATTCTCTGGAGACAAGATTGTGGAGCGCTGGGCAACACTGACGCCGCCCCACCCGCGGTCCGAACCAACGGCGCAGTCGTAACCTGCAGAAAAATTCCGCCGCAAAGCTGAATGGGATGATGTCCGGCGACGGCATGTCGCCGGTGTTAACGCCTCGCCATCTCAGCTACTCAGCCTTGGGCGCGACCTGCAAGCCGCCGGTAAGCTCGGAGACTCGCTGCACCTGGTGGCGAACGCACCACTGCTCAAGACCGCGCGAGAGTCGATCGACCGCGCGAGGATCGGCATAGCTTGCGGTCCCCACCTGCACGGCCGTTGCACCGGCCAGCAGAAATTCAACCGCATCTTCCGCGGTGACGATACCTCCCATCCCCAGGATAGGAATGGAGACGGCCTTGGACGCCTCGTAGACCATGCGTAAGGCGATTGGTTTGATGGCAGGACCTGAGAGTCCGCCGGTAACGTTTGCGATCCGAGGCCGGCGTGTCTCTGCGTCGATAGCCAGTGCCAGAAAGGTGTTCACCATGGAGAGAGCGTCGGCTCCCGAGTCCTGTGCGCAACGCGCCATTTGTGCAATGCTGGTTACGTTTGGTGAGAGCTTCACTATGACGGGACGCTTGGCCACGGCTTTCGCGCGCGCGACCAGGTCATCGAGCAACTCCGGATCGCTGCCGAAGACCATGCCCCCATGCTGCACGTTCGGACAGGAAACATTCAATTCGTAAGCCGCAATGCCCTCGGCTCCATTCAATTTTTGAATAACGGTGAGATAGTCCTCCACCTTGTAGCCGAAGACGTTGACGATGATCGCGCAGGTGGAATACCGCCGCAGCGGAGGTAGCTTTTTCTCGAGAAACGCGTCGACTCCGATGTTCTGCAGACCGATGGAGTTGAGCATGCCGGAGGCAGTCTCGATCAGGCGCGGCGCCTGGTTGCCGGCCATTGGCTCCACTGAAATTCCTTTGGTGACCAGCCCGCCGAGACGCGACAGAGAGACAATTTCTTCGAATTCGATCCCATACCCAAAGGTGCCGCTGGCCGCAATGATGGGGTTGCGCAGGTTGATGCCGGCAACCCGGACTTGCATGTCTGGTTTCACGGTGTCGGTTTGCTTTCCGGGGAAGAAGTGGTTCTCGGCCTGGTTCTGGCGCGGCCTCGCGCGGGCGCGACGACCGGCTTGGGATACGTAACAGCCGAAGTATCCTTGATCACCTGGGTCAGAATATTCCCGACCGAGGCGGAGGGTTGATTGATCCCCAAGAGGGAGGCAAAGGTCGCGGCCAGGTCTACCGGTGCGACCCGTCCGTGATAAATCCCAGGCGTGAATGGCGCTCCGAAAAAGCCCAGCGGCACATGTCGGTCATAGGACCACGGACTGAAATGCGTGGTCTGAATGCTGTTGAGATACTCCATCTGGTAATCGGAGAAGATGGCCATCACGTACCAGCCGCCGTTGGCAGAATAGCTATGCGCGAGCAGTCGTCCAAACTCGGTCGGCGGCAGTTGCTCCCCCGCAAGTTGCAGGCGTGTGTAGCTGAGTACCAACGTGGGAGAGGGAGGTACGCGGCTCTCCGACGGCTTGGTGGGATTCTGTTCTGGTTTAACCAGCGATCGTACGCCAGGCGCCAACGCCCTCTGGATCGCCTCCTCCGCCTCGAGTTCGTTGATGCCCGCGCGCTCAAAGGCCGGACGATTCAGCGCGAGATAGGGCAGTTCTTGTTTCGGTAACAGGTACTCCACCTTCTCGCCGGGCGAAAACTTGGAGTTGATCGCCTCGTTGAGATACGCCACCAGTTTGTCCAGGTCGATGGTTGCAGCCGGCACTCCCATGCGCGTTGCTTCGGCGGGAACAGCCGAGACGCCGTGATCGGCCGAGAGTGCCACCCACACGTTCGCCAGACCGCCCTCGACATTTTTATCGAGCCAGGTGAAGAACTCGTCGAGATCCGAATCGAGTGAATCCACCATTTCTTTCTCGACGGGAGAATCGGGTCCAACTTGATGCCCAAGAACGTCGTTGGCCGACAGGCTGATGGTGACGAGATCGGTGCTGGCATGCGTTCCCAGTTGTTCTCCCTGGATCAGTGCGCGCGCAAAATCGAGTTCGTATGAATTCGCTGCTGGAGTGCGCCCCACCATCTCGTAAAAATTCGTAAGTCCGGCGGCGTTCGCCTGCTGCACCGCCTGATCGATGCGCCCATTTGTGTTGAACGTGGTAGCCCATTCCGGCAGATCCGCACGGTAGTAGGTCGAGGTCACGAACCGTCCTGACGCGGGATCAATCCAGTACGCGCCATTCGCGGCCGAGCCCGCCGGCAGAATCGCGGCTCGGTCTTTGAGCGAAATACCGAAGACCTCCGACTGCCCCTGCGTGGCCAGCCGCAACTCGTCTCCCAGCGTTGAGGCATGCAGATTGCGCGGTGACGCTCCGATCACGAAATTCGGCGCGAACGCAGGCGCGTTCGGCAGATTGGCCGGGATGCTGGTGTCGGGCAGGCCTACCAGGCGGTAACGCTCGTCCTCAACAGAACTTATCGGGCGATCCTTGTTGCGATCGATGTCCCACCATTCGTTGCCGGCGATGCCATGCCCGTCAGAGTAGGCTCCAGTGCCGATGGTCGCGTGGCCCGGCGCCGTCTTGGTGTTGGCGTAGTCGTAGTAGCAGTCAGGAAAATACGCGCCCTTGTCGAGGAAGAGCCGAAAGCCGTGTCCTTTGAAGTCTGCGCGATATCGCTCAAGATAATCCGCGCGAAACTGGTCGATCACTAGGATGACCACCAGCTTGGGGTGCGCGTTGTAGGCGCTGTAGGTCACCGGGACGGGGGCTGGCGTTGAAGGCTTGACGGCATACGCAGTCGAGAGCGAAAGAGTGCACGCAAGCAGCAGGGCGAAAGAGCGCTTCAGCATAGGCATGGCGGTTGCAGGCGACCGGCAGTTGTGGCGTGCGATTGCCTTAGGGCTATGGTAACAGCGGGCCTCGATTCTTCAGGAGAACCCCCTGACAGGCGTGGCTCACCTCCACTCGGGCTTCCTTGGAAGGGCTAAGGCGTGTCGATCTGCCAATTGTGATCTTGCTCTAGTAAACTCGATGCTTATGCTCGATCTTGGATTTGTCAGGGCCAATCTGGAGTTGGTGGAAGAGAAGTTGCGTGCGCGCGGGCAAGATCCAGCCGCGCTGCTGGGCGACTTCCGGCGAAAGGATGAAGAGCGCCGCCGCAAGATCACCGAACTGGAGACCCTGAAGAGCCAGCGCAATTCTCTCTCTGAAAGCGTGGGCAAGCTCAAGCGCGCCGGAGAAGACGCCTCCGCTGTGATGGAACAGGTGCGCGGGCTAAAGGAGACGATCGAAGCGGACCAGGTGGCGGTGAATGCGATCGACGAGGAGATGCAGGCGATACTGACACGCATCCCCAACCTGCCGCACGCCAGTGTGCCGGTCGGCGCGTCGGAACACGAAAATGTGGTGATGAAACACTGGGGAGGCAAGCCCGAGTTCAGCTTTACCCCCAAGCCTCATTGGGAGCTTGGCGAAGAACTCGGGGTGCTCGACTTCGAGCGTGCGGCGAAGATCTCCGGAGCACGCTTTGTCGTCTACTGGGAGCAGGGCGCACGGCTGGAGCGGGCGCTGATCAACTTCATGCTCGACCTGCATACGAGCCGGCACGGGTATACCGAGGTGCTGCCGCCGTTCATGGTCAACAGCAAATCCCTGTACGGGACCGGGCAGCTGCCCAAATTCGCCGAAGACCTGTTTCGCTGCCAGGGCCAGGATGAGGAAGGCTTCAAACCCGGCGAGTACCTCGACAGCGATCACTGGCTGATTCCAACCGCGGAGGTTCCGGTCACTAATCTGTACCGGGACGAGGTTCTCGACGAGGCCAAGCTGCCCGTTTCCATTACGGCGTACACTCCTTGCTTTCGCGCCGAGGCGGGTTCTCACGGCAGGGATGTACGCGGCATTATCCGTCAGCATCAATTCCAAAAGGTGGAGCTGGTCAAGTTTGCCCGGCCGGAAGACAGCTATGCCGAACACGAGAAGTTGACAGGGCATGCGGAGGCAATCCTCGAGGCGCTGAATCTGCCGTATCGCCGCGTGCTTCTGTGTACTGGAGACATGGGGTTCTCGTCGGCGAAGACCTACGACCTGGAAGTCTGGCTGCCAGGACAGGGGCTATACCGCGAGATCTCGTCATGTTCTAACTTTGAAGCGTTTCAGGCGAGGCGCGCTAATATTCGCTACCGGCCGCAGGTGAAGGGTAAGTCGGAATATCTGCATACTCTTAACGGCAGTGGTCTGGCAGTAGGCCGCACGTGGGTGGCGATCGTCGAAAACTATCAACAGGCCGACGGAACGGTGCGCATTCCTGAGGCGCTGGTGCCATATATGGGCGGCGAAATCACGATGAGACGCCGCAGCATTTAAAGCAGACGAGAGTGGCCGCGAATCGGCCATGCAGGGGAACATGACGCGAATTCTGAAGAGTTATCTGTTCTGGACCTACGAGCGGGGCAGCTTCCACTACGACGTGATGGTGACGCTGATTCTTGCCTTCATCTTTCTGTCGCCCCTCGTGCTGCGGTACCACGATCAGCCTGAAGGACGCAGGCTTGAGGCAAGCCAGGCGCTGGTGAGAACCGATGGAGCGAATGGCCTAGTCATCCAGCTTGCCGCCGAACAGATTCCCGAGGCTGACGACCTGAAATCCTCATTGCAAAGCGCCGTTGAGCCGATCGCGGGAGCGGTTGTGGTCGACCGTTTCGAGACGGAGAAGGACTCAACCGGCAGGCCCAGCGCGTACAAGATCTGGGCTCACCGCGCTGCCTCCATGCCCGGCCAGTGAGTGTCGTTGAAACTCTTTTCGCAGCGCCGGGTTTGTACCTTCAGAAGCTATCGAATCAAGAACTGCATCCAAACGGATTGAGACGTTAGGTTGAGCATGTTGAAGATGATTGGAAGAAGGGGTTCCTGCTCCGGATTGTTGGCGCTGGCAACGATACTCTTGGCGCTTCCAGCCAGCGGTCAGGCGAACAGTGCGACCGGTGTGTTGGCGAAGATGGACGCGGCAGCCGCGAAGTTCCAAAGTGCCAAAGCTGATTTCGAATGGGACCAGTACGAGAAGATCGTCGACGAGCACGAGAAGCAGTCCGGCGTCATTTCGTTCGATCGCAAGGCTGGCTCGACGCAGATGGCCGCGCATATCGAGAAGCCCGATACCAAAATCGTCGTTTACAAGAACGGCGAACTGAATCTGTATCAACCCAACATCGATCAGCTTTCCGTGTTTTCTGCCGGCGCCAATCGCTCCCAGTACGAGAGCTTTCTCACGCTTGGCTTTGGTGGCAGCGGCAAAGACCTGGCCAATACCTGGGACGTGACTTACCAGGGCAACGAGACCATCAACGGTACGCAGACTGCCAAGCTTGATTTGAAAGCGAAGCAGGAGAGCGTGCGCAAGATGTTCGATCACGTGACCATCTGGGTCGACCCCGACCGCGACATCTCCCTGCGCCAGCAGTTCTTTGAGCCATCGGGCGATGTGCGTACCGCCACCTTTACGGATCTTCAGTACAACGCGAAGATTTCCGCCGACGTGTTCAACATCAAGACGACGTCGAAGACGCAAGTGGTTCGGAAATAAGCTCGGGCGCTTTCGCGGCGTGTCTCCTCGCGAAAGCAATGCCCGCCAGCGCGATCACGATGGGAAAACACTCCAGCGTGTAGCGCGGCTCGGGTGCTTCCAGCGTGGCCAGCAGTATCGATCGCAGCGCGACGAACGCGAGCATCGCTCTGACCAATCGCGGGCGGCGAAGAGCCCCTGCCACAGCCAGCAACAGGTAAATCAGGTTGAGCGCGGCATACGCGGCGGCGAATTCCGTTACGGCGTTGTGCTCTGAATATTCCCACCATCGCAGTTCGACCCACAACATCTCGGTCCTCGGGCGCAGCCACATATCGGCCAACCGCAACAGCGGCAATTCGACGTAGTATCGCCAAGCGTGCGAACGAATGCGCTGCTGTGCGAGTGCCGCAAACCGTGCATCGATCTGCGGAGTAAGCGTAGACGCGCCGTTGTAGTCGTCGAAGAGCTCGCGCGTCTCTTCGTACTGCGTGGTGTTGTCAAAGGCGCGCGCGGGAAGATCCTGAATGTTCAGCGTGGTCGAATTTGCATTCCAGTACACTTCACTCGTCGAGGCGAACTCGATGCACCAGGTCTTGGTCCACCGGTTAAATCCGGGTTCGGTGAACTCGCCGGGATCGGCCGCATAGCGAGGCGCCAGCGGTTGAAAGACATGAAAGGTACGCCAGTTACGAACGGTCCAGGGCACGAAGGGCAGCATGGACAGCAGCGCGCAGACGGCAGCTAGTTTCAAAGCCCGTGCACGCGGCATCGGTGGCCCCAGCGTGGCTTTCCTCGCGTACCAAAGAATGGCGGGGCAGAGCACCACGCCCAAAAGCGCTCCATCGGGTCGAAGCAGCGTGGCGTAGCTAATCGAGCAGGCAAGCGTCAGCAGCCACCAGAGCGAGGGGCGCTCCAGCAGGCGCACCAGGGAATAGAACCCAAGAGCCACACAAAAGATCGACCAGGTCTCCGTCAGCGGAGTTGCGGTGTAGTTCGCCGTGAAAGGACACAGTGCGGCCAGCCATAGCGCGATGGGTGCTGCCCGTCGGCTCAAGAGCCTCCGGACGAAGTCGGCAATGAGCAGGCAAGTGGCCAGATCAACGACCACCTGGATGTACATCACGGGAAAGTAATGTCCTTCGCCGAAAATAGAGAAGCAGATGGCTAGAAACAGCGGGTACCCGGGCAAACGCAAGAGCGTGGGCCTGACGCCATCCGGGTGCGTGATTCCATAGGTGCCGTGCAGCCAGTTTTTTGCAATGTCGCCGTAGATGAGCGGATCGCCTTCGAGCGCCGGATACGCATGGATGAACCACAGGCGAAGCGCGGCTCCTGCAGTGAGGGCGAGCACGACCGGGATCCATGGGCGAAGAGGCGGTAAGCGCATGAAACTGAATGATACTAGCTGGCGTCGCGTTGACTGCCTTCAACCCATGTACATAGGATTCCTGTACTCTCGATAACAGACATGGCTCGTCAAGTTTTTTATGATCCGGAACGGAAGCGCTGGAAGCGGTTAAGGCGCATTCTCGATGTCACGGCGATTGTTTCTACCATCGTGCTGGTGGTGTTTTTCATCAGCGTGATCAAGCGCCAGACTCTGCCGGAATTGCTGCTGCCACAACAGAAGCGAAATTACCGCGCTCTGCCCGTGACCGCTGCCGACCTGCGTGCCAAGGCTCTGCGCCCATTGCGGCGAAAGACGCACCGCAGGCCATCGGATATCACCCTGAACGAAGAGGAAGGCATCCGCGCAGCCTTCTATGTGGATTACGACGCCTCCAGCTATTCGTCCCTGAAAGAGCACATTCACCAGATCGATATTCTCTTTCCGGACTGGCTCCACGTCACCACTGCCGACGGCTCCCTGCAATCCGCCACGGTCGAGTTTCCGGCGCACACGTTCAACGTGGTGGATGCCGCGGGCGTACACAACGTGGACACGCAGGATAAGGTCAAGCGCGTGATCGCTGAGGCCAAGGAGGAGACGGAAATCCTCCCCATGCTGAGCAACTACAACGTTCCCGCGCAGAAGTGGGACGCTTCCGTCGGGCCCATGCTCAAAGATCCCATTGCGCGGAAGCGACTGCAGAATCAGCTCGACGTCTTCCTCTCCGCCAATCAGAACTACCGCGGTATTTCTCTCGACTTCGAAGAGATACCCGAGGACGCGCACGACGGATATCTGGCGCTCATCGCCGACTTGTACGGTGACTTCCGCCAGAAAAATCTGCACATCTACGTCAACACGCCGGTAGGCGCCGAAGACAGCGAGCTGAAGTTTTTAGCAGACAACAGCGACGGCATCATCCTGATGAACTACGACCAGCACGAGCAGGAGAGCGGGCCCGGGCCCGTCGCCGCGCAGGATTGGTTCGAGGGCAACCTGACCCGCGTGCTCAAAGTGGTCCCGAAGCAAAAGCTGATCTGCGCGATCGGCAACTACGGCTATGACTGGTCCCTGCCGTTGCCGGGCAGGAGTGGGAAGTCGCCGCGCAATCCGAAGGTGCTCGACGTCGATGAGATGTCGGTCCAGGATGCCTGGCAGCGAGCCCTGGACGCCGACGCGGATGTGCACCTGGAAGGCGACGAACTCAACGCACACTTCGCTTACGACGATGAGGATAACAACGTCCGCCACCAGGTCTGGTTTCTCGATGGAGTAACGGCGCTGAACGAATTGCGCGCGGCCCGGCAGATGGGCCTGCGCACCTTCGCGTTGTGGAGACTCGGCTCCGAAGACGGTTCGCTGTGGTCGATTTGGGATCATCCCGGTAGCCCGGACGCACCCAAAGCGCTCAGCATCGTTCCACCCGGCCACGACGTCGATACTGAAGGCAGCGGAGACATTCTGCGCATCACCGCCAAGCCGCAGCAGGGCAAGCGCACGGTGAGCATGGATGCCGATAACTTCACCGTGACCGACGAGCGGATGGATACGTATCCCCACTCCTACACCGTGATGCAGTACGGCTACCATCCCAACAAGCTCGCACTGACATTCGACGACGGGCCCGATCCCAAGTGGACCCCGAGGATCCTCGACATCCTCAAGCGTGAACATGTGAAGGCCGCGTTCATGGTTATCGGTGAGCAGGCCCAGGAGAACGTCGGCCTGCTGAAGCGTTATGTTCGCGAAGGCCACGAGATCGGCAACCACACCTTCACGCACCCAGACATCAGCGAAATTTCGCCGCGCCAGGTCGGGTGGGAACTCAATCTGACCGAGAGATTGTTCGCCAGCAAACTCGGCGTGCAGCCGCTCTATTTCCGGCCGCCGTACTCGATCGATCAGGAGCCCGATACTAATGACCAGGCCGCTCCCGCCGAACGCATTCAGCAGATGGGCTACACCATCATCGGCGACAAGATCGATACCAGCGATTGGGATGAGCACCCGCGCAAGACGCCGCAGGAGATCACGGCCAGTGTTCTGAATCAGCTGGAAGCCATGAAGCAGAAGCCGTGGTTGGCGGGCAGCATTATCCTGCTCCACGACGGCGGCGGCGACCGCTCGGCCACGGTCGCCGCGCTCCCTCTGCTGATTGACACGCTTCGCTCCAAAGGCTACGAACTAGTGCCTGTCTCCGACTTGATGGGCAAGACCGTTGCCGACGTGATGCCGCCGCTGACGCCCAGAATGCGCTGGCAGGCGCGCGTGGATTCCGTCGCATTTTTCGGGTTCGCCTTCTTCTACAAATTCGGCGTATTCGTCTTCTTCCTCGGCGACATCCTGATGAGCGCGCGACTCAGCCTGGTGGGATTGTTTGCCCTCATCGATCGCTTTCGCAAACGCAAGACTCCGGAGCCGGGTGTCTTTGAGCCGCGCATCGCCGTGCTGGTTCCCGCATACAACGAAGAGAAGGTTATCGTCCGCACGGTGCGCTCGGTGCTGAACTCCGATTACAAGAACTTGCGCGTGATCGTGATTGACGATGGCTCCAAAGATCGCACCTTCGAGGTCGCCACCGAGGCGTACGCCGCAGAGATCGCCGAGGGCCGGGTCACGGTTCTCACCAAGCCAAATGCGGGCAAGGCCGAGGCGCTGAACTTCGCGGTCGATCAACTCGAAGAAGAGATTTACGTCGGCATCGACGCCGATACCGTCATCGCGCCCGATGCGGTCTCGAAGTTGATTTGCCACTTCGCCGATCCACGCATCGGTGCCGTTGCAGGCAACGCCAAGGTCGGCAATCGCGTGAACCTGTGGACGCGTTGGCAGGCGCTCGAATACATCACCAGCCAGAACTTTGAACGCCGCGCACTCGATCTGTTCAACGTGGTCATGGTCGTCCCCGGCGCCATCGGCGCGTGGCGGACAGAGGCGGTTCGCAAGGGCGGTCTTTATCCCGTGAACACGGTCGCGGAAGATGCCGACCTCACCATGAACCTGCTCGAGCAGGGATATGAAGTCATCTACGAGGATCGTTCGCTCGCCTTCACCGAAGCGCCTGTGAACGCGAGCGGCCTCATGCGGCAGCGCTTCCGCTGGTCCTTCGGGATATTGCAGGCGGTCTTCAAACATCGCGGCGCGTTCTTGCGGAACAAGGCGATGGGATTCTTCGCGCTGCCCAATATAGCGATCTTTCAGATCCTGCTGCCGCTGGTGTCCCCGTTCATCGACCTGATCTTTGTGGGCGGTTTGGTGCACTACCTCATCGATCGCCACTTCCATCCCGAGGCGGCGAGCGCCGACAACTTTGAGAAGCTGCTGACTTACTTCCTGGCCTTCCTGGTGATCGACTTCGTGACTTCAACGCTCGCCTTCCTGCTCGAACGCAAGCACCCCGCCAATCGCGGAGACGGCTGGCTGCTGTGGCATATCTGGTTGCAGCGCTTCGCCTACCGGCAGTTGTTCTCGATCGTGCTGTTCAAGACCATCAAGCGCGCCATCGACGGCCGGCCTTTCAACTGGGACAAACTCGAACGAACCGCCAAGATGTCCAGGCAAACGGAACAGATCACTGCCGGATCTTAGTCCCGGCAAAGAACGCGATACCGAATCAGGACTCGACTACTTCGGAGCTAGGTACTACGGCTCGAATATGGGCCGGTTTATGTCGCCGGACTGGGCGACGAAAGTCATGCCCGTACCTTATGCCAAACTCGACAATCCGCAGAGCCTTAACTTATATGCGTACGTCGGAAACAATCCTTTGACTCGTTTTGACGTTGATGGTCATTACGACTGTCAAGGTGATAAGAAGCAGTGTCAGACATTCAAGAACGCGCTTGCGATTGTCCAAAAAGCAGACTCAGGCCTCAAAGAAGGTTCGAAAGAGCGCAAGCAACTCGATTCTGTTTTGAAGTTTTATGGAACGGACAACGGCAAGGGCCCGGCGATCAAGTTCGGCGACCTCAGCGCAGATAAGGCCGTGGGGGAAACAGTCACAGACCATGGCAAGACGACGATTACATTCGATGCCAAAGCGCTTGGCGGAATGAGCACTGTCGGACAAGGTGAAACTACTGCTCACGAAGGTACTCACGGGAGAGATGACCACATGCCTGGAGTTGCAGCAGGGCAGTTCTGGAAGTTCTACGACACTGAGTACCACGCCTATCAAAGTGAGTCGTATGTCGATATGGGGCTAGGGAAGCGCAGCGAGACGGACACGTATCCTTCGTGGGCACCGGGCATGAGCTACTCAGAACACGTGAGAAATATCACGCGTGATGCTTACAGCAACGCTTTAGACGATTGCGAGATCTCGGGGTGTCATCCATGATCAAATCAATTTCTTTCCTGTTGTGGTTCGTCTGCTTTGCAGTTCAATCCGCTCCATCGAAAATGGAGGGTCAGTCTGTCGCAGAACAGACTGCTAGAGAGGTTTCCCTTTGTGATGTCCTAAAAGATCCTGCTCACTACGCCGGAAAAACCTTGATCATGACTGTGCGAATCACTTCGACGAAGGAGGGAGCAAGCCTGTGGGATCCAAGATGTTCAAAACTCGGAATCAGCCTTCATGTTGACCGAGAGTACCAGTCCGAAAGCGGGATCGCCGAGCTCTATCGGGAAATGGACAAACAAAGTCTCTCTGGTCGTCCAATCATCGCGAAAGTGACAGGTGTTTATGACGTCGAATACTTTGATCCCATCAGGCATCGGAGACGTACTGTGTTACGGGCTGAAACGGCGAAGGACATTAGGCGATCGACGAAACCAGAGTTTCGCTGAGGTACCTCTACGATGCAGCTTGGCTTTTGTCGTGTCAGTACCCATTCACCGGCAAAGAACGCGACCTTCGACTGCGCGCTGACATGCATCGTGAGCTACGAAACCAAGTCTCAACCAATTTCGTCTGCTAGGAACGGGGTCGAAAAATCACTGCTCGCTTGAAAATCAGCTTCTTCTTTCCTCCGTCCAACGCGCAACCAGACGTGCCGACTGCACAGCGGTGCGGCACCAAGCTCAGCACGCAAAAGGTCGTCCATCTCAGCTATTTGCAGGGGTACCTAGGTCCAAAGCAAATTTCTGCACAAGATCGACCTGAGTGGGTGTTTCCGAAGAGTTGCATCGACCACCGCCTGCTCCAATTCTTCTGCGAGTTCGCAGAGTTGAGAGTGGTGCGCGGCATGACCAAATGCTCAATAAACGCTGACGAGAAACGCCACTCGTTGCTCCTGCCGTCGGTTCTGGCGATCCCGCCAAACCGTGAACGTATGACTTAAAACGACGACCGAAAGAGCAACGATTGCAGAAACAAAGACCTGCAATAAGAAATGGACATGGTGCCCACCGTACCCTCCTAAGCCTCGTCGGACCTTCTGGGACGGCGGCGAAACTTGGGATCCGCTCCGACTCTCACGAGTTGGGTTAATTCCGCCGGTTCAGCTTCGACAGCAGCCGCAGAATTTCCAAATACAGCCAGACCAGGGTCACCATGATCCCGAAGGCGCCGTACCACTCCATGTACTTCGGCGCACCCATGCGAATACCGGTCTCGATCAAGTCGAAGTCGAGGATCAGGTTCAGAGCTGCAACTCCCACCACCACCAGGCTGAATCCGATGCCGATCATGCCTGAGCCGTTGATCGACATAAAGCGCACGCCGAAAAAGCCCATCACCATCTGCAACAGGTAGAACACCATGATGCCGCCGGTTGCGGCCACAACGCCGAGGCGGAACTTCTCCGTCACCTTGATCAGCCCGGAGCGGTATGCCAGCAGCAGCACCAGCAAGGTGCCAAATGTCAGGCTTACGGACTGAATGGCGATACCCGGGAAGCGCTGTTCAAAGACGGCCGAGATGCTGCCCAGAGCCAAACCTTCCAGCAGCGCGTAGGCGGGCGCAGTAAACGCAGCCCACTCCTTCTTGAATACCGTGATCATGGCGAAGATGAATCCGCCGAAGGTGCCGCCGTACAGGTAAGGCAACACTGCCGCAGCCGATTGCGCCTGCATGGCGAGGTGCCACGTCCAGCCGGCGCTGGCGATCGCGCACAGCAGCAGCACGGCTGTCTTGTTAACTGTGCCGTTCAGGGTCATGCCGTAGCCTGCATCGCGGGGCAAGCCTTTGAAAATTCTTTCGTTCAGAGCCGGATTCGACGTTCTCATCAGAGCCATGTGTTTCTCCCACGCCAGCCAACGCCGGCAGTCCTTCCCCGGGGCAGAACCGGTGCTTGTTTGATCATATCTGTTGGCAAAAGTTGCAGACCGGAGTTTCAGCGCCTCAAGAGCTTGCCTCGCGACAAACCAGCGGCCACGCCCCTGCTTCCGCTATGCTCTTTGGCCGACATTCCATGCGTCTGTAGTGCTGCCGCGACCCATATGCTTACGTTAAACTAGCCGTATGGCACACGCGCATCTGACCACCGCGATCCTTCCGCTTGCTCCGCACGGCACCTTCCGCAACGAGCCTTTTGTCGACTTCTCCCACAGCGACAATGCGCACGCGATGAAGGCTGCCCTGGTTCACGTGGGAGACCTGCTCGGGCAGGAGTACGAACTCGTCATCGGCGGCGAGCGGATGAAGACCGCGGGCAAGATCGAGTCGCACAACCCGGCGCGTCCCAGCCAGGTCGTGGGCATCCATCAGAAGGCCGGCGCCGAGCACGCGGAACTTGCTATGCAGGCCGCGCTGCGCGCCTTTGAGACGTGGAAATATGTAGCTGCCGAGGAGCGTGCGTCTCTACTGCTTCGCGCGGCCGAGATCATCCGCGATCGCAAGTTCGAGTTCTGCGCCTGGCTCACCTACGAGGTAGGCAAGAACTGGGGCGAGGCCGACGCCGACGTGGCCGAGACCATCGACTTCCTCGAGTTCTACGCCCGCGAAGCGCTGCGGCTGGCGCGATCCGTTCCTCCGATCTCCTACCCGGGCGAGCGGAACGAACTGCTCTACATTCCGCTGGGCGTGGGAGCCGTCATTCCGCCGTGGAATTTCCCCTTCGCCATCATGGCAGGCATGACCGCCGCCGCCATCGTCTGCGGGAACACGGTCGTGCTGAAGCCTTCGAGCGAGTCCCCAACCATCGCGGCGCGTTTTTTTGAAGTGCTGGAGGAGGCGGGTATGCCTCCCGGAGTGGTCAACTTCTGCCCCGGCTCGGGCGCCACATTCGGCGGCGCGATCGTAAAACATCCGAAGACCCGCTTCATCGCGTTCACCGGATCCAAGGAGGTGGGTCTCTATATCCACGCTACCGCCGCGCAGACCCAGCCCGGCCAGATCTGGATCAAGCGCACCATTCTTGAAATGGGCGGGAAAGACTCGATCATCGTTGCCGCGGACGCTGATATGGACAAAGCGGTCGAAGGCGTCGTGGCATCCGCGTTCGGCTTCAGCGGGCAGAAGTGTTCCGCGTGCTCGCGCGCGATCATCGAGGAAGAGATCTACGATGTGTTCGTAGAGCGGGTTCGCGAACGAGTCGCTGAGTTGACCGTTGGCGATCCGACCAACAATCCCAACATGGGGCCGGTCGTCAGCCACGGAGCGATGCAAACCATCCTGCAATACATCGAAATTGGTAAACAGGAGGGCCGGTTAGTAGCCGGCGGGGAGGCTCTGGAAACTCCCGCGAAGGGCTACTTCATCGCGCCGACGGTAATTGCGGACGTTGCTCCCAAGGCGCGCATCTCGCAGGAGGAGATCTTCGGACCGGTGCTGGCCCTGATCAAAGCCAGGGACTTTCAGGACGCCTTGGCCACCGCCAACAACACCGAGTATGGGTTGACGGGCGCGGTGTACTCAACCGACCGAACTAGCCTGGATTTGGCGCGTCAGCAGTTTCATGTCGGTAACCTCTACTTCAACCGCAAGTGCACTGGCGCGATGGTCGGCGCCCACCCATTTGGCGGTTTCAATATGTCGGGAACGGACTCCAAGGCGGGCGGCCCCGATTACCTATACCTATTCACGCAGGCAAAATCAGTGGCAGAGAAGCTTTCTTGACGAGAAGAAATTGGCGGTGCGGTACAGGCAGTTGTATCGGTTTTGGGCCAGGCACGAGCGGTACCAAGTTGACACTATGCGCAGACTTGCGCACAATGACCCCCTGTAGGGGGATGCGTGGCTAGAATCCTTTGTGTGGACGACGAGCCGGCCGCGGTTTCTCTGAAGCGGGTGATCCTATCCAGGGCGGGCCACGATGTCACATCCTGCAACTCGGCGGAAGATGCGATCGCGCAGCTTAGAGGGACTCAGTTCGATGCGGTCGTGACCGACTGGCGTTTAGGCGATGAACGCGGTCGCGCGATCGTGGAGGCAGCCAAACTTCACACCAGCGTTCCGGTGATCGTGGTATCCGGGTTCGTGTCCGAAGCGTTCCAGGCAGCCGAGCCGCTCGCGGATCTCTACCTGGAAAAGCCGGTCAATCCCGACGAGCTGATCCAGATTCTCGACGCCTTGCTGCGCAACAAAGTGCGTCAGGACTAGAGCCGCTGGTCCCGCCCGGTTCACCATGAGCCGCCGAGCCGTGCCATTGCTTCCCAAAAGCCGCGAGCCTTCCAGCACACTCCACGCAGCATCGACAAGCACGGCCCAGGCCGTACCGCAAAGACTAGGCGCTGCTGAGCTGCAGCAAGTTGCCTGCTTCGGCTGCCGCTTCGGCCAGCGTCCGGTGGTGAATGGTGAAGAGCGCAAGTTCCAGCCGGTCCGACACACCCGTCTTGTCATAAATGCTGCGTAGGTAATTCTTGATTACCTGCTCGGTGGTGCCGAGACGCGTAGCGATCTCCTTGTTCTTACAGCCCTGAACGATGAGCGCGACGATTTTCATCTCTTTGGGCGTCAGACGGTCGCGGACGCGCGTGCCAACCAGGTCTTCTTCCTGGGTATCGGCGCCGGCAATCACTGGATGGATGCAGCTTTCGCCGTGAACCACGCGACGAACGCAATCAATCAGGGATGAGCTGGTGACGTTCCGGAAGACCACGCCGCTGACTCCGACGCTGGTGTAAGGTGTGGGGGATTCGATGTTCTCGGCAATAACGATTCCCCGGCTTCCCGATGCGCGAATGCGATCCATCAGGACCGGGAGATCCGGTCTAAGCGCGGAGGCGAAGATGACTACCGCTCCGCGAAAAGCTTCAATTGCGTGGTAAAGCCGATCGGTGTCTGGACACTGTGCAATGATGCGCACATCGTCCTCCATAGCCAATACTTTGGCTGTCCCCGCTCTGAAAATTGCTTGATTGTCGGCCAGAATGATCTTATGCATTGTCCCTGTGCCTCGCGTACTCGATCTCAACTAAAATGCAATCCCTGCGCAACGGTGGTTAGAACGTGCACTACCCAGAGCGATCTTCTTGCGCAGACTATGAATTGCGCTTGTCGAGCCCCGTCTTAGAACAATATCGACAGGCAGGGACACAGCTTCTCCAGTGTCTGCATTCAGGACAGTTACGGTACCGGTCTGCGGAAAACTGGAAATATCTATCCGTTGCGTTGGCTGATTGTAAGTTTTACTAGGGTACTTAAGTTCTCGATTAAATCAACGGAATTACCGGTCGCCAAAGTACCCAAAAGTACAATGTGCGGCATGTGATGATGGTGGTGATTTGGCTATTGACGGCTAGCCACCGTGCAAGTCCGCTGGGAAAGGCGATTACACTAAACCAAGCATGAGCAAGCCAGTCATACTCGCCGTCGATGACGACATCAGTGTGCTCGAGGCGGTGGTTCAGGACCTCCGCCGGCAGTACGGGGCCAGCTACCGCATTCTCAGAGCGGGGTCAGGGCAGGCCGCCCTGGATACCTGCGATCAACTCAAAAAGCGCGGCGACGCGGTCGCCCTTTTCCTCTCCGACCAGCGCATGCCCGGAATGTCGGGAGTCGACTTTCTGGAGCGGGCCAACCAGGTATATCCCGAGGCCAAGCGCGCTCTGCTGACCGCCTATGCAGATACTGAAGTTGCGATCCGGGCGATCAATACTGCCAAGATTCACTACTACCTGACCAAGCCGTGGGATCCGCCGGAGGAGAAGCTGTACCCGGTCCTCGATGATCTGCTTGAGTCGTGGACTCAGGGTTACAAGCCTCCGTTTGAAGGCATTCGCGTGATCGGCCCCCGCTGGTCTCTGCTCGACCACCAGGTGCGGGATTTCCTCTCGCGCAACCAGGTGCCCTACGTATGGCTCAACCCGGAGTCGAGCGACGAAGCCGTGCGGCTGCTCGAAGAGTACAAGCTGGACGACCGCAAGTTACCAGCGGTGCTGTTTGCCGACGGCAGCGCGCTGGTGCAGCCTGATCAGACCGCGCTCGCCTCCCGCATCGGCCTCCGGACCCAGGCCGAGAAGGATTTCTACGATGCCGTCATCGTGGGAGCCGGTCCTGCTGGACTCGCCGCAGCCGTGTACGCAGCGTCAGAGGGATTGCGCGCTCTGGTAATCGAGAATGAGGCTCCCGGCGGACAGGCCGGCAGCAGTTCCCGCATCGAGAACTACCTCGGTTTTCCAGCGGGCCTTAGCGGCGCCGATCTGGCGCGTCGCGCCTACGTGCAGGCGGCTCGCTTCGGGGCTGAATTTCTAACCCAGAGGGTAAGTGGGATCCGCAGCGCCAATTCGTATCACTTTGTACAACTTGCAGACGGCCGGGAGGTCTCCTGCCGGGCCTGCCTGATCGCCACCGGGGTGAATTACCGGCGGCTGCAGGCTCCCGGTCTGGAGCGGCTCACCGGCCTCGGCGTCTACTACGGCGCCGCGCTGGTCGAGGCAATCTCTTGCAAGGACGAGACGGTCTACCTGGTAGGGGGTGCGAACTCGGCAGGCCAGGCCGCGGTGCACTTCTCCAAGTTCGCCAAGCTGGTGACCATGCTGGTGCGAGGCGAGTCCCTGCAGAAGAGCATGTCGAAATATTTAATCGATCAGATTGAGGCCACATCCAATATTCGGGTGCAAGCACGGTCCGAGGTGATTGAAGGTATCGGAGAGACCCGGCTGGAGAGCATTCGGGTCCGCAGCCCAAACGGGGACGACGTTTGTTCGACTTCGGGGTTATTTATCTTCATCGGCGCGGCGCCCTTGACCGACTGGCTGCCGGAAGCGGTGATGCGTGACAGCAACGGATTTGTGCTTTCGGGCCCGGATCTGAAGGTGGAAGGGAAGTTGCCCAGGGGATGGAAAGAGGACCGCGATCCCTTTTTGCTGGAGACCAGCATTCCGGGAATTTTCGTAGCGGGCGATGTTCGCAGAGGGTCAGCGAAACGCGTAGCTTCAGCGGTGGGAGAAGGCTCGATCTCGGTGCAGTTCATGCATCAGTATCTGGCCCGCTTCTAGGTGGCGAAAGAACGAAAAACTATGGGTGAAACACAACCGGGAACGACTGAGGAAACCGCGCAAGCGCGGGATCTTTATTCCCAACTGCATCAAGTACCCCTCTTTTCCCAAAGTGAGGAACAGGACTTCGATTGCTTAGGCGAGGTCACGATCGTCCACGCCCCGGCAGGAACGGTTCTGTTGCAACCGGGCGAGGTGATGCGCTCCTTCTGGATTTTGCTGGAGGGAGAAGTTCAGGGCTCCAAGGTCGAGAATGACGGCAACTGTACTCTGGTGACCTCCTTGCACCATGGGGACACCTTCGGCGAGGTGCCGTTGCTGCTGGGCGAAGAGAAGAGCCAGCTGCTTTGCGAGGTCTTGCAGGAGAGTCGCCTGATTCGTATCGACGACGCCGCATTCTGGCGTCTCATGGCGATCTGTCCCACCATCCGCACCGGCATTCTCAGAAATATGGCTCGCAGGCTGCAGGCCTACCAGGCACTCACACTGCATCGCGAGAAGCTGATTTCGCTGGGAACTCTGGCTGCAGGTTTGATGCACGAGTTGAATAATCCCGGAAGCGCGGCCCGGCGTGCCGCCTCGCAATTGCGCGAGAACATGAAGCGGCTGCAGACGATCAGCCTGCGCTTCAGCACCGAGGCCCTTGGGCGGGAACAGATCGAGTGCATGCGCGCCCTGCAGGAACACGCCATGATGCACCACGAACCAGTGGTGCTCAGCTCACTTGAGCAGGCCGATGTCGAAGAGGCGCTGGCAGAGTGGCTCGACCAGAACGGTGTCGAGAATGGATGGAAACTGGCGCCGACCCTTACCTCGATTGGGTTCACGCCGGACAAGCTGGCGTGCGCCCACAACGCGTTTCCCGATGCAGAGCTGTCGGACGCCATCAACTGGCTCGAGGCCCTCGCCTCAAGCATGCAGTTGGTGGGCACCATCGAAGAGAGCATCACGCGCGTCTCCGAGCTTGTCTCCGCGGTGAAAAAGTACTCCTACGACGACAAGACGAAGCTGGGGCCGGTCGATATTCACGACGGGATTGTCAGCACGCTGACGATTCTCGGGCACAAATTTCGACATAAAGAGATACGCGTAGAGAAAGAATTCGGCGTCGATGTGCCCGCGATTGCGAGCAAAGGTGCGGGCATCAACCAGGTCTGGACCAACCTGCTGGACAATGCCATCGACGCAAGCCCCCAAAAAGGACTGATCCGGATTCGTACATGGGTTGCCGATGGGCGCGTAAACGTGGCCATCCGGGACCAGGGCGTTGGCATTCCGGAACAGAACCGCAACCAGGTATTCGAACCCTTCTTCACCACCAAGCCTGCCGGCGTGGGCACGGGATTAGGACTGGATATCGTCTACAAGATCGTGGTTGGACACTACCACGGCGACATCTCGTTTACCTCCAAGCCCGGCGACACGGAATTCCTCGTGCGACTGCCCATCAAAGCTGAAGAGGCCGCAGCGATTAAGAAATCGTAACCGCTGCCCGCGTCTTTGCTGCGCAGGCGGCGTTCTCGGTGCTTAAAGAGTCGCCCTACTGAGGGTTCGCTGGAGTGGGCGGTGGCGGCTGCGGCAGATCGTGCAGTCGCTGCAAGTCTTGCAGGATCTGCTCCGGTGTTCGCACCCCGGCGCCATTTTCTCCCTCAGGAGTCTGCGGATTGCCGGTATCACCCTGCGGATTAGCACCGTCCGACTGCGGAGAGCCGTCGGATTCTGCACCGCGGTCGACCGGCTGTCCGGTACCGTCGAGAACCGGGTTGGTTCCGTCCAGAGGAGGAGCGGCATCTGGCGGGGTTGCCCCATCTGGACCGGGCGCTGCTTCGGGCACGGGTACGCCCGCCTCGCCATCCGCCGGCTCATCGGCCATCTGCTCGCCGTCTTCGTCGCCATTAGGGCCGATGGTCGGAGTCTGCTGTGCGGCCGTTTCAGGCGCAACATCCGGCTGGCCTGCCTTGGCGCGGAGGCTTAGCGAAAGCACCTTGGGCGTACCCTTGCCGGCGTCACCCAGCATGATGACGTTATAGCCGGAGCCGTCCAGTAGATCGCTCAGCACCTGGTGCGGATCCGCCGGACCGAAATTGCCGAAGACGCGTTCGTCGCGTGAAAACCCCTCCACCTTCATCCCGGTTGCTGCAGAGACCTCGCGAAGTATCTGTGAGAGGCTCGAGTTCTTCGCCCGTATGTCCAGCCCGCTCGCGTCCATATGCACCGTCGCTTTGACCGGAGCCTGCTGGAACAGAGGCGTGGTTGGCGAGCCATCTGCATTCGGCTGCGCAGGAGCAATAGCGACCACTGAGCCCGAAGCTTTTTCAGGAGTTGCATTCGCTTGAGGGGCCGGAGTCTGCGCGGGCGCTCCCGGTGTGTCAAACGTGGGGATGGGCTGCGGCGAACTTTGTTGTGCCACACCGGCGCCGACCGACAGGCTCACCGCAGCGGATGCGATCAGCAGGGTGCGGACGGTTCGCCGAAGTCCGCAATGTGCGGTGGTTCCGCCCTTGCAAGCGTTTGAAATCATTGTGTGCATCCAATGTACCTTGTGCGCGGGTGAACTCTACGAGCGTTTCTGCCTCTGCGCGAATTCTGTTGGGCTTCGACTAGCTCTCAGGTTGTGCTCGGCCGCTTCCGCTAGACCACAACGGCATCTTTGGCCGGAACAGCGGTAAATGCCCCTGTGTACTAGACTAGCAGTGGTTCCGCTTCGCTCACGGGTCTCGTCTGCTGGTTTCGATGGCAAGGACACGTGGCGGGGGAGAGGATTTCTTTTCGGTCCATGCAAATGAGCATCAGCACTGTCTTCCGGGCGGCCATCGGAGCGCTGGTCCTGGCGACCACCGTTTCCGCTCTGGGCGTCTCCTGTACGACACAATCTCAGCTCTCTCAGGCAGATATGAACGCCCTGGTGCAAGCGTCGAAGGCCTTTGTGACCCAGATGGGCAGTGCCGACGTCGCCGCCGTGAAGGCGAACACCATCGCCAGCACCGCAGCTCAATTCGATGGCATTGCGTCGCAGATCCAGGCCGTGGCTCCGCAAATTCAGGGCGCAACGGTGACCGTGGAAAACCTCTACCTGCTGAACGCCACGGACTTGAAGGCTGCGGCCGACGAGACGCAGTTCTTCTGTGGGGCCGGGAATGCGCACGAGGTCGTGCTGACCATTCCGCAACTCCCTCCCGGGCAGTATGCCATGGCGATTCTGCACGCCAGCGGGGTCAAACAACCTCAGCAGGCGACGATGATTCTTCAGCGCGATACAGACAACCGCTGGAAGCTGGCGGGCCTGTTCATTCGCCCTTTGACGGCTGCTGGGCATGATGGCCTCTGGTATTGGACGGAGGCTCGGAAGTACGCGAAGGCGAAAGAGAACTGGAATTCGTACTTCTATCTGCAGACCGCGGGAGACTTGCTCGCTCCGGTCAACTTCCTTACTAGTCCCAATCTCGACAAACTGGTCCGCGAACAGACTGCCGTTACGCCGGCCGGATTGCCCGGGACGCAGCCTATGAAATTGACCGGCAATGGCCAAACCTACAACGTGACCAATCTGCACACAGACGGATCCTTAGGCGGATTGGACCTGGTGGTTAACTACGACGGGCAGAACACCTCCGATCCCGTGGCCACCCGCAGTCTCAATCTCGACGTGATGAAGGCCTTGCTGGCGCAGCATCCTGAGTTGAGGTCGGCATTCCACGGACTTTGGGTGTATGCCAACGCGACTGGGCAACGCCCATTCGCGAACGAGTTGCCGATGAGCCAGATTCAATAGCCGCAGACGCGAAACGCGGCGCGAGCGGGCCCCTTCAAGGGACGCGAACTAATCGAGGGAATAAGGAACATGTTCGAATGGCAAATTTAATGGAAAAAACGCTGACCCAGGCGATCAAGGAACGAAGGGCAACGGGCAGTTTCGATGGGCGGGCGATTCCCGACCATGATCTGAAACGCATTCTCGAAGCAGGGCTGGCTGCCCCCAGCGGTTACAATTTGCAGCCTTGGCGATTCGTTGTGGTCCGGAGTCCTGACCAGTTACGGCGCTTGCGTAGCGCCAGCTACAACCAGGCCAAGGTGGAAGAGGCCTCGGCAGTCATCGTAGCCTGCGGCGATGCGGACGGCTGGCGAAGCGGGGACCTGGAAGAGATGCTGCGCATGGGCCGCGAAGGCGGCATGACCGAGAACTACGCGGAGCAGGCGAAAAACACTATTCCCAATTACCTTTCCAATCACCCCGATCTCCCCATGTGGCTCAACCGCCACGTCATGATCGCTTTCACCAGCATGATGCTGATGGCGGAGGTGCTCGGGTACGACACCGCTCCCATGGAAGGCTTCGAAGAAGAAAAAGTGCGCGAAGTGCTGCGCCTGCCTCTGAGCTACACCGTGGTGGCTCTGCTGGCGCTGGGGCATCTGAAGGGGAACGATAAGTTCTACGGCGGACGCTTCAGCATGGCTCGCACCGTTTTCGCTGATGAATACGGGAAGCCGATCAAGTTTTAGGACACAATGGCTGTTCCAAATGCCATTTCGGTAAATGAAACAGTAAGTGGCACAAACCAGATGCGAAGGGAATTTCCGGACGCGCCGATCGTTGGAGTAGGTGCGGTGATCCTCGACGGCGATCGGGTGTTGCTGGTGCGTCGAGGGCAGGAGCCCCTGAAAGGCGAGTGGTCGCTGCCTGGCGGAGCAGTGGAGCTCGGCGAATCGCTCGAAGAGGCGGTGCGGCGCGAGGTAGCAGAGGAAACCTGCCTCGCTGTCGAGCCCACGGACATCATCGAAGTGCTCTCCAGCATCCAACGCGATCACCGAGGGGCAGTTCGGTACCACTTCGTCATCGTCGATTTTCTGTGCAGAGTGATCGGGGGAGAATCGAAGTGCGGAAGCGACGCGGATGAGGTGCGGTGGATCTCTTATCAGGAACTCGAATCGGATGGAGAAATCAGGGTCACGGCGGCGGTTTACCGAGTGATTCGCAAAGCTTTGACTAACACGAAAGTTTGAGAGAGTCGATCGCTCGGTTAAGCGTTTTCGGTGTAATCTGTATCACAGATTCGGAACTGTTCTGGATCGCAAGCCTCCTTATACGTTGCCACTCTGACTGCTGTTTCTGCCCCTCCCCCCGAGGAATTTGAGATGTCGCAGACCACCGTGATCGCCTTTCCCCAGGCAAAAGTCGTCGCGTTTCCGGTTACAGATACGCCTGCGGCGCGCCGGGCACGGCCCTCCACGATGATCCTCATTCTTCTCGCGGCCACGTTGGCAGGCATTGGTCTTTTGTTGGCCCGCCCTCTTGCTCTCTACGATCTGAACACACGCGCCCATCTCTGGGCCGC
Source organism: uncultured Acidobacteriaceae bacterium (assembly GCA_963850345.1). Taxonomy (GTDB): domain Bacteria; phylum Acidobacteriota; class Terriglobia; order Terriglobales; family Acidobacteriaceae; genus CAWKKW01. Next base: position 1,041,969 of record CAWKKW010000005.1, on the reverse strand, counting down.
GGGCATCAACGATACTTACACAACCGTCGACGGTCATGAGATCCACTACTTCGTGGGTGGACAGGGAACCGGTGAGACCGTACTGCTGATTCACGGCTTAGGGAGCCGAGCGCAGGACTGGTCAGCCCTGATGCCGCAGTTTGCACGCGCCGGGTACCAGGTGTACGCCATCGACTTGCTCGGGTATGGCAAGTCAGAACGACCAGCCGATGCCTCCTACTCAATCGCGCAGGAAACCAAGGTGGTGGAAGATTTCATTGCGCAGAAGCATATGCAGCGGGTGAACCTGGTGGGTTGGTCGATGGGCGGCTGGATCGCCGCGCGCATCGCCGTGGAACGCCCACAGGTGGTCGATCGACTTGTCCTGTGCGATAGCGCAGGGGTACGGATGGGCATGGGCTTTGGCCCGGATACCTTCCTGCCCGACACGCCCAAGAAGTTGGACAATTTTTACGGTTTGCTGATGCCGAACCCGGTTCACTTTCCCGAAGTCATTGCGCGGGACCTGATTCGCCGGATTCAGCACAACTCCTGGATCGTCGGCCGCAGCGTGCAGTCCATGATGAGCGGCAAAGATCTGACGGAGGGTGAGCTCAAAGGAATCAAGGTTCCCACGCTGATTGTCTGGGGCAAACAGGATCACCTGATCCCGGTCAGTAGCGGCGAGGCACTTCACCAGCAGATTCATCAGTCGGTGCTTGAGATCTTCGATGGCTGCGGGCATATGGCACCGGGACAGTGCGCGGACACGGTTGGTCCCGAGACGATCCAGTTCTTCAAGTCGCAGCCGGGCATGATGGCGCCAACCGCGCAGATCCCTGCCTCCAACTGATTTGTCGAGCGACGTCGCTAGCCCCGCCCGCTTAATTGGCAACGATGTTCTCCGGTGTGCGCTGAGCTTATTCCTGAAACAAGTCACGACCCGCTTGGCCGTTCTTTCCGCCTACCTTCCCGCTTAAGTCGCTCCGCCCCTCGCCGATGAGACAGGGTGGAGGATTCCATCAATGGTGCTGCCCCCGGACGACCCTGAAATCTATCGCGATCTGCTGGACAGCATCGATATGGGCATCTACCTCGTGGACCCGGAGCGCCGGATCACGTTCTGGAACCGGGGTGCGGAGAGGATCACCGGCTACTCGCGGGCCGAGGTGCTCGGGCGTCTCTGCCGCGAAAACATGCTGGTGCACTGCTGCGAAGACGGAACGCTCCGATGCGCTTGCGAATGTCCGCTGCAGTTGACCCTGCAGGACCGCAAACCTCGGCAGGAGACGCTCTATCTTCGGCACAAGAGAGGGCATCGCGTGCCGGTGCACGTCAAGACGGCGCCCTTGCGGGACAGGGCAGGCAAGACCATAGGTGCAGCCGAGTTTTTCGGTGACCAGTTCTTAGCCGAGACCGCCGCAGACGGTCAAAGCGGATTCAACAGCCTCGAGGCGCCGCCGGGTACGCGTTCGCGCGAGCACCTGGAGGCCTGCCTGACACGCAACCTTGAGGCCTTCGCCCGGGATCGCCAGCCCTTCGGCATCCTGCGGCTCTCGCTCGATCAATGGCAGACGCTGCGGGTCACTCACGGCAAAGAAGCGGCCGAGGCGGCCATGCGGGTTTTGGCGGAAACGCTGTTGTATTCGCAGCATCCGGCAGACGTCTTCGGCCGTTGGACCGACCAGGAGTTTCTGGTCATCGTTCGCGACCGCACGCTGCGCGCATTGGAACTGGACGCCGATCTGCTGCGCACGCTGGCCAGGAACGCGCAGTTTCGCTGGTGGGGCGACCGCGTGCCGATTACGCTCTCCGCGGGCGGCGCGCTGGTGCAGGTCAACGATACAGAAGAGGCCATGCATCTGCGGGCTTCCTCCGCACTTCAGGACTGCGTGAAAGCCGGAGGGGATCGCGTCAGCATCGCGGAAGGAGCAGTGAAGGAGGCCTCCCCTTGTTAGCGATCGTTGGAATCCTGGTAGTGTTTGGGGCCGTGGTGGGCGGCTACCTGATGGAGAAGGGACACCTCGCGGTGTTGCTGCAGCCGGCGGAACTGCTGATTATCGGCGGCGCCGCGATCGGAACGCTGCTGATTGCCAATCCCATGCACATCCTGAAGGCCATCGGAGGCGGCGTCGCAGCCACGTTCGGCTCTTCAAAGTTCGGCAAGAACCGCTATATCTCAAGTTTGAAGATGATGTTTGAGCTTCTCAACAAGGTACGCCGGGGCGGGCTGCTGGCCATCGAGACCGACGTGGAGAAGCCGAACGAAAGCCTCATCTTCCAGGCCTATCCCGAATTTCTAAAGGATCATCATCTGCGCGACTTCGTCTGCGACACGCTGCGCATGGCGATCACTGGAGGCATCGATCCCTTTGACATGGATCAGATGATGGAACTCGACATGGAGGTCCAGCATCACGGAGCCACGCAGCCCATCTCCGCGCTGTCCACGGTCGCCGATGCGTTGCCGGGGCTGGGCATCGTGGCCGCGGTGTTGGGCGTAGTGATCACCATGGGCGCTCTCGGGGGGCCTCCGGAGTTGATCGGGCACAAGGTCGCGGCTGCCTTGGTGGGGACCTTTCTGGGCATCCTGCTTTGCTATGGCCTGGTAGGACCGCTGGCGTCGAGCATGACCAAGGGAGCGGAGGAAGAGCAGGCCTTTGTCCATGTGATGCGGGTGTTGCTGATGAGCTTCATCAAGGGCAATGCGCCGGTACTGGCAGTCGAGATGGCGCGCCGGGCCATTCCTCTCCATGTGCGCCCTTCCTTTGAAGAGATGGAGACCGCCTGCCGCGCGGAGGCTCCGGCTCCCGTCGAACCGGTGGTTGCCTAGGCAGCGCACGCACCGTAAAGCTGTCCGAGTGCGCCCCATAATGGGCAGGAAAGGCAGTGGGTATGGCGAATCAGGCACCGATCATTATCCGTCGCAAGAGTCTGCATGGCGGTCACCACGGTGGCGCATGGAAGGTGGCGTATGCCGATTTCGTCACGGCCTTGATGGCACTGTTCATCGTGCTCTGGCTGATGAGCACCAGCGACAACGTGAAGAAAGCGGTTGCGGGATATTTCAACGATCCCGCGGGCAAGTCAAACAAGACCGGCAGCGACCGCGCCGGGTCGGCAGATAATCTGCCGCTGACCAAGGACAACATCAAAGATCTGAAAGAGCAGTTACAGAAGCAGATCGACAAGGACGAGTCGCTCAAGAAGCTGTCTGACCAGATTTCCATGACGGTGACTCCAGAGGGCCTGCGCATCGAGCTGCTCGAATCCAACACCAACACGTTCTTTGACAGCGGAAGCACGACCCTTAACGACAATGGAAAACAACTGCTGACCTTGCTGGCGCACCAGCTCGGTACGCTGCCGAACAAGATCTCGATGGAGGGGCATACTGACTCCAAGCCGTTCGCCGACGACCATGGGTATGGCAACTGGGAGCAATCTGTAGATCGCGCCAACGCCGCACGGCGCCTGATGCAAGAGACAGGGCTGCGTTCCGACCAAATATCGCAAGTGCGAGGCTATGCGGATCGGCGATTGAGAGTTCCGCAGTCTCCTGAAGATCCGTCGAACCGGCGCATTTCGCTCATCGTGCAGTATCTGTCGGCGGGCGGAAACCCGAAGGACGAGCCTCCGCAGGAGCCGGCCGGGCCGGAAGAGCACTAATAACCATCTGCGGGGCTGGACGTCAGAGCTTGGCCGGCGTGCGCTTGCGCGTGGCTCGTGTCCCTGGGCCAGTCTGAACGCTCCGCGATTTGTGCGGGCGGGAAAGATCAGTCCCGGGAGGAAACCCGGTGGACTGGCGAACTACGAGCCGGGTCGAGATACAGAGCGTCTTTGGTGCGGGCTTTTGAAAGGGTTTCTCCGCATGGGCGCGCAGAGCTTTAAACGCGGCATGTGCCAACTCGGTGCGCGACATCTGCACCGTGGTCAGAGGCGGATAGACGAACTCTGCCAGGTGAATATCGTCGAACCCGATCACCGACAGATCGTCCGGCACTTTGAGCCCGGCGCGGGTGAGGCTGCGCAGTGCGCCGATCGCCGTCATGTCGTTGGAACACATCACCCCGGTCGGCAGGGTTCCACTTTTGAGCAACTGCTCCATCGCGGCGACCCCGCCGTCGAGCGTGTGATCGCCCTCGAGAAGCCACTCTTCCCGGGGAGCGATCCCAACTTCCTGCAGCGAATCGAGGAAGGCGGATTTGCGAAGCTCGGCGGAACGCTGTTTGAGCGGGCCGCTGATGAAGCCGATGTTCCTGTGTCCCAACGCAGCCAGGTGTTGCACGCCCTGTCGAATACCGCCCGCATAGTCAATCACGAGGGCGCTGCAGAGGGGCGAATCCGGCCCTGCGTCGATCAGAACCAGGGGGATGTCGCGTGAGGTGAGCTCATCCAGCAGCGGCGTTTCAATGCCGAAGGTCATTGCCGCCACGCCGTCCACATTCCGTTCGAGCATGCGGCGGATGCAGCTCACCATGCGTTCCGGTTCATAGTTTGTAGACCCGATCAGAATCTCGTATCCGTTCGCGACGGCGATCTCTTCGAAACCCTTCATCAGTTCGGGGAAGAAGGGGTTGGTGATGTCAGAGACCAGCAGGCCAAAGATGCGGCTGCGTCCAGAGACCAGCGCCCGTGCCTGGGTGTTGGGGAAGTAGTTGAGGTCCTTGGCTGCCTTCCAGACCCGTTTGGCGAGAGTCTCATCCACGGTCGGCACTTTATTGAGAGCGCGGGACACGGTCGCGATCGAGACTTGGGCCCGCTTGGCTACATCTCGAATGTCTATCTCACGCTTTCTAGGTGTCAAAAAGGCGCCTCCTCGACCTGTGGGAAATCATTTCTTGACCTTCGTACTATAGATCAGGTAGTCCTCTTTATGGGGAAACGTTTCCTTACCGGAAATATAAAAATTCCTGCCGCTGAACTTCTCGCTTGATTTTTCTTACTAAAAGGATTTAGTTAAAGTGTCACACATGATGCTTGAAAGATTGCGGTTGGAGGTTCTCGACGCCAATCTGGAGCTCCAGCGCCAGGGGCTCGTTCTTTACACCTTCGGCAACGCCAGCGGTATCGATCGCGAACAGGGATTGGTAGTCATCAAGCCGAGCGGCGTTCCCTACGAGAGCCTCAAAGCCGAGGATCTGATCGTGACCGACCTCGAGGGCCGCCGAGTGGAAGGCCATCTGAACCCGTCGTCCGATCTGGAGACGCACCTGCTGCTCTATCGAGCATTTCCCGCCATCGGAGGCGTCGTTCACACGCACTCAGAATTCGCCACGTCGTGGGCACAGTCGGGGCGCCCGATCCCGTGTTACGGCACGACCCATGCGGACTACTTCCGCGGCGAGGTGCCAGTCACCGAACCACTCTCCGATGATGAAATCGAATCGGCCTACGAACGCAATACCGGTGAGGTGATCCTGCGCCGCTTCCGCGACCTGGACCCGATCGCAGTCCCCGGTGTGTTGGTGGCAAACCATGCGCCCTTTGCCTGGGGGAAGAATGCAGCCGCGGCGGCTTACAATGCCGTGGTGCTGGAATACATCGCTCGCTTAGCGTACCGTACGGAATTGATCAACGCCGAGAGCCAGCAGGTCTCCTCTGCGCTGCTGCGGAAGCACTACGAGCGCAAGCATGGCCCAAAGGCAACCTACGGCCAGAAGAGTCACTAGACGGAAGCCAGACCGCGCGAAATCGCCGGCGACAAAAAAGAACGGCCGCAGCTCAACAGAGACGGCCTGGAGAAATGGAATGCAACTTTGTTACACCGCCAGTGCAGACGCCAAGATGAGAGTGGGGACTGAAGCATGATGCAGCTCCTCGCAAACAGCCACGGAGTTTTATCCTGCCTGGCTCTGTTCCAGGCCACGACCCATTCGCTCACCCACCTCTCGGTGCTCGATATCATCATCGTCGTTGTGTACTTCGCGATGGTGATCTGGATCGGTTTTTACTTGAAAGGCCACGCGAACACCAGCGAAGAGTTCTTCATGGCCGGGCGCGAGATGACGGCCTGGATCGCTGGTCTGAGCTTCGTTTCGGCAAACCTGGGATCGCTCGAACTGATGGGCTGGGCAGGCTCGGCGTATCAATACGGCATTCTCGCAGTGCACTGGTACTGGATTGGCGCCATTCCAGCCATGCTGTTTCTCGGCCTGGTGATGATGCCGTTCTACTACGTGTCAAAGACGCACTCGGTGCCGGGATACCTGAAGCTTCGTTTCGGCGAAGATAGCCGCGTGCTCGCGGCCGTCTCCTTCGCCTTCATGACCATTCTCATGAGCGGCGTGAACATGTTTGCCATGGCCGTGGTGATGAAAGTAGTTCTCGGCTGGAACATGACCTTCAGCATCCTGATGTCCTCGCTGGCGGTCGCGGCCTACGTGGCTCTGGGCGGTCTGCGCTCGGCCATCTTTAACGAAGTGCTGCAGTTCATGCTGATCTGGGGCGGCGCGCTGTTGATCCCCATCCTGGGATTGATTGAGGCGGGTGGCTTCCACAATCTGCAGGCCAACATCATCCGGAACTACGGCGAGAGCTACGTTCACCTGTGGCGCCCGCTCGCGCACTTCTCCACCAACCCCATGGGCGTGCACTGGACCGGCATTGTCTTTGGCCTGGGTTTCTGCATCTCGTTCGGATACTGGACGACAGACTTCCTGGTGGTGCAGCGCGTGCTTTCGGCGAACAGCCTGCGGTCCGCGCAGATGGCTCCGATTATCGCCTCGATCTTTAAAATGGCGGTTCCGTTCATCGTGATCCTGCCCGGTCTGATGGGGCTGGTCCTGTTGACCAATCCTGATGGCAGCCTGATGCACCTGGTGGGCGAAAACGCGATCTCCGCTGCTAATCCACATAGCTATAACGAGGTGCTGCCGTTGATGCTGGTGCGCTATTGCGGTCCGGGACTGTTGGGCCTGGGCATCACTGCATTGATTGCCGGCTTCATGTCCGGCATGGCGGGCAACGTCAGCGCCTTCTCCGCGGTATGGACCTACGACATCTACCAGCCGCTGATCAACAAGCGGGCCACCGATCAGCACTACGTGGCGGTGGGACGCTGGGCTACCATCATCGGCGTGGTCGTCAGCATCGGCACGGCCTACCTGGTGATGAATGCCAAGGGCATCATGGATTATGTGCAGGCCCTCTTCAGCTTCTTCATCGCTCCGCTGCTAGGCTCCATTCTGCTGGGCATGTTCTGGAAGCGGGCTACCAAGCAGGGCGGATTCTGGGGTCTGCTGGTAGGCACGGTCTCTTCAGTGTCCCTGTGGGCGTGGGTCAAGGTCGACCCTTCGGCGCTGCGCTATGTTGCGTTTTCGCCCGACGCGAAGGCCATGGCTGAGGATGTGTATCGTGCCATCTGGTCGTTCAGCGCCTGCGCGGTGGTCACGATCGTCGTAAGTCTGATGACCAAGGCAAGGCCGATCGAGGAACTGCATGGCCTGGTCTATGGCGCGACACCACTTCCCCATGAGGAGCCAGTACCGCTCTATAAGAACCACTGGTTCTGGGCTTCCATCGTCATCGTTTCATTTTTCGTCATGAACCTGATCTTCTGGTAGTCCAGAGAAGCGAGCGGCACATGCCTTCACGAGAGATATCCATCTGGTTTTTCATTGGCGTCCTGCTATCCATTTACGGACTGCTGATCGCGGGCTACGGTGTATTTGAGCTGATCACCGGACATACAGCGGAGGTACGGCTGGCCTATCTGCACGCACCGGTCTGGTGGGGAGCATTCATGTTGGCGCTCGGCGCGTTCTATAGCATTCGCTTCGCGCCGGGCAAGCAGTAAACCAAAAGAAGTTGGCTGAGGAGAAGAGGATCATGGCAGGCGGCAGCAAAGGACTTACGCTGGGAGTTATCGTTGGGAACCGCGGATTTTTCCCGGACCATTTGGCCAAGACAGGCCGTGAAGAGATCATAGCCGCACTGCAAAAGGCGGGAATCACCCCAATCGTTCTGGGGCCGGACAAGAGCAAGTACGGCGCAGTAGAAACCTACGACGAGGCCCTTCACTGCGCAGAGCTTTTCAAGCAGCATGCAGCGGAAATATCCGGCATTGTGGTGACTTTGCCTAATTTCGGCGAAGAGCGTGGCATTGCCGATGCCATCCGGCTGTCGGGTTTGAAGGTGCCGATTCTTATCCAGGCGACGCCCGACCGCACAGCGAAGATGACCATCGCATTCCGGCGTGACAGCTTCTGCGGCAAGATGTCCCTCTGCAACAACCTGATGCAGTATCGGGAGCCGTATTCGCTGACCAAGTCGCACACGGTTGATCCCAATTCCGAGGAGTTCCAGCAGGATCTGGCGTGGTTCTCCGCGGTCTGCCGGATCGTTCGGGGATTGAAGAACCTGCGCATCGGTTCGATTGGCGCCCGCCCCGGTGCATTCAACACTGTGCGCTACAGCGAACGCATTCTCGAGTCGCATGGAATTACCGTCGATCCCATCGACCTGTCGGAGATCTTTGGGCGTATCAACCGGCTCAGCGATAACGATGATCAGGCTCAAGCCAAGCTGGCCGCGATCAAGAAGTACGTCTCGACGAACGACATTCCAGAAGCTGCCCTGCTGAAGATGGCCAAACTCGGCACAGTAATTGATACATGGATGAAGCAGACCCATGTGACCATCAGCGCCGTGCAGTGCTGGACTTCGCTCGAGGAGTACTTCGGCGTAGTGCCGTGCACCATTATGAGCATGATGAGCGAGCAGTTGATTCCCAGCGCCTGCGAAGTCGACGTGCCGGGCACGCTCAGCATGTACATGCTGGCGCTCGCGTCCGGAACACCCTCCGCTCTGCTCGACTGGAATAACAACTACGGCGACGATCCCAATAAGGCAGTCTGTTTCCATTGCTCCAATCTGCCCAAGCACTTCTTCCGCGAAGTGAACGTCAAGATGGATTTCCAGGCCATCATCGCGGGAACGGTGGGCAAGGAGAATACGTTTGGCACCTGCGTGGGCCATGTAAAGGCGGGAGCGATGAGTTACGCACGCTTCTCCACCGACGATCGCCGCGGCGTGGTGCGCGGCTACACCGGCCATGGTCGCTTTACCGACGATCCTCTCGAAACCTTTGGCGGCGCGGGCGTGGTGGAGATTCCAAAGATGCAGAAGCTCTTGAAGTACATCTGCAGGGAAGGCTTCGAGCATCACGTCGCGGCCAACTTCTCCGAGACCGCACCGGCGATTCACGAAGCCGCCATACGCTATCTCGGATTCGAGAGTCACTATCATCCCGAACTCGAAGACTGATGGATGTATCTCCGCAGCTGTGACATATAGCAACAGGGCGATGGTTGCGATCGGGCTCAAACCGGCCGCAACGTCGCTCATGACCCTGCCGCGAGACGCAGGATTTGGGTGGGCTGGCGAATGACGATTGTGGCAGGTGTGGACTTCGGAACCTTGAGCGTGCGGGTTTCAATTCTGGACAGCGAGGGAAAAAGACTTGGTGCGGCTACGGTCGGCTATCCACTGCACCGGCGCCGCGAAGAACCGGATTACGCCACGCAATCGCACGCAGATCATATGAATGCGCTCGCGCAGGCCACGCGGGAGGCAGTGCAGAATGCCGGTATTGAAGCCTCGCAGGTAGCGGCGATCGCGCTCGATACGACCGGCTCCAGCGTCGTTCCCGTCGATCAGCAGTTGCAGCCCTTGAGCGAGTATTACCTGTGGTGCGATCACCGCGCCAAGCAGGAAGCGCAGGAGATTACGGCGGCGGCTCACCGCGACAAGCTGGAAGCGATTGACTGGTGCGGCGGCGTTTACTCTCATGAATGGGGCTTCGCGAAATTGCTCCATTGGCTGCGACATAATCCGGAGAAGCGCGATCAGCTTGCGACCGCGCTCGAACACTGCGACATGGTGGCGGCCACGCTTTCCGGTGTAACCAGCCCCCGCGAGGTGAAACGCAGCGTCTGCGCCATGGGGCATAAATGGCTGTGGAACCCGCGCTGGGGAGGATATCCTCCCCAGGCATTTTTCTCGAAGCTCGATCCGTTGTTGGATGGCATCGTGGACAAACTCGCCGGCACGTATGACACATCGGATAAGCTGGCCGGGCACTTGAGCGAGCACTGGGCTCGCGAACTTGGGTTGAGTCCCGGGATTCCGATTCCCGTGGGCGCCTTCGATGCGCACTGGGATGCGATCGGCGCAGGCTGTCGCGAAGGCGATGTGGTCAACGTCGTCGGCACCTCCACCTGCATCATCGCGATGGAGAAAGCTCCGGAACTGGTCCCGGGCGTCTGCGGAGTGGTGCCAGGGAGCGTTCATCCTGGCTTCACTGGGATTGAGGCCGGACTCTCGGCGACCGGCGACATCTTCGAAGCGATTGCACGGCGCGCAGGGATCAAGGTCTCCGAGCTCTCGAAGGGTTTGGAAACTTACAAGGCGGGTCAAACAGGACTGCTGCGCCTGACGTGGGATAACGGTGATCGCACGGTGCTGGTCAATCCGGAGCTGGGCGGCGTGACCTTCGGCTGGAACCTGCTTTCAACGGCGCAGGATGAGCTCTTCGCCGCGATTGAAGGCACTGCCTTTCACACCCGCATCATTCTGGAACGGATGATCGAGCATGGTGTGCCGGTCGAGCGCGTGATCAATGCCGGGGGCATTCCGCAAAACAACGCGGTGCTCAATCAGGTCTACGCCGATGTGTTGAACAAGCCAGTGCTGGTGCCTGCCGGAGTGCCGACCAGCCTTGGTTCGGCCATCTTTGCATTGTTGGCTGCGGGTGCGTTTTCGTCGGTCGAAGAGGCGCAAAATACGATGTGTCTCTCGCATAAGACATACACGCCCAATGAGAGTGCCGTTCGCGTCTACGAGCGGCTGTATTCGCTCTATCGGACGCTGTATTTTGCGCTCGGCTCAAAAGATGCGGACGGGGTAAAGCTCGGGAACGTATTGCCGGAACTGAAGAAGATCGCAGCGGAAGCCGCGGGGAAGAGCGAATAACCAATGGCTGGTGGCAAGGTAATCGGCATCGATATCGGAACGGGCGGCACGCGAGCGGTGCTGGTGGACGAAACGGGCGAGGTGCTGGCTTCCGCCATTTACGAACATGTGCCTTTCGCGTCTCCGCAAAACGGATGGGCGGAACAGGATCCGCACGACTGGTGGAACGCCTGTAAGCAGGCACTCGGCGAATTGCTGAAGAAGAGCCAGGTCGCTCCGGACGAGATTGCCGCGATTGGACTCACCGGGCAGATGCACGGCGCGGTGCTGCTCGATGAAAACGACGAAGTGCTGCGTCCTGCGCTCATTTGGTGCGATCAGCGGACCGGCGAAGAGTGCCGCATCTTGAATGAGACGATCGGCGAGAAAAGGCTGGTCGAGCTTACCAGCAACCCCGCACTCACTAACTTCACGCTGACCAAGCTGATGTGGGTTCGTACCCACGAGCCCGAGATCTGGAAGCGGTTTCGACGCTTCCTCCTGCCTAAGGATTACGTTCGCCTGCAGCTGACTGGCGTGCGCGCCATCGATGTCGCCGAGGCCTCAGGCACGCTGCTGCTCGATGTGGCGCATCGCCGCTGGTCCACTGAAATGCTCGAAGCAACGCACCTGGATGCGAGTTGCCTGCCGGAGCTTTTCGAGTCGCAGGACATCGTCGGCAAGATTACGGCACGCGCCGCTGCGGAGACTGGCCTGAAGGAAGGGACGCCGGTGGTTGCAGGAGCTGGCGATCAGGCGGCTGGCGCGGTGGGCATGGGCATCGTGCGGGCCGGGGACGTGAGCGCTACCATCGGCACCTCGGGAGTTGTGTTCGCTGCCACTGACAAGCCATTCCTCGACCCCGGCGGGCGGCTCCACACCTTCTGCCATGCCATTCCGAATCGCTGGCACGTCATGGGAGTCACCCAGGCTGCGGGCCTGTCCTTCCGCTGGTTCCGCGACACATTTGGAGTAGCGGGCGAAGTGCATGGCGACCCCTACGACAACTTGACTGAGGAGGCGGCGCGCATTCCCGCTGGCTCGGATGGCGTGCTTTGGACCCCATATCTGATGGGTGAGCGAACGCCGCATGTGGACCCGGACGTAAGAGCAGCGTTGATTGGACTCTCCGCGAGCCACACGCGCGGCCACATCGTCCGCGCCATCCTCGAAGGTGTTGCGTTCAGCCTGAAAGACACGCTCACGATCTTTAACGAATTGGGCGTGCCGGTGCGCGACATTCGCCTGGGCGGCGGTGGCGCGCGCTCTCCGCTGTGGCGACAGATTCAGGCGGACGTCTATGGCAAGCCAGTCTCATTGCTGGCCGCGGAAGAAGGCGCCGCATATGGCGCTGCTGTTCTAGCCGGTGTAGGTGCGGGTTGGTGGCCATCCGTCGACGAGGCATGCGCCGCGATCGTGCGCATCGCATCCGTCGTGGAGCCCGAATCCAAAGCCACAGCCAAGCTTCAGCAAAGGTACAAGGTCTACCGGGCGATCTACCCAGCATTGAAGCAGATCCGAGAAGCAGCATCCGCTGGCTAAGCATTGCGTCGGAGCAAGAGCAGGAGAGAACCATGTCTGCAAGTCAGTCTCAAGGGAGCGATCGTCAGGGATCGCAGCCCATCCTCGATGAAATCAACTTGAAACAACAACAGCTGGTAAGGCTCGCGGATGAGGGCAAGCTTGATGGCTTGCTGCTGCGCCGTCATGAGAATGTGTCCTGGGCGACTGCCGGGCAAGTGGACATGCGGGTGGCCATTCCCATGGAGACCGGCGCGGCTGCGGTCTTCGTGCGCAAGGACGGGAAAAGCTTCTATCTCACAACCAACAACGAAGCACCTCGGCTGGCCGCTGAAGAGTTCGCTGGTCTACCCTTCGAGGCGGTTGTCTTGCCGTGGCACGCAGGCGATTTTGCAAAGGCCGCAGCAGAACTGACGACAGGCGGAAAGGTTGGTTCCGACACTGATGGCGCGGATCTTGTGCCGGTCAACCTGGCGGGATTGCGCAGTCAACTCCAGTCCTCGGAGATCGAACGCTATCGGTGGCTCGGGGCCTCGACCGCGCGAGTGGTGGAGGAGGTTATTCATCACCTTGAGCCCGGGATTAGCGAAGAGGAAATGAGTGCGCTTACGGCATCGCTGCTGATCCAGAGGACAATTTTTCCTTCCGTATTGCTGATGGCCGTGGATGATCGCATCCGCAAGTACAAGCATGCGCTGCCCCGAGGCGGCCGTCTGGAACGGTTCGGAATGGTGAACCTTTGTGCACGCAAATGGGGCCTGGTCGTTTCGATCACGCGCTTCGTGCACTTCGGCATGATGCCGCCTGAGTTAGCGGATGGCTTTGCCGCGGCCGCGAAGGTCAATGCCGCGCTCCAACATGCCTCGCGTGCGGGCACGAGTTCGGCGCAACTGTTCAGCGTCGCAAAGCAGGCGTATGCCGACGCGGGCTTCCCGGGAGCGGAGGAGCGGCATCATCAGGGCGGCCCCACAGGATACGGAGAAAGAGAATGGGTGGCCACTCCGCAAGGCGCCGAGGTGGTGGTCGATCGCCAAGCGTTTGCGTGGAACCCCTCGGTCCAGGGTGGAAAGGTGGAGGACACCACCTTGCTCCAGGACGGCAAGATCGAAGTGCTGACGCCGACTACGGAACTGCCCCAGGTGGCTACAACAGTGGGCGGAGAGAGCTACGAGTCGACGGGTGTTTTGATTCGTTAGCTGCGGCTGCTATAAGTGTTAGCAGCAGTTACGTATTGCGGTCACGCCATAGCCATTCTGGTCTATGGCGTGGACCTTGGGCCGGTGCAGCGGTTGAAGCGCCTAGCCTTTGTTGGAAAGGAAAATCTGTGAGAGCCATTCGGTGGATCCGTGTTTTGGTCGTTGTGCTTGCAAGTGTAACCGCTTGCTTTTCAGGTGCTGCTGGTTTGCACGCCGAGACCTCCGGGCCACCCTCCTTGATTCTCGGAACGGCTTGGTATCCCGAGCAGTGGCCTGAGTCGCGCTGGGATGCCGACCTCACGCTGATGCAGCAGGCAGGCATCCGCATGGTGCGCGTCGGCGAGTTTGCCTGGAGCCGGATGGAACCTTCCGATGGCAAGTACGATCTTGACTGGCTGGAGCGCGCCGTGAATGCGGCCGGAAAGCACGGGATCTACACGGTGGTGGGAACGCCGGGCGCCGCTCCACCCGCGTGGCTCACGCAAAAGTATCCAGAGACGTTACGAATCGAAGAGAACGGCCGCCGCGATGAGCACGGAAACCGTGAGCAGTTCAACTGGGCCAATGCCAAGTACCGCGAACTCACGCGCAATATGGCCGAACAACTTGGCAAACGCTTCGGACACAATCCCTATGTCATCGGATGGCAGATCGACAATGAATACGCCAACCTTTCGTTCGATCCGGATACACGCGCACAGTTCCAGGCGTGGCTCAAAGCACGCTATGGCAGCCTCGATAACCTGAACGAGAAATGGACCACCACCTACTGGAGCGAGACCTATTCCAGCTGGGACCAGATCCCCATCGAAACGAGCGGAGGCAATCCAGGCCTGCTGCTGATGTGGAATCGCTTCGTGAGCGACACGTGGCGGAGCTATCAAAAGAATCAGCTGGACGTCTTGCGCCCCGCGATCGACCCGAAGCAATTCATCACCACCAACATGATGGGTTGGTTCGATGGCTACGATCACTACACGGTCAGCCAGGATCTCGACCTTGCCGCGTGGGACGACTATGTAGGCCAGGGGCACCTGGATCCGAATCGTAACGGTGCCGCGCACGATCTTACGCGCGGCTTCCTGCGCAAGAACTTCTGGGTGATGGAAACGCAGCCCGGCTTTGTCAACTGGGCTCCGGTCAACAACGCGCTCGACAAGGGCGAGGTGCGCGCGATGGCCTGGCATGACATTGGCCACGGCGCCGATGCGGTAAGTTACTGGCAATGGCGCAGCGCACTCAATGGGCAAGAGGAGTATCACGGCACATTGCTCGGCGCGGATGGCACGCCGGTGCCGCTCTATTCTGAGGTCTCGCAGGTCGGCAAGGAGTTCGAGAAGGCCTCGCCTGCGCTGGCGCATACTTCGCCAAAATCGGAAGTAGCGATTCTTCACTCGTATAACAGCCGCTGGGCGATCAACTGGCAGAAGCACAACCGCAACTATGATCCGGTGGCCGAGATCGTAAGTTACTATGCCCCGTTGCGCGAGATTACGCAGTCGATGGACATCGTTGCTCCGACGGCACCGCTCAGCCAATACAAGCTGGTGGTTGCGCCCGGCCTCAATGTCCTCTCCGATGTTGAGGCGAAGAACCTGATCGATTACGTAAAGCAGGGCGGTCACCTCGTCCTCGGGCAGCGATCAGGCATGAAGACGGAAGACAACGCGCTGCAGCCGGAGCGTCAGCCTGGACCGCTTGCCGCCTTGCTCGGTGGCCGCGTGGAGCAATACTACGCGCTGGTCGATCCGGTCCCGGTGGAAGGGAACTGGGGCGCGAGCACATCGAAGTTGTGGGCGGAGCAATTGAGCACCTCGGCTCCGGATATTGAGGTGCTGGAGAAATATGGCAAGAGCAACGGCTGGCTCGATGGACAGCCTGCGGCCATCACCCGCAAGGTGGGCAAGGGGCGCATCACCTATATCGGTGCGTGGTTTGATGAGGCCGGCATGAAGGCTGCTGCGAAGTGGATGACGGATATCAGTGGCATTCATCCGGCGTTCGGACCGGTTCCGGAGGGAGTTGAAGTGGATCCCCGGTATGGACCGAACGGCGAGGTCGTCTACATCCTGGTGAACCTGTCGAAGTCCGCTCAGACGATTTCGCTGCCGAAGAAGATGCAGGATGTGCTGGAAGGCGGAGAGAAAAACTCGCTGAACCTGCCACAGTATGGGGTCGCGGTGCTGAAGACTGAGTAGAGCTTCTCCGCACAGAGTGTTTCGGTTCCATTAACAAACTTCCATGACAAACTTGCGCACTGGCGGCCAGGAACTCCCTGGCAGACTTCCCCATATTTGCGGAAGTCTGCGTACGAATCAGTTGAGTCATTCATCCACGCTGACCACATCTGCTGAAGTAAATCGCAGGTTGAGTCTAGCTGCCACAGTTGGTCGATTACAGGTTGAACTTTAACCGGCGCAAGGAAAAGGGCAGCCTCAACAAGGCTGCCCTTTTGTATTACGACCTGCAATATTACGCCGGAGAAGGGCTGCCCTCGGGGAATCCGGGAGCGCGTCCGCCTTCGGGCTTGAGCACCTGTTGCACATCGCCTGTCGGGCTGCCCGGTCCGCCGATCGAACGCATCGGAGGAAGACTCTCGCCGGCGATAATCTTCTTGATATCTGAAGCATCCAGCGTCTCACGCTCCAGCAGGGCCGCGGCCATGCGGTGCATGATGTCGTGGTTGTTGTTCAGGATGTCGTAGGCCGACTTGTAGGCCTCATCGACCATGCTGCGAACTTCCGCATCGATCTGCCGCGCCGTCTCTTCCGAGAAGTCACGGTGCTGCGAAATCTCGCGGCCGAGGAAGATCGCCTCTTCCTTCTTGCCGAAGGTGAGCGGACCCATGCGGCTCATGCCGTATTCGCAGACCATCTTGCGTGCCAGATCGGTCGAACGCTCGATGTCGTTACCGGCACCGGTCGTCTTACGGTTCATGAATATCTCTTCGGCGCAGCGGCCGCCCATCAGAATGGCAAGCTGAGTCTCAAGGTAATCCTTGGTGACCGTGTGCTTGTCTTCTTCGGGCAACTGCATGGTGACGCCGAGAGCCATGCCGCGAGGAATAATGGTGACCTTGTGCAGCGGATCCGCGTGATCCCGCATGGCGGCAACCAGAACGTGGCCAGCTTCGTGATAGGCCGTGTCTTTCTTGTCGTCATCGGTGAGCAGCATGGACTTGCGCTCCGCACCCATCATGACCTTGTCTTTCGCCGTCTCGAAGTCTTCCATGAAGACCGACTTGCGATTCGCGCGAGCCGCGCTCAGGGCTGCTTCATTGACCATGTTGGCCAGATCGGCGCCGGAGAAGCCCGGAGTTCCACGAGCCAGTACGCGAAGATCCACATCGTCGTGCAGTGGAACCTTCTTCGCGTGCACGCGGAGAACCTCTTCGCGCCCGCGTACGTCGGGACGTCCGACCACCACGCGGCGATCGAAACGGCCAGGACGCAGCAGCGCCGGGTCCAGCACGTCGGGGCGGTTGGTGGCGGCTACCAAAATTACGCCGTCGTTCGATTCAAAGCCGTCCATCTCGACCAGCAGTTGATTCAGCGTCTGCTCGCGCTCATCGTGTCCACCGCCGAGGCCGGCGCCACGATGGCGCCCAACTGCGTCGATTTCGTCGATGAAGATGATGCAGGGTGCATTCTTCTTGCCCTGTTCGAAGAGGTCGCGAACGCGGCTTGCACCGACGCCGACGAACATCTCTACGAAATCGGAACCGGAGATGGAGAAGAACGGCACATTGGCTTCGCCCGCAACTGCACGGGCGAGCAATGTCTTGCCGGTTCCCGGAGGTCCGACCAGCAGAACGCCCTTGGGAATGCGGCCGCCGAGCTTCTGGAACTTCTGCGCCTCGCGCAGGAATTCGATAATCTCCTTCAGCTCTTCCTTAGCTTCGTCCACGCCGGCCACGTCTTTAAACGTCACCTTCTTCTGCTGCATCGACAGCAGGCGCGCGCGGCTCTTGCCGAATGAGAGCGCCTTGTTCCCGCCACTCTGCATCTGGCGCAGCATGAAGAACCACAGGGCCGCAATGATGATCACCGGCGAGAAGTTCAGCAGGATGGGCAGCCAGGAGTTTCCATCCGAGCTCTTGTACGTGATCTGGGCGCCCTTGTCGCTCAGAACGTCGATCGCGTGCGGGTAGTTGGCGGGAATCGTGGTGTGGAACTGGCTCTTGTCGTTCTTCAGGTGGCCATGCACTTCGGCGCTGGCGCCTGCGCCGCTTAGCACCGTCACATCGTTCACCAGGCCCTGCTGGGCATCCTGCATAAACTGGGAGAACGGAATCTCGGTGTCTTTGCCGCCGCCAGTATTCTTCTGGAAGACCTGCCACAGTAGTACCAGGCAAGCAAATATGAATACCCAGAAGATGATCGTTTTGACCGTTGAATTCACGAAAAACCCTCGATTCTGTCTGCAACTGCAATTTCTATGATGACAGAAAATCCGGACCGCCCGGCTCGCGGGTAGCTGGATTTGCGTTCATCTTCGCTGCATTAGACGATAATCCTGCGCGAAAGTAGCGGATAAGTTCAGGTCTTCAACATTTGACAAAGTCGTGCAGGCCGGGGTCGCCCATCACCCGATCTATTTTACTCCCGCTGCTCGCTTCAAACGGTGCAACTACACCCAAAGGGCCACGGTGCAGAGGGGGTCCAGGGTATTACTTAGGAGTTACCGAGGGCTTACTCCTCCCGGGCCGAATAAGGTTCGTTGATGATCGTCAACCTGAACCCTGATTCAGAGACCGGCTCCAGTTCAGCGCCTTGCATCCACACGATCCGGTTTTGCCACTCAACCACCGGCCACCCATCGCGATCGCCGGCGGGAATTCCCATCCGCTCCAGCACTTCTTTGACCTTTTTGGGCCCCCGGCTGTAGCGAAGCCGTACCCGATCGCCAGCCCTCCCGGCTCTCAGGCAGGCGTTCGGAAGTGATGTCGGAGACGCGCCGTCAAGACTCGCTCGCAGCCTCAGGCCAAAGCCGGGTGCGGTGATTTCACCGGGAATCGAAAGCTGGTAATCCGGCAAAGGTGTGTTCTCTTGGGCCGTAACTTGTGAAAGCCGCAACTCGCGCGGTGTTCGCTCTGCCCGCAGCCCTGCCGCCAATTGCTGGGTTTTGGGCAATTCCTGGCTCGGGATGGCGCCCCGAGTCTCGCACATGGCCATCAGCCGCTCCGTCTGCTCGAACTCCAGATTGCAGCCCAGCCTCTTGGCGGCGGCACGCAGAACTCGCCGCCTCATCGCTGGGTGCAGCCCCCGCAGGCGCTCGATTTCGACGGCCACCGATGTTTCGCCTGGATGCGTGGCGACTGCTCTTCCTCCACCGCGAACCGGCTTGCCCGGAAGTAACAGCGAGGGCAGCAGCCGTTCCAATTCCGCCTGCCAGTACGCCTCTTCATCGCGGGCCAGCGTGGCTACATGGGAGAGCTGCGTATGTATCTGCGGATTGTAGGCAGCTAACTCCGGTAACAACTGGTGCCGGAGCCGGTTGCGGGTAAAATCCAGATCTTGGTTGGTGGAGTCTTCGCGCCAAGGCTGACCCAAACCCCGCAGCCAATTCTCCACTTCGACGCGTCGCACTGCCAGAAAGGGGCGCAGGATCAGTCCACCTTCTGCGCGCCCCGACCCCGATCTGGGGAGCGGTGAAGCTGCTGAATTGCTCCCTATCGCCGGGTGAATGCCGCCCAGGCCCTCTGTCCATGCTCCCCGCAGCAGCCGGTGCAGCACCGTCTCCGCCTGATCATCCAGAGTGTGCGCGGTGGCTACGGCGTCAAGTTCTCCAACGGCTAGCAGGCTCTGGAACCAGGCATACCGCAGATGGCGCGCAGCCTCCTCCATCGATTCGCCATTCGCCTCGGCATACCCGGGAGTGTCGACGCGGTGAAGGTGGAGAGGCAGATCGAAGCGCCGGGCCAGATCTGCGACAAACTCAGCGTCCTGATCTGCCTCCTCGCCTCGAATCCCATGGTGAAGATGAGCCGCGCTGACGACCAGCCCCAGGCGTTCCCGCTCGGCCACCAGCGCCCGCAGCAGGGCGACAGAGTCTGCCCCACCCGATACTGCGACCGCGATCCGCAAGCCAGGGCGGAAGAGCCGCCTCTCAAGCTGGAGGGGTTGACGTGCCTGCGAGTCGCTCGATTGAGGTAGAGGGGGCATAACCGTTTCCATAGTAGCGCTCGTGCATTTATCGGGACGGCAGGGAGTTACCGCCGCCCTGGGCTCGGGCGCATATGCTTTGACAGCTCATCCCTTGTATACTCCGATGTTTATGCGTGTTCACGTCATTCTCCCAGCAGCGGGACTCGGCACGCGGATGGCTCAAGGCCATGCGCACCCGGTCGCGGCACCCAAACAGTTTCTCGAACTCGGTGGCGTGCCCATTCTCATTCACAGTCTGCGCGCCTTTGCGGCTGTGCCCCAGGTCAGATCGATCTTCGTCGCGGTTCGCAGCGCTGAGATGGCACGCCTGCAGACCCAGGTCACTGAGTACGGCTTCGCTGAAAGGGTACGGGTGGTGGAGGGGGGGGACACCCGGCAGGAAAGTGTGGCTCACGCCCTGGCGGCGCTCGAGTGTGGCGAGGAGGATGTGGTGCTGGTGCATGATGCGGTTCGCCCCCTGATTGATCCGGCCACCATCGCCCGCACCATTGAAGCCGTCGACAAATATGGTGCCGCCATTGTGGCGCTTCCCGCGGTCGACACCATCAAGCAGGTGAAGCGCACCGCGGAGGGCGCGATCGTTACCGCGACCATTCCTCGCGAGCACATTGTGCAGGCACAGACGCCACAGGGGTTTCGTGCCAAAATTCTGAAGCAGGCCTTTGCGGAAGCGGAGGCGGACGGCTTCGTAGGGACCGACGAATCGTCGATCGTAGAGCGCGCGGGAATTCAGGTAGCCGTGGTGATGGGAACGCACGCAAACCTGAAGATCACCAAGCCGGGCGATCTCGAACTGGCGGACTTTTACCTGCGAACGGCCGATCTGAGCCATTGATACGAAGATCCGGCGTCTTTCGCTCCAGGGCGGAGCCAGCCACTTCAGGGCTGCAGTGAGCAACGCGTCTTCACGGCGCAGGGAAGAGAAGAGAGCATGAGCATGAGAATTGGAATGGGCTGGGATTCACACGCGTTCAAGCCGGGGGTGCCGCTTCGCATCGGGGGCCTGTCCATTGAACATGCGGAGGGTCTGGCCGGACACTCCGACGGGGATGTTCTGCTGCATGCCATCACCGACGCCCTGCTCGGCGCCGTTTCCGCAGGCGATATCGGCAGCTACTTCCCTCCGGGAGACCCGCGGTGGAAGGATGCTGACTCCGCGATCTTTCTCGATCTGGCCCTGGAAGAGATCCAGAACGCCGGCTATCGCATCGTGAATGTCGACACGACGCTGGTGCTCGCCGCTCCAAAGATTGCGCCCATCGCTCACGAGATGCGCGAACGCATCGCGGACATGCTGGAGGTAGAGCCCAGTGCCGTGGGAATCAAGGCCAAGACGCCCGAAGGGTTGAACCTGGATCACGTCGCGCAGGCACACGCGGTGGTCCTGCTCGAAAACATCGACTCGGGGTCCAACCTGAAGACCATGAGCGCGGAGATCGAAGATCCCAGGGAGGTGGAAGAAGTGGTGAAAAGCCTGGTGGGCGATGTGGGAGGAACCACGAGGCGGCGACGCCAGGCGCTGGTGACGCCCGCCTTCGATACCGAAGACATTACCTGAGCAAGTTACTCAACCGCTCTCGTCGCATCGGGCCTCTTGAGAGCCGCGGCTGCAGCGTCCACCGCACGCTTCTCCTGATGGTCGGCCGTCGCGCTGCCGGGTGCCGCGGCAGTGACATTCGGATGGCTGTCCACCACCACTCCCAGCCCGCCCGCCCCGATCTTCTGCGTGACCTCAGATTCCCGGGGACCGCCGTCATCCCCGAGGAACATCCGGGTGAGCAGATACCCGGTTAAGAATCCGACGGTCACGAAGAACAGAATGAGCGCAATGATGAAGGACGTGGGGGGAGGCGGACTGCCTGCTCCGCCGCCTCCTGCTTGATCCGCAATCTCCTGAGCCCAGACGTGCAGCTTATGCGGAATCTTGTTCAGCTGTGTAAGCCCCACGCCGACGATGATCTTGGTGATCCAATCGGAAATCTGCTCGAGCTGGGAACTCTGGATGTTTTGCGGAACGCCAAATAGAAATCCGGTGAGCACGCCGAGCAACAGGCACGCGCCGCCCCACATGCTGAGCACCGCCAACGCTTTGCTGTCTGTGCCGCTGCTGGAGTATCGCTGCATCACGATGACGGCGTCGCCCAGCAGGATGGAAATGCCGGCCATGGATCCGATCAGGGCGGTCTTCGCTCTCACCGCTTCCCGGCTTCCCGGGTCTGGAGGAGGAGAGGTCATGTACTCGAGAAATCGCTCAGCAAAGGAAGTCAGCATGCCGGTGAAGATCAGCAGCGTGCCGAGTTTCCCCAGCGCCTCTCGCCGGAAGGTGTCGACCTGAAAGAAGGACCAACTCAGGAGGATCACGCCCGCGAGCACGATGGCCGCAACCACCCCATACACCGCCACCGCCAGTCGTCCTGGCCGCATCCATGAGGGCAGGTTCACCGATCGGCTTCGAATCGTCCCATCCATGGCATGTCTCCTGGCAGCAGGCGGCTATAGCGCAGAGTTCGAAACAAGGACCGCAAAGAACGTACTATGCCTGAGGTTGGAACGACTAGAAAAAAGGGCTAAGTCTTCTTAGAACGAGTTGTTGCGATACGCTCTTCTAAGAACACGTCCACGACGTCGCCGACATTCTTCCCGATCGCTTGGCGAAGGTCTGCCTTGATGGGAAGTTTGTGTGTGCCGTCGCCCAAAGCCATGAATGAGCTCTGAAACGGGTGGCCATCTATTTTGCCCTTAACCTTGACCAGCCCTCGCGTTCCAAAGAACTCGACGGAACTAGGCCAGACCAGATAAGTCCAACCGCCCTTGCTGGGGCTCTTTTGTAACTTGGCACTAAAACTTTTACTCAGCATGTGGAGATCTCCTCGCATGCCCACTCAACCGGGGTACCCACGTGACCGCGTGATTCTATCGCTGTCTGCGTCGTCGGTGTAGTCGCATCTTTCGGAAGTCTGTCGCAACGAAGGGAGAACACGCAAAGCATGAAGTCGCGATCGCAACAATGCCCCAGGCTGAAACACTGGAGGCGGAATGTCCTGTTGTTAAGTTTGGCGGTTGCGCCTGCAGGGTGGGCACAGTCTCAGACGGTCAAGGACTGGCAGACGCCCGCGGAGCAGACCGACTACCGCACTACGCCGAACTACGAGGCCACGATGAACTATCTGCATCGCGTGGCCGCCTCGGCGCCCGGGCAGGTGCGCGTCGAGTCGTTCGGCTTGACCGGAGAGGGTCGCGAACTGGACATCGTGATCGTGTCGAAGGACGGAGTCTTCGATCCGGAAAAGCTGCACGCCGCGCGCCGTCCGATCGTCCTGGTGCAGAACTCCATTCACGCCGGAGAGATGGACGGAAAGGATAGCTGCCTGGCACTGCTTCGCGACATGGTCATCACCCGGACGCAGGCGAGCCTGATGGATCGCGCGGTGTTTGTGTTCATTCCCATCTACAACGCCGATGGCCACGAGCGCCGCTCGCGTTACAACCGCATCAATCAGAACGGGCCGGAGGAGATGGGCTGGCGAACCAACGGATCGAACCTCAACTTGAACCGCGACTACCTGAAGGCGCAGACTCCGGAGACTCGCGCCTTTCTGCGAATGTTTCATCGATGGCTGCCGGACTTCTTCGTTGATAACCACGTGACCGACGGGGCGGACTACCAATACGACGTCACCTATGCCACCGATGACGGGCCGAACGTTCCACGACAGATGGCACAGTGGGTCGACGAGTCGCTCAGTCCTGCGCTTGAGAAGGCCGTCGACGATGCCGGCCACCTCGCCTCTCCCAGTTACATCACGCTGGTCGATGATACCGATCCGGCGCAGGGGCTCGGGTTCAACGACAACCCTCCACGATTCTCGACCGGATACATGATCCTCGAGAACCGGCCGGGCATGCTGGTCGAGCTGCATATGTTGAAGGACTACAAGACGCGCGTGACCGGCAACTATGAACTGTTACGCGGCCTGCTCGCTGTGGTGAACCGCGATGCGGATGCGCTGATCGATCTGAATCTGGCGGCGGATCAGGAGGCGGAGAAGCTGGGTTCCCACGCTTTGGGAAATTCGCAGTTTCCGCTGGCGCTGGCGTGGGGCGGGCAGACGACGCCCTTTCTGTTTCACGGTTACAAATACACACGCGAGTTAAGCGATGTGTCAGGCACCATGTGGATTCGGTATTCGCATGAGCCCTGGAACGTGTCATTGACGATGCAGACCGGATTCAAGGTGACCGTATCGACGGTGCCTCCCGCGGCCTATATCATTCCTGCGCAATGGACGCGCGTGATCGATGTTCTGGAGGCCCATCAAGTGGAGCTTTTGAAGATGGCGGCGCCCTGGACAGGAGCGGTAGAGACGTACCGATGCACCAATCCACAGTGGCAGGAGCCTCCGTTCGAAGGACGTCACCCTTTGTTTGCCGGAGAAGGAGCCAACCACAAGCCCGGTCACCCTCCGCAGTGCACTCTCGTAACTGAAACGGTCACATATCCGGCAGGCTCAGTGATTGTGAGGCTCAACCAGCGTCTCTCGAAGGTGGCGATGGCGTGGCTGGAGCCAGAGGCACCCGACTCGGCAATGGCCTGGGGCTTCTTCGACTCGATCTTCGAGCAGAAGGAGCAGGGCGAACCGTACGTTCTCGAAAAGTTGGCGCGGGAGATGATGGCGAAAGACCCGAAGATCAAAGCAGAGTTCGAAAAGAAAGTTACCACCGACCCACTCTTTGCTGCCAGCCCAAGCGCGCGGCTTGCCTTCTTCTATGACCGATCGCCATGGCACGATCCGCAGCTTGGTTTGTATCCAGTCGGGCGGCTCGCAGCCCTCGACGGAGTGCCCCTGGCGAAATAGGAGGAGAGTGCAGAGTCGCTGCTGAACAGGCCTAGCTGTCTTGCCCCTTGGCGGCGGCTCGTTCTTCGGGAGTAGCAGGCCGATTCAGGTCGAGCAATCCTTTCGGCAGGTCCATCTCTATCCGCCGCGCATCGAGATCCACCCGCCGCAGGTAGGCCTTCACAAACGGGATCAGCACTTCACCGGCTGCATGGCGCACCACGAGCAAGGCTCCGGCGGTCGATTCGCGATCTACCTCGATGACCTCGCCAACATCTTCTCCGGCATTCGCAGGTCCGTGGAAGTCGACGACTCTGCATCCGATGAGGTCATCAAGATAGACCGCTCCTTCTTCCAGCGGTGCGCGCTCTTCACGAGAGATGAGCACGTCGAGCCCACGCAAGGTTTCTGCATCGTTGATCGAGTCGACACCCGCGAACTTGAGCACGATGCGACCTTTGTGGAGCCAGTGGCTCTCCAGCGACACTTCGCGAGGTTGCAACTGGTGGGCGGTTCCGCTCTCCGGCTTGGCCAGGTACAGCCGCTTGCGTTCCGCGAATCGCTCCGGGAAGTCGGTGAGGATCTCAGCGAGCAACTCCCCATTGCGTCCTTGCGGACGTACAAGGTGGGCGACGACAATCCATTTTTCCTGGGTCATGACAAAACTCTGCGGAGGGGGACTGAGCCGTGGTGACTCGCCGTCTTCTGCGGACGTAGAAGAAGCTTCCGCAGGCTGGGGGATGCGCGCAGTGGCATGTGTCTCGTGGGTTGAAGCGGCGCTCCGTTACTCTAGCTGACCGGAGCGGGCTGCTTGTCTTCCTCGAGAATGTCGAGCGTGTAGCGATGATGCAGCTTCATGCTGACGGCTCCCAGAATGGTTCGCATGGAGCGCGCCGTGCGACCCTGCTTTCCGATCACTTTTCCTACATCGGTGGGTGCTACGCGAAGTCGGAGCACGGTACTCTCTTCGCGATCCACTGCTTCCACTACCACCGCCCCCGGTTCATCCACTAGCGCCCTGGCAATCTCCGCTACCAGTTCCTGCATATCGTCCTGCTTCTCGTCTTGCATCATCTTCACGCCCCCTCGAAGACACTGGTGCCTTTCGTCAGGCTCGCGCCATAGTAGCAGCAACCTGCTGTCTTATGACAGATGCAAGTAGATGGAAATGCAGCCGAAGGCGGGAATGAGTTTTGGCTCGATTCCCAGCCATGCTTGATGCTTCAGTATGAGGAGTAACCGGGAACGAAACTTCCTGCGCGAGGGGGTATGACTGGTGCTAATTCGCAGTTGATACCCCACCCGGTACTACGCGGCTGCGGGAGCCTCGGGCTGCTTGGCGAACAGCTTTGCGACCCGTTCTGATAGCTGCGCACCATTCTTGGTCCAGTGCTCGATCCGGTCACGCTTCAGGTCAAGGGTGGCAGGGCTGGTACGGGGATTGTAGGTTCCAACCACTTCAATAGAACGGCCATTGCGGGCCCGATCCTTCTCAATCACTACGACGCGGTAGTACGGCTGCTTACGCGCACCAAAGCGCGCCAAACGAATCATCAACACTGGTCAAATCCTTTCAAGACTGCTCTGAATGTGAGGGAGACGGCGGGGCACAGCGGAGGGCCAGCCCACAGGATTCCCAACACTTAAGTATTGCTGAAATGGCCCCGTTTCGCAACCATTTGGGCTCGTTGAGCGCCATTTGGAGGTCCGTACCGAGCCCGCATCTAGTCTTTCTTCGGTTCCGGGGCGATGCGCGCTGTGTAGCTGGCCTGATCGTCGTACCTGCGTCCGGGAGCTGCCTTCGACTGGGTTTTGGCGGGCTTCTTCTTCTCGCGCTTTGCAGCGTTCTTGTTTCCCATCCTGTGAGTCTACCGGAATCGAGGCGATTTCACTCTGCCTGAGCTAGACGATGGGGGAGAATTCAGGGCTTTTGAGCGGGAAAGAGAAACTGCAGCATCGGACCCATTCGAAGCGCCCATGCTGCCTCGTCATGAGTGCCGCCAAACACGCGTTCATAGTGGATGCTTTCTTCGGCCTTCCAACCCGCGTTGAGCATGCGGGCGTAGAGCAGGTCGACATTGCTCATGGTTCGTTTACCTTCGGCGTCTCCTACGTCGAGCCAGACCCGCGGCCACGGCGGACCCTCGTACTCGTTCAAGAAGCCAATGATGCTCATGTGATTCCACCAGACAGAGGGAGACATCACCGCCAGCTTCCCGAAGTAATCTGCGTGGCGCAGGCCGAGGTAAAGGGTGACCAGGCCGCCCAGCGATGATCCGCCCATGCCGGTGTTTGCGGCGTCCACCAGGGTGCGGTATTCCGAATCGATGAAGGGCTTCAACTCGCGAGTCAGCAGCTTGCCATACGAGTTCGCCTCGCCGCCGCCCAGCTTCCAGTCGCGCGCGTGGGTGTACTCCGCCAGCCGACGTTCACCGGCATTGTGGACACCGACGATGATCAGCGGCTCCACATCCTGCGACAGAATCATGCTATCTGCGGTTTCGCGGACCAGCCACGTTCTGCCCGGAATGAAGGACGTGCGTGGATCGAAGAGGTTCTGCCCATCGTGCATGTAGAGAACGGGGAAGTGTCTCTCCGGCTGCTCGTCATATTCCGGCGGCAGGTAGACGATCACGTCTCGATCATCAGCCAAAAAGCGGCTGTGAAACCGCGAATGCAGCTTGAGTCGCGCAGGCGGGGAGGTTTCGGGGACGAGGCCAGGGTTGCCGGATGAGGTCGTCAACTGTGGTTCCAAATCGTACGGAGCTCCCCTGTTTCAAAAGATTTGCGCTCAGGTCCGGCTCGTGGGCAGGCGACGCGCCTTAGTTACGATGCGCCCACTCCGCTCCCTGTTACAGTAGCAGGAATATTCCGAAACTCTTCGGGGCTCAAGGCAGGTTTCTATGCATCGCGAATATCACAAGTGGTTTTCCCCGCGTCTCGGCCGCGATATGGAACTGCTGGTCTTTGGCCACGCTGGCGTACCTGCAATCGCTTTTCCCTCATCGTGCGGAAGGTTTTTCGAGTGGGAAGACCGCGGATTGATCGGCTCCATCGTCCACAAGCTGGACCACGGGGAGATGCAGATCTTCTGTGTCGACTCAGTGGATGCGGAGAGCTGGTACAACCGCGATGTGCCTCCGCGATGGCGCATCGCGCGCCACATGCAGTACGAGAGCTATCTCATGGACGAGGTGCTGCCCTTGGTCCGGCAGAAGAATCACAACCCACACCTGGTGAGCCTGGGCTGCAGCTTCGGCGGCTATCACGCAGTCAATATTGCCTTGCGTCATCCCGACCGCTTCACCGGCTTTCTCTCGATGAGCGGGGCCTTCGACTTATCGAACTTCCTGCACGGCTACTACGACAACGACGTGTACTTCAACATGCCGCCGCACTACCTGACTAATTTGTCGGACGGATGGTATTTCGATCATTACAGGTCGAACACGTACATTCTTGGAACGGGTCATGATGACCACTGCAAAAACCAGAATTACAGGCTCGCGGACTTGATGCACCACAAGGGGATTCCATGTCGCCTCGACGTGTGGGACACGTGGAACAGCCATGACTGGCCGACCTGGAAGCAGATGCTCAACGTCTATCTATGAGTCTGGCGCTTCTCAGCGTCGATTTCATGCAGCGCGATTCATTCGCTGGTGTCAAGGGTGTAGTCGAAGCGATAGAGGTGTTTCCCATCCTTCCTTTCGATTACAAACGTGCCTAAGATACCGGCCAGTTCTCCCGTGCCTGAGTCCGGGATGACGGTGATAGACATCTCCGGTGTGCCGCGTGTCATGGTGCCCTTGTGATGCATGGCGAATGTGCCGGTTCGGCCGTGTAGTGCGCCGTCGACGCGTTCAATGGCTACATATCCGGCGGAGCCCTGGACCGCGGTGCCCAGCGCCAGCATCTGCCCTTTGCTGGTCGCCTCGAGATCTCCAGAGAACTGCTTGTCGAGGGACAATCGCTGCAGATCGCCGGTATCCGGGTCTGCGGCCAAAGGTGTTGTTTTCACTTCAAACGTACCTGTCGCCAAACTCATCGGATTCACTCCTTCAATTGACATCTGTGTTTTGGGATCGGACCTGCGTGGTATCGGCGCTCGACACTGAGCTTCAGAGAATGTTGACGCCGCGTGCCGCAAGCAGCACAACCGTTGCGAACGAGATCAACGCCTGCACCATCATGAGCGACTTGGCCCAGCGGGACAGCACCGGGCAGTCAGTCGGCGAAAAGGCTGTACTGGTGTTGAAGGCGACAAAGAGGTAATCGATGAAGCCGGGACTCCAATCCGCTTCGCCCATATCGCGCCGCGCCTCTGGGGAGAGACTCATCTGTGGGAAGAGGAAGGCGCCATCGTTGTGAGCTCCGCGCACCTCGCGTGCATGCGGGCCCCCTGCATCCAGTCTCCAGTACCACGATGCGAAGACCAGGACGTTTGCGATCCAGAGAGCAGCGGCGGACCGCAGCAGGTCGAGTGGCGATTCTTTGCGTGAAGGTAGAGCCGCAACCAGCAGGTACAGCGACCACGCCATATCGAGAGTGACGATCGAGGTTAGGACATACCCCAGTATTTCGTTGAGTACGTGATTGCCGCTTCGCCTGGCCAGAATGGTAGGGACTGCCAGGATCCCGACCACCGCAATCAGCAGCCAGGCAGGCCCAACGGAAAGCTGTGCAGGCAGCGCCAGTCGCAGACCACCGACGGCAAAGAGAGCCACCACCGCAGGCCAGCGTGGCTCAACGTTTTTTGGCTTCGCCATGGTCAAGCCCGGTCACCATGTATCTCGCCAACACACAGCGGCAGAGAGGCGGAGATGCGGGGCCGCGTGGAACGAATTGGCTTAGGTCGCCGCATTCAGTCCAGCAAGCCCGCGGTCGTCTCCTCAGCCATGTAATCGACGACGGCCTTGAAATCTCCGGTCTCTTCAAACTTGCGAATCTGTCGGTCGGCGCCGGTTCCATTCTCAAGAATTTTGTAGATGTAGTTGATGGCATCGCGGCTCTCGAGTTCATCTACGACCTCTTCGACAAAGGCAAGGTACTCGATGATGAGATCCCGTGCGGGCACCTCGGTTTCCTTTCCGAAGTCGATCAGCTTGCCATCCAGTCCATAGCGCACTGCGCGCCACTTGTTCTCCATGATCAGAGCGCGCGAGTATTGGCGGAAGTCGAGGTTGCGTTCATGCAGCCGATGCAGCTTGGCCACGGTCGCCTGGATGAGTGCAGCCAGCGCCAGCGTCTCTTCTGCGCGCATAGGCAGATCGCAGACACGCACCTCGATGGTGTTGAAGAAGGGATGCGGGCGAATGTCCCACCAGATCTTCTTGCCGTTGTCGAGGCAGTTGGTCTTGATCAGCAGGTTGACGAACGATTCGAAGTCACTCCAACTGGAGAAGGTGTCCGGAATATTGGTACGGGGGAACTTATCAAACACCTTTGCGCGATAGCTCTTCAGCCCCGTGTTCATGCCGCGCCAGAAGGGCGAGTTGGCTGAGAGCGCCAGCAGGTGTGGCAGAAAATAGCGCAGAGAATTCATCACGCGGATGGCTGCGTCCCGATTTTCGACGCCGATGTGCACGTGCAAGCCAAAGATCAAGTTGGCGCGCGCGACCAGCTGCAGATCTTCGACAACGCGAGCGTAGCGCGGGTCGGGCGAAATCTCCTGGGTGCGCCAGTCGGCGAACGGATGCGTGGCTCCGGCGACCAGCCGCAGGTTGTTTTGCTGGGCCAGTCGAATCATTTCGCGGCGAAGTTCGAAAATATCCGCGCGGGCATCGTTGATGGTGCGGCAGACACGCGTGCCGACCTCGATGACCGACTGGTGCAGCTCCGCCGTGACCCGCTCTTCGAGCCGCCGCTTGCCTTCGGCCAGCAGCTCGGTTTGGATATGCGAGCGCAGGTCGCGTGTGACCGGATCGATGGTTTGAAACTCTTCTTCGATACCGATATTGAACGTTGGCTGCATGGGGGAACACCTCACTCCGCGATAGCTACTGTTGTAAGTTGCCTCGCGCAGGCAGGCAAGGTTTTTGTTGCATGGCTACTGCTCTTCGAAGAAAGAGTTCTGTCCTCGTCAACAGGTCCCGGGCTCCGCAACTGCTGGAAGCGGGCTGCTCGCTCAGGACTTCGCCTTCTTTGCGGATGCTTTCTGGGAGGATTTTTTCTTGTTGGAGGGGCGATCAGTGGCGCTGCCGAGATACGCTCCCCAATGGAATTCCTCAATCTTTGAACCCGCCTTGGCTTTCTTCACTGCAAGATCAGCCACCGTTTGCACGATCCACTCGAAGTTCGCTGCGCCTACGGAATGCAGGTCCGCATCCGGAGCGGGGTTCATGAAATCGATGGCGTAGGGCACACCATCTTCGACCGCAAACTCGACCGTATTCAGGTCGTAGCCTAGAGCACGGCACAGCGTGAGCGAGTCTTTCTCCACCCGCTTCAGCAGCTTCTTGTCATATTGCGGCGGATTCTGCAGATAGCGTTCATGGTGCGGTCGTCGCGGATCGTAGGGCATGATGTGGACCTTTTCCTGCCCGACCACGTAACAGCGGAAGTACTCGTCAAAGTTCACCGCCTTCTGCACCATCATGCAGAGGTCGCGGCTCTGGTCGTAGGCACAGAAGAATTCATCAGGATTATGGATGTGGTAGACGTCGCGCCACCCGCCGCCGTCCACCGGCTTCATGAAGCAGGGGAAGCCGACATACTCGAAAATTGCGCCCCAGTCGAGCGGGTATTCGAGGTTGCGCATAGAGCGGTCGGTGGTGCCCGGCGGGTAGAACTTGTGCGGCAGTATGGCCGTCGGCGGAACGGCAACTCCGAGCTTCTCGGCTAGCGAGTAGTTGAAGAACTTATCATCAGCCGACCACCAGAACGGGTTGTTGATGACCACGGTGCCGTTCAGGACTGCGTGCTTGAGAAGCGCCCGATAGAACGGAATGTCGTGCGAGATCCGATCGACGATCACTGCGTAGGCGGGAGGCTTCTCCATTTGCACGCCACCCGTCTGCACGAACTCGGCCGTCACGCCGTCGATGTTCATCGAGTTGATGCGCTCAACCAGAGCACCCGGAAACGTGTTCTCCATCCCGAACAGGACGCCAATCTTCTTCACGCGAGTTCCTTATCGACGAATTTGCGCAGGGCCGCCGCGATTGCGAATCCCGGGGCCAAGCTGTCTAAGGAAACCTTAGACCACGTTCGCCTCACGTGCAAAAGGAAGGATGTGAAAATTGCATGGAGCCACGCGTGTCGCAACTTGTGAGTGCGTGCGAGTACAGAGAGGGCAGGTACAGACTCAGAGACAGATTTGCAGAAGACGAGCAAAGAGTCGTCGACAGGGTCCACCGGTTGACCGCGATTCTCCTTCACCGATGGCAAGCGGAGGAAATCGCGAAAACCCGCGCCCCTGCCAACCGTTTGTGTTTACCCGCACCACTGGCCTCGGGCTTAGCGCAACGATGGCCTGTCGCTACGCTTCTAAGGAAAGGATGCAAACTGGGCCGCCAAGGGTTGGTCCCGGCCTCGCGCGACCTAGAAGCCGACGGCCTGAATGACGGTACGAATAGCCTCAGCGCTGGCCCGCAGCCCCGCGTCCTCAGTGTTGTTCATGGGCACCGGCAACAGGTTGCCCACGCCCTGGCGGTTCACAATTGTGGGCAGCGAGAGGCAGACTTCGCTGAGGCCGCGATATCCATCGAGCAGGGAGCAGACCGGCAACACTCGACCCTCATCCCACAAGATCGCTTCGAGAATGCGGCTCACCGCGAGGCCGACCGCGTAGTTGGTCGCGCCCTTGCCTTGAATGATCTGGTAGGCGGCGGTTCGCACGCTCTCGAAGATATCGGCTTGCTCGGCTACATCCAGCACACCATGCCCCGAGACATGCCAGTCGCGAACCGGGATATTGCCAATCGATGCGCTCGACCACAGCGGAAACTCCGTATCTCCGTGCTCCCCCACGATGTACGCATGCACGTTCTGCACGGCCACCTGGCAACGTTGCGCGATCAGGAAACGAAAACGGGAGCTGTCGAGGACCGTGCCACTCCCGATCACCTGCTGGCAGCCCATGCCGCTAATCTTCCACGCCACATAGGTGAGCACGTCGACCGGATTGGTCACCATCAGCAGGATTGCGTTCGGGGCAACGCGCAGTACGTCGGGAATGAGCTTGCGGCAGATGTTGGTATTGGTCTCTGCCAGGTCCACTCGCGTCTGGCCCGGCTTCTGCTTGGCACCGGCCGTTACGACTACAACGTCAGAACCCGCCAGTACCCCGATGTCGTCGGAGCCGTCCACCTTGGCCATGGGCACGAACATCAGTCCGTGGTTCAGGTCGAGCACCTCCGCCTGCACCTTGCTCGCGGCCACATCGAAGAGGCTGATCTGCTTGGCGACACCGCGGAGCATGCACGCGTAGGCAATCGTTGCGCCAACGCTGCCCGCGCCGACGATGCCAATTTTGCTGGGGCGTTCTGAGCTCATTCTGGAAAATTATCATGATCCAGCCCGTGAGTTTGGACCCTGGCCTCGTGTGTCGCATCTAGCTATGGAGGGAGAAGGTTTCCTTTCGGCGCAATCCTGTGACACCATAGGTTGGTGACAGCATAGACGTTGCGAGCAGATGCCCCTGCGGAAGCGACACGATAGCGAGCCTCACAAGGACAAACAACAGAGCATGACGAATCCCATGACCCCTGAGGCTGAAAATCTGCTGGCTACGCCGTATTCGCCCGAGTTTGCCGCCGGGGCTAGGAGCGCGATTTACACCTGCCTGCGCGTTCTTCCCGAAGAGAAGGTCACGCTGATTACCGACGAGGCTACGAAGACCATCGCTGCCTCTCTCGCTACCGAGCTTGCCGCGAATGGCTGCCGGTGGAACGCTTTCCTGCTCGAAGAGCTTGCCCCTCGCCCGCTCGTAGATATGCCGCCCGCAGTGCTCCAAGACATGGAAACCTCTGACGTCAGCATCTTTGCCGTTCAGGTGCAGCGAAACGAACTGCGCTCGCGCATGCAGATGACCGACGTAGTGAATCGCCGGCACATGCGCCACGCCCACATGGTCAACATCACTCCGCAGATCATGTGCGAAGGCATGCGCGCCGATTTCAACCTGGTCGATCGGCTGAGCCAGAAGGTGATCGAGAAGGTTCGAAAGGCGAGTTACGTACGCGCGACGACTGCAGCCGGTACTGATGTTCGCGCTGACCTGAATCCCGATTACAAATGGTTCAAGACCTCCGGCATCATCTCGCGGGAAAAGTGGGGCAACCTGCCAGGCGGCGAATGTTTTACTTCACCAGGCGAGGTGAATGGAACCTTCGTAGTCGATGGCGTCGTCGGCGATTATCTTTGCGCGCGCTACGGTCTACTGGCCTCCACACCGCTGACCATCGAGATCGCGGGCAATCGAATCACGGCGTGCCAGTCGGAAAACCAGCAGCTTTGCGACGAGTTCTGGGCCTACACACACACCGATGAAAATTCTGACCGGGTAGGCGAATTCGCCATCGGCACCAATATCGGCATCGATCACGTCATCGGCAATATCCTGCAGGATGAGAAGTTCCCTGGTATTCACATTGCCTTTGGCGATCCTTATGGCAATCACACCGGCGCTCCGTGGAAATCATCGACGCACATCGACGTGGTCGGCCTGCGCTTCAACATCTGGGTCAATGGCCCTGAAGGTGAAGAGCAAATCATGCAGGAAGGCCGATTCCTGATCGAACCATAACCTCATCGGCTTCGAGGCGACTTCTCCTATGTCCATCAAGACTCTCGCCAGCCGCATCGTCTACCAGAATCGCTGGATGACTGTAAGAGAAGACCAGATTGAGCGGATAGACGGTTCCGCCGGCATCTATGCCGTGGTGGAAAAGCCCGCCGCTGCTCTCATCATTCCCATTGAAGAGGAACACCTCTACCTCATCGAGCAATTCCGCTATCCGGTGAAGAAGCGTTTCCTGGAATTTCCTGCTGGATCGTGGGAGTTGAAACCCAATGCTGATCCTCTGGAACTGGCACGCGGGGAGTTGCTGGAAGAGACCGGCATGAGCGCAGGAAAGATGGAGTACGTTGGGCATCTCTACTATGCCTATGGAATCACGAACCAGGGCTTCCACGTCTTTCGCGCGACAGAGTTGGTCAAGGGCGATCATCGCCGCGAACACGAAGAGCAGGATCTGACCATGACGCGCATGCCGATCGCGCAATTTGAAGATCTGATTCGCACCGGAGTGATTCAGGACAGTTCAACGGTGGCGGCGTGGGCCTTGGCCAAGGCGCGTGCGGAGTCTCCCCTCGAATTCGGGAATCAGAGCCCCTCTTGAAGGCATCGAAAGAAGGCATATGGCTACTACCTCATCTACCCCCACCACCACACCCTTTGAAATGCGCACGCTGGGCAACTCGGACCTTCATTTGACCGCGATTGGCTTTGGAGCCTGGGCTATCGGCGGCGGGAACTGGGAGTTTGCCTGGGGCGCACAGGACGACAATGAATCTGTAACAACCATTGAGCGCGCGCTGGACCTGGGCATCAATTGGATCGATACCGCTGCGATCTACGGGCTAGGCCATTCTGAAGAGGTTGTGGCGAAGGCATTGAAGCATGCCACACGCAAGCCCTACGTCTTCACCAAGTGCTCCATGCGTTGGCGCGAAGATCGCACCATCTATCGCAGCTTGAAAAAGGAATCGTTGCGCGAAGAGGTGGAGAACTCATTGCGCCGCCTGCAGGTGGATGTAATCGACCTCTACCAGATTCACTGGCCGAATCCCGAGAGTGAAGTCGAAGAGGGTTGGGAGACGCTCGCGGCATTGAAGGAAGAAGGCAAAGTTCGCTACATCGGTGTGTCCAACTTCAATGTGGAGCAGATGAAGCGGGTTCAGAAAATTGCGCCGATCACTTCGTTGCAGCCGCCGTATTCGCTGCTAAATCGGACCGTAGAGGCGGAGATTCTGCCGTTCTGCCAGGCGAACCACATCGGAGTGATCAACTATTCACCGATGGCTTCGGGACTACTGACAGGGAAGATGAGCGCAGAAAGAATTCAGAACCTGCCGGCCGACGATTGGCGCAAACGTTCCCCGCAATTTCAGGAGCCGAAGCTCTCGCGCAACCTGAGGCTGGTCGAGGTGCTGCGCGAGATCGCACAGAAGCACGGAGTGGAACCGGGCGTAATTGCCGTAGCTTGGACCCTGCGGAACCCTGCAGTGACGGCGGCAATCGTCGGGGCACGCCGGCCCGATCAAGTAGACGGAACGGTCCCGGCTGCCACCTTTCGCCTAAGCCCGGATGAAATTGCGCAGATCGACGCTTTCCTGCAAAGCAATCCTTAGGCTGAGGATCGGGCAGGCCGGAAGCTCCGCTCTGCCCAGTCCATCTCGATTCGCCTATGGACTCGGCGCGATGGTGAACGTATCTTTCGCTTCCCAGGTCGGCGTCTCGGCCGAGGGATCGGCAACCCTCATCATGGTTGCAGTCAGCTTTTTCCCATCGAAGGCAAAGCGGATGTAGTGGTAATTGGGAAAGCCCTTGTCCTGATACAGATCATCCGGCTGTCGCTCCACGGGATACGGATCTGCGCCGCCTCCGCCGCTCACCAGGTACGTGATGCCTGCGCGATCGAATCGTTCGTAATTGTGAGTATGACCGGCAACGACGATCAGTTTCGCTTTGAGCGTCTTCTGCTTTTCATTCAGGTAATCGGAAAACGCGATTTCATTTGGCCTCAGGTTGTGCCGCTCGTGCGGACCATTATCTGCGAGCGGCGGATGGTGAAGCATGACGAAGACGAAGCGCGTCTCTTTGGGCAGCATGTTCAACTGCGCATCGACCCAGGCCTGCTCGGGGCTGCCCGTGGTGAGCGGAAGATTGCTGTCGAGAGCAATGATGTAAGCTTCGCCAAGCTGCACGGAATACCAACGGCGATGATTCAGGGGAGGGAACGCAGCCCACCAGTTCTGAACGCCCTCGGTGCCATTAGGCGCGAGTTCGTGATTGCCCAGCACGGGATAGACGCGGAGCTTGGCCGCACGCCAGGAGCTGGTCTCCGATTGGAACTGCGTGTAGTCGGCTGCAATTCCGTGCCAGGGCAGGTCGCCGGTCACGATCAGCGCGTCAGGGCGTTCGCTTGCGATCTTGTCCACCAGCCAGCGGCGCACCTTCGGATTGCTCGGCTTCACGCTCTCTGGATCGGTAAAACGAGTGTCTCCGTATGCAATCAGCGTCCAATGTTGAGGCAGGCCCTTACGATCCACTACAAACGTTGGCTTGGCTTCGCTCAGCAAACCCTCGGTGGGTCCCACGTCGGGAGCCTTCTGCTGGGCGAGAGCGGTCAGCGAGACAAAGGCAAGGGCGCCAAACATGGTGCGCAGATACTTCGATTGCATGCTTCCTCCACTGCAGTCAGCATACCCACGTAATCTGAAGGCTCCGTGAACATAGAGGCGCGCAAGTGCGTCACCACGGTCGCGATGAGGAACAAAATGTTGAGGAGGGAGTCAGAGCGGCATCAGCGAAGATGCCGCCCGGAGATCACATCGCGTCGAGGAAACGCGGAAAGAGCAGTGCGGAGTGTTCCTGAAACAGGTTGGTGGTGCGAGCCAGCAATGCGCTGTAGGCTGAGGCGGCGCGATGTGCATTCACTGAAGCGCCAACCGAAGAGAGCCTCATCACGTGCTGAGCTAAAGCCATCAGGACGGAGATGCGAATCTGGAAGGCATCGCTACGAATGGCCTCCAAAAGCTCTTCATTGGTGCCGTCGCCATGAGCGGTCGCGTAGTCAGCCAACTGAACCATCACACTGGAGTTGGTGTACATGGCCCACAAACCCTTCGGACCACTGATACGGTTCCAAATATCCTGAGTAGTGGCCTTGATGCCCTCGCCATAAAGATAGCGTTGAGCCACATCTTCATAGCCCCAATCGTTGGGCCTGAGCCGGGCAACTATTTGCTCCCAGCTTTCTGAGCGGCGCTTCGATTGCCGTCTACGCCAATATCCGGCGTAGGCAAGCATAAAGGCCGTAACGAGTACTTGAATCATCGGCAGAATCATATTTATTTTTCACTCAGTCTTG
Source organism: uncultured Acidobacteriaceae bacterium (assembly GCA_963850345.1). GTDB lineage: Bacteria > Acidobacteriota > Terriglobia > Terriglobales > Acidobacteriaceae > CAWKKW01. The sequence continues at coordinate 1,004,221 of CAWKKW010000005.1, read as the reverse complement.
CTACTGCTGCACGGTCTCGTTTAACTGCTCCAGATATAGATACCAGAAACTGTGCCATTTGAGGACTAAATTCTTTCCTTGGAGCCTCTTGACGAGCGAAAGACCAGGCCCAATAGGCCAGTGTACACAGGTAACCGATGATCCGAACCTGGTCAAGCAGGCGGAATTCAATTTGGTACTGAGGCCATAATGGCGAAGAGTGCAGTGGCGGTTTCAAATGGGTCAACGCGATCTGTGTGAGCAAGATCACGGCTCCGTTGAGCGCGAGACCCGACGCCAGTTGCAGCACGTGGCTCTTCCAGCCTATGCCGAGCATCTGGGCGAAGAGCGCCAGCAGGCAGAAGAACAGAAGCCGAAGAACCGCCATTCCAAAAGTGAACTTGGCGTAGAACCTGCCTAAGTGACTGTAGACGGAATCGGAGTGGGTGAAATTCGAAAGAAAGAATGTCGCCAGGCCAGCGACGACCAGAATGACCAGGAGGAAGGCGATACCACCGCCGGGCAGGGAGCGCTTTGCTGGCCGGATGACCAGGGTAGCGACCTCCATCAACACTGCCAGTTCTAAAAGAGACTGCGGTACGAGGATGGCGAAATAGAGATTGAAGTAGGTGCTGGAAGCGCCGGTGTTAGCTGCATTCGCGCTGTGAAGGAAGTGCAGCGTCAGAAAGAAGAAGGGATCGGAAAGAACGAGAAAGAGGAGGTAGGCGAAGAAAACAGGGAGAGTTCGATACAGGCGCTGCTGCACCATCACGAGCAACAGAAGGATCTGCCCGACCACGCTTAAGAGCCAAAGTATGTTGTCGAGACTTACGTTATTCATACTTCATCCCTCGTCGCAGGGACTGCGCCTGAACGCAGAATACAGCAGCGGAAGGAAAGCACACATAATTTAAACGTTACTAGCGTGTTACTACGAACCGGTCACAACGCCAGTCTGGGGCGGAATCGGAGCAGGGATGCCAGGTCCGGCGACGGTGTTCACGATGCCAGTCTGCGGCGGAATCGGAGCGGGGATACCAGGGCCAGCGACAGTGTTGATGATGCCAGTCTGCGGCGGAATCGGTGCAGGGATACCAGGTCCAGCGACAGTGTTGATGATGCCAGTCTGGGGCGGAATCGGAGCGGGGATACCAGGGCCAGCGACAGTGTTGATGATGCCAGTCTGCGGCGGAATCGGAGCGGGGATACCAGGGCCAGCGACAGTGTTGATGATGCCAGTCTGCGGCGGAATCGGAGCGGGGATACCAGGGCCAGCGACAGTGTTGATGATGCCAGTCTGCGGCGGAATCGGAGCGGGGATACCAGGGCCAGCGACAGTGTTGATGATGCCAGTCTGCGGCGGAATTGGTGCAGGGATACCAGGTCCAGCGACGGTGTTCACAACGCCAGTCTGGGGCGGAATCGGAGCAGGGATGCCAGGTCCGGCGACGGTGTTCACGATACCAGTCTGCGGCGGAATTGGCGCCGGGATGCCAGGTCCAGCGATGGTGTTCACGATACCAGTCTGCGGCGGAATCGGAGCAGGAATGCCAGGGCCAGCGACGGTGTTGACGATGCCAGTCTGCGGCGGAATCGGAGCAGGAATGCCAGGGCCAGCGACGGTGTTGACGATGCCAGTCTGCGGCGGAATCGGAGCAGGAATGCCAGGGCCAGCGACGGTGTTGACGATGCCAGTCTGCGGCGGAATCGGAGCGGGGATGCCAGGGCCAGCGACGGTGTTCACAACACCAGTCTGCGGCGGGATGGGAGCCGGGATGCCGGGTCCAGCGACAGTGTTCACGATGCCAGTCTGCGGCGGAATCGGGGCTGGAATGCCAGGGCCGGTCAGGGCAGAGGCGACAGGAACGAACATAGCTAAGGAAAGGGCAGCGGACCAGAAGGATGACTTCGACACGGTAATTCTCCTATGCGCTTCGAGGCGCGGGTTTGAACTTACTGGAAGTGCGCTGAGTATCGTGCAATTCTTCCATAGAAAGCAGGAGGTTTCTTCCTGCTTTTGATCTAAAAATGATTGAAGGGGCTGCGGTTTCGCAGTATGTGCAATCGCACAACCATCGTCACCCTGTGAGCACCCTAAGGGTGCTGGCACCGACACAAAGCCGCAGGAGCGAGCTGTGCAGACACGCATGAATGGAAACTCCGTCTATCGAGGTGCTTCCAGCAGACTACCGCCTAATACTATCGCTTGCTACAACTTTCGAGGCACCGTTACAAACTCAACTGCAACTTTGGTGTTACTTACGCTCTAGTTATCTCGTAATCAATCAATTGCATTACGAGGTTGTAACAAAAGTACCCCTCGAAAGCCCCTCGTCCTATCGTCGTAGTTGAGTTAGTCTTCCGTTCTGAGGTTGGCACGTGATTCCATTTCTCCGGCATGACTTCAACCAACGTTTCGAACCCCGCTTATATAGGCAATTTCTTCATACTCTGGATGCAACGGTCCGCACCCACGTGGAATTCCGCGTCGCAGAAACACCTTGTTTCCTGCCGCGTGCCTTACTGGACGAGATGGCGAAGATCGGAGCGGAACTTACACAAAGTCTGATTTCTAACCGCGACTATCTGCGTGCTTCGGCTGCCGCTATTCCCGAGGCGTTCTATGCCGCGGATGAGAATGCGCGTCCTCACTTCATGACGGTTGACTTTGGCATTGTGCGCCTGGCGGATGGAAGCCTGGCACCGCGCCTGGTCGAGTTACAGGCGTTTCCTTCGGTCTTTGCGTACCAGTTTGTCTTGAGCGAAATATATCGCTCCGTCTTCCATCTCGATCCGTCGCTCGATTACTTTCTAGGTGGGCACACGGAGACAAGCTTCTGGAAACTGTATTCCAGGATGTTATTAGGCGGACATGACCCGGAGAACGTAGTGCTGGTGGACGTGGATCCCCTGCAGCAGAAGACGTTACCTGACTTCCTGGTAACGGCAGATCGGGTCGGGCTGCGCATTGTGAATATTACGGACTTGATCCCCGAGGCGCATCCTGGCCGGCCAACCAAGCTGTTTTATGCGGACGGTAAGCGCAAGGTACCGATTCACCGTATCTACAATCGCGCCATCGCGGACGAGATTGCTCGTAAACAAATTCACCTGCCATTCGACTATCGCGAGTCGCTGGATGTGGAGTGGGCGGGTCATCCTAACTGGTACTTCCACCTGAGTAAGTTCTCGTTGCCCTATCTCGATCACCCGGCGGTCCCGCCTGCCGTATTCCTCGACGACTGGATGGAAGGGAAGGGTCGGGAGAGGCTCCCAAATGACCGGGAATCTCTCATCCTGAAGCCGCTGTTCTCGTTTGCAGGTAAGGGAATTCAGTTTGCGCCGAGCGACGCCGACCTGGAGTCGATCCCTCCAGGCCAGCGGCATCAGTATTTACTTCAGGAGCGGATGCGGTTCGAGCCGGTCATCGACACGCCTGCGGGCCCAACCCAGGCGGAGATTCGAATCCTCTATCTCTGGCCGGACGACCATGACCTGGAACCGGTGCTCTCTCTGACTCGCCTGGGGCGCGGAATGATGATGGGGGTGGATCACAATCGGGACAAGGAGTGGGTGGGTGGCTCGGCTGCTTTCTTTCCGTCGATGGAGGATTAGTCGAGCCGGAACGCAGCGCGACTCCGATGCCTGTTTTGGAAACTACCAGCCGTTCGCCGCCTCTTACAGCACTTAGGCTCGCTCCGCAGCCCGGAAAACATCTCCGGAATAGCGCGGTTCGGCATCACACTGAGCGAGTCTATGGTGTTCAGTGGGAACGTTACGTACCCTAGTCCGCACGCTGCCCAAAAATCAAAAGCTTGCATCTGATGTTATTGGATCGCTCGACTCCTTACGGCGCGCCCGCACGGCGGACGGCCCTCAGCATGGCCGACTCGCTACTCAGGAGCCAGCGATGAATTGAAAAAATGCACTAAGGGAGTTGCAGTTGGATGAGAGTATGCGACCTGCGGGACGCGACAAAAGCGCTCTCGAGGTTTGCAACCTGAGGCATTGAACGGCCTTACTTCGCAGGAAACATTTGAGTTCATCAAGCGAGCGTTTGCGGGTTCTTTATTTTTAAAGGTATGCACCGCAAACTGTTGTAAACTTTGGTAACTCGGAGGTTAGGGCCTATCCAGAGTATCGTATTGGAAATACCCTGAGTGGTTTCCTTATGAGTGTGGCGGTCCGGATGTTTGCAGTGCCCGAGAAAAACAAAAACGTAGAAGTGCGTTGCGCTGTTCGGTTTCCTTTGCGTCTGCCAATCAGAATCGTCACCGAAGAAGGTGAATACGACGCCGTAACGGAAAATATCTCAGCCAGCGGCATTCTATTTCAGCTTGATGTGCTGCTGCCGGTTGATACCGCGGTTGCCTTCCTTATGCGCATGCCTGCTCAGGCCTTTGGTGCGCCAGAAGATGTTGTAGTGCAGTGTGCCGGACGCATAGTCCGTTCTTATAAGAGTTCGCCGGGTACTCACGCGGCGGCCGTAATTGACGATTATCGATTTAGCCAGTAGTGGCTTTGAGTAACTTATGATTGCTGCCAATCCCGAATTTATGGAAGATCCTTCGGCGAACGGTTACGAAGCAGAAACTTCTTCGAACCCGGGGGCTGTCCGAATTATCCTTGCGGACTCCCAAGCCATTTACCGAGTAGGCATGCGCAAAGTATTTGCGCTTGAAGACAACATCCGTGTTGTCGGTCAAGTCGATTCTCTTGAGAATCTTCACGCCGCGGTCCAGCGCTTTCCCACCGATATTGTCCTGCTCGAGGGCAGTCTGCTGGTGGGAACAACCGATGCAATTCCTGAGTTGCTGCGCATCGCGCCACAGATCAAAGTCATCGTGCAGGCCGTGGCAACGGATGAAAACAACACGGTGGAGCTATATCGCCGCGGAGTTCGCGGGATTATTCCGCGGTCTATCTCGCCTGACCTGCTGGTGAAATGCGTGCGCAAGATCGCCGCCGGCGAAACCTGGATCGACAATCAGTCGGTGAACTGGGTGATTGAGGCGTATCGCTCGCAGGCTTCTGCGCTGACCAATCCGCGTACCCAGCCGCGCCTATCTCCGAAGGAATTGGCCATCATCACCTGCATCACGCAGGGCAAGCGAAACAAGGAAATTGCCTACCACCTAGGCACGACCGAACAGGTCATCAAGAATTATCTGCGCAAGGTATATGACAAGCTGGGCGTGTCAGATCGACTCGAACTGGCGCTCTATTGTTTGCACCACCAGTTACACAAGCAGCAGCCCGATGCTGTGCCGGCGCCGCAACATCACACGGAGAACGTAAAGGCTTAGGTCCAGTCGGTCTCCTGCATCCGCCCGGGTTCACGCCCGGGCCTGGGTTGCGGCTAGCGGCTTACTTGCTAGAGATCACCACCAGGCAACGGTCCATCCACCCTTGCTCACTCATTGCCACCAAGATACAGGCAAGCACACACTCCTCAGGGCGATACGCGCGGCTGTGACTGGCGCTCCTCTGCCTCACTTATCCGTGGGCGCTGATTGCTGTTCCTGTTGCTGCTCCTGTCGTTGAACTTCGTCTTTCAACCGCTTGGCCTCTTCCGCGGTAGGTTCGGGAACTGCAATCACAACTCCGTCCATGTCCCCTTGCACGGGAAGCGGTTTGGATGCCCTGCCGTAAAGGTGTCTTGGATGGCCTTCATATTGAGAGATTGGCGAGCCGCCGGGCTGTGAAGGTAAGAGCTTCAAATCAACATCGGAGGCGAATCCGCTGCGGAGGATGTAGTCTCCGTCGTAAACAAACCAGAGGGTGAACCTTGAATCGTCCTGCGTGACTGAGGCCGAGGTGACCCATGACCGGTCGTCGGCTCTGAAGACTTCAACTTGCCCGACGTTGATGACGTGCCCATCAGCGGCAGAGATGATGTGTCCACTGATAGTGCGAAATTTGCTCGCAGGGATCGAGAAGTCTGCCCCGATGTGCTCTTCACCGCGTCCGAGGCTGATCGGCTTCGCCTTCTCTAAATCCGTTGTGTTCCCGGGGTAGAGCACTAAAGCGGGACCACCGCCGCCGCCCTCAGTTGTGCCACTGCTTCCCGTGGCAGTGTAGTACTCGATGAATGAGGAAGAAGGGAGTCTGACCTCGACCACATACTTGCCTTCAGGCAAGCCGCTGATGCGATAGTGTCCGAGATCATCTGGATGAAGAAATGCGGAGAGCCCTTGAGCCTGATTCCAGGTCAATTTCCCATCACGCACCGTCTGGGTGAGCAGCGCAATTTCAACATTGGCGGCCGCGCTTCCATCGTCATAGGTGATGGTGCCGCTGATGGCTGCCCCGTGTTCGAGCGCGACGTCGACGCGGGAAGGCAAACCGGGTTGGACAGTGACGCTCGGGATCGATTTGAGGACGGCTTCCTTGGCTGCCTTTTGGGCTGGATCGAGATGCGGCCGATTCCGGTAAGTCGAACCGGCTTCGGCGATCTCCAATGCGGTATAAGGAGACACATAGCCGGGGTAATCGGCGATGAGGAAGTAAGTGCCCGCCGGCACATGGGCGAAAGAGAAGCTGCCGTCGAACCCGGCTTCGATACTGATTGCGACGCCGGTTCCTGAGTGGGCCAAGTCGATGTGTCTCGGTCCATCCGCCAGCAGATCGGCCGCGGGCTTCAGGGACACAGATGCTCTGTGAGCGGGTCCCTTGGTGTCTCCAAGATAGATGTGCCCTGAGACGGTGCTTCCCGCTTCCGGAGTAGGTGCCGAGGCTGTTTCCTGTGCGAAGGCGGTGAGGGTGGACACGAGGATGAACGTGGCCCATCGATACAGAAGTCCCATGGTTGTGTTTCTCTCCCGGGGGAGTATAGCCAGAAATCCGTTTCCATTTCCAGAAATCAGTTCGGGCATGATTGCAGGGTGGTGATTCGGTCAGAGTGCTCCGGCCTTCTTGTTCGAGGCGCTGATCGAGATCTGGCACCGTGTGTTTCAAGGAATCCTCCTCTGCTATAGTTCCGGACAGAGCGCAGGCTCATCTCAGCATCCATGTTCAGCCAATTTCGCGCGCTCACCGCCAAGCAACGACACGCCTTTATCGCCTGCTTCCTGGGCTGGTCGCTGGACTCGTTCGACTTCTTCATCCTGGTTTTTTGCGTGTCATCGATTGCTGCCGATTTCCACGAGGCGGTCTCGTCTGTGGCGAAGGCCATCTTTCTTACGCTGGCGTTTCGTCCGGTAGGCGCATTCCTATTCGGCACCATGGCGGATCGTTATGGGCGCCGTCCGGCGCTGATGCTGAACATCGCAGCGTATTCTGTGCTCGAGTTATCGTGTGCGTTCGCGCCGTCGCTGCACGCGCTGCTCATCTTGAGAGCGCTCTTCGGCGTTGCCATGGGTGGGGAGTGGGGAGTCGGTGCGGCTCTCGCCTTTGAGACCTTGCCCGCGGAGGGTAGAGGCTTCTTCTCCGGCCTGTTGCAGGAAGGGTACGCGGTGGGATATCTGGTCGCGGCGGCGGCCTATGCGTTGCTGTTTCATACCATCGGATGGCGTGGGCTGTTCATCGTGGGCGCAGCTCCGGCGGTCCTGATTTTCTACATCGGCTGGAAGGTCGAAGAGTCGCCGGTGTGGACGCAAGGCCGATTCAAAAAGCAGCATTCCGAAGCCGCACGACACAAGGGATTCGCAAGCGGAGTTCGGCAATACGCGATTACCTTCCTCTTCATTGTGCTGTTGATGACGGGTTTAACGCGTTCTCGCATGGCACGCAGGATCTCTACCCGACCTTTTTGCAGCATGATCATCACTTCTCGCCCGCGCTGACCGGCTCCGTCGGCATCATCTACAACATCGGCGCATTGATGGGCGGCATCCTCTTCGGCAGCCTCTCGGAGCGCTTCGGGCGCAAGCGCACCATCATTGCAGCGGCGCTCTGTTCTCTTCCGATCATTCCGCTGTATGCGTTCTCGACTTCGCTGGTGTGGATTGCGCTGGGCGCATTTCTCATGCAGTTTATGGTGCAAGGTGCGTGGGGAGTGGTTCCCGCCTATCTTAGCGAGCTTTCACCAGCACCCGTGCGCGCAACCTTCCCGGGTTTTGCCTATCAGATCGGCAACTTGATTACTTCTCGTAACTCCGTGTTGCAGGCGCGTGCGGCCGAACGCTACGGCAGTTATGGGAAGGTGCTCGCCTTGACTGTTCTGATCGTGGCAGTCTTCCTGGCCCTCATCACTTCGCTGGGTAAGGAGTCTCAGGGGCGCCGATCTGACGCGCACCTAAGCATTCCAACAATCGTTCCTGCAGCCGCTCGCGCACCTCTCGTGCCGGCGTTTTCCTAAGCTCAAAACAGAGTCTGCCGTTGCCGGATAGACGCGCTCGTGCCGTCGTGCGTGCGGCGTATTCTAGGTGCAGCAGCGGTCGGGCGTCCGCTTGCCGGGAGATCTGGATGGGCCAGTTTGTTCTGCATGTCAATGGTGAGCCAGTGCATGTAACCGCAAGCGGCGAGGAGAGCTTGCTGTTTGTACTGCGCGAGCACCTGCATTTGACGGGCACCAAGTACGGTTGCGGAGAGGCGCAGTGCGGTGCGTGTACGGTGCTGATGAACGGCCAGGCGACGAGGTCGTGTCAGACCACGATTCAGTTTTGCGAACACGCCCACATCACCACGATCGAGGGGCTCGAGCGAAACGGGCAACTCAGTCCGGTTCAACAGGCGTTCGTGGAGGAAGGCGCTTTTCAGTGTGGGTACTGCACCTCAGGAATGATCGTCTCTGCGACCGCACTGCTGCGCGATCACCCCGAACCCAGCGACGAACAGATCATCGATGCGATGAACGGCAATCTCTGTCGATGCGGGACGTACCCTCGCATCGTGGCTGCCATCAAGCGTGCTTCCAAGCTCGCGAATGCGGGAGCAGAACATGCGGTCTGACGAACTGGATGTTGAACTCACGAAGCATCGCGTCACGCCGCGGCTCCACTGGTTCCAACTCGATCGTCGCGACTTTCTCAAGCTGTGCGGTGGCGGCTTGCTGGTGGCGCTTGGCAGTCCTGCGATGGTCGCGCAAGAGGCGGGGCGAAGCCAGCGCGAACACGAGCTTCCAAAGGAAATCAGCGCTTGGATTTACATCGGCGAAGATAGCAGAGTTACTGCATTTACCGGCAAGGTAGAGGTGGGGCAGAACATTCGCACTTCGCTGGCCCAGCTTGTGGCCGAGGAACTCCGCGTTCCACTTGAGACCATCACCATGGTTATGGGAGACACCGATCTGACTCCTTGGGATATGGGAACTTTTGGCAGCAGGACGACACCCACCATGGGCCCGCAACTGCGCAAAATGGCGGTCGCCGCTCGACAGATGCTCGCCGAAGCTGCGGCCAAAAAATGGTCCGTGGATGCGTCCACTGTTACCGTCGCGGATGGCAGGATTTCCAATCCAGCCAGCGGACAGTCCCTGACCTATGGCGAAATCACGCGTGGAGAGAAGTTGACCCGGACAATCTCCGAGGATCTCTCGCTGACTCCTGCGAGCGAGTGGAAGATTGCTGGAACCGCGGTGTTGAAGACTGCGAGCCGCGTATTTGTAACCGGAAAACATCAATACCCATCTGACATCGTCCGCCCCGGCATGATGTTTGGCAAAGTGCTGCGGCCTGGCGGCTTCAACACCAAACTGATCTCTGCGGACACGAGCAGTGCCGAACAGATCGATGGGGTGAAACTGATGCGGGGCGGCGATTTCATTGCCGTAGCAGCGCCAGACTCATGGCGCGCTGAGCAGGCGCTCGCAACCATCAAGGCAGATTGGGACGTTCCGCCGCAGATTTCTAACAGCGAGTTGTTCGCCTATCTGCGGAGTCATCCAGAGTCAGAGAAGAACGGCGGCGATGTTGGATCCAACAACAAAGTGAGATCCCAAGTCGCTGCAGCGGATATCAAGCACGAGGCGCAGTACACGGTGCAGTACGTTGCGCATGCACCTCTTGAGCCTCGCGCGGCCGTTGCCGAATGGGCGGGCGGAAAGCTGACCGTATGGACGGGGACCCAGCGGCCGTTCGGTGTGCGGGATGAGCTGGCCGCCGCCTTTCGCATTCCAACCGCACAGGTGCGCGTCATCATGCCGGACATGGGAAGCGGGTACGGCGGCAAGCACAGCGGCGAGTGCGCCATCGAAGCTGCGCGTATAGCGAAGGCCGTGAACCAGCCTGTCAGGCTGGTCTGGACGCGCGAAGAGGAGTTTACGTGGGCCTACTTCCGGCCTGCCGGATTGATTGAGATTCGCAGCGGAGTGCGGCACGATGGAACCCTCGTCGCATGGGAACACCACAACTACAACTCGGGACCCGCAGCGATTGATTCTCCTTATAATGTGCCTGACGCAATTACGCAATTCCATCCCAGCCAGTCGCCTCTGCGGCAGGGTTCGTATCGAGGGTTAGCGGCAACCGCAAATCACTTCGCGCGCGAAGTGCATATGGATGAGCTGGCTCATGCTGTTGGCATCGATCCCTTGGAGTTTCGGCTAAGAAATCTGAGCGATGAGAGACTTCGCACTGTCTTTCAAACGGCCGCAGAACGATTTGGATGGGGGCAGAAGAAAGCGTCGCCTGCACAGGGCTTCGGCATCGCAGGCGGATCCGACAAGGGAGGCCGCATCGCAACCTGTGTCGAGGTGGAAGTCGATACCGCCAGCAAGAAGTTTCGGATTCGCCGCGTAGTTCAGGCCTGGGAGTCCGGTGCGATCGTCAATCCTGATGGTCTGCGCAACCAGATCACCGGCGCAATCGTTCAGGCGATTGGGGGTGCGATGTTTGAGTCGATCCAGTTCAAAGATGGGCGTATCCTCAACGCGCACTTCGCTGAATATCGGGTTCCCCGTTTCAGCGACATGCCTGAGATCGAAGTGATTCTTATTGACCGCAAGGATCTTCCCTCCGCTGGTGCGGGCGAGACGGGAATCGTAGGCCTCGCCCCGGCGGTGAGCAACGCCGTCTTTTCAGCGACCGGAAATCGTCTTCGAGATATGCCACTCGCGGCCGGCACTGAGCTAGTTATCTAACCGCCTCGTAAGACTAAGTGCGCCGCTCATGGGCTGTCGAGTTTCGAAAGCCTTAGCCAAAATACCGCCACAAAGTCTTCGCTCGGTGAGTTCCTCCCGTTAGACCATCAGCATCTCTACACACCACTCCTCATGCGTAACACATGCTAAGTGCATTTGTAGAAATAGGTTAGTGCTATTGAGGGGGATACTGAATGTAACCACCGCATTGTTTGGTGGGTTATAGATTGCTGCAGCGATGGATTTATTTCGGATAAGCCGCTGTCAAAGTGAGCTACAATTTTGACTGTTACCAGTAAGCAAGCAATCAATAAGGTTGACATTGATCACAGTGATCTTTGTAACTTGCGAGTTAGTGTAGACCGGAACTTAATTCTCTCACGCAGCTCCTGCGGTTTGATCTCCCGCACCCTGCTAAACTCCTCGAAAAAATGCCGGTGACTCCGAAGGAGCCCCTTTATGTCTTCTAAGCCTCACTTTTCCCAGGCTTTGCGTATCTGCCTCTTTGCACTCGCAATTTTCTTTACAGGCTTGTTAAGCGACCCTCTCATGCAAGCGCAGACAGTCTCTGCCGACTTCGGCAATCGGAGCGGCGTCACACCAGTGATCCCCAGCGGATTGATTTCGGTTGGTGGGACTGCATCCATGCCGCAGGCCGCGATCAGTACGATGACCGCGTCTACGCTGAACCAGACCCGCGTCTGGATTTCTATTCCGCAGATTTATGCCACGCCAATCGCGAACTTCAGTGTGCTGCATGATGAACTTACGGTCATGAAGGCGAATGGAATGCACGCCCTGGGAGTCGTTACGGGAACTCCGCCGTCCCTCGGTGCGACACAATGTACGCCGCCCTCTAACATCACTAACTGGGGTCACATGGCCGCTTCGGTCGTAGCCTATGCGGACAGATACTTTCCTGGGATTTTGACCGATTATGAGATATGGAATGAACCGGAGCTACCGAATTCTCTCTGCGCAGCGAACGCTACTGCCCAGCTCAATGCATACGTCGCTATGTTCGCCGCCGCCGCTTCACAAATGCATGCGCAGGCAAAAGCGGACGGGCAATCCATTCGCACCGGCGGCCCCTCAACCTCCCAGCTTGCGGCGAAAGCACCTATCTACATTCCGGCAATTTCCAATAACCCCGCAACAGCACCTTATCTTGATTTTGTAAGTTTCCATAGTTATCTCACCGGGAGAAGTAACATCCGGGATGGCATGACCTGGCCTCAGCTTTACGCAATCGACCAGGCCTCCTATGGAGGCATGCAATACTTCTACAAGCTAATTGAATCGCTGGTAAGGAGCGGGAAGCAACCGAACGCCGCCTCGACCCCTATTTATATTACGGAGTTCAATGACAACTATACCTTCGCGCTCGATTGCTGCCGGAACAGTACGGCTTATGGCGCACTCTTCAACAGCGTGATCATTACGGATTTGCTCAACGCCGTATACAGCGGCGCGAAGAAGGTACCGAGTAAGTTGATCTATTTCAACGGCGAGGGAAGTTACTTTTGCATTATGGGCCAGTGGAACGCGCGCATGGATTGCAATACGACAGTGTTGGAGCCCTACCCGCAGTTTTACGCCTATCGGCTTTTCGCGTCATCTCACTATCTCGACCTGCAATCAGGCGGGCACATGGCAGCCAACATCTCGCCGCAGAGCACCGCGTCGGGACTTGGAGCGTCAGCCTTCTATACCCGATCGGCCGACACAGTGGTGATCATCAATCCTTCGGCCACTTCTTATCCGGTGGTTACCGTCGCCATGTTGAACGCGGGCCTCACGCCTTCGACTGCAACGGTGTATCTGCTCAACGAGGCGAACTTTAGAATCCTGAACCAGGCTGCCTCTTGGACCGCAATCACTAGAGGCTACCAGGTGAAGGTTGCGGTTCCGCCCTATTCAACAGTAGCCGTGTCGTTGAGATAATTGCAGGATCATCAGCAGAGCACGGACACCCACTACTGCAGACGGACCGGTTTGGCGTCCACCTTGATACGGAACAGGGCATAGGGCTTCTGGCGGAGATCCTTGCCATTGTGCATCGAGGGCTGGTTATAAAGCTGGTTTGCGGTGACATATAGGTAGCCATCGTCGGATAGCGACAGAGTGTCAGGCCACAGGAGCCGCGGATCGTGCACCAGCGTGGTCACCTCTACGCCATTGGCGAACGCCAGATTCGGCGAAAGCCCTAGAATGCTGCCCGAGGCGGGTGCAGTGGAGTACACGCTGCCGGCTGCATCCGATTCGAGCCCATCCGAACTCTCTTTCCCACTTACCAGCATCACCTGCGAGGCGAGCGCCGAGTCCGCCAGGTTGCGATCGAGGAGTGAGGCCGTTGGAACGGAGTAGAGCTTGCTGGCGGAAACAGGGCAGTAGAAGAGGTGAGCCCCGTCAGACGAGATGGCGATGGAATCGTTATTGAAGACGCTGGGCTTTGCGGGTTGACTAGGCTCGGTCTTATACGGCGGCCGTCCGAGTGCAAACATCACAAAGCCGGGCTCGGCCTTCACGCTGGCATGGTTATCGAGCTTGCGCCAAGCCTGTCCAGTGGCGAGGTCCACGATAACAAAGCCGGTGGGGCCCCTCTCGGAAGAGTCGGTGATGTAGGCGATGCCGCGAACGCCGTCGGATCCGGCTGTCGAGCCCTGGCGCAAATCGAAGCGAACGTCGTTGAGGTAACTTGTTGGGCCCGCAATGTTCGCCGGAAGCAGGATGCGTTTGATGATCTTGTTGGTGTTGAGATCGATGGCCACCAGTTTGGGGCCGCCGGGCACGGCGTTCTTAAGCAGCGGGGAACCAGTGTCGAGAACCCAGAGCCGATTCGCCGGATCTACCACCACCGACTGGACAGAGACGAAATGGTTCTCGTTGTCCTGCCGATTCGAGTAGTGCGCAGGATCAGGGGATTTGCGGCCAGGCCAATCGTTCATGGCGGCGTCTGGATAAGCGATCGTCTTCCCGTGCACAATTTCGGCAACGGTGTAAGGCACGTCGTCGCCCCATCGGGGAAAGTTGACGAAGATGCGGTTATTGCGTGAGACAGTCACGCCCGTCGGCATGGGGCCGTTGAATGTGGCAACTGTCTCAAGACGCCCTACGGGCTGATCCCGCGCCGTGCCCAATCGCGATTGCGCGGCGGCGAAAGTGGTGGAAGCCAAAACGGCAAGGAGGGCAGCACGAACGGTATGGCGGCTCATGCAGCGATTGGATGCTGCGCGGTGCGGCAGAAGTGGGGGCTTGCGTTCTCGCGGCCCATCCTGCCGCAAGAACACCATTGAGATCAGGATAACGATAGTGTTATCCAACCTACCCTTTAGAAACGCACTCTAACACTCAGAGGGTGCAGGAAAAGTGTCACACCCTCCGCCCTGAGCAGATTGTCACGGCTCGTAGCCCGCCGTTACATACCATCCTCTGCTTCGTAGCAGGTCGCAGCCTGTTCCCGTTTGGCTCACGTTTGTAGGCCTGCGAATCGTCTATGCAACTTCAAAATCACAAAATCAGGTAGAGAATCCCCTATGGTTAGACCATGTTTTCTTGTCATCGATCATGAGCATGCGGGAAGTCTGTCCACCCGTAAGCTGGTCATTGAATCGGCGAAGCTGAACGTGCTTACCGCCTTTAGCGGAGAGGAGGCGCTCGCCACGCTGAAGAAATTTCCGCAGGTGGACGGAATTGTGTTGGATTCCGTTGTCAGCGGAGTTGGTTCGGAGGAACTGGTTCGACAGCTGAAGGAGGAGGCTCCTGACCTTCCCATAATCGTCATCAATATCCCGGATACACCCCCGTGCCCTGGAGCGGATTATGTGCTGGAAAGTTTTGAACCCGTGTCTCTGCTGGCGCTGCTTGGCAAGCTGGAACCACGCCGGACTGAAGAGATACGCGCTCACGATGACGATCTGAGAAGAAAGGAACGATCCGATCAACCGGATGGGCAAAATTGATTTCATTCTCCGGCCGGCCTGAACGAAACTGCTGAGCTAGTTGTGGCCTGCGCATCCGCAGCTTGGCTCATGATAGCGACCGTTTCCTTCTACGGAACCGCCTTTTTCATACATGTTTCGCGGCCGCGCCCAATCTGTGAGTGAGTGATACGGTCCCGTTTCATTCCGACCTTTGGGCATGACGTCCAGGTAGCCATAGATCCCGAGGAACTGCTCGCCTCCGCGTCCGTAGGTCGAGTAGGTGTGAAAGATCTGACCGCGTTCATCTTTATAGAAGATGCTGTCACCGGAGAGATCTTCGAGGCCGACCGCCCACTCTGGCGCAGGTTGAAAATTGTAAAGGGCCTGCCCTGCCGCGACCTCTTCAGGTCTGAATGAGACATGGAAGTCATAGCTGAAGTCGCTGCGGTATGAGGAGACCCAGGGGAAACGCCAGCCCATCCGCGTGCGAACCTCCTCAATTTGATCGATCGGTGCGCGCGCCACCACCGCATAGGTCACGTCGTGGTGGTGCAGATGCTCCAGCAACCCATCCAGGTGGTCGACCTCAAGCGAACACCCGACACACTGGTGTGCGGCATTCGGCCCTTTCATGAAGTGCTTGATGAAGAGTTGGCTGCGTCCGTCGAATAGATCTGCAAGGGTGAGGGTGCCGCCCGGAGCATCGAAGACATACTCCTTTTCCACCAGAACCCAGGGTAATTCGAGCCTTTGTCGACTCACTTCGTCGCGTAAATGCGTGAGTTCCTTTTCCTTGGCGAGCAGAGTCTTCCGTGCCTCAAGCCATTGTTCCTGCGATACGACGGTGTGGTTCAGTGTTGTGGTGCTCATCGCTCTCTCCAATCTGGTCTCATGACTTTGCGTTTGGGTGAGGGTCGTTTGCGCTGTGTTTGCTGCGTTTGCGAGGCTGTCTATCCAGTCGAATTTGGTCGCATGTTGGAAGGACAGGTCTTTCAAGGGTGTTCTCCTTCTGAGTGCTCTAGCCAGCAAGCCCCTTGTCGAGCAGCCCTCCGAGTTCCAACACCGGTCGTATCTCAATCGTGCCTTTACCTGCGGCAGGAATGCGCGCGGCGATGTCGATTGCTTCATCGAGATCGTTGACATCGATAAGGAAGTATCCGCCGAGTTGTTCCCGGGTCTCGGCAAAAGGTCCGTCCGTCACGCGCTTTTTCCCATCACGCATTTGCACGCTGGTGGCCACCGATACGGGGAGTAATGGCGAGGTAGCAATACACTTTCCTTGCTCGTGAAGTTCGTTCGCCAGCTTGGCCGACTGCGCAAAGCAGCTCTGGGCCTCTGCCTCTGTCCAGGCCGATTCTTCGCTGTAGATCAGCAGCATGTACTTCATCCGTGTTCCTCCGTACTTGAGTCGAACAGCTTCGAGCAGAATCGACAGGGCTCCGCGATCTTTTTTAGAATGCCTCATGGCCTTGAATCCCGTCGATGCGATTGAGGAACTATACCGCTTCGAATGGGGACGGATCGTAGCTGCGCTCATTCGTCTTTTCGGCGATTTTGACCTTGCCGAAGATTGCGCGCAGGAAGCGTTCACGGCGGCCGTGAACCAGTGGCCTGAAACCGGCGTACCGCTGTACCCTCGTGCCTGGATTATTCAGACGGCGCGCAACAAGGGCATCGATCACATCAGAAGGCGCGTAAATTTTGACGCCAAAATGCCGTCGTACATCGCCTCAGGCCTGCTGCGGACGGTGACCGAGCCTGCGTACGAGGATGCTGAAATTCCAGAGGATCGCCTCCGTTTGATCTTCACCTGCTGTCATCCGGCGCTTGCAGCGGATGCGCAGGTGGCGTTGACCCTGCGAACGCTCTGCGGACTTGAAACGGATGAGATTGCACGGGCATTTCTGGTACCTCCTGCGACGATGGCGCAGCGGCTCGTCCGGGCCAAACGAAAGATTCGCGACGCTCGCATTCCCTATCTGGTGCCCGAACTGAGGGATATGCCGGCACGCCTGGACGCCGTGCTCACGGTCATCTACCTGGTATTTACCGAAGGATACGCCGCAACGCGTGGCGAGTCGCTGGTGAGGGCGGATCTGTGCGCTGAAGCCATTCGACTCGCGCGTCTGCTGAGGGTGCTCTTGCAGCCAGACCCTCCGGCGGAGGCGACCGGGGTGCTGGCTCTGATGCTGCTTCACGATGCTAGGCGCAACGCGCGGACCGATGGCAGCAACAATGTCGTTATTCTTGAGCAGCAGGATCGAAGTCGGTGGGATCAGGCGCAAATCGCAGAAGCGATGCCACTCGTGGTCGAGGCTTTGCGGGGCGGCATGGGTCCGTATGGCTTGCAGGCTGCCATCGCCGCGGAGCACTGCCGCGCGGTACGGGCTGAAGATACGGATTGGAAACGAATCGTTCAATGGTATGACCAGCTTGTGCGCGTGCAGGCATCTCCGGTGGTTGAGCTCAATCGGGCGGTGGCGGTCGCAATGGCCGATGGCCCGGAATACGGCCTCAGGATTGTCGAGCAGCTGGTTGAGAATAGAGATCTTGAGGATTACCACTTGCTCTACGCTACTCGCGCTGAGCTGCAGCGGCGCACTGGATTGACGGAGCAAGCGACTGAAAATTATCGGCACGCACTCTCGCTGGCAACGAATGAAAGTGAAAGGCGCCATTTGTCGGAACGCCTGCGCAGTATCGAGTCTGCGGTCGGCTAACGAGACAGCTTCTCCGCCAATTCAGGATCTGCTCAGACGAGCGGTTAGCCAGAAAACCCTCATCCCAGGCTGCCACTATGAGATAAAACGCTCGCTAATCTAAATACCTTGGGGCACAGATAACTGATACATTACTTCCGTATCTTGTCTGCTATGGGCCTGCTCAGCATTGACGTCCCCGCTTAGTCAGACATAAAAATCCTGCGAGGACCTTGTATGCTCAAATTTTCGGCCTTCCTTCGAGTTTTTACGACTGGGGTAGTTATCATCGTCGCGCTCGGAGTTGGACTTCGCGCCGATGCTCAAACTGCAGCCAACATCCTTACTGAGCGATACAACAATCAAAGAACAGGCGCAAACCTGAGTGAAGTTTTCCTCACGCCTGCAAACGTCAATGAGACGAAGTTCGGCAAGCTTTATTCCATCGTGCTCGATGGGCAGGTATTTGCGCAACCGCTCTACGTGTCAGGCGTGGCTATCCCAGGGCAGGGCCGCAGAAACGTTCTCTATATGGCGACTGCGAATAACAGCGTCTACGCTCTCGATGCGGATAATGGCGCGAAGCAACTCTGGAAGGCGAACTTTGGTACTCCCGTGATTCCCGCTGATATCGAGAAGGCTTCTAATATCACTCGCGGCTCCCATGTAGGTATTATTTCAACTCCTGTGATCGATCTGAGTACGAATACGATTTACATCGTTTCTCGCAACGAGACCGGCTCCGGCACGGGAGCTACCTTTTCTCAGTCGCTCAACGCTTTGGATATCTCGACGGGCTTAGCGAAATTCGGCAGTCCGCTCAAGATTTCTATGACGTACAAGAGTCCTACGCGGACGATCACCTTCGATCCAAAAGTTCACAACCAACGCGCTGCCCTTACACTCGCGAACGGCCTTGTGTATGTCGCGTGGGCTTCGCACGATGACTTAGGGAGTTATCACGGTTGGGTAGCTTCGTTTAAGACCAACCCGCTGGGATTGGTCAGCACATACGTTGATACTCCGAACGGAACGCAGGGCGGCATCTGGCAGGCGGGTCATGGCCTCACCGTCGATGCAGCCGGAAACCTTCTGTTTTCCAGCGGAAATGGAACCTTTGGGGTCGATGCCGATGGAACGGTCGAAACAGGTAACAGCTTTGTAAAGCTATCTCCTGCGCTCAAATTGCTCAATTACTTCACGCCGATGAACAGCGCCGCGCTCAATAGTGCTGATCAGGATCTTGGCTCTACTGGACTCTTGAGCATACCCGGCACAACTCTGTTGCTCAGCGCAGGCAAGCAAGGCAGAGCTTACCTGGTGAACAGCAACTCGATGGGCCACTTCAATGCGTCCGCCGACAACGTCAAGCAGGTATTCCAGGCGGTGCATGGCGTCGGAACGTCGCATCTGCATGGAGGGCCGGTGTATTGGAACAGCGCAGGAGGTCCTGTCGTCTATCTGTGGGGCGAGAACGACGTGTTACGAGCCTTCAGCTTCGACACAGTCACGCAACTACTCAACACGACGCCTGTGGCGACGAGCACCATGACGGCTCCCATGACGAGTGCGAATGGTGCGATGCCGGGTGGCTTTCTCTCCGTCTCATCCAACGGAACGTCGAACGGGATCATCTGGGCGAGTACACCGTACAAAGGGAGTGCCTTACAGGCGACCGTTCCGGGTGTTCTGCATGCATTTGACGCAATCACTCTTGCGGAGCTTTGGTCGGATAAGACAAACGATCTGCGCGATGAGATCGGAAACTTTGCGAAGAACGTGCCTCCCATTGTTGCGAATGGAAAAGTATTTGTGCCGAATTTCGGTGTGTTAGGGTCGGCGGACGGTTCGGGGAGTCTTAACGTATATGGATTGCTGAACCTGATCCCGAATGGCACATACACTCTTAAGGCTGTGAATAGCGGCCTCTTGCTCGAGGTTCCCGGCGGGTCGACACAAGCGGCTACTGTACTGGATCAAGCAGGAGCGAGCGGGCTCACTTCTCAGAGTTGGGAAGTCACTAACCTGGGCAGCAACGTGATCAGGCTGACGAATGTACAGAGTGGCATGGACGTGGATGTGTCCGGTGCATCGAAGGCGCTCAGCGCTCCGGTCATTCAATATCCTTATCATGCCACGGCGAATCAGCAGTGGCGAGTAAACCAAGTCAAGCCCGGCGTGTATACCTTGACCAATGTGAATAGCGGGTTTCTGCTCGACGTCTCCCACGCATCGAATGCCTCCGGAGCGAAAATGGATCAATATTCGCCGAATCTGAGCACGAATCAGTCCTGGACCTTACAGCTACAGTAACTCCCGCACGTGCCTCTTCAAATACTCAGCTGACTTATCAAGTACTGTTTCTCTCGAATAACGGCCGATGAATCGATATCTTCCTGCGCACACGCACCACTTAGCACTAGGTATGTCGATCATCGCGGCCGCACTCTGCTGTCAGGCTCAGGCGGCGAAAAAGATAGAGGCGCCACGTTACTCCGTGGTGGATCTGGGTCATCTTCTGGCACGCGAAATCGACGAGAAACCGGGAATCAACAATGCGGGCACCGTGGCGGCTTGGGAAGTTGTCGGCCTGAATCGCATACGAGCTGTTTCTCTCACGAGCGGCCATGTGACTCCCCTTGCGGCAGAAACCGGTGAGAAGAATACCTTTGCTTTCGATGTGAATGACGAAGCTGCTGTGGTCGGTATCGCGGAATCACGAAATGATCTGAGGGATACTCAGGCGTTCCTTTGGCAGGGGAATTCGTTCCAGCTTCTTCCCACACTCGGAGGGCGGCACGGCTCTGCAAAGGCAATCAATAGCCAAGGGCGAATTGCGGGAAGCTCCCAACGCGCAGACGAGAAGGTGAACGCAACGGTCTGGGAAAATGGAGTTGCAAAAGATCTCGGAACGCTGCCTGGAGGAGACGTGAGTCGCGGAACTGCCATCAATGCGGTGGGCGACATCGGCGGCGAATCGAACGTCACGCCGAACGGAAAATCGCAGGCGGTGATTTGGTCAAAGGGCACGGTCCAGCCGCTTGGCCTGTTGCCCGGTGGGTCGTTCAGCAGCGTGCTTGCGCTGAATGATCATGATGAGGCAGTTGGTTTCGCGGACTCGGCCGGAGGGGAATCGCGCGCTGTCCTCTGGGCCGGCGGTCACGTGACGGATCTCGGTTCATTCGGAGATGATCCAAATAGCGCACTCGATATCAACAACACGGGGCAGATCGTCGGTACTTCCGCTGTTGCGGAGGGGAAGATGCGGGCTTTTCTGTGGGAGAAAGGTCAGTTGCTTGACCTGAACGATCTAATCCCTGAGAACTCCGGCTGGTTGCTAATGACTGCCTACCGCATTACGGATCGAGGCGCAATTCTCGTGCATGGCTTCTATCAAGGCCAGGTGCACATTTGCTTGTTGGTGCCAGTAGCGAATACAGATAGGCCTGCCGAGTAAGAGGCGAGAAGCAGCCCTCACAATTCACTTGCGAGCGGAAGCCATTGCCCTCTGCCAGGCGGTGAGCCTCTCCGCGATCTTGCTCGACCGGAACTTACGCACGCTGGATTAGGTCGCAACTATGCAAGCTGAATCAAATCAGACTTAGAAGGTACGCGCCAAAAATGCCGCGAAGCTATGCCATGCCGGCGTCATTCCAACTGGCACGGCTAAGGCTCCAACAGCGAAGGTGAGTGGTGCGGCCCAGAGTGTTGAGCGGTGAATCTTATGGAGCGAAACCAAATCATATGCCACACCCAGAAGAACGAGTGAGCCGAGCCCGATCACCGCACCGGCAGCGGGTGGCACTCCTAGGTGAGCCCACGGAAAGCGGCCCAGCGCAGCCTCGGTCAGCCCGATGGTCGCGAAAAGAATGAGGCGCTTGTGGCTATCTGGTCTTCGACGAGCGCGCCATGAAGCAAAAATAACTACTGCGAAGGCGGCGATCCCGAGCACAGGAATCGCCAGGGAAACCGCGGGCTCGAGTGGACCAATCCGTACGCCACGGTGCAACGCATCGATCGCCGCGACCAGACCAAGCACGATCATGATAGGAGGCAGGCAGAAGGCGATGGTGCCCAGAGTACGGTGCCAGGCGACTCGCCGAACCGATATCAATGCGGACTGAACCAGGTAGAGAATCATCCACAACGTGAATGCGGCCCCATGCACGTGAAGGATTGGACTAGGCAAGGGAGCCCGCAGCATGCCTGCAGCGAAGTAGGTGGGCGAGAAACCAATGATGACTACGACGCAGAGTAGAATGGCCATGCCACCAAAGAAGATTCGCTCGACCTTCCGATTTACGGGCCTATACACGCCGGTGCGAGGCAGGGATTCAGGCGTGCGAAGGGCGTCGGTTGCCAATGTCGTTCTCCTCGAGAGATAGTTGGGGGAAGTCTGCCGTCAGCCCAACGGTGCAGTGCGCTCAGGCTAGAATTACAAGCAAGACATTACCATGCCCTAATACTGGGGACAAACATCTTTTCCATTGAGCTATGGAACACTTCTCGTACCTTGAGGCGTTTTAACTGCTCAAGAATGGGGCAATGTACTCCCTTGTATTGTCCACTGCAGCGGCTAACAACCATTGACTAATCCACTCCAAGCACCTTCACAATCACACGCTTGCGACGCTGCCCATCGAACTCGGCATAGAACACCCTCTGCCATGTTCCCAGATCGAGCTTGCCGTCGGTGACCGGCAGCGTAGTTTCATGGTGCAGCAGTAACGCCTTCAAGTGCGCGTCAGCATTGTCCTCCCCAGTCTGATGATGTTTGTAGCCGGGCCGTGCCGGGGCAAGCTCTTCCAACCACTTTCCGATGTCTTCAATGAGCCCGCTCTCCAGGTCGTTGACATAGATTGCTGCTGTGATATGCATCGGGGAGACAAAGCACAATCCATCGCGAACCCCACTGCGACGAACGACCTGCTCAACCTTGTCGGTGATGTGCACCATCTCGCGCCGCTGCCTGGTTTCGAATACGAGATACTCGGTAAAACTTTTCATGGCTAAACTCCTGCTGAGATTAGATGGGGGATCAACTTTACTCAGTAGAGTTTATGACGGCGCCTGTGGAGAGCGGGAGGTACGGCGTTCATCAACAACGGGCGCCATACCTCAGGGCGCGCTCCCACTGCGGTCGAGCTTGCGCGCACCGCCGGGACCCGCCAGGCAGCTTGTATGAATCAAAAAACTCCGCGAGCGCCCGCTGAAGAGACTCAGTCCTGGCTGATTCTCTCAGTAAGTTCCGGTTGGACGTTATCGAAGAAGACTCCTTGCAACCTCTCCAGATACGGTGCTGGAACTTTCAACGAAAGCGAGTGTTGTTTGTCCGGCGAGATCGAGGAAAGGTCCGCATAGAATCCCACGAACGACGGTGGATGGACGCGAGTGGAGCTATACGCTGCCTTCAGCGGCAGCGGTTGGCCATCAAGAGACGCTGACAGAGGAATGGTGTCCTGTCCGTCTGCAAACTGGAAAAAGAGGAGCAATCTCTCCGGAGCCAGCCATGTTGTTTCGTAGTCCTGCTTGGTCCACGGAATCGGCCACGCGCGCTTGCGTTGTGCTAACTGGTCGAGGATGCGGCGAGGAACGGTAAAGGATCCTGCCACGTCCCCTCCGGTCGTCGGACTGACCACCACTTGCTCCGCATGACCGAATCGCGTGCCAGCGAAGCTCACGTGAGCGCTCGCGTATCGACCGGTCTGAGCGAACTTCACAATATGGCCGTTTACGGTTATGCTCTTGATCTTTTCATCCAAAGGCAGGAGCACTCCGATCTCAGTCGAAGTACCGGGCTCTCCTGCTACATTTCGCAGCGTCACATGGCCGCCAGTTCCAGCAATGTGCAGGCGCGCTGAGTCAGGTCCCGCGTTCTGTACAGCGTTGAACACCATGGGCGTCGACGAAACGCCAACCGGAGTCAGTTCCAGCACTGTCGCGCTCGTGCCGTCCAAGGTCAGCCGAACCGTATCTCCCCTACTCCAGACGCCTGCGCCGGGCTTTCCAATCACTTTTCCTCCGTTTGGAACTATCTCTTTCAGCAGATACCTAACGCCGCGCACCAGCCCGATCGACTCGTCTAAGACAAAGCTTGCTGGCAGTTGCTTGTAATTCGGATTGAAGAGGAATAGAAAGCCGTGATCGTCGACGATGGCCGAGGTGCCGTCCACGTGACCCATTGCAGGCTGATCCAGGATCGTACGTGTGTTCCGCAGATACTCTTTGTGTGCCGTTGTCCAGTCAAGCCAGTTGCGGATCCATGCTTTGTCCGATGCGGAAAAGTGCTGCCACTCCGCTGAATCTCGCGCGGGGATCATATCGACAACATTGTTCCAACCCCCAGTGGCAATCGAAGATAGAAACGAATAACGATAGCCGAGATAGTCCCAATCCCGAGGTAAGTAGCGGGTGTAAACCGTCTCCTCTTGCTGAGGGTGACCGCCCGTTGCGCTCTCTGGCGGAATGTTGATGGAGCGCTCCGTCTGGTGTGTGGCATAGCCGGGAATGAGTTCAGCGGGCGCGAACTGATAGTTGCGATACCAGAAGTTTACGAATCGCGCGCGGTCGCCCGAGACACGATCGAAGTGCAAATCAGGGTAGGGCTTGAAGCTCTCGGGCTGCTCGTCGTTCCCCGTGGGGTGAGGATAACTGCCCGCCAGCCAGCTCCACGGCCCGTATTCCTGGTAGGACTGGCGCCCATCGATCACGATGGAGGGAGAGTTACGGCGTAACTCCTCCATGACACGTCGCCAGCCGAACCACTGCGCATAACTGCTGCTGCCGGGCAGATTCAACCAGGTGTAATCGAACGAGTAGCCGGCGATGCCAGTGCGTCGCTGAAACGCGAGCAGGTTATGGAGGAGGTAATCCTGGAACTCGCGCGAGCCCAGAGTTGCGTAGGAGAATCTGTCTTCCTCTCCTTGCTTTTTCACCATCCACGCGGGATTCTTGGAATAGGGAACCGACGGATACACATACGCAAGAAGGCCCACATTTTTCGACTTCGCATATGTCACCATTTCGGTTACATCGTTCGGCAGGGGATCTTTGGCAGGGTCCCATTCACCCTTGCGAATCTTCTGACCCATGTTCAGCCAAAGCACGTACTCCCAACTCCAGGTGTCTGCGCTCTGGGTTCGTTCTGCAAGGGTGGAATTGCCGGGAGCATAGAGTAGCGTGCGAACTCCCAGAGCAGAAGTCGAGTCGATGATGCGCTTGTACTCGGCCTTTCCCTCCGGCGTACCCACGTCGATTTGGTAATCGTTAAGCGTCCAGCCCACCTCCACACTGATCGGCGAAGGCGCGGGATTCACGAGAAAGGCGCGCACGCAATCACGGAAGGCCTCGATCTCCCCGCGGTCCATACCATCGTCAGTAGCGCCGTCAGGAGTGAGGTGCCACTCCATCGTCATCTCGCGCGGCATCCGCTGACCGGTCAAGCGATAAGAGCCAAAGACAGCGGTGTCCGCGGTGAAAGGCCCCCATGCCTCTTCCCATTCCATGTTGGGAGAGTATTCAACGCTCGCAGAGTTCCCTTGGTGTGTCACCTGCAGAAATGGGTTTTCAACCACCAGCATCGCACCGGTCTCATTGGCTAGCCGCAGGAAGGCGCCGAAATCCTTCGGTGGAAGAACCTGCCTGCTCTTCTCGATCGATTGGCCAAGCTGAGGGAAATAGCTGGAGGGAATGTAGACAGAACGAACATCGTTCTGGAGTTCCAAATCCAACGGAACCACACGGCCTACCTTGATGGGGAATCTGGGTGCGCTCAGTATTTTGAGCTGCTTACTAACGAAGTGCCACTTACTACTTAGGCGGTATGCCACGCTAACTCTATAGCCTGACAAATCGTAGGAATAGGTTATCTCTTCCGCGCTCGTCTGCCTGACTGTCGGCTTGGCACCCGAGCTCCTCAGCACAATTCCGTCCACCTCTACCAGCCAAGCGTCTTTGCTCAACCTAAGGTCAGATTTCGTCTCGTTATCCTTGAGGGAAAGCAGGCCCTCCGGCCCGAAGCTCGCGACAGTTGTGGAATTCCGAAGTTCCAATTGCTCCGCCGTGGCCGCAAGTGAAAAGAAGAGACAAACTATTGGCAGTAGACGAAGTGTTCTTCGCTGCATGACATCCTCATCTCGATGGGAGAGCTACACGGGACAGTACAAGAGCAGTGGAAAGCGCGCGCTCAGGCAGCCGGGTGGACTGAACTAGAGCTCAAGAGGCGGGCGGGGCAACACCTCGATCGTAGATAGGTGTTGCCCCGATATCTTCGGATCAGAAAGTAAGCCGGGCGCCAAGGATTATATTTCTTGGAGTCCGAGTAGACCCAGTGGTTCCGAAGTTGGTGCCATCCTGTGCGTTCGAATCGACTTCAGTTAGATTCGGGCGGTTGAACGCGTTGATCGCATCCATTCTCAATTCCAGGTTTAAGCGTTCGGTTATGTTTGTAACTTTCTTCAGCGAGAGATCGCTCTGCGCGAACCCCGGATTTTGGAATTGGTTGGTTCGTTCATTGCCCTCCTGCCCGATGGCCGGTAGAGAGAATGGACCGCAGTTACTCAGGTTACCGCCGGCGCAATGCGGGAAGATTCCGTTGCCACTCTTGTAGGACTTCCGGTCATGAGACTGGTGGTAACTGGAAACATTCGGGTAATCGAAGTTATCGCCATCCGCATTGAAGTCTCCGCTGTCGGGTGCAAATTGCAGATTTGACGGCGTCGCAGGTAGAGTGGGGTCGATCAGCTGCGCGTGGAAAGACGCTCCGCTGTAAACGGTGAACGGCGTGCCCGATTGAAGAATGGTGGTGCCGGAGACCACCCAGCCGGTCGAGGCACGTCCGAGCAGACCGCGCCCATTCTCAGCGCCCGGTAACTCGTAACTCCAACCAAGCGAGAAACGGTTAGGAGCGTTCCATGGTGAGGGGCCATAGAAACGATCGTAAGGATACACACCGGGGTACGCCTGCCAATCATCCTCAGAGAGCGAGCGCATATAGGAGGTTGTGATGAAGCCTCGCTTTGCAAATCGGCCTTGCAGCGCCGCCACGAATGCGCGGTAGTTCGCACGCGCGCCGTTCGTCGCATACGTTATGGATCCGAAGCTTGTATTCAACCGAGTTTGCACACCAGTGCAGGAGTTCGTGGTGGAATTCTCTGTGCATTGAATGTGCTGGATCAGATCGCCTGCATAAGTATTTACGTCCACGCCGTAGGAGGTAGCGCCGGTGTTGCCGCCGCCGATGACCAGGTTGCCGGAGTGTGAGCCGATGTATTCGAGGCTAGCCACCATCGTTTGCGTGATCTGGCGTTCGACAGCCGCGGACCAGTTGAGAGTGCGCGGAGAACTCATATTCACGTCTACACCGCCGACGCTGATATTTGAGCCGACTACACCGCCCTTCGCATCGAGAGGTGTGCCTACAAATGCAGGGTATTGGAATCCATACGGATACTTGTTTTGCGTGCCGTATCCAAAGATTGGAGGCGCGGTAGAACCGTCGTTTTTGAAGGTCGGCACTACGAATCCGGGAGGGTTGCCCTTCAATCCGTTCTCGCTATTTCCCAGCGTCACGAAGTCGTGGTACAGCCCGATGCCGCCACGAACGACCCATTTACCGTTGGCTTGCGGATCCCAGGCGAATCCGGCTCGAGGGCTAAAGATCCAGTTCAAAGAGTTGTTATAGACACGGCTCTGTGGCTTCATGAATCCGTTGGCAATCTGATCCTGCAGGTTGGAAGCCGCAGCCCGATGGAAGTTGGCGAGCTCAGTGCCGCCCGTCGGGTAAGCGTTCCCGAAATTGTCATAGCGAATGCCGTAATTTACGGTCAGGTTACGAGTGGCCTTCCAGGTGTCTTCCGCAAATGCGCCGGAGGTGGTCATGGCGAACTGATACTGTCCCGGCTGCGGTTTGCCGGTCACGATGTTATAAGACAAACCGCTTTCGCTATACGGCTTGTCGTTGATCAGATCGATCATGTTGTTGTAGCTCAGATTGGGAATGCCATAAGCGCCAGCGAAGAGCGCCAGGTCATCGCCGTGCCAGCCTTCGTATCCGACCTTGAAGCTATGGCCACCGTGAATGTAGCTAAGCACGTCACGCCAGTGATAACTGTGCTGGATGAAGTCTCCCTGCGCAAATCCGTCTCCGAAGCCTACGCCGAGTTGGCCCACACTAACGATGGGAACGGTGAAGGTTCCGGTCTTATTGTTGAATCCCTCGATCCGGTTGTAACCGAAGGTCGCTTCATTGAGCATGTTGGCCGAGAAAGTGTGGGTCTCGTTGATCTGGATGGAAGCGCCGTAATCGGCATTGGTTGTGGCGAAGGCCGGGCGGATCGCGGGACTGCCGGAACTGATGGTGTTGCGAATGAAGTTGCCGTAGACCCTGTCCTTATCGAAATACTTGTCGATACGGACGTTCCACTGCTTGGCATTGTTGAAGCTGGATGAGTTGAAGTTGCCGTGATCGAAGACCGGAGTGCTGCAAGGAATGTTGTCGGTGCTGGGAGTAGCGCAGCCCGTATTCGCGGCCAGATTCTGAGCTCCAAAGACGTCCTGGGCAGTGGCTGAGACACCCGTGGTTGTCGCTCCGCTAGGCTTGTATTTCGCCATCAGTAGGACTTCAGGTGAATTCGGCTGCGCCTGCTGAGCAAAGGCGAGAAAAGCTGGATCTTCATACGTTTGAACAGAGCCGCCATTGGAAGCGAGTGAGAGGTAAGGCTCATAAGACGCGAAAAAGAAGAACTTATGGTTGGGGATTACCGGTCCGCCCGCTCCAAACGACATGTTATTCACGTGGTACGGATTCACCTTGTTGGGCTTGGGAATGCCGAACTCGCCGCGCGCGTTCAAGCCCTGGTAGTTGTAGTATTCGCTGGCAAATCCGTGATACGTATCTGTGCCAGACTTCGTAGTCATCACCGTCTGAATGGAACTGGCGCGACCATAGTCCACCGTGTACGTGTTCGTCTGCACACTTACTTCCGCGACAGCGTCCACGTTGGGAGTCAGGTTCAGTACGCCCGGCCGGATACTGCTGGTTACATCGAGACCGTCTACGATGTACTGGTTGCCGTTCTGCCCTCGTCCGTTGGCACTCGCATCGATGTAGTTTTCCGGATTGAAGTTAGTCGAGTTACCAGTGCCGATGCCGGTAACGCCCGGAGTCAGCCCGATCAGCGCCGTTGGATTGCGGGCCGCCAATGGAAGGTTCTGGAGTGCCTGGTTATCCAGTGTCTGTTCGTTGCGGCTATCGGAGGTGTCAAGAAGGGGCGCCTGCGAAGTGACAGTGACACTGGATGCAACCTGCCCAACGCTGAGCGCGATCGGCACGTTACGAGTCTCGCCGGTGCTCAGCGGAAACGAAACCTGGGCGGTGCCGAATCCTGATGCTGACGCGGCTACCACGTAGGGACCTGGCGCAAGGCTCACAAAGCGGTAAACTCCGGACTCATCGCTGATGGCGTCTTGTGAGACTTTGGTGTCAGTGTTTGTCAGCGTGACTTTTGCCTTAGAGACGGTGGCGCCAGTTGTATCCAGGACGGTGCCTTGTACGCCGCCAGAAAATTGCGCGAAGCAAGTAGCCGCGCTGAACAGCAGCAGCAGTAACAGTAATCTCGAAGTTCGTTGCGCGGTGTAGCTCATCCTTGCCTCCGAAGTAGTAGGTCTCTGGGTTTGAACACGGGCAGCCGTCTTGCGTGAAAGAGTGACGCGCTGCGCAGACTTCCCGGTCCTGTAATCGTTTGCATCCTCTACATCGATATTTCCCTAAGCGCAAGTGACACTAATGACTTCCACATAGGACGTGCATGAGCCACATCTACCCCGTTGGCCTAGTTCATCTGTACTAGGCGGGGTGATCGCCTTGATGCGCGCGAAAGCGACAGCGTACACTCAGGTCCGCATCCCATGTTCAAACCTCGAGCAAACACATTTCGCGGAGTTACACGAGAAGCTTCCATACTCATGCTCTGCTTATTCGCCGGCCTGTCCGGAATGGTGTTTGTTGGCTGTCACCCAAGTGCTCCACTGACCATTGCCGTAATTCCAAGGACGTCAGGAAACGGTCTGTGGGAGCCCGAACATGGGGGAGCGGAATCAGCCGCCGTCGATAAAGGTGTCCACATCTATTGGAATGCGCCGACGCGCGAGGACGATGTCGAGGGGCAGATCGCGCTGGTCGAGCAAGTCATCAGCAGAGGAGATCAAGGACTGGTGCTGGCTCCCGATCAGGCGCTGGCATTGATCACTCCGGTGCGGCGCGCAGTCTCTCATGGAGTGCCTACTGTAATCGTCGGGTCGCCCCTGCCGATCCCTCCC
Source organism: uncultured Acidobacteriaceae bacterium (assembly GCA_963850345.1). Lineage (GTDB taxonomy): Bacteria > Acidobacteriota > Terriglobia > Terriglobales > Acidobacteriaceae > CAWKKW01. Next base: position 974,282 of record CAWKKW010000005.1, on the reverse strand, counting down.
GGCGGCAAGCTTTCCTACATTCTCAACGATGAGGTCGCAGGAGGCAGGATCGCGGCCCAGAGAGTTGCCGAGTTGTTACATGGCCGAGGGTCGGTGGCAGTACTTGGAGTGAACCCCGACGTCGCGGGGATCATGACACGGGCTCGCAGCTTTGAAGTGTATCTCGCGCAGAACTACCCGGACATCCACGTGGTGAAGAAGCTTGGGTCGTTCAACGTCCTTCACGAACAGCAGGTAGCCGAAGAAACTTTGAAGGCGAATCCGGAAACGGATGCGATCGTTGGTTTGATGTGGACCTCCGCGCGCGGCGCCATGTCTGCCATTGAAGGCGTGCCGCAGCGCCGCAGGGTGAAGGTGATTGCATTCGATTCGGATAGCGGCACTGAATTTCAAGTGAACAGCCTGGATTCGGTGATTGCTCAAGATACGCGCGAGATGGGCAAGAGAGCGGTGAATGAGATCTATGAAAGCAATCGAGGTCGTTCCATGATCGCATCGATCCTGCTCGAGCCAACCCTGATTACTCGCGAGAACGTCGACACACCCGAGATACGTCGCCTGCTTTCGATGGAGTGGCGACCCGGCCAAAGCAGTGAGAGCCAGACACCCTGACCTTTCTTCGCACACGACGGCGCGGCTTACTGTTTGCGGCCGCAATTGCGATAGTAGTGGCTGCGACAGTGTCGGTGCGCCTGTTCCAATATTGGCAGAGCCCCACGCGCGGGCTGCCCTACCACGACTCGTTTGCAAGCGGGAAGGCGGACGAGTGGAAAGCTCTCGGGGGCACATGGGAAGTCGTAAACGGCGCCATGCGCAACGATTCGGATGAACGCGGAGCCAAGCTGCTGACGGGCTCACCGCATTGGCGAAACTACTCCATCGAGGCCGATCTGATGCTGCTCGGGCAGAATGGCGATGCCGGCCTGATCGTGCGGTCGGGCAATGAGGAAGATGGAGTGGATTCCTACCGCGGCTACTATGCTGGACTTCGTAACCACGACAACTCCCTGGTGCTGGGGCGCGCCGATCACGGATGGATGGAAGATAACCGGATGCTCGATCCCATCCAGGGAGGAATCCATCCATTCCAGTGGTATCACCTCAAGCTTCTTGCTTATGAGTGCCAACTGGTAGTCACCGCCACTGGACACGCACATGGCGACTTCAAGTCCACTGCCATCATCGACAAGAATTGTGTCGCCTCTGGCCGCGTCGGCTTGCGTTCGTATTCGTCAGGCGGAGTGTGGAAGAACGTTGTCGTGCGGCCAGCCAACCAGCAGGATCTGCAGGCGATGCTCGGCACGATTCCGAGTCGCTCCACATCCGCCGAACAACCCTCGGCGGCAGAGAATCCCGAAGTCCTCGGCTTCGCACCGGCTCTTCGGGATCGAGAGGACCAGACACTCCCGCCGAGCAGCAATACGCAGCCGATTCGGAATCTGCGACTCGCGCCGGCCACGAACAAGAGCATGGCCACGGTACGCGGTGTCGTGATTCTTACGTCTCCGGCACTGTTCGTTCAGGATTCGACCGGTGGTGTTTCGCTGCCGGGCGCGAATGCGCCACCCCTGAAAGTCGGCGACGAGGTCGAAGTCACGGGAGAGGTGCACCCCGGCGATTTCAGTTCCTCGCTGGAACATGCGAACGTGCGTGTCCTGTGGGCGCGCACTCCGATACCCGCAGTTTCGGTTACCGCATCGCAGGCAGCGACCGGAGCCTTCGATGCAAACTTCATCGAGTTGGAGGGGTATTTGCGTGCGAAGAACTATGGCCCCGACAATACTCTGATCTTTGACTTCGACGCAGGTTCGCAATCTTTTCGTGCGATTTTGAATCGCGGCCGCGGAGACTTCCTCTTCAACCAGTTGAAGCTGAACAGCGTGCTGCGCCTTCGCGGTATCTGTGTCGTCGACCCGGCGTATACGCGTAACCTCACGCCCTTTGTGCTGCTGCTGCGCTCGACCGATGATTTGAAGGTGTTGGCTGGTCCGCCCTGGTGGAATGCGGGCCACCTGGTCGCCGTCATCATTGGAGTTCTGGTACTCGCGCTGGTGATCAACTTCCTCTACAGCCGTGCGGAGAACTGGAGACTGCGGGCGGTGCTCGAGGAGCGGGAAAGGCTCGCGCACGAGATGCACGACACTCTTGCACAAAGCTTCGCCGGGATAGGTTTCCAGATCGAGGCCATTCGCAGTGGTGTTCCGGCGAGCCTGCCTGCGACCCACCAGCAGCTCGATCTAGCGAGCGTGCTCGTCGATCACAGTCATGAGGAAGCTCGACGCAGCATCGCCACTTTACGGCCGGAATCTCTGGAATCAGGCGACTTGATCGCGGCGCTAGAGACCTGCGCTGGCAGAATGGTCGAGGGAGGAAAGGTAAAAGTGGTGGCGAGGTGCAACGGAGATTCGCGGGCAATGCCGATCCGCATCACCGACACACTGTTCCGTATCGGGCAGGAGGCGATCGCCAACGCCGTCCGCCACGGGCACCCGTCAATCATCAGCATTTCAATTGAGTACCAAAAGAACATGGTGCGGCTACTTATCTGCGATGACGGAGTAGGATTCACCAAGACAGGGGATCTACGCGGTTTTGGCATGCGAGGCATGCGGAAGCGAGCTGCCATGATCTCCGCAACCATGCAAATTCTAAGTGCGCCGGGCGTGGGTACAAAGGTGGATGTGAGCGCACCCCTGCCGCCGCGGATCACGCTTCTTTCCTGGCCTCAATTTCTTTGGAAGTATCTTATGGAGCACCGAGTTCATGAGCACTCTGACAGTCAGCAGCATTCGCATCCTTATCGTCGATGATCATCCAGTCGTTCGCGCGGGGCTCACCAGCATGCTCGGCACACAACCTGGTCTTGAAGTGATCGGCTCCGCATCGAGCGGCGAAGAGGCGCTTGAGATGCTGGAGGGTCAGAGCGCCGACTTGATATTGCTCGATCTACGCATGCCGGGGATGAATGGTATCGACACGTTGTTGGCGCTCAAGCGGGCAGGATCGTCGGCGCATACGATCGTGCTCACCAGCTTCGAAACGGACGAAGACATTTACAGAGCTGTGCAGGCCGGCGCGGAAGGCTATCTGCTGAAGAACACGTCGTTGCGCGAGATGGTCGAGGCGATTCACGCCGTCAATGCGGGAAGACGCTACATCCCACGACCCATCGCATCGCGCCTGGCAGAGAGGATGATGCGATCCAACCTGACCGCTCGCGAGCTTGAGATCCTGAAGATGCTTGCCAAGGGGCTGACCAACAAGCAACTGGGCAGCGCACTGGGTATCAGCGATAACACCGTGCGAAACCACGTGAACAGCATTATCGAAAAGCTGGAAGTGTCCGATCGCACCGAGGCGGCGACGACCGCCATTCAGCGAGGGATCATCCAGGCGGATGATTAGGCACGAGCGATCGTGCCGCAAGAGCCGGAAGGAGTCACCATGAACCCCGAACGCATCGCGCTGATCACGGGTTCCAACCGGGGCATTGGATTCGAAGCCGCGAGACAACTCGCCCGGCGAGGGTTTCACGTCGTTGTGGCATCCCGCGATGAAGAGAAAGGAGAGAGGGCCGCTCAGGAAATCAGAAGCCACGGCGATAAAGCGACTGCGCTGGCCTTGGACGTAAGCAGTTCAGAGAGCATTCAGCTGGCTCTTCCTCAGTTTGAATCGATCGCGGACCACCTCGACGTTCTCATCAATAATGCGGGCGTTTACCCTGACGAGGGTTTTGATATTTTGACGCTGACTCGCGAACGGCTGACCCAGACGTTCCAGACGAATACGTTTGGGCATCTTGAAGTGACACAGGCATTCCTCCCCTATCTGCGAAACTCCGGGAGTGCGCGGGTCGTGAACGTCTCCAGTGGCTATGGCCGACTGGAGGGTTTGTGGGCCGGCGAGCCGAGTTACTCGCTGTCGAAGCTTGCGCTGAATGGGCTAAGCATCATGCTTGCCAACGCATTGCGGCAGGAGCAGATCGCAGTCAACTCGATGTCTCCGGGTTGGGTGCGCACCGCGATGGGAGGGCCGGGCGCGTCGCTGTCTGTGGAAGAGGGCGCCGACACGGTAGTGTGGCTTGCGGACGAGGCGCCACACGAGTTGACGGGCAAATTCTTCCGCGGCCGCAGTGAAATTTCCTGGTAGCCCGCTCGGGCGGCCAGGTGCTCCCGTACCGTTGAAGATCAGGCAGGAGTTCCTTCCGCTGGTTCTTTCCGCTGCCTGCGGCCAGGTTCGCTGCTCAAGGGCTCTGCCATAAACGGAGTTTTGTTGTCGCGGCGGTCTTCATCGCCGGCAAAACATCCTCTTCGAGCGGTGGTGCTGCTCTGCTGGTACTTCTAGAGGTCGTCGATGCGATCGCTTGGTCTAGTCGGGAGTGTCCACGACCGGACACTCCAATCCGGATACGATCAGGCGAGCCATCGTCCACCACTGGCCGCCGCCGGCGAAGCTAAACATTCGGAATAACTTAGCTCGTCCACGAGACTGGCCGGTCAGGTGCAGTTCTAGCTGCCGATGGATATCGCCCGGCCTGACATAAAACGTAAGAAGACTCGCAACCAGATTATTGCTGGCGTGGTTGCCCTCGTCGTTCTCGGAGGGCTTGCCTTTGGCTTTTCCCGGCTCAAGCCCGCAGCCCCTTCTGTAGATCGCAGCACCGTCTGGCTCGATACCGTGAAGCGCGGGCCCATGCTGCGTCAGGTGCGCGGCCTGGGAACTCTGACCCCGCGGGAAGACCGGATTCGCCTGATCCCAGCTGAGACCGAAGCGACCGTGGTCCGGCTTCGCGTGCTGCCTGGAGCGAAGGTCACTCCAGAAACCATCCTCATGGATCTCACCGATCCGCAGTTGCAACAGGAACTGCTCGACGCACAATTGCAGCTCAAGGGCGCGCAGGTGGAGTATCACAACCTGCAGGCCAAGCTGCAGAGCGACCTGATGGATCAGAAGGCTGCGGCGGCCACTGTGGGAGCGGACTATAAGCAGGCTCAATTGCAGTCGCAAACCGATAAGGCGCTCTTCGATCTGGGCGTGATCAGCGGCCTCACCTATAGCGCCTCAAAAGGCAAGGCCGATGAGCTGACCACACGAAACAACCTCGAAGACCAGCGGATCAACATGAACGAGAAAGCCATCGTGACCCAGCTCGCGGTGCAGCAAACCAAGGTGGATCAAGCCAAGGCTCTCTACGGGTTGAAGCAGAAGCAGCAGGATGCGCTCGAGGTCCGCGCCGGAATCGCTGGCGTGCTGGTCGAATTGCCGCATCAGGTGGGGGAACACGTAGCGCCCGGCACGACGCTCGCGAAGGTAGTGCAGCCGGATCAACTCAAGGCCGCGCTCAAGATCCCGGAGACGCAGGCGCGCGACATTCAGATCGGCCAGCCAGCCGAAATCGACACCCACAACGGCGTCATCGCGGGAAAAGTGACAAGAATTGATCCCGCCGTACAGAACGGAACCGTCACCGTAGACGTAGAACTGGAAGGCACGCTGCCGCAAGGCGCGCGGCCTGACTTGAGCGTGGACGGAACCATCGATCTGGAGAGGATGACGGACGTGACGTACGTGGGCAGACCGGCCTTTGGCAACGAGAACAGCACCATCAGCCTCTTCCGTGTGAGTCCCGACGGCAAGACCGCGGTGCGAGTTCCGGTCAAAGTTGGGCGCGCCTCAGTCAACCAGATCCAGGTGATGGAAGGGTTAAACCAGGGAGATTCGGTCATCCTCTCCGACATGTCCCGATGGGATTCGAACGACCGTATCCGACTCGAGTAGAAGAAAATCAAGGGAGAAGAAACATGACGCAGCCGTTGATACAGATTGAAGATTTAACCAAGGTCTTCTACACCGACGAGATCGAGACGCACGCGCTCTCCGGCATTCACCTCACCATCGCCAAGGGCGAGTACGTGGCGATGTCGGGCCCCTCCGGCTGCGGAAAATCGACGCTTCTTTCGATCATCGGCCTGCTGGATACGCCCACCGGCGGCAAGTATCTGCTCAATGGGCATGCGGTCGAGAGCCTCAACTTCGCGCAGCGGTCGCGCATTCGTAACCAGGAGATCGGTTTCATCTTTCAGAGCTTCAACCTGATTGGCGACCTTACCGTCTACGAGAATGTCGAGCTGCCGCTCACCTATCGCAGCGGCATGTCGTCGCCCGAGCGGAAGCGCCGCGTGCAGGAGTCGCTAGAGCGCGTGAGCATGGCGCACCGCATGCGCCACTATCCTTCGCAACTCTCCGGCGGTCAGCAGCAGCGAGTGGCTGTGGCGCGTGCATTGGCCGGCTCTCCCTCAATTCTGCTGGCAGACGAACCGACCGGTAACCTCGACTCCCGCAACGGAGAAGCAGTCATGGAGCTGCTGCAGAACCTGCATCGCGAAGGCGCAACCATCTGCATGGTCACCCACGATCCCCGGTTCGCTCGCCATGCCGACCGCAATATTCATCTCTTCGACGGCAAGGTGGTGGCAGAGGGCGATCCCATGGAGTCGGTACTCGAAGCGCGGTAAACCCGCGGCATCTGCCCCTTCGCTCGCGTAACTCGCTGCTCAGGCTTTTTCGGCCCGAGCAAATCGTAACTGTGCCCGATGGATAGGAGATACGCAATGATCACGGCCAACGATCTCAAGTACGCGATCCGGCAGTTGCGAAAGAGCCCCGGCTTCGCGCTGGCTGCGATCCTGACCCTGGCATTGGGCATCGGCGCGAATACGGCCATCTTCACCTTGCTCGACCAGGCGCTCTTGCGCAGTCTTCCAGTGAAAGATCCCTCGAGTCTCGTTCTGCTCAAATTTTCGGGCGACGATGTGGGGCACCTCAGCAACTTCGGCGGGGATGGCCACTTCTATTTTTCCTATCCGATGTACAAGGACCTGCGGGACAAGAACCAGGTCTTCAGCGGAATGCTCGCGACCAGCGAGGCGCAGGTTGGAGTGATGTGGCATAACCATCCTGAACTTGCGCAGTCGGAGCTCGTCAGCGGAAATTACTTTGACGTACTCGGCGTTCGTCCCGCGGTAGGCCGCATGTTCGTAGCCGCCGATGACGTGCAACCCGATGCCAATCCCGTTGTCGTACTGAGCCACGGCTTCTGGCAGCGTCACTTTGGTGCGGACCCTGCAGTGGTCAACCAGACGCTGCTGGTCGACGGCCATCCATTCACCATCGTCGGCGTTGCGGCGGCGAACTTTCATAGCGTGCAGATGGGCAACCTGCCGGATCTGTTCCTGCCCATGATGATGCAGGGAGCGGTGTCGCCGGGGAGCAAAGACCTTCAGGATCGCCGCTCGCGATGGTTGAACATTGTGGGGCGGCTCAAGCCGGGCATGACCGCGGCGACAGCCGAGGCCGGGGTGAATCCGCTGTGGCATGCATTGCGCGCAGACGAATTCGCCCAGATCAAAGACAAGTCGCAGCGTTTCCGCACTCGCTTTCTCGATCAGAGCAGGCTGTCGGTGATCGACGGTCGCACTGGGTTTTCCCCGCTTCGCGAAAACATTCGCCTTTCACTGCTGGTAGTGATGGGCATGGTGGTGCTGGTGCTCCTGCTGGCGTGCGCCAATATCTCCGGCCTGCTGCTGGTGCGCGCGGCAAGCCGCGTACGCGAGATGTCCATTCGGTATGCGCTTGGCGCGGAGCGCGCTCGTATCGTTCGGCAATTGCTGGCAGAAGGCGTGTTGCTCGGAGTGCTGGGCGGTGTGCTCGGCCTGGCGCTCGCACCTCAAGTGTCTATGGTGCTGCAACGGCAAATGGTGGATCCTTCCGAAAACGGATTGCCGTTTAGCACGCATCCTGATCTCAGGATTCTGGCGTTCACCTTTGCGCTCGCGCTGCTGGTCAGCGTGCTCTTCAGCCTGGCGCCAGTGGTGCAGTTCTGGAAGCCGAATCTGATTCCCGCACTCAAGCTTCAGACCACCACCGCGTCAGGGAGTGCCGTGCGTTTGCGCAGCCTCTTTGCCGGAACGCAGATCGTGCTGAGCCTGCTGCTGCTCTTTGGCGCGGGTCTCTTTGCGCGCACGCTCTTCAATCTCAAAACCGTGCAGGTTGGGTTTTCGACCGATCACCTGGTGCAGTTCTCCGTCTCTCCCACCTATTCGGGTTACACGCTGGAGCAGGCGCCCGGGGTCTATCAACGCGCGCTCATCGCGTTGGCTGCCGCTCCTGGGACCCACTCGGTCGCAGCCACCAGCGATCCCGAGTTGGCGAATACAAATGTGGGGTACAACATCACCGTTCTCGGCTACAAGGAAAAGGAAGACGAGGACATGGATGTTGAGGGCGAAAACGTCTCCGCCTCTTACTTCGCCACGCTCCAGGTGCCGCTGCTTGCCGGACGAACGCTGAGCGATGCGGATGGTCCTGCGACGCAGCCGGTTGCGGTGGTGAATGAAACCTTTGCGCGCCACTATTTCGGCAGTGCCGCGAACGCGCTCGGCCGAGCGTATCGACAGGGTGGAGGCACGCATAACGACAGTCCCGTGATCACCATCGTGGGTGTAGTCAAAGACGTCAAGCATAGCTCTATCCGCGACGCGGTTCAGCAGACCGTCTTCCGCCCATTTCTGCAGGAGAAGGCGTTTCGATCGATGATGTTTTACGTGCAGACGCAGCAGCCTCCAAACTCGGCAATTGGGACACTGCGCAACGTGTTGCAGCAGCTCGATCCAAACCTGGTCCCGGGTGATCCGAAGGCGGTCGATCAGCAAATCGACGAGGACCTTGGCGACGAGCACGTAGTTGCGCTGTTGGCCATGAGCTTCGGCGTGCTCGCTACGTTGCTCTCGGGGTTGGGCCTGTATGGCGTGCTGGCCTACTCAACTGCTCAACGCACGCAGGAGATCGGCATCCGCATGGCCTTGGGATCGAGCCGGCTGGCGGTGGTGCAGTTGGTCTTACAGCAAGTGGCATGGCTGGTCGGCATCAGCGTGGTGGTCGCACTCCCTCTGGCCATTGCACTCTCCGGCCTGGTCAAGAGCCGGCTGTACGGCATCTCCGGACGGGATCCATGGATGCTCGCGGCGGTTACGTTTCTCACGATTCTGGTTGCGGTGTTCGCGGCGGCCCTGCCGGCGCGGCGGGCAGCGTCGGTGAATCCCACGACTGCGCTGCGTTACGAGTAACAACAATTAGGAAGAGCAGGAAGTCATGATCCAGTTAAAAAATATTGAACGCAGTTACAAAAATGCCGCCGTGCAGACCTGGGTGCTGCGGCGCATCGCCCTCAACCTCAAAGAAGGCGACTTCCTCACCATCATGGGGCCTTCCGGGGCGGGCAAATCTTCGCTGCTGAATGTGCTGGCCTTGCTCGATGATCAGTGGCTGGGCGAGTACTGGTTTCGAGAAGAGGCTGTGCATGCTATGCATCGCAAGCAGCGCGCTGCCTTGGCCAAAGAAAACATCGGCATGGTCTTTCAGAGCTATCACCTGCTCGACGATCTCACCGTACAGGAGAACATCGACTTACCGCTGTCGTACAAGAATATCGCGCGTTCCCAGCGGCAGAGCATGGTTGCCGATACCCTCGATCGATTCAACATCGTGGCTAAGAAGGATCTCTATCCTTCGCAACTCTCGGGCGGCCAGCAACAACTGGTGGGCATTGCCCGTGCCGTCATTCACAAACCCGCACTGCTGCTTGCCGATGAACCTACCGGCAATCTGCATTCCAGCCACGCCAAGGAAATCATGGAACTCTTCCGCGAACTGAATCAGCAAGGCACGACCATCGTTCAGGTCACTCACTCCGATGTGAATGCGGCCTACGGAAACCGCATCATCGAAGTGCGCGATGGCTGGATGGTGCGCGATACGGCGAATCCCGATCTGGCTGCGTCTGAGGTGAGCGTATCGTGATGCTTCGGAACCTGATGCGGCAGTCGATAGCAACGCTGGGCATGGCTGCGGTTCTCGCCAGCAACACCGGCGCACAAACGGCCGCGCAGGTTGACGCGCCGCTTGCAGAGCCGGCGCCGTTTCACGTCGAGCTGCCACATTCGCGCAATCCCTTCGCTGCATACACGCCCAGCTCTGTGCCTGACCCGGTGCTGGCCAACTCGCCGCGCCTGCACGACCTGGTGGTCGATGGCAAACTGCGCATCTCCCTTCGCGATGCGATCTCCCTCGCGCTTGAAAACAACCTCGATCTCGCCATCGCGCGTTATAACATGCCGATCGCGGATACAGATATCCTGCGCACCCAGGCCGGGGGCTACTTCCGTGGCGTGAATGCGGGCGTGGTGCAAGGAACACCCGGCGGCGGCGGCACAGGCTTGAGCGGCGGGACTGCAGGCGGCGGCGTCGGAGGCACAACAGGCGGCGCGGGCGGAGCAGGCACCGGCGCCTCCGGAGTCGTCCAATCCACGCTGGGCGTCGGTTCTGCGATTTCTTCGTATGATCCCAACATCTCCGGCACACTCAGCAACGAGCACTACACCCAGCCACAATCGAATAAGGCGATCTACGGCGTGCCCTCCCTCCAGGCCAACACCACGACGGGGAACGTCGGATTCGTCCAGGCGTTTCCGACAGGGACCGACGTTCAGTTCCTCTTCCAAAACAACCGGCAGACATTGAACAGCCCGTTTGTCTTTCTTAGTCCTACCTTGACCACTTACTATCAGTTCGCGATTCATCAGCAACTGCTGCAGGGCTTCAGCCTTGGGTCGAATCTGCGCTATCTCCGCATCGCTAAGAACGATCGAAAGATCAGCGACACAGCATTCCGTCAACAAGTAATCGTCACGGTGACACAAATCGCAGATATCTACTGGGACCTGGTGAACGCCTACCAGGATGAGCAGGTAAAGGAACGCTCGCGCGATTTCGCCAAGCAGACCTACGAGACGACTAAGAAACAGCTGGAACTGCAAGCAGTCCCAGCGATGGATGTGCTCAAGTCGGAAGGGGAACTCGCCACCCGCGAACAAGACCTCACGGTGGCCAAGACCAACCTCGAATACCAGGAGCTGCTCATCAAAAACGCTGTCACCCGGAGCCTCGACGATCCTGTCCTGGAGGAAATGCCGGTCGTTCCAACGGACACGATCAGCACCGCTGACGTGCAGAACAGCAAACCGATACAGGACCTGATTGCGCAGGCGATCCAGGCACGTCCCGAACTGGAGACCGCGGCGATCAGTCTGGCCAACGAGCGAATCAGCATTAAGGCGGCTCGCAATGCGTTGTTACCCACGCTCACGGCGACCGGCTACTATGGCGGCACGGGCCTCGGCGGCCTCAACAATCCGCTCTCCGGGACTACTTCGCCGGTGCCGAGCGATTACGGTGGAACGCTGCAGAACGCCTTCAACAACAGCTCGCCCGACTATTACGTCGGGTTGTCGATCAACATCCCGCTGCGCAACCGCATCGCCAAGGCCGACCAGTTTCGTTCTGAGCTGGAGTTGAAACAGAACCAGCTCTACACCGAACAGTTGAAGAAGCGTATCCGCATCGAAGTTCGCAATGCCGAATACGCGCTGGAGCAGAGCCGTGCGCGCGTGGAGTCGGCGCGGAAGGCTCGCGATCTCCAGCAGAAGACCTTTGACATCACCAAGCAGGAACAGAAGCTCGGCGCTGGTTCCAACTCGCAGACGCTGGCCGCGGACCATGATCTCAGTGTCTCCGAGTCTGCCCTGCTCGCCGCGCAGACCGATTACGAGAAAGCGAAGATCGAGGTCGATCGGGCGATCGGCGCAACCCTCGAGAGCAACCACATCTCGATCGCAGATGCTCAGACCGGTGTCGTTACCCAACCAGCTCCCTGATCGCGCTACAGTGTAACCTTGATCTCTTATGGCCACTGCTTCTCAAACCGGTGCTCGTCCTGGTGCAGTCCACCACTCTCCGCCTCCGTGCGTTCTGATCGCGGATGATCAGCCGCATATTCTGGACGCGCTGGAACTGCTGCTGCAGCCGGAGGGCTACCGGATCGAGCGCGCCCAATCGCCCTACCTCGTGCTTGAGGCGTTCAAGAACAGCAGCTTCGATGCGGTGCTGATTGACCTGAACTACACGCGGGACACCACCTCCGGGCAGGAAGGGCTGGACCTCCTTGCGCAGATCACCGCACATGATCGCCAAGTGCCTGTGATCGTGATGACGGCCTGGGCCAACGTCGAATTGGCAGTCGAAGCCATGCGCCGCGGGGCGCGCGACTTTATTCAGAAACCATGGGACAATGCCCGCCTGCTCACGATTCTCCGCACACAGGTGGAGTTGCACCACGCCTTGCGCCACGCTGAACGCCTCGAGGCAGAGAATCGCCTGCTTCGCACCCAGGGACTGCCGGAGATGGTAGCCACCGCCCCTGCCATGCAGCCGGTGTTAAGCACCATCAGCCGCATCGGCCCATCGGACGCGAACGTGCTGATCACGGGCGAGCACGGCAGCGGCAAAGAGATTGTCGCCCAGATGCTGCACGCGCTTTCGCCTCGCGCCTCGCGCTCGCTAGTGGCAGTCAACACCGGAGCGTTGCCGGAGGGTACGTTCGAGAGCGAGCTCTTCGGCCACGTGAAAGGCGCGTTTACCGACGCTCGAACCGACCGCATCGGGCGCTTTGAACTCGCCGATGGCGGCACCCTCTTCCTCGATGAAATTGCCAACGTGCCCCTGCGGCAACAGGCGAAGTTGCTGCGCGTGCTTGAATCCGGCGAGATGGAGCGCGTAGGTTCCTCCAAAACGCGCCGTGTCAACGTCCGAGTTCTCTCCGCGACCAACGCCGATCTTCCGTCCGACTGCGAGGCGGGAAAGTTCCGCCCCGATCTGCTGTTTCGCCTGAACACGGTCGAGATTCACCTGCCGCCGCTACGCGAACGCCGCGAAGATATTCCGCCGCTCTCTGCGCATTTCCTGAGTCGCTACGCCATGCGCTACCGCAAGCAGATTCAGGGGCTGGCGCCGGGCGCGCTGCAGGCCATGATGCAATACGCGTGGCCTGGCAATGTTCGCGAACTCGACCACACCATCGAACGCGCCGTGCTCATGGCCCGCACCGACCACATCGAAGCCGGCGACCTGGGCTTGAACCAGGCGCGCGTTTCCAGCCAGGGCCTCGAAGAGATGAGCCTGGAAGCTGTAGAGAGTATCCTCATCCGCAAAGCACTCACGCGCTGCAATGGCAACGTGAGTCAGGCTGCAGAGGCCCTCGGCTTAAGCCGCGGCGCCTTATACAGGCGGATGGAAAAATATGGCATCTAGGGTCAGCGCAGATGCAAAATCCCGGCGTGCGCCGTTCCGCAAGAGCCCGCCAGTCCGTCTGAATTTTGAACGGCGCATACAGCTCTACTGCCTGCTGCTCTGTCTTCCTACCTTTGTGCTCAGCGCTGTCATGCTGTGGCAGGGGCACGTCTCCGGCGGTGCTCTGCTGGGCTTTCTGCTGCTCATTGCGCTGGGCCTGCTGCTGGCCGGGTCTTTGCTCATGGAGCAGATTTTGCGACCGCTGCAGACTCTGAGCAACGTGGTCGCTGCTCTGCGTGAAGAGGACTATTCCTTCCGCGCCCGCGGAGCATCGCGCAACGATGCCCTCGGCGAACTCGCCATCGAGATCAACGCACTCGCTGATACGCTCCAGTCGCAGCGGCTGAGTGCGCTTGAGGCGACCGCGTTGCTGCGCCGGGTGATTGCCGCCATGGACGCGCCGGTGCTTGCCTTCGATCAGGACGCTGTGCTCCGACTACTGAATCCTGCCGCCGAGCATGTGCTCAATTTGAAAAATTCGCGGGACCTTGGCCGCAGGGCGGCTGATCTCGACCTCATCCGACTGCTCGATCAGCAGGACGAAGGCGTTGTCAGTCTGCCGGCCCAAGGCCATGCCGCGCGCTGGATGGTCCACCGGACCACCTTTCGCCAGCGCGGAGTTCCTCACACGCTGCTGGTCTTGTCCGACGTGAGCTCCGCTCTGCGCGAAGAGGAGCGTTCCGCGTGGCGGCGCCTTATTCGCGTGATGGGCCACGAGATCAGCAATTCGCTCGCTCCTATCAAGTCGATCGCGGGCAGCCTGCGCAGTCGTCTCCCCGGCGTCACCCAGCAAGCAGAGCTCAGCCCTGACTTTGAACGCGGCCTCAACGTGATTGAGAGCCGCGCCGAGTCGCTGAATCGCTTCGTACAGGCCTATCGTCAACTCGCCCAGCTTCCCGCTCCCTCGCTGCGGCCCACCTCGCTCGAGCCTCTGCTCGAACGCGTGATCTCACTCGAGACCCGTCTGCCGATTCAGCTGCTCACGCCGGCAGACATCGTTCTCCACGCTGACCCTGACCAGTTGGAACAACTGCTGATCAACCTGTTTCGCAACGCGGTAGAAGCAGCTACCTCTTCAGAGGACGGACCGAATCCTGCCCCTGCGCCCGAGGTGAGCCTCTCGGTGTTGCGTCTGCCAGACGCTGTGTCCCTGGTTATTGAAGACAACGGGCCGGGCCTTACCAATCCTGCGAACCTCTTCGTGCCCTTCTACACCACCAAGAGCAGCGGATCGGGAGTCGGCCTGGTGCTCGCTCGCCAGATTGCGGAGGCCCACGGCGGCACCGTCGAGTTGCGCAACCGCGCGGGCGTGCGAGGCTGCCGCGCCGAGGTTCGCCTGCCCTTTGTGGCGCGCAACGGTCTCGAGACTTCGCCTTAGGTTCCAAGCCTGCACGTGGCCATCCCTCCGGTGCATGCGGAACATTCCCTGCACCATGACTTCGGCCACCGAGCGGATGACCCAGCAAACCACGCAGAGGATAAAATCAAACGCGGTACCATGCTGTAGACCAGTCCTCATTCAGATCGGAAATCCAGCACGCATGGCGAAGAAGAAGATCACCGCATTAACCGATGGCAAGCCTGCAGTGAAGGTAGCCATCCTGGGCTTTGGCACCGTAGGCAGCTCTGTTGCCCGCATCTTGTCCGACGTCAAGCCGAAGAACATCCAGCTCACGGCCATCTTCAATCGAGATGTCGAGCGCAAGCGCGTATCCTGGGTTCCGCAAACCGTTCAGTGGACGTCGGAGCTCAAAGACATTCTCAACTCCGATGTAGATGTGGTGTTGGAACTCGCCGGGGGTCTCGATCCCGCAGGCGAGTGGGTTCGCAAAGCGCTGCTTGCGGGAAAGTCTGTCGTTACTGCTAACAAAAAGCTCATCGCGTATCGCGGAGTAGAACTGCAGCGGCTGGCCGCGCGGCGTGGCGCTCATCTTCTCTTTGGCGCGGCCGTGGCGGGCGGCATCCCCGTGATCCCCGCGTTGCAGCAAGGTCTCGCGGGCGATCGGCTCAATCGTATCGAGGGTATTCTCAACGGCACCTGCAACTTCATTCTCAGCAAGATGGCAGCGGGCGCTGAGTTCAGCACCGCGCTGGCCGAGGCGCAGGCCAACGGCTACGCGGAAGCCAATCCCAGCGAAGATGTCGACGGCTTCGATGCGCGCGCCAAGCTCGTGATTCTCACCCGGCTGGCCCTGCGCGCCGATGTCGCCATCGA
This sequence comes from uncultured Acidobacteriaceae bacterium, assembly GCA_963850345.1. Classification (GTDB taxonomy): domain Bacteria; phylum Acidobacteriota; class Terriglobia; order Terriglobales; family Acidobacteriaceae; genus CAWKKW01. The sequence goes on along the minus strand of CAWKKW010000005.1, from coordinate 958,825 downwards.
AGAGGTTCCCGTCCGGAGCATTACCCAGGTCTCGGCGATCGACTTCGAATATGCCCGCGATCTGAAATGCACCATCCGCCAGATCTCTCGCGCGGATGCCCGCGGGTCAGAGATTCTCGCGACGGTTGGACCCATGCTGGTGGGCGAAGATTCGCCGCTCGCGTGGTCGCACGGCACGGAAAACATGGTCGTGCTCAGCGGGGAATACGGTGGCGATACAGTCTTCTCCGGTCATGGTGCCGGTGGTCATCCTACTGCGGTGGCCGTCGTATCCGACCTGATGGCAATCGCACACCAGTCGCGACCGATTGCGCTGCCCAGCCGCAGCAAACCAGTCAGCGGCGAATTCCTGTTGCGTCACTACATTCGTTTCATCGTGAAGGATCGCCCGGGCATTGTCGCCGAGATTGCAGGCCACCTTGCCAAGCAGAAGATCAACATCCAGGCCATTCTCCAGAAGCCGGGACACCCGGGAGAAAGCCTACCCTTCGTTGTCACCGTGGAGCCTTGCCCGACCTCTGCCCTGCGCCGCGCGCTCGCCAATATTGGCAAGATGGACTGCTTCCTCGAACCGCCGCTCGATTTGCAGATCCTGGAGCCCGAGGCCGACACCCGCTAGCGGCCGTTCTAATCAGGCGAAGCTGACTTCTTCGTAGGTTCCGAGAACGCTGCGCATGGCCTCACAGATCTCTCCGATGGTCGCATAGGCGCGCACGCAATCGATGAGCAGAGGCATGGTGTTCACGGGCGAAATGCCTCCAGGCTCGGACGCGCCGGTCGACCCGGGTTCCACCTCGAGCGCGTGGCACAGTGCAGTCAGGCACCGCTGCACTTCTTCGTTGGACCGCTTCGCACGCAATTGCTTCAGCTTCGCTGCCTGGGCCTGCTGCACCTCTTCTCCAATGTACAGAATCGCCGGAGGCTGCTCTTCGATGACATTTGCATTCACGCCGACGATAACCTTCTCTTTCGCCTCTACGGCTCGCTGGTACGCGTAACTCGCTGCGGCTATCTCCTTCTGCGGAAATCCCGCTTCGATCGCTCGCACCATTCCGCCCATGCCGTCCAGCTTTTCGAAATATGCGAACGCGCCCTGCTCCATCTGCAGTGTCAGCGTTTCGACGAAGTAACTTCCTCCCAGCGGATCCGCAATAGCGGCCACCCCCGATTCATGCGCGAGAATCTGCTGCGTTCTCAGCGCGATCCGCGCCGCATCTTCCGTAGGCAGCGCCAGAGCCTCATCGAAGGCGTCGGTGTGCAGCGACTGCGTGCCCCCCAAAACCGCTGCCAGGGCCTGCAGTGCGACCCTGACGATGTTGTTCTTCGGCTGCTGCGCCGTCAGCGACACGCCCGCCGTCTGCGTATGAAAGCGCATCCACGTGGATCGCGGATTGGTCGCGCCGAAGCGCTCGGTCATCAGCCGGTACCAGATCTTCCTGGCTGCGCGGTACTTGGCGATTTCTTCGAAGAAGTCATTATGCGCGTTGAAGAAGAAGCTCAGCCTCGGCGCGAAATCGTCGACTCGCAGACCACGCCGCAGCGCCCACTCCACATACTCGACACCGTCGTAAAGCGTAAACGCCAGCTCCTGCAGCGCGGTCGATCCGGCCTCGCGGATGTGATAGCCGGAGATGGAAATGGGGTTGAAACGCGGCGTGTACTGCGCCCCAAACTCCAGCGTGTCCATCACCAGCCGCATCGACGCCGCCGGAGGAAAGATGTATTCCTTCTGCGCGATGTACTCCTTCAAAATATCGTTTTGCAGCGTGCCCGAGATTTTCTGCCAATTCGCCCCTTGCTTCTCGGCGATCACCAAATACATCGCCCACAGCACGCTGGCTGGCGAATTGATCGTCATCGAGACGGAGGTCGATTCCAAATCAATGCCCGCAAAGAGAATCTCCATGTCTTCAAGCGAATCGATCGCTACGCCGCACTTGCCCACCTCGCCCTCGCATTGCGGATCGTCGGAGTCGCGGCCCATCAGCGTCGGCAAGTCGAACGCGACGGAAAGACCGCTGCCCCCATTCGCGAGCAGGTATTTGTAACGGAGATTGGTCTCTTCGGGCGAGGCGAAGCCGGAGAACTGGCGCATCGACCACAGCTTCCCCTGGTAGCCGCTGGCGTGAATTCCGCGCGTGTACGGGGGCTCTCCCGGAGCACCAAGATACCCGGCCTGCTGCTCAGCCCAGTCCTCCGGCAGGTCCGCCTCGGTGTACAACCGCTGCACTGGCTCGCCGGAAACCGTGGTGAACCGTGCGCTCCCGTCGGCCTCCACATTCACGCCCGTCGCTGCCCCAATGGGGCGCTCCGGCAGCTTCTTGAGCGAGGGCGCCAGCGTTCTCGCTTCCCATTCGCGTTCCGCGGCAGAGGGATGCCGGTGCGCTGCGGCTTCTGCGTTCTTTTTGTCTTCCTGCTTACGGGTCTGTTCCGCCAACGCAGCCCTCACCCTAAGAACAACCCAGCATAGGGCGCAGGCACGCCGCTTCGCAAGCCGGCCCCGACGGCAGCTACTGCAGAACGATGGAAGTGGTTCCCAGATGTTCGTTAATCAGACGCGCAATCAGCGGACGCAACGGCAGGCCATCTTTGGGCAGCACAAACTCGCGGCTCGCCTCTGACCAGTCCAGCTTGAAGCTGGTCGAGAGCGCCGAGATCCAGATTTGTCGAACAGGCGCATTGGGGGTAATCACAAATTTTCCCGGCGGCTCCTCAAAGATCACGTTCAAGGCGCCGGCCTGTTCTTCCACTTCGAAGTCATCGCCGGTTGCTTCGGCAGCGAAGAGGCTTTTCTTCAACGACTCGAGGGCTGCGTCCGCCTCGCGACGGAATGTCAATTCATCCAGCATGGCTCAAGTGTAGCAAGACCATGTGAAACCTTAACGGTGTCTTAAGGGTGGCGGGTTTCTTATGCTTGCATGACATTGCTGCCATGAGACAACGATTGCAGAGCCATTCGGTCTCATAGGCGGGCTAGCTGCATCCTAAAAGGCACAAATGCAACTTCGAACGAATCAACGGGTTTCTCATCTTGCTCTCCTGGTTGGCCTTGGCATCACGTTTTCGGGCACCTTGAGCCTCGCGCAGCTTCCCGCGATTTCTCCGCGCGACCTGGTGAAGCAGGTCATCTACAACGAGTTGCAGGACCGCGAGAAAGATAGCTACTGGCAATATCGCATCGACCGAAAGACACCCACAGAAGACCTCATGGAGATGCAGGTGGAGACCAGATATGGGCCCATCCATCGCATCATCGCCTCCCATGGTGCTCCACTCGACAACGTGCAGCAGCGCGTAGAAAACGCGCGCCTCGATCAACTGGTTCACAACACCAGCGAGCAGGAACGGGTTCAGCACCAGTACGAAGACGACGAACGGCGCCTTCAGCGGTTGATGGGGTTGCTTCCCGACGCGTTCCTCTTCGACTACGACGGAGTGGAAGATTCAGGCAACGTAGTCCGGCTGAAGTTTCGGCCGAATCCCAACTTCGACCCTCCAACGTACGAAGCACGTGTGTTCCATGCGCTCGCAGGCGCGTTTTGGATCAACCTGCAGCAGAAACGCATGGTTCATCTCAAGGGTCAGATCGTGAGCCAGGTGGATTTTGGCTTCGGATTGCTGGGCCACATCGAGAAGGGCGGCACCTTTGAGATTCAGCGCGAGCCGGTGAGCCAGGCTCATTGGAAGACCGATCTCGTCGACATCCATATCGTCGGCAAGTTGATTCTCTTCAAATCGGTGACCAAAGATCAGCGCGAAGTGCGCTCCGGATTCAAACCCGTACCCAATGACATCACTCTGCCTCAGGCCAAGGGTCTGCTCGACCAGGTAGCGCAGGTTGCGAATGGGCACGGCTGATCGGCGCGTGCGTGCAGAGCGGACCTGAGCCACTTCCGGCAGTCACTGATTTCTCTCACTGTCGATGGGAGTACCCGAAAACTCTAGCGGACTTTGAGTCGCTGCATCTCTGAGTAGGCGGCCGCGTACTCGAAATCATCGCTCGCTCGCGTGTCAATCGCCATTTGAAAATATTGGGCTGCCTTCTGCCGCTCCCCTGAAAAGAGCGCATGCTCGCCCGCGAAGAAGAGCGCTTCGCAACGAAGCCACTTCTGCTTCTCTGCTGCTTCATCCGGCATTGCACTTAAGAACTCGTCGGGGCGCAGCGATCCCGAGAATAACCGAATCACCTCTCCCGGCCACTCCTTGAGATTGAGTCCCGCAGCCATGCCGCTCAGGTCGGTAGCCGTAACGCCGTCGCGTTTCATCTGCGCCAGGTACAGCCAGATTGCAGAGAACGAGTCAGACGAGTCAAGCTGAAAGGCCGTAGTCAGATCCTTTAGCGCCTCATCGAAGTGGCCGAGACAAAAGTGTGTGATGCCGCGCGAGCGAAACGGTAGAGGGTCTCGCGGGTTGAGCTTGATGGCCGTCGTGTAGTCCTGCAGGGCACGAGTGTAGATGCCCTTGGAGTGATAGGCGGTCGCCCGGTTGTTATAAGCCTGTGCGTAATCGGGATCAAGTTCGATCGCCTGATCGTAGTCCTGAATCGCTGGCTCATACTCGCGCAAGGCCTGGTGCGCCATGCCCCGGCTGTTGAACAAGTGTGCCTTCTCTGAACCATCAAGTCCACCGTTGCGGATTGCGGCCGAACAGACGCTGATCGCAGCCTCCGGACCCTTTATGGCCGCGGCATGGCACTCCTTCGCCGCATCCGCATCGGCCCACGCCATGGCTCCGGGCATCGAGAGTCCAACTAGCAGCAGGGCTCTCCCCAGACCGTGCCTAACTGCACAGGACAGTGAAGCGCGATAACTGGCTCGATTACTCGAAAGCGTGCCCATACTCCGACAGGCTATATCGAAACGGGCAATCGGGAGAAGAAGAGCGTGTTCCTCCAGGGCCCGGGAACAAGGAGGGTTAACGCCCGGCCCCACCGCTGTTCTGAATTTAAGATGGCAGCGCCCGCGAGTGGAGCGCTGCCGTTAGTCAAAATCCACAACCAATAACACCCATATTCCGAGTAATAACCCGACCTAGTCTTGAGTAAGCGCCTCCCCGACAAACACCGCGGTCGTCAATGCAGGTACGGTTACGGTGCCCGATTGCGAGTTGAAGATGGATTGTCGCGTGGCCGCGTCGCTCGATACTCGCTGAATGGGATGCAGCCGCAGCTTAAGCCCCTGCAGATGCGGGTCTGCGAAGTTCACGGTGCCCGCGGTAGCGTTGAACACCACGACGATGTGCTTGTAGTTGCCGTAGTGGCCGCCGTTCGCGTCCAGCTTCATCACAATCAAACCCGGAATCTGGCTTGAACCAGTATTCAGGAAGGTAAGGTTTTGCTGCACCTCGGCAAGAGTCGCCATGCGGAAAAGCCGCGAGCTGTATCGAATTCCGAGAAGCTCCTGGAACGCTGCATTGGCATATGCAATGTTCACCGGGGTTGGAGTGTAGGCGGCGTCTGTGAGCAGAGGCGACATGATGGGCCACTGCCCTCCGTTCTGGCTTGCCAGTGGAAGGCCGATGCCCCAGTTCGCGGTCAGCCCGCTCCAGTCGATCTTGTTGAACCAATCGCCGGAGTCGTAACTGTTCTGATCCATGTCCTTCGATCGCAGCAGATCGTCGCCTGCCTGGAAGAACGGTATGCCCTGGCCCAGCGTTACCAGACTCATCGCCAGTATTTGCCGCCGGGCGCGCAACGCGATGCTGTCGCTGTAACTGCTCTTCAACTGCACGGCGTCGAAGAGGTCCTGGTTGTCGTGCACCGAACAATAGTTGATCGCCTCTACCGGACTCGCGGTGTAACCAGTGGGCTGGCCGTTGTAGTCCACCTGCGCTCCACTCACTGACGCGCCGCTGCTCCCTATGAAGCTGTAGTCGCGAAGATCGCCGGCAAGGCCCGCGAGAATCCAGTCAGAATACTGCAGCAACTGCGCCTGTTGTCCGTTGCTTGGCGGATACTGGTTGGTGTAATCGCTCGGATCTGTGTAAAGGCCTGTCGCGAACCCCTGTACCCTCTCGTCGGTGAACGGGCTGCCACCACGAATGCCATCGCGAATACGATCGTTGAAGCTGCCGATGCCGTATCCATACAGATTGATTTGGCTGGCATTTGGACCGATCTGGTTGTTGGCCGTGTCGCCGAAGTTGAAGCCTTCGCCGTAGAGGTAAATTTTCGATCCATCTACGCCGTCGCGCTCCGGTGTGAGTGAACGAAGCGCCGCCTGAATGTGCTGCATGTTATAGAGGAAGTGAAAGCTCATGATGTCGAAGCGGAAGCCGTCGATCTTATACTCGCGCGCGTTCAGCACGAGCGTGTCGATCATCAGCTTTTCCATCATCCGATGTTCGCTGGCTGTGTCGGCGCAGCAGGAACCGGTCTTCAGGTTCCCATTGCTGTCGAGCCGATGATAGTAACCCGGCACCACCTCATCCAGGTTCGAATTGGGCCCTTCGCCGCTGGCATTGGTGTGGTTGAAGACCACATCCTGCACCACGCGAAGACCAGCCTGGTGCAGTCCCGCCACCATGGTCCGATACTCGCGCACGCGGTTGTCGGGGTTGATGGCATAGCTGCCCTCCGGCGCCATGAAGTGCACCGGATCATACCCCCAGTTATAACCGTCCTGCCCCTGAATCGCCGTCACAGCAGCCTGCTGCTGATCGCTGGAGGGCGGGTCTGCTGACAGATCACCGGTCGTCTGCCACGTCGACTTATCTTCGTTGATGCTGGCGAAGTGGAACGAGGGCAGCAGGTGCACTGCCTTCAAGCCGCTTTGCGCAAGCGTGCGAAGGTGCCGCATTCCGTCGGAGTTGAAGTCGGTGAACGCTTCGTAGGTGCCGCGGTGCAACGCCGGTACTGTGTTGTCGCCGATGCTAAAGTCGCGGATGTGCAACTCATAGAGGCTCAGGTCATTGAGGCTGGCAAGATGCGGTGGTGCGCTTCGCTCCCATCTGTGCGGCTTGGTTTCGCTTGATTCGAGGTCAGTGATGCGGCTCTTGGTTCCGTTCACCGAGAGATCCACGGAGTAAGGATCGGTCGTCAGGTTCGTATCGACAGCTGCGTCGAGTGGCACCCACACCTGCACCTTGTAGAGATAGTATTTGCCTACCCAATCGAAGTCGCCAGCCGCACTCCACACACCATTCCGCGAATCCATCGGTACCTCAAGCGAAGGTGTCGTGTCGTCCGCATTGTTGAAAATTTCGAGCGTGACATTCTGCGCAGAGGGAGCCCAGACCCGTATGGTGACCGGGTGCGACGACTCTTCGCGCCGGAAGATTACCCCCAGCTTACCCGGGTAGTAATACAAATCATCCAGCACGCCGGCAGTCTGGACGCCTGTCGCGTACTGCAAGCTCCCGGTCGATCCAACCGCCGAAAAAGCAAGTTCGCCCTTCAACGCTTCTTGCACCGTCGCCAGCGGAACGGATGAGGGGAGCTGCAGCACCGTGTAACTCGCCAGTTGTGGATAGCGAAGCAGCTCGTCGGCCGTGAGCGACCCTCCCACAGTCAGCGGTATCTGCGTGCCGCCCGTAATTCCCATATTCGTAACTGACAATCCGCCTGTAAAACTAGTCGTGAGGGCATAGGTGGACCCGGCCTGTATGTTCTGCGAGGGAACCAGCACATGCGCGCGATCCAGCCAGTAAGCCTGTTCAACGCCGAGTATGCTGTTTGAGATTTGTTGAGGCGTGGGCTGCGTGGTGAAGACGTTCGCATTGCCGTGAATGACCCATGCTTCGTTGTGCAAGGTGATCTGCAAATGCTGGTCCGGACCCGGGTCTTTGATCTGCCCCGCAGCACAATTGTTGAGAATGAACCCCAGGTCCCCTGTGGGATTGCCCCCCGCAGGGTTCACTGTCACGTCGTAGTAGACGCCAAAGGCATCTGTGCCTGTCACTGCGACTTCATTGCTGCACCATGAGACATTCTCGGTCGAGGCACTCCAGGTATAAAGCGCCCAGCCAGAATAGTTGCCGTCCGGGCGGTAGTAGTGAATCCGCACACTGCCTGCAGGAATTGCGGGATCCGCTTGCGCGTAGATACATTCGAAAGATGTGACAAAGAGAAGAAGGAGCACGAGTACGCGTGCCTTCGCGAACAAGCCTGGCCTGTTTGCCTTTCTAACGTTCATTGCGGGAGCTCCTGACGAGGGTGGAACTAATCTCTCTTCGCGGCAGCTTGAGCAAATGACTACTCGCTCTTTCGTGCACGCGCCTTCGCTTGCTGCGAGAACGGTACCTTGGATCCCAGGCTTTGCCGGTCATCGCACAAGGCGGCAGGTCGAACGCAGTATTGCGCCCAGGTTTGCGGTGAAGGATTCCGATGCCCGCTCCAGCGTCCGTAACCCTAGTTGGCACGAATTCATTGTGTCAAGCGGAAACCAGATATTTCGAGCTAAGCAGCCTGTCGGCCGAGACTTAGCATGAATGCCTATCAGGAGAACGCACTCGCAGGTCAGACAGCCGCAATCCGCGCGATGGCATCGACGAGCCTGTCGACTTCACTCGAAGTGTTGTAGTGCGCAATGCCGATCCGAACTACGCCGGACTCCGCGACTCCCAATGCCTCCGCGAGGTTGAGAGCGTAGAAGTGGCCGCTGCCCACGAAGATGCCTTGCTTCCCGAGCTCTGTTGCGATGTGCGCGGCTGAAATATCTTTGAGGCTCAACGCGCACGTTGGCGAGCGATACGCGATCGATTTGCTATCCGGAACGCCATACATCGTTATGCCGGGAACCACAGAGAGTCCCTGAATCAGCTTAAGAAATAGCACCTGTTCATGAGCCTCAATGGCACGGAACGAGGCCTGCAACGCAGTGCGGCGACTCGTTACATGGGGTCTGGCGTGGCGGCCGATGGAGGCCAGGTATTCCACGCAGGCCGGTATTGCTGCGGCACACTCGTGGTTCAGCGTACCTGTATTCCAGCGATCGGGAACCGCTTCTGACGAAGCACGCAACTTGTACGGCCGCAGTCGCTCCAGATGCTCGCGCTTGCCATAGAGCGCCCCCATGTGCGAACCGAAAAATTTGTAACTGGAGCAGACCAGAAAATCGCAATCCAGCCTTCGCACGTCGATGAAGTGATGCGGCGCGTAGTGAACCGCGTCCACATACACCATGGCCCCAACCACATGCGCCATCTCCACGATGCGGGCCACATCGTTGATCGTGCCCACCAGGTTCGACGAGTACCCCAAAGCGACGACCTTGGTGCGGGAACTAATTTTGGCTTCGAGGTCGTTCAGGTCGAGAGTGCAAGTCTCCGGGTCGATGTCGACGACACGAATGCTCGCGCCCGTCTCTTCCAACGCCTTCCATGGGGCGAAGTTTGCATCGTGATCGAGGCGCGTGACCACGATCTCGTCCCCCGGTCCAAGTTGGCGACCAATGGCCCGGCTCATTGCAAAGGTAAGTGTCGTCATATTCGCGCCGAGGACGACCTCATCGTGATCGCAACCCAGCAGGTCCGCAATGGCTTCGCGTGCACTGCGGATCGCGGCCTCTGTACGTTCGCTGGTGAGGTAACGGCCGCCGACATTCGCATTGGAGCGTGCCAGGTAGTCGCCGATGGCCTCGATCACGCTCTGCGGGACTTGCGTGCCCCCTGGCCCATCGAAGTACGCGATTGCGTTGCCGGCAACACTCTGGCTCAGTGCTGGAAACTCACGCCGCACCCATTCGAGATCCGGCGCAGTCGCAGGCATGAGCGGTTCATTCACAAATTTGGGCAAGTTGCTGGTCAATCAAAATTGCAGGTTAGAAGGGAATGTCGTCGTCCGTGATCTCAGCGGACTGGCCATAATCTTCCGCTGGGGTCGAGCCTCGCTGATCGAACGAAGCGGTACTGCCGGAGCGCGCATAGTTGCCGCCCCCACCTGAACCACCTTCTTCGCCACGGCCAGTTAACAAGACCAGATCATTCACAACGATCTCGGTTTTGTACTTCTTCTGGCCGCTCGTCTTATCGTCCCAAGAGGAGGTACGGAGCGCACCTTCAACGTACACCTTGGACCCCTTCTTTACATAGTCCCTGACAATCTCCGCGGTCCGCACAAATGCGACAACATTGTGCCACTCGGTTCTGTCTTGCCATTCGCCATTCTTATCTTTGAATCGCTCGTTTGTGGCGATCGTAAAATTCGCCACGATGGCGCCACCCGGCGTTGCACGCACCTCAGGATCTTTGCCCACATTGCCGAGCAGAATGACTTTGTTGACGCTCTTTGCCATGTTCGTATCTCTCTCTTTGAGTTAAGCCAGCAGGATAGCAGATTGGCGGCACCCGGAAGTCAGCCTCGAGGATGACGGCGTTTGCGCAGCCACTTGGCCGCTCCCAGCAAAGACAGCATGCAGCCGAAGGGCAGGCACATCAGGGCGACAATCAGTGCCAGCCAACCGCTGTTTGTATGGGGCCCTTGAGGACCCATCCCTCCGAACAGGGTCTTTCCCAGCAGCGCAGAGATCAGTCCGACCGCGAGTGTCCAGGCGCCCCACTTCAGCAGTTCGCCCGTACCGTCGTCGCCTGCCGCCGCGACGGGCCGAATCTGCGTGAGTTGCTCCCGCTCTTTGCCGGTCTCATTCACCATGGAGGGCACGTTACCGCCACGCCGCCAGCATCGCGTAGACCACCACTCCGGTCACCGACACGTACAGCCAGATAGGAAAGGTGAATCGCGCGATCCTGCGATGTTGAGGAAATCTGCCAGTGAGCGAAAAGAAGAACGTGGTCAACACCATTGGAAGCGCCACCACCGATAGCAGAACGTGCGTCAACAGGATAAGCAGGTAGACGGTGCGTACGGCTCCATTCCCTGGGAAATGCGACTCTCCGTGGATGGCGTGGTTGACGATGTAACTCACCAGAAACAGCGAGGAGAAGACAAATGCCGTGATCATCGACGCACGATGGGCCGCGATCTTGCGACGGCGAATAAATGAGAACCCGACAACCAGCGCCGCCGCGCTGAGTCCGTTTAGAACCGCGTTCAACGCGGGAAGAAACCGCAGCCGCATAGCAAAGTCGGCTGGCGCCTGATGCACATACAGCAGCCACAGCAGGAAGAACACGGCCGCCGCGCTCACGCCAACGATGGCCACGATCGGGAGCCGGTAATTCGATTGCGCAACCTGCGTCGTGCTCATGTCGTTCCTCGCCTACGCTGCCGGCTTATTGGTTCTGCGGTTCACGATGGCCCAGGAAGCGGCGAAGGTCAACAGGCAGAATCCCACGGTTACCGCCAGGTTGACTGGCAGCGGAAAAGTTGTGCGTTCTGCAGGAAACAGTCCGTTCCGCAGCGCATCGACGCCGTAGGTGAGCGGATTCAGCAGCATGATCAGCCGCAGCCATCCCGAGGCTCCGCTGGCGGGAAAGAGCGCTCCGGAGAGCATCCACAGCGGCAGCAGGATCAGGTTCACGATCGCATGAAAGGCCTGCGGCGAATCCATCGGCCACGCGATTGCGAAGCCGAGTGCCGTCAGCTCAAAACTGATCAACGCGACCACGACGATGCTCAACGCAATGGTTGCGACTGAGGGATGCGCGCCCACAAGAGGCAGAAAGGCCAGAAACACTACGCCCTGAATTGCAGCCAGCGTGGCCCCGCCCAACACCTTGCCCAGCACAATGGCCGAGCGACTTACCGGCGCGGCCAGCACCGACAGCAGGAAGCCTTCGTTGCGGTCCTGGATCAGCGACATCATGCTGAAGATCGCGGTGAACAGCACGATCATGGCTACGGAACCCGGGAAGAAGTAGCCCAGGTACGGTCCGGAACTGCTGCTCGAACGGAACGAATGCGCGAACCCGGAGCCCAGCACCAGCCAGAAGAGCAGGGGAGAGGCGATCACGCCCACCACGCGGGCCTTCTGCCGATAAAATCGCACAATCTCGCGCAGCCAAAGCGAATACGCGGGAACCCAAAGTCCCGGAGTGGAGATCTTTCTCACTCGCGGGGCAGTCGCAGTCAAGGTCGCCATCAGTGTGCCTCCTCGGTAGCGATTTCGGTCCAGAAGCGATGGCCGGTGCTGCGAATGAATACGTCCTCAAGGCTCGGCTTGGCTACCGAGATGCCTTCGATCTCTCCCGGAAACGCCTCGACCACATCCGTCAGGAAGCGGTGTCCTTCGGCGCGCTCGAGCCGCACGGAATGGTCCAGAACCGTTGGCTCCACATGAAAGCGTTGACGAATCCGCGCAGCCAGCCGCTCTGCAGCTTCCGGTGTCGCCGCCTCAAACAGGATCACGTCGCCGCCAATCTTTGATTTCAGCTCGAGGGGCGATCCCAGCGCTACCAGCTTGCCTTCATTGAGAATCGCGAGCCGCTCACAGTGCTCGGCCTCTTCCATCAGGTGCGTCGTCACCAGCACCGTCACGCCTTCTTCATCGCGCAAAGTCTTCAGATACTGCCAGACATCGCGGCGTGCGCCGGGATCGAGGCCTGTTGAGGGCTCGTCCAGCAGCAAAATCGACGGCGAATGAATCAGACCCTTGGCGAGCTCTACCCGGCGCTGCATTCCGCCTGAGAGCGTCTCGACTGCATCATTCACCCGATCGCTCAGGCCCACGCGCTTGAGCACTTCGGTGATGCGGCTTTTCAGGTGAGACCCGCTCAGCCCGTACAGGTGGCCTTGGTGGCGGAGATTTTCACCGACGCGCAGTTTGATATCCAGGCTGCGGGCTTGAAACACGATCCCGATCTGCTGCCTGACGCGGTTCGGTTCGCTGGCTACGTCGAAACCTTGAATGCGCGCTTGGCCGCCGGTGGGGACCATCAGCGTCGACAGGATCCGGAATAAGGTCGTCTTGCCGCTGCCGTTCGGTCCGAGCAGTCCAAAGATCTCTGCCGGGCGCACGTCAAAGGACAAAGCGTCGAGCGCCAGCCGGCTGCTATAGCTGTGAGTCAGCCGGTCCAGTTGGATGGGAGCGCCGGTTGTGGGCCGTGAGGCAGACTCCTTCAAGGCCGGCTCGGATTGTTCGCTGAGCGAGGGCATTCCGTTCACTTCTTTCCTAAGGCATTCAACATCATGAAAGTGAGCAGCAGTGGCAGGTAGATCACGCTCACCTTTAGAAGATCTCGTGCATACATTCTCGATTCCAACACACTCCGCGCTCGCGTAATGCGACCAAAGCGAATCGTGTAAGCCAGGTACACAAGCCCGAGCAGCAACGCCGCGACCCCATACGCTTGACCCGCAATGTGCAGATACACAGGCAGGAGACTCACTGGAATCATCAGCACCGCGTACGTGATCGCTTCCAGTACCGTGGACCATCCATCCGGCTGCACCACCGGCAGCATACGAATGCCCGCCCGGCCGTAGTCCTCGCGGTAGAGCCACGCGATTGCCATGAAGTGGGGAAACTGCCACACGAAGAGAATGGCAAACAGCGCCACCGCGGGCCATTCGATGACACCCCGGGCGGCTGTCCAGCCAATCAGGGGTGGCATGGCTCCGGGAAATGCGCCGATGAAGGTCGCCAGCGTGGTATGCCGCTTCAGCGGGGTGTAGACCGCCACGTAAGTAAACGCGGTGAGCAGAGTCAGGGTTCCGGTGATCAGGTTGGTGCGCATGGTGAGCCAGAGTGTTCCCACTCCAATCGCCAACATGCCCAGCAGAATTCCGTGGCCGAGGCAGATTCGTCCTGAGGGCAGCGGCCGGTCCGAAGTGCGAATCATCTTCGCATCCGACTTGCGCTCGATCGCCTGGTTGAGCGCGCTCGAGCCTGCAGAGACGAGGGCAATCCCCAGCAACGTATCCACCAGGCCCACTTGAACGCTGCTGATCCCCGATCGCATTGACCCCAGGTAAAACCCAGCCCACGCCGTGATCACCACCATGGTGGTCACGCGAACCTTGAATAACTCGCGGTAGTCCGCAATGCGTGTAGCGGTGGCTCCCGCCTTTGGCCCGTGCAGGTGAATCGATCCTGTCGCAGGAGACGAGACGGCCTCGGCGCGAACGCCCGCTGGGTTGACATTAGCGGCTGCTGCAGCGCTTCGTGTCACGCCGTCACAGCCCTTTGCCGTCTGTTGTGTGCATCATCATCCGCGGGATTGAGAGTTCCTGGTCAGCAGGGCGTCCAGGGGGTGCACGGCGGCTTTGCTGCCAGCCACGCGACCTACTTTATTCTAGCAGTCGCAGAGCTTCCGGTTGCGCGAGGCACCGGCGGATCAAAAGGGCCAGTGCCCGCTGTCGGCACCAGTTCAACCTTCTTCGACTTCACCAGGTACTCATCCAGCAGGACAGCGACCAGCACTGCCGTCGGCACGGATACCATTGCGCCGACCACACCTTCGAGCGCCGCTCCGAGCAGCAACGACACCATCACGGCCAGTCCTGCAAGGTCCACGCTCGTCTTCATAATGCGCGGCGTCAGATACGAAGTCTCCACCTGCGCGTAGATGGCGTAGAAGATAGCGACTCCCAGCACCCGGCCCCAGGAGTCGATGGCCGCGACCATCAAGGCCAACGAAACCGTGACCAGCGCCCCGATAATCGGTATCAGGTTGAAGAGGCCCATCAGCACGCCCAGCGCGTAAGCGTACCGCACGTGAAGGAACAGAAAGACGATGGTGCTCGAAAGTCCCAGAATGGCCATGAGCGCGGCCTGTCCGAGGAGCCATTTGCCCATGCGAAACTCGGCCCGGGTGAGCGTCCGATCCAGTCGTTCCCGCTGGTCTTCCGGGAAAAACGACAGCGCCCACGCGTAAGCTTCTTCACCCTCGAGCATGAAATAGACCGTGATGACGATGGTGGTCAGCACGTCGAAAAGGGTGCTGGCGCCGCTCTTGATGGAGATAAACGCGTAGGTCGCGGCGTGTGAGGCGATGTCCTGGAGCTTGGCATCGAGGGTGCTGAGATCCACTCGCCTCATCAGCGGAAGCGCTTTAACTCGTGCCAGCAGAGCCGGGCCGCGACTTGGCAGCTCCCCTACAAACTCCCGCGCATCCCGCAACACCGGAGGCATAGCGAAGGTGAAGAACAAGACGAAAAACAGGATGACGGCGAACACCAGCAGCAGTACCGCCGATGCACGGCTAGGCTGCCACTTCCCAATGCGCAGATTGGTAATCCCGCGGACCACCGGCATGAGAACGACCGCGAACAGGGCGCTCGCGTACAGCATGATCAACACTTCGCGAGCCAGCCACGCCCCGTAGAGCAGCAGCAGCAGTCCCAGCGTGAAGACAACGTCTCCGCGAGGGGATCGCCGCTCGTCCGGCGGGGTGAGGTATCCGTTCATTGAACCACGCCTTTCGGTTCCCCTGGCCGTTGAATATCGAGGTCCGTCGCTGAACGAAGAATCTGTTCTGAGACGGCCTCTGCCTTCAGACCCTCTGTAGGGATGGTCAGGTGAGCTTGCCGGTACAGTGGCAAACGGCGCTGCCACCGCGCTTCGAGTGCCGTTCTGTCATTGAGCACTGGCCGTACCGCTCCCTCGCTCTGCTCATCGCAGCGGCGAATGAGCGTTGATAAAGGCGCATCCAGGAAGACCAGCAAGGTGTTTGGAGCAGTCTGAAGCGCCGAGAACGCGTCGTCTGTCTCCACCGCTCCTCCTCCGAGTGCCAGTACCACGTTGTTTGCGGCGAGTTGCTCCCGCACCACGGCAGATTCCAGACTGCGAAACGCCGCTTCCCCTTCGCTCGTGAAGATGTCGGCTATGGTTTTCCCCGCCTCCGCTGCCAGGCAATCGTCTGCGTCCACAAACCGCCACCCCAGACGCCGGGCGAGCAGGGCTCCGACCGTCGATTTGCCCGCTCCCATAAAACCCATGAGTACGATCCGGACGTATCTCTCAACGAACTCAGGCTTCAGGTGCATGCGTATCTTGCATTATAAGTACGCGGCAGAAGGGCGAGTGAGCATCTACGCCCTTCCGCGAACGGGACCTAGCGCGGCTTGCCGGTGATGTTGCTGACTCTCGAAGTGCCCTCAAGTTCCAGCGCTTCTCGGATGGAATCCCAAACCTCTGGCCTCGGATCCTGGATCGGCAGCAGCAACTTCGCCTGCGAAGCAATGTATTGCAGATCGCGCACCAGGGCAGCGCAGTTCTCGCAACTCTTCAGATGTTCTTCTGAGTTGATGTCTTTCCCCGACTCAAAAAGTTCGGGCAAGCGATCCTGAAATTCAGCACAATCCATCTTTCTCCCCGGTATCTCGCGGATTTCGGTCATAATGCCGCCTCCTTCCGCTGACCTGTGCGGAGCAGATCGCGGAGTTTCATGCGTGCCTTATGAAGTTGCGACTTGCTGTTGCCGATCGAACAATCCAGCATCTCGGCGATCTCGTTGTGTTCGTAGCCCTCTACGTCGTGGAGCACAAACACCAGTCGATAGCCTGGGGGAAGATTCTCTACTGCTCGTTCCAGGGTAACGCGGTCGATCGAGCCGGAGAGCATCAGGTCGCGCGCCCCAATATCTTTGCGGGGTCCATCTTCCTGCGAAGGCTCCAGCGTCTCCTCGAGTGATACCTGGGGCAAGCCTTTTTTCCGAAGATGCATCAGCACCACGTTCACGGCTAAACGGTGAAGCCAGGTGGAAAACGCCGAGTCCCCGCGAAACGTTCCAATCTTGCGGTAAAGCTGCAGGAATGCCTCCTGCGTCAGGTCTTCCGCTTCCGCCACGTTGCCCAGCATCCGCAGGCACAGCGAATAGACACGGCGCTTATGCAGCGCATACAGAGTTTCAAAGGAGTGGGCGTCCCCATTCTGCGCAGCGGCAATGGCCTCTGCTTCACCCGCGATTGGGGGATTTCTGCGTAGGTGTTGATTTACAGGCTTTACCTGCGCTGTTCCAGCGCTTACTTCGTTCATTTCGTCGATACCATAAGACACATTCTGCAGAACTCCGTTCCATGTGCTGCGATTTAGGTTAGTGGTCAAGCCCATGGCAACTCGCTCGATGACGCAATGAGAGTATGAGTCAAACTCGTACGACGTCGCAGACAGGCGCGGGGTTGCCTGCGGCTAGCCCGGCGGGTCGAGGTACAAGGATCGAGACTCTAATCAGGAGCCGATGAAACGCGCGTAGAGTGATCTCGCCACCATTGCATCTGTCGTGCCCTGAATAATGGCCCGGCCATCGCGAAAGACAGTGATCGTATGCTGGCCTCGAACAAAACGCAGCAGCATGCTGTTGCTTCGCACCTCTCCGTGTGCCCTCAACCGGGCCTCCAACTCGTCAAAGTTCAACGGCCGCGCATGCTCATGGATCTGCACAGAGTTTCGCCCGCACATGGTGATATGGGGTCGCCCTTCGCCGCGGAGATGCGCAAAGTCCCGCTGACCGCAGACTCTGCACCCCCCGCGCGGCGCCCCGGTAGCAATCTCAGAGCTGTCATTGGTCCAAAGATCGAAGGAAATCAGCGTTCGCCGCATGCGGTCGCGCGCGCCGACCAGGTACTTCAGCGCCTCGGTCACCACGATCGACGCAGCCAGATTGACCGCTGTATTGAGTATGCCCGCGGTGTCGCAGGTCTCCACCGCCCCTGAGGGCGGCTCGGGAAAGATGCAGGCCAGGCAAGCTGTCTCGCCCGGAAGCACATTCATCGTGACCGCGTATGCGCCTACGGCAGCGGCGTAGATCCACGGCTTTCCTTGTTCGACGGCAAAGTCATTGAGCAGATATCGCGTTTCGAAGTTATCGGTTGCATCCAGAATCAGGCCGGCGCCGCCCAGCAGTTCGTGAATATTCGAAGGCACCAGGTCGGCGATGCGGGCGTGCACCCGGATCTCCCCATTGAAGAGCTGAATCTTGCGTCGTGCTGCTTCCGCTTTGGGCAACGATGCGGCCGCATCTGCCTCGTCGAACAGCACCTGCCGCTGCAGATTGCTTTCTTCGACAAAGTCGCGGTCGATCACCGTCAGCGTTCCCACTCCGGCGCGTGCCAGTAGCCCCGCGGCGGCCGCACCCGTGGCCCCACAGCCAACTACTGCCACGTGCGCAGCGTTCAGCTTGCGCTGCCCCTCAACACCAATCCCCGGGTACAAAATCTGCCGGGAGTATCGTTCTTTGATCCCGTCAGCAATCATTTGCATGGATAGGTCCGTCTCTCATTAGTATAGAGAGTTGCCGATGAATTCCCACATACCCGTTGCCCGACCGCCGCATTTCGTCTCATTCTCGCGCTCGCAGGAAGAACGGCGCACAGCAAGCGAAGATCGCAGTTCCATGCATGCGCGTCTCTGCTCCTAGGTACGAGGCCCGATTGGTTCCAATTCGACGTGGGTTCGCCAATCGACTCCGGTGGTGCGCCGTGGCCCTGGTCTTCGCCGCGCTCGGCCGCCCTCCCTTGCAGGCCCAGGTCGCTTCACCACCACCCAACACTCCTTCCACCCATCCGGCTGCGCCTGAGCTCAACGGCCAAAAGGTGCCCACCTACTCTGAAAGTAATCAGCCTGGTGCGCAGCAGGTGGTTCCCACTGCCACCGGAACCACCCCGGGACTTCGTGCGTGGGCGGGTCTCAAAGTTGCCGCGATTCAGTTCAAGGGCGTCGACGCGAAGACCCTGGCACCGCTGCCGGCTCAGTTGGAACTGCAATCCGGCGATCACCTCGATCCGCAGAAGGTCCGCCAAAGCCTTCGCCGACTCTACTCCACCGGCCTGTACCAGAACATCGACGTACAAGGAATTCGTACCGCCAACGAAGTCACCATCATCTTCGCTGGCACGCCTCGGCTCTTCATCGGCACTGTCACCATCACGGGTCTCAAGAACGACCGCCTGAGCGCGCAACTGGTCCGCGCTACCAAACTCTACCCGGGCACGATCTTCAATCCCAACAAAATGGAACAGGCGACCATCCTGCTGAAACAGACACTTGAGGAGAATGGCTACTACGAAGCGAAGGTCACTTCCCACCCGGTCGACGACACCCCCAACTTCCAGGTGAACATCAACTTCGTCATCGAGATCGGCAGTCGGGCCAAGGTCGGAAACGTCGATGTGAAGGGCGAGAGCGGGATGTCGGTCGCCAAATTCCGCTCCACCGCCAAGCTCAAAACCGGGAAGAGAGTCACACGAGACACCGTCAGTCGCGCGCTCACCGATCTCCGCAAGAACTATCAAAAGAAGAAGCGGCTCGAGGCCAATGTTGCACTCGAATCGAAGCAGTATCAGGTTCCGGCTCACCACCTGGACTACAACTTCAATGCGCAGCAAGGGCCGGTCGTTAATGTGCACGTCATGGGCGCGACCATCAGCAACGGTGCCATTCGTCGTCTTATTCCCGTGTATGAAGAAGGGGCCGTCGATGAGGACCTGCTCAACGAAGGCGATCGTAACCTGCGCGATCACTTCCAGCGCGAGGGCTACTTCGACGCTCGCATTCGCCACGAACGCAACATCGTCGATCCGAACCACTCGCAGATCGACTTCTTCGTCACGCTTGGACCCCGTCACCGCGTGTTGAGCGTTGGCGTCGAAGGAAACCGCTACTTCGACAAGGACACGCTCGAGGATCGGCTCAGTGTTCGCAAAGCGGGAGTAATCGATCGGCACGGCCTCTTCAGCCAGGCGCTCATCAACGCCGACGTCAACGCGATCAGCGGCCTCTACCAGACCAATGGCTTCACTCACGTGAAGGTCACGCCGGTTATCAATGACACCGACGAAACCCCGGAGGGCAAAGACACCAAGTATGCTGACCTCCGCGTGAAGTACGCGATTGAAGAGGGCGTGCAGCAGAAGATTGGCAATCTCCAGATTTTCGGCCTCAACAAAGTCCCGCTCAATACGCTCACGCCGCTCTTGAATACGCAGGTCGGCCAGCCGTATTCCCCGCTCAATCTCAACGGCGACCGGGAGGCCATTTTGGGCTACTATCTGAGCCACGGGTTCGATCACGCCAATCTCGAGCTCTTCCAGAAAGACGGTCCAAACGATTCCGGCCTGGTCAACGTCACCATGAAAGTTACAGAAGGCGACCAGATTTTCATCAACCGCGTTCTCGTCTCCGGACTTCACTACACTCGTCCTGAAACCATTCGCGACCAGATACTGGTGCACGCCAATGAGCCGCTCAACCAGACGGCGCTGCTCGATACTCAGCGGCGGCTCTATGACCTCACCCTCTTCAACGAGGTCAATACCGCAGTTCAGAATCCCAATGGCGAGGAACTCCGCAAAAATGTGCTGCTTCAATTCACCGAAGCTCGTCGATGGGATGTCAACTACGGCTTCGGCTTCGAAGCGCAAACCGGCAACCCCAACAACAATTGCCTGTCGATTCAGCAGCTCATCCAGTTAGGAATCAGCACCCAGGGCTATGCCTGCAATCCCAACGGAAACTTCGGCGTGAGCCCGCGCGTTCTGCTGGATGTGACCCGGATTAATTTTCGTGGACGCGACCAGTCGATCACCCTTAGAACCAGTTACGGCACCCTGGAACAGCGCGCAACAATGATCTTTCAAGCTCCACACTTTCTCGGGAACCGCCACTTCGATCTTTCCTTTTCCGGCGGCTACACCAACTCGCAGGACGTGACCACCTACTCCGCCTCCAGAACGGAAGGCTCTGCGCGCGTCACTCAGCACGTCGATATTCCGAATACCGTCATCTACGAGTTCGCGTATCGCCTGGTAAAGGTGAACCCCGCGACCATCCAGGTAGCTCCGAATCAGATTCCGCTATTCTCAGAGCCCGCGCGCATCGGCGGCCCGGGCGTGACCTGGCTGCGCGACACTCGCGACAACCCACTCGATGCCCATCATGGCACCTACAACAGCGTGCAGAATTTCTTCGCACATGGGGACTTCGGCTCCGAGTCAAATTTCAACCGGCTCGATATGACCAACTCTTCTTACTATGCCCTGGGCAAGAAGAAGGATTACGTGTTCGCTAGAAGTACGCGCTTCGGTTACGAACGCTCCTTCGGCAGCCCTTCGCAGGAATTTATTCCGCTGCCTGAGCGGCTCTACGCGGGCGGCGCACAGTCGCACCGCGGCTTTTCGATCAACGCCGCCGGCCCTCGTGATCCTCAGACCGGCTACCCAGTCGGCGGAGCAGGCGCCTTCGTCAACAGCACTGAGGAGCGTCTGCCCAACCCTCAACTTCCGTTCGTAGGAAACAGCCTCGGCTTCGTCCTGTTTCACGATATGGGCAACGTGTTTACCGCGTCCTCCGATATCTGGCCCAGCTTTCTGCGCGTGTCGCAGCCGCATCGCGACACCTGCAAAAATCTCACTCCGCCTCCGGCCACCACGAGTGGCACCTCGACCGGCACCTGCAGCTTCAACTACTTTTCTCATGCCGTTGGTCTTGGCGCGCGCTACCGCACGCCGATTGGTCCGGTCCGCGCCGACTTCAGCTATAACGTCAACCCGCCCATCTTCCCGGTGATCTATGACTACTCCGGTCAAGCGCCGCACGTGGCTCAGGCGGCTCACTTCAACTTCTTCTTCAGCATCGGGCAAAGCTTCTGATGCGTATCAACGTCTTGCGCCCAATCCGCCGCCTCTGGCCCGCAGCCATAGCAATTGCTATCTTCGCGGTTACGAGTTTCGCAGCCTGGCCGCAGCAGGCAGCTGATTCGCCATTGCCAGCGGCCCAGTCGGAGGCTCAGTCCGACCCCTTGAAGCCTGTGGAACTTGACCGCGTGATCGCCATCATCAATGGAGATGTTCTGCTGGAGAGCGATGTGCAGGAAGAGATCATCATGGCTGCGCTGCAACCCATCGGCGTTCTGCCCGGCCAGAACACCCGTCGGCGCGCCGGCGAACGTCTCATCAACCGCACCCTCATACTGCAGCAGATGAAAGAGCAACAGTCACTCGCACCTGTTCCCGATGAGGAGCTCCAGAAAAGCCTCGACGAGTTGCGCAAGCAGATCCCCGAATGCGCAAAATACAAGTGCACCACCCAGCAAGGATGGGAGGACTTCCTGAAGGCGCATGGGCTGACCGAGCCGCAGGTAGAGGAGCGCTGGCGTCAACGTCTGGAGATTTTGCATTTCATTGATGTGCGCTTCCGCTCCGGTATTCGCATACCCAAGACTGACGCGCAGGACTACTACGATAAAACCTTAGTGCCGGCCTTTCAAAAACAGAATCAGACTGCGCCACCGCTTGCTTCCATCGCACCGCGCATTGAAGAAGTGCTGCTGCAGCAGCGAGTCAGCGCGTTACTACAGGATTGGCTGAAGAGCCTCCGCGATCAGGGCAGCGTGCAAATTCTCGACGCCACCTATGGCCAGAGCAGCGGTAACGAAGATGAAGATTCAGGAGGATCTGCATGAGCACGCCCGCCCATCCGCCCGATCCACCCGCTGAGCAGCCGGTACGAAAATCCGCGTGGCGTCACGTATGGCGCGGCCTGCTTGGCCTCGCGCTCCTCTTCGCCGTAGTGGCCGGAGCGATCATCTGGTATGCGAACACCGCTTCCTTTCAGGATCGCGTGCGTCGTCGCGTGGTCTCAACGCTGGAGCAGGTGACCGGCGGTCGCGTGCAACTGGGCACCCTTCGCTGGCGACTGCTCCACCTGCAGATCGAGGCCGACGACTTGACCATCCACGGCCTCGAAGATCCCTCCGAAATTCCTTATGCGCATGTGGATCATCTGCTCATTCGCGCCAAGATACTTTCCTTTTTCCGCCCACGTCTCAGCCTGGCGCTGGTGCAAGTGGAGCATCCTGTCTTCCACCTGATTGTTAACGCCGATGGGAGCACCAACCAGCCCCGTCCGAAAAAAGTTAGCAGCGGCAAGCCGTTGAACGACACGCTCTTCGACCTGGCCATCGATCGGACACAGGTCGACGATGGTCTCGCGATCATCAATCATCGGGCTGTTCCGTTCGATCTCGCGGCAAATGACCTGGGCCTCATCATGACGTACGCGCGAGATGAGTACCATGCAGCCTTGCAGGTCTCAGACCTCACCGCCCAACGGGCCAAACTGCCGCCCGTTCACTCACAGTTGAAGCTTCAGCTCGAGCTCGCTCGCAACAGCCTGAAAATGTCATCGCTTCAGTTACAGACCGGTCCTTCCGTCCTCGACGCCACCGCCGCCCTGAGCAACTTCGCCGATCCTCAATGGACCTTTACCGCCAACGGTAAAGTCGATGTGCGCGAGGTTGAAGCACTCACCGGCGTTCCCGGCATCGAGCATGGAGTTGCTGAGCTGAAGTTGAAAGGTAAAGGGGTGAGAGCCCACTTCGCCATCGACGGCCAGGCTTATGTCGCAGACGCCGCGTATCGCATGCCCTACGTGCAGGTAAGTGGAGTGAATGCGGAGACCAGCCTTCACCTGAATGACGATGAGTTGTTGCTGCCCCATTTCGTGGCACATCTGCGCGAAGGCGGCTCAGTGGATGGCGAACTTCGGTTACTGCATTGGCTGCAGCCTCCGGCCGCCTCACAGATACGGAGGCGTGGGGCCAGGGCGACTTCGGAACCCCAAGCCAGAATCCGCGCCAACATTCACAACGTCAGCCTTGATACGGTGATGAAGCTGGTGACGCCGCCCCGCTATCAGAAGCTTGGCTTCAACACCGCGGCCACGGGCACGGCGAGCGTGGAGTGGGTCGGAAACGCCGACGATCTGACCGCGCAGGCGCAGGTTCTTCTCGCCCCGCTGAACGAGCCTCCAGCGGGCGAGGTTCCCCTCAGCGGCACTGTCGACGCAAGGTACTTCAACCGCAATGGTTCGGTCTCCATCACTACGCTGCAGGCGCAGACACCGGCGAGTCAGATTCACGTGCAGGGCTCGCTGGGCGTCTATCCGCTCAGCCGCCAATCCACACTGAACGCGGATATCACCACCACCAATCTCGGCGAGTTTGACCGCACCGCCATCGCGCTCGGTCTGAGTGCGAACGGCCAGCAAGGGGTCAAGGCAATTCCCGTGCAGCTCCATGGTGAAGCGGAGTTCCACGGCGAAGTCACCGGCGTGATCACACGACCAGACGTCAAGGGTCACGTCATGGCTACCAACTTCGAGACGGCAATCCCGAATGTCTCCCTCGCGCCATCGGCCCTCAGGGCGCACCTGCACGGCACGGCTCCAGTCCCAATTGCGCAAGCGGCGCCCAGCAGAATCATTCGCTGGGATCGCCTCGACGCATACGCTGAATTCACGCCAGAGTTACTGACCATTAAGCAGGCGACGCTCACGCGTGGATCGACTAC
Source organism: uncultured Acidobacteriaceae bacterium (assembly GCA_963850345.1). GTDB lineage: Bacteria > Acidobacteriota > Terriglobia > Terriglobales > Acidobacteriaceae > CAWKKW01. The sequence continues at coordinate 934,701 of CAWKKW010000005.1, read as the reverse complement.
GCTCCATGCGTCCGGCGAGCTTCGGGCCCATGCCCTGGCGCGAAAGGAGACCAGCTTCGATCTCGACTCTAGCTTTCAGGCGAAAATACAGTTACAGAATGCGGCGATTCCCGATGTTCTCGACATGGTCGGGTACACTCTACCTCTCACTGGCACCGTCAACTTCGAAGTCAATGCCGCGGGCACTCTTGACAACCCGCAAGGCAGCGGACATCTTGCAGTAACTGGCGGCGAGGCCTACGGAGAACCCTATCGAAGTCTGAATGCCGACCTCGCGATGGCCGGCCGCGCTCTCACCGTCAGCCATCTCACGCTGTTACAGAATGGCGGGCGGCTGACCGGCAGTGGAAGCCTGAACTACGAAACCAAGGCTCTCCGCTTCGACGCACAGGGACAGGGCTTCGACCTCGCCCACATCCGCCATCTGCAAGCCGGTCGCCTTCCGCTTGGCGGCGCACTCGATTTCAAGGCGAATGGCACCGGCACTCTCGACGCGCCGCTGGTGCAGGCAAATCTCCAGCTCAGCAAGCTCACGCTGGGTACGCAGGCGCTGGGCTTTGTCGATGCCGACCTGCACACCGATAGAAAAACCGCCTATCTTACCCTGAACTCGAAACTCGATTCCGCCCAGGTGAAGGTGACCGCGCAAACGGAGCTCTCCGGGCACTACCAAACCAACGCTCGGCTCGCTCTCTCTAACTTTGATCTCGACCCCGTGCTGCAACTCGCCAACGTGCAGGGACTCCATGCCCACTCGTCCATTTCCGCCAACCTGACTCTGAGCGGGCCTGCACGTGAGCCGAAGCGCATGAACGGCGAGGCCGACGTCGCACAGTTTGCTATGTCGCTGGCGGGCGTGCCACTCAAGAGCGATGGGGCTCTCCATGCCCGCCTGGACAATGGGACGCTGGTGCTATCCCCCGTCCATATCGTTGGCGACGACACGGATCTGCGCGCTCACGGCACCGTCGAAGTGTTCGATCCGGCACATGCCATGAACATGCAGGGCGACGGCAACATCAACCTCAAGCTGGTGCAGAGCTTCAACCCCAACATCAATTCGTCCGGCCATCTCGACTTTCACCTGGATGCGTCGGGAACGATTCAGAAACCCGACCTCGGCGGTCAGGTGAAGTTCACCAACGCAACTCTGGAGATGCAGACTCTGCCCAACGGCCTGAGCCAGATGAATGGCACTCTGGTCTTTAATCAGGATCGACTCGAGGTGAAAAGCCTCACCGCGATGACTGGCGGAGGCCAGGTGAAGATCGGTGGATTTATCACCTACCAGCAAGGTCTGTACGGCGATCTCACGGCGACGGGGAAAGATATCCGGATCCGCTATCCTCAGGGCGTCAGCTCGATGGTCGACACACAGTTGCGTTTGCAGGGTTCGCAGAACAACCTGCTGCTGAGCGGGAACGTGATGCTCACGCGCTTCGCCCTCAATCCCAACCTCGATCTTGTCTCACTTACTTCCTCTTCGGGTACTGTGTCTTTGCCACCGGATCTCAACGCTCCCACCAGTCACTTCCGGCTTGACGTACACATCACCTCGGCACCCGAGCTCAACTTCCAGAACTCGTTTGCCAAACTTGCCGGCGATGTCGATGTGCGTGTGCGTGGCACCGTCGCGCAGCCCTCCATCCTGGGTCACATCAGCGTCACCGAGGGCAGCGCCACCTTCGCCGGAACGCAGTACCAGCTGCAGCATGGCGACATCTACTTCACCAATCCAGTCACCATCGAACCGGTCATCGATCTCGATGCCACCGCGCGAGTTGAAGAATACGACCTCACCATCGGTCTGCACGGAACAATGAACAAGCTGAACTTCACCTACCGATCGGAGCCGCCGCTCCCGCAGGCAGATATCTTCGCCTTACTGGCCCTCGGCCGCACACAGGAAGAACAGCAGATCTACTCCCGGCAACAGCAGCAGGCTGGGGTGAATTCCACGGCAGATGCCCTGCTCGGCGGTGCTCTCAACGCCACGGTCAGCAGCCGCATACAAAAGTTGTTCGGGGGTGGAAGCGTCAAGATCGATCCGACCTTTGTCGGTACCCTAGGCAACTCGACGGCTCGTATCACGGTCGAGCAGCGTATCTCCCGCAACGCCACCTTGACCTACGCCACCAATGTGAATTCCACCGCCCAGCAGCTAATCCAGGGCCAATTTGACATCACCCGAAACGTCTCCTTACTCGCGGTTCGAGACGAGTCGGGGGTCTTCAGCATGGTGCTCAAGGTACACCGCCGGTTTCGCTAAGGTGGTCTCCGCAGCTGTTACAAACTGTGGCTTACTTTAGCGGTCTGTTAAAGGTGGCCGGCTGGTCCGGTCATGCCCGTGTTTTTTCATTGAGTGAATGAGAATATGCATCCAAATCGACCGGTTTCGTGTCTCTACAGGGGAAGGGTTTAATTAGAACCGACCACTAAGTCACTAACTGGCATGTTAGTCAGTCAGGTGACGTAGGATTCGGAAAGGAACATTGAAATGAGACGTATTACAGCTACATCGGCACTGGCATTGGCGCTGCTCACTATGTCGCCCGCGCTGGTTTCCTCTCGCGCCTTCGCGGCACCCGCAGGGCAGCAGGGGTCCGGCCAGAATGATAGTCAAATTCAGTCAGAAATAACTAAGGCGCTGAGTAAGTCAAGGTTCAAGAACGTACAGGTTTCCATTCAGAACGGCGTGGTTACGTTGACTGGCACGGTCGACACGTTCGCCGACAAGGAAGAAGCCGACCGCAAGGCACATCACGCAAAAAAAGTGACTGCGGTGAACAACGAGATCCAAGTCGCAGGCGGCGGCGAAGTCTCCGATCAGCAACTACAGCAGAAACTGGTAAAGGCTCTTGAATACGACCGCGTCGGTTACGGCACCACCGCGTTTAACGCGATCAGCGTCAACGTGCAGGACGGCGTTGTAACTCTGGGCGGACATGCCTACGGCCCGGTCGATAAAGACTCCGCTGTCTCGGTCGCAAGTAACATGAAGGGCGTGAAAGACGTGATCGACGACATCGAAGTTGACCCGGTCTCGCCCATGGACGATCAGATTCGCGTTGCTGTTGCCCGTGCAATCTATGGCTATCCTTCGCTGAACAAGTACGCCATCGACCCGGGCAAGCCGATTCGTATCTCGGTTCAAAACGGCCGCGTCACTTTGTACGGCCAAGTGGATACCCAGGCCGACAAGGACACCGCGAACATCCGCGCCAACGGCGTCCCGGGCGTCTTCAAGGTGACCAACGATTTGCAGGTCGCCAACCAGGGCTCCGAACGCAGATAAGTCTCAAATCGCGATTCCTTGTTCCAACCAGGCTCCGTCCTCCAACCAGGGGACGGAGCTTTTTCTTGTCTTCGAAGCTCTTGTCGCGCGCATGAATCTCACCGATCGTTTCGCCGGTACACTGGATGAAGAGACATAGACCTAACGATGCCGCTGCTGAAGAACATTGGAACCACTCTCGAGATGATCAAGTGGCAACACTCGATCTTCGTGCTGCCCTTTGCCATGGTCGGGGCTCTGCTCGCCGCGAGCGGATGGCCGAGTTTGTCGAAGCTGATCTGGATCATCGTTTGCATGGTCACCGCCCGCTCCGCTGCGATGGCTTTCAATCGCTGGGCAGATTCTGAACTGGACGCGAAGAATCCGCGCACCGCCAACCGCGCCATTCCAGCGGGTCTGCTTTCGAGAGGTTTTGTGGCTGCATTCACCGCGGTCATGTCTCTGCTGTTCATCGCCGCTGCCGCGCAACTCAACCGCGCCACGCTCCTGCTCTCGCCGCTGGCCCTCGCCATCCTGCTGCTGTACTCGTATACCAAACGATTCACCCGCTGGTCCCACATCGTCCTTGGGCTGGCGATGGGCATTGCGCCATCCGCGTCCTGGATCGCCGTCCGGGGTACGTTCGATCTGCGTATCCTGGTGCTCACCGCGGCCGTTCTCTGCTGGGGCGCCGGCTTCGACGTTCTCTATTCCTGCCAGGATGCCGACTTTGATCGACAGGCGCGACTCAAGAGCATACCCTCCGCCATTGGCGTCGAACGTGCGTTTTGGCTCGCGCGCGGTTTGCACGTCGCGATGATTTTCCTGCTTGTGTGGATGACCGAGCTATTCGGCCTTGGCAAACTGGCCTGGCTGGGAGTGGCCGTAGTGGCCGCGCTTCTCCTCTATGAACACTTCATCGTCTCACCGCGCGATCTGCGTAAACTCGATGCCGCTTTCTTCACTATGAACGGCATCATCTCTGTGGTCTTCGCGGTCTTTGTGGCCGCCGATGTTCTTTTGCATCATGCAGGCTAACTGAGTGCGCTCGGCGCAGACAGGAAAGGCCTCGCCGGAGCGAGGCCTTTTCAGTTGAACCCAACAGGGAACTAGGCGCTATGCTTCAACCGGTCCTTGGTGCGTTGGTCCTCGATGCTGTCGTTCACCTTGTCCTTCACGCTCTGGACTTTGTCGGTGATGGTCTCGCGAGCGTCGGTGGCCCGGTCTGTGGTCTCGCGGCGATGCATATCCGCCGACTCGTGAACTGCGTCCTTCGCATTGCCCCAGGTTTCCTTTGCGGCTCCCTTGACCTGATCTGCGACTCCTTCATTGGCCATGCGCTGGTTGCCAAACGTTTCGCCAACCTTCTCTTTGACCTTGCCGGTCACCTGATCCATTTTGCCGCTGAGATTGTCTTTATTCATGGGGAATTTCTCCTGAGAGCCTGAACGATCTCTTACTCCGACTCTCCGTTGGGTTATGGTGCGGTTAGTCGCTCGTTACTCTTGCAAAGCTCGTAAACTCTCTTCGGTTTTCACGCGCTTACTTCCAAGTCTTGGCCGTAAGGCGTTCCGGCGAAGTGAAGTTGAACCTTGGCTCCTAGACGATAGTTCGTCTTCCGCCGATCAACTGGATCAGCAGGACCACCAGCGCAAGTACTAGAAGAATGTGAATGTACGCGCCGACCACATGGAAGCCGACGAACCCTAATAGCCATAGGACTAGAAGGATCACAAAAATGGTCCACAACATTGTTATTTCTCCTTCAAGGTGTGACCTGCTACGGTGTCATATGGTGCGCCTCGGGGCGTTCAGGTTGCCGTCCGATTGAAATATTTGGGAGCAGAGATTCGCAATGCAAATCGCTATTCAGGGGGAGCCCGGATCGTTCAGTCACGAGGCCGCTCTTCTTCTTTCTCCTGATGCAACCATCGTCCCGTGTTCTCTTTCAAAAGACGTCTTCCGGCTTGTGACCGAGAGGGCCGTCGATGCGGCGGTCATCCCCATTGAAAACTCGCTGGCCGGTCCCGTGGTAGAGCACTACGACCTCTTGCTGGCCAACGATGTGGCGATCGAAACCGAAGTTCTCATTCGAATTCGTCACAACCTGATCGCAGTACCCGGCGCCGCCCTTGAAGCCCTCCACAACGTCTTATCGCATCCCGTGGCGCTCGCGCAGTGCCGCCACTTCTTCGAATCCCATCCGCACCTCACGCCTGCGCCCTTCTACGACACGGCGGGCAGCGTCAAGCACCTCATCGAAACCAACGATCCGACGTCCGGCGCCATCGCCAGCCAGCAGGCCGCGCTCCACTATGGGGGAGAGATCCTTAGAGCCGGCATTGAAGACAATCCAGAAAACTACACCCGGTTCTTCTGTATCCGTCCCGCCCAGGAGGTCCATCGCGACCCCAGAGCCGACAAGGTTTCGCTCGCCTTTACGGTGCAGAACCGCCCCGGAACCCTGGTCGCCGCGCTGCAGGTATTTGCCAGTTTGAACACCAACCTGACCAAGATCGAGTCGCGTCCGGTGCACGGCCAACCCTGGCAGTACATCTTTTATGTGGATTACCAACTGGGTACTCTCGACATCGCTGACTCCGCGCTGCGACAATTGCGGCCATTCTGTTCCATGGTGAAGGAGCTGGGACGGTACAAAGCGGCCGCCAGGGAGATTTAGCATCTGTTCCCCCGAACCCCAGCTTCTAAATGCATCCAGCCGATGGCCGATAATCATTCTGGGAGCAGGGCGTCCGGCCATGATCCGGCGGCATCCAAGCCATCCCGTAGCTCCAACCAGGGCCTCGTCGAACCAGTTACTACCAGCCGGAAGGTAGACAATGAACACTCTCGGCCATGACGTGCTTATGTTATGAGCAACTTACAGATCCTGCGACGTTTTCATAATCTGCAGCGTCTAATAGCCAATAATCTGATAAAAGGATACTCATGGCTAGCGACTTCTTAAGCATCATTCATCCAAGCGACCCCAGCAAACGTGGGGAAGGCTCCGAAGCGCGCGTCCTGCCAGTTCTGCCAGTCCGTGACACGGTTCTCTTTCCCCACGCCGTGCTGCCCCTGACCGTCGGACGTGAAAGCTCGATTCAACTCATTCAATCTCTCGGGGAAGAGAAGACCATAGTGGTCGTCGCCCAGCGCGAGGCTCGCCTTGATGCGCCTCAGCCCAGCGACCTCTACTCCCTCGGCACTCTTGCCACTGTCCATAAAGTAGTCAAGATGCCGAACCAGAGCCTCTTCGTCTTCACAGAAGGCACAGAGCGCGTCCGCCTCGGCGAATTCTCGCAGCTCGAGCCGTTCATGACCGCCAGCGTTGAGACCGTCGGCGATGTTCTGGCGGTACCCAGTTCCGAGCTCGAAGCGCTGCAGCGCAACGTGGTTTCGCAGTTCCAGACCATCGTGACCTCTTCGCCGACGTTGTCCGACGAGTTGCAGACGATCGCTCTCAACATCGACGAGCCCGGCCGGCTGGTCGACTTCATTGCCGCATCCCTGCCTTTCCTCGCGACAGTCGACAAGCAGGAGTTGCTTGAAACCCCTGACGTGGCTGCGCGCCTGGAGCGCATCAACAAGCACCTTGCTAAGGAAATTGAAGTACAGCAGCTGCGCAACAAGATCCAGTCCGAAGTCCAGGACCAGGTGCAGCAATCGCAGCGCGATTACTACCTTCGCGAACAGCTCAAGGCCATCCAGAAGGAACTCGGCGAGATGGACGAGGGCCAGAAGGATATCGAAGACCTGCGCGCCAAGATCGAAGCCGCCGGTATGCCCGAGGAGACCAAGAAGGAGGCGCTGAAAGAACTCAATCGCCTCTCTCGCATGTCCCCCATGGCCGCCGACTACTCGCTCACGCGCAACTATATCGAGTGGCTCGCAGTGCTGCCCTGGGCTAAGTCTTCGGGCGGGGAAGTCGACATTCTCAAGGCCAAGCAGATTCTCGATGAGGACCACTACGACCTGAAGAAGGTGAAAGACCGCATTCTTGATTACCTGAGCGTGCGCCGTCTCAAGCCCGACATGAAAGGCCCGATCCTCTGCTTCGTCGGACCTCCGGGTGTAGGCAAGACCTCGCTCGGCCGCTCCATCGCGCGGGCCCTGGGACGCAAGTTCCAGCGCATCTCGCTGGGCGGCATGCACGACGAAGCCGAGATTCGCGGACATCGCCGTACGTACATCGGCGCTCTGCCCGGCCAGATCATTCAGAACCTGCGCCGTGCCGAGACCAACGATCCCGTCTTCATGCTCGACGAGATCGACAAACTGGGACGCGACTTCCGCGGCGATCCGTCGTCCGCGCTGCTCGAGACGCTCGATCCGGAGCAGAACAATACCTTCCGGGACAACTACCTCGACGCGCCCTTCGACTTGTCCAAGGTGCTGTTTATCTGCACCGCGAACATGCTTGACCCGATTCCCGAGCCACTGCGCGATCGCATGGAGATCATCGATCTGCAGGGGTACACGGAAGACGAGAAGGTCCACATCGCGTATCGCTACCTCATTCCGCGCCAGATCAAGGAAAACGGAATTCAGGCCGAGAACATCGAGTTCCCGGAAGAGAGCGTTCGCAACATCGTGCGGCACTACACGCGCGAAGCCGGTGTTCGCAAGCTCGAACAGTTGATCGGCACCGTCTGCCGCAAGCAGGCACGTCGTTTGGCTGAGGGCAACTCCGAAAAGCTGGTCGTGACCCGGCCGATCGTTCAGGAATTTCTGGGCGGCATCAAGGTTCGCGTGGACACCGAGATCGCCGAACGTACCCGTCGTGCCGGTGTGGCCGTCGGCCTCGCCTGGACGCCGGCGGGCGGCGATGTCCTCTTCATCGAGGCGAGCCGCATGAAGGGCAAAGGCGGATTCACCATGACCGGCCAGATCGGCGAAGTCATGCAGGAATCCATGCAGGCGGCGCTTACCTGGGTCCGCTCGAACGCAACCACGCTCGGGCTGGCGGAGGATTTCACCAAGGATATCGACCTGCACATTCACGTGCCCGCGGGAGCGATACCCAAGGATGGCCCCTCGGCTGGTGTCACCATGGCCACGGCACTGGTCTCGCTGCTCACTGACCGGCCGGTACGCCCGCTGACGGCGATGACTGGCGAAATTACTCTGAGCGGAAACGTGCTGCCGGTCGGCGGCATCAAGGAGAAGTTCCTGGCGGCCAAGCGTGCCGGAGTCACGGACGTGATCTTACCCACGGAGGTCCGGCAGAATGTCGAAGAAGACCTGACCCCGGAACAGATCGAGGGCGTTCACATCCACTATGCCAGCCGCATCGAAGATGTGCTGGCAGTGGCGCTCCCCAAGTCACCGGTCGAAGCCGAGAAAGACGAACAGTTGCGCGAAGAGGTGCTCACGCACGTCGACGCCTGATGCTGATCGCAACTCACCTAAGTCAACGGCCTGCCAACCAGCAGGCCGTTCTCTTGCCTCACTGCCTTGCTCATTGCGCGCCTGGTCCGCCGGGGCTTCCCGCTGAACTCGCATCCCGCACATCCAGCAATTCAATGTCGAAGATCAAGTCAGCCTTTGCCGGGATCGGCCCGGTCGCCTGCTCGCCGTAGGCCAACTGGTAGGGAATGAACATCCGCCGCTTGCCGCCCACCTTCATGCCGCCGAAGCCCTCGTCCCATCCGGTGATGACCCGGTGCCTGCCTTGGGGAAACTCGAATGGCTGTCCGCGGTCGACCGACGAATCGAACTTGGTTCCATCGTGCAGCCAGCCGGTGTAGTGGACCTTGTAAATCTGACCAGGAAGAGCGGGTGCGCCGGTCCCAACCTTAACGTCTACATACTGCATCGCATAGAGCGTCTCCAGCTTGCCCGGTGCGGGAGGAATGTTGGCCGGCAGTTTCATCGCGTCCGGCTGTGCGGTGGTGCCTGCGGCCCGATGTGCGACAGGTCTTCTGGTGGCGGTGGCCTTTGGCGTGGGCTTCTTCGCGACCGGTGTCTGACCGCTGGCGGCGAAGGGAATCAGCGCAGCCAGAAACGCAGCGCCGGCGAAAGTTTGGAAGAATTTTTTGGTGTGCATGCGTCGCTGATCGTAGCATGCAGCACCGCGAAGGTGACTCAAAAAAGCATGATGACCCTCGGCCATTCGACCCTGCCCATCGACGCGTTTCTGGAGATTCTCCGGCAGAACGCGTGCAGCGTCGTGGTCGATATCCGGACCATTCCTGCCTCGCGTCACAATCCCCAGTTTGCCCAGGATGCGCTCGCCAAGTCCCTGCAAACGGCAGGCCTGCGCTATCGTTGGCATAAGAATCTGGGCGGCCTGCGCCACGCTCGCAGTGATTCGCCCAACTCCGGCTGGCGTAACACGAGCTTCCGCGGTTACGCCGACTACATGCAGACCCCGGAGTTCGACGCCGCCATGACTGAGTTGCTGGCCATTCGCCCCCTCGCCCAGACGGTTTTGATGTGCGCCGAGGCCGTGCCCTGGCGGTGTCATCGATCGCTGGTCGGCGATGCTCTGCTCGCGCGCGACATCCCCGTCGAAGACATCTTCTACCAGGCAAAGGCCGACGAAGAAGCCAACGTGCGCTACTCCTCTTACCGCAAGCCCCACTCGCTCACTTCCTTCGCCCGCGTCCAGGGCACGCGCGTCTGGTATCCGCCGCAGAATAACCTGTTCGCGGAAGTCTCCCCGCCCGAGCGCAAAATCTCCTGATGCTTGCCCGACCCCGGTCTGCCACTGCGAGTGTGGCAAACTCTCGAATTTCTGCCGGTTACGTCTAAAGGCTGGGTAAACTTTTTCAATGCAGGTCCGCGTTCTCTTCTTCGGAGTGCTCAAAGACACACTCAAGCGTGACAGCGAAGCTGTGGACTTGCCGCAGAATGCAGCAGTCAACACGCTGCTCGACCACTATCGTTCGACCACTTCTCAGTTGGATCGCGTATGGCCCGCGCTGGCGGTGGCCGTCAATGAGCACTACGTGTCCGCCTCCCATCTCCTCTCAGAGGGCGACGAAGTAGCCCTGCTACCACCCGTCAGTGGAGGCAGCGACTCCGCCTCTACACCGGCCATCCAGGTGGCGATCCTGCACCAGCGCATTGATCCTGAGGTCTGGCTGGCCGCGCTCAAGCAAGGGGAAGACGGCGCAGTCGTGGTGTTTGACGGTATCGTTCGCAACAACACACGCGGGCGTCGCACTCTGTACCTCGTCTACGAATCCTACGAAACCATGGCTCTCGCCCAGATGCGGGAGCTGTCCGCCCAAGCTGTTGATCGCTTTGGCGTGCGCGGCATCGTGGCAGTGCACCGTCTGGGACGCCTTGAAGTGGGCGAAACCAGCGTCTTTCTCGCCGTTGCCAGCGCGCATCGTGCGCAAGCCTTCGATGCCTGTCGTTGGCTCATTGACACGCTCAAAAAGACGGTGCCGATTTGGAAAAAAGAGCACTTTGAAGACGGTGCCGTATGGGCCGACGGGGAGCCGTTTCCCACCGAACTGCAAGCCGCTCCCTCGCCGGGAGAGCCGACTCCGTGATGCTGCGCCTGCTGGTCTTCGTCATGGTTTCAGCCACTGCCCTGGCGCAATACACTCCCGATGTTCCAATCATTCCCTCGCGCGATGCGGTGCCCCCGATCCGCGTTGACGTTCGCCTGGTCAACGTGTTCGTAAACGTAACGGATACAAATGGAGCACCCGTCCCACGGCTCACCAAGGAAGACTTTTCTCTGTCTGAAGACGGCCGCCCCCAGAAGATCGCGGTGTTTGAACGCCAGTCCTCAGTGCCTCTCTCGATGGTGCTCGCAATCGATACCAGCGGGAGCGTTCGCAAAGACCTCAGCGTGGAACAACGGGCAGCGCGCAATTTTATTCACGCTTTGCTTCGCCCGGTCGACCAGCTGTCGCTGGTGGATTTCTCTTCCGACGTGCGCGAAGTGGTGCCTTTCACCAACCGGCTCAGCCGGCTCGATATGGGCCTCGACAATCTCCGTACCGGGCCTGCGACCGCGCTTTACGATGCTGTCTATCTTTCATCGCAGAGTCTCGCGCCGCATGCCGGACGCAAGGTGCTGGTTGTCATCTCCGACGGCGGCAACACCGTGAACGGCGTTGATTACGCCAAGGCTCTGGAGCAGGCGGTCCGTTCTGAGGTCATGGTCTACAGCATCATCGACGTGCCGATCGAGGCTGACGCAGGCCGCGACACCGGCGGCGAACACGCCATGATGACGCTCTCCCAGGAGACCGGCGGCAAGTTTTATTACGCGAATGCGTCGGAGCTAGACCGCGCCTTTCAGCAGGTCTCAGACGATCTGCGCACGCAATATCTGCTGGGCTACTACCCCGCGCGCCACGCCATCGATTCCGACTTCCGCAAAATCTCAGTGCACGTGAATACTCCGCCGAAAGAACCTGCCTACACGGTTCGCCATCGCCCCGGCTACTACCCCAATGCAACGCCCTGAATCGTCTCTGATTGACCTCTGGTCTCGACTTCCGATTCGAGTTCCCGCTCGACTTCCGAAGCGACTTCCTGCATCCAACTTTGCCAAAGCCGAGAGTTGGTCTTCGTTCCGCGCCTCTTTACAGGGCAGACGTTCCACGCGACTCTCGCTACAATACAGTCACTATGTCCATCCAAAGTGCATCGCGTCGCCGGCAAAAGAGCCCGCCGCCGGGAGAAACCGGGCAGGAGTCGCTCTACCTGCGTTTTCTCAGCGAGAAGCAGGTCCCCGTCACCGTCAAGCTGCGCGATGGCGAGAGCGTGCATGGGTGGATCGAGTATTTCGATGACCGCATGATCCGTCTCACCCGCGAAGGCAAGCCGAATCTCTTCATCTACAAGCACCAGATTCGCACCATCGCCGAAGCGGCCAAGCGCGACACTGTCCGCAACCGCTCCGCCAACCGCAAGAGTGCGTCCGATGGCCAGGATGGGAGCGGTAAGTGAGCGCAGTCCTTCCCACGGTCGTGGATCTGCCCTTCGCCGGACCAGCGGCCGCGATTGCGTTTCAGGCCGGTGCCCTGGTACGCGACTTCTATCACTCAGCCGTCGCTACCGAATACAAGGGCGACGTCGATCTCGTCACCGAGGCCGATCGCTCCAGCGAACGCCTCATGGTTGAGCTGCTGCATTCCACCTTTCCCGCACACGGCATCTACGGAGAAGAAGGAACCCGCGATCGCATGGAAGGCGAGTACCGCTGGTACATCGATCCCCTCGATGGCACCACCAACTTCGCCCACCGCTTCCCCGTCTTTTGTGTGTCGATGGGTCTTGAACATCGCCCCGCGTCGCTGCCTGCCGGCGAAGATGGTCAGCTCGTTGCGGGGGTGATTTACGACCCCATGCGGGATGAGATGTTCGTAACCGAACGCGGCCGCGGCGCTTACCTCAACGGCCATCGCATTCACGTCTCGCGCACGGCTCATCTGGGAGAAGCGCTGCTGGCCACAGGATTCCCGAGCCGCAAGCGCCACGACAATCCCAACATCCACTTCTACCACCAGCTCACGTTGCGCTCCCATGGTGTGCGCCGCGCCGGATCCGCTGCTCTCGACCTCGCGTACACTGCCTGCGGCCGCTTCGATGGCTATTGGGAATTCAACCTGAATCCCTGGGATACTTCGGCCGGCGCGCTGCTGGTGATGGAAGCAGGCGGCACCGTTACGGGCTTCGACCGTGCTCCCTTTCGATTGGAGAGCCGAGAAGTCCTCGCTACCAACGGCACCCTTCAGCAGGAGCTGGTTTCCTTGTTTGCCGACATCTTTGCAGGCCGCGAGCTGGACCCGATTCCTACCGCGGCGGAGTATGCTTCTCTCCGTGCTTCCCGCGAGAACAGCTAAACTCCGACTGCTTTTTGCACGCTCTTTCATCCCGGCAACAGGGGCCGTAAGTCATGGGCCAGTGCTGCTACAATTGTCCTCGATCTTCACACCACCCACCTTCGATTGGAGAAGGGCATTATGGCTTATGTAATTGCGGAACCCTGCATCGGCACCAAAGACACCGCCTGCGTCGATGCTTGTCCTGTTGACTGTATTCACCCCAAGAAGGACGAAGCGAAGCACGCCGAAACCGAGATGTTGTATATCGATCCGGTCGAGTGCATCGACTGCGGCGCATGCGTTCCGGTGTGCCCCGTCTCGGCCATTTATGCTGCTGACGACCTGCCGGAAAAATGGCAGAGCTACGCGGAAAAGAATTCCGAATTCTTCGGCCGCTAAGCCGTTCCTCGCGGCGCGCAGCCTTACCCCGAGGCTGCGCGTTTCCGATTGCCCCAAACTGCATCCTTAGCATTCCATACCTCATCTAAAACCGCGATGAGTCAGGCTCCCCCTGTCAACGCCGGAAATCTATCCCAGCAGGATCTCGCGGTACTGCTCGACAATGCGCCCGATGCGATTGCAAGATTTGATCGAAGCCTGCGGCACATCTATGTGAATCGAGCGACAGCGGTCGCCAATCATCGCCCCGCGAGCGAGTTCGAAGGCATGACCATGGAAGATCTCGGGCATACCCGTGAGATCTGCGAACTCATCAACCGCAATCTTGAAAAAGTCTTTCAAACAGCCCGCGAACTCAGCGTGGAGCTGCTCTTCGCAGGTCCGTCGGGACCGGTCTGGTATCACACGCGAATGGTGCCGGAAGTTTCCGAGCGAGAAGTGCAGTCGGTGCTGGTGATCAGCCGCGACATCTCGCAACAGCGTCGCGCCGAACAGGCGCTGCTCGAGGCGGAGAAGCGGGCCGCTGTCGCGCGCGTTTCCTCGGTGTTGGCCCATGGCATCCACAACCCGCTGGCCGCCGTCACCAATGCGCTCTATCTGCTCGAACACAACGGCTCGGTGGACGAAGATGGGCGCCAGCTGTTGGCGCTCGCCACGAGGGAGCTGGATCGGGTGTCGCAGATCTCCAAGCAGTTGCTGATCCTCACCGATCCAGTCGCAGCGACCGCGCTATGACGGCCGTGCTGCCAACTGTTTCGCTAGCGGCGCCGCGATCGGCACCTCGAACCTCTTCCCTTGGTACGCCTGGATCATCAGCACGATCCACAGAATGAACGCCAGCAGATTGATAATGCCGACCAGCAGCATAAAGACGGAGAATCCCGCCCAGAACATGCTGCCTCCGCCAAATATGCCGTAACCGAAGATGATGCGGATGAGAAAGCTGAGCAGGTTCAGGCTGCCGAATACCACGATCGACTGCGCTGCGTGAAACCGGACAAACGGCCGCTTGTCGATGAAGAAGAAGATCAAACCCGTAATCCATCCAAGCAGGTAGCAAAGCAGGCCGGCGATGTTTTCCTGGATGCCGGTCGAGGTCGCCGCAACCGGTGCATAGCCCACAGGGGCGCCGGCCGTCGCCGGTTGCCCTTGTGGTGCGCCGCACTGCGGACAATAAGTCGTGCCGTCTGCGATCGTCTTCCCACACGTGCTGCAAAATGCCATGGGTTCCTCTCCAACAGAGCCTCGCGCCGCAGCGCGCAGCAGATTCGAATTCGCCCGAAGCGTACTGCACGTCCCAAGCCGTGTCAATGCATCCATCACGACAGACCCGCGCCGCCGCGAGGTATGCTCTCAGAGGAACTCCATTGAGCGCGCATCAAGCTGAAGCCGTTATCCTCCGCACCTGGCCTATTCACGAGGCCGACCAGATCGTGTCGCTCTTCACCCGCGACCAGGGCAAGATCAAAGGTGTAGCCAAATCCGCCGCGCGTTCGCGTCGCCGCTTCGGTGGCGCTCTTGAACCCATGACGCACGTGCGGGCTGCCTGGTTTGAAAAGCCCCGCCAGGAACTCGTCCGCCTCGACTCATGCGAGATTCTCAGCTCTCCGCTCTCAGCGCCCGTGAACTATGCGCGTGCCGCGGCGCTCTCCTTCTTCGCAGAGGTGCTCGAAGAAACGCTGCCCGATCACGACCCCAACGACGCAGTCTTCCGCCTCCTGCTCGCGGTGCTCGAATACACGCGCGCCGACTGCATCTGGATGCCGGTGACCTACTTCGCCTTGTGGACGACGCGGTTAATGGGTTGGCTTCCGGATCTTGCCCGCTGCGTGGTCTGCGGCAGAGAACTAGCCGGCAGCACGGCCTACTTCCACGCGCAGGGAGATGGATTGGTCTGCTCCGATCACCGCCACTCCGGCTACGCAACGCTCACCGCGGAGGCACAGGCTCTCGCGGCGCGAATCTTTCGTCAGCCCGTCTCCGCCTTTGCCGCCGAACCCTGGCCCCGCACCCGCGCCCTCGATCTCCGCCGCTTCTCCATTCAGGCCCTCGAACGCCACGCGGAACGCCGCCTCACCAGCGCCGCTGCCCTCTCCCGCCTCGGTGGCTGACAAAGCCAGCAAGGTACGGGTGCCCCATCCTTCCCGCAGTTTGCGAAGGGTACGGTAACCGGGACCTTCTCGAAGTTCCTTCCGTTACACTCTTTCCATCCCGAAACAGTCGAGTCGAGATGAAGAGAAAAATGCAATGAGAGTCCGATGCACAAATCGTGAACTGACCGAGGAGCAGAGGTCGTTCCTAAAGGCTTCATCCCGGTTCCGCCCAAACCACCGACTCTCGGTCGGCAAAGAGTCTCTTGTGGTCGGTCTTATCGGGGTCATCGACTCACCGCAATATGGCAACACGACTCTGTTTCAGATCGTGAATGATGATCGACAGTTCGTGATCTTCCCAGCCATCCTCTTCGAGGTAACAGATGCCCGATGTTCCTCGTTCTGGAAAGCGGCAATCCAGAAAGACGGGACAGTGACACTTCGCCCGGAGGAGCTAAATGGCGAGTACTTCGCTGAAAATCTAAGCGAGGGTGATCCCGCTACTCGAAGGGTTTTCGACACGATGGTAGTCAAGCTAGAGGCCGAGTTCCCAGCCTTGGTTGCCCAACCCTAGAGCTTGCCGCGGTCCGTCCCTTCCGCAGGCGGCTTGCTGCGTCTGTGCCCTTCGTCGGGAGCAATGGCGGCGCATCAGAAAAGCCATGTTGCGGCTGCGGAAACAGAGGTGATCCGATACTGATGACCCAGCGCACAGAGGTCGAAGGAACCGCTATATTTCCTACGTTTGAGCGAATAGGCCGTGATCCGCGCAGGTACAAAGTGGGATTCATGGATAGGGCGGGGGGACAGGTCGTAGCCCCCGTCTTTGACGGTGCGCGCCCATTCCGTTGCGGGTTGGCGTCAGTGAAGCAAGGGGGAAAGTGGGGAGCTGTGGATAGCGATGGGAATTTGACCATACAGCCCATTTCTGACTTGCCACTCTGCATCAGCGAGGACCGAGTAGTCTTCCAGGTCGATGGCAAACGAGGAGTGATGGATTTGGAAGGCCGTATCGTTCTTGAGCCAGAATATCGCACCGTGGGTGAATTCCAAGAAGGTGTCGCTTGGATGTCTTTAGGTGGGCTATACGGGTTTATTACATCCTCGGGAGACGAGCTGATTGCGCCGTTCTACCAAGATGCACGATCCTTTTCGGAAGGAGTAGCCCCGGTCAAACTTGGCGGAAAAAGGGGCTTTATCAACAAATCCCTGGAGTTCGAGATATCGCTTCAGTTCGACTTCGCCCTTCCATTTTCGGAAGGACTCGCGCGAGTCCAGAAAGACAGCTTGTGGGGGCACATCGGGCGGAATGGGGAATACGTGATCGCCGCCCAATACCAAGCAGCGCGGGAGTTCCATGAGGGTCTAGCAGAAGTCCAGGTTGAGGATCGCTGGGGCTACATCAATTCCACTGGAGCCATCGTTGTACGGCCTGCATATCGCTATGCAGGGGAGTTTGTGGAGGGGCTGGCGGCTGTTGAACCGTATGACGAGCCCAACAAGCATATCGGGTTCATCACTCCAAGCGGGGCCTATGTCATAGCGCCCAGGTATGAGATGGTGGGTAGTTTCAGGAACGGACTGTGCTTCGTAGAGCTTGCAGATGAGGTCGCGTACATCGACCGGGGCGGGAGCGTCGTCTGGCGCGGCCCGTTCGTGGACGTGGGTCGGGTATCCGAGTTGTAATGTTCCGGCGGGTGGCCCACTCTGTTAGCGACCGAGTTACGGGTGCCCCATCCTTCGCGCAGTTTGCGAAGGGTGGGATCAACAGGACAAGCGAGACTCGCCGAAAGCCCTTCCGATACACTCGTTCGAAACCGAAAGAATGGAAGCGAGAGTATCCGCGGTCGAGGTGGATTGAACCCGGTTGCGGATCTGGCAAGCCGACGCAGAACCCACCCTTCGCAAACCCGCGAAGGATAAGGCCACCCTCGATTCGGGTGGACGGAAGAAACGTGAAACGAAAAAGGTCGGCCACCCACCTATCCGTCACTCGCAAGGCATCTGTTTCAAATTCGTAGACACTCTACAGCCTGCGCCCTCCTCCCAACGGAAGTTCTTTCGCTTTGCCAGCCACGGTAGTAATCTCCAATCGCAACGGTTAACAGTGAATTTGCAGCAGGCAACATGTCGATTGCTTGCCAAGGAGTGCTGTCTTGAAGATGTCTCGATTTGCGATTGCGACGGTCGCGGTGTTCATCGTGAGCTCACTGCTCAACTTCCTCATTCATGGATTGATTTTGAAGCCCACCTACATGGCGATGCCCGACCTGACCAGGACACCGACCGACTCGCAGGCCTACATCCTTTACCTGATGCTTGGGTTTCTCTTCTTCTCCATCGGGTTCGTAGGGATCTACGCGGCTGGCGTGAATTCGTCGCACTGGGTCGGACAGGGCCTGCACTATGGAGTTCTGGTCTGGCTGGTGGCCTCCGTGAGCCGCTACTTCATCTACTACGCAATTCAGCCGTGGCCTTTCCGGCTGGTGCTCGAGCAGATCGGCCTCGAACTGGTCATGATGTTGCTCCTCGGCTTGCTGGTCGCGGCCATTGGACATCCGGGGGCGAAAACGCCGGTGGCGTGAGCTTCAGGATCGGAAGGCTGCCATCGGACTGTGCGCAGGGGTGATCCAGCAGCCGTGATTTAGAATGCGGGTAAGATTTTCTATTCTCAAGAGAGCCCGCCCTTGAACGCAGTTTCCACGGAATCGCCCGCTTCAGCCGCGCCCCTCACCTTCCAGCAGCTTCTGTTTCGCCTGCAGAGTTTCTGGGCTGACCGCGGTTGCGTGCTTCAGCAGCCCCATGACGTCGAAGTCGGCGCCGGCACCATGTCTCCCGACACCTTTCTGCGCGTGCTCGGTCCTCGTCCGTTCAGCGTTGCCTACGCCCAGCCCTCGCGCCGCCCCGCCGACGGCCGCTACGGCGAAAATCCAAATCGCCTCTACAAACACACCCAGCTTCAGGTCATCCTTAAGCCGCCGCCATCGAATATTCAGGAGATCTATCTCGAGTCGCTAACCGCCATCGGCATCGACCTTCGCCAGCACGACATCAAGTTTGAAGAAGACAACTGGGAAGCCCCCACCCTCAACGCCTGGGGAGTCGGCTGGCAGGTCATGCTCGACGGCCTGGAGATCACCCAGTTCACCTACTTCCAACAGTGCGGCGGCATCGACCTCGACCCCATCTCGGGCGAAATCACCTACGGCCTGGAACGCATAGCCGCCTTCCTGCAGGACGTCGACTCGATCTACGACATCGTGTGGGCGCGCAACCCCGCCACCGGCCAGCCCGTCACCTACGGCGAGGTGCGGCTGCTCGAAGAACAGCAGTTCTCCGTGTACAACTTCGAGTCTGCCGACGTGAACAAGCTATGGGAACACTTCCGCCTCTACGAGGCAGAGTGCCAGTCCCTGCTATCCGAATTTCAAGGGCTCATCGCGCCCGAGGCCTTGCATAGGGCGGAACACCACCAGAAGAAGCACGACGCCCTCATCGACCACACGTTGTCAGAGGCGGATGAGATCCCGGCTGTCCTGCGTCGCTTCCCGGTGCTGCCCGCCTACGATCTCTGCCTCAAGTGCTCGCACCTGTTCAACCTGCTCGATGCCCGCGGAGCCATCTCCGTCACCGAACGCGTCGGTGTCATTGCGCGCATTCGCGCGCTCGCCGTGGGCGTGGCCAGAGCCTACGTCGCCCAGCAAAACGCATCCAGCCATGAGCTGGCACAGAAAGCATAAGAATCAGCATGCCAGACCTTCTCCTTGAAGTAGGACTTGAAGAAATCCCGGCCCGGATGATCGCCCCTGCGCAGGCAGAACTCGCCCAGCGCGTCGAGGCCGTATTGCAGCGCGAACGCCTGCTTGCCTCTGACTATCACGTGGCCAGCTACTCCACGCCACGCCGCATTGCCGTCCTCATCTCCGGAGTCATTGCCCGTCAGGCCGACACCGAAGAACAGTTGACCGGCCCCTCCTGGAAGATCGCCTTTAAAGACGATCAGCCCACCCCCGCGGCGCTCGCCTTCGCCAAGAAATCAGGCGTCGAGGTATCCGCACTCCGCAAGTTGGAAACTCCGAAGGGCGAATACGTATCCGCCACGGTTCATCGCCCCGGCCGCGAAGCAGCCCAGGTGCTTACTGAACAGCTCCCGAAAGAATTGGCCGCGCTGTACTGGGCCAAGAATATGTACTGGCGCGCGGGCAAGCCGGAGCGCTTCGTTCGTCCGCTGCGTTGGCTACTGGCTCTGCTCGACGACCAGATCGTTCCCATCGAATTTGCCGGGGTGCGCGCGGGCAAACTCACCTATGGGCACCGGATTCTTCACGGAGAAGCGCCGGTCACCGTCTCTCGACCGTCACACTATCTCGCCGCCCTCGAATCCGTCCACGTGCTGGCCGATGTCGAGGCCCGCCGTCACAAGATTCGCAAAGATCTCGATGCTGTCACTCGCACCGTTCCCGAAGCACGCTGGCGCGAAGATCACGCCCTGGTCGGTACCGTCACTCATCTTACGGAATGGCCCGCGGTTCTGCTCGGCGGCTTCGAACCCGAATACTTAGATCTTCCCGAAGAAGTGCTGGTCACCGTCATGCGCGACCACCAGAAATACTTCGCGGTCGAAGACGCCTCCGGCAAGCTCTCGCCCCACTTCCTGGCCGTTCTGAATACCCAGCCCGATGCCGCCGGCGAAGCGCTCATTCGTCACGGCAACGAACGCGTTCTTCGCGCCCGCTTCAACGACGCCCGCTTCTTCTGGAACACCGATCAGAAGATCCCACTCGCCGATCGCGTCGACATGCTCAAGTCGGTCACCTTCCAGAAGGATCTTGGCAGCTACCACGCCAAGACGGAAGCGAACCTCCGCATCGCGCAGGCACTCGCCGCCCAGGCGAGCGAAGTCGATCTCGAATCGCTGCTAACCGCGGTGCGTCTGGCAAAGACCGATCTCACCGCTGAACTGGTCAAGGAATTTACCGAGCTTCAAGGCATCGTCGGCGGTCTCTACGCCCGCGCGCAGGGCCATAGTGAAGCCATCGCCCAAGCCATCTACGCGCAATACACCCCCGCTTCGACCGACGACCCGATTCCCGCGACCATCGAAGGCCAGATCCTTGGCTTCGCCGATCGCATGAACACCATCGTGGACATGTTCGCCATCGGCCTTGAGCCCACCGGCTCCAAAGACCCGTTTGCGCTCCGCCGCGCGGCCAACGGCGTCATCAAGATCCTCGCCGAATCCACGTTGCCGCTCACCGTTTCCCAGCTCTGTACCGCCGCCGAGTCAGGCTCCTTGCGCACTCACACGCAGGCCACCTCCAACAAGCTGCAGACCTTCTTCGCGGAACGCCTCGAGTTCTATCTGCGCGATGTGCGCGGCTTCGCCTACGACGTGGTCAAGGCCACGCTCGCCGCCGGAGCAGACGATGTGCGCGACGCCATCGCCCGCGCCGAAGCCCTCACCGCCGTCCGCGGCTCTGAAGACTTCGCCGCCATCTCCGCCGCCTTCAAGCGCATTAAGAACATCCTCCGCCAGGCCGCCGAAAAGAAGATCGCCCCAGCCGCGGCTGTCTCTCCGTCGCTGCTCTCCCAGCCCGAAGAACAAGCCCTTCACGCGCATTCCACCGAACTCGTGTCCCAGGTCGAAGCCGTCCGCAGCCGCCGCCAATATCGCGAAGCCCTCGAACTCATCGCCTCGCTGCGTCCCCACGTCGATCTCTTCTTCGACAAGGTGATGGTCATGGCTCCAGAAACAGACCGGCGCGACAACCGCCTCGCCCTCATCGCCTCGGTGCTTGAAAACTTCTCGCGCATCGCCGACTTCTCTGAGATCGTCACGCCTTCGTGACGATCTCCACCTTCCCCAGCTCCGGGGCCAGCTTGCGTGCTTAAGGCAGTAAAGACTGCACCGGACACTGCTCGCGCCGGATCACCCCACTGGATGTATTCCACTGCCCTGTCTTCTCGCTCCAACTCCGCGCGGCAGTGCTGGTTACACTCAAACGTCAAGGCAATCAACTGGCTCGTCCTTGACAGCGCGCGAAAAGCGAGTATCGTCGGTGGCAACTTCCCTTTTTGATCCTTCAGATGTGTACTCTCTGTCGCATTAACAGAGGTCTACGTTCTTTGTTGTGGAGTGCCGTTGCTCACACCTCGGAATTCGTTGCTGCTGGAAATGACAGAATGCAAGCGGCTGCATCTTGGAAGTATCCATATGGTGTTTCATGGGTTGTGTGTCTTACTTTGTTGCTGGCTGATATTGCCGGCGGTCGCGCAGACCTCCGGCCCCGAGCCTACGAATGCGACGGAGTGGTTCGCGCGGGCGGAAGAGCAGATGAACCTCCGCCTACCCGGCTCGTCCCCTTTTCACATGAAGGTAGTCTTTCATGCCTTTCCGGGAATCGAACTCGTCAAGAATCCTAAGATCGTCACGGGGGACGGGGTTTACGAAGAGACCTGGATCTCGCCGCAGCAGTGGCGGCAGGAGGTGACGCTCGGCAGCTACCATGCGGTCGAGGTGCAGTCCGGCCGAGTGCGAAAGATGCAGGCCACCTCCGACTACGAGCCCAGCCGCGTGTTGATGCTGCTGCAAGCGCTACTGGCCCCAGTTCCGCAAAACTTGGTCACCCCCGAATTCAATCGCGTCCCGCTTGGCTGGAGAATCGAACCGCAGTCCGTGGGCAGCTTGCAATTCGTGCGCATCAGCCGCACATGGGTCGCCAGGCACACCTTCACGTTTGCGTACGTTTTCCTGCGCAGCGGGCTTCTGGTGCAGGACAACGAAGCGGGTCTGATTACCAGTTGGCAAAAACATGTTGTGTTTGCCGGCAAGGTGGTTCCGATGCATTTCGCGGTTCAGGCGATGGGACGCGATCTGCTCACGGCCGACGTAACCATTGATGCGGCACTCAGTTCAGATGCGGCCCGGTTCGATCTTCCTGGCGCGCAGGCGAAGCCCGGAGAGTCACTTCGTCCCTTTCAGAGATTCGAGGTGAGGGAGTTAGAAGATTTGGACCCCACATTCAGTTTTGCCTCAAATGGAAACTGGCCTTCCCCGAATGTACTCCGGCAGGTCGTCGATCGGCATGGCGCAGTCCAAGAGGTAGAAGTTATCGCGGCCCAGAACGTCGAAGTCCTGGTTCCCTTGATGGATGGCTTCCGGCACGACCGATGGCACCCGGGAACAGTCGACGAGAGCCCATGTGAAGGTGTTTGGTATTGGTACTACTGACTCGCCGCAAACCCAGCACCTGCACACAAAAGGCAGAGAGACCTCCGACGGCCAGAAAGGAAGGAAGCTCATCTCGACACTCGGGCCAGCATGCTCCAGGGCCAGACTTGTGTGCTTAAGGCAGTAAAGACTGCACCGGGCACTGCTCGCGCCGGATCACCCCACCCGGTGTGCTCAGGATGAACTTGTAGGTGCACTGCACCGCATTGTTGCCGGTCAGCGCGCCTTGGTACACGTACACCACCTTCTGCGTGGGAGAAGACACCAGCAGCGTGCTCTCCGACCTCGCGACTCCAAGTTGAAACTGAAACTCATCGGCGGCGGCCTGCACCGTCTTCGCTCCGTGCGCCCACCAGCCGACCGCGAAAGCGGCCATCAAAAACAACAACTCTCGAATCCAAGCACTTCGCGCCCTTTCAGTTCGATCTCGCTTCGAGATAGCGCTGGTGCTCGCCATCTCCGCATTCGAAATCCCCGCTCCGCTCTCCAGTTCCTTCATGGTCCTCCTCTGTACTCCTCGCGTCCGCGTGGCAGCAAACGTACACAAGACGTCGCGCCACCCCTAAAGCGCTCGAAGAACGAATGCCTGGTCGATCGGCGAATTCGCGCTGGCAATTACGCGACTTCGCGCTTCGTATTGCACTTGGCTCTGGCCCTCTGAAACTATGTCAGCGGGGCTTCTGGGGCTGGGCCCTCCCGTACACAAGCCGGATCAGTGTCGCGCGAGTCCGTGATGGCGTTTCCGGTGTAGCCAATCGGATCACGGGTATCAGCCCCGATACCGCTCACATTGCGCCAATAATCAGACGCACGATGCGATCTGACTTTGCAACTTTGTTTGGCGCCCATCCCTGCGACTTCCAGCCCGCAGCACCATCTAACATCTACACATGGCCGATCAGCTCTACCTAAGTCTCTGGTTCCCGAACTTCCGCTTTGAATCCCTGCCCACCGCGCTCGTCACCGTCCTGCGGCAGTTCTCCGCGGTCGGCGCCTCGTCCCGCGTCACGGCTGCCACCGTCTACCCCATCTCGTGGGTCGAAGCGCCCGTGTATCAGCGCGTTTACTCCGAGCAGGAATCCGAGGCCGCCATTCCTGAACTCGCCGTCGCCGAGGCTACCGAACTCCTCCACGACGATTACGCCTACGAATTCGAAGTAAAGTGGGACCTCTGGTCTCCGGAACTGCAGGGCGACCTCGATCCCGTCTGGAAGAAGCAGCCCAGCACCGTCCGCGTCGCCGGCTTCGGTCCCTACTTCGACGAAGGCGCCTTCGAACAAAACGGCCAGATCCGCATCGACTTCGGCCTCGAGTCGCCCTTCCTCCAGGAAGACCTCGAACTCGACGAAGAAGCCGCTGCCCGCGTGAAGGAAAATGTTCAGCTGCTGGTGGATTTCACCAATGCGGTCCAGGAAAACTGCGGCATCTCCAGCCGCCTGCTTTGGTCCGAATCCGGAGAAAGCCTGGCGGAAAAGTTGATTGGCCGCCTCCAGCGTCTAAACTGAAGCATGTCTTTCGCAGGAAAGTGATTCCCAGCTAGATGCGCGTCACCATCAAGAACATGCGCACCGGGATTCTTTTGCTCGCCGGCCTCCTCGTGCTGGCGCTGGTCAGCTTCTTCGTCTACGCCAAATTCCAGATGCGCCGCTTCGGCAAAGACCTGCCCGGTAAGCTCGGCCTTCAGATCCAGCAATCCGCCAACGGCTTCACCATCTCCAAGACCGATAAGAACGGCAAGGTCATCCTCACCGTGCACGCCGCCAAGGAAGTGCAGTACAAGGACGGCAGGGCTTCGCTCCACGACACCAGCATCACCCTCTACAGTCCCGACGGCACCCGCGCCGATCGTATCTACGGCAGTGATTTCGACTACGACCAGTCCACCCAGGTCGCTACCGCCAAGGGTGAAGTGCAGATCGATCTTGCCTCCCCGACGGCCAAATCCAAACAGCCAAATGGCGCCTCTTCCGGTGACGCCGGCGTCCAGACCATTCACGTGAAAACCAGCGGGCTTGTCTTCGATCAGAAGACCGGCGTCGCCACCACGCCCGACGCCTTGGAGTTTCGCCTGCCCAAGGCGGCGGGGACTGCGGTGGGCGCCACCTACGACTCCCAGTTAGGCATCCTGATCCTCGATCGCGCCGTGGAAATTACCTCCGAGACCGACGGCACGCCGCTTCGCGTTCACGCCGGGCATGCGCAGTTTCTCCGCGACAGCCGGCAGGTCTTCCTCATTAATCCCACCACCGAGTTTCAGCGCGAGAAGACCTCCTCCGATCAGGCCATCGTCTATTTCCGTCCCGATGGATCCGCCGAACATGTCGACGCCAAGGGCCACATTCACCTGCAGACGGATGCTGGGCAGACCCTGCATTCGCAGAGTGCCAAGGTGCTGCTCGACAACGCCAGCGAACCGACCCGAGCCGACCTGGCCGGCGGCGTCCTCTTTACCTCAGAGGACGCGGTGCATCATATGAGCGGCAACGCAGTCGAGGCCACACTGCAGTTCAGCCGGGGCCCGGCGCTCCATCACGCGCAGCTTCGAAATGCCGTCAGCTTCGTCGATCAGCAGGCGGGTCTTCCCGGAGATCCTCGGGCCTCCTCTAATCGCGAAATACGCGCAGCCACTCTGGATATTGATTTCGCTCCCGGTCAGGACAACCGAGTCCTCACGCAAAAGCTGCTGGCCACCGGCGACGCCACCGTGGTGCTCCACTCCATCAGCACCACCGGCCCGCAGCAGAACACCACCATTGCTGCCGACCGCCTTTTAGCCACGCTCGCGAATGGAAACTCCATCACCGCTCTTGACGGCAGCGGCCACACCAGGCTGGTGACGACCTCGCCGAACGGAGCTTCCCAGACCGGAACCGGCGATACGCTGCAGATCGCGTTTGCTCCCACGAATGCCGCTCTGCCAGGCAAGCCGGCCGGCAGGAAGAACCGAAAGCCGACCACCTCTGGCGAAGTTTTGGAATCGCCAACCTCTCGCCTGCAATCAGCAGTACAGCAGGGAAATGTGACCTTGACGCAGATTCCGCCAAATGTTCCGCACGGCACCGCGCAAGCTTCGGCCCCGATGCACGTCACCGCGCAGCGCGCGGAATACCACACCGCCGATCAGCTAGTGCACCTGGCCGGTCACCCGCGCCTCAACGATGGATCGCTCGATCTGAGCGCCGATGCGATCGACTATCGGCGCGATACCGGCGAAGCCATCGCCAATGGCGACGTCAAGGCCACCTACCTGCAGACTGCCGCTGCCAGCCCCACATCCCTGCCCACGCTGGGCGGGCAGGGTCCGGCCCATGTCATCGCGCGGGCAGCAACGATGAATCGCGTCACCGGAGAGGCCATCTTCCGCGGAAAGGCGCGACTCTGGCAGGGTACGAACTCTGTCGCTGCGCCCATTATTGAGCTATCGCATGCTCGGTCGACGCTCCATGCGCATGGCGAAGGCGCCGCAGCCGAGGTGAACGCCACCCTCGCGATGGCCTCTGATCCCAAACACCCGCCGTCGGTCATCGGCATCCAGGGTCGCGATCTGCTCTATTCCGACGCGCAGCGGCAGGCCAGATTCCGCGGCTCGGTCGTCGCTCAGGATTCCAGCGGCACCATCCGCTCTGACCAGGCCGATGTCCGACTCGCGCCTGTCGGCGCAACCGGCCAGAAATCCGGACCAAATCAGATCGACGAGCTCACAGCCACTGGTCATGTCATACTCCAGCAGCCCGGGCGTAAGGGCCTCGGCGAGAAGCTGGTCTACACCCAGCAGGACGGCCGTTGCGTGCTCTCCGGCAACACCTCTGACCCTCCGCGACTCACCGACCAGGTGCACGGGACAGTCACCGGCGCTTCGTTGATTTTCAATACCCGCGATGATAGCGTCAGTGTCAACGGGGGACAGTCAAACGCCATTACCGATACGCGCGTGCCACGATAAATGCAGAAGCTTTCCACGGACGAAATCGGCAAGTCGTACAAGGGACGCCAGGTAGTACGAGGCGTCAGCATAGACATCTCCCAAGGGGAAGTGGTGGGCCTCCTTGGCCCCAACGGCGCCGGCAAAACCACCAGCTTTTACATGATCGTAGGACTGGTCGCTCCGGAGACCGGCCGCATCCTCGCCGATGGCGAAGACATCACCGGAGTACCCATGTACCTGCGCGCGCGGCAATATGGCATCAGTTACCTGCCGCAGGAACCCTCCGTTTTCCGCAAGCTCACGGTAGAAGAAAACATCCTTGCCGTGCTCGAAGCGCAGTCCCTTTCGAGCGAAACCCGTCGGGCCCGGACCGAGAAGCTCATTGACCAGCTCAGCCTCGGCCACATCCGTAAGACCCGCGGCTATGCGCTCTCCGGCGGCGAACGGCGCCGGGTTGAGATTGCTCGTTGCCTCTGTATCCAGCCCTCGTTCATCCTTTTGGACGAGCCCTTTTCCGGCATCGATCCCATCGCCGTACTCGACCTCCAGGAGATCATCTTCGATCTGAAGGCCAGCGGCATCGGCGTACTCATCACCGATCACAATGTCCGCGAAACCCTCTCCGTAACCGATCGCGCCTACATCATTAACGAGGGCCGGATCGGCTGGGCAGGGACGCCGGAGGAATTGGGGCGCAATCCGGAAGTTCGCCGCGTCTACCTGGGAGAGGGTTTCTCTCTAAGCTAGGCTCCTCCGCGCTGGGTTGCTTGGGTCAAGTGTCTTTTTCCGCGCCAGGGGAGTCTCTGGTACTGCCTTCCTCTCTCTCCCGGGCTCAGATTTCCTGTCAAACCTTTGTGATTGCATGAATACTGCTTTGGGGGGATCTACTGCATCTGAAAGACCATTCCTCCTCGTGGGCACTTAAATGTACACTGATTGAAATTCCCAAAGGCATTTTTAGGTAAAAATGGCACTCCTCCAACCAAAGCTGAGCTTGAAAGTCGCTCAACGCCAGATTCTGACCCCTGGCCTCATGCAGATGGTCAGCGTCCTGGCCTTGAACAAGCTCGAGTTGAAGGAGATGATCAACGCCGAAATCGTCGAAAATCCAGTCCTTGAGGAACTCGACGAGACCGTTCCCCTGCTTGACGATGTGGCCGGCCGGGAAGCCCAGATGGAACGCCCGGCCGAAGATGTCGCCGCCGATGCCCTTCGCGAAAAGAAAGACCCCTTCGACGAAATCGACTTTGGTTCGTATTTCCAGGATTATCTCGACCCCGGCTTCCGCTCCCCCAACAACTTCGAGATCAGCGACAAGCCCTCGTTTGAAAACTTCCTCTCGCAGCCCAGCACCCTTACCGACCACCTCGCCTGGCAGCTCGGCTCGCTGACGCTGCCTCCTTCGGTGCGCGACGCGGCCGAGTACATCATCGGCAACCTCGACGAAGACGGCTATCTCACCGCCGGTGATGAAGAGTTGCTGGAAGGATATGTTCGCGAACAGGGCGTGGCTGCCGAAGTGGCCAAAGCCGAAGACGTACTCGCGGCTAAAGAGAAGGCTGCCCCCCTGCTTACGGCCGCGCTCAAGATCGTGCAGATGCTCGATCCCGTCGGGATCGCGACCCGCGATCTGCGCGAATGTCTCCTGGTCCAGATAGAGGCGCAGACGCGCGAGTTCGACGTGATCTACAAGCGCCAGAGTCATGCTTCGCAGAATGGCAAGGTTCATGCGTCCGACCTGGATAGCGTCGGTCAGTTCGTTAACGGGACCGCCTTCAAAGGCGCGGAGATGGCACCTTCGCCCGTGGTAGCTCACGATGCGCAGGTAGAAGAACGCGCCATGGTCTTCGACTCCGCCGCCCGCATCGTCGATAAGCATCTCTCCTTGCTGCAGAAACGCGACCTTCGCGAGTTGGCCAAGGCCGTCGGCCGTCCCTCAGAACACGTGCAGCGCGCTCTCGACTTTATTCGCACCCTTGATCCCCGGCCCGGCCAGCGCTACAACAACTCCGAGGCCCGGCTCATCGAGCCCGATGTGGTCTTCATCAAACGAGACAATGAATACATCGTGGTGATGAACGAAGAGGACCTGCCCACCCTTCGGCTCAACCAGGGCTACCGCCGCATGCTCACACAGGAAGGCACGGAAAAGGACGTCAAGGAGTACGTGAAGGAGCGCTACCGTTCTGCGTTACAACTGATGCGCAACATCGAACAGCGCAAGAACACCATCCTTCGCACCTGCGAATCCATCGTGCGCCGCCAGGGCGACTTCCTCGAGCACGGCGTTGACGCGCTCAAGCCGATGATGATCAAAGAGGTCGCGGAAGAGATTGGCGTCCATCCCTCGACCGTGAGTCGCGCCGTGTCGAACAAGTACGTGCACACGCCGCAGGGTGTATTCGAATTGCGCTTCTTCTTCTCAGAAGGTGTGAACGGACCCGAAGGCTCCAGCACGCCGCTCATGCTGCTCAAGCGCAAAGTGAAGAAGCTGATTGAAGACGAAGATCCGCGCAAGCCTCTCACCGACGATCAGATCGCGGCCACGCTGCAGACCCAGGGAATCGATGTCACCCGCCGCACCGTCGCCAAGTACCGTGAAGATCTGCACATCCCCAGCACCCATCAACGCCGCGTTCGCGATTAGCGTAGAATTCCTCTTTCAGTCATTGTCTGGAGGAGAATCCACATGGTCGTTGAATACACCGGCAGACAGGTGACCATTACCAAAGCACTCCACAAGCTGGGCGATGAAGGCATCGACCGCATCAGCAAAATCCTCGGCAAAACCATCAAGTCGCACATCATTCTCACCGCGGAAAAATATCGGCAAATGGCCGAGGTCACGGTCAACACGCGTTTGCAGAGCATCGTCGGAGCGGCCGAGTCCACCAGCATGGAAACCGCATTGCGGGACGCACTGAGCCACGCCGAAACCCAGGCAGTGAAGTACAAGAACAAGCTCCGCGCGAAAAAGCGGTTGCCCAAGGAAGAGAAACTCCACACCGAGAGTGAACTCGCTCGGACGCGTCGCCCGGGCAAGGCCGCGGCTTCGGCAGACGGCGTGGTCAAGACTGAAAACGGAAAGGAAACCACCAACGGACGCGGACCCGGCAAGCCCGTGCTGCCGGTAACCGTGCATTCCTTTCCTGCGCGCGTGCCCATCGCGGAACCGCACGTCGTGCGTTCGTTTGACTCCGTGGCGCTGCGCCCGATGACCCTCGAAGAAGCCGTGAAGGAGGCCGAGTTTCGCGATCGCGACGTCTTCGTCTTCCGCGATCCCAAGGGCAACGTCATGATCCTGCATCGCAAGCGCGACGGAAAAATGGAGTTGATCGAAGCGCCATAGACCTTCCCTCCAACGTCGAGATCAAAGCAGCAAAAATGCCCACCTCCGGAACTCAGGATATGGGCATTTGCTTTCGTATCGGCGAACTGCACTGCCAGTCGGACACTATTTCTTCGGCTTGGCATCTCCCGTTGATAGCAGTCGCAGTGAGTCCACGCACTGCCGGTAGCCCTTCTGCGAGAAGTTAAAATCCACCGCCTCTTTGTTGATCATCTCGTGTAGGCTGGCGAGTTCTTTCGCATGAGCCTGCCGGATCGCTTTCACAGCGTCGTCAAGCGAGTGGCCCTTCGCGATCGTGCAATCTCGCAGATCGCCATTAGGGAGTTGATGGCACGAGATCATGGGGAGTATCTCGGTCGGTGCCGTGGCTGGCTGCTGCGCAAAGCAGGAAGCCGACACCGCGAACAGCAAGAGCATTCGTTTCACATAATCTCCTTGATTGCATCCCCACCCAGCGGCATCGAACACGCTTCATCACTATGCGCGTTGTCGCAAACCTCAGGTCACGGGACAAGGAATCTACTGGGCCCCAAGTAGCCCCTCTGCAGGATTGCAATTCTTGCAAATCGTTCAGACGGGTTCATCCAGAAAGGCAGGGCCGCAACGCAAAGGAACCGTTCTTTGGCCCTGATCAAACCCGGATCATACACGAGAGGACGCGCCCTGCAACCCGCTTTGCAGCACAGAGCGCATTGCTTCCCGCCAATGCTACGATGAGCGAGGTTCCGTGCTCCACTGCCATGGGAAAAAAAGAGACTAAATCCAAGACCCCACGCACGCGCAAGCGGGAAAAGACTCCCGTCGCTCCCGACGCCGCCAGCGAACTGGTCATCCTCACCGGCCTCTCCGGAGCAGGCAAAGCTTCGGCATTGAAAACTTTCGAAGACCTCGGCTTCTACTCCGTCGATAACATGCCGCTCGAACTGGTGCCCCGCTTCGCCGACCTGGTTCGCCAGTCCGCCGAGATCACCCGCGCTGCGCTGGTAGTCGACGTTCGCGAAGGCCAGACACTCGAGCGCTTTCCTGCCATGTTGCGAGAGGTCCGCAAGACCCTGCCTACCACCGTCCTGTTCTTTGAGGCGTCCGATGCCGCACTGCTGCGGCGCTTCTCTGAGACGCGGCGCCCTCATCCGCTTGGCCGCACCGACTCGGTCGTGCCCGCCATCCAGGAAGAGCGCAATCGCATGGAGTCGATCCGCAATGTCGCCAATCTCACCATCGACACCTCCAGCTTCAACGTTCATGAACTCCGGGCCTTCATCCAGAACAAGTTCGAGCGCGGCAGTACCGGCAAAAATCTGCTCGTCTCCACCATCAGCTTCGGCTACAAAAACGGCGTGCCCCTTGAGGCTGACCTGGTCTTCGATGTCCGCTTTCTTCCTAACCCTCACTTCGTCTCGGAGTTTCGCAAACTCACCGGTAAGCATCCCAAGGTCGCAGCCTACGTCCGCAAGTTCCCGCAGACCCGCGAATTCCTCGACAAGACCACCGACATGCTGCTCTTCCTATTGCCCTACTACATCGAAGAGGGCAAGACTTACCTGACCGTCGCTTTTGGCTGCACCGGTGGCCAGCATCGCTCCGTCATGATTGCCGAAGAGATGCGCAAGCGCCTCGCGAAGCAGGGCTACCGGGTGAAGACTGCTCACCGAGACATGCCCAGATAGCGAAGGCAGCACGCCGCCGCCACGTTTCGATTGCATTCGTCCGCAGGACTGCTCCCGGACGGGAACAACGCATCCGACTAAGAACAGCGCGCGACAGCGACCCGGCCACTTCCGGAGTGCGGAAGTCCACGGTCGCTTCCGCTGCTGGCATCGGCCAATCAGTGGAGGATCTATGCGGAACCTTTCGAGGCGTGACTTTCTCAGGACAGGACTCGCAGTAGGCGCGATCGCAGGCGCCGGAACGCTGGGGCTCAAAGCCGAGCGTCAGACTGCGACCGACTTCGTAACTCTCGGTAAGTCCAACGTCAAGGTGACACGCCTGGCCTTCGGAACCGGCAGCTTCAGCGGCAAGGTGCAGCGCGATCTCGGGCAAGACCAGTTCACCCGCCTGGTGCGCTATGCCCATGAACGGGGTATCCGCTTCTTTGAGACTGCCGAATCCTACGGGCAGATGCACCAGATGCTCGGCGTCGCCCTCAAAGGCGTGCCCCGCGACAGCTACCAACTGATGTCCAAGGTCACGACCACCGAGGGAGTTGACCCGCAGCAGAAGTTCGACGAGCTGCGCAGGCTCGCCAACACCGAATACTTTGACATCATGCTGCTTCACTGGCAGCACACCGGCACTTGGCCGAGCGACAGTGCCCGCTGGGAAGACGGAATCCTCGAAGCCGAGCACAGGAAGGCAATCGTGAGCCACGGTGCCTCAGTGCACGGACTTCCCGCGCTGCGCCAGGTGCCCGGCAACAAATGGCTGGAGGTCGCCATGATTCGCGTCAACCACAAGGGCAAGGCCATGGATGCCGAGGACTACAACACCGCCGGCCTCGGAAATGTGCCTGAAGTGGTTACACATGTTAAACAGGCTCGCAAACAGGGCCTGGGCGTGATCAGCATGAAACTGGCGGGCGAGGGAACCTTTAACCGCGAAGACCGCCAGGCAGCGATGAAGTTTGCCTTTCGCAACGCCGGCGTCGATTGCGTCACGGTCGGCTACAAAAACAACAGCGAAATCGACGAGGCCATCGACAACCTGAATCTCGCCCTCGCCTAACCAGCCCTCCGCCTCGCTCTTTCCGCAAGCCGACCTGAACGCCCGCCCAGGACGGCTTGCGTAATCGTTGAAGTAAAGCCCTGAAAGAAGGCATACAATTCCCTAATTCGTAAATTCCGTTCTGGGGAAGCCCTTTGAACTTAGCTCGACGTAGCATCGTAATCGCCGCCTTCTTCGCCGCCAGCAATCTCAGCCACGCACAACTGGAAGGCTCCAAACACGAGACAGAGACCGCGCGTCATCCGGTTCCTGCCGTGCAAGATACGGAAACCCTTGCCCAGAAGGATGCCCGCATGCAATGGTGGCGCGAGGCCCGCTTCGGCATGTTCATTCATTGGGGTCTCTATTCCATCCCCGCCGGCACCTGGAACGGTAAGCAGATCCCCGGGATCGGCGAATGGATCATGAACAATGCTTCCATTCCTGTCGCGGATTACAAGGCCCTCGCGCCCAAGTTCAATCCCACCGGCTTCAATGCGCACGACATCGTCGCGCTCGCTAAATCCGCAGGTATGAAGTACATCGTCATCACCTCAAAGCATCACGATGGCTTCGCCATGTTCGACTCCAAGGCGAACGCATTCAACACCGTCGCCGCAACTCCATTCAAGCGTGACCCCATCCGCGAGCTCGCCGACGAATGCCGTAAGCAGGGCATTAAACTCGGCTTCTATTACTCGCAGGATCAGGACTGGACCGCGCCCGGCGGCGAAGCATACAAAACCGGCAATCACGACTCGCCGACTCATCACTGGGACAAGGCGCAGGACGGCGACTTCGACGCCTATCTTCACGACAAAGCCATTCCCCAGCTCAAGGAAATACTGAGCAACTACGGGGAATTTCCCGCCGTGATCTGGTTCGATACACCGACGCCGAACATGACTCCGGAGCGCGCCTCTGAGATCGTGGCCTTGCTCAACCAGCATCCTAACCTGATCTGGAACAATCGTCTGGGGGGCACCTATCAGGGAGATACCGAGACACCCGAGCAGTACATTCCGCCGC
Organism: uncultured Acidobacteriaceae bacterium; assembly: GCA_963850345.1. Taxonomy (GTDB): domain Bacteria; phylum Acidobacteriota; class Terriglobia; order Terriglobales; family Acidobacteriaceae; genus CAWKKW01. Next base: position 900,907 of record CAWKKW010000005.1, on the reverse strand, counting down.
AGGGCTACCCCGGCCGCGACTGGGAATCGTGCATGACCATGAACGACACCTGGGGATATAAGTCCTACGACACCAACTTCAAATCCACAGAAACGCTGCTGCGCAACCTCATCGACATCGCCAGCAAAGGTGGCAACTATCTGCTCAACATCGGCCCCGATTCCCACGGCGTGGTACCGCCTCCTGAAGTCGAGCGCCTGCGCCAGATGGGCAAGTGGCTGGCCGTCAACGGAGAGGCCATCTACAACACCAAGCCGACGCTCTTCGGTCCCGAAGCCGGTTCCTTCAGCCCCACCGAGAAGTTGAAGAACGGCGATCCCAAGTTCATCGCAACCTGGAACTGGCGCTCGACCACGGCTCCCGACAAGATCTACGTCGAACTTTTTACCTGGCCTCACGGTAGCTTCCATGTGGACAAGGTGCCGCGCAAGGTCACCAGCGTCTACCTGCTCGCCGACTCCGCGCACAAGCCGCTCAAGGTCACCCAGACCGGCGACAGCCTCGACGTGCAACTCCCAGCCACTGCGCCCGATCCCATCGCGTCCGTGCTGGTTCTTAAAACGTCCGAGTAGGCCGTGCGCTCTTAGCAGGGGAGGCTCCGCTCCTCCCTTGCATCCATCTCCCGCAGCCTTCCCTTGAGTCGCTCGAAAACGCGATGAACGGAGTATCCCGGCCCCACCCGGCACCAGTACAATAACCAAATGCAGGAAAATCAGTTCGCCTCACCGTCTCTCCCTTGGCACGTTGCCGGCAGAGGTTGTGCGTGAAGCGAATTTTGCGCCTGATCCACTATCTGAGTCGATATTGGCTTCAGGCCTCTGCTGCTGTCATCCTGATGGCCGGCGTAGGTCTGCTTGACGCCTTTCGCCTGCTGCTGATCGGGCCGATCTTCGAACGTGTACTCAATCCCAAGGCTCCCAACCGCGACATCGTCCTCTTCAATTTCCACGGCAGCCAATTTCATCTCACGCTGCAGCAACTCGTTCCTTCGCACCTGCACAATGCCTGGACCGTCGTTGCCTTCGCGCTCGTTGCCTCTACTTTCTTGAAAGGCATCTGCGACTTCGCCGGGACCTACCTGGTCAACTACGCGGGATTCGGTATGATTACCGACCTGCGCGACGATCTCTACGAAGCGATTCTCCGACGCTCCGTTTCGTTCTTTCAGAGGCACGCCACCGGGACACTGCTCTCTACGCTGATCAATGACATCGAGCGCGTTCAGTTCGCCATGTCTTCGGTGCTCGCCGAATTTCTGCAGCAGTTCTTCACCCTGATCTTCACCGCCTTTGTGGTAGTGCTCATCGGAGGGAAACTCGCCTGGGTGCTGCTGATCTTTCTGCCGGTGGTGGTTATTTCCGCGCGCAAGATCGGCCGGGGAGTTCGACAGACCACGCGTAAAGGCCAGGACAAACTCGCAGAGATTCAGAACATCCTGCACGAGACCATCACCGGCAACCGCATCGTGAAAGCCTTCAACATGGAGTTGTGGGAGATGCTGCGGTTTAAAGACGCGGCGCGCCGCCTCTTCCGTGCCAACCTGCGATCGGTGCGCGCGCAGGCCATCAGTTCGCCGCTCATGGATTCGATCGGCGCTGTTGCAGTCGCGCTGTTGCTGCTGGTGGGTCGCGGCCGCATTCAGCAGGGAACTCTCACTGCCGGAACCTTCATCGCATTTCTGTTCGCGGTCTTCAAGCTCTACGACCCGGTCCGCAAGTTCGCACTCTTCTATAACAACTTCCAGCAGGCGCTCGGTGCGTCGTCTTCCATCTTCACGTTTATGGACGCACAGGATGACGTGCGTGACAAGAAGCATGCCGTTCAGCTGAAGGGCTTTCATAAGGGCATTCGCCTGGAGCATGTGGGCTTCTCCTACAGCACCGAAGAAGGCGAGAAGGAAGTGCTGCACGACATCAACATCGAGATACCCTGCGGCGAGGCTGTCGCTCTGGTAGGCCCAAGCGGGGCGGGCAAGTCAACGCTCGTTAACCTGATCCCGCGTTTCTTTGATGTCACCGACGGCCGCATCCTGATCGATGGGCACGATCTGCGCGACGTCACCGTCACGTCCTTGCGCAAGCAGGTCGGCCAGGTTACCCAGGAAACTATCCTCTTCAACGACACAGTTCGCCACAACATCGCCTACGGTCAGCCGGACATCCCCTTCCAGCGCATCGTCGATGCGGCCAAGGCCGCCCTCGCCCACGACTTCATCCTTAACCTGCCGGAAGGCTATGACACCGTCATCGGCGAGAAGGGTTTTCGTCTCTCCGGCGGCGAACGTCAGCGGCTGGCCATCGCCCGCGCGCTGCTCAAAAATGCTCCCGTGCTGATCCTCGACGAAGCCACCTCCGCACTCGACTCCGAGAGCGAAAACCTGGTGCAGGCCGCGCTTGCCAACCTCATGGCCGGTCGTACCTCGGTGGTCATCGCGCATCGCCTCTCTACCGTTCGCCGTGCCACGAGAATCGCTGTTCTCGAACAGGGTTCCATCACGGCAATCGGATCGCATGAAGAGCTGCTGCGCATCTCGCCCACCTACCAACGTCTCTATCAACTTCAATTTATGGACGCGCCCGACCAACCCGGGCTCGAGCCCGTTCTAAGCGGAGAACCCGAACGATGAGCACCACCCCCGGCACACCCACGGCCACTGCGGCTTCTCCCATCTACTCCATGACCGGCTTCGCCCGCACCACTACGCGCGTGTCTGACGCGCTGGGCTTTACCCTCAGCCTCAAGAGCGTCAATCACCGTTTCCTCGATCTGCACTTGCGCCTGCCCTCCGGCACTGATGAACTCGAGATGCGGATGCGGCGCACGTTGAAAGAGAAGGTCAGGCGCGGCCACCTCGAAGTCACACTCTCTCTCGACCGCACCAGCAAGGTGAAGGTGCAGTACAACCGCACTCTCGTCGGCGCGTATCTCTCCGCCTTCCATGCGGCCTCGCAGGAATTTGGAATCATCCAGGAGCCTAACCTGAACACCATCTTCCGCTTGCCCGGCGTACTAGCCGAAGATGCAAGCTCTACCGAAGAGGACGACTCCGCGCTTGCTGACGCCGTCATCGCGCAACTCGATACGCTGGTCGCCTCGCTTAACACCATGCGCGCCCAGGAAGGCCAGTCGCTGGCCGCAGACCTTCGCGCCGGACTCGATCGCCTCGAATCGCTGGTCAACGAAGTCGCTTCTCTTCGCGAAGATATTCAGCGCGCCTACTTCGATCGCGTGAGCCAGCGCCTGACCGGTCTGTTGAATGGTTCCTTTGATAAGGAACGCGTATTGCAGGAGGCCGCTCTGCTCGCAGAACGCAGCGACGTGCAGGAGGAGATCACGCGCCTTCGCACTCACATTGAACACTTTCGCGCGCTGCTCGACTCCGGGGGAGAGATCGGCAAAAAGACCGACTTCCTGCTGCAGGAGCTCAATCGCGAAGCCAATACGCTGCTGTCGAAGACCGGCGGGGTTGCGGGCAATGGTCCGCGGATTACTGAATTAGGGCTGGGAATGAAATCAGAGATCGAAAAAGCGCGCGAACAGGTGCAGAATCTTGAGTAGAACTGTTTGCATACATTCTCCACTTCGAAGGGAACGCGGGTAAGCGCCTCCATCGGAGCGGGGCTCAGGCGTTGAGCGGAAAGCGCCGCCGTATCTTTGCAATCAGTTCGAGGCATTCACTACGCATCTTCTGAAGGGGAGCGGAGCACAAGTTTGGCTGGAATACTCTTCATCATTTCCGCGCCCTCGGGTTCGGGTAAATCTACCTTGGTGAATCGCCTGCGCCCTCGCGTCGATAACCTTGATTTCTCGATCTCGTACACCACGCGGGCTCCCCGCGGAGCCGAGAAGGAAGGTCAGCACTACCACTTCACTACGCGCATCGATTTCGAACAGATGATCGACGAAGGCGAATTTCTGGAGCATGCCAGCGTCTTCGGCAACTACTACGGAACCGCGTGCCAGTCTCTGCGCGATGCAGAAGCGCAAGGTAAAGACCTGCTGCTCGACATTGATGTGCAGGGCGCCGCGCAGGTGCAGCAGAAGGTGCCCGAGGCCGTCAGTATCTTCGTGCTCCCCCCTAATCCAGACATCCTTGGCGCTCGCCTGCGAAATCGTAGTCTCGCGGAAGGCTCTGTATCCGAAGCAGTTATCGCTCGCCGCCTCTCTGAAGCGCGAAACGAGATTGAGAATTACCGCCGATACAGCTATATTCTCGTCAACGATATTCTCGAGCGTGCTGAAGAAGAACTGTTCGCCATAGTTATCTCCGAACGAGCCCGGCGAAATGCATTACCCATGGATGCGGAGCAGGAACGCCTCATGAAACTGGCAGAGAACTGTCGTCAGGAAAATGCGGTGGACCGGCTTCGGCCTGTTCTCGCATCCTTTGGGTTGATCGGTTCTGAAGCAGCTCACGCTTGACCGCATCGATGAAAGCTACGAGAAGGGGAGACTTGCCATGAAAGTGGAAGACGGATTTGACAGCCATTACAGTTATGTCCTGGTAGCAGCCCGCCGCGCACGTCAATTGCAAAACGGATCTCAACCTCTCGTTGCCTCGCGTTCGACTAAGGCCTGCCGCGTAGCTCAGGACGAGATCGCTGCGGGTAAAGTGGGTTACGTCAAGCCTGAGCCGACAGAGAAGCCCGAGATCGAGGCTCCCATCATTCCAAAATTTGTTATGTCCTAGGATGGGCGATTTCGACGCGATTCGGCCCTGAGTCTGCCAGCCAAATCAGCGTACAATCTCCTCATGCAGGTCACAGTCGGTGTCTCCGGCGGCATTGCCGCCTACAAGGCAGCGGAGCTTGTGCGCGGTTTCCAGCGTCAGGCTCTTGATGTTTCTGTTGTGATGACCGATGCGGCGCAGCGCTTTGTGCAGCCGCTTACCTTCGCTGCGCTGACCGGCCACAAGGTCATCACTGGCATGTGGTCGCCCGAAGGTTCAGACGATCCTCTGAACTCTGCCATCGAGCATATCGACGCTGCACAATCTACTGACGTTCTCGTAGTTGCTCCGGCTACGGCCAACATACTTGCCAAGTTCGCACACGGAATCGCGGACGACTTCCTCACCACGCTCTTCCTTGCAACCACTGCGCCGGTCGTCGTGGCTCCGGCGATGAACGTGAATATGTGGAACCACGCGGCCACACAGGCCAATCTGACCACGCTGCGCGATCGCGGTGTCCGCATCGTGATGCCTGCGAATGGCTATCTCGCCTGCGGCATGGAAGGCGCGGGGCGTCTTGCAGAGAACGAAGACATTCTGCGCGAGGTGCTCGACGTATTGCATCATCGCAACGACCTTGCCGGAGAAGTGGTTCTGGTCACCGCTGGAGGCACCCGCGAAGCCGTGGATCCAGTGCGTTTCATTGGTAACCGTTCCAGTGGCAAAATGGGGTACGCTCTCGCCGAGGCTGCCCAGCGCCGCGGTGCGCGCGTCATTCTCGTCTCCGCGCCGACCGCTCTTCGTGCTCCCGCAAACTGCGAGTTGATTTCCGTCGTCTCCACCGAGCAGATGAGAAACGCCGTGATGAGCCGCCTCGATCAGGCGACGCTGATCATCAAGGCTGCCGCCGTCGCCGACTATCGTCCGCGCATAACCTCCGATCAGAAGCTGAAGCGCACCGGCCCCATCACCCTGGAACTGGAACCGACCGAAGACATCCTCGCCGAACTGGTCTCCCGTCGCAAGCCCGGAACACTGGTCATCGGCTTCGCTGCGGAGACCAACGATCCGTTGCAACACGCCCGCGCCAAGCTCTCGCGCAAGGGCGCAGACGCCATCGTCTTGAATGATGTTTCGCGTGAAGGACTCGGTTTCGATTCTGATCGAAATGCAGTTACGTTTTTAACCGAACACACTGCGCTCGATCTCCCCGAGATGAGCAAGCGCGAATTGGCTGACCGCATCCTCGACGAAGCAATCACTCTGCGCCGTCCCAACTCGGTGATGGATGAGGGAATTGTCAGCACGGCCGTCGCGAGGCCGCGAGACTAGCAGATGCCGCTCGACCCCGCTGTTCAGCACGCGATTGCCGCGCGCCTTCAATATCTTCGCGACCTGGGCATCTACGATCTGTACCGCCGCTGCGAACCCCAGCCAGAGCCGGAATCAGCCACCAGCGCGATTCCGACACTCTCGGTCGCGCCGACACAGTCCGCCTTCACGCCACCAGAAGAAAATGTAACAGACAATGACACCTATGAGGATTCAGCCATAGCTCCGAGAAAGCCCTTTCCAGAGGCACCCGCCGTGGGACCCCTGATTGCTCCCGCAGGCCGCGCGGCAGCGCTTCAGCTGATTCGCGAAGATATCGGCGATTGCACCCGCTGTTCGCTCGCCGCAGGCCGCAACAAGATCGTCTTCGCCGACGGCGATCCGAACGCCCGGCTCATGTTTGTAGGCGAAGGTCCCGGGGCCGACGAAGATGCGCAAGGCGTGCCCTTCGTGGGTAAGGCCGGGCAGTTGCTCAACAACATGATCGCTGCCATGGGTCTGCGCCGCGAGCAGGTCTACATCGCCAACATCGTCAAGTGCAGGCCGCCGCAAAATCGCGTGCCCGAGCCCGATGAAGCTCATACCTGCAGCCAGTTTCTCTTTCGCCAGATCGATGTGGTGAAGCCGCAGATCCTCGTAGCCCTGGGCTCGACTGCCGCAACCTACCTGCTCGGCGCCAAGACCTCGCTCAGCAGCCTGCGCGGCCGCCTGCACGAGGCGCGCGGCATCAAGCTGATCGTTACCTACCATCCGGCTTACCTGTTGCGTGACCCCAACCAGAAGAAAGCAGCCTGGGCCGATCTGCAGATCGCGATGGCGGAACTGGGGCTGCAAGCGCCGAAGCGCTGAGCCCCGTCTCCTACCGGGCACTTACCAGGGCAGCGTCTGCTCCATGTGAAAGTAGCCGCCCGACGGCCCATTTGCGGGCAGGGTAGCCAGCCGGACAGTCGTTTTCGCGCCCTCAGGCAACTCCATGGGAGCCGCCGCTGTGCCCATCTCCGTCTTCACCCAACCCGGGTGCGCGGAGTTCACCTTGATCTTCGTGTCTCGCAACTCATCCGCAAGGTGAATAGTGAACGAGTTCAACGCCGCCTTCGATGCGTCATACGCAAACACCTTCGCGCCCAGCGGATTCTTCGGGTCCGCATGCAGCGTGAGCGAGCCGAGAATGCTCGACAGGTTCACAATGCGGCCTTCTGGAGCCTTCTTGATCAACGGCAAAAGTACCTGCGTCAACTCCACCGTGCCGAAAAAATTTGTGTCGAAGGTTTCTCTCAGAATATTCGACGAAGTGGAACTGGTTTGGTTCCCCTGCGTCATGTCTTCGCGCGAGACTCCCGCGTTATTGATCAGGATGTCGAGTTTTCCGTAGTGCTGCTCAAAGTACTTGTACGCTTCCTGGTAGTCGGCAGGCTTCGTGATGTCGAAGCGGATGGCCTCGACCTTCGCGCCCTCGCGCTTCAGGTTCTCCGCCGCTGCTTTGCCTTTCTCGAGATCGCGCGATCCGATCACGACCGTGATGCCGAGCTTTCCCAATTGCCGCGCGGTTTCGAGGCCAAGCCCGCGATTACCGCCGGTGATGAACGCAACCTTTGTCTCTGTAGCCATAGCAAGTTTCTCCAGCTATCTGATTCCTCAGCAGCCGATCGGATTCAGGGCCTTCTGATACCCTTCCCAAAGAATCCATGCCAGCCTTCTGCGACGTTGCCTTGCCCGTGCCCCTGGAACGCCTCTTCACCTATGCGGCCGGGGATCTCGCGTTGCAGGTGGGCTCGCGCGTTCTGGTGCCTTTCCGCAATGAGAAGATGTCCGGCATCGTGATGCGTCTTCACGACGATCCGCCCCCGGTCGAGGCGAAGTCGATCGAAACTGTTCTTGACGCCGAGCCCATTCTGTCTGCTGAATTGATGAAACTCGCCGCCTGGATCGCGCAGTATTACCTCGCGCCAATCGGAGAAGTCCTGCGAGGCATGTTGCCGCTGGTTGCCGAGGTCCGGCACCAGATTCTCTTCCGCATCACCGATATCGGGCGCACCATTTTGTATGAAGGCGCGGAGCAGGGAAGCTCCCGCCGTTCCCGCCGCTCTCCGGAACAGCAGGACGCCGAATACGCCGTGCTGAACTACCTGGAACCCGGCGATGCGGTTCGCCTTTCCACCTTGCGCTCCGCCGCGGGCGCTACCAAAGACCTCTTGACCGGCATGTTGCGTAAGAAGTGGATCTCGCGAGAGACCGCCGCCGCTCCTCGCGATGCGAGGCGCCTCGTTCGCCACGCTGTCTTGATCGACGGCGTTCGCTTACCCAGGCTCAACGAGAATCAGCAAGCCATTCTTGCCGAGATTTCCGGCGCTGGTGGTTCTCTCCCCGTTCCAGAACTGCGCCGTCTCGATCTACCCGGCACCACGCTGGGTACGCTAGTCCGCCGTGGCTTGGTGCGCATCGAAGAGCGTCCTGCGCAGTTTCATCTCTCCGGTCTCGTTAGCCCTGTGCGCTATGAGCTGAATGCCGCGCAGCAGTCCGCGCTCGACTCCATCGCTGCCTCGATTGGCTCCCAGGCCTTTCGTCCCTGCCTCCTCTTCGGCGTCACCGGTTCAGGCAAGACCGCTGTCTATCTCGCGGCCATGCAGCGCGCCCTCGATGCGGGCCTGTCCTCGCTGCTGCTGGTGCCGGAGATTGGACTCACTCCCGCCATGGCCGGCCAGCTTCACTCCACCTTCGGCGATCACGTGGCCCTGCTGCATTCCGCACTTACCCCGCAGGAACGCGCCGAGCAGTGGCATCGCATTCGCCGTGGCGAGGCTCGAATCGTGGTCGGCACGCGCTCCGCTGTCTTCGCGCCGGTGAGCCGGCTTGGCCTGGTGATCGTCGACGAGGAACATGACTCCTCTTATAAGCAGGAAGAGAGTCCCCGCTATCATGCCCGCGATGTCGCGGTGATGCGCGCCAAGCTCAACGGCGCGACCGTCGTCCTCGGCTCTGCCACGCCCTCACTCGAGTCCTGGCGCAATGCGTCCACCCACCGTTACGAATTGATCCAGATGCGCGAGCGTGTCGCCAACCGGCCGCTCCCAGCCGTAGAACTCGTCGATATGCGTCAGGAGTTTCAGCAGACCGGGCAGGAACAGCTATTCTCGCGCGCCCTTATCGAAGAGACCCAAGCCACACTGGACCGCGGCGAACAGGCCATCATCCTGCTCAATCGCCGCGGCTACTCGTTCGTCGTCCTCTGCCGTGCCTGCGGAGAGAAGCTTGAATGCGAGAACTGTGCCATTTCGCTCACCTACCACAAGCCGGTGCCTGCCGATGACACGCACGCCCACGTAGGGCAGCGCCTCGAATGTCACTATTGCGGTTACAAACGCACCGTGCCCAAGGTTTGCCCCAAGTGCGAGAGTGAACATCTGCACTTTCTCGGTGCGGGCTCGCAGCAAGGAGAAGAGCGGCTACAGGAGCTATTTCCGGGTGCGCGCATCGGTCGCATGGACCGCGATACCGTACGCGGCCGCCACGATATGGAGCACCTGCTCACGCGGCTCCACTCCGGCGACATCAACCTGCTGGTCGGCACCCAGATGATCGCGAAGGGGCACGACATTCACGGCGTCACCCTGGTCGGCGTGGTGGGCGCCGACTTTGCGCTGGGGCTGCCAAACTTTCGCGCCGCGGAGAGGGTCTTCCAGCTGCTGACCCAGGTCTCAGGTCGCGCAGGCCGAGGAGAACTTCCCGGCAAGGTTCTCGTCCAGACCTACCATCCCGATCACTACGCCATCCGCTTTGCCGCTCAACACGACTTCCGCGGCTTCGTTGAGAAGGAAATGCACTACCGCCGCTGGATGCACTACCCCCCCTATACAGCCCTTGCCAACCTGATCATCCAAAGCCCCCAGCTCGAAGAGGCGGCTGCGTGGGCGTCCACGCTGGGCAAATGGTTCGCATCTACGCAACTGGATGGTGTGCGCGTGCTCGGTCCAGCCACCGCCCCGATCAGCCGTATCAAGCGCATCTACCGCTTTCACCTCATGCTGAAGGCGGAGAAGCGCCAGGCGCTCGCGCAAGCCTTGCGAGCCGCGACACGGTTTGCCGCCGAAGCGGGCATTCCCCGCCGCAACATGATCGTCGATGTCGACGCGGTAAGCCTGATGTAGTTTGTAGACTTCGGAACTTCGCTCAACTGCGCCGAATCGCACTAACACGCGTGTTAGTGCGCCCGTCACAAGTCGCGCCGAGCAATCGCAGTAGAGTCAGGAGTCGAGAAGGTGTAGTTCTTTGCCCGGCTTGAATCGAACCGCTTTGCCCGGAGTGATGGTCACTTCCGCGCCAGTCCGAGGATTTCTGCCGATACCTGTCTTGCGAGGACGCACATTGAATACGCCAAACCCGCGCAACTCGATACGGTCGCCAGCGGTCAGGGCCCGTTTCAGACTCTCGAACACGGTGTCCACAGCAGCCTCAGCCTTGTTCCGGGGCAGGCCGGTCTTCGCAATTACCTGGTGGATGATGTCTTGTTTAATCAATGCATTCACCCTGTTCGGAGGAGTTTACTTGCATCGCACCGGTTAACCCGATGCTAGATAGCTTTTCCTGCATTGTCAACGCAACCGACCTCTCGTAAGATGCAGGTTCTGAGTAATTTTCATTCCTTTCGGACGGCGAATTCTCAGGCGCCGCCCTTCCAATCCCCAAGGCTAGGAGAACGATGTCGATCAAGAGTGACCGCTGGATTCGCGAACAGGCGAAAAACCACCAGATGATTACCCCGTTCAGCGAAAAACAAGTACGTGAAGGTGTGATTTCTTACGGACTTTCTTCCTATGGCTACGACCTGCGGGTCTCAGACGAGTTCAAGATTTTCACGAACGTCAATAGCGCCATCATCGATCCGAAGGCCTTCGACGAGCGGTCTTTTGTTTCGGTTCAGGCCGAATCGGTAATCGTTCCGCCTAACTCATTCGCGCTGGCGCGTTCGATTGAGTACTTCAAAATTCCGCGCGATGTGCTCACCATCTGTGTCGGAAAATCGACATATGCGCGCTGCGGCATTATCGTGAATGTTACGCCCTTCGAGCCTGAGTGGGAGGGCTTTGTCACCCTGGAGATCTCCAATACGACCCCATTACCTGCGCGAATTTACGCCAACGAAGGCCTCTGTCAAATTCTCTTCTTCCAGTCCGACGAGGTTTGCGAAATCAGTTACGCCGACCGAAAAGGCAAATACCAGAATCAGCAAGGCATTGTTCTGCCCAAGCTCTGATGCAGACTGAACCCCAGAATCGGCCAATCATCCGCATAGGGCTGCTCGAATCTGAACCGATTCGGGTGGAGGGACTGCGTGCCATTCTCGAAGACAAAGCGCATATCGAGCTGGTCGTTTCAGACATCCTGCAGCTCCTCGATGACGCGGCCATCTCCATCATCCTTCTCGGCCTGCATAACATCGTCGATGCCTTCGACATCATGGCCTCCATCAAGGAGGCTCGTCCGCAACTGCGCATGATCGTCATGGGCCCCGAGGTCAACGACGAAACGATAATCAATGTGATCGCCGCGGGCGCGAAGGGGTACCTGGAAGAGACCGCCCTCCCCGAACATGTAGAGCAGGCCATCGAAGTAGTGCATGCCGGCTCCATCTGGGCCCCTCGCCGGGTGCTTTCACTCTTCGTCGACCGCGCCCTGCACTCCGGCGCCTCCCGGTCCCTGCGCCGCAACAACTCGCAGTTCACAGAACGCGAGCGTGAAGTACTCAAGCTGCTCATCGCCGCTCGCTCCAACCGGGAAATCGCGGAAATTCTTGGCATCGAAGAGCGCACCGTCAAAGCGCACGTTGCCCGCCTGATGCGGAAGGTCGGGGTCGACAACCGCATTGCGCTCTCGGTTCACGCCGTTACCCATGATCTGGTCAACGAAGAGGAGCCGGAACAAGGCTCCTAGTCAGGCTACCCACCTGCATTCGGGCAGGCCGATGGGTCAGTCCTATTCGCGTCAGGGTTGCTGCTGGGAATGTCAAACCAAATCTTACTGAAGGCCACGGTACCTTAGTGACTTGCGGTAATCTGACAATCGCGTAAAAGTAACAATGTAACAACGCAGATCTGGGGAACGGGGCTACCGAGCGCAGGCAATCTGCATCAGCAGCCCCCATTTTTTGCTTTGCCGACGTCTTTTCGAAATTCCTTCCAATTTTCCAAACCCTACCCGTGAATCTCGCATCTCATTGCAACAGCGGATTGAGTTCGCCTGCGGACAGCTTTGTGCTGACCCCAGGTCACGGCCAACTCGGCAGCTACCGTGCGATTACCAGGGTGCTGTCGGAGGTCATCTTCCAGCGGGAGATAAGAAAGAAATGAAAAAGATTTTCGTTACGTTGTGCGTCGCAGGCGCTTTGTCACTGCCGGCGTTCGCTGCGAGCAGCAAAGCCACTATCGATGAGCGCCTAGAAAACGCCAAAACCACCTTGGACCAGATCATGGGCACGCCTGACAAGGCGATCCCCTCCAGCATTCTGGAGCAGGCCACCTGCGTCGGCGTGATCCCCGGCCTCAAGAAAGCAGCCTTCGTCGTTGGCGGCGAATACGGCCGCGGCGTAGTCACCTGCCGCACCGGTCATGGCTGGAGCGCCCCAGCATTCATCTCCCTGCAAGGCGGTTCGTTCGGCTTCCAGATCGGCGGGCAGTCCACCGACCTCGTTCTGGTCGCGGTGAACCAGAAGGGATTCCAGGATCTGCTTAAGAGCAAGTTCAAGATCGGCGGCGACGCTTCGGCAGCCGCAGGTCCGGTTGGCCGCAACGCCCAGGCCTCCACCGATTGGAAGCTCAACGCAGAATTGCTCACCTGGTCCCGCAGCAAGGGCCTCTTTGCCGGCATCGATCTGAGCGGCGCGGTGATCAAGCAGAGCGACGACGACACCCAGGCATATTACGGATCTGAGCATGCGGCTACCCAGCTGCTCAAGGGCAGCGTTCCCGTTCCTGCGGACGCGCGGCCGTTCGTTCGCACAGTAGCCAAGTATTTCGTTCAGGCGAAGAGCCAATAACTCGGCTCAAACCTCAGACGGCCGGCCTCGTGCGGGCCGTTTCTATTTGATACGCAAGGTGGGCCCCAGCCCGTCCCAGACCGAACCCAGGAGACATCTCATTCCCCCCAAGCATTTAGACTGGATCGGTTCCAGTCCAAATGAGAAGAAGACTTGAGTTCGCCATCGTCCTCCTGCTCGTGAAGATGCTCGGCTGGCCTCCCCGGCGCCTCGCCAGATTCTTCGGGGCCACCATCGGAGGGGTCGCCTTCTTCGCCGTTCCTCGCCTGCGTCGGGTTGGACTGCGCAATCTCGAACTTGCCTTCCCGGAAAAAGGTCCCGCCGAACGAAAGCGAATCCTTCGAACCCTCTATCGCAACCTCGGCTGGCTTCTGGCGGAGTTTTGCCAGATGCCGAAATACACCCCTCAGAACACTGCTTCTTTTCTCTGTTACGAAGGCCTGGAGAATTTTCAGAGGGCGCGCGACCGGCAAGAAGGCGTCCTGATCCTGACCGGCCACCTCGGCGCGTGGGAGCTCTCGAGCTTTTACCACTCGCTCATGGGACATCCGATGACTATGGTGATCCGCCGCCTCGACAACCCCGACGTGGATCGCCTGGTGAACTCGATCCGCTGCTTTCACGGCAACCATGTGGTTCATAAAGATGATTTCGCCCGCGGTCTTCTCACCGCCATGCGGCATGGCGAAACCGTCGGCATTTTGATGGACACCAACATGACTCCGCCCCAAGGCGTCTTCGTTGACTTCTTTGGCCGGCCCGCCTGCACCGCATCCGGGATGGCGCGAGTCGCGCTGCGAACCGGAGCCGCCGTGGTGCCCGGGTTCCTGCTCTGGGAGCCTGCGGAACAGAAGTACGTGCTCCACTTCGGAGAGCCGCTGGAGCTCATTCGCACCGGCGACGACGAGGCCGACGTCCTAGCCAATACAGAGCTCTTCACCCACACGATCGAGTCCTACATTCGCCGCTATCCGGATCAATGGCTCTGGGTTCACCGGAGGTGGAAGACCCGCCCGGAAGGCACGCCTCCACTGTATTAGCCGTGAACGGGCCGCCCTGCCCGGTGCTGCTACACCCTGTTCGCCATCACATACAGCAAACCCTGGACCGCATACTCTGTGCGAATCGTGGCGATCCACGCCATCTCCGCGCTCGCCGCCGAAGCTTTGCTGCTGGGCATGGTAACCGGTCCGGTCTGCGCAGCGTCCTGCGGTCCGGTGGTTGTGCCCTGGTTGTTGACCCAGCGGCAAGGTTTCCGGCTTGGCGCGCGCCAGCTTTCCTTTTTTCTACTGGCTCGCTGTGCGGGTTACCTGATCTTTGCAGCCGCCGCATGGTTGGCCGGTTCGACCCTGCAGCGGCCCTGGTCCCGGCAGACCTGGCTCTTCGCAACGGTGCAGTTGCTGCTTGCGGCAGCGTTGCTGGTCTATGGTGTCGGTTGGCCGCGGCGGGGCTGCCATCCTGCGCTTTCGTCCCAGGCGTTGGTGCAGATCGGAACCGGGCCACCAGGCCGATCCCGGCAACCACTGGTAGGCGCCGGCACCCTCGGTTTGCTCACAGGGCTGAGCGTGTGCCCGCCTTTCCTTGTCGCAGGCGTTCGCGCGGCCCAATTGCCTCGCCTGCCGCTCGCGTTGCTGTTCTTCGCGGCGTTCTTCATTGGCACCTCTGCCTGGTTCGCTCCCTTGCTTGCCTTCGGATTTCTACGGCGCAGTCCAGCGATTGAAGCCGTGGCTCGCATGACTGCCTGCCTGCTCGCGCTCCACTACGGATTTCTGGGATTGACTGCCCTGTTCGCGAGGATCTTCCATGGCTAGGGCAACTGCTACTTTGACTCGTCCCACCCCCCGCAGCATCGGCAGATCGCTGCTGCTCACGTTGCCCATCGCGGTCTGGTCGCTGCTCATGTTTTCCCGGGCCTTCATGCAGCCGCATCACTCCATCCGCGCAGGGGCAGTCGTGGTCATGGTCTTCATGACCGTCCTCTTTTTTCTCATGATGCGAACGGGAACCACCTACCGCTGGCGCCGCTATTTCTTTGCCGCCCTCGGTCTGCTCTTCCCGGTGGGATTCATTGCCGATCTGCTCGCTCTCCGCGGTTCCATGAACATTCCTCTCGAGCGCATGGTCTCTGGGGATACGCCC
Source organism: uncultured Acidobacteriaceae bacterium (assembly GCA_963850345.1). Lineage (GTDB taxonomy): Bacteria > Acidobacteriota > Terriglobia > Terriglobales > Acidobacteriaceae > CAWKKW01. The sequence continues at coordinate 885,734 of CAWKKW010000005.1, read as the reverse complement.
TTCTGCTTCATGGTCATTCCGATGACCCTGATTCCGGCGGCGCTCACTCGCACCATCATCTTTCCGGGATCCATTCTGCCCACCGCCAGTAATCCGCATGCGATCGCCGCCATGGTGGGCCTCTGGCTAGCCCTCACGCTGGTACTGGGCAAAGCGTGGTGCAGCTATGGGTGCTTCTTCGGCGGCATTGAAGAAGGCTTCGCCGCGATCCGGAAACGGCCCCGCCTCCGCCGCATCGACCCTCGATTGCGCTTCGTACCCTGGGCCATCCTGCTGGCCGTCGTGCTCCTGAGTGCCGCGCTTTTCGAACCGGTGTACTGCCAATGGCTCTGCCCCTTCAAAGCGGTCACCGAGTTTCCCGCCGTGCGCTCAATCCAGACCGCCATTCAGATGGGCATTTTCATCCTGCTCTTCGTCGGCGTTGTCATCGTGCTGCCGTTCCTCACCAAGAAGAGGACGCAGTGCGCCTTCTTCTGCCCTTTCGGCGCCTTCCAGTCCATATTCAACAAGCTCAACATCTTCGAAATTCGCGTCGATCGCGGCCGCTGCAACGATTGCGGTCTCTGCCAGATCAAGTGCCCGACGGTGGCCCTCACCAGCGACTCTGTGCGACAGGGAAAGACTCTGATCTCCTGCATGAAGTGCGGTGCGTGCGTCGATGGCTGCAACCGGGGAGCGGCGCGCTGGCACATCAAAGGCACTTCACTCGCTGCTTCCCCGGAACGTGCACGCCTGCTCTTTCTTTACGGAGCATGGGCAATGGCCACCATGTTCGGCGGCAGCATCCTGGCTAACTCGCTGGCCCGGATCCTTCACTTCCTCGGATAAAGGAGAGGCCATGCTCGCGCGATTCACGTCCACGCTCGGTTACATGGCCGCGGCCTGCACACTGGCCGTTGCGCTGCTGGCGCCGTTCCTGCTCATGGGAGCCTTCTCGAAGGCTGTTGCCCGCAGCGGTATCGAAGTAGACCCAACCTACGTCGGCGGCGCGATCGCTCAAACCATCCGCCGAGGCAGGTATGACATCTCCATCTCGGAGCCTGTCTATCCGCACCTGCTGCAACGCACGCAGCCTTTCGTCCAGTTGGCCTTCTCGCCCGCCGGCGCCCTGCCGCAGCATGTGGACGACACGGTTGATATCGATGGAGACGGCCGGCCGGATCTTCGCGTCCGCTTCAGCGTTCCGCGTGACCCCAAAGCGGCCCTTACAGCCGATGTGCTCGCGCTCGACCCCCGCTATACATCGCTGAGAGGAGTTCAGATCGAATCCTTCTCCAGTCTGATCGCGCGCGTGGATGGCAAAATTCTCGTGAGGGTTCCGCTATCCCGCTCAGTTACGCATTAGAAACTTTAGAAACGGCACAGCGGCGTCGTATGTGAGTAGTTGGCCTTCCTTACAGGTTTTTGCGGAGAGCTCATGGCCAGATTCGGCACGAGCAGCTTCCCCGGAGCAGCCTGACCATACTTTGCTGACTGTGAAATGGGCAGGAATTCGCGGTAATATCTTGGTCACGATGGCAGTGGACGATCCCAACGAGCTAAGCCGAGCACTGTGCGCCAACGAGATCGTTCCCTACTTCATGCCGGTGGTCGACCTCGGCACAGGGCGACTGGTCGGCTTCGAAGTTCTCGCGCGGTGGGAACATCCGACGCGCGGACTCATCTCTCCCGATCGCTTCATTCCCATGGCCGAGAATGCCGGCCTCATCGCATCTGTCACAGAACAGGTGCTGATTCAGACCTTTACTGCCGCGCGGGTCCTGCCGGAACCCCTGCTCATCGGCGTCAATGTGTCTCCCATTCAACTGCGCGATCGTGCGCTTCCTCAACTCATCGCGGCTACTGCCGAACGTGCATCCTTCTCACTCTCGCGGCTCACGATTGAGATCACCGAGAGCGCGCTGATTGAGAACCTCGCCAAGTCCCGGCCAGTCGCCGAAGAGCTGAAAGCCCTGGGGATGCGCCTGGCCATCGACGATTTCGGCACCGGCTACTCCAGCCTGCGACATCTTCAGGCCCTACCTTTCGACGTCATCAAGGTGGACGCCAGCTTTGTTCGCACCATGGTGAACAATCGCGAGAGCCGCAAGATCGTCGCCGCGGTGGTTGGACTGGGCCAAAGCCTGGGCCTCACGACCGCTGCCGAGGGAGTGGAACACCGGGGCCAGGCTGAAATGCTCTTCTATCTCGGCTGCAATCTCGGACAAGGCTGGCTGTATGGGCCTGCCGTTCCCGTCAGCGAATTGCCGGCTGTGCTGTCCGCGGAAGCTCACGCTACATTGCACGAACATCCGCGCTCACCGCTCTCCCAGGATCACACGCTGGCACTCGAGGCACTCCCCGGCCATAGGCTGGCGCAGTTGCAGGCCATCTACGACGGCGTGCCCGTCGGTCTCTGCTACCTCGATCGCAACCTGCGCTATGTCAGCATCAACAAGCGGCTGGCCGAGATGAACGGCTTCCCCGTGGAAGCCCACATCGGCAGACCTGTGGCAGAAGTGATGCCGAAGATGTTCCCGACCGTGGAACCGCAGATGCGGCGGGCGCTGAACGGGGAAGGCGTCGACAGTTTTGAGGTTCGGCGTAAAATTCCCAGCTTGCCGGATCCGGAGCGGACCCTGCTGCTCTCGTACCACCCGGCGCGCGACGAGGCTGGCGAGGTACTCGGCATCTCGGTCGCGGTCGTCGATATCACTGACCACAAGCGGGCGGCCGACGCCCTGGCCGAGAGCGAAGATCACTACCGGAAGGCCGTGGAGTTGAGTCCGCAAATCCTGTGGACCGCGGATGCTCACGGCATGATCCTCGAAGCCGGTCCACTGTGGGAATCGCTCACCGGCCTGACGCAGAGCGAGACCCTTAACGAGGGTTGGGTCAACGCGATTCATCCCGACGATCGGGACTACGCCGCGCAGTCGTGGAAAGCCTCCGTAGCATCCGGGCGACCCGTGGACCTGGAATATCGGATTCGAAAGCGGGATGGCGAATGGCTCTGGGTAAGGGGACGCGCCGCCCCGCGCCGCGACAGCAATGGAGAGATTCTGCGCTGGTACGGCAACCTCGAAGACATTGACCGCCGCAAGAAGGCTGAAGCCGCGCTGTTCCAAGGCCACGCGCGGCTGCAGGCGGTCTTCAACGCCTCTCCCTTGGGAATGGTTCTGGCGCACGCACCCGAGGGGCGCATCGTGTCTATTAACCCGGTGGCCGAGAAGATGCTGGGTGCCCCAGGCCCTGCGGGACTGATCGCCTGGCGTGCCTACGATACCGACGGTCGGCTTCTGACCGGGCCACAACACCCGGTTCTTAAGGCGCTTGAGCAGGGAATCGCGACCGCCGGACAAGTTCTCAAGCTCGAACGCAACGATGGGTCGCAGATCCAGTTACGTTTTGACGTGACGCCGATCTTGGATCAGGAGTGCGTCACCGAATGCATTCTCACGCTTTCACCGGTCAACGACGCTGACTTGCAGCAGCCCAACAACTTTGACCGAAGCCACCTTCGTGAAGGCCACGCAAGGGGCGAACAACGCATTCCTGCCGCGGCCCGCAAGTCCTGAGAAGACACCTTCTCCTGCACGCTTTTCCCTTGGCCGAATGCGGTGGCAATCGAGAGTTGGTACAGTAGCACTGATCTCGAGAGCCCAATGCTTACCCTGTCCCAAATTGCCGAAGCGCTTGGCGCGGAGTTGCGCAACACAAGCGGAGAGGAAACCATCACTGGCGTCTCCGGCCTGCGCCTCTCCAGCCCCGAAACGCTGGTCTTTGCGGAAGACGCGGCTTCCTTCGTGGAAGCAGTCGCTTCGCCTGCCGGAGCTATCGTCGTCGCCCCAGCTTTCGCGCACGCCCCTGATTCCGCGCACCACACGGCAAAGCCGCTGCTCATCATTGCGCACCCACGTCTAGCGTTTGCGCGGGCTGCCCGGCTCCTTGCTCCAAAGCCGCACAGTAGCGGCATTCACCCGAGCGCGGTCGTCGCACCGACAGCGACCCTCGCGGCAACGGTTTCGGTGGCCGCCTGCGCAGTCATTGGCGAAGCAGCGTCAATCGGGCATGACACTTCGATCGGGAGCGGCGCGGTCGTCGGAGAGGGCGTCATCATCGGTCGCGAGTGCCGCATCTATCCGCGAGTCGTGCTCTATCGCGGCACGCGCCTTGGCGATCGCGTGGTCGTCCACGCAGGCGCGGTGCTCGGGGCGGATGGCTTCGGGTATGTTCGCGACCCTGCCACCGGCGAGTATCTGCAATTTCCGCAGCAAGGCACGCTGGTCATTGAAGACGACGTGGAGATCGGCGCGAATACCACCATCGATCGCGGCGCGCTGGAAGAGACGCGCATCGGCCGCGGCGTCAAGCTCGACAACCTGGTCCACATCGGCCACAACTGCGACGTCGGACAGAATGTCGTCATCGCCTCGCAAACCGGCATCTCCGGCTCCACCTCGATCGGCCCAAACGCGATTCTCGGAGGCCAGGTAGGAATCGGCGACCACGCCAGCGTGGGCGAAGGCGTGATCCTCGGCGGCCAGGCCGGCATCCTGCCGCACAAAAAAATTCGCGGCAGCGGCATCCTCTTCTGGGGCACACCCGCCAAGCCGGTGAAGGCCTATCTCAGGGAATTAGCTGCACTCGCGCGACTCTCCCGCGCATCGAAAAAACAAGGTGAGGATTGAGCGGGAGTTCTCCGTAGTCAGTCACCTCTCAGCCGCCGCCGTTCAGCACGCACCTCCGGAGAAAGGCATAAAGCCATGGCCATCGTAGTCGTCGGCGGTCACTCGCGCAGCGTAGGCAAGACCTCCGTCATGGCTGCGCTCATTCACCGGCTGCCGCAGTTTCGCTGGACCGCCTTCAAGGTCACGCAATTCGGCCATGGCTTCTGCTCCGCCAACGGCGAGCCTTGCGATTGCGAAACCGACGAACATACGCTCGCCTTCAGCACGGAACGCGATGCCTCCACAGGCACCGACAGCGCCCGATACCTTGCCGCCGGGGCGGTCAAATCGATATGGGTGCGCACCCGGCAGGGAAGTCTCGCCGAAGCCATGCCTCGCATCCGCAAGGAGATCGCGCTGGCAGAGAACGCGATCCTCGAGTCGAACAGCATCCTGCAGTTTCTCCGCCCCGACTTATATCTGACGGTTCTCGATCACGCGACTGCGGACTTCAAAGACTCGGCCCGGTTATTTCTCGACAGAGCCGACGCTGTGCTGTTGCGATCGGAAGCGCTTTTGCCGCAATGGAACGGAGTCTCGCTGAAACTGCTTGAGGGGAAGCCCCACTTTCCCATCTCCTCGCCAGACTTCATGACGGAAGAAGTGGTGCAGTTTGTCTCGCAGCGCTTGCTTGCAGCAGCCCCACCCGCTCCAGCGCAGGTCTGATTCCCCGGCCCGGATCGACTCAGCGACGCTTCATGCTCAAGTAGAGCAGCGAGCCGCCTGCCACAATTCCCACCAAACCAACCACGGGCGGGTACGGAATTGTAGGATTCCTGTGCTGCTGTAGAGTCGTGTCTCCCGGCGCCGACCGTCCCTGCGAAGTGAACAGGATCCCGCCGTAGATCAGCGTGATCAAGCCGGCCATAATCAGCACAATTCCAGCCATCTTCATGGTTGCACCTCGGCGTTCTCCGGCGGAACAGGTCCGAGCGCCACATTCATCCGCCCAGCTACTCGTCTAGATGCAATCGGGACTACGCGAGGGACACAGCATTCCCCGGCCGCTGAAAGCCAGCTCCGCTGATCTGCCGCTTACTTAGGAGGGAAGGGCTCGGCTTTCATCGATCCATCGCGCTGCTTCATCAGGATCTGCACTTTGCCTTCGGCGGCGTCCAGTTCCTGTTTGCAGGCGGTCGAGAGACGAATACCCTCTTCGAATAACTTGATCGATTGTTCCAGCGGAAGATCGCCCTGCTCGAGCTGACCGACGATCTTCTCTAACTGCTTCAGTGAATCTTCAAATGTGGCCAATTTTCAGTCCCTCAGCCCGCCAACTCAGGCGGCCCCTGTCGCTTCGCTCTTTGACGGCAGCACATCGGCCAGCACCTCTGCCGCCGCCGTGTACCGTCCAAACGGAGCACTCACCTGCACGCCCTGCACCATAGTTCGCGCGGCCGCCAGCATCTCCTGCGCGATCAGAATGCCCTCGGCCCGCGCCTTCTCCGGCGTCTCCATCTTCTGCATGCGGATCAGAATCTCGTCGGGCACGCTCACCCGCAGATCGTTCTTCATGAATTCCGCGTTCCGCAGACTGGTCAGCGGCCAGATCCCGGCGATCACCGGAATTCGGAAGGTCTCAATCCGCCGCAGAAATGCCTCCAGCACGCGCAGATCAAACACCGGCTGCGTGATGGCAAACTCGCCTCCCGCCTCGACCTTGTAGGCGAACCGGCGCACCTCGTTATCCAGATCCGGAACTCCCGGATTTGCGGCCACTGCGATGGTGAATCCAGTCGAATCGCCGATGGGATTGCCGCCGATATCGAGCCCGTGGTTCAACCGGTTCACGATATTCACCAGCCCGATCGCGTCCACATCGAACACCGCCGTCGCATCCGGGTAATTGCCCAGCTTGGGTGGATCGCCAGTCAGGCACAGAATATTTTTGAGCCCGATCGAAGATGCCCCCAGCAGGTCGCTCTGGATGCTCAGAACGTTGCGGTCCCGGCAGGTGTAGTGCAGCACCGTCTCAATGCCGGTCTGCTGCTGTATCTGGATACACAAGCTCTGCGCGCTCATCCGGGCCGAGGCTCGCGGCGAGTCGGGCACATTGATTACGTGCACGCCCAGATCGCGCAACAGCCGGGCGCCCTCTACCTCTTTGCGGCAGCTGATGCCTTTGGGCGAGACGATCTCGACCATGCTGACAAACGTCCCCTCAGCCACCAGCCTGCCCAGCTTGGAACGTTCCGCCATCGGGGCCGGTGGAGTAGCAGTCACGATCGGCTCGCGCGAGTTCGTCGACTGCACTGCGGCCGTCTGCGCTTCAATGGCGCGCAAGGCGGACTTCATCGCCCGAATATGATTGGGCGTGGTACCGCAGCAGCCTCCTACGAACTGGACCCCCGCCTTCTGAAACTTCCGCGCGAAGCTCGCCATGTACTCCGGCGAACAGAGGTAGATATTCCGCCCCTCGATCGCTCTCGGCATGCCGGCGTTCGGCATGGCAATCAGCGGCAGACTCGTGGCTGCCGTCATCTGCTCGATGGCCGTGAGAATCGTCGCCGGTCCCACGCTGCAGTTGCAGCCAATCGCGTCCGCGCCCCAGGCAGTCAGCCGCGCCGCCGCTGTCTCTGGCGAGGCACCGTCCAGGCAGTTCGCTTCCTCATCCACCGTGACCATGACCAGCACCGGCAGATCCGGAGCCGTTTCCTTCGCCGCACGCAGCGCCTGTTCCGCTTCGTTCAGGGCAGGCATGGTTTCAATGATCAGCAGATCGACCCCGCCTGCTAAAAGACCTTTGATCTGATCGGAAAATGCTGACCGCGCCTCTTCCAGGGAGGTCTTGCCGACCGGCTCCAGTCGCAGGCCCAGCGGCCCGATTGCGCCCGCCACGTAAGCCACACCCGCCTGCTTGTCGGCCAGTTGATCCACCGCCTGCCGCGCGATGCGAGCACCGGCCCGGTTGATCTCCAGCACCTTGTCCTGCAGTCCGTGCCGCAGCAGCCGAAAGTGGTTCGCGCCAAAGGTGTTGGTTTCTATGATTTCGGCCCCGGCCTGCAGATACTCCTCGTGCACGGTCCTTACCAGCTCCGGCTGCGACAGGTTCAGCTCGTCATAGCAACGGTTGATGAACACCCCGCGCGAATACAGCGTGGTGCCCATTGCGCCATCGCACAGAACCGTGCGACTCCCAAATAAACTTTCCAGTCTGGTTGTCATGAGATCACTCTTTGTAATCCTATGGTACCGGGTCTGCTCTCACCAGCAGGGCTACTCCCTTTGTTATACTTGACCTTTCCCACGCCAAGGTCTGCGTTGCGAATGGTGAGGTTCTAGGTTGAAGAATAGAAGTCTGTTAGTACTTGGTCTGGTGCTCGCCTCGGTGAGCGCTGTTTCGTTCCTTCTCTCCGGATGCGGTAAGACGTTCTACTTCGCCGGGCGTAATTTGCCGCCCAGTCAGTTGACCAATCGAGTCCTGATCGCGATTCAAAATCCTGGCCTGGCCACCTCCGGCGCTTTGCAGATCGTGGACGCCTTTTATGACATCCGACACAGCTTCAACAACAAGGTGGGCTCGTTTTCCATCAACGGGTATTCCGGCAAGCAGCCGCTCACCATTCAGAACTTGCCCGAAGAGCAGGCTGGCGCCGTGTACAACTCCGGCGATGGCTCCTTTGACCAGCTTGACTATGCAGGAGAGAAGCAGGTGACCGCCGTTGCCGGCCCAGTCGGCCTCGCCCAGAGCATCTACATCAGCCGCAACCTTAGCTACATCGTTGCCGCCAACCAGAACGTTCACTCGCTGACCATGATCGACCGCACCCTCGGCAACTCGGCCGGGCACGGCGTCTACTACCTCAACGTTCCGGGAATTTACCGCGTCTCAATGAACGCCGGCGCCTCCGTCGCCCTTGGCTTTGTGCAGGATACGAACGACGTCTACAGCGTGGTTCACCTGACGACGGCGCAGCAGACTGCTGCCGCCGCCAGTGCGGACCCGCAGCATTTCACGCTCGGCACGCAGACAGCCCAGGATTGCGAGCCGCAGAATCTACCTCAGTACTGCGCGTTCAAAGTGGTTCTGCCCCCAGGCGTCACGTTTGACCGGCCCACCAAGGCGGTTTTCTCCGCCGACGGCACCTCCGCTTTCGTTCTCAACTGCGGACCCGAGTGCGGCGGAGTTCAGGCCGGCATCACCGTTATTCCCATCACGGCAGCAGCGTTGAACGGCGGCACCTCGACGGGTCCCAGCGCCCTTAGCCTCACTCCATCGGTCACCATCCCGATTCCGGGCGGGACCAGCAACGCCATCCAGAATGGCAATACCCTCTACATCGCGGGCCAGCAGCCTCAGCCCGACGGATTCTTTGCCGGGACCCTCACGACCTTCGACGTGCCTTCCAGCACCATCACGGGCACGTATCCAATTGCCGACGGCAACCCCCGCAAGATGGCCTTCGCCGACGACAGCACGCTCTGGATCGGCTCCAGTCTCTGCCAGCAGGGCGAGCGCTATCACCTCAACCCGGCGACCAGCACTGGATGCCTCACCATGTTCAACACCGCCAAAAACAGCGTGTTGATGGACTCGTACAAGGGAGATGCGACCGGCATCGCCCCCGTGCTCAGCCTGCACAAGGTCTACACTGCCGAAGGCGGACAGGTGTACATCTACAACACCGCCGACGGATCGCAGCGCGACAACTCCAACGTGAGCGTGGTCGGAACCGCTTCGGACGTGGCCTACATGGACGCCAACTCCGACGGCGACAACACCACGTACTGACGACCAGTTCAGGACTGCATGGACATCCTTGCCATCGCCGCGCATCGAGACGATGTGGAACAGACCTGCGGTGGCACCCTCTTGCGCATGCGATCCCTGGGCCTGCGGACGGCCATTCTCGACCTCACCCAGGGGGAAGCCGGCACGCGCGGCTCTGCAGACGAACGCGCAGCCGAGGCGGCCGATGCAGCGCGCATTCTCGGCGTGGAGTGGCGCGAAGCTCTCGACATTCCCGATGGCCGGGTTGAGAACACCTACGAGAATCGCGTGAAAATCGTGCGCGTTCTCCGCCAGTTGCGGCCCCGCGTAGTGATTCTTCCGTATTGGACCGGCCGCCATCCCGATCACTACACCAGTTCGACCTTGGGTTACGAGGCTTGCTTTCTCTCAGGGTTGGCGAAGCTCGACACCGGCGCCCCGCCCCATCGGCCCTTCAAAATTCTCTACGCCAGCCTCTATGCCGACGTTCGGCCCAGCTTTGTCGTCGACATCTCCGAATTTGCTGAGCAACGCTTCGCCTCTCTCCTGGCCTATCGCTCGCAATATGCGAATCAGGCCTCCGGTACCGGCCTCTTTGTCCCTGAAGAAGAGATTCGCGAACGCACCTTCTCTATGGCCCGACATTACGGCCTGCTCGGCGGCGTGCGCTACGCAGAGCCTTTCGTGCAGAAGGAAGTAGGTTTGGTCGACGACCTTACCTTGATCCCGGTCCAGTCCATCTAGGATTCGTTCGCCCAGGAATCTCCGCACCCACCCGGGACTCTCTCTTCTCGCAGCTCCGATAAAATGAAGTCCATGCAACAAGCCTGGGATGCAGCCGAATACGCGCAAAAGGGTCGCTTCGTAGCCGATCTGGCGGGAGGCGTCGTCGATCTCCTCAACTCCCAACCGGGCGAACGCATTCTCGACCTGGGCTGTGGAGACGGCGCCCTGACCCGCAAGATCGCCGACACTGGCGCGACCGTAATCGGGGCAGATAGTTCGCCGGAGATGATCCGAGCCGCGCAGGCACTCGGCCTTGACGCCCGATTGATCAGTGGGGAAGTGCTCCCCTTCGAGTCGGAATTCGATGCAGTTTTCTCGAACGCCGCGCTGCACTGGATGCACGACCAGGACGCGGTGCTTGCCGGCGTCCACCGTGCGCTCAAGCCGGGCGGGCGCTTTGCCGCGGAGATGGGCGGACACGGCAACATCGCGTCCATCCGCGTCGCGCTCCAGGCAGTCCTGCGCCCGTATGGGATCCCCGGCGATGAAGGCCATAACTTCTTCCCCACGCCGTCTGCCTACCAGGCTCGTCTCGAGAAAGCGGGCTTTCGAGTCGATTCCATTCACCTGATCCCGCGACCCACGCCACTGCCCGACACCGGCATGCGCGGATGGCTTGAAACCTTCCGCCGCGGTCTCCTGCAACAGCTTCCCGAATCAAGCCGCGCCGAAGTTATCGACCAGACTGTCGAGCTTCTGAAGCCTGCCCTCTGCGATGAACAAGGCAACTGGACCGCGGACTATGTCCGGCTTCGCTTTCTGGCGATTGCAGCGTAAGGATCCGCCAGCAGGGAACTAGAGCAGATGCGGCGTCGCCCGTCCCACGGAGCTTGCCTGCGTGCGCGTTGGCAGATACACCCGCATACACGCGCCGCGCAAACCATTTTCGTTGCTGTTTGTGACGCGAATCGTGCCTCCGTGCTTCTGCACAATACCCATGCTCACCCACAGCCCCAGCCCGGTGCCGGATTCACCCTTGGTGGTGAAGAAGGGCTGAAACAGATTCTTCTCCACCTGCCGGTTGATTCCCGGCCCGCTGTCGGTCACTTCGACCAGCACTCCCTGGGAGCGGTAGTCTTCTCCCGGCGCGGTGTCGATCAGGATGTTGATCTTGCCGCCCTTGCCCGCCGCATCGGCAGCATTGACGATCAAATTGGTAAACACCTGCCGCAGCTCCGCCGGAAAGCCTTCCACGAAGACTGGTTTGAAGTTGCGCGTCACCTGGATGTTCTGGTCCTGGAGCCGGCGATCGAGCAAAAGCAAGACGCCTTCGACCAGTTCCTTCACGTCCACTTCGATCGGAGCCTTGGGTTCGCGGTACAGGCTCAACATGGTCCGGCTGATCTGCATCGTCCGTCCCAGTTCCTGCTGGGCCATGCGCAAGTATTCGTCGCGCTTCTCAGCGTCTGTCTCCGACATCATCAGGAAGTGCAGGTTGGCTACTGAATCGAGCGGGTTGTGAATCTCGTGAGCAATGCTTGCGGCCAACCTGCCTGCCACGGCCAGCTTCTCGCCCGCGATCAGGGCCGCTTCGGTCCGCCGGTACTCCGTTACGTCGCGGAAGATCAGGACGATGCCGCGCATTTCGCCGTGCTGGTCTCGAATGGGCGCAGCGCTGTCGTCCAGCACTAGCTCGCTTCCGTCCTTGGCGATCAGGACGGTGTGATTTGCCAGGCCCACGATGGTCTTCAGCCGCCTGACCTTCGCGACCGGGTTTTCGCAGGCTAGCCGCGTCTCTTCGTTCACGATCCGGAAGACCTCTTCCAGCGGCAATCCCTTGGCCTCTTCCGGATCCCACTTCGTCATTGCCTGGGCGACCGCGTTCATAAACTCGATGCGGCCTTCTGCATCGCAGGCGATCACGCCATCGCCAATCGACTCAAGCGTCGTTTCAAACCACTGCCGGCTGGCGTAGAGCTCCTCCTCCCGCCCATGCGACTCGTCGAGTGCCGAACGGAAGGCATCCGATACCCGGTGAAGTTGCTTCCAGATCAGCAACGCCAGTCCCAGGCCTACCGCTAACGCGGACAGCAGGATGACGGTCAGCATGGTCCGGATACGTCGCTGCAACCCGGCCGAGTCCCGGGCGCGCCGCTGCTCCTCAGCATCCACCATCTCCGTGGAGGACGCGCGGACATTGTCCATCAGCTGCTTGCCACGAAGGTTCAGCTCGGGCTCGTGGCTTTGGTCAAACGGCATGGCCAATACGGATTGCGCGAAGACCTGCCACGTCTCATAGCGTTCGCGTATCAAGGTCAGGCGCCGGGCCTGCTCAGGGTCCTGGGCGACCAGCCCCCGTAGCTCTGCGAATTGGGATTCCAGCTGTTGACCGGCGGCGTTGTATGGCGCCAGCATCTCCGCATGCCCGGTGAGCTGAAAGCCGCGCAAGCCGGTCTCCCGATCGACGATCAGGCGTTCCAGTTCGTGAAGGTCTGCAGTGACCTGATCGCTGTGGTCCAGAGAATGCTCCGCACGCAGCGTGTCCTCGATCTGCCAGATAAGTGCGCCTGCGAACAGCAGCAGGGTCAGAATCGGAATCAGAATCGTGCGATAAAGAACCTTCTCAAATTCGTGGAGGTTCAAGCCGCTCCGCCCTCTTCCGCCTGCTTTCTCGACAACATCTCCTTCAGTCTCGAGAGCAGTGCTTCCGGCCCATCCCCTTTAGTCACGCACATGTCCACCAGCCGCAGCACATCGTCTGGGAAGCTCACGTAGGCGGAGTGCAGCAAAATGGGAACTTTGGGCTTATGCAGCCGCATGGCGAGAGCCACTTCCGACCCGTTCATGCCCGGCATCGCGTAATCCAGCACTACGGCGTCGACCTGCTGCCCGCGAAATACAACCAGTCCCGCATCCCCGTTGGGGGCGGTCAACACCCGGTAACCCGCACGCTCCAGCACGATCTTGCGAATTAACAATCCTGTTACTTCGTCGTCGATGCAAAGGACAGTTTGGTTCGCTGACATGGTCTGAATCTCTATACCGTAAGCTCGCGGGCGTGCAGCGAATTTTCCGCTAGTATAGCACTGGCCTGCACCTAACACGTTGAAACTATGGCCCACCAAGCGACGCGCCCTGACACCTTGGTAGTGTTTCGAATCGACAAATTCACAATCCTTTTGCATTTCCTTTGATCTGGTAGCGTAGGCTGGAGCCACTGCGCGGCCCTGCTCCGTGACTGGCAAGGGCGTGTACGCGGCGAGGATCTCACGGTTGAGCCAGACTGTATTTGTTCTTGAGGACGACACGGACATCTCCCGTCTCGTGCAACATCATCTCGAAGCCGCCGGTTTTTCCGTTCGCGTCTACGGCACGCCCACCAACATCATCCCGGACGCAGAGCATCAACCCCCCGCATTGTTTCTGCTCGACATCATGGTCCCCGGTGGCGATGGGCTCGACGTCTGCCGGCGATTGCGCAACCACTCCGGGCTGAGCACCATTCCCATCATCTTTCTCACCGCGCGGGCCGGCGAAAACGACCGCGTCCTCGGCCTGGAACTCGGCGCCGACGATTACATCACCAAGCCGTTTGCTACCCGCGAACTGGTCGCCCGCGTCAAAGCCGTCCTGCGGCGTTTCGAGCGGCCCACCACGCCTTCGATCATCAGCTTTGAAGAAGTCATCATCGACGCGGGCGCGATGCAACTCAAAGTGCGCGGCGAACTTACCACCACCACTGCGACAGAATTCCGCCTGCTCGATTACCTCGCACGCCACCCCGGCCGTGTCTTCAGCCGCGATCACCTGCTCGACGCCGTCTGGGGAGACGCTCGCTTCGTGACCCCACGATCCGTTGACGTCTACGTGCGGCGCATCCGTGAGAAAATTGAGACCGATCCGGAGAACCCGCGGTATCTCAAGACCGTACGCGGCGCGGGTTACCGGTTTGAAGTTCCTCGGCCGGCCTAGAGCGGCTCGACCCGTTCTCGCCTGCAGACCCGGCCGTAGTCCATTGCCAGAACTGCCGGTGCAGCGGAGAGGATTGTCTTGACGGGAAGAGTCTTCACCAAGCTCCTGTTTTCGTTCATCCTGGTGCTCTGCATCGGGACGGCGGTGCTGGACTTCAGCCTTCGTCGCATCGTCGAGCATTCTCTCTACCAGGACGCGCAGAACTCTCTCCTCGGCAAGGCTCAACTGCTCGCCGTTCAGCTTCATTCCGCAGACCATACAACGCTCCCCGATACCGCCCGGAGCGAAAGCCTTGCAGCCGGAACACCGCTCGCCATCCTCGACTCCCAAGGGCAGATTCTTGCTGCCTCCAATCCGCCTCCGTATCTGCCCAATCCGGCCAACAGCCCCGAAGTGCAGTCGGTTCTCCAGCAGCATCAGTCCATCGGACGCGCCGAGCACGACGGCAGCCTCTACGTTGCCGTTCCAGCCGGGAACCTCGTCCTCGTCCTCTCCTACCCCCTCGATGACATCCGTTTCACGCTGCATGTGCTGCGCCGCGACCTGCTGCTCGCATCGCTGCTCTCGCTCTTACTGGCGACTTTGATTGCGGCCTGGCTGGCGCAGCGCGTCGCCGCTCGCCTTAAGCGCATTGTCACGTTTGCCAACCGCATCTCGCAGGGCGATCTCTCCGCTCGCGTGCAGGAGGGCAATCTGGACGAAATCTCCGAGGTCGCGCATGCGCTCGATGCCACCGCGAGCCGCCTCGAAGCCAGCTTCGACACGCTGGACACCAATCGTCGTGAACTCGCCGCGCTGCTCGACAGCATGCAGGAAGCGGTCATCGCCGTGAACGCGCAAGGCCAGGTCAGTTGGTCCAACTCGCTCATGCAGCGCATCGCCCGCACCACCGTCCACGAAGGCCGTGCCCTGGTCCACACTGTCCGCGACCCCGAGGTGCTGGCCTGCGTCGACACCGCTCTCAAGCATCGCGAATTCCGCAAAGGTCGAGCCACCTCGGTTGCGCCCGGCAAGGTCTTCGAAGTGAATGCCGCTCCCACGCCCGGGGGCGGAGCCGTCGCCGTGCTCCACGACGTCACCGAGATCGAGCGCGCAGAGAAGACCCGCCGCGACTTTGTGGCCAATGTCTCTCACGAACTTCGCACCCCGCTCACTGCCATCTCCGGCTTTGTCGAAACGCTGCTCGATGGCAACCACTCCGACAAAGACGCCCGCGAATTCCTCGCCATCATCCTCAAGAACGCAACCCGCATGAACCGTCTCACCGAAGACCTGCTCGCCCTCGCCAGCGTCGAGTCCGGCGACTACAAGGTGCGGCCCATGCCCGTGAAAGCCTCTGCCCTGGTGCAGGACGCAATCGAATCGCTCGGCGGCATGGTGCTCGACTCCGACCTGACTCTCGAGGCTGCCGAAGTCACCGACACGCTGGTACTGGCTGACGCCGACGCCCTCAACCAGGTCTTTGGCAACCTGATTGAGAACGCGATGAAGTATGGCAAGTCCGGCCATCGTGTCCGGGTTGGCGCGCATGAAATCGACAACTCCGTAGCCTTCTTTGTTCAGGACTTTGGGCCAGGCATCGCCTCAGAACACCTCGATCGCATCTTTGAACGCTTCTATCGCGTCGACAAGGCCCGTTCGCGCGAGTCGGGAGGCACCGGTCTCGGCCTCGCCATTGCCAAACACATCGTTCTCGCCCACGGCGGCGGCATCCGGGCCGAAAGCGAACTCGGCTTTGGCGCTACCTTCCTCTTCACCCTGCCGTGCGCACCGCGTTCCACGGAAGTCGTGGCCCCTGCCGCGTCCGAAGAGCCCGTTGTCCCGGTGGAGAAGTAGAACGCCCGAGGTTCACGGTTGCCATCGCATTTAAGCCACGCCTTTTGATACGTTTATGCCTGATTGAGCGGGTTCCGTATTCTCTGGCTTTTCACGCATCCGTAAACGCCCCGTAACAAATCCATTCGACAATCGGGATGGTAATCCTTAGGGGGACATCCGTGAGAAAGAGCTTGGCCGTGAGCGCAGCGATCTTCGTCTGCGCGGCATCGATGAGTTTTGCCCAGAAGATCAACGGAGCGGGCGCGACCTTCCCGTACCCGATCTACTCCAAGTGGTTCAGTGAGTACAGCTCTGCGCATCCTGGAGTGCAGATCAACTACCAGTCCATCGGCAGCGGCGGCGGTATTCGCCAGGTCACCACCGGCATTGTCGACTTCGGTGCCAGCGACGGCCCCATGAGCGACGAACAGTTGGCGAGTTCCAAGGTCAAGCTGGTTCACATTCCCACCGTGCTCGGCGCCGTGGTTCCCATCTACAACCTGCCCGGCGAAAATACCGAGCTCAAGTTCTCCCCGGACGTGCTGGCCGATATCTACATGGGCAAGATCACCACGTGGAACGATCCCCGCATCGCTAAGGACAACCCCGGCGTCAAGCTGCCCTCGCAGGGCATCATCGTGGTGCATCGCTCAGAAGCCAGCGGCACGACTTACATCTTCACCGACTTCCTTTCCAAAGTCAGCAACGACTGGAAGAACTCCGTCGGGAAGGGAACTGCGGTTCCTTGGCCCATCGGCATCGGCGGCAAAGGCAATGAAAGTGTCGCCGGCCTCGTTCGCCAGATGCCCGGCACGATCGGCTATGTCGAGCTGATCTATGCCATGCAAAACAAAATCCCGTTCGGATACGTAAAGAACGCGGCAGGAACCTGGGTGAAGGGCGATATCGACGGCGTAACCGAGGCCGCCGCCAGCGTCAAGCAGATGCCTTCGGACTATCGCGTCTCCATCACCAATGCTCCGGGCAAGAATGCTTACCCCATCTCGAGCTTCACCTGGCTGCTGATTCCCACCCAGCCCTCCGACGCCGGCAAGTCAAAGGTCATCAAGGACTTCCTCGGATGGATGCTCGACCACGGACAGTCAGAGGCGAACAGCCTCTACTATGCGCCCCTGCCCAAATCTGTCGCAGACAAGGTTCGGTCCACAGTCGCCCAGTTGAAGTAAGCCAACGCATCATGAATCCAAAGGCACGCTCCGCAGCGGGCGTGCCTGATCCTTTCTGGGGCTAACCTCAACAATTCACGTCGCATTCGTCATCCGGGTGCCTTATTTTTCAGCACGATTAACCTTCTATTCACCGAATCCCGGTACCGTGGAAGTCGGTGAAATTCAAACTTCAGGAAGCTCGTGTGACCCGTCCGTCCGCAGCACCTCATCGAGCCGAGAATGGACCGGTGTCCCTCTCTGGGACGCCTCCGCAGTCCCCCATTCGCAAGTTTCTGCTGGCCCGCGGCAGTTCCGCGACCGCGGATCGCGTCTTCAGCGGGGCTATGCTGCTGTGCGCGATCTGCATCTTCGGCATCGTCGCCCTGATTGCTACCGAACTGGTGATGCGCTCCCAACTCAGCATCAGCAAGTTCGGCATTATGTTCTTCTTCAAGCAGGCGTGGGACCCGGTCTCCGGTAATTTCGGAGCCATGCCGTTCATCTACGGCACCCTGGTGTCCTCCTTCCTGGCCCTGTTAATCGCGGTGCCCTTGGCCGTCGGACTTGCCGTCTTTCTCACCGAGATGTGTCCCAAGTTCCTGCGCGGACCGCTGGCGTTTTTCACCGAGTTGCTGGCCGCCATCCCCAGCGTGGTCTACGGTCTCTGGGCAGTGTTCGTCCTTGTCCCAATCCTGCGCGAGAACGTGAATCCGTTGCTGGCCAGGTTCTTCGGATGGACCACCCTCTTCTCCGGCCCAAACTACGGGCTCGGCATGCTCGCCGCCGGCGTCATCCTGTCCATCATGATCCTGCCGATTATCTCGTCGCTCACCCGCGAGGTCATGACGGCCGTACCCCACTCGCAGCGCGAAGCAGTCCTGGCCCTCGGCGCTACGCGGTGGGAGATGATCCGCATGGGCGTTCTGCGCAACGCGCGTATCGGCATCGTTGGCTCCATCATCCTCGGTCTGGGCCGCGCTCTCGGCGAAACCATGGCCGTCACCATGGTCATCGGCAATCGTCCTGAGATCGCAAAGTCACTCTTCGCGCCCGGCAACACCATGGCCAGCGTCATCGCCTCCGAATTCAGCGAAGCCTCTGACGACCTCTACCTCAGCGCGCTCATTGAGATCGGACTCGCGCTCTTCATCGTCACCATCATCGTGAACGCTTTGGCGCAAGTACTGGTCTGGGCTGTCACTCGCGGGGCGCCGGCGCGCGTGAACTAGCAGGCCACTCCAATGAGCAAATACAAGACAAGCACGGCAAACCGGATCTGGAGAACATCGGCCAACAACATGGCCACCGGCCTCGCCATTGCCAGCACCCTGGTCGTGGTCACGCCGCTGATCGCCATCTTCATTTACCTGCTCTACAAGGGCGCGAGTTCGCTCAACCTGGCTTTCTTCACACAGATTCCCAAGCCGGTCGGCGAGGCGGGCGGCGGCATGGCCAACGCCATCTGGGGATCGGGTGTCCTGCTCGGTGTCGGCAGCGCCATCGGCGTGCCCATCGGTATCGGCGCCGGCATCTTTCTGGCGGAGTTTGGCCGTGGCGGCAAGTTGGCCAATACCATCCGCTTTACCGCCGACGTGCTCAACGGCGTGCCCTCCATCGTGATGGGCATCGCGGTTTATTCGCTCATCGTCGTTCCGCAAAAACATTTCTCCGCGCTCTCCGGCGGTGTGGCCCTCGGCATCATGATGATCCCCACCATCACCCGCACCACCGAAGAAATGCTGCTCATGGTGCCGCATTCGATTCGCGAAGCCGCGCTCGGGCTGGGCGTTCCGAACTGGCGCTCCGTTCTCTCCATCACCCTTAAGACCGCATCGCCCGGCGTGATTACCGGCTGCATGCTGGCCTTTGCTCGCGTGGCCGGCGAGACTGCGCCGCTGCTGTTTACCGCCTTCGGCAACCAGTTCTGGAGCTCCAACCTGAATGAGCCCATTGCGGCTCTGCCGCTGCAAATCTTCGTCTACGCTATCTCCCCCTACGACGAATGGCACCGCCTGGCCTGGGCCGGTGCGCTGGTACTGATCATTCTCATCGTGGTTGCCGTCTCGCTCGTGCGGTTCGTGACGACGCGCGGTGTTCTGAAAGGGGCAAGTTAGTGGGTGTAGGTATCGAAGTAAAGAATCTGAACGCGTGGTATGGCACGAACCATACCCTGCAGGACATCAACCTGCCGATCCCTGCCAATCACGCCACTGCGCTCATCGGGCCGTCCGGCTGCGGCAAATCGACGTTTGTACGCTGCCTCAATCGCATGCACGAGACCAATCCTATCGCGCGTGTTACCGGGTCGGTGCGCATCGGCGACATGGACATATACAACGACGCCTCGCCCGTCGAGATTCGCCGCCGCGTGGGCATGGTCTTTCAGCGGCCCAACCCTTTCCCCACCATGTCCATCTACGACAACGTTGCCTCTGGATTGCGCTTGAATGGCTATCGCAATCGCCGGGTACTCGATGAAACCGTGGAGCGCAGCCTCAAGAACGCGGCCTTGTGGGATGAAGTGAAAGACGACTTGAAGAAGAAATCCGGCGCAAGTCTGTCCGGCGGCCAACAGCAGCGACTCTGCATAGCACGCGCCCTGGCCGTCGATCCTGAAGTGTTGCTGATGGATGAACCCGCCTCCGCACTCGACCCGGTCTCCACCGCAAAAATCGAAGACCTGATCTTTCAACTGAAGGCGCAGTACACGATCGTCATCGTCACGCACAACATGCAGCAGGCCGCCCGCGTTGCAGAAAAGACCGGCTTCTTCTTAAACGGCAAGATGGTGGAGTTCGATTCCACGCACAAAATTTTTACGAATCCTCACGACAAGCGTACCGAGGATTACATCACTGGCAGGTTCGGATGATGGTGCGACTCCGTTTTCAACAAAGCCTCGACGATCTTAAAGAAAAGCTGCTGGTCATGGCAGGCATGGCGGAACAAGGCATTCAGCGCGCTATTGAGGCCTATCGCGTTCGTGATCTTTCGATCTGCGATCTGGTGGATCGTGGCGAACTCTCCATCAATCGATGGGAACGTGAGATCGATCAGATGGCGCTCGATATCCTCGCCATGGAACAACCGATGGCCATCGATCTCCGCTTCATTCTCGCGGTCATCAAGATCAATGCGGATCTGGAACGCGTGGGAGATTCAGCCCGCAGTATCAGCGATCGTGTAAGAGAACTGCAGACCTATCCCGTAGTCGATCTGCCCGTGGACATTCCGCGCATGGCCTCGCTCGCCGCAGCCATGGTGCGCAAGTCTCTTCAGGCATTCATTGAAGGAGACGGCGAACTGGCCCGCTCCGTTCTATCGCTCGACGACCAGGTCGATAAGTTGAATGAGACTGCGTTTTTCGCGCTCTCGAACGTGATGAAGGAGCGGCCCGAGTGCAGCCCGCAGGCTTTGAATTCGCTGGTAATTGCGCGCAGCCTCGAGCGCGTCGCTGATCATGCCACCAACATCGCCGAAGACGTGATCTTCTGGGTGCAGGGCGCCGATGTGCGTCATCACTCCGCTGTCAGCCAGCGTACCGCGGGCACTTCGCCCGGCCGTTAGCCGTGTAACTCAGATCGCTGCGCTGGATCTCACGCTGTCCAGTGTTTCAGCCGCCCCAGCAGCGGGTAATAGAGCGCGAGGCGCAGATCGAACGTGCCGCCGCGCGCCATGCGTAACACCCGGCCATACGACTGCAACTGTTCCTCATACCGCTCGCGTTCTTTTCGCAAAAACTCCTCAATGTCGTTCTCGCGATATGCCGTCTTATAGTCCACGATCCAGACACAGTCGTCGCCTTCAGTCATCGGCTCACCGCCGCCTCTGAAGATCCGATCGACACGCAAGGTCCGCACCGACCCATCCAGCCATCCAGTCCACGACGTCTCCGACTGCGCCTGCGGATGAGGGCTCAAAATCCAGATACCCTGCGGATCGGAGAGGGCCGCTTGTAAGGCGCCCATCGCATGCTCGGCATTCTCTTCCACCCGTCCCATCGCCACACCCTGGTTGCGCAGAATCGACCGCGCAACTTGCCGCCAGGGAGCGAGTGAGCTCCGTAATTCCTCGGCCGGCATCCGCTCCAGCATCTTGGCCGCCTTCTCAAACAGCGCATGAATGGCCGTGCCCAGTGCGCGCGATTCCCGCGAAGCATCCGGCCGCTGGTATAACTCCTGTTCGTCCTGCTCGGTAAGCGTCATTGCAGCAGACACGGTTACGTTCTTGGCGCTGGCAGTCTCTCGCGCCTCCAGCGGAAGTCGACGCACCGTCAGCGGCGGTAAGGCCGTACTGCCGCTGGCAAGCTCGGGTTCTTCTCCCACCGCGGCCAGGTCCACATCGCCTTCGACCTCTTCCTGATCCTCATGCGGCGAGGGCATCTGCAGCAACTGCCCCTGCGCCGCAGGTTTGATCGCATCCTTCTTTGCATCCAAGGCTGTTACAAATCGCGCAGCAACTGCCGGCCAGGCGGTTGCCAGTAGACTCTTGGAGTCTCCGGGCGTCGCTTCGCCCCTGGTGTTCACCGTCGCCGTTCCCAACAGGTGCAACTCCTGCCGGGCCCGCGTGCAGGCCACATACAGCAGCCGTTTACGCTCCTCCACCTCGCCCCGCTCCTTTTGCCGCTGCACCCATTGATACAGGCGATGCGCATCATAGCCTTTGGAGCCGATGGGAGCCACCAGCATCTCGCCGATCTGCTCGGTCGATCCTGTAGGAGGAACGCGTTCGAGCCAGCACACCAGCGACGGACGGTCCCCGAGCGTCGCCCTCTCCAGCCCCGGTACGATCACTACGTTGAACCCCAGCCCTTTCGCCTTGTGAATGGTCATCAACTGCACGCCGGCCCGTGCACTCGTGTCAGGATCGGGAAGCGCGAAGAGCCGCGTGAGCTGCTCTTCCAATCCCACGCCCAGCGCATCGATACCATCCGGCGCCATCGTGTCGAGCATGCGGAAGAAGGCTTGCGCATTCTCGTAGCCCGCAGCGTCCACGCAATCCGCCCCACCCAGGCTCTGCCACGTGCGCTCCACCCAGGAACTGAACGACGGCGACGCGGATTGCCGGTATCGCACTCGCAACGCTTCTTTCAAAATCGAATGCACGCGCTGTGCCCGCGCCCGACCGTCGGCGCTCAGCTGCTCCATTCGGGCCTCGAGCAACTCGAGCACGCTCGCCTGATCCGTCTCGTATGCGTCGTTGCCGGCCAGCGCATGCAGGTCCGCTAACGCGAGCCCGCACCACGGCGCGCGCAACACCGAGAGCCACGCCACCCGGTCTGCCGGATGCACCAGCGCACGCGTAAGCGCTACCAGGTCGAGAATCTCCTGCCGGTCATTCAGCGTCTCCAGCTCAATCGAGCGATACGCTATGCCGCGGTTACGAAATGCCTCCGAGATCAATGCCAGGTGTGCCTTCGCCCGCACCAGCACCGCAATGGTGAACTCTTCACCACTCTTCATGGCCCGTTCCGCTTCAGGCAGATGCCGCTCCACGATCTCGACCACCTGCATCGCCTCACGTTGTCGTGCAGCCGCCTTTTCTTCTCGCGAAGTGGTCGCAGTTGTAGGTACAAATTCGGTATGGATGTGAACGGCGTTCGCTTCAGGAGTGTCTTCCTTGGCCACTGAAGGCGTAAACTGCACACCCGACGCCCCTTGGTTCTCGCCGAACACCGCGTCGAACATGGTGTTCAGCGGATCGACTACGCCTCTGTCGCTGCGGAAGTTTGTCTCCAGTTGCAGCGTGTCAAATTCCAGCAGCGTGCCATCTCCCTCCAGACCCCGCTGCTGCAATCGCCGGAACAACTCGACCTCCGCCTGCCGAAACAAATAAATGGACTGCATCGGATCGCCGACCAGGAAACACGTGCGCCCGTCCCCGCCCTCCCAGCCGCGCACTAGCGATCGCAGCAATTCGTACTGACGTCGTGACGTATCTTGAAATTCGTCGATCAACAGGTGCCGCACACGATCGCTTAACGCGAGCGCAAGATCGCTAGGTGCGTCGGGCGAGAGCGGATCGGAAGCGCGCAACACCGTATCCGCCGCAAGACCGAGCTCCACAAAATCCACCTCGTTGCGTTCCGCGAATACCACCTTCAACTCGCCCATCGCGTAGAGCAACGCGGTGAAGATGTGCCGGAGCAACTCCCACTGGGTTTCGTCGTAGCGCGGCGTCGGCAGTCCCCGAATTGCGCACAAGGTTTCGAGCAATCCCGGGACTGTTTGGAGGTGCCGAAGTAAACGCAGCATCTGATCCTTGCGTCTTCTATCCGGCGCATTCTTGGCGCTTCCAATTACGCCAAACCCATTCAGCTTCGTCAAACTCTTAAGCCAGGTATTCCCTTTAGTCAGAAGGAAATCCGTCACGCACTCCCAGTGCTGAACGAAATCTTCTGAAGGGTGCGGTAATCGCCTCAAACCCGCGAGCAATCGAATAGGGTTCGTCAGGTCTGGCCCATTGCACGCATAATCTGCAAGCTCCAGCAGCTCCTTCACTAACTGCGGCTCCCGCGAAAAAAGCTCGTGCGCCTTCTCGAGCACTCGCCGGATCTCCTGACGGAACGGCCGCTCCAGCCTCGCGCGCACCTCATCCCAATCCTCCGTCTCGCGATTCAGCGGAAACGCGAATTGCCACTGGTCGCGCTGGCTCAGCATCTCCGCAATCAGTGCCTCGCAATCGCGCAGGTTGTTGTCGCGCACGCGCAATAGCGCCTCAATCGCGGCATTCAGTTGAGACCGGTCCCCGCCCAGCCGCTGCAGCGTTCGCCGCGCCGCCAGCGCATACATCGGTTCCGCAATCTCTGTTGGACTGAGCGTTCCTCCCAACCGCGAGAGCAGCGGCGTACGGTGCGCAATCGCCAGGCAGAGCGAATCGATGGTTTGAATATTTAGCCGTTGCGGCTGCTCCAGCAAATGCCACTGCCGCTGTTGCGAATGCCGCAGCACCTCCCGCGAAAGGCTCAGCGAAGTCGAGTCCTCCTCTCCTTCCGCGCCTCCGCGCTGTGCCTGCTCCAGCCAGTCGAGCACGCGCTTCCGCATCTCCGCTGTCGCCGCCTTGGTGAACGTAATCGCCAGCACCTGCTCCGGCTCATCGACCACCGTGAGCAGCTTGAGAAAGCGCTGCGTCAGCAACTCCGTCTTGCCCGAACCCGCCGGAGCCTGCACGATATACGACGAAGTAATATCCAGCGCCTGTTCGCGGGCCTGCTGATCGACGGGGGCTTCCTGCAGTCGGCGCGTCATAGGTCCGGCTCCGAGCCGCTGTTGGTCTCGTCGCCCTTTTCATGCAAGCTCTCGCCATTGATCGCGGCAGCTTGCAGCGGGATCCCGGTCTCGCGAACACGGCACAACGCCGGCAGCGGACAAAATTCGCAGGTCTTCGGGTAAAGCCTCGGCATGACGGCTGCTTCGCCGCGCAAAAACTCCTCCGCTAACTCGCGCAACGCGGCCGCCCACTCCTTCATCATGCCCACTTCGAAGGGGTACTTCATTAACGCGCTCGATTTCGTCAGGCTCGCGTCGAGCATGCCGACCGCATCGTTCACGTGACCGACAAATCCTGCCTTGCCCGCTCGAATCTGCGCGAAGAGCACACCGCGCAGATCGCCTACATTTCCATACGCGGCGTACAAGGGAAGCTGTGGTTCTCCCGGTCGTGCGCCCTTCCACGCGGACGTGGCCACCTCACCCGTCTTGTAATCCAGCAGCAACAACCCGCCATTCCTTAACTGGTCGACGCGATCGACCCGCAACTTGAGTCGCAACGCTCCCACCTCGACGTCAGGCAGCGTCTGCTCGCACGCCTTCACCTCAAAGGCTGGCCGTCGAGCTTCGACTTCAAACCACTGCGTCAGCAGCTCCAGCATGCGCCGCTTCTCCGCCTCGAGATACGCTTGCATCCACGCATTCTCTGGATCACGCCAACCATTCAGTGCCTGCTCTACATGGTGCTCAAGGATGGATGCGAGGCGATCTGTGCGCGTCGCTGTTACCAGATCATCGCGCGTCATCAGGCGCCAGTCCCGGTCGGTCGTTTCCGACCAAACCTGCTCGAGAACCGAATGCAGTAGTTTCCCCTTTTCCGCCGCCGTGAGCCCCCACTCCGCGCGATCCAGCTCTTTGGCGCGCAGACGCCGCGTGGCAAAGGCCTGAAACGGGCATGCCGCCTGGGACTTCAACACGTTGGCCCCGCCGGCGATCAGCTCCGCGGGCCACGTAACAGACGAGGTGTCAATCTCCTCGCTGGTGCGCGGGACGCGCCGAGGCACCGGCGCCACTTGCAGTTCGCTCCGCAGTATCTCGGCGGGAGTGGCGATTGAGTTCTCGCCAAAGATCTCCGCCAGCAGCGGAGATGGCCGCACCAACCCCTCCTGGTTCTGCCTCGCATAGCTGAAGACGCAATCGCCCGCGCTGCTCGCAACGCGATGCGTGATCGTCTGCGTCAGCCGCCAGTCCGTTTCAGGAGTGGCGTGAGGCATCTCCGCTGCCCGCTGGATCGCAATCGGAATCAGCGGATGAGGCCGCCCCGGCGCAGGCCATTGCGTGTCGTCCGCACCCAGGAACCAGACCGCGTGGAAACTCTGTCCCGCAGACTCGAGCACGCCCATGATCTGTACCGGCGCGCCCTGGGACTGCGGCGAAAAGATCGTCTTGCCGGCTTCTGTACTCAACACTGCTACGAAATCACGATACTCCGCGCGCCGATCGTCAAACGCGAGCGCCGCCACATCGTCCAGCAACCGCTCCCACCGCCGAATGGCCTGAAATTCGACGCTGTCCGGCTTGGCCGCACTCGCCCAACCTGCGCGCGAGAGCGTGCCGTGCGCAACCTGCGCCCACTCCGCAAAGGTGCGCGACCTGTGCCCCACGCCGTTGGCCATGCCTGCTTCTCGCGCCGCTTTCCAGCGATTGCGCAACTGCCATGCTTCCTCGCCTGCGTTGCGCGGAGTCCTGCGCAACCAGCTCTCCATCGGGATCTCGGGTTGCCAACCGCCCAGCCGCCGCATCTCCGCATCAAATTGCGCCAGCCGGCTCAGACCGGTCTCGCGAGTCTCGCCCCGTTGTCCGAAAAAGCCGGAGAGCGCCAGCCAAGTGACTTCTTCCTCTGCCAACGGTGCGTCGAGCCAGCGCAGGAAGAGCAACGCGGCCTTCACCACAGGCGCAGTCTCCAGCGCCATTCCCAAGGAGAATTCAAACGGCAGCGGCGCGGGTTCTAACCCTAACGCCTCCGGCAGCAGCACCCGCCGAAAGGCCCGCGAGACCTCGCCGCGCACCGCATTCACGTCCGGAACAATGACTCCGATGCGTGCGTCTGAATTTTGCTCGAGTTGCCTCCGCGCCCACCACGCGCACGTGGCGATCTCATCGCGCAGATCGGCTGCCTCCACCAACCGCCGCGTCCCTGCGTGCTCGCCTGCTCTCTGATCCAGCGAACTCACCCCCGCACCCAACGCCTGAAGAGTTTCCAGCAGCGCGTTCTGCATGGGAGTGAGCCGGTCAAATCCCACCAGCAAAATCTCCTGCGCTGTCTTGATCGTCTGCGCTCGCAGGCTGGCGGCGATCAAGTTCTCCAGGCCACTCCGGCTCATCCAGCGATGTTTGCGGCACTCCTGGTCAAAGACCACCGACCATCGCCGAAACGCCTCAGCATCGCCCAGGCCGGCATACTCCCACGATCGTTCCCGCTCGCCCTGGCAACGATAGCGGCTGAGCAGGTGGTAGGCCTGCTGTGCCAACTCCGCCATGCCCGCCGCCGAGACCACCAGGGCACCCTCGCCATGCTCGCGAAGAATGCGTTCCCACGTCGCTCTCTCCTGCAGGCCTGAGAGCAGCAGCGGCGCTGTCGGGCTCATCAGCAGGTGTTCCCGCCAGAGCGTGCTGAGCCATCCGTCCCAATCGAAGATGCGCGGGGTCGTCCATGCTTCCAGCCCTTGTTGCCGCTGCTGTTCCGAATGCGCGATCCGCAGAGACCGCGCCGCCCGCGCGTTGCCGCAGACCACTACGCCTCCACGGCTCAGGCACACCGCGACCCCGTGCGGTAGAGAATTCCGCGCAACACCAGGGCCGGGACTATCGAAAAGGTTCACTCGTCTGAAGTGTAAACTGGTTCGTGAGACGTCTCCCGCCCCTACCGCTCCTGTTCGCAACCACACTCCTCATTTCAGCCACTTGCGGCTGTTCGCCGCATGCTCCCGCCAAATCCGAAACGCCTGCGGGCAAGCAGTATCCGGTTCGCGGCAAAGTTGTCTCGACCGATCCCGCTCATGGCCAGGTCACCCTGGACGCGGCAACGATCCCAGGGTTCATGGACGCGATGACTATGCCCTACCGCCTCAAAAATCCGGCACTCCTCAGCGAACTACATCCCGGCGATCAGATCACCGCCACGCTCTTCATCACTCCCGACCAGGACGTACTCGACCAGATCGTCGTGACCGACCAGGGTCAGCCGGACTACAAGCCTCCGGTCTTCTACCATCCGCTCAGCCCCGGCGATGCGGTGCCAAATTTCAAGCTCGTCAATCAGAGCGGAAAGCTCGTTCACCTCGACCAGTTCCGCGGCAAGATTCTGCTGCTCACCTTCATCTACACGCGATGTCCGCTCCCAGAGTTCTGCGTACGCATGAGCCGCAACTTCGCCAAGATCGATACTGAACTGGCCAAGGACCCCGCGCTCTACGCCAGGACCCACCTGCTCAGCGTCAGCTTTGATCCTGACTACGACACGCCTGAGGTGCTGCGCAGCTACGGCGGCGCCTACACCGGCCGCTATACCAAAGAGACTTTTTCCCACTGGGACTTCGCCGCTCCACCCAAGACCGAACTCGCGGCGATGACCAAATTCTTCGTCATCGGTGTCACCCCGGAACAAGACAAGACCATCACCCACTCGCTCTCGACCGTGATCATCGGTCCCGATGGCAAAGTCTTTCGCTGGTATCCAACCAACGATTGGGACCCCGCGCAACTGCTCAACGATGTGAAGCAACTGGCCGCCAGTCAAAGCAAGTAACGTTTCGAATACACTAAGAGATCGCGCGCAACATCGATCTACTCGTCGCGCCTCTCACCCATCAGGAGAAGAACCTTGAGTTCCGGATTGACCTTCCCCCAAAATGCCGAGTTGGATTTTCTATCTCTGGGTGCGTTGGTGCACCGCCTCGATCCCGGTGTCATCCCCTTCCGCAAGGCAGCCGAATGCCGCATCCACGTCAGCGGCGGCGAGTTCAATGTAGCCGCCAATCTCTCCGACTGTTTTGGAATGCGCACCGGCATCGTCTCCGCCATGGTCGACTATCCCATCGGCGACCTTATCGCCGAACGCGTGCGCGCTATGGGCGTGCAGCCCTTCTATAAGCGCTTCGAACATGACGGCGTATCCGGCCCGAACATGGCCACTGTGTATAGCGACCGAGGCCAGGGTGTGCGCCCGCCGGTCGTCTTCTACAACCGTTGCAACGAGGCTGCCGCGCAGATGAAGCCCGGCGACGTGGATTGGAAGGCCATCTTCTCTAATGGCGTGCGCTGGTTTCACTCCGGCGGCATCTTCGCCGCGCTCTCCGCCAACAGCGCCGAACTCGCCATTGAAGGCATGCGCGAAGCCAAAGCCGCCGGCGCGGTCACCTCCTTTGATCTCAACTTCCGCGAGAAGCTCTGGAAGGTGCAGGGCGGCAATGAACGCGCCGTCGAGGTCATCGACCGCATCGTGCAAAACGTCGACGTGCTGGTCGGCAATGAAGAGGATCTCCAGAAGGGCCTCGGCATTCCCGGGCCGGAGGTCGCCGCGAAATCCAAGCTCGACCCCGAACACTTCTTCGGCATGATCGGCAACGTGGTTAAGAAGCACGCGCAGGTTAAGATTGTCGCCACCACGCTGCGCGAAGTGCATTCCACCAATCGTCACAGTTGGAGTGCCGTCGCCTGGATCAATGGCGAACACCACGTCGCTCCCACCATCGAACTGGACGTGCTCGATCGCGTCGGCGGCGGCGATGGCTTTGCCGCTGGCTTGTTCTATGGCTTGCTAGCCGGCGAAGCGCCACAAGAGGCCGTCAAGCTCGGCTGGGCCCATGGCGCGCTGCTCACCAGTTTCCCCGGCGATACCACCATGGCAACCCTCGATCAGGTTAGGGCTCTGGCGAAGGGCGGCTCCGCCCGCATCCAGCGCTAACCGATCTGGCGATTTCTGGCCCTGCTTACTGGCCGTTAGTTGCGAGCGCTAGCCGCTCCCAAAATGCTTGGGGGTGCCCCGCTTGCGCTGACCTGCCCCATAGCTCCTGCCGTCAGCTAGGTGGAGATGCCCCCCGACTGCTTGCCGGGAGGGATTCCCGCCCGCTCCCCAACCCTCTGCTCTATGCTAGGGAGACGGCTGACTCGCCGGGAGGCACGTTCTTCGCATGGCAAAACTTACAATCGTATTCGGACTTCTCCTTGTTCTGCTCGGCATCTACGGCTATATCGCGACCGGCAGCGCGCACCCCACCGCGCTCATTCCTACATGGATTGGCCTGCTGCTCGGCGTTCTCGGCTTCCTGGCCAACTCACCCGATCCGAAGCGCCGCATGCTCTTCATGCACATTGCCGTCACGGTCGGTCTGTTAAGCTGCATCGCAACCTTCTATGGCGGCATCATTAGCTACATCCAGATGTTGCAGGGCAAGACGTTTCCCTTTCCGGCCGCGGTCGAGTCCAAGGCCATCATGTCCCTGCTGATGCTGGTGTTCGTGCTGCTCTGCGTACGATCTTTCATCGTCGCGCGACGCGCCCGGGCTTAGGTCATCCACTTATGCATATGCGAGGGTCCGCACTTTCGATGAACGCCGAGCGCAGCAGCGTGGGGCGACGGGCAAGCCGCGGCTCTGGCCCTGAGACTCCCAAGAAGAAGCCGAACCTCAAAAAAGTGCTTCCTGAGATATGGAAGCTGGTCCGGCCTCGGCGCTACCTGCTCCTCTTCGGCTTCTTCCTCATGATCATCAACCGGGTCAGCGGACTGGTGCTGCCCGGCTCGACCAAGTACTTTATTGACAATATCTTGCGGCAGGGAAATGCCACCAAGCTGCCCCTGCTGGTGGGCGTCGTCTTTACCGCCACCGCAATTCAGGCGATCACCTCGTTTTCGCTCACCCAGCTGCTCTCCAAGGCCGCCCAGCGCCTGATCACCGACCTCCGCAAGCAGGTGCAGCAACACGTTGGCCGCCTCTCCGTGAGCTTCTACGACGCCAACCGCACCGGCACGCTTGTCTCCCGCATCATGACCGACGTCGAGGGCGTGCGGAACCTCATCGGCACTGGCCTGGTCGACTTCGCCGGAGGAATTCTCACCGCCATCCTGGCCTTCGTTGTCCTGCTGCGTTCCAGCCGCATGATCACCCTGATCGTGTTCTCGGTGCTGCTGGTCTTCGTCTTCATCCTGCAGCGGGCCTTCAAGACCATCCGCCCCATCTTTCGCGAACGCGGCAAGATCAACGCCGAGGTCACCGGCCGTCTTACCGAATCGCTCGGCGGCGTGCGGGTCGTCAAGGGCTACCATGCCGAACAGCGCGAGGCCGGCGTCTTCGCCGGGGGTGTGCAGCGCCTGCTCGATAACGTGATGCGTTCGCTCACCGCGACCAGCGCCCTCTCCTTCACCGCCACGACTGTCATGGGCGTGGTCGGCGGTATGGTCATGCTGCTCGGCGGCCGCGAGGTTCTGGCTCATCGGCTCACCGTCGGCGACTACGTGCAATACACCATGTTTCTGGCCTTTATGGTCGCGCCCGTCTTCCAGGTCGTCAACGTCGGCACCCAGCTCACCGAAGCCATTGCCGGCCTCGATCGCACCATGGAAATCCTCAACGAGTCCGATGAATTCGCCGATCCCAACCGCACCAAGGTGCTCGGCACCATTCGCGGTGAAGTTCGCTTCGACGACGTGCATTTCTCCTACGAACCCGGCAAGCCCGTCCTCCACGGCGTCACGTTCAACGCGCAGCCGGGGACCGTCACCGCCCTGGTCGGCTCCTCCGGATCCGGCAAGTCCACCATCATTTCGCTCGTCTGCGCGTTTCACACTCCGGATAGCGGCCAGATTACCGTGGACAACTTCGATCTCTCCACGGTCCAGCTCGACAGCTATCGCGCCCAACTGGGGGTCGTGCTGCAGGAGTCGTTCCTCTTCGACGGAACCATCCGCGAAAATGTGCTCTTCTCCCGCCCCGACGCCACCGAAGAGCAGTTCCTCAACTCCTGTCGCATCGCGCGCGTCGACGAGTTTGCCGAACGCTTTCCTGACGGCTACGACACCATCGTCGGCGAACGCGGCGTAAAGCTCTCGGGAGGCCAGCGCCAACGACTCTCCATCGCCCGCGCGATCCTGGCCGAACCGCGCATCCTCATCCTCGACGAAGCGACCAGTTCGCTTGACTCCGAATCCGAGGCGATGATCCAGCACGGCTTAAATTTCCTCATGCAGGGCCGCACCACCTTCGTCATCGCGCACCGCCTCTCCACCATCCGGCGTGCCGACCAGATCCTCGTGGTGGAAGGCGGCGAGATCATCGAACGAGGCACCCACGAGGAACTCTACGCCCTCGGAGGCCGCTACTATGACCTCTACACCCGCCAACATGGGCTCGAGACGAATCTCTTCCTCGCCCCTGGCGAAGGCGACGTCGTGCCCGAAGCCGCGAAGTAACGGACGCAAAAAGGCCTGACCGGTTGAATTTCTGCCCGGTCAGGCCCTTTTTGTTTCTCATTGCTCAACGTTCAGGTTCTTCGAATCAGCGTTCCAGAGGCGTGAGACCTTCGCCCGATCTCGGTTAGAACTTCACCGTAGGTGCGTTGCGTGATCCCTCGCTCGCTTCGAAGTACGCATTGTTCGGATGGAAACCGGCCATCCCCGCCCACACACTATTCGGAAACTGCCGAATGAAGGTGTTGTAGTCCTGAATCGCCTGGTTGTACCGCCGGCGTTCCACCGCGATCCGATTTTCGCTTCCCGCCAACTCATCCTGCAGCGCCCTGAAGTTCGCATTCGACTTCAAGTCGGGGTAGTTCTCGGTGAGCACCAGCAGCCTGCCGAGCGCCGAGTCCAAC
The DNA here is from genome assembly GCA_963850345.1 of uncultured Acidobacteriaceae bacterium. Classification (GTDB taxonomy): domain Bacteria; phylum Acidobacteriota; class Terriglobia; order Terriglobales; family Acidobacteriaceae; genus CAWKKW01. The sequence goes on along the minus strand of CAWKKW010000005.1, from coordinate 853,552 downwards.
TGCCCGTTCGCCTGAATCTTGCTCTGCGGATCCCGCGCATTCAGCAGTCCCGCGCGTGCGTTCGCAATATCGCCAAACACCGTCTGCTCCTGCTTCGCGTAGCCCTTCACCGTCTCCACCAGGTTGGGGATCAGGTCAGCTCGCCGCTGCAGCACTATATCCACCTGCGACCATGCGGACTTGACCGCTTCGTCTTTCCCAACCATCTGGTTCTTCGCGCTCACATAGCTGCCAAAGATCAGCAGCACCACCAGAAACAGAACGCCTACTACACCCACCGCGAGCCAGACTCCGCGTCTCATCAGTATTTCTCCTTAGAACTGTTCCGTTCGTTCCAACTCCCGGCCATCTTACCAACTCCCGGAAGCACCGCCGCCACCAGAACTGCCACCGCCAAATCCACCGAAGCCGCCGTCGCCACCGCCGCCGCCTCCTCCGCCCCAGCCACCACCGCCGCCACCACCCCAGCCGCCGCGGCCGCCACCGCCCAGGAACATGCCGAGCAGAAATCCAAGCAGTCCACCGCCACCCCGCCTGGCGATAAACCCCAGGAAGAGCAGAAACAGGATGAAACCGAAGACCAGCTTCCCAATCGAGATGCTGACCTGCTGTTGCGGCGGAGGTCCCCGGCGCGAGACGCTGTGCAGCGTGACACCCGCATCCGCAGCGATCACCTGGGCCACCTGCTGCACGCCTCCGGTCACCGCCTCGTCGTAATCGCCCTCGTGGAGCGCCGGAATCATTGTGCGCCCGATGTCGCCGGCTTTGGCGTCCGGCAAAATGCCCTCGAGCCCATACCCTACTTCGATCCGGTACTTGTGATCCTGAATCGCGAATAAAAAGAGGAGCCCTCGATCCGTGCCCTTGCGGCCCACCTTCCATTTCTCTTCCAGTGCCACCGCGTAATCGTCGATTGGTTCGCCATCCAGTGTTTTGATGGTCACCACCGCGATCTGCGCGTGCGCCTGGTGATCCACCTGGGAACACAATGCGTTCAGCGATTCCTGCGTCTCCGGCGAAAGCACTCCCGCGAAATCATTGACGTAGTTGGTGGGCTTCGGCAGGTCTGCCACGCGCTCTGCAGACGCAACGCCGATGCCGACAGTGATCAGGCAGACGATTCCAAACGCGCGCATCCCATTCGCAAACATGTGAATCCATTGTACTCACCAGAAGCAAAACGGGCGCTCTGCATGAGAGCGCCCGTTTACTGTTCTTACCCTCGTGCTGAGTTACTTCATGCTCGCCATGCCGCTGCTGTTGCCGCTGGCGAGTTGCTGAGCCATCTGCAGGTGCTGGCTGATGATCGGTTCGCCCTTGGCTGCTGCTTCCTTGACCTGTGGGATCGATCCGTTCTGCGCTTCGTCCTTGAAGTCCCGGTCGTCCTGCTGGTGGTCCTTCACCATCGCCTTCATGTAAGCCTTATCAAAGTCCGCACCCGACATCGCCTGCAACTTCGCCATCAGTGCCTTGTCCTTCTTAGAAGGAGAATCCGGCACCTTCACATTCACCTCTTGCGCGACCTGCTTCATGTCATCGCCCATTTTGGTGTGATCATCGACCATCTTTTGCGCGAATTTCTTCACGTCGTCACTCTGGGCCTTTTGCAGCGCCAGGTTGCCGAGTTGCACTTCGGCCATTCCGCCTTCCAGTGCCTTCTTCACGAATGCCTTGTCCTGCATGGAATGGTCGGCAGCCGTGCCCATGCTGCCAGTGTTTGCATCCGGTTGCTGCCCCACGCGGCCGTTGCCGGTTTGCGAAGCGCTGCCGGGCATGGGTTGCGTCTGGGCGCCGCCGCCGGTTGAGGGAGAAGTCTGTCCAGCGCCGGATTGCGCGAATGCCGTCACGCTACAAAGCAGCGCGGTCCCGGCGAAGGTTGCTAACTTGTTACTCATTCGATTGTGAAACATGGGTCCACTCCTTGGGGGTCCATAAAAATTTGGCAGGCCTAAGCGCCTGCATTGCAGCCCTGTACACTTTCCTTGAGCAGTTCCACAGCATCCTGCGGAATCGACGTGACTGCGGACTGCTCGAAGCGCTATGGACCGCATTCACTGCTTAGTTAAGTGCCGTAATCTCACCCGGGAGTTGCCTGTCGACGGGACTGCGGTTTCTGGCAAAGCTTTAATCCACGACGTCAGTTTTGACGTCGCGCAAGCCGAAGTGCTGGCTGTGGTCGGCCCGAGCGGTGCCGGCAAGAGTACTCTCCTGCGCCTGCTCAACCGCCTGGACGAACCAACCCGGGGCACCGTCCTGCTCAATGATCAGGATTGCAGCCAGCTGCCTCCTCGAGAACTCCGCCGCCGCGTCGGCATGGTCATGCAGCGCGCCTACCTTTTTCCCGGGACCGTGGCTGAAAACGTCGTTTTCGGTCCGAAACAGCACGGCCAATCCTTGTCTCGGACCGACATCGACGACCTGCTTCACCAGGTCGACCTCGATGGTTACGCAGAGCGTTCCGCTCTCACCCTGTCCGGCGGAGAAGCGCAACGGGTTGCCATCACCCGCGCTCTCGCCAACCAGCCCGAAGTGCTGCTGCTCGACGAACCCACCTCGGCCCTCGACCATGTTTCCAAGCGCGGCGTTGAAACGCTGCTCGAGTCACTCATCCGTCAGCGTCAGCTCACCTGCATCTGGGTCACTCACGACTCTGCCCAGGCGCGCCGTATGGCCGACTCGGTGCTTAGCCTCGAGGCTGGCCGCGTGGTTGCTCACGGTGCTCCACGCGAGGTGCTGCATGAGTGAGCCACGCCGCACTCTGCGCGGCGGAACAGAGCGGCAGCCGCATGGTTGAACATTTCTTTCACACCCCCATCACCCGCGGATTCGCCGAGTGCGCCCTGGCCGCTCTCACCGCCCTGCTTGTCATGCTGCTGGCTCAGCGACGGGGCGTTGGCCTGCTCCGCGAACTGCCCCTTGCCCAACTCCGCGGCATCGTGCAGATCGTCGCCGTCGGCGCGATCCTGTCCTTCCTCCTGCATGGTCCCCAGTGGACTTCGCTGCTGGTGCTCACCGGCATGATGCTCGCGGCCGCCAGCATCGTGCGGAAACGCGCGCGTCAGATTCCCCGCGCCTTTGTGCTTGCCCTCGTCTCCATCTTTGTTGGAGCAGGCAGTGTGCTGGTCCTGATGATCTTCCTCGGCATCATTCCGCTTCGCATCACCATGCTCGTACCCGTCGGCAGCATGGTCATCGCGCAGACCATGAACATGCAGTCCATCTTCCTCGATCGGTTCCGCAGCGAAGTTATCGGGCACTTCGGCGAAGTTGAATCCGCCCTGGCCCTGGGTGCGTCCCCTGACATCGCAATCCAGCCCTATTTGCGCGCCGCCTACAAGGCCAGCCTGATCCCTTCCATCGACAGCGTCCGCTCCCTCGGCATCGTCTGGATTCCCGGCATCATGGCCGGCATGGTGCTCTCCGGCGCATCGCCCGTGTATGCCGCGCTCTACCAGTTCGTCGTAATCTCCACCATCTTCTCCGCTGCTGCGCTTACCTGCCTCACCTGCAGCTACCTGGTCACCGGTCGCGTCTTCAGCCGCAGCGAACAACTCCTGCTCCGCGCCTAAGCCGTCGTCATTCGCCCCTGAATCGTTCGCCGTCTCCTTCCGCCGAGCGCCTTCAACTATCCACTCCTACCGGCGCTGTATCCTTGAGAAGATGAATGCCCCTGAACCGATCAAGCCGCCCGTCGCTCGCACCCAACGTACTGAGAATCAACTGCACGGCCACGCACTCATCGATGACTACGCGTGGCTCCAGCAAAAGACCTCACCTGAAGTTATCGAATACCTGAACGCCGAGAATGCCTACACCGACGCGGTGATGAAGCCGACCGAGGCGCTGCAGAAAACCCTTTACGACGAGATGGTCAGTCACATCAAGGAGACGGACATCTCCGTTCCTTTCCGTGAAGGCGGCTTTCTGTATTACTCGCGCACCGAACAGGGCCTGCAATATCCCTTCTACTGCCGCAAGACACTCGCACTCGATGCGCCTGAAGAGATCATTCTCGACGTCAATGCGCTGGCGAAAGACCAGGCGTTTCTCGCCCTCGGCGCCTTCATCGTCTCGGACGACAGCAACCTGCTCGCGTACTCCATCGACATCACCGGCTTCCGTCAGTACACGTTGCAGGTGAAAGACCTCCGCACCGGCGCGCTGCTCTCCGAAAAGGCAGAGCGTGTGGGATCCGTGGTGTGGGCCAGCGACAATCGCACCCTCTTCTACAGCGTTGAAGACGAGGAGCAGAAGCGCCAATTTCAATTCTTCCGTCATGAACTCGGCTCCGCGCATACCGACGACGTTCTGGTCTTCGAAGAGACCGACGAGCGATTCAACATCGGCGCCGGCAAGACGCGCGATCGCAAATACCTGTTGCTTGAATCCTCCAGCCATACCGCCAGCGAAGAGCGCTATCTGCGCGCCGACACGCCCACCGGCGAGTGGACCCTCATCGCTCCGCGTCAGGATGAATTTGAATACTACGCCGACCATCGCAACGGACTCTTCTACATACGAACCAATGATCGTGGCCGTAACTTCCGCCTGGTCGCCGCGCCGGTCCAAACTCCTGGCCGCGAACACTGGACCGAAATCCTGCCGCATCGCGACGACGTCATGCTCGAGGAGATAGACCTCTTCGCCTCGTTCTACGTAGCCTGCGAACGCCGCGATGGCCTCCCTCATCTGCGCGTCCTCGAGTTCGCTGGCGAAGCATGGCAGCCCTCCAGGGACCGCGAGATCACCTTTCCGGAGCCCGTCTACAGCGCGCACCCGCACGTGAACCGCGAGTTTGATACAAAGAAATTTCGATACAGTTATCAGTCTCTTGTAACTCCCGGTTCGGTCTACGAATACGACGTGGAGACCGCGCAGTCGGAGTTACTCAAGCAGTTAGAAGTGCCCGGCGGTTTCGATCGCAGCCTCTACGCCTCAGAACGTCTCTTCGCCACCGCTCCCGACGGCGTCGCTATCCCCATCTCCGTCGTCTATCGCAAGGATCAAAAGCAGGAAGGGAAGAATCCCCTCTACATTTATGGCTACGGCTCGTATGGATACTCCCTCCCGATCAGCTTCAACTCGAATCGTTTGAGCCTGCTCGACCGCGGATTCGTCCTCGCCTATGCGCACATTCGCGGAGGCGGCGATCAAGGCAAACCGTGGCACGATGCCGGACGCCTGATGGAGAAACGCAACACTTTCACCGACTTCATCGCGGTGACCGAGCACCTTGTGCAACATGGATTCGGCGACCCTCATCGCGTCGCCATCGAGGGCGGCAGCGCCGGCGGCCTGCTCATGGGTGCTGTCGTCAATCTTCGCCCCGACTTATTCCGCGCCGTGCTCAGCCATGTGCCCTTCGTCGATGTGATGAACACCATGCTCGACTCGTCTCTGCCGCTCACCGTCCCCGAGTATGAAGAGTGGGGCAATCCAAATGAGGCCGAAGCGTTTCACTACATGTTGAGTTACTCGCCCTATGACAACCTAGAGCCGGGCGCCTATCCCGCTATGTTGGTCAAGACCTCGCTCAACGACAGCCAGGTGATGTACTGGGAGCCGGCAAAGTATGTGGCCAAACTGCGCACTCTCAAAACCAACGACGCTCCACTGCTGCTCCATACCAACATGAGTGCAGGTCATGGCGGATCGTCGGGACGTTACGACTATCTGAAAGAGATTGCTCTTGACTATGCTTTTCTGCTGCGGGAACTCGGAGTAACTCCCGAGTAATTCCTTTTAACTAGGAAAGTTAGTCGGGTTGGGTTATTCCTCTTGACATAGAGAAGCATCACTGGCATTCTTCCGCAGCACGGGCAAGCGCTTATCGTACCTTCGCCAATCGGTCCGTTGGCTACGATCATGAGCGCAAACCCACGGCCCGTGCGAAGTAGAGGTCCCACACAATGAAGCGAATTCCCCTCGCCCTGGCAACGATCATGCTCATTGCCATGTCAGCGAAAGGTACCCTGGCCCTTGCTGAACATGATGACGAAGACTCCCGTCAATCCGACCGCTCCCGCATCGAGCGCGGTTTTGCCATCGCCCCCGTTCCCCTCGACCTGCACCATAAAAACCACGACCTGGTGGGGCTTGGCTCCTATCTCGTGAATGCGGTCGGAGGGTGCAACGATTGCCACACCAATCCGTCCTACCTTCCCTCCGGAGATCCGTTCCACGGTCTTCCCAAGAAAGTGAACTCCGCTCACTATCTCGCCGGCGGCCAACTCTTCGGACCGTTTATCTCCAGAAACCTCACTCCTGAAAACGGCCTTCCCGCCGGTCGCACCTATAAGGAATTTCTGCACATTCTCCGTACCGGGGAAGACCTCGATAAGCTTCATCCGCAGATCAGTCCGCTGTTGCAGGTTATGCCCTGGCCGACGTACCAGAGCATGTCCGACCACGATATTCGCGCAATCTACGAATATCTCCGCGCCATTCCACCCGCAACTCCCGGACAATAACCGCGCAGCGCAACGAGTGCGGCGCGCGCATCCGCGCCGCATTCCTGCCCCGCAGACCACGGCATCTCTCCTGGTTTCGCTCGTCGATTGCAAGTGCGACTCGAGCCTCTCGTAGCTTCGCACCAGGTTGGCAGACCCTCCGCCTGCGCACACAGTTTCAGCTCACCTAACTTACGTGGATCACCGGCCGGTGCTTCGGATCCTGCACCGCGCGGCGCAGCACTTCGTGTGCCAGCGGAGCCGTATCGCCTTCTCCGAAGAATAAGAACGCGAACAGGTTTGCTATGGGATTCCCCTCATGCCACTTGAAATAAGCATGCGGCGCTTTGCCCGTCTCGTTCTCAAGATGAATCAGCAGCGCTGCAATCGCATTTGCCACCACCGGGCTGCGCGCTCGCAGCACGCGATGCTTGCCGACTCGTTCTCCTGTCACCGCAAGCTGCTCTGAAAATTCCGACGAGTCGCCGCGCTCTACTTCAAAGAAATAGAGGCAATCCTCCGAAGTCAGGTTATGAAAATACCTCACCTTTGAGTCCACCTCATCCAAGGCCTCTTCGGTCTCAGGCCGTGGTCTTCGCGCCACCAGTCGAATCAAGCGAGAGTGATCTTCGTCGATCAGTGTCTTCGCCAACTGATCGAGTTGAATGCCGGTGACCCGCAACTCCGTCGAACGCATCGCTCTCGACACCAGCGAGGTCGCGATCGTAGCGAAGATAAAGAACGAGGCGATCTTGATGCCTTCCGGCCGCTCCCATACGTTCAGCACCGTGGTGTAAACGAACACCAGCGCCATCAGGAGAAAGGCCCATTTAATTCTTTGATTCCAGACCGAAATCGTCACCGCTACTGCGGCAGATGTGATCAACACCAGCACGCCGGTCGCATAGGCGCCCCCTTGCGCATCCACGTTCGCGTGAAACAGCAGCGTGACCGTAAAGGCAATGCCCATGAACACCAGCACCAGCGGCCGCGACGCCAGTGCCCACTCCGGCGCCATTCCAAACCGCGGCAGATACCGCGGAATCAGGTTCAGCAGCCCCGCCATCGCCGATGCTCCGGCAAACGCCAGAATCAGAATTGTGCTGATGTCATACACCGAACCGAAGATGTTCCCGAGATTCTGGTGTGCAAGGAACGCCATCGCGCGTCCGTTCGCCGGGCCGCCGTCTTTAAAGGCCTCCGCAGGGATCAGCAGAGTCGTCACCACGCTGGTGGCAATTAGAAATACGCTCATGATCAAGGCCGCCGTGGTCAGCAGCTGGCGCGTGTGCTTGATGCGAGTAGCGACCGACTCGCCTTCGATCAACGGCATCACCGCCACTCCCGTTTCAAAGCCCGAAAGCCCCAAGGCCAGCTTAGGAAACAGAATGAGACAAATGCCGATCATGCCGAAGATACTGCCGTGGTGTTCATAGATCGCGCGCTTCCAGGCGACAAATACATGCGGATGCCGAAAGACTAGATAGAGCGCATCCACCGTCACCACCGCATTCAGCAGCAGGTAGATGCCGACGAGAATGACCGCAATGCCGATCGCTTCCTTAAAGCCCTTCAGAAAAATTCCGCCCAGGATCGCCAGCAGCAACAGCGTGACCGCCATCTGGCTGCTCATCCAGTGTGGCGTGAACGGGTTGTGCGTGAAGTGCGCGGCGGCATCAGCGGCCGAGAGCGTCATGGTGATGATGAAGTCGGTAGTCGCGAATCCGAGCAGCACCAGCACAAACGCCTTTCCCTTCCACCGAGGGAATAGCTTCTCAAGCATGGCAATGCTGCCCTGTCCATTCGGACTGGCGCTGGCAACGCGGTGATACACCGGCAGCGCCGCAAACAGCGTTACCAGTACCAGGATGAGAGTAGCCAAAGGCGACAGCGCACCGGCCGCAAGAAAGGCGATGCCGGGCTGATAACCCAGCGTCGAGAAATAGTCGACGCCGGTCAGGCACATCACCCGCCACCACGGATGCTCTTCGTCTGGCTTACCCTGAATGCCCTTGGGAAGCCGAAGATCGGCGAGGAGCCAGTCTGCTAAATGCATGCCTTCTTTGCCGCCTTATGCCATCTCCGTTGGACTTACCAACGTGAGTAGCTAAATTTCCAATGATGAGATGCGCGGAAACGGCCTGCAACCGGGTCAGCGCCTCTTTCCTTCCACGCCTGCCTGTGGAGTGACTGCGGCTTTGGCGTCCCGCCTGCTAGACTCTGTGCTGCAAGGAGCAGGCATGCACCATAGCAGATCCACCAGACGCAGATTTCTACAAGGCATCGGAGCCGCAGGACTCACCGCCGGAGTGCCGTCCGCTCTCGCCTCTTCGCTGGCGACCTTTGCGGGCCCGCGCCATTTCACGCTGCTTGCCGCCGAACGCCGATGCACTGCGCGAAAAGTTGGCTCACGATATCCTTCGGCCCCAATACCACCTGCTCCCCTCGGCCAACTGGATGAATGACCCCAACGGCCCTATCTACTACCGCGGCCAGTACCACGTCTTCTATCAATACAATCCCCACGGAGCTTTCTGGGGCACCATGCACTGGGGGCATGCCGTCAGCCCCGACATGGTTCACTGGAAGCATCTGCCCATTGCCCTTGCGCCCACGCCCGGCGGCCCCGATTGGGACGGCTGTTTCACCGGCAGCGCCGTACTCGACAACGGCGTCCCCACCCTCATCTACACCGGCGTCACGCCCGAGGTGCAGTGCCTCGCCACTTCCACAAGCGACAATCTGCTCACTTGGAAGAAAGATCCCAAGCCGGTCATCGCCTCGCCGCCGCCGGGCGTCCAGGTCACCGGCTTTCGCGATCCCTGCCCCTGGCGCGAAGACGACGGTTGGTACCTTGGCATCGGCTCTGGCTTCGCCAAAAAAGGTGGGGCCGTCCTTCTCTACCGATCGCAAAACCTGCGCCAATGGGATTACCTGCACACCCTCGCTGAGGGTACATGGAACGGTAAGGCCACCAAGGATCCCGTCGACAGCGGAGAGATGTGGGAGTGCCCCGACTTCTTCGCGCTCGACGGCAAGCACGTTTTGCTCTACTCCACCGAACGCATCGTCTACTGGGTCGTAGGCAGTTACTCCGATCATCGCTTCCACGAAGAGAAGCGCAGTGTGCTCGACTACGGTTCCTATTACGCGCCCAAGAGCATGCTCGACGCGCACGGCAACCGCATTCTCTGGGGATGGACTCCCGAGACTCGCTCGGTCGATGAGCAGAAGGCCGCAGGCTGGTCCGGATCGATGACCCTGCCGCGAAAACTCAGCATCGGACCCGATGGCACGCTGCGCATCGAGCCCATCGCCGCCATTGCTCAACTGCAAGGGAAGCCTCGCGCGATCCCTTCCGGCAAGTCGAATGCCCGTGCCCAGCACCTGATCCAGAACCTATCCGGCCTTCTGCAGTTACGAACCGCCGCCGCCAGTCCGTTCAGCGTCTCGCTGCAGCCGCAAGGCGAAACAGCCGCAGCCTTCACGACCATTGCATATCAGCCTGACAAGCCCGGTCATGAGCTGAGCGTGAGCGGCATCTCCGCTCCGCTCGCCGTCAAAAGCGAAGCGCTGGAGATCGACGCCTACCTCGATGGGTCCCTCCTCGAGGTCTACGCAAACCGTCGCGTCGCGATCACTGCCCGCATCTATTCCCGTCCTGCATCGCCCTTGCAGGTCGTCGTTCAACCGTCTGAAGCTGCGAATAACTTGCGTGTAACTCTGTTTGACATGCAGCCGATCTCCAGCGACAGGCTCACCAGCTAACGCATACTCACTCGGCCCCAGGAACAACGAAGGAACGATCATGAACGAAAGAAAGCCGCAGACCCTCGCCAATCACGTCCGCCTCGACCCCTGGTTTCACTTCTTCCTTGCGCCCCTGTCGATCATTCTCTTTCTGTGGAGTGTCTGGGCACTGTTCCGCCACTTGCACAGTGTGGTCCACCATTTCCTCGTTCTCATCAGTTTGATTCTGGTCGTGCTCGTTACTCTTACGCGAGTCTATGCTCTCCGCGTGCAGGATCGCGTCATCCGCCTTGAAGAGCGCTTGCGCCTGGCCGCTCTCCTTCCGGCTCCTCTGGCCGCACGAATCCCTGAGCTGACAGAAAGGCAACTGATTGCGTTACGATTTGCCTCGGATGCCGAGATCGTCCCGCTGGTCGACAGGACGCTGAACGAGAATCTGCCCCCGGCAGAGATTAAGAAGGCGATCCAGAGCTGGCGGCCGGATTACTTTCGGATTTGACCCAGGTGGTTAAGGGCCGACTCAGGCCACCAGTTCGGTGTCACATCGCTCACCAAGCTTATCAGCAAGTCGAGTAAGTGCCACTCGCGCGCGCGGAGGCTGGTAAGTTCAAGCCTGCTTGGCTTCCAACTCCGCCCAACGCGCGTAGAGCGCGTCAGCATGCGCCTGCGCCTCATCCAGCGCCGCCAGTGCAAGCTGTAACCGTCCAGCATCGGTCGCTACTGCCGGATCTTCCAGGGTATGGCGCTTCGCCTGCAGGATCTCTTCCGCTGCCATCACTCGATCCTCGATGCTGGCGTACTCCCGTGCTTCGAGATAGGAGAGCTTCTTCTTGGAAGACGCAGCGGCTATCGGCTTCTCCTGCTTGGCAGGCTCCTTCGGCTTGCCCCGCCGCTGATCCGCTTGCCACACTTCCCACTGGCTGTAATCGGCAAATCGCTCTGCGCCGCCCTGGCCATCCAGCCCAAGCACCACGGTCGAAATCCTGTCGAGCATATATCGATCGTGTGTCACCAGAACCAATGCGCCGGGGTACTCGAGCAGACTCTCTTCCAATATTTCAAGCGTCCCGATGTCCAGGTCGTTCGTGGGCTCATCCAGTAACAGTAAGTCGGCCGGCTGTAACATCAAATTTGCAATCAAGACCCGCGCCCGCTCTCCGCCAGACAAGCGATGCACCGGTTGATTCAACTGCTCTCCGGTAAAAAGAAACCGCGAAGCCCACGACGCCACGTGAATCACGCGATCCTGGTAGATCACCGAATCGCTGTCCGGAGCCAACGCTCGCCGCAATGTCTGATTTCCGTCGAGTTCACGGTTTTGATCGAAGTAGACAATCCTCAGGGAATTCGCCCGCTTGATCTCCCCGGTGGTGGGTTCGTTCTCTCCACGAAGCAGCCGCAGCATCGTCGTTTTTCCGCTGCCGTTCGGCCCCACCAGCCCCACGCGCGTTCCTGCCGTAATCACAAAGTTCAAATCGCTGAAGAGTTGCCGCTCGCCGATTGCGTAGCTTACGTCGATTAACTCCACCAGCCGCTTAGTCTGCCGCTCCGTTGCTACGAAATCGATGCCCACGCTGCTGGTGCGGCTGCGCGCGTCCATCTGCGACAGTTCGCCGATCAACTCATTGGCCCGATCGATCCTCGCCTTTGACTTCGTGGTGCGGGCCTTGGGACCGCGCCGCAACCACTCCTTCTCGATGCGCACCCGGTTTTCGAGCGCATCCTGGCGCTTTGATTGCGCCTCCAGAAAGGCTTCTTTCTTCTCCAGAAATTCGCTGTAGTTTCCGATGACCCGCAGCACTCCGTCTGGATATGCCCGATTGAGCTCTGCCATCTGCGTTGCTACGTTCTCAAGGAAGTAGCGATCGTGGCTGACCACCACGCATGCAAACGAGGACTCGAGCAGCAACTGCTCCAGCCACTCGATTCCGGCTAAATCAAGATGATTGGTGGGCTCGTCCAGCAGTAGTACATCGGGCCGCTGCACCAGAGCTTCAGCGATGGCCAGGCGTTTCCGCCAGCCGCCAGAGAACGTAACCGCCTCAGCATCAAAATCTTCAAATCCCGCCCGGCCCAGCGTCTCCCGCAGCCTGCCTTCCCACTCGCCTTCTGAAATTCCGTTCCGTTCCAGCGCATCCACCAGCACCGTTCTCACCGAGATGCCCGGCTTGAACTGCGAGTCCTGCTCCACGAAGCTCATGCGCGCGCGCTTGCGTGCCGCTAGCTCACCGCTGTCCGGCTCCACGTCGCCGGCAAGAATGCGCAGCAGCGTCGATTTGCCCGAGCCATTCGGCCCGATCAGGCCGATGCGGTCTCCTTCATTGATGGTGAACGAAATGTCACGAAAGAGAGTCGTCGGCCCGAATGACTTCGACAGGCTTTGCGCGTTCAGAATCGGTGCCAATGGCTGCTGCTTCCTCTAACTTGGTTGATAAGTCGATGCGGACAGGAGTAAGTGCCGCATCTTTGCCCAAATGCTGGCTGCTACCGCGCGGTCGCCATCGCCGCCATGTACTCTTCGTACGGGCCTTTGAAGTCCTCAATCTCGCCATGTTCAAAATGCCAGATCCGGGTCGCGACTTCATCCACCAGGTCGTGGTCGTGGGTCACCAGCAGCACCGTGCCCTCGTAACGTTGTATGGCAATGTTCAGCGCGTTAATTGACTCCAGATCCAGGTGGTTCGTCGGCTCGTCCAGGATGAGAAAGTTCGGCTTCTGCAGCATCAGCTTGCAAAAGAGCAAACGCGCAGTCTCGCCGCCGGACAGTGCCGCCGTCGGCTTCAACCCCTCTTCGCCGCTAAACAGCATCTGCCCCAGCAGCCCGCGAATCTCCTCCTTCGTCACCTTCGGATCGAATTGGTGCAGCCAGTCAGAGACGGTCAAGCCCTTCTCGATCGAACCGGTGTGGTCCTGCGGAAAGTAGCCGATCTGCGCCTCGTGTCCCCACTTGATCGTTCCGCCATCCAGTGTGAAGTCCGGCTCTGCCAGGTACTTCTCCCCCGAGAGCAGCGACTTCAGCAGCGTGGTCTTGCCCTGGCCGTTACGGCCCATCAGGCAGACCTTTTCGCCGCGCATGACCGCTGCGCTGAAGCTCTCGATCACCGTCTCGTCACCGTAGCTCTTGCGAATTCCTTCAAACTCCAGCGCATGCTTGCCCGAGGGCCGCAACTGATCGAAGCGAATGTAGGGGCGTTGAATATTGGACCGCGCCAACTCGCTCGTCTGCAGCCGCTCCACTTCCTTCTTGCGGCTGGTCACCTGGCTCGATCGCGTACCGGCTGCGAATCGCGCGATGAACTCATTCAACTGCGCAATCTTCTTCTCGCGCTGCGCGTTGGCTGACTCCAGCGTCGACCGAATCTGCGTCTTCGCCATCACCATGTCGTCGTAACCGCCGGCGTAGATGATGATCGTCTGGTAGTCGATATCGGCGGTGTGCGTGCTGATGCTGTTCAGGAAATGCCGGTCGTGCGAAATCGTGATCAGCGTACCTTCAAAGCGCACCAGGAAATCCTGCAGCCAGTGAATCGAATCCAAATCCAGGTAATTGGTAGGCTCGTCAAGTAACAGTGCCTGTGGCTTGCCAAACAGCGCCTGCGCCAGCAGCACTCGCACCTTCTGCCCGCCCTGCAGCTCGCTCATCTTGCGATCGTGCAGCTCGTCGGGAATGTCGAGCCCCTGCAGCAGCACCGCCGCGTCGCTCTCCGCGGTGTAGCCATCTTCTTCGCCGACGATGCCTTCGAGCTCGCCCAGGCGCATGCCGTCATCGTCCGTCAGATCGTGCTTCTCATAAATTTTGTCGCGCTCTTCAAGCGCCGCCCACAAGCCTTTATTGCCCATGATCACGGTGTCGATCACGCGGTAGGCGTCGAATGCGTATTGATCCTGGCGCAGCACGCCCACCTTCTTCGGCCGCACCACTGAACCCTTCTGGGCATCCAGCTCGCCGGTCAAAACCTTCATGAACGTGGACTTGCCGGCCCCATTGGGGCCCGTCAATCCATAGCGCCGCCCGGTGATGAAATTCACCGAGACGTCTTCGAACAGTACTTTGGCGCCGTAGCGCATGCTCACATTACTGACTGAAATCATCGTGTATCTCTTGAATTAGTTTAGCGGACACTTCGTCCGTTTCTTCGCGCCCCGACGAAAGCCGGCTCGGGGCAGGGAAGTCGCTGCCACGTCAAGCGACTCGGTCTTGTTCTTGTCTTGCTGGATCAGAAGATGCGGGAGAGCAGCTGGTTGGTCGCCAGTGCCGCCACATATGCAAACGCCGTCATGTACAGAAACTGCACCGCCGGCCACTTCCAGCTATTCGTTTCGCGGCGCACCACCGCGAGCGTCGAGGTGCACTGCATCGCCAGCGCGAAATAAACCACCAACGCGATCGCGCCGCCGATGTGCATGTCGTGCCGCAGCGCCGCCTGCAAACCAAGCTGCTGGGTTGCAGGATCCATTCCGTACAGCGTGCCCAGCGTTCCTACAATCACTTCGCGCGCCAGCACTGACGTTAACAACCCGATCCCGATCTTCCAATTGAAACCGAGCGGCTGAATCAGCGGTTCGATAAACTGCCCGATTCGCCCCACAATGCTGTCCGCCAACTGCGGAAACGAACCCGCATGCAGCGGCAGATGGCTCAGGAACCAGAGCACCAGCGTCACCGCCAGAATCACCGTTCCCGCCTGCCGCAGAAATACCTTGGAACGATCCAGCAGCCGCAACGCCAGCGACCGCAACGTCGGCACCCGATACTGCGGCAACTCCAGAATAAATGGCGTTGCCGTTGTCTTCAGTATCGAAGATTTCAATCCCCACGCAGTCAGCAGAGCCGCGGCAAATCCCAATACATAGAGCCCCAGCATTACCGCGGCCCGCAAGCCGAAAAATCGTCCCAGCAATGGCCGGTCCGGCACAAACGCAGCGATCATCAGCATGTAAATCGGAAGCCGCGCCGAGCAGGTCATGAACGGCGTCACCAGGATCGTCGCCAACCGGTCCCGCTTGTTTTCAATGGTTCGCGTCGCCATGATCGCCGGCACCGCGCAGGCATAGGCAGAGAGCAGCGGAATGAACGCCTTGCCATTCAGCCCGATCGCGCGCATCACCCGATCGGCAATGAGCGCCGCCCGCGCCAGGTACCCGGAATCTTCCAGCACCCCGATAAACAGGAAAAGTAACAGGATCTGTGGCAAAAACACCAGGATCGCCGAAACGCCCTTCCACACCCCATCAATCAGCAGCGATTGCAGCCATCCAAACGGTATCAGCGCGCCGACCCTGCCGCCGAGGTTGTCCAGCAGCGTCTGAAAGCCCTCGTTCAGCGGCTGCCCAAGCGCAAACACGGTCTGAAAGAGCGCGACCACCACCACCAGGAACAACAGCGGTCCCCAGATTCTGTGAAGCAAAATCTTGTCCAGCCGCCGGCTGGAGTCCGACGACAGCGGAGCCTTGTAATTGGTCCGCGTGCTGACTCCGGTCGCCCACTGCCGATACGAGGCCGCGTTGCCCATCACCGGCAACTGCAGCGGAGGCGCCATCTCCGACTGCTGCCCCAGAAAATTCCGAATCGCATCCAGGCCCGTTCCGCGAGTGGCGCTGATCTTGGCCACCGGTGCGCCCAGTTCCTGCGCCAGCTTGAGCGTGTCTACCTCGCCGCCCCGCGTCTCCATCACGTCGGTCATGTTCAGCAGGATCAGCGTCGGCAAACCCAGCGCCAGCACCGGTCCGGCGAGCATCAACTGCCGCCCCAGGTGTAGCGAATCGAGCACCAGCAGCACCGCATCCGGCGCCGGCGTTCCCGGCATCTGCCCATGCAGCACATCCACCGCCACCCGCGCGTCTTCTGAATAGGAGGCCAGGCTGTAGATGCCCGGCAGATCGATTACGGTCAGATCGCTGCGTCCAATGCCGCTCAGCCGCCCAATGCGCTGCTCCACGGTCACGCCCGGATAGTTCGCGACCTTTTGCCGCAAACCGGTCAGCCGATTAAACAGCGTGGATTTGCCCGAGTTCGGCGGTCCAATCAGCACCACCGTGCCGATCTTCCCGCTCACCTTGGGTTCAGGGGCGCCGGGTAACACTGAAGCTGGAGTGCAGCAGCTCATCGCTTTCCTTCGTCCGCATCGCCGCGGACATGTATGGATCTCGCCGTCTCCCGCCTCAGCGCGATCTCCAATCCATCAATCGCATACACCGTGGGGTCGCCTGCCGGGGCCCGTCGCAGCGCCATCACCTTCGCATGCGGCACAAATCCCATATGCATCAGGTGGTGCTGTACCTCTTCTGGAAGATCCAGCTCCTCGACCGTGCCGCTCTGTCCAACGCCAAGTTCGCTCAGTACCGTCACGTTGCGTGCTCCGGCTTTCCAGAGCGGGGGAAAGCTCTGTCTTCTGCTGCCCGACGTCGATTAGACGCTGCCAGCTAGAACTCCGACCAAATCAATCGTAATTCATTTCACCCTGTCTTGCCAGTGACGTAGCTCACTCGAGACAACATCCTGACAAAAAAATTACGCCCCACAAGTCACCTTCTTTTCACCTGGCGTTCAACCCGCATTCACCTGGCCCTCTACGTCTTCCACTAGGCTCGGAGAGCGGTTCCACCCTTCCCCGCAGATCGCTTGAAGATCGCACCTCACGGCCCCGGCACTTCCAGGAGAAAACCCCATGCCTCTCAGTAAACCCTTGCTTTCCCTCATCATGGCCGCCGCACTCACCGCCACCCCTCTGCTCTCGATGGCTCAGGAATCCCGCGATGACTCCCACGCGCTTGCCGAACACGTCCTGCTCATCAGCGTTGACGGCCTCCACGCCCTCGACCTCAACAACTACATCGAGAGCCACCCGGACTCCACCCTGGCCTACCTCGCCGCCCACGGCGTGAAATACGACAACGCCACCTCCGCGCTCCCATCGGACTCCTTTCCCGGTCTCGCTGCGCTGGTGACCGGCGGAACGCCCTCGGCCGCCGGCCTCTGGTACGACGTCAGCTATAACCGCACACTCGCGCCCCCCGCCATGACCACGCCTTATGGCGTCGCCGGCGGCCCTTGCCCCGGCCCCGCTGGCACCATCACCGAATTTGACGAGTCCATCGACCTTGACTACACCAAGCTCAACGGTGGCGGCGGTATCAACCCCAACTTCCTGCCCCGTGACCCCAAGACCTGCCAGCCCATCTATCCCCACAACTACCTGCGCGTGAACACCATCTTCAACGTCGCCCGCAATGCCGGCCTCTACACCGCATGGTCCGACAAGCATCCCGCTTACGAATGGGTCAAAGGCCCGAGCGGCAATGGCATCAGCGACTTCTACTCGCCTGAGATCAACTCCGTTCCCACGGCTTTGCCCAGCGTCGCCGGTTGCCACCCGCTGCCCGATCCCGCTAAGGCGACCCCCGACAACGCGTGGACCGACAGCATCGACAACATCAAGTGCTATGACTCCCTCAAGGTTCAAGCCATCGTCAATGAGATCGACGGCCTCAACCACACTGGTTCTTTCAAAGAGCCCGTCCCAGCTATCTTCGGCATGAACTTTCAGGCCGTGAGTGTCGGTCAGAAGCTGAAGAACAATGGCTACACCGACGCGCTCGGCACCCCCAGCGCCGGCCTGCTCAGCGAACTGATCTTCGTCGATCAATCTCTCGCCCGCTTCGTCAGCCATCTCAAGCAGCACGGCGTGTTTGAGAAGACGGTGATCGTGATCAGCGCCAAGCACGGTCAGTCACCCATCGATCCCGCCAAGCGCGAAGCGATCCCCGGCAGCGTGCCGCAAACGCTGGTCGGCTCCAACTACGCCTTTGACATCTCCGACGACGCCTCCCTGATCTGGCTCAAGGATCAGTCGATGACCGAATCGGTAGTTCAGAACCTCAGCACACCCGCCTCTCAGGCCGCCATGGGAATCCAGGAAATCTTCGCCCTCAACTCCATGAAGACCAAGTTCGCGGACCCGGCCAAGGACTCCCACGCTCCAGACATCTACGTGAAGACCAACACTGGCGTCATCTTCACCGGCGGCTCCAAGCTGGCAGAACACGGCGGCATCAACGAAGACGATGTGCACGTCGCGCTCTTGTTCTCGAACCCCAACTTCAAGTCCATTGCAGTGAAGACGGCCGTCTCCAACCAGCAGGTCGCTCCCACCATCCTCAGGATTCTTGGCCTGAACCCGAACGCACTCCAGGCCGTGCAGCAGGAAGGGACTCCGCTGCTGCCCAAGTTTTAAACCAGACGCTGAACGCGTCTTCCTCCAAAGCGGCGCCCAACCAGGTGCCGCTTTCTTTTTGCCTCGTGGTCCATCCGCCGTCGTCTCCTCTGCCGACTGACCTCGCGCCTACCTCCCCCCGCCCCCAGCACTTCTGCTATCCCCACTCCGCCTGCGATACTGCTGGAGCAGGGAAGCGCAAAGCAGCCACAGGCAGGGAATGAATCAGCAGCCATCATGGGACGCGATCGTCGTAGGTGCCGGCCCGGCCGGATGTGCCGCGGCCTACGACCTGGTCACGGCCGGCCTTCGCACCCTGCTGGTCGATAAGAGCGACTTCCCCCGAGCAAAAGCCTGCGCCGGCGGTCTCACCATGAAGACCGTCAAGGCCCTCCGCTATTCCATCGAACCGGTCACCCGCCAGGTCGTTCACCAGATCCTGCTTGAGAACAACGGCTCCCAACCCACCCTGGTCAAGACCCGCTCGCCCATCTGTGTCATGACCGTCCGCGAGGAGTTCGATGCCTACTGCCTCAGGAAAACCCTCGCAGCCGGCGCGCAGTTCCGCCGCATCCGCTCGCTGAAGGGCATTGAGCTTGCCGAAGACGGGATCACCCTGCTCACCGCCGACGAAACATTTCATGCCAGGTTCCTGGTCGGCGCCGACGGCGTTCACAGCCAGGTCAGAAAGTTCGCCGACCTCGGACCATCCACGGCCGGTGGCTTTGCCCTCGAAGCCCAGGTGCCTCTTCCGGAACATCGGGTCGATCTCACCTTCGACTTCGGGGCCGCACGCAATGGATATGGCTGGGTCTTTCCCAAGGGCGATCACCTGAATGTCGGCATGGGATTCTACGCACAGTCAGAGGGACAGACCCTGAACCGCGAGACCCTGCTGGCCTACATCCGCGCGCGGCTTGGACCGGATGCGGCCGGTCGCGCCACTCACATCATCGGTCAATATTTGGGAGTGCGCGGGTGGGACCAGCCCTGCGCCCGAGGACGGGTCCTGCTCGCCGGCGACGCTGCCGGCCTGGTCGATCCGCTCACCGCCGAGGGCATCTACAGTGCCGTCGTCAGCGGTCAAGCTGCCGCCCGAGCCATCGTCGATCACCTCAGCGGCCGCCGCCCGGTCGAAAAATCCTACGCCGCCGGACTGAAGCACCTTCGCGACACTCTGGCCTTCTCGACCCGCGCCGCCCACGCCTTTTACGCCAACCCCGACCGCGGCTTCCAGGCCATGACGTTGCCTGGCCTGCGCGGCGCCATCCTCAAGACTTACGCGCACGGCCTCAACTCCGGCACCGGCATCTTGCGTATGCTCAGCAAAAGGCAGGCCGCCGGCTAAGGCCGTTATTCCCAGAATGAGTCTTCGATGCCGACTTACGTTCTTCTAACCGGGCTTCCAGGAGTGGGCAAGAGCACCCTCGCCGCCGCCATCGCCCGGCGCCTCCCCGCTGTCATCCTCAGCAAAGACGCGGTGCGTGCCGCGCTCTTTCCCGGTCCCCTCACCGACTTCAGCCTCGAACAGGATGACCTCTGCTTCACCGCCGTTCTTCAGGCCGCCGCGTACCTCGCCATCCGCCACCGCGCCGAGTTCTTTCTCCTCGACGGCCGTACCTTTTCCAAACGCGTGCAGGTTGAACAGGCGATCGCCGCTGCCCAACTCGAGGGCTGCTCCTGGAAGATCCTCCACCTGGTCTGCCCCGACGAACTCGCCGAACATCGCCTCATCGAGAGCAGCCACGCCCACCCCGCCCTCAATCGCACCGCCGAACTCTATCGCCAGGTAAAAGCCGCGTTCGAACCGATCACCCATCCCAAGCTCGACATAGATACATCCCAACCGCTCGAGCAGTCCGTCCAGCAGGCCATCGACTATCTCACCGCCCCGGAATTAAGCCCTGAAAGGATCAAGCCCTGAATAGATCCAGCTCCGAATGACCGCGGTCCGACCGCTTCTCCGACCCGTTCTCCAGTGGCCTAAGTGAACAAGTCAGGACCGGGTCGCCAGGCACCGTCGGCAGTTCCATACGGGCTCGCAACCACGACACTGTAGCCGTCCGGGTCGCGCATCCAACACTCCCAGTGGTTGGGCCCCCCATCGCCGTCGGGGGGATTTCGATGACGCGGCAGCACCACGTCGGCCTTCATTTCGGCCGCGCGCTCCATCACCGCGTCGAAGTCTTCCACCTCAAACCAAAGCAGCACACCGTTGCCGTACGGTCGGTCCTCGCGATTGCCGATGGGGCCGTGATGATGCTCGACTTCAAAACTGTGCAATTGCAGGATCAGCCGGCCGTCCTTCACCAACTGCTCATATTGCCGGCCGCCGTGACCACTCCGGCAGCCCAGCAGGCGTTGATACCATTGGCTGCTGGCTTCCACATCCGTCACACAGATAAGGGGCTGAGTTTGCATGGCTCCCCAGCTTAGCAGTACTCCTGACTGCGGCGACCCAATACATTTTCGCGAACAAACAAACTCCTGCAACCAGAAACTCCGGCCACGGCCAAAGCAAAACATTAGAATCATTCCCCGTGCTCTACCGCTGTTTCAAACCCGACAGGCGGCACCTTCTCTCGCCGCTGCGTCTATCTCCGGAGTAGAGTGTCCACCACCCCAGCCACCTCGCCGTCCCCGCCTCCGGCACACTTCCTCGCCGACCTCTACACCTTCAAGTGGTCGGCGCTGCAGCTGTCCCTCCCTCTCATCAGCACGATCGCCGTGGCTCTCTGCCTGCTCGGCGGCGTGGCCCTGGGTCACCCGGGAGCGGCTCTCATCGCAGGAGGCGGTGCGGTCACCATCGGCTTCGGAGCGAACCAGCGCATCGCCGACTCGCGATTGTTACCGATGATCCTGGCGGTTTTCGCCATGGCCACCGCCACGCTCGCTGGCACGCTCGTTGGACATACCGGTCCGTCGCTGATCCTCGCCTCGGCAGTCTCGGCCGCCATCTATGGCGTGCTCACGATCCGCAACGCAGGCCTCGCCTGGGTCGGCCAGCAAGCCTCCGTAGCCCTCTTCGTCGCCTCCGCTTTCCCTTCTTCTCCGAAACCGGCGTTCGAACGCGCGGGCCTCATCGTCCTCGGCGGCACCATCCAGATCCTCATCACTACCGCCGGGCTCCGCCTCCTCCCTGAACTCCGCAAGGACATCGCCTCCATCCGCAAATCGCTTCACGAATCTCTGCGGATTGAGCCCGGCACCCTCCTGCAGCGCTGGCATCAACTGCCCGGCGTCCTACCCGCGCCCAGTCGCCGGGCCGCTGTCGTATACGCGCTGCGCCTCCTGCTCACGGTCAGCCTGGCCTCGGAACTCTACCGCCGTCTTGGTATCCAGTCCGGCTACTGGGTGCCGATGACCGCACTGCTGGTCCAAAAGCCGGCCTTCTTCGAAACCCTCACTCGCGCCCTCGCCCGGGTCGGCGGCACCCTCGCCGGAGCCACCGTCGCGACCCTCATCGCCTCCCACCTTCACCTCAGTCTCTGGTCGATCGCCGCGCTGGCCACCTTCTTCGCCTTCTGCTGCTTCGCCACGCTCTCGGTCAACTACGGCTTCTTCAGCGTGTGCATCACCTCCTACATCGTCTTCCTGCTCTCGCTCAACGCCATCCCCGGGCCTGAGATCGCGCACCGCCGTGCCTGGTGCACCGCTGCCGGAGCCGTCATCGCGCTGCTCATTCACCTCGACGCACTGCGCCGCCATCGCTCCCAGCCCGCCTGAATGGCCCCGCCGCCCCGTGTTTCTCCAGCCCTGATTTGTCCATGGCCGGCGACCGTTCTGTGTTACTTTGAAATTCAGATCATGACTCGAGCGTCCATCTCCCGAATGTCCATGGCCATGCCAGCCCCAGGCGGCAACCGGTCAGCGTCGGAACTGTGAGCCGAGCTCGTACGATCCTTCTCTGACCAGCCGCCTGGGGCCATCGCTCCGGCGGCGTTTCCATTTAGATCCCATGCGTTACCTTCAATTCAGGGGAGAACTGTTTTGACCACCGACAAGTCATTGAGCGCCGCGACGCTGGCCATCCACGGCCGGCGCACGCGCGATACTCACGCGGATTCCATCTTGTTTCCCATCTACCAGACGGCCACCTACGTCCACGAAACCGTCGGCGTCACCAAGGGCTTCAGCTACTCGCGCGGAGCCAATCCCACCGTCGCTGCCCTTGAACAAGCCATTGCCTCCCTTGAAGACACACCCGGCGCCATCTGTTTTCGCACCGGCATGGCCGCCATCACCACCCTGCTCCTGGCTGTGCTCAAGACCGGCGACCACGTCATCCTCTCCGACGTCATCTACGGCGGCACCATTCGTCTCTTCGACAAGGTGTTGCACGGTCTCGGCATCGAATCCTCCTTTGTCGATTGCGCCAATCTCGCCGCCCTCGAAGCCGCCATTCGGCCCAACACCCGCATGCTGCTCATCGAGACACCCGCCAATCCCACGCTGAAACTCACCGACATCGCCGCCGTCGCGCAAATTGCCAAGCAGCACCGCGCCCTGCTCGCCGTGGACAACACCTTCCTCACGCCGCTCCTGCAGCGGCCTCTGGAACTTGGCGCCGACATTTCCATTCTCTCGACGACCAAGTACATCGACGGCCACAACGCAACCATCGGTGGCTCGCTTGCCAGCCACGATGAGGCGCTGCTCGAACACCTCCGCCTCATTCGCAAGACGCTCGGAACCATCCAGGCGCCGATGGAAGCCTGGCTCACTCTCCAGGGCAGCAAGACTCTGCCTGCGCGCATGAAGATCCACTGCGAAAACGCGCAAAGCGTCGCGCAATGGCTGGAGTCGAACCCCGCCGTCGCCAAGGTTCACTATCCCGGCCTCGACTCCTTTCCGCAAAAGAAGATCGCCGCCCGCCAGCAGCGCGCCGGGGGAGGCATGCTGGCCTTTGAACTGAAGGACGCCACCCGCGCTGAGACCATGCGCGTGATCGACGCACTCAAGCTTTGCAGCTGCGCGGAAAGCCTCGGCAGCCTGGAAACGCTGGTCACTCATCCCGCCACCGCCTCCCACTGCGATGTCCCGCCGGAGATTCGCGAACGCCTCGGGGTTACCGATCGCCTCATTCGCATGTCCATCGGCATCGAAGCGCCGGAAGACATCATTGCCGACCTCGATCAAGCCATCGAAAGCGTCCAGCCGATTGCCGGAGGTGGCCAATGAAGTTTGCAAGCAAACTGGTCAACTTCGACGTCTGCCCCGACGATCCCTTCCGGCCCATGTCTACACCCATCTACCAGACCGCCACCTTTGAACAGGAGGAGGCCGATCAGTTCAGCCGCTATGACTACTCCCGCAGCGGCAATCCGACGCGCCGCGTTCTTGAGGACCAGGTAGCGGTGCTCGAGAACGGTGTCCGCGGTTTCTGCTTCTCCAGCGGCATGGCCGCCATCACCACCGTCACCCGCCTGCTCGAGTCCGGCGATGAAATCGTAGCCGACAGTGATCTCTATGGCGGAACCTGCCGCCTCTTCACCCGCGTTCTCAATCGCACCGGCATCGGCGTGCAATACGGCGACGCTTGCGAACTGGACGCGTTTGCCGCGCTTCTCACCGGCCAGACGCGCCTCGTCTATGTCGAGACACCCACCAATCCGCTGCTGCGCGTGCTCGATCTGCGCAAACTTGCTGATTTGGCGCACGCCCGCGGAGCCCTGCTCTGCGTGGACAACAGCACCATGTCGCCCTATCTGCAAAACCCGCTCGACCTCGGCGCCGACATCGTGCTGCACTCGGCCACCAAGTTCCTCTCCGGCCACAGCGACGTCACCGCTGGCGTCATCGTCGTCAAAGACCCCATCCTTGCCGACGAAATCGCCTTTCTGCAAAACGCCGAAGGCAGCGCCCTGGGCCCCTTTGATTCCTTCCTATTCCTGCGCGGGCTTAAGACCCTCAAGCTGCGTCTGGATGCTCAGCAGAAGAACGCCCAGTCCGTCGCGGAATTCCTTGCCGCTCATTCGCGCGTCCAATCTGTCTACTATCCGGGACTCGCCACCGACGCTGGTTACCAGTTGCAGCAGTCGCAGGCCCGCGGAGCCGGAGCCGTCCTCAGCTTTACCAGCGACGACTTCGCACTCTCCAAGCACATCGCCGAAACCACCGAGCTGTTCCGTATCGCAGTCAGCTTCGGAAGTATCAACTCCACCATCAGCCTGCCCGGCAGCATGTCTCACGCCAGCGTTCCCGTGGAGTTACAGGCCGCCCGCGCATTGCCCGGCGACCTGGTGCGCCTCTCGCTCGGCATCGAAGATCCCGACGACCTGCTCGCCGATCTCGAACAGGCCCTTCGAGCGTGACCCCAAACCAATTCCCGCATCCGAACTGGCACCGCTGTGCACGCCTTTCTCCGTTAGGAATAAAAGCCGCTGGCTTAGAATGAAGGAGCTATGGAAGAAGAATTTTCGCGACTGACACGCCTGCCTGCCTACGTCTTCAACATCACCACCGAGCTCAAGGCGGCAGCGCGGAAACGCGGCGAAGACATCATCGATTTCGGCATGGGCAACCCTGACGGAGCGACGCCGAAGCACATCGTCGACAAGATGGTCGAAGCGGCGCAGCGGCCGGCGACCCACCGCTACTCCGTCTCGAAAGGCGTGCCGCGCCTGCGTAAGGCGATCTGCGGCTGGTACAAACGCCGCTATGACGTCGACCTCGATCCCACGACCGAGTCCATCGTGACCATCGGCTCCAAGGAAGGCATCGCGCATCTCTGCATGGCCACCATGGATCGCGGGGATGTGGTCGTCGTGCCCAACCCCAGCTATCCGATCCACATCTACGGTCCCATCATCGCCGGAGCCAACGTGCGCAGTGTCGCCGTGCACAACACCGATGACTTCCTCGCGGAACTCGAGCACTCCATCCCGCTCATGTATCCGCGCCCCAAGATGTTGATCCTCAACTTCCCGGCCAACCCGACCACGCAGTGCGTCGACCTGCCCTTCCTCGCGCGCGTCGTTGCCCTCTGCCGGGAACACAAGATTTACCTCGTCCACGATCTCGCCTACGCCGACATCACCTTCGACGGCTACAAAGCTCCCAGCGTCCTCCAGGTGCCCGGCGCGAAAGAAGTAGCGGTCGAGTTCTTCACCCTCTCCAAGAGCTACAACATGCCCGGATGGCGCGTCGGCTTCATGGTCGGCAACCCCACCTTGGTCGCGGCGTTGGGGCGCATCAAGAGCTACTGCGACTACGGTATGTTCACGCCCATCCAGGTCGCCTCCATCCTCGCGCTCGAGGGGCCCCAGGAATGTGTCACCGACATTGTGGAGAATTACCGCCGCCGCCGCGACTGCCTCGTCCAAGGCCTGCAAAAAGCCGGTTGGGATGTCGCTCTGCCTAAGGCCACCATGTTCGTGTGGGCTGCCATTCCAGAAGCCTACCGCCATCTCGGATCGCTCGACTTCTCCAGCAAACTCCTGCTCGACGCCAAGGTGGCCGTCAGCCCCGGCGTCGGCTTCGGCGAGTATGGAGACGGTCACGTCCGCTTCTCCCTCATTGAAAACGAGGAGCGAACCCGCCAGGCACTGCGCGGCATCCGCCAGATGTTCGCCAAAGACGGCGTACTCCAGGCCTCCATGGTCTAGCGATCGAGCCTGCCCTTAGCTGCCGGATCTTATCTCGCCAACTCGCTGTCCCGCTAACTCGCCAACCCGCTAACTCGCCAACCCGCTAACTCGCCAACCCGCTAACTAGCTGACTCGCTAACCTGCTAACCCGTTAACCCGCTAACTCGCTTTCATGACCTTGCCCGCAGTGAAAAAGCGCACCATCGCCGTCGTCACCACCTCCCGCGCCGACTACAGCCATCTCTACTGGCCGCTGCACGACCTCGCAGCCCACCCCGGCGTGGACCTCAAACTCATCGTAGTCGGCTCCCATCTCTCCCCAGAATTCGGCATGACCATCCGCGAGATCGAGAAGGACGGCCTCCCCATCGCCGCCCGCCTCGAATGTCTGCTCAGCTCCGACAGCGATGTTGGTATGGCCAAGACCATCGGCCTGGCCACCCTCAGCCTCGCCGACACCCTGGGCCAGATACGGCCCGACCTGCTCCTGCTCATCGCCGACCGTTACGAGATGCTCGCGCCTGCGTCCGTGGCACTCGCGCTGCGCATCCCCATCGCGCACATCGAAGGCGGCGAACTCAGCCAGGGAGCCATCGACGACGCTGTCCGCAACGCGCTCACCAAGATGAGCCACATCCACTTCACTTCCACCCATGGCGCACGCAATCGCGTCATCTCCATGGGCGAAGAGCCGTGGCGCGTTCATCGCGCGGGCGCGCCGTCGATCGACCACCTCACCCGGAACCAGCTACTCAGCCGCGAAGACCTGGAGCAGAAACTAGCCGTCGATCTCAGCCAGCCCAGCCTCGTCGTCACCTATCACCCCGTCACCATCGTGCGCGACACCACCCGCGAAGCCGACGCGCTCTTCGCCGCGCTCGGTCAGATGGAAGGCCAGATCTTCTTCTGCTATCCCAACGCCGACGCGGGCAGCCGCAGCCTCATCGACCGCACGCAGACTTTCATCGCGAACCGGGGGAATAGCCGCACATTCGTCAACCTGGATGCTGTGACGTATTGGAGCCTGCTGCGTCAGGTCGAAGCAGTGATCGGCAACTCCAGCAGCGGCATCATGGAAACCGCCTCCTTCGCCCTGCCGACCGTCAACGTAGGCATGCGCCAGCAGGGCCGCGAACGCGCCCGCAACGTCCTCGACGCCGCGCCCGTGACCAGTGAAATTGTGGAACGTGTGCGCGAGGCTCGCAGTGAGGAATTTCGCGAGAGCCTGCAAGGAATGACCAACCCCTACGGCGACGGCACCGCCTCGCAGACCATCGTCCGCATTCTCACCACTGTGCCGTTAGGGGAAAGGCTGCTGATCAAGCAGCCTTCGTAATCGCGACGGTTCTTTTCTCAGCAGCGTACGATCTTGGGCGACTGGATTCCCTTGGTCGCGTTCCGCGTATCCACCACCAGCTGCGACTCCTGCACGATGCGCTGGTAGTCGTAGTCAGAGTGATCCGTCACGATCATCACCACGTCGTACTGCTCCAGATGTTCGAGCGGCGTGTTGGTCATGTTCAGGTCGTAATGCCGTCCATGACCCACGCTCGCGAAGTAGGGATCGTTGTAGGAAACAATCGCACCCTTCTGCCGCAGCAGCTCAATAATCGTGAGCGAAGGCGATTCGCGCAGATCGTCGATGTCCCGCTTGTACGCCAGACCCAGCACCAACACCTTCGATCCCTTGAGCGACTTGCAATGTTCGTTGAGCGCATCCGCCGTCTGCTCAATGACGTAGTACGGCATGGCGATGTTGACCTCGCCCGCCAGTTCAATGAACTTGGTGCGGAAGTCATACTGCTTCGCCTTCCACGAGAGATAAAACGGATCGATGGGAATGCAGTGTCCGCCCAGCCCCGGTCCCGGATAGAACGCCTGAAATCCGAAAGGCTTGGTCTTTGCCGCATCGATCACTTCAAACAAATCGATCCCCATGCGATGGCAAAGCTGCTTCAGCTCGTTCACCAGTGCGATGTTCACGCAGCGGTAGATGTTCTCGAGCAGCTTGGTCATCTCGGCCGCCGCAGGAGTCGACACCGGAATGGTCCGATTGAAAATGGTTTGATACACCGCCGAAGCCAGCTCCAGCGCCACCGGCCCCACTCCGCCCACGACCTTGGGAATGTCGCGCCGCGCCACCGTGTCGTTGCCCGGATCTTCGCGCTCTGGCGAGAAGGCTACATACAGGCCCTTCGATTCGGCATCCCGCGCCGTCTTGATCCCCGCCGCATTCGCTTCCAGCAACGGGATCATCACTTCTTCCGTCGTGCCCGGGTAGGTCGTGCTCTCGAGCACAATCAGCTGACCCTCGTGCACGTGCGGTGCAATCGCGTTCACCGTCGCGGTGATGTAGCTCAGGTCGGGCTCGTGATACTCATTCAGCGGAGTAGGCACGCAGATGATCACCGCGTCCATCTTCGTGATCTCGGAGTAATCCGCCGTCGCACGAAAGCCGCTCTTCTGCGCTGATTCAATCTCGGTGCCCGGAATACGGACGATGTACGAACCGCCTTCGTTCAGCGTCTTCACTTTGCGCGGGTCAATATCAAATCCCGTAACGGCAAAGTGCTGCTCACTGAACAGCAACGCCAGCGGCAGGCCGACATAGCCCATGCCGATAATGCCGATCGTGGCGCTGCGGTCGTCAATCCTGCGTTTCAGGTCAGTGGTAAAGCCGGGCAATGTTGAACTCATAAGGGATCGGATCCAGGCCAGCCAGCCCAAAGGTGTGCATAACAATATGTATCAGTCATGCAGGACTGCGGCGCACTTAGAGCATACTATGCGCGCGCCAGGGGAGAGGGATCTCGACTTCGGGCACGCTCAAGCGGCCTCAGGCGGCCTTGACACGAAGCTCAGCCAGCCGCTGCGAAGAGGGCTTATATCCCTGCCCGGCAGCCAGATCGAACCAGTCTTCCGCCATCTCCGGATGACCGCAGCGATCGCAGAAGTTCGCGATGATGTGTTGGGCGCAAGGATTCGCATGGGTCGCTTCGAAGAAAATCGAAGCCAGTACGCGATGATCCAAATCCTGGTAGGACTCGCACTCTACGATCCTGTCCAGTATCAACTTCGTCTTCTCTGTAAGTTCAGTTCGCATTCTCTGGAGCTCCGACGGCATTTCTTCAATTCGTGCCATAACCGTTCCTCGTTACGCATAGGATGCGCCGGAAACCGCGCACGCCTCTGACCGACCGTTCTTTTTAGACGAACTCAGCGCGCCGTTGTATCGCGCAAAAAAGAAGTTACCAAAGTGTAGGCAATCGGTAATTCGGCAAGCAACCCCAATACGCGTCCGGTCTGTCGTGCTTTCGCTGCGGCCTCGAGCGACCCTGCCTGTTCTCCAAAGCCTTCCCTCAGTTTCACGGAACTCACTTCAAAGACAAAAGGAAACTTCGTCGCACGCTGCTCCCCACCTCCGCCCAACGGCTCTTCCTGCAGTCTCTCGCCCGGCCGAATGCCCGTCACCTTCACCTCGATATCCCGCCCCGGCCGCAGACCCGACATCCGGATCAGATCGTTTGCGAAGTCGACGATCTTTACCGGGTCGCCCATCTCCAGCATGAAAACATTTCCGGCCTCAGCCAGCGTCGATGCCTGCAACACCAGCTGCGCTGCCTGCGACACGGTCATGAAGTAGCGCGTCATCTCCTCGTGCGTAATCGTCACCGGGCCGCCCTCCGCGATCTGCCGCAGAAAGATTGGCGCCACGCTTCCGCGGCTGCCCAGCACATTCACAAACCGCACCGAAGCGAATCGCGTCCTCCGCGAAAGCTCCTTGGCCAGCACCCCATGCTGCTCTACCACCAGCTCCGCCACGCGCTTAGTCGCACCCATCACGCTTGAAGGCATCACCGCCTTATCGGTCGAAATCAGCACGAATCGTTCTGCACCAGCCTCGAGCGCCGCATGCGCCAGCACCCTCGTCCCGGTCACGTTGTTCAGCACCGCTTCGCAGCAGTTACTCTCGAGAATCGGCACATGCTTATACGCCGCCGCATGCAGCACGATCTCCGGCGCGTAGTGGCGAAACGTGTGTCTTACCAGCTCTTCATCCCGAACATCGCCCACCAGCGGCACCGTCTCCATGCCCGCATCGCTCAACAGGGAACTGGTCTCCACCAGTGCGTTCTCATCCCGGTCCATCAGCACAATGCGCTTCACCGGCAGTCCTGCCAGTTGTCGCACCAGCTCAGACCCGATCGACCCGCCCGCGCCTGTCACCAACACCGTGCGTCGACGATATGCCTCCACCAACTCCGGATGTGGCTCCTCAGACAACTCAATAGATTTGCCGTGAGACTCCAACGCACTCAGACCCAGCGCTCGACTTACCCGCACCTGACCTTGCGCCACCTCCAGCAACGAAGGCAGAATCCGCACCTCGATCCCGAACCGCTCTGCCGCCTGTACCGCGATCGCCGTGGACTCGAGATCGGCCCCAGCCAGCAGAATCAAATCCGCCTGCCGCGACACCAGCGCCTCTTCCACCCGCCCAACCCCGCCCAGCCACGGCGGGTCCTCCGCTACTTCAGACCAGGGATCCTCCGAGAGCACCCCCACCACCACAAAGCCCGGCGTTTGCTGCGCCTCGCGTACCGCCGCTGCCAACGGCGCAGCCTTGCCGGCCAGAAGCACTCGAACCGTCAGGTCCGTGTTCAGGTCCGTGTTCGACAATCGTGAATGCAAGCTATCCATGGACGGGCACAGTTCTTTCGCGGGAAGGGCACAGTTCCTTGGCGAACAATTTCTTCGATTTTATGCGCACCTCCCCCAGTCCACGAACCTCGCTTTTGATCCGGTCACGCGCCCACCGACCCGGCAGGATTTGCGGGTTTTGTTCGCAGGTGAGATGTTCGATGATGGTCTAAGACACTGGGACGAATCCGCCCCACGTCTGGCAACCAACCGGGAGCATTCTCAACCAGCACGAAAGCTACAGCAGCCCGGGGGCAAAGTAGAAGGGTCGAACGAAACTCGATGAAGAAGACCGCAGTCATCATTGGAGCAGGTCCGGCGGGATTGACCGCCGCTTATGAACTGCTCACCCGCAGCGACATCCTCCCCATCGTGCTCGAAAAAAGCACCTACATGGGCGGCATCTCGCGAACGGTTCAGTACAAGGGCAACCGCATCGACATCGGCGGCCACCGCTTCTTCTCCAAGAGCGATCGCGTGATGAACTGGTGGCTGCAGCACCTGCCCATGCAAGACGCCGCCGGCGAGGGCCAGACCATCGGCTATCAGCAGCAGCAGCGCGAAATCCCTGCAGCCCGCGCCGCGAGCAACGATCCCGACGCCGTCATGCTGCTGCGCGAACGCACCTCCCGCATCTACTTCCTCCGCAGCTTCTTTGAATATCCCATCAGCCTCAGCGGCCCCACCCTTCGCAAGCTCGGCCTCTGGCGCACCATGAAGATCGGCTTCAGCTATCTCTGGTCCGCTGCGTTTCCGCCGCGCCGCGTCGACAATCTCGAACAGTTCTTCATCAGCCGCTTCGGCCGCGAACTCTACTCCACCTTCTTCAAGTCCTATACCGAAAAAGTCTGGGGCGTGCCCTGCAATCAGATCAGCGCCGAATGGGGCGCACAGCGCATCAAGGGCCTTTCCATCACCAAGACGCTGCTCCACTTCTTCCGCAAAGCCCGCCGCTCCGACCTCCGCCAGAAGCAGACCGAGACCTCGCTCATCGAACAATTCATGTATCCGAAATTCGGACCCGGCCAGCTTTGGGAACTCGTCGCCCAGAAAGTTCTCGCCATGGGCGGCCGCATCGAGACCGAGGTGGACGTCGACGCCGTCCACGTTGATCACGGCCGCGTCGTCAGCGTTGGCGCTCATGACCACCAAGGCGCGCGGCACGAATATCCGGGGGACTACTTCTTCTCCACCATGCCCGTGCAGGAACTCGTCCGCGATCTTGATGTGCCGATCCCAAGCGACGTTCGCGAAATCAGCGAAGGCCTCCAGTATCGCGACTTCATCACCGTCGGCCTGCTCGTTAAACGGCTCAGCGTGCGCGACGAACACCAGCCCAACGGCCTCATCAAAGACAACTGGATCTATATTCAGGAACCCGATGTGCTCGCCGGCCGCCTCCAGATCTTCAACAACTGGAGCCCCTTCATGGTCCGCGAACCCGATACCGTCTGGATCGGCGTGGAGTATTTCTGTTACGAATCCGACCCCATGTGGACGCTCTCTGACCACGACATGGGTGCGCTCGCCATGCGCGAACTCGAAACCATCGGCATCCTCAAGCAATCCGATGTGCTCGACTCTACTGTCATCCGCATGCCTAAGACCTACCCGGCTTACTTCGGCACCTATGAACGCTTCGACGAATTGCGCCACTACCTCGACGACTTTCCCAACCTGTTCTTGATCGGTCGCAATGGCATGCACAAATACAATAACCAGGATCACTCCATGCTGACCGCCATGACCGCCGTCGACAACATTCTCGAGGGCCGCACCGACAAGGAAAATATCTGGGCCGTGAATACGGAGATGGAATACCACGAAGAGGCGGAGACTGCTGCCCGGCGCTAGCACCCCTCCACCTGCGCAAACTGCGTGACAACTTGCAATCTGAAAGAGAAGCATGAAGACTTACCTGGTCACCGGTGCCGCGGGTTTCATCGGCAGATCGCTGGTTGCCGCACTGCTGGCCCGCGGCCACTCCGTACGCGGCCTCGACAACTTCGCCACCGGCAAGCGAGACAACCTTCGTGGACTCGAAGCCATGGACCTCATCGAAGCCGACCTGAATGACCAGCAGGCCACCGACGCAGCCTGCGACGGCGTCGACTGTATCTTTCACCAGGCTGCGTTGCCCTCCGTGCCGCGCTCACTGCAGGATCCCATCCGCTCCAACCACGCCAACGTCTCGGCGACGCTCCAGGTTCTAGTCTCCGCACGCAAAGCCGGCGTCCGCCGCGTCGTCTACGCCGGTTCGTCTTCGGCCTATGGCAATACGCCCACCCTGCCCAAGCGCGAAGAGATGAAGCCCAACCCCATCTCGCCCTACGCCGTCTCCAAACTTACCGGCGAACTCTACATGCACTCCTTCGCGCAGGTCTATGGGATGGAAACGGTCACGATTCGCTACTTCAATGTATTCGGACCCTATCAGGATCCAACGTCGCAATACTCCGGCGTGCTTGCCAAGTTCGCTCTCAAAATGCTGGCCGGCGAAACGCCCACCATCTACGGCGATGGCGAACAGAGCCGCGACTTCACCTTCATCGAGAATGTGGTCCATGCCAACCTGCTTGCTGCCAGCGTGCCCGCCGAACAAGTCTCCGGTCGCACCTTCAACGTCGCCACCGGCTCGCGCATTACTCTCAATCGGACGTGTGACTTACTGCGCAAACTCACCGGCTATGCCGGCCCCATTGAACACGGCCCCGATCGATCCGGCGACGTCAAGCATTCGCTCGCGGACCTTTCGCTCGCGCGCCAGCACCTCGGCTATGAGCCACAGGTGCAATTCGCAGAGGGTTTGGAACGAACCGTCGCCTGGTACCGCACCGTCATTAGTCCGCCGGTCCCGCAGCCGTAGCTTGAATATGTAACCGACCATGACTCTTTCTCCGCAATCGCCGCCCGTGACCAAGCCTGAGCCCTTCGTTCGCCGGAAGCCCTTCGCCCCGTGGCCCGTCTTCGCTGCCGACGAGATCGAAGCCGCGGAGCGCGTGCTTCGCAGTGGCAAAGTCAACTACTGGACCGGCGAGGAAGGGAAGCACTTCGAATCAGAATTTGCCTCAGCCGCAGGCTGTCGCCATGGCGTCGCCGTTGCCAATGGAACCGTCGCGCTCGAACTCGCCTTGCGTGTGCTCGGCCTCTCACCCGCCGACGAAGTCATCGTACCCAGCCGCACCTTCATCGCCTCCGCGAGCTCGGTGATCCTGGCCGGCCTCAAGCCTGTCTTCGCCGACATCGATCCCGACAGCCAGACCCTCACCGCCGAAACGCTTCGCGCCGCCATCACTCCGCGCACTCATGCCGTTATGGCCGTTCACCTCGCCGGTTGGCCCTGCGACATGGACCCCATTCTCGCCTTGGCACGCGACCTCGATCTCAAGGTCGTCGAGGATTGTGCCCAGGCCCACGGCGCCTCGTACCGCGGTCGTCCGGTCGGCTCGCTCGGCGACGTCGCCGCCTTCTCCTTCTGTCAGGACAAGGCCATGACCACCGGCGGCGAAGGTGGCATGCTCACCACCAACGACCCGCAACTCTACGAAGCCGCATGGTCTTTCAAGGATCACGGCAAGAGCTACGATGCCGTCTTCCGCCGCAGCCACGCTCCCGGATTTCGCTGGCTCCACGACTCCATCGGCACCAACTGGCGGCTCACCGAGATGCAATCCGCCATTGGCCGCGTGCAACTGCGCAAGCTGCCCGAATGGGTCGCGATCCGCCGTCGCAATGCCGCCCTGCTCACCGCAGCCTTTGAACGCATCCCCGCTCTTCGCGTCACCGTTCCACCCGCCGAGGTCCACCACAGCTACTACAAGTACTATGTCTTTCTTCGTCCCGAACTAATCCGCGAAGGCTGGACCCGCGATCGCATCGTCGCCGAAATCACCGCGCGCGGCATCCCCTGCTTCACCGGCAGTTGCAGCGAGGTCTATCTCGAACAAGCCTTCCCCGAAACCACGCGGCCGCCCCACCGGCTTCCCATCGCGCGGCAACTGGGCGAAACCAGCATCCTCTTTCCCGTGCACCCCACGCTCACCGAAGAGGACATGCACGACATCGGCCGCGTGGTCGAAGAAGTCATGCACCAGGCCACTCGCTAACCCGAACATCCCCGATCCAGAATCAGTTAGAACAGCGCCCCCTGCGCCTCCTCGTCCAGCTCCTCGAGAAACGCTCTTAAGCTCCGGACCCGAGGTTCGGCGAGCTTGCGCGCACTCTCCAGCCGCAGACGTCCCGGCAACTCCACCAATGCCCGCCGCAGCACCTCGACCGCAGGCGTGAACGTGGCATACCGCGTATCCCGCCCGACCTTGCAGAGCGTCCGCGCAATGCCGATCGCGCCCAATTGCTCGAGCATGTCGGCGTCCCGCAAGATCACTGCTTCGACGGTCCGTGGCTCGTCTTTCGGCTGGTGCGTCTTGATCGCCTCCAGCACCGCCGGTATCTTCTCCGGCGCAAAACCAGCCGACGCCAGAATGCCCGGTACCTTCTCCACCACATACGCAACGTGGTCCCAGCGCGCAAGTTCCACCGGGTCCTCCGGCCGATGCCCGACAAACACGCCCAGATCGTGCAGCCACGCCGCCGCGAACACCACATCGTCGTCGTACTCCAGCCCCCCGCCAATCGCGCGCGTCAGCGCATACAGCCGTGGCTGATGTCCGTACTTCTCCTGGGGACGCGCCTCCCGTGCGATGTACTCCGTGATAGCAGTGCGAAAATCCGCATTCATGCAGCCAGCCTAAGTGCCGCCTGCCCTTTCCGGCAATCCCGCTCCCAACCGCACGCGAGAAAAATGCCCGATGGTTTACTGTGGAAGGGTATGGCACCTTCGCAATCCTTGCCGCCGTTTCGACTCGCTCCCTTCTTCAGCAAACGCATCTGGGGTTACGAAGATCTTCACCCCTGGTTCCCCGTCGAATCGAAGGGCGATCCCATCGGCGAGGCATGGCTCACCGGCGACCAATGCCTGCTCGAAACCGGTCCCCTCGCGGGTCAGTCCTTGCGCGACGTAGCCAGCAACTTCGCATCGCAACTGCTCGGCCCCGCTCACGCGGACCGCGGCTTTCCCCTGCTCGTCAAAGTTCTCTTTCCCAAAGAAAAGCTCAGCGTTCAGGTGCACCCCGATGATGCGATGGCGCAAAAATACGGCGACCCGCGCGGCAAGACCGAGTGCTGGTATGCGCTCGATGCCCAGCCCGGATCAGCCGTAGCCCTCGGCCTCAAGCCGGGCTCTACGCCAGAAGAGGTTCGCGCCGCCATTGAAGAGAATCGCCTCGAAACGTATCTCGAATGGGTCCCCGTCGATAAGGGCGACATGATCTTTGTCGACGCGGGCACCGTCCACGCCATCGGCCCCGGCCTGGTCATCATGGAAACTCAGCAGAACAGCGACCTCACCTACCGCATGTACGACTACGGCCGTCCCCGCGAACTTCACGTCGATCGCTCGCTTGAAGCCATGCGGATGCACACCGCTGCTGGCAAGGTCCAGCCCAGGCCGGAAGACGACCACACTCTGCTCATCGAGGCACGCTACTTTCGCGTCGAGCAATTTCGCTCCGATAGCATCGAATCCAACACCGCGCTCGCCGCAAGCCTCGCGTCCGCAAATCCAGCGAGTGTGCAAATTCTCTTTCTCGCCTCCGGCCACGCCACCATGGAAGGAGAAGGTTTTGACAGCTTCTCCCTGGTGCCATGTCAGGTCGTCGTCATTCCTGCCTCGGCTCCTCCGTGGACGCTCAAGGCCGATGCGCCCATCGAGGTCATGAGGATCGTGCCTCGATGAACACCGCTCTCTCGGGCCCAAGTTGGGATCGTAACTGTAAAAGGAGCAAATAGCGTTGGGACCTTCACTCGAGTTTTGCCCCGTCATTCTCGCCGGAGGCAGCGGTACGCGGTTCTGGCCGCGAAGCCGGCAGACCCGGGCAAAGCAGGTGCTCGCCCTCGATGGCTCCCGCACCATGATTCAGCAAACCCTCGATCGCATTCTGCCCATCGCCCGCACCGACCACGCCTGGGTCATTACCAACGACAAGCTTGCGGACACGATCCGCCTGCAATTGCCATCGATCCCGGCCGCTCAAATAGTCTCAGAACCCGCGGCCCGCAACACCGCACCCGCTGCCGGCCTCGCCGCCTTCCTCATCGAACGCGAACACCCCGACGCCATTCTCGGCATGTTTCCCGCGGATCACGTCATTGACGATGAACCCCACTTCCTCGCGGTCATTGAACGCGCCATCGCTCTCGCCGCGGCGGGCGAAAACATCGTCGTTCTCGGCGTCGCGCCCACCCGCCCCGAAACCGGATATGGCTACATCGAAACCGGAGCCATCCTCGAGGATGGCGCCATCCGTGTGCGGCGATTCACAGAGAAGCCCAACGAAGCACGCGCTGTTCAATTCCTCGCAGCGGGCAATTACTTTTGGAACAGCGGCATCTTTGTATGGAGCGCCCGCACCCTGGTCAACGCGATCCGCGAACACAAGCCCGATATGGCACCGTTGCTGGAACAAATTGCCGCGGCCCACGGCACGCCCGAGTTCGATGCCACCTTCGCCTCTCTCTATCCCCAATGCGAAGACATCAGCGTGGACTTTGCCGTGCTCGAGCCGCGCTCCGCCAAGGGAGAACTGGCCTCCAATCTTTATTGCCTGCCTGCAAGCTTTGGATGGAACGACCTCGGCTCCTGGGCCGCGCTCTACGAACATCATCTCTCGCGCGCCACCCACACCGACGCTGACGAAAACGTCACAGAAGCTACCGGCACCCTGGCGCTCGACGCTCACGGCAACTATGCCTACGCCCCGGGAAAATTCGTCGCACTGGTCGGCGTGGAAGATCTCGTTGTAGTCGAGACCGACGATGCCATCCTGGTCACCACCCGTACGCGCTCGCAGGACGTTGGCACCCTGGTGAAGGCGCTGGCCGCGGCCAGGCGCAACGAACTCCTCTGAAGAAAGGCCTGTATGGCGAACTCTCCCGTCAAGTTCGGGACCGACGGTTGGCGAGGCATCCTCGCCGATGATTTCACGTTCGAAAATGTGCGTGTTGCTGCCGCCGCCATCGCCAACTATGTCTGCGACCACGAGGACCCCGCAAAAGGTATCTGCATCGGTTACGATACCCGCTTCGGGTCCCGCAACTTCGCGCTCGCGGTCGCTGAGGTCGCCTGCGCCGCCGGCATTCCCGTCCATCTGGCCGACCGCATCACCCCTACCCCTGCGCTCTCGTTCGCTGTGCGCCGGCTAGGCTGCGCCGGGGGCGTCATGATCACTTCCAGCCATAACCCCTACCAGTGGAATGGCGTGAAGTACAAAGCGTCCTACGGAGGCGCTGCCCGGCCCGCCATCATCGCGCAGATCGAATCCCGCCTCAACCAGCCGCCGCCGCGCGCGCCTCATTCCGCACCACTCTCCGAAGCCGACTTTCAAACTCCCTACATCGAAGCCCTTCGAGCCTTCGTCGACCTCAAACACATCGCCGCTTCCGGATTCAAATTCGCCATCGACTCCATGTACGGTGCAGGCGCGGGCATCCTCTCCGGCATCTTTCAGCAGGCCCATATTCCTCACCTCGAAATTCGCGCTGAAGCCAACCCGCTCTTTCCGGGCATCAACCCCGAACCCATCGAGCCCCACGTTCGCGCTCTTCAAGACACCGTCCTCCAACATCTCTGCCATGCCGGCCTGGTCACCGACGGCGATGCCGATCGCATCGGCGCCGTCGATGAACACGGCATCTTCATCGACCCGCATAAAATCTTCTCGCTCATCCTCCGCTGGATTCTCGAGCGCAAGCATTGGCCCGGCGATGTCACCCGCGCCTTCAATACCACCAGCATGCTCGACCGCATCTGCGCGCGCTACGGCCGTACCCTTCATGAACACGGCATCGGCTTCAAATATGTCTGCGATCTCATGCTCGAAAAAAACATTCTCATGGGCGGGGAAGAGGCGGGCGGCATCGGCATCACTCGCCATCTGCCCGAACGCGATGGGCTGCTCATGGCTCTGCTGATCGCCAACGTCATGGCCGACGAAGGTAAGACCCTGGGCCAACTCGTCGAGAGCCTGCAGCGCGAATACGGCGAGCATCAATACGGCAGAATCGATCTTCACATCGACGACTCTTTGAAGCGCGCCACCATCGCCCGCGCCAACGCCGGAATCAAGGACTTCGCCGGCATGCCCGTGCTGCGCGTCGAGACCCTTGACGGCATCAAGTTCTTCCTCGACAACCCCGAAGCGCACACCAAACCCAATGCCGCCGAGACCTGGCTGATGCTGCGCACCTCCGGCACCGAACCGCTGCTGCGCATCTACAGCGAGTCGTGCTCCCGCGAATCGGTCGCCCGCCTGCTCGAAGCCGCACGCCAATTCTCGCTCACCAGCCTGCCCGATCCACCCACCGCAACCAACCAGGTCTGAACTCAAGGGAGACAGCACTCATGCGCATTTTGTTAACGGGAGCTCGCGGCCAGGTCGGCACTGAATTTCAGAAGCTCGATCTCGCCGGCACGGAGATTCTCGCTCCCTCTCGCGAAGAGTTCGACCTGAGCAACATTCCTCTCTTGCGCAGTTACATTTCCACCCGCCGCCCCGACGTCATCGTGAACGCGGGCGCCTACACGGCCGTCGACCTTGCCGAAAAAGAACGCGACCTGTGCTTCACCGTCAACGCCGCCGCCCCCGCCGCTATCGCCGAAGAGGCAGCCCGCCTCGGCTCCATGCTGATTCATTTCTCCACCGATTACGTATTCGACGGAACCAAGCCCGGCCCCTACACGGAGACCGACCCGACCCGGCCGCTCGGCGTCTACGGTGCCTCCAAAGCCGAGGGCGAACAGGCCATTCTCTCGACCGGTGCCCGCGCACTCATCCTGCGCACCAGCTGGGTCTACAGTCTGCACGGCAAAAATTTCCTGCTTACCATGCTGCGCCTCGCCCACGAACGTCCCGAACTCCGCGTCGTCTCCGATCAGATCGGCGCGCCCACCTCCGCCCGCGCCATCGCCGGCGCCGCGCTGCGCCTCATCCACCAAAACCGCGAATCCTCTTCCTTTCCCACCGGCATCTACCACATGACCGCCGCAGGCAGCACCTCGTGGCACGGATTCGCCCAGGCGATCGTGCAGCAGGCCGGGCTCGAAACTCCGCCCCAGGTCACTCCCATCACCACCGATCAATTTCCCACGCCGGCGCAGCGTCCCAAAAACTCTGTCCTATCGAATGACAAGTTCGCCGCCGCCTTCGGCTTTCGTCTGCCGCCGTGGGAACAGGAACTCAAAGTTGTCCCGGCCACCCGCTGAAACGGCAATGCCAACGTTCCTGCCACTCGCAACTTTCTGTGGGCTGGAGTGTCTATATCCATGACGCTTCGCTACCG
Source organism: uncultured Acidobacteriaceae bacterium (assembly GCA_963850345.1). Taxonomy (GTDB): domain Bacteria; phylum Acidobacteriota; class Terriglobia; order Terriglobales; family Acidobacteriaceae; genus CAWKKW01. The sequence continues at coordinate 813,454 of CAWKKW010000005.1, read as the reverse complement.
GCTCGCGTCCGTGAACGAGAAACGAGCCGCATTCGAAGCACCACAGGTGGAAACCTCAATGAAGATTAAGCAACTACTCCCGGTTCCATTTGCTACACACTTGGCAGGTCCTGTGGCCCTCTGCCTGGCCCTCTCGTTGGGCGGACCCGTGGCTGCCGGGGCGGCCATTCAGCAGGATGCTCCCGCGAGCACGGTCCCCGCATCGGGCCGCTCTGACGGCGACATTCAATCCGACGTAGCCTACGCGATTACCACTTCGGCAGCGCTCAAGGGTCAACACATCACCGCCGCGACCATCGATGGCGATGTCACGCTCTCCGGATCGGTCAGCGACACCAGCTCCAAGGAGTTGGCCGAATCCGTGGTTAGCCGGGTCAACGGAGTCCGCTCCGTGAACAACAACCTTAGAATTGGAGACGCTGCTTCGACCGAGCCCGCACAGGATCAGAACCAGCAAGCTCAGGCGGACCCGCAGGAGCAGAATCAGCAACCCCAGGCCGACCCGCCGGCGCGGCAATCCCAAAACGACCAAAACGATCAGCAATCCCAGAACGATCAGCAGGCGCAGCAATCCCAGAACGACCAGCAGCAAGGTCCCCCGTATCAGGATCAGCAGCAGGCGCCTCCGCCTCCCGATCAGCGCGCCCAGCAGTATCCGGCACCGCCCCCGGCCTATCCGTCCAATCGTTATCCTGACGACAGGCAATACCCGCAGAACAACCGCTATCCGCAGGACAATCGCTATCCCGACGGCCGCTATCCGCAAGACAACCGCTACCCCGGCGACACCCAGGCCGACAACCGCTACCCCGCGCCGCCGCAGCGGCCCTATGACCGTGACGACAATCGCGGGAACTATCCTCAACCGGCCTACAACGGCACTCCGGTCACCATTCCAGCCGGAACCCTGCTCCGCGTTCGCTCCAGCGAGACGCTCGATACCCGCAGATTGCAGCCCGGCGACATGTTTGAAGTCACCGCTGCGAGCGACATCTATTCCGGCGGCATGCTCGCCATTCCCCGCGGCGCTACCCTCGACGGCGTCGTCGTTGACGCCCGCACACCCAACGGCCTCAAGGGAAGCTCGGCCATCGCTCTGCAGCTCAAGTCATTGAACCTGGAAGGCCGCACCTACGCGCTCGACACCGATACGTGGTCCACGCAGGGCCCCGGCAAGGGCGCCTACTCCGCTGAAAACACCATCGGAGGCGCAGCCATCGGCGCGATCATCGGAGGCGCAGTCGGCCGCGGACCCGGTGCCGCGGTCGGAGCCGTCGCAGGCGGCGCCACTGGAGCAGCCGCTTCGGCCGCCACCTCGGGCCCCCGCCTCATCATCCCTGCCGAAGCGGTCATCAACTTTCACCTCGCAGGGCCCGTGACCGTCACGCCGGTCTCGCCCCAGGAAGCCCAGCGTCTGGCCATGGCCAATCAGCCTCCGCGGCCGCGGCTCCAGCAGCGCGCCATGTACCCCTACTATCCGCCGCCTCCGCCGCCCTACTACTACCGCTACGGCTATCCCTACCGCCGTGGCTACTACTACGGCTATGGCTGGTAACCGAGACTGACTCCCGTCCCCGATCTGCAAACCCAAACGGGGTGAGCTCAACCCGGGCTCACCCCGTTTCCTTCCCCATCCCCCACGTTCGAGTACCCATCCCTCTGCACACCTGATTTATACTGTCGAGAGCATCCTGACCAAACCAGGAGATTTTCGTCCCTCCAGGGCCCGTTCACGCGCACGCTGACCGGCCGGGGAGCACGCAGAATAAAGGTCGTACTTCACTCATGATCCGCTTCCTTCAGAAAGACAACCGTGTCGTCAAAGCGATCTTTGTCGTCATCATCTCGGTAGCCTGTATCACCATGGTCATCACGCTGGTCCCCGGCATCTTCCAGGATTCAGCAGGCGGAGCCGATACCTACGCCACCGTTCGCGGCAGCGGGCTCATGGGTCGCTACTTCGGTGTCGCATCGACTGAGATCCCTACCGCCCGCGTGCAACAGACCGCAATGCAGATGCTCCAGCGCCAGCACTTGCCGGAAATGGCCATGCCTTTCGTCATGCAGCGCGTCGGCCAGGGCCTCATTCAACAAGCCGTCATCCTCCAGGAAGCGGACCGGCTTGGCCTCCAGGTCACCGATGAGGATCTTCGCCGTTTCCTCCATACCGGCATGTTCGGCCAGGTGCTCTTTCCCGGCGGCCAATACATCGGCGACTCTCGCTACGCGGAGCTGATTCAGGACCAGTTCGGTATCTCGCGCAAGACCTTTGAAGATGAGCTCAAGCAGGAACTCGAGCAGAATCGCCTCAAAGCCTTCGTGACTGGAGGCGCCACCGTCTCTGACAACGAGATTCGCCAATCCTTCAAAGATCAGGCCACCAAGATCAAGTTCCAGTACGCCGTGCTCAGCACCGACGATCTAAGTAAGCAGATCAATCCCACCGACGCTGACTTGGAGATGTTCTTCCGCCAGTCTGCCGGACGCTACGCCACCGCCATTCCCGAGACGCGCAAGATTCAGTACGTCTCCCTCAGCCAGGGAACGCTGCCCGGCGGCGCGCCCCAGGTCACCGACGCTGACGTTCAGCAGTACTACAACCAGCATCAGCAGGAATTCCGCGTCGAAGATCAGGTCAAGGTCCGCCATATTCTCGTCAAGGTCGACCCCAATGCAGACGCGAAAGCGGACGCCGCCGCTCGCCAGAAGGCGCAGGACGTCCTCAAGCAGATCCGGTCCGGCGGCAACTTCGCCGAGCTTGCCAAGAAGAACTCCGATGACCCCGGCAGCAAAGATCAGGGCGGGGAATTGGGCTTCCTGAAGCGGGGAGCCACCGTCCCCGAATTCGACAAGGCAGCCTTCACTCTGCAGCCCGGCCAGACCTCCGATCTCGTTCGCACCAAGTTCGGCTACCACATTCTCCAGGTCGAAGAGAAGCAGACCGCCCACCTCAAGCCGCTCGACGAAGTGAAGCCTCTCATCGTCGCTAACCTGACCCGCCAGAAGGAAGCGCAGCAGGAACAGAGCTTTGCTGGCCAACTCGCTGCCGAGGCGCAGAAGTCCGGCCTCGCGAAAGCTGCCGAAGCCCACCACCTGCAGCTCACCACCACCGACTACGTCCAGCAGGGGGGCATTATCCCCGGGCTCGCCGATGCGTCTAAGCTGCTCGCCCAGGCGTTCGCCACCAAGCCCGGCACTGCGCCGCAGGTCGTCTCGACCGGCGAAGGCTTTGCCGTCTTCCAGGTAGCCGATTCCAAGCCCGCGCATGCGCCCACGTTTGAGGAGTACAAGAGCCACCTGCTCGCGGACTATCGCGAACAGCAATTGCCCCAGCTCCTGCTCAGCAAAGCCAACCAGCTGGCTGACAAGGTTAAGGCCGGAACCGATCTGGAGAAAGCGGCCAAGGAAGTCGGCGCCACCATCAAGACCAGCGATCTGGTCGGCAAAGACGGTCAGGTACCCGACATCGGTTCGCTCGCGACCGCCGCGCCCCAACTCTTCACACTCAACGTCGGCCAGACCAGCGGCGTCATCAACACCGGCCGCACCGGCGTCGTCGCCAAGCTGCTTGAGAAGCACGAACCGACCGCCGACGACATCGCGAAGAACTTCGATCAGACCCGCGAAGCCGTTCTCGATCAGCGCCGCGAAGAGATGTTCGCCGTCTTCACTACCAGCCTCGTCGGCCGTTACGAAAAAGAGAAGCGCATTCGCGTGAACAGCCGCCCGCAATCGCCTCTCCAGCAGGACAACACGCCTAGCTAACGGTCGTTCTCAAGACCAGCAAAGCAACCGGGGCCCGTGTTTTTGGAATCATTCAAAGCACGGGCCTTTTCTTACCTCCCAACGCCTGCGCGGAATCTATCTTTCATGCCCTTTGAGCGTTCCTCTGGATTATTGCTGCACATTAGTTCTCTGCCCTCGTACGGTGGCATCGGAGACATGGGTCCCGCCGCGTATGCGTTCGCCGACTTTCTCGCCGCTGCCAAGCAACGCATGTGGCAGGTTTTGCCCCTCGGCCCTACCGGCTATGGCAACAGCCCCTACTCCGGCATCTCGGCATTTGCCGGCAGCCCCTGGTTGCTGAGTCTCGAAGTTCTCGTTGAGTGGGGCTGGCTCGCTCCCGATCGCATCGCTGGCCTGCCCGGCCATGCGGGTGCTGTCAACTTCGGCGACGTGGTCGAAAAGAAACAGCCCGTGCTCTATGAAGCCGCCCGCAATTTTCTTCATCAGCACACGGCCGAACAGTGGGATCACTTCGAGCAGTTCTGCCGCGACAACGCATCCTGGCTCGACGACTACGCCGACTACTGCGTGGTGCGCCGCCTTCATCACGCAAGTTCCTGGAACAACTGGCCCGCGGAGTTCGCTCGCCGTCAGCCGGAGGCAATGAAGCGCTTCCATACCGAGAACTCTGAAGCGCTCACCATTGAGAAGATCCTGCAGTTTGCCTTCGATATGCAATGGACCGCGCTGCGCCGCTACTGCGCCGAGCGCGACATCCAATTCATCGGAGACGTTGCCATCTTCGTCAGCTATGACAGTGCCGACGTTTGGACCCATCCCGAAATCTTCGAGCTCAACCAGGACCTCTCGCCCACCCGCGTCTCCGGCGTTCCGCCTGACTACTTCAGCGCCACCGGCCAGCGATGGGGCAATCCGCTCTATGATTGGAAGGCCCTGGAACAGCGCGGCTTTGACTGGTGGGTCGATCGCATTCGCCGCGCTCGTTTTCTCTACGATGTCATCCGCCTCGATCACTTCCGCGGCTTCGAAGCCTACTGGTCTATCCCCGGCGAAGACGACACCGCCGTCAACGGCACCTGGATCAAGGCTCCCGGAGCCGCACTGTTCTCCCGTCTCCGCGAAGTGCTCGGCGACCTGCCCTTCATCGCGGAAGATCTAGGCCTCATCACTCCGGAAGTCGACGCCTTGCGGGAACAGTTTCAACTCCCCGGCATGCGAATCCTACAGTTCGGCTTTTCCAATCGCGGCGCGCACAACTACCTGCCGCACCGATTCGTAACCAATTCGGTCGTCTATACCGGAACCCACGATAACGACACCACCCGTGGCTGGTGGGACAACGGCGCCACCCCCGAAGAGAAGCTCGCCGTCCGCCTCTATCTCAATCCAGAAGAATCGGACGTAGTCTGGGCCCTCATCCGCGCAGCCGCTACCTCTGTCGCCGATGTCGCGCTCTTCCCCGTGCAGGACATTCTGCAGCTCGGCAGCGAAGCTCGCATGAATGTGCCCTCAAGCTCCGGGGATAATTGGGCCTGGCGCTGTCCCGACGGGCTGCTGACGCCGGTCCTCGCCGGCAAGCTGGCGGCGCTCACCGAAGTCACGGACCGCGACCGCATCCCACCTGAAAACGCTGAAGGGCAGAGTTAGTCGACTTACTAACTCCGCCCCTTGGTGACTCGACCGAATAACTCAATTGACGCCCTGATTACGATTTCGCTTCTTCGCTAACCAGCATCGCCACCGGAAAGCTTCCCAGCACGTTCCGCAACAACAAGCTCCTGCGCCCGTCCGCGCTCACCGTCTCGCCCGTAAACGCGTTATTGAATGTAGTCGAGACCCCGTCCGGCAGCGTCACCGAGGCATTCCCCCATGCATCGCCCAGCGGCATGTTTGCCCTGCAGTGCATCAGCGTGCACGCGAAGCGCGGTGCGATTGTCAGCACTGACCTTCCCGCCTTACTGCGCAGAAACACCACCGCGTGCTGCTGCTTCTCATGCTCTACCGCCAGCGGCAGATACTCGCCGCGTCGAAAGACTTCGTGATACCGATGCCTGGTTTCCAGACCGCGATGCGTTGTCCACAACTTGATCCGTCCGTCCGCGAAGTTCTCCAACAGCTCCCGGCAAACCTCCAGCGGCCCTTGCGTCTCCGCCTTCGCTTGCAACTCGCTCAACTCCCGTGTCCGTATTTCGTAATCGACCGGGCGACGATTATCAGGATCCACCAGGCTGAGGTCCCACAACTCCGTCCCCTGGTAAAAATCGGGCACTCCCGGCGACGCAATCTTCAACACTACCTGCGACAGCGCGTTGATGCCGCCGAAGAGCCGGAACACCGGCATCAGAGTCATCAGCAACTCCACAAACCGCGTCTCCTTCGCCCGCCCAACCGGCGTCAGAATGTCTGCCAGAAATCCCTGCACCGCCTCCAGGTACGCCGGGTCGGGATTGATCCAGCTCAAGTTGATCTTGGCCTCGCTGAGCGCCTTGGCCGTGTACTGTTGCAGCCGTTCCAGGTATTTCTTGCGATCATCCGCACCCTCTTGCCACGGCCACGCGCCTACGATGATCTGATACATTAGGTACTCTTCGTTCGCATCCGGCGCCGAACGCCCATCTTCGAGCGTCCGCTTGAACCGCTCATTCATGCGCTGCCAGCGCCGCACCAGCGAAGCCCACTCCACCGGCATCTCTGACAACACGTTCAGCCGCGACCGTACATCCTCACTCCGCTTGGTGTCGTGCGTCGACGTAGTCAACGTTGCATCCGGAGAATTCTTCAGCCGGTCCTGGTTGCTCGCATGAAATGTATCCAGCGAGATACCAAACGCCTTCATCGATCCGCCCACTTCATTCGAAGAGACGAAGCGGTTGTAGACATAAAACGAGGTATCTTCTACGCCCTTCGCCATCACCGGCCCGGTCAACTGCTGAAACTTCAGCGCGAAGTAGAGAGTCAGCGAATCTATCTCCTCTTTGCGCTCGCGGCCGCCCAGCAGCAGCGTGTTGCTCAGAAAATCAAACGCCGAAGCATCCAGCTCCGGATTGAGCCGCTTGGCCCGCCCAATCGCCTGCCGGATCACGGTGCGATCATGCTCCGTATACTTTCCGCGATCGTCGATATACGTCCGGTACACCGGGAAGCAGGCGATCGTCTCGCGAATCACCGCCTCCAAAATGTTGTCGGTAAAATCGCGCACCCGGCGGTTAGCCGCCGCAATCTGGCTCAGAATGTTGGTCAGCACATACACTTCGCTGGCCAGCGACGTCTGCATCACTTGTAACTTCGATCGATACACAATCTTGTCCGGATCGGGACGGACACCCATCACGTTCTCATACAGCGTATTGAACCGCTTCTCATTCTTCGGCTGGATGAAGATTTCGTTCGAGAAATATACGAAGTCGTAGCCCGAGGTGCCGCGCACCGGCCACTCGCGGGGCAGCGACTCGCGCGGTTCCAAAATCTTCTCCACCACCGTGTACAGCGGGCCCTGGCTCTTGGACCAGTCATAGCCCCGCAGCGCCTCGCGAATGCTGAGTTCAATCCCCGTAGGCGCGGTTGGCCCTTTCGCGTCTTCGCCCGCGCACAGCGCCGCAATCGCCAGCCGCTGCAGTCGAATCAGGTACTGCCGCGGATTGAACATGCCGTCCGCGTGGTCGATCCGCAGCCCCGTCACCTGGTGCCGCGCCAGCAGCCTGCGAATCAGGCAATGCGTCTGCGCGAACACCTCCGGATTTTCCATGCGCAATCCGACCAGGTCGTTCACATCAAAAAATCTTCGGTAGTTGATCTCTTCCGACGAGACTCGCCACAAGGCCAAGCGATACGGCTGCGCCTCGAGCAGCGCATGCAGCCGGTCAAAGCTCTTGGGATCGCCCTCTCTGCCATTCACTCGCTCCAGCGCCTTTGCAATCGCCGGCTGCATCGCCTCCGAACGAAGCTCCGCCTGCAGCTTCGGCCGCAACTCCTCCAGCTGCTCGCGCCGCTGTGCTGCCAACGCCGCATCGGCTGTATCGTGCGGCGGAATGTGCGGCAGATCTCGCAGCAGATCGCGAAAGCCCGGCGTCACGCCCATCTCGTCCCACTCGCTCTCCGGAAACAGAATCGTCAGCGGCCGCGGAGCGACCGGCATGCTGTGTTCGAAGTAGCGCACCAGCGCGCGTCCGTCCTCCACCGCCACTTGGATATGCTTGCTCTCCAGCTCCTCGCCGTACTGATTGCCCAGAATCGGCAGCAGCAGCTTGCCCTGCATGTCCGGCTTCAGCGGCGTCCAGTCAATGTCGAAGAACTCTGCAAACCTCGAAGCGCGCCCATTTTCCAGCACGTCCTGCCACCACGCGGAGTCGTTGCCCACGCCCATGTGGTTCGGCACGATATCCAGCAGCAGCCCCATCTCCTGCGTCTTGAGAGCGGCGGCGAACTTCTCAAAGCCTTCATCGCCGCCCAGCTCCGGATTCAGCCGGTCATGCCGCGCCACATCATAGCCATGCATGCTGCCCGGTCGAGCTTCGAAGATGGGAGAGGCGTAGAAATCTCCAATCCCCAGCTGCTTCAGATACGGCAAGATCGCTTCCGCATCGGCGAAGTTGAAGTTGGCATGCATCTGCGCCCGGTACGTCGACACTGGAACGCGCGCGTCCGAGTGAAGCATTTGATCGATGCAGGCTTTCAGTTCTGTGTTTTCAGTCAATGCTCTATCTCGATGGCTCTTGGATTTTGGTTTGCCGGAGGTCTGGGGATGCACCCTTGCAAGTGCGCGAGAAATATCACCCGGTTGGATGCCGCTGCGGCCCCAACCGTTCCGGCAATCGCCCTGTTTGCCGCTCTTCTCACGCTGGCTTTACGAATCCCGCTTAAACCCTGAGAATAGAGGGAAATCTATTGACCCGAGGCGCACTCATGCCACTGTCCGGCGAAGCAATTCGATTGATGAACTACGTTGATGATGTAGCCACAACTCTGCGCAGGGTCCTGGCGCTCGCTCCCACCCTCACCCAGGAAGAACGGCAGCGCGTCGCTGACTATCTTAAGCACGCCACCCCTAATGTCGAAGTGGTCCTCAAGGCTCTCGAGTCCAAGGCCGCACCCGTCGCTTGAGCAAGCTCGCAACCATAGCCGTCATCGGAGCAGGCCCGCTCGGCCGTCGACTCGCCCTGCTCTGTTTCCAGTCCGGCTATCGCACGATCCTCGAAGATGTCCTTCCCTCCAACCTGCGCAAAGCCGCCGACCTGCTCGCCGAGAGCCTTGCCATGCCGCCCGGGGAGGGCGTCCAGTTCGCTTCGACTGTCGAAGATGCCGTTCGCGAGGCCGACCTGATCGTCGATTGCGTGCCCGATGAACTCGAGTCCAAGCTTGAAATCTTCAGCCTGCTCGACCGCATGGCCCCACCGCGCTCCATCTTTGCCACCCCGACTCGTGCTCTCAGCATCGCCGACCTCGCCTCCTGCACCTACCGGCCCGATCGCTGTGTCGCCCTCGAACTTCCCCCCACATTCCACGGCAGCCCCGGCCTGCTCGATCCCGGCCTGCCAGATCCCTGTCCCATCACCGTCGTGCATACCCCCGCCACCTCCCCGGCTGTCCTCGAATCCGTTGCCGCCTTTCTGCGCCACCTCGGAGCGGCCGTTGACCTCCGCGAAGATTGGTCCCAGCCTCTCCTGCAACCAGGCGCGACACCCTCCACTGCCGGCAATCGCTGACACGGCCGCGACCGGGACTCATGTTCCCTGCCACACCGATCCGCCGCCGCCTCGTCTAAGAACCAGCCCGCTCGGAGGAATTCGGGAACCTTCCACCGGCCACAAACGTAGACAGTCCTAGAGAAAAGCCATGCAGAGTCTCGGAGACACTTTCGGCCAGGTCTTCCAAGCCATCTGGGCGTCCAAGCTGCGCTCGTTCCTCACCATGTTTGGCATCGCCTGGGGCGTCGGCTCCATGCTGCTGCTCATCAGCGTGGGCGAGGGCTTCCGCTCCGGTCAGCACCGCCAACTCGCCAGCTTCGGCAACGACGTCATCATGCTCTGGGGCGGCATCATCCCCGCCGTGCCCAACCAGCACACCGGCATGCGACCCTATCGCCTCACCATGGGCGATGTCGAAGCACTGCGGACCACCGCGCCCGACATTCGCGCTGTCACCGCTATCCTCAACCGCAGCGACATCAAGCAGTCCAGCCAGTACGCCACCGCCGGGGGACAGGTCAACGGCGTCGAAGCCAACTACAGCGCCATCCGCTTCCTTCCCATCAAAGAGGGTCGCTTCCTCAACGATGGCGACCTGCGCGAACGCCGCCGCGTCGTCGTCCTCGGCCAGAAAACCGGTGCCTTGCTCTTTCCCGGCCATCCCGCCCTCGGCGATTACGTCATCCTCAACGGCACCCGCTTCGCCGTCGTCGGCATCGCCGACAAAAACGGCCACGGCAACAACGATAACGAGAACCAGAAGGTCTACATCCCGCTCACCACCATGCTCGAGATGTTCCCTATGAAGGGCGAAAACATCCCCGACGACGCGCTCACCGCCATCAACTATCAGCCGCGAATTCGCGGTGAGAGCGGCCAGGCCACCGCAGAAGCCCACGCCATCGTCGCCCGCCGCCATGGCTTTGACCCCTCCGCTCCCGATGCCTTCAATGAATGGGACACCATCAAAGGCGAGCAGATGGTCGGCAAGATCTTTACCGCCATGGACGTCTTCCTCGGCGGCGTCGGCATCGTCACCCTCGCCCTCGGGGCGGTCGGCATCATCAACATCATGCTCGTCTCCGTCAGCGAACGCACCCGCGAAATCGGCCTGCGCAAAGCCATCGGCGCGACGAAGAACAGCATCCTGGCCCAGTTCTTCCTCGAGGGCCTCACGCTCACCAGCATCAGCGGCCTCATCGGCATCGGCGGCTCCGCCCTCTTCATGTATGTGATCAGCAGCCTCGTCGGTCACAACATGCAGGGCTTTGATCCGCCGCGACTGGTTCCGTGGTCCGCCGCCCTGGCCTTCGCGTCCTTGAGCATCAGCGGCGTTGTCGCTGGACTCTACCCGGCCAGCAAAGCTGCCAACCTCGAGCCGGTCGAAGCGCTCCGCCGCGAGTAAGGAACTCGATCATGTACGCCAGCCATATCGACCGTAGTCGCAAGTCTCTCCGAGGCGTCACATACGTCCAAGTCACAGTTCCAGTAGCCTGAATTAAGAGGACCGCCATGTTCCGCGATCTGCTGCTCCAAGCCTACGACGCCATGATCTACAACCGCCGGCGCACCACCATCACCATGGTCGGCATGGCCTGGGGCATCGCGACCGTTGTGCTTCTGCTTGCCTACGGCGCCGGCTTCGGCCGCGCCATCGAGGCCATCTTCGCGCAGTGGGGAACCCAGGTCATCGGCGTCTGGTCCGGCACCACCAGCGAACAGGCGGGCGGCACCAAGGCCGGCGTCAAAGTGCGCCTCACTCAGGACGACGTCGACCGCATCATGAGCACCGTCCCCGGCGTGATCCACGTCTCGCCCGAGATGTACAAAGACGTCGTGGTCCAGAACGATCTGCATACCTACACCTGGACCGTCAACGGCGATTACCCCGACATGCAGGACGTTCTCAAGCTCGACATGGAGTCGGGCCACTTCTTCACCGAAGAAGATGAGGCTCAGCGGACTCATGTCGCTGTCATCGGTTCTGAAGCCAAGACCAAGCTCTTCTCCGGCATCTATCCCATCGGCCAGAAGATCCGCATCAACGGCATCAGCTTCACCGTCATCGGCGTGCAGAAGGCCAAGATGCAGGAGGGCGACGACAACATCAACCGCCAGGTCCGCATTCCCTTCACCACCATGGGCGATATTAAGGACCTCAAATACCTCGACGGCCTCTGGCTTAGCTTCAGGGGCGAAGACCACATGGCGGTCGAACGCGCTGTTCGCAACACCCTCGCGGCCGCGCATAACTTCCGCCCCTCCGATCACAACGCCATCTTCGTCGCCAACCTGATGGAGCAGCTCAGCCAGTTCCGCATCGTCACCATGGCTCTCAAAGTCCTGCTGGCCTTCATTGGAACCCTCACCCTCGGCATCGCCGGCATCGGCCTGATGAACATCATGCTGGTCGCCGTGCAGCAGCGCACCCGCGAAATCGGCGTGGAAAAAGCTCTCGGCGCGCGCAAGCACCACATCCTGGTGCAGTTCCTTGCCGAAGCCCTGGTCATCACCAGCGTCGGCGGCGCAGCCGGTATCGCGCTCGCCTACATCGTCTCCGCGCTCGTCGGCAGAATCACCTTCTACAGCGCGGTCGCCACCAACGCCGAAGCTGCCGACATCCAGTTGCTCATCTCGCCCGGGACCGTGCTGGTCGCCACCGTAATTCTCATCGCCGTAGGCCTTATCAGCGGTATGGTTCCCGCCATCCGCGCCGCCAACCTCAACCCCATCGAGGCCCTCCGCTACGAGTAGCGCGTTCTTCTGAAGCGGGTGCCCCATCCTTCGCGCAGTCTGCGAAGGGTGGGATCACGCGGCCCCGACCCGAAGCCCTTTCTATCCGCACAATGAGTGGGTGCCCCATCCTTCGCGCAGTTTGCGAAGGTGGGATCACGCGGCCCCGACCCGAAGCCCTTTCCGCACGCACCGCCGTACTCAACCTCACAGGCAAATCCCGGCCCCCCATGTAACATGAAGCGCTTGGGAGAACCTGTGACCAAACCCGTCGCAAAACGGCCCGCCCTCGTTGTGCTCGGAGTTATCGCCCTGCTCGCCGTCTTCTTCGCCCAGATGGCCTTCTCCGTTCACCAGGAGTCCATCACCTGGGATGAAGACGACCACATCTTCGCCGGATACGAGTCCTGGAAGCACGCCGACTTCGGCTTGAACCCCGAACATCCGCCGCTGGTTAAGCTGCTCGCCACCCTCCCTATTCTCAACATGCCGCTCAACGTTCCGCGACTGCAAGGCCGCGACTTCAAAATCGAGGCCTTCCTCGACGGCAAAGATTTCCTGTTCAAAAACGACGCCGACACCATCCTCTTCCGCACCCGCATGATGGCCGCGTCCCTCGCCGTCCTGCTTGCGCTCCTCGTCTTTCTCGCGGCGCAGGAAATGTTCGGCACCACCGCCGGCTTCCTCGCTCTCACCCTTGTCGCCTTCGAACCGAATCTGCTCGCCCATGGTGCCCGTGTCACTACCGACACTGGCCTCACCTGCTTCACCTTCGCCACGATGTATGCCTTCTACCGTTACGTGAAGACGCCATCGATGCTCCGGCTCGCCATCACTGGCATCGCCGCCGGCCTGGCCCTCGCCTCCAAGCACACCGGCATTCTCATCTTTCCCATGTTGCTCATGCTGGCAGCGAGCGAACTGTTTCTCCCCCACACAACCAGGCCCGCCACGCGATCAAGACTCGCCCTCCGTCTCGCCGGGGCACTCGCCGCCATCACCGTGCTCTCCGTCGTCGTGCTCTGGGCCTTTTACGGATTTCGCTACGCCGCCCGGCCCGACGGTCTGGTGCTCAATCCGACGCTGGCCGACTACATGCAGCCCTTGCGCCCTCACGAACTTCGTATCCTCACCGCCTTCGCCCACTACCACATCCTGCCGGAGTCTTACCTCTACGGCCTGACGGATGTGCGGCAACTCGCCGACTTCATGCCCAGCTACATCTTCGGCCGCGTGCTCGCTCACGGCGTCTGGTACTACTTCCCGGTTGCGTTCTCCATCAAATCGACGCTCGGCTTTCTGGGATTGCTGCTGCTCGCCGTCTTCGCCATCGTCGCCCGCCGATTACGCTGCCCGCGCGAGATCCTCTTCCTCACCATCCCGCCCGTCTTTCACCTGCTCGTCGCTATGAGTTCAGGACTCAATATCGGCGCGCGCCATATTCTCCCGCTCTATGTCTTCTTCGCCGTACTCGCCGCCGGTGCCGCCTCCAACCTCATCCAGCAGAATCGCCGCTGGGTCTACGCCGTCGCCGCGCTGCTCTTCCTCCACATCGCGTCCTCCGCGCATGCCTTTCCCACCTACATCCCTTACGCCAACGAGGCTTGGGGAGGCTCGGCCAACACCTACAAGTACCTCAGCGACTCCAACACCGATTGGGCGCAGCAACTCAAAGCCACCAGCAAATACCTGCGCGCGCGCGGCGTAAAGCAATGCTGGTTCGCTTACTTTGCTCAAGGGGTCGTGGATTACACCTACTACGGCATCCCCTGCAAGCCGCTCATCACTGCCGACTCGCGTTGGATGAACGAAGAGATGAATGTGCCTGCCGCGATCGATGGCCCGGTCTTGATCAGCGCCGGTACCCTCTCAGGATTCGAGTTTGGCTCCGACCAGTTCAATCCCTACCGCGCCTTTAAGGTGCTCGAGCCGGTCGCCACCATTCAGCATGGAATCTTCGTGTACGACGGCCGCTTCGATGTACCGCTCGCGGCGGCGCTCAGCCTCGAACAGAAAGCCGGCAATCTGCTCGGCGCCAAACAACCCGACGCAGCTCTCCCGCTCGCGCAAGCCGCCGTTGCCGCCGATCCCGACTGCCTCCACGCACAGAAAACGCTTGGTGATGTCTTGCGTGCATTGCACAGGCCGCAAGAAGCGCGCTCCGCCTACGAGAAGGCGCTTGTCATCGCCAACCGTCTGGAGCCAGGTATCCGTCAGGGTTACGTTTCCGGGTTGCAGGCCAGGATGAAAGAAAGCAACAGCTCAACTGAGTAAGGCTGCGACGCGAAGTGAACCGGAGAGGCGCCCGCCACGCCGCCTACTCGCTGGTCTCCTCGCGCTTGTAAGGCTTCTGAAGGTACAGTCTCGCCTCATTCAGCGCGCCCTGCGTGTTATCGTTCGTCTGCACCGCCTGCCGGTACTCGCCCACTGCGCGATCCCGCTGTCCGGTCACATCGAAGATCTTGCCTAACTGAATATGCGACCACACCTCGGTCCACTTCGGTTCGCTGTCGCCGCGCAGTGCATCACGGTACGCGTTTGCCGACGCCTGGTAGTTCCGCTGAATGAACAACACCTCGCCCACGCGATAACTCGCCAGGCTGCTGTTCGCATTCGCTGCGAGCGCCTTCTGATATTCGGTGAGCGCGCCCGGAAAATCCCCCTGCGCCACCAGTTGCTGCCCGCGTAGAATCGCCACCCGTACCTGCATGTCCGGCGAATTCTTCAGCAGCCATCCATCCGGATCGATGGTGATATGCCGAGGCCGTCCGAACGTATCCACCACGTACTGCGAATCGGTTCCCACCACATCGACCCGCTTCTCTTCCGTCTTGCCGTCCGTCTCTACGCGCAACTCCACTGGCATGTTGAAGAGGTCCAGGTCCTGACCGATCTGCCCAATCGTGCGGAAGCCCTTGTTGTTTCCCAAGCGATACACCGTGTACTTATCGGTGAATTGCGGCGCACCGGTACCGTCCAGCCATTGCGCGAAGAAGGCAGTCAGTTGCTGCTGCGACTGCGCCTCCGCGATCTTCTCAAAATCGCTCGTGCGTATCCCCTTGTCCGAATATTGCGAGAGCACTCCCTTGAGAATGTTCCGGAAGCTGTCATCCCCAACCTCGAAGCGCAGCATGTGAAAGACCAGCGCGCCCTTCTCCAGCGTCATCGATTGAAAGTCCGCGGAGAACGGGTCAAGCCTTCCCGCGCTCGACAGCGGAATCGTGTCGTAGGCCAGCGCGCCCGCCGAAACATCCTGCACCGCCGCCGTCAAGGAGCTTTTGCCCGAAACATCTTCCAGATACATCAGCTCGCCATACCGCGACATGCCGTTCGTGATCCACGCATCGTTCAGCGAAGCGGGGCTCACCTGGCTGCCCCACCACTGGTGTGCGATCGTGTTCGCCAACAACCGAAAGTTGCTCTTGTCGCCGATCCGCGCACCCTGAATCGCTGCGATCTCCGGCGCCCAATACGCGGGAACAGTATCGTCCGGAAGCTCGACTACGTTCAGCCGCGGTGTCTCCGCGATGCCGAAGTTGCCGATGAAAAAATCCACTTCCTTCAGCGCTGTCTCTGCATACTCCGCCGCATTTTGCTTGTGCGCATCCGTGGTGTACACGCGAATGTTCGGCGCGCCCGCGACCGCCACCGGTTCATTGAATTTGCCCGCGATGATCGTCCCCGGAAATCCCGGCTTATCCCAGCGAAACTCGAAATCCTGCATCGCCTTCGCGCCCGTCCCGGTCGTCTGCGCACCCCCTACCACGCCACTGCCGATCACGCGATAGCCCGCCGGAATCTTGACGTGAATGTCCGCCGTAAACCGGTTCGTCATGTAGCCGGTCATCGGAAACCAGCGCGCCGCATACAACAGGTAGCTGATCGGGCTGCCGATCGACGCCAGCTTCAAGCCCTCGACTGGGCTCTCTTCCGAACCGCTCAAGGTGCCGCCGTAGACAAACGTGTAGGTCGCCGTCTGACCCTTCGCCAGACGTCCCGGCAGTGTCAGCCGGATCGTTGCGTCCTGTCCGCGCTCGCCCGTCAACACCGCATTCGAGGCATCGGTGACCTTGCTGACCTGCAGCGCATTATGTAACTGAAAGACTGCTGTATCCAGATCGGCCAGCGCGGTCACACTCACCTTCGCCGTAGCCTTCAGCGTATGCGCCTCCGGATCCAGTTCAGCATCGATCACGTAGCCGGTGATCTGCATGTTCGGCTTATCTGCCGCAAACAAGGGATGGCAGCTCAACGCAACAAGCCCTACCACCAGTGACACAATCACCGGGCGACAGCGAACAGTCAGGGCCAACACAGGCGGGAACAAAATTTTCATTGGGCTTTTCTCGGAGGCACAGGTCTCTGAAATATTTCGGGCGGCGCAGCATCCAGTGCCGAGACCTGGCCCGGATGTAACTGTCGGTGATGAAATTCTGAGATCAGCTGCAACGAAATACGGGCGACCTGGTCGATGGCTGTTTGCGTGTTCTCGGTTCGTCCTGTCTTCAGCAGGGAACTCACGTGGCGCAAATCGCTCTGCATGCTGCTGCGCGCCTGCTCGTCGTGCAGCAACGGCCGCAGCCGCGCAGCCACATTCGCGGCGGTGAATTCGTTCTGAATCAATTCTGGCACTACCTCTCGTCCGGCCACCAGGTTCACCATCGCCACAAACGGCACCTTCACCACCCGTCGCGCCACCTCATAGGTCAGCGCCGATACACGGTACACCACCACAAATGGATTGCCGATCAGCGCCGCTTCCACGGTTGCCGTACCGCTGGCCACCACACTCGCGCGCGCATGAAACAACGCCGCCCGCGCATCGTTCACCGTTGTCACTTTTAGCTTTTTCCCCGCAGTCGTAGCCTCCGTCAGCATCGTGCCGACGTGCTCTACCTGCTGGGGTGTGAGCGTGGGTGCCAGCGGAATCAGAAACTCGGCGTCCTCGTTCAAATCAGCGGCTGCCTGCAACATCTCCGGAAGATTCAGCCGAATCTCCTTCTCCCGGCTTCCCGGCAGCAAGCCTATCCATTGCTTGGACGAGTCCAGCCCATGTTCGCGAGCAAATGCGTTTCGTGGGATCGAAGGAGGATCCATGTCCGCCAGCGGATGCCCCACAAAGAACGCCTCCACCCCGCGCTCCCGGTAAAAAGCCTCCTCAAACGGGAAGATCACGAGCATTCGATCAATATAGCGTTGCACGTGGCGAATACGATGCTTCTTCCACGCCCAAAGCTGTGGGCTCACGAAGAAAATCACCGGGATGCGCAGTCGATGCAGTTCGCGCGCCAGCCGCAGATGCACGTCAGGAAAATCGATCAGGATCGCAAGGTCCGGCCGCTCTGCCCGCAGGCTCGCCTTCAGCTTGCGATATTCGCCGTAGATGCGGGGCATGTGCCGGAGCACTTCGGTGATCCCCATGACCGCGACATCTTCCGCGCGCACGATACGGCGGCACCCCAGCGCTTCCATGCGCTGCCCGCCCATGCCAAAAAACTCGGCCCCGGGCTCCAGGCGCCGGATCGCCTCCATCAGCAGCGTGCCATAGTGTTCGCCGCTGGCCTCTCCGGCTGAGAGAAAGATCTTCGGTTGCCCCATCCGCCGTGTTCCCTCACGTGCTGTCCAGCGTGCGTGCCCCTGTCGGGCCCGTTCTCTGTGCTCAATCCGCGCTGGTTGCAAACGGCGCCAGCCCGGCCCGCATCGGCGCCATCGGCACCGTCTGCAACTCCTGATCCTGGTACTGCAGCTGGTACAGCTTCCAGTAAATGCCATGCCGCGCCAGCAACTCCTGGTGCGTGCCCATCTCTCGCAGCACGCCCTTGTGCATGACGAGAATTTTGTCTGCCCGCTGCACCGTCGAGAGCCGATGCGCAATCACCACCGACGTCCGCCCCTCGACCATCCGCTCCAGTGCCGAACGCACCAGCATCTCGGTATCCGTATCCACACTCGAGGTCGCCTCGTCAAGCACCAGGATCCGCGGATTGTGCGCCAGCGCCCGCGCAAAATTGATCAGCTGCTTCTGTCCCGTCGACAGGCTGTTTCCGCGTTCGCGCAGCGGCTCATCAAACCCTTGCGGTAAAGTGCGAATGAAGTCGCTCACGTTCACATCGCCCGCGGCCTGCTCCATCTGCTGATCCGAAATCCACTCCGACCCCAGCCGGATGTTCTCCGCAATCGTGCCGCTGAAGAGAAATGGATCCTGCAACACCACGCCAAATCTCCGCCGCAACTGCGTCACGTCCTGCTCGCGAACATCCACTCCATCCACCAGCACGCTTCCATGCTGGATGTCGTAGAACCGCATCATCAGGCTGATAATCGTCGTCTTGCCCGCTCCCGTGTGTCCCACGATCGCCGCTGTCTGGTCCGGCTCGATCACGAACGAGCAGCCCTTCAGGATCCACTCGATCTCGTCCATCGCAGCCAGTTCCTGTGACGATGCCACGGCAATCTTTGACACCGTCGCCTGGTCCAGCTTCTGATAGGTGAACCAGACATTCCGGAACTCGATCCGGCCTGAACCATCGCCCGTCCGCGGGTTCTCTGGCGACACCACCTCGACCGTCGTGTCCAGCAACTTGAAAATCCGCTCGCTCGCCGCCATCGCCGCCTGCAGGATGTTGTACTTCTCGCTCAGGTCCTGAATCGGGCGGAAAAACCGCTGCGCATATTGCATGAACGCCACCAGCACGCCCAGCGTTACCGCACTCCGCATCACGCCGTTGCCGCCCAGCCAGATCACCAGCGCGATCGCAATCGAACTCAGCAGTTCCACCGCCGGGTAGTAGAGCGCATACGCCAGGATCGCGTCTTTGAACGCATCCATATGCAGCCGGTTCACGCCCTCGAATGCCTTGTACGAACGCTCCTCGCGATTGAAGAGCTGCACCACGCTCATGCCGCTTACATGTTCCTGGGTATACGAATTGATTCGAGCAATCGCCGACCGGATCCGCCGGTATGAGTCCCGCACATGCTTTCGGAACACCCGCGTGATCATCAGAATGAACGGCAGCACCGCGAACGCGATCAGCGCCAGCCACCAGTTCATCTTCAACATGATGATCACAATGCCGGCCAGCACGAACACGTCTTCAAAAATCGCAAACACGCCCGACGTGAACATCTCGTTCAGCGCATCGACGTCGCTGGTCAACCTGGTCACGATCCGCCCTACCGGGTTGCGATCGAAGAAGCCGATATGCATCCGCTGCAGGTGGCGGAAGATCTGGCTTCGCAGGTCGAACATCACCTTCTGCCCGGTCCACTGCATCAGGTAGGTCTGCACGCCTTCCATGGCGAAGCTCAACACCAGCGACCCCAGGTACAGCACCGCCAACTGCGTGATGCCGTGCACAGGATCAGGGCTGAGCCGCCGCGCCAGCGCGGATAGTTTCTCTGGCGGCGCCTGCGTCATGTACCGGTCCACCGCCACCTTCACCAGGTAGGGCCCTAGCACATCTGAAACCGCCTTGATCACGATCGCGACCAGCGAGATCGCTGATGGCAGCTTGTACGGACGCAGATAGGTCAGCAGACGCCGCATCAGGCGGCTGTCATACGCCTTCCCTACGACATCTTCTTCTCGCTGCGCGTCTTTCGGTTTCTGCTCGTCCGCCATCGTTCCCAGTTTCCTATTCTACGTTGTGTAGCGTCATCAAGTTGCCGTTTCCCGCCTCCGCCCCCGAACCCTATTTCGTCAACCCCATAGGCGGGACATGGGAAAATACAAGCAGACCACCATGGACCCCCTCGGCCTCTACATCTCGGTCCCGTTCTGCCGCTCGAAGTGCACCTACTGCAACTTCGCGTCCGGAGTCTTTCCCGAGAGCTCCCTGGTCCGCTATACCGAACGCCTCATCGAAGACATCCGCTCCGCCCGCCAGACCCTCGCCCGGCAGGGAATCCAACTCCCTCACAGCGTCGACACCGTCTACCTCGGTGGCGGAACGCCCAGCACCCTGCCGCCCGATCTGCTCGTCCGCCTCTTCTCCGCAATCCGAGATGAATTTGAAGTCCACAACGATGCCGAAATCACCCTCGAGTGCGCACCTGGCCAGATCTCCGACGCCTTCCTCGACGCCATGCTCCAGGTCGGTGTCAATCGCACCAGCTTCGGCGTCCAGTCCTTCAACGACCGCGAAGCCGCAGTCACTGGCCGTCTTCACACGCGCGAAATCGCCCTCGACGACCTGCGCCGCATGCAGGCCGCCGGCATCCCGCGCATCAGCGTTGACCTCATCGCCGGCCTGCCCTACCAGACCGCCGTCTCGTGGCAGCAGTCCCTCCAGACCCTCATCGAGTCCGGCGTGACCCACGCCAGCGTCTACATGCTTGAAATCGACGAAGATTCCCGCCTCGGCCGTGAACTGCTCTCCGGCTCCGGCAAGTACCACGCGGGCTCGGTTCCCAATGAAGACCTCGTCGCCGACCTATACCTCCAGGCCGCCGACATCCTCGCCCGCGCTGGCCTTCCGCAATACGAAATCTCCAACTTCGCCCAACCCGGCTCCGAGTCGCGGCACAACAACAAGTACTGGCGACGTCAGCCGTACCTGGGCTTCGGCCTCGACGCCCACTCCATGCTGCGCTCCGAGCCGCAAAGCTTTGGGCAGATGAGAACTCAGCAGAGAACTGCCGTCCGTTTCGAAACTCCCGACCAGCTCGACGGCTACTTGCACGCCCCGGCCGCTACCGAATACCGCTGGCTCACTCCCAGCGAAGAACTGGAAGAGGCCTGGTTCCTTGGCCTGCGCCTCAACGCCGGCGTGAGCCTCCCAGCCCTCCGTTCCGAATTCGGCTCGGAAGCGATTGCCGCCTTCAGCCCCGTCCTGTCGGCATCCATCGACCAGGGGCTGCTCCAGCAGGATGGTGACCATGTCTCGCTGACACATCGCGGTCGCCTGCTCTCCAATGAGGTCTTCGAACCGTTCCTGCAAGCTCCCCAGCCGAGCGCCTTCGCCCTTGAAATTACTTAAAGCTCCACATGAGGATCTGTTCTCCATGTCATCGCAGACTTTGCCCCTAGCTCAGCCAGTCGAAGAACGCCGCACCCGCGTCATCGACCTGCGCAGTGACACCGTCACCCAGCCCACCCCGGCTATGCGGGCCGCCATCGCCCAGGCCGAGGTCGGCGACGATGTCTATACCGAAGACCCCGCCGTGAACCGCCTTGAAGCTCGTGCCGCCGAGATCTTCGGCCGCGAAGCCGCCCTCTTCGTCCCCACCGGCACCATGGGCAACCAGATCGCCATCCGCGTTCACACCCAGCCGGGACAGGAGGTCATCTGCGAATCGCTGGCCCACGTGCAGGATTGGGAGATGGCCATGGTCGCCGCCTTCTCCGGCTGCCAGTTGCGCCCCGTTGCCGGCCACCGGGGCGTTCTCTCGTGGGACCGCATCCAGCCGTGGATCTCCGGCCACAGCCGAAATCGGGCCCGCACCGGCCTCATCTGCCTGGAGAACTCCCACAACATGGCCGGCGGCACCGTTACCCCGCTCGACGTCATGGAGCAGGTCTGGACCGGCGCCAAAAACGCCGGCCTCCCCGTCCACCTCGACGGTGCCCGCATCTTCAACGCCGCCACCGCCCTCGGCGTCCCCGTCGCCAGGCTCACCGCCGGCTTCGACACCGTCATGTTCTGCCTCTCCAAAGGGCTCTGCGCCCCGGTCGGCTCCTTGCTCGTCGGTAGCGCCGCGCTCATCGAACGCGCCCGGATTTACCGCAAATCCCTCGGTGGCGGCATGCGCCAGGCCGGAATCCTCGCTGCTCCCGGCCTCATTGCCCTCGAACAGATGACCCAACGCCTTGCTGAAGACCACGCCAACGCCCGCTACCTGGCCGAACAGATCGCCACGCTCCCCGAGGCGGACATTGATCTAGAAACCGTTCAGACCAACATCGTGATCTTCAGCCTGCGCCATCAGGCAGACGCCAACGCCCTCGTCGCCCGGCTGAAGCGTCGCGGCGTCCTCGCCAGCCAGGTCCTCGGCCCCCACACCCTCCGCCTGGTTACCCACCACGACGTCGACCGCACCGCCTGCGAAGCCGCCGCCGCCATCCTCGCCGAAGAGATTGCAGCCGCCTGAAACCAGCGACTTACCCGCGAACTGTGCCGCAAATGCCACGGAAATTCACCCGTCCACCGAATCCGCGGCCCCTCTCGGCGCGTCTATAATACTGACTATGCCGAAATACTCGATCGTTGTTCCCTTCCACAACGAAGAAGAAAATGTAACCGCCCTCTACGACCGCCTCAAGGCCGTTATGGAGATGGTCGGCGACAGCTTTGAACTGGTGTTTGTGGACGACGGCTCGAGCGACCGCACCTACAAATTGTTGGAAGAGATTGCCGCGGTCGACAGCCGCGTGCTGGTTGTCAAGCTCCGCAGGAACTTCGGACAGACCTCCGCCCTTGCCGCTGGGTTCGATCATTCGCAGGGCGAATTCATCCTCGCCATGGACGGCGATCTGCAGCACGATCCAGACGAGATTCCGCACTTCCTTGAAAAGCTGGAAGAGGGCTACGACGTCGTCAGCGGCTGGCGCAAGGAACGCATCGACAACTTCGTCATGCGCCGCATTCCCTCGCGCTGCGCCAACTGGCTCATGGCCAAGCTCTCCGGCGTCGACATCCACGACTTCGGCACCACCTACAAGGCCTACCGCCGCGATGTCATTCATAACATCCCGCTCTACGGCGAAATGCACCGCTTCATCCCCGCGCTCGCCTCCTGGTACGGCGCCAGCATCTGCGAGATCCCCATCCGCAACGTCAATCGCGAACGCGGCAAGTCCCACTACGGCATCTCGCGCACCTTCCGCGTCTTCTTTGACCTGCTGACCATCCGCTTCCTGCTTAAGTACATGACCCGCCCGCTGCACTTCTTCGGAACCTTCGGCGCGCTCGGCGTCTTCTCCGGCGGCGCGGTCTCGCTGTTCCTGCTCATGCTCAAGCTCTTCACCCACCAGAACGTGATGGATCAGCACGGACCGCTCTTCGTCATCGCCGGCGTCCTGGTCCTGGCCGGAATTCAGATGCTGGCTATCGGCCTGCTCGGCGAACTGCAGGTCCGCCACTACCACCAGCCCTCTCACCGCGCCCCCTACGCCGTCGATCGCCTGGTGCGCCTGCGCTCTCCAGAAGAGCCCAGCATGCTCCACGACAACTAAACGGCCAGCCGGCACGACCCAGAAACGAGCCGCATCTCGCAATTCAGCGATCGAGAAGGGAAGCGCTACCAGCACCGTCATGCCCTTCATCAGCATCACGCGCTTGAGACTCCGTTCGATCCGCTTCCTGCCGTTCTTCGCCTTTCGAACGTTGCGTTCCCTGCGTCAGGTCAGGACTGCTCCAGGGTTTCAGGGTGGACAGGTTCTGCCCGATCGAAGCTGGACCTTCTGGACCATGACCGCTTGGGACAGTCAGGAGAGCATGCGCCGATACATGACCGCTGGCGCCCATTCGGCGGCCATGCCGCGACTCCTGCACTGGTGCGACGAGGCTTCCATCGTTCATTGGGAACAGGCCGAATCTGCCCTGCCCACCTGGGCCGAAGCCGACCAGCGGATGCGCACCGGCGGCCGTCCCTCCAAGGTGCGAAATCCCAGTCCGCACCACGCCACCTTGAGCTACCGCGAACCCCGCCTCTCAGGCAGCGGCCCCATCCGCCCAGCCAACACGTAACGCGTCTGATCGCTGTTGAGACTCTTCAATTTGTGGATGGCGTATTGGCGAGACCTGTCTACTCGTTGCTGGTTGGAAACGCGCCACATCAAATGCGGAGGAACATGATGTCCGTGGCGTACGCCTAGAAATTCCATCGCCTCCGCATCCCGCTTCAGATAGACGTTCACGAACTCCACGGTATACCGAGCCATCCAGTTATAGCACTCTACGCCTTCTTCGAGCGAATAATCCGCCGGGCGAACTGCAGCGCCTCTCTCCTGAACCGCTCGCTTCGCTGATATAGAGAGCTCGATTGAAAATGAGACATACCAGGCAGATGAACACGAAGCAAATCACCGCGAGTCATTCATATTGAACATTCGGCGCGGTCTCATCGGCCCGCTTTGCCGGCGCATCGCATCCGAGGTCTCTACCGTCTCCTCAGACCTGCTGAAGACAAGCAGAGGAGATCGTCATCTGTCAGGGTGAACATTGTCGGCCTCCTGCACTTTGCCACTGGAGTAGCGAAACGAGCCATCCGGAGAAATTAAAGCACGCACCCGCTGATCCCGCGATGCGCTAAGCAGCGCAGCCATGCCTCCCCAGCGATAGCGCATCGCTGCGAGTTCAGACATGTCTGTGTCGGGGAGCGTTTGCGCGAACTCGATGAGAAACGACATATCTCGCGCCTCAGCGTTCGCACCAGAAACGTCAACGGACATATCTCGAGATGCCGCGTCGATGCTGGGGCATGCCATCACGAGCATAGACATTGCTGGCCAGATATTCACATAGCTCAATGATATCGGCGAGCTGGAGCGTTGAGGCTCGGCGCGTAGTTCATTACACGGAAATCGTCCTGCCTCGACTCGCAGTTCATGCGATGTGTCATCGCGGTGCTGAACCTTGAGATACAAATGCCATCGCAATACGCAGCAGCTCCAGCTCCTCGCGGTATTGCTCCGGTCCATCGAGGTGCAGCAGAACCCACTCCCGCATCACCCGCTTGCCCATCACCAGCGGAGCAGCCTCACGCTTGCCGATCACATCCCGCAAAACTTCAGCCGGCAGCTTCAACACCAGCCCATTCGGCCGCGTGAACGCGAACACCTTGCCGCCAATCGAAAACGAGGCGTTGCCAAACTTCTGCGCTACCTCCGCCCCACCCAGCTTCGCCGCCGCAAAGCTCCGCGCAGCCTCAATATCGATTCTCGAAGCCGAACCCGGAGTAAACCTCGAAGCTGCACCCGGAGTAAAAACCGCACCCGCAGCAGAACCATCCACTGGCTCTGCTGCGGGTTTCTTCTTGCGGAGTGTTGCCATATCGAACTAGTCCTCGAGTAGGCCTGCCATCTTCGACAGAGACGCGCCCCAGCCCTTCTCGTGTCCGTCACGCGAAGCCTCGGTAGCAAACCGTTCATGCTTCAGCGTGATCTCGGTTCCACCTTCCACATCGCGGAACGAGATCGTCACCAGCGAAGTCTCGTCCGGCGTCCAGTCCGGCCGCCATGTGAACTGCAACCTCTCGTTCGGCACCACCTGCTGGTAGACGCCGCGAACGAATCGACTCCCCGACTTAACCTCCGGCTGGTCATTGCAAGTCCCGGATCCGGCCATCTCGATCGCGTATTCGCCGCCTTCCCGCGCATCGAGCCTCGCGCTCGGCACCGTCATTTGCCCCGGCCCGAACCACTGCTGCAATACCTCCGGCCGCGTCCACGCCTCGTAGACCTTGACCCGGCTCGTCCGGATCACCCGCGTCATCTCCAGTTGCGTCGCTTCTCTCGTCACAGTGCCCGCCTTGCTCTGCTCCAGTGTCTCCATTTACTCAGCATCCTCTCCCAGCGTCTCCGCCGATTCCAGGTGTCTCTGGAGGGAATCCAACCGGTCCGTCCAGAAGGTTTCATAGTAGGCAAGCCAATCCTTCGCCGCCTGTAGAGTCTCCGGTTTTAATCGCACCATTCGAAACGTTCCCTTCCGCTCCCGTTCGATCAGCCTCGCCCTCTCCAGCACCTGCAGGTGTTTCGAGACTGCCGCCAGTGACATTGGGTATGGCTCCGCAATTTCGTTCACCGTCTTCTGCTTCCTCGTGATGTCCCGCAAAATCGCTCGCCGGGTCCCATCCGAGAGTGCGTGAAAGACAGCATCCAAACTTGCACTGGATAATTCAACCATGAGGTTGAGTATAGGGCAATGTATCGCCCTTGTCAACCAATCGGTTGAATATATTTCCCCGATCGATCATGACCTGTCCCGCTCCTCCTTGCGATCGCCGCCACCATCCACCCCAGTTTGCGCAAACCCCAGCCAGAATGCATTCTTAACTAGTGATGAAAGCCATCCAAATTGCCCAGACCGGCGGCCCAGAGCACCTCGTCCTGGCCGACATCGCAACCCCTACCCCCAATGCCGGCGAGGTCCTGGTCAAACTCCATGCCTCGGGCGTCAACTTCATCGACATCTACCAGCGCGAAGGCCGCTACAAGGTTCCGCTCCCTTTCGTTCCCGGCCAGGAAGCCGCCGGCGTCGTCGAAGAAACTGGAGAAGGTGTCCGCGAATTCGCCAAGGGCGATCGCGTCGCCTGGTGCGGCGTGCTCGGCACCTATGCGGAATACGCCGTCGTTCCCGCCGCCAAGCTCATTGCTGTCCCCGAAGGCGTCGATCTCTCGCAAGCCGCCGCCGTGATGCTCCAGGGAATGACCGCGCACTATTTGTCACAGTCGACGTTCCCATTAAAACGCGGCCATACCGCACTGGTCCATGCTGCCGCCGGAGGCGTAGGCCTGCTGCTCACCCAGATGGCGTCGCAGATCGGAGCTCGCGTCATCGCCACCGTCTCCACCGAAGAGAAGGCCCAGCTCGCGCGCGAGGCCGGAGCCGCCGACATCATTCTCTACACCCAGGCCGACTTCGAAAGCGAGACACGCAGGTTGACCGAGGGTGCCGGCGTCGACGTGGTTTACGACTCTGTCGGCAAGACTACCTTCGACCAGTCTCTCAACTGCCTCCGCCCTCGCGGCATGATGGTCCTGTTTGGCGGATCGAGCGGAGCCGTCCCTCCCTTCGACCTGATTACCATCAGCACCAAGGGTTCGCTCTTTGTCACCCGTCCCTCTCTGCCCCACTACGTGCTTACCCGCGAAGAACTCACCGCCCGTGCCGGCGAAGTTCTTACCTGGGTGCAGACCGGCAAATTAAGAGTCCGCTGCGAACACACCTACCCGCTCGCCGAAGCAAGCCAGGCCCACATCGATCTCGCCTCCCGCAAAACCACCGGCAAGCTCCTTCTGAACATCGACTGAGGTTTGACATGGCTGAGGAAAATCGTCGATGGTACAAGCGATGACTAGTTCGAGCGCTCTTCCCCTTCTCCTCGCGTTTCTCATCGGCTGTGTCACCGGTCTTCGCTCCATGACAGGGCCTGCCGCGGTCTGTTGGGGAGCCCATCTCGGCTGGCTCAAACTGAGCGGATCTCCCCTCTCGTTCCTGGCGAACAAAATTTCACTCATTGTCTTCACGCTCTTCGCGATCGGGGAGTGGATCGGCGACAAGCTGCCGCAGGTTCCAAGCCGCATCAGCCCCGGTCCGCTGGCCGTCCGCTGCATCTTCGGCGCAGGCTGCGGCGCGGCCGTGTGCATCTCCTCGCAAAATTCGCTGCTGCTCGGCGCCATTTTGGGCGCCATCGGCGGAGTCGCCGGAGCCTTCGCGGGCTACTCGCTGCGCCGCTGGCTCACCGTGCAACAACACTTCCCCGATCTACCGATTGCGTTGCTCGAAGATGCGCTGGCCATCGGCGGCGGGATCCTCATCGTCTCGCGATTCTGACCCGCGTCTTCTGAGGAGGCTTCGTGGCCGATGCCGTTGTATACGACGCTGTGATTCTTGGTTCGGGCCAGGGCGCCAATCCGCTGGCCGGAGCGCTGGGCGAGGCCGGTAGAAAGACGGCGCTGGTCGAGAGCCGCCACATTGGCGGCACCTGCATCAACGAGGGATGTACCCCAACCAAGACTATGGTCGCCAGCGCGCGCGTCGCATACCTGGCTCGCCGAGGCGCGGATTTCGGCGTCAAGACCGGCGAACTCAGCATCGATCTCGCCCGCGTCCGCCAGCGCAAGCGCGACATCGTCGACAGCTTTCGCGGCGGCAATGAAAAGCGGCTTAACGCCACGCCCAATGTCGACGTCCTCATGGGGCGCGCCTCGTTCGTGGATGCCCGAACCGTTCGCGTCGCGCTCAATGCCGGCGGTGAATCGCTGCTACGAAGCGAACAGATCTTCATCAACACCGGCACCCGCACCGCGGTACCCGACTTGCCCGGTCTGAGCGAAGTGCCGTTCCTCGACAATGTCTCCATCATGGAGTTGGACCACGTTCCGGATCACCTCCTGATTCTGGGCGGCGGCTATATCGGCGTGGAGTTCGGCCAGATGTTTCGCCGCTTCGGCAGCCGCGTCACCATCGTGCAACACAGTCCTCATCTGCTGGCCATCGAAGACCCCGACATCTCCGAACAAATAGAAAAAATCTTTCGCGAAGACGGCATCGAACTTCTTCTGAACAGCCGAGTCTCGCGAGCGAGCCAATCGAACGGAGCCGTTCAACTCGAGGTGCAAGGCGAGACGTCCACTCAAACCGTCTCCGGTTCCCACCTGCTGGTAGCCGCCGGGCGTAGGCCCAATTCGGATGAACTCAATCTGCCCAGCGCAGGGATCGCCACCGACGAACATGGTTACATTCGCGTGAACGAGTGGCTCGAGACCACCGCTCCCGGCATCTACGCCATTGGCGATGTGAAGGGCGGTCCCGCTTTCACCCACATCTCCTATGACGACTTTCGCGTCATCCGCAGCAACGTGCTCCAGGGGAAAAGAGTTAGCATCGCAGGCAGGATGGTGCCGTATACCGTCTTCACCGATCCTCAACTTGGCCGCATCGGCCTCACCGAACAGGAGGCGCGCCACGACGGCCGCAAGCTTCGCATCGCGAAGATGCAGATGACGTCCGTCGCCCGCGCTCTCGAGATGGACGAGTCCCGAGGCGTCATGAAAATTCTTGTCGACGGCGATTCCGATCAGATCCTCGGCGCGGCCGTGCTCGGCATCGAGGGAGGGGAAGTCGCCTCCATGATCCAGATCGCTATGATGGGCAATCTCCCTTACACCGCGCTGCGCGATGGCATTTTCTCTCATCCAACGTTGTCAGAGTCGTTGAATAACGTATTTCAAAAGCTAGGCGACCCCACTTGATGCCGCCGCTGCACCCCGCGGCATCCGGGCCTCGCATCCACAAACGACGCATCCCACAAAATCTGCATCTCGCTTAAGTGGAGAGCATTTCTCCGCATACTGGCTCCGTGAGGTGCCATCTTCCACACAAAGATTGCGGTCGCTCGATGCAGCAGACCGCGACACAGCAGACAAGGACCAGGAATGGCGAAGCCGGAGAACGGACGAAAGCGGGTGGTGATCGAAGGAGTCGAGCCGGAGGTCGACTGCGGCGAGTTCCCGATCAAGCGCGTAGAAGGCGAGATGGTCACCGTCGAGGCCGACATCTTCGGCGATGGGCACGACGAAGTCAGCTGCCGCCTGCTCTATCGCGCCGAAGACCAACCCGACTGGCAGTGGGTCGACATGGCTCCCCTCGGCAACGATCGCTGGCGCGCTTCGTTTCCAGTCGACAAGATGGGGCGCTATCGATATACGCTCGGCGGCCGCGTCGACCATTTCTCCACCTGGCAACATGATCTCACCAAGCGCATCGCCGCCGGACAAGATGTCACCGTCGATCTGCACCAGGGCGCGTTGCTTCTCGACCGCGCGTCTAAGCTGGCCAAAGGTCCCGACGCCACACTCCTCGCCTCCGCGGCTGCAACGCTTCGCAACGCCAACGCAACCCCCGAGCAGCAACAGGAAACCGCCCTCGATCCCGAATTGCTCGCAGTCGTGCGACGCTATCCCGATACCGAACTGGAAACCCTCTACGAAAAAGAACTAGAGGTCGTCGTCGATCGCGACAAGGCCCAGTTCTCCGCCTGGTACGAATTCTTCCCTCGCTCCACCTCTCCACTCGCCGGCGAACATGGCACCTTTCTCGATTGCGAAGCGCGACTGCCCTACGTGGCCGACATGGGTTTTGACGTTGTCTACTTTCCGCCCATTCATCCCATCGGTCACAGCTTTCGCAAAGGTAGAAATAACGCGGTCGAGGCTGAACCCGGAGACGTTGGCAGTCCCTGGGCCATCGGCTCGAGCGAGGGCGGCCATACCGCCATTCATCCCGACCTGGGAACGCTCGAAGACTTCCGCCACCTGCTCGCCAAGGCAAAAAGTCTGGGCCTTGAACTCGCCCTCGACATCGCCTTCCAATGCGCTCCCGATCACCCCTGGGTTACCGAACATCCGGCATGGTTCCGCAAGCGTGCGGACGGCACCATCCAATATGCCGAGAACCCGCCCAAAAAATATCAAGACATCTATCCGCTCGATTTCGAGAGTTCTGACTGGCGTGGGCTGTGGGACGCCCTGCGCGATGTCTTCCTCTACTGGATCGGCGAAGGCGTCAAGATCTTCCGCGTCGATAACCCTCACACCAAGGCCTTTCCTTTCTGGCAGTGGGCAATCGCGGAGATCAAGGACGAGCATCCCGACGTATTGTTTCTCGCCGAAGCATTTACTCGCCCCCAAGTCATGCATCGGCTGGCGAAGGTGGGTTTCTCGCAGTCCTACACCTACTTCACCTGGCGCAACACCAAGCAGGAACTGACCGAGTACTTCCTCGAACTCACCCAGGACGCAGGCAAAGAATATTTCCGCCCCAACGTCTGGCCGAACACCCCCGACATTCTGCCCGAGATTTTGCAGGTAGGCGGCCGCGCCGCTTTCATGAGTCGGCTCGTTCTCGCCGCCACTCTCGGCACCAGCTACGGCATCTATGGCGCGGCCTTTGAACTTGCTCGAGAACACGCCGCGCGCCGCCAACAGCGAAGAGTATTTCTATTCAGAAAAGTACGAGCTCAAGCACTGGGATCTCGAGTCGCCGACCAGCCTTCGCCGCTTCATCACCCTGCTCAACCAGATCCGGCACAGACAACCCGGCCTTCCATTCTCATCGCGGGCTGCACTTCCATCCAACCGACAACCCCTATCTGATCTGCTACAGCAAGGGCACCGCGGCCAACATGATCCTGGCCGTCGTCAAGCTTGACCCCTTCAACGTGCAGTCAGGATGGGTTGATCTCGACCTCTCTGCCCTTGGCATCACCGCCGCCGCACCGGCCAGCGCCTCTTTTGCTGTCCGCGACTTGTTGACCGGCAACAGCTTCCAGTGGAGCGGATCCCGCAACTTCGTCCAGCTCCCCTTTGAAGATTTCCCTGCACACGTCTTTGTCGTCGAAAACAGCATCTGACCCATGAAAAGGATTTCACGCTCGCCTATGAATATGTCGTTTGCGATCACGAGTTTGGGGAGGAGCCTTTGAAGCGGGCTGGAAGTGTCTCGGAGCCTCTCTGGTACAAAGACGCGATCATCTACGAATTGCACGTGCGAGCCTTCGCCGATAGCAACAACGACGGCATCGGCGATTTTCAAGGGTTGATGGGTAAGCTGGATTATCTGCAGGACCTTGGCGTCACCTGCCTCTGGCTCCTGCCGTTCTTCCCCTCGCCCTTGCGCGATGACGGTTACGATATCGCGAACTATCTCGACGTCCACCCGAGTTACGGGACCCTGGACGACTTCAAAGCGTTTCTCAACGCCGCACACGATCGCGGTCTCCAGGTGATGATCGAGTTGGTCGTGAACCACACCTCCGATCAGCACCCATGGTTCCAGGCTGCCCGCAATGCGCCACCGGGATCACCCGAGCGCGACTTCTACGTGTGGAACGATACCGATCAGAAGTACACCGACGCTCGCATCATCTTCACCGATACCGAGAAGTCCAATTGGACGTGGGACTCTGTCGCCCAGGCTTATTTCTGGCACCGCTTCTTCTCTCATCAGCCCGATTTGAATTACGACAATCCGCGCGTCATTGAAGAAGTCATTAAGATCATGCGCTTCTGGCTTGACATGGGCGTAGATGGATTGCGCACCGATGCCATCCCTTACCTAGTCGAGCGCGAAGGTACCAACTGCGAAAATCTCCCTGAGACGCACGCCATCATGAAGCGCATCCGCAAGGAGATCGACGAGGCCTACACCGGTCGAGTTATCCTTGCGGAGGCCAACCAATGGCCCACCGATGTTCGCCCGTACTTCGGCGATGGCGACGAATGCCACATGGCCTTCCACTTCCCGCTGATGCCGCGCATTTACATGGCGCTTCGCCAGGAAGATCGGCTGCCCATCACCGATATCATGGCGCAGACGCCGGACATCCCCGATAACTGCCAGTGGGGATTGTTTCTCCGCAACCATGACGAGTTAACCCTCGAAATGGTAAGTGACGACGAGCGGGATTACATGTATCTCGCCTACAGCGCCGACCCTCGCATGCGCATCAACATTGGCATTCGCCGTCGTCTGGCTCCCCTGCTCGATAACAACCGCAGAAGGATTGAGTTACTTAATAGCCTGCTGTTTTCCTTCCCCGGAACTCCTATCTTGTATTATGGCGACGAGATAGGTATGGGCGATAACATCTATCTCGGCGACCGCAACGGCGTACGTACCCCTATGCAATGGTCCGGCGATCGGAACGCCGGCTTCTCGCGAGCCAATCCAGCGAAGTTATTCAGCCCCGTCGTCATGGATCCAGTCTGGGGCTATGAAGCCGTAAACGTCGAAGCCCAGCAGAGCGATCAATCGTCGCTCCTCAACTGGATGCGCAACATGATCGCGCTGCGCAAGCTGTTTCGTGTCTTCGGGCGCGGCACGCTGCGCTTCCTCGAGCCCGGTAACCGAAAAATTTTGGCCTACGTGCGACAGCATGAGGGAGAACAGGTGCTGTGCGTGGCCAATCTCTCGCGCTTTGCTCAGCCTGTTCAATTAGATCTCACCGGCTTTGAAGGCATGATTCCGGTCGAGATGCTGGGCTATGTCGAGTTCCCGCCCATAGGCAAGCAAGGCTATCCACTTACTCTCGGACCGTATGGTTTCCTATGGCTTGAGTTACAGCCGGCTCCGGAGCGGAGCGTGCAAGTCGAACAGGTCGACACCAACGGGCTCTATGTAAATAGCGCCGAAGATTGGGAAGCGGTCCTCGACGGCAACGGTAAGGACCGTCTGCAGGCCGAGTTACTACCGCAGTATTTTCCACGTCAGCGATGGTTCGGAGGCAAGTCCCGTCAGATCAGTGGCACCAGGATCCTCGATTGGGGCAGAATCGAGGGCTCGCCGTCCGCCCTCGCGCTGGTGCGCGTGGAGTACGCCCAGGCCGAACCGGACATGTACATGGTCCCCCTAAGCCTTGCCTTCGGTAAGCAGGCTGACAGCATCCGCGAGGCTAGCCCCTTGGCAGTTCTGACTTCCGTCGCCTCGTCAAACGGCAAAGGTATCTTGTATGACGCCATCTTTGACGACCAGACTTGCTCTGCCCTGCTCAACATCCTCGGCAACGGCCGCGAACTCAGAACTCACAATGGCGTCATTCGCGGTCTTCCGAGCAGTATCTTCCCCCGCTTGCGAGGCACCGATTCCGCAGCGCTGCCACCGCGCAGAGGTTCGGCTGAGCAGAGTAACTCCTCTATCTTGTTTGGGGACCGCCTGATCTTGAAGGTTTTTCGCCGTCAGCAATTCGGTCCCAATCCTGACACCGAGATAGGTCGCTATCTCACCGAATTCACTCACTTCCACAGCATTGCTCCGTTCGGCGGGTCGATCGAATATGAAGCCGAGGCGGGCGCACCGGCGACCGTGGCCATGCTGCAAGGTCTGGTAGAGAACACGGGAGATGGATGGCAGTGGACCCTCGAAGAGCTCGAGCGCTTCTACGAAAACGGCGCCTCCGAGCGCCCGCCCAGCGAGAGCTCCTTCGTCGCAACATTGGATTTCAACGAACTCATGGCCCGGGGCGCGGCCCCACTGGCTCTCGATCGTGCTGGCATCTACCTCGACGCGGCCACCGTGCTCGGCCGCCGCACTGCCGAGCTTCACCTCGCGCTCGGAACGCCGACCGACATCGAAGCATTTTCGCCGCAGCCCATGACCGGTGCGGACTTTGCGCGTCTGCGCGAAGAGCTCATCGACCACGCAGCCAAGGCCTTCGAGACTCTGCGCGAGAATCTGTCGCGTCTGCCGGATGACGTAGTCGAGATGGCCGGACTCGTCATGGCCCGGCGCCGTCTGATCCTCGACCGTGTCCGCCAACTTACCGCTGGCGAAATTCACGCGCTGCGCACTCGCATCCATGGCGACTATCATCTGGGTCAGGTCTTGCGAACCAAGTCTGACTTTGTCATATTGGACTTTGAGGGCGAGCCCGCCCGTTCGCTCGCCGAGAGGCGCACCAAGCAGTCTCCATTAAAGGACGTCGCCGGCATGCTGCGATCCTTCAGCTATGCTGCCTATGCAGCGCTTATGAGATACACCAGCCGAAGGCCCGAGGACTTTCATCAGCTTGAGCCCTGGGCCAGGCTGTGGGAACAGGCGACCTGGGCTGAATTCCTGAGAGCGTACCGCGACACGGTCGGTGCGTCCTCAATACTGCCCGGCGATCCGGGATCATTTCAGCGATTGCTGGAAGCGTATGTGCTCGATAAGGCGCTGTATGAGCTAGTCTATGAGCTGAACAATCGGCCAAGTTGGGTTCGCATACCGCTCACTGGTATTTTGTCTCTACCATTGTGACGTGAAGGCAGGAAGAGCGGGGGACAAGGGCATCGATGGCAAATCTGGAAACGGCACAAGAGACGCGAGCCGTGAGAGAGCAGTTAGACACGGTCGACCTGGTCATAGGAATTCCTGCCTCGACGGACGAGGAGGAACTTCGGCGAAAATCGATGGAGGCGGTGAGCGGTCTGCTCGCCGACGTGCCCGGCTGCAAGGTCATGGTGGCCTATCCCGGTGCGCCTTCCGCCGAGTTAGCCGAGGTTACTCCCCTTGATTCGCAACCCGCGTCGTTGCGCTTTCTTGAATACTCCTTGCCTCAGGGCGCCGCTGCCAATGCACCGTGGCTCGGGCTCACTTCAGCGTATAGAGCGCTCTCCGAAATAGCCGTGCGGGTCGGCGCCTCCACCTGCGCAATCCTCGGCGCTGATCTCTCCGTGCTTGACGCTGCCTCGCTGCAGATGCTCGCCCGGCCGGTTCTTGAGCAACGCGCGGCTCTGGCCATGCCGATCTACACGGTGAGTAAGTTTGAAGCATTGCTCAACAGCGCGATTCTCTATCCTATGACTCGCGCGCTCTACGGCAAGAGAGTCAGGTATCCGTTGGCGCTCGATTTCGCGGTATCTTCTCAGTTGCTCTCGCGCCTCGCCATTGAACCCATGCACAATGCGCAGGCCGCTCCGGCGGAATCCATCGTCTGGCCCTCGACCGAAGCCGCCATTACCAACAGCCCCGTAATTCAAGTACAGATCGGCCGTCGACGCACCGCGCAGAATGACAGTCTCGACCTCAGCACTATCCTCGCGCACCTGGTCGGCTCGCTCTTCGGGGACGTTGAGAAGCATGCTGCTCTCTGGCAGCGAGTGCGCGGCTCGCAGCAAATCACCGTCATAGGCGACCCACCCCCGCCCGCGAGCGATTCCGATTCTGTCGACGTGCGGCCTCTGCTCGATTCCTTCAACCTGGGCTCGCGCAATCTGCAGGAAGTCTGGAGCCTGGTGCTGCCCCCGGTTACGCTGCTCGATCTCAAGCGGCTGTCGCGTGTTACACCGGAAAACTTCCGCATCCCCGATGCGCTCTGGGTGCGCATCATGTACGATTTCGCACTGGCGTATCGCCTGCGTACCATCAGCCGCGCGCACTTACTCGGCGCACTTACTCCGCTCTATCTTGGTTGGGTAGCTTCTTATGCTCTCGAAGTCGGCTCCTCGAATGCGTATTTCGCGGAGCAGAGAATCGAGCAACTCGCGAAAGCATACGAAGATGGCAAACCATACCTGGTCTCCCGTTGGCGCTGGCCAGATCGCTTCAATCCGTAGACTCGAACGAGGAGAAAGATATGTGGGATAACATCGGGCAGGCGCTCCACTCATCCATGGAAAGAGTGATCACCAAGATCGCGACGCTGCTCCCTGCCATTCTGGCGTTCGTGTTGGCCCTGGTGATCTGCACGGCAATCGCCTGGGTGCTGGCCTATCTCGTCCGGCGCCTGCTCGTCGCCGCGCGGTTCGATGCAAGAATGGGGCGGGGAACTCCCAGCCTCTCCGAGTGGGCTCCAAATCAAACACCCACCGCACTCGCCACGCGCATAGTCTTCTGGTGCTGCGTCATCGTCGGCGTTCTCATCGGGCTCACTGCCTTCGACGCGTCCTCTGACTCGGCCCTCGCGCCCTATCTCTTCGCTTATCTACCCCGCGTCGTCGGCGCGATCATCCTCTTATTCGTCGGTAACATCATCGCGCGCTTCCTGTCTCGCACCGTGCTAATCGGTGCAGTCAACCTGAACCTGCAATACGCTCGCCTCCTCGCAACCGGCGTGAAGTGGCTCGTCCTGGTACTTACCTCGGCTATGGTTCTCGATCACCTTGCCATTGCGGGCGGCATCGTCGACCTCGCATTTGGAATTCTCTTCGGAGGCATCGTTCTTGCGCTCGCGCTCGCCGTCGGTCTGGGCTCACGTGATCTCGTAAGTCGATCGCTCGAGAAAGAGGCTGCCCGTCCCATCGAGAGTCACCCCGTCGAAGAGAAGCTTCATCACTTCTAACCCTTGACCTAAATCGCAGCGGCGTTTGGGTCAGGGCTTCTTTGGTATGAACAACTCGCTCGGAACCCGCACCTTGTAAGTCTCGGCGAAGTTACGCTGGTTGATCCCGATACTTAGTCGACCGCGCGAGTCGATATAGAACAGCGGCGCGCCCACAGCGACATCGCTGAAGGTCTTTACCAACGGGAACCGCTGATCCTGACCGTGCAAGTGAATCGGAACCTGATCGCCAACGTGATACCCCAACTTGAAAAACGTCTCTGAGGGAACGTTCAGCACCAGGTTCCCAAATGGGCCGTCCGTGCCGATCACCTCCCCGTGCAGACCCTTGTCATCAATCGTAGCCGAGTGAATCTCGAGCCGTACCAGCTTCGCCACCTCTAGCTCCGGCCCTGCGGTGGTCCAGTCATCTCCGCGAGCCAGGTGTGCACCCGCAGGCGAAAAGATATCTCGTCCGTGAAACGTCGAAGATAACTTCGCGCCAATCATCCACTCTGGATTCGTAATCTCGCGAGCGGCCACGATCGTGTCGCGATCCTGAACCAGCGTCAGCAAACCATTGTCCGGCAGCACAAAAAACTGCCCCACCTTGGACTTCGCGATGATCGCCTTGCGCGTGCTGCCGACCGTCGGATCAACCACCACCACAAACACAGCGTCACGCGGAAAATATGGCGCACTTCCCGCCAGGAATCGCGCGCCCTGGGCAATGTCAAACGGCGTCACTTGGTGCGTGATGTCCAGGATGTGTACGCCCGGCGCGATTTCATTCATCACCGCACGGCAGATACCTACCGCGTCGTCCTTCACGTCGAAATCAGTCATGAACGCGATCGTCCGCGTAGGCGATGCAGCCGATGTGACCGGCATTTGCGCTAACAGGTCAGCCGGGCCAACTAAGACGAGGGCGGCTGCCACCCACGCTCCTCTCAAATACGTCGCCAGACGGTGCGACATGCGAATCGACCAAGTCACTCTCAACCCTCCAATACTCAACTCGACCGCTCAGCTCTCAATAGAATCTATCAGGCGCACCTCGGTCTGAAGACTCGTATCCGCAAATTTTGCGCGCTCGCCTGCACCTCGCAGAGCATGCACTCTGTTTCATTTGATATCGTTATCACGACATTTTATCCGGTCGCTCCACTGCCGATCACTTCATCCAGGTAAAAGCAATCGATCCGTAGGAGAAATCGTGAGACACATCCGTATCGCCAAGCTTGTTGGCTGCTTCCTCGCCATGATGCCACTGGTCGCAAGTTGCGAGGTTAGGCTTCCGCACATCCTCAGCGATCACATGGTGCTGCAGCGCGAAAAGCCTATCCACATTTGGGGATGGGCCCAGCCAGGCGAATCCGTCACCGTCAAACTGCACGGGCAGACACGCTCAACAGCCGCGAACGACCTTGGACAGTGGAGCCTCTTTCTTGCGCCCGAGCATGCGGGCGGCCCCTTCGACCTCGCGGTTCAAGGCACCAACTCAGTTACGTTATCCGACATTCTGATTGGGGATGTCTGGTTCGCCTCGGGCCAGTCCAATATGGAGATGCCGCTGAGCGGCTTTCCCGGCAGCGCGGTCGTGAAAGATGCAGACCAGGAGATCGCACATGCCAATCTGCCGCAGGTGCGCCTGTTACTCGTCGACAAGAAAACCTCCGACTATCCCTTGAGCGAACTGGAAGGTTCCTGGACCTCCTGCACTCCGGAGACCGCTGCCAAGTTCTCTGCGGTAGCTTATTTCTTCGGTCGTGAGATACAGAAGCGCGAACATGTGCCGATCGGCCTGATTGACTCCACCTGGGGCGGCACGCCTGCCGAGGCGTGGGTAAGTCTCGATGGCCTGGCCTCCGACGCGTCTTTGATGCCCGTCTTTGCGGCACGAGCGCAACTTATGGATCAGCAGGACCAGATACCGTTGTTACTTGCACGCGAGAAGCGCGAGGATGATGCCTCGCGTCAGGCAGGGCAGCCTCTGCCAAAACATCCGTGGCATCCCGGGCCCGCATCCTGGGCGCCTGCCGGGCTCTTCAACGGCATGGTCGCTCCAGCTACCCCCTTCACCATCAAGGGAGTGATCTGGTATCAGGGCGAATCCAACAGCATGGGGATACTTGCGCCGACTTACAGCAGGTTATTCCCCGAACTTATCGCCGACTGGCGTTCGAAGTGGAACGAGGGTAACTTCCCATTCCTGTTTGTTCAGATCTCTAGCTTCACATCCACCTCCGCGGAGACATGGGGCATCATTCGCGAAGCGCAGCGGCGAACGCTCTCTGTAGTTAACACCGGCATGGCGGTCACGCTCGATGTGGGCGATCCGGAAAACGTGCATCCTTCCGACAAGCAGACGGTCGGCAATCGACTCGCTCTTGCCGCTCGCGCCATCGCTTACGGAGAAACTCTGGAGTATTCCGGCCCCATCTACCGAGAGGCCGCTCCCGACGACACCAGCGTGCGCGTCTGGTTTGACCATAGCGCCGGCTTAACTGCGAAAGGCCCCAGCCTGCAAGGCTTTGAAGTGGCTGGCCGAGACGGACAATTCGTGACCGCCACCGCGCGTATCGAAGACGATTATGTCGTAGTAAGTAGCCCCGAGATACAAAAGCCGCTATATGTGAGATATGGATGGGCCAACGCACCCACCGCGAACTTGTTCAACGCAGCGGGACTTCCCGCCTCTACCTTCACATCGCAAACCGAAATTCCTCCTCCTGTCATTCCGCCCCCTGCTCCTTAATAGAAAAGGGCTCGATGCAAATCGCCTTCTATCATGACCCAGGCCGCACTGGCCGAGCACCATGTGGTAGTTACTAAGTCCGACTAAGGTGCCAGGCTTCCTACTATGCCTTGGAAAAAAGCCTGCGAACCACTCAACATCCAGATTAATCTCTCGTCCTATGAAGTGGTCGTAGTTCATACCACCACAGCCGACGTGGCTGGCCTCTCTCACCCTGCTTACTCGCCCCTGACCGCTCGCCTAGAGCCTACTTAGTAAGTGCGCGTTCTGGTTCCTCTTCAGCGGCGTCGATA
The DNA here is from genome assembly GCA_963850345.1 of uncultured Acidobacteriaceae bacterium. Lineage (GTDB taxonomy): Bacteria > Acidobacteriota > Terriglobia > Terriglobales > Acidobacteriaceae > CAWKKW01. The sequence continues at coordinate 773,777 of CAWKKW010000005.1, read as the reverse complement.
ACACCAGGCTCGTCGTCGGTGTGCCATACGGCAGCAGCTTTTCAATCAACGTCTCAAGCTGATCGATGGAGCTCAACATCACCCTGAGCAGGAATGCATCGCCGCCCGTAAGGTGATGACACTCCTGCACCGCATCGAGCGTTGGCAGAAATTTCAAAAACGTCCGGTAGCGATTTCCCTCACACGTCAGCCTCACAAAAGCTGTGATCGCGAACCCGAGCGCCTGCAGGTCCACCTCTGCCCGGTAGCCTCGAATCAGCCCCGAACTCTCCAGTTGCCGCACCCGCTCCGCCGCCGCGGAAGGCGACAGGCCCACCCGCCGGCCTAACTCCGCAAACCCGATCCTCGCATCCGTGGCAAGCTCCTGCAGCAACCGCTTGTCGATCAAATCCAGCGCAATCATCGCGAACCTCTCCTGATCATAATCAACGGTGAAGCTATTTTCCTCTCGCCGATACCACGGTAAAACCTGTGCCAAGCCGAACGAACCCCTGAACAAACTCAGTACTTCCGTTGAACGCTACTTCTCTTCGGCACGCACAATCGCTAGCATACGCCAATGCTGATGCTGGATGGCGCGAGCCTTACCCTGGAGGATGTTGTCGCCCTAGCGGCTGGCCGCGACCTGGTCTCGCTGGCAGACGTGGCCCGGGCGAGAATGCGCCGCTCCCGCGCGCAGGTCGAGGCTGCCCTCAGCGGTTCGAAGGCGGTCTACGCCCTCAACACCGGCGTAGGACTGCTCGCCAACATCCGCCTCGATCCCTGTGAAATCGAGCAGATGCAGGTCAACCTCGTCCGCTCTCACTGCGCCGGCATCGGCGAGCCCCTCTCCGAAGCGGTCGTTCGCGGCATGATGCTCATCCGCGCCAACGTCCTGGCGAAAGGCCTCTCCGGCATTCGGCCCGAGGTCGCCGAGCGCCTTTGCGATCTTCTCAACCACCGCATCACCCCCGTGATTCCCTCGCGAGGCAGCGTCGGTGCCAGTGGCGACCTTGCTCCCCTTGCCCATATGACGCTGATCCTGCTCGGCGAGGGTCGTGCACGCTACCGAGGCGAGGTGCTCGACGCTGCCGAGTGTCTCCGGCGCGCCCATCTGCAACCGCTTCGGTTACAAGCTAAAGAAGGCATCTCGCTGCTCAATGGAACGCAGGCCATGCTGTCCATCGGCTGCCTCCAGATCGCAGCCATCGAGTCCCTGTTCTACTCCGCGCAGACCACAGCCGCCATGACCATGAAGGCGCTGCGAGGCCTGCCCGCCGCACTCGACCCGCGTTTGCACGCGGCGCGCCCCCATCGAGGACAGGTCCTGAGCGCCACCCATCTGCGTAGCCTTCTCGAGGACGATATCTGGATCGCGCGCGAAGGCCGCGTGCAGGATGCGTACTGCCTGCGCTGCATTCCCCAGGTGCATGGCGCAGTGTGGGACACGGTTGCCGAAGCCCGCCGCGTGATGCAGATCGAACTCAACAGTGCGACCGACAATCCACTCGTCTTTGAAGACGCCATCCTCTCTGGTGGTAACTTCCATGGAGCTCCTCTCGCGCTCAACCTTGACTACCTCGCCATTGCCCTCTGCCAGTTGGCGGGCATCGCCGAGCGCCGCATTGAACGTCTCTTGAATCCCACACTGAACGAAGGCCTTCCCGCGTTTCTCGCCTCAGCCCCCGGCATCGAATCCGGGCTGATGATGGCGCAGGTCACCGCTGCGGCCTTGGTCGCGGAGTTGCGTGTTCTCGCCTCGCCCGCCTCCACCGGGTCCATTCCCACCAGCGGCAATCAGGAAGACTTTGTCAGCATGGGCATGACCTCCGCCCTTAAGCTGGAACAGGCTGTCTCTCTGGCGCGCATGGTGGTTGCCATCGAACTTCTCGCTGCCACTCGGGCCATCGACATGCGCGGCGAAACCATCCCACCCGTGCTCGAGCAATCCCGGCAGCGATTCCGGGAACGCGTGCCTTCATGGAACAGTGACTGTATCCTATCCACTCGCATGGAGGCCGCGGCGCAGTTCCTCGCCGAGGACAACCTTCAGCCCCACGAAGCTCCGCAAACAGCCGGGGTCGCCCGATGAGCGCGCCTGCCATTCGCGCCCCGCGCGGCAACACCCGCACCGCTCGCGGATGGATTCAGGAAGCAGCCAAGCGCATGCTCATGAATAACCTCGATCCCGAAGTGGCAGAGAAGCCCGCCGAACTCATCGTCTATGGCGGCCGAGGTAAAGCTGCTCGTAACTTGGACTGTTACCAAACCATCATCGATACGCTCGAGCGGCTTGAGAACAACCAGACGCTCCTGGTGCAGTCCGGCAAAGCCGTCGCCGTTCTTGAAACCCACCCGCTCGCACCGCGTGTGCTCATCGCCAACTCCAACCTGGTGCCGCGCTGGGCCAACTGGGAGGAGTTCGATCGCCTCGAGGCGGCGGGCCTCATGATGTACGGGCAGATGACCGCGGGCTCCTGGATCTACATCGGCACGCAAGGCATCCTGCAGGGAACCTACGAAACCTTCCGCGGCGCTGCCCTCCGCCACTTCAACGACTCCCTCGCCGGAACCATCACTGTCACTGCCGGCCTCGGCGGCATGGGCGGTGCGCAACCTCTGGCCGTAAAGCTTGCAGGCGGAGTTAGCATCTGCGTCGAGGTCGATCCCAGTCGCATTCGTCGGCGATTAGAGACGCGCTATCTCGAGCAGGCCACCGATTCGCTCGAACATGCAATCGCGCTGGCGCAGCAAGCCCGCCGGGCGAGGGAAGCCGTCTCCATCGGACTGCTCGGCAACGCCGCCGAGATCCTGCCGCGTATGGTCAAGATAGGATTCGTGCCCGATCTTGTGACAGATCAGACCAGCGCGCATGATCCGCTCTGGGGGTATCTGCCGGTCACCCATCCCGACGAAGATCTCAACGCGCTCCGCTCCCGCGATCCCGCCGCCTACAGCCAGCGAGTGCAATCGTCCATCGCCGCGCACGTCCAGGCCATCCTTGAAATGCAGCGTCGGGGAGCCGTCGCGTTTGACTACGGCAACAACTTGCGAACCCAGGCGAAGCTTGCCGGCGTCACCGATGCCTTCTCCTACCCCGGCTTCGTACCCGCATTCATTCGCGATTCGTTTTGTGAAGGCCGCGGCCCCTTCCGCTGGGTCGCACTTTCCGGCGATCCCAACGACATCGCCAAGACAGACCGCGCTCTCAAGGAACTCTTTCCCGAAGACAAGCGTTTGAACGAATGGCTCGACTTCGCCGGAGACAAAATCGCGTATCAGGGACTGCCCGCGCGCATCTGCTGGTTGGGGTATCGCGAGCGTGATCGCGCCGGATTGCTCTTTAACCGCATGGTTCGCGAAGGCACGCTGAGCGCTCCCATCGTCATCGGCAGAGATCATCTCGACGCTGGCTCCGTCGCCAGCCCCTTTCGCGAGACGGAAGCCATGCTCGACGGCTCCGATGCGGTTTCAGACTGGCCGCTGCTCAACTTCGCAACCGGTATCGCCAGCGGAGCCGCGTGGATGAGCTTTCATCATGGCGGCGGCGTTGGCATGGGATACAGCCAGCATGCAGGCCTCGTCGCCGTCGCCGACGGAAGCGATGAGGCCGAACAGCGGCTCCGACTCTGCCTCACCAACGATCCCGCACTCGGCGTCGTGCGGCATGCAGACGCCGGTTATCCGCAAGCCATCGAAGTCGCAAAGCGGCGCGGACTCGATCTTCCGAGCCTGCCATGAACATCGACTATCTGCTCACCGGCATCTCGGAGTTCGTCACCGCCGAAGGTCATGGCATCAGGCGCGGCCGGGCGATGCGCCAGCTGAAACTGATTCGCCATGCTGCCATCGCTGTCGGCGCCGGACGCATCCTTTGGGCCGGCGAAGAGCAAGCCTGGCGCGGCGATGCACGCGAGACCCTCGACCTTAAAAACCGCGCCGTCGTTCCCGCGCTCGTCGATCCGCACACTCACGCAGTCTGGGCGGGCGATCGCCTCGCCGATTTTGAAGCACGCACCTCGGGCCGCACCTATGAGCAGATACTCGCCTCCGGCGGAGGCATACGCAGCACCATCCGCGCGACCGCTGCAGCAAGCAAGCAGCAACTCGTCGCGCTCGCCAAGCCCCGCATCGCATCGTTGCTCCAATCCGGAGCCTCCGTAATCGAGATCAAGTCCGGCTACGGATTCACCGCCGCCGCGGAGATCGCGATGCTCGAAGCCATCGCAGAACTCGCCGCCGAGACCCGCGCTCAACTTATACCTACGCTGCTCATACATATTCCTGCCGCCGATCCAGCCGAACGGTCAAACTACCTAGCGAAAGTCTGTGCCACACTCATCCCTTCAGTCGCTACGCGCGCGCTCGCTTCGGCAGTAGACGTTTTCGTCGAAAAAGAAGCGTGGCATCCCGACGAAGCGGAACAGATCCTGCGTTGCGCACAGTTACATGGCCTGCGCACCAAGCTCCACACCGACCAGTTTCACTCGATCGGCGGCCTGGAACTCGGGCTTCGCATGGGTGTGCTGAGCGTCGATCATCTCGAGGCCTGCCGCCCCGAACACTGGACCGCCCTTGCAAAGAGTTCCACCATTGCTACAATTCTTCCTGGCGTCTCTCTTCATCTCGGAATCCCGGCGGCGCCCGGCCGGCAACTCATCGATGCAGGAGCGGGGGTTGCTGTTGGAACCGATCTCAATCCCGGCTCAAGCCCGCTCTTTTCTACCGCAGCCGCGCTCGGCTTGGCCGTACGATTAAATGGACTCACGGTCCAGGAGGCGCTGGTGGCGGGAACTGTAAACGCAGCATGTGCTCTCGGGCTTGATGACGTGGGCCGCGTCGAGGCCGGCGCACGCGCCGACTTCCTGGTGCTCGAGAGCAGCGACTGGCGCGATCTGATCTACTCCATGGGTGCAAATGTTGTCGGCGAAGTCTGGATTCGTGGAGAGAGGGTCGTGTAAACCTGTCCCCAATGGCACTTGGTTCGGCCATTCAGTTCACTCACTGTGACTCTTTCGAGGGCGCTCGATGAACACCTTCTATAAGCCCGACCTGCTCTACTCAGACGGCGAATTCTCCACGAATGGCCTGCTCGTCGACCAGTCCGGTCGCATTCTCGCTATCACCCGAGAGCCCGACTCCGCCGCTACCCGTCGTGTCAATCTGCCCGGCCGGGCCATGCTGCCTGCCTTCGTCAACGCTCATTCCCATTCGTTCCAGCGGCTGATACGTGGTAAGGCGGAGACCAAGGTCAGCAGCGGAAATGACTTCTGGTCGTGGCGAGCCACCATGTATCACGCAGCTTCGTCGCTCGATGCGCAAGAGGTCTTCGACGTCGCGCGCATGACCTTCCTCGAGATGGCGCTTTCCGGCATCGGCACCGTCGGCGAGTTCCATTACCTTCACAACGACCTTCACGGCCAGCCCTACGAAGATCCAAATCTGCTCAGCAAACAGGTCATTGCCGCAGCGCAATCCGTCGGCATTCGCATCGTTTTGCTTCGCACCGCATACTTCCGCGCGGGTTTTGAATTGCCTCCAGACGCGGGGCAGCGCCGTTTCTACGAGTCGACCTCCACTTACCTCTCCAATATAGAATCGCTGCTCGCTCACTACGGCTGCGAGTCAGACTTGGTTCGGTTCGGCATCGCTCCGCATAGCGTCCGCGCCGTGCCGTTGCCCGAACTCCTCCCGCTGTTCGAATGGGCCCGCGCCAACCACCTTCCCATCCAGATGCATATCTCGGAACAGACCGCCGAGATCGATGCCTGCATCCGCGAATACGGAACCTCGCCCGTCGCCCTACTCCATCGCGCGCGGCTGCTCGGCGCCGACCTCAGTGTCGTGCACTCGATTCACGTTACGCCGCAAGAGCTCGAGATGCTCGCCGCCGGCGGCGCCACCATCTGTTCCTGCCCAACCACAGAACGTAACCTCGGCGATGGCATTTTCCCTGCGGATGAAGCCATGCGGCTCGGCATTCCCATCGCGCTCGGCTCCGACAGCCAGGCGCAGATCGATCCGTTTGAAGATGCTCGTGAACTGGAGTACCACCTGCGTCTGCGCAACCAGAAGCGCGCCCTGCTCGACTGGGCAGGCAAGCGCCCCATCGCCAACGAACTGCTCGACTGCGCAACCCTTCACGGCGCGCGCGCACTGGGCGTGCCCACAGGTGACCTGGCCCCCGGATCACTCGCCGATTTCTTCACCATCGACCGCGACGATCTCTCCATCGCCGGCCACTCCAAAAACGATCTGCTCCCGATCCTCGTCTTCTCCCTGAACCGCTCCGCCATTCGCGATGTTGTGGTTCAGGGCAACTTCATCGTTCGCGACGGCGCCCATTCGCTCCGGCAAGAGATCGTCTCAAGATACGCCGAGGTCCACACCAGGGCCTGGCGAAACCGAGAGGCCGCGCCACGATGAAATCGGTTGTCGAGATCCTCAGCGACCTCATCCGCATCCCGTCCGTCTCTAGCCTCTCCAATCTCCCGATCCTCGACTATGCGTCGGAGCTGCTCCACGCCTCGAACTGGCAGACCCGCATCTTCCCTTATCGCGATCCGTCCGGCGTGGAGAAGGCAAACCTCATTGCCGCACCCGCCGCCCAGAACCTCGATGACCCCGCAGTCGACCTCACCTTCTTCTGCCATTCCGACACCGTGCCCTACTCGCCCCAATGGTCGGGAGCCCTTCAACCGCATCAGGACGCCGGCATGCTCCACGGCTGCGGTTCCTGCGATGTCAAAGGCTTCCTCGCCTGCCTGCTTGCGGCCGTCGCTCAGACATCCACCGAATCCGTAGTCCCCGGCCTAAGGCTCGTACTCACTGCCGACGAAGAAATCGGTTGCGTTGGCGCCAATCATCTTCTGCGAAACAGCCACCTGCGCCCACGACGAGCCATCGTTGGAGAGCCCACCTCCCTCCATCCCGCACGCGCCGGCAAAGGCTACTGGCTCGCCGAAATCACCGTCCTCGGCCACGAGGCTCACAGCGCTCATCCCGCTGAGGGAGTCTCCGCGATCTACGGAGCCGCGCAGTGGATCAACGCCATCGAGACCTACAGCCGCGAACTCTCCCACACCCACAACCCGTTCTTCACCCCCGCCTCCACCACCCTCAACATCGGCACCATCGCGGGCGGCACCGCGAAAAACATTGTGCCGGGCACTTGCCGCTTTCTCCTCGAATGCAGACCCCTCCCTGAATTCTCCCCCGATGCCTTGCTCGCACACCTGCAGCAAACCGGCGAAGCGATCCGACGCACGCATGGCTGCGACTACGCCATCCACGTCCTCAGAAATCAACCCGGCTTCGAAACCTCCGCCAACTCGCAACTCGTTCGCACCATGGAAGCCTTGACCGGAAGACAATCGATTTCCATCCCCTTTGGCTCCGAGGCGAGCCTGCTTGCTACAGTAGCTGAAGAGGTCATCGTGTTTGGACCCGGCGACATGCGCACCGCGCACAGCGAACGCGAATGTGTCCCCATCTCTGAATTGGAGCTCGCCGTCCGCCACGTCGCGACCCTCATGCACGCGCCCGCAAGCCGGGCCGGAGGAGCAGGGAATTGAAAGCATTGGTGAAGAGTTCTGCAGCGCGAGGTTTGTGGCTCGAAGATGTGCCCGAGCCCGAGATCGGCATCAACGACGTCAAAATTCGCGTGCTCTACACCGGCATTTGCGGCACCGATCTCCACATCTATGAGTGGGACGCCTGGGCCCAGTCCACCCTGCATGTGCCCCTCATCATCGGTCACGAATTCGTGGGCGAAATCGTCGCCGTCGGCTCCAACGTCTCTGACTTTCATCCCGGCGAACTGGTCAGCGGCGAAGGTCACGTCGTCTGCGGGCGCTGCCGCAACTGTCTCGCCGGCCGCCGCCACCTTTGCGCCCATACCCAGGGCGTCGGAGTCAACCGCGCCGGAGCCTTCGCCGAATACATCGCCCTGCCCATGAGTAACATCTGGCGGCACAATCCCTCGATCTCGCCTGAAGTCGCCGCCATCTTCGATCCCTTCGGCAATGCGGTGCACACCGCCCTCGCCTTTCCCGTGCTCGGCGAAGATGTTCTCGTCACCGGCGCTGGCCCCATCGGCATCATGGCAGCCGCCGTCGCGCGGCATGCCGGCGCGCGCCACGTCATCATCACCGACCTCAACCCCTACCGCCTCAGGCTCGCGGAAAAACTTGGCGTCACCCTCGCCATCGATCCGCGCGAAACTTCACTCGCCGACGTGCAGCAAAAGCTCGGCATGCAGGAGGGCTTCGACGTCGGGCTTGAAATGTCCGGCAACGTCCACGCCTTCCGCGACATGCTCGCCAACATGAGCCACGGCGGCAAGGTCGCCATGCTCGGCATTCCCTCCCCATCTGAAATGTCCATCGATTGGAAGAATGTCATCTTTAACCAACTCACCATCCGCGGCATCTATGGCCGCGAAATGTATGAGACCTGGTACAAGATGACCGTCATGCTCGAGTCGGGACTCGATATCTCGCCCATCATCACCCACCGCTACTCGTGGCGTGACTATGAAGAGGGCTTCGACGCCATGCGCTCCGGCAACTCGGGCAAGGTCGTCCTCGATTGGCGCGACGCCGCCAAGGGCGCCTAACTCGTTCCGGGAAGTCGCGTCTCTTCCCCCGCTGCGCTCTAACGACCTTCAGTCCTCGCCTGCAAACTCCGCGCCGGACCCACGCCTCTCTGCGCCCAAAACCAGCGGCCCTGGCCGATGTTGAGTGTACCGGGACATCCTCTACATTCTGGACCAGGGACTTGGTTTACAGGCCCCTTGCGGTGAGAGCGGCTCTAATTGCGGGTTTTCGGCGGGCTTAGCCCATTTTCAAAATAATCATAGTCGTCGTGGAAGCCGTGGGAATGTGCGAAAACCCGCAGGGATTTTCAAGCGGTGTGGTAAGGGTGGAAAGCCGGCTTTTGGCTTTCCAAACCCCGTCATTTCCATGGCTCTGCTTCCTTAGAGATGGCTACCGACACTCGTTCCGTCTTAGGATGGTCAATTGTAGCCCTCAGGCATCTTGGGATGCGCTTCCCATATCGACTCGAAGCGATCTCTCCAGGATCGGAGAATCGCGTAAAAACTGTCCGCCGAAAGCCGAACTTCGCATACGCTTTCAGGATCGTACAGGGAATCGAAAACGGATTTGAAGGCGACTAGCCGGACGTAATGCTCATTCTCAAATTGCAGGACGTAGCTGCTATCGTCGAATGCTTCATCGCCATCGGGAGCCCACACCAGTCGCCGCGATGAGATCGCGTCTCCGAACTCACGAGCATCCATCTCGAAGAAGAGATCGTTGCCTCCGCGATCTGTACTATAGTGAGTTCGCCTGAAGGCAAAGGCAATTTCGCCAGCATTTGCATCTAATGGGAAGCAGGGAATGTGAATTCCACGATCAGCAAGTCGTCTGCCGACTTCATCAAAAGAACAGGCCAACAAAGTAGCATCTGCTTCTTTCACTCCGAAACACTTGCCCGAAGCGTGGATCACGAAGAAGCCTATTGCCCGTGAGCTCAGTCGCTCATAAGCTTCGGTGATTTCGGACTCAATCGCGAACACATTTGGATCACCAACAATCATCTGAACACCTTCAGACTTCAACACGAATATTACCAATGCTAAAGCCTTGGGCATTTGAATCAGGGCAAGCCTAAGCTGAAGCTCTAAGCGCAGGTCGGAACCTCATCTCTGCGCTGTTGAACTCACACAGCTCGGTATTGCAGAAGAAGACCCGGTGCACCTCCTCGTCCATCTGTTCCAGCCCAAACTTCTTCTGCTGCGAGGTCACCGTTCGCGCAGCGGCTTGGCCGTATCTTCCTTCGTATGCGGTGCATCCGTTCGTGTCTCCCGCTTTGCTAAGGGTGCCCGCTGAATGCGTTCGTGAACAATGCCGAGCTTCCTCCATCCCAACCCCCTCGCGCACGCAACCTTCCGTCCCATCAACAACCGGCGATTTAAGTTGTAGAGAATGACCCAAGAGTGTGAGAGACAACCGCCTTCCGCCGAGCGCACCATCGTCCCATACGTGATCACTTGAAAATCTGCTGCGTTGGCGAGGTGAAGTGCAATGGTTATTTTGAAGAGCAGGGTGAACGGCCAGGATGTTCAGTATTCAGTAGTGCGGGTCGCGGTCCCTGCTGAGATGTCGGGATCGATCGTCCCAGACGCCAACGGGCCTCGCTATGGCGCAGTCTGCAGAAAATGCGGGTTCGGCGTCGCCTCCACCTTTCCCGGCCACGCCATCCAACTGCTGCTGTTCTCCGTAGCCAGCGGACACGACCACCATCACTCCACCACCGCTAGCCACTTCCGCGTGGACCCCACCATCATCGACCGCATCTACGAAGCCTTCCGCTCAGCCCAGGATCAACCCTGGCCCGGAACCGCAGGCATGGCCGCCACCGCCTAGTCGTGGGCGGCAGTGCAACATCCGGAGCCTAAGGGGTCCGTCACCGCCCCAACCATCGCGCAGTGTAGCGGCTTAAGCTCAGCCGATACTCGAATTGATTACCGAACCCCGTCACTAACTCCGTAGAGCATTCACCGGGTGAATGCAGGAAGCCCTGCGCGCAGGGATGTAGCCCGAAATCAAGGCTACTGCCACGAGCGACAGCACCATGCCTGCGTATGTGGTCGCGTCCCACGGCGATGTCGCGAAAAGCAAGGCTGCAATCAGGCGCGCGGACGCGACTGACGCAATCGCTCCCATGACGATGCCGACCATCGCAAGCCGCAACGTGTTGAGAACCACGTCCCGCTGTATGCGCCCCGCAGTCGCTCCAAGTGCCATCCGCACACCGATTTCCTGTCTCTTTTGCGTGACCGAATACGAAATCACTCCGTATATGCCCAGGGCCGCTAGCAACAGACCGAGGCCCGCGAATGCCGCGACCAGCAACATGAAGAAGCGGCGCGGTGAGACGGCGCGATCCACGATGGATTGGATCGGCCGGAACTCGGCCGCAGGCTGATTGGGATTCAGCTCCCGCAGCACGTGAAGCACGCCCGCAGCCAGGCCTGACGGCGGCACGCTGCTGCGGATCACCAGTTGCCCACCCGCCGGACTCTGCTGCATTGCCGGGTAATAGATTTGTGAGCCACTCCCGCTTTCCACGTTTTCTTCATGCACATCATCCACGACGCCGACCACCAGGTCTTCCTCTTTGCCGCGCATCAGTGTCTTTCCTACTGCGTCTTCGCCCGGCCAATAGCCGCGTGCTCCCGAGGCGTTGATCAGAACCACTCTCCGGCTATGCGGACCATCGGACCACGTGAACTCTCGCCCGTGCAGCCGCATGCCCATTGCGCGGATGAATCCCGGTGTAATCACATACACCAGGGGATTTGGCAGTTCTCCCGGAGCGAATGTCTTCCCCTGCGGCGCAGGTGCGTCCCATTCCCGATTGGGCCCCAGGGGTAAATAATCGGAGATCCCAGCCGCCTCTACGCCCGGCAGCGCGCTTACCCGGCTGATCATCTGCTGGAAGATCACGCCGCGCTTGGCGGCACGGCTTTCGGGAGTGGGAGCGGTGTCGTCGTACTCGATCTTCACCGACGCGGCACGCTCCGGCTGGAACCCCAGGTCAACCTCCAGCACCTTCAGAAAGCTCCGCAGCAGCAACCCCGCGCTCACCAGCAGCACACAGGCCAGGGCGACCTCTGAAATCACCAAGACCGCGCGAAGCCGCTCGTGTTTGCGGCCCAGGCCCGCTCCTGCCCCAGAGTCCTTCAGTACATCCTGAAGATTGCCGCTCGCTATCCTCAGCCCGGGAAGCAGGCCGAAAATCATTGCCGTAAACACCGCGACGAAAACCGTCCAACCCAGCGCCTGACTGTCAATCCCCAGTGTGCCGAGCAGCGGGAGTGCCAGCGATCCCTGGTGCGCCAGCCAGCGGATCAGGACCATAGCCAGCCCAAGACCAAGCAGCGCACCCGCGCCAGACAGTAACAAGCTCTCCATCAGCAACTGCCTCACGATCCGCCCGCGGCTTGCCCCCAGTGCGCCACGCACCGCAAACTCCTTCGCCCGCGAGGCAGCACGAGCCAGTAACAAATTCGATAAGTTCACCCCGGCGATGAGTAGAATCACACCCACTGCGCACCACAGCGCAATCAGCGAGCGACGCAGTTTGCCCGTAACGTACTCCTTCAGCGATCCCGGAACGAGATCCCCTTTATACCCGCCGAGCGTCTGCGGATATTTCACGTTGAAATACAAATTCGGCGCCACGCGCTTGGCCTCGTCCACCGCCTGCGCTACAGTTACGCCCGGCTTGAGGCGACCGATCAGGGTGACCACGTTGCCCCAGTCCCGCGCTTCATCCAGGTTGAAGGGGCTGAACATGTCGACCTTCGTGCCCGGAGAAAACACCGCCCCAAAATCGAAGCTCGCGGGCAACACGCCGACGACCGTTCGCGGTGTCCCATTCATCTCGATGGCTTTGCCGACGATCGCTCGATCCGAATTAAACTGCCGCCTCCAGTACGCATCCGCGAGCAGCGCCACCGGATGCGTCCCGCGCGCCTCCTCCGCAGTGAACAGGCGTCCCATCGCCGGCTGCACTCCGAGAACCTGAAAGAAGTTGCCGATCACGTCGATATTCGTGGCCGGCTCCGGCTCCCCTCGCCCGGTCAGTCGCATATTGTCTGCGGTACTGAATGCGAAGTATCCGGTCACATCCTGGTAGGCGCGGCTCTGCGCCCGAAATTCTTCATACGCGTCCGCCGAGTAAGTTGCGCAAGACATGCCGCAGTCCCCAGGAGGCGGCGCAATCCAAACTAGTTGCTGTGAATCGCGAAACGGCAACGGGCGCAGCAACAGCGTGTTCACCACGCTGAAGACCGTTATGTTCGCCCCGATCGCGAGCGCCAGGATCAGGATGGAAACCATGGCAAAGCCCGGCTCGCTGCGGAGCGTGCGAACTGTGTACCGAATGTCTTTCAGTGAGTCATCCACATAATCCAACAGCCGTTTGCGGCGTTCCATTCTCTCCCCTAACTTCTTGCCGATCGATTGAACCGCCAGCAGATCGCCAAATGTGCGTTCCGCCTCTCTGCGCGCAGCATCGGGACCCCAGCCCCGTGCGATCAGGTCGTCGATCTTCGCTTCCAGATGAAAGCGCAGTTCATCGTTCACATCGGCGGCCGGGTCCGGGCCGATCAGACGCGAATAGCGGCGCCACAGTGGAGTTGGCATCACCCAACCTCCACCGGCGGCTGCGTCGCGTCCAGTATCTTGGCCACCGCAGCAGCATACGCCTGCCAGGTCTTCGTCTCCTGGCGCAATTGCCGCCGCCCTTCCGGTGTCATCCGATAGAACTTCGCCTTGCGATTGTTTTCCGACAGTCCCCACTCGGCGCTCAGCAGGCCCTTGTTTTCCAGTCGCCACAGCGCCGGATACAGCGTACCCTCCTCCACCAGCAAAGCCTCGTCGCTCTGTAGCCGAATCAGGTTGGTAATTGCGTACCCATGCAGCGGGCCCCAGGCCAGCGCCTTGAGAATCAAAACATCCAGCGTGCCACGCAGAAATTCCAGTTTCGCGGTCTCCATCCCGTCCCCTTGTGTTGCGAGGGAAGAGTCTCACGCTTCCCCTGAGAATGCAAGGGGGGATGGAGAATAGGAGCCCGCAACCCCTGAATCCTCACCGTTACCTCAGAGCTGCTTCGTAGAACACTCTGCGCCGGCCAGAATCGGCGGGTGGCCCCAGCCTTTGCTCCGCGCTCCATTTCAGCTCCGACCGATGGGGGCCTCATCGTTCAATCGGCGTCATCGGTTCAAGGGTGGGTGGACGCCAGGCTGAGAGCGAGCCGAGAGCTTACGCCACAACCATCAAGACTTTGATCTCTCCCGGTAACTTACTCATCGAGTGCATACCGCGTCCGGCCATTGCGGCTGGCGAGCAGCCAACCACAATGGCTGACCACGGCGACCATTAGGAGTTGAGCTTCGAGATGATCTCGTCGGACATGATCTTCTGCGCCCGTAGACCGTCGGGTGATCCGAAATCATTTTCCAGTTCGGTGACGATCGAGTTAACCACGGTCACGATCGCGCCCAGGTCACGCAACCGGTCAAACGTCACCGAATCACCCAAAGCGGACATTGTTCCGCAGGCATCCGCCACGACATAGACCGAGTAACCGAGTCTTAGCGCATCCCTTGCGGCCCAGAACAGGCAGATGTCGGTCGTAAGGCCCGCCAGAATCAGGTTCTTCCTGCCGGTTGCCTTGAGCGCACTCTGCAGCTCCGGCTGGTCGAAGCAACTTAGGATGCCGCCGCGCTTGAATCGAGCGTTGAAGGCGTCGGGCGCGGCATCGGCGATCTCCTTAACCGTCTGCCCAACGTACTCCTCCATGGTCGTGGTGAAGAAAAGCGGAATGGAGAACTCGACACCCATCCGCGCGAGTACGCGACAGCTTGCAATGACGGTTTCCTTCGGCAGGCTTTTCACCCAGTCGACCGTGACCGTCTGATGGTCGACCAGCAGGATGATGCTGTCCGTTGGCTGGATGCGGGGAACAATCTCAATCTTCGACATACTTCGTCTCCTGGCGCTTCAGGTACGCGCCATTGTGAGTGCAACGTTGGTGTGGTGGCAGCACAAGAGGTCGCGGGCCAATGCATGGATGTGTCTCGTCAATTACGCATTCGAAAAGCATCCGCAGTCGCCGATCCTGCTCAACTTGGCCGTGTGTAGCCCAGTCCCATCGCTGACTTGCATACGGGCTGCTTGTAGCCGGAGAACAAGCATTGAAGATGCTTTCCTTAGAATTCATTTAGAATTCTAATATATCAGAGTATCAGAATTCTTCTACTCATCCCTTCTGAAGAATTCCAGCAGAGAGATGTTGAAGTTCGTCCTTTCCCGGAACTACCTGCACCGGGCAGCGACCGAATTGTTTCAGTTCCGATAATCTGTAGACGTGAAGCGCTCAAAGAAATCCAATGAGGCCGTAGAGGAGAAGCACGAGCCTGGCTCATCAGACCTTGACGAGAAAAGCTCCCTCCAACTCATCCTCGCGATCGGACGAGCGTTCAAGTTCGTGGATGACCAGGTCCGTCCTCCGATGGCAAAGCTCGGGTTGACCATGACTGAATTTTCGGTCCTGGCGACCCTCTACCACGGCGGCCCCATTCCGCTCGGGGAACTGAGCCAGCGCATCCTTCTGACCGGTGCGAGTACCACCTACACCGTGAAAAAGCTTGAACAGCGAAAACTTCTGATGCGGCGCGCCAAACAGGAAGATCAACGGATCATTCTTGGAAGCATCACGGAAGAAGGCCGCAAGCTGATGCAACGCATCTTCCCGCTCCATGCGCGAGACGTGGCCCAGGCGATGAGGGCCCTATCGACGCAGGAAAAGCAAACGGCGACCGCTCTACTGAGGCGATTGCAAGCCTCAGGCGCACTCGACGCTCGCTGATCCGTCTAAGCGTCGATCGTCGAAGCAGATGGAGCTACCCATCGGACCACGCGCTAGATACCCCTGATATACGTCCTTCGCAGAAGTGAAATGGCAGCATTCACGCCAACTCGCAAAGTCACTCATCGACAAACCCTCGACGAACATAACGCTCACTGACTCTCTCCAACGCAACCCCCGGTTCATCGTGCATTCACCCGGCACCCAACCACCCTGGAGTAGCAGCGCAACCCTTTTTACCAGCGACCGTTTCTCCACCCAACTCGCCCCGCCATCCGCCCTTGCTAAAATCCCAAAATGACTGGAGTCGATCACCCGACTTCACTCCACGGAGCCCCAGTGCCCATCGACTACGAAAACATGTCGCAGTACACCACGCCTTTTCGCTGCCCGGAGTGCGGCGAACACACCTTCCAGACAGACGCAAAACCGACCTCGCCCTCTGCTCTCATCGACGCCGAATGCACCAACTGCGGCCATCCCCTCACCAGCGAAGAGATCGACGCGCAGGTAGCCACCCTCCCACCCACTGCGATCCAAGCCATGGTGGCCCAATACAAACATCAGTAAAGTTCATCAGATCGCCGGGAGCTCTGACAGCGCGTGCTGGCCCCTGCCCTCTGGCGCGATCCAAGGTCATGCCGCGCGGCCTGAACGCCTCAATTCAGGATTACTCCCCGAGTTGCCCTAACTCGCCCGGAACGCAGGTTCCATTTGCCGAGCCGATCAACATCGCGGCTTCCTAAAGTATAGAAGCCGAATCTACAACGCATGCACTATTCAGTTTTCTTCGGCAGACAGGGAAACAGCCCGCAACGCGGGATGGCGGGGTTGCCGGTGAACTGCTTAGCCATCTCGAGAAAGTGTTGCGGTGGTTCCGTGTTGTCGATGATAAAAATCTGCTCGGTCCCGGCAAACGTGTTCAGGTGCTCGTAAAACCGCAGCTTTAAGTCGGTGCCGATAATGCCCTCATCGTCTGCTTTAGGTTCCTTGTATGCGATCAGCGGCGAGTCCAGAATGACGAGACCAGGGTGCGGCATCTTCCGTGACCGGCAGTACTCAAAGAGGGCCAGTGTGAAGGCCGAATAGGTGATCGCGCAAAGCCCGGCGCCACGGCTTCCACGAAGGCGACCACCGATCACAACATCGCGGGCCGCTTCATCGAAGTAAACATCGGTTGCGCCGGGAAAATGCCATTCGCCAAGGATGTTTCCGACCGTTGTCGAAAAGTCGCGCAGCACAGACTTTGAGATGTATTGATTGACGCTTGACCTGCTGGCCTTGTTCACAACGGGCTTTTCCGGTGCGGGCGGCGCAGGTTCATCCAACCGACGCCTCAATCCCTTAATTCGCTTATTCAGTGCAATGGCCTGTTGAACGGCTAACCGGCGCTCGACTAAAGCGTCGCGCTTCTTCCGCAATTCGGCGAAGGGAGGGGACAGTGCCGTCTCCATCTGCTGCTGATACTGATTCCACTGACTTTCAAGGTCCCTGCGCTCGGTGATGACATCAGATCGCTCTTTGGTCAGAGCCTCGACGGTAGCGTGCAACTCGGCCTGCAGAGTTCTGATCTTTGCGATCTCCGCTGCTGCGGCTTGCGCGACAGCTGTAACATTGCCGTCGCACGCGGCGGCATGATTTTGCCCTTCCGGTGCCGCACCGCAGAGCGGACACGCTATGGGCTCGCGCAACACGAAAAGCTGGCCCGATTCTTCGATCGCGACCAACCGCTTAATGTCGTTCGTATACTGCGCATCCAACAGCTTGAAGCGCTCTTGCAATTCGGTGATCTCGTTCCGCCGAACACCGAGGTGGCTATGCTGGTCATAGACTTGCTTGCGCTGCTGACTGGTTTCGGTGATTTTACCTTCCATCAGCTCAAACGCAGCCTGCAATGCTTCCAACTCTTCCTCGATCGCAGTCTCTTCGCTGTCGAGCCCCTCTGGATTATCGGTCAGCTGGGCCAACTCATCCTCATAGTCGTAGATCATCTGTTCCAGCACTTCCGGCCGGACCGCCGGTTTGCTGGCCGGCGGAACTTCGATCTCGGCCGCCATGTCTTCCGTTATGGCTGAATCGTCAAGCCCCGTCAACAGCAGCTTGAAAACTCCGTATTCGCGCGTTTGGTCCTGATACTGGCCGTGATAAAGCGGTGATTCCGATTTCGTAATTTTCGGGTACGGAATGACGCACAAATGCGCCAGCGCCCTGAGGCCGAGAGACCGTTTTTCGCCGCTCGCCGTACTCCATAGGATGTCTCTTGTATCCAGGCCAATTTGCTGCAGCAGCCAATGCGAGAGGTTGCTGTAGTTCTTTATCGTATGAACTGCGGACAGCTTCTTATCGGGCTTCTTGTCAGCCGGCGGATCGGTTAATAGCCCATCAAAACGCTTGAAGCTTCCGGCAGCGACGCTGCGTTGTAGCGTGTAATCCTTACCGTCAGCCGTCGTGATGCCGAGCAGCACGCGGTCATATCCGACCCGCTCTGGAATGTCTTTCAGGCTACCAGCGCCGAGCATGAAATCGATCGCGAGAGCAAGGAAGGTCTTTCCCGTGTCGCTTGCGCCCCAGAGGATGTTGAGTCCGGACGTAAACGTGTAGTCCGCCGGCTCTTTTTCAGGGCCGAGAAAGCGGATAAATCGAAGCTGAAGGGGGTTAAATGCCATCAGAACAACCCTGGCTGTTCAGGCACTTGGAATTCGCGCGACCATTGATCGTAAACGCGGCTAAGCATCACGCGAATATCATGGTCGCTCATATCGCTGAAACGGTCGACCACCCAACCGGCCCGATCTTTCAGCTCGTCGAGATATTCGGCCGTCAGGGCGTCGAGGAACGGCCCGGCGGCATCTTCGGCCTGATACATGAAGCCTTCGGGCGTTGCGTATCGCCCGACCAGGCCACGGCTCATCATCAGCATCAGTCCCCGTTCAATTAACTGCCTACGAACCAGCAGCTCCCCCGAGCGCAACGGCAGGGCAGGGTGAATGCTGGGCGGTCCCTCGACATCGCCCGTGTGCACAAGGATGTAATCGAATTCGAGGATGCGTTGGAGATCCATCTGCGCGGGGTAGGACTCGGCCAGCAGGATCAGCGCCCGAACCCCGGTCTCAATCGGGCTGTTGAATGTCTGAGTGCCGTCAGCCATTTTTCTTCACCCAAAGAAATTTGTCCTCATTCGCGAGGTGATGGCACAGACCCTGCTTATCCTGCGTCTGCACCCGCATGCACAGCGCGTTGCAGTTCGGGTTAAGCGTCGTTGCGTGGCTGGTGGTTGCCAAAATGCGGTCCATCCCCGTCGGATATTCCATATCGTGCTTATCGATGCAACCGTGATAAATCTCATTCCGGATTTCATCGAAGGCGCCGGGATCCACACTATCGCGTGGGAAGTTTCGCAGCGACTCGGCATGGTAGAACACTTCCCGCGAACGGTTGAAGTGCCGCTCCAGCTCCGGATGCTTCGCCAGTTGCTCCGGTTGGTTCAGCTGCACCGCCAGCTTTTCCGAATAGATCTCAAACAGTTGCTCGACATACCGGCTCTCGGTTGGCTGGACCGCATGCGGCGGCAACATGACAGGGGGCCGATCAGGGAAGCTGTTTCCGCCGAAGCGTCGCTCGTAGAACGCCGTGCTGGCATGGCCTTTGATCATTTCGGCTACTGGGATCATGTCGAAAATGGTGAAATCGAAGTTTTCGAAATACGTCAGTAACTTGCCCCGCAGCTCGACCTTAATCGTATCGGTGATCTTCGCCCTGCAGTGTTTGTCCCAGTTGTTGCGCAGTTCCTTCCTCAGCTCAGCCGGTTTGGAGATCTGCTTCTTGAGCTTCAGGCCGAGACCTTTGGAAGCCGCAAAATAGTACTTGTTCGGCGGCGGATACTCGCCCGTGAACGAGTAGTATATGATTTTGCCCAGCTCGACATAGACCTGCGCGGGCTGTAGCAAGCAAGCATAACGTTTGCATTGCACGTTGTCCCACGGTCCGTCGAAATACTTGTCGGTATGGAAGCAGAGAATGTCGAGGCCCATATCGCCCGCGCCGGCGTAGCGAATGACCTTTTTGTACTTCTTCTCCTGCGAATGCGCCCATTCTTCCGTGAAATCTTCCCACACTTCTGGCTTGAATGTCTGGATCAGGTCCGCGACCGGAAACGCCATCGCCGACGAGGCTTGCGCTCCGGCCTGTCCGCCGCCGGACTTCAGTTTTCTGGAACTGCTAATGATCTCGCCAAGGTCCACAGTGGCCGTCTGTCCGATCTTGCGAATATGAGATTGCGGAATGCGGCTCGGCCGAGCGCCGTTTGCCTCATTGCTGGTGCAGCAATGAGCATACCAGAGGCTTCGCTGCGTGGTGCCGAGACGACGTTCTCGCCCCGATCTACCAATATTGATTACGCACTGTTCGGCATCTCCGGGCCGTTGTTCGCACCTTGCCAACCGCTGGATTGCAGGCCTCGGGCTTAGCGAGCTGGCGTCTTAGGAGCCGCAACCGCCTCGATTTAAACAAATGCAAAATCGCCGATGCACTCATTGAAATCCTTGAAGGAAGGCTTCATACACGTTCTTCTGACGTTCTACTTCGACCCCCTAGGTCCACGCCGACAAGCACTCCGCGAGCGTCCTCCCCGAATCCTTCTCCGCCCCGCCGAATCCAATCACTCATCTACCGCCCTCCCACTCCCACACAAACCGCCCCCAGATTGACGAACGATAACTATTATCGTTTAATAGATATTGATGAACGCCGCAGAACAACACGACTTCCGCCAACTCTGTGAGGCGGCCGGTCTGGCCGTCACTCACCAGCGGCAGGTTCTCTACGAAGTTCTGCGGAGCATTCCCGGCCACCCCAGCCCCGAAGAGGTCTACCTCCGCGTCAGGCGCAGAATCCCCTCTGTTTCCCTGGCCACCGTCTACAAAAACATTCATTCGTTCCTCGACGCCGGCATCTTTCGCGAAGTCAGCCTCCACCATGGATCGCTGCGCGTCGAAACCAATGCCCGGCCCCATCACCACCTCGTCTGTACCGTCTGCAAATGCATCACCGATATCGACGAGAAAGATCTCGGCTTCCGCCATGCCTCCGGTCCGCTGCCCGGCGGGTTCGTCGTCGAACGCTATGCCGTCGACCTCCTCGGACGTTGCGCCGCCTGTCAACCGGTGAAGCCGCGCTCCCGAAAAAAGATGTAGTTGTTGTTACGTATTGATTCATTCATGCACTCTTACCCGTTACTTAGTTCAAGGAGATACTCATGTTAAGCGTAGGTGAAACATTCCCGTCATTCTCTATGACTGCCGCCGTTAGCCTCGAAAAGGGCAAGGAATTCGAAACCATCACCGAGGAGTCCTACCCCGGTAAGTGGAAGGTCTACTTCTTCTGGCCCAAGGACTTCACCTTTGTCTGCCCCACCGAAATCGCCGCCTTCGGCAAACTCAACGACGAGTTTGAAGCACGCGACGCCCAGATCCTCGGCGGCAGCATCGACTCCGAATTCGTCCACGTCGCCTGGCGGACCCATCACGAAGATCTCAGGAACCTGCCCTTCCCCATGCTCGCCGATGTGAAGCGCGACCTGACCGAACAACTGGGCATCCTCGATCCCGCCGCCGGCGTCGCCCAGCGCGCCACCTTTATCGTCGATCCCGAAAACGTCATCCGCTTCGTCTACGTCACCGACCTCTCCGTCGGCCGCAACCCGCAGGAAGTCCTCCGCGTCCTCGACGCGCTCCAGACCGACGAGCTCTGCCCCTGCAACTGGCAGAAGGGCGAACAAACTCTCACCGCCTAAACCGTTTTCGCCGGTTATAACAGGAAATTCTAACCGGCAAACCTACGCTTCCCCGGTTAGAAAAGGGCGTTTTTGGAGGCGTTTTCGACCCGAAAACAGCGTCTAAATGCCACTTACGCGACCACAAAATGACCATTTTGCGCCCATTTGCGCGAAAGGATTTGCATGTCTCTCGACCAGCTCATTGACTCCATCCCCTTGTACGCCAAGGACTTGAAGCTCAATTACTCCTCGCTCGTACGTCAGAACTCCGACCTCACCGCGCAGCAACTCTGGGGCACAATCGCCGCCAGCGCCATCGCTATCCGCAACCCGGAATTGACCGCGGCCGCGCTCGCCGAAGCCGCCAACCATTTGACGCCGCAGGCCCTGGAAGCCGCGAAATCCGCGGCTTCCATCATGGCCATGAATAATATCTACTACCGCTTTCAACACCTCAGCTCCAACGAAAAGTACACCACTCTGCCCGCTCGTCTGCGCATGAATGTCCTCCGCACCCACGGCGTCGAACCTCTCGATTTTGAACTCTGGTCCATCGCCGTCTCCGCCGTCAACGGCTGCGGCAAGTGCGTCGATGCGCACGAAAAAGTCGTGCGCGAAAAGGGCGCCGGCGAAGAATTAGTGCTCGCAATCGTCCGTTTAGCCTCCGTCCTCCACGCCATCGGCACCACCCTCGATGCGGAACGCGTCACTGTTGCGGAGCCTGTTCTCGCATAGCGTTGCGCTGTTCTCGTTCCACTTACGAAAGGCCTGCCGCGAGCGGGCCTTTTCGTTTGCCGCAGAAAGAAAACCTGAGCACAAGTACTCTGCCGCACGTCAATATCATCGACAGACGAGGGCTCGCTTCGAGTAGGATGAAGCGACTGGAGCGGCTTCAACCTATCCTTAGAAGCCACACCAGCGGTTTGATCGCGTGCTGCGCGCTGTTCAAACTTGCAGATCCCTCGTGAGACATGGAGCGTCGGGGCCGTTTCCGCCGATCTGTTTTGAAACCCACGTGGTGAATCCAGGCTCGAGGTCGGTACGATTATGCGTGTTCTTCGATTGGCATCCTTGGCAGGGCTCTTGATGTTGGCAGGTTGCGGAAAATTCTTTGTGCCCGTCACTTCGGGCGGCGGTGGCTGCACCACCAACTGCAACACCAACGACTTCCTATACGTCGCAAATCAGAACACCACCACGCCGAGTCTCGCCGGCTTCTCCTTTGCGACTGGATCGCTGACCGCCGTTGCCTCCACTCCGTATGCCCTCTCAATTCTGCCCACCAGCATGGTGGTCAACCCGGCGAACACGTTCCTTTATGTAGGCGGCCTGAGCGGATCGATCTTCCTCTACGCGATCAACAGCAATGGCACCCTGACAGCACAGAGCAATGGGAACGCGATCGCATCCACCGTAGGCATCGCTGCGATGAAGATCGATGCGACGGGATCGTTCCTTATTACTGCAAACGAGGGTAGCGCCTCGGTCTCTGTCTTCGCCATCGACCGCACGACTGGCGCACTGACGCTCGGCACCGGTAGTCCGCTCGCTCTCACCGGAGGCAACGCGACCGGCACCGGGACGCAGGCCTTGAACCATCTGCTGATCACGCCCAATAACCAGTTCATCTACGTATCCGAAGGCACTGCAGGAGTGGACATCCTCAGCTTCAATGCCACCACCGGCGCGGTCATTGAGACTGGGCACCTCAACTCAGGCAACAGCACCACCAACTCGGACCAGGGCCTTGCAACCGATCCGAGTTCGAAATTTCTGTTTGTCACCGAGACTGGTGTCAATGGTGTCCGCGTGTTCACCATCGGCACCACTGGCGCGATCACGGAACTCGCTTCCGGCTCGCCCTTCAAGACCGGCTTGGGACCCACCTCCGTGCTGGTTGATGCCAGTGGCAGCTACGTGTACGTCACGAATCGTACAGACAACACCATCAGCGGTTTTGTGCTCGCCGCCTCCGGAGCCCTCACTGCGCTTACAGGTTCGCCTTTCGCGACTGGAGCCAATCCGGTCGACCTCATCGAAGACCGCAGCAAGACCTACCTTGCGACGGCGAATAACGGCGGGAACAAGGACCTTCACGTATATACGTTCAGCACGGCCACACCGGGTGCGCTGGTGGCGTCGGCGACTGCGACGACCGGAACCGATCCGACGCTGCCCGTGGCTCTCGCCGCAACGCACTAAGGCCGTCGTTTGCAAGCAGCACTCTTCAGCGGAAACTAGTACGGGCTGCGCGATTGGGAGCGGTGGAGAGTCCCAGTCGAACAGCCCGTTGGACCCTGAAGTGGGTCAAGGTGGTACTTCCTAGTGTACGCCTACCCAAAGGCGAGTCAACACTATTATTCTTTTCGCTAACGGTAGTATTCTTTTGGAAGGCAAGACGCGACTTTCTGCAGTTCGCGAGTACGCCGCGGCGAATTGACAGCCTTTTTCCGCTCTGTTTAAATCAAAAGTTCCACAAACAATCCCAACCGACAAACCACCTCACGATCGGTGACGGCATGAACGATATACTGCAACAAATCGGCAAACTCTTTCTCGGTTCCGTACCGACCATTTTCTTTTTTGTTTTCCTGGTTTTGGCGTATCGGTTCCTGGTGTACGGCCCACTGATGCGGGTTCTGGCTGAGCGCCGTGAGCGCACACTGGGTGCGGTTGAGAAGGCGCAAGCTGCCATCGCCGCCGCCGACGCTAAGGCGCAGGAGTATGAAGCCAAACTTCGCGCTGCTCGCGGAGAGATCTTTCGCGCACGCGAACAGCGCATGCAGCAGTGGAACGGCGAGCGTGAGACGGCGCTCGAAGGCGCCCGTCAGGTAGCGCACGAGCGGGTGCAATCCGCGCGCGCTGCGATCGAAGCCCAGGCCAGCGAGGCGAAACGCCAGATCGAGTCTTCCGCCGATCAGCTTGCCGCACAAATCTTGAAGGCCATCCTTCCCGGAAACGTGGCCCAGGCGGAGACCTCCCGTTGAAGAGAAGTAGACGCATTCGTTATGCAGTTCCTGTGCTGCTGGCCCTTTTGGTTTTCGGTTTCACCACGGTCCGGGTTCACAGTCAGACCACATCCGAACCTGCTTCGGCGACCTCCCCATCTGCTTCGCCCAAGGCCGCTGAGGGCGGAGACGAAGAGGCCAAGCAAATTGAGGCATTCCGCCATTCGGCTGGAGTGCAGGCAATCGCGCGCGTGTTTCACGTGGATGTAGAGACCGCGGCAGTGATCTTTGAAGATCTGAATTCGGCCATTCTGATCGGGATCATCCTCATCTTCCTGGTTAAGGTGCTGCCGAAGGCCTTCCGCAAGCGAACCGGCGGTATTCAGAAGCAGTTGGTTGAGGCGCGCACGGCAACGGAGGAAGCCAACGGAAGGCTTTCCTCGGTCGAGCAGCGGCTTGCTCGGCTGGACGATGAGATTGCGGCGATCCGGCGGCAAACCGAACAGGACAGCATTCAGGACGAGGCCCGGATCAAGCAGTCGCTCGAAGAAGAGCGGCAGAGGATCATTCACTCCGCCGAACATGAGATCGATGCGGCCGGCGCCGCCGCGCAGCGTCAGCTCAAGCAGTTTGCTGCCGAACTCGCGATTCAGCGTGCCATGGATGGCATCCACATGACTCCCGAAACGGACCGCCTGCTGATTGAAGCCTTCGGTCAGAGCCTGTCTGCGGAAGCGGGCAAGGGAGGGCGGAACTAATGTCAGTCTTCGCGTCAAGATATGCGAGTGCCCTCGCCGATGTAGTGGCCAGTGCCCACCTGAATCCAGCGCAGGTCGGTCAGCAGTTGTCCGACTTTGCCGGTACCTGGCGAGGGAGCAGGGAACTGAGGGAGGTCTTCGAAAACCCCTCGTACCCGCTGGAAAAGAAGATTTCGATTCTCGATCAGATTGGCTCGCGCATCGGAGTGGCGCGGCAGGTGAGGAATTTTCTCGCCGTGCTGATCAGCCATGACCGGATAGCCTCGTTTGCCGAGATCCACGCTGCCTATCTCACAGAAATGGACCGTCGGCTCGGCGTATCAGAGGTAACGGTGGTGAGTGCTCGCAAGTTGGAAGAGGGTGAGCGCACTAAGTTGCAGGAGCAAATTGCGCGTCTCGCCGGTGGCCAGGTGCATGCTCAGTACGAAGAAGATGGGTCGTTGCTGGGCGGCGCGATTGTGCGCATCGGCAGCACCGTGTACGACGGTTCAGTACGGGGGCAGTTGAATCGCTTGAAGGAAGAGCTTGTAGCTGGATAGGAAGTGCGGCAACTCCGCCGCGACCGAGAACAAGATCCTGTAGGGAAAGTGATGTATGGCGCAGATTAAAGCAGACGAAATAACCAAGCTCCTGCGGGAGCAGATCGAAAACTACGATTCGCAGATTCGTGTCGACGAAGTGGGCACAATCATCTCCCTCGGCGACGGCATTGCTCGCCTGCACGGCCTGGACAAAGTCATGGCCGGCGAACTGCTCGACTTTCCGCATGGCGTGGCGGGTCTGGCTATGAGCCTCGAAGAGGATCAGGTCGGCTCCGTGTTGCTGGGCGACTATACCGAGTTGAGCGAAGGCGATCAGGTCAAGCGCACCGGCAAGATTCTCAGCGTGCCGGTGGGCGAGGCGATGATTGGGCGTGTGGTCAACTCGCTCGGCCAGCCAATCGACGACAAGGGGCCGATCAATACGACGCAGACGCTGCCAGTCGAGCGACTCGCTCCCGGTGTCATCGACCGCCAGCCAGTGCGCGAGCCGATGTCGACCGGCCTCAAGGCCATCGACAGCATGATCCCGGTGGGCCGCGGACAACGCGAGTTGATCATCGGCGACCGCCAGACGGGCAAGACCGCAGTCGCGCTCGACACCATCATCAACAATGCGAAGAACAACCTGATCTGCATCTACTGCGCGATCGGTCAAAAGCGTTCTTCAGTCGCCCAGGTGGTGCAGACGCTGACCGAATACGGCGCGATGGACTACACCGTCATTGTTGCCGCAACCGCGTCGGAGCCGGCGCCGATGCTGTACCTGGCTCCCTACGCCGCCACTGCGATCGGCGAATACTTCCGTGACAACGGCAAGCATGCCCTCGTGATCTACGACGATCTCTCGAAGCACGCCATGGCCTACCGCGAGATCTCGCTCCTGCTCCGTCGTCCTCCTGGCCGCGAAGCGTATCCGGGCGACGTGTTCTATCTTCACTCGCGCCTGCTCGAGCGCTCCTCCAAGCTCAACGATGAGAAGGGTGGCGGATCGCTTACGGCTCTGCCGATCATCGAGACGCAGGCAGGCGACGTCTCGGCGTACATTCCGACGAACGTCATCTCTATTACCGACGGCCAGATCTACCTGGAAACCGATCTATTCAATTCCGGCGTGCGCCCAGCGGTCAACGTCGGTCTTTCCGTGAGCCGCGTTGGCGGTGCTGCGCAGATCAAGGCGATGAAGCAGGTGGCCGGAACGCTGAAGCTCGACCTCGCGCAGTACCGCGAACTCGCCGCCTTTGCCCAGTTCGGCAGCGATCTCGACAAGGTGACGCAGAATCAGCTCAATCGCGGATCGCGCCTCACCGAGTTGCTCAAGCAGCCGCAGTTCTCACCGCTGCCGACAGAGAAGCAGGTCATCCTGATCTTTGCGGGAACGAATGGCTACCTCGATGATCTGAAGGTGGAGCAGATCCGGTCGTTCGAAGACGGTCTGTATCAATATCTCGACAGCGCGCAGTCTGGGCTTCTGAGCGACATTGTCACCAAGAAAACCCTGGATGACGATATCAAGCAGAGGATCCACGCGGCACTTAAGGAATACAAGCAGAACTTCGTCGAGGAGCATTCCGAGGCCAAGCTAAAGGAATCTTCGGTGAAGCCTCTGGACCAGAATGAGAAGAAGAAGGCAGAGCAGAGCGCTCCTGCTGCTGCGCCCGAACCGGCCACCGCCGCCAGAGGCTGATAGCGACCTATGGCAAACGTCCTCGACTTACGGCGGCGCATACGCAGTGTGAAGAACACGCGCCAGATCACCAAGGCCATGAAGATGGTCTCGGCGGCCAAGCTGCGCCGCGCCCAGGAACGCGCCATGTCCTCGCGGCCCTACGCGGCCATGATGATCAGCGTGCTCCAGTCACTGAAGCGCCGCATCGAGATCTATGATCCGATCACCGGCGAGGTGCGGCATCCGCTGCTGCTCTCGCGACCGGAGAAGAACATTCTGCTGGTGGTGGTCTCCGGCGACAAGGGATTTGCCGGAGCCTTCAACGCGAACATCGTGAAGGCATCCTTTAATTTCCTCGGCGAAAACGGCGACAAGCAGATCGATCTTGAAGCCATCGGGCGCAAAGGCCGTGACCTGTTCCGCCGCAGGTATCCTGTCGCTACGTTCGCGGGAGAGAGCGGCGAGCACGACGAAAACGCCAACACTACTAGCCGTCCGGAGCGGAATCGCACCGGCCAGATTGAGGTCATCGGCGACCATCCCGGGCATGCTCGATAAGCTCCAATACGGACGCGTGAGCGAACTCGGCCAGGAGATCGTCGAACGCTATATTCACGAGGAGATTGACGCAGCCTACGTGGTCTATAACGAATTCAAATCGGTGATTGCGCAACGCGTGGTGGTGGAGCGCATTTTGCCCATCGTCGAAATCGGCGAGCACGACATCGCTTCGGCTCAGGAGCCGGATCGTGAAGAGCGCGAGCGTGCAGCCCAGGCTGCTTCGAGCGCCGGAGTCTCGCTGCATCCGGACGAGGACGCCGAAGTAGAGGAAGAGGCGAAGCGGTTCGGCACCTCCGAAGTGGACTACATCTACGAGCAGCCGCCCGCAGAGTTGTTCGCCGGACTGCTGCCGCGATATGTCATCACCCAGCTCTATCACGCGATGCTCGAATCGGTGGCCGCCGAACACGCCGCTCGCATGACGGCCATGGACTCGGCTACCAACAACGCCTCCGACATGATTGACTCCCTCACGCTCACCATGAACCGTGTGCGCCAGGCGGCCATTACCAAGGAAATTATTGAGATTGTGAGCGGCGCAGCTGCGCTCTCGTAACAGAGAAAGAGATTTATGGCAGACAACATAGGTAAAGTGATTCAGATCTCCGGGCCAGCCGTCGACGTGCAGTTCGATGAAGCGAAGATGCCGCCGATCTACCAGGCGCTTCGCGTCACCAGCGAAGGCTTCAACGTTCCGACTCCCATCAACGTCATTCTGGAAGTTGAGCAGCATCTCGGCGAAGGCCGTGTGCGTTGCGTCGCGATGGAAGCGACCGAGGGCATGGTGCGGGGCATGCAGGCACTCGATCTCGGCAACCCCATCACCGTTCCCGTAGGCCGCGCGACGCTGGGTCGTGTGCTCAACGTAATCGGCGAGCCCGTGGACGAACTCGGTCCGGTGGGCGAGACGGAACGGCGACCCATTCACCGCCAGGCTCCGTCGTTTGAGGAGCAGTCGACGCGCGAAGAGATGTTCGAGACCGGGGTGAAGGTCATCGACCTGATTCAGCCGTTTTTGAAGGGCGGCAAGATCGGCCTCTTCGGTGGCGCGGGTGTGGGCAAAACCGTCGTCATTCAAGAGTTGATCAACAACGTCGCCTCGAAGCACGGCGGACTGTCCGTATTCGCCGGTGTGGGCGAACGCACCCGCGAAGGCAACGACCTCTGGCGCGAATTTCAGGAGGCCGGCGTCATCGACCTGAAGGATTTCGGCAAATCGAAGGCCGCGCTGATCTACGGGCAGATGACCGAGCCGCCAGGTGCGCGTCTGCGCGTGGCCCTCAGCGCCCTGACCGTGGCAGAGTATTTCCGCGACGAAGAGGGGTCTGACACGCTGCTCTTCATCGACAATATCTTCCGCTTCACTCAGGCGGGGTCTGAGGTCTCCACGCTGCTCGGACGTATGCCGTCCGCCGTAGGCTACCAGCCGAACCTTGCCACGGAAATGGGCGAACTGCAGGAGCGCATCACCTCGACCAAAAACGGTTCCGTCACCTCGGTACAGGCTGTCTACGTTCCGGCCGACGACTTGACCGATCCGGCGCCTGCGACGACCTTCGCTCACCTCGACGCGACCACTGTGCTTTCGCGCCCGCTGTCGGAACTCGGTATTTACCCGGCAGTCGACCCTCTGGCCTCTACGTCGCGTATTCTGTCGCCGCGCATTGTGGGCCAGGAACACTACGATGTGGCCCAGGGCGTGAAGCGAATTCTGCAGCGCTATAAGGATCTGCAGGACATCATCGCCATTCTCGGTATCGACGAACTCGCCGAGGAAGACAAACTCACCGTGGCTCGCGCCCGCAAGGTGCAGAAGTTCCTTTCGCAGCCCTTCCACGTCGCGGAGCAGTTCACCGGCATTCCCGGCAAGTACGTCAAGATCGAGGACACGGTGCGCAGCTTCAAAGAGATCATCGAGGGCAAGCACGACAGCGTGCCCGAGCAGGCCTTCTATCTGAAGGGCACCATCGAAGAGGTGCTCGAAGCGGCTGAGAAGCTGCAGGCGACGGCCTGAGGCGATCATGGCAGACGGCAACAGCAATCAACTGAGGGTCCGGCTGGTCACGCCGGACCAGGTCCTCATCGACCAGTCGGCCGACGCGGTCGAGCTTCCATCGAAGTCCGGCTACATGGAAGTGCTGCTGGGTCATGCGCCCTTGCTGGCACTGCTCGGGTCCGGAGAGGTGCGCCTGCACGGAGGCGAGGCCGGCGATCAGCGCTTTCACGTGTCATGGGGCTTCGTGGAAGTGCTTCCCGATCGCGTCACCATCCTCGCTGACGATGCGCGGAAGCCCGAGGAGATCGACACTGCCGCGGCGCAGAAGGAACTCGAAGACGGCCACAATCTTTGGAACGAGGCCGGCGAAGACGCGGGCAAATACGAAAAGGCCAACGAGATCATCAACGACGCCGAATCCAAACTGGAAAGCGCGGGCCACAAGGGCTGAAATCCTCCAAGCAAACACTGGAGGATTCAGGCTCTGCCTGCGCTGTCCTATCCGCTAGTCTCCTGCAGCAATCCTCTCGACCTCGCTCGCACTAACCCTGTTTTCCTCCTCGCCCAGATTCATCTCTTCCTTTGTAGTTCGCGCCATTCCAGGCACTCGCTCTCGATCCAGACGCTCCCGCTACAATAGCGCTCATCGTGGAGGAACTGGATGGTCTCGCGCCTTCTATCGTGTTCGGTGCTCTTATTCGCTGTCGTGGCCCAC
This sequence comes from uncultured Acidobacteriaceae bacterium, assembly GCA_963850345.1. Lineage (GTDB taxonomy): Bacteria > Acidobacteriota > Terriglobia > Terriglobales > Acidobacteriaceae > CAWKKW01. Next base: position 743,395 of record CAWKKW010000005.1, on the reverse strand, counting down.
GCCCAGACTGCCCCGCTCTCTAAAGGCGTTCAGGAATTCGTGCGCGTGCAGACTCCTCGCGTTGTCCTGACGCATGTGCGCGTCATCGATGGAACCGGAGCTCCTGCCGTCGAGGATCAGAACGTCGTGATCGAAAACGGCAAGATCGCCTCGATCGAGAAGGGTGCGGAGGTCAAAGGCCCCGAAGGGCAGACTTCGAACGGCACCACAGTGATCGAAGGCCGCGGCTATACCGTAATGCCGGGGATCGTCGGCATGCACAATCATCTCTTCTACATTGTCCGGCCCAATCTCAACAGCCAGCATCATTACGACGCGCCAGTCCTGGTGCCGCAGATGACCTTCTCCGCGCCGCGGCTGTATCTCGCCGCAGGCGTTACGACGATGCGGACCACGGGCAGTGTAGAAACCTACGCCGATCTCAATCTGAAGCACGAGATTGAAGCGGGCAATCTTCCCGGCCCTCACATCGACGTCACCGGCCCTTATCTCGAAGGCAGCACGAGCTACTTCATCCAGATGCCGCACCTCACCGGGCCGGAGGACGCACGCCAGACTGTAAATTTCTGGGCTGGGCAAGGTGTCACTTCCTTCAAGGCCTACATGAACATCACTCGCGATGAGCTGAAGGCAGCCATCGAAGAGGCGCATAAGCACGGAATGAAAGTCACCGGCCACCTCTGTTCCGTTACGTATCCGGAGGCTGCAGAACTCGGCATCGATGATCTTGAACACGGGTTTTTCGTAAATACGCAACTCGACCGAGACAAGCGGCCGGATGTATGCAGCCAAAGTCCAGGAGAAGAGACGCTGGCGCGCATGAGTCCGGAGAGTGCCGAGGGGAAGCAACTCATTGATATCCTCGTCCGTCATCACGTCGCCATCACCTCTACTCTGCCGGTGTTTGAAGGGGACGCGGGCGGAGGTCGGCCGCCGCTGCGGCAACAGCAACTGGATGCGATGACTCCGCAGGCGCGCGAAGATTTCTTCCTGGTGCGGCAACGATCCGCCGCTTCGCCGGAGATCGATCCGGCAATACTCTGGAAGCACGAGCTGGGGTTGGAGCGGGCATTCGTCGCGGCAGGCGGGCTGCTGCTGGCGGGTCCAGACCCTACCGGCAGAGGCGATGTGCTGCCTGGATTCGGCGACCAGAGAGGAATTGAGTTGCTGGTCGAGGCGGGCTTCTCCCCAGTGGAGGCGATCAAGATCGCAACTCTGAACGGAGCGATTTATCTCGGCAGAGACAAGCAAATTGGCTCGGTGACTCCGGGCAAAGCGGCAGACCTTGTGCTGATCAAGGGAGATCCCTCAAGCCGCATCTCCGATATAGAAAAGGTCGAAGTTGTCTTCAAGGACGGCATCGGCTACGACTCGCAAAAGCTGCTGGAGTCGGTGCGCGGTCGATACGGCCAATACTGAGGCCCGGCAACATTGCTGGCGCGAGTTTCTAATTCTTGCCGGGCTTGACGGGTATGCCGGCCGCGGCTAGAACTCCGCGTGCATCGGCGCTGTATTGCCCGGCTGGTTCGAGCTCCAGGTATTTGCGATAAGCAGCAATACATTCAGGAGAAAGCACAGGGCGTTGGGTCTGCGGATCGACGGTTACTCGCGAAACGAGCGCCTGTCCCTTGAAGTAATAGAGCATCGCGCGGCCAGGCTCAAGTGCAATGGCCTTCTCGGCAGCGGCGAGTTGCCCATCCGCGTTTCCGGCTTGGAAAAAGAAGATCATCTCGTTGCGATAATAGAGAGGAGCCTGCGTGGGGTTCGCTTTGGCGGCATCGTCGAATGCAGCTTGGGCCTCTTGCAATTTTCCCTGGTGACTATAGATCTCGCCCAGGCTTGCGTATCCGGTTCCCATCAGCTCCGGCGAACGGCTCTTCCCGCTGTTCACTTCACCGCCCATCGTGTTTCGGGAGGCGCGGGTGGCGGATGGCGCGGTAGCGAGCGCACGATCGGGCTGCTGATAGAAATCCTGCGAATGGGCTCGTTCCAGACTTCCTGTGTCGATGCCGAGTGCGATCTTGAAATTCTGCTCCGCTTCGGAATACTTTTTCGAACCCAGCTGGGCCAATGCCAGCTCCATCCTGGGGATGATCAGCTCCGGGCGCGAAGCATTCACTGGCTGCATCAGCGCCTCTGCATCGGCGTACCGTTTCTCCTTGGTGGCGATGCGTGCCGCGACCACAGCCTGATTGACCTTGTCCATAGTGATAGCCGCCGCGGGCGGCTCCTGTCCGGCGGGTCGAGGAGAGGGGATAGCCTTGAGAGATCCAGTTCCAACGAGGACAACGGCGAGAGATACGAGCGCAATCCGGTTCATGCGAGTGCTTGCCTTAATTGCTGAGGTGATGAAGGAGAAGTGCCGCAATCATACACCTGCGCGGAACTCGTGTCGTGCCCCGGCTGAACGCCTGACGAGCAGGCGCAGAAAAGGCCGGAACCAGGTCCCGGCCTTCTCTCGAACGACTTTGAAATGGATGGGCGGAACTACGCCTTCTTGGTAGCGAGCGCCTTCACACGGGCATTGAGCCGTGCCTTGTAGCGAGACGCGGTATTGTCGTGCAGAATGCCCTTCTGAACGCTCTTGTCGAGGGCCGACACTGTCGCGCGATACTGCTCGGATGCCGCCGCGTGGTCGCCTTTCGTGATGGCCTCGCGCAGCAGGCGCAGGCTTCCGCGAACGCGGGTCTTGTTGGCGCGGTTAACCGCAGTCTTGCTTTCCGTCTGACGCGCGCGCTTCAGCGATGAAACATGGTTCGCCATCTATTGATTTCCTGACTCTCTGGTGAAGTGGGATGCAGGCAGAAGAGACGCAATTGCCACATCCCCCGCAATCACTAAGTATAGTGGCTGACGCTATCTGGGTCAATCAGAAGAGATTCTGGCCGCGGGCTGCGGGATAGGACGTTTAGTCGTCCAAGACCGTTCTGTCGCTAGAACTTGGCCGCCCACTATGCGTATTCGCGGTCAGACTACTCGCGTCCGGAGAGTCCGCGCGTGCCGCGCAATGGCAGCGTTGAGGAGTCGAAATGCCGCGCCTGCCAATAGCCTCGGTCGGTCCGCCCTGATGGGCCGGGGGCTGCTTTCGCTCTGAATGCCGGCCCTACTCCGGTAATGGCCGCGATCATGGAGGGGCTAACCAGCAGCGATACGAAGAAAAAGACCAGAGTCGGGTCGTGCATCGTGAGTTTTCTCCTGCCGCGAAGGGATGTTGGCCTGATCGACACTTTGATGATCTCTCCTCTGCCCCAAGGCGCAAATAGCACTTTCACTATGCTGCAGAATGCGAAGGTGTTAGTCCTTCCTCACCTCCTGCCGAGGCTCGGACTGCGCCGGTCAGAACGCCTTTGATCCGGAGGCGGAAATAGCGCCGTAAAGATACCATCGTGCATCTAAATATTGCAGTTGGTGCCAGTCAACAGAGATTCACGGAATCGATGTTGACGTGGCTTTGAGAGGGCGCTACTCTGAGCGCATCTACGGCAAACGTTTGGTGCTTATCGCCAATCCGGCCATGGTTCAGCAAGCAGCTCACGCTGTATTGCCCGACCTGCCAGCCACCCAACAATCATTTTTGGACGATCGGTCGCCGGCGACCCTGCCGGCCTTCTCTGCCACCCTTTCACCTGCTATCGGAGGTAATTTCACCGCTTGATGAAAAAAGCGCTGGACATCACGCCAAGCCTTGAGCCCCTGTTCGGGACTCGCGATGAAAATCTCAGGCTCATGGAAGAGAGCCTCAACGTTCGCATCGATCTACGATCCGATGCGGTGCACGTCGAGGGTCCTCCAGCCAGCATCTCCCGAGTCGAAAAGATTTTTGCCGACTATGAGCATCTTCGAAAATCGGGAGTTCAGCTGCAAAATGGCGAGTTGAACGGCATGCTCAAGCTGGTGACGAGCGATCCTGCCGTAACCCTGCGGGGGTTGGCTGAAAGCGGCAAGCAGCGATCCGCAGGCATCAAGCGCATTGTCCAGCCGCGTTCCATCAACCAGCGGCGCTATGTCGAAGCCATCGAGCAGAACGACATGGTGTTCGGCATCGGCCCGGCGGGTACAGGCAAGACTTACCTCGCAGTTGCCATGGCGGCCGCCGCGCTTCTGGCCAAGAAGATCAGCCGGATCGTGCTGGTGCGCCCCGCGGTCGAAGCGGGCGAACGCCTCGGCTTTCTGCCTGGCAGCTTGCAGGAGAAGGTCGATCCCTACCTGCGTCCTCTGTATGACGCTCTGTACGATCTGCTGGAACCGGAGCGCGTCGACAAGATGCTGGAGCGGAACGTGATCGAAGTGGCACCGCTGGCGTTTATGCGCGGCCGGACGCTCAACGACGCCTTCATCATCATGGATGAAGCGCAGAACACCACCAGCGAGCAGATGAAGATGTTCCTGACTCGCCTCGGCAACAACGCCAAAGCTGTCATCACCGGCGACGTGACACAGATCGATCTTCCTAACCCGCGCAAATCGGGGCTGGTGGAGGCGATTGAGGTACTGCGCGGAGTGGACGGAATCGAATTTGTACACTTCGAGGATGGCGATGTGGTTCGCCACCTGCTGGTGCAGCGCGTCGTTCGGGCGTATGACAGCTTCGGACGGGCGCAGCGGGAACTGCCGCTGGCTATTCCGGGGTCTGACCAGGGCAAGCCTGCTCCCAAGCCGCAGTGAAAAGGGCGGCCGACGAAGTGCTGTATTCTTAAAGACAGGGGGGCCAAGGCCCTCCTGTTGTCATTTAGGGCATTACCGCACTCTGGAGCGGGTCAACCCTGTGATTCCGCTGGACAATGATCGTTATTGAACCTCCACAACCTCCGGGTACCTCTCGCCGCGACCTGATCCGCAAACGCGAGCTTCATCGCTTTGTGACCCGCGCGCTTTCCTCTCTGCGACTGGGTGGCTCCGTGTCGGTGTTGCTGACGGACGATGCACGGATTCGGCAGTTGAACCACGACTTCCGGCATAAGGACAAAGCTACAGACGTGCTTTCTTTTCCGTCGTTCGACCTCGGCGCAGAAGGTTTGCATGAACCGCCACAGGAGAGGCATATCGGCGATCTTGCGATTTCGCTGGAGACCGCAGCGCGTCAGGCGCTGGCATTCGAGTATCCACTGGAAGTCGAGTTAAAGGTTTTGCTGCTGCACGGCCTGCTGCATCTGGCGGGCTTCGATCATGAGTCGGATACAGGGCAGATGGCGCGCAAGGAGAACCGCCTGCGTAAGGAGCTCGAGTTGCCGACCAGTCTGATTCAACGGACAGGGAAGCGAATGACGGCGGCCCGGGTCCAGGTCGAGCCAGGGAAGCCATCGCGGGCTGAGGTCCGTACGCCTGTCGCCACACGCAGAGCGGGCAAGGTTGCGCCCGTCAAAGCACGAGGTCGAAACCGATGATCGTGCTGGTCGCTTTGCTGATTACTGCGCTGCTCGTCGTGCTTACGCTGGCCTCCTACGTGGATCGGCTCTATTCAGAGATGGGCAAGTTTCTCTCCCGCGAATTCCAGGAGAACATCGACGCCTGGGAGAAGCACGTCGAGCCCCGCCTCGGCTTGAACCGCGAGCGGATTGCGCTCTCCGCGGCGGTGCTCACTCAGCTTTCCCTCGCCTGCCTGGCCCTGCTCTTCGGCTCCATGCTGTTTTACCGGGATCAGCTCTATGACCGCCCCAGTGCGGGCGAGATCGGCCAGGCGGTACTCGGCGCGATCCTGGTCATCGTGATCTTCAACCAGCTTCTGCCGTTTGTGTTTTTTACCCGCACGCGCGGATTGTGGCTGGTAAAGCTGCGTGGCCTGCTGCGCATTCTGTTCTACGCTGTCTTACCGATCACTCTGTTTCTTGGATTTCTGCTGTCGATCGCTGCGCTTGCTGAACCCACCAAAGAGGACGAGGAAGAAGACGCCGCGGAGGCTGTCGAAGCGTTTGTGGAGGCGGGGCAGGAAGAGGGCATTCTGGAAGAGAGCGATCGCGACCTGGTGCGCTCCGCGGTGGAGTTCGGCGACAAGGTGGTGCGCGATGTCATGACTCCGCGGCCGAAGATGTTCGCCGTGCCCGGCACGATGACCATCGAACAATTTTTGCAGGCCCTGGCAGAGCACCCCTTCTCGCGTGTGCCGGTGTACTCGACCTCGATCGACAGCGTCACCGGGATTGTTTTCGCTCATGACCTGTTACAAATCAGCGACGACGACGCTAGGACGCGCACCGTTGCTCAAATTCAGCGCACGGCTGCCTTCATTCCCGAGACTAAGAAGGTCAATGAGCTGCTGCGTGAGATGCAGCGGGAAAAGCAGCACATGCGGATTGTAATTGATGAGTATGGCGGGGTCGCCGGGCTGGTCACGATTGAGGATCTGCTGGAAGAGATCGTCGGCTCAATCAGCGACGAGCATGAGACCGAGGATCAAGACACGCCCGTGCGCGAAGCGGATGGATCGTGGAATGTCCCAGGCACGCTGGAGGTTGATCGGCTGGAGTCGTTGCTCGGCGATACCTGGGAGCCTCCTGAAGAGTTCGAGGCGACGACAGTCGCTGGGCTGGTGAGCGAGACCGCGGGCCGTATTCCTTCGCCGGGCGAGGTCATCGAGGGGGATCATCTTCGATTCGAGATTCTTGCGTCTACCGACCGCCGCATCGATCGACTCAGAGTTTCAAAGAAACAGCCCGCGTAGATGGGGTCCCGGTTTTCTCGATGACGCTGCCTGCGATGTTTCGGGAGGCCGCCGCCCTCTTGCACTGCACTAAGATCAACAGAGCGTCGAAGGCGTGACGTAAGGGAGTTCACAGTTGCGATCAGGTTTCGTATCCATTCTCGGCCGACCCAATGCGGGCAAGTCGACGCTGCTCAATGCACTGGTTGGGGAAAAGGTCGCGATCGTGACCAACAAGCCGCAGACCACGCGGACGCGCATCCACGGCATTCTGGAAGTAGCAGCAGTGAAAGGCAAGCACCACGCGGCGCAGATCGTGTTCGTCGACACGCCCGGCGTTCACAAGCCGGGAACGGTGCTGGACAAGCGCATGATGCAGGAAGTCTACGACGCTCTGGAACATCGCGACGTAGTGTTGCTGATGTTGGACGCAACTCGCAAGCTCGAACTGGCAGGGCCGCCTGCTGAGGGCGAGCCGTCGCCGAACCGTAAGCAGAGCATCCGCGATTCCAGCGAAGATGAATTCGTCTTCCAACTGGTGCGCAAGCTGGACTGTCCCGTATTTCTGCTGATCAACAAAATCGATCTGATCCCTCGCGCGCAGTTGCTGCCGCTGATTGCGCAACTCAGTGCGTTGCACACGTTTGCCGAAGTGATTCCCATATCGGCGCGCAAGGGCGACGGATTGGATCGGCTCCTCGAAAAACTGGTCGATGCGCTGCCAGTCGGACAGCGCTATTTCCCCAAGGATCAGTTCACCGATCAGCCGGAGCGCTTCCTGGTGGCGGAGCTGATTCGCGAAAAGATTCTGACGGAGACCGGGGAAGAGGTGCCCTACGCCTCAGCCGTGGTCGTGGAGCGATTTGAGGAGCCTAAGCCAGAGACGAAGAAGAAGAAACTCAAGCCGGGTCAGGAGCCAAAAGAGCCGCTCACCCGCATCGCTGCCGCGATCTACTGCGAGCGTTCCGGGCAGAAGGCGATTCTCATTGGAAAGGGCGGAGCGAAGTTAAAGGCCATCGGTGCCGCCGCGCGTAAGGAGATTGAGTCGCTGCTGGGCACCCGGGTCTATCTCGAACTATTTGTAACCGTAAAAGAGAACTGGCGCGAATCGCCGGCTTTCGTCGAGTCGCTCGACTGGCGTAAGCAGCTTGAAGATCTCAGCAAGCGCCAGGAAACGGGCGACGACGGCAGCGGCAACGATGATGAATTGATGAAGGGCAGTAAATAGCCCGGCGCGAGGCCGTATGTTCGCCAAGCGAGAGCACGTTCATACCTTATCAAGCATTCTATGTTGCAAGTTGTGACCGAGGACCCGGCCGTGTAGGATGACGCACGCCATGCTCTTCTCTGACCTCGCACTCTCGCAGCGACTGGAACGCACCGAGGGATTTGCGTGCTCGCGATTCGCAGAGGCCCAGCGGCTGCTCTCACCGACCTGTGGCGCGGAGTGGATCGAGAGTGGCGGCGCCTACGCTGTGTTCAACGGGGTCGACTCTCCGGTCACGCAGAGCTTTGGGCTCGGCCTATTTGAGCAATTGACGCCGGAATCGCTGCAGCTAATGGAGAATTTTTTTCTGGATCGTGGAACCGCAGCCGTTCACGAGGTCAGCCCCTTCGCAGGCGTGGCAGCACTCGACCTGCTTTGTCGTCGCAACTATAGCCCCGTCGAACTCAGCAGTGTGTTGTATCGTTCGATTGAAGACTCAGGCAGCGAACTGCCGAGTACAGTCAACGTGCGGATTACACGCGCGGCTGAGGCAGAGCTTTGGGCGAGCATCAGTGCTCGGGGCTGGGCAGGCGATCATCCAGAACTGTTGAAGGTGGTACAAGAGTTTGGACGTATCGTGGCTTCCGCGCCCGACGGAACCGTCTGCTTTCTCGCTGAGAGCGACGGCCAGCCGGGTGCGGCCGGCGTGCTCGTCATTCACGAAGGGGTTGCGTTGCTGGGTGGCTCGTCGACGGTGCCGCATCTCAGGCGCCGCGGTCTGCAGGCGGCTTTGCTGGCGGAGCGAATGCGGTATGCCCACGAGCAGGGCTGCGATCTGACCATGATCGTGACCGAGCCGGGTAGCAACTCTCAGCGCAACGCGGAGCGGAAGGGCTTTCAGATCGCTTATACGCGCACCAAGTGGAAGCTGGAAGTGCCGAAATCGTAACAGCTATCCCGTCAAACCGAGCCACTGCGCTCAGCCGAATAAGTCGAGACCCGCTCCTACTCCCGCACGCTGATACCCAGAGTCTTCATCTTGCGATAGAGATGGCTGCGTTCGAGACCCAGGGCTTCCGCGGCGCGGCTTACGTTCCCGTGGCACTCATCGACCTTCTTCAGAATGTAGTCGCGTTCATAGGCTTCGCGCGCCTGTTGCAATGTGCTGAACTCTTCGCCACGACGGCTCGATCCGCGATAGACCAGCATGGGCAGATGCTTGCGCTCGATGCGCGTGACCTGTGGATTGAGAATGAGCACACGCTCGATTACGTTTTTCAATTCGCGCACATTTCCCGGCCAATGATATTGCTTCAGCACCTGCACCGCTTCTTCGCCGAGTTCCACTCGCGGACGTCCGTACTCGCGCCCATATTCGCGCAGGAACTCACGCGCCAGCAGCGCAATATCTTCTTTGCGCTCGCGCAGCGGAGGCACGAAGAAGGGAATCACGTTCAACCGGTAAAAAAAGTCTTCGCGAAAGTTACCCTTGGCGATCTCTTCTTCCAAGTCCTTGTTGGTGGCGGCGATCACACGCACATCCACGCGAACGGCACGTGTCGCGCCCACCGGGGTGAAGAGCTGCTCGTCGAGCGCGCGCAACACCTTGGCCTGAGTTTTCAGGCTCATGTCCCCTACTTCGTCGAGGAAGAGCGTGCCACCGTCGGCGCGTTCGAAGGTTCCCCGCTTCTCTGGCGGCCCTCCGGGAAGAGCGCCGTGCCGGTAGCCGAAGAGCTCGCTTTCGATGTAATCCTCTGGTATCGCCGCGCAGTTCAGTTCCACGAAGACGCGATCGCGCCTCAGGCTCTCGGCATGCATGGCGCGCGCGATCAACTCTTTGCCCGAGCCTGATTCGCCGTAGATCAGCACCCGTCCATTGGTCGGCGCCATCAGCTTGATCTGTTGCCGCAGAGCCTTGACCGACACACTTTCCCCCGTGATGGGAGTGTGCGGGGAAAGCTGTCGCTGCAATTCCTGGTTGTCTTTGCGCAGCCGCTTGGCTTCGATAGCGTTCTTCACCAGGATCAGAGTGCGCTCAAGCGAAAGCGGCTTCTCGAGGAAGTCGAAGGCACCCAGCTTGGTGGCTCGGACGGCGGTCTCAATGGTGCCGTGGCCCGAGATGATGATGACTTCCGGCTTGCCCTCGATCTCCAGCGCGTGAATTTCCTTTAACACGTCGAGGCCGTCGCGATCGGGCAGCCAGATGTCGAGCAGCAGCACGTCGTACACCGCATCACGCAGCAGTTCAAGGCCTTCACTTGCAGTGCCGGTGGAGGTGACTGCGTAGCCCTCTTCTTTTAGGATTTCTTCGAGCGACGCGCGAATCTCCGCTTCGTCGTCCACGATCAGCAGATGATTCATCCGTTCGCCTCGACGCTGCCGATGACTGCTTTCGCAGTATGGCCGTTGTTTGAGCCACTGCCATTGGAGATGCCAGCTTCGGCCAGCGGCAACTCCAAAATGAACCGCGCCCCGGCCGGGGTATTTTGTTCGGCACGAATTTCGCCGTGGTGCTCCTGCACGATCTTCGCGGCGATTGCGAGGCCCAGTCCCGTTCCCCGCTGCTTGGTTGAGAAGTAGGGAAGAAACAGGCGCTCGCGCATCTCGGGCGTCAGCCCGTGACCCGTGTCGGCAACGACAATCTCTGCCATACTCTGGTTTTCGGCCAAAGACGTTTCGACCGTTAGCTGGCGCAGAAGGCTGCCCTGCATCGCTTCCGCGGCATTATCAATCAGGTTTGCAAAGGCGCGCTTCAACGCCTCAGGATCCGCCATCACCGGGGGGATTTGCGCGCTCAGGTGGCGCACGATCTCGATGCGGTCCAACCGGCCGGCGAAAAGCAGTAGCGCGCTCTCGACGATCTGGTTGAGGTCCGTGGGTCGGGGCTGGGCAGTAGGGAACTGGGCCAGGGCTGCGAACTGGTCGACCAGCGTTCGCAGGGAGGCGACCGATCCAAGGATGACCTCGCTGCACTTTCGAATAATGTTGGGCGACTCCGGGGTAGGTCGATCGATGTGCTTGCGCACGCGTTCCGCGGAGAGGCTGATCGGAGTCAAAGGATTCTTGATCTCGTGGGCAATACGTTGCGCTACTTCCTTCCACGCAACTTGCCGCTGGGCGCGCAGAAACTCGGTCACATCCTCCAACACGAGAATGCAACCGAGACGATCTTTGGCCTGGTTCATCAAGCCTTGGTTCATCGCGGCACCGAGGCTGACCGAGGCGCCCGGGTTGAGCGACGCGATGGTGGCGGAGAGGTTCAGTGTTCCATTCGGTCCGCGCATCTCGAACTCGGTTGCGGCAACGCCCATGCGCTGGCTGCGCCGTACCAGGCGGGTGAGTTCGTCGGCGATCTCGGCGGGAAAGATTCTCTGCAGAGGCTGCCCAATCAGAGTTGTCTCCTGGTTCGGCTCCATCAAATCGTGAAAGGCGCGATTCGCCTGCAGCACTCTGAGGTCGGCATCGAGGCTGACGACTCCACTGGGAATGGTTTCAAGCACCGTTTCCAACTCGCGCCGCCGCTCCTCGAGCGCGCGATTGGCGTCGAATAACTGACGCGTCGAGGTCTGAGCCAGCGTGCGGCTCTCTTCCAGGTCCGCAGCCATGTGGTTGAAGGAGCGGATCAACTCACCGAGCTCTTCGGTGGCCGCCACGGTGACCCGGTGCCCATAGTGGCCTTCGCCGATCTCATCCATGGCGTCGGCGAGAGCTTCGACGGGGCGGGTAATCTGCTTCGATAAGAAGAGCGCAAGCCAACTGCTGGTGAAGAAAATCAGCGCGGTGAGGAGCAGCAGGATCGAGAGGGAGAGGCGCCGCATCCGATTGCGCACCTTGAAGGTGGCCCAATAAATCTCGGCGCCGTTTTGAATGCTCGAGACTGTTGTGCCCAAACCCTCCGGCATGGGAAGTCCGGTGACCACCAGCCCCTCGCCCGGCAACACTGCCGAGCCCAGCGCGTAATCTTTGCGGCCAATGCTGAGGATTGTGCCGGCGCTGCGCTGCGCTACCTTCAGGACAGCCGTGGGGAACGCTTCGTTCGCACCAACTCGTTCGGGGCTTTCATGGCTTGCTTCTCCAAGCCAGCTTTGAATGGTCGTCGGGCCGCTCTCTGCGGGGCGCTGGAAGACGCATATCGGCAGGTCGTCGTGGTAGACAATGACGAATCCACCTTGAAGCGTAATACGGTGGGCTCGCACGTGGTTGAGGACCGCCGGGAAATCCTGCTGCTGAAAGGCCTGGTTGAGGGCGGCAGAGTTGGCGATGGCTTCCGCCTCGGCGCGTGCATTGGCCGCGGCATACTGCGCCAGCTTGGCCGTGACTGCTGTCGAGTCGTTGCGCAGTTGCATCACCGGTTGCGAAAACCAGCGGTCCATCGAGCGGTTCATCAACCCATAGCTGAAGAGAAACATAAACAGCGCTGGTGCAAACGAAAGCAGCAACGCGCCAATGAGCATGCGCGTGCGCAGACGGGATCCAAGCACACGGCTGCGCTGATCGGCGTAGAGCTTGAGAATGTTCCGAAGAAGGAGGACCAGCAGGACCACAAAGAGCAGAAAAGCTACCACCGACAATGCGGTGAACAAAAAGATCAAACCCGCGCTATGTGGTCGCAGGAACGGCAGATTGAAAGCGTTCAGCGCGCCTAAAAGCAGAAAAAGCAGTAGCAGACCAGAACCCAGAAGAATGACGCCCGTCTTCCGATTCTTCGCGTCCACGCCTGCGCTCCTTCCGCATATTGAATTCTCTTGATTATAGGCGGCTTCCATCGGATACCATGGGCTGTCGTATGAACAGCCTCGCCTCACCAGCGCAACCGCAACCTCTACCCTGTCATCCTAGAGGGCACCATGAATCTTCATCGTTCTGTGCACATGTCCTTGTCCATCGCCTTGGCCGGCATGCTGCTGGCCACCGGGTGTAAGAGCACCCCCAGCCAGCCGGCGCAGTCTTCGAACCAGCCCGCGGCGACCAATCCGCCAACTCAGACTGCGCCAGATACTACCCAGCCTGCCGCAGGTGCGCAGCAGTCGGCACCGAATACAGCTCCGCCGATCAACACTGCCGACAACTCGGGACCCGCGCAAGCGTCTCGGCAGGCGCCAGAGTCCATGGTTACAGTTATCCCAGCAGGCACCAGAGTTCGAGTTCGGCTAGGCCAGACCTTAAGTTCCAAAACCAATCAGGCAGGAGATACCTTCCCAGCCACCGTAGACGCCCCAGTGGTCGTTGACGGACGCACCGTGATTCGGGAAGGCTCTTCAGCGACCGGCACAGTAACGGATGCGAAGTCGCTCGGCCGATTTAAGGGGCAGGCACTCCTCTCGATCAGCCTGGATCGCGTGCGCTCGGGTGGACGTTCGTACCCCGTGCAGACTAGCAGCGTGGAACGGGTAGAAAAGGGCAAGGGCAAGCGTACAGCTGGGTTCGTTGGCGGCGGAGCGGGCCTCGGCGCAATTATCGGCGGGCTGGCCGGCGGCGGCAAGGGCGCACTCATCGGTGGGCTTGCCGGAGCTGGCGCCGGAACTGCAGGCGGGGCGTTCACCGGCAACAAGGATCTCGTAATTCCTGCTGAAACCGTGCTGACATTCCGTCTCACGCACGACGTTCGCGTGGAATAACGACTCAATTACCAGTTACTCAGCCGGGCGCATTTCTCTTTACGGGGGAATGCGCCTGCGTCGTTTTGGGAGCCTGAACTTCTCCAGCGTCTAGGAAAATCGCCGGCTTCGATGGCCCTCGAAGCCGACAAGGAGAAGTAACCCGCCGGAAGGCCCGGCTGGGTGGGGGAGGTGGTGGCCCGGTGGCCGGGCTCTTCTCCCCATAAGACGAACCAGCATAGCATTATGTTTATGTAATTCAAGCGTAATGTTGAAGAAAGATAAACACGGATGATTGCATTGGGCATGACCTCCCAATTGCTGCTGTGTTCAGGCGAGCAGTTCCCGCACGGGCTTCCATTCCTTGTTCTGTGAAGTAGCCACAGCCTTATAGGTCAACGTTCCGAGGTAGGTGTTTACGCCTTCCGCGATGCCGTCGTCCTTCAAAATGGCGGTTTTGGCACCATGCTGGGCCAATCGCAGAACGTAGGCGAAGGTGGCGTTCGTCAGCGCCAGCGTAGACGTATTCGGGACCGCTGCCGGCATATTCGTGACGCAGTAGTGGACGACGCCGTTGACCTCGTAAGCGGGATCGCTATGGGTGGTGGGGCGGGCCGTCTCTACACATCCGCCCTGATCGATGGCCACATCGACGATCACTGCACCCTTCTTCATCTTCGAAACCATTTCGCGAGTCACGATCTTGGGAGCAGCCGCGCCCGGGATCAGCACGCCGCCAATGACCAGGTCCGCTTGCTGCACAGCGCGGGCGACGTTGTAGCTGTTCGACGCGAGTGTGTAGATGCGACCGCCAAAGATGTCGTCTATTTCGCGCAGGCGATTCAGGTTCAGGTCGACCATCGTGACCTTGGCGCCCATGCCAAGCGCGATCTTGGCTGCGTTGGTACCCACGATGCCTCCACCGATGATGCAGACATCCGCAGGAGGCACGCCCGGAACCCCACCCAGCAGCACACCTCGACCGCCGCGTTCCTTTTCGAGGTAACTGGCACCGACCTGAACGGACATTCTGCCGGCGACCTCCGACATCGGTGTCAGCAATGGCAGAGTGCCCTGCCGATCGCGAATCGTCTCATATGCGATGCCAATGACCTTGCTGCTCAGCAGCCTCTCGGTCAACTCGGGGATAGGCGCCAAGTGCAAATAGGTGAACAACACCAGCCCATCGCGGAAGTAGCCGTACTCCTTCTGAACCGGCTCCTTGACCTTGACCACCATGTCTGCCGTGCCCCACACGTTGTGGGCCGCGCCCACGATCTCCGCGCCCGCCCACTGATATTCATCGTCGCAAAACGCGGACAGCTCTCCAGCCTGCGTCTCTACCAACACAGTGTGGCCCGCCTCGACGAGCGCCTTGGCTCCAGCTGGCGTAATGCCGACGCGTGTCTCGTGGTCTTTGACTTCCTTTGGCACTCCAATGATCATGCTGCAGATTCCTCTTCCTGCATGTTCTCAGATTGAGGCGAATCTGCGAAAGCCTTGCGAAGGAGCGGCACCAAACGAGCCTCGCCGCGACGTCCAATTCGCCAGAGGAAAACGCCTGGCGTCTGGGCGGAGTCGGGACCGGCTGCTCTTGCTCATCCACCGAAGAAACCTTTACTGTGGACTGGAGAAGCCGCGAGTCGCCGATCCTGGTGAACTCGCTTTTTCTGCGTTTGCGCTCCACGTTCAAACACACGCTGAACCCAGGGAAGGAAACATGTCCACCATCGGCATCAATCCGAATTTAGAGAGCATTCTGCGGGAGCATCGGGTCTTTCCGCCGCCGCCGGAGTTTGCCGCCAACGCTCACGTGAAGAGCCTGGGAGACTACGAAGCGCTCTACGCCCGGTCCATCTCCGACCCCGAAGCTTTCTGGGACGGCGTCGCCCGCGAACTGCACTGGTTTGAGCCTTGGACCAAGGTGCTTGAGTGGAATCTGCCCTGGGCGAAGTGGTTCGTCGGCGGCAAGATGAATCTCTGCTACAACTGCGTCGATCGGCATGTGCTTGCGGGCAAGCAGGACAAAGTAGCCATCCTGTGGGAAGGCGAGCCGGGCGAGATTCGAAAGCTCACCTTTGCGGACTTGCTGGTGGAGGTGCAGAAGTTCGGCAACGTTCTCAAAAGCATCGGCGTGAAGAAGGGCGATCGCGTTGCCGTGTACATGGGCATGTCACCCGAACTGGCGATTGCCGTCCTCGCCTGCGCTCGCATTGGCGCGGTCCACTCGGTCATCTTTGGTGGCTTCGCGGCGAACGCCCTGGTCGACCGCATCAACGACGCGCAATGTGCCGCTGTAATTACGCAGGACACGTCCTACCGCCGCGGCAATGAAGTCAAGCTGAAGGCCATTGTCGATGAGGCGGTGGTCAACTGCCCGTCGGTGAAAGACGTGGTGGTCTACAAGCGGTCTGGAGCCGACGTACCGTTTCACAGGGAGCGCGACCATTGGTGGCACGAGCTGATGGAGAAAGCCTCCCCTGATTGCCCCGCCGAGCCGCTCGATTCGGAAGATCCGCTTTACATCCTCTACACCTCGGGGACCACCGGCAAACCCAAGGGGCTGGTGCACACGACCGGCGGATACGCAGTGCAGACCTATCTGACTACGAAGCTGGTCTTCGACCTCAAAGAGGACGATGTCTACTGGTGCACTGCCGATATCGGGTGGGTTACGGGCCATTCTTACGTGGTGTATGGAGCGCTGCAAAACGGCGTGACTACGGTGATGTATGAGGGAGCGCCCAACTATCCCGGGCTCGATCGCTTCTGGAAGATCATCGCGGACCACAAGGTCACGGTTTTCTACACAGCGCCTACGGCCATTCGTGCATTTATCAAGTGGGGCGATCAGCATCCGGCGAAACACGATCTGAGTTCGCTTCGCTTGCTTGGCACGGTGGGTGAGCCGATCAATCCCGAAGCGTGGATCTGGTATCAGCAGGTGATCGGTGGAGGCCGATGCCCCATCGTGGATACCTGGTGGCAGACAGAGACCGGCGCAATCATGCTCACACCTTTGCCGGGCGCTATTGCTGCCAAGCCTGGATCGGCAACGCGGCCTTTTCCTGGAATTGTGCCAGAAGTAGTTACGAAAGAGGGAGAGCCGGTTCCGGCGGGATCGGGCGGCCTGCTGGTAATCCGCAAGCCCTGGCCCTCGATGGCTCGCACGATCTTCAACGACCCCGATCGTTACGTGCAGCAATACTGGACCGAGATTCCCGGCTCCTACTTCACTGGGGACGGCGCGCGCATGGACCAGGATGGCTACTACTGGCTCATGGGCCGGGTCGACGACGTGATCAACGTCTCCGGCCACCGCCTTGGAACGATGGAAGTGGAGTCGGCCTTGGTGGCGCACCCCAAAGTAGCAGAAGCGGCTGTGGTGGGTCGTCCCGATGAGTTGAAAGGGCAGGCGATCTCCGCATTCGTGACACTGGAGAGCGGCAATGAGCCTTCGCCGGAGTTGAAGGACGAACTGCGGGCATGGGTAGCGAAGGAGATCGGCGCGCTGGCCAGGCCGGACGACCTGCGGTTCACGGAACAGTTACCCAAGACGCGTTCGGGCAAGATCATGCGGCGGTTGCTACGCGAACTCGCGACGCATGGGGAAATCAAGGGCGATACCACGACGCTTGAGGACTTCACCGTGATCGCGAAGCTGCGTGAGGCGGAAGAAGGCTAGGCTCCGCGACTAAGGCCTCAATTGCAACAAAGGGGATCGGCAGTTGAGCCGATCCCCTTTGTTTAGGCAACCGCTGCTTCAGATTTCCAGGATTACCGGCATAATCAGCGGTCTGCGGCTGGTGTTCTTCTGGATATACCGCTTCAGATCGATGCGAATCTTTTCCTTGATGACGCCGTAGTCCGCCTTCTCTTCCGCGCTCGAAGTTTCGAGCGTGCGGCTTACGACCTGGCGCGCGCCTTCCATCAAACCTTGTTCTGAGGCGACGAAGCCACGGGTCACGATCTCTGGCAGACGCTCCACCTTGCCGCTCAGCTTGTTGATGGTCAGGATGGGCAGCACGATGCCATCTTCGCTGAGATTGCGGCGGTCGCGAATGACCAGGTCCTGCACCACATCGACTGACGAGCCGGAGTCGATGCAGACACGCCCGGCGGTGACCTTCTCGACTTTGCGGGCGTCTTTAGCGGTTAGCTCTAATACGTCGCCGTCTTCGAGCAGAATGCCGGTATCCACCACGCCGATGCTCAAGGCCAGTTCAATATGCTTCTTCAGATGGCGGTAGTCGCCGTGAACTGGGATGAAGAACTTGGGCTTCAGGAGGTTGATGAGCAAGCGCTGCTCTTCCTGGCTCGCATGTCCGCTCACGTGGATCAGCCCGGAGGCGCCGTCGTCGTAGATGACGTTGGCATCGCGGCGGCAGAGGTGATCGATGACGCGGAAGATGCTCTTCTCGTTGCCGGGAATGACGCGCGAACTCAGCACAACGGTGTCGCCCGGCCGGATATGCGCATGCTTGTGATTGTCGACCGCAGCCCGCGATAGGGCGCTCATCGGCTCGCCCTGTGTGCCGCTGATGAGGATCATTACGTTTTCAGGCGCATGATCGCCGATCTGACCCGGGTTGATGATCAGGCCGGGCGGTATCTCCAGATATCCGAGGTCCTGCGCGATCTCAGAGGACTCGACGATGGATCGACCGACGATGGCGACCTTACGTCCATGCAACCGCGCCAGCTCGAGCGCGATGCGAATGCGATAAATCGAAGAGGAAAAGCAGCTGAAGAAGAGCTTCTTCTTGGTGCGCGAGAAGACCTCATCGAGTCGCGGCTTCACCGCCCATTCACTGGGTGTGTATCCGGGGCGGTCCACATTGGTGGAGTCCTGCAGAAGCGCCAGCACGCCACGCTTACCGTACTCGGCGAATTTGTGCAGGTCGAATGCTTTTCCATCGGGTGGCGACAGATCGATCTTGAAGTCACCTGTATGCACGACTACGCCGACCGGAGTTTCAATTGCCAGGGCGACACAATCCACCAGGCTGTGAGTGACGCGGATTGGCTCGACAGTGAACGGTCCAAGCGTGAACTTATTACCCGGTTCAATTTCGACCAATTCGGTTTGGTCCAGAAGTTTGTGTTCTTCCAGCTTGCCTTCAACGTAGGCCAGGGTGAATTCTGTGCCATAGACAGGCACATTCAGCTCAGAGAGGATCCATGGGAGACCGCCGATGTGGTCTTCGTGGCCGTGCGTGAGGATAATGGCGCGGACCATTTGCCGGTTCTCGAGCAGGTAGCTGATGTCAGGCACGACAATGTCTACGCCCAGCAACTCCGACTCGGGGAACATGAGTCCAGCATCGATCACGATGATGTCATCGCCGTAGCGGAGTGCGAGACAGTTCATACCGAACTCGCCCAGTCCGCCCAGCGGGATAATCTTAAGTTTCGTCTCAGTCATGGAATCCCTGATGCTAGCACACGGGGTTTAGAAGAACCTGTGATGAAGCGCTGTTCAGCCGCACCGGCCAGGCAAGGTTTGAAGAGATGCACAATCCGGCAACTGCCTGGAACCAGTAGGTCGTCAGCCCTCAGATTTTCAGGCGAAGAGAGCCGCCGCTTCGTCGCACTCAGCGCAGTATGTCTTCCAAGGCCAGACTTAGCTCCGTTTTCTCGTCACGGTACTTCACGATAACTGGTGTATAGATGCTCAAACCCCATTCTGCCGCTTTGCCTTTTTGCACCGCGCGCGAACCGGGCACAACTACGGCACCTTCGGGAATGACCAGGGGTCGCTCTCCCTCGGCGCGCAGCACCTCCCCGCGAACCACGTCGTAGACCGGCGTTCCGCGAGTCAGAATCGTCCCAGCGGCGAGTACCGCGCGCCGCTTCACGACAGTTCCTTCATAGATGCCGCAGTTGCCGCCCACCAGTACATCGTCTTCGAGTATTACGGGACTGGCATTTACCGGCTCGAGCACTCCGCCGACCTGGGCAGCAGCGCTCAGGTGCACGCGTTTGCCAATCTGGGCGCAGGAACCTACCAGTGCGTGGGAGTCCACCATGGTCCCTTCGTCGACGTACGCTCCGGTGTTGATGTACATGGGCGGCGCACAGATCACACCCCGGGAAACGTAACTTCCAGCTCGAATGGCCGAACCGCCGGCCACGATGCGAATGCCATCATCAGCGCCAAAGCGCCGGGCGGGAAAGGTGTGCTTGTCCACAAACGAGAGGTCGTGCCCGACTGCTTCCATGTGCCCTAATCGAAAGCCCAGCAGGATGCCCTGTTTGACCCAGGCATTGACCCGCCAGCCCAGCGGAGAAGCTTCATCAGGTTCCGCGGCGCGCAGGGTGCCCGCTTCGAGTGCCGCACGGAGTTCAAGAAAGGCATCCATCGCGCGAGAGTCGGCGCTGGCCTGCGGCCCTGCCGCGAAGAAGGTCTCAATTCTGGATTTCAGGGAGGCTTGGTGCTCGGTCATGGTCTCTTAGTAAGTCTTCTGAGTGTACCAAGAGCAGGCTCGCCCACCTCATGCAGCCATACATCCGCGACACTTGGGTTTTTACTTCCGGGTGATATTCGTAACTGGCAAATCCCAGTGGGCGAGGAGAATCTCAAAGCGGCGCTCCTCTTCTCGTTTGTAGGTCGGCTGATCTGGCCAAAGCTGCGCGATCAGCTTGTCTTCCTCGGGATTGGGCGTAGTCGCGAGTGCCGAGTTCTTGAACTGAATGGTCACCCGGTAATCCCAGCGAGACTCCTCGGTCATGTGATTTGCCGGGGTCTCGATCTTCACGGACAGCATGCGGCCGCTTTCCACAATCTTCTTGAGTAGCGGATAGTGGTTTTTGAGAAAGAGCTGCAGGAACTCCTGCTGATGTCCCCACTGGACCTTGTAGTAGTACTCCATGGTGTAGGGAGCGTCGGCTGCGCCTTGTGGAGGAGCACCCTGTGCCCACATGGGCAGGGAACAGAACGACAGCAGCAACGCGATCCAAAATTTTCTCATCGTGCCCTCTTGCTCGAATGCCTATTTCATTCCGTCCAGAATCGACCCGACGATTCCACCGACCACGCCACCTTCCGCAGCGCGTTCGCGGCCCTGCGAGGGCATGTACTCCATAAGTTTGTGCGCCAGTTTCGCGATGGGAAGGGTTTGAAGCCACACACGGCCGGGGCCGGTCAGGGCGGCTAAGAACAAGCCATCCCCGCCGAAGATCATGTTGCGAATGCCAGGTACGCGCATGATCTGGAACGAAACTGACCCCTGGAAGGCGCCCACGTGCCCGGGATGGACGCGCAGTGTTTCTCCTGGGCGCAGATCTTTGACGACCACTTCGCCCGAGAGCTCGAGCCACGCCATGCCCTGGCCGCTCACCTTCTGCAGCAGGAACCCATCGCCGCCAAACACGCCGGCTCCGAGCGACTGCTGAAAACCCACCCCAAGCTGAACCTGAGGGGTGGCGCAGAGGAAGCCATGCCTGTGAATCATGTATTCGTAGCCGCCTACCTCAAGCGGGACGATGTGGCCCGGCACCTTGGTGGCGAACGCGATCTCGCCCGCCATGCCGGCGGCGCGGTATTCGGTCATGAACAGGGTACCGCCGCCGGCTACACGCTTGAGCACGCCGAAGAAGCCGCCGCCGCCGCCCATTTGGGTGTGCGTCATCATCTGGATCGAACTGGTCATCCAGGAAAGCTCGCCTGCCTCGGAGATGACGGCTTCGTTTGGCTCAAGCAGAAACTCGAGCACCGGCATGGTCGTGCCCACAATGCGACTTTGCATCACTTGACCTCGTAGATTTTCGGATTGCGAGCAGTAAGCTGCCCGGCTTTTCTGAAACACCCGAGTATACAACGCAAATTGTGGATGGTCGGTTCCCTAACCAGGGCTGCACGGTGCCAACAAAAACAGCCGACCCGGAAGCCGGGCCGGCTGCTGCTTTCTCCACCGCAGGTGTTGTCGCGGTCTAGCGAGGAACGAGTTTGCCCAGGCGAGGATCCTGCCAGAGGGCCGCGAATTCGGTCTCCTGATACACGTTGGCCAGCTCCGGATACCCGTTCTCCTTGGCGCGCTGCAGATACTCGAGTGCTCCGTCGACGTTGCCACGCTTGGCGTAGGCTTTGGCGATCAGGTAAGAGACCCGCGCCTGTTGTTGCGGGGTGCGCAGCTGGGCCGTGATGCCCTCCGAAGCCATGTTCGAGAAGATGTCACCGTCCAGCTCCAGTGCCCGCGCATATTCGGTCATCGCGCGGTCCACCTTGTTCAGGCCAAGCCATGCCTCACCGAGGTTTACATGGAAGGTGGCGTCGGTCTCGTCGAGAGCAAGAGCCTGCTTCAGGTATTTCGCGGCTGGCTTGTACTTCTTCTGCAGGCAGGCGACGGCGCCGAGGTTATTCAGGACGTGCGCGTCTTTTGGGTTCCACTTGAGCGCGCGCTGAAAATCGGCATGGGCCGCCGGATACTCGCCTTGCCGGATCTCGATAATGCCCAACTTGTTGTAGACCGCCCAGTTCCGCGGATCGAGCCGAAGAGCGGAACGGTAGTAAGCCTCGGCCTGGTAGTAGTTCTTATGGGCACGTGCCAGGTCGCCCCGCATTTCCAGATCCGATACTCGCATCGATTGCTCTACGCCGATAACCTTGGGTAGATCGATGATTGCCGCCGTTCCGCTGATCTCCGCGGCGAACCCGCTCGACCCTGCCAGGAGCCCCACTGCTGCCAGAACCATTCCGAAGCGCTTCATCTGTCTCCTTCCCTGAGTCGGCCGGCGGATTTCGCCTGCCGCTCTGCAACATCCTCAGTAGAGCCGCCGCGAGCACGGGGCACAACGTTATACCTGCTACCTGGACGAGCACTTCGGGTTACATGGGCAAAGTACAAGGAAAGCCACAGCTTGCAACCGGTGATTCACCTGAGGCGCATAGACTGAGGTGGGGTTACAGGCGGGTTACATCGCGGAACGCGGGCGCTTGTAGACGGTTAAATGGCACCGTCAGTTGTCAACCAGCGTATAACCATCAGCAGAAATATTCCGGTCATGACCACGGTCACCAAAACGCATACCGATGCCGAACTGCAGCGCGCCGAAATGCGAGCCGTGTTGTCGTCGGAGCTGTTTACACGGGCACCTACCCTCGCCCACCTGCTTGAATATCTCTGCGAAAAGACGTTTGCGGGCGAGAGCGGGCAGATCAAGGAGTATTCGGTAGGGATCGACGTCTTCCATCGCGGACCGGAATTTGACCAGGACTCAGACTCCATCGTTCGCGTGCAGGCGAACCGGCTGCGCAAGCGGCTCGCGGAGTACTACGCCACTGAAGGCGCGACGCACGCGCTGCGGATTACCATCCCGGTCGGCCAATATGTGCCGGTGTTCGAGCCCTCTGCTGCGCCCTTGCCCGCGAGCATCGCTGTGCCCGAGCTCATGCCGAACGCAGCGGGTACGGCAACGCGCTCCCTCGCAACACCTGGGCCTGCATTCATTATGGGGGGCGCGGTTTTGCTGTTGGTAGTTCTTGCTGGGGTAGCCCTGTGGTTACACAGAACCCGACCGACAGCGGGACCTCCGGCGGCTTCACCAGCCAGCGGGCTTCCGGTCGAACCGGTCGGCTTGCCCATGGGGGATGAGCTTCGAATTCTCGCCGGAGCAGGCCGCAGCTATGTCGATCACGCGGGCAAACTCTGGTCTGCCGATCAATATTCTTCCGGAGGCGCCGCGATTAAGAGCCAGGTGCAGCACATCTGGCGAACGCTGGATCCTAGTTTCTACCGCACCAGCCGGCAGGGCGATTTTCAATACGATCTGCCGCTCAAAAGAGGCGTCTATGAACTCAGGCTTCATTTTGCTGAGACTTACTACGGGCCGGAAAACGTTGGCAGCGGCGGAGAAGGTAGCCGGACGATCAACGTGTCTGCCAACGGAAGGCCTCTGCTGACGAACTTCGATGTAGTCGCGGACGCGGGCGGCAGCGGCACCGCCGACGTGAAGGTCTTCACCGGCATTCAACCAGCCGGCGATGGTCTCTTGCACCTGGCCTTCTCCTCGAGCAACGGGAGTAAGGCGATGATCTCGGCGATCGAGGTGCTGCCCGGGGCTCGCGGACACATTCGACCCATTCGCATCCTGGCGCGCCAGTCTCCCTACTACTCCAACGACAGCCACTGGTGGAGCCCCGACGCTTACTTCAAGGGCGGACAGATTGCCACAGATTCCGAGCCAGTGAAGGGCACGGACGACCCGGAACTTTACGAAACAGTCCGGTGGGGAAACTTCTCCTATGCCATCCCGGTGACCAGCGGAAGGTACAGCTTGACGCTCTACTTTTCCGCGCGCCCGGTTCAAGGCCGCGCCGGAGAAAACGAGCTGAACGGCTCGGAGAGCGAGCGAATATTCAACGTCTTCTGCAACGGCAAAGCTATCCTGCAGAACTTCGATCTTCGTACAGCAGGCCGGGAGCGAAGATATCGTGATCCGACGTTTCGACTCACTCGAACCCAATGCTCAAGGAAAGCTGCTGCTGGAGTTCGTACCGGTGAAAGGCTATGCCACGGTCACGGGTCTGGAGGTTCTGCCGCAGTAGGTGGACCTCGCCAGCCTTGCCTGTCGGGGGCGCTTTAGGAGAAGTCCACAGGCGCACCGCTCCCACTCGCCATCTTGCCGACCAGAAGCGAAGTCGATACTCTTGAGCGCGACCGTTCCCAGGAGAACCGAGTGCTCTGTTCAAAACCGGCCCCGCTTTGGTCTCTCACTATTTTGTTTTGTCTGACCGCGACGTCGGGATCGCAACAGGCAAGCACGGCTACTCCTGCTTCGAATCCGAACCACCTGACGGCAGAGCAGGATCAGCAGCGGCTTATGGATTTGCTGCACATCTCCGCTTTGCGTCAAGGCGCGAATGGCAACGATCCGAAGGCGCCCAACGCGGCGAACTATGACGAGTCGAAGGCCACAACGTATCCGAGCCTTCCATATCCACTCGTCTTGAATGACGGCAAGCCTGTGACCACTGCAGCCATGTGGTGGAGTCAGCGTCGGCCAGAAATTGTGGAGCTCTTTGACCGCGAGATTTACGGACGTATGCCGGCCCAAACACCCGCAGTGAAATGGGAAATTTTGAGTACGACCCATGAAAGCAACGGCAATTTTCAGGTGATAACGAAGAAGCTGGTCGGTCATGTCGATCATGCAAGTGACCCTGCGATCACGGTAGATATCCCGGTCACGCTCACGACGCCCGCCAACGCCAAAGGACCAGTTCCCGTGATCCTCGCGCTGGAGTTTGATCCGGCGGTCATGGCCGCCTTAGCCAAGCGCTTCCCGAACTTCAAACTCCCGGCAGAGGTCGGTCCAACCTGGCAGCAGCAACTGCTCGCGAAGGGTTGGGGCTATGGGGTCTTTTATCCGACCAGCGTTCAACCCGACAACGGAGCGGGACTGACCGAAGGAATTATTGGCCTGGCAAATCATGGCAAACCGAGAACGCCAGAACAATGGGGTGCTCTGCGAGCGTGGGGCTGGGGAGCCAGCCGGATTCTCGATTATCTGGAGACGGATTCAGCAGTAGACGCTCACCGGGTGGGAATTACAGGGCATTCGCGCTATGGCAAGGCGGCGCTGGTTACGATGGCCTACGATCCGCGTTTCGCGATCGGCTATATCAGCTCTTCAGGAGAAGGCGGCGCCAAGATTCTGCGGCGTACCTGGGGCGAACTGGTGGAGAACGTCGCAGCGGCCAATGAATACCACTGGATGGCGGGCAATTTCCTGAAATATGCCGGACCACTTCATCCAAACGATCTGCCCGTCGATGCGCATGAATTGATAGCGCTGTGCGCTCCGCGTCCTGTGTTCATCGGTGCCGGCGCCACCAATGGCGACGGCTGGGCAGACGCGAAGGGGATGTTCCTCGCCGCCGTGGGTGCCAGCCCCGTGTACAAACTCGTGGGGAAGAAGGGTGTCGGGACTACGGAATTTCCGCCGATCGAGACCGCGCTGATCGAGGGCGATCTTGGCTTTCGGCAGCACAGCGGCGGGCACACGCCTGGACCGAACTGGCCGACTTTCCTCGCCTTTACCAGCCGCTATTTTGATAAGTAGCTCGAAACGTAGCAGACGCGGTTTCTTTTCCGCAGGCATCCGCCCCTATCTCCCGGCAAACCATAAATTTCTGGCTGCTCAGTGAATTTGTTGATGGGAGAGACGAAGTTGTGTTGTAGAAGAGAGAGGAATAGGAGTTTCAGGCTATGTGCATGCTGAACCCGTGCCGGTGAGCGCAACGTTCCCTCAAGGCGCGCGGGTGCTGGTGGTGGACGACGATAACCTCAGCCTGGAGATTGCGATGCTCCTGCTGCGCGCGGAACACTTCGAAGTGGAGGGGCTTGACAGTGGCGAAGCGGCCATTCACCGGCTCCAACAGAATCGAGACGCCTTGCCTGAGGTCCTGCTGGTAGATATGCAGATGCCGGGACTCGCGGGAAGTGAGTTAGCCAAGCAACTTCGTACGATGACGCACGCGCCACTGATCGCGATGAGTGCGACCAGGCCTGATCCGGCTGAACTGCAGCACTTCGATGGTTTCTTACTAAAGCCGCTGGACGTGAAGCAGTTTCGAAGCAGAATCGAGGAATCTCATGCCGGCCGATCTGCGATGGTCGCATCTCCGCAATCCGAAAGCGGCGCGGAGTGTGAAGGAGAGGTCGCCTGGGATCCCTCAGTTCGAGCGAAACTGGAAAAGCTGATGCCGCCCGCCGCCGTCGCGGAGGTCTTTGCCGCATGCATCCAGGATGCTCGCAGCCGCGTACTGCTCTTGCGACAGCAAGCCACGGACGCAGTTGCGCTGAAGACCATGGCGCATACAATTAAGGGCGGAGCAGGCATGGTGGGCGCATCGCGCATTGCTATGATTGCGGCTCAACTGGAATTCAATGTTTACCAGGAAGATCATCTGCAACAGAAGCTGGACGGATTGCTCACGGCCTGTAGCGAAGCCGAGAGTATTCTGTTGAGATACACAACACAAGCAACGCGAGGATGACGGGAACACATGAGGCCTGAAGGTAAACCACCGCTAGCACCCCCCCAGCACGGACGGAAGCCCCTTTCTCCCGCGGTTCGCATTTTGTTAGCGGACGATCACCCTGTGGTTCGCATCGGCGTACGCAATATGCTGCAGGCGGACGAATCGATCGAAGTGGTGGGCGAGGCGAGCGACGGCGACGAGGCCATCACCCAGACCCTCGAACTGCTGCCAGATATTTTGCTGCTCGACTTGAACATGCCGCGCCTGCCCGGCCTGGAAGCGATGCGAGCGATCATGAACGGTTCGCCGACGGTCAAGATCATTTTGCTCACCAGCGCCATTACCACACAGCAGATCATCCAAGCGCTCCAGATTGGCGCGCGCGGTATCGTGCTCAAAGATGCGCTCACGGACCACCTGACTACGGCGATCCGCGCGATCGCGTCCGGCGACTACTGGATCGGAGGAAAACGGGTCGTGAACCTGGTTGGCGCGCTGCACGACCTCATGCAGCAAGCCGCAGTTCCGGAACGAAAGACCTATGGCCTAACTCCGCGAGAACTTGAAGTGGTGGGCTCGATCGTGGAGGGTTGCAGCAATCGAGACATCGCCAAGCAATTCGGCTTGAGTGAAGAGACCGTTAAGCGCCATCTTTCCAATATCTTCGACAAAACCGGAGTCTCGACCCGTCTCGAGTTGGCGCTTTTCGCGATTGCTCATCAATTGGTTGCCCCGCAAGCATAAGTTTCTTAGTTACTTCAGTTCATGGCCTGGTGGCCACACCAGTAGTTCCGCGTAGATGCGGGCTATCTAACATGAATGTCCTGCATCTTACTAAGTTGCGCGGCCGGGCAAGACACGCCCCGGCCGCGAGTTTCCTCGCATTGTTAGGGTAACGACGAGTAAGTGAAGGAGCTCGACCGAATGAAGGTATCCAAGTCCATGCTATGCATACTGGCTGCAACCGCCGGCAGCGTGGCAGTAGCCCAGGAGATGAATCCCACCGCGCAGCAGGAACCGCGTCAGCAGCCGCAAGCGGAGATGCGCGACGGCGTCCCGGTGTACAAGATCACGGTTGTTGGAAGGGACATTCCAGCAATCAACTACTTCCACCGCAGCGGCAGCACGAAGATCGGCTTTGAGGGCACTAACCTATTGCCGACTGCCAAGGGCTCCGCAACCGTGGAAAGCCGCCGCGGCCGCATGGTGATCGATGCGAAGTTTGAAGGCCTGGTCCCGGCGAACAGCTTCGGAGTGGAATACCTGACTTATGTCTTGTGGGCGATCAGTCCAGAAGGCAGCCCACACCGTCTGGGCGAGGTATTGCCGGCAGGAACCAAGGGCGCGATCAACGTCACCACCGATCTCCAAGCGTACGGACTGATCATCACCGCCGAACCCTACTTCGCCGTGAGTATGCCGAGCGATCTAGTCGTGATGCAGAACGTGGTGACGGATAAGACGCAGGGCATTCTCGAAACCGTGAATGCGCACTTTTCGTTGCTGCCTCGCGGTGCCTACAGCGAAACAGCAGGGCGTCATACCGTGCTGCACCCGATCACGCGCGACGAGCGTTCGCCGCTCGAACTTTACGAAGCCATCAATGCGGTGCAGATCGCGCAGGCGGCCGGCGCGGACAAGTATGCTCCCGATGTGTTTCAGCGCGCAGAGACGAACCTGCACAATGCGCAGGACATGGATCGGAACAAGCACGACCGCAAAGAAGAGATAACTCTGGCACGCGAAGCTGTGCAGACGGCGGAAGACTCGCGCATCATGACCATTCGCAAGATACAGGCGGAAGATCGGGCCAAGGAAGTACAGGATCGCCAGGAGGCGCAGCAAGCCGCCCTGCAGTCTCAGCAAGCTGCAGAAGAGGCCAAGTTACGCGAGGAACAGGCCAAGGCTCGATCCGAACAGGAAGCAGCTCAACGAGCCCAGGCAGAGGCACAGGCAGCCGAAGCACAAGCGCGTGCCGCGAAGGCCCGCGAAGCGCAGCAGGCAGCCGAACAATCGGCGCAGCAGGCTGCGCAGCAAACCGAACAGATGCGCGAACGCCTCAAGTCTCAGCTGAATGCCGTGTTGCAGACGCAGGAAACGGCGCGCGGTCTAGTGGTTAATATGTCGGACGTGCTGTTCGATTTCAATAAATACACGCTCAAGTCCGAGGCGCGCGAAAAGCTGGCCAAGGTATCGGGAATTCTGCTCTCGTATCCCGACCTGAAGCTGCAGGTGGAAGGCTACACAGATAACATCGGCAGCGACGAATATAACCAGAAGCTCTCGGAAGAGCGCGCTGGCGCAGTGCGCGATTACCTCACATCGCAGAGCGTTTCGCTAACCAACATCACGGCTTCGGGTTACGGCAAGAGTGATCCGATTGCGGATAACTCGACGTCACAGGGCAGGGCGCAGAACCGGCGCGTGCAGCTCGTTGTCTCAGGGAATGCGATCGGTGTAGATCAGCAGAGCGCTCCGGGCGGGCAGTCTGAGAACAACGGAGCACCGGCACCAGTGGCACCCGATCAGCAGCAAGCGGCGCCTCAGCAGCAGCCCGCGCCTGCTCCGTTGCCTTCAGGTACCTCAAATCCGCCGCCGCAATAAAGATCGAGTTGTACCACTTTGGGGAAGGCCGTTCTCGGAGCGGCCTTTTTTTTGTGCCCGCGATTTGATTTTCGTCGCATGCTTCGCGAGGCACATCCAAGGCATTAGCTTTGGAAAGACAGCTGAAAACCTGTCTTGGATGGAGACTCACGCATGAAGATCGCATTTTTGGGGCTCGGAAAGATGGGCGCGGCTATCGCTGGCCACCTGTTGAGAGCGGGCCACGATGTCACCGTGTGGAACCGCACAGTTGCTGCCACCGAGCCGCTGGTCAAGCAGGGAGCCAATGCGGCGAAGAATGCCGTCGATGCAGCTGCTCACGCGGATGCAGTCTTCACCATGCTGATAGACGATGCTGCGGTGGAATCCGTGGTGTTGTCAGACGATGCTGCTCTGCTCAGAGCCATGGCTGCGAGCGCGACGCATGTCTCGCTCAGCACTATCAGCGTAAAGTTGTCATCGCAGTTGACCCGCGAACACCACGCACGCTCGCAGCACTTTGTGGCTGCGCCTGTTTTCGGCCGGCCCAATGTCGCCGAAGAGGGAAAGTTGTGGACTGTGGTCGGCGGAGCGGACGGCCCGATTTCACGCATTCGCCCTTTGCTGGAGACTTTCAGCCGAGGCATCACGGTTGTCTCCGCCGAGCCCTCGGGCGCACACGCGATGAAGATTGCCGGCAACTTCATGATCACCGCGATGATTGAGAGTCTGAGTGAAGCGATGGTGTTTGCGAAGGCCGAAGCGATCGATCCGGCCGTATTCGTCGCGACGGTCAATAACGCTTTGTTTCAGTCGCCGTTCTATGCTGCGTATGGCAAGATCATGCTGAATCCGCCGGAGAAACCGGGAGGCACTATCACGCTCGGTGCCAAAGATACCCGGCTGTTCCGCGAGGCAGCTGAAGGTGCAGGAATCCGTACGCCGCTCGCGGATGCGTTTGCGGAGGACTTCCGACGCGCCAGCGAAGCAGGCATGGATCAGAAGGATTGGGCTGCGGGGCTGTATCAACTGGCGCAAAGTTCGAACGAGAGTTAGTCCGGGATGCTGGTCCAGACGAACTGATTCTTCTTCCATTGCCACTCGGGGTCGAAGAGGCGATTCTGCTTGCCTTTTCCTATTCCTGCATGACACTTTCGTATTCGGATGAAGACTGGTGATGTTTGCCACGAGGCAGACACACCTCACCGATCTCCGCAACTGAATCTGAGAGTCTATGAACGCTGCTCCAAGTGCTCTTGCCTTGATCCTGATCGATTCCAGTCCCGAAGGCCAGGTGCCCCGGTGACCATCTTCGCTCCACCCCCTGTTGATTCGAAGTCGCAGCTGCGCAAGACCATGGGCTTTTGGGACGTGCTGCTGTTCAACATCGCCACCGTCCTGGGACCGCGCTGGATCGCAGCCGCAGGGCACAACGGTACGTCCTCGATAAGCTTGTGGGTTCTGGCGGCGATCTTCTTCTTTGTGCCCGGCGCCCTTGTCATCAACGAACTTTCCTCGCGGTTTCCGGAAGAGGGAGGCCTGTACGTGTGGGCCAGGGAGGCGTTCGGAGATTTTCACGGCTTTGTTGCCGGCTGGAGCTACTGGATCTATACGGTGTTCTACTTCCCGGGGCTCTTGCTGGCGAGCGCCTCGATGAGTGCTTACATCGTGGGCGGACGCGGCGCCGCACTTGCGCAGGACCGCACCTTTCTGTTGACAGTCTCGCTGGCACTGCTGATGGTGGCCGTAGTGCTCAACATCATCGGCCTGAATGTTGGGAAGTGGCTTCAGAACGCGGGTGGAGTTGGGACGTACATTCCCTTGCTGTTGCTCGCCGGCATCGCGGCAATCGTGGCTTGGAAGCATGGCTCCGCAACTCATTTCACCGTACACAATATGCTTCCGGCCTGGAACTGGGATACCGTGAACTTCTGGTCCCAGATTGCCTTTGCGTTCACAGGACTGGAACTGGTGTCGGCGATGAGCGAAGAGGTACGCGATCCTCGCCGAACGCTACCGCGCGCGGTGTTTGGCGCTGGCGCGTTGATCGCATTCATGTACATCGTCGGTACGTTCGCGATCCTTGCGCTGGTTCCTGCAGCGAATCTCGATCCGCAGAGCGGGGTCTTTCACGCAATCACCATCGGTTCAATGGCCCTGAAAATAGGCGTGCTTGGAGTGTTGGCGGCCATTCTCGTGACGGTGGGCAACGCGGGCGGGGTTGGCAGCACGGTGGCGGGTATTGCGCGCGTTCCATTCGTAGTTGGCATCGACCGTTATCTGCCGGCTGTGTTCGGCAAGATTCATCCCCGCTGGAAGACCCCATACGTTTCAATCCTGGTGCAGGCTGTGGTTTCGGGAGCTATTCTGATGGGCAGTCAAATCAACGAGACGACGCGCGGCGCCTACCAGTTTCTGATCGACGCAGCCATCATTCTTTATTTCATTCCGTTCCTCTACATGTTCGCGGCGGTGATCAAGCTGGCGCGTCGCAAAGACCGGGCTGAGAACCCACATGCCGTACTGGTACCGGGAGGCGTGGCGGGTATTTGGATCGCGGGCGGCCTGGGGTTTGCTGTCGTGCTGGTCGGGATCCTCGTCTCGCTGGTGCCGCCGGGTGACTCCTCAAACAAGCTTGGTTTCGAGATGAAGCTGATCCTTGGCACCGTGGCGTCGATCTGCCTTGGCCTGGTTTTGTACTGGCGTGGCGCCCGCGCGAAGCAAGCCGCGCTCTGAGCTTGCGTTACGATAAGGCATGGGGAAGTTGAATGGACACACGGTATTCATCACCGGGGCGAGTGCCGGCATCGGCGCGGCCACGGCTCTCGCTTTTGCTGCAGAGGGTGCACGGCTCTTGCTCGCGGCGCGACGCCTCGATCGACTGGAGAAGACAGTAGACGGGCTGAAGAAAGCCGGAGCAACGCAGATTCACATCTTCTCGCTCGACGTGCAAAAGGCAGCAGAGGTAGAGCAAGCGATTCGCTCGCTCCCGCAGGATTGGCAGACCATCGACGTGTTGGTGAACAACGCGGGTTTGAGCCGCGGCCTGGACAAGCTCTACGAGGGTAAGCTGGAAGATTGGGAAGAGATGATCGACACCAACGTGAAGGGCTTGCTGTATGTCACCCGAGCCGTGGTTCCGGGGATGGTGAAACGGGGTAAGGGCCATGTGGTGAACCTGGGGTCGACCGCCGGCGAGATCACCTATCCGAATGGGGCGGTCTATTGCGCATCCAAAGCTGCGGAAAAGGCTATCAACGATGGATTGCGGCAGGATGTGCTGGGAACGCCGGTGCGGGTGACTTCCGTCGATCCAGGGATGGTCGAGACGGAATTCAGCGAAGTACGCTTCCGCGGCGACAGCGCTCGCGCCGCCAAGGTCTACCAGGGGCTCACGCCATTGCGCGCCGAAGACGTGGCCGACGCTATCGTGTGGGCCGTGACTCGGCCGGCACACGTTAACATCGCCCGTATCTCGCTCACTCCGGTCGATCAGGCGAACTCGCTGCTCTTCAACCGCAACCCGTCCTGAACGTCAGACTTACTCGAAACTCTGCAGACGGGCTTCGATGTGGGCGAGGGCTGCTTCGAGAGCCGCCCGGCGCACAGGGCTGGATGTTCTCTCGGACAAGACCCGCTCCCGTTGCAGTTCCAACTCCTGCCGCTCGCGCTTCTTCGCGAGGTCCTGGATCGATTTGTCCTTTGCCGTTGTCTTCAGATCGTGCGACTCGTGTTCGGTCACCTGGTCCTCGACTGATTTGCTTTCCCATCCTCTGGCCATGTTTCTATGGTAATTCGGTTTTCTCCGCAACTGGGGTTTGTGGCCAGGCATCTTGAAGGAAACCAGTACGGAAGTGCAGATTTTTAAGGAGCTATTCATGAAAGCGTGGCGGATCGCGGCGTTTGGGGTAGAAAACCTGGAATTGGCAGATTTGCCTATTCCGAAGCCGGGCCCCGGCGAAGTTCTCATCAAGGTACAGGCGGTGAGCCTTAACTACCGCGACCTGTTGATGGTCAAAGGCTTCTACAACCCGAAGCTGGCTTTGCCCCGCATTCCGTGCTCCGATGGCGCCGGCGAAATCGTCGAGGTCGGCCTTGGCGTTACGCACTTGCAGATGGGCGACCGGGTGGCCGGCATCTTCATGCAGAACTGGCTGGAAGGCCCACCCGACGGGGAGAAAACGAAGGGCGCCTTGGGCGGTGACATCGATGGAATGGCTGCCCAGTATGTGGTGGTGCGCGAGGAAGGTGTGGTGCCGATCCCAGGTGGCCTCTCGTA
The DNA here is from genome assembly GCA_963850345.1 of uncultured Acidobacteriaceae bacterium. GTDB lineage: Bacteria > Acidobacteriota > Terriglobia > Terriglobales > Acidobacteriaceae > CAWKKW01. The sequence continues at coordinate 710,107 of CAWKKW010000005.1, read as the reverse complement.
TGAGGAAGCCGCAACGCTCCCTTGCGCGGGAGTGACCGCCTGGAACGCTCTACGTGTGGCGGGGACCAAGAGCGGCGACACCGTCCTCATTCAGGGCACCGGAGGCGTCTCCATCTTCGCCTTGCAATTCGCCAAGATGCTTGGCGCACGCGTTCTTGGCACGTCGGGTAGCGACGAGAAGCTTGCACGGGCGAAGACACTGGGTCTGGACGATGGCGTGAACTACAAATCCACCCCGGACTGGGCAAAGTGGGTGAGCGAAAACACGGGTGGCGAAGGCGCGGATCTGGTGGTCGAGGTAGGCGGTGCGGGCACTTTCCAACAATCGTTGCGAGCTGCGCGGATGGCAGGAACGGTGGCCCAGATTGGCGTTTTAACCGGCGTGGAACAGAGCCTGCAGATCACGCCTATCCTGCACAAACAGCTTCAGATACATGGGATTTATGTAGGATCCAGGCAAGACTTCCTTTCAATGAACCGCGCTATTGTCCAGAATGGCATGAGGCCGGTCATCGACCATATCTACTCAGTAACCCAGTTGCCCGAGGCACTAAAGATGATGGATACTGCCCAACACTTTGGCAAGCTGGTGGTAAAGATCGACGCTTAATCCACGAGTGACAAAGAAGTGACACACACTGGTCGAAATTCTCGAAGCCCAGGCGACGTTTTGAGGTATTTTGCATCTAAGTTGTTTGCGGGGTGAGCCCTCCGCCAACGAAGAAGGGCTTGTAAGGAGAGTCCATGAGCTGGATCAGTGCGGTTGTTGATTTCTTTTGCGAGATTCTCTTTGGTTGCAGGCACGACAAGCTTACCCGACCATTCACTCTAGAACAACAGACCTACAAAGTTTGTTTGGAGTGCGGGAAGCAGATTTTCTACTCTGCCGAGCGGATGACCCCCCTCTCCGCCCGCGAACTGCGCCACATGCGTGCCGCGCAGGCAGGGGAATTGAACGTGGTTCCATTGACGGCCCGTGTACGACGCTTGGTCGCTGTTCGGTCAAGCAAGTCCGACGCCGCTGCCTGATTTTTACGCAACAGTAAAGATGTAGCTACGTTGAACGCCTCCAGGCATTCGCGCGGCCGCCTCGTGCTGTTTCACGTCAAGACTCTATAATCCTCAGAGCAGCCCGTATCGCGGCTCTAAGGACGTGTTACGCGTGATTGTAGAGATCTCGGGGCTGACAAAGATATTCAGTGAAAAGCAGCCGATCGTCGCGGTCGATAACATCGACCTCGCCGTCGATCGGGGAGAGATTTTCGGACTGCTGGGCCCAAATGGGGCGGGCAAGACGACGACCATCAGCGTCTGCACGACCCGTGCGTTGCCGACGCGCGGGCGCGTGACGATCGCAGGCATCGACGTGGTAGCAAAGCCGGCAATCGCGCGCCGGAACATCGGCGTTGTGCCTCAATACAACACGCTTGACCGATCCCTCACCGTCTTCGAAAACCTATACTTTCACTGCCGCTACTTCGGTTTTCGCCATGCGGAGGCGCGAGCCAGAGCCGATGCGCTGCTGGCACAATTTCTGCTATCCGAACGCGCGAAAAGTTATCCTGCGCAGCTCTCCGGCGGCATGCAACAGCGTGTGCAGATTGCGCGCGCCATTGCTCATCGCCCCGCGGTGCTGTTTCTGGACGAACCGAGCGCCGGTCTGGATCCGCAGAGCCGCATCGCGATGTGGGAGGCAGTGCAGGGTCTTCATACCGAGGGAATTACGGTGGTGCTGACCACGCACTACATGGAAGAAGCGGACGAACTCTGCGACCGACTGGCCATCATCGATCATGGGAAAGTGCTGGCACTCGACACCCCTGAGCAGTTGAAGACGACGCTCGGCACCAGCACGATTCTGCAACTGCACCTGCGGGAGCACGAGGGCCTGGAAGGCCTGGCGCAGAAGTTCCAGGCGTTGCCGGGTGTGCAAAGTGTCGAAACAACGCCGGATGGACTGCGCGTGTTTGCGCAGTCGACGGATGGCTTGCTGGCCCGAATCGTGGAAGGGGCCCAAGGCTACGGGGTTCGCGATCTGTCGATCAATGAACCTAGCCTTGAGACGGTGTTCATCCGCCTGACGGGGAGGGAGTTGCGTGAGTAATCCGGAGGGCGCGAACCGCGCCATGTTTGTGCAGGCGTTTTCCGGCCTGTTTCTCAGAGACTTTCGCGTGTTGCGCCGGGAGATCGGCCCGTTCATCCTGCGCGTAGGAATGCAACCGCTGCTGTTTCTTTTTGTATTTACCTACGTGATGCCGCGGATCGGCCAAGCCAATATGATGGGGGGCGGGCCCAACTTTGCCACCATCCTGATGCCCGGCTTGATGGCCGTCGCCATCATGTTCAGCGGAATCGCGGCCGTGGCGCTGCCCTTGTCGCAGGAGTTCGGCATCACGCGCGAGATCGACGACCGGGTAATGTGTCCCATCCCGGTTGCGGCCGTCGCCGCGGAGAAGATCTGCTTCAGTGCTTTGCAGAGCATGCTTGCGGCCGGCCTGGTGGTGCCTCTTGTCTACCTGATTCCGTCTGCGCCGGCGCAGGCACACGTCACCAGTTGGCCTTTCCTGCTGCTGGTACTGGTGCTTTCGAGTCTCACAGCAGGAGCCCTGGGGCTGGCCATCGGAGCTAACGTGAAGCCGCAGCAGATCGGCCTGGTCTTCTCCATTGTGGTAGTGCCGATTACGTTCTTAGGTTGCGTGTATTACCCATGGGCATTTCTTTACCATGTGCACTGGCTGCAGATGGCGGTGCTGATTAATCCGATCGTGTACATGAGCGAAGGTTTGCGCGCCGCCCTCACCCCCGGCATCTCCCACATGAATGAAGCGGTTATTCTGATTGCATTGCTTGTGTCGCTGACCGTCTTGTGGTGGTTTGGATTGCGAGGGTTCTTGCGGCGGATCATCTCCTGAGAGTGCGACCCTGTCGGTTCACTGGTGGCGAACTAAATGTGGAGGTCAGCCGTCTAACGGTGTACCCTCTCCCGGTAAACTGCCCAGCTTCGGTTCCTGATGCAGTGTGATCCCCGCTGAAGTGCGATCTAGGCGAATGGCGATTCGGGTGAACGATCGCTGCTGAATTTCAGTCGAAGACACAAGGGAAAGAATGGATATGGTGGGTGGTGTGCTTCGACGTGTGTTCCTGATGCTTGCTCCGCTGGGCATGTTCCTGGCCGGATGCGGCAGCATGGGAAGCTATGTTTCGAGTCCCACTAATGCAGCCTTCTCCATCCGCGCGACGGCCTCCTCCGTAACAACCAATAACCAGATTCGATTCTCCGCCACACTTACCTCCGGAGGACCCGCGGCGGTGAACTGGTCCGTGGCTAACGGACAGAACGATCCCTCGCTAGGCCAGGGAATGATCGATGCGGCCGGTGTGTACACTCCTCCTCCGGCGCTCAATCATGATCGCGTCGTGGTGCAGATCAACGCGCAGTTGCAGAGTGATCTGAGCAGGATTGCCAGCACCGTGGTCGAGGTAACTCCGGGATTTCTGCAACCGCTCTCTCCTGAAAATGCGGCCCTCTCGGTGGCGGCTACCATGCCGGTCCGCGCACAGATTGCGGAGGCAGGCCAGGGCACTGTTCATTGGAGTCTATCTTCGTCGCCTGGCGGCGGCGCAGAACTGGACCGTACCTACGGAACGCTCAGCGGCGAGTCTTGTCAGCGAAGCCCGCACGGCTATACGGCATGCACGGTTACATATCGAGCGCCTGCTTCGTTGCCGCCCGGCTCGATCTATGTGATCGGCAGGATCAATGACACTCGCACGGCGAGCCCGGCCCATATTCTTCTCAACCAGGCGGGAATCACCAGCACCCCGCTGGCAAACCAGGCACCGCAAGCAGGAAGACTGCAGCTGGGCGCGTCGGGAGGCAATGGTTCAGATTTTGACTCAGACGCAAGCGGCAACGTGCTCGACTGCTGCGGGGGCACGCTGGGTGCTCTGGTGAGCGGTAGGAGCGGGAGTCAGTACATCCTCAGCAACAATCATGTACTTGCGGAGTCAGACCACGGCTCTTCAGGAGATACGATCGTGCAGCCGGGCTTGATCGATACTGCTTGCAGTGCTTCTCCCGCAGCGGGATCCGGTCGAGCGGTGGGCGCGCTGCGGTATGCGGTGCCCCTGGCAACGGCACAGAGCAACGTGGATGCGGCACTGGCTGCGGTCAATGAAGGAGCGGTAGATCCGAGCGGGGCGATTCTCCACCTGGGCTCGCCCGTCGCTGGTGCGCAGCTTGGGTCCGCACCCCCGGCCGCAGGAACGGGGGAAGTCATCACCGATTCAACTCTGGGACGGGCCTTTGAGGTTGCGAAGAGCGGCCGGACCACCGGGCTTACGTGTTCAGCCATCGACGCAATTCACCTGGCGGTAGAGGTCGACTACTTCAAAGACTGCGCGGAAACGCAGCCCTACTACACCAAGACGTTTACCAACCAGATCGGCATTGCAGGGAACAGCTTTTCCGATAGCGGAGACTCTGGAGCGTTGGTGGTGGATGCCCGCAACGCAGAGCCTGTGGGGCTGTTTTTTGCGGGCGGCACCGACAATCGAGGTAGCGGGTATAGCGTCGTCAATCCAATTCAAGACGTGCTCAATGAGCTTGGCTCGCAAGCAGGGCAGCGGTTCGAGATCGTAGGAGGCCCGGAGCATCCGGTTGCATGCCTGAACTACGAACAGAGCGCGTTGGCCGCGGTTCCTGCTGTGCCACCCACGCGGGCGGAGACGGCAGCGCAACTCGCAGCGTCGCGCCTCGTCTCTGCCTCGAATGGAGTACTGGGTACAGCGAGAGGTCGAAGTGTCGACCAACCAGGCGAACCGGCGATCGTGGTTTATGTCGACAAGAATCGCTTTGACGCCGTCGTTCCTCAGCAGATTGACGGGATACGTACGCAAGTAATTCGCACGGACGAAGCGAGCGTCACCAATGCAAGTGCAGCCAAGTCTCCTGCCGATTTTCAGGGTATTCACTTGCCACAGCAGGTGCTGGCGAGCGCGTCGGCCGTCGTGCAACGGCAGGCCAAACGGCTCATGAGCGATCCCGCAGTCTTCGGGGTCGGAGTGACCCAGAGTCATGACAATCCCGCAGAGGCTGCGTTGCTTGTGCTGGTGGATCTACAGCGGGCGCCTCGCTCCACACCATCGATGCTAGGCGGTTTGCGGGTGCGGTATGTCTTTCTGCACCGCTTTCACGTAACTCGATCCAAGCTGGCCGGAAGCGCTCATCCGCGTTGCGCCGCTCGCTCCATATCCCCCGCTGGGAAATAACTAAGCCAACGGTGCGAGCACTCGCCTGCTCATTGACTCGGCCGCCTGATCGACTGTGCGCTCGGGGAAGAAAAGCATAAATACTGTGCCGCTGTAATGGCCGGGCCGAGTAGGATCTGCCATGCGACTTCGTACCTGGACAGTGCCGGCGTGCTTCTCCACAATTTCGGCGCTTACCCAGAGTCCCAAGCCGGTGCCCGTAGTTTCCTTGGTAGTAAAGAATGGCTCGAAGATTCGACGGCGCACTTCATCGGGCATGCCGGATCCGGTATCGGAGACGAAGATGCGAACACCAGCCTGGGAAGGATTGCGCCAGGAACGCGAGGTCCGGACGGTGAGCCGCAGTTGGCCTCCGCAGCGCAGCATCGCGTCGAGCGCATTCCCGATTAGATTGGCGAAGAGCTGCCGCAATTCGCCAGAAAAGCAGTAGAGTCTCACGTCACTCTGGTACCTGCGAATTACATTGACCTGCAGAGCAAGCACGCGTCCGCGGTGGAGCGAAAGTACCGAGTCGAGTAGTTCACTGACGTTGGAGAGAGACGCTACGGTGGATTGGCGATAGAAGCGCAGAGTCTGCTGGGTGATCTCAGAGACCCGGGCAACTTCATGCTGTGCCATTTCGGTGTAGGCCCTGGCCTGCGAATCGAGGGAATCGGTCGATTGCAGCAGGTAAAGGATATTCGTAACAGCCTCGAGGGGATTATTGATTTCATGCGCAATAGAAGCAGCAAGCCGGCCTGCCGCGGCCAGCTTTTCCGTCTTGCGCAATGCGTCTTCCGAACGCTTCCGCTCTGTTGTGTCTACGATGACGGCTCCCACCCAGCGCACCGTCTGGCCTGTCGTCTTGACCGGATAGATATTCACCAGCCAATGCTTGACTAGCTCGTCGGACTCCGAGCTGAGTTCCAGATCCTGTACCGGGGCAGACGTATCGAACACCTTCTGGATGGCTTGCTCGAGCAGCTGCGCGGCAGGTGCAGGCAAAATCTCGGCAAGGGCGCGCCCCAAGTGGCGGTTGATCGAGAGGCGGTTCATGTCCGCGAGAAACTGATTCACACGAACGAAGTGATACTTGCGATCGAAGAATGCGAAACCGATCGGCGCATTCGCCAACATGGAATCAAGCAGCGCGAGGGTGTCATTCAAGCCGGAGCGCTGTTCCTCAATCGAGGTCACCATCAGGTTGAAGGCCATGGTGAGGTCGGCGGCTTCGTTCGACGAGGAGACCGCGAGTGGGAACCCTGCAGTATCTTCCGGGTCGCGGATAAGCCGCTGGGTCGCTCCAAGGAGCAGGCGAATAGGCTGGGTAATGGAACGCGCGACCAGGTTGGCCAGCACCGTACAACCGACAGTGGCCACCGCTGCGAACAACATCGTGAGCCACAGCAGCGCGCGCAAATCTTCTCGATCAGGTTGGTTGTTGGGATAGACCCAGACGAAGCCCCTCAGTTCCGCGTTCACGTAGACAGGAGCCATCGCTTCGCGCGAGTCACCAACGTCGAAGACCAGGGCTCTCCGCCGAGGTCCGATCTGCCGCAGTTCGGTGGGCGTCAAGGTCAGAGTGCCCTTGCGCAGTGAATCACTGCTCTCGATACAGAGGCCCTGGACATCGGTCACCTGTACGGCGCGAATGCTGGGTGCGGTGCTCATAGCCGCCAGCGTCTTTTTCAAGCGGTCCAGACGGTTATCATCCAGATCTTCGTTCGCCTCGAGGGCCAGCATAGTGGCCTGGTATTGCATGCGATGTTCAGACCGCTGACCTATTTCCTGGACGTGTTCACCTGTGATCAAGAAGGCGAAGGACAGCACCAGCAGGCTTTCAAAAAGAATTAGCCCGCCCACCAACTGCCCACGAATCGTCCGAGGCCTGAACACGTGCATAGAAGCGCAGCACTTCCTTCCCTACAAGGCAGACAAGCAGGTCAGAGGCGGGTTGGCCGACTGACCATCTTGGAAATGATAAAAGAGACGGTCACCGGGCTTGCGCAGTCACCAGATCTGAACCTATTTTTTGCCTCAGGTCGTCGGCGATCTGGCGGCCATGGAAGCGACCGTTTTCTATAAATATCTCGTTGGTTCGCGAACCTGCCACGATGACGCCGGCCAGGTAAATTCCGGCCACATTGCTCTCAAGGCTCTTGGGATCGCACACCGGCAGCAGATCTTCTCCTTCCAGGCGAACGCCGAGAGCCTTCAGGAAATCGAAATCCGGATGATAACCGGTCAGTGCGAAGACGAAATCGTTGTGGATCGTGATCTCACCATTTGGTGTGGCGATGGTGGCAGAGTCTTCGTCAACGCGAGTGACGCTGCTGTTGAAGTGGGCCGCGACCTCACCGTTCTTGATGCGATTTTCGATGTCGGGCAAGATCCAGTATTTCACGTGTTTGTGCATCGCAGGGCCGCGATGAACCAGCGTGACTCTGGCACCATGCCGCCACAGATCAAGCGCCCCGATCGCGGCCGAGTTCTTCCCGCCAATCACCAGTATGTCCAGATTGTAGTAGGGGTGAGGATCGTGATAATAGTGCTGAACTTTGGGCAGTTCCTCCCCGGGGATGTTTAGGTAGTTCGGCAGATCGTAATAGCCGGTGGCGAGAATGAGTTTTCTGGCGCGCAGCACACGGCGTCGCGCAAATCGATCAGAGATGGTGACAGAAAAGGCATTGTCGCGGCCGCTGATCTCGTCCACGTTGTGATACTGCAAGATGGGAACCCGGTAGCGCGCTGCAACGCCGCGGTAATATTCCAACGCCTCGTTGCGCGTGGGCTTCACGTTCGGGCTGGGAAACGGAATGTCGCCGATCTCCAGCAGTTCCGGCGTGGTGAAGAACGTCATATTTGAGGGGTAGTGAAAGAGGGAATTGCAGAGGCAGCCCTTGTCGACCACCAGCACGCTCAGACCAGCTCGTTGCGCCTCGATGGCGCAGGCAAGGCCGGTAGGGCCGGCGCCAACCACTACCACGTCACAGGGGGTGTGGCCTTCACCGGGGGAGAGGGACTGCAGTTGATCCATATATCTAGCTTAGATGATTGTGGAATGCAGGCACACGCGGAATTATGGCTGAGCTGCAAAGCAGGGGACCGGCATTACGCATGATTCCACTGCTCGAAAAAGAGGCCTCGAGGCTCGATATACTGGAGAGTCAGGCCGGAGTGTTCCAGCCTGCTTGAGGATCCCATGGCAACTATTCAACAGGAGGACCTGATCCAGAGCGTCGCTGACGCGCTGCAGTACATCTCCTATTACCACCCGGTTGATTACATCACGAACCTGGCAAAGGCGTACGAGCGCGAACAGGGACCTGCGGCCAAGGATGCGATCGCACAAATTCTCATCAATTCGCGGATGTGCGCCGAAGGCCACCGCCCCATTTGCCAGGACACCGGCATCGTGACCGTCTTTCTGAAGATCGGCATGGACGTGCGTTGGGAGGCATCGCTGACAGCGGAAGAGATGGTCAACGAAGGCGTTCGCCGCGCATACCTGCATCCGGACAATACATTGCGCGCGTCGGTGCTGGCGGACCCGGCGTTCGGTCGCCGCAATACGCGCGATAACACCCCGGCCGTCGTGAACATATCTCTGGTAAAGGGAGGGGACGTCGAGGTCATTGTGGCAGCGAAGGGGGGCGGCTCAGAGGCGAAATCCAAATTCGCGATGCTGAATCCGTCCGACTCGATCATCGACTGGGTGTTGAAGACTGTGCCGACCATGGGCGCGGGATGGTGTCCTCCTGGCATGCTCGGCATTGGGATCGGCGGCACGGCCGAGAAGGCAATGCTGCTGGCCAAGGAAGCACTCATGGAGCCTATCGACATCACCGAGGTGATCGCGCGTGGTCCGGCCAACAAGCTGGAAGAGATGCGGGTGGAGCTCTACCGGCGCGTGAATGAACTCGGCATCGGCGCACAGGGCCTGGGCGGACTCACCACAGTTCTGGATGTGAAAATTCTCGACTATCCAACGCATGCGGCCAATCTGCCGGTTGCCATGATTCCAAATTGTGCCGCTACCCGGCACGCGCACTTCGTGCTGGATGGCTCTGGCCCGGTTGCTCTCGAACCGCCTTCGCTCGATGCGTGGCCTACGCTGGTGCATGACGTGTCCACTGCGCGACGGGTTGATCTGAACAGCGTTACGCGAGACGAAGTGGCGACGTGGAAGCCCGGGGAAGTCCTGCTGCTGAACGGAAAGTTGCTCACCGGCCGCGACGCGGCTCACAAGCGCATGACCGGCATGCTCTCCCGTGGGGAGACCTTGCCGGTCGATTTCACCAACAGGTTTATCTACTACGTCGGTCCGGTGGATCCGGTACGGGGCGAGGTAGTCGGGCCAGCCGGTCCTACCACCGCAACGCGTATGGACAAGTTCACGCGCCAGATGCTGGAAGAGACAGGATTGCTCGGCATGGTGGGTAAGGCGGAACGGGGCAATGCGGCCATTGACGCCATTCGCGATCATCGTGCGGTTTACCTGATGGCTGTTGGAGGAGCGGCCTACCTAGTTTCAAAGGCGATTAAGAGCTCGCGCGTGCTCGCGTTTGAGGATCTCGGCATGGAGGCGATCTACGAGTTCGATGTGAAGGATATGCCAGTGACAGTGGCGGTCGATTCTCATGGAACGTCGGTGCATCAGACCGGCCCGCGGGAGTGGCAAGCCCGCATCCAATCTGAGCTTGGCGGGGTGCCCATTCTGGCCTAAACCGGTATATACCTTTTAGTTAATACCGGTTTAGTCTATAGGTTACCGCGGCTCTCCCGTATCGTCGTAAATACCTGTGATTACAGCTCGAGACGCGCCGAGAGTGTGTGCGGGATGATCAGGTCCGCTCGATTCTTAGCCCCTCGTTGGCTTGTTCCCAAGTTTCCCGGTGTGGTACGCTCGGCCCACTTCGACGTGATCCCCATTCGCGTCTTGTGCCCTTCCAGGAGATCCCCATGCACAGCCTGTTTCGTAGATGTATTTTGTCCCTGGCGGCTGCTTCATTGGCTGCCTTGAGCCTTGCGCCTCTCACCCTCGCACAGACTAAAGTCAACAGCAATAAGGCACGTCTGCCCCTCAACTTTCTCAAAAACAAGCCGCTGCACTTCGGGACCCACGTTGCCCGAAAACCGCAGAACACGGCCGGGCCGGCATCCGCTGCGGCTGCGGCTGCCCAACCGGGTATCGACACGCTTCCAACCTGGTCTGATCATTTTGAGGCTCCCGGCTTCGACCCCGTGGGCAATCCGCAGTTCAGTTGGCCATTCACGATGGTGGGCCAGTCCCCGGAAACAGGGCGGACCACAAGGATTCACTCTCCCGTAATTCCAGTCACAGTGGAGTTGCTCGATGCGAGCGGGAATGTAGCGGTGGATAGCGGAACGCCATTGATTTTACGGCCCACCTCCAAGCTCATTCACGAAGTCGTCGAGTCACCTGTGTTCAAGCCCTGGATCTACACCTCGGGAGTGGGTCAGCTCACGGATCAAATGATGCGGGCACAGTTCTGGGATCGAATCAATCCGGAGGACGACAACGATTTCGGCTGGCACACGGTGTTGCACCCGCACGTGGAAGAAGGACGGGTGATGAAAGTGCCGTCTGGTTCGTACTTTTACTCACTCAATCTGGATGGAACCTGTTGCGCGTTCGCGCTAGTCGACACCGAGGCCTTCGTGAAACAGCTCTACCCGCCTACTTATCCAGTGGATAAGTCGACAGTCCTCGGAGCTGCGGAGTTGGCGGGCGACATAACCACGAAAGATCTAAGCAATCTAATCTTCAACAATGTCTACCTGTATAACAACGGCGACCCAAACAACTGCTGCACGCTCGGTTTCCATAGCGCTGATTTCGAACCAGGGACACCGCAGAACGGAAATCGCGAACGGCTTTATGTGTTCGATTTCGCCAGCTGGATCAGCCCCGGTCTTTTCCTGGGTGGAGCGGAGGACGTGACGGCCTTCAGTCATGAAGTTGCCGAGACCTACAACGATCCTTTCGGCAGCAACCTGACACCATGGTGGCTCTCGATGGACCCGCTCACCGGGAATGCGCAGTGCCAGGATTTGCTGGAGACGGGCGATGTGGTCGAGGTGCTATTTTCGAATCCGGTCTTCGCTATTTCCATGCACGGCCGCACCTACCATCCCCAAAACGAGGCATTGCTGCCGTGGTTTGCATTTCAGACTCGGTCAAACGCCCACTTGCACGCATACAGCTTTCCGGATGAGACGACTCTGCTGTCGCTCTCGCCGGGCCCGCTGCTCCCGGGCTGCGTGCCTGCAGGGCAGTAGAGCCGCATGGGATGTACGAATAACGGCGCCGGCTCAACTCGGCGCCGTTTGTTTGTTGTGGCTAAGGAGGGGAAGGGCGAGACTGTGCGACTCTGATATCACAAGGGCGCTCGGAAATGGAAAAACGCAAAGCTGGCCCGCAAGGCCGCGTAGTACATCCTTTCGACACGCGATATGGCGTGGAGACCAGCGGCCTCATCCCCGGGCGGCAGTTGGCGGTTGGGCACCAGAACGACCGGCATAACACCGCCTACTATGGAGTGTCACCGTCCTTATTTCGCCAACTTTGTAAGCACTGGGCGCAAACTTCGCCGCCGCATCCGATTGAGGAATACTCCTTCATCGACCTTGGTGCGGGAAAGGGCCGCGCGTTGATGCTCGCCTCCGCGATGGCGTTTCGCGAAGCGGTTGGCGTGGAATTGAACCCACGCATGGCAGCCCGTGGCGAGAAAAAATCTGACGCTGTGGGCCTCCGCTGGAAACGCGCAGTGTCCAGTACGCATCGTCACCCAGGACGCCGCGGAATTTGAGCTGCCGCAGCATCCGTGTCTCGTTTATCTCTTCAATCCGTTCGCCGCGCCGGTGATACGGCGCATTCTCAAGCGCGTGGAAGTCGCATTCGCGAACCGGCCGGGAGATGCGGATTTGCTGTATGTGAATCACGAATTTATGTCTGTTCTGGAGGGGAGACGCGGCTGGTTGCAGCAGTGGAGCGGCACCATCGAGATGGAGCCAGAAGACGCACAAGCCGAGAAGGACATCGTGCATTCTGAGGGCGAGGGCGAATACACCACCAGCGGCAACGAGGACTGCTCCATCTACCGGTGGATGGGCAAAGGCTACGATCGCGGGCGGTAGAGCCGCTCTGAGCGGAGGGCCAGCGGTGCGCATCGAAGATTAGAATAGCTTGGTTTTCCGGGGGCTTCGTGATCTTCACACGTACTTTGCTGGCCTGTCTCGTGCTTTCGACGGTAACGTGGGCACAATCCAAACTCTCTCCTCATTGGGAAGAGTTAACCGCAGCGGATTTCGCCAAAGCGATTCACCAATCGCAGGGAGTGTGTCTGCTGCCATTCGGCATCCTCGAGAAACATGGGCCTCAACTGCCGTTGGGAACCGACCTGATCAACGTGCGCTATGCGGCCGAGAAGTCGGTCGAGCAGGAGTACGCGGTGATCTTTCCGGCCTACTACTTCGGGCAGATTGCCGAGGCACGACATGAGCCGGGAACGGTGGCCTATAGCATGCACATGCAGTTAGAGCTGCTGCAGGAGACCACCGACGAGATGGCGCGCAATGGCTGCAAGAAGATCGTGATTGTCAACGGCCATGGCGGCAACGAGAACCTGCTTCCTTATTTCGCCCAAACACAGTTACAGACTCAACATGATTACGTGGTGTATGTGTACTGGTGGAATCATGACGCGGCGGGACGGCCCGCGATGCGCTCTGAGATCGATATGCATGCGGGTGAGTCGGAGACTTCGCACACCATGGTTTCGCGCCCGGACCTGGTGCATGCGGATCGTACTCCGCAGGAGTCGGGTGCAGACCTGGCTCGGCTTCACCTGCCGGATGGACTCTATACCGGGATCTGGTGGTATGCACGTTTTCCCAATCACTACGCGGGCGACGCGAGCCATGCCAATCTTCAGCTCGGCGAGTTCGATATGAAGGGCTGGATCAGTGGCATTGCCAATGTGATCCGAGCGGTCAAGGCCGACGACGCCAGCCTCAAGTTGCAGCAGCAATTCTTTGAGGATGCAAAACATCCGCTCGATACGAAGCAGTAGGCAGAGGTGCAGCGATGACGGAGACGCGAAAAGAAAAAGACTCGTTGGGGTGGGTCGAAGTTCCAGCCGATGCCTACTACGGCGCGCAGACGCAGCGGGCGGTGGAGAACTATCCGATCTCGGGCATGCGTGCGCATTCGCAGCTTATCCGTGCTTTCGGCATGGTGAAGCGAGCAGCCGCGGAGGCCAACCGTGAACTGGGGCTGCTCGATCCGAAACGCGCCGATGCCATCGCTGACGCCGCGCAGGAAGTCATCGACGGCAAGTGGAACGATCAATTCGTGGTCGACGTTTTTCAGGCCGGCGCCGGTGTCAGCTTTCACATGAATACCAACGAGGTGATCGCCAACCGCGCCAGCCAGATCCTTGGCGGCAAACTGGGCGAGTATTCGCAGGTTCATCCCAATGACCACGTGAACTATGGGCAATCGACCAACGACGTGTTCCCCACGGGGATGCGAGTCGCGACTCTGTTGAACCTGGAGACACTCTATCCGGTACTCGAAGCACTTGCTGCGACCTTTGCATCGAAGGCGAAGGAGTTTCACGACGTCATGAAGTCGGGGCGTACGCACATGCAGGATGCTGTGCCGATGCGCCTTGGCCAGGAGTTCGCAGCATACGGCGTGGCGATGGAGAAGGGCCTGCATGCGCTGCGTCAGTCGGCCGAATCATTGCGGGAACTCGGGTTAGGAGGGAGTGCGGTCGGTACGGGCATCAACACGCATCCCGAATACCGAGTAACAGCCATCGCCAACCTGTCGCGCATTTCGGGCCAACGGCTGGTGGCTGCAGAAGACATGCGTTGGGCTATGCAGTCGAACGCCAGCATGGGCGAGGTTAGCGCTGCGCTGCGCTCGATCGCGCTTGAGGTGATCCGAATTTCTAACGACCTTAGACTGCTCTCCTCCGGTCCAAACACCGGCCTTGCGGAGATATACCTGCCCAGTCTGCAGCCGGGGTCTTCGATCATGCCGGGCAAAATCAATCCAGTACTTGCGGAGTTGGCGGCCATGGTCAGCTTTCAGGTACTCGGCAATGATGCAGCCGTTGCGTATGCGGTACAGGCTGGCCAGCTCGAACTGAACGTCATGATGCCGACGATGAGTTACAACGTGCTCCAGAGCATCACGATTCTCGCGAACATGCTGCGCCAGTTGGATACTCGATGCGTTGCGGGCATCACGGCGAATGTGGAGCGCTGCAATTTATACGCGCAGAGCACGGTCGCGCTTGCCACTGCGCTCAACCCCTATATCGGTTACTCCAAGGCGGCAGAGATCGTGAAGGAGTCCGTCGCCTCTGGCAAGAGCATCATCGAGATTGCGCGCGAAAAGAAGCTGCTTACAGAGGAGGAGATCGCGGAGATTCTTGATCCCGTGCGAATGACCGAACCGCAATCTCCTCTCGAGGCAGCCAAGCGCCGGGATGCGAAATGAGGCATCGGGGCACGGCTCCTCTGAGTGTGGCGATCGAGTGAGTGCTGGGGACAGCGCAAGTTCTTTCCCAAGCGATTATGATCATCAGCGCGTCGGAGAGCAGGCGCGAAACAGTGCGGAGAGATGATGCAGAAATCGATTAAGAATGCAGGTAGGTTTTCGTGGTTTACGCGTCGCGGGTTTATTAAGGCGGCCGGGGCAGCGGCGGTTCTACCTGCCGGTGGGTGGGGTCAAGCGCGGCCTTCAGCGTCCAATCGCATCACCATGGGTGTTGTGGGCTGGGGCATGATGGGCGTAAGCAACACCAAGGCGTTTTTGTCGGAAGCGGATTGCCAGGTCGTGGCTGCCTGTGATCTCGACAAGACGGCGCTGCAGGCCGCAGTCGACACCATCAATACGCACTATGGCAATCAAGACTGCAAAACCTACCACGATTATCGCGAACTGATGGCGAGACCGGATATCGATGCGGTGATGCTGGCGGTGCCGGATCATTGGCATGCGCTCGTGGCTACAGAGGCTGCGAACCGAAAGAAAGACATCTATGGCGAGAAGCCGCTAGCCCGCACCATTCACGAACAGCAGAATATCGTTAGAGCCGTTCAGCAAAATAGCGTCATCTGGCAGACCGGTTCATGGCAACGCTCGCTGCCCAAGTTCCACAAGGCGGCGGAGATTGTTCGAAACGGGCTGATCGGCAATGTGACCCATGTAGAGGTTGGCTTACCACCAGGTCATCACGACTTCGCCGGAACGGTGCCGGCATTGATGCAGAGGTTAGCGTCGCTTCCGAACAAGGTCGACGGCCCGGCAGAGATTGTACCGGGAACGCCGGCGTGGGAGCGCGCAGTGACGCCCCCTCCGGCTGGCCTCGACTATGATCGTTGGCTCGGCCCATCGCGGATGGAACCCTACATCGAAGCCCGCGTACACAAAGATTGGCGGTGGAACTACAACACCGGGGGCGGCCAGCTACTGGACTGGATCGGCCATCACGGCGACATTGCTCATTGGGGACTGGGTTTCGACCGCACAGGTCCATCGGAGGTGGAAGGTCACGGTGATTTTCCACCGGCAAATGCGGTCTGGAACACCGCGACCAAATACCGCATCGAGTGCAGATATCGCAAAGAGGTGACGCAGTATCCGGCGGACGTGCTGATGACGATCGCCGGTGGGTATGACGAAATCAAGATGGGAACGAAGTGGATCGGGACGGACGGTTGGGTCTGGGTAGACCGTTCGGGATTCGACGCGTCCGATGCCGTGTGGGGGAAGGCAGATGCGCTGGCTGACGATGTTCGCAAGGTGAAGCTGTATGAATTTCACAACCATCACCGCAATTTTCTCGACTCTGTCAAGTCACGGCAGCCTACCATTACCCCGGTCGAGACGGCGCATCACTCGACCATACCGGGGCACCTGGGCCTGATTTCGATGCTGGTCGGCCGCAAAATACAATGGGATCCCGTCGAGGAGAAGATCGCCAACGACACCAGCGCCACCGAATTGCTGTCGCGACCGTATCGTGCTCCGTGGGAGTTGGCCTGAGTGTTGCCGTCGGCTGCCATCGGCTTGAGCAACGTGAGTAGAGACCACTCCCGATAGCCATACAGGAGGTGTAAGGAATGTGCCGGAATATCAAGATGCTGTTCAACTTTGAGCCGCCGGTCACGCCGGACGAGGTGCGCGCAGCTTCGCTGCAATACGTAAGAAAGATCAGCGGGTTCAACAAGCCGTCGAAGGTGAACGAAGCAGCGTTCTTGATGGCTGTGGAGGAGATTGCCGCAGCAACGACCCGGCTACTCACTTCACTCGAGACGAATGCCGAGCCGAGGAATCGGGAAGAGGAAGCGGCGAAGGCAAAGGCGCGGAGTGCGGAGAGGTTTGGAGCCTAAGCCAACGCTGCGTTGAACTTGTGCGTTGCCCTTGTGAGGCCAGGCACATTCTCCAAAGCTACCTTCCGCGCCTATCGATCCGACCAGCGCAAATGCCGTCTGGACTCCACCCATCTCTTGACAATCGAGGCTACATTTCCCTACAAAGATTAGTTCGCTAAAACGTTTTATTGAGGGATCTCGATGCGCCGTGCATTTCTGCCTCTTGTAACCTTGGTAGTCACAGTTTCCGCTTTCGCGCAAACCCAATATCCTTTTCAGAACCCGAATCTCCCAGTCGAGCAGCGCGTACAGGATTTGCTGTCGCGGATGACCCTGGACGAGAAGATCGCGGCCTTCTCGACCAACCCAAGCGTGCCCAGACTTGGTGTGGTTGGAGCCGGGCACGTGGAGGGGCTGCACGGCCTGGCGCTCGGCGGACCGGGTCATTGGGAGGGTCGTGGCGGGAAGACGGTTATCCCGACGACGCAGTTCCCGCAGGCTCGCGGTCTTGGCCAGACATGGGACCCAGCGCTGCTGGAAGAGGCGGCCGCGGTCGAGGGGTACGAGACTCGATACGCATTTCAGAGCGAAAAATACCAGCGCGGCGGGCTGGTGGTTCGTGCTCCGAATGCCGATCTCAGCCGTGATCCGCGGTGGGGTCGCAGCGAAGAATCCTATGGCGAAGACCCCTACCTTGTCGGAACGTTAGCAGTAGGCTTCATTCATGGTTTGCAAGGTCACGACCCGAAGTATTGGCTTACCTCTTCGCTGATGAAGCATTTTCTCGCGAACAGCAACGAAGATAATCGCGACGGATCTTCCTCCGATTTCGACGATCGTCTCTTTCATGAATATTACTCAGTGCCGTTCCGTATGGGCGTAGAGCAGGGTGGGTCGAATGCCTTCATGACCTCGTACAACGCGTGGAATCATATTCCGATGACGGCCTCGCCCGCGTTAAAGCAGATCGTGATGAAGGACTGGAGATTCAACGGCATCATCTGTACGGACGCAGGCGCGCTCACCAACATGGTCACGCACCACCACTACAGCCCTGACATCGACCAGGCGGTAGCATCGGCTGTTCACGCCGGCATCAACCAGTTCCTCGACAAGTACCGCGACGGCTTGCATGCGGCACTCGATAAAAAACTGGTGAGCGAATCTGACCTGGACGAGAACCTCAAAGGCGTGTACCGAATCATGATTCATCTGGGTCTGCTGGATCCGCCGAGCCAAGTGAAGTATGCAAGCATCGGCAAGGTTGATTTGGACAAGGGTGATCCATGGACCTGGCCGGACCGCAAGCCGCTCGTCCGTCGCGTGACGGATGAATCGATCGTCCTGCTCAAGAACCGAGATCGTACGCTGCCGTTAAACGCCGCCAAATTAAAATCCATCGCGGTGGTCGGCGAGTTCGCTGACATCGTCGCACTCGACTGGTACAGCGGCACCCCACCTTACTCGGTCAGCCCGCTGGAGGGAATCAAGCTGCGCGCGGGTGCGGGTGTCAAGGTTGAATATGCAAAGGGCGACGACGTGGCGGCGGCATTGAAACTTGCCACCTCCTCAGACGTGGTCATTGCAATCGTCGGCAATCACCCGACCTGCAATGCAGGCTGGAACAAGTGCGCCGATCCTGCCCAAGGCAAAGAAGCCATCGACCGCAAGTCCCTCACCCTCGCGGACGAACCGCTGGTGGAGAGGCTGCTTGCCGCAAATCCCCGGACGATCGTAGTGATGAATACCAGCTTTCCTTACGCGATTGGCTGGATTCAGGAGCACGCCCCGGCCATCGTGGAGATGACTCACAACAGCCAGGAAGAAGGAACGGGCTTGGCCGATGTTCTATTTGGCGACTACAACCCGGCAGGACGCCTGACGCAAACCTGGGTCGCGTCGCTGGACGACCTGCCTCCGATGATGGACTACAAGATTCGGCACGGCCGCACGTACCTGTACTTCAAAGGCAAGCCGCTCTACGCTTTTGGCTACGGTCTTAGTTACACATCATTTCAATATTCGAATCTTCGCCTGAGTGCTGCCAGACTCAAGAAGAATGGCTCGGTTAACGTAAGCGTCGATGTGAAGAACACCGGCATGCGGGCAGGAGATGAAGTTGTGCAGCTCTACGTGAAACACATTGGCTCGAAGCTGGAGCGTCCGGTTGAAGAGTTGCGCGGCTTCGAACGAATCAGCCTCAAGCGCGGCGAGACGAAGACAGTGGAACTGAAGCTGCCAGCCACCGCCTTGAGCTACTGGAATACCGACGCAAAGAGGTTTGAGGTCGAGTCGGATCAGGTTGTAGTGATAGTCGGAGCATCGTCCGATGATATCCGCCTGAAGAAAAACTTAACAGTCGTTCCATAAACCAGAATGCGGCGGCTCTACCGAGCGCATTGGCTGTTAGCAAACCGATCCACGGCAGGGAATTAGCTTCGAGTGAACTAGACTCCGCGAGCCCGGCTGCGAAGATCGTCGCTGAGGATGACCGCTTCGGCAACCTCTTTCAGCGACTTTCGCTTTTGTCGACTCAACCTCTGAAGCATCAGGTACGCACTCTCTTCGTCGGTTGAGAGATCCCGCTGCAGGATACCCTTGGCGCGTTCCATGAGTTTGCGAGTCTCCAGGCGGCGTTCGAGCTGGGCGCGCTCACTGTCCATCCGTGCCATCTCGATTTCTGCCCCAACCAGGAAACCGATGGTGGAGATGAGACGAATCTCTTTGTCGCTATGTTGGTGGGGGCGGCGGTGTTGCACGTTGATCACACCCACGACCTTACCGCGCGCGAGAATTGGGACGGAAAGGAACGCTTCGAACAGATCCTCGGGCAATTCATTGAACATCTTGAAACGAGGATCTGCAAAAGCCTGGGCGCCGATGGCCACTGTTTGCCGGTGCTCTGCGACCCAACCCGTGATGCCCTGGCCGATACCTAGCCGCAATTTATCGATGGCGTCGGCGTGGGGATTTTTGGACGCGCGTAGCACCAGGCGATCGTCGTCATCGAGCGAAAAAAGGAAACAGGAGTCGCACTTGACGACGTCGGAGACCACTTCAACGACCCGTTGCAGCACCACATGAAATGGATCGGAAGCGGCCATTCGGCTCCCAATTTCATGCAGGAAGTCAATTCCTTTTGCTTTCTCGATTCCATCTTCCATTGCTTGTGTTTCCTGGTGGACGCGGCCCAGAGTAAGGCTCGTCTGTCCGGCATTTGTCCAAGAATACTCCTGAGTTATCGAACTTAAAAATCGAAACGGTTAGTGGCGCCCGCAGGTTCTGTAGATGAGGTGCATTCGTCATGCATTCAGTAAGAGCTTGAATTTTTACGGCCACTGTGTAAGTAATGTAGGAGATGAGTCCGTGACTTGGCGGCATCTGCTCGCCTGACCCTCCGAGTCGAGGGTCTGGGGTTTAGCCGTGAAGTCCCCATCCAGTCGAACTCGCAGTTCCTGTCTGTGACACCCTTCCAAGTCGAAGCGTAAACAACCAAGCGCTCACTCGTCGCTGCCCGCACGTTCCCCCTTTTCAGGAGGCGGCGCGATCTACCTTTTGGAGGCTGATCTATGTCATTTCGCAGTAGGAGTTCGTTATTTATCTCAGCGATCGTTCTCCCCCTAATCCTGCTCGTCGCTACGATCTCCCATGCTCAGACGTTTCGAGGCGGCATCAGTGGAGTGGTGACGGATCAGGCCGGCGCAGTTCTGCCGGGAGCACATGTGGACGCGGTTAACACCGCAACCAGCGTCGTACACAGCACCCTCTCCTCGAGCGGCGGCGAATTTACGTTTCAAGATTTGCCCCTGGGGGCCTACGCTGTGACCGCAACCGCCACGGGGTTTCAAACTCTCAAAGTGGATAAGGTGCCGGTAAGTGCCGGATCGATCTATAACTTGCCCTTGAAACTCGCGGTTGCGCAGCAAGCGACGACGATCGAAGTGGACGCCGCCGGCCTGTCGCTCGACACCACGACCACGACGCAGACCACAGTGCTGGAGAGTAAGTCAGTCCAGGATACCCCTTTGAACGGACGCGATTTTACTCAGCTCATCATTCTCTCGCCAGGATTTACTAACTCGGGGGCCGGTGGATATGGCTCAATGAACGGGACCCGCGCCAACCAGATGAACTGGCAGATCGATGGAATCGACAACAACGATCTGTGGCACAACATTCCCGCTGTGAATCAGGGCGGTGTGTCAGGTATCGCGGGCGTAGTTCTGCCGATCGACGCTGTAGAGCAGTTTTCGGCGCAGACACAGGCTGCTCCTGAATCTGGGCGCAACCCCGGCGGAACCGTGAACCTCTCGCTGAAGTCGGGAAGCAATGCGCTGCATGGATCTCTGTATTACTACAATCGAAATGAAGCGCTGGGTTCGAAGTCGCCCTTTACGTCCGTCAAGCAAAAGGTTCGTAACTACAACTATGGTCTGTCTGTCGGCGGTCCGATATTGAAGGACAGGCTTTTCTACTTCATCACGTACGAGCATCAGCGGTTCGTGATTGGTGTTCCCGGAAATGCGACCGAGCCATCGGCAGCTTACCAAGCCCTTGCCCAGCAGCAACTCGCCTATAACGGCATAGCAGCGAACCCAGTCAATACGGCACTACTGCCTTACCTATGGCCAGCTTCTTCTCTCAACGGTGCTCCGTCCACGTCAAACTATGTAAGCTCCGATCCCGAGTTTGGTTATAGCTACAATGGCACCGCGAAAGTGGATTACACCATCAACGAGAAGAACAGCATTTCAGCTCACTGGTTTGTAGGTCAGGGCAACCAGGTAGCTCCGGTCTCGGGCACCCACCTATTGCCTTATTACGAAGTCGCGCCGATTCACGTGCAGAATTACGCTCTCGTTTTCAACCATGTGTTCTCACCGTCCATCACGAACCAAGTGCTTGCGGGCGTGAACTACTTCAATCAGGTCTTCAACGACAACAAGACCGGATTCGATGTAGCTTCCGTTGGCCTGGTAACCGGTGCGCCTTACACCAGTGCGCCTAACATCGTGATCAGCGGCTTCGACCAAGTTGGTAAAACACCTCCTGAGGGCCGGAACGATATTACCGGCCATCTTACAGACGACTTATCCTGGACCATTGGTCGGCACCAGTTCAAATTTGGCGGGGAGATTCGGCAGGCGCAGCTTGACGAGTTCTATCATCGCCACGCAACCGGCAGCTTCCGGTTTGATGGTAGTCAAGGCAAATATGCTTTGGATCCGGCGCTGAACCTTGACCCTTCCAACGCAGATGATGCAGCTCAGATTGCCCGCATCAACTCTTTGGCGGATTTCTTATCGGGTAAGTACGAGACTGCCTCCATCGCCATTGGTGATCCTGAACGGCAGGTATTCGTCAACACCTATGCGGTGTTTGCGCAGGACGCTTGGCAACTCTCGCCGAAGCTCAACGTGAATTACGGCGTGCGCTGGGATTATGAGGGACCACTTCACAATTCCACTAAGGATCTGTCCGTATTCCGGCCCAGCCTGGGTGGAATCGTATTCCAAGGATCCCAAGTTTCTTCGTTGTACGATAGAAAATACACGGACTTCAGCCCGCGCGTAGGCATTGCCTATCAGGCCACTCCGAAGATGGTGGTGCGCGCTGGAGCAGGGCTCTACTTCGACACGCCTAACTTGAATCCATTTCTGGATAACCGGCCGGGCAACAATGCTCCGAATGGTTTGGAAGGCAATCCAGCCGGATCAAATCCTGTGTTCAACATTACTGCTCCGTCCGGAGTTATCGTAGCGGGCGCAAACGTCTTCAACTCGGGGACCGGGGCGGGCTGCTCGCCGACCGCGCCGTGCGGCGTCTACTCAATCGCTAAGAGTTTTCAGCCCTCTTACAATCTCAACTACAACATCCAGGTGGAGCAGAGCCTAACGGACAAGGTGTTCTTCCAGTTGGGATATGTGGGCAGCCAAGGCCGCCATCTGCTTTCGCTCCTCGATATCAATCAGGCTGCGCCACAGGATCTTACGGCGCTTTCGGGCGATGCTTATACGCTCGCGCAACAGCAGTCCAGGCCTTACTTCTCCACGTTCCCCGACTACGGAAACATAAATGAAATTCAAAGCATCGGTAACTCGAACTATAACTCACTCCAGGCAGTCGTTCGGGTGGCAGATTGGCATCGCCTAGCCGTGCAGGGCGCGTATACATGGTCGCACAGCTTCGACGATGTTACTTCTTACCGTGGGGCTCTGCCGCAGGACAGCTTCAACTTCAAAGGCGATTACGGGAATAGTGACTTCGATAACCGCAACACGTTCGTAGGTCTCTTCTCGTATCAGGTTCCGGGCTCCAACCGTTTTCGCGCTCTCTCCGATGGTTGGCAGGTCAACAGCCTCATGACCTTCCATAGTGGGCCGCCGATTACAGTGCTAAGCTCGAGCGACACCAGCGGCACAGACGAGTACACGCAGCGGGCCGACCAAGTCGGCAATCCCTACGCCGGCTTTCGCAAAAAAGGTGTGAATCTGCAGTGGCTAAATCCCAACGCCTTTGCGGATGCAGCTCCCGGCACCTTTGGCAATTCGCGGAGGAATGCGTATTACGCTCCTGGATACAATGACGTCGATTTGTCGCTCTTTAAAAACACGAAAATCGGCGAGCGGATCAACACCCAGTTCCGTATAGAGATGTTCAATCTCTTCAACACTACAAACTATGCTCCGCCGTTCTCTTCGAATGGGTTCTACAATCCCAACACGGCGCAAAACGGGTCCTTCCAACTTACAGATACGATTGGCGACTTCAACGGAGCACCTGGGATTGGGGCTGGCGAGCCTTTCAATACCCAGTTGGCCCTAAAGATCACTTTCTAACACAGAGGGTGATTCAGAGTGAGTGCGGCATCGGAGATATCCGTCTCCGATGCCGCAGCTTGCTTGTCTACTTCGAACCGAAGTGGCTTTCCAACGCGGCCCATTTACGAGGAGAGAAGTCAGCCAATGGCGGTAACTCGCAGAGCGTTCTTGATGGGTGTCGGTAAGGCCGGTGGGTATAGCGCGGCCTTTACCATGATGCAGTCCTTAGGCTTGCTGGGTGTTCCTAAGGCGACCGGGGAAGAAACCAAGCTCAACCCGGCAGCTGGAAATGGGACGAAGGTCGTAATTCTAGGTGGCGGCATCGCCGGATTAGTTGCGGCCTATGAGCTAGGCAAGGCTGGTTATGCGTGTACGGTACTGGAGCCGCGAGATCGCGTAGGCGGTCGAAATTGGACGATCCGGAGGGGAGCGGAAGTTGCGTTTACGGATGGCTCGACTCAGCGATGTCAGTTCGCCGATGGACTCTACTTCAACGCCGGCCCCGCAAGGCTCCCTTCCATTCACACCACAATGCTGGGCTACTGCAAAGAGCTAGGTGTGCCGCTGGAAGTAGAAATCAATACGTCTCGTAGCGCCCTTATGCAATGCGACAAACTCAATCAAGGTAAGGCCGTGCAACTGCGGCAGGTTGTGAATGACACGAGAGGCCATGTCTCTGAGTTGCTCGCTAAGAGCATCAACAAAGGCGCGCTTGACCAGGAGCTTACATCCGCCGACAAGGAGCGCATGATTGAGTTCCTGCGGCAGTACGGCGATCTCTCGCCGGACCTGTTTTTCAAGGGAACCGACAGGTCGGGGTACAAGGTGCGGCCGGGAGCCAGCGCCCAGATGCCGCAGGCCAACGACCCTTTGGATATGCACGCATTGCTCGACGCAAATCTTTGGGAGGGTATGCTCTCAGAGGATGTTATCGACTGGCAGGCGACCATGTTTCAACCAATTGGTGGTATGGATCGCATCCCTGCGGCCTTTCAGAAAAAGCTGGGCCACGTTATTCGCAATGGCGCAGAAGTTAGAAAAATACGCCAGGCAAATAATCGTGTGCAGGTGACTTATCGGGACACCAAGACTGGAACAATGCACCAGATCGAGGCGAATTATTGTATCTGTGCCATGCCGCTGAGCGTGCTGAAGACGCTGGACGCCGACCTCAGCCCGGATGTGAAGACGGTAGTAGAAAGCTGCGAGTACGATTCAGCCTATAAGGTCGCTTGGGATTCGCGACGTTTTTGGGAGCAGGAGTATCAGATCTACGGAGGGCTCTCCTACCTGAATCAAACGGTCGGAGTGGTCTGGTATCCGAGTTATCAGCTCTTTTCCGAACGCGGAGTTGTGGTCGGCGGATATGGCGTGGAGAATAACAGCGCATTTGGCAAGCTGCCGAACACACAGGCGAAGTTGGATGCATCTCGGGATGCGTTGGAGCGATTGCATCCCGGGCATTCCAAAGAACTAACTAACCCAGTGTATGTCTCCTGGGGACATATCCCCTATAACCTGGGCTCGTGGGTAAGTGGTTTTGGAAGGTCCCGGAAGAATGGAGATCACACCATTTCAACCAGTCGGCTGCTTGAACCCGACGGCCAGATTTACTTCGCGGGAGACCACACCAGCCACCTCGTCGGTTGGCAAGAGGGCGCAGCCTTGTCAGCATACAGAGTGATAGGCCAGATCGGTAACAGGATCGGGAAGGGTGATAGCAATGCCGCTTAGTCGAGGAATGGCACTTATGCAGATGGCTACGTCGCGGGTGGCAGGCGCTTTGAGGGTAATGCGGATGCCTGCCTTCGCACTCGCCCTGGTCGCGTTGAACTCAAGCATGGCCAGTGCGCAGGTTGTGCGAATTCCCATACCGAACTCAAGCTTTCCCATCTCGCAAGGCGTGTGGGTGGGTAAGACGCTGTATCTCAGCGGGATGCTGGACCCTATGGTTGGAAAGGGAGCTCCGGCCGACACAAAAACGCAAACAGTGAATGCACTCAAGTCCATCGAGAAGGCGCTCGCAGTACAGAAACTGAACCTCGGGAATGTTGTGATGATGCACGTTTATCTCGCAGAAGACCCGGCGAAGAATGGAACGATGGACTTTGCGGGCTTTATGGGCGGGTACACGCAATTCTTTGGCACTAAAGAACAACCGAATAAGCCCGCGAGGAGTGCCATGCAGGTGAAAGCGCTGGCCGCACCAGACGCCCTGGTTGAGATTGAGGTCATTGCAGTGCGGCCCTGATCACAACAGCGTAGCTTCAACCAGACATTTCGCCGCGCATTAAATGCTCGCCTAACTGAGCTGCATACGACAGTAACTCCGCATCTTTGCCGCGCTGCGCGATCAGCTGAACACCGCCTCGTGCAAACGGCAAGGTAACGACCGGAAGCCCAGCCAGGCTCATCGGGGTTGTGTAGCGAAGAATGCGCTGGCGAGCGGTGGAATGATCGGCATCGGCAAGTAGAACGCTCACCGGCGCGCACGGGACAATCAGAAAATCGAACTCGTCGAAGAGAATATCCATGCGAGCGTTGAAGGATTGGGCAAGCTGACGAAGACGAGTCAGCTCGGGGCCGGAAATGGATTCGCCCCAGGCCAAACGTTCTGCGATCGAACTTTCAAAATGTTGGAAGCGTCCATGGTGAAGCGCTGCGGCCTCGTGCGCTTGAATGGGCGCGAAGATGTCCATGGCCTGGTCCCAAAAGGAGCTGTCAAAGGATTGCAGCTTCGCGCCATGGACGCCCAGATCAGTCTGGCAGCGTTCGTACATCTCATGGATACTCGACTCGCAGTCGTGCAAAAACATCGGTGAAACGGTGCCGATACGAGGGTTTGTGATGGCTTCGGTATGGATGCCAATATCCAGCAGTGAATGGGCAAACGCTGGAGTGTCGCGAAGGTCCCGACATATGAATCCCAAGGTGTCGAAGGAAGGCGCAAGATGCGCACCTCCGTCCCATGAACCCACACCCAGGGACGAGCGGTATCCGGCCAGTCCACACAGCGCCGCTGGAACGCGAATTGAACCCCCGGTATCCGTACCAATTGCGACGAGTGCTGAGCCCTCTTGAACGCTCGCTGCCGCGCCGCTGGAAGAACCTCCAGTGAGCCATTGTGGATTCCGCGGCTGAACGCAGGCGCCGTATTCGGGATTCTCGCCTGTGATGCCGTAGGCTAACTGGTGCAGGTGAGTCTTGCCCGTAATGATGCCGCCCTTGGACTGGATGCGTGCCGCTATGGCGGAGTCGGCGTTGGCTAGGCCATGGAGTTGTTCGTAGTATTTTGAGCCGCAGCTGGTGGGGAAACCGCAAAGGTCAAAGCAATCTTTCAAAGAAACCGGGATTCCATGTAGTTCCGGTAGCACAGACCTGCCGGATGTCCTATTGCTCTGCGCCTCAGCCTGCTGCATGGTCCAGGAAGATGACAGCGCGATGTAAGTGTTATGAGAGGCATTGCTGTTGGCATGAGACAGGGCGGTCTGGCTAACTTCTTCCACCCTAGTTTCGCGACGGATAAGGCGCGTCTGCAGTTCGCGGAGTGGCGAATCGGCCATATCCATCATTCTATGTTGAGCTATAGAATCCGCGCATGGTGCTCGCTTGGATTGAAGGCAGAAGTGTCGTTGGCCTACGAATGAGGCAAGATAGGATTTCACGATGAATCGCGCAATTGTTGCCCTGCTTGCTCTCACTTGCCTCTGCTTCACTGCCGCCTCTTCCAAGGCACCGATCAAACTGCGTGATCATCGGACCGCCGACTCCGACCTGGAGATCACCGGCATCGCTCAGGGCGACAAGGTTGCACACACACGCTATCTACGGTACGAAGATCTGCTCCAACTGCCGCAGGTGAAGTACGAGGTTACTGACGACTCCAACTTCAAAGGGAAGACAGAAGTCAGCGGTGTGGAACTCAAGGAACTGAAGCAACAGTTTGACACGAATGCTGTCGCCGACCTGGTGGTCGCCGTGTGCAGTGATGGATACCGTGCGAATTACCCGGCAAACTATGTGCGGGCACACCGGCCGCTGCTGGTTGTGCAAATCAACGGTCGCGCTCCAGTGGATTGGCCTAAGTCGCACGACGGCGGATCGCTTGGTCCTTACCTGATTTCCCATCCATCCTTCACCCCCGCATTCAAGATCTTGTCGCATTCTGACGAGCCTCAAATTCCTTATGCCGTAACAAGGATCGAGTTCCGCAGTGAGCAGCAAGTCTTCGGCGCCATTCGCCCGCGTGGGCCAGAGCTTCGGGACTCTCCGGTGTGGCAAGGCTATCGAATCGCCCAGCAGAATTGTTTTCGATGCCACAACTCAGGCGATGAGGGAGGCCGCATGGCCGGTAGACCATGGTTGGTCCTCGCGGCATGGGCATCTTCTGATCCCGTGCACTTCAGGAATTATGTGCGGAATCCGCGGGCGGTGAATGGAAGCAGCCATATGCCTGGGAATCCGCAATATGACGATGCAACCATCGAGTTGCTCCGTCGCTATTTCGCCAGCCTGATTGCGAGATCGAATTGATGGTGACGCGCGTAGCCAAGATACTGCTGCTGGCGGCGATTGCATTCTTCTACGCCATACTGGTCCTCGACAACGTCACTGACTATGGGTCCAACTATCAGTTCGTGCACCACGTACTGATGATGGATTCGACCTTCCCTCAAAATCGCGAGATGTGGCGAGCATTGAATGCTTCGGCGTGGCATCACGCATTCTATCTTTCGATCATTCTGTGGGAGATAGTGACGGCAGGACTTTGCTGGGCAGGTGTTGCCAAGATGGCCAGCAGGCTTCATGCTCAGGCCGTCCTCTTTAACAAGGCCAAGGCCATAGCCATCGCAGGACTGACGATGAGCCTATTGATGTGGCTAGTCGCCTTTCTCACGATAGGCGGCGAGTGGTTCCTCATGTGGCAATCAAAGCTATGGAACGGGCAGGATGCGGCGTTCAGGATGTTTGCCGTTGTGGGAATCACAATGATGATCCTCACTATGCGTGACGTCGATGAACAAGCCTGAACGTTCCGCTACATGCTGGAGAAGGTGCTCTACCTTTGTTCTTTCTCTGCAGGGATTATGGCAACTCCACTGATATCTAGTCGAGTGACTAGCCAATCGCGGCATCCGCAATCGCCAAGGCTCCGTCGAGCGCCTCCACCGCGCTGTCAATCTGGGACTTATCGATGATAAGCGGAGGGGCGATGACCAGGTGACTGATCCAACCCTGCACCGCAACCCCTCGTTTCATCATCTCCGCAGCAACCTGATCGACAACCAGAGGTTTTCCCCCGACCTTGTCGCTCATCGAGTTAAACGGCGTTTTGTTCGCCTGATCTTTCACCAGGTCGAGTGCCCAGAAGAGACCCAGCCCCCGGGCATCCCCAATCGAAGGATGCTTCGCCTTGAGGCTTTGCAACTTCTCACCTAAGTAAGGTCCAAGCTCACGCGACCGCTCCACCAGCTGCAGGCGTTGCATCTCGTGAATGGTGGCAACCGCGGGAAGCAGCGTCATGGGATGCGCTTCGTAAGTATGTCCATGTGCAAAGTAATGATCGTCGAAATAGGCGGCTATCTTCGCAGTCGTGGCGCAAAGCCCCAGAGGCACGTAGGCCGAGGTGATTCCCTTGGCGGTTACCAGGATATCCGGCTTCACATTCCAATGGTTCACCGTGAACCACTCACCGGTTCTGCCCCAGCCGGACATGACCTCATCGGCGATCAGCAGCACACCGTGGCGATCGCAAATCTCTCGTAGTCTCGGCACATACTCTGGCGGCGGAATCAATACTCCATTGGTCCCGACGATTGGCTCGATGAGAACAGCGGCAACGTCGCTCTCATTAGCAATCATGTGTTCCACATAATCGACGCACGCGATGTTACAGCCCGGGTAAGTATGTTTGATCGGACACTTATAGCAGTTCACCTCTGGAGCAAAGACGAATCCTTGTCCCTTTCCGCCAGGCTCCATCGCCCAGCGTCGCGGATCGCCCGTAGCGGCAATGGATGCCATGGTGGAACCGTGGTAGCTGCGATACCGGGCGATGATCTTGGTCTTGCCCGTATACATTCTCGCGATCTTGAATGCAGCTTCGTTCGCCTCGGTTCCTGAAGTGGTGAAGAAGAACTTAGTCAAGCCCTCTGGTAAGACCTCAAGGAGTAACTGGCTTAGCTCCGCTCGCGCATCGGTCGCATAGCCGGGAGCTACATAGGCCAGCTTGTGTGCCTGCTCCTCGATCGCTCGTATAACGGCCTGGTTCTTATGTCCAAGGTTCACGCACATGAGTTGCGAAGAGAGATCGAGATACCGCTTGCCGCTTGCGTCGACGAAGTAGCAACCCTCTGCGTCTACGATATGCAGCGGATTCCAACTGTTCTGAAATCGCCAGGTTCCGTAGTTCAGCTTCTTCGTAATTTCAGAGGCTTGCTCGGTCAGAAACGGTGTCAGCATGGGTGTCCTATTCGCGAGAGCTACTGTTGTATGAAGAGCCTAGTGTATCCGACTCGTCCGCTGATGGAAAACAGGTCGGCTTGTCTGGCCATCAGGAGTTCAACTCGCAGGTAAACTCGATACATGGAGGACCCAGCATTCAAGCCAACTGCGCGCACACCAGCTCCTCTGGCGGGGTGCGCAGTGCGCGGCACGTCGGACGATCCGCTCACCGCGCGGGCTTATCCCGAGGACGTGCACGCGTATCGAAGCGCCTTTGAGCGGGACCAGGGCCGGGTGATTCACGCTCGTTCGTTTCGCCGGCTCGCGGGCAAGACTCAGGTGCTTACCAATCGCATCTCAGATCACTTTAGAAGCCGACTGACACATACGCTCGAGGTGAAACAGATTGCTCGCACGGTAGCAGGCGCCCTAGGACTGAACAGAGATCTCGCCGAGGTGCTGGCCCTGGTTCACGATATTGGCCACCCGCCGTTTGGACACGCAGGCGAGCGGGCTTTGGACCGGGAGATGCGAAAGCACCAACTGCAGTTCGATCACAATCTTCACGCACTTCGTACCGTCGAGCACTTTGAACAACGCTACGCCGCTCATCCGGGTCTCAATCTCACGCTGGCTGTGCGCGAAGGAATCGTGAAGCACTCACGAGATTACTCGTCGCTGGAGCATCCAGAGCTCTCACAGTACTTCTTGGACCAGCGGCCGCCTCTCGAAGCACAATTGATTGATCTGGCCGACGAAATTGCTTATCTCACGACGGACTTGGATGACGGCATCGAGGCAGGCATTCTGCAACTGGAAGATGCGCAGGCACATATTTCCATCTTTAGCCGTTGTTACGCCCGGATGGTAGAGGAGCACCCCAACGCAACAGCGAAGTTAATGCTGGCAGGCGCGCTAACGCGGATGTTGAACCTGTTGACCAGCGACCTGATTCACGAGATGACGAGGCGGGTGCAAGCGGCAGGAGTGAAAACGCTGGAAGACGTTCGCCGCTACCCCAGTCGGCTTGCGGGGCTCTCGCCTGAGATGGAGACCGCGCGCACCCACGCCAAGCAGTATCTAAGGTCGAGGCTCCATGTCTCCGATGAGATCCAACGGGACCACCAGCAGGCGGAAGAGGTCGTAACAGGGATGTTCCAGCATTGGGTTCGTCACCCTGAACAGCTACCGGCCACGTACGCCGCGCTTGCCGAACAAGATGGCGCACCCAGGGTGGTGGCGGACTACATCGCGGGCATGACGGACAATTTCATCCTTCGGCTGTGGCGGCAGATCTGACAAGCAAGCGTGTCACAGTTGACAGCGCTATATCCGTTGGCATACAAAACTTCGCTGAATGAAGATTCAGCGTTTTCTCCCCCTCTTCTCTGTAACACACCGGCGTTGCTCGACTCGGACACGCATCGGGCACAGCGCTTGCTCACGGTCTGCGTTGATGGCCGTTCTGCTCATTGCGGCGTGTTGTACGCCTCATCTCGCCGGTCAAAACCTGACGCTCGAAGGCCAGACCGGAGGATTCATCACTCCGACTGCTTACACAGTTCCGTCTCCTGGGCACATGTTTTCCGCTCCCGTTGTGGGTTATCACTATGTTCGGGCTGGCAACGTGATCGGTGACGTGCACACGCTTTCGATCACGGAAGGCATTGGAAATCGATTTGAAGTGGGCTACACGCGAAGTCTGCACACGAACGGCGACAATCCCACCCTGAGCCCACTCTGGGCATTCAATGGCTTCCACGTGG
The DNA here is from genome assembly GCA_963850345.1 of uncultured Acidobacteriaceae bacterium. Taxonomy (GTDB): domain Bacteria; phylum Acidobacteriota; class Terriglobia; order Terriglobales; family Acidobacteriaceae; genus CAWKKW01. The sequence goes on along the minus strand of CAWKKW010000005.1, from coordinate 678,411 downwards.
TTCACGGCAAGGTGAATGTCCTCGAGGAGAATGCCGGCAAACACTCGTTCCTGCCTGCCATTGGAGCGGGGTTCGTCTATCGCTTCCAGGACCACTTCGTCTCCGGCGCCCTGGCGGCCAAGTCCTATAGCAACGGGGATGTCTATGCCGTTGCGACGAAGACCATGTTGAACCTCAGGCCGCCCATTCTGCTCAACTTTGGTTTCAAGGGTACGAACGGGTCGATCTATGGAGTGGGCGGTAATTCTCCTGCATTCGTCGGCCGGCTATTTGGCGGGCTGGGCATCATTTTGCCGGGACCATTCGGCACGGTCTTTGTTCCGGCGGCGGGCTTCACCCAGGAGCCTCGACGGGTGCAGAACCTGCCGGCTGCGGATATCCCCACCACCCTCGACTACGCAGTGCGAATCACCCAGCGTAAGGATGCACGCTTCGCCTTCGACGCAGGCATTGGCCAGGTTGCCGGGCGCATCATTCCGGGGGTGAATCTGAACGCGAGATCGGTCTTCGGCATGGGCCTCTCTTATAAGTTTTAGCCGTAGGTTTTACGCGAGCGGACCACGGGACGCAAAGTTGATGCGGCCAACAGGCGCTGCTGGAGGGTAGTTACACTAGAGGTGTGCAGCGCACAACACTCTGGAGGAACTACTTGAAGCATCGCTTTCTGGCCATACCGCTGGCCACTTTCACCGCTCTCATCCTCGGCATCCCATCGGCCGCACTGGCTCAACCCGAAAATCCAATCAAGATCACCGTAGATGCCACGGATGCGCCGCGCAAAGTTCTTCACTCGCACATGACCATCCCGGTACAGGCAGGCCCACTTACCCTGGTGTATCCGAAGTGGATACCAGGGGAACATGGACCGACGGGGCCGATCGACGATTTGGCAGGAATCGTGATCAGTGCCAACGGTCAGACCGTGGCCTGGCAGCGGGATGACGTCGATATGTTTGCCTTTCATGTGACGGTTCCTGCCGGAGTAACTTCTCTCGATGTGAAGGCAGACTTTTTGGCGACTGCGGCAGCGACGGGTTTTTCGGCCGGCGCCTCGACAAGCTCGAGTCTGGCTCTGATCAGTTGGAACGAAGTGGTCCTGTACCCCTCGGGAAAGCAGTCCAGCGACATCTTTCTGAAACCCTCCATCAAGCTGCCAGAAGGATGGAAGTTTGCCACTGGCCTGACTGCATCGGGCGAAAGTGAGGGCGCGGTCAACTTCGATACCGTTTCTCTTGAAACCCTGGTCGACTCGCCCCTGTTGACCGGCAAATATTTTCGCGAGATACCGCTGGCGCCTGAAATCAGTCCGAAGCACTTCCTCGATCTAGCCGCCGACGGCCCCGAAGATCTAAAACTCAAGCCCGAAGCTATCAACGCCTTCAGCAAGCTCATTCGCGAAACAGGCGCGCTCTACCAGTCACGTCACTACGGCAGTTACCACTTCCTCGTGACACTCAGTGATCAGGTAGCTCACTTCGGTCTGGAACATCACCAGTCGAGCGATGATCGCGTTCCCGAGAAGACATTTCTTGAGGACAATCTGTCGCTGTTGGAAGCGGACCTGCTGCCCCACGAGTTCACGCACTCCTGGAACGGGAAATACCGCAGGCCGGCGGGATTGGCCACGGGTAACTTCGAATCGCCCATGAAGGGGGAACTGCTTTGGGTCTACGAGGGACTCACGCAATATCTCGGCGATGTGCTCTCTGCTCGCAGCGGCATCGAAACGGCCGCGCAATATCGGGACTCGCTGGCGCACACTGCGGCAACCTTAGACTACCGCCCGGGACGTACCTGGCGCGATCTGCAAGATACAGCAACCGCTGCACAGACCCTTTACGGCACGGGCAGCGAATGGGACAACTGGCGGCGTAGCGTCGACTATTATCCCGAGGGTGAACTGGTGTGGCTCGAGGTGGATACGACGATCCGCAGGCTGACCCACGATAAGAAGAACCTGAATGATTTCTGCGCGAAGTTTCATGGTCTAGGCGGGAACACGGCGCCGAAGGTAATGCCGTATACCTTCGACGACGTAGTCGCGGGCCTGAACGACGTTGTGAAGAATGACTGGACTGCGTTTCTCACCGAGCGACTTACTTCCAAATCGCCTCATGCACCGCTCGCTGGGATCACCAACGGCGGTTACGAATTGATCTACACTGATAAGCCGAATGACTATACTGCGGCCGAGGAAGCGGTCTCCACTTCAGTCAACGCTTGGTGGTCCATCGGACTGCGTGTCGGTACGAACGGCAAAATCTCTGATGTCTTGATGGGCTCGGTCGCGTACAAGGCCGGTCTGGGACCAGGCATGCAAATCGTTGCAGTGAACGGGCGGCAATATGCGGATCAGCTGTTCAAGAATGCGATCGCGGATGCAAAGGGGAACACTACGCCCATCGAACTAATCGTCAACAATACCTCGTACTACAAGGTGCTCAAGCTCGATTATCACGATGGACTTCGGTACCCGCACCTGCAGCCAGTCTCCGGCTCTTCTCATCTGCTGGATGACATCTTGAAACCTCTAGCTGGCGATTGACGTTTGCTGGCCGGCGTTCCAGGGCGTCGGCCGCTAACTTCTAAGCTGCGAAACGTCAGCTCACTCCGACGGCTCTGAGGTTACAGGTTTCGAGACTCCGGAGCGGGCCTCGCTATATCTCTCTTGCGAGATCTTAGTAAGTAGCTCCAGCAGCACGCCGGAACTGCTATGCAGATCGAAATGCCTGTCGAAGCAAGCACGCGCACGATCAGACATCGTCACTTTATCGGCCGCCGGCATCTCGCGCCACCTTTGCAGTAGCTCGACTGTTCCTTCCAGCGTGTCAGGCGCAACCAGGCCAGCCTGCTCCTGGTTGACTTCCCGCCAGATATTGATCTGGTGAGAAATGAGCGCAGGCTTTCCGCATGCCAAAGCTTCCGCGACCACGATCCCGAAGTTTTCCTGGTGCGATGGCAGCACAAACACTTCCGCCGCGTTGAGAGCTCCCCACTTACGTTCGCCCTGTAACATTCCCGTCCAGGTTATGCGATCCGCGACGCTAAGGTCGGCACTCAGTTGCACCAGCTCTCCCTGCCATCCCACCTGGTCTGGACCTACGACGACCAGGTGCCATTCGGGATCCTGCGCGAGAGTTTGGGCGAATGCGCGAATCAACAGATCGCATCCCTTCTTAGGGTGAACGCGACCCACGAACGTGGCCATCCGCTTCCCGCGAAGATGGACAAACTCGTCCAGGAATCGCTGCCGAGCCTGTTCCAGATCATAGCCAGGTCTCTGTGTTCCGTAACCGACGACAACGCCATTGACCTTGTAGAGCCAGAACGACTGCGCCGCGAGCACTTTCTCTTCTTCGCTGGTAAACAGGACAGCCTTCGCGTCGCGAAGGATCCGGTACTCTCCCCACGGCCAGTACATCCACTTTTTCATGTGCTTCAAGGGGTACCGCTTCTTAAACCACGGATCGAGCATGCCGTGGGTAAAGACTACATACGGCGTCTCAGTATTTCGTAGCGCCTGCCAGCAAGCGAATCCATGGTATTGCCACAGTCCATTCACAATCACGCAGTCATACTTGCTGTGATTTTGTCGCAACCACTCCAGCATGCGACTCGAATAGCTGTATGTGCCTATGATTCCAGGTCCCAATCCATGCGTGGGCAGAGGAAACTCTCGAAGGAAGGGTGCATCCGGGGCATCGAGAGAACAGACCTCAACCTCCATGCCTGCTTCCTTATACACGGAAGAGAGTTGTCGAATGCCTTCGATAGGGCCGCCGCCCAGCGGATTCACCGAGGAGATGACGTGGAGAATCTTCAAGCCGCGGCTCCATCGTGGCGCCTCGACCCTTGACTCGGAAATCGCGACCATAACATCACTATAAAGCCTCGAGTTCCACGCTGAGCTCTCTCCGGCTCACGCGTCGTAAGACAAATGTTCTGCTCACAGGTACACATAGGCTTGGTCGAGCAGTCATACAGATTCCAACTGCGGTAATCCGCACAAGCAGGGACGTCATCCATGGTCATAGAAGTCCACGTTCCCAAGCAGATTCGAATTGAGATGCTCGGCGCAGAAATCAGCGGGAGGGACTGTTGAACATTCTTTGGTAACATTCTGCAGCTTGTCAGCTACGTCGAGACCGGAACCTTCAGGAGTTCACCGGTTCTGCATTGGCAAGCCGCACAGAAGCGATCTCCAGTTCCATTCCCCCAAACTGCGGGTGCTCATTTTCGCGAAGCCGGTACGCGAGATCAAGCACACTTCCTTCGCAAATGCCGAGTTGCGTGATCTCCTCCGCCATGTGCCACCCCAATGCAGACAGACTGCTGCCTCGAGGTCCGGGAGCAAGTTGAAGCCGCACATGTCGCTCTTTCAAGGTACGGGGTGCTCCGCAAACTCTAACGTTCCGCGCGACGAAAACAGGCTGCTCGTTTCCCATGCCGAAGGGCTCCAATCGCTGCAGGCAGGAGAAAAGCTCCGGAGTGATCTGATCCAGCTGGAGTACGGCATGGCAATCGAGTGAACCTTCCAGACACTCATCCGACACATAGAGAGCCCCGTAGTCCGTGAGTCTGGCGCGTAACTCCGGTATCTGCGAAGTCGGCAGGGAAAAGCCGACTGCATGCGCATGCCCTCCAAAGCGTGTGAACAGATCGCGGCAGCTCTCAATCGCTTGCAGTAGATGAAACCCCGGCAGAGACCGACCCGAGCCATGGGATTCGCCGCTGTTGTTCGAAATGACAATAGCAGGGCGCCCCGTCAGCTCGACAACCCGGGAAGCCAAGATTCCGATCACTCCACGATGCCAACCGTCGCCATCCATAACTACGCAGCGTGCCTCGCCTGCGAAACCGGCGGCGAGCTGATCTTCGATTTCAGTCAGTATGGCGGCTTCTGAACTGCGGCGATCGGAGTTGAGTTGATCCAATTTTGCGGCTAGCTCCCGCGCGCGTTCAGGCCGGCGAGTGGTGAATAACTCCACCACATCAGAAGCGATGTCCATGCGTCCGGCAGCGTTGATCCGCGGTGCTATGCGGAATGCGATGTCTGTGGCGGTCAACTTCCTCGTCGCAGGATCGAGCTTCGCGACCTCCATCAAAGCCCGAAGCCCTTCGTGAACCGGCCTGCGCAATTCGTTCAGGCCGATGGCGGTGAAGACGCGATTCTCGCCCAACAGGGGAACGGCGTCGGCAATTGTCGCCAGAGCCACCATCTTTAGAAAGGAAGGCAAGAGTCGATTGCGGGCGCGCTCCCGATCGTGAGCTTCAAGCAACGCCTGCGCCAGCTTGAACGCCACCCCGGCGCCGCATAGGTGCTTGCAGACGTAATCACAGTCATCCTGATTCGGATTCAGCACGGCTAGAGCATGCGGTAACCCGGCTTCGTCCGGCAGGTGATGGTCCGTAACGATCAGATCGAGGCCGAGGGCTTGTGCAGCTTCACTCGCGGTGAACGCACGAATGCCGGTATCGACGCTCACCACCAGCCGGACGCCTTGTTCCGCAGCTATGGCGAGGATCTCGCTCTGCATCCCGTAGCCTTCGCGTAAGCGATGCGGAACATGGAACCGAACCTCTCCGCCAAGCATTTCGATCGCCGTCTTCAGCAAGACGACCGCGATGGTGCCATCCACGTCGTAGTCACCGTAGATCAGGATGGGTTCGCGCTTGCGCACCGCCTCCTGGAGTCTTGCCACTGCGCTACTCATGCCTCGCATGCTGTAGGGGTCGAGCAGATCCTCCAAGGACGGATGCAGGAAGCGCTCTGCTTCTTTAGCAGTCCGGATACCTCTCACCAGGAGCAGTTCGGCGACAATTGTCGGCAATCCGGCGGCGTGCGCCAGGGCCGCTGCTGCGCTGCTGTCCAAAGTGGGCAACCTCCATCGGGATTGCCTGATTGGCCGGGAGGGAACAGCGGAGGAGGCGGTAGTCACGCGGATTCGTCTTCGTCCTTGCCATCTTCGAAGACGATGTCGCTGAACTCATCGATCGACTCCAGCAATTGCTGGTAGCGCTCATACCATGCAGTTGCGTTCTCGTGAATGAAGACTACGCCCTGGTGCGCGAAGCCAAGCTGTAGATACCCCACCTTGCCCACGAAGTTGACCAGGTATTGTGCCTCGTCCAATTCCGGAGCATCTTCATCGGGAAAATTCTGGTCCCGCAACTGCTCGAGAAGCAGCTCCAGGTCCGGCTTCTCCAGCTTCACCTCACTCATCGTGAGGAAGGGGGCCGAAGTCGTCTTGGCCAATTCGACAAAGTCTTTCCAGCTATCCGGGTTGCTGTCGTCTTCCCAGAGCACTGTCGCGACTTCGTCGCCAACATAGCCTGGAAAGCGTCGCATACCGTGACCTTCAATGAAAGCCACCATATCGTCTTTAAGTGAGAGAAGATCGTCCGTGCTCATGTTCAAACCACCATTGTCGCAGAATCGGCAGTCTACGCCAGAAGATTGCGTGTTGGAAATGAGGCTTGCCACCGTCACCATTGGGCGTGCATTAGTCTGGAGAAGACGTCTGATTGCGACCATGGAGATCAAGCTTGCCAAAGTTTGAGCGGCATGTGTTTATCTGCACTAACCATCGCGAGCCCGGGGCGGCAAGGCCTTCCTGTACCACAGATGGCAAAGGCGAATTGCAGGGGTTGTTCAAGGATCAGATCAAGGCGGCCGGTCTCGGTGCGAGGGTTCGAGCCAACAAGTCCGGCTGCCTCGATCAGTGCGAACACGGGCCGACCGTGGTCGTCTATCCCGAGGGAGTCTGGTACGGGCACGTCAAGCCGGAGGATGTCGCCCAAATCGTTCGAGAACACCTGGTTGCGGGCACTCCAGTCGAACGGCTTATCCTTCCCGACGAGTGTCTGAATACTGCGAGTTGCCAGCATCGCGGCGACGCGAAGCGTGCTCCGAAGGACGCGTCCAGATAAGGAATTCCAGCAGCCGGATGTGCTATATTCCGAATAAGATCAATGATTTTCTCACGAGAGTATGTCGGATACCTTGCGCGTCAGACCGTGAAACATTTGGTTGACGCCAAAATGGTCCGCTCCGCAAAACCAGCCGTTGTTGAAGAGCGTGTGAACGCCGGTCTTGTCGAGGAACTTTCTCTCGAAGACCGTATCAACGAAGAGGTGCGCGTGATTCTTGATGCGTACCAGGAAGAGATGCGCAAGACCGGCGCCAGCTATGCTGACATGTTCAAGAAGGTGAAGCTTGAACTGGCAAAGAAGTACAAGGCGGTGTTGTGAGAATCTCGCGAGACAAGCTGAACAAGTTGGCCCATGTAGTCGCGGACACGCTTGCGGAAACGGATGAATGCGAGTTCCTCGAGGATCGAAACACGATTCGCCAGGAAGCTCGCAAAGCTCTCGAGAAGCTGCTCACCGAAGAGACCCGCATCGACCAGGCAGCACGCCTGAAAATCGCTTCGCAACGTCGCATTATCCCGGAAGGCAGCCAGGAATGGGACATCCTCTACCGCAAGTACTACAACGATGAAGTGAAGAAACTGGGGATCTAGACGACGCCGCGTCTCCAACAGCCGGTCTCGTCGAGGCGTTCCGTATGCCCTCTAGATCTGCTAGATTAAGAACAGCCCGAGAAGTTCCCATCCCGTGGCGCTATGGTGTAATTGGTTAACACGCGGCCCTCTCAAGGCTGAGAGTACGGGTTCGATCCCCGTTAGCGCTACCATTCTCTCTTCAATACACTCGCCGACCTTCGCAGCTCTGCGCGTCGCATCGAACAGAAACCCTCACAACTTTTTGGCAATCTCGCGAAACTAATGAGCCAGTTTTGGGTCTGTGCAAGTTCGATACAGATGGAATCGGGCGGCTAAGCACTTGATCTGCCACACGTCTCAAAGACGCGCGGTATCTTATGAACCAACGTAACCCCCTGCTTAGGCATCCCATCGTCATTCACTCAGAAGTAGGGCTCAAGCAGTGAGACTATCGGTGCGTAAGCAACGGCTAAAATCAGGTGAAAACGGGCTTCGAGGGGTTTTTGACCTTGAGATGCGATGGTATATTTAGGCAGCTAGCAAGTAACCTCCGACGGCAAATCCAGAGAAGAAACGCAGGCTGATTTCAGCTAAAAACGATCTATTTTTCTGGCAAGCGGCGGTGGTTCGACTCAACCAGCACGCCTGAATTCAACTGAAGGCGCTTTTGTCTAAGACGTCCAGTGCAATCAAGCCAAATGGCATGCTCTTCCCTGAGGTCTTTTGCGTTTCCCGAGCGAGTTCCAAATCGCGAACTGAACCAGCGGACAGACGTCACGTTCGTTGGTCGATCGCGATTGGAGCAAGAGGGTTGAAACCCTGGTTTACCTTCTGAAGGGGAAGTCTATGGCTACGGGATCGATGGGCAAGCTTTCTGCGGTGGAGCAGCGCGACCCTCATGTCTGGAGTGACCGCGCCGACATGAGACGCAAGTCCAACTCCCTCGCCTATTCTGCTGTTCTCATCATGATCTCGGATGTATTTGCCGTGCTGCTGGCACTGGAAGCATCTCTTTATCTTGGCTTGCAGCGCCCTCCGAACGGCTACTACCACCTCAACGCCTTGTGGCTCTCAGGCGCCAGCATCTCTCTACAGATTGGTTATCTCTCGTGGTTTATTGCCACGCTGCTCCTGGTGAGTCGAGCCAGTGGTCTGTATGGTGCGGTAAATTATCAGTCTGCATTGCATGAGATCCGGATGACCGTTCAGGCCTGCTTGACGGCCGGTCTTTTGCTCGCTGGAGCTCTGTACCTGACACGAGGTGAAGTGATTTCGCGATCTGTAGTCTTGATTTTGATCGCTCTGACCACCGGGATTCTGTGTGTTCGCAGACTCCTCGCCAGGTATACCCGTTACCGGCAATATGAGAAGGGAATCGGCACGCTGAACGTCGTCATCCTGGGCGCCAATCAGGTGGGCGAAACCCTCGGCAAGCACATCAGCGCCCGGCGCCATCTCGGCTATACGCTTCGCGGCTTCCTCAAGTCGTCAAACATCGAGTCTGACGGCGAAGTGACTTGCGGAAAGATCCTGGGTGGCGTATCGCAGCTTCGGCAGCTGGCGCGCCAGCACTTTATCGACGAGCTGATCATTGCTGCTCCGTGCCCCATGGAACAAGTGATTTCGATCGTGGAGGAGGCGCGCGAACTGGACATCGATGTTCGTGTGGTGCCCGGCTTCTACAGTGTCCTGGCGCTGAATGCTCCCATCGAGTATCTGGGTAGTTTTCCGCTGATTGCGCTACACCACCGCAACTCTCCAGTCATCGCATTGGTAGGCAAACGGATCTTTGACGTCGCGTTCTCGCTCGGTGTTCTAGTCTTGACGGCTCCGATGTTGCTCGCCATCGCGATCGCGGTTCGACTGGATGGCCCGGGCTCGATCTTCTATGTTTCGGAGCGTATCGGCAAAAAAGGCCGGGTGTTTCCCTGCTTCAAATTCCGGACCATGGTTCCGGACGCCGAACGGCAAAAGGCGGCCCTGGCCGAGATGAACGAGCGCGATGGAATCCTGTTCAAGATGCGGGATGATCCACGCGTCACCCGCATTGGTCGCATGCTGCGCAAGTACAGCCTTGACGAACTGCCGCAGCTCTTTAACGTACTGCGCGGCGAGATGAGCATCATCGGTCCACGGCCTCCAATCGCGAGTGAAGTGGCCCGGTACGAGGTGGAACACTTCCGCAGACTCAAGGTCCAGCCGGGTCTCACGGGACTCTGGCAGGTGCAGGCAAGGCAGGACCCCTCCTTCGAAACGTACATCGCTCTCGATACCGAATATGTCGCCAACTGGAGCTTCTGGCTGGATCTGAAAATTCTCCTGCTGACCGCGAACGTAGTACTGCGCGGCACTGGAACCTAGAATCCCTGCAACGGCGATTTCTCGCGAGGGCCCCCTGGTTTCGAGTCTGCATCCAATCGACGGGAGCTTCGCCGCTCCGGCAACACCATGCACGCCGACTTCTCCCCACTCAACACCGACCTGTACGAACTCACCATGGCCGCTGCTTATTTTGAGCAAGGCATGGAAGCACGGGCGAGTTTCGAACTCTTTGTTCCAGCCCTCCCGCCAAATCGAAATTACCTGATCGCTGCTGGTCTTGAACGCGCTCTCGCCTACCTTGAGTCTCTGCAATTTCAGGAGCACGAGGTCGAGTACCTGCGCGGCCATCGGGCCTTTCGCAACGTAAGCAACGAATTCTTCGACTATCTGCGCAAGGTTCGCTTCGAGGGAGACGTATGGGCGTTGCCCGAAGGCACCCCGGTCTTTGCAGCGGAGCCTCTTCTGCGCATCACCGCGCCCATCATTCAAGCGCAATTGGTTGAGACCACGCTGCTCAGCATCATCGGATTTGAGACCATGGTCGCCAGCAAAGCAGCCCGAGTTGTCGACGCAGCCCAGGGCCGTGGTGTCGTGGAGTTTGGTGGACGTCATGCCCACGGGCCCGACGCGGCTCTGTTTGCTGCCCGCGCGGCTTACCTGGCTGGCTGTGCGGGCACTTCAAACGCCCTCGCCGGATGCAGATTCGGAATCCCCACCACGGGCACCATGGCCCACTCCTTCATCATGGCGTACGCGGATGAAGGGCAGAGCTTCGCCGATTTTCTCGAGGTCTTCCCGGACGATGCCGTCTTGCTGCTCGACACCTACGACACCCTCGCGGGCTTGGAGCGCATGATCGAGCGTGGATTGCGTCCGCGTGGTGTTCGCCTCGACAGCGGAGATCTCGCCTCGCTCGCTGGTCAGGTGCGACGACGGCTGGACCAGGCCGGCCTTTCGGAGGTGAAGCTTTTTGCCACCGGCGATCTTGACGAACACAAGATCCAGCGTCTGGTCGCAGCGGGCGCGCCCATCGATTCCTTTGGCGTCGGTACTCAACTGGTCGTCTCTGCCGATCAGCCAGTGCTGCCTTGCGTGTACAAGCTGGTTGAGATCGAGTCGGGCTCCGGACCGAAACACCGCGCCAAGCTGAGCCAGAACAAGACCACCTATCCCTCCTGCAAGCAGGTCTATCGTTTTCACAACGAAGACGGTTCCATGGATCACGATCTGCTTGCTTCGGTCGAGGATGCTGCACCGGATGCCGAGCCCTTGCTCATGCCATGTATGCGGAAGGGACGACTGCTACATCCTGCGCAACCGCTGCACCGTGTCCGCGACGCCTGCGCGGCGATGCGTGCTAGCCTCCCGGAACACCTGCGCACACTCGCGTCGCAGGCTGCCTATCCAGTGGAGGTCACCCCGATGGTGCAGGACATGCTGGAGACCGTGCGAGCCTGGGCCGGCCGCGTCGAGGCGCCCGAACTTCGTGTCTCCGGCAGGCGCAACGGGTAAGAGCGTATGCTGTCTTTCGCTTCTAAGATTCACTCAGTTGGGCCCGCGTACACTCTCTTCCCGGAGGCAGCATGTCTTTTGTACTCGCGCTGGATCAAGGCACCACCTCGTCGCGCGCCATTTTGTTCAGAGAAGATGGAGAAATTGAGGCCCAGGCCCAACATGAGTTTCGTCAGATCTACCCCAAGCCCGGTTGGGTGGAGCACGAGCCGTTTGAGATCCTCACCTCGCAGTTAAGTTCGGCTGTAGAGGTTCTCGGCAAGGCAGGCCTGCGCCCGCGCGATGTCGCCGGAATTGGCATCACCAATCAGCGCGAAACGACGCTGGTCTGGGAGAGGGACTCTGGCAAGCCGATCTACAACGCAATCGTCTGGCAGGACCGCCGCACCTCCGCGCACTGCAATCGACTGCGGAACGAGGGCGCAGAGCCGCAGATTCGCGAGAAGACGGGCTTGCTGCTGGACCCATATTTCTCCGCCACCAAGGTCGCCTGGATCTTAGATAACGTCAGTGGCGCACGCGAAAAGGCCGAAGCCGGCAAGCTTGCCTTCGGTACGGTCGACAGTTGGCTGATATGGAATCTGACTAGCGGCCACAAGCACGTGTGTGACATGACCAATGCCTCTCGCACCATGCTGTTCAACATCGTGGAAGGGAAGTGGGATGAGGAGTTGCTGCGCCTCTTCAAAATCCCCATGAGCATGATGCCGGAGGTGGTCTGGTCCAGCGAGAAGATCGGCACCGTCACGACCACCCTTGGCCTCGGCTCGGTCGAGATCGCGGGCATTGCCGGCGACCAGCAAGCGGCGCTCTTCGGTCAGCTTTGCCTGAATCCCGGTGATGCCAAAAATACCTATGGCACCGGCTGTTTTCTGCTGCAAAACATCGGATCGCAGTTCCTCTGTTCAGAAAAGCGCCTGATCACCACCCTGATCTGCAGCCTCGACAAAAAGCTGGAGTATGCGCTGGAAGGCAGCATCTTCATTGGCGGCGCTGTCGTGCAGTGGCTGCGCGACAACCTGAAGCTGATCCGTTCGTCCTCTGAGGTGGAAGAACTGGCCCTTACCGTACCGGACAATGGTGGCGTCGTGCTGGTGCCTGCCTTCGTGGGTCTGGGTGCGCCGCATTGGGATCCCTTCGCCAGCGGCCTGATGATTGGCCTGAACCGCGACACTCAGCCTGGACATATCGCACGCGCGGCCCTCGAGAGCATCACCTTTCAGGTCGGAGATGTGGTCGAGGCGATGAACGCGGAATCCAAAAACCCCTTCACCGAACTGCGAGTCGATGGCGGAGCAGCAACCAACAACCTCATGATGCAGTGTCAGGCGGACTTGCTCCGCATCCCCGTCGTACGTCCCAAAGGCATCGAGACCACCGCCCTGGGCGCGGCCTACCTCGCGGGCTTGGCCGTTGGCTTCTGGGAGAGCCCTCAAGCCATCTGGTCCACTCGCGAAGAAGATACCCGATTCACTCCGCAGATGGATGCATCCGAAGGTGGAGGCAGCGCGTGGGCGCTGGCACGAAGCCGTGGAGCGATCCAAGCACTGGAGGAAGGACGAGTAGATGGATCGCAAGCAGATGCTGGATCGAGTCATCGCACGCGAAGATCCGTGGGATCTGGTAGTCATCGGCGGAGGCGCCACTGGCGTGGGTGTGGCCGTCGATGCCGCCTCGCGAGGTTTTGCGGTGCTCCTGCTGGAGCGCGAAGACTTCTGCAAGGGAACGTCGAGCCGAAGCACCAAGCTGGTGCATGGAGGCGTGCGCTACCTGGAGCAGGGCAACGTCTCGTTGGTAATGGAGGCGTTGAAAGAACGCGGCATTCTGCGGCAGAACGCGCCGCATCTCGTCCATGACCTTGCCTTCGTTGTGCCCAACTATTCGTGGTGGGAGGCTCCCTTCTACGGCATGGGTATGAAGTTGTACGACATGCTCGCGGGCAAGTACGGCTTTGGACACTCTAGGATTCTGTCGCGAGAACAGACGCTGGAGAGGCTGCCCAACCTTCAGACCGAAGGTCTGCGCGGAGGGGTGGTCTACTACGATGGCCAGTTCGACGACAGCCGCTTGCTCATTCATATGGCCATGACCGCGGCGGAACAAGGAGCGACGCTGCTGAACTACATGCCGGTCACAGAATTGCTCAAAGACGACGAAGGCTATGTAAACGGAGTGCTCGCGCGGGACCATGAGAGCGGAAGGGAATTCACGATACGCTCGCGAGTGGTGGTCAACGCGACCGGAATTTTCGCCGACGAGGTTCGCCGATTCGCCGAGCCGCAGGTGGCAGAGATGATTGCGCCGAGCCAGGGTATTCACCTGGTCTTTGACAGCTCCTTCCTCAGTGCTGACTCCGCCATCATGGTCCCCCATACCAGCGACGGCCGGGTACTGTTTGCCATTCCGTGGCACAATCACACCGTGGTTGGCACCACGGATACTCCGATTGATAAACCCGTATACGATCCGCTGCCGCTCGAAGAAGAAATTGAATTTGTGCTCGAAACTGCCGGACAGTACCTAAGTCATCCGCCCAAACGCAGTGACGTTCTCAGCGTCTATGTCGGCATTCGTCCTCTGGTGAAGGCGCAGAACGCAGCCAGCTCCACCGCATCGCTCTCTCGCGATCACACCATCCATGTGGACAATTCCGGCTTGCTCACGATCGTCGGCGGTAAGTGGACGACGTATCGCCACATGGCAGAAGATTGCGTGAACCACGCCATCACTCTGGGACAGTTATCCGAAGAGCCGTGTAAGACCCGCACTCTGAAAATCCACGGCTATCGCGAAGATGTGGACGAGCTGGGAGAGCTGGCCGTCTACGGGTCAGATGCCGAAGCTATTCGCGCGCTGATGACGGAGAAGAGGCTGGGAACCCCGTTGCATCCTGATCTGCCTTACTGTGGCGCAGAAGTCGTCTGGGCCGTTCGCCACGAAATGGCTCGAACCGTGGACGACGTGCTCTCTCGGCGCACGCGTGCCCTCTTTCTAAATGCGAGGGCCGCCATCGCCATGGCCCCGGCGGTCGCCAGCCTCATGGCCTCTGAGCTGGGCGAGGGTCAACCCTGGATCGACGCGCAGCTTGCCAGCTTTCTCCCTCTCGCCCATCAATATCTGGTGAATGCAAGCTGACGAACGTGCAGCTTCCCTTTCGCCCTGAATTCTTTTAAAGTCACCTGCGAGCTCATCACAAACTACTTTCCGGGGTGACGGAGAAATGCGAAGTCCGTTTCTGGGTGAATTCATGGGCACGCTCATCATGATCCTGCTGGGAGATGGCGTGGTGGCAGGCGTTCTGCTCAAGCGGTCCAAGGCTGAGAATTCGGGATGGCTGGTCATCACGACCGCATGGGGCTTTGCGGTCCTCTCTGGCATCTTCATAGCCAATCTCTTCGGCAGCAGCGATGCCCATCTGAACCCTGCAATCACGGTCGCAATGGCCGTCAAGACCGGGGATCTCACCAAGCTTGTTCCCTACATCTCCGCGCAGATTCTTGGAGCCTTTTGCGGCGCCGTCCTGGTATGGATTCACTACCAACCGCATTGGAGAGAGACCGACGATGCGGAGGCGAAACGCGGCATCTTCTGCACCATCCCGGCAATTCGCAACTTCCCTGCGAATTTCACCAGTGAATTGATCGCGACCGCAGCGCTCATCCTCGTGATCGGAGCGATGACTTCAAAGCTCGTGTTGTCGACTGGCGCCGCGGCAGGAGTCACACCCTACCTCATCAGCTGCCTGGTCTGGGGAGTTGGCCTTTCACTCGGCGGAACCACCGGCTACGCGATCAACCCCGCGCGTGATTTAGGTCCGCGGCTGGCACATTTTGCTCTGCCAATCACAGGCAAAGGAAGCTCGGACTGGGCCTACGCGTGGATTCCCATTGTCGGACCTCTGGTAGGCGGCATCCTTGCTGGTGCGGTGCTTCGGCTGCTCGGCGCTTGATTCCAAGATTGAATTTGGCGCAGTCTTCGAGTCCACCTTCCTCTCATCTCTCCATAAGACCAGTTCGATTTACACTCAACTGGTATGCCTGAACAATTCAAAATAATCGATACGGCGATCCCCGACGTAAAGCTCATCGAGCCCAAGGTATTCGGGGATGCACGCGGATTCTTCTTCGAGAGCTACAACGAACAGGCCTTCGCGGCCCTGGGCATCACCGCCCGATTCGTGCAGGACAATCACTCGGCCTCACGCTTAGGAGTATTGCGTGGCCTTCACTATCAGATTGTCCAGCCGCAGGGGAAACTGATCCGGGTCGGCTTAGGAGAAATCTTCGATGTGGCCGTCGATATGCGACGGAGCTCTCCTACCTTTGGACAGTGGGTTGGCGAACGCCTGAGCGCCGAAAATCATCGCATGCTCTGGCTGCCGGAGGGCTTTGCGCACGGCTTTGTGGTTCTCAGCGAGAATGCTCATTTGCTGTACAAAGCCACAGATTTTTACGCGCCTCAGCACGACAGGTCCCTGCTGTGGAACGATCCGGAGGTAGGAATCGATTGGCCGCTGCCGGGTGAGCCAATCCTCTCCGATAAGGATCGAGCCGGCAAGCCGCTCAAGGAGTCGGAAGTCTACCTTTAGGGCCAGGCGAAGTTACAAAGGAGATGCGCCGCAAGGAATTGCGCGAATATAGCTGTTCGCCGCCAGCGGCTTTCTCGTCCACACCCAGCTCTCTTTCAGTTGCCATACAGGATCGCTGGCCTGGGCGACGAGAACACTGATTGAGAGCGAATCGCAAACCGCATCGACGTCGTCAAGCCGAAGCGCGGTTTCGGATCGCGCTTCGTACAAAGGCACCAATGCAGCCTTAACGGACTGACACTCTGCGAGCGAGCCTCCAAATGGGGTGCCACAATCCGACCCAAACGCATCGACGGATTGAAAGCGATCGTACAAAAGCATCTGCCGCATTGCAGGTGACTCCGGATTATATTGAACCACCGTATTACCAGGCAGTTTCGCGTCCAGCTGTTCATAGGCCGAGCGGATCAGGTAACTGTCTGCTCCAATCTCGCCCGATGCCGGCTGCCCAAACTGATTCTGCTCTCGCATCAGGCCGTGATCCCGAAGAATCGGAAACGCCCGTAGCATTGCCACCTGGTAAGCCGACCCAAGTGCACCCAGCAGAAGTGTCGCTACCAGAAGCCCCTTCCCCATGCGCGACAAGTAAACCTTCTCAGGGCCCTTACGCTCGTACCAGAGCCGCTCAATCAGGAGCGCTCCCCACAGCAGCAGGATAAATTGCGCCGGCAGAATGCCGCGGAAGCCGAGATCGTTATTCTGTATGACGCTCGATTGCAGAAAGCTAATTAGCACGAGACTTACTGCCAGTAGGTAGACGCACGCCGTCTGCATCTCGGTGAGCTGTCTTCTCCCTTCCTGGCGCAGATGAACCCGCAGCATGAGCCATCCCGCAAAGAAATAGAAGCCGAACTCGAGGATGTACGTCAGCAGCATATCGACCAGCTGAAGCGGCAGGGCAGAGAGAGTTCGCGAATCGGGACTGAGGTAATGCGAAGCGCGGACAGCGAAGGTTAAAAAGTGCGTGGAACCTGTGCCCGCCCGTGCCATTTGCGGTTCCGCCGACATGCGCCATCAGTTCTCGCAGGTACGGAACGGAAATGAGCATTGCCCCCGCACCGGCCATGCTAAACACGAAGCAGGCCGCCCACTCGCGTCGCACTATAGAACGAACAATCCACACCGCCAAAAAAACCGCAACAGCCAGTGTGACGTAAACGGAGAGCCCGCCGGCGCTCGCAAGACCCATGGCGCCGAGCGCAACGCCGCAAACACGGCGAGCCTTCGCGGCCTTGCGTGCGTCGAGTAAGACCAGCAGGCTCGCCATACATGCGACCAGTCCCGCCAGATGATGCGGTGCCCAGATGCCCGAATCGATCCACGACGCAACCTGGTTGGGCTCCCACCACTCCATGTCGCCATTTGGATGATGGAACGCGACCACATCGAGGATCGTAGGCAGCAGATCCAGGCCGGTCACCGCAAGCAGCGCGATGCCGATCACGCTTATGCGGCGGAGGGTGCGAGCATCGCTGCAGAACTCGCGTAGGTAAAGCGGTACGAGGCAGGCGACCGCAAACCCGCTCCAAATGCAGCTTGCAAACAACGTGCAGCGCGGACCCACTCCAGACAAGGAAGCGGGCAAACCGCAGAGCACATTCCAGTAGTAGTAGTACCGAACTGGGATCTGTCCATGGAAGTAAAAGAATGGATTGGCAGGTGGGGCACCGGTGCGTTGCGCCGAGCTGATGAGCGCTGTCCTCACGCAATGATCAAAAGAAGCAGTGGTGGAGTAGAGCCGCTGACCGATCTCAAGATCCGGAAGAGAGAACAGGCAAACGCCCACCCATGCGGCCATGAGCGCAATGCCAAGCCATGTGCTGCGCCGCGGGAGGTCTCCACAATTGCAGACGAAGACGCTTCCACTCCAGTGCGACAGATATCGCCATAACTCCGGCGAAGAGCAGAAAGAGCCACGCTAGAACGCGTGAGCTGACTGCATGCGCCAGCAGGCTCGCAACAATCGGCGACACGCACAGCGATAACGGAACCGCGAGCAACGTGCGCACCTTCAACGAGCTGGAGCGGAAGCCGAGTATGTCTGTCGCCCATACCCGCTACGTATCCAGGAGCAAAGAGGAAGATGAGAAACCAAGGCAGCGCGAGGAGGGTCCCGCTCAGATCCTTCACTGTGAACAATGCCGGCAAAGGCCCCCCTGGGTGCAGTTCAAAGCATATCGTGAGTCAATCAGCCCCTCGCCTACAACGCAGAACCGCCGCCTTGTTGAGTAAGGTTCGCTGTTTACACCCCGAGTGCTCTCAACGCGAGACTACTCTGTTCCAACTCGAGACAATCTCCGCTCCGCCCTCGTTTCATTTCGGGAAAATGATGCGGTGATGACAAATACACAAGGTCCTGTGACAGCTGTCACCGACCCGCTTAATTTGAACAGTCATGATCTGGTTCGTGACGGGCAGATGGCCGGTCATGCAGGAGCCCTGTAGTGAGAGCGCTCCCGAAAAGTGAAACAGGAAGTTCTGCACGGATGAAGTATTTTGCAGTAGAGATTGCATCGATCACTGGTCCTTAGGTTGATACCGGTCCCCCCTCCGGTAAGCAGTAGGTTCACACAGGCTTACATTCACTATCGGATTTTGCGGCCCACCAGGTGCGCGCGAACTGCTCCTTGTCCAGAGCAGGAATGTAGCTCTGCGTTTTGATCCCAGCCTTATGACCGGCGAGGTTTGCGCGCGATGTCTAGCGCCTACACGAGAGGCAAATTTCGCCCACGAGTTTGTTGTCAGATCGCCGGTTGAACTATAGCAACAGTCACCGGTCGCCGAGTAAGGGCCCTACACGCACGTCTTGATCGCACACGAGGAGCGATTCCAATGAACCGGCAACGATACGTCTTCTTCTTATTTCTAGTCTTGATCGCAGCAGTGTTCTGCGCTGGCTTGACCAGCCACGCGCAAACCAGTAGTTCCAAGCGCACGCAGCGATCAGTTCCACTCCGGCGCCTTCCGCCGAGTGTGCATCTGGTCAGATGCGGTGTGTCACCCCAGCCCAGAGAGCAGAGGCCGCCAAGCGCGCTGCCGGTGCCCGGTCCGCCGTGTCCGGTTCAGCCAATCGCGTGGCTACTCCGAAATTCGGATCGAGCCTTGCAGCTCCGGTGAAGTCGGGCTCCGTGACTCCCATGCCTGCAGGCGCGTTGCTCGCAGCGCCGTTCTTCCCGCTGCTTACCAATTGCCTTCCCCCCGTCATGGATCCCATGGGCCAGCCTGACTATATGTCCGGTTGCGTGGCCAATTATGCGACCAGCCCAGTCCCGATCGTGGATGCGCTCACAGGCGCGTATGTCTCAGGCGGCCTGCGTAAATTCGTGGACCCGCTGCCCAACATACCCGTAGCCGTACCGGATACGATCACCTATCCCGGCTCCGACTATTACGAAATTTCGCTCGAAGAGTATCACCAGAAAATGCATTCCGATCTGGCGAACTCCACCTTACTCCGCGGATATCGCCAAACCAACCTTGGAACCGACCTCTCGGGACACAACACTCTGGCTCCTCCGGCCATTCAGTACCTTGGGCCGTTGATCATCGCAAAAAGAGATAAGCCAGTTCGGCTGAAATTCACGAATCATCTCCCCGCCGGTGCTGGCGGAAATCTGTTTATTCCTGTGGATCCGTCCGTGATGGGCGCAGGCATGGGACCGGACGGCATGCACGACTACTCCCAGAACCGCGCAAACATCCATCTACACGGCGGCAATACTCCGTGGATCAGCGATGGCACCCCGCATCAATGGACCACGCCGGCTACAGAAAACACCCCTTATCCTAAAGGCGTTTCGACGCGAGACGTTCCCGATATGCCGGCCACCGGTCCCGGCGAGATGACGTTCTTCTACACCAATGCTCAAAGTGCGCGGCTGATGTTCTACCACGACCATGCGTATGGCATCACGCGCCTCAACGTGTATGCCGGCGAAGCGGCAGGCTATCTGTTGCAGGATCCGGTGGAGCAAACACTCGTCACAGGCGGCACCATCACTCCTCCGGCTGGTGCAGGCGCCCCCATCGTCGTTCCCCCGGGCACCATCCCTGCTGACCAGCTGCCTCTCGTCATTCAGGACAAGACGTTTGTTCCTCTCCCCGATCAGTTGGCCGCGCAGGACCCCACCTGGGGCTGGGGGCCGACCGATGTCGCAGGCAACTTCCTGAGCGGAGACCTGTGGTTCCCCCATGTCTACATGACCAACCAGAATCCCTCTGACAACTCCGGCGTGAACGCCATGGGTCGTTGGGATTGGGGCCCCTGGTTCTGGCCGGCCATGGATCCAAGCACGCTGAAGGTTGGCGAACTTCTTTGCCCCACGGTCGCGAATCCCAGCCAGGTGTGCCCCGGCACGCCCAATCCTTCCCTGGTTCCCGAAGCCTTCATGGATACGCCGGTTGTCAACGGCATGGCGTACCCCTATGTGAAGGTGGAACCCAAGGCTTACCGTCTTCGCATTTTGAATGCGTCGAACGACCGTACGTTGAACCTGTCCCTGTACCAGGCCTACGACGCCGCCTCCAAGACCATGTGCGCAGGATTGCCCACGGTTCCTGCTCCCGGCTCACCCGCGTCTCAGCCCTCCACCTGCACGGAAGTCAGTTTCGTACCGCCGCCCGACGGAATCGCCGCTCAGGGGCCCATTCCCGATCCCACTACCAAGGGACCGAACATGATCCAGATCGGTACCGAAGGCGGGTTCTTGCCCGCTCCGGTTACCCTGACGAATACTCCCATCAGCTACAACTACAATCGCCGCGACATCGTCGTGCTCAATGTTGCGGACAAGAATCTCTGGCTTGGCCCCGCCAATCGCGCCGATGTCATCGTCGACTTCTCCGCCTTTGCCGGCAAAACCCTGATCCTCTACAACGATTCGGGCGCTCCGGTGCCTGCCTTCGACACCCGGTATGACTACTACACCGGCGACCCAGATCAGACTGAGACCGGTGGAGCGCCCACCACACTGGCTGGATACGGACCCAATATCCGTACCATCATGCAAATCCAGGTAGCGAACAATACCCCCGTTCCCTTTAACCCTGCGCCCCTCACTACAGCCCTGCCGGTGGCGTATGCCGCATCGCAGGATGCGCCCATCATTCCCGAGGCAGCCTACGGCCCAGCCTATAAGGCCACCTATCCGAATAGTTACTCGCGCATTCAGGACACGTCCCTCTTTACCGGCAAATTGACCGGGGTCTCCGTCGTCACGCCCGGCAGCGGATATACCACTGCGCCTAAGGTGACCATCTCGGCCCCGGCCGGCGGTGGAACGGCAGCAACCGCAACCGCGACCGTAGCTGGCGGTGTAGTCACCGGCTTCACGCTGACCAACCCCGGCGCCGGTTACACCTCCAATCCCGCGATCACCCTCACCGGTGGTGGCGGCAAGGGTGCCTCGGCTGCGGCCGTCGGCATTCCCATGCTGCGCAAGACCATTCAGGAACTCTTTGAACTCGACTACGGCAGAATGAACGCGACGCTCGGAACTGAGATGGCGTTCACCAACTTCAACACGCAGACCACCATCCCTCTGGGCTACATCGATCCACCGACCGAAAACTTCGGCGACGGAGAAACCCAGATTTGGAA
Source organism: uncultured Acidobacteriaceae bacterium (assembly GCA_963850345.1). Lineage (GTDB taxonomy): Bacteria > Acidobacteriota > Terriglobia > Terriglobales > Acidobacteriaceae > CAWKKW01. Next base: position 656,885 of record CAWKKW010000005.1, on the reverse strand, counting down.
GATCACCCATAACGGTGTCGACACACACGCCATACACTTCCATCTGTTCAATGTGCAGCTGATCAATCGGGTGGGCTGGGATGGCGCAGTGCGGCCACCCGATCCGAACGAACTTGGCTGGAAAGAAACTGTGCTGATGAGTCCGCTGGAAGACGCGATCGTTGCCCTCAAACCGGTCAAACAGAACCTGCCATTCCCGCTGCCCGATAGCATTCGACTGCAGGATGTCACCTCTCCAGAGGGAGCATCGATTCGCGTGGTAGACAGCCTCTCAGGCAACACCACCAATGTAACCAACGCGAATATCAACTTCGGACAAGAGTATGTCTGGCACTGCCACTTGCTGGGTCATGAAGAAAACGACATGATGCGGCCGATGATCTTCCAGGTAGCTCCAGAACCTCCGGTGAACCTGATAGCGTCAGGATCCTTGGTGGCACCCGTCGTCACGCTCTCGTTTACTGACAAGTCAGTGAGTGAGACGGGCTTCCTTGTGCAACGTTCCACCGATTCCGCATTCGTAAACAACCTGGTTCCATTCTCTGTTCCCGGACAAGCTGGAGCCGGTAACACGGTGACCTGGACAGACAACAATGCTGCATCGAGCACCACCTACTACTATCGTGCACAGGCCATCAACAACTCGGCCTTCAACGGATACGACGCCACCGGCGCCATGCTGACAAAGACTCTTTATTCTGCATGGACTCCCACAGTGAACGTCACCTATCCGCCCGCAGCAGCGCTGTCGCCCAAGACACAGGCCTTCGGCTACCAGCTGTTGAACACAACCGGTGCAGCAAAAACCATCACCCTCTCCAATGTGGGCCAGGGAACGCTGACCAACATCGTCATCGGCTTCTCTGGAGTGAACGCCAGTGAGTTCACCCAGACCAACAATTGCGGAGCTACTCTGGCTGCAGCTGCAACCTGCTCCATCAACGTTTCGTTCCGCCCCACGGCAACCGGTGCCCGCACCGCAGCCTTGAACGTGGCGAGCAATGATCCAGTCAACCCGATCGTCTCTGCTTCTCTTACAGGAAGCGGCGCCGGCGCCCTGATGAGCAGCCCGACCCCAGGCACAGTGCTTGCTGGCTCTGCTGTGACCTTCAACTGGACCGGTGCAGCAGGCGTCTCCGGCTACTATCTCTGGATCGGCACGACACCAGGTTCAAACAACCTCATGAACTTCGGTGTCAGCAGCGCTACTTCCACTACGGCCTTTAATCTGCCAACGAACAGCAAACCCGTGTATGTCCGGCTCTATGCGGTCATTAACGGTGTCCTGTCCTATGTGGATTACACCTACACTGCCGCAGCTGCTGCAGTCCAGCAGGCGGCGCAACTCACTGCGCCGGCGAATGGATCCGCCATCGTTGGTGGCACAACAACGTTCTCGTGGAATGCCGGCTCCGGCGTGGTGAACTATCAACTCTGGATCGGTACAACCGCGGGTTCGAGCAACCTATACGCGGGTCCTAGAAACACCAGCAGATCGTATGTCGCTACTGGATTACCAACCAATGGCAGCACGGTCTATGTGCGTCTCTGGTCCTACTACAGCGTCGGCAACGCCTTCGTTGACTACACGTTTACGACGAGCCTTGGCGCTCCCAACGGCCTTCAACTCGTAAGCCCAACGCCCGGAACTACGCTCCATGGTTCCACCATCACGTTCACCTGGAATGCCGTCGTGGGTGCAACCGGCTACTATCTGTGGGTCGGTAACACGGGTGTGGGTTCACGTAACATCATCAACTACGGAATTACGAAGAATCTATCGGTCAGCGTGCCCGGAATACCCACAAATGGCAGCACACTCAACGTCCGGCTCTACATGTCGGTCAACGGTGCCCTGCAATTTGTGGATTACACCTACGTTACCGGCCCGTAGCCTGCTCATTTTCACTCAACCCCACGCACAGTCATCACGACTGTGCGTGGTTGTTTGTGCCATCGCTCTCCTGCCTTGCATGACCCACATCCAACATCCCGGTCTAATCTAATGTGTTTCACTCATGCATTCAGACGCAGAGGAACAGAGAGATACTCCATCCCCTCCATTCATGACACGACCCGGTAATCTGGCTAAGATGGAGGAGCGATCCGTCCCGGATCCCGGGCCCTTGTCACTGTAATGAAAACCAACCCGATAGCCGAGAAGCTCCCACTGAAGTTAAGAGGATTGCTCACATGAGCCGGACAACATTTGTGCTGAAGCTGATCCGCAAGTACGCCACCCTGCAGGATCGTTCGTGCCCCTACTGTGGAAGCCGCAAGAGCCAGTGCATCGGCAGGAAGAACGTGATTCTTCAGCTTCGCCGCTGTAATCAGTGCGACCTCATGTTCCGCTATCCAAAAAACGATCGCGCAGAGAGCCACGGCTTTTATCAAAAGGACTATCAGCAGCGAACCGTCACCAAGCTGCCTACTGAAGACGAACTAGAAAACCACATTCGTACTCGCTTTGCAAAGGTGGGTCGCGATCTGGCCGAACACCTCTCCGTCATCCGCGAGTTGGTGCCGCAAGGGCGTGTCCTCGACTACGGCTGTTCCTGGGGATATTGTGTCTTCCAGTTTCGCGAGGCAGGGTACGACGCCGTCGGATTCGAGGTCTCTGCGTCCCGTGTTGAGTACGGCCGAACCGCACTGCGCGTGGACCTCTCCACCGACGTGGACCACTTCCCGGATGCATCCTTCGATCTCATCTATTCCGCTCACGTGCTGGAACATGTAGACGAACCGGCTTCGGTCTTCCGTGACTTTCAACGTTTGTTGAAGCCAGGCGGCAAATTCTTCCTGTTTGTTCCCAACTGCGCAGGAAACTCCGCGACCCGTCTGCAAACACAGTGGGGACCGATGTTGGGCGAGAAGCACGTCCTGGCGCTAACCCCTGAATTCTTTCAGCGGAACCTGACAAGTCATGGCTTTTCGCTCAGCTTCGCGAGCTCACCGTACGCCCAGCCACCGCGCCAGTTCGAAGATAACCCTGATGTCACAGGCGACGAACTCCTGGTCGTGGGCCAACGAACATAGCGCGCGATGCAAGCAAGATTGTAACGCTTAACGTTGCAATCTCGAGCGTGTCGGTTCTGCTGCGAGACGCGGGAAGACCGCCCCGTCACACGAATGTTCGTTGAGGCTTCCTGGCAGCCCCTTGTATGAGCAGTTCCTAATGTCTGATTAGAAGATCCTGAACTGGAGCCCGAAGCTCAACGACCATGGGGCATAGCTTAGATCTCTGCCGTTATGCCGACCCAAGTCAATCGAGTAGTGTTGGTAGTCGCCGATAGCGGAGACGCGCGGCGTCAGACGGTAGGTAGCACCGGCGCCAATCTGGATATCGCGACCATTCGCCGTTCCGTTGTAAAACTGTGTCGACCTCAACTGGGCATGGCCGACACCAAACAGGACATCTGCGTACGGAGACAAGCGGTGTGCCGGCATGAAGTGCACTGCAGGGCCAAAACTGTAAATACCCCACTGAATGTACTTCCAATTGAAATCGTTGGCGCCGCGGGCCACGATTCCCGGCTGTACTCCGAAGAACGAGTGGGTTTTCAACTCGGCTCCGTATGCCATGCCGTGATCGGGCGAATAAATTAGATCGGGATGATTGAAGTTGTACATCGCAAAGACATCAAGACCGCCACTTCCTGCTTTCCCGGCGGGTGCCACTTGCGCATGCATGGTCGAGGTCAGAATTGCAACAGACAGCGCAGCAACGAGTCGGTATGACTTCAGAAATGAAACAAATGATCTCATCCTTAACTTCCTCCGGGACATTCATTTCTTGGTGAATACTCTGATGGGTATGGAGCCGTTGAATTCGCTTCTTCGACAGGGCTTCCCAATTGTCCCATGAAAATTTTGTGACTGCATGGGTGATTTTGCTGTCAAGATGACCGAAGTTATCAAGGGGTTGCTTGGGTCAAGCTGCTCATTGTAAAACAAAAGGGCACGCGTTCTCGTTCCGTGGCCGCAGCCGCTACCATGAGAGATGTTGGCTAGCGAAGCAACGATGTACCGAGCTTCATGAATTTTTGTCTCCGAAATCCGTCAGCGTTTCCGGGTAGACGCTGCCCGATTCGTTACACTGTGACCACCATCGAACATCCAGTTCCCGAACACGAACGCTGCTCTACAAGTTTCGATACGATAGGTAACAGTGATATTCAATGAGCAATCGCCATTGTTTTTGACGGGAGGAGCCGGGTTTATCGGCTCCAACTTCGTGCTTGATTGGATGGCTGCGGTCGGCACCCCCATCGTCAATCTGGACAAACTCACCTACGCCGGCAATTTGAAGAACCTCGCAGCGGTCCTCGATCACCCTGCCCATCACTTCGTGCACGGTGACATTTGCGACCGCGCTGTACTCGACGAACTTCTCAGGACGCATCAGCCGCGCTCGATCGTGCACTTCGCTGCAGAGAGTCACGTTGATCGCTCTCTCGCTTCGCCTGGCGCCTTTATTGAGACCAACATCGTCGGCACATTTACCCTGTTGGAGGCAGCCAAGTCTTATTTGGCCGCTCTTTCTCCTGCTGACCGGGAACAGTTTCGCTTCATTCACGTCTCAACAGACGAAGTATTCGGCACGCTCTCGCCTGACGCGCCTGCTTTCGAGGAAACAACGGCGTATGCCCCAAACAGCCCATACGCCGCTTCCAAGGCCGCTTCCGATCACCTGGTCAGGAGTTATATTCACAGCTACCGCCTGCCGGCTATCACGACTAATTGCTCTAACAACTATGGGCCTTTTCAGTTTCCCGAGAAGCTGCTACCCCTGATGATCAGCCGCGCAATCGCGGGAGAGAGCCTTCCCGTCTATGGCGATGGTCTCCAGGTTCGCGATTGGCTGTATGTCGGCGACCACTGCTCCGCTCTCCGAACCGTGCTGGCCAAGGGCAAAGTCGGCGAGACCTATAACATCGGCGGACGAAACGAACAGTCCAATCTCGATACAGTCCGCACGCTTTGTCAATTGATCGACGAACTGCTGCCCCGCGAAGGCGGTCCCCGCAGCGAACTCATCACGTTTGTGACAGACCGGCCCGGCCATGACCGACGCTATGCCATCAATGCCGACAAAATTGAGCGAGAACTGGGCTGGCGGCCCTCTGAAACCTTCTCGTCCGGCTTGCGCAAGACCGTCGAATGGTACCTCGCCAACCAGGAATGGATGCGGGACGTGACCACCGGCGCCTATCGCCAGTGGGTTGAGACGAACTACGCGAAGCGAGATGTGGCATGCGAGGGATAATTCTGGCCGGCGGCTCCGGCACTCGGCTCTACCCAGTCACTCAGGTCATCTCCAAGCAACTGCTACCGGTCTATGACAAGCCGATGATCTACTACCCCCTGTCCGCCCTTATGCTGGCAGGGATTCGCGACGTTTTGGTGATCTCCACTCCAGCAGACATACCCCAGTTCGAGCGTCTGCTTGGCAGCGGCGAGCGCTGGGGCATGTCGTTTCGGTATGCTGTTCAACCCAATCCGGACGGCCTCGCCCAGGGGTTGATCATCGCAGAAGAGTTTCTACAGAATGGGCCATGCGCGCTCGTCCTCGGCGACAACATCTTCTATGGACACGATCTCCCGACTTCGCTCCAATCCGCCGCATCGTTGACAGAAGGCGCTGTTGTTTTCGCTTACCGGGTCGGAGATCCGGAGCGTTACGGCGTGGTCGAGTTCGATCAGCACGGGCGAACCATCTCCATCGAAGAAAAGCCGCAGAAACCAAAGTCGAATTACGCGGTTACCGGCATCTACTTCTATGACGATCAGGCAGTCAGGGTTGCGAAACAGGTGAAGCCTTCAGCACGCGGAGAACTCGAGATTACAGATGTCAATCGCTGGTATCTGGAGCGGGGAACGCTTCGCACGGAGGTGATGGGGCGGGGAACAGCGTGGCTTGACACGGGCACGCATGCCTCCCTCATTGAAGCATCGCTGTTCATTGAGACGATCGAAAAGCGGCAGGGATTGAAGATCTCTTGTCCCGAGGAAATCGCGTTTCGCCGCGGATACATAGACGCCGAGCAGCTGCAGAAACTGGCGACAGAGTTAGGAAAGAGCAGTTACGGCACGTACCTCAAGAACCTCCTCGTCGAAATGGACAGCATAGGAATTTGACCGCGAATTGCAGCCACCTTCAATTGCTTCAAACGAAGTCGAATCGGAACTCTCCCCCTCAGTACGGATCGGCGATGTGCCGACACTCCCAAAGCTTACGGCGAAGAGTGCTTGCACTCCACTTCGTGTGCAAGATCAGACGCACGGCTTTCGACAGCGAAGCATCTCACGGCCATACAACAGCTAAATGAGTCAGTGATAACAAAGTTCAGCGAGGAAGAGAAAACACATGAGATGCGCGGTAACTGGAGCAGCAGGATTTCTGGGTTCCCACCTTACAGACGTACTACTGGGCGAAGGTCATTCAGTCATCGGTATCGATAATCTATGCACCGGCAACCGGGAAAACCTCCAGCACCTTACCAACGAGCCCCGCTTCGAGTTTCTGGAACGCGATATCTGCATACCGTTTGACTGCGGACCCGTAGAGTATGTCTTCAACTTCGCTTCTCCTGCCAGCCCGCCGGAGTATGCGCGGCTGGGACTAGAGACGCTGCGTGTAGGGTCTCAGGGGACCGGCAATATGCTGGAACTCGCCAAAAAGTACAACGCCAAATTCCTGCAGGCCTCTACCTCGGAGTGCTACGGAGACCCTGAAGTTCATCCCCAACCTGAGACCTACTGGGGTCGAGTCAACCCCGTGGGGCCGCGCAGTGTCTACGACGAATCCAAGCGATTCTCCGAGGCTCTCACCATCGCTTACTACCGCTATCACAACGTGGATACGCGCATGGTCCGAATCTTCAATACCTACGGTCCGAGACTCAGCGCAGGCGACGGGCGCGTCATTTCGAACTTCCTGGTGCAGGCAATTCGCGGAGAAAGCCTCACCGTCTATGGCGAAGGCAATCAGACACGAAGCTTCTGCTATGTCTCCGATCTCATTGAAGGCATCCTGCGCTTATCCCGCGCCGAGGAACACCTCCCCGTCAACATCGGCAATCCGCAGGAGTGGACCATCCTGGAATGCGCAAAGGAGATCCTCGCGGTTACAGGCTCAAGCAGTGGAATAGTCCACGAACCTCTGCCGGTCGACGATCCTGTGCGGCGCAAGCCCGACATCTCCAAGGCCAAACGCCTGCTCGACTGGACTCCTCAGGTAGACCTACGCAAAGGCCTCGAATTGTCTCTGGATTACTTCCGTGCAAAGGCGCATCAAGCCTGAGTCCTGCGGGCAAGGTGGGAAGTCAGACCTACCTTGCCGGAGGCATCAGCCGCGGCGGCCCTGCAGTTCGCGGGTCTTCAATACGATCAGGTATTCGTAGAAGGACTGCAGCGTGGAGTAGGTAAGCCCTGCATACCCATCCAGCATCGCGCGCCGTACAAACATCATGTAAAGCCATTTGATCAGGGGCCGGGCAGGCAGGCGGTAAAACAGCGCCTTCTGATGCAGCCTGCGCGTGTGAAAATCAGGATCCCGCAGAGCGGAACTGAGCGACGGGTTCTGCAATCCTTCTTGCCGATGGATGAGCTCCGCCTCCAGCGTACTGTAGGTGTTGTGCTTCTGCACCCAATGCGCTATTCCCTTGGAAAACGGAAAATGATCCAGCGATTGCGACAATTCCAAAAGATGGCCGTCTGTCTCGAGCACTTCATTCACTGCGCGGGTGTAGCGGCTGCGCTCCGGGCGAACCAGACGAATGTAAAACGGAGAGATTTGCGCGTGCTTCAGCCATCTGCCGAATAGAAAATCCCGACGCCTGAGCCGGAATCCGCTCACCTCATTCGAAACGGCCTTCACCGCCTCCCTCATCTCTCGCGAGAGCTCGGCCGTCGGGCGTTCGTCCGCGTCCAGAATCAGAACCCAGCCGTATTTGAATGGCCCTGACAGCGAGGAATTGCGATGCGTTGCATAGTCATCAAATGCGCGCTGCTTTACATGAGCTCCAGCCTGCCGGGCGATCTCGACCGTACCATCCGTCGAGAAGGAGTCGAACACGTGAACATCATCGCACCATGCCACGGAGGCCAGGCAGCCGGGCAGGTCCTGCTGCTCATTCTTGGTGAGGATCAGGACTGAGATCATGATGCGCTATCTTAGCAATCTGCAAGGCACCACGATACGCTGGTGCGGCCCTCCCGATCTGCACCCGCCGTCCACGGCTCTGAACGTAAGCCACGCTGGCAGAGCCCGAACTGCCGATCCGTGCACCAAGGTACAAGCTCCACCGTCCTCCTCAGCTACTCCAATGGACCAATCTGCAATGGTAAACTTGCATCAGACAGGTGCTCTTTGCAGGCCCGCTTGGATGCAGAGACACGGATCGAGCGGCTTTCGCTTTCATGCTGCCGAATACACAGTGAGCCCACGTTCGTTTCGCACTTGCCATCCGCAATCCGAAAAGTAGGAGACCGATGAAGAAAGCTTTGATCACCGGAGTGACCGGGCAGGATGGAGCGTATCTATCCGAACTGCTACTGGCCAAAGGCTATGAAGTCCACGGAATCAAACGGCGTGCTTCTTCCTTCAACACCAACAGAATTGACCACCTCTACGAAGATCCGCATAAGACCGGTCGTCACTTCGTCCTTCATTATGGTGACCTGACGGACTCGAGCGGTCTTGCCCGAATCGTTCACGACATCGAGCCCGATGAGGTTTATAACCTGGGCGCGCAGAGTCACGTTAAGGTTTCGTTTGAAGCTCCTGAATACAGCGCCGACGTCGATGCTCTTGGAACGCTCCGCCTTCTCGAGGCGATTCGTATCTGTGGCCTGGAAAAGAAATCCAGGTTCTATCAGGCCTCCACGTCGGAGTTGTATGGCTTGGTCCAGGAGATTCCGCAGCGCGAAACCACGCCCTTCTATCCGCGTTCTCCCTATGCTGTCGCTAAGCTGTATGCCTACTGGATCACCGTGAACTACCGGGAAGCCTACGGCATGTATGCATGCAACGGTATTCTCTTCAACCATGAGTCGCCCTTGCGGGGCGAGACCTTCGTCACCCGCAAAATCACGCGAGCCTTGGCGCGGATCAAGGTAGGACTTCAAGACACCCTGTACCTTGGCAATCTCGACGCCCTGCGTGATTGGGGCCATGCACGCGACTATGTCGAGATGCAGTGGCGCATGCTTCAGCAGGATGCCCCTCGCGACTACGTAATCGCGACAGGCGAGCAGCACAGCGTGCGCGAGTTCGTCGAACTCACCGCGGAGCTTTTGGATCTGCCGCTGCGTTGGCGAGGCACTGGGCCCGATGAGCAGGCTCTTGACGCCAAGGGCAAGGTGATCGTCGGTGTCGACCCCAATTACTACCGCCCCACTGAGGTCGAGACTCTTCTCGGTGACGCCTCCAAGGCCCGGAACGAACTGGGCTGGGTGCCAACCACAACGTTCCGCGAACTCGTCAAAGAGATGGTGGACGAAGATCTCTCCGTAGCGCAACGCGACTCCCTGGTGCAGAAGCACGGATACAGCACCTTCAATTTCCATGAGCACTGAGGCATTTGAAGGAAAAGCGGATGGAAAAGAATAGCCGCATCTACATAGCAGGGCATCGCGGGCTTGTTGGCTCGGCCATACGCCGGGTCCTCGGGCAGCAAGGCTATACCAACCTGATCACCCGCACGCGCGCGGAACTGGACCTGCTGGATCCTCATGCCGTCAAAGACTTTTTTCTTCGCGAACAGCCGGAGTACGTCTTTCTCGCGGCGGCAAAGGTGGGCGGAATTCTCGCGAATGACACTTATCCGGCAGACTTCATCCGCGACAATCTCGCGATCCAGTCCAACGTGATCGATGCGAGTTACCGCGCAGGCGTAAAGCGGCTGCTGTTCCTCGGGTCAAGCTGTATCTATCCGAAGCTGGCTCCGCAACCTATCCGCGAAGAGTCCTTACTGACCGGCCCGCTTGAACCTACCAATCGCGCCTACGCGTTGGCTAAGATTGCCGGCATCGAGATGTGTTGGGCTTACAACCGGCAATATGGCACGCGCTATCTCGCCGCCATGCCGACCAACATGTACGGTCCTGAAGATAATTTCGACCTGCAAAGTTCGCACGTGCTTCCAGCCCTTATTCGCAAAGTCCTCGAAGCGAAGTGGCAAGGCTCAAAGCAGGTCGTTGTTTGGGGCAGTGGAACCCCTCGCCGCGAATTCCTTTACAGTGACGATCTGGCCGAGGCTTGTATCTTCCTGATCAATCTGCCAAACGAGGCCTACGATCGTCTGCTTACGACCGATGTTCCTCCGCTGATCAACGTAGGAGCCGGTACCGATCTCACCATTCGCGAACTCGCACAATCCATTGTTCGCGCACTCGATTACGATGGCGAACTGGCCTTCGATACCAGCCGCCCCGACGGAACACCCCGCAAGCTGATGGACTCCAGCCGAATTAACGCACTCGGCTGGCACCCCAACGTGAGCTTGGAACAAGGCATTCGGCGCGTTATCGACATCGTAAGCGAGAGCCTGAAACCTGCCTCCTCGGCAGCGCTCTAGCTCCATCGGGTCCAGCAATAGCTAACTGGACAAGAGGTCTGCGTCCCCCAACCTTAGTGACTCATTCCTTTGAAGCCACCGATGCGCTCGCCCCGATCGGTGCCAGCAGTTCGAAGACAGCGGAGTGAAGCGACGGCACAACACGGTTGGCCATCTTCGCCGCTCGCTCAGCCCCAGCCTTTTGAAAGCGAGGATCGCCCTCGACGAAGATGGTTCGCATGCCGAGTCGCTCTCCGGCCTCGATGTCCGAGATGGAATCGCCAATCACTACGCTGTTCGCTGCCGAAGCACCAGGGAACTCCGCAAAAGCTTGCTCAAACATCCCGCTTTCAGGCTTTCGGCAATGACATTCGTTCCTGTCATGTGGGCAATAGTAGATTGCATCCAGATGAGCTCCCTGGTCGGTCAAGTGCTCTCTCAGCCGGCTATGTAAGTCCTCCAGCTGTTCTGTCGTGTAGCGCCCAAGCGCGATTCCTCGCTGATTCGTAACCACGATGACCTTAAATCCGCAGGCGTTCAGTCGCGCGATTGCCGTCTCAACCCCGGGGAGAATCTCGAAGTCGCTCCACTGGTGAATCGTGCGATCCTCAGAGGGCTTGCGATTGATCACACCATCGCGATCCAGGAATACATAACCAATCCCTTGCCACTCATCCACAGAGCTGCCGACCATAGAGTCCATCTTAGTGGATGCAAAGCACATCGTGCACACCGCGGTCCGCCCTCTGAGAATCACCTTTACTGCAGCTGCTCCAACACCGCGTCCACCATGTACTGCAGCGAACCCGCCGTGCCTGAGATATTGATGTTAGGAGCGATCGTCGAACCGGCAGCATTGCGCGCAGTGAACGTGGCGGTCGTGTAGCTGTATGCGGCCGTGCAGGCCACAGACAAACCATTGCCGATAGTATGTCCGGCGACCGGCGACAGGTAGGCTCCCCCACTCAGGTTGCAGCCTGTTCCACCGGCAGCCGTCGTGTACGCCACAATGGTCAAGCGAAACAGCCCTGCCGAAGGCGGCGTATAGCTGAACAGCGGAGCCACCGGTCCAGTCTGCGCCGTCAGTGCCGTGTGTGCGACGACCGAGGGAAACCCTCCCCCAGCCGATCCGCTGCTGATCGCAGTCACGCGCCCGTCCGCACCTACCGACATACTCGGGTTCGTGTACGAACCGGCACTCACGCCCGTTGCCGGCATCGTCAACGTTCCAGTGAATGTCGGATTGTTGATGGTGTTCGACCCGCCGAAATTGCCATTGCCGGTTGTTGTCAGATTATTGATCGTGGTAGATCCCGCAAACGCATTCGTCGCAGACCCACTCGTCGCTGTCACTTGTGGGGCAGACACTGTGCTGGTGAAGACTGTGCCGGTATTACTCAATGTCAGCGTGCCCGGCGTTTGAATTGTATCCGCGCCAGTGTTGCAGTTGACCGACAAGGAATGCGCAGACGCTCCATTCCCAAGCACCTGGTACACCGGCGCGACATAGTTCACGTCCGCAGCCTGCGCGGCCGCGCAGTTAGCCTGAATCAGAGCCCCGCTTGGAAGCGATCCCATGTGGTCGAAATACAATCCGTAGCTGTACGGCCCGAGTATGTGCATCATGTCTGGAGCCGACTGACCCGGAATTGGGTTCGCGCTCAAAGACAATACCGCTCCCCCTGACGGAGTCAGTCCGTTCCCAATGCCATTAGTCGTAATGCTTAGTCCGGCCCCATAGGTATGAGGATTGTAGGAGTCGACTCGCATGGTTCCCACCGCAAACAGCGACGAGAGATGATGTGTAATCTCGATCGTATCGCCGTTTGAAATGGTCATGATATTCGGCTCGAGCGTCAGCGTCCCGTCGACCGAGACTGGATTGGTGGCGTAGTTCTGCACATCCAGAACCTCGGCCATCGGATAGAGGTTGACTGTCTCCGGCCCCGTGCTTGCGCTCGCTGTGGCTGCTGTGTGTGTACCGCTCAAACCCGCATACGTACAGGTCACGGTGCTTTGGTTCGCCGCCCACGTCAGGTTGGCGCATGTGCCGTTCAGCGCTGAATCGGAAGCCCCTGCGATGACCACGGTGGCGGCGCTCAACGCGTTCCAGGGCTTATAGACCGTGCTTCCGCTGGAGCTATACGTCGCCGTCACTGTGGTGCCAGAGTTCGAAAGGTTGCTCAAGTTGATGAACGTGGGCTGATACACATTCATTGCCTGCTGCGACGTCGAAGTCTTCCAGGACTGCACGACAATCGTGTTCGCGTTTGTCGAGCCCACCACTTCCGACAGATGGCGCAGAGGCTGCCCTGCAGGCGAAGGAGTCTCGGCGGGGTTCTCGAGGCCGTACCCGGCCATGCCGCCCTGCATCAACAGCGAACCGGATCCGTGCGTCCGTCTCAGATTTCCAGCCACACACTGAGGCGACCCCGCAACCGGGCTTCCCGTGCACGTCGTACCGCTGATCGTTGCTCCCACCGCGCTTGGAACAAGACACTCGTGTGCAATCGAAGAGGTAAAACAAGCCAGGTGGTTTGTGTCAAACGTCCCATTCACACCAGAGCTCACCATGAAGGCAATCGGGGTCGTGAAGGGCGGATTCAGATTCAGAGCCGGAGACACTCCACCAATATTTCCCCACGCATTCGAGACGGGGACTGCCGCGGCGATGGTCACGGTAGAGTAGCTGCTTCCGTTGCTTACTGCGCTCACCGTGGTCGAGAGCGGGGCTTTGCTGGTGTCGATGGCGAAATGCCCGACGCCTTCACCACCCGCGTTCGTAACCGGCGTGGTCTTGATAGCGGTGCTTCCAGTGCCGGCGCCCGACGTCACAGTTCCCGTGTAGGTATGCATGTCCTCGTAGGTCGATGCGGCTAGAGATTTCGTGCCTTCATCCGAAGCCGCGGTCCAGCCTCCGTCCCCTGTGATCGTGGAATAAAAGCCGACCCAGTCTCCGTTGCCGTACTTGCTCCCGCCGATGGTCAGAGCTTCATCGATGCCTTCGCCATTGACCGTCGTCTGAAAGGCGCCTGTGTTGTGCGTCTGCCATCCGCTCTGCACTCCCATGCCCGGATTGCCTACACTCCAGCCCGGCTGGGTCGAAGTGAAGAGCACCGGGAAGCAGACGGTTGTTCCCGCCGTCGCACCATCTTGCCTGCACTTCGTCAGCGCGCCCGGCCCATAAGGGTCCCCAAAGTTCGAGGTCTTTGACCAGTTGTGGTAGTAGTCCACCTTCCGTCCTCCGCGATAGTCCTCGAAGTGGAAGTTCTGCGGCGCCGCCATTGTGTTTTCGTCATATTGCTCAGTCAGTGCGTACGATGGATCGGCAACTACCGTCTGATTCGCTGCCCATGATTTGGCGATGCCATTGTTTCCGCTTCCTGCGGGCAATTGGTTTTGTGCAGCATACTTCAGCCCGCCCAGCATTGGGGCCGACAGCGGCCCCGAGAGTGTGCCGCCCGCTGTGCTGACTGCGGAGTTCGCAGCAGTCTGTGCCGCACCGGCGACCGCCAACGCGTTATTGGCCGCTGTCAACGCAGACTGCAAGCTTGAATTTGCCATCGTGTCCACGTAATGTTTCGTTGCGGCCTGGCCGTCCGACGTCGGGTCGTTGCTCAGCGCGAGGGGGCCCTGCAGCGATCCGCCCTTAAGCGGCAGGTAGCTCGCGCTGGTGTTCATAATCGTGGCGTCAACATACCCTTTGGTCACGGACTGCACTGGAATCGTGGACGAGACAAGCTCCGATCGCACCGACGTGATTGCCGCATTCGCCTGTGCCGGGACCGCCCAGTATTCCTTGCTCACGTTGCCGTCGCTGAGGTGATAGATCGCCGTATAGTAAGTGCCCGCCGGCAGCGCGCCCACATTCGGCGCGAGGTTCAGCGAGACAAATCCATCTTCCCCGATGGAGGCGGTTGTGCTGCCCGCTGCGATCGCTTCGTTCGAGGCGGTGGTGAACGCCGGCCAGTTCACGATGAGCGTCCCACTGGCAGTATCGCCGTTGGCGCGGTATACGACTCCCTGCACCGTGGTCGTGCTCATCGCGTGTGCAACCGTCGCGGGCAACGCTGCCAGCAAGACAGCGAAGACGATGTCGCCCAACCCGGAACTCTTCCGGCGCGATCTGGTGTCCTTCATACACTCTCCTTCAACACAAATATCCTTTAGTTCGCCACGTCTGAACAGGGCACGCAACCCGACTTCACGCCGGCTGAGTTCACAGGCGGCCTCTCTCCAGCAGTGCAGCACTTGTGCTCAAAACACAAAAGGGAGACGCAAGGCGCGCCTCCCCTATAATTCTTTGACTATCCACAGAATATCAAACCAATACCTTGACTACGACAACACCGGCGGCCGAGGACATTCTTCTCTGCATCTCAGGCCCAATGTCTTCGCGCCAGACCCGACGCGTACTTGGTCGCAGGTCGCAACTCAACTGCGCTTGCACAAGCCATTTGCGCGTTCCGGCGCATGCCCGTTCAGGCTCTCCGTCCGCCTTGGCCGAATGAAATGACTATGCGAAGATGGATTAGCGACACTATGCGCGCGCAACCCACTTGGTGTGCCTCAGCGCTGCCGGGCGCTCTATCACTTTTCGTGCACTCTGTGCCTGCGGGTGCAGGTAGCAGCCCAGCAAGCCTGAACGAACTTGGCCCGGACACCTTGTGTTTCCGCTTAATTCGGCATCGGTCTTCAATCTACACTTTCCGGGGTACAAGAGACATGGTGGCCGTTGAGTTGGGCGACAGCGTATGAGCCTGAAGCGAATCGCGAAGACGGGAAGCGCTCTCATGGGCGGCCAGGGCGTCAACGTCATCACTCAACTGCTGATTCCCCCCATCTTCCTGCGCCATTACAACATCGCTGCCTACGGAGAATGGCTTACTCTCACCGCTACCGTCTCCTACTTGGGCACGCTGAACTTCGGCTTACAGACATTCGCGAACAACCAGGTAGCGATCTCCTACAACCGTGGAGATGTCGAGGAGGCCAAGACTCTGCAGGCCACGGCGTTTTCCATTCTCCTCGGAATCATCGGTCTCGCCGCAATCTTTACCGCCCTGGTTTTTCTCGTGCCCATCAATCATTGGCTGGGCCTTAAGACCAGCCACGCCGTAGTCGCAGCCAGCATCTACCTTCTCGGGTTGCAGATCCTCACCAAGATGATCTTCGGCTTTCTCGGCGGCACATTCCTGGTCATCGGCGTGAGTTACAGAGGTACAAACTGGAACAATGCACAGGCGCTCGTGAGTATGCTCGGCACGGCTGTGCTCGCTTTTCTTCACACGTCCTTTGCCTGGATTGCGGCTCAGCAGTTGATCAATGTCGCCGTATTTTGCATCTTGATCTTGTTTGACCTGCGCATGAAAGCACCCGACGTATTTCCCCGCATTCGATACGCCGATCCTAAACGCATCGGAGCCATCCTGAAGCCCAGCGGATACTTCGGCATGCTCTTCTGCTCCAATTTCCTGGTATACCAACTGCCTGTCATCCTCATGCAGCGAATTCTGGGTTCCACCAGCGTGGTCGTATTTTCCCTCACCCGAACTATCTACTCTATGTCTCGGCAGGCACTGACCGCGATGACCAATGCGATCGGCCCGGAGATCACCGAACTCTATGGGCAACGGAACTGGACGAGATTGTTTCGCCTCTATGAACTCTCCGAAAGAGTCATCTTCGCGCTCATCCCAGTCGTCACCATCGGCACTCTGCTGATTACGCCCGTGTTGATGGCCGTCTGGTTGCACAGGCCTGCGCTATACGATCCCTGGGTCTGCATCGTCATGGGTTTGATCTCCGGAGTCATGGGAATTAAGGAACATAAGTACACCTTCCAGACCTCGAGTAATGAACATGCCATGCTTGCGCGCCTCACTCTCTGGAGCTATGTAGTCATGGTGATCGTTGCACTGCCCGCCATTCACCTCTTCGGTGTACTTGGATTTCTGGTCGTCTGGTTCGTTACGGAGATCATTCAGGTGCTCGCCATTCTGCGCCTGAACCTGCGGCTCTTCGCCGGCCAGGCTACTGTCGATTTTTCTCCTGTTTACAAGCTCTTCGCATTGATGTCTGCAGCGATCGTGCTGCAGAGCTGGTTTGCTTTTCGAGCTTCGCAGCGATCGCTGCTGCAGATTTGTCTCACCGCGCTCGTCTTCGTAATCGTGCTCGCCGCGATTTCATACCCGCTCTTCGGTTTGGGCGAAGTCAGGCGTCATCTCGGCTCTCGCTTCGGATGGGCTCAGCCGAAAACACTTTGATGGTGGCTCTGTTCCTCGAGAGACTGCTCTCGTCTGGAACTGGATTGAGCCAGTTGGAATCTGGGAGAAACGGAAGACCGGATCGATGAACGAGCCAACTTTGCGAGAGGCGGTCATACATACAGGTCTTCGCTTGGTTCGTGCAGGCGAACGACTTTTCCGGGGTAAGACTCCAGACCGCAACTTGGAAAATTTGAGGAGCCTCACACGCTTCCTCTTTTTTCAATACGAGACGGCACTCGGATCGAATGTGCATGCAACACCTGTTTATGAGGCACTGAAACAAGCTCAGCCAAACTCCTCCATCACTGTTGCGTGTAGAGGCCTGGGTTTCGAGGTGTTGAAGCACAATCCCTTTGTGGATCATCTTATTCAGACCCCGGATCCATATGCTCATCCACTCAAGACAGCACGCTTCCTGAGAAGATACCTCCGCTCCCAGCACCTCCAACCCGAAGCTATCCTCACCAACACCGGAAACTCCCGCCGGAGCATAGCCTTGCTCGCTTTGCTAACCGCAAAGGCGCTCAGGTTGGGGTACACCATGGCCCCCGAGCTGTATCACCTTCCAGTAACAGGCGATCTGCCTGAGAGCTTGATTGCTACGAATTTGCGCCTGGTTAGTTCTTTGGGTCACTCTCCGAACAACTTAGAGCCACGGGTCTTCTTCGATAGCAAAGACCTCGCCAAAGCAGAAGCGCTGATGAGTGAGGGGGGTGATATAACTCGGCCACGCATTGTCTTCATCACCCAGACGAGTCCAACTCAGCGCAAGAGCTGGCCGGTAGATCGGTTCGTGCAGGTCATCAATCACGCTCTCGCAAACTACGACGCGAACGCTTTGTTTGTCGGCACTGCTGCGGAGTCCGTCGCTATCCATTCCCTTCAAGCAATGGTGGTTGCTCCCACCGTGTCAGTAGCCGGTCGCACTACCATTCCCGTGCTCGCCGCCGTGCTCGCCGCAAGTGATCTTGTCGTCACCTTGGATACAGGAAATATGCATGTAGCCAGAGCAGTCGGGGTTCCAATGGTGATTCTTGCACCCGCCTGGCAACCGAGCGTCGAGTGGCTGCCACTCGGCTTCGATCAATACCGAATCTTCAAGGGGCCTGATCTACCCAGCATTCCATCGGACTATCAGATCCTGGAAGTGGAGGCTGAAGAAGTGATCGACACAGTCGACACGCTCCTCGGAAAATATTGTTCCTCAGCAATGTCTCGTGCGGAACGAGTGGAACGCAGCCTCTCCTCCACCAGAGCCACCTAGCCGCCGGCTTTGCTCAACAGCCATTAGCAGTGCACCGCCCCAAGCAGCAGCGCCGTCTACTCTCCTGGTGTGGCTTTTGCCATCGCGGTCTCGGTTTCGCTCGAGGGCGTCTTCATCCGCGCGATCGTGCTGCTGGTACTGTACCCAGCGACCGTAGGCACAATCTCGACTCGTCCGCCCCAGCTGGCGACATCCTCGGCTCCTACCACCGTCGCCGTTGTGTAATCGCCGCCTTTCACTAATACATCGGGCCGAATACTTCGAATCAGATTCAGTGGAGTATCTTCGCCAAAGATCACAACTGCATCTGTAGAGGCGAGCGCCGCCAGCACGCGAGCCCGTTCACTTTCTCCTACCACCGGCCGAGTCGGCCCCTTCAGTCCCTGCACCGATTGGTCGCTGTTGATCGCGACAATCAATTTGTCTCCGAACAACCGGCATTGTTCAAGTAACGTAATGTGTCCTACGTGCAGAATGTCAAAGCAGCCGTTCGTGAACACAATTTTGTGTCCCGTCGCGCGCCACTTTGCCACACGCACCAGCAGTTGCGGCGCGTCCAGAACCTTCTCAGGGCTGCTCATGCTGGTCGATGTGGTTAGCTCCGCGACCAGTTCATTTTTCGAAATTGGCGCCGTTCCCGTTTTGCCCACAACAATCCCTGCTGCAGTATTTGCAAGGTTGACGGCGGCTTCTGGGGTAAGCGAACTCGCCAGGCCGGCCGCAATGGTCGCGATGACGGTATCGCCGGCACCAGATACGTCGAACACTTCGCGCGCTCGCGCCGCTGAATGATACGTGCGGTCGGGAAACAGGAGGAGTATGCCCTTCTCGCTCATCGTTACTGTCAAGAACTCCACCCCCACATCCCCGACCAGCCTCTCCCCTGCTGCAATCAGTTCGGGCATGTTGGCGCTGGGCACGCCGGTCGCCAGCGACAGCTCAGAGAGATTGGGACAGATCGTAGTGGCCCCGGCATACTTCGAAAAATTCTTGTCTTTCGGATCGACCAGCACGGGGATGCCCCGTGCGCGCCCGCTCGAAATGACAGCGCGACATAAGTCCTCGCTCAAGGCTCCCTTCGCGTAATCCGAAAGAATTACAGCGTCCACCTGCGCGACCATCTCTACCGCGCGTGTGCGAAGCGAGTCGTGTTCACCACTGGATCGCGGCGTTGACGTTTCAATATCAATGCGTAACAACTGCTGCTGGCGCGCTACCACGCGAGTCTTCGAGATCGTGGGTTGGCTCGACAACACCATGCCTCCGGTCTCTACTCCCGCTTTCGCCAGCAGTTCTTCCAGTTCGCGGCGTTCCAAATCGTCGCCCCAATATCCCGCCTGCAAAGCGTGCACGCCGAGTCCGACCAGGTTCATTGAAACGTTTGCCGCACCACCCGGAACGTGCGTCGTATGCACAGATCGCAACACCGGCACCGGAGCCTCTGGCGAGATGCGGTCCACCTCTCCCCAGATATATCGATCCAACATTACGTCGCCAATTACCAGGATGCGAAGAGAGGCGAATCCACCTTCAATCAACGCCAGGATACGTGGCAAGTCTTTCAAGACGGCTCCTCTCACATTGTGACGAATAACTTCGTCAGTGCTATCCCGCGAAGGTCTGCTGAATGCCTGCCTCAAGCTCGGTAAATGGCCCCGCGTACCCTGTGGCGCGCAGTCCCGTCAAATCCGCTTCAGTGAAGTGTTGATAGCGTTCATTCAGGTCGCCTGGAAATGGAATGTACTCGATCTTGCCCGGTCCATGAACCCGGAACAGCGCGTTAGCCACATCGTTGAAGCTTCGACTCTTGCCAGTGCCCGCATTCACAATTGCCGAGCGAACATCGCCGAAGGCGAAAAACATGTTGATCTTCGCCAGGTCGCGAACAAAGACAAAGTCACGCCGTTGCTCCCCGTTTGCGTATCCGCCTGAACCTTCAAACATGCGGATCACACCCGTCTCTTTCAACTGCTTGGTGAAGTGATGAATCACAGAAGCCATGCGCCCCTTATGAATCTCGTGCGGCCCGAACACATTGAAGTACCGCAACCCCACAACTGTGCTCTTGAACTGCGCCTGATGACGGCGCACGTAGTTATCAAACACCAGCTTCGAGAATCCATAAATGTTCAGAGGCTTCTCGTTCTCAGGCTCCTCTTTGAACTTTTCAGAAAGCCCGTAGACCGCCGCCGTAGACGCATACACAAACGGGATGCGGTGTTCCACCGCGAAATGCAACAGCTCCTTCGAGTACGTGAAGTTGTTGTCCATCATGTACCGGCCATCGTCTTCCAGCGTATTGGAGCAGGCTCCCTGATGCAGAATGGCCCGTACCTCGCTCTTGGCAAAATGCCCGCGTGCGAGAGCCGCACGAAATTCCTGCTTGTCCATGTAATCGACAAACTTTGCGCCGGTCAGATTCAGGAACTTTTTGTGGAGGCTGTCCGCGTCCGCGAGATGATCCACCACAAGAATCGATGACTCGCCTTGAGCGTTCAATTCGTGGACCAGATTGCTGCCGATAAATCCGGTGCCGCCAGTTACGATGATCATTCGCGTCTCCAACTCAAGCTACACCGGGACACGGATTCTCCGGGAAGCACTTGTTATGTCGAATCTAACAGAAACTCGCGCTGCGACCGTACCGGCTGGCCTTCGCTCAATGCAAGCGAGAGTTCGTGTTTGTCATCAGTCCATGCAGTTGTGAATTGCCGTCGGCGTGAGCGCCCAACAGATGTTGAACTTCCTTCATCACTTCATCGACAGTAATCGATGTAATGCACTTCTTCCCTTGCACGATGCAAGTATCAAGGCCACAGTTCGCGCATTCCACCTTGTGGTAGACCACCCGGTGTTGCCGGCCATAAGGAAACCACACTCCCGGCGGCCGCAATGCTGCAAACACCGCGACGCAGGGTGTTTGCACTGCTTCCGCGAGGTGCATCGGGCCACTGTCATGCCCGAGGAACAGAGTCGCCCGTTCGAGCACCGCGGCAGTTTCGCGAGGAGTGAGTGCGCCGCACAGATTCACCAGCTTCCCACCCCACCGTCGCGCAGCTTTTTCGCTTGCGCTTGCCTCGGAACCCGCGCCCACCAGCGCCAAGCCGTAGCCCGGGTACTCTGCATGAATTCGCTCCAGCACGCCGCCCCAGTTCTCTACGCCCCAGTCCTTTGACTGCATTTTGGTTCCAACGGACACCGCGACGAATAGCTGGCTTTGAAGAGGCGCCAACACGCTCTCAGCGGTGCGATGTTCGTCATCGGTCAGAAGCAGATCCCAACTCGGCGGAGCATCCAGATTGAATGGTCCTATCTCGCTCAAGCAACGCGTGAGCCTGTGCGCTTCGGGCTCAGCCATCTGTCGCTGCGCGTCCCAACGGTTCTCTTGCAAATCCTGCGTCAACGGAAGTCCGATGATCCGCGGAATGCCACACATCCTGAAGAAGACTGCATCGCGTTGCGCTTGCCGTATGCCTCTCGGCGCAGCCAGATAGATCAGGACCTGGGGTCTGAGTTCGCGAATCTCACGCCGCAACCTGAGCAGGCCTCGTATCGACCGCAGACCTACTGGGTAGCCGATGTACGCATGCACCAGTCCCGAATCGCCAAGGATCTCTTTCGGGGATGGTGCCTTTTGCGCGACCGGCAGGTTTGTCAGCAACCAACGCTTCGCCTCAGGAAAGGCACGTGCAACCTGGTGGTAGCAGGGAAGCGCGACAATGGTGTCGCCGAGGCTTCCGAGCCTGTAAATCAAGACGCGCTGCACTGCACCAGATTGAGATTGCGAATGCAAAGGATCCTCGCCAGCAGTTGTTGATCAAGGGTCAAAGATCGTCGCTGGGTCACCGGTACTTTAGATGGGACCCAACCCCAAACTGACCCGCCTGGGACTTTGCTGATTGCAGCCAACGTGTTCTTTAAGGTTACCAGAGTTGAGCAATGCGCCCGCTGCTGCCGCAGTGACCGAAGTTGTTGAACTTCAAGTTGGATGCGAGGGTAAAGCTCCACCCTCCGCCTTAGGAAATTGAGCATCTCTATATAATGAAAACGGACCACTGGCATGCATTTCCGAGGAGTTGGATGGCCGAGCGTTCACAAAGTTCGCAGCTGTTTCTGAGCACAATCAGAGAACATCAGGCGATTGTTGCTCAACTCGAGCAGCAGCAGGAGCTCTTCGAACGCATTGCGAGCCGGATGACCGAGGCGATTCGAAGCGGCCATAAAATACTCTGGTGCGGCAATGGCGGCAGCGCGGCCGACTCGCAACACCTGGCAGCCGAGATCGTTGGTCGGTTTCGTCGCGAGCGCCGAGGATGGCCCTCGATTGCGCTCACGACCGATACCTCCATCCTCACCGCGGTCGGTAACGACTACGGTTACGAGGCCATCTTCGCTCGCCAGGTCGAGGCACTCTGCGAGCCCGGCGACGTGCTGGTTGGGCTCACCACCTCCGGTAACAGCCCCAATGTCTGTTCGGCGCTGCAATGCGCGCGCGCGCGCGGAGCCTTCACTGTCGGCTTCACGGGAGAAGGCGGCGGCCGGCTTGCCGCACTTGCCGATGCCTGCCTCCAGGTTCCGTCCCGCGAGACGGCTCGCGTTCAGGAGTGCCACATCCTCTTCGGACACATGCTTTGCGATTGGGTTGAACTCGAACTTCATCAGGAAGAGCACCTGCGCTAACCTGCGCCTGCCGATCGGACTGCGGTTGATTATTACCGCGCTGTTAACGATTGCAGCAGCTCTACCCATCGATCGCCATATCGGCTCCAGCCGCCGATTTGCTTCACCAGCTCGAGTGCCTTGGCACTCATCTCCTGCTGCATTGCGGGGTCATCCGCGAGCTGCTGCATACGGTCACGCAGAGCGTCTGGATCACGCACCGGCACGATAAAGCCCTGCTCCCCATCGGTGTATAGATCCTCGCTGCCGGTGTTGGTGCTCGCAATGACCGGGCAACCGCACGCCAGCGCCTGGGCCTGCACCAGCGCTAGACCCTCTTCAATACTAGGCAACACCATCACGTGGCTTCCGCTCATGTACTCCTTCAAGCGGATCTGCGGCTGAATGCCCAGAAACTCCACGTTGTCCGTCGGAAGTGTAGGCAGCAGAGGTGCCAGTTCCGGTTGGATCGCGCCTACCACGCGTAATCGTTTGTTCGGGTGGCTCAACTGCGCGAATGCCTGCAGCAGGTAAGGGAAGCCTTTGCGCAAGCTGACGGATCCCGCATACAGCACCTCAAATCGGTCCGCAGGAGGATCCGCCACTTTGGCAAAGTTTTCCAGCCGCACTCCGTAAGGAATTACGTGAATCTTTTCGTTCGGCACGCCGTATTCGATAAAGGAACGCTTCGCAGCCGTGGACGGAACAGTGATCGCATCCGCCGTTTCGTAGATCTCTTCTTCCCGGAGAGTGTCGCGAATGTCGCTGACCGGGTCGTGATTCCCCCACCTCTCGTACTCCTCGCGTACGATCTTTTCCTGGTATCGCTGATGGGTCGATCCGCGGTCGCAGATGAATTTGCCTCCGCGGCTCTGGACCAGCCTGCCGGTCTTCAAACCTGCCCCGGAGATGGCAATAAACGCGTCGCAGGGCGGCATTCGGCGGTAGGTCCATTCGTCGAAGGCAAGCGCGTTCCGAACTCCCAGTTCATCATCGAGCCAGCGGCTTCTTATTCCGAACCGAGGCAGCAGCATCGACGTAACGTGCAGCCACGGGAAGCTCTGGATAAACTTCTTCGGCAAACCTTCGCGCTTGAGTCTCGCCCACGGCCAGGTGGAGTACAACGTCTTGAGCATGGAGCGCCGGTGCAACTCTCGCGCAAGCTCGAAGTGATGGAATACGCCGAAGACCGCCTGCGTGATCTGCAGCGGCTCAGGCAAAGCGGATTGATGTTCCGTCCTGTCGATCTCCAACGGGGCTTTACTCAAAGGCTGTCCTCAACACGATCTCAGCTACCCCCATGTTGGTCCAGCCGTTCTGCAGGTATCGCTCGTGTCCCTTTCGCGCGACCGATTCGCGCCAGGGCTCATCCGCAAGCAGAGCTTTGCACTTCTCTGCACATTCCTCGGCCGTGCTCCAGAAGACGGCCTCTTCGCCTTCCTTGTACAACGCGAGGTGTTCGCGCGTTCGCTCCGCACAAAACACACCGCCCAGCGAGGGAATCTCCATCGACCGAGTCGTATGCAGGTCGCGATTGCTCTTGGAAAGCAAACCTAGCGAAACCTTGGCAGCCAGAATCGCAGTGGAGTAGCGGTATGCGTCATCCAAACCGGGCCCCTTCCAGCAGGAGCGAATCGTCTTCCACTCCTTCACCCGTTCCCAGCTGTTTCCGTAGATCGACAGCGGTACGCCCAGGCGAATCAGCTCGGCGAAGAACGGACCCCTCTCCGGAAATCCTGTTCCGACAAACAGAACATCGGACGACCATTGCGCCTTCTCTTCTGGAGTCAAAACCCGATTCGCGTGCGCGACCTCATCTGCGGACCGGAAGACGTGCAGCACCCGCTTCGCATGGAGCCGCTGCGCCTCCTCGATATTTTCCTCGCGAACCACCACGACCAGATCATACCTACGCACTGCGCGACGGTACTGGAACCACGTGTTCGCGTCGCGGGAGCCGAACGGATCGTCCACGTTGTAATTGATTACCCGATCCGCAACGCGATGCAGGTCTTCGACCAGCCGCCGCGAGACCAAACCTCCCGAATCGACCCAGACCAGGTCAAAGCGCTGTCCGGCAATGGATCGCAACACATGCTCTCGCACTCGCGAGACCAATCCCACTGAGCCAAGATAGCGTTGCACAGGCGCGGTCAGCCGATGCCTCGGAACTCCTTCGGCCGGGCTTACGAGCAGCACCTCGTGTCCCAGCCGTCGAATCGCGTTGGCTCGATGGCTCGAAGTACCGGTCGAGCTGCCCAGGTAAAGTATCTTCACTGCGGCATCGCCACCAGCGGAAACCCGGGCACTAAGGCGTGCAATGCCTGGCGCAACCCTGACACGTTCTGCTCAAAACTGAAATTCTGAATGATTTCCAGGCTCTTCGCTCCCATCGCTCGGGATCTCTCTCTGTCCTCCAGAACAAACCGCAGGCTCTTCGCCAGGTCATCGACATCGCGCGGCTTCACCACGCAACCGTTCACCCCCGGCCGTACCAGGTCTTTTTGACAACCCACCTCATCCGTCACAATCACAGCGCGGCCGGCATTCATCACCTCGTTCACCACCAATCCCCAAGGCTCATCGACCGAAGCCAGCACGAACACATCGCAGAGGTCGAAAAACCGGGGAAGCTCCGTCTGATTCTGAAACCCGAGGAAACGCACGCTGCCACCAGGCGCGGCCTGCGCCCGGCGTTCCAAGTCGGCACGCTCCTCTCCATCTCCCACAATCAACAGGTACGGAGCGGGCGCAAGCTGGTTCTCCCTGGTCACCTTGAGGAAGGCCTCCAGCAGGTCGACACATCGCTTTCGCGCCTGCAGCTTCGAGGCAAACAGGACCACCGGCCGCGCCGGATCCAGGGCCAGTTCGCGCCGAAATTCCTCTCGTGTGTGCGCAGCTTTCTCGCATTGCTCCTGAAAGAAGTGGTTATCCACCGCATAGGCAAAGGGGAAGACCGCCGCGTCTGGTCCGAAATAATGGCGCCAGTACACTGCGTTCGATTCCCCGATCGCCAAAAATCCCGACACTCTGTTCTTCAGGAAGCGAAAGAAGAGGGTCTTTACAGCCAGCTTCCTTTGCGACCGGGTGCGGTCATGAAGCGTCGACTCGGCACGCAGCAGGACTGGGATGTGAAGGGAACTGGCCGCCTCAATCGCTTGCAGGGCGGTTGCGCTGCTGTACCCGTGTACCCAGACTGCATCGAAGTTTCCTCGAATGCGCCGCCGAACCCCTCGATTTAACGGCCGCGCGAAGCTGAGCCGGTCTGCATTCCGCACCACCGGCAGAAATTCGTGCTGATAACCCTCCAGCAGCGGAACATCCCATTTCACAGTCACCCCGAACCCTGGATCGTGATAGCCGCGCACCGATAAGTCCGAGCTGAAAAAGACTTTGAGATCGATGTCGGGTTCCCGCGCAATCCTCCTCAGGAGCGGAGCCTGGTATTGAATTGGGTGAGACACAAAGTACGCCAGGCGCAACTTGCGGTCAGCGGAGTACGAGCTTGGGTTCGCCGACCGTGAGTTCGCCATGTTTGAAGTTTAACTTCAACGGCTGGCTCTGGAGTTGTGGTACGCAGATGGTTGGTGCACAGAGGTTTGAGCGCGAATCTGAGAAATCGATTCAGGGGCGCTGAGCGCAGCATAGTTAGGCGACACGCCTCCGTTCTGATGTGTTCGTTCTGTGAAACCGCACGGCAGACCGCGCATGGTGAGCCGCCGTTGACACCCCGGCCGAATGTTATACTTAAGGCATTGCGCGATTTAGCCAGCGTCATTGCATTACGCGTTCCTGAGCAGCATTATTAGCGCGCGCAGACCCTCACTTCGTGAAGAACTCGGCCACTGTTCCAGCAGGACAGCAGAATGAAACTTAGGCTTGTTTATCCCGCGCTCGTGATTCTATCCGCCGCGACGGTCTTGCCTGCGAGCGCGCAAATGAATCCGTCCAGCCCGGCGGTGGCCCCGCTCCCGGTCACCGGCACCTCAGCTACTTCGGGTAGCTCGGGGATGGGATCGGTTGGCGACCAGGCTGGCGGCATGATCGGCGGGAATGTCGACGGTTCAGTGGGACAGTCCGTCGGCGGCATCTCGGCGAACGGCATGTCGACGGGGACGCAACAGGGCGGTTCCGGAGGAGCAAGAGGAAGGCAGCCTGGCGCATCTGGTTCCATGCTCGCGGGACACATCCTGCAGGGAGGCGCCTTGCCGGGCGTCCGCAGCGATCGAGGCATGTCCACCAACTCGGGTTTGAAAAAAGGTATCTCCCCGGGAGGTTCGATGTCGGGCATTTCCGTGAAAGGGCTTTCTCCCGCGGTAAGAGCGGCTCTCACCGCGAAACTGGCTGCGATGGAAGCGACCGGCGGCGTACCGATGCAAGGCGGTCGAAGGACCAGCGCCCAAGCGGCACCCGCCGCATCCATGGGCTCTGGCCTGAGCTCGGCCGAGGGTAGCGGCTCTTCTTCCGCAAATGAAGGTGCGGCCGATTTGGCAGGCAGCCCATTCGAGCATGTAGCTGATCCGTTTAGCCTCGGGCTGGAGGGATTTGGTACCGGAGCGGGTTCCTCTTCGATGGGCGAGGAAGACGACACAACCGATACGTCCGTGGCCAAGCTCTCCTCGAGGAGTAGCCTGCGTTCTGTGGGAAGTTCGCTAGGCTCCAGGTCCTCGCTCCATATGCCTCTCGGTGAAACATCTGCGGAAGCCAGACTGAAGCGCGGTGAGAGACGCGGACCGAATCTCGATCTGAATCGATGATCGCCGCGACGTTTAGGATCGCTTTTGCGATGGCCGATCTTCCCAGTCTCTCAAGCACGGAAGTACGCAGAGCGGCGAATCCAAACGGGGAACTTAGGGCTGATCTTTTGTGTTTAAATTGGGTGAGAGCAATCTATACCCTTTTGATGACTATAGTTGCTGGGATGCCGTCTTACCCAGGGAGATGATGCGTCGAAGCGGTCAGGTTCCGGGTCCTCTTCAATGGAAATCTAGAAGCCTTGTCGGCTGCGTATTCCTTGGAACACGCCGGGGGTCGTGAGGACCTCTCGCAGAACACATAAATATGCCAAAAAGTATTGACCTGTTGCAAGCAAACCCAAATCCGGCAGGGCTCTCTTCTGTTCAGGAAAAGAGACCGGGGCACGCGTCCCAGAATGCCTCGTTTGTGGACATGCGCCGGGTCCTGTTCAAGCGAAAGTACCTGGTGCTCGCAGTCACGGTCGCCGCACTCATCGTCTCTTACATTTACGCGAAGACCCGTGTGCCGATGTACGATGCGAGTGCTACGGCCGAGATTGACTCCTCCCGTTCGCAGACCCTGGGGCTCTCCGATGCCCTTGGAGGAGGTCTCGACAGCGGGTCGAGTGAACTGCAGACGGACGTCTTCCGGCTCAATGGCGACTCTCTCATCTTCCGAGCGGTCGCTGAACTCGGCACCGATCATCTTGGGCCTTTTCCCCACGCGTTCGACGGGATAGCCCCGCCGATTACCGAGGAGTCGGTTCCTCCGGAGAAGCGGAGCGCTATCGTCGGTGCTGTTCACGGTGGCTTGAGCATATCTGTCATTCCCAAGACGAATGCGGTGAAGCTAACCTATCGCCACACCGATTACCGAGTGGCGCGCGACTTTGTAAACAAGTTGCTGCAGGTCTTCATGGATCGCAGCGTTGAGGATCGTCTCTACGGCACCGCGCAGGCTACCAAGATGCTTGGTCCGCAGATGGAAGAACTGCGCAACCACGCGGCTGACGCACAGAGAAATCTGGTTCGATACCAGGAACAGCACAGCTTCATCGGCACGGATGAAAAAGACAACCTGACCACCGCCGGTTTGAAGATCACGAACCAGCAGCTTGCCGAGGCCCAGGCCGACGAACTCATTAAGCAAGCCCGGCTGCAACTCGTCGATTCGGCGACGCCGGAGTCGCTTGTTTCCGTCGCGCCTACGCCTACCTTGCAGGCGTTGAGGAGTCAGGAAGTGCAGGTGCGGGCGGAACTCAGCCAACTCACCTCAAAGTATGGGCCTGGCTACCCGCGTGTTCACGAACTGCAGTCGCAACTGCCGGGGCTCGACAGGCAGATCGCTGCCGAAGCGAACAATGTGAAGCGCAGAGTACGCGAGGAGTATGAAACCTCGAGCGGCACGGTGAGAGCGCTTCGCGGACAATTGCAGAACCAGATGCAGCAGGCGTACAAGCTCAACGAAGGCGCGGCCCAATACGCCTTGCTGCGCGAAGACGCGGAGTCTTCAAGAGACCTGTACGACGTGCTGCAGCTCAAGCTGAAGGAATCCAGTGTCACCGCTGCGTTGAGCGCCTCGTCCATCAGTGTGATCGATCACGCCGTGCTGAAGCCGGTGCCAGTCGAACCGAATCGTCGCCGCATTATGACCAGTGGTACTCTCGCCGGAATCATACTCGCGATTTTCATGGCGTTCGGATTGGAAGCACTGGATGACACGCTGCAGACCTCGGAAGACGTCGAGAACAGTTCGAATTTTAACTCCCTCGGCGCGATCCCTCACTTCGATCCGCAGTTTAACGAGTCAAAAGAGCCGCTGGTCGCGGGTGCGTATCAGGTGCCCTCACGACTCGTCACCATCACTGCGCCAGATTCGCTCGCAGCGG
Organism: uncultured Acidobacteriaceae bacterium; assembly: GCA_963850345.1. Taxonomy (GTDB): domain Bacteria; phylum Acidobacteriota; class Terriglobia; order Terriglobales; family Acidobacteriaceae; genus CAWKKW01. The sequence goes on along the minus strand of CAWKKW010000005.1, from coordinate 627,509 downwards.
AAGCCTTCCGTGGCATACGAAGCGGAATCCTGCTTAGCTCAGTCGACGTGTCGAAAAAAGTCATTCTGGTTACCAGCAGCTACATGTCTGAAGGCAAGTCGACACTCTCTGCGAATCTGGCGATTGCGCTGGCGCAGCGAGGTGCCCGCGTCCTGCTCGTCGATACCGACTTGAGACGGAGCACGCTGCACAAGATCTTTGCGCTTAAGCAGCAGCTTTCGGGGCTGTCTAATCTACTGGGTCACATCGACGAAGGCGATCCATACATTCATCCGGTTCCCGCCGTTCCCTCGCTTACGTTTCTTCCGGCCGGTGTAAAAGTTCCCAATCCGGCTGAACTGCTGGCTTCGGCGAGGATGGCGGAACTGGTGGCCGAGTGGGAGCAGAACTACGATCATGTGGTGATCGATAGCGCGCCGATCCTCATGGTTTCGGACTCGCTCTCGATCGCAGCGTTGGCAGATGGCGTGGTCATCGTCGTTCGCTCCGGCCTCACTCGTAAGAAAGCCTTGCTCCGTTCTTTCGAATTGCTGTCACGCTCGCAAGCGAAGATCCTTGGCGCCGTCGTAAACGACGTCGACCTTCACCTGGAGAACTTCTATACCTACTCCAACCGCGGCTATGGCTATCGTTATTCGGGTTACAAGGGCTATGGAGTTGCTTACGGCGATGACCACCGCGAAGACAGCAGGAAAAAGTAAGATGAAGTTTGGACGGGTCTTCGCTCTTTTGTTGGTGGGGTGTTCGGCCGGCCTGATGCATGGCCAGGCGGTCAACCAGGCTGCACCTCTTTCCTCGAATCAGGCGGCACCGGCCCCATACAATCCGGTCGCGGCCCCTATGTCGAATCAAGCGGTCGCCTCTTCGTCAAACCGGACCTTTACTCCGGCTCCTCCTTCGCTGCCCATCTCGTATGGCGACCTCGTCGAAGTTTCCGTCTTTGACAGCCCCGAGTTGTCGGGCTCGTTTCGCGTAAATCAGAACGGCGAGGTGGTCCTGCCGGTAGGTGGTGCGGTCCAGGTCAAGGGACTCACGGCCGCAGACGCGGGTACGGCCGTCGCAGCTGCGCTAAGGCAGCGTGGTATCGTCCTTGATCCGCACGTGACGGTGATGATTGTGGAATACCAATCCCAAGGAGTCACCGTAACGGGCGAAGTTCGCGCGCCCGGAGTGTATCCACTTCTCACCAATCGGACCGTGTCGGATATGATCGCGATCGCGGGTGGCTTGAATGAGAATGCAGGTAAGATTGCCAGCGTATTTCATCGCGGCAACCCGAGTGATGTTCGGCAGGTTCGCTTGAACGTCTCGGTGCAGACACCCGCGTCCATTGCGGAGAGTAACTTTGAGCTGCTGCCGGGCGACACCATCTCGGTATCTCGCTCCGGCGTGATTTACATCATTGGGGATGTCGGGCGCCCAGGCGGATTTCTGGTAGAGCACAACGATCGCCTGTCGGTGTTGCAGGCTCTTGCTCTTGCTTCCGGTGCGAATCAGACGGCCTCGCTGAGCAAGTCCCAGCTCATTCGAAAGACGGAATCAGGGCGGCTACAGTATCAGCTCGACCTGAAGAAGATTCTGCACGGCGGCGGATCGGATCCTCTGCTGGCCGACGGCGATATTTTGTACGTTCCCGTGAGCTATAAGAAAATTTACAGCCTGCGCGCCATAGAAGCCATGATCGGGTTGGGAACTCAGACTTTGATTTACTCAACTCAACGGTAAATCGGAACTGCATCAGTAATGTGCATCTAGGCTCAACAGTAGACCTCAGGCGTGTTGGCTAGCTCGGACTACCTCACAGACTTCTGCTAGCCGGCCGTCTACAGCGTATGTGTTGAAGATGCTCTTAGGCCGACTTACCAGAAGGAAAGCGTCACGTTTTGCGACTGCCCTATCCTAAGTACATCCCGCTCCCAGCAACGCTGGCATTCCTGGCGGCCTTCCTGGTGCTGCAACTGATCGAGGGTACTTATCCGACGTTCGCATTGCTAATGTTGGTGGCACAGGTAGCTGGAGTTATGGCCTTCAACCGGTTGGGAGGCATGTCGCACGTAGCGGGATCCTTTTGCCTCTTCTCTCTCCTGCCCAACGTCACTGTGCCTGAGATCGGCCACGCCATTCTCGGGCAACCGGGAAGCTTCAACTTGCAGGCGCCCGAGCGAACGGCAGCGGTCTGCGCTGTCTTCTACGTCTCGATGTATCTGGCGTCTGTCCTCGCATCCTCGGTCTCGCACCGGGAGCCCTATTTCGATCGGATCCAGTTCTCATTGCTGCAGTTGAGAGCGATTGGTTTCGAGGCCATCTTGGCTGCAATGGTGATCATCTACGGCTTGAGCGGTTCAGCCGAGAATGGCTCGGCCCGTGCCGCTCTCCAGCATTTTTTGCCCCTCATGCTCCCGCTCTCGGTCATGCTGGGCACCTACGTACGCCTTGAGATGAGCGGCGGCAGATCTGCATTTAGCTGGTACATCGCATTAGTCATCGTCGCTGCGACGTTTCCAGGTCTGCTCGGTGCTTCCAAAGAGGGAATGCTGACGCCATTAATGTGCTGGCTGATCGTTTGTGCCTCTGCTGGTTATAGGTTTGGAAGGGCATCGATTGGCATACTGGTTGTAGTGCTCGGACTGGTCTGGATCTTTGTTTACCCGTTTTCACAGAATGCGCGCAATCCTATGCGCGCGGCACCAAGCATGTCGGCGGCTATTGACATCATGATCGACTATATCCGCGACCCTTCGGCCTACGCTCCGGTCGAACAGGTTAGCGAATCCGATGTAGAGTTTGGAGCCGGCAGTGCCAAGCTCAATATCATTCAGCGATATTCTCTCTTGAACAGCAACGGAATGCTGGTTGCTGCGGATCAGGTCCAGGGTTTCTCCGGCATCGAGGCATATGTTCCGGCATTGTATACAGTCATTCCGCACTTCCTTTGGCCGGACCGGCCCGATCCTGTCAGCTCGAACTCTCTAGGCCACAAAGCCGGTTTCCGCATGGGTGCCCAGGATACGACCACCGGAATCGCCATTGGAAGTCCTTCGCTCTTCTACGATCTGGGAGGTTGGATTCCTCTTGCGGTTTATACGATCCTCTTGTACGGCTCATTTTTCCATGTAACCAGGTTGATTGTGGGACCGACCACGACCAGCATATGGGGATTGATGCTCATTGGAACAACCGCCATGATTGCCGGTCCGACCATGCCGTCAACCATCTACTATTTCATCTTTCAATTCTCGGGGATGCTGCTCGTTTTGATTGCTGTACTAAAGGCCGCGGGCTATGTGTCGGAGTACCTCTTCTCACGTCCCCTCATGCAATAAGCCAGACATTGGCAGATTGCGACTGCACCCTTGACGCGATGATTACTTCTTAGCCGAGTACCTCTTCACTGACACCGGCTCGAATCAATGAAGTCCATGGCTGTCTGCTTATAGATCTGGGCGTCGCTTGAGCCAGAGCAGGGCAAATAGAAGAGTGCAGGTTGATCTCCTTCTACAAAGCGCCCGGCCGGAGCATAGAGCGTTACGGGATAATTCTGTGTGAAGAGATCGCCATTGAAGAGCCAGGGCGGCCAGTATCCGGTCGGAGGATGGTCCAGAACGACCGCAGTAAAGTGATGTGTTTTGTAGGCATGCTCTATCTCCTGGGTGGTCGCGGGATCTTCTCGCGCCAGGACCGCATCGAGCGCATCAATCTCTGCGTGCACAGGCTTGCCCGCGAGAATGCCATCGAAGCTGTGACTTACCAACCATACGTCTCCTGGCGTTGAGCGTAATTGGTCCAAGAATGCCGCGCGAGCCTTCAAAGTGTTTGGCAGCGGGTCAAAGGTTGAGGGGCGGTACAGGTGAACAAGTAGCTGTGCCGAAATGAAAAAGAAGAGCGCTCCGGGCACAAACGCTGCCGCTCCCGGCGATGAGCGCAGGTCCTCCGACCAAGCAAGAATGCGGTGAACCGCGATTCCGAATAAGATCGGAACCCAGGCGTAAACCGGCATCACTGCATTGACCCAAGCGCCTTCGTGTGCCCGGATAAATCCGGTTCCCCCAACAATGCCGAAGGTGATGATCGCGTAGAAGAGCGTGTTCGCGGAACGAAGCCGCGGAGGTGCAACCAGCAAGGCGAGTGCCAGGATCGCGAGCACAATACTCATAGGCTGGACAATATCCATCGGAACGTATAGAAGGGCCAGACGCGGCTGCATGCCGAGTTGCTTGATTGTTCCGAAGACATAGTACGTTGTACCAGCCATCCCAGTACTTATTCAGAAGGTGGATGGTGGCGAAATTCAGCCCCACGAAGGTGAACAGGCCCACCAACATTCTTCCAGGCCGCTTCCATTGAGTCAGGAATGCAACTGCCGCAAAGGCGAGAATCCCCTGCTTTGTTTGCGAAGCGAGAAGCCACGGTATGACTGCCACCAGGGGATGGTAGAACCGGGTTGCGTATAGACCGAGCAACAGCAGAAAAATGGATAGAGAGTCGACCCTTCCGATGTCGTACCAGCCCAGCAGAGTGCTGTACAAGCATGCAAAGAATCCGATGCTAAAGATGGCTGGTCCGTGACGTCGCGTCTCACGCAGCACGAACGCATAGATCACTCCCATGCTGCCGATGGTAGAGAGCAGGGAGACGAGACGTATCGCAGTGTATGACACTCCCACAAGCTTGGTGAAGGCAAGCGACACATAGAAGAAAAGCGGAGCATACAGAAAGGGCGCCCATTCCAGTGAAGGCTTCTCGTAGAGAGGATGACCATGCGCAAGTCGCCATACCGTCGTGAGCATCCCCGACTCCATCTTCTCCAGTTCAAATGGATACCGCAGTCTCTTTAAGGCCGTATAGATAAAGAGAAGCACGAATCCAATAGAAACTGCGTAGGCGAGGAGCCGTGCGCCACGAAGGACCAATGGACTCTCGATCGAAAGAAGCTTTGTTGTCCGCATGAGGCCTCTACCTTGTTGTGAACTGATTGGAGATAGGAAATTGCGTCTCGTCTTGGTTACGCGGCGAAACGTTTTCAGAATAGCATTCGACAATTGCATCCACGCTTTACCCGCATCGCCTCTGTGCGCCAAGGCTGCGTGCCATTGCGCAGGGGAGGATCTGCAAGGCTGCTGGCCACTCCCGAGACTTACCTAGAGCCTCCGCGCAAGCGCCCGAGCCGTCAGACTCAAAAGTTGATGCGTTCTCTTTCGGTCACCAGGGGTCGATCCTGGACGATGGTGTGAATCGATCCGATGTATTCGCCGATGATTCCCAACGCGATCAGCTGAACCGAGCCGAGAAAGAAGAGTCCGATCATGGTGGGTGCGAGACCGATCTGAAAGGTATTCCAGAAGAGCAATTTCGCAATCAGATACCCGCAACCGGTTAGAAGGCTGATGCCTGCGCAAAGGAACCCGAAGAAGATCACCAGCCGCAGCGGGACCTTCGAAAGGTTCGTGATGCCAAGCATGGCAAGGTCGTACAGGGTGTAGAAGTTATTCTTGGTGATGCCCCGCATGCGCCGCTTCTGGTTATAGTGAACGACCTTCTGCGGAAATCCAATCTCCGCGATTTGTCCGCGGAAGTAAGGGTACGGATCCTGGAAGTCTTTGCGCAGAATATCCAGTACTTTGCGATCGTAGAGGCCAAAGCCGGTGAAGTGCTCCAACACTTTCACGTCGGTAAGTTGGGCTACCATCTTGTAGTAAGCCGATCGGATCCTGTACATCACGCCGTTTTCATCGCTGGTGCTCTTCACGCCGGCAACGATGGGATAGCCAGCTTCCCATTCGCGCAGGAAATCGAAGATCAACTCCGGCGGATCTTGCAGATCGGAGAGCACCACGATCACCGCGTCGCCCTGTGCTTCGAGCAAGGCGTGCTGCGGCGAGCGAAGATGCCCGAAGTTCCTGGCGTTGACGATTACTTTTACGTTTGGGTCGCGAGCCGCGATCTGCCGCAGAATGTCGACCGTGTGATCGGACGAGTGGTTGTCAATGATGATGTGTTCGTACCGGTACTGCGGCAACTGGCTGAAGATGGCCCGAATGCGGTCCGTCAGCATCTCCACATTCTCTTCCTCGTTGTAGCAGGGACTCACAACGCTGATGAGCTTCATCTTTCCTCCGGGGGTGCACTGTACCAAGCGGCCGTACGGCGAATGGTCTCCTGCAAGCTTACAGTCTCTTCCAGGGCGAGCAGTTCTTTGGCGCGTTGCACGCTCGGCACGTACCGGGCGAGCGGGGCTCCGGGCTTCGGTTGACCCGCTATCTCGATCGGAGTGCCAGGGGCAAGCGTAGCCGCGACCGTCTGCGCCAGTTCCAGAATACTCACCTCATGAGAGGAACCGAGATTGATCGGCACAAGAGAGGGCGCCCGAAACAGCATCGTCCACAACCAGATTGCCAGATCGGCGCCGTACAAGTAAGAGCGTCGCGGAGTGCCATCTCCGCCGATGCGGATTGGACCGCCGGCGAGTGCGTCGCGTATGAAGTTGCCGATTGCGAAGTGGGTATCGAGGGGAAGATGAGGACCGCAGAAGGCCCAGCAGCGTGCGATGGCACATTCGATTCCAGCAGTCTTATGGTAGAGCGCACACATCAGTTCCGACGCCCGTTTTCCTTCGGCGTAGACGCTGGCGGAATCGAGCGGATCGGGAGCGCCGCGGTAATCCTCTGCCAGATGTGGGATCTCAGACGGCTGCTTGCCGTAGACTGCGCCGGAGCTGGTGAGCAGGAAGCGTTTCGTTCCATGGCTGGCGGCAAACTCAAGTGTGCGCTCGGTTCCATGCAGGATGGTGGTGAGCATGTCCATCGGAGCTTCAGCGGCCTGGCGTGCGCTGGCTTCTGTAGCAGCATGAATTACAAATGGAAACTCGCCCCCAGGGAATGCGAAATCTCTCACGTCGCCGGCCATCAAGCTCACGGCGCGATCGGCCACCAGGTGCGGCGCCTTCGCCTCGAATGCCGCCGGGTTCCGCGTCAGAACCGTAGCGCGCGCATTGAGCGCCAGCCGGCGATTGGCGTGACAGAAGGTCTCTAACAGCCAGCAGCCAAAGAAGCCGGTACCTCCGGTCACGAAGAGTTGCTGCCCGCGCAGTTCTTCCCACAACGGAGCGGTTGCGTTCAGGACATGCTCGAGGTCGTCCACAGGTATACGCCGGTAGCTCACTGCATCCCTCGGAACTGCCGCGCGGGCAAATCCGGAGTCATTGTCTCCCGGAACTCTACCAGCCATGAAAGTGGATGCTTCTTCAGTAGCGGAGCCTCGTCGGAATTGTGGTCGTTATGCATTCGTTTGGTGCCGCTCGCAGGATCATTGCGGTGGTGGATCATGCAAGCGGCAGCCCAGAGCGAAAATAACGGGTGATGCCAGTTAGTCGTTCACATCCAAGCCACGATTGTAGATTGTCTTACGAAGCGAGGGGATCTGCGCGTACGGACTCTCGATGTCATCGATGCGAATGGCCTTGTCTTTCTTTACCGACTTCAGCAGCATCTCACCATTCATCAGCTCACGGCACGAGAGTTGTCCCTTTTGCAGCGGGATGGCCAGATACACGTCGTCATCGGTCAGGGAGTGTCCTTCGGGAAGATCCTCCTTCGCGTAAACGCCGCGCACCAGCGCGTCAAGATATTCGATTTCTTTCTTGGGAGGAATGCGCTTTTGGGTTCCGGGAGCGCCGCACATCTCCTTCGCCTTATGGAACGCCTTGAACCACTCATCGACCTGGTGGGGCAGGCTGCAATACGGCGAAACCTTGATGCCACCATCGGGAATGTCCACGTGCCGCTCAAACGTCCGCGCGCCCTTCGCATAGGCAATCAGCATCGAGTTAGTCCAGTCAGTGTACTCGTGTGTTGAGTAACCGATAGTGTTGTTCGGATACCGATTGCGCAGAAAGTCGATCTGGTTGATCTCAAGTTCAGAATCTTCCGCCGGATAAATCGACACGCAATGATTGATCGCCAACGGTATATTGCGGTTGGCGAAAAAGGTCACGATATCGTCCATGTCCTTCAACGAAGATCCGCCCGTAGAGACAACCACCGGCTTCTTCGTCTTCGCAATCTTTTCGAGCAGCATCCAGTCATTCAGGTCGGAACTCGCTACCTTAAGGATCGGAATTCCGAGTTCCACGCAAAGCTCGACAGACCTCTCGTCGAAGGGCGTTGCGGTCGCGATGCAACCAGCCTTGCGGATGGCCTTGACCAGCGTTGCATACTCTTCGTCGGAAAGGCGCGTGTCCAGAGTCTTCTTCACGTAGCGCAGGTCTTCGCGATCGATGAAATCCTTGTGGACGAACTTGCCCACATCGCGAAACTGCAACTTGATCGTAGCCCGAACGTTGTTGAACCGGACGATCTGCGAAAACTCGTGGATAATTTTCAGCCCGCGTTCCACGCTCCCCAGATGGTTATTGGCCATCTCCAGAACGAAGAGATCCTCAAAAATATCCTTGTCAATCAATCCGCTGCTCCTTGTCCCGCATTCAACCGGCAATCTCCTGGAACCGCACCAGCTCCGCGAAATCATCAATCCGTAACGCTATCGGGAATGCTGCTCTCGAAGGGTACGTCTCCATATCCATAAGTCACCAGGCAAAACGGCATCCCTGTATGAGCGGCTGCCTCTCCATCTTCCATTGTATCGCCTACCATGAGGCAGTTCGCCGGTTGCAAGCGCTTCGATTCGACCAAAGAGGCAATCATCTCCTGCTTACTCTCGTAATGTGGCCGCCGAGTGTCCCGCGTAACTATATCTTCAAACAGGCCCACGGTTCCCTCAGCTTCGAGAATCTTCAGCGAAACTTGTCGCGGCTTGTTTGAGACGATGAAGAGTCGCTTGCCGTGACTTGATAATTGCCGCAAAACCTCCACGACGTCGGGGAAGTGCGCAGTCCGGCGCCAGCCTAGATCGTCGTAATTTCTGCGAAACGCATGTTCCAGCTGGTCTAACTGTTGCTCAGTCGCGCTATCCGCCGGCGAACACATCCGCGAAAGAATAGTGCGGATCGGCGGCCCGATCAGGGAGCGCAGGTTACGCTCGCCCACTTCCAAGCCACATACGCTGAAGGCTTCGAGTATGGCGTGTTCAATGCCCGGCAGCGAGTCGAGCAGCGTCCCATCCAGGTCAAACAGGATCACCCCAGGTAAACGGAAGTTCCCGCTGCGTGTCTGGTCGGTCATATTCAACTCGCGCTATTTCGGATCTGACACCAACATATTCGACGCAAGCTCCTCTGGAGAAAGAAACGGATACATATCCTCGAGATTCGGTGTTTGTATCTTGCCGTCGGGCAGGATGCGGGAACGGAGGCGCGGCTCGAACTCCTGCACGACATCTAGTTGGACATCAAATATCGTCGGTCCGGGCTTGGCAAGCTCCGCCTTGACCATCTCCAGGTCACTGAGTTTATCCACGGAGAAGGAGGGAATTCCATACGCTGTTCCCACCTTGATCATGTCAGGAAAGGAGACGCCGCTGGTTGGCCCGGTGCCAATCAGCCGCCCTTGAAAGAATCCGTTCTGTGTCTGACGAATGGAGAGATAGCCGCCGTTATTCAGTACGAATATCTTCACCGGAAGATGATTCATCACCACAGTCTGCAGTTCCTGCACGTTCATCTGCAGACTGCCGTCTCCCGCGAGGCAGATCACCCGGCCATCTTTGGCGATGGCTACGCCGATTGCCGCGGGCAGGTCGTAGCCCATAGTCGCCGATCCGGAACTCGAGATCAGCCGCTGACCTTTTTTCAATTTGCCTGCCTGGTAGGGCACGATGCAGGCAGTCGCGTTCCCGCAGACCACGGCATCGTCGTCGTCCAATATCGCAAACAGGCGATCGATGAAGTAGTAGGGGTTGAGCGGCGGACCTTCAGTCTTCTGCTTCTCCTGCACGACCGGATACTTGGCCTTGCGCTCAAGAGCCCAGGCGAGCCACTTGGCATGGATGGGCGACGGGTTGATCTCTTCTCCCAACTGTCGCTGCATCTCCGCCAGAAATACCTTTACGTCACAGTGAATGGGAACATCCGGCTTGTGCATCGGCTTTTCGAACTCGGCAGCATCGATGTCGACCTGGATCTTGGTTGCGAAGCGCGCAAATGATCCCCAGTTATAACTGGTCTGGCGGATGTTGAGCCGCGAGCCGAGCACCAGCAGCACGTCCGAGTTCTGGACAGTGAAGTTGCCCGCCCGTTCGCCAATGGTGCCGGGACGGCCGCAAAACAGCTCGTCGTCGGAAGCGATCAGGTCATGGGTCCATGCCGTCACAACCGGAATGCGCAGTTTGCGAATGACCGCCTCGAACTCGGGGAGAGCATTGCCCAGCCGCACACCCGTGCCGCCGAAGACTACCGGACGCTCCGCGCTGCGAATGCGGCGAAGCACGTCGGCGACCTGCTCTGCGACCTTCGCAGCATCCCAGACCAGCGCATCTTCCTGAGGATCGTAGTGCTTCAGCTTGGTCTCATCGATGAGCGTCGACTGCACATCGACAGGAATGTCGAGCCAGCACGGGCCCGGCCTGCCGTTCTGCGCCAGGTACCAGGCGCGCTCCAGATGATACGCGATCGTCTCCGGCTCATTCACCCAGACGGAATACTTGGTAATCCCTTTCACCATGCGGATGATATTGACTTCCTGGTCGCCGAGTTGCCGCATGTTGGTAATGCCGTAAGTGGCCATGCAGGTCTCTCGCTTTACCTGGCCGGAGACAATCAGCATGGGGATGGAATCGGTCCATGCGCCGAAGACGCCATTGAGCGCATTGATGCTGCCCGGACCCGTAGTTACGTTGAGCAGCCCCGGTGTGTTGGTGATGCGCGCGTAGCCCTCGGCTGCGATGGCCGCACCCTGTTCATGATGGGTGCAGATGTATTTCAGGCCCTCGGTCGTTCCGATGGAATCGTTAAGATGCATGGCGCCACCCCCGGTGATCAGGAAGATGTGCTTCGCGCCCCAGTCGCGCAATTGCCTGAAAATGTAATCGGAAAGCTTGATCATGCGGATATCTTCGATGCCTTCTCGTGTGTGAGGGAGTGATACTGCGCAATTTGCGAAAGCGAATATTCCTGCACCGAATCAGGCGAAGATTGCCAGGTTCGATACCAGCCGACCAGCCATTCAAGCGCCGTTTCCAGGCGCAGTCTGGGAATCCAATTCAAATCATGCCGTGCCTTCGAGGCGTCGAGCTTTAACATATTCGCCTCGTGCGGACTGTTGGGATCTTCATCGAGCACCCATGCAGCGCCATTTCCCCAGAATCGAGCCATGCAGTCGGCGATCCATCCAACCGGCCTGGCATCGTCCTCGGTGGGCCCGAAGTTGTAAGCCGTCGCAAACCGGGCAGCTTCCGGCGTGAGCAGTTTTTCGGCTAGCGTGAGATAGCCATGCAGCGGCTCGAGTACGTGCTGCCAGGGGCGCACTGCGTGGGGTCTGCGAATTCGTACCGGCGCACCGGAGAGAAAGCCGCGCACCAAATCTGGGATGAGCCGATCGGGCGACCAGTCTCCGCCACCGATCACGTTGCCCGCGCGCGCTGTCGCGACGCCTACCGAATGGCCGCCGCTTTGATGCAGACGCGTGATCGGGAAATACGATTGACGAAAGCTGGCAGTCACAATCTCTGCGCAGGCCTTCGACGCGGAATACGGATCATAGCCGCCCAGCGGATCGGTCTCGCGATAGGGCCAGATCCACTCCTTGTTCTCATAGCATTTATCGGTGGTGATGCAGACGACGGCGCGAACTGAGGGAGTGCGACGCACCGCATCGAGCACTCGCGCTGTGCCGATCACGTTGGTCTCGTAAGTGCCGATGGGATCTTCGTACGACAGTCGTACCAGCGGCTGAGCCGCAAGATGAAAAACAACTTCGGGGGCAAACTCGGCCATCGCGCGGTTCAGCCTGGCTGCATCACGAATGTCGCCCCGCACATCGTCGAGTATCGAGCCGATGCCGGCGGCAGAGAACATGCTGGGGCCGGTTGCGGGATCGAGCGCATAGCCGCGAACCTCCGCACCCAGCCAGGAAAGCCAGAGCGCCATCCAGCCGCCCTTGAATCCTGTGTGCCCGGTCAGGAAGACTCGCCGGCCTTGCCATGCGGTCTCTGGACCTACCAGCTTTTCCATGGGGCCTTTCCGCTGCTCCACAGGTTCTCCAGGTGCTGCTTGTCTCGCAGTGTATCCATCGCCTGCCAGAATCCGCGATGAAAGAAGGCGTGAACCTCGCTCTGCGCTACCAACGACTCAATCGGCTCGCGCTCAAACATCTGCGAATCGTCTGTAACCGCATCGATCACCTTTGGATCCAGAACAAAGAATCCGCCGTTGATCCAGCCACCCTCATCCGGCGGCTTCTCTTGAAAGGAATAGATCTGCGTATCCTTGAGCCCCAGTGCCCCAAAACGTGCCAGCGGCTGAACGCTGGTCAGCGTGACCAGCTTGCCATGCGCCTTGTGAAAGGCGATGGAGGCGGTGATGTCCACGTCGGCCACTCCATCCCCATAGGTCATGCAAAACTGCTCGTCCGGCGAGAGATACTGCCGCACCCGCCGCAGGCGCCCCCCGGTTCCCGAACTGTCGCCCGTATCCACCAGCGTCACCCGCCACGGTTCGGCCACTGAGTTGTGCACCGTCATCCTGTTCCCGGTCATGTCAAACGTAACATCCGAGGTGTGCAGAAAGTAGTTGGCGAAGTATTCCTTGATGATGTAGCCCTTATACCCCAGGCAGATCACGAAGTCGTTGATGCCGTGCTGCGAATAGATCTTGAGAATATGCCAAAGAATGGGATACCCACCGATCTCCACCATCGGCTTGGGGCGAACGGTCGTCTCCTCAGAGAGGCGCGTGCCCAAGCCCCCCGCCAGAATGACAGCTTTCATCCTTCAAATTTCCTCAAGCACACCTCTGAGTTCTCGAAAGGGCTGAATCTATGCTGTTTCTAGAATAAAGGAAGAGTTGATTGCGTGGTAGAGATGGCCCGGTCTGCCGCGCTTCAAAGGCGCGAAGAGCCACTTGAGGAGGACAGCGCGCGCTGTCGACGAAAGCCGTCGGTGCGGCCCCGGAACGTGGTCCACTCCATGCAGGCCTGGTCGCGCTTACCGGCTATGCTTTTCGCGATGCAGCGAAGCAGCGGCAACGCTGTAATTCCGGCGACATACCAGAGCGGCAGCGAGAACTTGCGCGCGATCGAGCCCTCCCCAAATCCGTAGCTGTAGCGCTTCTGTAAACTCTTCGCGTCGCTCCCCTGCATGGTGAACGTCTGCGGATGCCCGATGGTCAACTCGGGCCGATATTCAATGTGAAATCCCGCCCGAACAGCGCGATGCAGGTAGTCCATGTCCGCGCTCGGACTCAGCAGTCCTCCACCGATGCTCTCATCAAATCCGCCGATGGTCTCGTACACCCGCCGCCGAAAAAACATGCTGGTCGAGCAGCCGCGCAACCCGACGGTTGCCTTCGTAAGCCGGCCGGCTTGCGCGTGCCATCGCGCGATCGAGGGACGCCCCTCGTCATCTGCGGTAGGCATGGTGATTCCGTCCCACTGAGGATTCTCTTTAAGGAGCCGGTTGAGAGTGCGCAGCAAATCGCGCGGGTACCAGCAGTCGTCGTCGGGAAAGCCAAGGATATCTCCGGTCGCGGCCCCCAAGCCGAGGTTCAGCGCGGGGATCAGACCGGGGTCTGCCGTCAGCCTTCTCACGGGTCGACCGGCGGGAAGGGCTTCGATTGCCCTGGCGGCGCGGTCGTCCTTATTCTGATCGATGACCAGCAATTCGTAATCGCCAAAGGTCTGTGTAGCCACCGACGAGAGCATGCGCTCCAGTTCGACGACCCGCCCGGCCGTGCCGCAGATTAGAGAGAATCGCATTGCAAGTGCCGCCTACTATTGTTCAGGGAACCGCCTCATGCAGAAATCCCGACAATTGATCAAAGGTATGCCAAGTTGCGTTCATTTCTCGTCTTCTATAGCCTCTCAGAATGAGACCACAGACGCTGGCTTTCTTACAATCGTCGCCCGTGGGTCCTCTTCTGGACCGTTGCCACGACTGGAATACGCTTCGTCAAATGACTCGCCGCGGAACCTTTTCGCAGCATGGGGAAGACTCTTTCGTTTTACAGTACTTCGGCGGTCGTCCGGGCTTCTATGTCGATGTGGGTGCAAATCATCCATTCAGGCTAAGTAATACGTATTTGCTGTATGTCCGAGGCTGGAAAGGCATCACGGTTGAGCCGCAGCCTGCTCTCTCACGGAAACACCGCCTCTACCGTCCTAACGACGTTCACTTCAACGTGGGAGCGGGATCTGAGGAAGGGACCTTGCAGTTTTACGAGATGGTTCCCCATGTTTACTCAAGCTTCGATCAGGTCGTGGTAGACGAATTCGTGAGTGATGGCAAAGCGATACTTTCTTCAATCAAGAAAATACCGATAAGGAAACTATCAGAGTTGTTCAAAGAGACTCAGATGCCGCAACAGATCGATTTTGTGAGTATCGATTGCGAGGGCCACGACTTCGACGTGTTATGCGGTGCTGACTGGACTACCTTCAAGCCTACTTTGTTGTCGGTGGAAACCGATCATCAGACCCCGGGTCGAGACGTTCAAGAGTTTCTAAAGGGAAAAGGCTATTTGAAGCTCAAGGAGTTAGGAGTGAACACGTTCTTTGAACGTTCGAGATGAGAGCCTATTCTCTGCAAGTAACTCGAACTTTCCGCCATCAACCGCTGGTCTCACTAATATCCTCGTTATAGTCGGGCTCGTCAGCTAGTCAGGTTCTATTTACGATTAGGGTGTCTGAAACCATTGCAATAAGCCCTCGCGAGTAGCGCAGGTACTCCTTTCTGGTCTGGAAAATCCAGCGCGCGCGTTGAATTAGATTGCCGCTCAAACACGCCCTCCCTTCTGCGTGCTGGACCTTAGCTTGCAGGTCCGGAATAATCTTCATCAACTGGTCATCTTGCTGACACCCCTCTAAGTAGCCCAGCAGACCTCGGAGGCGTACCGCTAGAGTTCGAAAGTAGAGCTGATTTTTTGTGGCAACCGCCAAGTGAGCGACGAAGGACGGCGGAGGCAGTCCAACCTGCTGCGTAGTATGAATTCGATAGCGGATCGTCGCGGATGGAACAGTTGCAAGCCGCCCTCGTACTGCTGCTATCCAGGAGATCCAGGCATCGTGAACCCACGAGTCTGGAATGGGCATAAAATCTCTGCGAAAGTCTGATCGAAGTACCATCGTGGCGCCCGTCGCAATGTAATTCAGCTTGAACAATGCCGCGGTGATCTCTGAACCGGAGTAGGGAGCTTTTTTGCTTGGAACAAAAGAAACGCTTTCCCATAGTCTCCGATTCGTCGATATCGAGTTCTCGTCAACGACATCTGCATCGCTGAAAGCGGCTGAGACTTTCGGCAGGTTCTCGAACAGCTGATGCATCCTGGCTAGCTTGTCTTCATACCATTCATCGTCCTGATCCGAGAGCGCGATCAAATCCCCTTCGCAAAGAGTGATGGCTTTTTCGAAGTTCTTGGTAGAGCCAAGATTGCGCTCATTCTTAAATATGCGGACGGCGAATTCGGCTGTTTGAGCAAACTCGTCAACAATGGCCAGAGTGGTGTCAGTTGACCCGTCATCGCAGACCACAAGCTCGTGTGGCTGATGGGTCTGACTTACAAAACTTTTAAGCTGCGTTCGCAGGTATTTCTCTCCGTTGTATGTGCACATCGCAATGGAGATTCGCATCGGGACCGTCCATCTCACTGAGGTGACTGCGATTCGTTTTCGGAGCGGCGCTTCATCCAGGCAACAACCGGAAAGATTCGACGCCAGATTCGCGCGAGCCAGACATAGGGAAGCCCAAAGTTCGTTCGTATCAGAGCGTATTGTTCCTGGTAAGTCGCCTGATTCGCTGAAACTCCGACAACAGCCTGCTCAGCGACTACAACATCAAAGAGTCGAACGGACTTCCCACTCTTCACCATTCGTTGGTTTAGATCGAAGTCTCCGAACACCCGGTACAGTGGATTGTATCCAAGATGATCTGCGCGATGGTAAAACGTACCTTGATGGTGCCAAGAATTGGAAAATCGAAGGAGAAATCCTGTCCTGGGGCGGTGTATACCAAAACCGGCCATGTCGACAGCAAAGCAGGCTGCGTCAATGTTGTCTGCTTTGCATTGCTTCAGTTCATCGAAAGGTAAATGACGAAGTCTATCTCCGGCGTTCAGATGAAGCACGTAATCTCCCGTGGCAACAGCCACACCCTTGTTCATTGCGTCATAGATGCCCGCATCTGGTTCGCTAATCCAGTAATCGACTCTGTCATTCCAGTCCTGCAACAACTCGATAGTGCCGTCCTGAGATCCTCCGTCGATCACAATCACCTCGAGCGAAGGCCCAAACATCGGCGCGACACTCTCCAGCAGGGCCAGCAATTCCCGTCGAGCACGAAAGACGACGGCAACAATCGACACAAGAGCTCTCTCATGCCTCGGCGTTTGCGCCAGACGTCTTCCTCCCTGGATTGAGCTTTTGATCGAGTCAGGCATAATCCATCACAACTCCACTTCGGGAGAGTGCCAGAGCCTCCTGTATTTCGTAAACGTAAATGCCTCGATACCAAAAACGCTAACCACAAGTATTAATAGATAACCCACTACCATGCCGAGGGCACCTGCTCGCCCAGCGAAGATGTAATTTGAAGCCAGGGTCATTACCGCCATCGCTATAGATAGGGTCACGAGCTTCTCTTGTTTATGTGCTCGCAGATAAGTCGCCGCTGCGCCGCCCATGTGATTGATCATGGTAGCCAGCAGCAGGAGACCAAACGGTAAGGGCGGAAGCAGCTTCTTCGAAACAGGAAGCTGGTGCACGAAGAGATAGGTGGCTGTGAGCCAGATTGCCAGCGCTCCCGCTGCGAACAGGCCGGTCGACTGCCACAACGCGCGGAAGAAGACCCTGTCCAGTTCGTCGTAGCGCTTTTGTGCGATGAGCGTGCCGAACGGAGCTGCCTTGGTCGAGACCCATGACATGGCCACGGACAGCAGCGTGTTGGCAAAGCTGAGTGACATACCCATCTGCCCCGCCGCGACCGGACCCTGGTATGCAAACAGGAACGGGTTGAAGGTCTGGAAGATAAAGTAAGACGAAAACCAGCTGATGGCGATGCGCCACTGGAACGGCCAGATCTCTCCGCGCCAGGAGATGTGCTGGCCTGCGGTGTTGTACGTAAGCAGGTGAGTCAGCATGCGCCGGCGCAGAAACAGCCAGCCTGCGCCCACGATGACCTGTCCGGCAATCACCATTGCGGGGGCGAATAAGCCATGATGCGTGGCCAGCGCGATCCAGCCCAGCAGGCTGCCCAGGATCGCCTGCAGCCATCGCATGTGCGCCACCTTGGCGACGAATCCGCATCCCTCAAAGAACGAAAAGACGGGATCAATTTGAAAGGCACACACTGCGGCAATGGCGGCGGCAATCCATGGAGCTTGCCAGTGCACCGCAGCCCCGAGATGTTGGTGCGAAGCGAAGAAGTAAAGGCCCGCGGGAATGAGCGTGGCGGCAAGCAGCAGCGAACCAGCTCCGTACCAGCGAACGGACTTTTGCAGCGCCGAGGCCAGCCGCGCATGCGCTACCGGATCACCGGAGATGGCGCCATCGGGCGCAATCGTGAGGTGCGCGCTCTCATGGCTGGCCAACTGCATGAGCACAAACGAAAAGCCGAGCTCGAAGACGATCTGCAGTGCGATCAGGCTGGCAAAGGTGTAGTAGTAGCCCTGTTCTGCAGGCGAGAGAAAGCGAGCGATCAACAGCACCGTGATCAGGCCCGCGGCACTGGTCCACCCGCGAGCCAGCACGGTGAAGAAAATGGCGCGATCCAGCCCGATCATGTGGGCAAGCCGGCGCAGCGGCCGCATGGTAGCTTGCACCGGTGCTTCGTTGGATGGATTTACGGGCAAAGAACCGGCTCCAATCGCGTGAATGAGCTACGAAAACTGCCGCCAAGCTTCGTCGCTTCGATGCGGCGCGACCGAGAAGACCTCAACGTTTACTCTACAGGAGTGGTGGATGGTGCAGGCCATGATGCCGTTGCTCGCCGCCGGACCGGGTGGCTGGATTGTGTATCCTAAAACCATCATGAGTGAGCGTTCCGAACAGCTGCGAAAGCAGATTCTGGAGCTTACGGCGGAGTACCACGCCGAAGCCTTCGCTGCCAAAGAATTTGTTCCCGGTGCTTCGACTGTGCCGGTGTCGGGTAAGGTCATCCGGGCGGAGGACATCTGCTCCGTGGTGGATTCGGCACTCGATGGTTGGTTCACGACCGGGCGGTTCGCCAAGGACTTTGAACGCAAGCTGGCGCGGTTTGTCGGCGTGAGGTCGGCTTCGCTGGTCAACTCCGGATCAAGCGCCAACCTGGTCGCGCTGAGCGCGCTCACGTCACCGAAGCTGCGCGATCGTCAACTGAAGCCGGGCGACGAAGTCATCACCGTCGCGGCGGGCTTTCCCACCACCGTGAATCCGATCTTGCAAAATCGCCTGGTCCCCGTCTTTCTCGACGTGACCCTGCCAACCTACGAAATCGATGTGAGCCAACTAGAGTCGGCTTACAGTTCGAAGGTCAAGGCGGTGATGATTGCGCACACGCTCGGTAACGTATTCAATTTGGACGCGGTCACCTCGTTCTGCAGGAAGTACAACCTGTGGCTGATTGAGGACTGCTGCGATGCGCTTGGGTCGACTTACAACGGTCAAAAGGTCGGAACCTTTGGCGACATTGCCACCGTCAGCTTTTATCCGGCGCACCACATCACCATGGGTGAAGGCGGCGCGGTGCTGACTGACAAGCCTGCCTTGCAGGTGCTGATCGACAGCTTTCGCGACTGGGGACGGGACTGCTGGTGCGAGCCGGGGATGGACAACACCTGCGGGAAGCGCTTCGATTGGCAGCTCGGGACGTTGCCCTGCGGCTACGATCACAAGTACACCTATTCGCATGTGGGCTATAACCTGAAGGCGACCGATATGCAGGCGGCGCTTGGGGTTTCGCAGATTGAGAAGCTGCCCGAGTTCATCGAGAAACGAAAAGAAAACTTTGCGTACCTGAAGGCGGCGCTGCGTTCGCTGGACGAATTTTTGCTGCTACCGGTGGCCGGGGAAAATTCCGATCCGAGCTGGTTCGGCTTTCCCATCGGAGTAAAACCGGATGCGCCCTTCACGCGCGAACAACTCACGCGACACCTGGAAGCAAACAAGATCGGAACACGGCTGCTCTTCGCGGGCAACCTGCTGCGGCAGCCTGCCTATGAGGGGTATGAACATCGTGTGGTGGGCAGTCTCACGAATACCGATTTCGTGATGAACCAGGTCTTCTGGATCGGCGTGTTCCCGGGCCTGACGAGGGAGATGCTGGACTTCATTGTGGATTCGATGACGCAGTTTGCTGCGACCGCGAAAGCTGGATTGCAGATCGTCTGAGTTGCGGCAGCCGTCGAGCTGCTGGGATCGGCATGTGCGTAATCGCTCTACGCGGGCTTGCGACTGGAGCCGAGAATGGTGACCCGCAGATTTTCGAAGCTGCTGCTGGAGTTGACGATTCGCTCATACGCCATCATGGGATAGAACAGTGCAGCATGGGCTCGTCCGTAGGAGGGCTCCGGCTCGATCAACTGAAGTTGCGCTTGCTCGAGGCCGGCCAGTTCGATGAGCCGCTTGAGCTTACTTCTGCGGTTGGCGCGATAGTACGTAGGCCAAGGGTCGTGTGCCGCAGCACCGAGTCCTCTCAGACGATTGGCCAGCCTTAGGTGTAGTGAGTGCGGCATCAGCCGTGAACCAAGCATCACGTAGTGATACAGATTTGCTGTGCGGAAGCAATAGACGCCGCCCGGGCGAAGTACCCTGGCGACTTCTCGAAAGTGAAGAGCGGGATGAGCGACGTGCTCCAGGACCCAATTGGAAATGCAGGCGTCGAAGGATTGATCCGGAAGGGGGAACTGAAGGCCATCGAACAACACGGTGTCAGAGCAGGCTTTGTTTGCCAGCACGTCGTCGCTGATGTCGAGGCCTGTCACCGGTCCGATGGCAGCGAGCATACTCGTGGTTCCATTTGAGGGGCCGGCTCCGATCTCCAGAATCTTCATGCCACTCCGCAGATTTTCCTTGCACAGGTCGTGAAAGGGCGCAGTGCCACCGCGGAACTCGCGTCTCGAGTAGTAGTACTTCTCAAACAGGTGCTGGGTCACGTGGCTTTCTCAATGAAGTTGGAGTGGAGTTGCTGCGAACATCTCCCGATGGCTCTAACTTACATGAGTTTGTTGCCTTCGCAAGTGGCCGATCGCCAGAGACGAAGCAGGTTTTTGCAAACCAAGGTCTCACTTCAAGAGCCGACCTTCAGTTCACACCCAGCGTCAAGTTGAACCGAAAAAGCAAACGGCAACCGGATGATTGTCGGTTGCCGTTTGCTTTCGATGTGCGTTCAGGAGCGTGTGAATCGAGTGATCTGGTCAGCTTACAGGCACGCGCACGGGTTGCGCTGCCGGACGGCCAATACTCAGATACGTGAATCCATGCTCGGCCATCGTGTCTGGGTCGAACAGGTTTCGCCCATCGATCACGATCGGATACCGTAATGCAAGCTGCAAACGCCGTAGATCCAACTCCGCAAATTCGCACCAATCAGTTAGAACCAGCAGCGCATCCGCATCTTCCGCGGCCGCATACGCGTCTTCGGCGTAACGCATCTTGTTGCTGGGCGGCAGCACGGCCTCGGCCCGACTCATCGCGGCGGGATCGTAAGCGGTGAGGATGCAACCCTCGGCCAGCAGCATCTGCGCCATCTCGATGGCCGGAGACTCGCGAATGTCATCGGTGTCGCCCTTGAACGCCAGGCCCAAAATACCGAGCCTCTTACCACGCAGCGTCCAAAGCGTGGAGCGAACCTTGGCCAGAAAACGCTTCTTCTGCGCCGCGTTGATTCGTTCTACCTCGTTCAACAGATTGAAATCCAATCCGAGGTGTTCAGCCACAGACCTGAACGCAGCCACATCCTTAGGGAAACATGATCCGCCGTAGCCGATGCCGGGGCGCAGGAAGCGAGGGCCGATCCGCTCGTCCATACCAACGCCTTTGGCTACTTCTTCTACGTTCGCATCGACCGACTCGCACAGGTTCGCGACAGCATTGATGAAAGAGATCTTCATGGCCAGGAATGCGTTCGAGGCATGCTTGATGATCTCGGCGCTCTTGGTCGAGGTAAGTAGCAGCGGTGGTGGCGCATCTGCTGTCCGCCTGCCGGGGATTGCATCATGCCGGAGATAGTATTCGCCCGAAGTGAGCGGCGCATAAACCTTGCGCAGCACCGACGCGGCGCGCGGGCTGTCGGCACCCACCACGATGCGATCGGGGTGCAGAAAGTCTGCAACAGCCGTACCTTCGCGGAGAAACTCCGGGTTCGACGTCACGTCGAACATCTCGCGGGCACCGCCGTTGCGTTCGATCACGCGGCGAATCCATTCGTTGGTGTAGACCGGGACGGTGCTCTTTTCCGTGATGACGGTGTAGCTGTCGAGGGACCGAGCGATCTCGCAAGCCACCGCTTCGACATACGAGAGATCCGCGTCTCCCGTCTCGCTCTGCGGTGTGCCTACGGCGATGAAGATGATGTCGGAGTTGCGCGCGGCCGATCCGAGATCGGTTTCGAAGATTACGCGATCGTTAAGAAATCGTCCCAGCAGTTCTGGAAGATGAAGTTCATGGATCGGGATAATGCCGGACTTTAGTGCGTTGACTTTTGCTTCATCGTTGTCGACACAGACCACTTTGTGACCCAGTTCCGCGAAGCAAACCGCCGCCACTAGGCCAACGTAGCCTGAACCCACTACCGTTATCTGGAGCTCAGCATTCATAGCCGTTACAATAGCAAACGATGGCTCAAGAAACTACGCAAACCGTGCTTGGAAAGCCCTTGTAGACGCAGAAAGTCTTCCCTTTTGCGAAAGTTGGTGAGGCTTACAGCGCAAGTAGAAGAAGCTGCATCTAAAGCTCGCGGTTCGCTAACACGCAGCCGCCATCGATCACGTCCCACCTCAGCCTCAGGCTACCAGCCAAATCCCCCGCAGGAGTCTTGAATGGCCGCTGGATCATCGAGCAGACCGACTTCACTATCGCACATTCCCGAACTCGATGGTCTTCGCGGCGTAGCCGCACTGCTCGTCTTCTTTCATCATCTATGTTTTGCCGGAATCAGCACCCAATGGGGGCCAACAGTTCTGGCTATCAGGAGTATCTCCCGGTTTGGAGCGGCGGGCGTCGACGTGTTTTTCGTTTTGTCCGGATTTCTAATTACCTCCTTGCTGCTGCGGGACTCGAAGAGTTCTACTTTTTATCGTGACTTTTACTGGAAACGCGCTCTCCGCATTCTGCCGCTCTACCTGACTTGTCTCATTGCCATCTTCATCTTCTTCCCCCACACCGGACGTTTCCTGCTCTTCGGTGTCTTCTTCATCGCAAATCTGACTCGATTCTTTGCTGTTCCAGCCCCGGTTGCGCTTCCTATTTGGTCGCTCGCAATCGAAGAGCAGTTCTACCTCATATGGCCTACGGTCGTAAGACGCAGGTCTGTTTCGCAGGTGGGCGCGTGGGCGCTCGGAATTTTGCTCGGTTGCATACTCCTACGTTTTGGCTTCGCTACCTTCGGCCACCATAACTATTACCTATCGTTTCTCCGGAGCGATGGGCTTGCCTTCGGAGCTCTTCTCGCCTGTGCATTTCGAAAGCGAGACGAAGAGAATCGGCGTCAGGCGATCCATGACCGCGTTCTGATTGCGGTTCTGGTCTTCGGCGCGTTGCTGCTAGTTCCATTGTTCTTAACAGGACCGTTGGTCAGCGAGGCGTTCCGAGACGCGCTACATCAAACGGCCGTAACCATGCTTTGTGGAGGGACGGTTGGTTTGCTCATACTCCACTCGGGCGAGCGTGCTGTGTTCATATTTCGCTCTCGGTTGCTTACATTTTTCGGCCTCATCAGCTACGCGTTCTATATGCTTCATCTGCCGATCCTGCAGGCGTACGAGCACTTCTTCGGCTACCTGCCAAACGGCGATACGCGTCGTTACACGATTCGGCTCATTACTGTCTTCCTATGCGCAGTCTTGTTGAGTCTCATCTCGCGCTATGTCATCGAACTGCCTGCACTGTCGCTTAGACCTCGTGTCATTCACCACCCGACCGAAAAGGCGGAGACAGAAAATTCGCTTTTCCCCCAATCGGCCGCAGGTGGGTAGCGGATCGCGATTGATTCGAGCGCCGTCTCGGCTCTTTGCCATGAGCTAAACTAATTCCATGTGGGCGGGCTGCTGTTCGCCTGCGTTCTCAAGTGCGTCACTTCGACTAAGGTCTCTGGCGTAGAACCTCAAGGACTAAGAGTTCAGTAAGGCTTTCGTTTGCAATGACTTCTTCCCGAGACCAATCAAACGCGTCAAAATTCCGGCAGATTCTTGGCGTCAACTTCTTTGTCGGAAGCGCGAAGGAGAGCATTGAGCAGATCAGGGGCGGCGGGCTGCTGGTGGCGCCCTCCGCTCCCACGCTCAAAGATATTCCGGTGAGCCGCGAATACCGCGAGGCGCTGCTTGGCTCCGATGTCGCCATTACCGACAGCATCTTCATGGTCGTGCTCTGGAACCTGTTGACGCGCGACAACGTGCAGCGTGTCTCTGGCCTCGAATACCTGCAGAATCTCCTTCAGGATGCCGAGGTCAGGGCACCGGGTAACACCTTCTGGGTCATGGCCAGCGCAAAGAGTGCGGAGCGCAACCTGGAGTGGCTGCGCAACGAGGGATTCGAGGTTCGCGAACAGGATGTTTACATCGCGCCCTTTTATTCTCGAGACATCGCCGATCCCGAACTCCTGAAGCGGCTCGCGGTTCATCGCTATCGGCACGTGATCATCACCATCGGCGGGGGCACGCAGGAGCGGCTGGGTCTTTACATCAAGCGCCATCTCGGCTATCTGCCCGCGATTCACTGCATTGGGGCAGCGATCGCCTTCATCAGCGGTGACCAGGTTTACATCCCCAAGTCGGCCGACGGTCTCGGCTTAGGATGGCTGTTCCGCTGCCTGTCAAAGCCGGGGCTATATATCCCGCGGTATTGGTCAGCGAGAAAACTGGCATGGCTGATGATCCGGTATCGGCAAAAGCTGCCTCCGCTCAAGAGTGTTGCTTAACTCTCATTGGGTGTTGCCGGTCGTGGGTGAGCTGACTTCGATTCTCTGTTGAGACTTACAGCCAAAGCGAGGGAGCAACTCGCCGCAGCAGGTTTCGTGCGTGCGACGCAAGCTTGCGCTTGGGAGACTGGTAGACTTGGCCGTGACCGCTCACGCCAACAGGGTCGACGTTGAACGGCCAACGCAGAAAGACGCCGGGGCGGTTTCTAAATCGCACAAGCTTGTCAAAGAACAGTCCTTCGACATGCGTCTCGTAGTTCGGATCAAGTTCGTAACAGGCGCCGCGTAGATTCGTGTTGTAAAACTCTCGTGAAAAGATCATGAGTTGCGAGGGCACAAACATCACCTTGCCGCGAATTCGTGTATCCACCGAAACCTGGAAATCGTCTGGCAGACTGTCAATGAGCTTGCCCAGCAACGGAAACGTGAGACGTCCCGTCAGTTTCACAATGTGGGTTGCTTCCCGGGCCAGCTGGCTCTGTGCCACGCCGGAGTCGACCAGTTCCATCTCTGCGAAGCCATAGGTCAAACCAGCAGGTATTGGGCTGCCGGTGATGGATAGAAACTCTACCTGCTTTGCATAAGGATTGTTTTCGGCGACGAGTTGCTTCAGGGAGTCGAGACTTGCGCCGGAGTTCTCAAGGAAGAGGATCCGCCTGGTTTTGGGGTGCGGATACGCGAGCCAATAAGCGAGTGCTTTTCGGTAATCGCCAAGACGCTCGGCCGGATCGCTTCTGGGTATCACGACACCTTGAGCAGGGATAATGGTTGCCGTCATCACCAGCAGGTATTCCGCCATGCTCCTCCACTCTCGTTATTCGATTGCTCCATAGCCACTTATCAGAATAAGTTGACTGGGCCGCTTAATTCCTCCAGTGTAACCCGTCCAGACAAGCTCTCGAACTTTGCAGGCTTGCTCTGAACTCTGCCGCGAACTCTGTCTTTTTTCTGTGCGGCCATACAAGCAATTGATCGATGCTCCTGCGCTTATACTCGAGATGGCAGCGCGAGAACTCTCGGCGTTTCATTGGCCAGCATACATGAGCTTGGCCACGGAGAAAGACTTGGTATCTTCCGCAGTTCCCCCGTTCTCGATCGTCACCGTGACATTGAACGACAAAGCCGGCTTGAGCGCAACGGCAGCAAGCGTTCTTTCGCAGTCTTGCCTGGACTACGAGTGGCTGATCATCGATGGAAAGTCCACGGATGGAACTCTGGATCTGCTGGCGGAGTTGTCGAGTGAACGGTGCCGTTTTATTTCAGAGAAAGACAAAGGCATCTATGACGCAATGAATAAGGGCGTGGCTCTCTCGCGCGGCACCTACCTGATCTTTCTAAATGCAGGGGATATCTTCGCGGACGAGACTGTTCTTGAGAAGATTGAGCAATCGCTTACGACGCGCGGAACGGATCCTGACTTTCTGTTCGGAGATGCGTACGAGATTACCGCGACCGGCGAACGGCTTCTCAAGAAAGCTCGAAGTGCGCAGACGATTTCGTACGGAATGTTTACTCACCACCAGGCGATGCTCTACAGGCGTGCTTTTGCAGGGGACGCGCCGTTCGATACTTCCTATCGCATAGCCGGCGACTACGACTTCACCGCCCGCTTTCTGAAGCGCGGAGCCTCCACCCTCCAACTTCCGTTTGCCGTTTGCTCCTTTGAGAGAGGGGGCCTCTCGATGACAAATCCGGCACGCGGACGCGAAGAAGCACTGCTGGTGCAGAAGCGTGTGCTCCATCTGAGCCTCGGCCGCCGACTGCTGAACAAGACGGCGCTTGTGTCATCGGCACTGTTACGAAGATACGGCAGGAGATTCTATGACCGCCTGCGATTCGCAAAGGGCTGAGCAGACCTCGGCGCAGCGATAAAGCATCATGACTTATTTGAGAGAACGCGAGGCTTGATCGGGCGGCATGGGTTTCCGGCACAGACCATCCACTCCGGCATGCTTCTAGTCACGACCGAGTAGGCCCCAATCACCGCACCATCTCCGATTGTGATTCCAGGACCAATAAAAACGCCCGCAGCAACCCAGGCATTCGATCCGATGTCGATGGGCTTTGAGTACAGGGGGAAGCTCGTGTCGGTGTAGTCATGAGTCGCTGAACAGAGATACGTTCGCTGCGAGATCACACTGTGAGAACCGATGCGCACTCTCGCCAGGTTGTAGACCTCTGCCTGGTCGCCCAACACGCAATACTCTCCCATTTCTAGGTTCCAGGGCTCCCATACTCGCACTCCCGAGGCGACCATCGAGCGGGTTCCGATCCTTGCCCCGAAGAGGCGTAAGAGCGCAATGCGCAGGCCGCTCAATTGTCGAGGGGAGGCAGACCAAAACGGTAGCTGTACACAGGCCCAGAGGCCGCGCTTTACAAAATATCCAAATGGTCGATGGTGGCGGTAACCGCCGAGATTTACCTGCAGCGGCTCTGGAGCCGGCTCTTGGTCCATCATGATCTCGGTTCGTTGCCCATGGCGTGAGTCGATGGTACCCGAGTTGGAAGAGCGGCTTCAAGCCTCCACCGCAACGGCCGTTACACATGGGTGTTCCTTCGCTTGTGCAATGTGGCGGACACACCCTTCTTACATGGTGATCTTCAGTCGAGAACCGCGCGCGGGCCGTTGCCCGCCATGGGTGCCGATGCTACTCTGACTTTGATGAGTCTGATTGACAGCGTGCTCGAAAAGGCCTGCAACCCGATGCCGATGCGGGCAATCTTCTTCCGTCGCCTGCTGTCCAGGTTTCCGATCCGCTCGTTCTCTACGCGCCTGCGAGCAGGAGCCTTCCAGCGACCGTGGTATGCGTGGAGTCTTTACGCTGCCGCATTGGAAGCGAAATCGCTTGGTTACCAGGCGACGACGGTGCTCGAGTTAGGGGTGGCAGGAGGAAACGGCCTGGTGACCCTCTGCGACTACCGCGATGAAATTGTGAAAGAACTCGGGGTCCAGATACACATTGTGGGTCTCGATGCGGGAACGGGATTGCCGGAATCGTCCGATCCTCGCGATCTCCTCTATGTATGGCCGTCGGGTTCGTTCGAGATGGATGTACCGAAGCTGAAGCGGCGGTTGAACGGCAGGGCGGACGTGATTCTTGGAGACGTCGCAGTCACAGCGAAGCAGGTGAGCTTTCCTCCGGATGCGCCGCTGGGTGCGATCATGTTCGACCTGGATATGTATACCTCGACCAGGGATGCATTCGCGCTCTTTCTCCACGACAATCTGCTTCCGCGAGTTTGGTGCTACTTCGACGATATCGTCGGCGACGAATCGCATGCGTATTCAGATGAAATTGGGGTGCGGGCTGCGATCAAAGAGTTCAACGCCGCATGGAACCCGATGGAGAAGCACCTATCGCAGGCCTATGTCTTCAAGAACCGCTTTCCGGAAGAGTGGCACCAGAGAATTTACGTCTACCACAACATGAAACACCGGCACTACAACACTTGCATGTCAGACCATAAGCACACATTGGAGCTGGTGTAGCGGCCAGCATCGGCGGTATCGAATGCGGACAGCAGGGAACCGGGCCCATTTGCCGAGGGCCGGCTCCCAACCCAGTCCGGCTATTTCAGGAACTTTCCCTTCTCCAAATCTTCAAATGCGGTTTGTAACTGCTCCTGCGTATTCATCACGATCGGGCCATACCACGCGACCGGTTCTTCGAGCGGCTTGCCCGAGACCAGCAGAAAGCGGATGCCATCGTCGCCGGCCTGAACCGTGACTTCATCGCCGCTGTCAAACAGGATGAGCGAGCGGTTATCAGCGAGCGACGGCGGATGCGTGTCGGACCACTGCACACCCTCGGTCGGCACTGAGAGCGGAGCGGAAGCGTTGCAGAACTTGCCGGATCCCGCGAAGACGTACGCGAAGGCATGCCGACCAGTATCGATAGGCAGGCTCTTGCGGCGGCCGGGCGCAACCGAGACATCGAGATAGATAGGGTCCGTCGCGATTCCGTCGACCGGTCCAACTTTGCCCCAGAATGTGCCGCAGACCAGGCGGACATGGGTACCGTCGTCATCCGTGATCTCGGGAATGTCGGCTGCCTTGACCTCCTGATATCGAGGCGAGGTCATCTTCTGCGCCGCGGGCAGGTTGGCCCATAGCTGGAAGCCGTGCATCCGGCCGGCGTGATCGCCGCGCGGCATCTCCTGGTGAATGATGCCGCTGCCGGCCGTCATCCACTGCACGTCCCCCGACTCAATCGCTCCCCTGTTGCCCAGGCTGTCCCCATGCTCCACCGTACCGGCGAGAACATAGGTGATGGTCTCGATACCACGATGCGGATGCCATGGGAACCCGGCCAGATAGTCGTCGGGAACGTCATTGCGGAAGTCGTCGAGCAGCAGAAATGGATCGAATTCCGAGGTATTGCCGAATCCGAACGCTCGCCGCAGGTGGACCCCGGCGCCCTCCAGCGTAGGCTTGGCTTTGATCATGCGTTTTACGGGGCGAATGGACATGAGACCTCCGGGGATGGTGGCGTCGTTGGGCAGTCTATGCCTTCGCGAGCCACGGACGAAAGATGCTCCGCGGCGGAGGAAAGTTTCAAGGCCGAGCTTCCCGCCCCGTCTGGTACGAGGGTTCCCGGTGTAGCGACTCCGGCTCGCCGTCCCTGTCAAGATCAACGGCGCCGTTGATTCCATCAAAGGATGGGGCTGAATTCCATTGCTTCCAGCTACATAGGTGTGGTCTAGTGTCTCCACTGCGAGGCCAGATCTGTCGCGAGTTCTCGACGCTGAGACGGCTTCCAGGCAGTCGGAACACCCCATTCCGTAAACCGCATCCTAATCTGCATCTTCGGCGAGGTGAGTGATTTGGCGGCCCGACGCTCTCTGATCTTCGCACTCAGTGCCTGCATGAGTTGCTCGCTGCTGCCGGCGCAGACCGCGCCCAGGCAGATCGAACCGCATAAGCCGGTGATCCGCACCAACGCGAGAGAAGTGTTGCTGGACGTGGTGGTGAGGGACAAGCACCGCAAGGCGATTCGCGACCTCAAGCCGTCGGAGATCCAGGTCTACGAGGATGGAGTTCTGCAGAAGGTCAAGGCGTTTCGCGATGTCGAAGGCGCGGATCAGTTGCAGAGTGAACGAAAGGTGCAGAGTGAGCGGAAAGCAGCTCGCACCAAGGCCGCCCTTGCTCCCGAAATAGAATCGGTTGAGCCCCGGAACCGCCTGCAGCAGGTCAATTTCGTTTCAGTGGTCATGGCCCAGATCGCGCCGCAAAATTTGAACTTCGCCCGCCAGGCGGTGCTGCAGTTCCTGAAGAACGATGACCTTCCGAATACTTACCTCACGCTGTTCCGGCTCAATCGCGGGCTTCAACTGATACGCCCCTACACAGATAATAAGGAACTGCTCGCACAGGCGGTCGACGGCGCATCCACCGGCCTGTACTCCAAGGGCGGGATTGACGGCGCGGCGCTCGTCGCTTCGGCCGGCAAGGCTTTTCTGCTTGGCGCAGACGGAAAACATCATAGCCGCCCCGATCACCGGACCCGCGACTGTGCACGCGGTTGAGAACGCGCAGATGAACCCGCTCTCCAGCCTGTTGCTCGATCCCAACTGGTCGCGCAATGCCTCCTCGCAGGATGCCTCCACCAACATTGGTAACGCACTGATCACCGAGGCGGATATGGCGAAGGGCCTGCGGTTCGCCACCAGCCTCGCTAACGGCATGAACGCCATGGACTCTCTGCGAGCGCTGGTTCATAGCCAGGAGAAACTTCCCGGCCGCAAGGTGGTGTTGTACCTGGCCGATGGGCTGCAATTTCCAGTGAATCGCAGGGAGGTCGTCGACAGCTTAATCAGCTACGCCAATCGTTCTGGGGTGACCTTTTACACCATCGACACCAAAGGCCTGAACACGGAAGACCCGATGGCCGAGTCGTTGAATAACCTGGAGCGTGTCGCGTCCGAGAGTTCGGCGCAAAGAGTGGACCCGCGCAACGGGCACAAGCTGGAAGACGATGAGGAATTGACAGCGGTCTCGAACGACCAGTTGGCGCTACGCGAGCTTGCCGAAGCCACGGGCGGATTCGCCGTCACCAGCACCAACCAGATCGCCGAGCCGATGCAGCGCATGATGGAAGATATGCGCACGCACTACGAACTGGCGTACACGCCCACGTCGACGCTCTACGACGGACACTTCAGGAAGATCGATGTCAAGGTGGCGCGCCGGAAGGTCACGATACAGACGCGCAGAGGCTATTATGCGATTCCGGAACTGAACGGCGAACCGTTGCAACCGTTTGAGGTCGCCGCACTGAATGCCATGAATGCAGATCCGGCGCCGGTCACCTTTCCATACCAGGCAGCGCTGATGAGCTTTCGCCCGCAGGCACACGAGGTGGAGTACGAGTTGACGTTTGAAGTTCCCGTCTCCGGCTTGAAGGTGGTGAACGATTCCGCCGGAACAGGTCACATTCAGGCTTCGCTCGTAGCCCTGATTCACAATGAGCGGGGCGAGGTGGTGGATAAAGTCAGTCGTGAAGTGACTCGCGAAGTTGCAACTAACCAGGTAACCAGCCACGACCGCATTCTGTATGCAGAGCCGGTCAAGCTTCCTGCCGGCAACTACGAGGTAGTCACAGCGGTCACCGATGAGCAGTCGGGTAAAGCGACGGTTAAGCGTTCTCACGTTACTGTGAATCCCGGCGAAACGATCAAACTGAGTTCGGTGCAGGTGGTCGGTAAGGTAGAGCCGCTCGCAGGCCCGCGCAACCCTGCGAATCCCTTTGAGCTGGACAAGGTGCGCATCATGCCGACGCTTGCCGGTTCGGTCGATGGAGACAAACCGGTGGCTGTCTACTTTGTCGTTTACCCGGCGGTGGCCGAGCTCGACCCCAAGGTGACACTGCAGCTATTTCAGGATGGCAAAGAGATCGCGCGCAAGCCGCTGGAACTGCCGAAGCCTGAGGCGGATGGATCGATTCCGATGCTGGTGAAAGTGTCTCCAGGGCGCGGCCAGTGCGATATTCGCATCACGGCGCGCCAAGGCCAGCTAGTCGCCAAAGCGGATCGATCGATAAACATTCAATAAGCCGGCATTCAAAACGAGACTCGCTCATCGGCCTCGACGTGCCGCTGCCGCCCAATTGTGATCGGCTCGCTTGACAACCCTTGTGGTGTCACCATCTCCTTGCGAAGAACACTTCCGCCTCGTGCGGAGGGAAGGAACTTCGAAGGGGCCGATTGCATGGTGAAGAGTTTTGCGATGGTGGTTGCCGGTGTACTGATGATTTCCGCTGCAGTTTCGCAGCAGGTGAGCGCCAAGGATGGAACTGCTGCGAAGTGGTCGCTGACCTGGAGCGATGAATTCAACGGCCCGAATGGATCCGCTCCCGATCCTGCGAAGTGGACCTTTGACCTGGGCGGCAATGGTTGGGGCAACCAGGAGCAGGAGAGTTATACCGACCGGCCGCAGAACGTGCACCAGGAGAACGGCAACCTAGTCATTACCGCGATCAATGAGCACTTCGCCGGCAAGGACGGGATTGCCCGCGAATACACGTCCGCACGGTTGAAGTCAGAAGGCCTGTTCGCCCAAAAATACGGCCGATTCGAAGCACGAATGAAGATCCCGAAAGGGCAGGGAATGTGGCCTGCTTTCTGGATGCTTGGCGAAGACATCGAAACATTTCCGTGGCCCAAGTGCGGCGAGATCGACATCATGGAGAATATCGGCAAGGAGCCGAACAAGATTCACGGGAGCCTGCACGGTCCTTCGGGCGCTGCTTCGACCAACCTCACGGGCATCGATACGTTGCCTGATCATCAGAACTTTGGCGACGACTTTCACCTCTTCGCCGTTGAGTGGGAGCCCGACGCTATTCGCTTCTACGTGGATGACCGGCTCTACGAGACACAGGCGCGAACGGTTCAGAGCCAGGACACGCCCTGGGTCTACGATCATCCATATTTCATTCTGCTCAACCTTGCAGTGGGAGGAGGTTGGCCGGGCAATCCCGACGCGACCACTGCTTTTCCGCAGAGCATGTTGGTGGATTATGTCCGCGTGTACTCGCGACAACCATCAAGCGTTGCCGGCACTGCAGGGCTCATGAATCGAGAGTGACTGATAAACTGAGATAAGTGGGATTTGCTACTCCACAGGAGCGATATTGATGTCAGAACCCGAAGTGAAAATTACGGTCCGTCCCAATGGCCCTTTCCGCGTTGAAGGTCCCGTAAAGCTGGTCGATGCAAATGGAAGCGAGTGGGACCTGACCGGGAAACCCGCCATTTCACTTTGTCGTTGTGGCGCCTCTACCAACAAACCGTTCTGCGATGGCACACACTCCAAAATGGGCTTCCAGGCCGCAGAAGCAGCCGTAGCCGCAGCCGATCAGAATAAGTAAAGAGAACGAGCAGGTAAGCCCCTCCGCACTTGTTTGACCCGACGGATTGAGGTCAGCGAGTAAGGAGGGGTTTCTTGTGAGTGGGCGTGGCCGGCGAGCGCATGCGCGACGATACCGCCGCGGCAAGTTTGTGGCTGGAACGACTTTGCAGCGATAGCACGTTGCGAAGATGGTCCTCGTCCTGCTCACTCCACAGAATGCTTCCAATTGGAGCGTCGACCAGCTGCGTCGAAATGCGGATCTGCTTCCCGGCAATCAGAATACGCCCGTCGATCACCCAGTTCGCATCGAGCGTAAAGGCAAGCTGGTGAACCAGCGGCATGGTTCCCTGAAAGCGCATTACTGAGCCCGCGGGAATCACACGCAGTCCGGGAATTTTGGATAGCGTCGCTACTAGGCAATCGGTCATGCCGTCTGCGATCGATTGTTGCGAGTCAGTAGAAATCTTGTAGGGCAACACAGCGACGGTTCGTTCCAGATGGAGTAACGTCGTCGCATTCGCTTGCGGAGTAACTGCGAGTTCCGGATTCCGGCGATACACATGCGCAATGAACCGATAACCACGCTTCGGGAGTGTCTCGATATATTTCGGACGGCTGACTGGATCTCGCAAGACTGCACGTAACTGGCACACGCAGAAATTCAGCGCATGCTCCACGTCTACACAGGTCTCTGCGCCCCACAGGTCTTCTCGAATCTCTTCGCGCGTCGCGACCTGGCCTGGACGAGATGCCAGCATCAGCAGCAGACGTCTGGTCTTGGGCTGCAGGCGAAGCCGTAAGCCATTGCGCCGCAGCTCTCCTTCGCGTAGATCGAGCGTGAAGGGTCCGAAGACAATCTGGTTTCCAGAAGCAGATTCCGTGTCCACACCAATCTCCAAGAGCGCGGGAAGCCAACCTGCGAACTGCGGCATTGCCGCGCTTCGATCGGCCACGCTACTCACCAAATGTCCTGCTGACTGCGTCTACCTGCTATGACTCCGGGCTAGTCGTGGACAAAAATGAGACTGATCTGTGAAACGTAAAGGGGTGCAAGTGAAACCGGAACAGCTTCGTTCCTATATGGTCGTTCATTTCTGCGGCACCGCGTTCAAGAATTCAAAACTGTTAACTACGATCGGTAATCAGGGTTTCTAGCTTACAAAGTGTTCACTTACAGCGGATCTTGAATCAAGCGAATGTAACCAAAAGTCAAACTCGGGCAAAGCTCTATTCAGAAAAACAAAAGTTTGGGAAGAGGAAATGCTGCTAAGTAAGTGGGTAATTTATAGAACACAAAGGGTATGTTTGCAAATGAAAAACAAATAAATCGATCAGGTTTCGCCCATTGACTTCACCGTCAAGAGGACCGATACTCGCGCAGCCTGTTAGCCACTCTGTAAGGTTGGCATCGGCAGTTTGGTAAAAATCACTGGATTTGTTTCATCTTCCCCAGAGGAGAGTTATGAACCAAGCAACAGAGACCCTCTGTTGTCGTGCGCAAGAACCTCGATTCGTTGTTCCCTGCGAACCTATTCTTTCGAGTCAAACTACTGCCGAAGACATTTCCCCCAGCTGCAGTAACTGCCGCATTAAAAAAGTACTCGACTTCCTTGAGTCGACTCCGAGTGAACTCATCTCGCTCGAGACGGCTTCGGCTGTCCTGAGCATTTCTCCGTCGCGTTTTCGCCACCTCTTCAAAGACTATGTAGGCGTTTCGTTCCACAAGTATGTCATCCGGCTGCGGCTCGAACGCGCGCACCACCTGCTCCGCACCACCAGTTTCACAGTGGAGAAGATCGCCGGCATGCTCGGCATTCAAGACCTGAGCCACTTCGCCCGCGATTTTAAGCGGGCCTACGGAGTTTCGCCTGGAGCAACTCGTTGCATGGTTGCCAACATGGTTCTCTCTCGCAGCAGCCAAAATGGCCACTTGCAGCAGAAATCACTATGACCTAATGTGTACTCGTTGTAACTTGCCGAAACTAGTGTTCTAGATAGTTTGTTGTTCTGAATCACTTCGCAATTCCCTGGTCTCACTGTTCTTCTCACGTCCAGTCATCCATCGGCCCTCACACACTCGACCTTTGTTCGCACGTATTGGCTTGTCTGACCTGATGCTTTTCTTCAGCGGCGGCCGTGCGTCTCGGCGAGCAACTGGTCTCGTGTGTCTCAAACGTGGAATCGATCTACATCGGAAGTGGAAGAGACAGCAGTTTCGGTTAACACCTTAGTCGTAGGTTCAGCAACTTAGGGCACTTATAGCCAAATTAGCCACTTGCGGCTGAGTTCCCAGTCTTATATTTTCGCACTACTTTGTAGTGTGTACTGCGGCTGTAAGTGGCCAGGAACGGCTCAACAAATTTGCTTGAACTGTAGTTTTGAGCGCCATTAGGCGCCTTTATTCGGCCCGTCCGGTTCTCGTTTCATCGATTTTAGAAGTTCGAAGAAGTACCCGCAGCAGTCAAGGGTCAGGGTGTGTCTGCCCCCTTCCTGAACCAAGTTTTGCTTTTAAGAAAGTTGCCGTCCATGCAGTTGTCATGGATAGGAGGATGAAGATGACGAATCGTAAGTTTTACCAGACGTGGCTCCCTACACTTCTGGTGTGCCTGGCCGCTGGAACTGCTAGCGCACAGTCCTTCCGGGTCCAATGCCCGGCGTCTACTACGTTGCATCCAGCTACCGGGCCATCTGCACCGGGCGCCATCAAGTGCCAGCAGATTTCAGGCGGTGACGGTTTCGCCACGATGGCCGATGGCCATCAGATTTTCCTGTTTGGCTTCGGACCTTTGTCTGGCCTGCAGGACATTCAGAACGGCAACCCGGGAACGGAACTCGCCACCATCTTCAACAAGGCAGGCGATCCCAACGGCGCAGTCACTGATCCTGCCAGCATCATGAACACGGGCGTTCTGAATGCTGAAAGCCCGGCCCCGCTGATGGCCATCGACGAGGACGACGAGTTCTTCCTTACGCTGACCAACGTGGGCATGATCATGCGCCCCGATTTGTTTGAGCAGCACACGGTGCACTTCCACGGATATCCGAATGCCTCGTCGTTCTTTGATGGCGTGCCGGACGCATCGGTGGCGATTAACATCGGTGGCAGCTTCACTTACTACTACACCGCACCGGACCCCGGCACTTACTTCTGGCATTGCCATATCTCACCTCCCGAGCACTTGCAGATGGGCATGGTGGGGCAGCTCTACGTTCGTCCCCGTCAGAATCGCGTCAAGACTGGCTCCAGCGTGTATGCGGCGCTGCAGACTGCCAACGCGGCAAAGGGAATGAGCGGTCTCGGCTGCACCGATCTTCTGTGCACCGGACAGACGCCGTTGCCGACCTCTGACAATGGTTTCGCTCAGTCGATCGACCCCAACACCGGCAAGCCTTATATGTACGCCTACAACGACGGCGACGGCAGCACGCGGTATGACGTCGAATACCCGATCCAGATCATGGGTTTCGACCCGAACTTCCACTTTGTGGGGACGACCTTCAATCCCGAAGGCTTCGCAGATATGAAGGACAAGTACTTCATGCTCAGCGGCCGCAGCTATCCCGACACCGTAAACCCCAGCTATATCTCGACGGAAGCTTCGGACGGTGTTTCGCGTCCGTCGCAGCCGATGCGCAGCCTGATCACGATTCCGCGCAACGGGCGTGCACTGCTGCGTATCTCGGATCTCAGCGTGACCGAGTTCTCGACCCTGGCTACGATCGGAATTCCGATGCAGGTGATCGCGAACAATGCGCGTCTGCTGCGCGATCTGAAGGGTAACAACCTCTATTACAAAACCAATTCTGTGACCCTGGGCGGCGGCGAGTCAGTCGACGTAATGCTCGATGCAAACGGCATCGCTCCCGGTACCTATTTCCTTTACACGACCAACCTGGACCACCTGTCGAACGACGCCGAGAACTTCGGCGGCCAGATGACCGAGATCGTTGTTCAGTAGGAGACACAATGAGCCACTTCAAAATGAGATCAAAACTATCGCTCAAAGTTCTGCTGCCGGTCATGATGGCGGCGATTGCCTTGGCATTCAATCCCCTGGCGCAGGCTGCTGTTCCGGGAATTACTGGCACCACCTTCAACCTGACGGCGACGGCAGACTACATCACCCAGCCGGATGGGCAAATGGTTTACAGCTGGGGTTACGGCTGCGCGACGGGCTTCACTCCCGGGTTCCTGCCGGCAAGCTTCGGCGGAACCTGCCCCACCATGCAGCTGCCCGGACCGACAATGATCGTGACGGAAGGCCAAACTGTAACTGTCTCTCTAACAGATCAGCTACCGGCATCGGCGGGAAATACGTCGATCGTCTTTTCGGGTGGTTTTCCTGTGACTTCAAACGGCGGAGTTGCCGGCCTGCTCACGCAGGAAGCGGCTCCGGGACACCCGGTCACTTACACCTTCGTGGCCAGCCGCCCGGGAACCTACAGCTACTACAGCGGCACCCGGCCTGACCTGCAGGTGGAGATGGGCTTGTACGGCGCTTTGATCGTGCTGCCCAACACTACCCAGGCGGGATGCAACAAGGGACCGTACTCCCTGTCCGGATCTGCTTACGATCATCCGCAGTCCTGCTATGACCGCGAGTACCTGTTCCAGTTCGCGGAGATGAGCCTCGACGTTCACCAGAAGGTGGAAGCCGTAGTTCGCGCCGGAACGCCGGGCCCGATCGCGGTGGAGCTCGAGCCGTATAAGCCGGTCTACTTCATGATCAACGGCCGATCCATGCCCGATGATATGGACGGGTCCTATCTTCCCAGCTATCCACACCAGCCCTACAACGGCAATCCGCACATGCATCCAGGCGAACAAGTGCTGATGCGCGTAATCGGACAGGGACGCTGGCAGCATCCGTTCCACTTCCATGGCAACCACGCCCGCGTGTTGGGTCGTGACGGTAACTTGATTGTGAGCCAGACCGATAACACCACGCTGGCCGGACCGCTGCTCTTTACCATCGCCACCGTTTCCGGTCAGGCAGTCGATGCCTTGTGGACATGGACAGGTGAAGGATTGAACTGGGATGTGTACGGCGTCGATCCGACGATGGCTCATACCTGCAACGGTAAGACGATCGCGCAGGGCCCCTCTGCAGGATTCGATCCGGTCACGCACGAGTATTGCCCGGATCACGGTAAGCCGATCCCGGTAACTCCGCCGGATAACAACATAGTCGCCAACGGATTGTGGTATGGCGGCAGTCCCTACCTTGGTGCTCCTGTTGGAACGCAGTTACCGCAGGGATCAGACGTGATCAACCCATACGGCAGCTATGCCTATATGTGGCACTCGCACAACGAGCGCGAGATCACGACCAACGACATTTTTCCAGGCGGCATGATGATGATGGCTCTTGTGGATAGCCCCGCAACGACCATTGATGAAAGGCAGTGATTGTGATGCGGATAGCGATGCGGAGGGTGAGAGCAATGCACGCCAAGTTCTTAAACATGAAAGTCAAAGCAGCGATTCTCGCTGTCGCGGGTTTAGTGGCAACAGGATTTGCCTCTGCCCAGACAGTCGTCAATTTGACTGCACAGCGCTCGGTAACAACTCTACCGGATGGCAAGATCGTCCCTATGTGGGGCTTCTGCACCACCGGTAGTTGCACCAATGCCTGGTCGGTGGGTCCTACCATTACGGCCACTCCGGGCAGCAGCCTGACCATCAACCTGACCAACAATCTGCCGACTCCGACTTCAGTCGTGATCCTCGGTCAGATCGGCGGCGGGTTGGGTTCACCAGTCAAGAAGGACGGCCCGGCACATCCCGGTCAGACCATGACTACCTGGCCGACGAATGCGCCTTCGACCTTCACGCCTCCCGTACAGGGTCAGCGTGCCAGGTCGTTCGGTCCGGAAGCGGCGGAGAACGGTGGAACGCACCCCTACACCTGGACTTCGCTGAACCCCGGCACCTACCTGTATGAGACTGGCACGCAGCCATCCATCCAGGCGCCGATGGGACTCTACGGTGTCCTGGTGGTGACGAATGCGCCTACGACGACTGCCCCGATTACTCCAGGACAAGCGTTTCCTGGGGCGTACAGCGGTCAGTCTCTGGCGAACGTTCCTTACGACGCAGATGCCACGCTTCTGCTGAGTGAGATTGACGCGGCGCAGAACATCGCTGTCGATGCACTGGCTGCACCGCTCTGCCCGACGGTTGGCAGCGTCTGCACCGGACCCATCGATCCGAATGCGTATCCGCCCGCAGTCAATTACGCACCGACCTACTTCCTGGTGAACGGAAAGTCTTTCGACAAGACCGCTCCGATCTCCTTCACCACAGCAACGGCATCTGCTCCGAGCGGCAACGTGTTGATCCGCTTCGCAAACGCCGGGTCGCATACCCACGTTCCTTCGATTGTGAACCTCGGCATTTCGTTGATCGCAGAAGACGGCAATGTGGCTCCTGGTCTGCCTAAGGTGCAGAGCGAAGTTCTGTTGCCTGCCGGCAAGACGTTTGATGTGCTGGTACACCCGACGCAGACGGTCGCCGGCACTTACGACGGCAACTCCTATCGCATCTTCGATCGCGCACTTACTCTCTCCGGCGGCAATAAGCCCGATGCGGGTATTCAGGCATTCCTCAACATTGCAGGCGCAACGCTACCGCCTGCTGCCGCGATCACCGCAGTCCCGGACTCCTTCACCGTTCCCTACAACGGAACGTACAGCGACAATGTATTGAACAACGACATCGGCATCAGCAACGCTGCCGTTGTCTCCAACGTAACCAACGGCACGTTGACATTCAATATCGACGGTACGTTCACCTACACGCCTAACTCCGGCTTCAGTGGAACGGATACCTTCACTTACAACGGAAACTCGGGCAGTTCGAACACCACGACTGTCACTCTCGCGGTCGCCAGCCTGGGTACAGCACCCACGGCGGTCGCCCAAAGCTACAACAGCAACGTATCAACCTTCTTCCGTGCTCCCCATCCGGGCGTGTTGCTCCACGCAACCGACCCGAGTGGATACGCGCTTACCGCGAAGGCTGATCCGGCGAACGCGCTTCCGGCGGGAGTTACTCTGAACGCCGACGGATCGTTCACCG
This sequence comes from uncultured Acidobacteriaceae bacterium, assembly GCA_963850345.1. GTDB lineage: Bacteria > Acidobacteriota > Terriglobia > Terriglobales > Acidobacteriaceae > CAWKKW01. Next base: position 587,871 of record CAWKKW010000005.1, on the reverse strand, counting down.
CGGTGGGCGGAGTTACTTCGTTTACCTACGTGGTTGTGAACTCCCAGGGAACGAAGAGCCAGCCGGCGACCGTGACCATCAACTACCTGGTTGCGAACGGACCCAAGGTATCGGTGGTCGATGCGCTTTCAAAGGCCGCTGTCACTGACTACCGCTGGATCATTGAAGAAGACACAACCTTCCACAATAGTCTTTCGGGCAACTCCGCAGGCGTGGTAGCCAACACCCTGGCACTCAACTTCCACAAGAGCTACATGCCGGTGATTGCGCAGGGCTGCACCGGAGCGAACAGCTGCGGAACCGGCCAGTCCTTGCTCGGTGCTCCGGCAACTTGCGACGGGCTGGGCGTTTGCACGACCACGGCTACACAGCAGCCTGTTGTCACTCCTGACCAGGTTCACCTGGATCCGAACAAGTACTACTTCATCTCGGTGCTGCCGGGCGACGCTGCCAATCCGTTCATCGCGGGCTTCGGCGGCGACCCAACCGATCCGGCAAATGCCAGCTGTCTGATTCCGTCTGCGGCAACCGCGACCCAGCCAGCAGCCCCGGCTCAGTGCGGTCACACGATGGGTGGCGCACCGATCGCGCCGGCTCAGAGTGCAGTGACTGTGCTGGTCGAACCCAATCCGTTGAAGACGGCACAGGTCAGCGTGTACGTTTTCGAAGACAACAATCCAACGAACGGCGACATCGATGATCCAGAGCCGGGTCTCGGTGGTTTCCAGATCATTCTGAACGACGTTGCCGGCAAGACGGGCGATCCGATCGGACAGACTGACTACGATGCCTTCAACATGCCGCTGACCAACTCACTGTTGGGCACGCCGGGATGTCCTTACCCGACCAAATCGAATGACAATGGCAGCACTGCTATCGGTGTCGTCATTACCTGCCCAACCGGCTCACCGCTGGCGGGTCAGGCGCTGATCAAGAACTTGATGCCCGGTCGTTATGACATCATCGCGAACCCCGGTGCGGCGCGCGAAGGTGCTGGAGAAAAGTGGTTCCAGGTCTCCACACTGGAAGGCGGACGTGGACAGGACGGATTCGCGAAGTCTGGCGAGCCCGGCTACTTCCAGGAGTTCGGTCCTCCGAGCTTCCATGCCTGGATCGGCTTCATCAATCCCGCTCACATTGCGAAGGTCAATGCTGCAATGAAGGGCAACAACACGGTGACCGGCCAGGTGGTGAACCTGCACATGTCCCGCCCCATCGCGGAAGACATGTTCCCCGGTTCGCATGATTATCTGGCGGAAACCACCTGCTATGTGTCCTTGAACTCGCAGAGCGGTCAGGGCGCAAACGTCGCCTTCTCGCAATGCGATGACAAGGGCAACTTCAGCCTGACTGGGGTGGCGCCGGGTGACTACCAGATCGTGATCTGGGATCAGTGGCTCGACCAGATCATCTCCTACTACTACGTCAACGTTCCTGCCGGCGCGCAGAACACGACTTACAACCAGGGCAAGCTGGATGTGTTCACCTGGTTCACCCATGTGCAGACCACCCAGTTCATCGATGCGGACGGAACCCACAAGCCCTCGAAGAACAACCCGGGAATCGCGCAGGTTCCGGTTACCATTCGCTTCCGCGACGGCAGCTTTTCAAATGTGCTCAAGACGGATGCGGACGGCAATGCAACCTTCAACGAACTGTTCCCCTTGTTCAACTGGTATGTCATTGAGTCTGACGTTACCCGCTACAAGGGAACCATGACGCACATCGTTGTAGACGGCGGTGGTCAGCCCGATACAAGCGGTCCGTACGCTGGTCTGTTGACCTCGAAGTATCCGACAGGCGAGTCGACGGAGCGTTTCGACGATGGCAAGATCCTCTATGAAGGCCTGCAGGGCTTCATCGGCCAGACACAGATTCTGGAGTACGGTAAGACTCCGTATCTGCCAGGAGAGAATGGCGGCATCAGCGGTACGGTAGTTTACGCAAATACCCGTCCGTTCGATGATCCGACGCTGCTCTTCCAGAACCTCTGGGCACCGCTCGTTCCGCGCGTAACGATCAACCTGTACCAGGAAAAGACAGCACCCGATGGCAGCACGTCGCTGGTTTTGGTGAACACCACCCAGACCTCGAGCTGGGACGACAACCTGCCCACGAACTGCCCGGGCCAACTCGGCGCAGGCACGCCGCCAACCGGCGACCCGTTCGTGACCTACACGATGGGAACCGCCAACATCAAGAAGTGCTATGACGGCTTCCATAACTGGAACCAGGTACAGCCGGCACAGTATGACGGCCGCTACTTCTTGACCACCCTGGCCGATGGTGTAACTCCGCTACCGGTTGGAAAGTATGTCGTCGAAATGGTTCCGCCGCCAGGCTACGAAATCGTCAAGGAAGAGGACAAGAACATCCTCGTCGGCGATCAGTGGGTAGCTCCGGTGACGCAGCAGTTCGCGGCGCTGAGCAACATCTTCATCCTGCCTGACCAGGCGACCGTGGGTCAGTACAACAACAACCCGAACAACCCCAACAACTCCACTACGGATATGGGGCACCCGGGCACGAACCTGACCTTCCCGCCATGCGTGGGAACCGTCCGCGTCGTTCCCGACTTCATTAGCCTCTTCCCGCAATCGGGACAGGTTGCACCGTTCGCTGGTGCTTCCCGGCCGCTTTGCGATCGCAAGGAAGTAGTGGTTGGTGACCAGGAGCAGGTTAACGCCGACTTCTTCGTCTTCACCTCTGCGCACATTGCCGCTCACTTTACCGGCATGATCCTGGACGACGCTGCCTCTGAAATCAACTCCGCCTCGCCCGACTTCGGTGAGAAGTTCGCGGTGCCGAATGTTCCGGTATCGATCAAGGACTTCAACGGAATCGAAATCGAGCGCGTCTACGCCGATCAATGGGGCACGTTCAACGGCCTGGCTCCGTCGAGCTGGCAGGTGAACGTTCCAAATCCGGCCGGGTACTCACCGAACATGCTTATCACTTGCATGAACGATCCTGGTCCAATTCCCGATCCTACCGATCCGACCGGCAAGCGGTTGATCACGGATCCGAACTACAACCCGATGTTCAGCGATTTCTGCTACACGAATCCGTTCATGCCCGGACTCACGGACTATCTGGATACGCCAGTGCTGCCGTTGGCTGCATTCGCTGCTGGATATCAGCCGGTAGACTGCGCTTATCCGGATGCAACCCCGGCAATTGCCAGGGTGGACAGCACTGCGGGCTTCGGTCCGTACCTGCCTGCCACCGGCGGAACCCTGACCATTACGGCACAAGGCACAGTGGCGGTTCCGAATCCTGATTACGCAGGACCGGCCGCAACCGTGGCTCCCTATAACCAGAAGACCATTACCCGTCATTACGGCTTCGGTACGACACCCGGAACCGTGACTATCGGCAAGACCACGCTGACCGTTGGCCCAGGAAACTGGAGCGATGGGAAGATCACCGTTGCAGTCCCGGCGAATACAGCAACCGGCCAGTTGACGGTGACGACCGCCAATGGGAAGTCCACCGTGGATGCCACGACGGTTACTTTGGAAAATCGTACGCCGGTCCGTGTCTCTTCGGGACAGACCATCCAGGCAGCCATTGACGGTGCGAAGCCAGGAGATCTGATCCTGGTGGATGCCGGCACCTATAACGAGCTGGTGATTATGTGGAAGCCAGTTCGCTTGCAGGGTGTTGGCGCTCCCTCGGTCATCATCAATGCAGCCAAGTACCCCAGCACCAAGCTGGAGCAATGGCGCCCACGCATCAATACGCTGTTCGGTATCGATGCAGCCGGCAACCAGACGCTTCCCGCGATTGTGGATCCGTTGCCCGGACAGGAGATCACCGGTGGTGTGGTCCTGCTCGAGCCCTCGGTTCTCAGCACAGAAGAAGGTGCTGGCATCACGGTTCTGGCCAAGGGCCTTGGCCGGAACGGCGCTCCTCTAAGCAACAACCGCTTCGACTGCGCCTACAGCGCCAGCAACTTCCTTTGCAACCCGTCGAGAATTGACGGCGTGAGCGTTACCGGCGGCGACGCTGGCGGCGGCATCTACGTCAACGGCTGGGCGCATAATCTGGAAATCTCCAACAACCGCGTCTATGGCAATGCCGGCGGCTTCAACGGCGGTATCCGCGTCGGTGTTCCGTACCTCGAGGCTCTGACACTGACCGGTCGTCAGCGCAGCCTGGGCTTTGATGACAACGTGAAGATTCACAACAACTCGGTGAGCACCAACGGCACGGTTGAGCCCAATGCGGGCGCGGCTGGCGCAGGTGGTGGTATCTCGATGTGCAGCGGCAGCGACGGCTATTCCATCAGCCAGAACTGGGTCTGCGGCAACTTCGCGGCGACGGATGGTGGCGGTATCGGTCACGTCGGTCTGAGCGAACTTGGATCGATCACCCACAACACGATCATCTTCAACCAGAGCTACATCCAGGGTGCAAACGCGAACGGCGGCGGCATCGTAGTCGAAGGCGAGGCGCCCACAGCGGGTGGCCTTACGCTGGGCACCGGTGACGTCACCATCGACGCTAACCTGATTCAGGGCAACTTCTCTGAGGCCGGTCATGGCGGCGGTATTCGCCTGCAGCAGGTGAACGGCGACGAAGTGAACCGCGGCAATCTGTATGCAGTAACGGTTACGAATAACATGATCGTGAACAACGTTGCGGGCTGGTCGGGCGGCGGTATCTCGCTGGCTGACGCGGTCAACACGTCGATCATCAACAACACCATTGCCAACAACGACAGCGCCAGCATCGTGGGAGCGCTCTTCACAGTTGGCCCGACAACCACCACGCCAAGCCCTGCCGGCATCAGCAGTGAAACAACCAGCGCTCTGTTGCTGAATGCTCTTCGCAGGTCCGAGTTGCCGGCCAACCGGCGGGTTATCTCCAGTCCGGTGTTGAACAACAACATCATCTGGCATAACCGCTCGTTCTTCTTCGACATGTCCACCGGCACTCCCAACCTCTGCCCGTCCAATACGGTCAGTGACGCTGCTTCCCACACCTGTGTTCCGCTGGCGTCACAGACTGCAGTTGGTCAATGCGACACGCAGAACGCGAAGTACTGGGATCTGGGTATCGTGGGCGATGCGTCCTCGGCGCCTGGAGTCAATCACCTGAACCCGACGTACTCGATCCTGACTACCAGCACCGGCTATGCGGCGGCGAATAACCTCACCGCGGATCCGACCATGGCGAACCCGTACTGCAACGGATCGCGCGCCAACCCTGGCTTGCACTTCGAACCAGGTACACCGTTCCTCCCGGCCTTCCAGTTGTCTCCGAACGCGACTCTGGATGAAGCGGGTAACTTCGTCGACCTGCGGTATGGACCGATCTCCCTCGCGGGAAATTGGGACTACAGCATTCACGCAGGTTCCGCCGCAGTGGACAAGGGCAGCTCGAATGCGCCGAAGACAGACTTCTTCGGTAATCCGAGACCGCTGGGTCCGGCAGTAGATATCGGTGCGGTCGAAGTGCCGCAGCTGATCGTTACTCCGGCCACTGTGAACTTCGGAAACCAGACGGTGCAGGTGACCAGCGCGGCGCACAGCATCACGGTGTCAAACCAAACAGGTACGGCGATCGCAATCAGCACGCTTTCGCTGACTGGAACCAACGCAGCTGATTTTGCTCAGACGACGACCTGCGGCGCTTCGGTGCCCGCATTCACAAACTGCGCAATCTCGGTTACGTTTACCCCGGCTGCTCTTGGAGCCAGAACTGCCACAGTGACCGTGAACACGAGCACTGTGACTCTGAACGGCATTGGCGTGCCACCGCCGTCGGATACTCTGACTCCCGGTTCGCTCACCTTTGCGGCTCAGCAGTTGTTCACCACCAGTGGTGCGCAAACGCTGACTCTGACCAACACGGGTGCGTCTAACTTGCCCTTCACCATCGCGATTACGGGAACAAACGCCAACGCCTTCTTTGAAACAGGATGCTTTGGTCTGAACCTGAACGCGGGAGCGGCTTGCACCATCAGCGTTCGATTCACACCGAGGGCTCTCGGAGCGAATACGGCAACCTTAACTGTCAACAGTGCAGCCGGCGCGAAGAGCGTCACACTGAGCGGCACCGGGGCGCAACAGAGCTTTAGACTGTCGCCCACCTCGTTAGCGTTCAGCGGCCCAATTGGAGTCATTACAGCTTCCAAGCCGGTCACTGTGACCAACACGGGCGGTCTGCCGCTGCAGATCAACTCCATCAGCTTCACTGGGACAAACCGGACAGCATTCACGCAGTCCGGAACCTGCGGAGCGACGGTGGCCTTGAATGCAACTTGCACCATCAACGTCACCTACAAGGCGTCGGCGATCGGCACCCAGACGGCGACACTCAACGTAAACGGCCAGCCTGGCAATCAGACTGTCCAACTGAACGGTAGCGGCGTTGCTGCAGCATTGCTGAACACGCTGAAGCCGATCGTTGCGAACAAGGTAAGCAAGCCGAAATGAACTAGCTGAGGAGCGGGGCAGCCGTAAGCCCCGCTCCAAACTGAGTCTGTTGAACTGGTGGTTCTGCTCTATTGAAGGCGGCAAATGCCACCAGGGCTCAGCCCGGCATTTGCCGCTTTTTATTTCAGCTACTAACCCATGTGGGCCATTTATCGCTTCACACGATGCTTGTACTATCTCCTAGTTGTAAGTCCGGAACGAGTAACTTAGTTTCCGAAACCCTCCATGTAAGACTTATTGGTACAGGACAGTAAACAACATGATCGCCACTTCAACTTGCTTGAAATCGATGCTGCTGGCCGGAGTTATCGGCTCCAGTATCTTTGCCTCCCAAGCGATAGCGCAGCCAGAACCCACACAGCAGCCGGCTGCGACCTCAACCAACAAGACTGTATCTGCTGCTGCAGATTCCTCTACGAAGTCCCCAGCAGCTTCCATGCGCGACCAGGCGGCCGATAAGGCTCATGCATGGCATGTGCGTGAAGGCGGCCGGTATCAGCGCCAGTGGGGAGTGGATATCGTCGGAGTCCGGCGAATCTCTTCCGGTGAAATGCTTGAATTTCGTTATCGTGTTCTCGATGTGACCAAGGCCAAAGCACTCAATGACAAGAGGTCGACCGCTTATATGGTTGACCAGGCGACTGGAACCAAACTCGTCGTTCCCCAAATGGAAAAAGTTGGATTACTGCGCACCACCACCACGCCGCAGTTGAACCGTATTTACTGGATGGTCTTTGCGAATCCCGGCAACCTTGTGAAACCCGGAAGCCTGGTAAACGTGGCGATCGGTAACTTTCATGTGGACGGATTGGTCGCACAGTAGCACACTTGGAGAACTTATCTGAAAATCAGGAGGCGAATTTCGATGTTGCAGCGGAAGTTACATTGGTGCATGATGGGTCTCGTCACTGCTTCACTTTTACTGCCTTGTGTTGGTGCCAAAGCGGCTAACACTCCTCAAATTAGCGCAGCACAGATCGTGGATAAGAACGTCGCGGCTCGAGGCGGTTTAGCGGCCTGGCATGGCGTACAGACCATGACCATGAGCGGACAAATGGACGCGGGCAAAGGCGTGAAGCTGCCCTATGTCATGGAGCTGAAGCGCGGCCGCAAGAAGCGCGTCGAAATTCAATTCCACGGACAGACAGCGGTCCAGGTCTATGACGGCTCCAACGGCTGGAAGCTTCGCCCTTTCCTGGGACGCAAGCAGGTCGAGGTCTACACGCCTGAGGAGATGACGCGCGCTTCTGCAGAATCCGATCTGGATGGCCCATTAGTGGACTATGCAGCCAAGGGCACAAAGATTGAGAATCTGGGTGTTGAGAAGGTAGAAGGTAAAGACACCTACAAGTTGAAGCTTACTTTGAAGAACGGCGTCGTTCAGCACCTGTGGATCGACGCACAGACCTTCCTCGAAGTGAAGATCGACGGTTCGAAGCGGATGGATGGCAAGCCGCGGACGTATGAAACTTATTACCGTGATTTCCGAAACGTTCAAGGCCTTCAAGTTCCCTATCAATTCGAAACGGCTGTTCAAGGCGTAAAGGGAACCGAAAAGATCGACATTGAAAAAGTTGTAGTAAATCCTGCGCTCGCAGACACCCAGTTCGCGAAGCTCCAGTAAACCAAGCCGCAAGGGGGTGGGTACCGGCACCCCCCAACCTCGCGGTGAACTCGAATTCTCATTGGCCGGGAGGCCAAAACTCGATGAGGAAAGCGGCATTTGGCGTTGTGCTTTCGGCATTGATGCTCGTCTCGTTTTTTGCAGGCCGGCATTACACCCATTCTGAGGGCGAAAGCGGGAAGAGCGCGCGTCGCGTTCTGTATTGGGTCGATCCCATGCACCCCGCCTATAAGTCGGATAAGCCTGGCATTGCTCCCGACTGCGGCATGGACCTGGAGCCGGTGTATGCGGACTCCGTCGCCAAGCCCGTGGCTGCAAGCCTCGCTATGGACGCCATGCCGACAGGCACGGTGCGCATCGACCCTGACAAGCAACAGGTCATCGGCATTCAAAGCGTCCCAGTGGAGAAATCCGCAGGCACGCGCGACCTGCGCATCCTGGGCCGCGTGACCGCGGACGACACCCGCGTCTATCGCGTGAATGCCGGCGTGAACGGCTGGCTGCGTGAGACCTTCGACGGTTCCGTGGGAAGCCAGGTCAAGAAAGATCAGCGCCTCGCTACCTTCTATTCGCCAGACTTTGTCGCACTCGAGCAGGGCTACCTGGTGGCCACCGAGCGCATGACCGCGATGGTGAAGCAACAGACCGCTCCCGGCACTCAGACCACGGCGGCACGGCTGCGCAATCTAGGCATGAGCGACGTGCAGATCAAGACCCTGGGCGAGACTCGGCAGATGCCCGAAAACATCGATGTCGTCGCTCCGGCAGATGGATTCATCATCGCCCGCAACGTTTCTCCGGGCCAGCGCTTTGACATGGGCGCCGAGTTCTACCGCATCGCCGATCTCCGGCACATCTGGATTCTCGCAGACGTATTTGAGAATGACGCGCAACGCTTTCGCCCCGGCACGGTAGCCACCATCACCCTGCCGCACGATGGCAAGACGCTTCACGCACGGGTCAGCGATGTGTTGCCGCAGTACGACCCTGCCACCCGCACGATGAAGCTTCGTCTCGAGGCAGATAATCCCGGTTACGAATTGCGCCCCGACATGTTCGTCGACGTCTCGCTGCCGGTGCCGGTCCCTGCCGGGCTGAGTGTGCCTGCGGATGCGGTGATCGATTCGGGTGAGAAGAAGCGGGTGTTCGTCGATAAGGGGAACGGGTACTTCGAGCCTCGCGACGTAGAAACCGCGTGGCGCTTTAATGATCGCGTCGGAATCGTAAAGGGCCTCAATCCCGGCGAACGTGTAGTCTCGGCCGGCACGTTCCTGGTGGACTCGGAGAGCCGACTCAAGACGATTGCTTCGGGCATTCCAGACAGCAGCACGCATTCAGCGAACCAGGCGCCAACAGCGCAGGAAGCGCCAAAACAGATGCCCCCCATGAAGCGGGAGCATGTACCGGCCGAGCCGATGAAAGATCAGGGCTGCGCCGGCGACAATGGTTGCAAGCAGGACACGGTGAAGCTCCAGGCCCCAGATATGGCTTCCAACCGCCGAGCCGCGGGTCATGATTAATCGGATCATCGACTTTTCGGTCAACAACAAGCTGCTGGTTTTTGCACTGATTGGCTTGGCGTGTGTCGTGGGATGGTGGTCGATGCTGACCGTGCCGCTCGACGCCACGCCCGACCTAAGCGATACCCAGGTCATCATTTATTCTCACTGGGACCGCAGCCCCGACATCATTGAAGACCAGGTCACCTATCCCATAGTGACCGCGATGCTCGGCGCGCCGCACGTAAAGACGGTGCGCGGTTTCTCTGACTTCGGCTACTCGTTTGTATATGTCATCTTTGAAGATGGCACGGACCTCTACTGGGCGCGTTCGCGCACACTCGAATATCTGTCCGGCGTATTGCCGCGCTTACCCGAAGGCGTCAAGACTGAGTTAGGGCCCGACGCAACGGGGCTCGGATGGGTCTATCAATACGCACTGGTCGATACCACCGGCAAACACAGCCTTGCGGAACTGCGCTCTTACCAGGATTGGTACCTGCGGTATCAGCTCAAGTCGGTGGCCGGCGTCGCGGAAGTCGCATCTCTCGGCGGGTTCACTCGCCAGTACCAGGTCAACGTCGATCCCAATCGGATGCAGGCCTATGGCATCCCCATCAGCCGGGTCGTCGAAGCGGTACGCGGCGGCAACAACGAAGTCGGCGGTCGCCTGCTCGAGTTTGGCGGGACTGAGTACATGGTGCGCGGGCGTGGCTACGCGAAGTCTATAGAAGACTTCGCGAACATCCCCTTGACCGAGAGCGAAACGGGAACGCCGGTTCGCATCAAGGATGTGGGCCAGGTGGTTCTCGGGCCGGACATTCGCCGCGGCGTCGCGGATCTCGACGGCAAAGGCGAGGCCGTTTCGGGCATCGTCGTGATGCGCAACGGCGAGAATGCTCTCGACGTGATCAACCGCGTTAAGGCCAGGATTCAGGACATTCAATCGGGACTGCCTGCGGGCGTCAAGATTGTCCCCGTCTATGATCGCTCGCTGCTCATTCATCGGGCCATCAGCAACGTACGCCGCACGATTCTCGAAGTGATCGTCACGGTCGCCCTGATCATCCTGCTCTTCCTTTGGCATTTCCCCAGCGCGATCATTCCCATCATTACGATCCCGGTCGCGGTACTGCTCTCTTTCATTCCATTTCGCATGCTCGGCATCAGCGCGAACATCATGTCGCTGGCGGGCGTGGCGATCGCCTTTGGTGAATTGATTGACGCCTCCATCGTGGTGGTCGAACAGACTCACAAGAAGCTGGAGATCTGGGAGAAGACCGGTCGCAAGCGCGACTATAAGGAAGTCGTTCTAAGTGCGGTAAAGGAAGTCGCCGGGCCTACCTTCTTCGGTCTGCTGGTGATCGCGGTCTCGTTCCTGCCGGTGCTCACCCTGGACGCGCAGGAAGGCCGCATGTTCAAGCCGCTGGCGTACACCAAGACGCTGGCGATGCTGATCGCCGCAGTGCTGGCGCTTACGCTCGATCCGGCGCTGCGCCTGCTGCTGACCAAGCTTAAGCCGTATACCTTCCAGCCCGCGTGGCTGTGCCGAATCACGAATTCCATGCTGGTCGGCAAAATCAGGCCAGAAGAAAAGCATCCGCTCAGCCGCCTCCTCATGCGTGCCTACGAGCCGGTCGTGGTCTGGTCGCTGCGCTGGCGATGGGTCGTGATCGGCGGGGCAGTACTAATCGTTATCGCGACGATCCCGGTTTTCCTTCACCTCGGTTCGGAGTTCATGCCGCCTCTCGATGAGGGAAGCATCCTCTATATGCCGACCACCATGCCCGGGATTTCGATCACCGAGGCACAGCGGCTGCTCCAGGTGACCGACCGCATTATCTCGCAGTTTCCCGAAGTGGACCGCGTAATGGGGAAGGCCGGCCGCGCCGAAACGTCGACCGATCCGGCCCCGCTCTCCATGCTCGAGACCGTGATTACGCTTCGCCCCCGGTCGCAGTGGCGTCACGTGGACACGTGGTATTCCTCATGGGCGCCGGAATGGGCCAAGAGCATCTTCCGCCACTTCAAGCCCGACACCATCTCGACTGAGGAACTGGTCAGTGAGATGGACGAGGCACTGAAACTTCCGGGTCTGTCGAATGCGTGGACGATGCCCATTAAGGGCCGCATCGACATGCTCACGACGGGAATCCGGACGCCGGTGGGTCTTAAGATTTCAGGCTCAGATCCCGCCGAAATCCAGAAGATTGGGATGCAGATCGAGTCGCTGCTTCCGTCGGTTTCAGGAACGCGCAGCGTCTTTGCGGAGCGCACCGGCGGCGGCTACTTCCTAGATTTCGACTGGAATCGTGAACAGCTGGCGCGCTACGGTCTCAGCATCGATCAGGCGCAGGCCGTGGTGCAAAACGCCATTGGCGGGGAGAACGTCACGACTGCGGTCGAGGGCAGGGAACGGTATCCCGTGAACGTTCGTTATATGAGCGATTATCGCAGCGACATCGGCGCTCTGAGCCGGGTGCTGGTGCCGGCTGGAGGCCAGAGGCAGGTTCCGCTGGGCGAGTTGGCTGCGATTCACGCCAACAGCGGCCCCGCGATGCTTCGTGACGAAAACGGCCTCATCACCGGGTATGTCTATATCGATATCGCCGGCCGCGATCCGCAAAGCTACGTCAACGAAGGTAGAGCACTGCTGGCCAGCCGCCTCCATCTGCCCTCAGGATATTCGGTCGCCTGGAGTGGCCAGTACGAAGCCATGGCCCGGGTCAAGCATCGGCTGTTGTACATCGTTCCGCTGACGCTTGCGGTGATCCTGTTGTTGCTCTACATCAATACCAAATCCGTGGTCAAAACGCTGATCGTGCTGCTCGCCGTTCCATTTTCAGCGGTGGGCGCGGTCTGGTTCCTTTACCTGGCCGGGTACAACATGAGCATCGGCGTCTGGGTGGGCATGATCGCGCTGCTGGGCGTGGATGCGGAGACTGGTGTTTTCATGCTGCTCTACCTCGACCTGGCCTACGAAGACGCCAAGCAGCGAAACCGCCTGCGGAACCTCGGCGAACTGCGCGCAGCCATCGTCCACGGAGCGGCGAAGCGGTTGAGGCCCAAGTTCATGACCTTTGCCACGACCTGCATCGGCCTCTTCCCGATCATGTGGGCGACCGGCACCGGCTCTGACGTAATGAAACGGATCGCCGCACCGATGGTGGGCGGCATCTTCACCTCGTTCCTGCTGGAACTGCTCGTCTATCCAGCTGTGTATGAGATATGGAGATGGCACACAGCGGTCAAGCACCAGGTGGAGCAGGAAACCGCAATCGCGGAGTTCGACCCGGTGTTGCAGTAAAACTTTGCAGTCTTTGTGGAGCCGCAGAGGCACTTTTTCGAATGATTTCGAAGGAGTGCACGTCTATCATGCGAGCCCACTTTTGCCTATGGTGTAGTTGACGATCCAGGATAAAGAGGGTTCAGTTATGCGCGAAACGGCTCGGAGCGGGTTGTTGCTGTTGCTCTGCTGCGGCCTGGCGCTCCAACCCATGATGGCGGGAGCGCGCGGGCTTGTCGAGAAACCAAAACGAACGACGGTGAGCGGGCGTCTGCTTGCGAGTGTGCCGGTATCGGCCGTAAGCACTGTCGGCGTAAATTACGAATCGTTTGTGTTCGAGGTAGAGGCGCGCGAGAGGGATCTGGGTTCCCAGTTGATCAAGCTTTCGTACCGCTTTCATCAGCAGGATCCTCAGATTCCCAAGTCGTTCCGGGACTATTCGATGGTGCACCGATTTACGATGGTGAGGGACGAGAGCTGCGACGAGACGTGGGGAGCCATGTCGACGAGCTATGTCTTTGATAGCACAGGAGGTTTTCGAGGCAGCCGCAACTCGCTGGTATACGCCAGTAACGCTCCTACACCACAAATTGACCGACAAACAGTATTGAGTTGTTATACAGTGACACCACAAGACTACAAATCCACGATCAAGGGTCATGCTGGCGAAACTGCCAGTGCGGGGAAGTAGTTGGAAATTTTGAACGGCAATAACCGGACCCGGGAGGCTGCGCAACCGATGCGGTGGCTCCAGTTCTGCGTTCGAGACACGATGCGAACGGCGGATTGATGGTTCTTTTTGGAGGATGCTTGAAAAGTTCAGGGGCAGTCACACGTCGAGCTGGCCGGATGCAGGGTATCTGGCGGCTGGCCGTGGTCTCTGCAGTGCTGTTTGCAGCCCTGCCGGCGGTGGCCGATAAGGCATCGTCTTTATACAACAAGGGTCGTGACGTTGAAGCGCGCGAGGATTACGAAGCCGCGTACAGTTTCTACGCGGAGGCCTACCAGCTAAAGCCGAAAAACCTGACGTATCGGGCTGCCAGCCTGCGAGTGCGGTTCCTGGCCGCTTCGCAACACGTCCATCGCGGTCAGCAGATGCGCGACCAGGGACAACTGGAAGAGGCGTTGGCGGAGTTTCAAAAGGCGGCTTCGATCGATCCCGCCAGCTTCATAGCGCAACAGGAAATCAGCCGTACCGTGTCTCTCATTGAAGCCACCAAGTCCGGCACGACAGTGCCTCCGGGCGGCGCGATGAATCGGACCCCGATCCAGCAGCGTCTCGACGCAGCCAGCGGCCCGGTGGAACTGGCGGCGATGTCGAATGCACCCATCACGCTGAACCTGAGCGAAGATGCCAAGGTGATCTGGTCCACTCTGGGCAAGCTTGCAGGCCTCAACGTCGCCTTCGACCCGGATTACGTCTCCAAGCGCATCACCGTTGATCTGACCAACGTAACTCTGACCGAGGCGCTCCAGATTCTGAGCCTGGAATCCAAATCCTTCTGGCGCCCGGTCACGGCCAACACCATCTTTGTGGCGGCGGACACCCAGGGCAAGCGCAAGGACCTGGAACAGAACGTTCTGATGACGTTCTACCTCTCGAACATGTCACAACCGACGGATTTGCAGGACGTCGTGAGCACGCTGCACACGGCGCTCGACGTTAGCCGCCTCACGCCCATTCCCAGTCAGAATGCAATTGTGGTTCGCGGCACTCCCGACCAGATTGCTCTCGCCGGCAAGCTCATCGGCGACATGGATAAGGCCCGGCCCGAAGTGGTAGTCGACGTGATGGTCATGCAGGTGAACCGCGAAAGAATTCGCAATCTCGGCATCACGCCGCCGACCAGTACCACCGTGTCCCTGCAGGGAACAACCGCCTCGACTGGTACCAGCACCCCGACCGCGGGCGGCGGAACGACACCGACCCCAAGTACCGGCGGCTCACTTACTCTCAATGATCTCTCGCACCTGAATGCGACCAATTTCTCGATCTCTGTTCCCTCTGCCAGTGCCTCCTTCCTGCAGAGCGACAGCGACAGCAGGCTGATTCAGAATCCGCAGATTCGCGCACTTGACGGACAAAAGGCATCGCTCAAAATTGGTCAGCGTATCCCGATCGCGACCGGTTCGTATCAGTCTGGCATTGCGGGTGGTGTGAACACCCAGTTCCAGTACGTGGATGTGGGCGTGAATGTGGACATCACCCCGCGCATACATGCCAACAACGATGTCACCCTGAAAGTGGCTCTGGAAATCTCCTCTGTCGACTCGACGACCACCGTCGATGGCGTGAGTGAACCCGTCATCGGCCAGCGCAAGATCGACCACGAGATTCGCCTGAAGGAAGGCGAGGCCAACGTGGTGGGCGGCATGCTCACCGATACCGATACAAAGAGCTCCAGCGGTTATCCATGGCTTAGCAGCGTTCCATTCCTGAAATACTTCTTTAGTGCACACAACGCCGACAAAGCGCAGAATGAGCTGATTTTCGTGCTGATTCCCCGAGTGGTTCGCGGTCAGGATCTGAACGCGCTGAATATGAAGCCGCTCGACATCGGTACAGCGAACGCCATCGAACTTCGCCGTCTGACTACGCCGCCGACCAAGGTAGCTGCTCCGGCAGGGTCCCAGACTGCTCCTGTTCCTGGTGGCCAGATGCAGCCACAGAACCCAGCCGTCCCTGCACCCCAGGCTGCGGCTCCGCAGGCGCCCGCAGGAGCGGGCCCGGCTGTGGTTCTCAGCTTCAACCCGCCGCAGCTCACCGCGACGGTTGGTCAAACCTTCACTACAGATGTGGTCGTGTCGGGCGCGCAAAATCTATTTTCCGTGCCGGTCCAACTGCAGTATGATCCCTCCAAGCTTGAGCTAGTCAACGTGTCCAATGGCACCTTCCTGGCGCAGGGAGAACAGGCGGTGGCGCTCGTGCATCGCGATGATCCTGCAACCGGGACCATGCGCGTGACGGCAAGCCGGCCACCAAATTCAGGGGGAGCTACGGGTCAAGGCCCGGTGTTCACCCTTACGTTCATGGCCAAGAGTAGTGGTCAATCCACGATTGCAATTACGCGGGCTGGTTTGAAAGATTCGAACAACCAGAGCATCCCGGCAAATGGTACGCAGCAGATGGTGGAGATTCGGCCGAAGGCGCAGTAGTTCGCCGTCCTTCGGCAAGTCACCGGTACGGCAGCCGGACTGAGCAGGAAGAGTGTGGGCCCGGGGGAGTGCAGGCGATCCACGTAAGAGACGCCGTGCTCGTGTTGGTGCAAGGCCGAACAATTGTAAGTGGTCGTCTCTGCCCAGGTCTCAGTCGTAGTGAAGGGGAAAGTTGCCGCGCACGGCATCGTCCCGGGTAAAGACGTACCGCAGGACTGTTATGAATTTCGGATCGCAGTCAACTTTCGAACTTCGGATTTCCCCAATGATCGCTGCACGTACAAGGGTCATGACTCTTGCGATTCTGTCTACTTTGGTACTCCTGGTTCAGGCGGAGTCGCAATCCAAGCCGCACTATGCGAAGACGAGAACCGCAGCTTCGCACAGGCATAAGGCCGAAGTGATCGAGGCAACACCTTTGCCGCCGCCACCACCCTCACCCATTCCCGAAATGTCACTGCAGGAACTGCCACCACAAACTCCTGAAGTGGCCTATGCCAACGGCCGACTCACGGTGAATGCCGAGAGCGCCTCGCTGGCCGATATCTGCGAAGCCATCAGCAAACACACCGGAACCCAGATCGACACACCTCCCGAGGGCAGTGAACGGTTCGCAGTTCACCTTGCGGGCACGCCGCGAGAGGTGATCTCGTCACTGCTGAATGGGTCCCAGCTTGGATACATCATCCTCGCTTCGCCGGAGGATCCGACGATGGTTCGGAAAGTGGTCCTCACCAAGTTGGAGCCGAACACCACGCCGCACTCAGCTCCGGCGATCGCTGGAATGCCTCGTCGCGGCATGCCTATGGCTCGTACGATGGCGCAATCCGATGATCAGGAACCGCCGGAGACCACCAACAGCAACGGTCCGAATCCAGCTCCCCTGGATACTACGGTACCCTTCCAACCCGCGCCCGTTGGACAAGCTTCCGGCTCAGATCAACCAGCGCAGCAGATCAACGCACCGGGCCAGTTCATGCAGGAACTGTATCGTTTGCGCCAGCAGCAGCAGCAACAACAGAACCAGCAGAACCAACCCCAGGCGCCTCCGCCCCAGCAATAAACTCTCAGGTGCAGGCGGAATTCTGATCCGCGTCCACGCAACGGCTGCCTGCACCCACCCTCTGCAGTACCTCCGCGCCTTCCCGCCACATCTTTCAACGACAATTTGTGAATGCCAGAATCGATGCGCTCACGAGCCTGCATCTTAGCTTATAAGTGCGTCATAACTTCCTCCTCGGGCATTTGTGTGCTCAACAGGGATGTGGAATGTTGTAACTCCACGCAGCGCGCAGCCACCTCCAGCCAAAATGGCCAATTGCGAATAAAACTAATTTCTTATATTTTCGTAATTGTGATTGGACAATTGAGTGACAATCGCAGAACCGGGCTCTGTTGCTGCTGAAACAACTTTAGCGCTTCGTCATGCGCCGTCTGTCTCTTTGTCGAACCTCGTTGTACTCCTCCAAAGCATTCAGGAGGGCGGTTATCGATCCTATGAATCGACTCACGCTTCTGTAATTCCTCGTCCGTAGAGATCCGTCTCGCTGTAAGCATTCGCGTATCTGACGCAACTGGTTTCGCCCAGTAAGCGCACGAGTCTTCGAACCCACTCGCGTTTTCGGGTGCATGCGAACGTGCGTCTGATCTGGCCTCGTATCGCTGCCGCGCCACTCACGTCCGGCAAGCGCGTGCAGTGGTGCGCTCAATTAATCGTGTTCCGATCCGATCTCGTGCGCTCGATCGGTGAATTGGAGATATGTTATGGCTTTCAGGTCAAAGCTGGCACTCCTCACTCTCTCCGGAGTGTCGATTCTCGCCTACGCGCAATCCTCTCAACTTCTCGACCCGCCTGTCTTCAAGAGCAGTCATCACGAACTTGACTTGTTGTTCATCGCCAAGGCTGCACCAATCAAACTCGGCGAACTTACCCCCAGGGCCTGGATCTATGAGGTATGCCCGCGCGCCATTGCAGAAAACGATACTTGCCCCCAGGGATCGAAGACAGTGGCGTCGTATGGTGGCGTTCGCCTGGAGTTACAACAGGGTGATCATCTCAAGATGCGGTTAGTCAACCGCCTTCCACCTGCGCCGATCGATGCGAAACACGTTGTTGACATGCCGCAACTCGCAAACAATCCTACCAATCTGCACACGCATGGACTTGTCGTCGAGCCACGGAAGGCGGGCAACGGCAGCAGCACTTATGGCGATTACGTGTATGTGATCGGCTACCCTGAGGGTAAGTTGCCGACGACAAGCGAAGCAGGCCTGGATATCACGGATCGCCCTATCGATTACGACATCTATATCCCACTCAATCATCCGTCGGGCTTGTTCTGGTTCCATCCGCACGTGCACGGACTGGCGTTGAATCAGATGTCCGAAGGCCTCTCGGGCCTGATCACAGTAGGCTCGCCCGACGACTATGTGTGGGAGAAACCCGGTAGCCAGGGAATTCAGACGCCCCATGTTGTTCGTCACTTGATGTTGAAAGACATGGAAGTGGCGAGGGATTCGTCGGTCGTTACGCAGGAAGACAGCGGATTTTGTAACCCGGACGCAGTAAGTGGGGAGTTACCGCGGGAAGGCTACTGCGCTGGCGTAGATACAGCACCGGCCTCTGCTGCTCCGGTATCGCCATCTGAGCCGCCGGCACCCGATTACAGCGGCGGCAAGTGGTTCTTCTCGATCAACGGGCAGGTCTACCCCGAGATCAATGTGAAACCCGATACCGGCGAAATCTGGCGGATGCAGAACGGATCCGGCAGTCGCACGTACGACCTGTCGCTGAACGATGACTCGACCGGACGGCCTCTTAGCGTTCAAGTGCTTGCGCTGGACGGTGTGAGCCTGAACGTCCCCCCGGGAACGCCTCTGCCTGAAATGGAGAAGAGGTTCGGCATGAAGTTTCATCCCGTGGCGTGCGGCCACACCCAGGTTCATACGGACGCGATTTCCTCATCGCAACCTGTCTGCGCCAGCAGCATTCGTATGATGCCGAGTGCGCGGGTGGAACTATGGATATCTCCTCAACAAGCGGATCGTAGTAAGTCAGCTACGTTGATGACTCACTCCTATCTCACTGGTCCAGCGGGTGACGATTGGCCGGCCATTCAGCTTGCACACGTCAAGTTCCACGCATCGGAAGGCAGGGAGCGGTCACCGGAGACGCTGGGAATTCGCAGCGGAGCCGTCGCCAGCTTCAGGCCCGAAGGTATCTTCCGGCAGCAGGCGGCGCTCTCGATTGACGGCGTCACCAAGGCTCTTCCGTATGAAGTCGCAAGGCATGTGCTCGCTGGAAATGTATCTGCGAAAGACTCTTTTCTTGCATCGGACCCAACGACTGCCGACCAGATCAGAAACCTGACCCCGGCGCAGATTATTCACCTACAAAATTCACTCATGTCTGCTCAGACTCATGACTGCCAGTCGCTGGCTCCGGGACATCGGCGCCGCATCTTCTTCGGCCTGCCGGCAACCAACCCGGATGCCTTTGGTCTCGGCTATGAGGAGCTCGACCGAGATGGCCAGGTGGTTCCAGGCACTTTCAAAGACATCACCGAATTCGATCCTGACACTGTGACAGTCTGCGTGCCATTAGCCGAAGGGAACAAGCCCGTTTCGGAAGAGTGGGAGCTGGTAAATGTTTCAGGTGAGGATCATAACTTCCACATACACCAGACGAAGTTCGAGGTGCTGAACGGAGCCGCACCCTCGACAGAGCCCGGCGCTCTGATCGACAATGTGCCTGTCGGTCATGGCAGTCCTGACTGTGACGGGTCCATTGATACGTGGCGCGTGGGCACATGCCAGGTAGTGCCAGTGCGGGTGAAGATTCCGTTCTCGGAGCTTGGGGACTTTGTCTACCATTGCCACATTCTCGAGCACGAAGATGGTGGCATGATGGCGCACGTTCGGGTAGTCGCCCATCCATAACACCACTAACTGTTAGATAAGTAGAGTAAGTAAATGGATATAAGTAAGGGGCCGGATTCGGCCCCTTACTTATTGTCGGGCTTGTCTTTGGCGCGCTGCTCGTCAGACATCAAAAGAGCGATGCCGCATAGCAGCGCTGCCATGCCCATCTCTTCCCGCTTGGGAAGCGGCAACGTAGTCTTCTTCACGCCGGCGGCAGGCGCCAAACTCGTTCCAATGAGCTTGCTATTAGCCGATTGCAGGGGCTTGCCAATGGGTAAAGGTGGTAGATCCGGGAGCCTTGTCGCGGGAAGGGAAGTGATCGTTGAGTCTGGAGACGGCCTCTTCTGATTTATCGCTTCAGTCGTTTGTTGATCGACCGCTGCCGCAATGGAGGAGCCTGCAGGCTGCAGTTGTTCTAAGGAAACCTCCAACTTCAGCACTCTCTCATCGAGGCGGAACAGCCGGTTCACGAGCTCAACCGAGACCTGCCGCTCCCGCTCATTTCTTCCGCGCTCTTTGATGACCCACCAGAGGAAAAGCGCGGCCAGAAGAAGGATACAGATGGAAAAGATGTCCATAGAGCGGTGTATGCGGATTATTCCATGGGCTCAAGGTGAAGTCACGGGGATTCTCGATGGCGAGGCTGATCTCTACGCACACATGGCGGGGCGTCACGTACCGCAAAAAGTACGACTGACATATTCCTCTGGAGTCGCCGGCGCGGCGAAGCGCTGCAGTTCGGGCCTATCCTCGTAAGGCCGTGACACAACATCGAGCAATTGTTCAAAGGGCTGGAAGTCTTGCTGCCACATCGCAGCATTGAGGGCCGCTTCTACGATGTGGTTTCGAGGAATGAAGGCCGGACTCGCCGTCCACATGGCAGCAGCACGCGTCTCTGCCGAGACGGACTCTTGCTCGAGACGCTGGCGCCATGCAGCAGCCCACGTGTCATACGCCGTGGGTTCGGCGAAGAGCATGCGGACTGCCTGATCACCATCCGCCCCGGCCGCGGCATCACCCAGGCGGCGGAAGGTCAAGGTGAAGTCGGCGCGATTGGCAGCCATGACATCCAGTAGCTGTTCCGCCAGTGCTGCATCGGTCTCGCACGCGGTAAAGAGTCCGAATTTGCGCCGCAGGCCGGCGGTATAAGCCATCTGGAACTGCGGTTGAAATGTAAGCAGGGCTTCTTTTGCCGATGCCAGGGCGGCCTCTTCGCTGCCTGCTTCGTGTTCGAGCAGGGGCAGCAATGCTTCGGCGAGCCGCGTCAGATTCCAGAGCGCGATGCGAGGCTGATTGCCGTACGCATAGCGCCCCTGCGTATCGATGGCGCTGAATACCGTGTTCGGATCGTATGCCTCCATAAAGGCGCAAGGGCCGTAGTCGATTGTCTCGCCCGAGATCGAGGTGTTGTCGGTGTTCATTACGCCGTGAATAAAGCCGAGGAGCATCCATTGCGCGATCAGTCGCGCCTGTCGCGCGATCACGCCATCGAGCAGCGCACGGTACGGGTGTGGCGCTTGCATGGCCTCAGGGTAATGCCTGCCGATTGCATACTCGGCCAGTTGCCGCAGCGATTTGACGTCCTCACGCGCGGCGAAATACTGGAATGTGCCCACGCGAAGATGGCTTGCAGCTACGCGGGTTAACACGGCTCCAGGTAGCTCCGCTTCGCGCAGCACTCGTTCTCCGGTCGTTACTGCGGCCAATGCGCGCGTGGTCGGCACGCTCAGGGCGGCCATCGCCTCGCTCACGATGTACTCGCGCAACACAGGACCGAGCGCGGCTCTGCCGTCGCCTCGCCGCGAAAAGGGAGTCGGGCCAGAGCCTTTGAGTTGAATGTCATACCGCACACCGTCGTGCCCGACAACTTCGCCTAAGAGGTTGGCGCGTCCATCTCCGAGTTGAGGCACAAAATGGCCGAACTGGTTTCCGGCATACGCGATCGCCAGCGGCTCAGAGCCGTAGGCTACGCGATTGCCAGCCAGGATCTCCACGCCTTCGGGACTCGCGAGCGCGCCAGGATCAAGCCGCAGTTGTCGCGCCAATTGCTCATTCACCTTGACCAGGCGAGGAGCGGCCACCGGCGTCGGGTTCACACGCGCATAGAACTGCTCGGGAAGCCGAGCGTAAGTATTGTCGAAATGGAAGCCGACAAGGTCGCCCTCGGGAGCAGCAGGCGACGAGATTGGTGACGCTTCGGAAGAACTCATGTTCTATTCGATGGTGACACATCGTTGATGGATTGCAAGGTCTGATGTTTTCGCGTTCGGATCATCGTTGCTGATTCGGCGGATCTAAATGGAGATCCTCTGCGATCGCCAGCGCCGCGGCAAAGCTGTCGCCCAAAGGATGGGCGGCGTAGGTTGAGGGTTTCCGGTTCCACGCGTCACCAAAGGCATACCAATCGATCGATTTGGGCGGCGAGTTTGCGTCGAGCGAAGCGAGTAGCGAGTCGAAGTAGAGCTTCCATCTGGGCTGGTAGTAGTCGTCCATGAGTCCGGCCCAGTCTCGGTTTGCATACTCATGCAGGCCAAATTCGCTGGCCTTACGATCTCCCCAGGTGGTGAGGATCGAGCGAGCATCGTAATTTAACCGCGCCAACTCTGAGGGCGACGAGGCCCAAGGGGGAACGAACTGAAGCCAGCGGCCAAGAAGGAAATATTCATTGGTTTGCAGCAGTGAGTTGAGCAGGCTCATTCGATGCAGCCATTGGTTGGTAAGCTCAACAAATTTCGCACGATCGCGCGACTCATATGCAGCTTTGATCTGCGGCAGCATCGTGCGGCTCTCGTTCGCTATCACCTGTCTTGCAACGTCGACGAGATCATATCGATAAGTCTCGGTACCGCGCAGTCTCGGCGCTACCTGAAGCAACTCGGTCAAAGCAGGTTGCAGGTCTTCTGCACGATAGCGCATTACATCGGGCGACCACGTCGCCGCATGCACGCTGGTGAGTGACGGCTGAGCACAGAAGAGCGAATCATGAGCCGCATCGCGCTCACCGTGATCCTTATTGCCATCGGCGCGATATCCATAAGCCGTTTTCAGAATGATCTGCCACGCCCGCTTTGCATGGGCGTCCTCCCCACCGTAACGCCGCACCGCATACTCGTCTGTCCATGCGCTCAGATCGACTGGCTCGTTGTGCCAAGCCATCTCCGTATACAGGTCAAACGCAAACGGGTTTGTGTCCAGGCCTTCGGTGAAGAGAGCGGTCCCAACCAAATTGCTCGCCGGCCGCTTGGCCATCTGTGGCATGCGCACGGCGTAATCGTAGAGCGGGGCGCCCATCGTGGTGCGGCCGCCAAACTCCCAAAGCCCGCCGTACAACCAGCGCGCTCCTTTGAATTCGGCGTCGCGGTCCTCACGCGGAATGCGCCCCTGCTCAATGTCTGCGACCAGCACGCGGCTCGTATCGACCGCCTTCATTACCGCGGGCATGGGATTGTTCTGCCAGCCCATCATAAGCCAGAGTGCTCCCGGGTGCGCCGCTTCGAGCGCTGCCTGTATGTGCTTCGCGGCATCGCCCACCGGGACGTCGCCCGCCGCTCCACCCTCCTGAAATATTTCCATGTCGTAAAGCGAGGTATTTCCAAAGAGCTCTCGTTGATGCCGATAAAACGACTCGGCCAGCACCGCGAAACGCGGATCTCGTGAGTCGATCCAACCAGGCCGAGTAAACCCATTCCAGTCCCCTTGAGTGACGACGTGGGCTCCGGGATGAATGGTTGCGAAATCGGCAGGCACAATTCCGTAGTAGCCCGGCAGCACCGGGGTGATTCCGAGTTCGCGCAGCATCGATATCAATCTCTTCGCGGACTCCGCTCGTTTGTGCAGTAGCTCGGTTGAGATCGGTTCGATGAAGCAGCACATGTTGCCCATCAGTTGCCAATTCTGATGTGCGGGTGCGGTGATCCAGTGGCGAATCGCGGCGTCGGAATATCCTGCGTCACGAAACGTCTGGTACATCACCAAGTCGGTTCCTCGTTCGATGAGCAGCGCGTTGGTACCAGACAATGCCAGCACATCGATCTCGCGACGCCAACGCGTCTCGTCCCAATAGGGTGCGGAGTATCCGTCTGCGTTTTCGTTGAGAGCGTAGCGCCACTTGTACCTGGCGACTTTCTCGATCGGCTGCTTCGGCCCGGGCAACACGGTATTCGCGGCGCCAAGCTGCATGCCATTGGTGGACACCTGCAGGTGCGCGACGTACTTCAGATACCAGTTCACGCCGTAAAGCAGCGTAGGCAGAGTGCCGCCTTCGATTTGAATATGAGCATTCCTGCCCGAGATTCGAAAGAAGTCCCCTCGGCTCTTGAGCGGCTGCAGCTTGAGATCGAATTGCGGTGCAAGCTGCGGCATCACTCGGCCAATGAGTTCTTGTGCCGGCCGCGCCGAGGTCTGCGCGCTTACGACAGGAACGCCCGCGAGCAGCAGGCCGAGGCAATACAAGAGGCTGGTCCTGAACATCCGAACACTATAGTTGAATCGACACCCATCTTTCCGCGCATCACGCAAACGCTCGGGTGAAGTCAGCTTTAGCACCACACCGCTTAAAGGTCGGCAAGCGCGACATGCTGCGCGGTTAGGCGGAACGCCCGGGGGCCATGCCGGGATCGTGAATCTCGCACCGCGAGTTCTTACAGCAGGCTTCGCAATGGATTACAGCCGGTTAACCAAAGCGCGAAGCGATCCGATCGTGCATGCCATCGCGCGCGGCTGTTAACACACTCGCATGCAGCACACGTCTATCGCCGGGTGAAACAAAGCCCGAGGTTCTGCGTGCTCGACCAAAAAGACTTGTCAGAATCTGGCACTCGCTTCGTGTAGAGGGCAAATGTTCGCCTTCACGCGAATCCTCGTTTTTCTTTTGCGCATCTGAACCAGCATCGCCCAGAAGAAATGCGTTCAGCTTGGAGCCCGGTTGAGGCGAAGTTGGCGAAAAGGGGCCGACGCAGGTTGCGGCCTGCTGCGTCCAATGATCTGATACACACTGCAGGAATGTGAGGAGGCAAGTTGGTTGCGCCGAACCGGAATGGAGTTTTCCGAGCGCTGCTACTGAGTGGCATTGCGGTAATGAGTACCGGGGCTGTGACGTTGTACACGCAGACCCTGCACTACGCAAAGCCACCAGATGCAAGAGCCGGTGAGGCCATCTACAAAGCTGGCTGCATTGCGTGTCATGGCGGTGAGGGCAAGGGTGCTCCTGAATCGATGACCATGTTCAAGAGGCCGGATACCTTTCCGGACTTCACGGACTGCGCGGGCACGACACCGGAACCAAACGGAAACTGGAAGGCTGCCATTGTGCATGGTGGCCCGTCGCGCGGCCTGTCACAGATCATGCCTGCCTTCGGCGACCTGTTGACGGACGAGCAGATCAACGACGTAATCGCCTACATGCGCGGATTCTGCAGGGACGTTCATCACTACCCGCTCGGTGAACTGAACCTGCCGCGTGCGCTTGTCACGGAGAAGGCATTCCCAGAGAACGAGATTGTAGCCTCGACCGCAGCGAGCGCGACGGGCGCTCCTACGTGGACCACGGACGTGATCGACGAACGGACGATCATCGATGCGCGCACGCAGCTCGAGACCGACATACCCGTGAACTACGCGGACCAGAATCACAACTGGACCGCAGGGTATGGAGACATCACGCTGGGTTTGAAACGCGAGATGTTCTCCAGTCTGCGCACGGGCTCGATCCTGAGCGTGCAGGGCGGGGTACTGCTTCCGACTGGGGACAGCAAGCGAGGATTCGGCGCGGGCACCACGCAGTTCGAGCCGTTTGCCGCCTTTGATCAACTGTTCCGGGATAATACGTTTGTACAGTTACAGTTAGGAGCAGACCTGCCCGTAGACACGGGCGTGGCGCCGCGCAGCATGTTCTGGCGAACGACAGTAGGACAGGCCATCGCCTCGGACCACATGCTGGGGCGGCTGTTTTCGCCTATGGTGGAGGTGCTTGCAGCGCGGGATTTCACGCCAGGCGCTAGCACCGACTGGGATGTATTGCCGGAGATGCAAATTACGATCAGCCGTCGGCAGCACGTGCGCACGGGCTTCGGGGTTAGAGCACCATTTACGAACACAGAGGGCAGATCTCCGCAGGTACTGTTCTACTTACTCTGGGACAGGGCAGACGGGAAGTTATGGGACGGTTGGCGATGAACGTTCGTTGGGGAGTAGCGATCGTTCTCAGTCTCTCGTTGGCCATATTTCCAGCATGGGTTCGGGGCAAGTCTGGAACGCAAACGGAGAACGCGAAGGGGGACAGGGTTCCTGCAGGGACGGTGTTTCGCACCTCTGACCGCTGCGTGGCCTGCCATAACGGGTTGAAGACGAAGTCCGGTGAAGACGTCTCGATTGGCCTTCAATGGAGTGCGAGCATCATGGCGAACTCCTCCCGCGATCCCTACTGGCAGGGCAGCGTACGACGAGAGACGATGGATCATCCGGAGTCGAAGCAGGAGGTAGAGGACGAGTGCTCGATCTGCCACATGCCCGCAGTGCGCATGGCGGACCGCGATACGCACAAGCACACGGCAGTCTTGTCGCGTCTTCCTCTGTCGCAGTTTCCTAAGGGAGACAAGGCGGCCGCGGATGGAGTTACGTGTTCGGTATGCCACCAGATTGAGGCCAAGGGGCTCGGAACGCCCGCGACCTTCGTGGGAAACGTCGCCATTGCGCAGGCCGACAAGAACGGGGAGCGTCCGGAGTATGGGCCGTTTGCTGTCGACCATGGCCATCAAACGTTGATGCACTCCTCGACCGCGACCTATCGCCCGACCGAAGGCCATCACATGAGTGATCCGGGGCTGTGCGGAAGTTGTCACACTTTGTACACCGATACATTGGGACCCCATGGCGAAAAGATTGCCCGGTTTCCCGAGCAGGTGCCCTATCAGGAGTGGCAGCATAGCGACTACGCCGCCGGCCAGACGAGGCAGACGTGCCAGCAATGCCACATGCCGCGCGTGAGTGAGCCAGTGGCCATCACGGCTCTCTATGGTCAACCGCGCGACGGGATGCATGAACACGTGTTTGTCGGCGCGAACTTTCTGATGCAGGGAATCTTGCAGGATCATCGGAAGGAGTTAGCTACGGCTGCGGAGCCGGAGCAACTCGAAGCAGCGGTGAAGCGGACAACTGAGTTCCTGCAGACGCAATCTGCGAAGCTGACAATTCAAAGCGTACAGCAGACCGCGAATGGGTTGGCGGTGACGGTACAGGTAGAGAATCTGACGGGGCACAAACTGCCAACGGCCTATCCATCACGGAGAGCGTGGTTGCACGTAACCGTGCGTGATGCAAATGCTCGAGTGGTCTTCGAATCGGGTGCGCTGAATCCGGACGGATCGATTGTGGGCAATGACAACGACCAGGATCCACTGCGATATGAACCATATTACCGTGAGATTACTCGGCCTGACCAGGTGGAAATCTACGAGCCGATCTTGGAGGATCCCACCGGTAAGGTGACCACGGGACTGCTACATGCCGTGGATTATCTGAAGGACACCCGCCTATTGCCGCGGGGCTTCGATAAAGCCACGGCGGAGAAGGATATCGCCGTTGTGGGCGAAGCGGCCAGCGATCCAGACTTCAACGACAAGGGAAGTAAGGTGCGGTATGTCGTGTCTACCGGCAACGCGGTGGGTCCGTTCAAGGTTGAGGTGGAGCTCTGGTATCAGCCGATTGGATTTCGTTGGGCGCATAACCTGGGGTCGTATCAGGCCAGCGAGCCGCAGCGGATGGTCAGGTACTTCGATGAAGCGTCGCAGAAATCGGCAGTGATGCTGGCGCATGCGGAGCACTAAACTGCGGGTCGGAATGCAGGTTGGAAGATGTCTCACGAGCAGCCCAGCAAAAAAGCATCACTCATTGGGGTTTGATCGTGGAGTGCCATTTCGCTCGATGCACGCAGCCGTAACCCGTGCCGCGCCCCTGCAAGGACAAGACTTTTCTCTCACCTGCTTTAGACCGCACGCAGAATAGCTACAGTGGCATCATCTGTCTGATGCGCTTCCGAAAATATATCCATCGAATCAAAGATCTGCTGGACTATCTTTTCAGCACTGTTTGAGGAGAGTGTTACCCCCTGCGCCACGGCGTTCAGCAGTCCTTCTATTCCCCACTCCTTCTGCTCCGGATTGGTCACTTCAACAACGCCGTCTGTGTAGGCGACGACCCAATCACCAGCATTCAACCGAACCACGCTTTCGTGATAGATCGAATCAGGGAACATACCAACGGGAGGTCCGCTCGGTTCGAGCCATTGGATCGAGCCATCATATCGAAGAGCTAACGGCGGGTTGTGCCCAGCATTCACGTAGCGGAGGGTCCCCGTCATTCTGCTGAAAACACCATAGAAGACTGTCGCGTAACGGTCATCAAGCGACGAAGCGTATGCCTCCTGGTTCACCACTTTGAAGAGTGTAGCCAAGTCGTCTCCCGTGAACAACGCTCCTGTCCTAAGTGAAGATTGGACACTCGCAATCATCAGCGCCGCCGCCAGGCCTTTGCCGGAGGCATCGCCCACCACAAAAGACAGGTGGTCGTTGGGGAGAGCCGTGCAATAATAGCAATCGCCCCCGAGGGCTCGAACCTGACGGCATCGTCCGCTTACGTCGACGGAACCGACTTGCCGGTCGACACCTTGCATGAACCGCTGCTGAACATCGCACGCCAGCACCCAATCCTGGCTAACGTCCACTACACCATCCTCAGTAGTCATATCCAACCTCCACTCGTATGTCGATGCTGGGCGCTCCAAATCGACATACCGGCATGAGTTATGGTTGAAAAATAATCTTCCAAGCGATGTAGAGATCGCCGAGTTGGCTTCGACTACTCCATGAACACGCAAGTAGGAAAGAGAAACGGTGAAGTCTGAAATAAGCCACCATACAGGAGCGAGCAAAATGAGATACATCTTATTGATGTCCGGTACCAAAGCTGGTGTTGATACCTATCACGCCTGGTCGCCAAAGGATATCGATGCGCATATGGAGATCCTCACGTCCATTGGGAAGGAGCTGGCCGAAAGGGGTGAGTTTGTGACCACGCAGGGCTTGGCTGACCCCGGCGAAGCTAAAGTAGTGCGCGGAGAGAAAAATAGAATTCCGGTAACAGACGGCATTTTTCCGGAGTCGAAGGAGTTTCTGCTGGGCTACTGGATTGTTGACGTAGACAGCAATGACCGCGCCTATGCGATCGCGGCCCAAATCTCGGCGGCACCCGGACCCGGAGGAAATCCTACCAATATGCCCATTGAGGTGCGGCAATTCGCGGATGCAAGCGCCCAATCGCGATGAAGTAGCGTGGCGCTGAATCATTCCTTCGACTTATAACTACCATTAACCTGCACTGATCCGAGTTAGGAGAGACGATGAAATACATTTTGATGATGAACACGATGAAGGCTGGACATGGCGTCCCCAGTTGGCCCCGAGCCGACCTGCGGGCGCACGTTTCGTTCATGATGAAGCTGAACAAGGAACTGATCGAGTCTGGCGAGTTTGTTCTGGCGGAGGGACTTTCCTTTCCGGATCAGGCCAAACAGGTGCGGGCCGGCAACGATGGCGTCCCTGTCACAGATGGCGTGTTTCCTGAATCCAAGGAGTTCCTGGCTGGCTTCTGGATCGTGGATGTCGAGTCTGCCGAGCGCGCTTATGCGATCGCCGCTCGAGTGTCAGCCGCGCCGGGACCCGGCGGAGCGCCGCTCAACATGCCGATCGAAGTTCGGCAGGTGATGAGCGCGCCACCTCCAGAGATGATGTAAGCGATCGCGATGATCAGGCCGTGGGACAAGTCGTCTGAGTATCTGTTGCGTGAACTTGCGCCGCAGGTGCTCGGCGTTGTCGCCCGCCGATTCCGTGATTTCGCCATGGCGGAAGACGCCACGCAGGAGGCCATGATCGCTGCATTCATGCAGTGGCCGCACGAGGGCATTCCAGAGAATCCGCGCGGCTGGCTCATTCACGTCGCTTCTCGCCGAGTGAAAGACCAGATGCGCAGCGAAATCGCTCGCCGCGAGAGGGAAGCAGCGGTAGCGGGCGATTCGGAAGTGTTTGTCCCCGACGAGATCGAGACTGACATGGACCCGGACGACACGCTCGTACTGTTGTTCATGTGTTGCCACCCCGCGCTCACTCCGTCTTCGGCCATCTCTCTCACACTTCGCGCTATAGGCGGTTTGACAACAGCCGAGATCGCCAATGCCTTCATGGTTCCCGAGGCGACGATGGCCCAGCGCATCAGCCGGGCAAAGCAAAGCATCAAGGCATCGCATGTTCCATTTCGGCTGCCCACTGCCGACGAGCGTACGGAACGGCTGCCTTCCGTTCTGCATGTGCTCTATCTCATCTTCAACGAAGGGTACGCCAGCAGCATCGGACCAAACCTGCAGCGACTCGATCTCGCGCGTGAGGCAATCCGCCTGACGCGCAGTGTCCAGGCTCTTCTTCCTCAGAATGGAGAAGTGGCAGGACTGTTGTCTCTCATGCTGCTCACCAATGCTCGCCGCGGTGCTCGAACCGGGCCTGACGAAGAACTAATCCCGTTGGACAGACAGGACCGAACCCTGTGGGATCATGGTGAGATCTCAGAAGGCATCGAGCTTCTGACGGCGGCGCTCTCCAAGGGATCCGTCGGCCTCTATCAGTTACAAGCGGCGATCGCTGCCGTTCATGACGAGGCGGCGCGAGCGGAAGACACCGATTGGCCGCAGATCCTCGCGTTGTACGAATTGTTGAGGCGCGTGTCTCCGAGCCCGATGGTGACACTCAACCATGCCATCGCCACTGCCATGGTTCATGGTCCGTCAACAGGTCTCGAACTGCTGAAGGAACTCGACCAGCTTGGTCCGCTTGCGGAGCGTCATCGCCTTGACGCAGTTCGCGCTCATTTGCTCGAAATGCTTGGCGATTACGAACGTGCCGTCAAGCACTACCAAATTGCGGCTAACCGGACGACGAGTATTCCAGAGCGGAATTATCTGGCCGCACAGATGGCGCGCCTTGAGGAGAAGGCCAGCCGCGAAGCTAGTAAGCACCCCAAGCAAGACGGCGAGTCCGGCGAATCGTAGGCATCGCAGCTCTGACTTCATGGAGATTAGGAATCATCTCGTTCCGGTTCCCACTCATCGTTGGGACGACGGTCTATGCGATCATCGCGATCTTCCAGATTCTCCTGCTCACGGCGCTTCTGTGCTGCTTCGCGTTCTTCGCGGCCATCGCTCATGGCAGTCTCCCTCCACTTACCAGTGTAAGTGAAGGAGGCCGCTGCCTTATGGAGAACACCGTTCGAAAAGGGGGCTGCAAAAGCCCTTACTGTGAGCTCTCCTGCAAAATCTCCACAGGACCGATGAGCCCAGACGGCAACAAGGGCGATCCAGCCTTGTATGCTGGCCATGCGGCGAAGGTGTACTTCGTAGTCGCATCGGGCTGCAGGTCGCCGATCAGACGGTTGACCCACGCATTGATCACCTTCACTGATACTTGATTCGCCCCCGGCTTCAGTGCGGTAGTCGCATCCACTCGGTAGGGAGCATGCCAGACCGTGCCAAGTTCCTTGCCGTTGACCGTCACGATTGCCAGGTTCTTGACGTCCCCAAGATCGATCCAAAGCGTCGCACCGTTCTTGAACCAATCCGCCGGCGCCTGAATGGTTTTGGTGTAAGTGCCGGTTCCGGAGAAGTACTTCACACCCTTATCGCTGCTGTCGTTCCAGGAGATGAGTTTATCGAGGGTGATCGATTCTGGCGCGCCGCGCCCTGGCTGGAAAGCCAGGGCCCACGGCCCGTCGACTGCAGCAAGTCGCGTCTCCGTCGTTTTAGTCACCGTGTGGGAGCTTTCTTTTGTGGGCTTGCGAAACACCACGAAGACGGTGCCCCAAGGCTCCAACTGTAACGGCACCGTTGTGCGTCCACCAGCAATTGTGAAGGAGACAGGAGCAGTCTTGCCCGTCTCCGAATACCAGAGTTCGGGAGCCTTGCCGGAAACGCGGAAGGTCGCGTCCAACGTTGATGCCTGGTCGCCGCGATTGGCGACGAAGTAGAGATCCGCGTCTGCAGTCTTGCGGTGAACAAATTCCACAGCCTGACGGTTCGCGGGCTTGGTGTGATCGAAATCCGGAGCGACATTGAGTGCCTTCAAGGCCGCCTCGGCAGTCTGGCCGGAATACACTTTTCCTTTCCCCACGGTGTGCTCGCTGGTTCCGGATCCGAAGAGTTCGTCATTAAGCCTTTTGAACTCGTTCGCATCATCGGCGAGGCTGGGCGTGTCGATTGGCTTTTCGCCGGCGACGATGGCCCCTTGTTCAACCAGCGTGTGGAGCGCGCGCAGCACGGGAAGCGACATGTGCTTGCTGTACTTATCCAAGACGAGCAACCGATAGCTCATGCCGGAGTTTGTGATGATGTGATTGTCGTTCACGCTGAGTTCGTGAATGAGACCGTCCGCGTTGATGTAGTCGAAGTTGTAGCCTGCGGGAACGTCGGGAGCTTTGTTTGCAAATATGGCGGTAATGTTGGAGTCTTCGCCGTAGAAGTAGAGAACGTCAGCCGCGAATCTGCCCTGCTGCAGTAGAAATGAATTGCGGGCAAGGTACTTCGTCCACACATTGGCCTGCTCCGCCCATGTTTCATTCCGATTGAACCACTGTCCGCAAGGTCCGAGTGTGAGGCCCGGAGCCTTGCCGATCAGAGGCTGATGCGCTGACTCGTGAATCACGAAGCGGTTGATGCCGTTTAGAAATTCCTGATCAGCGGTGGGCTTGAGTGTGCCGGGAGACCATGCCCAGGCAGTCGTGGAATCGCAGGACGTCATGGACTCAGCCGCTGCAATGTTCTGTCCGTAGATGTGAGCCACAGACGCTGATTCGCGGTCGTCTGCGTTGTATCCGTAAGTAGGCTTGAACACGCCAGGCTTTTGCACCCACATCGCGCTCATGGGGATATCGTCCAGTTTCTTCACTTCCATGCCATCGGCGATAAACGCGCGGCCACCCTCATGCGATTCGCCATAGTGACCCATACCGCGCTCTTTCAGCGAGGCCTGAACCTGGCCGTAGTGTTCGTCGGCTGTGAGGTCAGCAATGGTCTTGCGAAGATCCCACAGGAATTGGTCGCTCGCCTTGGCACTCTCAACCACACGCCCGGTCAGGACCGGAAGCCATGGAGTGGGATCATAGCCGCGACGTTTCTTGAACTTGTCGATCATGTCATCAGTCCAGTTCTGCGCGCCCGCTTCCCAGCTATCGGTGACGACGTAGCGAATGCCGCGCTTGCCGATCATGTCGGCGCCCACTGTGTCTTTGTAGCTGTCGAGATAGCCGTTCATGTAGTCCTTCACGTAACCAGCGTTGAGCTTATCCACCTCAAGCCCGGTCGCTTCTTTCGTGGCGGGATGATTCGTGATGCCAAGCAAGGAGTAGCCGAAGCGCACGACCACCCAGTGACCCTCAGGCGGAGTCCAGTCCAGCGTGCCGTCCGGCTGCATCTTGCTGGTCAGGTCGATGACGTCGCTGTTGCTGATCGCGTCTTCACGACTGCTTTCCGGAGTGGGAAAGCCATATAGATCCCATACAGGATTGAAGGCGGCCTTCTCTTCAAAACGATTCACGCGCGCCCCGGGATGCAGCGCGAGTTCCGATATGAGGTGGTCGGTCGGCGGCGGCTCGCTTGGCATTCCCATCTCGGCCAATGGATTGGGCGGTATCGGCATCGTCTTGAAGGTCACGCGAAAATATCGCGCAGTCACAGGAGCGAACGAGAGCGTGTGCTCGGTCGAGCCTCCCTTGGGAACATCCACTACGACGTGGAAAGTTTGCCCGTCATCGCTTGCCTCCAGAGCCTTCCCGGTGTCGCCGCCGGGCGGAAGAAATGCATCCATCGCGCCTGGCTTTCCAGCTACGATCGTAAGTGCGCGAATCACTTGCGGCTGCGAAAACTCAAACTGAATCCATGCCTTGTCTCCCATCTGTTTCGCCATCGGGACAGCGACTGCCTTCACCAGGTCTCCATCGCTGAGCAAAGAAGGATCGATCGTGCCTCCACTTGCGGTGATCTTCGGCTGCAGTGCTTCGAGCGGCAGATCGGTAGCAGCTTCCTTGTACGCGATAACGACAGAATCGGCATAGTACTCCGGGGGCTTCGAGGCCGTGCCCAGCATATCGCCCACATCTTCGACGGGACGGTTCTGAAAGGCGCCGGTATTCGACGGGGGATGCGCCAGGGTTCCGCTGAAATGCTTTCCCCCCTCGAGGCGAGTCTCGCTCCACACGTACTTCTTCATGCCGGCTTTGGCGGGTACCCACGGCCCGCCCGTCTCGCTCCACCCCGGCGAGCCAGCGATTGCTTCCTCGAGGCCTAACTTGTCCGCGAGCACGGTCGCTGATTTGAAAGCGTCCTTCCACTCGGGCGTCATGTAGACGAGGCGTTTGTCCACCACTTGTGGCGTGGAGAGCGAGGCGTCGAAGTTCTGAAAGCCGCCTAAGCCCGCGCGCTGCATCCATTCGAGGTCGAGCTTGATGCCCTCTTTCGTGATGTTGCCGTTCATCCAATGCCACCACACGCGCGGGCGGGCACCCTCGGGAGGGTTTTCAAAGCCACTCTTGAGTGCGTCGTTCGCACTCTGTCCCCCAGCGACGGCTGCACCCAGCGTCAAGCACAGGATTGCGCTTCCCATTTGTAGCCCAGACATCCGAAACATTCTCATTCCCACGGTCATGTGCGCACTTCCCCCAGCTCATTGCGAAGAGGAGTCTACTGACCCATGGAAATAATTGTCAAAGACTAAATAATTCTCGTATTGGATTTATTTGTCCCAAAGTCTGCTCGTTGCAGACACCCTGTCATGGACGGACTCAAATGCCCGATTCGCTTTGAGCCGGACCACCCATTTGCGCGGGACCAATCACGCCCGTGATTCGCCTCAAGGAACTCGAGTCCAGGCGAAGCCTCCGGCTACACTGTCTTATTAAGGAAGCTGCGGAGCGCAACGTTCCATGCGCTCCGCAGTGTTGCCTTGGGTAAATTGGCTTGATGCGCAAGCATTATTCCGGAAGCGCAAACTGGCCATCGATATGGAACTTTCCCGTCGCGCTTGGAGCACCTGTGTCGGGTTGGCCTCCACCGATGCTGATGGTGTAATCCCCTTGAGCAATAATCGGATTGCCTTCCTCCGTAGTCATGCCCAAATCCCGAGGGTGCAACTCGAAGTGAACCTTCTGACTTGCGGCCGGCTCCAGATGGATGCGTTGAAAGCCGCGCAGAGCAACGAGTGGCGCTCCCTTGACCTGCGGGAACTTGAGATACAGTTCAACGACCTCATCTCCCGCTAGTTTGCCCGTATTCGTCACCGTCACATCGGCACTCACGGGCTCACCCGCAGCGACGGCCTGCGCAGGCACGCTCAGGTCGCTGTAGCTGAACTTTGTGTAGCTGAGACCGTAACCGAACGAGTACAGCGGCTTACCAGTGAAGTAGCGGTAGGTCCGATTGGCCATCCCGTAATCTTCAAAGTTGGGCAACTGATCCACGCCCGTGTAGAACGTAACCGGCAGACGGCCTGCGGGATTGTTCTTTCCGCTGAGGGTCTCGGCGACTGAGGCGCCCCCCTCTTCGCCGGGATACCACGCTTCAAGGACGGCGTTCGCGTGCTCATTGATCCAGTTCACGGCGAGGGCGCTCCCATTCATCAGCACGACGGCCAGCGGCTTGCCTGTGGCTGCGACCGCTTCGACCAGTTTCTCCTCTGGCTGAGGAAGATCGATGCTGGTGCGATCTCCGCCTAAGAAACCCGGTTCGGTTACCGGCATCTCTTCGCCTTCTAACTGGCTTGTGATTCCGACAACGGCAATCACCGCATCCGCATTCTTTGCTGCCGTGATTGCTTGCGTTGAAACCTCATTGTCCACTTTGGTCCAGATCA
This sequence comes from uncultured Acidobacteriaceae bacterium, assembly GCA_963850345.1. Classification (GTDB taxonomy): domain Bacteria; phylum Acidobacteriota; class Terriglobia; order Terriglobales; family Acidobacteriaceae; genus CAWKKW01. The sequence goes on along the minus strand of CAWKKW010000005.1, from coordinate 552,004 downwards.
ACTCGGAATGTACTTTGCCGCTCTGCCCGCCATACGTAACATTGAGAGCGACTTTATGCCCCTTTTCCAAGTGGACACGACCGAGCGCGGAAAGCGGTTCATTGCCGCCGCCCCACGACATGGCTATCTGCTTGTCATCGACCGTGAGCCGGCCAAAGCCCTGGAACCGAATGCCGAGGATGAAGTCGCCCGACTCACTAGGTGTGAGGAAGCCCGACCATTGCGCACCGAAGTTTTTCTTTCCGGCGACTTCTTTCGGAAGACTGCTCTCGGTCAGCTTGACGTTAGGCTCAGTGCGACTCACGAGCGGCGTGGTCTTCTCCCCTGGTGAAAGTCTGCCTTCGTTGTACTCGGCCTTTAAACCAGGCTTGCCATCTGGAGTGGTGAGAAGAGCATCCGGTACCGCGGTGCCGTCCGTGCGCAGGAACTGGGTTCCCGGGACATAGGTGATGGTTGCGTAGGGGAACTCGGCACGAAGGCCATCGAGGATAGAAACAATATGCGTAGGCTCACCGGCATAGTTTCCAATCAGCGGCCGTCTCTGATCGGCAAGCGGCCCGACAACGGCAATCTTCTTGACCTCCGGCTTGAGTGGAAGCAAGCCATCGTTCTTGAGCAGAACCATGGACTCGTTTGCCAGCCTGCGCGCATGTGTACGATGTTCAGCGCTATCGAGTTCTTTCTCGTCGATCTTGGTGAAGGGCACCATCTCCGGCGGATCAAACATGCCCAGTTTGATACGCGCGGTGAACAGTCGAACCAGTGCGGTGTCGAGAGTGCTCTCCGGCAAATAGCCCTGCTGCACAGCATCGGTGTATGCCTTCTCGACCGGATCGCCGAATCGCGAGGTGAAGGTGACGCACTCGTTGTCCATGCCGCGGATGACCGAGATCGCCGCGCCCTGCGCCTGAGTCGGTCGGTAACGGTGATTGGCGGCCACATCCTTGACTGCGTCGCAATCGGAAACCACGTATCCCTGGAAGCCCCACTTGCCACGCAACTGGTTCTGGAGCAGGTATTCGTTCGCGCATGCAGGCTCGCCGTTGATTGCGTTGTATGCGCACATAATTGAGCCGGCCTTGCCCTCCACAATGGCAGCGCGGAACGCGGGCTCGTAAGTGTCCACCTGATCATGCTTGCTCACGTCGACGTCTGCGAAGTGGCGCGTAGGCTCGGGTCCGCTATGCACGGCGTAGTGCTTCGGCGTTGCAATGGCGAGGTAGTACTTGGGGTCGTCGCCCTGTAAGCCGGTAACGTAAGCCACACCCATGCGGCCGGTGAGGAACGGATCTTCGCCGTACGTCTCCTGCCCACGTCCCCAGCGCGGGTCGCGGAAGATGTTCAGATTCGGCGACCAGAAGTCGAGGCCGCCCATGATGCCGGTGTGTCCTTCACGCGCGTTTTGCACGTGCTTGATGCGTCCCTCGATGCCAATCTGCGCGGCCATCGTATGGATTCCTGGTGCATCAAAGGTGGCGGCAAGCCCAACTGGTTCCGGATATTCCGTCACGCCATCGTTGATGACACCGTGAAGCGCCTCGCTCCACCATTGATACGCAGGAACCTTGAGCCGCGGCACTGCAGCCGAGTTGTTCTGCATCTGGGTAGCTTTCTCCGCGAGCGACATGCGGTGTACCAGGTCGACGGCGCGCTGCTCGGGCGAACGCTTGGGATCCATGTAAGGGAGATTCGTCGAATCCTGGGCAACTGCAAATTGCTGCGCAAATCCAAAGATGAGTGATGCCGTGCATGCAAAGAGGCACGTCAGAATCAGGGTGGGGCGGCGTTTCATACTTTTCTCCAGTTGACTTGGAAGGAGGACCGATTGTCTCGTCTGCGTTGCCCTTGCGCGGAAGCTTGAATCTAGCGTTCTTGTGACCATCCATTCCCTCGAAGAGCATTGCGCGAACAGTTTGAAGTAGGTTGTACAGCTTCTTGCAGGTTGATACTGCCATTGACTCGCCGTGCCTGATCCGCGCCTTCCTCCATACACCACGCGCTTTCGAAGATCGAATATATCGATCCCGGGCAACAAAGCACAAGTGTATTAAATCGGTTTATTGTGGAGAATTCGCCGAGCGTTCCAAGGCCGGGACGTATACGCCGGCGTCTTGCGGACGCCGACTCTCGGAGGAGGACAAGAATCTTAAGACGACCTCGCCCTACTGCTCCCCTGCCTGTTACAAAGCACCGTCAAGAAGATGCAATTCTGATTGCGGGCGGGAATGCGGGTGCAATCAGCAAAATAAATTGATCACCAGGCGTCTCATACCAATACATTGGTTTCGGTGGAGATCTGATCATGGATGAGACGATTTGGATTGGCGTGGACATAGGCGGGACGAAGACAGCAGTCCTCATCTCTGCCCAGCCTCCAGTTGTGCTGCAGCGCCTGGAGTTTCCGACCCTACCCGCACAGGGCCCAGATCGTGCCATCGACCTGATCAAACAATCCGTGCATCAGCTACTACGCGAGCAAGGAGTAGATATCTCCAGAGTCGGTGGGATTGGCGTGAGCTGTGGCGGACCACTGGACGCGACGTCTGGTGTGATTCAGGCGCCTCCCAACCTGAGCACGTGGATCGACACTCCGATTACGGATATTCTTCGCAACGAATTTGGCGTGTCTTGCAGGTTGGAAAATGATGCCAACGCCGGCGCTGTCGCCGAGCACCGCTACGGCGCGGGCATGGGAGCGCGCAACATGGTGTTCCTCACGATGGGAACTGGGTTGGGCGCGGGCATCATTGCTGATGGCCGACTCTACCGTGGATCGCAGGGGCAGGCCGGGGAGATTGGCCACGTACGTCTTACGCCCAGAGGGCCCGTCGGCTATCACAAGGCTGGGTCTGTAGAAGGCTGGGCAAGCGGCGGCGGCATGGCCCAGGTCGCACAGCAGAGGGTCGAAAATGCGATTCGCAAGGGCCAGTTAACAACGCTTTCAAACACTCTGCGAGAATCCGGACAAATCAGCGCCAGAGATGTCGCGACAGCCGCGCAGGCCGGAGACAGACTCGCTCGCGATATCGTGCGCACCACCGGAAAGAGACTCGGCGAAACGCTGGCTATTCTCGTCGACATTCTCAACCCGGAACGAATCGTGATCGGTGGTCTGGTGTTGAGGTTCGGAGACATGCTGCTGCAACCTGCGCGGGCCGTGCTTGACCGGGAGGCGCTCCCGGAACTCGCCCGCGGATGTCAGATCGTTCCTGCCGGCCTGGGCGAAGCCATCGGCGACATTGCGGCTCTCTGCATTGCGCAGGATGGTGCGGGCTCCGCGCACGCTAGCGAGCCGAGCCAGTTGTTACCCAAGAACGACGCAGAATCGACTGTATAGAGCCAAGCGTGTTCGGCCGCGAACAAGAACTGGAGGGTTGCGATGGGACGAGAAGCGCAGTGTCTCTGCCAAATTGGGGCCGCGCAAGTTCACACCAAGGTGCTGCTGGAGGCAACCGAGGTTGTCATTCGCGGCGATCTGCGACGAACCATCTCGATCCGTTCCATCGAACATCTGCGAGTCGATGGCGCCAAGCTAAAATTTAGCGTGGGTAAAGACGAGATGTGGTTCGAACTCGGCGAAGTCATGGCGCAGAAGTGGCGAGCCGCTATGCTGAAGACGCCGCCAACGCTATCACAGAAGCTCGGAATCGAGCCGAATACAAGGGTTCGTGCGATCGGCGAAATAGATTGCTCAGAACTGCTGGAAGCTATAGCTGCGGGCGACATCGTACAGAACGGGCAGGCAGACCTGGTCATTGCCCGTGTTGACTCAGTACCGTCCGTGCAGTTCGCCATCGATACTTCTTTTCCTTTATTGCGTTCCGGGGCAGCACTCTGGCTCGTATATCCGAAAGGCAAATCGGCAGCCATCGGGGAGACAGTCATACTCGACGTTGCGCGAAGCATGGGTCTTCGGGACACGAAGGTTGCTGCCGTCTCACCCAAGCTCACTGCACTACGATTCTCGATTCCGAGATAGATCGCTCGCTTCTTTTGTTCGCGGCGGCCTGGCGTTCCAAGGTTCAGCCCTGGGCAGGCTAGCCAGACATCTCAGCGCAATACTCCCCTACACCCACTCACCCGCATTCATCTTCGTATTGACAAACCATAACCGTATGGTTATGGTTTCTTCGTGACGACGCGTAATGCCAATTCCGTGTTCCACGCTCTCGCCGATCCGACGCGCCGAGCCATCTTCGAGGAGTTGAGTCTCCAGGGCGAACAGACCGTGCACGCATTGACTCGCCATGCCGGCGTATCTCAGCCTGCTGTGTCCAAGCACCTGTCGGTGCTCAAGAGGGCAAAGCTCGTGCGGCATCGCCGCGAGGGACGTGAAACTCACTATCGCGCACAGCCACAGGCCCTGGCGCCTATGGTCGACTGGCTCACTCTTTACGGAGCCTTCTGGCGCGACCGATTCGATCAACTCGAAAACCTGCTGCAAAGGATGGACAAATGACCAATACCGCACCGACACGTGCTCTCGTGATTGAACGGGAGATGCCGCATCCACCAGAAAAGATATGGCGAGCCCTCACTGAAGGGCCCCTTATAGAACAGTGGTTGATGAAGAATGATTTCCAGCCAAGCGTGGGACACGGATTTAGTTTTCGCGCTGATTGGGGTTCGGTCGACGGTAAGGTCCTGACACTCGAGCCGAACAAAATGCTCACCTATACCTGGGCGGCGTTCGGTCTTGAGACCGTTGTCACCTGGACCTTGACGCCAAGCGAGCGCGGCACGCATGTGCGCATGGAACAATCCGGCTTCCGCTCGGAAGAAGATGCGAACTACAAGGGTGCGAAATACGGATGGCAAAATTTCACCGCTGCCCTCGAGCGTGTCGTGGGCGGACTGGACTGATTATGAAATCAAAATCCATCTCATATTGGGCAACGACCATACTGATAGCGTTCTTTATCGGAGTCGGCGGCATGGCGCAGATCTGGCAGTACTTTGCCAACCCCCACGGCGTCGTGCCCGTGCTTGGCTATCCCATGTACTTCTTCGCGATCCTCGGTGTTTGGAAGGTGCTCGGTGCCGTTGCGATTCTCGTGCCACGTTACCCCCTGCTGAAGGAATGGGCGTATGCGGGAATCTTCTTTGACCTCACCGGAGCAGCCGCATCTTGCGCGGCGGTGGGCGGTTACGGCGCGTATGGCTTTCACATCCTCGCGCCGCTAATCCTCACTGTAGTTGCTGTGGCGTCGTGGGCGCTCCGGCCCACCAGCCGTACGATGGGTGTGTTCGTTCCAGCAAACGTTGGGACCGTATGAATCTCAATCGGCGTATAAATACTGGGGAAGCAGTGGTCGAACGTTTCGAGGCTATTGCCGAGCTAGATTGCAACTGGAGTCCCTATGAAAAATTTCTCGCGCCGCGAGGTCTTGAAGACCAGTCTGCTGGCGCCGGCTGTCGCTGCCACGGCTCACGCCATGGGCCTCATCGATCCCGCTGTCCATGCCGCCGGTGAAGTTTCCGGTCCCGTGAGCGCGTCCACCACTCTCGCATCTCCCGCACCCGGCGCTGGCCGCGAACGTCTCGTGCTCGACTTCGGTTGGAGCTTCCACTTCGGGCACGCCGACGATTCTGACAAAGACTTCGGCTATGGCAGCGCATCGGCTGGCAATTTCCAGAAGACGGGAAGCTTCCTTCCGGCCGGGTCTACTTCGTTTGTGGAGACGGATTGGCGGCGTGTCGATCTGCCCCATGACTGGACCGTCGAGTTGCCTTTTAAAAATGATCCGGACCTGCAAAGCAAGGGCTTCTATCCCCTCGGTCGCAAGTATCCCGAGAACAGTGTTGGCTGGTACCGCCGCATCTTCGACATCACAGCCGAAGATGCCGACAAGCGGATCACCCTCGAGTTTGATGGCGCCTACCGCGAGACCATGGTGGTGTTCAACGGCTTTTATATCGGCCAGCACAGTGGCGGTTACGATTCGTTCAGCTTTGATGTCTCAGACTTCGTCAATCCTGGCCAGCCGAACGTGCTTCTGGTGCGTGTAGACGCTACTGGCAGCGATGGCTGGTTTTATGAGGGCGCGGGTATCTATCGACATGCGTGGCTGGTGAAGACACACCCGGTGCACATCAAGAAATGGGGCACCCTGGTTCGCTCGGAGCTTCGCGGCAAAGACGCCAAACTCACCATCCTGAGCGAGGTTGAAAATCACGGCGCAGCCCCGGGAAACGTGCGCGTGGTCTCTACGATTGTCGATTCCTCCGGCACGCCGGTCGCCAAGGATATTTCCTCCACCGCCGAGATCACGGAGGGGGATCAACACGACTTCGAGCAGGGCATTGTGGTGAACAACGCGAAGTTGTGGTCGCTCGAAGAACGAAATATCTACAAACTCCTGACCGAAGTGCAGGTTGACGGAAAGGCAGTTGATCGCTACGAGACGCCGTTCGGCATTCGTTCCATTCTCTTTGATGCCCAGCGAGGATTTTTCCTCAACGGCGCGTCTGTCAAGCTGAAGGGCACATGTAATCATCAGGACCATGCCGGACTCGGAGTCGCCTTGCCCGACGCAGTTCAGTACTATCGCGTTCGCAAGCTGCAGGAGATGGGCTGTAATTCGCTACGGACCTCGCACAACCCGCCCACCCCGGAACTGCTCGATGCTTGTGACGAATTAGGCATGCTGGTGATGGACGAGACCCGCATGATGTCGTCGAATCCAGAGGGCCTGAACCAGTTGGCGGATCTCGTTCGTCGAGACCGGAATCATCCCAGTGTCTTCATGTGGTCACTGGGCAACGAGGAGCCCTCGGCGACCAACGCCAAGGGTGCGAAGATCATCGCTGCCATGAAGGCGGTTGCCACACGCCACGACGGATCGCGTCCCACGACAATCGATGGAATGATCAACGGAGAAGCAGCGGGAAGCGGTACCGGCGGACTGGCGGTTTGCGATGTGATCGGATACCACTATGCCGATCCAGCCGCCGAAGCCTTCCATAAGGCGCATCCCGAAAAGCTGGTGCTCGGGACCGAAACGGTCAGCGCAGTCTGCACGCGCGGCATCTATATCACCGATAAATCGAAGGGCTTCGTCAGCTCCTACGATCCTTACACCAACTCAGGCCGCGCATCCGCAGAGGGATGGTGGAGCTTCTGCGACGCGCGCCCATGGCTTGCGGGCGGCTACGTTTGGACCGGCTTCGACTATCGTGGCGAGCCCTCACCCAACGGCTGGCCAAACATCGGTTCGCAATACGGCATCCTCGACATGTGCGGCTTTCCCAAGGACAGCTTCTTCTACTACCAATCGTGGTGGACCCAGAAGCCCGTGCTTCACCTGTTTCCTCACTGGAACTGGCCCGGGTATGAGGGCAAGAAAATCGCCGTTTGGGTCTACTCCAACCTCGATAGAGTGGAGTTGTTTCACAATGGAAAAAGCCTTGTACCGAAAGAGGTGAAGAAGAATTCGCATGTCGCATGGATCGTTGAGTACGCTCCGGGATCGATCGAAGCGCGCGGCTGGAAAGACGGCAAGCAGGTCATGACCACGCGACGCGACACAACCGGGCCCGCTGCGAAATTGGTGCTGACACCCGACCGCAACACGCTCGCCGCGGATGGTGAAGACGTGGCTATGTTTGCCGTCGAGGTACAGGATGCGCAGGGACGCACCGTTCCCATCACGGACAACGGTGTGAGCTTCCGCGTCACCGGCCCTGCCCGCCTCGTCGGCGTAGGCAACGGAGATCCAACCGATCAATCGCCCGACAAGGGCACCTCGCGCAAAGCGTTTTCCGGCTACTGCATGGCGCTGGTCCAGACTGCGAAGACGCCGGGCACGATCACCGTTGAGGCCGCATCCGCTGGCCTCACCTCAGCGACTGCGACGGTCTCCAGCCAACAGGTCGAACTGCGACCGCAAGTGTCGTTCTGGCAGAGGCCCATTCCCAAGGGCACAGGCATCACCGGCCTGTGGGTAGCGGTGTCGGAACCGGGCAAGGACATGGCGGCCTCGATCCTTGGTTCGCCGCGCATCTTCACCATCATGCAGGAGGGGGACAAACTCAGCGGTACGGTGGAAGGGCCGGGCGGGTGGTTCGGAGGCGACGACGCGCCCGCTCCTATTCACGATGGTGTTGCTCATGGGAATCACGTCGCGTTCAAGTCCGGCATCAACGTATTCGAAGGCGAGCTCAAGGGGCAAGAGCTTGAACTGCAGCGCACGGTGAACCTGCCGTGGAGCCTGCCCACGCCCAAGAAACAGGATCCCAACGCACCCGCAATCGGTCCCGCACCGGACGGTTCTGATCCCTCATTCGATATGTCGGATATTACAGGCGGCAAGATGACCGTGATCCTGAAGAGGTCAGAACGCTGACCTGTACCTCGCCAGATGTAGACCCTGATGAATTTGGCTGCAGGCATGGATGGCTTCCAATGCATGCGACAAGTTCGTCACCGAGTCTGTCCCGACTAACGATCCGGAACAGCTTCGGTTACAGAAACGAAGCTGTCGAAGATGCGGAGTCATCCTCGAGCATCCTTTGAGAACGGATCTACCCCTAACCTTACTCACGCGACTACGGAGATCTGGATGACAGCAGCGCCTGCAAAAGCGAAGCCGATCAACTCGCCACGACAGGTTCTCTTTGCCAGTCTTGTCGGCACCACCATTGAGTTTTTCGACTTTTACATCTATGCGACCGCCGCCGTGCTCGTCTTCCCGCAGCTGTTTTTCCCCAGTTCCAACCCTGCATCCGCCCGGCTCGCCTCGCTCGCAACCTTTGGCATCGCTTTCCTCGCACGGCCCATCGGCTCCGCCCTGTTCGGCCACTTCGGTGACCGCGTCGGCCGCAAGACAACGCTGGTCCTGGCACTCTGCACCATGGGGCTCTCCACCGTTTGCATCGGCTTGCTTCCCACTTACCACACCATCGGGATCGCAGCACCGCTGCTGCTCTCGCTTTGCCGCTTCGGCCAGGGCGTTGGTCTCGGCGGCGAGTGGGGCGGTGCTGTGCTGCTGGCGATTGAGAATGCTCCGCCGGAAAAACGCGCGTGGTACGGCATGTTTCCGCAACTCGGCGCGCCCGTCGGATTCTTCTTCTCTGGCGGTGTCTTCCTCCTGCTCTCGCATCTGCTCACGGATCGCCAGTTCTTCAGCTTCGGTTGGCGGCTACCCTTCCTCGCCTCCGCCGCACTCGTCTTCATGGGCCTCTATGTTCGTATCTCCCTGATTGAAACGCCTGTGTTTCAGAACTCCCTGCTTCGTCACGAACAGCATGCCGTACCGATGCTCACCGTCCTTCGCCGCCATTCGCGTGCGCTGTTCTCCGGCACCATCCTTACTCTTTGCAACTTCGTCCTCTTCTACCTGATGACCGTGTTCACTCTCTCGTGGGGCACATCTGCGCTCGGGTACAACCGACCGACGTTCCTCCTCATGCAACTTTTCTGCGTCCCATTTCTCGCTCTCACCATTCCTGTCTCCGCCCTGCTCGCGGAGCGAGGACGCCGCCGGGTGATGATGGCCGCTACCATCGCAATCGTTGTTTTCGGACTGTTCATGGGCCCACTCTTCGCCAGCGGCGCCGCTGGGGCGATCTTGACGATGGTCCTCGGCCTGGGTCTCATGGGCTTCATCTACGCGCCTGTCGGAACGCTGCTGTCGGAGCTCTTTCCAACCGCCGTGCGCTACTCCGGCAGTTCACTTGCCTTCAGCGCCGCTGGGATACTTGGCGCCTCGCTTGCGCCCTCCATCGCCACTTGGCTTGCGAAGAACTGGGGGCTGCGCTACGTCGGCTATTATCTTTCGTTCGCTGCCCTCATCAGCCTGATCGGTCTGCTGAGCATCCGCGAAACCAGAGACACGGACCTTCGCGCACCTTGAGACTGTTCGTGCGCTGGCGTGCGCCTGTCGTTCAGAGCCGACTCTGAAGCGCATCGGGCGATAGACCGCCAAGCAATTTAGACAAGTGGACCTGCTGCTGCACCTGGGCTGTGCCAAGCATACTGATTCTCGAAAAATGCGCATGCCTCTGGCTGCTCACCGCCGCCAAATCTCAGGGTCTAAACATTTTGCATCGTGAAAGCCGGGAAGAGGCCCATCGGCCGCAAACAAGACAATTGGCATCCAAGGCTGAGAAAGGGATTTGCATGGCCATGAAAGACGTAACCCGACGCGAGTTACTAAAAATGGGCGCCGCCACCAGCGCCGCGGGGCTCGCCTCCGCATTGTTTCCTGGCTGCGGATCTCACAGCAAGTTGCCAGCCCCGGTCTCTTCCGGTTGTTCCAAGCTTACCGACATTGAGCACGTGGTGATTCTCATTCAGGAGAACCGCTCCTTCGATCATTACTTCGGAAGCTATCGCGGTGTGCGCGGCTTCTCCGATCAGAGTGCGGCTTTTCAGCAAGCCTATCCGGCGAACACCGCGAATGCCCCGGCCGGTGCGTTGTTGCCCTTTCACCTGGATATGGCGAAGACCAACGCCGCTTGCACCCACGACATCAACCATGACTGGATTCCGCAACATCAGAGCTGGAACAACGGAGCCATGGATGGATTCGTAACCTCGCGCCTCCCCATCAATGCAGCCGATGCTGTTCTTACCATGGGTTATTACAACCGCGCGGACCTTCCTTACTACTATGCGGTGGCCGATGCGTTCACCATCTGCGATAACTACTTCTGCTCCTGCATCGGCCCGTCCGATCCGAACCGCGTTTATACGATGGCAGCTTCGATCGATCCGGGTGGACAGAATGGCGGCCCCTTGCTGCAGACGCTCGCGTCCAACCGCTCTTCGTTCTTAGGCAAACTTACCTACACCACCATGCCGGAACAACTGCAGGCACGTGGCATTTCCTGGAAGGTATATTCCTCTCCGGATCAGAATCTAAGCGGCGTACTAGCCGACAATGTCCTTTCGTATTTCTCAAAGTTTCAGGATCCCGCGTCTACGCTGTACCACAATGCCTTCGCCCCGACGTTCCCCGTTGACTTCCTCGCCGATATCGTCTCCGGGAATTTGCCCCAGGTTTCCTGGATACTCGGCTCGCTGGTGACTTCGGATCACCCGCCAGCGCCTTCCGTGTTTGGGGAAAATACTCTCTCGGCCATCATTACTGCTTTGACGGCGAATCCATCGCTGTGGGCCAAGACTGCTCTTTTCGCGACTTATGACGAGAATGGCGGATTTTTCGATCATGTGCCTCCAGTCACCGCTCCGCCAGGAACTCCCGGCGAATACGTAACCGCGACTGGTTTGGATCCCACAGTCGTAGGCAACCCGGCGGTTCTTGGTCCGATCGGACTTGGCTTTCGTGTGCCGATGATGGTGATCTCTCCCTTCAGCAAGGGTGGGTTTGTTTCTTCCGATCTCTTCGATCACACGTCAGTTCTCAGATTCCTGGAGGCGCGCTTCGGAGCCGAGGTTCCAAACCTGAGCGCGTGGCGCCGTGCGACGGTTGGCGACCTTACCAGCGCGTTCAACTTCTCGAAGTTGGATACTACTGTTCCCAATCTGCCGGCAACTGTGTCTGCAATTCCCGAAGTGCTTACGGAATGCGCAGCGAGCCTCGTGGGCACCACGCAGTACCAGTTGCCCACGCCACAAGCAATGCCTACGCAGGAACCAGGAACAGCTACCCGGCCCAGCGGCGCGTGCTAGCAGGGAACTACCAGGCAGGAGCAACTTGCTGTCTGGACACAGAAGAGGAACCTCCCTCGCCGGGGGTACTCTCCTGCTCGCGTTAGTCCACTTGGCCACAGGTTGCATTTGACAGACGAAGCGGATGTCAACCTCAAGGCCCTGTTGCGGCTCGCGGCTACACACACGCTGCTCGCACATGAGTCACCCGGCCCTGTGCCTTTCAACTTCCATCTGGCCGCGACGATGCACCCTATCAGTCGCTTTCGAGAGTGAATGCAGCAACGCGCCTTTCCGGCTTTGGAGCGGCTGGATGAAAACATCGAATCTTCAACTCAGTCAGCTCTCCACCGAATCCTTCCAACTCTCGCTCCACAATCGCTTGAACTTCGGTATCGCTTCCGACCACGCGAAGATTCAGAGTCAGGGAATGCTCGTGTGCCGGAGATGCACTGAGATCGCCTTCGACGGTCGGCGGCTGCCCATTTGCGCAGATCGCGACCTTGAGAAAACCATGGATTGACCGCACGATCGCTTTTAAATGCACAATCGATATGCCCGCAGCCGTGAACTTCGCGTCCAGTCGATCAAGAAACGGACCAATGAGTGCCGCGGACATCAACGGCTCTTCAACCTTGATATTGACGCTCAGGTTCAGCCACGCCAACGCGGCCTCTGCTCGTGCATAGCGCTCGTAATCAATATCGAGAATCGTACGTCCGGCGGTTGCTTCACCCGCCAGCACTTCGTCCAGCCACGCGGCCACTCCGTCTCCAGTCTTCGCACTGATCTGTCTCACTGTTACGTTTTCGATCTCCGGCGGATTCGGATAGAGATCGGCCTTAGTCAAACAAACCAGGTCCGCCTCTTGCAGTTGATTTCGGAACAGAAAGCTCATGTTTGCGTCGGCATCCGGTGCAAGCAACAGTGCCGCCCGCGCAGGATCGACGAGAACCGTGAAAGGGGCGAGGCGATAGGCGTCATTCGATTCGTGTAGAGGATGCAGAATCGTCGCGGAGATGTCCGTGCAGCTGCCAACTGGCTCTGCAAAGATCACGTCTGGCGAATGCGAACGCAATGCTTCCATCACGTTCATCAGGTCAGAAAATCGGCAGCAGAAACAGCCACCGGTCACCTCGCCGTGCGGAATGCCATGCAGCGCCGCATACTCCGTGTCGACGAGAGCTTCTCCCTGGTCGTTCAGAATCAGCGCCGTGCGCAATCCCCTTCTTCCAAGCTCTTTCGCAGCCGCGAGCAGCAGTGTGGTCTTTCCTGCGCCGAGAAAGCCGCCCACTACGACAATCCACGGCTTCGTGAGTCGGCTCTCAAGCCCCATCATCCAACCTCGATGATTAGGTGTTGGCCCTCCGTGAGGACCTTTGATGACTCCAACCGCACCAGTGTGCCGCGATTGGAATTGGCTTTCGCGGTATGAGGGACAGGCGCGTCGTTGATGGAAACCTTGGCGGACGAGCCACGGCCTGCCACATCAAACGACGTGCAGGGAAGCGTACCCATCAGCACCTCCAGCCGAAAACGTCTTCCGCCGCTGGTCGCAGCAGAGTACGCGAATGTTCCCCATCCGGTGCCGGTCGCCCAGAAACTCTGAAAGTTGCTGTGGTCGACTGCGGGCACAGCGACGACGTGGCCGGACTCCCCGTCATAGTGAAAGCCACTCGTCGCGACCAAGCTAGTCCACGATGCCATCGCGCGCGCATAGTGGTGTCCGCATTCCGCCTCATCCCACGGGTTGCGTTTCTCTCCATCGTAGCGTGCGCGAATATTTCCAATGCACTCGATTCCCTCATTCACCATGCCCGAATAGATCATCAGCGCGGCGGTCGAGTGTTCAAAGCCCGTCATTACTTCGGCGAAATAGGGAAATGGAATCCGAGGTCGCGTCGCTTTGCCGTAATCGCAAATAACCATCGCCGCCTCATCGTTGAGTGCGAAGGTCCGTTCCACATTGTTATGCTCGTTCAGGGTTCGCTTGTAGTTATATTGATAGATCGATGTAAGTGTCTTCCGAATGCGATCCTCAGATACGAGCGGGCCTAAACCCGCCGTTGTGGCCAGGTACTGACCCATGAGTTGATCGATGAGGCATCCCTCGCCTACCTGATATTCGGGCTTCTCCGGAGACTCTCCCCCACTGACTCCGATCCGGAGTATGGGCGAGATCTGATCCATGTGAAAACCCTTGATCTGCTGGATGTAGAACTCCCCGTTGAACAGATTTGCGTCGATCCACTTACTTCCACGTTCGAAGATATGTCGGTATTCGTTCGCGCTCGTCTGATCGCCGACGGTCCTGGCCATCTCTTCCGCCGCGCGCAGTGCGCCGAGATAGTAAATGCCGCAGAGCGGATTGGGCCCGAAGAATGCGACGTCATACGTGTTGTTTTGAACGCCCTCGAGCACGCCCGACTTCTGCGGGTCCCAACCGCCGGAAACCCAGGCGAACTCCATCGCCTTCTTGATTCGAGGCCACATCGACTTCAACCATTCCCGATCGCCTGAAAGTTTCCAGTCGAGATAGGCGTGAAGTATCTGTCCCATCTGCCCGTCGGTCGCCGCGATCTCATCGCGCCTCTCGCCGTCCGGTAAATCCTGGCGGGCCCGCATCGCTCCCTGGTCATCGAGCGAATAGCCGAACGAAGCCTTGCGCAGCGACCGCGCAAAAGATGGAAATAGAAACGTAGTGGCTGTTTCGTAGTTCCATACATGGGTGCAGTTTCCGTGACAGCAGCCGCGCGTGTCGTCGCTGCCTTCGAAACCGTGGAACTCCCCGTCCGCCGTCCGAAAGCAGGTAGTCGAAACCAGCGTAGATAGATTTGCGCTTGCCGCTTCCTTCACCACCGCCGGCAATGTGCTTTCGCGCAGAGTCTTGGCGAAGAGCTTAGTCCTGGCTTCGAGCCGGTCGAGATTTTTTACCGTATATGCAGCGGCCTCCCACGCATCCTTGAAACGCGTGGCATAGAAGTTGCCGATGACTGTCTTCCCCTTGGCTTCTGGTGCTATCCATCCGCACCAGTCGGGGGTGCGATTTGGAAAATGCCACGCCAGCACAAACGTGAAGGTGCCCGACTCGCCGGGACCGATCGTTCGCTGCAAGCTCAAAGCGCCGACCGTGTTGTAGGGGTCCGGCTCCGGCTCGAGCTTTCCTGCGGCTGAGAAGGCATCCCAGAAAAGAAGTGGTGAATTCCACCAGGGTCCCTTCGGCCATCCGCGCCAGTGCGTCTCTTCGGCACCCACTTCGTGCACGCATCCAAGCACGAAGCTTCCCTGCATCGGATCGTCTGAGCTCAACCCTGGGTTGGTCATCAACAACCCGCTAAGTTCGCCAGCAGTTTCGTATCTGTTGACGCGTTTATCAGGATCGGCAGCCGGCCCAGGGTACGCCACCGGATTGTCGATCGAATACGCAATGCTGACCTTAGCAGCCGCGCGCGCCGTGTTGGTCACGCGGTATCGCAGAATGGCGACCGGCAATCCCGAGTCATCCGGCTCGTGAGGAATGAAGGGAGAGAACGCCTCCAGCTCCACCTTGACCGGAAGATTGCGATGCTCGAATTCAAGGTGTGCAAGAGGGAACTGGGCGGTGAACTTGGCGGAATCCAATCGGCTTAGTCCTGGCGAGTTTCTCGCGCCTAATCCGTCCTGTCCCTCATACGGCGGAAGTATCCGTGCTTCCAACACATGAGCAACTGGCTTCTCGTTGCCCACCTGTGCCCAGATTGCCGGAAAGGCGTAGGCAGGCGAATAGCCCTTGTTTGGGCGGTTGAAGATCTCCCAATCTCGAAGCTGCCCTCGGCCCCCGAGGCTCAGACTTCCCGCACCCACCCCACCGAGCGGAAAGGCAATCATCTTCAACTGCCGCCCGGCAAAGGTGCGCGGAAAAGCTATCTCTCCATGCTGCGGGGCGTTCGCAATCTTTTGCTCCGAGTGGCTCGCGCTGCCGCGAACCTCTGCCGAAGCCGGCCACGCGCCCAACTGTGTCGCCGCTCCTACTACCCCTGCTGCCTGCTTGAGAAACTCTCGCCGTGGAAGCCGATCCTTCTTCGCCATACCCCTCCTTGATTCAGTGCGAACGAGCTCCGCGGCTTGTGACTCATCTGGAAGACAAGGCTTGGCCGCCGCTCCTGGTGTCTCATCTCGCCCTTATCAGCCGCCGCTTCACTATATTCCAAATTGCGCCACCATAGCGAGTTGCCAACGCCGCGAAGACACAGGAGAGGGCCACACGGGCCTCTCTACCGAAGGGAATTTGTTCCCTTGACAGTCGAAATTGCGGTCGCTATATTCCACGTTGACTCAAAAGAATTCGTAATGAGTCGTCGCTATCCAAAATAAGAAAAGAAATGCGTTCCCCGCATGTGTTCTAACCCGCATGCCTAGATGGAGGATCCATGGCACTGAAGATCACCACCCTGCGCTTGACCGCGAGGCCGTCCCTTTTAAGAGCAATCCTGGCACTCTGCTTCCTCTGCTCCGCCGGTACCGCCTCTCTCTCGATTGCTCAAAGTGCGTCCGGATCATTGACAGGGCTTGTGACGGATCCTTCAGGAAACATCATTCCGAATGCCACGACGACCTTAGTCAACAAGGCTACGGCCGAAGCTCGAACGGCGACTTCCAATCAGCAGGGTTACTACTCCTACTCAGTTTTGCCGCCCGGTGACTATACCCTCACGATCAAAGCATCCGGCTTTCGGCAGTACATCCAGGAGACGGTTCACATGGACGTGGGACTGGCCCTCAAAATAGATGCTCCCCTTCAGGTGGGACAGGCGTCCGAGTCCGTCACCGTTACAGATGTTCCCCCTCCACTGGAAACGCAGACCTCTTCGCTCGGTCAGGTCATTGACAACCAGGAGGTCACAGACCTGCCTACGAATGGACGCAACAGCTACAGCTTCGCAGCCCTTGTCCCTGGGGTGCTGGCACCTCCGGGATTCACTCACACCGCGTTCGACGAGTATTCCGACCAGGCAGTCTCCATCAACGGAGCCCGGCCAAATCAGAATCTGTTTCTGCTCGACGGTGGCATGAACACGGAGCCCGCCTTCAATGGGCCCGGGTACTTTCCGAGTATCGATCTCGTCCAGGAATACAAGGTTCAAACCAATAACTTTAGTGCCGAGTTTTCCAACGCGGCCGGCGGCATCATCAACGTGGTCACCAAGACGGGCGCTAACACACTCCATGGCTCGGCTTATGAGTTTTATCGCAGCGATAAGTTGACCGCGAATGACTTTTTCTCCGACCGGTTCGGAATCCCCAAGGGTGTCTTCAAATTCAATCAATTTGGAGGAACCATTGGCGGGCCTATCTTCCGCAATAAGACGTTTTTCTTCGGTAACTACGAAGGCTTCCGTCAGACCAATGCCGGCCTGTTCGAGACTACCGTGCCTACGGTGCTTCAGCGGCAGGGGGACTTCTCCCAAACGCTGGATCAGGTTACGGGTAAAGTAATTCCCATCTATAACCCGTATAGCACCCGGCCCGACCCGAGTAACCCTGGTCACTACATAAGAGATCAGTATCCCGGGAACAAGATCACCAACATCGATCCGGTAGCCCAGGCACTGATTGCCTACTATCCTCTGCCGAATACGCCGGGTACCGGCTTGAATGGAGCAAATAACTTCATCAGTAAGAGTCCGGCAATCAATATCAAAGATGAGTTTTCAGTGAGAATTGATCACTCGCTCTCGGACGCACTGAAGTTGTTTGGCCGGGTATCGCAAGCTCGGGCCTCACAGCCTTACGCGAATCTCTTCGGGAATGCTACGCCGCAGTTACTGATTTCGAATCCCAATGCGAAGCTCGACACCTACCATCAAACTCAGGCTACCGTTGGGCTAACCGACGTTGTCTCCTCCTCACTAGTTCTGGAGCTCAACACCAGCTTCATCCGCTATATCATTGACCGCTCTCTTCCGGGGAATGGCTTCGATCCGGCCAAGTTAGGATTACCCTCGTACTTCACCGGCCTTGCCGCACAGCACCCGCCGTGCTTTCCAACCATAGGAACGCAAGGGGAAACGGGGTTGGGTGGAGGATGCTATATTCTGCGCGACGCCTACCAGACTTACTATGACTATTTCAATGTGACTAAGGAGTTAGCGAAACATAACATCAAATTTGGAGCGAACGTCGGTCTCGGCACCCTGGGCACAGCACGCTACCTACCATCGGGACCGAGCTTTAGCTTTACACAGGGGTTCACACAGGGACCCGACGCGATCTTCGGCACTCCGGGCCAGACAACCGGATACGGTTTTGCCTCAGAGCTGGCGGGAACTCCAGCCGGCGGCTCACTTACTATCGGACCCGACCAAATTCTCCACTACCAGTGGTTCGGCGGTTATGTTCAGGACGACTGGAAGGTCAATTCCAAACTCACGCTTAATCTGGGCGTTCGTTACGACTACAACCGGCCTTTCGTGGAACGATTCAACCGCATCGCGGACTTCAACCCAACCGTTGCCTCTTCCGTTACAGTTCCCGGGCTGAACCTGGTCGGCGGCCTGGAGTATCCGGGCAAGAACGGCCTGTCGAACACCATGTTCGATTCCGAAAAGAAGGACTTCGCACCGCGGCTTGGCTTCGCTTATTCCGCGCTAGCGAATACCGTGGTCCGCGGAGGCTTTGGAATCTTTTATGGTCCGATTACCGGCGCAGGTTTCAATGGCAATGCGGTGCCAAACACCGGATTCCTGGCGACCACGACCGAAGTGACGACCTTGGACGGTGCGACTCCATTGAATACCCTCTCCAACCCATTTCCGCAGGGATTCATTGAACCCAGTGGGAACTCCATGGGCCTTGCCACGAGTCTCGGACAGTATGTGGTCGGTTCGCCGCGAAACCGAAAGACTCCCTATGCGGAGCAATGGAACCTGGATCTGCAACAGATTCTTGGTCATAACGTGGTGCTCGACATTGCATACGCGGGCAATCATAGCGTTCACCTATTAGCCGATCAGAACGCCAACCAGTTACCCGACCAGTATCTGTCGATGGGGCCGGCGCTCTTACAACAAGTGCCCAATCCATTCTATGGAGTAGTTACTAATGGAGCGCTGAGCGGACCTACTATCGCTCGCGAACAGCTACTTCTTCCCTATCCTCAATTCACTGGGGTGACCATCGGAGGCACGACCACATTCGGGGCCTCGAGTTACAACGCACTTCAGGTTAAGTTAGAAAAACGGTACTCCAGTGGTTTGTCATTCCTGTTCGCATTCACCTGGTCCAAACTCATGGACAATCTTCTTTCCTCGCAAAGCGGATTTCAGGGAGGAGCGTTCTTCGAGCCAACTACTCAGGATTGGGACAATATCAAGGCAAACCGCACCTTATCCGATTTCGACATTCCTAAGCTGACGTCCATCAGTTCTACTTACGAGCTGCCATTCGGTCACAAGAAGACTTTCTTCAACAAGAATGGATTTGCCGACAGAATTTTAGGAGGATGGCAGATCAACACCATCGTGAGTTTGCAGAGTGGATCGCCATTCACAGTCCTCATGGCCAACAACCAGTTACACAACAATGGCAACTTCCAATTTGCAAATTACAACGGCGGCCAGACGGTTCGACCTGGCCCTGCAAAGAACAAGTTGAATGGCTATTTCAACGTGGCAAGCTTTTCCGATCCCGGACCCTTCACCTACGGCAACCTGCCCAGAATCTTTGGCAGCCTGCGGGCACCGGGAGTTTTCAATACGGACCTATCCGGGATCAAGAACTTCAAGATATTCGAGAGGGTAACGTCGGAATTCCGTGCGGAAGCATTCAATGTCTTCAATCACCCTCAGTTCGGTTTTCCGGACTTCTACTTAGGAGACGGCAATACCGGAAACATATCTTCCCAAGCCAATCTCCCACGCCAGATTCAGTTAGCGGTCAAGATCGTGTTTTAACGCTTTGGAACTGTGGACCCAAGCTGGAGATGATTCCGATTGCGCAATTGTGACTTAACTTGAGAAAGGTATGAAGTTTCGAGGAGCGATTGACACTCGACAGCAGAGTTCATTGCAGGCGCAGATTTGGTTAGCAGTTGCTCGCGTTGGTTGGTTGCTAAAAGACATCCCCTGTTAGAAGGGCGACTCTACAGGCTGTTATGCGTTGATTCTCAGGAAGTCGCACCGTATTATCAAGCATATGAGACAGGCCGAGCGCTTATTGAAGGTGAAGGAGGAGTTCGCCAAGCAGGAGTTCCTGACGTTTGAGACCTTATGTGAGCAATTCGGAGCGTCCAAATCCAGCATCCGTCGCGACCTGGTTGAGCTTGAGCGCATGGGGATTCTCAGGAGAGTTCATGGCGGTGCCATTTCGCTCCAAATTCGTGATGAAGTGATGGACTTCAGTAGACTCTCTGGCAGCCTTCATGATGAGAAGATCGCAATCGGCAGGGCGGCGTCCGATCTCGTAGAAAACGGACAGACGGTCATCCTGGGAGGCGGCTCGACGGTAGTGGAGGTGGCTCACAGGCTGCTCAGCAAGTCTCTGCAAGTCGTAACAAATTCGATACCCGTTGCGCAGGTGTTTTGGGATAGTAAGGCGATCGAGGTCACGCTTACGGGCGGATATCTTTATCCCCGCTTAGGAGTTCAACTGGGACCGATCTGCGAGCGGATGTTACATAGTGTTTCGGCGGACCTGCTGATCATGGGAATTCGAGGGATCACGGCAGCCGGCATAAGCGACTCCAACAGCCTCATCGTCGAGTCGCTGCGTGCGATGATCAAGGCAGCTCGTCAAGTGGTCATCGTAGCGGACCACTCGAAGTTCGGGAGGGACGCAATGATTCATGTTGCCCCACTTTCTGATATAGATGAGATCATCACCGACGTCGGGGTTGCTGCGGAATTCCGCAAGATGCTGGAAGAGCATGATGTCCGCTGCAGGATCGCAAACTGACGCGAGACTGCTCGCAGAGCGTGTCTGAAGGAAGGCAGCGGCCTTTCGCGGCACTCAGAAATAGACGGCCTTCGCACTGATCACCCGTTGTCGATCTCGTTCACTCGATCATCCAGGTCACGCAACAAAGCACGCCAATGTGCGCCCGCTTAGCGAATCGGCAACCAACAAGCGTGGAAACGAGAAGGCGAAAGCTGAACCGGCCCCGCGCGTACACTCAGAGCAAGCCGACGATCTGCTTCACCCTTCTTCCCGACATTCAATCATCTGAACGATCGGACTCGATCCGCCGCTCGCTTCTCTGAGTCAACGATGAGAGCGACGTATTGTGAATCATTATGATTGACTGTGAATCGTTGTTGCATTTACATTGCTCACAGTTCAATGAATACTATGGTTGACTTAGACCGCATCACTTTGCTCCTTCGCCAGGCCGTTCTGGATTGTCTCGCTGAAGCTGAATCGATGTCTGAAGCCGCGGATGACCCTCGTGCGCTGTTTGAGTCCACAATTGCTCTAAGGATCAAGGAAGAGATTATCCGCAGCGGGCGAAAACTCTGGGAGAGGCAATACGTCGACGGTAACGGAGGCAACATCTCTGCGCGCCTCACCGAAAGATACATACTCTGTACGCCGACGCTGCTCAGTAAGGCCGATCTATGTGTGGAAGACCTCGTGCTGGTCGATCTCGACAACAATCTGATCTGCGGGCGGCGGGCGCAAACGAGCGAGATCCTGCTGCATCTTGAAATCTATAAGCTGGTCCCGGAAGCGATGGCAGTCATCCACTGTCACCCGCCCTACGCTACGGCTTACGCAGTGGCCGGAGTCGTTCCCCAAGGCAATCTCGTGCCAGAGCAAGAAGTCTTTGTCGGACCCGTCGCACTGACGCCCTACGATACTCCGGGCACCCTTTCCTTCGCCAAAACCATTGTCCCGGTGGTGCGTCAGCACAATACCATTCTGCTATCGAATCACGGCGTCGTCTGCTGGGCAGACACAGTGACGCACGCGGAGTGGTATGTCGAGGTGGTCGACACTTATTGCAAAACGGTGACGATTGCACAGCAGCTAAAGTGTCCGTTACCCGAAATTCCGCCAGCAAAGATTTCGGATCTCCTCGCAATCAAGCGGCAACTGGGCTTGCCGGATGCCAGGCTACCGCTGACTGACCCGCCGCCGTTTGAAGGCCACACTGGCAAGCGTACCCTGCGGCGAAGGAGTAACCGCGAGATCGAAGATCTTGTATCTTCGATGAGGGCGCAAATTGCCGACCTTATAGAAGGGCGTGGTTGAGTGCCATCTCGCTTCGTTGCCGTCGATCTCGGAGCTTCAAGTGCAAGGATCATGGCGGCCCACTGGAACGGAGAGCGATTCTCGCTTGAGGAACTGCACCGGTTCCCGAATGGGGGAGTTGCGGCGGAGCAAACGCTCTACTGGGATGTGCTGAACTTGTGGGCGCAGGTGCAGAACTGTTTGCGCAAGTTCCATGCGCAGTATCGCGAGTCCCCGGCCGCAATTGGCGTGGATGCCTGGGGAGTGGACTTCGGTCTGCTCGACCGGGCTGGACGGCTGATTGGCAATCCGGTGCACTATCGGGATCGGCGGACCGACGGAATGCCAGCCAAGCTATTTGAAGTGGTGCCGGAGGCAGAAATCTTTGCCGAGACGGGCGTTCAGACAATGGCGATCAACACACTGTTTCAGCTCTACGCGATGGCAACGAGCTGCGATGCCCAGTTGAACGAAGCCCATACACTGCTGATGATGCCGGATCTCTTCCACTATTTTCTGGGTGGAGAAAAGCACGTGGAGTACACGCAGGCCACGACGACGCAGATGTATTCACTCGCGAGCAGAGGATGGGCGTATGACATGCTGGATCGAGTCGGCGTGCCAGGCCGCATTCTGCCGGAGATAGTACGACCAGGCACGGTTTTATCGGCGATCCGGCCAGACGTGTTGCTGAACGCAGGCTTCACCCGTACATTTCCCGTCGTCGCGGTGGGCAGCCACGACACGGCAAGTGCGGTCGCGTCGATCGCTCCTATGGATGACGCGAGTACCTTTATCAGCTGCGGTACCTGGAGCCTGATGGGCGTGCAGATCGCGGAGCCCAACACCACCCGCAGAGCCTTGGAGCTGGGGTTTACCAATGAGGGAGGCGCCGATGGTGGTCTGCTCCTTCTCAAGAACCTCACCGGATTATGGATTCTGCAGGAGTGCCTGCAGCAGTGGACGCTTGAACATCAGAAGTACACGTGGGATCAGATCGTGGAGGCCGCCGCAGAGGCTGCTCCACTGCGCTCGGTTTTCGATCCGAACGACACACGCCTCAGCACGCCCGGCAGAATGTTGCAGGCGATCGCTGCGTGTTGCGCCGACTCCAGACAGCCAGTTCCCGAGACGGTGGGACAGGTGGCGCGGGCGGCATTCGAAAGCCTGAGTTTGAAGTACCGGTCCACGCTCCTCGCGCTCGAGGAGATTACCGGTCGGCAGCTTAAGACCATTCGCCTCGTAGGTGGAGGCTCGCGGAATGCTCTGTTTTCACAGATGATCGCCGACGCTTGCAATCGTACCGTTATCGCCGGACCGGTTGAAGCGTCCGCGCTGGGAAACGCGATGCTTCAGGCAGTGGCGATCGGAGAAATTGCGGATGTGGAAAGCGGTCGGGAAGCCATCGTCGCCTCTGTGGATCGCAAGGTGTACAACCCTCGGCCGAGCGACCGCTGGGACGAGATGTATGGGCTGTTTCGCAGCCTCGAAGCAAACTGACGGACTCCCTGCGAGCGCAATGGTATGGGTGGTGCTGAGCGATGAAACTCAATCGACTAAGTCAGCCGGCCTAACTGGCATCTGCAGATGCAGCGTATAACTGGGAGGCATTTTCCGGCGTCACCATGGTGGAAGGCATGGTATAGACCTTGTCCGGCTTGAACCCAGGCTTCGAAAGTATCTGCACCGCC
This sequence comes from uncultured Acidobacteriaceae bacterium, assembly GCA_963850345.1. Lineage (GTDB taxonomy): Bacteria > Acidobacteriota > Terriglobia > Terriglobales > Acidobacteriaceae > CAWKKW01. Next base: position 528,493 of record CAWKKW010000005.1, on the reverse strand, counting down.
ACTTCAATCGCCTTATCCACGCAGAGCGGATATACAAACGTTGCCTGCAGTATCCCATCCATGACTTTCTTGATGCCGCCGGATGGACCTCCAAGCCCATCCACTCCCACGAAGGCCATCTCGCTTTCTCGTCCCAGCTCTTTTGCCGCAAGGTAGGCGCCTACCGCCATAGGATCATTGTGACCGTAGACAAGGTCGAGTTGTGGCTGCACGCGAAGCACTTCGGTCATTCTGTCCTTGGCTTCCGACTGGTTCCAATTCGCCACAGGATCAGCGACGACTTTGATACCGGGATACTGCGCGATAACCTTGCGCGCGCCGGAGTCACGATGGATCTCACCCTCAACGCCGAGCAGGCCTCTCATAAACACTACGTTGCCCTTGGGCGACCCTAGCTTCCTGGTCAAGCTTTTCACAATGAATTCGCCAGCCATCTTGCCGATCTGCTCGTTGTCCGCGCGAACGTAAGTCGTGTAGTTCGGCTGCAGAATATCTCGTTCAAGGCATATCACTGGAATTCCTGCTTCCATCGCTTCGCCCATCACGTCGGTAAGTGCCGACCTCTCATTGGGCGCGACAATCAGCACATCCGGTCTCTCCCGAACGAAGGTCTCGACCTGCGCGATCTGCTTGTCGTTGTCTTGCTGAGCGTCAGACACCACCAGTTCCAGGCCGTGTTGCCGCGCCACCAGATGTTCCATCACCGTCTTCTGTGCAGCACGGTAAGGTTCAGCGTTGTTGGCGTTACTGAACGCAATCACCTTTCTTCCACTTACATGTCTTGACCGGCAACCCGTCGACACCAGCAGAGAGCAAAACAGGCTCGAGACAAACTTCCTGCGATTGATGGTCACGCCAGCCTTCTTTCCCTCTGGATAACAACGGCGAGCACGATGATCACGGCCTTAATCATCATCTCCGCGTTACTGTCCACATTATTCAGGCGCAACATGTTGGTCAGCACTCCCATGATTAACGTGCCGAGAATGGTTCCGACGATTGACCCCTTGCCTCCGGAGAGCCGCGTACCCCCAATCACCACGGCAGCGATCGCGTCTAACTCGTATGCATTGCCCGCATTCGGATTTCCCTGGTGATTGGCCGCGGCATAGAGCACGCCTGCGAACCCTGAGAGTAATCCTGATAATGTGTAGACCCACACCTTGGTCGAAAGTAGAGGAAGGCCGGTATAGAGGGCGGCTTTTTCGTTATCGCCTATGGCGCGAACATATCGTCCGAAGATAGTCCGTGTGAGCACAACGCTGAATACGGCCGCAAGCAAGACATACGACCCGATCACCACCGACTTCATCCGAAAGATGGCCGCAAATCTTGAGGCAGCATCGGTTCCAAATCCGAAGTCGATGTTCTCATTCTTCGTCGCCCACTTCGCCAGCCCTCTCACGCCGATCATCGATGCAAGTGTCACGATGAAAGGCTGCACGCGAAGCCTGGCGACCACGAATCCGTTCGCCGCTCCGAGCAACGTCGTCAGACCGACTGCGCTGGTGATCGCCAGCAGCAAGTGCACGGCGAGCGATGTGCCAAGCCAATGACGAGTCAGGCAGGCGGCAGTCGCCGAACTGGAAAATGCCAGCAGACTGCCAACACTCAGGTCAATGCCGGCAGTAAGGATGACGAATGTCATCGATAACGCAATAATGCCAATGATAGAAATCTGGCGCAGGATGTCAGTGAGATTACCCAGCTGGAAAAAGATATTTGATCCGCTGAATGTGGTTGGGCTGGTAACGCCGGCAAGCACCACGATGCCGAGCAAGGCAACTAAGCTTTTTGCCTCGACACTGAAACCGTGGCCGCGCGGACGGAGTCGCTGAAAAAGGAACTCGCTACGAATTGCCAATCTGGTGGACTCCTGATGAGAACCTGGACGATGCCCGCGTACAGTCAAAAATTATACAGAGAGTGGTCCTGAAGAATGGATGAGCAGCTCTATTGCGAGGAGACATGCTCGTTAGCAGAACTAGCTCGATCGTCATCAGATCCCCTCGTATCATCGGGCAGGTGACGGCGTTTTGTCTCGCATCATGAGAACGACAACGCTTAGTCATGGTCGCTTATTGTGCGGCCGGTTCCGGGTCCAGCATTATAGATACTTGCCTCTGCTCTCCAGGACCGAACGTTAAGGGAATCCCCTGCTCTATGTCCTTTTGGCTGTAAAGCCGCCCGTTGATACGAACGGTTGCGCCGGGATAATCCATTCTGGACGGTAAACTGCTCCTCGAGATCCAGACCCAAGTCTTGTCCAAACTGCAGCGAGGGCGGCATCAAGTAAGTCGCCTCGACGCGATCGCTCGACGAATTATTCTGGAGCCGCACACTCACCTGAGGATAGGGGCCACCGCGTTGCGGAGATACCCACTCACCGTAGACCTGGTCAGCGTCCTCAACCGAGTAACCGGCAGGAATCGTGACGGCATCTTCGGGAAAGTCTTCACCGAAGTAGTGGGCCGCGCGGCCGATTCGATTTCCGTTGTACAGCAAATCAGGAAACAGATAGTACTGGCAGTCCTTTGGTGCCACGGGCAGCATGGTCACCATGCCGAACTTGGCTCGCTGGAGTTCGGGTCCTACATACGTCCAACTTACATGAGCTTGTCGAGCGAAGGATTTAAAACGACGCGGTGCATTGACCAGTGGAATTGACCTGCGTCCGCAACTGAGAACGTCTCCACAAATTCATGCGCGCGATCTCTCTTAGACACAATATGCGTCGCACTAACCTTTAACGTCTATCCTTAACTCGCTCGAAGTCGAAGTTATGTTCGTTATCTTCTGCCGCAGAGACGCGGTTGCCGCTTGCATCGAGCTGCCGGATATTATCCACAAGAATGAAGCCGAACTTTTCGTCCGCGTTTACGGTTCCACCGTACATCAGGGGCTCGATGGGAGCGTGGTCCCGTATCTCGAGATACGCGGTGAAGCCCTTGAATTCGGAAACATCCCAATATTCCCTATCCAACTTGAGATTGTTGTTCCCCGTGGAAGAGCGCACTTGTTGGAAGGTGCCGTTTCGTTCGACATACAAGCTGAGACAAGTACGATTTTTGTACTTGCCTCCGCCGATCAGAAAATCGATGACATTCCCACGAATGACGAATACAGATGACTTCAACTCGCCGGTAAAGGTGCCAACACTGGGCCGGTAGGAGCTCACGTAACGGTGACCGTGAAATCCGGTCACGGATGGCTGATCGGGAAGGCTGTCGGTGGCGGGCTCCTGCCCAAATGCATTCCCCGCAATGACAGACACGGATGGTGGCAGTCCGCGCACGGGCTTTGCCGGGTGGTGAATGACTTCCCATCCCTCGTGGAGAGGCTCCTCCACCTCCACAAAAGGCCGCAACTCGACACTATGTTTCCCGTCTGCAACCGTTACCCACCGCGGAGTCGACGCTGAGAGGGCCGCGGTTTGTGACTGCGCGCGCGTCTCTGCAAAGCACCCGCTGAGTAAGATCAGGGCGGCGAGGCCACGAATGGGATGGACGTGGCCCGAGTTGCATACGGGAACGCTCCTCATAACGGTCAGGACTATTGTGGCATCTCGTGAAGCATTATGCATCGTCATGATATAAACGATTCAACGAATGTAGTGCACCGGCCAGACTCATGTCCAGCGTTTCGCTGACACGACTCGTTTGCAGGCTCGACAGAAGGGGCAATGTTGCGTGACTCGGAATGAGTGCCTTGGCGGCCAGGAGGGTTTACGTCGTGAGATTTAACTGCCGAATATTCGGTTTCGGACTTGCTCTCCTGCTCAGCCAAGCGAGCGCGCAGTCGATAAACAGCGCAGTCTCTCAAGCTGAACCCCCCAGGGAGAACCGAACGTTGCGAGTCGCGACGAATGCGGAAGCGACGCCGGTGGCGCCCGGAGCGACCTTTACTTTGTTTTCTGCGAACGGTGCAGGGAGTGTCGAGCGAGTCCAATTTGCCGCAATTGGCGATGCACTCGCGCAAGAGAACTCACGTATCACCATCGACGTGGACGGAGTCAGCTATTCGGCGACCACCGGTGTGTTCTTCCTGAACCAATGGCAGTCAGATGGTGGGCTGGCAGCTGGAAATTTGTTCGCTACGAAGAACCTTGCCAACACGTACTCGCAGATCAATGGGAACCCGGTGAATGGGATGGGGGCTTACCGCAAGATCTACATCCCGTATTACCGCTCCATCTCAATCACCTATACCAACGCCTCGCAAACCACCGCTTCGCTGTACACACAGGTGGACTACTACTCGGGTAAGCCTCCACTCGGGTTACACCCGCGGACGCAAACCTACTTCCACATGTATACGTATCCGATGACCAGGCTAGGGCAGTTCGAGCGTATAAACTTCCTGCCGTCCGTTGTTGGGCCGGGGCAGCTGGAAAGCATCTTTCTACTGGCGTCTGGTCTGGAAGCATCGCCGCAGTGGCTGGAAGCGAATCCAAGGCTGGATATCGACAGCGTGCCATACACCTATGGTGGAACTGAAGACTTCTTCGGCGGCCAGTACTACTTCGTCGAACTGCTTGTTCACACAGATGAGTTCGGAGTGGCAAGGCTCGGATTAGGGAGCAATGGCGTCTTCTACACTTCGATGTACCGGTATTTTCATGATTTCCCGGTCATCTTCCAATCTTCACTGAGCTTCACCTGGGCCAACGGACAAAAGGGTGAAGGAACGCCACCGACGATCAACACGGCAGCGAATATTGTGTATTACACGGAGAGTGGGCCTGACACGAATCCGCCCCAACCCGCCATCCTTTCGCCGCCGCCCACAAATCTTCACCCACCAATGCAGCAGTGAGTCGAGGCCGCTCACACGACCATCCCAACACCGATCTCGCAGCCATGGATGGTTAACTGTCAACGGACCGACTGCATAGGTTGCCGACTCTGCCGAGACCCTGATTGCCCTGCTCACTCGCCAACGATACAGAAGATGGTGCAGGAGTGTATGAGCCGCTATATTAACTTCGGAGACGCCTAAAACAGATTTCGGCCTTTCCCCACATCGCTTGCCACGGCTGAGGAGACGATCCATGCAAGACGTGTTGCGCATCGAGAACGCCAACAAACGCTACGGCAACATGCATGCCCTCAAGCATGCAAGCTTCGACCTGCGGGCCGGAGAAGTCCACGCGCTCATGGGTGAAAACGGCGCCGGCAAAAGTACGTTGGCACGCATCATCGCAGGCTCCACGCGGCCGGATAGTGTTCAGATGACTGTAAGTGGCGAACCGGCAGAGATCCGAACACCGCTCGAAGCCCAGAGGCTCGGCATCGCGATCATCTATCAGGAGCTGGACCTCTTCCAGCATCAGACCGTCGCTGAAAACATCGTGATTCGAAACGCCAGGTTCCGTGAAGGTGCGCTCGTGAGTCGCGCCAGGATGAAAGCCTTCTGCCATCCATACCTTCAGCAGGTTGGTCTGGGACATCTGGATGTGGACCGCGTCGTCTCCTCGCTCTCCATGGGCGAAATGCAGTTAGTCGCGATCGCCCGCGCCCTTAGCCTTGAAGCCCGCATCCTCATCATGGATGAGCCCACCAGTTCGCTCATGGGCGATGCGGTCGAGAGACTCTTCACCTTGATTGAGACGCTCAAAAGCACCGGCGTCGCCATTGTCTACGTCTCTCACAAGATGGACGAGATTTTTCGCATCTGCGATCGCATCACCGTGCTTCGCGATGGCGAGACCATCGGCACACGAGATATCTCTGAAACCAATATGGAAGAAGTGATTGAGATGATGGTCGGCCGCGAACTGGCGCATACATCCCGATTGCAACGCCAGCCGTCCGATGCCGTTCTCTTAAGTGTCGATCGACTTACGACTCATAAGCTGCGCGATGTCTCGTTCGAACTCCATCGAGGCGAGGTCTTAGGAGTAGCCGGCCTGGTGGGTGCCGGACGCAGTGAGTTGGGCGCCGCTCTCTTCGGCCTCGAAGCGATCCAGCAGGGAACGATCCGGCTCGACGGCGAATTCTTTCGCCCGACCTCTGCGACGCAGGCCATAAACCGGGGCATCGGTCTGGTTCCCGAAGATCGAAAGCTCGAAGGGCTCATGATGCAGATGAGCGTACTCGAAAACGGAACCATGGCGGTGCTGCCCCGCCTGCAACGCCTGGGCTTCATCGACGAAAAGATGGAGGCCAGAGAACTCCACCCCATTCAGTCGAAGTTGGCTCTCAAGTTCAACGCCTTGTCCGACCCCGTCTCCAGCCTCAGCGGCGGCAATCAACAGAAGGCGCTCCTGGCGCGTTGGCTCATGCTCAATCCTCAGGTACTGTTTCTCGATGACCCCGCTCGCGGAATTGACGTAGCCGCAAAGCAGGATATCTATCAGATCATCGACGACCTGGCGGCGAACGGGAAAGGCGTGATCCTGGTCAGTTCCGAATTGCCCGAACTGCTTCATTGTTGCGACCGCATCCTGGTGCTGAAAGAAGGAAGACTCACCGCGACATTGCCCGCGGCCTGCACTCAGGAGATGATCATGGCGGCTGCTACCGGCGCCTGATCCTTCGGGCTTACGTTTGTAACCCTTGAACAGTTTGTCCGCAAGCCGCAGCTCGGCTGCACCTGACCCAGCCCTCCGTCCCTTCCGCTCTTCTCCGGCATTCCTATCCCGAGCAAGGCATCGCGAGTCGATCAAGCTGGTGTCGCCGTTCTCAGAAGCGCCGCGCCGCTGTGAATATGGCCGAAGATGGGAATCTTCGGCTTTTCGCCTGCACTGCTTTAAGCAGTTTTTGCATGGGGGTAGTGGCGAGGGTAGACGGTCAGCAAAAGTGGCGTCCAGCGAGGAGAACTGGCCTCGCCTCACAACAGATCTAACGCCCCTATCGTACGGTGGTAAGTATGACTTGTAAGTCTTTAGCAGGTATGGTGGAGGCGGCGGGAGTCGAACCCGCGTCCGAAATCGTTGTTAACAGAGAGACTCCATGCGTAGTCGCGTTCCTTTGATTTCGCATTGCGCGCTCAGAACGGACAAAATACGCGCAACGCTAGTCCGATGAATCTCGTTCTCTCGGCTCGGACCGGGCTTCAAGAACCAGCCTGCTGTGCGACGTCCTATCCGCGGCCCGCAGACAAAGCCTCGGAGGACGGCAACTTATTTAATTAAGCTGCGTATGCCAGTTGATGATCGGCAATTATCATTTTGCGAGCGATTACGGGTGCCCACACCCCGGCATGCCTCTTTGCCTAAACGATCCCGTCGAAACCGTGACGCCCCCATCTGGTGGAAAGCTTCCCGTTCGGCACGGAAAACTTACTTCATCGTACTCCTTTTCGCCCGGTCGCTAAAGAGCCCGGACTGCGGCCGCGTTACATCCCCGTGAGCGACTCCAGGTTGATACTCTCGTACTCTTTGTGTTCGATGCCTTCGCGAATCTGCTGGATCGTCTTGCCCTTTTTGGTCATGAGGTACGCGTAGTGAGCCTCTTTGGCGCAGGTGGAACATTCGGCTCCGTGCAATCCTTCGAAGCAGCTATGCAGGCTGTTATGTCCCAGTGCGCGATCGCAGCGGCAATAGCAGGGAAGCTGGTGAATGACGGCGGGAACTTTCGCCGCCTCCTGATACACCTGCACCTGCCAGGGATAGCGGAAGTTCTCCCCGGTCAGCTGATTGCCCGACAAAAGCGCGGGCAGCTTGGTACCCTTGCGCGGCGGCTGCGCGTTGTAAGCAGGTACGTCATCTCCCGGATTTGACCACTGGGCATACCCGGCTACCGTCACCAGTCCCAGCACGAGGCTGAGCGCAATCTTCTTCATGGAAGGCTCCTAAGCCAATGATAATGGGAGTGAGAGGGCTTTGCACCAGGGGAGAAACATCGGATGTCGTTGGTGTCGAAACGGTCCTGACAAAAAAAAACGGCACGAACGGTTTGAAGGTTCGTGCCGGGAGGCCAGTGACGCAACTTATAAACTCGGTGACGGAGCGAATACTCGGCTCAACGTCTTGTTACATCTTACACAAGATCTGATGCGTATACGGAAAAAAGGATTCTTTGAGGCAAAAAAACGAAAAAATCCCAAATTCAAGAGTTTGAACGATATCGATAGGCCATAAAGTCCTCAAATTACCTCCACCCATCGGCGCGTTCTATAATCTTAAAAACGGGATCAGTGCCGAAGTTGCGATGTGTTTGGGCCCGGCACCCCTTTAGCGAAGATGGATGAAACCCAACAAACACGAACAGATAGCGAGGATTCCCGGCCTTTTGGGCTTTGGAAGACAGGACTATTGCTGGTCGGATCTGCCCTTTTTGGCGGCCTAGCCGTGGCATTCTGGCACCGGCGGACCCTGGTGGAGATTCGCCAGGCTGCTGGCCGGGAACCGGAACCACATCGCGCCGGCGGTGAAGACGACGTGATCTACTGACCTCTCGCCTCTGCGCGCAGAGTTATTCGCGGGATAAAGCGGCCAGGGCTGCCGCGAGATCAAAATCGCGCTGCGTCAGGCCGCCCGCATCATGCGAGATCAGCGCCAGACGTACCTTGTTATATCGGATGTCGATGTCCGGATGATGTCCGGCAGACTCGGCCTTCTCGGCTACTCGGTTCACAAAATCCATCGCCGCGATGAAGTCGGGAAACTTCAACTCCCATACGATCTCCCCTCCATCCAAACTCCAATCCGGTAGAGCATTCAGTTTTTGTTGCACATCCGCAATGCTGAGTAGTGCCACGCAGTTTCTCCTTATATGGTGCGTTTACGTTGAGAGATGTGCCTCGGACCTCAGCCATCTCCTCCGATTCGATCCCGGGTTGGGCTTTAACCTTCTTCAGAAAATGCGAAGGGAGAATAGCGCTTCGCATGCACGGTGATCGCGGATCGCAGGTCTTCCCAGAGGCTGTCGGGCATGCTCAGGTAGACCTCGACGACAGTGGGATCGAACTGCGTTCCGGAACAGCGGCCAATTTCTTTGCGGGCAGCCTTGAAGCTGTTTGCCTTGCGATACGGCCGGTCAGAGGTGATGGCATCGAGCGTGTCCGCCACCGAAAATATCCGCGCGCCCAGCGGAATCTCCTCTCCTTTGAGACCTCTTGGATACCCGGTGCCGTCGAAGTGTTCCTGGTGGCTGAACACGATCTCTGATGCGTCCTGCAAGAAGGGAATCTTGCGCAACATCTGGTATCCGCGGGCGCAGTGTTCGCGCATAACCGACTGCTCTGAACGTTCCAGGTGTCCGGCCTTGAGCAGAATAGCGTCCGGAATCGCCATTTTCCCGATGTCGTGCAGGAATGCGCCTCTCGCTAGAACGCGAATCTCAGTGGAGGCGACCCCCATCGCGCGCGCCAGTGCGATGGTGTAGGCGGTCACTCGTTTGGAGTGACCCTCGGTTTCCGCATCTTTGAGGTCCAGTGCATCGCCCAAGGCCTCAAGCGTGATGTCGTAGGAACGCTCAAGGTCCGCCATGGCCACGCGCAGCATGTCGGTTCGGGCTGCGACCAACTGCTCCAGATTGTGCCGATAGATCCGGTTCTGCTGCACGAGACGGCGATAATCGAGCGCCCGCCGCACTGTGCTCAGCAACTGCTCTCGTTCGAAGGGCTTGAGCAGGTAATCGTAGGCGCCTTTGCGCATGGCGGAAATGGCTACCCCGACGTCATGAATGGCGGTGACCATCACCACCGGGGTCTCAGGTTCTGTGGCGCGAACCTGCTCCAAGACACCCATGCCGTCTAACCCGTTCATCATGATGTCGGAGAGAACCAGGTCGTACGGGGGGTCATTCTGAAGCCGATAGAGCGCATCCTTCCCATTCGCAGCGAGCACCGGAGCATAATCCGACTTCTCCAGCATGGCGGCCATGACAGTGCGAACGTAGGCCTCATCGTCAACGATCAAAATTCGCTCTGAAGCCATCTCGGCCTGAATCCTTCGACCTGTCCGGCAGGCACGGGTTCAATCCACATCTTCCGTTGTGAATGAATTCTTTGTAAGAGAGTAACGCAACTCTTGGCCCCATACCGTGGTTTACAGTAGAGTGCTCGGATAGACGCAAAACCAAAGGTGTAACAGTACAACTAGAAATTCGTTTTGATCATCTTCGTATCAGCTTTTCACCAGCCGCTACTCAGGTTCTTGTTGTACCAAGCTCGCAGGAGAAGCGCTGTAGTTTTCCAACGCTGTTTCTAGTATATGTAAGTTAGAGGCGCCAGTGTTCAAGCTTGAGCAATCGTTCTCGTCCGAGAGCCCAAATATGCTTGTTGTCCGCCAGGCTGCCAAACAATCAGTCGAGGACTTCCAGCGCGACGTATTTGATAGTCACCGCCACCGCGTGTTCGCGATCGCTTACTACATGACCGGCAACGAAGTAGAAGCGGAACAGGTGCTGGGTCAAACTTTTATTAAGGTCTTCCAAGCTTCAGAGAAGCCGGATGCCCGGCAAGTGGACGAGTCGCTGGTTCAGCAGCTCGGATCGCGTTTCCCGCTCCAGCAGGAAGAGCCGGCCGCAGTGCCGTCTCCTCAATCCAACCTCAGCCAGCACAATGTGCGCCGCACCGACCTCGAAGAGGCAATTCAATTCCTGCCGGCCAACGAGCGGCTCATCTTCCTGTTGCGGGATGTAGAAGGCTATTCGGCCGAGGCGATCGCCAAGTTGATCGAAGTGCCAGAGGCTAAGGTCCAGCGCGCCATCTTCTCCGCGCGCATCCGCCTTCGCCAGATCCTGGCAGATGCCAAGAACAATCAGGACGCTGCTGCCTGACCTCCCCGATTTACCTTTAAATGCATCACTTCTTCGGTTTGCACTTCGGACTCTTCGTCTTCGCCCAATCGGGTTTGATCGACTGACGACTGCGTCCGAGCGCCAGAGCATCGTTCGGAACATCCTCCGTGATCGATGACCCTGCCGCGATATAGGCGTTGTCGCCGATGCTTAACGGCGCCACCAAAGTCGAATTGCTGCCGATGAACGCATTGCTGCCAATCAGAGTCATGAACTTGTTCACGCCGTCGTAGTTGCACGTGATGGTGCCCGCTCCAACGTTGGTGCCTGCGCCGATGTCGGTGTCGCCCAGATAGCTCAGGTGGTTGGCCTTGGCGCCTTTGCCGAGCTTTGCCTTCTTAGTTTCGACGAAGTTGCCGACGTGTGCGCCTTCCCCGATCTCGCTGCCCGGCCGAATGTGCGAGTAGGGCCCGATGAGTGCGCCGGCTTCGATCCGCGAATCTGCAAGAATGCAGCCGTTGCGCACTAAAACCCCGTTTCCAAGCTCAACATTTTCGAGCACGGAATAAGAGCGGATACGGCAATCTTCGCCAATCGTGGTGCGGCCCAAAATTTGGACGAAGGGCTCGACCACGGTATCCGGACCGATGCGTACTTCAGCATCAATCACCACTGTCTCTGGCTTGAAGATGGTGACTCCTGCCGCCATCAGTCGTCGCGTCGTTGCCGTTCGCTGAGCCGCGTCCAGGTCCATCATCTCCGCAATCGTGTTCGCTCCGAGAACTTCGGTCGCTTCCTCCACTGCTACCGCCACGACGCGTTCTTTTGCACGCACCAGGAGCGCCGCCATGTCGGTGAGGTAGTACTCGCCGTGCGCGTTGTTGGTTTGGAGTTCGCCCAGATGCGCGAACAGCGGCGCCGTCGCGAATGCATAGATCCCGGAGTTGATCTCTCTTGCACCCTGCTGCTCGGGCGTGAGCGCCTTCTGCTCCACGATGGCGCTCACCTCCGGCTGATCTGCAGCCTTACGGAGAACTCTGCCATAGCCCACCGGGCTGTCGGGGATCGCAGTCAGGATGGTCATCGCAGCACGCTGCTCTAGATGAAAATCACGCAGTTGTGCGATGGTTTCAGGGCGGATCAGAGGAGCATCGCCGGAGAGCACCAGCAGATTGTCGTAGCCCTTCACGACTGACTCGGCCACCTGGATCGCGTGCCCGGTGCCTTTCTGCTCCGCTTGCAAGATGAAATTCACTCCGGTAGGCGCGACTGCCGCCTTCACGCGCTCTGCCTCGTGCCCAACCACGACGAAGATATCCGCGGGTGCGACAATCTGCGAAGCTGCGCCGATGACATGCGCCAAGAGAGGGCGGCCGCCGATCTCGTGCAGAACTTTGGGACGCTTCGACTTGAGCCGCGTCCCTTTGCCCGCGGCCATGATCACGATGGCAATGCGCATCTACTCCTGGCCCTTTCCGCCCGGCTGCTGCTCCATACCTGGAGGCATGGGGATGGTGATGTCGAGGGGAACCGTCTTGCCCAGACCGAGTGACGATAACGGCGTCTGAAATTCGGATACATTGCCGACGACCAGGATCGCGAGCTTCGACGGATCGACGTACTTGTTGGCCACACGGCTCAGATCTGCTGTCGTGACCTTTTCAATGCCGGCGCGATACTTGTCGAGGAAATCAGCGGGGTAGCCATAGAACTCAAATCGAAGGCGAGCCGCCAGCACTTTTTCTTTGGAGTCGTACTGAAAGATGAACGAGTTCATCAGCTGATCCCGCGCCTTCTGCAACTCATCGTCGGTGAATGGCCGGGTCTTCAGCGCATCGATCTCTTCACGAATGGCTTTAATTGTCGCCACCGTGCTGTCGCTCTTGGTGGCGGAAGCAACGTGAAACATGCCGGGGTGATCGTACGCTGCGCCGTATGAGCCGCCGACCGAGTAGGCCAGTCCCAGCTGTGTTCTCACTTTCTGAAACAGCCGTGATCCGAAGCCGCCGCTGAAAATTTCGTTCATCATGCTCAGGGCGAAGTAGTCCGGGTTTTTACGTTCAGTCCCCAGACCGACGATCCAGATGTTGCTCTGGTTCACGTCGCTCTTGTCTACGTAGTAGACGTCGGGCTTGGGTCCGGCAAAGTTTACCTCAGGGGAGGGAGCTGCTTTGCCACGCGGCAATCCCTCAAACGCGGCGCGCAGTTTCTGCTCCATCGCGGCCGAGTCGAAGTCTCCCACCACTCCGATGATCATGTTGTTAGGCGCCACAGTGCTGTCGTGAAACTGCTGCAGGTCCGCCGTGGTCACCGACATCACGGTCGCGATCTCAGGCTGCCGCGCGTAGGGATTGTCCTTGCCGTACACCAGGATGGCAGCTTCCCGAGCGGCGATCTCCGATGCATCATCATTCCGCCGCGTAATGCCGGTGGCTGCCTGCTGCTTGGCCAGGTTCAGCTTCTGGTCGTCGAACTTTGGATGTTCCAGAAGATCGACTGCGATTCCGAAGACGGTATCCTCATCCTGCTTCAAGCAAGACCAGGTCACGTCGGTGGAATCGATGTCGCCCCCGGTCTCAACCTTCGCGGCCTTAGCCTCGAGCAAGTCGTCCAGCTGATCGCCATTCTTCGTCGCTGTGCCGCTCGTACGCCACGCTTCCTGGTAGAGGTCGACGAGGCCGGCTTTGTTCGCAGGCACGTTGCGCTCGCCGCCCTTGATGGTGATGGTCCCATTGACGAACGGCAGTTCGTGGTCTTCCTCCAGGAAGATGACGACGCCATTCTTCAACTCGATGCGCTTGGGTTGAGCGGGGTGAAACTCGGGCAAGGTAGGAATCGGGATCGACTTCCAGGGCTGGGCCTGTTTCGAATCGGTAGGGCCGGCAGGAACGACGGGTGTCTTCGTCTGGGCAGGGAGCGCCGTCGCCAGGCAAAGAGCAGCACACGGAAACCAGAGCTTGCGGTTCATTTCGCACCCCCTTGCTGGGCCGGAGCAGCGCCCGCGGCAGCAGGACCTTGAGGCGGCTGAAACTCAATCATCGCGTAGGTTCGATTCTTTGGGGTGAAGACCTTATTTGATACGCGGCGAATATCCGCCTTTGAGACCTTATCGATGCGGTCGAGCTGCTGAAAAAGTTCTCGCCAGTCGCCGTATCGCAACTGGTAGATCGCCAACTGCTCCGCCAGACCCTGGTTTGAGCCAAGCCCACGCAGCAGGTCGGCGCGGCTGCGGGTTTTAAACATGGCGAGTTCTTCGTCGGAAACATCGGAGGTTTTCAGCTTGTCGATCTCCTTGTGAATCGCGTCCGCCATCTGCTGCGGAGTGTGCCCGGGCAGCGGCACAGCGAAGAACGCAAAGAGCCCCGGATACTTGTTGCCGGGAAACCCGCTGAAGCCCTCAGCCTGCGCGGAGATCTGCTGGTCGCGCACCAGGCTGCGATAGAGCCGCGACGTGCGGCCGTTCGAGAGGATGTCGGAGATTGCATCGTAGACTGCATCGTCGGGGTCGCGGTAATCCGGCTTGTGGTAGCCCTCAAGATACAGCGGCTGGGTCGGTCCCTTCAGCGTTACAGACCGCTCGTCCGTCTGCACCGGTTCCGGCGTGGTGTAGTCCTCTGGCTTGGGTCCGGACGGAATCGCGCCGAAGTATTTCTCCAACACCGGCATCACGGTATCGGCCTTCAGATCGCCGGCAACCGCAATGACCATGTTGCCGGGGACGTAGTAGGTCCGGTGAAACGATTCAGCTTCGGTGGCGGTGACCTGGCTGATCTCCGCAGCCCAACCCACATTGGGCCGGTGATACGGATGCGCCACGTAGGCCACAGCCAGGAACTGCTCAACCATCTTGCCGATCGGGTTCGAGTCCGTCCGCATCCGCCGCTCTTCCATCACCACGTCGCGCTCTTTGTAGAATTCGCGGGGAACCGGGTTGGCGATGCGATCACTCTCCATGTACGCCCAGAGTTGGAAACGATTGGCGGGCATACTCCAGAAGTACTGAGTCGAATCGAGCGAGGTGCTCGCGTTGACTCCAGTCGCGCCATTCTCTTCTGCCATTTGGGTGAACTGGTTGGGAACCACATACTGCTGTGCATCTTTCACTGCGGCTTCGAAGTCGGCGTGTAGCTGCTTCACCTTCTCTGGATCGCGGCCGATGCGCTTGCGGAATTCATATTGATACGCAGCGTTGGCCTTCTCCACCTTCTCCAGAGCCACCTTCTCCGCAGCGTAATCCTTGGTGCCGATGTCTTTCGTCCCCTTGAAGGCCAGGTGCTCAAACATGTGCGCCAAACCCGATTGGCCGCCGGGATCGTTCGCGTCGCCCGCGTCGACGATCGTATAGAAGGAGAACACTGGCGCCTCCGGCCTCTCGCACACGATCAGGGTGAGCCCATTGGGCAGAACTTTGGTGGTGATGCGCTTCTCAAAGCTGGCCAGATCCTGCGCACGGGCGGTAAGCGCGGTGGCGCACAGCAGAACAAGCGAGCGAGCAGCAAATTTCCAGACTTTCGGCATACGTTTTGAGTACCTCTGCCATCTCGCGAGAACTCTGCATTCCACCCGCAAGCGGTTCTTTTGAAGCTAAGCGTGAGCGTTCCGGGTGTCAAACCCAGGCAGCACTCGGATTCGACGCGTTCCAGGACGAATCGTAACGCGGTGTGCGAGGCTGATGCCGGCTGGAAATGTGTTGACCCAGTTGGATCAGCGGCGAGCCTCTTGACCGAATGAATGGCGATTCAGTATGCTGCCCGCGGTGGTTCGAGGTCTGCGAAGGGAGCCCTATGAGTGCCACGCTTTCTGCTCCAACTCCTGCTGCTGGACCTGCCGGTGCAAACGCTCTTGCCAGCCCGGTGATCGGCCGAGTGGGTGTGCTAGGCGCAGGCACCATGGGATCACGAATCGCGGCTCACCTGGCCAACGCCGGAGTTCCAGTCATCCTGCTCGACATCGTTCCTGAAGGCGAGACGGTGCGCAGCCGCGTCGCTATCGGCGCGATTGAAGCACTCATCAAGGCGAAGCCGGCGGCCTTCTACGACGTGTCGTCCTCGCGCTACATTACGCCCGGCAATTTTGAAGACGACCTCGAACTGCTTTCGGGCTGCGACTGGGTGATTGAGGCGGTGAGCGAAAACCTCAGCATTAAGCAGTCTCTTTTGGCGAAAATCGCGCCGTATTTGAAGGGCGGGGCCATCGTCACCACCAACACCAGCGGCCTGCCCGTGGCTTCGATTGCAGCGGGGATGGCGCCTGAGTTTCGCCGCCTCTGGTTCGGCACTCACTTCTTCAATCCGCCGCGCTACATGCGGTTGCTCGAGATCATCCCGACTCCGGATGCCAATCCGGCCGCGATTGCCACGATTGCCGGGTTCGCAGATCGCCGCCTGGGAAAATCGATCGTCTATGCGCGCGATACGCCCAACTTTGTCGCCAACCGGATTGGCACCTACGCCATGTTGAATGGCGTGCGCCTGATGCAGCAGCAGGACCTCACCATTGAAGATGTCGATGCGCTGGCCGGTTCGCCGATCGGCTGGCCCCGTACCGGGATCTTTCGGCTTGCGGACATGGTGGGCATCGACGTCCTCGCCAATGTAGCAAGAAACTTTTCGCAGGTTCGCTCCTCGGATGCGAGTGCCGTTGAACTGCCATCGTTCTTCCAGACCATGTTGGAACGTAAGTGGCTCGGTGACAAATCCGCCCAGGGCTTTTACAAGAAGGAAGGCAAAGGCGCCGACGGCAAGGACAACCGGCTCGCGCTCGATTGGAAGACGCTCGAATACCGGCCTGCCAATCGGCCCAAGTTCGCTTCGCTCGAAATGGCGAAGAACGCGGAGTCGTTGCCGACGCGCTTAAAGCTGTTGCTGGCGGGCGACGCAAGGAAAGACAAAGCTGCCGCGTATCTGTGGCCGCTGCTTACCGGCCTGTGGAACTACGCAGCCGATTGCCTGCCTGAGATCGCCGACGATCTCGCCTCGATCGATCGGGCCATGCGCACCGGCTTCAATTGGGAGCTCGGCCCGTTTGAGTTATGGGATGCAGCCGGCGTTCGCGAAACCGTGGAGCGCATGCGTGCCGCTGGTGAGCCGGTCAGCGCAACCATCGACGCGCTGCTCAAGTCCGGCAATGAGACCTGGTACATCGAAGACGCGGCGCTGCCCTCCGGTCGCCGATGCTTCATCCTTGCGGCTGGCGCGTATGTCCCCGTGGAGCAGCCCGCCGGGATCGCGAGCGTCACCAGCTTCCGAAAATCGAACGGCGTCATCCGTAAAAATTCAGGCGCTTCGCTGGTCGACATCGGCGAGGGAATCGCGTGCATTCAGCTCCACTCGATTAAAGACGCAATTGGCGACGACATCGTCAACCTGGTGACGACCACGCTCAAGCCCGGCAGCGAGCCGGTGCGGAACTTCCGCGGCTTCGTCATCACCAGCGACGCGACCAACTTCTCTGTGGGCGCGAACCTGATGCAGCTGTTGCTGGCCATGCAAGAGGGCGAATGGGACGAAGTGGATTTCGCCGTGCGCGCCTTCCAGGGGATGACGGCCGCGATCAAGTTTTGTCCCCGTCCTGTGGTTGTGGCCCCGTTTGGACTTTGCCTGGGCGGTGGCACAGAAGTGGCGCTGCACGCGGCACGGCGACAGCCCCATGCGGAACTGTATATGGGTCTGGTTGAAGCGGGGGTTGGCCTGGTGCCCGGCGGAGGCGGAACCAAAGAGATGGCGTTGCGCGCGTTCGATTCGGCTGCCGCCGCCGTCGATTTCAAGCCTGCCGATGCGCCGACGCGGTTCGCACTCTCCGGCGAAGTGCTCGACGCGCTCAAGCGCAACTTTGAAACAGTGGCGATGGCCAAAGTTTCCACGTCCGCCGCCGAGGCAAGAAGCCTGGGGCTGCTCTCCTCCGCGGACAGGATCACGCTGCACCGCGACCGCATCCTGCTCGATGCCCGCGAGGTGGCGCAAACCCTTGCCGATGCGGGCTACAGTGCGCCGATTCCGCGCGCGCAGGTGCCGGTCCCAGGAGAGGCGGTGCTGGCCACCCTGAAGCTCGGAGTTCACCTCATGCGCCAGGCCGAATACATCAGCGATCATGACGTGAAGATCGCGAATCATGTCGCAACCATTCTCTGCGGGGGTAATCTGACACCGGGTGCCCTGGTCAGCGAACAATACTTTCTCGATCTCGAACGCGAAGCCTTCCTCTCTCTCTGCGGCGAACGCAAGACCCAGGAGCGCATCGCCTTCACGCTGAAGACCGGCAAGCCCCTGAGGAACTAAGGTTGCGCTTGCGTACGATAGTCTTCATCTTCTCTTTAACAGCAGCAATCCCACTTCGGCTGACCGCGCAGGTGGCGGAACACGTGGACAACGGACAACTCACCCGCGGAGGCAAGCAGTGGAGTTATTCCATCCGCACGCTGCCGCCCGCTTCCTTTCCAGACTTGCCCGCAGCGGTCCGCATGGAACTCGAAAAACGACAGTGCATGATTCCGCAAACCTACCAGGCGAAGGCCCCTGAAAACGTGATCCAGGGCGAGTTCTACAAGAAGGGGTCGCGCGATTGGGCTGTCTTGTGTTCGCGCAATGCCACGTCGACGCTGCTGGTGTTCAGCGGCGATGCAGCGCAGGGGCCGGCGGAACTTGCGACGCATAAGGACGCGGAGATGACCCAGACTCAATTGGCCACACCCACGCTCGGCTTCGCGTGGGGAATCGACACCGTTCATCCCCGGCGCATCCGGAGCCTCTCTGCAGGCAAAGATTCATACGATCACGACGGAGTGGAAGATTCGCTGCTCTCCCATGGTTCGTCCATTCACTATTGGCAGGATGGCGCCTGGAAGACGCTTGCCGGGGATGAGTGAGGCTGCTTGAAGACGCGCAATCGAAAAGGAATTGAAGTGCAGGGGACCTCATGAGAGACGCAGTCATCGTAAGCGCGGTGCGAACCGCCGTAGGCAAATCTGGCAAGGGAACTCTAGCGACCACGCGCCCGGATGATCTCGCCGCCGCCGCCATTCGTGGTGCGCTGGATCGGGTTCCGGAGTTCGATGTAAAGCAGATCGACGATGTGATTCTGGGCTGCGCTATGCCTGAGGCCGAACAGGGCATGAACGTCGCCCGCATTGCCAGCCTGCGCGCGGACCTGCCGGTCGACGCATCGGCGATGACGGTGAATCGCTTCTGCGCCTCGGGTCTGCAGTCGATCGCCATTGCCGCGGAGCGTATTCGAGGCGGCGGTGCCGACGCCATTATCGCCGGGGGCACGGAGTCGATGAGCATGGTGCCGATGGGTGGCAACAAGATCAGCGCCAATCCCTGGCTTATCGATCACTACGCCGATTCCTACCTCTCGATGGGACTCACGGCCGAGCGGGTCGCGCAGCACTACAGCGTTACTCGGGAGCAGGCCGACGAATTCGCGCTTGCCAGTCACCAGAAGGCCATCGCCGCTGCAGAGCGGTTCCAGGAAGAGATCGTGCCCGTCACGGTGACGTACTCCGGCGCTGGGAGCAATTCGGCCAAGGCGCAAACGCGCAGTACCGAATTTCGCGCCGACGAAGGGCCGCGCTCCGACACTTCGCGCGAAGCTCTGGCCAAGCTCAAGCCGGCCTTTCACGCGAAGGGCACAGTTACAGCAGGGAACTCTTCGCAAACCTCGGATGGAGCCGCCGCCTCCCTCGTGATGTCGAGCGAACTGGCCCAACAACTGGGCCTCAAACCGCTGGCTCGATTTGTCAGCTTTGCCACAGCCGGTACGCTGCCTGAAGAGATGGGAATGGGCCCGGTGTATGCGATTCCAAAGGCGCTCAAGCTTGCGGGATTGACCCTGGACCAGATCGACCTGATCGAACTCAACGAGGCTTTTGCTGCGCAATCGCTCGCGGTCATGCAGCAGGCAGGACTGGATCCTGCCAGGGTAAACGTGAACGGCGGTGCGATCGCTCTCGGACATCCTCTCGGCTGCACCGGCGCCAAGTTGACAGCCACCCTGTTGCACGAGATGAAACGTCGCAACGCGCGTTACGGATTGGTGACCATGTGCGTCGGCGGAGGCATGGGGGCGGCCGGAATCTTCGAGAATCTAAACTAAGCCGTGCCGGGAAGTTAGAGACTTAAAGATCGAAGAACGACAACCATTCGTCAGCAACAAGCCAGGAGCTAAGAACATGGCCACCATCGCGACACCCGTAACCACCACCAAGCCCACGTCCGGCGGCAGTTTTCTCATCGAGGAGCGGCAACCCGGCGAGGTGTTTTTCCCTGAAGACTTCTCCGAAGAGCAACGCCAGATCGCAGATACCGCCGCGCAGTTCGCGATCAATGAGGTTCTTCCGGTCGCCGACGAGATCGAATCGAAACACTTCGACGTGACCCGTGGCCTGCTGCGCAAGGCTGGGGAACTGGGGCTGATGGCCGTGGATATTCCCGAGGAATACGGCGGCCTCGCCATGGACAAGGTCACCTCCTCAATCATTGCCGATCGCATGTCGCAACTCGCCAGCTTCACCGTGGCGTTCAGCGCGCATGTAGGCATCGGTACGCTCCCTATCGTCTGGTATGGGACTGCGGCGCAGAAAGAGAAGTACCTGCCTCGGCTGGCGACCGGCGAACTGATTGCCGCGTATGCGCTTTCGGAAGCCACCTCCGGCTCCGATGCAATGAATATCCGTACGCGCGCCACGCTCTCAGAAGACGGCCAGCATTACATCCTCAACGGCGAAAAGATGTGGATCACCAACGCGGGATTCGCGGACCTGTTCACCGTCTTCGCCAAGGTCGATGGCGAAAAGTTCTCCGCATTTCTGATCGAGCGCGATACGCCCGGTTTCTCGATCGGCGCAGAAGAACACAAGCTCGGCATTCGCGGTTCCTCCACCTGCCCGCTCGTCCTCTCCGATTGCAAAGTGCCGGTGGACCACCTGCTCGGCGAGATCGGCAAGGGCCACCACATCGCCTTCAACATCCTCAACATCGGCCGCTTCAAGCTGGGCGCGGCCTGCGTGGGCGGTGCGCGTGCTTCTCTCGGCAACGGCATTCGTTACGCAAAAGATCGTAAGGCGTTCGGCAAATCAATTTCCGAGTTCGGCCTGATCCAGCAGAAGATCTCTGACGCCGCCATCGCCATCTTCGTGGGAGAAAGCATGGCGTACCGGACGGTGGGCATGATTGACGCAGCACTTGCAGCCATCGATCCGACTCAGGCCGGCTCTGCCCGGGAAATCCAGAAGCGAATCGAGGAATATGCGGTGGAGTGCTCCATTCTCAAAGTTTGGGGATCGGAGATGCTCGATTCGGTCGTTGACCACGTGGTCCAGATTTATGCCGGCTACGGTTACGTGGAAGAATACCCAGCGGAGCGAGCCTACCGCGACTCGCGCATCAACCGCATCTTCGAAGGCACAAACGAGATCAACCGCCTCATCATCACCGGCTTTCTCATGAAGCGGGCGATGACCGGGCAACTCGCGCTCATGCCGGCGATCAAGAAGCTGATGGACGAAATCATGGCTCCTCCCGCCTTCGGCGCTGCGGATGACGATGCAGACCCATTGGCGCGCGAGGCGGGCATGTTGGCTGCAGCCAAGAAGCTGGCGCTCTTCGCTGCTGGCTCCGCGTCGCAGAAGTATATGACCGCGCTTGCC
This sequence comes from uncultured Acidobacteriaceae bacterium, assembly GCA_963850345.1. GTDB lineage: Bacteria > Acidobacteriota > Terriglobia > Terriglobales > Acidobacteriaceae > CAWKKW01. The sequence goes on along the minus strand of CAWKKW010000005.1, from coordinate 507,160 downwards.
GAGCAGCAGGAGGTCATGAGCGAACTGGCCGACATCATCATGGAGGTCTACGCGCTCGAATCCGCACTGCTGCGGGCTCGCAAGCTTGCCGGCCAACCGAACGCCGCGATTGCAAACGCGATGGTACAGGTCTATGCCGCACGATCGTTCGCCATCATCGAGTCGGCAGCGTTTCGAGTCGTGGCTGCTGTAGCCGAGGGAGACATGTTGCGCACGCAGCTGGCAATCGTTCGGCGGCTGGTAAAACATACCCCCGCAGATACGATTCAGCTCGGACGCACGGTCGCCAAGTACGCCCTCGAAGCGGGACGATACCCCTTCTAACCAATTCGTAACTATGTTCTGCAATGAAGCAGACGAGCTGGCCCGCCCTGGATCAACTCGTCTGCTAGCCTTACGGCTTCTGTAGTTCTTCCGCTCAATTCGCGTGGATTTCACCCGCTTTTCTCCTAAGTGGGAATCCGCCCAATTCAGGAAAAAACCACTTCAGAGTCATTCGTGCCTACGAAAGTGTCATTGACCCTGTTTCCTACCTGTTGTCAACTGCCTGTGATTCTCGCATTCACTATTAACTGCTGTGCAACCGTCTGTGCTCACTTTCGCAGGCGAGAGCGCCCGGCCCGGTTCGCAGCAAAGTTCAGACTCAAAACGCACGGTAGTGTGCGTTTACTGCTTCGTAGCCTTAGGTTCGAAGCGCGGTGACTAACGCAACACTTCCGTTCACAGGATGCTCATGTTCCGTACACTTCGTACCATCAAGCTCCCCCTCACCCTGTTGAGTGCCGGATTACTTTCCGCCTTGGTTCCAGGCTTGGCGTCCGCGCAGGCGCGTTCGGTTGTCCCAACCCGGGTCATTTCGCCGGTCGATAACAACAGCCGATTCACCCTCACAGGCAGCACCCATCCGCTGGCGCAGTCTCGCTTCGATGCGGGTTTGGCGCCTGCTTCGGTGCCCGCAGATCGTCTGCTTCTCATTCTCAAGCGGAGTACCCAGCAGGAAGCTGACCTGAAGCAGTACCTCGAGTCGGTTCAGGACAAAAAGTCGCCGCAGTTTCACAAGTTCCTCACGCCGGAACAATTTGGCAAGCTCTACGGTCCCGCTGACAGCGACATTGCCGCTGTGACCGGCTGGTTGCAAGGCCAAGGCTTCCTCGTGAGCAAGGTCAATAAGGCGCGCACATCTATTGAGTTTTCCGGCACCGCCGGCCAGGTGCAGAGTGCCTTCCGCACCTCGATCCACAGCTACGCGATCGCTGGGCAGAAGAAGTACGCCAATGCCTCCGATCCTCAGATTCCTACAGCGCTCGCGCCGGTGGTCGCAGGCGTCGCCGGCCTGAATAGCTTCCGTCCCAAGCCGTTCGCGGCTCTCGGCCCGACCGGACACTTCGACTCCTCCGCGCACCGCTTCAAGGCGCAGTTGACCGGTGGCACATCGCCCGACTACTTCCTGTTTGTCGGCCCGGCAGATGCGGCCACGATATACAACTCGCCCAGCGCGACTCTGAACCACAACTTTGCATCCAGCGGCGGATCTGCCACGCTGTGCAACGGCAACCCCACCTGCGACGGCAGCAATGTCACCATTGGCGTGATCGGCGATTCAAACATCAACACCGTCGATAACGACAACTACCGGACCATGTTCAATCTGCCCGCCAGCCCTACCACCGTCATCGTTGACGGCCAGGACCCAGGGATCAACGCGGATAGTGACGAGGCTCTGCTGGACACGCAGATCGCCGGTGGACTCGCGCCGGGCGCCAAGATCAATCTGTATATTTCGTCCGACACCAATCTACAATCCGGAATTTTCCTGGCCGTGGTTCGCGCACTGGACGACAACGCAGTCGACATCCTGAATGTGAGCTTCGGAAACTGCGAGGCAGCACTGACCGCCGGCGGCAATGCGTTGCTCGCGCAAGCGTGGGAACAGGCGGCCGCACAAGGTATCTCTGTCACCGTATCGAGCGGTGATAGCGGCGCCGCAGGTTGCGACGACCCCAGCACCGAGACATCGGCCGTCCAGGGTCTGGCCGTCAACGGATTCGCGTCCACACCCTACAACGTCGCAGTTGGCGGAACGGACTTCGACGATCTGACAGCTAACTTCTCCAAGTACGTCGACACCGCTGCGAACACAACCAATCCTCCACCTTACTTCGGAACCGTGATTGCTCCGATCAATGTCAACGGTGTCGTGATTCCAGAGGAACCCTGGAACAATTCGACTGTGCCCAACACGGGCATTGCGGCGAACTCGCCCTTCCTCGACAGCACCGGCGCAAGCAACATTCTGGCCGCGGGCGGCGGCGCCAGCAACGTCTACTCCAAGCCCTACTGGCAGAGAGGACTGCAGACTCTCCAGGCACAGGTCAACATGGATTCCGTTCGCGACGTGCCCGACGTCTCGCTGTTTGCGTCCAACGGTTTCTACTCTGCGGCGTGGGCAGTCTGCCGCGATAACGATTGCGCATTGAACAACGGCTTGATCACTCCGGGCACCACTATTCACGGCTTCGGCGGCACCTCGACCTCGGCACCGGCCTTCGCCGGAATTCTGGCGCTGGTCAGTCAGTCCGTTGGCTCCCGCTTAGGGCAGGCCAACAGCGTGCTCTATGAATTGGCAGCAACGAAGACAGGCGTATTTCACGACGTCACCACCGGCGACAACTCGGTTCCTTGCGACTCTGGCAGCCAGGATTGCGGGATCAACGGTTTTCTTGCCGGAAATGATGCCGGCCTCGGTTACGATCTGGCGACCGGCCTTGGCAGCGTGGATATCACCGCGCTCGTCTCGGACTGGAGCTCAGTCGTCCTTTCTTCCACTACTACCACTCTCCAACTCAATGGCGGCACGACGGCTCTCAACGTAGTTCACGGCACGCCGATCATGGTCGACGGTCTGGTTACCGCTACCTCCGGTACGCCTACCGGCGATGTCGTGATCCTCACCTCCAGCACAGTCCCCAACACCGGAAGCCAGGGCTTCTTCACGTTAGATAACACTGGAGCGATCCCGTCTGGATCTTCGATCGGCACCTTCCCCGGCGGCACTTACCAGGTGACGGCTCGTTACAGCGGAGATGCGATCTTCAGCTCAAGCGTTTCGGCTCCGCCGATCACGTTGACCGTCACGCAGGAACCCAGCGTGGCTAACTTGGGCGTCAACATCAACGGCTTACCGGCTGTGCCGGGCAGCAACTATGTCTATGGTGCGGACGTCACCGCGTACGTTCAGCCTGCGGGCACGAGCACTCCTCCGGGTACGTTGAATGGAATTGCAACCGGTACGGCTACATTCTCAGATGGCCCGAAACCGCTCGCGACCCAAAACCTGAACAGCACCGGCGTAGCGGAATATGACACCACCATCCTGCCGGTCGGAAGCCATAGCCTGAGCGCTGCATACAGTGGCGATCTTAGCTTTGGTCCCAGCACCGACGGCCCTGTCGCATTCAACATCACCAAGGCCGCCACGGTTTCGGCGCTCGCCGCTTCTCCCACGACCATCTTTCCTTCTGAATCGGTCCAGCTGTCAGCGACGCTGAGCACCTCTTCGGTGGGCGGTGCTCCCACCGGGTCCGTGGACTTCTTCTCCGGCGCGACCAAGGTAGGCACCGCGACCTTGAACGGCATTGCAGGATCGCTCAAGTCGGCTGTCTCCGCAACCGCCACGGCGACTGTTACCGTTCAGGGCAGCACCCTCGGTCTCGGCGCTGACAACATCACCGTGGTGTACAACGGCGATGGCAACTACTCCGCTTCTACTTCCTCGATCGCGGTTGTCACCGTCGCGAAGGGAACTACAACTGCGGCGGTCACCCCGCCGACTGCGGCTATCTTCCCGTCGCAGTCGGTACCTGTGACCGTTACGATTGCGACGCAATCCCATACCGTCAGCCCGAGCGGTTCCGTTGACTTCTTTGCAGGAACGACCAAGGTGGCCACGATTCCCCTGACCGGCACTGCGGGAACCTCAACAACCCTGGCTGCTGCTACCGCTACCGCTACCATCCCAGGCAGCGCACTTGCCCTGGGAGCCAACAACATCACCACAGTGTATGCAGGAGACGGGAACTTCACGGCTTCTACCTCTGCCGCTTCGGTGGTGACGGTCTCTCAGGGTGCTACGACCACAACTCTGACGCCTTCCTTGAAGGCGATTCCGGCAACATCGTCGCTGACATTGAACGTGGTCATTGCGACTACGGTAAGCGGACCAGCGCCGACCGGGAACGTCGACTTCTACTCGGGAGCCACGAAGATCGGCTCCTCCACCATCACCGGCACTCCCGGCGTTCCGGGAACGCCCGCGGCGGGAACAGCAAGCCTCACTCTGCAGGGAACAGCGGCAGGGCTGACCATCGGCGATAACAGCCTCACAGCGGTTTACCTGGGCGACTCGGACTACACCACGTCGACCTCGGCAGCCTCGAGCGTTGCCATCTCGTCCTCGTTCTCGATGGCAGCCTCAGCCTCTACTCCGGGAACCATTGCTCCGGGCGGGTCTGCTTCGTCCACGATCACGGTAACGCCGGTCGGCGGTTTCACCGGTGCAGTTACCCTCACCTGCACGGTTGTCGGTACTAAGACCGGCGACGTGCATATGCCGACGTGCACCGGAGGTTCGGTGACGTTTGCCTCCGGCGCCACGGCAGCACAGACAAAGACCATCACAGTCGCGACGACCGCCGCAACCACGGCTGCCGTCAGCTATCCCAACACCAACCGCTGGTTGGCTGGCGGTGGCACCGCTGTACTGGCCTGTGTTCTGCTCTTTGGGATCCCGGCTCGCCGCCGCAGCTGGCGTGCAATGCTTGGCCTCTTCGCCTTCTTCGCCGTGCTCACCGCAGTGGGTTGCGGCGGAGGTAGCGGAAGCAAGGGCTCCGGTGGTGGCACACCAGTCCCAGGCACGAGCGCGGACACCTACACGGTGAACGTGTCCGGCGTGGACAGCACCGGAAAGATTACCGCTACCTCGAGCTTCACGGTTGTGGTGAACTAGGCCGAGCAGCAAGGCTGTATCAACGAAATGGGCCGCATTCGATCCTCCGAATGCGGCCCTTCTCTTTTGCCTGGCGATCACCCAGTAGGCTCGTTCTCGCCCGCCGCCTCGCGCTGGCAACCAGCTTCTACTGACGACGATCCAGATGCGGCTCGTCGCCGTTATTGTCATTGTTGTAGGTTCGCGGTCCGCCAACGGTCTGAGACGTGGTCACGGTGACCGGCGACTGCAGTCTGAAGTTCACCAGCGATTCGGAATCAATCTGCACCTGTTCTCCGCGAGTTACGCCATTCGCGCCCGCGCCGATACCGCCACCAGCGGCCGCGCCAATCGCAGCGCCCTTGCCGCCGCCTGCAATCGCGCCGATGATCGCTCCCAGTGCTGCACCGCCGCCCGTCTTCTCGGCCGTATTGCGGCCGCGGCCCTTGCCCTCTTTGGTATAAGCGTCGGTCGTGACAGGGATACCGCGTCCGTGCGAGGTCAACTGCGTGACCTGGATCGAGAGCAGGGAACTGCCTCTGAAATGCGCTGCATCCTTGGCATCCACAACTTTCCCGACAATCGGGGAGCCCTGCGGAATCGCCACCATCCCGTCCACGATCAGGTCGCCCGCAAGGGACCCATGGAAGACGTCATTGGGCTGCGTGTGCGCCGAGTCCAACGACTCTGTCACCCGTACCGGAACCACCGTTCCGGGCTCGATGGTCACCGTCTTTGCTACTGGCCTTGGACGAGCCTGCGACGGCGGAGGCACGAGCTGCACCTGCTCTTGTGGCGCTGGTTGAGGAGGAGGCGCCTGCTCCCCTTGCTGGGCTTGTTGATCATTCTGCTGATTGCGGTCGTTGTGGCCGTCGCGAGTCCTGTGACCATTGGCCGCGCGCTCTTCCTGTCGACGTTCCCTGCGCGCTTGCTCCCGGTCTTCTCGCGATGCGGTCGGCTTTTGAACTGGGACCGGAGCGGCTACCGCGGGCTGATTGTCAGCCTGCGCCTGAACCGTGAGATTGTTGATGACCGTCTTCACTCCCGAAACAGTTCCGGCATCATTCGCGGCCAGGGAACGGGAGGCATTGTCACTCACCGCGCCATTCAGGGTAGCAACGCCATTTTGAACGCCAACCTGAATGTTCTGTCCGGTAAGCGCCGACTCCCCATTGATCTTCGACTGAATATCGTTCGCTACCTGTTGGTCCGTCCTGGTCTCTGCCGGGTTCGTCGCCGAATTCTGCTTATTGCAGCCAGCCCCCGTCAGCAGGGCAATCGCGACCAGGCTTGTTCCCAATCCGCGTGCAGTCATCCAGTTGTTTGTTGTTCGCATGTGTCCTCTTCGGTCCTCTTGTTGGCGGAACGGATGCAATTCTCCGTCTCTCGCTGTAGTAAGAGACGCATTTCCAGTCCACTTAGTCACAATTCCTCTTCGCGCTTTCTTCGTGGTTTATGACGATTTGCGGAAAGCTAACGAACTGGAACAAAAGGGGGTTGCGGTCTATGCTGGTACTGAACTTCCAACTTCCACCCGATTTGATGGCAGCACGAGTGTCAAGGAGGGCATCTATAACCCTGAGGACGGATATTCGGCCTCACGAGAGTTTTATAGCCTTTCCCGGTTTTCCGGCAAAGCTTCCAGGATTTGAAGGAGATTACCTATGACAGAAACAGAAGAGAAGCAGGGAAGTGGATTCAGCTGGTTCGTTGCGGGTCTGGGCTTAGGCGCCTTGATCGGTGTTCTTTATGCCCCGAAATCGGGTCGTGAAACCCGCGAGGAGTTAGCTACGGGTGCCCGCGAAGGCACAGAGTACCTCAAGCAGCGCTCGCGTGAAGCGGCCGATCAGGTCGGCACTCTGGTCGATCGCGGCAAGACCCAGGCGGCCGAGTATGTCGACAAGAGCAAGGACGTTGTCGATCGCGGACGTGCGCAGTGGGATGACTTCGTCAACCAGGGTAAGCAGTTTGTTAACGAGCAAACCGGGCGTGTCTCCGCGGCTGTGGATGCAGGCAAGCAGGCGTATCAGACGACGTCAGCAGGCCCAAACCCGACGACGCCGACTACAACCACTCCGTAGATTTCGGTCTGATCCTCAATCCCATAAATCCGACTGAGAGCAGCGATTACCATGCAATCCGACACTTCATCCACACTGTTTACGATCTTCACGGCCGCTACGGCGCTTGGCGTGCTGCTCCAAGCCGGCATTCTGCTGGGCATGGCCCTCGGTCTTCTCAAAATGAAGAAGAAGATCGAGGGCCTGCTCGATGAAGCAAGCGTTCACCTGCTGCCCGCGATTGCAGCCTCGCGCAAACTGGTTGACGAACTTACTCCGAAGATCAAGGTCGTTTCGGATAATTTGGTCGCCACCACCAACGTTCTCCGACAAGAGGCGGAGCACATTCGTGTGGCAGTCGACGACGTAGTAGACAAAACCCGTGGCCAGGCGTCGCGAGTCGACGAGATGGTCACCGGCACACTCAATGGAGTCGTCCACGCCACTACCGCCATTCAGGATGGCATTTCAATTCCCCTTCGCCAGATCCACGGTGTGCTGAACGGCATTCGCGTCGGATTCGATGTTTTGCGTAAGAAGAGTGGCACCAATCACGTGCGCGAAGACGAAGATTTGTTCGTCTAGATTCTCGTATCTACTACCAGAAATGGATTAGGCCAGGCGGCCGATCAGGCGATCCAGCCGCCGCCTACCACTTCGTCTTCATCGTAGAAAACCGCCGCTTGTCCCGGTGTGATCGCACGAGCCGGCTCGTCAAAGGTCGCCAGCACCTCTCCACTCCCCAACATTTCGATCGTCCCTGAAGCCGGCTCATGCCGATGTCGAATCTTGATCTTCACGCGCATTGAGCCGTCCAGCCGCGGTATCGACACCCAGTTCAATTGTCCCACCCGCATCGAACGCATCGCCAGGTCAGGCTCGTGCCCCACGGTCACGCGATTCTTATCGCTGTCAATCTGGATCACATACAGCGGTACTGGAGACGACACGCCGAGACCCTTGCGCTGGCCTACGGTGAAGTTATGAATTCCCTCGTGATGTCCTACGACCTCACCGGTGGTGGCAACCAGTTCACCGCTGGTGTTGGGAGTTTCCTCGCCCTGCTCCTCAAGGTATGCGTTGATGAACTTCTTGTAGTCGCCGCCGGGAATGAAACAGATCTCCTGCGAGTCAGGCTTGTTGGCCAGCGCCAGTCCGTGCGCGTGTGCGATTTCCCTGACCTGAGGCTTGGTGTGCCCTCCCAGCGGAAACAGCGTGCGCGATAACTGCTCCTGCGTCAGGCCAAACAGGAAGTAGGTCTGATCCTTGCTGGTGTCCGCAGGGCGCTTGAGAATCCAGCGACCGCGCGCCGGATCAAAGTCGTTTCGAGCGTAATGTCCGGTGGCGATCCTGTCCGCACCGATCTGGCGCGCAGTCAGCAGCAACTGGTCAAACTTCAAGTGGTTATTGCACAGCGAACATGGAATCGGAGTTCGCCCAGCCAGGTATTCGTTGACGAAAGGCCGCACCACATCGCGCTCGAAGCGCTCTTCCTGATTCACCACGTAGTAGGGAATCTCCAGTAGGCGAGCGACATGGCGCGCGTCATAGACATCGTCAATGGAACAGCAGCGGCCCTGCACCTGTTCCGGCATTCCTTCCTTGCCGGCAAGTCGCCGCTGGTTCCAAAGCTGAAGCGTGAGGCCGATCAACTCATAGCCCTCCGCTTTCAGCATGGCCGCGACTGTGGACGAATCCACTCCTCCCGACATGGCAATGGCCACGGTGCCGTTCATCGACTTGTCAGACATCGGCTGCATTGAGTGTCCAGTTGGTTCGTAATTAGCCGGCAACGACGGCTGTCCGTCTCGAGTATGTGGGGGAGAGCTCGCGCAATCGGCTCACTGCTGCGGGCACGAGTGCGAGCGCAAAGTCCACATCCGCGTCGGTTGCATCCTTGGTCAAGCTGAACCGCAAACTGGCACGCGCTCGTTCGGGAGACACACCCATCGCCAACAGGACGTGGGATGGCTCGGTAGAGCCGGACTGGCAGGCTGATCCGCCCGAAACTGCCAAACCCTTCAGGTCGAGAGCGATGACCAGGGCCTCCCCTTCGAGGTGATCGAACCAGAGATTCGCAGTGTTGGGCACTCGCGCCGCCGACCCGCTGTTCACTCCGGCCTCATCCACTCGCTCCAGAATCCCCGCTTCCAGCCGATCGCGCAGTGCCGCTACTTTCTCAGGCACTCCAGACAGCAGCGCACCGTTTGCCAGTTCCGCAGCCCGGCCCAATCCCACGATGCCGGGCAGGTTTTCCGTTCCGGCACGACGCTGGCGTTCATGCGAACCACCGAAAAAGAGCGGCTCAATGCGGGTGCCCCGCCGTACAAACAACGCCCCAGTCCCTTGCGGCCCGTGCATCTTGTGGCCGGAGATGGTGAGCAGGTCGCAACCGATCGCCTTCACGTCCATGGGCAATTTGCCGGCCGCCTGCACTGCGTCCACGTGAAAATAGACGTCCGCCTCGGCAGCGATCCGGCCCACGGCCTCGACTGGCTGAATGGCCCCGGTCTCGTTGTTCGCCATCATCAGGCTGATCAGCTTGGTCTCCGGCCGAATCGCGCGCCGCACCTCCTCGGGATCGACAACCCCTTCAGAGGAAACTGGTAGGAACGTCACCGTTGCGCCTCGCTCCGCAAGCCTTTCGGCGGCGTGGAGAACGGCGTGATGTTCGATAGAGCTCGTGATTAGGTGATCGCCCGGTCGAACCAGGCCGAATAGCGCCAGATTATCGCCTTCTGTGCCGCCGCTAGTGAAGACGATCTCCGCCGGCCTGCAATGCAGCAACTTTGACACCTGCTCCCGCGCCTGCTCGACCGCCGCGCGCGCCTGCTGTCCGTGAAAATGAATGGAAGATGCGTTGCCGAACTGCTCCAGGAAATACGGGCGCATAGCTTCGAGCACCTCAGGCATTAGAGGTGTCGTTGCATTCGCATCCATGTACACCCGTCGCACTGGCGCAATCTCCCTTCTCTATTCTACGTCGATTCGCCTGCTCACCTCGCCGCCGTCGCCTCTGGTCACAATTGACGCAGTCGAGATTGGGCAAAGCAAAAGAATCTGCTAGGCTTGCAGCCGCAGCTGTTCAGCCATTCCATTGGAGGACGTGTTGAAGATCAAAGTCGCAATCCTTGCACTCGCATTCTGTAGCTTTCTGGCCATTCCCTCGCATTCCTTCGCCCAGGCGGATAGGCCCGCTCCCGGCACCAAGATGACTCCCGCCTCTACCTACGACAAGCTCCTCAGCGGTATCGAGAAGGAACTGCTCTCCGCTGCCGAAGCCATGCCGGAAGACAAGTACGACTACGCGCCTTCCGCCGGCGAATTCAAGGGAGTTCGTACCTTTGGGCAGCAGGTGAAACACGTCGCACAGGCGAACTACGAGTTCTGGGCATCCTTCGCGGGCGATACGACTGACCCCGCCACGCTGGACAAGCTCACCTCGAAAGCCGACATCGTCAAGGCCCTGAAGGATTCACTCGCGATGGCTCACAAAGCAATCGCTACCATTACGCCCGAGAATGCGTTCGTGATGACCAAAACGGGGACGCCGGCTGGCATGACCTCGTTCGGTATCGCCCACATGATGGACCACTACGGCCAGATGGCCGAGTACCTGCGCATGAATGGCATCGTGCCCCCGGCCAGTCGCACCAACATGTAGATCCTGAAACGGGGCAGTCTCCAAGGCCGGCCGACATTCATCTGGACAGCTTTCCAGAGAAGCCGGCCGGAGACTGCTCTCGTTAACGGCTCTGCATGGGGATGTACGGCGCCGGATATTCCGGGCCGATGTACTCGGCACGCGGGCGAATCAGCCGGTTGTCGTCGAGCTGTTCGATCACGTGCGCAGCCCAGCCTGCGATACGGCTCACCGCGAAGATGGGCGTAAACAGGTCGAGGTCGATGCCGAGCGTGGTGTAGGTCGACGCCGAATAAAAATCTACGTTCGCGTTCAGCTTTTTTTCCGCCAAGACAAAGAGTTCAATCTGTCGCGACATCTCAAACCACTTGGCGTCGCCTTTAGAACGGCCCAGATTCTCTGACATCTTGCGCAGGTGCGTGGCGCGAGGATCTTCCGTTTTGTACACCCGATGGCCAAATCCCGAGATCTTCTTCTTCTGCGCCAGCATGTCCCTGACGTAATCGACGGGATCGGCCCCGGCGCGGTCGATCTCGAACAGCAGCTTCATCACTGCTTCGTTCGCGCCGCCGTGCAGCGGGCCTTTCAACGCGCCGATCGCTCCAGTGACAGCGGAGTGAATGTCGGACAGCGTCGCCGCTATCACCCGGGCGGCAAAGGTAGAGGCGTTCAGTTCGTGATCGGCGTGGAGAATGAGCGCGATATCCAGCGCCCGGGTTGCGGTCTCTGACGGCTCCTCGCCGGTAAGCATCCATAGAAAATTGCCCGCATGCGAAAGAGATTTGTCCGGTCCATGCACCTGGAGACCCTTGCGCAGGCGGTCATAGAGAGCCACGATCATGGCGACCTGGGCAGTCAGGTGGAAGCTCTTCCGCACATTCGAGTCGTGGTCGTTATCCTTCTCGTCGGGATCGAAGAAGCTGAGCGAGGAAACCGCCGTCCGCAGAACTTCCATCGGGGTGGCCGTTTTGGGGAAGGAACGAAGCAGGTTCATCGCATCGGGATGCAGGGTTCGCGCCTCGGCCAGCTTGCGGGAGAAATCCTTGAGCTCAGTCTCGTTCGGCAGGCGGCCAAACCACAAAAGGTAGGTGGTCTCTTCGAAAGAAGACCTTTCTGCCAGTTCGTGAATATCGATTCCGCGGTACGCCAGCACTCCCGCATCGCCGTCGATCCAGCAGATCCCGGAGTTCGCTGCAACAATTCCTTCCAGACCTTTTCCCGCTACCGCAGTCGGCATACCCGTCGCTCCCTCGTGCTTATCTGTCCGTCCATCGTTTTCCCGATCGTTCACCAAACTAAGATGCAGGAGTACAGGGAAGCTGCGCTCGACGCTGCTCTGCAGCGGCCGATTCGTGTGCGCGTTTCCGAAAGAATATGTCCTGTTTATAGCGCAGCGGCTGATGGGTTGTCACCCGCACGGTCGTTTCCGGCCACGGTGTCCGCCCTACGAACACTGAAGGTTCGACGAGTCTCAGAGCACACCGGTTTCATCACCAATGCACGTGACTACGCGATGGCGGCAAACCGGTCGCAAGAGAACGCGCTGAGGTCGACCTGCGGATTCTCTCCCCGGATCCATTGACTCATCACCCGGGCGGTCGCGGGCGCCAGCAGGATCCCATTGCGGAAGTGGCCCGTCGCCACCCAGCAGCCGTCTATCCCGCACTGTCCCATCACCGGCAATCCGTCGCTTGACCCCGGGCGCAAGCCGGCCCAACTTTCCACCAGCTCTGCGTTGCCGATCGGCGGCCACAGTGCTGCGGCCTCTGCGATCAAGGTGCGAACCACCTCTGCTTGCACCGCCTTATCGAATCCGGCGCGTTCCACCGTTGCACCGATGACGACTCGCCCATCCCCACGCGGAACCAGGTACGTCTCCGGCGTACGCACCACGTACCCGAGCGGCTCCTGGACGCGAACGGTCACAATTTGCCCCTTGCGCGGCTCTAGCGGCAGCCTTTGTGCGTCCGCGGCTCCCATGCGAATCTGCCCCGCCCAGGCTCCGCAACAATTCAGGAAGGCTTTGGCTGCGATGACCCCTGCGCTCGTCTCGACTCCGACGCCTCGCTCCGCCGCGTGCACCGAGACAAACTCCGTCTCCTCCAGCAACTGAACACCAGCCGCCCGCACCGCAATAGGAAGAGCGGCACACACGTCCCTCGGGTCCAGGCTGGGCTCGTTCAGCTGCAGAAACTCGCGGCTTCCGGGACGGAGACCGGGAATCAGGGCTGCGACTTCGCTGTCCGCCAGCCTACGGCCAGCCCGTACTTCGGCCTCCGAAAATGTATGATCCCGACGAGATCCTTGCAGCGCGATTTGAGTTCGAAAGGGAATGGTCCGGCCTGAGAGGCTCTCGATTTTCTTGAGAAACTCGGGATAGAGCCTCAGGCTCAACTCCGACAGGGCCCGCAATGCCTCAGGGTTCTCGGGATCGTGCGCGGCCAGCATTCCTGCCGCCGCCCACGAGGCTTCACTCATCGCGCGTGCGCGTTCCACCACCACCACTTCAAGACCCCGGCTGGAAAGCTCGAGGGCAGTTGAAAGTCCGATGACGCCCGCGCCTGCGATAACGATGTCCGCTGATTGCACCTCTTCATTGTAGGGCTGGAGGCGATCGAGCATATACACCTGCCGCGTGCACGTTGAATTCGTCATTGATCCCGGTTTCTATTCGCGCTAGTCTCCACATACCTCCCGAGAGTTGAAAGGAACCATCCATGAGCCCTGCCGAAACAGAGTCTGCCGTCGTTGAGCGAACCCACTCCGGTCTATTTCTTGCGGTCGTGGCTGTGGCCCTGCTGGCCTCCATCGGCGGTCTTATCTGGAGCTATACGCTGGCGGGTCGGCTGTCCAACTCGGAAGCGGCGCTGACTGCGGCCCAGGAACGCAACGACAAACTCTCTGCCGCTCTGCATGAGACCGACGCGCGCTTGAGTGTCGCGACTGAGACGCTGGGCAAGTCGGTTGGCCTTACGCAGAGACAACTGGAAACCCGCGCACAGGACATCCTTCGCCGCCAGCAGGCCGATTCAAAACGGCTCGAAGGGGAGCAGGCCGAGGCTCGCCAGCAGATCGGCGCGGTGACCGGAGAGGTTTCGACCGTAAAGACAGACGTTGGCGCAGTGAAAACCGATGTCGCCAAAACCCAGACCGATTTGCAGGCTACCCAGACTCAACTCCAGAGCATGAAGGGAGATATGGGCGTACAGAGCGGCCTCATCGCGACCACGCATGACGAACTGGAAATCCTGAAACACAAAGGCGATCGCAACTACACCGAATTCACTTTGACTAAAGGCGGCAAGCCGGAGCCGATCTCCGTCGTGAGCCTTGAACTGAAAAGGGCCGATACCAAGCACAGCCGCTATACCTTGAACGTGCTGGCAGACGACAAGAAGATCGAGAAGAAAGATAAGGGATTGAACGAGCCTATCCAGTTCTATACCGGCAAAGACCACCAGCTGTACGAGTTGGTGGTGAATACCATCAGCAAGAACACGGTCGTCGGATACATCTCCGCACCCAAGACCGCGTCCGCTCCCTGATCCGGCTGCTGACCGGGGTCCGTTCGTATCGAGGTGCATCGCCTGGCCCTACACCCACCTACTTCGGGACGGAGATGGTCAGGTCCTTCTGGTGCGTGAACGACAGGGTGATCTGGTAGGCATGCCGCGCGTCCCACTCTTCTTTCGTCAGCGGAAAGTTGAACACCATCTGCCCTTCGACAGAGGAGTGCGGCTCAATGGTCGTATCGCGCTTGAGCGGCTCCTTCTTCAGCGATGCCATCTGCGGGTACGCGACGAACACGCGAGAGAAGTCGTTGTCCCCTGCCGCCAGTCCTCTGCGATCCATGTCCGGCAAACTCACGGTGCTCCACTCATCGTGAATGAAAATGGGAATCTTGCTCTCGTTGTGTATGTGCACGTTGGCCAGAATCAGCACCTGGTCAAACGGCTGATGCACGCCCACCATGCCTCCGCCCGCGCTTTGCGGCGTCATCTCGCGGTGGATGAAGAAGGTGGAGATCGGGTCGACTTCGGCGGTGATCCGCGGCGCTTTGTCAGAGAGCAGTACATACGCGGCCACCACGGCCACCGTCAGCGCAGCACCCAGCAAAATTCGTAGCGCAAAGCCACCCAGCGACGTCGCGCTCTGCTCGGGATCCTGGGTAGTCTCAGTCTTGCTTTCCGGTGTGTTCACAGTCGGCATTTTACTCTCCGTACGTAAGTTTCCTTCAATTAGCTCAGGGTTGTGACCGAGCGAGTTATCTATTCAGGGACGTGGCCGAAGCGCCGCTAGAAACTCCTGTGCGGGCAGCGTATTGAGCACGTCTTCCTTGTGCAACCATGCCCGCCTGAGTTGACGAACTCCGTAGCGCATCTTGTCAAGGTGGCCGGTGTGATGCGAATCGGTGTTGATCACGATACCGCAGCCTGCCTCCTTCACACGTCGCAGATCGAAATCGCTCAGATCGAGCCTGTCCGGATAGGCATTATGTTCCATGGCCACGCCCAGACGCGCCGCTTCGCGGAAGACAACAGGAAGATTGATCTGAAACGGATCCCGCCGCAACAGCAGCCGTCCCGTGGGATGTCCAAGAATGCGAACGTAGGGGTTTTCGATCGCCCGCAGCACGCGTTCGGTCATCTGCTTCTCCGGCTGATTGAACAAGCTGTGTACGCTCGCGATCACTACTTCCATTTGCGCCAGCACTTCATTCGACAGGTCAATCTCTCCATCGGAGAGAATATCAACTTCGATCCCGGCAAAGATTCGGATCCGGCCTTCCATCTCCGCTTCGACTTGCCGAATGTGTGCGATGTGTTCCAGAGCCCGCTGATCATCCAGTCCGTTGATCATCGAGAGGTTCTTCGAATGATCTGTAATCGCGATGTACTCATATCCGCGCAGGACCCCGGCTTCGGCCATCTCCCGAATGGTGTTTTTGCCGTCGGTCGCATCGGTATGCATGTGCACATCGCCGCGGATGTCCGCTTGCTCGATCAAGCGCGGCAATGTATGCAGAGCCGCCGCTTCCAACTCACCGCAGTTCTCGCGCAGCTCCGGCGGTATCCAATCCAGTTCGAGAGCCGCGTAGATCTCTTCTTCGGTTGCCGCGGCGACGGTGGAGCCATCTTCGATTCGTGCCAGCGCGTACTCGCTCAGCGTATAGCCGCGTTTCAAAGCTCTTTGCCGAACGGCCACGTTGTGCGTCTTCGATCCGGTGAAGTATTGCAGCGCGGCACCGTACGATCCTTCGGGCAACAGCCGCACATCCACCTGCAATCCCGACCGCAGGCGGAAGCTGACCTTGTTCGGCCCCTTGGCCAGCAGATCGGCAATCGGCGGATACGCCGCGACATAGTCCGACGCTGCCTGCACCACGTCTGCCGCGCACGCCGGACCCGTAGCCAACAGGTCGAGATCACCGACCGTCTCGCGTCCGCGCCGCAGAGAACCAGCCGGCATCACACCGTCAATGCCCGGAAACTCCATGAGATACGCAGTGACCTTCGCTGCAGCCGCCTCCGCATCGTCGATATGAAAGCGTCCTGAGTTCTTGCGGAACTCGGCGATGCCTTTCTTCAGCTTCTCAATCTGCTTCTCACCAAATCGCGGAAGAGTCTCAAGCTTGCCCGCATCGATCGCGGCCGCAAGACTCTCCATGTCCGCTATCTCGAGCGCCTCCCACAGCAGCGCAACTGTCTTTGGCCCCATGCCGGGAAGCTTCAACAGTTCCAGCATTGAAGGCTTGTACTTCACCAGCAACTCTTCGCGCAGCGGAAGCGTTCCAGCCTTCTCGATCTCCTGGATATTCGCGGCCATGCCTTTCCCAATGCCGGGAATCTCCAGCAGCCGCTTCATGTCGCCCGCAATCTCAGTGATGGGAACGGTGCTTGACTCGACCGCCTCTGCCGCCCTGCGATACGAGCGAACGCGGAAGGGATCTGCCGCGCTGATCTCCATCAGATCCGCCGTCTCATCCAGCAGCCGCGCTATCGATCGATTGTCCATGACTCATTATCGCGCGGCCTGAGCACGGCGCGCCTTGATAAGAAAGCAATTGAATGCGACAGCGGGCAGTAGAAAACCCAGCTCTCTTTGAGGAGTAGGCTGGGTTCGGGTAAACACAAAATTCACTTTCCGGACATCGAACACCGGTAATTCGTCGTTAGCGCTGTTGCACTACGCGGCTTCCCGCAGACGCGTGACCTGGTCTGCCTGGGGACCCTTTTGTCCCTGAATGATGTCGAATTCGACCTCGTCGCCTTCCTTCAGACTTTTGTAGCCATCCAGTTGGATTGCGCTGTAGTGAACAAAAACATCCGGGCCGTCATCACGACCAATGAATCCGTACCCCTTGGCGTTGTTGAACCACTTGACCTTCCCTTTGTAAGTAGCCACGAGCCCAAACCTTTCCGTAAAGCAGATCGAGGTTGGGGAGAAACCCAACCTGCTTGTCTTTAAAGACGCAGGGCACGGTCGATTGGTTTTCCTGAAAGTTATACACAGCCACATCGGCCACCGATTTCGTCGCCGCAACTGACCAAATGCTTAATCGTTTTTCTTCTTAGCCCGCCGCGTGCGGGCGTACATCTGGGCTGCAATCAAGGTCTTTCCATCGAGGATGTCGCCCTTGTCGATCATCTTGAGGACCTCAGACAACGGCATCAGAAACAGTTCAATCTCTTCATCTTCTTCCGGAGTCGCGTCGCCCGCTGTCAGCCCTTCCGCCAGAAAGATCTGCATCCACTCACCGACGAAGCCGGGGCTGGGGTAATACCTCACCAGCTTGCTCCATCGCTTCGCGGTGTAGCCAGTCTCCTCCAGCAACTCGCGTTTCGCGGCCGGCAGTCGCTTTTCGCCGTCGTCGATTTTGCCGGCGGGAATCTCCCACAGATACTGGCCCGCAGCGTGGCGGTACTGACGCTCCATCACCAACATGGGATCCTTCTTGCTTTTGGAATCGTCGATGGCCAGCACCACTACCGATCCATTGTGTCGAACGACATCCCGCCGCGCTTCTCTGCCACCCGGTTCCACTACCTGGTCGGTAAAGACCTTAAATGCGGAGCTTTCGAATACCATCTTCGATGACAGGACTTCCGCCTCCCCCTGCTTCTGCTTCTTCACGTCCTTGGCGGCCTTTTCACTCTTGATCTTCGATTTCTTCTTCGCCATGCTTTGGTCCTCATCTCCTGTATTTACTACGCTATCATCCGCTCATGAGAGCCAAGGCCGCGCGATCCACAGAGGCAGTCCCCAATTCTTCCGGCGTGACGCGTGTTCGTTCGGGAGTAACGATCATCGGCTTGGGGAACTGGGGCACCTCGCTGAACGCAGCGCTAGTGCGGGCCGGAATTCCCGAGCGCGAGATCGTCGTGAGAACCATGCCTCGATCGACGAAGACCACACGTGCCCTTCCGCTCAGGCTGATGTCTGACGCTGCTCTCGATGCTCGAATTCTGTGGATCTGTGTGCCGGACTCGGCGATTGAAACGGTCGCCGCGGACCTTGTCAGGCGTCGCCCCAACCTCAGCGGCCAGATTGTCATTCACTCCAGTGGCGCACTCGACTGCCGTGTGCTCGCATCGGCCGAAGGCGCCGGCGCCGCAGCGGCATCGATTCACCCGGTCATGAGTTTTCCTGCGCGGAGACCGGAGAGCTTGGAAGGCGTGCTCTTCGGTGTAGAGGCGCGGGCCCGTATTCGGAGCAAGTTGTTCTCACTGTTACGAAATATCCATGGCCAACCCTTCACCATCGGCTCCGAAGATAAAGCTATGTACCATGCGGCGGGAACGCTCGCCTCACCCCTGCTACTGAGCGCCCTCACTGCCGCTGTCGGTACGGCGCAAGCCGCCGGACTGTCGCCTCGTCATGCCAAGGCCATGGTCGCCGCTCTGGCGCAGGCGACTCTGCGCAACTTCATCGAGCGAGGCGCTGAACAAAGCTTCAGTGGACCTTTCGCGCGCGGCGACGCGTTCACAATTGATCTGCATCTTACGGTACTTGAGGCGCATCCGATTCTCGCCAAGGTTTATCAGTCGCTCGCGCTTCAAGCCTTGGAAGCTTTGCCCGTGCGTCATCGCGATGAGTTGCAACGAATGCTGAACCGCAAGAGACCAGGTCGTCCGGCCCTGCGCAGGTTGCGCTAGCCAGATCTGCGCATGAGAGACTATCTAACGACAACCCGCCGCCTTCGTCTTCCAGGCAGCGATCATTGAAGAGAGTTTGCCTTTGACGACGGAGTGTTACCCCATCTCGATCCTGCCCCACGCCAGCAGGATCTTTCTCGACTATGTCGAGCGGCGCGATCCGCTGGCCCCCTTTTACGTCTCCAGTCCCTATGCTCAGGATTGGGCGAACCATCCGCCGAAGCTGGATCAGGACAAACGATCGGCCGTTGCCGACCTGCTCGAAGCGCAGAACCGCAGCTTCGGTGCCGGAGCTCCCGTTTTCGAGAGCATCGCGCGGCTTCGCGATGGAGCCGGAGCCGTAGTGACCGGGCAGCAGGTGGCGCTGTTCGGCGGTCCGCTATTTACGCTGCTCAAAGCAGCAACCGCCATCCGCAAGGCCCAGGATGCCACCGCCGCCGGTCATCCGCACGTGCCGATCTTCTGGCTCGCCACCGAGGACCACGATCTCGCCGAAGCGGATCATGTCACGTTGCCGTCGCGCCATGAACTTCATACCCTCCGCCTCAAAGCACCCCACCACGCCAGCGAATCAGTCGGCGAAGTTGCCTTGGGTCCCAATGTCGCGGAGGTGCTCGAACAGGCGGCCAATCTGCTTGGACCGGGTCCGCTGCTCGAGGATCTGGAGCGCTTCTACACGCCGGAGACCACCTTTGGTCACTCCTTCGCCCAGCTGATCTCGAGCGTGTTCTCAGCCTATGGCTTGATTGTCATCGACGCATCGAGCCGGGAATTTCATGCACTGGGTGCCGATGTCCTGCGCCAGGCCATCACCCATGCAGGCGAACTCAACACTGCTTTGATGGAACGCGATTCGCTGCTCGCGGCGTCTGGATATCACTCGCAGGTGCTCGTCGGCGCGCAATCGAGCTTGCTGTTTCTGGTCGATGCGCAGACGAAAGCACGCCTCTCCCTCAAGCGAATCTCCGGCACCGAATGGCAGGCGGGCAAGGCGCACTATACCAGCGACGAACTGCTCGCCATTCTCGATTCGGAGCCTGAGCGCCTCAGCCCCAACGCACTGCTTCGTCCCGTGTATCAGGACAGCCTGCTGCCGACATCTGCCTACATCGGCGGCCCTGCCGAGATCGCCTACTTCGCACAGACCCAAGTCCTGTACGAGCGAATCCTGGGCCGCACCACGCCCATTCTCCCCAGGTTGAGCGCGACACTCATCGAGCCTTCTATTGCGAAAGTCATGACGGCGCAGGGAATCTCGCTGAGCGACCTGTTCGAGCACACACCCGAGGAACTGGCGCAGCGCCTCGGCGCCCGGTCCATGCCGATTGAGGGCAAGCGCAAACTCGCCGCGGCAGGCAATGCTCTCGAAACTGAGTTGGAAGCCCTGACCATGTGGATGCGTTCACTCGACGAGAGCCTGGGTCGATCCGCCGATGTTGCCGCGTCGAAGATGCGCTACCAGATGAACCGCCTGCGCCGTCTCGGCGCCAACTTTCAACTGCAGCGCGATCAGAGCCTGAAGCGGCACGTGGACGCCGTCTACCTGAACCTCTTTCCCAATCAGCATCCCCAGGAACGCCTCCTCGGCGCGGCCTGGTTCCTGTCTCGCTACGGCGAGTCACTTCCTGAGTTGCTGATCGAACATGCCGCCCAGGAATGTCCCGGGCATAAGGCCATCTATCTCTAGACGACCTTGCCCTGCGCGCCTCGCTAGACAGCCGCGGCTACAGTCTGCGGGATCATTTCAGGTGCGCGGTGCTTCCATAGCATCGCCACCAGCAATCCGAAGACAAAGTTCGAGCTCGAAACTTCGCAGAAGTGCGCCCACCGCACTGCATCGGGGAAGAGCGCGCTCGGCACCATGAGCTGAGTTACGCCACTCAGCGTGGTGAACACCAGCCCAACCATCATCGCCTGGGCCAAGCCGCGCACACGCAACATGTGCGTCAGCAGAATGCAAAGCAGGACGAAGATTGGCCCGCGGAGCAGCAACTGCAAGGTGATGATGGTTCGAAACGATGGGATGTGCTGGGTCGCGTACCAGTCCCGTACGTAGGGAACCACGATCATGCCGGCGACGAAGTACAGAATCAGGTACAACGCGTCGCACGCGAGAAACGTGCCAATAGCAGCGCCAAACGACCTTCCCGAAAGCCAATTCTCGTGAGCTTTGACTTCTGATTTGGGTGTCGCAAACAGCATGGCGACCACTCCGGCGAGAACCAGCAGACCGAACATCTGGCCCACGACAACCTTTGTCCATGAAATCCCCGGTACCAGGAGGAAGAAAGACGCCTCGACGCCGTTCACCAGCGTGATGGCGAAACCGATCGCAAACAGGGCCGGGATCACCATGTTCCGCGACCAGCCCGAATGGCTGGCTACCCACGCAAGCCCCGCTACGGTGAGCAGATCCGCTGCAAACAACCACGGCAGGGTATGAGGTGCAATGGGCAGGTGTACAGGCAACAGCATGCCTCCAGCCATCTGCGCCGCTATAAAGGCAATCCAGGCGACCACAACCCGCAACAGGACTCTCATGATTTGCTCTCTTTCTCGTGCCGGGCATAGGCAGCCAAAGCAGCCTCCGCCCATTCCAGGCTCGCCCGATACCCGCGAATGCCACTGTCCAGCGCGAGCTTGCCAGACAACGACATCGTCCCTGACTGTCGAGCGGCGAACTCGACCATCTCCGGGACATACTGCTTCAATTGCGCTTGCAACGAACGGAGGAACCGGACCGCCACTTCGGGCTCTGAACTCTCGCCCAGGAAGGCGAATCGCAGCATCAGCTCGCCCATCCTGCGCACCAGATCATCGCGACCGACCTGCCTGGCAAACCACTCCTTCAAAGCGGCCGTTCCTGACGAACTGATCCGGTACATCTTGCGGCGACGCAGCCCCGAACCCTCCTCGATCGTGCCTAGAACGAGGCCCTGCTCCTCGAGTCTTCGCAGCGCCGGATAGATCGCTCCCGGGCTGTCACTGAAGCTACCCATCGGCGTCGCGGTGAACTGCTTTCGCAACGAATAGCCCGATATCGGCTTCTGCTGGATCAGCCCCAGCAGGGCATACGCAAGTAACGAGATGGATTTCGCCTGCTTCATGATACGAAACGTACTATAACGCTTCGTACGGTGGGATGGGAAGCAAATTGTTGCCGCGATCGCTGCTGGTCAGTGTCGAGTTTGCTGGCCTACAATACGCTCCAGTACACCAAACGCCATGGCTTCAGAAACCGAAAGCACCTTCGACATCCCTTGTCCTGATTGCGGCGCGCTGCTCAAGATCGATGCCGCGACCCGATCCGTCATCTCTCACACCCCCGCCCCGCGCAAGCGTACGTTCGACGACTTTGAGGCCGCGGCCAAGGCTATGCGGGAACAGGATGAGCGCAAGGAAAGCATCTTCCGCCAGGCCGTCGACGCCGAAAAGAACAAGGAAGACGTCTTCGATAAGAAGTTCGCGGAGGCTCTGCGCAAAGCCAAGGAGTCGCCGGACACCGGCAGGCCTCTACGCGAATTCGACCTCGAATAGCCGCCTGTAAAGGGCAAGGGACTTGAGCCAGCGCCGTTGTGTGCCTTTCCGCAGGGAGCCCTCGGCACCGGATGCAGCGCGCGTGGCAACAGCAGAGGCCATTCCATGAATCCGACAACGTGTTCCGGTCAAGACACGCATCCTACACCTTAGAAATGGAGCAGAGAGCCCAATGAACCTCACGAAATTTCCGCCGCAGATCGAAGGTGGTATTCAGAAGAGCTTGAACGATATCCCATGGAACCGCACGTTAGCCGCTGGAACCCTTGTGACCAGCGCCTGCTTGCTGCTGAGTGGACGTCGCAAGGCCGCGATCGCCGTGGCCGCCGCTGGAACAGCCGTAGCGTTGCTCGAAGATCCGGATGCAGTGCGTAAGTTCTGGGACAGCATGCCGGAGTACGTGCAGGCAGGGCAGAAGTTTCTCGGGCGAGTCGAAGGCTTTGTCGCCGAACTGGCCGACCAGGGCAGCAGCTTGCGCGACGTGCTACGCCGGGGCTGATCCCGGAAATCGCCAGAAGTCGGAACCACATATAAGTGGGCAGGCTCCGAAGCCTGCCCACTTCATTCCCTGATTACCCAATGCCCAGCTGTTTCCGGGCCGCTTCGCTGATTCGTTCCGGGCTCCAGGGCGGTTGCCAAACCAGCGTGACCTCAGTCGCGCTGATGGCGGGTACGCCGGCCAGTCGATTCCGAATCTTCTCCAAAATCACTTCGTGCGCCGGGCAGCCCTGCGAAGTCATGGTGACGTCGATCGCAACCCGGAAGCGCGGCACCATGCCGGGCGCGTCCGGATCCGGTGACACGTCAACCCGATAGATCAGCCCCAGGTCCACGATGTTGACCGGTAACTCCGGGTCATACACATCGTGCAGAGCTGTGAGCACGTCTTCTTCGGTGAGGCTCACTCCAGCGTTCTCCATTCCCCCCTGCCATGAACTGACTGCGTGCGTCCATGCGTTCGATCAATGCGTGCGTTCGACCAGGTATCGCGCGACGGCTTTCACGCCCTCTGCGCGCTCGCCATACGGTTCGAGTTCAGCAAAAGCGGTGGCGATCAAGTGGTCGGCATCTCGCAACGATTGTTCGATTCCGTAAACGGCCGGCCAGGTCGCCTTATCGCTGGCCAGGTCTTTGCCGGCGGTCTTGCCCAACTGCTGCGAATCCTGCGTCATGTCCAGAACATCGTCCACGATCTGGAAGGCCAGACCCGCGTTGCGCCCGAATTCAGTCAGCCTCTCGACATCTTCGCTGGTGCCGCCCGCATAGATTCCACCGCTTACCAGGCTGACGCGGATGAGCGCGCCGGTCTTGGCTCGATGGATCGCCTGCACCCCTTCGGCCGTCGGCCGATGGTGTTCGCCTTCGAGGTCGAGAACCTGGCCGCCGATCATTCCGTCCACGGTGCCCGTCGCCTGCGCAATCAGCCGGATAATCTGAACCGTTGCCGCTGCAGGACACGGCAGCTTCGACAGCACTTCGTAGGCCTGGGTCTGAAGCGCATCCCCGGCAAGAATGGCGATTGCTTCGCCATAGACCACATGACAGGTGGGCTTGCCTCGCCGCAGATCATCATTGTCGAGAGCCGGCAGATCGTCGTGAATCAGCGAGTAGGTGTGCAGCATCTCGATCGCCGAGCCTAACTCCTCCACCCGTGCCGGTAACTGCTCCGTGCCCGCGATCATGCGCGCTGCTTCCATGCACAACACCGGCCGCAGACGCTTTCCACCGGCAAACACACTGTGCCGCATCGCCCGGTGAATAGAGGACGGGATCTGTGTCGGGGGCGGCAGCAGCCGCTCCAGCGCCTGGTCCGTTCGCTCCGCGCCCGATCGCAATATCTCACGCACATTCATCGTCTTCATGATATCCGATGCTTTTGCCATTTCTTTCCCTTCGCCCCTAGCCCCAGGAGTGCCAGCAAGGCAGTAATCGACAGTACCAGTCCTATCCAAAGATCGCGGGTTGTTCCATACCTTACCTCGATCGTCGACGTGCCCGCAGTGATGGGAATGGTCATCAAGCCATCATTCCTCGTTGGGCGGGCCTGCACCGGCTGGCCGTTCAACCTTACCTGCCAGGCCGGGTAGTCCATCAGCCGCAATACGGCGAACCCGTTCGGAGCGCCTTGTATCCGTAAGACTTTGTGCTCGCTGCTCCACTCAGCCACCTCGATCCGGGCCGCGGATCGAATCGTTGGTTCCTTCCACTGCGGATTCTGCTCGCCCGAATCCGCAGCGTCATCGTTCACCTGCGCCACCACTCTCACCTGAGGCAGTCCCTGCTGGAGGATGCTGTTATCGGCGCCGCGTGGGGTGTACTCGTCCGTGCCTTCAAAACCCGCGGCGCTGCGAAACGTCGCGACCTGCGCGGAGACTGCGTCTTCGTCATCGCAGAATTGCCGGTAGTGCGTCGAACCGAACCAGACTAGGGTTGCGGCAATTGCAAGCGCTGCTGCGGCCCTCCAGCGCCCACGTTGTGGCCCGAGAACTCGATCCTTCCAAGCGATGCCGACCAGAAGAGCAGCTATCAAGCCGATGACCAACAGCCATCGCCAGGGAAATTGCAGGAAGCGCAGCTCCGGAGCGTGCCGCCACACGAGATCGCTCATCGGCAGTTGAAGCAGCACCAGAATGGCCAGCAAAATCACCAACGGCCGCGTGATGCTCCCATGAACCCGCCGCACCCGGATCCAGCTTGCCGCCGCTGCCGCTACGAAAATCAGCACGACCGCAATCCACGACGCCGAGTGCAGCACCTGGTCGTGAAAGGCCTCCCCCGTATGGCCGAAGAGGAAGCTGTCTTCGACGCGCATACCCGGATTGATGGCGCGTCCGATTTCCACCCAGGGCTGTTGCAGGAGGGCCGGGACGATGTAGAACGCCGAGACTCCGATACCGAGCGCGACCCCAGCCGCGGCTCGAAGGATCGGTCGGTAATCGCGCTCTAGAATCGCCCTGCATGTAACCAGGACTGCGACGGAATAGCAGGCCATCACGGCTGCCGGTGCGTTGGTGAGCCACATGGCAGCAATCGTGAACGCAAGCGGAACGAGAGACAGCGTGTTCCGCAGCGAGAACAAAAACACGAGGGGCAGAATAGCGGCCGCTGCGAGTTCTCCAAAAGCGCTGCGTTCGTAAACCACAAACAGCAGGTAAGGATTGACCACGTACAGAATGGCGGCGATCCTTGCCGCTTCTGGGTCGAGCGATTCGCGCGCCAAAGCATAGAGGCTGAATCCAGAGCTGACCAGCGCGAGCAGGATGAAGACGACAGGAACTGCGGACCAGGGGAGCAATGTTCCCAGCGCCCCGCCCACCAGCCAGGTCACTGGCGGATAGAACACGAGCCGAGGCTCTCCGGCTCCGTAATTCGCCGAAGTGACCCATCTCGGATAGATCACGCCCTCGTGCCACTGATGCGAAACTTCCAGCCATGACTGCAGGTGAAAATCGAAATCGTGCCCGCAGGAGTTGCCGCGCAGCATCAAGGGCAAGACCATCAACAGCGCACAGCCCACGATCGCAGCAGCGCTAAACCGGAGATCCCTCCAACCACTCAGCCCCGAGCTCTTCCTCGCATCCGCGCGCGAAACCCCCTTCACGGCGTAAGTCGGAGGGTGTGGGCTGTAGACGCGGCGACCGCGCCTTCGGTAAAGGGAAGGGAGAAGGTCCTGCCGCCATACCAGTAAGGCCACTGATCCCGGTAGTAGGGGCTGTAGGGATTTCCCGATTGACCCAACACGATGTTCTCCGTGGCCGCGTCGATGTCGCTCCAGTCCACGGTCAGGCGCTGCGACGGCCCGAAAGCTCGTCCCACCTGCTTGACCGTACTCGTGTCGCCGGATTGCGGCCTGGCGCCGGTGCCGGTCCAGTTCTTGAAGAAGGGAAGCGAGCCAAGCAACGGATGGCTCACCTGCACCACGTGAAAGCTGCCGTATCGCCACGACTTTAGATCCGTCGGCGCGTGCCCATCCTCCAGCCCTTTCGTCACTGCCGCGGTCAGCAGTTCATCCCAGCTGCGAAAGCGTTGCGGAAGCCACTGAGGTGGCGCGTGCATCACCAGTTCCTCTTCAACGAACTGGCTCTCCGGCCATTCGTACAGGCTCGCATCGCTACCCAGCTTCGGTTCCAGAACGAGCGGCCAGAAGGCGCGTTTCGCTTCAAACACAATCGCAGCTGCCGCCGAATCGGTGTCCATCACGCCATCCCACGATCGCAACAGATCGGCCGCCTTTCGCAGTTTGGCATCGGCATTGGGCGAGTGATCGATCGCGTAGGCAAAGCGCTGCGCCAATTCCTCGTCCACTTCGGAATACACATCCGTCTGCAACTTCAGCATGTCGTCGGCGGTCAGCTTGTCTTTGCCCGCCAGCCACTTCCAGATGCGTTCATTTCGATACGGGCTCGCCCAGGCCGTGGTCAGCGGATAGGCGTAACCATCGGGCGTGATCCGCGAGTTCGCTGTCGCGATCACACCGTTTGCCGGGTCGAGCGTGCTTGGCAATGCGTCAAAGGGCACATAGCCCTGCCACTCATGCTGCGGGTCCGCTATCGGCGTGCCGGTCATTCCGCCGGTTCGAAGCGGGATCGCGCCTGCCGCCTGGTAGCCGATGTGTCCCTGATCGTCGGCGTACACCACGTTGAGTGTTGGCCCCCACCACACGCTCAGGGCCTTGCGAAACGCCGTCCAGTCGTTCGCGTTATCGAGATCGAAGATGGGGAAGCCGAGTACCTTTGGATCGTAGGCCGCCCACTTCAGCGCAAGCTGACGGGTTTCCCCTGGAATGAGTGAAGAGATGATCGGCCCATGATCGGTCGATTCCACATTCACCACGATGTCTTTAGCAAAGCGAACCTTGATGCGCTCCTGCGTCTTGTCCGTCGCGTGCCAGCCATCCGCACCCTGGTATTCACCTTGCGCGTTGATCCGCTCCACATAGAGGTCCTGCGTATCGCCATACAACGAGGTGTAGCCCCACGCGATGTGATCGTTATGCCCGGCAGTGATGAATGGCATGCCCGGCACGGTTACGCCAGCCACGTGAAAGGTTCCCGACTTCAAATCGGACTCGTACCAGATGTTCGGGATGTTGTGCTCGAGATGCATGTCGTTCGACAGCATCGCGTGGCCGGAGGCCGTGTGCGCGCCGCTTACCACCCATTCGTTGGATCCGGGCGTACAGCTGGCGCACGGATCTTTGCCCATAATTTGCTTAAGCTGCTGCAGATCCTGGAGCAACGACTGGGTCTCATCCAGAGGAACGTCGGGCACGTTCTGTTGCGGTGCCGTCAGATCGGGCGCGGCGGTGGTGGGCGGATGATCGCGCCACGATCCGGTGGGATACAGATCCGCGGCCAGAGTCGGACCGAGGCGCGCAGTAATGCGCTCACGGCTGAGCTTCTCATTCCAATGTTCGTCGAGCATCTGCACCATGCTCAGGCCGACCAGCACCGAATCCACTGGATGCCAGGGCCGAGGCTGATAATCGAGCATGCCGAACTCGGCGGGCAGGTGTTTCTCGTTCGCTTCTATGAAGCTATTTACGCCGCGCGCGTAATCTTCGAGAAAACGCCGGTCGCGCTCCGACAACCCCGAAGCGATGCGTTCCGCGGTCGCACGCATTTGCAGCACGCGTTGCAAGCGATCATGATTCACTGGTCCCTCGCCCAGGAGCGTGCCCAGCACCTCGCCCAGTTCGCCTCCCGCGTTTCTGCGCGCCATGTCCATCTGCCACAGGCGATCTTGCGCGGTGACATAGCCCTGCGCTTCGAAGAGGTCGTCGAGATTCGCCGCCTCGATGTGCGGAACACCGTGTTCGTCGCGTCGCACGCTTACGTCCGCGCTTAGCCCCGGCAGCTTCGCGTCGCCGTCCAGTTGCGGCAGGGAAGCCTGCATCGCATGCTTGACCCACGCCACGCCCGCGGTCACCGCCAGTCCTGTGATCAACACCAGCAGCAGCAGGAACCCCGCTACCCAGGGCAGCCAGGATCTACGTCGTTCGTACGACAGGCGGTCTCGTTCTCTCGTGATCATGCTCATTTCCAAAGGTCATTGTCTCATCGCGGGACCCGCCGCTTGACATGCCGCTCACTCCCAGCAATGCTAATTGTTTCCATCAATACGTTTCTTTACTCACGGGAGTACTCGCTTTGAACGTCCGCGTCTTCTATCACGACAAGTGTTTTGACGGAGCCTGTTCCGCTTCTTTGTTTACGCGCTTTCATCGCGAGTGCATACAACGTGATGCCAATTACGAATTTCACGGCCTTGTTCATCGAGCCGGCGCCCTGTTTAACGAAGCCGACTTTACTGGCGATGAGAATGCCATCGTCGACTTCAAGTATTCCGCCTCGCCCAGGATCACCTGGTGGTTCGATCATCATCTGAGCGCCTTTCTCACTCCGCAGGATCATGAACAGTTCCTTCAAGGCGTGGCGGATGGAAAGTTCGCTAAGCGACGCTTCTACGACCCCGACTACACCTCCTGCACCAGCTTTCTGGCCCACATCGCGAAGACTCAATTCAACTTCAACGTAGAACCCTATGCCGAACTGATCGAGTGGGGCGATATCGTGGACGGCGCGCTCTATGCCAGCCCTGAAGCGGCGGTCGAAATGGCTGCACCTGCTATGAAGCTCACCCTGATCATCGAGTCCACACAGGATCCCGCTTTTATACCGCGGCTTATTACATTGCTCACCTCTGAGCCGCTTGCCGATGTGCTGAAAGAACCGTTTGTAAGTGAACTGCTGCCTCCGCTGCTCGAGCGCCACAGCGAGGCAATTGATCTGATCCGCGAGCGCTCGGAATACAAGGACGGCACCATCTTCTTCGATATCTCCGATCGCTCGCTTGAGGGCTTCAACAAATTCATCCCCTATTACCTCTTTCCAGACGCTACGTATTCCATCGGTTTGTCCCGCTCAAGCTTTCGCACTAAGGTGGCTGTCGGCTCCAACCCCTGGACTAAGGCGGACCCGAATAAGATGGTGAATCTCGCCTCCATCTGCGAACGATACGGTGGCGGCGGTCATGCCCGTGTTGGGGCCATTTCGTTTCCACCGGACAGGGCAGACGTCGCACGCGCCGCGGCTGCTGAGATCGTTGCCGAACTGCGCGCTAAGAATCCACTGCCATGACGCGAAACCAACAGAGATCCCGGCTTGCTCGCCAACTCACCCGCGCGGTTGTTCGGACGGCGGCCTTCTCCGCCCTGCTGGTGTGCCTGCGGGCCAACTCCGCCGCGCCTGCACATTGGACACTAGGCCCCTTCGTGCGACCGGTGACCGAGCCGGTCATCACGCCCAATCCCGCCTCGGTCTTCTCCGATCCGATTACTAAATCGCCTGTTCATTGGGAGGCGCTGCATACCTTCAATCCCGCAGCCGTGGTGCGCAACGGCAAAATCGTCGTTCTTTATCGGGCTGAAGACGACTCCGGCACGATGGAAATCGGCATGCACACATCGCGGCTGGGCATGGCCGAGAGCGAGGATGGCATCCACTTCTCGCGCCGGCCCGATCCGGTGTTCTACCCGGCCGAGGATGCACAGAAGGAGCGCGAGTGGCCGGGTGGAGTTGAAGATCCCCGGATCGTCGAGAGTGAAGATGGAACCTACGTCCTCACCTACACGCAATGGAATCGCAAGACCTACACGATCGGCGTGGCTACCTCAAAGGACCTGTTGACCTGGACGAAGCACGGCCCCATCTTCGCGGGCGCTGCCGGAGGCAAGTACGACACGCTCGCGTACAAATCCTCGGGAATTGTGACCAGGCTGAAGGGCGACAAGCTGGTCGCAGCGAAAATCCACGGCAATTACTGGATGTACTGGGGTGAAATTCAGATCCGCCTTGCCCGCTCCTCCGATCTGATCCACTGGACTCCGGTCGAAGATCTCACCGGCAAGACAACCGTCTTGCTGCACAACCGGCCGCACAGGTTCGACAGCGCGTTTCCCGAGGTCGGACCGCCGCCACTGCTGACGAAGAACGGCATCCTGCTGCTGTACAACGGCAAGAATGCTGCCAAAGACGGTCAACCCGGCCTCGATCCGAATGCCTACTCGGGCGGACAAGCCTTGTTTTCTGCCGACGATCCGACTCGCATGTTGGCGCGCACCAACGACCCCTACTTCCGGCCAGAGTTGCCCTTTGAGAAGAGCGGCCAGTACGCGGCAGGCACCACCTTTACGGAAGGCCTGGTCTTCTTCAACGGGAAGTGGTTCCTTTATTACGGCTGCGCCGATTCGCGAGTGGGAGTGGCTGTGTACGATGCGCACGGCGCACAGCCCTGATTGCTGTCGCAGCAAAGATTGCGGCTCGGCGTCGCCAAAACCCGAATCTTTAGGAAAAGAGCGTCATCCCTAGTTTGGCTGCCTGCTCAGTCGATTCAGCGAGCAGTCAACTACAGGGAGGCTCTCGCATGAACGTCGTACTCTTCGGTGCCACCGGAACCATCGGTTCCCGCATTCTGACGGAACTGCTCTCTCGTGGGCATGCAGTGAAGGCCGTCGTGCGCGATGCGTCTAAGCTGCTCCCGGGCGCGGAGCCGATTCACGGCGACATCTTCAATGCAGAAGACGTCTCACGCGCCGCTCGCGACTCTGAGGCGGTCATCAGCTCCTATGGTCCCGGCATTGATTCCGACGCAGTCGGCAAGCTGATCCACGCGACAGAATCACTGGTGCAGGGGCTGAAGCAGTCCGGCACTCAACGCCTCATCGCGGTGGGCGGCGCAGGTAGCCTGCTGGTCGCGCCCGGAGTTCAACTGGTCGATGCGCCGAACTTTCCTGCCGAGTGGAAGCCTATCGCACTCGCGCATCGCGACGCCCTCGAGATATTGAGGAACTCCAGCCTCGACTGGACCAGCGTCAGTCCCGCCGCTGAGATTGCCCCCGGAGAACGGACGGGGAAATTCCGCGTCGGAGGCGAGGAACTGCTAACCGATGCGGAAGGACATAGTCGAATCTCGGCTGAGGACTTTGCCATCGCGTTGGTCGACGAACTGGAACACCCGAAGCACGTGAGACAGCGATTCACCGTTGCTTATTGAGCGACGGCGCGCAGGCGTGTTCAGCTTCTGCTTGGTTTGAGAGATGGCCAATCCGGCTTGCGCTTTTCGAGGAAGGCGCTCACGCCTTCTTTGAAATCGGCGGTGCCGCGCGCCGCTGCATTCCACTCGATCGCCGATGCGATCTCGACGTCGAGTTGCTGCCGTACGTTGGCGCTGAGCAGCTTCTTCACCATCTGCATCGCTTGCGGGCTGTTCTGCAATAACGCCTTCGCCAGTTTGCGGGCCTCGATCATCAACTCAGCGCCGGGCACGACTCGCGTGACCAGGCCGAGCCTGTGCGCTTCCTCTGCATCGATCAATCTGCCGGTGAGCAGCAGATCGCGTGCCTGCTTCTCGCCAATCTGCAGTCGCAGGAACGAGGCGACGATGGCAGGAATAAAACCGATGCGCACCTCGGTGTAGCCAAACTTCGCTTCAGGAGACGCGAGGGTGAAGTCGCAGATGGTCGCAAGCCCCGTTCCTCCGGCAATCGCTGCTCCGTTCACCGCCGCGATAGTTGGTTTGGGAAAATCGTAGAGTTCGCGAAACAGGCCGGCGATTTTTGTGGAATCTTCTCGTTGCGCTTCGAGAGAGCTGTCGTTCAACGTGCGCAGATGATCGAGATCGAGCCCCGCGCAAAACGCCGCTCCCGCTCCGGTCAAAATCACCACCGCGCAGTCGGATTGTTCCGCATCCTCGAGCGCAGTGCGAAGTTCGTGCACCATGGTGGGGTTCAGCGCGTTGCGGCGCTCCGGCCGATTCATCTGGATGGTGCGGATGAGAGTGTCGCCAGCCTCGGAATCGTCCCGGGGGCTGTCGTGGACAAGTAGCGTTTCGTAATTCGGCATCGTTCTCCTGCTACTGCTTGGTCGCGCCAAATCGCTCCGCGATGGCAGCACTCGCGGCCGTCAGCCCGTCCAGGGGTTCGAGCGCGGGCAACTCGGCTCCGAGCCTGCGTAATTCCTCAACCGCCAGTTCCGTAGTCAGATTTCCGACCAACGCATCCTGTGCAAACGGGCATCCGCCCAATCCACCCACGGCCATATCAAAGCGCCGGCAACCAGCATGGTAGGCTGCGGCGACTTTGGCAGCTACCTCATCGGGCCGCGCATGCAGGTGAACTCCAATTTCGGTTCCACTTTGCGCTTCAAGAACAGCCCGCAGCAACTGCGAAACCTGCTGCGTCGTTGCACGCCCAACGGTATCCGCCAGCGAGATCTGCTCGATGCCGGAGTCAGCCAGCAGATCGCAGGCAGCGAGCACCTCGTCAATATCCCAAGCCTCGCCATACGGGTTGCCGAAGGCCATCGAGACATACGCAACTACATCGAGCCCTGCTTTGAACGCCGCCTGACCGATGGCTTCGAGAGCATCCAGCGCCTCCTCCGGCGTCTGATGCTGGTTGCGCTTAAGAAATTCCGGGGAGATGGAGTAGGGAAAGCCAAGCGTCTGCACCGCTCCAGTAGCGATCGCGCGCTCTGCCCCTTTTGCATTCACCACGATGCCGATGATGTCGATTTCCGGCGGCGGGTCGAGAAATGTAAGCACCTGCTCGGAGTCCGCCATCTGCGGCACGGCCGCCGGAGATACGAACGAGACAGCATCGATATGTTCGAAGCCCGCGCCAATCACCATGCGCAGGTAGTCCACTTTTACATCCACCGGAATGGGTTTGGGCAGGCCTTGCCACGCATCCCGGGGGCACTCGACCAACTTCACTTGATTCGTCACCGTGTCGTTCTCTCCTGCCGACTGCTATTACATGTGTGCGATGCCGATCAGGAACCCCACGGTGAGAAAATGCAGTGCCACGGTCTGCATCAGCGCGCTCAGCCATCCTTTGCTTCGCAAGATCAGCGACATGAAGAGACCGTACAGCGGGAATTGCAGGTACATCATCAGCTGCGAGAGATTGTTGGCCAACTCCTCCGAAAGCCCCAGCGCGCGAAGCTTCAGCAGCAGCACGAACGGGTACAGCATGCGCAGGGAATCAGGCCCCTCGAGCGCCATCACCGCGGCTGCCCGCAGAGCCAGCGGCGTAACCAGCATTCCCAGCAGCAACGGCCACCATATCGCTACCCCGGATTTCGCCTGCTTCTTCCGACCGCGCGGGCGCCTGGAAGGGTTTCTTCCTTCCGGCAACGTGGAGGACATGCGAGCCATTCCCACAGCATAATCGCTCGATGCCTGGAACGGATGTGGTAGGCGCAGCCCCGTGCCGGGAATAACAACCCGCTGCGAACTCGCTGCTGCCTCGCCCCCGAGAAGGCTAGCCCATGCGCGCGATCAGGTTTGCAGATCAGGTTTGCCGGTCAGGTTTGAATGACGCCCACGTTAAACTTCGCCACTTCAGGATTGAGCGACACCGCCTCGAGCGCGGTGATCAATGTCTCCCGTGTCTTTGCCGGATCGAGAATCGCATCCACCCAGAGCCTGGCCGCGGCGTACCGGCAGTCGGTCTGTTCCTCATAGGTCGCTTGAATGCTGCGCAGCAGTTCCTGCTTCTCCTCGTCGCTGAGCTTCTTGCCGCTGCGTTCTAGTTGCTTGATCTTGATCTCCACCAGCGTGTTGGCCGCCGCCGCGCCGCTCATGACGGCGTAGCGAGCCGTCGGCCACGCGAACATAAACCTCGGGTCGTAGGCCTTACCGCACATGGCATAGTGTCCGGCGCCGAAGGAACCGCCGACGATCACGGTGATCTTGGGGACCGTCGAGGTCGAGACCGCCGACACCATCTTCGCGCCCGCGCGAATGATCCCGCTCCACTCCGCATCGCGCCCCACCATAAAGCCGTTCACGTCATGAAGAAAGATCAGCGGCACCAGGTTCTGATTGCAATCCATGATGAAGCGCGCCGCCTTCTCTGCGCTTTCCGCATAGATCACGCCGCCAAACTCTACCCGCTTCTCGCCCTCGTGTGACGTCTGCGTCTGGTGGGTCTTCTGGTTCGCGACCAGTCCGACAGCGTAGCCGCCGATGCGCGCGTAGCCGCAGATCACCGTGCGGCCATACTCCGCCTTATATTCATCGAACTCGCTGCGGTCGACTAGCCGCGCAATCAGTTCGTGCATGTCGTAGCTGCCAGTTCCCTTGGAGGGATCGGGATCGAGCAGGCTGTAAAGACCTTCGGCCTCGTATTTCGGCGCGTCCTTGTCGGCCTGGTAGACGGTCCGGTCAAACGTGGCATGCTCGCGATGCCCCAGCTTGCCGACTAAAGAACGCAGGCGCGCCAGGCAGAGATGGTCGTTGGGCTCCTTGAAATCTACCGTTCCGGAGATCTCGGCGTGCATGGTGGCCCCGCCCAACTCTTCCGCCGAATACTTCTGTCCGATGGCGGCCTGCACCAGCGCCGGCCCGGCGAGAAACAGACCGCTGCCTTCCGTCATCAGCACGTGGTCGGTCATCACCGGCAGATACGCGCCGCCCGCCACGCACATGCCCATGATGGCCGTGATCTGCGGAATGCCCTTGGCGCTCATCACCGCGTTGTTTCGAAAGATGCGGCCGAAGTCGTCCTGATCGGGAAAAACGTCTTCCTGGAGCGGCAGAAACACGCCCGCCGAGTCAACCAGGTAGAGCGTGGGAAGCCGGTTTTCCATGGCAATCGTCTGCGCGCGGATGACCTTCTTCGCCGTCATCGGAAAGAAGGCGCCAGCCTTCACCGTGGCGTCGTTGGCGATGATCATCACCAGTCGACCGGCGACGCGTCCCAGGCCGGTGACAGCCCCGGCGGCGGCCGCTCCACCCCACTCTTCGTACATGCCGAAGGCGGCAAAGAGGCCCAGTTCCACAAACTCCGTGTCAGGATCCAGCAGCAGCGACAGCCGCTCCCGGGCGGTCAGCCGCTTCTTTGCGTGTTGCGAGTCGATCGCCTTGACGCCCCCTCCCTGGCGAATCTCTGCCTCCTGCTGCCGGAGGGCTCCCAGCAGCGCCAACATCCCAGCGGCGTGGCTTTTGGCACGGGGCGCGTTGGGGTCCAGCTTGGAGGGAAGGGAATTGTTCAGTTTGGCCGGCTGAGGTGCCGGCTGGGTCAGTGAGGATTCGGGGTTTGGAGTGGTGTTGGGATCGGCCATAAGAAACTCGCAATCATAGCATTGCGGTACCGCTTCAATCCCGAGGCGATTTCATAAGCGCAAACCACTCAGTCAATGGCATACTCTTGCCCATGGATCTTGCGTTTCCTGCTCTGTTCCGCCAACGGAAGAACGAGGATTGGCTCGAGACCACCGCGACTGTCGCCGACTGCCATCCGCTCACTGGCATGAGCGAAGCCCCGGCGAAGCTCTATTCGGTGCGTTTTGTCTACTGGGTCCAGGACAAGATGTATTCAGGATGCTTCCGCTCCCCGCAGAGCTACGAGGCTGGGAGCCCGTTGTCGCTGCGCTATCACCCGCGCCATCCGGAACGCACCACCTGCGATCCGCAAGAAAAGCTACGAACCGAAGTACTGGTCGCGCTGTCTGTCGCATTGACGGCGCTCTACTTCGTCTTCGCCTTCCACCGATAGCCGGCCTCATCCGTGAAACTCGAAAACTAGCTCCGCTGCAGGCCCAGTTCTTCGGCTTTGGCTCGCATTGCCTCGATGCAGAACTGAATATGGGTATCCAGATCCACGCCTAACTCCGCCGCGCCCTTCACGATGTCCTCGCGGTGAACGCCCTTCGCAAACGCTTTGTCCTTCATCTTTTTGCGCACGCCCGCGACTTCGACATCGTGAATGGACTTCGTCGGCTTGACCAGCGAACACGCGGTGAGAAACCCAGCCAGCTCGTCACAGGCAAACAGTGTCTTGTCCAGATGCGTCACGCGCGGCACACCCGAATACTCCGCGTGGCCGAGGATCGCCGTGCGAATCTCCGCGGGCCAGCCCTGCGCGGTCAGAATCTTGTTCCCTTCAAACGGATGGTCCTCGAGCGAAGGAAACTTCTCATAGTCGAAATCATGTAACAGTGCTGTGCAGGAATAGGTTTCGAGCAACGCCTCGCGCTCCGCGCCTGACAACCCGCGAGCGTCTGCTTCTGCCTCGCCGTAAGCGCGCACGCATGCTTCGACGGCCAACGCATGTTTCAGCAAGCTGGGTGACTTGGTGTGTTCGTTGAGCAGCGCCCAGGCTGCCTCGCGGGAATAATCTGCCATGCTTCAGAGCACCTCGATCTCATCCTAATCGAGAAAAGAATGGGAATTGAGGCTCGGATGTCGTCAAACAGCGTCGGTCAGCGAATCGAGCCTCACGGCAGCCGCAACACCAGCCCAGTGCTGAGAACTCTGGGCGACGCACCGCCGCTGATCTCGCCTCCGCTGAACTCCACCACTCGCCAATCGATTCGGGGCAAGATGGTCCAATCGATGCCGCCGACGATTCGGTACTGAGCGTTGGTTGAGGTCGCGTTGGCCACATCGGCGCGCCCCACTCCACCCAGGGCTTCGACATACGGCTTGAGCGGGAATACCGGTGGATGCACGGCGACTCTGAGGCCGGCGAGACCGCTGTCGAGCGACTGACCATTCCCATGCAGGAATTCGCCGCGAACATCGAAACCCGCACTTACCACTGGCGCATGCCAGGGCGTCGAGTACAGTCCCACGGTGCCGCCATACAGCTTTCCACTGCTGCCCGAGCCAGCATCAGCGCCGGTGAACGCTCCGTAAATACCCGTTTGTGCATGAGTAGACAGACTCACCAGCATGCAAGCCATCATCAACAGGAAATACCGCACGCGTTTCATAGGGGTTTGCTCCACCACTTAAGTCAGACACTGCATCGGGCACGAACTGCGGGCCAGATATTCCGGCGATACCTGCTTGTCACCCGCCTTCGAACTCTTCCGGTTGAGATGCCGATTCGCTCTGAGCCGTTCTCGCGCCCCAGAGAGGCTGCGTATTGCATTGCCTTCCTGTTTCTTGGGAGGATCTTCGGGTTTCTTCGGGTTGACTCTTCTTTTTCACTTGACAAGTCAGGTACTACACCCTCAAGGTAGACAAAGATGGCAGGAATTGGGCTTACAATGCCGTTCCGCCACGGACGCCTGCTCTGGTGCTCCGTACAATTTATGGCAACTACCTTAGCCACAGTCGAGGCGCGTGAGGTACTTCGTTGCGAGCACTGCAGTCTGGTGCAGTTTCGAACAACGAACTCTCACTGCAGACGCTGCCGCAAACCCCTGGAACTGGAAGAGCCCGAACTGCAGATGCCGCAATTGGTCGTGGCATCGGAATCGTCGTCTTCCGACGACGACAGCCTGCAGGTCGCCCGCGCCGTTCGCGACATTCGCCACAACCGCGGACTGAGTCAGCGGCAACTCGCAGGACGGATGCAGGTTCCGCGCACCTACATCTCCAAGATTGAAAATGGCAAAGCCATGCCGACGCTTTCGTCTCTTGCGCGTCTGGCAGCGGCTCTCGAGGTCGACGTTTGCGATCTGGTGCGGGATGCCAGAAGCCGCAAGTGCGAAGACACGCAGTCTGTGCTTGGAGATCCGTTCCTGGCGGAGATCGCCCCGTACATCGCTCAACTCGACGCCTTCCAGCGTTCCGTGTTTCTCAACCAGGTCCGGGATCTGGCAACCGGCCGGCGGCGCATGGCTTAGTACTTCAGAGTTCTGCGTTCGAGCGAAGCGCCACTGCAAGCGCTCGCACGCTGATCGAAGTTGATCCCCGTTGCATTGCGGCGGGGTGTGCCATGTGCTACGGTCGGAGAGTAGAGGCTTTCGCTTGCGATCTCCGACGCCAAGCCGTGTGCACGAGCTTTCTGCCGACGAGCAGGCGATCTACCGTACCCTGGATCCTGCTCGGTTGCCAAAGCATGTTGCCATCATCATGGACGGCAACGGCCGCTGGGCCGGTAAGCGCAGCCTCAAGCGCTTCTTAGGGCATCAGCAGGGCGCAGAGTCGGTGCAGTATGTAGTCGAAACTGCCTCTCGCATCAATCTTCCGTGGCTGACGCTCTACGCGTTTTCCCTCGAAAATAATCTTCGCCGCCCCAAGACGGAAGTCAACTTCCTCATGCTGTTGCTGCGTTCGTACCTGATGAACAATGTGCAGCGAATGAATGACAATAACGTCAGAATTCAGTACATCGGCCGCACCGACAAACTGCCCGGTGAGGTGCGCGACAAGATGCAGTGGGCCGCTGAGGCGACTGCCGGGAACACCGGAACCGTACTTACGCTGGCGCTCAACTATGGAGCCCGCTCCGAATTGCTGGACGCCTTCCGCGCGGTATGTGCCGAGGTATGCGATGGCAAGCTGAGCATCGACGCGGTCACCGAGCAGGACATTCAGCGCCACCTGTATACGTCGCACATGCCGGATCCGGACCTCATCATCCGCACGTCGGGCGAGATGCGCATTTCGAACTTCCTGCTGTGGCAGATTGCCTACTCCGAGATCTTCGTGACTGATCGGCTCTGGCCCGACTTCCGCGGCATCCACATGCTGCAGGCCATCGCGGACTACCAGGGCCGCGAGCGCCGATACGGCGGATTGAGTGACGGCACTGAGTCGGACGACATCGCAAGCCTGCCCGCCAACAACGTTCTCGTTCCTCGTTGAGTCTTGGCTAAAAAAGAAAAGGGAAGGCCGAGGATTCAGCCTTCCCACGATTTCTTGTTTATGCGCCGGCAAGCGCCATTCAGTTATCGGCTGGAACGTCCCTCGGACGCACCTACCAGCACGTGATCCGGAGCGTTCACTTCGGTCTGCGGCAGGTCAGTCTTCACCTTCAGCGCCTGTAGTTCCGGCTTGCGTCCAGGTTGCGCCAGGAAGCCCAATTCGTACTGGTTCATCAGACGCGTGTGCAGTTCGTCCAGGAATGGATCGAACGAAACCGGGTTTCCGATTCCCTGGTAGAACGCCTTCCCGCCCGTAGCCTGCGACACCTGCAGCAGGTAGTTCTGGCCACCGAAGGAGGCATATTCGCCGCGATCGAATGCACCAGTGTCTCCGTAGTAGATCGAATAAACGATCAGGTGGGCCTTCTGCGAGTCTTCAATCGAAGCCAGCATATAAGGGTCTTCCGGATCGTAGCGGCGACCCTGGTAGCGGTCCACTCCGTCCGTGATCATCAACACTTCGCGCCGGTTCTCGTTGTTTGCTGACGGCCAATGCTTCGCCAGGTCCGACAGGCAGAAGTACGGGCTCGCATTGCCTCCGGCCGTGCCCATGGGAATGCGCAGAGCCTTTTCCGCCTGCGCGTGATCCGCAGTCAAGTTCTGCACGAAGGCTGCCCGGCCATTCTGCATGTACGCCACACCTACTTCGGTTCCTTGCGGCAGTCGGCCGATGAACTTCCTGATCGATGAAAGCTGGTTGCTGATGCTGGACCGGGCCGAGTCATCTATCAAAATCACGAGTTCCAGGCCGCTGCGCTCGCCGCGGAGTGGCACCCAGTCGGTAATTGTCTCTGGACGGTTGTTGGCCGTGATTCGCACGGTGTCGCGCGCTACATCGAGAGTTCCGTTGCCCTTTTTCGGCATAACCGTCACAACTGTCTGGGCCTCGACCCCAGACTGTTGCGAAAGCAAAGGCAGGGAAGCGGTCAGTGTTCCCGCCAGCGCCAATCCTGCAAGTAAAATTCTGTTCGCCATCTATTTGCTCCTGATTCCTATAACCCGAACATTCCTTAGATGTAGCGGCTGGCGAAAAGGCGCCAGACTCGGCGAGGCACCGTGTATTCTGCTCAACAGATGAAACGGGTAATTACGGCTGCGGTTCTGATTCCATTGGTGCTGCTGCTGATCTTCAAGGCGCCATTCTGGATGATTACTGCCTTCGCCGCCCTCGTGGCTGAACTGGCTCTCTGGGAGTTCCTCACCCTGG
The DNA here is from genome assembly GCA_963850345.1 of uncultured Acidobacteriaceae bacterium. Lineage (GTDB taxonomy): Bacteria > Acidobacteriota > Terriglobia > Terriglobales > Acidobacteriaceae > CAWKKW01. The sequence goes on along the minus strand of CAWKKW010000005.1, from coordinate 466,909 downwards.
CGGACGCGACCGGCGCGCGTACTCCACGGATCCTCGTGCTGGTGACGGGTGCGCTGCTGTTTTACTTCGCCTTCCGCAACGCGGAACTGTTGGGGCCGGCCATTAGCGCCCTGAGTTTGATCATCTTCGTCGTTTGCGCGTTCCGGTCACCGCTCAATCAGGTGCTTCCAAATACAGCATTTTCAGTTTTTGGACTGCTGTATATCGCGCTCTCGTTGACTACACTTCCGCTGCTCAGCGCCCAGGAAAATGGTCCTTCGCTGCTGCTCTTCCTCTTCATGGTGGTCTGGGTGGGCGATACAGCGGCTTTGTACGTTGGCCGGGCGTTCGGCCGCAGGAAACTGGCGCCCTCTCTCAGTCCCAACAAGACTTGGGAAGGAAGTCTCGGATCGGTGGCCGGCAGCCTGCTGATCACCCTGCTGCTGATCGTTCTAGCCGGCTTTACCACCCGGCGAGGCAGCGGCCTGCTCAACTACCCCGGATCAGTCGTCCATTGGCTGCTGTTGGCGGTCCTGCTAAACGTGGCTGCGCAGGTTGGAGACCTGATCGAGTCGGCGATCAAGCGCGGGGCGGGGGTGAAAGACTCCGGCACCCTGCTCCCCGGTCACGGAGGCATTCTGGACCGGGTGGACGCGCTGCTGCTGGCCGCTCCCGTGCTGTGGTACGCTCAACTTGCTCAGCAGTCGTTTTAGAACGAGTTAGACAAGAGCCTCCGCTTTGAAGCAGATCGCCATCCTCGGTTCGACCGGTTCCATCGGCACCAGCACCCTCAGCATCGTCGAGAGTTACCCAGAGCGCTTCAGCGTTGCCGCACTCGCTGCGGGCCGCAATGTCGATGCTGCCTTCGCCCAGGCAAGCCGCTGGCGTCCGCAGGTGATCTCCATGGCGACGCCTGAGTTGTCCAGCGAAGTGGAACGCAGGCTGCGAAGCGCCGGGATCACGAGCGTCGAGGTGGTTTCCGGCACCGAAGGAACGGTCCGGGTGGCGACTCTGCCGCAGGTGGACTTCGTCGTCTCGGCCATTGTGGGAGTGGCGGGTCTCGAGGCCACGTTTGCGGCCGTACAGGCGGGCAAGCCCGTAGGTCTGGCGAACAAGGAAGCGATGGTGGCGGCGGGGGAGATCCTCACCACCGAGGCCGCGAAACGTGGCGTACCACTCCTGCCCATCGACTCGGAGCACAACGCGATTCACCAGTGTATGCGCGGTGGAACCCGGGCCGAGGTTCGGCAGATCTGGTTGACCGCTTCAGGCGGCCCCTTTCGCACGCTGCCGCTGGCCAAGTTCGACGAAATCACCGTGGAGCAGGCGCTCAAGCACCCGACCTGGGTCATGGGCAGGCGGATCACCATCGATTCGGCCACCATGCTCAACAAGGGCCTCGAGATTATCGAAGCCTGTCGTTTGTTTGACATACCTCCATCCGCCGTAAGGGTCACGGTGCATCCGCAATCGACCGTGCACTCGCTGGTCGAGTATGTGGATGGCAGCATCCTGGCGCAGATCTCGGTGACCGACATGCGGCTGCCGATTCTCTACGCGCTCAGCTATCCAGAGAGGATCGAGTCGGACCTGAAGTTCGATATGGCAACCCTCGGACACCTCGAATTCGAACCGCCCGATTTCGCCCGATTTCCCTGTCTGCGGCTCGCGTACGAGGCGGCCGAACGCGGCGGTGCCCACTGCATCGCACTGAATGCGTCGGATGAAATCGCGGTCGAAGCGTTCCTCGAAAGGGTGATACCGTTTCCCGGTATCCCGCGTACAATTGAAAAAGTGCTTGAGGCAACACCAGAGTCTCATCCGGCCACCATCCAAGAAGTCCTGCGACTTGATCAGCAGGCTAGGGAATCGGCGCGTGAGCTTTTGGCCCGAGAGCAGCGAGTTACGGTCTCCGGCTCCTAGCCTCTTCACTTTCAGGATTTACACAACTTACTATGCCCTCATTTGCAACAGACCTGATTTCGATGCTTGTGGTCCTCGGCATCATGGTGCTGGTCCACGAGACCGGGCACTTCCTGGTTGCTAAATTGTTCGGAGTTCGGGTGGACGTCTTTTCCATCGGCTTTGGCAAGCGCCTGTTTGGTTTCAAGCGCGGCGACACAGACTACCGCATCAGCCTGCTGCCACTTGGTGGATACGTCAAGATGGCGGGCGAGAACCCCGGTGAAGAAACCAGTGGCGACCCGGCCGAGTTCACGTCCAAGCCGCGCTGGCAGCGCATTCTGATCGGTCTCGCGGGACCGTTCTCCAATTTCATTCTTGCCTTCGCGTTGATCACCGGCCTGTACATGATGCACAACGAGGTATTCGCGTACCTCTCGCAACCAGCGGTCCTCGACGGCTTTGTGCCGCCGGACTCGGCCGCAGGCAAAGCGGGCATTCAGGGTGGCGATCGCATCGTGAAGTATGACGGCGATTCCAATCCCACCTGGGAACAAGTAGATATTCGCACTGCGCTGGATATGAACTCGACCATCCCTGTGATCGTGGAGCGAGATGGCCGCACTGTCTCGACCACACTGTCGATTCAAAACCCAACCCAGTCGCAGGAGTTCGACGCGGAAGCCCTGGGTCTGCTGCCCAAAGTGCAGGACGCACCGCTGAGCGTTGAGGAACTGGAACACGGAATGCCCGCGGAAAAGGCGGGGCTCAAAGCCGGCGACCGTATCCTGGCCGTCGACGGTCATCAACTTCACTACGTTCGTTCCTTCCTGGCGTATCTGCAGGCCGAGGCCGGTCAGACCGTGAACCTGACCGTGCTGCGCGGAGGCCAGACCGTCAGCCTCGAAATACAGCCGACTCTCGCTGACGATGGCACCGGCCACCGCGGTTATCGTCTCGGCTTCCAGCCTGGCCGCCCACCGTTCAAGGTGGAGCAGTTACCGCTGGGCGCTGCGGTCACGCGCTCCATTTCCTTCAATCTGCGCAACTCCGGTTACATTCTCGAAGTGCTGCACAAGCTCTTCACCCGGCAGACGGCCATGCAGAACCTGAGCGGTCCGGTCGGCATCGCGCAACAGACTGGCCTCGCGATCTCCATGCCGGGCTGGCAGCCGATCATCGATCTGATGGCACTCATCAGCCTGAACCTTGGCATCTTCAACCTGCTGCCGATTCCGATTCTGGATGGCGGCATGATTCTGCTGCTGCTGATTGAGGGCACGATACGCCGTGACATCAATCAGGAAGTGAAGGAGCGCATCTACCAGGTTGCATTTGTGGTGTTGATCCTGTTCGCGGTATTCGTGATGTTCAACGACTTTTCGAAGCTGCCGATCTTCTCAAAACTCAAGCCGTAAGCTGTTTCGAGTCGAAAAAAAAGGTCCGCTCCCGCAGCGGGCCTTTTGTTCTGCATGCCTCAATTTTGAGTGCTTCTTTCAGCGGATGGCGGTCCAGCGCCTCGCGGTACTCAAAGTAACCGTCAGGTGCCAAGCACCGGCGGCCCTCCGACCATAGGTTCATAGTACCTCCGCCCATTCGGATCACACTCAAGTGTGATTGGCCTATGGCCTGTATGTCACTAAAGTGATTACAGATCGACGGCTTAGGTTTCGGCTTGTGCGGCGCAGAAGGTCACCAAGGTTACTGAACGTTGCTCGGGTACCTTACAAATACGCTGAGAATAGGAAAATCTGAAGCCGTCTCAATCCAGATCTCTCCTGGTTTGAGCGCTTTTGGGCCTTGGTTATCAAATGTCAGAGTGCAAGCGGTGCCACCCCATCCCCGACCTCACCATGGAAGCCAGCACGCTGTATCTTCATGTTCCGGAAGGTTATCTCCGGAGCAAGTTGAAGATGCTCGCAGAGCACGCAGATTTGCCCTGGGAGCAGCGGGAACCCGGAGTCTTCATCCTCACCGTATTCCCCGAGCAGTTTCCTCCGATCCTGGATCTGTTCGAGAGCGAATTTACGGTGCGGGAACGGGACGTGATCCGTTGCACCATACTCGAGGCTAACGAGGAGTTCTCGCTCAGCTGCGCCATGGGTAACACCTCCTTAGGTGTTTCGGTGACTCAGCTTAAGAATGCGTGGATTACGGATTTGCTCGCACAACGCCGCCTGTTCAGCGCCTTCCAGCCCATCGTGATGACCTCCGCGGGCAAGAGCGCGGGCATCTTCGGCCACGAGTGCCTGTTGCGCGGATACGATGCCGACGGCGGATTTATCTCTCCGGCTCACATCTTCGAGAGTGCCCGTGCCGCGGACCTGCTGCTGCAACTTGATTTTGCTGCGCGCCGCTCTTCCATTGAATGCGCTGCCGCGCGTGGATTGACCGACAAGATCTTCATCAATTTCAATCCAACCACGATCTACGATCCCGCCCATTGCCTCCGCTCAACTCTTGAACTGATTGATGAAAAGGGACTGCCCCGAAACCAGATCGTCTTTGAAGTGGTAGAGAGCGAACAGATCGCAGATACGGCTCACCTGCGCCGCATTCTCGATTACTACCGCGAACAGGGGTTCTCGGTCGCTCTCGACGACGTAGGCGCCGGCTTCAACTCGCTGCGGCTGCTGTCTGAGATCCGCCCGGACTTCATCAAGATCGATATGGACCTGGTGCGCAACGTGCACATGGATCCGTGGAAGGCGATCATCACCTCTCACCTGATTGAAGTGGCGCACGAACTCACGCTGCCGATCATCGCGGAGGGCATCGAGTGCATCGAAGAGTCGCAATGGCTCGAAGAGCGCAAGGTTCAATATCAACAAGGCTTCCTGCATGGACGTCCCGAACCTCGCCCGCTGCCCACGGAAGCTCTGCCGCGATTCTTTACGCCGCTCCCGGTGCTGATCAAGCGCTAGACGGCCGGCAACTGAGCCGACTTTGAACGCACCTGTTCGCCGGACGCGGAGCAACCAGACATCTTTCGCTCGCGGACCAACCAGACATCCTTCGCACCCAGGCTCTAGACTGTATGCACCATGGCTGAACCCTCTCGCGTCACCCTGCGCGTTCGATACGCTGAGACTGATCAAATGGGCGTGGTGTATCACGCCAATTACTTCGTGTGGTTTGAGATTGGCCGGGTGGAACTTCTGCGCCAGCTCGGGTTCGACTACAAACAACTGGAAGTGAACGAAGACTGCCATCTGCCGGTGGTCGATGCCAGTTGCCGCTACAAAGCTCCCGCTCGCTACGATGACTGTCTCACGCTCGACACGCGTCTGACCGCGATGCGCAGCTCGGTACTGCGGTTCGGGTATCGGCTCTCTCGTGATGGCTCGGGACATGTGCCGGCCATTCTGCTTGCGGAAGGCGAGACCACCCATGTGGTCGTCGATCGCGAGTTGCAGAAGAAGAATCTTCCCGAGCGCTACCTCGCCGTCTTGCGCGCGAACGTGGCCGCAAAGCTCACCAGCGATTGAAACGCCTCCATCGCCCGCCTGATGCCTTCACCGCAAGCCTAAACAACTTTTCTGCGGACTACACAATATTCTGCCTCGCCGTTCGTCTCCCCTTGTAGATGAGGCGGTCGCCATGGTTTCAGCGATGACTATCGAGCAGGATCGGAAGATCGCGGAGACTGTGCAGACTGAGGGGGCGCGTTTACGTGGCTTCATTCGGCGTCGCGTGGCCGATCGTGAAGACGTCGAAGACATCTTGCAGGAAGTCTTCTTTGAACTGATCGAAGCCTATCGTCTGATGAAGCCAATCGAGCAGGTCGGAGCGTGGCTGTATCGCGTGGCGCGCAACCGCATCACCGATCGCTTCCGCAAACAAAAGCCCGAAGCCGCCTTTGCGGAAGATGACGAAGGTCTGCAGCTGGAGGACCTGTTGCCGTCCCCCGATGCAGGGCCCGAGGCGCTGTATGCGCGCAGCGTGCTGCTCGATGCGCTCGAGGAAGCGTTGGACGAGCTTCCCGCGGAGCAGCGCCATGTCTTCGTAGCGCAGGAAATCGAAGGCCGCAGCTTTAGGGAATTAGCGGAAGAAACCGGAGTCAGCATCAATACGCTGCTCTCTCGCAAGCGTTACGCAGTGCTGCACCTGCGTAAGCGTCTGCAAACGATCTACGACGAGTTTACGCAGTAGCAAAGGACATGTATGCCAAGGAACCCGGTAGCAAAGGTTGCGAAGATCGCGTTGTTTGTCGTCGCCGGCAGCGCGGTGTTTGGATTTATCGTAATGAGCCTGTGGAACTGGCTGGTGCCGTCGCTGTTCGGTGGCCATCCCATCACCTTCTGGCAGGCGTTGGGGCTATTCCTGCTGAGCAAGATTCTCTTCGGCGGCTTCCATGGGCGGCGCGGTGGCGGCCCGTGGCGCCAGCACATGCGAGAGCGCTGGGAACAGATGCCGGCCGAGGAGCGGGAGAAGTTTCGCCAGGGCATGAGAGGCAGGTGCGGCACGTTTGTTCCGCCGCCAGAGACCCAGGTCTAAGTGCAGGCCCAACCACACGGGCCTCCCCACGCATATTGCTCAAAGCTGGGCAACGCTCAAGAGCAAGCAACGGACGAACAACCGGCTGTACTTTCGAGAGAGGACCGATGACTCCGGAGCCCCGACCGCCACGTCGGCATGACAACGAAAGCCTGATTCAGAACTGGGAAACGTCCCCACCGCAAAGCGGCGAGTCTCAGCTCCGGCTCGCGGAACTCGAGGCCGAGAATCTACGCCTGCAGCGACTTGTTTCGGAGTTGTTGATCAAGAATGAGCGACTGCGCGAACTGCTCTGCCAATAGCACCGAAGCCGAGCCGCCTACGCGATCAGATCCTTCGGTTTCACATTCGCACGAATGAACTCCACCGTAGTTTCAAGAGCTGTCCCGGGCCCGAAGATGGCCGAGACGCCGTGCGACTTGAGGAACTCCGCATCCTGTTGCGGAATCGTTCCACCCAGAACCACGAGAATGTCACTCGCGCCGCGCTCGCGCAGCAAGGCAGTCACCCGAGGCACAATCACATTGTGAGCGCCGGAGAGAATACTCAGGCCAACGCAGTCCACGTCTTCCTGGATGGCCGCGTTGACGATCATCTCGGGAGTCTGGCGGAGGCCGGTGTAAATCACTTCCATGCCCGCATCGCGCAGCGCACGCGCAATTACTTTGGCGCCCCGGTCGTGGCCATCCAGGCCAGGTTTTGCAACCAGCACTCGGATTGGCGTCTTGGCTTCGGTCATGGACCCGTCAGGCTACCACAGCAACTTCGGTCTGGGCCAATGCGATCAAATGCGAGCGGCGGTCAAAATTGGCGACGGCGGCAATTCAGCGCAGGCTATTTGTCGCGAGCGACCACGAAATCAGGCACCCAAAGTAGAGCGCGCTTGAAATCGCTGTCGGGCAGGGAAGCGAGGCAGGTACGGGCTGTTTCCGCGAACCGAAATGCCGCCGCCATGGCGTAGTCGACCGACTGATTGCGCTTGAGAATCTCGAGGATCTGCGCATGCTGCACGCGCTCAAAGCTGCGATCAGCGAGGACCTTCAGAATCGCCTCGCGATCCTGCGCCGTCCCGTTTTCGAGAGAATGAATCACGGCCAGCGTAGCCTTGCCTTCGCGCAGATCGCTGGCCACCGGCTTGCCCAGCACTTCTTCTGAAGCAGTCAGGTCCAACACATCATCGACGATCTGGAAGGCCAGCCCGAGGGTGCGGCCATACTCGCCCATCAGGTCTTCGGTGGCGGCGGTGGAGTCGGCGAGCACCGAACCGAGGCGCATGGACACCTGGAAGAGGCAGGCGGTCTTGCGAAAGATTAGGTCGTTGTATTCCGATTCGTTGACTGCGCGGCCGAGCGTCTCCATCTGCAGCAGTTCACCCTCGACCATCTGTTGTGTGAGGCTGATGAGCAGGTCGAGCACGCGGAACTTGCGTTCCTCAAGCGCCACGCGGAAGGCCTGCATGTAGAGCCAGTCTCCTGCCAGAACGCACTTGGCGTTACCCCAGGTAGTGTTGGCAGAGGGCCGGCCCCGTCGAATGTCCGCGCCATCGATGATGTCGTCGTGGACCAGCGTCGCGGTGTGGACCATCTCCACGACCGCACCCAGCCGGATGGCTCCATGCCCTACATAACCCTGAGACTTGGCGGCGAGCAACAACAGCGATGGCCGGATGCGCTTGCCTCCGCCTTCGCGAAGGTAATCGGCAATCTCTGTGATGGCACCGACGTTGGAGACGGCATCGCGACCCAATTCGCGTTCAATCGCCCGCAAATCGTCGCGAAGAAGGTCAAAGACCTCTTTCGCCGTTGCTATCGCCAGTGTGCTCACCAGTTCTCCAGCGGCCTAGAATTGCAGAGGCCCACCCTTTACCGTATACCAATCGCCACATCGGCCAGACGCTCAGTTGGAGCGATAATTCGTGAATTGCATGTCCAGGCCGAAGTCGTGGCCTTTCAGCAGCGCAATGGCCTCCTGTAGAGTATCGCGGTCTTTGCCGCTCACACGCACAGTATCGCCCTGAATCGAGGCTTGGACCTTCTTCTTGGAGTCTTTCAGGTGCTTCACGATCTCTTTCGCCTTGTCGCCCGGAATTCCCTGCGTGAGGGTGATCTTCTGCCGAACACTGGAGCCCGAAGCCGGTTCGAGCTTGCCAAAGGTCAGCGACTTCAGCGAAATGCCGCGTTTCACCAGCTTCTGACTGAGGATCTCGATTACCGCTTTGAGCTTGTACTCATCGGACGAGGCGAGCTGAATGGTGTCTTCGCCTTCGAGCTTGATCTCTGAGTGCGAATCCTTCAGATCGAAGCGGGCTCTCACTTCCTTGATTGCCTGATCGATTGCATTTCGGGCTTCTTGAATATCTACCTTGCTCACAATATCGAACGAATTGTCGCCTGCCATGTGCTGCCTCTTCTTCTGTCCTTCTTAGAGTATCGAAAGGTGTGCCCCTTCCGCTCTCAGATTCCGTTTGCCGGCTCCCGTGGCACACCAAAAAAGCGATGAAAGTTTTCCGTGGTGGAGGAAGCCAGCTCTTCCGGGTCAACGTTGCGGATTTCCGCCAGTTTCAGCGCTACCTCTTTCACCCAGGCCGGCTCGTTGCGTTTGCCGCGATTGGGCACCGGAGCAAGAAATGGAGCGTCCGTCTCTACCAGGATGCGGTCTGCCGGTGCTTGCGCCGCCGTATCGCGAATTGGTTGCGCCTTAGGAAAGGTGATGTTGCCGGCGAAGGAGAGCAGGAAGCCGAGATCCAGTGCGCGCCGCGCGTGCTCCCATTCCCCGGTAAAGCAGTGCAGAATCCCGCCCAGTCCGGTCTTCGCCCATTGCTCCTCCAGCATGCGCAGGGTGTCGTCCCAGGCATTCGTGCTGCCTTCAGAGGGGCGGCAGTGAATGATGATCGGCTGCTTTCGGCTGGCAGCAATCTCCATCTGGCGCGTAAAGACGTTTTGCTGGGTCTCGCGCGGCGAATGATCGTAGAAGTAGTCGAGGCCGATCTCACCCGCGGCAATCACTTCGGGCTCCGCCAGCAGGGCGTCCAGCTTGGTGAAGGCTGCCTCGTCGGCCAGTTGCGCTTCGTGCGGGTGAATGCCGGCGCTGGCGAGAATACGCGGCACCCCGGGGCGGCCCGCGTACTCCCGGCTGATCTCGAGAGCCCGGTGCATGGTGCTCGGACCCTCGCCGATGCCGATTGAGAGCACAGTGCGAACGCCCGCCTCCCACGACCTTGCCAGCAAGGCATCGCGGTCCTGGTCGTATCGGGGGCTGTCGAGGTGCGCGTGAGAATCAACCAGCAACGAGTGTGTCTCCCTGGAGCCTGTCAGGAGCGAGTTCCAGCTACTTCAACCGCGCGCCCAGTTCGACGTCTTCGAGGAAGCCGGCCAACACGGGCTGACCTTTTTCCGCCAAAGATGCGGCAACGATCATGCCGTTTGATTCCAGACCGCGCATCTTGCGAGGAGCCAGATTGGCGACGATGACCACCTTGCGCCCAATCAGCGACTCCGGCGTGTAGTACTCGGCGATACCGGCCAGAATTTGCCGCGTTTCATAGCCGAGATCTACCTCCAGGCGCAACAGCTTGTCGGCTTTGGGGATGCGTTCGGCCACCTTGATCTGCGCCACCCGAAGATCGACCTTAGCGAAATCGTCGATGGTGATAGTCGGCGAGGTTGGCACTGCCGCAGAAGTGACGGGAACGCCTGGAGCGGAGATCGGCTCGGCTGCGGTGGTCACGAGCTCAGCGTCTGTGCGCTCTGCCGATACATCGGTCTTGTGTTTGCGTTCGCCGAGGATGGCGTCTTCCAGCGCAACCAGGGCTGCGCTCTCACTGGTCGATTCCGAGATGGCAACGGCAAGGCCTTCGAGTGTGGATTCAAGCTTCGACACATGGGGCCTGCTCGGTTCTGCCGATCTTGCGGGCGATTGCGTTGCCGCCGGTGGAACCGATGAAGTCACCGTCTCTGTCGCCTTATTGTTGTTCTTCTCTTCAATGTCCTGCATACGTTGAATCGCGTCCTTTTCTGCTCGTGGAAAGATGGGGCCGAGTTCGCCGAGCCGGGTGCCGGCCTGTAGCTCTCCCCATTGGATGTTCGATAGATCGGCTTTGTGGATGTCGCCCAGCCCGAGTTGTTGCCAGACGCGAGCCGCAGCCGCCGGCAGCACCGGGTAGACCAGCGCTGTAATAATGCGTACGGCGGCGGCGCAATTGTAGAGAATGTCCGCGAGGTGCTCGCGGCTCTCTGGGTCGGTAGCCGCGCCCAGCTTCCACGGAGCGCTCTCGGTGATGTACGCGTCCACGTTGGCGAGAAATTCCCACAGCGTCGAGAGCGCCAGGCTGAACTCGTAGTTCTCAAAATGCTGGCCAAACTTGACCACCACTCCCGCGGTCATCACTCCGTTGAGAGCCCGATCGCGGTCATGGCCCTGCGGAATCACACCGTCGAAATACTTCGTGATCATGGCCAGCGTGCGGCTGACCAGGTTGCCGTAGCCATTGGCGAGATCGGAGTTGTAGCGCTGCACCAGTGCGTCGAAGCTGAAGCTGCCATCCTGGCCAAACACCACCTCGCGCAGCAGGAAATACCGCAACGCATCGGCGCCGAGAACTTCGAGCACGGTCTCCGCTCGCACGATATTGCCGCGCGACTTCGACATCTTCGATTGTTCAAACAGCAGCCATCCGTGGGCGAAGACCATCTTCGGCAGCGGCAGGCCCGCGGCCATCAGGAACGCGGGCCAGTAAACACAATGGAAGCGGCTGATCTCTTTTCCGATGATGTGCAGATCGGCGGGCCAGTACTTGGCGAACTTAGCCTGGTCGGCGGGATCGTCAGAGCCATAACCGATCGCGGTCATGTAGTTAGCCAGCGCGTCCAGCCAGACGTAGATCACGTGCTTCTCATCGCCCGGAACAGGAATGCCCCAGGAGAAGCTGCTGCGGCTGATCGACAGATCTTTCAGGCCGCTGCGCACGAACGACATCACTTCGTTGCGGCGAATCTCCGGGCGGATAAAGTTCGGGTTCTCTTCGTAGAACTGGAGCAGTTTGTGTTCGAAGGCCGATAGCTTGAAGTAGTAGTTCTCTTCACTGACTGTCTCCGTGATGCGACCGCAGTCAGGACAGGGCGCGCCCGGCGCTACGTCGACGAAGGCCTCGTCGGTGACGCAGTACTGTCCCGTGTAGTTGCCCTTGTAGATAAAGCCGCGATTCTGAAGCTCCGAAAACAGCTTCTGCACGCCGCGCTTATGACGCTCATCGGTGGTGCGGATGAAGTCGTCATAGCTCAGGTCCATCCGATCCCACAACGCGCGGAACTGCGCCGAAACTCTGTCCGCAAATTCCTTGGGAGTGCATCCGGCCTGCTTCGCCGACCGTTCGATCTTTTGCCCGTGCTCGTCTGTGCCGGTCAAAAACCAGGTGTCCACGCCGAGCGACCGTTTGCGGCGAGCGATGGCATCGGCAATCACCGTGGTGTACGCAGTCCCCACGTGCGGCCGGGAATTGACGTAGTAGATCGGAGTGGTGAGATAGAACCGTTCTGAGTTGGGCATGAGCAAGAGGTGCAGTCGGGTACGGTACGCTTCTTCAATCTTAGGGGTATGGGGGTGGAGCGTCAAACCGCTGCCGGGTCGGGCATCTGCTAAAATCGGCAATAAAATCAGGTGTTTCCGCGCGGCCGAACCGCGGGGCCCGGCCCTGCCGCTGGCTCGCTGCGGTGCCGGCGCGGCCACAGGCCGGTGATCACGTGTATCTGAAGCAGCAACGCGTTCTTCTCGATCGACTCCGCTCCGTTCTTCTCTCCCGGTACCAGATCGAGCTGCCGACCCTTGTCGTCGAGCAGCCACCGGAGATTCGCTTCGGAGAGTTTGCCCTGCCGGTGGCCTTCGAACTAGCGCGGCGTCTTAAGAAGGCGCCGCGCATGATCGCGCAAGAATTGGTGGCGGAGCTTGGCTCTGTTCCAGGCTTCCAGTCGTTCGAGGTCGCGGGCGCAGGGTATATCAATGCGCGTCTGGATCGTGGCTGGGCAGTGCGCGAAATCGTGGCCCGAGATCAGGACGCCACGCAGCTCAGCACGCTGCATTCGCTGGTGGAGCATACCAGCATCAATCCCAATAAGGCTGCGCACGTCGGCCATCTGCGCAATGCGATTCTTGGAGATACATTCGTGCGCCTGCTGAAGGCCGCCGGGCAGAAGGTCGATGTACAAAACTACATCGACAACACCGGAGTGCAGGTTGCGGACGTGGTGGTAGGCCTGGTGCATATGGACAAGGTCTCGCTTGCCGCAGCACGCGACCTGGTCTCAACCGTGCAAGAGCGTGGAGAGCGCATCGACTACTACTGCTGGGATTTGTACGCGCGAGTCTCGCAGTGGTACACCTCCGGGTCTGACGAAGAAAACAAGCAGCGCAAGCAGCTACGTTTGGACACCTTGCATGAACTGGAGCGTGGCGGCAGCGAGACAGCGGAGATCGCCGAACTGATCTCCACCGCAGTGCTGAGGCGGCATCTTGAAACCATGCTGCGGCTGGACATCGAGTACGACTTCCTGCCGCGCGAGAGCGAGATTCTGCATCTGCGGTTCTGGGATCTTGCCTTTGAGCAATTGAAGGCGAAGGGCGTGCTCTACTTCGAAACCGAAGGCAAGAACAAGGGCTGCTGGGTGATGAAGCGTGCAGGCGGAAGCCGCGAAGCCGAACCGGCCGTTACCGCAGAACCGGGCGAAGAGGATGAGAGTTCGTCGGGGCCGGACGAAGACGCAAAGGTCATCGTGCGGTCGAACGGAACGGTGACCTACGTCGGCAAGGACATCGCCTACCACCTGTGGAAGTTTGGGCTGCTGGGCCGCGACTTCGGGTACAAGCCGTTCTTCGACTACCCGGATCACACCTGCTGGATTTCGACGGAACACGGTCTGGCCGATCACCCGCACTTCGGTGGAGCCCAGGCGATCTACAACGTCATCGACAGCCGCCAGTCCGATCCGCAGAGCAACGTCATTGAGGCGCTGCGCGGCCTGGGCTATACAGCAGAGGCAGACCGCTACACCCATTTCTCTTACGAAATGGTCGCGCTGACGCCGCGCTGCGCTCTCGAGCTCGGCTACGAAGTGGCCGAGGAAGATCGCAGCCGCCCGTTTATCGAAGTCTCCGGTCGCAAGGGTTTCGGCGTGAAAGCCGACGACCTGATCGACAAGCTGATCGAGGCCACGCAGAAGGAAGTGGACGCTCGCCAGCCGGACCGCGATCCAGCGGAGCGCAACCGGATTGCCATCGAGATCGCCGTGGGAGCGCTGCGCTATTTCATGCTCAAGTACACGCGCAGTTCGGTGATCGCGTTTGATTTTCGCGATGCATTGAGCTTCGAAGGTGAGACCGGCCCGTACGTACAGTACGCCATAGTCCGCGCGCGAAACATCTTCCGCAAGGCGCAAACCTCGGCGGAAGAGGTGCTGGCCGCGGCTGCCAATCTCGACCCATCTGCATTTCTGAACGGGGAAGACGGCGACGGCATCTGGCAGGTGTGGCTGCGTGCCTCGAAGCTGACGCTGCTGCTGGAGCAGTGCATCGCGACCGCCGAGCCGGCGTATCTAGCCAAGCACGCCTTCCAGCTCGCGCAGGAGTTCAACAACTTCTATCACCGGCACCATATCTTGACTGAGGCGGACCCGCAGCGGAAACAGTTTTTGCTGACGACTGCGGCGGTGGTGCAGCGGGAGCTGATTCAGGCCCTCGGGTGGCTTGGGATTCGCGCACCCGAGGTCATGTAACTGTTATAGGAGCTTATTGCAGCGGCTGCCCGTTGGCAGTGAGCTGGTTCAATTGCTGCTGGTCATACTGCTTCACGCCATCGGGCAAAGGAGCATAAGCCAGCGTGCCCGCCACCGACTGTCCGTCGGTGATGATGTACTGAATAAAGTTTTTCAGCAGGGTGCGCTTGGCCTTATCGTTCCCATCTTTAGGGATGATGAGAAATGTGAGGCCCGCGATTGGATACGCCTCGGCTGCGGTGGCGGGCGGATTCACGATCGCGGTACGCGGGTCCTTGATCAGTTCCTCGCGATACGCATCGATAGCAGCGGTGGTGCTGGTGGTATTCGGCGCCACGTACTTACCCGCAAGGTTTTTCATGGCAGCGACCGGCAGCTTGTTCTGCTCGGCATAGGTGAGTTCGACATAGCCGATCGCGCCCGGAGATTGCCGGATCTGCCCGGTCACGCCCTCGCTGCCTTTGCCGCCCACGCCCACCGGCCAGCTTATCGCTGTGCCTTTGCCCACCTTGCTGTTCCAATCGGGGCTAACCTTTGCCAGGTACGTGGTGAAGATGGCGGTCGTGCCGCTGGCTTCCGCCCGGTGCGCTACCACGATGTTGGTATTCGGAAGGCTCACTCCGGGATTGTCTTTGACCAGTAGCGGATCGCGCCACTGGGTGATCTTGCCGAGGAAGATGCCGGCCAGCGCCTCGCCTGAGAGCTGCAGGGGCTTCGTTAGATCGGGCAGGTTGTAAGTAATGCAGACCGGACCTGCGCTCTCTGGGATTTGCACCACCGGCGACATGCCGGCAAGCTGCTGGTCAGTCAGAGCAGCGTCTGAAGCGCCGAAATCCACTGTTCCGCGCTTGACCTGCTCGATGCCTCCGCCGCTGCCGATGGACTGGTAGTTGATCTGCGCCTCGGGGTGCGACTGTTGAAATGCCTCAGTCCATCGTGTCATCACTGGATAGACAAAGGTACTGCCGGCGCCCGAGAGCATCACATGCTGCTGACCGCCGCCGCCGGACTTGCACCCGCTGATCGCGCCCGCCATGAGCACCACGGCACTCAACGCCATTGCTGCAGATTTCCTGTTCAAGGCAACTTCCTCCTCCTGAATTCGTCGACATCGCACGACGGATGGATGCCCCACTGTACCGAAGTTTTCCGAACTTTCATATGCTGCGTGCTTACTCAATTCACGGAGCTTTCGGCTGGCAACGAATGCGCTGCCGCCCGGTTCCTAACTAGGGTGCTCGCGAACTCGCGCGAGTGATCGGAGGAATACTATGGCAAGTCTTAATGGCAAGAAAATCGCATTTGTCGCCACGGATGGCTTTGAATTAGTGGAGCTGACCGAACCGAAAAAGGCACTGGAACAGGCGGGTGCGAAGGTGGATGTCATCTCGCCGAAGTCTGGCCAGATTCGCGGATTCAATCATCAGGATCCGGCGGAATCGATCAAGGTGGACAAGACCATCGACCAGGTGAAGCCGGAGGACTACGACAACCTCGTGCTACCCGGCGGTGTCGCGAATCCGGATCAGCTGCGGACCGATCCCAAGGTAGTGCAGTTCATAAAGTCGTTCTTCGACAGCGGCAAGGTGGTTGGCGCAATCTGTCACGGTCCTTGGACGTTAATCGAAGCCGGTGTGGTCAAAGGCAGGAAGCTCACCTCGTGGCCCTCGCTCAAGACCGACATCAAGAACGCCGGTGGCGAGTGGGTGGATCAGCAGGTGGTGTCGGACAAGGGCCTGATCACGAGCCGGAAGCCGGATGATCTTCCGGCCTTCAACAAGCAGTTGATCGAAGAGTTTTCAGGAAGCGGCAAGCTGCGCGCCGCAAGCTAAGCCGGGCTCGAAAGCAAGTAGAAGCGGAGGGCCCATCAGCCTTCCGCTTTCTTCTGCCTGCTATTTGGCGTAACTTCTCACCCACTCGACCAGACTGCGCACAGGGACACCCGTCGGACCCTTTGCAATCCACGGCTTCTGATCTTCCATCCAGGCCACGCCGGCGATGTCGAGGTGAATCCACGGAGTATCCTCCACAAATTCCTTGAGGAACATGGCTGCCGTGATGGCCCCGCCCCAGCGGCTTCCGCCAGTGTTCATGATGTCTGCAATGCTCGATCGAATCTGCTCGCGGTAATCGTCCTCGACCGGCAGACGCCAGAATCGCTCTCCAGAGGTGGTGAGTGCCTGGGTGAAGTGCGAATACGCCTCTTCGTCGTTGGAGAATGCGCCGGCATTCACCATGCCGAGTGCGACTACGCACGCGCCGGTCAGGGTCGCTGCATCGATCAGGTGCGTCGCACCTAAACTCCTGGCATAGGTGAGCCCGTCGGCGAGCACCATGCGACCTTCGGCGTCCGTGTTCATCACCTCGATGCTCTTGCCCGACATGGCAATCTCAATGTCGCCCGGTTTATAGGCTTTCCCTGAAGGCATGTTTTCGCTCGCGCAAACGATGGCGATGACCTTGACCTTGGGCTTCAGTTGGGAGATAGCGCGCATCGCGCCGAGCATCGCCGCTCCTCCCGCCATGTCGTACTTCATCTTCTCCATGCCGTCGGCAGGCTTGATCGAGATACCGCCGGTGTCGAACGTAATCCCCTTACCGACCAGACCAAGCACCGGTTCAGCGGCTGCTCCTTCCGGCTCGTAGGTAATGACGATGAGCGCCGGCGGCTCTTCAGAGCCTTGCGAGACAGCCCAGAACGCACCCATCTTCAGCTCGTGGAGCTTTTCTGCGCCATAGACCTCGCACTTCAGCCCTTGTTCTTTGGCCATGGCCGCGGCGCGTTCGCCGAGTATCGTCGGCGTCATGCGATTACCCGGTTCATTGACCAGGGTGCGGGTGAAGTTCTGCGATTCTCCGATAATCACGCCTTCGCGAAAGGCAGCTTCTACACCTGCCCGATCGCATTCTTGGCGGCCACCACGGTGAACGACTCGATGCTCTGATCCTTGCGATCGGAACGGTACACGTCGGGATCGAAGTCGCCGACGAACCCGCCCTCGACCACCGCTCTCACCGCGGCCGGTGCTTCAAGACCTGAGCCTGAGGGCACGGCGAGCGCCAGTTCGCGAATGGTGCGCGGCTTGGCAAAACGAACGGCCGTTCCCGCCGCTTTGCGCAACTCGTGCACCGTCACCTTCGCCACTTTGCCGAGACCCACAACCAGCAGCCGCTTGGCTTTGAAATTTGCCGGCGCATGCAGCAGCAGGGTTTCGTTTCCCGATGCGCCGAACTCGCCGCTCCCGAGCACGGTCTGCGTGGCGCTTTCAACGCGGCATCCTCGTGCAGCAGCGCAGGCTGCGGCTTCGCTTTGGAATCGGTGTTTTGTCGGCAGCAAACACGACCAGCAACTCGGTCTCAATCGTGGCTACATCGCTGAGCAGCAGTTCAGTCTTCATTGTCCTCGTTTCGCGAGCGGGCGGTCGCCCGACCGGTTGTGGTGTTTCTACTTGGCGTACTTGCCCTTGCTATGGGCGATGGCGGAGCGGGCTTCGCGGTCGGCTTCGCGGCTGCGTTCCGTCTCTCGCTTGTCCCAATCCTGTTTGCCCTTCGCGACAGCGAGCTCGCATTTCACTTTGCCATTGCGAAAATAAAGCCGGGTCGGAATGAGCGTTAACCCCTTCTCCTGCGTCTTTCCGATGAGTTTGCGCAGCTCTTCGCGATGCAGCAGCAGCTTACGGGTGCGCACCGAATCGTGGTTCATGGAGTTGCCGTGAGAATAGGCGCCGATATGGGCGTTCAGCAGAAAAGCTTCGCCGTCCTTGACAATTCCGTAAGCGTCCTTGAGGTTTGCCTTGCCCTCGCGAATGGACTTGACCTCGGTACCGCGCAGCGCAACCCCGGCCTCATACCGCTCCAGCAGAAAGTAATTGTGGCTGGCCGCCCGATTGAACGCAGCATCGCGATTCCCCGCGGCTACCGGGTCCCGAGGCTTGTTTTTCTGGGTCGGAGGCGGAGCGCTGGCGCTCTGAGTGGGATGGCTCGACTGGCGTGGCATACGTTTTAAGTACGAATCTTCATGCTAGCATGTCGCCGCCGTACAGCAGCCTTGGGGAGAGGCCCCGGTTGGATCTCCCCGAGAGGATGTATTTCGAATAACGGTGCACTTGCAGTACCATGCAGCTAAAGTTTCCTATTCAGCATGGAACTCACAGGCAGGGCGGCAGTTCCCGGTCGTGCCGCAGGCATGACTGAGGGCGGAAATTTCGAGAACCCGAAACTGATTCTGCCGGAGGGCAACGGCTCGAAGCTGGCTGGTCGAGGCGAACCCGGTACCATAGAGAATGGCGGCAGGTGCCGGCCTTGCCCATGTAGCCATGCTAGATCGCCGGTGGATGAATTGCAGGATGAACTCAGGAGTGTTGAAGGTGAGCCTTGGCAAGATGACTGACGACCGCAGACGGGTCCAGCGCGGACTCACGCTGGTAGAGCTGATCGTCACCGTAGCCATTCTTGCCATATTGGCTTCAGCGGCGATTCCGATTGCGCGGTTCACGGTCAAGCGCCAGAAGGAGCGCGAACTCCGCTACGATCTCTGGCAGATGCGGGATAGCATAGATCACTACAAGGATGATGCAGACAAGGGACGTTTCATCACCAAGGTCGACAGCCAGAACTATCCTCCAGACCTGGAAACGCTGGTCAACGGAGTCGATGTTCAAGGCAAGAAGGTGAGATATCTGCGGCGTATTCCCGTAGACCCGATGACCGGCAAGTCCGAGTGGGGCATGCGTTCCACGCAGGACGATCCCACCAGCGACTCCTGGGGTGGGCAGAACCTGTTTGACGTCTACTCCAAATCGACCGGCACGGCGCTGGACGGAACGAAGTATACAGAATGGTGAACCCCGTGAGTGCAAGCGTACACAACCTTAAGGCCCGCATCGCTCGACCCGCACGGAGAGCCGCTAACTCGACCCCGAATGGATTTACGCTGGTCGAGTTGATCATCGTCATGGCTGTCATCGGCGTGCTGATCCTGGTCGCCATTCCCAACTACGTCGCCTCGATCCGCAATGCCCGGGAAGCCGTGCTCAAGGAAGATCTGCACGTGCTGCGCGCCGCCATCGATTCCTACACTATGGACAAGGAGAAGGCGCCCCAGGCCCTCGACGATCTGATCCAGGCCGGTTACCTGAAGACCATCCCCGCGGATCCAGTCACGCACAGCAACACCACCTGGGTGACGGTCAGCGATGACACGCTCCAGAGCGTGGACCAGACGCAATCCGGAATCACCGATGTTCACAGCGGCTCACAGGACACGGGAAGCGATGGTCAGCCCTATTCCAGCTGGTAACGGCGTCTTGCACTCATCGCTCCGGAGCCTGTTCCGGTCGAAGAAGCGCCTGGCTGGCGGCAAAGGATGACGTCGCTCCTGTTTCCCGATGCGGCTGTGGTCTACCGACAATTTACCGTTCTTGACACGCTTGCCCGTTTCCGGTTTGAAGGCCAACTGGGGGGTAAGCTGATCTTGCTGGCACCCCTGAACGATTCGACCGCGGCCATCGCGCTTGCGGCGAATATCGCGGGCGCCGCCCTGCTTGGTATCGACAGCGACGAGGATCGTCTCCGGTGGGGCATTCGTAACGGTGTCTGCGACTTTGTCGTCAACCACCTCGATGAGGCTCTCCGAATCTTAAAAAACGAGATCCGGAAGAAACAGCCAGCCTCCGTCTGGGTTCAGGCTGAGCCGCGGGCGATTCTCTCAGATGCGGTCGATCGTGGATTGCAGCCTGACATACTGGCCTATGCGGTAGACGAGGACTCCGCTTTGCTCCGAATACTCGAGGCACGTGGCGCGGTCACTTTGCCCAGCAACGATGCAGCAGAGAACGTCACAACCGAAGTGACGTGGGCGGTCGATACGGCCGCGCATCTCTGGATGCCGAAGATTGATGCCATGGCCGCGGCGATCCTGCCCGACGAGCAGGACGAACGCCGCCGTTGGCTGCGGTTTGCGCCCCGGTATCTTGGCCGCGAATTCAGGAATCGCCGCTATGTGCGGTTCAGTCCAGAGGAGGCCAGCCGCTTCCGCGAAGCGATTTCGATCGCGGTGCGGTCCGGGTCGATCGGTGTGCCCGTCAAGTTGAGAATGGCAGGCCAGGACCTGGTCGACGAACTCCAGGTCAAAGCCGTCTAAGGCTCTCGCGCGACGCTTGTGCCCTATGATCCGACCGCGCGAATCGCGGTCCACAGCTCCTTGAGTCCTGCGCCGGTTTCGGCGGAACACAGCAGCAATTCGTCGACCTCAAGGCCCTTCTTCAACGCCTGCTGCGCCTTTACGCGCGCGTTGCCTGAAAGCCGATCCGCCTTCGTACCGACCACGAGAAAGCGGCGCTGCACACTGCGCAAAAACTCCAGCAGTTGCGCGTCACTTTTCTGTGGAGGGATGTTGCTATCGACCAGGCAGATGCACAGCGCCAGCGTCGAGCGTTCTGAGAGGTAAGGATCGATGAACTTCGGCCACTCCGACGAGATGGACTTCGAAATCTTCGCATAGCCGTATCCCGGCAGATCGGCGAAGAACAGTTGCGGCTGCTGTCGTTCCGGTGAATCGGTGATGCTGAAGAAATTGATCGAACGAGTTCGCCCGGGTGTCGACGATACCTTCGCCTGCTTCGATCCGAGCAGGGCATTGATCAAGCTCGATTTGCCGACGTTGGAACGGCCCAGGAAGGCCACCTCCGGCACAGTGGGAGCAGGGAACTGCTCAGGCGAGAGGGCGGAGATCAGAAATTTTGGGAAGACACGCATCGTGAAGGGGTTTCGCTCCGTCCTGCGCTAAGTATATAGGGACACAGATTCCGCTCCCGCGCATCTGCGGGCGAAGAAAATTGTCACTGCAACGGCGGGGACCATCGGGTAGGCTGGTGCGGTTCCGCGAGGCAGAGAATGAGAAGAACGGTTTGCATGCTGATCGTCATTGCTCGCCTGAGCGCGTGCGGTTTCGCGCAAACGGCGCCTGCCAAAGAGGCCGCAACCGGCACGATGGCCGGGCATGTTTTCTATGGCGACACCAACCGTCCGGCGCGCATGGCCACGGTAGCCCTTGTGCCGATGAAAGAGGTGAGCGAGTTCGATCCCAAGGCGGAAACCAATTTCGGCAGCCAGCCCGGCATCACCGGGATCACGACCGGTCTGGATGGCAGCTTCAGCCAGCAGAAGGTGAAGGCGGGAACCTACTACATCTTGGCGGAGAAGGAAGGCTACATCTCCCCGATGGCCCAGTTCTCTCTGGAAGACCAGATGCATCCGACAGCCGAAACCAAGAAGCTCATCGACAAGTCCCTGCAAAAAGTCATCATCGAGCCCAACGCGACGACGACGGTCGAAGTCCGGCTGGAACGAGGAGCCGTCATCAGCGGAATCGTCACCTTCGATGATGGAGGCGCGGCTTCGGGCCTGTCCGTTCAGGTGCTTCGGCAGCACGGAGATAGAAAATGGACCAAGTTGAATACCTCCTCACTCAGCGCATCCTCCAGCAACATCACAACGGACGACGAGGGTCATTACCGCATATCCGGGCTATCACCCGGCAGATACATGGTCGAAGCTGACCTCTCGGTAGGCCAGAAGCTGCTGACGGCAATACTTGGCGGCGGCGGCTCCACGATGGACATGCAACGATTCTTCCTCTCGATCTATTCCGGAGGCGTGTTTCGCCAAGCGGATGCCACGGTCATCGAACTGGGGGAAACGGAGCAGCGAACCGATGAGGACCTAGTCATCCCCGTAACCAAGCTTCACACGGTGACTGGAACCATCGTCACCGCTCATGATGGACACGTCGTGAATGCGGGCACTCTCAAGCTGGTTCATCCCGACGATCATTCCGAACAGGCGGCTGCCGTCGTTGACAAGGACGATGCCACCTTCCGCTTCGACTTCGTTCCCGAAGGCGACTACATTCTGGAAGCAAGCTCGGCGCGCGATGTGATCTGGCAGGAAGTGGCGACCTGTTCTCACTGTTTTCCGCCGACTCACACGGCCGAGAAGCCCGTTCACAGCTACGCAGATGCCCGACAGCCGCTCAACGTTCACTCAGACACGGTCGGCGTCTCCGTTCCTGTTGCGGAGAGGGACGAAAAGAGCACCAAGGCCGCAGCGACCAACTAGATCTGACGCGGATACGAATTCGCCTGAAGGCCTTTTGCACAGCCTAGCGGGCGCAAAAAAAGACCCGGTTTGTGCCGGGTCTTTTCTGTCTATCGGGTAGTTACGTTTTTACTGGTGGGGTCGCTGCTCCGGCACGGCAGGCGGAGGCACAGCCGCCAATACCTCTGGCGTCTCTTCCTTCAACTCTGGCAGCGGGGAAGTCAGTGCCAATTTCAGCACCTCATCCATCTGATCTACAAAGTGCAGTTTCATCACGCTCTTCAGGTTCTCAGGCAATTCTGCGAGATCCTTCTGATTGTCTTTGGGCAGAATCGCTTCGAAGATCCCGGCCCGATGCGCAGCCAGCAACTTCTCTTTGAGCCCGCCAATGGGAAGCACCTTGCCTCGCAACGTGATTTCCCCGGTCATCGCGATATCGCGGCGTACCGGAATCTTGGTCAATGCGCTGGTGAGTGCCGTGGCAAGCGTGATGCCGGCCGACGGCCCGTCTTTGGGAATCGCGCCCTCGGGCACGTGCACGTGGATATCGAGCGACCGGTAGAAATCCTTCGGCAATCCGAGGTGCTGTGCACGGCTGCGAACATAGGAAAGCGCCGCCTGCGCCGACTCCTGCATGACATCGCCGAGTTGCCCGGTCAGAGTAAGCTTGCCCTTTCCATCGAGCACCTGCACCTCGGTCGAAAGAATGCTGCCTCCCACCTCGGTCCACGCCAGGCCTGTGACCAGTCCGACTTCACTCTCTTCGTTCGCGAGCGAATCGCGGAACTTGGCGACACCAAGGAAATCTGCCACGTTGGCTGCGGTGATCTCTTCCTTGTGCTTAACGCCGTTCTTCACCACCCGACGAACCACCTTGCGGCAGACGTTGCCGATCTCGCGCTCCAGGTTGCGAACGCCGGCTTCGCGAGTGTAACCGCGGATGATCTCAGTCAAAGCTTCGTCGGTGAAGACGATGTTCTTGTCGGTGAGGCCGGTGCCCTCGCGCTGCTTCTTCACCAAGTACTGCTTGGCTATCTCGAGCTTCTCCAGTTCGGTATAGCCGTGCAGCCTGAGTATCTCCATGCGATCCTGCAGCGGACCCGGAATGGTATGCAGCACGTTCGCCGTTGCGACGAACAGTACCTGTGACAAATCGTATTCGACATCGAGATAGTGATCCTGGAAGCTGGTGTTCTGCTCCGGATCCAGGACCTCAAGCAGCGCCGAGGCGGGATCGCCGCGGAAGTCCGATGCCAACTTGTCGACCTCGTCAAGCATGAAAACCGGATTCTTGGTCCCAGCCTTCTTCATCGACTGGATGATCTGCCCGGGAAGTGCGCCGATGTAGGTACGGCGGTGACCGCGAATCTCGGCCTCATCGCGCACTCCTCCCAGAGACATGCGGACGAATTTGCGGCCTGTTGCCTTGGCGATCGACATACCCAGCGAGGTCTTGCCTACGCCTGGAGGTCCGACGAAGCAAAGAATCGATCCCTTGGGATTCTTGACCAGTTGGCGTACGGCCAGAAATTCGAGGATGCGTTCCTTGATCTTTTCCAACCCGTAATGGTCTGAGTTCAACACCTTTTCGGCGTAATCGATGCTGCGGGTTTCCTTGGACTTCTTCTTCCACGGTACGGCCAGCAGCCAGTCGAGGTAGTTGCGCGAGACGGTGGACTCGGCCGACATTGGCGGCATCGCCTCGAGCTTCTTCAACTCCTGAATCGCTTTTTCGAAGACGTCCTTCGGCATGCCGGAGGTCTCGATCTTCTTCTTCAGCTCATCGAACTCGCTCTTCTCACCGCGCCCGAGTTCTTTCTGAATCGCCTTGATCTTCTCGTTGAGGTAATACTCTTTCTGGGCGCGCTCCATCTGCCGCTTCACACGGGACTGGATGCTGCGATCCATGTTGAGCTTTTCAATCTCGATGTCGAGCACATCGGCGACGCGGCTCAACCGTTCGGCCGGGTCGAAGATATCGAGCAGCTCCTGTTTCTCCGGAATCTCCAGTTGCAGGTTCGCCGCGATCGTATCTGAAAGCTTGGCCGGATCGTCCATCCGCACCGCTGCGATCATCGTCTCGAGGTTGAGAGACTGCTGCAGCTTGACGTATTGCTCAAACAGGGAAGTGACCCGCTGCATCAACTGCTCCACGTGCGGCGTCGCTTCTATCTGAGTTTTGACGGGTTTGATGGTGGCAACGAAGAAGCCGTCCACATCCGTCACTTCGACTGCTTTGGCTCGCTCCAGGCCCTCGACCAGCACCTTGATATTGCCATCGGGCATCTTCACGCTCTGCACGATGTTGCCGATGATGCCGACGGTGTAGATGTCTTCCGGACGAGGCTCGTCCATCGAGGCATCATGTTGTGTCGCAAGAAAAATTTTACGGTCTGCGGTTAATGCTTCTTCGAGCGCCCGAACACTGGACTCCCGGCCAACCACGAATGGCGTCACCATGTGGGGGAAGATTACCATGTCCCGGATCGGCATCATGGGAAGCTTCCGAAGGTCACTCTTTTCGCGGTTTTCTTTGGTTTGTGTCACGCGATTTCCCTTTCGCTTCCTCAGGTTAGATGAATCATAAACTGTTCGGACTCACCCGTGTCTTTTGGCTCATGAAATAGCCTTGGCGACGTAAACCTGAAGTGCTACGCCGTTTACCTGAAATCCGGGCCATAAAAGCAGAAAAGCGACGGCAGGATGGCTGTTTCCGGCTGCGTCGCTTCTAAGAGCTTTCAGTGATCCAGGGGCGATTACGGTTAGCGCCTAACCGGCTTTTTCCAGCAGCGTGACGGATAGGTCGCGCTTCTGAACCATCTCGGCCGTGATCTCCAGTTCCTTGATCTTCTTGTTGCTGGGCAAGTGATACATCAGGTCCAGCATCAGTTCTTCGAGGATCATGCGCAGGCCGCGTGCGCCTACCTTGCGGTTCAGCGCTTCGACTGCGACAGCCTGGGTGGCATCCGGCGTAAATTTCAGCTGCACGCCCTCGTACTCAAACAGCCGTTGATATTGCTTGAGAATCGCATTCCGCGGCTTGGTGAGGATCTCCACCAACGCAGCTTCGTCGAGCTCATCCAGCAGTCCCAGCACAGGCAGACGGCCGACGAACTCGGGAATGAGACCGAACTTGATCAGGTCTTGTGGCTCAGCCTGGCGCAGCAGTTCCGTATCGCGCTGGCTGCGGATCACGAGCCCGGAAGCCGCTTCCGCCGCTTCCTTCTCAGTGAGTGCCTTGAATCCCAACGCCTTTTTGCCGACGCGCCGGGCGATCACCCGCTCGAGGCCGACAAATGCGCCACCGCAGATGAAAAGAATGTTGGTGGTGTCGACGGGAGTGAATTCCTGGTGGGGGTGCTTCCGTCCGCCTTGCGGAGGAACATTGGCTACTGTCCCTTCGAGAATTTTGAGCAGCGCCTGCTGCACGCCTTCTCCGGACACATCGCGGGTGATGGACGGATTTTCATCCTTGCGGCCGATCTTGTCGATCTCGTCGATGTAGATGATGCCGGTCTGCGCGCGAGCCACATCCCCGTCCGCCGCCTGTAACAGCTTCAGAATGATGTTCTCGACATCTTCACCTACGTAGCCTGCTTCAGTCAGCGTGGTCGCATCGACGATGGCGAACGGCACATCGAGCATCTTGGCGAGCGTATGCGCGAGCAGGGTCTTGCCGCTGCCGGTCGGGCCCACCAGCAGGATATTGGACTTCGACAACTCCACATCGTTGCCGCGCGTGCGGTTCATCGCGATGCGCTTGTAGTGGTTATAGACGGCGACCGCAAGCTTCTTCTTGGTCTGTTCCTGGCCGATGACGTACTCATCGAGGAAGGCCTTCACTTCTTGTGGCTTAGGCAGATGAGCAGGCGCCGCACCGGGTTGAGCTTCGGTGCGGTCGTCTTCAAGAATGGAATTACAGACCGCGACACACTCGTCGCAAATATAAGCCCGCGGATAATCGCTAGGCGAGGAGATCAGCTTTGCCACCGCATCCTGCGACTTGTGGCAGAACGAGCAACGAAGCGTATCATCCGATCCCGTGCGCGTCTTCATAACTGATACTCCTTAGCCCAGCGGCGTTGCACGAATCAGGTGCGTGGCCGGTCAATGATTTCATCGATGATGCCGTACTCCTTGGCTTGCGGCGCATTCATGATGAAATCGCGTTCCACGTCTCGCTCGATGCGGTCGAGCGATTGCCCGGTGTGTTTCGACATCAGGCGGTTGGTAATCTCGCGAATTCGCAGAATCTCGCGAGCGTGAATATCAATGTCGGTCGCCTGTCCTGAGAGCCCGCCCATCGAAGGCTGATGGATGAGGATTCGGGAGTTCGGCAGCGTAAACCGTTTGCCGGCGGTTCCAGACAAGAGCAGGAACGCACCCATGCTGGCCGCCTGGCCGATGCAATACGTAACAACGTCGTTCTTAATGAATTGCATCGTATCGTAAATCGCCAGGCCTGCGGTAATAGAGCCACCCGGCGAGTTGATGTAGAGCTGTATATCCTTCTCGGGATCTTCACCCGAGAGGAAAAGCATTTGTGCGATGATCAGGTTCGCAATCTGATCATCGATCGGCGTTCCGAGGAAAATGATGTTATCGCGAAGCAGACGGGAGTAAATATCGTAGGCGCGTTCGCCACGACTCGTCTGCTCAACCACCATCGGTACCAGTGCCATGCTGTCCTTTACTCTCACTCGCGGAGCAGAAAAACTCCGGAGCTGTCTGTGTAGAGTTGGACCTGACGAATCCTTACGGATCGCCAGCTCATTGATGCGCTGCCTGGAGAGTTGCCTACGAGTTTAGCCGTTCGTAGAGCAAAGCCCCAGTTTTTTCTCTTCGGAGTTGTTCACGGATTCTAGCGATACTGCCGTCTTCCGTCAAACGCGCCCGAAGCGTTTCCAGCGGTTCGCGGCTTTGCAACGAGATAAGTTGCAGTTGTTGTTCGAGTTCGTCGTCGCTGACCTGAAGATTTTCCTGGTCAGCAATGCGGTCGAGAATCATCGACCCCTTCACTTCGGCCAAAGCGGAATCCCTTTGGGCGGTTCGCAAACGGTCGAAGTCGAGCTTGCGCATATCCTCGGCTCGCATGCCCTGCTGAGCCAGGGCGCGCAGTCCGCGATCGAGTCGGACATCGATCTGCTGCTGCACCAGGAATTCTGGAACAGGGAACTGGTACCGCTGAACCAGCGCGTCAATCAGACGATCCTTGGTCTCTGCCTCTCCGCGGCGGCGCTTCTCGTTGCTCAGGTGCTCGCGCAGCTTGCTCTTGAAGTCGTCCATCGACTCGTAGTCGCCGAGTTCTTTTGAGAACTCGTCGTTGAGCTCGGGCAGAATCTTTTTCTTGATGCCTTTAACTTCGACATCGTAGGAGACAGTCTTGCCCGCCAGTCGGCGTTCATTGAAGTCGGCCGGATAAGTGGCCTCAAACTTCAGTTCCTGCCCCGGTTTGGTGCCCACCAGTGCGGCATTGAAGGCCTCAAGCGTATTCGGCCCGCCTACCTCGATCTGGACGTCTTCTCCGGTAATCGGCTGCTCTTCAGCGACCGGCTCGCCGGTCTCGCTCTTCACGTCGCCGCGGAAGGTGATCTGCGCCCAGTCGCCATTCTCGAGCGCCCGATCTTCCGTGACCGGTTCCATCGTCGCCCGCGAATCGCGGACCCGCTCAAGCTCCGCATCGAAATCGGCGTCGCTCAGCGAAAGATCCGGCCGCTCGACGCGAACGTCCTGGTAGCCGTCGATCGAGAACTCCGGCAGCACCTCGAATGCAGCTTTGAAGTGCAGCGGCTGGCCTTCTTCTAATTGGATATCGGTGACTTGCGGCTGGGAAATCGGCTTCAGATTCTCTTTCTCAATAGCAGCGCGAAACTGGTCCGGCAGAATGGCTTCGATCACATCCTGGCGAATGGAGTCTGCGAACCGCGAGCGCACCAGCGACTCAGGCACTTTGCCGGCGCGAAAGCCGGGTATGCGAGCCATCTTCTGATACCGCTTCACGACCTTCTGATAGCTGCGGGAGACCTGGTCCGCGGGCAAGTCGATCTCCACTTCGCGGGTGCATTCCGGATTCAGTATCGGACCGTGAGAGTGGTGTTCATGCGCATGATCGTGTCCTTCGTGATCATGACCTTCATGTTCGGTGGCTTCGGCGGAGAGTGACGTCTGGTCGGCGTCGGCGGAGGGTGTTGTCGGGTCGGGATTCGAGGGTGTTTCGACTGTTTCTGCTGAGCTCACGGATGCCTTCCAAATTCGCGCGTTCCACGCTCCTGAAGGCGAGCAGATCACTGCTTCGCTCAGAATCAATCGGCGTAGAACGGTCTATCCCTTATGGTAAGTGGCTTTCAGGGGGTGGTCAAACGAGCGGGCTGTGCCAAACGAGGTGCTAAATCCAGGTCAGGCTGCCTCTTCAGTATGCGGATTGCGAACGTAGGCGCGAAAGCGCAGATGGGCCGCGCCAAACTGCTCAAAATTTGCCCGTGCCTGCGTGAGGCTGAGATCGCCATTGACCGAACCACGCACTACGTCGGCATCGCTCTCATCCTGTCCGTCATCCTGCCACCAGCACACCGGGCAGATGTCAAGAGAACTCGGAGCAGATAAGGTCTTGAAGCCGCAACAGAGACAACGCACCGGCGCGGAAGTGGACATGGTTAAGAGACGCCGGGCGCGACGATGAAGTTGCAGGGGATTCAGAGCAGAGGGTGACCAAAGTCATTCGTGAGCACTGGAGACTCGGCATGGGCAGCGCGAGTTCGTCGCAATGAGGTGCAGGCGCCCTGACGAGAGCGCCTGCGTTCCCAGCCTAGGTTTTGGGCCCGAACTGCGGAACTACTTCGATGGCGTGAAGAGTTCCAGCCGCACATGCCAGGTGGTCGATTGCCCCGGCTTGAGCGTGACCATTCCGGTGTCCATGCCCTTCCACACGGATTTCGCAAATGGGTCACCGAAGTTGTACTGCTCTTCGATGGCGGTGAACTGCTTGGTCGGCGGCGCGTAAACCTGCACCGTCTTAATCTCAGGCGAGATGCCCTCGATGTGAACGCCGTAAGAGGCGGCAGGATCGCTAAGGTCAACCATGACCTTGCCGTCCGTCCGCTTCAGCTTGGCGAAGTTGTCGTCAAGGAACATGTCATCGAGCGGTTTGCCATTTGGCGCATTGAAGTCATACTTGCCGCCCTGGTAGCTCTTCACCGGCAGCAGTTTGCCCGTGGGGAAGACATCGTCGTAGTTGTTGACCTGCGCCAGAGACTCGGCTGGAACATGCAGGCGAGCCTGCTTCCGGTCGCCGCTGGGAATCGCGAAGTAGGGGTGCCATCCAATCGCCATCGGCTCAGGCTGGTCGCCGACATTCTTCGCTGTAATGGTTGCATCGATCGCATTCCCGGTAAGCGCGATGGAGATATTCAGGTCGGTCTTCGAAGGCCAATACCCGCCAAAGTTGTCGGCATGAATGACGCCCGTAACCGTCTGCCCGTCGGAGTTGCTTTCGGTATTGACCGAATCGGTCTTGCTGGCCAGGATCAGCCCGTGCATCGCGTGGGGCTCGGCGCCCGCGTTCTTGCCCTTCCAGTTTGCGGGCAGGGTGAGTGGCTTGCCGTTCCAGGTCGTACTGATGGTCTTGCCATCGGCCGAGAGCTTGCCGCGAATGCGGTTCGGATATGGCGCCAGGAATGCGCCGCCGAAGGAAAAGCTCTTGTTGCCGTTCATATCTTCGGGGCCGCCGTTGAGGGTCGACGCGGCCTCTTGAAGCGACGGAGCGAACAAAACCTGGGTCTCGCCCTTGCCGGGAATATTGGCTGTGATCTGGAAGAGGTTCATTCCGCGGCCGGGAAGAATCGTGGCTGACAGGAATTCCGGCTTCGCGCCGCCGCTGGTCGCCGCGCGCTTCAGGGTCACTACATCCTGACCGCCAATCTGCGAAGTTGCCGTCGCGGCAGGAGAGGGCGTTTCTGCCGGCGGTTCTGACTTCTTGCAGCCTGCGACCAGAGATGCAGCCGCAGCTGCGACTACAAGAAAACGCTTGCTTGTGTTCATACAGAGCATCGATGGGTCCTTTTTCAATGTGGATTTCAAATGCAACTGGTAAATACGGAACGGGGTTCATGGCGCATGCGGCCTCTCAAAGAGAGTCGCATTCCAAAACGCACCCATTCTACGCCGGACGCCGCTCTCGCGCAGTGGCAGGTAAAATCTGGCTGTGACAGAAGAGATACTGCCTGCCCAGCAGCAAGAAGCACTGGAGGACTTGAACCGGCGCGTCGTTTCCTGCGAACGCTGCCCGCGTCTGCGGCTGCACTGCTGCGACATGGCTGCCCGCAAGCGACGCGCCTATACTTCGTGGGACTACTGGGGACGACCGGTCCCCTCCTTTGGCGATCCGCAAGCATCGGTGTTCATCCTCGGGCTGGCTCCCGGTGCGCATGGCTCCAACCGCACCGGCAGGCCGTTCACCGGAGACGGCTCCGGGGACTTCTTATATCCCGTGCTGTATCGAGCGGGATTCGCATCGCAGCCCAAGGCTATTTCGCGGGACGACGGCATGCGCCTCGATCAGGCGTGGATCAGCTCCGTCGTGCGCTGCGCTCCGCCTGACAACAAGCCTTTGCCGGAAGAGCTTCGCAACTGCTCCAGCTACCTCGACGAAGAGGTCGCCGCTTTGACCCACCTCCGAGTAGTGGTGTGCCTCGGCCGGATAGCCTTCGATGGTTTCCTCGCACACCTGCTGCGCACCGGGAAGATCGAAGGCCGCGGGGACTTGAAGTTTGCGCATGGAGCGGAATACCGTCTGCTGGATGGCAAGTTCCTGCTCGCGACCTATCATCCTTCGCTGCAAAACACCAACACCGGGAAGCTGACGTCAGCCATGTTTCTGGACATCTTCGAACGCGCCAGACGTCTGGCCGACCTGCCGAAGAGGTAACTCGAATCTAACTAGCTACTTAGAATTCAGCCGTCGCCAGTACATCTGTCGCGAACGCCTCCGCATCCGAGTCATGGAATTTCGTAGAACGCGAGGGAAAGACAATGCTTATCGATGTCATCGTAGTGATTCTAGTGCTGATGCTGATTGGATCCTTCCCAAGCTGGCCTCACAGCCGCAGCTGGGGCTACTATCCCACCGGCGGAATCGGTCTGATTCTGGTGATCGTAGTCATTCTGCTCTTGCTTCACGTGATCTAACAGGTAGAGAGGGCAGAGCGGCAGCAATCTTGCTCGGAGTTGAGAAAGCAGGAGACCGGGATGGACCCGGGCCGCTCTGTACCGCAGCCGGCTTTCCTCCTTGCCGGGTTAACCCGACCATTCGGCCTTTTCGTTTCTGCGGATCGCAGCGCTGCGTCCAGCACGTCGTCGACTCTCTTGCCGGACCACGCGCAAGATCGAATCTCCACCGGCTCTTCTCGCAGCAATCGGACCGGCATGCCCGCACGAAGGCTGAATATTGCATGGCAATGGTCATGCAGTGGTGGAGATTGTCAGGCGAGCTGGCACCCAACCCATCCAGATCGCGCATGGCGAGCAGTTCCTTCCAGGGCCGATGAATCCCATTCGGGTGCGTGGCACATTCAGCCTTCGCCTTTCAGTGGGTATGGCCAACTATCCGTCAAGAATCGTGATCTTGATCCGAGAATTCACGATCTCCGATTCCTAAGTCGGCGGGCGGGGTCCAGGCAATTTTGTTCATCCAAATGAACTCCTACCACTTGCCTGATGCGAAGGCGTATAGGTCATGAGGGGCAGAAGTCTGCCTGCTGGGCGGTGACCTGTCACTCGCCTTTGAGTAACGGAGGAGAGGGTAGAAATGGCAAGCAATCGTGGCGTCGTTTATATGGGACCGAACAAGGTCGAGGTGCAGTCCATTGACTATCCCAAACTGCAAAATCCTTCAGGCAAGAAGATAGACCATGGCGTGATCCTCAGAGTTGTTTCTACGAACATCTGCGGCTCAGACCAACATATGGTTCGCGGCCGCACCACTGCGCCGAGCGGCCTGGTGCTCGGCCATGAAATTACTGGCGAGATCATTGAGAAGGGCGCTGACGTCGAATATCTCGAGATAGGAGATTTGGTGACGGTCCCCTTCAACGTGGCGTGTGGCAGGTGCAGGACCTGCCGGGAACAGCAGACTGGCGTTTGCCTAAATGTGAATCCCAGCCGCGCTGGAGGCGCCTACGGCTATGTGGACATGGGCGGCTGGGTCGGCGGTCAGGCGGACTATGTGATGGTGCCCTACGCGGACTTTAACCTGATCAAGTTTCCCGACAAAGCTCAGGCGATGGAGAAGATTTGCGACCTCACTATGCTCTCCGACATTCTGCCCACCGGATTTCACGGAGCGGTGTCGGCAGGAGTTGGCGTGGGGTCGACGGTGTACGTCGCGGGCGCGGGCCCGGTAGGACTGGCCGCTGCTGCATCGGCTCAGATTCTTGGTGCGGCAGTGGTCTTGATTGGCGACATGAACCAGGATCGTCTCAGCCACGCAAAGTCCGTGGGCTTTGAACCAGTTGATCTGACCAGGAGCGACAAACTCGAGGATCTGATCGAAGCAATCCTCGGAACACCGGAAGTGGATGCGTCGATCGATGCGGTCGGCTTCGAGGCCAGAGGACACGGCTCTCAACACACGACTGAGGCTCCGGCCACGGTGTTGAACTCGCTGATGACGATTACACGTGCAGCTGGCGGCATCGGCATACCCGGCCTGTACGTAACCGAGGATCCCGGGTCGAAGGACCAGGCTGCGCAGCGTGGCGCGCTCAGCATGCGGTTTGGGCTGGGTTGGGCAAAGTCTCACCGCTTGTATACAGGTCAAACCCCGGTATTGAAGTACAACCGGGCGCTGATGCAGGCCATTCTTCACGACCGGCTTCCCATTGCGAAGATCGTCAATGCAACGGTGATCTCTCTGGACGCTGCTCCAACCGGATATAAGGATTTCGACTCAGGAGTTGCGAAAAAATTTGTTCTCGATCCTCACGAGTTACTCAAGAGTGCTTAGGTCAGAGTAGCGCGCACAGTGGACTCGCTTCGATGATTGCTGAGGGGCGGAGGGAACTCATTTGACCTCCTCCAACTGTGAAGAGCGACACGTGCGTTTTCTCGTGTCCCAAGGCGACCACTGCCCGCACCACCCTTGGAGAAAGAATGCTCTTAAAAAGGAAAGTGAATTCAGGAGTTTTAAGCGCTCCAGGAGAATGCATGCTTGAAAAAGAAAAAGACCGCCCGGTAACTGCATTCACTGGAGCAGTTCTTAAAGGTGCGCTCGTCTTTGTCGGACTCTGCCTGGCTGCCAATCCTCTGCAGGCATCCCCACAAGGAAACGATCCGGCACAAGCAGACGCATGGCTGCAGCCTTATCTCGGCGCGGATTCACAGTTACCCTTCTCGTTTACCTATGGCGGCCAACCCTCCAGAGAATTGCTGCGAGTCTGGAGAAAACAGGCGCACTCGCGTGCTCTTGAAGATGGCCGCACTGAGAATGTCCTCGAATGGACCGATCCGAAAACTGAACTGAGCGTCAAGCTAAGTGCGGTGAGTTACACGGGCTCAGGTGTTATCGAGTGGAGAGTGCTCTTCAAGAATGGAGGTAGGGCAGACACGCCGATCCTTGAGGGAGTCAGGGTTCTCGACCTCTCGGTCCCAGTCGCAGGTAGCGGCGTACCTACCATCCTTTACTCCAGGGGCGTGGGAGGCATGGACACCTATGCTCTAAGTAAAAAGCCGCTCGATCAACTCCAAGAGTTCAGTATGTCCAATGACAGTGGAGGAAAAACGATAGAGACCATTCCATTCTTCGACATCCACATGAAAGGCCGCGGGCTGATCGGAGCTGTGGGCTGGGCTGGACAGTGGGCAATCTCTTTTTCGCGTCCTACGGTGCAATCGATTCAAGTCACAGCCGGCATGCAAAACACGCACCTGTTATTGCATGCCGGAGAAGAGATTGAGACGCCACTTATCCTGCTCTTACCGTGGCAGGGCGATGATGTTGACGCGCACAACATTTTGCGCCGACATATTCTTCGCTACCATACCCCACAATACGACGGCAAACCCGTGGTTCTGCCGCTGTCCCATGGGGTTTGGGGCGGGATGAAGACAGCCACCAGTTTGAAAGTGATCGACCAGATTACTGGCGAGAATCTCGGCTTCGAGAATTTTTGGATGGATGCAGGATGGTATGGCACCGATCGGCCAGAGGCAGAGTTCCAGATATTCGGCGAGGAAGATTGGTTTCTGCATGCGGGGAATTGGCGGGTCAACCGCCTCTCGCATCCCGAGGGCCTCAAGCCCATCAGTGATGCAGCCCATGCGAAAGGTTTGAAATACCTGCTGTGGTTTGAGCCGGAAAGAGCCGTCGTAGGAACGCCACTGACCGTCGAGCATCCGGAGTGGTTCCTCGGAGAAGAGGGCGTGTTTTTCGGCGGGGATGTGAAGCTGCCCTTCGTCAAATTTCGCCTGTTCAACTTCGGTGATCCAGCGGCAAGAGAAGCGATGACGGATCTCATGTCGGACCTAATCACGAAAGAGGGCATCGATGTCTACCGACAGGACTGCAACTTTACTCTTGCTCCGTTTTGGACACAGACGGATGCTCGCGACCGCCAGGGAATGGCGCAGATCCGGTATGTAGAAGGCCTGCTCAAGTTCTGGGACGAATTGAGGCGAAGGCATCCACAACTGATTCTGGATATTGTGCAGCGAGGAGATCTGGACTCCATCTCGCGTGGTATCGACTTGACCCGCGCAGATTATCCCGTTTCGCCCGAGGCGGATCCAATCGGCAATCAGATCGCGACCCAGGGCTTGGCCTATTGGCGGCCGCACTTTGGAACGGTATTCCAAATTCGAACCCACGATAACTACCACTTCCGCAGCGGATTTGCTCCAGGACTCGGCTTTGCGCTCTTCAACTCCGGGGGAACCGCGAAGCAGGTAGGCAAGTTCATTCCGCCAGACTTTCCATTCGACTGGGTGCGCGAACAGATCGCAGAGTACAAGCGCATACGGCCGCTCTATTACGGCGACTATTATCCAATCTTGCCCTGTAGTTCCGACATCGATTGCACAGCCGATGTTACTGCCGAAGTTAGCGCCGACTATGATTGGGCAGCATGGCAGTTCAACCGTCCAGACGAGGGCGATGGGATGCTTCAGGCGTTTCGTCGCACTAAGAACGAAGACGGCGCCAAGGACTTGAAGTTAAGAGGCCTCGATCCGGCGGCAAACTATACCATCACCGATCCGGATGCGAAATCGACCACTGTGAAGTCCGGCAAGGACCTTATGCAGAATGGCCTGCGAGTGACCATTCCGGATCATCCCGGCGCAGTCGTGCTGGAATACAAGCGGATCAAGCAGGGATGAGTGCGACGCTAGCGGCACTGCCCAGCGTAGGGTTTGATGCGCGCAACAATCACGAGCCTGACCATGAGAGAAGACGACCTCACTCTTCGGCTTACTGCTCCGTAGTAAACGTAGAAGCAGGCAGTCCGGCGCTGTTGTATAAGTTAGCCTCCGGCGCATTGGCCCACGCGTAGCGAGCATACCTCGGGCTTTGAACCTTTTCACTTGCAGCGAACACCTGGTTCTGGCGCAAGCGGGCCGCTGCCGGATAGAACTTATGATCCGCACCAGCGATCTCAAGACCCGCGACCGTACCACCCTTTGTATTCAGACCTTCTCCATGATCGAAGGAAATGCATAACTCCGTTCCCACCGGGGCGGCCGTGCGGTAGAGAGGCCCGGAGTATTCAATTGGTTCTCGATATGCGACCGCTCGTGCAGCCAGGGCAAGGCGATGACCCACGGTCTTCTTGTCCGGCGGATGCACGTTGTGAGGGTCGCCGATATCCAGTGTCACCGCCATCGCGGTATTGGCGAGGCCCAGCGTTCTTCTTTGCGCATCGCGCACTCTGCCCCAGTCCCAGTCCTCCGTGCCGAGGTTCACGCCCGGCGTTGAATCAAAAACCGATATCTGAACAAATAGGAAAGGGAAGTTTCCTTGCCGCCACTTCGAACGCCAATCCGAAATCAAAGCCGAGAAGAGGCTGAAGTACATCGGCGCTCTGGCGGCTAAGCCGTTCGATTCGCCCTGGTACCAGATCACGCCCTCGATTGGAAGCGGCGTCAGCGGAGCAATCATGCCGTTGTAAATTGCACCCGGCGTCCAGGACTCTGGCGATGGATGCCACTGCGGTTCTGGCAAGACTTTGTTCGCCGCGCGCGCCGCCTCGTCATCGCGCTTTTCTTTGGCCAGCACCAACGGCAGATCCGTTTGATCGTCCATATGCCTTGAATAAGTCGCCAGAATTGGAAGCAGCGAAGATTCAGATGTGAGCGCGTCGAGACTCACCCATGCGTCAGCGAAGGAGCCTCCCCACGTCGAATCGATTAACCCGATGGGAACTCCAGAGCTCTGCTGAATCTCGCGACCAAAGAAATAAGCGACAGCTGAGAATGGTGCGGCGGATTCAGGTGTGCATCGAGTCCAAGTCGCATCAATGTCATTCAACGGGTACGCCGAAGCCCTTGTGCTGAGCCGGAGCAGGCGAATCTGAGGCTGAACGGCGGAACGGATTGCCTCCGCTCCATCTTTCACCTGGGCCGTCGCGATGCCTCGCAGCGGCATCTCCATGTTGGACTGACCAGCGGCCACCCACACATCACCCACCAAAACATCTGAAACTGTGACGGTGTTCTTCTCGGAAACGACAAGATCGAAGGGCCCTCCGGCCGCCTCAGGCGCCAGGTAGACGCTCCATTGGCCGAGATCGTTACTCCTTGCGGTTACGTGTTGGGTGTGAAATGTTACGGTTATCTGTTCCGCCGGTCCGGACCAACCCCAAACATGCGGCGGAACCCCACGCTGGATCACCATGTGATCGCTTAGGATTTTAGGAAGCCGCACTTCGCTCCGGACGGCAAGACCTCTGGACACCAGGAGGAAGAAGCCGAGTATTCTCATCGTGGACTGTCGCAACGTCACTACCTCTCCGGAGAATTCGCTACGACAGGTTGGGCTTTCCGGCGTCTCTTAAACCTGCAGGTTAACCAGGCCGAACTCATTGCAACTTCGATCTCTCTCACGCCCTGAATCAATGTATATTGTTAACACTAATGTCAGCAAGATTGTGTTGACAGTCCCCGTTCGTTCATCTATAAGTTTTTGTGTCTTGACCAGACATACGAGACGGCGAAGCTCATGAAGAGGGCACAACTAGCGGTACCAATCCACGATATAGCGGCGCTCCAGACGCAAGCCTTGCGCCTGCGCAATCACATAGTGCGCATGGGAGAACGCGTTGGGCAGGGCTACGTGGGCCAGGGCCTCGGCATCGCCGATCTATTGGCGGTCCTGTACTTCGGCGAAATGCGTTACGAACCTGCCAACCTTAGTTGGCCTGATCGAGACCGATTCGTACTCTCGATAGGACATTACTCCATCGGCCTCTATGCCGCTCTCGCTGAAGCTGGAGTAATCCCCATCGATGAGTTAGACACCTACGGCGCCGACGAGTCCAGGCTCGAGATGTCAGGCAGCGAAATCACGCCTGGGTTTGAGATGACGGGCGGTTCCCTTGGCCATGGCCTTGGCCAGGCGATCGGCATGGCGCTGGGCGCGCGCCTCGATGGGCGACCTTCTCGGATATTCAATCTACTCTCCGACGGTGAGATGCAGGAGGGAGCAACCTGGGAAGCGGCAATGGCCGCCTCGCACCTCAAGCTCGGGAATCTGTTCGCATTCATCGACTGCAACAATCAACAGGCTGACGGGCCACCCTCGAAGGTAATGAATGTAGAACCCGTGCATGAAAAGTGGACATCGTTTGGATGGGACACGCAGCGCATTGATGGCAACGACACCGGCGCCATCGTCAACGCTATCTCAAACGCCAAGCAAGTGAGTGATAAACCCCATGCCATCGTGCTCGACACCCTGATGGGCAAAGGCGTCGCCGCGTTTGAACAACGGGAGAAGAACCATTTCATCCGTGTCGATCCAGATGAGTGGAGAAGTGTTCGAGAGCAGTTGGAGAGGGAACTGAAGTCCGCGCTCAAGACAAACCTATGACCGCCCCAGGATCAAAAACTTCCGAAGCTCCCAGAGTTACCGGGAATATCTTGACCTCCGACACGTTCGGAGCCACCGAGACCGCCGCAGCGCCGTTTGGAGAGGCGCTCATACGGGCAGGTGAGGCAAACCCGAGAATTGTCGGTCTAACCGCCGATCTCGGCAAATACACCGATATTCATCTCTTTGCTGAACGGTTTCCGCATCGATTCTTTCAAATTGGTATGGCCGAGCAGAATCTGATTGGCGTGGCTGCCGGCCTGGCGCGAAGTGGGTTCATCCCCTTCGCCACCACTTACTGCGTCTTTGCCACACGGCGCGCCTATGACTTCATAGCTATCGGCACTGCGCTGGGAAATGCGAACGTCAAAATCATTGCCGGTCTACCTGGCCTCACGACGGGGTACGGCGGCACCCACCAGGGGATCGAAGATCTGGCCTTGATGCGCATGATCCCGAATCTTACGGTCATCGACCCCTGTGACGCGACGGAGTTGAGTCAGGCCATTCCAGTGATCGCGGCACATCCGGGGCCGGTCTACATGCGGCTATTGCGTGGCCAGGTTCCCGTAACTCTTAGTGCGTCGACTTACAAGTTTGAGTTAGGCAAGGCAAGGTTGCTCAGCGAAGGTACCGATGTAGCCATCATCAGCACGGGGCTGATGACGGCCCGCGCGCTGCAATCCGTAACGCAACTGGCGAGCGTCGGCGTGCGCGCTGCTCTGTTGCACGTCAGCACCTTGAAACCCTTTGATGTTGAAGCCGTGACCTCTCTCCTGAAGAAAGTTCCCAAGGTTGTAACTGCTGAAAATCATGTCGTCACCGGCGGCTTGGCAAGTGCCATAGCTGACGCAGTTGTGGATGCCGGGCTTGCGGTGAAGATGCGCCGGATAGGGATCCCTGATTGCTTCTGTGACAGCGGCTCGATTCCGTATCTCGTGCGACGGTATCGCATGGATGCGGAAAGTATTACCGCCGCCGCCCTCGACTTACTCCAGATACAAGCACCAAGTTAGAACCACTTTATAAGTACCTCCGGGGACGAGTCATGAAAATCGAGTCCATCGAAACAATCGCAGTTGGTGCTGGATGGAAAAACTGGCTTTTTGTCAGGGTGCACACTGACGACGGTCTGTACGGAATCGGCGAAGGCACACTCAATGGATTCATCCGCACCACGGAGGCAGCGATACGCGAGTTAGAGCACCTGGCAATTGGCCAGGATCCGAGAAACCTGAAGGCTCTCGCGAATCGTCTGATGGAGAGCGTGTCCCTGGACGCGGGCCATGTTCATAGGACTGCAGTAGCAGCTATAGAGGTCGCGTGCTGGGACATTCTCGGTAAGTCTCTCGGAGTGCCTGTCTATCAATTGCTGGGCGGCAAGGTCAGGGATTCGATTCTCTGCTATGGCAATGGTTGGTACCGCACCGAGCGGTCTCCCAAAGACTTTGTCGCAGCTGCCGAGCTAGCAGTGGCTAAGGGGTTCAAGGCGTTGAAGCTCGACCCGTTCGGAACGTCGCGGGATTTCCTCGACACCGGAGAGCTTCAGTTTGCGTACGATATCGTCGCCGCTCTGCGATCCGCCTTTGGGCCAGACCTACGCCTGCTCATTGACGTGCATGCGAGGTTCACAGAGAGCGATGCGCTGATTGCGGCGGAGAAGCTGGCGCCGCTCAGCATCTATTGGTGGGAAGAGCCGACCACTCGCGAACGCGAGTCACCGGCGAATGCTGTCGCCTCGAGATGTCCAATACGCGTCGCCACCGGCGAGATGTATGACACCGTTGGCCAGTTCTTTACCCTCGCTGTTGGCGGCGGTATCAATATTTTTCAGCCCGAGCCTATGAGTCTCGGAGGTATCTCTAATACTCTTGCCGTCGCTGGTCTTGCCTTATCGCACGGTAGCTGGATTGCGCCTCACCAGAGTGGCGGCCCCGTTGCGACTGCGGTCTGTCTCCAACTCGCTGCGTGCGTTCAAAACTTTCTCATCCAAGAACACTTCGATCCATTCAACGAGCCCTGGACTCGCGAGCTGGTCACATGGACGCCAGAAATAGATCAACTGACCGGACACCTGTCGCTCCCAACGGGTCCCGGCCTGGGCGTCGATCTGAACGTCGACGTCGCGTTGGAGCATCCGTACGACCCGAAAGCCTACCTCAACGTTCACCTGCCTGGATGGGAAAAGCGATTGGGGCAAGTGGAACTCGAACTTGGCGTCAAGCAGGGCGCTAACTCGAATAACTAGGCGTCACAAACCTATCAGCTCTGCTCGGCCCACAGCCTTTTCACAGTTGACTCACGCGCGTTGTGGTCTTCGCATCCTTGAGGAAGGCCGGCTTCAGCTTTGTTCCTAATCCTGGCACAGTCGGGAACGATGCGACGCCACTCTCGATTTGTATGTTTTCGGTGTAAACAGCCCGATACCAACCTTCGTAAAAACCTCGCACCGTCTCGAGAATCATCGCGTTTGTGCTGGCGGCGCAAAGATGCAAATTAGCAAAGAGAGTCACCAGGCCTGTACAGTCATGTGGCGCGATGGGCAGATGAAAAGCATCAGCCAAGATCGCGATCTTCCGGCCTTCGGTGATACCGCCTGTCCAGACTAAGTCTGGCATGATCACGTGGGCGGCACGAGCCTCTAACACCTCGCGATACGCGTACCTGCTGAACAGGCGTTCGCTTACGCACTGTGGCACGCGAGTCTCCGCAACCAGGCGACAAAGGTCAGATACACTGTCCGGCTTGATAACGTCTTCCATCCATAGCACATCGTAAGGTTCAACAGCCTTCGCAATTCGAATCGCACAATTCAGGTCCCACCGCGAGTGACCCTCGATCATGATATCGATATCGCGCCCGACCGCGTCGCGAATGGCCTTGACGGTCGATAGACCTTTATCCAAATCGCGCGATGACAGGAACGCACCGGAAGGCCCAATCGCAATCTTTCCAGCCGGCCCAAAGTGTGCAGTGGATTGAATAGGCGGCGCAAAACGATCCCAGGGCCAGATCTTCATGGCCCTAATGCCTTGCGAGAGTAAGCTCTTGGCTAGATCAGCGGGTCGCTCGAGGAAATCCTGCTGGTCGGTGTAGTCTCCCCCGTCAACGCATGTATTGTAGATAGAGATCGACTCTCGTACCTTCCCACCTAGCAGGTTATAGATAGGCTCCCCAGTTTGTTGCCCGACTAAGTCCCAGAGCGCAATATCTACAGCGGATAGAGCGCGCATCTCCGCCCCGGCATATCCAAAGAAATTGAAGTAACTGAATACCTGGTCCCAAATACTCTCAATATCGCGCGGGCTGCGGCCAATAACAAAGCTCGCAATTGCATCATGCACCACCGCTTCCACCGCCCCGGGCAAATAAAACGTCTCGCCTAGGCCGATGGTCCCATCTTCAGCGTGCAGCTGCACCCAAAGAAGATGTGGGAACTCAGGATGCCGAACGGTCTCGACCTTTACAACCTTCATAGGAAATCCAGACCCGCTATTCGGGTAGGCGATCAGGTTCAAAGTGTCGAGCTCAATATAACTGTACAGAGCCGAGAGCGAGGTCGCAGAGCGGGGAAGTCACAGATACGACTAATTAATCCAATTCGAGTCCGCCGGAGATATTGAGACGATTCCCTGTGACGTAAGACGCCGCCGAGGTGGCAAGCCAAACAATGCCTTCCGCGACCTCCTCAGGTGTTGTGCGCCTGCCCAACGGTATATCCGTTGTGCGGGACTTTATGTAAGCAGTTATATCGATTCCTGCAGCTGCGGCGTTCGCTTCCTCAGTGATTCGCTGCATGGGCGTATCCATGCGCCCAGGTGCAATCGCGTTCACGGTGATGCCGTATGGTCCAAGCGCGGACGCAGCCGTCCGTGTGATGTAGTCTACGGCGGCTTTCGAGGTCGCGTAAGAGGTGTAATTCGTCAGGGTCATGCGAGTTGCAGGAGACGAGACATTTACAATCCTGCCTCCGCCAGAGTCTTTCATCGCACGAGCTGCGGCCTGCAGCAGAAAGAACAGAGCCTTCACGTTAACCGCGAATACCTTATCCCACTCAGCCTCGGTGACATCCAGAAGCGATTCGGTTGACGATACGGCTGCATTATTGACCAGGATGTCCAGGCGCCCAAAGGCGGCAAGGGTCTTTTCGACGATGTCGCTCGCTGAGCCCGATGCCGCTATATTCGAGACGATTGCAATCGCATCGGCGCCCGACTTTGTTAACTCCTCGGCCGTCTTAGTCAGCGAATCATGGTTGATGTCTACCAGGACAATCTTGGCTCCGCGCGACGCGAAGTTCAGAGCGGTCGCTCTCCCGAGTCCTTGCGCCGCACCTGTGATAACTACAACTGACCCTTTGATCGGACGGGAAGATTCTGGCATAGCTCTCTCGTGTTATCCCTTTGTGTTGATGTTAGAACCGACCAGCGTGTGCACGTCCTACCTGGTCGTGAGTTTTAGATTTCAACTCGGCTCGTCAACCGTGATCCTTGGGCTCCAGATAATAGGTTGAGCTCGTTGCGCAGTTGTTCTCTTGATGACGAACCGGACTGTATCGCCGCGAAGTAGATGAACTTTCCTGATCTCGCACTGGAGCGGGCTTCCATAAACTGGGATGCTCGACCAATCTGTAGATGGCCAGAGTTGTTCCTTGCCGTGATCAATCCGGGCAAACACGGCAAGGTCGGGCTCTGCGCTCGGATCCATTTCTAAGTTCCCCGCGATAGTGAGAGTCATATCCCGCGACGCGACAAAGGTGCGGGCAATCTCGGCATTCGGTGAGGGCTGCATCCAGAGGCGTCCGATGCGTCCCAGACCTGATCCTGCCCAGAAACCTTCGTAGCCACCCTGTTGCCACGTCAATTCTTCATAGGTGTGTCCGTTGAATGACTGCTCATATCGCCAACCATTCTGGCCCTGGGTCGGAGAAAAGTCTCCCAGGGGCTCGTAACTCTCAGGATCTCCGGGATGTAGCTCTGCTGTAACTGGGGAACTTCGATTTCCATCTGAATCTACTGCTATGACTTGATACTCCTTCTCAAGGTCCCCACGTCCCGTGAGCGAATGGTCGAATAAGTAGGTTCCCTTGGCGCTTCGACCGATGGGCGAATTCTCTTTCAGAACCTCGTAATAGGAAATGGATGTGGCTCCAGCGGCTGCGGACCACGCGATCTCAGTCCCCTGACAACCCAGGTTGGTGCCTCGACGCTTAGTTACATTCACTGGAGGAGCAGGTGGAGCCTTCCTCCTTCCGGAACCGGGATAATCCGATAGGTTCAAGAAGAGCAGCTCCCCGGGAGGAACTT
This sequence comes from uncultured Acidobacteriaceae bacterium, assembly GCA_963850345.1. Taxonomy (GTDB): domain Bacteria; phylum Acidobacteriota; class Terriglobia; order Terriglobales; family Acidobacteriaceae; genus CAWKKW01. The sequence continues at coordinate 423,290 of CAWKKW010000005.1, read as the reverse complement.
CATGCAAAGAGATTCCGTTCGCTAGGAGTTGCGCGCCAGTCGCTTCAGTTAGCTTGCCTGAGTGATAGCTGTGAACTTCATACTTGAGAGACGGCTGCACGCCGCCGGGGTATACAACCACGGGCTCTCGCATCCCCGGCTCTAGGTGAATCGGAGTAGAAAGCTTGGCGTATTTGAATCCCAGTGCGTCAACATGCCCCAGCCGCATATCAAGCATGGCCGTGCCTAGGATAGCTTTGTCCCGCGCGCGCACAAGGGTCAGCGTGTATTTGCCTCGGTTGTTTCCCGGATCGAACTGCCCGAGTTCAGTGATAGTAATGGCCTCTGCGCCGACCTGGAACGCCATACCCAGAGAAGATTTGGATTCGACTCGGCTGGACACGCCGGGCTTCTCGATATGAGTTACATAGGATGTAGCTCCCGACTTTCCTTCATAGCGAAAGTTCACGGGTCCGTAGATTTCGCCAGGTACGCCATAGTAGCGTAACTCGCCGTCCATCGGATCGGAATAAATGCCGGTATCCGCAACTGCCACTCCGGTTGTCGAGATGCGTGTCATGGCCGTAGGGCCGCCCTCGATCTTGTCTTCGGCTGCATCGGCTAAGGGCTTGCTGATCAGAAGATATTCAGCTCCAGTCTTCGCGTGCTTGGTAATGATCACTCCACTGGATCCATCCCGATTCATCCTCTGGAAGTACCAGATCGGATCATCACCGCTAACGCGCGGCCGAAAGACGTGGCTCCAGCGACCGGCAACGCCCTTGGTTAAGAGGAACCTGTATATCTCCCAGTCCTTGCGAATGGCTTCTACGTCGGCTCCGTCTCCAGGATCGCGGTACCAAGTTGGATTCAAAGCCAAATGAGTGCGATCGCTGGATGCGTTGTAGTAAGTGTGATCAAAGTCGCTAACGTTATGAACTTTGTCCGGCGGCACTATCAATGAAGAATAGTAACCGCTGTAAGGCCCTACGCCTCCATCCGTGTACTCACCAGACTCTGCGAACTTGGCGATGTCATAACTGATCCAGCGTCCTCCGCCGTCGCAGGCATCGATGCCGCTCCCCGGGTGAGCAGTTTTGAATTGCTCAAGCAGCGCTCGGAATTGCTGGTCTGCTCCCAGCAGTGTGGTGTCGGTGGCGCTCGCGGCGGGCGCTATGTCATACCGCCATTGGAAATCCTGCCACTCTGAGACTTCTTTATCTAACAAGTCGTTTTGCCACTTGCGCGTTTCCGGAATCGACTGCTCGAACACCGGTCTGCCCGGCACCAGCCAGTCCGGATGTTCCTGCGCGACGCTGCTCTCTGGCGTCGCCAGGAAGCAAGGCTCCCACAATACCCATCGCATGTCATGTTTTCTTAGATAGCCGGTTGTCATGCGCCAGTTAGGCCCGCGCCAGTTACCCCATTTGTCGTACCAGCCTGCGTCGTCCCATAGAAGGTCACCACCGGACTCGCGCAGCAGATCGATGTACCGCATATCCAGCGCAAGGCGGCGTCCCCAGTTGTCCGCGCTCGGCGTTCCGCCGTCTCCCACCCACGGATCCGGCCAGTCTACAGCCCACCGGGTCTTGCCGAAGTATTCGGGATTTGTGTATTCCCACATGGATCGATACTGCCAGTCCAGGATCTCGTTGCCGATCTGGTCGAGATCTCCGAAGAATGGAGCAGTAAACGTCTTCGGCGTCTGAACGTCTTCTCCTGGAGAGAGTGTCCGGTCAAACCCAGCGATTTCCAGACCGACCGTCACTTGATCGTTGCTTTGATTGTCCACCTGCAGGGACCAGTGGCCCATGTAGTCCCAACCAAACGCCATGCAATTCGCCGAAGCCAAATCCCTTACCAGTAACAGCGGCAGATACGCACTGTACGCGCCACCGGGTAGTTCATTCGAATCGAATTTCCGGATGTAATCAGCCTTTAGTCGCTCAGTCTTCAACAACTGGCTTCCGTTGAAATTGCCGCCTCCGGTCACGTAAGACATTTCCACTTTGTCAGGTGTTGCGCCCAGCAGTCTCGAGTTGAGAAAGTGCACATGCCTCAACCGTACGTCCTTGCTTGAGGAATTGTGAATGGTGAGCCATTCACGCACTAGGGCCGTCTCTGGATAGACAACCCAATGCTTGGTCACCTCGATTGGTCCACCCCTCACCTGGATATCCAATTGAAGTTCTCCACGGCCGGGGCGGAGAGTCTGTTCCTTTACAAATTCCCATCTCCACTGCGAGTCGCCGGTGTCCACGTCATCTACGGTCAGCCGAACTTGATCAGCCTGCGTACCGCTGCTGCAGTATTCAAACTTACTTTGCTTATTTTTTTGCGAATCAAGCAGGAAGCGCCCGGTTCGGAGGCTTATCTTCTGTTCCCCTCTTGCGTTGCCAAAGGTCCAACTCATTCCTTCGCGGCGCGCAAAGGCCTCTGATTCAGAAGGCTCAGAGCGGAGCCCGCGGCCATGAAGCGCCGCTGCCGATCGATGAGCAGCGAGTAGAGATATGCAGCTTGACGCACATAGTAACGAGAAATCACGCCGATTCAAACTTGCCTCCGTGGCATTGGCCGAGATGGAGCTCATCTGCGGACGTCGGTGACAGAAAACGTCCATGCTGGCCAGCAAAGTCGTATCGCTGAACCGCCACTGAGCCTTTCAGACCCAACCCGACAACTGACTCGGAAGACTGTAATGACCGCAAATCAATAGTGTCAACAGGGATGTCAACAATTCAGCACGAATGCATGATCAGCGCTCGATAAAGGCTGTATTGCTCGGATGGAGCGCGAAGATTGACACGAGAGTCGTAGGACGAATGTCATCTCATCGCAACTGGCGTCCGAATCTGTGCCAACTTGAGGCCGTCCTCGGAACAGCCTTAGCCGACGCTTGAGGTGGAACGCGCAGTTGCTGAGTCTCTATCGCCGGAGGCCGCCAGATACGGCGAGGGAAGCCTGGAGAGAACTTCAGACGCCAACTGCTTGAAATGCTGTTCAACACTTCGTTCAAGACGAGGGATCGGTTCCGTGAGGATTGTCTCTAAGTATTGCGCGTGACTCTTGTAGCGGGCATTGATGGGGGTTTGACCTGAGTAAGCTCGCGCCAGGATGAAAATGAGCGGATTCATGATCGTGGTCAGGCTGTTTTCCAGCACTTCGCGATTGGATAGACGCCATATCGTCTGGTGGAAGTTCATGTCCGCCGCCAGGAATGCCTCGTCGTCGTTTTGGGCGGTGGCCACCTTCATCTTCGCCAGGGCCTCCCGTAACGTTTGTTCTGTTCTATCAGTAAGTTGCTCGCGCAGATATCGCACGCAAAGTGCCTCCAGCTTGGCGCGCATGCTGAAGATTGCTTCGATCGATTCCACTGAAATGTCCCGAATAAACGTACCCCGCCGGGCCACTGTAACAATCAGGCCGTCGCGTTCCAGCCTCAGAATGGCTTCGCGAACCGGGCCTCGACTGCATTGCAGCACCTTCGCTATGTCCCCCTCGATGATCCGCTCCCGAGGCTTGAGCGCGCCGCGATAAATGGCCCTCCGGATGTGTTCTTCGACTCTTTCGGCTGCGGTGATGCGGCGTGTATCGTTCTTTTCGCGCATATGGTCTCCCACTATAGTAGTCCAAATCGGATCACGTATTGCGTTCGCCTGACCTGGGGCGGACCGGTTAAGCCAACACGCGGAACCACCAACATTGTCAGAATTTGTGTTGCCTGCAGCGAAACCGCCGATAGATTACGCTCAGGCGCGTGACATGTGTCGGCAGAGTGCCTGGAATCGGCGGCGGCCTGAACTCGCCGGCCGAGTACTGATTTTCACGTCGCCTGAGCGCCGGCGAATTTTGCGTCATCCTTGCCCCACTTCCAAGACCCCGTCCCGTGGAATCAAGGTTATTCGCCAGAGTGTTCAGCATATCGAACTCCCTTGACAGCACCATTTGCACGGGTGTCTACCTTCCATGCAAGTAATACCCGCGGCGCGCACGCAGGTAGCCGATTCAGGTATGGGCAAGGTGCGGAGCCGGGAACGATGGGTCCGACACAACTGTCGGGGCCTAGAAGTCCAGCAAGGACCGCTGCTGCCAGAGGCAGCCAGTCGCACATTCACCAGCCCGCGACCTCCCCGGCAATACTGATCCCGTTGGGCTACAAAATTGTCAACAGTTTTGTCTTGACAACTCTAAATGCGTCAGTTTAGGTTCCCGATGCTGGGAATAGAACAAGAGGGCCTAACTCGCCTTGAATCTGGCTGCAACAGTGAATTGTTTTGGAGGGTGTATGAGGAATTGGTTCTTAGTGGTTTGTATTCTACTGTTGGTGGCGGAATTCCATCCTTTGCTCAGTGGCCAATCTGTGTCGGGATCGATCACGGGCGATGTGACCGATTCCACCGGCGCGGCCGTCGCAGGAGCAACCATCACCGCAATTAATACCGCAACGGCAGTGGCGCTCACCAGCAAGAGCAATTCCTCGGGATCCTTCAGTATTTCAAACCTGATCTCCGGCACTTACAAGGTGCTCATTTCGGCACAGGGCTTTAAAGGCGTCGAGCGCCCCGCGGTTCAGGTCGACATCGGTTCCGTCGTCCGCCTTGATTCGCAACTGCAAGTGGGAAGCGTCGATCAGAACGTGTCTGTCGAATCCGAGGTCCCTCAACTGGAGACCGATAAAGTCGAAGTCAGTCTCACGATCGGTTCTAAGCAACTCGTTGACCTTCCCAGTGAGGGTCGCAATCCGACATCGTTTGCAGCACTTCGCGCTGGAGTTGTTATGGGGGCGGGGCAGGAGGGTGTGCCATACGCTGGTGGCTCGGCCAATTACTCTTTCCAGGCGAATGGCCAACGTTCTAACTTAAACCGCCAGATTCTCGACGGGGTCGATGATACTGAAGGAGTTGGCGGCAGCGCACCCATCGTACCTTCCACCGACGAGTTGCAGGAATATCAGCTGATTACTTCTAATTACGATATCGAACTCGGCCAGGTAGGCGGCGGAGTTCAGCTGTTCACAACTAAGTCAGGAACCAACGCGCTGCACGGCAGCGCCCACGAGTTCAACCGCGTAAACGCACTCTCTGCGCGTAATCCTTTCAGCGAGCCGAACGGACCCGGCCATCTGGTCTACAACCAGTTCGGCGGTACTCTAGGTGGGCCGATCCTCCGTGACAAGCTCTTCGCATTCGGCTACTACGAGGGCTATCGCATCCGTTCAGGTGGAAACATATCGACCACCGTACCGATCCCTGCTTTTCGCGTGGGAGACTTCAGTAGCCTGGCTGCTACCAACCCGATCTATGACCCGACAACTGGCGGTGATCAAGGCGTCGGCAGAACACAGTTTGCGAACAATCAGATTCCTGCTGGCCGCTTAGACCCGATCGTGCAGTCGATTCTGGCCAAACTGCCGCTGCCCAACGTGCCGGGAGCAGGTCCAAACAACAATTTTGTCGCTCCTCAACTGCAACCGGTGAACCAAGATCTAGGAACCGCTCGCATCGACTACACTCTTAGCGAGGCAACCCGCATATTTGGCCGCTACACGCGGCAGCAAGCAAACCAGAGCGCACTAGTACCAGCGTATGGGCAGATGATCTTTCCGGGCAGCAATGTGCAGATCGGGAACCAGAATAGCGCTGTAGCCAATGTTACTCACGTGGTCACGCCGAGTTTCGTACTGGAGGGCCGGTTTGGATGGTCTTACAATATTTATAGTTCCAACGAGATCGACCAGTCAGCCCACACATCACAGGACTTTGGCATTCCCAATCTGAATAGTGCCTGCGGCTCCTGCGGTGGCCTGGCTGGCTTTCAGATCGGAGGTCCCGTCGGGGCCTTCAGCTTCGGCAACAGTACCCACGCCCATCAGGTCGATAACCACGGCAAATACAACTTCGTCGGCATCGGGACTCTTACCCGGGGTCAACATACCATCAAGATCGGCGGAGACGTTCTACTAGCCTGGCGCGACAGGCGCGACACGTCCTCACAAGGTGAGTTCGGTTGTGTGAACGGAGGCGTTTGCGGCGGCAACGGCTTCAGCCAGACGATCACTGCCAGCGCGGACAACCCAACCTCCGGCCTTTCGATGGCTTCGTTTCTGCTGGGGGACGCCAGTAACTTCGGGCGCGTAGTGTACGCGAACAACTTACCCGAAGCTCATAACACCGACAATGCATTCTATGTCCAGGACACTTGGCATGCGACGCCTCGCCTGACGGTTACGCTGGGTCTTCGGTACGACTTCATTGGTTATCCGACCTCTCCTCAAAAGGGCGGTATCGCCAACTTCGACTTCACCAACACCAACACCATCATCAGTAACTTTGGAAAGTCGAGCGCAACTGCAAACGTAGATCAGAACTATCTCGACTTCGGACCTCGTATTGGATTTGCGTGGAGCGGGATCAAGCACACGGTGATCCGAGCCGGTTATACGCGTTCCTTCACCAACGGATTCGACGGCGCAAACTTTGGTGCCATCACGAACGACTGGCCGAATGCAACACGTCAGACGCTCTCGCCCGTCGCTGATCAATATCAACCGACACTCACGCTGGCCGGTGGGCCGCCCACCTTTATAAGCGGCTTCGATATTTTGAAAGCCGCGGGGAATCCCGGAGTATATCCCACACCGAACTCTACGGGGTTCGGCGTCTTCCGGCACAATCCAACTAACTCGGTCGACGAGTGGAACGTTGCTGTACAACGCCAGTTCCCCGCCGATTTCACTGTGACTGCAGCCTATGTAGGCACCGCAAATCGCCACCTTTTCTATCGCTACGATGCCAATGCGGCACCTCCAGGGCCAGGTCCAATCAACCTGCGCCAGCCTTACAACAAGTTCGGTTTCACCACCAACGCTTATAACCAGAATAATCAGACGAACACTGGATATCAGTCGTTGCAGGTCCAGGCCGAAAAGCGTTACTCTCATGGACTCATGGTTACTGCAGCCTTCACCTATAGCGGGTCTTATGATTTTGGCTTCCACAATGCGTATGACCCGTTCCTGACGAATCTTGACCGTGGTCCGCAGGATTCGAATCGCAAGCTGGTCTTCGTTGCGAGCCATGTCTGGGAGATACCGGTGGGTGCAGGCAGAGCGTTCCTGAACAAGCCAGGAGTGGTCAATCAGGTCGTCGGTGGTTGGCAGCTCTCCGGAATCTGGACCGTTGAGTCGGGCACTCCTTTCTCCCCAACTCTTGGCAACGGAGCTTCACTCAATTCGAACTGCTGCAGTCTAAGGCCTGACGTCGTGGGCAAGTCAGGCGTGTCAAGTCAGAACAAGAATCACTGGTTCAATCCAGCGGCCTATGCCATTCCTGCGCAGTATCAATTTGGCAATGCAGGACGAAACAGCCTCTGGGGGCCCGGTCTGTTTCGTGCTGACATCTCACTCCAGAAGACCTTCCGTCTGGGCGAACGATTCTCCTTTGAACTGCAAGGCGAGGCGTTTAACGCCTTCAACCACACGAACCTCGGAACTCCTAATGGACAGGTGGATTCGTCCACTGCCGGCATGATATTCGGTACCGGAGATATTATGAGACGTCTTCAACTGGGTGGCACCGTACGATTCTGATGATCAATCGGCTCCTTCTGCTATTGCTCCTGGTGAGCTGCTGCGCTTTGGCGCAGCAGCCGCAACCAGATTCACTTGCAGCAGGAGTGAATCTTCTTAGCAAGGGCGACGTACAACGTTCGCTCGTCTTGCTCAAGCGCGCGGTGGAAGCGGCTCCCGAATCTGCTGTTGCCCACAATTACTACGGCTATGCCCTCGCCCGCCATGGCTCACTTGACCAGGGGATCGCCGAGTTTCAAAAAGCCATACAGCTCGATCCGCATTACCCTGATGCCTTCTACAACATGGGCACCGCGCTATCAATTCAGGAGCAGTATCCCGCCGCGATCGAAAACTTTCAGACCGCCATCTCGTTGCGCCCGGAGTTTCCAGAGGCTCTGTTTGAATCGGGCAATGCACTTACCGCGCAAGGTAACGTGGGCGCCGCTGTCGAAATGCTCGAGAGAGCAATTCAGCTGCGACCTGAAATGTATGCAGCGCGTACGCAACTCGGCATGCTTTACTCCGACCAAGGCAACATCCAGGGGGCGGTAGATCAGTTTCGTCATGTCGTTGCGCTCAGCCCCGCATCCGCAGAAGCCCACAATAATCTGGGAGTCGCGCTCGATCAGGCCGGAGATCTCGACGGAGCAATTCGTGAATTCCAGGGCGCCGTTTCTGCAGATCCGAAGTTCACTTCAGGAATGTTGAATCTCGCGCAGGCGATGCGCGACAAGGGCGATCTGCCTGCCGCGAGTAACGAATACAGAAAGGCACTGAGCATCATTCCAAATTCGGCGGATGCGCATGCGGACCTTGCCTTCACTCTCAAGCGCATGGACCGGCTGCCGGAGGCGTTGAAAGAGGCCTCGACAGCGGTTCAACTGGATCCGAATCTCGCTCGTGCCCAGTTCTACTATGGCGACATTCTTTCTCAAACCGGCGATAGCGACGGTGCCATTCAGCATTACAGAAAAGCTGTTGAGCTCAATCCGAAAGACGTGGATTACCGGCTCAGCCTCGGTACGCTGCTATCAGAGAAGTTCCCGACTGAAGCGATCGCACAACTCCAGGAGGCCTCTCGCCTCCAGCCGAATCGGCGTGAGGTGTTAAACGCGCTCGGCGCAGTTCTACGCAAGAGTGGCGATCAAAGCGGCGCAGCCGAGGTGTACCGCCGATCGCGTGAAGTTGCTGACGCTGCGTCACGCCGAACCGAAGCAATCCTCAAGACCAACATCGCAATCGATCTGCTAAAAAAGGCTCAAGTCGACCCGGCGATTGAATCTCTTCAAGCCGCTCTCACGTCCGATCCCGAGTTTGCGGATGCGAACCACTACATGGGTATCGCGCAGAGCGCTAAGCAAAATTGGCCCGAAGCAAATCGCGCTTTCCACGCGGCCGAAACGGCGTCTCCGAACAATCCCGATATCCATTTCAATGCAGGTGTTTCTCTCGCAAAGCAGCGAGACTGGAATGGAGCCGCAGTGGAATTCCAGACAGTGCTCGATCTCAGACCAGGGCATGTAGCGGCGATGTGTCAGCTGGCAGATGCGTTGATGCAGTCCGGACAAACGGAACGTGGACGATCCGAGTTACAACAGGCCCAGCAACTCGGATCATGCAACGCCAACGTTGCGACAAAGTAGGTCCGGTGCAATCTCTTTTCCTCCCACTTAAAGAGTTTGCTCTCTCCAGAATGGGCGAGGGACGCTCGTGAGCTGTACCACCTGCCGTTGTGATGCGGAGCGCGGAAACCTTTATGATGCCAGCCGAGAGTATCGCTCGCGTTCAGCATGCAGATGAGGCCAGCCTACTCCGAAGAGTCAGACCACTTACAGATGAAGCCCAGGATCCTCGACCTACCTAACGACAGTAGCCTCCGAAGTACAAGACGCGATTTCATGCGCGACCTGCTCACCATGGGAGCGGCCGCCGCCATCCCAGGACGATTCGCTGCTGGGGCCAACTTCCAGGGCGACTTCTCATCGCAATTTGAAGACATCGCCGCGACAGCTGGAATCACCGGAATCACAGTCTACGGAGGCACCTCGAGCAACAAATACATTCTTGAGACGACCGGTTGCGGAGCTGCGTTCATTGACTATGACAATGATGGTTGGATCGACATCTTCCTCGTGAACGGCGCCAGGATTGATTCCTCCAGTTCCGAGAAAAATTCCAACCGACTGCTCCGGAATAATCGCGACGGCACTTTTACCGACATCACTCACCAGGCCGGTCTTACTCGATATGGTTGGGGGCAGGGTGTATGCGTCGGAGATTACGACAACGATGGCTACGACGATCTCTTCGTGACCTATTGGGGACAGAATGTTCTCTACCATAACAATGGCGATGGCACCTTTACCGATGTGACAGAAAAAGCCGGTCTCCTGCTTAAGGGAAGGCACTGGGGTTCAGGCTGCGCATTTCTCGACTACAACAAAGATGGTCACCTGGATCTCTTTGTGAGTAACTACATCGAATTCGACCTGGCAACAGCACCATTGCCCGGCACAGGGTCTTGTGTGTTTCAGGGGATGCCGATCAACTGTGGCCCCCAGGGCCTGCCCCGTGCCAAAAGTCATCTCTACCACAACAACGGCGACGGAACCTTTGTTGACGTCACCGAGAAAAGCGGAATCAGTAAAGCTCCCGCGAGTTACGGTTTGGGCGTTCTTGTCGCGGATTTCGACAACGATAGCTGGCCAGATATCTATGTGGCTAACGACAGCGAGATGAGCTTTATGTTTTGGAATAACGGTGACGGCACCTTCACGGAAGGCGGCCTGGAGTCGGGAGTCGCAACCAGTCGAGACGGTCGAAACCAATCCGGCATGGGCGTCTCCGCGGGAGACTACGATTGCGATGGATGGCTTGACGTCTTCAAGACGAATTTCTCTGACGATTTGCCCAACCTCTATCATAACGACGGCAAAAGGTCGTTTGAAGACAGCACCCACAGCGCGGGCATTGGCACACATTCGCAGCTGCTTGGATGGGGCGCAGGATTCTTTGACGCCAATAACGACGGCTGGCCCGACATCTTATACGTCAACGGTCATGTCTACCCCGAAATCGATGGAATACATAACGGCACTCATTACAAGCAGCAGAAAGTGCTGTATGAAAATGTGGGCGGCGGGAAGTTTCGCGACGTTTCCGCAGTCGCCGGTTCGGGAATCACCAATCCAATCAGCGCGCGAGCGTGTGCCTTCGGCGACTTTGATAACGATGGTCTGATCGATGTCCTCGTCAATCCAATCAATGCCGTCCCGCAGCTACTTCATTGCACCTCGCACGCCGGCAACAACTGGATCACCCTCAAGCTGGTTGGAACCAAATCCAATCGAACTGCGATCGGCGCGCGGGTGACCTGTACAACCGGAGCTCATCGCCAGATCGACGAAGTCCGCAGCGGCGGCAGCTTCTACTCGCAAAGCGACCTGCGGATACATTTCGGTCTCGGCAAGGCAACGCGAATTGACGCAATTGAGATTCACTGGCCGTCAGATCACGTGGATCGCTTCATAGACGTGCCGGTGAATGAGATCTTCAAATGTCTAGAAGGGAACCCAAAGTTATCAGCCGCCGCTAACTCCAAGCGATAATCCGCCGCAGCCGACGTAGCGCCACAATAGATCCGTAGCCGAAAGTCGTGTGCCTACCCGCGACGTGCGCCCAAGCCAAGGCTACAGACAGGAACCTAGTGATTGCCGTAAGTGATGGCGATCGTCGCCGTACCGAGAACGATCAGGCCGCCCCACAAGGCAAGTTTGGATTGCAGCCTCACACCCTTCCATTCTCCGGCCATCCATCCCGATATGTTGGCGGTAAAGATGATGCAGATCTGGTAGATGCTCCATCCTATGGATGCTCCCAGCACTCCGAGCAGAGTGGTCGCCGAGCCGTAGATAGCAACGGAGCCCATCCACAGACCACCCATGATTGCACCTAACGTGATCTCGGGCCAGACTGGAGTGAAATTTGCCCAGCTTCGGTTACGTTGTACGAGCCAGAGGGAGTAGATAAGATTCGGAATGGCTCCGCCCGCGAGAGCGATCGGCCATACTGCATAGGGAGCGTCAACATGGGCCGTCTGCTGGCGAAGTGCCGCGGCTATCAGAGTGTCACCAAACGCAAGAGCGTAGTTCAGCATCGGCGCGAGCAAGCCTGCACCGAAGGCAAAGAGAAGTCCGCTCATAAAAGGTCGAGTTCCAGATCCTGCAACGTCCTTTGTTTGTTCTAACTCTCTTCGGCGGCCCGCCCAACTGCAGATGACGACACCGGTCAGCATCAGGACCATGCCTGCGAGTAACACCAGGCCACGGCCCGATGTCAGAAATGCCGGCTGCTTCAGCAAGATTGGTACCAGGCTGCCAAGAGCCGCGCTCAGACCGATCGTGATGGCAAACGAGAGCGCCATTCCAATCCGGATGACAGCAAGGCCAAACAGAACTTGGGCGATGCCCCAACCAGCGCCGAAGAGGAATGGCAACAGAAAGGCGCGCCGTCCCACACTGGCATACACGGCAAGCAGATTGTGAACGCGTAGGAAGGCGATCGCCCACGGCATGAACACCAGAGCTACCAGGGAAAACACGATCCACACATTCTCCCAATGCCACTTGCGCATGTATTTCAGCGGGAGCATGCAGTTGCCCACCATCACTCCGCCAAAAACTGCTAACAATATGCCCAGCTCCGTTTGCATCTACGCTTTCCTCGCAACTCCGCCAGCTGAGTAACCGACGGAGTGACCATCTTCTGTTTCGGTTGCAGAGTTGTCAACAATAATGAAGACAGACGAGGCACGATCAAGGGCACTCGTTGACTCATCTGTTGACAATGATGTCTCTAGCAAGAGTAAGATGCCGTCGTAGTCTGTTGCCGGACTTCACACCTTAGCGAGTTGCTGAGAGCCCGAAACACCAAAAAGCCACAGAGGGATGCATACGTGACCAAGTACTTGGCCATTCGAAGGATGAGCGGTTCGTTTGTACTGATGTTAGTCATCGGTCTGGTGGTTCCAAACTGCCAATCTCAAACGGTACAAGATTTTTCCGTACGCACGGGCGCCACGCCTGGGGTGCGCCTCAGTTCCGGGCTGATGGTTTGTGACGAAGAACTCTTTCAGGGACGATGGGTGAACCGCTACTGGACGTCTTCGGGTCAAATCAAGCCCGACGTTCACCTGGAGGGTCAGAGTCAGCAAAGGCAAGGCGAGCCGATGGATTCGTTTCAGCTCGGCATTGAGGGTCAAAGCCTTGCCGGAAGCTGGCAATGGGTCGGTGCTAACCAAAGCCGAACGACGCCCGAGGGCCGTCTGCTGACCATCGAACTGAAGAGCAACACTCGGCCTATCACCGTCAAGCTGAACACACTGATCCACGGCGATTCGGTCATGGTTCGCTGGCTTGACATCACCAACACCGGAACGAAGCCTACATCGATTACATCGCTGTCCCCCTGGTCTGGTCCTCTCTGGGACACGCCCGGCGTAAAGGAGCGAGTGGGAAATGAGTCACCCTTTGAGGTAGCCACGGCGCGATACGAAGAGTGGGGTCACGAGGGTGCGTGGGAGTTTCATCCGGTTACTAATGGGACCGTCGCCGCCTCGGGCACGCGGGGCAAGTCTGGCTGGGGTCATCCAACATTCTTTGCTCGGAACCGTGCTTCTGGCGAGTGGTTTGTCGCCTCCCTTGCCTGGAGCGGCAATTGGACGATGCACGTCCAGGCGTCACGCAACGAACCGAAAGACGATGCTCGCCTGTTCTTTGATCTTGGTCCCGCAGCGGCTGATCCTGTGTTGCGAGTGATCGAACCCGGCGAGACCGTCCGCAGTCCGGAGACCCATCTGTTGCTCATGCACGGCGACCTCGACCAGGTAGTGCAAACGCTTCACCATCACGTGCGGAACTTCGTGCTTCCCACTGCTCCGAGTGCGGCACGCCGCTCACTGGTCGAAGCAAACCACCGCGGGTATATCGTCGACCATGAGTCCGAAGAGGGTCTGAAACGTGAAATCGATATTGCTTCTTCCATCGGGGCAGACACGTTCGTTATCGATGCAGGTTGGAACGGACCTGACCCAAACGTCTGGTGGAAGAACGCCGGTGACTGGTACGCAGGATCATGGTTACCCAACGACCTCACCCCCGTCCGTCAGTACGCGAAAAAGAAGGGCATGCTCTTTGGGCTTTGGGTCGAGATTGAGAGTGTTGGCGCATCCGCTAAGTTGCGCCAGCAACATCCGGATTGGATCTTAACCCGAAATGGCCAGCCTGTAGCCAATGGGCGACACCTCGACTTTGCCAATCCAGAAGTATCTGCCTGGGCTGAGTCTGAGATAGCCCGTCTTATCCAGCGGTATGACCTTGATATCTTCCGAATCGACTACAACAACTCGGTCGAGGAGGGTGGCAATCGCACAAAAGACGGGTTCCTTGAAAATACCGAGTGGCGACACGTAGAGGCGCTCTATGCGATCTTCGATCACCTTCGCAAGCGATTTCCCAATGTGATTTTTCAAAACTGCGCGGGAGGCGGCGGTCGACTCGACTATGGAATCATGCAGCGCTTTGAGAACACGGAGTTATCCGATTGGCTTCGTGCACCTCGAGGTTTGAAAATACTTAACGGTATGACTTGGCTCTTACCGCCTGAAATTCTGTTACGGACCTTTGGCACCGAGACAGAAGGCCTGGAGGAAGATGGAGACCTCAACACCCAGTTGCATACCATCATGATGTCCCGGCCAATCTTCCGTGGCATTAGTCCGACGTTGCCTGAACTGAATCCTCTACTCGGGGCCAAGATGCGCGAAGGCGTAGGCACTTACAAAAGCACTATCTACCCGATCATGACGAATAGCCTCGTCTTTCACCACACTCCAGTGCTGCCGTTGATGGAGCCTTCGCCCTGGGTGGTTCTTGAATACGCCGCCCCGACCCATCGCTCAGACGTAATCGGCCTCTTTCGTACCTCTCAGTTAGGCGACCCCACGTACCGAGTCGAGCCGAGAGGACTCGATTTCTCGCGCAATTACGTCCTACGCTTTCAGGGTTCAGGGAAAACAGTCGAGATGCAGGGCTCGCAGATCTTACAAGGTGGAATTCCTGTACGCCTGGATGACAACCTTACTTCCGAATTGCTCGTGATCACGGAGAAGTAGTCTGGCCAGCGCTAGCGGAAGCAGGGGAGGCGTTCTGAGCTTAAGCCGCTTTGCTTCCTCCGCGTTGCTAAGGACTCTGCGGTTGAGAACTGGCCTCCTCTCGGAAGAGGTCAGTCCCGGATTGACGGCGAGTAACACGCTAACTCGCACGAGGAGTTAGTCTCTTGAACCGGACCCCTAAAGCGAATATCCCGAACAGCTCCTGTTCAGTAGCCGATCCTTATCTCTGTTCCTCAAGTAGGATCAGGTCGCTCGTATACTTAGCAGGAAGCTTGATGCTTAATCCGTCCGACATAAGCTGAGCGCCGGTGAGTACAGCATCCGGGGTGGAATGATCTTCGGTGCGGACCGAATACCTCGCGTTTGGCGCAAGACCCTTGAGAGTGACTCGCGACTGCATTTCAGGACTATTCGGGCGAAAGACATACACCGTTCCTCGTTTGAGGCTGGGGCTCCAATAGAACAGACCGTCCCAATGATAACCGTCTGGCCTGGGGAGAATGTGGTGTACCTCAACGTCCTGCAGAATCGGTCTGATCCATGACTTATACACTTCAGTGGCTCGCTTCACCTTTTGCTTTTGTTCTGCAGTCCAGCTTGCACTGTGTGTCGGATCGATCTGCCACTCGCTCATCATCGCCGAACGCCACAGGTAAGGCTCAGGTGCATCTGACACCGTGTCGTAATAGTTCTCGTAGGTGTAGTCCATCAAGACGGAGGGGGGAAAAGCGAAGCTGGAGTCGTAGATGGCTTGACGGTTTGGCAGCGACGAGAGCGTGTCATTCATAGCAATGACGTGCACTCGCCGAATATCGCCGAAATCCTTAATGTGTCCGGACCCCGAGCAGCCTTCCAGTATCAAATTTGGGAAGCTCGCGATGAGCGAATCCTGGACAGAGTAGTAAGCCAGCGCAGACCAGTAGCTAACATCCACCCCATAATGATGCCGATGATCCGTCTGTTGGCAGCGAGTTACGATCGGCGTGTAATCTGTCTTGAAATAGTTCACTCCGTAGTCTTTTACAGCGCTCTGCGTGGCCTTCTTCACCCAGTCACGCGCAGGGTCCGCGCCTAAGTCGACCACCGCGTCCCAATTGATGTGGCCCTCCGGATCGAGCTTGGGCGGTGCGGCAAACCAATCAGCGTGCTGGGTAACGTTCAGAGCCTTGGGATCGGTCGCTCCTGATCCGTGCGTGTAAGCCATCCACAGGCCAAACTGCATCCCATTGGACTTCAGGTATTCTTCGATCGGCTTCGACCCGTGCGGAAATCGCTTCGGATCCCACTGCCAGTCACCCGATTGCGGAAACCACATCGCGTCGACGACAAAGGTCTCGAAGCCGAGTTCGCGGGCCAAGGCCGCGCTGCGCAATACGTCTTCTTCTCGTGCATTCGGGCCACCACTGTCGAGATATAAGTTATAAGCGAGTGTCGGATGGTTATATCCGGCAGGGAAGTGGGGAACTAACTTTTCAAGCACGAAACGATGGAGTGTGTAACTGCCGTCGTCGATATCACCGTGATAGCAACCTACAAACGCCGGGGGCACCAAGAACGTCTCTGAGGGCAAGATGTCAGTCTTAAAGGCAGGCACATTCCCAACCTCCAGCGCTAACCCGGGAGGCTGATCGTGTGTGGAGGCCGAACTATCTGCATTACCCTTCCAGTGAATTCTGCCAATCCCGGAAAACTCCCAGCCGACATATAGGCCTTCTGACGTGCCCACCTGCAGCGCTAACCACGGTACAGGACTCGCACCCTCGGTTGGATCACTGGTCAGAGTTTCCTCGCTGTTCTTGCTCACGCTGCGAACGTAAGTCCCGCCTTCGTCCGTCGCATTGCCTCCCCCGCGCTTGATCCACCAAGCATCCATTCCCTCATGTTCAGGAATTTTAAGATGATTGAGCACAAGGCTGTCCTGATGCCCAATTGTGACTGGTTCAGCCGAATGATTCGCGATGGTCAGCCAGTGTTCGACCGGGCCATGTCCGGAGCGTGCTTGCCAGATCGATTGCAGCTCCAACGATGGATTGTCGTTCAGGAACCGCAGCGCTAGCCTGCCCGACTGCGGCTGATAATCAAAGCCTTGATACACCCACTTCGTTGGGCGCGTCGCGCCCTTTTGGATAATAGAAGGGAGTAAGACCTCCGGAACGGGACTACTTAGCCAATTCGACTCTGGCTGGTTTGAGCCCAACTTAGTCACGACGATATCGCCATGCTGTACGGCGATATCGATGCTCGTATCGTCTGTGGTCAAGTGCCACTCGTGATCCGATTCAGAGCACCAGCAAGTGTTCCAGCAGACGAGCCAAACGGCCAGCGTCATCAGAGGATTGAGGAGTTTCGCGGTGTCGGTTCGGCAGGTGGAGACGGAGATTTTCACGAGAAGCAGACTAGAGGACTGCTTCTAGACTGTCAACAGAGATGTTGACAATTGTGATAAGGGCTATCCCGATCAAATGACAAGGGGCGTGAGAAATTCTGCCCGCTACTTCTTTTTGAGTACTTTATTCGCCTTCGCGTCGACCTTTTTCTTGTCCGCAGCGCTCAGGTTGCCAGCATGTTCCTGTTGCGATGCCCGGGCTTTGGCATTTCGGGCGTGAGCCGCATCTGGCATTGGATATTTGCGTTCCTCAGGTAGCCCGAAATCGCTCTTTGGTTCAGCCTTTTTCTTCGACGTTGTGAGTGATGCCATTGTTTGGCTCCTGACCATGTGAGATGCGATTTCCGGCAGACACGATGAGATAGGCACAAAGGACACATTGGAATGCAACTCACACGGATTCAGCGCAAGCGCACCGAGGGCCTCACTTCGAGCAGTATGTCAGCCTGGCACGCTCGCGGATTCGCTAGCTCGGACGCACAGCCTTGATGTGAACCAGAACGTCTACACGCAATCGACCGTATCAAAGCGGCAGGTTGCGTTAACCGGCTGGAGATTGCGCTTAATGAAGTTCGCTTTTCCGGAGCATCCTGAAATTCAATGATTTGTTTGGAGCGGGAGACCGGGATCGAACCGGCGACATTCAGCTTGGGAAGATGGCGCTAAATTGAAAACAAAGTACATCGCGAATCCTGCACCTCGTTCTGGCGATTGAGAAAACAGCGATTTCGATGATTGCAGAATCCAGGGCGCAAACGGAGCACAAATGGAGCACAGATAGATTTAGGTTCCGGCTCCGGAATGGCTATTCGCAAGTCTAGAGTAGCCGCATTGTTGGGTTGGCTGTCTTCCTGGATCATTGGTTCTGCGTCTCAGCTCTCTTGTTTTGGAGCCTGACAGAATTGGGTTTCTGACCTCTTCCATGCCACGATATGGGTCGAAAGCCAAATTATTGACGATCCGGTGGTTATGAGTCGATTAAACCGGCAAAACCGGCATACTTGGCAGCATTTGCTGCCAAAATGATCTTCGGGTGAGCGGCTGATCCGTAGGCGGACAGCCCGACTGATTGTGTGAATTGTCTGCCGAGGAGGCAAGACAACGAAGCCTCTCGTGATGCTCGACCAAGCCTTCTTCCTAGCTTTCTCTTCAGAAGGCCTTGCTGGCTGGCATTTTCGCGCGACGTGATGGGGTTTTGACTTTCGAGGGAACGCCGTTCTCGGGGGGGAGATGGGGAGTCATGATTCCGACCAGGGATTGCGTCATCACGTCCATCGCAGCGGCGAGCTTCGGATAAGCCTCAAGTTCTGCTGAGACTTGCTCTGCGTCC
Source organism: uncultured Acidobacteriaceae bacterium (assembly GCA_963850345.1). GTDB lineage: Bacteria > Acidobacteriota > Terriglobia > Terriglobales > Acidobacteriaceae > CAWKKW01. The sequence continues at coordinate 404,854 of CAWKKW010000005.1, read as the reverse complement.
ATCCCATCGAATAGCGGCTTCCACGATGCCTAATGAGTGATTTCGTACAGTGATGCGTTAGCCATGAGTGCGGCAGCCGATGTAGTGAGGCTGGCCATCCTGTCCGCATTCCTCGACCCCGCCCCGATCAATGGAGAGAAGCTGAGAGCTGCGGCGACAAACGATGAGATCAGCGGTTGTCGAATCGCGTCAAAAGATCGTGTGAGATCCGAATCGTCTTCTGAGATCTGACGATAACCGCGTCCGAATGGGATCGCCAGATACGCCCCCAGAAGGTTTTGCGCGTCGACGTTCCTCGCCTTGCAGAACTCTTTGCTGTTCTCTGGATTCCAGATCTTCGCAAGAGAAAGCTCTGCACGAAATCGGAAGTATTGCGGGAGGAATTCGAGTGCATCGAAGCACTGTTCGATGCTCAGCCCAAACCTGTGCGAACAGAGTCGTCCTGAGCGGCGCCGACCAATCGATGCGACGACGACGCATCACATCGTTCAGACATTTAGTCTGATCGTGGCATATCGTCCTGAGGTTATCCTCGATCTTACGGCGAGCTTATGGCCTGCCCCCATTTTCCGCATACAAATAATACTCAGCTAGCCGCAGCCGTAGCGGTGGGAAAGTGAAAAACGGCAGGATCGTTTTTCAAGCAGGCGAAGCCTGCGTCTTTTCCCCCGCTTGCTTTTGCGGCGAACTCCGCCGGCGTCATGTAGTTCAGGCTGCTGTGTGGACTCGTCGGCTTCAAGGCGGTGTTATCAAAAAAGTGGTAGGCCCACAGGCAAGGCGGGAGGCAGTAGCAGTGTTTCGAACCGCGACAGAGTGTTCGGAACGACATGCCTGCGGGCAGATGCAAGTGCTGCGTGCGATGTTGCGCTACCAGCCGCGACGCGAGCAGGCACGCGGAGGCCAACGAGCGGTTGCGCATCCGGCTGCGAGAGTTGGCCGAGGAGCGGCGACGTTGGGCGGTCTGCGCTCGTTGTAATCTCGACGCCAGTTGGCGATGATCCGTCTTGCTTCGAACAGGTTCTGGAACCAGCTGACTCAGCTCAGCTCGGAGAGGGGTTGTGCTTTGTAGGCATGAACACCACGGAAAATTATGATGGAAAGTTCGGTCAACTCAAAGTGGAATGATGGAAGATTTGCAGAACTGGAGCTGGAATGATCTTGTTAATAAATCCGACCGAGGATATAAGCCGTTTGATCTAACGTAATTTAATCGCGTCCTCCGATTGTTGAACCGCCGCTCCGTGCGCCTCTTCTTGCAGCCGGGAAAAAATAGCCAGTTCTGCATTCGCCTCTTCAGTCTTCCCGGTGGCGCGCAACGCCTGTGCGAGGGAGAAATGAATTCCCGGATCGGATGGGTTGGCTTGCACGCCCTCTTTGAGATAGGGCAATGCCTCCTCTACGCGGCCGAGCCTGAGTAGAATCTGTCCACGATCGACTCGAGCGTCCTCTAAAGTTGGACACATGGTTATGGATTTCTCCACCTCAATTAGTGCTTCCTCAAATTGACTTTGCTGCCTTAAGATATTTCCCAGCTTCCACTGGGCCATGCAATGACCCGGATTGTGCGTAAGTTCACTTCGAAACTGTTCGCGCGCTTCGTTCCAGCGCGAAAGACTCCAATACATATCGCCAAGTTTGTAGTGAATACCCGGTTCCGCGGGCGCCATTTTGATCGCCTTCTGATACTCAACTTCCGCGCCTTCATAGTTCTTCATCTCTTCCATGAGTTCAGCGGAGGTAACGTGAACCCAGACGGAGTTTGGATCGATCGAGCTCATCTTTACTAACGCTTGCTGTCCAAGTTGCGTATATATCTTGGCGAGCAGATACCAGGTCTGAGAGCTGTCTTGATGTCTGCGCACCATATCCTGTAAGTGGGCTGCAGCCGCTTCGAAGTCACCGACCTTGGTGAGATCGTCGACCAGAAGCATATGTAGGTCTATATCCGCCTGGTTTTCGCGTACCGCTGCTTCCAACCTGGAGCGGGCGTCAGCATACCGGTTAAGTTTGAACAGTGACATGCCGAGCAAAGCCGAAGCCGACGGCATGTTTGGACTTATCTTCAGTCCTTTGTTCAGCACCTCGACTGCTTTGGTATATTCGCCCTGCTGAACGTGGAGCGCTCCCAGATTGTTGTAGGCGGCGGCCAGCTTCGGTTGAAGTCTCAGGATCTGTTCATACAACGAGATGGCTGATGCAAGATCGCCCTTAGCCTTTGCATCATTTGCTTGCTGATAAAGGTGGTGCACACGAGCATCATTGTCCGTTGTTTTGGTCTCGGCCCGGACCGCTGACGTTCCCCGCGAAAAGAGGACCGTGATAAAGAAGACCACGAAAACCAACCGCCTAACCAGAGCGGGGCGATTGCGATTACCGTGATGGCAGCTGAGTCGTAGCATTTCCTTCCGCTCGACAGGTCTATTCGCGAGGTTCCTTAATTTTGACATATTTATTCAGAAGAATATTGTGAATCAACTGTATTTTGCCACGCGGCCACGTGATTTCAATCTCATCAATTTTGGTGCAGGTCCCCAATCCGAAATGGACTCGAGGGTCATTGTGAGACAAGTAACCATCCCCATTACGAATATGGTCGACCTGGGTTTTTCCGCACGCTTTAACACGAATCACCGCACCGATAGCGTCTCGATTGCTGACGGTTCCTTGCAGTTGTAATCCCACCCACGAATTCGGCGTACCGGTTCGGTTAAGCAGCAGAACCGGCTGGCCAGCAATCGGGACGATCACCGCGTCCATCCGGCCGTCATTGTTAAAATCTCCGATCGCAGCACCCCGGTAGGAATTATTGGGAACCTCAGGATAGCGATAGATTGGCTGGTATCGAGCCTGTTGTCGGAAAATAACAAAAGGTTGGTTGTACTGTGGAGAACTGGGGTACACGTGGCCATTTGCCGCCCAGAGATCCGTCTCGGTGCTGTTGTCGAAGTCGGTGAAGCCGCACGACCAGCCCAGGTAAGGCATCGACTCGGTCGCCAGACCACTCAACTGAGAACTATCGTCATACATCCCGGCTCTGTCAGGTTTAAACAAGGGGAAGTAATCCTGATGAAATGCAGTGATAGCGACGGTTGGCTGCCCCAAGCTGTCGTAGTTTCCGACCGCGACGCCCATGTTGGATTGAGCCCTTCCATCATTGTTGTAAGCGATACCTAATTCTGCCGCCAGGTTCTTCAACGTTCCATCACCTTGATTAATGAAGAGGAAATTCGGATCGGAATCGTTTGACACAAACAAGTCAATCTTGCCATCGTGATTGAAGTCATCGAAAACTGCCGTAAAGCTGTGGGATGGTCTAACCTTGTCAACGCCGACATCCTTAGTTCGATCCGTGAAGGTTCCCGCCCCACTGTTCTGGTAGAAGATTCCGTGGCCGCCTTTCAGTCCCATAGGGCCACAGAACGCGGGCTTTCCCTGGTAGTTACAAACGGGTGCGGGTTCGTGGAGCGGAAAGGCATCCAGGTCCATGTAACTGGCGACGTAAAGATCGAGATTGCCATCCCCGTCGACGTCTCCGAAGGCGCTCCCCGTGTGCCAGGCGAATTTCTGACTAAGACCGGCGGATTTCCCCACTTCTGTAAAAGTGCCATTTCCATTATTCTTGTAGAGAAGATCAACGCCAATGTTAGTAATCAAGATGTCGGTGTATCCATCATTGTTGAAATCCACAGTGTTCGCGCCGGTTCCCCAATATGGATTGGAGAGTCCTGTCTTCTTCGTTACATCCTCGAAGTGGCCATTCCCAAGATTGTGAAACAGATATACCCCTTGAGTATCGGGTGTAGGAATTTTACCCGCGGCCGAGACTCGCAGATCACTCATCGAGGATCCGTTTACAATTAAGAGATCCATCAGGCCATCATTGTCATAGTCAAACCAGGCCGCTCCGCTGCCGTTTGCTTCCGTGATCCACTTTTTCTCCGGGGCTCCGCAGCGTATCTCAGCGCGAATACCGGCAGAAACGGTGACGTCTTCAAACTTGAGAGACCTTTGCGTGACCTGTGAGAAAACGAGCGCCGAAACCAGCACTTGACCCGCGAAAACGAGCGCAAACCGCATCAGCAATGAGAGGGCCAGTAAGGCCAGCCTGTTCACAAAAGATTTGATTCCATTCATTACAAGGTTGCTCTGATAAAACTACCCTGCTTTGGGTGGGGCTAGATCCAAAGCTGTTGACTCGGGTCCGTACAAGAAAATGCCGAACGGACACCATGCGATTCGGCACAGTGACCGTTCGGCTAGCTTGGCTTCAGTCTAAAAATTTAGCTTAAACTGAGCCACGCCTTGTCGTTGTGTATTGACTTGGCTCGATACATCCTTGCCAAAGTTAGAATCCAGAATGTTTGTATTAGGACCACCGTGGATGACCCGGTTGAAAGCATTGAAATAAGTCATCCTCAACTCCGCAGTGATCCTTTCGCTGAAGAAGAACCTCTTGGCTACAGCCACGTCTTCGTCAAAGCTCCATGGTGTACGAAGCGAGGAGATCTGCCGGGGCGAGTTTCCGATCGCATAGTTACCAGGATCCTGAAATGCATTTACGTTGAGGACAGGGTTGCCTGAGTCAACATTGTGATACCCCAGAAATTGCTTGACTCCCGGCACGATATTTGCGCGATTGCCCGAATTACCTGCGAGCGGATCTTCATCGTTAGAGCTGATGCCGATCTGTAGAGGCTGACCGGACAAGTACCCGATCGTCGGACTGACCTGCCACCCGCCAAGTATCTGGCTGGCAACACCCCTGGTATTCAGGAGTTTTTTCCCGGGGCCGATTGGCAGTTCATACGTTCCGGCCAGTTTGAAGATGTGCGTCCTATCATTGTTGTCTACCGTCCACTCTGCCCTCTGGTTCGCCTTATTGAGCGGGCGATTAGAGAATGTCGTGAAGCCCGAATTCGTGTTTGACATCATGCGCGAGAGATTGTAGCTGACGAGGGCGCTTAGGCCATTGCTGAAGCGACGATCCAATTCAAGTTGCATTGCGTTATATCGAGACGAGCCACTGTAGTCGAAGTCGTTGGTAATGTTACCGAATTGGGGGTACGGTCGAAGAGCCTGCTTGACGGTTGCATTTGCGCCCCACAGAGCCGAGAAACCCGGGAACGGTTCGGATAGTCCCGCGGCTTGTGCGTCTGGCGAGTTGATATTCTCGGTCAGCAGACTACCCAAGGCGAGATACTTCGGATCGATCATGTTGTAGGGGTTGAGTTGACTGGATAGATGGACGCCACGATTGGTGACATATGCAACGTTCATGAACAGGTTATGCGGCAGTTCGCGCTGGACGCCAACGTTAAAGGCAAGCAGGTAAGGGGTCTTGGTACAGCTCTTGCAGAATGCGAATGCATCCGTGCCGTTCGCGATTGTTGTAGTAAACGGCTTCGGTCCCGGCTGCCCCAGCGGAGTCACGTCCCAATTGCTGTTTGGAATGGTGGTGCCCGTCGCAGGATTGGAGAGAACACCGTTCAACAGGTTTCCGTAGTTAACTGCGACCTTGTTCGTGCCGTATTCATAGGCTCCGCCGTCCAGAAAGTTCTGAGAGAAACCAGCATTGAGTACCATTTTGTCACTCAATTTGTAGTCAAATCCAACGCGCGGGCTGAGATGGGTCCACGACACATCGGCGTGGCTCCACCCGACGCAACCGGAACACTTACCGATGCGTGAAGCGGCACCAGGGATATTGCCGGCACCAGGATTGGGGGCTCCTTTGTCGAAGAAAACAATGTTATTGTTATTTTCGGTAAAGGGCCGCATGATATCCCACCGCAGGCCCACGTTAACCGTGAACTGGGGGCTCAGCTTGATTGCATCCTGTACGTAAGGAGAGACGTCAAGGTTCCGGAGTCGAAGCTCCGAGGTATAGGCGCGATAAGAATGATCGACATCGCCGAGCAGAAAGCTTGCGAATGAGCTACCGGAAGCCGGTGCATTGGGCTGACCAAAGGTCGCCGGATTCTTGGTCGTATTCGCGTTGAAGAACAGCTTACCCAGGCAGCTGCGGCATTCCCCGTCGTCCTGATAGGTGCGCCGGAATTCCCATCCGATGTTGAAAGTATGACGGTTCTTGGTCCATAGCCAATTGTTAGAAAAACTGACACCAAGTTTGCGATTGGTAGCTGTGGTTTCGCCGTTGTCGCCCGCCGCGCCAAGATCGCCCAAATCATATGAGCCGCCACTGAAGTTGAACGCTGGCATCTGCTGATCGCCGACAGCCAACGCCGAGAAATCTCTCTTGGGAGCGATGTTTGCCTCGTTATTCAACTCACCCATCCAGCCCACGCCAGCTGTCATTACCAAGTTCATTGAGATAGCGTTCGAGTAGTTCAAGAAAAAGCCCGAGCCCAACTGGGGCTGGAATTTTTCTCCTGCCATTGGGTTGCTGGCGGCGAGCTGGTTTTGGTGGAAGTAAGAACTGAACTTGTTTCTCCACTCACTGTAATGAATGGTTTGCCGGTCGGTCAGGTTGCGATCAATCGTAAATCCAAATTGATATTGACGATTGGGACTCACCGAAGCCTGCGATTGCAGGTTGTTTGTGAAAATTGATGTCAGATCGCTGGTGGGAGCGACATCCGGATTTGGGAAGTATTGCAGCAGCGAGGCAGAATTCGGACTGAAACAACCGGAGGGAATAATATTCCCAACGAATGCCGTCCCCGGCGTGTTGCCGCCGGACACGCAACCAGAGCCGACCGGATTAAAGATCGGAATAACATTTCCGCTGGCATCAACATAGTGACTGAAGTCGCCCTGTTTCATGGATGGAGTAGGCATGGTCAGTCGGCCCGACGATCCCTGATTTTGCCGATCCCACTCGGTTGTGAAAAAGAAGAAGGTTTTGTCTTTGCCATTGTAGAGCTTCGGAATTCGGACAGGCCCGCCAACGGTGAAACCGTAGTTATGTTCTTTATCAACAGGTACTGTCTTGTTATAAGCTCCCCGGGCGTCGAACATGTCGTTGCGGAGGATCTCAAATGCGCCGCCATGGAACACATTGGTACCGGAAGAGAAGCGATAGTTCACGCCGCCCGCGGCGAGCCCGTACTGCGCTGAGAAGGTATCGCGCACGACACTGAACTCAGAGACCAATTCGAAGGGTGGATTCAGAATCGTCTGATAGCCCTGGGTCTCGGATTGAGCCACAGGAACGCCATTGAACAGAATTTCATTCTGAAAATCGACGCCCCCATTAATCCGATGGCTGAAGCTGTCGCCGGTCACTCCGGGTGCCAGGAAGATGAAAGCATCAATCTGACGGCCGCGGCCATTGTTGAGCCCGATGGGCAACGCTGCTTCGAGTACCGGCTCAAGGGTCGTGGCTTGAATCGGCGCTTCAGTATTCAGCGAGATCGACTGTGAGACCACCACTACCTGCTGATCGACTTGGCCTGGATCGAGCATCGTGTCCACGTTTGAGACGCGGCTAGCTTCTACCCCAACGCCTGCATGGACCGAGGTCTTAAAATTTTGAGCCTCCACCTTCACGGTGTAGGAGCCTGGATTCAAGTCGGTGAAGTTGAACGTCCCGGCGTCACTGGTCTGTGTCGACTTTGTCACATTTGTCGAGGTATTGGTCACGGTGACCTTGGCGCCCGAGACCGCCGCATTGGACGAATCGGTCACCGTGCCCGCGATACCGCTCAGGGCCTGCGCACGCAGCCGTGAAGGCGCTGCCAACATCAGCAGAGAACAAGTGATAACCGCAAGTAGCAGTTGTTTGAGGCGGGTCCTCTGTGATCCGTATCGACAATTTTGTTCAAAACGCTGCTTTGAATCCATGTGTTACCTCCCCGAAAGCGTTCATTTCGTCTCTTTGGTTATTTCAAGGCCTGCCGGCCTTATCGGTTGGATAGGCTTTCTTACTGCTGATGCAGCGATCGGGCATCAGCGACCAGTCTCTGGTTCAACATCTAAATAGGTCGCGAAAGAAGCCTCCGACCCAATACGACTGCCTTACTTGAACGTTCGCGTGACCTTGAATGTCCTTAACGCGTACGATCGATCCGCAGACAAATGTGCTGGAAACGCCTGAGTCGGGAGTGCCGTTCCTGCGCTCGCCCTCAATTCCAGATCGGATTCGATATTGTTCTTGCGGTTACCGAAGCACGAGGCGGGAAACTCGGATGCAATCGTGGACGGCTCAATCGGTCTTTCCTCTTCGTCTCCTCCCCACCCGCTTTCAAATTGCCGATTCATTCTGACACACTTATTCGTGCCGATCTCTGGAATGAATCTACGTTGGAAACGCTTCATGTAGAATCCGCAATTTAAGGGCCCGATCACGTGCCAGCGAATGTATCATGCGATCTGTTCGAATAGCAATGCTTCGATCATGATCTATGATTGCTTTCATCTGGCACATCGTCCTTCGATCGGTACCGGTAGGCGACTTCAATCCGCACTTTCGCTCATATTTGGCGATCGCTTTACGATCTTTAAAGCATATAAAGTGATACAGTTGTCAAGGCTAGTAGTCAGAGTCTTGTGGCTTAAACGCTGGCAAGGTGCCAAAACGTGTACTGCAGACCGAAGCTTTCATCACTCCGGAAAGCGCTTGGGCTGGGGGCCGAGTAGTGCAGATAAGGAGGCATCATCGGCCCGGGTGACTCTCGTGCTTATCCTCACCGTCGAGGATGCGGTCCATCGGTTAATCAACGTCAGACCGGTATCACAAGAAACTACGGTATTAATGTTGCAAGTCCGGCACCCAAAACCCGCACAACTGGATCATCGACTTGATGGCAGGCTCTCAACGAAGACTCACTTGGATCCAACATCCACAGCGTGCGAGGCATGTGTTGTCAGCACGAGCCCAGAACACACACCGTCCTTCGATTTGCTAAGTCGAAGGCTGGGGGATCCCAGACCGAACGCCGCCGCGAGCGGGATTGTTTCCGTCATTCGAGATCGGAGTAGTGAGGCAACGCATGGATCTGATGTATTTCGCCTGGTCGTCAGCGACCTAGGTTGCAAGAATTGAAGAAGGGGGAAAGACCGAAGATGAAGCGACGCGAAGTACTGAAGGGTTTATCGGTGGCGGCGGGAAGCGGGCTCTGTGCTGGGCCTGGCTGGTCGATGCTGGCAGCAATGGACGAAAAGATTTTGGCCGGATCCTTTGCCACGCCAATCCGAGGATTGGTGAAGAAAGATGGTGCGCTTTTTCAGCCGGTGCAGTTAGCCTTCGAGCACTCCGGCGCAGACGCCACAGCGATTACGAGATTGAACGGTGCAGAAGTAGATCGAAGGACGATAACTTCGGGGATTCAGAGATTTTCCGTGCTTACCAAGGCGGTGAATGCACCACAAGATGTCACTGTTGAAATGGACTTGGCCGGACACATCACTTCCAAGGTCGTGAAGATTCAACCGGTTCGCAAAGTAACTGTGTACATCTTGCCGCACTCGCACCACGATCTCGGCTACACCGATTTGCAGGCGAATGTCGAAGAAAAGCAGATGGCGAATATTACTCGTGGAATTGACTTAGCGCGACGCACCGCCGGGTATCCCGAGGGCTCGAGATTTGTATGGAATCTCGAAGTCTTGTGGGGTGCCGACCTCTTCATGCGGCGCAAGTCGGAGGCAGAAAAAGCCGAGTTTGTGGAGGCCGTGAAGAAGGGCTGGTTGAGTCTGAATGGCATGTATGCCAACGAACTCACCGGACTTTGCCGTCCCGAAGAACTTTTGCAGCTGTTTCGTTATTCCGGTGAACTGGGCCAAGAATGCGGCATTCCAGTCAATTCCGCGATGATCAGCGACGTTCCGGGTTATACGTGGGGCACGGTGACTGCAATGTCACAGGCGGGTATTCGCTACTTTTCCGCAGCGCCGAACTATTTCGATCGCATAGGTACCTTCATGGTGGAGTGGCAGGACAAGCCCTTCTGGTGGGTGTCTCCATCCGGCAAAGAAAGAGTTCTCTTGTGGGTTCCTTGGACAGGCTATGCGATGTCGCATGTGATGAAGATGGATCTCGAATGGGTTGGAAAATATCAGGACCGTCTCGATAGCGTCAAGTACCCATACGAGATCTCCTACATTCGCTGGTCCGGCCATGGCGACAATGCTGAACCAGATCCGGAAGTGCCAGAGTTCGTCAAAGAATGGAACAACCATTATGAATGGCCGAAATTTGCAATTGCTTCAACCAGTCACGCGTTCTCGGAGTTTGACAAACGACACGGAAGGCAGCTCCCTGAATTTCGCGGCGATTTAACACCCTATTGGGAAGATGGAGCAGGCTCGTCCGCGTTGGAAACTCGAATCAATCGAGCTACGGCTGACCGTCTAGTTCAGGCTGGAACACTTTCAGCCATTCTTTCGCCTGCAATCTCTCAGACCGCGAGGCTTAATGAAGCATGGCGAAATGTTCTCCTCTATTCCGAACATACCTGGGGCGCATGGTGCAGTGTTTCCGACTCAGAAAACCCCCTGACCACCCAGCAGTGGAGGGTTAAACGCGAATTTGCCGTTAATGCGGAGGACCAGTCGAAGGCTCTGCTTGGCGAATTGCTGCAAACCGATTCGACCCAAAAAGCTACTTCGACCGTCGACATCTACAACTCAACCTCCTGGCCCCGTTCGGAAGTTATCGTGATCTCAAAGGAAATGTCGGCCGTCGGAGACCATGTCAAAGACGAGGGCGGGCGATCGACGCCTTCGCAGCGACTTTCCACGGGCGAGCTGGCATTGCTGGTGGAAGTCCCGGCATTTGCCGTGGCACGTTACCGGATATCGGCTGGGAAGGCTCACACTCCTCCGATGCATGTCTCCTTCGAAAATGGAGTGTTGGAAAACGGCATCCTTCGCTCCCGCATCGACTCGAACACGGGCAACATCGTGGAACTTGTGCTCAAAGGAAAAACTGAAAACCTGGTAGACGTGAAAGCGGAGAAGGGACTCAACGAGTATTTGTTTCTGGAGGGAAAGGATGTTTCCAAGATACAACGCAGCGGCCCAGTCCAGATTCATGTGGAAGAGCGGGGCCCGCTCGTTGTGACTCTTCGTATCGAATCTTCTGCGCCCGGCTGTAACGGCCTGATTCGGAAAGTTAAATTGACCGCCGGAGCCGACTGTCTGGAGCTCTTCAATATAGTGGACAAGAAGCGTGCTCCAATGAATCCTCATCCGGGCCAGGGAAATCAGGGTGATGAGTTTGCGCAACGTGGCGCGAAAGAGAGCATGCAGTTTTCTTTTCCGTTCGCGATTCCCAACGGAAATATGCGCATCGACGTTCCCCTGGGAGTCATGCGCCCTGAATCTGACCAGTTGCCGGGCTCCTGTAAAAATTGGCTGTCGGTTGGCCGATGGATCGACATCGCCAACGCTGACCATGGGATCACCTGGATCTCGCTGGACGCGCCGTTAGTCGAGATAGGAGTCGTGACCGCAAATTTGCTGGGCTCGCAGACGAATCCAAAGGTTTGGCGAGAACACATCGAACCAACGCAGAAGTTCTATTCGTGGGTCATGAACAATCATTGGGGAACCAATTACCGCGCTTATCAGGAGGGAATAGTTGAGTTTCGATACGCATTGCGTCCTCATAACGGATACGACCCTGCGGCAGCCAGTCGACTGGCCATTGGTCTTTCACAGCCGCTGCTGGCATCACCGGCAGGTCCAAATCCTCCGGCGGTCACCTTAGTCAAGATCGAACCAGCGGACGTTCTGGCACTCGCAATTAAACCCAGCGAAGACGGCAAGGCCTGGATCCTGCGGTTGTTTGGTGCTTCCGGTGAAGATCGAACGGCAAGGTTGACGTGGTCCACGAAGTCAGCGCCACAGATGTGGCTCAGCAATCTCAACGAGCAACCGCTGGAGCCTATCGAGGACGAAATCGTAGCTGTTGCCGCTTGGGATCTAGTAACGCTTCGCGCCGAACGCCATCAGCGGGAAGGGTAATTCGTGACAAGCACGGTATCAGGTCTGATCCTGGTGACGCTCGCGAGTGTCGCCAACGCGACATTCACACTGCCAATGAAGTTCACGCGGCGTTGGGCATGGGAAAATACCTGGCTGGCTTGGACCATTTTCGCGCTGCTCGTGCTGCCGCCAGTGGTGGCGAGTTTCACCGTTCCCCATCTCGCATCCGTGTATCGAGCCGTGAATGTCTCCGCAATTGTCTCTGTCGCGGGGTTCGGGCTTGGCTGGGGTGTGGCACAAGTCTTCTTTGGCCTCGCAGTCGAGTCGATCGGCATTGCTCTCACCTTCTCGGTTGTGCTGGGCACGTCAGCAGCGGTGGGCACGCTGTTGCCTATGCTTCGATTGCATCCAGAACGCCTGGGTACTTCATCCGGACACATTTTGCTTGCTGGCGTATTCGTGATCCTCCTTGGTGTTGGAATCTGTGCATTTGCCGGACGGCTGCGGGAGAAGTCACTCGGCATCCCCACGAAAAATAAAGCAACCTCCGCCGGTTTACTGTTGGCACTAATCTGCGGATTTGGGGCTTCGTTCGTCAACTTTGGACTTGCGTTCGGCGCGCCTCTTCTCCTTGCAGCGCAACATCACGGCGCGACCGCTGTGGGGTCTGCAAACGCCGTCTGGCTTCCGCTGATGCTCGCGGGCTCCATTCCGAACTTGCTCTATTGCCTATACCTCATGCGGAAGAATCGATCCGGCGTTCGTTTTTCGCAAGGAGGCTTGTCTTACTGGTCACTCGCTGCGACGATGGCGATCCTCTGGTTTGGCAGCACCTTGCTCTATGGAGCAGCCGCCTCGCAGTTAGGCGTCCTCGGGCCGATCCTGGGTTGGCCTATCTTCATGTCGCTGATCGTGATTATCGCGAGCCTGCTTGGGGTGCTTACAGGCGAATGGAAAGACGCGGGCCGTAAGCCGCTCGCAATCCAGCTCGGCGGTGTTGCGGTTCTGGTCGTCGCCGTTTTTATTCTGGCCGAAAGCAGCCGTCGTCTATCGTGAACGGTCTTCCGATCATGTCTCAAACTCCTATGGAGATGTCCATGTACTTGTCCCGCATCGAGAGGACCCGATGAAAGCACTCTCACTCGACATGGGTGGCACACACATTGGCTGTGCCCTCGTGGAAGACCGCGCGCTATTCGGCTCGGTGCGCATTTCCTCAGAGCGCGCGCAAACCCTAAGCTCGATGCTGCCGCTGATCACCGATGCGTTAGCTGGATTGCTTCATGCTCACGGCATTCGTTCTGCAGATTGCCAGGGACTGGCAATGGGCTATCCCGGTATCGTCAATACCCGAACCGGGGAAATACTTTCGACGCTAAAGAAATACGAAGATGCGCCGCATCTGGATCTGGCTAGGTGGAGCCATGACACTTTCGGCCTCCCCTTGCTAATCGAAAACGATGCCCGCATGGCTCTGTTAGGGGAGCACTATGCCGGGGCGGCACAAGACTCGCAGGACATCGTGATGATCACGCTGGGCACTGGAATTGGGGGGGCAGCCATGATGAATGGCCAGCTTCTCCGCGGAGCCCATCACCAGGCCGGTTGCCTGGGAGGCCATATCCCCATCAACTACAAGGGACGTAGGTGCTCTTGCGGCAACATCGGCTGCGCTGAAGCGGAAGCGTCTGGATGGTCATTGCCGCTCGTAGCCGCAGACTGGCCCGGCTATTCTTCGAGTCTGCTCGCCGAGGCCGAGGCCATCGATTTCCGTACCCTGTTCGACGATAGATTGGCGAAGGATAGTGTTGCCCTCGCGCTGCGAACACACTGCATTGATGTTTGGTCTGCGGGCATAGTCGCGAATATTCACGCCTACGATCCCGAAATCGTCGTCATCGGTGGCGGAGTCATGAAGAGCGCGGATCTCATACTCCCGGCCATTCAGGAGTATGTCAACCAATATGCCTGGACGCCCTGGGGCCATCCCGATATTCGAGCCGTCGCGCTGGGAGACAAAGCCGCTCTTCTCGGAGCAGTCCCTCTGTTACAGGAGGACCTGCTTGTTACCTCCGCCTGAACATCGTCCCTCGTCTTACGATAAGTATCCTTTCATTCCGGTCGGTCCAAGCCAGGACTGTGCCGTTGGCTGGAATGAAGTGATGTCCGCAATTGCAAAATACCGTCAGGTTGGGACTCTCTGTATCGAATGCTACCCTGGCGTTTTTCTCGATGAACTGGAGGATGCTGTTCTGCGACATCTCCGGCCCTCAATGATTATTCGCGCATGTAATGGTTACAAATCTCCGCAACAAATCGAAGAGATGCTAAAACCGGTGCTTGGCGATGACAGAGTCTTTGGCCGAATGAACGACATTGAGATTGCCGATTATTTCGATCCAGAGTTGTTAGCTGGATTGCGAAGCTCCGTTGATCGAGGGATCGGTCTGACCGTCGTGTTTGGTACCGGCGCATCCTTCGTGGCACCCCACGCAGAGAGTGTCGTATATGCGGACATGGCCCGGTGGGAAATTCAATTGCGTTGGCGCGCAGGTGATCTCGCCAACCTCGGTTTGGAGAACCATGCCGAGGGCATCGAGCCCAAATATAAATGCGGTTATTTTGTCGAATGGCGCGCTGCCGACAAGCTTAAAAGAACCCTGCTTTCTCGCATCGATTATCTTCTTGATACCAACATTCCCGAAACTCCAAAATTGATTCGAGGAGATGACTTTCGGCGGGCCCTCAATGTAACGGCGCACCGTCCATTCCGTGTTGTGCCCTATTTTGATTCTGGCCCGTGGGGAGGTCATTGGATGGAAGAGGTTTGCGAACTGCCTCGCGACGCGCCAAATTATGCCTGGTGTTTTGACTGCGTGCCAGAGGAAAACAGCCTTCTGCTCGGATTTGGCCAATACCGCGTCGAGATTCCAGCCATTGACGTTGTCTTCGCACAACCCGAGGCGTTGCTTGGTCAAGACGTCTATCGAAAATTTGGGGCGGAATTCCCTATACGATTTGACCTGCTTGACACCATGCACGGCGGCAACTTGTCGTTGCAGGTTCATCCTTTGCCTGAATACATACATAGGACTTTTGGGATGTCGTATACGCAGGACGAAAGCTACTACTTGCTCGACGCAGGCGAAGACGCGCGCGTCTATCTTGGGACCAAGGAAGCCGCGGATCCTGATACGTTCCTCCAAGAGCTACGTGCGGCGCAAGTTGGCCGACTCCCTTTCCCTGTCGATCTGTTTGTGAACACTTGGCCCGCCCACAAGCACGACCATTTTCTAATTCCTGCAGGCACGGTTCACTGCTCAGGCAGGAACTCGATGGTTTTAGAGATCAGCGCGACACCCTACATTTTCACCTTCAAACTGTGGGATTGGGGTCGCACGGGACTCGACGGGATGCCGCGCCCAATTCACATCGATCACGGGGCAGCGAATATTCAGTGGGATCGACGCACTGATTGGGTTCGGCATAACTTGGTCAACCGCAATGCACCAGTCTCGTCCGGACCGGGTTGGCGCGAGGAAGTCACGGGGCTTCACGAACTCGAGTTCATCGAGACGCGCCGCCATTGGTTCACGGACAAAGTGCCACACAATACTGAAGGCACAGTTAACGTTCTCAATCTTGTCGAAGGGGCAGAGGTCATCGTTGAAAGTCCCAGTTCGGACTTTCCGCCATTAATCATTCACTACGCGGAAACCTTTATCATTCCGGCGTCGATTGGTGACTACACGATTCGTCCGCACGGCCAGTCTGTTGGCCACGAATGCGCAACCATCAAGGCTTTTGTGCGACCGTCAAACGCGTAGCACTCATCACAACGGGGCGAGATGACACCTGTGTTCTTTAGACGATCTTAGCCTCTGATTTGGTATTCTCTGCTCATATGGCAGGCAAAACAGACAACCTAGTTGCGCGTCAGGAGTTAATTCTTCGGCGCCTCCAGGAGACTGGATTGGTCGCAGTGGACGAGTTGTGCACCGAACTCGACGCTTCCGTCGCAACGATCCGGCGCGACCTCGACGTTCTGGAAAGCAGATCCCTGTTACGACGAACCCGCGGCGGAGCAGTTCCCATCGGTCCGCTGTTTTACGAACCCTTCAGGCATGACGCTTCGTTTCAGGACAAAGTAAGCAGTTTTGCCGACGAGAAGCGCCGCATCGCCAGAGCGGCGGCCGAACTCGTGTTGCCGGGACAGACCGTCGCGCTGAGCGGGGG
Source organism: uncultured Acidobacteriaceae bacterium (assembly GCA_963850345.1). GTDB lineage: Bacteria > Acidobacteriota > Terriglobia > Terriglobales > Acidobacteriaceae > CAWKKW01. The sequence goes on along the minus strand of CAWKKW010000005.1, from coordinate 388,729 downwards.
AACAACGACCACGGAAGTTGTGCGCAGCCTGAAGACGCTCAGCGGGATCTCCATCATCACAAACACCGTGAATGTCGCCATGGAGCTAAGTAATCGTAAAGACATCGAAGTCATTGTAACCGGAGGCCATTTGCGCGGTAACTGGTTTACTTTGGTCGGTCCGCTTGCGACCAGCGCAGCCGAGACGCTTTTTGCCGATATTATGTTTATCGGAGTTGACGGTATCGACGCAAGGCACGGCCTGACCTGCTCGAACTCAGCGGAAGCAGAGTTGCTGCGCATGCTGGCGGATCACTCTAAAGTGAAGGTGGCGGTTGCTGACCATAGCAAACTGGGAGAAGTCAACAAATATCTACTCTGCCCCACTCGCCTGATCAATCAGCTGATCACCGACAAAGGCGCCAGCAAAGCGGCGATTGCTCCTTTTGAAAAGCTTGGAATCACCGTGACCCGAGTGTAGCCCGACTTTTCGACTGGCCTTGCGTTTACGCCGTCCTGTCACTCCCACCTGAGCGTCAGGGATGGTAACAGTCGACGTGGCGAACTCGGGTCACTCTGTCTTCTGTGACGTGTCCAGTTTTCGACGTACTTGTTAGGTGGGTGGCCTTCTCGCCTTCCGCCTGTATGCCGTGCTGATCTGGACAAGCTTCGGTCTGGCTTCAGAGGCCACCACACTTTCAGGAGCAACTACCCTCGCCGAGCGGCACTTTCAAAACTTCGATGCCGTGGGCCGCCTGACTTATGAGAGAAGCTGCTCCTACGGTCTTTGTGGAGCTAAAGCGCATGACGTTTACTATGGATACGACCTCGCGGGCAACATGAGCTATCAAACGAACGGAGTAGCCAGTAAGGTAATTAGTCTTTATTACTCGTACAACTGGCTCGGCACCAAGCGGGTTGCAGTGTCGCCTGCTGGCACACGAGTGACAAGCTACGCAATTCTGCCCTTCGGCGATGATTTGAGCGTCAGCAGCGGTATCGATCCTTCTGAGGAGCACTACACCCGCAAAGAACGGGATGCAGAGAGTGGCCTAGATAACTTCGGTGCGCGCTACTTCGGATCGTCGCTCGGGAGGTTCATGTCCCCTGACTACGACGAAGGCCGGGGGTCATCGCCCGTGCCGACCGCGGACTTCACTAATCCTCAGACTCTCAATCTCTACGCTTATGCGCTGAACAATCCGCTGACCAACACGGATTCAGACGGTCATTCTGTCAATGTATGCACGACCGGCTCGGATGGAAACCAGCAATGCACACTGATGAGCAACGATCAGTACACTGCCGCTCAGCAGGGCAACGGCAGCCTGAATGCTCCGACTCTTGATCAAGTTGGATCGAACGGTACGGAAGCGGTCAGTTTAACTCCACAAACATCACCGATAGCCATGGCAACTCTGTCGGAACCGCGACCTACTTATCGGATGGCGGAGCCGAGTATTACGCAACTGCGAATGGATATCAGCAGTTGGCTACCCCGTCCCGAGCCACGAACCAAGTCACGGCTGTTTATGCGGGGGTTTATGGCGCAATCGGGGGAGCCATAGTCGAAGGCGAGGTCGCAGACGGTCCTGCTGCTGCTCGGAGTAATCTCATCTTCCAGTTGGAAGAGCACTCCCGAGCCGGGACTCGGAAGCGAACCAAGGCCAGCCCATGGTCAGCGCTCAGACCCAACGTGGCACAGGTCGTCCTCTATCGAGTGGGAGTATTCCAGCAGGAGTGGGTCGTGCTCGACGCTGGCCGGGGTTGTGTAGGGCAGGTATATAAAACCCGCGTCCGCCACCCCGTCATAGGTCACGGCCAGCTCGGCCTGAGCAGACCGGGCAGAAGCCGCCCTGAGTTTTGGATCGAACGGAGCCAGCGCCCGCTCCAGTGAGAACCCGGCAGAGCCTAACAGCTCCAGACCTCGGATCCAGTTGCCCGCACGGTTCACGTTCAGCGACCACATCCCCGGTGCATTCACGCTCCGCCGCAGCATCGGAGAGACGAACTCCGACCATCGCTGGCTCCGGCATCGATGTGATTCGGATTGTCATGGTTTGCTCACCGGTAGCATGGCTACTTCTTCGCCAGAGCCAGCCAGTCGTGCGTCGGCTCCACCACGCGGATGAACTCAGGGTCGTGGAGATGGTAGAGGATGTGGCGGAACTCCTCCCGAACTTCCAAGATCAGGTCTTCCAGCTCCTCGCCCTGAACGGTCGGATCGGCCAGCTTCGGCAACTGCTCGTCAAGGAACACACGCATCGACCCCTCCAGATCGGACAGAGAGTAGGCGATAGACTGCCCCTCTTCGGTCGGATTTGGGAAGCGTTTCAGGACCGGGGAAGCCGCTAGCCTTTGAGCCAGTGACTCCATCGCCGATGGTTCCTTTAGCAGTCCGTTCATAGGTTGGCCGCTTCGCGCGAGACCTCAGTCCATGTTTCGGGAAGCTTCCGCTTCGAATGTTTGGTATCGAGGAAGAGCACGTATATCTCCTGAAGTCGGCCCTTGAACTGAGATAACTGGACGTTGATGACGCTGCCGTCATCGTTGTTTATCCAGAGATCCCGACAGACTCCCTCTCTGATTTTGGGTTGGGGTTCTCCGGTTCGGGCGCTTGCAGGATCGAGCTCCAACTGACTCCATTCTCGCCCCACCAATCTTCGGCGACCACTTGAGTCCTGCTGATGTCGGCAGCGCGCCATTCATCATTGACCTGCAAGATGTCTCGTATCCAGCCGGTCTCACGCTCATTAAGCGGGCGAGGTTCGATGCTATGAAGCTCATCTATCGAACGAGGAGCGGACAAGAGCAATGCAACGAGGAGAACGTGTTTCATGAAAGCTCCCATGAATAGCTGTCTACTCATGATTTAGTTAGGGCCTGTTTTCAGGAGGCCAGGACGAAGTTGGGGAAGTCTTCGAACACCCAGTTATTCTTGAGGGTGTGATAGATAACTCCCAGCGAACTTACGGGCCAGTGCGATGTTGGCTTTGCCACCGCCGCGGCGACGTTGGATACGTTGATAGAACTGTTGCAGGAAGGGGCTGTAACGCTTGGCGATGAGCGCACACTGCACAATCGTGGTACGGGCAAGTTTGTTGCCTTGCCGGGTGATGCGGCCGGAGTGTTCGGTTTCATTGGAGTTCTGCACTCTGGGTACCAAGCCGAGATAGGCCGCAAGCTTGCCCGGATCCGAGAAGTCCTTGATGTCGCCGATCGCGCTCAACAGCACCGCTGCGCCGACTGGACCGATGCCCTTTATACTGGTCAGGTTTTTGTGGCCGGCAAGGTTGGGTCCCTCTTCTTCCAGGAGAGCCTCAAGCTCAGAGATGCTGCCGGCCAGAGCGCGGATCTGGCCCACCATCACACGTGCCTCAGCCAGCATCAGTGGAGAGAGCGGCAAGGCAAGCACCCGCTCCAGCGCCTTGTTGCTGGACAGAGACTCCCTCTTCAAGTTCATCCCCTCGGAAGAAAGCAGATTGTTGATCTTGGTCTTCAGCGCCGACCGCTGCTTGACCAGCAGGTCGCGCGCCCGCGCCAGATGACCCAGTTCTCGCTGGTTACGTTCTTTCATCCGCACCTCCGGCAGCCAGCTCGTCCCCTGCTCTCAGTTGCGCCGCAAACAGTTTCAACTCTCGCATCGGCCACTGCCGCAGATATGTCCGTCCGTTCTCCAGCCGTGTGCACACCGTGAACTGCGTCCGGTGCAGGTCCACTCCCAGGTATCGCTTCATCGGGTCTCCTCGCGTTGTGGAGTAGACGTGCTCTGCGGTGATCACCACACTCCCATACAAGGTCCTTCAAGGCCTTACGGTGTCGCTTTCGGTTGCAGGTCTGACTAATCTCCTTATCGAGGTCCTATGGCCTCACACGACTGATCCAGCCTGCACCCTGCCTGCTCCACAGCTCCTGCCGTGGAGCCTATCGCCTCAGAATCTCCTTGTCCTATTCATGCCATCTCCTTATCTCGTGCGCCTCGAGCGCGTCGATAACTTGGGAGCTTAACGCATCCCGCCGGAGACAGGCCTTCTCATCCCATCTGTACGCAACACTTGAGGCAAAGGTCATTTGTCAGGAAGCCGACTTGCCCTCGCAATCCGCTAGGTGTGCTCTGGAAAGTTCTGGAGGCAAGTAGTTGCTGCTCCTTCGCGCGCATCCAAAGCTTGTAAAATCCTGCCATGGAATCCGATAGACCTACGGAAAACGTCCCTCTCTGGAGCATCGATTCTGATATTCGAACCCTGGAACTTGACGGAATCGTCGCCCGCAAGCGCGCATTCTCGCGCGACTTCATCGAGCTGGTGCGCGAAGACATGATGGCGGCCTTTTGGGACGCGCTCCAGCGTCCTGGAGGAGCAGTCAGCCGTGGCCCCCGGCGCTGGTATGTAGAAGTGCATCCGCAGGCGATCAGCTCTCCTTTGTAAAGTGGACTTAAGGCCGCTGGAACTGGATCCCCGAGCCGGATTTCTCCCAGTGAACCATTTGTCGAAGGATTGATGACCGAGACCGTGTTAGAGGTCTGGTCAGCCGCGTACACGCGATCATGACTGGAAATTGGAATATCTGCCCGTCCCCAAGGCGCTTGTTGCGCGAACCCGCATTGCGCCAGGCAAGAGAGTGGAATCCATCGTAAGAAACTCATATTGCTTCTCCCTGGTAAAGGCGTTTGTGGACAAGAAAGATTCACCACATTCGGTCGAGATGCTCGTGCTACTTCGCGGGGTGAGCAGCGGAAATGCGATGATCCTCGTGCTGCTTCAGCCAAACCTGCATGAGTTCGATCTCAGATTGCTGGTCCGTGATGATCTCTTGTGCAAGTCTTCGCATCTGGGGATCGGTTCCGTAAAGAAGCTGGGTCCTGGCCATGTCTAAGGCTGCCCGGTGATGAGGTAGCATCAACCTCACGAAATCCACGTTCACGTCGCCAGAGGGCGTTATGGACGCCAAGGCATGGTGCATGTCGTTCATGCTTGCCACCAACTCGTTCCATTGCACATCGTGTGATTGAGGTTGGTTTTGCGCGTGAGTGTCGTTTTGCGACATGGCAAAGGCGACGGCCAGGATCATTAGGACAGCCAACAATGCCGCGGTTCGCATTCTCATATCTAATCCTAACTTGCGCTCAAACATAGTCCATGAGGCCGACCGTGAAAACCATGGGTTTGTATTAGGGAAAATCAGTGATGGTCTGACTAGAGAGTTGTTACTAGGCTTTCTTGGTTGCTGGGAGCGGCACTACAGCCAATAGGATTAGGAGGATTTGACCGCGGCAAGTATGTAGTGTCTCTCGATTGCTTTCACCTATTGCACCGACGAACGAAGCGCTCCTGGGTAGGGTTGAGCGATAATCCGTGAAAGTCCGGTTCCGGCGCGATGAATCGTTCACTGCTTCGGACATCTTGCGATCACGTCCGCTCTACAATTGGGTCACGCAAGGAGCGAGGGGATCCAAACGCCCATGACCGTCAACGCAGAGAGCAAATCCAGTGCATGGAACAATCCAGACTTTCGTCCGGACCTCGCATTTGCCAAATTCACGGAGGAGATGGTCGAGCGCCTGGGTTCCTATGGTCGACAGGAGACACTTCCGGCAAACGTTCAGCTGTTCACTTACGGAGAGCGGCAGGTCGACATGTTCGTGGTGCTCGACGGGGAAGTCGATATCTCCCTGTCCGCGGGGAAAGGCGAGTCCAAAATCATCGCCCATCATCAGAGGTTTGACTTCTCCGGTGAGTTAAATCTTCTGACCTCACAGGGGTCGCTCGTAGAGGCGAGAACGGTTAGAGAGAGCCGCCTTCTTCGCATACCGCGTAACGAGCTACAGAGACTCATGCGGGCGGAGGGCGATATCGCAAATCTCATCACGTCCGCGACCATCTGGCGCCGCATTGGCATCCTCGGAGAAGAGGCCAGTGGCATTGTGCTGATGGGACCCGCCAACGATCCGGAAACTACAGAGATCCAGAGTTTCCTTATCCGCAACAGTTATCCGCACAGGATCGTCGAGGCGTCCGCGGAGAAGGAAGTCTCGATTCCCGACGATGAACTATTCGATAATCAATCCACGCTGCCGGCGGTGATCCTCACTGATGGCCGCACCTTGCATCGGCCGACCATCACGCAACTCGCCGACGAACTAGGCATTACCGAACTTCCTGATCCTGAGATGATCTACGACGTGACAGTCGTCGGCGCTGGCCCTTCCGGTCTCGCAGCCGCCGTCTATGCGGCATCGGAGGGGCTCTGCACCATTGTGATTGAGGGAACCGCTCCCGGTGGACAGGCAGGCACTAGTTCCAAGATCGAAAACTACCTCGGATTCCCAACAGGGATCTCCGGCCAGCGCCTGGCGAGTCGTGCCCACTTGCAGGCATTGAAGTTCGGTGTGCGTTTCGCGATCTCCAGAAAGACCATCATGGCTGAACAGATTAATGGCATCCACAAACTGACACTTGCGGGTGGCATCTCGGTGTGTTCAAGGTCCGTCGTTGTGGCCTCCGGCGCGCAGTACCGCAAACTTTCGGTGGAGAACTACGCTCAGTTTGAAAACCGCGGGATCTACTACGCAGCGACTGCGATGGAGTCCGTGCGCTGTCGCGAAACCGAAGTCATCGTGGTGGGAGGCGGGAACTCAGCGGGGCAGGCCGCTATATTTCTATCGGGCATAGCGAAACATGTCCATCACCTCGTGCGGGGTAAATCGTTGGTGAGCACGATGTCGCAATATCTTATCTCGCGCATCGAAAGCTCGTCCCACATCACGCTCCATACCGAATCGGAGATTGTGACGCTCGAAGGCGAGTCTTCTCTCGAATGCGTCAGTTGGATCAATCGCAAAACTGGTGCGTCGACCGTGAAGCCGATTCGGAGTGTCTTCGTGATGATCGGCGCCGAGCCGAACTCCGGGTGGCTCTTCGGCACGGTGCGGCTGGATAAAAAGGGCTTCATCCTTACCGGCGCCACAGACGGCTTTGAGAGCACTCCCTACGCCACTAGCGTACCGGGCATGTTTGCCGTCGGCGATGTGCGCTCCAACTCCGTGAAGCGCGTCGCGTCCTCGGTCGGCGAAGGTTCCGTGGTTATCTCGGACGTTCATCGCTATCTCGCAGACCATCACAACAACCTCGCGGCCGAACCAAACTCCGTTCTTGCGGCGTTGCGATCGGCAGGCGGTGCAGCTACCGCGAAAGACTGATGCACGTTGAACTAGTTCATCTTCTAAATTCGTCTATCTCGTTTCCGCCCGTGATTCAGGGCCCCATCTTTATCAGCGTCGGCGACCTCAGCGGCTGTGAGTGGCCCAGCGACGAGCTGAACCCCTACCGATCGTTCCAGCACCTCAAACCCGCCGACTCCAATAACTAAGGCGTTCTTGTCGAAGTTGCACTCGCTGCGGTGGCAGATTTACTAGCAAATTGCTGCGGCCATCCGTCAAGGAGCGCTACCTGATGGTGCCCGCCAACCTTCTTCACGGCTTATGGCGAAATTGCTGCACGTCTCTAGAAATACTATCGTTGACGCCTACGAGAGGCTGCTTGAGGACGGCTTGAGGACGGCTTCATCAAGACTAGAGCTGGCAGTAGTACCCAGGTCGACAATAGGGGCCCCGGCTTCGTACCAAATTTTTCCAACCTCCGAAGGACAGCAAGAGCGGCTCACTATCCGGTGCGAACAATACACTTTGAAGATCCGGATGGCACAACGCTGTACCTAAATGCAACCCGCTGAGCTTGAGCCAGTTCCGGACACGCGGCAGACCTCGAACCGGCCTCTCAGGTGTGCTGAGCAGCCATCTCGGCCTCTTGCCAACTCCGCCTTCCTAGGCTCAACACGACAGGCCGCCGATATCGGCGGCCTGCACCGTTCCGGAAGGTGTGGTCTTGAAGAACAGATTTGCCTCTACGCCTTCATCTGTTGTGCCAGTCAGCGCAATCCAGCGGAATGGCATTCCGCGTACGGCCTTAGCTCCTAACAGTCGGCTGGACGTTCCCTCGGCATGAGCCGTTCCGAAGGTTGTCTTCCGCATTTCCGCTGGTCACTTCTTCTGAGTCAACTGGTTCAGCACGCTGATTGCTTCCTGGTCGATTAGACTCTTGACCACATCTTCCCCGTCGCTTTTAGCCATTGCTTGCGTGCTGTTGGAAAGTACGGGAGTGTCATTGCCCGGCATCATAAGCTTGTAAGTCAATGTCCACTGGTCCTTTGCTTTTGTAAGACTGCTCATATTTCCAGCAGCACCCATCGCCGAGCCAGCCGCGGCGCCGGCCATCATTCTCGTCATGCCACCCGCCATCGGGATCATGCTCATCATGGGAGCCAATGCACCTGCCTTCTTGAGAAATCCTCCGGCACCACTCTTCTGCTTCTGTTGAAAAGAGCTATACAGCAGATAGTCGCAGCCCTTCTGTTTGACCTCGGCTTCCACCTGCATGGGAATCATCGAGGTGATCTGGACGACTTCTACCAGCGGACCGCTCAAGTCCTGGACGATCAGCTTGCGCAGTGACTCCGAAAGGCTGGACAGGCTTGCCTGGCCACTCGCGACTTGTGCCGCAGGTGGCATGACGCCGATGCGAAACACTCCCGGCTTTTTGGCCTGTACGCTGTCGGAAGCTGCACCGACCAGCTGCCCATTCGCGGATGCCTGTGGCCCATTCGGTAGCGGCTCGGAAAGACCGGCAGTAACTCCAGCAAGCCGGCTGGCTGCCGTCGTGTCACCGGTGCCTTGACCGCGACGAGCCAGGGAAGAAAAAAGTGCCGACTGCACTGCTTCAGGGCTCGTCTGGCCTTTCTGTACGGCAATCGCAGCCATCGCTGCCTGCACTTGCTGAGGACTGGCGGCTTGCCCCTCGGATGCCATCACGGTCATCAGCAAAGCCTGAACGCGCGCCGCAGCGACCGGATCCTTGCCCTGAGTTGCGACGTATTGTGCGAGCGCTTGTTGCAATTGGAGCTCTTGCGCGGACTGCGCCGCTTGCGCGTGTATGCACCCGCTCAATACGAGGGTGGAGGTAAGAACCATGCAAAGTTTTGCCTGTAGCGAATAACGGAAATTCATATGTAACTCCTCTTTGAAATGGAATGCGTAGGCCGTCTTGTTGCTGGTGATGAAGAGAATCTGAGCCCGGCGATTTTGGTCGTTCGACAGCAAGGTCACAAGAGACTTGAGCGGGACTTCGGCGGCCATGCATCGAACTCTTCCTGAATCACGTGAAGCAGCAGCGTGACCTGCCAGTGCATCCTGGAAAGTCACGCACCCTGTCGCCACTTGCCCGGCCTACTCTGTCCAGGAGGTATTGATCAGAACGAGCTGCTCGTCGCGGCTGGTGCGGGTGTCCGCAGCTGGTTCGTTGCGGTGCTCGACTCTTGTCAGGCAGCAACCGTAGACTTCAGGGTCGCTACTTGCTTTCTTGTCCTTCACCATCCGTCAATTTAGAAAACGGAAATGGGGAGGAAATCCCTTCCGGGATATCTGACAATTTCTTCTTTGCTAGGAGAGTTTTTCAACGGGGCGCGGGTCGAGCAGATTGCTGTCGATTCACTGGCTCCATCCGTGAGTCAGAGATCTACAGTAGGCTCGTCCGGGATGACGAGTGCGGCGGGCCGGATAGGGTTCGATGTCGACGTAGTCGAACCCCGTCGGACTTCGACCTAGGCGCCATTTCTTCCAATCACGTGAGAGCAGTTCGATGGAGCGGCCGGTGCCAGGCGATTATTGATGCCGGTTGAGTGGCAGGGATCGGATTCGATCTGCGGTATCTCTGCGAAGGTTGCGCCGTCCCACACATCGGCAGCTCTCCGGCTAGGCGGGAAGAGTTCACCCAATCCTAGCTGTTCATCCCGCTCGTAACCGTAGAGAGGCTTAACAGGATCTGGCGGAGGTGTGCCGGACTTCTTCCAAACATTATTCATCTGCAGATCCTTAGGATCGGTAATTCCCAAAGAACGAATCAGGAACAGTTGCGCATCCATCAACGACATCTGCAATGGTTCCGCGCGACAGTGAAGATTCAAGGGGTATCGATAAGAGGCGGGACCTTTCCACGAACTACCGTCGAGATACGGGACGGTGCCCCCGCCGTGCAGTCGATACACGAGTATCAGGTTCATCGGCAGAAAGGTCAGGTCGGCCCGTGGCGCATACTTGCCGTCGCCATAAAAGGGCGCCTGCGTCGCGCTTCTGCGCAGACAGCGAAGACCGTGTATTTCGTCCGGGTATGGCACCTTCACCATGGCGCTCATCTTCGAGAGATCCGGAGTAGGCGTGGCCCTCAGCACCGGATATCGCAAGTCATCGATGACCGGAACGGTATTGCGTGTTCCCAGCCCTTTCAGTTCATAGGACCGAGTTTTCGGATTGAGGTCCGTCTCCTGCTTCCACCAACCCGCGCGGTAAACGTGATCCGGAACCGTGGGCGCGTAGAGGACTAAGCCATCCTTTCGGACCTCCACATACCAAAGGCCATGCAGGCAAACGTTCAATTGCCCGACGACGTTCGGGTCATTTGACGGGGGCTGTTCAGATTCCCCTTGATGCTCTTCGTGACTGTTGATTCCACGACAGCCAGCGAGGGCCGCGATTGCGGGCAACGCGGCCATAGTGCGGAGCAGACCCCGGCGAGTGGTGCTGATGCCCATAGCCATCTCTTCCTCCTTCTTTCAACTTCCTTATGTCTGTCCAAAACTACTGAAGGCTGCCCAATAGTATGGGTGCTGCGTGCGTGGATCACTTCTGATCTCAGATCCGGCTCTCTGCAGGGCCGTGGGAACGGTGTCGCCCCGCTCCAGGCCAGAATAGAATGTCTGCATCAAAAGCCTGGTCACGGCCGAGTCTACGTTCCAGCGACTTGCAACCACATTGGCGACGCCGGAGCGAAGAAACGCTCCAGCCAAATCTTGTGGGTTGGCCATCATGTCTTCTCCTCCGGCGAGAGAGCAAGCCGATAGCACGGCAAGACGACATCGAGGCATGGGGATACCCTCGAGAGTTTCCGCACTCAGAAGAACACCGTTGCCGCTCTTGTCCGACGGATCGGATGCGGACAGAAGCAGGCCGCGCCGCTTGGAACCAGATAGCGCATGACCTGCGAAATGGAAGACCGTCGCATGAGTCATCTGTTGCGACACGACACTTCGTGAGGCTGCACTACCGAGCAAAACTGTCTTGGTCCTGAAATGCTGCGCTACCATCTCAACCTCGGTGCCTGCATCAGGTAAGGTCGGAAGCCCAAAAGCTATATCTCCCTGCACGTTCGGAACCCCTACGATAAGAGCGTCTTCTTTCGGCAACGCAGATAGCACCTCGCTCCGGCCTGCTGAGAGATCGATTCCGGGAGAAATCAGAATGGAGTGATTCGCGCCTAGGTAGTTATGCTTGTCTGGCCTGATTGCTGGAAATGGTATGAGCGCGATCGGGCCGTCGGGCTCGATCACCAGCAACGAGTCATTCGACAGGTAAGCAGCGATAGGTTGCAGTAACCACTTATAAAGCTGCGATCCATCTTGATCGATCTCGTCGAGGCTTGTGGCCGGATTCGCGCAACGCTCAGTGAATCGTCGCGCGACTCGCTCCATGGTTGTTTGCGAGACCCCGATCCACTCCGAGTGAATTCCGGCGCTATTGAATACCCAAATCGCCAAACCGTCAGAGAGCCAGGCGTAGGAGATGACGGTGCGATGCTGTATCCTCGGGAGCGCTTGGTCAAACTCCCGCATCGAAGGCAGGTCCGGGTCCGAGTCCAGGACCGCAAAGGGTATTTCCTCCGGCTGCGAATTGGAAAGATGCCGTGTCCTCTCTCGAATGGCGAGTCGCCGCAAAGCAGAGGAACGATACCACTCCCAAACGCGCAGGGCGCTCACCTGATTGTGTCGAGACTTCAGCAGCAAACGAACCAACAAGCGGTAGACCTCTCCCGAATCGTGTTCCCAGGCGAGACGACTCAATGGATCATGCAACGACCTCATCCCCAGTTCGGTGATCCTTGCCGCAGCATGGAGGTCGGCCTCTGCTCCGTCCACGTCACCGCGGTGAAGGGATAACTTGCCGAGCGTTACGTAATATCGAAGCGGAAATGTGTAACTCTGCAAAAGAGTCAGTTCAGGCCGGACAGCTTTGAGACGCTGCTGGGCGCTGTCGTACTGGCCGGAATCGTACTCCAGCTGCGCCAACGAAATTTCGCCATTCGCTTCAAAGGCCTTTACCGAGCCCGATTGCGGCAGTGAATGATAGATCTGATTGGCGTGATGAAACTCGACCAAAGCCTCATCGATCTGGCCTGCGGAGACCGCCATCGTCGCAAGGTGAAATCGTGCCTGCGCCTCTTCGGCAGGCCTGTGGGCAAGCGCTACAGCCTCTACTGCTTCCCTGCCCAATGCCACGGCGAGATTCCACTCCGAGTCTGCTCTCGGACCATAGCCCATATCGTCGTAGAACTGCCAGGCACGCAGGCCGTCGTAGTGACCCGCCCAGTATCGAGCAAGTCCATTGCAATCCAGGCGCCACGCCGCAGCCGTGTCTCCCTTGGCCGTCTCCCAACTGGCCGCCATGCCCAAGGCTCGTAGGTACAAAGTGCCGTAGGAGGCCTGCTTAGCCTCTCTCATCGCTGCGCCAGTCTCGCGCATCGCCGCCTGGAGCTGGCCCACCATGTACTCGCAATTCGATTGCTCAAGCAGGCTCTGCGTTCGAAGCCACCGGTAGCGCCGAGTTCCTAAAGCTGATAGCAAGTGGCTGGCCGCCTCCAAACAATCGTGACCCCGCTGCGCCCGCTTCAGTGCATACACCAGCTCAAAGCGCGCCCGCAGTTCGCCGGCCCGATTGCCGGCCGCATCAAACGCCGCAACTGCCTGGTTCGCGAATTGCTGCGCCTGATCCGTGTCGCCGTTGCTATTGGCCTCAATCGCCTCTGCAAGCGCACGCGCACCCTTTCTGGCTGATACAGAAGGTTGAGTCGCAAGAACATTCTGCAGCCATTCGTCACCGTTGCGAGTACGTAACGCCTTAGCTAGTTCCCGAAGGGCGCCGGCTTGGGGAGTTTCCGCAGCAGCGGAAGTCTTCGATAGAGTCGGCAACCACTGCGTTAGAGCGGCGGGAAGAAAGTCTTCAGCTGAAGGCGACAGCTCATCAGGCAAGTTTGCCTTGTCCTTGCTTGAGAGACGTTTCAGTAAGAGCAAGGCAGCAACAGCATCGGTGGGAACTGCTAACGATGACGCCTTGCGACCCTGCATCTTCTTTTCGAGGGCATCCATGCGCGTGCGAGCCTCCGCTGCCCACGGTCCCTGGGGATCCAATTGGAGATACCGATGCCAGTCTTGCATCGCCTGGTCATATAGGAACAGATGCTGGTACGTGATCGCACGGTTGAAGAGCGCTACTGCGTTCTTCGGTTCTTGCGTGAGCACGCGACCATACCACTCCGCCGCAGAACCGAAATCCACGGGTTGATTCGCAGACTCACCGCGCTGGAAGTATGCGGACGCAAGATCAGACTTATATTGAACAGAGTCCGGCGCCAATTCCAGAGCTTGTTTGAAACTCTTGATGGCGGAGTCAGAGTTCCATTCCAGCAGATCGATGCGACCCTTCGCCGCGAGCCAACGTGGGTCCGATGGGTGTGCCGCCAAGTTTCGTGCAACCAGTGCCTCCGCATCCAGCAGAGCTCCAGGTCGATTGACGCGTGAGGTTTCGCCCCCGCGCTCTGCACGCATCGGCGCATAGTCCGCACCCGCAAAGCGTAGGTCGATGGTTCGTTCCTGCGTGTACGCTTCTGCAATCAGGTGTTCGGCCGTGGCTTCGGGCGAAGAGTGCGGCGTAAAGAGCCGGAAGACAAACAGTGCGATCAGCGCAAGTGCTGCAATCGGGATAGCGATGCGCGGCCAGGTTCCTGCCATGAACCATTGAGACCGCTTCGGGTCTTCGCGCCTGCGAGTCGACAGATCCCTGAGCTTTGCCGCAAGCTGGCGGCGCCCGCGAGGCCGCGAGGCCACCAAGCTCGCGATCATTGCGTCTTCTTCCGCAGTGTTGTCCTCACCGAAGTTTTCCGACGCCTCCCGCAGCAAACGCCCACAGTAGTCGCAGCTCGCCGCATGCTCGGCGCAAGCTGTCGCATCCTTGCTCGGCAGCAATTCCGCCGCCAGTAGCGGCCACTGCTCTTCGGAGGGACAATCGCGACCTCGTGCTTTCTGCGAGTTGCCCATTCCGTTCATAAGTCTTCCCGCGACGGTTTCGAGATCGGCAACTAGCACACGACACTCTTCACACTCAGACAAATGAAGGCGAGTCTCGGCCAACGGGTCGCTGTCCACTTGCCTGCTTCCCGTGCTGGACCCTAGGAGAAGTCTTATCTCATCAGGGCTTACATGCCGCTCGGCAGAGCTTGCCAAAGAATCTCCTCCTTCTTATTAGAACGATTTCTGAGGGGTGCTTCCCTTTTGCTGGGCGTTCGGATCTCGATTGGTTATTTTAGGCGAGTTGCCTGGTGACACCAGCGCCGTACGCAACGACCGAGTCAATCGGAGAAGACTACTCTCTACTCCCTTCGTCGACAGGTTTACTCCGGGGACTTTGGCAATCGCACTCGCCGCCAAACCCGACCGGTAATAGAGCCAGAAGATGAGCCGGCTGCGCGCCAGTTCCTCGGGTTCCACAATGTGCCCTAGGTGCTGGTCGATCTGCCGAATCAGCACTTCTCGATCCATGGCGACGGAAGCGGGCTCCTTTTGATCAGGGATTTCCTCCATCACGTTTTCTTCCGGCCTGTCCTGAACCGCAGCAGTCCCCGAACCTCTCTTCACCGCATGCGCGGCTTTGAAATGATCGTGTACGACGTTCGCGGCGACCGTTTTCAGGTATCCGTAGATGGCGTCCGGCTGTCGAGCTTCAAAGGTTCGCAGCAAGCGACAGTTATCGGCACATAGCTTGAGATAGGTATCTTGTACCAGGTCGTCGAGGAGTTGACGTGAAGGCTGGACCCAGCGACGCGCGGTACGAATCACGACTCTTGCGATGAGAGGATTGAATCGTTGAACGAACTCTTCCCAAGCTTCGCGCGCTCCGCCTTCCGCACAGATACGCGCCAGTTCCTCAGCCGGTAGCGAAGAAAAGTTCATTACGCACCGCCAGCATCTTATCTCAATTCTTCTGTCGTCCGCGAAGGGAATTAGTAGGCATCGTCGTTCTTATCATCCGTGGGGTTAGCAGCAAGGCTTTGCAATGTAACTCTTCATCGCGAGCCTCCGCTCAAATGACACCCCCGTAATAAGGAGAACCGATGCATCGTTTGATTAAGAAGCTGACGACCGCAGCTGTCACACTTGCCCTAACGGGAATGGTCAGCGCACAGACCCAGCCGCCAGGCATTCCCAATATTCAGAAGCTCACCAACAACGCAATGAAGATCAGCATAGGCATTGGTGCCGCAAGCGCCGGAGCCGCCGTACTAGGACTGATCATAAAACACCACCATCACAAATCCGGCGTTGCCCTGGCACCGATCGCTGACAGCGCAAATACAGCCCTGCACCAACCGCCGGTGAAGTCGCTGTTGCCTGCAGACACTCATGCGTCGGTCCAAACGCAGTGCCCGTCGGGAACTCAGAACTCATCTAGCACCAGCAACGTCGCCGAAGGTCCCTCCACACCAATCGATCAGCATTGGAACTGGGAAACGGCCGCAAATCCTTGTCCCGCAATTTAGCCGGATTCATGCAGGGGATTACGTCGCATTGCTGCGTACTCCTCTGCAGATCTGTTCTTCATAAGACAAGCTCAGCTTTTGCGCGTCTCTGCCTCAACGGGTGCCCGCCGCAAGAGCCTCCGAGCTCCTAACTGCAGAAACGTAGGTCTCTATGCGTATCTTTCTATTTGTTACTGTCTTGCTACTGATTGCCGGCGTCACGGAGTTTCCGGCAGGAGCTACCCCGGCTCCGCCGGTCGATGCAATTCGCCCCTATGTCGGGGACTGGGTTGGAGGTGCCTGGGGATCGGAGGTCCGGTTCCGGCAGAGTCAACGAGAGTTTGTCCAGCAGATTTCCGGTATCAGCCAATTGCCGGCGAACGCGGCGTCTGAGAAGACCATCATGTCGCTCACCGTGATGCACGTGGCTCACTACCACTTCAAGGTAGATGAGCGTGGTCGCGTAACCGGAGAAGGGGAGATCACCTACAGTCTCTTCCCCAATCTCTGCGGAGTGGCCGCGTTGACTCAGCAAGTCAACAGCCAGGTCAACATGATGGGGAAGATGCCGACCATCTTCAAACTTGCAACTACGGTCGGCACGAAAGCCCTGGACCGATTCAATTCCGAATTCCTGACACAGCAATCCAAACTCGCCGAGAAGATAACCGACATTGAGAACACAGCCAGAGCTTACGAGCTGGCAGGATACCCGCAGCAATCTGCCAGCGACACTGCAAACAAGATCATGACAACGCTGACCATGAGCGTAGACCGTCCGGAAAGCGAACAGGCACTGGTAGCAGCATTGGTATGGCAAAACTGCTTCGATCCGAAGGAACGGATCGCGGGTACATCGTCACCTTGCCTGGACCTGTTGGTACGACCCGCGCTCACCTCCGTCGAACCCCTCTGGCAGTCGGTGTTCAATACCAGCCTCAAGCTGGTCTTCGACAATTTGAAAGACACTACCAAGTCGACTCTCCAGAACCTTGACCTGCGCTCACAGGAAGATGCCGCCGCGTGTTCCGGTACAACGGACGCCTTGGTAGCCGGCACCCAGGTGGGTCCCGCTACATCGGCACAATTGGCTGTAGCCATGGCGGGAAGTGGCGCGAAAGCAGCCATGGAAGCCGCTACTGGAAGCTTTCCGCACAGTATGCTGCTCTCGATTCCGGGTGTGACGCAAGTACAGTACTACTACAAAGGCTTGACCAAAGGCCCCGAATCGCGAGACTTCAAGTTGCGTGGCCATCTGGAGCCCGGGGCCACTGGCGCGAAGCTCTATCTACAACTTGATGGCGATGTAAGCGGCGGGGACAAGCAACTCTATGTAGAGTACATGGTCAACTACAAAAAAGAGATTCGCCCATTTCCCACATGGACTCCGTTCCTGAACGATCCGGGAGATGCCAGGCCGTCAGGCATCGAACCCATCTATTTTCGACTTCTCCGATCCAAGCAGATTCCTTTCACTGACCCTCTGAACGGCAAGAGCAGAGCCACGAGTATTGAGAGGAAGCCATTCACCGGCAGAACCGACCTGATCATGGGCGTGCCCTTTGCGACCTTTCACCAGACCGGCGCTCAGCGAAATGGGGTGAAGGCTTGGCACGAATTTGAGTATTACTGGAACGCGTGGAAAGTTATGGAACCGATCCCTCACCGATAACTCGTCACAAGATATCTTTACCGCCCACACACGGAGGTGCCATATGGCAACAGCTTCACGATTTTCTACTATGGCTCGGCTGGACACAGACACTCCCGCCACGAGCACACCAGAGTTGGAGCCTGCTCGCATAGCGCGGCTTGGGGACCGTTTTCTCGGTCTGCTGATCGACACGCTGCCTCTCGCGGGCCTATCGTTCTTCCTGACGTTTTCACTTGGGCGCATCCATGGCAGTCTGTTGTCGGGGCTCAGTTCTGGAAGTGAGCTAACCTGGTTGTCATTTGCATTTCTCGCCTTGGCCTCGTTCCTGTACTTCTCGGCGTTCGAGGGAACCTGCGGCTTCACCATGGGGAAAGCAATGGTAGGAATTCGGGTGCAACTGTCAGGCGGTGATAGATGTAATCTACAGGCTTCGCTGATAAGGAATCTGTTCCGACTGATTGACGGACAGGCCGCATATCTCCTCGCGTTCTTTATCGCTTCCTTTTCGACAGCACGGCAGCGGCTGGGAGATCATCTGGCGGGTACAGTGGTCGTGGAGCAAGAAATATCGACCCGGTGGAGGTTGGCGATTAGCATTGTTTGGGCATTGATCACGAGTCTATCGCTGTACTACGCATTTCTCCTGCATCGTGATTTCGCCCCTCCTTTGCGCTGAGTCGCTTGGAGCGAACTTGTAGAGCGCTTACTGTAACTCCTCTTATCCAAGGAGTAGGTGAATTTCGCCAGTCGGTCATTCTTTCGCTTGCCGAATGTAGGCAGAGGCTGCGTTTCTGCCATGGACTTTAGAAGGGCTGATATCGTTCACCTTGGCGCTAAGTGATCGTTCAGGGTGGGAAGGGCTTATCGCGGAAGCGCCATGAGCAGAGCGCGCTTCCAATCGCGAGGTCAGGCTTGGGAACAATGAAGAGGGCTAAGGCATATCGGAATTTCAGGCGCGGATCTGCCCCCGGCTGAGGATCTTCTCAACGGCGTTCGTGAGTAGCCAGGGTCCCGACAAACTATCGAAGGTCACGCCGCGATGGGAGAGTCTCCCTGATAACCCGAGGTCAGGTTCATTATGCGAGTCGAAGGGCTAATCATTCGACATTGCCGAACCAGCAACTCAGCTTCTTCATCGGCTAGAGTATGGCAGAGAAGTAACTGACGGTTGGGCGACAATCCGCCCATGTCTGGTTGAAAAGCATGGGCTCAGCCGCAAATCTCGACCATGACGGCGACCGACATCGTCATCGCGAGTTCGAATCGCTTAGTCAAGGGATAATCCCGGGCATCGACGCTAGTCTCCGTGCTTTTCCAGGCTTGGCCACTGCTTTCCATCTCGCAGGTACGTATTGAACCAATCAATCGTCAACCTGTAGAGCTCTTCGCGGAACTCAGGCAGTTGATGGGAAGCGCCTTCAAACATCACAAGACGAAACGGATGCTTCGCCCGATAAAGAGCTTCTGCCATGGCGAAACCCTGCTCCGCCGAAACTCGCCAGTCAGCCGTGCCCTGCATCAATAAGATCGGTGTCTTCGGATTCAGTTTGTCCGCCCAAAGCACAGGCGAGCGGGCACGCAACTCTTCGTCCTTACGGGTGGCGCAGTTCGGAATCAACTCAGCGTTGACCCCCTTGTCCAGCGCGGATCTTCGCGTCCAGGGGTTGATGCCACTGGCAGCGATCTTCACGAGAACCTCATTGTGCGCGGGCACGGGTTTGGGACCGTCGACGGCGCGGAATGGGCCGTCAGGAGTTTCAACGAGGAAGGCTTTCATGGCTTCACCGACTTCACCGCGGGAGCAGAAGCATTGCACCAGCGGTAGATGCCCGCAGGTCTGCCTGCCTTGGTGAGTTTGAAGCGGGACTCGGCGAGGCGAGTCGCGGTGAACTTGTCTACGTAACCCGAGGTGTCCGGCGTGCCATTGTGGACGGCGGCACGGGTGGCTTGGACGTAGTCACCGTGCCGGAGGTGGAGGTCAAGTTGCTGCGCCGGGATGAGAACGGCGGGGAGAAGGGCGATCGAGTAGATGCTTGCATTGAAAACGATCCCGCGAATGTTCATCTGTTGCCTCCGGGTGCTACTTGTTCTTCCCGCCTAAGCGGGTTCACGACGGTTGGCGCTGACAGGCGATGCCAAGACTTCTCCCACTCAATGACGGTCGGCGGGGACTTCCCCTCCCCTGCACCCCTCCCGTGCGAAAAAGCGTTTTGAAAAGAGACATCGATGGAGAAGACCGAATCCACCGTAGGCATTCACTTGTTCTGAGTTGTCGAAGTCAACTGGAGCATTCAGCCATGGCGATCGCTGATCGGAAGAAGCGCGAGTAAAAACGGGATAAGCGGTATTCTTGCGAATCTCAAGCCAAGGGGACTGCAAGGCAATCCGGCAACTTGGACTGCCCGCGATCCTGGACGCGAAGGCCGTATGGCCGAATGAACCCCAGCCAAGGATCAGAGGCAGATGTCCTGTCTGTGTCGCCTGTAACAGCGCAGGCTCGGTGATGGACCAGCTGTCTACCGGTGAGGAGAAGTCTACGATCACCGGAGGATCGGGTGGCCGACTCCGGAAGCCTTAAGAATCCAGCCAGCACGTTCGGATTGCGGGGCGTCTACCGCGGGCGATGGAGCAAAGCCCCCGAAACTGTACGAGGCGAAACCGGTTCCTGCAGGGACAGTGACACGCATGGCTGCAAAGATGTCGCCGTGAGAGATACCAATGCCGAGAGCCCCGTTACCGCCCATGGAAACGCCGGAAAGATAGATGCGATTGCGGTCGATTTTATAGCGCTTCATTACCCATTCGATGGTATCTACAGCTCGGCGTTCCGTGGACGGCGGCGAATCGATGTGGTCTGCAGTATTCTTGCGCGCTTCTGTCCAGCCCCACCACTCACCATTCGTGAGTTAAGGTAGAGGCCGTAGAAGTCATCGGGCACATTTGTCATAGCTGTCGACGGATCATCGTCGCCTGCAGTCTTCCTGTTCAGCAATGCATATCCCAAGTAGTCATAAGCCGTCCGGTTCGCGGAGTGCAACACAACGTAGAGTGGAGCGTTATCACGCGGCTTCTTAGGAAATACAATATAAAAGCTGTCGTGATTCTGTTCCGACGCACCGGTCTCCTGCTCTGGCGGAGGTCCCCACTCGTCCTGGCCCGTGGCAGGATAACGCCAGCTGTCGCGCGGACCATGGATATATCGCTCGATCGTTCGGCCGTCGAGCGCGCGGGTAGTGGGGTTTTGCTCGTCGCGAGTTGGGGGCTAATTGGCAGCAAAGATATTCGCAGTCATCGACAATATCAAGGTGGGACCGGCGGCCAAAGTGCCAAAGCGGAGGATGGTCAGGTGCACGAATCCTAAATCCTCTTTTATTTGCATCTGCTTGCTGACACGTCTCATCATTCGGCGCCTTTCAACATACGACAGCGAACCTACTGAGCACTAAGTGGCGCTCCTGCAGACGTACCTCGTTTCTGAGAATGTGCTTGCTCACGCTGACAATTAGGCAACACGTCTTCAGCCGCTAAACTTCACTACTTGGAGTCTGAAGCTTGTTTCGACAATCAGATCATCTGCAACGAGACGATTTCGGACATGTGAGGGTGTTCCAGGGAGAGATCGATCCCCTTCGAGAGCAAGTCGCGGCCGTTCATCGTGATATGCTGCACCGAAGTATTTGCAAACTTCAATTCATATCTCTCACCACTTCGAACCCCTTTGAGCGGAAGTCGTAAGGAAGTTTGCGCACTGCCGCCACGAAATGCGAGGATCACCGCCTCATCACCTGTAGGCGAAACGAACTCAACTGCTTCCCATTGATCCTGCTTTGGCTTACTCGCGGTTTCACGCGGAGGCGCGAGGTTGAAACAGGGGTACTGGAGAAGATGACGAAAGCGCTTGTACACGTCCAGATTTCGTCGCGCTGCGACGAGTATCGGTTCAGGAAAGAGGGAAATGCGCTCTGTCAGCTGACCATTGATGGTGCCAAAGCCGAACAGACTCAACATGCGGCTACGATAAATGGTATCGAGGGATGCAGAATCATTTGCGCTGTGGAGTAGGTCGGGGTCCGCCGAGACGATCCACGCTCCGTTGTACGCACTCGGATAAAGATGACTCGCGACAATAGCATTTTGGCGCACACGGTCGGAAGGAAAGCTGGCGTCACTGAGCCAATTCGAGCGAATGGTTCGCGCCAATCCATAGTCGAGTCGACTGCCATAGCCGCACTGCTCAAGAACGAGGTCGGGAAACGTGGTGTGCAAGTAGTTGAAGATTTCATACTGACCGACAAGGGAAGCGTAGCTTCCGTCGCCCGCCTGATGGCCGTGATCTGGGCGAGTGCAGCCCGCCGGACTGGCAGGTATTCCGGAATTGTCCCACTTGAGCCAATCAAGTTGAAACTCGCGAACTATGCGAGACAATTCCTTCTTCAAGAATTCAATGTACTCGCGGCAACCGAGACAGACCTGAAGTACCGGGCTCTCCCATCCTTCAGGTTGAAGGCTTTGATCTTTGCCGTCGAGTTGTGCAATCCAATGCCTGGGAATAAGGCTGCCGACAATGCGACTGTCGACAACGTTCGGTCCCACCCAGAGGCCGACCTTCATTCCTGCGTCATGGATGCTCTTTGATATGGATGCGAGTCCGCTGGGGTATTTTTCACGGTCGTCCGTGTAGTGACCAAGACCGCATCCCCAGTCCCCCTTTCCTTTCTTTGACGAGCCCGTGTACCACGCCGCATCCAGGTTGAAGACATCAACTCCGAGTCTGGCTGCGAACTCGACCTCTTGCAACAATGCTTTCTCGACGCCCTCTGCTTCTGTCGCCCAGAAGTCGTAGACAACCCACGGCCAATTCTTTAAGGGAGGCGGGAAGACATTCTTCTGCATGTAGTGGCGGGCATCAAGAAAGGCTTGATCGACGCCACCGTGGGAGAGGCCTAGAAATATTCGCGGCGTCGTGATCCGCTCGTCCGCTGCCAGGTCGTAACTGAGATCAGCCACTTCGATGCTCAGCCACGTCCCGGCATTATCCTTTTCGACGCGATAGCGCCAGCCGCGCTCCCACTCGATCCCGACGAGGAGAAATTCGCCCGTCCCGACGGCCTCCAGCAGCAACAGTCCGCCATATGCGGGCGCATTCCATTTGCCGCCAGACAAACTTACTGAGCCGTTGACCGGGATTGTCTCCAAGCCATATTCATTGCGACGAATGGCGTGCACCTGTAGCGGTCCGAGATTATCGCGTAGCGCGAAACGGAAAGGACCGAATGCGGTCACAGTAGTAAGTGGCTTGTTCGAAATGTTGTGGAATTCGACTTGGAACTCGAGAATCGGGCTTTGGGAGAAGTGTTGCAGAGCCATGCTTGCGATGACGCCGGCGTCCTTCGAATGAGAGTTGAATGTGAACCGATCGCCGACTGCTTCACGGGTCTGAGCACCGGCGCTCGACATCCAATTCAGCGGCTTCTTCTCCCCGGTCGTGAAGACCACCTCGAAGGCGGATCCCTCGCGTGCCCATTCGAAGCCGGTTCTTGGATTGCGAAGTGATCCAAGTTGCGCGGAAGTCCCATTTGAAAAGTGCAATGAGAGAGAGAAGCCCTCGCTCGTAAAGGTCACTTCATCACGGTGCAGCGCGTTGGCAGTTCGCGTCGTGATCATGGAACCTAGCAGGCCGGTCCCCGCCACCTGGAGAAACTCTCTGCGGCCCATGTGAGCTGCCTTCGGACCTTTCGACATATCGACTCCCGACCTACGTTAGTAAGTGTCCAATCTAGACTTGTGTGCCATGTGATAGAACACCAGGAAGGTCTTGCTCCCTTGACCATCCAATTCAGCGCAGAATAGGTTGGCTGGTCATGGTCACAGCCAACCGAGCAGACCGAATATTGACGCTTAGAAAGTCAACTGAGCCCCAATCTGCATTCGCCGCTTGAAATCTACAATGCCCGTGATTTGTCCGGCGGTGCTGGTATCAACACTGGCGTTGGGATTTGCCAGGTTGGTATGGTTGAATGCGTTGAAGACGTCCCACTTTAGATCCAGATGGATCGCTTCTGTAACGACAAAGCTCTTTTGCAGCGATAAGTCCGTTGAGGAGAAACGCGGTCCGAGGAGAATGTTCCGACCCGAGTTTCCATAGGTATACAAGGCGGGAACAGTGAAGGATTGAGGATCGAACCACAGGGACCGATTTGGATTGGACACATGGCCGGTCCCAATTCGATTGGGTCTCAAACCGATGGTCGAATTGAGCGTTGCGTTGTTGGCAAGGGTTGGCGTGAAGTAGAGGCCGCCTTCGAAATTTTCAATTCCACTCAGCGTCCAGCCACCGATGAGGGCTTCCGCGGCAGGGTTCAGATCACTCGCCAGAGCCCTGCCACGGCCGAAGGGAAGATTCCATACACCGGTTGACACCCAGGAAAATGGACGAACCGAATCGGAATTTCCGTAGTTGCTCGCAAAGTTGAATTGGTTCTGCGGACCGAATGTACCTTCGTCAAGAGACTTAGCCCAGGCGAAATTACTCAGCAGGGTGAAGCCCGTTCCAAAACGCTTCTGTACCGTTGCCTGCAAGGAATTGTAGTTACTCCTTAACTCCGGGTAGCCACTCAACTGATTGCTGCGCCGGGTTTCGCCGGTCGTCCACCCAAACTTGGCAAAGTAAGGCCGCCTGGGATTGAACGCTCCGGGTCCAGGAATCGGTGCATTCACATCGACGTTGTCCCATAGATGACGACCTATGTTTCCCAGGTAAGCGATCGATAGCGAAAAGTCTTTTGGAAAGAGTTGCTCAAGTGTGACGTTCCATCCATCGTTGTAGCTGTGAGGATAACTGCCCGTTCCGGGGAAATATTGAGAAAAACCGTTTGGAAGGGGAATCTGCCCGTTAGAGGGATATGCAGGAAGCGCTGCCGGGAGACCCGGGCCCTGATCGAGAGTGAAGGGCAACGGCGTGTAGGGATTCGCAGCACTCAAAGATTGACTCTGCTTAATTGGCCAGCAGCAGCCCTCGGTGCCAAAGCCCGCTCCATATGGGTTCAGAAAATAACTGCGGCCATATCCGCCGCGAACCACTGTACCTTTTGCCACCTGATAAGAGAGCCCAACACGCGGTGAGAACTCAGTCTTTAAGGTTTCAACGCCTGCGTACTTACCGGCAAGGTTAGTTAACAGCACATTGCCCGTGTTCAGGTCCAGGTTTCCGACGCTCTCTCCTTTGGGTGTGTAAATGGGAGTGGTATAGTCCCATCGCACACCGAGCATCAGGTTGAGTTTGGGCGTAGCCTTCCAGGTATCCTCGGCGAAGAAGGAAAGCCTCCACTGTTTCTCCTGGGGCTGAACCAAGGTGACATCGCGGCCGAAACTATCCGTGAGACCGAGTAAGAAACTTGCAAGTCCCAAACCAGAATTTGGTACGGCAGGGTTAGCTGTCAGATTTTGTGAAAAATCGAAGGAGCCGCGCCCGCTCACATCGGTGCGAATCCCGTAGAACTTCTTAAATTCCCCGCCGAACTTGAAGGCGTGACGGCCGGCGGTCTTAGTCCATGTGTCATAAAATTCGAGATTGGTTTCGTGTTCAAAGAAGGGCAGACCTATGTCTCCCATTGTGAAAGCGGACGTTGGCCCACCAACCGTCAGTGTCGGTAACCCGCTGGTGTAGACGGTCCCGAGGTTGATACTCGGAATCCCACTTTGCGTGGCAAGGTTTTGGCTCGCATCCAGCTGCAACTCTTGAATCACGATACGTGAAAAGGCAAAGCGGAAGTCCTGCTGCAACGATGGTGAAAACGTACGCTGATAGTTGACCATCGAGCTATAGTCCCTGTCCGTCGAGTTACCCGAATTCGGGATACCACCCAGCGGGGGGCCTCCCCCCTCAGCACCAAAGATGTTATCGGTCAGGAAATGGGCTCGGAAATAGCTGAATTTGCCAAAAACGAGAGTCTTCGAAGTTGCAAAAAGGTCGATACGCGCATCGACCTGGTCCTGGTTGAATATTCCGGGACGCGAAATCGTATAGTTATTGTCGGTTGCGTTCGGATTCGTGGGTGAAGGCAGGAACGCAAGAAGCTTTGTTGCGGCAGCACTGATACGGTTTGCCGGAATCACGTTGCCTGGGAACTGAGTTCTACCGGTGCCATCGGCGTTGCCCGTAGCCGGATCGTAAATGGGATTGGTGAGTACGACTGAACTGAAGTCGCCCATGCGGAAGGATGCAATGGGTGAGGTGTAAAGACTAGAGGTGAACAGGTTGTTGCGCATTCCCTGGTAATCGGCAAAGAAGAATACCTTATCTCTCTTGATCGGGCCACCAACGCTGCCGCCAAATTGATTCCACACGTTGCCCGGCACACCGTTAGGTTGGCTGAACGAATCGGCAGCAAAGAAACCCGCCGTGCGATAGTACTCGAAGGCCGATCCGTGAAACTGATTTGTGCCCGACTTCGTCGTGATTTGAAAAACGCCACCGCTGACGCTGCCGTATTCCGCGTCGTAATTGCTGGTGGTAAGTTTCACCTCCTGTACCGAGGCCTGCGTGGGGACAAGGAGGGAATAACCCTGAATCACCTCCGTATTGTCAACACCGTCCAATATGTGTGAATTGTTATTTGTCTGGCCACCGTTAATGTTGACGTTGAAATCTTCCCCAGCATTCTCGGGATGTAAGTCGAGTTGACCACCAGCCATGGACACGCCTGGTGCTAAGAGCGACAAGCGTGTGACGTTGTTGCCGAACGTAGGGATCTTGTCTATCAGCTTTGCCGAAATTGTTTGGCTGACTTCTACTGAGTCCGTCTGCAGAATGGGCGCCTGTCCGGACACAGTTACACTGTCCGATATCGAACCGACTGAAAGATTGACATCAATCCCAACGGCTGTCCCTGCATCCACCGTAATCTCAGTTCGTTTAAACTGCTCGAAGCCGGACTTGCTAACATTAATAGAGTAGAGACCCGGCACGACACTGGCGAATCGATAGAGCCCTGCAGCATTAGTGACAGTCTGGTCGCTGACTCCTGTAGCAGTGTTGGTAGCTGTGACTCCCGCTTGAGCAACCACAGCGCCCGAGGAGTCTTTGACCAACCCCGAGATGGCTCCCGTAACCTCTGTTTGCGCGTAAAGAGCGTTAGCGCACGCGAACGGCAGGATTGCCGCCAGAAGTGCGAGGCGATAGAGAGTCGCATTCATTAGGGGTCTCCTTCTGCATATGTATTCTGTCCGGCCCATGCGCCTTCAAGGGTGAGTTCGTTGGCCACAATGTGGCGCACTCCGTGGCGACGCGGAACTTAAACCAGCAGTAAGACCAGTGTCAACACAAATTTGTTAACAGGGATGTAAACATTGAAGTTCACATCAACTTGTGACTGCGCCAGCCTCGGTGCGAATGACGTGACTCTGCAAAGCACAAGACTGAGAGACGTGCTCAATACACGGAACTATCGTTGACATCGGACGGTGGCTGAGTGTGTAAGTATTCAGCATCTGGAAAGTTCTTTACAGTGCTTCAAAGCGCGGCTTCCGATGTGGAGTTCTAAGTATTGAACGCTATCTGTTGCCAAGGGATTGCTGCTCGCATGGGTGACTGATAGCTTGTCAATGCAATTGGGATCAGGTATGCACAGCATGCGAGGCGGACGGGAGACGATTGTCTAACTCAATCAGCAGCACCCTTGAAAATCGAGCCCCGAAAAAATTGCGTGAGGGCGTAAAGGTCATCGATGTCGATGTCCACGCACATGAGAGCCCAGCGGCCTTGGCGCCCTACTGTGACATGCCCTGGCGTAAGTCGTTAGAGTTGATCAGCACGGTCCCCGAGCGATATCTCGACATACCCTTCTTTGCTCCTCAGATGGCTGTGTGGACGCCTCCGTTTCCACAAAGCGGCAGCGCACGACGACAGGTCGTCACCTCCGCAAAACAGATGCGCGAAGATCTGGACGAACTGCGCATTGATATTGGCGTCGTCTTCCCGGACAACCTGCTTCTGCTCGGCGCGTTGAGGAACGAGGACTATGCTGTGGCTCTGGCACGCGCCTACAATCGCTGGCTGATCGACGAGTGGCTCTCTGAAAACAATGGAATGAAAGGCGCGATCGTCGCACCCTCGCAGAATCCCAAGATCGCCGCGGAGGAGATACGACGCTACTCTTCCCATAAACATGTCGCAGCGATCTACCTGCCTTCCTGCTGTATCGATCTGCTGTATGGGGACAGGTCCTACGACCCGGTGTTCGAGGCGGCACAGGAAACGGGCTTGCCGGTCATGCTACACAGTGTTACTGCTATCTTCCCAACCTTTCCGTTCAATCTCAATTGCTTTAAGACAATGTTTTCGGCGCATATTGTGTCGCATGGCGTGTCGATGATTGCCAACCTGCTGAGCATGATGGAGACCGGGGTTCCCGCGCGTTTTCCAAAATTGAAGATAGGCTTCTCCGAGGCAGGCCTGGCATGGGTCCCCTGGATCATGATGCGTATGGACAAGGAATACATGGAACGCCGCCGCGAACTTCCCTTTCTTACGGACCTGCCGAGCACGTATGTCCGGAAGATGTTCTTCGCGACGCAGCCGATCGAAGAGCCGGAAAACATGAAGCAGATGGCGACGCTTCTCTCCATGTTTGGCGGGGAAGATTCGGTGATGTTCGCATCCGACTGGCCGCATCACGACTTCGACCATCCGAATAAGGTTTTGCAGATACCAGTATCTCCAGAGACCCAAAGTAAAATTCTGGGCCAGAATGCCATGCGCTTTCTGAGGATGGAGGCTGCGCAGTGAGTGCAGAGTACCTGGTCGCGACGCTGGAGGAAGTGCCGGTGGGCGAGCACAAGATAGTGAACGCGGGCGGGCGGGAGATTGGCCTGTTCAACGTGCTGGGAAGCCTTTATGCGCTGCCGAATAACTGCTTTCATCAGAATGGGCCGCTGTGTCGAGGATCGGTGAGCGGCACCGTCGAAGCCAGCGAGGCAACCGGATGGAAGCCAACGTGGGTGCGCGAAGGAGAGGTCGTGATCTGCCCCTGGCACACACTGGAGTTCGACATCAAGACAGGGCAATGCCTGGCAGATCCTCGACATCGGCTGCCGACTTACAAAGTGGAGATAGTGAATTCTGAGATCAAGGTCACGATCCCCTGACCCGATAGTTGGCCATAAGCTCTGAAAGTCAGAGGTCGAATATGTCGCGCACCCAGATTGGAATTATCGGCGCTGGATGGTGGGCAGTTCAAAACCACATCCCTGTATTCCAATCGATGCCAAACGTGGAAGTGCGCGCCATCTGCGGTGTCAACCGTGACCACCTCACGGCTATTCAGGATCGGTACGGAATCAGTTTCGCCACCGAAGATTATGAAGAGCTGCTCGCCATGCAGGATCTGGATGGAGTCGTTGTCAGCTCGCCTCATAATCTCCACCACTGCCATGCAATGTCCAGCCTTCGCGCGGGCATGCCAGTGTTATGCGAGAAGCCGATGGCGCTCAATAGTGGCGAGGCCGCAGGCCTGGTCGACCTGGTCAACGCGACCGGTTTGCCCTTCATGGTGCCCTATGGGTGGAATTACACCGACATGGCGAAATCTGCCCGGGAGGCCATCGAGAGTGGACTGATCGGCGAGGTCGAGCACGTTCTATGCCATATGGGCAGCCCGCTTCGAGATCTATTGAGCGGCTCTGGCGCCTGGGTCGCAGAGGGCTCGCTGTTCAAACCCCAACCTGACACCTGGAGCCATCCAGAAGGAGGCGGCGGCTTTGCGCATGGCCAGTTAACCCATGCCCTCGCACTTATGCTTTGGATCACGCAACTGCAACCGTCGGAGGTGTTTGCGTTTGCGAATAACTCAGATTCAAGATCAGAGCTATCTATGTCTCTCAGTTGCCGATTTACCAATGGCGCGACCGGGAGCATCGGAGGCACGGGTACGATTCCACCGCAGTCTCCCTTCCAAGTCGATGTCCGAATCTACGGAAGCAAAGGCATGGTAATGCTCGACGTCGAACGTCCCAGAATCGAAATTCATACCAATGATGGACACACCCGCTCGCTCACGACCGCCCAACAGCCCGGCTCCTATGTCTGTGTTGAACCGCTCAAGACCTTCATCGGATTGCTGAGAGAAGAACCGGTGGAGAACCGATCTCCTGTGTGGTTAGGCAAGAGAGTCGTCGACGTGCTGGACGCAGCGCTGCGATCCGTAAAAACTAGAAAAGCAGAAGTGGTCGGATGATACTGCTGAAGCAAGCCTGAGATCGGCCGCTAGCAGGAAGACCGAGTCTTTGAATGATCAACCGTAGTTGATTGTGAGCTCAAATTGCATCACATTCGCGCGAATAGCAAGCGACGCGCCGAGGGTAGGAATTCCGTGCTCATATCTCCAATCACACTAGTCAAGATAGTTTATCTATCGGGCTGCATAACCCTCTGTGGCTATGCAGCGGCACTAAACGTTGGCCAGAGCACTGCCGTAACGCGGCCTCCGGCCATCGACCAGGTAGTTAAGGGAGCTCCCTTCTCGTTTGTCTATGACGGAAAGCCTTCGCATGATCTCCTGCCCCGATGGAAGCAGGCTCATCTCCAGTCGCGAGCTGATGGCGGTAAAGAGACGAGCACCACGACCTACACCGATCCCGCTACCGGCCTGGAAGTGTCGAGAGAGGTCACGCTGTTTCCTGGGACTGATGCCGTTGAGTGCATTCTGAGGCTGCGTAATACCGGACTGGCAGACACTCCGATCATCGAAAAAATCATGCCGCTCGACCTGCACTTGGCTCAACCGCGAACGGCAAGGATCACGCTGCACTATGCCCGGGGTAGTTTAGGCACCGGTGAAGATTTTCAAGCCAAGCGGTCAGGAGCTTACAACCAATGTGCCCATCACGCTAACGCATTACGTGCTCAAGGGCACAGATCATGTGGACGGGCAGCTTCCTTTCTTCAACCTGGAGTGGCTTGGCGGGGGGGCTGATCGGGGCGATAGGCTGGACTGGTCAGTGGGTCCTTCAGCTAAACCGTGACACCGGCCGCGGCTTGGGCCTGGTGTCTGGCCAGCAGAGGCTCGATGCGGGGTGGTTCGAAGGCGAGTGGCCTTTTGGAGTTGGAAGCTGGGTACCCGACTCACACAAGTTCCCGCATGGAATGAGGTCGCTGGGCGATGCGGCGCATGCGAAGGGGCTGAAATTCCTGCTGTGGTTTGAGCCCGGGCGGGTGGGTTCCTCAAGCCTCATTCATAAGGATCGTCCAGAGTGGGTGCTGCACCGGCCAAACGAGGGCAGGCTGGGCGGCCTCTTCGACTACGGCAACCCACATGCGCTTCAATGGATGAAGGACCTGCTCTCGAAAGATATCGAGGATTGGGGCGTCGATATCTATCGCCAGGATAGCAATATCTGCCCGCTGCCTTTTTGGCAAGCAGTCGACACTCCCGACCGGCAGGGGATTACCGAGGCGCACTGGGTGGAAGGCCTGTACTCGTTATGGGACAAACTGCTGGAGAGACATGCCGGGCTGATGATCGATAACGCCAACTGGCGCATCCCCGGCCCGGACATTGAGGTCATGAGCCGCAGCGTGGGTTCGCTCACGCGCAGCGAGACGGAGTGCGGCGGTATTCCGCATCCGGTCGCCACTCAGGTGCAGACCGCGGCATTAAGTCTCTGGGTTCCGGAACAGATGGGCGGTGAATGGGTTCGACCCTTACACATTTCGCGGTGCTGCGACGAATGGAGTCGGAACAGGTCTGGATCTGCGATCCAAATATGTTCCCCTGGATGAAGTAAAAAAAGGTATAGCAGAGGTGAAGTCTCTGCGTGCTTATTGGCTGGGAAACTTTTATCCATTGACAGGGATTAACCTCGATGAGGCTACGTGGAGTGGGTGGCAGTTCCACAGAGAGGATATGGACGCGGGCTTCGCTGTCTTTTTCCGACGCCCCGGGAGCGAACAATCAAGACTCGACGCGAGCCTGCGTGATCTCGATTCACAGTCGAACTACGAGGTGACGCTGGCCGAAAGCTACGATCCTGAAGGTACCCGCACTCTATCCGGCGCGCAATTGGCGCATCTTCGGGCTAGAGATAAGCTCTCACCCTGGAAGCTTGCTGATCACTTACAGGAAAGTGCGAGGCAAGCAGGCAGGCGGCGAACCACCACAATCCGCACCGCTTCAACGGCAGCTACGAGATAATCTCGCAGCTAAACCATAACGGAGAAACTCCAGTTCTCAGCGGTTGTGGAGAATCAGGGGATCAGGGGCAGGTCAGTTCGCTCACGACAACAACAGCTCAGTAATGGGTTGGCCCGCAACCTGGACGATCTGCGCAAGGTGATCCTTGGTGCACGATCGCGGCGTTCACGTGCGGTTCTATCAGCGGCGTGGAAAAAGGTTCAGGCCCGGGGGCTAGTATAAAGCATGCCCGCCACTCGTGCGTCGTTGCACGCGGATCTTATGCGTCTCGGCATCAAGCCGAAAGACATTCTGATGGTCCATGCCAGCGTCCGATCAGTCGGTGATGTAACCGGTGGTGCCAACGTGATCGTGCAAGCCTTGTTCGATGCGATCGGACCAGAGGGAACGCTGACCGCATATGTCGATTTTGAGCCGTTCTATGAAGAGGACGATGGAGCCGACATTCCGGTCTTCGACAAGCGCATCGCACACGCGGCCAGAGACCACGGCGTGCTCCCTGAGACGTTGCGGAACTGGCCCGGCGCGTTGCGGAGCGACCATGAGAACGACGGTTTCGGTGATCATTCCGGCATTCAACGTAGTCACTTGTTTGGAAAGAGCTGTCAGGTCGGCTCTCAATCAAACCCGACCTCCCGAGGAGATCATTGTTCTTGATGATCAATCTCAGGATTCTACCGCCGAGTTAGTAGCTCAGCTGGCAAAGGCAGATTCTAGAATCCACCTTAAGCGACAACCGAGGAATATGGGCCCGGGTGCGGCCCGGAACGCGGGGATCGACTCTGCTGTCGGCGACTGGATTGCGCTGCTCGGACGATTGCTACCTTCCGGATCGGCTGGCTAACATGGTTGGCTTTGCAGAGCAACATGAACTTACGATGCTCGCCGACAACTTCTACTTCTACGATGGCGACGCGGAGCGGGTCGTGAGGATAGCAGTTAATCCGAGCCTCATCGGAGAGCGACTCGATCTGGATGCAGTTACGTTTGTGTCTCATTGCTGCGGAAACAATCCGAACGTCGCGGACTTTGGCTTGCTGAGCCAATTATTCGTCGACGCTTCCTCCTTGAGTCCGGAATTCGTTATGACGAGACAATCCGCCACGGTGAGGACTTCTTGCTTTACTTCACGGCGTTGCGGGCTGGCGCCACTCTCGCTCTTTTGCCAGAAGCCGGTTATCTCTACACCGAGCGCATCGGCACGATCAGTGAAAAACGATCTGATGTAAGCCGGACCAACCCCGAGTACGCCAGGATGGAAGCGCAAGCCAGAAGGTTAGCAGCCGAGTGCGATACGGAGTTGCTGCTCAGAGCTGAGCTTGTACGGCGTGCGGAGGCCATCAGGATACTGGCAAGATGGTGGGATTTTCTCAGAAGAGGCTCGGAGGTAAGCTGCTGCTCTCCGTTCTCCACCCCCATCTGAGGAAGTATGTGATCGGGAGGATTGGGAAAAGCTCCACCCTACAGGCTGGTTTCGATAATCGAAACCAAACTCCAGAATTGAAATAGTCCTCGCTGCGCAGAGCGCTCAGCAGAAGAAGGTATCCGGGAAGACACGCCGATTTCGGCGCGCAGCTCGTAAAGATCCTGGCGCATCTGCTTAGCCGAGGACTAACAGTTTTCGGGTGAGGGATGCTCTTCTATGCTCACATTAAGCTTTGAAGCGTGTGCCTCGCGCGAATAGTCCCTTCCAGACGAAAAAGGCCACTATCTCGGGCGGAGTTTCTTGAGAGCTAGCACAGTCAACAGAGTATTGTCGGCGTCGGTGCACCGATTGAGCGTTTTACAGTCGCAGTCACTTGACTAGGGTCGCATGTGGTCATACCAGAGTGCGCTACTTCTTCTTACGATCTCAGGCTTCGTGAGTTTGTAGACCGGTGGGCCGCGAGAGTTTCACTTGCTTGGCACATGCGCTGCCATCACAAACCTGGTATTCCTCACTAAGCTGCAGACGGGTGGCACTCAGCGACAGGATGTCACCGGCGTGCGAGCGAGAATCTCAGGGTTACGAGGTTCTTCTGGCAGGAGATGAATTTCAGGGTTTACTCGCCCTCAAACAGTCATTGCCTGACATCACCATTTCCGATCTGAGTATGCCCAACATGAACGGATTTGAATTCCTGTCCGTTGTCCGGCGTCGCTTCCCAATCATCCCTGTTTTGTGATCTCAGGAGAATTCTCTGGCACAACGGTCCCGAGAACGTGCTCGCTGATGCTTTTTTTGCCAAGGCTCAGTACGCACCGGAAATGCTATTTGACAGAATAGTCGAACTACTCCGAGAGATTCCGACGCGCCCGCGCACAGCAAGCCTGACAAAGCAGCTGTATGGGTGAAGAACGATAAAGGATTCGTCGCAGTGACTTGTACGGCTTGTTTGCGAACGTTTCCCGTGCCCGATGTTACAAGCGGAATCAACACGGTTGAATGTGAGTTCTGCTCCTGCGTTATCCGAATTGAGATTATCGGAACGTAGCTACCATACTCGCGGCCTTGGCTCATTCAGGTAGGAAATGAGCCGTCCGGGCAAAAGATGACGTTCGGGACCTACAGTGTGGTTCGAAGCACGCTCTTGATACCCTGTGCGGGCGTTCGGGCGTTGATTCAAAACCCCTGAGTAGTGCTACCGTTCTTAATTTGTCAGGACGGCCATCCAACAGGGTTGGGCTACCTGCTGCATCCACAGAAATACGAAGCGAGTAGAGGTAAGTTCCGGAATCCCACAACGGAACCCGGGGCACCAATTTCTTTTCTGCCTCAGTTGTATCCTTCAATTTTGGGTGGCGCGTAGCTTCAGAGTTATTTGGCGCAAAGTCTCAGGATTATTTGGCGTATGTGGTGTTAAGCTGCGCCTCCGCAGCGTGCATGCCTTGATGTATCTTGGGTAATTTTGGCGCGATTTGGCGGAATATGGGACCGAAGCTGATCGACGAAGCCGGGCTGCCAGTCAGAGATGACGCAAATGCTGAAGCGCCTTGAAGATCTCCGCCGGGAGACGCTACACCCGCTTTCAGGTTTGCAACCGACCGGCGCCAAATTGCGCCAAATAGCTCAGAACAACGACGCCAGATAATTCTGAAAACAAGGAGGGAGCCACAATGACTCCTTTCATCCCGTTGTCTTCGGGAAGCCATTCGTCGATCAGTCAGCGATTGTAGGCGCGCGCAGAGCGACCGCATAGTTCTCGCTGCGCAGAGCGCCAACAGAAGATGGTATCCGGGAAGATCACGCCGATGTCGACGCGCAGCTCGTCAAGATACCGGCGCATCTGCTTAGCCGAGGTAACGACCTGTCGCCGCTTGCTCTCGCTTTGCGGGAATGGCGGTGTCCGTAGAGCCATCTGCGGTGCAAAGAACGGGATCGAGGTAGCGCTCCGGGGCCTAGCTGATCAGCTCCAGTGACTTACGCCAGGGCATGTCGCAATAAGGTATCAACAAACGTGTCCTATCCGCATCGCTAAAGATCGTGAAACCGGGAGCTTTGCATGGAACGCCCGATGTCATGGACAAGCTATCAGCCGCGTTCTAAGAGTGGCAATGCCCAGCGGCAGGTAACGTTCAACACCCCGAACTGCAGCCGTAGCACGGGGGCGAAGGGAGAGAACGGGTTCAGCCCGCCGAAAGCGATAATCCAAAGGTTCACTGGCCGGGGCGACTTCAGGCGAGCGGCTCAGCAAACGAGTTTCTGTTCAGCCGACTGAACTTTGTCCAGCCCTCCGGGTAAGACGTCATATAGATCACAGCGTGAGGTCGAGCGGCAGTACGACTCATCGCTTGCGGATTGCATTGTCTAGACAGCTGCTCAGCCGCACGGCTGTGTTCGGAGCTCTTCATGTCCATGTGCTGAGAGAGGGCATGGTCATACCGGATCAAAATGGAAGGGAAGGACCTCACCGTACGCTATGAAGAGGCGCGAGTTCATCAAGTCCGGCTTTTTATCGCTGGCCGCGAGCAGGTTGCGACTGCCGGCCTTAGGTCACGCCAGGGTTCCATCTTCGATCTCGTCGGGCGACTTTCACGTCGCGCCGAACGGAAACGACAACAATTCCGGTACTAGCGACGCACCTTTCGCCACGATCGCCCGGGCACGAGACGGGGTACGCGAAAAGATCCAGGCCGGCCTGACCAAAGATGTTGTCGTTCTCATTAGAGGTGGCGAATACTTCAACGGGGAGCCGCTGGTCTTTGGTCCCGAAGACTCTGGAACCGAGAAATTCACCATAACTTATGCTGCCGCCCAAGGTGAGAAGGTCGTGCTGAGCGGCGGGAAGAGGCTCACCAATTGGAAAAAGGGAACGGGTGAACTTTGGACCACTGAGATCCCGGAAGTCAAAGAGGGCAGGTGGTACTTCCGCCAGCTATTCGTGGAAGGCCGACGAGCGTATCGGACGCGCACGCCGAAAGCGGTTGAGAAAAACCCGTGGTGGAAGATTGAAACCTCCACGGCTGGCGGTGGTACGTATGAAGATCGCAAAAACCGTGTCGCGGAAACTGAGCCTGTGGTTATCAGCGTTAACGGGCACCTCGCGTCGTATCAGAATCCCGAAGACGTGGAACTGGTCTACGTCTACAACAACGACGGCGGCCGCAAAAAACTGAAATCCATCGACCTTGCGACCAATACTGCGACTCTGGCTCTGCCAAACCGTTGGAATCCGTTGCAATTTAAGAACGATTGCATGCTCAGCGTGCCTACGGGTGGCAAGGCCTGCTACGTGGAGAATGCGATAGAACTGCTCAGCTCTCCCGGAGAGTGGTACCTGAATCGCAAGACGGGCGTTCTCACCTATTGGCCGCGAGCCGGCGAGGACATGAGCCGTTCTGATGTTGTCGCCCCGGCGGTGCAGAACTCTCTGGTCGTGGTCAGGGGCTCAGCCGGCAAACCAGTTACCAATCTGCATTTTCAAGGACTACGCGTCGAGTATGTTGAATGGCCATTGCCTCCGGAAGGATACATGGGCCTGTTTTGTTGCAACGTCGCAGTGTTTCGGGAGCCGAATCCGGGGCACCGGTTCATCGACGCAGCGGTCGAGTTCAGTCATGCGAAGGCCTGCAGCTACCGGGACGGCGCCATCGCTCACGTTGGCGCCATGGGTCTGTGCCTCCGCGAGGGGACCTCAGATATCTCGATCGAAGGTAATGAGATTTATGACCTGGGCGGTGGCGGAATCGGCGCAGGTGGTTGCAATGTAGCCGCAGGGTATCTGGATGCCGCACCACCGCCGCAAGCCGGCGAGTTCTCCCGCTACCGTTTTGTGAGTAATTACGTTCACCATTGCGGCACTGATTACTACGGAGCGGCGGGTATTGTGATTGCGCTGGCGCAAGAAGCGTTGATCGCTCATAACCTGGTCCACGACACCGCGTATTTCGGCATCGCCATTGCCGGCAGCCAAGACCCCAAGGCGCCCTTTGCGGGTAACCACACAATCGAGTTCAATCATATTCACGACGCGATGAAGGTCACCGTCGATGGCGCGAGTCTCTATATTACTTTTGCTCAATGCGGACGCGGCACTCTGGTTCGCGGCAATCTGATTCACGATACCGCTCATGGCACGGCCGATCGAAAGTGGGGCGATCATCCACCGAGCGCGGGGATTTATTTGGACGGATCCTGCTCAGGTGGGCGCTTCGAGCAGAATGTGCTTTACCGGAACTTGGCGGCAGGCCCACTGATTCTCAACTTCCCCGCCGCGCAAACAACCAATACCTGGATCGACAACAACTTTCAAAAAGAGGGAGCGCCACCGCAGGAGTTTCTCGAAGCCATGCAGGGGTTCGTCGGTTTACAGCCCGCCTATCGCAAGTCCATTCTTGGTGTAGAGCCGGTGCCCTGTTTCCGCTACTCGGCAATCAGCGATACGACCCGTGAGAGGGATTTCTCGGTATACCAGTTCGATATGCCCTCCGTAGGCAAGGGAGCGATCGAGATTCTCCCAGGCAATGGGGCAGAAAACGTCACCGTGCCCCTCGCAATGCGTGGGCTGGACCCGAAGTCGCTGTACGAAGTAAAGGCGTACGCGGGCACGATAAAACCAGACGCAATCTGGGGACCAGGAACGATGCCCATTCTATCGAATGTCGCTGATATCCCTCTGTCTGGTGTCGGGCTGGAAATCGCCAATGGGCAGACTGATGGAAGATCGCTGGCACAGGGCGGCCTGATGTTGAAGCCGCAGAAGTCCGGCCAGGTACTCTGGCTCGCCTATCGACGAATTAACCAGGGCACTTAGGTTGACAAATTACTGGCGCAAATATTTTGCGCGCTATTTGGCGCGGCGGGAGAGACCAACGATGCCCTCGACTCCCGCCTTCCACAGCCGCAAAAGCAGATGCCAAACTGCTCAAGTTACCACGGCCTGGTGACGAGTGAGGAGGCATATCACTGCGCAGATCAGCAGCAGGATTACGGCAGGGAGGAACTTTTTTGCGGGGTCCTTAACCTTCACGTGCATCCCAATCGCACCCACCATGAGTACGGCGATAGAAAGGGATGCAGGAAACACCAAGGCTGGGAACCAAATGCCGGCGATGAGACAAAGAGCAGCTCCGACCTTCAGCGCGCCAACTACATACATCACCAATGATGGCAGTCCATAGGCCGCGAACTCTTCTGGCATTGTCTGTGCATTACCACCGCGGTAGGGCGTTCTCTGGGTGAATCGCAATAGCCAAACGTTCAATAGTCCTAGCGCAACAACAAGCTGCAGAATTACTTCTATGGCATGCATCATCTTCTGTCTTCACCGCACAGACTCCCGTTTCTCTGGGTGTCCCGAGTGTATAACAGACAGAGTGTTCGTGAACTTGATCCCGCAGATCGCGAAAATAGTCTCCATCGGATCCTTCGCGTGGTACGGGGTAAGTTGCTTCTCATCCAGACGGATGAACGTGGAGTTTGAGCGCTACCGGGTTCCAAAGCTGCGTCGCCTCACAGGCTCGTTACAAATCGCTGGTGCGCTCGGGATCATCGCTGGGCACTGGTCTCGGCCTCTTCTTATGTTGTCCGCAGCTGCTCTCGCGGCCATGATGCTGTTCGCCGTGTTCACACGTGTCAGAATACGCGACCCCCTTTATGCGGCGCTGCCGGCGTTCTCCCTTGCGTTGCTTAACATCTACATCGTAGTAATGGCGCTGATGACCCGGTCGGGTAGCCGATAAGCTGGCATCTTCGACACTTGTTTCGATTTTCGATGCGTGATTTGGCGAGTTCGCAATCGTCGACAACCAAAAGGGCGTTTCGTTCGAAATGTTGACTAGAAATGTATGGTCCGCCGCTGGTTCGTGAGAGTACGGATCTAAACGTGCCAAATGACGCATTTTTATGCAGTTGGCCTCTCACGCTGAAGAGTGGAGCTACCGTCGGTTGGGAGAAAGACACTAGTATTTCCGGCGGGGAACATCACGTTCGGAGACCATAGGTGACACAGCCACTCCTGATGACCCAATCCGCTATC
Source organism: uncultured Acidobacteriaceae bacterium (assembly GCA_963850345.1). GTDB lineage: Bacteria > Acidobacteriota > Terriglobia > Terriglobales > Acidobacteriaceae > CAWKKW01. The sequence goes on along the minus strand of CAWKKW010000005.1, from coordinate 349,776 downwards.
TTCTTCTACTTGAAGCGGACCAGATGCTCGAGGCTTCTACAGTGGTCAGCTCAGGTACATTCGGCAAACTAACGGAGTTCATCTTGCGCGATCCTCAACAACGGCGGCCAATGATGTGGAGGAGTTTGTGCGAACCAGGGAGCTTGAAGGGGTGAAGTTTGGCGTTTATTCACCGCCCCGATTGGTTTTGCATTCTCAAACACCAAAGACCCGGCCGGGAATTCTGTCTGCGTTTCCAGCAGAGGCTGCAGTTCGTCCGTAGTGACGATGCAGCTATAGCCTTTCATTTTGGGCGCTCACACACCAGACTTATTCACCGGCTCTTTCCGTTCTAACACGTTAGATATAACTCCTTTGCTTCCATATGTTTGACTAACTACAGCAACTTTGCGAAGATGTACGCAGTTGTCGCCCGCCTTTATCGGCTAGCACTCCTTCTCTTGTAGCCAACGAAATAACTACGGAACTCCCTTGAAGCGACGCACGCTGGTGATCACGCTAGTCGTCGATGAAGCCAACGCAGCCTCTGCACTGGCTGCTGTGGACATAGCCGTAGACCGGCTGGACAAGATTTATCACTTCCATTCTGCTGATATTGAATACAAAAAGGACAACCGCGAAGCCTCAAATGGCGCGGCAAACATTGGGTGAACCGCAGCGGTACGGACTCAAAATTATCAACCGGGAACCGTCATCAGTAAGCGGGTCGGTGGAGACTCGAAGCTGTGCCTGAGCACCTCTGCAACTGTCAGGGGTGTGGGCGGTGGGGTCACAAGCGCGGCATGATCCAGTTCCGCAAGATTTAACTTTAGGTCGTGGTGTGAGCGGAAACCCAATTGCTCCTGTGTCAAGGGATCAGCCAACTCCGGTGGTTCGTATCGCACATTTCCCCACCTCAGATCGAACCTTCCACATCTCCATTTCATCTTCAGAGTAAGGTCGCAGCAAGTCCACGGACAGTCGACTGGGATCGGCGGGAGCAAGCCAGCGTGGATAGTCTTTGAGCGCAAAACACGGGCATGCGGTCGTGATCTGAGGCAGTAAGTCCATTCGGATGGGTTGTAGACCGCAAGCCTCCTGGTGACGCACGATAGTCCGCACAAGGCGCGATCCAGGAATCATGCTCGCAATGTAATTCATCGATGAAAGCGGGTGGAGTTATTCGGTTCAATTCGAATCGATGAGTCTGGCGTCGTCTTTACTATCTAAAGGGAATGATAGCCCCCTAAAGAAGCCTTGCTTCAGAAGTCACTATGGGACGTTTCCGGAGAACGATTTCATGAGCATCTCGTTTGGAGCAGACGAAGCCTCCCTCCTCACTTCCGAGGCCGGGTTGGGTAGCAAGCGCTAAGGGGGAGGCAATCACCATCCTTCTCGGCGGAGCAGAAGGCGGCGACCGAAGGCAAGCGCAGTGGCGCGACAGGCGCCAGCCGTCGGCTATGACAGAGATCACTCAGATCGACCCAATATTTTGTGGGCTTGCTACCAGAAACGCACTACAGTGACTCCTACACCCCTACACCGGACCCACTCGCTGGACAACAGAACAAGTCCAGGATAAACGAGCCGTTGAGCCTTCACGTCTAGCGCGGCGTCCATTGGGGATGACTGGTGAAGAGACCGCCGAGGAACCCAAGCTGATAGACCAGAAATGCTCCAAAACACAAACTGACCAGCCCGGAAGCAATGCCGAGATAACGGCTAATCTGTGTGAAACGGTTGCCAGCGTAGGCAAGAGGAACGGCCATGGCTGTGGTCATGCACATCATTCCAAGCATAGTTCCAGCGCCAAAGATGAGCAGATAGGCTGTGGCCCACTGGGGGCTGTGAATCGTCGACAGCACTAACAGCGCGACGGCGGCGGAACCGGCCAGGCCGTGCACGATTCCAATCACCAGAGGTCGCAAGCACTGATAGAGACCCAGGCGCCTGATGGTGCGCTCCATCGGTGCTTCGATCCGTCTACCCATACTGCTGGCCGGAGTGCCAATCCGTTTTCCGCTTTTCCGGTGTCGTGCGTTAGACAGGTGCTCGGTCATTTTTTGCATGAGCCCGGTCAGATTAAACAGACCGAGAACGATCAGCATGAGGGCGACGGCGAACTCCATTGCCAGGCCGATGCGCGGTGGAATAACGACCCCAAACAGAATGATCAGGCACCCGACAACGAATATTGTCAGTGTATGGCCCACTCCCCAGAACGTGCCGATCAGGGCGGCACTCCGGATACTGCGCTGCTTGCTCACAATGGTCGAGACCGCAACGACATGGTCTGGATCTGTTGAATGGCGAATACCGAGAATTAACCCCAAGCCGCTGACAAACAAAAGCGGACCAAGCTGTGCCTTCGCGACCAGGTGTATGTGGAGGTCAGTCGCCGCCAAGGCCTGAACTGTGATTCCGAAACCAAGGATGGCCATAAAAGCCGCGGATGCAATCGGCATCCAGCATGTCGTGAACTGACCGTCGAACTTGAAGCGGGTCATGAATTGTCCGGCGTAAACCATGAGCATGCCGAACCCTATCAATACTGCCGCGAGCCCCAGACTGAAAGCGATGATGAGAAACAGGCCCAACCCGACCCGGTGAAGGGCAAGGGCGCTCAACAGGACGACAAGAGCAGCTGGACAAGGGATGATGCCACCCGTTATCCCGAGGATAAATAGCTGAGAGAGAGGGACCGGCTTCGCCGGGCCGCGATCCTGAATAGCTCGCGGAGGAGCAGAGCCATCAGGCAGAGAACTGAGTTCTGTCTTCGCTGAGAACCAGTGGCCGTGCGACTTCTCACCGGCGTGCGTGTGATCACCGTCCTGCCCGGTCCAGCGCCGTAGGAAGATGTAGCCACCGAGACCGGCAATCGTCAAACCGGAAAAAACACCCAACCACGGATAGAGTCGCTCGGGCACGATATAACGTGAGGCATAGAGCGTGATCGCTCCTAGCGCAAAGACGCCGGCGGTGTGCGATGCCGTCACGATGATGCCGAGCAAGGCTGCATGGCGAATCGTGCCCCGTGATCCCACCAGGTATGCAGCCACGATTGTCTTGCCGTGCCCTGGCTCGAGAGCGTGCAGGGCACCCAAACCAAATGCGATCATCGCAGCCGTAAGGAGAAACCATAAATCAAGCCGCCCGCTCGTGATCAGCTCGGTGAAGGCACTGCGGGACGTTCCCTGCTTATTCGCAGTGAGATGCAAAGTCGGTGCGGCTGGGGCAGGTTTCGACGCGGTTGCGGCACGGTGCGCCGCAACCTCTTGATCACTTATTGCCCCAGCGGCTCCGATGGAACGCAGGCTCGCGAGTGCAGGCCTGGATGCATGCGCTGCCACAACCGACTGCTGTTGATCGGCGGAGGAACCGTTGCTCGTACTTTTGGCAGCATGGGCTGAGCGAGCCACAGCACGGGCTTGCGGCGCGGCAGCAGCAACTTCAGCCCACGTGGCAACTGGCGCGGGCAAGATAAACTGAATCGACGCATTGAGGCTCTGTGGTGGACTGTTGAGTAGATCCGTCGGATAGTTGGTGAGTTCAGCACTGCGATCTTCAGATGGTACAGAAGTGCTGGTCAACATACCCGGAGGCGCAGCGACAACGACTTCTTTCCAGCCCGCGTGTCCAGCGAAATTGCGGTCCTCAAAGTAGAGGTTGGCTGCTGCTCGTTTTGCGCCGGTCCAATGGGCCGTGCGGTAGGTGAAACCCATCTTCATCGTGGGCAAGCCACCGGCACCAGGCGGGAAGATCACGTCCTGCGAGATTAATTGCAGGGACATCGGCTTCCCATCGAGCGTAAGGTTCAGCCCGCGCCCTAGCTGCTCCGCCTGAGTTGCGACGAAAGCTAAGACTTTGGGATCGTCAGTCTTGGCGATTAGGTTGTCTTGTTGCATTTCCTGATAGGTGGGGATCTCAGCGAGATCCAGAATGTACCGGATCTCAACACCCTCGCTGGTGAGCGTGATCCTTGAATAATGATTCACGCTGAAGTTTCCCATCGGGTGGGCATAGCCGCACGGGGCAGCGAGCACACAGCCGAGGAGCAGCGCGAACGAAAGAAAACGGCTATTGAACATCGCTTTCCACATAGCTATCTCATCCCTGCTGCGCTTTGTAAGGGCTGGTTCTCCAAAAGATTCAACTCTTTTCGGGCTTGATCTGCATAGAGGACGTGAAAGCGAGGATTGTTTTGGAGCGCCAGGTTGAGACTCTCTCGTGCTTCAGCAGCGCGACCCAATTTCGCTTCGATCATGCCGGCATGAAAGAGCAGCAGCGAATCCTTCGTGCCGAACTGGCGTGCGCTGTCCATGGCATCGTGGGCCTCCTGATACTTGCCATTCTTGTAGAGCGACCAGGCGAGTGCATCCCACGTATAGACGTCGTGCCGAACCTCAAACTCCTTGTGCGCAAGCGCGAGCGACTCGCTCAGTTTTCGACCATGGTCAGCATAAAAGAGTGCCAGATCGCGATTGTGCAGCACCTGGTTGATGTGTCCGAGTAGTCCTATATATTCGACAAGCTGATACTGCTTCTCGGCCTCTGCGGCGTTCCCCATCTTGGTGTATACATCGCCTAGTTCCGCAACATAGATCGGCATGGGAACAACCGCGATCGCTTTTTGATAAAGCAGGATCGCGTCTTGATTTTTTCCCTGGTTGGCTCGAACTTTGCCCAGCCCGGCAAGCGCGCGGTAGTCGCCAGGATGTGCAGTCAGCGCAGCCAGGTATGCGTGATCGGCGGCCAATGCGTTTCCCTTCTGGAGATAGAACTCACCTAACTCGAAATAAAGCCATGCCTGGTTTTCGCTCGGCAGCCGAAGCTGGATGCCCGCCGCAACGGCGCTCTGCATTAATCCAATGGCACCGTCCGTATCACCGGAGATGAATTTGAGATAGGCCAAGCGGCTATCTCGAATGTACGAAGTACGCGCTTGCTCTGCGGGATCTGAGGTTAGTCTTGAATACGCCACCCCCGACTTCTGGTATTCGCCCATGTCGGCATACGCATCACCGACAATTGCGAAAGGTGAAAGATCACCCGAACCCAGGGCGAGAGCCTTCTGTGCGTAGCTTAGTGCATCTTCGAAACGATGCTCACCCATGCATACCTCGGCCATTGTAGCGAGAGGCGCACTGGCAGAAAGGTCGGTCGAGACCATGTCCATCGACTTATTCAAAGCTTGCTCGGCCAGCTGAAAGTCCTCTACATCCCCTGTCTCTCGCGCCCGTTGGAGAAAGGCTGCGCCTAGCCCGGCATAGGACCGAGGCTCTTTTGGATTGCGCGCAACAAGGCTTTGCATCCTTCGAATGATCCGATCCGTTTCGGTGGGGCGGGGGGTTAAAAGGTTTGTGGGCACGACAGAAAAAGTAGTAGCGGTTACGTTTTCAGGGAGTGCCGGCGGTGCGCTGGTCTCCGTCGAGTTGCTGGAGATGGCCGGAGCAGAGTCTGGCGGAAGCGCTGGTGCGATTGGTTCCGGGGCGACTCGCATTCCGGCAAGTTCCTTATGAGAGTCTTGCGCATATTCCGTGGAGGGGTTGAGCTGCAGAGCGGCTTGGAAGTACCGCGCCGCCTCGGCCTGCTGGTTGAGCTTGCTGGCGATGTGACCGGCATGGTTGAAGATTTGATCGCTGCGGACCCCGACGGTAAGAGCCTTCTGGATTTGTAAATTGGCTTCGCTGTATTTCCCGTTCACATACAGAGCCCAGGCGTACGCGTCAAGCGTCCAGACATCTTGCCGCATACTGATTTCACGTCGCCCAAGGTCTAGAGCCTGCGCAAACTCTGGTGAGGTGGCGCCCCGATCCGCGTAATAGAGAATCAGCTGTCGATCGGCATTCGCTGGTGCGCCGATCAGCGGCCGAGCAGCATTTTCAAATCGTTCGTACGCGAGTTCCGATTCCTTCGGTTGCCCGACGATTGCCTCAGCCTTGGCCAGCTTATAGAGGATGTTAGGTGTTTGTGGGAGCTGTCGCAAAATGGAGATCGCTTCGAGCGGCTTGCCTTGCGCCAGTTTCGCCTCTGCCCCATTTTCGAGTGTGTAAGGATACTGAGGAAAGATCTGCTCAGCCTGATCGAGCGTCTGAAGAGCTGCTCCTGGATTTCCTGAGTGAATCCTGACCAAGGCAATCTTGTTGGCAATCCATACCAGCTCCTCAGTCTCATCGGGCGAGGTCTCAGCGTACGACCGCTCCAGGCACTGCAGCGCACCCTCGGGATCCCCGTAGACCTCGCGCAACTCGGCGGCGATCAAGAGACCAGGAACGTTGTACGGCAAAAGATTAAGCATCCATTGGGCAGAGGACTCCGCTTCCTGGTAGTCGCCCAGGGCAAGGTCAGCTTCCGCGATATAGCCGTAGGTCGTAGCGTCGTCCGGTTGGCGCTTGTTTAACGATGTGGCCTTCTTCCTGGCTTCCGCAAAGTGCTGCTCTGCCAGGAGCAATGCCACCTGCGTCTTTTCGAGTTGGAAATCGTTGGGTGCAAGGCTCATGCCGGTGTCCAGCGCCTCTTTGGCTTCGGAGTAGGTGTCGGGGTTGGCTGTTTCCCGCGCGCGGCGAATGTAAGCCAGCGCCAATTCGTTGTAAGCCTGAGACTTTTTCGGATTCCCCTGTATCTGGAGCTTGGCAGCGTCAATGCGCAACTGCGCTGGAGTAGTGCTTTGCCTAACCTTCTGTGCCGCGGTATGGGTCTGGTCACCTAGGGCTGGGGCTGGTCCCTGTTGGCCGAGGGCCACAATAGAAAAAGAGGTTGTCAGGGATAAGGCCAGTCTTAGAATTGCGGTGTTGAAGTGCTTCATGAGTAACCTCTGAAGAAAGCTGCCGAAAGGCAGGCCCTCGGGGAAGAAGCTAATCCCGAGGACATACCTCTCAGCTGGACGGCCAAGCTTTTACTGAATAGGGCAAGTGATGTTTCCACCTTGGTTTCCCGGAGCAGGCAGCCAGTTTTGACTGCTCGTCGCGCCGGGTTGTTCGCCACAGCCGTGTTCGCTTGGATCAATGTGGCGGCTGTCGCGTCCGCTGTAGGCGAAGTGCACGTAGGGAAAAACTTCCTGCGGGGGCACGTCAGTCGCGGCAACTCCGTCGCCAATGGCGTTGTTGGGGAAGATATTGAACTTCGGATTGAGAATGCCACCGCCAACCACGCGAGCAGCAATGTCAACTACGTCATCGGTGAGGCGGCGTCCATTTGGAAATCCTGCTGGATCTCCAGCAATCAAACCTAAACGGCTGCGTTTGGCGTACGGCGTTGGGGGTACGCCCGTGTTGAGTCGCAACAGGTCGGCTATCGGTCCAGTGGGTGTACCAGGAGCGGCGATTGGCGACGCATAAGTCACCAGTGGAAGTAAGTCGACGCGTGGCGGTGGCGGAATGTTGATGCCATACGCAGCATTGAGAATGCGAGCCAAAGTCGGGTCCAGATCGAAGCTAGCAAACTGTGCATCGTTCTTGGGCTCCTCCATGCTCCAACGGTCTTTATAACCAGTACCGATGATGAGTTCGTTGATCAGTGGATTGGCGAGACGCTGCACCTGGTAACGCCTTCCAGAGTCCATCGGGCTCTCGGGCGAACGGCGGACGGTGAATTGCCGGCGGGAAGTCGTGGCCCAGGTACCGATAGTCGCCTTGATATCTGTAGCTTTATGCATCCGACCGTCGCTGGTTAGCAGCCGGATCGGCACTTCAATCACGATGCTGTTTACGTTGAAACCGGAGACCGCATTAGGGGCAAGGTTGAGATGGTTTTCTTTATCCTGCGCCGCAGTGAGAACGCCCGGTGTTCCAGAGCCCGTGTTACGGAAATTGAAGGTGTCAAAAGCCGCCCCTAAATCAATGAAAAAAGGATCGGCAACAGTACCCGCGAAGACGCGGATGTCGTTCGCGCCCCCATTTCCTTGTACCGAATAGATTCCTTGTGCCGCCAGGGCATCGTACTCCGGCATGGTGCGAGGACCGACATTGCTCGGAACGGCGAAAAGAGGGGATCCGTTCTCGGCCTTGAGGAAAGTGTTGTCATTGCCATGGATCATCTGCACTGTATAGGTCTGGCGCAGACTCAAGCCAGCGGCCCCAGGTCCATCCAGAGAGGTGATCGCAGGCGGAACGATTGGAGTGCCGGGAGCAACAGGCGCGGGGGAGTTTGCCGGGGCCTTCAGACCATTACCCACACCAGCGAAACCGGTAAATAGTTTGGGAGCTCGAACTTCAGTTTGGAAGCGAAACTTGAAAATTACATCTGCAGCAGCGTCGTAGTCGTTGTCGATCTTGATCTCGTATAGAACATTGGGATCGAAGGGGAAGTAGTTAGGTCCATTGGACGGTTCCAGGAAAGGGTCGACATTCAGGACGAATGTGACGCGATCGGGGTGGTCGTAGCTCACAAAGGCGTAGAAATCTGTGATGTCAGCCGAGTGATCGAGGGCGGTGATGGGAGCTTCGCGGTGACTTGACGCAAATGCTCCGGGCGGGGCAACGAGTGTCAAACTCAGTGCGAAGGCGACTAAAGTTCGTAGATTGGACACATAGACCTCCTGGGGGTTAACCGGACACGGCTGAGAGCCTATACCAGAGAGGGTTGATCCTGATAGAGAAGGTTGATCCCACTGCCCGGTCGACAGTAGAACGACCGTCGGTTTGAATTGGATCTGGAGTGTTTAAGATTTTATTTCTCGCGAGTTCGATGATGTGAACAGCGCCTTTTGCGCAGATGTCGTTTTTCTCATCCAGTGGAAGTTCTCGGCCAGAACCGAACTTAATTTCTCAACCTACAGAAACTCTGTTCCTCACAGCGGAGCTTCTTCAAGCCATGATGGGTCGAGCCACGCTGGTGACGGTTGGACCGGCGAACGACGCTGCCGAATTTGGCGCACAATGGTCCAGGACTCGATCCACTTGACCTCACGGAGGCCGAATTGAACTACAGCGTCATCACGCAGACTGCGGAAGACGTGCAGGACATTCAGAACGCTCCGGCGGTCAGCATGGGGCCATATCTTATCCAGTCTGACCAGGAGACGTTGCTGACCACGATCAGCATTTACTCTCAGCGAGGTGAGAGCCGCGATCAGGTGCGCCTACTATATATGAACTCTGTCGCGCTTCGTCTCTGGGAAGCCATGGGCAACAAGCCCAGGATCGTCGCCGCTCTCCATCGTCCGCCGAAAACAGCGCAGTTGAATTTCGGCGTTCCGTTCAGCGAATAGTGGTTTGGAGTGATACCGAAGCAGATCGATGCAGGAGCGGCGTATCTTCTAGGAGAGGCAAGCCTATGCGGTGTAAGGTCTGCGAACCAACTGGAAGAGGCAGTTTTGAAGGCACAGAAACCGGATTTGCCACATATTTTGGTCGGGCTGAAGGAAGCGGGAATACGCAACCGCACGCACCAGACGCAAGAACAAACTCTCAAGGCAGAGATAAGCCTAGAGAAGCACAGGCGTGCTTGCTCGAAGAAAGCAGATGTTGCAGCCTCTTGACTTCAATTCCAATGTCGACGCGGCCGGACGTGATGTTCGATCATCAATCAATTGGCCTTAACTCAACTTCGGGGTCACTGAAACCAGCAATATCGTCGCCAGCCATTGCTACACCGAACCGGGACTAAGGCGAAGAATCTAAACGCCGCGTCCATAGCGCCCGACTCTGCGGGTTGGAACTCGATGGGGCTACAGAGCAGAACAGCCTCGAGACGAAGGCTAGTGGAGGTGAGAACGACTAATTCCATAACCCTACTGCTTAAAGAGCGTCCTAAGGCCTGCTGAGGACTCGAAGATGCATCCCACCGTTAAGGAGAATTCAGAATGAGAGCACTTCCTTGGATTGTTGCGGGTGTTGGCGTCAGTCTGGCCGCCTACTTTGTTTTGAACCAGCCGGGTCCGCAGTTCGCGACTGGCAACGACGATATTGAAGATGCAGCAGGGGAGACCGCGTTCTGGGGATCGAAGCAGCGCGTCAAAGGGGCGGGCGGGGGTCTGGTCGGGAAGCTGAAAGAAGGGGTGGGACGAGTTACCGGTGATGATCAGCTCGAGAGCGAGGGCCTTGTGGATCAAGCCGTCGGAACTGTTCAAGACACAGCCGGTCAAGCTGCTCATGCCGTAGCCCATACTATTCACGAGCTCAATCGCTGAGCAGGATGCTCGAGAGAAGGGGTTCTGACTCCTCAATTATTTGCAAGTGGTTCGAGAGGGATCCAGCTTTGGACAGGTCCAACAGGTGTGCGAGCCTGCGACATGCCGGTAAGGATACGAAGGACAAAGTAAGTAGGATTTCAACTCAGAGTGAGATCGAAACCGATAGTGATCACTTCCGCCAGGTTGCTGCTTTTCCCTCGGGCTAGCTCGGATCGAAGTGGGCCTTCAAAGTTGCGATATTCGTCATTGTTCTGTGGGCGTTCAGTGGCCCTTTGTTCCATTTCCCGGACACATGGCAGCTGGTTGTTTTCGCCAAAAGGGTAGCGAGAACCAGCGTTTTCCTCTCGTCTTTAAGAGAGCCACGGAAATTGCTAAAGCTCTGGCTGTTCTATTTAGCATCATGCTCACGTCTTTCGACGATAGGTAGGCGCCATGTATCTTCGCTTCGTCAAACTGCGATTGGCCCATTTGGTCTCGATGCTGGTCGTCTCATTTCTTTTACTGCCCGGCCTGTTCGCAGCTCCTCTCAATCGAAAGCAGTACGACGAACTCGGTCAGCAAGCGGCGAAGGCCTATAGTCAGGGCGACTGGAATGCCCTGCGCGCAATCCTGCTTGACATCGGCGACACCATGCCTGCTCCAACGCCGGATTATCTCGTGCGCATGGCTGCGGTAGAAGCTCGCCTTGGCAGCAAACAGCAAAGCCTCGCGTGGCTCAACAGGTATGCTGCGATGGGGCTTTCCCGAAATCTCGAAGCCGACCGGGTTTTTCTGTCCCTCTCGTCAGAGGCGGGCTATCCGCTGCTGCTCAAGCGTTTCAAAGAGAACCAGGTTCCTGTGCAGAAAGCAGAACTCGTCTGCACCTTGTCTCTCGCGGACGGAATGCCCGAAGACCTTGCTTACGATCTAGTCACCCGGAGATTCCTCGTGTCCAGCATCCAGCGCCACACCGTCTATGTGCTCAGTGTTCCGCGGAGCGATGGAAGCTGCGCGCTGAATGCCCTCCCGCTGACCCAGGAAGCTCGGCGTTGGCCGGTCATGGCTCTATCTTCAGACCCTACGCGCAAACTTCTCTGGTTCACAGCGTCTGCCCTCGATGGATTCCCCAACGTGCCGCAAGAAGAGATTGGAAATTCATCCTTGTATGCAGCCAATAGCCGCACTGGCGCAATTCAACGCCGCTTCGATTTGCCTGTGGGACAACCAAGCGTTCTCGGTGATATGTCCATCGCATTCGACGGCTCCGTCTACGTCACTGACAGCCTCGGCGGCGGCGTTTATCGGGTTCGAGGTAATCTACAAACCGCTAGTCTTGATGAGATTGCATCCGGTTTCTTTTCGCCACAAACGCCCGTCCTCGCAGCTGATCTCAAGCGACTCTTCGTCGCCGACTACTCTATGGGCATCGCCATCGTCGATCTTACCGCTCCCGCTTCGCCGGCCGCGTTGAACTATCTCCCTCACCCCGCCGACGTCGCCGTCACCGGTATCGATGGTCTGTGCCTGCTGGGCGATTCGCTCTACGGGATTCAGAATGGGACCAGCCCGGTGCGCGTGATGCGCTACCGCTTGGACGCGCAACAAAGCCGCATTCTCTCGGCTGAAGTCATTGAACAAGCCACCCTTCGCATGGGAGAACCGACCCACATCCTTGCGCATGATGGATGGCTCTACGTCATCGCCAATGTGGGATGGGACAAGGTGGACGATCACGGAAGACTTAACGCCGGCCAGCACTTCACTCCCCCTGTGCTGCTGCGCTTCCACTGATTCGTCCAGGCCACCACTTATTGCGCAATTTGAGCCAGACGTTCACCAGCGCTCTTGATCGTACGTTGTTGGGTCCGACTGCGCCTCGGGTTTTCGTTCAGGACTAATCCTGAAGCCGCAAGGCGTGCGAACATCTCCGCGTCAGCTGGTTCAGTGTCCCAGTCGAGTGCCTTCTACAAAGCTTCCAAATCACACGAGTCGCAAGGGTCTTGGGCGCCATGGCCCGCGCCGGACTTCTTACCTGTGCGGATGCGGTATTCGAGAAGCAAGGCAAACAGATCCCATACCTGATGAGTTTGGGTTCAAGGAGCAGTGGGGCGGAAACCCTGTCAAGGGGTTGACGGCAATGCCCGCGCCGATGAGCTGCTCCCTCGCGTAGTCTAAGTAAGTGAGAGCTCCCGAGTTTGAGTTAGCTTCGAGTTAGACTCGTAGCCGCCGTCGGGGCTGTGAAGATAGGGGAAGCGTTGTTTGCCTTCCACGCCTCAAAGGCACACCTAACAGGACTACGATTGTAGTTAAGGACAAGAGAGTCATGCCCAGAGCGGTGGTCATCGGCGGTGGAATTGGCGGTCTTACGTTAGCGATTGCTCTCCGCAGGAAGAATTGGAATGTATCCATTCATGAAGCCGCGTCAGAAATGCGCCCGGTGGGCAAAGGCATCGTGATGCCCTACAACGCCATGCAGGTGCTGGACAGGCTTGGCTTGGCATGGCGCGTCTCTGAGGTCGGTTGGCAAGTACGATCTTTTGAGTTGCAAAACGCCTACGGGACAATTCTTTCCTCCCTGAGGCTGAGTGAACAAGGGTCACGGTTAGGACACAGCATCATCGCTACGACCCGCGCGGAACTGGTCGAAATACTGGCGAACGCTATCCCAACCGAGATATTGCATCTTGGAAGTCAGTTCACTCACTTCACCCTGGAATCAACTTATGTCCGCGCACACTTTAAGGACGGATCAGAAGATATCGCCGATCTGCTTGTGGGTGCGGACGGCATTCACTCTCGGGTTCGCGCACAGCTGTTTCCAGAGGTAACTCTTCGCTACAGTGGCCAAACGTGCTTCCGTGGCATCTCAGAGATCGCTCTTCCCAAGGCCCTCGCGTGTACTTCCCGCGAGGTATGGGGCGGACGAGATCGCTTTGGCTTCGCCGCTGTGGGGCCGAAGCGTGTCTATTGGTTCGCCCCTCAGATATCCCCGCCGGGCCTGGAGGACTCAGTCGGCTTGAGGATGCAGCGGCTATTCGACTCTTATGGAAAATTCCCAGACCCTATTCCTCGAATTCTCGCCGCCGCCAGAGCCGAGGATACGATCCGCACCGACTTGTTCGATTTCAAACCAATTCCGCGCTGGTCCGAAGGCAATGTGGTCTTGTTAGGCGACGCGGCGCATGCGATGACTCCTAACCTGGGTCAGGGGGGTGCGCAAGCAATCGAGGATGCTTTTGTCCTGGCGGAACAGTGCGGGCAAGCAGACTCTGTTGCCGCGGCGCTCGGAACCTATGAACGCGTCCGAATGGCGAAGGCAACATGGATCACAAAAGCCTCGTGGACCTTCGGGCAGATATCTCATTGGCAGAACCCCGTGGCGCGATGGACGCGCGATGCCATCATCCGGCGGGTGCCGAGTTGGATGCGATACAAACAAATGGAACAGTTTTACAACCTCAACTACTAACTCCTATACGCTTGGCAGGCGCCTGAACGTTGGCCTTCTTGTAACAGTGATTGTCAGTTGTCCATATCAGGACAATACACTCTTCTACCCGGTCTGATGGTTCCAGACAGTCCAGCCGCAGTTGGAGCAGATCGCGGCCATGGGGTGACGCATGACAGAGTAGAGAAGAGACCCGAGAGACAGAAGCCAAATGGCGAGCAACATGTCCAGCAAATAGGCTACGCAGCCATACAAGGATATTGTCCGCACTGACAGACGCTATTGGATGATTATCGTAACCCTACGCTGCTACAGATTCCACCGACACATCGATGACCGGGTAGGAAGTATTCAGCACTTCGATGCTCCACATAGATGCCAGCTTCGAGGCCCACTCCGGCCGATTATATAAAGTCCATCATCAGTTGCTTTTTAGCGGCGGCTAAGGTCTCCGGGCCTGACTCGACAGAGTTGCCGCGCACAGATCAGGAGCTCCGAGACTTCCGGAATAGTGCCTCAACGAGTGACTCGCCCTGTTGTCGTAAGATGACGACCGGACCCCAATCGCCCGTCGACTCAATGACTGCAGGGCTTGCGGAAAATTAGCTTCGATTCAGCGGGCCGGGCGCACCCAGGTCGCGAAAGGGTAAACCACCTCAACGGCTGCAGGTATTCACAACTACAAGTCTTCTTTCAGCCTGCGATGCGGACCCCGGCGATTTACTGAAAGGAGATGGCATGAGAAGCAGCTTCCGATCAGCTACTGACCATATCCGCCTGCAAAATTCGGCACCTTTCCCCGAAACAGCCAGTAGACAAGTGCGAAGTACACCAGTGCGAAGGCGATGCCAATACTCCACCAAACAATGCCACTCGAATTGCATGCGGCCCAGCAAGTGCGGCATCGGTGGTGATGTCTCGGCCGTCCTTCCGTGTTCGGCGATCGTAATGTAAGCATTTGCTTGGGAAAAAGCCTGTCGAGCGTTGCTGTTTCACATTGCACTTCACCTGCTCTTGCTTTAGCTCCCGCTGCAGTTGACGCAAATAATTTCCAACCTCGAAACGCCTTGCTGTTCCACCTCACCATCTTTCCAGGAAGGTGAACCATGGCGATTCTATGGGCAGGGCAGCAATTCACGGTCGATGTACCGCTCTACTCCGATGACGGAGTATTCCGGTGCCTCCTTCAAAACGATGGCAACCTGGTTGTCTACGACAATCAGAACCGGGCGCTCTGGGCGTCCGGAACGAACGGTCAGGCGGTCAGCCAATGCATTATGCAGACCGACGGTAACCTGGTCATTTACGGCTACTACAACCCAATCTGGGCGTCGGGCACGAACGGCGATCCAGGCTCATACCTGGACATGCAAAACGACGGCAATCTCGTCATCTACTACCCGGTCCAGTACACGACCGCCGTTTGGGCGACGGGAACCAACGTCCTCTGAACGTTGGAGAAAGCGAGAAAACACCATGACGTCGGCGCATCACGAAGAACCACAAGCCGTTAAAGGTGGCGTCTCAGAACACAAAACTGCGGCACCGCCTTCGTTTCCTAAGCCAACTCCGTTCGTCGCTCCCGGCCGAGGCTCCAATACGAGCGTCAGTTTGCTTGGCGTCAACTTTAGCCGACCAGCAGTTTCGGTTCCACCGGGCCGCGGATCGAAGATCAATGTGCCTGCGGGATTTCTCCCCTCGCCCTTTGGTTCCAGAATCGTGTCGCGAATGGTTCCGACCTTGCCAGGCCGCCCAACCGTTGTCGTCCGTCCCGGAGCAAGAACCGGTTTGGCTGCCACGCAACCAAATGCTCGCTTCCGGGCTACGGGCGCCCCACCTCGGGCGGTCTGGTCGAGTGGCACCCCAACCTGCCAGACGACGACGTCCGGTGCAGCGCCTGAGCCCGCCGCGGCGACGGCTGTTCCGAAACCCAGTCACTCGGCTGAACACGCCCGCTCAGAACAAGAAACTGGCGGCAAAGCCTAAAGTTCGCGCAACCGGGATCCGGTTGCGCGAATTTATCAGAGCAGATGACTGAAGACTCATGGCCAAGATGCTGCCGTCGGCAACGTTGAGCAACATGATGGTTCGCCGCCAGGGAGTTGCCAATGCGTCTGCTCGATTTAACAATATCGCCTGGCCGATCATGATGCCCTCGCGTACATAACTCAATCGAGGTGAGCAGTCTAAGGACGAGTGCACAGAATGGGCCAGATTTATTGCGGAAATGACAGCCCAAACTGCCCAATTGAAAATGGCTTTCGCATAGTTTTAAGGAGTCAAGCAAGTTGGGCCTGCATGTACGGGGACGTAAAAGTGCCACCAGGGGTGTCAATTATTTATGGAGTTACGGTAATGGCTTTTAGCCCTTGACACTTCGGTTGAAGCCAGACCTGTAATCCACGATGCAACTGGCGCCGCTGTGCCTATAGGGCCTCTACGTGCGGAGGAAAGCTAATGGCAGACGAAAAGAAACCTCTCAAAGCAGACAAGTTGATACAGAAGCTTGTTACGGACCCTGCGAACCCCCCTGATGTTACCGTTATCAAAGGTTTTCTAGGAGAGAGCCACCGCCCGGGTTACTGGCGACTGTATTTGTCACCAGACCTGAAAAGTTATGTCGAGATTGCGAAGTCCGACATTCTGCACAGCCAGGAAGTTTCAGAGAATCAATCGGCCCTTGGAGGAACGCTCCTGTGGGTCAAGAAGGGTGCGTCGCTCGAACACACCCGGACTGTCTCGAAACAAGTCCAAGCCGAATTTCTGTCGGGTGATGTTGCGGCCAGCGCCACCGCGGCTCGCGGCTCCACATCCCCCAGAGTGAAGTACGACTCAGTCAACCTGTGCCCCACTGACGTTGGTTCCCTGTGCGTCCGACGTGCGCTGCCCCACAGCGAGTTGGCGGTTCTGCCCCACCGAAGGCTGCCCGACCGGAATCTGCCCAAGCGGCCTTTGCGAAACTTTTTCGCCGCTCTCTGCCCGCAAATTTACCAATGGCAATTGTGTTAAGCGGCCAAAAGGCCTCGTCATGAGCCAGCGGCACTCGGTGTCGTTGGCTCATCGCACCAGATCTAGCCAAGGCTGTTGCCCGGACATGCTAAGTCAACTCGAGGTCCTGCGTTCGCTGATCGATCGAGGGCTGCTCGAGACCGGCTCCGTCGTGGAATCCGGCGTGACCATTGCCGACATCTCACGACGGAATCGTAACTTCAGGGTGGTGGTCAACAAGGGACCAGCCTATTTCATCAAACAGGCCAGCGGTTCGGAAGATGCGAGCTTGCTGACTCACGAAGACGAGGTTTACCGGCTTCTTGCCGTGGACACCGGGGCGGATGGCAAAGTTCGCTATTTACCGAGGAGCTTTGGGATTGACCCAAAGACCGGCTTATTTGTCTTAGAGCTTTTGACAGGCGCCGAGGACATGAGAGAGCACCAAAGCAAGTCCGGGCGCTTCTCTCAGTCATTAGCTCGCGTCGCTGGTAAGACATTGGCATATCTGCATGGTAAGAACACAGTAACCAAGCAACGAATGTCCAGCGCATCTGCTGTAACAACTGCCCCCCCTTGGATCCTTTCCCTGGCGAGCCCGAGCTTTCGCGTGTTACGAGAGATCAGCCATGGCAACATTGAACTGGTAAAAGCCCTCCAAAAAGCTCCGACGGCCGGTTCGATCCTCTCTGACTTGCGCACACGATGGAACCATAGCTACTTTGTGCACGGCGATATCAAGTGGGATAACTGCATGGTGATCCGGAAAGCAGGGTCACAAGGGAGGTGGGAAATAAAATTGGTCGACTGGGAAACTGCCGGCCTTGGCGATCCGTGCTGGGATTTGGGGTCTATGTTCGGGAACTATCTCAGCTGTTGGTTGTTTTCTATTCCTTACACCGACAGGGAATCGGTGAGCCAAAGTGTTAATCTTGCGCGCTATCCTCTGGAGAGAATCCAGCCGGCCATAAGATCGTTATGGCAGGCCTATCGGACAGGAATGGCGCTCGACGCGCAGACCTCCAATGAGTGGTTAGTCAAGTCGACCCGTTTCTCGGCGGCCAGGCTTATCCAGACTGCTTACGAGGCAATGGTGCATTCGCCCAACTTCACTGTCAACATCGCGAATCTTGTCCAACTCAGTTTGAACATTCTGCGGCGTCCGCTAGAGACCGCGGTTCACTTACTAGGAATCTATCCCGATGTCAGCGATTTCCCGGAATCAGTATCTGATCCAGTTACAAACAGCCATTGAGGCCACCGCTTTCCCATCGGCCAGCACGTTTGCCTGGTTTGGTTCACCCAGCGAACCTCTCTCGTCCCGTACGCTGCGGAGGATGACGCCCCAGGTGATGCGTTCCTACCTCAGTTCTGCGCTTCAGGCAAAGCTTTATACCAACTTTTACTGCGTGGGAATTGCGGTGCCCGGCACTGAGGGGCGAGGGATAACATTTTCAAAGGCCGTAAACTCGTTCTCTCTGGCCCTTTCAGGGGCGAATGCGGGCAAGGGATATTTGGAACCCGGCTGGCAAACCCAGGGCGTACTGGGTGATGAACTATTGGTAAGCAAAGGCGGCCTCCAACTGAGAGTCCCACGCGAGGAGGGCCAGGGAGTTCTTTCCGATAACTTCGATCCCGGAGATGGCGTGTTTGCCCTATCCCAAGGATCTATTTGGTATGTCACCAGGTTTCTACATGGCGCTCAGCGACAATCCATTTGATTCTGAACCGCCGGACGGTTTAGTTCGGCTCTACTGGAATTTGCGCTCGGAAGGGGCAGTCCCATTTGTGTCTCTCGCCACATCCTTGCTCAATTCGGGCTCCTGCCGGTTCAGGTTGAAAGTTGTCCACGATCCAACTGGTTTCTCGAGATGCGATGAAGGCGTGATCTATGTTCCCAAGAGCAGTTACTCGTCTGCCGTCACCCACGTTGAGGAGATTTACTCTCATATCTGCCAGTTTCTGAAGCCTATGGAACCAGCATTCACAAAGCGCTTGGCTCCAGGCTTAGGGCTGGCCGAAGATCCCGGGCACGGCAACGAGAGTTTTGGAATGTCGCGCTGCCGGGTTTTGGCGAACGCTTTAATTCACGCGCACGAAACAATGTGCTGCGGGACCGAAGAAAGGACCAATGCCGTACTCCGCTACTTTGCCCAAAGTGTAATTGAACTTCAGAAGCCTTACCTCAATTCGGGCTCCGTTGATTCGTATCAGTTCGTAGTTCCTGACCCGAAGCCGGCGCGGGCCATTGTGCAATCCCCAGTGCTGAGAAAAACCCCCGTGGGTGACTTCGGGGACACCGCCGTGGAGATCGGCGAGCGAATTCTGCGTGACGCCTTCTGGCACGAGGGCGCATGCAATTGGCTCGGGGCAGAGCCTACCGATGGACAAGCGAACGGTCGAATAACCTATAAAACACTCGGTCCCGATTTGTATGGCGGAACCGCTGGAGTAGGCGTTTTTTTTGCTGATCTGTTTGCCGCCACGAGAGATCCAAAGTTCAGAGGCGCCGCGCTGGCGTGCCTGAAGCAGGCCTTCAACAGCCTTGAATCGATTGCGCCGGCCTCGCGCCCCGGCCTCTACACTGGCTGGACCGGCATCTCCATGGCCGCAGCGCACATCGGGTCGGTGGTAGCTGAGGAACGATGGATCGATGAGTCACTGCGGCTGGCACATACCCTTGATATTGCCCAACCAGACGCGGAACCGGATTTGCTTTCAGGCCTTGCCGGATGCATTGTTGGCCTTCTGGCAGTCTATAGGCTGACTGGCAGTTCTACCATGGTTGATCTGGCCCAGCGCATTGCCATTGACCTGGAGCGCTCCGCTGAAAGGCATGGCGACGCCTACTCGTGGAAGCCGCTTGCATTTCGAACCAACCGCAACTTGACGGGTTTTTCACATGGCGCCGCGGGTATAGGCTTCGCATTCGCTCGCCTGTTTGAGCGTACTCGCGACTTAACCTATCGCCGGGCCTCTGAAAGGGCCTTTCAGTACGAACGAATGCACTTCAGCGAAGCCGCACGGAACTGGCCTGATTTCAGAAATCGATATGGCCGGAGAAGCGCAACGGCGCAAACCCGCTTTGTGTCTTTCTGGTGCCACGGTGCCCCCGGGATCGCCCTGTCGCGTTTGCACGCATATCGGGTCTTCAACGACGACAGCTTCAGGTCTGAAGCGCTGACTGCAGTGGCTGTGACCAGGGCCTCAATCAAATCCGAGATTGAGAGCCAAGCCGCCAATTTCTCCTTGTGTCATGGACTGGCCGGGAACAGTGAGATCTTGAGATACGCGATTGAATTGTTAGGTAATGGGGACTTGCTGTTGGTGCGACAAATGGCGGAGATGGGAATGGAGAGGTATGGGAGGCGAGACCACTCCTGGCCATGCGGCTGTGGTGGCGGTGACACTCCCAATCTAATGCTCGGCCTCGCCGGCATCGCCCACTTCTATTTGGGAATGAGCGGAGCCTCGACCTTTCCCGTTCTCATGCCGTGAAGTGAGCAAGACGTCCACCGCCGACGGCAACTCCGCCAAAGCTGGCTTACTTTTGTTAGTGGCAAGTATAAAAGCCTTTTTCCAAAATACCTAAGCAGAGCATGCCCAAGGCATGCGTTGGTACGCTTAACGCTCCATCCGCCTTGCATCGTCCCACTTTGCTCCCATCCTCGTATTTCCTCAGCCTGCTGTGAAACGCGTTCATAGCCTTACTCAGAAGGCGCATGATCGCGATGCACTCACCGAACCATCTCGGCTGTATCTCAGACAAATCTGTGAATGCGCTTGAACGATAGGACGTTACGGGCACTTGACGATACAACCTCGGCGCTCCTAGCGATCCTGGCGATTTGGTAACTGGTCGGCAAAGCTCTCGATGAGACAACGTTGAGCTGTGACGCTGCGGCCCCGCTGTGGACATAGCCGTGTACCGTCTTGACAAGATTTATCCCTTCCATTCTGCTGATATTGAATACACAAAGGACAACCGCGAAACCTCGAGTGGCGCGGCAAACGTCGGGTGAATCTCAGCGCTAGCAACGCGAAATTATCCACCCGGAACAGTCATCGGTAAGGTGCTCAGCCACATCCTCGGAGTCAGCAATCTGCGAAGGAGATTGGGATCGAGCGTTTTGGGGCACATGATTTACGTCGGTCTTGCGCAAAGCTCTGTCGAAAGCACGGCGGAGACCTAGAACCGATCAATGTTCTTCTCGGGCACACTTCAATTCAAACTACGGAGCGCTACCTCGGCTCTGAACAAAAACTCGCCGTAGCCGTGAATGACAACTTAGGCTTGTAAGGGAGAGCCAAGCTGAAAGCTTAAGGCGGGTGACAAGATCGATCAACAGCTATACCCGGTTAGTCGGCGATTCGTTCAGAAGCAGCATGGCGAGCGGCGGCATCGCCAGGCTAGAGCAATCCCAGATGGTCGGGGTACCTGGCCTGCAGAGAACTCACCAGGAGTTCAAACTCCGGAAGCGCCCGTAGACACTCAAGCCAAGGGTCTTTTAGGAAAAATGGCCAGCACGCGAATCCGGTGCTGACACTTCGCTCAAGCCACTCAAAAGCGGTTTCACTTCGCCCTGCCAGGGCTAGAATGCAAGCGATCTGATAATAAGTATGATGCGCGTGTCCGAATGATTTTGGACTCGCACAAGCCTTGGCCATGCAGTCGCGTGCGTCTTCGAATCTCCCTTTCAATGCCCAAAAAACTCCCTGCAAGCTGATGATCAGCGGTTCTTCCGGCAATAGTAACAGTGCTTCATCCAGAAGTTCTTTTGCGTGTTTCCAATCATCCGTCATCATGGCTAGCTCCGTAGCAAAAAAGATTGCGTACTTGTTGCTTGGGCTCTCCACGCGCCAAGCTTGAATTTGTGCTCGCGCCAGTTCGTACTCTCGACTCCACATATGGACTTGGACAATGCTCGGACTCACTGCCTTTCTTGGATGGAAAGGTCGTCCTCTCTCGTACATCTCACGAGCGTGATCGAGCAGCCCGATGTGCGCCAGGATGGTGCCAAGACGATTGTAAGCATGAGGCAGATTGCTCTGTAGGGCCAGAGCGCGCTTGAGTTCGGCAATGGCTTCCAGGTGTTGAAAGTTCTTCGATGGTCCCCAGAGCAAGAAAGCAGAGGCGACATGTCCTTCGGAAAGATCCGGGTCTATTTCAAGTGCACGCCGGCAGTGGAATTCAGCTTTTCCCAGCCACACGCTAGTTGGGTCGAATTCGAAATGGCGAGTGGTACACACAAAGGAGAGAGTGGCGTGACCGAGGGCAAAATCAGGATCTCGAGTCACAGCGTTCGTCAGGTGGTGTGCGGCTTTCTCCATCAGGATCGGCTCGCCGGAGGAGCTCAACTGGTAGCCCCGCATGAATTCCGCGTACGCCAGCGGGTCCCTGCTGTAGCGCGGGCGTTGCTCAATCCTCGCTCGACCCAGCGGCCGGTGCAATGTGCTCGCAATTTGCTTCGCCGTCTCGCTCTCGAGCTCAGCCAGGTGATCCATGTCGAGATCGCATTTCCTTGTGAAGCAAACGCTCTGCAGCTTCGCGTCAAACATCTCCAGCGAGAGACGCCATTGTCCTTTGGACACCTGAATAGCGCCATAAACGACAAAACGAACGCCCAGCCGTGAAGCGATCTCCGAAGCGTTGGCCTCGGGCGGCATGTTCAACATCGCAGAGGTCGGCATTACGTCCACACCGCGCAAATTTGCCAGGTGCGCGCCCAGTGCGTCCGCGAATCCTAAGCACAGACCATGGTCATCGGTGGCCTTCCCTACAAGCACTAGTGGCAAGATAGCAAGTGACGAACGCTCGTCCCAGCCGCTCGCGTTCTCCTGGCTTGCGGCGCGGGCAGAAGCTTGTCCAGAAACCGCGCGCGGATATTGCGCCTCGACCACCCGTACAGGACCGATGAATCGATACCCTTTCCCAACCACGGTTTCGATAAAGCGCGGTTGAGCGGAATCGTCATTCAGCGCCGTCCGAATCTTTCGCACAATGTTGTTCAGGTTACTGCCGGTGTCGATAAACAGATCGGAGCGCCAGAGTTTCTTAACGATATCTTCGCGGGATACCATCTGCTCTCGCCGGCCAACCAGGAAGATCAGTAACTCCATCGACTTCTTCTCGAGCTTCAGACGTCTTCCGGAACGGCGCAGTTCATATCGCCCGAGATCGAGTTCAACTTCGCCGATGTCTCGTTTTGCATCCCGCATAAGCTCTCGCTCTTGGAATCATCCGCTAAGACTCAGCAACTTCGGAAGATATACGAAAAATATACAAGCTTTACCTGCTCCTGATTGGAATGGCCCCGTGGCTGAGAGATGATTCTTGCGGATCAATATCCACGAATGGAGACAGAAGATGAAACGAAGCATGTACCTCGTACTCGCGATGGTTGCGATATTGGGCTGCGCGGGTCAGTTCCTGAAGATTGCGGCGCAGGACGCTTCTCACGAAAGACACATATTCACCCCGGACACCATTCCGTGGGGTTCTGCGCCGCCGGTTGTGCGTCCGGGCGCGCAGTTCGCCGTGCTCGAAGGCGACCCGATGGCATCCAGCGGTGACTACACCGTGCGTTTGAAGATGCCGGATGGGTACCGGATCTCGCCCCACTGGCATCCCGAGCGGGAAAACGTCACCGTCATCTCCGGAACGTTCAAAGTTGGGATGGGAGATGTCTTTCAGGCGGCTAAGATGACGGCCCTCCCTGCCGGCAGTTTCGGATTCCTGGATCCCAACATGCACCACTACGCCATGGCTTGCGGAGAAACCATTGTGCAGGTCCACGGCAAATCTCCCTTTCAGTTCAACTACGTCAATGCTGAGGACGACCCTGGCCGGGATAAGTAATCTGACCGGGATGCCCGGTCCTCAGCCTGCGGCTGGAGCCAGGAGAGCAGTTGCCCTCGACGAAGCCGATTGAAGCCTCCCTGGCGCGGCGGGCGTGGACCCTCGGATGAGGGCGTAACCGGTTCCGATCCCGACGATCGGTCCAATTCTAAGTCACCTCAAGGAGATTGCAATGAGAAACGGTAAGTTCATCAAGGGCTGCGATCGCTTCGCATCTGGGTCAGTACTGCTGACATTATTGACCGGGTTGGGGTTCCTATGCCCGATCACAGCCTCGGCGCAAAACAAGGTAGACGATGTGACCTTCGACTTGGTAGCCAATCCAAAGTTTGTAGATTGTCTGCGCAGGTCGTCTTATGAGGAAGTGCGGGCGAAGGCCACGGTAATTCGTGGAAAGCAGAATGACACGCTGATCCTGGATCTGGACGGAATTAAGCCGGAATTGGATTTCGATTTGTTTACGGTACAGCGTAGCTCTCTGCTGGGCGAGAACATCCCGGATCCAAGCTTCAAAGGGAGCTTTGGGCTGGCTTGGTATCAATCGGACATTCACGTCGGGAAGCGCACGGATGACGGCCACGTACGCATCAAGACCATCTTGCTTGACCAAATTTCGGCTTTGATCCTGATAGTGCTCTGGGACCGACCAACACATTTCACCTAGGCTTCTGGTTCAACAATCCTCAGGATGCTGCGGCGTGCGGGTTCCCAGCCAACGATCCTACAAAGTTCACGCCGTTCAATGGCGAGCACAAAGCGGGACCGCTGGCGATGATCAGCGTTCCGGATCCTGTGACGAAGTTGGGTCCGTTGTGCACCGACCCCGATCCTTCGAAACCGGGCGGCTGCAATCCCTAATCATTCGGCGAGAGCGGTAGCCCGTCGGCCGTCGCTCTCGCCACCGACGCAAAGCCATCAGATTATTGTTCCCACTATCTTGCGTTGCCAATCTCGTATCCAACTTCCATGACATTTCTATTGCAATTTGTTGGCGTGTCGCCGACATCTGGGATTTTCTCAGTCATACGGTTGAGTATGAAGGATTGACAGCTGCTTGCAGAGGTGAGGCATGATCGCTGCGATCAGTCCCGAGCCATTACCAGCGTTAGCACGAGAACTTCTCTTCTCACCGCTCGAGGCCCCAGTTTGTTCTCCGTGGATATACTGCGCGGACTGGTCATAGTCATCACGGCGTTGGATCACACGCGGAACTTCATGTCTTACCAGCGGTTTGCTCCTGAGGACATGGCGGACCCGTCGGGGCGCTATTCTTAACTCGCATTATCACTCATTACTGCGCACCAGTATTCGCGTTCCTGGCTGGAACCAGCGCATTTCTCTCGAGCCGCGGAAAGTCACTACAAGACCTCTCCCGTTTTTTGTCACTCGTGGATTATGGCTCCTGCCGGAGTTGACCGTCGTCGACTTCGCGTGGGGTTTCGTCCCCTGGGCGCACGGCGGAGTGCTTTGGATTTTAGGTTGGAGCATGGTTGCGATGGCGCTAATTAATTGGCGCAGGGTTTCAAAATTATCTGGCATAACTTTCAGGATTATTTGGCGTAACACAGCTTAAGCTGTGCCGATAACGACATTGTCCGTGGCCACTTCGACCACAAAAACGAGCGCTCGTCGCGCTGCGCCTGCCTGATCGACTCGACACCACCGCAAGCAAGACGAGCGCGATGGCGCGCCTCCGCCGCAGTGTGCCATTGTCCGAGATACTCCTGCTCAAGAAACACAAGGTGCGCATCGATTTCGCGTTCAAAATCGCCATCTGCCCGTCTTGCAGCGGACAGTTTCTCAGCTTCGCAAGGAGTCGCGTGAGGTGTCTGTTCATCCCTGTATCCCTTCAACGAGGAGACGCTCGACAAGCCGCGCCACTGCAATGTTTCCTTCTTCAATGCCTTGCGCCCGGCTCCTGTCGGTTTGTAGAACTTCGCTTCCCGATTGTTCTCCGTGCGGCCGCGCTCCTGCAAACACTCGTCCCAGTGCAGGAACAGCAGTGTCAGTCCATACGTCAAAGCACAGGTCATCATTCCTACCTTGATCGTGCTCGTAAATGCAGGTTGTCTTTACGAAGGCTGTCGCACTGATTAGCACAAGCGGGCACAACAGCAGGAACAAGAGGGAATGCAGAACGCCTTTCATCCGGCTTATCGGAGCACCATGCTCGTATGGTACTCATGCGCATAGTGAGGATTGGGCCCCATGCCGATGCAACCCTGGCAGCGTGCTCTTCGCAACTTGCTGCTCATAGCATCGGAATATTCGGCGAGTGACTTGTGAGCATGCAGGCGGCAAGGAGACCCCATACATGCACAGGAGAACCAAGAATCCTATTCGATGGAAGCTTGTCCTTCTCCATAGAAAATCTCACATTTCGCGCACAGCCACCGTCCCGAGCGCTTGAAACTCGGATATTGCGCCCCAAACCGAAAGACCGATACCGGCAGCCATCTGGCTCACTTCGGCCATATTGTGTGCGAGAAAGATCATCACAGATCCATCGTTTGGGTCGGCCTGCCACCATCCTCCGTATGCGCCCGGCCAACCTACCGCGCCGGCGCCACCTCCGCATCGCATTGGATTTGCCTTCTCTGGATCCGTCACGACTGCGACGCCTAAGCCATACCCGTGGCCTTCGGCAAAGATCGGACGTCCAAACATTCTGGCCGATGTCCGCTGACTGGGAGTCAGTTGGTTCGACGCCATCATCGACAGTGTCTGCGGCTTTAACAGTCGAACGCCGCCCACTGCCCCTTCGCCCACAAACATGCGTGCGAAAGTCAGGTAATCATCTAGTGTCGACCAAAGCCCTTGACCGCCGGAAACATAGGACATTTCCTCTGGACGTTCCAGCAATGCATGACCGCCAGGTATTCTTTGCAACTTGGTCAGGCGTCCATCATCGGTAAACCCGCAGGGCTCAGCGCGGCGGATACGCTTCTCTACTGGAACTGAGAATCCCGTATCCTTCATCCCGAGTGGTCTAAACATTCGGCGTTGAAGGGCATCACCAAGCGGCACCCCTTCGATCCGGGCCATGAGAAACCCCAGCAGGTCGGTCGAATGACCGTAGTGGAATCCAACTCCGGGCTGATCGATCAGGGGCAATTGGGCAAGCCTCTCAATCCAATCGTCTGGAGTGAGCTTATTGTCGATAGTGGCGCCCAGAGCGTCAGCGTAGGCTTTTGCGATCGGCCCGCGATGGAATTCGGAGTAAGTAAACCCGGCACGGTGGGTCAGAAGATCATCGAACGTTATGGGCCTATCCGCGACGCACGAATCCTCAAGCGACCCTTCAACTGAACGAAGGACTCGCATGTGTTCGAACTCTGGAGCGAATCTGGTTATAGGATCTTGCAGGCAAAATCGGCCTTCTTCAAACAGCATGAGAGCCAGGGTGGACGTGACCGGTTTGGTCATCGAAGCAATTCGAAAAATCGTGTCCCGCTTAACCGGCGATCCACTCTCTAGGTCGCGCACCCCCGCGCATGTGACCCTGACCTGGTTCCCGCGGCTGAGCAGGGTCGCCGCTCCGGCGAGTTTCCCGTCCTCGACAACCGTCTTTAGCACAGCTTCTATCGTGTCACTCACGCGCATGACTTAAACTATAACATAATACTCTTATTAAATAGATATAATATAAAATAGACTCATGACCGACAAATCGAATGCTGTACCTTCTGCACGTCGAAAGCCTAAGGGAAACAAGCGGGAACGGACGCGTACCAAACTCCTTGAAGCCGCACGCGAAGTCGTGCGCGAAAGAGGCTACGCACACACGACTCTCGAAGAAGTGGCAAAGCGTGCGGGAATGTCTACTGGAGCGATCTACGGGAACTTCAAGAATCGTGAGGAACTCTTCGTGGCACTGGGCCAGGCGTACTGGCCTGCAATCAAGCCAAAGGTAAAACCGGGAGCAACCATTACCGAAATCATGCGTGCCATGGCCAACGCAACGATCGCGGTAATCCCGGATCGTAAGGCCGCGGCGGTCGGCAGGCTCACAGGCATTGCATACACGTTTCGTCACGAGGATCTTCTCGCGCAGGTTCAGGCGGTAACAGCTCAAAGCTACGCGATGGGTGCCGAATGGCTGCGCACCATTGTGAAGGAAGATGAATTACCAATGCCGGCCGAACAACTGGTCCGAGTGATCCATGCGCTCAGTGAAGGTCTCGTTCTCCAAACGCTTCTCACGCCAGCTTTGTTTCCGAAGAGCGTCTACTACGCAGCTTTCGATGTATTGGCAGCGGCCCCAAGACGGGCGAAACGCATACAGCCTCTGGGATGACGGGGTGGTCCGATTGCCGCGACTGCCATACGCAAATCCATCTCCGGGACTGGAGGCCCAACAGCTCCTAGATCCCCTGCATTAACTCTCGGCGCTGCAAAACGTGGCTATGTCAAAGGTGATTCCTTCTGCTTCGGAAAGAGAATCTTGGGGCTCTGCCGGGATTGGACTTGGTGGCGTCAGATGTTGGAAAGTATCGGCTTCTGCCAGCTAGTAAGCCCCGGTTCGAAAGCACGGAGTACCGACCGAATGCATATTGAGAAGCGCGATGATCTTACAAAGGCCGCTCTCTTCACCGCCCACGATTTGGGTGCGTGGAGTTCAGGCAGGGCAGTCGAGAGGGGGGTCACTACACCAAAATCATCACGGGTATCGCGCCATCCTTTAGCTTCAACACTACTGTCCGCACGAACTCTGCGGAAGAAGGTGGGAACAGAGATGCGAAACTGTTTGGCGATTTGCTGTGCGGTGCGCGCTCATTACTCATCCTGAATTGGTTACCCGAAGTGCTCTGGGTACTAGCGACATGACGGCAGCCCTGTGCGGCTTTTTCGAAGGAGTCATTCCCTGCGTGTAGACGTCGAGCATCGAGCGCAACGAGGAATAACGAAGCAATTCCTGCATCACCTTGAATTCCGTTCCCACGCTCCTTAACGGCGTGGAATATGTGTAGCGCCATACGAAGTGCTTCTCGATTCCAAGTACCCGAGCCGTCGGACGGATCATTCGGGCAGGATCGCCTGTCCCCAGATCGGCTTTCGACCTCGATGACGCCTGCTGGCGAGTAAGCGTCGGAAGCTTTTCTCTTAAATGGGGGACATTCAACTTCGATTGTCGTTACGCAAATGGGGCCGGAGCTCAGTTGTTTAGAATGGACGGCATGCCATCGTATGAGATTTTCGGCAAGTTCTATGACGCCGTAATGGGAGACGGGTCAGAATCGGCAAGGCGCGTTTCAGAGCTTCTTCGGGTGTCGAAACCGAATGCGAGAAAGGTGCTCGAGCTCGGGTGCGGAACTGGATCAATATTGAAGCATTTGCAGGACCACTACGAGGTGTCTGGCCTGGATCTTTCGAGCAAGATGCTTTCGATCGCACGCAAGAAAGTTCCTCGAGCAAAACTCTCGCAGCAGAATATGGTCGGTTTCCAAATCGACGGACGATTCGACGCGGTTCTTTGTGTATTCGATTCGATTAATCACGTTCGACGCTTCTCCGATTGGAAGAAAGTGTTTGGCAGGGTGCGTCAGCATTTATCGCCAGGAGGCTGCTTCATCTTTGACATCAACACGCAACGGAAGCTCGAGCGGCATATTGCGGGGCCCCCCTGGATACATCAATTCGGGAGAAATCTCTTGATCATCGACGTGACCGCTCTCGCGGATCATGGGTCGAATTGGAATATCAAAGTTTTCGAGCACCTAAGTCATACGCGTTACGTACTCCATGAAGAAGATATAGTCGAGGTGTCGTTTCCATTGGAGAAAATCATGGAGGCTCTGCGTAGCCATTTTGTGAACGTGAGAGTGGTCGATCCCGATCGCAGGCGACCAACTGGGAAATCGGAAAGACTCTTCTTTATTGCAAAGAGACGTTGAATCGTAAGCATGCGCTGAGTCTCTCTTGATGAGAGGCAGAGTGTGTCATCAGGTCTTTTGTGGGTACCTGATGAAGCCGGGAGCTTTCGTCGGGGACGATGGCACGCCGCTGAACTATACACTTGTTAGCATCAAGAGAGTGGTGCAAGAACACCTTCGAGGTCGTAAATCAGCTCCGGATCGACATAGGCAATAGTCATCATAGATATGACGGCATCCTGTTAATCAATGGTGTTCCCGTCGTGAGACGGCAGACGACGGGGGTGCTGAGTTCGGCGTTCATCAAATCGAGCCCGGACTGAGAAAAGACGCAATTGCCGGTCATCGGAAAATGATTAGGACGATCAACAATGAACTACAGCTCTAGGCGGTAAGACCGGCGCTGGCTGATGACCGGAGCATACTTGCACTTCGGCTAATCATCTAGCCTTTCAAAAGGCGATCAATCGTGTTGCTGCAAAGTTGATTTGTCTCAACGGCTACAAAGTAGAAATGTCTAAATTCAATAGTAGTCGCCGTGCGGTGGGAATGTGGTAATCCCGCGCTCTTGCGGGATTTCCAAGGGGTGTGGAAAGAGAGGGAAACGGCTTCATGTTTTCATCTCTTTCCATCAGGCCGTCATTGTCCGCTTCCATGAGAAGGCGCCCGGAGTCAAGGCTTTCTTTCTCGTACCCCTTTGGGTCCTGCTGTCTCAGGACGCAGAATTGCATGAGAGCCGGTTGCGCCAGCTCCGCGGCCCATTGGTAATACATGTCAAGCTGGTTATTCGGTTAGAATACGCAGCCAAGGAGTCGGCCTAGGTTTTCTCTATCGAAACGATCGTGTATCAATCCTGATTCGCCACGCTTCCATCCGCACTTCGTAGGCCTCGTAGTATTCCGGCCGTGTGCACATTGGGGTTCTTTGAATCAGTTGGCGCTGCAATCTGTCTGTCGGCGTTTAAATCGCCCGCGGACAAAACGCAGTCACCAGGACACGGTTGCGTTCAACGAGGAACACCCTTCCGGCAAACTTGGTGATGCTCTACCTACATAGCTGCCTTAATCCGCCTACTCAGATCTTTACGTCAGGTAGCGGGGCAAATCGCAGCACTGTTGTGTAGTGGTTGGTAGACGTCTCCAGTCACCCAGAGATGATGAAGAAGCACGGCCAGTTTGCGGGCAACGGCGGTGATTGCTCGTTTCTTCCCGTTCTTACCTCCGCGGGATGCCAGCTTTGCTCCCCACCGTTTGATATCGCTGTCGGGAGCGAATCTGCCTAAGACGTATTGAGAGCATTGAATCAGCAGACTGCGCAGATGCTTGTTCCCAGCCTTACTGATTTTTAGTTGATGATCTGTGTTGCCGGACTGGTCACGACGGGGAGTTAACCCAAGGTACGGGCCAACATCTCTCGAAACTGCGAACCGCTTCGGATTGCCGATCGTGAGTACGTATTCGAGAGCGGTCACAGGCCCGACGCCGCTGATCTGGCGGAGCTGGGCTGTCTCTGGATACTGCTGCCGGCCAAGCCGTGCAATCTCCTTATCGTATCTGGTGATCTGTTGGTTCAGATGGACGAGCGTGTTTAGCAAGGGAGCGAGACTAGGCTTTAGTTCTTCGGGAATGCAAGACTTGGCATGCGCAGGAAAAGAAGGAGTGCTGCAGGCCGGTATCCGTGAGCCTACTGTCTTGGACATCCCTCTCACCGCGTTGATCAGCCGTGTCCGCGCTCGTACTAGAAGATCTCGGGCACGAAGCTGCGCGACTGCAGGATAGTGTTGCTGTTCACGGTGGGTCACTGGAGAGAGCAGCTGCGGATCGAGCCGCGCGAGTCGCGCGAGTAGGTGAGCATCAACTTTGTCAGATTTACGAATGTTGCTCGTGATCATGGGCAGATTGCGTGGGTTCGCCACAATCACTTCATGCCTCCATCCCATCAAGATCTGACTAACCCAACGGGAATGCCCTCCGACCTCGATGGCGATCCGCGACGGAGTCAGTCCCTTGAAGTGGCCGGCCATAGCCTCAGGTGTAGACCGCACACGTCCTTCGGTAAGCAACGCGCCATCTGGGCCGAGCACGCAACAGTGACTGTAGCGATCCCCAAGGTCAATGCCGATCGTAACTGCATAAGGTGCTGCGTGGAAGCTCTGCTGCAATTCTTCGCACTTCGCCAGCGTGCCAATTCTAGCCATGTCAATCCTCCTGCGAGGTTTCTACCAAATTTGAGGCGCCTTCTCATCCCATCTGTCTGCGGTACATGCTGCCCGGAGGGTGTGCCGTCGCGACCCACTCCCTTGGCCACTGGACAGAATCTGCGGAAGGGGACCACGGCTTGCCTGGGGCAGGAGTCCGCACCTCGGAGAGGCGCGTAACGGATTTTGAGCAGGAGAGCGTGCGTCCGAAGGGCGGGAGTGCTTTTGAGCGCGGCACGCTGGAACGCAGATAGAGAGGCAAAGCCAAATTTCGCGCCGGTGAGTTAGCTGCTGGTGCTGAAGTACGTCAATTCGAGCGCAAGCGTCGAGAGGTGAGCACTCTTAGTCATCAGGTGTGTTGCGTCGCCTGTATCCGCATTTCAGCACTAGCGCAAGAGCTTGTGCGAAAGTCTACTAAATCACGCGTGCGACGAATGCTATTCGGCGAATGCTTTTCGCCAATCCCCAGCTGAGCATGAGCGCGCCCGGGAAAACAATCATCCACTTCACTATTGCCGGTAAGGCAGCCGGGAGGAGTGCATACTGCAACCAGCTTACGATTGCATAGTGGATGAGATAAATGCCATATGAATTTGCGGCGAGGCTGTCCCAGACTCGGGAGCGCGACTTAGCGAAACGAAGGAACAGGGCAAGAAACGCAAAGCAGGACGCCGCGCATGACAAAACAAATCCCGCGTCCATGGCCAATGACAAGGCCACCGACTGACTGCCAGAAGCAAGTGCGAATAGATTCACAGCGGTAGCAGCAATGAAGATGACCAATGCTGCGGTTAGCCATAGTGTCGAGCGTCGGGCAAGCTTCCCCTGGGGTGAAAGTAGGCCGCGATCGAGGCCCCATGCGCCGACGCCTACCCCAATGAGAAAGTACACGAGGTAATGAACAATCCGGCTGGTCTGGAAGGTAAACGGGCCGAACGACGACCAGGTGAGAGATGTGAAGTGATGCGCCACGGGCATGTAGGCAGTCGCTGAGATGGCGATTAGCGCGGCGAAGAAGATCACCGGTCTGCGACCCGCGCCGGAAGTGAGAGCGCCGAGTTTCATCCCCCATCCATGAGCCAATGCAAATAGCAGGGTGGCGACAAAGTCAAATGCGAGCAAGACCCAGATAAACCATGCCGGACCGGCTGGCCAGCTTCCCAGCGAAAGCCATTGATGGCAGAAATCGGGGGACATCGCCGTGGCCGGATATCTGCAAATAGGCGGGAAAGTAGGCCAGTGGCGCGAGCACGCAGGCCGCTACGACAAACGGCAGACCCAGCCGGAGCAGCCGGTCGCGCAGGAACGTTGCAGCGCCCTTGCTTGTCAGGCCGTGCGAAACAAACAGGCCGGAGAGAAAGAACATCAACGACATAAAAAAGGCGTCGTTGAAGCCAATGAACACAGCAAATCCACTCCATTTGTGAGGATCAAGAATGGGGAACGCCGGCCATAGCCTGGGCCGTTCCATAAGCGATTTCGGCAGCGGAAGTGGAATTGGATAGTAGGCGGTGGCCGCATGATGCGCGACGACCAACACAACGATGAAGGCGCGGAGGTATCCGATCGCATAGTTATATTTCGCGGTTAGTGGAGTGGGTGCAGCGGCAGTGAGAGCTGCGTTCAAGCTTGGCATTTCGATCTCCGTAGCACCGTGAGTGCGCTCTCTCCTTGCCGTGAGCAGTTGAGGGGTTGAGTGGGGCATACGCGCTTGCATTCAGCGGTCAATTCGAGGCGCAGGTTGCCTCCCGCATTTCTGCGGCGCACCAGTGCATCGATCCTCTTGCTAGTTGTCCGGTGAGGCAGGAGTCGGCTGAACGGCAGTTCCGATTTGTGAGGGATCGACTGTTTGATTACGCGGAAGACGATGCTAAAGGCTTGACACGAACAATGCGGTAGATGCCGGTGGCGGCGATGACCACCGAGGCTACGATGGCCCAGGGGAAAGCCATAGCCATCCAGTAGTCGATGGCGTGGGTTACCTCGATCGATTTCTCCGTTGTGAGTGATGATGCCGAGAAGCTGGTGATAATGTGGGACCGGAGCAACAAGCAGAAGAGGAGCGCTCCAATGCCGTCGCAGAGCAGCCGCAGTACAGCCCGACGGACCGTCCAGTAGGGATGGAGCAGGTTGGCCACCGCGAGAGCGGCATTGCCAACGGCCAGAACGAGGAATGCCGAGAAGAACCAGAACCACTGCGGTCCGAGCTCGATGCGGACGGTGCTCCCGAGATTGAGTATTCGGGGGGCCGCATTGAGCGCCCACCAGACGAAGAACAGCAGGCTTAGAGCCAGTTCGAGTATGGAAGTGCTGCGTGGAATCTCGTTCGCAATGCGGACGGGTGGAAGCTTGCGCGGGCTCCATTCTTCCAGGAAATGTGACTTTGCCTGGATGCGCTCCAAAATGCCAAAGACCAGGGTCGCCAGGCCGACGGCGACGAATGCCACAGTACACCAGGCGCTCCACGCCGACACGACTGCGGCTGACCACGATACATGCGTTTGCTCTGCGCGATAGGCGGGGTCAAAGATCATCATCCCAATCCACACTAGCGCCCAGGGAAGCAGGTAGCAGAGGCAAACGATCTTCAGCACGAAACGGTACACGGGGAACAGCAGGGGTCCGATCAGTTGTTCCTGCGGCAGAAAGCGGTTGGCTACCACGACGGGACGACCACGCTCTTTCAGGATCGACTCGACCTCGGCCTCGGACAGCTTGCGGCCGAGGGTGGCCTCGCGTTCCTCAACCTGGGCGTCAATGTCCGCGGACAGCTCGTCAATGATGTCGGCCTTCTGCCCTTTCGGAAGCCAGAATTTAACGGATTCGAGATATCGCGCAATCATTTCTATGGCTTTGCTCCTTCAGGATTTCTCTCAGAGAGAGATCGATTTTTTGCCACTCGGCGAGTAGCTGTTCAAGCACCTGGGCGCCTTCGGTTGAGAGGAGGTAAAAGCGCTTCCTGCGCTTAGCTTCTTCGCGCCACTGGCTGTTCAGTAGGCCCTGGGATTCCAGCCGGCGAAGGAGGGGGTAAAGCGTACCCTCATCGATCTCCAAGCCGTGATCGGCGAGCGTCTTGCGCAGGGTATAGCCGTACTGTTCCCTGCGCAGGGCCCCGAGGACCGCAACGACCACAGAGCCACGACGGAGTTCGAGGCGTAGGCTCTCAAGCGGATCTGAATTCATCGATGTACCAAGCCACACATAGTGTGTAGTGCATACTATGCGGTACACACCTAATAATGTCAATAACCTCTTGATGTTCTTTCGCTTGGTCTCATTTCGTCTCGTAGCAATAGATTCAGGCTGGCACGATCTCATGGAAGCGCAATTCCGAATCGGTCGTGAAGGACGTCATCCTTAGGAATGCCGGCTGCGGAGGATGAGGGAGATGCGGACTCCAGACTTTCGCATTCGACCAGTCGAACGAACCGTCCAAGTTCAATGAGGGTTTTTGGCTTCACGGTAAATCGCCAATCCGCCCAACGAGCGGCATTAGTACCAATATGTCGGCATATGCTTACTTACGACCGGCTCAAGTGTCGAGATCAGGCCAAGTCATTATGCACAGTCGGTCGCTGAGCGCTTTGGCGATTTTGCACTCGTTCAGGATCGTAGGTGGCGAGAACGGCGTTTACTAGGACTAATCCTAGCCTCTGCCAGCCCGATGAGCGCATTGGCCTGTACGCGACAGTTGGGAGTCGGAACCATCCTCCGGTCGCGCGCGTATCTACGCTCTGATGAGAACGTTGACAGATCGCCACTCTCGATGGCCTCGTTACCGTGTATCTCTTTTTTGCATGGAGCATGTGATGCGAACCAAGAATTTATTCGTTGCGACTGCTCTCGTTTTCTGTGTAGCTGGAGCACATGGCCAAAATGCTCCGGTGGGTGTGAGCGACGGACCACTGTTTCGCTTCACGGAAAAGCCTGGCTCGTACGCCGTGGGACTGAAGGTTGTGGACCAATATGACTTTTCGCGGACATATCGTCCCAGGGTCGATGCGTTGGGCAAGTCGACTGTGGGAGAGCGCGCACGGCCGCTGCAGACGCTGATCTGGTATCCGGCGAAGAAGAGCGGCGAGAAGCCGATGACGGTGGGAGACTACAGCGACCTTTTGCCTACTGAGACGAGTTTCGATAAGCCGAAGCTCTGGGGTGAATGGAAGTCGTGGGTCGATGGAATGAAGCCGACACTGAAGGATTCACTGTGGGCAGTTCGGGATGCGACGGCAGTAAATGAAAAGTTTCCATTGATAATCTACGCTCCGAGTTTTTCGGCGATGTCGTGGGAAAACGCGGATCTGTGCGAGTACCTGGCGAGCCAAGGGTATGTGGTAGTGGCGAGCACGGATATGGGAGCGTCGGCGCGGGTGATGACCAACGATCAGGAAGGGATCGAGGCTCAGGCGCGTGACATCTCGTTCCTGATTGGATATGCGCGGACGTTGCCGGATGTAGAAATGTCGGAGATTGCGGTAGCTGGGTTCAGTTGGGGTGGGATCTCGAATCTGTTTGCAGCAGCGCGAGATAACCGGATCGATGCATTGGTGGCGCTGGATGGGAGTATGCGGTACTACCCCGGGCTGGTGAAGGATTCGGGTTATGTGCATCCGGAGGAGATGACCTTGCCGCTGTTGTTTTTTACTCAAGGTGCGATTTCACTAGAGGAGCAGGTGAAGGACTTTACAAGCAAGGACAACGAGGGACCGAACGTGCTGAACGGGTGGACGCACGGAGACTTGGTTACGGTAGACGATATGGCTCTGACGCATGTGGAGCACAGCTCGATGTATCAGCGCAATGAAAAGATATGGAAGCATTACCCAGAAAATCGCAAGGGAGATTATTCTCGGGCAGACGGGATCGCTGGGTATGGGTGGGTCGCTCGGTACACTCTTGAGTTTCTTGATGCCTATTTGAAGCATGACACGGCGGCGATGAGTTTTCTGAAGAAGACGGCGGCGGAAAATGGCGTGCCGCTGCACACGATGACGGTTTCCTTCCGCGCCGCGAAAGGAGCGCCGGCGACGTTTGAGGCACTGCGAGTTGAAGCGGGAGGAAAAGCGTTTGGTCATCTGGCTGAGATATATGCGGCGATGAAGAAGGAGAAGCCGGATTTCAAGATCGGAGAGACGCCAATGTATATCTGGGCGACCGAGTTGAAGGATGATGGCCATTTGGCGGAAGCGATCGATGTGCTGAAGCTGCAACTGCAGATATATCCCGACTCGAGCGATGCGTACGAGAGCTTGGGAGAGGCGTATCAGAAATCTGGGGAAAAGCAGCTTGCAGTCGAGAATTATAAAAAGGCGCTGGAAAAGAACCCCGAGAACTCTGATGCCAAGGAGAACCTAGCGGCGCTGGAGGCGGTGCCGGCTTCGAGGTAAAGGGGTGGCGTGGCGCCTTCGTGTGCCAAGTCGACAGGTCCCTGGTGAACGCCAATCTAGTCAACGAACCGCCTATTCGTCTTAGTTGAGGCAAAATCGCCAATGCACTCATCGAGACCAGATTAGTAATGGGAAGTCGGCATATGTTTACTTACGACCGGCTCAAGTGTCGAGATCAGGCCAAGTCATTATGCACACTCGGTCGCTGAGCGCTTTGGCGATTTTGCACTCGTTCAGGATCGTAGGTGGCGAGAACGGCGTTTACTAGGACTGATCCGGCCCAGCTCCCCCGTACAAGGATCAGGTTCTGTGAGCAGCGATCTCCAAGAAGTAGACTCCTCTTGGCGAAAGACGCCGGACGCTGGCTAACGAGACTCAGGAGCGTCGCCGCCTGCCGCTTCCGTGCCGCGTTGAGCAATCTGTCGAAACGTCTCGCGCAGTTCTTTAGGGCTGCGCACGACGATGCGGCGGTTCAGTGTGAGCAGCATGGCCGCAAACATCTCAAGATCGTCCCGGCCGCATCGCAAGCGCACTCCGGCTTCTTCCCGCTCCACCCGCACGCGCCACAGCGCGAAACTCTGTCGAGCTTCTTCGACTGACATTTCCACCCACACGTCCACTTGATAGCGAGACTGTACAAAAGGCATGTTTTCGGCCATGTAGCTTCGCGCATCGAAATCAAGTGGACGCACAAACGTCTTGCTTCCGGCGCGGAGATTGGCCACGCGGTCAAGGCGAAATGTTCGGGTGGCCTTCCGCACTATGCAGCGGCCGATGAGATACCAGCGATCATCTATATGTAGTACGGCATACGGCTCCACTTCGCGCCGCGAGGTTTCCTTGGCATGCGATTCGTAGCTGAAGCGGATACGCTTACCGGCACGGATAGCCGTGGCTGCCGCGATCAGGCAGGAAACCGAAGTTGGGACAGCCCACATGCTGGGCTCGAGCGCGACCGTGTCCTCGACGATCCGTACGCTTTCGCGCAGTGTCTGGGGAAGCACACGTTCAAGCTTGGCCAGCGCACCTTCCGTTGCGGGGGCGAATGCTTCCAGACCGATCTGACGCAACGCGTGTAAGCCAAGCGACAGCGCGAAAGCCTCTTCATTGGTAAGCAGTAGCGGAGGTAACCGGAAGCCAGGCCGCAAACGGTAAGCTCCGCCCACTCCCGGTGTCGAGTCGATGGGAATGCTGAGGTCCCTAAGGCGAACGATGTAACGCTGCACGGTTCGCAGGTCGACCTCAAGCCTCCGCGCCAGTTCTGCACCAGAGACGCTGTCGCGCGCTTGAAGAATCTCAAGCACTGTGAGCACGCGCATGATTGGATCTTGCATAAATTCAGTATCATCCAGATCTGCGACATACACTGTCGGCAATTGCTCGTAACTTGGTCTTCGTGCCCATTCAGGGCTTTGAGGTGCATCATGGCTAACGGATCGAAATTAACCGTCCTTACACCCGTGGAGTTGCTGACCCATTGGCAAGGGCATAGAGCGCTCACACGCAAGATGTTCGCGGCTTTTCCTGACGACAAGCTGTTCAGCTATAGCGTCGGCGGTATGCGTACCTTTGGCGAGCTTGGCAACGAGTTTCTTGGCATGGCACTGCCAACCGTGCGTGGCATTACGACCGGCGAATGGGAGAAGTTCGAATTCGCCAAACCGACAACCAAGCAGGAATTATTGGCCGAGTGGGATAAGCAAACCGCCGCGCTCAACTCCGAGTTTCCGGGCATCCCGGCAGAGCGCTTCAGTGAGAGCATGAAGGCTTTCGGTCAGTGGGAGATGCTGGGCTTCCAACTCTTGCTCTACGTTATCGACAACGAAGTGCACCATCGCGGACAAGGGTATGTCTATCTGCGGTCTCTCGGGATCGAACCACCGGCTTTCTACGACCGAGAGATGTAGTGCCGTTCAGGCGCGTGCCGGAAACATCAATCCCGGCACGCGCAGCTTAGACTGCGCAGGTTTAGCCTCAATGCGAGCCCCACGCAACGCTGTTATCTGAAACTTCCGACCAAACCGGACCAACGACCGGCAATACCATAGCTTCTTCACAGCGAGAATCCATTTCATAAATACTCTTCCAACTCACCGGCGGGGTTTTGTTGGAAACTGATGTATCTGGATGCCTCCTGACGAGGTGCCGGCAGGCCCTGCTCGTGAAGTTGAACCAAAAGGCCTAAGCGAGCGCGGGAGACCGTGGGTCAGTACCGAGAATGTATGGTCCGCCGCGGGACTGCAAGGGAAAGTTTGGTCGAGAAGACAAGTCTGCGCAAATGTATTCGGCCTTCGCCGGCTTCTGTGCAAACACCATGCCACGTTCGAGCAGAAACGCCCGTAGCTGGTTGATGACTGCCGTACGCCGCGAAACCAGTCGGTCTCGAACTCGATGAATAGCCTGCAGGTCTAGCTGGTCATCGGTCTTGATCGGCACAAAGCGCTGTTCTTGCGCTCGACGGCCTCGGCGATCGCTTCCGCATCGACGAAGTCGTTCTTGTTGGACTTCACAAAGGGCTTCACGAACTGAGCCGCGATCAGCCGCACATCGTGACCTTGCTTGCGCAGAGCCCGACCGAGGAAATGGGCTCCGGAACAGGCTTCTAAACCAATCAGCGAAGTCGCCATCTTCGAGGTGTACGTCAGCAACTGCCGATGCGTAAACTTCTTCTTCACAAGCACCTTGCCAGATGCGCCAAGTGCTACCAGATGAAACGTCGTCTTGCCCAAGTCAATGCCAACCGAATGTATCTGCATGTCGATGATCCACCCTGTTAGAAGCTGCCACCACGATCAACCTGCTTCCGCAACTGAATCAAGCGGCGGACCATCTCATTAGTCGGCTTGTCGTCACCAACGATCGCTGCCGGGCACGGCGTCTATGGGGACTTGTGGGGAGTGCAGATCGACCTTACCGCCAGTGTCCAAAGAAGCTCTTACGGTATATCGGAGCGTTCGAAGTGGAGTCGAGAGAGATAAACGGGGGCCAGACGCCAGCAGTTTTGTACAGCTCGGCGTAGGCGTCGCCGTTGGGCATTACGCGCTGGTGAGGTAGCTGCAGCATGGACCCTGAGAAGACCAAATCGCCCTCGCATTGCGTTGCCGCCCGGATCGCGCATCACATGGAAGAAGACATTGACGCGGTTGCCATGACCAAAGACACTGCCGCACAGACAGCGATTTCCCTGGAACTTCTGGCGTTCTTATCAGTCGCAGGATGCAAGAGTAATTCAAATCAACCCTCCACACAAAACGCCAGCAACGCGGCACAGCCGGTTGATCAGAACGATCCGGCTTCCGCAAACCTCGCACCGGTGAGTAACGGTGACCAGACGGCTGATCCAAACGCTGCGGCAGCTCAGCCGCAGGCCCGGGTGTCCGGTACCGTGCCCGAGATACGGCGCCATCGTCGGCGTTCGGACAACGGCGGCGACCAGCCCGACATTTATCCGACGGATAACTCCAAAATCAGAGTTATAACGAACGGAACTACGACAATCAAAATTACGATGAAAGCTATGACGAGGACTACCAGACTCGTCCCGTCGAATATGCCAAAGATCCTCCGCCTCCATTGCCGGAATACGAACAGCCTCCCTGCCCTGGCGATGGATACATCTGGACGCCTGGTTATTGGGCTAATGGGTCGAACGGTTATTTCTGGACACCAGGAGCGTGGACACTCGCGCCCTTCACCGGTGCCTTGTGGACGCCGGGGTATTGGAGCTTCAACCAAACAAGACATCAGCCCGAACGGATAGAGACGCGCGTCCATATACACGCAGTCGCCTGTTGAAAGCAGGTTGCCTGCGGTCAACCAGCTAGAGAAGAGCCTTTTGGTGATGTAATCGGAGCACAGACGGAAGACGTATAAGTAAACTGTTGATTCTTCTGGAGCGGGAGACCGGGATCGAACCGGCGACATTCAGCTTGGGAAGCTGACGTTCTACCACTGAACTACTCCCGCAGATTATTGCTAACAGCACACCTACAACTTTCCAGAAACTTCTCGAACATTACCTCTCACCGAAAACCGCTTCATCACAGCGACCCCGCAGGTGGAGCGATAAAGATCAGGCGGCAGCCGCATCGAAGAGGCAAGGTTCTCGAAGTACCGTAGTCCATGGTTTGCATGGCAACTTCGATTTTATTCGACGCCAATGTCCAGCGCAAACGTATGGTCCAGACATTCGACGCTATCTAATGGAATGCGAGCGCGAGGGTTCGGAAAGCCGTCGAAGGTATGCTCGCAGCTCTGAACGCGAACACGTTAGCCGGTAAGATCAGAACATGGCTCATCAACTCGTAGGCGATTGAAACGCCCTCTTTTATCAACGCGAGCACAAAACCTCGAGCTCCGTCTTTCGCCGTCCATCAGGACTGGCTGCCATGTGACTCAGTATATGAAAGGCCCATTATGAACGTCGGAACTTGCGCTGGACAAGGCGGCCGTTACGCAGAAGGCAGGGAGAGTTCGCGTCGCCGGCATGGAGCGGGATGTCACCTTCGAGCCAGTGAAGGACGAAATCTATGATCGGCAGCGAAGAAGGTGACGTCCGCGCAGATGGACTATCCGCGCACGAAGTCTCCGCATGGAAAGACGCCTCGTCGAAGGCCGGGCTCGTAGGCCCGTGCAACTCCGAGTTCCACACGGTGCAATCGGTCGCCACCAGTCCGCCGATCGCAGCTTGAAAATCCGGATGATCTGCTCTTCTGCATACCGCTGTCCGCACCCACTCCTTCTATTACGAGAGAACTGCAGCTTTCGTCGCGCGGGCACGTGGCTTCAAGACCTAGAAGTTGATTTTTCCGGAAAACTGAATGATGCGCGCATTCCCGGTGACGCCGAAAATCTCACCAAACTGCGAGGGATTTTGTACGTTATTGCTAAACCCGCCGTAGTTGGTGTGATTGAGGATATTGAAGAACTCGGTTCTGAACTGGAAGTTGACAGATTCCCAGATAGGGAAGTTCTTCTGGAGAGAGAAATCGACGTTCACGAAACCAGGCCCCACGAGGTCGTTCCTTCTCTCATTGCCATAGGTAAAAGGCAGAGGCTGGGTAAATGCATAGGAAGAGGCATCCGGAAGGCTGGTACCTGCGTACGTGGTAGGCGGTCTCAGCCAATGTTTAAAGCCTTTCGCACCGCCGCCCGACCGTTGATACGGACTTAAGCGCCCTCGCTGAGCAGGCTGAAAGCTTTCGCCGGTATTGGCAATGTCCCCGCCGGCAGTCACCCACTCAGGCAACCCCGAGTGCAGAGAAACAATGCTGGCAATCTGCCAGTCGCCTAATATCTCCTGGGCGAAGCCGTTCGGCGTGTTCATATACATCCTGCCCCTTCCGAACGGCAACTGGTAGACGCCGCTGAATACGAACAGATTCCGAATGTCGTATTCCGACGGCCCCCAGGACTTACCAGGGTTATACCAATAGGGCCCCTGATCTCCGTAGGGGTCGGACTGCTCGTCCATTGACTTAGACCATGTATACGAAGCCGTAAAGGTCGCTCCCGAGGCAAAGGGGCGCCGCAACATTGCCTGAAGCGCGTTGTAGGAAGTGACGCCCTCGGTGTTGAAGGACGCAATGGGCCCGTATTGTGGGAACTGAGCGCGAGCCTGTTGGGGCCCGGGGCCAGGATACATGGCGAGGTTCGAGGTATCATTCATCCACACATGCCGTCCACCTGATCCCACGTAGTCCACATTCAGCGCGAGACGCTCGCCAATCTGGTGCTGAATGCCTGCGTTGTACTCCATGACATAACTAATTGGTGTATTTTTGGGTTCACCTGCGCCAAGTGATGGATTCCCCTCGGCCAGAAGTGATGCCTCGGTCGGGAGAGTGTTGAGGTAGTACTTTGGCACTCCGGAGTCAAGGTTGACCTGATTAGAGAAGTCGCCATTCGGCCAATTCAGGGCGATGTTTTCGTTTCCTTGGGTGAGCTGGTTGTCATGCTGGTCGAATATACCAAAGGCGAAGTGGGCCACAGTGTTGCGTCCCGCCTGGTACGTGGCCCCTAAGCGCGGCTCCCAGCCGCCCTTTTTCGCATCGAAGTATCCCGGATTCGCGTGGTACAGATGCGGATCATTTACAGGCAGGAACGCATCGGGGACGGTGAAAGGTGCACCGATCCCCCACATTTTCCCGGTTATCGGATCGAAGACAAGTGCCTGCCTATGGTAGTTGCCGGGGGCCACATAGTCCCATCTGGCTCCAAAGCTCAGCACCAGGTTTTTGTTGACCTTCCACTGGTCCTGGAGATAGAAGGCCCACCAGGGCACCGTCAGGTCTAGGTTTTTCTTCAGATTGTACGTATAAAACTGGTCGACGATTCCTTCCAAAAAACTCGCGGGACCAAACCCTGTCGCACCGCTTGTATTTCCGTTGACGGATGTGCCGGCAGGGCTGGCGTTGGCCTCAACAATCACTACATCCGCGACTTGCCGAAGATCAAAGAACATTCCTCCGCCGCTCATTGTGTGATTGCCTAAGGTCTTGGAAGCATCGACATTAAGTTCGTAGAAGGACGAAGGCCCCAGAGGATTGAAGACGTTGGCCACTCCGGTTACGCCATTCCCGAGGGCTCCAAAGATCGGCACGTTTGCGCCGAGCCTTGGTACCGACACCAATTGAGTGCCCATGGCCGCGGTTAGCGCTGGGTCGTTGGTTACTCCGCTGTTCGCGACCAGGTTTTCTTTAACATACGCCGCACGAATATTGAGGATCGTGTTGGGGTCGAAGATATGCGTGTATCCAAGCTCATACTGGTCGGCAAAATTTGTAATGATGCTTCCCGGATATGTGGGAAAGGATCCAGGGTTAGTTGCGTGGATATCGTTCTGGGCAAACCGGAAAAAGACGGAATCTCTGTCTCTGAACCGGTGATCTAACCGGGCCCCAAACTGGTCGCCTTTTTTTGTCGAAGCGCCGTTGTACTTGAAATTGGGGAATACACCCGGCGCTACATCCAAGTTCGGTGCCGGGTAAAACGCCTTCAAGTAGATCAGCGCCTGTTGGCTGATGTAGCCGCCTGGGATCTGACTGCCGGGTGAGCCGCCAGGAGCAGCCGGGAAAGGATCGCGGATGGTCAACGCGGGATTTAAGGGATCGGGACGGCTGGTCGTCGCGTCGTAAAGCTCGTTGGCGTAAGTCGGCCTCCCCAGGTCGTCGGTGCCAATCGGCGTGGTCCCCACAAACTGTGAAAAATTGCCGGCTATCTCGTCGGCGGTTAATGTATTTCCGAACTGTACTGAAGCCTGGCTGAAGCGGTATCCCTCCCAGTATCCGGAGAAAAATGTGCGGTTGCGGATTACTGGGCCGCCCACGAAAAATCCGTACTGGTTCTGATGGTAAAAGGGCCTCGTCGTGTTGGGATACTGGGTGGCGTCAAAGGCGTCGTTTCGGATGTACTCCCATGCGGCGCCGTGAAAACGATTTGTGCCGGATCGAGTCTGCACATTGATATTGGCCCCCGAACTCACAGCAAACTGTGCGTCCGTCATGTGCGACTGCACGTTAAACTCTTCGATTGCGTCGGGTGGAGGTGAGATGGCCCAGGCCTGATCGAACAGCTCGTTGTTTTCGATGCCGTCGAGGGTAAAGTTGTTTTCTTCACCCCTCTGTCCATTGGTTGAAGGGCTGATACCGCCCCCACCCTCAGGAATTGCAAATACAGACTGTTGAGCATTTTCCACGGGCGCTGCGCCAGGAGACAGCAACGCCAACTGCGTGAATTCACGGCCGTTCAGCGGCAGGTCCACAACCTCCTGATGGCCCACGATCGTACTCAACGTCGCAGAGGTCGTGTTTATGAGCGGAGGGGCGGTGGACACCTGAACGGTCTCGCTGGATGTCGCCACTTTCAGTTTGAAATCCAGCGTAACGCTCTGATTCACATCTAGCTGAACATTGGCCTGGACGACAGTTGCGAAACCGATCTTTACAGCAGTCACCGTGTAAGTTGCCGGTGGCAGTTGAGGAATGAGCCAGACTCCTAGATCGTTTACAACTGCT
Source organism: uncultured Acidobacteriaceae bacterium (assembly GCA_963850345.1). GTDB lineage: Bacteria > Acidobacteriota > Terriglobia > Terriglobales > Acidobacteriaceae > CAWKKW01. Next base: position 304,919 of record CAWKKW010000005.1, on the reverse strand, counting down.
CGCCGGGTCTCACCTGTCCCGATATTCACCGCTGTAACTTGCACACCCTGCACGATCGCACCGCCGGGGTCGGTGACAGTTCCCGTCATCAGCCCGTTGAGCGTTTGCGCCTGAACCTGGTGAGTGAGAAGCCAGCCGGTCGACATCAGCACCATTGACCACAAAATCCTCTTTAGCATTTGGAGGTCCCCCAAGGTAACTTTCTCCGTGCGTCCTGCCGTAGTGCGGTTTTGCCGGGCCCTAGCCCTTACTTGAAGTTCGTGTTCACAGCACGCTTGACACGTGCAAATGTGATCAGTGTGTATGCTGACGAGAATTGTCAGTCTCCCAATTTGAGTGTCATCCTCTAACGACCCCTAGCGTCTTTAGGGTTCGGTCAGTGACTCTCGACCATTCGCGCTGCCAAGGTTGATGGGAATAAATGTTCTCTGTTTTGGCTACGTTTAAGATCAACTTAAGACATCCAACACCGGGAACAGATCTACTCGAACTTGAGAACTGTTGGCATCACTTCAGAGAACTTGCAATCGCACGTTTCCTAATGGCCACCGAACCTAATACGGTTGCAGATCACTGTCAAGACAATATTGTCAACAGTTATGATGACTAAAATGTAATATTGGATCAATGCGACAGGTATTCACATGCGGATATCTACAAACATGCGAGACTCCGATGTAGCGTTGAACCAAGCAGTCGATCTCATCTTGTAGGGCCTGCGGTGGGTATTCGCGAATGCCGATAACTAGAACGTCTGCTTGGCGCCAGTGTCAAGAGTAGTTCTGTGGGCTGAACAGTTTTACATTGTCATGTCATCCGTCGTCTCACACTCCGCGACCAGCCCCGGCTCTTCCCGCGAGAGCGGGATTGTGAAATGCGCGCATGCATTACCACTTGTGCACATGCTTCTAGTCGCCACTCCTGCCTACTCGCTTATGAAGATAGATTGTGACGGTTGACAACAACCTGCTGACTCTCTGGAGAGTCTTGCATCGCTACAAACCCCCAGCAATCTGCCTTACTGCTGTGATTTTTCGGAGTGCAGAAAGAGTATCTGGATCGTCGTTCGCAATGTCGGCTTCTATGTCCGCGAATCTGGACGCCATCTCGCCGTTGCGGATTGCTACGCTCCACTGAAACAGCGCTGTCGGGACGTGAGAGTCTTTGACTCAAGATGCGCGAATTATGCGGGAATGATTAAGTTGAGAATCTTTGTCTGTGCCATGGGTCTAACCTCAATCAGGATTAATTGATCCGGGCTGCTCGAGATCCTTGACGAGCTGAACCGGCTGAACATCGAGTTCATCAGCTTCCGCGAGAACATCGATACCGGCGGACCGCTGGGCCGCGCTCTGATCGTCATCATCGGCGCCATCGCGGAGCTCGAGCGCAGCCTGATCGTCGAACGGGTCAAGGCCGGCATGCGCAGAGCCAGGCTGGAAGGGCGTCCCGTCGGGCGCCGGCCTCTCGAACTCGACCACACTGCCATCCGCCGTGATCGTCAACGCGGCCTGAGCCTCCGCCAGATCGCCTGCACTTACCGCGTTTCTAAAACCACCGTGCACTGCATCCTCACCGCCGTGCACTGTATGCTCACCACCGTTCCACAAGGGTCTTCGCAGCTGCCTTCCTAAGCTCAACAAAACAGGCCACCGAAATGGGTGGCCTGCGCTGTTTCAAAAGGTGTCTTTTGAAGAACGATCCCGAGCTCGTCTGTTGAAGAGGTCACGGTACCCGCAATTCCAGAATTCTGGCTGGTCCTTCATAGTGCGGAACGGCGACGAAGATTTCTCCGAGTTCCGGCACGAACAAACCCGTCTTTGCCCGAAGCGCCGTCGGCGTCTTACTAATTAGGGTGTAGCCATCCTTACCGTCGTCAGAGAAGGCGTAGACATAGCCGCTTTCTCCGACCTGTGGGCCGCATGTTCCATAGAGTCGATGAGCGGAAGGGTCGTAGGCCAGGTAGTCGACCCATCCGGCAATCGGCAGCGTAACGCCGAGTTCCTTACCGGTCTGCGTGTCAAACACAACTATTACTCCGGTGGTCTCGGTGTTGCGGCAACCGACGAACAGCCGATGATGCGTTTCATCGAGAGCGATGGCGATATTCTTGTGCCCCTTGGTAACTGGCCAGCGAGCAATCAACTTACGCGTCCTTCGATTCACGACTGCTATTTTGTTTTGATCCATCATGTTGATGTAGATCAACGGTCCTTGCTTCTCAAGCACCATCGCCTCGAGCGCCCCAGCTTTGATCTTGATATCGTCCAGGTGATTAAGACTGGTCGTGTCGATCACGCTTAGGGAAGAGTACTCCGATTTAACGGATTCCCCGCCGTTGGTCACATAGAGTTCCTTGGCTCCCGGATCGTAACCGATCGAATCCGCATCGGGCAGATCGTCGAGAGTCTTCACCGGCTCGTACGTCTGGCTGTCAATGATGCGCAGTTGGGCTGCTCCTCCATCGGTGATGTAAAGACGCTTAACGTCGGAGCGGTAGAGTACTGAGTGTGGATTCTGCAGACCCGAGATCCGGTGCAGCAGCTTGCCGGAATTGAGGTCCAGCACTTCGACGCTGTGCTCAGCTTGAGGCGTCGTGAAAAGCCGCTTGCCCGCCAGATCGACGGTGAGATGGTCGCAATATGGCCCTTTCGGAACGTCTGGCATGACGAAGGTATGTATCAACTGAAATGCCCGGTTGGAACTGCCAAAGGCAACAATTACCACCACCAACACGACTGCCACCGTCACCACAAATTTCTTCACAGCTCCCCCAAAATCATCTTCCATGCTGAGGCATCCAGCTATTCTGGACTAACTTCTTCAAGTATGTCGATCCACACATCGGACGTAAGTTCGAACCGTTTCTGATCGGCGTCCTTGTAGGCCGGCATGTCACCCGAATACATCGTCTCAATTAATCCGGGCTCCTTCACATGACCCTCTTCAATTGCTGCCCAGTCACGCCAGACGAGCACCACTTCGTAGTCCCAAGCTGGCGATTCGGCACGGAAGCGGCGTTGGTAGATATGGATGCTCTTGATAATTCCGTCTGCTACGAAATGTTTCATCACCGGGTAGTGATACTTCTTGTAGAGTCCGAGCCAATCCGCCCGCTTTCCCGGTGGCACCTTGTAGTAGACGGCCATGGTGACGGGACCGCCCGGTTTCACCGCCGAGGTACCGACCGTCTGCGTTTGGGCGGCAATACTCGCGAGTGTCAACGCCATACCCGCCAGTACCAGGAGAATCTTCTTTTTCATGTACTGCTCCTTGTAAGTGTGAACTGAGTTGGCTCCTGAAAGCGTAGACCGTACGAATGCAACGCGCAGCAACGAATTACCATATCAACTTCAAGCCAAACTGAATCTGTCTGGACGGAGTTTGTGTCGCATCGACCGAGCCCGCTCCACCAACCAGGGATGCATGGTTGGGGCCGTCTTGCGCGAATAGCGTGTCGTTATCTAGGGGTGCGGCGAAGTTGGCGCGATTGAGCACATTGAAAGCTTCGGCACGGAACTGGATGTTTGCGGTCTCGGAGATTCTGGGGAGGCGGGTGTTTTTGAAAATTGACGCATCCAGATTCGAGAGCCCTGGACCGGTCAGAGGGTTGCGGCCTGCAGTACCCAAACGATTCGTCTCCGATGGCACCGCAAAGCAGTTCAGGTTGACGTAATTAGTTGGATTGCGCGGATGAACGAGCGCACCGCATCCTGGTACTTTGTCGGGATAGTCATAGGGATCCGTGTTATTGAGTCCCAACAGATCCCCGCCGATCAACACTGGGAAGGGAGAGCCGCTGCTTGCCTGGAAGATCCCGCCTATCTGCCAGCCATTCACCACGGACTCCAAAGCACCCGCCCCTTTAACAAACGCGGGGAGTTCCCAGGTCGAACTGATCACGGCGTTTTGCGCCAGGTTGAAGTCTGACTGTCCGCGCCTCGCCTTAGGATCAAACCAGAAAGGAAGACTGGAGGGCGAATTGGAGAACTGATCACCGGCAATGGTTGAAGAACCAGTGTCAATACTCTTCTGCCAGGTATACGAACCTTGTACCTGGACGCCATGACTCAGGCGCTTTTCGACCCCGAGCACCATGCCGTGGTAATAAGAGTCGGCATCAGTGGCAAGGCGGTCGATGCGACCGACATTGGGATTGACCTGCGTGCCGCTCCCGGTTGGCTGTGGCCAATAATAGGTGCCATTGACCAGCGTGGGTGTCACAATGTCTGCGTCGTCGGTGCGGTAAGGCAGATGCAGACCGCGCGACCCGATGTAGCCGAGTGTTCCAACCACCTTGCCCGGTAACTCCTGTTGCACGCTTAGATTCCACTCGAGCACATAGCTGCGCTGCGGCTTGGGGTCGACATACGCGACTCGCTGACCCGCGAGGCTGCCGGGTGCCTGGGCAGCGACTCCTTTGGGATAAGCTTTAAACGGGAAGTCGCCTTGCGCCAGTTGATTGCCGGGAGTCGCTACGCTCTGCAGGAAAGGCGCGGACGCCGACGCAATGATTAAGTACTCGTATGGCAGGGGAAGTACGTCAAACAGACCCATGCCAGCGCGGACCGAAGTCTTGCTGGCCCCATAAGGGTTCCATGCGAACCCGATGCGTGGCTCGAAATTCTTGAGCGTCGGATTATTGAAATACGGATTACCAATATGTACCTGAGAGTCCGTCATATTGCGCAAGGTGGCTAGTTTGCCATGCGTTTCTGTCGGTAGGGTGGTCATCTCGTACCGCACCCCGAGATTCAGGGTCAAATTTTGTAAAGCATGCCAGTCGTCCTGAACGTAAACGCCGTAAAGTGTTTCCCTAAGGTTGCGCGGCGAGTCCGAGGAAGGCTCATTGCCGCTGAAGGACTGCGGAACATTGGTGAGAAAGTCGCGTAGTGAGCCAAACGAAAAGCGGCCATTGTCAAAGAAGTGAAATATGTTGTTCGACTGCATATACTCGGTCGCAAAGCCAAACTTCAAAGAATGAGTGCCATGCGTATAGAACGCGTCGTCATAGAGCTGGTATGAATTCCAGCCGAAGGAGAAGTTCGGGAACCCATCGAGCCCACCAAAGAATCCCGAGATTCCAGGGACCGAGATGAACGGTGCCGGCTGCCCCGGAACCGCTCCCAGCGTGGTATCTGCCGCCAGAGGATTGATGGCTGGCGACGTGGCAATCGATGCAGAGTTACGGCTGAAACCGATACGGAATGAGTTCAACAGATTCGACGTGAAGGTATGCGTCTCTTCAATGCTGCCGAACGGGCGCGAGTTGCTGTTAGAAAAGCCAATGTTGTTCAGCGCGTCTGGATTCGTGAGGAAGCTCTTATCGTAAAGGAACGTCACACCCAGGCTGTCGCTGGTTGAGAAACGATGTGTGACGCGCCCGGTGTAGAAGTTGTCGGTGCCTTTTTGCAAGGTCACAACGCTATACCGTGCAGTATTCCCGGGAGCTAGCACCGGGCCATTGGGTACATGCCAGAAAGCTAAGTACGGTGCCACTTGCGGATCGACCGGAACACTTTCCTGCGTGATACTGCCGTCAGGGTTTTGGGTGTAGAAGATGCCGTTACGCGCATCGTTCGAGGGCACAGTGTCGACGTTCGTCGAACTGAGAGACTGCCGCAAACCCTCGTAGTTGAAGAAGAAGAAGGTCTTGTCCTTGAGGATCGGGCCGCCCACTGAAGCGCCGAACTGATTGCGCTTGAAAGGCGGAATCTGCGGACCGTCGAAGTAATTGCGTGCGTCGAGGGCGCTGTTTCGAATAAATTCATAAGCATCGCCGTGGAATTGATTGGTCCCAGACTTGGTGATGGCGTTGATGACTCCGCCTGACGTCTTGCCATATTCCGCAGTGTAGTTCGCCGTCAGCACAGTGAACTCGCCGATCGCATCGACCCCCGCCAAAGGTCCCAGCACGCTGCCCGGCGCTCCATTGGTGTAGTCGTTAAAGCTGATGCCATCGAGCCGATAATTGTTTTGCGTCGGCCGGGTGCCGGCCACGCTCAGCTGGTTGCCAAACCCGCGCGCTCCCCGCGAAACGTCGGCAGATCCCACGCCGCCGATGGGCGACTGATTGCGGACGTCGTTGACTCCCGGCTCCAATGTTGCAAGTTGTGTCCAGTCGCGACCGTTCAACGGGAGTTCGCGAATGGCGGTCCCGTCGATGTCATTGCTGATGGTTGACGTCGCAAGATCGACGCCCACTTCACCGCTCACCTCTATCGATTCGGAAGCCTTGCCTATTTGCAGCGTCACATTCACGGTTAGCTGTGCTCCCACCGTGAGATCGATACCTTTGATGATTGAGGGCGAAAACCCCGCTACTGTCGTCGTCAGTTGATAGGAGCCTGGCGGTAGGTTAGGTATTGAGTAGTAGCCTGCCTCGTTGGTCCTGGTCGTCTGCTGAATTCCGGTCTGCAGATTGAGGATTGAAATTTCGGCGGACGTAATCAGGGCACCTGCGGAGTCGTGAACACTGCCGATCACTGTGCCGCCTGTCGCCTGTGCCAGCACTACCTGCGCGGGTGGCCAAGCTAAGAGGGAAAGCATGAATGCAACACCGCGGATCGCTCGTGACGCTCGAACAATATTCATGGTCAGCCTGCCTTTCGGAGATGTTTGTTGCCTTCCGGAAAACCGAACGTTGAACCGCCAGCAACGGCCCTGGTAAGTGGGTCCGTGAAAGCCCAATGTTAATTTGCGGAACAATTGTCAGCGTGCATTTGAGCGCTACGTGCGACAGAGATGCGACATGCGGTTACTTGCACTCATCAGCGCGAATAACGGAGATTGCTCGTCCCAGCCGACAGGGGCAGGGACCGACAGGGATGAAAACCTCGGAGTCTCTCTAAAGAGAGTCGATCGCTAGCGCCTTCTGCCGTTGTTCGCGCAAATGACCCACGATCAGGTTGCCGTTGTCGCGCAAATGTTTCACCAGTGCTGCGACCGCATCCGCTTTGCGCCTCTCCATACAGGCCTTCAGAATCTCTCGATGACCAAGCTGCGAGATCTGCTTGATATCGACGGCCACAAACCCCAGATGATGATATGGCAGAGCGTTGTTGTTCAGGTTGCGAATCATGCTCAACAGGCGAGGCAGCCCGGACGCCTGATAAAGGCTCTCGTGGAATGCCCAATTCAACTCCGCCATGTGCGCCGTATCCCCGTCCACGTCCATCTGGTTCAGTACAGTGTGAGCAAGGGAAAAGTCGGCTTCCGTCATGCGTGGGACGGAGAGTCGCAACGCGGTCGTCTCCAGGCTCTCGCGAATCAGGAAGACTTCCTCCACATCTTCGGCTGTCAACTTCGCTACTTCCGCTCCGCGATGCGGGTGCATCACGATCAGCCCCTCGGCCTCTAGACGGCGAAGCGCGTCGCGCACTGGAGCGCGGCTTACCCCAAATTGCTTTGCGATCTCTTCCTGCGGCATAAGCTGCCCCGGAGAGAATTGCCCTCGAAGAATGGCTCGACGCAGCGTATCGGACACCACGACCGAGGCGGATTTTTGGTTCTGAAACGCCTTCGCTGCAAGTGTGGCGAAATCGGTTTGCGGAGTCATGAGTTAATGATTCAACTGCAAGCTGAGCGTTTTGGGAAGAGTACATGCCAGCCTCACAAACTTCTTGTTGGCGACTGGACACTGTATACGGTATACAATGTGCAAAGTCAACAAAGTTTCAATATCTACCGCCAGTCATCCCACCGTCGCCGAAAGGATATCCCCTCCATGACCAAATTCCGTCACCTCCTGAGTTCTGGATTGCTCCTCGTCGCCACCCTGGGCGCTGTCACAGCGACCTCCACCATCGCCTACGCACAGGCCAATAACGGTGCGGGAGTCGGCAAGAATACGGTCTCGGTCGACTTTTACAAGGTTCCTCCCGGACGTCAGGATGAGTGGCTGGCTCTCTACAAGAAGTGGCATTACCCGATCATGGAGTACCAGAAGGCTCACGGCCAGGTGATCAGCGAAACGGTTTATACGCGAGCGACTCACGAACTCAGTCCAGATTGGGATTTCGCCATCGTTATTGTCGGACCACCGGCAGAGAAGAAACCCAAAGCCGAGTTCACTCGCGGCGAACTCATACGCAAGCTCTTCCCGAATCTGGACGAATATGTGGCCGGCGAAAAAGCGCGATGGTCGATGACGCTGCAACATTGGGATGAGAGCTGGCTCGAAGTTGACATCCAAAATCATCCGTCTTTGTACATGCCGTACTAGTCGCCTGGACCCCTACTGCAATCCGGCCCTTCTAACGAAATATGTCTGTGAGAAGACCCGAGGCCCACGTTTCGCCGTCGGGCTACGCCAAGCGGTATTGACAGCTCCAACGACCCTCTAGTTTGCGAGGTATCTCTCATGCCTCTGACCACACCGGTCTCGCGGCGCATTGAAGCTCTCCGCGAGATCGTGGGAAATACCCCGTTACTGGTTATTTCCTTTCGCTATCGGAACACCCTTCGTCGCCTGTATGCCAAGGCTGAATATTTCAATCCCACTGGCTCCATCAAAGACCGGATGGCGCTTCACATTCTCTCCTCCGCCTATGCCGTTGGCGAACTCGTCGCGGGGGAGCCGATCGTGGAGGCGACGAGCGGTAATACAGGGATAGCGCTCGCAGCCATCGGTTCAGCAATGGGGAATCCTGTCATCATCTACATGCCCGACTGGATGAGTCAGGAGCGCGTGCAGTTGATCCGCAGTTATGGAGCTCAGGTTATCCCCGTTTCAAAAGAACAAGGTGGATTTCTTGGCAGCATCCGCCTCACTGAAGAACTCAGGGCAACGAACTCCGGAGTTTTTTTGCCTAAGCAATTTTCGAACCGGGCAAACATTCAGGCACACGCCTTGACGACTGGTCCTGAGATACTAAGCCAGCTTGCATCCCAAGGTTTACAACTTGGCGCCTTTGTCGCTGGAGTTGGCACCGGCGGCACGATCATGGGAGTTGCGAGTTGTCTTCAGGGAACAGGTCGCAAGGTGAAGATCTTCCCGGTGGAACCGTTGGAATCGCCAACGCTCTCGACGGGCTATAGAGTTGGAGCCCACCGAATTCAAGGAATCTCAGATGAATTTATTCCCGAGATCGTCGATCTTGGAAACCTCGATGACATCATTTCCGTCTCGGATGGCGACTCAATCCTGATGGCTCAAAAGCTTGCCAGCGAACTCGGTTTAGGCGTCGGCATCTCTTCTGGTGCCAATTTTATCGCTTCCGTTATGGCGCAGAACAGGTTGCCAAACCATGCAGTCGTCGCAACCGTTTTCTGCGACGACAATAAGAAATATCTCAGCACAGACCTTATGCGAACCGAAGCAGTGAAGGAGACTTACTTGAGTTCTGAGATTGAGCTGCTGGATTTTTCGGTGATTGGCCGTAATACATACCATGAGACGAGGTTGGATACATCATCTTTACCCCGAAAGGATCTGCGCGAACGAAGATAGGCTCCGCCAGCAGTAAGAGGCGGACGTAAGTGTGCGTTCTTTCTCACTCACACTATCAAGTGAGGAGACGGAAGAATTCTGAAGGCGTCCCTTTCTTATCTCGATTCCAGGAACGGTTCGCTGACGTGAATGCCGATTGACTCTAGTTCTTCGCTCATCCAGTACCGATTCCGCAAGCATCACTCCGAACATCCTAGGATCTTTTCACGCGAGAACCTCCTGCTGCGGAGCTTCTCGGTTCTGTGTTTCAGTAGAGAGCGGCGCGCTTCATGGCACGCCCGCTTGATGATGGAAGCAGGACGCTTCTCCGCAGAGGAGATCGCTCGCAAAAATGGATTTGTAAGTCGCGACCGAATGCGGCGTTCCTTCCTTCGCATCGTGGGTCAGCCGCCACAAGCCGTTCAGCGCACCGCGAATCAGTTGAATGCATACACGCCAAATCATAGGTTGAGGAAACTGGCATAGACTGCCGAAGCCGGGGAATTGTATGCTCTTGCGGAAGAAGTAGAGAAGCAGGGAAGCACGGCGTCGTTCCTGGAACTCGGATCAGGCTCGACAAAGTCGGCTTATGCTTGCTAATTCCCGTTCAGTTGGTGATAACAGGCCAAAGCACGTTTCCCGACCGGGCCGCCCTGAAAACGTGAGTTGGCGATGATGCATCAACTAAAGCAGAGCAGCGAAGGCGATGAAGCGTACATCCATTTTCTCTAGAGGATGACCTGATAAGTTCCTGCCTGTATCGAGTGAGGGATTCATGTCATCAACCGGTCATCTGTGTTGAACAGCCTTGGGCCAGTAGGGCAGCGTAAACTCGTTCCACTTAAGGAGTCGGACCATGAGTCGTTCCGCAATTTGCCTGGCAGTATTGTCCTTCAGCGGTCTCTTGATGTCGCCCGTCCACGCACAGATGCCGTCGATGCCGCAGATTCCGGGGTTGGGCTCGGGGACCGCTTCGAGGTTGAGCGATACAAAGATCGCATCGGGGCTGAAGGAAGCCCTTTCGGTAGGCGCCCAGAGATCGGTCAGGCTAGTTGACCGTCCGGGGGGCTATCTGGACAATCAGGCGATCAAGATCTTGCTTCCTTCCAACCTGCGCCCGGTGGAGTCGGTGTTGCGCGGCGCAGGGCAGGGGCAAAAGATCGACGAGTTTATCGCGAGCATGAACCACGCGGCGGAGAGCGCCGCTCCGGAGGCGGAGAAGATCTTTGCCGACGCGGTGACGGCGATGACGATCGACGATGCGCGCAAGCTGCTGAACGGAAAGGACACGGCAATTACCGACTATTTCCGGGAGAAGACCTCGGCGTCCTTGACTACGGCGTTTCGTCCGCATGTGGAGAAGGCGATGCAGACCAACGGAGTCACACAGCAGTATGACGCTCTGGCGGGGCAGATTCCGGCGATGCCATTCATGAAGAGTTCCACGCTTGACATCAATAGCTATGTAGTCGGAAAGGCGCTGGATGGGCTCTTTTATATGCTTGGGCAGCAAGAAAAAGAGATTCGGACGAATCCGGCAGCACGGTCTACAACTTTGTTGAAGGAAGTGTTTGGGAAGTGAAGTTGGGGTACGCCCTTCAACCATCCCTTTAGTCAAGCAGCGAACTTGATTCGAGGAGGATCCGATTCTTCCCTTCAGTCCCCCGGCGTGGATCCCTTTCCGATCCGAGTTTTGTCTTCGCCATCATCTTAAATTGGGGTGCCATTTAGGATTTACGGCATTGGTCCATACGTTTTCCTGCGGCGAAACGGACCAACGAGTACCGACTGCGCGATCGCACGCCAGGAGTCCCGTCAAGACGTGAGCGGAATTCCGAAGTGTCGCTTGTCGCCGTCCCATTGCAGGTCCATCGCGACCTGGCCGCGCCTGCCGCTAAGAGCAAAGACGGCAGCTTCCCCCCATCCCGGGGCAAAGGCGGCGTTTGTGTTGCGAGCAATGCCTCCAAGCGCATTGGCCAACCGGCCCCGTTCCTTCATGAAGTTCGCATCGGCGCTGGCCTTACCGGCGGGCGCAGCATCTGCCGCCGCCAGCGTCGAGGTTAACAGCGGAGCAACCTTCACCAGAGCATCCGTCCACCACGCAATACTCACGTAGTCTGTAGAGACCGCTTCCAGTTCCGTCACGCCAAGATGACTGAGATACAGAATAGAGTGGAAATTAGCGGTGTTGCCATCTTCACGCATCGCAGCCCAGGCCGCATCGTTCTGCAGCACGGTGATGCGCACGGCGTTCGTTGGGTCGTTCGGATCGAGCAGCTGACACATCGCAGTGCGTCCAACCATGTCCACTTCATCGCGGCCTCGAGCTTTGTGCGTGGCCGGGTCACTGTAGAACAACGAGAGTAGGGCTGCGTTGTCGTACTTCACAATTGCCTGTACGCTTGCATGCCCAAACGACGGCTTCGAACCCGCCAAGGGCGTCAGGGCACCCTTGGGAATAACATTCAGCGCATAGCCAAGCAGAATGTTCTCATTCATTTCATCCCACGACATGTTGCGGCTGTATTCGAAGTAGGACTGGATCACCGCTATGTTTAGGTCGAGCTTGCCGGCAACAACCGCATAGGTTGCCGTGGAGAGAAAATCGGTCACCAACGCCCTTCGCAATTTGTCTGCATCCACCGCGTAAGGCAATGCGGCAGCGCTGATGCGCTTGACGTCAGACTTGTCGATGATGCTCAGTTGACCCGCTTCGTCAAACAAGATCGTCGATTTCGTGAGGTAATCTGTAACTGACGTCGCGTTGTAGAAACCGAACAGGTTCAGCGTCATCGAAATCTTCTTCTCTACCGTATTCACCGCGATGTTACGAATCTGGCGTTTATTCGGCAGTGCCTCCAACGCGCTCCAATCGCCGCGCAAGGCTTTGGATAAGGCAGCATCCGTATCCGAGGCCACCCCGCCATCCAGCTGAATCTCATACACCACCGCGGCTTCATCGGTGTGGGCGGCGGAGCAGGCGACGTTCATTTGCGCACTCAGACTCCGATCCAACCCGTCTTTGATTGTGCGGTTCAATGCCTGGGCGGTGTCAGCAGGGATGCCCGCAGCGGCGACGTTGACGCCCGGGAGTGCCGCGTTGAGCAAAGTGCTTAGCACATCGGAATTGCCGATGTCGCCTCCTACTCCACCGTCGGCGGTGAAGCTGGCTTTGAAGGTCGTCCCGCGCTTCTTATAAACGCCGAGGCTTACAACGCTGTTACTCATCTTGAAGCAACGCACTAGGAAGTCGCCCGCGATCTTGACGGAGCCAGCCAGCTTCAACGTGACATTTGGCTGGATGCTCATCGTTTCGTTAAACGGGAGGTTGGCGGAAGCCAGCGCGTTGAGGTTAATGGGCGCTTGGAGCGAAACCTTGACGGTGATCGATCCGCTGACGTCTAACTCATTCACCGTGCCAGCTAACTGGGCGCGGACCGCGGCCGCACTTGTGGTCAGGGAGAAGTTGCTGAAGCCCTTAGCGCAAGCATCTCGCAGCAGCGGCAGCGGGCCGCTCGGTGAGGAAATGAGGGTGTAGGTCGCCGACGTCAGGCCGGCCGCACCCGCCAGATCAACCCCAACTCCGTTGGCCGAGGCTCTGGCGTCCGCAATCACGTTCACATCGAGCTCTACGCCGACCCACGCCTGGTTCGGCGCAATCGGAATCACTGGAGAGAACCCGTCGTTTTCGAACAGCAGTTTGTCCGCGCTCTTGGCGACAATTAGGCTGCAGTTTATTCCGCCCCCAACGGTTACCGGCAGGTCGCCACTCAGCAGATTTGGAAACGTGGTGCTCGCTCCCAAGGCCACGGAACTGAAATCGACCTGATCGATGGGCTTGTCGAAATCAGCGAACAGGGATTCAAGGGTTGTCACAAGCTGGGTCAGCTTCGCCTTCGCCAGGGGCGAGTCATCGCGGATCTGCAAGTCGCCACTCAACCCAAGATTGTCGGTAATCTTGATCTCTGCCATCGCACTTCCTTTTCTCGTGGAGTTCAATCTCTGCAGGTGTACAGGCGGGGACCATTTCTAACTTCGTATGTTGACCTGCAGACTAAGTCGAAACTCTAACATCTGTTGACTTGATCCTGACCTGATTATGCGTTAGCAGTCACGCCAACTGAAGATCGGGCTGGGGAGGATCATAGGGTCCGTCAGGTCGAACCAGCACAAGGTCGCGACGACAGTGTGCCCGATATCCGTCGATTCGTGCAGCAGCCGCAAGCTCTCGATTACAAGAGCCGTGCTCAGAGACGGGCGGCCGTCGAGAGCTTCAGAATCTAAGGATGGGACCGAACGTGATCCGCAGGTTGTTGTGCGCGCCATGATTGAAGTAGATGGCGTCGCCGACGTCGAGCCGCAGCCCGATTGGCCCCAGAGCCGCTTCTGCCCCGGCGCCAGGATAGAGCGCCGCATTCACAGTCGAGGTGCGGACGTCTAGAAGCGTACTCACCAGGCCGCTGGAGGGAATCAGGCTAGGGCTAAGTCGGAAGTCGATGAACCCACCCTTGAGGGTGACAAATGGCCGGAAGTGTCCGTAGGCCGGCTGGAGCATCGGGCCAAACAATCCATCCGTGACACCGATCGACGTTCGTTCAATCGCCGATATATTTCCGTTCGCGATGTTTCGGTAAGCCTCTTGGAAATTCACCCCGTAGCCGTAAGTGATCTCCCCTTCCATCATCACGTTGCGATGGATGCGGTAACCGAATCTTCCGCCCACTCCCAGGTTGTCGGTGTTTGTCTGCGAGACGCTTAGATAGTCGAGAAGCAAGCCGGCCTCGGCCCGGCTCTGTGCACAGACGAGAGAGGAGCTTCCGCAAATCAGAAGAGCAACAACCGTGAGCGCGGCTTTGCGCATGAAGGAGAGTGCCTCTCGCGTTCAAGCAGTTCTAGATGCGAGAACAGCCGACGCGGGTTAACCGGCGCGCCAAATTTCCCGGCAGATTTAGTGTAGGTCTGACCTGAACAGTGTAGAGATGCTTGGCTTAAGAACCCGGCCCCCGGCACTTAGTCCAAGTAGGATCGCCGTCTCCACCGGTGAACAATTGCCACCGCTCGGCTTCACTTCAAACGGGACTCGCGGCAGGAGCGGAGGCTGTGCGAGAAATCGCGGTTTCTCTCCGCGATGAGGTTGCGCTGCGTGTACGAGGAATGGATGACACAGGTACACCGTTCCCGCGGCGCCCGTCGCTGCGACCTCCGGCATCCCGCTGGTGGCTCCTGCAGCCGCGGTACCTATCTCCATCGCGGACAATCCGTCCTCGCCTGCGGGAGCCAGCAAACCCGGTATACGCAGATGCGATCCCACGCGAATGCGAGTTGGGGCGTCGTTTTCGCTGACATCAGAAAACAGGAACAGCATGAGCAAGGCTCGTCCTTTCGATCGGAGGTTCACCCGCCATTCAAAATAGTTCTGCGATGACTCGTCTCCTTGATCAGGCGGAAAACTTGCGTCGATGTGCCAACCGGTATCTCCAGGGTCATCCGGATGCGGAAACCGAATCGGAAATCCTCCCACACTTTCTCGTGGAATCCATCGCTCCGGTCCGACCAGTTCATCGAATGCAGCGTGCAACACTGGCGAATTCACCGCCCGCCGAAACGGTTCCTGTGCAAAGTCTCCAAGCCGCACCACCGGGCGGCTCCAGGTCGTCTTGTCGGCGGGATCGCAGCCTGTCGCGCGCCACAGAATTTCGCGCGCCTCGCTCGCCGTTTCTTGCGAGAAGGCACCTTCGATCTTTACAAAACCTTCGTGAACAAACTGGTCTCTTCGCGCATCGCTCAGAACACGACGTGCCGGCTGTCGTTCTGAATCCATACTCGAGCTCCTTGTTCCTCTGAACGCACGAACCGTGCAGCAATCAGTCCGGCACAAGCGGCACTCGCCGGAAAGCGATCGCAAGCCAGAAGAGAGAATTGGGAATTAGTGTACCGCTGGCCGTGAACGTACCAGCGTTCTGTGTCTTCGCAACAGCACCACCAGCGCGCGGCGCAGGTACACTGCCAGCAGCGGCATCGCAATTCCCGCCATCACTGCCCACACGATGAGCGCGTGCCATTCCCATTGCCAGATCTCGTGAACCAGCCGCAAGGGATGATGGCTCAGGTGCTCAAGCTGCTTGCGGTCCATTGGCAGCTTGCGCGTATGAAACAGATGCACGCCGAGGTCGATGAAGGGAATGAAAAGCAGCAGGTGCAGTGGCGCCACCACGTGTGAGCCGATTATGGATGCAAACTTGCTTAGGCGGAAGGCCGACGCCACCAGCACCACCAGCAGCGTCGTTAACCCCACCGAGGGATTGATGCCGACGACCATGCCGAGTGCCAGACTCCAGGCCAGACGTCGCGGCGTGACACCACCACGCAGCGCACGCAGCAGCGGGCGCAGCACGTGGCAACGAATCCACTCACGGACGGGTCCAGGCACCAGCACAGAAGATTGGACGCCGGTAATCATCGATTGGTGGGCGCGAAAAACATCTGCTTGTGCCCCACAGGGTCACTCAACGGCCACTCGCCCTCTTCACTGTGCAACTCCGCTTCTTCGGCGACCAAGGGGAACGAACGGGCGCTGCTGACCCTTGCACACTATCCAGCGAATTCACCAACGCTGCCAGGAACGCGGCTGCTCAGTGGCGGTTGGGCAACCCCCCAGCGCTTCTCTGCCGTAACAAATCCGCAGAGGATCAGGTAACAATGGAGTAGATGAGGTTGATTCCCGTTCTACTGCTCGCCTGGGCGGTCTGCGCCTGGGGCCAGACAAATCGTGGTGAGCTGCGCTTTAGAATCACCGATCCGTCCGGCGCTGTCCTGCGAGCCAGGGTCAACCTCGATGCGCGCGCAAATGGGTTCCATCAGTCTCTCGAAACAGACGATACAGGCCGTGTCGCGATTCCGATGCTGCCTTTTGGCGTTTACCAAGTCACCATCGAGAGGGGCGGCTTCGCGTCGTATCGCGCCACGGTCGACCTACATACCACTGTGCCTTTAGAGCATCGGGTCACGCTGGCCATTGCCGGTGCCGAGACCGAAGTGAGGGTCACAAGCCTTGGGCCACTCATCGATCTCAACTCCACCTCCAGCGCCGCGCAGATTGGTTCGAAGCAGATCGAGAACCGCATCTCTTCCTTGCCGGGCCGCTCCGTGCAAGACCTCGTTGTCTCTGAACCAGGTTGGCTCTACGAAGGCAATGCCGTTCTCCATCCGCGCGGCTCAGAGTACCAGACCCAGTTTGTGCTGGATGGAATTCCACTCACCGACAATCGCTCGCCCAGCTTCGGACCCGAGATCGAAGCCGATGATCTTCAATCCATGAGCGTCTACACCGCGGGTATTCCCGCTGAATACGGGCGCAAGCTCGGCGGTGTCATCGAACTCAACACGCAGCGCCAGACCAATCCTGGTCTGCATGGAGACGTCGTGCTGTCCGGCGGCAGTTACGACACAATTTCTGGATACGGCCGCCTGCAACACACTCAAAGGTTCAGTGCGCTTACAGCCTCAGCCTCCGGTGCGCACAGTGCCCACTACCTCAATCCGGTGGTCCCGGAAAATTACACCAACACGGGCACCTCGGCGGATTTCGCTGCGGCCTACGAACGCGATCTCGATCCGGACGATCGCATCATCTTCAACGCGCGACGCGAGCTCTCGCGATTTCTCATTCCGAACGAACGCGTGCAGCAGCAGGCGGGCCAGATCCAGAACGGCGACGACTTTGAGACCATGGGCACAGTTCGCTACCAGCGCGTCACTTCGCCTGACAGCCTGATTGTAATTTCCGGCATGCTGCGTCAAGACGCGAAGAATCTTGAATCCAACCGCAATCCGGTTCCCATCGCGGTCTTCCAGCACAATCGGTTTTACGAAGGCTACTTGAAGGCAACCTACGCTCTGCATCGTGGACAGCATGAGCTCAAAGCAGGAGTGGAATCAGACCAGACCTTTCTTCACGAAAATTTCCGTTATGCGATTATCGATCCTGCCGACTTCGACCCTCAAACTCCATCTACCTTCGCGTTCCTTGGCAGCAGGCCTGATCTCGAACAATCGGCATTCATCGAAGACCTGATTCGCCACCACGGCTGGTCGGCGCGCCTCGGCCTTCGCTGGGATCACTACCAGCTTCTGCTCAACCGGCACGCGCTCAGTCCACGTATCGCCGTCAGCCGCAGCTTCGCTGAGCACGATCTTGTGTTGCATGCGTCTTACGATCGCGTCTTTCAGACTCCATCTTCCGAAAACATTCTGCTTTCAAGTTCCGCGCAAGTAAAAGCTCTGAGCGATAACTTTCTTAGGTTGCCCGTACAGCCCTCTCTTGGTAGCAATTGGGAGATCGGCGCAACGAAGGGTATTGCCAACCGCGTCCGTCTCGACGTCGCTTCCTACTGGAGAGGCACACGCAACGCGGCAGATGATGATCCTTTTCTGAATACAGGCCTAAGCTATCCAATCGCCTTCGATCACAGCGCCACCTATGGCGCGGAAGGCAAGCTGCAGGTCGTATCCGCCGGACCAGTGAGCGGCTTCCTGAGCTACTCCTACATGGTGTCAAAGGTGTGGTTCCCGGTCACCGGAGGGCTGTTCCTCGGCGCGGACGCTGCCAACGTACTCTCCAGTCTCAACGGACATTTCGCCGCGACACAGGATCAGCGGAACACGTTGGTGACTCGATGGGAGTCCAGCGTCGGCTCGCGAGTGCGCGTCGCGGCAGGCGCCACATACGGTTCAGGATTGCCCTTCACCTACGAGGGCACCCCTACTCAGGCCGTGGCTCAGTATGGTCCCGGCGTCATCAGCCGGCTCAACTTCGCACGAGGAAGAATCCTGCCCCTGCTTGCGCTGAATGCCTCGCTGGCCCTCGACATCTGCCGACGCGACCATCTGAAGACCACGCTTCATGTCGACGGACAAAACCTGAACAACCGCCTGAATGTCCTTGATTTCGGCGGCCTGTTCTCAGGCAATGCGATCGCTCCCCAACGATCCGTTCTCTTGCGGCTCGAGTCTCACTTCTAGCATTTGTCCGGTGCCAGCTCCGAAAGCACCAATTCGGCAGAATCGAACACTGCGAACTCCATCGACGGAGCGTTCGATCATTTCGTCGCCGTAATAAGAAACTTCTTTCCATTTGAACCATACCAGTTAGAATTCCTTACCAGGCATTCCCACCAGGGTAGGGAACTGGGTTGCCCGGCTCTGTACCACTTTCAGAGAGGGATTGAGACACACCCGTGCCTCGTGCGTACACCAGAGGGTGGACGCAACAGTGATGAGTTCAGTGCCGAATGCCCCGAGCCTCGGCTAGTTATGCCAGCGAGTTACTAACCTGTTCTAGAAAGGACTGTTCCATGATCAAACATTTGTCCGCGGTTTTAGCTCTGACGCTAGCGGCTCCTCTGGCTATCGCACAAACATCTACCTGGGTTCCGGATAAGGCACACAGCGAGGTCGACTTCTCCATTCTCCACATGAGTCTGTCTAACGTGCGCGGTCATTTTGGCAACATCGGAGGCACCATCGTTACGAATGACAGCGACATATCCAAGTCAACGGTGAATGTCACCATTGACGTAAGCACGGTCGACACAGGCGTAGGCCCGCGTGACAACGATCTGAAAGGTGCGAGCTTGTTCGACGTCGCGCAATTTCCCACCGCGACTTTCGTCAGCACCAGTGTCGCGAAGAGTGGGAACGGCCTTACTGTCTCCGGCAACCTCACTCTTCATGGCGTCACCAAACCGGTCGTGCTGGAAGCGCAGGGTCCAACCGGCCCAGTCACAGGAATGGATAAGAAGCCGCATGCTGGTTTCTCCGCTACCACGACCATCAGCCGCACGGCCTTCGACATTGGCACGAAGTACCCATCGGCCGTATTAGGCGACGAAGTGAAGCTCACCATCGACCTCGATGTGGCGAAGCAATAATCGGCTCAATGGGTGAAGGTGAACAACCCCTTCACCCTGCTCCATCCATCCCTCAGGGTGACTAGAAGCTGTATCGCCGAGACGAGTTCCGGCCGAATTCAGGTCCGCTTTCTACAACTTCCGTGCTACAGAATTGCGGAGGGTCACCCGAGAACGCCTTAACCCTTGCCAGCCCCTCATCCCCATCCGGTGGCGACTCACCTTCGTACCGCAACCATTCGTCACAATTTTCTGCATCCATTTTCACCGTCGGCTGAAATATCGCATTTTGTAGGAAGTTCAAAAGCCGCAGGAGTAACGCTCCTTCGCATCCTCGCTCCATACGCCGGCTTCTGTCTCTGAGACCGCACTTAATCACGAATTTCCGTAGGTCCGTCACTTCTCGCGGCCGTTCCCTCTGTACTAGGCGAACTTTCCCTTAAACGGAGATGAGATTGCAGCGCCCAGCCACAAGGGATGGAGTGGGGTGATTGCCGGGGCCTGGGGTACGAGGGTGACCTGAATCAGAGTCACTCAGCCACCAGCCAGCGCCGGCCGCTCCAACCTGAGGTCTTGAGGAGAGCGCCCATGCGCAGTGATCGCAGTCTTGTTTCCCGGAGAATCCTTGGCAGGCTAGCCGGTTGTGTACCCGCAGCCTTGCTGGCATTGAACCTTCTGACCGTTCCAGCATTGGCACAGGAGACCGGACAGATCGCTGGAACTGTTACAGATCCCAGCGGGGCGGCCATTCCGAACGTCACTGTCTCGGCAAAAAACGCTGGAACGAATGCCGTCCGTGTGACCAGGTCGACCGATTCGGGAGCCTATGTCTTCACCGGGCTGACCCCATCCTTATACGAACTATCTGTTCAGGCCGGCGGCGGGTTTGGAGCCTACGCCACCAAGGCAGAGGTCACCGTGGGCGGCAGATTGACCGTCGATATCAAGTTGGTTCCCGCTGGGTCGCTGCAAACCGTCACGGTGCAGGGAGAGGGCGGAGTCGCCGTCAACACCCAGACGCAGGAGGTCTCCCAGGTCGTAAGTACGCAGCAGGTCGCACAACTGCCCAGCCTGTCGCGCAACCCATACGACTTTGTAACCATCGCGGGAAACATAAGTTCCGGAGATAAGGTGACGTCAAGCGGCGCCACCACCGTCACCGGCGATCAAAACGATACCACGCGCGGTGTCGGTTTTTCGCTCAACGGCCAACGCTCCACCGGCACCGAGATCCTGCTCGATGGCGTAGAGAACAACGATACCTATCTCACTGGACCGGCACTCATTCAGATCCCAATCGACAGCGTGCAGGAATATCGCGTAATCACCAGTAACTTCGGCCCCGAGTATGGGCGCGCGTCGGGCGGAGTAGTCAACGTCGTTACCAAGAGCGGAACAAACGCTTTTCATGGTGGAGCGTGGGAGTATAACCGTCTCTCGGCTTATACCTCAAACACGGTGACGAATGCGCAGGCGGGCAACGCCAAGGGCAAGTTCACACGCAATCAGTTTGGCTACGCCATCGGCGGACCAGCCATCAAGGATAGGCTCTTCTTCTTTCAGAGCACAGAGTGGATCAGGGTGCGCGGTGCTGCCAGCAACCAGTCGCTGATTCCAACCCCGGAGTTTCTCGCTGCCGCCGCCCCCAACACACAGGATTTCTTCACAGCCTACGGCAAGAATGCGCCGGCGTTTACCTCCACACTTTCAAAAGCGGACGTGGTCGCGGGCGGTGTCACCCCCACGCCCGGTGGTGCATTCGACGCATTGCCTTCTTCTACGCCGATCTTCGGTATCGTCCCCTTTCAATCTCCTGCCAATGCGGGCGGCGGAAATCCTGAAAACACCTTCTACCTTGTCGGTCGCGGAGACTACAGCCTGGGCGAAAAGACTCAGATGTTCGGCCGCTACGCGCAATACCATGAGATCGATCAGAATGGTGGACTCTTCAGCTCGCCCTACTCGCAATACAACGTGGGCGAGGCAATCAAGGGTCAGACCTATCTCTACAGCCTTACTCACGAATTCTCTCCCGCACTGGTAAGCAGCACCAAGTTCAGCTTTACCAGGAACTCCAGCGATCAGAGTTACAATACCGCGTTGCAAAACACGCCTATTCTTTACTTCAGAAGCAGTGCGACCTTCGCCGGAATCCTGGCGCAGCTTCCCGGCTTCTTCGATCAGAATGAGGGCACCGGTGGCCTCCCTGCGTCGGGCCCGCAGAATACAGCGCAGATCGATCAGGACGTTGATCTCACCCGGGGCAGTCATTCCATCAAGGCCGGCGTGCAACTCTTCTACATTCAAAACAACATCTCGTACGGAGCCTATGCGCAGGCAGTGGAAGGACTCGGATCGAACGCGGCTAACTCCCTCGACCATTTCCTCACCGGTCAGTTAGCTCTGTTTAAGGCTGCAGTTAATCCGAATGGAGCGTTTCCTTGCTTCAGGGACTACACCACCGGCACGCTTAACGTAACCCCGGCGTGCTCGGTTACACTGCCCGCAAGCCAACCGGTGTTTGCGCGTAGCAACCGCTATAAGGAGTGGGCCGTCTACGCCCAGGACGCCTATCGCGTCACGCCAAAACTTGCTGTCAATTACGGGTTGCGCTATGACCACCTTGGGGTTCTGCATGAGGAGCATCCAAATCTGCAGGCCAACTATTTCCCTGGTCCGGGCTCGAACATCTTCGAGCAACTCCGCGCAGGACGCGTTCTCACCACACCCAACGCTCCGCATCACCGCCCATGGGACCCGCAAAATGGAACCTTCTCTCCGCGAGTCGGCTTTGCCTACGATCTGGCCGGCAATGGCAAAACATCGATCCGCGGTGGCTACGGCATCTCGTATGAGCGTAACTTCGGAAAC
This sequence comes from uncultured Acidobacteriaceae bacterium, assembly GCA_963850345.1. Lineage (GTDB taxonomy): Bacteria > Acidobacteriota > Terriglobia > Terriglobales > Acidobacteriaceae > CAWKKW01. The sequence goes on along the minus strand of CAWKKW010000005.1, from coordinate 282,710 downwards.
GTTACATTCAACATCATTCAGAACCCGCCTAACTACGCCGTGATCACCATCAACAACACGCCCGTCACCACCAGCAACACGGGGCCGCTCGGCGGCGCGTCGGGCAATGTTCCCCTTCCGCCCACCTCGCTGCGCGCCGTCGATCCCCACATTCGCGTTGCGAGCACGCAGTTTTACAGCCTGACGCTGGAGCGTCAGATCGCCAATAACACGGTCGCTTCCGTTGGTTACATCGGCTCGCGCGGCGTCCACCTGTACGACATCAAGAACTATAACCAGCAGGGCGCCGGCAATGTATATCTCGGAGATCCCATCATCACCAATCCGCCGGCAGGCAATGGTTACTCGCGTCTGAATGGTGAATACAGCGACATCAATGAACGCGGCAGCAATGGAGACTCACACTACGACGGCATGAACGTGGGGCTGCAAATGAACGACGTCTCGCACACAGGTCTTAGCCTGACCGCCAACTATACTTACGCACATTCGTTGGACGACATTAGTTCCACCTTCTCGGAGAGTAACAGCTCATCTAACGGTATTGGTAACTTGGGCTATCTCAATCCATTCAATCCTTCCCTGGATTATGGGGCGTCCGACTTTGATACTCGTCACCGCTTCGTGATCGCTCCGATCTACCAGACTCCATGGTTCCGCGGAGGCAAGAGTTTCAAGGGTCGACTCCTCGGCGGGTATCTGATCACGGGAATTTACACCGTCCGCAGTGGTACGCCCTTTACCTTCTCCGATAGCACAGCATCGTTGAATGCCGGCGCCGGTTCTGGAGTTCCGCGTTACCTGCCATCCAGTCCGATCACCAACAAGAAGTTCAACAAGGCCACCGGCCTGGCCGCTTCAAATGTTTACAATCTTGGCGCACTCCCGGCCGCTATGCCGTATCCCGATGCCAATCTCGGCTTCGGTGGTATCTCCGACTTCGGGCCGTACCCTGCAGGTATGACGCGCCGGAACTCGTTCTATGGCCCGGGTGCCTGGAACTTTGACGCCGCCGTTAGTAAGAACCTGCCGATCACCGAAAAGCTTTCGCTCGAGTTGCGAGCTGAGGGCTTCGACATTCTCAATCACCACAATCTGTACGTTTTGGAAGCGCAAAACGATGTGGGAGGGATTGGCTATGGCACTCCGCTGAATATTCAGGGCAGACGTGGCGGGGTGAATGGTGGTGCCAACGACGAGCGTCGGTTCGGGCAATTTGCAGCACGCATCATCTTCTAATCGAGATCGAAGTCCGTGGACATTTACCTTCTTTCGTGTCCACGGACTTCGAAGTAACCAGCCTGAATTCGCCGCAATTTCTGCTCTCGTGCGCGCCTGCGAGTCGCCACGTGGAGGTGGTACAGCACCCAGACAAAAAACAGTATGAAACAGGTGGAGATAGCTGTAAGCGCCATCAACGGGAGTTGGTTGGCAGGCATGGTAGGAATTCCCCCTCACGCCTATGTGAGCCCACAGAGCATAAGGGCGGCACAACAGCTACATAAAGCTTTCATAAGGCAGGACCGCAAGGCTGGAGCCGTTCGAAGGTGAATTGAACTCCCTCAGCAAGTTAGCGGCTCCGCATGCCTTGACCGGCAGTCGCTACAGCGGGTGCGCCAAACTAGTATCGTCGTTCCCACGGCCGTGCCGCGAAGTTATCCTCGGCCCCAGGATGACAAAGTTATTCGCGTTCGACACATAGACACGAGGAAAGATGCACGTCGGGAGCAGCCCGCCCAGGCGCATGCCGCGCGCTCCAACCACCTGTGCCTCCATACTCCGCGCGTGACCTGCAACCGCTATGTGGATCATCCGTGACTCCGACACGCGAGCCGTACCCGTTACGTCCTGAACCGTCTTACGGAGCGAACTCTGAACATCCCCGCTCGGCGCTGAAAAGAGGACAAGGAACGCGGTTCCAGTGTCGAGAGCTAACGTCGTCTCTGTAACTGGATCGCGCCCTATCTCCGCGCGAAGAGTTATCAGGGAGTAATCCGGGTTATCTGGCGTAGCCAGCCTTCCCAGTGGAATGCGTTCTCCAGCGACATCGCTCAGAACTTCGCCGTCCAGATCAAACTCGAGTATGCGCCGTTTGTAATCGAGCAGATAGTTAGAGTGTCTCAGCGCATTCTGACCGAGCACTCCCCGGATATCCGGATCCACTTGCCGAAGCCCCTCGAGGTCTCGCACCAGGATCTCTACGTTCGCCTCCACGATCGGCCCGACGCTCACTGTTTGAGCGAGCGCAATGGCAACCGGAATGCGACCCACAACCGTCTCAACGGTCGCCTCATCGTTCGGCATGAGGCTAAGAGAATGCCCCAGCTCACGGTCTACGCTGGTGTTGGTAGAGCCCGTATCCAGCAGGAAGTCATAAGGGCCATTTCCGTCAACAAATACTGGCACCAACACCGCGAAGCCATGCACCACTCGCAACGGCACCGAGTTCCGCGACGTGTTCGCCCCCAGCGCTACCGGGAACGCGTGCGACCACAACACGAGCCATCCAAGGATTGTGACAAGCGCCCACTTCAGTGGAAGCCGCGAGCACTCAAATCCGTCTTGGAGGTAGATTGGTGTCAACGTGCACCCCGTGAACAGCCTCTGTGTAGAGGATCGAGGTGCGACCAAAAACCGACAAGCACGCCAGTGGACGAGAAGTGGACTTAAACAGCCATCGCGTCCGCGCCATCAAAGTGCTGTCCTCTACTGAATAGTTAGCTTTGCCTATGGCTCGATGCGAAGGAGAGATGAAGCTTGCTACCGGTTTGTTCCCGGGCGTTTTTAAGAAACAATGGCCGTGGCCATTTATGTCCGGTAATTGCCCCAATCAGGCTTGCTCGGCTCCCTGCGCCCCCGTATGGTTAAAGAAGTCTGTTCGAACAGAGCGCATCTCAACCATCCTCTGAATCGCCGCCCAGAGGTGAGAAGTGATGCTCAGGTGAAGTCTCATGGTGAGTGTGAAATCATCAGTCCGTCGGCTGCCGGTGTATGTGGTCGTGCCGCCAAGCGCACTGCTGCTCGACATCGCTGGTCCACTCGAGGTGCTCTGCCGTGCGAACCGCGAGCAGGCGAACACGTTCTTTGAAGTGAACTATGTTGGCCCCGCAGAGTCGGTCTCCACCTCTATTGGCCTGCGGCTGACCTCGGTGCAGCCCCTTCCGAAGAACCTTCCTTCCAATGCCATCGTGATCGTAAGTGGCAATGCATCGCTGGTGCCGGGGATCGAGAATACCGGCAACCGCGCCGAGGCGGATAGAAAGGGCGAGAGCGCGCTGGTAGCGTGGCTTGGCAACATGATCAGGCCGGAGCACATGCTGGTTACGATTTGTTCGGGCGCGATGTATGCCGCCAAAGCGGGGCTACTGCATGGTCGAGCATGCACCACGCACCACATGGATTGTGCAGATCTGCAGAGAATCGCTCCCACCGCCAAGGTCATGACCGACCGTCTCTATGTGCAGGATGGCAACGTATTCACTTGTGCGGGAGTTACTTCGGGTGTCGATCTCGCACTGCACCTTGTTAGTCGACTCATCGGTCGCGACTGTACACTCGCGATTGCCCGCTATCTGGTGGTCTATCTGCGGCGCAGCGGCAACGACCCTCAGCTATCTCCATGGCTCGAAGGTCGTAACCACATTCATCCCGTCATTCATCGCGTGCAGGATGCAATTGCAGGTGACCCGGCACGGCGCTGGACCCGCACTCAGCTCGCCCGCCTGAGCGGCGCAAGTGGCCGCCATCTCTCGCGCCTGTTTCTGGAGCATGTGGGAATGCCAATGGTCGAATACCGCAATCGTCTGCGCGTTGCCCTTGCGCGCGAACTCATCAGCCAGAGTCAACTGGATATGGAACAGGTTGCGGAGCGCGTAGGCTTTGGGTCGACCCGACAACTGCGGCGTGCGTGGGCGCAGATATACCCCACAACCCCGCGGCAGGCGCGGTTACATGAGGCCGCGATCGTTCAGCATGATACGGCTCAACGCAGTGCTCAGGTTCAATTACGAGAAGCCTCAGGTGTCCTACATGGGAACTCGACTCATGGTCGGCACACGCCTGTTGTTCATTGAGCTTGCGCGCGGAGAAGTGCCAAAGGACCCTTGCATAACTAACAGGCGGCTGCTTGCCCGGCAAGACCGCAAACAGCCAGCGCCCTCGTGAGCGCCCGACGAATTAGTCGCCGTGCTGCAAGGTGTGGATTTAGGCGATCACATCCACGATCTGAGCCTCAGTCAACTTATCTTTCCATGCCGGCATCTTGCCTTTACCTTCTTTGGTGAAGGCGATCAACTTGGCGTCCAATTGCCTGAAGGCACCGCGATGGAAGCTCTACTGGTCCTGAAGGTGCGGCCTACTGACTAACTGGTCGGCGATGTAACCCTTGTACCGCTTCCATGCACCGAGGGCCGTGCTTCATCACTCATCCCCCGAGATGCGATCTCGATCCTTTTCTCCGGGAAAGAGTTACAACCGTCAGAACCTCCTCGCGATTCCCACCATTCACACTTCACACAGTGAGACCTGTCTCTAGCTGCACGGGGCGGCAACAAACGGCTCGCAGGATTTCCACCGATCGTGCCTCATTTTGCACAGCAAGAATTTCACCGAACCCCTTGGCAGCACCGTCTCTGCGGAGTACTGTTCTTTTCAACGGAGGAGCAATCTTCCAGAAGGAGAGAGGAAACCAGAGCCGCTCTTGAGAATCGGCAACGAGACTCGATCCGGGCAACCGGAGATGGACGGTAAAGGGGCACTCTTACAACTGATGAAACATCGGAAGAATGACGGAAACGCGGGCTTGCTCGCGAGTCCCGAATAATTTCAAGATAACAGACGTTGTGATCTGGATCCGAACCAGGTCTTCGAAAAAACGGATAGAGAAGGCGGTATCTCGAAAGGGATATCGCCTTTCTCGTTTAGGTGCCTTTGCGCTCCTACCGCCCCGTCCATCTTTTCCGAATCAGCGAAGCTGATTGGTGGGCCCACCAGGATTCGAACCTGGAACCAAAGCATTATGAGTGCTCTGCTCTAACCGTTGAGCTATGGGCCCGTGTACCCTTATGCAGCTCCGAGCCGCGCCAGGCGACGCCACCGGAGGCCGCGTCTTGATTGTATGAGGTTGCGGCCCAACCTCAAAGGCACTGCTCCTGTCCGGGTGCGATCACCGCCCGCCCGTCAACCATTCCCCTGGGGCAACATCGTGTCCTTGCGACCTTCGAACTGCATTTCGATCTCTTCCAGCGTCTTGTTCTTCGTCTCCGGCAGGAAGAACGCTGCCGTCACAAAGTAGATCACCGTGCAAGCCGACCAGAAGAAGAACATCGCATAGTATCCATAGTGCCCAACCACCGGCAGAAACACCGCAGCAATCAGCGTTGACACACCTTGGTTGAGCAGCAGCGCGATTCCCATGCCTGTCGATCGAATCCGCGTCGGCATCAGCTCAGAGAGGGTCAGCCACACCACGACTCCCGGGCCTACCGAATACGCCGCAATGAACAATCCAACGCACGCCGTAATTAGCCAGCCCGTATTCTCCGACGGTACCGGCCCGTACAGCGCGCGCTTGATCGTCAGCCCCGCCTTCGCCTCCCCGCTCTGCGGATGGATGCGCATCACCGGATCCGCATCATTGGTCAGCACGGTAGCCACCTTGTCCCCTCCGCCGTACGAATACAGCACCGTCAACGCCATCGGCCGCCCATCCGTCGCGCCGCGAAACTCTGACTGATTCAATGGCAGCGTCAACGTGTCGCCATGAATTGCGGACGTCACCTGCGGCTTCACATCTGCGCGCTTCGACTCGAACCCCAGGAATAGCAAACCACCCGCGGCCAGCGAGAGAATGATCCCGGCTGTTCCGAGCTTCAGCAGAAACTTGCGCCCCTTCCGGTCCACCAGCGCCACCGCCACAATCGTCATCAGGCAGTTCAACACCTTCACCGCAACGTCGCCCTGCGTCGCGCGGCTCGCGCTCATGCCCGCTTGTTTCAGAATGATGACCAGGTACCCCAGAATCGAGTTGATCCCCGTCGCCTGGTTACACGCGAGGATGATGCACGCCAGCACGAACGGGATCACGTACTTGCGCTGCAGCAGCGAACCCGCCGTGCCACTCGCCTTCTGTTCGCGAGTCTCGAGCGCCAGCGCCTCCATCTCGCGCATTTGTAACTGCGCCTGTTCTTCAGGCGACGAACGCCGCAGCGCCGCCATCGCAGCCTCGGTCTTGCCTCGCCGCACCAGCCAGCGAGGCGATTCGCTCAGCACAAACGACCCGAGAAAGAAGAGTATTCCCGGGTAGATCACCGAGAGGAACATCCCTCGCCAAGCGTGATTCTGCGCCACCTGGATCAATACGGAATTTCCCGCAGCCGCCTGGATCGCCGCCTCTGCCTGCCGCGTGTAAAACCATCCCGTCAAAGCCGCGATCACAATGCCAAATGTCAGCATGAACTGGAAGATCGCCGTACCTCTGCCTCGATAGTCCGCACCCAGGCACTCGGCCAGGTAGAGCGGCACCACCACCGCGATCACGCCGCCGCTCATGCCCTGCAGCAAACGTCCGATCACCAGCGAGACAAATCCCTGCGAGATCACAATCAGTCCAACGCTGGTTACAAACATCAGGCCGCTCACGATCATCATCTTCTTGCGGCCAAACCAGTCCGCCAACACTCCGGCCACCAGCGACGAAAACATGCTGCCGCCCAGTACCGCCGCCACGATGATCGACGTCTGCTCTACGCTCAGGTTGATCGTCTTATTCAGATACAGCAGCGCCGCGGCAATAATGCCCACATCAATGCCGTATAAGAGTCCGCCCAATCCGGCGATGAAAATCAGAAACCAGCCGTACCGCACCGTCTTCGAAACATCCGCGTCCATCATCAAAGTTCAGCCCCACGCCAATCGCGATCGAGTTACTACGCGCGATCGAGTTAGTAATAGAAGGATGCGAGCACACTAACAGGCCATCCGTGCCGCGTCCACATGCAGCCGCCCACTTACCAGCGCTGGTGCACCAGTGGCTTGATCCGCTCCTCGTAGATGTGAAGCACTTTGCTATGCACCTCGTCCGACAGCCGCGGCAGATCCGAAGCCTTCGCGTTATCGGCGACCTGCTCCGGACGCTTGCCGCCAGGGATCGCGCACGATACCGCATCGAAATCCAGAATCCACCGCAGCGCGAACTGGCTCATGCTCATTCCCTCCGGCACCAGCTTGCGAATCTCCTCTACTGCCGCCAACGCTGTCTCATAGTCAACGCCGCTGAACGTCTCGCCCACATCGAACTGCTCGCCGCGCCGATTGAAATTGCGATGATCATCGGCCGCGAACTTCGTCTCCGGCCCAAACTTGCCCGTCAACAATCCGCTCGCGAGTGGCACACGCGCCAGCACTCCCACCCGCCGCCGTTTTGCCTCGAGGAAGAACAGGTCCGCCGGCCGCTGCCGAAAGCAGTTGAAGATGATCTGCACCGTCTGCACGTTCTCGTACTCCATCGCCTTCAGCGCTTCCTCCACCCGCTCCACGCTTACGCCGTAGTAGCGCACCTTGCCCGCATTCACCAGGTCATCCATCGTGCCAAAGAGTTCCGGATGGTAATACGCATCCGTGGGCGGGCAATGCAGTTGCACCAGGTCCAGCGTCTCGGTCGAGAGATTGCGCAGGCTGTCATCGATCCATGCATTCAAGTTCGTCGCCGTGTAGCCTTCGACCACTTGCTTCGGCAGGCGTCGCCCTGCCTTGGTCGCCACGAGGATCTCTTCCTTACGGCTCTTCTTCAGTTGCGCGATCAGCCGTTCGCTGCGCCCGTCCCCATATACATCCGCCGTATCGAGAAAGTTGATGCCGGCATCGATCGCCCGATTCAGTGCGGCCAGCGACTCATGGTCGCTCACATTGCCCCACGAGCCGCCGATCGCCCACGCGCCAAAGCTGATCTCTGAAACCTGCAACCCTGTCCGACCCAAATCGCGATACTTCATCCTGCTGCCCTCTGTACTGCTTTCCTGTCCAGCATACGATGCAGGCTTGCGCATCGCAGTCTCCGCCGCCCATCACTCCACCGGCATCACCAGGTACTGCTCGATCTTTCCATCCGGCATCTCGTACATCGTCACCATCAACTCGCGTCCCGGAAACTTGACCCGGAACGACCGAAACGTCATCCCGCCGCGCAACGCCTCGCGCCCGGAATGAAAGCTGGTGAATGAGCCCAGCGGTTTCAAGCTCTCAGAGAAATCCTGCAACGCCTCCTCGCTGAAGTACGCGTTGCAATTCGGCGTAAACAGCGAGCGGTCGATCTTGCCCTCCTGCAATCCGGCGAAGATCGCCGCAGCCTTCGCCTCTTCCTGCGTGGAGGGAGCCTCCGGCGCACTCACCAGCAATTCGCCTACGCTCTTCGCGATGCTGCCGGCCGCCGACACTGCATCCTGGTTGGTCAGCACCGCCACTGCGGCCTTGTCATCCACATACACGCGATCATCGGAGACAAACCCCGACACCTCGCCCGAATGCTCGACCAGCAGGTGCCCGCCATCCGAATGCACATCCACTCCCAACCCGTAGTGCGTGCCGTCCCCATCCTCGAGCATCACTTCTTCAAACATCTGCCCGTACGAAGCCGGTTGCAGCAGCGCGCGATTCATCAGGCTCACGTCCCACAGCCCCAGGTCGTAGGCCGTCATCGCCAGCTCGCCCGCAGCGAACATCCATCCGGGCCCCTCCTTCGGCGCCGGCCGCAGCGGCCCCAGCGCGTGCCGGTAGTAGCCGGTCGCGTCCGCTGCCGTCAGCCGGGCCTCGTCCGAGTTGTAGACCGACTCCATGTGCAAGGGCGTGAACACCCGCGACTGCAACAGCTTCATCACCGGCATCCCGCTCACCTTCTCAACGATCACGCCCGCGATCACGTAGTTCGTATTCGAATACTGCCACTTCGTGCCCGGATCGAAGTCCAGCGGCTTCTTCGCCCATGTGTTCAGAATCTCCGCGCTGGTCACCGGCTTCATCATCGGCGGCATCACGTAGTCCTGCGGCCAGTAATCCTGGTATCCCGAGGTGTGCGAGAGCAGCATCCGAATCGTGACTTCGTTGGCCCGCGTCAGCTCCGGCAGATAATTGCTGACCTTGTCGTCGAGCGTCAGCTTGCCGTCCTGCTGCAATAGCAGCATGGCCGCTGCGGTGAACTGTTTGCTGATGGAGCCGATCGAATAGCGCATCGACGGCTTCGCCGGTTCCGGAGGCGAAATGCGCGCCAGCCCATACGCGTGGGCATAGACCACCTTGCCGTCTTTCACCACCGCGATCGAGGCCGAAGGCACGCCCGTTGCGCTCAACACCTGGTTCACTGCGCCGTCGATCTTTCCCCGCAGGTCCGCGGCTACGGTATCCACGTCCTGCGCCCACCCCCGCGCAGCCAGCAACAACACCAACCCACCCAGCCGCAGCGCCAGCCAAACACGTCGCAATCCAACCACCCTCATCGCTTCGAATCCCCACTCGTTTTCAGCCTAGCAGGGAAGCCGCCGCCCAGGCCCGCCGGTTCACCTCCCCGGCTTCCTGCTCTGCTATTCTCAGCGGGGCCACATTGCGCAATCGGGCGCCGGCCTCAGTACATCTGCCCCAGGGCGAACGCGCAAAGGAGACGAAACATGCAGCGACTTCTCGAGGGATACCGCCGCTTTCACAAGGAGGTCTTTCCCCAACAGCGGGAGCACTTCCACCTGCTCGCCGACAGCCAATCGCCCGACACGCTCTTCCTCACCTGTGCCGACTCACGCGTCGTGCCCAACCTCATCCTGCAAACTGAACCCGGCGACCTCTTCATCTGCCGAAACATCGGCAACGTCGTGCCTCCGGCCGGGGAACTCACCGGCGGTGTCTCCGCCACCATTGAATACGCGGTTCAGGCTCTCAAGGTGAAGCACATCATCATCTGCGGCCACTCCGACTGCGGGGCCATCAAGGCGTCGCTCAACAAGCGTTCCGTCGCCCACCTGCCCGCCGCCGGCCGCTGGCTGCGATTCATCGAGAGCGCGCGCCAGTACCTCCCTCCCGGCTCAAACCCCTCCGACCCAGAACTGGTCCAACTCATCCATGCCAACGTCCTCGCCCAAGTCGAAAACCTGAAGACCCATCCCGCGGTCATCGAAGCACTCGCAGAAAAACGCCTCCAACTCCACGGCTGGTTCTATGACATCCTCTCCGGCACCATCGAAGCCGCCGACCCATCCACCCGCACCTTCCGCCCCCTCTGATTCGCGGGATGTGTAAGGCAAGAGCCAGCTCTCCGACTCGAGAGCGCGAATGGAGCAAAAGAAGGGAGCGCCGCGGATCAAGAACGTAACCGCAGAATGTGTACCGCAGCCGCACTTCACCATCATGGGCAGCGATCAGAACCGTTTGGGCATTTACATGGTCATAAGGTTCTCGCCCTCGCTTGCGCCACCACTGTGGCCTGCGATTCCAGCGAACCTAGCCATTCCATAAGCCGAGGTAATCATGACTATCCAATTAGAGAATCCGACCATACAGCGTTTCAACTCCATTTCGTGGCATGACTCCAAATTGGTTGGCTTTTCCTTTTTCAAGTTCGAGGAAGAGGACCGAGCGAGACTGTCTCTTGAGTTGCTTGGTGAAGACGGCTCTCTAACGCCGACAGAGATCGTCTTCAAAGAGTGTGTTTACTACCAAACCGATATTTATCTGGCGGCCAAGTCGATGTGCTCTGACGCTATTTCGAGTGCGAAATGCTACGAGTCGTCGGACTGGAAGAATGTCATCTCCGAACCTAGCCCCTACGATCCTATCCGGGGTGGTCGAGGCTTCGATGACTATCTTCACTTCAACGTGAGCCTGTGCCCACCAGGTGGAACGATCAGCATCTTGGCAAAGGACTTCTCGCTCGAAAGCTTCAAGTAAGAGATCACCAAGGGGCCGTCCTCCGGGGCGGCCTTGCTGTGTCTGGGCCTCCATGTGGGAGGTCTGCCTCGTCCCATCGAAAGGGCTACGGTGCTCTGAACCGGATTTAGGTCTGACGCATCACCCCCGGCGGGTTGCTGCAGAGCTACCTTGGCGGGTGGCCCACCCAATCCCTTCTGGCTCCGACCCAACCCCGACCTGTGGGTGCCCCATTCTTGAACCGGCATCGGTTCAACGGTGGGTTCCACTCCCGTCCTGTGCTCAACGATAGAAGGCGCCGACCCATTCACCCGCACCTTCCGCAGGGGTGTGCTGAGATACAAACGTCAGGTAGTTTCAGATCGGTGGAGTAATTCCATCAAGCAGTACCAGGAAGGTGCATGAAAAAACCGACGTTGGTACTGGTTGAGGCAGGGATGTTGTTTGCGATCGTGTTGGCCGCACTTACAGTTCCTCCAAGCACTTCGTTGGCGATGTTCTTGATAGTTAGTGGTATAGCTTTCTCCCTTGGTAACGTTCTTCTCTATAAAAGGCTGAACCAAGCTCCCAATGATAAAGGCGCTTCGAATGTGAACCGTAAATCAAGCCTGTATGCACCGATCATTCTGATGGCTGTTTACTGGCTGTGGTGGTTCTTTATGCGAATGGGTAGATTTCGATGAAGACTACGCGGATACTCCGGCGGGTGGCCCACCCATGCACTCCGAGCCGACCCAACCCCCGACCTGTGGGTGCCCCATCCTTGAACCGGCATCATCGGTTCAAGGGTGGGCTCCACTCAAGTCCCGTGGCCGACATCGAAGCCGCCGACCCAGCCATCTTGTGCCGACTTCTTGAGGATTGCGCGTGTTGCAGCCCTTAGCGCCCTTGAAGGAGTCCTCCCATTCTAGGAGGATGGAGACTCGATGGCCCCCGAAGAAAAGAATCTCGTTTCAATCACGAGCCTCTCTCCAAAGAAGCAACTTGCTTTTGCTCTGTTGGTTTTTGAGAGAATGCTGCCAAGCCTTGTTGCTTTTTCAAGGGACACAGGCTTCGACGACTCTTGCTACTTGCATGCCAAAAATGCCGCATGGGGTGCCTTGCGGAATGGTCAAGTGGACCGGTCATTAAGTGAGGCGTGTCGCAAAGGCGCACCGGACACTGAGGAGTACTCTCACGAGCTAACATCCTTCGCTCTAGACGCCGCCCTTGCGATGAGCGACATAATAGAGTTTACGCAAGATGGATGCGCCGACCACATTGAAAACGTTTCAACGCGTGCTGGCGAGTCTGTGTACCTCTACCTAAGCGGCCTGGACGACTCGCTTGTAGTCCCTCCCGATAACGTTGATCGCCTCGCTTCTCATCCCTTAATGCAAGAGGAGCATCGCCGGGAGGAGGAGGACATCAGGTTCCTTGCTGGCCTTCCAGAGCAGTTCAGCGACGAGATAATCCTGTCTTTAAAGGCGCGAGCGGAGACCCCCTTGCTTCCTATCGCGTTGTAACCCCGCTGGCCGCCTCCCGGACGGCCTTTGCGTGTTTACATCCCTAAGCGGGTGGCCCACCATGCACTCCGGGCTCCATCCCAACCCAGATCCGTGGGTGCGCCATCCTTGAAGCGGCTTCATCGGTTGTCGGGTGGCGCATCCAACCGTGAGATTCAGAGTCGTAAGTTCGTTTGGTCGTTTTAGTACAAGCCTCGGCCTGATGAGCAACGGAACGACGCGTAATAAAGATGCCACGAATACAAGCGTTAGAGGAATGCAGAACAGAAAAAATCCCAGCGGCAGACCAAAGCAAACCTTCAGGCCAAAAATTGCGAGCTTCCATGCGAGAACATATCCAAGAAGGACAGCGAGCAGAACGATGGACCGTGTGTACAGGGTTGGCACCTGAAGCGCTGCATTGCAATGCGGGCACACGAAATCAGAACTGAACATAGTTTGAGATAGTCCGATTGCCTCGGTACAGGCAGGACACGCAACGGCTTGTTCATCGAACATGAGGTAGCTACTCCGATCTAGATCCGTGCGCAAGCGAAGCCTTTAAGAGCGGAAGCCTGCAGTGACAACTGAGGGTGAGGAGATGAAAGTCGCCTGTTTATGATAACGCACCAGACCATCCGGCATAGACAGGCCAGCGTACTCCGGCTCACGGGTATTTGTTACGCCCTCGTCACGGCGAGGCTGTGCGAAGGATGGGCACCCCGGCTGCCCATTCGACCTTCGATCCAACTCCGCCGGTCGTCACTCGAGATGGGCCCCCCAATAGGTCAGGAGAAACCATGAGCCGGAACACATTCATCGGGTGCCTTGTGGGTGCCATTCTGTTGGGTAGTGGCATCGCTCAATCAGTCGGCGACAGCGACATGATCGACTATGATCGTCGGCTAGCTTCAGGCCATAAGACGGAGTTCCCAGCAGCAGGAGTTGTGCCGGATGCTGAGACCGCGAAGTCCATCGCGCTAGCTGTGGCGATTCCGATTTGGAGCAAAGAGAAGGTCACATCTGAACTGCCGCTTAGAGCGGGCCTCAAGGGAAACGTCTGGACGGTGATCGGCGATCCTCATTTGCATAGCGGTCAAACGGGGCGGTGAGCTGATTATCCAGTTTGATAAACGAACCGGAGCGGTGCTTTCGTTCCTTCACAGTCAGTAGGTTTTGCTCGGCAGCAAGTACCCACGCTGAACAGCGAAGGAAGGGTCGTTCCGAGTTAGCCATGCTCCGGTCCGTTCACGTTGCTCACATGAATCGCACAAGGCCTTTGTCCCAGCCGTTCTCGCAGTAGCCGTGTTGTTTCGGTCGCCACAGGAGCGGGAGCATCCGGCAGACCATCCGCTGCGGAGCTAGCGGGCGGGTGGACCACCCACGCACTCCGAGCTGCGACGCAACCCGACCCGTGGGGTGCCCCATTCCTGGACCGTATCATCGGTTCAAGGATGGGTTCCACTCCAGTCTGGTGGCCAGCATCGACGCCGCCGGCCCATCCACCCGCACCTTCCGCCCTCTCTGATTCGCGGGGTGCCCGAGGAGGGAGCTCAGTTTTGAGGTGAGACTAGAGATGGGCTAGCGGCCATGTCTGCTCACCCACCGTTGTCACCGTGAGGCAGTGCAAGGATGGGGCGCTCGGCGGCCCGGAGTATGTGTCAACGACGGGACCACCTGAGTGTTGGGATGAAATTAGGGATGGGCACCCAGGAGGAGACGGAGCGCCCTACGTCCGTTTCCGGTCGCCGTTGCGGAGGGTTGGATTTAGGATCGAGGGTTTGGCGTTTGCGGCGCGCGGCTCGGCGGCCACCACGACCGAACGGCGCAGGGGAATCATGGCGGAGCCTTGTCCGGGCGCGGCGTGGTGCATGCGAGCGAGCATTTCATTGCGGACGTAGTCGACGAAGTCCTGCATCTGGCGGTTCATCTCTTCCATGCGCTCGCGCATCTGGAGGATGATGGCGATGCCGGCGATGTTGACGCCCAGATCTCTGGCCAGGTTGAGAATGAATTCGAGGCGCTCGAGATCTTCATCGGTATAGAGGCGGGTGTTGCCGTCGGTGCGCGAAGGTTTGAGCAGCCCTTCGCGTTCGTAGAGCCGCAAGGTCTGGGGGTGGATATCGTACATCTCGGCGACGGCCGAGATCATGTAGGCGCCCTTGGATCTGCGTTTCGTCGTCATAGACCTGTCTCTTTTCCGGACCGGTTCTGGTGCCAAGTGTCAGCAGTGAGCTGATACACGCAATGTTCGTAGTCTCTCCACCAAATCATTTTTTCGAGGACGAGTCCATTTTTTTCAGCGACCCGGCGCGACTGGACGTTCTCCGGCCGAATCATCGAAATCACCCGCTCCGGCTTGAAGCGGTCAAAGGCGAAGCCGATGCAGGCGCGGGCTGCTTCGGTGGCGAGGCCGCGATTCCACCATACGCGGCGCACGTGGTAACCGATCTCGTGTTCCTGCCGGCCTTCAATCTCGTGGCGCGTCGGGCCGCAGTCTCCGACCAGTTCGCCAGTCTCTTTGAGAACCAGGCCGAAGAGGCCGCCACCGTAGTCCTCGAAGCGACGCCGATTGCGGTCGATCCATTCGCGCACTTCCTCCCGAGAGAGCGGGTGCGGATACCACTGCATGGCAATCGGATCGCCGAGCACGTCCAGCATCGCGTCTTCATCGGAGTACGCGAGCGGCCGCAGGAGCAGGCGTTCGGTTTCGAGGATTGCCGTCGATGAGAGCGATGTTCCCATAGCTTCCTTCGTCTCGCGTCAGTTCCAATCCCTTGCCTTCGTCGCCCCGAGCTTCGCTACGTCGCGGTTCGGTCGCACGCTTAGAGCTTGCTCCAAACGCTTTCGCGGGGATCTTCGGGGTTCAGCTTGGCGAACTCGCGAAGGATCTCCTTGGAGCGCTCGTCCTTGACCTGGGGCACGACAATCTCCACGGTGACGATCTCGTCGCCGCGCTCGCCCTCGCGGGTGGCGAAGGGCACGCCGCGTTCGCGCATGCGGAGACGCTGGCCGGACTGGGTGCCTGGCGGAATCTTGAGCTGGGCACGTCCGTCGATCGTCGGCACTTCAATCTTGGCCCCAAGCGCAGCTTCGACCGCGGTTACCGGGATGGTGACCAGGATATCGTCGCCCGAACGCGAGAAGACCGGGTGGCTGCCGAGCCGGATGACGAGGTAGAGGTCGCCCGCGACGCCGCCGTTCATGCCGGCGTTGCCCTTGCCCGCGAGCCGGATGCGCTGGCCATCGCGGGTGCCGGGCTTGATGCGGAAGTCGATGGTCTCCATCTTGGTCACGACGCCTT
Organism: uncultured Acidobacteriaceae bacterium; assembly: GCA_963850345.1. GTDB lineage: Bacteria > Acidobacteriota > Terriglobia > Terriglobales > Acidobacteriaceae > CAWKKW01. The sequence goes on along the minus strand of CAWKKW010000005.1, from coordinate 267,017 downwards.
CGCCGTGGCAGGTGGCGCAGGTGTTTTGACTCTTGCCCGTTCCGCCGCAGCGGGGACACTGGATGTTGAACTTCATGCGGCCGCCCATCTGGGTGACCTGGCCAGTGCCGTTGCACTCGGCGCAGGTCTGGCTGCCGCCGGTGCTGCCCTTGCCCTTGCAGGTGGCACACATCTCCTGGCGCTGGACCTGCAGGCGAGTGGTGCCGCCTCGAATCGCGGTCCAGAAATCAACCTGCACCTGGTATTCGAGATCGGTCCCGGGTTGCGGGCCCTGGGGCTGGCGCTGCCCGCCGCCGGAAAAGATGCCGGAGAAGATGTCGCGGAAGCTGCCGCCGAAACCGCCCTGCGCCGAGCCAGAGGGTTCGGCTCCGCCCGCAAAGTCGGAGAAGTCGAAGCCACCAAAGTCAACTTGCGGCCCACCGCGACGGGATGAACCTCCGCCCTGCGCGCCACGTGCCGCAGCCTCCGCAGCAGCGGCGTCGATGTTGTCGGAGTAGAACCCGAACTGGTCGTAGACCTTGCGTTTCTTTTCGTCGCTGAGCACGTCGTTGGCTTCGGAGATTTCCTTGAACTTCTCCTCTGCCTTCTTATCGCCCGGATTCACGTCGGGATGATGTTTACGGGCCAGCTTACGAAACGCCTTGCGGATTTCGTCAGCGGTTGCTGTTTTTTTCACGCCGAGTGTGGCGTAGTAATCTTTCTGCGTTGTTGCCATTGTTGTCTGTTTCCCTGCCTCGTGCCCAACGGCTCAATTGTTCAAACGGCTGCGCGAATGCGGCGCGGCCTGCCGCCTACCTGGATTTCGTACTCGTAGTGTTCCACGATTCGCTTCTCGGTCCATAACTTCTTATGGGCTTTTCTTCCGCGGCGAATCATCCTGGTCCTCTGGATCGATTCGAGTCGAGACATGAGCTTGCGCAGGTCCGAGTAGTGATCGGTCCACTGTCCATTCTCATTCTCGAGAATGCTCTTCATATCGAAGTACACCGGTTGCAGCCATTCGTAAAACGTATGCCAGACGTCGTAGACGTCGAGGTGATCTTTCTTGACCAGCAGCGCCACATGTTCGTAAAAGTCGAGCACCTCAAACACGCTCAGCGGAGGGTCTTCCGGATCGAGCGGCTTCAGATGCCGATCGGTCATGCGCTCCTCAGACTGCGATCGATCCTCTGCGAGAAAGCCACTCTCCGCTCGATCCTCGGTGACCAGGCGATCTTCTGCTAGCTTGCGGCGCGCCAGCAGAAAGCCTTCGGAGAGGAAGAAGCTGAGCTGCCTTTCCAGATTGGCCATCTGCCGGTAGTTTCGCTCGTTGTGCAGCTGCTTTGAGGCATAGAGGATCGCTCCAAAACTTGTGAGCACCAGCCCAAAGGTGGCCAGCGCTGTGGTCTCCTGCCAATCGATGTGCATGCGCCCCCGAGGGCCGTTCTCCTGAGAATTCTGGTTAAGCTGCGGCTCCTCCACTTCGACTTGGAAAGGACGCCGGGTTTGCGAATGGAGGGGCGGTGGCCGCTCCATTCAGCGAAGCCCACCGATCGTGGTTGACAGCCGATCGGCGGGATCCGAATAGGTTTCAGTTCCAGACCGAATGGGCCGGGACTGCTTCGATTCTCCAGGGGAGGTCGGGCTCGACCTTGCGCATCTGCGCCGCGAAGCTCTCCGCCTCTTCCTGGGTATTGAAGAGGACGCGGTTATAAACTTTGCCGGCCCTCAATTGTTCACATCTCCACATGGTGTCAGTCATGGATACACCAACTCTCCTTCACTTCAGGGAATCTTGCTCTACTTGCCAGAAACAGACGGGGCGCATCACCGAATCGATGAGTGCGCCCCGTTTACTTACGTCGGGATTCGTACCGGTTATCGATACGTGTTCCTCTTACTTCCGGTCTTCGACATCGACATACTCAGCGTCAATCACGCCTTCGTCCTTCTTCTGCTCTTCGGCGGGACCAGCTTGCGGCTGGGCGCCATCGGCGGTAGGCGGTACGTTGGCATTCGCCTTGTACATCGCCTCTGCCAACTTGTGCGAGGCGCCGGTCAGTTTCTCCCGCGCCGAGTTCAAGTCGGCTACCGAGGGCGAACCTTCCAGGGTCTTCTTCGCGTCAGCCAGAGCCGATTCGACCTCTGCCTTCTCGCTGCCGGAGACCTTGTCGCCGTTCTCCTTCAACATCTTTTCGATGTTGTAGACCAGGTTGTCGAGACCATTGCGTGCTTCGATCTCGTCGCGCTTGGCCTTGTCTTCCGAAGCATGCGCTTCGGCTTCCTTGGCCATCCGATCCACTTCATCCTTGCTTAGACCGGTGGACGACGTAATGGTGATCTTCTGGTCCTTGCCGGTAGCATTGTCCTTCGCCGTGACGTTTAGGATGCCGTTTGCGTCGATGTCGAACGTGACCTCGATCTGCGGCACGCCACGCGGTGCGGGAACGATGCCGCCCAGTTTGAACTTGCCCAGGGTACGGTTTTGGCCGGCCATGGGGCGTTCACCCTGCAGAACGTGCACTTCGACTTCCGACTGATTGTCCGCCGCGGTCGAAAACGTCTCGGACTTCTTGGTCGGGATGGTCGTATTCCGAGGAATCATCGGAGTCGCCACACCGCCCAGGGTCTCGATCGCCAGGGTCAACGGGGTCACGTCGAGCAGCAGCAGGTCCTTCACGTCGCCGGCCAGCACACCCGCCTGAATGGCGGCGCCGATGGCCACGACTTCGTCAGGATTCACGCCCTTGTGTGGCTCCTTGCCGAAGAGCTGCTTCACAATCTCCTGGATCTTGGGCATGCGGGTTTGACCGCCGACCAGAACCACTTCGTCAATCTTGCTGGCGTCCACTCCGGCATCGGCGAGAGCCTTTTTGCAGGGCTCAAGCGAACGCTGCAACAGGTCGTCCACCAACTGCTCGAGCTTGGCACGGGTGAGCTTCTTCACCAGGTGCTTGGGTCCGGTCGCATCGGCCGTGATGAACGGCAGATTGATCTCGGACTCGAGCGCCGTAGAGAGCTCGATCTTTGCCTTCTCCGCCGCGTCCTTCAGGCGCTGCAGGGCCATTTCGTTGCCCTTGGCGCGAAGGTCGAGGCCTTCATCCTTCTTGAATTCATCGATAAGCCAATCAACAATGCGCTGGTCGATGTTGTCGCCACCCAGGTGGGTGTCACCGTTGGTGGACTTCACCTCGATCACGCCATCGCCAACCTCGAGGATGGAAATATCGAAGGTGCCGCCGCCGAAGTCGTACACGGCGATGGTTTCGTCCTTCTTCTTATCCAGGCCATACGCCAGGGCTGCCGCCGTCGGCTCGTTGACCAGTCGCTTGACGTCAAGGCCGGCGATGCGACCGGCGTCTTTGGTGGCCTGGCGCTGGGCGTCATTGAAGTAGGCCGGAACGGTGATAACTGCTTCCGTCACCGTGGTGCCGAGGTGATCTTCGGCGGCCTTCTTCAACTTCTGCAGAATGAGCGCCGAGATCTCCTGCGGCGTGAAGTCCTTGCCCTGCGCAACAACCGTAATGTGGTCGCCCTGCTGCTTGACCTTGTACGGCACCATCTTCATCTCGTCGTTGACCTCGTTAAAACGACGCCCGATGAAGCGCTTGATGGAATAAACCGTGTTCTCAGGGTTGGTAATCGCCTGCCGTTTGGCGACCTGTCCCACCAGCCGCTCGCCGCTCTTGGTAAACGCGACGACCGAAGGGGTGGTACGACCGCCCTCTTCATTGGCAATGACCTTGGGCTCGCCGCCCTCCATCACTGCGACCACTGAATTCGTGGTTCCTAAATCAATTCCGATAATCTTTGCCATTGTGCTTCGCTGCTCCCCGCTCGCTGTGTCGGCTGCTGCTTCTTACTGCTTCAGCTTCGCACTTGAGTGTTTTATTGTCAACCTATCTGATGTACTTCATCGCCTCAAGGATGCACGACTTTAAACCGTTTACTGTCAGCAGCTTAGTTTCGGTAGAAACTGACTGAGGCATAGACGGACGTTTGAAATTTGGAACTTTCTTGCGAATTGAAGCCGCTGGCACGCCTTTGCACGGCATACAACTGCTGTGACTCTGCCTACGATCCTGGAAAGCCGCGACGGGTATACTCCAAAGCGATGGGTTCTGGATTGATTGGATGGCAGTAGCAGCACATGAACCCGCCGGTACCTCGGAGCAGCCCCAGGCCGGCTCCCCTCCCGCGAGCAATCCGTGGATCGTTGCCATCTCCGTGATGCTGGCGACCTTCATGGAGGTGCTGGACACGGCGATCGCTTCGGTGGCGCTCCCGTACATTGCAGGGTCGTTGTCGGCTTCAAATTCCGAGGCTACCTGGGTCTTGACCAGCTACCTGGTGGCGAACGCGGTGATCTTGCCAGCCAGCAACTGGTTTGCGTTACGCGTGGGGCGGAAGCGGTTTCTGCTGTTCTGCGTGGTGGTATTCACGATCGCTTCGTTCTTCTGCGGAGCTGCCCCTTCGCTCGCGTTCATTCTGATCGCGCGAGTCGTGCAGGGGGCCGGGGGCGGAGCACTGCAGCCGCTTTCGCAGGCGATTCTGCTGGAGAGCTTTCCACCAGCCAAACGCGGGGCGGCAATGGCGCTGTTCGGCTTCGGGATCGTGGTGGCCCCGGTGCTCGGTCCCACCCTGGGCGGATGGCTGACCGACACCTACAGCTGGCGGTATGCCTTCTACATCAACATTCCGGTCGGGGCGCTCGCGGTCTTCATGATCAGCCGCTTCGTGCATGATCCGCCGTATATCAAGAACGCCAAGGTCGGCCCCTTTGACAACCTGGGGTTTGGACTACTGGCCGTGTGGACCGGGTGTCTCCAGATCATTCTCGACAAGGGTCAGGAAGACGACTGGTTCGGCGCGACCTGGATCCGCTGGGCGACCCTGTTCCTGGTGGTCTCGCTGGTGTGGTTCATCGTGCGTTCCTGGCGGACGCCGGGATCGCTGGTGAACCTGAAGGTGCTGAAGAACCGGAACTTCGCCGTAGGCTGCTTGCTGATCTCGATGCTCGGCGTAGCGATCTATACCACCATCACCGTTCTGCCGCTGTATTACCAGGAGGTGCTGGGGTACACCGCATTTACGGCCGGCCTGGTGGTGGGGCCGCGCGGCATCGGGTCGATTCTGGGCATGCCGGTGATCGGCATTCTGAGCAGCAAGGTGGATAACCGATACCTGCTGTCGGCGGGCTTCATCGTGTTCGGCGTGTGTTCGATTCTGTTTTCGCGGGTCAATCTGTCGATGGGGCCGTACACGCTGCTGATTCCGATTGTGGTGACCGGGTTCGCGTTGAGTTTTGTCTTCGTGCCGATTGCGAGCATGGCCACGTCGACGATTTCCAATGAGGGAATGGGAAACGCGACCGGCATCTTCAACCTGCTGCGAAACATCGGCGGATCGATCGGGATCTCGGCGGCGCAGACAATTCTGATTCGGCGGGCAGCGTTTCACCAGACGCAGATCGCGGCGTCGGCACCGATGTCGGGCTATTGGTTTCAGCAGAGGATGAGCCGGTTGGCTGGCTTTCTTGGGCATCAATTGGGCACGGGGGCGGGACGGCCGGCCGCGGGCGCGACGCTCTACCAGCAATTGCAGCAGCAGGCGCTGTTGTGGTCGTTCGTGGATGTGTTTCGGTGGACGGCGCTGCTGACCTTTCTGGCGGGCGGGATGGTTTGGCTATTTCCCCGGGTGAAAGGCAAGGGCGGAGCGGCAGCGCTGCACTAGACGCGAGGACAGGGCGCTTCATGACCCGAAGAGCCGCCGGCTTCAGCCGCCGTGCTGCGTGGCTTTCACGTGCTGCGAGACCGAGAGCACGTTTCCTTCCGGATCTTTGAACCAGGCTACTTTGTCGCCGCCAGGGAAGGTAACGATGCCCTGCGGGTCGGGATGCATGTTGGCATACTGTTCGAAGACGACCCCGCGCTGGGCGAGTTCTGTAACCGTGGCTGTGATGTTTCCCACCTCCCAACCGAGGACGGTGTAGGGCGCAGGCGTGAAGCTCGTCGCTTTCGCCACGCGAAGCTGAACGCCCTCGGCATCGAAGACCAGTGCGAACGGGTCATCGGAGACAAGCGGAAAGCCGAGAACACCGGTGAAGAAGGCTTTGGCCGCTTCAGGTTGGGTGGTCATGAGGAAGCCGACGATGGAGCGGAAGAGGGGCACGGGAGGTTCCTTCCTGGTGGCGCGGTGAGGGCCGTTCGTTAGCGGAATCGATTGTATTGCGCTCTTACGATGGCGACCCCGAGTTTACCCAAAATGTCGGTGCCCCATCGCAAAATGTGGGCGCCCACCAAAAGTGCGGGTGCCCCATCCAAAAGCGTCGTGCCCATCTAGTAGTGCGTGTGCCCCATCCTTGACACAGTCTCATCGTGGCAAGGGTTGGTCACGAATATCTCCCCGTGAGCCGCTCGCATCCCACCCACCCCGCCAAGGCTCAACCGTCCGACCCACCCGAAGCCCACAACAAAGTGTCCGAGAGGCCTCTCCAGACCGACTCCTCAAGGTGCACCCGCACCGCCCGATATACTAGAATCTGCCAGGCATCCTGATGCCCGAGCGCACCACGATCCGCCCCGGGAGGGCAACGTTTTTGGACAACTGCGTCGGCTCGTACTTTGAAGATCTGCACCAGGCCATCACCGGCGTTCGCTGCACCGATCGCGCAGGCCGCGAACTCGGCCAGCCCGAGGCCTACGAGCTCGCCACCCATCTCTCCCAGCAGACCGTCGCCACCCGCAACAAGATCATGTTCATCGGCAACGGCGGTTCCGCCGGCATCGCCAGCCACATGGCCATCGATTTCTCTAAGAACGGCGAGATGCCCGCGCTCTGCTTCAACGACGGAGCCGCGCTCACCTGCCTCGCCAACGACTTCGGCTATGAAGAAGTCTTCGAGCGCCAGATGCACTTCCACGCGCGGCCAGGCGACCTGCTCGTCGCAATCTCCAGTTCCGGCCGCTCGCAAAGCATTCTCCGCGCTGTCCACGCCGCCCGCGAAATCGGCTGTTCCGTCATCACGCTCAGCGGCTTCGAGCCCGGGAACCCCCTCCGCGCGCTCGGCGACATCAACTTCTACGTAGCTCGCAGCGAATACGGCATCGTCGAAGTCGCCCACACCGCCCTCATCCACGCGGTCGTCGATCTCAAATGCTCCGGAGCCTTTTTGCCCGCCGCCAAAGCCCTGGTATAGGCTTCTAGAGCTGGCCTGTTTTTCGCTCGCACGCCATCGACCTCCGTAGTGTGAACAGGCTTCTCGTCCCATGATCATCAGCAAGACTCCGTGTCGCATCAGCTTCGCCGGTGGCGGTAGCGACATCGCCGCCTTCTACCGCGAACATGGCGGCGCCGTCCTCAGCGTCACCATCGACAAGTACATCTACGTCAATATCAACAGCAAGTTTGACCACCGCATCCGCGTCAGCTACTCGCGCACCGAAGAGGTCGATACCGTCGACCAGGTGCAACACCCTCTGGTTCGCGAATGCCTCAAGCTGGTCACTCCGGCCCGCGGCGTCGAGATCACCTCCATCGCCGACATCCCTTCGCGGGGAACCGGTCTCGGCTCCTCGAGTTCCTTCACGGTCGGTCTGCTCAACAGCCTCTTCGCCTTCGCCGGCCGTCACGCCGGCCCTGAAGAACTCGCCCGCATGAGCAGCGACATCGAGATCGTCAAGTGCGGTCAGCCCATCGGGAAACAGGATCAGTACGCCGCCGCCTTCGGCGACCTCAGGATGTATGAATTTCACTCCGACGACACGGTCAGCGTCTCTCCCATCGTCTGTTCCAACCCCACACTCCAGCATCTCCAGGCCAACCTCTCCCTCTACTACACCGGCGTGACCCGCAGCGCGAGCGATATCCTCGAAAAGCAGACCCGCGTCCTTGGAGACGACAGCGTCGCGATCGAGAGCATGAAGCAGATGGTCGCCCAGGCCTACGCACTTCGCCGCGAACTCGAAGCCAACAATCCCGACGCGCTCGGCGAACTTCTTCACGAGGGCTGGATGCTCAAGCGCGCTCTCTCCGAAGGCATCACCAACACTCAGATCGACGAATGGTATGCCCGAGCCCGGGCCGCCGGAGCCATTGGCGGCAAGATCCTGGGTGCGGGCGGCGGCGGATTTCTCCTGCTCTATGCCCCGGCCGGATGCCAGCGCGACATCTCCGCCGCGCTAGCCGGTCTTCGCCGCATCCCCTTCAAGTTCGAACGCGAAGGCAGCAAGATCATCATCTACAACCCCACAGAACTCGACGACCTCGAGACCGAAACGCCAGCCCCGGCGGAGACCTCCCGTTGACCACCTCGCTCGTGACGGGCGCCGCCGGCTTCCTCGGCAGCCACCTGGTCGACGCCCTTGTCGCGCGGGGCGAAACCGTCCTCGCGCTCGACATTCTGCCGGCTCATCAGCATCTAGGTCCCGCGCTGGCCTCCAACCGCGTCCGCTTCCTCGCGCTCGATCTTGCCAACGACCAATCCGATACCCTCGAACGCTTCCTCGCCGCCAATCCTGGCAAAATCGACGCCATCTGGCATCTGGCCGCCAACTCCAATATCCGCGCCGGCATGGCCGACCCCTCCGTCGATTTGCGCGACACCTTCCTTACCACCCTGCAGGCGCTTGCCATTGCCCGCAAACACGGCGTCCCGGAGTTCTATTTCACCTCCAGCTCCGCCGTCTACGGCGAACGCCACGGCCGTATCGAAGAGGACGCCGGGCCCTTCGCTCCTATCTCCAACTACGGCGCGATGAAACTGGCCAGCGAAGCTGCACTTTCCGCCGCCTCCGCCAGCTTTCTCACCCGCGGCACCGTATTTCGTCTTCCCAACGTCGTCGGCTGCCGTCTCACCCACGGCGTCCTCTACGACTTCCTGGCAAAGCTCGAAGCCGACCCCGAGAACCTTGAAGTGTTAGGTGATGGTTCGCAGCGTAAGCCATACCTGCACATCGGCGAAGTGCTCGAAGCGATACTCTATGTTCGCGACCACGCCGATCGCTCCCAGGCAGGCTCCGCAACCGCCTCCCGTGTCAACACCTTCAACCTGGGCCCCAGCGACGAAGGCATCCCTCTGCGCACACTGGTCAACTGCCTGCTCGGTGCTCTCGGCTCCAACGCTGCCGTGCACTATCAGGGCGGAGATCGCGGTTGGCCGGGCGACATTCCGCGATACAGCTACTCCACAGCGCGTGTGAATCGCCTCGGCTGGCACGCTCGCATGAGTTCTCTCGAAGCCGTCCAGCTAGCCTGCGCAGAACTCGCCCGTGCCCAGGCCGCCGGGCGAACCCGCCTCGCGGAGTTCCAGCCCTGACACGCTCCGGAGAAAAAACCATGTTCGCCGTCATCATCGCCGGCGGGAAGGGAACTCGGCTCGCCGCCCGCACCGGCGGCCTCCCCAAACCTCTCGTCCCCGTTCTCGGCAAGCCGCTCCTCGCCTACCAACTCGAGCTCCTCGCCGAATTCGGCATTCGCGACGTCGCCGTCCTCTGCGGCTTCGGTGCCGAAGCCATCTCCGCCTACTGCGGTGACGGCTCCCAGTGGGGACTGCGCCTTCAATGCATCACCGAAGACCGGCCCTACGGCACCGCCGGCGCGGTCCTCCGAGTTCTGCCCCGCCTCCCGGAGACTTTCCTGGTTCTCTACGGCGACACCATGGTCAATGTCGACCTCCGCCGCTTCCTCTCCGCCCACCAGTCCAGCCAGGCCGCGGGCACCCTCTTTCTCCACCCCAACGACCATCCGCATGACTCCGACCTGGTCGAGACCGACGACTGCGGCAACATCCTCGCCTTCCACCCCTACCCGCATCCGCACGATGCCTGTCTGCCAAACCAGGTGAATGCGGCGCTTTATGTCTTAGAGGCCAAGCCGCTCATTCCATTTGAAATATCCGACACGCCACTTGACTTCGGAAAACACGTCTTCCCGGCTTTGCTCGCACAGGGAGTTCTCCTCTACGGCTACTCCAGTCCCGAATACATCAAGGACGCCGGCACCCCGGAACGCCTCGACCGCGTCACCGCCGATCTCGAACGGGGCATCGTCCAGCGCAGCCGCCTCGATCATCCGCGCCCCGCCGTCTTCCTCGACCGCGACGGCACCCTCAACGAAGAGGTCTCCTACATCCGCCGCCCTGAAGACCTCCACCTCATTCCCGGAGCGGCCCTTGCCGTGCGTCTCCTGCGCCAGGCAGAATTTCGCATCGTCGTCGTCACCAACCAGCCGGTCATCGCGCGCGGCGAGTGCACCTTCGCGGAACTGGCCCGCATCCACAACCGGCTCCAGATGGAGTTGAGCCGCGAAGGCGCCTACGTCGACGCTATCTACACCTGCCCCCACCATCCCCACGGCGGCTACCCCGGCGAGGTGGCAGCCCTCAAATTCGATTGCGATTGCCGCAAGCCCCGCACCGGCCTCATCGAACGCGCCGCCCGCGAACTCAACCTCGACCTGGCGCAAAGCTGGTTCATTGGGGACACCACCTCCGACCTCCAGACCGCCGCCAATGCCGGCCTGCGCTCCATCCTGGTAGAAACCGGCCACGCCGGACGCGACGGCAAATACGACGTCCAGCCAGATCACCGCTTTCCCGACCTGCTGGCCGCCGCCCGCTTCCTCGCCGGCCAGACTCCTCCCGACAACGCGTTCTGATCCGGTCGCCTTCCGTCCATTGCACTTGGAGTCCCAGCTCTTCGCGGCTCCCCATTTTCCCTCTGTACAATGGAATAGATCCCTGCATAAGCTTGCCTCGGCCCTGCAACCGGGGCGGCGAAGTGCACAACAAAGGATCTGTGGAGAGGAGCCGAGGCAAACGAGATGATTTCAGCAGCCGTGCTGCTCTTTGGGATTGCCTGTGTCGGAACCGCTTCATCGACCGTCTTTCTGGTTCTCGCCATCGTCGGAGCCCGCAAGTTTCACGCCCAGGCCGCCGAACAGGCCCAGCAGGCCAGCCGCATCCCCGACGCCGACCTTCCCGCTGTCTCTCTGCTCAAGCCTCTTCACGGCATCGAGCCCCAGCTTGACCGCAACATCGAAAGCTTCTTCCAGCAGGATTACCCGCGCTTTGAAGTCCTGCTCGCCGTCGATCACGAGAACGACACCGCTCTGCCCGTTGCGCAACGCATCTGCGCCCAGTACCCGCACATCCCGTCGCGCATCCTCGTCACCGGCGAACCGCCCTGGCCCAATCCACCCGCCTACAGCTTTGCCCGCATGACCGAAGTGGCCCGGCACGACATCCTCGTCACCAGCGACAGCGACGTGCTGGTCGAGCGCAACTACCTCCGCGAAGTCGTTCCTCCGCTCACCGATCCGCAGACCGGCATGCTCACCTGCGTCTACAACGGCCTCAACACCGGTGGCTTCTGGTCCCGGATGGACGCCGTCGGCATGACCGTCGAAATGACCGCTGGCGTGGTCAGTGCCAATCTTATGGAAGGCATGAAGTTTGGCCTCGGCCCCACCATTGTCGTCCGCCGCGAGGCCCTCGAAAAAATCGGCGGCTACCAGACCCTCGGCGACTACTTCTCCAACGACTTCGTCATCGGCAACATGATCTCGGCCCTCGGCTACACCGTGGTCCTCTCCCGCCACATCATCAACCACGTCGTCCCGCCCATGACCTTCAAGCAGATGTGGCAACGCCAGGTTCGCTGGGCCGCCGGCACCCGCCGCTCCCGCCCTATGGGCCACTTCGGCACTGGACTTATCTACGCCATCCCCTACGGATTGCTCGCTCTCGTCGCCGCGACGATGCTCCATCACCCCTGGATCGGCGCGTCGCTCTTCGCCTGGTCCATCGTCAATCGCATGATCGAGTCGATCGTCATCGGCTGGGGCGTCATCCGCGATCGGCAATGCCTCAGCCGCCCCTGGCTCTATCCTCTGCGCGACCTGCTCGGCTTCAGCGTCTGGACGGCCAGCTACCTCAGCCGCAAAATGAGCTGGCGCGACGGCCGATTCGAACTCGTCGCCGGCGGCAAGATCCTCATGCGCGATCGCAACGGCAACGTCGTCCACCTGGGCGCGTCCTAACGGCCAGCTCACATCGACAAGCCATCAACCCGCGGGACCAGCTCGCCCAGTCCGCAAGAACTCACCGCCCCAGCGGCCGATCCGTGTACAGCGTCTTATCCGCCAACTCCTGCAGCGGAAAAAGCCGTTTCCCCAGCAGCGACTCCACATGATCGTGCCAGTCTCCCGGCACAAACAAAAACTTCCGCGTCCCCGTACCCCACATCGCCAGCAACTCGGTGTCTTCGAGAAAGATGTGCGGCGCATCCGGGTAATCCGATCCCCAGATCATCGAAGACGACCGCCCATGCACCAGCAGCGCCTGCTGCCCGGTATAGAAGATCACCGAAGATCCATCCGACTGATCCCCGTACAGCATCAACTGCGCTCCCGAACCGGTCGTGTTCTCGATCGCGTTTACCGTATCGGCCATCGCCCGCGACGACAACATCGGTTCGAAGCGCACCAGCGCGATATGCGCCGCCACCAGGAAGGCGGCAGCGGTAAACGCCACGGAGGTCGTCGCCTCCAGGTGTTGTCCTCTCCGCCGCAATGCCCACGCGATCATGGGCCCCAGCAACAGCGCCAGCGCTGCCAGCACCGCCGGTTCCCGTAGCGCCGCAAACGAAGGCCCCGTCAGATCGAAAAAATGCGACATCGACAACGAATACCCGCCCACCGCGCGATGCGCCAAAAGCGTGCCTATGTCCGGCACAAATGGCAGCTTCCTCGAATCCCACAATCCGTACCCCAGCGCCGCCGCCGCAAGCACGCCCACAATCGCGAACGCCGCGTGCGCGCCCGTAAGCCACCGGCTCACCTTGCCCGGCCGGTCTTCCTCCTTGGCCAACGCGCCTACCGTCAACATCACCAGCGCCATGTATGCGGGATAGGTGTAGTACTCCTGGTTGGTCGACAGTGAGAAAAACAGCAGGATGAACCCTGCATACAGCGCCAGCAGCCAATTCGTGCGCGCGCGAAACTTCAGCCGCCCCGCTTCGGTCGCCGGATTCGCCAGGTGTGCCTGCTCGATATAAAAATCCACCGTCTGTGGCGTATAGGGTCGCAGATCGTTCAGCCACTCGCGGCGACTCTCCCACGCGCGTCGCAGCGCAACCGGCGCAAACAAACTCCACGGCGCCAGCCACACCAGGTGCAAACTCCAGTAGAGAATCGCGGGCAGCTTGTTGTAATCGTGCGGATAGCGCTTGCCCAGAAACCGCAGCACGTGCTCGTTCACAAAATAGAAGTAGTAGAACCCGTGCACATTTCCCGGCGACGGCACATTGCCCACCGGATGTCCCTGGTCCGGATTTCGCATCCCGGCCAGAACGTGCCACGGTGCCGCAATCGCGAGAAACAGCAGCGTCCCATACAGCAGATTCAATTCGCGCCAGCGCCGCCACGTTCCTGTCAGCCACAGGTAGGGAATTGCCGCCCCGAGGAAAAACACCGGCGCGATCAGCCCCTTGGTCAACACCGCCAGCGCCAGCGCGGCATACACGACGTAAAATCGTTCCGGCCTGTGATCCTCAAGACCAGTCAGAAAGCAGTACAGAGCCAGCCCAATCAGAAATGTCAGCAGCGCTTCGGGAATCAGGATGCGCGTGAACAGAAAAATTCCGATGCTGGTCAACATTCCCAGCGCCGCATAAAACGCAGCCCTGTCTCCGTACGCGCGCCGCGCCCACACCCACGCCAGCATCGCCGTCGCCAAAATCGAGAGCGACATCGGCAGATGCGTCGCAAACACATTAAACCCGAACACCCGATAATCCAGCGCCACCATCCAGTACGGCAGCGGCGGCTTCTCCAGGTAACGGACGCCGTTCACATAGAGCGTCACCCAGTCCCCGGTCAACGCCATGTGCCGCGCAGCATTGGCGTGCGTCGCATCCGCGTCGTCCAGCAGCGAAGGAGAAAACAGCGCCAGAAAATGCACTGCCAGGTAGACCAGCAGCAACAGCGTCCACGCTCTCTGCGGAGAGAGCCAGCTATTCTTCGCAACGGGTGCGGTGGTCTGAAAACGATTGGTTGCCATCATCGTGCAGAACATCCAGAATATCAGCCGGATGTTAAGGTGCGGGACTACCGCCCGCTGGAGTAGCCTTAGGTTTGCAACTGTCTCGCACCCCCATCACGCAGCCTTCCCGAGAACGAGCCTGAAGCATGCAGGAACAACACCTTCACCACCTCCGCAAAGTCACTGAAGAATTCAAAGCAGAATTGGAACGCTGCTCCGCCGATCCGGCTGAAGAATGCGTTCACCACGTCCGCACGGGCACGCGTCGCGTTCAGGCGATGCTCGAAACCGTGCTTCGCGAAACCGCCAAACCCAGCCCCGATCTGCAGCACGCGACCAAGGCCTGGCTCAAAGACCTGAAGAAGATTCGCCGCGCCGCCGGCACCGTGCGCGACCTCGACGTCCATCGCGGCCTGCTTAAAGATCTGGTCGAACGCAAGCAACAGCCCAACGGCCACCCTGAAACCTCAGACCTCATCACCGCGCCCACGCAAGCTCTGCCCCTGAGCCCTCTCGAACAGCAGGCCGACACCCTCGACACCTGGCTCAAAGACAACCGCCACGAGGAGGCTGCCCGGTTTCAGAAGCAAATTTCGAAGCGTACCCGCAAAGTCATCGATCGGGAATCGGCCTTTGAAGCAGCGGCCCACGCCATGCCCGCCGACACCGCTCGCCGTCAGCCGAAACCCACAGCGGTCGTCGCCCTCGAAGCCTTTGCCCGCCTCTCGCACGAGATGCCGCAACTCGATGAAACCAACCTCCACGACTTCCGCAAAGGCGCGAAAAACGCCCGCTACATCGCAGAATCGGGTGCCAGCGACGCTACCGCCACCGCTGTCGCCAAGGCTCTCAAGAGACTCCAGGACGACATCGGCGATTGGCACGATTGGCTCGTTCTCTCAGAAGAAGCCCGTACCGCTGTCCCCGATGCCGAAGAACTCATCGAGATCCTCAACAACAAGACCGCGCACCTCTACACCGCCGCTCTCAAGACCAGCGCCCGCCTGCGCGGCCGGCTCATGGGCGAACTCCAGGCCCTGCAACCGGCGCCTCGCCGCAAACCGGTTCGCCGCGCCGCCAGCGCAGCCAAGCCAGCTCAGACTCGACGCCGCGCCTCCTGATTTCGCCAACGGCCCCTGCTGTTTCCCGTTAACAGGCCCGGCACCACCCTTCGTGTATCGTCACTGAGAAGAACGAATTTTTTTTTCAGGGTCATCCCACACACAATGCATACCTTCGCCGCCGTCGACATCGGTTCTAACTCCTGCCGTCTCAAGATTGCTCGCGTCGTGCAACACCGGCTCAAGGTGGTTCATGAAGATCGCGAAGTCACGCGGCTTGGCGCCAGCGTCTTCGAATCCGGCGTCATCTCGCCCGTAGCCATGTCCGACACGCTGGCCGCGCTCAAGCGCTTCTACCGCTCGGTGCAATCCTTCAGCGCCGACAAGGTGCGCGCCGTCGCCACCTCAGCTATGCGCGATGCCCGCAACGCCCGTGCCTTTCTCGCTTGGATCCAGGACGAAACCGGCTGGAATGTCGAGATCATCTCCGGCCTCGAAGAGGGCCGTCTCATCCATCGCGGCGTGATGAGCAACGAGCCCGGAACCGCCGGCCAGTGCCTGCTCATCGACCTCGGCGGCGGCAGTTGCGAACTCTCGCTCTCCGCCTCCCAGCGCATTAAGGACACCATCAGCCTTCCCCTCGGCGCCGTTCGCCTCACCCAGGAATTTCTCCGTAGCGATCCGCCTGCCGCCGAAGACATCGCCCGCCTTAAGCAGTTCATCGCCCGCGAACTTCGCCGCGCCGAACGCCGCCTCGGCGCTATCCGCGTGCCTCTGGTGATCGCCACTTCGGGCACCGCCGCCGCACTCTCTGACGCCGCCCGCGCCATGTCCAAAACCGCGGCCAAATCAGCCTCTCGCAAACCCGCCAAGGCCACGACTACGGTCCCGCTCACCCATGCCGCTGACGTTCGCCGCCTGGCCAATAAGCTCACCAAGCTCTCAAATCTCCAGCGCGCCGCCATCGCCGGCATCGGTCCGCGCCGTTCCGAAATCATCATCGCCGGGGCCCAGGTCTATGCCGAACTGATGGAGCACTTCAATCTGCCCACGTTTCGCTACTCCACCCTGGGCCTGCGTGACGGCATTCTCGCGCAAATGCTCGCGGAACAGGACCAATCCACCTCCGCGCATCAACAATTCGCCCGGGAACGCTGGCAGGGCATTCTCGAAACCTGTCAGCGCTATGGTGTCGATCTCAAACAGGCAGAGCCCGTCCGTCAACACGCCGTTCAGCTCTTCCGCGACCTGCAGCGCGTTCATGAACTGCCGCCCGAGTACCAGTATTGGCTCGAAGCCGCCGCCATGCTCCGCGACATCGGCAAATTTATGAACCACCAGGGATTTCACCGGCACGCGCAATACATCATCTCCAACTCGGAGTTGTACGGCTTCACGCCGGAGCAGCGCGCCATCACCTCGGCCATCGCCCGCTACCTGGGCAAGAGCCGCCCCGAGCCAGAGGGGCGCACCATGCGCCAGGTCCCGCCCGCGGAACATGAACACGTCCGCCGCGCCGTCGTCCTGCTGCGACTCGCGGTCGCGCTCAATCAGGATCGCGCCAGCGATGTGCTGCGCGTGACCGCTCGTGTCTATCCCAAACGTGTGAATCTGGAGTTGAACCCCGGCCGGACCGGCGCGGAACTGGAGCTTTGGTCGCTCCGCAAAGAAGCTGCCTACTTCCGAGAAGTCTTGCGTCGCGACCTTCTCGTCACGCTCGCGTAAATCTGCCGCAACAGCCGCGGATCGATCAGCCAACTCAGCGTCACCGGCCGCCTCGTCAGGTCGACGCGTGCCAGCGAACCCTTGCGTAGCCGGATGCTCGCTCGCCCCGGCGCGATCATCGACGAGAGGAACTGTTGCAGATTGGGATTGTGTCCCACGATCAGCACGTTCTCATGTGCCGAGAGCTCTGCCATGAGCCGCTGAAAGTCCTGCACCGTCGCCTCGGGAGCCAGCGCCTCCGTGACCAGGATCTTGGTTTCGTACCCGATCTCCGTTCCCACCAGCGAAGCCGTCTGCAACGCCCGCTTCAGCGGACTCGACGCAATCACGTCCACGTGCACCCGCAGCGCATTCAGGGCATTCGCCACCAGGATGCACTGCTGCTTGCCTTCCTTATCCAGCGGCCGCTTCAGATCTAGTTTGGGATTCAGTCGGCGAACACCGGCGTTGGCGTGCCGCAGGACATACAGGTTGATCAAGGGTGGCTCTTTCTTCTGGTGCTCGCGACCGGTCGGGCCTACCCCGCGCGTTCGTTGCGTCGCACTAGCTATTCACACGATTGTAACAATTCGATCGCCACCGGGTACAGCCCACCAAGCTTCAAACCAAACAAGCTTTGAATCTTCAGAAATCCTGGGTCCAGCACCAGGTGGTGCTCATCCCCGCAAGGCAGGGCGGGCTTACCAATCCCGAGAAGGTGCCCCAGCCCACAAAGCAACGGCGGATTACCAAATCTGAGGGTGCCTCAACCCTTGCAAAGCAGGTGAGACTTACGAGTCCTGAGGGTATCCCATCCCTGCAACGCAAGGCTGGGATCACAACCCAGTCTGCCATCGCGAACCCGCTGCCTCGCTAACTCGCCAACCCGCTGCCTCGCTAACCCGTTAACTCGCCAACTGGCTAACCCGCTGCTCCTAAACCGTTAAAGGCTCCGGCATCGGCGAATCCGGAAAGCCTGGGTCCGGCCCCGGCCCACCCGGCCCCGGCGGCAACACAGGATCCGGATCGGGCGCCGGATCAGGCGACGGTCCCGGATACGTCCCGGGATCGGTTCCCGGAATGCTTCCCATCAAAAACCGCCGCCTCGCCTCGGAAGAAGCGCCAACCGGCATCAACACTGAATCGCGCACTGCGGACTGAGCAACGTAGGAGATCATCCCCCTTGGGAATCCGCGCGAGCGCCACCGGTTGCCTCCACCGGCCGCACGCCCCGAAACTCCCAAAGCTCGCTCACCAGCAACCCGAACAGCCGTCTTCGCCGCTCCACGATCCGCAACCCGCATCGAGCCAGCACCGCGTCATACTGCGGCAACTTCCTCACGCGCAGTCCCGTGATCATTCCGAACGCCCGATACAGCGCCCCAACAATTGCCCCGGCGACCGGCCTCGCTACCCGACTCTTCGGTATCGCGAAATCCGAAACCAACATCATCGCCCCAGGCACTAGATGCGGCGAGAGGCGCCTCATCAGGCCCTCCACCTCCGCCTCAGAGAAGCAGTCCAGAAAGAAATGCGCCACCACCAGGTCATACTCTTCTTCCCGTGGCGTAAAACGGAGTGCGTCCCCCCGATAGATTGTCATCCGCTCGTGCGCTCCTATCCCCATCGCCCGAATCCGCCGCTCCAGCAGGTGCAGCATCACCCCACTCGAATCCACCGCATCAACCCTGACCCGGGAGTTCACCTCTAGGAAGTTCGCCAGAAACCGGCCATCTCCATCGCCCAGTACCAGTGCGTGCCGCGCCCGCGTCAACCGATGCAGAAAGTGCAGCCGCGTTTTTTCCAGCGCAGTGCCGAAACTCCCATACTCCAGCCACCGGTACGCCCGCGCCATCCGGTCGAAGTTCACCGGCCCAGGCGCAACCCGGCTCCCATTCGCCATCTCCGCTCGACCTATCCGCGCATCCTGCTTCACCGGCGCACCCTCACCGCATCCTCAGTGCATCCAGGGCAGAAACAGCAGCGGGGTCAGCAATGCCGCATCCGCCGCGATCCGCAACTCGAGGGAAGTCAGCCGCCGGCGAAACACATCCAGCAGAATGTAGAGCAGCGACGACACCAGCAGCGCAATCTCCAGCCAGGCCACCTCTGGCTCAGGCCCGTGATAGGCCACGGCCGCCAGCACCAGCGAAGCTCCCGCAAAACCCGCCGCTGCTCTCCGTAAGTACCGCGCAGCCCACCGCGTTGAAACGTGCGCCTCCTGGCTCGCCGCCTCACTCCTCCGCGGAGTACCCTGGTGCTCCCACCACTCGATCGCCACGCAGTTCAGCCAGCACAGTCCCGCAAACAGCACCACCGCGGGAAGCAGTCGCAGATGACGGCCCGGCACTCGCGCCCACGTCGGCACAGCCGTCGCCGCGGCAAACAGGACCCCTACCACCAACTCTTTGGGCAGCCACCGCTCCACCCGCCGCCCCCGGCTGTGAATGATGTAGAAGTACACCGCCGCGCCCACAAACAGAATCGTGTCTTCCCGGCGCACCAGCGGCTGCATGCGCGTGAGAATCAGCCACGCCAGGCACGTCCCCACCACCAACCCGCAGAGCAGAAATGCGCCACGATGCTCGGCATAGAAGTAGTGCCGCTTGCGCATCCCTCCCGTAGTTTGTGGGTGCAGTCCGTCCAGAATGCGATCGCCCACGTAGATCATCCACGTGCCCGTCGCTAGCAGCAGCGGCGCCATCACCGGCAGGTGCAGCCCCATCGCGCGCCCAAATGCGTACGCCCAGAGCCCCGCCACGGTCGCCGCGTCCAGGCTCAACAGGTGCCACCACTCCAGCACAGAAGCGGGCGATGGCGTTCGAACGAGAGGAGGTGCAGCGAGTGCCACACCTCTATTCTAAGGCGCTTAGATTATTCCAATGCGCTCGTACCCGTCTCGGGTGGACCGTCTTCTTCCTCTTCCGCGTCGGCCTGCGCCGGCCGCGCGGGCTTCCCCTTACCAGCCTTGCCGGAATCAGCCTTTGCGGCGCTGCGTTTCCCCGAGTCGCCATTCCGCGATTCGTCCGCCGGCCCGTCCGTCATCGTCTTCGCCGCGAGCCCAGTCGCGGACTTCTTGGCCGCCTTCTTCGCAGGAGCTTTCTTCGCCGCGCTCTTCTCTGCGATCGCTGCCCGCGGTTTGCTGACCACTGGTTGCGCCGCTGGTGGTATCTCGTCCACGCCCACCTTGCCTTCCGCCAGCTGCATCAAAAACTCCTGCGCACTGAACGGCGTGAACGCCTTCCCGTGCGTCGCCTGGTTCACATACACATACTCGCCTTCCGGAAACAGCATTCGCGCCTTCGTCGTATCCGCCAGGTACGCCGCGAGAATTTCGTTTCGCAGCCGCGCCTTCAACTGCGGATCGCGCACTGGAAACGCCACCTCGCATCGCTCAAACAAATTCCGCGGCATCCAGTCCGCACTGCCGCAATACACTTCCTCGTTCCCGCCATTCGAAAATAAAAAATCCTGCTGTGCTCCAGAAACCGCCCCACCACCGAACGCACGCGGATGTTCTCGCTCATGTCCTTCACCCCCGGCCGCAGTGCGCAGATGCCGCGAATGATCAGATCGATCTGCACTCCAGCCTTCGACGCCGCATACAGCGCCTCGATCACGCCCTGCTCCAGCAGCGAATTCATCTTCGCGATAATGTGCGCCGGACGTCCCGCAATCGCGTGTTCTGTCTCGCGCTGGATCATCCGCATGAAGCTCTCTGCCAGGGTCAGCGGAGCCACCAGCAGCGGCGCATAATCGTCTGACTCCGAGTGCGCCGTCAGGTAACGGAACACCGCATGCACCCGCTCCGTAATCTCCGGGTCCGCGGTCAACAGGCTGATGTCCGTATAAAACTTCGCCGTGTTCGGGTTGTAGTTGCCGGTTCCCAGGTGCGCATACCGGCGGATCACGCCATCCTCATCTCGCCGCACCAGTAGCGCCAGCTTGCAGTGCGTCTTCAGACCCACGATACCGTGAAACACCTGCACGCCCGCGTCTTCCAGGTTGCGCGCCCAGCGAATGTTCGACGCCTCATCGAAGCGCGCCATCAGCTCCACCACCACCGTCACTTCTTTGCTCTGCGCCGCTTCCGTCAGCGCCTGAAACATCGGTGAATCCGAACTCGTGCGATACAGCGTCTGCTTGATCGAAACCACGTTCGGGTCCTGCGCCGCCGACTGCACAAAGCTCACCACGCCGTCGTACGAATCGAATGGATGATGCAGCAGAATATCCCGGTGCCGCAGATCGTCGAACAGGTCCACAGACTTGCGATTCAGCCGCAGCTCGCGCGGCACAAACGGCCCAAACTTCAGATCCGGTCGCGGCGTGTCGCTGTAGAGATTCATCAGCCGCGACAGATTCACCGGCCCATCGGTCCTGAAGATTTGCGACTCTTCCAATTCGAAATTCACCCGCAGCCGATCGACAATCTCCGGATCCGCCGACTGCTCGATCTCCAGCCGCACCGCATCGCCCTTGCGGCGGTTATGCAACTCCGAACGAACCGTCTCCAGCAGGTTGCGCGCCTCTTCTTCCTGGAAATAGAGATTGCTGTTGCGCGTCACCCGGAACGCGGCCTTCGAAAGAATTTCGTACCCGCGATACATGCCGCCCGCGTGCCGCTCGATCAGATCGTGCAGAAAGATGAAATCCTGCGTCCCGCTGCCCGACGGCAATGGCACCAGCCTTGGCAGCGCACGCGGAATCGTCACCACGCCCAGCACCGGTCCCAGCGAACCTTTGCGCTTCCGCCGCAACAGCAGCGCCAGGCAGAGCGCCTTGTTGATCACGCGCGGAAACGGATGCGCCGGATCGAGCGTAATCGGCGTCAGCAGCGGATCCACTTCTCGCTGATAAAAACTGGTAGCCTGCTGCTGCGCCTCTTCGTCCAGCTCCTCCCAGGCGAGAACGCGCACCCCCTTTTCGTAAAGCTCCGGCAGCAACTGGTCGTTCCAGCACGCGTACTGGCCGCGGACAAAGTCGTGCATGTCGTCCACCAGCTTGTCCAGCGTCTCCTGCGGCGTCAGCCCGTCCGGCCCCCGCTCCTTGTAGCCGTCTTCAATCCGCTGCAGTACGCCCGCCAGCCGGATCTCCACAAACTCGTCCAGATTGCTGGCCGTGATCGCCAGAAATTTCACCCTCTCCAGCAGTGGATTGCTCGAGTCCTGCGCCTCCTGGAGTACGCGGCGATTGAAGCTCATCCACGACTCATCGCGGCTGAAATAGCGGTTGGGGCGGCGGGGTTGTGCTTTGGCCATAAGGTCTGCTGCGGCAATCTCTGCTCGCCAGTCTACATAAATGCCCATCCCCGGCGAACCAGGCGGGATGTGAATTCCACACCAAAAGCGGGCATTTTCCTTCGCAGCGTCGAGGCGAAGATTTGACGCCAGCATACACCTGCCTGAGGATAAGAGGGGAGAGTTGCGCGCACCCGCGGGCGACTCGAGGAGGTCCACTGTGGGGAGACCGGACTGTAGTCAGTCGGGCGAGGGCGTTGCCCTGGCTCAGAATACGGCGCTAGAACTCTTTCAGATTGGGGCCATGCTGCTCGGCAAAGAAGACGAGGCCGTCAACCTCGTTGAGGAAACCGTCGCCGGCGTTCAAGCCGATCCATGCGCGGACGCGACCGCGGCTCACAATGAAGCACGCGAACGCCTCATCCGCTCGGCACTCGCGCGCATGCAGCAGACCGATCCCAACGGCTTCACCATCGACCACGAAACCAATGCCGTCCAGACGCTCTGCATTGAAGACGACGATGCAGCCGTTGCCGGCCTGTCGTCTCTCGAGATCGCGGAGTTGACTCGCGGCGCTGGGCGTGCCGAACTTCGCGCCTGGCTCGGCCAACTGCCCGCTGCCTTGCGCGCGGTCTTCGTCATGCGCGCCGTTGCTGGCCTCGATAGCGCCGCCACTGCAGAAAACCTGCGTTCCCTCGGAGATCGCACCTGGACCTCCGACGGCGCCAGCCAGATCTTTCGCCAGGCCCTTTGCTCGCTCGCCAATTCGTTGGTCCGATCCGACGTCGCTCGCGCAACTGCGTAGCACTCTCTCTCCCATAAACGAAGCACTTAGGCAGGTCGAGATCTTCCACTCGACCCGCCTAACCCTTCTTTTTGCAATCTTTGTAGTCGCTCGTGCATCCAAATGAGGCGTACCGTAGAGGCAAGAGACCTGTTGTGAATAAAAGATTTTTAGCTGATGGAAGACGTGCCCTAGGCTGGGGTGTGTCTGCCTTCGCCGCTATCGCACCCTGTTTGCTGGGTTCGCAGGCAGTCGCCCAGGCTGGTGCGCCGGGCCAGACGATCGGCGGCAGTCAGACGACGGGCACCGGCCAGACCGCAGGCACGAGTCAGTCGGGTATGGGCCAGACGGGAAATCAGTCCGGTCCCGCCCAGGTGCAGGGCACTTCGAACAACGCCGGCTCATTCCAGGGCAGTGTGGTCGTCGACAAGCCCACGTCCGGCGTACTGCCGCTCACGCTCGATGACGCCATTCAGCGCGGCCTCAAACACAATCTCGGACTCATCCTCTCCGGCCAGAGTCAGCGATCCGCCGCCGGCCAGCGCCTGCAGCAGTTGCAATCGCTCCTGCCCACGGTCAACGGCACCATCCGCGACGCCGTGCAGCAGACTGACCTTCAGGCCCAGGGCCTGCGCATCCCCGGCTTTCCCGCCATCATCGGGCCCTACGGCTACCAGGATCTCCGCGCCTCGCTCACCTGGTCGCTGGTCAACGTTTCGTCGCTGCAAAATTATCTCGCGTCCAAACATAATTTCCAGAGCGCGACTCTTTCGCTGCAGGATGCGCGCGACCTCGTCGTCCTCACCGTCGGCAACGCTTATCTCGCCTGCATCGCTGATGATTCGCGCATTCAGAGCGTCAAGGCGCAGGTCGAGACCGCCCAGGTTTCTCTCAATCAGGCGGTGTCGAGCCATCAGGCCGGAACCGCTCCGCTGCTCGATGAATTGCGTGCCCGCGTGGACTATCAAACGCTGCAGCAGTCGCTCATCACTACGCAGAATCAGTTCGAAAAAGACAAGATCGCTCTCGCCCGCACCATCGGCCTACCCCTCGAGCAACGATTTGAATTAGCCGACCAGGCGCCCTACGCGCTCATGGATCATCTCGACATTGATGCGGCCGTCAAGCAGGCCCTCGAAAATCGCAGCGACCTCAAAGCCCTGCAGCAGCAGGTGCAGGCCGCGCAGCGCTCCCGTTCCGCCGCAACCGCCGAACGTTATCCGGTGCTCGGCTTCAGCGGCGACTACGGCGACATCGGTGTCAACGTGCTCCACTCCCACAGCACCTTCGACGCCGTCGGAGAGCTCAGCGCGCCCATCTTTGAAGAAGCGAAACTTCGCGGCGACGCCCGCCTTGCGCAGGCGCAACTTGATCAGAAACGCGCTCAGCTCAGCGATATGCAAGGCCAGGTCAGCGCCGACGTACACGACAGTATTCTGGACATCCAGGCCGCGCAGCAGCAGGTTGACGTCGCGCGCAGCAACGTCCAGCTAACCAACGAAGCGCTACTCGAGGCGCAGCAGCGCTACGCAGCAGGGGTGACGGATAACCTCGCCGTCTCCCAGGCCCAGCAATCTCTCGCCCAGGCCAACGATCAATATGTGAGCAGCCTCTACCAGCACAACGTCGCCAAACTTGCACTCGCTCGCGCGTTGGGTGTGGCTGAAAAGAATTACAAGGATTACGTCGGAGGAAAGTAACAGTGGCAGAACAAGTTCAGGAGAAGCCCAGCACGGAAGAGCACGATCAGCCGGATCAGCCCGATACTCCGGACACGTCCGACAATCCGCGGCAGAAATCCCGGCGGCGCTTCATCATCATCGGCGTGGTCGCCGTCCTGATCGTCGGCGCCCTGTTGTTCTGGTGGCACTCCACGTTCTACGAGGACACCGACGACGCGCAGGTGAGCGGCCACCTGGTGCAGGTCAGCGCCCGCATCGCAGGCCAGATCACCAAGGTCAACGTTGATGAGAATTCCTTCGTCAACAAGGGCGATGTCCTGGTCGAAATCGATCCCAAGGATCTCCAGGTAGCGTTGCAGAAAGATCAGGCCGCTCTCGAAAGCGCCGAAGCCAACTACACCTCCGCGCGCGCCGGTGTTCCCATCACCCACGTAAGTGTCGGCAGCACCCTCTCCTCCGCCTCCGCTGACGTGAAGGGCGCGCAAGCCCAGATCAGCCAGGCCGAACGCCAACTGGAAGCCGCGCAGGCTCGCGTGCAGCAGGCTCAGGCCAACAACGATAAGGCCCAGGCAGACCTGGAACGCTACCGCCCGCTGGTCGAGAAAGACGTGATCTCCAAGCAGCAGTTCGACGCCGCCGTCGCTGCCGCTGCCTCCGCCAAGGCAGGCGTCGCCGAAGCCCAGGCCAGCGTCATCGCCGGTCAGGACGCCATACGCGTGGCCCGCGAACGATTCGCCCAGTCCCAGGCTCAATATCAGAACGCGCAGACCGGCCCGCAACAGGATGCCGTGCAGCGCGCCAAGGCCGATCAGGCCGCCGCGCAGGTCGATCAGGCTCGCGCCGCGCTCGATCAGGATCGCCTCAACCTCAGCTACACCCGCCTCGTCGCCCCGGTCTCCGGCATCGTCACCCGTAAGAGCGTCGAGATCGCGCAGAACGTCAGCATCGGCCAGAACATCATGACGCTCGTCTCGCTCGATGACGTCTGGATCACCGCCAACTTCAAAGAGACGCAGCTTCGCCACATGAAGGCCGGTCAGGCCGTCGAGATCTCCGTCGATGCCTACGGCGGCCGCAAATACGATGGCAAGGTCACCCAGATCGGCGGAGCCACCGGTTCTGTCCTCAGCCTCTTTCCGCCCGAGAACGCCACCGGCAACTACGTCAAAGTCGTGCAGCGCGTCCCCGTTCGCATCGACCTCACCAACCCCAATCAAAACTCGGACCACCTGCTACGCCCAGGCCTCTCCGTCGTCCCAAAAATCAGGGTCAAAGACTAACCCAGCCGCCCACGAACCACAGAGGCACTCGAAACCATCGGGTCCTCCCTTTGGGACGCAATTCGCCGCGTGCCCCATCCTTCGCGCGTTTGCGAAGGGTGGGATGAAACGAATTCGGTCATCTGGCCGCATGCCCACCGCACGGTAAAGCAACGAATGGTTGCTGCAGCCTCCGAAACCTCCTGAGCTCACAAGCAGTCCAGCCAGCCTGCCTGCACACTCAACGCATGCTCCTCGACCGCCTTCCGAATCGCTTCGCTCATGGTGGCGCACAACGTAATCTGCACCTCGTCCTCCTGCGCCGGGTGCTCCTTCTCCTCCGACCCATCCCGTACCTCGACAAAGAACTGAATATGAAAGGGGCTCTCCTCAACTTCGTCACTATGCGGCGATATCGGCGCTCCGGGTCGTCCTTCCACAGCAAATAGCTACCCTCATCAGCCAGCATGGTCCTGATTGTAGCCAGATTCTCCCCAGCTAACCTTTTTGAACATCCACCCAAACCCTCGCATCTAACCAACCGGAGGAAATTCCGAATGAGTTCGTCAGCACTGAAAGAAGCCCCTCAGAAAGGCCGCGACCTGATTACCCCCAAGACCGGGCAGACCGCGAAGACCATCCAGAAATTCGGTACCGTGATTCAGCAGTTGCCCATCGGCCTGGGCGAAGATGTCCGCCTCAAAATGACCGAAAAGCTCAACTACATCCTCGCCGACACCGCCTCTCTGCGTGACCTCTACAAGAAGTCCCATTGGCAGGTAGCCGGCCCCACGTTCTATCAGCTCCACCTCCTCTTCGATAAGCACTTTGGCGAACAGGTGGAACTCGTCGATCTGCTCGCGGAACGCATCCAGCTGCTCGGCGGCGTCAGCGTCGCCATGGCCCACGACATCGCGGAACTCACCCGCCTCGAGCGCGTGCCCCGCGATCGCGAAGAAGTGCCCGTCCAGATCTCCCGCCTGCTCGCCGCTCACAAGCTCATCCTCGAAGACGCACGCAAGGTCGCCAAGGAAGCCTCCGATCTCGGCGACGACGGCACCAACGACCTGCTCATCAGCGACATCGTTCGCACCAACGAACTCCAGGTCTGGTTCATCAGTGAACACCTGGTTGAAATGCCGCTCGTCGACGCCAAATAGCTTCACTTTCGTTCTACCCGCGGGCCGGTCTCCTTCGTGGATGCTGGCCCGCTTCTTTTGTGGCAAACTTCTTCTGTAAGCCGCACCGTTTCGTCAGGCGCTTCATCTAAGGGACAACGAAAGTAGCTGCTGGACGCGGCACCGCCACGATCCGCGGAGCCTGCCTCCAGTCCCCGCCGCCTTCGTGCGTTGCGCCTATTCAAAATTCGAACCTGCACTGGAGCCCGGCTCCCGCCAGGTTCACCGAAGCGGTCAGTGTCCGATCGCTCCGCTCCGCAAGACCTGCGCCCGTCCCAGCGTGGACAGTGCATCACCACGGGAGAAAGGTTCCATGCCCATTGCTCTCGAATTCCTCGTTCACTACGGCTACGTCATCCTCTTTCTCTGGGTCCTGGTTGAGCAGCTTGGCGCTCCCATTCCCAGCATGCCGCTGCTGCTTACCGCTGGCACCCTCACCGCCACCCACAGGCTGAACCTCAGCCTGGTCGTGCTCTCGATTCTTCTCGGCAGCATCGTCGCCGATTCGCTCTGGTACTTCATGGGCAAACGCTTCGGCGGCGCGGTCGTCCGCCTCGTCTGCCGCCTCTCGATGGAGTCCACCACCTGCGTGCGCCGTACCGAAAACTACTTCTCCCGTCACGGAGCCGCCGCCCTTCTGCTGGCCAAATTCATCCCCGGACTCGGCACCGTCGCTGCTCCCATTGCCGGCCAGACGGGCATGCCCTACCGCGTCTTCGCGCTCTATGACCTGGGCGGCATTCTCATCTGGAGCCTCACCGTCACCCTCGCCGGCCGCTTCTTCGGCGATGTGCTCAAGCGCAACCCCGGAGCCCTCGCCTGGGTCGGCCACTTCGCCGGCGTGCTCTTCGTGCTCGCCATCCTCGGCTTCCTCATCGCCCGCATCGTCAAGCAGCAGCGCTTCCTCAAACACGTCCGCAACTCGCGACTCGAGCCCGAAGAACTCAAGCGCATGCTCGACGACGGCCAGTCCGTCTACATCGTCGACCTCCGCCATCCGCTCGACTACCTCCCCGATCCGCGCATGCTTCCCGGCGCCGTTCGCATGACCCCCGACAAACTCATGGAGCGCGCCGACGAAATTCCACTCGACCGCGACGTTGTCCTCTACTGCACCTGCCCCAGCGACGCCAGCAGCGGCAAGATGGCCATCACCCTGCGCAAGCTCGGCGTCTATCGCGTCCGCCCCCTGCATGGCGGCTTCGAAACCTGGCGCGACAAGGGGTACCCGCTGGTAGACTTTGTGCCCGATCCAGTCCCCAGCGAAGTGGCCTGACCTTAAACTTTTGGCATAATGGATTTGGTAAGCATCGATGGCTCGGCGCGAAGCATTGCCGGGCTTTTCTTTCGCCGCAGCACGGCCCCGCGGCGTGAGAACTTTTTAGAGCCTGAGCACCAGAGGAAAATGGAATGGCCTGGACCGAGTCCTATCACTGTGATGTTTGCAACAAGACCAAGAACGAAGATGAACAGGATTGGTGGCTGGCCTGGACCGACACCCTCTCTCCCACTCCCGATTCTCCCCGGCAGCCTGTCCTCCGGCTCACCCCGTGGCATGAGTTCCTCTCTCACAGCGCCGATGTCAAACACCTCTGCGGCGCCCGCTGCGCCCAAACCCAGATGGACCGCTGGATGAGCAAGACCCTCCAATAATCCCCGCCGCATGAGGCTCGCCCTTCGACGCATTTACGACCCGCTCTAGAATCGCGCGCATCGAAATTTGATCAAGTCCCCGACCGCCCTGCGCTAAGATCATCGACAGCAGCTTAGTCGACGCGCATCCCTCGATTCATCCACGCGCATTCGGCGATCCACCATACGGGCATTCATGAAGCGCCACGTACTCATCACCGGGCTCATCGGCGGCATTCTCCTCACCCTGCTCCAATGGAGCCAGTACAAATTCCTGGTCATCGACCATTCGGTGGAACTGTACGCCGCGATGGTCGCCGCCATCTTTTCCGCCCTCGGCATCTGGCTCGGCCGCAGACTCACCGCCCCTCAGCCGCCGAGTTCAGAAGTCTCCGTACCTGCTCCGGCGTCGATCGTGCCCGCTCCGGACCTTGCCTATCGCGCTCCGGATGCGGCCCTTCGCACTCCGGACTCGCTGCTTGCCGCTCAACCGGCGCTCGCCTCCGCTCCCTTCGTCCCCAACCAGAGCAAACGCGATGACCTTGGCATCACCCGCCGCGAACTCGAGATCCTCGAACTCGTCGCGCAGGGCATGAGCAACCGCGAGATCGCCGGCAAGCTCTTCGTCAGTGAGAATACGGTCAAGACTCACTGCAGCCGCACCTTCGACAAACTCGGCGCCAAGCGCAGAACGCAAGCCGTCCAACTCGGCAAAGAGTTCGGCCTGCTCCCGTAACTAGGGCTGTATCGTAAGTGGCATCGCGCGCAGGTGCTAGCTGGCCCGCTTCAAGGGCTTCGTCGGGCGGCGTCCCTCAAATTGCTTGTACTCCGCCTTCAACACTGCATCGCGAATCGGCTTCTCGTGCAGCAGCAGCTCCGTCGCCTGCAGATGCGGATTCGCGTGGAACCATTCCTGCACGATGTTGTCGCTAAGCAGATTCAAAATCGCGAGTAGCGACATGCCCTGGTGATGCGCCATCCATTCGCGCACGATCACCGGACCGCTGGCGCGATGCTGGTAATCCACCGCTTCGTAAAATCCGTACGCCCCAACCCAGCCCGCCTCGGCCATCTTGCGCAGGTTGCGCAACGCCTCCAGCGGATCCGTTCCCAGCGCCAGGAAACTCGCGTACGGCGCGACCACCGGGCCTGCATTCGCGTCCCACTTCAACGCGATCTCCGGAATGCCGAACGCATGGTAGTGGTAATGACCGCCATCGTCTTTCTGTCCGTACCCTGATTCGGAGATGCCCCACGGAATATTCAGCCGTCGCGCAAACTCGCGCTGTATCTCGACCGCGCAGCCCAGCGTGCGCGATACCAGCGTGTCCGGATAGCTCCGCATCCAAAGTGACGGCATCAGGTATTCAAACATCGTTCCGGTCCACGACAGCAGCACCGAACGCCCGAATGCCTGTGTATGCGTCCGCCCCAGCTTGAACCAGGTCTGCTGCGGAATCTCGCCCTTCGCTACGGCGATGAACGTCGCGATCCTTGCCTCGGAGGCGAGCATATCGTAACAGGCACTGAGCAATTTGTGCGGACCAACCTCGTACCCGATCGACAGCAGCTGACGCCCCTTCTCCAGCAGGAACCCGAACTCCATCTCGTCCGCGAAGCGCTCTGCCTCTTCGCCCAGCCGCTTGATCGAACTCACCAGCTTTTCCAGCTGCGCGCGCGCTCCCGGCAGCAGCGAACGCAGCTGCTCTGCCAATAGCATCTGCGGCTCATCGTTGCCGTGCGTGGCCCACGTCCGTGCCAGTCGCCCGTCCAGTTGCTCCGCAAACCCCACCGCATCCTTCAGCAGCAACGGCTTGTCCCCGTGAATGCCGATCTGCGCCACCGCCCTGAGTGCCGCGAACTCGGGCAGCAGCCACGGCAGATACTCCCGCACGATCCGATTGATCGCCAGGATCCGGTTCCTCGCCTCGCGTATCCACCAGTCCGCTTCGCCGCCGCTCTTGCCCGCGAACCCGCTCTGCGACTCCGCGGCAAATGACCAGGCAATCCATTCCGTAACCGTCGCTGTTTCCTTTGGCAGGCGCATTCCTTCAGCCTGCGGCAGCTTCAGCCGCGACAGCATCCGCCAGTGGTCCTGCACGCCCGCAAACAGCTTGGGCGACAACAGCGGCTGCTCCAGGAGCGCCAGCACGCCGGTGCGCAGCGTGTAGTACGAAGCCGCCAGGTTTCCGCTGTCCACGCTCGAGACCATGATGGGCAGCAGCGGCTCCAGCGTCTGCGTGTTGTACCAGTTGTAGAGGTGCCCGCGCACCTTATCCAGCCGCGCGATCGTGTCGAACGTGTGCCGCGTCAGTTCCGCAAGCTCCGGCGTCGACAGAAACCCGAACTCGCACGCCGCCTGCCGCGCATTCAACAGCATGCCCACGTTGGTCGGCGACACCCGCGCCGCTTCAAACAATCCTTCTTCTTCCACGTTATCGGGGATCAGGTAGTTGTGGCGCTCTCCGCCAAACTCCGCGTAGAAGCGCCAGATGCGCAGCGCCATCTCGCGCAGGAACGACTCTTGGTTGGCACTCAACAGGTTCTGCGGCTCGCGCGGTGGCTTGTTCAGCCACACCGTCATCCCGGTAGAGAATCCCCACAGCACAATCACCGGCAGCGCCACCAGCAGCGAACGCGGATCAAACAGCAGCAGCAGCGCGCCGATTCCCGCCGCGATCAATGGCATCAGCGCCAGGTAGCGGTCGACCGGTGTGCGCTTCGCAGTGTTGGACTCGGCTTCCGCCGCCGTCTCCCACTCCAGTAGTCGCTGCCCAGTCACAAACCGCCGTACCAGCGAACGAATGATCGCGTCCAGCGAGAGCAGAGTCTGGTGCGGCAAAAATGCCAGGCTCAAGAGCGCCACGCCCATCGATTGGAAGAACCCGCCGAACGCCTCGCCGATCGCGCCTTCCTGTTCCTGCAGCAGTGCTCGCCCCAGCGTGAACGCGAACTGCACAATGCTCGGAATGAACATCAGGAACAGCGTCGCCAGTGTCCAGTACAGCGCGCCGCCCGGCAATCCCAGCCATCCGGCGATCAGCAGAATGAAGGTGAACGGCTCCACCAGCGAGCGCCGCAGGTTATCGAAAATCTTCCACCGCGAAATCGTCGAGATCGGGTTACGCACCATGCGCCCCGACTCATCCGGCACCTTGGAAAACAGCCACTGCGCAATCTGCCAGTCGCCGCGAACCCAGCGATGCTTGCGCCGCGTGTACGCGCTGTAGTGCGACGGATAGTCGTCGATCACTTCGACGTCCGTCAGCAATCCCACCCGCGCATACGAGCCTTCAATCAGGTCATGGCTCAGTAGGGAATTGCGCGGAAACCGCCGGTCCAGCACCGCATGCAGCGCGTGCACCTCGTAGATGCCCTTGCCGGTGAAGATGCCTTCTCCGTACAGGTCCTGATACACATCCGAAATCGCGCGCGTGTAAATGTCGAAGCCCGTCTGCCCGGAATAAATCGCTGCGAGTCGCGAACGCGACGCCGAACTCACGCTGACGCCGACTCGCGGTTGCAGAATGCCATAGCCTTCCGTCACGATCCGCAACTTCGGATCGATCGAGGCCCGATTCAGCGGATGCGCCATCGCGCCCACCATCTGGTGTGCCGTGCCGCGCGGCAACTGGCTGTCAGAATCGAGTGTGATGATGTACTGCACATGCGCCAGCACGCCGACGTTTCCCGCCTTCACCGGAAACGCATCGAACTCGCCCTTCAGATATTTGTTCAGGTCGAGCAGCTTGCCGCGCTTTCGTTCCCAGCCCATCCACACGCCCTGCCGCGCGTTGAAGATGCGATGACGATGCAGCAGCAGGAAGCAGCCATGCGTGCTGTCGCAGTAGCGTGTATTCAGATCGTTGATCAGCCGTACTGCTAAATCCACCAGCGGGTCGCTGTCATTCTCCCGCGGCCGCGCTACCGAATCCGGCAGATCCGTCAGCAGCGCAAAATGCAGATGCGGATCGCGATTCGCAAAGAACCGCACCTCCAGCGCCTCCACCAGTTCGCGCACCTGCTTCTCACTGATCAGCAGCGTGGGCACCGCCACCAGCGTCGCGTAATCCGCGGGAATGCCCTTGCTGAAATCTAGCTTCGGTAGCGCCTGCGGCTTCAGCAGGGCCGTCACCGTATTCGTAATCAGGTCCACCGCGCCTT
The DNA here is from genome assembly GCA_963850345.1 of uncultured Acidobacteriaceae bacterium. GTDB lineage: Bacteria > Acidobacteriota > Terriglobia > Terriglobales > Acidobacteriaceae > CAWKKW01. The sequence continues at coordinate 234,293 of CAWKKW010000005.1, read as the reverse complement.
GCGTCACCGGCAACAGCAGCAGCAGAAACGCCACCGTCAAGCCGCCAAACAACGAATGATTCGGAATCAGCGGAGCGATAATCGCCGCGATCAGAATGACGGTGATGATCTCAATCCCGCCGATATAGAAGTCGTCCGAGTATTTACGTAACAGCAAGCGCAGCCTGTCCATGAACGGCGGGCGATATCCGATTCTCCGCGCTAGCTCCGCAAATCCCCGGTCCATCAGGTAATAGCCCACGTGCGCCCGCCGCAAATACTGCCGCGGCTCCACGATCTTCATCTTGTGCGCTTCGCGTGCCAGCTGCAGCACAATCGTCGCCACCTGCATCTCCGTGCAGTCGGAGTAGTGCGCCACTTCGGCGATGCGCTTCCGATACGTCTCGCGGCTGTCAAAGTCCATCTTCGGATAGGCGTGCGCCGGATCTTCCTGCAGCAGGCAGTCGAACAGCACCAGCTTCTCCACGATCGAGACCCAGTCCGTGTGCCCGATATCGCGCAGACTTTTGATGTAAGTCGAGATACTCGCCTGCCCGTCCACCTGCCGTCCCTCCAGCAGGTCCTCGGCGAGCGCCAGCGTTCTCTCCAGCACCACAAACTTCAGCAGCGCCGACATCAGCCATAACTCGTCGAGAGCCAAAGGCTCTTCCCTCTGTAACTCGTCGACGAAGATCTTGAACGCCGCGCCCGACCACACCGCATGCGCCGTGTCCAGGTAAGCGGTTGCAATCGCAGCCACACGAGGCTCTTCTTCGCCGCTCGGCATCACTACCCGCGGAGCATGCGCCAGCCGCTTGCGAACCGCCGTCATCTCTGCAATTACCGACCGCAGCATGCGCGGATTTTCGCGCAACTCCACCAGCGGATCCATCGGTGCGTTCGGCCCCGGAGTTACCGTCTCGCGCCGGTCCAGTTGGTCGTACACCTGCGCCAGCGTCGCTCGCGAACGCTCGATCTGTCCCGTAAATTCTGCGCGATTGTTCGCTTGATGAATCACGCTCCACGAACGCGCCAGTGCATGCGCGCGCGTGCGCAGTTCTTCGGCCTGAACCGGCAGTGCTTCCTGTGAATCGGTTAGTGGCGCGAATTCAGTCATTCTTCATCACTCGCTCAGCGATAGCTGGCTGCCTGCATCTCAAACATTCCCGCATATCGCCCGCCCAGCGCCATTAACTGCGTGTGGCTGCCTTCCTCCACCAGTCGTCCGCCTTCGAGCACTACGATTCGATCTGCCATGCGCACCGTCGAAAAACGATGCGAGATCAGCAACGCCATCTTACCAGCCGTCAACTCCGCAAATCGCTGAAAGACCTCTAACTCGCTCTTCGCATCCAGTGCCGCTGTTGGTTCATCCAGGATCAGTAACTGCGCGTCTCGCAGATACGCCCGCGCCAGTGCGATCTTCTGCCACTCGCCGCCCGAGAGGTCCACGCCCGTCTCGAACCGCCGCCCCAGCATCTGGTCGTAGCCGCCCTCAATCTTCGCAATCACGCCCGCCGCCAGGCTCTTCTCCGCCGCGAACTCAATCTCTTCCTGCGTGTGTGGCCGCTCGATCCGCCCTACCGCGATGTTCTCCCGCGCCGTCATCTCGTAGCGCATGAAATCCTGGAAGATCACGCCCATCTCCCGATGCACGTCCTCCAGCGCATACTCCCTCAGGTCCACGCCATCCAGCAGAATCTCGCCTTCCGTCGGATCGTAGAGCCGCGTAATCAGCTTCACCACTGTGGTCTTGCCCTGCCCGTTTTCGCCGATCAACGCAATCCGCTCGCCCGGCGCTAAATGAAAATTGAAGTTCTTCAGAATGCGCCGCTCCGTCCCCGGATACGCGAACGACACGTTGCGAAATTCGAATCCACGCCGAATCGGACGCGGCACCTTGCGCCCATTCGGGTTCGCATCCACTCGCGGCTTCATTTCGAAGAACGCAATCAGATCCGTGAGGAACAAGGCCTGGTCCGCAATGCCCGAGGCCGTCGACAACACCTGCTGCAGATTGGAACTCGCCTGCTGAATGATGCTGATCAGGAAGGCCAGTGTGCCGATATCGAACACGCCCTGCACACCGCGCCAGATCACGAACGCGTACGATCCGTAATACCCCAGCGTCCCTGCAATCCCCAGCAGCCCGCCCAGGTAAAGCTTCTTCCGCGACAGTGCCACGTTCTCGTCGTAGATCTGTCCAGCCAGCTTGGCGAAGCGGCTGGTCAGGTGCTCGCTCAGTCCAAAAAGCTTCAGCTCCTTCGCCGCCTCCTTGCTTCCGCCTAACTGTCGCAGGTAATCCATCTGCCGCTTCGCTGGCGTCTGGCGGAAATTCTTCGCATACCCAAGAAAGGCGAAATGCGTCTCGCCCAGAAACGACGGCAGCACTCCGATCAGCAGCAGCACCATCAGCCACGGGGAGTAGTAGAGCAGCGCACCGGTAAACACCAGCGCCGTTACCGTCTGCTGCAGCAGGCGGCCCATGCTCTGGATCATCGCCAGCCGGTCCGTCGCCTGCGCTCGCGCCCGCTCCAGCCGGTCGTAGAAGACCGGGTCTTCATACGCGGTCACGTCCAGCGCCGCCGCGTGCCGCATAACTTCGATACTTACATGGTGTGTATACCGGTCGGCGAGCAGGTTATCGAAGTAGTCGATCAGCCGCGTGACCACGCCCGTCACGATCGCCAGCCCAACCTCGAGCCCCACTACCCACCAGAAGTAGGGCCTCAGCGGCTGGTGCCGCAACACTTCGTCGACGCCATTTAGAATCCACGCCGACACCCGCCCCAGCGCCACCGGCATAAACGCGATGATGAATCGCAGAATGATGCCCCACGTCACCACCGACGGCCCCGACTCCCACACGATGTGCAGCACCGGAGGTACGTTCTTGAGCGCCCGTATCCGGTCGCCCCACGCGCTGCTTTGCGGATTGTCCAGTGCGGTCTCGCTCATGGCTAGGCGAATTCTCTATCCGTCTCGCGGGGTGTTCTCGTGCTTCGCTTGTATAAGCTTAGGCATTCGTTTCGATGCCTCACCCCCGCCATGTGTTGTTCCCCATCGCCTCTGCTTTGAAGATGTTGCCCAACTTGCCACGCGGGTGCCCCAACCCTCGCGCAGTTTGCGAAGGTCGGGATCACCATGACCTCGCCCGAAGCCGAGATCATTCCTTCCTCCCTCGACATGCTTGCCCTTCACTGCACCTTGGTGCTTACCGTCGCAGTGTTATTCGCCATGTTAGGATCCGTCGTGTCCGCTGACCCTGCGGCGTTTTCGGTGATCACCGTACCTGAAGAAGCTGTCACCCTCACCGTCAGCCGTACCGTCCATGTGGTGTTCGGTGCCATGCTGCTGTTCTCGTGGCAGACGATCGATCCCGTTCCCTGGTAGCGCGGCGTCGTGCATGTGCCTACGCCAGGCGAACCGGAGATGCGGATGTAATCGAAAGTGGTTCCGGCAGGCACTTGCGTACTCAGCACTTCGTGAACAGCATTGCCCGGACCCAGGTTCCAGACCGGGAAGGCGTAGGTAAGCAGGTCGCCCTGATGCACCGCGGTCGGGGTCGGCTGAATCCGCAGGTATAAATCTGCGCCCACACTGAAGGCGTAGAGATCACCTTCTCCCGTAGTCGTGTCCTGGCCTCCGACGTACAGCACCCCGTTCACAATAGCGGGTGAGGAAGAGCTAAGTCCGATAGAGTAACTCCAGAGTTTCGCGCCGGTGCTGGCGTTCAACGCATAGAGGCTGCCGCCGGCTTCGATGTAGACCACCCCGTTGGCTACGGCTGGCGAAGAAGATCCATCGCTTACACCGCCATAACTCCACACCTTTGCCCCCGTGCTGGCGTTCAGTGCGTACAGGCTTCCATCCGTCGAACCGACGTAGACGATCCCGTTCGCCACTGCTGGGGCGCCAAATAAACCGCCTCCGGTCGTGTAACTCCAAAGCTTCACGCCGGTAGTCGCGTTCAGCGCATATAAGTTATCGTCTTGCGAGCCGACATACACCACGCCATTGGCCACGGCTGGCGGCCCAAAGGAGCCAAGGCCTTGAAAGCTCCACAGTGGGCCTCCTGTGCTGGCGTTCATCGCGGATAACTCATAGGTTCTGTCTAACAGGTCAGTTGCGCCGACATACACGATCCCATTCGCCACCGCCGGAGAAGAAAACTTAGTCGGCGGGCCTACTCCCGAAAAGCTCCAGATCAGGGCGCCGGTGCTGGCGTTCAGCGCGAAGAATTCATTCCCCGGAGCGGAGCCTTCGTTGTCGGAGCCCACATACACCACTCCGTTCGCAACCGCAGGTGAAGAAGTCACAGGAAATCCGGAGGTCGCATAACTCCACAGCTTCGCCCCGGTCCTGGCATTCAGTGCATATACGTGCCCGTCACTGGAGCCGATATAGAAGACACCATTCTCTACAGCCGGTGACAAACCGTCGATATTTGGAATGTTCGTGCTCCAAAGTTTGGCGCCGGTACTGGCGTTCACTGCGACTATATCGCCGCCGGTGGAACTGGCGTAGGCTACCCCGTTCACCACGACGGGCGAGGATACCTGGGACGTGCCCACCGGACTCTTCCACTTCACCTTCAGCGCTCCAACGTTGCCCACACCCAGCACCGTCTCATACGGGTTCCACCGCTGCATGTTATCCCGGAGGAACTGCGTCCAGTCGGCGGGCGAGGGCGCGACGGCTGCGTTCGAAGCAGCGTCTGAGGTCTGAGCCTGTGCAGAGGTGTTTGCCGCGGCCAGCATCAGGCATAGCGGCGCGATCGTGAGCATCAAGCCCGCGATGCTGAAGGGAAAACTTGGTTTGAATCTGGGAATGAGGAAAGAGCATTTCATGGCTCAGCTACTTTCACTTCGGCATGCGGCGTTGAAGTGCGCAGGGGAAGATGTCGCGTTTTGAACTAAACGAGTCGTGGGATGCGATGCCCGGGTTCCGGGTTCGCCGTGCCCAGCGGAAAACATACTACCTTGCTTGGCTTTATCGCGGGTAGGCCATTCTTCGCGCTTCCGACAACGATCGTCGAACGCCGCACTGCGGGTGCCCCACCTTCGCGCAGTCTGCGAACGATGGGGATCACCGGGCCCGAAGCGCTTCCGTTACACTCTTCCCATTCCGAAAGAAGGGAGCCATAGTGTCCGGCGGTCGAGGTGGATTCAACATGGTTGGGGATCTGGCAAGCCGACGCGGAACCCATCTTCGCAAACACGCCAAGGATGGGGCACCCTCGATTCGTTAGAACCAAAGAAGCGTGTAACGAGAAAGGCGGCCCCACCCGACTTGGCGTTTTTCCGAAGCGTCCATTGAACGGCGAGCGTCTCGAGGTATCCGCCGCAGAGCCTTACCTAGCGGTGAGCCGATAGGCCCAAAGGTTTGCCCGTATTTTGAACTCCCATGCTGGTAGACGTATGCCTGCTATCCATCACAGAGATACCCCACGCGCCGCTGGACTCCTCCGCTGGCTCGGTATCGCCTAACTCGAAGTGTCCCACGCTGACGATCCCTTCGCGAAAATTGCCCGGAAGCAGACTGTTGAATGCAAGCGTGCCTTCGCCTTTGGGAGTAAGGTACAAGTTCACTGCTTCTTGTCCACGCTTATCGCGCAACAACACCATCGGCACCGCTTCGCCGTTCGCCCCTACGCCCATTCTGAATTCACCGCGAACTTGACCATGCGCGTCCATCAGTTCAATTTTCCTCGCCCGTAGCACATCCATGGTCTTGTCTGCTTGCCGCTGGTTATGGTGCTCCACGAGGAGAGTGGCTGCTACAGACAAGACAACGCTCAAGATCACAGTTCCTGAATTTCGTATCCACATACGAGTTACACCCTGTTTTCTGGCGGGCGGCCCACCTGTGCATTACCACCGGGTGCGGATGCCCCATTCTTCGGCAGTTTGCGAAGGGGTGGGATAACCGGTACACGCGAAGGTTGGTGCACCCTTTATCGTTTGGACTCAAGCTAAGTGTGACGAGAAAGCTGGGCCACCCGCCAATGCTCCAGAAGTGGCGTGTCTCTTAAGAGAAGATAGATCTAAAAGCGACTGAGGAGGAGATAACGGCGATGATAAACCCGTTTTGCGTAGCGCACGATACGTACTCCTCGTCGCGTTGGCAACCTCGTGTCTCGCGATAGTTGGATGTGAGAATTGAAATTGTCGAGTATAGAAAGCCTGAGCCGATCGTTTATGTAATGGATGACCCGGCTGTTTGGAAAGAATTGATGGGTGTCCGAACCCTGGCGTTCCCAATAGTCGCTGGTGACCTAGCCTCCGCTTTTTTGAGCTTAAGGTGGGCTTCCCGAACACATGCCCAGGCAAGTGAGCCACCGCTGCACTGAGTTATGACCCGTGAGTGTCTGGGTGCCCCATCCTCCGCGCAGTTTACGAAGGGTGGAATCAGAGACCGCAAGCTCGTAGTTATCATCTCCGTAGAACAAAACAAGCAAAGCGACGTCAGTCGCCACCCTGACCGCAAGTCTCGCGACCCTTGCCAGACGAACAACCGCACGCCGATGGTTTAGCATGGTCTGCACCTTCCGCACTGCTTCCTCTCGGCGCGGAGACGGTTCACCGGCCCCCATCTTTGTAGCGACAGGAGACACACCATGACTCAGCTTTGGCCCGAGGTCGACGCCATCCTCGCCCGGTACGATCTGCTGCAACACCCCTTCTACCAGGCCTGGGCGCAGGGGGAACTCACGCACGAGCAATTGCACTCGTACGGGCAGCAATATCTCCAGCACGTCTCCGCGTTTCCCGCCTACCTCACCGCGCTGCACTCCCGCCTTCCGGAAGGCGCGACCCGCAAAGCGATTCTCGCCAACGCTGCCGATGAAGAGATTGATGGCCGCTCTCACGCGGACCTGTGGCGACAGTTTGTGACTGGCATGAAGCCCGGCGCATCCGCGAACGAAGACGCTCTGCCCGAAGTCAGCGACCTGATTTCTACCTATCAACACCTCGCTCGCGAAGCCAGTCCCGCCGCCGCTCTTGGCGCGCTCTATGCCTACGAGTCGCAGGTCCCTCGCGTCGCCGCCTCCAAACTCGCCGGACTCAAAGATCACTACGGCGCAAGCGACGATGCCTGCGCTTATTTCAAACTGCACATCACCGCGGATGTTCACCACTCGAATGTCTGGCGAACGCTGATCGACAGCGCCGTGCAAGACGACCTAACCCAGTCAGCCGAAGTGCTCGCGGGAGTGGAGACCGGCGCGAAAGCGCTATGGCGCGCGCTCGACGGAATCGAAGCAGCCCGCACTGCAGCCCTCGCAAATTAGCATTGCAAAGCAGAGACGTCTCGCAAAAAATCGAGACGTCTCCCTCCGCCCACGGAAGGAACGCGCACAAACCGTCTCCCCACTCGGCTTTTCCCGGGGACCGGCCACGAACTTGGCGTCTGCCTTCCAGTGAACGGGTCTCGGTGCGAAAACTAACCGGCTTCGACCCTTTTTGCCGGTTAGACGGGCAAAATTCTAACCTGCGTATCGGTCATAGCCAGTTAGAAACGACCCGTTTTAGTGCCAAAAAGAGCGCTTAAAGACCGCTTTCGCGACCAAATTCTGCCAACTTTTGAAGCCAAAATCAGCAGCACCCGCAGCTTTCACCGCGCAGCGCACGACGTCCTTCGGTGATCAAAATCGGAATTGCCAGCAGCGCGGCAGCCGCATCCACCCACGGCAAATGCACGAAGGAGTTCACCGCTAAACTGGCCAGCGTAATCGCCGCCAGATACGCGCAAGTGGCCGACTGGACTGCGTCCGCGGCCAATGCACGATTGTTCGTGGCGGCCGCCAACTTGCGTTTTCGCCAAGCCAGCAAGGGCATCGCAATTAGCGCAGCGATGGTAATTCCCATGCCCGCCAAACTGGTCTCCGGCCTCACTTCGCGCACCAGTGCAACCGCCGCCGTCACCGCCACCACACCCGCCAGCACAAACAACAAAATCCCCGCCGCGCGCGTAGTCTTTTGCTTGCTCCATCGAATGCCGGGAGCGAATGGCAGCAGCACAACCACTGCAGAAATCAACTCGACCAGGCTGTCGGACCCGAACGCCAGCAGGGCCGCGCTGTGCGCTCGCTGCGCGCTGAAGAGCGCGACGCCGCACTCCACCAGCATCCACGCCAGCGTGATCGCCTGCAGTTGCAACAAGCCTTTTGGCGCGATAGTTGGCGTGTCGCACGATGCCTTGTTTGCATTCGCGATCTGCACGAATTCCGCCATGAATTCACTCTGACCCCGCGGCACCACTCCGTCAAGAGATTGTCAGGCCCGCCGCATTGTGCCGGACATGCCGCTTGAGTCTCCTTCCGGCATGTGATACAACAAAGCCATTCAAGTTTGCTCCTTGTGAGCGAGTCTGAATTTCATGAAGAGTGGCTGAGGGACGGGCCCTGTGACGCCACGACAACCGGCCTGAGCAATTCAGGCAACCGGTGTCAACTCTCTCCTGGTAACGGGGAACATGAGATTCGGGGTGCAGCGTAAGCTCGCATCTCGCTATTTCCAGCAAGTGCTTTGTCGTGGCAGGGAAGAGTTGTAGTCACCAGTGCCCGTGCATCTGTCGCTCTCTATACAACGAGGGCAGGATGGCATCTTACGAGTTGCGATGTCGGGAATGCGGCAGGCGGTTTGGTAATCAGCCGATGTCGATCTGTGACGAATGTTTTTCGCCGCTGGAAGTCGCCTTTGACATGGCGGCAGCCAAGCAACGGTTCACGCGCGAAGCGATCGCGCAAGGACCCCAAAGCATGTGGCGCTACCAGGCCCTGCTGCCGGTTCCGGAAGGTTACGCCGCCACCACGCCTGCCGGCTGGACGCCGCTCCTGCAGGCTCCGCGGCTCGGCTCGCGCATCGGCGCCGGCAATCTCTACCTCAAGAACGATGCGGTTTGCATGCCGACGCTCAGCTTCAAAGATCGGGTGGTCTCGGTCGCGCTCGCCAATGCAAAGATCTTCGGATTTGATACCGTCGGCTGCTCTTCGACCGGGAACCTGGCCAACGCGGTAGCAGCGCAGGCTGCGCGATTGGGGTTGAAGACGTTCATCCTCGTACCTGCCGATCTTGAGCCCGCCAAAATTCTCAACACCCAGGTCTACGGGGCGACGCTCATTCGTATCGATGGCAATTACGATCATGTAAATCGGCTGAGCTCGCAGATTGCCGAACGCTATAACTGGGGATTCGTCAACGTGAACCTGCGCCCCTACTACGCGGAAGGTTCAAAGACCGTCGGCTACGAAATCGCGGAGCAGCTTGGCTGGCGACTGCCGGACAACATTGTGTGCCCGATGGCGGGCGGCTCTCTGATTACGAAGATACGCAAGGCCTTCAACGAACTCATCGAACTCGGACTGGTGGAAGCGAAGCAGGTCCGCTTCTTCGGCGCGCAGGCGACCGGGTGCTCCCCGATCGCGAAGGCGGTGAAGTCGGGCAGCGATCAGATCGAACCGCAGCGGCCGAACACCATCGCACGCTCACTGGCCATCGGCAATCCCGCAGATGGAACCTACGCAGCGAAGGCGATTCGGCAGAGTGGCGGATGGGCAGAGGACGTTTCCGACGTGGAGATTGTCTCCGCCATTCAGGAACTCGCAGAGACCGAAGGCGTCTTCACCGAGACGGCGGGCGGCGTGACCACCGCGGTCACAGCGCGTCTCTACGCACATGGCCGCATCTCACGCGACGAACTTACGGTCGCCTGCATTACCGGCAACGGTTTGAAGACAACTGATGCGCTGGTGGGCAAATACGACCAGGAACACGCCATTCGTCCTCGCCTCGCCGACTTTGAACAATACATGGAACAGAACCGCGTAGTTGAGGCGGTGTTAACAGGAGGGGCCGATGTCCGTTAAGGTTATTTTGCCCAACGCATTTCAAAAGCACACGAACGGGACGCGCGATTTCGAATCGAAAGCCGCGAACCTTGACCAGCTTGTAACCGACATTGAGACGAGTTTCCCCTTGCTGCGGCAGCATCTGCGCGGGGACGATGGCAAGGTTCGCAGGTTCATCAATTTCTATGTCAATGACGAGGACATCCGCTTCCTAGGCAACGATCAGTATGCCTTCAAAGATGGAGACGAAGTTCTCGTGATTCCTTCGATTGCCGGCGGCTCCTGTTCCCTGCGCAGCGGGGTTTGCCGGTGCTGCTCTTACTGCGGACAGGAAGAGTGCGCCTGCGACCAGTAAGTCGACCGGACACGATTGGCCAAACAGAATACTCGACTCAAGGAAGAATGCGGCATGCGGGGAAGCTGTTCCTGCATGCCGCATTCCCGTTTCAGGAACGTTTTCCATCTTTGAAACCGCGACTGGCTTCGACGCCCGACCAGGCGAAAAGCTTGTTGCTGCAGCGGCCTTCCCCGGGCGTACAATACTGCCGACACTCCCTTGTGCCAATGATCTGCTCCAAACTGGAGGCAGTTATGTTCAAGACCTTTTTCGTAGTCACCGCTTTGGTGCTCTGCGCTGCTTCTGCCCGCATTCAGGAACCCGGCAACGCGCCCGAGACGGCAGCTCCTCCTGCAGCGGCCAAGCCCATTCCAAGCCAGTCAAAACCCACCCCGGAATCGCTTGTTCGCGCTAAAAAGATGTATGGCTACGATTGCGCCATGTGTCATGGAGCGGATGGAACCGGTAAGGGCGATGTGGCTACCCAGATGAAACTGACGCTGAGCGACCTGTCGGACCCCTCCGCGCTCAAAAGCAAGACAGATGCCGAGTTGTTCGCCATGATTCGCGACGGCAAAGGCCAGATGCCGGCAGAAGGCGATCGCGTGAAGTCGGATGATCTCTGGAGCATGGTGGCCTACGTGCGCAGCCTGCCATCGGCGCCGAAGGACAAGGCGGCTCCGGTCGACACAGCGGCGCACTGAGCCAGAGGCTCGGTTGACGCGGCGCACACATCTCTCAGCGCGCGAACGAGTCTACAGCTGTGTCTGGGGATGATGCTAGCGGTAGCTCCGGGCGGGAAGTCTCGCTCGCAACCTGATTTCCGCGCATACGCATGACGGCCTGCCAGCTTTCGTTCGCTGCTCTTCGGCGGTCGGGGTACTGGGGACGCGTGGAAGCGAATCGTATCTCTGCGGAAACCCGCCCACGGCTCAGCGTCCGGAACAGGTGAGGACCGAGCCGCACGTCGCCGTAGTAACAGAGCTCTTTCTCCGCAATTTCGAGTTCCGCGCAGTATCGAATGGCGGCGGCTCTCACGGCAGTTTCATTCCGGATAGCCGGTTCGAACAATGCTGGGTGAAAGCGAAGCACAGTGGAACCGTCCGAGCTGGTGCCCTCGGGAAAGAGCACCACGGGGAGTTCGCTGGCCAGGATGGAGTCCATGGCTCGCGCAGCAGCAGCCGCGCTCGCCGGGTTGCCGCGCTCCAGAAAAACCGTTCCGGCTGCCGCTGCGAGAGCTCCGAACACGGGCCAGGAACGCACTTCGCTCTTGGCGACAAAGACGCAAGGCAGGGCCGCTCCGTAGAAGAGAATGTCGAGATAGCCAAGATGGTTGGAGACGATCAGGCCGTGGCGAGGCAAGGGCCCCAAGACCGACATGTCAAACGACAGCCTGCGCAGGACGCGCCGGCAGGAACGCTGCAGCCACTCGGCACGAGCCTGCTGCGTTGGTTCGGTGCGCAACTGCAGAAGCCAGTAGCGGAGTAAGGCTTCCAGCAACGTGACGATCAGGACCGCACACCGCCACGACCCGCGAAACAAGCTGGGATTCATCGCGGATCGGAGAGGAAGCGGTTCTTCGCAGCGGTTGTCAGTTGCTCCAGGTCCAGCAAGGTGAGGAAATCAATTGTGCCGAACTCGCGATCCCATGCCGGGGCTCCGCAGATTCTTGCACCGACGGCGATATAGGTCTTTAGCAGCTTGGGGACCTTAGGAATCGTGAGCGGGAGGTTTGTCTTGGGCGGCAACGCGTACTGGGGCGTGGGGTGGGTGCGGAAAGGCGAGGCGACCAGAAAAGGAATCAACTCCTGATACAAGGCCCATCCCGTCTGCGGATCCTGCGACTCGGTCGACGACGCAGAGTGGAATGCTCCCGCCTCTTTCAAATTCATCGAAGAGCAGCCGATCAGGTAGCGCAATCCGCAAGCGAGGCTGTATTGCGCAATGCCGCGCCAGAGTAATGTCAGCACTTCACTCGAACGATGATTGCGATCGATCGACGCGCGACCGAGTTCAAGTACCTGGTCACGGATTCGCTCGTAGGGCACAAAATCAAACTCCTGCGCACTGTAGTAGCCAAGCTGGCGCGCGGCGTTTTCGCCCGACTGCATGCGGTAGGTGCCCACGATCTCGCGCGCGGACCTGTCCTCGACGATCAGGTGATCGCAGAACAGATCGAACTCATCCCGATCGAGACCGGTGCCGTACGAAGACTGCAGACCTTCGCCGAGCTCCAGGTTGAATACCTTGAACCGCAGGCGGCAGGCTGCATCGCGTTCCGCGAGTGACTCGGCGAGTCTCACTTGGTAGCGGCCGAGTTCAATCGAGATCTGCGGCCGGAGGACTTCTCTGACAAGCGGTGCCGGAAGCGGAGGGGCCTGGGTCTGCCGGCCAGAGGGTCTGCGAAGCACGTCAAAAGCGGCTGCCGAGAGCCATCGCTGTGCATTTTGTCGGAGGTGGGTAATCACGACACCATCATCCGGCCAAAGGAAGAAATGAATTTTAAGCAGGTAAGAATACGTGAACAATTCTCGGTTAAGTGGCACAATCGAATCCAGTACGGTGACCTGAGACACCGGTCTAGAGTGTTCCAATCGCGGAAATTGAACCGGCGTTCATCAAAGTGGGACGGACTTCCGCATTGACAAGGTAGATATTGTTGTTGTTTCCGGCACTTCCGGGTTACACTTGTGGAACGTCGAATACGGATTCAGGTTCTACGCTCGTTCTGCACTTTGCTGTCGCACTACCTGCGAATACCCCGACTTCCAATTCAGCGTTATATCAACACGAAGGAAAAACACCAGTTATGGAACAGGGAACAGTGAAGTGGTTTAACGATGCGAAGGGCTTTGGATTTCTGAGCCGTGCCAATGGTGAAGATGTATTTGTTCACCACACCGCGATTCAGGCCAATGGCTTCCGCAGCTTGCAGGAAGGCCAGGCGGTTCAGTTTAACGTTGTAAAGGGACCGAAGGGCTGGCAGGCAGAGAACGTTCAGGTTCTGTAAGCTTCCCAAAGAAGTTTGCAAGTGGAGAGGGACGGTCCGCGCCGTCCCTTTTCCTTTTCCCGGCTGCTTATATGGCAGACCGAGGACTTTGATAGTCTAGAGCGGAATGGCGCCACGATTGGATTTTGAGAAAGCGGCGGCTCCTCTCGAAGAGGTACAGCCGAAGCGAAATTGGCTTCTGCTGTGGCCGAGCTTTTTCTTTGCGCTGGTGCAAAGCCTGTGTACCGCCGTGATCGCCATCAGCGGTGTTCGCGTGGTGATTGGGCTTTCTGCGCTGGCGGCCGCTGCCGGCTTGCATGCTCCGGCCAAAGGATTCCATCAGGATGCGATCCGCATTCCAATGATGGTGCTCGCGCTGGCCGGCGCGTTGATCAATTTTTATGTGCTGTGGCATATACGGCGGCTGCGCAATCGCCCTTCGGCGAAATGGCGGCAACAACCGTTGACTGCCAAAAAGCTGCGCTCCGAGCGTCTACAATTCGCACTTTCGATCGCGACGTTGGTGTTGCTGCTGGCCGAGTGGATGACGCACAGGATTGTGCATGGTCCCGGTCACATTCTTTAGCAGACTCCGGCTCTTTCCTTGCGGACACGCCCGCCTTCCAAGCGAACCACCGGTGTGTCACTCGGGCGATTGCATTTCCGCTTCGAGCCGAGCATGAAGGCGTTCGCTGAAGCCAACCGGTAATTCAAAGGTGCGATCGTCCGCCGTCAGGATAAGAATGTTGCGCGTCGAGTCGAGAATCGCAGAACACAGCTCGCAGTGTTCCAGGTGAAGCTCTATCTCGAGACGAAGCTCCGGCGAGACCGTGCCGTCGAGGTAGTCGGAGATATAGCGCCAAACATGTTTGCAGTTCAGCTCCATGATCTCCTCCCTAGAATGCCCCGGCGAGGTGCGGCAGATTTTAGTATTGGCACGAGTCGCTTCTGCAACATCATTCTTGCTCGATGCAGCCGGACCTTCACCAGGTTGACTGTGATGTTCAAGAGCGCAGCCGTTTCGTCCGGATTTCGCTCTTCCAGATCGCGAAGCGTAAACACCTCGCGGTAGATAAGTGGCAACTCTTGCACGGCAGCGCGCAGCAGCGCTTGTAACTCGCGGCGCTCCAAAGCTTCTGAGGGAATCTCACGCCAATCGGTGAGCAGCGCCGGAGTGAAATCGCCTTCGTGTTCGTCAGCATCCAGCGATTCGATAGGCACGCGAGCTGCCTGACGTAGCCGGCTTCTTGCTTCGTTGAGCGTGATCGAGATGAGCCAGGTGCTGAAGCGCGAGTCGGAGCGGAAGGTGTTGAGATAGCGAAAGGCCTTTACGATGGCATCCTGGGCCGCATCTTCGGCCTCGGCTTCGCTCTTCAGCAGAGAGAGTGCCGTGAGATACACAGTCCGCTCGTAAGGAAGAATGAGCGTGTGAAATAACTCCTTCTCTCCGGCGCAAATGCGCACGATGATCTCGGCTTCCTGAGAGGCATCCATTCGCATAGTCGTCGGCAGCTTCAAGGTCCTCGTCTAATTAGCCAGTGCCTGGTCGAACAGGGCGGAGATGCGAGAGACTTCCACTTCGCCAGCCTGGTTGTACAAAGCTTTTCCATGCGCATCGAGTACGGTCACATGGGGAATGTAGTTCCGATAATACTTACGCGCTAGCTCCTGTTGCTCTGGCGAGGGGTTCCGGTCCAGGTCGACGATCACGAAGTGCACGCGCTGTTTGTATCTCTCATAGAGCTCCACGGTGCGCTGGGCCTGGTGCTTGGAGTTGAAGCAGCCTTCCTGAAAGAAGATGATGTAGTTCGGCTTGTCGGCAGCCAATCCATCGCGCATGTTATCGCCGGTGATCAGCGGGCCATCCTGGCTATCGGAGCTGAAGTCGAGCTTGGGATTGAGCCGCAGGTTGTCGGCCGAGAATGCGGGCAGGCTCAGCGAACCGAGCAGCACCCCATAGAGGATCAAGCCGAACCTTTTTCGAATCATTGCGCACCTCCGCGGAACACTATCTGACGCTGCACACCACTCGTGGTTACAGGATTGTTTCAAAGTGTTAGTGCGGCACCTGTATCGATGCGACTCGAGCCAAGGAAGAACCGCATTGAGTACAGGTCGAGATGTAAGCAACTCACGCGGGTTCCAAGATATACAGACAGAGACAGAATCTATCCTCGACTTGACAGTGTAGTTCACAGAAGAACCACGTTCGACAGCAGACCAAGTCTCACATGCAGGATGTGTGCTCTATCAAAGGTGAGTGGAGCGCTCAGGTTTTGTTCGCAGCGCCTGATGTACCGAGCAGCCTAAGATACAATAATGGTTAGAGCACGAGCTAGATTGGATCTGCGGAAACCCAGAACATTTATCAGCTCACTTATAAGAACATCCGAGGCACTTCGGCATAGAAGCTGAAGGTGCAGCCGAGATCATTAGGAAGACGAGAGACGAATGAACAGAGAAGCAATCATTGCGCAAATAGATGAAGAGTTGTCCAGATTAGAGCGCGTTCGCGACTTACTGAACAGCACCAACGGCTACAAAGCGCTCGCCGCGAAGGCGGGAGTAAAGGCGGGAGGAAGGGCTGCAGCCACACCAGGCCGGAAGAAACGCGTGCTCAGTGAGGAAGCTCGCAACCGCATCGCGCAGGCGCAGAAGCGTCGCTGGGCGAAGCAGCGCAGGGAAACCGCAGCTGCTGCGAAGAAGTAAGTGGGCGCGCTCAATCGAGCATGCTGAAAGTGAAGTTATTGCACCCGGATGCGCGCATGCCG
Organism: uncultured Acidobacteriaceae bacterium; assembly: GCA_963850345.1. Taxonomy (GTDB): domain Bacteria; phylum Acidobacteriota; class Terriglobia; order Terriglobales; family Acidobacteriaceae; genus CAWKKW01. The sequence goes on along the minus strand of CAWKKW010000005.1, from coordinate 218,364 downwards.
ACCGTGGCATACGCAGGTAGCGACATCGGTTACGATTTGTACTCCATAGAAGATGTGATCCTTCCTCCGGGCCGACCGGTGAAGGTGCGCACCGGCATCGCGCTGGAGGGCCCTCCCGGATTTGGCTTTGTCCTGGGCGACCGTTCTTCTATGGCGAGCAAGGGAATTACTTACGCGGGCGGACGCATCGATGCAGGATATCGAGGCGAAATCCTGGTATGCCTCATCAATGTCAACCAGCCCGAGTGCCGCCTTCGTGTGGAGAAGAACAGCGAAGGCCAGGTGATCGATGTCTCGCTGGAACGCGACGATGTGAGCATCGCGATTCACAAGGGCGACAAGATCATCCAGTTATCTCCGTTCCGGTCGATGACGGATGGCGAAGTGGTGATCACGGACGAGCTGTCCTCTTCCGATCGGGATATAAAGGGATTCGGTTCGAGCGGCCGCTGAATAATAAGCGTGTCGTCCTGTGAAGTTCGTTCGAAAAGTCAGCAGCAAGAAAAGAGGGCATCCGATATTCCGGATGCCCTCTTTTCTTGCACAACTGCTCTACGGCAAGTAGTAGCGGAACGAGGTCCAGAAGGCGTCGTCGATACCCTTGGCTCCGTTACTGGGATTGGTGATGCCACCCGCGCCGGACCAGAGATCCCGCTCAAAGTGGCTGTACTGGATGCCTTGACGCAGGCGACCCTTGGGTCCGTTGTAGAAGTTGTACCAGTAGCCGGCCGTGATCTCCTGCACATCCTTGTTGTTGCCTGCGCAGGTGCCAGTAGTGCCTGGAAGGAACGCGCCGCCAGGAGCCGCTTCCGCATTGCAGCCGCTCATGTTGGCAGAGCGCGAGCCGTAGCCCGAGCTGCCAAACGTGCGGCGGCCCACATAGTCGCCACCATAGTTCAGATACAGGTTCAGGCGCTTGGTAGGATTCGCTTCGATTGTCGCGAGAGCCGAGAAGTTGTGCAGCACAGCGATCTGCCCGTCGGGACGGAAGGTGATGTCGGCAATGGTCGCATCGCCGTAGCGTCCAGTACCGTCGCCGTAGAGACCCTTCAGGCCAACGGTGAGCTTCTTCTGCGCGAGGGGCACGCGGAAGCCGCCGCCGATGCCGCCGCCCACCGTGGTGTCGTTATAGGGAATCGGAGCTGAGTAGACGCGGTTGCGGAAGAAGCGGCCTACACCAAACACTTCCCAGTGTCCCCAACCTGGTTCAAACGCCGCTTTGAAGACGAAGTCTGGAGCCACGTTGAAGGAGTAGTTGGCGTTCAAGTTATAGAGACCGCCGCCCACACCGGGGCCGCCCAGCGTCTGATTGGTGGGATTGCTGCCACCGGTAAGCGTCTGCGGGTTTTCCGCCGACAGACCAATGAACATCTTCTTGCCGAAATCCTTGCTGACGCGGAAGCCGTACTGACGCTCCCAGGTGAAGCCCGCAGTGTATTGCGGATCAATGGTGCTGGGGAGGATTTCGGTGCCGTTTGAAAGGCCCTGCGTAGTTTCCGTGGCGAGCGACCACATCTGTCCGGTAGTGATGGTCCAGCCTTTGGCCATTGCGGCCTGGGCCCAGATCTGCCGTTGGCGCAGCACGTAGCTGTTGCTCTGGTTGTTGTTGGAGGTGATGCCGGTGCCCAGCCAATCTGCTTCGTAGTAGCCGGTCAGCGTCATGTTATCGAGCTTGCCCACGGCCTTCAACGCCACGCGGGACTGACGTGCGGAGCCGAAGAACTCGCTGAGGTGACCAGCGTCCGAGTGTTCGAGGGGAATGCCGGTGAAGGGTGTGTTGATGCCGCCGCCAGTGGCTGCACTGCGATACACGGTGGCTGCTTCAATGAAGCTGCCAGCGGGGGAGAGCGTAATGCCCTTATAGTGAAGCGCGGTGGGATTCTCAATAGCTGCCCGGGTCGCCTTCTGGTCGTCCTGCATGCTCGAAACAATGGTGGCGGTGTTGGTCTTCATATCGCCGACGGCGCTTTGCAGGCTGGTGACCGCGGTGGTGTTTTCAGTAAGCGCCTGCTGGTTCGTCTGGGCCGCCTGCTGCGCCTGTTGCGCTGCCGCCTGCGCCGCTGCTGCTGCCTGCTGCGCGGATTGGAGTTGCGCATCGCGATCAGAGAGCTGCTGCTTCAACGATTGGATCTGGGAATTGAATTCCTGACGCAGTCCTTCAATTTGTGTTTCGACCGACGGACCGGCCGGTTTCTTTGCCCGCGCATGCTTACGCGCGGTGGTTTTCTTGGAGGAGGAACTGGTTGTTCCGCTCGCTACGGTTTGAGCTTGTCCGGCGGCGAGCGCCGAAATCAGCACCAATCCCGCCAGCGCCTTCAGATTCGTTTTCATTTGGCCTCTCTTGGATGGAATAGCGAAGTACAGATGATGACGATGCGAATGATTTCCAGCCTGTCCCGGTTTGCTTTTCACCTGGCGAATGCATTCCCGATTTCACTGTGCACACTGGTCCCTGGACACAGGCCTTCGTTACTACAGTCAGGTTGGCAGGGATGTGTGAAAATATGGAGAATGCATGATGAATAACCAGAGAAAGTACTTTGTTTTCTCTGGTTTGTCGGCGCGCGCGGTTACAATTTCCACGCCGGCAGGCGGAGTAGCTGCGGCCTGAACGGCGCGATGCGTGCTAGTCCGGAACGTCGGTCGTTCATTGACGAGATTCCGCTTTGGCCTGGGATTCCGCTTTGCCCGCGCTGATCAGATTTGCAAGGATCCGATAGGCTCCCGGCACGGCCTCCGGCAACTGCCGGTAGAGTGCGAGTCCGGCATAGATGTACACGCCTTTGCCATGACGCGCATAGAGCAGGCCGCCGCGCTGCGGATCCTGTCCGGGATCATGTGTCTCGGTGAGTGCAGCATAGTGGCTGTCCCACTTCTCCATGAATGAGTGCCCGCGCTCTTCGACCCATCCGTCGAAATCCGCCTGGGTAAGGTGGTTGGGGTAGGTGAAGAGAGCATGGTTGGGGTCGAGCAACGTGACTGGCGCCGCTTCGTCGACCACCTTCTCCGGATTGTGGCCGAGTACGTAAGGATACGGGCCGTAGTCGTGGTCGTACTCGCCGGAGTTGTATTGAACGATGACGCAGCCGCCATTACGAACATAGTCGAGCAGCCTTCCGTTCGCCTGCGCAAGCTCCGGGCGGGCTGCGTAGGCGCGAATGCCAAGCAGGATCGCGTCGTATCTGCTCAGGTCTCCGGAGAGAACTTCGTCGGCGCTCAGCAGGTGGGGGAGCACGCCGAGCTCTTCAAGAGCCTGCGGCACTTCGTCGCCGGTGCCCATCACGTAACCGACGTTCAGACCGGGCGCAACCTTTACGTCGATGCCGCGCACTCGATAGGTCGCAGGATGGTAGAGGTAGTAGGGCCGAACACCCGGGTAGCCTACGATCTGGTAGCCCTCGCGGTATTCGTAATTGCCGGTCTTGGCGACCGCTTGCAAGGTGTAACTCTGGGCGGCAACCGATCTAGCGTCAATTCGAAATTGAATGGTAGTGTCTTCGCCGCCTCTCAGGTGGAACTCCGCCTGTTGCGGCTCGGCCGTCCAGCCTTGTGGCAGATCGAGCTTCAGTGTGCCTTGATTGTTGCCTTCGATATTGCAGTGGACCTTCACCTCGAGCGGGAAATCCTTGCTGCCGAGCGGCACCACGCCCGCGGAGGAATCCAAGGTCACGGAGAGCCCCGGCGCAACGACCAGCGGCTCAAAGACCGCTCCGGGTCCACGCACGCGATGCACGGTCTGCACCACCTGGCCGATGCGGATTGGAACGCCGCCGTAATGGAACTCGGCCCAGCCCTCCAGAGGATACGCAGCGAACGACTGGTTGAGCCAACGCGGATCGTTGACGTCGTAGTAGGCCTGCTCGGTGTTGGGGCGCGAGAAGTAAGGCTTGGTCAGCGAGGCGCTGTGTGGCACTGCAACTCCAAACAAGACATCGCCGGCGTTGGTCGCAGGATCATCGATGCCCGGCGAAGCGAGCCGCGAAATCTGCCAATTCGTCTCGTCATTCGCCTTAAGCCAGGTCTTTGCCAGCTGCACCTGCGAGGCCGACGCCCAACCACTGGCGCTGAATACGTGCAGCCGCACATTCACATCTGAGCCCGGAATGACAGCCGTTGCCGTATCTTCGGCGCTGAGCGGTAAGCCGCCGTTTGTGCCGGCAGCAGGCTTGGGCGTTAGCATGGCTCTCACTTCCAGGCCCAGTGCCTGCGCGAGCGCCGTGTTGAACTGCACTAGCTTGATTTGTAACTCGTGATCGACATTTGCCTTGTCGTCCGCATTGAGAGAACTGGCATCGACCTGCTCGATCAGCTTCTGTGTGGCGCGATAGCCGTCTCGCAACTCCGGCGCAATCCTCTCCGGATTGCCGGGAGAAAATCCCGTCATGGCCTTGTTCACGTGCTGCGAGATCTCTTTCAGACCGGTGACCAGGAAGGCGTTGTCGCCATGCGCAAGCTGTGCAATTCCAACCAGCGAGACATCGATGCCGTCGAAGAAGGAAGCTTCCTCGTCCTTGGCTGCAACCCGCGAGCCGTAGCGGTGATACGGCGTATTCGATGGTCCGGCGAGCGGAGGATTGCCGCCGCCATTCTGCGACTTCTGCTCGCCCCAACCCTGCCGCGAAATTTGAATGTAGGAGCGACCCAGCACGGGATCGAAGTCGCCCTCGGGAATCTGGAGCGTGGTAGTCGGTGCACGTTCCGTCCACTGCTTATCGACGTAGTTGTAGAAGCGGACCGGCGCCCACTTGCCAGTCGCGTAATCGAACATGCCCTGACTGGAGATTGAGAAAGTGGGGACGCGTGCATACGCTTTGAGCGGAGACCAGGGGCGTAGGCCAGCCTTGATCTGGTCGGGAAAGACGTTCGGATCGCCGGCAGCGGTGAACGCTTCCTGCGCCATCTCGCCTGAAACCTGGTGATGGCCGTGGCCATCCGTGATGCCGCCGACGAAGGTGGAGGTGAGCACCAGGGGCCGGTTCATGCGCACAGCGCGGACCACGTCGTAAAGCACGCGGTCGTGACCCCAGCGTGCGAAGGCTTCCTCAATGGTTTTGGAGAAGCCGTAATCGGCCACGCGTGACCAGTACTGCTCCGCGCCATAGTACGAGTCGGCGCGAAGGACTTCGTTGGTGCGTAACAAGCCGAGTGCGTCGAACGACTCGCCGGACATGGCGTTCTGTCCGCCCTCTCCGCGGGTCAGCGTCATCAGCGCGGTGCGCACTCCGGAGCCGCGCGACTCATAGGTGAGCATGCCGCCGTCTTCGTCATCTGGATGCGCGACGATGGTCATCAGGCTGGCCCACGTTCGCAGCTTGTTCAGCGTTTGCCACAGGCCGGCGGCGCCTCGATCTTCGGCGAGCGGTTGCGCATCGACTGCCGGGCCCAGAGTGGTGGCATAGGGCAGAGTTTGCGCGCCAGCGAGACAGCACGCGGCCATCGCAGTGAAAGCTGTGCAGCGCCGAAGTAGGGAAGCAAGGGATCGGGTGGTGCCGGTCGACTGAGAAATGATCATTCCTGTCCATGGCACAAGAGCGGCGGCGGAGTCGGCGCTCGAGTGCGGAGTTCTAAAATGACGCTTAAAGCCAGTGTACAATCCACGCAGCCGGGAGCGAACCGGAGAGCGGCTGCGTCGTAGCGCTTGCCGATTGTGCTCGGAGACCAAACTGCCCTTCATGTTGCCACTCAACCCCGGTTCCAAGCACAGTTCAGCATCCGATGCGACACCTGGGTTGACTCGCCAGGTGGGCCTGGGCAGCGCGCTCTCGCTGAACATGATCAACATGATCGGCGTGGGGCCCTTCATCACTCTGCCGCTGGTGGTCATGGCGATGGGCGGTCCGCAAGCCATGCTGGGCTGGGTGCTCGGCGCATTGATCGCGGTGTGCGATGGCATGGTGTGGGCCGAGTTGGGCGCGGCGCTTCCGCAGGCAGGCGGGTCTTACGCCTTTCTGCGCGAGATCTACGGACCGGAAGGCGCGGGCCGCTGGGCCTCGTTCCTCTACGTCTGGCAACTTGGATTCAGCGCACCTCTGTCGATTGCCTCGGGCTGCATCGGGCTGGCGCAGTATGCCGCTTACCTGTGGCCCTCGCTCTCAGGCACGCTCGCACCACCAGGAAGCACACCTCTGCTGGGCGCGATTCACTACACCAGCCTGCTGGCGGCTGGTACCTGTGTGGTTATGGTGGGGTTGCTCTATCGCAACGTGCGCACCGTTGCACGGCTTGCGTGGGTGCTCTGGGCTGGAGTCCTGTTCACGATCGGGGCGGTTGTGTTTGCCGGGCTGACTCACTTTCATCCCGCGTTGGCGTTCACGTTTCCGCCGCACGCCTTTGAGTGGAACACGGTCTTTTTCCAGGGGCTAGGCGCGGCCACGCTCATCACAACGTACGACTATTGGGGCTACTACAACGTCACGTTCCTGGGCGCGGAGATTCGCGATCCTGGACGAAACATTCCGCGCGCGGTGCTGCTCTCGATCCTCATCGTGGCGGGCTTGTACCTGCTCATGAACATCAGCGTGCTTGGCGTTCTCCCGTGGCAGGAACTCGTAGCCGCCGTTCAGGCCAAGGGACATTATGCCGTCGTCGCTGTCGTGATGCAGCGAACCTTCGGCAACACCGCCGGCCAGGTGGTTGCGGCGCTGGTGATGTGGACAGCCTTCGCTTCTGTATTTGCGCTGCTGCTGGGCTACTCGCGCGTGCCGTATGCCGCGGCGCTCGATGGCAACTACTTCCGCGCATTTGGCCGGCTACATCCGCGTCACCGTTTCCCCCATATCTCGCTACTTGCGTTGGGCGCGGTTACGGTGGTGTTTTGCTTCTTCAACCTGGCGCAGGTAATCTCCGCGCTTGTGGCCATTCGCATCGTGCTGCAGTTTGTCTTGCAGCAGGTGGGCGTGATCATCCTGCGTGTACAGAAGCCCGAACTGCCGCGGCCATTCCGCATCTGGCTGTATCCGCTGCCGCCGCTGTTTGCGCTGCTTGGATTTCTGTTCGTGCTGTTTTCGCGCAAGGATGCTTCGCGCGAGTTGATCTTCGCGGTGGGGATCGCCCTCTCCGGGTCAGCCATCTACTTCACCCGGGCTTACTTTCGGAAGGAATGGCCGTTTGCAATCGGCGCTGTTACGCAATCATCTCATTCGAAGTAGAGGCTCACATCACCGGCCGTACCGAACTGGGCCAGGACAGTGGAACCAGCTTCGGCCAACGTCTTTCCGGTCCAGCTGCCCGTGGTCACCCAGTCGCCGGCTCGCAACCCGCCGGTCCGCCACGCACCTTCATTTGCCAGCCATATGACCAGTCGTAAGAGGTCGGTGCCGGCAGTATTGGAGCCGGTGGCTTCAACACGGATCGCGCCGTCGACCGTGACTTTTGCCGTCTCGCGAGAGAAATCGATAGCCTGCCAATTGGGAACCGGTGCGCCGTACGCGAATCCGCCATGAATCTGCAAATCGGCCAGCAATGTGAACCGGTCCACCAGGTCCGAATCTCTAAATGCGGACTCAAGGATTTCGATGGCGGGATGGCAACTTGCAATGGCGGAGACGATCTCTTCGCGAGAATAGGGCTCTTTGCGCGGCGGCAGATCGCTGCCAATTCGAAACGCAATCTCGGCCTCGATTCCACGCATGCGACCGCCCTTCATCCGTGCACCGCTCTGCGTGATTCCCATGAGAGGCATGGGCGCAAAGACCGGGTTCGCTTCCGGGGAGGGCGCTCCAACCTTCCATCCACCGATGTCACCGAAGGCGAGGGCAATCTGGTCCTGCACTGCGTAAGCTTGTTCCATCGTGGCGGGCTGCAGATCGGCAGGAAGATCGGCAATCGGTTGGAGCGTGCGTCGCGCCTGGAGCAGCACTTCGGCAGCGCGCAACATGCGGTCGTTCTCGACTGGTGTTAACTGTGCCACACATATTCTCCGGAAACTTTCAGGCAGACCCCAAGGAGCGCTCACCTGTTTGTACGCTAATGATAGAGCAGGCAGGATCGGGTATGCTTCTTGCGTGACTGGGGTGGTCAAAGCCCGGTCCTGTGAGGAAACGATGAAGATATCGCCGAAACTCCGAATGGCCTTTCCCTTGTCGGCCTTCTGTCTGCTTTCCACAGCAGCGCTTGCGAAAGCCCCAGCCCCGGTGAAGGTGGAGATCAAGACTGCGCAAGGAGCCGATGCAGGTACGGCGACCCTCTCGCAGATGAAGGGCGGCGTGAAGATCAAGCTGGCCTTGAAGGGTCTGCCCCCGGGCGAACACGCAGTGCATATTCATCAGAATGCGAAGTGCGACGCACCGGACTTCAAGTCTGCCGGTGGACACTTCAACCCCGCTGGAAAGAAGCACGGGATCAAGAGCCCCGACGGTCATCACAACGGCGACTTGCCGGTGAACCTAACAGTGAAGGCCAACGGCACGGATAACGTATCCTTCACGGATACAGATATTTCTCTCGATCCGAGCGCGCCGAACTCGGTCTTCAGCAATGGTGGAACTTCGCTCATGATTCATGAGAAGGCGGACGACATGATGACCGATCCGACAGGGAACGCGGGATCGCGGATCGCATGCGGCGTCATTATGGCTCCGCAGTCCTAAGCGTTGCGATTATGGCGGGTCTCGGCTGAGGCCCGCTGCTTACCCAAATTGATAGGCCGAAATCACCACGCCCATCACGCGATCGCTGAACGTGCGATGACCGACATCCTTTCCGGCCGCGCCCGCGGCTACCATCAGCGGCAGCAGGTGTTCTTCGCGTGGGTGCGCCAGACGCGCATGGGGAGCTTGCGTCCAGTGCTTCAATCGGGTGTTTCGCTCGACCGCATCGGGAGCAGTGACAGCATGCGTTAACCAAGTGTCGAATTCGTTGGACGCATCGCCGTAGCTGGCTCCGAATCCGCGCAGGTTGTGATAACTCATGCCGCTGCCCACGATCAGCACGCCCTGGCTGCGGAGTGGTTGCAGCGCGTAGCCGATCGCGAGGTGTGTCTCCGGATCGAGACCCGCTTGCAACGAAAGCTGCACGATGGGCACGGTGGCGTCGGGATAGATGAGTTTAAACGGAATAAAGACCCCGTGATCGAAGCCGCGCTGGCCGTCGCTCTTCGACGGGATTCCAGCCGAGGATAGCAACTCTCCCACTTTTGCGGCGAGACCGGGATCACCGGGAGCGGGGTAGGTGAGCTGATAAGTATGCGGCGGAAATCCCGTGTAGTCGTAAATTAGCGGCGGATGCGGATTGGCGCTGACGGTGGGCTCCGCAGTCTCCCAATGGCCGGAGATCACCAGGATGGCCGACGGCGTGGAAGGCAGCGTCGCTGCGAGGCCAGACAGCCAGGCAGCCATCGTCGTCCAGGTGTCCGGCGGATTCCAGTCCATGAAGAAGCAAGGGCCGCCCCCGTGCGGGATGAAGAGTGTGGGAAGTTCAGCGGGTTGCATGGCTGATGGAGCCGAGTCGGTCATAGTCGATCAGCGCGCCTCCACAGTCTTCGATTCAGCACCCTCGAATCCGGTGCGAAACTTTGCAGCTTCCCTCCGACTCGAAATTTCTACGAGGCTCGTGAGGACTTAGGCCTTGATGGGAGCGTTGCCTTCGCGAGCCGGAATCTCATCCGATACCACTTCGAAATGCTTCAGCGTCGAACTGCCGAACGAAGTCAGGAAGGCGACATCGGCGGCGTCGCGCCCGGTGGCCATGAGCACGCGGCCGATGCGCGGATGATTGTGCCGCGCATCGAAGGTCCACCAGCGGCCGTCGAGATAGGCTTCAAACCACGCGCTGAAATCCATGGGCGTGTAGGGCGGCGGCACCTGGATGTCGCCTAGATAGCCGGCCACATAACGGGCGGGAATGTTGAGTGCCCGGCAGAATGTGACCGCAAGATGCTGAAAGTCGCGACAGACGCCGGTTCGTTCGGTATAGACATCGAGCGCGGTCTTGGTGCTGCGGGCGAAGTGATACCCAAAGGTGACCTTGTCGTGAATCCAGCCGCAGATGGCTTCGACGCGTCCCCATCCCGGAGTAATGCCGCCGAAGAGTTCCACCGCAATCTGGGAGAGACGGTCCACTTCGCAGTAGCGGCTGTTCAGCAGAAAGCGCAGCACGTCGGCGGGCAGTTCCTGCGGGGGAATCTCGCGCGCGGTGGGCACAACGGGGTCAGGATCGCCGGAGTCTTCGATCAGGGTCGAATTGAAGAGCCGCAACTCGCCTGCGGGAGCGTAGAAACGCGTGCACAGATTACCGAAGGAGTCGGTGTATTCCTCCAGCGGCAGGGCAGGCTCGGTGTGCAGGAGGTCGGGCTCACGCAAATCCGCTACGCGCGAAGGGTGAACGCGAAGCTGTGCTACAAAAGAAGCAGGGGCAGGCAGATCGAACCGCATGTCATAACCCAGACGTATCAGCATAGTCCACCTTTGGATGTTGCATTCTGCGACAAAGTTGTCGAGTCCTTGCTACAGGGTCAGCGCGGCGATCGAATGGAAAAGCCTCGCGGGAGGGGAGCTCCACTCACCGCTTCGGAAAAAAATACACCGCACGATCACTAGAGTTGGCGAAAGTATCTGCGAAACAGCTCTGGAACTGCCACAATGGCTTACACGCACATTGAAATGATTTGGGGCGGCACATGACCTACTGCTTAGGCATCATGACACATGAAGGACTGGTAATGGCATCGGATTCGCGGACCAACGCGGGTTTCGACGATTTGAATATCGCGCGCAAGATGCATACCTTCTGGCAGCCGGGTCGGCGAGCGTTCGTGGTGCTGAGCAGCGGAAGCTTGTCGTTGACCCAGTCGGTGATCAACCTGCTGCGGTCCAGTTTCGATGCGGGCGAGGGGTTGGGCCAGGCCAATTCGCTCTACGAGGCGGCGCGCGAAGTGGGCGAGGCCGTGCGTCAAGTGGCCGAGCTCGACCGCGCCGCGCTCGAGCGAGACAACTACAACTTCAACGTTCACTTTCTGCTCGGGGGACAGGTGCGGGGCGAGACACCGAATCTGTATTTGATCTACCCACAGGGAAATCCGTTGAACGCTACGGTCGATTCTCCCTTCCTGCAACTGGGCGAGTACAAATACGGCCGGCCAATTCTGGATCGCGGCGTGGTGTTTGGGTCGACCAGTTTGACGGTGGCGGCCAAGTACGCATTGCTGTCGTTCGACGCCACGATGCGATCAAACGTGACCGTAGGGCCGCCGGTGGAGCTTATGCTTTATCGCAAAGACTCGCTGGAGTTTGACTGCTATCGGCGATTTTCAGCAGGAGATAGCGAACTGGAATCGATTCATGCGCGCTGGGAGCAGTCGCTGCGACGAGCAGTGGAGGATCTGCCCGAGATTCACTTCACCTCTCCCAACAAGCCAGTGACCCAGCAGATCCTCGTCTGAATTTGCGTGGACCAGGCAAGCCGCACGGAGCGTGCCTGAACAGAAAAGGAAAGCGGGCTTCCACATGTAAGCCCGCTTGATTTTTGCCTGCGCGAGAAGCTACTGCATCGAGCCATTGCGGGCGCTTTCCTTCTGCGCCACAACCTTCTCTGCATTCTGTTCGAGGGCCTGTGCCTGGGGCAGGAAATCGATCGCCTTCTGGATCATCGGATCCCAGTCGGCGCGAACCTTGAGCCCTTCCTGCTGGCCAAACTGCGAGGTGAAGATCTCGGCCTTGATGTTGGCCTTGACCCATTCCTGCACGCTGGTCAGGTCCTGCTCAGAGTAAGTGATCTCTTGCGTGCTGAGAAACTGCTTGAACTCCGCCATGACCGGATCGGTCACCTGGAAGTCTCTGCCCACCGTGCGCGTTGCCAGGTAGTGCTTGGCAAAGTTGAAGAAGGCATAGTGCTCGAGCAGCACATCCTGGAAGTGATTGGATTTGGGCGTGTCGATCTTGTCGTCTGGCGTAATGCCACCGCCACCATAGACCGTTCGGCCTGAGTCCGTTAGCTTGACCTCGCGGGTCTTGGTATCTTGCGGCGGCTCGTGATTGTAGTAGTAGTCGTAGAGCGACACGCCGTTGTAGTTGCGCTGAATGAGGCGACCGCTGGGCGTGTAGTAGTGATAAGTCGTGAGCGCGAGGCCGGTGTTCTCAGAGAGCTGATACACGGTCTGCACCAGGCCCTTGCCAAAGGTCGTCTCACCCACGATCAGCGCTCGATCATGATCCTGCAGTGCGCCGGATACGATCTCCGCGGCCGAAGCAGTCCCGCGGTTTACCACCACAACCACCGGGTAGTCGCGTCCGCCATTGCCGTGCGAAGCCTTGTAGATCTGTTCGGGATACGCGCGTCCGCGCTGCGAAACGATGACCTGTCCACGCCGCAGGAACTTGTCGCAGACCGCCACGGCTTCACTTAACAAGCCGCCCGGGTTGCCGCGCAGATCGAGAACGAGACCCTTTACGTCACCGAATTCATCGAGCGCGTCGGAGATTTCGCGGCCGGTGGTCTCCTGGAAGTTGGTCAGGTGTATGTAGCCGATGCCGGGACGGATCTGGTATTTGAGGTCGACGCTGTTGTGCGGGATCTCGTCACGAATCAGGTCAAACACCAGCGGCTTGGCTGCGCCTTCGCGAGCGAGCGTGACCTGAACATGGGTGCCTTTCGGCCCCTTGAGCATGTTGGCCACATCTTCGGAATTCAGATTTTCGGTCGGCTTGCCATCCACTGCGACGATGACGTCTCCAGGACGAATGCCGGCCCGAAACGAAGGCGTGCCTTCGAACGGAGTGACCACCACGATCTTGTTGCTTTGCGGCTGGATCAGCATACCCACGCCGTAGTACTTGCCGTGCTGATCCTCGCGCATCTTGGCGTACGCCTTGGGATCGTAAAAGCTGGAGTGAGGATCGAGGACGCGGAGCATGCCCGGGATGGCGCCGTCGTAAATCACCTTGCCTGATTTGTCGCCCGAGATGGGCTCGGCATAGTTCTGCGCAACGATGTCGTAGACGTTGGTGAACGAGCGCAGGCTATCGCGGAAGGTGGATTCGTCGGTGCTGGACTGAGCGCCTACCTTCTGACTGACCACCATGCCGACCATGGCGCAAGCGGCAAAGAAGACGACCAGAGAGAAAGCGGTACGGCGGGTGCGAGAGGGCATAGTGCGGGAATCCTCAGTCGCCGGTGCATCGAAGACAGGCTTTCCCCTCGACGAAACCGTGCGCGTCTATGACAAATTGTAGCACTGCGTAGTCTAAAGAAGTGAGAGTGAAATCCGGGTCGTTTTCGCCCCGGCACCGACGTTTGTCACTGGTTGGACACGGATCATTGGCTTTCGTCTGGAGCGGTGTTTAGAATGACCCAAGGCATAACCCGACTCAAGCGCAGCATCATCGTCGAACTGGAAGACCGGTTCGAAAGAAGCCCCCGGACGCCTACTAGAGATATTGAGACCCATGAAGCTTAAAACCTTGCAGTTTCGAGCCCTGCTGGCCGTCAGCATAGGCTCCCTCGTTCTTCCGGCTTTCAGTCAGACCGCTCGTCCCGGCAACGCCGCGCAGGCGTCCCCCTTCGGTGGAACCGTGGTCGAGGAAGTCGTCGCCCGGGTCAACGACCAGATCATCAGCAAGTCGGACTATGATCGTGCCGCGCAGGAGATGGAACAGCAGGGCCGGCAGCAGGGGCTCTCCCAGCAGGAGATTGACGCGCAAAAGAAAGACCTGCTTCGCGACCTGGTCGACCGCCAGTTGCTGCTGTCAAAGGGCAAAGAGATGGGCATTACCGGGGAGACCGAGCTGGTCAAAGAGCTGGATAACATCCGGAAGCAGTACAAGCTCGACACCATGGAGGACCTGCAGAAGGCGGCCGAAGGCCAGGGTGTGAACTACGAAGACTACAAGGCCACCATCCGCAACCGGATCATCACCCAGGAGGTGATGCGCCAGGAAGTGGGTCGCCGTCTCGGCCTGACTCATGCGGATGTAGAGAAGTTCTACGAGCAGCACAAGAGCGAGTTCAATCGGCCCGAGTCGGTCCACCTCAGCGAAATTCTCATCCCGACCAGTGCGCCGGCAGCGGCGCCGGGGGTGGCACCCGCAGCTACCGCGACACCGGCACCTGAAGATGACGCGACGCTGGCGGCGGCGCAAGCCAAGGCCGACGAGGTCGCCGCCAAGCTCAAGTCCGGTAGCAACTTTGCAGACCTGGCGAAGACCTACAGCTCCGGACCCACAGCAGCGCAGGGTGGCGATCTGGGCGTCTTCAAACGGGGCCAGCTCGCCAAACTGCTGGAGGACAAGACCTTCGGCCTACAGGCTGGACAGGTCACCGATCCGATCCGCACCAAGCAGGGGTTCGTCATTCTCAAGGTTGACGAGCATACGCCGGGCGGCGTGGTCGCGTTGAAGGACGTGGAACCGCAGGTCGAGGACGCGGTTGCGCAGGAGAAGATGGAGCCCGCGGTACGCAAGTATCTGAAGCAGGCTCGCGAAGAGGCTTACATCGAGTACAAGCCCGGCTACGTGGACACGGCGGCGGTGATCAATCCTGGGAAGCCCGTTTATAGCGCCTACACTCCGCCCTCGCCGAAGAAGAAGAGGAAGCTGGTTCGTACCCGTTATCACCAGAGAACGCCGCGGACCAAGACGGCCCCGGCGGAGGCGAAACAAACGGCTGCTGCGCCCCCCAACGTTCCCTCCCTCGCGGATGTACCGCAGGGCAGCGCAGGAACGACAGCTGCGGGGACTGCCGGCACACCGAGCGAGCCTACGAGCGCCCCAACCAACTCGGCGGCGGCCGCTCCTGCTGGCACCACCTCTGAGACCGCAGCAGCGTCAACCGGGGCATCCTCCAAGAAGACCCGGCTCTCAGCCAGCGCGCCTGCTCCTAGCACGATGAAGGCAGGGAAGAAGGAAAAGATTCGGTTCGGACAGGCCCCGCGCGAAACGCTGCCGAAGAACGAGAACACGCGCAATGTCGATGCGGGTTCAACTGAAGCTTCGGGTGGCGGCAACGATGTGGCTGCGGCAGATACCCAGGTAGCGGCCAATGGTAATTCCGAGGCTGCTGATCTGCCGGCGCAGGCTCCGGAACCCAAGCCGGAAAAGAAGCGTTTCGCCGACCGGGCCAAGCTTCCGAAGGAAAAGAAGGCCAAGGGTGCGCAGGCGGATCCGTTCGCTCCAGCACCAGCCTCGGACGAAGAAGTGGCCGCACAGAAGGTGCAGTCTTCTCCACTCGGGCTAGCGGGCGACACTTCGAAGAAAAAGAAGAAGCCGAAGCCTGACCACAAGGTTCGCTTGCAGGATCAGCAAAAGCCGGCAGATCAGACTGGAGCTCCGGACCAGACCGGCCCGCAGGATCAGACGCCGCTGGCGACTCCTCCTGCGTCGAGCAACCCGGCACCGGCAACTCCACAGGGCCAGGGAACAACACCTCCGCCACAGTAGCTCTGACCCTCCGGCCAGTGCTGCATGGAAAGATCGGCCACAGAGAGGCCGTTTGGGTGCGAATGAAAGAGCACTTTATCGCGGACTTTGGCGCGCACGAAAACGAGACGCTGGTCTCGTATTTCGCCGCCACCCAGAAGCAGGTTCGGACCACCAAAGCCGGCGCGGTCTATCTGGCGGTAACGCTGTGTGACAGCACCGGCCAGGTGGATGCGCGGATGTGGGACGGCGTTCCCGCCGCTGCGGCGACCTTTGATCAGGGTGACATCGTCAAGGTGCAAGCGCAGGTTTGCCGCTTTGACGGCCGGCTGCAGCTCAAGCTCGATAAGATTCGCAAGGCGAACGAACCCGAATACGAGCTGGGCGACTTTCTGCCGAAGACCACCAAGAACATCGACGAGCTGTGGTCGGAATTAAACCTCTACGTGGAGAGCTTCAAGGATCAGCACTTGAAAGCGCTGATGCGGAGCTTTCTCGACGATCCGCAGATTGCCGACGCTCTGCGCCAGGCGCCCGCCGCCAAGAGCCTGCATCATGCTTGGATCGGCGGGCTGCTGGAACACATCGTTTCGCTGCTGGACATCTGCGAACTCGCCGCGAGCCACTATACCGAGGTGCATCGCGACCTGCTGCTGACCGGGGCCATGTTGCACGACATCGGCAAGCTGCACGAGTTGCGCTGGGGCACCGCTTTCGACTACAGCCTCGAAGGAACGCTGGTCGGCCACATCACCATCGGCGTCAGCATGGTCGATCAGAAGATCGCCGCACTGCCCGATTTCCCGCCGAAGCTTCGAATCCTGGTAGAGCACATCATCCTGAGCCATCACGGAAAATATGAGTTCGGATCGCCGAAGTTGCCCATGATTCCAGAGGCGGTACTGCTCAACTTTCTGGATGATATGGACGCGAAGATGCAGTTGATGCGGACAGAATTCGCGCGCAATGAGACTGCGGGCAAATCCGCCGGACAGTTTACCGATTGGGTGCGAGCGATGGAGCGGCCTCTCCTGAATACGCGGGGCTATCTCGAAGCAAGCGAGGACAAGGAATAATGCCGTATCTGCTGAAGACCGAACCGGACGCTTACTCGATGAACGACCTCGTGCGCGACAAGGAAACCGTGTGGGATGGCGTAACCAACGCGACTGCGGTGAAACATCTTCGCGAAATGAAGAAGGGCGACAAGCTGGTCATCTATCACACCGGGGACGACCGCACAGCAATCGGTACAGCGAAGGTGCTGTCGGTGGACGCGAGTGATCCTAAGGTGCCGCTGGTGCGCATTCAGGCTGGAAAGCAGCTGAAGCAGCCGAAGACGCTCGACGAGATCAAGCAGGCGAAGCTGTTCGCCGATTCGCCGCTGGTGAGGATCGGCAGGCTGAGCGTCGTTCCTCTCACTGAGGACCAGTACACCTGGCTCACCGGCAGCTAAACCGAGAGCCTGCCGCCTCGATGCGCTGCGATACAATCGAAGCTGGCTAAGCGCACATACAATGCTACGTTTTTCTACTGCAGGCGAATCGCACGGCGAGAGCTTGATTGCCCTGGTTTCAGGGCTTCCAGCGGGTCTCGAGATCGACACGGAGTTTATCAACCGCGAGCTATGGCGGCGCCAGCAGGGCTATGGGCGCGGCGGCCGGATGCGGATTGAGACAGACACCGTCCACATTCTTTCAGGCGTGCGCCACGGCAAGACCATCGGCGCACCGATCGCCATTGAGATCGATAATCGCGACTGGAAAAACTGGACCGAAGTGCTGCCGGTCGAGGCCGGAGACCCATCCAAACACAAGGCTGTCGCTTCGCCGCGGCCTGGGCATGCAGACCTGGCGGGTGCGCTCAAATATAACTTTCCGGATGCACGCTATGTTCTGGAGCGTGCCTCGGCCCGCGAGTCAACTGCGCGAGTCGCAGCGGGTGGCCTGGGCAAACTGCTGTTGAAGTCGCTTGGTATCGACGTGGCCAGCCATGTCACGCGCGTGGGCCATGCGGAACTGGGCCGCGACGCGAGTTGGCAAGAAATTTCGGCCTTGCGTGACAAGAACGAAGTCCTGCTGAACTGTGTCGATGCGGAAGCCGAGGCGCGAATGAAGGCAGAGGTGGACGTGGTGTTGCGGACCGGCGACTCCATCGGAGGCGTTTTCGAAGTGGTCGTGCATGGCGCGCCGGCGGGGATAGGCACCTACGTCAATTGGGATGAGCGGCTGGATGGGATTCTCGCGCAGGCCGTGATGTCGCTGCAGGCGGTCAAAGCGGTTGAAATTGGCAGAGGCGTCACGGCGGCAGAGTCGTTCGGTTCCGAAGTGCACGATGCCATCGGCTATGGCGAGCAGGAGAACGGTTCGCACACCCGCTTCACCCGCGAGCGCAACAACGCCGGCGGAATCGAAGGCGGCGTATCCAATGGCGAAGACATCATCGTGCGCGGATACTTGAAGCCCATCTCGACGCTGCGGCGACCCTTGGGATCAGTTCGCTTCGACACGCGCGAAGTCACCAAAGCCGCCTACGAACGCAGCGATGTGTGCGTGGTGCCTGCGGCCGGTGTAGCCGCGGAAGCTATGGTGGCGTTGTCGGTTGGCCGGTTGGTGCTGGAGAAGTTTGGCGGCGACTCGGCTGGCGAACTGCGTCGCAACTACGACGGCTACCTGGAACAGATTAGAAAATTTTAGGCCTGAGGCAGAGTCAGAAGTTCGATGGTACGTTCGATCGTTAAATATCCCGACCCGATTTTGCAAAGACCCAGCGAGCCTGTCTCTGAGTTCAACGACGAACTGCGGACGCTGGTGGATGACATGTTCGAGTCGATGTATGCGGCTCATGGAATCGGCCTGGCGGCGCCGCAGGTGGGAGTGTCGAAGCGGCTGACTGTCATCGATCTGAGCTTTCAGAAGACGCCCGAAGACAAGATCGTGCTCATCAATCCCGAGATCATTGTTCGCGAGGGCAAGCAGTATGGCGATGAAGGCTGCTTGAGTCTTCCCGACATTCACGAGAAAGTCTCGCGCGCCAACCGGGTCACCGTTCGCGCTCAGGACGTCGAAGGCAAGTGGTTTGAAATTGAGGGCGACGATTTGCTGGCGCGGGCGTTTCAGCACGAGATCGATCACCTCGACGGTGTCTTATTCATCTTTCGCGTAAGTGCGCTCAAGCGGGATCTGATCCTGCGGCGCATTCGCAAGCTGCAGAGGGCCGGCGAGTGGTAGATCGACTGCGGCTCGTCTTCTGTGGCACGCCGCAGTTCGCAGTGCCGACACTGAAAGCAATCTTGCGTGCGGGTTATCCGATAGAACTAGTCGTCACGCAACCCGATCGCCCACAGGGTCGCGGCATGACCATGGTTGCGCCTCCAGGGAAGCAGGTTGCCATCGAAGCCGGCCTGCCTGTCACCCAGCCGGAAAAGATCAAGAACAATGCCGAGTTCCGCGCGCAACTGGAGGCGATCCAGCCCGACGCGATTGTCGTCGTGGCTTACGGCCGCATTATTCCGAAGTGGATGCTCGACCTGCCGCCTCTCGGAAACCTCAACCTGCACGGCTCGCTTTTACCGAAGTATCGTGGCGCTGCCCCGATTCAGTGGGCCATCGCGAATGGCGAACCCGTGACAGGCGCAACCACGATGCGCATCGACGAAGGTCTGGATACGGGCGACATGCTGTTGCAGCGAGAGTTGGTGATTGCACCCGATCAGACTTCGGAGGACATCTTTCCGCGGCTCGCCGAATCCGGTGCGAGCTTGATGATCGAAACGCTGCAGGGACTCGAGAAAGGGACGCTCGAACCGATCAAGCAGGATGAGAGCCTGGCCACACTCGCGCCGATCCTGAAACGCGAAGACGGACTGGTGAATTTTCGGCGCACGTCGATGGAGATCTACAACCGGTGGCGCGGATTTCAACCGTGGCCCGGCGCATACGTTCTGCTGAACGGCAAAAAGCTCGCGCTGCATCGCATGATGCCGACGGAGGTATCTCCTACGCTGGCTCCCGGCGAGATCAAGCTGCAAAGTGGAAGACTCTTTGTCGGATGTGGTGAGCGAACCGCCCTCGAACTGGTAGAGGTGCAGATGGAAGGCAAGAAGCGGATGCCGGCAGCCGATTTCCTTCGAGGACAAACACTCCAATCCGGCGACAGGCTGGGGTAAGTATGCCAGTTGCCCCGGCCCGCTCCGCGGCCCTCGAGATTCTGCTGAAGATGGAGTCAGGTGCAGGCCACTGCGACGAATTGCTGCGCTCGGCGCGAGTGCAGGCACTCTCAGCCCAGGACCGCAACCTTTGCACCACGCTGGTGATGGGAACGCTGCGCTGGCAGATCGCGCTCGACGCTAAGATCCGATCGTATCTCAAGCGGCCGGGTGAAAAGCTGGATGTACGTGTCCTGCTGGCGCTGCGGCTCGGAGCATTTCAGCTTTTGCATCTGGATCGAATTCCCCCTCACGCCGCCATTTCAGAGAGCGTGGAGATCGCGAAGTCCACCGGAAATACCTTTGCGGCCGGAATGGTGAATGCGGTGCTCAGGAACATTTCGCGGGCGGGGGCGCATCCCGCGCCAACAACATTTCGCACACCTGCTGAGATGGCTGAGGTACTGGGGCATCCCCTGTGGTTAGTGGAGCGATGGATCGAGGCGTATGGAGCCGTCCGCGCCGAGCAGATCTGCCGCTTTGATCAGGAACTGCCGCAGACACACATCCGCTTACTCTCACCCGATGCGGAGCAATCCTTGGGCGAAGAGGGAATTGAACTGGCTCCGGCGAGCTTTCTTGCGCAGGCGCGCCGCGTGCTTCGCGGCGATGTAACTGATACGGATACGTATCGTCGAGGCGGGATTCGTATCCAGGACGAGGGTTCGCAGCTGGTTGCAGAGCTCGCAGGCGGTGGTGAAGCAATTCTCGACTGCTGCGCCGCTCCTGGAGGCAAGACGGCAATACTCGCCGAACGCAATCCGCAGGCGCGCGTGGTGGCCAGCGACGTGAGCGGCC
The DNA here is from genome assembly GCA_963850345.1 of uncultured Acidobacteriaceae bacterium. Classification (GTDB taxonomy): domain Bacteria; phylum Acidobacteriota; class Terriglobia; order Terriglobales; family Acidobacteriaceae; genus CAWKKW01. Next base: position 198,012 of record CAWKKW010000005.1, on the reverse strand, counting down.
GCCGGCTGGAACAGATGAAGCGATTGCTGGCGACATCAGCAGGGGCGGCGCAGATTACCTATGAGGCCGCTGACGCCGCGCAGCTTCCCTATCGCGAGGAGTTCGACCTGGTGCTGTGCGATGTGCCATGCAGCGGAACTGGAACGCTGGCACGCAACCCCGAGATTCGGCATCGATTGACGGCGGAAGGCCTGCCCCGACAGCATCGCAGGCAGGTAGAGATCCTGAGTGCGGCGATGCTAGCGGTGCGTCCAGATGGGCGACTGGTGTATGCCACTTGTTCTTTAGAGCCCGAAGAAAACGCCGCAGTCGTCGAAGAGTGCCTGGGCACAGCGCCGCAGTTTGAACGCCTCCCGGCGGAAGGCCAACTGAATGACTTGGAACGATCCGGCGCGCTCACCAAGGAAGCCGCCGACGTCCTGAGGAATACAGCATTCGAGGATGGCTACCTGCGGACGCTTCCCGGCGTTCATCCCTGCGATGGATTCTTTGCCACCGTGCTGTTGCGGCGCTGATGGCTTACTTCGCTACGGTGAATTCGATCGGCGTACTCGCATCCACACGATATCCCGGGGGCGGGTTCTGACTCACGATGGAGCCTGGCGGCAGGAGTACTGGCGGTGGCGCGACAGACCCCGGGGCCTGGATCGGCGGGATTGCCATCGCGGTGTCTTTCACTGGTGCGAGCTTGAGCCCGGCATGCACAACGCTCAGCGCCGTAGGGGTGAAGACCTGTCCGGTAAAGTCGGGCATGACGAATTGCGAGACCGGCGGCGGCGCGGCTTCGCTGACCAGCAGGCTGATGTTGGGCTGTTCGACGCCCGCCGCATCGGCGGTTGGATTCTGCGCCACGATCGTTCCGGGAGCGAGCGCAGGGTCGGGTAGATGCGCCGTATTGCCGGGCTCCAGCCCGAGCCTTCTGATCTCAATGACTGCGACTCTCTCCTGCGTTCCGACCACATCAGGGATGGCCACCTTTTGCGGGCCGAGGCTCTGCGTGACGCGCACATGCCACTCACGTCGAACCACTGTTCCCGGCGCCGGAGACTGGCTCAGAATACGGTCGGCAGGGACCTCCGCGCTGAAGAAGCGATTGTCGACCGTGAGATTGACGCCCAGGCTGGCCGCCTGATGAAACGCCTCGGCCACCTGCAGCCCGCGGAAGTCGGGGATGGTGACCTCTGCACCGTGAATCGCATAGTGCATGGTCGTGATCGCGGAGAGCAACGCGACCAGACCCAGCATCAGCACGACCAGCACGAACTGGAACAGGCGCGTCATGCGGAGGAAGCCTCGTCGGTTTCTGCCTGGGTGCCGGGCAGAGACTCGGTGCCGGCCCCAGACCCGGCCTCTGCCTGCGCCTCTATTAGAGCGTCGGCGACCGACTCCACACCTGCGTATTCGATTCGAAACGTAATGGCGGCGGCCTTCTCCAGCATTTTCGATACGGAACAGTACTTGTCCTTCGAGAGCGCGACGGCATCTTCCATCGACTTGCGCGCTACGAGGCCCGACACGCGATAGACCAATTCAATCTCGGTGAACACGCGCGGAGGCGCTGGGGCCTGGTGCGCGGTGGCAGTTACCAGCAGCCCGGTGATCGGCTCACGCTTCTTTTTGAGAATCGAGACCACGTCCACCGAGGTGCAGGAACAGAGCGCCATCAGCACTGCTTCCATCGGCGTCGGCCCGGCTTCATGAGTGGCTCCTGCGTCAAACACGACTGTGTGTCCGCTCTCCGAGTGGCCTTCGTAGATCATTTCCTTGGTCCAGGAACTCGTGGCAATCATGGCGAACCTCCCTTGCGGAGCAACTCGATTCTTGCGTCTAGTGCTTCTGTAGATCAGGAGTGCCGGTTATCGCTCGCCGGTTCCGGATGAATCAGCACGCGGTAGACCTCGGGGCAGCCCAGCTTGAAACGGTCTTCCAGCGAAGTAATCACCTCGTGCACGCGCTGCATCTCCAGTTCATCGGGCAAAGTGCAGTGGCAGGACAGTTGGAGATGTTCACCGCTTCGACCCACGATGACCTCGTGGATGTCAATGATCTCGGGTAGCTGCGATGCGGCCTCGCGAAGATGCCTCTCGATGCGGCGGTCGCGATCCAGAGTCACCGGCTCTTCAATGGTGGCGGGCTCGCTCTCGATGTGGGTGAGTACAGAGCCGACCTGGGGCAACTCCTTGCGAATCTCATCTTCGATGCCGCGCACGAAGGTGTGAGCGGTGCGCAAGGCCATGGTTTCGGGCACCTCGACGTGCTGCTCGACATGGAGTTTGCCATCGTAGGACTGGATGCTGACGTCGTGCAGGCCAACATTGTTGCGCGAGGCGACGGCACGAACCCGGTCGAAGATGCTCTCCGCCACAGTAGGCCGCGGCACCGTGTGAATGACCACATCCGCATTCGGCAGCACGCGCTGCACGGCCTCTGTGGCTTCGTTCACCAGTTCTTCCGTGCGTTGAAAGGTGAGTTGGCGAGAGAGCGAAAGCGTGAGGTCGGCGAAGTATGCAGTCCCCGATCGGCGAACCCTCGCCTGGTCTACAGCGAGCACACCATCCGTGCGCCCAACTTCGTCGATGATGCGGCTGCGAGCCTCGACGGGCGTGGCATCCAGCAAATCCTGCACCGTCTTCCGCGCGAGTTCCCAACTGAAGCGGAAGATCATGATCGATACGGCGATGGCGGCGACGGGGTCAGCGAAACGCAGCCACGCAATTCCGAAGACATGGCCGATCCAGGCGGCGGCCAGGCCCAGCAGCACCGCCACGCTAGCCCAGATGTCCGAAGCGAAATGAAGGGCATCCGCCTCGAGCGCCGCGCTGCCGCTGCGGATCGCCACCTGCTTCAACTGCCGCGAACGCCAGTAGTCCACGGTAATCGAAGTGATCAGGACGAGGAATGGCCAGATAACAAACTTGATCTGGACGGGATGGAAGAAGATGCGATCGACGGCCTCATAAGCAATCCAGACGCAGGAGGCAATCATTAGAAAGGTCTCGACAAAGGCGGAGAGATTCTCGACCTTGGCATGGCCGTAGGTGTGGTCTTCATCCGCCGGCTTGTCTGAGAGCCGTACAGAGAAGTAGGTCAGAGCGGCGCCAACCAGATCGAGTCCTGAATGAGCCGCATCAGAGAGCATGCCAAGGCTGCCGGTGAGCAGGCCGGTGACCAACTTGAGCGCTGTCATGCAGCAGGCTGCCAGCACCGACATCAGGGCTACCGAACGCTTCTCTGCGCGCAGCTTGGCAAGATCGGTCCTTGCGTTCTCAGTCTCGTGTTCGGGCAACTGGATGGTTCGGGTCACGGCTCCTCTAGCCTACAACTGCGGTAGCGTACCGTGCCAGCGCGGAAGGGGGTCAGGCTCTATCGCACTGCGCGATAGAGGCCTGCGATTCCGAAGCTGTAGGGCGTCCACGACACCTCTTGAAAGCCTACTGAGCGCAGAATCTCAAGCATCTGTGCCGGCCGCGGGAACTGCTCTACGGACGACGGCAGATAAACGTAAGGCCCGCTGACACCGGAGAGGCGAGAACCGATGGCGGGCAGAACTTTGCGGAAGTAGAACGCGTAGAGTCTGCCAAGCAGGCCCTCCGGTTCGCTGAAGTCGAGAATCCCCAGTTCACCTCCCGGCCGAAGCACGCGATGGAACTCCTCCAATCCTGCGCGGTAGTTGGCGAGGTTGCGAAAACCGAAGGCCGTGGTCAGCAGATCCACCGTTCCGTTTTGCAGGGGCAGATGCAGCGCGTCGGCCTCGATCGCAACTGCTGCGCGTCCTCGGAACTTGGCTGCACCCCGCACCAGCATCTGGTGCGCGAAGTCGGCGGCAAGCACTGGCCTTCCGTCTTTGGGACGCCGTCGCAGCAGGGCCATGGTCATGTCGCCAGTACCGCAGCAGACGTCGAGAACCACTGCTTCTGGCCGCGCCAGAATCAAGCGGAACCGCCGCGCCGTGCGCCACCACCACAGGCGATCGATGTTGCACGAGAGTACGTGGTTGAGCAGGTCGTAACGGGGTGCGATGCTGTCGAACATCTCCCGCACGGCGGCGGCAGCGCTCTGCTCGTTGCTGGTGCCGGTGGGCTGGGCTCCTGAGGCAGGCATGGTTCAGATTCCGGGCTGAGCGGCGGCTCTCAGCAGGAATTCGGCAGTCGAAATCAGCTCCGCGTCGGTTACATCTTCCGCCACCACTGCGTTGCCGATGCCCGCGGGCAAGACGAAGCGGCGAACTCCAGCGCGGTTCTTCTTATCACGGCCTGTGGCCTGCAGCAGGCGGTCGATCGACACTTTGAACGCCGGCAGCGGACCGTAGCGATGGATGATCCGCTCGATTCGAGTGCATTGTGCTGGCGTGACGGTGCCGCGCTTCAATCCGAGTCGGGTGGCGGCAATCATGCCCCACGCCACGGCTTCTCCATGCAGCAGCTTGCGGTATCGTGTTGCCGCTTCGATGCCGTGGCCGAGCGTGTGGCCCAGGTTCAGGATCATGCGCAACCCGGTCTCGAACTCATCAATCCCGACCACTTCGGCTTTCATGCGGACCGAGGCAGACACGACCTGTTCAAGGGCCCGCGGATCACGGGCCAGGATGGCTTCCGCATTGCGTTCCATGAATGCGAACAACCTGGCGTCGCGAATGATTCCGGCCTTCACGCTCTCGAAGAGGCCGGCGCGCAGCTCACGTTCCGGCAGCGTCTGCAGCAGGGCGACATCGGCCAGCACGGCTCGCGGCTGGTGAAAGCTGCCGATGAGGTTCTTGCCCGACGAGAGGTTCACGCCGGTCTTACCGCCGACCGAGGAGTCGACCTGGGCAAGCAACGTGCTTGGGATCTGGATGTAGTCGATCCCGCGCATGTAGATGGCCGCCAGAAATCCTCCCACGTCGCCCACAATGCCACCGCCAAAGGCAATCAGCAGCGAAGAACGATCGGCGCGGCAGTCGGCAAGTTCCGACGCGAGACGCTCCACGCTCCGTAGCCGCTTGTGTTCCTCGCCCGGAGCTAGAAAGAGAACTGTGGGTTCATTCTCCATGGGAAACGACTCGAGGAAGTGGTCTTTCCACAAAGACCAGATCTGCGGCGAGGTCAGCACAAAGGCGCGACGCTGGCGGCCGCCGCCGACGGCTTGAATTCGCCGGTGTAGGGAAGCGAGAAGGCCATCGCCAACGGTGACGACATATTCTGCTGAACTGGTCTTGACTGGGATGTTTCTCACGTTGCTTTCATCGTATCGCATTGGCAGCATGGCTCCTGAGGCTGGAACACGCTGCACCTGCAAAGCGGGTTTGCACGGTGATACGCTCAAAGGATGGGCATTCCGCACGAGACGGACTTCCTGGTGGTGGGCGCTGGAATCGCAGGCTTGCGGGCAGCCATTTCGTTGTCCGAGTCTGGCAGGGTATTGGTCCTAACCAAGGAAGCTCTGGACGAATCGAATACGCACTACGCGCAAGGCGGCATCGCAGTCGCTATGGGCGGGGGAGAAGATGTCTCCCTTCATCTGGACGACACGGTCCAGGCTGGCGATGGACTGGTGAATCGCGAAGCCGCGATGGTGCTGGTAGAAGAAGGACCGCGCAGAGTGGAAGAACTGCTGGCGTGGGGAACTGGTTTCGATCGTAAAGATGGCGAGCTGATGTTGACTCGGGAAGGCGCGCATAGCCGATCCCGCATTCTGCACGCTCGCGGCGATGCGACAGGCGCGGAGATTGGCCGTTCGCTGCTGGCCAAGGCCAAGTCGATCCCCTCCATCACGCTTAAGGAATGGACTACCTGCATCGATCTTCTTGTGGACGATGGCGAGGTAACAGGCCTTCGCTTCCTGGAACGCGATGGCCAGGTGTCGGAGACCCGCGCGCGCGCTGTGCTGCTGGCCAGCGGTGGGGCGGGGCAAGTGTATAGCGACACAACGAATCCTTTGGTCGCGACCGGTGACGGCATTGCGATGGCGTATCGCGCAGGCGCTGTGATCTCCGATATGGAGTTCTACCAGTTCCATCCCACAGCCTTCAGCATGCCGGGTGCCCCGCGATTCCTGCTGTCGGAGGCGTTGCGCGGCGAGGGTGCGTATCTGCGCAACGACCGCGGCGAGCGATTCATGGAGCGTTATCATCCCCAACTGGAGCTGGCGCCGCGGGATGTCGTCGCTCGCGCGATCACCCGGGAAGGTCTGGGCAATGGCCCAGGCGAAACGCGTCTTGTGTACCTTGACATGCGCCATGTCTCCGGTCTGAATCTCACCGAGCGCTTTCCGGGTATTTCCGCGTTTCTGAAACAGTATGGGCTGGAGTTGGGGCGCGACCTCATTCCCGTGCGACCCGCGGCTCATTACCTGATGGGCGGCGTCTCCACAGACGTGAATGGGCGCGCCTCGTTGCCGAGGCTCTACGCAGCGGGCGAGGCAGCCTGCACTGGCGTACATGGCGCCAATCGGCTGGCCAGTAACTCACTGCTCGAGGGGCTTGTCTTTGGCGCTCGCGCAGCGTCTACCATGAGAGAGGAACCTCCTGCACCCATTGCAAAGACCCAATCGGTCTCTACAGAGCATGCGCAGCGTGCCCAGGAAGTCCCGAAGGTGCTCAAGAATCTGCAACACTTGATGTGGGAGAAGGCTGGGCTGCTGCGCGAATCCAGCTTATTGCGGGAGGCTGAGAGCGAATTGGAGCGGATCGGTGCGGCGCTGCCGCAATCGACAGATCGCGATTCGTTGGAGTTGCGCAATCTTCACACGATTGCCAGATTAGTGGTCGCGTCGGCCCTGGCCAGAGAAGAGAGCCGCGGCGCACATTACCGGCTCGACTTTCCCAAGCGCGACGACGCTCAATACGCGAGGCACTCTGTTGTGCGGCAGGGCGAAGCAGTGGAGTTCGAAGCTCTCCCCGTACACGCATGAGAGCGTTCGACGATCGCTGATCCGGCCCCCCTCGTCACTGTCTCTACGTTCCCACGACGGTCTACTACTATCTACGTCGAAGCTTTCGGTAGCGGATGCCTCTTGTTCTGAATCAAGGAGCCCACGACGCAGATGGCCAGGATCACCAGGATCACCGCCAGCGAGACGCCTACCGGCACCGTGAACCAGTGCGTGGTGAGCATCTTTACTGCGACGAAAGCGAGGATCGCACCGAGGCCGTAGTGCAGCAGGCGCATGCGGTCCAGCAATCCCGACAAGACAAAGAACAGCGACCGTAGCCCAAGTATGGCGAAGATGTTCGAGGTGTAGACCAGGAAGGGATGGCGCGTGATGGCCAGGACCGCCGGGATCGAATCGAGCGCAAAGATCAAGTCGGTAATCTCCACCGCCGCGATGACCAGCAGAAAGGCCGGACCGCGAAGCGCCTGATGGCTGCTGCCTGCGTCGGCTGGGGACGTTCGCGATAAGATTTTGCGCTGGAACCATTGCAGCGACCTTGAGGGCTTCTCTGTGCCGGGGCTATGGCTGAGCAGCCGCACGGAGGCGAAGAGCAGAAATGCTCCAAACACATACTGGATCCATTCGAAGCGTGCCAGCAGCGAAACGCCGGTGGCGATGAAGATGGCCCGCATCACGATGGCGCCGAGCACGCCCCATAGCAGCACGCGCCTCTGATCGTTGTGGTCCAGCCCGAGCGCGCGAAACATCATCAGGAAGACAAAAAGATTGTCGACGCTGAGGGAACTCTCAATCAGGTAGCCGGAGGCGAACTCCAGCGCCGATTGCCTGCCCAACAGGTGTGCCAGCAGCAGGGTGAAGCCGGCCGCGAGCACCACCAGAATGACGGTCCAGGCCGCGCTCAACCATCTCGGCAGCACATGGTGCAGGCGCTGCAGGACAACCAGATCGACGAAGAGCAGGACGCCGACGAAACAGTGAAAGGCAATCCACCACGAGAGCGGTGTTCCGGCGATCATGCTTCGATCGTAATTCATCTGCTCGTGGCGCCCGGCTACTGCGTGGCCATGCTGGTGGATTGTGCAAGATACGAGAACAGCAGGATGTCGCTTTGGACAGGCTCAATCGAAGTGACAGCAGTCACGGCGGGTTCTCTCGCCTTGACCTAATCTCAACTGTTCCGCTGTGCCGCGGACTTAAGGCTCGCTTGGAAGCCGTTGGACCGCGCAGGGGAACAGGAAGAGCTGGAGGAGACGATGAGTTTAATTGTGGCGAGTGCGCTGGGTGCCGTTGTTGCGATTGCCGTGGTGATCTTGACCGTGGTGTTGATCAACAAATACGCCAACTGATTTGGCGAGTTGCAAAGACGCGCCTGCAATGGGTGTCTTGCGAGCACAGCTCGGGAAGCGAAGGGCGCGCGGTTCGCGCGAGAAATCCAGGTCAGGAACAGGCTCAGGACACGAAAAAGGCTGCCTGAATATGGCAGCCTTTTGTCCCATTTGAAGCTTACGACTTGAAGGAGGCGATGGCGCTGGCTTCGTCGTCCTTGATGTCGAAAACAGTGTAGAGCTTGGTGATCTGCAATAGGTCGTGAACCTTCTTGGTCAGGTTCAACAGCTTAAGTTCGCCGCCCTGGTTGCGAACGGTGGTGTACGCGCTCACCAGTTCTCCAATGCCCGAGCTGTCGATGTAATTCACGTCACCCAGGTTCAGCAGGATGTGCTTGGAACCTTTGGACAGGAGGTCCCGAACACCATCGCGCAACTGCACACTGCCTTCGCCGAGTGTGATGCGTCCGCTGAGATCCAGAATGGTTATGCCGTCTACCTGACGGGTGCTCACTTTCATGCTCACGTAGAAGTCCTCCTTAGCTGCCGGTTTGCGCGGTTCCCAGATGTTTTATGAGGGTTAGTTCGGTACCGGGATGTAACTGCCTGAAGTGTACCTCATCCATAAACGACCGAATGAGGAAGATGCCGCGGCCCGAACCGCGAAGAAGATTTTCCGGCGCAAGCGGGTCGGGGAGAGTATCAGGATCGAGGCCTTTGCCTTGATCGGTTATCTTGATCACCAGCGTGTTGCCGGTGTTTTCAAAAGTGGCGGTGATGACCTTGTCCGGATCATACGCGTTGCCGTGCAGCACCGCGTTGACGGCTGCCTCTCGCACGGCCATGGTGATGCGGTAGATCTCGTCCTCATCTACCCCAGCTTTCTTTGCCAGTTCCTCTGCCGTTTGTTCGACCCGGTCGACGCTTTCCAGCGAAGATGGGAGCGTAAAGCTGGTCCGGCTTGCCTGTGATTCCGTCAATTGCTAATCCTCGCCCGGTACATTGACGACTTCTCGCCGGAGTAATGTCGACCCCGTATTGTGGCAGTTTGCTTGCTGAACCCACCAATGTCAAGCACAGCAATCACTTCCGCGCACTAAGTCGACAAAGTAGCGCAAATCGATCTTGATGAGAGAGCGGAAGCAGGGCTGAGGTTGTGGCTGTCGGCACCTCGAGGCACGATTGCGGCCGTCCGCAACACGTCTGCGCAACGCCGCAGCATCCTACTGTCGGCACCGCAATGGCAGGCCGCAAGGTCACTGATAGACTGCAACCGGTACACGGCAACCAAATCGGCAGGCGACTACCAGAACCACAACGGTCAAGAGGGAAGCATGCGAGACAAACAGGCATTTCCGAGCGGTCTCACCTCGTTGATTGGCACGCCCGTGACCGACGTGCATGGCAAGCTTCGCGGCAAATTGAAAGATATAGCCGTTGGCACAGGAGCCGAAGCCGGCCTGGTGCAGGGCATCGTCTTCAAGACCAGGCAGGGAGTGCAGTTGGTTGCGGCGAAGGATGTCTTTCCCACCCCAAGTGGAACTTTGGAGATTCGCGAAGGAGCGTCTCCCAGAGAGTTGCGCAACGACGAGACGTTCATCCTGCTCAGGCAGGACCTGCTGGATCGTCAGATCATCGACGTCCACGGGCGCAAGGTGGTCCGCGTGAATGATGTGGACCTGCAGTGGTTCGCGCACGACCAGGTGCTAGACCTGCGGGTGCGCGAAGTAGAGGTAGGACTTCGTGGCGCGGTGCGGCGCATCTTTCAGGGCGTGCTGCCACCGAAGAGCCTCGACTCGTTCTCGCGGCACTTTCCTGCGAGCGTCATTCCGTGGGACTTCGTCGACATGATCGAGGTGGATCCGGCAAGGAGGGTGAAGCTCAACATCGAGCACAAGAATTTGACTCAGCTGCACCCCTCCGATCTGGCCGACATCCTCGAAGATCTGGCGCCTGCCGAGCGGCACGCCATCTTTGCGACTTTGGATGAAGAGGTGGCCGCCGAGACGCTGGAAGAGGTTGAGCCCAAGCTGCAGAAGTCACTGGTCGCCTCGCTTGACTCGGAAACGGCCGCCGGCATTGTCGAAGAGATGGACCCCAGCGCGGCCGCCGATCTGCTGGCCGGGCTCTCCGACGAACGTTCCGGAGCGATTCTCGAGGAGATGAATCCCGAGGAGCGGCAGGAAGTGGAAGAGCTGCTTGAGTTCCGCGAGGATTCGGCGGCGGGCCGCATGACTCCGGAGTTTATCGGCTTGCCGATGGAAGCGACGGTTGCTGATGCGGTGGCTGCGCTGCGCGGCTTTGAGGGCGACCCGGAGAACGTAACCGAGGTTTACCTGGTCGACCCGGCCGGGGTGTTGAAGGGCACGGTATCGTTGGCGCGGCTGGTGCTCGCGTTACCTGAGACACGTGTATCGGTCCTGTCGGAGCCTCGCGTCATCTCCTGCCCGGCGGATACACGCCAGCAGGATGTGGCAGAGTTATTTGACAAGTACAACCTGCGCGCACTGCCGGTGGTGAACAACACTGGACGGCTGGTCGGAGTGATCCAGCCCGATCACGTGATTGCCTTCCTGCGTGCGGGACAGTAGGCATCCAGGTCTGGTATGTTCGGCAGAGGACTTCGCATCCTTGACACCTCCCTCAGGAAAACAGAGCGATCTTTCGCATGCTCAAGCGCTGGAGAATCCGGATACTGCTGTTCCTCGCCATCCTGGGGCCGGGGTTCATCACCGCCAATGTAGATAACGATGCGGGTGGCATCCTCACCTACTCGCAGGCAGGTGCGCAGTTCGGCTACACCCTCCTCTGGACCATTATTCCCATCACTCTCGCGCTGATCGTGGTGCAGGAGATGTGCGCACGCATGGGCGTCGTGACGGGCAAAGGGCTGAGCGACCTCATCCGCGAAGAGTTTGGCCTGCGCATGACGGTGATCACCATGATTCTGCTGGTGGTGGTGAACTTCGGCAACGTGATCGCCGAGTTCTCCGGCATCGCCGGAAGTCTGCAGCTCTTTCACCTGAGCAAGTACATCTCCGTCCCCGTATGCGCGCTGCTGGTATGGCTGCTGGTGGTGAAGGGAGATTACAAGGGGGTCGAAAAGGTCTTTCTCACCGCCTCTGTCTTTTACATCGCGTACATCGTCGCGGGCGTACTCTCGGGGCCGAGTTGGCATCGTGCCTGGGTATCGACCATACAGCTTCCGCCCAGGAGCGCATGGAGTCAGAAGGGCTACCTCTACATGGTGATCGGGGTGATCGGTACAACGATCGCACCGTGGATGCAGTTTTACCTGCAATCGTCCGTGGTCGAGAAGGGCATCAGCGTAAAGAACTACGCGGCCTCCCGCCTGGATGTGATCATCGGGTCGTTCTTCACTGATATTGTGGCGTGGTTCATCATTGTGGCCTGCGCCGCGACTCTATGGGTGCACGGTCTGGGTGCGATCCAGGAAGCTTCCGACGCGGCCGAAGCCATGAAGCCGTTGGCCGGGCAGTATGCGTTCCTGCTGTTTGCCTTCGGCCTGTTCAACGCTTCGCTATTCGCGGCTTCCATCCTACCGTTGTCGACGGCCTATACGGTGTGTGAAGGACTGGGCCTCGAATCCGGGCTCGACAAGGATTTCAAAGAAGCTCCAGTTTTCTACTGGCTCTACACGCTGCTCATTGCGGGCGGGGCGGCGATGGTCATCTTCATCCCCAATTCGCAACTGGTGGCGGTCACCATCCTGTCACAGGTGTTGAACGGAATTCTGTTGCCGCTGGTGATCATCTTCATGCTGCTGCTGATCAATCGCAAAGACCTGATGGGCGAGCACACGAACTCGAGGTGGTTCAATTTCGTTGCGTGGCTCACGGCGATTATCGTGATTGGTCTTACGTTGGTGTACGTGTATTCGATCTTCGCGCCAGCGAAGTGACGGAGCACTCGGAGACTGCGGTCCAGCGGAGAGAAGGGCTTACAGCAGCTTTCCGGCAGCGAGATCCCGCACCAGGTCGCGGTCGGCGGCGAGAAAGTCGAAGCTGGGGAGATCGCGCAGGTTTGCCCAGCGCATGTCGTGGAAGATGCGGTTGGTGAGTTCGCCCGCAAATTCATGCACGACGAAGAATTGCAGGTCGACTATGCCGCCGCTGCGATACATGTGCCGCATGCGAGTCACGCGCGCCCCGATGGTGGCGTCGATGCCGAGTTCCTCATCGAGTTCGCGTTTGAGTGCCTGCTCTGCGCTTTCACCCGGCTCCATCTTCCCGCCCGGAAACTCCCATTTCAGAGCCATCGGCTGATCGGGTCGACGCTGGCAGATCAGCACCTCATCTCCGCGGAGGATCAGCGCCGCAGCGACCATGCGGACAGTCTTTGCCCCTCCGCTGCCGTTTTGGGATGTCGGTTCGATCACGGACACTATCTTAGACGGTTCCGCACCGTGCGGGGTGCAACTCCTTGGTTACGGTTTGGGGACCATGAACAAAACACAGCCCGTAGGCGCCGGGCGCAGCTCACAGTAGAGGAGGCTGAGGCGGCCGCTGGCGAGCTTTACTCCGTCTCTGGCGCGCCGGCCTTCCGAGGAAAGAACACCGGCCAGCCCCGTTGAGCAGCGACTTCAAGCAGTTCAGGGGAGGGGTTGATGGGATAGGCGTGCTTGGCCATCGCCAGCATGGCTGCATCGTGAACCGAGTTTCCGAAGACTGCATCCGGCGTGGGAATACCGGCGCGCAAGAGTGCCTCTGCCTTGCCTTCGCCAGTGGGCACGTCGATGAGTTCGCTGGTGATGATCCCGTCCTTCACCCGGACCCGCGCAGACAAAACGCGATCAAACGGAATGCCGAAATCTTCCAGACCTTGCTCAATGACCCAGTTGTTGGTCGAACTGACAGCCCAGAGTTCCGTCTTGGCGTCGTGAAGGCGAGCGACTAACTCCTTGATCTCGGGGAAAATGTGGTCGCGGATGTAGGTGTCGAAGTATTCGGCAGCCGCTTTGCGGATCTCGGCCTCGCGCAGGCCGGCGTACACCTGAACCATCTCTCCACACATCGCCGCTTCGGAGACATCCCCGGTCCGGTAAAGCCGATATCGTGAGTCGATCCAGTCGGTGGCGTTGCGGGAGACCAGTCCCTGTTCGAGAGACCAGACCATGAAGCCGTAACCCGCATCTTCGGCCCAGAGGGTGCCGTCACAGTCGAATACCGCGATGGCCGGTGGCGTATCCAGAACAGCGTGAAACAACTCGGGCCGCGAGAGCCTGACAGACGGTAGAGACTGACTGCTGATCAAAACGAAAACCACTCCTGGTGGCCGGTATCAACAACGCTGGCCACTCCTCTATTGTGACCGAAGGCGCGAGCTTTTGCACAATAACGTCTGGTGAATGGAGGGCGTCGGCTTGCCGGGGGTTGGCATGCCTTTGGCCGCTAATCAACTTGGTTCACGATTCCATGCGCATGTGCGGTTCGGTCGGCCTGCCGCGATAATCGGGGGGTGAGCTTGTATGGCAATCTCGATCTCATCGCGGAGTATCTGACCTATTTGCGCGTGGAGAAAGGGCTGCGTCCCCTCAGTTGTGAGGCGTATGAGCGCGACATGAACCAGTTTGCGGAATACCTCGAGGGCGAACACGGCCAGATGATCGCAGCCCGTCAGGAACAGCTGTCAGGCTTTCTAGAACACTTGCAGCGGCATGGCGTGGAGTCGAGATCGGCTGCGCGGAAGCTGTCTTGTTTACGCGGGTTCTATCGCTGGCTGCTGCTGGACAAGCGCATTCATCATGATCCGACAGTGAACCTGGAGTCGCCGACCACGTGGAAGGTGCTGCCCAAGTCGCTGGCCGAATCGGAAGTATCTTCGATGATGGAGCGGGCGGCGGTGGCAGCGGACCATCCCCAGGCCGACGCGATTGCGCTGCGGGATCGAGCGATTCTGGAGCTACTGTATGCCGGCGGGTTGCGAGTATCCGAATTGACCGGGTTGGGCGTGGAAGACCTGTCGCTTGAGGCCGGACGCGTCCTGGTCCGTGGAAAGGGCGACAAGGAACGGCTGGTGCCTCTAGGGCGAGCGGCGGTCGAAGCGATTGAACGGTATTTGGCTCAAGCCCGTCCTGAACTGGTCCGGCACTCCAAAGCGCGTAGGGCGACCCGTCTCTTTTTATCGATGCGAGGACAACCGCTAAGTCGCCAATGGATCTGGAGGCTAGTGAAGACGAGCGACCGCACCGCGAGTCCGCACAGCCTGCGCCATAGTTGCGCGACCCACATGGTGGAGCACGGCGCCGACCTGCGCACCGTGCAGACGCTGCTCGGGCACGCCGATATCGCCACGACCCAGGTGTACACGCATCTTGCGCTGGGGCGCCTGAAGGCGGTGCATCGCGCACATCATCCTCGCGCACGCCGCTCTATTTCTCCCGAGGAAGCATGAGCGAGAAGCCCAGGATTGTCGCGCTTGCAGAGGAGTTCCTGGCCATGCTGACCCACGAACGAACTGCCTCTCCGCATACGTTGCGTGCTTACGATCGCGAACTGCACGACTTCACCGCGTTCCTGATCAAAGGACATGGTGCGAACATCGAGCCCAGTCAGATTGAGCATCCGCTGATCCGCGCTTACCTGGGAACGCTGTACGGGAAGGGGTTGTCGAAGGCCTCGGTGGCGCGTGCGCTGGCCGCGATTCGTTCCTGGTTCAAATGGCTGGCTCGGACCGGGCACGTGGAACAGAACGCTGCCGCCCTGGTAGCCACGCCTAAACTTCCCAAACACCTTCCACGCGTGCCTTCGATCGAGCAGATGAATCGTGCCGTCGAAGGAGTCGCCACCGACAGCGAAGTTGCTGCGTGGCCGGAGCGTGACCGCGTCATCTTCGAACTGCTCTATGGGTGCGGCATCCGTAACGCGGAATTGGTGGGCATTGACCTGGGCAATATTCATTGGGCCAACGAGGCCATCCTGGTACGCGGCAAGGGACGCAAGGAGCGATATGTGCCGCTGGGCGATGCGGCAGCGCAGGCGATTCGCGACTACCTGCCGACGCGCGAGGCGAAACTCAGCGCAAAATTGCCGACAAACGGGAGCGGAACGAATCCGCCGCAGACCGCTTTGCTGCTCAACGTAAACCTGCGCGGCAACGGGCGGCTGACTACACGCAGTGTAGGCCGCATCGTGAAGCAACTCGCCCTCGCGCACGGCCTGCCCGCTGAGGTGCACCCGCATACGCTGCGCCATGCCTTCGGGACGCACATGCTGGAGGAGGGCGCGGACCTTCGCGCGATTCAGGAGTTGTTGGGCCACGAGCGGTTGTCGACCACGCAGCGATACACGCAGTTGACCGTGGGACAGGTAGCGCAGGTATACGACCGGACGCATCCCCGAGCGAAGTAGCTGGTCCGCTCGCGCGCAAAGGTTCGCTTCAGTTTGCCGGAATCATCGCTGGGCTAGTGTCCCCTGATGCTCTGCCAGAAACGCTCCGGCATGCGCGACCTGGGGCAGGTCGGGGTCTGCATCCTTCCACGCGGCCACGAACTCCTGATACGCAGCGGTTGCCGCGTGGGCGTCTCCGGCGCGTTCACTGGAGTAGGCCAGCGCATAGAGCGGAAAGCCGGAGCGAGGCCGCTCAAGCAAGGCTCGCTTTAATGCGGCTTGTGCGTCGGCCCAGTCCTCCACGCTCATGAGCGCTGCGGCTTCGGTTTCTCCCACAGGTCGGATGTAGCTTGGAGGTTCGTGATAGCCAAGGTCCTTCTGTTCCTGAGCGGCGCGGGCAAAGAGTTTTTCCGCGTCGGGAATTTGCTTCTGCGCGACCAGCAGACAGGCGCGAAGCTCCAGCGACATTACCGAAAGATTCTTGAGCAGCGGCTTGGGCAGGGCATCCGGCAGAAGCTTGGGCCGAGGCTCTTCTTTGGCTGCTTTCGCATCTCTCTTTTTCGCTGCGTCTTCGTCTTGAAATTGCTGGGACGCTCGCCACAGTTCCGCGTCGAGCAAGGTGGACTGCTTCTGCGCGGCTTGCAGATCGTGTTCTTCTAACGCCTGCATGCCGGCCGTAAACCCCGACAGGCTGCGCGCCAGGAAGGCCAGATGCGGCCAGCGGTCCGGTGATTGGCTGGAAGCAAGTAACTGGCTGGCGCGAGTCCAGTCTCCCAATCGCAGCGCGACTGGCAGGTCCGCACTCAGCCGTTCGATCGAGTCCCGAGGCGACCACGGGTAGAGAGTCTCTTCCGTTTGTCCGCGAGCCGCGCTTAGCTTTGCGGAGAGCACGGTAGCCTGCTTGAGGTGACCCTCTTCCATCAGGTTCGCGATGGCATACATCAAATTGTGAACGTAGTTCCAATCATCATCGACTGCCACATGCTGCGACTGCATGTACTGCTCATCGGCTTGGGTAGAGGCGGCGAACGCGTGCTCGGCGGAGGCATAGTCGCCGGTGCGATAGAAGATGTGGCCGGGCATGTGCACCATGTGTCCGGACGACGGCGCGAGCCTGCCGAGAATTTGCGCGCTGTGCAGGGCCTGTTCGGGATGAAGGCTGGCCTCGACCGCATGGATCCAGTAGTGATTCGCCGCCGAGTCGTCGGGGAAGTCCTTGAGGATTCCGGTAAGAATCTCGAGTAGTTCCTTCTGGCCTTTGCGCGGTTGATTGTCATGGTCGTAGCCGTCGCCCGCGGCCTCGGCCAGAAAAATCCGCGCCTGAACATCTTTGGGCGCCAGCTTGACCGCCTGCCGCCACAGGTCGATCTCCTTGGAAAAATCAGGAACGTCGTCCTGAGACTTGGTCGCGTTCGTAGCCAGTTCGTGCTGCTGAGCGGCCTGAATGAAAAGCTTTTCGATGGGCGTCGCGTGAGAATCAAGGCTCACGGCCTTGTCGATGGCGGCCTGAGCATACACTTTGTTGGCGCTATGACGGAACGTCTCCGCGTTGTATAAGCCCCAGTAACACATCGCGCAGTTGGGATCGACGCGGATCGCCTGCTCGAAGGACTTCGCCGACTCATAATCCCAAAAATCGTGAAGCAGGTTGAGGCCCTGGTCGAACCAAGCCTGCGCCTCCGGCTTCGAAGTCGTGATCTGGAAGTGGGAGTTGCCGATGCCGGGGATGCGCTGAGGAACAGGCAGGTCTTCCGGCTTGACCGTGGGTGCGTCCTGATCCATGGTGTGGCAAGCCATCCCCGCCTGCGCGGCAAGGGGCAGCGTGGGGCTGGCAAGCCAGACAGTGAAAACGACCAGAGCACCAACCGAAACGAGGCGGAATGGCGAGCGCAGCGGCGGCCGTTTCATAGGATGGAAGACCTCATTGGGCGTGAAATTACCTGGATTCGGCCCGCTACTGCAACAATCGCCGTAGTGCACTAAACTAGAGGGAGTATAGCGCCCGGATTTTCAGCAGTCAGCCCAGCCGCGTCTGTTAGGCGCCATGTAAAGGAACCATCCCATTGATCGGTAGTGTACTTACAAAGGTTTTCGGAACCAGCAACGAACGCGTGGTCAAGCGACTGCTGCCCATGGTCGAGCAGATCAATGCACTGGAATCTTCGGTGCAACCGCTGTCGAATGAGGAGCTTCGCGACAAGACGCGGGATTTTCAGGCGCGTATTCAGAAGCGCGTTGAAGGCATAGAAGGTGCCGACGATCGCCGCGCCGCAGAGAAGGAAGCGCTCGACGAGATTCTGCCCGAGGCGTTCGCGGTCGTGCGCGAGGCGGGCCGCCGGGCCGTGAACATGCGCCACTTCGACGTTCAGCTGATTGGCGGCATGGTGCTGCACCAGGGCAAGATTGCGGAAATGAAGACCGGCGAAGGTAAGACGCTGGTCGCGACGCTCGCCTGCTACCTCAACGCTCTGGCCGGGCACGGCGTTCACGTCGTGACGGTTAACGACTATCTCGCAAAACGCGACGCCGAGTGGATGGGCAAGATTTACGAGTTCCTCGGCCTGACGGTTGGCGTCATTGTGCACGACCTGGATGACGCGCAACGCCGCGCGGCCTACGGCGCGGATATCACCTACGGCACAAACAACGAGTTCGGCTTTGACTACCTGCGCGACAACATGAAATTTGAGCTCGCGGACTGCGTGCAGCGTGGCCACTACTTCTCCATCGTGGACGAAGTCGATTCCATTCTCATTGACGAAGCGAGAACGCCGCTGATCATCAGCGGACCCACGGATCAGACCACGGACAAGTATGTCCGCGTAAATCGCATCATTCCTTCGCTGGTGGAAGGCGAGGAGATTGAGCGCGGGGAAGACAAGTTCCTGACCGGCGACTATGTAGTCGACGAGAAGCACAAGACGATCTCCGTCACCGATGAAGGATGGGAAAAAATTGAAGGCCTGCTCGGAATCGGCAACATCGCAGAGGTCGAGAACTGGGAATTGAAGCACCACGTCGAGACCGCCATCAAGGCCCATTCGCTGTACAAGCGAGATGTGCAGTACGTGGTGAAGGACGGCGAGGTGATCATCGTCGACGAGTTCACTGGACGCCTGATGCCGGGGCGCCGCTGGTCTGACGGCTTGCACCAAGCGGTGGAAGCGAAGGAAGGCGTAAACATTCGCCGCGAAGATCAGACGCTGGCGACGATTACGTTCCAGAATTATTTCCGCCTCTACAAGAAGCTGTCCGGCATGACGGGTACGGCGGAGACGGAAGCTGCCGAATTCGACAAGATCTACAAGCTCGACATCGTCGTGATCCCGACCAACAAGCCGATGCGGCGCATCGAGAATCCCGACGTGGTGTACCGCACGGCCAAGGAGAAGTACTTTGCTGTCGCCGACGAGATTACGCGCCTGCACGAAGAGAACCAGCCGGTCCTGGTAGGCACCACCTCGATTGAGAAATCGGAACTGCTCTCGAGCATCTTGCAGCGCAAGGGCGTGAAACACGTCGTGCTGAATGCCAAGTATCACGAGCGCGAGGCTGAGATCGTAGCGCAGGCCGGCCGCTACGGCATGGTCACGATCGCCACGAACATGGCCGGACGCGGCACGGATATTCTACTGGGCGGCAACGCGGACTTCGTCGCCAAGCAGGACCTGGTCAAGAAGAATGAAGCGCGGGCCATCAGCGCGTCAGAAGGCGCCATCAATCCCACGGCCGCTCCGGGCATGACGCGCTTCTACTACCAGGGACAGGAATTCGAAACCACCCAGGCGAACTGGGACCGCGCATACGCCGTGCATGCGGCAAACGCAGCGCGCGAACACGAAGAGGTCATCGGCGCGGGCGGCCTTCATATACTCGGCACCGAGCGCCACGAGAGCCGGCGTATCGACAACCAGCTTCGTGGACGCGCGGGACGTCAGGGCGATCCTGGAGCGTCTCGATTCTATCTGTCGCTCGAAGACGACCTGATGCGCATCTTCGCCAAGGCATGGGTTTCCACCCTGCTCGAGCGGTTAGGCATGGAAGAAGGCGTGCCCATCGAGTCGAAGATGATCTCCAGCCGTATTGAAGCGGCGCAGAAGGCGGTCGAGTCGCAGAACTTCGAATCGCGCAAGCACCTGCTCGAGTACGACGACGTGATGAACAAGCAGCGCGAGGCGGTTTACGGACTGCGTCACCAACTGCTTGAGGGAATCGATCAAAAGGAACTGATTCTCGAGGACTACGTCTCCAACGTGCTGAGTTCGCTGCTGGAGGAGTTTGCTCCCGAAGCCAAGCATCCGGATCAATGGGATCTGACCGCTTTGCAGAATCGGCTTGCTGGACAGTTTGGCGTCGATCTGGCCGCAGACGGCATCGACATCGCGGAGATGACCCGCCACGAACTGGGTGAGGCTCTCTTCAACCGTCTGAAGGAGAAGTACGAAGCCAAGGAACAGCTGATCGGCGACACCGCCATGCGCTTCCACGAACGGATGGTGATGCTCAGCGTCATCGACGGATTGTGGAAAGATCACCTGCTGAGCATGGACCACCTCAAAGAGGGCATCGGTCTGCGCGGATATGGACAGCAGGATCCGCTTGTCGCCTACAAGCGCGAGTCGTTCGACATGTTTGAGGCGATGATGAACCGCTTCCAGGAAGACACCGTTCGCTACCTCTTCCTGATGCAGATCGTCGGACCAGACGGTCAGCCCATTAATCCTGAAGCCGGTCGTCGGCAGGGTGGTGGCACCGACGGGCAGCCGGAGTTATCCGGTCCGCCAGCGCAGCCGAGAACTCCTCCGGTTTCGGCGAGGGCTCCGCTTCCCGCTCCGTCCGAGTCTACAGACGGTAAGAAGAATGGGCATGGGCCTGCTCCGGCCATCCCAGTACCGGTCCGGCAGCCAACCACCACCATCGATCAGCTCGAAGCCGAGTTTCAGCGCAAGAAGAAGAAAGAGCTGGAGCAGGCGAGGATGGCGGGCAGCGGCGGCGCAACCGAAGTGGCCCAGCGCCGTGCTGGAGAAAAGGTCGGCCGCAACGATCCTTGCCCCTGCGGTTCAGGTAAGAAGTATAAGAAGTGCCACGGCTCGGAAGGCTGAAGCCAGCGCTCATCGAAGCAGCGAACGCAGGCGGGATGAGTCGCTGGGGTGCCTGTGCAATCCCTTCGGCCGGCCGCTTCGCGCTTGGCTACGGGACCTTCTCGCCGAGAATAGCGTCAAAGGTCATGTCGGTTGCGGCACTGCCGCTCTCCTGCTGCCATAGCTCAAAGAGGCGCCCGTAACTCAGAGTCATAAATTGGCTGGGATCGATCCCGAGCCGTTCCCCGGTTCTGTCGATCCAGTCCGATGGTCCTTCGAGCTCGGCAAAGAGGCCGATCGGCGTTTCATCGACTACGCAGTGACCCGTTGCATCCTCCCACTCGCTGCGCCATTTCTCGTAGGTGAAGGACGGCTTGAATCCAAGGTGTTCAAAGACGGTGGAGACCGCTTCGCCGTCTTCGACGTGTGTCTCGGTCTCGACCCGGTTCTTGTGCCTTCCTGCGGGATCATCGTTCTTCGGCACGCATTTATGGGTAAGCACCCACTTGTCCCCGTACTTGCGAATGCGAAGAATCTCCTGACGCGAACGCAGGTCGTGGTTAGGTGTATCGAACAGGATATTTCGCTCGAAGGTGCGGGGCGTTACCTCGCGGAATCCCAGTTCGGTCAAGCGACGTTCCAGTTGGACTCCGTCGGCGACGCGAAACTTGACTTCAGTCTCGATGGCAATGCTCATGGCCGAAGTATACCGCCGTGCGCCGAGAGAAGGGTCCGGAGGCGTGGCGATTGTTGAACAATGCATAATACGAATTGCATGCGAACGCTGCGTCTTACTGTCGACCCACTGGACCTCGAGTCTGAAATCTCGCGTGCCTCCCTGCGTGAGGCAGCCTCGATTCTGCAATCGGGCGGCCTGGTGGCGTTTCCCACGGAGACGGTCTACGGCCTCGGCGCGAACGCCATGGACGCTGCCGCGGTAGCGCGCATCTTCGAAGCAAAACAGCGGCCCGATTGGGACCCGCTGATCGTGCATGTTTCAGACCGGGCCATGCTGGCGCGCGTCACTGAAGCCATCCCGGCGGACGCGGAGCAGTTGATGAGGATCTTCTGGCCGGGGCCGCTTACGATTCTTGTCCCGAGGCATCCGGAACTGCCGCTGTCAGTGACCGCGGGCCGCAGCAAGGTAGGGGTGCGTATGCCCTCGCATCCGGTCGCGCTGGAGTTGATCCGTCAGGCCGGGGTGCCGATTGCGGCGCCGAGTGCCAACTCCTTCGGGCGCACGAGTCCCACGCTTGCCGATCATGTGCTTGAAGATCTGGATGGCCGCATCCACGCGGTTCTGGATGCAGGTGAGACAACGCACGGACTCGAATCCACGGTCGTCGATGTCTCCGAACAACCAGTGCTGGTTTATCGGCCGGGTGTGATCACGGTCGAACAGATCCGCGCTGTCTGCGGTTCGGCACGTTCCTATGCAGAAGACCCTACCCTGAAAGCTGCGCAGCCAGAGTCAATGCCATCTCCCGGCATCAGCCTGCGGCATTATGCGCCTCGCGCACGCTTGCAACTGGTGGAGGGATCGGGTACCGCGCAACGAGACGCGTTGGCCTTTGCCGTCCGAGAGGCGAAGCGTGCCGGCGAGCGGCTCGGCCTGATGCTTCCTGATGATTTCGCGCCGGAAGAAGATGCGTTGGTCTATCGCTGGGGTGCGTGGTCCGATGAAGAAGAATTGGCGCAGCGGTTGTTCGCGGGTCTGCGTGAGTTGGATCGCGAAGGAGCGACGGTGATTGTGTGCCCACTGCCTTCGAATGCAGGAATCGGCGCGGCCATTTGCGATCGGCTACGCAAGGCGGCGCGAACGGAATAGGAAGAAGCTACGAGTGGTTTTCGCCGGCCTTATATAAATACTTGATGCTGGATTTGTAGATCAGAGTGCGGCCGCTGTTACGTACCTTGATGGAGTTGCGGTCATACCACTCGATGTAGCCTTCCACCTGCTCGCCATCTTCCAGCACGAAGACCATCAGCGTCTGCGTCTGCACCTGCTTTTGAAAGTAGAAGGCCTCGGCATGGGTGCTTTCCTGCGAAGCGGCTATCCCGTTGCCCAGGGCCGCATGGTGCGCCAGGACAGCTGAAGACCCGCGACTACTGACCGAACGTGGTCCCATGGGGCGATCGGGCAGCGTGGGGCGAACCAGTTTTCTCGGTCCGAGCACGTTCGCTGCGACGCTGGCAGCATGGCCGTTGCCTCGCGCTGCACCGCTTCCTGGAGCAGCGGACGCGGGTTCGACACGCATGTCTTTTGAGCCCGATGCGGGCACGAACGAAGGATTTGACATAAATTTAGGCAAAACTGCCACTTTGGATGCACAGCGATACCCTTGGGTTGATCGCCCGTGGGTAGATCGCTGTAGCTCCAGTCATGGCTAAGCCGGTGTTAGCTCAGCGAACCGCAAGTACATTTCCCTTAGCTTATGGAGAGAATGGTAGCCGAGGTTGGCTCGAGAATCCAGTGCCAATTCACAGGAAGTGAGTCGACCGTTGTTACGATGGCGAATTCGGCCTCGGCCAATTGTCCGGCAAAGGAATCGAGTGCCAGTGAACGCAACAGGTTACGTCGCATTCCGCTCTCAACCTGACCAAGGCCGCGTACTGCGCCTTCTACCCATTCAAGCGAAACGGAGCCGGAAATCCGGAGCACTTCCTGCGTGATATCGATGTTTCGAACCAGCGCACCACACCCGGACTGCGCAAGCAGGATATCTTCGAGCAGACTGTACAGCGCGCGAATCAAGCCGATCATTTCTCTTGCCCTTCGGCGCCCGCGCGGTAAGTCTCCGTCATACGAAACAAGGTGGAGTAATCGGCGTCCTGGGTTGCGTTCCTCAGGATCGTGAGCGCGTCCACGCGATTTGCCAGGTACTGATCCAGGGGGAAGGCGAGGGCCCGACCTGCTGCCCCTTCGGCAAGGCGGGCCACCAGCGCCCGCTGCGCCGGCTTCCAATCCATCCGTCGTTCGGCTAGCAGCGCTTCGATTTGCTCCAGCGGCAATGCACCCAGCCGAACCAGCCCAGCCCGGGAGCGGATGGTGGGGAGCAGTTCGCCGGGATTCTCCGCGAGCAGAAAGATGCTGGCGAAGTCCGGTGGCTCCTCCAGCACCTTGAGCAGGGAATTCGCTGCTTCTTTCATGAAGGCCGCACTGGTGAAGATGTAGACGGCTCGGCGAGCCTCGGCGGGCATGCGATACATTTCGCCGATCACCCGGCGCACCTGGCCTAACTTGATCAGCAGTTGCGGAGGATCGGGCGGGACCACCAGCACGTCAGGATGCGTCTGCACCAGGATGCGCGTATCTTTCTTGTCCGCGTCCCGAAGCTCTTCGCGTGCAGCGATCGCTTCTGCCACTCGCTCCTCCAGCGGGGCGGCGGCGGCAATGCGGGTGCAGTTGCGGCAGACACCACAGAAGTCCGGCAGCCCATCCGTCTCCGTCGGCTGAAGGCAATTGATGGCTTGAGCGAGCATCAAGGCCAGCGTGTACTTCCCGGCGCCCCGAGGACCGGAGAGGATAAGCGAGTGCGGCAGACGCCCTGCGGCGATGCTCTCGCGCAGGTGCCTCACGGCGACCTCGTTGCCCACGAAATCCTTGAATCCCACGAATGCGGTGTCCTTAAGGCAAGCCTAGCAGACCGTGTGCCCCGGTGCAGTGTACCGGGCGGGAAAGGCTACCGCGGATCGAGGATGACGTGAATGGGATATTTCGGACGCAGCGTAATCTTCGGCTGCACGTCAACTCGCTGATTGGGCACCAGCCGCAGCTTCCACCGTTGAGCGATCGTCGCAAGGATCAGGACGCCTTCCATCCAGGCGAAGGATTCGCCGATACATTGGCGATTGCCGCCGCCGAACGGGAAGTAGGCGAACTTGGGCCGGGCAGCCTTCTGCTCGGGGGTGAATCGCTCCGGATCGAAGCGCAAAGGGTCAGGAAAGTTCTCTGGGCTGCGCTGCATCATGTATTGGCTGAAGAACAGGTAAGTGCCGGCGGGCAGATGGTAGGGGCCCAGGCGGATGTCGCGGGTCGCCTGCCGGCCCATGGCCCACGCAGGTGGGTAGAGGCGCATCGATTCCGCCAGCACCATCTCTGTATATCGTAACTGCGGAAGATCTTGTAATGTGGGGAGCCGGCCACCCAGCACATCGTCGATCTCCTGATGCATACGCGCTTCGGCCGCTGGATTCTGGCCTAGGAGCAGCCACGTCCAGGCGAGTGCGTTCGCGACTGTCTCATACCCGGCGAGAAAGATCGTAAGCACTTCGTCGCGAAGCTGTTCGTCGGTCATGCCGGAGTGGTCGGCCTCTTCATCGCGGGCCGCCATCAACATCGAGAGCAGGTCGCCGCGATCGACGCCGTCCGCTCGGTGCTGCTCGATGATGCGGTGTACGACAGCGTCGAGACGCTTGCGTGCGCGGCGAAATCGCATCAGACCGGGTATGGGCAAATGCAGCATCCGCTCGGCCTTAGGCAGCGCGATGAGAAAGTTGTAGAGGTTCATGATCGCGTTCACTTCATCGTTGATGCGCTGCACGTCGCGCGTCACATCGGTGTTGAACAGCGTTTTCGCGACAATCTGGAGAGCCAATCGCATCATCTCTGCCGATGCGTCGATATGCTGGCCGGGACGCCATCCCAGGCGCATGGTCGCGGCGCGTTCGACCATGATGGCGCCGTAAGCCTGGATGCGCTGGCGATGGAACGCCGGAGCGGCAATGCGCCGCTGCCTCCTGTGAATCTCGCCGTCGCTGGTGATCAGCCCCTCACCCAAGAGGATCTTCATCCGGCGCTGGGTTCGTTCCTTGATGAAGTTTTGAGGCTGGTTGATGAGAATCTCGCGGATCATCTCGGCATCGTTGATGAAGACGATGTGGTTCCATCCGAGCTTGTAGTGCGAGACCCGGCCATAGGTTTTTACCAGGTGCTCGAAGAGCAGGATAGGGTTTCCCGGCCGAAAGAACCGGGACGCCATGTAGAAAGGAAGATTGCGTTCGAGCCCCGGCGGATAGCGGTATCCATCGCGCTCCTGGACTGGGGTATCACCGCTTTCGGCGGGCGCTGCGCTGCGAGAGTCAGAGGTCGCGGTCATCGCTAGGTAAAGAGTGAACCGCCGCAAGTCGACTGCGCAAGCGCTGCTCCACAATGCTTACGATCTGATGGTGTATCTCTTCGATCGATTCATTGCTGTGAATCACAGCCACGCGTTCCGGCTCACGTGCTGCTATCTCCTCGTATTTCTCAAAAACCCGCTGGTAAAACAGATCACCTTCGCGTTCGAAGCGGCCCTCATCTTTGCCCGTCTGCGACACGCGATCGTTTCGTCTGCGAGCCCGGAAGAGACAGTCGGCAAAGTTGGGCAAGAGAAGCAGAGTAAGGTCCGGCTGCAGGCCGCCGCACAAGGTCGCATGCAGTTGCCGAACGATTTGGCTGCCCAGCCCGCGTCCTCCACCCTGATACGCCTCGGTCGAGTCGGTGAAGCGATCGCAGAGCACGATGCGGCCGGCTGCCAACGCCGGCACGATGACTTCCTCAATGGTCTGCGCCCGGTCTGAAAACATCAAGCCTAGTTCGGCGAGCGGCGAAATCCGATCTGTCCGCGAATCCAGCAGCAGCTTGCGAATCCGATCGCCGATCCGAGTTCCGCCCGGTTGTCGCGTGATCAGCGGCGTCTCGTCGTGCGCCTCAAGCCACGACGCCAGCTTGCGGAGTTGCGTCGTCTTGCCCGAACCGTCCAAGCCTTCAAACGTGAGAAAAAAACCTCGGGGCATGGCGCGAGTCTATCACCGGTGCGCGAGAGCTTTGACGAGGAGGTATCGCGGCATTCAGGCTTTCTTCATAAAGCAGATGTATGGTCAAGTGGCCAAGCAGACTCGACGTCATTTTGGGGTAAGGTTTCACTCGAAAAACCTATGGGCGAGGAACCAATCCGAACTATAGGCACTCACGCACATGTGGAGACCGAGACAGAAAGTCTCGGGGCATGGCGCTTTCGCTGCTTGGATTGCGGATTGGGGTCACGAGACTTTCACCACCATTTGCTCGACCAAATTGATCTGGCCCAGGCCGATCTCGAATCCGTCGCCTGCAAAGGGGCGACCGCCACAGAGTAGTTGTCTGTCTCAAACACTTCGCATGGCATGAGCGGTTATGCGTCTTCGCAACCTGCTCCATCTGGACAATCGCCGATGTATGCGCTTACCTTCGTTCCAGCCCTGGACCGAACCGTAGTCATAGTCCGGAACTCCGCTTCGAAGGATTGCACCTGTGCGCCAGTTCTCTAAGTATGTCTTGCTTGCCAGCCTCTTAATTGGTTCGCCGAACCTTCCCACCGCCTTTTGCCAGCAGACTCAGCCCACATCCAGCGGGCAACCTCATACCTTCGTGGCGGAGGGCGGCAAGTTTTTGCTCGACGGCAAGCCCATGCAGATCCTCTCCGGCGAGATGCACTACCCGCGTATCCCAAGGGCCTACTGGCGCGACCGCATGCGCATGGCGAAGGCGATGGGGCTGAATACCATCACAACCTACGTCTTCTGGAACGAGCATGAGCAGACGCCTGGAGTGTATGACTTCAGCGGGCAGAGAGATGTAGCCGAGTTTGTTCGCGAAGCACAGCAGGAGGGGCTGTATGTGATATTGCGGCCAGGGCCCTACGTGTGTGCCGAGTGGGAATTCGGGGGGTATCCGGCTTGGCTGCTGAAGGACCGTTCCATGCTGATTCGCAGCAGCGATCCCAAATTTATGGCTCGGGTGGAGCGATGGCTCAAGCGCCTCGGAGAGGAACTGGCGCCACTTCAGATCGGCAATGGTGGACCGATCATCCTCGTTCAGGTCGAAAATGAATATGGTTCCTTTGGCAACGACCACGGTTACATGGAGCAGATCCATCACGTCATGGTCGACGCCGGTTTTACTAAGTCGCAACTCTACACCGCAGACGGACCGGAGCAGGTGGCCAACGGCTCTCTGAAGGAATTACCTGTCGGCATCAACTTCGGCGGTGGCGATGATCCCGAGGCGGCGCGCAAAGCGTTCGCGCAATTACAGACACAGCGGCCCGAGGGTCCCTTCATCAACAGTGAGTACTGGGCGGGTTGGTTTGATCACTGGGGTGGGAAACACGCGCATACCAATTTGCACAATGAGCTCGCCAATGTGGACTGGATGTTAAAGCAGGGATATTCGCTCAGCTTCTACATGTTCCATGGAGGTACCAGTTTCGGATGGATGAACGGCGCGAACAGCAGCGGCAAGGACTACCAGCCGGACGCGACCTCTTATGATTACGATGCTCCGCTGGATGAAAGCGGCAGAGTGACGAAGAAGTACGAAGCCTTTCGCGAACTCATCGCCAAAGATCTGCACGTCACTCCCCCGCCGGTACCCGCTGTGGCTGAGGCCATTCACATCCCTGCCTTTACACCCGCCGCATCCGCTTCTCTCTGGAAGTCGCTGCCTCCATCCACATCGTCGCCTGAACCGCTCCCGATGGAAGATTTGAACCAGGCCTATGGGTACATACTCTACCGTGCGCAGGTTACAGGGCCCGTGAATGGGGAACTCGTGCCTGGCGAAGTGCATGACTATGCACTGATCTATGTAGACGGAGTGCTCAAGGGAACCGTGGATCGCCACCTTGGCCAGACAAGCTCGCCGCTGCAACTGAAGAGCGGCACATCTACGCTCGATATTCTGGTGGAAAATACAGGACGCATCAATTTCACAGCGGCACTTCGTGGCGAACGAAAGGGCATACTCGGACAGGTTAGGTTGGCGGGTAAGTCGATTTCTGGTTGGAGTATCTACTCCGTACCGATGGATAACATGTCAACTCTGACCTACTCGCAGGCATCGTGCGAGGGGCCCTGCTTCTACAAGGGCGTGTTCACGGTGGAGAAACCGGGCGACACGTTTCTGGATGTAAGTAAGTACGCGAAGGGTTTTGCGTGGGTGAACGGTCATCCCCTGGGAAGGATCTGGAACATCGGGCCGCAAAAGACACTGTATCTTCCGGCACCTTTCCTGCAAGCCGGCAAAAACGAGGTGGTGGTGTTTGATCTGGATGGCGGCGCTGCCAAACCACTTGAAGGACTGGATCATCCCGAACTCGGTCCGGTTCAGCCTAAGTAAGTCCGGCGAGGACGACGGCCCGCTGACTTGGTTCCATATCTAAGACCTGAACCGGTCCCCCTCGACGCATCACTATCTTCCTGCTGGATAGAACGAGCGCAGGTTCGCTGGAGTGACCATCTCGTGCTTCACAAAGGTGGCGGGCGGAACTGCGCGGCCATTCATCAAGTCAAGCGCCAGAGGCAAAACCCCTTCTCCATACCGCTCGGGAAAATAGCCGACCGAGCCAACTAGCCGCGAACCGCGAGTCGCCAGCTCCTGATGAACGTCGGGCGATGCATTGTGGCCGACAATTGCGCAATGTTCTTCGCGGTCCGCATCTCGAAATGCCTGCAGAGCGCCGAGCGCGCAAGGATCATTGATGGCAGCGACCAAAATGCGTTGCGCTTTGCTGCGGCGAAGCTGGCGCCGGGTCAATGCCAGCGTTTGTTCGTAGTGTCCGCTTGTTCGCAGCACTTTGATTTGCCGTTGCGAGAGCCACACAAGGCGCTCAAGCACGCCGAGCATGCTGCCCAGAATGCGGGCGTTGGGAATCTGACCAGCCTTTGGTAGCTCCAGCAGCCACAGCTCGTCGACCTGGCCTTTCCATTGAGACTCGGCCCAACGTGCGAGATAGCGACCCGCGATCAGTCCCGCCTGAGAGTTGTTCGCGCCATAGAACACCGTTTGTGGGTGAGGGATCTCAAGCGCAATGACGGGGATGGAGGCCGCGTGAAAACGGTCGGAGATCTGTCCTGCGATGCGGGTATCTGTTTGGGATTCGATAACCAGGTCGACGCGCTCTCGAGCGAAAACGTCTGCATTATGCAGCGCTACTCCGGGGCTGTCTTGATTGTCGAGAACAAGCAGGTCAACATCTGCAGCAGCCGCGCTCTTTTGAAGGCTGTCTGCGACCGCTCTGCTAAAGCTGAACTCCCTGCTCTGCATTCCGTAACCGAAGCGGTAACGTTTTCTACCGAGACGGCGAATGGCCAGCTTGTACTTGTTCTCCCCCACTCGCAGCAGCAGTTCGCCTGCGACCAGAGTCGAGAGCATACGCAGGGCTGTGGTCTTGTGGAGCCCCGTGCGCTCCACAACTTCCGAGAGTCGCAGACACTCAGCTTCATCGGCAAAGATCTTCAGAATTGCGCATGCACGTAAAAGAGACTTCATAGGAGTGTTCCACATCGTGGGACGATCCTAAGCATAATGGATGACCAGTAAGCATGCATAGTGACACAAGCCTAACTTAAGGAGAATGCACGAGTACCGAGGTCCACATTATGAAACATTGAACCACTTCCAGGGATATCGTTTGCCAGCGCTGCTCCAACGGAATAGTGTGCGGCTGGAATGGAACAGTAACGGCGGCGTGCTGGCAAACCCCTGAGGCTCGCAGTTTAAAGATGCGCGTGCCGCAGCAATGTTCCAAAAGGATGAGCATGAGCAAACGAAAAGGATCCCTGTCAGCCATTGTCGCGGCCCTGTTCTCTGCAATGACCGGCTGCATCTCCATGCAGGCGCAGCAATCGACGGAGCCGCAGGCCATCGTGGTTGACTGGAACAAGACGCTAACCATCTCTAAGTCAACGCCGACACTCCAGGTCGTCACGAACCCCATGCTGAATCCGGGCGCCTCTATTCACGATGGCTCGTTTGCCGCATTGAAGGCACTGGGCGCGGATTACGTTCGCTATGTGCCTTGGCTCCCTTATCCCAAGATCGCAGTGGCCGAGTTGGAGCCACCCTCAAAGGAGAAGACTTCGTGGGACTTTACCTACATCGATCCCGTCACCAAGGATTTCTTCGCCGCCACCCAGGGCCACAGCACCATCGTGAATTTCAGCACCATTCCCGCGTGGATGTTCAAGAGCGATCAACCAGTCAAGTATCCTGATGATCCAAACCAGGTGTTCTGGAAGTACACGCAGGGAACCGAACTCCGCGATCCGAGCGGGAAGGAACTAGGCGACTACTTTGGCCGCCTGGTTAGCTGGTACACGCAGGGTGGCTTCGCCGATGAGAACGGCAAGCGGCATGAGTCTGGCAATCACTATAGCCTTCCCTATTGGGAGGTGTTGAATGAGCCTGAACTGGAACACGACACAACGCCGGAACAATATACGGAACGATACGACGCAATTGTCCAGGGCATTCACCAGGTAAGTCCGCAGACTAAGTTCGTCGGCCTGGCACTCGCCCTTGCGGGGCAAAATCCAAAGTTTTACGAGTATTTCCTGGATCCCGCCCACCATAAGCCGGGAATTCCGCTCGACTATATCTCCTACCACTTTTACGCACACCCAACGCTGGAGCAGGGAATCGACAATTGGCAGTATACGTTCTTCGATCAGGCAGATGAATTCCTGACGACGGTGAAGTTCATCAACCAGATACGCGACCGTCTCTCTCCCAACACCAAGACAGATGCGGACGAGTTAGGGGTGATCTTGCCGACCGACGAGCTCGAGATCAAGGCGTCAAAGGCGTTGCCCGATCATATTCCTCATCGCTATTGGAATGCGGCCGGTTCACTCTACGGTTACTTGTTTGTCCAACTCTCAAAGCAGGGTGTCGACGTGATCGGCGAGTCGCAGCTCGTGGGCTATCCATCGCAATTTCCCAGTGTATCGATGATGGACTACAACAACGGCAAACCCAATGCGCGTTACTGGGTGCTGAAGCTGATCAAAGATAACTTCCACCCTGGAGACAAGCTAGTAGATACAAAGACAGGTGGAGGCCAGTCACCCGATGTAATGGTCCAGGCGTTCGTAACCACCGGGGGTAAGAAGATTCTGCTGGTGAATAAAAGAAATCGTGAAATGACCGTGAAACTACCTGAAGGCTTCGATGGCGCCAGCGTTTCCACGGTAGACGAGTCGACCGGCGACGGCGAGCCGCGCACTGACAAGGCGAATGGAGCACCCCTGGTATTGGCGCCCTTCGCGGTAGCGGTGATCAAAGCACAATAATCCTGGGCGAGAGCAGACATCACTCATCACCAGAGGAGTCAAGGGCCATGGCAAGCGACACATTGCGTGTAGGGCTTTGCGGTATTGGACTCGAAGCCTATTGGCCGCAGTTTCGCGGATTACATGCACGGCTGGAGGGCTACGTGTCTCAAGTAGCCGCGAAATTGCAACAGTCGGGCGCATATGTCGAGTCGCTCGGACTGGTCGACTCTCCGCAGGCGGGGAGAGACGCTGGCCACGCCTGTCGCAGAGCCGACCTGGACCTGCTGATCATCTATGTGACTACGTACGCGCTCTCGAATACCGTTTTGCCGTTGGTGCAGCGGGCCCGTGTTCCTGTACTGGTCCTGAACCTTCAGCCGACAGCCGCCATTGATTACGACGCGTTCAATCAACTGGCAGACCGAACGGCGATGACCGGAGAGTGGCTGGCGTACTGCTCTGCCTGCCCTGTGCCCGAGTTAGCAAACGTACTGCTGCGCGCAGGCATTGCGTTTCACCAGGTCACAGGAGTGCTCGACGAAAACGAGACATGGGCGGAGATCAGCGACTGGATCGAAGCTGCGAAGGTGCAGAAGGTGCTCGCCAATAACCGCCTTGGCTTGTTAGGACACTATTACAGCGGCATGCTCGACATCCAAACTGACCTTACAAAGGTCTCCATTGTGTTTGGCAGCCACATCGAGCATCTCGAAGTCGACGAGCTAAGTGCCCTGCGATCCGAGGTGGACAATCTGGCCGTACAGACGCGAGTCGCTGAATTCCGATCGCATTTCGACGTGCAACCCGATTGCTCGCTCGACGAACTCGAGAGAGCTGCTCGGACCTCCGTGGCACTAGATGCTTTCGTGGCTAAGCACGAGCTTCAGTCTCTCGCCTACTACTACAAGGGAAGTGGAGTGCCCGCGAATGAAGACACCATGAGCTCGATCATTCTCGGCACCTCTTTGCTTACCGCTCGCGCAATTCCGGTGGCAGGCGAATATGAAGTGAAGAACGTGCTCGCGATGAAGATCATGGACGCGCTGGGTGCGGGAGGTTCCTTCACCGAGTACTATGCTCTGGACCTGAAGGCCGACCACGTACTAATGGGCCATGATGGCCCTGGCCATCTGGCGATGGCCGAGAGCAAGACGATAGTGCGTCCTTTGCAGGTCTATCACGGCAAGGTAGGCCGCGGGCTTTCTGTTGAGATGAGTGTGAAGCACGGGCCGGTCACGCTGCTGTCCATAGTGGAAGACGAGAAGCATGGATTCAAACTGCTGGTCGCCCATGCGGAGTGTGTTCCCGGAGAGCCACTCCGCATCGGCAACACTAATAGTCACTACAGATTTTCGATAGGCGCGCGAGGCTTCGTGGATGCATGGAATGCTGAGGGCCCTGCACATCACTGTGCTGTAGGAATAGGACATCTTGGCAGTCGCTTGAGTAAGCTGGCAAGATTACTCGAGATCCCCTTCGTGCAGGTTTGTTGATGAGGCGAGATCGCTGCGATAAGTCACAGCATGCGCAGGCGAGATGTTATTTATCGTGCTGCAGATCCATCAAAGACCTGGAACTCGCGAATGCCAGCCAAACCTGAAGCAGCAAGTATCTTGAGCCGCACCTGCTGCGCAGTGACAGCGGGAAAGATATCAATCTTCTTATGTCCGATGGCCTGGGCATGCGCCACCTGCCGCCATTTGCCGGATTCAAAGATCTCGACTGAATACTCCTCCACATGCTGGCCATCGTTCAATCGCTCCATCGTAACCACTCGATCGAAGGTCACAGGTTTGTCGAACTTAAGAGTAAGCGTCGGAGTGCTGCCGGTTGAAGCGGCGGACCAGTAGGTGTCAGGGTCGCCATCGACTGCGTTCGCCTGGTTCTCATCGACGGGAGCATGATGAAGCGCCAGATTGTGACCGTACACCGCGCGTACTCTAGCGCCAAATTCAGCCAATCGCGTCGCGTCCGCTGCGGGAATCTTCCCCTCCCGATTAGGAGCCAGTCCCAGCATAAGTTGAGCTCCGCGGCCTACGGTTTGGTTATATATCTCCATCAATTCATCAACACTCTTCAATGTAGTGTCAGCATTTGGATGCCAGAACCACTGTTCCTTGTGAAGAGGGGTATCCGCCTCAACCGGCCGCCACCGAAGATACCCCGTGCGGTCGACAATATTCCAGTTCTCAAAAGGAACCTCGCCGCTCTCGGTCCCTACCCAACGCAGATCGGCATACTTATATAAGTCCACGTCGGCGAAGACCACTGTATTCGGCTGGTAAGTGCGCAGATGCTGCACGATGGTGTCGAAGTCGTACTTGCGACCCGCGCTGCCGGCGCCATCGAGCCAAAACTCCTCCAGCGGGCCATAGTTCGTGGATAACTCCTCTAACTGGGCAAGATAATACTTATCGTATTCGGTAGGATTGGCATAGCGAGGTTCGTGGCGGTCCCACGGCGAGAGATAGACGCCGAAGCGCAGACCTGCTTTGCGAGCAGAGTCCGATGCCATCCTAACCAGGTCACCCTTCCCGGCAAGCCATGGGCTGTTCTTCACGCCATATTCGGTTTGGCTGCTCGGCCACAGAGTGAACCCGTCATGATGTTTGGCTACCAGCACGACATAGCGAATGCCGGCACCGTTCGCCGCTTGCATCCATTGGTCCGTATCGACTGCGGTCGGGCGAAAATCTGATGTTGGCGCGGTGCCATCGCCCCACTCGCGATCAAGGAAGGTGTTGGTTCCGAAGTGGATGATGGCGCCCATTTCAAGGTCCTGCCATGCAGCTTGGGCGGGGCTCGGCTTCACATCGGTCACATTCTGACCTGGGCTAAGACTGCCAAATGTGGAGAACAGAGCAACAACCATCCATCTCAGCGCAACTCGCAAATGTTCCTCCGGCTAACTTGCTTCGGTTGTAGGTCGATAAGTCGTCATGCTCTCTGACTTAGCTGCTTGCGCGCCGGCGACGCCCACTCAGGAGATACACGTCTGCCCGAGGTCCAAAAAGAGGGTCGTTTGACGTCTCGATTCCATCCACACCCGGCCGCGGGTCAAAGATGATTTTGTGTTTCTCGGCATCATCCTCTGCGACCTTGGTCTCGAGCGTAAGCACTCCCAGTTCGAGCTTTCTGCGATCTTCCGGCCAGCGCACGGTAGCGTCGTCTGTAACATCGTCTTTCTCTGCTAACTGGGCAAAGAGGTGGAACTTGACAGGGCCTTTACTGATTCGATCGGCAATCTCTTCAAATAAGAAATTAGAAGATTTAGCTGCAGCGGCGTCCTTGTCGAGATACTCGTTTTGTAACTCGGGGTGTATCTGGTAACGAGCGAAGCGAATGTTCCCGTCGGCGTCGGTGAATTTAAAGGCTGAAACAGCGAAGAAGGACTCCTTCGCGAAACTTGTTGGAATCGGCTTCGCAGCCTGGACGAACTCCAACGCCTTTGGGTGCGTCCCCAGGAACACCTCGACCGGATTCGGATGCGGACCCGCAGGATCGGTCGCGCCGACAGCCTTCAGGAATTCCAGAAACTCTTCCGCCGTGTGAGTCGGAAATCCATCGTGCGAATGTGAAACGATGTCGGTGTGGACATGTTCCCCAAGGTGGAAGCGTACCGCGAGGCCTCGCGGGCTTGCCCCAGCGGGATCGTTGTCGGGCACGTTAGGAATGCCGGCAGAGTCGGACAGTCGAACGGTGACAGGTGTCGGGTGCGCTCCCATATGCGGAGCGCGGGTCAATGTGACAGCGTCCGGTGACGGAGTGAATTCGCCAGTGAACAGCATGCCCTTTGCGTGCGCAGCGCGAGAGCCGGGGTGCGGACCTCCGAAGAGTTTGTCCAGGCCCTGCAGCAGGCCGCGGCTGAGAGCTTCCGCCTTCTCATCTTTTGGCTCAGTCACGTAAGTGTCCTCCGACTCAAATCCTTGCGCTTCAGCATACCGTATCCCGCATGTTCAGCTGCGCTGGTGCTTCGCTGATTGTTCGCCTAAAATTGGGAAGATGAGGCGAGGCCAAGATCCACTCTTCACGTCTTACTTCGAGAGCAGCGAACCCGCTGGCTCAGCGGACAAGCCCGTCCAGTTGCGGAACAGAGCTGCTGATCTGCGAAGAGAACTGAGCCATCGAAATTTGCAGCGGGCCGTCGGATTCGCGCACGAGGTGACCTATGGTTCCGTGCCGAGCGTCGTCTATGCCGAGGAGCAGGGTGCCCATGGAAATTTTCTTCCTGCTTCTTATCGGAGAATCTGTGCATCACCGGATTGGATGGCGAGACTGTCGAAGGCCTATACAGCGTCGCGACGCGTTCCTAGAACGGGCGACCGGCGCCGCCGTGAACTCGACTGCGCCAATAGTTCCGACGCGCTGCTGATGAATGTGTTCTGTTACCCGGGCGTTCTTCGCCGCATTCAGCTTTGTTCCTTGCTCGTGATCGAACCGGGACAGCGACCCCAGTTCGGCTTCCACCCGCTGCTTGCTTTGAAGAAAGGCCACGTCGATCGAACCGAGATCGATATGAAAGTCGGCGGCCTGCTGGTGGAATCGAAGCTGACCGAAACCGGGTTTCAGCCGGCACGAGAGCAACTAGTCACGCGATATGTCGATTTGGAGGCCGTATTTGATGTAGAGATGCTGCCGTTCGCGTATGGAAGATTTGCTTCCTATCAGCTCGTTCGAGGTGTGCTGGCCGCGGCCTTTCACGCTTGCTCCTTCTGCGTTCTGTGCGACGCGCGACGTCCCGAGTTGATCGAGAATTGGTTCCAGGTAATGACTGCGGTTCGAGATGCCCATCTAAGATCACGACTGAAGATCATTACGTGGCAAGAACTCGCAACTACACTGCCCGCACGATTGCAGGAGTTTCTTCGCGAGAAATACGGGATCGAGGCTGCAGGATCAGAATGGAGAAAGGCTTGATTGCTCCAGGCACCGATAACTCGAGCATACACATCCTGGACTGGACTCGGGGTGAATTGCGCGCAGGACTCGCGTGCTACGAGGCGCAGCAATTCTTCGAGGCACACGAACACTGGGAAGTCGTGTGGCTGCGTTGCGC
This sequence comes from uncultured Acidobacteriaceae bacterium, assembly GCA_963850345.1. Classification (GTDB taxonomy): domain Bacteria; phylum Acidobacteriota; class Terriglobia; order Terriglobales; family Acidobacteriaceae; genus CAWKKW01. The sequence goes on along the minus strand of CAWKKW010000005.1, from coordinate 161,255 downwards.
TGAGCCGGAGAAGACTCTGCTCCAGGCGATCATTCAGGTCACAGCTTCGTTCCATCACTTTCAGCGTGGAAACACACGGGGCGCGCGCTCCCTCCTAGGCGCCGCGCTTCGCAGGCTGGAACCATACCCGCGCGAACAAGCAGGTGTAGATGTTGAACTTCTTCGAAAGCAAATCATCGAATGCATCGCGGCACTCGAGAATCCCGCGAGCCCGAACCCGCCTGCTTTTCCGAAAATTATCCAGGCGTCGTAAGTCGACTTACTTGACTAGTGACGAACAGGCAGCGAGCCGGCCGACGAGTGGGCGAGATGTTCGATGGCATCAATAACTTTGACAGCATGATTTCATTCCGATATAAAAAACACTCACGACAGTCGCAAAGTCGTTCCTCGCTTTTGAAGATTAAGGCGTAAGGCGCCGAGTCTTCAGAGTCGACAATTCACTGCAACGCAAGAGGATGCTCGGGAAGGCGGTGTAAATCCGCCACTGCCCCGCAACTGTAAGCGTGCTTCCGATACGTGGGCAAATTGCCGACTAGTCGGATACTGGAATCACGAGCCACTGGAGCCGCGCTCCGGGAAGGCGATTCCAGTCGGGCGCGTAAGTCAGGAGACCGGTCCGATTGCGCTCTACCCGTGTCTTTCGCGTTCTGATGTGGCTAGGGTAAGTCCACCCGCATTGAGCGAACCGTAAGGCCGGTCTTCGCCGCGTTCCGAGGGGAACGAAGGAGTTCTATGCTATTGCCGTTGCGGTCCTGCCGCTTGACGATTGCGTGCGTCTGCCTGGCGTCGCTTCTCACTCTTCCATCTGCATTGCACGCGGTGATCGTGCACGGCGTTGTTACAGATACCCTGGGAGCAGCGGTTCCGAATGCTACCGTCGCGTTGATCGAAAACGGTCAAACGATCGCCAGTGCCAAAACCGCCGCCGACGGCAGTTATCAGCTAAGTACGTCCGACAGTGGGCGGTTCTACATCCTCGTGGCAGGGCAGTCCTTTCGCCAGCTCGCTACGCAGAGCTTCTTCGCGCAGTCGCTTCAAAGCTTCGAACAAAACGTAATGCTTGAGCCTGAGACGGTGCGTCAGCAGATTGTGGTGACTGCTACCGGTACTCCACAGCCACAGGCGCAGGTAAGCGCCTCGGTCGATCTGTTACGGCAGGGGGAGTTTGAAAACCAGGCAGACATCGTAGACACCTTACGGCAAGTGCCGGGCGTAATGATTGTGCAGCAGGGCCAGAACGGTTCGATTGCGTCAGTCTTCGTGCGTGGCGGCAACTCTGCTGCCAACAAGATGCTCATCGATGGCGTATCGGCTGAGGACATCGGCGGCGGCTTCGATCTCGGCACCGTCTCGAGCACAGGTGTCTCCAGCATCGAGGCAAACCGCGGACCCAACAGCGTCCTCTACGGGTCCGATGCCGCGGCAGGGGTCTTCAACCTCAGCGCTCCTAGAGGAAGCACTGCGTTTCCGTCGCTGCTCTACGAAGGCGACGCGGGAAACTTTCACACCTATCGCAACCAGGTGCAGCTTGGCGGCACCCATCGTTCGTTCGACTACTACGGAGGTTTTTCCCGACTGAACTCGTCGAACGATCTGCCTCGTGACGAGATGCATAACATCACGTCAGCTGCAAACCTAGGTTGGACCGCAACGCCTGCCACGCAGATCCGAGGCACGGTGCGATACACGGTCGCTGCAGTAGGCCTGCCTGGTGCATTCGATTTCTACCGCCTCTCCAACGACGCCAAGCAGTCGGATCAGGACCTGTATGCGAGCGGCACGATTGAGCACCAATCTTCAGAGTCGTGGCACAACCTCGCGCGATACGGGCTGGCACGTAAACGCGAGCAGGCGCAATATTTCTCACTGACCGGTGAACCGATCACGATTCAATCGCCGTTTGGTCCTACCACGAACTACTACGGCCTTCCAGTCACGATTAAAGGGGCCAACGGCTACAGTGCGACAGGACAAGCGATTCTCAACTATGGGTTTCCCGACGCAAGCAGTTACCCATATGGATCGGATGCTGCTTCCAATCGTGACCAGCTCTACGTGCAGAGTGACTACCGCTTTACGCCACATCTGACCGGCCTGTTCGGATTTCGCTTTGAGAATGAGCGAGGCGCGCAACGCGAAGCCGTTTTCTTCGAAGACTACAAGCTCGAGCGCACGAACTATGACTACACGGTTCAATTGGCCGGCGACATCAAGGGGCGTCTCTTCTATACGCTGGCAGGCGGCCTGCAGAAGAATCAGCTATATGGCACTGAAGCCGATCCTCGCGTCGGAGTTACTTACTACCCAACTCGGCCGGGAGCCGGTCTGTTTCACGGAACCAAGCTGAATTTCAACTTCGCCAAGGGAGTGCAGGAGCCGAATCTATTCGCGCAATTCGATTCGCTCTACGGCCAACTGGTACAAAACGGCGAAGCTTCGATCGCGCAGCAATATGGAATTCACCCGATCGGGGCGCAGCGCTCCCGCAGTTATGATGGCGGTGTGGAGCAAAGCTTATTCAGCCAGCGCGTGGTCATGCGCGCGACTTACTTCCACAATGAGTTTGGCAACCAGGTAGAATTTGTAAGCGCGGGATCGCTAGCTGCTCTCGGCGTCTCGCCGCAGGTACAGGCCATCATCAACGATTCCCTCGGCGGCGCTGATGTGAATACGTTGGCCTTCCGCGCGCAGGGCCTCGAGAGTTCAATCGAATACGGCATCGGTCACGACATCTTTTTGCGCGCAGGTTATACCTACCTTGACGCTGTGGTACAGCACTCCTTCTCCAGCGATGCGGTCGCGCCAAGTATCAATCCCAATCTGCCGGGCGTGCTCATCGGCGCCAGTTCTCCGCTTAGAGGCGCGAGACCGTTTCGCAGACCTCCCCATACGGGATTTGCGTCGGTGTCTTACCATAATCAACGCTGGGCAGCGGAGATGATCAGCGCCTTTGCGAGCCGCAGCGACGACTCCACGTTCCTGGCAGGTTCCGATACGAATCTGGATAACTCTCTACTGTTACCCAATAGGAATCTGGATCACGGGTTCGCCAAGGTCGACTTAGGAGGGAGTTACTCGGTGTTCGACTGGATGAGCATCTATGCCCAGGGGAACAATCTTTTGAACCAGCAGCATATTGGCCCCATAGGCTATCCGGCCTTACCTCTGAATTACCGAATAGGCCTGCGATTTGCTCTTGGGCATTCAAGACACTAGGCCGGACGGAGTTACCAGCGGTGCGCAGTGCACGAAGCGTCTAAACGTGTAGATTGCAATTTGCGTGCGCAACACTCCCGCGCAATGTGTGTTTCTTACTGTGTCGGTAGTCCCGGCAAGGAGAGCACTATGAAGCTTGGAATCGCGGTACTCGGCACCATCTTAGCTACTGCATCGGTGTCTGCCTTCGCGCAAACGGCAGGTCAGATTGAACAGAGGAAGGACAACCAGCAGGCGCGCATCGCGCAAGGAGTTCGAAGTGGGCAATTGAGCCCCGGTGAGACTCGCAATCTTGAGCGCCGTGAGCAAAGCATCAATCGCGAAGAGCGCAGCATGCGCGCATCCAACGGCGGACGTCTGACCAGGGACGACAGGGCCGCCTTAAATCGCCGGCAGAATCGCGTGTCCCGCTCGATCTATCGTGACAAGCACAATGCGCGAGTGCAGCACTAAGACCAACGTCACCGGAAAGCTTCCATGCAAAAGAAGGGCCCTGACACAGGTCAGGGCCGGTGACAAAAGTTGATCCGAAGTTAGTAACTGCGATGCGCAAAGACCTCGGCTAGCAGGTTGACGACAACGTCACCTGCCAGGTTGAATCCGATCGTCTTCCCCATCACGCTGTTTTGCTCGAGCCGATTCAAGCCAAGCTGCGGATAGTAGAACTGCTGTGCGATGGCAGCCGCGGCGGGAGTTCCGACCAACACAGGAAGATTGAGGGTGTGCCGGCCCGAGTTTGTGCGTGTCACCGCGACACTGGCGAAGGCGTTGCCGAAACGCTTGCCAAAGCCCGCGCCAGGGCCAGCAGGAATGTAGCGCGGCTCCATGCGCAGAGCCGTCGGAAGCAGGAACTTAGTAAGGAATTCCTGGGTCTCCGATTCCGAAACACCTGCAATCAAGCGGCGCTCATGATAGCGAACGTCGCCTTCCATGTTCTGGCGCCAGGTTTGTACCGAGCGACCGTAGTCCGAGAGCACATGGTCAAACGCAAGTTCCTGTTGCTCGGTGGAGATGTTGGGCGTGCTTGGATACTCGGGCTGGCTGGGAATGTTTGGGTAACCGGCAAACAAGATTCCCTGGGCGAAGTTCCTCGCCTGGTACGTGCTGTTTGCCCAGTAGATAAACTTACCGCCGGCGCTCAGATTGTAATAGTGCTCTTCGGTCGGTGAGCCGTAATCGCGCAGGCGCTGAACGTCGGATCGCTGCATGCTGCGCACCAGTTCGTGTCCGACGTTGGTCGCCAGGTCGCCCGCCAGGCTATAGGCCACATACCGCGCGACGAACTGGTTGGTATCGAGCTGCGGTGCATCGAATTCCTGCGTATAGAACTGCTTGGCCACGACGGCCGCGCCAACCGTTCCAACCCACTTTGAGAGGTTCGGAGTCAGACGGCCGCTATTGGTGCGAGTCACCGCGATCGACGCGAAGGCATGGCCCATCCGGTGGTCGAAGCTGTCGTCGATATTTGCCGGAAGGTACCGCGGATCTTCCCGTAGTACGACGGGTAACACGAAATCACTCAGGAAAGTGCGCGTCTCGGCTGCGGCAAACCCGACAGCAAATCTTCGGCCACGCGTGCGCAGTTCCACTTCACTGTTTCGACGCCAGGTATCCATGCCATCGCCGTAGGCGTCCATGGCATCTTCATAGGCCTTACCTGAGGCGAAGTTCATAACTGTGGGGGAGGAAGGCTGGACAGGCGCCGAGGGCAAGTTCGGGATACCGGCGATCAGGCCAGCATCGAGCAGATTTCGTGGAGACGCGGCACTGCGCAGGTAGTAAGAGAGCTTGGTCCCAAAGTGGACAGTCGCGTCCGCGAGGGGAGGGAGGGGTACGGGTTCATAGCTGGGTCGGCTGGTGATTGCACCAGCGCCGCCGGCTGCGATAGCAGTCGTGCTGACATCTTCGGCCATCAACGATATTCCAAGGGCAGAAAAGCACACGAAAGCTGCCATGGGGATCAATACAGATCGCCTCATTTGGGCATCCTTAGTGAAGAAGTTGTTGCTGGTAAGCTGTCGTAAAAGTAACGGTTGCTGAGTTACCGGGCAAGCGAAAAACAGCCGCGCTGATTACCTTCGTACCGGTTCTCTAGCACGGTCAGGATCATCAAACGCATTTTAAAAAGAGATGGCCCTCGGTGCGGCCCCGCGTTCGGAGTCATACTCGGTGATGTTCGTTCGGCGGGGGCTTATCTGAAGACGTCGAATACTCAATTGCATACAAAAAGCCCCGCATCGCTGCGGGGCTTCTGTAAGTGTTTTGCTTCTGCGGCGAAGCCGCGTCAGCCTGGATGGCAAATCCTAGTACATGCCTTCCATGCCGCCGCCGTGTCCGCCGCCTGCCGGAGCCTGCTTCGGCTCGGGGATCTCGGAGACCATGGCTTCGGTCGTCAGCATGAGGCCGGCGATCGAGGCAGCATTCTGGAGAGCGGTCCGGGTGACCTTGGTAGGATCGATGACGCCGGCCGCGACCAGGTCCTCGAACTTGTCCGAACCGGCGTTGTAGCCGAAGTGCGGATCGGTGCTCTCGAGGATCTTGCCGACGATCACTGCGCCTTCGACTCCTGCATTGCCGACGATCTGACGAAGAGGCTCTTCGATCGCGCGGCGAACAATGGTAGCGCCGATCTTCTCGTCGCCTTCCAGCGTCTTGATCAGGTCACTTACATCCTGGGTGCAACGCAGCAGGGCTACGCCGCCGCCCGGGACGATGCCTTCTTCGACGGCAGCGCGGGTAGCGTGCATCGCGTCTTCCACGCGAGCCTTCTTCTCCTTCATCTCGGTTTCGGTAGCAGCACCGACCTTGATGACGGCCACACCGCCAACCAGCTTGGCAAGTCGCTCCTGCAGCTTCTCGCGGTCATAGTCAGAGGTGGTCTTGTCGATCTGGTTGCGGATCTCCTTGACGCGGCCTTCGATGACCTTGGATTCGCCACGGCCTTCCACGATCGTGGTGTTGTCCTTGTCGATGGTCACGCGCTTGGCGCGGCCCAGGTCCTCAAGCTTCACGTTCTCGAGCTTGATGCCGAGGTCTTCGGTGATGGCGCGTCCGCCGGTCAGCTTGGCAATATCTTCGAGCATGGCCTTGCGGCGATCGCCGAAGCCAGGCGCCTTCACAGCAGCCACATTCAGGGTGCCGCGCAGCTTGTTCACTACGAGGGTCGCGAGCGCTTCGCCGTCGACATCTTCTGCGATGATCACGAGCGGCTTGCCATTGCGGGCTACCTGCTCGAGCAGCGGAAGCAAATCCTTCATCGAGCTGATCTTCTTCTCATGGATCAGGATATAGGGCTCTTCGACCGAGACTTCCATGCGATCCGGATCGGTGACGAAGTAGGGGCTCAGGTAGCCGCGATCAAACTGCATACCTTCGACGACTTCCAACTGGGTTTCGAGGGTCTTGGACTCTTCGACGGTGATCACGCCGTCTTTGCCAACCTTCTTCATCGCCTCGGCAATGATGGTGCCGATGGTCGAGTCGCTGTTCGCGGAGATGGTGCCGACCTGGGCGATCATGTCGCCGGTCACCGGCTTCGAAAACTTCGAGAGTGCTCCGCCGGTTACGACGCCATTCTCATCGCGCTTGCCAACAATGGCTTCAACGGCCTTATCTATGCCGCGCTTCAGGGCCATGGGATTGGCTCCGGCTGCCACGGTCTTCACGCCTTCGCGGTAGATGGCCTGAGCCAGAACGGTGGCGGTGGTGGTGCCGTCGCCGGCCACGTCGGAGGTCTTCGACGCCACTTCACGAACCATCTGCGCGCCCATGTTTTCGAGCGCATCCTTCAACTCGATTTCCTTAGCTACGGTTACGCCGTCCTTGGTGATGGTGGGCGAACCGAACTTCTTCTCGATGACGACATTGCGGCCCTTGGGGCCGAGCGTCACCTTGACTGCATCCGCCAGCGTGTTTACGCCGCGCAAGATAGCCTGCCGCGAATCTTCTCCGTGCAGAATCTGCTTTGCCATTTCTGTAATCTCCTTGGTACGCCGGAGCCGGGCCCCGGTTGACGATTGAACTTATTTGGGCTGTTTCCAGCCGAATCGATCACGCATTCGCGCTGATCCGGAAATGCAAAAAGCGCATCCGGAGAGCCGCGATGCGCTTACTTGGACTTGAGAATGCCGAGGACTTCTTCCTCACGCATGATCAGGAACTCTTCATTGTCGATCTTGATTTCGGTGCCGGAGTACTTGCCGAACAGCACGCGATCGCCGGACTTGACGTCGAGCGGGAAGACCTTGCCTTCATCGTTCGACTTGCCCTTGCCAACAGAGATGACTTCGCCTTCCTGCGGCTTCTCTTTTGCGGTGTCGGGAATGATGATGCCGCCACGTACGGTTTCCCCTTCCTCAATGCGCCGAACCAGAATCCGGTCATGGAGGGGAGTGAAGGTGGTCGCTACGGTTGCAGTTGCCATTGCGTTGCTTCTCCTTCGCGCGAGGGTTCGCCCCGCGGTAGATAATTGCTGAAGATCGATGTTGCTGAGGATTCGAGGCGTGCACGTTATACATCAGGGCATCGGCCCCTTAGCACTGTCGCCTCTCAATTGCTAATCTAGGCATCGCAGCGTGCTTTGTCAAGCCGGTTTCGATTAAATTTTAGCGTCAGACACTCACATATGTGGATGATGGGAGTAGCAGCATAGGGCCGCCTCCTATCCGGGACTCGCAGCTTGCCCAGACCTGAATGAACCCGTTGTAGGCTGCAATCCCTGCCGAGCTCGTTCCCGTTTTCCTTGGGGCTATTGCTTGCTTACAATGGCTCCATGCTCACACTGCGGTCCCGCCGGTTCGCCATCTTCGTGCTTCTTGCTACTGCCTTCGCTACGTTGCTCCCGCTTCACGCCTCGCAGGACGATCAGAAACGCGGCCGCAAGTACACGCCGCCTCCAGAGACTTCGCGGATCACTGTCACCGTCGTCAAGGCTACGAATGGCAAGCCGATCGAGAGCGCCGCGGTCATCTTCCACCCCATGGAAGGCGATAAGGATAAGGGCAACATGGAATTGAAGACGAATGGCGATGGGATGGCAGTCATCGAAGTGATCCCGCTGAACTCGACTGTGCGGCTTCAAGTGATCGCAAACGGCTTTCAGACATTCGGGGATGACTACAAAGTGGATACCGCCACTAAGGAGATCGTCGTGAAGCTGCGCCGCCCGGTGCGCCAGTATTCGACCTACGAGCATGCCGACGAAGCGCAGGGAGCACCCGCGCAAAAAGACTCGCCTCAGCAGCCGAAGGCTACTCCTACAGACAAGCCCAAGCCTTAAAACCGGTCATGCCGGGCAAGTCAAAAAAGGGGAGCCGAGAGCTCCCCCTTTTTTAATCCAGAACGCAGATCAGGCCAAATAGATTCGCATGCCTGCCGACGCGGCCTGAAGCTATTGCTTTACGGCAGTAAAGGCCATCGATGTTCCGTGCAGCTTATCGTCCACTGAAATGTCCATCGTCTTCCCATCAGCTTCCAGCTTGTTCATCGAGATGCTGATGACCTTGCCATCCCGCTTGTCTGTTTCCTCGATAGCGTTGTCGCCCACCTTTTTGATGGAGACGCTGGTGGTTCCTGGATCGCCCTTGTAAGGGGCATCCGTCCCGTCCACCTTTGCTGTATACGACTGGCCGGTAGGCGTAGTCATGCTCAGGCTGTCCCCATCCATCTTGTAGGTGAACATCAGTCCGTTGTCTGACATGTTGTCCATACTCGTGGTGACCCATGAACCAGAGATCGCATGAGAGCCCGGAGGTCCCGGGGCCACCTGTTTGCCCGTACCCTTGCCCGCTACCGGTTCCGCATTGGTGTTGCTGCTGTCGTTGAATTCGAACACGGACGTCTTGCCGTCTGGAGAAACGGTAACCTTCGAAGTTATGACGACCTTGCCGGCCTTCTTTTCGGTTTCCTGAATCGTGTGGTCATCCACCACCTGGATGGCCATGGTGTCGTAATAGGGATGGCCGGTAACCGGCTGATCCTGACCATCGGCTTTTATCTTGATCGGTGGAACGCAGGTCTGACACTCGTACATGCCATTCTGCAGCAGGAAAACATCCGGCTTTTTAGGCATTTGCGCCTTACTTAGGTCGATCTTCCATGTTCCGTCGAATGGGCTTTGTGCGAACGCAGACAAGGATGTGCCCAGCAATGCCGCGAATAGAAGCTTCTTCATCGTGCTTCCTCCTGAATTTAGTTTTGAGTCGGGGCCGAAATCAGACCCGGGAGTGGGGAATTTCCCGGCGGTCGAACATTATGCACCTTGAACGCGGAAGAAGCTCGAAGATTTAAGACGGATGTTTGCAGGGGAAGAGAAGAATTCTGCAGATGGCCGGATTAGCTGGCGTCCTGAGTCGATTGCAGAGCCGTGACCTTCACTTGCCCGGCGCACACAGTCAGCGGGCGGCTGATGGTGAAGGTCTGTGTCGTTCCCGGAGCCGTCAGCTCGATTCTCGACACCACGGGGCAATCCTCACCCGTGGTCCACGTGATGCCGAAGTAGGCCTCCTGCTTAGGATCGAGTACAAGCTCCGCAGCTTCACGCGCGGGTTCTACGCTCGCGGAAGCCGAAACTGTCCGCGCTTGCAGCGCTCCCGGTGCGCTCTTCACTACGGTCAGGTTTGCCACCGGAAGATCTTGCGCGTCGAGCAGTTCAATCTCTGGGTAACCCCCGATACGGCAGGTTTCAGCACCTTCATTGACGAACGCGAACTTCACTTCACGGGATTGGCCATTCATCTCGGCCGCCACTTCGCTCAACGAGATCTCGCGCGCCGAACAGGGAGGTGCATCCGCGGCCGACATGGACGCAAGATGGGCGGCAGGCCGCGGGCTCCGATCGACCAGCACAAAGGGCGCGTTCGGATTCGTGCCGCCGCGGCCGTGCGGTGCATCTTCCATTAATCCTGGAGCGGAACTAAGCGAGATAGTGTGATGCGCGGGCCCGTGCGCGCAGCCGCTGGCCACCAACGTGAGCAGGGAACTGCTAAGGATCAGGCCTTGAAGAAGACCATTTGTCGGGGAAGCCATGTTGCACCCTGAATTGCTCGTCGTCGTTCGCTAAAGGTTCCACAATGGGGAGTTCAGGCTTCGGGAGCGCAAGAGCCTGCCGTCCCCAAGTACAATTTTAACTTATGAAGCAATTGAACGGTCAGGTTGCCCTGGTCACCGGGGCAGCCAAGCGCATCGGCCGCAGTCTCGCACTTGCGCTCGCGGATGCCGGTGCCGATGTCGCGATTACCTATCGTCAGTCCGGCGCCGAGGCGGAGCAAACGGTCGTCGATTTGAACAACACCGGCATCCGCGCCGAGGCGTTTTCCTGCGATGTGCGGTCGCCCGAGAGTGTCGAACAGTGTGTGGCAGCGGTGGTCAAGAGCTACGGGCGTCTGGATCTGCTGGTCAACAATGCCGGGGCGTTCGAGACCGCGGCGCTGGCGTCGATTACGGTCGAGCAGTGGGACACCATGTTCGAGACGAATACGCGCGGGCCGTTTCTGATGTCGAAGGCAGCCTATCCTCACCTAAAGTCAGCCGAGGGCCGGATCATCAACATCGGTTCCCTGGGCGGGCTGCATCCCTGGCCTACCCACGGGCACTACTGCACCTCAAAGGCCGCGTTGCACATGCTGACGCAGACCATGGCCAAGGCCTTTGCTCCGGAGATCAGCGTGAACTGTGTCGCGCCGGGCATGATTGTGAATGGAGAGATCTCGCCCGAGTACGAACATTTCGCTCACAAGACGCCGATGAAGCGAAATGGAACTTCTCAGGAAGTGGCAGCGGCCGTGGGTTTCTTTGCCACCGGGCCGCACTTCATCACCGGCCAGATCCTCAGCGTAGACGGCGGCCTGGGTCTGTAGCCTCGGCCTCAACTCCACCGCGGATCTACAGCAAAGTTAGGGCTGGGTCAGCATGAGCATGCCTGCGAACCAACCCAGAAACGCCGTGGCTGCCGTTAGCCGCAAGGGCACCGCGCGGCCAAGTTGTTGACCCAGGGCGCTGAGCGAATAGATGCTCACCACTCCAAGTGTGCAGAGCAATGCGGCGACATAGCTGACGGGCACTCCCGCGTGGTAGAGCACCCACGCAAGACCCACATCGAACGCCATGGGCACGGGCAGCAGAGTGCCGAGAATGGCAACCGCCAGAATCCCGAAGATCGAAACCGGCAGATGCGTCGCATACGCGGGAATGGCCTCTGCCGCAAGCGCACCAAGCAGGGCTGCGAGCAACATCCAGGGCAGCGTTCTCCAATTGAGGCGCAGCAGGTTCAGAAAGAAAGCGCGCAGGGCCGTGAGTAGGCGAGCGCCAAGAGGCTCCGTCGGCTCAAACGCCGAGACAAGCAGGACCTTGGGCCGGTTCTCCGGTACCAGCAGAGGCAAAATCAGCAGAATGAGTGCGGGTACAGCGACGCGCAGCGCTGCAAGCTTCCAAGGGAACAGCCCGAAGGCCATCGCCAGCACCACGGGATTGAAGCTGGGGGAACTGATCATCGCGGCCACCGTCAACCGCGTACTCGCCCCGCTCATCAGCAAGCTTTGGCCGATCGGCGTAGCGCAATTCGTACAGACTCCGAGAGGCATGCCGGCGACCGCTCCGCAGGCTACATTGGCAGCGCCCGATGCAAATCGTCGCGGACGACTGGTCTGCGCGAAGAGCGTCATCATAGCCGCGCCAAAGGGAAGTGCAAAGTACATGCCAAAGCGGTTCGTCCACAGCCAGTTCACCGCCGTGCGCACGACCCGCTTGGGCAGAGGCATCTGCGGCGTGACCTTGAGCAGGGCGTCGAAGGAGATGGCGCCGCTCACGTGCATTCCCTGACCCATGGCCAGTTTCTTCATCAACGCGGGATAGCGCTGACCACCCCAGAACGTCGCCGCAATCACCACGGCCAGCAGGATAGATAACGTGGTCTCAAGGGCTCGGCTTCGCCCGGTTTGCGCAAGTGTTTGAGGCATCGACGGCGATCCTACCTTGCTTTTCAAGGATTGCCAATCCTACTTTGGGTTGAGTCTGTCGCAAACAAGACGACAATTTCAGGGTCTTGCGTGAGTCAACGGAAGCCGTCATGGCGCGTGGTGCATTCCCGCAGGCATGGCGCCGTCCGCGGGCAAGCCTTCGGGCAGGGCAAACACCTTCCACGAGACAGGCTGCAGTCGTTCCTGATCTTCACGCAGATGAACAGCCTGATCCACAGGCACGTCTTTGAACCGCTGCGTGGTGCGCGAAGTCGGCCAATAGACTTCAATCGCCTCGATACGCGTCGCCTTACCGAGGCCGATGTGCTGCCGTAGCGGGTTCCCGCCAAAGCTCGAGCCGTAGCCCACCGTGCGGTAGATGCGGCGCTTCGCCGGAGCATCGAGCGTAATCGTGATGCGCGCACCAATGGCTGAGCGATTCGTCTTGACTCCCTCGAGGTCCAGCGTGATCCAGTGATTGCCGTCCTTGGCAGGATTTCGATACAGCACGCTTTCATAGGTATCGCCGGGAAACGCTCCGCCCATCAGTTCGAAGACATCCTCGTGTCCCGTGTTCCCCAGGTCGGCGAAGGCCACACCGTGACCCTTCTGAAGATTGCCAAAGCCGCCGGAGGTGGTCACGTCCTCAAACCGTGTCCCGCCCTCGTTGCGGAACATGCGGTTGGGCAGCAGTGACTCGTATGCGGGATCCCCTGTACCCAAATAAACGTCCAGCCATCCATCGTTGTCGAGATCGCCAAAACTCGCACCCATCGGGAGGATGGCTCGATCCAGGTGAACCTTTGCGCTTACATCGGTGAAAGTGCCGTCGTGATTGTTATGGTAGAGACGCGGAGTCTCGGCCTGGTGGCTCTTGCCCATCTCGAAGTTGGAGATATCGTGGGGCGAACGCATTGCGTAGCCCGCAACGAAGATGTCCGGCCATCCGTCGTTATCGTAATCAAAGAACCATGTGGCGAAGCTCTCCTTCGGCTCTGCGACATGCGCCTTCGTGGTCACATCGGTGAAACGCCACGCGCCGGGATGGTTCGGGTCTCGCGGCCTATCGTTGCGGAACAACCGGTTTGGCTTGCCTTTGATCGAGACGTAGAGATCTGGCCGTCCGTCCTTATTGAAGTCTCCCCAGGCCACGCCTTTCACGTAGCCCATATCCGCCAGACCGTTCAGAGCGGCCACTTCCGAAAATGTGCCATCGTGATTGTTACGAAATAGCTGCGAGGGATGGGGATCGTCCTCCGCCGACTCGTGTCCCACGTAGAGATCGAGCCACCCATCGTTGTCGAAGTCGGCCCACGCGGCCGTCTGCGTAGGATGAGGCGACAGCATGCCCGCCTCTTCCGTCACGTCTGCGAATCTGCCGTTGCCTTCATTGCGCAACAGCGACAGCGGATAATCGCCGAACTTTCGCCACCAGCCGCCGCGCAACACCACCACGTCGGGTCGCCCATCGTTGTTGTAATCGGCGCACACCAGGTTCAAGCCGCCGGTCTCCCCGATGAGGCCAGCCTGCACTGTACGGTCAGAGAACGTGCCGTCCCCGTTCGAATGAAAGAAGCGCAGTTGATCGTGCGGCCCCGACGAGGACACCATAAGATCGAGCAGGCCGTCGCCGTCAAAGTCTTCTACGCAAACACCTCCCGCGTGGCCCGTGATCGTCAGGCCCTCACTGGCCGCCACATCTGCGAAATCGCCAATGTCATATTCGGACTCGAACAGCTTTTCCGGAATCACCCATGCAACCGGCACCTGCTGCGGGTATTTTCCAAGTTGCATGTAAGCGATGTTGAGCAGCCATCGAGCCTGCGCGTCACGAGGATTCTTGTTCAGTAACGCAGTGTATTCGCGCACTGCCCCTTCCGCGCCTCGCGTCAAGGTATGCACCGCGTCTTTGCGTATGGGGAAGATGCACGAATGCTGACCATGGTAGTGGAGGCAATTCTCCTGCTCGCCAAGTCGCAGGTACGCGATGGCCAGTGATTCGGTGAGCTGATGCTCGTCTGCCAAGGAGAGCGAGATCCCGTTTCGCTGGGCAACAGCCCGCGCTTCTTCCAGCGTCTGGACAGCGCCTTCGCTGTCGCCGGCGCGCAGCATCTCGTCGCCGAGCGCCTGCCTGAGCTTCAGTTCATCCGCCACCGGTAGATGACCAGCCAACTGCTGCTTGTAAAACTTGATGCGTTGCCCGGGCTTGTTCGGATCCCACTTCCAATCGTGTTCCTGGTAGATCTTCTCGAGTAGCGCGGCCATCCTTTGCGTACCGGGCGCGCGCGAATCCGGCGTGGAACTCGTATCTGAGGCCGAGGACGGAAGGCGGCCGCAAAGAAGCACGACAGAAAGACACGTTGCGGCGGCGGTGCGAAGCAGAGCGATCAAGCGGCGAGTGAACCCGGCTGTAAGCTTCGCAAGAAGCGAGGCGGCAGCGCAACTCGTTTCTAAGCCGGAAAGGAGACACAGGATGCCCTTGCACCTGTGTGCGGAAATTCCGCGTGTGTGGACGGGCGGTCTAGCGGGAGAAGATGCGGCTTAACAACCCTGGCCTCTTAGGCGCGCCGTATTCATACAGCCCTAGCGGCTCCGGCTGCTGCGGTAGATCCTCGCCGTAAAACACCGCGCGGGGGTTATGAATGGACAGCCGGTCAGCGGTCTCCTGGCCATAGCGCTTGGCCAAGGCCTGGCGCCCCTCGCGCATGTTGGGGGGACGCGAGGTGATGTTGTGAGCATCGGACGCAATGAAATGCACCCAGTTCTTGCGCAGCAGATCGTCGCACATAGTGGCGGCGCGGCTTCCAAATCGCCCCAGCAGCGATCCAGCGGTGAGTTGGATCAGGCAGCCCATGCGCAGCCAATCCACCATCTTGTCAGGAGTGGCGACCAGCGTGGGGTTGCGTTCGGGATGCGTAATGATCGGGAGGATGCCACTGGCGGTGAGGCGAAACAGAGCATCGGTCAGCGATTGCTGAATCGAAAGGTCTGGAAACTCGACCAGCAGATACTGTTTCCCGTTCACCGTGTATTTGCTGGGATTGCCAGCCAGGTCATCCAAGTTGTCAAACGAGAGGTGGAAGTCGCACCCAAGGCCAAGATGCAGACGACCTTCCATGCGCTCCTGCAGCATCGCCAGCTTTTCGGCGTTCCGAGCGGGATCGAAAGTGTATTGGTAATTAGCGTGGGGAGTGCAGACCACGTGGGTCACGCCATTCGCAACGGAGGCTTCCGCCTGGGCAACAGCAGACTCCAGATCTTTGGCTCCGTCATCCAGCCCGAAGAGCAAGTGGTGGTGAATATCGATCATGTTTGACGAACTAGTTGCCTTCCGCGAGTTACACGCAATGTGATGCTCTCACATCAGACGCGGAGGACGGGGCCCCGACCTACCGTGTAGTGAGGCTGGAAACCATTGATTGGAATATCTGAAATCCGTCGCTCGAACCCAGCAGCTTCTCACTCGACCGATCCGGATGAGGCATCATGCCGAGTACATTCCGGCCCTCGTTCAGAATGCCTGCGATGTTTCCGAGTGATCCGTTTGGATTCGCGGCGGGTGTGATCTCCCCGTCCGGAGTCGAGTAGCGAAACAAGATCCGGTCCTCGCCCTCGAGCCTGGCCAGCGTTTCCGCGTCGCAGAAGTAGTTACCTTCCATGTGGCCGATCGGAATCTGCAGCACCTGCCTCTTGCGAAGACCCTGGGTAAACGGCGTCTCCGCAGTTTCAGTACGCAGGTGAACCTGCTTGCAGATGTATTTCAAGCCGGCATTGCGCATCAGCGCGCCCGGCAGCAGCCCGGCCTCGCAAAGGATTTGAAATCCGTTACAGATGCCGAGCACCAGTCCGCCCGCTGCGGCAAACTCCTTGACGGACTGCATCACCGGAGAGAAGCGCGCGATCGCTCCCGTTCGAAGATAATCGCCGTACGCGAAGCCTCCGGGAACAAGGATGGCGTCGCAGTTCTGCAGATCTTCAGAGTCATGCCAGAGGAAGGTCACCGGCTGGTGTGCAAGCTCCGAGATCACGTGATAGGTATCGTGGTCGCAATTGGAGCCGGGAAAGACAAGTACGCCGAATTTCATACTTCTAGGCTAGCAGTTCGGTCGAGTCGGCGCAGGAAATTCCTGCGGGAACCCACGCTTCGCGCTGGTAAGTCAGGAGTCTTCGAGCCTCCACCTAACGTCCATCCTTTCTGTGTCCTCCGACTCTAAAGAGAGAAGGTTCGTAACCATGGCACCTTTCGATCTGCGCACCTCATCCCGAACCGCAGGAACCGCGCTGGTAGGCTGGTGGCGCGCGGTGTCAATCGAGGCTCTATGCGTCTCCCTCCTTTGGTTCGTGGGGTTGTTTCTACTGCACGTTCCATTGGCGCCAGTTTGGGCTCTGGTCGCCGCATTCATGACCTTCATTCCGCATTTCGGCGGAGTCATGTCGCTTCTCGGCCCGGTATTCGCAATCTTGCTGAGCGGCCACGACATGTATCGGCTAGTCATGCTGCTGGGCCTCTACGCGGTCATCGTTGTGATTGATCAGCTTGTCTTGCAGCCCTGTCTGCTCAAGCGGGTTTCGCGGGTTCCCATCTGGGCATCCATCCTCGCTCCCATCGTTCTGGGCATCATCATTCCATTCTGGGGAGTGTTGCTGGCTCCACCGCTGCTGGCGGTGATCTACGCCTTCCGGAGGCCTCCTGCAGCGATCGGGACGCGCTGAAACGGGGGCGGCACAGTCTTTCGGAAAGCCGAACTCCGTCCCTTTCACAACGAGAATCATCAGCAAAGAAAAGGTTCCGACCAGCGCTACCACAAACAAAGATCGCGTGGCCTGGAAAGACTACTGAGTTCTCGATCAAGCCCGAGCGCCTAAGCTGACCGGCGACTCTTCTCGGTGCAGGATGTGATACGCGACGACGATCAAGAAGCTCATCGCGACGCGCTGAAAGCGCTCGGCGGCCCATGCTATACTTCGATGTTGCCGATGAACTCTGTTTTCTAGCAGTTCGCCGCAAAATACCCCAATACAAGCTGCAGAGGTTTCCATGTCCGGCCACTCCAAATGGGCGACAATCAAGCACAAGAAGGGCGCCGCAGACGCCAAGCGCGGAAAGATCTTCACGCAACTGATCAAGGAAATCACCATGTCCGCCAAGGCGGGCGGCGGCGATCCTGACGGGAATCCGCGACTGCGCACCGCCATCGCCGCGGCCAAGGCCGAGAACATGCCTTCCGACAACATCAAGCGCGCCATCCAGCGCGGCACCGGCGAACTGCCCGGCGTGAACTACGAAGAGATTGCATTCGAGGGCTACGGCCCGGGCGGCGTGGCCCTGATCATCGAGGTCACCACCGACAATCGCAACCGCGCCGTCAGCGAAGTACGCCACGCATTTTCCAAGCACGGCGGAAACCTTGGCGAATCCAATTCCGTCCGTTTCATGTTCTCCAAAAAGGGTTTGATCGTCGTCAAGAAATCGGAAGCTGCCGAAGATAAGTTGATGGACATCGTTCTCGAAGCCGGCGGCGATGATCTGAATGACGAAGGCGATACATGGGAGATCCTCACCGATCCGTCTGCATTCGAACCGGTATTGTCGGCGATCAAGGCCGCGAAGATCGAAACCGAATTGGCTGAAATCACGATGATCGCTTCAACCTACACCAAGCTTGAAGGCACCCAGGCGGCGCAGATGATTCGCCTCCTGGAGGCTCTCGAAGACTACGACGACACCCAGAACGTGTACTCCAACTTCGACATGGACGCCAAGGACATGGAAGCAGTGGCTGGCTGAGCGGTCAAAGACCCAGCGATTTGGAGGGGCCGCCAACTTCGGCGGCCTTCTTCTTGCAATCATTGTTTTGACTACCGATCCCCCGGCAACAGAAAGGCTGCTCTCCACTTTGTCTATGAAGAAACTTGGCTACCTGGCCGTGACCCTGGCCTGCCTGTCGTTTGCGGCTCTCTCCTATGCGCAGACCACCAGCGCCTCACGCGCTGTGAACGCGGCTCAGGCCTCCGCGCAAGGATCCTGGGAGCTCGGTCCCGTAGTGCAGGCAGGCGTCGGTATCGGCGACCGCTCGAGCTTCCGCTTCTTCACCGCTGGAGCGCATGCAGGCAAAGTGCTGACACCGCCGCTTCTCTCTGGTCTTCTGCGCGGACAATTCGAGTATGCCGGTGAAATTCTTCCATTCTGGCAGGCCTATACACCGGCGCCTCACCTGCAGAGCGTGAAGTACGTCTTCCAGGGCCAGACCGGAACCGCGCGGGTGCCATACGGTGGCGGAACGTACACGGGCGCAAGCATTACCCCGATCATCTTGCGATGGAATCTCAATCCCAGCGGGCGATGGCTGCCCTGGGTCCAGGGGGCAGGCGGCCTGATCTGGACCAACCACAAGTTCCCCCCCGACATTCTGGTGCCGCACGGAGATCCTGGAGGCACCAGCGTCTTCAACTTCACCCCGCAGTTTGGCATCGGCTTCCACTACTTCATTAGACCGCAGCGATCCATCACCTTCGCTGCGAATGCCGTCCATATCTCCAGCGCGAGTCTTGGAGACCGAAACCCCGGAGTGAACGCGAGCGTCCAGTTTCAGATCGGTTATAGCTGGTGGAAGTAAGAGTGAGCGGATGAACGAAGTAGTCGTCGAGTGCGTCCCCAATTTTTCAGAAGGCATGGATGCCGCCAAGGTACAGGCGATTGTCGCGGCCATGCACGTGGAGGGGGTCTCACTGCTCGATTGGTCGCGCGATGAAGATCACAATCGTTCGGTCGTGACCATTGCCGGCCCTCCGCAACTCGTCGTGGAGGCAGCCTTGCGCGGCGTAGGCAAAGCCGCCGAGTTGATCAATCTGACCAGCCAGAGCGGTGTCCATCCCCGCATCGGTGCTGCGGACGTGATTCCGTTCGTGCCCATCTCGGGGATCTCGCTCGAACAGTGCGCCATCCTTGCCCGTCAGGCCGGTACCCAGATCTGGAGCCGCTACAGTGTTCCCGTGTACTTCTACGAGGCCGCGGCCGCCCGTCCCGATCGCGCCCTGCTGGAAGATGTTCGACGAGGTCAATTTGAGGGGCTACGGGAAGCCGTGAAACGCGAAGCCGCCCGGCGCCCGGATGTGGGTGGCCCGGAACTGCATCCGACCGCCGGCGCCTGTGCGGTGGGCGCACGAAAGTTTCTCGTCGCTTACAACGTCTATCTGAATACGTCAGACGTAGGGATCGCGCGCAGTATTGCTCGCGACATTCGTGCATCCGGTGGAGGCCTCTCCGGCGTAAAGGCTATGGGGGTACTTGCTCATGGGCAGGCGCAGATATCTATGAATATTACCGACTTCCGACTCACTCCGGTGGCTCGGGCGCACAGTGCCTTGAAGGAGCAGGCGGCCAAATACCGGGTCCAGCTGGCCCGCGGCGAGTTGATCGGGCTGGTGCCGGAGGCGGCCTTTGAGCAGGACGCGGAATGGGTACGTCAATTAGATGGATTTGATCCCGAAGCCAAGATTCTCGAACGGAAGCTCAGGAATCCGCTCGATTGGCCCGGAACCGATCTAACATAGGGTGTGTGCTGGCGACCGTTACATTGCCAGAGAAGGACGAACAAGAGTGAAGCAATTGCAAAAGAAGTGCCGGAGATTGGCGAGGTGGATGGCTGCGGCAGGTCTGTTGGTGGCGATGCCTATGTTTTCAGCCCCGCTTGGAACCGGTGCGCGGTCGGCCATTCCCAAGGACCTGCAACAGTTGATCGTCGTCGATTTTCGGGCCATGCAGAATTCTCAAGCGGCCATGGACCTGAAGGGCCGCGTGCTGCCGCCCGAATTGAAGCAGCTGGAAACAGCTCTCAAGCAGTCCGGCCTCAATGAAAATCATGACGTGGATGGCCTGGCCTTTGCGGCTTTCCGGGTCGACGCCAATCCCGAAAACACCCGCATCGTCGGCATCGCGCAGGGTAACTTCCAGCTCGACGACATCATGGCCAACTTCAAAAAGAAGAAGGTCAAGCCCATGCTGCTGCGCGCGAACAAGATCTATCCCATGGGCAACAGCGGCATGCTGGTCACGTTCCTCGACCCCTCCACCATGGTCTTCGGCACCAAGGATGCGGTGAAGTCCGCGCTCGACACCCGCGACGGCATGATGCAGAGCATGCTCTACAACACCACCATGCTGGACATGATGCAGGGCGTCGATACCGAGCCTCTTTGGAGCATTCTCGATCAGAAGGGAACGCAGATCATGATGCGCTCCGTATTGGGCGAGGCCGCCCAGCTTGCCGACTACGAGTCGGTCAAGAAGGAACTGCTTAGCTCGCGTTACACCATGAACTTCCGCACGGGCGTGAAGTTCAACCTCGACGTGATCACGCCGAATACCTTCACCGCGGCCACCATGTCGTCATTGTTGAATGCCGCGGCTCTTTACAAGAAGATGAGCGGTACGACCACCGAGAAACAGGCCATCGAGGCTACGTCGATCAACTCGAGCGCCGGCACGTTGCAGGTTCGATTTGCGGTCTCAGACAGCCAATTCGCAAGCCTTTTGCAATCGCCGCTGTTCCAGACCGTCGTCCGCTGATTTCGCGCTTGGACAAGTGGCCTCGAGGAATCTCCTCGGGGCCATTTTCATTTGCTGCCGGTTTGCAAATGCGGTGCGAACTGGACCGCACCCGCCGCATCGATGGTGATGGTTATCGATCCTTCGTCGCCCTCGCGAAGCTCAGGCCCAGTCGCGGTACGCGTCTTCCCGCCTGCGTCGGTATACGAGACGGAGACGTTCCCCGAGCCTTGAATCTTGAACCGATGGTGTACGGGAGAATTGGGTGCGAGTGTCTGAACTCCGAAACTCGCGCTGGGATAATCGACTTCCAACAGGTGCAGCGCGGAGGGTCCTCGGTTCTCGATCGTCGCCGAGAGGATGTGGGAGTGACACCCGGCAAGGCAGCTCAGACAGACACAGACCAAAACAACGCAAATGCGGTTCACCGGGGCGAACCTGGGCTGGAGCTTCATGGGCGTGCAGACGGGCTTTCTCAGATCAGGTTGTTCTTACGTTCCAGAATACGCGCAGCCAGCACCACGCCGGTCTTGTTGTTATGCAGCGTGATGGGAAAGGCCAGCACGTTCCACACCCACTCCTCGCCTTTGCGCGGCAGGTTCAGCAGGCCACGGTAGGTCCGATCCATGTAGGTCTCGCGGGTCACGGCGACGGTATGCAGGATCTCGCGCCAGTCGGACGCCAGCTCGGGCATCTCCTCGAACATGTTGTGTCCCGGGAATGACTCGCGGGGGCGCTCCAGCAAGCGCGCGCACGCCTCGTTCACATACTGCCAGTTGCCCTCGCCATCAAGGATTTCGAGCACCACATCGTCGCCCATGGCCATGCTGATGCGGGAATAAAAGAAATCCCGTGCATCGACCACCACCGGCTTACCGCGCCGCTTCGCCTCAAAGGAACGCAAGGCGGACACGAGGTCATCGATGGAGCTGTAGCCCTTGAGCAAGTGCATGTCCTCAACCCCGCCAAAACGCCGCTCCAGCGTGGCCGAGAGGATGATGATCGGTACCTCGGGTCGTCGTCGCCGCAGATCGGCGGCTACTTCCGTGCCAAACTGGCCCGCGCCGAGGTGATAGTCCAGCACGGCAATATCGATGTCGTCGAGAAGCTTTTCGGCTTCTTCGACCGTGCTCGCCGTCTCGGTGAGATAGCCATGTTTTCGAAGAATGGTCGAGCGGAGCAGGAGGTTCTCCGGATGATCATCCAGCAAAAGGACGCGAATGGGAGGGGCCTGTGTGACAACGGCCTCTTGACCTGAATCGTGCTGATCGTTCTCGTTGGTCATCAATCCACTAGGATGCGGTTCAGAGTTGCTATGCCGCCGAATCGGCAATAGTTAGACGGTTTGTCGAGGTCACACGGATGATCATCGGACCTGTTACGTTTTCGCGAACGAGGTAACGCTCTGGGCGGCGGCTCGAACTGTCCCCATTCACTCTCGGGATTTCTTTTGTAGCTGCCGGATGAGCTCCGGCAGACGACTATAAATCGCCACCACCCTGAGCCACTGCCGATTATCGAACGCCGGACTGCCGCTCAGAACCTTACCTGGCTCGATGTTTCCATGCAAGCCGGCCTGGGCCGTCGCGACGACCCCGTCACCGATGTTGCAGTGTCCGGCCACGCCGACCTGGCCCGCGAGAATTACGTGGTTGCCCACCTTGGTCGATCCGGCCAGGCCTACTTGCGCGCATAACAGGCTGTTTTCACCCACCGTAGAGCCGTGACCCACTTGCACCAGGTTATCCACCTTCGACCCGTTGCCGATGCGGGTTTCGCCGATGCTGGCGCGGTCGATAGAAGAGTTCGCCTGGATTTCGACGTCGTCTCCAAGAATCGTAGGTCCGGACTGCTGGATCTTGTGCCAGGTTCCACTGTCTGTTTTGGCGAAGCCGAAGCCATCGGTGCCAATCACCGCTCCGTTTTGCAGCAGTACACGATCCCCTAACGTGCAGGATTCGCGGACCACCGAGTGCGCATGGGCGAAGAAATGGTCTCCGATCCGGACGTTGGGGTAAAGCACCACGTGCGGCAGGATTGTGGCATGATCGCCGATCACCACATTGCGACCGATGACTGCATACGCACCGATATGCGCGTCCTTGCCGATCTTCGCGGTAGGATCGATGACCGCCGTCGGATGAATTCCCGGTTCGTAGCGTTCGGGCTGGAAGAACAACTCAATTGCACGTGCGAATGCCAGGTAGGGATTGGAAGAGCGCAGTGTCGAAGTCTCAATCTCGGGGAAGTCTTCGGTCACGAGAATGGCGCTGGCCTTGGTGGTGCGCGCGTGTCCCGCGTATTTGGGATTGGCGACAAACGTCAGCTGACCCGGACCAGCCTCTTCGATACCCGCAACTCCGGTGATCTCGACATCGCCTTTGCCTTGCCACGCTGTTCCCAGCGCTTCCGCAACTTCGGCTAACTTCATGGCTGGATTGTACTGGCTTCAGGGCTCCCGGGAACTGAACAAATCTTCCTGCACCTGGATGGTGGTCGCTTCCTTTCGTTTGCTGGGAGCAGAGATCACGGCCACGATCTCCAGGTCGGCAATGGACGATCTCGGGACGAAGACGCGCTGCGTATTGGAGCGGGTATCGGGCGGCGTAATGAAGATGCCGTCACTCTCGATCAGCGTCGCATCGTTAGCGGCGATTCCTTCCAGGGCTTCGTTGTCTTTCAGGCGCAGGCGAATCCAAAGACCTTCGCTGCGCGGCCGCCCGCTGAAGTTCTTTCTGACCAGGCGTTCGGGATTTCCCGGCTCTCCGGAATTGAACTCGCGCACAAAGCAGACCCACTTCACATCCGACAGGCTCAGCACCGTGACCTTGCCTTCCAGGTCAAGCATCTCCAAGTCGCCGTGGCGGCAAAAGCCCGCAGTCGGCAGGTACCCTGCCAGCCAATCCCGGCTGTGCTTGCGAACGATCACCTTTTTTCGGCTGCCTGACATGGAAAGGGCTTATTCCTCAGTCGTGTGCTGTGTTCCAGTATGAACCGGGGAAGGTCCAATGTGGGCTCAAGAACGCAACCAAAAGTGTGCAAACTGTAGCCAAGGAGGGTACCGTGTGATAAGTTAGTCCTTTGCGAAGTAGGTCCGTGCGCCTTTAAGCTATTCAAAATGCGCGTGTTAAGCGCGAAGCCAGGCGTCGGTTGGAGCGGCAGTAGAAGGCATGCCCGATTACATTTACCTCCTGGAAAATCGTCTCTCTCCCGATCAGCAACATGCGCTTAAGCAGGTTCGTGAAGCATCTCGCGACGCTGGTATGACCGTTTTTCTGGCAGGTGGCGCGGTTCGCGATCTTACCAGCGGTTCTCCCGTCCGGGACCTTGACTTTTCCGTTCAAGGAGATGCTCTCAAGCTACGGCAAACATTGGAGCAAGCTGGCGCGGAATTCTGGGGAGAGCACCAGCCTTCCTCGACCTTGTTTTTGAAATTCTCGGGAGGCGTGCGGGTTGAAATTAGCCAGACTCGCCGGGAAGAGTACCCGACCCCGGGTCACGCTGTTTACCACCCTGCCAGCATCCTCGAAGACCTGCGTCGTCGTGACTTCACCGCGAACGCCATGGCTCTCTCGCTGAACGAGGGCTCCTACGGGCTGCTGATGGACCCGTTAAACGGGGTTGCAGACATCGAGGCCAGGGCCCTCCGGCTGGTCAGTAATTACGGTTTCCTCGAGGATCCGGTGCGCCTGATCCGGGCGACCCGTCTCGGCGCACGCCTGGGTTGGGAACTGGAAGAGAAGACCAAGACCCGCTTTCAGAACGCGCGCGAAGAGAACGTCGTCGACAGCATCTCCGATTACCACAAGGGGTATGAGCTCGAAGAGATCGCGCATGAAGAGGACGGCCTGAAGATTCTGAAGGTGCTCGAGGCTGAAGGATGGATGCAGAAGCTCTGTCCAGCGTGGACCAGCGCCAAAGCGGATGAGGCTGGGCTGGAACACATGCGCGAGGTCCTGATCCAACTGCAGATGCAGGGTGTGAATCCCGACACCTCGACCGCGCAGATGGAACTGCTGACCGCCAAGATGACTCCCAAGGACATTGAGGGACTCAAACACCTGATCGCGCGCCCCGGGTTTGTTGCCGACTGGCAGCGGTTGGAGGAGGATGCGAAGGAGTTTGCCAAGATTCTCACCGGCAAACAGGCGGCGACCCCGTCCGCGACGTGGAGGCTGTTCACCACCTTCCGACCCGAGGCCATTCTGTGGCTGGGGATGACGGGCAAAGGCGCGGCCGTCCAGACCAAGTTCAAGAACTTCTTCTCTGTTTGGCCCGAGGCGCGGCAAAAGATTCCCTACGCGCTCATGCAAGAGATGCGGATCACGCCAGAGATCGAGGGGTACCAGGATCTGCTTAAGAGCATCTTCCTGGAACTGATCGACGGCAAGCTGACCACCGATGAAGAAATGCGCGCGTTTCTAGAGCCGCATTCGCCGCCGGCGCCACCGCCGCCCGTCAGCATTCGTCGCACGCGAAGCAAGAAGTCAGCGGAGCCGAAGATCAAGGTCGAAGAAGACGAAGATGAGGATGAAGACGACGGAATCCGCATCCCGCCAAGGGACCTGGACGGCAAAGACGATGGCCTCGAAGCGCCGGAAGGGGATGGCGACGACGAGGATGAGGACATGATTCCCGTGCCGGCGGCTGTAAAGCCGGGGAAAGCTGGAGCTGCCAAGGCTGTTCAGGCACCCGCACCCAGCAGCAAGCCCGAAGCTCCCGCACCCAGAACCAACGGTGCCGAATCTTCCGCCAAGCCACAGCCGAAGAGCGCCAAAGCCGAGCCGGCGAAAGCGTCAGCTGCTCAAACTGCCATCAAGAAGAGCTCTGGCCCCGCAGCTGCGCCTAAAGCGGCCAGCAAATCCGCGGCCCCATCGAAAATGCCAGTCAAAGTCGAGCACGCCGCCAAGCCGAAGACTCCTCCGGCTAAGTCGGCCCATCCTTCACCGGCTCATCATGCGGCCGCCCATACAACATCGAAGGCCGCTGCCAAAGGCCCGTCCAAGGCTGCATCCGGGCACAAAGCTGCGCCACCGGCCAAGAAGGCGACGGTCGCGAAGAAATCCGCCTCGAAGCCTGCGCCCAAGGGCAAGCTGCACAAGACGTTAGCCAAGCCCGCTTCCAAGCTAAAGGCAGCTCCGGCCAAAACGGTTAAAAAGCCCCTGAAGAAGAAGCACTAGCCTCACTTGTAGATCATGCGGATGGTGGTGTCGGTCGCCGGACACGTCACGCGAACGAGGGAGTCTTTAAAGGCAGGCGCTCGCCAGATCACGCGTGGGTTGTTCGCGAACCCGAAGCCCTCCGTCGGAATTCCAAACATGTTTTTGTCGAGCTTGTCGTTCATGTTTTCATCGTGAATGACGGCAATCGCGTAACTGCCCGCCGGCACGTGCTGAAAGGTCAGGATCGGCGGCTTGCCCTTGAACGGGTAACCATCCTCGCGAAAAACCTTGTGTCGATCTTCGGGCCAGCCATCGCTTGATCTAAACAGGGCGCCCGCAATCTGCCCCTTGTCATTGCGCAGACCGGTGATGTGGATGTGCAGTGCGCAACCTCCACTGAGCGGTGCAATTGTCGCCTGCTGCGCGTGTGAAGAACCGGCAACCACCAACAGCATGAACTTCAGTACTACTCGAGTCAGAGACATTCGTCGTACATACTAGGATGCCTTATTCAGGAGTCGCGAGTTTGGTCCTCTGTTTTCCTCAACTGGCCATGATCCTGCACTGCTTGCGGGCCGTTTG
This sequence comes from uncultured Acidobacteriaceae bacterium, assembly GCA_963850345.1. GTDB lineage: Bacteria > Acidobacteriota > Terriglobia > Terriglobales > Acidobacteriaceae > CAWKKW01. Next base: position 134,790 of record CAWKKW010000005.1, on the reverse strand, counting down.
CACGATTCGCGGAGGAATAGAATCGACTTAGAACCATGGCTGAATTTACCCATCTCCACCTTCATACGGACTACTCTCTGCTCGATGGCGCCTGCGACGTGGACAAGCTTGTCTCAAGGGTGGCCGACATCGGACAAACTGCGGTCGCGATCACCGACCACGGCAACATCTACGGTGCGGTGCATTTCTTCGAGGCGGCGAAAAAGCGTGGCGTGAAGCCTATCCTCGGCTGCGAACTGTACATCTGCAAAAAGGACGATCACCGGGCCGATCCGCAGGGTGACGATTACAACCATCTGCTGGTGCTGGCCGAGAACGAGGAAGGCTATCGCAACCTGGTTCGCATCACCTCTGAAGCGTCGCTGCATGGCTTCTACCGCAAGCCCAGGGTGAGCAAGAAGTATCTCGCGGAACACTCCAAGGGGCTGGTCGGTTTTTCAGGATGTCTCGCCGGTGAGCTTTGCGAGAACCTGATGGTCGACAAATACGAGGCCGCGCGCTCGACCGCCGCGCAGTATCAGGACATCTTCGGTCGCGGGAACTTCTTTCTGGAGATTCAGGACCAGGGCCTCGCAATGGAGAAGAAGATTCACGATGACCTGTTCCGTCTCGAACGCGAACTGGACATCCCGCTCGTCGCCACCAACGACAGCCACTACCTCTGCGAAGACGACGCGCACGCACACGAAGTTTTACTTTGCGTCCAGACCGCCGGATCCATTCACGATCCCAAGCGCTTCAAATTTGATAGCGACCAGTTCTTCGTCAAGTCGGCCGCGCAGATGGAGAAGCTGTTTTCACACGCGCCCCAGGTCGTCAGCCGCACGATGCAGTTTGCCGAGCGCTGCTCGCTCAAACTGAACAAGGTCGAAAATCCCTTTCCCGAATTCGCCGTTCCCGCGGGGCACACGGTCGACAGCTACTTCGAAGAAGTCTGCCGCGCGGGATTCCGCAAGCGGCTCGACACCTCGATTCGCCACCTGCAGGATCGCGGACTGCTGCGGTTTCCCATCGCCGATTACGAAGCTCGGCTTGAGCGGGAGATCCAGATCATCAAGCAGATGAAGTTCCCCGGCTACTTCCTGATCGTGTGGGACTTTATTCGCTACGCGCGCGAACACGACATTCCCGTAGGCCCAGGGCGCGGCTCGGCGGCTGGTTCGCTTGCGACGTACTGCATGGAAATCACCGACGTGGATCCGCTGCAGAACGCGCTCCTCTTCGAACGCTTTCTGAATCCGGAACGTATCTCGATGCCGGATATCGATATCGACTTCTGCATGAATCGCCGTGGCGAGGTGATCGAATACGTCACCCGCAAGTACGGCCGAGAACAGGTCGCGCAGATCATCACCTTCAACACCATGGCCGCCAAAGCGGCGATCAAGGATGTAGGCCGCGCGCTCGATCTGCCCTATGGCGATGTAGACCGCATTGCCAAGATGATTCCGACGACCATCGGGGTAACCATCGAGCAAGCGCTGAAGGACTCGCCTCAACTGCAGACGGCGTATGAATCAGAGCCGCAGGTTCGCGAACTGGTCGATACAGCGCTGAAACTGGAAGGCCTGGTACGCGGCGCAGGCGTGCACGCGGCCGGCGTCGTGATTGCTCCGCGAGCCTTGACCGACCTGGTGCCCCTCAGCCGCAGCAAGAACGAGGAAATCGTAACCGCGTACGACATGAAGGCCGTCGAAAAGATGGGACTGCTCAAGATGGATTTTCTTGGGCTTACAACGCTGACGGTCATCGACGACTGCTTGAAGTTGATTCAGAAGAACCAGCAGGTCAAGCTGGACATGGCGCTCATTCCGCTCGATGACCAGAAGACCTACGAGCAGGTGTTTCATCGCGCGCTCACCTCGGGCATCTTCCAGTTCGAGTCTTCGGGCATGCGCGATGTGTTGCGGCGCTATCGTCCCACCTCGGTTGAAGACCTGACCGCGCTCAATGCTTTGTACCGCCCGGGTCCGATTCAGGGCGGCATGATCGACGACTTCATCGAACGCAAGTGGGGCCGCCGCAAGGTGGAATACGAACTGCCCGACCTGGAACGCATTCTCAAAGAGACGCTGGGCGTGATCGTCTACCAGGAGCAGGTGATGCAGATTGCCAATGCTCTGGCTGGTTATTCGCTGGGCGAAGCCGACCTGCTGCGCCGCGCCATGGGCAAGAAGGATCCGCTGGAGATGGCGAAGCAGCGCGACCGCTTCGTCCGGGGTGCGCTCGAAAAGCATCATCCTAAGGACAAGGTCACGCACATCTTTGACCTGATGGAGCAGTTCGCGGGATACGGCTTCAATAAATCGCACTCGGCTGCCTATGCACTGCTGGCGTATCACACCGCCTATCTCAAGACGCACTACCCGATCGAGTTCATGGCCGCGTTGCTCACGTCGGAAATTTCGAAGCCGGAGAACGTGGTCAAGTACATCAAGGAATGCCGTGAGATGGGTATTCCAGTTGAGCCGCCGGATGTGCAGTTCAGCAACGCAGACTTTACGCCGCACGGCGAGGCCATTCGCTTCGGCTTGACGGCGATCAAGAACGTGGGCCGCAATGCGATCGACTCAATTCTCGCAGCCCGCAAGGAACTCGACGAGAAGGGCAAGAGCTTCGCATCGTATTGGGAGTTCTGCGAGAAGATCGACCTTCGCCTGCTGAATAAGCGCGTTCTCGAATCGCTGATCAAGAGCGGCGCGCTGGATTCCTTTGGCCGCCGTTCGCAGCTAATGGCGGCGACCGACAAGGCCATGGAGCGCGCGCAGAAAGCCAACCGCGATCTGGCGTCTGGACAGCATGGCTTGTTCGGAATCTTTGATGACCTCCCAATTGCTTCCCGCCATGCGGACGATCTGCCCAATGTGCCCGACTGGGATGAGAACCAGCGGCTCCAGGCAGAGAAAGAGGTGCTCGGCTTCTTCGTCTCCGGCCATCCGTTGGATAAGTACGCGGAGAAGTTACGAAATCTGGTGGTGGTCGATACAGCCACCGCCCTCGAGATGAAGCCCGCACCGAGCAATGGTCGTCGCGGCCAGCCGTCTCCGGAAAACGAGATTGCCGTTGCCGGCGTGATCGTCAGCCTGATCGCAAGAAAGTCGAAGCGTTCCGGAGAGATGTATGCGCAGGCTTCGCTCGAAGACACCGTGGGCAAGATCGACCTGATCTGCTTCCCGCGCGACTACGAGCGACTCTGCGAAAACTTGAAGATCGAAGTTCCCGTGCTGGTGAAGGGTCAACTCCGCTGCGAAGAAGATGCCGCGCCGAAGATCGCCATCTCGTCCATTCAGGCTCTCGAGGATGTGAAAGTAAAGCTGCCCTCAAAAGTGATGATTCGCGTACCGCTCGAGCGTGCCAGCGATGCGATGCTGCTGGAGCTTAAAGACCTGATCACCGCAGCGCCCGGGCCCGGACGCCTCATGCTCAACCTTGAACAGACCGGCCACTACGTGGTGGTCATGGAATCGTCCGGAATGACGGTTGGCGCAGATAAGGGCTTCGTTGAGCGCGCGGAAGTCCTGCTGGGGCGCGGCATGGTCAAGTCGGTCGACTGATTCAAGCAGTTCTGTGTAAACGGACGCGCATGTCTGTGGATCGTCCATGCCCGCACCCGTCTTTCGATGCGCTCGCAATAAGAGAAACACGGCGGGAGGTGCGATGCGGACGAACGCGACGCGATCTTTGAGCCTGCTGTGGCTCTGCTTGCTGTTGGCCTGCCATCGCAGCAGCTCAACGGTTGTGCCTCTCACGACGGAGTGGTCTACTCCCGAACGCGTTTATCTGCGGGGCTATGTCGGCGACGCCATGGAGCCGTTCCTGACGCGCGACGGCAAAATTCTTTTCTTCAATAACCTGAACGAACCCCAGGTGAACACCAACCTGCACTGGGCAGAGCGCATTGACGATACCCACTTTCGATACAGAGGCGAATTGCAGGGAATCAACACTGCGGCCCTCGAGGGTGTCGCGTCGATGGATCGTGACGGAAACTTATTTTTCGTATCGAACCGTAGTTATGAGAAGACCGCCTCAACGCTCTACCGCGGCAGATTCTCAGTCGGCTCGATCGCTTCGATCGAACTCGTTCCGGGCGTATCTCTGGCGAAGCCGGGGATCGTCAACTTTGACGCCGAGATCAGCGCGGACGGGAACACGCTCTACTTTGTAGAGAGCCAGTTCGGATTCAATCGCCAACCGAAGACGGCTATTCTTCTCTTCGCGCGCCGAGTCGGCAATCGCTTTGTCCGCGCTCCGGAAAGCGCAGCGATCCTCGCATCCATTAATGCAAAAGGACTCAACTACGCTCCGGCCGCCTCGGCCTCCGAGTTGGAAATTTTCTTCACTCGCCTCGATGGCGGCGGGCCGGCGATTTACACGGCGCACCGTTCAGCCACGACCTCGCCATTCGGCGAGCCGATGAAGATTGCCGCGATCGGCGGATTTGTAGAAGGCCCGACGCTCTCCCCGGATGGCAAGTCCCTCTACTATCACCGGCGGGATGGTGCCAGGTTCGACCTCTACCGGGTTACGCGCAGATAGATAGCAGTGTCGCGTATTTGTGTCCCGCACTGGCTGCCCATACAATCGTGGGATGGGCCGCGAGCGGGAATGCCTGAAGGCAGGCATCTCGCCGATTGGTTCACTGATTACACTTATGGCAGAGCAGGCAACGGAACTCAAACAGGTGCAGGCGGTAGCGGAGCCTGTTCCGGCAGCGTGGATCAAGACAGAGTTGGCCCGGCATCCGCAGCGGCCTTATCCCATGGATTTCATCGAACGCATCTTTACCGACTTCAGTGAGATTCACGGCGACCGCGCCTTTGGCGACGACCCTGCGATGGCCTGCGGCTTTGCCCGGTTTCACGGCGAAGAAGTGATGGTCATCGGCAACCTGAAGGGTCGCGGCACCAAAGAAAAGGTTCAACGCAACTTTGGTATGCCCAATCCCGAGGGTTATCGAAAGGCTCTCCGCGTGATGAAGATCGCTGAGAAGTTTGGGCGTCCGCTGTTTACGTTCATCGACATTCCCGGGGCGAGTTGTGGACTAGGGGCTGAAGAGCGTGGGCAGGGCGAAGCCATTGCCAAAAATCTTCGGGAGATGTCGCGTCTGCGAGTTCCCACCATCGCCACCATCACCGGTGAGGGAGGATCGGGCGGGGCCTTGGCCATCGCTGTGGCCGACCGCGTGTTGATCCTTGAAAACGCCGTCTACGCCGTAATTTCTCCCGAGGGCTGCGCCTCCATCATGTGGCGAGATGCGTCCAAGAAGACACAGGCCGCTGAGGCCCTCAAGATTACAGCGCTGGATGTGAAAGCTCTTGGCTGCGTCGACGAGATTGTTCCCGAACCAGACGGCGGCGCGCATACCGACCTAAGCGGGGCAGCGGACTTGCTCGACTCGACCTTGCAACTTCATCTACAGATGCTCAAGTCGCTATCGCTCGGTGAGATGATCCGTCAACGCCAGCAAAAATTCCGGACCATCGCGCAGTTCTATACCTCATAAGGAAATTGGATTGGTCAAGCAGTGGTTGCCGTCAAAGGGGACAGGCGCGGCTCGATACAGCCGTAGTTGCAAGCTCCGGGTGAGACCGGCGGCATGAACCACCCAATCGACATCTTCGACCGCATTCGCTCCTTCGCGTTCTTCCTGCTCGCGGTCACTTACTATCTCGTCGCGGAGCGGCTGGCAGCCAGCGCAGCCGGTGGCCTCAGTTCCGGCGACTGGACCGAACTGGTCTATCGCGGCGCGCTGCTCTTTCTCTTATTGGTGGGCTATGCCGCCATGGGGTTTGCCTTCCAGCGGCAACGCAATCCGCTGAAGGCCATGGGCCTGGTGCCGCGATCGACGGCACGCGAAGAGTTCGCTGTAGGTAGTGCTCTCGGTTGGGGCATGATGATTGCCTGCGTGCTGCCAATCGCGCTGCTCGGTGGCCTGCGCATCACGCTGTGGACGACTCCTCGGCAGATTGGCCTGGCCGTCCTGGACATCATTGTTCTGGCTCTGGCCGCCCTCCTGGAAGAGGTTGCGTTTCGCGGCTATCCATTTCAGCGCCTGATCGAATCCATCGGGCCGCTGATGGCGACGCTGCTGATGTCCGCTCTGTTCGCGCTACGCCATATCAGCAACCCTGACGCTACTGCCGCCGGTGTTGTGGTTACAGTCTTTGCCGGATGGCTGCTCTCCGCCGCCTACCTTCGCACGCGCGCGCTGTGGCTTCCCTGGGGATTTCATTTCTCCTGGAATATCGCCATGGGGCTTATCTTCGGCCTGCCCATCAGCGGTATCCGCACGTTCTCCCCGGTCATTGAGAGCAATACGTCCGGACCATTCTGGATCACCGGAGGCGGCTATGGCCCGGAGGGCAGCCTGATCTGTGCGCTGGTGCTACTGGCGGGTCTAGTGGTCCTGTTTAAAGTGACGCGCGAATACGCCTACCGCTACACCTTCGTGCCGATCGTTCCCGCCGGGATCCCTGTCGACCTCGATGCAGCGGCCCGGCGACAGCACGAGGCCGCCATGGCCGTTCCGGGTGATCCGGCGCCCGCTGAACCCAGACTGGTGCAGATCGCTCCGGCACCGGTCGCGTATCCGGGCTTGCTCCCGCAGAACGGCAGGGAACCGCGCGACGTCGACGAACAGCCCGCAACGGAACGCACCGCCAAATCAGACCTGCCGTAGCGCCTGCTAAATTTCTTTTTTGGTCCGGGCCGGTGAGACCTGTTCCGAGGCCAACCTGAACTCTCTGTGGATGCCTCTAAAACGATTACGCCGCCGACAGAGGCAGACTCTTGCCAAGCCTGCAAAATCGCGCCATCCTTACACAAATAGAAGTGGGTGAACCATGACTCGGTTCAGGGCCAGCAGATTTGTCAATGACGTTACCAGGTGTCACGTGCGTCGAGTCGCTCCAATTGTCCTTGCGTGCGCGGTGTCGGCTTGTTCGCTGCCGGCAGCGCTGCGGGCGCAGGTTCTCGTCGTGACGCAGAGTGGCGTCGACGGCCGTTACCTGGACTTCCACCCAACCAATGTTAGCCTTCCTTCGCAGCCGCTCGATGCGCAAAGTCGGCAGGAACTGATCCGCATCATGGACGCGGAACAAGGCTTCGCCATGCGTCCGCTGCCAAAGGGAACCCACGGCATCGTGCTGCACGCGAACGGAGTCATGAACCCCGTTGGGTCAGACTATGCCAGTGCGCTTCGGGAACTCGGCGTCTCCGCCAAGCCAGGGGACCGTGTGGTCGTGAGTGACGTGCGCATCGTCGGAAATCGCATGATCTTCGACTTCAATGGCGGCCCGGAAAAGAAGCATCGCTTTCTGCGCCATGTTCAGATCGGAGTCGGCGGCATGGGCAACACCCGGCCCGTCGTCAATGAAGATCCGAATGCGCCAGTAGGCTCGCGCCTGACGCTGCTCTTTGACAAGGGATTTCCCGCACTCACCGGCGACCAGGTGAAGCAACTGCTCGCCCCTATCGTCGACTTCGGCGTAAAGACGCCGCTGCAGGCCTACGCCGATACGTTGCCACCCAAACTGAAGCAGGCCATTCTCGATCACCATGTGCTGGTGGGCATGGATACGCGCATGGTGCTTGCAGCTATGGGTTCGCCCGCGAACAAGAGCCGCGAACGCGAAGGCAGCATGCCCTTCGAAGAATGGATCTATGGTGAGCCGCCGCAGGACGTCCAGTTCGTTCGCATCAACGGCAACCGCGTCATCCGCGTCGAAGTAGCGAAGGTAGGTCAGGCTCCTCTGATTCGCGCAGACAACGAGATGGGCGACTACTGGTCAACTGCTCCGGATCCTCAAATTCGTACAGTCAACCTGGGGGATGCGGATCCTGCATCGCAGAACAATCCCGATAAAGCCCCAAGTGCGCCGCCCTCTCTCAGGCGACCTGGAGAGACGCTCCCTGAGCAAAGGGACACGCCGCAGATGGGTAAGGTGCAGTTCCCGAAGCCCAAGCCCGAGGACCAGAAGCCAGCCTCTACCAGCCCCAACGCTGCCCCGGCCTCCACTCCAGATGCACCCGCTTCGTCTGGTACCCCGGCCAGCAGTCCAGCGCCACCAGCGAGCGGACCCGCGAACAACGCGGTGCCGAACACGGGGTCTCGGTAGCTTCTGCGCATCGTTCGCGCGATTCGCCGACGGTCTAATGTAGGCAAAGATTCCGCGTTAGTTTTGTCGTCGCTGCCGCAAAGGCCCATCGTGTAAACTAGAGGGAGCGAGCTCTTTGTCGATCGTTCCCTTTCAGCCCGAGCTGCTGTCATTTTGATGAAGCCCTCATCAAAAGTATCGAGCAGCGGTTGGAGGCCCCCGGCGCACGAATCCTCTGAAGTCAGGCCGCACCGTCGTAGCCGCGCAGGTAAGCCTGCGTGTGTGCAAAGACACCTAAGGAGAAATCTGATCCATGGCCAAGATTGCCAAGTTAGCCAACCGCGAAAAGAAGATGGATACCTCCAAGAGCACGGACTGTCCTAAGTGCAGTAAGCCTACCCGCATCGTGAAGCGAGTTAAAGACCGTGAACGCGGTGTGCCAGGCGGAGTGTATATCTCCTGCTCTGCGTGCGAGTTCCACGAGAAGCTTTAAGCTTTACTTCTGATCTAAGTTCCAGCAAAGAAGCCCGGCCGAAGCAGTCCTTCAGCGCCGGCTTCGTTGCGTTTGGCTTCCGGCGCGCCCCGTCCCTCTGCCGTGAGAAACTGTCTCGAAGCAAAGCTGGGGTCTCTTATTCAAGTTTCACGCCCGAACTGGTTACCGCGCACAATTCCCGAGCTCAACGGGATCCGCGGCATCGCCGTCCTGGCTGTCGTGCTGTACCACTGTCATGAACTGATCACCAACCGCGTTTCTCCATTCGGTTGTGCAGTGGGGTTGGGCCGGGGTAAATCTGTTCTTTGTCCTCTCGGGTTTTTGATCACCGGGATCATCCTTGAATCCAAGCCTCACCCGCATTTCTTCCGGGAATTCTATTGGCGCCGGTTGCTCCGCATCTGGCCGGTGTATGTACTGCTCCTGGTAGTTGCGTTTCTGTTGAATGTTTCCTGGCGGCCACAGGCGAGCGGAGTCCGCTGGTTCTACTATGCGTTACTGCTCCAGAACCTGACCCGTGTGCCGCTCCCCGGCCCGCTTGTTCCTACGTGGAGTTTGGCAATTGAGGAGCAGTATTACCTCGCGTGGGCGCCCCTCGCGCGCTGGATTGGGTCCGGACATGTGATGCTGGCCGTTCTGCTCGCTTTCATCGCACTCTCACCGCTTGTCCGCGCAAGCCACGTGCACGGCCTCTCCAGCACAAATACCCTGCTTCATCTCGACGGAATCGCCTTTGGCAGCCTGGCTGCGTTTTTGCTGTACACCCAGAATTGGAGCCGCAGAGCATGGCGCATTCTCGCCGGCTCTGTCTCAGCGCTAGGGCTCGCTGCAACTGTGTATGTCGCGTGGGGCGGCTCGCCGTTCCTGGATACCGACTTTGCCTTGTTCTTTACCGGACTGTTGCTGGCCGCGGTGGCCTGGACCGAAACGGCGGCACTTCACGCGCGCGTGCTGAGAATGCGGGTTCTCACCTACTTCGGCCAGATCAGCTATGGGCTATACATGAGTCACATGCTGGTCTTCATCGTGATTGGCTCGGTTGACGCATGGCTCGCGCACTCCGGACCGATGGGCGCGGCGGCTGTCGTCCTGATCCGGCTCACTGCGGCGACGCTGGTTGCCACGCTACTTTGGTATGGCTTTGAACGCCCCATTCTCAAGCTGAAGCACCTCTACGCCGGCCCTGAGGCCAAACGGCCTGCCATGAAGATGGCGCCTCCGGCCAGACCTACCAGCGCGATTTAGTCTAGGCAGCGCAAAATCCTGCCAAGAGCAGGCGAAAGCAGTGTCCTTGCGAACACGTTGCGCTTCGGTCGCCTCGTTACGCCCATTCTGCTCTAGAATGTCGAAAATCGATCAGCGCAGGCGGTGCTCCTCTCATGCAGTGTCCCCGGTGTTCTTCGGAGGTATCCAGCTCCTTTCGTTTCTGCATGCAATGCGGAGACTCCCTGCCTGCCTCGGCTGCCGGGTCTGACGCCCCGACCATGTTCGCGGCTCGCATCGAAGGCGATTCGGAAGAGACCGTGGTGCTCATTTCCGACTCTGCACTCACGGAACAGATGCTCTCGGGAGATACCCCCGCGACCATGATCGCCAGGCCCAGCCGGCAAGCGTCGTCGGCCTCGTCCTCCTCCTCCGCTGCGTCGTCCTTATCCAGTTCCGGTGCGCCCTTCAGCGATGAGCAGGAGATGGTTCCGGGCACCTTGCTGGCGGGCCGGTATCGCATCGTTGCACCGCTCGGCCGCGGCGGCATGGGCCGCGTCTATCGTGCCGAAGACCTGAAGCTGGGCCAGACGGTCGCACTCAAATTTCTGCCGCCCGCGTTGACCAACGATCCTGCGTGGCTTGGAAGGTTCTTTGCCGAGGTGCGCCTTTCGCGCGAAGTGACGCACCCCAACGTCTGCCGCGTTCACGACATCGTGGAGAGCGCGGCTGCCGACGGAAGTTCGCTCCACTTTCTCTCGATGGAGTACGTGGATGGCGAGAACCTGGCCGCCTTGCTGCTACGCTTCGGTCGTCTGCCAATTGAAAAGGCGCTCGAGATGTCCGCGCAGATTACCGCTGGTCTGGCCGCGGCCCACGCCAAAGGCGTACTCCACCGCGACCTAAAGCCGGCGAACGTGATGGTCGACGGTAAAGGCCAGGCCAAGATCACGGACTTTGGCCTCGCCGTGGTCGCTGAAGACACAGTTCGCGCAGCAGAGATCGCGGGTACCCCAGGCTATATGGCTCCCGAACTGTTAACGGGCTCCGCCTCGACCGGGCGTACCGACCTCTACGCGCTCGGCCTGGTGCTCTATGAGTTGCTGACCGGCAAACAGGCATTTCGCAGTAAGGAAGGCAGGGAAGCGCGACAAACTCCGGCTCCGTTGCGCAAATATGTGCCGGAGATCCCGGCCGACGTCGAGCACATGGTGCTGCGTTGCCTTGAAAAAGATCCAGCTCTGCGCCCCACCTCCGCCCGCGAGATGTTGGCCGTAATGCCGGTGATGGACCAGATGGAGGCGGCGCTGGCGCGCGGCGAGACTCCTTCGCCGGAAATGGTGGCGGCGACCGCTTCTGCAGAGCCGATGGTGCTGTGGAAGGCCTGGTCTCTGGTCGGGATCATTGCCGCGATGGTCTTGATCGCCTGGCTACTGGCTCCGCGCAGCGCCCTGCTGGCGATCGCTACTCCCGAGCTCAGTCCGGACGTGCTCGAACACCAGGCGCGGGTGATGGTGCAGCAACTCGGCTACCCGGCCACGCGTTTCAATGCGGGCTGGTTTGAACTGAACTACGGCATGTTGCGCTACATGGCGCTGCACAAGACCCGGCACTATCTGTATGACATCGCGCACGCGGAGCAGGGAACCCTGATCTACAACTATCGGCAGGGCGAGACCCAGTCCATGGTTCCCACTCATAGCGACTCGCCCGGGGCGGATGATCCGCCAGAAGATAAGCCCGGCATGCTCACCGTACGCCTCGACTCGGAGGGCCGGTTGTTGCGCTTCCGCAGAGTTCCTGAACAGGAGCAGACGGGGGCCGCGGCCGCCGCTGCGCCGGACCTGACGCCCGTGTTGAAGGCTGCCGGACTTGACCCTGCCCTGCTCCGTCCCGCGACCGGGACGTGGGCCCCTCCAGATGCCTTTGACAGTCTTCAAACTTGGGCGGGAACTTACCCAAACCATCCGGGAACGCCCATCCAGGTCATTGCGGCCGAGCGGCTCGGCAAGGTCAGCTACTTCGCGGTTCGCGCGCCGTGGTCGCCGCCCGAGGTTTCCCGCTTGGCGGGGGCGGATTTATCGGAATGGGTGGAGGTCTGTCTCATCGCAGGATTCATGGTGGGCGGGCTAATTCTGGTCCGCCGCAACCTTCAGCTTAAACGTGGCGATCAAGCGTCAGCCCTTCGACTCGCAGCAATCTACGGCATCGTTCGTTTCACCGGGACACTGGCTTTAGCGGTCCGTCCGAATAGCCCCGGGCCGCTGCTCAATTGGTCGCTCATGGCGTTAGGCGAGGCGCTGCTTGCCTCCGGGTGGGTATGGATCGGCTACATGGGCATTGAGCCCTTCGCACGCAAACGCATGCCGCAATTGCTGGTCAGCTCCACGCGCCTGCTCACGGGCCGGTGGCGCGACGTGCAGGTAGGCCGGGATGTTCTATTCGGCCTGACCCTCGCGGCTTTCTTCAAGTTTGAGACGGCCGTCGCTAACATCTACCTGGTGCCCTTCGTCTCGGGCGAGACGCCCGATGCGCCGGGATATGCGCACCTGGGCCTTCTCGGCATCGTTTACAACACCACTCGAAGCTTCTCTAATGCGGTATTGACCATGATGGTCTTGCTGGCCTTGTTCGTGGTGTACCGCAGCGTACTTCGAAAGCCGTGGCTGGCAGTCGGTGCCTTTTATCTCACCCTCATCCTGCTCAATGTGCAGAACGAAAACTTCCGAGTCGATCTACCATTCAATATCGTCGTAACCGCCATCCTCACCGCCTTCATCGTGCGGTATGGACTCTTCGCAGGGGCCACGTTCCTCTTCGCGCAAGCCATGTTTGGATCGCTGCCGTGGACGCATGATCTAGCCAACTGGACGACTCCCTACTACATCGTTCCAGGATTAGTGCTCTTCCTGATGGCCGGCTGGGGACTGACCTCGGCGATCGGCGAGCAGAAGCTGCTGGGAAGTTACAGCCTGGAAGAGTGACGGGTCTCGCTGTTCTTCTCGCAAGAGGGGAACGGATCGGGTTGCGGCTTCCCCGGACGGCCGCCTCGAGCAGCAGTCCTAGTCCAACTTCACCAGAGTGAGGTTGCAATCGCCATCGCCGCATCCAGCCGGATCTTCGCCGGCGATCCAGAATGTGGAGTTGTGCGCGTTGGGATGCTTGGCGAAGACGACGAAATTATGTCCTGCGCAACCGCTGGTGTTGAAGCTTTCAATCGTGTACGTGAAGCAACCGCCTTCGCTCACGTCGCTGAAGTAATACCCGTAATACGGAGTAGGCCTGAAGGTCGCCGTCTTCCCAACTGGGTCTGGTGTCTGGCTGCCTGGCGGGACCCCGCCGCCTCCGAACAGCTTATGCCGCGCGCCAGCCACGCTGCCTGCCGCGTTCGTCTCAAACCATCCAAATTCGTTGATCTCATTCGTAACCGTCGATAACTGGAGATGCAACGTTGCCTTGAACCTCCGCAGGGAAGTGCGGTGGAAATAGACCTTCGGATCGATCGGGCCATTGGCATCGTTGACCTTGTCGTATGGCAAGCCCCAGAAGGGCATCGGTCCGGGCGCATGAATGCCGCTGTCAATGCCCGCGCAATCACCGCCACCGGTCAGGCAATATCCCACCTTCTTACTATCGGCGTTGCCTGAATAAGCTCCGAAGCTATTGGTCGGCGCGTCCCAGTACGGCGCATTGTTGTTGTTGAGCCCGGCGAGTGTCCAGATCTGGAAACCCGCGCCGGCGCTGCCGACCACCGTTTGCGCGTGAGACACTTCACAACCTATCCAGACTGCGATAGACATGAGCACCATGAGAGCGCGCATCCCGTGAAGTGCTGTACGACTGCAAACAATGGCTTGCGCGGACCGGTCGTGATCACCCGGTGCGCTGAAGCGGAAACTGGCGTGAGAGGGCAGAAGTTGCCGGATACCGCACATAGTGTGTCCTCGCAGGTGAAGGATGTGGGGCCCGCAATACACCGCCATAGTGCGTGGTCGAGGAGGATCGTTACAGGCGCTCGGTCAACCAGCTTGTCGTCAAAGCAGAGTTTCACTCCAAACGAAGTGAGGGCGCCCGATGCTTCGCCTCTGCGAACCAAAGAGCACCCTCTCGTTCCATACGATCCACTCGAGTTACGTTTCCGGAGGCAGGCTTCTTCCGGACTTACTTGCCCTCCAGCTCATCGGCCAGCTTTTCGGCTCCGTAGAGTTTCCGCAATGCTTCGACCATCGCGGCGCTGTGCACCGCCACGGCGCGATTGCGTGTGCCGTCGTACACAAAGTCTCCTGCCAGCGATTCGATGTTGCCGTCGAAGATGAGTCCGACCAACTCCGCGTTCTTGTTAATGACCGGTGAGCCGGAGTTGCCGCCAATGATGTCGCAGCTCATCACGAAGTCGAGCGGCGTGCTCAGGTCGAGCTTGGTGCGGCCTTCGACATAGCGCTTTGGCAGGTTGAACGGCACCTGCCCATCAAAGCTGTCGGAGCGATCGTATAACCCGTAGTAAGTCGTCTTATAAGGAGCCTTGGTTCCGTTCATGGGATAGCCTATGGCCGTGCCGTAGGAGAGGCGCAGCGTGAACGTCGCGTCGGGATAGCTGTTCTTTCCGTAGACCTGGAAACGCGCCTTGCCCAGCCTTTCTCCGGCTTCGGTGGTCACCGCCGTCACCTGCGTCTCCATCTCCTTGATCAGATCGCGCGACACCGGATCGAGCTTGCGCTCCATGACAATCATCGGATCAGTCGAAGCTTCGATGGCGGCCTGACCACCTTCGAGCAGTTGCTTCCGAACTGCAGGGTCGGCCAGCTTCGTGCCCTGGATGTAATACTTGGCTGCTTCGGCGGGCGTCTTGCCGTCGAGCAGAATTTTGATCGCAGGATCATCCGGCCCCAGTTGGTCGAGGCCCTGCTGCAGGCTGCCGGTCAGACGCGCGATCTCCATTTCCGGGTAGACGGGGGCTGGCGACACCAGCTGGTACTTCAGCGAATCGAGCTGCGCTTCGTGGTAACCCTGCAGGCGTTCTCCATCTGGCTTCTTCACCTCGGCAGAGATCCTCACCAGGTTCGCCGCGAGTGACGCCAGGCTCGAATCGGGCCGCCGAAACAAGCTGAGCTTGATCATGTCCTTTTCGTGGGCCATGGCCTTATCGGTCTCAGACCACGCGGATCCATAGTTCTTCGCCCACTCCGGGTTGGCCATCACCTTCTGTCGGAAGGCCTCCTCGTCGCTGACTTTCTTGGCGAAGACATCCTTGTCGCGGAGACCATCGAGCCGGCCCTGGTAGGCCTTGATGCTGTTCTCGAGACCGAAGATCAGGCTGGCAGCCTGGCGCGCGTATTCCGCTCCCTCCGCCGAGTAGGCCTTGAGCACCTCGACGCGATGACGCAGGTAAACCAGCACCTCGGGCTCGACCACGTCGCGTTCCACGCTCAACTCGGTCACCGTGTCATCCCGCTGCGTCATTCCAGGGTGACCTGAGACAAACACCAATTCGTTCTCTGCAGCTCCCTTGGCGTTCCACTTCAGGAAGTTGTCTGTGTGCAGCGGCTTCCCATTTTCGTAGACGCGGAACACCGCCATGTCCAGATCGTAGCGGGGATAGGTGAAGTTATCCGGATCGCCTCCGAAAAACGCAGCCTGCTGCTCTGGTGCGAAGACCAGGCGGACGTCGTTGTACTTCTTATAGCGATACAGCCAGTATTCGCCGCCCTGATAGAGAGGCACCACGTCCGACCGCAGCCCGGTAGTCTTGAGGCTTTCGCTCTCGATGCCGGCGATCGCCGCCTGCCTTGCCTTTAACGCGTCGGCGTTGTTCAGCCCCGGCTTTACTGCGGCATGCACTTTGGCGGTCACGTCTTCCATCGACTCGAGTACGTTCACCTCCAGGTCCGGCGACTTCATCTCCTGATCCTGGGTCGCCGCATAGAAGCCGTTGGTGATGTAGTCGTGCTCCGCCGTGGAGTTCTTCTGCAACTGGCCGCGAGCCACATGGTGATTGGTCAGCAGCAGCCCGTCGGAGGACACAAATGAGCCGGAGCCGCCATCATTCAGGCGAACGCTCGACAGGCGCACGTGATCCAACCACTCCTTGGTCGGCGTGAAGTTGTACTTCTGCTGGAGCAGCTTGGTGGGCGGATTATCGAAGGTCCACATGCCTTCTTCGGCGGAGACTGCGTGGATAGCGAAGCAGGAAAAGAGCAGGCCAGAGATGACTGGCAGTAGACGAACTTTCAATTGGCGCACGCACGGCTCCGGGTGATTGGGTCAACCCCTTTTTGGCGAAGGGCTGGTTTGGGGGATTCTACTGTGGAATGAGTCTAATGACTCGCTGCAGCAATTTCATTCAGAATGTGACGAGTCGCCTCGGCAGGGTCGTCTGCTCGGGTAATCGGCCTGCCGACCACCAGGTGGGTCGCACCGGCGGCTATCGCTGACGCAGGTGTAGCCACCCGCTTCTGGTCACCCAACGTTGCACCGGCGGGGCGAATGCCCGGCGTCACCAACAGCGCATCGGGCAACTCCGATCGCAACCGCGGCGCCTCTTCGGGACTGCAAACGAATCCGCCGATCCCGCTGGAGTAGGCCATCGTCGCCAAGGTCAAAGCCAGGTCCGCGGGACTCGCGCCCACGCCGATTGCTTGTAGTTGGCTGGAATCCATACTTGTGAGCACGGTGACGGCCAGCAGTCGAGGACAATGAGAGAGAGAACCGGCTGCTTCCGCGGCGGCTTTGAGCATCTCCGGGCCGCCGAGCGCGTGCACGGTCAGCAGATCCGCCCCTAGAGGAGCTACTGCACGCACAGCCGCCGCGACCGTATTAGGAATGTCGTGCAGCTTCAAATCCAGGAAGACGGAGAACCCGCACTCTTTCAGCGAATGAACGATACGGTTTCCAGAGGAGAGATAGAGCCCAAGCCCCACTTTGAACCACTGGCATGCGCCGTCCAAACGCTCGACTAGTAAGAGGGCCTGGTCATAGGTGGAGTAGTCCAGAGCGACGATCAAGCGATCCCGCGCCTCAACCGAAAATCCAACCGGCGCGGGAACCTCGATCTTGTGGAGAGCCTTTGTCATGGCTCGATTGTAGAGGAAAGCGGAAGGGCAACGATCAGAGCCTTGGGCTCTAACGCTGCGCTAACCCCTGGGCCTGTATGCTCATCGCCGGCCAGTTCAATTGCGATATCTCGCTTGGTTGCAAGACATCGAGGCGGACCGGCGCCAGTCCTCTTTCGCTGAACCCGAGGAAGCTGGCTGCTGCATAGGACAGATCCACGACGCGGTTCTCAGGATACGGACCCCGGTCGTTCACACGCACCACGACAGACTTGTGGTTGCGCAGGTTGGTCACCCGAAGAATGGTGCCCAGTGGCAGGCTGCGATGAGCGCAGGTGAGGCCGTACATGTTGTAGGTCTCCCCGCTGGCTGTTTCGCGGCCTTGGAAATACTGGCCGTACCAGGAAGCCCGGCCGATCTGATACCAGCGATGCTTCGCCTGCTTTTCAGGCTTTTTTTCGCTCTTGTTCAGGGGCTGGGGGTTGATATTGGTGGAGGCTGGCTCTGCAGCCTTTGCGCCGGTCAGGCATAGCATAACCGAAAGTGCAAGCCCGGCAACGATGGGTAGTCGATTGGTGCGTATGGAAGAAATTGCGATAGCGCTCATAGTCCTCCCATCCAGGATTGTATGGATTCATCAGGAGCTAAGTCAAACCATTAAAAGGATTTATTGTTCATCGCAGTCTTGCCTTAGCGGGAAACTTGTGCTAGGCAAAGCGCAGGCTGGACGTTACTCCTTAGTAACTGGAGCTCCTTTCTGATTCGGGCTCGACCGCGTCTGAATCCCGACCGAGTGCAGATCAGAAGCCGTGCCAACTGCAAGCCCTGACAAGTACGATGAACCGGGGGAGTTTCGAGCTGCTATGAATCCTGCCATTTCAGGCGACCAATCTACGCCCCTACGCGGCGCTTTCGCAACCGCAAAACAGCCCATCGCTCTCACGATCGCGGGCTTTGACCCATCCTCCGGGGCTGGCGTGACCGCCGACTTGAAGGTGTTTGCAGCCTTTGGAATCTATGGCATGAGCTGCATTACGGGACTCACGGTCCAATCCACTCAGGGGGTCAGGCGGGTTCAGTCGATCGCTGCGGAGTGGGTCCAGGACACCTTGGAAATGCTCCACCAGGACGTCGATTTGGGGGGAATCAAGATCGGTATGCTCACCACGGCTGCGGCGCTGGGGAAGGTCTCTTCGTTCTTGCGAAGCACTCAACTACCTCGCAACAGAGTGGTGCTGGACCCGGTGCTGCAATCCAGTTCCGGCCGCGCATTGATCGATCAGAATGGCATCGAGCGCATGCGGGAAGAACTGATCCGCGATGTGGGATGGATCACGCCGAACCTGGAAGAGCTGAGCATACTCTCCGGCTTGCCGGCAGGGGATCGGGAGGCGGTACCAGAGGCAGCAGCTAGATTGCAAGACCTGGCGCGATCGGCGGGAAACCCGGAGCTCAACGTCCTCGTTACTGGCGGGCATCTCGAAACGCCCGAGGAATACCTGCTCGAAGCGACTGGGGAGAGTGTCTGGATTCCCGGGGAGTGGGTGGAAACGAACGCGACGCATGGAACCGGCTGCGCCTTCTCATCGGCACTCCTTTGCGCACGGATGCAGGGGCAGTCTGGGCCAGAGGCGGCTGCTACCGCCAAAGCCTATGTCGCCGGAGCGATGCGAGCGGCGTACCCCGTAGGCAAGGGCAGGGGACCGATGCACCACCTGTTCCAGCTCGCCCAGCGGAAGATCTAACCAGTAGTTAGCGTTCTGAGAGGTCGATCTCGATACGCGTGTCTTTGGGAAAGTCGACTTCGTGGCCCTTCGCGATCCATCGGCGGTAGACGGATTTCGCGAGTGCGAAATAAGCGAATCCGGAGGCTACGTTGATGTTCGCGGTGGACATGGTGATCACCCTGGCGATGATCCCGAACCCGTTGCTGACAACGCCATTCTTCACCACCGCGTGTTCGCCATCCTTATCCATCGAAGCGGCCGCCAGGAAACCCAACGCGAGCGGCGCCAGCAATTTACCCTTGTCAGCTTTGGCCTTGGCGCCGCCCTCCTGGTCGATGCTGAGATTTTGGCTCTTGTCCGCTTCGGCGGCAGTCATCTGCCCGTGAACCTGGACCGGGTCGGTTCCCTGCGGCAGATCGATCTTGCGGAAGGTGAAGCGCAGCCGCCCATTCCTGCTGAACCATGCGGCAGGTTTCGCTTGAAGCACGGAACCGGTGAGCCGGGTTCCCTCCGGCAGGAGAAGATGCTGGTTGTCGGCATCGAAGAGAGGCTTGGCTAGCACCGCTTGAACTTCCGAGCCTTGCTTGGACGTGGCGGAGTTCAGAGTCTGTGTCAGCCGCGCTTCAATGTGGCCGGTGGGCATTTTGCCGTTGAGCTGGGCAATCGGCGAAGGCGCGGGCGGATCCTTCTCCGGGATCGAGACTGGCGTCGTCAGATCCGCGTCGTATTGGGTTCCCGTCCAGATACGCTGCGGGTGATAGGGAAGTTGTGCGTAGACATAACGCAGCAGACGATCTCGCTTGCCCGGGGCTTCAAAGGTGTCCAGCGTCTCCCGTTTTCTTTCCTGAATCTGTTCTTTTGCCTGACCAACCATGGACGGCCGTTTTCCCGAGCTTGCCATGTGAACGACACCGGTCGTCCGTTCCGTGACGTGGGTCGACAGGCTGACGAAGCGGCCGTCGGGAAGCTGAAGGCGATTGAAGTTCACCTCGGGCACCGCCAGGGGAGTGAAGTCGCCATTCAGGAGAGCGTTGGCCCGGTCCTTCCGCGCGATGGAGTGTTTGCCGGTGATGGTGCCGGTCACCTTGGTATTCACGGGCAGCACCAGATGGTCGACGTGATACACGGGAGCGATCAGGTGACCCTCGATCTCAGTCCCTGTCCGCAGCGGGTAGCCATGATCAATCTGGATTCGTAACGGCATTCCGACTGGCAGGGTGGCGGCCGTCCGCAGGTCGCCTGCGGAACCCGTCTCTTGGCTCGACGCAGAGGTAACGCCCAACAAAACGACTGCGCAGGCGCCGCCGATCCAAGGTATGAAGTGTTTCATGTTCTTTGTTGGACGCCGAGAAGCGATCACGGATATCCGCGACACGTGGAGGGATGTAGATGCGGAGAGAGAAGGCGGCACCTCTCAAGTTTAAAGCGTCCTGAGGACGACGTATAGCCACGGATGCTGCACAACTCCGCGACCCAAGCGGCGTTCATGCTCGATTCACGAGGTCTGCGGGAGCCTCTCTGCCCAAAGCTTCGCTGGTCACCATGAAGCGCTGAATGTAACGCAGCGGATCGTCCGCCGCCGCCATCTCCCGCAGGTGATAGCGCCACGCATCCGCCTTCAAGGTACGGCGGGTGAATGCCTTGCGCTGGATCACCACTTCTCTCCCGTGTTTATCGCGGCGCGTATATTCCACCGCGGGTACGATGAAGCTGATCTGAGATCCTTGTCGCCAGAAGTGACTCGCGAATTCGTGGGAGAAAAGCAGGGAGTAGTAACGTTTGCCGCTGGCCAGCAGATCCACAGCGTCATCGAGACTGGTCCAGGAACATTCCAACTGGACCCGAAACCATTTACGGAACTCGAAACCGTTGGCCCGCGCATGGAGGATCACTATCTTCAAAAGTTCTTTGTGAGTCATGGATCCTCTCCGGGATCGATCGAAGCCAGATATGCAAAGGGGAAAGCGACTGCAGTTACACGTTGGCCAACACCGTCGCGTTAGAACGGCCGCGGAAGTGACCAGGAATGACTGTATTGGCGACCAGCATACTTGGGAAGATGGCTCGCCACAATACAGGAAGTAAGTACTATGAGAGGCAGAGTAGACTGTCTCCCGAAAGAGGATGGGCGTCCAAAATGAGCGGGCATCCGTCTAAACGAAGCGAATGATGTTGACAGTCCACCGCCTATTCAGAATGCGGAAGACCCTCACCCTGGCCGCGATCTCCGTACTGGCTCTGGGAATCGCCATGTCGGCCCTCGCGGATGTGCCGGTCGATACCGACCCTCTGAATCGCGAGCCGCAGGTACGCGACGCCTTCAACCGCTTCTACAACCTCGACTACGATGGCGCGTTGAGCCGCTTCGAACAGATCGCTGCCTCTCATCCTACCGACCCCATCGCAACCGACTACGTGCTGGACTGCGTGTTGTTTCGCGAACTGTACCGGCTCGATCTGCTCGACACGACCTTCTACGCGAACGACGGATTCCTGACCGGCAAGCACACCGTAGCGGAGGACGTGAAGGTCCGCGCCCAGGTCGCTGAGTTATCCGACAAGGCCATCGATCAGGCGGAGGCGCGACTGAAAGCCAATCCCAAGGACATCGACGCCTTGTTTGCTCGGGGATGGGCGCGCAGCCTTCGCGCCACGTACCTGGCCATGGTGCAACGCAGCTTTGCCAGCGGTCTGCATCTGGCCCTGCAGGCACGAGGCGATCACGACCACGTGCTGCAGTTAGACCCAAACTATGCGGACGCGAAGATGGTGGTTGGGATCTATCAATATGTCGTAGGCAGCTTACCGCTCGCATTCAAGATACTCATCGGTTTCACCGGGATCACCGGAAATCGCGAGAAGGGAATGGAGTTGCTCCGCGATGCTGCGAATCGCGGCGTGATTACTTCGGTAGAGTCGCGCACCTCGATGATGCTGTTTCTGCGGCGCGAGGCGAAGTACCAGGAAGCAATTCAACTCGCACAGAACCTCAGCGTGCAATACCCGCACGATTTCCTGTACGTACTCGAGCAGGCCAACCTGCAAAAAGATGCGGGGAATGGGCCGCAGGCGATCGCGACCTACCGCAAGCTGCTCGAAAATGCGCGACGCCCCGGCTACTTCATCAATCCTCACCTGGAACTGGCCTGGTACGGTTTGGGCGAGAGCCTGCGCGGTCAGAACCAATACGCCGAGGCGGTCGAGGCTTACGACCATGCGGCCGAACAGCCCACCATCAGCCCGGAGTTGAAGCGGCGTTCGTTGCTCGCAGCCGGGGAGAATTACGACCTGCTCCACCTGCGCGACAAGGCCGTCCAGCAGTATCAGCAGGCGATCAACGCGGGCCCCGAAACCGTGCAGGCAGATGCGGCTCGCAAGTACATGCGGTCGGCGTACGCCGGCCACTAATGTGACACCGGTAAGCCCCGTGGAGTAATCCATCCGCGCTGGTGCGTTGCTGTTTGCAATAGCTGAATCGCTTGCCTCTCTCTCTCTGGAACATTCGCCTCCTGCCCTGCGTAACCTATGGCAGAATAGTTGCGAGGAAACATCGATGGCTGAGTTTTGCAGACAATGCGGAGCGGCGATGGCCGACGGAACCCGGTTTTGTTCGGCGTGTGGTACGGCCGCGCTGCCACGGGCGGCGGTTCCAGTTTCAGGTCCCGCGCGTCCTCTGATCCGTCCTCGAGCGGGTCGCATGGTGGCCGGCGTTTGCCAGGGACTAGCGAACCAGTACGGCTGGGATGCTGCCTGGGTGCGGGTGATTACGGTCCTTACCGCCATCTTTGCAGGTGGCCTTGGATTGATTGCCTACGTGGTCTTGTGGATCGTGGTTCCTGAGGAGCCCTACCTGCTGCCTCCCACTACCACCTACACGCCCACCAACGGAATGTAAGGTCGCGCGCAGGTGCTGTACACCTCGGGCGACGCCGAGCTCTATTATCAGGTTGAAGGGACGGGGCAGGAGATGATTCTGCTTCATCCCACTCCCGTCCAGCATGGCTTCTGGCAACCTGTATCGAGGCATCTGGCCTCTAGATATCGACTGATCACGCCCGACCTGCGCGGCCATGGACAATCCCAACCCGGCGAAGGGACCATCTCCATTGAACGATTGGGGGAGGACATCGTTCGCCTGCTGGACGCTCTAAAAATCCAGCGCGCTCTGTTCGTCGGCTGTTCGATCGGCGGATATACGCTGTTCGAGCTGTGGAGACGGGTCCCCGAGCGCATCCAGGCCTTGGCGTTCTGCTGCAGCAAGCCGCAGCCGGACTCTCCGGAAAACAAAGTCAAGCGTCAGCAGACTATCGAGCAGATCCGCCTTCAAGGCGCGGAGAGCTTTTTCGATTCGATGGCGAGCACACTCGTTGGACCGACCACGCAACGACGCGATCCCGGCAAAGTGTCGGCCGCGCGCGAGATGATGCGAGCCATGCGGCCCGAGGCCGTCATGGCGGTGCAGCAGGGGCTCGCGGAACGACCGGATTCTGTTCCCACAGCGCGCAGCATCCACGTTCCCACCTGCGTGATCGCGGGCGGAGAAGACCAAAGCAGCACACCCGCTGAAATGAAGGTCCTCGCGGAGAGCATTCGCAACAATGGCTACAGTTCCGAATACCACCTCATCACCGATGCCGGGCACTATGCGCCGTGGGAGCGGCCGGACGAAGTTGCCGGCATTTTGCGGCGGTTCTTCGCGTCGGTTCAGGATCCCGGCTAGGGTTGACCGCGCGCGCCACGCGCTAGCGCGGCATGGTGACTGGGAGAGCCTGTTCGAGGGGGATGGTCTCCACACGGTCCCGTCCGGCCGCTTTGGCCCGGTAGAGGGCCGCATCAGCCCTCGCCAGCAGCGACTCGGCTGTTCCTTCGCGACGGGGAAGCTGGGTAGCCACGCCGATACTGATCGTCACGTATTGGTGAATCGATGAGCCCTCATTGGCGATCTGCAGATCCTTAGCTGCCTGCCGCATCGCCTCCGCAATGGTGCGCGCCCCGTGTTCATCCACGTTGGGAAGAACAACGGCGAACTCTTCGCCTCCATAGCGGGCAATCAAGTCGCTGGGCCTACGCAGGCAGCCTTTGAGCGCGGCTGCGACGCTCGCCAGGCACTGGTCTCCGTACGGATGCCCATAGCGGTCGTTCAGCTTTTTGAAGAAGTCGATATCGATCATCAACAGGGTAAGCGGAGTGCGGAATCGAATCGCACGCTCCCATTCCTTGGGCAGCCCCGCATCGAACTGCCGCCGGTTTGGAATTCCCGTGAGCGCATCGAGAAAAGACAGCTGTTGCAGACGCTCATTGGCGTCGCGGAGTGCTTCGCGGCTTGCCGTGAGCTCGACCTGGGTGCGCATATAGGCGCTCTGCAGTATGGCGGCTCGGAAGCAATAAATCACCAGCGCGATCGCGATCGAAGCGATGCCGAGCTTGAAATGCTGGCGTGCGATCGATGCGCCCATGGCCAAAACCGCAAGCGTGAAGAGAATGGGACTGCAGTTGTCCATCAGCAGCGCGAGCGAATTCGTATCCGCGATGGATTGCTCCTGCGTATTGCGAGGCGCTCGCACGATAGCCACCGTGAATAGCAGGAAGGGCAGGTCGTAGACCACATCGAGCCACGCGCCGGTGGCGGCGATGTTGGTGGTGTGTTCGAAGATGAGCGGACCTTGAAACGCAACGAAAAACGACGTAAGGAAGCCGAACAGAAGCCAGTAGAACAGCTTCAACTCGCCTCGCGGACGCCCCAGCAGGCGCAACGCGGACGCGAGCATCAGGGCCAGATCTTCGCCAAAGTAGGCGCCGAGCAACTGGTTCCCGTGAATAGGTCCGGCTGGGCCTGTGAGCTGTCGCTGGGAAAACAACTGAACGTAGGCCAGGTAAACGGCCAGGATTGCCTGCAGGCTGTCCAGAACGAGCAGCGAAGTGTACTCGTGATCTTCTCTGGACGACGAGATGGACAACAGGAGCGGGATGCCGCACAGGAAGAAGTAAAAGTCGGAGGGCAGTGTGCCCTGGGGCGCGGACCCCTCGTACGTGTAGGCAAGCTGCCCGACAGTCCAGAAGACTAGCCCAATTGCGGCGAAGTTCCACTTGGTTCGAGTTGCGCCCACGCACTGGGTACTTCGCCAGTAGCAGGCGGCGGCCGCCAGTCCGCTCGAGATCGCCAGCAACAGGCTCGAAAAGAATACTGGCCGATTCAGAAAGATAATCAGGCCCAGGTGCGCTAGCAAGACCAGCAAAGACGCCTGAATAAGACCCGGGGGCATCTCGGCTTTGGCTTCTCTTCGTACTCCTGGAGTGGCCGCTTGTAGCACGTCGTCAGCACCTGTAAACCCTACCCGCTTGGAAAACGGTGAAAATCTGGGTAGGCTCAAAAGCAACCAAGTTCCAAGTTCTGCCTGAATTCTTGAGGTGCGCCAATTCTAACTCGCTCATTCACTTATGCCGGGAAAAGCGCAGCACTACAGTGTGGTGCACTCCGGCTGGACACACTTGCTCAGAAGTATGGCACGCCTTTGTATGTCTATTCCGGAGATCAGATTGTAGAACGAACGCGACTGTTCAAATCTGCCTTCGAACAAATCTCACACCTGGTTTGCTATTCGGTCAAAGCAAATTCGTCCATGGGAATTCTTCGGCTCCTCGATGCTGAAGGAGCGGGCTTTGACATCGTCTCCGGTGGGGAACTGGAACGTGTTCGACGGGTGAGCGAGAAGGCCTGCCGGCGGGTGGTATTTTCCGGAGTCGGAAAGACAGCGGAGGAGATGGATTTTGCTCTCCGCTCCGGCATTCTCATCTTCAACCTGGAGAGCGAAGCGGAGATGGAACTGCTCGCCGAACGAGCAGCCAAGCTTAAAATCATGGCCCGGATTGCGTTGCGCGTGAACCCCGACGTATTCGCAGACACGCACCCTTATATCTCCACTGGTTTGCGCGAGCACAAGTTCGGCATCGACATTCGGGAGGCCAAGGCCGTTTACCGCCGGGCCGCGAAAAAGAGGTATCTGCGCCCCGAAGGTATCAGTGTGCACATCGGATCGCAGATCCGCAGCGCGGAGCCCTTTGGCGCGGCAATCGCGCGGGTGACGCGGCTCACCCGGGAGCTTCGGTCGGAGGGCATTCCCATTCAGTCGATAGACGCGGGCGGAGGACTGGGCATTGAGTATCACGCCGACCACGGCTTCGATCCAGAAGCGAAGATTCGTGACTATGCAGGGTCGCTGCGAAGCGCCCTTGGAGATCTCGCCGGCGAGATCCAACTGCTGCTGGAGCCAGGAAGATTTATCGTTGCCCAGGCTGGTGCGCTGCTGGCGCGGGTACTCTACGTGAAGAAGAATGGGAAGAAGACGTTTGTCGTCACCGATGCGGCGATGAACGATCTGATCCGTCCAGCACTCTACCAGGCGCACCACGAGATCGTACCGGTGAAGCCGCGCCCGGGAAGAAAGCGAGTGGTGGATGTGGTAGGCCCGGTCTGCGAATCGGGAGACTTCTTCGCGCGCGATCGTACGTTGCCGGAACTGCGCCCCGGAGACCTTGTCGCTCTGCTCGATGCTGGCGCATACGGGATGTCGCTCAGTTCCAACTACAATTCGCGTCCCCGCGCAGCCGAGATCCTGGTGCAGGGCAAGACGGCGCGGCTCATCCGGCGTCGCGAGACGATGGACGACCTGCTGGCGGCCGAAGAAAACCTCTCCGCCTAGGCTGGGAGGGGTGAAAGGAGACCCGACCCCGCATAAAGAAAAGCCCCAGCTTCACGCCGGGGTTTTTGCAGTTCTAAGTCAAATTCCGTTCAGTTGCTGATGGAGTGAGCCTCGGCCAGCGTGTTTCCCTTGCTGACAGGTGAGGGCGCGGGAGCGGCTGCGGGCGTTGATTCCTGGGCCGGTTGCGCTTGGGCGGCATCGGGCGCCGTAGTGTGGTTTGGTCCAAGCCCCAGCTTGATCAGGGCGCGAGAATCGGGAGTGATCTTGGTCTGCCAACCGTTGTCGGACTGGTACTTCTGCATGGCAGCCTGCGAGTCCTGATCCCACTGTCCCGTCGGTTCGCCGGTCAGATACTTTTCCCGGATCAAAGCCGACTGAATTTCGCGGACGCGATCCGCTTCCATTTGGCGCGGTCCGTGAAGCTTGTGAGCGGAAGCTTTCTTTTTGGACGCCCGGTTGTGGCCGGACGTAGGAGCACGATGCGTATGGCTGGCGAACGCCGGCAGAGCGATCAGTGCGGCGGTCAACAAGAGCGTCTGGCAAGCTCGAAAGGAAAGCATGCTGAAAGTCCTCATAACGGCTGGGAATCACACGTCCAAACCGCAAGGTTAATTGTTTCTGTGGCCGGTTTGCAAACCGAAAGCGGGCGGCGTGCGGGTGATGCCCGCACGCCGGTACCTTGACGGATTCCCCTCTGCGCCTATGGCAAGGTCCCACCGGCAAACTGGCTGCCGTCCTTGGGACGCTGCGGATTGACCAGTTCGAAGACCACATCCTGGCCGGATTTCAGGCCGGAGATGGCGCTATCGAACTCCTGCTTATTGGCCACCGGACGCTTGTTCACCGAGACGACCACCTGGCCCTGCTGCAACCCGATCTCATCCGCGAATGAGCCCGGTTTGGTGGACTGAATCAGCACGCCATGGATGCCGGTCTTGGCGACGGCCTCCGACGGCAGATTGCCCACGCTCAGCCCAAGTCGCCCTTCTCCGCCGTTTTCCTGGTCCTGACCTTGCGAGTCCTCCGGAGCGCCGTTGTTAGTCGCTTC
The DNA here is from genome assembly GCA_963850345.1 of uncultured Acidobacteriaceae bacterium. Lineage (GTDB taxonomy): Bacteria > Acidobacteriota > Terriglobia > Terriglobales > Acidobacteriaceae > CAWKKW01. The sequence continues at coordinate 107,471 of CAWKKW010000005.1, read as the reverse complement.
GAAGACCTTGGCGCGGTCACCGATGGTGACGGTCGTGGTCTGCTCTTTCCCGCCTCGCACGTAGCCGATCTTGACGGTCGTGCCCGGCTTGCGCGCGGCGATGTCGTTGACCAGATCGTCGCCGTCCTTGATGCTGCGGCCATCGATGGTCACAATGATGTCGCCCGCCTTGATGCCCGCCTTCTCCGCCGGTTGGCCAGGGTAAATATTGCTGACCAGAACGCCCGTCTTGAAGCCGTATACGCGGCCAACTGCACTGGGCAAGTTGGGCTGGAAGCTGATGCCAATCGAGCCGCGAACCACCTTGTGATCCGGTCCGATCAGCTGGTTATAGACGCCAATGACGGTATTCGCCGGCATGGCGAAGCCGATGCCCTGGTACCCGGCCGATTGGGTGAAGATGGCCGTATTCACGCCGATAACTTCACCCGCCATGTCGAGCAGTGGTCCACCCGAATTGCCGGGATTGATCGCTGCGTCGGTCTGAATGAAGTGCTGGAACTGGCCGGCTTGACCCGGTTCAATGGTGCGGTTCTTGGCCGAGACAATGCCTGCGGTCACGGTTTGCGAGAGGGCGAACGGGCTGCCGATCGCAACTACCCAGTCGCCTACCTGCGCGGCGTCCGAGTTCCCCAGCTTGACGGTGGGAAGTGGCTCCCGGGTTTCAATCTTGATCACAGCGATGTCGCTGGCTTTGTCGACGCCGACCACCTTGGCCGGACGACCCTGCGAGTCGCCTTCCGGGTCGGTCGACAGCTTGACGAAGATCTTGTCGGCCTTATCCACCACGTGATTGTTGGTGATGATGTAGCCCTTGGCATCGACGATGAAGCCGGAACCGAGCGAAGCGCGAACGCCGCCGCCGTCATCGGGCCCCATCTGGTCGCCACCGCCGCCCCCGAAGAAGCGGTTGAAGAAGTCCTGCATGCCGTTCTGGTCGCCGCCGCCGCCGCCACCCTGCTGCTGATCCTCGTCGCCACCCTGTTGGTCTTCTCCGTCGGGAGGAGCCTGCTGGCGCATGTGCGGGTTGCGACGCCGGGAGTGCGTGTCCTGCCCCTTGGGCAGAGTCTCGGTGTTAATGTTCACCACTGCGGGCCCGACCTGCTTGGCGATCTGGGTGAAGGCATTGGAGAGCACGTGTGGATCAGGAATCTTGAGCGGAGTCGCGTCCGTGCTGTCCACCTTTTCCTGGCCGCGAACCCCGTGAGAGATCACGGAGCCGATCAGGATACCGGCGGAGAGCGTAGCGAGAATAGTAAAGGTGGAAGCGAGACGGCGTACTCGCAGCCGTTCCAACAGCAATTTCATTCGGGTCTAACCTCGTATCGTGGGAGCGCAAAAGTTGGTGCCACACTTAAGTATAGACAGTGCGGAGCGGAGAAGGTCCGCCGGACCCCAGATGGCCTGCGACAAACCTTCACTTAGTCATAGACGCGGGAGGGATGGAAACAGTCGCTCAGAGTTCGCCGCTATTGGTGGGGAAGGGCCTCGTGAGTGGTTGGTTGTACCGGGTACGGCAATAGTTCCGTGACTGCAATGCCGGCCAAGACGAAGACCGCGCCCACGCTCGATCGTAGACTCAGCCGCTCCCTCATGACTACCAGCGAGGTGATGGCCGCGAAGACCGGTTCCAAGGCCAACAACAACGCGGTCTGGGTCGGAGCGAGGTAACGCTGGGCCCAACTCTGGATGGTGAAGGCTGCGGCTGTTGCCAGCACGGCCGCGATCACGAACGCAACTGTAAGGCGCAACGTGAGATGAAGGTAGGAATGCTCCAGCAGGGGCGTGCCAACTCCCATGAACACAGCGCAGAAGCCAACTTGCAGCAGGGCAAGCTGCTCAAAGGGGACACGTGGGGAGGTATGGGCGAGGGCGATCACGTGCAGTGCGAATCCGAGCGCACACCCGAGCGTGAGCAGATCGCCGAAGTTGATGCTGCCAAAGTCAAAGCCCAGTGCAGCGGAACTGCCGTGCGCTGCTGCGGCGGCGGGCGTGGTGAGCAGCGCGATTCCAAGGAAGGCGAGCAGCGCGCCGGTCCACGCATTCCATCGCGGGCGGACCGCATTGGCGGGACGAAGACCGAAAGTGGCAGCCAAAAGCGGGACGAGCACGACCGAAAATCCGGTTAGGAAGGCTGATTTCGAGGGCGTGGTGAGTGCCAGCCCGGTGGTCTGGGAGGCATATCCCATGGCCAAAAAGAAGCCGACCAGCGCGCCGCTGATGACCGCCCGGCGTTCGATTCGACCGATGTGCCTGCGATAAAAGACGGCGAGGCAGCCAAAGGCTAGCCACATGCGGATCAGCGTGAAGAGCAGCGGGGAGATGTCGCGGAGAGCATCCTTGACCACGACGAAGGAGGAGCCCCAGACAAACACCACCGCAAGCAGCATGAGTTGGGCGCGCAGCCTCTGGGACATGCTGCAAGACTAGCAAAGGGCCGCAGTTTTACCCGGGACGCGGCCGTGGGCCGGGCCGCAGGACCGATACGGAAGGCGCAGCCTACCTTGCCTGTGTCCCTGCAACGTAGGCCGTTTTGCCATGCACCACCGTGCGGAGAACCTGCGTCTTCAGGATCTCTGGAGCTGGAATCTTGGTCAGATCCCGGTCGAGCACAACGAAGTCTGCCGCGTACCCCACGGCGAGCTTGCCCTTCCACCCTTCCGCGAATTGCGCATAGGCGGAGCCCTGTGTGTAGGCATGGAGCGCTTCCTGAATGGAGAGCGGAGTGCCGGGATAGGTGCGGGTTCCTGCTTCATTTTTGCGGGTCACCGCACAATAAATGCCGCGAAACGGGGTGATCGGCTCGACTGGGTAATCGGTGCCAAAGGCCAGTGGCACGCCCGCATCCAGAAAAGCCTTCCATGCATAGGAATATCGCGCTCGCTCCGGGCCAAGCCGTTGTTCTGCCCAGTTCATATCGGTGAGCAGGTGATTGGGCTGCATGGAGGCAATCACACCCAGGGTTTTGAAGCGCTCGATGTCGGCCGGATCGACGACCTGCGCGTGCTCGATGCGAAAACGCTGGGTTGCCGCCGATGTGTGCTGCTTCTCCGCCTCTGCGAACGCATCGAGGGCCATGCTCGCTGCGCGATCCCCGATGGCGTGAAAGCCGATCTGGAAGCCGGCAGCCGCCCGCTCGGTCGTCATCTGGTCGAGCTTGGCCTGCTCGAAGCGTGGAATGCCGGAGTTCTTTGCGTCATCAGCGAATGGCTGCTTCATGGCCGCGGTGCGGGAACCCAGAGAGCCGTCCATGAACCCCTTCAGCATGCCGGTGTTCAGCATCCGGTCGTGGCCGTCGTGCGCACTGCGCATTTTTTCCAGTTGCTCAACGGGGGCGTTAAACGGCAGCCACTCGGTGACGCGAAGAGTGAGTTTGCCTTCCTGTTCGAGCTTCTCGAAGACCAAAAAGTCTTCCCAGTCGGAGTTGTCCTGCACGGAGGTAAGGCCATGCGACAGGGCATCGGCAATCGCCAACTCCAACCCGCGCCTGCGCAAGGCCTCGGAGGGCGGAGGGATGCGATGGAAGACCAGGTGCATCGCCGAATCTTCGCGAAGAATGCCGGTCGCCTCGCCTTGGCTGTCGCGGTCGATCTTGCCGCCTTGCGGATCGGGTGTTTCGCGGGAGATGGCTGCGGCCGCCAGTCCGGCGGAGTTCGCGACCGCGATATGGCCATCAATGCGGCTGAAGATGGCGGGATGGTCGCCGGTGACTGTATCCAGATCGGCTTTGGTGGGAGTGACCTTGTTGGCCCAGAGCGTGTGGTCCCAGCCGCCACCCTCGAGCCACGTTCCCGGCGCGGCGGTCCGGGCTGCCGCCTTGACTCGCTGTTGCATGTCGGCGAGCGAGGTTGAGCCGGTCAAATCCACCTGCAGCTTGCGGCGGCCCGCCTCGCCAAAGTGAACATGAGCATCGTTCAGGCCTGCCATGACGAAGGCTCCGCCAAGATCCACCGACTGGGTGTGCTGGTCTTTCGCGCAGACCCCTTGATCCATGCCCGCTGCCACGATCAAGCCATCCCGGATGCCAAAGGCCCTCACCCTTCCTGGATTGGGCACGCCGGCGACCTGGGCCGAATCCCAGGCAATATTGCCGTTGTAGAAGACGGCGTCGCAGGGCTGGCCAGCTGGCTCGGTTCTGTCGGGTTGGGTTTGCGGCGGACCGGCCGCTTGCCCGAGTGCCAGGGCGCAACAGAACAGCGAGGCGGGGAAGAATGTCAGGGGCTTGGTCACGCTTGGAGTGTATCAACTGGCTTCGAGCGCCTGGCGGCGCCCCGACGCATCCGGCCATGCCAAGTAGAAGGGGATCAGGCGCCTATTTCTTCGGCGTCAATCCATCTCTGCCGCGTGCTCGGCCAGTGCAAGAATCAGCAGCAGAATGCGCCTCAGGCCCAGGTCTCGTCCTCGGGAGTCATACCACTCCGCCCGGGTGTGAACGCCCCCCCCATCCCCGCCAGCGCCGATACTCAGGGCGGGAACGCCGAGCGAAAGCGGCAGGTTGGCGTCCGTCGAGGCAATCCGAACGTCGGTGCGAATTCCAAGGTGCCGATCGACGGCGCGAAGTGCCTCCAGGATGGGCGCATCTTTTGCCAGGCGCCCCGCGGGCCGGTCACCGATCTTCTCGATCGACCAGTGCAGCGGCCCAGGCTGGCGCGCGTTCGCGTCCAGAACCGCGTCTTCCACTGCGCGATAGAGCTCCACTTCCAGCCGGATGAGCTGTTCTGCATCCGTAGATCGAATGTCGAATCTGGCGGCCACCTGCTCGGGGATGGCGTTCACCGACGTGCCGCCTTCAATGGTTCCCACGCTGAAGGTGGTGCGGGGCGAGTCGCTGAGCGGTAGATCGGCCAGTCTGGCGATGGCGCGGCTCAGCACCACGATGGGGTTTGAATTGCCGGCATCGGTCCAGGAGTGGCCGCCCGGGCCAGCAATCGTGACCAGAAATCGCCGGCTTCCCAGGCCCTGAGTTACGACCACCTCATGACCCGCGCCGTCTAGAACCACGTTTGCGGCCACCTGTTCGCGCCAGGGAGATTGGCTGTAGATATGGCGGATCCCGCGCAGATCGCCTTCTCCCTCTTCGCCCACATTGCCTACGAGTAGGAGGTCGCAGGGCAGTTCAATCTGCGCGTGCCTCAGGGCCGCGGCGATCCCGAGCAAAGCCACCACGCCCGAGCCATTGTCGCAAGCGCCCGGCGCGGAGAGGCGCCGACCCTCCAGGACAGGGTCGATGGGTGTTTCGGCCGGAAAGACAGTATCGATGTGGGCAGAGAGCAAGACCACGGGGCCGGCGAATCCGCTCGACCTCGGTGAGCGGTAGACCCCAAGCGCGTTATTGGCTTCATCGAGCCGAACCTCGACAAGGCCCAGCTCGCTGAACCGGGCAGCCATCCACTCGGCCCGGATTCGCTCGCCAAAGGGGGGAGCCGGAATGCCGACCAGTTCCTGCTGCCAAGCCATCAACCGCTGTTCCTGCAGGTGCAGCCATTGGAAAGCTTCGTGCACAGGGCGCCGCGCCGCCAGTTGGCTGACACGAGAGAACGCCGAGGGTTGAGCGAAGGGGCACACGGGAAAATTAAGCGTAGCACCGCGGAGAACTTGCGGCTCTCACATAGGGTCTGGCGATGCGGGAGGATACTCCACCTGCGCCAGGAACAGCCCTCGGGCGGGAGCCGTGGGTCCTGCCGCGCGCCGCTCCCGCGCTCGCAGAATACCCCCGACCGCATCGACGGGCATCGCCGACCGCCCAATCTCAAGGAATGTCCCCACCAGGTTCCGGACCATGTGGTGGAGAAACCCGCTTCCACTCACGCGGTACACCAGCAACTCGCCCTCCTCGTGCCACGCCGAATGATGAACTGTACGCCGATTGTCGGGGAGACTTTCGGCTTCTGAACGATCGCTCAGATCCGGATCGACCGCGGCGAAGGATGTGAAGTCATGTTCCCCGATGACCATGCTGGCGGCATCTCGCATCGCCTGAACCTGCAGCGGCCAATTCAATGGATAGCAGTAGCGAGCGAGCCAGGGCGGACAAATCTCGCCACGATAGATGCGATATTCATAGATCTTGCCGATGGCACTGTGACGCGCGTGAAAGTGTGCGGATACGATTTCCGCCGAGTGAACTCGAATGGAGTCGGGCAGCGTGCGATTGAGGGCGCGGTGCAGATTCGCAGCAGGAATCGGAACAGTCAACAGGAAGGAAGCCACCTGTGCCAACGCGTGAACGCCTGCATCGGTGCGGCCTGATCCTTGTGGCAACACTCGCTCGGCGGTGATGCGTTCGATGGCGTCGGCAAGCGTTCCCTGCACAGTCACAAGATGCGGCTGGACCTGCCATCCTCGATATTCGGTGCCGTCGTAGGCGAGAGTGAGTTTCCAATTTGAAGACATTGCCACCCTTACTTTGCGAATGCTGTTTCAAACACTCGGGTCCTGTTGTCACGGCTTGTTCTTAGTCGCTGCGATATACTCATGTTCTTATCCCTGGATCTCTTTACGGCGCGAATAAAAGGCGGAATTGAGGATTCCAGGGAACGAAGCGTGCGCACATCGCGTATAGCTGTGTTGCCGGATAAGCCGAGCCGGGTGCACATCTGGGAAAATCACCGGAAGACCAATCATTTTAGAGTCTAACGGCAGTTGTGCCGCGTCAGAGGGTAAGCACTAACGCAATCACTGGAGAAGGATGAATGGCTTTTTTTTTGGACTGCCAGCGCAAACGGCGAAGTCTCGAAACACCGGTGCCAAGCAAGTCAGACTTTCGTAAGAGAGAGTCCGGGTTCATGAAGTTGAAGGGTGCGGCGGCGATCGCCTGCATGCTGGTTGGCACTTCATCCAACTACGCGATCGGACAACAGCAGCCCACGCAGGCAGTGGCGAGTCCGGCGTCAGAGTTGCCTCCGGAGCCGGTGCCGAACTATACGCAGCCCCTGTATCTGCGGCCTACTCCGCGCGACTTTACGGTACCGCGCCATCATTTCCCAAACCTGTTTGCTCCTTACAAGGCGACCACTGTGGACGCCCCGCGTATCGCGAATTCGCCGCGGCTAGACGACCTCGTCAAGAACGGAAAAATCTATCTCAGCCTGAGCGATGCGATCCTGCTTGCACTGGAAAACAATTACGATATCGCGATCCAGCGCTATAACCTGGACATCGCTGACACCGACATTCTTCGTACCAAGGCAGGCTCCACATTCCTGGGCGTAAATAACGGATTGGTGACCGGCACACAAGGTACAGCGGGCGCGGCGCTAAGCAGCGGCGGCGGCCCCGGTGGCACGACAGCCAGCGCGGGCGGAGCCAGCTCCGGTTTCGCAGGCGTGTCTCAGAGTACGAATGGAGCGGGACCACTGCCCGAACAGCTCGACCCGGCGCTCACTGGAACCATTCAATACGAAGCAGCCAATACGCCGCAGTCGAGCAAGTTCCTCACCGGCACGAATACCCTGAGCAACAACACCGCGGAGTATAACTTCGGCTACACGCAGGGATTTCTCACCGGCACGGCCCTCAGCGTGACGTTTGACAACAATCGTCAGACGACCAACTCGATCAACAACGCATTCAGTCCGCAGTTGCAGTCGACCTTCCGGGCGCAGGTAACGCAGCATCTGTTGCAAGGCTTCGGCACCGGCATCAACGGCCGCTTCATCGTGCAGGCGAAGAACAACCGGCAGATTACCGACTCGGCCTTCCGGCAGCAGATTCTATACACCATCAACCAGGTAGAGAATATCTACTGGACGCTGGTGAGCAACTATGAGGATGTGCTGGCGAAGCAGCGCGCTCTCGACCAGGCGACGCATCTCGCAGCGGACAATCGCAAGCAGTTAGAAATCGGAACCATGGCGCCTCTCGACGTCGTGCAGTCCGACTCGACCGTGGCCGCCGACCAGCAGGCGTTGATTTCGTCGCAGACCCAGTTGCAGTTCGAACAGCTGATCGTAAAGCAGGCGATTGCCAGGAACCTGGACGACCCTGCGCTCGCCAATGCACCGGTTATTCCGACCGATCGAGTTTCCCTGCTCGAAACGCCGGAAGAAAAAATGTCGGTTGACGATCTGACGAAGATTGCCTACACCAACTCGCCCTACATCGAGCAGGCATCGCTCAATCTGAAGAACGACCGCATCACGCTCAAGGGTGCGAAGAATGGGCTGTTGCCGGTCATTGATGCGTATGCATTCTACGGAAGCAGCGCTCTGGGCGGCTTGCAGAATCCTCGATGCACCGACTTCTTCACCGGCGCTCCCTGCACGACGGGAACTTATCCCACGGTGGGCTACGGCTCCTTGCTGCAGAACACCTTCAACAACAGCAATCCCGACAAGGGCATCGGGGTGAACATCAACATTCCCATTCGGAATCGAACCGCGCAGGCGGTGCAGGCGCGTTCGGTGCTCGAGTACCGCCAGGCTGAGTTGCGGCTGCAGCAGATCTACGTACAGATCCGGATGCAGGTCATTCAGCAGCAGATTGCGCTCACGAACGATCGTGCGGCGTTGCAGGCTTCGCTCGCTGCTCAGGAATATGCGCGCCAGAGCCTCGATGCGGAACAGAAGAAGTATCGCCTCGGGGCATCCACAACCTACAACGTGCTGGTGCAGGCGTCCAACCTGGCGAATGCGGATAACTCCGTAAACGTCTCGCAAAATGCGTATGCCGTGGCGAGGGCTAACTTCGAAGAGATCCTCGCGAACACGCTGGAGAAGTACGGCATCAGCCTGCCGGATGCGGCCAGTGGCAGCGTGACGCACGCTCCCGTCATCCCTGGAATCGAACCAGCCAAGCAGGTTCCGGAGGCCCAGGTGCCAGCGCAGCAGGAGCGGTTGCAGCAGGAACATCAGCAGCAGCAACAGCAGCCCGGACTGCAAAATCAGCAGGTGCCGCCGGACAATCCACAACAACCGACGCCGAATACGCAGCCGCAACAGCCGCCGACGCAGCCCCAACAACCGCCAACGCCTCCGCAGCCGCAACAGTAATCCATTACGAAACAGAAAAGAGGCTCAGCCACGGCTGAGCCTCTTTCTTTTGGGACTTTCCGTCTGGTGGGCTGTCGCAGCGCTTTAGCGTTCTGCGACCAGCTCCAGCAGTTCGAAGAACTCAGGGAAGGAGATCGCGGCCGACTCCGCACCGCGTATCAGGCTCTCGCCCTGGGCGCGCAGGGCAGCCACAGAGAACGCCATGGCGATGCGATGATCGCCGCCCGAGTCGATTTCAGCACCGTGGAGAGCCTGGCCGCCGGGCACATCCAGCCCGTCTTCGAACTCCGTGACCTCGGCGCCCATGGCGCGCAGATTGTTGGCGACCAGCGCAATCCTATCTGACTCCTTCACTCGCAATTCCTTCGCGTCGCGGATACGAATTCCATTTTGGGTGTAAGGCCCGATCGCGGCCAGCACGGGCAGCTCGTCAATCAATTGAGCCGCGAGAGCGCCAGAGACGGTCGCGCCCTTCAAGCCGCCTTCCGGTGCATTCAGTTGGACGGTTCCAATCAGCTCGCCGTGCTTCTCTTCGAGGTCGAGCACGCTGATGTGTGCGCCGAGCGAGGTGAGCACGTCCAGCAGCGTGGCGCGCGTGGGGTTCAGCCCTAACTGATCGAGTACAAGGTTGGAGTCAGGAAACAGCGCCGCCGCGCAAAGGAAGAAAGCGGCCGAGGACATATCTCCGGGAACCGTCGCTTCGATCGCATTCAGTTCCTGGCCACCGACAATGGTGATTGAGTCCACGGTGCGCGAAACCTGTGCGCCAAACGCGCGCAACGCCAACTCGCCGTGATCCCGCGTTCTCACGGACTCCCGAACAGTGGTGGTGCCTTGAGCCTGCAATCCGGCGAGCAGGATGGCCGTTTTCACCTGCGCGCTGGGAACTGGAGTGGTGTAGTCAATGGCAGTCAGATTCGCGCCTCGGATCTGAATCGGTGCGTGTCCTTCTGTCAACGTGATGTCGGCGCCCATCTGCGTGAGCGGCTTTCGAATGCGCTCCATTGGACGGCGGCTGAGAGAGGCATCGCCGACCAGCGTGTAACTCTGTGGCTGCGCGGCCAACAGGCCGGAGAGCATGCGAATGGTCGAGCCGGAGTTGCCGCAGTCAAGCGGCGCTTCGGAAGCAGCGAAACGTCCTGCCATCCCGTTGATAGCGATGGAGTCGTCGTCACGGTGTTCGACGTGAGCACCCAGCGCTTGCGCACAAGCGAGGCTGCTGGCACAATCCGCGCCTGTCGAAAAATTGGAGACCCGCGTGATGCCCTTGGCGAAGGCAGCGAGCAGTGCATAGCGATGCGAGATACTCTTGTCGCCCGGCAGACGCAAACTGCCGTTCACATTGCGCGCAGGCTTGACAATTACTTCTGTGGTTGTTTCTTGCAAGGAACTCTCCGTTGAGAATTTACGGTTTGCAGAACGCTCTCTTCATCGTACCCCGGCCTTCGCAGGGTCAAGCGCGGGAGGATCGATGACGCGCAGGACGACGACGGTCTCGTCGTCAAAGCGTTCCGTCGAGTTTTGAAATTTTCCAACTTCGCTCAGAATGGCATCCGCGATGTTCGACGCTGAGCGATGCTGGTTTTTCCTCACCACTTCCACCAGCCGTTCGTTGCCGAACATATCTCCAGTCGACGATTGCGCATCGACGATGCCGTCGCTGAAGAAGATGATCGCGTCGCCTGGCCTGGTGCTCAGGCTGAACTCTTCGTAGGTCGCTCCGGGAAACATGCCCAGCGGAAAACCCTCCGCGTGGATGGTCTCAACTTCACCCGCGCGGCAGAAGAGCGGCTGAATCGCGCCCGCGTTCGCAATCTGCAGCGTCTGGTTGGCGTCGTTCCATACGGCGTAGAGCATGGCTACATATTGCGAATCCATCCGGCGTTCCTGCAGCGCGTCATTCAAGGTCTCAAGCATCTTCGACGGAGAGAGGGACTGATTGCTGGAGGACCGCATGATGCCGCTCACCAAGGCTGCGTAGAGCGCGGCAGGAGCAGCCTTGCCGCTGACGTCGCCGAGGGCCACTCCGCTGCAGTTCTCGTCGTACTGCAGGAAGTCGTAGAGGTCGCCGCCAATGGTGCGGGCGGCGAGAAAGCGTGCAGCAAACTCGGCGTGGTCATGCTTCGGCTTGGCCGGGGGCAGCAGACGTAGCTGCACCTCGCGCGCCATGGACAGGTCGCGTTCTAGGCGCTGTTCCTGCTGGGCCACGCGTTGATACAACCGCGCATTTTCAATGGCAATGGCTATCTGTGCGGCGAGGGTGGTGACAGCGCGCTCATGATCTTCGTTGAAGTAGTGTGCGCGCGTGTGCTCGAGGTCCAGCACGCCGATCACTTTGTTCTTATAGATCAAAGGGACGGCCATCTCCGAGCGAGTGTCCTTATTCACCAGGTGGTAGCGGCGGTCTTTACGCACATCGGCCACGTGAACGAGTTTGCGTTCCGCAATAGCAGCGCCCACAAGCCCGCGACCTAAAGGGAGCTTCTCTTCAGGCACGAAGCGCTCGCCGAAACGCACGCCAAATTGGCTTTCGAGCACCTGCTCGCGTTCGTTCAGCAGCCAGATGGTGAACATGTGGTAGTCGATCAGCCGGCGTAGCAACTGCCCCACTCGCTCCAGGAGCGGGTCCAGTTCCAGGATCGATGTGAGCTCGCGGCTGATTTCATTCAGAACTGCGAGCGTCTGCGCCTGCCGCGAAACACGGGTATACAGCCGCGCATTTTCGATGGCCTGGCTGATGCGCGACGCGGTCAACCGAAGCAGGTGCAGATGTTCCGGCTGAAAGTAGTTCTGTTGTTCTGACTGGATGTCGATGACGCCGATCAGGCGATTTTTGACGATCAGCGGCACTGCCAGTTCGGAACGAACCTCAGGATTTGCGTTGATGTAGTTTTCTGCTGTGGTGACATCGTTGATCAGGATGGCTTCTCGCGTTTCGGCTACCTGGCCCACGACGCCCTTGCCAATCTTGATACGCAGGCGCTCCACCTCTGGCGTGTGGCCGATCTGAAAGCGCATGCGAAGTTCATTCGTGCGATCGTTCAGCAACAGGATGGCAAAGATTCGATAATCGATGACCGCCCGCACGAGATCAGCAGTTCGATGCAGCAGCGTCTGCAGATCCAGCGTGGTATTGAGCGCATCCGCCAGGCGCATGAGGAATTCGCTCTGCACCGGATCGACGCGAACCTGCGTGGTCGCCATAGCGGATCCGGAGCTGGGGCGATAGTCTCCCTCGAACACATCGGACTGATCCAGATTCTGAGTCTCTTCCGTCACACCACTCCTGGCTTCTCTCGTCCCGCGGGGAATCGAACGCAGCTGCCATCATATCGCGGCAGAGAGCGGAACTTCGCCCAACTGACGCCAAAGCAGATAAACGAGGGATGACTAAGGAGCGCCGAGTTCGCGAACAATGTTGACGCTGGCGCTAGCGCCGATCCGATTGGCTCCTGCTTCGAGCAGGGAATGCGCGTCGGCGAGGGTACGAATTCCGCCGGCTGCCTTCACTCCGCAGCGGCTGCCCGCCACACCGCGCAGCAGCGCGACGTCCTGAACGGAAGCTCCGGAGGTAGAAAAGCCTGTGCTGGTTTTCAAAAAGTCGGTGCCCGCGGTAATCGCCAGTTCGGAGGCGCGTAGCTTTTCTTCCACGTTTAGCAGACAGGTCTCGAGGATGACCTTCACCAGCGCGCCAGCCTCGCGCGCCACTTCCACCACGCCGCGGATGTCGTCAACCACCATCGCATTCTCGCCGGATTTCAGCTCCCCAATGTTAATGACCATATCCAGTTCGCGCGCCCCGAGTTTGAGCAGCGTGAGCGCTTCTTCGCGCTTGGTCGTAGAGAGGCTCGCGCCCAGCGGGAAACCAACCACCGTTCCGACCGCGATGTGTGTGCCGGCCAGGACCGAGTGTGCCAAAGCTACCCACGTGGGATTGACCATAGCGCAGGCGAAACGGTACTCCGCCGCTTCCTGGCAGAGCTTCATGACCTGTTCGCGGGTGGCTTCGGGCTTGAGGAGTGTGTGATCGATCATGCCGGCCAGGTTGTGCCAGCTGGAGAGAGCGTTCCTGGTCAGGGCGGCGGAGTCGAACCTGCTCTGCTCTTTCCCTGCTTCGATGTCTATCGTGCGGTTCATGCTTACTGCTCCGTTGGATGCGGGCCACGAGATATCGGCCAGCCTTCATTCTGGGAAATTGGGCGGCATGATGCAGATCTCCGGCAGGTTCCGGAAGCGTTCCGCATAATCCATGCCATAGCCCACCACAAAAGAGTTTGGAATGCTGAAGCCTACGTAATCGGCATGGACCGGCTGCAGGCGTCTTGAGGGCTTGTCAAGGCAGGCCGCAATCTTCATCGACCTGGGATGATGTCTCTCAAACATCTTGCGCAGGTACTCGAGTGTGATCCCTGTATCGAGGATGTCTTCGACGATGATCACATGCTTGCCTTCAATCGGCGCATCGAGATCCTTGATCAGCTTGGCGGCCCCGCTCGTCGAGGAGCCTTTGCCGTAACTGGACACCGCCACAAAATCGAACGTGCAATCAACATCCACGCTTCGCGCCAGATCAGAGAGGAAGATGGCCGCCCCTTTCAAGACGCCGATCATCACGATACTCTCGCCCGCGTAGTCGCGCGTAATCTGCTGGCCCAGTTCGGCCACTCGTTGTTGAATCTGCTCCCGGCTGAAAAGAACCTCAAGCTGCAGGCGAGTCGCTAGCATGTTCATGTGGCTCCAGAATATCTCTAAAAGGGAGCCCGGGCGCTATACTCGGTAGAAGACGCTCTCATGTACCCTTTTTTTCACATCGGGCATATCTCGATCGGCACCTTCGGGCTCATGCTCTGGCTGGCTGCGGTCTGCGGCTGGTGGATTCTCGACCAGAATTTTCGTCGTTTCGGGCTGAAAGCCGATGCGATGGGAATCGTCGCCGTCGTAACCGTCGCTGGGATCGTCGGAGCCAAGCTTTGGCATGTACTGGACACACCCGGAGATCAGATCTTTGAGCGCGAAGGGTTTGCCTGGTTTGGCGGATTAGTAGGCGGAATTTTCGCATTGTGGTGGGAGGGCCGAGCGACCCGCATTGGTGGTTTATCGATGCTGGACCTCGCCTCGCCGGCAGCCGCAGTCGGCTACGGAGTTGGTCGGCTTGGCTGCCTCACTTCCGGCGATGGTGATTACGGAATTGCCACCACTCTTCCGTGGGGCATGAGCTTTCCACACGGATTGGTTCCAACGCCGCCGGGTGTACGCGTTCATCCGACACCTATCTATGAATTGCTGGCAGCCCTGCTCATAGGCTGGATTCTGTGGCGCCGTGGTGCATCCAAGAAGCCCGTCGGCCAGATCACCGGCGAATACCTGGTTTTAAGCGGAGTCGCCCGTTTCCTGGTGGAGTTCATCCGCATCAACCCGAAGATCTACCTCGGAATGAGCAACGCGCAACTGGCGAGCATCGGGTCAGTGGCCGCCGGCCTGGCGTTGATCGCGTGGGCACGCTGGCACGCAACCAGAAGCGTCTCCGATGCGACGGTGGCGCAAGTCCAGCCGCAATCCTAAGGCTCGTGATCTAGTCTCTGCGATAGCGCCGGCGATGGTGGCGTTTGCGAATATGGTTGGCGAGTACGCCTGCGCCAGCGCCTGCACCTGCGCCGATCACCGCGCCTTTCGGACCAGCGACCAGGCCGCCGACCACTGCGCCGCCGATCGCAGAGCCGGCGATAATCTTCGCTCCCGTGTGATGATGGCGGCGATGGTGCCGGTAGTAGGCAAATGCCGGAGTGGGCACCGCGATACTTACTGTCGCGGCCAATAGCAGCATCGCGGTGTAGTACTTCCATCGACCAGCAATCCAAGTTCGCATGTTCATTCGGTGCTCCTTACTTATGAACCTGCACTTCGGCGCTACTGGATCTAATTTTACTCGCGCCGTCATCGACGCGGCGGTTGGCAGAGGAGCGAGGGCGTTTACAAGGTTTTCAGAAACTCCTTGGCCTTGGCCAATTCAGGAAAGAGTTTTTCTTCGGTTTGGAATTCGCGCGGATGCACACATCGCCTTCCACCCTTGACCTTCACCGGATGTTTCAGGTGCAGCATCTCGTGATACATCAGGTATTCGATCGCGTAACGCGGCGTGTTCTTGCGATCGAAGACGCGACTGACCATGATGGTGTTGTGCGCGGAGTCGTAGTGGCCGAGCGTGCGGCGCGCCAGATGTTCGCTCCAGGTGAGCTGCGGCCGTCCCAGCAGTCCGAAGAAGAACCGGTGATTCAAGCTCTCGAAGACCTCGTCCAGATCGTAATACTGTCCTTGCGCTGTGACGATTTTCTTGCGGCCGCGGGTGTGGCGAATACTCTCGCTCTGCCGGACGACAACATCACTGGACGCGAAGCGGCGATACCGATGCGCATGACTTGCGTCGATGGGCTTGCGATACAGTTTTGCCAGAAGTATATGGGCGATCGCTCGCAACACCGGCTCCGAAGCACCTTCGAGCAGATCGGAGAGGTGCACCTTGATCTGGCCTTCGCGCAGACGAATGGTGCTGTTCAGACTGGTGAAGCGGTAGAACCGAACAGCGATGGAAGGGATAGGAGCGCGAGGCCGGAGAACCCGATATTCGTCTTCAAAAAGATGTAAAAGTACGGGGCTCACTCAGCCTGAGCGTAGCACAATTCGGAGTGGAAGATTGCGCTCGGGCCACAGATCAAAACGGCGCATCCGGATGGAATGCGCCGTCGACACTACAATTGTCGAACTGAGGATCAGACTCCGGCCGGGCGTGGATTCTTTTCGTCAAACTCCGCCACTTTGATGTCGCGAGCCAGTCCAAACTGCTTCAGAATCCAGATGCCGTAGAAGTTTGGATCGAACTCATACCACTTCAATCCGTGGCGCGCCGAGACCGGATGCGCATGATGATTGTTGTGCCAGCCTTCTCCGCCTGTCAGCAGGGCGACCCACCAGTTGTTGCGCGAGTCATCCCGAGTGGCAAAGCGCCGTGATCCCCACATGTGAGTCGCCGAGTTGACCAGCCAGGTCGCATGCAAGCCCAGAGTCACCCGAAGAAAGATGCCCCACAGCACAAACGAAAGTCCCTGCTTCCACCCGCCGGTCCATGTTCCGATGCCCAGCAGGAGAAGACCCACAGTGGTGAGAGGAACCCAGTGATACTTGCTCAACCAGACATGCACTTTATCTTTGGCAAGGTCTGGAGCGTAGCGTGAGAGCAGAGCAGTTTCGTGATGAAGTGCTTCGCCATTAATGATCCATCCCACATGCGCCCACCATCCCCCATCGTGCGGCGTATGCGGATCGCCCGGGCGATCGCTATGCTGATGGTGAATACGGTGCGTCGCCACCCAGAAAATTGGTCCGCCTTCGAGCGCCAGCGTGCCGCACAGTGAGAGGAAATACTCAATGATCCGCGGAGTCCTGTAGCCGCGATGCGTCAGCAGTCGGTGGTAGCCCATGCCGATGCCCATGTTGATTGCGAAGACGTAGATTGCCACCGCAATCGCCAGCGCCTTCCAGGAAAAGAAGAACAATGCCGCGATCGCACCGACGTGGAAAACCCCCATGAAGATGGTCGTGATCCAGTTTCGTTGCTCCTTCTGGGTGCTGCGGCCCAGTTGGGGCAGCGGATCAGAAGGGACTGGGCGCGGATGGATCTTTCCCGGCGAGGCGATGACGGTATGCTGTGCAGCGGAGTGGTCCAATACTTCAACGGGCATAGGTAGCGGGATCCTTCAAACGAATTCAGAGCTTATCTTTAAACCTACCAGCGCAGATCGGGCGGGGGTGTAACAGTTTTGTAATCGGTAATAGTCTCGTAGACGTTGCCAAGGACTGAGCACTTTCGTTGCGCAAGGTGAAAGATTGGTGAAACGAATCTGGTTTCAGAACGCGATGCTGCCGTGTTTTGTTAAGGTGCAATGCATATGATGAACCGCCGTTTGTGTCTCCGGGTTTGCCCGTCCGCCGTGTCGCTCTGCTTCTTCGTGTTACAGGCAGCGGCGCAACAGCCGATCGATCTCCCGACCAGCAAGCAGATCCTGGGACCGGTTCCCGGTGCGCCTGCAATGCTCAACAGCCTGCCGATGGCCATGGCCTGGTCGCCGGACCAGCGCTATCTCGCCATCGTCAATGCAGGCTACGGGACCGCTGAGTCGAAGTATGAGCAATCGATCGCGGTGCTGGATACGCAAACCGGCAAGCTCACCGATCTTCCGGAGCAGAGAACGGAAGCCAGTGAACCGCAGACGTTCTACCAGGGAATTGCGTTCAGCGCGGACGGCACACATCTGTATGCGAGCCTCGATTCGCTGTCGGCGCCCGAAGGAGATGGTAAAAAGCAAACCGGGAATGCCATCGCTGTGTACACCTTCCGCGACGGGCAGCTTGCACCGGAACGTCTCATCGCGATTTCGCTGCGGCATCTGCCTTCGGGCAAGACGCAGAACCCGATCGGCGAGACCTTGCCGCCTCAATCGGCGATCCCCGCTCCGGCAGGACTGGCGGTGGTCAAAAGCCGCGCCGGTGCTGAGCAGATTCTTGTCGCGGATGAGTTCTCCGACGACGTGCTGCTGGTCGATGCCGACAGCGGTAAGGTGGTTCATCAATTCGATTTCGCTGACCAGGCGATCGTGCCGTCGAATTATCCCATCTGCGTAACGGCTACGCGCGATGGCCGCCGAGCGTTTGTTGCGTTGTGGAACGGCTCCGCGATCGCCGAGCTGGACCTGGAGAGTGGCCGCGTATTAAGCAAGCTATCCCTCCTGCCGCCGCGGTTGAAGACGGGCCCAGGGTCTCATCCCACCGCCTTTGCCTTCAGTCCTGATGAGAAGACGTTGTATGTTGCGCTCGCGAACCGTGACGCCGTCGCGGCGGTGCAACTTGCAGGCGAACACATGCGACTGCAGAGCCTCTTCGACACGCGACTACCGGGCCAGCAGTTCCTCGGCGCTATGCCGGACGCCGTCGCAGTCTCTGCGGACGGCTCTCGGTTATACGCCGCCAATACCGGCTCCGATGCTGTTGCCGTATTCGAGACAGCCGCTCTGAAACGGAATGCAACGCCGGTTCACGCGCTAGGCTTCATACCGACGGAGTGGTACCCGACCGCACTCGCGATCAAAGGCGGTCATCTGTACGCAGCCACAGCGAAGGGGAAGGGAACCGGCCCGAATGCGCAACCGCAGGCTCTGTTTGAGGGCATGGCGAAGCGGTTGCAGAAGCCGCACACCTATATCGCGACCCTGCTGCACGGCTCGTTGGCAACCATCGATCTGCAGGCCACCGCAGCGGACTTGAAGCAGTTGACCACCGAGGTGTTGCAGAGCAACCGCATGGCTGCTGCGCAAAAAAAGATCGCGTTCGCGGCAGGAAAGAATCCGATTCACCACGTCATCTACATCATCAAGGAAAACCGCACCTACGATCAGATCCTGGGCGATCTTGGCGTGGGGGAGGGAGATCCCAGCCTCACGATGTATGGGCGATCCATCACTCCGAATCAACACAAGCTCGCGGAACAGTTTGGCGTGCTCGACAACTTCTATGACTCCGGCGAAGTGTCAGGGGACGGGCATGTATGGTCGACCGCGGCCATTACGAGCGACTACACCGAGAAGAACTGGCAACAGGGCTACCGCGGCCGCGAGCGCCCATACGACTTTGAAGGCGCGGTCGAGGAGGGCTACCCGCTCAAAGAGGGAATCTCGGATGTGAATGAGCCGGGCAGCAGCTATCTCTGGACCAACCTCGCAAGCCATGGAAAAACTCTGTACCACTTCGGCGAGTACATTTCGACCAAGTTCTGTGACGATTCGGGCGAGGCGCCGAAGGAGACGACGCCCCTGGCGGGAACACCGGAGCCCGCTCCAGGTCTGTGTGCTCATCCGGCAATTCACAAGGGCGAGGCGATCCCGCAGATGTACGGCGGAGGAGCGAGTCCGTATCCTTGGGACATTCCATTGGTTCTACACAATGTGGCGACCAAGCCGGAGTTAGAAGGGCACTTCGATCCGCAGTATCCCGACTTCAACCTGAGTTTCCCTGACCAGTTGCGAGTCGAAGAGTTCCTGACGCACTTACGTATCTGGACTGCCGATCGCGAGAAGGGTAAGGACACGATGCCGGAGTTTGTGATGCTGCGCCTGCCCAACGATCACACCGCGGGAACAAGGGTTGGCATGCCGAAACCGGAGGCGTCGGTGGCGGATAATGATCTGGCGGTAGGCCGCGCGGTCGAAGCGATCTCCCACAGCGCATACTGGGACGACACGGCGTTCTTCATCCTGGAGGACGATGCGCAGGATGGAGCCGATCATGTGGATGCGCATCGCAGCATCGCACTGGTGGTGAGCAAATATGCGCCGCGAAAATCGCAGCCGGTCATCGACCACTCCTTCTATACGACGGTGAGCGTGATTCGCACCATGGAGGAGCTGCTCGGCATTCCGCCGATGAACAACAACGACGCCTTCGCGCCGCCGATCGCGCCGCTGTTCTCGGGCGCCGGAGACCAGCCGGCCTTCGATGCGGACTATCGTAACCGTGACAGTGGCCTGATCTATGAAGCGAATCAGCCGAAGGCCCCGGGCGCCAGGGAATCGAGCCGTATGGACTTTCGCCATGCCGACCAGGCCGATGCCCGCCTACTGAACGTGATCCTGTGGCGGGAGGCGATGGGAGACAAGCCTGTCCCAGCGATGATTCTTCATCCGCACGCAGCACACCGCAAGGACGATGATGATTAAGAGAAGCACGGTTGTGCTCTGCCCGAGTTCTGGGCCAGAACTTCAGCTACGGCTGCAGTGAACTAGGAACTTCGGCGGAAGCGGGTTCCCTGGGCGCGACCTGGCATTGATGAGCCAGGAGCTTGGACTGGACCAGCGCTCGTTCCGCTTCGCGAAGCACGACCAGCGGAGAGCGGCCCAGGCTCTGTGCCACGCCAAAACTGGCGTTGATATAAACCGAAGTGCCTGGAACCTCGAAGGGCCGATGCGTGACCGCCTTTCGCAGGCGCTCGGCCTGAAGCATGGCTTCGGCGAGGGTACAGCCCGGCAGAGCCACCAGGAACGAATCTTCGCCCGTCCGCCCGATGAGATCGTAACTGCGCAAATAGCGCCGAAAGCGTACCGCCAATTGCTGCAGTACTCGGTCTCCGGCTGGGTACCCATGTTCGGCATTCAATGCAGAGAAATCATCAACGTCGAGCAGGATCAGTGCCAAGGGAGTGCGCATCCGTTGCACCCGGTCCGTCTCCTGGAAGAGGAGTCGCAGCATGGCCTCGCGATTCCACAGGCCCGTCAGCGGGTCATGGGAGGCGTGAAAGCGCGCGGCGTCGACCGAGTGTCGTAGCCGCGCATGCAGCATCTGGACCCGATGTGCGGTGTGCAATCGAATCCGCAGATCCAGTTCATCAATCGGCTTGGCCAGCAGGTCGTCTACTCCGGCATCGGTCGCGATCAGCACCTGGTCGCAGGACGGACTGCCGCAAAGAACCATCGTCCATGGCAGATTCGGCTTTGAGCGCGCCTGAATTTGGCGTATCACTTCCAGCCAGCCCAGGCCGGGCAGATCGGAGTCGAGCACCACGACCGACGGTGATTCCGGCTCTTCCAGTCGATCCAGCACGCGTTGCGCTTCTCCCAGATGCTCGACCGCATGGCCCCATCCCGCAAGCAACTGGTAGAGGTTCTTTGAAAACTCGGATTGTTCCGCGCCGAGGAGAATGCTGCAACGGGATGCGTCTGGTTTGTGCATGAGAATCTCCTAACAATCTCATCGGCACATCTGCCTCGGACATGATGTCTAGTCGCCTGAATCTCGGGTGCAATTCGAAGGTGTAGGGTGGGCCGGTTCGGCGGATTCGCGCTCTCGGGTCTCTGTTAAGAAAAAGGTGACTTTCCCAAGACCTAAATCTGACCTTACGGTCGCATGGCAAGCCATGACGAAAACATAATATCGTTGCAAGCTGAGCCGAATCAGCGAATTACCTGCGCCAGAAGTTATACGAGGCGTTAATGGCGGGAGTGGCTGATGTCACCCCGCGCACCATGTGGCCACCCGCCGAACTCTCGGCGGCCCAGGTCTCTCACCTGCAAGCAAAGAAAGCACTTGCAAGCGCGACGGTTTGCCCAGTTGTCCGGAGCGACGATTCCGGGAGGTCGCTCGAAGTGCAGCTTGCGAATCTGGGCGGGGCCCGCAAAGATGAGTGATTCGTAACTAAGTCTCTATGAATCTGCGTCGTAGCAGTAACCCAAGTGCTCTTGCGCGGTCAATTGTTTCCAACTAATGTGAGTTTCGTTACAGAAAAATTGTTGATCTTGATCAACGGAAAGTCTGGACTACCTATGGCCCCAGATACGGTTGCGAAGAAACTGGTCTCCATCGATCACGCACTCGAGACCAATACCATGGCACGAAGCGAGCTGCTCGAGACGGAGTTGGACCTGGTGTCTCTGGAGAGCGAGATCACCGAACTGTTGGCCGGAATACGCGCGCTTCGCAGCCATGTGGAACTGTTGCTGAACGTCAGCACCCAGCAGTATCTGGCGTAAGGCAGGAAGGGGCAGCCTGAACCCTACGAGGGCGCAGTCTGGCATTCGAGACAGGAGCTCCCACGCGGCAAGGGAGCCGCCCTCTGCTCCATACCCGGTAACGCGTGCTGAGCGAAGGGGCTCAGTAATAGCGAACGGGATAATAAGGTGGTTGGCGGTAGTAGCATTGGTCCCAGGACGTTCCGGTCAGCGCCCAGATCAGCGCTAGGATCCAGCCCACACCGGTCCAGCCGAACAAGAAATTCACCGCAAAGATGCCGCCCGTACTCACGTTGTGTCTTGCCACAGCGATGAGGAACGGCAGGAAATACATCCCGAAAAGAATGAGTCCATGCATGGGGGCTTTCCTCCTGCAAGCCTGACAGCGCAGGCGTTCACTCACAAGATACGCAGGATTGCGGAAACGGTTCCGCGGCCGGGAACTAACTCGCGTGGATTTTTGGCAAAAGAGAGCCCCGCATGAGTCTGCGGGGCGGCTAGTGATTAAGAAATTGTCGAGGGCTTATCGCGCCGAACGCTTCAGCGGCTCCGGCAAAGGGCTGGGAAAAGCGATGAGCTCGTTGTGACGTTTGGGGGAGGCACCGTAGAGAATCCTCTGCGACTCCAGGTCAAGGGCCGCAAGGTTCGCCTCGATCGAAGCGTCCGTCGAGCAGAACGGATCCGGCGGAGTCTGGAACTGGATTTCGATATGGCCGTCGGGTTCAAGTTCAGCAAAGACGAAGAGCACGCGGGATCCATTGGCCTGCGCGAGACGAAACACGCCGGGCGAGTAGGGGAGGGCTTGAGTCGGATCGGCAATTGCGAGAGCGGTTCCACCGTCCTGTAAGACAGCGTGTGCCTCAAACAGTACTTCGAGCGATGGTTCAGAGACGGGTAGTCTGTCCGGCATGCCCCAGAAACGCGAGCGAACTTCCGCGCCCGGTTGGCAGGCCAAAGCCACAGACGGCATGGTGTAGCCAAGATCGCCGAGGGCGCGCAGCGCGATGCTCAACAGGGGTGCGCTGGTCGAACAGAGGACCACCCCGTCCTCGTGGATTGCGGTTTCAGCAAGGGCCTGGTAATCGGCGGTCCACCAGGGAATGGGGAAGGAGCATTGCGTGCGGCTCAGCAGCGAGAGCCAGCGATCGAGATAACGTGCAGCCAGCGTCCGGTCGCGATGATTTCGCCAGACCAGCCGAACAAAAAATGCCTGAAGCCGCGAAAGCTTGAGCGCAACCGAGTACCAATACTGGGGGGGCAACATGAACGTGAGCAGATGAGCCAGCACAGTGAGCGACCGCTGGGGAGGGATATGGAGCACCCGGACAAGGCGACGTTCAAACGGGATACACAGGTCTTCTGCAGCGTTCGTTCCCACGACAAGAACCTCTTGTTAGACGGCATTCCGCCAACTGGCTTCTTTTTCTGTTGGTGACAGTAAGGAAAAGTTAGCACGCAACGTTGGGCGTTGGCGTTGGGGAAACGTACTTGGAATGGGGTCTGGATAAACCAAAGTAACTGGATTGGGAATGATCCCGTTTTGGGAATCTTGCTGGGGCGGTTACGAATGAGGGATTCCACCCGGCTGGCGAAAGCCCTGGCTTACGATTCTGCGCGAGGTGCGCATTTCTGCAGAGAAGGCGATCCCACTTTCGTCGCAAGCATCGGCGGCCCTCACTCTGGGAGCCAGAATGTGTATGTAGACCGCGGAAAACGAACGCGCCCACCGGTGAGTCCGGCAGGCGCGGGATCGAATTCAAATAAGAGACTACAACGGTTACGTTATTCGGACAGCGTAGGCGACCCTCAGCCGACGAAGTCGATCTTCGCCGCGTTGGGAATGATGCCGCGTTCATGGCCCAGTGCGAGGAGTCTGCGAATCGCCTCTTTGCCATCGTCGCCGTAATTCAGGGTGCGTTCGTTCACATACATGCCGACGAACTTATCCGCCATGCCGGTCTCGAGGTCGCGCGCAAACTGCATGGCATAGGCCAGCGCAGCTTCGCGATTATCGAGGGCGTGCTGAATGGAGTCGCGAAGGGCATTCGTGACCTTGAGCGAAGTCTCCGGGCCGAGCGAACGCTTGATCGCATTCCCACCCAGCGGAAGCGGCAGCCCCGTCTCCTCGCGCCACCACTGTCCCAGGTCGATGATCTTATGAAGTCCGCTATGCGAATACGTGAGTTGGCCCTCGTGAATGATGAGCCCGGCGTCGTAGTTCCCGGCAATTACCTCGGGGATAATGCGGTCGAAGGGAACGACGGCTGTCTCAATCTCCGGTGCGAAGATCTTCAGCGTTAAATAGGCGGTGGTCAGCGTGCCCGGCACGGCGATGCGAATTCGCTTGATGTCGTTCAAGGTGTATTGCTGCCGGGCCACGATCATGGGGCCGTAGCCTTCGCCCACCGACCCACCACAGGCCATCAGCGAATAGCTGTCCTGCAGGTAAGGGTAGGCATGGAAGGAGATCGCTGTCACATCGTAGAACGCTTCCTGAATGGCCTTGTGATTCAGGGTCTCAATGTCGGTGAGCGTGTGGGTAAACTTCAGTCCCGGGACTCGGATCTTGTTCGTTGCCAGCCCGTAAAACATGAATGCATCGTCGGAGTCGGGACTATGGGCAATGCTGATTTCTTGAGTGGCAGCGTGCGTAACCGGGGCAGTAGAATCCGTATCCGTGTTGGAAGGGGATGTCGTCACTTCTTCTCCTGAACTTGCTGAGCGCGTCCTGGTACTGAGTTGTGGCGGTTCTGGGTAAAGCCGGGTGCCCTACAACTCTTCGTCCAACGATGCCTGCGGGCGCCTGGATCGAAAGGCCTGCAGGACAGTCACGGCGGCAGCAGCGGCGCAGACCTTGAGGATATCACCTGGAAGAAACGGCATAATCGACTGCGCGAACACCGGCTTCAGTCCCATATGCGTGAGTGCAGCCAGCCACAGCGATCCTCCCAGCAGGATGAGCACGCTGCCCAACACGGCCGACCACGCTGCTCTGGGGAAGCTCGACTTTCCGAGGCGGTAGAGGAGTCCGGTCAACGCGGCAGCAAAGGGATAGGAAAGCAGGTATCCGCCGGTAGGACCGGCGAGCTGTACCATGCCTCCCGGACCGTTCGGGTTGAATACCGGCAGTCCGGCCGCACCCTCAAGCAGGTAAAGCACCAGCGATGCGAAGGCCCATTGCGGTCCCATGGCGAGCCCCAGAAACAAGACGGCGAAGGTCTGCAGCGTGATCGGCACGGGCGTGTAGAACAGCGGTACCTGAATGTGGGCGCAAATGGCGACCAGCAGCGTACCGGCGATGGCAAACGTGAGCTTGCGCCAAAGCGGTTGGGCGGCCGGCATGGCCTTGGGTCGAGGTAGGGTGAGGTGTTGGGCCATGGTGCTATCTCCGATTCACTGGCTGGGATTGGAAGAGCCGGGTGCTACCGTGGTTTCGTCCTCTAAAGAGACAGACTGCGCGGCTTCAGGCGGGGCAGAAGAAACTGCCGGTTCGTGACGCCGGATGTGGCGTGCTATGGCAATCGCCGCCCAGAGCAGGGCACCTACACTCAAGACGAAAATTGCAAAGAGAACACGCATGCGGACAAGCGTAAGAATAACAAAAGCCGCGACCGATTATCGCAGGCTGCCAAGTAGCCAGTGAAGGTAGTTTTCAGCGCCTCCCTGGATCGGCCACACCAGGAACTCCGGCACTTCATAGGAATGATGAGCAGCCAGGGTCGCCTGCACCTCGGGGATGAGATCGGCCGATGTTTTAATGATCAAAAGCAGTTCGGCTGCTGTCTCAATGGCGCCCTGCCAGCGGTAGACCGATTGCACGCCGGGAAGGATATTGACGCAGGCGGCGAGGCGCTGCTCCACCAGCAGGCGAGCAAGGCGGGTCGCCTCCTCCGGGTCAGAGACGGTGGTGAGAGCTAACATCGCAGAGCGAGGGCTTTCCGCCATCTCTCAATTGGAACACAGGTCGCAGAGCTCATTTTTCTCGCGGAAGTATCGTTGACTTGACCGGGGCATCTTACCTCATGCCAAGATGCTAGAGCCGTCAACCGGCCGGTGTGCCGTGCCCTATTCTGAGAACTGCAGAGGAGATACATGTCGACTGAGATCAAGTTTGGAACGTCCGGCTGGCGCGCGATCGTCGCCGAGGAGTTCACTTTCCCCAATGTTCGTCGTGCGGTGACCGGTATCGCAAAGTATGTTTCGAGCCAGCCAGGGCCGCAGACGGTGCTGGTCGGCCGCGACCCGCGTTTCCTGGGAGAGATGTTTGTTGCCGAAGCGGCGAACTTGCTCGCGGCCAATGGCGTAACGCCGGTGGTGATTCCAGAGGCAGCGCCGACTCCAGCCATCTCCTACGCGATTCGTGAGCGGAAGGCCGGAGGTTCGATCAACTTCACGGCATCGCATAATCCGCCGGAGTACAACGGCATCAAGTTCTCCACGCCGGATGGAGCTCCCGCACTTCCTGAGGTGACCAAGCAGATTGAAGCAGCGATCGCGGCCCTGCCGGCGGACGCCAACCTCAAGCCCAAGGCGAGTGAGCAGAAGTTCGACGAGATCGATGCGAAGCCCGATTACCTGAAGAGGCTGGGGGAACTGGTAGACCTGAAAAAGATCAAGTCGGCGAATCTGCGCGTTGTCTTCGACCCATTCTGGGGCGCGGCGCGTGGCTACAGCAGCCAGGTGCTATGCGATCACGGAGTGGACACAGCCACCGTGCATGACTACCGCGATGTTTTGTTTGGCGGGCATGCGCCCGAGCCAGACGATCATCTGCTGAAAGATTGCAAGGCCAAGATGAAGGAGTTTGGCGCGCATATCGGCATCGCGACCGACGGAGACGCGGACCGCTTCGGCATCGTCGACCGCGACGGAACGTTTATCCAGCCAAATTACGTGATCGCACTGTTGTTTGACTACCTGGTCGAGACACGCGGCTGGAAGAACGGCGTCGCCAAGAGCGTGGCCACCACCAACCTGATCAATGCCCTGGCCGAATACCACAAGGTGCAGCTCTACGAGACGCCGGTAGGGTTCAAGTACATCGGAGAGCTCATCAACCAGGACAAGATCGCGATTGGCGGCGAAGAGAGCGCGGGGCTGACCATACGCGGGCATGTTCCAGAGAAGGATGGAGTGATCGCCGGCCTGCTGGTGGCCGAGATGGTGGCGACCCGCGGCAAGACTCTCGGCGAACAACTGCAAGAGCTGTTTGCCAAGGTGGGTTCCTACTATCCAAACCGAGAAAACTTTCATGTAACCGAGGAGACCAAGGCCAAGTTCGTAACCAAGATCAAAGCGGACCCCACGGAGTTGAACGGCCGCAAGGTGAAGCAGGTGGTGCGAACCGACGGTTTGAAGCTCATCTTCGAGGATGGCTCCTGGGTGTGCTACCGGCTGTCGGGCACCGAACCCGTGATTCGTGTCTACTCGGAAGCTCGCGCGCAACATGATGCGGACGTGCTGAGCAACGCCGCGAAGGATTGGGTCAATCAGTAGATCGTTGCTGCGTCTCACCTTTGGGCCGAAGAGAATCTCGGCCCCGTACCTACTTTGAAAACAGGCTGCAGGTTACGCGAGGCAGTGCGCGCCTCATAATGGGTCCAGCGGTTCCTGTGGAATCGCTGAGACCACCCTCTTGATGAACACCGCGAAACAAACCCAGTTCGGCTTACGCCTGGCCCAAATAGCCTTCCGCTCCTGGCGGCGCATCGCGACAGGCCTGGCGATTCTGTGCGCAATTTTTCTTGGCTTTCACGTCATCTTCGGTCAGAACGGATTGACGGTCTATCAGCAGAAGCGAGCTGACGACAAGATGCTCTCAAAGCGCATCCAGGAACTGCAGCAGGAAAACGTCCGGCTCAAAGCGCATACAGATCGGCTCCAAGCGGACTCCGACGCCATCGAGCACGAAGCGCGCGAAAAGCTGCACTATGCGCGTCCCGGCGAAGTGATCTACACGCTCGATGACAAGCCGAAGAATGACGTGAAGGCTCCGCAGACGACCCCTTCGAACTAAAAAGCGTTGCAACGCGCCTGTCCCGGTACTCTCACCTGTGACTCGCCAGGCTTGTAATAGACCCAATCTTTTAACTTGCACTTACAGGCGAGCAGGCCCTTTTCTGCGTGAATGTTAGCGGAAGCGGTGTATTCTCGCCGCGTAGTCAACGCATCCAGTGAAAAGCACGTCCTAGCGTCTGAATGAATGCCAAGAGCTACATGGCCTGGTTTCGGACAGCCATTCTCGCTTGCCTCGCAGGCGCTGTTGCCATGCTCATCGTTCGCACCTGGCACTGGCCGCTGGTAAATGACGCGGCGCAGCTCAATTACGCTTGTTTCCTGATGGATCACGGCATGGTCCCATATCGCGATCTGCTGGAGATGAACATGCCGGGCGCGTACGCATTTAACTGGACCGTCATGCATACGCTGGGCAGCGGCGCAGTGGCGTGGCGAGTGTTTGATCTGCTGCTGGCGAGCTTCGCCGGCACAGCGGTGATTGCCATCGCGTGGCCGTACGACTGGATGGGTGGCGTCGTGGGAGCAGGTTTGTTTCTGCTCTACCACGGGCGCGACGGAGCAGGGCAGCAGGGTCAGCGCGACTTGATCATCGCCGTGCTTTTGCTCGTGGGCTATGCGTTCGTATTCGAGTCGGTCCGTAGAAACAAGCCCTGGCTCACGATGCTGTTCGGCCTTTGCGCAGGCATTGCCGGAACCATCAAGCCGACGCCGTTTCCATTCGCCATTCTGTTGCTGGTTGCGGTTTCGTTCCGGCTTCATAGCAGGCGGCTCGCTTGGCGGAGGACAGCGTTGTATGGGGCCGCAGGCATGGTGTTGCCGGTGTGCGCCATGGTGGCGTTTTTGTGGGAGGAGCACGCCTTACCCGCATTCGGGATGGTGCTGCGTGAAGTTCTACCCTACTACGCGGACCTCGGACGTCGGCCTGCCGGCTACCTGCTCAAGTGGAGTATGTCTCCGTCCATCCTTGGGCTGTTGGTCTTCGCTGCCGCGATCGCGTGGAAGCGGCGGGACTGGCGCGAATGGGAACGAGCCGCAGTGATCGGCGGCATGTTCTTTGGGGTGGTCTCGTACTTCGCCCAGGGCAAAGGGTTTCCATATCACCGCTACCCTTTGCTGGCGTTTGCGATGCTGTGGGTGGGGATGGAGTTGACGAGTGCTTTGCGCGAACGAGGCGTTGTCAGAGTGATGGGGGTGACCGGTATGATTTTCGCCGCCGGGATATTGCCTTTCCTCTACGTCGCCAAGGCCAGTCGGGTGCACTGGAACGAAGACTTGATTGCCTCTCTGCAGACGGACCTGAATACGCTGGGCGGAAATCGGCTCTCGGGCCACGTACAGTGCCTTTACACCCTGCCCGACTGCGATACGGCCCTCTACCGGATGCAATTGGTTCAATCCACCGGTCTGTTTTACGAGTTTCTGATTTTTGGGCCACAGGCAGCGCCGACGGTCCAGGATACTCGGCAACAGTTCTGGCGAGAGCTGATGAACAACCCGCCTGAGGTCATCATTGCCGGGGCCGAACTGTATCCCTGGGGACCGGACAATTTCGAGAAGCTGAAGATGTGGCCGCAGTTCCGCGCATACGTTCAGGACAATTACCGCGTCTACGATCAGCGCGCGTTCCGGCCGGGCGAGCAAGGGCCGCTCGACTATCGCATTTACGTCGCGAAGAATGGATCGACGATTTGGAGCCGGCGTCCATCCCACGGCAGCCGCAGGTCTTTACCGCCCAAAAGTGAAGTTCGAACTGGACGCGTGGCTCAAAAATCCAGGTGCATGCGGACGGAAGGAACCCACACCGGACCGCGATCGCGGTTGTAGCCCGGGTGATTGATGTGCGTAAGTCCAAGCGCATAAAAAAGCCCGCGCCAGGCGTGCAGGTTGTAGTAACTCTCCACGATGTCTTCTCGCCCATAGTTGAGACTCCCATCGCCGAGTAAAAATCCTAGCCCGCCGAGCCGCAGATAGTTCTGGTGATCCTTCTTGATCGCGTTGGAGACAAACGCAACTCCGAGTCGATCCTCCGGCCGACCCCATTGGCCACCGGTGTAGTCGCCGCCAGCTTCGATGGTCTGGTCGACCTCGGTGTAGGCGAAGGACTCGTGCTGGCCTTCGTTCCATCCAAACCTGGAAAAGATACGCAGCCTGTCGCTGATCTCCTGCTCATGATTGAAGCCGAAGCCGTACTTGAGTGCGCCGGGGTGTTCGTGCCGCAGAATAGAGGGGGTCGTTTCTGTGCCGTTCAAATAGGCATTGACCGCCTCGCGATACAGGCCCATGTGTGCGGTGTTGGCGTAGTAGAGCAAACGCACCGTTCCGTGCCGCTGCGGAACCAGGCTCCTGCGTAGTTCAAATTCGACATTTTGCGCATGGGCACGGCTGAAGGCCCAGTCCAACGCGATACCGTTGGCCACGGTCGGCATGGCGGCGAATCCATAACGAATGCCCCACGAGCGATCTTCGTAATCGAGAATGCCGCCAGTCGTGTACCCGCGAGTGTCGGCGGCATAATCCCATGCGCCGTTGTTGTCCACTGTCCAGTTGGTGAACTGTAGATGGCTGTCGCTGCCGACCGAGTTGATGTCGAAAAAATCCGAGAGGCCCATCTTGCCGATGCGCAACGTAAACCGACGGACGGGAACCTGCGGCGCGAGAGAGAAGGGGCCACGCGCGGCCTCCGTCATCTCGTCGCTTAAACCGATCGTCTGGCTGATCTCGTAGCGAGCGAGATACGGTTTCGATCCCAAATTCGGATTGCGCACGACATCCAGATTGGTGAACCCAGCCAACCCGAGCGCCTGGCTGATGCCGCGACCTCCGGCACTCTCTAAATCAAGGATGAGATCGGTGTTGTAGCGCAGGCTGCGATGCGGCTGATATCCGAGATAGAGCGTTCCAAGCAGAGATGTCTTGTATTCGCCCCGCCGTACCAGGCTGTTCGGACCCTGGTATGAAGAGTGAAACGCGGGGTGTGCCTGGAAGATAGTGTTTTCCTGGCCTGAGATCCAGTAGCGCGCAGTCGCCGAATGAGGAAACATGGTGAGAACGGGCGAGGGCGACGCCTGTTCCTCGTGCGATGAAGGTGCGTCAGACCCGGTGCTCTGCGCGGCGACGAAGGGTGCGCTCAGTCCCACCAAGAGAATCGCTATCCCACGACGCAAACGTGCCTCCCATATCAGCGAACGCACTCGAGCGCGCTTACCGCTTCTGACAGTATCGCGGTGGGTCCGTTAAAAGTTTACAAAGGCGTGAAAGTTCTTTCGGTACAGGCGCAGTATACGGCGACGCTTGCAGGCGAGGGATGCCTGTGTGTGAGAGTTGTGGCAGAGAGGAAGTGAGATCGCCCGTTCAGGCGCGCAGGGATTCGATGGCTCCAGATAGGGCATCGCGCAGATCTATCTGCACCTGCTCACTGAGCTTGTCGCCTTCTGCGGTGAGATAGAAGACGTCGATCGCGGTTTCGCCTTCGGTGTCGATCAACGCCACTTCGATGTTGCACTCGTGCTCGGCGAGGGTCTTGGCAATCTCGCGCAAGAGTCCGGGGCCATCCTGGGCCACGATCTGGAGCAGGCTGCTGTGAGTGGACGAGACGTTATCAAACTCCAGGCGGGTGGCCACGTTCACCTTAGCGCCGCCGCGTCGACCGGTCCGGCTGCGGCCTCGCAGCAAAACGTCCAGCGGCATCTTGAGTGCAATCACGTCGGCGATGCTCTGTTCGAAGCGCTCCACCTCGGTCGGATTCAATTCCAGGGTGCGAAAGGAGTCGGTGAACTGGAATGTATCAACGATGATGCCCGCTGCATTTGAAAACGCGTCGGCTTTCACGATGTTCATGCCCCATGCAGAAAGCGCGCCGGCCATATCGGAGAAGAGCATGGGGCGGTCTTTGGTGATCAGGGTAAGTTCGCAGAGCTGGCGATTGATGCGGAAGGCAAGCTGTGCGGGCTTGTTGTCGAGTTCCAGCGCCATCTTGAAATGGCTGCGAATCTGCTCCGGGAGGCGCGTTTGCAGGTACCGCTTGGGCAATCCTTCGAGGAAGGCGCGCAACTCGTCTTTGCGATCCGGCACGACCGCGAGCAGGCGATTGAGCAAGCCGGTGTCGGTTTCGACGTGGTAGCGAACTTCGTCCACGCTGCGGTCCATGAAGTTCGAAGTCGAGATGTAAAGCTGCCACAGGTTGTCGGCCTTCCACGGCGTGAGCGCGTCGGGATGCACGGCCTTGATGTCCGCATAGGTCATCAGACACAACGCCCGGAGTTGCTGCTTGCTGCCGATCTTGTCGGCGAAGTCGCGAATGGTCTCCGGATCGAAGATGTCGCGGCGCATAGCATTCGACATTTCGAGGTGGTTGCGAATCAGAAAGCGGACGGCCTCGCGCTCTTCAGGGTCGAAGTCCAGCCGGGCTAGCAGGCTCTCGGCCAACTCCACGCTCTGGATCGCGTGATTGCCGGTGCGGCGTGCCTTGCCCGTGTCGTGCAACAGCAGCGTAAGCAGGAACAGGTCGAGCCGTTCAATCTCCGGCAGCAGAGTCGCAAGCCGCTGTTCCCATTCGTAGCGCGGCTGGCGAAGCCCGTGAATATTGTCGATGACCAGGAAGGTGTGTTCGTCGACCGTGTAGCGATGGTAAGAATCGCGAATGACGAGCGCATCGATACCGTGAAATTCGGGAATGAGCAGCTCGAGAATGCCGAGCGCGTGCATGGTGCGTAAGGCGTGCGCGGCATGGGGGCCGAGCAGTATCTCGCGGAGACAGTTCCAGAGAAACGGGCCCTCGGGCATGTGGACCGCCAGCACTGGAAGCGCCTCGGCGATGCGGTCCTCTGCGTACTGGCTGAATTTGTAACCGTGCGTGGCCACCATGGCAAAGATGCGCAAGATGTCGTCGGCGTCATTGACCGTGCCCGCTTCGTCGAGGTCGATGCGGTTCTGCTCGAGGAAGAAATCGGTGCCTGCGATGGGCGTGCGACGCCGGCGGAACTGACGGTAAAACGACTGGCGGGCCGGAGGCAGGTTTTCAAGCAGCAGGTTTGCCCGGCGAAAGACGGTGCGCGCATGCCGATAGTAGGTGCGCATCCAGTACGCCGGGTCGGCCGTACCCCGCGTTTCAAGACCGATGCTTTGTGCGGCTGCTTCATCCTGCGCATGCCAGTCGAGCGTATTGTCGTCGCGGCCGCAACGAAAGTGCAGAAAACATCGGGTCGAGGCCATGAAGTCAAAGGCGGAATCCGCGTCATTCTGCGACGAGGCAAAGGTGTTCAAAGACTCCTTCGGCCAGACCTTGGTCTCCTGCAACGAGGAGAGCAGCGTGAGCCAATGCGCAAGCTGAAAGTCACGCAGTCCACCAGGACACTCTTTGATGTTGGGCTCGAGGTGAAAGATGGTGTTGCCGTACTTGGCGTGGCGGGCCCGCGCAATCTCGGCAAGCTTCTGCGTAATGGTGCTCCACTCGCGCAGAAAGAGGGTCGGCAGAACGTCGCCCTGCAGACGCCGGTACAGCATATAGTCGCCATGAAGGAAGCGGCGATCCATGAGCGCTATGGTGAACTCCAGGTTGTCTGGATCGAAGCGATCGCACTCCTTGAGTATGCGAGTCGTCGCACTCGCGCGAAGGCCAACGTCCCACATGGTCTGGTTTGCCGAACGGATCCCATTGCGAAACTCGTGCTCGATATCGTCGTTCGCGCAGAGATACAGCAGGTCGATATCAGAATACGGAAAGAGGTCGCGGCGGCCGTACCCACCCGTACAGACGACAGTCAGACCGGGGTGTTCCGGGTTGTCGCTGATGTACTGCTTCCAGAGCCGTTTGATGATGCCGTCGACCAGGGTGGAACGACGGCGGATGGCGGCCGCACCGTTTCCAGTTCTCTCAAACGTAGCGCGCAGAGCAGCGGTCTCCTGCTGGTAGCTCTCTCGCTCGCGGCGAAGGAAATCGGGATCGGGCTTCATGCGGTGGCCTTGGTCGAAATTTAGATACACCACGGCGGGCGGTTCCAAGCCGGGATTCATCAACAATCAAGTGTTCAATTCGAGCGAATTAGAGAGCGGACTCGCCGCGCTCGTCGTTCCGAATACGGATGGTCTCGTCAATTCTGGAGATGAAGATTTTGCCGTCTCCGATTTTGCCGGTGCGTGCCGAAGAGACGATGGCTTCGACTGCTTTGTCCAGCAACTCGTCGGTCACCACCAGTTCCAGTTTGATCTTGGGGAGAAGATCGACCGTATACTCCCGTCCGCGGTAAAACTCCGTGTGACCCTTCTGGCGCCCATGACCGCGTGCTTCGAGAATGGTCATGCCCTCGATACCAATTTCAAGGAGTGCGTCCTTGACCGAATCCAGCTTCGATGGCTGAATGATCGCTTCAATCTTTTGCATGGTTAAAGGTCCGTCAAAATACAGGTTACACGCTCGGTGAGTTTCCGAGGAGTGATTGTAAGGTCAGGAGGCCCAGTCGTAGCCCTCTTCGCCGTGCTGCGAAAGATCCAGGCCTTCTTCTTCGTGCTGCTGAGGCAAACGCAGGCCAACCACAGTATCCACGAACTTGAGCAGGATCAAAGTACCCACGATCGAGAGAACCCATGCGATGGCTACGCCAAAGAACTGGTTGAGCACCTGTCGTCCATTTCCCTGGATCAGGCCCACGGGCAGGGAATTACCCTGAGCATCG
Source organism: uncultured Acidobacteriaceae bacterium (assembly GCA_963850345.1). GTDB lineage: Bacteria > Acidobacteriota > Terriglobia > Terriglobales > Acidobacteriaceae > CAWKKW01. The sequence continues at coordinate 73,244 of CAWKKW010000005.1, read as the reverse complement.
TGGAAGACCGGGTTCGTGACGCTGGTGGCAAAGATGCCGGTGAGTATCGCGCCCAGCGTGCCGCCCGCGCCATGAACTCCGAAGGCATCCAGCGAGTCGTCGTAGCCGAACCACGACTTCACTTTCGTTACCATCAGGTAGCAGAAGATTCCGGCGAGGAAGCCAATGGCCAAAGCCGGCATGGGCTGGACAAAGCCAGCGGCCGGCGTGATCGCGACCAGGCCTGCGACTGCACCGGAGATGGCGCCGAGCGCGCTGGGCTTTCCGTTGCGTATCCACTCAGCCAGCCCCCAACTCAACGCAGCGGCGGCTGCAGCGAAGTGCGTAGCGACGAACGCGCTGGTGGCGAGCGTGCCGCCAGAGAGTGCGCTGCCAGCGTTGAAACCAAACCATCCAACCCACAGCAGGCAAGCTCCCATGAAGCTCAGCACGACTGAGTGAGGCGGCATGTGCTCCTTGGGATAGCCGACGCGTTTGCCCAAGTAGAGCGCGCAGACCAGGGCCGACACTCCCGAGGTGATGTGGACGACGGTGCCACCGGCAAAATCGAGCGTCGGAATGCGGCCGCCGGAGACGTTGAGCAGACCGCCTTTTCCCCACACCATGTGCGCCATCGGGCTGTAAACAAATATCGACCAGAGCAGCAGAAAAAGCGCCATCGCACTGAACTTCATGCGCTCCGCAAATGCACCGGTGATGAGCGCGGGGGTGATGATCGCGAACATCAGTTGATAAATCATGAAGGTCTGCAGCGGCAGCGTGGCGGAGTAGTCCGGATCGGGAGTGAGTCCCACTCCGCGCAAGAACAGGTGATGCAAGCCGCCGATAAAGCTGGTGCCGGAGTCAAACGCCAGGCTGTAGCTGCAAATGCCCCATAGCACGGTGACCATGGCCATCATCGCGAAGCTTTGCATCATGGTGCCGAGAACGTTTTTCTTGCGAACGAGACCGCCATAGAACAGCGCCAGCCCAGGTCCGGTCATCAGCAACACAAGCGCAGAGCTCACCAGCATCCAGGCGTTGTCGGATGAAGCCCTGGCTGCGGCGACTTGATGCTCCAGCTCTGTCAGTCGCGCTGAGTCCATTGATTGCGGTGCGGATTGAAAGGCCAGAACTGCGCCCTGTGCGGGGTGGGCAGCAGCCAGCACGAGGCAGAGGCTGGTAAGGCTCAGCAGCAAAAAAGTACTAGAAATCCTTCGCATCGCATCCCGGGGTAAAAAAGATGGTTTACTGCAACTGCTTCCGCGTGTGGTGCACAGTCGATCGCAACGCTGGCAATCCGTGGCGAAATCAATTCGATTGTGTGTGCGCATCCGCCGCGAAGAATTGAATGGAAATCAATCGTTTCAGTTACTTTACACAATTCGATTCGCCCGATGGCAAGGAATTCGCATGGATGGAGTTGAGCCGCAATTCAGCGGCTTCCGTTGGATTCCCCTCCCGCGGTTCAGCGGCGGCGATCACGATATAATGGGGACATGAGTGAGAGTCACGCGGATCGTTACCTGTTCGGCGCGCTCGACAGCAGCCTTAAGAACCGGGAAAAAGTTCGAGAAGCAAACTACGGCTATCAGGAGCCAGAGGGAGTCATCCTCACTTCGCTTGATTTCGCTGTGAACTGGGTGCGCAAAAATTCTGTATGGCCGATGACCTTTGGTCTGGCCTGCTGCGCGATCGAAATGATGTCCATGGGCGCCTCCCGCTTCGACCTGGCTCGCTTTGGTGCGGAGGTGTTTCGTCCCTCACCCCGCCAATCTGACCTGATGGTGATCGCGGGCCGTGTTTCGCAAAAAATGGCACCGGTGATTCAGAGGCTCTACGAGCAAATGCCCGAGCCGAAGTGGGTCATCTCCATGGGAGCGTGTGCGACCTCGGGCGGTGTATTTAATAACTACGCCTTAGTCCAGGGTGTGAATCAGATTATTCCGATCGATATCTATGTGCCCGGCTGTCCGCCTCGGCCAGAGCAGCTGCTTTATGCGATCACCCTGCTGCAGGAAAAGATTCAGCGGGAACACGGCAGTCTAAAACGAACACTGAACCTGACCTAGGCACATTCAAGCTGCAATCGCCCACTAATTAGCGGTGGTCTTCGCCGGCGACTTACTGCAGGACGGGCTAAGTCTGCCTTTTCGCCGCCAAGACTTCATAAGTGGGACCAGCCCAAAGTAACTACGCAAAACCGTTTTTTTGTTCAGCCGCACACGTGCTGCATAAGAAAGTCGCATCCGAGTGAGTTATTGAAACCTCACAGAGGAGCAGTTACTTTCTGATGGCGCGGATTGGATAACTTTGACGGCCACTGATTGAGTGAGGGGCTGGTGTTGCATTTGCCAGATCTGACCGTTAATCGCTGCCTGCTGATGGCCAAGCTTGCGCCCATATCTCGATAAATTCTACTTGGTGCGGTTGCGAGCCGCGCTTAATGGTATCCTAATCAGTGACATAGACCGTTCGCTTCGCAAACGTGCCAAGGCGGAGCGTAAATCTTCACACAGTGCGTCACCAGTACCAGTTTGATACCTGGGGATTTCGACGGGATTCAGGCAACTCGTTGATGGGATTATGCTCTAAGCAAGTGAACCCCTACTAAGTTCTACAGGGCTGAGCAAGGAATTGTGAGAGACCCAGGCGTCACCCAATTTCTTTTGAGTTCTTAACTGCAATTTTGGAGGATAGGCGTATGCGTTTTCGTTCGTTGCGTTCTTTAGGGCAAGCAGCCCTAATAACAGGATGTGTGGGGCTCGGGTCGGTGAGTCTCTTCGGCCAGAGTACCAATACGGCTCCGTCGAAGGCTGCGCCTCCCCCGGAAGCACCCATTTCCCGCATCGATATCTTCGCGGGTTATTCCTATCTGGCACCGCACGGAACCGTTACCTCCTCGAGCGATAACGTTCCTTATAGCCTAGTCGCCGTCGATTACGGTGCTCTGGGCAGCGTCGCGTATTACGCGAACAAATACGTCGGCGGCCAGTTTGAATTTGGAGCACACCCTGACAGCAACAACAGCGCCGCGCCTTCCGATCACTTCTACACCATGCAGATTGGACCGATTGTTCGGTATCCCACTGATGAAGGCATCACCCCCTTCGTCCACGCCCTGGGAGGCGCGGTCAAGGGTGGTGGTCCGGATCATCAGCCTTGGACGTGGGGTCCAGCACTCACGGTCGGTGGCGGTGTAGATTACGCGCTGCCGTTCTTTAATCACCGTTTGGCGCTTCGCCTCTTTCAGGCGGATTACGAGTGGTGGCACATCAACTTCGGCCCCGGCTCACCCGGCGGTCGTGAAAACGCCAAGGTTGCGCGCCTGAGCACCGGCCTGGTCTTCAAGATGGGCAGCATCACTCCGCCGCCTCCTGTTACCTATGCTTGCACCGCAAGCCCGACGTCAGTATTCCCGGGTGACCCGGTCACGGTGACCGGCACCGCCACCAATCTCAATCCCAAAAAGACCGCTACGTATACCTGGAGCGGCCAGGGCGTAACGGTGAAGGGTGATAACACCACCGGTCAGATCGACACCGCCAGCCTGCAGCCCGGCAACTACACCGTGACGGGTCATGTCACGGAAGGCGCCAAGGCCGGCCAGTCGGCAGATTGCACTTCGAGCTTCACTGTCAAGCAGTTTGAGCCGCCGACGATTACCTGCTCGGCCAACCCGACGACTCTGAAGCCGGGCGACACCGCTACGATCACCTCGCAGGGCACCAGCCCGCAGAACCGTCCGCTGACCTACACCTACACGGCCTCGGCTGGTCAGGTGAACGGCACCGGCAACTCGGCGACCTTGACCACGACTGGCGCACCCGCCGGCGCAATCACCGTCACTTGCAACGTAGCCGACGACAAGGGACAAACTGCTTCTTCGACCACGACGGTCAACATTGAAGTACCGCCGCCGCCGCCGCAGCCCAAGTCACAGACACTGTGCTCGATCACCTTCGGTCGCGACGAGAAGCGTCCTGCCCGCGTAGACAACGAAGCCAAGGCTTGCCTGGATGATGTGGCGCTCAACGCGCAGCGTCAGCCGGATGCCAAGCTGGTGGTTGTTGGCGAAGCGAGCTCTGACGAAACCAATCCTGCTCCCACGAAGCGTCATCACGGACGGCATGCAGCAGCGATGCCGGCCAACATGGCAGCCGAACGGGCCGTCAACACCAAGGATTACCTGGTCACGGAAAAGGGTATCGATGCCACGCGGATCTCGGTTCGCACTGGCACCCAGGGCAACAAGGAAGTGGAGAACTACCTGGTACCCGCCGGAGCTAACTTCGACAACGATGTGCCCAGCACTTCGCCGGTCGATGAGAGCGTAGTCAAGCCGCAGGCTCGCAAGGCTCTGCCGGCCAAGAAGCACCACCGCCGCAAGAAGTAAGCGGTAAGGCGGTACAACACACTCAAGGGGCTGCCCGGTTTTCCGGACAGCCCTTTGTTTTGAGCCACCCAGCCGGTATGTAAAGCGATACTGGCGCAGACGAAGTCTAACCGTTAGCGTTTGAAGCAGGAGCACTGAAGACTCGCATGGTTTTCTCGTTTTTACGCAGCCCTTTGAAGTTGGTTTGTGCAGCAGTTCTCACGTCCGCCCTCTCAACCTTTGCCGCAGTCGTGCCGTGGCTTCCTGTCGGCCCCGATGGCGGCGACGCCCGCAGTTTCGCGGCTGACCCAAAGAACCCGAAGCACCTGTATCTCGGCACCACCAGCAGCTGGCTGTATCAGTCGCAGGATGGCGGATCTACCTGGCAGCGTCTCTCCAAGCTCTCGAAGCAAGACAATCTGGTGCTGGATAACGTGATCGTGGATGAAGCAGACTCGAACACGATCCTGGTAGGAGCCTGGGTCTTTGACCGGCCAGAAGGGGAACTCTTCGTAAGCCACGATGCGGGCAAGACCTTCACCACCGTCAAGGATATGGAGGGGCAATCGATTCGTGCCCTGTCGCAGGCCGCGTCCGATTCGAAGGTGTTTGTAGCAGGCACGCTCAAAGGCGTGTATCGCAGCGACGACAGCGGACAGCACTGGACACAGATCAGTCCCGCGAGTAGCGCCGAGCTGCACGAGGTGGAATCGGTGGCCATCGATCCCGCCGACCCCAAGACGATTTATGCAGGAACCTGGCACTTGCCCTGGAAGACCACAGACGGCGGCGCCAATTGGCACAACATCAAGCAGGGGCTGATCGATGACTCTGACGTCTTTTCGATCATCATTGACCCCAAGCAGCCGACGACGGTCTACACCAGCGCCTGCTCCGGAATTTACAAGAGCGACAACGCCGGCGAGTTGTACCACAAGATCCAGGGCATTCCGTCGACTGCGCGCCGCACGCGTGTTCTCATGCAGGATCCCGTCAATCGCAACGTGGTGTATGCGGGAACGACTGAAGGTCTCTACCAGACCACCGACTCGGGTACGAAGTGGGCGCGACTGACCGGCCCCGACGTGATCATCAACGACATCTTCGTCGATCCATCGAATCCCAGCCATGTGCTGCTGGCGACCGATCGTGGCGGCGTGCGCTTAAGCAACGATGGCGCTCACAGCTTTGAAGCGGCAAATGGCGGCTTCTCTCAGCGGCAGGTTGCAGCGATTCTCACCGACGCGAAGGATGCGCGAACCCTGTATGCCGGAGTGTTGAACGACAAGACCTACGGCGGCGTCTTCGTCTCGCACGATGGCGGCACAAGTTGGCAGCAGCAGAGTAATGGGCTTGCCGGATACGACGTATTCAGTTTGGCCCAGGCCGCCGATGGCTCGCTTTTCGCGGGAACCAACCATGGGGTCTACCACTGGAACGGCTCTGAGTGGACCGAGGACAACAAGGTAGTCACCTACGTGGACGAGACGCGCACCACTATCGTCAAGAAGAAGCGAGTGAAGGTGACGCAAACGAGGGTCAAGCCCGATAAGGATCTGACCAGCCGCGTAAATGCAGTCGACGTTTCTGGAGATGTCTGGTACGCAGCGACGGTGAGTGGCGTGTATCGCAGTACCGATAAGGGCGCAACTTGGATGGGTGGTCCGGTCGAGCACAATTCTGATTTTCTCTTCGTCAGCGCCAAGGGGCCAGTCGCCATTGCGGCGGGACGGCAGAACATTGCCGTCTCTGAGGACGAGGGCAAGACCTGGAAGACAGTTCCGTTGCCCTCGAAGTTGACGACGGTGCAGGCTCTGGCTACGGCTGGAACCGGGACCCTGTGGATCGGCGGGAGGGAAGGCGTGTTCTATAGCGACGATCATGGCCAGAACTGGCAGGCGTTCGATCGGCTGCCTGCCTCCGACATCACTGGTCTGAATTACGACACGGAGTTGAAGCGGCTGATCATCACGTCGCGCAACACCACGCTGGTCTTCGCTGTTAATGACGCGGATAAGACGTGGAAGTGGTGGGATAGTGGTTGGAACCTGCACTCGGTTACGTTTTCCGGGAATCGGCTGGCGGGAGCTTCGCTGTTCGATGGCGTCGTGATGCAGCCGGGCTCCGAGGCGGTGTCTACTGTCGCTGGCCGCTAAGACGGTTCGGGTGTGAGCCGTTGACCATTGGCTTGCGTCCGGCGCAGATTAGCGATCTGCGCAACCTTCACGCGCTGGACAAACTCTGTTTCCGCCAGGGGATCTCGTATTCGCTGGCGGAGATGAAGTACCTCCTCGTTCAGCAACAAACCATCGCAGTGATCGCCGAAGATGACGCGGGCATGCTCGCCGGATTCGTCATCGTGGAGTTTTCCTCAGAAGCAGCAGATTCGCTGGGCCACATCGTGACCATCGACGTCGATCCGGCGTTTCGACGTGCCGGAGTCGGCCGATTGCTCATGCAGGAGATTGAGCGGCAGTTGCTAGCCCGAGGGGCTTCGCTGATTCGTCTCGAAGTCGCTGTCGACAACGACAGCGCGCAGCAGTTCTATCGCAGGCTGGGATACGTGGCTGTCGGTCGGATTGCGCGCTACTACCTGGGAAAGCTGGATGCGCTGCTGATGGAAAAACAGATCCACGGGGAGTGAGAAACAGCTAGTGCGAACCGCCGGCAGGCCGCGGCGCAACGATCGCCAGGAGACCACTTTTCTTCTCGTCCGTGAGTGGCCCTTCACTGCGCCAGATGACTTTGCCTGTGTCATCGACGAGCAGGGCGACGATCTGATGTTCAGAGGCGATTTGAAGGTCTTTGCGGAAACGTGCCTTGTCCACGTACAGGGGGACGGTAACATCGAGCAGTTCGGGATCGTTCACGTCGCTGCGTAGAGAAGAGTTCTCCCACCATCGATACAGCACATTCTCGCGTGTGAAGACCGGGAGGATGTATGTGCGAAATGAGGCGTCGGCCTTTTGCAGATCCTTTGATAGCTGCGACCACGTCTCGATCTCTTTCTCCTGTTCGCGTTCGAAGGAAAGCAGCAATAGATTATGGTGCCCGCCAAAGTCCTTTGGCAGATTCAGATGTTTTTTGTTGAGAGCATCGGCCGAAATGTTGGGGAACACGGCCTGGCTTGGCTTCTCGGTTGTTGGCGGTGCTTGCTGGGGAACATAGCTGTACGCGGGTGTGGAAAGCGAAGCGCCGAGAACCAATGCCAAAAAAAGTCGCATGAGGCAGGCAAATTCTTCCTAATCAAATTGTGTCGCGTTCTTGAGGCATACTATCAGCCCGGCAATCGACATGCATGCGCAAACTGCGCGGCCTTTTGACCCTGCCGCACCGCTCGCCTTTGCCGTGCCGAACGGGAGCGGAGTTGCAGTATCCTAGAGAGTGATGACAGCCGACGGTTCATTTCAACCTCAGCGCCACCCGTTCCAAACCGAAGATGCACGCCTACGTCCGATTGCAGAGAAGGTGTTGGCCGAGGAGCGCCTCAGCTTTGACGATGGAGTCGCGCTCTATCGCTCGGGAGATATTCTGGCTGTCGGCTGGCTGGCGAACTCTGTCCGCGAGCGCATGCATGGCAACGTCGCGTACTTCAATGTGAACCGCCACATCAACCCAACCAACGTCTGCGTCGCCGCCTGCCGCCTCTGTGCCTTCGGGCGCAAGAAGGACACGGAAGGCTCCTACACGATGGCTCTCGAACAGGCATGGGAAGCAGCGGCCTCCGGCTACAGTGAAGCGGTCACCGAATTTCATATCGTGGGCGGCCTGCATCCGGATCTGCCGCTCGAATATTTTCTGGACCTGGTGAGCGGATTGAAGGTGCGCTTCCCACAGGTGCACATCAAGGCCTTCACCATGGTGGAGGTGTCGTTTCTCGCTCGGCGGGCCAAGCTCTCTATCGCCGAAACCTTGCAGCGCATGAAGGCTGCAGGTGTCGACTCACTGCCGGGGGGCGGGGCGGAGATCTTTGCCGATCGCGTTCGCCACATCATCTGCGATCACAAAATCGATGGCGGCGAGTGGCTCGAGACTGCACGCCTGGCGCATATGGCTGGTCTTCGGTCGAACGCGACTATGCTCTACGGTCACATAGAAAATGACGAAGACCGGGTCGATCATCTGGTTCGTCTGCGCAATCTGCAGGACGAGACGCATGGCTTCCAGACCTTTATCCCGCTGGCCTTCCATCCCGACAATACCGCTCTCGATCATCTGCCGCGAACCACTGGACTGCTCGACATCCGGCAAATTGCTGTCAGCCGCTTGATGCTCGACAATTTTCCGCACATTAAAGCCTACTGGCAGATGATGTCGGCGAAGATCGCGCAGATTGCGTTGCGTTTTGGCGCAGACGACATCGACGGCACGGTGATCGAAGAAAAGATCTATCACGATGCCGGAGCAACCACGCCGCAGGGTATGCGCCGCCAGGACCTGGTGCGGCTGATTACGGAAGCAGGAAGAGAAGCTGTGGAGCGCGATACGCTGTATCGTTCTGTGACTCGGACCGAGGATGCTTTCACCATCGCCGTTTAGCTGCCGTGCCGCGCACGCCCACCTGCCTGCAAGCTCTCACCGCCGCTTCTATTCGGCTGTGGGGCAAACCTGAGGATCTACGGGTGCGGAAAGTCCGACCGAGGGCTTAGTCTCCTGCAGCATCATGGATACGGGCGGCTCGGTTTCCTGCGGCTGCGTTGCTGCTGAACGCCTGGACTCCCGTTCCAGTCTGCGCCGCTTCACCTCGCGACTGGCTACCAGGATCAACCCCGTAAAGGTCAGCACCAGCAAAGCAATCGCGCGAAATCCATGAAGCTGCGGCACCTCGCCGGCGAGCAGCGTAAGGCCCACGAAGACGAAGAATACATGCGCGCAGAATACCTCGAGGGACGCCTTCCCGAGGGTGAGAAACGGTTCAATGTGCACCAGGCGCAGCACGTACTTACGAAGCCAATACAAAACCAGCGTGAAGGCGACGAGGTTCAACACTCGCAGCGGCCCGATGCTCCACTTGTCCAGCTGCATGCCCAGGGTTTCCGGCGTCAGGTGAGGTCCAAGCCAGTTGTGGCGAACACCAACGAAGAAGGCGCAGACTGCCACGCTGAGAGCCGTCGCCCAGCCCGGCACGAGTTTCAGAGGCAGCAGCCCCTCTGCGGATCTTGCCCCAAGCCAGAGGCCGGCGATCCAGAGAAACTGCCAGGCAAACAGGTTGAAGGCCCCGGTCTCCTGGAGCGGAATGGGAAGGCCGGTAATGTGGACAACCATGTTGTGCACGACGTCGCGCAAACCAAACTGCGCCAGTAACCAGACCAACATACTTACCGTCAGGATTCGGCTCCATCCCCAACGCACCGCACCCGAGAGGACCGTTGGCGTAAATGCCAGAAAGATGACGTACATCGGCAGGATGTCGAGCAGCGGCGGACAGTAGAGCAACAGGATCGATCCGAGGATGGCCACGACCGGATGCGCCAGGTAGAAATTGAGCAGGTTGTAAATGGCTACCTTGTGCGTCGTGACCGCGAGGGAGGCTGCCACCGTAAACACCAGCGCCAGCATCAGCAGGTGATAGCCGTAGATCTTCAGCGCGCGCTTAAACAACTTGGCGCGCAAGCCCGGACCATCTTCATGTGCCTGCCGGATGTACAGCCGGGCGACCAGCAGGGCCGAGAGGAAGACAAATCCCTCGGCAGACGAAACAAAGCCGAACGGCTGGTTGACGAAGTCGCTGAACCGCGTGGGCAGGTGCGTCAGCGTCATCCAGACCAGGAAAAGCCCTCGCAGGGCATCGAGTTCCGGTCGTCTTTGCAGGTGAGGAAATCTCATGGGTGCGTGCATCAGGCCCCTTCAAGGCCTAGGGCTTTGAACCCGGTTTGAGCACCCCGGGTTGCGCCTGAACAGCAAAGTTGGCGAAACATCCTACAAGCGGTTGGACGAACTTCTGCGCACACTCGTTTCAACAAACACGGCCGCATTTTGTTGTTCGTTTGTACGTGGATGTGCCTCGTTCTGCGGCGCCGGAACTCAGCAGTTAGGGCGTGTTCCTTTTTCTTAGATTCCTGAGAGCGACTGAAGTTTCAGCGCGCACCTTCGCTTCGGGCCACAGGCCAATCCCCACTTGCCTCAGGTCATGACCCGGGTCGGCAGGAGCCGGCGTATTCAGACTTGCGGCCTCAGGGCAATGAGTATCGTATCCGCATTAGTTACGTATGTGGATCTCGCCCCGGGCTTAGTATGCCGGAATCCCGGTGATGCTCTGGCCGATGATCAGCGTGTGAATGTCGTGCGTGCCTTCATACGTTTTGACCGACTCCAGATTCATCATGTGGCGCATGATGGGGTAATCATCCGTAATTCCGTTGCCGCCGAGAACGTCGCGTGCCATGCGCGCACACTCCAGCGCCATCCATACGTTGTTGCGCTTGGCCATGGAGATATGTTCGTGCGCCACTTTGCCCAGGTCCTTGAGGCGGCCGACCTGCAGGGCCAGCAACTGCGCCTTGCTGATCTCCGAGATCATCCAGGCAAGCTTTTCCTGGATGAGTTGGTGGCTGGCAATCGGAGAGTCGCGAAACTGCTTCCTCAGCAGCGAATACTGCAGCGCCGTGTCATAGCAAGACATGGCTGCCCCGATCGCGCCCCAGCTGATTCCATAGCGCGCCTGGTTCAGGCACATGAAGGGGGACTTGAGCCCGCCGGTTCCTGGCAGCAGATTTGCAGCGGGGATGTGGACGTCCTGAAGCGACAATCCGGAAGTGACCGAGGCGCGCAGCGACATCTTGCCGTGCACGTCATACGCGGTAAACCCGGGCCGGTCTGTCTCGACCAGGAAGCCACGAATGCGATCTCCTTCGTCGTCCACTTTGGCCCAAATCACGGCGACGTCAGAGATCGTTCCTGAGGTGATCCACATTTTTTCGCCGTTCAGAACATACTCGTCGCCGACCTTCCGTGCCCGCGTGCGCATGCCTCCCGGGTTTGAACCGAAGTCTGGCTCCGTCAGTCCGAAGCAGCCCAGTTTCTCGCCCGTCGCCATCGCAGGCAGCCAGTGATTCTTCTGTTCGTCGGTGCCGAAGGTGTAAATCGGATACATCACCAGCGCGGATTGCACGCTCACAAAGCTGCGCACGCCGGAGTCGCCGCGTTCCATCTCCTGCACGACCAACCCGTATTCCACGTTCGACATGCCTGCGCAGCCATAGCCTTCGAGGTTCGCGCCAAAGAAGCCCAACTTGCCCATAGGCTCAACCAGTTCTCGCGGGAAGCGGCCTTCGCGATTGCATTGCTCGATGATGGGGATCAGGTTGTCTTCGATGAATTGGCGGGCGGTATGGCGCGAGAGCCGTTCATCCTCGCTCAGCAGGCTGTCAAACCCGATGAAGTCTACGCCCTTGAATTTAAAAGCCATGCCTTGCACACTCCGGGAAACAGGATCGAAACGCCTCAGAGTATCAGGGCGAGGAGGATGCGGGCAATGAATGCAGGGCGGCAGACTTGGCGGCGTCAAACAATTAGGCCAGAGGAAAACCGGCTGTTTCGGGGGCGTGCAGGCATGGCCGGTACGGCCCTGTCAAACCGGCTCCCTTCCTTGCATTGCAAGATCGCGCTCCGCGGAACGTCGGGAGCCGACCCGTGCTCTCGGTCAGTGCTCTTTAGACTCCGCCGGAGTATCTTCACTCACGATTCTCGAGTCGACGTGGGTTCTTTCAAAGTTGCGGTTCTGCGCGTCGATGATGATCTCGCGCCGGAAGAAGTACAGCAAATGCAGCTTGAACTCGGTCCCGAAGGAAACCGGAAACCACACTCCGTCTGGTTGCGGCGCGTAGACGATGGTAAATCCCAGCCCGGGCACATTCGTACCGAGCAGCGTGCGCACCGCCAGCGGCAACTTTCGCGCCATATCGGTCGAGACTACCACCGGCTGATACGCGCCTGAGTCGATGTACGCATCGCCTTTCCAGCCGAACTCATCTTTCGCTTTCGGATGGAAGACGATGTGGTACACATCCCGTCCATTCAGTCGCTCGCCGCCAGCCAGCCGAAACAAGTATTCGGTTTGAGCCTTCGAAGTTAGCGGAAACAGGCGCGAGTTGATGCCGTCTTTGGAGTTGTCATGGATGAGGTTTGCCCGCACATGCTCCACAAGGTCCCGGTCCGCGGTTTCCTCACCGATGCTGATCGTCTGTGCGTCCGGGTCGCTTTCCACCTTGGGTTTGCTCTCGACCGGTTTGTTCGAGGCGTCGACATTCGGGAGCAGCGCCCTATACCGAACATACTTGTGCTTGGTGAGCAGGCGGCCATCGACGTTCAGCAGTTGCTCCTGCGATCCGGTCTGCGTCGGCGTCACCCGGTAATCGGTGACCTCTTCACACATGACCGTGCTGCCCTTGCGCGAGACTGTTTTCGCATGCTGCACGTAGACGTAGTGGGCGCGCTCCGCCTCTGAACGATCCTGGTTGGTGGCTACGCGAGCCATGATTTGGTCAGCACTGGGCAGCGGTTCAGCCATCTTGGAAGCCTGGCCGGCCGCGGGCAGGGTGCCCATAGTGCAAATCACCCCCAGAAGTGTCCGCCGAATGCGAATCATCGTCTTATGGATACGTGGAAAGGCCGAGCGCGGTTCCGGGTCGTAGACGTAGAATCCTCAGCACCCGTCGATCGACTCAGGAAAGGTAATTTTTAAGGAAGGGATCGTCGGAGTGAATCAGGTCCTTGGTCGGACCATCGAAGATCAGCTTGCCATCCTGCAGGACCAGGAAACTGGTGCTGGGATCGGTTACTCCCTCCGGCAGCAGCTCCATCTCGTTCTTGTCTTTATTGAAGTGGTGCGTCGCCAGCGTAAATGCATCCTGTAGCCGGTGAGTCACCAGCAGGGAACTGGTGCCGTACACATCCCGCTGCTTCATGACCAATTCGATGATCGTGGTCGAGGTGATGGGGTCCAGGCCGCCGGTGGGCGAGTCGTAGAGCAACAGGTCGGGCTGGCTCACGATGGCGCGTGCAATGGCAACGCGGCGACGCATGCCCCCCGAGAGCTGCGAAGGGAATTTCTCTACCGTGTGCTCGAGTTCAACGAAACGCAGCGCCTCCAAGACTCGGCGGTTCACTTCTTCAGCAGAGACGTGCTCCTCAATCAGGCGGTACGCCACGTTATCACGAACGGTCAGCGAATCGAACAGCGCGCCCTCCTGAAAGACCATGCCGATGCGATTGCGAAGCACATACAGCGCATCTTCGCTCATCGTGCTGACCTCTTCGCCGAAGACGAAGATGCGGCCCGAATCAGGCCGGAGCAGCCCATTGGCGAGCTTGAGCAGTACGCTCTTGCCCACGCCGGCTGGGCCGATGAGAATGCGCGTCTCTCCGGGGGCGACCCGGAAAGAAATGTCGGTGAGAACGTCTTTGGTTTCGAAGCTGATGGAGACGTTGTCAAAGACGACCGTCGGCTCCTCGGAGGGCGCGTTTTCTGCCGGCCTGTCCTGAACCTGGAGTGTCTCCATGGTTAGCGCCCGAAGATGGTGATCAGAACCTTGCTGATCAGGAAGTCCGTTGCGATGATGAGCACGGAGGACACGACCACGGCTTGCGTCGTCGAGCGGCCGACGCCCTGTGTGCCGCCCTTGGTATTCATGCCGTAGAAACAGCCAATGGTGGCGATGATGAAGCCGAAAAACAGAGGCTTCACTAATCCCTGCACTACGTCCGCGAAGGCGAGCGACTGATACGCGGTGTGGAAGTACTGCGAGCCATCCTGGCCCAGCATGAACACGGCGACCATGGCCCCGCCCAGCGTTCCGACTGCGTCTGAAACGATGGTGAGAAAGAAGAGCATCAGGATCGTGGCGAGGATTCTCGGCGTTACCAGCTTCTTTACCGGATCGGTACCGAGCGCACGCATGGCGTCGATCTGCTCAGTCACCATCATCGAGCCCAGTTCGCTGGCCATTCCGGAGGCGTTTCGGCCGGAGACCATCAGGCTGGTCAAGACAGGGCCCAGTTCTTTGATCATCGAAAAGCTGACGAGCTGACCGGTAATCGCGGCCGCGCCAAACTGCGCCAGGGTGGAGGCCGACTGCAGCGCCAACACGCCGCCCGTAAAGAAACCGGTGAGCAGCACGATCGGCAAAGAGCCCACGCCAATCAAGTCAGCCTGGGTCCAGATGTCGGCGAGATAGTGAGGCTTCTTGCCCAGGTTGCCCAGCGCGCGGCCAGAAAGCAGCGCATAGTTCTGCACTGAGCCGATACCTCGTTTGGCAACACCCTCGAGCGAATTCAGTGGCATGGCTTCTCTATTTCAAGACTTAGATGCTGCAGCCGCAACGAAGACTCTAGCCGAGACTACCACAGAGCCTTCCTCCCCTTCGCGAGTGGTCGCTGGTGCTTCGGGTCGACTCAACTGTTTTTTCCGGAACGGACAACCCAGTACCTGTAAGCGTGGGGTTTGAAAACCTGGTTGAGGTAGCTCCCCTTCGACTCTGCTGCCATAAAGGCCGAATATTCTTCCGGAGGCACGTCGAAGTACAGGTACAGATCGCGAGTGTGACGAAATTCGATTGCTAACTCCCGCGTAGCGGGATCGTAGCCGACCGATGCTATCGTCGTGGAGTTAACTGGAAGCCGCCTCATGGAGAGTGGGGCGACTCCGGTCAGAGCTTTGACGAGCGTCGCGCGTCCTCTAGTCTTTGATGCGTTTCTTGATTTCGATGTTGAGCCGCTTGATCTTCTGGTTCAACGTGGACAGCGGAATGCGGAACTGTTCGGCGGCCTCGGTCTGGTTCCAGTTGCTGCGTTCCAGCTTGTCCATAATGATGCGGCGCTCGATGTCTTCCAGAATGTCGAAGAGAGATGCATCGGGGTTGTGTTCGAGCAGGCTGGAGGAGTAGCTGCGGCCGGTGACGTGACCGGGAAGCAGATCGGAACCGATCACCGGGCCGGAAGAGAGAACCACTCCGCGCTCGATCACGTTTTCAAGTTCACGAACGTTGCCGGGCCAATCGTAATCGATGAGTGCACGCATCGCGTCGGGCGCAAGCGTACGGGGCGGAAGTTCGTTCTGTTCGGCAAAGTACTTGAGGAAGTGCGAGACCAGCAGCGGAATGTCTTCGCGTCGAGAGCGCAGCGGCGGCAGATCGATGCTGATGACGTTGAGGCGGTAGTAGAGATCCTCGCGGAACTTGCCATCGCGCACAGCCTGGCGAAGATCGACGTTGGTCGCGGCCAGGATGCGGACGTCGACCTGGATCTCCTGAACTCCCCCCAGGTGCATGAAGCGTTTGTCTTGCAGAACACGCAGGATCTTGGCCTGCGTATCCATGCCCATGGTGCCGATTTCGTCGAGAAAGAGCGTGCCGCCATTTGCGACTTCGAAGAGGCCTTTTTTGGCCGAAACCGCGGAAGTGAATGCGCCCTTGACGTGGCCGAATAGGGTCGATTCCAGCAGGTCGGTGGGCATGGCGCCGGTGTTCACGGGAACGAAGGGCTTGTCGCGACGCGGCGAATTCGCATGCACGGCCTTAGCGATGAGTTCTTTGCCGGTACCGCTCTCGCCCAGGATCAGAACCGTCGAACGGCTGGGGGCCACCTGTGCCACGAGGTCAAAGATGCGAAGCATGACTTCGCTCTTGCCCACAATGTTTTCGAAGTTGTAGCGCTGCTTGAGAGCCCGCTTGAGCTGGACATTCTCCTCTTCCACGCGATAGCGCGCGATGGCAGACCGTATATCCGCGAGCAGCTTTTCGTTGTCCCATGGCTTCTGAACAAAGTTTTGTGCGCCGGCGCGAATGGCATCCACCACGTTGCCTACGGTGCCGTAGGCCGTGATCATGATGACCGGCAGTTCCAATTCCTTCTCGCGAATGCGCCCAACGATCTCAATGCCGTTTTGGCCGGGTAACGCCAGGTCGAGCAATACCAGGTCATACGACTTCTCTTCGAGCATGACCAGTCCGGCCTCGCCATCGGGCGCGGTTTCGACTGTATAGCCTTCCAGGCTCAGCAGGGTCTCCAGCGATTCGCGAATTCCTGCTTCGTCGTCAATGATCAGGATGCGGTGACCGGTTTCGGTGTGCGGAGCAGTGGCCATGGGGTGAGCGGTCATCGTTGCTTCATGCATTTACAGGCTTCCTCAACAGGGGGAATTCCAGGAGGAACTTGGTGCCGTTTCCAATCTCGCTTTCGACCTGGATCTTGCCGGCGTGCTCCTGGATGATGCCGTAGGTGACCGCCAGTCCCAGCCCAGTCCCGCGGCGCTGACCTTCGCGGGGAGCTGACTTGGTGGTGAAGAACGGATCGTAGATGCGCTGAACATGCTCCGGAGCGATGCCGGAACCGGTGTCGGTGATCAGAATATCCACGTGCCCATTGGCCTCGGTGGCCACGCGGAGAGTTCCTCCGCCAGCCATCGCGTCCTTTGCATTGAGGAAGAGGTTCAAGAACACTTGTTGCAGTTTTCCCGGATTACCCAGAATGAGCGGCAGGTCCTGTTGCAGCGAGACCTCCAGCGAGATTCTGCTGGTCTTCAATTGATGATCGAGCAGCGTCAAAGTGTCCTGGATAATGCCATTAATATCCAGTTCGCGGAACTCCGTCCCGCTGGTGCGAGAGAAGTTCAGCAAGCCGTTCACGATTTCAGAGGCGCGGAAGGTCTGCTGCGTGATCTTGTCGAGCAGCGGCGCCACTCGCTCATCGCCGCGGACCTGCTTGGCCAGCATCTGCGCGTACGAGGAGATGACCGCCAGCGGAGTGTTCACTTCGTGCGCGACACCGGCCGCCAACAAGCCGATTGAGGATAGCTTCTCCGCCTGTGCCAACTGGCCTTCGAGGTCGATTCGGTCCGTAATGTCGTCGACCAGGATGATGCGGCCGACCATCTCGAAGTTCCTCGCTACCAGCGGCGCGATGGCGATGTTTGCCATGCGCAACTCGCCCGCCCGCGTCTCCAGGCGGAACTTGTAGAGGTTGTGAACTCCGGGATCGTTGCGCACCCGGTGAAACTCTTCAATGAACGCGGGCGGAAAGACATTTGCCAGTGACTGGCCCAGAGCCTCGCTCCGGGGCATCGCGTACATCACTTCCATCTGCGCGTTCCAGCTCTCGATGCGCTCTTCGAGATCAACGGCGAGAATTCCTACGTTGATGGATTCGACGATGTTCTCGTTGAACTCCTTCAGCCGCTCGTACTCTGAGATCTTTTGCTCCAGACTGGCATAGAGGCGCGCATTCTGGAGCGCAATCCCGATATAGCTGGCCAGAGACTCGAGCAGCTCCACATCTTCACTGGTGAGGAAGTCGCCGCCGATGGTACGACCGAGGCCAACTACTGCGATAGTGCGCTGCTGCAGACGGCAAGGCACGTAGTAGTTCAGATCGAGGAGCGCAGCCGTGCGCCGCTCCGACTCGTGCAGATGGAGTGCTGCCTGCGTGTTCTCGAGGAAGATGTGAGACCCGGCGTCTGGCTGATCGAAGTCCAGGAAACCGAAGTCAAGGTTCGCCGAGTTGCTGTAGAGGCCATCGGGCAAACCGTGGCCCGCCGCTAACGTGTAGTGGCCATCCTCGGTCGGTAGGATCACGGCGACCCGCGCCACCAGCAGGGTGCGCGGCAGCCGGTCGACGATGGCGTTCATCAGCGCTCGCAGGTCAGTCTCAGAACTGAGGCCACGACCAAACTCGATCAGAGTCTGGCGGTAGTCGTACCGTTTGCGATCGAAGATGCGGTCGACCCGCTCCTGAATCGAGCGCTTGAGAGGATCGAAGACCTGCGCTGCCAAAATGATGGCGATGATCAGGCCCCAGGATCCGAAGCTGGGCAGGTGCTGGTGCACCACTTCTCCGGCCACCGAAACCAGGCCGAAGTACACACCGACCACCGCGGCCGTCGCGAGCGTGTAGGTGACGCCGCGCTTGAAGATCAGATCCACGTCCATCAGGCGATAGCGCACGATCGCCCAACTGAAGGTCAGCGGCAGAATGACCAGCGAAACCACCGCCAGCTTTTGCACCAGGATCGGAACGGGGACATCGGCCAGGTACGGAATGATGTACAGCAGCGTGAACGGTGTAACCGCGACCAGCGTTCCCCTAGTCAACCACTTCAGCTGCTGCTTGCGTAGCGGGGCATTCGATCGCCGATAGCTGACGTAAAACACCAGCGCCGCCAGCATGTAATAGAGAGCGAGGAATCCATAGGCGAGCTGATCGAGCCGGTGATCCAGGTTTCCCGTGGCAGACCAGAAGCGGATCGCCGCCACTCGCAGGCCGACGACTATGGCGGCGGGAATGTAGGTGAAGCCGATCAGCCATTGGCGTGCGCGGCCGAGTTCCCGCTCCTGAGGAAAAGCGAGCGCGAAATGCAGAAACAGGGCCGGTTGCAGCGCTGTGGCCACGATGTTTGACCAGAGGATAATCCAGTCGAACTCGTTGAGCTTGCCCGTGAATCGGAACGAATACAGAACGAACGAAGCCAGGCAGAAGACGTAAAAATGGGTGGATCGAGGCGCAGTCCAGCGCCTCAGATAGCACATAGAGACCGATGCACAGGTAGACCAGCGCGATCAGTCGCGAGCCCTGATTCACACTGCGATCAGCCCGCGTCAAGATGACCGGAACGTCCACGGGAACGCCGGATCGAATGACGGAATAGGTGGCGTTGCCAAAGACGCCGGTCCGGAACATCTCCCGCGTGAG
Organism: uncultured Acidobacteriaceae bacterium; assembly: GCA_963850345.1. Taxonomy (GTDB): domain Bacteria; phylum Acidobacteriota; class Terriglobia; order Terriglobales; family Acidobacteriaceae; genus CAWKKW01. The sequence goes on along the minus strand of CAWKKW010000005.1, from coordinate 54,208 downwards.
AGGCGCAAGCCGGGGAGTCGGCCGCTGGTTGACTGAGACCAGCAGGTCGCCTTGTTTCAGACCCGCGCGCTGACCGGCGCTGGCGTCCGGGACGCGTTCCGCGACCAATCCGCCATGACCCTCAGACCAGGTTATGCCGTCAGTAGGCTGGGGATAGCGGCTCTCTTTGACGAAATTCAGCGAGGCAAAGACCGCCGCAGCCACCGTAAAAATCGCCAGCAGCACCACGGACGCTCGAATTTGAAAGGGCGATTGCATTGGGGGAAGAACTACCGGGTGCGCCTTTCGTGGAGCAACTCGCCTGCCATGATCCTCTGGTATCTGCACGCTGAGTGCCGAAACAAGTATGGCAATGATTTTAGGTCAGATATGTTGCCGCTGTCGCTGCACGTGTGACCGAAAGCGCGATCTGGCCTTCTGGCTTTATGGCAATTTCAACCAATGACTATGGAACTGCATATCCCTGCTTTGGTTTTTGGTAGCCCCGATTCGACCTTCCATATCGAGTTTCGCTGAACAGGGCATCCATCCGAGCGATCTTTCAATCCGAGATGCAGGGAATTCGCAGGAAAGGGGCGGGATCGAGTCCGCTTGCCAATCCTGGAGGAAGCATGTCGGTCGCGCGATGGATTCTGGGACGTTCTCCAGATTTCAAAGTAGAAGAGAACTGGATACAGGTAGACGGGCACGCCATGCACTATCTCAAGGCGGGTGAAGGCCCCGCTTTGCTGGTGCTGCACGGTCTGCTGGGCGCAGTGGCTTGCTGGGTCCCCTCGCTTGAAGTGCTTGCCGGGGGTTCGACCGTATACGCGGTCGATGGCCTGTGCATCGGAAAGTCGGACCGGGTGCCTCACCTGGCTGCGGATCTCGCATCGACCGCCGAGCGACTGGTGCAGTTTATGGATGCGGTGGGTCTCAGGCGCGCCGATTTCCTCGCCACCTCCCATGGCGGAGCCGTGGCCCTCATGCTGGCTGCTTTGCATCCTGAACGAGTCCGCAGCCTTACTCTCCACGCGCCCGCGAACCCATTCTCAGATATCGCTGATCCCTTAATTCAGTTCTACCGGACGCGGCTCGGACGCTGGTTCGCGCAACAGGTGCCGACCTTGCCCCCTCGACTGCAGAACCTGGCTCTGGCAAGAATGTACGGAGATCCCACCCTGATTCGCGAAGGTGCGCTTGAAAATTACGTGAGTTCCCTCGGCATTCCCGGCAGCGTCGAGCACGTATTGCGAATCCTGCACTGCTGGAGCGCGGATATGAAGAAGCTCAAGCAGATGCTCGGCCGCATACCCGACATTCCTACCCTGCTGCTCTGGGGTACACGGGATCGTGCCGTGAGCCTGGATTCGGGATTTATTCTGGCCAAGGTATTAGGCGATGCGGAGCTCGTGATCTTGCCGGGAGCCGGTCACCTGCCGTACGAAGAAGACCCGCTCATGTTCACCCGGCCCATCAACAGGTTCCTGCGGCAAATCGATCGAAGTCTTCGGACAACGGCATTGCCCGGACCGAAACTTGTCTCTGGAAAGGCAAGCGAACGCGGAGTCGCCTGAGTTCGCCCTTCGGTCCTAATCTTCTGCGTTTCGATTCGGTCGATTCTGCCGCTCTCCACAATGCACCAACGAACAGATTAGGATAGCCGCGGAGCAAAGCGCGTGATTCCTTATTGGGTCAACACGGAGCAGGCAGAATCGCAAGGTGCGCCCGATCGTTCTTCTGCGCTCCGTCTGGCGATTCTTTCCTGCCCGTGCGGCGATCGCCGCCTGGAAGCCGAGATGCGAAACCTCCACGAGGCCGGAGTGGACATCCTGGTTTCGATGCTCACTCCCGCAGAGCTTGCCCAATTCGGGCTGACCAAAGAAGCTGAAGCCGCGGCGAAGGCCGGCCTTACGTTCAAATCCGTACCCGTCCGGGACCACGGAGTTCCCGGATCGATGCAGGAGTTCGCCGCCGCCGTGGACGAAATCCGCAACGAGCTTCGTCAGGGGAAGGCCATCGGCGCACATTGCTACGCCGGTATCGGCCGCTCCTGCGTGTTGCTCGCCAGTATCCTCGTTTCGGAAGGATGGACACCCGGAATGGCCTGGGAGAGACTCTCGGAGGCGCGCGGCTTCGAAGTGCCCGACACGCTCGAACAACGTGCGTGGGTCGACGAGTTCGCGCGGGCACTCGGGAATAGGGATCCCATGAAAGTCCGCTGAGCGGGCTCGGCTTGAGTTTCCCATCCGCTGACTCCTTACAGAAACCCACGCATCCAGTTTCTGCTTGGACTGCAACAATCCGCGCGAATACGCTGAGTGAGTGGCTATCAGGAAATCCTTTCGCGGAATGCTTGAAGCAGGACGACCCTCGGGACTGAATTGGACGATCGTGCGCGTTCCGTTTGATCCGGCCGGCGCGTGGCCGGTTCGCAACCGGCTACGAGTGAAGGGGAGCATCAACGGCTTTGCATTTCGCACTTCGCTCTTCGGATCTTCGCAGGAGGGCCATATTCTGTTGGTCAATAAAGCCATGCAAAAAGCAGCCGGAGCCGCTCTGGGAAGCATGGTGAACGTGGTGCTTGAGCCGGACCTGGAAGAGCGAACCGCGGTTGTACCGGTGGAGCTGGCAAAGATCTTCAAGCAAGACCGCGCGCTCCGGCAATGGTTCGGCGAGTTGAACTATTCTGCCCGGAAGGACATTAACAACTGGATCGGTGGCGTGAAGACTGCAGAGGCAAGAGTTCGGCGCGCTGAACAGGTAGCGGAGCGAATGCTGCTTGCGATGGAAGGGGAGCGGGAACTGCCGCCGCTGCTGCAAATTGCCTTTCGCCGGCAGCCGCTCGCACAGCGCGGATGGGCAGCTATGACGCCCATTCAACGCAGAAGCCATCTGCTTGGCATCTTCTACTACCAAAGCCCGGAAGCGCGTGAGAAGCGCGCCGCCAAGGCAGTAGAAGAAGCGCTGAAGATCGCCAAATCCAAAGCTGCTGAATAGCTGGCGCGCCGGGACCTTCGAAGCCGCTAGGAACTCTTGCCGTCCGTGGCTTAGCGATGTCGCGCGCAGACGTGTACAATTCTCGGGAAACGTTTTCGCAACCCTTCAGGAGAGACATCCCATGCGAGTTCCACGCGCACTTGGTTCGTTTGCCGCACTTGTATTCCTGGCTGCAACGGCCAACCTTGCGGCGGCGCAAACCAGTCCCGCCACGCTGAGCATTCAACTCCAGAACACCGTGGCCAAGGTGAGTCCGACGCTCTATGGGTTGATGACCGAAGAGATCAACTTTTCCTACGATGGCGGTTTGTATGCCGAGATGGTTCGCAACCGGACGTTGAAAGACAACAACAACGAGCCCGAGCGCTGGTACCTGGTGCAGAACGGCAATGCGCAAGCGTCCATGTCCATCGACAAGAGTACGGGGCCTAGCGAAGCCCTCGACCGGAGTCTCAAGATCGAAGTGAAACAGGCCGACGCACAGAGCCAGGCGGGCGTCGTCAACGAGGGATACTGGGGATACGCACTGCGACCCAATACGACTTACAAAGGTTCGTTTTACGCGAAGACGGACTCCGCTTCGGTGGGCCCGGTCAGCGTAAGTCTCATCAGCGATAACACCGGGAAACCAGTGGCCACCGCGTCCGTGGCTGGCTTGACTCAAGCGTGGAAGAAATACGAATTCACGATGAAGACCGGCGAGATGGAAGCCTCTTCGGCCAATCACCTCTACCTTACTCTTGGGCATGCCGGGACAGTCTGGATTGACTTGGTGTCGCTGTTTCCGCCCACTTACCACGATCGCGTCAACGGCAATCGCATCGACCTGATGGAGAAGCTTGCCGATATGAAGCCGGCCTTCCTGCGCTTTCCCGGAGGCAACTATCTCGAGGGCGATCAGGTCTTCGAGAGATACGAGTGGAAGACCACTCTCGGCCCGCTGGTCGACAGGCCCACTCACCCGAGTCCGTGGCGCTATCGCTCCTCCGATGGGCTCGGTCTGCTTGAGTTCCTGGAGTGGTGCGAAGACCTGCACATGCAGCCGGTGCTTGCCGTTTACGCGGGCTACTCTATGCGGCAGGAACATATTAATCCCGGACCCGCACTTGATCCGTATGTGCAGGACAGCCTCGATGAACTCGAATACGTGACCGGCAGTACGAGCACCAAATGGGGCGCTGTGCGTGCGAAGAACGGCCATCCCGAGCCGTTCCGATTGACGTACGTCGAGATCGGCAACGAAGATTTCTTCGACCGCTCGGGCAGCTACGAGGGCCGCTATGCCCAGTTCTATAAAGCGATCAAGCAGAAGTATCCGCAGCTACAGTTGATTGCCACGACACCGGTCAAGAGCGTGAAACCGGATCTCGTGGATGATCACTACTACGAGCGTGCGACTAAGTTCTTCGACGATACGCATCACTATGACAAGGCCGACCGCAACGGACCGAAGATCTTCGTGGGCGAGTGGGCGACGCGCGAAGGTACGCCTACGCCGAACTTTGGCGCAGCGCTTGGAGATGCGGCGTGGATGACCGGAATGGAGCGCAACAGCGACTTGATTGTGATGGCCGCGTACGCGCCGTTGCTGGTGAATGTGAATCCCGGTGGCATGCAGTGGGAGAGCGACCTGATCGGCTACGACGCGATGAGTAGTTATGGTTCGCCGAGTTACTACGCGCAGGTCATGTTTGGGAGTCACATCGGAACGCAGGTGCCGGCCTCCACGCTGGACGGAGCGCAGCCGCGGGTCTTCTATTCCGCGACCAATAACCCGAACAAGGGTGTGGTGTATCTTAAGCTGGTCAATGGGTCATCTGTAGAACAGCCGATGCAGATCAAACTGGATGGCGCTTCACGTGTCGGTGCGTCGGCCGACCTTAATCACGCTGAGCGCGCACAGCACGCAGGAGACAAACACCCTGAGCGATCCGAAACGAGTGGTTCCCGTGCAGAGTGAAGTGCATGATGTCGCCGCGACCTTCCAACATACGCTGCCGCCGTATTCCATCCAGGTGCTTGAAATTCGAACCAAGTAAGTGGTGGTAGCAAAGAAAAGGCCCACTCCAACGGGACTGGAGCGGGCCTTTCTTGTTTGCAGCTCATTCTCACTTACAAAAGAAAGCGGTGGAAGTAGAGGAAGTGTTCTTCACGTACAAAGCCGAGTTTGCGATACAGCGCCTGGGCCGCGAGGTTGTCGTGGGCGGTGGCGAGAGTGAGGCGTTCCGCGCCGCTCTCGATTGCAAATGCTTCGGCAGCCTTCATCAACGCGGTAGCAACTCCCGACCTGCGCGCGGAAGGGGCGACGAAAAGGTCCTCAAGGAACCACATGGGCCGCAGAGCGAGTGTGTTGAACGACGGAATAAGATGGATGAAACCTAGCAGCGCTCCACCTTCCGGCCCTCGCGCGATAAGAAACCGCGTGTTCTGTTTTGAGACATGCTCCTGAACGAAGCGGAGTGTCTGTTGCCCGGCGGAGGCCTCTCCATAGAACTGGCGGTAGTCATCGAATAAGGGAGCGAGTGCCGGGACGTCGTCCAGAGTCGCCGGGCCGATCATCAGATTTGAATCGCACGTCATGTTCACTTCACCCTGCACGCTGCAGTGTACTGCACTCCGAAAACGCGCCGCCGGAAACGGCGTATCGTAGAGTTTCTATCGCGCATCGGGAGAGCACGTCTGCAGGAGGGATGAAGCGCATAGCCATCATCCCTCGTCGTTTTCCAGCCCATGCGTGAGCCTCACCAGAGCCGTTCTGTTCTTGACATGCGACGGGAACTTTACTAATGTTAGCGGAATTACTACAAGGTTCTGGAGGGCTGTACGGCACGCGAGTGCACGCAAAGGCAGCCTGCGCGACAGTCCGCAAGGCCCCGTAATCGTCCACGCTTCTGAGGTGTACTTTCACTTAGCGGAGGTAGCAGGGATGCAGTTTTCTCCGGGATTTATTCGTAGTTGTTCCTTCCTCTCACCCCGTAGTGCCCGCCTTCTTACGTTCCTTTTCCTGCTCAATCTTCTTCCGCACATACTGGCACAATCGACCGGTGGACGCCTGGCAGGCCAGGTCCTCGACCCTAGTGGAGCTGTGATTCCCGGCGCCAATCTTACTCTGACTAACTCGCAAGCGGGAACTGCGCAGAACTCCGTCTCGAGTAAGTCAGGAGAGTATGTCTTCAACCAGGTACCGGTCGGAACCTATAACCTGCGCGTGCAGTTAGCCGGGTTCAAGGAGTTCATCGCCAACGGGATCGCCGTGAGCTTGAACGCGACCGTTACCTACGATGTGCACCTTCAAGTGGGCGCGAGCGCACAGGTGATTGAAGTGGAGGCGCAACCTCCGCTGGTAGATACGACCAGCACACAACTGGGCGCCGTCATTAATGAGCGCGCGATCTCTACGCTTCCGCTCAACGCCCGCGATACCTATCAATTGCTGCAGTTACAGCCCGGCGTCCAGGGCGTCGGCGGATCCGACCTTTTCTATGGGAGCGACAAGGCCGGCGCAGTTTCGGTCAATGGTGGTCGTGGGCGATCGAATAACTTCAGCGTGAATGGCGGCGACGGAAACGACCTATTCGTCAATTCTCCGGGAATTGAGCCTTCCCCCGACGCGGTCCAGGAATTCCGAGTTATTACGAATACCTTTGACGCGGAGTATGGCCGCAACTCTGGGGCTGTGATCAACGTGGTTACTAAGTCGGGAACCAATGGCCTGCACGGCAGTATCTACGACTATGTACGAAATAAGGCTCTCGACACGAGGGGATACTTCGATCTAGCTACGCCAGATGATTCGCAGCAGCAGTTCGGAGCCACTCTTGGCGGTCCCATCAAAAAAGACAAGTCGTTCTTTTTTCTCTCGTACGAGGGGCGGCAACTTCGCAAAGGTATCTCGTCGGACCGTGTTCGTGTGCCCACGGCCGATGAGCGCAACGGAGTGTTCGTCGATGGATTCAACGGGCAGAACTCTTCCGGCACGCAAGCGAGCGTAAGTACCGGTACGGTGGCTGCCATCATTCAAAATCGACCTGGCTGCGCGGCAGCGATCACTGCTGGCGGCGGCACAGTGCCCGACCCAAGTTCCGTCGATCAGGGCAATCCGCTTCCCTGGGCTAACGTCTTTCCTACCGGAGTGATTCCGTCTGCATGCTTCGATCCCGTCGCCGCGAACTTGATCCAGAACTACGTCCCTCTGCCCAATGTCGGCGACGGCTACTACGAGGCCGCGCCTGACGAGCACAATCGCGAAAACCAGGGCACTCTTCGGCTCGATCATAATTTCAGCGATCGTAACTCGCTGACTGGCTTTTACTATGTCGACGATGGATACGACGCGAACCCCTTCACGCGTTTCCAGGCAGTGACTCCGAACCTGTTGCCGGGGTTTGGCAGCAACAACGCGACGCGTAATCAGCAGGTCAACATCGCCGATACCTGGACGCTGAGTGCCAGCGCCCAGAACGAGGCGCGCATCACGTACTATCGCGAAGGGCAACGAACGTTTCTACACCCGCAGCGCACCAATCTGGTGACGAATTCGTGCACCGGCGCGGCCCTGAATTACTGCTTCAACGGCAATACAGATACGCCCCTGTATACCTATGATGGCGCCGGCAATGCGACTGCTTTACCCAATGATCCGAAGCTGGGCATCACTCCGGGCCTGACGGCAGATCACGAAGGCTTGCCCAACATCAACGTAAGTGGCGGATTCTCTATCGGGAACGACTTTGAAGGCGAGTTACCACAGGTCGGCAACACTTACTCGGCTATGGATAACTTCTCCAAGACTCTGGGCAAGCATAGCCTGAAGTTCGGGGCGGACTTCCGCATCCAGCACTTCGATCAGACTCTCTATTACAACGTAAATGGCAGTTACAGCTTCAGCGGTTCCGGAAGCAACACGCTGGGAGGAACCAACCTCTTCCCCGACTTCTTGCTGGGTCTGCCGGACACATACTCTCAGGGCTCTCCACAAACGGAAAACATTCGTGCGAATGCTTTGTATCTCTTCGCGGAAGACAGTTACAAGGTGAAGTCCAACGTGACTCTAAACTACGGCCTTCGTTGGGAGCTGAATCAGCCGCTCACCGACGCTTCACACCGTGTTCAGGTCTTCCGGCCGGGGCAGGCGGACACCGTCTTTCCGTGCGCACTCTCGGCGGGAAGCCAGGCGTCGCTGGGCGCCGTCGACGCACCGTGTGGTCCCGGCAGCGATAACCAGGCTTTCTTCCCGCTCGGCCTCCTCGTTCCGGGAGACAAGGGTGTTCCGGCTGGACTCACTCAAACCTTCTACAAAGCCTTTGCGCCCAGGATCGGACTTACCTGGAGCCCTAAGATGTTTCACGACAACTTAGTGGTTCGTGGCGGATTCGGTGTGTTCTATAACCCGATGGAGCAGTTGGTACTGGAACAGTTCCAAGGTGAGCCTCCGTTTGGCGGGAGCAGTTCTGTCTCGGAAGGGCTGCTGCAGACCCCGTTCGTATCGCAGTCCGGTGTGCAGACTCCTAATCCGTTCAACGGCTTTCTCAATCCAAAACCCGGTCAGGCGGTCGACTGGTCAACGTTTCGGCCCATCCTTCTTTTCGGAGAACTGCAGCCCAACTTGAAGGCGCAATATACGGAGCAGTTCAACCTGGGGATTCAGGAGCAGCTGGGTAAGAACATCGTCTTCAACCTGGGCTATGTCGGTTCGCAGGGGCATCGTTTGCTCGCAACCTATGACCTGAACCACGCGAATCCTCAAGTTTGCCTGGACCTCAATGCGACCCTGGGTGCTGGAACCTGCGGCCCGTTTGGCGAAGACAGTCAGTACATCATCCCGGCGGATACTCCGATCGCTGCGCAGGGACTTCATTTGCCATACGGACCGACGCCGTTCCTGGCGGCCAACGCGCCACACGGAGATATCAACCTCGTAGGATTGCGTCCGTTTTCATCGCCCTTCTGCGACCCGGTCAACAATGTGGATTGTCCCAGCGACGGCGTCCCTGTCTTCTCCAACATCTTTGCCCAGGATGAGGTCGCCAACTCGAACTACAACTCGTTGCAGGCATCGCTCGAAAAGCAGTTCTCCAACGGCCTGCAGTTCATGGGCGCGTACACCTACAGCAAGTCGATCGACAACGCGTCGAGCTTCGAACAAAGCCTCGACCCGACGAACTTCCGCAGGAGCCGGGCGGTGTCTCTCTATGACGCTCGCCATCGTTTTGTCTTCAGCGGCGTGTGGGAGCTGCCGGTCCGACACTTCGACGGCAGCCTCGGCGTGCTCACGAGCGGTTGGACTGCGTCGGGAATCTTTGCAGTTCAAAGTGGCTTTCCGATTCGTATGCAATCCAATTCCGACCAGGAATTGCAGGGGAGCGTGGACTTTGAAAGCCCCGGCAAGCCGGACATCGTGAAGCCGTTCAAGCGCCACGATCCGAAGCAGCCTTTGAACGGCCTCACCGGATACTACTTCGATCCCAGCATCTTTGCTTACCCAGAGCTTGGATCGACCGGCAACGCGCCCAGAAGCCTTTGCTGTGGCCCGGGCATCAACAATACGGACCTTGCGTTAGCGAAGGTTTCAAAGCTGGGCGAGACGAAGATGCTGGAGTTTACCTTCCAGGTCTTCAACGTCTTCAATCGCACACAGTTCCTGAACCCCGACGGCCAGATCGACGACTCGGCATTTGACGTGAACGGAAACCCGATCGCTGGTGGGCTCTTCGGACAGGTCAGCCGGGCTCGTGATCCTCGCCAGATCCAGTTGGCTATCCGTTTCAGGATGTAATTCACTCAGGAGCGGGAGCCGCGCTAATGTCGACACCGGCTTCCTCGTCATCCTCATAGGTATCTTCACGGCCGAGTCTCGACTCAAGGCTACGGGCCTGGACACCGGCCACGCTCGTTTGCGCATTCGCCGTGAAGGAACCTCGATTTGCACTCGAAGCGTGGTTCCACAGTACCTTGCGACGGCGGAAATGCTCTAAACTCAGCTTGCATGGCCAGCCTTCTTCAAAAAGCCGAATCACGCTTTTACCTCCGGTTGCGCCGGGAGCCCCCGAGGACCAAAGCTCATCGGCTCGCGTTCTGGCTGCTCGTGTTTTACCTGATCATGGGTCTGGGCCGCATTCTGCCCGGCACACCCGGTCAGCTCTTTCAGGTGATCAGCTATCTTGACCTGCTGCTGCTGCTCGCCTTCTGCGTTCCGTTGGTATGGCGTTGGGTCGTGAGCCGGCTCCTCTGGAAGGTGCAGCACCGCCTGGTAGTCACGTATCTGCTCATGGGGTTGGCCCCTGTGTTGCTCCTTGTTACGCTGGGTCTCATCGCTGCATATATGTTCTCCGGACAGTTTGCCGCCTTCGCTGCCATCGGCGAGATCGATAAAGAGCTGGCTCACATTGCCGCCGCCAACCAGGCGTTTGCGCTGCACGTGGCCCACTCCCTCGAGGCCGATCCAAACCTGAAGGAGGTAAGCCTTCCGGAACTCGAGGATCGCAATCGAAGGCATCCTCACCTGGAGCTTCAGGTGTCGGCGTTTGAAGACGAGAAGCCTCTGAAGCTCACCTCGACGCGGCCAGAGCTGGGTCCCATGGCGCACTTGCCGTCATGGGTTCCGGACGGCTTTCGAGGCATGGTGTTCGAGGATGGCCGAATCTATCTTCGCGCTGTCGATCAACAGACGGTCGGTGCCCACAGCGTCATCCTGGTCACCAGTCTTCCGCTGGAGAAGAGTAACGTCGATAAAATTGCGAATGGCCTCGGCAGGGTGACGATCGTGCCCACGATTGATGTGCCCGATGCAGACCAGGAAAACGTAAAGGCCGCCACCGCCGGAACGTCGCAGCCGGAGAAGAGCTCTCGGCCATCCGTCCAGGTGCAGGTAGGTCAGCAGCCAAATCGTACTTCGATGGTGTATGTGAATGGGCAGGATCCGCGGATGTTTGAGGCGCGCAAGGGTTCGGTGGTGGGCGGAGAACTCGGACCGGCGTCGCACTTCTACGATTTCCGCGTCGAGTTTGTGGCGCCGCTGCTTACCAGCATCTGGAACAGCGGCGAATCGCACAATGCTTTTGTTCGGGTTGAGTCGCGGCCGTCGTTGCTTTACCAGCGCCTCTTCATCGCTTCGCTCAAGATTGCCGCGATCATTCAGGATGCGCTGATCAGCATCGCAGTCATCTTCGCGCTGCTGGAGCTGATCGCGTTCATCATGGCGATGCGCCTTAACCAGACGATTACGCGTTCTGTTCAGGATTTGTACCTCGCTACGCAGGAGATCGACGGAGGGAACCTCACCCATCGAATCTCCGTCACGCGCAGCGATCAACTGGCCGCGCTGAGCCGTTCGTTCAACGGCATGACCGAATCTCTTGAGCGCCTGCTGCAGGAACAGCGTGAGAAAGAGCGGCTGCAGAATGAGCTGGAGATCGCGCAGGAGGTGCAGGCCAATCTCTTCCCACATGCCAACATTTCGCTGCCGATGCTGGAACTGCATGGGGTCTGCCGGCCAGCGCGGAGCGTCAGCGGCGACTACTATGACTTCCTGTTGTTCAACGAGACCAGCCTGGGCCTGGCGCTTGGCGATATCAGCGGGAAGGGGATATCAGCGGCATTGCTGATGGCCACCTTACATTCCGCCGTACATGCCTACCGCTTCGCCGGCGAAGAGCTCGTGACTACCGGCGTGACAGCGGTGTACGCGGGAGCCCCATCGAGCGTGCGCCAAGGCGTGGTCGAGATGGAAGGCGGGGATCTGTTCGAATCGCCGAGCAAGGTCCTTTCGCTGCTCAACCGGCACCTGTATCGCAGTACGCAACCCGAGAAATACGCCACGCTTTTCCTGGCGTACTACGACGGCCTTTCGAGCCAGCTTACGTATTCTAACGGCGGCCAGTTGCCGCCTCTGCTCCTGCGATCGGATGACTCCATCACCCGACTCGATTGCGGCGGAACGGTGGTCGGTCTTATCGACGGGATGAGTTACGAACAGGGAACCGTCCAGATGGGGTACGGAGATATTCTGGTCGCGTATAGCGACGGCGTTACTGAGCCCGAGAATGAATTTGGCGACTTCGGCGAGGAGAGATTAATGGAACTGGTGCGGCGTCATCGGCACCTGTCTCTAGCAGCAATCTCCGAGCAGGTGATGAATGCGCTGCGCAGCTGGATTGGTGGGCAGGAGCAGCCGGACGACATCACGCTGGTGCTTGCCCGGCAGCGCTAGGCGTAACGGATCAGCGACAACTCACCTAACTGTCAGCGCAGGTTGAAAGACTTCACCACGATGGAATTCGGCTGCTTGCCGGACGGAAGCATGGTGAACAGGGAACCGACGGCGCGCACTCCGCTGGGAGAGTAGCTCATGGTTCGCACCACTGAGACACCGCCGGAGCGTGCATTGATGGCCAGCAGCAGATGTCCCGCACTTGAGAACGCGAGCGCATCCGGACCGTCTCCCACATGCACCGTGTTGATCAACTTGCCGTCATCGATGCTGTAAACGCGAATCGTATCTGCGCCGAAGTTGCTGATCCAGAGTGTGCTGTTGTCCGCACCGACTAAACCCTTCGATGGATGAGGTCCGACCAGATACGCTCCGCCGACCTCATTGGTATTCGTAGCAATTTCCGAGATCGTATCGCTGTCGAAGCCGGATACGAAAAGCTCGCCGCCGTCTGGTTTCAATGCCAGATCCACCGGCGTCTTGCCCACGTCCAGCAGCGCGAGCAATCGATCTGTTTCCGCATTGGGGACATCTTTTCGCGCCAACCCGATACTTAATACTTGGTGCCCGGCGGAGCAGGCGATGAACGCTCTGGAGGAATCAGGCAGAACGGCGATGTCCGTCGCGCCCGGACATTTGCCGAATACCTGCCGCACTCGTAACGTGTGCGGGTCGGCGACAGTGACGCTGCCGCTCCCACGATTGCTCACGACCAGCGAATCGCCGTCCGGCGATAGCCGCGCCATTCCCGGGGCCTCTCCAACTCCTAAGACGCCGACCTCCCGGCGTGCATTGAGATCAATTACGGATACGTTATTCGAGCCGGAGTTTGCCACGTAGGCTCGCCGTCCTTCCGCATCTACTTCGATGAAGTAGGGCTGGCGGCGAACTGGAATGGTGGCGACGACTGCATTCTTCTCCGCGTCGATCACGCTGACGGAGCCATTGCCGGCGCTGCCTCCGGAGTTCACCACGTAAATTTCATTGCGCTTGGGATTGTCGGCCAACCCGCTGGGATTCGCACCCACGCCCAACACGCGATCCAGACGAAGATTGACCAGGTCCAGCACGGTCACAGTGTTGCTGCCGCCATTGGACACGTAGGCGTATTCGCGATAATTCGCCGCATATTGAGGAAAGTCGTGGCGCCTGCAGGCGCACACAAGCAGAGGGACCGTCAGCAAGACAGCCCATACGCTCCGCAATATAGTAAGTCTCGGCGCGTTGATGACGCTACAGAGAGCCAGAGTGGGCCGCCGCCGGAGGCAATGCTGACGCATGTACCTGGATACCTCTCGGCACAGTGCGACGCAGCACGGTGGCGATCTGCGAGACCTCATCCATCATGGTTACGAATTGGTCGGGATAGATCGATTGCGCGCCGTCGGAGAGAGCCTTGTCCGGTTGATGATGCACCTCGATCATCAAGCCATCGGCGCCCACCGCAATCGCACCTCGCGCCATCGGCACCACCTTGTTGCGCTTGCCTGTACCGTGGCTGGGATCGACCAGAATAGGCAGATGGCTCAGGCGCTGGACGGCAGGCACAATGCTCAGGTCGAGCGTGTTGCGCGTGTGATCGGCAAAGGTGCGGACTCCGCGTTCGCACAGAATGACCTGGTAGTTGCCCTCGCTCATGATGTACTCGGCCGCCATAAGAAATTCGTCGAGCGTCGCCGACATCCCGCGCTTCAACAGTACCGGCTTGCGCTTGCGACCCGCGGCCTTGAGCAGCGAGAAGTTCTGCATGTTGCGCGCGCCAATCTGGATCACGTCTGCATACTCGGCCACGAGTTCGAGGCTCTCATGATCGAGCGCTTCGGTCACGATGCGCAAGCCGAATGCGTCACGAATCTCCGCCATGATCTTGAGTGCTTCTTCGCCCAGGCCCTGGAACATATAGGGAGAGGTACGCGGCTTATAGGCGCCGCCGCGAAAGAACTGTGCTCCGGCCTTGGTCAACTGTTCAGCGATCGCGAAAGCCTGTTCGCGGGACTCGATAGAGCACGGTCCGGCAACAATCGCCAGATCGCGTCCGCCGATGGTCGCGTTGGTGCCGGGGAAGGTGATGACCGTGTCGTCTTCCTTCACTTCGCGGCTGACCAACTTGTAGGGCTTCGAGACGCGGATGACTTCCGCAACGCCGGAGAGTTCTTCCAGGTTTCCCTGGTCAATCTGTCCCTCGTTGCCGGTGATTCCGACGGCGGTCCGTTGCGCGCCGGGCATGGCATGGGCGCGAAATCCGAGTTGCTCGATATGATCGCAGACTGCCTGAACTTCTTCTGGCGTCGCCTGCGACTTCATGACCACTAACATGGCAAAGTCCTCTCTCGAAAACCCAAATCCCAGTGTAACGGTTTACGCGAGAGAGCGGCAATCGATCCAAAGGTGGAGATGGGGTGCAGGCAGCCAGGCCCCCCGCACGCCTCAGGTAGGGGCTATTCCCGCGAGTCGAGAATTTGCCCGGTGGTGGGATCCAGGAACAGCCGACGTGCGTGGCTTCTTCCGCTGAAGTCAAACATCCTGTTCAGGCTCCCGGCGCGCTCATCAAACGACGAGTCGCCGATCCGGCCCAGTGCCCAGTTGTCCTCGATGAACCGAATGATCGAAGTCTGGTCAGTAACGCCATGGTCAACGAAATTTTCTTTCGCCCACTCAGACACGACGAGGAAGGGAAGTCGCGTTCCGTAGCCGCACCGTGCCTGGTACCCGCCCGCCGCCTTGGCCGGGTTGTTGCCGCATGCATTGGGGCCGGTGAGTGTATCGCGTGACGTCTGCGACTGGTTCACGATGGGAGGCATGACGTGATGGTACCAACCGCCGGAGTCGTCCCACGCCAACATCACGGCGGTTTCTCTCCATTCATTCATCGATTGCAAGCGGTTGACGAAATCAGTTACAAATTCCTGCTCGGCCAGCGGATTGGAGTAGCCGGCATTTCCATCCTTGTAGGCGGGAGCCTTGATGAAGCTCACGGCTGGCAAATTGCCCGCGTCTGCCGCATCCCAGAAGTCGGTGATGTCGTACTGGTGGTTTGCCCGGTCACCCTGGTGACCGATCATCTCGATGGAAGTCGGCCGCAGGTGATGAGGATTGGCGGTCGAGGCGTAGTACTGGAATGGCTGGTGGTGCGGAATGTAATCTTTCCGAACGCCGCCGTTGGTGGTGGTGTGGGTCGCGTTGCAGTCGCTGAAGCCCCCCTCAAACCATCCCCAGGTGATGTTTTTGGTGTTGAGCAGGTCGCCGATGTTTTTGCCGCTAAGGCCCACCTGGTCGGGACTGCCGCAGTCGTCATAGAGTGGGTCCGCGTCGCCGATCACGGTGCCTTCCACCCACGTCGCCTGAGATGTTGCCGGCCGACGCGATCACCCCATGCGTTTGCCCCGAGATGAGGTTGAGTGCTCCGGGAGTGGAGGGTCCAAAGGTGGTGTTGTAGGAGTTGTCGCTCATGGCGAAGTGCTGCGCGTAATTCCATAGCGCCGTCACCGTATTGCCGTCGAAGTAGTCGACAACCTGGCTGATGCCGCAGGTTGAATCGGCAGTCTTCTCCGGGAACATGTCCATCAGGCCGTGGTCAAAGGCGTTCTGTTCGTTGGTGTAGTCGTGCGAGTCGCTGCAGACGATGGCCTGCGAAGGGCCGAGCCGCTGCGGATTGGAAGAGTTGGGATTGGTGGTGAGCAGCGCAGGGGTGTTCAGACCATTGACGGTCGGAGTGTGGATTCGCGCGTGAAACGGGAGCTCGCCCGGGAGATTTGCGGCGTGAGGATAGGTAGCGAAGTATTGATCGAACGAACGGTTTTCCTGAAAGATGACGACGATGTGTTTGATGGGTGTTCGGGTAGCCGAGTCATCATCGTTTGCGGCACGCAGCGGCACGTTGATTAACATGCAGCAGAGCGCGAGGGACACGGCCTGCCTCGCAGCGGCTGCGGAGGGGAAGTGAGATCGCATGGGGCGCTCCAAAAAGAGGGGATTTGTCGTGGCGGCAGAGCGTTTGACGCCGCCATCGCAATACGACTCTTCTCCATGCAGACCGGAGTAAACCGCTGGTCAATGTTCTGTAAATTGCGTTCTTTTAGACGAGCAAAAAGGCCGCCCCGGCAGGCGGCCCTTCTGTTGCTGCACATTCAAACTTCACTGCGAGAGAACCAGGCAAGTGGTACAGAAACGCGTTTGGGAAACGGGCTACGTGAAACTTAGGCTGATTGAGAGCCGCGCCTCGAAGCTACGAGTATCGGAATCGCGACGACTGCTACGAACACAAGGCCTAGCAGCAGATCGTGCATGTTCCTTCTCCTCGGGGCTCAGGCTTTTCGCCTCTGAAAAGAGAATGGACCTGTCGAAGCTGGAGTTGAATCCCACTTCGGCGCTCTCACCGCGTCTTTGGATGTAAGGACGCTCTACCCATTCGTGCTATGTCGCCGGTGTGAGGTTCGCGCGAGGAGAGACGACAGACTATAGCGGCCGCGCTGAAAGCGCACTACCTCCACGCGGAAAAAGCCACTGCTTGCTCCCTGGCGTCACCGAATCATTTGATCGGCGTGGCGGTCAGTTCCACTTGAACCTTTCCTTTGGTCTTCAGATCGTCTGACGAGAAGAGCGTCACCGCGCGATTCACGGGTATAACCAGCGAGGAGTTCCAGCGGTTCTGCCGAAGGATCGGTGTGGAGGGCGCGTCTGAACCCTGTGCTGCGGTGCTGCTCACTTCGGCGCTCACCGTGAGTTCCAGATCAGAACCCACTACTTCCGCGTTGTGTGCGTCCACATTCACTCCGAGGTCGATGTATTGCACGTCGTGTTTGTCACGATCGTAAACAGGGATTTTGCTACCGGCGCGAATGGAAGACGCGCTGCCTTTTCCGCTTGCAATCATCGTCGAGTAGGTTCTCGAATTGGTAACCCTGCCGTCCTCATCGATTTCCTTCAAAAGAAAACTCAGTCGAAAGCTCTGCCGTTCTTCCGTACGAGCCGCGCTGGTCTGATGGTCGGCCGGCTGCGCGTTTTGGGCAGGACAGGATGCGAGGAAGGGGAGAAAGACAGCAGCGGAGAGGAACGGCAATAGCGTGTTGCGCATGGAGGCTCCTTAGCGTGCGGCACTGTCGCTCATTGCGGCAGTGAGTCGATGTGAATTTCGGCGATGCGAATGGGCTCTACCTGAATTGGCTCGTTCGCGGCGAGAGAAGGCTGTGTTTTGGTATGTGCGTCAGTCGCTGCATACGCCAGCAACAGGCGCTCCTGCTGGGTGAGCGGCTCCGGCAGTGGAAACACTTTTTTCTTGCCTATCTGGCGGGCTGCCGCGTGTACCCGAGGGCTGCGTGGAGCGTGAGTCTCCATCCGCGGAGGCCTGCTGACGTCATTGCGCAGCACGGGTGTCGTACCACTCGGCATACCGGCGATCTGGGGCACTCTTGTGGGTGTTGCGGCGTGGTAGTAGACGAAGCAGCAGACCAAAAGGCAGATCGCAGCCGCAAGTCCCAACGCCCACCATCGCGCAGGCACCGACTTCGGGGAATGCAACCGTACCTTTGCCAACACTCTTTGCTCTAGACCAACAGGCGGTTCGTTCGCCACGTACGATCGGAGCGCCTCGTCAACCAGCCGATCCAATTCCGAGTTATCGTTCATGCCGCTGCTCCATCGTGGTGGCCATCTTTTGTTTCAGCAGCTGTCGCGCGCGCTGCAATCGCGTCCTGACAGTACCCTCGGGAATGCTCAGAATCTCCGCCACTTCGCGCGAGTTCAACTCTTCTATCGCAGAAAGAACCAGCGCCTGCCGCAACTCCTCTGGCAGAGAATCGATGAGCCGGTGGACTGTGCTGCGCCAGTCCGAGTCCACTGCGAGCTGCTCAGGATCACGGTCGCCGGAGACAGGCTCCTCGGCTTCCACATTGCTGCCCCTCGGGTTCAGGCGAAGCTTGTTTAGCGCGAGCCTCCAGGTCACCCGCGCCAAAAAGGCTCCCTCATCCTGCGCACGTTGCCATGCGCCATTGCGAAATAGCTTGAGAAAGGTTTCCTGCACCACGTCCTCAGCATCATGCGAGTTGCGAAGGACCGCATACGCGACGCGGTAGGCGAAGCGGGACCGGCGTTCGATCAAGGCTTCGAACGCGCGTTCTTCGCTCTTGGCCACCCCTTGCGGCTCCTCGTGTGCAGGCCACCATGATGCACCATGGCCCGTTCACTCTCTAAGACCGAAGTAGGAGGGAGGGTGTTCGGATTTTTTGTTGCGCAGATGGGGCGCAAGGCAGGCCGGGTGAACCGGCCCGCGTTTACGCGGCGGCTTCGCTGAATCCGCTGGGAAGGTGGATGATGAAGATCGTGCCTGAACGTCCGGGAACGGTGGAGCTTCTAAAACGAATCGTGCCTCGATGGCGATGAATGATGGCCTTCGAGACCCACAAGCCAAGCCCGGTGCCTTCCTTGCCCTTCGTGGTGAAGAATGGTGTAAACAGATGCTCGCGATGCGCAGCAGCAATACCGCTGCCGTTGTCTGACACGGCAATCCGCAGGTGTGTTCCGCGCCGGGCCGCGTGAACCTGCAGATGGCCGTCGTTCCCGATCGCCTCGAGCGAATTGGAAAGGAGATTTAGCAGCACCTGCAGAATCTCTCCACGTTTCGCATACAGGGGCGCCGGGTCCTTGTGGTGAATCGATACCATGGCATTCCGTCGCTTGAGGCGCGGTCCAAGCAAATTGAGGCAGCTCTCGATCAGGTCTCCCAACTCGAAGACCTGGCTCTTGGTCTCTTCGCGATAAAAGCTCAGCGTCTGCCGCGAGATTGTCTGTGCACGCGATAACTCGTGTTCGGCGTGGTCGAGATACGCGCGAATTCTCTCTAACGAGTCATCGGCCTTGGCCAGGTAGACGAGATTCGTGACCGCTTCGAGCGGATTGTTGATCTCATGCGCCACGGTCGCCACCACGCGGCCGGCAGTCACCAGCCGTTCGCTTCGCTCCAGGGCCTCGTCCGCCTTCTTCTGCGGCGTGATGTCAATGTCAAAGCCTACGATGGTCTCGGCCTGACCGTGGGCGTCATAGCAGACCTCTCCGTGGCTGCATACCCACCGCGTTTCGCCTTGGGCTCCCGTGAAACGGAACTCAGTGCGGAACTCCGTTTGGCGGCGTTCGCGAATTTCTGCGGTCGTAGCGCTCATCCTCAACCGATCCTCCTGGTGTACTCGCCGCGACCACTCGGCTGAATCCACATAGGCTGCAGAAGAGAATCCGTACATGCTTCGGCAACGTTCGCTGCAGTACACGCTGTCTCGTTTCACGTCCCAATTCCAAAAGCCACCATGAGCCGCGCGCTCAGCCACGCCGATCCATTGATGAAGCCAGGAATCCTGCCAGTCCGTGGTTTTCGTGATTTGGCTTTTCACGTTGCGCCTTTTCCCAATAGAAAATCCCTGCCCGGCGCTTGAAACTGCCTGCTGCGCACTCACAAAACCAGTGCGAAACACGTTCGACAGTGGTGGGGGTTCCATTCGCAGCCTTCAATTTAGCCGCGATATGGTCCTCTTTCTGTTGGGATGCCCGCGGTAACAGTATTGTTAGCCGGATTGGAGCGGAACTTGAAAACTAGAAGATTTATTTTGCCCAGGAAAATTGGGCGTGAGCGTACGCGCGGAAGGGGCCTGGAGCGACATGCGGCAAGGTCAACGTTTCGGGGGAGTAGTAATCCACCAGATCACTTCGCCTAGCATTGACCAATGGCCTTTAGGCGTGAACTCTTCGGGAGCGTACAGCGGATTTTCGGCGACCAGCATCTGCAAGGGTCCCACCTGGCGCAACCAGGAACATTTCAGACCCTGATCTCGATGAGAAGCTACTACGATCTTTCGGTCCAACTTGGAAGGGTTGGTGCTGGCCGTGTCCACGATGATGGTTGAGCCGTCCTCAATCAGGGGCGACATGGAATCGCCTTGAACCTTGAGCCCAACCAGCGCCTGAGTATTTGTGCACCACTCAAGCGGAGCCGTCAGGATGTGGTTGACTTTAGTGGTATCGAGGTCGGGAGGTGGTCCCAGGCCCTCTGCGGCAGCGTGGACCTTCGCATCTAGCAGCGGGATGGCTACTCCATCGGGAAGCTCTTCCATGCTGGTAGACGAGATCCTTTGACCAGCCACCATCTTGAACGCAGTGAGCTTCGCAACCACCGATGTGTGAATTGCGTCCCCATCGAGAAAGTGAGCAGGGGAATTGGAACCGGTCAATCCTGCCTGTTCCCAGAAATACAAGTTCTCCGGAGTTCCGGCCAAATTAGCGAGCTTGATGTAAGTTTCTGCAGTTGGACGATGAGTTCCACGAACCCACCGGGAAACTGTCATGGGCGAAACGCTCAGCCTCTCGGCCAATCCCGCCTGTGTCAATCCGAGTTTGCGAAGGAGATCTTCGATCCTTGCTGCCCAGTGGGGCTTCTTCAGGGAGGACATTCAGCCTTCAGTCTTTTCGAACATAATTGTTACAACTCAAATGGTATCAATAAGTTAGATGCCACATAGGAGAGTAACACACGTGGGTGTTCCAGTTAGATTCCGAAACTTGTCGTCGATGATGTCAAGGCGACGGGACCGGGTTCCCAGTAGAACTGTTCTCCGGTGCCTGGACTTGCTGTCTGGGAAGATATAACCAGACCTGAGCCGAATGGCTCGCGAGTGAGGTGGTAGTAGCGCGAGTATACGCTCATTGCTGATAGCTACCGGAAAAAGTGAGAGCCGGACCAAGATACAGAAGAAGTAATAAGTCCGGCTTGAAGCAGCACATACTCGGCGACGAAACCCAGCGCTCTCTTGAGGGCTGCTTAGCGATGGACGTTCCTGCTGGCGAGTTGAAGACCAAGAGACTTCAGACAAGACAAAACCCCACCCTAAGGTGGGGTTTCGTGTGAAAGCTGGCCGGGTGGTGCGTCGGCCAGAGTTGCTGCTGCCGGTGCTAGAACACGAACTTGGCTGCCAGCTGCAAGACGCGCGAATTGCTCGAGAACACCTTGCTGGGCTGGGCGAAGAGACCGTTGTTTGGACGCAGGAAGCTGGTAGTGGCGCCCGCGGTATCTCCGAGTGAGTCAACCGTGTTGATAGAACCGGAGACAAACTGCGGATGGTTGAGGGTGTTGAATGCCTGGGCCTGGAACTCGACCGAATAGCGCTCGGTGACATTGAAGCGCTTGATAGCCGTGGCATCGAGGTTGTTGGTTGGGCGGAGAGGCAGTGTGTTTCTGGAAGCGTTCGCCAACGCACCTACCTGCGCCTGGATGTAGTACGCATTCGGGTTCTTGGCCACGTACGCAACCGTATTGGCGGCACAGGTCACGTCTGGAGCGGCGCACAGGTTGGAGCGCGCGGGGTCGTATACTGCCGTGACGCCGCTACCCAGGGACTTGTTGCCGTGCGGGTTGATGACGGTGCGATCGCCTGCGGCATCGCCATTCTGGTTGGAATCGACTCCGGACTGAGCCGTGGCATATTCGGGCGACTGGTAGGTGTAGACCGGCGCCACTTCCCAGTTGCCCACACCGTTTTTGAGGAACCAGTTATGGCTGTTCTTGTAGAGGGGCAGGGCATAGATGGCCGCGAGCGATAGCCGATGTGTCCGATCAAGTGCCGAGCGGCTGTAGTCGTTCGATACGTTCAGCCAATCCTGCGAGCGGCGAGGGGTGAGCACGGTCGAGAAGACATCGGCCGTAGCATCGTCCATCGTTTTGCTCCAGGTGTAGGCGAAGTTGAGATCGAGCCCATTCTGGAAGCGACGATTCAAGCTTCCCGCAAGGCCGTTGTAGTTTGACTGCGAAGCGGGTGCGAACGAGACGACGCTAGAGGTAAAGCCCGCGTCCAGGTACGACGAGATGTAGTTGGATTTCGCGGTGATGTCGCCTAGAGTCGTCGGGAAGGCGGCTGCAGACGTGTTGGTTGGAGTTGAAGTCAAGGTCGGGATGAACATGCTGCTGGTGACCTTGGGCCTGCGGTTCAGGCGGATTTGGGTGGAGAGGTGAATACCGCGGGTACCCAGATAGCGCACTTCCGCAGTGTAATTCGACGCAAAGACCCGCTGTACGCCAAGGGACCAGGTTTCCGCATAGGGCAGTTTCTGATCGGGAACGTACGCCGAGGTGGCCGCGCGCTGATCGGCGACGGTGGCAAAGGTGGCCAGGGTACCTTTACCGGGAGCAAGGCCGCCACCGGCGAGGAAGTTCGGATCGCCAGGCTGAGGCTGCCCGGTATTTCCCACATCGTTGGTGGAGGAGTACTGCGGCGGGAACGAGAGGATGCCCAGGTTGTCATACAAGACGTCGTATGCCATACCGAAGCCTGCGCGCACCGAGGTCTTCTGGTCCGGAGCCCAGTCGATGCCCACGCGAGGAGCGAAGTTGGTGTACTGCGGCTTGGGCTTGCCAAACTGTATCAACCCGGGAACGCTGGCAGCTGAGTTGAGTACCTGTGAGCGCTCGCCCACCGGAACGGAGGTGAACTCGTAGCGGAGGCCGTAGTTCAGGCTCAGATTTGGTAGAACCCGCCAGGTGTCGTTCGCATACCCGTAGAACGAAGTCTGGTCTCCGTAGTAGAAGAAGTTGCCGGTGGAGCGCTCGCCAAAGTTGGTTGCGCCTAGATCGTGGAGATACTCAGTGAGGGCATTCCAGTAGTAATCGCCGCGAACCCGTTGAGTGAAGCTTTGCGGCGAGATGAACTTGCGCCCGTCAAAGCCGAACTTGAGCGTGTGATCGCCCTTGACCCAGCTAATGTTGTCGGTGAACTGATACAAGCTCTGGATGGTGGATTGCGGTGCATTGCCGTCCGGGCCGACGTTGATGGCACCCTGATCATTGAACGTCAGGTTCGGGAACATGTCGAGACCAGGAAACGCGAATGAGCCGGAAGGGGTCTCGTTGAAGTAGCGATTGAAACCGACGCGCACTTCGTTGGTGAGTGATGGCGAGAAGTTGTGGTACTCGCTTAGTGCGACCAGGTGGAATCTGTTGGGGAGCGGCTGGAAGAAGGCAGGTAGACTGGCGGCCGTGTCGATGTTGCCCAAGTTGTTGTAGAGGTAGCGGAGGCGGAAGCTGTCAGAGGGCGTGATGGTCCAGTCGCCGCTGGTGGTGAGCGCCTTGAAGTTGCTGAAGTTCGGCGCCTTCACCTGATAGTTGCCCAACGGAATGTCGGTCGACAAGCCGCTGCCATAGATGCCGGTGGAGGTGTTCAGTCCGGTGCCGCTGAACACCGTCAGCACCTGGGGTCCATTTCCGTTGCCGCAGACAGCGTCGTTTCCACCCGGACCGCCGATCGCCTGGCTGGGTGCAGCGAGCATGTACTTCTCGTACACTCCGAGGTTGGTGGAGTTGAAACCGTAAGGACCCGCGAGGGTGGTAAGCGTGCTCAAACCGTCGGCAGTCGGCGTGCAGATGGCATAGGTGTTGCTTTGGCCTACCGTCTGGCGTTCATAGTTCGCGAAGAAGAAGAGGCGGTCGCGCTTGATAGGGCCGCCGATCTGGCCGCCGTAACGGTTGTAGTCGTAGCGGGGATTGGTGGGATTGTCGGTGCCGCGCGCCACTAGCGCATCGATCGCATTCATGTTGCGATTCTTGAAGTACTCATAGGCGCGACCGTGGAAGCTGTTGGTGCCGCTCAACACGTTGGTATTGAACTGGCCTCCAGCCGAGTGGCCGAATTCCGGAGAGAACTGGTTCGTGATCAGCGTGAATTCGCCGACGGAATCGTTGGGGATATAGATGAGCGGGCCGGTGACCGATTTGTTGTTATTGTCGATGCCTTCGATGGTGAAGTTGTTGGCGCGCGGGCGCTGACCGCCAACCGAGGGTCCAGTGCCAGCGCCGATACCGCCGCTGGTGGCAACGTTGGGGCTCAACAACGATACGTTGAGCACGCCCAAGCCAATGGTAGCTGTCGGTAGCTCGCTTACTTCCTTGTTCGAAAAGGTCTGCTGCAGCTGCACGGTGGTGGTGTCGAGGGCGACACCCGCTTCTGCGGAAACTTCCACCTGCGTTGTGGCTGAGGCGACGGGCAATACCAGCTTGGCTGCGAGGGTCTGATTCAGGCGGGCTTCAAAGCCCTGCAAAACGAAGGTGCGGAATCCGGCGGCCGAGCCTTTGATGTCGTAAGAACCTGGAGGCAGGTTGGAAAACCGGAATTCGCCACTCGCGTTAGTCGTAGCGTTATAGATGACCCCGGTCGCCTTGTTGGTGGCTACCACGCTCGCATTGTCAATCGCCGCCCCGGTGGCGTCGGTCACGGTTCCCACTACGTCACCGCTGGTGGTCTGCGCATACGCGCTCGGCGACAGGGACATGGTGGTGAAAACTCCAAAACCCAAAGCGAAACTAACCGCGAGTGCTCCGACCGCTTTGCGTCCGGACTTATGTGGGCCGCCTACATTACACTTCCGCAGAAATTTGGACATCTACCCTCCTGATTTCTCGTACTATTTCTTTCGCGCCCACTCGTGCGTAAGGAGTTGTGACGCGATTTCATAATTGGAATCAAGCGGGAGGTAAGCAATTCGTCTGCCATAGTGACAGATCTGAGTGAAGTTTAGTTTGGTGCAGCGGTTAACACGGGCATCCCTCTTAACCTGTTAAAAGTCAGGGAAGAAAGCCGCATTCCCGAGGTATTCCGATGATCAGGAGGGATTTGCCTCGTGAGGCATTCGAGAGGCGGAGTGGCGATCGGTGGGGAGTTCCCGGAATGTGGATCAGTTTCCAGGGCGGAATACGGATTTACATAGGTGCGATAGGCGGGCTGAAGTTGCAGTTTTTGGTGATAAACGGTCCCGATAGTGTGACGAGAAGCAATAGGCGGATCTGGCTAATCTAACGAAAACATGGCTATCAAGTCTGCCGAAGTTTGCCTATCTCGAACTGGGTTTTCGCAGCGAGCGCCATTTCGCGACCACATAGCCCAGGTATGCAAGCTGCAATCCCCAGGTGAAGGCATACGCAGCAATCAGATGCTGGTGTGCCATGACGGAGTCCATCTGATGGTTCCACGGAAAGCCAACAGCAAGCAGAGAAAGCGGCAGCATGGGGATCTCCTTCTATCGAGTCACTTCTAAGGTGGAGTGCAGCGCTTCCTGCGCGGCTCGTTCGTCGATCGCCTGGCGCCGCTTTTCGACTCCATAGCGGAAACCGGTGATGAGCAAGCCCCACATAAGCCAGCCAGCCAGGTTCCACCACACCGCCGGCCACATACTGGGATCGAGGCCGGAGTTGGGACCACCCATAATGACCGGGGCAGGATGTTGGGTACGCCACCAGCGAGTGGACATGTAAACGATAGGCACATCGATGTAGCCAAAGATTGCGAGCACCGCGGCGATGGTCTGCATCTGTGGGCCGCCTGCGAAGTTGCGCAGTAGCAGATAACTGACGTAGATCAGCCAGAGGACCAGGGTGGAGGTCAGCCGCTCATCCCACGTCCACCAGATTCCCCAGACCGGGCGCGCCCAGAGCGGTCCTGAGACCAGGACGACGGTGCAGAAGATCACGCCCATTTCGGCTGTGGCTAAAGCCAGCGCATCCGCACCCAGAGCGCGTCTCAGATTGCTCTTGCGTGCCGCCAGGTACACGATCGAGGCGATGAAGTTCACCAGGAAAAAGAGGAACGCCAGCCAGGCAGCGGGCAGGTGGTAGTAGAAGATCCGCTGCACATTGCCCATGGTGGCTTCGGTTGGCACGACGTCCATGGCCACGTGGAATCCGTATCCCAGCAAGCCGACCGTAACGATGAGCCACAACCAGCGAAACGCCTTCATGCGGTTTTCCTCTTAAAGTGACAGTAGTGTAGCAGCGCAAGGATCGGCGCTGGAAGAGTTCTGCATAGCCGATGTTGGGGCTCTCAACGAGCCGCAGGTCGCGTCTATTCGGCATTGAAAATCGTGTCGAACAACAGCATGCTGACGGTGGTGAAGATGATGTCGTATCCGGCCAGCATCTGCAGCCACCAGCTGGGGTCCGATTCTCCGGTCAGTATGCCGCTCGTCGCGGTCACCATGGCAAGCAGCGCAGGGATGAAGATGGGGAAGAGAATCAACGGTAAGAGCAATTCCCGATTACGCGTGCGGATGGAGAGCGCAGCGAAGAACGTTCCGTTGACCACCAGCGCCCACGTCCCCAGCGGCAGCACCAGCGCCAGTTGCCACGCTGGACCGATGGAGCGCAGGTTATAGAACATGATGAAAAACGGCGCCAGCAGGACCTGAATAATGGTGACGAAGAGGAAGTTGGCGACAACCTTAGCCATCAGCAGCGACCATGAAGGAGCGGGCGCCATGCGTTGCGCGTCAATGACCTGGTGCCGAAGTTCCCGAGCCCACGCCTGATTCAGAGCCGTCACCGACGCAAACATGGTGGCGACGCAGATAATGCCGCCGGCGATTCGCCTCGACTCCGCCTGGGTGGGATCGAAGGCCAGGCTGAACAACACGACCACGAGCAGCGCGAAGAACAACATCGAGTTGACCGCGTCTTTCGACCGCCACTCGATGCGCAGATCCTTGACCAGGTGGGTGATGAGATAGGAAGTCATTCGGTCTCCCTGGTCAGATCGGCAATCGTAGCTTCTGCGGCTCGGAGGTAGTCGGCGGGCGCGAGAATCAACTGAGTTCCACGCAAGCCGGCCGAAACGGAGATGGAGTCGAAGAGCTCAATCGTTTCGTCAACAAATGCCGGGAACGGTTTCTTCGCGCCGAAGACAGTGACTCCGCCACGAATGTAGCCGGTGAGCGGCTGAACCTCCTTCAGTGATACCAATTCGACCTTGCGACCGCCGGCAGCTTTGGCCAGCTTTTTAAAATCAAGTTCCGCATCGCCGGGAATGACGGCGAACAGGTGTTCGCGATCCGCAGTGACGCAGAGCAGCGTTTTGAAAACCTCTTCCGCTGGCATGCCGATCTTGGCGGCTACGCTGGTTGCGGAGAGATCCTCAGGATCAACGGTGTAATCGCGCAGTTGGTAGGGAATCTGCAGAGAGTCGAGAAAACGGGCCGCGTTGGTCTTGGTTGCCGTCATGCCTGCCCGACCTCGGTGTTCACCAGTGAAGGTCCAGGGTCAAGCGCCACCAGGCGTCCGGCCTGCAGGGTCAGGAAGTAGTCCGCCAGGGGAGCGGCCAGTTCGCGTTGGTGGGTGGTCAGCAGAATGGTGCGTTGTTCGGAGCGGAACTTTGCCAGCAACGTCAGCATCTGGTGGGCGCTGGTCACGTCCATATTTGAGAAAGGTTCATCGAGCAGCAGCAGTTCGGGTTGCGCGACCAGAACGCGGGCCAGCGATGCCCGCTGCCGCATGCCTTGCGAATACTGCCCGAAGGTTCGCTCCAGCTTGGGGTCCAAGCCTACGGCCTGCAGCGCCTCCTCCGGCGTGAGGCAGGGACGCTCGCGATACAGACTGGCGAAGTAGCGCAGGTTCTCCACCCCTGAAAGCTCGTCATACATCATCGGCGCATGGCTCATGTAGCCGATGCGGTCGCGATGGTCTTCTGGCTTCTCTTCATCGAATACCCGGACCGTTCCGAAGCTGGGTCGAAGAAGGCCGGCAAGGACACGGAGCAAGGTCGATTTTCCGGCGCCGTTCTCGCCCAGCAACACGTAGCAGCGGCCGACCTCAAAGCTGACGGTCACCTGCCGCAACGCGGCAAACGTTCCGAAGAGCTTCGAGACACCAGTTAGCTGAGCGATTGGAGGCATACGGGTCCCGGGGCAATGCGCGATGCAAAGAAACGAAGCTGTCTGGCTTGCTCGTGACCGGCCGCCGGAGCGAATGCTGTTCTGGCGAACGAGACCGGAGGCCCCGTTTAGTTCTGCATTCCGTCTGCAGGCGCGACCATCGAAGCAGTTCCGGTCGCTTTGGTGGCGGCGGGAGCAGATCCCGGCGTCGCTCCCGGCTGCGCAGGAGCGTATTTGGATGCGCACTTGGCCTGCAGTTGCGTGGCATGGAAGACGCCATCCCGGCCATAGGTGCCGATGGCAAGTGCCTGCGCGTTATCCTTGAAGGTGTCGGGTGGCGGCTCGGTTCCTTTATAGTCTACGGAGATTCGGCGGTCGTTCTCTACCAGCACGAAGTGCGCGCTGGTGCCGACGTGCTGGATCGACCCCGGAGCCACGTTGCCGGCGACGCGCAGATGGCGCGTGTAGGCCTTGCTTCCCATCCCCTGCAATTCCTGGATGGTGACGTAGTAGCTCTTGTTGGCCTGCACACCGCTGACGGCGAGATAGCTGATGGTACCTAGAATGATCGCTACCGCTACACCGACCCGTAAACCTTGCTTGCTGCTTTTCATAGAGGTTGCCTTCAGAGTAGGGAGAGGGGAACCGGCCCGTCAAGCGTTTCCTTTGCTGAACGAAAAATCCCTCTCACTGCACCAGTGTAGAAGAAAGCCGCCGCAGGAGCCGGTGATTTGGATCACAATGAGAAAAGTGGTTAGTTTCGATCGATACGGCACAGAGTCTTGTCCAGCGCCGGTTGCTCTCTGAAACGCGGCTGCCCCGCTTCAACCCTCTGAAATCTGAGGCTATAATCAACAGAATCCGTCACAACGACACGACCCCAGCAACTAACTCCTTCCAGACATTCGAGGTGACAATGAGCAGCAGCAGCAACGGCATTCCAGGGAACGGCAGCACGACACGAGAGATTCTCGCGCCTCGGTCCGAGTGGATCGTCAAGCGAAAAGAAGAGGCAGCCCGGTCCGGTGACAGCAACATGTCGCAAATGCACTTTGCGCGCCTGGGAAAGACGACGGAGGAGATGCTGTATGTGGCCAATCGGGAACAGCTGCAGCCGGAGCTGATTCGCCAGGAAGTGGCTGCGGGCCGACTCATCATCCCCGCCAACATCAATCATCCTGAGGTGGAGCCGATGGGGATCGGTGTGGCGACGCGCTGCAAAGTCAACGCTAACATCGGCAATTCGGCAATCACCTCGAACATTCAGGATGAGCTCAAGAAGCTGCACGCGGCGGTACAGTTTGGTGCCGATACGGTCATGGATCTTTCCACGGGCGGCGACATTCCCGAGATTCGCGACTCCATCTTGCGCCATTCTCCAGTGCCGATTGGAACGGTGCCGATCTACGAGGCGCTGAACCGAGTAAAAAAGCTTGAAGACCTCAATATCGACGTGTATCTGGATGTGATCGAAGAGCAGGCGCAGCAGGGCGTGGATTACTTCACCGTGCACGCCGGGCTGTTGATCCAGTACGTTCCGATGGTTGCAAAACGGATCACCGGCATTGTGAGCCGCGGCGGATCGATCCTCGCACACTGGATGACGCACCATCACAAGCAGAACTTCCTCTACGAGCACTTTGACCGCATCGTGAAGGTCATGGCCAAGTACGACGTCAGCTTCTCGCTGGGAGATGGGCTGCGTCCTGGCTGCATTGCGGATGCCAGCGACGAGGCGCAGTTCGCGGAACTGAAGACGCTTGGCGAGCTCACGCGCATGGCCTGGAAGGACGATGTACAGGTTATGATCGAGGGGCCGGGGCACGTGCCTCTCGACCAGATCGAGATGCAGGTGACCAAGGAAGTGGAACTCTGCGACGGCGCTCCTTTCTACACGCTCGGGCCGCTAGTCACCGACATCGCTCCGGGTTACGATCACATCACCAGCGCCATTGGAGCGGCGATGATCGGCTGGCATGGCGCGTCCATGCTTTGCTACGTCACTCCTAAAGAGCATCTTGGTCTGCCCAACGAGAAGGATGTGAAGGACGGCATGATCGCTTACAAGATTGCCGCCCACGCAGCCGACCTCGCACGTCATCGTCCGGGTGCTCGCGACCGGGACGATGCCATCAGCTACGCGCGCTATACCTTCGACTGGGACAAGCAGTTTGAGCTGTCACTCGATCCGGAGACGGCTCGCGCCATGCACGACGAGACCTTGCCCGACGACTACTACAAGGAAGCGGCTTTCTGCTCGATGTGCGGGCCCAAGTTCTGCTCGATGAACTGGTCCAGCAAAGTGGACAAGTTCAACAAGGAAGTCCACGGGCTGGAGAAGCAGGATCTGACGCAGTTGGTCACGTTGCAGGCGCAGCAGGTAAGCGCGAAGAACTAGCCGCAGGCTGGGAATCGCAGCGCAGGACCGACTGAAGAGCAGCAAAAAGGCCGCCCATGGTTGTGGGCGGCCTTTGTGTATTTCTGCGGGCCATAAAGCAGAAACGAAGTATGGTACGACTCTCGTCGGGTGAAGTTACGCGGCGTTCTTACCAGCGCGCGCGGCTACAACACAGGGCGAGACAATCATCGCAACAAAGAACAAGGCAATCAGCAAGTCTTGCATGGTTTGGGTCTCCAGTGTGGAGGCTGTTTGCCTCCTGACACAACCAGAATGCAACCGATGCGCATTTCTGCCCATAGCACTTACGCGCCGGGATCCATGCCCCAATGGTGGCATTTCTGGCTATTGGTGCCGAAATGGGACGCCCGGTTACGGAACGGATTGCATCACCGCGGTCGCTCGCTCGATAGCGGCGGTGAGCGCAGTCAACTGCCCCTTGGCGCGTGCATCATCCTTGGCGTCGATGGCTTCGTTGACTCCGGGCACGACCACCGCGGCGTAGCCCGTGTACTCGCCGGGAGCGTAGATGGCGTGTTTGAACCAGGGACGATTCGGCAATCCCTCCGGCAGCAGAAGGCTTTCCTCGGTCTGGCGCAGCGCTGCATTCAACGCTTTTGTGTCTGCCCCAGGAGAGGACTGCTTGGTGTGGACCCGGCCGGCCGCGGCGGTAAATTCCTGCGCGGCTTTCAGAGCGGCAGAGAAGTCAAGACCCGCCATCCCGGAGGCCTTCTTCTTCGCCTGTTCAAGGTAGGATTGGATCTCTTTGCCGTAGGTCACGTAATCGTATGGCAGTACATCGCAGTCCGCCATGTGAAGCACTTCGAGCCCCATCACGCGCGCCTGTTGTTGCTCGTAGACGAACGTAGGATCTGCATTTTTTATGAACCAGCTGTAGTTATCAAAAACCGAGTGATAGACACCGTAAGGGCCACCCGAGGAGATGTCCGTCGAGGGCACGCCGAGGTGCTGAATGAAGGGCGTGTAGTCAGAACCGCTGCCGAGGTCGCCCACTTCCACATCTTCCTGGCGGTAATTGGGGCGCGACTGGTTGAAGCCGTTATTCGGATGGCGAGCGTTCTCTCCGGTGGCCTGCTCGGCCTTCCATTGGTCGTAGACCGTGCCGCCCTTAGGGCTCGGAACCTCGCGCGCGACTTCGCGTAGAAATTGCTTGAGAGACGGCACTGCGGATGCGCTGAAGTCTGGGCCTGAGACGGCGACGTCGGTGTTCAGATAAGCGACGGCGTGCTGTAGTTCCTTGGCGTGATCTTCGGCCCACTCGGTCGAGCCGATCAGGCCTTCCTCTTCGGCGTCCCAACTGCCAAAGAGGATGGTGCGCTTCGGCTTCCAGCCGGTCTTGAGCAGGGCGCCAATGCCGCGAACGGACTCCAGCATGGCGGCGGTGCCACTGTTAGGATCGACTGCTCCGTAAACCCAGGCGTCCCGATGATTGCCCGCGACGACCCACTCGTCGGGGAATTCGCTGCCGGGAATACGCCCGATTACGTCCCAGATGGTCTGCATCGAGTAGTCCTGACGCAGCAGCATGTGAACCTTCACGCCACCGGGCCCTACGTGATAGTTGAAGGGCAATCCTCCTTGCCAATCGCGTGGCGCATCGGGACCGCCGAGGTGGTCGAGGATCGGTGAGGCGTCATGGTACGAAATGGGCGTGGATGGGATCGTCGGCAGGCTGGTGACTTGCGCGATGGGGACTCGCTGACCCTGGGGCAGGTCAGGAGTGGAGGCAACGCCGGGCGTGGTCGCATCGCCGGGATACTTGAACATGTATTGCACCGAGCCGCGCTGTACGCCGGTTTCCGGGCGATAAGGGCCACGCGGATAGATGTCGCCGCGCGTGTAGCCATCATCTGCGGGATCGGAGTAGATGATGACTCCGGCCGCACCATGCTGTTGCGCGACGTAAACCTTGACGCCGCGAAAATTTGAACCATACCGAACCAGAACGATTTTACCGCGCACGTCGATGTGCAAATCGTCAAGCCTCTTGAAGTCCTCAGGCCGGCCGTAATTCGCGTAGACCACTTCGGCGGTGACATCGCCGGATGGCGAACTGCCATTGAAGGGCGTGACCACACGCGGATCATCCTGAAAGGGGTCGACGGCTACGTGTTCGCGAGTCGGGCCGCGCATCAGGATCTTTCCATCCGCATCGGTGGCCTCGAGACGGATCTCCTTCGGCAGGTTCAGCCACGCGCGATAGGGAACAATGCTGGTCTCGAATCCCGCCTCGCGAAATTTGCCGGCGACGAATTCTGCGGTCGCATAGTCTTCTTTGGAGCCCGCGATGTGCGGTGCCGCTGTGAGCGTCTTCAGATCCGCGCCGGCGACTTTGGCGTCAGGCACGGCCAGAAAGGTGCGATCGAGTTTTGCCTGCTGCGCAAAATCTGTGTAACCGAAGACGGACTGGGGTGGGGTGTTCTGTGCGAATACTTGGCTGGCCGGAAAAAGAACTGCCAATGCAAAGGATAGATACAACGTGGGTGCCAGGCGAAAGCTCTTCGCGGACGCTGGAGCCGGATTTGAAGGTTGCAAGTTTCCTCTCAAAGCACTTCAGAAAGATAAACGCGGGAATCGGTCGTAATCCCCGGCAGCTTCGCGTTCACTTCGGTTTAGTCAGGGCAGCTGTGTCGCGCCGTTGTTGCCCTTTGAAGAACTTTGGCGGACTTGCTGCGAAAAGTCAGCAGTAAGGCGCGGAGGTACTAGAAAGAGCATTTTGAACCATTCTCCGTCGCCGCTACTGGTAAGTTCTTTGAAGGAGGTCCGCAGAGATTGACGGTCGCGCACGAAGCCGAAGATCCGATAGTTCCATTCCTGGCACAATTCTCGCAGTTCGACGCCAAGATCACATTCGGCCAGGATAAGCGGGGACCGATCTCGGACGAGTTGCGGCATGCCTCGCAACACCTCCATGTCGTGGCCTTCCGCGTCAATCTTCACCAGGGTCACGGCACACCCCTCTTTGGAGGCAACGAACGCATCGACTGTTGTGACGTCCACCTGGATCACTCCCGGAGCCGGCGAGTTCTCGACGATTCGGCTTACCGCAGATCCGCCACCGATCGAGAACGAAGCTACACCACTGCTGGAGGAAACTGCCATCTTGACAACTTCCACGTTGCGGGCTGCCGCTGCGTTGATTTCCAGCCCGGCGTGATTCCTGGGATCCGGCTCGAACGCATAGACTCGTCGCACGCGTGGTGACAAATAGACAGAGTAGTAGCCGATGTGTGCGCCGATATCCAAAAAATCGTGCTCTGTGTCTGCAAACTTCACGAACAGAGATTCAGATCCCCAGTCGATGTCTGCTTTGGTGACATATACTTCCGTCGCGCTTGCGCTCTGGATGGGGAGGAAGACGGTGCTGCCGGTGGGCAACCGGAGCCGGCTATCCAGCTTGAACACTCGGCGCCGCATCAGCAGCCAAGGATAACGTGTGCACCATCGGACAACGCCGACTTGCCGGATGAAGGTGGTGTTGAGCATCTGTTCCTCTATTGGGCTGATTTTAGCAAAGCCAAATGCACGAGACTCGAACGAACACACTGCAGCTATGATTGCAATGGCAACAGTGTTCCGACGACGGAACTCAAAGCTGTATAGAAGTACGAGTTCTCACCTCAGGCTGTGAGACCCACCGGCTGACCGCAGTGCGAGCAGCGCTTCGCGCCCAGCGGAATATCGCTCAGGCATTCAGGGCAGGGGCGGGTGGTGGGAGCGGCAGGCTTGGCCGGGTGTAGACGCTTCATCAGCGCGTTGATCGGCAGGACGGCGATGAAGTAGACAGCCGCCGAGACAATCAGGAAGTTAATAAGAGAGTTCAGAAAGTTGCCGTACTTCACCTTCCCGCCATTCACATCGAGCACCAGGTAGGAGAAGTCCGGCTTATGCACAATCGCGGAGATGAGCGGGTTGATCACGTCCGTGACAAGCGAAGTGACGACCGCTCCAAAAGCAACTCCGATGATGACGGCAACCGCCAAATCCACAACATTGCCGCGCAGAATGAAATCGCGAAATCCCTTCAGCATTCGTTTCCTCCTCAGAACTGGGGTAAAGAAAACCGCACCGCCATGCTACTGCAAGAGCTGCACATTCGCTGCAAACATCGTTCAGACTGCGGGTGGAGGTGGGACTACGCCATGGGAACCTGGGATGACTCCTGGCCCTGAAGTTGCGCCGCTATTTAACGCACCGGCTGATTTAACTGCCGCAGTTGCTCCTGCAGACCACTACAGATCGTGCGGTATTTCATCACGAAGCGCACGTCAAAGAACATCGCACCGCCGGCGAGCAGAAGGCAGACAAGGAGGATTCGTGTCTGGGTCGAACTGACCGAACTTGCCAGTTGGCGAAAGCTTAGCGCGATCAAAAACGCGGACAGTGTGGCCAGGATCGTCAGCGGAGGTCGACGTTCGCAAGGCAACTCCGCGCTGGTGAGGATCAGGTAAGCGGAACCCAGAGCCAGCAAGAGAGCCAATCCCAAGGTCACGAAGGAACCGGGTCGCATACGCGCCATGGATTCAGAGTAAAGCAAAAACCGCTAGGCGACACATCACGCGGAATCGAGCGTCAGGCTGAAAGTGAGTTCTGGCGAAACTACAGCAGCCATCCACCATAGGGATACAGCAGCAGAAAGAAGATCATGGCCAGCGCCATAATATCCATGTAGAGCAACAGCATGACGCCGCCATGGTAGAAGCTCCACCGCATGCGGAGACAGCGCAGCGTTTCCCATGTACCGTAGAGCGCGAGGCAAGCCGGCAAGATGAGCTTGAGCGTAGGGCGGTCCTGCGGAAAGCCGGACCAGACAAAGGCCAGTAACAAGCTGCCTAGAACGAGCACACTGCCGCGCACCAGGGACTTGGCGCGGTAATTGAAGACGGCATACTGCATCGAATGGGAAAGAATCACTACTATGAGTACTACTGTACCGAACCCGAACAGCAAATCGGCGGACAAGCAGCGTGAGATCGAAAAACGTGAGCGTATTGTGAAACGGGTCGCACGCGAACTCCGGGATGGGTTCTACGTGAACCTTGGCATCGGCATGCCAACACTGGTGGCCAACCACGTTCCGCCGGGCATGGAAGTGGTGCTGCAATCGGAGAACGGGATGTTGGGAGTCGGGCCGTATCCCTTGTCAGGCGAAGAAGATCCCGACCTGATCAATGCCGGCAAAGAGACCGTGTCCGAGCTTCCCGGCAGCTCCTTTTTTTCAAGCGCCGATTCGTTCGCCATGATCCGGGGCGGCCACATCGATCTAAGTATTTTGGGTGCCATGGAAGTGGATGCGCAGGGGAATCTGGCGAACTGGATGATTCCCGGCAAGGTTGTGAAGGGCATGGGAGGCGCCATGGACCTGGTCGCCAGCGCGCGCCGCGTGATCGTGGCCATGGAGCACACGACGCGGGACGGGAGGCCGAAGATACTGCGGCAATGCAGTCTGCCGTTGACAGGTCTCAAGGTTGTGGACACGATCGCGACGGAGATGGCCTGGATTCGGGTGACACCCTCGGGCCTAATCCTGGACGAGATCGCGCCTGGGCTCACGCTGGAAGATGTCCAGCGAGCGACCGAACCCGAGTTGATGGTGAGTCCGGAGCTGAAGGTGATGTTGAGCTAGCCGTAAGTTCCCGGCTTAGGTTCCGCGGCTGAGCAACAAAGTAGCCGCGGAGCTGCGCTGAATTACGATCCAACTGGTGCTGCTCTTGAAAGCGGCGATCAGGCGGAAACGGCTAGTAGATCAAACTGCTTCAGCGCTTCGGGGTAGGGCGCCTGCAGCACGCCGCGTTCTGTGATAATCGCGGTTACATATTTTGCGGGCGTCACGTCGAAGGCGGGGTTTTCGATGCCAACTCCATTTGGCGTCAGCTGCTTTCCTGCGTGATGCGTCACTTCCAGAGCGGCGCGTTGCTCGATCGGAATTGCATCGCCGGTGGGAGTGGCCATGTCGATGGTCGACCACGGTGCGGCGACATAAAAGGGAATTCCGTGTTCCCGCGCCAGTACAGCGACCCCGTAGGTACCGATCTTGTTGGCTACATCTCCGTTGGCGGCGATTCGGTCCGCACCCACAATGACTGCCTGAATCTTGCCCTGGCGCATCAGGCTCGCCGCCATGTTGTCGCAGAGCACGGTCGTGGGAATGTGGTCGTGCATCAGTTCCCAGGCGGTGAGCCGGGCTCCCTGCAGAAAGGGCCGCGTTTCATCCGCATACACATGCAGTTTCTGACCGTGTTCGACCGCCGCGCGAATGACGCCGAGGGCGGTGCCATATCCGCAGGTAGCGAGAGCGCCGGCGTTGCAGTGCGTGAGCACCGAGCCTGACGCGGGCAGCAGCGCTGCTCCGTGAGCACCCATGGTGCGGCAGGCAGCAATGTCTTCGTCATACATGAGCAACGCCTCTTCGATGAGGGCTGCGCGAATGCCTTCGATGGTGATGTCGGGCTGCGAGGTGAGAACGGCGAACCGTTCGCCCATACGCTCGATCGCCCAGAACAGATTAACCGCAGTAGGGCGGGTCGCGGCCAGCACGCGGGACATGGTTGCAAATTCGGTGGCGAGTTCGCTGACCGTCTTGGCTGTGCTGGTCTTGACACCGAGAGCGAGGCCCATGGCGGCACTCACGCCGATGGCGGGTGCTCCGCGCACAACCATCGTGGTAATCACGTCGGCGACCTGTTGATAGGTGGTGGCCAGTACGTAGGTTTCTTCGAGCGGAAGGCGAGTCTGATCGAGGAAGCGAACTCCCTCGCGGGTCCATTCAAGAGTAGGAATCATGCACCTTCAGTTTACCTGAGCGAGCCTATGGCGCTCGTTGAGAGCAGGTCATGAGCCCCTTGCGAAATTCTTGCAGGAAGTACTTGACGACAGTGTCCGTAAGCGTTAGCTTACGTAAGTGACGACTTACAGTGCCAACTTGATTGTAGGTCCGACATTGCTTCGGACCTCACCTGGCGTGGTCGTGCGTGGCGCAGCGTCGTTGGAGCAGGACGGACCCGCGGACCGAATGCGGGGTTTGCAGATGAGAGCGCAGGAAGGGCCATGAAGATGGGGCGTGAGGCGGTCGCGCGCGTGCGCGACCATTTCGATCGATTCTGGAGCAAGGCGCTGGAGTCGTTCAGGTATGCAGTTGAAACCAAAAAGGAGAAGAAGCTATGAACCCGAGTGTAACAGCGGCGGTGGCAGTTCAATGTGAAGTCACGGTGAACTTAGCAGCGGCACGTGCATTTGATCTGTTCACAGAGAGTATGTCCAAGTGGTGGCCGGCGACGCACCATATCGCGAAGGAGCCATTCGCAGACATCGTGATGGAGCCGCGTGCGGGTGGGCGCTGGTTTGAGCGCGACCAGAGCGCGGGCGAGTGTGAATGGGGCGAAGTGCTTGCGTGGGAGCCTCCGTCCTGCGTGTTGCTGGCGTGGCATCTGACGCCGGACTGGGAGTACGATCCGGATCCGGAACATGCGAGCCAGGTAGAGATTCGCTTCATTCGCGTGGATGCGCAGACTACGCGCGTGACCCTGGAGCACAGCGGCTTTGAGCGGCACGGCGCGGGTGCCGAGCGCATGAGAGAGAGCGTGGCTTCGACGGGCGGCTGGCCTCAGATTCTGGGGGCGTTTCAGCAAGAATGCTCGAAGTAAGACGGGGAGGCGGAGGCTGAGAGATCGGCTTCCGCACCTCTAAAAGGTCCCGCAATTGCGTCGTTTAGTGGCGAGTTTTGGCAGGCTAGAGGGCGTCTATCGACGCAGAAAAAGACCGGTTTTTCGACGCGAAAAGACGCGATTCTCACCGGCGTACACCGTTACGGGGGTTAGATAGCTGCGGATTCAGACACCGAAATCCGTTTTGCCGGTTAGGCCGCACAAAGTACTTGGCGTATATATCTAATAGATATACTATCTTCGCGTGGCGGCACGGATCAGTCAAAGCCAATTCGCTCTACTCGGACTGCTGAATCTTGGCCCTATGTCGGGCTACGATCTGCGGCAATTGATCGGATGGTCGGTGGGGCATTTCTGGAACGAGGGATACGGGCAGATTTATCCCACGCTGAAGAAGCTTGCCGCCAACGGATGGGTAGAGCGAACCACTGAGCAGAAGACGGGCAAGCCGGATCGCCATGTGTATGCGTTGACCGAAGCGGGCCGTGAACGATTGCGCACATGGCTGCGAGAGTCGCCACAGCCCGAGGTACCGAGGAACGAGTTACTGCTGAAGGTGTTCTTTGGCGGACTGGCGCCGTTAGAGAT
Source organism: uncultured Acidobacteriaceae bacterium (assembly GCA_963850345.1). Lineage (GTDB taxonomy): Bacteria > Acidobacteriota > Terriglobia > Terriglobales > Acidobacteriaceae > CAWKKW01. The sequence goes on along the minus strand of CAWKKW010000005.1, from coordinate 15,687 downwards.
GACACGCGAACACATCGAAGAACATCGCCAGAGGCATGTTGGGTTGCTGGACACCTTTGCCGGCATTCGGCGGCGCATCGTGGCGGAGACGGTAGAGCATCCCGACCAGCCGTTCTGGCTCATGACGCTGCGATATGGCGAGCACGTGAGCGGGGCGGTAGTTGCGTGGTGCGAGGAGACGTTGCGCGAGCTGGAGCAGCAGGGAAGCAAGCGCCGCTCGCCCAAGATCGAGGACAAAGAAGAGGTGGCCGACAGCCTGGAGCCAATCACAAAGAGCAGGCAGCCAACCAGCGGGAGCAGAAAGCAGGGAAGTCGCACGGGCCGAGAGCAGAGCAGAAGAGCGGGCAACTGAGGAGGGGGAGAGATGCAGGATCCGGTTTGGATTTCGTCGCTGCTTAAGTTACATATTGCCGCAGGGTGCGTGGCCTTCGTGATGGCTCCGCTGGCGCTGGTGACAGCGAAGGGTGGTAAGGCGCATCGCCGCTGGGGAAGAGTGTACTTCTGGGCGATGGCGGTGGTGGCCGTTTCAGCGCTGGTGCTGGCGGTGTGGCGACCGGTCCTGTTTCTCGCGCTGGTCGCGATCTTCAGCTTTTACTCGGCGTTTTTGGGCTACCGCGTGTTGGGGCAGAAGAAGCGCGCGCAGGGCGAGCGGGTGGAGGCACTGGACTGGGCGGCGGCGGGGTTCACGTTCGCTGCCAGTCTCGCGCTGTTCGTGCTGGGGGCGGTGTGGCCGGCGCTGGTCAGTCATCTGGGGATACCGGCGATGGTGTTCGGTGTGCTGGGGATGTGGATCTCAGGAACGCAAGCGCGCGGGTTTATGACTCCGCCCGCGAACCGGATGTTCTGGTGGTACGCACATCTGCAGGGCATGATCGGGAGTTACATTGCGGCGTGGACGGCCTTCAGCGTAGTGACGCTTGGGCGGATGGTGCACAACGGATGGTGGCTATGGGTATTGCCGACGGCGATCGGCGTGCCGTGCATCGTGGCGACGACCGGCTATTACAAAAAGAAATTTGCGCCGAAGAGTAAGGCCGTAGCCGTGTGAGATTTGCGGAGAGTGAGTGGGAATGGCGGACAGGCGATGGGTATCGTTGCATCCCTTCACGATCGGCGAATGCACACAGTCGGTACCTGATGCGGTGCCAGGGCGGTCTCGGCATTGATCTCGCTGCGGTAAGTCTTCGATTTTGAGCGCCCACAAGAAGCGCTTGCCGACGAAACGCCGGGAAGCATCTACGCGCTAAGTGCTCGGATGCTGCCCAGTAGGTGACGAGCTTCCAGTACCCCAGATCGTTCCAGATGTGGGGGTGAAGAACGGCGGAGACAACAGTTGGATAAGGGCCGGGTTTTCGTCAGCGAGGTGTTCCGCAACTCGAACCGATGGATGAGGACGTGTACCGCGTCTTCTTCTGCAACACCGAACTGGGTGAGTTCAACAGTTCGAAGATGCGGTTTCGGCCGACGCTTCGGACATGAAACATTGCGAACGCGCAACGCACCTTGAATGTGGCGTCCGCGACATTAGAGAGACGGTTCTTTCGATCGGTCTCCGAAGCGAAACGCCACTCTGTGCTGCTGATTTTCCAAGACCCATTCGGCAAAACTCTCATACAGTGGTCGGATGGTGGATTTATCGCTTGCGATAACGTCGATCCCCCGGTCGTCGTACATATGCAGGATGATCTTCGATTGAGGATGAACGACGTATACCCCGCTGCCGATCGATGGAACACCACCGCGCTCCCGATTTGCGATAGCTTGAAACATCGGTACCGGATCGATGGCAAGAGGGGCCAGCTTAGCCCAGGTCAGACGATAGGGCGATTCATCGAAAGGTGACACCTCAACTGTTTGAAAATGGTTAGGAGACCTGGAGAAAACACCAAGTGTTTCGAACAACGGCGTATGACGCACAGTTAACGGGTAATCCGATGGCCAATCCTGGGAAACGAGGATCAGTTCCTCAGCTTTGCCGAAGATGAACTCATATACTTTCACCGCGCGCGAGACATGTTCCAAACCGACGTCAAACCGAATTCCGACTGGCCATTGACCGAACAGGTCTCCACCGAAGTCCACGCGATTGAAGTACGAGAGCATGAATTCCGGCAAGTTGAAAGGATCAGAAGTCGCCATGCAAAAAGGATAATTTACCTTGGGAGCAAGTTCGCTAATCCTCCACTCTGGGCACCAAAAACAAGCCATGGAAATGACGGGGTATGGAAAGGATGGAAAGCCAAGATGCCGGCTTTCCATCCTTGCCATCCCCCTTGGAAATCCCTTCCGGATTTCGCACGTTCCCACGGCTTCGACGACGACTAGTATGAAGTTGAAGACCGGCAGGGCCCGCCGAAAAGCCGCAACCAGAGCCACTCTCACCGCAGGGCTTGTAAAGCATGTTCCGATTTAAAACGTGAAAGGATTCTGGTCCTCTCAACCACGTCCCGTTCTAAGAGCTAAATGTTTCGCTACACTCAAACGGCATGAGAAGGTTCGTTCTCACGGGAGCGCCGGGTGCGGGGAAGACGGCGATTGTGCGCCAGTTGGAACTCGACGGGTTTAGCGTGGTCGAAGAGGCAGCGACGGATGTCATCGCGGCGATGCAGGCGCAGGGAATCGCGCGTCCGTGGGAGCAACCCTCGTTTCTCGATGCGATCGCTGAGCTGCAACGGGATCGACAGATTCGAGCCGCGTGCCAAGCCGATGAGGTACAGGTTCACGATCGTTGCGCGATGTGTACCGCGGCGTTGGCCGTGTACCTGGGCTTCGCGTATACGCCCTCCCTGGTGAAGGAACTGGAGCGGATCGGGCGAGAGGGAATATTCCAGCAGCAGGTTCTTTTCATTCGTAACCTGGGTTTCGTCACGCCGACAGAAGCCCGGCGCATCAGCCTCGAAGACACGCTGCGCTTTGAAGCGATTCACGAGGCGGTGTATCGGGAGTTCGGCTTCGAGCTGGTGTTCGTCGAGCCGGGAAGCCTGGCGGAGCGGGTGAGCATCGTCAAAGCGGAGATTCGTCGCTAGTACTGTAACGGATATACGCCGGGACCTTCCGTACCTTGCCACGTTCAACTCCCCGGTGGCGATGGAGAGGTCATTGCAGTGCCGCGGCGCTGTTCATTATGCAACCTTCTAGTTGCGCTTAGAAGAAACCCGCCGTATAGTACTTAGAAAGTGCAACCTGGAGGTTGCTGAATGGAAGATCGACTGGAAAAGCGAATTGAGATAGCAGCGCCGGTGGCGAGGGTGTGGCGGGCGCTGACGGACTCCAGTGCATTTGGAGAATGGTTTCGGGTAAAGCTGGACGGGCCGTTCGTGCCTGGATCGGGGGTGGGCGGGCATATTACCTTTCCGGGGTATGAGCATCTGAGGATGGATATCGTGGTGCAGAAGATGGAGCCCACCTCCTACTTCTCGTATACGTGGCACCCGTATGCGGTGGATCCGAAGGCGAACTATTCGCAGGAGACGCCGACGCTGGTCGAGTTTCGGCTGGAGCCGGCGGAGCAGGGCACGCTGCTGGTGGTGACCGAATCCGGATTCTCGAAGCTGCCGAGGGAACGATACGCAGACGCGTTCCGCATGAACAGTCGCGGCTGGGAGCAGCAGTTGGACCAGATCGTGGCCTATGTGCGCGAAGCGTCGTAGCGGGCTGGCGGCGAAGGCGGAGGTGTTCGCGGCACTGGGAGACGAGACGCGCCTGAGACTGCTGGCGAAGCTCGGCAAGGGGAAGCGCCACTCCATCGCAGAGCTCACCGCCGGAACGAGGCTGACGCGCCAGGCAGTGACCAAACACTTGCGAGTACTGGAGCGGGTGCGCATCGTGCATGGTGTGCGCGCGGGGCGCGAGAGTCTGTTTAGCGTCGATAGTGAAGTGATTGAAGAGGCTGCCGCGTATCTCGAAACGGCGTCGAAGCAATGGGACTCTACGCTGGCCAGATTGAAGAGCTTTGTGGAAGGCGAGAATCGCTGAGAGCGACGAGGGAGCAATACGTAGTCGTCGAAGGTGCTCCCGCAGGAAGATTCCACGTATTGCTGATTCGCCAATCGAATGTTCCAGAGCAATCAGGGACCGAGCTTCCCAGCCCATCAGTTCATCCTGAGCGGCACCTCACAGCCCGCGGCGCAGAGCGTCTACTTCGCCGCTGACAATCCCTTCAACGAACACACCGGCGCGAACGGCTGCAACGCGCCGCCGAAAAAGCGTGTGCTGATGGTTGGCCCAGGCGGCAAGACCGCGAAGGCGCCGCCCTGCTTCGAGCATGCGACCTTGACCGATCTCCTGGACGCCCCGCCCGGCGGCACGCCATTCCCGTGGCGTTACTACGCGCCGAACGCGAGGTCGATCTGGACGGCCCCAACCGCGATCCGGCACATGTGCATGCCATCCGGGAATAACCGCCTGCGGCGGCGCGCCCTTCACCAATGGTCAAGTCGTGCTCAATCCGGCGGCTGTGTTGGACGACATCGCCAAGAATAATCTCGCGTCTGTCAGTTGGGTGATTCCGAGCGCGCCGGAGTCCGACCACGCCAGACTGAACGACGGCTCGGGCCCGGCCTGGGTCGCCTCGATCGTCAACGCGATCGGGGCCAAGCCCTACTGGCAGGACACCGTGATACTGATACTATGGGATGACTGGGGAGGCTGGTACGACCACGTCGCTCCGCCGATCGATCCAAAATATCCTTGGTACGAGAACGGCTTCCGCGTGCCCCTGTTGGTCGTCTCCGCCTATACGCCGGCGGGCTATGTTTCGCAGACAACTCACACCTTTGGCAGCGTGCTGAAGTTTGTCGAAACCGCGTTCGGTCTGCCCTTGATCCCACCTGGAACGTTCGTCGATTCTCGGTCGGACGACTTGATGGACTTCTTCAACTTTTCGCAACCGGCGCGCCCCTTTGTTCCCGTGCCGGCCATGCTCGACGCCTCGTACTTCCTCCACGACCGCCGCCCCCTCGAGGGTCCAGACGACGACTGATCGGCGCCGCACGCCGGTTGGCGCCCGGCTGCCTCACGCGAACAGGTATGAGCCGCCCTTCTCGATCGCGGCCTTGAAGGCCCCACGCGCGTGCAGGCGATCGATCCACGCGGTGATGTTGGCGAATGGCCCAAGCTGGCCGAACATACGGGCGATCTCGCCGACGAAACTCATCTGGATGTCGGCGCCGGTGAGATCCTCGCCGACGAGGAAGTCGCGGCCGGCCAACGCGCGGTCGACATAGCCGAGGTGATTGGCGGTCTCGTCGTCGACGCGAGGCATGAGGGGCGCGGCCGCCTCGCCCAGACGCATCAAGTAAAGACGCATCATCAGGGGGAGCATGGCCGAGCCCTCGGCGTAGTGCAGCCATTCGAGATAGGCCTCGTGGTCGCGCGTCTCGGCCGGCGGGGCCAGCCGGCCGCCGCCATGCCGGCGGATCAGATAGTCGACGGCGGCGCCGGACTCGGCGATGGTCAGGCCATCGTCGACGACCACCGGGGATTTGCCGAGCGGATGAACGGCCTTCAGTTCCGGCGGCGCGAGGTTGGTGGTCGCGTCGCGCTGATGGAAGCGAATTTCGTAGGGAACGCCGAGCTCCTCCAGCAGCCACAGGATACGTTGCGAGCGCGAATTGTTCAGGTGATGGACGATGATCATGAGGGCGGCTCTCCGGCGAGGTCATCGCCTCTTCGACCCATTCACAGGCCGGCGGCAAGAGCGGCCCTCGCCATCGGGATCCCGGCGGATTAGGATAAGCCCATGCACCTCTTCTTCATGCTTCTGGTCCCCTTCGCCTTGGCGGCGGTAGCCCTCACCCTGGGAGCGGGCGTCTATTCGATGATGCGAGGCGGCGAGTTCGCCCTCAAATGGTCGAACAAGCTGATGCGGCTGCGCGTCGGCCTGCATGCGGTGGCGATCATGATCGTCCTGGCGGCGATCGCGACCCGAGGCCACTGACCCCCGAGCCGCTTACTGGACAACCGGACCGTCGAGAAAATCCTGGTCGATATTGTACCGCACGCCCCCCCAGGTCTGGTTGACGTTGCCCTGATATTGATGGAGCCGCTGGTGGTTGGCCCAGGCGGAGTTGGGCAGAGGCGGCAGGGGGAAGACGTCCGCCTGGCCGTTCCATAGCGCTGCCCAGATGTCGTCGGGCGGGCTCGAAAGCCCGAGCCAGTCGGCGTTGGCGTTGGTCGGCGAGCCATAGACGGCGGCGGTGTAGCCGGCCCCGTGCAGCCCTTGAGTTCAACCGTCGAGGAAGGCCTTGGTTGCGGCGGCGCAGCTGGCGTTGTCGTTGTAGTATTCGAGATCGTAGTAGACGATCGTTCCGGCAAGGCCGACGCCGGCCATTTTGGCCGCCGCCAGCTTGGCCTGCTGCTTGCCCTGCTTGCCGGCGGTGGCCGGATTGCCGCTGAAGTGGCTTGTGCCGCCCGCCGAGGTGCAGGGCGCCTGCGGGCCCACCCAGGTGGGGATCAGGCCCCATCCTTGGCCGATCACCGTGTTCACCCAGGCGGTGGTCAGTCCAGGCTGCGGGCAGTAGGCGTTGTTCCCGCCGATGTAGACGTTGACGTAGCGATACGGGCTGTTGGCGTACCAGGCGGCAAGACCGCTGGTGGTCGGATCGCAGGCGTCGAAGCCCTCGCCCGAGCCCAGGCCGACGGAGACGGCGGGCCGCGCATCGGCGAGGGCAACGGAGCCCAGGCCGGGCGGAGTGACATCGCGCCACGCCTTGCCGCCATCGTCGGTGGCCAGAAGGCGCGTCTGCAGAACGCAGCTCGCCTTGAACCTTGCGCAGGCCCCGCGGCTGGTCAGCAGCCAGCCGTGAGCGGAGTCCGCGAAGTCAGCCGCCTCGAGACTGGCGCGGGCCGCGGCCGGCGCGGCCGCTAGGGCGCGACCGCCAGCGCCCGTCGTTTCCAGCATCCGGTCATCCGCCGGGCGCACCAGGACCCTGGCGCGAGCCGCCACCGCGCTTCTTCCGTCAGCGTCCGCCGGGAGCAGGGTGGGCGCGATCCAACCGCCGCCTCTGGGGCGCAGAATGGCCGAGGTGACCGCGCCGGCGGCCACGTAGCGAGCGATGACGAAAACCTCGCCCGCCGAACCCCCGGCCAATTCGTAGCGGACCGAGACGGCGGGGCCGATCCCTGAGGGGCGCGGCGGCTCGACCCGGGTCCAGTTCTGGCCGCCGTCGCGGGTGACGAATAGCTCATCGCGGCGCGGACCGCCGGCAAGCCAGCCAACCCGCGGCGAAGCGAATTTTGGCGGCTCGCCCAGCGGCGGATCGGGCAGTCGCCGCCAGCTCGTCCCGCCGTCGCTCGTCGCCAACAGCAGGCCGTGGCTGAAGCCGCTTGTCCGCCAGACGCAGCATGACGAAGGCGCGGGCGCCGTCCAGCCGGTCGATCCATGCCTGGCCGCCATAGCGCGCGCGATCGGCGGCGTTCAGCGGCAGGGCGGAGAGCGACCAGCGGGCGCCGCCATCGGCCGTCCGCGCGAGCAGCGCGGTCGCCGTCGGCGCGGTCGACCAGCGTCCACCCGTCCGTGACGCTTGCGAACGCCAAGCCGCCGAGGTGGGTGACCCCCGGAGGCGTGATGTCTCGCCATGTCGCCCCGCCATCGGTGGTGGCGACCAGCCTTTGCGGCGACGCGGCGACGCCGGCGCCCGCCTCCAATCTTTGTTCGGCGACGATCTGCGCCGCCGCGCCGCAGGCGATCGCCGCCATGGACACCAGCGACATTGCCGCCATCCGATAGCGCATGCGACCTTCTCCAAGCTTTACCAGACGCACCGATCAGAGGGGCGGGAGCATCGTCTCGCGGTGGTCGGCGCGCAAGGGCCGCAGGGCGCCTCCCAGCGCCGAGTTCGGTGAGCATGCGGTCACCGGCCGCGCGATTGGCGTCCGAGGCCTTGAACAGCCCATCTTCGATCTGAGCCGAAGACGTTGTACAGGGCGACGCTTTCCGGCGGCGGCATCATCTTCAGCGCCGTCGCGGTCATCACCACCCGGGCCATCGACTCGCGACGCCGCCACCTGGACCCCGTAGGCGATGACTCCGGCCGGCATGTAGTTCCACTCGAGGTAGAGGCTGTCGAGGGCATTGAGCAGCGCCGGCGAGGGGCCGAAATTATATTCCGGCCTCACCAGCACCACCGCGTCCGCCGCCGCGACGCTCGCCGACCAGGCCTTGGTATGGGCGTGTTGGTATCGGCGGCCGGACAGGATGCAGCGGCTCGTCGATCAGCGGCAGGTTGAAGTCGGCGATGTCCACGAGGCGCGCGTCGAAGGCGCCGTGCTCATGGGCGTGGGCCCGCACCCAGGCCGCGATCGCCGGGCCGATCCGCCCCGGCGGGTGCTGCCGATGATGACGTGCAGGCGGGGTTTCATGAGCGCGCGCTCCTCGTGGCGGCCGGTCCCCCTACTGGAGCGCGGTCGCCCGCTATGGTCGCGGCCATGGTCCGGCTCACGCGCATCTACACCCGCACGGGCGACAGGGGGACAACTCGCCTCGCCGACGGAGCGCGAGGTCTCCAAGGCCAGCGCCCGGGTGGCGGCCTATGGCGAGGTCGACGAGCTGAACGCGGTGATCGGTCTGGCGCGCGCGCACCTGGCGGGCGACGGCCGACTCTGGACGCCCTGCTCGGCCGCATCCAGAACGAGCTGTTCGATCTCGGCGCCGATCTGGCGACGCCCGGACGCGGCGGAGCCGACCGGCCGGCGCTGCGGATCGTCGAACAGCCAGGTCGAGCGGCTGGAGCGGGAGATCGACGCGATCAACGCGCGATCTCGCGCCGCTCGCCTCCTTCGTCCTGCCCGGCGGCACGCCGGCGTCGGCCTGGCTGCATCTGGCGCGCACCGTCTGCCGCCGCGCCGAGCGCGCCGCCGTCGCCTTCGTCGACGGGCGAGGACGCCGGCGCCGCACGGAGCCGGCCCTTCGCTACCTCAACCGGCTCTCCGACCTGCTGTTCGTCGCCGCGCGCTCCGCCAACGGCAGAGGGCGAGCGGCGACGTGCTCTGGGTTCCGGCGGCGACGCGCTGATCGGCGACGTCGGGTCCGCGGTCACCAGACGCCGCCCCGTGATCCGCCAGATCGGCATGGGCGTGAGGCACTGGCGATCGTCCGGATCCCACCAGGCGCCGCGCGGCCTCGCACTTGCTGCGCCGGCCAGACGTACGTACCACTCATAGGCGACGGTCCCGACGCTGGCGGAGAGGAAACAGGCCCAGCACCAGAAGCTTGGCCGAGGTGATCCAGTCGGGTCATTCGGCCAAACCAACTGCCAGTCGGCGGAGCGGCTTGCAATGCGCCGCCGAAGCCGCTATGCCCTCGGCCGCGCGCGCAGCGGCGGTTTGGCGACGGCGATGGAAAAGGGCTGAGATGAAGATCCTGGTCCCGGTCAAGCGGGTGATCGACTACAACGTCAAGGCGCGGGTGAAGCCGGACCAGACCGGCGTCGACCTCGCCAACGTCAAGATGTCGATGAACCCCTTCTGCGAGATCGCCGTCGAGGAGGCGGTCCGCCTAAGGAGAAGGGCGTCGCCGACGGAGATCGTCGCCGTCTCGATCGGCCCGATCCAGGCGCAGGAGACGATCCGCACGGCGCTGGCCATGGGCGCCGACCGCGGCATCCTGATCCAGACCGACGCCGACCTCGAGCCGCTGGCGGTCGCCAAGCTGCTCAAGGCGGTCGTCGAGGCCGAGAAGCCCGGACCTGGTCCTCATGGGCAAGCAGGCGATCGACGGCGACAACAACGCCGTCGGCCAGATGCTGGCGGCCCTGCTCGACTGGCCGCAGGCGACCTTCGCCTCCAAGATCGAGGTCGACCGGCGACGACGGCGCAGCGTCACCCGCGAGGTCGACGGCGGCCTGCAGACCCTGGAGCTCGACCTGCCGGCGGTGGTCACCGCCGACCTGCGCCTGAACGAGCCGCGCTACGCCTCCCTGCCCAACATCATGAAGGCCAAGAAGAAGCGATCGACGTCAAGACGCCGGCCGACTTCGGCGTCGACCTCGCGCGCCGCGCCTGAAGGTGCGTCAAGGTCACCGAGCCGCCCAAGCGCGTCGGCGGGCGTCAAGGTCGCAGACGCCGCCGACCTGGTCGACCAAGCTCAAGACCGAAGCGGGAGTGCTCTGACATGGCCGTTCTCGTCGTCGCCGACCACGACAACGCACACCCTGCAAGGACAACACCCACAAGACCGTGACCGCCGCGCTGGCGCTCTCGCCGCGACGTCGACGTGCTGGTCGCCGGCCAGGGCGTCGACGCCGTCGCCGCCGCGGCCGCCAAGATCGCCGGCGTGCGCAAGGTGCTGACTCGCCGAGAGCGACGGCGCTCGGCCAGCAGATCGCCGAGGCGGTGACGCGCCGTGCGTCGTGCCGCTGATGGCGGCTACGACGCCGTGCTCGATCCCGGCCACCTCGGCCGGCAAGAACTTCGCCCCGCGCGTCGCCGCCAAGCTCGACGTGGCGCCGATCTCCGAGTCATCGAGGTCGTCGACGCCGACACCTTCGTGCGGCCGATCTACGCCGGCAACGCCCTGGAGACGGTGCAGTCGACCGACGCCAAGAAGGTGATCACCGTCCGCCCCACCGCCTTCAAGGCGGCGGCGGCGAGGGCGGCTCGGCGCCGGTCGAGACGGTCGACGCCGGCGGCCGGCGCCGGCCAAGACGCGCTTCGTCGCCGACGAGATCGTCAAGTCCGACCGGCCGGAGCTGGCCGGCGCCAAGATCGTCGTCTCCGGCGGCCGGGCGATGGGCTCGGCCGAGGAGTTCCACAGGGTGATCGAGCCGCTCGCCGACAAGCTCGGCGCCGCGGTCGGCGCCAGCCGCGCGGCGGTCGACGCCGGCTACGCGCCCAACGACTACCAGGTCGGCCAGACCGGCAAGGTCGTCGCGCCGCGAGCTCTACATCGCCGTCGGCATCTCCGGCGCCATCCAGCACCTCGCCGGGATGAAGGACTCCAAGGTCATCGTCGCGATCAACAAGGACGCCGACGCGCCGATCTTCCAGGTCGCCGACTATGGCCTGGTCGCCGACTACAAGACAGCGGTGCCGAGCTGATGATCTTCGTGAAGAAGAACGTGGTGCGGTCGGCCACGCGGGCGGCCTGCTGCATGTTGTGGGTGACGATCACGATCGTGAACTCGTCCTTGAGCTCGGCATCAGGTCCTCGATCGCGCGGGTGGCGATCGGGTCGAGCGCGGAGCACGGCTCGTCCATCAGGATCACGTCGGGCTCGACCGCGAGGGCGCGGGCGATGCACAGCCGCTGCTGCTGGCCGCCGGACAGCGCGAGCCGCGCTGTCGCTCAGCCGGTCCTTGACCTCGTCCCAGAGGGCGGCCGCGCAGCGCTTGTTCGACGAGCTCGTCGAGCTCGTGCGCTTGAGCCCGAGGTTGCGCGGCGCCGCAGGCGACGTTGTCGTAGATCGACTTGGGGAACGGGTTCGGCTTCTGGAACACCATGCCGATGCGGCGGCGGACCTCGGCCGGGTTGACTTCGGGGGCGTAGAGGTCCTCCCCGTGGTAGAGCACCTGGCCGCGGAGCGAGAGCCCCGCACGGAGTCGTTCATCCGGTTGAGGCAGCGGAGGAACGTCGACTTGCCACAGCCCGAGGGTCCGATCACCGCGGTGACCAGGTTGCGCTCGATCTTCATCGTCGTCCAGGCCAACGCCGGCTTGGTGCCGTAGTCGACACAGGTCGCGGATCTCGAACACGGTCGGGCGCGTCCCGCGCTTGCGTCCGCCCGCCGCGGCCGGATCGGGCACCCCGGCGCCGGCGCTGCGGATGTGCACCCGCGAGGGGACGCCCGCGCCCCCGGTTGCGCCCCGCTCCGCCCGCCCCGTCCGCGTCCGCGCTGTTCCTCCCGCCAGCGCCAGCGCCTGCGCCTGCGCTAACGTCCTGGGGCCTGCGCCAGCGCCAGCGTCCTGCGGGCCCGAGGCGGGCGACGGGAGCCCAGCACCCGGTGGTGGCGAGGCGAGGGGCAGGATCGTGGGCGGCGGCTCGGGTGGGTTCATTGTCCGGTCATTTTCTTCTGCGGCTGCGGGCGAGCAGGGCCCGCGCGCCGAGGTTGGCGAGCAGGATCAGGACGGCAGCAGTGTGAAGGCCGCGCCCCAAGCGCGGACGAGGCCCTGGGGCGAGGGCTGCTCGGAGAGCTGGAGGATGACGACCGGGATGTTCGGCACACCCGCGCCGAAGATATCGAGCTTCGGCCCCGGGACGAACACGTTGTCGACGATGAGCAAGGGCGCGGTCTCGCCCGCGGCGCGGGCGATGGCCAGAATCGCTCCCGTGGCGATGCCGCCGGCCGCGGCGGGCAGAATCACCCCAAGCAGCGTGCGCCAGCGATCGACGCCGAGAGCGTCGGCAGCATCGCGCAGCGTCGCCGGCACGAGTCGAAGCACCTCCTGGCTGGTCCGCGCGACGAGCGGGAGCATGACGACGGCGAGCGCGACGGACCCAGCGAAGCCCGAGTCGTGCCCCTCGACCTTGACCAGTAATCCAAACGCGAACAAACCGACGACCACAGTCGGCATCCCCTGCAGGAGGTCGAAGGCGAGCTTGAGCGCGGCGGCGATGCGCGATCCCGGCCTGGCGAATTCGGCCAGGTAGAGCCCGGCCAGCACACCCACGGGGATCGCCAGCGCCGAGGCCGCGAGCACGATCAGTCCCGTGCCCGCGAGCGCGTCTCCGATGCCGTTGTTGTCGGAGTTGGTGGTGAGAAACGTGAACGAGATCGCGCCCACGCCCGACTTGGCCACGTCGAAGACGACGAGCGCGAGGACAGCGACGGCGAGCAGTGCCGCCGCCGCTGCGCCCGAGGTGATGAAGCCGACTCACGGCCACCCGGCGGCGCAGATTGCCCGACGGCGTGAGCGGGGCCGTGGGATCGAACAGCGGCGGGGTGTCCGACAGCGCGCTCACTTCGTCACCAGCGTGGTGGCAACGTCAAAGCGCCGCCCGATCCACTGCCCGGCCAAGTTGACCAGCACCGAGATCACGAGCAGGATGACCGCGCTGTAGTACAGGGAGGGGAGGTGGTAGTGGGACTCGAGGTACGTGATGTCGTTGGCGATCCGCGAGGCGAGCGTAACCCCGGGATTCAACAGTGATTTCGTGATCTTGGTCGACGCTGCCGATCACGTAGGTCACCGCGATTGCCTCGCCGAGCGCGCGGCCGAAGGCGAGCATCGTCGCCGCCGCCACCCCCGAGGCGGTGGAGGGCAGCACGACGCCGCGGATGACCTCCCAGCGGGTGGCGCCGAGCGCCGCTGCCCGTCCTGGAGCTCGGGCGGAACGGTGAGGAAGAGATCTCGGCTCAGCGAGGCGACGATCGGCACGATCATGATCGTGAGCACGAGTCCAGCTCTGAACAGACTGAGGCCGGTCGTCTCGGCGGGCGCGAACAGAGCGTGAACCCGAGCGTGCTGTTAAGGGCGGGCTCCACCTCGCTGCGAACAAATGGGGCCAGGACGATCATCCCCAGAAGCCGACGATCACGCTCGGCACGGCGGCCAGCATCTCGACCAGCGGACCCACGAACCGCCGGGTCATCGGGCCGGCCATCAGGGCCATGAACAATCCCATCGCGATCCCGAGCGGGGTGCCGATGGCCAGAGCGATGACCGAGGTGACCGCGGTGCCGTAGAGCGCCGCGCCGGCTCCGAACTGGTCAAACGGGTCGTTGGGTTGCCAGACGGTGTGGCCGATGAACGCCAGACCGAAGCGAGCGACGGCCGCGAGCCCCCGCCGATGATCTGGTAGGCGATGTCGATCAGGACGACGGCCGCCAGCAGCGCGGCACCGACGCACAGCACCTTGAGCACCCGGTCGCCCGTCTGCGCAGCGGAGCGCGCCGCGCCGGAAGCACGGCGCCGGGGCAAGCGCGCACGAGGAGCCGTCACCGCCATGGCGGCGCAGGCTAAACGCAACAACGCCCCACGCGGCGGCCCGCTGTGCGCCCGTTCACAGGATTTCGCAATCTCAGACACACGTGCGCAACAAACCGGCGGCGCTCCATGGCGATGCTTGCGGCGCTCGACTGGGGCGGCCGGGTCTCAGTGGGCGAACCAGTTCTCCTCAAAGGAAGGTATTCATCTTGCCTCGCAAGAAGTTCTCGAACCTTGCCGTCGCCGCTGCGGTCGGCTGTGTGGCCGCCGTGTCCGCGGGACCCGCGATGGCCGCCACGACCATCAACGGAGCGGGATCAACGCTCGTCGCTCCGCTCGAGGGTGAGTGGGCCACGGCCTTCCAGGCCAAGACCGGCATCTCGGTCAACTACCAGGCCGTCGGGTCGGGAACCGGCATCACCGACATCAGTCAGCACCTGGTCGATTTCGGCGCCTCCGACGCCCCGCTCAGCGCCGCCCAGGCCCCGGGGTGCAGCGACTGCGCCACAGTCCCGTGGGCGGTGTCGGCAACGGGCATCGGCTACAACCTGAGCGGCATCCGTCGCGTGCGCCTCACCGGGCCCGTGCTGGCCGGCATCTATCTGGGCCAGATCACCAAGTGGAATGACCCGCGGATCACTCGCCTCAACAAGGGCGAGCATTTCCCCAACCTGACCATCACCCCGGTCTTCCGTACCGACGGGTCCGGGGACACCTACGCGTTCACCAACTACCTCAGCCACGTCAGCAAGACGTGGTCGACCAAGTACGGCAAGGGCACGTCGGTCACCTTCCCCGCGCCGCACGGCGCCGGCGGCAAGGGCAACTCGGGAGTGACCGCCTTGATGGAGTCCACCCCCGGCTCGATCGCCTACATCGCCGTGTCCTACCTGTTCGCCCGCGGCCTGCCTGCCGCGTCGCTGCAGAACCGCGCGGGGAACTGGGAGAAGCCGAACCTGAACGCGATCCAGAACGCCGCCAACTCGGTGCACAGCGTGCCGGCGAACGGCGTCTCGATCGTCGACCCGCCCAAGAGCGCGCTCGAGATCCGCTTACCCGATCTCGACGTTCACCTACGCGATCGTGCACCGCAACGTGTCCTCGGCCGTCAAGAGCTTCATCAAGTTCGCGATCAGCCCCTCGGGCCAGCAGTTCGCGCCCGGCCTGGACTTCGCCGCGTTGCCGAAGGTTGTCGTCAACGCGGCCAAGAACGCGCTCAACACCATCCACTAGGCGCTCATCTCACCATCGCCGGACCACCGGCCCGGCGTGGGCGCATCAGCGCTCAGTGCCGGGCCGGTTCTCTCTCACCAAATGGACTGGAGGAAGCATTGAGAAGTACTCGTCTCGCGGCCGCGCTCGCCGGTGTGTTGGCACTCGGCGCCGCCGCGACGTCGGTGGCCACGGCCGCGGCCAAGCACCCGGCGATCAAGCCGACCTGTGCACTCGCACTCACCCAGCAGATTCCCGCGGGTGAGACCGCGGTCAACCAAGCAGACACCTCCGGCACCAAGGTTGGGACGGTGACGTGCGGCAAGCTGTTCGGTAGCGGACTGGCCGAGATGGCGTTCACCATCCCCGACAGCGGCAACCTCGTCGGCACCACCAAGCAGTACTTCACTCTCGGCAGCATGCACGGCTCGTATGTGCTCGTGCCTGACCCGGCGGAGGGCGACCTGTTCGCCGCCTCGAGCTATATGGGGCACGCTGAAGATCAAGGGCGGGACGGGCGTCTATCAGCTGGCCAAGGGCACGGGCACACTCACGTGCACAAGCCCGGATTCCGTTCACCTGCACTGCGTCGAGCACCTCAAGCTCTCGCAGG
>CAWKKW010000004.1:0-437405 GCA_963850345.1 uncultured Acidobacteriaceae bacterium | reverse complement strand
ATCCCGGCGTCACCATCGCCCGCATTCACTCGCTGGATTCGCAGGTGAGCGATTCGCTTGCACCGGAACGGCTGGAGACGGCGCTGCTGGCTGCCTTTGGCGGAGCCGCACTGCTGCTGGCGCTACTGGGTGTCTACGGCACGTTGAGCTATTCGGTCGAAACGCGCACGCAGGAGATCGGGATACGCATGGCCCTGGGAGCGACCCGCCAGAATGTATACGGCGCGACACTGCAGGAAGTGGCCCTCCCGGCCGGCATCGGGTTGGCGATTGGCTGGCTGGCGAGTCTTGCGATCGGCCGCGGCATCGCTACGCTGCTCTACGGCACCGTGCCCTCCGATGCGGGCGTCGCTCTCGCAGTCATGTTCCTCTTCACGCTCACAGGTCTGACCGCGGCGTTCCTGCCCTGCCGGCGAGCTGCGCGGATCGAACCGATGGAGGCATTGCGGGCTGAATAATCCCTGCATCGTGCTCGCAGCATGCGAACGCACTCTCACGGGAACCAGGACTCGTTACTGCGGCTTGCCAACGTTCTTCGGCGGGGTCTCGCCTTTCGGCGGAGGAGCATTGGGGTGCGGCTGAGAAGCGGGCTCGGTGGCGGAGCCGGGCAGCAGTCCGGGGGTGGGGCGCTTGCCCGCGTGAACCCACGCGATCAGTTCATCGAACGCCTCACCCGTCTGATCTGCAGTGATATTGCAATGTCCATCGCGGTTGACATATTGCTGTACAAAGAGTTCGCCTTCGCCGCGGCGCCGGGTGGCGGAGTCGTAGTACTCGGCGGTCGCCGCTGGAACCAGAGGATCGTACGTGGTATGCAGCGCCAGCAACTTGTGCCTCAGGTCGCCCGTGGGCGTGTAATAGCTGCTCAGATACTTGGCTGCCTGCGGTGCCGCCGCATACCGCTTCACCTTCGCGTTCAGCGCATTGTCATCGGTCGTTCCGGTGTAGATCAGGTTGCGATTGTCAAAGGGATTGCCGCCTGCCTTCAACTCAAGGTCTTTCACTACGAAGGTGTTGAAGACCAGCACATCGGCGAGGCCGCGATTGGTATGAATATCGGCCAGCGAGCGAATCAATGCCGATTCCGACTGCTTGGCATCGAGCGCCTTTTCTACGGTGGTGATGCTGGGTACGTCGTTCATCATGAAGTTGTCGGGAATATGCTCGACGTCCGGCAGCGTGCCGGGGAAAAACGCGTCAAAGGCAGCGCGGTTCGCGAACGCTCGCTGCATCACCAGGTCCGACGGCGCGAGCACGCCGCAGAGCGCCAGACCGCCGGCATAGGGCTTCGGATTCTGCTCGAGCGCCATCAACGTCAGCAGCCCGCCCATGGAGTGGCCCATCACCAGCGTCTCGTGCACAGACCCATACTTCTTCACGAAGTGTTGCCGCACTGCCTCCGATTCTTTGGGGGCGTAAGCAATCGCCCATCCTCCGACGGAATAGCCCGACTGGGCTACCGCATATCCACGGTTCAGAATTTGCTGCAGAATCCGTCCCGGCGGATGGGATTGAAAGATCCGGGGCCTGGGTTCGTAACCGTGGAAGTACATGACCAGCCCGTGGTTCCAGTTCTGCGGAATGTCGATGCGGAAGGAGGCTCCCTCGAGTGTGCCAATCTCCGTCTGGACGGGCACCGCGGGCGGCTCCTCCGGGACGCTGGGAGGATTGCTGGTTGCCAGTTTGGGTGCGCGGGCGCTGGGTGGTGCCGACGTCTTCTGCCCCTGGCTGTTCGGCTGGCCCGTGGGACTTCCCACCTGGGCCGCGGCTGCGGCGGTCAGCATGGTGAAGACGAATAGGAGCCTGCAGAAGGATTGAACCCGAGTGTGCGCCGACAATTCGCCTCACCTCTCCGCGGTCGTTACTCCGCCCGGTCGCCAACTGCCCGGCCGCGTGCACTAACAGTCTCGCATCCGATGTGCGAAGATGCCCTTTAGCGGACACCTAGACTCTGATGCCTTCTCAAGACGTAACGCGCTTCCGTCGCCCCGGCAAACCCAAATCCTTCACCGGAAAGGCGCCTGCCGCGCGACCGGAAATCCCGGGTCCCGCAGCGATCATCTCTCGGCGGGCGGCTGACCGCCTCCGCTCTGGACACGTCTGGGTGTACGCCTCGGATGTAGAAGAGGTCATCCTGCCCGACGCCGATCCCGAATCGCTGGTCGTGGTGACCGATGGGCGCGGTCTGCAGTTGGGAACAGCGCTGTATAGTCCCACCTCGCAGATTGCGCTGCGCCTGCTCACGACCGACGTTTTCACCGAGCGCGAACCGTGGCTTGAGCTTTTGCGCACCCGCCTCCGCGCTGCCATCGACCTGCGCCGCGAGATGCTCTATTCGCAGCATGGGCGAACCAACGCCTGCCGCCTGGTCTTCAGTGAGGCCGATCAGCTTCCCGGGCTGGTGATCGACAAGTATGCCGACCTCGTCCTGTTGCAGGTGCTCGCTCGGGGCATGGACGCCCCGGACGTTCGCGCCGCTGTGATCGACGTGCTGTTTGAAACTCTCGAACCGGCCACCATCGTGGAGCGGCCCGACCCGCGCATTCGCGAACTCGAGGGCCTAAAACCGCTCGATCAGCCGCTCCTGTACGCTGCAGATCCCGAGAACCCGCTGACCTCGACGATCTTCCAGGTGAACGGCCTACGCTTCCACTACGACGCCAACGCAGGCCAGAAGACCGGGGCATTTCTCGATCAGCGCGAGAACTACGATGCGGCGTCGCGGCATGCTCATGGTGAGGCTCTCGACGTTTGCACCTACCAAGGTGGATTCGCCTTGCACCTGGCGCAGAGCTGTTCGCGAGTGACTGGGGTGGATGCTTCCCGCGCGGCTCTCGAAGTTGCGGAACAGAACCTGCTGCTCAATCGCGAGGCGCTGGGCGATGTGCCGGTCGACTGGATCGAAGCGAACGCCTTTGACCTGCTGCGCGACTGGAGCGACTCCGGCCAGGCTTACGACACGGTAGTGCTCGATCCGCCCGCGTTTGCCAAATCGAAGCGTGCGGCTGAAGGAGCCCTGCGCGGCTATAAGGAACTCAATCTCCGCGCACTGAAACTGTTGCGCCCGGGCGGCATCCTGGTGACCTGCTCCTGCTCCCACCATGTCTCGCTACAGGATTTCACCGGGGTCGTCGCTGCAGCGGCCGGAGATGCTCACCGACGCGTACGCCTGCTCGAACGACGAGGGGCAGCCGCCGACCATCCGGTCGTCCTCACCATCCCCGAGACCGAGTACCTCAAGTGCCTCATCTGCCAAGTGGACTGAACAGCGTCGTTCTGACTTTGCCGCGGAATCAGCGCATTCTGCCGAAGCGGCCATGAAACGAACCAGCCCTGCCATTCACTACCTTGGCAAGCAGGAGAGTCCCCACAGACTCGATTTGCAGGCGATGCCAAGCTTCCCGCCACTCTCCTGAGGATTTGCCGAAATCCGGGCATCCCCGGTTCTGTGAGTCGACTGCCCGGCAGTATGGGGAGCCGCTCCGAACCAACTCAAGAGCCGCTCCGCTCCCCTCGCGGAAGCAGCTCCGGCTGGATCAGCAGCCGGTCCTTCCATGCGGTCCGAAACCGCCTCGGACTGCATGGAGCAGGGCTTTTCGTGCCGCCGCCGGATGCCTTATCAGATACCACTCACGCCAAACTGCTCAAAATGCGAGTGTTAACGGTGTCGCGCGTGGTTGATACGGATGCACTCACATTTTATGCATCTCTTCTGCTATACTTGCCATCAGATTGAGTGCGGGTCGGTTCAGCCGACCTCTTCATCATCTATCGACACTCTGGAGGAAAATCATGGCGATCACTCGCTGGGACCCATTCCGTGAAGTTGCATCCTTGCAGAACCGTATGAACTCGTTGTTTCAGGACTTCTCCCGCAATCAGGGAGACGGTGACGTGCTCACCGCGGCCTCGTTCGTGCCCCCTGTCGACGTCTACGAAGACGATCAGAAGATCGTGATCAAGCTGGAAGTGCCGGGCATCAAGGAACAGGATCTGGACGTTCGCATCGAAAATAACGTGCTCACGGTTCGCGGGGAGCGCAAGTTCGAGAACGAAGAAAAGGAAGAGAACTTCCACCGGATCGAGCGCCGCTATGGCAGTTTCTATCGCTCCTTCGCGCTGCCGAACACAGTGGACACTGAAAACGTGAAGGCGCACTACGACGCTGGAGTTCTGCGGCTCGAACTGCAGCGCCGTGCCGAGGCCAAGCCGAAGCAGATCAAGGTCGGCATCCAGACGAACACCAACACTCCGCACCAGGTCGAAGGCCAGAAGCCAGAGGCGCTGAAGCAGGAAACCAAACCAGCCGCGTAAACGAGCTATCCGGTAGAAAAGTTCGCGGGAGGCAAGCCCATGCGGTAGCCTCCCGCATTTGTTTTAGCAGCTAGACCAATTCATACATCGAGTTACTCTATGGCAATCCGTTGGGATAAATTCACCGTCAAATCACAGGAAGCGATCCAGTCGGCCAGCTCTCTGGCCACGGAGCACGGCAATCCGGAAGTGATGCCGCTGCACCTGCTCGCCGCCCTGCTGGAAGATAAAGACGGAATCATCGTGCCACTCCTGCAGAAGGTGGGAGTGCCCACAGAAGAGCTGTTGCACAAGATCAACCAGGCGATCGGCACGCTGCCGAAGGTCTCCGGTTCGGCGGCGCAACCCTCCATGTCGAACACCCTGCAAAAGGTGCTCGATCAATCCTTCAAAGAAGCAGAAGATTTTAAAGACGAGTACGTCTCCACCGAACATCTGTTCTTGGCGATCTCGCAGTCGAAGGGCGATCCCGCACAGGTGGCGCTGGCCTCGGTCGGCGCGATTCGGGATACGATTCTGCGCGGACTGACGAGTGTTCGCGGCTCACAGCGGGTGACCGATCAGAACCCCGAAGCCAAGTTTCAGACGCTGGAGAAATACGGCAAAGACCTGACTGAACTTGCGCGTCGCGGCAAGCTGGACCCGGTCATTGGCCGCGATGAAGAGATTCGCCGCGTGATCCAGGTGCTGTCGCGGCGCACCAAAAACAATCCAGTCCTCATAGGCGAACCCGGCGTTGGCAAGACCGCCATCGTCGAAGGCCTGGCGCGCCGCATTGTGTCTGGCGACGTTCCCGAGGCCCTGCGCAGCAAGCGGGTCGTGTCGCTGGATCTGGGATCGATGCTCGCCGGCGCGAAGTACCGCGGCGAGTTCGAAGACCGGCTTAAGGCGATGGTCAAAGAAGTGACCGAATCGAATGGGCAGGTGATCCTGTTCATCGACGAGTTGCACACGCTGGTTGGAGCAGGCGCTGCTGAAGGTGCGGTGGACGCCTCGAATATGCTCAAGCCGGCGCTGGCTCGGGGCGAGTTGCGCGCGATCGGCGCTACTACGCTGAACGAGTATCGCAAGTACATCGAGAAAGACGCTGCGTTGGAACGCCGCTTTCAGGTGGTCTTCGTGGGCGAGCCTACGGTTGAAGATACGATCGCGATTCTTCGCGGCTTGCGTGAACGGTATGAGGCGCACCACAACGTGCGCATCAAGGACTCGGCGATCGTGGCCGCGGCAACGCTGTCGCACCGCTATATCTCGGATCGGTTTCTGCCGGATAAGGCGATCGATCTGATCGATGAGGCAGCAGCTTCACTGGCGATTCAGATTGGCTCCGTGCCGACGGAGATCGATCAGCTGGAGCGTGAGGCCACGTCGCTCGAAATTGAACTGGCCGCGCTGAAGCGGGAGACGGATCCGAACTCGCGCGAGCGTCGTGACGTGGCACAGCGCGAGTTGGCGCAACTGCGGGAGAAGGCCACTGCCCTGCGCGCCCGCTGGCAGAAAGAGCGCGAGGCGATCACCCACCTCAGCGATCTGAAGAAGAGAGTTGAGGCACTGCGCTTCGAAGCGGAAGAAGAGACGCGGCGCGGGCATCTAGAGCGGGCGGCGCAGATCCAGTATGGCGAGCTGCCGCGACTGGAAGCGGAGCTGCGCCAGATGACGGCGGCCCAGGATGGCAGCGCCGGCAGCCGCATTCTGAAAGAAGAAGTGGATGAGGAAGATATCGCCGCCATCGTAAGCAAATGGACCGGTATTCCCATCTCGAAGATGCTGGAAGGCGAGGTACAGAAGCTGATCCAGATGGAAGACCGCCTGCGTCTCCGCGTCGTGGGACAGGACAACGCTCTGACGACGGTTGCGAACGCGATTCGCCGTTCCCGCGCGGGGCTCAGTGATCCGAACCGGCCCATCGGCTCCTTCATCTTCCTCGGCCCGACGGGCGTCGGTAAGACGGAAACTGCGCGTGCACTCGCCGAGTTTCTCTTCGACGATGAACAGGCCATGGTGCGCATCGACATGTCGGAATACATGGAGAAGCATTCAGTGGCACGCCTGATTGGCGCGCCTCCGGGCTACATCGGCTATGACGAGGGAGGTCAGCTCACCGAGGCAGTGCGTCGCCGTCCGTACTCTGTCGTTCTCTTCGACGAGATCGAGAAGGCGCACCCGGACGTCTTCAACGTGCTGTTGCAGGTGCTGGATGACGGCCGTTTGACCGATTCCAAAGGCCGAACGGTGGACTTCAAGAACACGGTCCTGATCATGACATCGAATCTCGGCGCGCATCTTTTGCAGGGTGACGCTCTCAGCAGTGAAGCAGCGTTCGATGTCGCGCGCGACCAGGTGATGGACGTGCTGCGAGAGAGCTTCCGTCCCGAGTTTCTCAACCGCGTGGATGACATTGTGATCTTCCGCCCGCTGAACGAGGAACAGCTGTCGCACATCGTCGATCTGCGTCTGGAAGACTTGAAGCGGCTGCTTACGGATCGCAAGATCACGCTCGAGCTCACGGATGCAGCGCGTCATCAGTTGCTGCTGAGTGGTTACGATCGCGCCTATGGTGCGCGTCCGCTGAAGCGTGCGATTCAACGGCTCATTCAGGATCCGCTGGCCATCAAGATTCTCAACGGCGAAATTCTGAATGGAAGTCACGTGCTGGTCGACGCCGATCCGCTGAACAACCAGCTCAAGTTCGAGGTCGGGCAACCGGCCGGCGAACCTCTGGAGCCAGCACACACCAATTAACCTGCAGGTACGAGAACATGGCCCGGGACGAGATCACTCGCTCCCGGGCTTTTTCTTTGCCGTGAACTGGGCAATCGCGACACGGGGAATGCCCTGCAGATCTGGCACAAACGCAACCTCGCGCCAACTTTCCAGCAGACCCTTCAAAGCCGGCTGTTGGCCCGCGCCGATTTCCAACAGTAACCAGCCGCGATCTTTCAAGTACGTCTGGGCCTGCGGAATCAGCCGCTCATACACCTCGAGCCCCGTAGGACCGGCGAAGAGCGCTTCGGCGGGCTCGTAATCGCGCACCTGCGCTTCCAGGCCTCCCCGTTCACTCAGAGCCACGTAGGGTGGATTGGAGACGATTGCGTCGAACTTCTCGTCTCCCGCAGCGTTCAGCAAGTCCGATTCCACAAAGCGAATGCGTCCGGCAAGGCCGTTCTGCTGTGCGTTCATGCTGGCGATGCGGAACGCCGCCTTCGATAGATCGAGGGCGACTATACGCGCCAAGGGCAACGCGTGAGCCAGCGCGACAGCGATCGCGCCCGATCCCGTGCCTACATCCGCAATGCGTACCGGGCGGTCGCGAGGCACGCGAGCGAGCAAGGCTTCGACCAGGTGCTCTGTCTCCGGCCGGGGAATCAGGACATCGGGAGAGACGGCAAATCGCAGGCCAAAGAACTCCTGCTCGCCCACGATGTATTGCAGCGGCTCAGCGTGCGCACGGCGGTCGATGTATTCGAGATAGCGAGGCAGCACATCGGGCGGAACGGTTGATGCCGGATTCGCCAGCAAGTACGCACGTGTGAATCCGCCTGCGTGCATCATCAGCAACTCGGCGTCGCGCCGCGCATTCTCCGGCGCAAGCTTTGGTGCAGTTGCCCTGAGCCGCTCTGCTCCCGCCACAATTGCTTCACGCAGTGTCGGGATGGCGCCGTGCTCCAGCATGGATCAGGCGACCGAGGCGGTTTCGGCCTTCAACTGCTCTGCCTGGAAATGCGCGACCAGCGCATCGACGATCGATTGCAGGCGGCCTTCCATCACCTCTGCAAGCTGGTGAATCGTGAGGCCAATGCGGTGGTCCGTCAGGCGGTTCTGGGGGAAGTTGTAGGTGCGAATCTTTTCACTGCGATCACCCGAGCCCACCTGCTGCTTGCGTTCCTTGGCGAGCGCCTCCTGCTGCTTGGCCATCTCCACTTCATAGAGACGCGCCCGCAACACCCGCATGCCCTTTTCGCGATTCTTGATCTGCGACTTTTCATCCTGGCAGCTCACGACCGTATTCGTCGGAAGGTGCGTGATGCGCACAGCGGAGTAAGTCGTGTTCACCGACTGACCGCCCGGACCCGAGGAGCAGAACGTGTCGATGCGCAGATCTTTGGCCTCGATCTTCACGTCCACTTCTTCGGCCTCCGGCAGCACGGCCACCGTAATGGCCGAGGTATGTACGCGGCCCTGAGTTTCGGTCGCCGGCACACGCTGCACTCGGTGCACGCCGCTTTCGTACTTCAGCTGGGAGTACACCCGGTTGCCCTCAATGATGGCGATTACTTCCTTCAAGCCACCCACCCCGCTCTCTGAGGAGGACAGCACCTCGACTTTCCAGCGGTGTTGCTCGGCAAAGCGGCTGTACATGCGAAAGATCTCCGCCACAAAGAGCGAAGCTTCGTCGCCACCGGTGCCTGCGCGGATTTCGAGGATAACGTTCTTCTCGTCGTTAGGATCCTTGGGCAACAGCATGACCTTGAGGTCTTCTTCGACCTGCGGCAAGCGAGCTTCGAGTTCCATCAGCTCTTCTTTGGCCATGGCCTGCAGGTCAGGATCGCTCTCGTTGAGCATGCTTTTCGCGTCGGTGATGCCGCGCTGAATCTGCTTATATTCACGGTACTGGTTGACTGCGGCTTCGAGATCGCGGTGCTGCTTGGCGGCCTTCTGGTATTTCTCGTGGTCTGAGGTAAACTCGGGCGTGGCAAGCTGCTGTCCCAAGTCTTCGTAGCGGGCTTCCATTTGTTCCAGGCGATCAAACATCTCTCAAATTCCTGTCTGCACCGCTGATGCGGGCGAGGGTGCGGTTCTAGTAGGAGTAAGTCGAAACGGAGTAGCACAAGGCGGCGGGAGCCGCTAAAGGAGAGCGCGAACGGGAAGAAGCCGCTGCAACATACTCCTATTTTACCGCGAATCCGTTTCGAATACAGCACCCCAGGGCCGGTCAAGATGAGTGATGACGGCAGTTTGGAGTTGACTTACGGTTCCATGGGAGTGGGATGAACCAATACCTCACCAACGCCTGGCACGTCTTGAGAAGCTTCCATTCCTTTCTAGCGCTGGTTTTTGGAGCAGCGGCAGTGGCGAGGAAGAAATGGCAGCAGCAGCGACGCCAGCAACGTGCCGCAATGTGGCCCAGCGCCGATGCTGTGATCCAATCCGTCCCCATACGACCACAACAGGGGTACTGGGTTGAGGCGGAGTATCGCTTCTTCGCTCACCAGGAATATCACTATGGGAAGTACCGCCGGCATTTCTTCCGAAAGGCATCTGCGGAGCAGTTCGCTTCCGCCATCGCGGGACGCCACGTCCAGGTGAGATACCACGAAGAAGATCCCGAAATCTCTGTTCTGCTCGACCGGGATCTTGAGATGACGGCGATTGGCCCTTCCTATTGAGGGGCTTCTGCCCGGCGTTTTCGCATCTATTCAGGGTGTAACTCCGGAGTTCGTTATCCCAGCGCTGTTCCAACAATTCGCGGAGCTCTGTGACTCGCTGGCGGCAACCACGCGGAAGCTCGACAAACGAGCGCGGATTGCGGCCTGGCTGCGCTCGCAGAGTTTAGAGGATGCGCAGCGTGGCTCGCTCTACCTCTCAGGCCGCCCGTTCCCGGAGACGGACCCGCGCGCGCTCAATCTTGGTGGTTCCATCCTAAGTAAGGCACTGGCCGAGATCTCTGGAGCCGATACGGCGTCGATGCAGGCGGCGTATCGCCGGCATGGCGACCTCGGCGCGGCTGCGTACGATCTGCTGCAGACACGGCCGGAAACTCCGCTGACCCTCGAAGCTGTTGAGGACCTGCTGACGCAACTCGCGAAGGCGCGTGGTCCTGCAGCCAAGTTGCCGCTGCTGCTCACGTTGCTGGGCCACGCTACGCCGATTGAGGCGAAGTACCTCATCAAGCTCGCTCTCGGCGACATGAGAATGGGGGTGAAGCAGAGCCTGGTGGAGGAGGGAATCGCCGAGGCTTATGGGGTGGAGATTGCCTCGGTGAGGCGCGCTCTCATGCTCAACGGCAGCCTGCCCGAAGTGGTCGCGATGGCGGCGAAGGGGCGACTCGAAGACGCGCGAATGAAGCTGTTTCATGCGCTCGGCTTCATGCTCGCAAGCCCGGTAGACAGCGTCGACGAGGCGCTCAGCCGATTCGCGCAGGAGATCGAAGCCGAACACGCTGGCGTCTCCGAGGCTCTCCCGCCCACCGAGCAGCATGCCGGCGAGGCGGCTCCTCAAGAGCCGATGGCGGACACGGATCGACGGCAGCAAGCCGTGCACGAAGCGCAGATGGAGGATAAGTACGACGGCATTCGCGCGCAATTGCATTGCGGCGATCCGCAGCAGCCTGGCCGCGTGGTTCTGTTCTCACGGAATCGCGAAGACATCACCGAGAGCTTTCCCGAACTGGTGGAGGCCTTCTCCCACCTTACCGAGCCGGCCATCCTCGATGGGGAGATACTTGCCTGGGAACCTGCATCTGGACGAGCCCTGCCGTTTTCTTCGCTGCAGCAGCGCCTTGGCCGCAAGCGCGTGACCGACCAGATGCGTCAGCAGACTCCGGTCGTCTTCATGACCTTTGATCTGCTCTATCATCGAGGCGATTTGCTGCTGGAGAAGCCTCTGACTGAGCGTCGCCGCGCGCTGGAAGAATTCGTAGCAGCAAATGCAACAATTACCAGGGCGGGGATGCGAGCCGTGCCAGCCAAGACCTCGCAGAGCAGCCTGTTCGCAGGCGAAGCCGCACCGGCAGAGACGTTTTCGCGGCTGGTGCTCGCTCCTGCCGTGCAACTGCAGAGTGCCGAGCAACTGGAGCAGGCCTATGCGGACGCCCGCGGTCGCGGTAATGAAGGCGTGATGCTCAAGGCGCTCCATAGCATCTATCAACCCGGACGACGCGGTCTGGCCTGGCTCAAGCTGAAGCGTGAATTGGCCACGCTCGACGTGGTGGTGACCGCGGCCGAGTACGGCCATGGAAGACGCGCGGCTGTGCTCAGCGACTATACCTTCGCCGTTCGCGATGGATCGGAACTGAAGAACGTGGGCAAGGCCTACTCGGGCCTAACCGATGCGGAGATCGATCAACTCACACAGTTCTTCCTCGATCACACTCTGGAGGACTTTGGCGGCATCCGCACCGTAGAGCCGGTGCTGGTGCTTGAGGTGGCGTTCAATAACGTCATGCGTTCCGAGCGGCACGCCAGCGGATTCGCGTTGCGCTTTCCTCGTATCCTCCGCATCCGCACAGATAAGCCAGTCGAAGAAATCGATACTCTGGCGCGCGTCGAGGAGATATATGCCTCCCAGCCCGACAAGCCAAAGGAAGCCAGCGCAGACTGACGTGCATGAATTTGCGTCGGAGCCTCGGCACTTCTAATCGGGCTGCACTCCGCAGGCCCTTCCTGTACCATCGTTGGTTGCTTATCTCACCCATGGATCGATTGCTATGTGCGGATATTTGTCTCGGATTCGTCTAGTCTCGCTGTTCGTCTCGATGGCCCTGGTTACTCTCCAGGCCGCACCTGCACAGGATCGGCCTGTGGGCGCCGCTCCGCAGGAGCCCACTATTCTCTATGGGGCTGCCTACTATCACGAATACATGCCCTATGACCGGCTCGACAAAGATGTAGCGCTGATGAAAGACGCCGGCATCAACGTAGTTCGCATGGGCGAATCTACCTGGAGTCTCTGGGAGCCGGAAGACGGCAAGTTTGAATACGCTTGGATGGACCGCGTCTTGGATGCGATGGGCAAAGCCGGCATCAAGGTGATCATGGGAACGCCGACCTATTCCATCCCTACGTGGCTTTATCACGAGCATCCTGAAGTGCTGGCCCGGCCCATGGGAGGCGCTCAGGTCAGCTATGGCATGCGCCAGAACATGGACACCGATAATCCGATCTTTCGCCACTATGCCGAGCGAGTGATCACCAATCTGGTGAGCCACTACCGGGACAATCCGGCCGTGATCGGGTGGCAGATCGACAACGAGACAGGCTCGAACGGCGCAACCAACCAGGACGTCTTGGAAGGCTTCGTTAATCACCTGAAGCAGAAGTTTGTAACCACCGATGCCCTCAATAAGGCATGGTTTCTGAACTACTGGGGTGAAGACGTGAACGGCTGGGAAAATATGCCGACCCGCGATAACGCCACCAGCACTTCGTACAAGCTGGAGTGGTCGCGCTGGCAGCAGATGCGAGTTACGGACTATCTCTCGTGGCAGGCTGCACTTGTCCGCAAGTATCGCCGGTCCGACCAGTTTGTAACGCAAGACTTCGGCAGCATGATGAAGATGGACGTCAACGAACCGGAGGTTGCGAAGACGCTGGATGTTATCGCGAACAACCCTTATCACGGCACGCAGGACCATCTCGACGGGGCGTGGCAGGCCGAGCAAGGGGATTTCTCCCGTTCGTTGAAGCACAGCAATTACCTGGTGACGGAGACGAATGCGCAGACGCTCGGGTGGGATTCGGCTGGGCAATTTCCGCCGTACGATGGGCAACTTCGGCTCGACGTGTACACGCACGTATCGAGCGGCGCAAACATGGTCGAGTACTGGCACTGGCACTCGATCCACGCGGGCCAGGAGACCTACTGGAAGGGCGTTCTCAGCCACGACCTTGAGCCGAACCGTGCCTATGCCGAGGTATCTCGCACCGCGCACGAGTTACAGAAGATAGGGCCGAAGTTAGTCGATCTGAAAATTAAAAACCAGGTTGCGATCCTGTACAGCGTCGATTCCTCCAACGGCTTGAACTTCATGCCCATGGAGCGGCCCGACGGAGCGAACTGGATTCCGGGAAAGGCTGCCGGCGGATATGCTTCGCTGATAGCGCAGCTTCACCGATCTCTTTATCGTGCTAACATAGGCGCGGATTTTGTTTTCCCGGATACCGCCGACTTTTCGGAATACAAGTTACTCATTGTTCCCGCTTTGTATGTCGCAGACGACGCGCTGCTGAAAAGAATTTCAGACTACGTCAAGGGTGGCGGCCACGTTCTCATGACCTTCAAGAGCGGCTTCACCAATGAGAATTCGGCCGTGCGTTGGGAACTCGCTCCCGGTCCCCTGCGCGATGCGGCCGGGTTCACCTATCAGGAATTCTCGAATCTGGAGCACCCTCTCGCTCTTAAGGGGGACCCCTTCAAGGTCGGCGAGGACAACAAGGTCTCTCTATGGGCAGAGTTCCTCCAGTTGAAGCACGCAGAGCCGCTGGCCTACTATGATCATCCCTTCTTCGGGCGGTGGCCCGCCATCACCCGCAACCACTATGGCTCAGGAGAACTCACGTACGAAGGCACAATCCTGTCTGACAAACTTCAGCAGCAGATCGTTCTCGACTGTCTGAAGGAGGCGGGAATTTCCACGCCGGACCGCAGCCTTCCGGATCCTGTTCGAGTGAAGCACGGCACGAATCGCGCCGGCCGCAAGGTGCATTACTACCTCAACTACTCAGGAGACACGGTGCCAGTGACTTACAGTTATGCGAATGGCGCTGATCTTCTAAGTGGCCTGACCATCTCCGCTAATCAGCAACTCACTCTGAAGCCGTGGGACCTGGCCATCGTAGAGGAAGCGGCATCGTCTGGAGCATCAACGGCGGCGACCCGATGACGCTTGGGCCCGTCGCCAACCTACGAAGTTACTCTGGAGCGTCTACCGGCTTGGATAGCTTCGTCGGCTGAGTGACGTGCGAAGAACGCCTGCATGGCCGCCGGGTCACGGAAGGCCGCCGTGCCTCCGGCAGCGGTTGTGGAGAGAGCGCCAGCCCGGTTTCCGAACTCCAGGCAGCGCCGTAACGGCCAGTGCCGAACAAACCCATGGAGAAATCCCGCGTTGAAACTATCACCTGCACCCACTGCGTCCACGCTCTCCACCTTGACCGCGTCGACTGACTCACGCTGGTCTGAGGCAAAGGCTGTTGCGCCGCGAGCACCGCGCTTTACGACTAACAGCGGCACTCGAGACACCAGGCTACTCACGGCATTCTCCAGCAAGGGCTGTGAAGCCAACGCGCAGGCCTCGCGCTCATTGGGCATGAGGATGTCCACATAGCGAAGACATTCCTGAACCGGCCCGTCCCATCGCCCTGTCGGATCATCGTTGGGATCGAGCGAGATAGTAAGTCCCGCCTGCTTCAGTTCCGCGAAGAGGCGAGGTAAGTCCGGCAGCAACGACTCCTGCAGAAATGGGGAAGACAGATGGAAGTGAGATGCCGACCTTAGATACTCAAGGTCGAGATCTTCATACTGGAGCACGGCGGTCGTGCCCGGATAAGTGAACGCACGCCTCGAGGACTCGTGCTGCAACAACACTGTAACTCCAGTAGCGTGCCCGGACTTCGCACTTACCAGACGCGACACGTTCACCTCTGCGGCGTCCAGCTCCGCCAGGCACATCCGGCCAAACATGTCGTCTGAGGAGCAGGCAATTAGGCCTACGCGGCTGCCCAGGCGCGCAAGATTGTGTGCGGTGATGGCGGGAGATCCGCCCAGGCTGATAGTCATGCGATCTGCCAGCAGTTCGCGTTCCAGCGGCAGCGCCTCCGGCAAGCCATAGAGCAGCAAGTCGAGGTTAAATTCGCCGACCAGCGTGATGTCGAACTTTCCCACGGCTGCACCCCCAATCGTCATCTGTACTGTTACGTGATCGAGGGACCACCGCGGGAACGAACGTTGAGTGATCAGGACTCGCTGGTGTGCCGCACGGGTGCCGATCCGCGCGGAGTTCCGCACATCGAGGCGCGACTCTCCCACGAAGCCAGGCAGGCGGAGGCCGAGGCCTCCCGCCGCCTGCGAAAACTTAGAAGCTATACTTCAGTGCTAGTTGAACAACGCGAGGTTGATGTGCGCCGGTAACTGTGCCGTACGTGCTGCCGTCGTTTACCGTCGTGTCAACTGAGCTGAAGCTCGTGTGATTGAAGGTATTGAAGGTCTCGAGGCGAAACTGAAATGCTGAACCTTCGAAAACGCGGACATTCTTCATCAGGGTGAGGTCCCAGTTTTGTTGCCCCGGGCCGAGGATCGAGTTCTTCTTCGCGTTGCCCGGAGTTGTTTGCGCGCTGGGCGCAGTTACAAATGCAGATGTATTGAACCAGAGCCCCGCCTTGTGAGGAGCTCCGGTGTTCGGATCTGCTACCTCGTCCGGGCGAGCCACGTTGCCATCCACTCCGGTACCCAGGCCAACCCCGCCGGGATCCGAGCCGTCCGTGGTGCCTGGATCAAGCCAGCGTCCCGAATGGGCCGATACGATTCCAGAAATCTCCCATCCTCCGAGCGAATGACCCGCGAGACCGCGCTGTTCTTTGAAGAAAGGCAGCTGGTAGACGAAGTCGGCATTGAACACATTTCTCTGGTCGAAGCGCGAATAACTATATTCTGCGCCGAGGTTACGGCTGTCTTGAACCACCGTGTAGTTAGGATCATAGGGCAAGTTAGTAAGACTCTTTGACCATGTGTAATTCACCGTGATCAGTGAATCCGCCCCAAATCGCTTTTGCAGGCTGGCCTGTAAGGAGTGGTAATTTGACTTGAAGACAGGCTCGTACATATCGATGCCTGCGTAACCGAGATAGGGCCTTAAGGGATTCAGCAGGTTCTCGTTGCCGGAGTTGATTGCGCCAGCGCCATACACGTCCGCGTAGGCTCCGGGAACTGGCTGATTGATATCGAGCACCCCGATGAGGTGCGTGCCCTTGCTGCCGTAGTATCCCAGGTCGGCGATGATATCGCGGGGTAACTGCCGCTGTATGTCGAGATTCCACTGCTGTGTGTAAGGCTGGCGGAAGTTGGCCTCGGTTCCGCCAATCGGTGGCGGACTGTTGTTGGGCGCGGCTTGCGCCGAAGCGGGACTGTCAAACGGGGCTCCGAAGATAGTTGTTGTCCCCACGAAAGGCGGGTTTGCGAACACATTGTTCTCGACGAAACCCACGCCGGGCGATTCGATGAAGATGCCATAGCCCGATCGCACCGACATCTTGCCATTGCCTTGTGGATCCCAGGCAACGCCGATGCGGGGCGCGAAGTTGAGCTTAGTTTGCCGCGCAACCGCCGTTTTGTAGGGTGAGTTCTTGCCGCCGATGATGATGCCGTTTAGCGGATCATAGTTCGGATTGATCGCGGTCGTACCACTGCAGGGCTGCGTTTGTGGCGTACACAAGTAACCCTGATCGTCCAGTACGGGAGCCTTGCTGGGATCGTAGGTCTTGGGATCGAAGCTGCTCGAATGCCCCTGAGCATCAGTCGGCTGACGGAAGAGTGAATACCGCAGTCCGTAACTTACGGTCAGGTTCGGCCGCAGGCGGTACTCATCCTGACCATAGGCCTCGAATTCGTTCTGGTCGATGATGGCTCGAATGTCTTGTTGTAACTGAGTAAAACTGGTCGATTGGCCAAGCAGGAAGTAAGCAAACTCCTGGTGCCATTCCGCGGCCGCACTCGAATCCAGGCTGGGATCAAATGCCGACTGGAAGCTGAAGGTGCCAGCATTGTTGCCGCCTGAGTTCTCCGACTTTTGATAGTGGTAGTAAGTCGCTCCGAAGCGGAGTGTGTGGGCCCCGACAATCTTGGTCAGGTTATCGAACACGTTGTGGTTCTTGTTGTAGTCCTTGTAACTACCGAACCCATAGAAGCTGGCGGAGGAGGTTCCGAAGGAGATACTCGGGATGCGGTTCAGAGTCTCCGGGTAGGGCAGTGCGATGGCTCCAGCCACGTCGGGCGAGTTAGACGCGCCGAGTTGGCCGGCGTTCGTCGAGAGCACCGCGCCGTAGGACCATGCGTACTCCAGCTGATTGAGAAGCGTTGGCGTGAAGACCGTGTTGATGCTGCCGACGATGCTCTTGCCGGGCGATTGCGTGTTGGTTCGGGTGATGTTTGGAACGGAGTTCCCGTTGAACAGGCCGCCACCTTCAACGGTTGGAATCGTGTCGTTCATGACGCGCACAAAGCCGGACCATCTAGGTGAGAAGGTGTGGTCGAGTCGATAGATCTCCTGGCGGTAATTGAAGATGTTGCTCTGGTTCGCCACGAGTAAGTCGTTTTGTGTATCTTGCGGCAAGGGGACGTGTGAGTAAACATCTTTGAGATAGGCCGCTGCTGCCGGATTGATCAGGTTCGCCGGAATGGTGGTGCTGGACTGACCGGCCGGGCAAAAACTGTTGCCGGCAGTATCGGTTTGCAGTTGAACCAGGCACACAGGGCTGGCAAACGTCGGCAGGTTGCCGGTGGCGGGATCGGATCCGCGCTCTTGAAGATTTGGCACGGTGCTTTGCGTGGAGCCGGACTGCACCACCCGGCGCACCTCTTCTGAGAAGAAGAAGAAGGTCTTGTTCCGCTCGGAGTTATAGTGCCCGGGAATAAAAACTGGACCGCCCAGAGTGCCGCCGAAGTCGTTATACCGGAAGGGCGAACGTGGCACAGCCGGAGTGCTCTGCTTACTCAGCCAGTCGTTGGCGTCGAGCACGTCGTTGCGAAAGAACTCATACACGCCACCATGAAACTTCGACTTACCGGAGCGCGTGATGACGTTGATCTGCCCCCCGGAGCTGCGGCCATACTCAGCGTTGTAGTTACCGCGCAGCACCTTGAACTCATCGATCGCGTCGACGCTCGGGTAGTTCAGCAGGGTAAAGTTACCGCCGCGATCGACATTATCCGCGCCGTCCACAGTCCAGTTGTTTCCCGTGCCGAAGCTTCCATTCAGCGAAAAAGCAGTCTCGTTGGTGTTGCCGCTGGGCGCACTTACACCCGCATAGAGCGCATCCCCGATGTCGGAAGTAACTCCGGGCATAAGTGCCACGAGTTGCTCGTAGTTACGACTTTGCAATGCGAGTTCTCTTACCTGTGTTCCGGTAATCAGTCCCGTTGCGGCTGCGGACTGCGTGTCGACCTGCAGCGCTGAGGCCTCGACAGAGACGGTGTCCTGCACGCTGCCGACGGGGAGGACCTCATTCTTGGTGAGGTGGTCATTCACGTTCAAGACGATACCGCTCTCGGTCATCTTCTTGAAGCCGGGAGCCTCCACGGTGATGGAGTATTTACCGATGGGCAACTGGGGTGCGTTGTAAGCGCCGCTCTTATTGGTGTTAAGGGCGCGCACGACCGCGGAGCGATCCACATCAGTGAGCGTGACCTTCGCGTCAGAGACGACCGCGCCTGAGGAGTCGGTCACGGTTCCGAGGATGGTGCCGGTTGTTTCCTGCGCGAAGAGAGCAGGCCGCATGCTGAAAAGCGAGGCGAGCGTCAGAGCGAGCGTGACACTCCGCAAATGAGTTCGGCGAGGCCGCTGTGCTGGAACGAGAAACCGATATGGCGATAACATCTTCCACCCCCCTTGAGAATGGCGGCTGGCCGGGCAGGCGGAAGAAAGAGCGCACCTGAGGCAGCCGAACGTTCAAGACTCCAAGGCTCTGAGGTATTGAAACGTTTGAATATTGAGGATTATGGCGGTTTGGTTACGACTGTCAAGAGAAAAGTTTGTGTAAGTTCTCTCTTACTTTGGCGGGCTGGTTGATTCGCGAACTATCAGGCTCGGTAACAACAGGTGTAACTCGCTCGAAAGACAAGCACCTTCGGCCGATCCAAGCGAGTCCAGGATCCAACGCGCAGCGAGGCAGCCCATCTGCTCCATCGGTTGGCGAATTGTAGTCATCGATGGAGTACTCAGCGCGCTTGGAGGCACGTCGTCGAATCCCACCACGGAGCAATCCGAAGGCACCGACTTACCCGCGCTTGCCAGAGCCCGCACTGAACCAAAGGCGGTTAGATCATCGAAGGCAAGCAATCCTGTGAACTTCGATTTAGACCGAATCAAATCTGCAGTCAACCGCAGACCGCCCTCGAAGCCTGAGGTCGGATCATCCGAGGCAGGCAGCGTAGCGACGCATCGGGGAGAAATCTGTAGCCCGGCCTCCTGAGCGAATCGCTGAATGCCTTCCCAGCGGCGGTTGCTGTCCGCGAGCGCTTCCGGGCCGCGGATCACAGCAAGTTTGCGATGACCTAGCTGATAGAGATGTTCGGCAGCAGCGTAACCGCCCGCTTCATTATCGACCTGTATCGACCGAACGCCGGTGGAGGTGAGATCGCGACCTACGCCGACCATGGGGATATTGTTCTTCTTCATGTCTCCGAGCAGATCGAATTCGCCGAAGAGCCAGTTAGCGACCACAATTAGGCCCTCGACACGAAACTCCAGCAACATCTCCAGGTATCGCTCGAATTGCTTCCGCTGGTTGTGCGCGTCCATCAGGATGGGAAGGTAGTTAGTAGGAGCCAGAGTCTGCTCAATGCCCTGCAGAATCAGGGTGCAGAACGGATCGGAGATATCGAAGACCATGATGCCGATGGTTTGACTGTGCCGGCGGCGCAGCGACCGCGCGGAGGCATCGGGCCGATATCCCAGGGCGAGTGCCGTCTTGCGGATATGCTCCTTCGTGCTGGCGGCGACGTAGCGCGACAGGGGTGCTTCATTCAACACAATCGAGACGGTCGACGCAGAGAAGCCGCTCTCGCGCGCCACGTCCACAATGGTGATGTGTTTGGATTGGTGCTTGCGTCCAGCCAAGGAAGTTCGCCGCCTCAGGCAGATTGGTTCGAATGCGATTATGCATCGCGTTTCGCCACAATTCCAACCGAAAGGATTCGCGGGTCGGCTGGGAGTGGCGCGATTTAGCTCTGCTTATAAAAGAAATAGGCAGACATCGAGAGGCCGATGACGACCACGATGGCGCGCATCACGCGCGCGTCGAGACGGCGCGAATAGCGGGCTCCAAGATAGCCGCCAACGGCTGCGGTGAGCATCATGAGGAGGCAATGATGCCAGAGCACCTGCTTCTCGATGACGAAGGTGAGCACGGCAACGCCGTTTGCCAATGTGGTGGTGCAAACCTTGAGAGCATTGATCTGATTGATGTTTTCAATGCCGAAGAGGGCCAGCAGCGACATGATGAGGAAACCGGAGCCAGCGCCAAAGTATCCGATATAGAAACACACCACGGTGGTGCCCAGAAACAAAGGGATGTACGACGGATGGGAAGTGGACTGCGGCTTGTTGCGGGTGCGGCGCTGCAGCCAGTGCGAAATGGGCGTGCTCACCGCAAACAGAACCGCGGCGACCAGCAATAGCCACGGAACGAGGCGCAGGAAGGTGGCCTGCCCCGTACGCAGAAGGACGATGCCGCCGGCGAGCCCGCCCAGTGCCGCCGCGAGAGACAGCGGGATGAGCAGGTTCAGATTGTGCTTGAGGTCCTGCCAGTACGCTGCGATCGAGGTCAGCTGTCCCGGCCATAATGCAACCGTGTTAGTTGCATTTGCCTGGATCGGAGCAACCCCGACGCCCAGCAGCGCTGGGAAAGACAGAAACGAACCTCCCCCGGCCATCGCGTTGAGCGCCCCAGCCAGGAACGAAGCAACAAAAAGCCAGTTGCTCCGCCAGTGGTGAAACAGTTCCATGTGTCTTCATTGTAGCGGCAGGGTTCCTGTTCGGGAGATTGAGACAGGGCTCAGGCGGTCTCGACCTGCGGTGTAGCGTCGAGCAGAGAGCGCGTATAGGCATCCTGTGGCCACTGGCAGATTTGTTCGCAGGCGCCCGATTCCACCAGCCGCCCGCGGCGCATTACGGCGATGGTGGTGGAGAGATACCGGACCAGCGGCATCGAATGCGAAATAAACAGGTAGGTGAGGCGAAGTTCTCGTTGCAGATCGCGCAGCAGGTTGACGATCTGCGCACCCACGCTCACATCCAATGCGGAGACCGGCTCGTCGAGAATCATCAGCTCCGGCCGGAGTGCGAGTGCGCGGGCGATGTTGATGCGCTGGCGCTGGCCGCCGGAAAATTCATGAGGGTAGCGATGCAGCGCCGAATTATCAAGACCTACGGTTCGCAGTAACTCCGCCGCACGTGCGCGGAAGTCCGTTCCCGTGAATTCGGCGTCGTCACGGTAGATCCTGAAAGGCTCCGCAATGATTTCCGCCACTCGCATCCGCGGATTCAGCGCAGCGAAAGGATCCTGAAAGACCGGCTGCATCCGGCGTCGAAGCGCGCGCAACTCCGTCTGCGAAGCTCCCGTGATGCGAGCCCCATCGAAAGTGACGTCTCCCGAGGTCGGCTCGATCAGGCCCAGAATCATTCTTGCTACGGTACTCTTGCCCGATCCGGATTCACCGACCAGACCAAGCGTCTCGCCGCGCTCGATGCGGAGCGACACCTTGTCGACCACCACATTTTCTATCGTGCGTATGCCGGCGAACCCGCTGCGCTGCGGGTAGCTCTTCGAGACCTCGTTGACCTCCACCAGCGCCATGTCGGGATAGTAGCAGGCTGCAACTCTGGTTATAGCTTCGGGTGGAGTTTGTGGAAGCCCGTTGCCTCCTGGTACGCGCGCGCAAAGGCGCAGAGCTTCGCGTCGTGGTAGTGGCCGGCGAGAAACGTGAGGCTTACGGGAGTACCCGGGCCGCCGATGCTGTCATCCTCACCGGTGTCCACCTTGGGCGGTACAGGTGCGTCGTCTCCGCGCACACCATTCGGCACGATGACAGCGGGATGGCCGGTCAGATTGGTAACCACGAGTTGTTCGCTGTTGGTCGGGGCGACGATTACATCCACCTGATCGAAGAGTTTCGACACTTCGCGAATCGCCAGCGTCCTGGCGCGATTTGCCTGAATATATTCGACGGCCGGATAGAACCGCGCAGTGCGGAAGGCATTCGGCCAGTCTTCGGGACCCTGCTCGGTGAGCAGCTTGTCTCGGCCAGTAGTTGTGAGTTCGTCGAAGGCGGCGGCGGCTTCGGCTGTGAGTAAAGGAACCATCGCATCGTAGGGCAACTTTGGCAGTTCGAGCGGGCTCAAGGTCACGCCCATTCCATGCAGCTTGTCGAGCGCTGCCTGCTCGTACTTGCGATCGTATGCGCGGCGCGTGCGCCCTGCTTCCTCTTCCTGCTTCGCCTTCTCTCGCTTCTGTTTCTCTTCCTGTGTCAACGTCTCCGGCTCTTTCTCGGCGGGGGTTGCATTAGCCGGGCTTGCTTCGAAGTCGGTTTTCAAATAGCCGATGCGCAGACTCTTCCAGTCCAATGCCGCGTTCCAATTGAACGCTGCATCGCGCACCGACGGATCCTGTCCGTCCGGGCCATGAATGGCGCTCAACACAATGGCACAGTCCTCGACCGCGCGACAGATTGGGCCGAGCTTATCCATGGTCCAGCTCAGCGCCATCGCCCCGGTGCGTGGCACAAAGCCAAACGTCGGCCGCAGCCCGGTCGTGCCGCAGCGCGTGGAAGGCGACGAGATGGAGCCCAGCGTCTCCGATCCGATGGCAAACGCAACGCACCCCGAAGCAGTCGCGGCGGCAGATCCCGCCGACGATCCGCTCGACCCCTGCTTTGGATTCCATGGATTACGCGTGCGTCCGCCGAACCATTTGTCTCCCATGGCCAGCGCGCCGAGCGTTAGTTTCGCGATCAGCACAGCGCCGGCAGCGTCGAGGCGTTGCACCACGGTCGCGTCCTCGTCGAAGGACTGCTGTTCAAATCCGCCTGCTCCCCAGGTGGTGGGATAGCCTTTAACCGCGAGCAAATCCTTCGCGCCCCACGGTATCCCGTGTAGAGGTCCGCGATACTTCCCGGCGGCGATGTCAGTATCCGCCTGCCGTGCATGGGCAAGAGCGCGCTCTTCGGTCAGCGTGATTTTGAAATGCAATTGCGCGTCGTAGCGCTTGAGGCGACCGAGGTACATCTCGGTCAGGCTGACCGAAGAGATCTTCTTCCGCTTGACCAACTCTGCCAGTTCTCTCACCGTCGAAAACGCAAGGTCCTCCAGGTTCGCCGGTACTTCGCGAGCGCCGATCGCCGGAGCCTCGCTGATGCGCATCGGCTCCTGCCTGGTATCGAGCATCGTTCCTGGCGGCAGCGGATTGAACACAAACGCCGGTGGCACGCTGTTAGGCAGATGCAGTTTGCGGATCGCGTCATAGGCCTGCCGCTGCTGGTTCAGCCCGTCCAGCATCATTTTCTTCTGGTCAGCATTTACGGTGATTCCGGCCAGGGCCGCGGCCGCGTCGATCATCTCGGGCGTGATCTTGATCGGGTCTCCGGGCTTCTCCGCCTCGGCCTGGGCCGACAGCGTATAGAGCGCACCAGGAAAGAGCGTGGATGCCAAACCCACGCTGGTAGTGAGGGACAGAAACGAACGGCGATCAAGGGGCACTCGGCGAGGTCCTCCAAAAGAGTTACAAGTCAGAATCGCAGTATAACCAGAGCACGCGCCGAGCTCTGAGCCGACGCAGAGCGGCCATCAGACTGTGTTGATCGGGCCGAGATTTAGCCCGCCCCGTTTGGTATCCAAGTTCGCTAACGGCTGCCCGCTCTGGACTGGATCTCAACCAGCATCAGCGCATTCGGCGACAGATCGAGATCCAGATGATCGCCCTCGAGGTGTCTCTGTTGCGGAGGCGGAAGCGCCGTCCGCTCGTTCATCGTGTTCACCTGCTGTTCGGTCGGGTCCACCGGGCTGCCCATCTTGCGATAGATCGGCAGCACATTTCCGTGATCGACGTCGACGCTGCGGATCGAGGCGTTCGCGTTTGGCGCAGCCCCGTGAACGATCAGTCGAATCTTCTTCGTTTCACCTGTCTTATCGGGATCGACCAGGTTCCACAGTGCCAGCACCAGCGTGCCATCCGCTCGCCGGGTCGCCAGAACGTTCTTTGATGCGGTGTCAAATTGCTGATCGCCCAGCATATGTAACAACTCGAAGTCATAATAGCTGGGCTTGTTGATGCCGCCCTTGGCGCGCAGGCCGAACTGTCCAGCGAACGGTTGCGGAATCGCCCCGCCCTCCTCGAACACGTCCGAAAACGTCCAGAACGACATCATGTCGACCAGCCCGGCGCATTCGCGTACGGTGTTGGCCAGGGCCGGACCGACGAAGATTGTGTCGCGAGCCTCCTTCATGCCGGGCACGTTCCATTCGGTCCAAAAGAGCGGGAGCTTTGGCATCGCAGAATCGTCTATCTGCCTGCGCACCTTGCCAATGGCACGGCAGACGCGATCATCCATGGGGATCTGTTCGTTCGTTCCCAACAGATCCTGCACCGTGTCGTCTGCGTATCCGTGGCTCGATACGAAGTCGACGGGCACGTGCTCGGCGGCAGCGTGCTTCAGAAAATCGTCGACCCACGCAGCGGCTGCGGTCGCTGGGCCGCCCACGCGCAGACGGGGGCTGACCCGCTTGAGGTCGCGCGCGGTGTGATCGTAGAGGGCGAAGTAGCTTTGCTGCCGGGGAATGCCGTTCCAGAAATCGATGTTCGGCTCATTCCACACTTCGAAGTACCACTGCGCCACCTCGTCGATTCCGTAGCGATCGACCAGATGCTGCGCGAAATGCATCATCAGGTCATCCCACCGTTCGTAGCTCTTGGGCGGGGAGACATTCTGCTTGTACCAGAAGGGATGCAGCGCATCTGGATTGAACGCCAGCTTCTTCGGCATGAAGCTGATCTCTACCATTGGCCGCACGCCGTTCTTCAGCAGCCCGTCGTAGATCTGGTCCACGTAGGCGAAGTTGTAGACCGGCTCGCCATGCTCGTCTTCGTTGTAAACGCCGACCTCGTCGTGCAGGATGGCGTGAAACCGCACATAGCGAAAGTCCGTGACTTGTTTCACCGCGCGCAAATCATTCCGGTAGCTCTCGCGCAACGTGAGGATGGCGCGTCCCGAGCCGAACATCTGGTCCCAGAAGTGAGGGAAGGGGCGGGCTGGCGCGTGCGTATCCACCTCGATCCGTTCCTGCGCAGTCAGCAGAGCTTGAGAACCCAGCGCGAAGACCAGGGACAGGCTCAGAATGAATGTCTTTGACAGAGTTGACCTGCCGGTCCCTGCTCCCATAGATCCTCCCTACGTCACGCGCCGCGGACGCAGACTGCAGAGATGCACCTGCGTGCTGCCTGGCAGCTTGGCGTCCAAAACAGCAGGATTCGGCTTCTCTCTGACCTACGATGGTCTTCGCCGCGGACTTGGGCGACAATAGAGAAGTATGAGCCACGAAGGGATTCGCTTCGTCAACGAAGCCGAGGCGCGCCGAGCGCGACATTCCGAAGAGGTGCTGCCGCGCGAAGCGACGGAGCCCGCCCGCGTCCAGGTTCACAAGACCGACGGGACCGGAATGGAAATTACCTGGCGCGACGAGCACCGCAGCGCCTGGAGCTTTCCCTGGCTGCGCGATGCCTGCCCCTGCGCCACCTGTAACGAAGAGCGGGAACGGGAACATCGCGCTGCTGGCATTCCCAAGCCACAGCCCGCGAATCTGTTGCCGATGTACAAGGCCCCGGCGCGGCCAGATACGGTCACTCCGGTCGGGCGCTACGCCATCAGTTTTCATTGGAACGACGGGCACTCCAGCGGCATCTATTCCTGGGATTATTTGCGTCGCCACTGCCAGTGCGACCAGTGCCGAGAAACGGGCGAGAAGCCGCGGAATTAGCACTATGTACGGACTCAGCTTTCACGAACAGATCGAAGCGCTCATGGACATCGAGGCCTACGACGAAGTCGTCACTCGCCTCAATGAAAAGCCGGAGCTCGACCAGGCGGATTTCAAGCTTCACTGGAGCCTTGGCTGGTCCTACTACAAGCTTCGCCAGTTTGAAGAAGCGGCGCAATGGCTGCGACGCGCGGTGGAGATTGAGCCCTACCGGTTCGCCGGCCATTTCGCGCTCGGCGTCACCCTTGAGGAATTAGGCGAGCTGCAGGAAGCCGAAGCCTGCCTGCGCCAATCTCTGCGGCTCAAAGACTCAGGGGTCGCGCGGCAGGCTTTGGCCGTCGTTCTAATGGAAAAGGGCGCATTCGCCGCCGCTGAAAGAGTTCACCTGGACGGGCTGGAAGTGAAGCCGGACTCGGCAGAGCGATGGGAGGGCTACGCCGATTTCCTCTCCGATACCGGACGGGATGTCGAGGCGGAGAACGCACGGCAGCGGGCCGAGAGCCTGCGCGACACCAGCACCGAAGAAGACTAAGGCCGAACCTGACCGCTGACCGTCGCAGGCTGCCGGTTTCCGGTGAAGGAGTGAATCAAGTGCAGCGCCTCGTACGCGTTGGCGGCCACCTGCACCAACTGCCGATTCGCCGGCCGCACAAACTCCTCCTGAACGCAGTGATCGAGGAACCGCAGCAGCGGATCGTAGTAGCCTGCCGTGTTGATCAAGACGCAGGGCTTGTCGTGGATCCGCAACTGCGCCCAGGTCACTACTTCAAAGAATTCATCGAATGTGCCGTAGCCGCCGGGCAGCGCAATAAAAGCGTCCGCCAGCGAAGCCATGAGTGCTTTCCGCTCGTGCATACTGCCAACCAGGTGCAGCTTGCTTAGGCCTCTGTGAGCGATCTCGCGATCCCGCAGCGCCTCGGGCAGCACCCCGATTACCTCGCCTCCGCCGGCCAGCACAGCGTCGGCGGTCGCCCCCATCAAACCAATCGAAGTGCCGCCATAGACGAGCCCCCAACCGGCAGCGGCCACCTGTTCGCCGAGAGCTTTGGCTTCTGCGACATACGCCGGATTTGCACCCAGACTCGAGCCGCAAAACACGCCGACCCGCTGGCCCGTTTTGGGCATTTCCCCAGTGTTTCCCTTCATGAGAACAGGATACCGTCCGGCCGCGTTTCACACGGCCAGACCAATTACACTAGAGACAGAACACACCCGCCGCCTGAGAGACCCTTTGCAGCATTTACTCGACAAGCTGAACCCCCAACAACGTGCCGCCGTCGAAGCCGTCGACGGCCCGGTGCTGATCCTGGCTGGGGCAGGGTCGGGCAAGACGCGGGTCATCACCCACCGGATCGCCTACTTGATCGAGCAGCGCGGCGTCGCGCCCGATGCGATCATGGCGGTCACCTTCACCAACAAGGCTGCCGCCGAGATGGCGGAACGCGTGGACAAGCTGCTGGGCCACGGTTCGCTGGCCAAGCCGCTGCTGGCGACCTTTCATTCGTTCTGCGTGAGGCTGCTGCGGCGCGACATTGAAGCCTTGCGGGTCAACAATGAAGGCTTTACCCGCAGCTTCGCGATCTACGACGAAAACGATCAGCAATCCCTGGTAAAGCAGGTGATGCGGCGGATGGGTCTGGACGACAAACAGCTCACCCCGCGTACCGTGCTGTCTCGCATCTCCTGGGCGAAGAACCACATGCTCGATCCGCAGGAACTCTTTCTGCAATCGGCCGATCCGATTACCGAACGCATCTCGCACATCTACGAGTCGTACCGCAAGGAACTGCGCAAGGCCAATGCGCTGGATTTTGACGACCTGCTGCTCGAAGCCGTGCACCTGCTGAAGGCGTCTGGCGAAGTGCGGGAGCGATACAACCGCCGCTATCGGTACATTCTGATCGACGAGTACCAGGA
This sequence comes from uncultured Acidobacteriaceae bacterium, assembly GCA_963850345.1. Lineage (GTDB taxonomy): Bacteria > Acidobacteriota > Terriglobia > Terriglobales > Acidobacteriaceae > CAWKKW01. The sequence goes on along the minus strand of CAWKKW010000004.1, from coordinate 409,717 downwards.
CACCAACCGGCCCCAATACGAGCTGATGAAGCTGCTTGCCGGGACCGAGCACAACGTCTGCGTGGTGGGCGACGAAGACCAGAGCATCTACTCCTGGCGGGGCGCGGACATCCGCAACATCCTCGAATTCGAACGCGACTTTCCGGATACCAAGGTCATACGGTTGGAGCAGAACTATCGCTCGACCCAGATCATTCTCGAAGCTGCCGGGGCGGTGGTCGCGCGCAACTCGCAGCGCAAGGGCAAAGACCTATGGACCGCGCGACAGGGCGGCGCCAACATCGGCTACTACGAAGCGCCCGATGGCGAAAACGAGGCGCTCTTCATTGCCGATCACATTCAGAAGTACCTGCGCAAGGCCGGTCAGGAACACGAAGAGCCGCGGGTTGCCGTTCTATACCGCACCAATTCTCAGTCCCGCCTGGTGGAAGAGGCGCTGCGCCGCTATGGGTTGAGTTACACCATGGTGGGCGGATTCTCGTTCTACGATCGTGCAGAAATCAAAGACCTGCTGAGCTACCTGAAGCTGGTGCAAAATCCGGAAGACTCCATCTCCCTGCAACGCGTGATCAACACGCCGCCACGCGGCATCGGTAGGACCACCCTGGAGACGCTGGAGCGGCTTGCGCTTGAGACTGGCAGCAGTACGTGGAACGCGATCGGAATCGCCATCCGGCAGCGTCTCCTGCCGCAGCGTGCCTGCACGGCCCTCGAAACATTCCGCCGAATGATTGAAGATGCGCGAGCCATGCTGGGTCCGGACTTCGCGGACAAGCTGGTGGCCGACGTTGCGCCGGAAGGCGACGCCATTTCAGAGGCGGATTTGGCGGCTCACGACGACACTTCGTTTGACGTCGCCGCCGAGGACGAGCCGCTGTTGGATGAAGCCGACGTCAGCTTCGACTTCAGCGGCTTCGACGAAGATGGCCAGGGCATGCTCGGGCTGGAGCACGCACCTCTTGAAGCCTCGCCGGACCTGCAAGAACTGCAGATTGACGCAACCGACTTCAACCCGTTCCTTGACGCTGCTCCGGCCTCTCAGCGGCAACCCAGTCCGCTGCAACGATCGAGCGCGTCCCCTGCTCCCGAAGAGGCAACCGAGCGGCCAGCCTTTCGCAAGCCCGGCGATCCGGCCACGCTGCCGGAACTCATTCGCTTCATCATCGATCGCAGCGGCTACATACGCGCGCTCGAAGAGGAGGGTACGCCCGAGTCCATCTCCCGCATTGAAAACCTGAAAGAACTCGCGAACGCCGCCCAGGATGCGGAGACTCGCGGCGAAACGCTGTCTGAATTTCTGGATCACGCCGCCCTGGTCAGCGACACGGATAAGTACAACCCCGACTCGCGCATTACGCTGATGACGTTGCATTCGGCCAAGGGTCTGGAGTTCCCGCTGGTGCTGTTGGCCGGCATGGAGGAGGGTCTGTTTCCGCACTCGCGCACGCTGACCGATCCCACCCAGCTCGAAGAAGAGCGCCGGCTTTGCTACGTGGGGATGACCCGCGCCATGGACGCCCTGGTTCTCACTCGGGCGCGATATCGCCGCCGCTATGGCAACGACATGCCGGAAGCCAGCCTGCCTTCGCGCTTCCTCGAAGAGGTGCCGCCGGCACTGCTCGAAGACATCAGCGGATCTTCGCAGCGCGCGAGCAGTTGGGGCGGATATGGCTCGCAGTACGGCTCGTCGCGTTCCCGCTATGGCCAGAGATCGTCAGACGAACACACCAGCCGGCACTACAGCTACGAGGATGAAGACCAGAGCCGCACCTATGGCGCAGGCAACGGCGGCGGCAATCAGCGAAACGCCGCGCCCAAGTCGCTCGACAACATCGCACAGTTCTTCTCCTCGCGCGGCAAGCCTGCTGCGCGGCCGAAGCTCGACATTCCCGAGCCGACCGGCGCGACCGGCTTCAACAACGGCCAGCGGGTTCGCCATCCCAAGTATGGTGAGGGCATCGTCTTTCGCCGCGAGGGTGACGGGGACACGGCGAAGATCACCGTGCAATTCGCCAAATTCGGAGTCAAGAAGCTCGTCGAGAAATTCGCGCAACTGGAACGGCTGTAGGCCGACGGCCGGAGAATTTCCCGCCATCTTCCCGCTGCTCCTTGATCCGCGTGCGCCGAATCCCGTTCAAACCGTTACACTAACGAGATGTTGGTAGGGAATGCCGTTCAACGGCCCCGTAATCCAGGAAAAGAGATTCGAAATGGCAGATACAAAGAAGATTGAAGATACCCAGGAACGCAAAAAGATCAAACGCGCCGCACGCAAAAAGGCAGCCCCCAAGGCGCCCCGCACCACGCCACGCGGGTCCAACAAGCAGAAGGTCAAGAAGGCTAGCCGAGGCACCAGCAAGCGCTAATCAGGCCTCGAGCGGCAGTTGAATAGAGGCGGCCTTCTGCCGGAGTGCCGCCGGGTTTTGGCAGGAGATCCGCAGCAGGCGGTCTCCTGCATGAGACGAACGGAACCCGGTGCCGCGCAAGTAGAAAGCCGCGCAATCCCGGTCGCTCCGGTGTACATGTATAGGAGATCCGCTTTTCCTTTCCAGGAGGGAAGACCTGCCTAACCAACTGTTCGCCCGGAAATCGATCGACAAACTTATCAGCGACTCCGAGCTTCCAGAACATTGTCTTCGCAAGACCCTGGGGCCGTGGTCGCTCACGGCGCTCGGCATCGGGGCCGTGATCGGTTCCGGGATCTTTACCGTCATTGGAACCGCCATCGCCGGCGAAAAATTCGCTTCACCGTCGGTGTTCAACACCCCGCTTCTTCATTACCTCGTGAGTCACCAGGCGCTTCTCGGACGTCCGGGCGCGGGACCGGCCCTTGGCATTTCGCTGATCCTGGTCGCAATTGTCTGTGCCTTCACCGGACTCTGTTACGCCGAGCTGGCTTCAATGATTCCCATCGCCGGCAGCGCATACACCTACACCTACGCAACCCTCGGAGAGCTGGTCGCCTGGATCATCGGCTGGGATCTCATCCTCGAATACGCCTTCTCTAACATGTCAGTCAGCGTGGGGTTCGCCGCGCACATTGTGGACCTGCTGGACTGGTTCAACATTCATCCGCCGCTCCAGTGGATCTCCCCAGCCTACCTGCCTACAGGCCTGCAGGATCTGGCGGGCAAAGACCTCTACATGGCGGGGTGGCACTTTGGCTTCAACATTCCCGCCTTCCTGATCGTCATGATCCTCACGGTGATCCTGGTGCGCGGCGTGCGCGAATCCGCCGAGACCAACAACATCATGGTGCTGATCAAGATCGCTGCCATCCTGGTCTTTGTCTTCGCCGGAGCGCAGTTCATTCACCCGGCGCACTATCATCCCTTCTCGCCGAATGGATGGTCGGGGGTGCTCACCGGCGGCAGCATCATCTTCTTCACCTACATCGGGTTCGATTCGGTCTCGACCGCCGCAGAAGAATGCCGCAATCCGCAGCGCGACGTTCCGATCGGGATCATCGCCACCTTGATCGTCTGCACCATCCTCTACATTGGCGTGGCCGTGGTGCTTACCGGACTGGTGCCCTGGCAGAGCGTGATGGGCGATGCAGCGCCGGTGGTGAATGCGCTTAAGAAGCTGTCTCTGCTCCCGGGCGGTCATCGCCTGGTATGGATTCGCCTCTTTGTCGTGATGGGCGCGCTGATGGGCATGATCTCGTCCATCCTTGTCTTCCAGCTTGGCCAGGCCCGCGTCTGGTTTGCCATGTCGCGCGACCGCCTCCTGCCGGCCTTCTTCGGCCGCATTCATCCGCAGTATCGAACGCCGGCTATTGCCACCTGGGTCGCCGGATTTGTGGTCGGCATTCCTGCTGGACTGCTCGACATCGGGACCGTTTCCAATCTGTCCAACATCGGCACCCTGTTCGCGTTTGTACTGGTGTCAGTCGGGGTGCTCATCCTTCGATACCGCGAGCCGAACCGGCCTCGCAAGTTCCGCGCGCCACTGGGGCCGCTGTTTCCAATTCTCAGCATCGTCTTCTGCATCGTGCTCATGATGGGCCTGGAAGTGATGACCTGGCTGCGCTTCTTCGGCTGGCTGGCTGCGGGCTTGCTGATCTACTTCTTCTATAGCCGCCATCGCAGCGAATTTGCCAAGCAGCCGCTGGAATCTCCGGCCCGCAAATGAGCACCGGCATCTCCAACCTGTCGCGTGCCTGGTTGCGCCGCCTGCCCAAAGCGGAGCTGCATCTGCACCTGGAGGGTACCGTCAGCCCGGAAACCCTGGTCGAGCTCAGCCTGCGTCACGACGGTGAACCGCTTACCCTGGAGCAATCGCGCGCACTTTACCACTACACCAACTTCTCCGGCTTCATGATGGCTTTCAAAGCGGTCGCCGAACGCCTCCGCACCCCCGACGACTATGAACTGATCACCTATCGCATGCTGGAGCATCTTGCCGAACAGGGGGTTGTGCACGCAGAAGTCTATGTATCGGTGGGCGTTGTCTATTACTGGAAGCGCGCGGACTTTGACCCGCTCTTTGCCGGGATGGAGCGCGGACGCGAACGCGGCGAACGCGATTTTGGCGTGAGCCTTTACTGGATCTTCGACGCGGCCCGCCAATTTGGCCCGGAGGAGGCGGCTAAGGTTTTTCGTCGGGCTGCCGACCTGCGCGCCAGCTATCCCAGCATCATCGGCATTGGCATCGGGGGCGATGAGCGGCATACGGGGGCCGAGCCCTTCCGCGCACTCTACGCAGAGGCCCGTAAGGCGGGGCTTCGCCTGACGGCCCATGCCGGGGAAACGATCGGGCCGGAGGGCATCTGGGCGTCCCTGAATATCGGGGCCGAACGCCTGGGACACGTCTTGTCCGCGATCGACGATCTGGAACTGATGACCGTGCTTGCCGAGCGCCAGATTCCAATCGAGATCTGCGTGTCCTCGAACCTGCGCACGGGTTGCTGCCCGTCCGTAGACCTTCACCCGTTGCGCAGCTACTTTGATTCTGGACTGATGGTCACGCTCAACTCCGATGATCCCGCCATGTTCGAGAGCGACCTGGAGCAGGAATACCAACTGGCTCACCGCGCGTTTGGCTTCACGCTGGAGCAGTTGCGCGAGCTGGCCGCCAATTCCATTGAGGCAAGTTTCCTTCCGCCGGAACAGAAAGTCATGTTCCTGCATCAAATTGAAGCGTCTAAGTAGTGAGCTCGCGAAAGCCGCCGATAGCTCCTACAAGCCAAACCTTTCGCGCCTGAGCTATCATGAGCGCATGAGGCGTCGTGGAATTCGTAGTCTGCTGCGGCTGAGAAAGAAGGCCGGTGTGATGGTTCTGCCCAGGTTGTCTCGTTCCACGCACGAAGACGGTACCAGCACGTTCAAGATCATCGGCTGGACGTCGGTGGCCGTGGGTGTCGCCGCTCTGGGTGTGTACCTCGGCCGCGAACTGCGCCTGCGCTACAAGTTCAACCACCGCACTCCGTACGACTTCTACTCCCACGCGGGCGACCGAGACGCCATGGCCGACTACGGCATGGGCATCTAGCCGACACACACTTCCAATCGCAAAAAAGAAGAGGCGAGGTCTGACCCCGCCTCGATTGGTGCGTGTTCCTCGCGATTGCCTAGTTGGCCGCCAGTTGCCGCAGAACGTACTGCAGGATGCCGCCGTTCTCGTAGTAGAGAATCTCCTGCGGCGTATCGATGCGCACTTTTGCCGTGAACTCCCTGCCTTTGCCGTCTGGCCCGGTCGCCTTCACGGTCAAGGTCCTGCCATTGGCAAACTTGCTGTCCAGCAGTTTGCGCAGTCCGTCGAAATCGAACACCTCTTCACCGGTGAGTCCGAGGCCTTCCGCATTCTGGCCCGCTTCAAATTGCAGCGGCAGGATGCCCATGCCTACGAGGTTCGACCGGTGAATGCGCTCGTAGCTTTCGGCGATCACCGCGCGCACGCCGAGCAGCCGCGGACCTTTTGCCGCCCAGTCTCGCGACGAGCCAGAACCGTATTCTTTGCCGGCGAGAATCACCAGCGGAACGTTGCGTTCCGCATACTTCACGCTTGCGTCGAAGATGCTCATCGGCTCGCCTTCCGGCAAGAGGCGGGTCACGCCACCTTCCGTTCCCGGCGCAAGCTTGTTGCGCAGCCGCACATTGGCGAACGTGCCGCGCACCATCACCTCGTGATTGCCGCGCCGTGAGCCGTAGGAATTGAAGTCCGCAGGCTTCACGCCGTGATCGGTAAGGTATTTTCCCGCCGGGCCGTTCAGCTTGATCGAGCCCGCCGGAGAGATGTGGTCGGTGGTCACACTGTCGCCCAGCACCGCCAGCACCCGTGCGCCGTGAATGTCTTCGACTCGCGCAGGCTTGGCAGGCATACCGTCGAAGTAAGGCGCCTTGCGAATGTACGTGGAGTCGGGCTCCCATCCATAGGTGTTGCCGGTGGGAAACTTCAGCTGTTGCCAGTTCGCGTCCCCATCTGTAACCGTCGCGTACTCCTTTGTAAATAGCTCAGAGTTCATCACGCTGGCGATCACGTCGGCAACTTCCTGCTGCGAAGGCCAGATGTCTTTGAGGTAGACTGGCTGGCCATTCTTGCCCTTGCCGAGCGAATCCTTTTCGAAGTCATGATCGATGCGACCGGCAAGCGCGTAGGCCACCACCAGCGGTGGCGACATCAGGTAGTTCGCGCGCACCTCGGAGTTGATGCGGCCTTCAAAATTTCGATTGCCGCTGAGAACCGAGACCGCGACCAGGCTGTGGTCTTCAATCGATTTCGACACATCGCTAGGCAGCGGGCCGGAGTTGCCGATGCATGTAGTGCACCCATACCCGACGACGTTGAAACGCAGTTTGTCGAGGTAAGGCATCAAGCCAGCGTTCTGGTAGTAGTCGGTCACCACGCGCGAACCCGGCGCGAGCGAGGTCTTCACCCATGGAGGAACGCTCAGGCCCTGCTCCACTGCCTTCTTGGCCAGAATACCCGCAGCCACCATCACCGATGGGTTCGACGTGTTCGTACAACTCGTAATCGCAGCGATCACAATTGAGCCGTCATCGAGGAACTGGTCCACGTCGACACCGAACCGCTGCTTCACCGTCGCGCCGGTACCTGGTTCGGATACGGCATGCGTGCTCTCTGCAGTATCCGCCGTATGCCCTCCTTCTCCTTCCCAGCGAACAACCTGCCGCACGCCATTCGTGTTTGAGGTCGGACCTTTCAAGCTCGGTAGCTGCTTCTTGAAACTGGCCCCGGTATCGCCCAGCAGCACGCGATCCTGCGGACGCTTTGGCCCGGCTACGCTCGGCTGCACCGTCGCCAGATCGAGCGAGATGGTTTGTGAATATTCCGCCTCCGGGGATTCGGCTGTGTGGAAGAGCCCCTGCTCCTTGTAGTACGCCTCCACCAACTGGATCGCACTCTCGCTGCGTCCGGTCAAGCGGAGATACCGCAAGGTCTCCGCGTCCACGGGGAAGATGCCGCAGGTCGCACCGTATTCAGGAGCCATGTTCCCGATGGTGGCGCGGTCGGCCAGAGACAACTCGCTGATGCCTTGCCCGTAGAACTCGACAAACTTGCCTACCACGCCGAGTTTGCGCAGCATCTCCGTCACCGTCAGCACCAGGTCGGTTGCGGTTGTGCCCTCTCGCAGCTTGCCGGAGAGTTTGAACCCGACCACCTGCGGCAGCAACATTGAAACTGGTTGGCCGAGCATGGCGGCTTCGGCTTCGATACCGCCGACGCCCCAGCCCAGCACGCCCAGCCCATTGATCATGGTGGTATGCGAGTCGGTGCCTACCAGCGTGTCAGGATACGCGCGCTGCTTGCCGTCGACCTCGGTGGTGAAGACCACACGGGCCAGATATTCGAGGTTCACCTGGTGACAGATGCCCATGCCCGGCGGAACCGCTGAAAAGTTGCGGAACGCGGTCTGCCCCCATTTCAGGAATGCGTAACGCTCGCGGTTACGTTGGAACTCGAGCGCGGCGTTGATGGAATAGGAATTGACTGAACCGAAGTCATCGACCTGTACGGAGTGATCGATCACCAACTCGGCCGGCTGGAGCGGATTGATCTTTTCCGGATCGCCGCCGAGTGTCTTCATGGCGTCGCGCATGGCCGCCAGGTCCACGACTGCCGGCACACCGGTAAAGTCCTGCATCAGCACCCGGGCCGGCATGTAGGCGATCTCGCGCGACGGCTCCGCCTTGGGATCCCAGTTGGCGAGGAACAGGATGTCGTCTGCTGTGACGCTCTTTCCATCCTCGTGGCGCAGCAGGTTCTCCAGCAGAATGCGCAGGCTGTAAGGCAATCGGCTCAGGTTCACGCCCTTGGGTTCCAGCGCGTTTAACCGATAGATTTCGTAAGCGGTTTCGCCAGACTGCAACTCAGCCTGGCTTTGAAAACTGTTCATGATGCTTTCCTTTCTTCTTTGCGGTCCGGAACTCGCGGGTCCAGACCTGAGGGGACACCCGATTTGCACCGGGCGTGGCTACCGCCGGCCAGCCGTATAGGGTCAGGCCGGAAAGAATGTCGATGCAAGCTTAGTCAGTCGCGAAGAATTCGTCCACGGTCGGGACGGCCGCGACGAAAGCGCCGCAGCGGGACGGGTAGCGGAGAGAGGCAACTCCAGACACTCATAGCTCTGGTTCTCATTCTAACGCCCCGACTCTGGCATGGTCGACCTGCCGTCCAAGGGGCAGGATGGCCCCAACTTCCGCTGACGCGGCGGGGGCGCCGGAGCTAAGACCCCAAGAATGTCTGCCAAAGTAGCAGACCGTTTAAGCCAACGATGATGGCGATGGTGAGCCAGCCGAGAACCCGCGTGGTCGATCCATTGGCAAATTTCGACATCACCTTTCGGTCGCCGGTAAGGATCATCAGCGGCACCAGTGCAAACGGCAGAGTGAAACTGAGTACCACCTGCGAGAGGATGAGGATCTTGAGCGGATCGAGTCCGATCGCAATCACCACAATCGCCGGAATCAGCGTGAGGAGGCGCCGCAGGAAGATGCTGAACTTTACCTCCATGAAGCCGTCGAGGATCACCTGCCCGGCCATGGTTCCCACCGTCGAAGACGAGAGCCCGGAGCAAAGCAGAGCTACGGCGAAGATGACCTCAGAGAGGTGGCCGAGGAGCGGTCCAAGGGTGCGGTGCGCATCTTCGATCGACATGGAGACGAAGCCGCGATTTGCAAACGCGGCAGCGGCGACGATTACCATGGCCGAGTTCACCAGCCAGGCTCCGTTCATGGCGGCGAAGACGTCCAATGCTTCAAACCGCAGGTGGCGCAGACGCGAAAGGTATTGGACCCGGGGTGAGACGGACTGTTCCGCACGCACTCGCGGCTGCACCAGCGCCGAGTGCAGGTACACCACATGCGGCATGACCGTCGCGCCGAGCATGCTGACCGCCAGGTAGAGGCTTTGGCGATCGATCATCGGCACGACCGTGTGGATCGCGATCTGCTTCCAGTCCAGGTGCACCAGGAATAGCTCCGTCGCGTAGCAGGCCCCGATGATGAAGACGAAGCCCATGATCACGATCTCCAGCTTGCGAAATCCCCACAGTTCCAGCGCCAGGATGGCAAAGACGCACACGGCGCTGGCCAGGGCTGCAATCAGCAGGATGGTCGGGCGGGAGATGCCATAGCGGCCCAGCCACATGCCGAACAGGAGATAGAAGCCTAGAGCGGCGCCGAGAAACTCCGCCAGATCGGTGGCCACCGCCGAGAGTTCCGCCGCGATCCACAGGCCAATGGTCGTTCGACGCGAGAAGTGGGTACGGCAATTCTGCGGCAGCGTCCGCCCCGTCGCAATCCCCAGCTTCGCGGCCAGGAACTGCACCAGGATGGCCATGGCGTTGGACCACAGCAACACCCAGAGCAGCTTGTAACCAAAGCGGGTTCCCCCTTCGAAGTTGGTGGCGAAGTTGCCCGGGTCGATATAAGCGATGCTCGCCACGAAGGCCGGGCCGAAGTAGTACCACAGCTCCGAGGTCCGCATCTTGGGAAGGCGAAGCGGGGCAGACTCTTGCTTCGTCAGCTGCGCCGGGTTGGGGGAAGTTGCAGCCATTAGGAATCAGCGAGTTTCAACCTATCCAGTATAAGTTATTATTCCCGCCAAATGTGAAATAGATATTAACGCGGATAAATTAACCATGATTTACAGCGGTGCGCGCGGCTTGGCTTGAACCGCTGCGTGGGGTAGCCTTCTTCCTAGCAACTCTTACTGGGAACACGAGGAGCACACAGGCTCATGAAGGTATTGGTACTTGGGTCCGGCGGCCGGGAGCACGCCCTGGTCTGGGCGATGCGCAAATCCGCGCGGGTGAGCGAGATTGTCTGCGCTCCCGGCAACGGCGGCATCGCTTCTATCGCTCGCTGTGTCCCCGCCAGCCTGAAAGATCTGGATGACCTGCTCCGAGTGGTAGCCGAAGAGAAGCCCGACCTCACAGTGGTTGGTCCGGAACTCCCGCTCTCGCTTGGCCTGGTGGATGAACTTCGCCGCCGCAGCCTGGCGGTCTTCGGTCCAACCCGCGCCGCGGCCATGCTCGAGACCAGTAAGGCCTTCGCGAAGCGATTTATGCAGCGCCACAACATCCCCACCGCCGCGTACGCTGCGTGCACCACGCTCGACCAGGCGATGGAGGCTCTGGGCCTGTTCCACATGCCGGTCGTGATCAAAGCGGACGGACTGGCGGCTGGAAAGGGCGTGATCATTTGCGAAACGAAGCGCGAAGCGGCCGACGCGATCACGGGCCTCTTCAACGGAAAGCTGCTGGGCGTGGTGGAAGAGACGGTCGTGATTGAAGAGTTCCTGAAGGGCGAGGAACTGTCGTTTCTCTGCCTCACGGATGGGAAGCATGTGAGCCCGCTGCTGCCTGCGCAGGACCACAAGCGTATCGGCGAAGGCGACACCGGCATGAACACCGGTGGCATGGGCGTCTACACCACCGACACCATGATCGACAAGCAGATGCGCGACTGGCTCATTCATCACATCGCCCAGCCCACGATCGACGGAATGGCCGCGGAAGATGCACCCTACACCGGCGTGCTCTATATCGGGTTGATGATGACGCCGCGCGGGCCCATGGTGCTGGAATTCAATGCCCGCTTCGGCGATCCGGAGACGCAGGCCATTCTCGTTCGCCTCGAGAGTGATCTGATCGAGGCGTTGGAAGCCTCAGTGGAGGGGCGCCTGAGTGAAACAGAATTTCGATGGAGCCCTGGCGCTTCGGCGTGCGTCGTAACCAGTTCCGAGGGCTATCCCGGTTCCTACACCACCGGCAGTAAGATCACCGGCCTTGATCTCGCGGCAGAGGTGCCTGGGGTAGAGGTCTTTCATGCGGGCACGTCTCTGCTCAATGGGGAGTACATCACGACCGGTGGCCGCGTTCTCGGGGTGACTGCCGCTGCCCCCTCGCTTGAACGCGCGCTCGCCCTCGCCTATGAAGGTGTGCACAGGATCCACTTCGATGGCATGTACTACCGACGCGACATCGGCTATCGTGCCCTGGAGCAAAAATCATGAGCCTGGCCGCCCTTACCTGCGAAGAGATGCTCGCCGACTTTGAATCAACCGTGGACCGCTGGCGAGTCTTTTTTGAAAAGAACCCTGCCGCCTTGACCGTGCCCTGCGATGTGGCCGCCTCGAAGAACGTCGGCGAACTCGTCTGGCATATTTACACCACTTCGATTCGCCACTCGCAGCGATTGCTGGCCGAGCCGGTCGAGCCGTTTGACCAGGGCCGCTCCTTCGAACTACCGGCGCTCCAGGCGCTGGCCATGCAAGCTATCGGGAACCTGCATCGCTTTCTCTCCTCGTCCAATGAGCAGACGTTGAATGAAAATTTCGAATACACCATTCGTTCCGGAGGTGTGGTTCGCTCCAGCCGTCGCAAGCTGTACATCCACATCTATGTGCACGCTGTTCGTCATTGGGCTCAGATCGGGACTCTGCTGCGCCAGCATAACCTTAAGGCGGACTGGCCGCTGGATTTCCTGTCGAGCACAGCCGTCGAGTAATCCATGAGGCCTCCCGGGCCGCTGTAAGCCACTGCGGGGCAACGCAATCCAGAACCAATGCATCCTGTCCTCGCGGTAGAGGACGCGCCGTTTGCAGCAACATATTCCCGCCGATCGCGTTACTACCAACAGAGATTGCCAGCCGCTCCTTCCGCTGTCATCTCGCCGTTCACGCCTCGCAACCCGGAGCAGTTAATCGGCACCGGGACACGCGAAGGTTGATCTGGCCAGGAACTCTACATGCGTATACTTCGCTCGGTTCGTCTGTGGTTACTCGCAATGGTGATGCTGGCCGTACCCGCAGCATCGTTCGCAGGCATCTTTATCTCGGTCAATATCGCGCCTCCGCCTCTGCCCGTCTATGAACAGCCTATTTGTCCCGATGAAGGTTACATTTGGACCCCAGGCTATTGGGCCTATGGAGACGAGGGCTACTTCTGGGTGCCCGGAACGTGGGTGCTGGCGCCGCAAGTCGGCTATCTCTGGACGCCCGGCTACTGGGGCTGGGGAGAAAATGCCTATCTCTGGCATGCCGGATACTGGGGTCCGCACATCGGCTTCTATGGCGGCGTGAATTACGGCTACGGCTACTTTGGCCATGGATATGAGGGCGGGCGTTGGGATCACGATCGTTTCTACTACAACCGCAACGTCAACAACATCAACATCACTAACATTCATAACGTGTACAACAGCCCGGTAAACAACCGCGAACAGAGGGATCGCGTGAGTTATGTGGGCGGTCGCGGCGGCTTAAGGGCGCAACCCACACGGCAGGAACAGGCTGTGATTCACGAACAGCACATGCAGCCCACTCCCCTGCAGACACAGCATCAACTCGCGGCCAGTTCCAACCGGCAGCAGTTCCTGTCGGTGAATCACGGACGTCCGGCAATTACGGCTACTCCGCGGCCTGCGGTATTCAACAACGCAGCGCCGGGCAATCGTCCAACGAATGGCTTCAACGGCGCACGGGGTGGAAACGTAACCACGCGGGGCGGAAATGAAACGAACGGTTCGCGTCCGCTCATCACCGCTCGTCCCAATGATGGATCTCGGAACGCCGAGCGGCCAGCGAATCCCGGGCAGGTTCGTGGGGTCCCGTCGAACGGTGGCAACCAGAGTCAGAGGGCTCCGGCTTACGGCGGAAACCAGGGTCAGCGGCCATTGATTACCGCTCGCCCGAACAGCGGACAGAATGCCGAGCGCGGCTACAACGCTCCCGCAAACCGGCCCGGCTTTAACGCTCCCGCAAACCGGCCCGGCTACAACGCTCCCAATAACCCCGCGCAGCGCACATACAACGCTCCGCGTGAAAATGCAGCTCCACGAAACATGCCGGAGCCGAGGGGAAGCGTAGCGCCGCAACCGCGCTACAACCCGGCACCTGAACGGCAAGCGGCTCCGCAACCGCGCTACAACGCGGCACCTGAACGGCAAGCGGCTCCGCAACCGCGCTACAACGCTCCGCCGCAACCGCGATACAACCCGCCAGCACAACGGGAGCCAGCGCCTCAACTGCATTACAACGCTCCGCCGCAACCGAGGCAAAGCGAGCCAAGACAGCAGAGTGCGCCGCGGGAGCAGAGCGCCCCTCGCGGTGGTGGCGAGCCGCACGGAGGCGGTGGCCAGCAACACGAGCAGCCTCATGGGCGCCGCTAAATTCGACGGAGCGAATTAGTAACCCGCAACAGAAAAGGCTCGTGACTTCGGTCGCGAGCCTTTTCTCTTACTGGATGCTTTGGATTTTCGCGGCTTCTGCTGGTATCCCACAGAGCTAACGTAGCACTTACTCTGCTGCCTGCTTCGCCAACGATTCGACCACTGAGATCACCTTGAGCAACTCTTCAGGGATGTGATGGCGCCGCCCCACGTACTCCGGCGAGTTGTAACTGATCCAGACCTGCCCGGCTTGATCCTCCCACACCAGCAACTTCAAGGGGAGATCGATGGCCGCACTTGGAGCGGCGGTCATCAACGGCGTACCGCCCTTGGGGTTGCCGAAGATCAGCAGCTTGGTCTGAGGCATCGACAGCCCCGCGCTGGCCGCCTCGCCGCTGTGATCAATCACAGCAAACAGTTTCACTCCTTTGGTGGCCAACAACTCCTGTATCTTCTTGACCGAGTCATCCACGGAATGTGTGCCAGCTACGCTTACAAATCCCTCTACCTGCTCCACGCTCGTCCTCCCTGCCTGCATAGTCTCGCAAACACTCCACACGACCAATTGGCCATGCGAGCTATTATGCGGGCAAACCGGGGTTTAAGTTCAGCGCCGAGCAGGCGGAACTATATTTCGTAGTCGAGTGCCGGCCTGGTCTCGCCGTTCAGCAAATGCGGCGCCTCGGGAGCGTCAATTTCCAGCGGCAGACGCCAGTCTCTCGCGGAGGCAGTCCCAGCGTGGACCCAGCCATATCGGGTGAAGAGCGATCCTGCAATAGCGGACAAAGCCGCGGCACGGCGCAATTTCGGGTGACGACCCGGCAGGGACGCGGCCAATCGCAACAGCAGTGGAATCGGCCCGGAGAGCCACGAACCGGTCTGTACCAGAGCGCCGCTTACTCCCTCTTTCAACGGACGCAGTGCCCTGGAGTCCGTCGTTCCCACATCCAGCATTTCCCAGCTCTCCATCGAGGAACTGAGCAACCCGAGAAGATTCAACGCGCGGCTGTCCTCGTTGCCCAGCAACTCCAGCACGCTGGCCGCCGACTGCAACCCCGACATGCCGAACAGCGAGGGGAGCGAATCGACCCGCTCGTTCCACACCGGCACTGCCGTCGTACCAATCAGCACCCCCGTGTAGTTGTGGAAAGGCATCCCGAAAAGAGTGGATCCAAGACGGCCAGCGCCGCTGATGAGTCGAATTGGAAGTGCGCTGCCAAACTTCATGCGCAGCAGATCGGCGAAGCTCGATGCCGCCGCGGAGGTGCTGAAGGCGGAGAGAATCCACGACCCCATAGACATCGTGCTCTGTGGCTTGAACACGCGCAGCATGTTGAGGAACCGCCCAGGGCGTCCCAAATCCGCCACCAACAATCCGCTTGAGACGGCAACGCCACCAATTGCGAGCCACCGCGCCTGTTTCGCCAATTTGTATTCGTCGCCGATTACGTCGGCCAGCGAGCCGATCACGCCCAGCGAGCCAGCCGCGCCGCCGACAAAGAAGTACAGCGGAATCATCCAGGTCCACTGTGGCTCTTTAAGCATCGGCTGCTGGTAATAGCCAGTCTCAGGCGACGCCTTTGGAAAAGGCGCCCCGGCCGGACGAATCCCCGCACCGCTGACGCGACCCTTCTGTTCTGCCTCTTCACGAATCTGTAACAGCCGCTGCTCGCGTAGGCTTTCTTTCTCTTCCGGTCTCTGCGGACTCATGCTGGCCGGCTCGCTTTCTCGCCCGACCGCGCTGCGAGGAATGCTGCTGCAACTCCGGCGAGCAACATCAACCCGTCACGCAACGACGCTTTCCATCCGTCCTTGAGGTAGATCGTGGGAACTTCCGGGTTAGGCGGTAAGTTATAGGTCTCCGGCTTGCCGCGAATGATAAAGAGCGCGTGAATGCCTTTCACGCTGGTGTGAGTGGGGTTGTAAATCTGCGTATCGGTCATGCCCCGCTCATGAAGCACAGAAATGCGCTGCTTCGCGTCGGCTTCCAGTTCGTTTAGCTTGCCGAATTTGATGGATTCCGTCGGGCACGCCGTGGCACAT
This sequence comes from uncultured Acidobacteriaceae bacterium, assembly GCA_963850345.1. Lineage (GTDB taxonomy): Bacteria > Acidobacteriota > Terriglobia > Terriglobales > Acidobacteriaceae > CAWKKW01. Next base: position 394,037 of record CAWKKW010000004.1, on the reverse strand, counting down.
GCGGGTTTCAGCCCTACCTTCTGCCGGTCTGCGCAAAAGGTGCACTTGAATGCCCGCCCATCGTCCTCGTTCTTTTGCACCACTCCAAATGGACACGAGACGACGCAGTAGGCGCAGCCGTTGCAGATGTCCGGCTGCAAGTACACGCCGCCGAACTCGGTGCGTACCAGCGCTCCCGTCGGGCAAGCCTCCAGGCACCCAGCCACTTCGCAGTGCTTGCAGACATCGGAGGAGAACTCCCAGCTCAGTTGTTCTGGCGCATTTCCACCCAGACCCGGAATCGGAGTATCTTCGACGAACTTGACATGACGCCAGGTCGAATGGCCCAGCGCCAGCGTGTTGTCATAGGAAAAGCCGGAGAAGTTGTAGCCATCTGCGTCGATGTCGTTCCATTCCTTGCAAGCAACTTCGCACGCCTTGCAGCCGATGCAGATAGTCGAATCGGTGAGGAAAGCGGTAGTTTCAGCAGGATGCGTACCTGTCGCGGTGCTCATGCTTTCCTTTCGTCTTCAACGGTGGGAATCTCCGGGTGGGCATTGCGACCCGGAAAGAGATTGCACACCAGCGCCTTGGATTCCATGATGCGCACGTTCGGCTCCTCCGAAATCGCCAGCAGGTCATTTGCAACATCGCCGGTTACGAGACCTTTCCATCCCCAGTGATACGGCAGACCGACCTGGTGAATGGTCGTTCCATTCATGTGCAGAGTGTGCATCCTCGGCGTGACCAGCGCCTTGGCGCAAATAGATCCGCGCGCCGAAACGATCGTCACCCACTCCCCATGTTTCGCTCCGGTCAACTTCGCCAGATCGGGAGAGATCTCTGTGAAGAGCTCCGGTTGCAGTTCCGAGAGATGACTTAACTGCCGCGACATGCCGCCGGCTGTGTGGTGCTCTGTGAGGCGATAGGTCGTAAGTACAAATGGGAACCGCGGATCGTGTGGAGAATGCGCGTAGCAGATTGCCGAGCCGCTCCTTCTTATCCGCGGGCGGATTGTCTTGCCGCGCCGCGTAGAGCGGATTCTTCACCGGCGACTCGAGCGGCTTCGAAGTGAGTCGGCAGCGGACCATCCTTCAACCCGCTGCTTACATACAGCCAGCCACGCCCATCCGGGTGCATCGTGAACGGCTTCGTCCCATCCAGCGCATCCAGCCCCTTCTTTTCCGGTTCTGCCGGAGCATCCGGTGCGCGTTCCGGTTTGAAGTCGGGCCGGTCGTCGCCCGTCCAGCGACGTTGTTCGCTGTCCCACCACAAGAGCTGCTTACGGTCGCTCCACGGTGTTCCGTCTGGCTTGGCCGAAGCGCGATTGTAGAGAATGCGAATGTCCTTGGGCCAGGAGAAGCCCCAGCCGTGCCCCAGCTTATCCTTCGGCTCGCGCTCGTTTGCCTTGTTCTGTTCGGGATCGGGCATGACGCCGCAATAGATCCAGCAGCCGGAAGCCGTCGAGCCGTCCGCCTTCAAGTCATCGAAGCTTTTGAGATGAGTTCGGTCGCCGCAATGAAACCCGTTGATCTCCGCGAGAATCGCTTCGGCCACCGGTTCCTTTTCCTCGCCCTCGGTCGGCAGATCCCAGGTCAACGAGTTCATTGCGATGTTCTTGTGTGTCTGTTCCTTCGCGGCCTTCTCTTTCAGGCGCCGCCCGAGGTGATAGACAAACCAGTTTTCGCTTCGCGCATCTCCCGGGAGGCTTGACGGCCTGGTTATGCCATTGCACTAGTCGCTGCGTGTTGGTGAAGCTGCCGCTCTTCTCTGCCTGTCCAGACGCGGGCATGAGGAAGACTTCGGTCGCGATTTCATCGGGATTCAACTCGCCGCGCATAACTTCCGGCGAATCTTTCCAGAACGCCGCCGTCTCAATCTCCACCATGTCGCGAACGACCATCCACTTCAACTTCGCCAGTGCCGTTCTCTGGAAGATTCCGTTGGGCGCGCCCACGGCTGGGTTCTGCCCCATCACGAAGAGGCCATCTACCTTGCCGTCCTGCATATCCAGCCAATAGCCGAGTTCTGAGTGGTCGCCGGTGACGCGCGGCAGATAGTGAAAACCGAACTGGTTCTCTTCCGTAGCTGCGTCGCCGTACCAAGCCTTGAGCAGGCTGACGATGTACGTGTTGAAGTTGGACCACAGCCCAGCTTCGGAAGTGTGCTTGAAGATGAAGTTGTCCAGGCTCTTCGAATCGTCTTCAAAGAATGGCATCGGTATGTAGCCCGGCAGCACGTCGTACAGGGTAGGGATATCGGTCGAGCCTTGAATCGACGCGTGCCCGCGCAGAGCGAGAATGCCGCCACCGGGCCGGCCAAAGTTGCCCAGCAGCAACTGCAGAATCGAAGCAGCGCGAATGATCTGCACGCCGGTCGAGTGATGCGTAAATCCCACGGCATAGCAGATGCAGCCCGTCTTCTCTGGGCCCCGACGCGTTGACAAAGGCCTCGGTCGCCTTCAGGAATACGTCCTTCGGCACACCGCAGCCTGCCTCCACCATCTCTGGCGTGTAGCGTGCGAAGTGCTTCTTCAACATCTGGAACACGCAGCGAGGATGCTGCAGTGTTTCGTCGTATTCATACTCGTTTGAATACGAAGACTCTCCGCCGCGATTCTTTGCGTAGCCGCCACCCGCGGGATGATGCCCCGGCGTCTCGCCTCCGGTCTCCTTCTTCGGCGAGCCCTCATACATCCAGGTCTCCGGATCGTACATGTTCTTCTCTGCGTCCCACCCGGAGAACAGACCATCCAGGTCTTCAGTGTCGCGAAAGTCCTCGCGCAGGATCGTCCCGGCGTTGGTGTAGGGAATAACGTAGTCGCGAAACCATTTATCGTTCTGCAGGACGTAGTTGATCATCGCGCCCAGGTACAGAATGTCAGTACCGGCCCGCAGCGGAACCCAGATGTCGGCTGTCGCAGAGGTGCGCGTGAAGCGAGGATCGACGTGGATCAGCTTGCACCCTCGCTCACGCGCATTCATCACCCACTGGAAGCCAACCGGGTGCTGCTCCGCCATGGAGGAGCCCATGATCAGAATCGCGTCTGAATCTTCAAGAGACTGCAGCGCCGTGGTCGCGCCGCCGCGCCCTACCGAGGTGCCCAGACCGGGCACCGTGGCGCTGTGTCATATACGGGCCTGGTTGCTTACGCAAACCATGCCCAGACCTCCAGTGAACAGTTTCTTGATCAGGTAATTCTCTTCGTTGTCGAGCGTTGCGCCGCCCAGGTGCGCGATCGCCTTGGTCTGCATCAGGGTCTGGCCTTCGTCCTGCTCCTTGAAGGTCTTCTCCCGTGTCTCCCAGACCCGGTCAGCGATCATATCCATCGCCGTCTCCAGGTCGAGATCTTCCCACTCGCGCGAATACGGCCTGCGATACTTCATCTTCGTGAGCCGATTCGGGTGAGTGTGCAACTGGTACGTATTTCCACCCTTGGGGCACAGATGTCCGCGCGAGATCGGCGATTTGGGATCGCCCTCGACCGACACGAGCTTACCTTCCTTGTGGTAGATCAACTGCCCGCAACCGACCGCACAGTAAGGACAGATCGACTTCGCCACTTCGCACCCTGCTGTCTTCGGTTGCAGCGTCCGAGTGCGCTCGCTCCAAGACTCGGAGCCATTCCCGTTGGAACGATTCTTGATCTGCTGGTACACAGGCCAGCTTGTTAGCAGCTCTTTGAACATGATTCCCCGCGTAGAAAACAACTTCTCTTGTATGGAAGCTGTGGGTACTTTGAGAGTTGCCCATTCGCGGCACTTCGCGAGTGGGGCGATCCCGCGCGATCAAAGGCTTAGCGAAGTTCGTTTGCGCACACGCATGTCTAACCCGCCATGTAGCCTGATGGCTTGACGGACCTGCTCCGCGTAAAGAGACGCTCTCGACGTCGCTCAAAGAACGAGTCGAATCTCTCCCGCTTTGCGCGTGACGTGTTCGCGATCGAGGTACTCGAGCAGCGGTATGGCGTACTTTCGCGAGAGTCCCGTGATCTGTTTGAAGCGCGCCACATCCAGCTTCTCTCCGCGCAATGCCTGCACTCTGCTGCGTAACGCAGCCAACGCACTCTCGTGCATGAGCAGGTCGTCCGTACCGAGCTTCACGAGTATCTTGCTGCGGAGGAGCTGGGTCACCAGCCTGCGCGCCTCTGTCTGGTTCACACCGACTGAGCGAATCACCTCCGCCAGCAGCGGCGCCTGCAGTCCGGCCCTTTCGTAAGCAGAGGTGATGGCTGCGATCCTTTGCCGATCCGCGTCCGGCAGCTCTTCTTGTTCGCTATAGAGTGCGACAGACTCATCCTTAACGCGGACTTTTCGCTCGCGTACCAGCCGATCGAGGACGGCGTCAAACATCTCAGGTCCAAGTCCAGCGTGGTTGCGCAACTCCGATCGCCTCACGCCGCTGAATGCGTCCCTGTTGCCGGAAGCTGTCAACGCGGCCATCACGAATTCCGAAGCGGCGGCAAACGCATCTCGCGAAACATAGAGGCCGCCCGGCAGACTCACCAGTTCGCAGCGGCTGACCAGAAGAGTTGCGAGCTCTTCGACTGCGGAGTTTGTCAGCCCCATCTCGGTCCCGAGACCTGCTATCGAAATTCCCTCGGGGCCACGTCGCTGAATGCGCAATCGAAGCTGGTCCTCGGGCGAGGCATCTCGAATCTCTTCGAGCCAGCGCAAAGCCTTCTTTTTGCGCGTATGCGGCAGTGGGTGAGCGTCCAGAATGCGACCGCCCCCGAGGGTCTGTGGCGGCGAAGGCCGGCGCAGGACAAAGCGATCACCTGGCAGCAGCACCACAGGGTTGGCGAGCTTGAGTCGCAGGAGCCCGCGGCCGCCCGGGGTTAGAGCACGGTAATCGTAGAGCGACACAGCCGCGATCGTCTCCGAGGTGAAACTGTGAAATTGCACCCGGGCCCGGTGCCGCAACTCCGGGGCATCCGGTAGCAACTGCAATTCCACATCGATCGTATCTACAGCGGTTACGCTAGCCGGTGCCACCAGCGTCATGCCCCGATGCACATCCTCGACATCAACACCCGTGAGGTTCAGAGCTGCCCGCGAACCAGCGACGACCTGCTCCTGTCCGCGCCCGTGCATTTGCAGACCGCGTGCCCGCACGGCTACGCCGCCCGGTTCGAGTATCAGCGCCTGGCCTCGCTGCAATGTGCCGCCTTGCAGTGTGCCCGTCACCACCGTGCCAAAGCCCTTCATGGTGAACGCGCGATCGAGCGGCAGCCGCACCAGGCCGGTCGCACTGCGCGGCGGAACCCTCGCAGCTATCGCGATCAATGCTTCGCGCAACTCCGGCGCGCCCCGTCCAGTAACTGCACTTACGGGGAGCAGCGGCGCATCGTGCAAAAACGAATTAGCCAGGAAAGTGCGGACCTCTACCTGCACCTCTTGCAGTCTCTCCTCGCTCACCAGGTCGACTTTCGTCAGCACGGCCAAACCTCGCTGAATTCCGAGGAAGGTACAAATGTCCAGATGTTCTTCCGTCTGCGGCATCACGCCGTCATCCGCGGAGATGACCAGCATCACGCAATCGATCCCACCGGCACCGGCGAGCATATTGCGCACAAAAAGCTTGTGCCCCGGAACGTCGACGAAGCTCAGCGACAGCGGTGTGCCATCCGGTGTTTCCGCATCCGTCGATGCGAATCCAAGATCGATCGTAATGCCGCGCTTTTTCTCTTCGGGGAGGCGGTCTGTATCCGTGCCTGTGAGCGATTTCACCAGCAGGGTCTTGCCGTGATCGATATGACCGGCCGTCCCGATGATCACCGATCGGGTCTGCGGGATCACGTCCGTAGCTCCTTCGCGACCTGCCTTAAGACCTCGATCAACTCCGCATCCTGCTCTGGAAACACAGTGCGCGGATCGAGCAGGACTCGATCATTCTGCACGCGGCAGACCACTGCCGGCGAAGCACGCCGCAAGGCAGTCGCAAGGTTGGTGGACGAGAGCGTTGCGTGATGCAAGGAAACGGCAAAGCTGTCGAGCGTAGCTCCGGGCGTGGTGCCGCCGCCTATCACGCTCTTTGACGCGACTACTTCCGCGTCGAAGGGCATTTGCGCGAGTGCCTCCACGATCTGCTCGCAACGCACACGCACACTTTCCGCGGGAATACGCAACATCCTGACGACCGGAATATCGTCTGCGCGTCCCCTCGAGTACGTGAGCAGCGTTGCTTCGAGCGCAGCATACGTGAGCTTGTCCACGCGAAGCGCTCGCAGCAGAGGATTGCGCCGAATCTGCTCTATCAGATCCTTATGCCCCACGAGCAGCCCACATTGCGGACCACCGAGAAGCTTGTCGCCGCTGGCTGCGATCAGGGGCACGCCTGCGCGAAAGCTTTCGACAAATGAGGACTCCGCCAGCACTTCCAACTCTTCGAGCGACAGCATCAGGCCGGTCCCCTGATCTTCAAACACCGGCAGCTTCTTCCGCTCACCTAACGCGACCAATTCTTCAAGCAACGGCCGCTCGGTAAAGCCCTCTATCTTGAAGTTGGATTGATGCACCCGCAAGATCAGCCGCGTGCCGTCATGCACTGCTGTTTCGTAGTCAGCGATACGCGTCCGATTCGTTGTGCCCACTTCATGAAGCGAGGCTCCGGATTTGCGAAGGATATCGGGGATGCGAAAGCCGCCGCCGATCTCCACCAACTCGCCTCGCGACACGATCACCTCGCCGCCCTCCGCCAGAGAATTGAGCGCGAGAAAGGTAGCAGCCGCGCAGTTATTCACGACCACGGCGCTATGGGTCTGCGCTACGGATTCTTCAGAGTGCCCTGCCTGCGCAGCCAGAAACCTGAGAATCAGCGGCTCTACATGATCGTCGCGCCGCCCACGCTGCCCGGTCTCCAGATTGAGCTCAAGATTCGAATAGCCGCCGGCAACTTCGACGATCTGGTCGAGAGCAGCGCGGCTGAGTGGCGCTCGGCCGAGGTTGGTGTGCAGCAACATGCCGGTAGCATTCACGACGCGCACGAGGGAGGGTCGCAATAGCGCATCGATCTCGGCTGAGACCAGCACTCCGATGCGGTGCAGCTCAGGCGCCAGCGTCGCTGCTGAATGTTCGCCTTTGCTAATCTGCTGTCGTAAGCGGCTTAATACTGTCCGTGCGGCGTGTGCGACCAATGTTCGCGAATGTGCCGCAGCCAGGGTTACAAATTCAGGATCGAGCAGCAGATCGCCCACCGACGGCAGCAGCCGGTAGAGGGCCTGTTCGCCACTGTGGGCGTTCCGATCGGCTGATTCCAGATTACTCAAGGTCGTTCAGGTCCTGCCTTTCAATCCGAATAGAGTCATGCAGCAGATACGAATTCACGTACGCAGCTCAATGCCTGCCTTACCGTTGCCTAGCACCTCGCCGATTCGTGCAGCGCGAAGGCCTTCGTCCCGCAGCGCTGTGAGCAGCCCCTCAGCGTCTGCGGGTGCCACCGCCAGCAGCAATCCTCCCGAGGTCTGCGGATCATACATAAGGGCGCGCAGGTCGTCGGCGATCGTTGCCTTCTCGGCATCGGCGACTACGCACTCGGCAAACTCGCGATTCGACAGCAAGCCGGCGGGAACTGCCCCCAGCCGCACCGCCTCTCTCGCGCCGTCGAGCAGCGGCACCGCCGACACCTCGATGCTTAGCCGGACCCCGCTGCCCAAGGCCACTTCGCGGCCGTGACCCATCAACCCAAAGCCGGTCACGTCAGTAGCTGCGTGGACCTCAAACCGGCGCGCAATCTCCGCCGCTCTTCGATTCAACATGGTCATAGAACGCACCGCGTCTGCAATCCACGCGTCCTCCGCAACCTTGCGCTTGATGGCAGTGGTGATCACGCCTGTCCCAATTGGTTTGGTCAGCAACAACACATCCCCAGTCCGCGCGCCGGTGTTGGTGTAGACGTGTTCCGGTTTGATGAGCCCAGTCACCGCGTAACCGAACTTGATCTCCGCGTCGCGCACACTGTGGCCTCCGACCACGACGCAGCCTGCCTCTTCCATCTTCGACAGCCCGCCCAACATGATCTGTTCCAGCAGGTCGAGGTCACCTGCCGGCGGAAAGCACACCATCGACAGCGCCGTGACGGGCTTGCCGCCCATCGCGTAAACATCGCTCAACGCATTCGCGGCCGCTACCTGGCCGAAGGTGTAGGGGTCGTCCACCATCGGCGTGAAGAAATCGACCGTCTGCACCAGCGCAAGGTCGTCGGCGATTCGGTACACGCCGGCATCGTCCGAGGTCTCGAAGCCTACCAGCAGATTTTCGTTCTGCTGGCGCGGAAGCCGGGCAAGCACCGCACTCAGCGAACCCGGCGCCAGCTTGCTGGCGCATCCGCCCGCCTTCACGTGCTCCGTCAGCTTCACTTCCGTTCGGCTGCTCTGGGGAGCCTGCTCGCTCTCGAACTCCTGCTTCTCCGCCGCCTCCATCGCATCTCACCTCACTACGAATGTACTAAGATGCAACTGTCTGTTCCACTGAGGCTCAGCATGCGCATGGAAGCGCTTAGGCTCCGGTGATCCTCCCGGTCTTCAAAACCGGCGGTCGTCCTTCACGGGCGACGGTGTGTTCGACTCACACGCGCTTCCGCCAACCTGTTTGAGTTTCCCAACCACCGCTCTCCCCTGATCGCCTGGGAAACGGCTGTCTGGGCCGCCCTACACTCGCTGCAGAAAGATGCCTGCGAATGCCTGGCGCACGCTGGTGAACACGATGAACCAGAGCAGCGTGACCACCAGAGCGATGGGAAGTCCCATCGGCGCCATCAGGATATGAAAGAGCAGGATGTTCACCAGGATGGGCCCGAGCAACGTCAGCCCCAGCGGAACAAACCTGTTCGCGAGCAGCAGCACCGCCCCGACCACTTCAAAAGCCGCCACGGCAAGAAAGTAGTGGGTCTGCTGCAGAATGACCCCGAACTGTCCCGCGACTCCCACCGGGGGCGGCTGTGGAATGAAGTTGAAAAACCCGTTCAGGCCGAAAATCAGGAACAACAGCCCCAGCAAAATCCGCGAGATCAGGACCGCCACTTTCATGTGCTCTCCTTCTTAACTTGCAGCGCGACTTTTCCGCGTCGTTTCAATTTTGCTCAGGCCATGGCCGCGATCACTCCGCGCATGTAGGCGAAGCTCTTGATCATGCCAGGCATCGGATCGTCCTCATGAATCTCGTATTCGAGATCTACATGTCCGCTGTATCGGATAGCTTGTAGTGCGCGAAATATCTGCGGAACCGGCATCATGCCATCGCCCACCGCTACCTGGCTTTCCTTGCTGGTCGGGCTCGCCAGATCCTTCATGTGAAGATTGAAGACGCGAGGTCCAGCCTGCCGAATCGCGGCGACCACGTCCGTTCCCGCACGCACCGTATGCCCCACATCGATGCACAGTCCCATCCTGGGGTCCATACCTTCGATCGCTTTCAGCGCGTCCAGGGGAGAGGGCCAATCCTTGTCTTCCGGCCCATGATTGTGGATGGCCAGCCGGATGTCGTACTGCTTCACGAACTTCTCCACCATCGGCAACGAAGCATGGGTCGGGCTGCCGACGATCAGCGAAATGCCGGCGCGTTTGCAGTAGTCAAATTTCTGCTGAATGTCGGATTCGTCCGTCTTCGGAAAGTAGATGGCGCCTGCCGCAGTCAACTGGATGTCCGCCGCTCTGTAAGCAGCCACGGCTTGCTGCGTTGCCTCCGGCGGCGTCATCGGCAAATGATCCTTCACGTCCTTGGCGTTGAGAAAGGGCGTGTTCAGCTGCTTCATCGCGTCGATCACCTGCGCACAATCGAACTTGCGCAGCGAATAGCTGGCGACTCCCAGTCGAATCGCTCCGGGCTTGGCCTGTGTCTGCTCCGCGACAGACCAGCCTGAGATGGGGAAAGCGGCGGCGGTCACGGCGAACGCACCTGTGCGAAGGAATTGACGTCGGCTCGTTGCGGGTTCCATGCGCGCGATACTAATATTGTGCAACTTGGAGTGTCCAGCAGAAGCCATGTGCGCAAAGCAGTTGGGGAGAACACATGCAGGATGTAACGCGACGTAATTTCATCAAAGGAGCCGGGGCAGCGCTCACGATCTCCGGGCTCAAGGACTCCTTGCTGATGGCCGAGCCGATCAAGTCACCCTTCCATGTCGCGGTGATTACCGATGAGATTTCACAGGATCTCGACCATGCCTGCGCTGTCGCTTCGCAGGAGTTCGGCATGCAATGGGTCGAGCTTCGGGCAATCTGGGACAAGAACCTGATGAAGCTCGACGACGCTGAAATTGCGAGAGCGATCGCCATCCTCGACAAGTACAAGCTCAGGGTGACGGATATCGGCAGCCCGCTTTTCAAGACAGACTGGCCCGGAGCTCCCAAGTCAAAATACAGCCCAAAGAACGACAACTTCGGTGCGAACTACACCTTTCAGCAGCAGGATGAGGTGATGGAGAAATGCATCGCGCTCGCCCGCAAATTCAAGACAAACAAAATTCGATGCTTCGATTTCTGGCGCCTCGATGACCAGGCTCCACACCGCAAGGCGATCGACGCGAAGCTGCAGCAGGCCGCCGAAACTGCCGGCAAACAGGGACTGTTACTTGTTCTCGAAAATGAATACGAGTGCAACACCGCAACTGGTCGCGAAGCAGCCAGAACCTTAGCCGCTGTGCAGTCGCCGCACCTGATGCTGAACTGGGATCCGGCCAATGCGGTCGCCCGCGGCGAAAACGATGCCTATCCCGCGGGATATGCTCTGTTGCCCAAGAACCGCATCGGTCACTGCCACTGCAAAGACGCGGTTCCCAAGCCGGAAGGCAAGTTTGAATGGGCCGCCGTCGGCAAAGGCATCATCGACTGGGCGGCGCAGTTTCGCGCGCTTAAGCAGGATGGCTACCGCGGCGCAGTTTCTCTCGAAACGCATTGGCGCGGTGCAGGCACGCCGGAAGCCTCATCCCGGGCGAGCTTCACGGGTATGAAAGAAGCACTGCAGAAAGCTGGGACGCTGGCGTGAAAGAGCGAGGTACAAGCGCGCCAAAGCCTCCCGCCTCCGGTGGATCGGATCGGCCCTCGAGCCTTGCTTCGACTGGCGGTGCGGCGAAGCGCAGCCTCGCCAAGACCACTCCTGATCCCGCGCCGAAACACAACGGTCAGACAGAGTCAGATCCCGCTGACGAGCACCTGCACCGCGTTCGTTCCCTGTGCACGCAACTGCCCGGCGTGACCGAAAAGCTTTCCCATGGCGAGCCCACTTTCTTCGTGAACAAGCGGGTGTTCGCCATGTTCGACAACAATCACCATGACGACGGGCACATCGCGATATGGATTCCCGCGCCCCCGGGGCTGCAGGCTACGCTGGTGCGTCAATCCCCCCGCACCTACTTCAAACCGCCGTACGTGGGTGTGCGCGGCTGGATTGGCATCGAGCTCAGCGAGGTCTCCAATCAGGATCTGCTCAGCCACATCTACGCGGCCTGGAGACTCGTCGCGCCGAAGAAGCTGCTTCAACTGCAGAATCCCTGAACCGCACTTTAGTGAACGTGTCCGTGATGGTGGTGGTGGCCGTGCGAATCTGCCGCTTCTACCGGCATAACGCAACCGTGCGCGACCTCGCACTCCACGTGTTCGAACTGGATGGTCGTGTGATGAATGCGGAATTTTGCGCGCAGCGTGGAGTTGATCAGTTCGAGAATTCGCCCGCTCTCTGACGGCGGTATGTCGGCGATGGTCACATGGCTGGCCAACGCATGCGAATTGGACCCCAGACTCCAGACGTGCAGATCGTGCACATCTTCAACGCCGTCGATTCCTTCCAGCGACGCGCGAATCTCTGCGATCGCTACGCCTCGCGGCGCGCCCTCAAGCAGGATATTCAGCGTCTCGCGCACGATTGAGAACGAAGACCAGATAATCAGCGCGGCAATGATCAGCGACAACGCCGGATCGATCCAGTTGTGCCCGGTAAGCAGGATGGCGAACCCTCCCACAATTACTGCGGCTGTCGAGAGAGTGTCTCCGAGCATGTGCACGAAGACGCTGCGAATATTCACATCGTGATTTACCCGCCACAGCAGCGCGGCGATCACCCCGTTCATCGCGACACCCGCAGCGGCCACGACCATCATCAGCCGCGGTTGCACGACGACTGGTTGGCTCAGGCGATGGAGTGCCTCCAGGCCAATCCATCCCGCGATCACAATCAGCGTCACTGCATTCAGGAAGGCAGCCAGAACTCCAGCGCGATGATAGCCAAAGGTCTTTTCGTCGTTGGGAGGCCGGCTCTGAAAGTAGACAGCGATGAACGACAGCAGTAGCGCGGCAGCGTCAGAGACATTATGGCCAGCTTCGGAGATGAGCGCCAGGCTATGCGCCCGCAACCCGGCTACCAGCGTCAACGCCACGTAGAGCAGGGTCGCAACCAGGGAGAAGCGCAGCACCCGTTGCATCGTTTGCGAGGCTGTCCCGTGGACATGCATAGGGTTAGTCTATCGGGCGGCGATAGGTGCGAACAGTGTTTCGGCCATCAACCCTTCACCAGACGGAATCGGCTTCCGATTCAGCGGCGAGGAATGGTCGCCGCAGCCGGGTTCCGCGCCGGCTCTCTCACCGGAAACTGCCTGGCTGTTTCACGCAGCCCGCTCCAGTGTTCCGAGACAATGATGCTGTTTTCCGGACGGTGCGTGTCATACCGGATCGAAGCGGGAAATCCCGGCCGGCACTTCTGCACATCCACGAACTCCTGCAGGTTAGTAATGTCCTGCGAACATTCGTACACAACCCCTGCAATCTCATACTTGTAGAGGATCAGCTGCATGTTCTTTTCGCGGCCGCTATCGCGAGCATCGAGTTCGGTGATGTCGAGCAGCGTTCCGTCGATGATCCTGCCGCTTTGCACCAGGAATAGCCGCCGTGCCTGCTCCAGCTCTTCCTCCGTCGGCTTCTTCCGCATGGTCATGTAGGCTACGACCCCGCCCAGGAATAGAGCCGCCGTGATGATCGGGCCATACACCTGCGGATCGCGTAAAGATAGGCCGCTCATCTGAATCTCCGCCGGGGTTTGCCGCTAAAACTCATCACCGTGTAATAGATGCAGGATACCCCAAGCCCTGCGCGTTCAGCGCGAGCCTTCTGCCAAATTCAACCGGGTGAATACAATCACAGGTACCATGGCCTGCTGCGATAGACTAAAGACAGCATGACAACCCGTTCGTCTTCTCTGGCTGCCGGTTCTGGCAGCACTCTACCTTCCGGCTCAACTTCCTCGACCCGACCCATCCGGATCCGCTCGACCACCGTGCTTTGCGTTCGCCGCAACGGCAGCGTAGTCATGGCGGCGGACGGGCAGGTCACCCTTGGGGAGAGCGTTATCAAGCACTCCGCACGCAAAATTCGCCGGCTCTACCAGGACAAGATCCTGGCCGGATTCGCCGGATCGACAGCCGACGCCTTCTCGCTCTTCAGCCGCTTTGAGTCCAAGCTCGAGCAGTATGCCGGCAATCTCGGCCGCTCTGCTGTGGAATTGGCGAAGGACTGGCGGACCGACAAGATGTTGCGCAATCTCGAGGCTCTGCTGGTGGTCGCGGACCCCGCCCAGACCTTTCTGATCAGCGGCGCTGGAGACGTCATCGAGCCCGACGAGGGCATCGCGGCGATTGGCAGCGGCGGCTCGTACGCACTAGCCTCGGCACGCGCCCTGATGGAAAACACCGATCTGCCCGCCCGCGACATCGCGGAAAAGTCGTTGAAAATCGCCGGCCAGATCTGCATCTATACCAACGACCAGATCACCATTGAAGAATTGCGCGCTTAGCCCTTTGCAGGTGCGCGCCCTCCTGAAAGGAGCAGGCTTATGGCCATTTATTTACCTGGAACCGCGGAAGACATCGAACTCGACCTGGCTGATCTGACTCCGCGGGAAATCGTTGCGGAACTGGACAAATATGTCGTAGGCCAGCGCGCGGCCAAACGCGCCGTCGCCATCGCCCTGCGCAATCGCATGCGCCGCCAGAAACTCGCTCCCGAAATCGCCGAAGAGATCATGCCGAAGAACATCATCATGATCGGGCCCACCGGCGTCGGCAAGACCGAGATCGCTCGACGGCTGGCGAAGCTCACCAACTCTCCGTTCCTTAAGGTGGAGGCGTCGAAATTCACCGAAGTCGGTTATGTTGGCCGCGACGTGGAGTCCATTGTCCGCGACTTGGTCGAGATCGCCATCGATATGGTTCGCGAAGAAAAGCTTGAAGAGGTCGAAGATAAGGCCGAGTTGAACGCGGAGGAACGGCTGCTCGATCTGCTGCTGCCGCCCCCTGTGAATACGCCCACCCCGCCGGCTCCTGCTGCTGCCACTGGGGCAGACCCCGGCAATACCCTGACCTTTCCCACGCCGAGCCATGAGTCGCACCAGCGCACCCGGGAGAAACTTCGCCAGCAGTTCCGCGAAGGCAAACTCGACGACCGCGTGGTCGAGATCGACGTCCGCGAGCGCAACGCCCCTTCCTTCGAGATCGTCTCGAATCAAGGCGTGGAAGAGATGGACATCAACCTCAAGGATGTTCTGCCCAGTCTCTTTGGCGCGCGTACCAAGAAGCGCAAGATGAAAGTCGTAGAAGCTTTCGATTATCTCGTGCAGGAAGAGGAAGGCCGCCTCATCGACGTAGACCAGGTGAATCGCGTGGCCGTCGAACGGGTGGAGAACTCGGGCATCGTCTTCCTCGACGAAATCGACAAGATTGCCGGTCGCGAAGGCGGTCACGGTCCTGACATCTCCCGCGAAGGCGTGCAGCGCGACATCCTGCCCATCGTTGAAGGCACGACTGTGAACACACGCTACGGCATGGTGCGCACGGACCACATTCTCTTCATCGCGGCCGGGGCCTTCCACGTCTCCAAGCCCAGCGATCTCATCCCCGAATTGCAGGGACGCTTTCCCATTCGGGTCGAGCTACAGTCGCTGACGGTAGAAGACTTCATCCGCATTCTCACCGAGCCCAAGTCTTCGCTCACCAAGCAGTACACGGCTTTGCTTGAGACCGAGGGATTGAAGCTCGAGTTCACTCCCGAGGCTCTGGAAGAGATGGCGCGGTTTGCCTTTCGCGTCAACGAGACCACGGAGAACATCGGCGCTCGCCGCCTGCACACCATCATGGAACGAGTGTTGGACGAGGTAAGCTTCCTCGCGCCCGACCTCACCAAGGCGCGCAAGAATGAGACCGGCGGCACTATTGACCTTGCAGCCTCAGCCGGTGGCAACGGCGCTACTTTCCCCCTGCCCATCAGCGAACGGGAAACCCCTACGGGCAAGGAGACGCTGGTGATCATCGATCCGGAATATGTCCGCCATATGGTCGCCGACATCGTGAAGGATCAGGACCTCTCGCGCTACATTCTCTAGATCGCTCGACAGAAACACCCCGAATACACAGATGCCCCAGGCCTCGCACTCAGGAGACTTGGGGCATCAGCGTTTACATCAAGCGCGATGGATCTTTCGGCGGCGGCAATGCATACCGCTGATCCAGTTCCGCACGAACCATGTTCAGTCCATACACGCAGCTCTCGAACGAGTCGGCCAGACGACCGAAGAGCGGAGCCTCCATCGCATACTCAAACACATTGAACTGAGACACGATGTAGTAGCTTTCTTTGCCCGCCTGCAGCATCAGCAGAAACTTCTCCGGCTCGCGCGTGGGATGAACGGCCTCCGGATACATGCCAGTGAAGAATAGAGTGTAGTCCCCGATGTGCTTCCGAATCTTTCGTTCCACATCGAACGACTCGGCTGTGCCGTGAATAGGATCGGAAGCGGCGAGCATTTCGCTGACCTGCTTCACCGGCTTGCCTTGCGGATCGCGCAAGGCATAGAGCTTTTCCATTTGCGTGAAGTCGGTCAACAGATCGGCCACGTAGCTTGAAACTTCATCATCATGCAGACCGGCGTGCTCGGCGTAGCAGTCCGCAACTACTTCGTGGAAGAGATGGCGCAGCGAATGGGATTCGGGAATCATCGAGACCTCCAAGGCGATTTGGACTCAACCTGCATAGACAGAATGCGCGGGTCCTGCAATGGGGGCGATCTGTAGGGCTCGCGCCGTTTACTTCCACTTGCTGAGGGATGTAAACCCTACTGTATGAATTCCGATGCGATTTGCAAGATGTTAACGCAGCGTGAATCGCAAATTATTGGCAGTCAGCATCAGCAAGTGCAAGCCCAGCCACTTCGGCATTCCTCGAAAGTGGTAAGTCACAAATCTAACCGTGATAACTCAGCCTGAGACTAAGGACGCAGTCTCTCCGCTGCGACGGGAGAATGTTCTCGTCTTCATCTCGTGAACTGTTCCTCGCGCAAAGTAAAACGGGCAGCCCCGATGAGGGCTGCCCGCTGATACTCGCTTGCTGAAAGCGCTTAGTGCGCTGCGACGGTTTTGTGTTCGCCGATCTCGGCGAGCCGCTTGGCCAATAGTTTCTCCAGGTCCTCGAGTGCCGAACTGAAGCCCTCGATACCTTCCTTCAGCTTGTCGGTCGCCATGCGATCGGCGGCATGCATCTTTTCAAAGGTGGCTTCGTCGATTGAGATCTTTTCAATCGGCATCTGCTTCGCTTTCTCTGGGTCCAGCTTGCGCGGCAGGTCTCCCTGGGTGGAGTCAAGCTCCGCCAGCAGTTTGGGAGAAATCGTCAGCAGGTCGCAGCCTGCCAGCTCGATGATCTCGCCGATGTTGCGGAAGCTCGCGCCCATGACCTGCGTCTTGTAATCGAACTTCTTATAGTAGTTGTAAATCTCGGTTACGTTTTTCACCCCGGGATCCTCCGCGCCCTTGTAATCCTTGCCGGTATCTTTCTTGTACCAGTCGAGGATGCGGCCGACGAACGGCGAAATCAGCGTGACCTTGGCTTCTGCGCAGGCAATCGCCTGGTGAATGCCGAACAGCAGAGTCAGGTTGCAGTGAATGCCTTCCTTCTCCAACTGCTCTGCCGCCTTGATGCCGGCCCAAGTGGAAGCGATCTTTACAAGAACGCGGTCGCGGCCAATGCCTACATCGTCGTATTGCTTAATGATCTCTCGCGCCTGCTCGACCGTAGCAGCGGTGTCAAACGAGAGGCGTGCATCGACCTCGGTCGAAACGCGGCCGGGCACGATCTCCAGGATCTTCTTTCCAAATGCCGCAGCCAGGTGCTTGAACGCGAAGGCAGCGACTTTCTTGTCGTCAGCGCTCTCACCAAGCTTCTCCCTCGCTTGACGCAAAACGTCGTCAACAATCTTTTGATACTGCGGCATCTGCGCCGCAGCGCCAATCAGCGATGGATTGGTAGTGCTGTCCTGCGGCTTGAATTGCTTGATTGCCTCGATGTCGCCCGTGTCCGCCACAACCGTGGTGAACTCGCGAAGCTGTTCCATTAGGGTCTTCGCCATCTCAATTCCTCCAATGTGCAAGTGAGTGTATTAGGGCTCTCCGCGGCCAACTTTAGCAGATTCATGGCTACTGAGAAGGGTCTTTGCGGTCCTCGTAGAACCACATCGACGGCGCAGCAGAGTACGCGAAAGTACGGCTGCCCTCATTATCTCTCACTTCTATAAGATGCGAGAGGACCTCGCCGGAGACCAAAACTTCTCGCCTCTTGCGTTCGTTAGACCGCTACGGCATTTCCAAGGGTGCCGATTCCCTCGATGGTCACCTCCACTCGATCGCCGGCTCTCATGGCCGCCACACCCGCCGGAGTTCCGGTCGGAATCAGGTCTCCCGGAAACAGGGTCATCGCCGCGGTAATGTACCGCAGTAGCTCGGCAATCGGAAAGATCAGGTCACGCGTATTCCCATCCTGGCGCAACTCCCCGTTAAGCCGCGTTTGCACCGAAATCCCACTCTCCGGGTCGACTTCATCGGTCACCCAGGGGCCCACCGGGCAGAACGTATCAAAACCCTTGGCTCGCGACCACTGCCCGTCGGACTTCTGCAGATCTCGCGCGGTTACATCGTTGACCACGGTGTATCCACGGATGTATGACTTCACATCCTCGTCGGGTCCAATGCGGCTGCAACGCTTCCCGATCACCACCCCCAATTCGCCTTCGAAGTCGACCCGGGCCGACTGCTTCGGGATACGAATGGTTCCGCCGGGAGCCAGGATTGCCGACGGCGGCTTCAGGAAAAGCAGCGGCTCTTTCGGGACCTCGTTCCCCAGCTCCGAGGCGTGTTCCCGGTAGTTGCGGCCAATGCAGACGATTTTCGACGGGACCACCGGGGCCAGCAGGGCCGCCTGAGACACGGGAATCGGTTCAAAGCCCCTGATCGCCAGTTGGGCCCATGGATCCTCTTCCGGAGGCGGCAGCAGCCGTTCGATCCACGGCTGCGCGTCGCGGTCGCCGACCTCCCCATACTGTGCTCCTCCGCGAAATTCAAAACGGCAGTACTTCATGGGCTCTCCCTTCAGGGCTGCGCATTCGGCATGGTCTCCTGCACTTCCGCGGATCGCGGGCTCTCGTTCCCTGCCTGGTCTACTGCACTTACCGAATACGCGTAGGTGTGGCCAGGCTCCGCCTTTGCGTCGCGGAAACTTGGCGCGAGGATTGGAGTGGCCGGCGAAATCCGTTCCGGCGCCCCGGCACCGTTTACCTCTCTGCGATACACCAAATACCCCGCGAGATCCTTGTCCGCCACTGGCGCCCAGGACAAATCCACCGCCTTCTCTTCCGGGACCGTCACCACCGCAAGGTCCTCGGGCGTATGTGGAGGGAACACGTCCTGAGTCTCCACACTCACCGCGTCACTGGGGGAGTCCACTACCTCGATGGTGTGACCGGCCACACTTCGCTCGAGCACCCTCGCCGCCGTGTAGGTGTACTTCTGGCCGAATGCCGCATCCGGGTCCAGCGCCTTGCCCGGGTCTGTACCGCCCGTCAGCGAAACTTTCAGCGTTTGCTCGGCCGTTAGCGGGCTTCCCTTACCAAAGGAAGCGTTGGTCGACTTCGCAGGTGCTGCTCCGGCCGGGACCACCAGCACTCGATGAATTCGAATCGCCGGCTGCTCACCTTCGACGCTTGCCGCATGCCATCGCAACACCACTCCGTCCGCGCGTACCTCGGCGGCAAACCCGGTCATGGCTGCGGGCGCCGCTCCAGACGCCGAGAACGCCTCATTCGAACTGCCCGCAGAGTGACCCGCCCGGTTGCGCACCTCGACGGTGTAGCTCAGCAACCGCACTGTCCCGTTCACCAACTCCGGCGGAAGAACATCGTCAAAATGCCCGTCCGGCTTCCCTGTACCGGGCACCTCGCCCACGGTCACGCAACCGCTGCTCTCCACACGCCGGCACACCCGTATGCTGACCGGCTGCTTGATGGGCAGCTTGTCCGTGGTGCGTCGCGGCATGGTCCACGTGAGATGAACGGAATCCGCCGTTCGGCTGGCCGACAGGTCTGCTACCTGGGTCGGCAGCGCCAGGGTAGGAGGCATCGGAGCACCGGGCGTGCCGCACCCCGCCAGAGCGGCCAAGGTTCCCAACAGAGCAACCACCGCATGCCGTCTTGCCTGAATCGGCCCTCTCGGCTCCTGTCCGGCCCTGTCGCCTGGGACCGCATCTCCTGTATGCCACGTCATTTGTTCTCCAGCCTAGCAGAGCGCAGGCGGTCCTCCCGCAAGCCCCTGTCCACTCGAGTGAGAGACGTCAGAGCATGGACCTCAAGGCGGGTTCCAGGGTTGGATCTTGAAACTTGAATCCGGAATCCAGCAGCCGTCTCGGTTCCACCCGGGCGCTGGCCAGCAACGCCTCGTCCGCCATCTGGCCTACCGCGAGCCGCAACGCAAACGCGGGCGCCGTGGCAATTGCCGGCCGATGCAGCACCCGGCCCAGTGTTTTGGTGAATTCAGAGTTGGTCACGGCACCGGGTGCCGTCACGTTCAGCGGTCCGCGCAATCTGTCGTCCTCCATCGCTCGCAGGAAGATGCCCACCAGATCGCGCAGTGAGACCCAGCTTTGCCACTGTCTGCCGGATCCCAGCTTGCCACCCAATCCCGTCCGGAAGAGTGGAACCAGTTTGCCCAGTACCCCCCCTCCTGGGGCCAGCACCAGGCCGATCCGAGCATGCACCACGCGGATGCCGGCATCTTCGGCGGTCTTGGTCGCCGCTTCCCAGGCTTGGCAGGTCTCAGCCAGAAATCCACGGCCCGAACCCGAATCTTCCGTCAGCAACTCGTCTCCGCGATCCCCGTAGATTCCGATCGCAGAGGCGCAGATCAGCACCCGTGGTCGCTGCTTCAGCCCTGCCAGGAGCTTCGATATTGCTCGTGTGGAAACAACCCGGCTGCTCAAAATCTCCTGTTTGTACGCTGCGGTCCACCGATTGCTAGAGACGTTTGCTCCCGAAAGATGAACCGCTGCGTCCAAGTTATTGAGTCGCGAGATGTCTGGCACCGGGTCCGCTGCGTATGGGTCCCAGCGAACAGCCTCCTTCGAGGACGACTCGCGGCGAGTCAGTTGGATGGAATAAATCCGATTGTCCTTCAGTTCTCGTAATAACGATGAACCGATCATCCCCGAAGCGCCGCTGACGACTACCTGTCCGATTTGCACGTCATTTTCTCCGCAAAGTGCCAGACCGCATTTAAGACTAGACGAAGTGTCTGGTGTTCACCATAATGGAAAATGTTTAAGTGTTAGCAACATTCTGCTCTTGTCCGCATCCAATGTTCAGGAGCCTAAGAGGAACTCTTATGGACAGCATCAAGGAAGAATCCCCAAAGAACGAGATCGATCCGGTAAGTGCAGAAGCCTTCATCGCTGAGAAGCGCATTGGCGAGCGCATCAAGCGCCTCCGCCTCAAGAAGTCGATGGGCCTGGTGGAATTAGGACGGCATACAGGGCTGTCTGCCAGTTTTCTCTCGCAGCTTGAAACCGGTCGAGTTGTGCCTACGCTGCGCAATCTAGCGCGCATCGCGATGGTTTTCAGCAAGGACTTGTCTTATTTCTTCGAGACCGAACCGCATACGCTTTTCCGGGTTCACAAGAAAAAGGAACGCGTCCGTCTGCCGCAGACCGGGGTCGATGACCCGACTTACTACTTCGAGAGCCTTGGCTACATGGTTCCCGATCGCCAACTTGACCCTTACTATGCGGAATTTGTGCCATTGAAGAAGGCCACCGACGTTCGTCCCCACGTTCACCCCGGCTACGAGTTCCTATACGTGCTGGAAGGGGAACTGGAGATTCGTCACTCCGACAAGACTCACATTCTTGAACCCGGAGACGGCGTCTACTTCGACGCAAGCACTCCGCACGCCTATCGTTGCGCCGGCAAGACTTCGGCCGTCGCCTTGATCGTAACCATGCACCAGCAGCAAAGCCCACAGCCCGCAGTCAATCTGCGTCCGTTAGGCTCGCCGCTGAGCGCCCGCAATGCCGGATTGACGGCACCCACGGCCAATGCTGGCCTGCGTCCGCAAGCGGCGGGAGCACCAGCCAGCCGCGGAGCCGGCGACGTTCAGGTCCCGCGCAACTAAGCAGGGATAGGCTCGTCAAAGGGGTAAGGCAAACAGAAAAGGCCCGGCGCAATCGCCGAGCCTTTCGTTTGCCTCAAACGTTTCTACTCTGAAATCGCCTCTGCCGGCTCACTGGTCGATTCGGCGGACTCCGCCAGTCTCTCTTCCTCGACCTTCTTCTTGCTGCGCTTCTTTGCCGGTTTCACTACTGGCACCGGAGGCGGCGGCTCGAGCGCTGCGTCGTAGTAGAGCAGCCGGCCGCAGCTTTCGCAGGTCAGCAACATCCCGCTTCGCACCTGGTTCCAAACTTGAGGCCTCAGATACATCTGGCAGGCCAGGCACCGCTGTCCCTGCACCCGGGCCAAACCCGTCTTGCGCGATGACGAAGCGATCCTGTCGAAGTTTGCCAACACACTTGGGTCCACGCCGCCACGCTCAACTTCGCGGGAGGCTTGCAGCGTATGCAGTTTCGCCTGCTGCTGGGCATTCTCAGCGTGCGCACTTTGTTTTTCGGCCTCAACTGCGGCCTCCTGCGAAGCCAGAGCATGTTCCGCCTGCACTCGCTGCTTCTCGAGGGAGTCGCTCAACTCCATGCTGGCCATCTGCTTCTCTTCAAGCTTCTTGATCTCGGCCTGGGCGAAATCGATTTCGTGCTGGAGTGCCGAGTACTGCTCATTGGTCTTTACGCCGGTACTCTGCTCGCGATACTTCAGGATCTTCTGCTGGAAGTCCTTGAGGTCGCTCTCCAGTCTTCGGCGAAGAGCTTCTTCCGCTGACGCGGCTGCCTTCACGCGAGCGATCTCGTGTTTCTGGCTTTGCAGCTTTTCTTCCAGACGCGCCAGTTGTTTCGGCAATGCGGAGATGGACTCCTGCAGTTGGCGAATCTGCTCGTCGACCTGTTGCAGGCGAATTAGGTGTTCCAGTCCGGAGTCCATTAGGTGACTCTAGTCTAACATTTGTGCCTAAATCGTCTTCGAAATTCTAGCCAATCCGGGGTAGCTGGCCCACTTTATCGGCCCACGATAAGCGGCCACTGGACGCTTCACCCGCTCAAAGTGCGTCCGTCAGTCTTCCGATTTTCACTCCGCTGCAATCGCCTAGTAACAGGCCTCTTCTACTTTGCCCAAAGTCGAGCCAGCGAGAAGAACCCGGCGGGCAGACACTTTTCTCCACACTACTAAGGTGACAAAACATGATCAAAAAGGCCGCGACACTCGGTCTATCTATGACTCTGCTGGCGAGCACCACGGTGTTCGCAGAAGAGGGCAGCATTCCCAAAGGTGTTCCCCATCTGGACCACGTCTTCGTCATCATGATGGAGAACCACGGTTACAGCCAGATCGTGAACAACCCCAACGCCCCATTTATCAATCGGCTTGCCAAGTCTGCGAATGCGGCCACGAACTACTTCGCCGTCGCGCACCCCAGCCTGACCAATTACCTCGAAGTCGTCGGCGGTTCCAACTTCGGCGTCCATACCGATAACTATCCCGACTGGCACAACGGCACCTGCAGCACCAATCTCAGCACCGGCACGGTTGCGACCGACACACCCGCCAGCGGCCTCATCTGTCCCATATGGGGCAAGGGAACCGATGCCGCGACCCCGGCGATTGACACCACCAACGAGACTACGGGTCTGCCCGGCGACATCAACATCGACGGCAAGCAGTCAATTGCAGCGAACCCAAATACCGACGGCAAGACGATTGCAGACCAACTGGTAGCCGCAGGCTTGAGCTGGAAGTCCTACCAGGAAAGCCTGCCGCTGAGCGGACCGGACACTGTCAACGTGAGCGACGGCGTTTACACCAACAACACCGACTTCACCAAGATCACCCCGACGCTGACGCCTCCCTTGACCTCAGCCGACCTGGTCTACCTGTATGCGGTGAAGCACAACCCGTTCGCGTATTTTCGCGATGTGCAGGAAGGCTGGAACCCTCGCCTCAGCCTCAAGAACGTGGTCGACTTTGAAGGACCACATGGCCTCTATGCCGATCTCGCGACCGGTAGAGTTCCGGCGTACTCCTTCATCGCTCCCAACCAGTGCAACGACCAGCATGGGCGCGGCAATGCAGGTGCCTTCTGCAACTATGACCCGACGAGCAACGGCACGCAGGCGGGTCTGAATCCGGCACTGATCTATCGCGGCGACGTGGAAGTGAAACGGTTGGTCACGGCCATCAAGAAATCCCCAGCCTGGCGCGAGGGGCGCAACGCGATCGTGGTTCTCTGGGACGAGAACGACTACAGCACCGCTCCGAACAACAATCAGGTCCTGGTCATTGTGGACACCAACTACGGCGCGCATCATGTGGTCAGCGACCGGCGTTACGACCACTTCTCGCTGCTGAGGTCCATCGAAGCGGGCTTTGAACTTCCCTGCCTCAATCACGCTTGCGATAAGAACGTAACCGTCATGTCCGATCTCTTCGCCGGCGGCGAAGAAGGTCACGGCGACGACGACTAGTCGAACTAAAGCAAACAAGAGAGGGAGGGCGATCCATTGCCCTCCCTCTTTTTCTTTGCGCTCCGATTGTCTTGGCTCTCTCGCGTCCGCCGGCCAGCGCCCGGCTGCTCAACTTCTCTCAATGCGCGTCTCTGATTCGCGGCGAGGCGCAACCAATCGCACTGCCTCTGCCTTCTCACCTGCGTTCGACTTTACTGCCGCGCGACCGCCGAATCCTTCCACGTTCATGGTGGGATACACTGCATCCGTCAGCTCTCGTTTGGGGTGCTTTTCTTGAAACTCGCGCAAGCCGCCGCACTGCTCGTTGTCGCAATCATTGCTGCTCCCCTCGCACAAGCAACTCAACCGCTCACGGTGCCAGACATCTTCAGCCACGGAACTCCTGGCGGAGATGCGCCCAGCGGCTTCTCCTGGTCGCCAGATTCTGCCCGCGCGATTTACCTCTCCGACGATGGCGACATGATGCAACTCGATGCCACCGGCCGCGCGCAGATGATCATCAGCCACACTCGCTTGAGCGCGTTGAGCTCCCACCCCGCCTCGGAAAAAGATCGCGACCACCGCGCGCGTTACGGGCAGGAGGGCTACATCTGGGGCCCCGATTCGGCCCACATTCTTTTCGACATGGACGGCACCCTGGTGCTGTACAGCCCCAAGACGGAAACCGGACTCAATATCGGTTCTACAGGTCAGGGAAGTGGGGACGATCCCAAGTTTTCTCCCAATGGCGAATCCATCTCGTATGTGCGCGATCACAACCTGTACTTACGCCACCTGAGAGGTGGCTCGGATGCCGAATTTGCACTGACCAATACGAAAGAAGAGACGCTGCTCAATGGAGAAGTGGACTGGGTCTACGAAGAAGAACTGGACGTCCGCAGCAACTACTTCTGGTCTCCTGATTCGAAGCACATCGCATTTTTGCAGATGGACGAAGCCGCTGTTCCTGAATACCCCATCGCTGATTGGATTCCCAACCACGCATCGGTCGATCGGCAGCGCTATCCGCAACCGGGCGATCCAAACCCGGCAGTGCGTGTGGGCGTGGTGGCGGTCGGGACCAGGAAGACGAACTGGATCAAGCTGCCCATTGTCGCGGGCAGTGACTACGTCCCGCGGTTCGGTTGGGTCTCTCCACGGACGCTCTGGATTGAAACGGTCACGCGCGATCACACGCATCGGAATCTTTACTTCGCGGATGCCGAGAGCGGCGCGGTCAAACTCGCTCTCTCCGAAACTGATGCCAAGTTCTTCCCCGAGTCTTACGACGTGGAGCTCACGCCCAACGAACTGTTTCTCACCAGCTGGCGCGATGGCCACACGCACATCTACCGCTACTCCTTCGACCCGGCGAACCCGCTCGCGAACGAAGCGCACCTGGTGCAGCAGTTGACCAACGGCAACTTTGAAGTCGGCGGAATCAAGTCCGTCGACAACACCGCGCATACCGTCTTCTACGTGTCCAATGAAGGCAGCCCCATTGAGCAGCAGGTCTGGTCCGTTCAGATGGATGGCACCGGCAAGCGGCAGCTCACGCATTCGCCCGGTGTCCACGATGCGGTCTTCAGCCCCGAAGGCGGGCTCTTCATTGACACCGCCTCTGACATCGCGACGCCGCCCACAGTCAGCTTCTGTCGGTCAGACCGCTGCAAGCCGTTCTGGACTTCTCAGCCGCTGACGAATTTCGACATTGCGGCTCCAAAGATGCTGGAACTGAAAGCCGCTGACGGCAGCACCACGCTCTACGGATCGCTGTTGCTTCCTGCTGACAAGACCGCGGCCGCGAGCGTTCCTCTCATCGTGAATCCCTACGGCGGACCCGGCGCGCAGACGGTAAGAAACGCATGGCACTCGTCCTCCTTCTTGTTTGACCAACTTCTCGCCCAGCATGGATTCGCCGTGCTCCACGTGGACAATCGCGGCATGGGCGGCCGCGGTCGCGAGTTTGAACAGGCGGCCTATCGCAACTTCGGACCGGTGCAACTCTCCGATCAGCTGGCAGCCATTGACCAGGTGCTCGCAACCAATCCTCAACTCGATCGCAATCGCCTCGGATGGTGGGGCTGGAGTTGGGGAGGCACCTTCACCCTGTACGCGCTCACCCACTCCGATCGCTTCCGTGCCGGCATCTCTGGCGCACCTGTGACCGACTGGCGCAACTACGATTCCATCTACACCGAGCGCTACATGGGCCTGCCCGCGCAAAATGCCGAAGGCTACCGTGATAACTCGGTTGTGACCAATGCGAAAGATCTCAAGGGAAGATTACTGCTGCTGCATGGCACCGGGGACGACAACGTTCACCTCGGCAACTCCATTCAGCTCATCCAACAATTTATCGATGCCGATCTTCCGTACGATTTCCAGGTCTACCCGCGTAAGACCCACTCGGTAAGCGGTGCCGAGGCGCGCACCCAGATGTACACCCGCATCCTGTGGCAGTTTGAAACTTACCTGAAAGGATCGCAACGCTGATGAGCGTCATGATCAGCGCCGATCTGCGAGTGTCGTATGCCACATCCTTCTGAACGCGCCGATACCGACGTCCTGGTTCGCGGCCGCACGCAGCTTGGTGACTTTCAACTTACAGTTCTCAGCGACGGCACTTACTACCTCGATGGTGGCGCCATGTTCGGCGTCGTGCCCAAACAGCTGTGGGAGAAGCGCGCGCCGGCCGACGATCAGAACCGCATCCTGCTCGGCACTAACACCGTCGTCGTCGAAACAGGCCAGCACACCGTGGTTATCGAGACCGGCATCGGCAACAAGCTTCCAGAGAAAGCGCGTGCCATCTTCGATGCGAAGCAGCAGTTGCCGGCCTCCTTTGCGGCTGCCGGCATTCGACCTGAAGACGTAGACATCGTGATCAATTCGCACCTGCATTTTGATCACTGCGGTTGGAACACCAAACGCATGGAGGATGGCCGCATTGTGCCCACGTTTCCTAACGCACGCTACTTTGCGCATCGCGGCGAGGTGGAGCACGGCCATCTGCAACTGGAGCGCGACGCGGTCAGCTACATCAGCGACAACTACGATCCGCTCGTAGACAGCGGACAGATGACTTTAGTGGACGTGAGGCCGCAAACCGGCCCGGCTGAGATCGTTCCTGGAGTTTCAGTCGAAGTGTTTCCCGGTCACACGGCGCAGACTATGGCAATCCATGTGGATTCAGGGGGCCGTCGCGCCTGCTACATCTCAGACCTTATCCCCACCAGCGCGCATCTCGACGTCACCTGGGTGATGGGCTACGATCTCGATCCACTCGAGTGCATCGCGCAGCGCAAGCGCTTCTATGCTCGCGCGATCCCCGAAGAGTGGCTGGTCCTCTTCACCCATGACCACCACACGCCCATGGGATACATCGAAATGAGCGATCGTGGCAAGCCAGTGATGAAGAATCCCCGATAACTCTGCAGCGATCGCAGCTCAAGCTGGATCGTTGCTCGCTGCAGGGGCCGCCACTAGCAGAGTCGCGAGTTGCGATCCATCGGGCGATCCCAAACCGGTGCAGGCATCCCAGCCCGGTCCGGCAGAATAGGTGCCGTTGCTCCCTGAAACGATATCGCGAAGGCCGGTCTTCGCCGGATACAGCGTAGGGTTCAAGAAGCCCACCGGTGTGCCGCGCTTCTGATTGATGAGCGCAATCAATCCGGCCCATAGCGGAGCCACAGCACTGGTGCCCCCCACCACTTCCGATTGTCCGTCGACGAGAATGTTGTATCCGCTGTTGGGCGCTGCATCTCCCGCTACGTCGGGCACTCCCCTGCCGCCCGAACCTCCGCCCGGTGGAGGTGGCACCTTGGCGTTTGCCTGCCATGCGGGCAGCGCAAACATCTGACTTACGCCGCCACCGGTCGCGCCACCGCCCTGAGACAAGTCATTCCAGACCGTCTCCTGAGTGATCTTGCCACCCTGGCTGACTAACTGCGTGCCGCCACAGGCCAGAACATGCGGGCTCGACGACGGAAAGTCCACGTGGTCTCCGCCATCGGTCACACCATCGGTAGAACCGTTGTCGCCCGAGGCTGTCGCAATCGTCACACCAAGCGCGGCCGCGGACTGACATGCATTATCGAAGGCCGTCATCGCCTGCGGTGTCCAGTTCGACTCCGCGCTACCCCAACTGATCGAGATCACCGACGGCTTGTTGGTCATGTCGTGGATCGCCGTGGTCAAAGCATCTTGAAATCCCTGATCGGTATTCGGCGCAAAGTACACTGCGACGCTTGCACCGGGAGCCACGCCACCCGCTACTTCGATGTCCAACAACACTTCGCCATCCGCACTGTTTGCATTTGTCGGCGAATTCACCGCGCCATCGACAGAGACCGCCGTAACCTTGGGCGGCTTGATCCCCAGTCCTTGAAAATAATTCTGAATATCGGCAGCCAGGTACCCTCCACCTAACTCGATAATCCCGATCGCCTCACCTGTGCCGTCCACGTCCGTGGGAAAGTTGTATAGCTGCGCGACCTGTGGTGGATTGAAGCTTTGCGCCTGCGCGGCGGCCTCCCCAGGCAGCGTCTCCCTGAATCGGAAGTGAGGCCTCGCAATGGGCCGTGTATCCAATCCCAACACGGCTTCAATGCGGTCGGCCTCGGTTGCAGGCAGCGTCAAAGCTCCCTTGTAGGCGTGAAAGCGGCGACCCTGGTGAGTCGGAAGTTCGTAGTCTTCGAGCGTCACTCCGAACGCGGCGCTCATCGCCTGTGCCGTTCCGCGCAGCACCATCGTCCTTCGCTGCAAGCTGGAAGCCGATTCGTCTATCGTCAGGCCGTGCGTGTGCGCGAACTCGCGCAGCGCATCAAAGTCCGCCGGATCCGCAGCGTACCTGGTCGCGAACTCCTCCCGCGAAATGTGCCGCCCCTGCAACTGCGCGAGTTGAAGCGGCTGCTTGCGTCGCACGATCACCGATACGCTCATCAGTTGTTGCGGGTCTGTCTGCCCCATGCAGGATTCGTTCTCGCGCGGCTTGCATTCGCTTTCGGGCAATTGAATTCGAGGAGTTCCATCCGTCATCAGCATGTACCTATATTTTGCGGATTGTGGTGCGACGTGGCCGCACAGGCCTTGAACTCATCTTAGCGCCGAGTAGCGGCGTTGCAGGCTGGCAGGCCGCACAAACTGCAGAACCAAAGACACGCAGCAGCGCAAGCAACGAAGGGATCTTCATTTGCATCAGTGCCGGATCAGCTATGGCTGCGGATCCGCCACGCGATCGCCATGATTGGCAGGCTGCGAAATCACCAGGAAACGCACGGGTGCAGACGACGTATTGAATACCTGATGCGTCAGGCCGGGAGCCACTTCGATGCCCGAATTTTGCGCCACGACCAGGCGCTTCCCCTCCAGCTCCATCGTCAGTTCGCCGTCGAGCACATAGAAGAACTGCCGTGCCCGCTCATGCAGATGCCGCTGCTCCTGTGCGCCCGGAGGCATGCGTTCTTCGATCACGCTCAAGTCCGCTCCCCTTACCAGGTGCCAGCCGTCGCATACCTGTCCCCAGACGTAATGCTCAGCATTGGCCACGCTCACGGTTACGAATGCTTCGTCGCTCACAGCGGGATGTTTCCATGCTTCTTCGGCGGGTTCTTGTCGCGCTTGCCGTCCAGCATCTCGAGCGCAGAGATCAGCCTGCGTCGCGTCTCGTGTGGCAGGATCACCGCATCGACATACCCACGCTCCGCGGCAATGTATGGGTTGGCGAACTGCTCCCGAAATTCCCGGACCTTCACGCTCCTCGCCTGCGCCAGGATCTCGGCCTTGCTCTCTTCGCTCAGCGGACCTTGCTCTGCTTCGGCCTCGCTGACGACGCGCGAGAGTTCCCGGCCGTAGACAATGTTGACTGCACCCTCCGGGCCCATCACCGCAATCTCTGCGGTGGGCCAGGCCAGGTTCAGATCGGTGCGAATGTGCTTGGAACTCATCACGCAATACGCGCCGCCGTACGCCTTACGCGTAATCACTGTCAGCTTCGGCACCGTCGCTTCGGCGAAGGCATAGAGTAGCTTCGCCCCGTTGCGAATGATCCCGCCGTACTCCTGCTCCACCCCGGGAAGAAAGCCGGGAACGTCTTCAAACGTGATCAAAGGGATGTTGAATGCATCGCAGAAGCGCACAAAGCGCGCCGCCTTGATGCTGGCGCTGTTATCGAGCACCCCGGCCAGAAAAGCGGGCTGATTCGCGACGATGCCCACGGGGCGGCCGTTCATACGCGCAAACCCCACCACGATGTTGCGCGCGAAGTGTTCATGCACTTCAAAGAAGTAGCCTTCGTCGACCACGCGCGCGATCACGTCTTTGATGTCGTAGGGCTGGCTCGAATCTGCGGGAACCAGGTCATCCAACTCGCGGTCGGCGCGGCTTGCCGGGTCGCTACATCCGCGGCGCGGCGGGTCTTCAAGATTGTTGGAAGGCAGAAAGCCGAGTAGCTCCCGTATCATCGCCAGGCACTCCGCATCATCGTGCGCCATGAAGTGCGCGACGCCTGAAATCTCGTTGTGCGTGGTTGCGCCGCCGAGCTGCTCCTTGGTCACTTCTTCATGCGTAACCGTCTTGATTACATCCGGCCCGGTGACAAACATGTAAGAGGTGCGATCCACCATGAGTGTGAAGTCCGTGATCGCGGGCGAATAGACTGCACCTCCCGCGCACGGCCCCAGAATGGCTGAGATCTGCGGAACCACTCCGCTGGCCAGCGTATTCCGCAGAAAGATATCCGCGTAGCCCGCCAGCGACACGACTCCTTCCTGGATGCGCGCTCCGCCGGAATCATTCAGCCCGATCACCGGCGCTCCGACCCGCATCGCCGTGTCCATGACCTTCACGATCTTGGCCGCGTTGGACTCTGACAGCGATCCGCCGAAGACCGTAAAATCCTGCGCGAATACAAAGACCACACGGCCTTCGATCCGCCCGTATCCGGTCACAAAACCGTCGCCAGGAATCCGGCTGCTCTCCATCCCGAAATCTGTGCATCGATGAGTTACAAACTTGTCGGTCTCTTCGAAGCTGCCCTCGTCGAGCAACAGGGATATGCGTTCGCGCGCGGAAAGTTTCCCTTCACGATGCTGGCGGTCGCGCCGTTGCGGGCCGCCACCTTCCTCTGCGAGTTGATTGCGGCGCTCCAATTCCTGCAGGCGCTCTTCGCCTGCGGCAGACTGGTCCGGTTGTCTCATGAACTCGGATTATAGAGAAAGGAGACTCATTCCGATGTGGCCGGGCGCACCGAAAGGCGAGACGCAGAGATGGAGCACCGGTTCAGGACCAGCAAGGCAGAGGCAGAAAATTTGCAGGGGAGTTTCAGGGACGCGGGCAGAACGCCTCGTTTGGCCCGATCTACGACGTTAGTAGACTTCGCGGTGAAAGAGCCGATCTTTGTCAGCACCCGGAGCGCAGGTGCAGCCAAAGGCGCATCCGATCAGTAGCGCAACACCAACGGCCACCAGAATTGCCGGCGCCCATGACTCAAGGTGATGCAGCCAAATCACCAATGCATGTAGTTTCAGGGAATCCATAAGAAGTACCCCAACCAACATCTATATAGAAACATTACTGGTGCGTAAGGTTTGCCGATGCGGGTATCATCGCATTGTTTTATAGCGAACAAAAGACGAAAATAACCAAGAAGTGGCAGACCTATCCCAATCCGGCTCGTCTCAGCCGCTGGTGAACTGGCTATTTCTCGATCTGAACTCCTACTTCGCCTCCGTGGAGCAGGAGCTTCGGCCCGAGCTGCGCAATCGCCCGGTCGCCGTGGTGCCACTGCTTGCGGACACAACCTTCTGCATCGCGGCCAGTTACGAGGCCAAAGCGTTCGGTGTGCGCACCGGAACCTCGGTCGGCGACGCCAAGCGCATGTGCCCGGGGATTGAGCTGATTGAGGCACGGCACGAGATGTATGTGGACTACCACCACCAAATCGTCGAAGCCGTCGAATCGTGCGTTCCCGTGGCGGCCGTAATGTCCATCGACGAAATGGCCTGCCGCCTCATCGGCCGGGAGCGCCCGTTGCTCTCGGCGATCGAGATTGCCGCGCGGGTCAAATCGACGATTCGTGAGCGCGTCGGAGCCACCCTGCGGTGTTCGGTGGGCCTCGCTTCCAATCGATACCTCGCCAAGATCGCCTCCGACATGGAGAAGCCGGACGGCCTCGTCGCGCTTACCCCCGATATTCTCGAAGCCGCTCTGCTGGGTCTCACCCCACGCGATCTGCCGGGTGTCGGCGCGCGCATGGAGAAGCGCCTTCACGAATGCGGTATCCGCAGTATGGAACAGCTTCTACGGCTCAGCCGCGAGGAGATGGCTTCGGTTTGGGGCGGGGTAGGTGGAGAAAAGATGTGGTACTGGTTGCGCGGCGAAGACTTCAATGACCCGACGCTCGATCATGCAAAGTCCATCAGCCAGTCGCACATGCTCTCGCCCGAGATGCGCACGCTCGACGGTGCTTACGCGGTGGTGAGTAAGCTGCTGCATAAAGCGGCCATGCGCCTGCGCACCGCGCGGTTATGGACGACCCACCTCACGCTGACGATCAAATACGCCGTCCCCAAGTCGATGGCCCAGAAGCAGCATCTCTCCGGACTGCAGCAGAGTCTGTGGTCGAAGGGCTGTTCGCTGCTCGAGTGCCAGGACAATCAGACCCTGGTCGAAGGCCTGCAGAAGCTATGGGCGCAGCGCCCGCAGGGTGTGCATTTTCAGAAGCCCTTCTTCATCGGCGTAGCCCTGGGCAATCTGGTCCCCGACCACCTGCACACCCTGAACCTCTTTTCCGGCCTGGAATCGGAGACTCGCCGCACCCGCCTCGCCAGCACCATGGACTCGCTGAATCACAAGTACGGCACCGATACGCTCTGCTTTGCGAGCATGCTGCTGGCCAAGGCCGCCGCCCCCACCCGCATCGCCTTCACCAGCATCCCCGATCTCTTCTAAAACTCGACCGAAATTACTCCGCGCTGAAGTTTTTGCATTCCGGCCCGCGTCGCTTTGCGTATAAGCGGGTACAAGGCAGTGCGGAGGCTACGCGGTTGCGACTGACGCCGGACGAGTTTCGAGAGAGCGTGGAAGCGCACCAGTCGCGTGTCTTCTCCATCGCCTACCGCATTCTCGGCGACAGCGGTCTCGCGGAGGAGGTGGCGCAGGATGTCTTTCTGGAACTCCATCGCAGCCTGGACCGCCTCGAATCGGATGCGCACCTGGTCGCCTGGCTTCGACGTGTGTCCGTCCACCGTGCAACCGATGCGTTGCGCCGCCGAGCTGCACGGCCCGAGTTTGCCGCACAGGAATTTGTCGAAGAATCCGAGCGGCGGCCAAACGAGGAACGCGGCGGACACTACCGGCCAGCAGAGTTGAACAGGCCCGCGGTGTTCAACCGAGTGGAGCAATTGGTCTCCACCTTGCCGCCAGCTCACCAGGCCGTGCTGCTGCTGCGCTACCAGGAAGATCTTTTGCCCGATGAGATTGCTGCGACCCTCTGCATGCCGGTCGCAACCGTAAAGAGCCATCTGCAACGCGCACTTCAGCTTCTCCGTGCCAAGGCGCAGCGAACCCTGAAAGAGTTTGTGCGCCCAAAGGAGTACACCCGTGACCGAGTTTGACGACAATTTTGAACAGGAACTGAGGGATGCCCTGCGCGCTCGTCCTGCGCCGGCCGGTTTCGCGGATCGCGTGATGCGCAAAGTCAGCGACCCTGGCGCCCGAACTGCGATTTTCCCGGCTCGTCCCCGCTTCAGCGTGTTCCATCTGCCGGCCTTACGGTGGGCGGTCGCTGCCGTTCTGTTGGTCGCTGTGGCGATCGGTGGCTATGCGGAACATCGCCGTCGCGTGGCCGGTGAGCGCGCCCGCCAACAGGTGTTTTTGGCGTTACGAATTACCAGCTCCACTCTTCATGCCGTTCACAACAAGATCGTTGACGGTGACGAATCCGACTAAGGAGAACGACCATGCGGTTCCACCTGCGTTTTCTCATTGCGGCTGCTCTGGCGATCGCTGTTCCAGCACTGGCGCAGAACCCCTTCCCAGTCACGCTCGAGAAGCAGCTCGCCGCCCGTGCGACCAACTTCACCGAGGTCTCGCTGGACAAAAACATGCTCACCTTCGCCAGCAAGTTCCTTGATAGTAAGGACGCTGACGACGCCAAGGTGAAAGCGCTGGTCAACAAGTTGCAGGGCGTTTATGTGCGCACCTACGAGTTCGAAAAGCCCGGCCAGTACACGCCCGAAGATCTTGAGGCCATCCGGCGGCAGTTCACCAGCGGCATCTGGTCCTCCATGGTTCGCGAACGAACCCGCGATCATCAGGGCGACACCGACGTCTACGTCAAGCTGATCAACGGCGAAATTCAAGGGCTGTTCGTGCTCAATGCCGAGCCGAGGGAACTGAACTTCGTCTTCATCGATGGCCCGGTGCGGCCAGAAGACCTGAACGAACTCGGCGGCAACTTCGGCATACCGAAGCTCGGCAAAGGCAAGGAGGCGGGCAAATGAAACTTCTCACCTCTACTCTCGAAGCAGTTGCGCTCGCCACGCTGGTCTTCCCGTCGGTTGGCTGCGCGGCCGCCGATCACGACTTCAACTCCGTCGTCTCCGGCGTGGAGCAGCACTACGACTTGCACGCGCAACACGTGCCGCTGATGGGCTTTGTGAGCCTCTGTGCTCGCTTCGCGACGCACGGCGGTGTAAAGGGCATGCGCATCGCGGAGTTCGACCATCTTAACCACGAAGTCGACACCGCCGAACTGCTGGAGATTGTACGCGGCGAACTCGGCTCTCAATGGCAGCCGATTGTGACTTCGCGCGAAGGGAAAAACTCGGAACTCAGCGTCATCTTCGCCCGGCCCAGCGGCCACGCCATGCGCCTGTTGATTGCCAGCTATGAGCACGGCGAACTCGACCTGGTGCGCATGGAATTGGACGGTGCCGCGCTGGCACGGTTCGTGCACGATCGCCGCGAACAGGCTCACCATCACGTCGACTACACACCCGATCACAAACAGTAGCCCGGTCATCCAGGGTCCAGTCGTTACACTGGTGGCGTGACTGGTACGTATCGCGGACGCATTGCGCCCTCACCTACAGGCCTGCTGCATCTCGGCCATGCGCGTACTTTCTGGATCGCGTATCAGCGCGCGCTCGCGGCAGGCGGAACTCTGGTCTTTCGCAACGAAGATCTGGACGCGCAGCGTTCTCGTGCACACTTCGCCCAAGCTATGTTTGAGGATCTCACCTGGTTCGGCACTCAGTGGCAGGAGGGGCCCGACGTAGGCGGCCCGTTTGCTCCCTACAAACAGAGCGAACGTCGCGCGCAATATACGGCAGCCTGGACGCGGCTGCTAGAGGGAGGCTGGATCTATCCGTGCCATTGTTCCCGGAAAGATCTCGCACGGCTTGCGCATGCGCCGCACGA
The DNA here is from genome assembly GCA_963850345.1 of uncultured Acidobacteriaceae bacterium. Lineage (GTDB taxonomy): Bacteria > Acidobacteriota > Terriglobia > Terriglobales > Acidobacteriaceae > CAWKKW01. Next base: position 358,741 of record CAWKKW010000004.1, on the reverse strand, counting down.
GGAGCAAGGGGGCGACGACGCCGAACCGATCTACCCGGGAACCTGCCGCCCGGCGCTCAATCGGGACCGTACCGTGCCAATCCACTCAGCGGCGCAGGTATTCGCCGGTCGCGCTCAGTCGTGGCGTTTTCGCGTTCCCGATGGACAGGCCATCGAGTTTGTGGATGGCTGCATGGGCGTGCAGCGGTATGTTGCCGGCCGCGATTTCGGAGACTTCCTCGTCTGGCGGCGGGATGGCGTCCCCTCGTACCAGCTCGCAGTGGTGGTCGACGATGCGGCGATGCGAATCACGGAGGTGGTGCGCGGCGTAGATCTGCTCAAATCCACCGCGCGCCAGATCCTGCTCTACCGCGCTCTCGAACTGCCGCAGCCACAGTGGTATCACTGCGCGCTGGTGAACGACGCGCAAGGCTTGCGCCTCGCCAAGCGACACGATGCGCTCTCACTACGAGAACTTCGCGCGTCCGGCGCCACTCCGGATGCCTTGATTCGGCAATTCGACAACCAGCCGCTTTGACCCGGACCCGCTCTGATTCGAACCAGATGGTCTGCCGCGCCGATTGCCTCAGTTGTAGAACGCCGCGTTCTTCTCGGCGAAGTGCGCTTTTTCCGCCGGCAGTTCGTCGATCGGGAAGATCGCGCCCGACGGGCACGTCACGATGCAGTTTCCGCAATCGATGCACTCGTCCGGGTTGATGAACAACTGGCTGACTTCCTCGGCCTTCGGCTCGTCTTTCGCCGGATGAATCGCATACGTCGAGCAGGAATCGACGCAAAGATAATCCTTTACACACCCGTCAGTAATCACATGTGCCATGGTTTTCTCCAATGCAGACCGCACTCTGCGGCTCTGTCCCTAGTGCTAAGGGGTTCCACCGTCAGAGTAGGAAATTCGGAGCTTCGGGTCGGTGACCCGAGTCACAACGGTCCCAGAATGGCCCGAAGTGCGCTCGACCGACCGCGAATTGCCAGGGATCAAACGCAGACGACCGGCGGTAACACCTACCCGTTTACACTCAACAAGACAGCCCTCATGGCCAGCGACTTCGCCCAACTCGTCAAGCAGCAGGCGGACATCGTCCGCATCATCGGCGAGTACATCCGGCTTAAAAAGTCAGGGGCGCAGAACTATTCCGGCCTCTGCCCCTTCCGCCCCGAGAAGACACCTTCGTTCTCTGTTCACAGCGTGCGCCAGTTTTACTACTGCTTCGGTTGCCAGGAGAAAGGCGACGTCTTCACCTTCGTCGGCAAGATGGAAAACGTCAGCTTTCCCGAGGCGGTCAAAATCGTTGCCGGCAAGTGCGGGATTCCACTCCCTAAGCGCGAGTTCTCATCGCCGGAAGAAGCCCAGGAGAGCCGCCAGCGTGGCAAGCTCATCGAACTGCACGAGCAGGCTACCCTCTGGTTCGAGGAGCAACTACGTTCGCCCGAGGGCGCCGTGGCCCGCGAATATCTCACTGGCCGAGGGGTCACGGGCGAGACGATCGCCAAGTTCCGCATTGGCTACGCTCCCGACAACTTCAATGCCCTGCGCGAACGTCTCCAATCCCTAGCCGACCCGGATACGCTGCGGCTCTCAGGGCTCTTTTCGTTCAAGGAACAGGAAGACGGCCGCCCCGGAACGCTCTACTCACGATTCCGCAAGCGCGTCATGTTCCCCATCGCGAACGAATCGGGCCGGGTCATTGCCTTCACCGCCCGTGCTCTCGAAGCGAGCGATAAGGGCGGTCCCAAGTACATCAATTCGCCCGAAACACCGCTCTACTCCAAGGGCCAGGTGCTCTTCAATCTGGATAAGGCCAAGCAGGCTATCAAGCGCGACAACATCGCCATATTGGTCGAGGGCCAGATGGACTGCATCTCGGTCTTTATGGCCGGCATTCAAAACGTGCTCGCGACCAGCGGAACCGCGTTTACCGAAGCGCAGGTGCGCATTCTGCGACGTTTTACCGAACGCGTCGTGGTGAACTTCGACCCCGACACCGCCGGAGCCAATGCCGCTGAAAAATCCATTTCCCTGCTGACGGAAGAGGGATTTGAGGTCCGCGTCGTGAGCCTGGAAGGAGGCCTGGACCCCGACCGCTACATCCGCGAACGCGGCGTTCAGGGGTATGTCGCGGCATTGAAAGGGGCGCAGCGACTCTCCGACTACTTGATCGAGCGTGCTCGCCAGCTCTTTCCGCCGCGCAGCGCCGAGGCCAAGGTCAAGGCGCTCAACTTTCTCCTGCCCCACATTCGGCGTCTCCCCAATCGCCTCTCTCGCGACGAATTTGCCGCCGACGCAGCGCAGAAGCTGGGCATCGATTCGGCCGTTCTTCGGGAAGAACTCAAGCAGGCTGCCGCCAAACGCCGCGACCAGGTCTCGACCGCCCCGATTCTGCTCAACGAGTGTGAACGAGTGCTGTTGCGCGCCCTGGCCGCCCCGCCCGATGCGGCCGCCTTCGTTTGCGCGACCACCGCGTTCGCGGAACAGCCGAAGCATTTCGAGGCGTTGAGCGTCTGGCCCATGTTGCAGGCCCTGCAGGTTCGCGGCAATGCGGAGCCGCTGGACGCGCTGCCTGAGGGCGCCAACCGTAACCTGCTGGCCCAGCTGCTGATTGGTGAGGCTGAGCCGGTTCCCTCGGAAGATGTGGTCTCAGCCATCGCGACGGCTCGGCACATCTATCTAGAACGTCGCCAGCGCGAGCTTCGTGCCTCGATCGCCGAAGCCGAACGCCGGGGGGATTGGGGCCAAGTCGCTGTCTATACGGCAGAAAAGCTAACGCTCGACCGCCAACTGCGCGACGTCTAGGTGCTCAAGCCTCGAATTCCTACACCGAGCCCTCCACTGAGCGGGCACTAAGTCGCGGCTAAATGCAACTATCGACACATACGATAGTCAGGCCCACAGCCACTTGGCGGATAATTCTAAGAGGCTCATTCATGAAGCTGCTCTACTTCCTTACCGAAGCCTTTATCGCGGCTTTCGGGATCACCCGACCCGATCCGCAACAACAGCGCACCGTGGCGCTCTTGCTCGGCGGCTTCCTGCTGCTGGCGGGAGTGGGGGCCGTATCCCTGGTCGGCTTTTTCCTCTGGCAAATGCACAGCGCAGGGCATTGAGCTCAACTTTTGGAGCAAGGATTCCTTCCATCTGACGCTCCGCAGCCCCTGCAGCCCTCCGTGCGGCTTCGGACTTCGACAAACCATGCGCTTTTCCGCTCCGGGATGAAACAAATCGGCCCCAGTTACATCTAACAACAAGGGATCTATACACAACCGGCTCAGGCTCGAGGTAAGTCGCAGTGAACACGCCTCGTACATCACGCTCCACCGCGGAGAACGTGATATCCTGTAAGTCTTTGGTGGACGTGCGCCTATTGCCCAGCGACTCGATCGCTCGGGATATGCCCTTTGAGGCCTGCACCGCACTTCGTCCTATCCAAGCACATGGACAGATCCACAACATTTCCGCGGGGAGATTAGACTCGCTTGGCAATAGACGATAAGTACGACGAAGATATTCAGAAACTGATTGAGGCTGGCAAGGAAAAGGGATATTTGACCTACAACGAGGTCAATGATCTGATCCCCGGCGACCTCCACTCTCCAGACGACCTCGACGATCTGATCACCACCATTGGCACCCAGGGAATTGACATTCTCGAGGGCGGCCCGAAGTTTGGTGCAGACAAGTTCGAAGGCGATGGAGAAGAAGGCGAGGACGTCGAACTCGACCTCACGCCCGGCACTCTCGAAAAAACCAATGACCCCGTCCGCATGTACCTGCGCGAGATGGGCACCGTCCCGCTGTTGACGCGTGAAGGCGAAGTTGAAATCGCCAAGCGCATCGAACGCGGCCAGTTGCGTGTACTCAAGGCCATCTCCCGGTCGCCCATCGTGATTCGCGAAGTGGTGGCGCTCGGGGAGGACCTTCGGCGCGGTGTTCGCAACATCAAGGAAGTGGTCATCTTCGATGAGGAAGAGATCACGGAAGACATTTTGCAGGCGCGTGTCCGTCAGACCGCGGCCCGCATCGACGCGCTGGTCAAGCATCAGAAAAAAGCCGCGTTGTGCGCCGAAAAGCTGGCCAATCCAGCGGGCAAAGACGCCAAGGCCAAGGCCAAGGATCAGCGCAAGACTCGCTGGTCGATCGCCCGCGAGAAGGTCTACATCTCGCGGATCGTTCGCGAGCTGAAGTATACCAACAGCGAACGCAAGCGGCTGCTCGACAAGGTCAACAAGACCGTGGACGCCATGCGCACGCTGGAGCGCCAGGTCAAATCGCTCGACCTGAAGTTCGATCAGTCTAAGAGTGAAGAGCTGCGCAAGGAGTACCGCCGCCAGCAGAAAAACTGCAAGATCGATCTCGAAAAACTGGAGCTGGATGCCGGCGTTTCGATCGCCGAGCTGAAGCGCACCCAGCGCGAGATGATCCAGGGCGACATGGACGCCGAGCAGGCGAAGCGCGAGCTCATCGAAGCGAACCTTCGACTGGTCGTTTCGATCGCGAAGAAGTACACCAACCGCGGCTTGCAGTTCCTCGACCTGATTCAGGAAGGCAACATTGGCCTGATGAAGGCGGTAGACAAGTTCGAATACCGCCGCGGTTACAAGTTCTCGACCTATGCCACGTGGTGGATTCGGCAGGCAATCACGCGCGCCATTGCTGACCAGGCAAGGACCATTCGTATTCCGGTCCACATGATCGAGACCATCAACAAGCTAATTCGTACGTCGCGTCAGCTCGTGCAGGAACTCGGCCGCGAACCCACTTCGGAAGAGATCGCCCGGCGCATGGATATTCCGGTCGCAAAGGTCCGCAAGGTCCTCAAGATCGCACAGGAGCCCATCTCGCTCGAGACGCCGATCGGTGAAGAAGAAGATTCGCACCTGGGCGACTTCATCGAGGATCGCCAGGCCGTTTCGCCGTCCGATGCGGTCATCAGCGTCAACCTGAAGGAATACACTTCGCAGGTTCTCCGCACCCTTACACCTCGCGAAGAGCGGGTGATCAAGATGCGGTTTGGCCTTGAAGATGGTTCCGAGCACACGCTCGAGGAAGTGGGCCAGAGCTTCCAGGTCACACGCGAACGCATCCGCCAGATCGAAGCCAAGGCGTTGCGCAAGCTGCGGCACCCGTCGCGCTCGCGCAAGCTTAAGGCGTTCGTCGACGGAGTTCGCGAGTAGTCAGCGGTAATCGATACCACGGGAAGGGCCGCTGCAGAGCGGCCCTTCTCTATTGCTGGGCAAAGTCGCTGATCAACGCGGCCATTCGTTCCCTGAAATGGGGCAACCGCCCACTGCATCCAATGTTCTAAGTGGTCGCTGGCGTTGCGACATATACGGCTTTGTTTGTATACCAGTGGAAAGGGCTCCATGGCCGTCTCGGGTACGGAATCCGGACAAGTATCCGATCCCCAGCCCAGGCCGGATCCACTCCGCGTTCTGGTGGACGCTTCTGCTTCTCTGGCTGCTTCCGCCAGCGTAGACGTATTGCTGCGAACGATCCTGGCTTCGGCACGGCAACTCATCGCCGCCGACGCATACGCCGTCTGGCGGAGCTACGATGGCGGAAACAACTGGCGTACGCTCGTGATCGACGGCTTGTCAGAAGACTATTCCTTCACGACCGTAGGATCGTCCCGCCTCATACCACAAGGGGCGGTCGTGGCAGAGGACGTTTACAGCGATCCCTTGCTCGCTTACCGAACTCCGATGTACCGGCAAGAAGGAATTTGCAGCTTGCTTACCGTGCCTCTGCTCATGGAGGGTCAAGCCGAAGGTACGATTGCGTTCTACTATCGCAACCCTCACCGGTTCTCTCCTGAAGAAGTGCAGTACGCCACAGCGCTGGCCAATCTTGCTGCTTCCGCTCTGCGCACGGCCGAGTTGCATGCCGGCCAGCAGCGCGAACGCCTCAGGCTTTCTTTCCTGGCGGAGGCTAGCGCGCTGCTCTCGTCTTCGCTCGACTATGAAGCGACCCTGCAGCGCGTCGCTCGTCTGGCGGTTCCCCACATCGGCGACTGGTGCAGTGTCAACATCGTCCGCGATGGAGTACTGGTCCCGCTCGCTGTTGCGCATGCGGACCCGGAAAAGCTGACCCTGGCTGCTGAATTTGCACGTCGTTATCCGGAGTCAGTGGACGATTCGCACGCCGGCACGTTGCTGCGCGAAGGAGATGCAGAACTCGTCCCCTCCATATCCGACGAGCAACTCGTTGCCATTGCGAGCGATGAACAGCACCTCGGCATGTTGCGAGAGTTGCGCATCACGTCGGTCATCAACGTGCCGCTGCGTGCGCGAGGCGTCGCCTTCGGGCTGCTTCGCCTGGTGTCTGCAGAGAGCGGCCGACGCTTCGATGAAGACGATCTGCGCCTCGCGGAAGATCTGGCCCGGCGCGCGTCCGTCGCCATCGACAATGCCAACTTGTATCGGGAACTCCGCCAAGGCGAAGAGCGGTATCGCTCCCTCGTGCTCGCCACCTCGGCACTTGTCTTCCAGACAGACCCTCAGGGTGACTTGGTCGAGTCGCAAGCAGATTGGGCTGCCTACACTGGGCAATCGTGGGAGGAGCATCGCGGATCCGGTTGGGCAGCGGCGCTGCACCCTGAGGACCGCGACTTTGTCGTGGAACGCGCACAGACTGCAATTAAGAATCGCACCGTCCATCACGTTGCGGCCCGCCTATGGCACGCGGAGTCAGGTGAATATCGGCACGTCGTGATCCGGGCCGTTCCGATTCCCAGCAGCAGCGGTGAGGTCCGCGAATGGGTGGGTACCGTGACCGATGTTCATGATCAGCGCCGGGCTGAGGAGACGCTGCGCCGGACGGAAAAGCTCGCCGCCGCCGGACGCCTTGCCGCCACCGTAGCGCATGAAATCAACAATCCTCTGGAAGCAGTCACCAACCTGCTCTACATCGCGCAGCGCTCGACTTCTCTCGATGCCGACACCCGGCGCAATCTCCTCATCGCCGATGAAGAACTCCAGCGCGTAGCCCATATCGTGCGCCAGACCCTCGGCTTTTACCGCGAAGCGGCGGCGCCCAGGGACACCGATCTCGCCGCAGTGGTTGGCGATGTGCTCGACCTGTATCGTCGGCGCATTCAGAGCAGAAAACTCGATCTCGTGACTGACATTCAGCCCGGGTTGGTGCTGACCATCGTCGGCGGTGAGATCAAACAGGTGGTGGCAAATCTCCTGGCGAACGCCATCGACGCCATCGAACATTCCGGAACGATCCGCGTCAGCGTGAAGGCGGCCGGAGACCACGCGGAGATCGAGGTGGCCGACACCGGCAGCGGTATCGGCGCGGACCACAAAGGCCGCCTCTTCGAACCCTTCTTCACCACCAAGAGAGATGTGGGAACCGGCCTTGGCCTCTGGGTGAGCAAAGGCATCGTAGAGAAACACGGCGGCACGCTCACCTACGAAAGCTCCACCGAAGCCGCATTCCACGGCACACAATTTCTCGTCCGCTTACCGCTCGTCGGTGTTGAGCCGTCGCGGGCCAGAACCCAGCGACGCGAGATCGATGCGCTTCCCCAGCAAACTAGCCTACTCTGAAGAAGGCAGCCCCTCCAGCAACTGCGAGACTCTGCATCCGCGTCTCGCAGCGCGCTGAATGCAACCAAGGAGAACCGATGTCAGTATTCGATAGCCGACAGGAAGAGCTTGAGAAGCATGAGTTCATGATGGGACCGGCGCGTGGTCGACTGGCCGTCTCGCTCGACATGCTGACCGACGCGCTCATTCTCATCGGCCAGCATGGAGTCTATTGCACTTCCACTCGCAACCCATTAAAACCTGCCCTTGACCTCGAGACCGTGATGAGCGAAATGCGAGGGGCCAAGGAACTGATCCAGTCGGTGATGGAAGAGCTGAGGAAGCAGCGCGAAGCCGCCTCCTGAGCTGCATTACTGCGCGCTTACGGGCACCGACAGATCCGTGTTTTCCCAGGTCATGTGCAGCTCCGTCTTGCTGCCCTCGGTGTTTTCAAAGTGAATCTTGAAGGTCTCTACCGTCGTGTCGGCGTTCTTGACCTGCAGATCGACCCGGCCGAGGTCCTGCTTCTCGTCGTACTGCGTTCCCCATTGACCGGTCTGCTTGTTGACGATCAGCTTCCAGCTATCCTCCGCAGGCAACGAATACAGGGTGTAGGTGCCGGCCGGCACCACTAGCTCGCCGATCTTCAGATCGACCGGAGTTTTGAGGGTGGTCGCAGCATTCGCCCCGGTTCTCCACACCTTTCCATAAGGAACTAGGCCACCTTTGATCTTGCGTCCGCGCATGGAAGGAGCGCTGTAGTCGATGGTGACGGTCTTGCCGTTCAAGGTTACCGTCGCTTGTTCCGGCGGGCTGGCGGGTTTCTTGGCATCGCTGCCGGTCATCTGCGCGAGCATAGGGGCTGTGGCAAGCGCGCTGAGCAGCAGCACGCTGAGAGAACTAAGAACCTTCCGTCGCAACATTTCCTGATTCACTCCTGAGCCCTTGTAAATGCACGCTGTGTGTCTGGAGTTCGCCGGCTGTACAACCCCGACAATTCCCTCTCGCAACCACAGCATGCAGGACCGTCACCATGAAAACGCGGACGCGGGGGTTTGTCAAAGCAGGGGCGGATGCACCGTTCAAAGCACCCCGCCCGCGGATAGACTCAGCGCCGGGGCGCGGCCCGTAGTATTCTTGAAGCTGCGCGCCCGTAGCTCAGCTGGATAGAGCGCACGCCTCCGAAGCGTGAGGTCGCAAGTTCGAATCTTGCCGGGCGCACCATCTCCTTCCGAACTTCGCCTCTCGCCGCCACGTATGCTTCCATTGGATTGCGGGCCGATAACTTCCTTCCTGAGAGGCTTTGGTCATGAGCAATCTGCAAGTCGTTCCGAAAAGCTGGGCTGCGTGGAGCTACAACGTGCTGCAGGATGGCAACGGTGTCGCCGCAATTCGCAATGCCTCGATGTGGAAAGACAAGGCGGTTCTCGAGATCGGAGGCACACCCTACGAGGTCTCCCGCGAACATCTGATGAGCGGCCAGTTCCTGCTGCAGCAGAATGGAGCCACCCTCGCGTACGCGCAGAAGCCTGGTGTCTTCCGGAACTCGATCGGGCTGATGTATCAAGGGAAGCAGTACACGTTGAAGAAGGAGTCGGCTTTCCGCCGCAGCTTCGTGCTCAGCGACCAGGGTCGCGAGGTGGGGTCGGTTCGGCCAGCCGGCCTCTTCACCCGGAAAGCCAACGTTTCCCTGCCGGAGGAGCTGCCGCTCCCCGTGCAAATCTTCGTGATCTGGCTCGTTCTCGTGCTTTGGAAACACCAGCAAAACGCTGCCGTAGCAGCGGCTTCGGGTGCTTAGCCCGCTAAGCTTTCCCTGAGCCGCAGTCCCGAACGGAGGTCCCTATCCGGGGGTTGCTTTCGTAATTGAAATTATTTTCAAGAAAAGGGTTACTTTTGGGTCCACTGGGGTTATTCTTTAGCTACTCCAAGCATGTGAGTCGTGAAGCCAAGGATCGAGCGCACCCGGTAGTCGGGCCAGTTCCCATCCAGAACAAAATCCCCCAGGAGGGACGGGCGGCAGATTCGTATGCTGCGGCTCAGCCTCTGTCACGACACCTGCGCCTCGATGCTCTTACGCGTGAACGCGTAGCGAGCCTTCAACTCTCCTGATTCGAGCCTTTAACGCTCCTGATTCCAGCCTTCAACTCTCCTGATTCCAGCCTTCAACGCTTCTGATTTAAAACACCTGCAGCTGCCGAGTGGCGCCTTACGGCCGCTGCCGGGCCTTGGTGGCCTTCTTAGGCTGTGCAGTCTTGCCGCGGGATGTTTCGCCTCGCGGGTTCCCGGCCGACGGTCGGCGCGCCTTGAGCGACTCCAGGCGCTTGGGACCAATGCCACGAGCCGCGCGCTGCAGGGCCAACACCTCCTCCGCCGTCAACTCCCGAACCTCCCCCGGAGGCACATCCAGGACCAGCGGGCCATACCCTACGCGGCGAATCTTCTCCACAAAGTGGCCAATTTCCTCGAATAGCTTCCGGATCTGGCGATTGCGGCCTTCCGTGAGCGTCACCTCGTACCAGGGATTGTCGGCGCTCCGCACCAGCCGTATGTCGGCCGGCTGCGTCATCACTCGTCCCTCATAGGCGCCCTTGCGCCCGCGATCAATCATGATTCCGGCGCGAAGCTGCTCGATGGCCGTCTCGCTGGGCTTGCCGCTGATCTTCACCAGGTAGGTCTTCTCGACTTTGGAGGACGCCTTGGTGAGCAGGTTGGCGAGTTCTCCGTCGTTGGTCATCAGCAGCAGACCTTCACTCTGGTAGTCGAGCCGCCCGACCGGGTAGACCCGCGTTCCCGCCCGCTCAAAGAACTCCATCACCGTCGGCCGCTTCTCGGGATCGGAGACGGTCGTGACGTAGCCTTTTGGCTTGTTCAGGAGAAAGTAGCGGTGTTTCTCGACCGGCTTCAGCAACTTCCCGTTGACGCGGATGTGGTCCTGGTTTGCATCCGCCTTCGAGCCCAGTTCGGTAATCGTCTGCCCGTTTACCTGGACGCTGCCTCCCAGGATTAGCTCCTCGGCTTTGCGACGCGAGGTCACACCCGCTGACGCGATGATCTTCTGCAGCCGCTCTTCGTGGCGTGCCTTGCCTTCCATCACTCACCCTCAATCGGAACAGTAGGATGGGCCGCCGGCGCCACCTCGACCTGTACTGCTTCTGCTGCGAGTTCTTGCGAGCTTCGTTCCATGGGTGCATCCAGCGGAATAGTGGCGGGCGCGGGGCGGTTCATCTGCTCCGAAATCGGCTGCTCTGAAATCGGCGGATCCTCATCCGGAGCTGCCTTCTGCCCGGCCTGGGCGGGATCCATCTCGACGGCGAGGCCCGGCTCCGCGGCGTTGGCTTCTACCGAGTCTACTGCTGCTTCGTCGCCCTCGACTGCATCGTTCGCGACCGAGTCTTCTTCTGTGAAAGGCAAATCCTGCGACGAAGTCATGTCCTGGCCCTGTTCGGCGATCTCCACCTCACCGGCCATCTTTTCGAACTCCTCAATACTCGGCAGCTCGTTCACATCCTTCAGACCGAAGCGAAGCAGGAACTCCTTCGTAGTCTTGTACAGAATGGGGCGCCCGATCACCTGCTTGCGCCCGGCGGTAGTGATGAGCTTGCGGCTGATCAGGCTGCCCAGCACGCCGCTCGAATCCACCCCGCGAATCTCGCTTACCTCAGGAGCCGTGACCGGCTGCTTGTAGGCAATCACGGCGAGTGTCTCGAGGGCCTGCAGCGAAAGCTTCAGCGGCGGCTTGAGGCTCTTGACGAAGGCGCGTACCGCGTCGTGGTACTCAGGTTTAGTCGCCACCCGGTAGCCTCCGGCAACTTCGCGGATCTCCATACCTCGGTCGCTCTGAACGTAGTCGTCCATGAGCTCGGTCAGAATGCGCCGGAGTTCTTCGCGAATCTCGCGATCGCGTTGCCGCGCGGCTTTCTTCTCGTCCACCTCGGCGCTCGGCGCATCTGCCGGCTGGTCTTCAGCGGTTGGACCGGCAAGCGACTCCGGAATCACCAACTCAGCGGTTGATTCGGCCACGGGCTCAGGCGTGGGATCAACCTCGGCACTCGGGGAACCAGCACCGGACGCGGCATCCGCCAGTTGCCCGGTCAACTCCAGGTCCGGATTGCCGGACTCGGGAGAGGTCGTCGCTGAGGCCTCTGCCTGCGCGGCGCGGCTGGCAAGCGACTCGACCACCTCCGCCCCTATCAGGAATGCCAACTGGGCTAGAGTGACAGGCTCTTCCGCGGCGTAAATCACTGCTTCGATCTTGGCTTTTAAACTCATGCGTGCGACGGTTTCCTCGCGCCCTTTTGAGCCCGCGTGTACATAGTCGGGCGGCAAAGGGAAAGGCGCTTCGATCTCTATGTTTGCATAGTATCGAAGCGCCGGGATGACCGTCAGAGCAGGATAGGAAATCGCGCCTTTAGACGAACTGGCGGAAGACCCAGAAGAGGCAGCCCGCGAGCAGCGCGGCTACCGGCAGGGTCAGCACCCAGGCCATCGCGATGTTGCGCAGCGTCGACCACTGCAGCCCGCTGCCGTTGGCCACCATGGTGCCGGCGACGCCTGAGGAGAGGATGTGGGTCGTACTCACCGGCAAATGGTACTGGTCCGCCGCGATGATCATGCAGGCGGCCACGATCTCCGCCGAAGCACCCTGCGCATAGGTCAGGTGCGACTTCCCGATCTTTTCGCCGACGGTGACGACGATCCGCTTCCAGCCCACCATGGTGCCCATGCCGAGAGCCAGGGCCACGGCTACCTTGACCCAGGTTGGGATGAACTTGGTCGACTGGTCGAGGTGCTTACGGTAGTTGGCGAGGATGGCGCTTTCCGGGGCGGTGAAACTGGGGCTGCCAGCCTTGCCCGCGATCCGCAATGCCTCGCCCATGACATACATGTCGTTCCGAACGTTGGTTTGCTGCCCCGGCGGTACAGCAGCCAGTGTCTTGTACTGCTGCGTCTCATGCTCGATCTCGAGCACCAGCTGCCGTGCCGCCAGCATAGTGTCGGGTGTGAACTTTTTGGTCCGGATGTACTCCGTCAAGTCCGTGCGGGGATCGGTCATGTTGGCATTGGGTGACACGTAACCGCTCAGCACATGGGCGGCCTGCTCTGAGACCGCCGCGAAATCCTGCACCTGGGAGTATCCAATGGCGTGGTTGAGCGCGTAGGCGGTGGGAACGGTGCCGATCAGGATGAGCATGATCAGGCCCATCCCTTTTTGCCCGTCGTTCGATCCATGGCCGAAGCTCACGCCGGTGCAGGTCAGCACCAGCAATCCGCGAATCCACATCGGCGGCGGCGCCTCGCCCTCCGGCGATTTGTAGAGTTCGGGCTTCTTCACCAGCAGCTTGAGCAGCAGCAATAGGAGCGCAGCGCACCCGAAGCCCAACACGGGCGAGATAAGAAGCGCCCGGAACACGCTCATCGCCTGTGCCCAATCCACACCGCTGGTGCCCGACTTGGGATTCATCAGCTGGTTGGCAAATCCGACGCCAATAATGGAGCCGATCAGCGTGTGCGAACTGGAGGCCGGAAGCCCGAAGGCCCAGGTGCTCAGATTCCAGAGAATGGCCGCGACCAGCAGGGCGAAGACCATGGCAAACCCGGCCCCCTTGCCCACCTGCAGCACCAGTTCGACCGGAAGCAGGGAGATGATCGTGTAGGCCACCGCGCCCGAAGACGTGAGCACCCCGATCAGGTTCCAGATGCCCGACCAGACCACCGCGACGTGTGGCTCCATGGTGTGGGTATAGATCACCGTCGCGACGGCGTTCGCCGTATCGTGGAAGCCGTTGACGAACTCGAAGCCGAGCGCGATGAGCAGCGCCAATCCCAGCAGCACATACGGCCAGGCGCTGAGGATGGGCGCGCTCGAGATGTCCGAGGCCAGGTGGTAGCCGGCGTAGCCAATGCCGGCGAGCAGGATCAGGCCGAACAAAACCAGTCCCAGTTTGCCGGGTTTTTTTCTGATCTTGCGGTCGAGCAGATTGCCTGTGACGCGTTCCGGGGAAACTGCGATGGTGCTATCTGCCATGATGAGCGCTCCGGGCGAGGGTGAAACTGCTCCTGAACGCTAGCAGGGGGCCAACCTTACAAAAATGAAAGATAGTACCCGAAGAGGTAAAAATACGGTGAATCTGCAGGAGGGCCCTGCCGGAGAGGGTGCGAGTTCCTTGCTTATTCCCAATCATCCCGAATATGTGAATTCACGAACGAGTCGAACATGACGTGCTTCTTCACAAAGATGTCGCCAAAGGTCTGCGTCTGCCTCAGTAGAACTGCCTGCATCCTCACCAGTTCCAGCAGGGCGAGAAACATGCTGATCACGGCGCGCTCTGACCGTGCATTGCCGAGAAGCCGCCGTAAAGCGATCGGCTTATCTTCCATCACCAGCCTGCGCCGCACGTAATCGATCATCTGCGCTACCGTCACAGCGTCTTCCGCGACGTCAAGAACGGGCCGAGCCTTGGCGCGCTCCAGGATCTCCTGGAACACACGCACCAGGTCGACCGTGTCTGCCGCAATCTCCTGATCCGTGCCCTCCGCGTTGCGAAACTCGCGCATCTGCGGATTGCTCCAGGTGGCCTCCTCGATCTGCTGTTTCTGTGCGAGCATCTGCGCGGCGTTCTTGAACCGTTCGTGCTCCAGCAGGCGGTCGACCAGTTCGCGACGCGGATCTTCACTCTCGGGATCGTTGGCCTCGACGGGCGAACGCGGCAACAGCATCTTGCTCTTAATGTGAATGAGCAACGAAGCCGTGTAGATGAAATCCCCCGCCACGTCCACGTCCGTCTGCTTCAGCTTCTCGACATAGGCGAGAAACTGCGCGGTGATCTTGGCGATGGGAATGTCGTAGATATCGATGTCCTGCTTGCGAATCAGATCCAGCAGCAGGTCCATCGGGCCGTCATAGACCTCGCTGACGGTGACCGAGAAGGGGAAGACATTCGCCTCCTCCTTCTTCCGATCGGAGGCGGTTTTTTCGTACTGCTGCTTTCCAGACGGCGCGGCACTCGCGTCCGGCGTCTCTGGCGCGGCACCGTTAGCCGTCTTGTGCTGCTCGTCCGTCATTGCGACACTGCATCCGCAACTGGTAAGGAAAGCTGCATGGCCGCGCGCACTTCCTGCATGGTCTGTTCCGCTCGGGCGGCTGCGCGCCGATTGCCGTCTGCCAAAATCTCGGTCACCATGGCAGGATTCTCCTCCAGCCGGCGGCGCCTCTCTTGAATGGGAGCGAGCGCGGCCACAATCGAATCCGCCGCCCAACCCTTGCACTCAATGCAGCCGATGCCTGCGGAACGACAGCCCGCGTACACCTTAGCCAGCGTTTCTTCGCTCGAAAAGACCTTGTGCAAGTCGCCGACCGGACACTTGTCGGGGTCGCCCGGATCGGTGCGCCGGACGCGCGCAGGGTCCGTCACCATGGTCTTGAGCTTCTTACGGATGTCCGCTTCCGGCTCAGAGAGCATGATGGTGTTGCCGTAGCTCTTCGACATCTTCCGCCCATCGGTCCCAGGCAGCTTGGGCGATGGAGTGAGCAGGACTTGCGGTTCGGGCAGAATACCCAGGCCAACCGCGCCTTCCTCAGGCCGTCCCGCAGGCGCATGCCCTGGGCCGGGGAAGTGGGCGTTGAAACGCCGCGCGACCTCGCGGGTCAACTCAACGTGTGCGATCTGATCGTGGCCTACAGGAACGAAGCTCGGCTGGTAGATGAGAATGTCGGCCGCCTGCAGCAGTGGGTAGCCCAGGAATCCATAGGTGCCCAGGTCTTTCTCTTTGAGCTGTTCCTGCTGGTCTTTGAAGCTGGGCACGCGCTCGAGCCAACTCAGCGGGGTGATCATCGAGAGCAGCAGGTGCAGCTCCGCATGCTGCTTTACCTGGCTCTGCACGAAGATGACGCTTTTTTCCGGATCCAACCCGGCGGCTACGAAGTCCAAGGCCACTTCCCAGATGTTTTCCGGCAGGCGCGAGAGGTCGGCGTAGTCGGTGGTGAGTGCATGCCAGTCGGCGATGAAGAAGTAGCAGTCATACAGGGGGTTTCCGGCCGCATCCACTTCGTTCTGCAGCTTCACCCAGTTGTAGAGTGCACCCATGTAATTGCCCAGATGCAGCTTGCCGGTGGGACGCATGCCGCTCAGCACACGCTTAGGTTGGGTCACAGAATCAGCCGCCACAAGTTCCTTCAGTCGAGAATTGCTGCACGGGAGCCATTCGCATTCCGTGGGATTTGTCTCCATTGTACGGAATGCGCGGGAACTCCTGCCCCTTTTGAGCGCGACTGTGCCAGATCTATAACTTTCCGCTTGTCAGACGACCCCGGGTATTACCTGCCCAGCAGCACGGAGTTTACGGTGTTGAGCAGCGGATTCACGACCACCCCGACCACCCGACCTCCGAGGAATAGGATCAGGATGATGCTGAACATGCCCAGGGAGTCATAGACCCGTGTGAAGCGCCCGGGCAGCATATGCCGGAAGATGTGGCTGCCATCGAGTGGCGGCAGGGGGAGCAGGTTGAAGACCGCCAGGAACAGGTTCACCAGCGTTGCCAGATACAGGATGAGCGCCACGGGAAAGAAGGTGGGCAGCGGTCCCTCGATCGGGAAGGTTACGTGATTGCCCGCGAAGACCGAAGCCTGCACCGCCAGCTTGCCCGCCGGACTTACCAGGCTCATGGTGATCAGCGCGATGAAGGCGACCATCGCGGTAAGGAAGTTGCTGAGGGGACCCGCCAGGGTGGTGAGGATGTCGTCGCGTCGAAAATTCTTGAAGTTTCGGGTAGTGACCGGCGTCGGCTTGGCCCAACCGATCAGAAACCGGCCAAATCCTGGAAGGAAGAGCATGGCCAGCGGAATCAGCACCGTACCCACGGGGTCGATGTGCTTGATCGGGTTCAATGTGACCCGGCCCAGCATGCGTGCTGTGGGATCGCCGAGCCGGGAAGCCATCCAGGCGTGCGAGGCCTCGTGGAGGCTCAACGCAAACAGCAAAATCGCAAATTCAAAAAGCTTTAGGACAAAGTCTTGTTGACCCATCGTTCGGCGATTCTCCAGGGCTCTCAGGGAAATCTGATGGTAGCATGCGGGCGGGGCTGATTCTGCCGGGAGGGAATTGCGTTTGGGACACATCAGGTTAGACATAGGGCGGAGTCGATCCGCGTTTCATCCGGTCCGGTTTTCGTGGCTGGTCTTGCTGCCGATTCTCGCGTTTCCTGCCACTCATATCGCCGCACAGGTCGGCTCTACCGACGCCAGCCCGGCTCCTAACAGCGAGGCCACGCGCGCGGCCGACTTCTACAAGCAAGGCAAGATGATCGACGCGCTGCCGATCTATGACGACCTGGCCAAGCGGTTCCCCGAAGAATCTCTCTATGCGGAGCGCCTGGGCGCCTGCCTGTTGGCGGAGTCAGCGACGGTGAAGGATCCCGCGAAACGGCGGAAGTTGCTGGTCCGCGCGCACGATCAGGGGCTAACCGCGCAGCGGCTTGGCGACCATGGCGATTATCTCGGCGTTCTGCTGGGTATCGATCCGGATCATCCGTCGGACTTCACCAGCATTGCTCCGGGAGATGCCGGCACGCTGATGAACGATGGCGAGGCGGCGTTCTCGCGAGGAGACTTTCCCGCCGCCTACAAGGCCTACTCTGCCGCAGCCGCAGCAAATCCCGGGGTCTACGAAGCGGCCCTCTTCGCCGGGGATGCGGCCTTTGCTCAGCACGACGCCGGAACGGCCGGGCAATGGTTTGCCAAGGCAGTGGCCATCAATCCGAACCGCGAGTCCGCCTATCGCTATTGGGGAGATTCGCTTGAAGCCTCGGGTCATCCGGAAGACGCTCGCAGCAAATTCATCGACGCCATCGTTGCTGAGCCATACAGCAAAACTGCGTGGTCCGGTCTGATTCAGTGGGCGCCGCGCCACCAGGCGATTCTCCAGGCTCCGGAGATTCAGCGTCCCGCGATTACGACTACCGGTGGGAAGAACGAGCTCGCCGACCCCGTCAAGCCCAACCCCGATGATCCCGCGACGGCTGCCTGGGCGAAATACGCGCAACTTCGGGCGTCCTGGCGGCAGGAAGATTTTCCCAAGGCATTCCCCGATATGAAGGAGTATCGGCACACCCTCCGCGAAGAATCGGAGTGTCTGCATGCGGTGGCGGTTTCGGTCCGCCAGCAGAATCTGCCGCCCGAAAAACTCGACGCGGGCCTGAGCAGCCTGCTCGATCTGGACAAGGCAGGGATGCTCGAACCCTGGATCCTGATCAGCGGCGCCGACGGCAGCATTGCGAAAGATTACCCGGGCTATCGCGATGCCCACCGCGATCAACTGCGAAGCTACCTGGAGCATTACATCCTGCGCGAGAAGGGGAGCGCTTCCACGCAGTAGAGGCAGCGGTCTCACCGCTCCATCGAAGATGCCGCCGTACAAAGGCCCCTTATTCCTGGCTGCCTGGTTGCGTCCCTTGCCCCTTCTTGTTCTCCGGAAGCACGGCGTACTCGGCCAGCACTGCGCCCTTCTTCAGCGTAATTTCCTGGCGATCGTCGAGTCTCACGTAGTTGTGGATGGTCACTTCGTCTTCCACGGTGATGTTGTAGCCAAAGGTGAACTCGAGGCCGGGATAGATCTTCACGTTCTTCCCGATGCTCTTGAAAATGTGCCGCCCCAACATGGCACGAAATCGATAGCCGAGCCAGTGGTTCATGCCCACTGGCGAGCGGTCAAACATCTGCCAGAACCAGATCAGGGGCTTGCGTTCGCAGTACTTCTGCACGTCCACTTGCTTGTCGTACTCGCCCTCGAGCGTCACATTCGATGGATCGAGCGTGAGTTGCAGGACGTTCGCCGGCAGTTCGGTCGTCAGCGTGAAGTTCAGCTTGCCGCCATGCGGCCTGCCGAGAAATAGCTGGTGCAGGGCATCGCGCACCAGTTCGCCGCGCAATGACGGCTTCTTGTGCTTGCTGAACTCTTCGTCCAAATGCTCCAGCCAGCGTTTGAAGACCTCTTCGGCTTCCGGCGTAGGGTGTAGTTCACGGCATTCATCCATGGTGTTGTCCTGTACGTATCATCTTCCGATGCGCTCGCGGCGGCTCGGTTGCGGCGCCTGTTCGTTTCGTCGCATGAGTCTTCGACGCATTACTCTATGGCAAAGACGGCGTACACGGTAGCATTCTCTTCGATCTTGCCGGGTTTGATGGCAAGTGGCTGTGCCGCGGGCGCGCGCTCCAACTTCGCCATGGTTTCAAATGCAACCGGGCGAACCCCCGTCTCGGGAGCCTGATTGCTGGCGTAGATAAGCCCGATCAGTTTCACGCCGAGACCTTTGGCCATCTGCGCGGCAATCGCCTGACCCTTGCTCAACGCGTTTGCGGCCGCCTCAGCCTGCAGCGCTTTTCGATCGGTAACCTCCCAGTCGATCGAGCCGGAGTTGTTTGCTCCCGCCTGCACCGCGGTGTGTAAGACGTCGGCGGCGTACTTCGCCGAGGTATCGACGGTCCAGGTTTGCTCCAGTGCAAACTGCTTTCTGGCTCGCTCCTGCTCCGTATCCTTATCGTTGAAGAAGTTGTTGGGGTGCAGCGACTGGTTCTCGCTTCGAATCATCTTCGCGCTCACGCCCGCCTTGGTGAGCGCAGCGACCACTGCGTTCGAGATCTGCGAGCCCTTGGCGTACGCGGTCGCCGAATCGGGAGCAAACACCTGAAACCCGATGTGAACGACCGCGGTGTCTGCGTCAGCCGAGGCCTTATCCGTCGCAGTAATGGCAATGGTGCGGTTGTCCTTGTTCACCTGTATCTGCTGAGCCTCAGCCGTGCCGGAGAGCAACAGGCCGCAGACCAATCCCGAAATCGCCAAGCCAAGTTTCGTCGTTCGCTTCTCCGAGTTGCGTGGTTCTCTTACCATCGTCGTTCCCTCGTTCCGCTGTTTATCTCGCCACCAGCAATTCGCTGCCGAACTCACGCAGCCCGTGCAGCGTGCGCATAGCCTTTCCTGAATCGATTGCCGCGGCGCCCATCGCTACGCCCTCTCCGAAGTCGCCCGCCAGGCCCGCCGCAACCAGCGCGGCCGCCGCATTCAGCAGCACTACGTTCCGTCGCGGTCCTCGATCGCCGGCAAAGATCGCCTCCAGCATGGCCGCGTTTCCTGCAGGTGTTTGATCGCCCTGCAGTGCTTCTATAGACGCACGAGGCAGGCCGGCGCTCTCTGGCTCAAAGCGAAAGAGCCGAATGCTGTGGTCGCGGATCTCGGCCACTTCGCTTTCGCCGGTCAGCGTGAGCTCGTCCAGCCCGTCCCTGCCGTGGACCACAAACGCGTGCCGTACGCCGAGCCTGGCCATCGCCTCGGCGACCAGCGGAAGCTTCGCTGACGAAAACACGCCCATGACCTGGGCTCGCGCTCCGGCAGGGTTGGTGAGCGGTCCCGCGAGGTTGAAGATGGTGCGAAATCCAAGGGCGCGGCGCACCGGTTGCACACGCTTCATTGAGGGGTGCAGCAGCGGCGCGTACAGAAACGTGAAGCCCGTAGCACGCAGACACTCGACCGCCTGTTCCGGAGTTAGAGCTACAGGAACTCCCAAGGCTTCGAGCACATCCGCCGAACCGCACTTCGAAGTCACGCCGCGATTGCCGTGCTTCGCCACTTTGGCCCCGGCTGCGGCGGCCACCAGCGCAGCACCGGTGGAGATGTTGAACGTACCCAGTCCATCGCCGCCCGTGCCGCAGGTATCCACCAGGGCTTCGCGCTCGGCGTCGGTGAGCGGAATCGGCTCGGCAAGCTCGCGCATCGCGATGGCGAAGCCGGTCAGTTCCTCGGCCGTTTCGCCACGCGACGCGAGGCCCGAGAGCAACGCCGCAATCTGCGCGTCCGCGGCGGCATCGGAGGCAGGCGCGGCAAGCAACGCCTTGAGCGCCAGCCGAGCCTGGTCGCGGCTCAGCGTGCCGTGCTCCTCGGCGACCAGCTTCAGCATCTGTGTCAAATCGTCCATTGCGAGCGGCCTAACCCCGTGCGAATCCCTACTCATGCTATCGGAGCTTGCCTGTCGTCGCTATCCGTCGGCGGTTTGCCCAGCGTTCTTCCCGTCCGCTACTATGAGTTGTCCACCAGTATTGCGGTTCACGCGCGAGAGCAACCGCGCCAGCCTCCGGTGAGAGCCGGAATCCCCATTCGAGTGTGTTCGTCGGGGCAGGAAACGATCACGTATGAAAATTCACGAGTATCAGGCGAAGGACATCCTGGCGAAGTACGGCGTGGCCGTGCCCCGGGGTGAAGTGGCGAACACGTTCGACGAAGCCGTCGACGTAACCAAGCGGCTGTTTGCGCAGGGCGCGACCGGTGTAGTCGTCAAGGCGCAGATCCACGCTGGAGGCCGCGGTAAGGGCGGCGGCGTCAAGGTCGCGAAGACGGCCGACCAGGCAGAGGAGTATGCCAAGCAGATCCTCGGCATGCAGTTGGTCACGCATCAGACCGGTCCCGAAGGCCAGAAGGTTCGCCGCCTGCTGATAGAAGAGACCGCCAACATCGACCGCGAACTGTATCTCGGCATCGTGCTCGATCGCGCCGCAGCCAAGCTGGTCTTCATGGCCTCGAAGGCAGGCGGTATGGAGATCGAAGAGGTTGCGGCCAAAGATCCAGACGCCATCTTCAAGGCCTACATCGATCCCGCCGTCGGTTTTCAGCCCTACCAGGCGCGCAAGCTCGCATTCGCGCTCGGGCTCAAGTCAACGCAAATCAACGAAGCAGTCAAGTTCATGACCGGGCTGTACCGCGCTTACATGGAGACCGACGCTTCGCTGCTCGAGATCAATCCTTTCATCACCACCAAGGACGACAAGCTCTTCGCGCTCGATTGCAAGATCAACTTCGACGACAACGCGATTTTCCGCCATAAGGAGCTGAAGGAACTTCGCGATGTGAACGAAGAAGACCCGCTCGAAGTGGAAGCGTCGAAGTACGGGCTCAACTACATCAAGCTGGACGGCAACATCGCCTGCATGGTCAATGGCGCAGGTCTCGCAATGGCGACCATGGACATCATCCAGTACGCGGGCGGCTCGCCGGCCAACTTCCTTGACGTGGGCGGCGGCGCGAACCAGCAGCAGATCGAGCACGCCTTTGAAATTCTGCTCTCCGACAAAAATGTGAAAGCCATCTTCATCAACATCTTTGGCGGCATCCTGCGCGTCGACACGCTGGCTCAGGGCGTCGTGGCCGCGGCCAAGAATCTGAACGTGAAAGTGCCGATCGTGCTGCGGCTTGAAGGCACGAATGTCGAAGAGGGACGCAAGATCCTGGCCGACTCGGGGCTGAATTTCCAAGTAGGAGCAACCATGAAGGAAGCCGCGGATACCGTGGTTGCCGCAGCGAAGGGGGCGAACTAATGGCAGTACTGGTCGATAAAAATACGCGCCTCATCGTGCAGGGTATTACTGGTCGCGAGGGCACATTTCACGCCAAAGGCGCCGCCGAATATGGCACCAAAGTAGTCGGCGGAGTCACGCCCGGCAAAGGGGGCACCACGCACGAAGGCTGGCCGGTATTCGACACCGTGCAGCAGGCGGTGGAGGCAACGGGAGCCAACGCGACGGTGATCTTCGTACCGCCGCCGTTCGCTGCGGATGCGATTCTCGAGGCGGAAGACGCGGGCCTGCCACTGATTGTGTGCATCACTGAAGGCATTCCTTCGAACGACATGATTCGCGTGTGGAGCGTGCTCAAGGATTCTAAGTCGCGGCTGATCGGTCCTAACTGCCCCGGCGTCATCTCGCCAGGCAAGGCCAAGATTGGCATCATGCCGGGACGCATTCACAAGGAGGGCTCGGTCGGCATTGTGTCGCGCTCGGGCACGCTCACCTACGAGGCGGTCTACCAGTTGACGCAGCGTGGCATCGGGCAGTCCACCGCGATCGGCATCGGCGGAGATCCCATCATCGGCACCACGCACGTAGACGCGCTGCGCTTGCTCAATGATGATCCTGAAACCGAATCGATCATCCTGATCGGAGAGATCGGCGGCACGGCAGAAGAGGCTGCGGCGGAGTTTGTGAAGCAGCATGTCAAAAAGCCGGTCATCGGATTCATCGCCGGGCAGACAGCGCCTCCAGGCCGTCGCATGGGGCACGCCGGCGCGATCATCTCAGGCGGACAGGGAACAGCCGCGGACAAGATGAAGGCACTCACCGCTGCCGGCATTCACGTAGTCGAAAGCCCCGCTGCTATCGGGGAAACGCTGGCTCGGGTCATCGGCAAGTAGCCGTTTCCCTGCGAGCGGTCTATCGCAAACTTTGACGTTTTCACTCACGCATCCTCGGCTACGGGCCAGGTTCAGGAGCAATTCATGTCGCAGCGCACGTTCAGCATCATCAAGCCCGACGCCGTTCGCAAAGGCTACGCGGGGGCCATTCTCGCCGAGATTGAGAAGGCCGGCTTCAAGATCATCGCCATCAAGAAACTCTCCATTTCAAAGACGACCGCTCAGGGTTTCTATGCAGTGCACAAGGAACGCCCGTTCTTCGATTCGTTAACCAGCTTTATGTCCTCGGGCGCGATCTTCCCCATGGTGCTGGAGAAGGAAAACGCGATTGCGGATCTGCGCAAGCTGATGGGCGCCACCAACCCGGCCAATGCCGACGAGGGCACGATTCGCAAGAAGTTCGCGGGCTCGATTGAAGAGAACGCGATCCACGGTTCGGATGCCGAAGATACCGCCGCCTTTGAAATCGGCTACTTCTTCGCCGGCTACGAACTGCAATAGCGCGTCACTTCAAGCTGCATCCGAAACGAACACATCCCCATCCTCAGTAAAGAGGGTGGGGATTTCTCGTGCTCGCGGTGGAAAGGAGTTCACCTTCGCACGGCCGGGTCCGACACCTCACCGGCCGCACGAAGTAACGCAAGAACTGGGCAGAAAAGAGACTTCAAACTGCAGTGTTGCGATTTTGGAAAAAAAAGATGAGAGCCCACTTGAACACTCAACCGGGGGGATGAAATGTCGCTCATACGTGAGCTCTCATTGTCCGAACTTTAGAAATCTGTGGGCGGCGTCCTCCAGCAACGAGCGGCGGGCCATCCGTTCTATTGCATAGTGATGTTTCCTACCCACACGTGACACAGTAGCTCTGGAAAATTTTGCGCGCGTCAAATCCCCGTCTAATTGTTGTCAAATCTTGGGAGGGGGATTTCTGGACAGACAGCGCGGCCGGATTGGATCGCGAGCCTATCCCAGGCGATTGCGTCGGCGAGAGATGCTCTAGACGCGCGCCATGTTCAGCGCTTCGGCGAGACCCGCGATCTGCTGCTGAATGCGCTCTTCGCGGCCCGTTCGCTGCCAGGCAGGCATATTTTGTAACAGTTCCAGTGACCGAGTCAGCAGACCAGCCGCATCCGCACCGGACTGGCGTTCAATGGCGCTGTTGGCGGCAAGGCAGAGCGCGTCGGCTGCTCGGCCCCAGTCACCGGCGGCTTCGAAATGCGCGGCGAGTTCGAGTGCGATGCTGGTCTCACGATCGGCAAAGAGCGCCTTGAGGCGCTCGGCAATTCGTAGGTGCGCGAGCGAACGCCGCGCCGCAGGCTGCCGCTGATACAGCACGTCGCGGTAGATGCGATTCGAGAAAACATAAAAGCTGGAACGCGTACCGTCGGGGAGCTCGTCGTGACCGCCGGCGTGCAGGAAGGAAACCTGTCTCGCCAACGCCTCGTATTGTTCCTCTGCTTCCGCAGGGTTCACGTCGAGCGCCGCCGCGGCAGACCATACAGGAAACACCACACCACTCACCGCGCCCGCTTCTAGGAGCCGCTGCTCCCAGGCTGGACGTTGCAGTAGCTGCAGGCCGATCAGATCCGCAAGCTGCTGCGGAATTCCGATCTCCACATCGGCCAGTGGCACGCTCGTCGTCCAGCCGCCGTTTTCCGGCACCACCAGCTTCTGCGAGAGCAGGTGGTCGACCATCGCCACCATGAACATGGGGTTTCCGTCGGATTGCTGGTGCACCAGCGCAGCAACTTCTGTAGGCGGTGTGCCCGGTGCGAGTCGCGCCAGCGTTGCGGCAACGTACGCGGCAACGTCGGCTTCCGTTAACGCCTCAAGCGGGATGGATGATGCTAGATGCCGCGATATCAAATCCTGACGGACTCGCCGCATCGCCAGCAGACCTTCGCTGTCACCTGCCGCTCCGCAGGTCATGACCAGCATCACGCGCGCCCTGTTCCGACGCCTGGCCATGGCTGCGAGCAGGTCCAGGGTGGCGGTGTCGGCCCAATGCAGGTCTTCCAGAATCAGGACTAACGGCTCGCGTTCGGCCGTGCGCTCGATCGCCTCGCAGAACTCGCTCACTGTCCATGGGAATGAATTCCTGTCCCCATCATGCCGTTTGGGCAGGGCTGCGCTCGCTGCGGCGGACTTCCTTTGCTCGGTCGCTTCTTCCAGGTCGCGCAAGCACTCCAGAACGGGCCCGTATGCCTCCTGGCCGGCAAGTCCTTCACTGCATCGTCCCCAGGCGACCACAGCCTGCTCGCTCGCGTCCCTGGAGAATGCTTCGACCAGCGCGGTCTTTCCCCCGCCCGCCTCTCCGGTGATGAAGAGGACCTGCCGCTCGCCCCGGAACGCCCTCGCGAGGCACTCGCCCAGAACGGTGAGCTCGCGGTCTCGGCCTACGATGCTGGCTTGCGTCGGCGTGCCCTCGTGCGCTGGCGAGAGAGCCTCCGTGACCGGCAGTAGAAAGTGGTATCCGCGCTTAGGGATGGTCGCGATGAACCGCGGATGGTCGGCATCGTCGCCCAGCAGCTTGCGCAGTTCGAGCACATACGTGCGCAAGACCTGCGGCTGGACGTAGGTCTCTGCCCAGAGCGCCTCGAGCAGTTCGTCGTGCGTCACCAGCCGTTGCGGATGTTCGACCAGGTATCGCAGGACAGAGTAGGGCTTGGGCTTGATGTTGAGGCGAACCCCGTCGCGCCACAGACACTCGTTCTGCGTGTCGAATTGAAATGGCCCAAAGTGCTTCATCCCCTGCCCCAGCCGGAACTCGTTGGTTGCTGGCATAGAGTTAGCATGCACCGGGGCCGTCTGCCACAAAATAATCGGGCAGGCCCCTGGTTTGGGTCTTACGGAAAGGTACTTTAGACCGCTACGCCGTTACTTGAGCGTGCCCTTGCCGAGCCGGTAAAGAATGCCGACCGAGATGGCGAACTGCTCCTTGATTCCCGCGCTGCCAAAGTTGGTCAGAGTGGCGTCGGGCGAGATGCGCAACGCAAGTTTCGAGGAGCGGTTCAGATCGATGGAACCGCCAATGGCCGCGCCAAACGTGAGTTGGTTCTTGAAAAAGCCGACCTCACCTGGAGGAACACCGTTCAACGCGTGATCGAACAGGCCGTAGGCTCCACCAAACAGCGCATGCAGGGTGATCGATCCATGCTGGTTGCTGGGGCCGCGATATTCTGGGCCGCCCAGGAACATGTGTTCACTCACGAAAGGTCCCGAGATGCCGAAACGGTTGGGGACCGCAGCCGAGGTGCCATAGTAGCCGCGAGCATTGCCGACAGCCGCCCATCGCCTGGTGAAGAAGCGTGCTCCCTGCACATCGAATCCACCCAGGTTGGCGCCTTCGAGCACATTGGGGCCTGCGTCAAAGTGGGAGTAGGCAAACCCGCCATAGACTTCGTAACGGTGGTCATAACGGACATCGGCGAGCGGTTCGGCCGGAGCTACGGTTGGCGGCGTATAGACCGGGGTACTCTGGGCTACCAGCCTCTGACTGTGAACAGACATACCGACCACCGCGACGAGCAGGATGAGTGCCCGCCGAACTCCTAAACCAGAATTGCGCATGCGCAGAACAGACCCCCGATCAAAATGGCTCATCAACCCTGGTCACCGGCACTGCCCCAGCTCTCGGTACGGTGTTGATGAAAATTTGCTGCTGACTCTTCAAGATACATGGCGCGGAGGCCTTCTGTCAGACCACCTCACCTGCGGAGGCTTGAACCGGATACTCTGGTACCAGATGGACACGCGCGAACGCCTGAATGCCGCCACCTTCGATTCTCTCCAGGCCATGATGACGGCCTATGCCGAGCAGGCCGTAGCCACAGCCCGAACGGAGCATCGCCAGCGCCTCGATTTTAGCGACGAATCGGTAGCGATCCTGGAGGGCATCCTGGCCCAGACCGAGCCTCCGGCAGCCGAAGATCAGGAGTTTCTCACCCGCTTGTGGGGCAGCTACTTCGGGGAAGTTTTGCGGCGGCAGTTTGGCGGCGAGTGGATTATGTCGGTGTACCCTGGCGGCGATCTCTCCCTGCCTACCCTGGATGTCCACGGCTCGCGCCTCTACCCCTTGCTCAAGGTGTATCGCCGGCTGACCCTGGGCGCGAATGAAAATATTTCAAATTTCTACAATCTGGTTCGTCAAAGGCTTGGCGAGGGGCCAACCAAGCTGGGACAATCCAGTTGAGCCCCGGCCTACGTACTGCTTACGAAGTTCCTACGGCGCCCTGTGCTCTGTGCGACAATAATCAAAACGGGAGAAAGCCCGCGTTCTTACCGGTTGAGACCATCTCAATCTGCGGATTCCGGGAGGAATTCCAACTATGTTCGATAATCTCTTAACACCGAGTCACCTCATCATCGTATTGGTGATCGCGCTTCTGATCTTTGGACCCCGCAAGCTGCCCGAACTCGGCAAGGGCCTGGGCGAAGGACTGCGCGGCTTTAAAGATGGCATCAAGGGAAATCCAGACACACCCAAGCAGGACGCCGCCGCACCAGTGGCCCCGAAGCCTGAAGTTCCGCAGGTTAAGTAACTTGGTTTTGAGCGGGGCTGCGGTTCAGCCGGTGCGCCCCGCCACCTCTGGTTCTCGATGAAAGTGAAGAGTCCGTACCTCGTGGGTTCCCACGAGAAGATCCGGCTGTCCCGCATCTCGACCGACGACACCGGCGACTATACCAATAAGGCCGAGGCCGCTCCGGACCTTGAGCACCATCGTCAGCAACTGGACGAGCTGCAGGAGCTGCTCACCGCAGACGGCAGGCATGCCGTGCTGGTGGTTCTTCAGGGCATGGACACAGCCGGCAAAGACGGCACCATCCGGCACATTTTCACCGGAGTCAATCCGCAGGCCTGCGACGTTTCAGCCTTCAAAGAGCCCACGCCTCTCGAACTCAAACACGACTTTCTGTGGCGCATTCACAAGCGTGTACCGGCACGCGGCACCATCGGCATCTTCAATCGCTCTCACTATGAAGACGTGCTGGTCACCTGCGTTCACAAGACGATCAGCGACAAGGTGGCCCACGCGCGCATTCGGCAGATCGTGCAGTTCGAAGAGAGTCTCGCCGAGGACGGGGTCACCATTCTCAAGTTCTTTCTCCATATCAGCCGCGACGAACAGACGCGCCGCCTGGAATCAAGGCTCTCCGATCCGGACAAACACTGGAAGCTTTCGGAGTCCGACTTTGCCGAACGCTCGTACTGGCCCGAATACATGCGGGCCTACGAGAAAGCCATCTCAAATACGAGTCGCGCGCATGCGCCGTGGTTCATCATCCCCTCTGACCACAAGTGGTATCGCAACGTGGCGATCTCGGCCATCATGGTGGAAGCCATGAAGCGCCTGAAGATGAAGTACCCCAAATCCAGCATCGACGTAAGCAAAGTCAAGCTCTAGCTGGATTCTCCACTACGCGAACGAGATCAGCGAGACAGCGGCAAGGGCCAGACCCATGCCGGCTGCTTGTAGTCGCGATGTGCGCTCCCGCAGCAGCACTACCGCCAGCAGCATGGTCACAGCCGGATACATCGAAGAGAGCACGGCCGTGACGTCCAGCCGGCCAAACGTCGACGCCCAGGTGTAGAGAAAATTTCCGCCCGTATCAAGCAAGCCAGCCAAGGCGGCGACCAGCAGGGCCGGCTTCCAGCCTGCGCTCAGCAGAGGCGACTCCGGCTTGCGCCGTAAGCTTGTCATCAGCAGGAGCAGCAACGCCACGGCCGTGCTGGCAGCCCGCGAAAACGTAACCGCCCAATACAGGCTTTCGCTCCCCGTGCGTTTCAGCAGGATCAAGAAGATGCCGAAACCCAGGCCTGCCAGCGTGGCCAACAGCAATCCGCGGACATGCGCCTGGCTGCCGGGAGCATAGGCAATCAGCCAGATGGCAACGGCGGCGACTGCGAAGCCGGCAAGCTGCAGCGGCTTGGGGCTTCCTTGCGTCAGCATCGCGAAGCTAACGGGAATGGCCGCGCTGAGCACACCGCCCAGTGCCGCCGTCACGCCCATTTCGCCCAGTGACAGCGCCTGGTAGAACGCAATCAGCGCGACTCCGCCCGCAATTCCTGCGAATATCCCGAGCCGGGCAAGTTCCAGGTTGGCTGGCCCCGCGTGACTGTGAAACAGCAACAGCAGCAGCAAGCTGAAACCGTGGGCGACAGAAACGACCAGGAAGGGAGAGGCTCTACGGGTGGCAAAGCCTCCGCTGAAATCGCCTGCCCCCCACGACAACGCAGCCAGCAGGCTGAGCCCGGTAGCGGCCCCGGGCGCCAACGTCACGGGCGCGCGTCGACCGCCGAGGGGTAGTAGCCGCGCTTCGCAGTAATATCCAGCCCCGGGCGGCCCGGAGTCCGCACTTCGATCTCGCGGAACTTGCCGTCGATGGCCCGTTCGTGGCTGCTGTACGCGATCAGGTACTGATTGCGGATGGAGGCCCCGATATCTTCAAAGCTCTTTTCGATCCCGCGCGTTGAGAATTCCGCCTCGAGCGTGCCGCCGGTGGCCAGTGTGTATTTCGGCAGTATGTTGTTGGTCGGGAGCAGCGGAATGTGAATCTTGTCGAGATAGCCGACACCCCAGGTGGCCGAGTCTCCCACCAGGGTTGCGTAGGTGGTGATGTTGTTCGCCAGCATGAAACGCACAACTTCACGGTAGGATGCCTTGCTGCCGTACTCCTTGCCATCGCTGATCACGTAGATGATCCGCCGGCGATCCTTGCCCTGCTTGGCCAACTCAGTGGCAGCTGCGAGCAGGGCGTCGTTCAGCGGGTGAACTTCCTTCGGAATGAGCAGCTGAATACCGGCATTGCCGCGCTGCGGAGCCAGGTTCGGATCCACCTGCTTGTTATTGATCGTAGGACCCACTGAGAGCGGTCCGCCCTGGTCCGGGCTGCCCATATCCCGCCCCGAGCCCTTGGACTGCGCCAGAATCACCGGCAGGCGGTTGCCCTGCGCCGCAGTGAACTCCGTACGCTGCTGGATGAACTTGTTGTAGGTGAAGACAGCTACGGAGTCGGACGGCCCAAAAGCGCCGGTCACAGCTGTAAGGCTCTGGTTTACCTTGTCCATCGTGTCCGCCGGTACGCTCTGGTCAAGCACAAACGCCACAGACAACGGAAGCGGATCGGTGAAGAAGTACGAAATGCGCTGAGGGCGACCATTCTCGAAAACGCGGAAGTCGCGCCAGGTCAGCCCGGCCACCAGGTTGTGTTTCGAATCGCGAACCGTGACCGGCACCAGAACCAGCGTCACATTCACCGGATTGAGCCGGAAGGCACCCTGTCCCGGCGGAGGAGTCAACTCGGGTGGTTCCTGCTGCGGTTCATCCTGCGGAGTCGTCGGTGGCGGAGCTTGCACCGTGCCTGGAGAGGCTTGCTCGGCCGGGGTGCGGTCGTTGTTGCTGTCTGGGGTGGTCGATTTCCCAGGCGCAACCTGGTTCTTCAAATCTCCCAACGGTGCATTCTGCGGGGCGGCTTGCGGAGTAGGAGCATCTGGTACGTTCTGCTGCTGTTGTGGCTGGCCCGACATCAAGAACGCCAGCAAAATCGCCAAGGCACCTTGCATCACCGTAAAAAACCCCCAAAGGTCGTTCGTACAAGTTGCGAGGTTCAGGCCTCAACGCCTTCGCACTGCATTTGCACTCATATAGATGCGCCTGCGCGGTCATCGGAGACTCGCCGACCTATGCCAGAGTACCAGATCGAAACAGCAGGCTTGGCTGCGAACGCTTGGGGTATGCTGTCCTTCCACCATGACTCATCGTCTAAGCCTCATGCATCTCTGTGCCTTCAAACGTTTCGTGCCGCTCGTTCTGACTGCCGCCTCTTGCTTCGCTCCGGTTTTTTTGGCCGCTCAATCCGCTCCATCGCCCGACGCGCCCCCGATGAGCACGGCTCCGGATACCAGCCAGACCCAGGAAGACCAGTCCACGGAGACCCTGAAGGTGAACGTTAACCTGGTCAGCTTGTACTTCACCGTACGCGACAAGCACAACGGCCTCGTTTCCACGTTGACCCGAGACGATTGCTCTGTCTTTGAAGACAAGCAGGCGCAGAAGCTGAAGAACTTCGCCGCGGAGGCGGATCAACCGCTGACGCTCGGCATCCTGCTCGACACCAGCGGCAGCCAGACCAATGTGCTCGGCATGGAGCAGCAGACCGGCAGCGCCTTTCTCAAGCGCGTCCTTCGGCAGAAAGACGAGGCGTTTCTCATCTCGTTCGACGTCGATGTAAACCTGATGCAGGACTACACCAGCAACCCGCGCGAGCTCGAACGCTCCCTCGACAAGGCTGAGATCAATACAGCGGGAGGCAATGGCGCCGCGGGCGTTCCGGGAATCGGGCAAGGCCCCGTTCCAGTGCATGGCACGCCCAAGGGCACCGTCCTCTATGACGCTGTCTACCTGGCGTCGAATGACAAGCTCCGCCAGGAGACTGGACGAAAAGCCATGATCCTGCTGACCGACGGAGAAGACCAGGGCAGTCGCTATAAGCCGAACGACGCGATCGAGGCGGCCCAGAAAGCGAATGCGATCATCTACGTGTTGCTCATCGCGGATCGCGGCTTCTATGGAGATATGAGCTTCGGCTACAGCGGCGACTCGCAAATGCGCAGAATGGCTGAACAGACCGGCGGCCGCGTGATCGACGTCGGCAACAACGGCAAGAAGATGGAAGCCGCGTTCAAGCAAATCGAAGACGAACTACGCACGCAGTACGTAGCCAGCTATACGCCCACCAACAACAAGCTGGATGGCGGCTATCGCAAGGTCGATATCCAGTGCAAAGGGGACGGCCTCAAGATCCAGGCGCGCAAAGGCTACTACGCATTAACCGGAGCCGAATAGGGTTACACCTGCCCTCGTTGCGGGTAGAGCGCGATTGCGCAGCTCTGATCCTCTCCGACTCTAGCTTGCTGCGAAGACCAAAAATCCATTTGCTGGAACTCTGAGTGCGGCGTCGGCCAGCACCCTTCAGGCCGTCAAAACATCCCGTCCACGATGCCGTGTTCCCGAAGACTAGAAAAAGATCACCCTCTGTTACTTACCTGGAAGAGTCGCCAGAGACTTCAAGGCTACAAACAAAAGGAGGAGATGTCTCCATCTCCTCCATGCGTGCTTCAGATTCGGCGCTCCGCGATCTATGTCGCGACAGCGGTTTGCCTCCGTTGAAAGATCTCCCTTACTTCTTAGGCGGTGCGATGGTGTCCTTCGCGGCCTTGGCCACGCGGAACTTCACCACGGTCTTCGCTTTGATCTTGATCTGCTCGCCGGTCTGCGGATTGCGGCCGATGCGTGCCTTGCGCTCTGCTTTTACCAGGCGACCCAATCCCGGAATTACAAATACGCCGTTCTTCTTGGTTTCCTTCACTGCGGTCTCTGCGAGCAGGTCAAGGAATGCCGCAGACTGCTTGTTCGTCAACTCGAGCTTCTCGGCCATCTGCCGTACCAGCGCCGTCTTGGTCAATGTCGTTGCCATGTTTCTAAAATCCTCCTGGTTCTCTTATTCGCCTTGCCATGCGCAGATCGCGCGGTGCTCGCATCAGAGACATTCTCTTCTGCTCCCACTCCATGGCCCTGCGTTTACTACCCGTCGACCGGTTACACCCCTCGGCCGCACTGCCTTTCGCGTCGTTGATCCACCGGACCACATCTGCGAAAACCCTGTATTCATGCGGGGTTGAGAGTACCCATCGCCGTTTACGATGCGACTTTGAAAACACTTTGTCAATGAGAAAAGCCCATTTCCACAGGGTTTTTTCGGGTTTTCTCGGTATTTCGCCTTATTTTACAGGTTTTTCCTGCAATTCAGCCGATTCCGGTACTTCCGTAACGTCCCGAACCTGTGCAAATCACGATGCGCTCTAGACCGCGTCCAGCAAGGGCGTTCGTGCTTTTTAGCTGCGGCAACGAGTTTAATACAGTCCGAAAAGCGGCTTGCGCTTCTTCTCCACGGTGCGTAACAGCGGGCGATTCAGGAACGACACCAGCGGCGCTGCGAGCCGAAAACGCGTGATCACTTCTTTCACAATGCTCTTTTCCATCACCGCATCGACCGGCAGGGTCGTGGTGACGCCCCACTGCCGGCACAGCAGCAGATCCATCGCCGGATGTTCTTTAGGAAAGCCTTTTGGGGCCCTGGTCAGCGGCGCACCCTCGAACGAACCCATCAGCTTTCTCAGCTTCTTCTCCTGCAGCAGGCGGCGCATCTCTTCATGATTTTCCAGCAGATGATTGCGAATGGCCTGCAGCTGTTCACGCTCCGGCATATAGACGCCGGCTGCAATCACCACCTCATCGGCTGCAACGTGGAAATAGAATCCGCCGCCCGAGGTCTTTTCCAAGCCGGCGCGAGTCCACCACGCAGCGATATTTCGCTTGTAGGGAGATTTGTCAGCAGAGAAGCGTGTGTCTCGGTAAATGCGCAACATGTTCTTCTGCGCGGGCCGCACGTGTTCGGGTGCGAACTCGGTCATCGCCGTGGTGATCGCCTCGATCATGGCCAACATTGGCAGCTTCACTTCGCGTTCAAAGAGCGGCTTACGAGGCTCGAACCATTCGCGCCGA
This sequence comes from uncultured Acidobacteriaceae bacterium, assembly GCA_963850345.1. Lineage (GTDB taxonomy): Bacteria > Acidobacteriota > Terriglobia > Terriglobales > Acidobacteriaceae > CAWKKW01. Next base: position 325,418 of record CAWKKW010000004.1, on the reverse strand, counting down.
TTGTTGCGTTTAAGTCCGCGAAGAAACTTCACCGCCTCCTCACTGAAGTGGGGAGCAGATGGGGAGAGAGTCCTGGAGGCCGGTTTTGCTGCAGGAGAGGGTGCTTTGCGGGTCGCCACCTTGCGATTCTAAAGCTCTCTTTGTTTGCTGTCTCGTGCGCTTCGGCGTCCGAGGGCAAAGTACAAGCCCGCCAGGGCAATCCACACCACGGAGAAGATCTTGTCCTTGGTCAGAAGATTTGCAAGGCCGGCGAGAAGAAACATGCAGGCAGCTATCCAGTACCACCTGGTTCGGGTCGTCTGACTCATTTCCATAGCGGCGAGGCTAACATCGTTCCAGCCAGAAGCGACAAGTAAATATTGAGCGGAATGGAGCGTCCCCGGGTTGCTTTGGTGGAAGCAACACTTCGAAGCGATTGCGCGTAGAATTCACGGTGCGCCGAGACGCGTTTAACTATGGCAGCTTGCGCTCCAGGCACGCGACTTAGCTGGTTCTTCGCGCCAGCCAAACCCTGATGAGCTTTTGTGGGTTCGCAATTTCGAGAGGAACATTTTCCCGCTAAGCGTGTCTATGCATCTCAGATAGGGCAACTCAGTTACGGCACCTCAGTTAGCCAACATCGGTACGGAGAAACAGCACATGAAGACATCAAAATTTTCGGCGTTCCTCATCGCAGTTGCACTTTCCTGTGGCACCGGAGTCGTGACTCTGGCTCAGAATGGGCCGCCCTATGGCGACCACGATCGCGATCGCGATCGGGACCGCGACCATGATCGCGATCGCCGCGAGAATCCCGGCATGCAGATGGGTTTTCACGACGGCTTCGAAAACGGCCGCCGCGATCGAGACACTCGTCATCGCTTCAATCCCGAGCGCGCGTATCGCCACAACGGCCGCGCAGACTATCGGCCCGAGTATGGTGAACGCGACGACTTCCGGCATGCGTATCATGAGGGCTGGCTGCGCGGTTACGATCGCGGCTACAACGGCGGCGATGCCGACGATCGTCGCTAGATACCCCTAAGCACGCCAACTTACTTGCTCCCCAGCATGTGTCGCTCTAACAAACAAGGCCCCGAGCGGGCCTTGTTTTGCGGTGGGGCGAAGAGTCAACGAACGTTCTGCTGTTTTGGGGCAGACCAGCGCGTGAGTCTTGAGCTCGTCGTAACTTGGTCCCGCCGTCGATCGCAAATAAGAGTCGACCCTCCGCCGGGTTGTGCTACGCTGCAAAGCCATGCACGCGCCACGGAATTCCATTCGCCTGAGTGCCTCGCTTCTCCTGCTCGGGATACTAATTGCGGGTTGTAGTTCATCAGCGCCGCCACCGAAGACCGGCGCAACCACTCTCTCCAGCACCGCTGCCCCCGCCAAAGTGCGGCCGCTCTTGAAACAGCCGAAGGTGGATCGTGCATCGTCGCCTGACGAACGCTCCCGACCCGTGCCACCACCACCGCCACCGCCTGGCAGGGCACCGGCCGCGATTGGATCGCACGCACCCGTTCCGGAGATTTTTCATAGGCACCCCGCAGCGCCCACGCCGGATCCCACTGAAACGCTGTTGCACAACTACCAGCAGGCGCTGCAGCAAGGGTTCATTGAATACAATCCACCCGCGGATATGACGGTCGGTACTGCCGAGACAATCGTGGTGCGCGTGTTGAAGAGCAAGTTGCCGCCGCTGGGCGCGAGCCCCACTGCCCCTGCGCTACCCGGCCAGACTGTCTCTTCAGGATTGTCGGTCTACCCACGCATGCGAGTGGCGCTCACGACTAACAGCGGAGCGGCTTTCACCATCACGCCCGACCCGAATACGCCGACAACGCAGACCGTACCGGACAGCGGCTTTGCGGAGTGGCGTTGGCAAGTGGCGCCCCTGCTCGCCGGGCCCGCGAAAAGCCTGGTCGTGACTGCTTGGGCCGATCTGAGTGACCAGAAGCTAGACCCGATTCTTATTCAGGAATACGAGGCGGAAGTGAATGTTCAGGTCGCGCCCGCCCTTCCGCCCCCATCGATGAGCAGCCGCGTACAGGCTTTCATCGGCAAGAACTGGCAGTGGCTATGGGCGGCGATCGTAATCCCCGCGCTCGGTTGGGTGACGCACCGCTTCAGCCGCAAGAAAAAGAATGAGGGTAATTGAGGACGCACCTGCGCGACTCGGGAGAATTCACAAGAACGCAATCGCCCCTCAAGTATTCTCGATGGTGAGGTCTTGAGCATGCGATTCGCTGCTTTGCTGGTTACAGTATTCGTTGCTTGTCCGCTGCTGGCGCAATCTGCTGCGCCAGCAGTCGCCGCGCCGCTGCCGACGGATATCGATGTGCCTTCCGGCGCACGCGTCATCCTCGAAGCGAAGGGAATTGGCACCCAGATCTACGTGTGCGCGACAAATGGCCAGACCGCGGCCTGGCAGTTCCAAGCGCCGGAAGCCGGACTTCAAGATGAGACGGGCAATCCCATCGGCAGCCATGGTGCGGGCCCTCTTTGGCGACTCTCCGATGGCAGCGAGATCAAGGGAACGGTCATCGGCAGCAGACCTTCGCCCGGTGCGGACTCGATTCCGTGGCTTCTGCTCCGAGTTGCAAGCCACAGCGGCGCCGGAAGACTCAGCACGGTGGAATATGTGCGTCGAACGGATACACATGGTGGCCTCATGCCAAAGAGCGGCTGCGATGGCCAGCATGCAGGCACGCAGACCCGCGTTCCCTATACCGCCGAGTACAGCTTCTATACGAAGGAGTGAGCAGCGCAAGGTTGCTCAATGCTGTATACGTCACTGCGGAAGGAATAAACTCGGGAGATCACGCCTGCCTCGGCAGCAAGGCCTGCACGACCATCGTTACTCCGGCACAAATCAACACGCAACGCGTGAGCAGATGTACATCGTAGTTCCAGCAGAAGATCAGGAAACACAATGCCACCCCGACCGGAAACGTCTCCGCCAAGAGGCTGTGCGCCAAGCGCGGCTGCGCCAACGAGGAAGCAGGAGAATCAGGACTCGTCCGGCGATCTTCGAGGTATAAATCGCCCAGTTGTTCAGCTAGAAACGCCCGTTCCGCAGCGATCAGCCTTAGTTCGAAAAGACCCAACACAACCAGAAAGAGCAGGGCGCCAAGCGGCGGCATGAGAATGGAAACAGCGGCCGCGGTGAGAAATGTTCCGAGGTAAAGCGGATTGCGAAGGAAGCGGTACGGCCCGGCAATCACCAGCGAGCTGGCATGCAGCTTCGCATCGCGCACGATGCCTGGTCCCGGGTAAGCCGTTGCCCACACCCGCAGGCCCGCTCCTATAAGAGCGAGAAGGCATGCCACGATGGCGATCGCTTCAAATGCCTCCTGCAAAGGTAAAACTCTCATACGGAAGAATTGTTCCGCGAGCCACGCCCACACGTGATTTCCGCCAGCACGGGTTGGCCCGGGCCACGGCAGCACAAATCCTAGAACGTAGAGTAAGGCGATAATCCAGACGCGAAAGCGGAATTCGAAAGCAGTTGCCTTCATTTCGTCTCGTTCTTATAAACAACGCCCGACTTCATGACGAACTGCACCTTCTGCAGCGTTTTGATATCCGCCAGCGGATCGCCGGATACGGCAATAATGTCCGCCCACTTTCCTGCGTCGAGTGAGCCGATGCGGTCGCTCCATCCCAGCAGGTCGGCGGCATTCAAGGTCCCGGACTGCAGCGCCGCCAACGGCTTCATGCCTAGCTGGTTCACGTACACATCGAATTCGTGCGCGTTCAGCCCGTGCGGATATACGGCTGCGTCGGTGCCCATCGCGATTTTTACGCCAGCCTCCATGGCCTTTTTGATGTTGCCTTTGGCGACCGCGCTCACGTCCTTCATTTTTTGTTCGTAGAAGGCGGGCAGGTGTCCGGACTCCAACATCCAGTCTTCGAGGTAAAGGGTAGGCACCAGGTAAGTGCCGTTCTTTTTCATCTCGGCAATGGAAGCGGCATCGATGTACGATCCGTGCTCAATCGAATCGACGCCCGCTTCGCTGGCCCACAGGATCCCCTGCGCACCGTGAGCGTGCGCGGCCACCTTGCGTCTCAGTCGATGCGCATCGGCAACGATGGCCTTCATCTCCTCGAGTGTGTACTGCGAGGCCTGCGGATCATCGCCCTTGGACAACACGCCGCCGGTCGCGCATACCTTGATCAGGTCGGCCCCATACTTGATATTCTGCCGCACCATGTGCTGCACGGCAGAGATGCCATCCGCCACACCGTCCCCGGTCGCGTGATATTCAAAGGGCAGCAGGTTTTCATCGCAATGCCCACCCGTGATTCCGAGCGGCGGTCCGCTCACGCGCATGTGCGGGCCCGGCAGATGTCCGGCGTCGATCTCGTCGCGTAGGGCCACGTCAGAGTAGCCCGAGGCGCCGACATTACGAACCGTGGTGAATCCCGCCTCCAGCGTCGTCTTTGCATTGCGCGCGCCGATCAAAGCTTCTCTCACCGGAGTGGTGATGAGTTCATGGTAGGGATCGAAGTTGGTGTCCATGGTCAAGTGCGTGTGCACATCGATCAGCCCAGGCAAGACGGTGAACGCGTGCAGATCGATCTCCTGATCGCCAGCCTGCGCCGGTGTTGCCCGTGTGGCGGCGATGGCCGTGATGCGATCGCCGGTCACCACGATGGTCTGATCCGTGGCCTCTTCCCCATTGTGAACATTGACCAGCCGCCCAGCGCGAATCAGAATGCGGGATGCTTGTTGAGCGTTCGTCGGAAGAGTGGCAATGAGCAGCAACAGTACGGGCGCAACGAGAACGCAGCGGCGCACAACCATAGTTCGTTTTGACACGCAGTTCTCCTCAAGAGTGGGAAAAGTTTAGCAGAGAGCTACGATGGAATCCTTGATTCCTGTGAATGGGAATGCCAGTGCAGTCTGGGCGCGACGGAAAATGGATGGCTCCAGATCGAATGAAAGTAGGAGACCCCGCAAGCTCCTTTCGGAACCGCGGGGCCATCTTGCAAGCAAGCCTGTAAGCCGAATTCTGTCCGGGCCTGTAAAGGCCCTGGACGGTCATTCCTCTAGGCGACACATTGCTGTGCCGCTCCAGCAACCTACCCGGAGGTTTCAGCGCCCGACGCGGCGAACCGCGAAGGGGATCCGCTTGAGCGCGCCGGGCCAGCACGCATCCGCAGCCTGGATCGAGCTGCGAATTCCCTCCCTATTTGGTCTTGCTCCGTGTGGGGTTTACCCTGCCCCCGACTTCACAGCCGGAGCGGTGCGCTCTTACCGCACCTTTTCACCCTTACCTTCTTCCGAAGAAGAAGGCGGTATTTTTTCTGTGGCACTGGCCGTCTCTGGGCCTTGAAGCCCAGATCCCGGACGTTATCCGGCACACTGCCCTGCGGAGTTCGGACTTTCCTCTCCCGGATTAGCTTGCGCATCTCCGGCAGCGACCGCCCGGCCCACCTGCAGTCTTCATGGTAGCGCACAAGCTTCTTTGTCGGGTGGAGTACGCTGGTCGTCACGAACGGCGTTCTCGATCATCGACGCCGTATCATTCTCGGCGAAACGCATCCTGCAGCTAAACTCGGCCGCGCCTTGCACACAACCGGTGAGAAACCGGGTCATCCAACTAGGAAAGAGGAGACGCTTGCAATGAGCCAGCAAACCGCACACACTGCCGCCGCGGCAGGAACCATCACTCTGGGAGGAGACCTCACCGTCAACCGTCTGGGCTACGGCGCTATGCGCATCACCGGCAAAGGCATCTGGGGGCCGCCGGAGAACAAGCAGGAGGCGATCGCCACCCTGCGCAAAGCCGTGGAGCTCGAGGTGAACTTCATCGACACGGCAGATTCCTATGGGCCCTATGTGTCAGAAGAACTGATCGCCGAGGCTCTCGCACCCTACAAGCAGGGCGTCGTGATCGCGACCAAGGGCGGATGGGAGCGGCCCGGTCCCATGCAGTGGACCCACAACGCCGGCCCGCGTCACCTGTTTGAGGCCATCGACGGCAGCCTGAAGCGGCTCAAGGTGGAGCGCATCGACGTGTATCAACTGCACGCCCCAGACAACGCTGTCTCGTTTGACGCCTCGATCGGGGCGCTGGTGCAAGCCAAGGAACAGGGCAAGATTCGGCATATTGGCCTGTCCAACGTCACTCAGGAACATATCGAACGCGCGCTCAAAATGGTCGAGATCGTCTCCGTGCAGAATCGGTACAGCTTCGCCGATCGAGAGTGGGACTATGTGCTCGAATTCTGCGAGCAGAAGAAGATCGCGTTCATCCCGTGGTCGCCGATTGGCGGCGGAAAGAAGGCGCATGCCGTGCTGGAGGAGGTCGCGAAGTCGATGCAGGCGCCTCCGCAGCAGGTCGCATTGGCGTGGCTGCTCAAGCGTTCGCCGGTGATGCTGCCCATTCCGGGAACGTCGACCGTGAAGCATCTGGAAGAGAATGTCGCGGCCGCAGGCCTGCAGCTTTCGGAGGCGGATTACAAGAAGCTGTCGGACCTGAAACCGGAGCCGATGAGTCTGCGCGATTAAACACCAGCAGATGTATATGCATATATATCTGCTGGTATATTATTCATTATAAATGGTTTATACCTTGACGCGCTCGGGAAGATCCGGCTATTCTCTTGAAAGGGTTGGGGCAGCCTGAATGCGTGCAGACCTCCTTGCCGTTGCTCCCCTGGATAGCCCAATCGATCAAAGGAAGCTATGAAATCAATCTACCTAGTCTCTTGTGTGAAAACGAAGGCTCTGTTCGGAACGAAAGCAGAAGACCTATATGAATCTAACTGGTTTCGGAAGGCCAAACCATATGTGCTGAGTCGTCTTACAGAGCGGGACGAGTGGTATATCCTATCGGCAAAATATCACCTACTGTTGCCGCAAGAGATGGTTGATCCTTATGAGCAAACGTTAAACAGAATGTCTGTGGCGCAACGACGGTCATGGTCCGACAAGGTTCTGTCGCAACTAATGCCAAGAGTTGAGCGCGGTGATAGGGTTGTTTTTCTTGCTGGGCAAAGATACCGCGAGTTCCTATTCGATCAACTGTCGCAGAGCGGTTGCAGAGTTGAGGTTCCTATGGAAGGACTCGGTAGTGGGAAACAGTTAACTTGGCTGAAGGAAAGGTTGTCGCGATGACCGAACTCGTCTCATCAACCACAGTATGCCAATGGCTTCATACGAGCTTGAGCAAACTACCGATTGTCTCAATGCCTTTCGAACTACTATCCCTTCCGAAAAATGGGATCTACTTCCTTTATGAAAAGAGTGAGTGCTCCGTTCATCTCGGGGTCGCACAGCGAGTCGTTGGAGTAGGTACCCACAAACAAGGTAACTTGCGATCTCGAGTTGCGGATCACTACCTACAAGGGCGGCGTTCATCAGCAACGCGGCTGGACCAATCCGCCCCGCATGATCGAAGCATTCTTCGTAAACACCTCGGTCGAGCGCTTCTTAACAAAGCCAAAGATGCTTACCTTGAAGTTTGGAAGTTGGACTATACCTCAAGAGCCGTACGGGATTCGAAAGGCCATCTGCGAGATCTGCAGAAAGAGGCTGATGTGGAAGATGAAGTAAGTCGCATTTTGCATGAGAGGTTCGCCCTTCGAATTGTCGAAATCCACGAGGAAAAACTTCGGATGGGAGCGGATGGACTCCTGCAAGCTATTGTTGGCACCTTGGCTTGCTGCGGAGATTGCCAACCCTCGAAATCTTGGCTAGGCCTACACTCGCCCGAACAGCGGATCCGGGAAAGCGGTCTCTGGGCTGTTCAAAATCTGAAATCACATTCTCTATCAGGCTTGCAAATGGACCATCTATCGACTGCGATAAGCGCCAGTCTTTGATTGCATCGCAAGCGTCTTATCGCGTCGCGACCGCTGCCGGCTCGCGTAGCCATCCGTACAGCGGGAACTGCTCGGCCAATTCCAGTACCTGCCCCTTGATCCGCTTGAGAACCTGCGGATTGTTGCGCTCGTTCAGCGCTTCGGTGATCCACTTTCCGATCACGCGCATGTCCGCTTCCTTCATGCCGCGTGTGGTCAAGGCGGGCGTGCCGATGCGAATGCCGCTGGGTTTCATTGGCGGGTTGGTATCGAACGGAATGGCGTTCTTGTTCACCGTGATGCCGGCCTCGCCGAGGGCGAACTCCGCCTCGCTGCCCAGCATGCCCTTGGAGAACACATCCACCAGCATCAAATGAGTGTCGGTGCCGCCAGTGATGACGCGGTAGTTCTCTGCGATCAGGGTCTCTGCGAGCACCTTGGCGTTGGCCACGATCTGCGCGGCGTATTGCTTGAACTCGGGGCGCAGCGCCTCATGGAAGGCGACAGCCTTGGCTGCGATGACGTGCACCAGCGGACCGCCCTGCTGTCCGGGGAAGACGCTGCGGTCGATCGCTGCACCGAACTCGGGCTGCGCGAGGATCAGGCCGGAACGCGGGCCGCGCAACGTCTTATGCGTGGTGCTGGTCACGATGTGTGCGTGCGGTACGGGCGAGGGATGTGCGCCGCCCGCCACGAGCCCGGCGAAGTGAGCCATGTCCACCAGGAAGATTGCGCCGACCTTATCGGCGATCTGGCGCATACGGGCGAAGTCGTACGTACGCGGATAGGCGCTGCCGCCGCCGATCAACAGCTTAGGCCGCTCGCGCTCGGCGATTTGCTGGAGTTCGTCGTAGTCCAATTGCTCAGTATCCCTACGAACACCGTAGGAGACCACGCGATACAGCTTGCCGGAGAAGTTCAATTTGTGGCCGTGCGTGAGGTGGCCGCCATGCGCGAGATCAAGGCCGAGGATCGTATCGCCGGGCTGAATGACCGCCATGTAGGCTGCGGCGTTGGCCTGGGAGCCGGAGTGCGGCTGCACATTGGCAAACTGTGCGCCGAAGAGCTGTTTCGCCCGATCTCGGGCCAGGTTCTCGACCACGTCGGCGTATTCGCAACCGCCGTAGTAACGTTTGCCTGGATAGCCTTCGGCATACTTGTTGGTAAAGACAGTTCCCGCGGCCTCGAGCACCGCTTCGCTCACGAAGTTTTCCGAGGCGATCATCTCCAGGCCTTCATGCTGGCGACGCACTTCGTTTTCAACAGCGGCGGCAATCTCGGGATCGGCTTGGGCAAGGGTCAGGCGCAAACGGTCAGACATACAAGAATTGTAGCGCCCCGGCTGCCCTTCCTATCCCGGCGTGTGAAACTATCTCGGCCGTATCTTCAGCGAACTGCAAGCTCCTCATTCCGCGTACGCACGCCGGTGCGAGGCTCCTGCGCCAGTTCCTTGAAGGCGGAGTGGACGAACGATCCCAGGTACCAGCCGTCGATGTACTTGTAGGGCGTCTCCCCTGTGGTGTAGTGGCCGCACGGCAGCACCCTGGAAACAAAATTCACGCCGAACCTGCGGAAGTTTTCCACGACATCGAGCGAATACTCCGGCAGGAAGGTGAGGTCGTAGGAGGCGTGCACGATCAGCACCTTCTTCGGCGTTGAAGCGAACCGCGGCATGTAGTAACGGGGGCTCACGCAACTCCACATCTCCCGCAGATCATCCTGGGTCATTACCGCTTCCATGGCAGCGCGAATATGACGCGTGCTCTGCCCGGTCCACACCACGTCGCCGAAGGTGGTCGAGGCGTGGTTGAAGGCGCAGACGCGGAGCCGCGGATCGTGTGCCGCCGCCATGAATCCATAACATGAACCCAGGCTGGTCGCGAGCACGCCGAACTGCTCATAGCCCTGATCTTCGAGCCAGTCGAGGCAGCAGCGAATGTCGACCACCGCCTGGCGGCAGGCGGAGAGCGTGCGGCCGATGTTGGAACTCACGGCGTAATCGGAGCGCTCCAGCTCGGCCGGCCGGCGAATGTCGTGATAAGGCTTGCTGAGCCGCAGCGCCGAGATGCCGAATCGGTTAAACAGCGAACAGAGCGCGTTGTGGCTGAATGCGTCCGCGTTCCACTGCGGCATCACGACAATGGCCTGCTTCGGTTTGCCGGCCATCTTCTCCGCAGGCGCCGGATACCAGCGCGCGTTCACCAGGTCATTTTCGGGGTAAGGACTGCGCACCGGGGAGGTGAAGCGAAGAAATTGTGCCGGCTTGAGCTTTCCATCCTCCGCCATGCGTTGCAGCTTGGCGTCTTTCGCCAAAGTCTCTGGTCGCACGTTAGTGGGGAAGAGCCGCGGGTGCCGTGTTTCCAGGCGGAAGTCACTGGGCGCACGGTAGCCAAAGAAGTCGTCGCTATGGCGAATAATTTCCGCATTGAGCCGGCGCATGGCGGCGTCTGCAGCCACGCCGTCAACCGGAGCCTGCTTGTCCTGGCCATAGATCCGCGACTGCCATCCCTGCGCCTGGATGAAGTCGTCTACCCAGTCGAATCCCCACTCCACCGGACGCACGACGCGGTTGCTGTCCCGCGTGGTTAGTGCGGTCTCCCACGCGTACATGGCCCGTGCATAAAGCGTCCCAAACATAAGGCTAGTTTATCAGCGGGTTTCTGAGTGTCTGTGACTCGGACGGGCTCGGAGTTCGAACTGCGTCAATCTACCAGCACCCGTCGAACACGTGTGTTGATCGCGCAGAGTACCTCAAAGGGGATAGTCCCAATCTCATCGGCGAGGTCATAGGCGCTAATTGCCTCGCTCCCCTGCTGACCGAGTACGACCACCTCATCGCCGATCTGGGCGCCGGGAATGTCAGTGACATCAACGATCGTCTGGTCCATCGAGACGCGGCCTGCAATCGAAGCTCTTTTCCCGCGCACCAGGACCGAGCCGCGATTCGATAACAAGCGATTCAGCCCATCGGCATACCCTAGCGGCAGCAGCGCCAGCCTGCTCGGCCGCGAGGCACGGTAAGTAGCGTTGTAGCCCGCCGTGTCTCCGGCTTGGACCGTCCGCAGCGAGGTGATTCGGGTCTTCCACGAAAGAACCGGCCGGTACCCAGCAAGCACCTCAGCGAAGGGAAGCCTGCCTTCGTCCGAAACAAACCTCGGCACCACACCGTACAGCGCGAGTCCTGGCCGTAACATGAGCCTGGCCCCCACGCTGGCCGCGAGTCGCGCGAGTTGCTCCGTGTGGCTGCCCGAGAGCAGCAAGGCTGAATTTCCGGCATGCACCCAGTTCGGCCGCAAGCCCCGGGCCGCGATAACCTTGAGCGCGGCCGCAAAGCGCTCAACCTGTGCAGCACTGGTGCCGTCCGTCAGTACTTCGGGCGCGCTGAAGTGAGTCATCACCCCTTCAAGGCGCAGCGTGGATGCAGGCTGGAAGCGCTCAAGAATTTCACTGAGCGCTTGCGGCCAGTTCTCGCTTGCGACGCGGACGCCCTGCCGCGACATGCCGGTGTCGACCTCGAGGTGAACTGGCATCGACTGAGGCTTCAGCCTGAGACGCGCAGCTTCAGCCTCCAGTTCGTCGAGATGGTACGGCTCCCAAACCACCGGAGTGAGGCAATGCTCGATGGCCGCCTCGCCTTCGCCGCGCCACACGCCAGACATGACCAGCACGCGCGCGTCTGGGCACACCGAGCGAACCTTCACGCCCTCTTCCACACAGGTGACGCCAATCCATTCGGCTCGATTTGTTGCATCGGGGCCGGCAAGCAGAGGCGCACATTCCATCATCCCGTGCCCATAGGCGTTTGCTTTCACCACCGCCAGCAGGTCGACGCCGGGGCCGACCCGCTCGCGCAGACGGTGAAAGTTGTGAAGCAGAGCTTGGCGTGAAATTTCAGCCCAGACCGGACGAGTGCACATGATCGTTCTTCTCATCCTAATGGAAGTGCCGTTGGCGAGTTTCGCAAGTGGCAGGTCAGATCTGCTTCACCGGCTCCCTGAAAACGTAGCCGCTTGCGGTGCATTCTCAGCCGTACTTGACAACTGAATGAGCATTCATGGAAACTCCGGCCTCCAGAGGTGCAAACTGGTTTGCGCCGGTGTTCTACGGAGTTCAGCAACGTGACGTATTCCCCCAAAATCTCTCTTCGCCGCATGGCCCTGCTGCTGGTGGTGTTCGCTGTAGGCTGCGGCGACAAGCTTTCCAAGCCGGTTCTTTCCGGCAGTGCCAGCCAGAACGCCGGCAATTTCAAGTCGACCGTCTTCGTCGGCGATTCGTTGACGGCCGGTTTTCAGAACGGTTCGTTGCTAGACACGCAACAGCCCAACGGCTACGCGAGCCTGGTCGCCAAGCAGGCCGGATTTACTGTGATCCTGCCTCTGATCGCGCCTCCGGGTGCGCCAGCCGTGCTGCAACTTGTGAGCCTTGGGCCACCCCCGGTGCTCAAGTCGGCCGATGGAGTCACCAAGGGCCGCGACGATCTCAAGGTCCAGCCCACCGACCTGGCTGTTCCCGGCCACACGCTGCACGACCTTATCTACACCAAGCCCGGCCTGATTCCTGCGGGTGGCCAGGCCACGCTTACCTATCTGGTGCTGGGCTTCCCCGGCATCGACGAAGGCGTGCAGTACTCGCAGTTGCAATGGGCGGAACAGCTTAACCCCACAAGCCTCTTCGTCTGGATCGGCAACAACGACGCGCTGGTCGCCGCGGAGACCGGCATGCCCGCGAGCATGACGCCGGTCGCTCAGTTCACCACCGACTTCACTACGCTCATGCAGCAGCTGAAGGCCAAGACGCGTGCAAACCTGATTGTGGCGAATATCCCCGATGTCACCGGTGTTGCCTATCTCACGCCCGGGGCGCTGGTGCTTGGGGAGTATTCGCAGGCCACGCATATTCCCGTGCCGCAACTCAGCGCGCTGCTCGGCATTCAGCCGACCGACCTGGTCAATCCCGCTGGTCTGAGCCAGATCGCGGCCATTCTCGGCGGCAAGCAGACCACGCCCGTCGACGACAGCGGATTCCTGAGCGCAGCCGAGGCAGTGACGGTTCAACAAACGGTCGTGGCCTACAACCAGGTCATCGCGCAACAGGTCGCTTCGGTGGGCGGCACGGTAGTGGATGTCTACTCCGCGCTGAATACACTGCGCGCGAATCCGCCGCTCATCGCCGGCTATCCGATCGGCTTTGGATTTCTCGGCGGGTTTTTCTCGCTGGATGGAATCCACCCGACCAACACCGGATACGCGTTGGTGGCGAATGTCTTCATCGACACGATGAACGCGGCGCTGGGCACGAAGATTGCGGATGTGGATGTCAATGCCATCGCATCAGCCGACCCGCTCTATCCGCCGAATCTGGCAAAGACGCTGCAAGGTGGAGTGCAGGGATTGGAAGGCGCGAGGATTAGCTCGCAAGCCGGGAATGCGCTGCACTGGATGTTTGAAAAGCAGACTCACCCGAGATGAGCCTGCTTCGCCTGAAGAGGGTCCAGAGACCTTCACGACTTCGCGCTAGAACTCGTCCGGCGAGCCGTGCGATAAATTTTCGAAACGCGTGAAGTCGGCCAGGTAGGCGAGGTGCACCGAGCCCGTCGGGCCGTTTCTCTGCTTGGCGATGATGATCTCCGCCTTCGCCTTCTCGTCGGGATCGGCTTCGCCGTTTTCGTCCTTGTTGTAGTAGCTGTCGCGATGGATGAAAGCGACAACATCGGCGTCCTGTTCAATCGAGCCCGATTCGCGCAGGTCTGAGAGCATGGGCTTCTTGTCGCCGCCGCGCTGCTCGGAAGCACGGCTGAGCTGCGACAGCGCAATCACCGGCACGCGCATCTCCTTAGCTAGTGCCTTCAAACCCCGCGAAACGGCCGACACCTCTTGCGTGCGGTTCTCAAAGCGCTTCGCACCGGGGCCAGAAGCCGTCGCCGACATCAACTGCAGGTAATCCACGACGATCAGGTCCAGCGTGCCTTTCATCTGTCTTAGGCGCCTCGCCTTGGCGCGCATTTCGGTCAGCGAAATGCCCGGGGTGTCATCGATGAAAATCTTCGACTCGGTCAACTCCTCGAGTGCGCGCGTGAGCTTTTGAATGTCGTCCTTGTAGAGATGGCCGGTCTGGATCTGCTTGGTGTTTACATAGGCCTGCGAAGCCAGCATGCGTCGTAGCAGCGATTCTTTCGACATTTCAAGCGAAAAGATGGCAACGACTTTGTCGTCTTTCACCGCTGCATTCTGCGCGATGTTGATCGCCCAGGCGGTCTTGCCCATGCTGGGACGCGCCGCGATGATGATCAATTCGGAGGCCTGCAGCCCGCTGGTCATGCGGTCGAAGTCGACATAGTGGGTGGCGAGGCCGGTGACGTCCTTGCCCTCTTTGTACAGGTTGTCGATGGTTCCGAAGGAGTCGCGCACGATCTCCGGAATACCCACGAAACCGTTGGTGATGCCGCGTTCGGTGACTTCCAGCAGATTCTGTTCGGCCTTGCTGAGAACGTCGAGCGCCTCTTCACTCTGGTCGCCGGCTTCGGTGATGGCGGTCGAACAGATCCCGATGAGCTGGCGCAGGAGCGACTTGTCTTTGACGATCCGAACATACTCTTCAATGCTCAGCCGTCGAGGCAGGCCCTCGGTAAGCGACGCGAGGTATGCGACCCCGCCTACCGCTTCGACTTCCTTGCGCTTGGCCAGTTCCTCTGACAGCGTGACGATATCGACGGCGCGGCCAATATCGATGAGTTCGGCCATGCGGCTGTAGATTCGCCGGTGTGAATCGAGTGCGAAGTCTTCAGGGCGAAGGCGCTCGGCTGCTTCGTTATACGCGTGATTTTCCAGCAGGATCGCGCCCAGGATGGATCGCTCCGCATCGATGCTGGCGGGCAGACCTCGTTCAGACGACACGTCGGGGGTAGTGGCCATGGGCGGTGCTCCGGGCTTTCAGTGTAGGGCAGCCGGGACCCTCCAGAACTGCCGGCTGCGAAGATCCGCCTGTTGTAAACCGAGATACCTGTGCATTGCTTGGAAAACGCGGCCTTGGGGGCGAGGGGATATCCCCCGAAAACATGCACCCAACATCCCGGCGCGATATCATTAAGACAAGGACCCCATGAGATATCTGCGTTTCCAGCTTGCCCTGATCGCCGCGTCCCTTACATTTTTTACCAGCGTTGCCGCGGGCCAGGAACCAGCCTCAGAGCCGGTCCAGGCATCGGTAAATTCGCCAGCGAGGGCCGGAGTGGATCCCGAGATCGCATCGATGCAGCACATCGAAGACGGCTGGAGCGCCGCGCTGGTGAAGCACGATCAGTACGCGCTCGAACTGGTGCTCGCGCCGTCGTACGTGGATATCTCCGCTGCCGGCGATGTTTCAACGCGTAACCAGCAGATCACCCGGCTCCTGCTCAAGGAGAACGCACCCATTTCGCTCGAGCAAAAGGTAGCGAGTGTGCGGATGTTCGGAGACCTGGCTGTGGTCAACGGCACCTATATTTTGCGGAAGCACGACAGTGGGCAGACGGTGGACGAAAAGGGCATCTTCTCCCACATCTTCCAGCGCGTGCGCAGCAACTGGCAGTGCATCAACTCGCAGCGCACCATCGTCGTGGAGCAGCCTCTGCAAGCGCCGGGAAAGAAGAAGCAGGCCAGGAGCAATGCGGAACAGCCGTTCCACATCCCCCTGTTGCATCCCGGTGCGAAATCAGACCAGCCCCAGCAGAATTCTTCTGACTCCATCCCGCTGCCGCACTAGGGGAGCGACCAGCCATTGCCAGGCGCTTTCCGAAGGCCCAAATCAGTTCGCAGACTGCGCCAGGCGCTTGCCCTGGATTTCGATGAACACGTTCACCAGCGTAAGTGCCGCCGGTGTCACGCCGGGAATGCGGCTCGCCTGGCCCAGCGTCTGCGGCCGAATGCGCATCAACTTCTCCTGCATCTCACGCGAAAGCCCGCTCACACTGGTGTAGTCAAACCACGCCGGAATGCTGCGCTCCTCAGAGCGCTTCAGCTTGTCAATGGACTTGCGCTGCTGGTCGAGGTATCCCGCGTACTTGATCTCCGTTTCGACCGCTTTGAGCTCATTGCGCATTTGCGCGGAGAGTACCTTGGACGCATGCGGCTCCGTCATCGGCCGGAACAGTTCAGCTTCCGCGGCGCTCAACATCACCTCGCGTAACACCGGCAATAGCCGTTGGATCGTCACCTCGGGCCGCTTGAGAATCTGCGCGTATGTCTGCCCTGCGATCGCGCCCAATTCGGCAGCGAGGTCCGGGACGAGTTCCTGCATCCGCGCCGGATTCACCTTGCGCGTAGCCAGCAGCTTCTCGAGCGAGACCGCCCGCGCCTGCTTGGTCTCGTAGTCGCTCCAGGCCTCATCGGAGATCAGCCCCAGCCGCCGTCCGTGCGGAGTTAGCCGTCGATCGGCATTGTCGATCCGCAGGTGCAGCCGGAACTCCGCCCGGCTGGTGAACATCCGGTAGGGTTCATTCGTGCCCTTGCTGATCAGGTCGTCGATCAGAATGCCCGTGTATGCCTCAGTACGATCGAGCGTGAACGGCGCCTCGCCCTTCAGCCTCAGTGCGGCATTGATGCCTGCCATGAGGCCCTGGCACGCGGCTTCTTCGTATCCCGAAGTTCCGTTGATCTGCCCGGCGAGATACAGGCCCTCGAACTGCTTCACGTTCAAGCTGCGGTCCAGTTCCGTCGGATCGATGGCGTCGTATTCAATGGCATATCCGGGGCGCAGCATCTCCGCGTTTTCGAGGCCGGAAATGGAGCGCACGATCTCCCACTGCACCTCCATGGGCAGCGAAGTCGACATGCCGTTCACGTAAACCTCATGCGTGTCGAGCCCCTCGGGTTCGAGAAAAAACTGGTGCTGTTCCTTGTCCGGGAACTTCACTACCTTGTCTTCGATCGAAGGACAGTAGCGTGGCCCGATGGCTTGGATCTGCCCCGTGTACATGGGAGAACGCGAAACGTTCTCACGAATAATGCGCAGCGTCTCCGGCGTGGTGTACGCCACGTGGCAGGAAATCTGGCGCTGCTTGATCTCGCGCGTGCGGAAGCTGAACGGAGTAGGCTCCGCATCGCCCGGCTGTTCTTCAAATCGCGACCAGTCGATGGTGCGCCCGTCCAGGCGCGGAGGAGTTCCCGTCTTCAGGCGACATCCGCGCAAGCCCAGCCGCTTCAAAGCTTCTCCCAGCAGGACGCTCGGCGGCTCACCGCTGCGGCCGGCGGAGTACTGCACCTCTCCGCAGTGAATCAGGCCGTTGAGGAAGGTGCCGGTGGTAATGACCACAGCGCCCGCGGTGATTGTGCGGCCGTCGCGCAAACGCAAGCCACGCACACGTGGGCGAGCTCCATCCGGAGCATCGTCGATCACCAAATCCACTACTTCTGCCTGCTTGATGTAGAGGTTCGGCTGCGACTCCAATACCTGCCGCATCTTCACGCGGTACTGCTGCTTGTCGCACTGCGCGCGCGGAGACCATACGGCCGGGCCGCGTGAGGTATTCAGCAGGCGAAACTGGATGCCGACTGCATCTGCGACCTCACCCATGATGCCGCCGAGCGCATCCACTTCGCGCACCAGGTGCCCCTTGGCAATGCCCCCCACTGCCGGGTTGCACGACATCTGGGCGATTAAGTCGAGATTGAGGGTGAAGAGCGCCGTGCGCAGACCCATGCGGGCAGCCGCAACGGACGCCTCGCACCCGGCGTGCCCTGCGCCCACAATCACTACATCGTATTGTTCCGTAAAGCCCACAGCCGGTTACTCCCAGAGCTCTGATTTTAGCTGAGGACTGGGAAGGGGGCAGCGCACGGGCTAAACCGTCATCCAGGCGAGCATGCGCAACAGCCTGCTGTGGAGGCCCCCGGGGGCCTTGGCGGTTGCTCCAGGGTCACGGGCGTATATAGGCGTGGCGTGTCTCAGAACACGAGCCGGAATGCCAGTTGGATCTGTCGCTCTCGGTACAGAGTGCTGCTGTTCGCGTTGGTCACGGTTCCAAAGCTCGGCTGGTAGGTCAGGTGCGGCAGGGTGGTCGCCGAGGAGGCGCCGGAGATCGTGTATCCGACCGTATCCGTTCGAGTTACGTTTTGATGGTTGAGCAGATTGAATCCCTCGCCCATCACCTCCAGCTTGCATCGTTCGCTGATGGCGGTTTCTTTTGAAAAACGCAACTCGATGCTCGAAACCGGTGCGTAGCGGAAAGTGTTGCGGCCGATCTGCGGGAGGCGCGTGTCTCCTCCCGAACCATTGATGTTGGCGGCGATGCCGCTCAGCGTCTGCACTCTGCCCGCCGTGTTCAGAAACTTGATCGATGGCACCGCGCCGGCTGTGTGCATGCTGTACGGCAGTCCGCTGCGAACCTCTGCCACCGGGGCCAGCCCATACCCGTTCGCCAGATAGCCGAGAAATCCCCGTACCTTCCAGGGCGAGTGGACTTGCGCGCTGCCGGTGAAACGGTGGCGGACGTCGAAGTCTGAATTGCCGTACTCCAGACGAAAGTCTGTCGGATCGAGCAGGTCATTGTTGTCGCTGAAGGTGGTCTCGTTTTGATTGAAGTCCGCCGCGTGAGCATACGTGTACGAAGCGTGCAGATCAAAGATCCGCTGCATGCGATGGCTGATCTTCACCAGCCCAGCCTGGTACTTGGAGTTCGTCTCGCTGAACACATCCGTGATCTGTGCGTAGTTCGTCTTCAGGCGGCGCGTGTAGAAGGGGGAGCTAAAAGTGTTTTTGATTGGCCCTTTGCCGCTGGAGTCGCTGATCGCGTACTGAATGGTGCTCGCCGAGGCCAGATCAATGTTCGCGTCCATGAAGTTGGGCAGCTCCCGCGCCAGGCTTGCCAGAAATGCGATCGACAACTCGGTGTGGCGCCCCAATTCCTGCTCCAGTGAAACTTCTAGTTCGTGTATCTGGGGATTTTGAAAATGTGGATCGAAATACGTAGCGCTCGGTGTTACGAAATTTGAAAGCTGCGACTGGAAGATCTGCGGAAAGGTGGGCGCGCTTCCATCGACAGGGCGGAAGTAGTAGCTCCGCTGTGCGCCGGCAACACCGGTTCCCGTCAGCGCTGCAAAGGCGGTGGAGTTGATGATGCGCCCGTAATATGCGCCGTATCCCGCTCGAAGCACCGTCTTCCCCGATCCGAAGAGATCCCATGCCGCGCCTAATCTTGGACCGAAGTTGTTCTTGTCGTGGGGCAGATGTGCGGTCTGCGGAATGTCAGGATTGACCAGGGTGGGATTCGTATCCGGTAGCTGCTCGTATTCATACCGCAGGCCGAAGGAGAGAGTGAGCCCATGCCGGAATCTCCATTCGTCGGCGACAAACAAGGCGTAGTCTACGGTCGAGAACTGGAAGACGGATGTACCCAGCGCTTGGGAAAAGTGCGAATAGCAGGGCAGTGCACCGACGCCGGAACCGCCAGAATCACAGCGATTGGGCGCGATGAGATCCGAGGCGAAGTTCAGTACATTGCTATAGGTGTAGCTCCCGGTGCCGTTGTAAAGATTGTTGCTATAGTCCAGAACGTGGTTCATATCGACGCCCGCCTTCCATGCGTGAGTGCCATGGATCCAGGTGAAGGTGTCGACCAATTGCTGCCGGCGTTCGTCCGGATAGGCCGCGCGGTCGAGGAATGCCGGCTTTCCGAAGACAAAACCGCTGCTTCCGCTGGCTACAGAGATTTGTGGCGGCCGTTGATACACATTATGCGCGAAGGTCTGCTCGAACACGCTCGGAGGCTGGCTGAATTCCACCTCGAAGTCGCGGCCGTACTGGTAGCGAGCCTCATTCAGCAGGTTGGCGGTTACGAAAAAGTTCCACCGGGCAATGCCCCAGTCTTCCTTCACGAAATCATTGCCGAAGCTGTTGACGCCGTAGGTGTCCGAGGCGCCCGTCTGTATGCCGCCGGGAGAGTTCCACCGCAGGCGGTTATATTGCAGGATGAGGTGATTGCGATCGTTGAGCTGGTAATCCAGCTTGGGAAATAGAATCACCTGGTTTCCGGTGCGGGGCACTCCTCCGAGCAGGCTGTCGAGGCCATTTAATACGGCTTCGTAATTGGAAAGTGCATTCGTTGTACTCAGGCCAGTGCGGTCGGCGAGCGTCTGCAGCGCCGTGTCCGACGGGCTTGCGAATAGGCGTGTAGCGTTGCCGGCGCGCGCCACTCCGGGAAAATTGCGGCGGTACTGGTCGTAGGCGAAAAACCAGAAGACCTTGTCTTTTCGCACCGGTCCACCCACGGCCAAGCCCCACTGGGCACGCCAGTCTTTCGGGCGAAAGACCGAGGTGCGGAAGCTGCCGTCGGGCTGGCGCTGGGTCAGCGTGGTGAACTTGTTCGTCGCACCCAGCACGTTATCTCGATCGTAGAAGAAGGCTTGCCCGTGCAGCACATTTCCGCCCGAGCGCGTGACGGTGTTGACCACCCCTCCAGCCGCTCGGCCATACTCCGCTGAGTAGTTCGAGGCGTTCACTTGAAATTCCTGCACCGCCGCCTGCGTTGTCGAATACCCGATGCGTGTACGTCCGCGTTCTTCAGAGAAGAAGGCCTGGTTGTTGTCCGCGCCGTCCACCGTGTTGTTGTTGAGCAGCACGCTGATGCCGCGGAAGCTCACCAGCCCGTACCCGTTCTGGTCCGGATTCGTTCCCTCGGTTTGCAGGGCGAAGTTGGACCAGCGGCGACCATTGCTCGGCAGTCCGTCCAGCGTAGCGAGGTCGAGATTGGTCGCGATCGCCGCGGTCGTTCGATCCAGGCGCGGTGCATCGCCATTCACCTCGACAGTTTGCTGTGGGCCACCTACAGCGAGCCTGGCCGTGACCTCGGTCAACCGGCCGATCTCAACCAACACTGACGACGCTCGCCACGGCGCGAACCCGGCCCCGCTTGCTTCGAGCGAGTAGACTCCGGGGGCGAGTTCAGGCAGTCGGAAGGTGCCGGTCGCATCGGTGAGCGTCTCACGAGCGAGGGAGGTGGCGGCTGCTGTTGCGACAATCCGTACGCCTGGAATCACGCGGCGCTGCGCGTCTTCCACTGCGCCGCCGATGGCTCCAGCAGTTGTGGATTGTGCCCAGCCAATGCCAGTGGTACACAGTATCGCGAGCGAAAACAGGAGGGCGAAGAGTCTCAGTGAGAAGCGGGTTAAGCGCGAAAGGGAGGACATCTGGGGTTCACTCCAGACCTCCCTGGATCCAATGCTTCAATCTTTCAAGTATGCCGCCGCGCGTTATGGGGAATAACGCCGACCAGCCCAGCAGCCATTCGGTTGCCGCGACGTTTGCTCATGAAGCCCCGGTCACAGGAGACTCGGCGAACACGCAAGCGGAGTTCCGCATGCGTTTGCTCTGCAAAGAGGGGCACAAACGTCACCAACCAACGTAACCAACACTGGGAAGTGCCTAGAGAATACCCCATTGGATACACTGGTAGGTAGCAATGTTTATCGATGAAGCGCGAATTCGAGTGAAAGCCGGTGACGGCGGGAACGGCTGCATGGCCTTTCGCCGCGAAAAATTTGTTCCCCGGGGCGGTCCCTCCGGCGGCGATGGCGGCCAGGGCGGCGACGTCATCATGGAGTCCAGCGAACGCCATAACACGCTGGTCCATTTCCGATTCAACCCCGAACACAAGGCCGAACGCGGGCGTCACGGTGAGGGATCCAATTGCACTGGCCGTGACGGCGAGAGCGTTGTGCTCAAGGTGCCGGTTGGCACCGCCCTGTATGACGAGGAGACTGGCGAACTGGTTCACGACTTTCGCCGTCCAGACGAACGAGTGGTCATCGCCAAGGGAGGACGAGGCGGGCGGGGCAATCAGCACTTTGCCACAGCAACTCACCAGGCTCCGCGCGAGCACGAACCGGGTCGAGGCGGCGAAGAGCGCGCGTATCGCCTGGAACTGAAGCTGATCGCCGATGTCGGACTCGTGGGCTTTCCGAACGTGGGCAAATCCACACTGATTTCGCGTATATCGGCGGCTCGGCCGAAGATCGCCGATTACCCGTTCACCACGCTGGAGCCGAACCTTGGCGTCGTCTCCGTCGGCGAGCCTCCGAACGAGGAGAGCTTTGTCGTCGCCGACATGCCGGGGCTGATCGCAGGCGCGCATCTTGGTGCCGGACTAGGCCTGCAGTTTCTCCGGCACATCGAGCGCACACGCATCCTGGTGCACCTGGTCGATGTTTCGGACAGCAGCGGACGCGATAACCCTCTGGACGATTACAAGGTCATTCAAGAAGAACTGAAGAGCTTTGGCCATGGCTTGGCCGAGAAGCCGACACTTCTGGTCGCTTCCAAAGCGGACGTGGCCAACCCCGACAAGCTCAAGAAGCTGCAAGCCATGGCCAAGCGCCGCAAGCTGCCGCTGTATCTCATCTCTGCGGTAACCGGGCAAGGCATCGATGCGCTGAAGTATGCGATTGGCGCTCGGCTGCATGACTTGCGCGAAGCCGAGATCGCGGCTGCCGAGATTCCCAAGGAAGATATCTGGGCATAGGCGAACTGGCCTGCAGCGGCGGGGTGTAGCAAGCTGGTTCAGCGCCATCCCAAGGGATGGGCCAAGCTTAGTTGCGCGCCTGCAACTTCTCCCGCGTAAGCGCGTTCCAGATCGCAACTGACTCCGGCACGGGTGGCGAACTCACTCCAGCCTGCACCTGGTCCACGATCGACTGCGGAGGGATGTTCCCCTTGCGATCCCGGAAAAGAGCTTTGACCCAGGCCACCGCTGCCAAACCCTCTGACGATTGAAAGGTCTGCTCCATGTAGATCCACTTCTCATCCCAGCAAAGCGCCCGGGTTGTCAGCGTGAAGCGCGCAAACAGCGGCAGAGACCGGCGAAAGATCACGTCCACCGAACCCACCAGCGGCGTCCAGCGTTCGCGTACCACCAGGTCCATCATGCCGGTCGCTGCGACCCAGTGCATGCGGCCGTAGTCCATGCAGCTCAGGAAACGTGAGTTGTTCAGATGGAAGTTGAAGTCGATGTCGTTGGGCCAAACCCGCATACGCACGCTGTCTTCGTCGAGTACGCCCACCCGCGGCAACGCGCGGAGGCGGTGCCGCAGCACCATGAGTGGAATCCGAACGAAGCTGTTGATGTGTGCCATGGTTCGAGAACGGGCCTTTGCTGCTGAACGAAGCGCGACCCTTTGAGCAGTGTAGATGAGGGTACGCGCGCGGGTCGGTGACGCGCCTGGGTGAGAGTGCTGCGACACGAGCGAAACCGCACACCGTCAACGCAGGTATGATGGTTCACGTCATGACGGAATGCACACGGCGCAGATTTCTCCGCAGCGCGGCTCTTGCTCCGCTCGCTTTACAACCCCGCTGGCTTCAGGCTGCTCCTATCAGTAGGAATCACGTGCTCTACATCGGGACTCAAACCGTCGCCCCCAGTACCAGCAAGGGCATCTACGCCTGCGAATTTGATTCGGCCACGGGTAAGATCAACCATCTGCACCTGGCCGCCGAGGCTGGCAATCCGACCTTTCTCGCGTTAAGCCCGGAGAAGCGCTTCCTCTTCGCTGCTCACGAGACTGACGAGTTTCACGGGACCAAGTCTGGCTCAGTGAGCGGATATCGCAGTCATCGCGAAGTCGCCGAACTCAGTCCGCTCAATGAGGTCTCCGCCAAGGGAGCGGGGACCTGCCACGTGACGGTCGACAACACTGGCCGGTGCCTCTTCGCTGCGAATTACAACGGCGGCAGCGCGGCGTCTTTCCTCATCTCTCCTGACGGGCAGCTCAGCGAAGCGGTATCGGAGTTCCACTACACCGGCCACGGCCTCAATCCCGACCGGCAGGAACAAGCTCACGCGCATCGCGTCACGGTTTCTCCCGACAACCGATTTCTGCTCGTCAATGACCTTGGGCTCGACTGCATCCACATCTATCGCCTCGACGCGAAGACGGCCAAGCTCACGCCGAACGATCCGCCGCAGTGGAAGAGTACGCCCGGCTCCGGGCCGCGTGCCCTGCGCTTCCATCCCAGCGGCAAGCGCGCCTACTGCATCACGGAACTGAGTTCGAGCGTGATCGTCCTCGATTGGGATGCGGCGAAGGGAACGCTGCATCCGATTCAGACTCTCTCGTTGCTACCCGAGGGAGAGGCACAGGGAACGAGTACCGGTTGCGAGATCGTCTTCAATCGCGCAGGCGACTTCGCCTACGCGGCCAATCGCGGACACGACTTCCTGGCCTCGCTCAAGGTAAGCCCGGCAACCGGCAAAGTGGAGCTGATGGAGCGCACCTCCTGCGGCGGCAAGACTCCGCGGCACATCGCGCTCGATCCAACCGATGGCTGGCTGCTTTCGGCGAACCAGGGCGACGATACGGTTGCAGTCTTCCGGCGTGACCCGAAGACCGGCCGCCTGGCCAAAGAAGGATTGACCTTCCCGCTGTCGCACCCGCAGTGCCTGCTGTTTGCTTGATTCTCGGCCGGATGCAGCCCTCGGAGCCCTTTACCCTTCCACCGGCGTGGTGGAAAGCCACCAGCCTTTCCCAACGCACCAGCTTGTGCGGTCGGGCCCGGTGTGACGGTGGAGCGATCGAACCTCGCGCATCGACCGCTCGTCAAACGCACGCGATAGCTCCTTCGCGGTGGACTCCTCCCGCGCGCCTGCGCAGTCAATGAATTTAGCCTGCACCAGGAACTTTGCGGAGAAGACCTCTCCTCTCTCACGCGTCACCAGCAACATGGCCCCAAATCCCTGGTCCGGGGTCATGGGAAACAGCAATCTGCCGCCGCGACGCAGTGCATCGAGCCACGCATCGGGCGGATCGGTCAGTCCGGCGCTCACGTAGATGCAGTCGCACGCAGGCAAGGGGCAGTGCGTTCCGGATCGCGCTTCGACCGTGACATTGCTCTGATCGGCCAGATTTCGCGCAGCCTTGGCAGCTAGGGCCGGATCGATTTCGAACGCGCGCACAGAACCCGCGAGTCGCGCCAGAATCGCCGTGTAGTATCCGGTGCCGGCTCCAATATGAATCGCGACATCGGTGGCCTGGACGTTCAAGGCGCCGAGACAAAGCGCATGCAGCGACGGCTGACCGTTGTTGATGGGCGGGTCGACAGAGATCGCGACGGTGATGTCCTGGTAAAGCAGCGCGGGATCATCTGAAGGCGTCTCGACATAGCCCTGCGGTGTGGAGCATTTCCACGGCCCCGGTCCTAAGAAGCGCTCACGAGGGATAGAGGCGAACGCCGCGCAGAGCCTGCTCTCGGTGCGAGGAATGCCCGCGTTGGCGGTGATCATGTCCGCGTAAAAAGCACGAGAGGCCTGAATGCGATCCATGGCGGCATTCTCTGGAGAACTGGATGGCCTGCGAGGTGAGTGAATTGCTTGATGAGACGGGGTGCCCGGCGTTCTCAGGACAACGGCGGCTCATCAGCGGGACTAGCCGTGCGATTCATCAGCGGAGATTCGGAACCGCGACTCTCAGGCGGTTACGAGAGAAGCAGATGCCGCATAGGACTTCTGCCGTTTTTCCGGGGCAAAGGTCGCCAGTTCCCAGGCCGATCGGTCGCGCAGCAGTCTCGAAACCAGTGCCGTATGCATAGCGTGTCCCGCGCGCTCGGCGACGACGCGTCCCAAAATATGCCTTCCTACCAGGGCCAGGTCGCCGATCAAGTCCAGGACCTTATGCCGCACAAACTCGTCGTGGAACCGGAGGGGCCCGTTCTCTACGCCCTGTTTGGTTACGATGATGGCGCTCGCAGGAGAGACTCCGCGGATCAGCCCCATGTCTCGAAGCTTCTGCTCATCTTCTTTGAAACCGAAGGTCCGCGCCGGCGCGATCTGGGAGCCGTAGGCGCCGCGAGACAGGTCGAGTTCGAAGCCCTCCTGACCTATGGGCGAGGGGAAATCGATGTCGTAGGAGATGCTGTAGCCTTCACCCGGATACACGCCGATAAATTTGTTGTTCTCACGCACCTCGACCGATTTGACTACCCGCAGATACTCGCGCCGGCGCCGCTGCTGCTTGATTCCCACTGCGGCAAAGGCCTCCACATAGGGCAGCGCGCTTCCATCGAGAATGGGCAGTTCCAGGTTGTCGAGCTCTACGATGACGTTGTCGATGCCCATGCCGATGAGGGCGGAAAGCAGATGTTCGGTGGTCGAGATGAGCACGCCCTGCTTCATCAAGCTAGTCGCGTAACTCACCTTGGCTACGTTACGGCCAATCGCGCTGATTTCGAAGTTGTCGAGGTCGGTACGGCGGAACACAATGCCTGAGCCAGCAGTCGCGGGAAGCAATCGCATGTGCACTGGTGCGCCGCTGTGCAGTCCGATCCCGGCGAACTCAATCACCGATGCAATCGTCTGCTCCAAATGAGTAGGCTCAGTCAATCTGTTGCGGCTCCTCAAACACTCCTGCAGCTTTAGACTATCCAGAACGGTCGAAAGTTTATTGTGGCGAAAAAGACACACTATGATCGCGGGAAACTACTGAGTTAACAGGAAAGGGCTGCGTGCGGACGAAGAGAATACGAAGGGTCGACGATGGAATCAGGCCGTTATTACGGAACGTGAAGGCGCGAGAAAAGAACCTGATCTCCACCATCCGTGAACTGGTCGAGATCGAGTCTCCGAGTGAGAACAAGGCCGCGGTGGACGCATGTGTCTCGCTGGTCGAGGCGAAGTGTGCGCAGTTAGGCGGGCAGATTCGCCGCCATCCCCAAAAACAGTTCGGCGATCTGCTGGAAGTCCGCTTCGGGCCTGCGCAAGGTAAACCACTGATGCTGCTGGGTCACCTTGATACGGTTTGGCCGCTCAACACACTATCTCGTATGCCGTTCCGCATGATCCGCGGCCGTCTTTGGGGTCCCGGTGTGTTGGACATGAAAGCGGGCGTGGCCATGGCGCTGATCGCAATTGACGTTTTGCGCGAACGCAGCCTGCTTCAGCGGCCCGTGATTCTCTTGCTGAACAGTGATGAAGAGATCGGCAGTCCCTGTTCGCGAGCGCTGACGGAAGAGCTGGCCGCCGAGTGCGAAGCAGTCCTGGTGCTGGAACCCGCGCAGGGCGAACAAGGCGCTTACAAGACGGCGCGCAAAGGGGTGGGGCAATACACGATCCGGGTGCAGGGCGTGGCTGCGCACAGCGGGCTCGACTTCGAGAAAGGGCACAGCGCCATCGCCGAATTGGCGAGGCAGATTGAACGGATCGGCCGCTTCACCGACTTGGGTCGAGGCATCACAGTGAATGTCGGCGTCTTAGGCGGAGGGACGCGATCCAACGTGGTGCCCGCCGAAGCGTGGGCCGAGGTGGATGTTCGCATCGCTCGGAAGGAGGATGCGGCAAAGATTGAGAAGCTTTTTCGATCGCTGCGCGTCGAAGATAAAGAGTGCAGGCTGAATGTGGAAGGCGGCTTGAATCGACCTCCAATGGAACGCACTGAGGGAACAGCCACCCTCTTCGCGAAGGCAGCAACTCTGGCTGAAGGGTTGGGTTTCCACCTCGAAGAAGCGTCGACCGGCGGAGGGTCGGATGGGAACTTTACCTCGGCGCTTGGCGTAGCAACGCTCGACGGCATGGGCGCAGTTGGCGAAGGAGCTCATGCTGATCACGAATCCGTATGGCTCAAGCATCTCGTGCCGCGTACGGCATTGTTAGCGGCCATGGTTACAAATACGCAACTGGAAACATAGCCCCGGGCTGAGGTCGTATGTTGAAGATTATTGAATTCGGGTTGCTGGCCGTCTCACTGCTGACCATCTTTGGCCTCGTTCTCAGGTCACCGCGCAATCAGCCCACCGCGCCTGGGGATGAGGTGGCCGAAGAGCCGGTGACGGGTCACGCTCCTCTGGGTGCCAAAAAGTCTTAGGCCAGCCCCAAATGTCTCAGGCATTTCGCCGAATGCCACTCCGCGAAAAATCACATTTGCCGAGAATGAGCTCCGGCTGTTGTAGCGCCTTCTAGTCTCAACTTCATGCCGTCGATCAGGCTTGCGGCAAGTGCCAGCGGCAATCCCACGACATTGAAGTAGCAACCGTGGATGCGCGGAATCCACCGCGCAGCATAGCCCTGGATCCCGTAAGCCCCAGCCTTGTCCATCGGCTCTCCGGACGCGATATAAGCCGCAATGTCCTCCTCGCTCAGCGCCAGCATCGACACATAGGTCAACTCTGCCGCCGTCTCCTGGGCACTCCGGGAGATCACGCTGACACCGGTAATCACTTGATGAGTACGGCCGGAGAGCATGCGCAACATGCGGGCCGCATCGTCAGGATCCCGCGGCTTGCCGAGGATCTCCGTCTCGCTTACTACCACGGTATCGGCACCCAGAACGAGCAGCGGGTCGTCGGTCGAGTCGAGCGTGTCTTTGTGTTCTCCGAATACGGCCAGTGCCTTTTCAAGCGAGAGCCGGGTCGCGAACGAGATAGGATCTTCGCCCGGCTGCACCACCTCTGGCACCGAAGATGGAAAGACCCGGAAAGAAAAGCCGGCCTGGGCGAGCAATTCCTTGCGGCGGGGCGAAGCGGAAGCGAGTACCAGCATGGGTCAATTCTAGCGGTCAGCTAAGGAGCGGTCAGCTAAAAGAGCCGTCAGCTAAAGAGCGGTCAGCTAAGGAGCGGTCAGCTAAGGAGCGGTCAGCTGAGGAGCGGTCAGCTAAGGAGCGGTCAGCGAGTTAGCAAGTTAGCCAAAAAGCGGTCAGCGAGTCAGCAAGTTGGCGGGTATTCGGCGTCTTCGGTCTGCTGGTCAAACCACGTCTCGCCATAACAACAAGCCGGCTGTTTTCCGCTAACCCTGATCTCAGACTTCAATGGCGACGCTGATGCCCTTGCTGCTTGCCACTCCCCACGCCATTCTCGGCGTGCTGTGGGCGACTCCATAGCGTCCATCGGGGCCGAGTAGGATGATGCCTCCGTGCCCGCCCAGCCGCCGCAGGAGATACGCGATGGCGTCTTGTGCCGTCTGTTCCGGAGCGAGTCCCTGTTGCACGCGATCCACGGCCCACTTGCCCAGCACCAGTTTCATGATCGGCTCACCCCATCCGGTGAGCGAAACCGCTGCGCTCGCGTTGTCCGCATAACATCCACAGCCGATGAGCGAAGAATCGCCCACCCGCCCCGGCGCCTTGTTCAACGTTCCGCCAGTGGAGGTGCCTGCTGCCAGATTGCCTTGCGCGTCCAGAGCGACTGCCCCGACGGTGTCGTGCGAATCGAGCGCGGTGAGGATCGCGGTCTCGGCTGATTTGTCGTCGCCGGAAAACGTGAGATCTGGAAGACCCGCGCGCGCGAGTTCCTGCGCCTTCTCGAGCCGAACCTTCTCCCGATCGAGCACCAGTTCGGAGTTGTCGATCAACGGCATGCCGTGTTCGCGTGCAAATTCCTCCGCGCCCGCCCCGACAAAGTACACGTGAGGACTCTCATCGAGTACCAGACGGGCCGCCTGGATGGGGTTGCGCAGCCGCTCCACGCAGGCCACACCGCCCGCGCGCAGCGTGCCTCCGTCCATCAGCAGTGCATCGAGTTGTACGCGTCCATCGCGGGTGAGAAAGCTGCCGCGGCCCGCATCGAAGGTCTCGTCGTTTTCAAGAACGGTGACCGCCGCTTCAACCGCGTCGACCGCCGGAGCGCCCTTTTCCAGCAGTGCGTATCCGGCCTGCAGGGCATTTGAAACACCTTGCCGGTGGGCCTCCAGCATGTCTTCGGGAATGGCCCAGGCACCGCCGTGAACGAGAAGAAGGGGAGATATTGGCATCGACGACTAGCTTATCGCGTGTGCATTTTTGCGCAGAATGACCATAGTACAATGACCATAGTCAGGAGACCTCATGAGGACGATGGCAGCCGGTGCGTTCAAAGCTCAATGCCTATCCGTGATGGACGAAGTGGCCAGCAAGCGAGAGCCGGTATTGATCACGAAACGGGGAAAGCCCGTCGCGAAAGTTGTGCCGGTCGATGCGGAACCCGAAGACATCTTCGGCTTCGCCAGCGCCAGGCTCAAGATCGCAGGCGAGATCGTGGGCCCCATTGTGCCGTCAGAGGAATGGGAGGTCCTGAAGTGATCCTTTTGGACACGCACGTTCTGCTATGGCTGAGCGGAGAACCGCGGAGGCTCTCGAAAACAGCGACCCAGGCCATTCGCAGAGCCCACAAGTCGGACGGTCTGGCGATTTCGTGTGTGTCTCTGTTCGAGATCGCTTACCTGGCCGCGCGCGGAAAAATCGTGTTTAAAGGGCGCATCCATGAATTCATTGCGGAGATAGACAGGCGCTTTGTTGTCCGGCCACTCACAGCCCAGGTGGCCACCACTGCTGCGGGGTTTTCCGAGCCATACCCCGCAGACCCGATCGACCGGATCATCGGCGCGACGGCAGTGGTAGAGGGAATGGTATTAGTGACTGCGGATGAGCGGATCCAGCGGGCGAAAACCGTTGAAACCCTATGGTGACCGGGCGAAGTTTCGATTAGGCTTGCGGCGCGGTCGGAGCCGATTGCAGGTCCGCTTTGGCGGCGATGGTTTGTTCCCGCTGCGGCTTGGTTGCGCGAACCGGTGCCAGACCTTTGGTCTTCTGGTAGGTGTAGCTGATGCGGTGAATGACCGTAATGGTCGACAGCACGGCCAAGACCCACAGGACCGGCGCCATCGCGCCCCAGCGGTTGAAGAGCGCGCCGATGATGATCAGCACGATGCGTTCGGGCCGCTCCATGAAGCCCACTTTGCAGGAGCCGATGAGCGCCTCGGCGCGGGCACGGGTGTAGCTGACCATCAGTGAAGTGACCATGACAAAGGCCACCAGCACCACGTAGAAGAAGCGATTGCCGCGCGCATAGAAGACCAGCAGGCCGAAGAACAAAACCACGTCGGAGTAGCGGTCGATCACCGAATCGAAGAAGGCGCCGAAGACGGTCACCTGGTCGGTCTGGCGAGCGACCCTGCCATCCACCATGTCGAAGATGCCGGCGCCGATAATGACCAGCCCGCCGAACAGGAACATGCGGACGAAGTTGTGGGCATTGGCATAGCCGAAGAAGAGCGCCGCCCCGGTGTTGATGATCAGGCCGATGAAGGTGAGAACGTTAGGCGAGATGCGGGTGAGGGCCAGGCCGTTGACGATCGCCTGAAGGAGGACGCCGCACGCGCGACCGAAGGCGCTAGTCCAGGTCATCGTATCTCCGGGTCGATTCGACCGCTCATCGGAATCCGCCTCATGCGACTTCTCCAACCCTCAACCGGGAGGGCCGTTCGATCTAAGCCTCAGCCTCGTCGTGAATCGTCGTGAGCTTGAGCACTTCCAGTTCCCGCTTCCCGTTGGGAGTCACAATGGTGGCCACATCGCCTACCTGCTTGCCCACCAGGCCGCGCCCGATCGGGGAGGTAGTGGAGATCAAGCCTTTGTTCACGTCGGATTCTTCGCTGGTGACCAGCTTGTACTCAATCTTCTCGTCTTTGAGGCTGTCGTAAACCAGGACGGTAGAGCCGAATGCGGCGCGGTCGCGGGGAATATTGGCCAGATTGACCAGGGCAAGTTCCCCCATGCGGGCCTTCAGTTGGCCCAGACGCGCGTTTACGAACACCTGGCGCTGCTTGGCCATGTGGTACTCGGCGTTCTCGCTCAGGTCGCCCAGTGAGGCTGCCTTCTTGATCTCGGCAGGGAGTTCGTGGGTCAACTCGTGCTCGAGCTGCTGAATCTGTTCCAAAAGTTTCTTTTTGATGTGTTCGGGCATGCAATTCCAGTGCGGCTCATAGGCATGAGCCGAGTGATGCGGCTAAGGCCGGTCTTCCGCCAAAGCACGATTATACGATGGATGCAAACTCGTGGGCTTGCGATCTGCTCTTGACTGAGCCGTATCCGCCCGATATGCTCAGACTCGGTTTGCCTCCTGGTCTATATCTTCCATATATCCGGCTTTTTTCAACTACATAACCATGAGAAGCAATCCAAATTTCCAGGTCGGTGACAAAGTCGTCTATCCGAATCACGGGATAGGCATCGTGGACCAAATCTCAACCCGTTCGAACGGCTTTCAAGTCGAACGCTTCTATCTGCTCACGATTAAAGCCAGTGCGCTGAAGGTGATGGTGCCCTGTGGGAACGCTACGCATGTAGGACTTCGCAGCGTGGTCACCCAATCGGAAGTGGAGCGGATCCTTTGTTTTCTGAGTGATGGCAATTGCAGCAGCAATGCCGACTGGAAGGAAAGGTACCGCGAGCACTGCGAAAAGATGAAGGCCGGTTCGTTGATGGAAGTGGCCGAAGTCTTGAAGAGTCTACTAGTACTGAGCCAGAAGAAGCCGTTAGGCTTTCGCGAACAGAAGATGCTCGAGAAAGCACGGTACCTGCTGGTGAACGAAATCGTCCAAGCCACCGGCGCGAATGAAGCCGGAACGGACGATGCCCTGATGGATGCCCTGGCCAAGGCCGGGCTGAAGTTCCCGGACATCGCCGGAGAAGCCTGATTTCGAGCCCAGTCTGGCAACTGGGCTTGGCTGCTTCGCCTTCCGCGGAACGGGCCCCCTTACATTTCCACTGATTCCCTCATGACGCCGAAGTCGCGCCCGGGTGGCTCTGCGTGCGGGCAGCCTCACGCCCCTGGGATGCTTGGTCCCGACCTTGGCCCAATGAGGCGCCTACTGCTCTTCGGCACGTAACTGCGAGCCGTGAGCGTCGAGATAACTCTGCAGAATCAGGACGGCCGCGACCTGATCGACCACCTGCTTGTGCTCCGAGCCTGCGCGACCGGCAGCATGCAGATGGCGGTGGGCTTCGGTGGTGGTGAGCCGTTCGTCCCAGAGGTGCACAGGTAGCTGAGTCTCTTCGGCCAGCAGCTTGGCGAATGCCTGGGCTTTGATGGCCTGCGGGCTGAGGTCCCCCGACATGTAGAGGGGATTCCCAACCACGATGGCTGTGCAGCCGTGTTTGCGCAGCACGCGCTTGAGGGATTTCAGGTCCTGCTTGCGGTTGGTGCGCACCAGGGTCAAGACCGGCTGGGCGGTCAGGCCCATAGCATCGGACACAGCGACCCCGACGCGGCGATCTCCGACGTCCAGACCTAAGATTCGCGGGATCGAGGGCGGCTCCACTCTGGCATCTTAGAGGCTTTTCGCCTGGGCGGTAGCTGGTTGACTTCAGAGGCGCCGGTCGCGACAGCGCCAAACCCCAAAAAAGACAGCATCATAGAATGAAGGCTGGGAATCAAAACACCACAAAGGTCTGGTCCGAGTGCGCCGAGTTCTTCTTTTGATCTTATTGGCAGGGGTGGGTGCCTGCGCTTTTCTGCTGCTGGCCCCTACAGGTCCTCGCACCGAGACCTTCCTCGAAATTGCGCCCGGCACCTCTTCGCGCCAAATTGCGGCTCAGTTGGCGAGCAAACGGCTCATTTGGAGCCGGTACGCGTTCGACGCACTACGGATGGTTAAAGGCGGAAGCCTCAAGGCCGGCGAGTACCGTTTCGACCACCCAGCCACCATCACAGAGGTCTACAACCGCCTTCAGCGCGGCGATGTATACACCCGCAGCCTTACCATCCCGGAAGGCTCCAACATCTTCGATATAGCGACTCGTGTCGAGGCGGCACAGCTCGGGGACAGGAGCAGCTTCCTGGCGGCGGAGCGCACGCAGCTCAGCTTGATAGCGGACTTGGATCCGAAGGCCTCAAGTTTGGAAGGCTATCTCTTCCCGGATACGTATCACTTCGAACGTTCCACGCGTCCCGAGGCAATGCTGCAAGCCATGGTGAAGCGCTTCCGGGTGGCGGCCGCGAGCATCGGTCTCGAAGGAAACGATCACAACACGGTCACTCTGGCATCGCTGGTCGAGCGCGAGACGCCGATCGCTCAGGAACGGCCCATGGTTGCGAGTGTCTTTGAGAACCGGCTGGCCAAAGGCATGGCCCTGATGACCGATCCTTCAGTGATTTATGCTGCCCTGATCGCCGGAAAATACCGGGGCACGATTTTTCAGTCAGATCTTGCAGCCGCGTCGCCGTACAACACGTATAAGCATGTGGGATTGCCGCCGGGTCCGATCTGCAACCCGGGGCTGGACTCGCTCAAGGCGGCAATGACTCCGGCGAAAACCGACTACTTATATTTCGTGGCTGCAACGGCGGATCCGTCGGGCCATTCGCGCTTTGCCAGGAGCCTGGAGGAGCATGCGCGCAACGTGCAAGCTTACCGGCGAGCGGTGAAACAGAATCGGGAACCATGAAGGATCCGGCCCAGGCAACAGGAGAAGTAGCGGCAAAATTCAACGCGACTCACGCGCGATGGCTCTGTTTCCAGGCGGCCCTGCTGATGCTGCTCCCGGGCTTGACCGGGTGCCTGCCGCTGGTGCGTACCCGCAAAGTGCAAACCCTCAAGATGCCGCCAGTCGTCCAGACCGCCACCGCGGTCGACTTGGTGGACCGGCTGAATGCGCAGTATGCGTCCTTTCAATCCCTGCGGGCCACGGTCCAATTACAGGCCTCGTTCCCTTCCGCTAACAAGGAAGACGAGCAGCAATCGCCCTGGTTCCCCGGCTACATCCTCATGAAGAAGCCCGAACAGTTACGGGTGCTTGGCTTACTGCCCGTCCTGCATACGCGGGCGTTTGATATGGCCAGCGACGGCAAGCAGTTCAAGCTGCTGATTCCTCCCAAGAGCCGGGCCATCGAGGGCAGCAACGCGCTGTCGAAGAGGTCTCCCAATACGCTTGAAAACCTGCGCCCCGGCGTGTTTTTCGACTCGCTGCTGATACGGCCGATCGAGTCGAACGAACTGGTGTTTCTGACCACCGAGACCAAGACCGCACGCGACCCCAACGGCAAGCAGCTGATCGCTCTGCCCGACTACGATCTGTACATCGTTCACGCCAAAGAGGATCAGGCCGGCTCAACTACAATCCGACAGCTGCTGCCCGCCCGGGTGATCCATATCAGTCGGGTAGACCTCACGCCCAACGAAGAGGACATCTACGACCAGCAGGGTGAAATTCAGACCCAGGTCATCTATGGCCCCTATCAGAAGTTCGGGACCACCATGTATCCCGGATCGGTGACCATCAAGCGCCCGCTCGAGCAGTACCAGATCGTGCTAACGATTCAAAAACTGCAGTTGAACCAGCCGCTGACCGAGGACCAGTTCCAATTGAAGATCCCCGAAGGCGTTCAGATACAAAAGCTCGATTAACGCGGCACGCGGCGGCCGCCCGATTCCTTTAGGCCTCGGAACGGCCTTCTATCCGCTCCATTTGGAACTTTCGGGCCTTCCATGGCGTAGATACTGTTCAGGGGAAGCGTCCGCTCGTCCGAGGGCAGCCGCTGGTACACTCGGAGTGTCTCCTCCCAGGAAAACTGCGCCATGAATTTGCTGGAAGCCATGAAGATCGCGCTGCAGTCGTTGTGGACGAATAAACTTCGTTCCATTCTTACCCTGCTCGGCGTGGTGATCGGCGTCGCTTCGGTGATCACGGTGGTCACGCTGGTGAACGGCGCGAAGCAATTCGTGACCACAAAGATCAATCGTTACGGGGCGGACGTGGTGACGGTCAGCAAGATGCCGCAGACCTTCATCACTATTGAAGAATATCTTTCCTTTCAGAAGCGCAAAGACGTGACCCTGGACGACTACCAGGCGATCGTCGATAGCTGCAAGTCGTGCCAGTCGATCGGCGCGCTGCGTAACACGACGGGCAAGATCGTAGTCGGCACCAAATCCAGCACCGACACGGACATTCGCGGCTGGACCTGGACCATGCCTCCGATCTCGAACCTCGACATCGTGAACGGGCGCGGCTTCACCGAGATGGAAGACACCCACAGTGCGCATGTCGCCATCGTCGGTTACGACATCGTGGATAACCTGCTGGGCAGCGGCGATCCGATCGGTAAGGAAATCCGCGTGGACGGCGAGCCTTACACCGTAATCGGTGTGGGCGAGCGCCAGGGCAAAACCTTTGGCAATAGTCAGGACAACTGGGTGGCGGTCCCGCTCACCGCGTTCATCCACTCGTACGGTTCGAACAAGAGCATGGTGGTATATGTGAACGCGGGCGGCGGTGGGGAGATCATCGAGCGAGTCTCCGATGAACTCAGGACGATCATGCGCTCACGTCGGCATCTCTCGCCGGGCGATGCAGATTCGTTTTCCGTCGACACCAGCGCCACATTCCAGAATCTGCTCAGCCAGATCCTGAACAGCTTTGGCGCTGTTGTAGTCGCGATCGCAGGGATTTCGCTGGTCGTAGGCGGCATCGTCATCATGAACATCATGCTGGTCTCGGTTACCGAACGAACCCGGGAGATCGGCATTCGTAAGGCGCTAGGCGCGCGCCGGCAAGATATTCTGCTGCAGTTCCTGATCGAGTCAGCCACCATGTCTCTGGTTGGCGGCGTCATTGGAGTAATGGGCGGTATCGGCGTGGCCAAAGCCATCACGTTGATTGTTTCGTTCCCATCCGAAGTGCAGATGTGGTCGGTGCTGGTGGGGCTGTTTGTTGCTACCAGTGTTGGTATCTTCTTCGGGGTCTACCCGGCGCGCAAAGCAGCCGAACTGGATCCCATCGTGGCCTTGAGATCGGAGCTGTAGCCTATGCGCATTCGCGACTCTAAAGAAGCGGTACGGATGGCACTCGAAACCCTGCGCACCAACAAACTGCGCTCCGGACTCACCGTTCTCGGCATCACCATCGGCATATCCACGGTGATTTTGATCTCCTCCGCGATTAATGGCCTCAACAGCAACGTGGCCCACTTCATTGCATCGCTGGGAACGAACAGTCTGTGGATTTTTCGCTTCGAGCCATTCGGTCACCGGCCAACGACCGAGGAGCTGAACCGCAAGCAGCTCACCCATGAAGACGGCATCGCCATTGCCAAGCTGCCTCACGTGGTAGCGGTCGACTCGGCGCTGCGTCTGCAGAACTGGCAACTCGGCATCGGCAACGTCTCGCTCAAAGCCGGTAGCCACAAGGTGCAGAACACGATCCTCGAAGGCGATACGGCGGCGGTAAAAGAGGTCGCGAACATTGAGATGCTGGAAGGCCGCATGTGGACCGACCAGGAAGAAACCCGCGCGGCCAACGTGGTGGTGCTTGGTCACGACGCTGCGGAAGATCTCTTTCCCAACCAATCGCCGCTCGGCAAAGATGTGGAGTGCAACGGCGATGTGTTCACCGTAATCGGCGTTTTCGATAAGCAGCCGCAGCCGTTTGGCGGCGGCCGCAACACCGACGATAACTCCGCGTATTTCCCGCTGGAGACCTTCCACAAGATCCATCCCGAACAGCTCGACTACTGGACCACGGTGAAGTACGACGATCCGAAGAACAAAACCATCGTCGAAGAAGAAATTCGGGAACTGCTGCGCGCTCGCCGCCGCGTGCGAGTGGAGCAGGACGACAACTTTGCGATCTTCGGACCTGACTCGCTGGGCCGACTTTGGAACTCCATCACCGGGGGATTGTTCCTGTTCATGGTGGCCGTATCTTCGGTGGGTTTGATGGTCGGCGGTGTGGGCGTGATGAACATCATGCTCGTCTCGGTTACGGAGCGAACCCGCGAGATCGGTGTCCGGAAGGCCATCGGCGCAACCAAAGCCAACATCCTCATGCAATTTACGCTCGAGGCGATTACGCTTTGCGCCGTTGGCGGCATCATCGGCATTGTGGCGGGCGCACTGCTGACCGTGATTCTGCATTACGCAGTCTCGTTCCTGCATGCCGCGCTTTCATCCACCTGGGTGTTAGTAGCCTTCCTTGTCTCGTGTGGAATCGGGCTCATCTTCGGCATCTATCCGGCTTGGAAAGCAGCCAACCTGGATCCCATTGAAGCACTGCGTTACGAGTAGGTCGGGAGAGCAGTCGAGTCGGCGATGCCGATCTCTACTGCAGCATTGATCGGTCGCACGAAGGGGTAGAGGCAGCCAAGCCAGCCCCGAGATCGGAGCAGTTCGCCATGCATCTTCGCGATTCCAGAGAAGCCGTGAGAATGGCCCTGGAAACTCTGCGCACCAACAAACTGCGTTCGGGGCTGACAATTCTCGGTATCACGATCGGGATCTCCACCGTGATCCTGATCTCGTCGGCCATCAATGGACTGAACAGCAACGTCGGGCAATTCATCAGTTCTCTGGGCACGAATAACATCTGGGTCTTCCGCTTCGAGCCGTTTGGGCATCGGCCTACGACCGAGGAGTTCAATCGCAAACAGTTGACGTATGAAGACGGCATGGCCATGCGGAAACTACCGCACGTGGTCACTGCCGACCCGTGGGTTCGCTATGCCAATTGGCAGTTACACGTCGGCAATGTCTCGATGAAACACGCCGGCCGGAAGGTGGAGAACACCATTCTGGGTGGCAGCACCGCGGCCATGAAGGAAACAGCGGACCTCGAGCTAAGCGAAGGCCGCATGTGGACCGAGGATGAGGAGACGCGGCGCGCGAATGTGGTGGTCCTGGGTCACGATACCGTGGACCAGCTGTTTCCCGGCGAATCCGCGATCGGCAAGGACGTAGAGTGCGAAGGCGATGTGTTCACCGTAATCGGCGCGCTCGAGAAGAGGAAACAGCCCTTCGGCGGTGGTCGCAACACCGAGGACAACGCTGCCTACTTCCCGCTTGAGACATTTCACAAGATTCATCCGGAGATTGTGGACTTCTGGGTGACGGTCAAGTACGACGACGCCAAAAACAAGGTGCTGGTCCAGGAAGAGATTCGCGAACTGCTTCGCGTACGGCGCAAAGTGCATGTCGACCAGGACGACAACTTCGCGATCTTCGGCCCTGACTCGCTGGCGCGTCTATGGAACTCGATCACCGGCGGCCTCTTCCTGTTCATGGTGGCCGTCTCTTCCGTGGGTCTGATGGTGGGCGGCGTAGGCGTGATGAACATTATGCTGGTCTCGGTCACCGAACGAACCCGCGAGATCGGCGTGCGTAAGGCAATCGGCGCGACCAAGAGCAACATCCTGATGCAGTTCACCCTGGAAGCCATCACCCTGTGCGCTGTCGGCGGTGTGATCGGTATTGTGGCGGGCGCACTGATGACCCTGATTCTGCATTTCGCGGTCTCGTTCCTGCACGCGGCGCTGTCCTCCACGTGGGTGATCGTTGCCTTCGTGGTCTCGTGTGCCATCGGGTTGATCTTCGGAATCTACCCGGCATGGAAGGCAGCCAACCTCGACCCCATCGAGGCGCTCCGTTACGAGTGAGTCACGCTGCTGGGCTACACTAAGAGCTGTCCAGACACATGATTTCGACCGTTGTGGCCGCTATCACCACCGTTTTGACGCTCGCGGGGCTCGGCTACTACCTGCTGGCCCTGTGGAGTGCGCGCTCCTTCGCGCGCCACCTCCGGCAGCCGGTCGCGGACTTTCATCCGCCGGTGAGCATTCTGAAACCCGTCAAGGGCCTGGATCCCGCCATGTACGACAGTTTCGCGAGTCACTGCCGGCAGGAGTATGCGGGGGAGTACGAGATTCTGTTTGCGGTGAGCAGCCCGGCAGACCCGGCGGTAACGGCCATTCAACGGCTGCAGGCGGAGTTTCCCGAGCGCTCCATTCGCCTGGTGCTGTGTCCGGAATCGCTCGGCGCGAACGGTAAGGTCAGCAACCTGGTGCAGGTGCTGCCACAGGCGCGGTTCGAATACCTGCTCATTAATGACAGCGACATTCACGTGTCGCCGAGCTACCTCGCCAGCATCATGGCGCAGTTTGCGAGCGCCGCCCATGCTGGTCGTCGCGTCGGTATGGTGACCGCTCCCTATCGCGGACGGGCGCACGGAACCCTGGGCTCAAAAATGGAAGCCCTGGGTATCTCGACGGATTTCATTCCGGGAGTTCTAACTGCAAGGCATCTCGAAGACGGCATCCACTTCGCGCTGGGCTCGACTCTCGCTATTTCGCTGGAAGCCCTGAACGCCATCGGCGGCCTTGCACCCCTCGTGGATTACCTGGCCGACGACTATGAACTGGGAGTGCGCGTGGCCCGCAGTGGCTTCGAAGTCGCGCTGAGCGGGGAGGTGGTTGACACCTTCGTTCCGGCCTACAGCTTCAGGCAGTTTCTCGCGCACCAGACGCGATGGGCCCGCAGTACGCGCGATTCGCGCAAGCTGGGTTATGCAGGCCTGGCCTTCACGTATGGTCTGCCATGGGCCTTCTTCAACTTCATCGCCTCTGGAGCCAGCCTGGCCAGCATCGCGCTGCTCAGCGTCACGCTGGCTGCTCGTGTCGCCCTGGCGCTCGCCGTGGGGGTTGGGATTGTGGGCGATCGGCAGGTCTTGCGCGACCTCTGGTTGCTGCCGGCGCGGGACCTGGTAGCGTTGGGGATTTGGATCTGGAGCTTCGCTGGCAATACAGTCGCTTGGCGAGGCGAAGAATTTGCGCTCAAGGATGGCAAGTTGCACCGGCTCGCCGCCTGAGATTGCGTCTTTCACCGGACCTGCTATCTCGCCCATTTCAGCGAACGCAGTAACAGCGCGCGCGCTAGAAGTTCGCTCCGCCGTGGTTGGGCTCGTTGCTGAGGATTTCCTTCCCGCCGCTGCGGCCCACGACGTAGCTCTTTCCGACGAGGTTCGGCACCTTGTCGGGCTCCGTCCACAGGAAGACGCGCTGCGGGCTGTTCCACAGCTTCACGATCGAAGCGTTGTCCTCAAAGATCTGCGGAGCGTCGTTGAAGAACGACCCGTACCACAGGTTCGAGCTGCGGCCATTGAGCAGATGAATCTGCCGCTGCAGGTAGAACCCCAGCGTCGAGGCGCCTTCGTATTCGCCATTGATCACAACCATGTCCTCGGGCTCCAGTTCGGGACGAATGGCTTCGGCCAAAATTTGTGAAGAGAGCACCGGCGAGAAGATGGTGAGCGCGAGGTGAGTCGCGACCAGAAAGGCGACCATCATGCCGCCCAGGAAACAGTTCGCCAGGCGCACCTTGACCCGCATACGGAAGAACAGGTTGAACGACGTGCCCACCAGCAGCGCTGCCGCGGTGATGAGCAGCGGAAGCCGGAAAGCGCCCATCGCGCGTGCATTCAAGTCGAGAAAGTGCCCGAGCGAAAGAGCGTAATCGCCGGAATTGTGCTGCAGCAGCGAAGAGAGATCGGTGCCCGGCAAGGGCGGCTGTCCCTCAAAGGCGAGGAACGCGGCAACGAATGCGCCGATCAGACCGGAGACGAACAAGGCAATGGCAATGCCTCGCCCTGCCGGTGTGGGCGCGGCTACCTCATCGCCAGCCATCCAGCCACCGATCAGCAGCGCCAGGGCAGGCAGTGCAGGCAGCGCATAGTACTCCTGCCGTGTCGAGAAGCTGAAGAAGACCATAATCACCAGCGCCCAGAGCGCCAGGAAGAGCAGTCGCTGTTCCCCTGCATCGAGGGGCTCTCGGCGCAGAGCCTTGGCAGCCGGGATCTCGCGTAGCGCCTGCACGGCGAAGACGCACCACGGCATCAGCCAGACAAGCAGCAGTCCCCAGAAGAGCCAGAGCGGCACCGTGTCGTAGTCGCGCGGAAGTCGCAGGTTCAGGTAGCGCAGCAGATGTTCGTTCACGAAGTAGAACCACAGCCAGCCGTGCACATTTCCTTGCGTAGGAACGATACCGCTGGGGTGGCCCTGCGTCGGATTCGCGATCGCGGCGGCGATGTGCCACGGAGCCGCGATGAGGAAGAACACTCCTGTTCCCAGAGGCAGGTGCCACCGGAGCAGGTGACGCAGATTGCGGTTGATGAACAAAAACAGCAGCACTACACCGAGCGGAAACACCACGCCGATGAGGCCCTTGGTCAGTACGCTCAGAGCGCACGCGGCGGCAAAGCATACGGCGCTGGTGCGAGAGGGGTGTTCTCCCTCCTCGAGCGATCGCCAGAAGAACAGCATGGCGGCCGTCATCCACAAACACACGATCACGTCGGGGATGAGAAACCGAGTGAAGATGAAAACTCCGAAGGAGGTCAGCAGGATCAGGGCGGAGTAGAAGCCGGCGGCATCGGAACCGAAGAGCCGGCGGCCCAGCGAGAAGGTGACGAGGATCAAGGCCAGCGTATACAGCGCGAGGGGGATGCGAGCCGACCAATCGGCCACGCCGAAGATCTTGAAGCTGGATGCCATGCTCCAGTACAGCAACGGAGCTTTTTCAAGATAGCGAATGCCGTTGGCGTACAGCGTAGTCCAGTCGTGGCGCTGCAATATCTCGCGAGCTACCTCCGCATGCACCGAGTCGGCATCGTCGAGCAGCGGCGGACGAGTGAGCGAAAACGATCCGTACAGCAGAGCCCACAATCCGACCAGCGCGAGAATGAACCTGGTACCCGACTTATGCATTGCAA
This sequence comes from uncultured Acidobacteriaceae bacterium, assembly GCA_963850345.1. Taxonomy (GTDB): domain Bacteria; phylum Acidobacteriota; class Terriglobia; order Terriglobales; family Acidobacteriaceae; genus CAWKKW01. The sequence goes on along the minus strand of CAWKKW010000004.1, from coordinate 283,386 downwards.
CCAGAATGGCGGCTCCCGAACCCACCGAAAACCCAAGCAGTGAGATCCTTGCCGATTATAGTGGTTCGATCTTTCCTGGCGGCGGAGGCTCCGTTGATGCCGAGGCGGCCAAAAGTGTCTGCAAACACGTCTCAGCCGTGGCGCTATAGTAGAGGCCAGGCTCGACGAGCCCGGCTGCATGGAATCGGAAACCCAATTCGTCGCGTTGAATCCTGCTCCCGAGGTACTGGGGCTGACCACTTCGCTCGTCTTCGACGATTGGTATCCAGCGCTTCGCAGCGAAAGGCTGCAAGGCAAAACTCTCGTCACCACTCTGCTGCTCGGCCTGCCTCTTGTACTGGGCCGGCGCGAAGACGGCAGGCTCTTTGCCATGCGCGACAGCTGCCCGCATCGCGGCATTCCTCTCTCCTGCGGCTGGTTTGACGGGAAAGCCCTCACCTGCAAATACCACGGCTGGTCGTTCGAAGCCGTCAGCGGACAGTGCCTCGAAATTCCCTCACTCACCAGCCACGACACGCTGGACCCAACGCGTATCTACGCAACCGCCTTTCCCTGCGAAGAGCGGGACGGGTATGCCTGGGTGTACCTGCCGCAGCCCGGAAGCGGAAGGGTTCGGCCGGACCAGGCGCTGCCGCCGGTGCCGGAGACGGCCAAGTTCGGAAGCCGCTATCGCAGTGCTCATCTCACGGCGGACCTGCCGTGCAACGTGGACCACGGCATCATCGGCCTCATGGATCCCGCGCATGGGCCCTTCGTGCACCAGTCCTGGTGGTGGCGAACGCGCCAGAGCATCCACGAAAAAGTAAAGCACTTCGAACCCATCGAGCAGGGCTTCCGCATGTCTGCGCATGCGCCTTCAGGAAACAGCGCGCCATACAAATTGCTGGGAGTCTACGGCGAGCCCATTACCACCACGATCGACTTCGTGCTGCCCAATCGCCGCTATGAAAGCATTCGTTGCGGAGACAAGTGGTTTTCAAGTCTGACTACGGTCACGCCCACCGCTCCTAATGCGTGCCGCATCGACGTTCACGGCGCCTGGAATATTTTCTACAACGTGCCGCTGGTGACCTCGATCGCGAGGTACTTCGGGGACCGCTTTGTACGCCAAGATCAGCTCACCATGATCCAGCAGGCGGAGGGGCTCAAGCACAACCCCACCTTGATGCTGATCGACGATGCGGACCGCCCCGCGAAGTGGTACTTCGCCTTAAAGCAGGCCAGGCTGGAGGCCGCGGCAAAGGGCACACCGTTCCGCAATCCGATCGCCGGCCCGGTCACCTTGCGCTGGCGCAGCTAACGACTACTGCAGCGCGTAGAGATTTCCGTCGGCGCTCCCGATATACACCACACTTCCAGAGACGACCGGCGAAGCGAGCATGGTTCCCACGCTATGCAGCCTGTCAATCCCAACCAGCAGATCGTCGTAGAAGGAGGAGCGGAAGACCGTCTCATAATCCGGCGCGCCATCTGCTTTCGATACTCCCTTGAGATTCTGCCGCGAAGCTTCGGTCTGGAAGACCCAGCCTGTCTTCCTGGCCACCAGGTCGATGCTGGTCAGCTTGCCATCCTGCGATGCAAGGTACAGCGTCTTGCCTGCGATCGCCGGCGAGCTGAAGATGACCCACGGAAACTTCAGCGAGTACATCGGTGCGCCGGTCTGAGCGTCGAGCGCATGGAAGAGGCCCGTGTCGGACGTGGCGAAGTACACGACTCCATCTTGAACGGCGGGCGACGTGATCACCCATGATCCATTGTTCGGAAACGACCAGCGTTGTTGTCCTGAGGCTGCGTCCACTGCATAGAACTTGGAGTCGCGGCAGCCGAAGTAGACGATGCCATGACTTATCGTGGCCGAAGATTGAATCCCGACCTGGTTGTGAATGTCAGGATCCTCTCCCGTCTTGAATCGCCACAGCTCCTTTCCGCTGGCAGCATCGAGCGCATAGAAGTAGCTGTCCCAACTGCCGATGAAGAGCCGCCCATCGGCAATGGCAGGCGACGCATGGACCACGTCGTCGGTGTGGAACTTCCACTTGACCCCGCCGGTCGCCGCATCGAGCGCGTACACGTTTCCATCGCCACTTCCGAAGTACACCGCATCGTTCCACACCGCAGGCGACGACAGATACACGTCGAACGGATCGGGCATGGTCTCATCCACCGGGAGCGAGCCATGAAGATGTTTGGCGGCATAGCGCCGCTCCTGGGTGTGGAACTTCCATTTCAACTTGCCGGTCTTGGCTTCTACTGCGTAGAAGTTTCCGTCATAGCTGCCGAAGTAGACCAGTCCGTTCGCAACCGCGGGCGACGATGGTATCCGGGCATGCGAGGCGAACTTCCAGAGCAAAGACCCGTCCTGCTCGTGAAGCGCATACAGGTTCCCATCCGCACTGCCAACATAGACAACGCTGTTGACGATCGCAGGGGAGGAGATGACCTCGCCGCCGGTGTGAAACTTCCATTTCACGCCATGGAGTGTCGGAACGCCGGCCGCGGCGTAGATGCCTGAGTGAATCAGGTCGCCACGGAACATCGGCGTGTCCTGGGCTACCGCACAACTACCGAACGTACCGATGAGGATGAAAAGCCATTTGCTTCCTTGTACCTTCATGCTGCCTTCCCTTGCCAATCGATATGTGGGAGTCTAACCCCCCAACGCATGCCGAAACCTGACAGTCTCCGGCTTTGTGACGAAGGGCCGTGAAGAGTCAATGATCCGCAACGCGTGACCAGCAGCCCTCGTGCTTGATTGGTACGGGGTTCGGCGTCCGGGTCGGCGTGTGGGTTCGTCGCGTCGCGAGCCCCTCTCGTCATGGCCGCGTCCGGGCAGTATTCACCAAGACAGCAGTTTCGTGGAAAAACGGTTTAGTAAAGGGCCCGGCGCTGAAAATTCCTGCCAGATTCGACTCGACCACTGTCCATTTCATCCCCTATGATGGGTCCGCTTGCTTTGAGGAGATTCATGAACACCGTAACCAGACCCGCCAGACGTGCCACCGCTGCAGCCTTCGTATTTCTGATTGCATCCGTCATCCTTGCGCATTCTCAGTCACCCGCTCCGTATCTGAATCCGAAGCTTCCCATTGACCAGAGAGTGGACGATCTCGTGGGGCGCATGACGCTTGAGGAGAAGGCTTCGCAGGTGGTGAACCATGCTGCGGCCATTCCGCGGCTGCAGGTTCCCGAATATGACTGGTGGAGTGAGGCGTTGCATGGCGTAGCGCGCAACGGCATCGCCACGGTCTTCCCCGAACCCATCGGGCTCGCCGCCACGTTTGACACGCCACTGGTTCACGACATGGCTGCCGTCATCGGGATCGAAGGCCGCGCCAAGCACAACGACGCCGTAAGGCAAGGCCATTTCGGTATCTATCAAGGGCTCACCTTCTGGTCGCCGAACTTGAATATTTTTCGCGACCCTCGCTGGGGTCGCGGGCAGGAGACCTACGGCGAAGATCCGTATCTCACAGGCCGAATGGGCGTCGCATTCGTCAAAGGCCTGCAGGGCGATGACCCGAAGTACATGCTCGCCGTTGCCACACCAAAGCACTACGCAGTCCACAGCGGCCCGGAGCCTCTGCGGCATGGCTTCGACGTCAAGATCTCAAAGCACGATGAGGAAGACACGTATCTGCCGGCTTTTCGTGCCGCAATTACGGAAGGCAAGGCCGGGTCCGCCATGTGCGTCTACAACAGCGTGAATGGCCAGCCAGGCTGCGCGAACGAATTTCTGCTTGAGGATCAACTTCGCGGTAAATGGGGTTTTCACGGCTATGTGGTCTCGGACTGTGACGCAATTGCCGACATCGCCAATGGTCATCATTTCGTGAAGACAGTCGCGGAAGCAGCCGCCGTTTCGATGAATCGCGGCGTCGATCTGGACTGCACATTCATGCCGGAGCCGCAGCGCTACATCGACGCAGTGAAGTCGGGTCTGCTGCCCGAGAAGGATCTGGATACCTCGGTGAAGCGCCTGTTCCGCGCGCGTTTTGCGCTGGGCATGTTCGACCCGCCGGCGAGCGTGAAGTACGCGCAGATTCCTATCTCGGCGAACGATACCGACGAACACCGGCAACTGGCGCGACGGGCGGCGAACGAGTCCCTGGTGCTGCTGAAGAACGATGGCATTCTCCCATTGAAGCGCACGCATAAAAATATTCTGGTCGTGGGGCCGCTGGCGGACCAGGTGCGCGTGCTGGCGGGCAATTACAGTGGAACGCCTTCGCGCGCAGTGAGCGCCCTCGATGGGCTGCGGGAGCAATTTGGAACAGGTACGGTGACCTTTTCTCCGGGGACCTCATTTTTGCGGGAGGCGATTCTAGTTCCAGCGAATCTGCTGACCACGCCGGAGGGCAAGCCGGGGCTCAAGGCCGAGTACTTCAAGGGAATGGAACTGGCGGGCACAGCGGCGGTGACGCGCGTGGAGCCCAGCATCAACTACGACTCGGATGAAGATACACCGGTGGCAGAGGTCGGCGCTCAAGAGTTCTCCGCGCGATGGACCGGATTTCTTACACTCAAAGAATCAGGTAAATATCAGCTCGGCTTCAAAGGAGACGATGGCTTTCGGGTGTGGTTCGACGGCAAGTTGCTGGTAGAGGATTGGAACAAGAAGGGCGCCAGCACCAAGACCGCAAGCGTGGAGTTGGAGAAGGGTCATCCCTACCCCATCAAAGTGGAATACTTCCAGAACCGCGGTAGCGCTGTCGCCCGGCTCATCTGGTCCGACGAAAAGCAGAACCCGCTGCAGGAGGCAGTGGACGCTGCGAAGAACGCTGATGTGGTGGTCGCGGTCGTCGGCATCACCTCTTCACTCGAAGGCGAAGAGATGCCGGTGGAGCTGCCCGGGTTCAAGGGCGGCGATCGTACCAGCCTCGATCTTCCGCAGCAGGAAGAGGCGCTGCTTGAGGCAGTGAAGGCCACCGGCAAGCCACTCGTGGTTGTGCTCTACAGCGGCAGTGCGCTGGGCGTGAACTGGGCCAGCGAGCACGCCAACGCGATTGTGCAGGCCTGGTATGCGGGCGAGGAAGGCGGCACAGCCATTGCCGATACGCTTGCGGGCGCCAACAATCCTTCAGGACGCCTGCCGGTCACGTTCTACACCGGGGTGGATCAGCTGCCGCCCTTCGTCGAATACTCGATGAAGAATCGTACCTACCGCTACTTGGATCAAAAGCCGTTGTATCCGTTTGGCTACGGGTTGAGCTACTCCACATTCAAGTACGAAAACCTGAAGCTCTCAAACGCCACTCTGGAGGCAGGGCAGCCGCTTACGGTCGACGCCGATGTACGCAACACCAACAATCGCTCCGGCGATGAAGTGGTGCAGTTGTATTTCACCTTCCCTAAGGTGCCGGGCGCGGCGAATGTCGCGTTGCGCGGGTTCACACGAGTTCATGTGCCTGCTGGGGGCAGCCAGCATGTGCGCTTCACCCTCAACCCCCGTGACCTGAGCATGGTCGGCGAAAATGGCGATCGCATGGTTCCTGCCGGGACGTATACGATCGCCGTGGGCGGCGGGCAGCCGAGGACCGACGCAAGCGTAGTGGAAGCGCCTCTGACGATCACCGGGGAGTCCAAGCTCCCCGAGTAATCGGGGAAGGCAGGACAGAACGTCCGCAGTCGCGAGCGAGGACACGCCATCAACTCGTCCTCGCTTGCCCCGCACAAGGGCGTGCGGAACATCAGGCTCGCGCGGAAGAACAGCAGTGCTTTTGGAAGGGAAGGTGCTGAGGAACCGAGAGCGTTTGGCGAGGAAACTTGTGGAGCGTTTACTGAATCATCTGCTGCACGCCGCGAACAAGTGCTTCCGGATTGAACTCCGCACGAATAACTTCGTCGGGGCAATCGGTGTCGATGGCGACTCGATAATTGCAGAGGAAGGCGACCTTCTGCTCGGGATCTTTTCCCCGTATTTGTCCGCACAGATCTTCCGCTTGCTTGACGCGGCCTTCCCCTTCTACATCGATCAGCACCAGCGAGAACTGCTGCCTCCGGAAAAGGTCGAGCGCCTCCTGGGCGGAGATCGTCGAGGACACCTCAAACCCGTGAAGCCGGAAAATCTGATCGCGCAACTGCTGGATCGAGTCGCGGCTACTGATGTGAAGAATGGATGGTTTTTCCGAAGTCACCCAACGAGCATACCAAGCATCCAAGCGGTGCGCTAGGAGTTCCGGGGCTCGCATCCGCGGCATTCAATAACATTTGGGTTATAAAGTTGGAGCTGCAGTAAGCCTATCCAAGCTCCCCGATCGATCGGAAGCTCACTCGTTCAGGGCTGGAAGGGAGAGCCGTTCCCTACTTCACCGAATCGGAATGGGCGCCCAGTTCGCCGGCCATGCCGACGTTCGGCACCAGCATGTCTTCCTTGCGCATGATCAGGCTGGTCGCGTTCAGTGAGGCGAGTTCAAATCCGTGCCCGTGAGTGATGGCATCGGTGGGGCAGGCCTCGACACAGTAGCCGCAAAAGATGCAGCGGTTGTAATCGATGTTGTAGACCTTGGCGTAGCGTTCCGAGCTCGAGATGCGGTTTTCGGCGGTGTTCTCGTCCGCCTCGATGTAAATGCAATTGGAGGGGCAGGCAGCCGCGCAGAGGAAGCAGGCGACGCATTTCTCCAGGCCATTTTCATCGCGCTGCAGCACATGGGCGCCTCGAAAGCGCTCCTGCAGCACGGCTCCTCGTGTGGGTCCGGGACCGTCGGGGTAATTCTCGACCTCGGTGGGCTGCAGCATCTCGCGAAAGGTAATGCTCATACCCTTGGCGATGCCGGTGATGTTGCGCACAATCGACATGATGCAAGTATACGACGCCGGCAGCTGATCGGCGGAGCGGCCGCCATCCGGGTTTCGCGGTTACAAAAACGCCGGACGAAATCAGGCCTGCACTCCGGTAGGCCAACTCCGCTCAGGTACTCACGGCTAGCCGAACAACAGAAATCGCTATAGGAATTGCCGTCGCCCAGCTATGCTATCGCCCATGTCAGGCTGTCGCGCACTTCTCCTTGTGACTCTACTCGCGAGTTCGACGGTTCGGGCACAGCAGCTTGCGCGTTCCCCGGCTCAACTGGGCGCGACCTCGCCGGTCTCGAGTCCCTCAGTTCTCGACCCTTACACGAGCTGCAAATTCTCTGACGGCATGAAGGTGGTGCAGGTAGACCCGCTTCCTCCCAGCGTGACTGGGCGCAGCGTCGACACTGCGGATGGCCCCAGGCGCATCGATCTGCTGGGCGGCGAGCGAGTGATGTTCGCCTACGCGAATACAGATTTCTATGCCAACGTGAAAGTCGAACTCCTGCCGGCCTCCAACTATCCTCAACTCAAGCAGGCGCTGCTGGACAACCTGCAGCAGATGACAGTCGGCAATGCGCCCAGCACGTCGCTGCCGTCGCCCCTGCACGGTCTGGAGATTCAAGGGGTCGACCGCAACATGCTCGAGGGCGGAGTGCTGGGCTTATACCTGCTCTTTGATGACGCCCCGCACGTGGCCCTCACGATTTATCTGTTCAATCAAAGCCCGAAGGGCGGCAAGTTCGAGACGGTGGAAGAGTACAACCGCATGCGCGACCAATTCCTGCAGGCGTACACCTCCTGCATTCGCGCCAACCAGCATCAGCCCTGAACGGCCGGGCCAGCGCTCCACTCCGCCTAGCCTTTAGTCGATCCCCAGCTTCTTCCACATCGCATCGACGCGGGCTTTGGTAGCCTTATCCATCTCAATCATTGGCGGCCATTCGCGGGTGAACCCCTCGGCCGCCCACTTGCGCGTAGCGTCAATTCCCATCTTGCTGCCAAAGTTTGGCAGCCGCGACGAGTGATCGAGCGAGTCGATCGGTCCAAGCGTGAATTGAATGTCGCGCTCCGGGTCGATGTTGTTGGTCACCCGCAACGTCACTTCTCCTAGATCCTGCACGTCACAGTCTTCATCGACCACGATCACGCACTTGGTGAACATGGCTTGTCCCAGGGACCAGATGCCATTCATCACCTTGCGAGCCTGCCCGGCATAGCTCTTGCGGATGGAGACGATCATGAGGTTGTGAAACACGCCCTCGACCGGCAGGTTGATGTCGACGATCTCGGGCACGGTAAGACGCATGAGCGGCAGGAAGATCCGTTCCACTGCCTTCCCCATCCACGCATCTTCCATGGGTGGTTTGCCGACAATCGTGGCGGAGTAGACCGGGTCCTTGCGATGGGTGATGCAAGTGATGTGAAAGACCGGATACTCGTCTTCCATGGTGTAGTAGCCGGTGTGGTCGCCGAAGGGCCCTTCGCGGCGCAGCTCGTCGAGTTTCACATAGCCTTCGAGAATGATCTCGGCATGCGCGGGAACTTCGAGGTCCACTGTCTCGGCCTTGACCAGTTCGACCGGCTCCTGCCGCAGAAATCCGGCGATCAAGAATTCTTCTACCTCGGGCGGCGCCGGAACAATGGCAGCAAAGGTGGTCGCAGGATCGGTGCCGATGGCGACGGCCACTTCCAGGCGATCGTCCTTCAAGTTGCCGAGCGCCATGTGAGTTGTGCCGCCGGCGGTTGAGGCCATGGCATGCACGCGGGATGCCGCCGCATCTCCCGCCGAATCTCTCTCCGCCGCCTGCCGCACGCGGTCGCGCAGATGTTCGGCCGCAACTTTCTGTCTCTGCCAATGCATGCCGGTTGTCTGGCCGTCGTAGACCTGCATGCGATACATGCCCACGTTGCGTTTGCCGGTCTTTGGATCGCGCGTGATCACGCAAGGCAGAGTGATGAAACGTCCGCCGTCCATCGGCCAGCACTGCAGCACGGGGAAGTTGAGCACGCTGAAGTTTTCTTTCAAAATGACTTCCTTGCACGACGCGTCTTTGGCGGCGATCGTACGAGGAAAGAGCTTGCCAACCTCGGCCAGCATGGGGAGCATCTTGAGCCGATCCAGAAAACCTTCCGGCGCCTTGAGTTCCATGAACCCGCGAATACGGGCTGCGATGTCTTCGAGCGAATCCACTTCGAGTGCAAGCCTCATCCGGCGTTCGCTGCCAAACTGGTTCATCAGCACGCGCGTGCCGGGATAGCCCTTCACGTTCTCAAACAGCAGCGCCGGTCCCCCGGGCTGATAGCCTTTGGCGCCCCCCTTGCGGCCCGCCTTGGACGCGCGGTCGGTAATCTCGGCGATCTCGAGCACCGGGTCCACTTCCTCGCGGATATGCTTCAGCTCTCCGGCTCGATCGAGCGCCTTGATCCAATCCCTCAAGTCCTCGTACGCCACGTGTTTCTCCTCGCGCCGTCCAACGCGGCGAACCTTTCATACTAGTGCGTCCGGGGCTGCGCAGTATGCCGCTTAGACACTGGCCGCAGGTGTCGCTTCCGCTATCAGCGTGGATTCTTCTTCGACCACCAGCTCATCTACGGCGATCGAGAGGCAACGGCCCAGATCGTGGAACTTTTCCATCCACGGCACGGCGTCTTCATCGTGCAACCCCATCGGGCGCTTTCGATAGAGCCGCAGCGTGTCGTACCAGATGTTCTGCGCATGCCAGAGGTTCAGTTCGAACGGCAGTAGCCGCAGCGTCTTTGCCATGGTCAAGGCGTCGTCGAGAGTCTCAGGGCTTTCTGGCCCGAGATTCAGTTCGACCATCGCGCGCTTCATGCGCTGATCGGCGATGTAACCCAGCAAGTGGCTGTCGAGCACAATCTGATCGGCCTTCGCGAGCCCCAGCAATGCACGTACCTGCACCGCGTCAATGGGAGTTCGTTCCAGCGCGCGCCGCAATCCGGCGTTGATGGAGAAACCGGCCGCCAGGGTCAGTGCGGGTGGCTTGGGCAAGCTTGTCTGGCTGAGGAAGTGCAACAACGACGCGTGGTCCTCATAGATTGTGGACAAGCTGGTCTCAACCTCCTGCAGTGTCGAGTTCAAAATGATCTGCAGAATGCGGCGCTGCTCGTCGGTGAAGAGAGACGTGAGCGAATAGGCTGTTGCGCCGAAGTAGCGATCGAAGAGCCGAATCACCTCCGGAAAATCGGCGCGCGTGACGGCTGCCCTCGCCTTGTCAGTGAAGCTGCTATACAGCGGCTCTTCCGCTTCGGAATAGGTCTTAACCGCGGCGGTGATGTTCTGGTCTCCGAAGTGGAGAACAGCGAAGGCGACCGATTCGGATTCTTCCACGATGTGCGAACGAATTCGTGCCCTGCCGATGGCGAGTCGACCGCGCCCCGAGGTCAGGATCTCGTAATCGAGACGGCGAACGGTGTAGCAGAAGACGGGAGTCTTCTCCGGGTAACTACCGAAGATGGAGCTGATGGCGTAGTGCGCGGCAACCTGTTCGAGGCTGACTTTGCCAGTGCGCGCGATGCGCAGGTAAATTTCAGCGCCATTCTTCTCTTCAGGAACGTTGCTCTCAGCCGCGCGCAACAACTCAACAAACTGCGCTTCAAGCCGGTGTGCGGTGCCAAAGAGTTCCTCTGCGAGTTGCAGCACGCGACAGGCGTAGGCGATCACCTGCACCGTCTCAATGCCGGAGATCTCGTCGAAGAACCAGCCGCAGCTGGTGTACATGAGTTGAGCGTGACGCTGCATCTCCATCAGCTTCAGCACTCGCACGCGTTCGTCGCCGTTCAGGTCCCGGGCGGCATGCTGGGCGAAGAAGCGATCCACTCCGCTGCGGTCGAGCACGACCTGGATGTAGGCGTCACGCGCCTCCCACACGTCGTGAAGCAGCCACTCGCCTGCCTGTTCGGTCAGGGGGGCCAGCGTATCGCGCAACCAGTCCAGCGCCGAACGTAACGGGCCACGCCACCGCTGCTGCCAGCCGCCACGCCCGCCGTTGCAGCCGCAGTCCGAACGCCAGCGCTCCACTCCATGAGCACAGCTCCAGGAGGTGTCTTCCTCGATCTGCGCTTCGAAGGTGGGCGGAAATTTCTCCAGGAACTCGCCGTAATTCGTCAGCTTCGCGTGGCCCTCTTTTTCAATCAGCTTCATCGCGTAAGAGAGGGCCATCTCACCGTGGCGATGGTGGTGGCCATAGCTTTCGCCGTCTGTCGCCACGTGCACCAGTTGGCCCGATCTGCGGTCGTCACGAAAGCCGCCGTAAAGGCGCGCTGCAAAGGTATCGCCGCTATTGAGCAGGCCTTCGAAGGCAATGGCACGCGAGCGTGGGCCGTCATAGAAATAAACAGCGATGCTGCGTCCTGTCTTGAGCCGGACCAGGTAAGGCTGCGAAGTGTCGACACTCGCGTTGGGAGTTGGCGTCCACGCAGGTGAACCCTCCGAGACATGCCCATCGGGTCCCTTGCTGAAGCTGTGAGAAAGCGAGCGAACCCGGGCGCACTGGTTGGGTGCGAGGACGGTGTAGAGAATGCCGTGCTCGGCCAGAAGCTCCAGCGATTCCGTATCCACTGCGGTCTCGGGCAGCCACATGCCTTCGGGTTTGCGGCCAAAGCGATGCTCAAAATCGGCGATCCCCCAGCGGATCTGGGTCACGCGGTCGCGCGTGTTGGCCAGCGGCAGGATGATGTGGTTGTAGACCTGGGCCATGGCGGAACCATGCCCGCTATATCGCTGTTCGCTGCGGCGATCCGCATCCAGAATCATGCGGTAAGTACGCGGCGCATTCTCCTCCAGCCACGACAGGAGCGTCGGCCCAAAGTTGAAGCTGATGCGTGCATAGTTGTTCAGAATCCGGATGATCTGGTTCTTTTCATTCACGATCCGCGACGCGCCATTGGTGGCGTAGCATTCCGCCGTGATCCGCTCATTCCAGTCGTGGTAAGGGGCTGCGGAATCCTGCGTCTCCACCGTTTCCAGCCAGGGATTTTCCCGAGGTGGCTGATAGAAGTGGCCATGAATGCAGATGTAGCGGTCTTGCTGGGGCATGAACTCTCGATTCGGCGAACAGCTGTGCGTAAGCTGTTCACATTAGAAAGCACGGGCGCGCGCAAAACAATGCCTCAGCCGCTCAGGCTTTCGTCCGTGAAAACTTTAGTGAGTTCGAATGAGATGGAAGCTGAGTCGAATGTAGTTTGGCTGCTAGCCTTCAAACCTGTGTTTCGCCTTGCCCAACCGCACGTTGAACCCGAACATCGGGCCCCACACGTTGATGCCGTTATTCAGGTATTTGGGCTGAGAGAGGTACAAATTGGAGACGTGCATGTAGGTGGCGCCCAGGCCCAGGCTGTATCGCGGATTGAAGTTGTAGCGCACGCCGCTGCCGACCATCAGGGTGAAGGTGAAGTCCTGCCCTTGCGCCCAGGGCGCGCCTTTCGGTCCCTTCGCGTCAATCCAGCCCGCGCCCAGGCGAGTCTCAAAGTACGGGGCAACTCTCGAATTGCGGGGCACAAAATTCCGCCGGAAGCCGAGGTCGAAGGCTGCGTAATGGTTTTCAGGCCCGCGTGGTACGGCCGTGATAGACCCAGCCACCGTCAGATCCGTATTTCCACGCAGAATGGAAGGGCCGTTGATCTTGCCCATTTGCCAGCGAAGTGAAGAGAAGACCGGGACCAGCGTGTAACGAAGCGGCCGCTGCGAATAATCCCCGCCCACAAAGACGTCGAATACAAACGGAATATTGATGGGAAGCACGCCTGCTTCCTGAGAAAATTCCAGCTTGTTGCGGTAGTAGATGTCCTGGTTGAAGTCCTCGCGATGGTACGCCGGAGTCGCTCCAGCGGAAGCTTCGGCCATCACTTGCTGGCCGATCAAGCTTGGGGCCGATGTGAGGCACGCAACAAAAAGAGCAAGCAACCGCAGAGTTCGTTGGGTCATTTCCAGAGGTAAAGAAATCAGGCGCGCTCGGTAAGCACAGTGGTTCCGGTTTTCCTTGGCTCGCACTCTGCTATTGCTCGATGCAATCTCGGATTTCTCCGTTGTACCGTGCGACACTTGCGAGCCAACAGTCAGGTTCGAGGCGCGAACTCAGGACAGGTTCAATCGGGCTCGATCGATGGGTTGGAATTTTTTCTGAAGTCGAGGACGACCGTCTCGGCGAGGCGGTCCTGGGCACACATCCGATTGCGATCCCAGAAAAACTGCATGAAACCCAGCCCTGCCTCGAGAATCGCGGCGCCGTAGCCGAGCGCCCGCTCCATTGATTGCCACAAACCCAGACGTTCGCCGGTCAGCGACACGGCCCGGGTACGCGCCACCCATTTTCCTGGCGTGCGCCCGTTGCCGACGTAGTTGGCGAGTCCCCAGTAGAGCAGCAGCACCAGCAGGTTCCATTTCTCGTGGAAGTCCCAGACGAGATGAATCTGGGTCTCGTGCAGCACGTAGTGCCGCCACGCGAATTCCAGTGGAGCCCAGATCAGCACCGCGAGAAGCAGGTCGATGAAGTAGCCGAGCACTCTCTGCCAGAATGTCGCCAGCGGCAGTCCGTTGAGCGAATCTAGGCGAGCGCTCGCGTGAGCATGGAAACGGCGTCTGTTGCTGGCATGGGTGTCGCTCATGATCGCCGATCTCTATTCCGCAGGAGGAGACGGCGCTCCCGCCAGGTCGCAGGCTCGCCACAGGTACCACGAAGCCACAGAACGCCAGGGACGCCAGCGTTCGCCGCGCTTCAGCATCTCCGCCGCAGTGGGCAGCATTTCGTTGGTGAACGGATTGCGCTTCGAGACCTTGCCGAAGGTGAGGGCGAATCCCTTGCGCACACCGTAATCACTCACCGGCAGCACGTCAGGTCTGCCCAGGCGGAAGATCAGCAGCATCTCCACGGTCCACGGTCCAATGCCACGAACTGCCGTGAGCCGCTCGATGATCTCAGCATCGGGCATGCGCCGAATGCGAAGCAGTGTCGGCACTGTGCCATCGATGGTCTTGGCGGCGAGATCGCGCACCGCTCGTGCCTTGCTGCCGGAGAGGCCCGCCGCGCGTAGCACCTCGTCGCTGGCGGCAAGCAGTTGCTCCGGACTGGGGTGCAGGTCGCCAAAGATCGCCAGCAATCGCTTGAGAATCGCTGCTGCCGCCTTCCCGTGGAGTTGCTGATAGATGATCGACTCGAGCAGCGCCTCAAAGGGTGAATGAGAGCTCTTCAGCGTGAGCCGATACGGTCCGGCTGCCGCGATCAAGCGGCCGAGCTTAGGATCCGCAGCCGCAAGCTCGCGGCACGCAAGCTGGGCGTCGTAGCGAACTGGTCGGCGACCGTCGGTCATGCAACGTCAGTGTATACGCTTGCGTGTTCCTCGCCTTGGTGCCAATCGCTACACCAGGCTGAACGTTTTTTCTGTGGCGCCGGAAAAAATGCGCAACCACATTTTGCAAGCAGGCAATCATACGAAGACGGAAGGACCCGTCCGAAAACAGCCGAAAAATCGAAGTTGCGGCGGTAAATAGTGATTTGGATCACCACAATTTCGCTGGAATTGGTTCCATTCAGGTCACGAATACGGCTCTCGTTTTTTCCGCTCCAGCCGAGCGGTCGCTTGCAAAGTCTTTCTCACTGCTATATTCATTTTTTTAAGAGCTTTTTAGCTCTGGGGATTTCCTACCCCGAAATGAAGCTGCAAACATTCGCAGCGGTAGAGCAGTTTTCTTGTAGGTGAAGGTGAAGTGGCCAGACGCAGACGTTTTTCCATAGAACAGCCGCACGATCCTGCCCGATCCACGCCACAACAACAGGGAAATTACTCTAAACCCTCCATGCCAAACGGAAACTGAGGAAGCAGGAACGGATTCATGGCGCAGATTTTTGACCGCAGCTCGAACGCGCTGGCCCGGATGAGCCTGGTCTTATCGGGATTGATCGTGATCGCCCTGGGAGTCACGCTGGATCAGTTGCAACGATCGCCGTGGGTGACCCGGCAGGGACAGCGCGCCGAGCAGCCGATCCCCTTCAGCCATAAGCATCACGTGATGGGCCTCGGGTTGCAATGCCAGTACTGCCATACGTCGGTCGAACGGTCGAGCTACGCCGGAATTCCGCCTACCAAGACATGCATCAACTGCCACTCGCAGATCTGGACCAATGCCAATCTGCTGGAGCCGGCACGCGCTAGCTGGCGGACGGGGGAGTCCATTCCCTGGATCCGGGTACACGATCTGCCCGACTACGCGTACTTCAATCACGAAATTCACGTGAACAAGGGCCTGGGCTGTTCGACCTGTCATGGACGCGTCGACCAGATGCCCTTGATGTATCAGCAGAACACGCTGCAAATGGAATGGTGTTTGAACTGCCATCGCAATCCGGCCAAAAATCTGCGCCCGACCAGCGAAATTTACAACATGGCCTGGGGTGGGCCCTCGACGGACAAGCCGGTTTGGTGCGGTGTCGCCGGGTCGAAGGAAGGTACGCCCACGGCAGACTCGGTCAACTGCACTTTGGAGGACCCCGCCAGGTCCGGTGCCGGCGGCAACCAGGTCGCCACGCTGCAGATGCCGCTGAACGTAAGCCAATCGACCCAGATGAGCGATGGTCCGAACGCAGCGCAGGCCGCACAGGCCGTCCCTGCTTCGATCAACTACACCAAATTCACCAGCCAGATGGCCCTCGGCAAATACCTGACGTCGCAGTATCACATTCGAACTCCTCGAGAGCTCAGCAGTTGCGAGGTTTGCCACCGATGAACGAAGGGCAGCCTACTCCCTCAGCGAACCGCACCTCACTTGTGAACGTGGAAAACGAGAAACAGAGTCAGATAATGGATGGGAAACAAGACGGACTTGTGATGCTGGAGGAAGCCCAGTCGCAGTCAGGCACGGGGCTCACGCTGGAGGCAGCACGAGCCAGCTTGAGCGGCAAGACCGGCAAGAAATATTGGCGCAGCCTGGACGAACTGGAGAACACGCCCGGCTTTCACGAGATGCTGCAGCGAGAATTCCCTCAGCAGGCCTCGGAGTGGATTGACCCGGTCAGCCGCCGCGGATTCATGAAGCTGATGGGCGCTTCGCTGGCCATGGCAGGCCTCTCCGGCTGTACCAAGCAGCCCGACGAGCCGATCTTTCCCTACGTCAAGCAGCCGGAAGACCTCGTCCTCGGCAAGCCGGTTTACTTTGCTACCGCGCATCCATTTCCAACCGGTGCGATCCCCCTTTTGGTGAAGGCCGATGCGTATCGGCCCATCAAGGTGGATGGCAACCCGGAGCATCCAATCAGCCACGGCGCCTCAGACGCCATCACCCAGGCCTCACTGCTCGATCTGTACGATCCGGATCGTTCGCAGCATGTGATGTTCCAGGGCGGAAATCGCGAATGGGCGGCCTTTGAGGCCTCCTTCCGCTCCGAACTGGCGGCGAAAAAAGCGTCCGGCGGAAGCGGGATCTATTTCCTGTCCAACACGATCACCTCGCCCACCCTGGCCGCGCAATGGAAGCAGGCCCAGGCGGCCTATCCGAATGCCAAGCTGGTGCAATACGACCCCATCAATCGGGATTCCGCCTATGCTGCGAGCAAGGCTGCCTTCGGCGATTATGCCGATGCTCAGTACAAGCTCGATGCAGCGGACGTGATCGTTTCGCTGGACGCGGACTTCCTTTCCGGTCCTGCTTTCCCTGGCTTTCACAAGCTGGCGAGCGACTACGCACGGCGCCGCAAGGATCCGGCTGCGGGCATGAACCGGCTTTACGTCGTTGAGAGCACGACCACGACGACGGGTATGAAGGCCGACCACCGGCTGGCCATGCGGGCCGGCGACATCGCCGGATTTGCCGCCGCGTTGAACGCCGCCATCGGCTCCGGCGCGGCAGCCTCAGGCTACAACTGGACGCCCGCGCAGCAGAAGTTTATTGAAACTCTGGCTAAGGATCTGAAGGCCAACAACGGGAAGGCCGTCGTCATTCCGGGCGAGCAGCAGCCGTCCAGCGTCCACCTCATGGCCATTGCCATGAATCAGGCGCTCGGCGCGATGGGCAAGACGGTGATCTACACCGAAACCATCAATCCATTACCCAGCCAGCAAAACGAAGATCTGAAGACGCTGGTAGGCGAAATGTACGCGGGCAAGGTGGAGTGGCTGATCATTCTGAACTCCAACCCCCTCTATTCGGCTCCGGCAGATCTGAACTTCGAGAAGGCGCTGGAAAAGGTAAAGACCACCGTTCATCTCGGCAGTCACCTGGACGAGACCGGGCAGGTTGCCGATTGGCACATCAATTCGACTCACTACCTCGAGGGTTGGAGCGACGCGCGCGCTTACGACGGAACCGTCAGCATCGTGCAGCCTCTTATCGATCCGCTGTATGGCGGCAGGTCGGCGCACCAGATCTTGCAGTCGATGATCGCGAATCCCGATACTTCCGCGTACGAATCGGTTCGCAACACCTGGAAGCAGCAGCTTTCCGGCAAGGGCGATTTCGAAGTGAACTGGCGCAAGGCGCTTCACGACGGATGGATCCCGGACACGGCATTCCAGGCGAAGTACACGAGCGCCAAGGGTGCGTCGAGCCCTGCAGTCTCGCCGGCGTCGCAGGACGCAATGGAGATTGTTTTCCGGCCTGACCCTTCGCTCTATGACGGCCGCTATGCCAACAATGCATGGCTGCAGGAGCTACCGAAGCCGGTCACCAGCCTTTCGTGGGACAACGCAGCGCTGATGAGCCCCGCGACCCGCGGGAAGCTGGCCGTAGAAGAATCCGATGTGATCGAGATCGAGCTGAATGGCTTCAAGGTTTCAGCCCCGGTACTCGCCATCCCGGGTCATCCCGATAACAGCATCACGGTGTACCTGGGGCATGGCCGGCGTCATTCCGGCCGGGTCGGCAGTGGCAACGGCTTCAGTGCGTACGCGATTCGCACCTCCGGTTCGCCGTTATTTGCTAGCGGCGCCAAGATTCGTAAGACTGGCGACACCTACGAACTTGCGGTGACCAAGAGCCACTACACCGATCACCGCGGCAAGTTCGCCGGTGGCGATGGTAGTGGCACGCACTCACTGGAGGGGAACGAGTCCATCACGCGCGGCATCATCCGTTCGGCGACGCTGGACGAGTTCAAAGAGAACCCAAACTTCGCGCACGAAGGCGAAGGCCGTGAGGATCCGGCGCGGGACGAGAGCATGTTCCCCTCGTACTACTACGCGGACCGGAATGCCTGGGGCATGGCGATTGACATGAACTCCTGCGTGGGATGCAACGCGTGCATCGTGGCTTGCTACGCCGAGAACAACATCGCGGTGGTTGGCAAGCAGCAGGTGAAGATCGGCCGCAATATGCAGTGGATACGCATCGACACCTACTTCGAAGGCGATCTCGCGGCTCCACGGGCACACTTCCAGCCGATGACCTGTCAGCACTGCGAGAATGCGCCCTGCGAACTGGTCTGCCCGGTCGGCGCGACCGTCCACACGCCGGAAGGCCTGAATACGATGGTCTATAACCGCTGCGTGGGCACGCGCTACTGCTCCAATAACTGCCCCTACAAGGTGCGCCGCTTCAACTTCCTGCTGTTCTCTGACTACGAGACCGAGAGCCTGAAGCTGATGCGCAATCCGGACGTGACGGTTCGCAGTCGCGGAGTCATGGAGAAGTGCTCCTACTGCGTGCAGCGCATCAATGCAGCAAAGATCACTGCCGATAAGGAAAACCGCTCCATTCGCGATGGCGAGATCGTGACCGCGTGCCAGCAGGCGTGTCCGACCGAGGCGATTGTCTTCGGCAATGTCAATGACAAGGACGCCAAGGTGTCCAAACTCAAGGCTCAGATACGCAACTACAGCGTGCTGGCCGACCTGAATACCCGGCCTCGCACCACTTACCTGGCCGACGTGAACAACCCGCATCCGGAATTGGACGAGTCACGTGTGGAGCACGTGCCTCAAAACGGTTAACGCGCAGCAAAGAGGCGCAGGACAGGAAACGCGCAGCACCGTTTAGCGCAGAGCAGCGAAGAGGCGAGCATGGCAACCAAAGATACACCGGTCAGTGATCCGATGCTTGACCCCGTAACCGGCGAGGTTCGGGTCATAGCACCGGGTCATACATTTAAATCGGTTACCGAAAAGATCTCCCGCATTGTGCTGACCTCGCACACCCCGATCGGCTGGTTCGGTGGACTGTTGCTGGCAGGCGGGATCGCCACCTTGTTGCTGGTAGCGGTGGTCTGGCTGTTCCTGATCGGCGTCGGTATCTGGGGCATTACGCAGCCGGTGGCCTGGGGCTTCGCCATCATCAACTTTGTGTGGTGGATCGGTATCGGCCACGCGGGAACACTGATCTCCGCCATCTTGTTGTTGTTCAAGCAGACCTGGCGCAACTCGATCAACCGTTTCGCGGAAGCCATGACGCTCTTTGCCGTGGTCTGCGCCGGCATGTTCCCGTTGATCCACGTAGGCCGTCCCTGGTTGGGGTACTGGCTCTTTCCTTATCCGAACACGATGAACGTGTGGCCGCAGTTCCGCTCGCCACTGCTGTGGGACGTCTTCGCAGTCTCCACCTACGCGACCATCTCTGTAGTTTTCTGGTACATCGGCCTGATTCCCGATCTCGGAACGATGCGCGATCGCGCCAAGTCTCGGACCGGGCAGTACGTCTATGGCTGGCTGTCGCTGGGATGGCGCGGTTCAATTCGTCACTGGATGCGCTATGAAACGGCATCGCTGCTGCTGGCGGGCCTGGCAACGCCGCTGGTGCTCTCAGTGCACACCGTCATCAGCTTCGACTTCGCGGTAGCGGTTGTTCCCGGGTGGCATACCACCATTTTCCCGCCTTACTTCGTTGCAGGCGCCATCTACTCCGGGTTCGCGATGGTGTTGACGCTGGCCATTCCGATCCGGAAGTTCTACCACATGGAAGACCTGATCACGATTCGGCACATCGACAACATGGCTAAGGTCATGCTGGCGACCGGCGGCATTGTGGCGTACGGATACGGCATGGAGGTCTTCATGTCGTGGTACTCGGCCAGCCACTGGGAATTCTTCATGATCTGGAACCGCATGTTCGGGCCGATGGGCTGGTCTTACGGCATCCTGATCATGTGCAACATCCTGATTCCTTTGACTACGCTCTGGTCGCGTAAGCTGCGCAAGAACGTCGGCTTCATGTTCCTCATGTCGCTGATCGTGAACACCGGCATGTGGTTTGAGCGATTCGTAATCGTCGTGACCAGTCTCTACCGCGACTTCCTGCCGTCCTCGTGGGGCACGTACAAAGCCACCCGCTGGGATTACATGACCTTCGTCGGAACGCTCGGCTTATTCACAACGTTGTTCCTGCTGTTTGTTCGTTTCCTACCCATGATTCCAATGCACGAGATTCGCATGATGTTGCCGCAGACCAAGATACGCACTGAACCGGAACCGCTGCGGGAGGCAGGTGACTGATGCCGATACGCGAAGGAACTTACGGACTTCTGGCAGAGTTTGATACACCCGGCGAACTGGTAGCAGCCGCGCAGGCCGCTTACGCGAGCGGCTATCGCCGCATGGATTGCTACACCCCGTACCCAGTCGAAGAGGCGGCGGAAGCCATCGGCTTTCATCGGAACAACGTCTCGCTGGTTTGTCTCATCGGCGGCTTGCTCGGCGTGGCGACGATGTTCAGCCTGGAGAGCTGGATCTCGGTCTGGGCTTATCCGCTGAACATCGCGGGGCGCCCCTACTATTCGTGGCCGGCGTTTATCGTGCCGGCATATGAATGGACCATTTTGTTCGCGGGACTCTCCGCGGCCTTCGGCATGATTGCGATGAACGGCCTGCCGACGCTGTATCACCCGCTGTTCAATGCGCCGAACTTTCGTAGCGGCGCCACCACCGACAAGTTCTTCCTGTGCCTGGAAGCCACTGATCCAATGTTTTCGATGACCGACTCGCGCGCGTTTCTCGAAGGCCACCGCCCGCTCTCGATTGTGGAGGTGGAGTATTAACGCGATCCGTTCCATTCGCTGTACTCCCTTCGTTTCTGCGAAGACACCGGGCCGCGTTCTCTCGGCTGCGATACTGGGCGCGCTGATGCTGCTGGCCGGTTGCCGCCAGGACATGCACAACCAGCCCAAGTTTTACCCGCAACGGAGCACCAGTTTCTTTCGGGATGGCCGCTCGGCGCGTCCGCAGGTGGAGAACACGGTCGCTCGCGGCCAGCTGCATGAGGACGCCTACTACTACTCCGGAGTTGTCTCCGGTGCGAACGGCTATCGCGAAGAACGTGACCAGATGCCGTTCCCGGTAACCATGCAGGTGCTGCGCCGAGGGCAGGAGCGGTACAACATCTACTGCACGCCCTGCCACTCGCGAGTGGGCAACGGCGCCGGCATGATCGTGCAGCGCGGCTACAAGTCCGCGGGAAACTTTCACGACCAGGTCCGGCTCTCCCAGCCACTCAGCCACTACTTCTACGTGATGACCAACGGATATGGAGCCATGCCCGACTACGCGGCGCAGCTCAAGCCCGAAGATCGCTGGGCCGTGGCGGCTTACATTCGCGCGCTTCAGTTGAGCCAGAACGCTACTGAGAAGGACATTGCGCCGGGAGCCAAGGTGGAGAATCTGCCGGACATCGCAGATCGATTGGGATTCCCGAGGTCCTTCGCGGACCAATGGACACTGCCGCCAACTGCGGTCTCGGCCCTGCCATCTAAAGAGAGTCCAGCGGCCAATGGTACGCCGTCAGATTCCAGGCCGGCCTCAAAGAACAAGCCAATGACTAACCCGACCAGCGGTGTTCGAACCATGCCGCCGGCTTCGCACTAGCGAACTTAGGAAGAGACTCGATGGCACACGGACACTACGCGAAGACACTGCCCAACGACCTGAGCGCTCCGGCTTTTGTGAATGCCTGGCGTACCCGGGCCCTGATCGTGGGCGCTGTGTTTGCCGTCCTCGGAATCATTCTCGCGCTGATCGCCAACGCGCAGGGAGACCACTGGAACCACTTTTTCCGCGCCTGGCTGATGGGCTTCATGATCTGCTTCGGCTTCGCCGTCGGCGGACTCGCTCTGCTCATGGTCCAGTATTGTTCGGGTGGCAAGTGGGGATTGCTGATTCGTCGCCCGCTGGAAGCCATGACCCGCACCATGCCGCTGGTCGTTGCCTTCTTTCTTCCCGTTGGCCTGATGGCGAAAAAGCTCTACCTGTGGGCGCAGTATCCGGACGCAGAAGAGGCACTCAAGAACCACCTGATCAACGAGACCCAGGCTCACGCGATCGCCTTCAAGAAGCCGATGCTGAATATCCACGCCTTCTGGGTGGTCTCGATTGTCTGCTTCCTGATCTGGAGCTTCTATTACCTCCGGCTCAATCGCTGGTCGCTGCAGCGTGACGCCGATCCGCTGCCCAACGTGCCGTACTGGCAGACGAAGTTTGAAAACCTGAGCGGCTTCGGCATCGTGGTCTATGCCCTGACGCTCACCGCAGGCGCCATCTACTGGGTCATGTCCCTGGACCCCACCTGGTACTCGACGGTGTACGGGTTGCAGTTCCTGGTGGGTCAGGGCTACATGGTGCTGGCTCTTTCGGTTCTGACGGTCATCGGCTTGTCCAAGGGCGAGCCATTCAGGACCGTCCTGCGCACCACTGAACAGCATGATCTCGGCAAGCTGTGCTTCGCCTTCGTGATGTTGAATATCTATCTGGCCTTCGCCCAGTTCCTGATCATCTGGTCAGGCAATCTGCCGGAGGAGATTCCCTGGTTCCTGGATCGCCTCAACGGCGGCTGGGGCGTGATCGCCACACTGGATTTCATCTTCCACTGGCTGCTGCCCTTCTCGCTGCTGCTTTCGCGCGATCTCAAGCGCAATCAGCGCAAGCTGGTACTGGTCTGCCGCCTGATGGTCTTTGCGCGCTGCTGGGATATGTTCTGGCTGATTGAGCCAAACTTCCGCGACGCTGCCCGCCACCTGACCTTCAGCTGGGGAATTCTGGAGTACGCGTTCATACCAACGGCTTTGATCGCATTCTGGATGGCCTTCTACTTCACGCAACTGCAGCAGCGGCCGGTAGTGGTCTCGAACGATCCGCACCTCGCAGAAATTCTGGAGCCCGAACATGCCCACTAATCCCAACGATCCGGTTCACGAGAGCAACGAAAGTTCTCAGCTGGGATATGAACACACTGACGTAAACATTCCAGGCGTGGTGGTTTTTCTGGTCTCGCTGGGCGTGTTTCTGGGGGTGTTCTTCATCTTCTGCTTCGGCATGGGCAAAGTGATTAACCATGCGCTGTTGCGGCAGGATGGGCCTCCGACCAAGTGGAGCCAGATCCAATACGAGCCGCAAAATAAGCCCGAGACTATGCCTTCAAACCCGGCGCTCGCGCAGCAGCAGTTGAACGACCTGACCCAGCGCTTTCCGACCCCGCGGCTGCAGACTGACAATGGCAACCAGGATGTTGCCGACCTGCATGCGCGCGAGAACCTGTTACTCGAGCACTACAGCTGGGCTGACCATGCGCAGGGCAAGGTGCGTATTCCCATCGAGCACGCGATGGAGTTGATCGCGCAGCGTGGCTTGCCGGTAGCGCCGTCGCAGCAAAAAAACGCGCCCCTGATGACCGCGGATCAGCAGCCAACCGTACAAATGCCATTGACGACTGGATTTGCCGAGACTGGGTACGAACAGGAGCAGCGAAGCGCTTCCAAGCAACCGGATGAACAGGGAACAGGCGCAACTTCGGTGCACTAGGAGTTTTTAGGTCGACGAACAAAAGAGCCGGTGAGTAGAGAAGTTCGGCGAGCGCATACGGTCTGTTGAGCAGCCGAAAGGCAGAGCAGCCGCAACTGGCCGAGGAAACACACACGCGGCTAGCATAAAGACATGAGAGTACTACGCGGTTTGAGGATGAACATGCAGAGCAGCCAATCCAGGACGGGCATTGCCATGGCGGGCCGATATTTCGCCGCCGCGGCGTTGGGCCTCGCATGTCTGCTTGGTGGTTTGCCGGTCCAGGCGCAGGTCTCCGGGTATGGAGACAAGCAGATGGGCGAGCCCGCGGGCGATCATCTTCCCCCCGTCTTGAACCGCGTTACGGTTACGCAAAGATTGAACCAGCAGATCCCGCTCAACGGCGAGTTTCAGGATGAGTCGGGCAAAGCGGTGCGCATGGGCGACTACTTCGGCAAGCGGCCGGTCGTTCTGGCGCTGGTCTACTATGACTGCCCCATGCTGTGTTCAGAAGAACTGGACGGGCTGGTGGGCGCGCTCGACATGGTGAAGTTTACGCCGGGCAAGGATTTCGATGTAGTGGTTGCCAGTATCGATCCGACCGAAGGACCTGCCCAGGCGGCGAAGAGCAAGGCTCGCCTGATGAAGCGGTATGCCCGGCCGAGCGCTGCCGGAGGCTGGCACTTCCTGACCAGCAGCCATCAAACCGATATCGACGCGTTGGCAAAGGCGGTCGGTTTTGGATATGCGCGGGTGCCGGGTCCGGATGGCAAGATGACGCAGTTTGCCCACGCCAGTTCGATCGAGATTCTTACGGCGGAAGGCAAGCTGGCCCAGTACTACATGGGCGTTGAGTATTCGCCCAACGACATACGGCTGGGCTTGGTCGAGGCTTCGGAACACAAGATTGGCAGCCCGGTGGACGCGATCCTGACGTACTGCTATCGCTACGATCCCCAGCTGAATAAGCACAGCCTGGTTGTAGCTCGCGTGGTCCAGTTGGGGTGCCTGTTTACCGTATTTGGCCTGGGGAGCTACATGACGCTGATGTTCCGGCGCGACATACAGGAAGCAAAGAAAACCGGAACCCGCAACAAAGCGAACGGATAAAGGGAACGATGCATATCATCAGTCCAGTACTCTGGCAGTTTTTAGTAAAGTGGCTCACCGCCTTCGCGCTCTTTCCGCCGGAGGCATCCGGTATTGCGCCTTATACCGATGCGTTGTATCTCTTCCTGGTCCTGATCTCGCTGGTAGGCTTCGGTATCGTGACCCTGCTGGTCGTGGGCTTCTCTGTGATGTATCGGCAGGAGAAGAATCCGGAACCCACGCAAATCGAGGGCTCCACGCTGCTCGAGGCGACCTGGACACTTATCCCGCTGGTCCTCTTCATGGTGGTTTTCGTGTGGGGAGCGCTGCTCTACTTCCGGATCTACAATCCGCCTAAGAATGCAATGAATATCTACGTTGTGGGCAAGCAGTGGATGTGGAAGGCGGAGCATCCGGGTGGACAGCACGAGATCGACGCGCTGCACATACCGGTCGGACGCCCGATTCAGCTCACCATGATTTCGCAGGACGTGTTTCACAGCTTCTCAATCCCGGCGTTTCGAGTGAAGCGCGAAGTCATTCCGGGCCGCTATACGACGGTCTGGTTTGAAGCCACCGAGCCGGGCACGTACCACCTGTTCTGCACGCAGTATTGCGGAACCGATCACTCCGCCATGATCGGCGAGATCACGGCGCTCAAGCCGGAAGATTACGAGGCTTGGATCTCAGGCAGCACCAGCGGCAGATCGCTGGCGCAGGCCGGCGAGCGAATCTTCGCCAGCCTGGGATGCAACGCCTGCCACAACGGCAACCCGGATAGCCGCGGACCGAGTCTCGCGAATGTCTACGGATCGCGGTTGCAGCTCGCCAATGGCTCGATGGTGACGGCGGATGACGCCTTCCTGCGCGACACGATTCTGAACCCATCCATGCACGTAACCCAGGGCTTTGCTCCTATCATGCCGACGTATCAAGGGCAGATCAGCGAAGAAGGCCTGATCGATCTCGTCGAATATTTGAAAACACTTCATTCCAACGATCGTGTTCAGCAAACGTTGAATACGACCCAGGTATCGCCTGCGCAGTCAGGCGGCACAACGGCACCCAATGTGCCGGGGACGGTGAAACCATGAGTACAATCGTCAGGCTTCCGGAGCAGGCGAACGCAACCCTGCCCAAGCGCTCCTATCTCAACAGCGAGTACGGCCTGAAGAGCTGGCTGTTAACCGGAGATCATAAGCGGATCGCCATCCTCTACCTGATCTCGATCACGTTCTTCTTCTTCCTTGGCGGAGCGTTCGCTGGTCTGGTCCGGCTGGAGTTGCTGACTCCGCAGGGCGACCTGATGGCCTCAGATACCTACAACAAGATGTTCACCATGCACGGCATCATCATGGTGTTTCTGTTCCTGGTGCCCTCGGTGCCGGCCACGATCGGCAACTTCGTGCTGCCGATCATGGTAGGCGCGAAAGATCTCGCCTTTCCGAAGATCAACCTGCTGAGCTGGTATCTGTATGTCGTCGCCGGTATCTTCACCGTCGCGGCGCTGGTGCTCGGAGGAGTGGATACGGGTTGGACCTTTACCACGCCGCTCAGTACGCATTACCTGAATACGCATGTGGTGACAGCCGCGCTCGGCATCTTCATCGCCGGGTTCAGTTCCATCTTCACCGGCCTGAACTTCATCGTGACGATCCATCGCATGCGCGCGCCGGGTATGACCTGGTTTCGGCTGCCGCTCTTCATCTGGTCGCACTACGCGGCTTCGATCCTGATGGTGCTAGGCACGCCGGTACTCGCCATCACGCTGGTTCTGGTTGCGCTCGAACGAACGATCGGCATCGGCGTCTTCGACCCGGCCAAAGGCGGCGACCCGCTGCTGTTCCAACACCTCTTCTGGTTCTATTCGCACCCGGCCGTCTACATCATGATTTTGCCCGGCATGGGCGTGATCTCCGAGGTGATCAGCACGTTCTCGAGGAAGCGCGTCTTCGGTTATACGGCGGTCGCGTTTTCCTCGGTTGCGATTGCGCTGTTCGGATTCTTCGTGTGGGCGCACCACATGCTGATCATGGGCATCTCGAACTACTCGGCGCTGGTGTTCTCGCTGCTGACCATGCTGGTAGCCGTCCCCTCGGCGATCAAGATCTTCAATTGGGCTGCGACTCTGTACAAGGGTTCGATCACCTTTGAAACCCCGATGCTGTATGCCTTTGGCTTTATGGGTCTGTTCACCATCGGCGGCATGACTGGTGTGTTTCTTGGCTCCCTGGGCATGGACATTCACCTGACCGAGACCTACTTCATCGTCGCGCACTTCCATTTCGTGATGGTGGGCGGCATGCTGATGGCCTTCCTCTCCGGCGTTCACTTCTGGTGGCCGAAGATGACGGGCCGCATGTATCCCGAAGGCCTCTCAAAGCTGGCGGCGCTGGTCACCTTCATCGGATTCATTCTTACATTCTTCCCGCAGTTCATCGTCGGATATCTGGGCATGCCACGTCGCTATCACGCGTATCCGCCGGAGTTCCAGGTATTGAATGTGCTGTCGACCGCAGGCGCTACGGTGCTGGGCGTCGGGTACCTGTTGCCCATGCTGTATCTCACGTGGTCGCTGAAATATGGCGCGATCGCGGGCAGCAATCCCTGGCAGGCGACCGGGCTTGAGTGGCAGATACAATCCCCGCCGCTGACCGAGAATTTCATCGAGACGCCGATTGTGGATCACGAAGCCTACGACTACGAATGGCTGGCAAACAAGACCAAACACGAGGTAACGACCGTTGGATAGCCACGCGACCGCAATAGAGCCGGCAGACGAGCACCTGTCGCACGAACATCCTGCTTATCTGCGTCATCACTTCGAGACGGTCGAGCAGCAGAAAGAGGCTTCGGCCTTTGGCATGTGGCTCTTCCTGCTGACGGAAATCATGTTTTTCGGCGGAATGTTTGCCGCCTATTTGATCTACCGCAACTGGTACTACCCGGCTTTCGTCGCCGGCAGCAACACGCTGAATATCTGGTACGGGACCATCAATACGGGCGTGCTGATCTGCTCCAGTTTCACCATGGCGATGGGCGTGTGGTGTGCAGAGGTTCGCAGGCAGTCCGGCCTAGTGATCGCGCTGCTGCTGACGATCGTGCTGGGCCTCGCCTTCCTGGGCATCAAGTACGTGGAGTACAGCGAGAAGTTTGAGCTGCATCACGTACCCGGGGCCGACTTCAGCATTGAGAAATTCGTTCATCCGGACAATCCGGCCAAGACTCCGGCCCTCGCGCCCGACATGGCCGGCAGGACGCAAGTCTACTTCTCGCTCTACTTCGCCATGACCGGCATGCACGCCCTGCACATGATCATCGGTATCAGCATCCTGGCGTTCCTCGTCTTTCGCGCGCGACAGGGTGCGTATACCAACGGCTACGTGCAGCCGATTGAATATTTCGGTTTGTACTGGCACTTCGTCGATATCGTCTGGATCTTCCTCTTCCCGTTGCTTTATCTCATCAACCGTCACCCGGGTAAGTAAGGGAGAAAGGAACCTATCATGGCTCAGGAAAATCCCGCGAAGTTTCACGAAGAGCACCACATCGTCTCGCCACGTACCTACCTCATGGTCTTTGGCGCTCTGCTGGTGGGCACCGGGCTGACGGTGGGAGCCGCGTTCGTGGAAATGGGACCGTTTAATCCCGTGGTCGCCATTTTGATCGCCTGCGTCAAGGCGGTGCTGGTGATTCTTTTCTTCATGCACGTCTACTTCAGTTCGAGACTCATGAAGCTGACGGTGGCGTCT
Source organism: uncultured Acidobacteriaceae bacterium (assembly GCA_963850345.1). Lineage (GTDB taxonomy): Bacteria > Acidobacteriota > Terriglobia > Terriglobales > Acidobacteriaceae > CAWKKW01. The sequence goes on along the minus strand of CAWKKW010000004.1, from coordinate 255,049 downwards.
GGCTTCTTCACATTCCTCGTGCTCATCACGATGACTTTGAGTGACTATCTGAGCCGCGCCTGGGGTCTGTGGTAGGTCGAGACAGGGCTCGCCTTCGCTGCATGCGCCTTCCCGTCTTCCGCATGGCGCTGGCATTTCTCCTGGCGGGTGCGTGTACCTCCGCCCGCGCTCAGCAGACGCTCATCTACGACGACGACTGTTCTCAAGACGTTGATTGTGTGGCCACCCTGCCCATCGTGCACGCGCTGGCGGATCGAGGTGAGGTCCGCATTCTCGCCATGATCGCTGACTCGGCGAATCCTCTGACGGCGCCGGTGCTGCGGCTCTTTGCCAACTACGCCGGACATCGCGACCTGATCATCGGCGCCAACCAGACGGCCGAGCCTGACAACCCAAACTGCATCAAGAATAAGTGCAGCGAGAGCGTGTGGGCCGACGCGCTGGTCAAGCGCTTCGATCCGGGCGACACTCGCTCAAAATACCCGGATTGCGTAACGACTTACCGCCGAGCACTCGCGTCGCAACCAGACCACAGCGTCGCGATCGCGGAGACCGGTTTCGCGACCTGCCTGGTGCAGTTACTCCGCAGTCCTGCCGATGCAACTAGTCCGCTTACTGGCGAACAACTGGTGCAGCGCAAGGTGAAGTTTCTCTCCATCATGGGCGGTGCGTATCCCAAGGGGAGCGAGTGGAACTTCCAATGCGATCCGGCAAATTACCACCAGCTTTTCTCTACGTGGACGCGGCAACGCGGATTCCCGCCGATCTACCTCAATGGCTTCGCTAACGGAGAGAAGATCCTTGCCGGCGCAGCTGCTGACGCTCAGGCAACCGTGAATCCCACTGTCTATGGCATGCAGTTGGCAGACACCAAGCAGCGGCCCATGTGGGACACGCTGTCAGTGCTGTATGCGGCTCGGGGAGCGGCAAATCAGGGAACGACCTACTTCAGTGTGAGCGCGCCCGGGACAGTTGACGTGAATTCCACCACCGGCACAGACACTTGGTCGGCGGACAAAGATTCAGGTCACTACGTGCTTACGAATGCTGCTCCGGTCGAGACGTTTGAACGCATTCTGGACGCCTACACCTTCCACGACGGCCTGCTCGCCACCGGATCCAGACCGCGTCCGTAAGGCGACGCTGTTTAGCTCCGGAGAACTTTCCAGCCTGCGTTTACGTAAACCTCTTCAGGCCGCAAAGCCGTGCCCGCGCCGGATTTCGTCCGGAGCTGAATCGAGGAATCCATTGATCAAATTTTTGTTGTGGTGCATTCTCCTGGTCTTCTGTTGGCCGCTAGCCCTGCTGGCGTTGATTCTGTATCCAATTGTGTGGCTTCTTCTGCTGCCCTTCCGGATTGCGGGCATTGCAGTAGATGGAGTATTAGAACTGGTCTCGGCCATCTTCATGCTGCCGGTGCGCATGCTGCGTTCGGTATAGTCCCGACCTTCATCCCCTGGCATACGTGATTGCGGTCACTGGTTTCGTTCTGTGCTGGTCCTAAGCTTCCAGCATGCGCCCCCGTTTTGTTTCTGTCTGGTTCCTGACCCTCCTTCTGGGATTCTGTTCTATGGGCCTGGCTGCCTCCAAGCCGAAGGTTCACGTGGTTGGTCTCGGCGGTGCCAAGCGGGTGCCTTACTCCATCAAAGATGATCCTGCCGGCGCCTTACCAGGCGAGAAGGAGCTGCGTGTCCGTCCTCTGGTCGTTGATGGCAAGGTGAAGGAGTGGACGACCGGCGAAATCCACGACGTGACCGACCGCAGCTTTGCCGTGCGGCGTGCTTTGCGTCTCAATGACGCGCTACCGACAGACAAGGCGGGGCGCTGGGCATGGCAACGCGGTCCGTGGCTTCTGGTCGACCGCACAGCGGGACACGTGACGGCAATTCACCTCCCCGACTACGATCCAGCCGTCTCATCCGTTGCCTGGTTTCGTGATTATGCGGCCTATTGCGGTCTCGCCTCCGGAGGCAAGCAGTTGTACGCAGTCGTCGCGCAGATATCGGCGCGGAAACCGATCGTCCACAAAAAGCTTGGTGCCTGGGATCCGGCTGCTCGTGCAGAGCCCGCCTGCGGTGCCTCTACATGGCAGCGTGAACCCCTGCGCGTGACGTTCGAGCCCTCCGGTTCCGACCCAGCCAGCTTTGACGTGGTGGGCCTCTCCGCCGTTCTGGTGGAGGATGGAGCTGACGAGGATTAACCCTGGAGCAGGAGGCCGAATACGCAGCTTCGTAGCCCGCGCTACGATGACGTATGGAGTCTTTCGACGAGCTGTTGAAGCAAGCCGAAGTTGCGCATGGGCATCTCTGTGCGGGTCAGATCTTGGGGGTCAGGATGGCGATGCTTGGTTGCCGCCTACTCGGCATCGAGGAGCCTCGTGGTAAGGACCGCAAGCGGCTTGTGACCTTCGTAGAGATCGACCGCTGCGCGACCGATGCGATTGGCGTGGTTACCGGATGTCGGCTCGGCAAGCGTGCGCTCAAATTCCGGGACTGGGGCAAGATGGCGGCGACCTTCCTTGACCTCGCATCAGGCAAGGCCGTACGCGTTGCCGCCCTGGAAAGCTCGAAGGCGCGGGCGCGCGAGATGTTTCCAGAGATTGAGAACAAGAATCAGCAGCAGATGCGCGCCTATCGCGAGATGGACGATGCCGATCTGTTCCAGGAGCAATGGGTTCGGGTAAGCCTGGAGCCGCGCGAGTTTCCGGGATACAAGAGCGGTCGAATCTCGTGCGCGGTCTGCGGAGAGGGCATCAACTACGACCGCTACGTCACACGCGGCGATCAGACGCTGTGCCTGTCGTGTGCCTCGCCGGAGGAGCGTTACTGGCAACCGGTTTCAGAGGCGGCCGTCGAGGTTTTACCGACCACAGAGGCGGCCGCCGCAAGTGCATCCAGGTGTGACTGTCTCTAACGGCGACCGCTGAGCGGGAAAGCCTGCTTACTTCTCGAGGGCTTGTCCCACGCGCAACACGGTCGCCTCGCCGAAGTGTTTGCCGAGGATCTGTACGCCAATCGGCAGCCCTTCAGAAGAGGTGCCGAACGGAACCGAGATTCCGCAGATGCCTGCGAGATTCGCGGTGACTGTGTAGATATCCGCCAGGTACATGGCGACCGGGTCGTCTGTCTTTTCCCCGATCTTGAAAGCAGGCGTCGGCGCGGTCGGTGTCACCATTGCGTCTACCTCGGCAAACGCTTTGAGGTAGTCGTTGGTAAGCAGGCGGCGAACCTGCTGCGCTTTTTTGTAATAGGCGTCGTAGTAGCCCGCGCTGAGCGCATACGTGCCCAGCAGAATGCGGCGCTTCACCTCGGCTCCGAAGCCGCCGTCGCGCGTCCGGCGATACATGGAGGAGAGCGTGGTCGCGTCCGGGGCACGATACCCATAGCGAACGCCGTCGAAGCGAGCCAGGTTAGAGCTTGCTTCGGCCGTCGCCAACACATAGTAGGTCGGGATCGCATACCGCGTGTGCGGCAGCGAGACAGCCTGGATGGTGGCGCCCTGATTTCGCAGCTTATCGATGGCGTTCTCGACGGCCTGCCGTACCTCAGGATCCAAACCCTCTGCGAAATACTCCGAGGGCACGCCGATGCGCATGCCTTTCACGCCGTTATCAAGGCCGCTGGTGTAGTCGGGAACAGGCACAGCGGACGAGGTCGCGTCCAAAGGATCGTGGCCGGAGATGACTCCGAGCAAGATGGCGGCATCGCGCACACTTGAGGTGAGCGGGCCAACCCGATCGAGCGAAGACGCAAACGCGATCAGACCGTAGCGGGAGACTCGGCCGTAGGTGGGTAACAAGCCCACCACTCCGCAGAACGAAGCCGGTTGCCGGATGGAGCCACCGGTGTCAGTGCCTAAGGTTGCGACGGCGAGATCGGCGGCCACGGCTGCGGCCGAACCGCCGCTCGAACCACCCGGAACGCGGTCGAGGGCTCTCGGGTTCTTCACCGGGCCGTAGGCCGAGTTTTCGTTGGAGGAGCCCATGGCGAACTCGTCGCAATTCAGCTTGCCAAGGAAGACCGCGCCGGCAGCATCCAGGCGTTCCACCGCCGTCGCGTCGTATGGCGGACGGTAGCCTTCCAGAATCTTGGACCCCGCAGTCGCCGGAGATCCTTGCAGCGTAAGAACGTCCTTGATTCCCAGCGGAACGCCGGCCAGCGGTGGCAATGGATCGCCCTTCGCGGCCAGGTGGTCAATGCGTGCAGCCTGCTCCAGCGCGCGTTCGCGGCTCAGAGAGAGATAGGCGTGGATCTCTGTATCCCGAGCCCGAATGCGGGAGTAGTACTCCTCGGCGAGATCGGTAGCCTTTTTCTTGCCCGAGGCGACGGCCGCGCGGGCTTCTTCGATGGAGAGAGTGCCGGATTCGATCGTTTCCAATGTCATGCTTCTTCCGCAAACCGGGCAAGAGCCCTATCGTTCAATCACCTTGGGAACTTTGAAGAACACCTGGTCGGAGTCGGGAGCGGATTGCATTACGCGCTGCCGGTCGAGCGAAGGCGCCGGCACGTCAGCACGCAGAGACGCCGCCCGAGCAAACTCCTCGCCAAGGATCTCCGTGACCTGAGCCATAGCGGGCACAGAACTCGTGTCTAACTCGTTGAGTTGGGCGACATGGCCGAGAATCGCGTTCAGATCGCGCAGCATGACGACCTCCTCCTCCCCGGTAAGGTCAAGGTTCGCTAACTCCGCTACTCTTCTCACGTCTTCAACGGTGACTGCAGTTTCACTCATGGTCATATCCAGAGGCTCATTGATTTTCGGCAGATGATCGGCCCACAGGCTTTTAAAAAGTATAGCGGGTCTGGGAGCGCCGGCGAGGGCAGGCTCGACTGCTGCAGTATTTAAGCGATGTGAGCTGGGGAATTGCAATCGCGCTCTCAGCACAGGGAGAAGCAGCTAGATCGAAGGCCAGTGGATGAACAGGGCCGATTGCGAGAGGAGAATGCAACCCGGAGGGCTAGGGCTAGTAGGCGCCGCGTCCGCGGAAGACGGCACGCGGGGTGCGAAGCAGGATCCTCAGATCCAATAGCGGAGCCCAGCTCCGGGCGTAGCGTTCGTCCAAGGCTACGCGAGCAGCATAGGCGACATCGCAGCGCCCTGAAACCTGCCAGAGTCCGGTAATGCCCGGAACCACGGCGGTGTAAAAGACGAACCGCTCTCCGTATTTTTCCCGCTCGGCATGCACGATCGGCCGCGGACCAACGAAGCTCATATCTCCACAGAGCACATTGAATATCTGGGGCAGCTCATCGAGGCTGGTCTTTCTCAGGAATCGTCCGAGGGCGGTGATTCTGGGATCGTTCTTCAATTTGTGAGTCTGGAGCCACTCTACATGCGCCGTAGGATTTGCGCCGAGAAAGTCGAGCAGCACCTTTTCAGCCCGCGGGTGCATGGTCCGGAATTTTATGATCTTGAACCTGCGGCCGTATTGGCCAATCCGCGTCTGCCGGTAAAAAATGGGGCCGCCAGTGGTGATCATGATCAGCGCGCTAATCAGCAGGCCGACCAACGCAACCGCTGGGAAGATCAGCACCGCCAGGATCAAATCGAAGATCCGCTTGGTGACCCGATACTGGAGGGTCTGGGATGGAAGAGTCCGTATGGTGAGCCAGCCGGGAACAACCGCCAGGGGATTGCCGACAGAACTCATGTCGATCGAATAGGGTCTCGTGCCGAGGGCGGCGGCGCGTTCATCCATCTCCCATTGACCATCGGCGCTTTGCCGCCGGGATGGATCAACGGCAGAATTGCCCAGGATGAATTCATGGGAGCCGACTTGAGCATGACCATTTGCGCTCGATATCCGTTGCGCGTTGGGGGATAGGTTTAATCGCGTCAAGCGCCAGGTCTCCAGACTTCAATTGAAGTGCGTCCGAGTCGTCTTAGAAGTCTATCCTCGAACGTCCGTTCAAGTTCCGATGAAACACTTTCGGCTAGCGAACTGAACTTAATCTCGGTCGGGCGAAAAGCAACGATGCGAAACCCATAGGCCAGATGATAAAAGAACCAGCAGTACGCGATCCAAAAGCTTGAGTATTTAGATGTTGGTTTATCACTCCAGTACGCCCGCGGCAAGCTGAATCGATTACCTTCTCTATTTGTAATGAAGGTCCGCGGTTCAGCGCGGTCGCTTTGCGCGATCACCGGGTTCAACCGAGCAGTCTCCAGAGGAACCTCTAAATCATTGAAGCAGAAGGCCCGACAGATAGTGGCGGGTCGAGAGCGTAAGTGCACGGCCTCTTTACCCGGATGTAGACCCATTTTGGAATGACGATTTGCGTTTGGAAGGGCCCCTCCGCGGGCGAGGCAGAATTCCATTTAGGGTAACTACAAATTATTACTACTTGATTACGTTGATCGCAGCGGCCCCGAGGGCGAGTTGGGAGAAGACCTGCGACCAGTCCAGAATGCTTCGCAAGGTCGAGGGCCCAAACACCTTCTCGGGCACCACGATCGTGTCGCCGGGGTTCAGGTGAGCGGCAGCGAAGGTGTTGCCCCAATAGCTGCTGCTGGTGCTGTGACTGAGGACCGACCCATCGGCACGGATGATAAACATGTGCGATCGATCCGCATCACGGTTCGGTCCGCCGGCTAGCTTCAAATAGTCTCCGGTGCGTCTTGAACTGCGGTAGACGAATGAATTCTGGTCGTACACCGCTCCAAATACCTTCACATCGGCAGGTACGGGAGGCACCACGAAGCGGTCGCCGTCCTCTAGAGGGAGGTCAGGCAGAGTCGCCACGCCGATGCTGTTCGGCTTCAGTTCGAGGACGATCCTCCCTGTCGCGCGGAGTTGCCGCAGACGTGAGAGCACGGCCTGCTGGCCCGAGTCGGAGACATTGCCGACCACGCCCAGATCACGGGCGGAGGCGGCCGCCAAGGCCAGTTGCGAGCGCTGGAGCTGAGTCTCAACGCTGCGAACGTATTCGTCCAACCTCTGCTGCTGTGCGACGCGCGTCGATTCGCGGGTGAATTCGGAGCCGAACAGGTACGCATGTTGGCTGAACCCACCGGAACGTTCCACCAGGTGACGCAACGTCTCCCCGGGCAGAACACTGTAAATACCTGAACTGGCGAATTCGCCCTCGAGGTGCACGAACTTGGTCTGCTGATCGAGAGGCACCCGAATGTCCGCCTGCGAAAATACCGTTACTACGTCGCCCGGCATGACTGGAATGTCCTGGTCGGCCTCATGCCCGAGCACCAATTTCCCGAGATTAAAAGGGATGAGGGAGGTCTTGAGAGTGTCGCGATCGAGGCGTTCGATGACCGCGTATGACCAGTCGATCTCAGGTGCTGACAGCCGCACGTCCGTTTTGCCGGTGGAAGCCGCCACATTTTGCGTGATGACTTGGGACTGCTGACTGGCTAGCGTGCTGCCGCCTGCCTGCGGTTCGTTTTGCCGGGTTGTGCGGTTGTTGGGAGAGCCGTTGGCCTGATTTGCGGTTGTGGAACGCGGATCTGCGAGGTCGGTCTGATCCTGCGGGTTGGTCTGGTTCGCTGAAGGGTCAGCTTGCGTGTTCCCGGTTCCCTTGGTTTGCGATGGCGGAACGTAGATACCCTCGCTGTTCAGACCGGTTGTGTTTCTCGGGGATGGGATGCCTTGGCCTGAATAGTCGGGCTCGCCATTCGGATAAAAGTCACGCGAACGAGGCAGGTCTACCGGAACATTTGGCTGCACGAGGCCGCGGGTGCCGCTCAGTGGAAGAAATTCGGGAGCGGGCAGGCCTAACTGTGTTCTGCGCCACCAATAGTTGCGGGTAATCAGCGATTCCTTGTCCGGAATGAGATCGCTCAATCGCATCCCAGAATGCCAGGCAAACCGGCCGGGGTTGGCGAGATTTCCGCGCAACGTCACCGTCTTGTCGAAGCGGGGAACGATGGAAAGCACGCGCACCAGGTCGCCATCCTGCAAGGTGGTGGCCAGCCCAGGCGAATCCATTGCCACCTCCATCGCCTCACGCGATTGATGGCCGCTGATGCGTTCGAGCGAGATGCGTGCGCCGGATGCCGCCGAGGACGCACCGCCAGCGTATTGGAGCAATTGGCCGATGGTCGAATTTGCAGTGACTTCGTAAATCGCAGGCTTCCGGACGCTTCCCGCAATAGCAACCTGCGGGCCCACTGGGGGAATGAAGATGACATCGCCGGTGAGCAGCCGCGCGTCCTTCGACTTGTCTCCATTGAGCAGCAAGTCATAAAAGTCGAAGTCGGTGACGGTCTGGTTGTCCCGCTTCAACAGGATGTGGCGCATCGAGCCCTGAGTGCTGGGTCCTCCAGAGGCAAAGAGCGCGTTGAGGATAGTACTCAGAGAGCTGATGGTGTACGCACCGGGAGTGCGTGCATGGCCCACGACGAATACCTGGATGGAGCGCAGCTCACCCAGATCCACGCTCATTTCGAAATTGCGATAGACCCGGCTTATCGCAGAACGAACGTGCTGGTCGAGATCAGAAAAGCGTAGACCGGCGACGTGAACTTCGCCGACCTTGGGCAGGTAAATCGAGCCCGCGCGGTCCACTTTCAAGTTGGCGCTAAACGCGATCTGTCCCCAAACCCTGACGCGCAGCACGTCTCCCGGACCGATCACGTAGTCGGCAGTGACTGGAACCTGCTCCACCGGCGAGTAGGTGGAGGGAACATCGCGAAACAGATTGGCCCCGAAGATCGGGAGGATCTGCCCCACAGAATCAGCGACGATGCGCTGGAACTCTGTTAGCGGCTCCGGCGGGACGGATCGCGGCGTTCTGCGCTGGTTGCTGAGGTTTTCGGTGGAGAGTCCTCCATTGTCGTTGTAAGTCGGTTCCCCGGAGAGTTCATTGGGAGTGGACCGCGGATAGCTGCCGTTCAAGCTTCTTGGATAGCCAGTGTTCTGCTGGCCGGTGTAAGACTCGTCCGTGTTGCAAGGCATGATCGAGCAATCGACCCCTTGCGAGTTCGACTGATCGGAAGTTGTGCTTTGCAGATCTCCTGGAAGAGATTGGGCGCTCGCGAGAGACCAGGTGAAGAACGACGAGACGATGAAGAGAACAGCAAATCGCTTGCGCATAGGCTACACGTGTCGGCGGACGGAACCAGCAGAACCTGTGGGTTCGTCATCGGAAGGGCGGAGCGAAAGCCTTACCGGGCCAACCAGTCTTAACTCCTTTGAAGTCCAAACGGGCCGCTAACGGGTCAAAGAGTTCCGCCGTGCGGCTTATTCCAAGTCTAGTTCGTTGCATACCTATTCAACCACATTCAGGATGAGCATTCGGCGAGGTGAACGCCGATTCGCCAACAGCTGCGAGAGGATATTCGTCGCAGCTGTCCCTCAGAATTCACGCGGCAGCGCGAGGATAGGGCTGCCTGGAATCACAAACGTCATTTGACAATCACGGTGACCGGAAGCGTGCGCACGGCCAGTCCGGAAGTGGCGCTGACGGTTAGCGCGTAGGTTCCCGGAGGCGTCGCGTTCGTGTTAACGGTGGGCGGCGGATTGCTTCCCGATCCCCCTGTGTTCCCGGTCGCACCACTGGCTCCTGCACCGCATCCTGTCAGCAAAGTACCTGCGATCAGCATCGAGCATGTCGTTGCAAGGACCCATTGGGCGGTCTTCCGGCGCCGGATACAGAACGGAAGCGCGCTCGCGAATAGAAAACAGACTGCTCGGATTGGACCCAAGGTTCCATCTCGCCAGCCGGCTACTGGGACCGCCCCGCCAGTGCCGATCTTAATTGTGATTGCCTGGCTTCCACCCGAGCTCAGATTGAAGCTCGAGGCATCCAGCGAGCAGACCGCATTCAGTGGGGCGCCGGTGCACGCTAACGTGCCCGTTCCGGCGAATCCTGAAAGTGAGGTAAGCTGCGCTCCAAAGGTCGCTGTCTGGCCGCTCGTGATTGTGCTGGTCGTGTCCGTAGTCGCGAGAATTTGGAAATCGCTGGCGTTGCCGGAGAGTGTGACGGTCTGCGAGCGGAGGCCATCGGTGACGGTAAGGGCGCCGGAAGATTGTCCGGACTGTGTTGGCTGATAGGTGATGGAGAGATCGCAACTGGTCTTCGGAGCGAGGGTCTTGTTGCAGCCGCTCTTGAGCAGGAAATCGCCGGTGATGGTCACCGAGATCTGGTCGAGGGTTGTGTCCCCGGAGTTCGAGAGCGTGATGGTCTGTACGGTGCTGGGCGTGTTGACCGGCTGTGCAGGGAAGTTCAGCGAGGTAGGCGAGAGCGAGTCGGTTGCTCCGCTGAGGCCTGTGCCGGACAGGGTGACGGTCTGGGAACTGAGTGAGTCGTTGACGACCAGGGTGCCGGTCTCAGGACCAGAAATGGTTGGCAGATACACGATGGTGAATCCGCAAGTCGTGTGCGCTGCCAAGGTAGCCGGGCAACCGGAGTTGATGCGGAAGTCGCCGGTGATCTGGGCGGAGATGCCGGTCAGCGGCACGTCTCCGGTGTTGGAAAGAGTGACGCGCTGCGACGTGCTGGTCAGGTTGAGCGCCTGTCCAGGGAAGACCAGGGCAAGCGGGGCGAGAGCGTCAGTGGGCGGAGCGAGGCCAGTGCCTGTGAGCTCAACGGTTTGCGTCCGCAGCGAATCGCTGAGGGTCAGTGTGCCGCTCCCCAGACCCAATGTGGTGGGTCGATACGTGACCGATAACACGCAGCCGAGATGCGGGCCGAGTGTGGCTGCACATCCGTTGCTCAACAGAAACTCGCCGGTGACCTGGACGACGATGCCGGTCAGCGGCAGATCGCCGCCGTTGGTCAGCGTGATGGTTTGCGCGGCGCTCGGCGTGTTCACCTGCTGACCGGCAAACGTGAGCGAGCCAGCGGACAGCGCATCGGTGGCGTAAGAAAGCCCGGTACCGCTGAGCGGAATCGTCTGCGAGCGCAGGCCATCGGTGACGGTGAGGGCGCCGGAAGATTGTCCGGGTTGTGTTGGCTGATAAGTGATGGAGAGATCGCAACTGGTCTTCGGAGCGAGGGTCTTATTGCAGCTGCTCTTCATCAGGAAGTCTCCGGTGATGGTCACCGAGATCTGGTCGAGGGTTGTGTCCCCGGAGTTCGAAAGCGTGATGGTCTGTACGGTGCTGGGCGTGTTGACTGGCTGCGCGGGGAAGGTGAGCGAGGTGGGGGAGAGCGAGTCCGTCGCGCCGCTGAGGCCCGTTCCGGAGAGCGTGACGGTCTGGGAACTGAGTGAGTCCGTCACCACCAGGGTGCCGGTTTCGGGACCGGCAACAGAGGGCAGGTACACGATGGTGAATCCGCAGGTCGTGTGCGCTGCCAAGGTGGCCGGGCAGCCGGAGTTGATGCGGAAATCGCCGGTAATCTGGGCGAAGATGCCGGTGAGCGCCACGTCTCCTGTATTCGAGAGAGTCACGCGCTGCGAGGTGCTGGTGAGATTAAGCGCCTGTCCGGGGAAAATCAGGGCGAGTGGGGCAAGTGCATCGGTGGGCGGAGCGAGGCCAGTGCCTGTGAGCCCAACGGCTTGCGTCCTCAGCGAATCGGTGAGGGTCAACGCCCCACTCGTGGGCCCCAAGGCGGTCGGCCGATAGATGACCGATAAGACGCAGCCGAGATGCGGGCCGAGTGTGGCAGCACATCCGTTGGTTAACAGGAAGTCGCCCGTGACCTGGACCACGATGCCGGTCAATGGCAGATCGCCGCCGTTAGTCAGCGTGATGGTTTGCGCGGCGCTCGGCGTGTTCACCTGCTGACCGGAGAAGGTGAGCGAGCCAGCGGACAGCGCATCGGTGGCGTAAGAAAGCCCGGTACCGCTGAGCGGAATCGTCTGCGAGCGCAGGCCATCGGTGACAGTGAGGCTGCCGGAAGATTGTCCGGACTGTGTTGGCTGATAGGTGATGGAGAGATCGCAACTGGTCTTCGGAGCGAGGGTCTTGTTGCATCCGCTCTTGAGCAGAAAATCTCCGGTGATGGTCACCGAGATCTGATCGAGCGTCGTGTCGCCGGAGTTTGAAAGCGTGATGGTCTGTACGGCGCTGGGCGTGTTGACTGGCTGCGCGGGAAAGGCGAGCGAGGTGGGGGAGAGCGAGTCGGTAGCTCCGCTGAGCCCAATTCCGGAGAGGGTGACGGTCTGGGAAGTGAGGGAGTCGGTGACAACCAGGGTGCCGGTTTCAGGACCTGCAACCGTTGGCAGGTAAACGATCGTGAATCCACAGGTCGTGTGCGCTGCGAGAGTCGCCGTGCAACCGGAGTTGATGCGGAAATCGCCGGTGATCTGGGCGGAGATGCCGGTCAGCGGCACGTCTCCGGTGTTGGAAAGAGTGACGCGCTGCGACGTGCTGGTCAGGTTGAGCGCCTGTCCAGGGAAGACCAGGGCAAGCGGGACGAGAGCGTCAGTGGGCGGAGCGAGGCCAGTGCCTGTGAGCTCAACGGTTTGCGTCCGCAGCGAATCGCTGAGGGTCAGTGTGCCGCTCCCCAGACCCAATGTGGTGGGTCGATACGTGACCGATAACACGCAGCCGAGATGCGGGCCGAGTGTGGCAGCACATCCGTTGCTCAACAGAAACTCGCCCGTGACCTGGACGACGATGCCGGTGAGAATGCCATCTCCAGAATTCGTAACCGTGATGGTTTGTGCCGGGCTAGACACATTCAGCGGCTCATCTGGAAAGGTGAGGGATTGCGCAGAAAGTGTGTCCGTGACAGTAAGCCGACCGGTGCCGGTAAGTGGGATGATCAGTGGGCCAGGCAGCGTCGACGATTGCACGCTGATGCTCCCGGAACGTGTTCCAGCGGCAGTCGGCGCAAACAGGATCTGCAATAAACAGCTTGCGCCACTGGTAAGGCTGTTGCCGCAGGAATTCGGACTGATCGAGAAGTCTCCCGCGATCGCTATGGAGAGGCCGGTCATCGTCACGCCGACGCGATTGGTCAGGGTTACGGATTGCGGACTGCTGGTCGTACCGAGTGTCTGAATGCTGAAGCTCAGGGAGGTGGGAGCAGCATCGAGCGAAGCCGACGACAGGCCACTGCCGCTGAGCGCGATGGTGTGGGACCCATTCGCATCGGTGATTGTGAGCGTGCCCGTTTGCGGTCCTACCTGGGTCGGCAGGTAAGCGACGTTCACAGCGCAACTGGTGTGTCCATTCAGATTGGAGCCGCATCCATTGCTGATAGTGAAGTCTCCCGAGACCTGCGCGGTGATCAGCGTGAGGGCAGCATCTCCTGAGTTGGTTAGAACCACCGATTGCGTGGCGCTCGCCGTATTGAGCACCTGGGCAGCGAAAGTGAGCGACAGCGGTGCTATCGAATCCGTAGCCGCGGCCAGACCATTCCCGGTCAGAGCCACAGTCTGCGTGTGCAGGAGCAAATTCACCGTGTCTTTGATCGTCAGCACGCCGGTCGCTGGACCGGTTCGCGTGGGCAGGTAGCTGACCTGGATCGCACAGTTGGAATGGCCGACAAGAGACGATCCGCAACCGTTACTCACGGCGAAGTCGCCGGTGGCAGCGGCGGTGAGGTCGGTCAGCGGCAGGTCACCCGAATTCGTAACAGTTATTGACTGAGCGGGGCTGACTGTGTTGACAACCTGGTCCGCGAAGCCGAGCGTCAGCGGAGCCACTGTATCGGTGGCGCTGGACTGACCGATGCCGGTCAACTGCACGGTCTGGGTGCCAAGATCATCCGTAACCGTCATTGCGCCTGAAATGTTCCCGGATCGAGACGGCGCAAAACGAATTGCTACGGTGCAGCCTGTATTGGTCGGCAGCGACGCGCCGCAGGTATTCACGGCCATCTGGAAATCGGCAGTCAGGACAGGCGTGGCGAGAGCGATAGGAATTCCACCCGTATTGGAGATGGTGACATTGATGACCGCACTGGTGCTGCCCACAGTGGCACTTCCAAAGTCGACCGACGTGGGGTTGAGTACGATCGCCGCGCCGGCCACTCCGTTGCCTGAGAGCGCAGCGGTGATCTGGCCGGTCTCCAGGTTCCCTGAGAGGGTGAGAGCGGCTTGACGCGCCCCAAGCTGGGTGGGCACGAAGCTGATCTGGAGCTGACAACTGCCGCCTGCCGCGACAGACCCGCCGCAGTTGTCAGACTCCGCAAAGTCAGGCCCGCTCGTAATCTGCGAGATCGTCAGCGGAAGAGTGCCGGTGTTCGTCAGCGTGAGTGTCTGGGGTGTTCCCGCCGTCTGCATCGGCTGATCCGAGAACGCTAATGACGTCGGCGTGAGCGTCGCGGTGGTCCAGGTCGGGGGTGCGGTGACCAGAGGGATCTGCCAGATGCCTCGACCATAGGTTGCCGCGCGTAGATAGGTCGTCTGCCCAGAATTGAAGATGCTTAATTTCGTAATGGGCGCGTTCGGCAGCCCAGTGCCGTAGGCACTCCAACACTGATTCAAGCTCGTAAAGCAAGTGGCGATCTGACGCGTCATGTAGACACCCAGATCCGTGCCGACATACACCGTGTTCCCGTCGTTGGGGTCGACCAGGATGGTGTTCGCCGGCGAGATCGGAATATTGCCGGTCAAGTTTGTCCAGCTTGCACCCCCATCCCAAGTCCCATAGAGCAATGGCTCGCTGATGTTGTTGCCGCTGAAGCCGGGGATCGTGATGTATACCGTCTGAGCGGTGGTGTCGTGGGGATCGATCGCGATGCCCGAGATAGCAAAGGCTCCCGGGTTGAACTTTCCCAGGTTGCCCGAGTCATTTTGAACCAGAGATTTCGAGATGTCGGTCCACTGAGTAGAGGAGTTGGACGAAGGGCTCAGCGATGCGCGGTACAAATGCCCTGCGGCGATGGAACCGCCGTCCAGCGATCCGGCCATGCCCACATACACCATCTCCTGAGTCGCCGGTGGTGTGGAGACGGTGCCGCTCGCCGCGATCGAACGAATCCATGCATTGCTGTTACAGACTGTGCCTTTGCCGCCGTCGAGAATCGGGCTGACCAGGCTGCTGGAGTTCCAGGCCGAACCATCGAGGGCCGGCCCACGCCACAGGCGACACGTTCCGATGAAGGTTCGGCTGGGGTCCTGCGGATCGAGCGACCAAGGCGCGGGCGCAGGCATCGCGTATCCGTCGCCGCCCACCTGCGCGCTGCCGATCAGGGTCGATCCAAACCGCGATGAGGTGCATGCCTGGCCAAAGGTGCAGGCGTGCAGACTGACGCCCGTGGAGGTCGCCGAGTACCAGTTCAGCGGATGAGCCGGATCGATGGCGACGTGACTTCCTTCCCCGCCGAGGATCTGCTGCCACAGAGGCTGGCCGGGCAGCACGGGGACCGCTGTGCCAAAAGCTCCGAAAGACGCCATCATGATGGTGGGGTCGGCAGGATCGGCGGCGAAGTCCGTCACCTCGGACAACGAACCCAAGCCGCCATTCAGATTCTGAAAGTGCGTCGCATCGTCCGCGGTACACACGGTTGGCTGCTGCGCAAGAGTGTCCGTTGTGCGCCAGAGACCGCCGTCGTTGCCAAAAAACAGCAAACCCAGGGTAGGTGCGAAGCTTGCTTCCACGGCATGTTGCGAAGGCGCGACCTGGGCTGCGGCGCAAGTGTTCACGTTGGTCGCGTTGCGCCAGATGCAGCCTGCTGAAACACTGCAGCGGAAGATGTCCTGGGTGCCGGCGAAGAGCAGCGTGTCGTTGACGCTGGGAACGGCTGCCAGCCAAAGGTTGTAACCTCCCTGCGAGATGTGTTTGTCCCCTGCGCCTGCTTCGAGCGCAGTCGAGGGAAGTTGCTTGCCGAACTGGACTGTGCTCGAGGCGCACGCCGTTCCGGTGAACTGACACGTATCCTGCCACACACCCTGATCCAGGTTATTCACGTCCACGGTGAGTGCGAAAAGGTCTCCGTTCACGGGCTGTACGGTGAGCGCGCCTCGAAAGATGGGGCAGGCGGACGAGGTCGTTGTCGGACAGTTGGTAGTGGTCAGTCCGGAGCCCGGCTGATACAGCAGGCGCTTCCAATTGACGCCGTCCAAAGATTCGTAATAGCCATGGGAACGAATCGCGGCATAGAAGCGCTTGCGGACCGGATTCCACACTATGGCCGTTGCATCTGAGCCGTTCACCACGCTGATGCGCTGCACGTACTGGTTGTTCTGATCCTGCACCGTGGCCGAGTACCAGGTAAGGCCGGCATCCTGCGAGTAGTAGAGCCCGGGCTGGCTGTACTTCTGGATTGCGTTGACCAACGGTCCTTCGCCCGAGCGGGTAAAGGCGGCAACTACAAATCCAGGCGTAGTCGTACTCCAGGCAAAACCCGCGACCGCCTCTCCTACGAACAGGCGGCTCAGGTACCCGATCTGACTCTCGCTTGATTGTGTAACCGACGTCCAGGTGTTTCCCTGATCCGTCGAGCGCAGAATCCCGGAGCCCCAGTAAGAGTCGCTCGCGTTATTGGGATCTCCCGTGCCCACAAGCAGAACCCGCGTGCCACCTGGCTGTAAGCTGATTGCCCCAATGCTCAGGCTCACCTTGCCGCTGCTGGAAAAGCTCGGGATGGAATCAGTGATTGGAGTGAACGTAACCAGCGATGGATCCTGTGCGGCATTTACGGATCGCCATACCCCGCCTCCCGTCGTTCCTACGTATAATGTGTTGCCGCTAGCGTCGGAGGGATCGGCGGTAAGGCTGCTAATTCGGCCGGTGACTTTTCCGTATGCGTTGGTGAGGATCTGCGATGGACCGACAGCCTGCCAGGGAGTGGAAAGGGCAGAGACGTTGCCTGTGGCTTTCAATTGCGAAGCCGCCTGCGCAAAGATTTCGGGAGGCAGAACAAGGAGGAAAAAAAGGCAAATCCAAAACGCGGGCCGTAGCCTATGCACAGTGTCCGTCTTCCCCTAGTCTCCAGGCGCACGCGGTCAGCCGCGCGATGCGCCGAGAGCAAGTTGTTCAATTAGGGAAGCTGTCTCATTATGGGACACAAAGCTAACAGCATCAATGCATTTATAAGCTGATGGGCTACGTTTGGGGTGGCGTGTCTAACAAAGTGATTTGAGTCACATTTTGCACATATCGTTTCGAGTCGAACTTGCGTCCGGTCGAGGCGCCGGACATATAACGAATGGTTCCGAAGATGGGGCGGTCGAACCAAGGACGATCGAATTTGCCTGCGATGGACCACGCGATTCCAGCGTAACCGTTGGGATCACGGCCATCCATTTCATACTTGTCGTTCATCAGGACCGCGTATTCAAAGGCTGCTGCAGGAGTAGGTGACCACTCGAGGATCTTCTTCGCCCAGTACATGCGCATGTAGTTATGCATCCATCCGAACCGAGTCATCTGCTTCTGCGATGCGTTCCACAATTCGTCGTAGGTCTCCGCTCGCTCGAGTTGTTCGAGAGAGTAGACGGGATCGCGCTTGTCGCGGGCATGTTCCCGTAGCGTCTTCTGCGCCCAGGGCTCGGCACAATCGATGGAGTCGTAATTCTCCGTGTAGCGAACGAAGTTGACTGCGAGCTCGCGCCAGCCAATTAATTCGCTGAGATAGGAGTCGCGTGCGGCCTGCGAGACCTTCTTCTGCTGAAAGGCCTCTTCAACCGCCAGTGCGATAGTGAGCGGGCTGATGTGGCCAAAGTGCAGATAGGGGGACATGCGGCTGGTGCCGTCGATCTCAGGGTGGTTGCGCTGCTTGTCGTACTGGTCGAGCATTTCGTCGACGAACAGCTTCAGACGTTTGACTGCGGCGTGGGTGCCACCCGTGAACGTATCAACCGGGCCTACTTTGCGATCGAGTTGCCGCCAGCCTGCGGTGACATCCTCGTGAACCGGAAATGAATCGAAGTTCTGCCTGCGTGCCCACTCGTGGTCGGCTCGCAGTACAGGAGAAGCAACGAGATACTTTGGCAACTCCGCATATAGCTTTGGCTTGAAGATATGCAGCGCGTACATGCGCTTCTCAAACAATCCTGAAGGCACGACCACGTCGGCATCGACGGTCCAGTAGGGCAGGTGCAAGCGGTGCGCGAGTACCTTGCGCCAACGCTCCGGCTCGCGGCAGGGGTTTTCATCGCCGACGACCATTGCGGCGCCTACTTCAGTCAGAAAGGCCTCTAACTGATTGGTCGGCGGTCTCCGGACCACAAACGTGACGTTCCGTTCCTTGAGGTCTTCCTCGATGTCGACCAGACCCTCGTTCAAGAAGCGATAGTGCCGCAGATTGGCATGAGGGAAGTTGGCGATCGCGGAGAAAAAAGCGATGACCGGCAACTTGAGTTCGTTGCCAATTTCAATTGCCAGATCCAGTGCAGGATTGTCCAGACCGCGTTGCGCGCGCTGCATCCAGTAGACGACGCACTTGCCATCGCGCAGAGGCTCGCCTCCCCGCCGGATCGTGACCCTCGCGTTTGCGGCCAGCCGGGAAAGAGGCTCGGAGAGAGGAGAAGCCTCAGTTGAAGAGGCGGGCGTGCTGGCTGGTTTCGGCATATCCACGTCTTCGATGCTAGCGGCTAGGCCGCCGCGGTTGAGCCCCGGGATCCCACTTGGGTTTGATAACAACGAAGTGCTGCGATTTGCGCGATCTTGGGGCCCTCGCAGCTGCCATGAGCCCCTGAGGTTGCCTTACTTACCCCAACCGGAACGCTACTCGATGACGGCGATCTTCTGCCGCTTGCCGACCCGGATCGGCCAGCGGGCCGGCAGCTCTTTCACCAGCACATTCACGTTTTTTTCGAGCGAGTTGCCGATGGTCACGCCGTCGCGCTTCACCTGATTTGCCGCAGCGGTCGCTGAGGCAGCGAGACCGGCAGCCAGCAGAAGCTTGGGAATGCGAACGCCTCGACCCTTGGCGATGTCCTCGGCGGTGACCTCGTCGTTCGCCAGAAGATCGCCGTCAGCCGAATAGATGGTGGTGACCGAATGCGGCTCGTCGGCGTTCCATTCGATCAAGGCATGTTCCACGACGACCTCTTCCGCATCGGCCACAATCTTCCGTTGCTGGAACTGGAGGGCCCAGTTCTCGTCGGCGTGCTGCGCTGCTTCCTGCGAATGAAACCCCGAGACAATGGTGCGTGCGAGGCGCTTCTTCACATCCATCGGGTGGAGGCTGCCTGCGTTTACGTCCGACTGCATCTGGTCGATCTCTGACTGCCGCAGATCCGTGAGGAAGGTCCAGTACCGCCACATCAATTCGTCGGAGATAGACATCAGCTTCCCGTACATCTCCTGTGGCGGCTCCTGAATGCCGATGGCATTGCCCAGGGACTTCGACATCTTCTGCGTGCCATCGAGGCCTTCGAGAATGGGCGTCATCAGGATGATCTGCGGCGGCTGACCTGCATCCCGCTGCAGATCGCGCCCGCGCATCAGGTTAAATTTCTGGTCGGTTCCGCCCAACTCGACATCGCACTCCAGCATGACGGAGTCATAGCCCTGTACCAGGGGATAGAGCATCTCGTGAACGCTGATCGGCTGCTCCTCGTGGAATCGCTTGTGGAACTCATCGCGCTCCAGCATCTGGCTCAGCGTAGCTTTCGCTGCCAGCCGGATCATGCCCTCAAACCCGAGCTGGTCCAGCCACTCCGAGTTGTGGCGGACCTCGGTTTTCTCGCGATCGAGAATCTTGAACACCTGCTCTTTGTAGGTCTCGGCGTTGCGGTTGATCTCCTCGCGCGAGAGCGGCTTGCGGGTGACATTGCGGCCCGTGGGGTCGCCGATCAGCGCGGTCGCATCGCCGACCAGAAAAATGACCGTGTGCCCGAGTTGCTGGAAGTGCCGCAGTTTGCGCATCAGCACGGTGTGGCCGAGGTGAAGATCGGGCGCGGTCGGATCAAATCCCGCTTTCACGCGGAGAGGCTGGCCGCTGCTGCGCGATTTCTCAAGACGTTCGCGCAGTTCAGAGAGCCGAATGATCTCGGCGGCTCCCTTTTGGAGCAGATCCAGTTGTTCATCGACGGGAAGAAAGTTTGCCATTGCTGCTAGCAGTATAAAGTCCGCAATGCCCTGCCCGGTTGCGGGACTGGAAACTGCGGACTCTTACTGCAGACCTGGCTACTGCGTGACGGTGCGGATGGTCCAGAAGTCAGACGAATAGTTGGGGTCGACGAGGTACGCATACGGCATCGTGAAGTAGCCCTTCTGCCCCCAGTCCGGACCCCAGGAGTTGCGGACGATGAAGCGTTGCTGCTTGTCGTTGTACCCAACCGCGAGCACCGCGTGGCCGCCTACCTGGCCTTCGCCCTGGGCGGGCATATTGAGCACGCCGGACTTTGCCACGTCGGCAGACTCGAACGCATCGTAGACCACGAATCCAAAGACAAAGGGATAGCCGGTGGCGAGGCAGGTCTTCATCTGCGTGGTGTTTTGTCCGATGCTCTCGTAGCTGGAGACCTTGCACGTAAGAGCGTTCGCGTAAGCCGGTTTGTGCGGCGGCTTCTTGGCAAATTGCTTTACGTCGTAGGGCCAGTCCTTTTCGTGGCAGACTCCGGTGCTCGCGACCGACTTGATGCCGTCGCGCAGATGTCCGCCGCTATCCGATGAAATGGTGCCCTCGATTGCGCGCTCGTTGTAGTAGATGAACAAACGCGAGGGCGTGTAGTCCGTCCTGCTTTGCTTCAGCAGGTCGAATTCATAGGCCGCTGCGATCGCGTTGGCGGTGCAGCTTCCGAGTTGGCCCTGGTCGTACACGGCGGGGCATTTGCTGCGGAGATCGACCGTGGCAGGCAGTGCTTGCTGCACGCTGAGCGGCCCACTGTAGGTGAGATCCCTGGGATCGGGAAGGTCGGGTGTCCATCCGTAGCGCTGAACCTTGCGGGGCATGGCAGTTCCTTTCGAGTGAGGTGACATACAGGGCCCAGGAGATCAGTAGCGAAGATGGCGTGAACGCTACCACCGCGCCAGGTGCGTGTCGAGCGGAATCCGCGTGAGCTTCGAATGTTCTGAAGCCGGCCACCCTGATTTGTAAACGACGAAGGAGCTCAGTCCGCGCCACGAACTATGGTGTCGAATCCGGCGAGACCGTTACGAGCGAGTGCCTGGAAAAATCGCATGGCGGATCGGCGGCTGTGAGCCGCGTCGGAAACAAATTTGTATTGAGAGAGAGCGAGGCTTTGAACATACTGATCTGCATGGATGCCGAGACGGTTCGAAGCTACCTGTTGAAGTTGGACCATGTCGAAGAGACGATGCAGTGGGGGAACAACCTTGTCTTCTGGGTGGGAGACAAGGCGATTGGCGGCAAGATGTTTGCCCTGGTGAACCTGGATGGAGATGGCAGGGCTGTGATGTCCTTCGCGGCAGGACCGGAACGGTTCAACGAGCTGCAGGAAAATGAGAGCGTGATCCCGGCGCCGTACATGGCACGAATCTTCTGGGTAGCGATGGAGAGATGGGATGCGCTCCCGAAGAACGAGCTATTCGCTCTGCTCAGCGCGGCTCGGGATCTTACTTATAAAAAACTGCCGAAGCGCACTGTGGACGCGCTGGCCATGGAGCCGGCTGCGAGGAAAAAGCTGATCGCCGATCGGAGAAAGGTGCTGGCATCCCGTGCGGCTGCCGAGAAGAAGCAGAAGGAAGCCGCACCCAAGAGAGCGGTCAAAAAATTAGCGAAGAGCCCAGTCAAGAAAGCGGTTGAAGAGTTCTGAGTCGATTCGCGACCACTGATCAGTCGGATGATCAGGCGGAACCCGATGGAGCCGGCTTGGAGGCAAGGAGCAGCCAACAGTTCCGTCGGCGGCTTGCGCTTCTGCGGCGGCTTCGATAGCGTCAGACTAATGGCTACGGACACGCGGAACGCAGGAGTTACGCTTTCGCTCGAAGGCAAAGTGGCACTGATCACCGGCGGTTCCCGCGGGATTGGGGCAGAGACGGTCAGGCTGTTCACCGCGGCAGGGGCACGGGTGGCGTTCAGCTATCGGGCGGCGGCCGCCGAGGCAGAAGATCTGGTCACAGAGTGTGGTGGCCCGGAACGATGCGTGGCGATCCAGCAGGAGCTGTCCAGTCCTAAAGATGGCCGCACGCTCGTTTCAAAGACGGTCGATGCATTCGGGCGATTGCACTGCCTGGTTGCGAATCACGGCATCTGGCCCGCGCAGGACGCCCCGATCGCGTCCATGACAGAGGGGCAGTGGCGGCGGACCATGGATGTGAATCTAGACAGCGTCTTCGGACTTGCCCAGGCGGCGGTCGCCCAGATGCTGAAGCAAGGGCGGCCAGCGGATGGTGGGGCTGCCGGAAGCGTCGTGTTCATCAGTTCGACCGCCGGGCAGCGCGGCGAGGCCTTTCACGCCGACTACGCGGTGACGAAGGGCGCGCTGATCAGTCTTACCAAGAGCCTTTCCAGTGAACTGGCGCCTGACGGCATCTATGTAAACTGCGTCGCGCCGGGCTGGGTGGCTACCGATATGTCGGCGCCCGCGATCGAGGATCCCGAAGTAGGCGAAAAGATCTTTCGCGGTATTCCGCTGGGACGGGTCGCCACTCCGCGCGAGGTCGCCGGTCCTGTCTTGTTCTTGTGTACGCCTCTGGCCGGGTTCATCAGCGGCGAAATTCTGAATGTGAACGGCGGAGCGGTGCTGGCCGGCTGAAGGCGCTGTGAGGCCGAGAGGGTTGGGAATGGTACGAGTGAAATGCGCTGTCCTGCTGCTGGTCCTGATGGCGGGGTCTGCTTTTGCGCAGGACCAGGACGCCTCTGTGAAGGCCAACGAACAGAAGGCGCGAGCGGCGCTGGACGCGATGGTTCAGGCGCTGGGTGGCGATCGCTGGCTGTCTCTCAAAGACTCGACGCTCATTGGGCGGACCTCCGGCTTTTACCAGGGCAAACCAACCGGCGATATCACCGACTTCTGGGACTTCCGGCTCTTTCCGGACAAGGAGCGCCTGGAACTGACCAAGAAGCGCGACTGGTACGAGATCGTGAACGGGAGCGAGGTTTGGGAGGTGACCTATCGCGGCAAGAAGGCCCTGCCCAAGGAGCAAACGGACGATCTGCTGCGGCGCCGGGATCATTCCATTGAAGTCGCAATGAAGGTCTGGCTTAAAGACCCGAAGACAGTGCTGCTCTACGACGGCCAGACGATGGTCGAGCGGCACCTCGCCGATAAGGTCACGCTGATCTCGGCGACCAATGACAACATCACCATCGAAATGGGAAGCCAGGACCACCTGCCACTGCGACGTAGCTTTGAATGGCGCGACCCGCTTTACAAGGACAAGAACGTGGATGCGGACGAGTACGACGATTATCATGCGATCGACGGCATTCCGACTGCATTTACAGTCACGCGCTTCCACAACGATGACATGACGAACCAGCGGTTTCTCTACAAGGCGAGTTATAACTCCGGCTTGCAGGCGGAGCTGTTCGATGCCGATTTGGCAGCGAAGAAGTTTAAGAAGTAGGCCTGCTGCCGACAGGCATTTCCTGCTGCCTCGCAAATTTGATCGATGAAGAAAGTGCCCCGACCCACACGCTGATGACCCGTAAGATCTCCTGGCTTTCAGTTGCAGCATTGGCCCTGTGCTGTGTCACTCAGTGTCTCGCGCAAGACGGTCCGCTCGAACCTCATCCCATCCATCTCGCCCACGGCAAGCGCTTCTCATTGAACTTGCCGCAGGGTTTCGATATCTCGATCGCGGCTCAGGGGCTGCATCGCATCCGATTCATGACCCAGGCTCCGGACGGCCGCATCTTCGCCACTGATATGCATGATCTCTCCGATAACTCCCGGGGTGTGATCTACATTCTCGACCGCTTTAACGCCCGGACGGGCAAGTTCGGCAGCGTGCGGCCATGGCTCGAGCATCTGCGCAATCCAAACAACGTCGCCTTCTACCGCGACGCGGCAGGGCAGCAGTGGCTTTACGTCGCATTCACTGACAAGCTGGTGCGGTATCGCTATACGCCGGGCGAGACAGCGCCGTCGTCTGAAGCCCAGGTGTTGGCGACTTACCCCGACTACGGTTTGAGTTACAAGTATGGCGGCTGGCATCTTACCCGGACAGTCGCGTTTGGCCAGGAGAATGGGCGCGACAAGCTGTACGTGGCGGTCGGCAGCAGCTGTAACGAGTGCGAGGAGAAGGAAGAGATTCGGGCCACCCTGTCGGTGATGGACCCCGATGGAACGAACCAGCGCATCCTGGCGCGCGGTCTGCGCAATGCCGTTGGCCTGCGGTACATCCAGGGCACGCTCTACGGAACCAACATGGGAGCCGATCACCTGGGCGACGATGCTCCTGATGACACCATGTTCGCACTCGACCGCAACCGGTCGAGCGATAGCCCCGCGCAGAGCTATGGCTGGCCGTATTGCTACTTCAAGGATGGAAAGGTGCTGGCAGACCCCACCTTTCAATCCTCTTCGAAGAAGATCGATTGCGCCCAGGTTCCTGCGGTGTATAGCTTCTTCGCCGCGCATGGAGCGCCGCTCGGCCTGGAGTACTTCGATGGCACCGCGGTATCGCCCGAGCTTCGCAACAGCTTCCTGGTGGCGCTGCACGGCTCGACCAAGGTCAGCTTGGACCGCGGCTATCGCATCGTTCGAGTCGCGAATGGATCGGCACCACAGGACTTTCTCACCGGCTTCCTGGACAAAGGCGTGATTCACGGCCGGCCCTGCGGAGTGCTAAGAACTGGGCCAGATGCCTTCCTGCTGACCGACGATCACAGCGGCGTCATCTACTACATCCATCGCCACCGCTAGTCCTCGAGACTGTCGCGTTGCAGCCGCTTGCGGCCAAAGCTGCCAAGGGCCGTTTATAATCAGCGTTGCTACCATGGACAACGAAACTCCCAACCCGGAGACTCGCCAGACATTGGACATCGTCGAGATCATGGCGATCTTGCCGCACCGGTATCCCTTTCTGTTGATCGACCGGGTGGTCGAGGTGATTCGCAAGAAGCGAATCGTCGCGCTTAAGAACGTCACCATCAATGAACCTTATTTCCAAGGGCATTTCCCCGGTTACCCAATCATGCCGGGGGTGTTGATGGTGGAAGCCATTGCGCAGGCGGGCGGTGCGTTGCTGCTGACCGAGATCCCGGACCGGGAAGACAAGCTGATGGTTTTTACCGGCATTGAGCGCGCCAAGTTCCGCCGTCCCGTCGTTCCCGGCGATCAGCTTCGCATCGAAATTGAAGTGCTGAACTGGAAAGCGCGTGCAGTTCGCATGGAAGGCAAAGTATTCGTCGAAGGCAAGATGGCCTGTGAGGCGATCGTCATGTGCCAACTGGTGCCGCGCAATCGCGAAACGACCAGTGAAAAACCCGCGGCCGCGCCGGCCGAGGTATCCACGGCAAAAGAACTGGAGACGGTGAGCCCGGAGTGAGCCTGCACCCGACAGCGATCGTTGCTGCAACCGCCGTGGTTCCGGATTCCTGTACGGTTGGCCCTTACTGCACCATCGGACCCGAAGTGGTGTTGGGCGAAGACTGCGAGCTGGTCTCTCATGTCGTGCTCGATGGCCGGCTCCAGATGGGCGCGCGCAACAAGGTCTACTCGTTCGCCTGTCTCGGCATTGCTCCGCAGGATCTGAAGTATCAAGGCGAACCGACCCAGCTCGAACTCGGCGACGACAATACCATCCGCGAGTCAGTCACCATCTCGCGCGGCACGGCTAAGGGTGGCGGCATCACGCGCCTCGGCAATCGCTGCCTGATCATGGCCTACGTCCACATCGGGCATGACAGCCAGATCGGCAACGAGTGCATCCTCGCCAACGCCGCGACTCTGGCCGGCCACGTGATTGTCGAGGACTACGCTACCGTGGGCGCGCTCTGCCCGGTGCACCAGTTCTGCACCATCGGGCGGCACTCGTACGTAGGCGGGGGCACGACGATTACGCAGGATGTGCTGCCCTACTCGTTAACCTCGGCCAAGCGCGAGACCCATGCCTATGGCCTGAACAAGATCGGGCTGGAACGACGCGGTTTTTCGCGGGACCAACTGAAAGCGCTGCAGCATGCCTATCGTCTATTGCTGGCAGCAAAATTGAATACCTCGCAAGCCATCCAGCGGCTCAAGGACGAAGGAACGGCGAGCGAAGATGTCGCGTACCTGGTCCAGTTCATCGAGCGCTCCGAACGCGGAGTTCTGAAATAGCCGCCATGAAGCTTGGCCTTATTGCGGGGAACGGCCGCTTTCCCTTTCTGCTGCTCGATGCCGCGCGAGCGCATGGCGAAGAGGTCGTAGTCGCCGCGATCAAAGAAGAAACAGACCCCGCGATCGATGTCCGTGCCGCAAACGACCCGGCCATTCGCGTGCACTGGCTTTCGCTGGGCGAGCTGTCGCGGCTCATTGAAACCTTCCAGGCAGAGGGCGTGACCCGCGCCGTGATGGCCGGCCAGGTTAAGCATAAACAGATTTTTTCGAGTATCCGGCCCGACTGGCGCCTGGCAAAGCTCTTGCTCTCCTTGCGAACACGCAATACCGACATGCTGCTGGGCGCAGTCGCGAAAGTTCTTGGGGACGAAGGCATCGAGTTGATCTCATCCACCTCGTACCTCGAACCGCTCCTGGCCCAGGCCGGCGTGCTCACTTCGCGCGCTCCCGCGGAGCAGGAGAGCCGGGATATTGAATACGGCAGATCGGTGGCGCTGGGCGTCGCTGGATTCGACATCGGGCAGACCGTGGTGGTTGCCAGCCAGGCATGTGTGGCAGTCGAGGCCATGGAGGGAACTGATGCAGCGATCGAGCGTGCTGGACACCTGATGCAGACGCTCGCTTCCGATGGCGACGCATCGACCCTGGACCGAAGCCTCACTGTGGTCAAAGTCGCCAAGCCGAATCAGGACATGCGCTTCGATGTACCGGTGATCGGCATTCAGACCATTGAGGTGATGCGCCGCGCGAAGGCGACGTGTCTCGCCGTGGAGGCGGGCCGGACGCTGATTTTTGATCGGGACACAGTTGTTTCTGCCGCAAACAGCGCCGGCATTGCGATTGTCGCAGTGGACCATCGATAATCAGAGCGCCCCGCCTGCGCTTGCGGACGGGAGACTTCCCCATCGGAGAGTTCCTGTGTCTCACGTTCGAATGATTCTTCTCGCTGTTGTAGTCGTCGCGTTGGCTGCCGCAGGGATGCGCACCTTCGCCGCCGATGACACCTTGCCACAGGTCGGGCAGCAGGCGCCCGGCTTCACGTTGCCCTCCCAGGACGGCTCCCAGATTGGACTGGATAGCTTCCGGGGCAAGTGGGTGGTTCTCTACTTCTACCCAAAGGACATGACCTCCGGCTGCACCCTGGAAGCGCATAACTTCCAGCGGGATCTCGACAAGTACAAGCAGGAAAACGCGGTGATTGTTGGCGTGAGCGTTGACTCGGCCGATAGCCACAAGCAGTTCTGCACCAAGGAAGGTCTCAGCTTCCGCCTGCTTGCCGATCAGGACAAGAAGGTCGTGCCGCAATACGGCTCGCTGGGCAACTACATGGGCATGAAGATCGCGAAGCGCAACACCTTCCTCATCGATCCGCAAGGCAAGATCGTGAAGGTTTGGACCGGCGTGGATCCCTCCCATCACAGCGAAGAGGTACTGGCAGAACTCGCTTCTGTCGAAAAGAAGGGCTAAAGCAAGTCATATTCTGGACGCAAAAAAGCCCGGCGCAATGCCGGGCTTTTTTGCTTGCCTGTTACCTACGAACTACTTCTTGGTTGCCTTTTTCGTTGCCTTCTTTGCTGCCTTTTTCGCGGGAGCCTTCTTTGCAGCCTTCTTCGCCGTCGCCTTCTTCGTTGCCTTCTTTGCCGGCGCCTTCTTTGCTGCCTTCTTTGCTGCTGTCTTCTTAACTGCCAAAGCATTACCTCGCTGTGTTGATTTTTTGGTGCTCTTCTTGCTGGCCACAGACTTCTTTGTGGCCGACCTGCCGCCGGCAGAGCCTTTCTTGGCGGAGCTTGCGGCAGACTTCTTTGCGGCCTTCTTGGCCGGAGCTTTCTTGGCGGGCGCGGCCTTCGTGGCGGCGGCCTTGGCGGGTGTTGCTTTCTTAGCTGAAGATTTCTTCGCGGCTACCGGCGTGGTGGACTTCTTGGCCGGCGAGCCCTTGGTGGTGGATTTCTTGGTCGGCTTGCCCTCTGACGCGGATCCGCCCGGCTCTACTGCTTGCCTGCCATCCTCGGTGTCTTCCATGTCGTCATCGTCATCGGATGAGATCGCGACGATTACTTCTTCTTCCTCGTCCTCATCGTCGTCAAACCCATCTTCCAACTCTTCGGCAAACTCGTCTGCTTCGGGTTCAAACTCCCCATCATTGGCTGCGTAAAGCTTGCGATCATCCTGCATCTAGGTTGCCCTCCGGGGCTTCGCTGATTCGTATTCCGATTTGTACAACGCCGACAAAGCGCGACACTCGCCTCGGCGCGGATTATAGCAACAGCATGCAACGGGATGCGAATGAACGCAAGTGCGAAGTGAGTGTCATCGTCCCGAAGCAGTACGTTTTCTGTTCTTCGGCGATGAAGTCTTTGCACTCTTCGTGTGTGAAGAGGATCTGTTTGACGCAGCGCGGTGCAGAGATGTGCGAACTGCAGAGGCTTTCACCGCGCGGCCTTTCCCGCTTCGATGACCTTTGCCGGCACGACGACTCGCGCGCGTGATGTGCGCCGGTTCGGCAACATAGAGTGTGTTCCCTGCGGCCAGCGTCGATCCTTTCAGATGGTTCCAGCGGCGTAGCTGATCCACCGTCACGTCGAAGCGGTCTGCGATGGTGACCAGGGTGTCGCCCTTCTGTGATCGATACCGAGCACTGCGTGCCGCGGTAGGAACGGAGGCCGGCGCGACGGGGATCACGAGAGCCTCCATGCCGGAGATGTCGCGTGCCGGGCCAAGCTGGTTCACAAACGCGATGTCGTTCGAACTCACGTGATAGTTCTTTGCAATCTCGTCCAGTGTCTCGTCCGGCGTGAGCTTGTGAAAGCGCCACGACTTGCGTCGATCGACCGGGATCTCCGCCACTCGTTCCGCAAAGAGATCTTTTGTTCCTGCAGGTAAGTGAAGATCGAAGTCCTGGTCAGCCGGAGTGGTGAGGCGCAGCAGGCTTGGATTGAGGCTGATGATCTCCTGCACTGGCGTCTCCACCATGTCGGACACCAGGCGCAGGTCGATGCTGTAGTCCGTTGTGACTGTGTCCGGCTGCAGCGGCGGATCGGGAACCATCGTGTCGAGTCCGTACTGCTGCGGGTTTTTGGCCATGATGGTGGCAGCCAGGATGATGGGGACGTAGTTCTTGGTCTCGCCCGGCAGCGCGTTGCGGCGATAGAGTTCCCAGAAATCGGCATAGCCGGTCCGCTGCACCGCACGCTGCACATTGCCCGGGCCCCAGTCATAGGCCGCCATCGCCAGGTACCAGTCGCCTAACTGGGCATAGAGGCCTTTGATATAGCGCGCGTAGGCACGCGTCGACTTCTCGGGATCGAAGCGCTCATCGACCCAGCCATTGCGCGAGAGCCCATAGCTGTTGGCGAAGGGCATGAACTGCCACATGCCGCCGGCGCCGGAACGAGGATTCACCGACTGGGTCTGAAATCCCGATTCCGCCACCGCTTGATAGATCAGGTCCTGGGGAACACCTTCTTCGGCGAGCACACGCTGGATCATCGCCTTGTAGCGGCCCGCGCGACGCAGCGAACTCACGATGGTTCCATGACCTCGCGGCGAATTGGAGAAGAAGTTGATGTAGCTTGCGACGTAATCGTTCAGTACCAGAGGTAAGTCAGACTGCGTAGTCTTCAACTCGGCTTCGGCCTTGGCCTTCACGTTCGGATCGACCGGGAAGGTAACGTCATTGGCTATGTCGACCGGCGTCGGCTCCGACTTCGGCGCGAATCCGTTTCCCTGCTTCAGGGCTTCCATCTCGAGAGAATTCACGGCATCGACGAGGTGCTCAAATTCGTCTGAGAGCTGCGGATCGTTCTTGAGGTCGAGGCCGCTGGTCAGCATGAGATCGATAGCGTAGTCGAAGTCGTTCTTCGCAGCGGTCAGGTGGCCACCGCCATAGTTGGTCACGCCGCTCTGATACGCGCGCTCCACCAGGGCGATGAGCTGCTGGGATTTGGGATTTGCCGTCTTCACTGGTTCAGCGGCTGCCTGGAACGGTGCAGGCGGTACGGCTGGCGGAGGCGTCTGCTTCTGTGGCAGGGCAGGTGCGGTCGCACGCGGCTGCGAGGCGACAGGCGATCGAACAGGCTGTGGATCACAGCCGGCCAGCAATAGAATTCCCGCCAACGATGCGGCGCTCGCGTACCTGAAAACACCCATGCTCAAACTGAAGTTACCGTCCTATTGTATGGCCCAGAGCCGCCGAAGCCCGATGATAAGATTGGAAGTTAGATACCCATCCCTGCTTTTGTAACGACGGGGAGGCTCTGCAAAGGTAGCGAGCGCCCTCCGGCAACTCTTACATGGACATTCAGCACATCCGAAATTTCGCGATTATCGCGCACATTGATCACGGCAAATCCACGCTGTCTGACCGTCTGCTGGAGCTTACCGGGTCTCTGACAGCGCGGGAGATGCAGGCGCAGGTGCTGGATGCGATGGACCTGGAACGCGAACGCGGCATCACCATCAAGGCGCATTCGGTCCGGATGATGTACCACGCCCACGACGGCGAGATCTACCAGCTGAACCTCATCGACACTCCCGGACACGTTGATTTCTCCTATGAAGTTTCGCGCTCGTTGGCCTCCTGCGAGGGCGCATTGCTAATCGTGGACGCGTCGCAGGGAGTCGAGGCACAGACTCTCGCGAATGCGCACCTGGCTATCAACAATGGCCTGGACATGATTCCGATCATCAACAAGATCGATTTGCCGAGTGCCGACATCGAACGCACACAGGAGATGATCGAGCAGGCTATTGGTTTGGACGCCACCGATGCGATTCCGGTGAGCGCCAAGACTGGCCTGGGCGTGCCCGACATTCTCGAAGCGATCGTGCATCGCCTGCCCCCGCCCACCGGCGACATCGATGCTCCGCTGCAGGCTCTCATCTTTGACTCCTGGTTCGATTCGTACCGAGGCGTGATCGTGCTCGCACGCGTGATCAATGGCCGGCTGCGCAAGGGTATGAAGATCCGCCTGATGTCCAACGGCAAGGTCTTCGATGTGGAACAACTAGGCGTACTCACGCCGAAGCCGCTGGAGATTCCCGAACTGACCGCGGGAGAGGTCGGCTTTTTCTCGGCCACGATCAAGAATGTGGCCGACACCAAGATCGGCGACACGGTCACGGACGATGCGCGACCCTGTGACGCGCCGCTCGCCGGCTTTGAAGAGTTGAAGCCGATGGTGTTCGCCGGGATCTACACGGTCGACTCTCACGAGCACACGCTGCTGCGCGATGCCCTCGAAAAGCTACGGCTCAATGACTCATCCTTTTTCTTCGAACCGGAGAGTTCGGTCGCGTTGGGCTTTGGCTTTCGCTGCGGCTTCCTCGGTCTGCTCCATATGGAGATCATCCAGGAGCGCCTCGAACGCGAATACGAGCTGGACCTGATCACCACCGCTCCAGGCGTGCGCTACCGTATCACGTTGACCGACGGCTCCGTCATCGAGGTCGACAATCCGTCGCGCTGGCCCGATCAAAGCTTGATCGAAAAGATCGAAGAGCCGATTATCACCGCCAACATCATCACTAACGAAGAGTACGTAGGCGGAATTCTCAAGCTGGTCGAAGACAAGCGCGGCCGGCAGAAGAACTTCGAATACGTAAGTCCCACTCGCGTGATGCTGACGTACGAGCTGCCGTTGAACGAAATCGTGCTCGACTTCTATGACCGGCTCAAATCCGTCTCTCGCGGTTACGCATCGCTTGACTACCATCTCTCCGGGTCGTGGGATTCCCCCATGGTCAAGCTGGATATCTTAGTAAGTGGCGAGCCAGTGGATGCGCTATCCATCATCGTTCACAAAGAGTTCGCTTATGAACGCGGCCGAGCGCTGGTCTCTAAGATGCGCGAACTTATTCCTCGCCAGATGTTTGAAGTCGCCATCCAGGCGGCAATCGGCGCCAAGATCGTGGCCCGCGAAACCGTCGCTGCCTTACGCAAGAATGTGATTGCAAAGTGCTACGGCGGTGACATTTCCCGCAAACGGAAGCTGCTGGAGAAGCAGAAGGAAGGCAAGAAGCGGATGAAGCGCATCGGCAAGGTAGACATTCCGCAGGAAGCCTTCCTGGCAGTGTTACGAATTGGAGAAGACAGTTAGGTGCGGCAACGGGGTGGGCACTCCTCGGCGTGTGCCCAGTCACAGCCCTGTAACTCGATCTGTGGAAAGCTGCCGAAACGATGTACCTCTAAAAAGCTTTCAAGTCAAGCAACATCGAAATGGCCTTGGTTACTCTGTCGTGTTGCAAATAAACGGCTTGCGGGCCAAGCCTGCCGCGCGATTCGCAAAGTCGCTCCTCAAATTTAGGCCGCCAAATTTGCCCCAAACGAGTTCTCCACATTTTTTTCCACAAGCGGGCGCTGCCTGCAATTGCCGTAACATCAATGATTAACAGGCTGGCAAAGGTTCTGCACCGAACATAGCAAACGGCCCACGAGGGGCCGTTTGTCTTTGGCGATCGTAGCCAAGTTTATTTCGGTGCAGGGGTGGTGCTCCGCGGTGTTGCAGGGGTGGTGCTGCGTGGAGCGGTCCGTGCTCCGGGTCCTGGCGTGGTGCGTGCGGGTGCTGGGGCGCTGCCTGCGGCCGGAGCGGGCTGGGCGGGTACACCGGACTTCACGTTATAGGCGTCCACGACCGGCTGGGTGATGATGGTCGAAGGCGCCGCCCAGAGAACCGGGCTCTGCTGCGTGCTGGCGTCCACGACCACCGTGTAGCCCGCCTGTTGCACGTAATTCTGAAGCACCTGGTAGACCTTCTCGGCTAGTTGCTGGTAGGTCTGGTTCATCTCGTTCTGGAAGTCGTTCTGAGCATCTTCCGCGCTGCGCTGCAGCGATTTTTCCTTGTCATCGATGCTCTTGGTGCGGGTGGCGCGCTCGGCGTCGCTGAGGCTGGAGCCCTGCGACTGGATCTGCTTCTTCATCGACTCGATTTCGTCGTTTTGCGCCTTCAACTGCGCCTGCTTGGGTTCGAACTTCTTGCGCAATTCATTGAAGTCGCGCTGTCCCTCATTGGTAGAAGCGACTGCCTGCTGGAACATGATGACGGCAATCTTGGCGGGACCTGCGGGAGCCGAAGGTGTGGCGGCTGAGGCTGCAGGCGCGGAGGCAACCGGCGTCGGGGCGCTGGGGGTGGCATCGGGGGTAGAGCCGGTCTGGGCGAAAGCACTCACGCCGAGTCCCGACGCGAGTAGGCAAACGAATGTCAACGAACGCTTCATTGGAATGAAAAACTCCTTAGAATTCTGTGTCGGTCAAGATCGCCCGCATCGCTGTGCTGGAGCGAATCTCGCGTCCCAAGCTACCCCTTGCGCATTTCCGAAGAGGCAGTTTCCCGGCGCCTGAACAACCGGAATCGCGAAGAAGGATACGGGAAGAGGACGTTCTCAAGAACTGTGGAAATTATAGGTGGCGGCAGCGGAGGCGTCAATGAAGACGGCCACGCAAAGCCTGCCGGCCGGGTCGGGGTCCAGTGCCCTCAGCTGCAGTACTACGTCGTTTGGACGTCGCACCGCAACTGGGGATAGGACCGAAACTCCAGGCGCGCAGCAGAGATTCTGGCGGCCCAGTCTGTTTAGAAGGTTGTGCTGACGGTCAAGCGGAAGGTCTTGGCCGGTTCGCGTAACTGGTAGAGAGCGCCGTAGCCCTGCTGCGCCTGGGCGAAGCTGAAGTCTCCAGCACCGCCGGCAGGGAACATGCTCCGGGTGATCAGGAAGTTCTGCCCGCTGGGCAGAATATCCTTCGACAACCGGAAGGGGTTGTAAGCGTAGTAGATCCGGAAGGGCGCGTTCACGATCGGCAGGATAGCCGAAATCTGTGCACCGGTAGACATGCGGGGCACGAAGTTGGTTCCGCTGATCGGACGCACCTGGTTGATGAACGGAATTTTTACGCCGCCGGTGCAGGCGCCGTTCGAGTACGTCGGGCAGCCATATAAGGGCGAATCGAGTGCCGCGATTCCCTGCGGGCTCTGACGCAACTGCGACTTGTTGAACGAGGTATTGATACCGAAGTCGTTGAACAACGCGAAGGTCACCGGACCGCCGACGGGAATACGATATTCCACGTTGCTGGTGAATTGAGTATCGCCGCCGACGGACACAATGCCATAGACCGGAATTGGGATCTGGATTGGACCCAACGATGGGTTAGTCGGATCACGGGGAACCGTGGAGCCGTCCGGGTTCGTGAGGTTGAAAAGAATCTTCGTCGGGATGAAGGCATAGGGAGTTGCTGCGCGAATATCAAAGCCGCGCAGATCTGCCTCGCCGCCTTGATAGAAGCGGTTGAAGGGCGGCGCCACATCGCCGCTGAACCCTTGCACGTACGCCGCTTGCAGTTTATAGCCGAGAACGTTCCGGCCCTCGCGGCTGAAGTGGAGTCCCTTCATCGATCGGAACTGCTTGAACTCGACCACGGGGCTGAAGTATCGCACGTTGCCGAAGAGGCCCGCCACTTGCAGGGCTGCTGAGAGTTCCTGGCCGTTGTGCGGCTGGTAGGCGCTGTCAAGGCGGTTGTACTGGTATGACAGCGAGATCATGCTGCTGATGATGCCTTCGAGCGCGTTCTGTCCCTGGATGCCGCTACGGAACGCGAGCGTCTGGAACAGATTGCTCGAGGCCGCGCTGAACGTGGACACATTGGAACGATTTAACGCGTAGGTGAGGCCGACGTGCGCGAAGGATCGACGAATCGGGTAATTGACCGAGAGGTTGAGTCCGGTCGAAGACTGGTTGTAGTTCTGGATCAGCGACTGGGTTGCGGCGCTGAGGTTATCCGTGTTGCCGCCGGCCAGCTTGTAGTTCTTCGCCGAGTTGTAGTCCGTCTTGTTGGTGAAGACCTGGAAGCCCAGCGCCAGCGGACGATTGCGGAAGTACGGTTCGTTAAAGCCGAAGAGAAGATTCCGAGCCGTGTTGCCGATGCTGGCCTGAACGCTGAGCGTTTCGCCCAGTCCGAGGAAATTGTTGGTCTGGTAATTCAATCCGAGGAAGGAGCCGGACAATCCGCTGATGCCGCCATTCAATCCGATGCTGTTCTTGCCCTTTTCCTTCACCTTGAGCAGGAGCTGAACGGTTGCGTCCTCGGTGTTCTGGATGGCGGTCGAGTCCTGGTCCACCTTCAGCGCGTCGAAATAGTCGAGCTGGTTCAGGCGCAGAATGCTCTGTTCCCAACGGCTGCTGTCGTAGACCTGGCCTTCCTCCAGCAGCAACTCGCGGCGAATGACGAAGTCGCGCGTAACGGTGTTGCCCTGGAATTCAATCTTCGATACCAGGAAAGGCTTGCCCTCGTCGATATCGATGTTCAGAGAGACTGTCTTCTTAGCCTCATCGATGGTCGGCGTCGGGTTTCCGACGAAGTTGATAAAACCGAGGTGACCGTACGCCTTCCGCAGATTCTCGAGACCCTTCCCTACAAGGGTGAAGTCGAACCAGTCGCCGTCCTTCATGGCGAACTGGGCACGCATGGCGCGGACGTTGGTCACAGCCTTGTTGCCGGAGAAGGTGATCCCGGCAAGGCGATAGCGGTCGCCTTCTTCAATCGGCATGCGAATGTCGATACGCTTGCCCTTCTTCGGACGGAAGGTGAAGAGTGACAGGCCACCTTCATTGCGGATACGGGTCGTCGGTTCCCCGACATTGGCTTTGAAGTAGCCGCGATCCCGATACGCCTGGCGAACCCGCTCGGCGTCTTCCTCGAGCTTGGTCGCGTCAAAGGTGCGCGGGAAGAGATTCTCCAGCAGAATGGATCGCGGAATACCGATGGGGCGCAGGTTTTTCATCGCCCGGCGCAGTTGCAGGGCACTGATGTGCTGGTTGCCGGTGAACTGGATCTTGCCGACTTCGACCTTGGGGCCTTCCTTGATGTTGAAGGTGATCGAGACCGAGGCCGGCGGAATGGTCTTAACGTCGGGCCGGATGGTTGAAAACTGGTGACCGTGAGCGGCGAGCAGTTCATGCAGAATGGTCACGGCTCGCGCCACCTTGGTGGCGTCATACTGGCTCTGAACCGTCAGGCCTACCTTGGTCTTTTTGAAGGCATCGAGCACATCGGACTGAGTCACTGAACTCAGCCCCTTGTAATTGATTTCGTTTACCGTGGGCTTCTCTTTGACGAAGATGTCGAGGACCACACCCTGGGGCGTGTCTTCGCGCTCGATGCGCACATCTTCGAAGTAGCCAGTGTTCCAAAGGGAGTTGAAATCGCGCTCGATGGTGGCCGGATCAAAGGGCTCGTTGACACGGGAGAAGAGGCGCGCCAGCACCGTCTCCTTGGGAATGCGGCGATTGCCCACGACGCGAATGGAGGTGATGGTACTCGCACTCTGCTGACTATAGGCAGGCAGCACCCCGATGCAGAGGAGGATCAACGCCAAAGGCAGACACAGCCGACGAAATGACCGGAAAAAATTCCGGTTCTTGAGCTTTAGGGAGCAAGCGCTCCCTGAACTAACGGGAAGAATAGGCACACCCTCACTGCGAAAGATCAGATCCTGCGTGTGGAAAAGGCGATTATAAGTGACCGAAGGTGCAGTTCCCAACTCCGGAGCAACGTTCCGCGTAATCTCTTGCATTAGACGGAACCTGCCAACGAACGGCTGGCGAAACTCCGGTCAGCTTTCCAGTTCTGAGCAAATCGTAAAATCGTCGGCCGCCCGGTCCCATGCGATCTGGAGGACATTTGGTTTACAGCAGACCTGGCAATCTTCGACGTAGCTCTGTCTGCGACCTGCAGACTCATCCACCACGGTCTCATTCCACTCTCCACAGCCAGCACATTGGAAGTTCGCAGCCGATGGCATCGCAACCCTCACGCACGGCTAACCCGCTTTTAGTTTATCGGACGAAAGGGTTTTTCGCTGATTTAAGCGTTGCGCTTGCGGACCTCGACGAGCGTGGAATAGAAGGTAGGACCGCCTCCAAAGTCGGTCAGCCGCTGCGCCGTGAGCAGGTTCACATTGTGGCCATCGGCGGAAAGCTTGTTCCACGACAGGCGTCCTGCAACCACTCCGGGTCGCACGCCTCCGTCCTTGCCCGCAGCCACGCGCGCCTTCATGGCGAGAGAGCCGCGATCGTTGAACACCTCGATGAGATCGCCGTCGCCGATGCCGCGCGCCGCCGCGTCGTCGGGATGAATTTCGAGCCGCCCCTCGAACCGCGACTCCATCTTCTGGTGGCCGGGAAGATTGGCGAATGTGGAGTTCATGTAGTTGTCGGCTTTGCGAGGGAGGAATTCAAGCGGGTACTCCGTGAGGTTGCTGCTATGGCGCGACTCAATCGGCGGCACAAATGCCGGCAACGGATCGAGTCCCCGGGCAGCGAAGCTCTCCGAGTAGAATTCCGCTTTCCCGCTCGGGGTGGTGAAGCCGCCGTCGGCAAACGGGAGGAACGGCTTGCCCTCGGCTTCGGACTCGAATCGCAGCCGCACGTGTCCTTCCTTTTGCAGGAGGTCGGGAGTGATCCCGGCCAGCCATGCCGGCTGCTTCTCGCCGCGGGAACTGAGGGCCTGCGCAATCAGATCGTCCGGCGTATCGCGGAAGCATGGTTCCGGGAAGCCCAGCCGTTTCGCCAGTTGGGAGAAGAGCCAGACGTTGGAGCGTGCCTGTCCGAGGGGTTCAATGGCCTGTTCGGAAAGCTGCACGTAATAGTGTCCATACGCACCCTGCACGTCCTTGTGCTCGAGGAAGGTGGTCGCCGGCAACAGGACATCGGCGTAGTCGGCGGTGTCGGTAAAGAACTGCTCGTGCACGACGGTGAACAGGTCCTCGCGCTCCAAACCTTTCAAGACTGCTTTCTGGTCGGGTGCAATCGATGCGGGATTCGAGTTGTAGACGAAGAGCGCCTTCACCGGAGGATTGTCGAGTTCGGTCAGCGCCTGGCCGAGCAGCGACATGTTCACTACCCGCGCCGGACGGCCCAGTGGGCTTTCGAGCATGAGATCGGGCCGTTCGAGCG
The DNA here is from genome assembly GCA_963850345.1 of uncultured Acidobacteriaceae bacterium. GTDB lineage: Bacteria > Acidobacteriota > Terriglobia > Terriglobales > Acidobacteriaceae > CAWKKW01. The sequence continues at coordinate 217,129 of CAWKKW010000004.1, read as the reverse complement.
TCTCTTTGTCCCAGGCGAAGGCGCCGCTGGTCGAAAGCTGCAATCCACCGCCAACGTGCTTCCATGCACCGGTAAGGCAGGGGAGCATGGCGATCGCGCGAGCTGCGGCCCCACCGTTTTCTGAACGCTGCACGCCGTAGTTCATCCGGATCACCGCTGGATGCGTAGTCCCGTACTCGCGAGCTAGCTGCAGAATGTCTTCCACCGCAAGCCCAGTCCACGCGGCGACGCGCTCCGGGGTGTATTCCTTCACGCGTTCGCGCAGACGGTCAAAGCCATGCGTATGCGCGGCCACATAGGAGTGGTCATACAAATCTTCGCCGATGAGGATGTGCATCATGCCCAATGCGAGCGCAGCATCGGTGCCAGGATTGATGGGCAGATGCCAGTCCGCGGCTCGGGCCGTGCGCGTTTGATATGGATCGATGACCACCAGCTTGGCGCCATTGCGCCGCGCCTCCTCGATCAACGGCCAGAGATGAATATTATTTCCGTGGACGTTGGCGGCCCAGGCAATGATGTACCGTGCATGGCGAAACTGCTCAGTATCCGTGCCCAGCTTGCGGCCGTACACGGCGAGCAGAGCTTCGCCGCCGGTAGTCGAACAGATGGTGCGGTCCAGTTGCGATGCGCCGAGGCGGTGAAAGAAGCGGCGATCCATCGACCCATAGCCCAGCACCCCGATGGTCCCTGCATAGGAGTAAGGCAGGATGGCTTCGGAACCGTATTTACGGCTGATGTGAGCCAGCCGCTGCGCCACCGTCTCCAACGCTTCGTCCCACGAGATTTGTTCGAACGCAGCCATCTCGCTGCCCTGGCGAAGCGGTCCCTTGGCAGCCGAATCGCGGCGCCGCATGGGATGAAGCAGCCGGCCAGGTGAGTAGACGCGATCCAGATACTTCGCGACCTTGCCACACAGAAACCCGCGAGTGACGGGGTGATTGGGGTCTCCTTCCACGCGCGTCGCGCGCCCCGCTTCGTCCACGGTGACCAGTACAGCGCAGGAGTCGGGGCAGTCATGTGAGCAAACGGTATGGACGGTTTTGGCGTGGCTCATGATTCAATTCTAGGTGCCCGGATACAGCGGCACAATGCAGTTATCAGACAAATTGACGGATCGAATCGGCGCCGGTAACGGCGCGGCGGAAGGAAAAGGAATGAAATTAAGAGACGGGTGTAGGCATCTTGCTGTGCTTCTCGTGGCCCTGGTCACCGTGGCGTCGTCTTGGCCGGCGCGGGCGCAGGACGCCGCGCAAGACCAGATCAAGCAGGTGCTTCAAGCGCAGGAGAGCGACTGGAACCGCGGTGACGTCGAAGCGTTCATGCACGGCTACAAAGATTCGCCTGACACAACGTTCATCGGCAAGAGCGTGGAGCACGGCTATCGTGCCATTCTACAGCGCTACAAAGCGGCTTACACCTCGCAGGCCATCATGGGCAAGCTGGACTTCTCCGGTCTTGATGTTCGCATGCTCGGGTCACGATACGCGGTCGCGACGGGCAAATTTCACCTCGCGCGTTCGGCGGCCGGAGGCGGGGACACGAGTGGATTGTTCTCATTGGTCTTCGAAAAAACGCCGGAAGGATGGCGCATCATCGTGGACCACACCGGCTGAATACTGGCGCAACCGGTGTTACTTATCCTTGCTTAGAGCCACTCCCAGAACGACTGCGACGACAACCACGATCGCTCCGGTAACCAGCAGCCCCCGGGTGCGGTCAGTATGTCTGTGGCGAACCGTGTTGTAGCCACCGTAGCCATTCTTGACCCGGCGGACACTTTCATATTTCAGGTGAACGTCCGTCTTAAGGTCCACGTCGTAGAACGAGAACTCGTCTTCAGACATCGCGAGATAAGTGCCGAATTCCTCCGGCGCATCTCGTCGAACGACGCTGATCTTATCTCCCGGTGAAAGCTGCGCGACTCTGCGTTTTACCGCGGCGGCTGCGCTCGATGAGGATTGAGTTTGCTGCGCTACGCTGGGATTCGTGCTGAGAAGATTCGTGCTGACCAAGGAGAAGATGACCAGTGGAAGGATCTTGCGAAATAGCCTGTCCATGGCTGGATTCTAGATCTCGCCGGACTCGGAGGAAGGACGGATGTTCCATTCGATGATCCGCGCGGCCTCTTCTGTGATCTGGGCCACATCCCCGAATCCATGCAGCCATTCGACGCCGGCCTCGCGGCGGAACCAGGTCATCTGCCGCTTCGCGTAATTGCGATGACCTTGCTGCGCGGACAGTATCGCGTCTTCCATGGGAACCTCGCCGCGGATGACCTGCAGCGCCTGCCGATAGCCAAGCGAAGTCAGCGGCCGCAGACCTTCCCCATACCGTGCGACGAGTTGTCGCGTCTCCTCCACCAAGCCCTGCTGAAACATCGCCGCGGCGCGTTGGTTGATGCGGCTGTAGAGCGCGGCGCGATCCGGATCGAGTCCGATGCGCAACACGCGGTAGCCGGTGAGACGATCGCGGCCGGTCTTCCATGCCTGCGACATCGGCTGCCGTGCGGCCAATGTAACTTCGATCGCGCGAATCAGCTTGGGTTCATCGTTTGGGTGGACTTGCCCGGCCAACACGGGATCGATCCGGCGAAGTATGCGGTGCAGCCAACCGGGGCCGCGCAGGCGTTCGCTGCGGCGCAGATGCTCGCGCAATTCTTCTGACCGTTGCGGACCGGGGAAGAGCCCGTCGATCAGCGCACGCAGGTAGAGGCCGGTGCCTCCTGTCACGATGGGCAGGTGTCCGCGATCGACGATGTCGGCCAGGGCGAGGCGAGCTTCGCGGCTGTAATCCCCTGCGGTGTAGGGCTGGTGTGGAGGCACCACATCGATGAGGTGATGGCGGATCCGGGCGCGTTCTGCGTGCGATGGTTTGGCGGTGCCGATCTCCATCTCGCGGTACACGGCGACCGAATCGCAGCTGACGATCTCGCCGGAGAAGCGGGTGGCGAGTTCGAGCGAGAGCGCCGTTTTTCCGCTGGCCGTGGGGCCGAGCAGCACCACCAGGAGCGGATCGCGTTTCGCAGCAGAAGACATGCCGCGGCTAGCTTCGTTGCTCATCTTGACCCGTGGAGGCTTGGCGCAGGACGCGCGCAGACCCGAGGCTCGAAAGAGAAACCCTGAGGGCTACTCGAGAAGGCCTGGAGCCTTACCAAATGTGCCACCATCCACGAGGAAAGAGGGTGCCGAATCCTGCGCGCCACAGGCTGAGCAGCAGAATGAAAGCAGCAATGAGAAGCAATCCGGCGATCTGTCGCTTGCGAAGTTCGCCGTGCATCCCGTGCGGTTACTCCATTCCGGACTGAACGTTGTAGAGGAAGTGGAAGCGCAGCTCCAGGAACGGACCGTGGAACTGCTGCGGCAGCTGTGGATACGGAGCAGCGCCGGTAATGCCACCCCAGGCTGCGCGATCGAGGGCCACGTCGCCGGAGGGTAGTTCGAGGATCATCTCCTTGACGCTGCCGTCTGGCATGATCTTGAAGCGAATGCCGACAGTGCCACGTTTCAGCAGCGGCGGGCGCACCGATTCCGGGATGATTGGCCACCAGGAACGCTCGGTGTCATGCACGACCCTTTGAATGTAGGGGCCAAAATCCACGCCCATGGTGTCGCTGAGTACTTCGGCTCCGCCCTGAAGGCCCTGATGCTGCGGGGGCAAGCCGAGCCCGGAATCGCCTCCATACTGCCCGGCGCCAGGATGAGAGGCGGCCGCTCGGGCCGCGTCGCGAATAGCCTGCCCGGCGGATGTCTGGCCGGTATTGAAGCTGGGCTGAGGCGGCGGTGCGGGTGCCTCGAGCTGGTTGGGTTGCGCCGGCGGCGGGGGTTGGCGCTGCTGCTGCTGTTGCGCCTGCTGTTGCTGCTGCATCGGCGGCGCGGGTGCCTGCATTTGCGCCTGCTGCTGCGGAGCGGGCTCGGGAACCGGGGGACCAGCCTTCTTCATCGCCTGCAGTTCCTGGAGCGTCTTCTTGTCCAGCGTCGGCTGCTTGGTCTGCGCCACACGATCTCTATCGGAGATGGTGTTCGTCGGTTTAGGCTTGATCGCCTTCAGCGCGTCGGGCGGCAGGTCGAGGTAGGTGAGGTCCTTCTCATGCTGCTTGAGCACGTCGGATGGGTTCACTACGCGGACATGTCGGAACATCTTGGGACCGTAGGCGAGATACCAGAAGATGATGATGTGCGCGATGACCGAAACCCAAATACCTTCGCGCAGGCGTGCCCTCGATCGCTCATCCTGGAGCGAATCGATGAGGTTGAGCAGTTCGTGCGGTTCCAGATCCTCGTAGCGGGAGCGTTTGCGCGGCGGCTCAGGGGGCCGGGAGGACGGGCTGGTTGGGACTTCGGTGATGGGCATCGGCAGGAAACTAGTAGTCGCGCGTCCGGCAAGGGCGCTCTCTCTCGCCAGATTTTGCAGGAACTCTAATTATTCTCTCATTCTTTTGCGATTTCACTGAACCCGGTTTCCCAGGGCGAACCCGTACAATCAGGTACATGTTTCCGGCAGCCGTGATCACCGTAAGCGACTCATGCTTTGAGGGCCGCCGTGTCGACCAGTCCGGGCCCGCCGTGGCCGATCTTCTGCGCCAGCACTCGTTTGACGTTGTGGAACAAGCCACTGTTCCAGATGAGATCGAGAAGATTCAGGAAACGCTGCTTTCCCTCTGCGAACGAGTTTCACTGGTCGTAACCACCGGAGGAACCGGCCTCTCTCCTCGAGACGTGACACCAGAGGCAACGCTGACCGTTTGCGACCGCAGGTTGGACGGATTGGCGGAGCAAATGCGAGCGGAGGGGCGCAAAGAAACAGCCTTTTCCGTTCTAAGCCGAGGCGTGTGTGGGACTCGGGGCAAGTCGCTGATTCTGAATGTGCCCGGTAGCCCGCGCGGTGCTTCCAGTTCGCTCCGGTCGGTGCTCCCAGTGCTGCCGCACGCGCTCGCGTTGCTGGCCGGGGAAGCCGCTCCCCACGAAGAGGCACATGCCAGTTCCCGGGTATCTCCGGAGCAGGCCACGTGAACTCCGCAACCGCATCTTGTCTCTGATAGGGCCAATAGTAAGAGCACGGCAGGAGTCCCTTGAAACGGTTCGGCGCACTGCTTCTGAAATACAAGGTCATTTTGCTGGCGCTTTTGAAGCCACTGGGCTTCTGGGGCATGGGAGCGATTGCGTTTGTCGACTCGGGCACCATCCCGGTTCCCATGGACCTGATCGTCGCCGGGTATGTCTGGAACGACAAGCGCCACTTCTGGCTGTATGCGCTGATGGCTGCACTGGGATCGGCGCTCGGTGGATTGATTCCCTTTTTCCTCGGTCGCGCCGGGGGAGAAATCTTCCTGCTCAAGCGCATCGACCGCGCAAGATTTGAGAAGCTGCGCGACCGGTTTGAACGCCAGGAGTTTCTGGCTCTGCTGATCCCCTCGATGCTGCCGCCGCCCACGCCGTGGAAGATGTTCGTGTTTGGAGCGGGTGTGTTTGAGATGCGGGTGTTGAACTTCATGGCCGCTGTGTTTCTCGGCAGGTTCATCCGCTTCCTGGTGCTGGGAATGCTGACGATTCGTTACGGCCCGGAGATTGTGAACGTCGTGGCCGCCCTGGCCAAGCGGCATCTGCCTGCCGTCCTGATTGTCCTGTGTGCTCTGGTCGTCGGTTTGTTGGTGGTCATGTTCCGCAAGAGCTTGTTCAAGCGTCAGCCGGCCTGAAAACCACCAGACGCAGAAAGGGGCAGAGTGTGCACTCTGCCCCTTTCTGCTTTGCGCGTGGTTTAGATGGATGCCGCTTTGTGGGCGGCTCGCGTGGCAGCAAACTGCCGCGCAAGTGCCGGAAGTCCGAAGGCGGCGCTGGCTACCAGAAGCGTGGAGAGCTGTTCGTTGGGATAGAAGGGCAGGGCCGCTACGTAGCAAGTCATCAGCCCGGAGAAGGTGTGCGCATACATGCCGGGATGCTGCCAGACTGCGAAGTTGCTGACCAGGAAGAACGAGACCGACGCAAGCACCGAGCCGGAGACGACGCGCAGCACATTCGACTTTTGCCGGAGCACGATGCTGCCGAGCACGATCACGGCGGCGTACCAGAGCCAGGTCAGGACATAGTCAGAAGCGGCGAATGGATACGCATAGACGTGAGTGGTGATGTAGTAGTCGGTCAACGCGAAGAGCCCCACCGGCAGGACAGCCTGGTAGAGCGGACGACGCGCTCCGAAGTACAGCAACGAACCGCCAACGGCGGTGAAGTGCCATGCGTGCGGGACAATACGGCTGACGATTGCCAGCAAAATCAACAAAAACGAAGGCATAGTACCTCGGGGAAGTCGGAAAGTGCAGTCACTTCATTCTGCGGAGTGCGCTGACTGCGGTCAAGGCGAATACGTTGCTTCGATCAAAATAAGTGTTTACAGGACAGCAGAGTGGCCGAATCGAACTCACTGCTGCTCCTTCCCGTTCATGATCATGCCTTCGATCTCGTGGCCTGGGCCGACAAACACCCATCCCGCCAACGGAGCCGCTTTGCGGTCGGCATTGCCCAGAACGAGGCTCATGTAGCCGAACCGCATGTCGTCGAACTCAACGGTGTGCCAGTTCGGCTGCGGAGTCTCCACCCCTTTACCCGGCACGGGGAAGAAGCCACGGTCGGTCACCAGCGGAAATTCCGACCAGTCCAGATAGACCTGGCCGAGCAAGGATTGCCTGGCCGCCGTGGTGGCGAGCGTGGTGTCGGGTTTGTAGACCAGGCTGCCCACGTCCGTGTCGACTAGGTCGCGGCGGGTGTAGACGACGGCTGTCTGGTAGGAACTGGAAGTCTCGCTGACGGCATACCACTTGAACGGATTGATGGGGAACGGTTCGATACCGACGCGGCGCAGAGGTTCTTTGTTCAAACCGGCGTTGCGAACCAGCAATTCGGCATGCCGGTGTTCGGCGTTTCGCAGGGCATACAGCAGGGCAATCGACACCAGAGCCGCGATAGCCCAGCCACGCCCGCGGAATTTTGTGCGGCCGCCGATCTCCCGGTCGACCAGGCCTAGAAGAGCGGGAACAATCAATGCTGCCAGCAAAAGGACAAACATCACTGGCTCGAAGATGAACACGATGTCCCACGAATACCAGCGCGGATTGAAGGGAAAGAAGGGCCGCAGGCCGTAGTTGTTGGTGAAGTCGAGCAGCAGATGACTGCAGACGGCCAGCATGGAGAAGAGCCAGATCAGCGTCCATCGAATTGGCTGGGCCGGCGGCTTTTTACGCAGGCGGTGAAGCAGCCAGACCGCTCCAGTCACGACCAGGGCGATGAAGGGCGCGGCGACGAACGTGTGGGTAATTCCGCGATGGTGCTGGAATCCGGCTACCGGTCCGCGGAGGCTCCAGAGCACGTCCAGGTCGGGCGCTTCGGCCGCCAAAGTCGTCGCGAGCGTCGCATAGGCAGTCTTCCGGTTGAATCCGGCGCGGCCAAGACAGGCGCCGGTCAAGAAGTGAGTCACAGGTTCCATAAGGGTCGAGTCGTTGCGAATTCATTCTACGGGCAAGGCGTGCCGTCACATCGCAGTTCGCCGCGAGTGGCTTAGACTACGGGCTCAAAGGAGAGTCCCAATGAGACGTTTTGCAACCATGCTTGCTTTCCTATTAGCCCTGGTTGTACCTGTTCAGGCATTCGCGGCAACCCGCGAGCAAGCCGCTGCCGAGGCCGCGCAGAAATGGCTGGCTCTGGCCGATGCAGGTCAATACGGCGATAGTTGGGCGGGCGCTTCGGCAGGCTTCAAGAAAGCCGTCACCCAAGAGCAGTGGAAAGCCGCCATGAACGGTGTGCGTCAGCCCCTTGGGGCCGTGACCAGCCGTACTGTCAAGGCCGCCGAATTCAAGAGCAGCCTTCCCGGTGTGCCGGACGGACAGTACGTGGTCATCCTTTTCGATACCAGCTTCGCCAACAAAAAAGGCGCGATCGAGACGGTCACCATGACGCTCGAAAATGACGCGAACTGGCGAGCGGCTGGATACTTCATTCGCTAGAGGCGCAGAATTCGACAGGGGCACGCACTTTCCCATGTCGCCACTCTCGCCATCGCGTCACGTCTGCCGCTTTTCTATAATTCACGGGAGATGACCAGCGACCTGACCTCCCGTTTAGAGAAACTGCGCGAAGAAATTCGCCATCACGAATACCAGTACTACGTTCTGGACGATCCCAAGCTGTCGGATGCGGCCTTTGACGCGCTGATGCGCCAGTTGAAGGAACTGGAGGCCGCGCATCCGGAGTTGGTCACGCCTGACTCGCCCACCCAGCGCGTAGGAGGCAAGCCCAAGGAAGGATTTGCGAAAGTAGCGCATTCGCGGCCGATGCTGTCGCTCGACAACGTCAACAGCGAAGAGGAACTGCGCGACTGGGATCGCCGGGTTCGCGAAGTAGCCGGAGACACGAAGATCAGCTACGTTTGCGAATTCAAACTCGACGGCATGTCGATGGCGCTGCACTACGGAGCTGCGAACGATGGCGCTTCGCACCTGCTGCGGGCGCTCACGCGGGGCGATGGCACGACCGGCGAAGACGTCACCAGCAACGTGCGGACCATCCGCTCGGTACCACTTTCGATTTCCGCGAAGAAGCTGAAGCAGGCACAGCTGCCGGCCGACTTCGAGGTGCGGGGCGAGGTGGTGATGCCCTTCGCGGCATTCCTGAAGTGGAACGAGGAACGCGAAGCCCAGGGAATGAATGCGGCGGCCAACCCGCGCAACGCGGCAGCCGGCACAATCCGCACGCTGGAACCAAATATTGTGGCTCAGCGACGACTCGACTTTTACGCCTACTTCGCGCTCACGCCTGAGGGAGCAAATCTCTTTCCCGAGCAGGGGGAGGCGCTCGATGCATTGACGGCCGCCCGGTTCCGCGTCAACCCGCATCGCGAGGCGATTCACAGCCTGGACAAGCTGCTCGAGTTTGTGGCGCGCGCCGAAAAACAACGTGCCGAACTCGGTTACGAAATCGACGGCGTGGTGATCAAGATCGACTCGACCACGCTGCAGCAGCGGCTCGGCTATACGGGACGCGCTCCCCGATGGGCGGTGGCCTACAAGTTCACCGCGCGCTCCGGCATCACGCGCGTCGAAGACATCAAGGTGCAGGTTGGGCGCACGGGTAAGCTGACGCCGGTCGCCTGGCTCGCACCCGTGGTGATTGGGGGAACGACCGTCAGCCGTGCCACGCTGCACAACGCAGACGAGATTGCCCGCCTCGGTTTAAAGATCGGCGACCAGGTGCTGGTGGAACGCGGCGGTGACGTCATTCCCAAGGTAGTGGAAGTGGTCCGCAGCGAGAAGGACGACGACCATCCTCGACGGGAGTTTCATTTCCCGAGTCACTGCCCGGTGTGCGGCAGCGAAATTGTGCGCACGGAAGGGGAGGCCGACCATCGCTGCGTCAACGTGGACTGCCCGGCGCGTCTGCGCGAAAGCCTGCTGCATTACTCCGCGCGCAATGTGATGAACATCGAAGGCTTGGGCGAGGCGGTCGTCGTGCAATTGCTGGAGCGGGGATTAGTCCGCAGCATCGCGGACCTGTATTCGCTCGACGAAGAGACCTTGCTCTCGCTCGATCGTATCGGCAAAAAAACGGCAGAGTCGCTGCTGGGCGAGATTGAACGATCCAAGAAGGCCCCGCTGAATCGTGTGCTGTTTGGGTTGGGCCTGCGATTTGTGGGGGAACGAACGGCGCAATTGCTGGCCGAGGAGTTCGGCTCCATGGACGCGCTCATGGCGGCGACTTCGGAGGAACTGGAGCGCGTCAATGAGGTGGGTCCACGCGTTTCCGCAGCCATTCGCGAGTTCTTTGACGAAGAGAAGAATCGCGCGCTGGTAGAGCGGCTGCGAGCGGCAGGGCTGACGTTCACGGCAGAGAAGCGCAAGAAGTCGTCGCAGCTCGAAGGGCTCACGTTCGTCCTCACCGGCACGTTGCCGGCGCTTACTCGTGAGGACGCCAAGGCCAGGATTGAAGCCGCCGGCGGTCGGGTCTCCGGTTCAGTGAGCAAGAAGACCAGCTATGTCGTCGCGGGAGAGGAAGCCGGCTCCAAATTGGATAAGGCGAGCTCGCTGGGAGTCAAGGTGATCGACGAAGCTCAATTGCTCGAGCTTCTGTAACCCGCAGTCCGCTCTTGCATTCTTTCCGTCAATTGGGCAGCATCATTCGTACCACTCAACCTCATGCGCCGATCTCGCGAAGTCCCGCTCACTCTGCTTGCTGCCATTGCGCTGTCCGCTACCGCCTGCCGCGATACGAAGACTGAAACTCGTAACTGTGTCGATGCGCAGGGACACATCGTCCCCGATACCAACTGCGAACATCGCGGTGGCGGAGCTTACGTGCCGTACCACTACCTCTACGGAGGATTGAGCGGTGGCCGTGTGGGAGACACCGTCGTAGGTGGACGCAGCGCGCCAGCGGGTGGGGAAGAAGGCGGCGTCTCGCGCGGTGGCTTTGGTCATGGCGGCGGCGAAGGAGGCGGGGAGTAGTGCGACGTCACAGCATTGCTCCGCGGCGCGACTGGCAAGCGCAAGTGGAACGCGTGGGTCTCACCTACCACACGCTTCAGAATGGCCAGCCGTATTGGGATGAGTCCGCTTACTGGGAATTTACCGCCTCCGAAGTCGACCGACTCGAAGCAGCGACAGCGGAGATTCAGCGTCTCGCACTCGCCGCCGGAGAACACATCCTCGAACGCAACCGCTTCGCCGAGATGCACATTCCTGGCGAGGCCGTGGAGCGCATTCGTGAGACATGGCGAAGCGAGCCGCCCGCGCTCTATGGCAGGCTCGATCTGGCCTATGACGGCCGGCAGATCAAGCTGCTTGAGTACAACGCGGACACACCGACTGCCCTGATTGAAGCCGCGGTGGCGCAGTGGTACTGGCTCGAAGAGCGCTTTCCCAAGGCGGACCAGTTCAACTCACTGCACGAAAAGCTGGTGGCGAAGTGGAAGGACCTGGTTCCTTACATGGCACAACCCGTCTACTTCGGCCATGACGACAGCGAAGAAGACCACATGACCATCTCCTATATGCGCGACACGGCCCAGCAGGCAGGGTTGCGAACGTTTGCCATTCCGATGCATGAGATTGGGTGGGAGGCAGCGAAGTCTCGGTTTGTGGATCAGGGCAGGCAGCCGATTCACACGATCTTCAAGCTGTATCCGTGGGAGTGGCTATTGCAGGAGGAGTTCGGCCCGCACGCCATCGAGACCATGAACCCGGACCAGGCCGAAGGCGATCAGGCAACTACAGTTCAATGGATCGAGCCGATCTGGAAGATGCTGTGGTCGAACAAGGCGCTGTTAGCAATCCTGTGGGAGCTGAATCCAAACCACGAACTACTTCTTCCTGCGTATCTCGACTCTGCGCGCAATATGAAGGACTATGTGCGCAAGCCGCTCTTCGGGCGCGAAGGCGCGGGCATCACGGTGTTTCGAAATTGGAGCGAGGCGGAGAAAAGCCCGGCAGACGTAGAGGGTGAAGAAAAGCCGGAGCCGGGGCCGTTTGTATATCAAAAGCTGGCGTCTCTGGCCGAGAGTGACGGAAACACCGCGGTGCTCGGAAGCTGGCTCATCGACGGAGAGCCAGCCGGCATGGGTATTCGCGAATCATCCGGCCTGATCACCACCAATATCAGCCGCTTCGTGCCGCACTTATTTTATCCCTGAGCACGAGACCAATCGTGCCTGACGCTGCTACTGGTCGCGCGGGGCGAAGTACCCTTTACGTGTGCGCACTGTGTACTTGCGGTCCAGGCAGAAGAGATAGATAGTTCGGAACGCTCCGTCGGTCTTGAAGTCGGCTGGTCGATACGCCAGCGCGTACTGGCTCCGCAGCTCTTCAGCAATGTTGCGAAATCCGTTGGAGATGTCTTCCAGCTTCTGCGGATAAAACGTAATGCCGCCGGTCGCGGTGGAGATCTTGTTCAGCACATCGTCGCCGCGTCCGCGTGAAGGGCTCGTGTTGGTGCTGATGGTGTAGACGATCGTCTCCGCGCGCTGGCACATCTTGATCGCGTCGTCGAGATAGGCGCGGCTCTGGTTGTCATCTCCGTCCGAGACCAGGACGATGGCTTTCCGTACCGGTTCCAGGCCGCGGGTTGAATCCAGCATCTTGTCATGGCACGCGGTATACAGTGCGTCAAAGAGCGCCGTGCCGCCGCCGGGCCGGAGCGCGCTGATGCCGGTTTCCAGCTGGTCGAGATTGTTGGTCCAATCCTGCTTCAATTCAGGAGTGACATCGAAGCCCATGATGAAAGCTTTGTCGGTCTTCGGGCGAAGCAGTTGCAGCAGAAACTCCGTGGTCGCCTGCTGCTCAAATTGAAATCTTTGCCGAATCGACGTGCTGGCGTCGATCACGATGCCGACGCGCAAAGGAAGGTTCGTCTCCTGCGCAAAGCTGAACACCTGGGCCGGCGCCTTCTGGTCGTCGAGCAGCGCAAAGTCGTTCTGCCTTAGATCTTTGATGAAGCGGCCGTGCTTGTCGGTCACGGTGAAGATCAGGTTCACTTCGTTTACCGAGGTACGGATGGTGTACTCGGGCGAATCCTGGCTGGGAGGTTGGCCGGGCTGCTGCCCTGCTTGCTGCGCGGGTTGCTGGCCGGTCTTCGGGGCCGTCTGCACGCTCGGCTGTGCTGGGGCCTGGTTGGCCGTAGGCGCAGGCGAAGCCGGAGGTAACGGCTGAGGGGTCTGCGAAATAGCACACGGTACGATTACGCTCAGCGCGGCGCCGAGAACCCAGCGGGGAAACACCTGCAAAATCCTGATCATGAGTTCTGACATTCTACAGCTTGGTCGCCTTGGATGGCGCTGATTTGCGCGCCGGGCGCTTCGCAGGTGCCGAGTTTGCATCCTGCTGAGGCTCCCTGGGCGGTGCTGGAGGTTCGACGCCTAGCTCCTGCAAAAATGCCAGCAACTCCGGTGGCAGCGAAGATTTAAGCGCGAGCGGCTCGCCTGTACGCGGGTGAGTAAACTCAAGTTCCGCGGCATGCAGGAAGTTACGATCCAACGAAAGCTTCTCTTCGTGCACTGCGCGGGCCCGGCTGTGCCGCGTTGTGGTGGGCGCGGCTAATGCGATCTGCGCGGGCGCGCCGTACAGGGTGTCTCCCACCACCGGATGCCCGATCGAGGACAAGTGGACGCGGATCTGATGGGTGCGGCCGGTCTCGATGCGCACTGCGACCAAAGTGAACTTCCCAAACTTGGAGTCAATGCGCCGCAGAACCCGGTAATGGGAGATGGCAGTGCGGCCGCCCTCCGACCGGCGCGTGGTCATGCGGGTCCGGCGAATGGCGTCGCGGCTGATCGGTGCGTTGATGGTGCCCGAATCCTGCTTGATGTCCCCTTGGACCAGCGCCAGGTAGGTCTTCTTCACGCCCCGCGACGCAAACATCTCACCGAGCTTGAGATGGGCGGCGTCATTCTTGGCCACGATGATGAGGCCGCTGGTCTCCTTGTCGAGACGATGCACGATGCCCGGCCTGAGGTCGCCGGAGGTGCTCGAAAGCTGGCGGAAGTGGTGAAGCAGCGCATTCACCAGCGTGCCGCGATTGCGTGCGTCTTCTGTTGCGCCGGCACCCGCGTGCACCATCATGCCTGCGGGCTTGTTGATGACGGCGAGGTCGTCGTCTTCGTAGACGATGTCGAGCGGAATGTCTTCGGCGACCGCGTGCAACGGTTCAGGACGGGCCGCTCCCAGGATGGCGATGTGCTCCGTCCCGCGCAGTTTCAGCGATGCCTTGGCCGGCTTGCCATCCACCTCAACGCTGCCTTGTTCAAGCATCATCTGCACGCGCGACCGGCTCACGCCCTCCAGTTGGGAGACGAGGTACTGGTCGAGCCTCTGCCCCTCGGCTTCGTGAGGAACTTCGATCTCCTGCTGCGCTTCTTCGTGGTTCTCTTCAGGCATGGGATGGGATGACTCGTGCGTTTCGCTCTATCCAGAGTAGTCCACCCGCCACCACCATGCCCATGGCCAGCACTTGCGTGACGCTGAGAACTCCGCCGAAGACGGAGCCTCGTCCCGGATCTCCGCGGTAGAACTCGATGAAAAAACGCGCCAGCCCATAGAGAAAGAGCCATGTGCCCATGATCTGTCCGTCGCGAATAGGGAAGCCACTGCGGATAGGAAGCGAAGACGGCGTCGAGTCTGGATCGGTGTTCCCGCCGACGCGTTGCCTGTGCAGCATCGTTGCAAGCAAGCCGAACAGCAGGAATTCGACTGCGCTCTCGTAGAGTTGCGTCGGGTGCAGGCGCACGTGCAAGGGTGTTCCGCTCCATAGTGCGGCGATGCGACTGGAGAAGACGACTCCCCATGGCATGGTCGTTGGCCGGCCATAGCAACAGCCTGCGGCGAAGCAGCCCAGTCTGCCGATTGCGTGACCGAGGGCCAGCGCCGGTGCGGCGACGTCCATCGTGCGGCGAAGCGGCAGATGTACATAGAGCGCGTACGCGATTCCGGCGAGGAACGCCAGCACCAGGCCTCCGGCAAAGATGCCGCCGGATCGAATCGTGGTCAGGCCCAGCATCCACATCGGGTGCGCACGAAAGTCAGACCAGTTGACCAGGATGAGCAGCAGCTTCGAACCGAAGAGAGCCGTGAGCACAGTGATCAGACCCAGGTTCCAGACTTTGTCGGGATCCAGGCTGACCCAGCGTGCGAAGATGCGCGCCGCGAGCAAAGCCACCACGAGGCCCAGAGCGGCCAGTACGCCATAGGTGGGCATGGCGATGGGTCCGAGCTGGAATAGGCGTGGATGCACGTGCAAGGAAAGAACAAAACCGACCCGCGGGGCCGTGAGTAAGTTCTCTGGTGAACCCGTCCTAAGACGGTGGGACTCTCCGCAGCTCTTTAGGCATTCCGGACTGGCGGACGTTGCACACTGAGCCGATTTATCGAGTCGAGTCCCTGTTCGATGATTAAAGGTTCAACCAGAGTTGACCCCTCACCTGCTTTGCAGGCCGGTTTCTAATTTGGATGCTATCGGGTGCGGGCCAGATTCGCAAGGTGCCCGGCAAAATCAAATGGGTGGGGTCACAGCAGCTTTTCAGGGATTGACTTTATTGCAGTCAAGAGCCGACAACGTACGCTGCTCCGACAGCCTGAACGGCAGACAGCTTGCAGCGAGCATCAGCCGATGCGGCGGTCTTCGGCGAGAACAGAGTCCAGCAGGCCCGCCAGCGAGTGTGCGCGCGTGCGAATGCTTTGTGCCGCAGTTAGGGTGCCGTTGGCGGCGCGGGATTGGTCCTGCGCCGTTACGAGTTCGTCGGCGATATTGAGCGCTGCCAGCACAGCAACGCGCAGAGAATCCACCGTCTTACCATGCGAGGCCACGGCACGCATCTTCGCGTCAACGATATCGGCCAGTCGCTGAATGTACGCAGGATCCTGGCCGCGCAGGTGGTAAGTCTGGTCGTAAATGTCGACACTGATTGCGGTGTCTCCTGCGGGCAGCGGCGGCTGCATCGGCGTATCGTTCATCGACACCTCAAGCGCTTAGTTCATCCAACTGCTTCAACATGCGCTCGACACGCTGGCGCACGACATCCCGATCCTTCTTGAAGCCTTCCAGCTCAGATTCGACTCGAAGCAATTCGGCGGTCTGCGCTTCCAGGCTGTTGTGCAGTTCGTTCGCCCTGTGTTCCGCGGCAGCGCGCGCGTCGCGCTCCGTCTTCAGCAGTTCAACAGTCCTGAGAACTTTTTGCTCCAGCGCGGAAAAGTCATCGGCTCCGGTGGGGATTTCTGATTCCTGAAACGCCAGCGTTGACATCGGTACTCCAATCGCGAAAGGGCTTTCTCTTCGCGAAGTATAGCGCGATCAAGCCGTAGGAAAAGCGCGAAAACAGTGGGGATCGTGCCCAGAGAGTGCCTGCGCGTGTTCCCGCATTCGCGTTCGGTGCAATCCGCGATCGCCGCGAGCTGTGCTAAACGGCGACTGCAGAACGCAGGCGTCCGTCCAGCGATTCGAGTGCAGCGACAATCCGTTGCGAGAATTGCTGCAACTCTTCTTCGCGCAGGGTCCGATCGTTCGACTGAAACACCGTGCCCAGAAGCGCGGAGTAGTGACCCACTGGCGCAACCTTGCCCTGGGCATCGCGCAGAATTTCCTTGGGCTGGAAGCGGACCAGTTCGGGAATCGCCAACGAGAGCATCGCATCTTCAATCGCCTGCCAGCGAACCGCCTCTGGAAACACGAATGAAAAATCGCGGCTTACCGCCTGGTAGCGGGAGAGTTCGCGTGAGACGGGTCGCCGCAGTGCCTGCGGGTAGAGTCGGTAGAGATACAGTTCGCCGACATAGACAGCCTGCTTGAGCTTGCGCCGCTGCGCTTCGGCAGGATGCAGTTGGCCGAAGTAGCCCACGGTTGCACCGTCAAGCACCGCGCGAGCGGCGCGGCCCGGGTGCAGCCACTCCGGCAACAGACCAGTCGCAGCGGGAAATGCGTCATAGTAGACCGTTTTCGCGGCGAACTTCCCAATCAGATCCTCGACCGAGCCCTTGAAGTCGTAAAAGTCGAGCACCCGCGGCGACTGCAACGGTCCGGTGATCGCTACATTTCCAGTAGCTCCCAAAGCAAGCGAAGGACGCTCGTCTACCCGATCGGTGGTCCCGGAGAAGACGGTCCCCATCTCGAACAATGCAGCATCTTCGACGTCGCGGTTCAGGTTGTTCGCTAGCATCGTCAACATACCGGGGACCAGCGAAGGGCGCAGCATCCCGGCCTCTTCGTTGAGCGGATTGCCCAAAGGCACAGCGGTGGCCGGCTGTGGAGCGAACAGCGCCGCGTCGGCTGCAGAACAGAACGTGCTCGAAATCGCCTCGTTCCAGCCGAGCGCAAGCAAACTGCGGCGAACGACGGCCTCTTTCTCCGCCCAACGCAGTTGCACGACTGCGCCGGAGAAGGCAGGCAGCGTGTTGGCGAACCGGTTGTAGCCGTACACGCGAGCGACCTCTTCGATCAGGTCGATCTCCCGCTCGAGGTCGAGCCGCCAGCTCGGCAGGCGGACTTCATAGCTGCCTTGGGATTTAGGCTTAAGCTCGCAGCCCAGCGCGTTGAGCACCTGTTCGATGATTGCATCGGTGATGCCATCTGTATCCGTGGTGGTGCCGAGAATGCGGCGCACCTGATTCGCCTGCAAGTCAATGGCTGGACGACTGGCCGTGCGTTCGAGTGCAGCGGAGACGATCACGTCGATCAACTCTCCCTCGACCTCGCCGCCTGCTTCTAGAATGATGCGGCTGACCAGCGCATTGGCAACGGGCGCCGCATTGAAGTCCGCGCCTCGCTCAAAGCGATGCGACGCATCCGTATGCAACAGATGCCGGCGCGAACTACGGCGCACGCTTGCGGGATCGAACCACGCGGCTTCGACCAGCACATTTTTCGTGTCGGGCGTAATCATCGTGTCCCAGCCGCCCATCACACCGGCGATGGCCAGCGCCTTCTTTTCGTCGGCCACCACCAGGTCGTCGGGATCGAGCGTGCGTTCCACGCCGTCGAGCGTGCGGAGTCTCTCACCCTTGCGCGCGCGGCGCACGACGATGCCGCCTTCCAGCTTGTCAAGATCGAAGGCGTGCGTGGGATGACCCATCGCTTGCGTGACAAAGTTGGTTGCGTCCACGGCGTTGAGGATCTGTTTCTGGTCGAGCAGACGAAAGCGTTCGGCGACCAGGCCTGAAGACGGACGGATGTTGACGTTCCGCAGCACCCGCGCGGTGAAGCGGCCACACAGGTTCGGATCTTCGATGAGTACGGGGAACGCGCGATCGGCGGGACGGGCGGCGGGCAGCGATGTATCGAGCGGAAGCAGGTCGACGCCGTAGATGGCGGCCGCCTCCCGTGCGATACCGTAGTGGTTCATCGCATCGACGCGGTTGGTCGTGATGTCCATGTCGAACAGCGAGCCGTTCGCGCCGAGATCGAAGACGCCTTCGACGGCGATCCCGCGCAGCGTGAGGTCATCGGCAAGTTGGCGATCAGAGACCTTCAGCGACGATAAGTACGAGCGAAGCCAGGTAGTGAGTATCTTCATAGTAAGTCAGCGGAAGAGCGGGCAGCTCAGAACCGGTCAGCTAAACTGCGGACAGCAAAGAAGCGGTGAGCGCAGGTCCGGTCAGCGAGTCAAGTCTTCCTTTTCCTCCAGAGCGTTCATCAATCCGTTCAGCATTCGAGCAACTTCTTCACAGTTTCCGATCAGAGTCTTGGCAGCAGCCTTCTTCACATATCCAAGATCCGCAGCGAGTTCTAGCTGGGTCTCTAATTCGAAGAGCGAGCCGCGGGCCTGTGTAAGGAAAACCCTAAAGGTTCGATCCGAGATCCTGCCATGGCCTTCTGCGATGTTACTGGGCACCGATACTGCGGCCCGCCTCATCTGGCTGGTCAGTCCAAAGGCCTCTTCTCGGGGAAAGGATTGCGTGGTCGAATACGTGTCTCGGGCGATATCCATAGCTTTCTGCCAAACGAGCAGTTCTCGGAAATGCCTGGTCTTCATCTGTGCCTGTCTTTTCGCTGACCGTTGTATCGCTGAATGCCTTGTCAACCACTGCTCTTGAACTGGCTGCTGATTCGTTACGCTGACCGTTTTATTGCTGACCGTCCCTAGGCCGACCGCTTTTGAGCTGACGGCTCGTTAGCTGCCCTACCTGAACTGATCCAGAAACCGCACGTCTCCGGAGTACATCTGGCCGATCTCGCTGATGCCGTACTTCATCATCGTGATCCGTTCTACGCCCATGCCGAAGGCGAAGCCGCTGATCTTCTTCGGGTCGTAGCCGGGCTGCTTCTGCTGCACAAATCCGAAGACTGCAGGATCGACCATGCCACAGCCGAGTAACTCAATCCATCCGGAATGCTTGCACTTAGCGCAGCCCTTGCCGCCACAGAAGATGCAACTGATCTGCACATCGGCGCTCGGTTCGGTGAAGGGAAAGAAGGATGGGAAGAACCGCGTCTTCACTGAAGAACCGAAGAACGCCTTCATGGCGTAATCGAGCGTCCCCTTCAAGTCACTGAACGAGATATTCGTATCCACACACAGGCCTTCTACCTGGTGGAAGATGGGCGAATGTGTCGCATCGGCGGCATCGTTGCGGTGAACCTTACCGGGGATCACGAGTCGTACCGGTGGCGGTTGCAATTCCATGGTGCGGATCTGGACCGGCGATGTATGCGTCCGCATCAGCAGGCGATCGCGCAGAGGCTTCCGCTCCTGTTGTGCGACCACCAGGGTGTCCTGCGTATCCCGGGCCGGATGGTTGGGAGGAAAGTTGAGCGATTCGAAGTTGTAGTAATCGGTCTCGACTTCAGGGCCGACGCCGACCGAATAGCCAATCGCCTGAAACACGGAGACGATCTCATTCATCGTCTTGATCAGAGGATGTTCCGCACCGAGAATGCGGCGTGTTCCGGGCAGCGTGATGTCGATGGTCTCGGCGGACGAGACCGCGGCCTGCGGAGTACCCGCATGTTCCAGCCGCTGCTCGATGAGTTCCTTGAGGCGGTTGAATCGTTGGCCGATCTGGCGCTTCGCGTCGGGCGGGGCCGATTTCAACCACGCGTCACTCACCAATTTCAGGCGACCCTGCTTGCGGCCGAGCCAGCTTAGCCGGAAGCCGTCGATGGCCTCAGGGGATTCCAGAGGCTGGGCCGAGCTTTCAACCTCGGCCGCCAATCGGCCGAAGGCATCGTCGAGCACGGCTTCACTGTAGCCGCTCAATTGTGGAATCGGTTCTTGCGACATGATCTCTTTGAGGATAAACCAGATGACTGGCCGACATGGGCATAGCTTCGCGTGGCAAGTGTGCCATTCAGCCGGCGAGCCGCAGACAGGATATGAGGGCCAAAACGAAAATGGCACGACCGAAGCCGCGCCATTCGCTTGAACTCCGCACTTTGATCAGGCGTTGCTGTTCACACCCAGAGCGGTGTTTGACTGTGCCACGAGTGCGCTGAAGCCCGCGGCATCGTGTACGGCAATGTCGGCCAGCATCTTG
The DNA here is from genome assembly GCA_963850345.1 of uncultured Acidobacteriaceae bacterium. GTDB lineage: Bacteria > Acidobacteriota > Terriglobia > Terriglobales > Acidobacteriaceae > CAWKKW01. Next base: position 197,136 of record CAWKKW010000004.1, on the reverse strand, counting down.
CGGTCGAGTTCCACCCCGGCCGTCTTGAGGCCGTGAATGAGTCGCGAGTAGCTGGTGCCGTTGAGCTTGGCGGCGGCGCTGATACGAACGATCCAGAGAGAGCGGAACTGGCGCTTTTTCTGGCGGCGTCCGATGTAGGCAAACTTCAGTCCGCGCTCGACGGCTTCCTGCGCCGCCTGGTAGAGCTTGGACTTGGTGAGGAAGTATCCACTCGCCCGCTTGAGAATCTTTTTGCGTCGGTCGGTGCGCTTATGACTACGTTTTACGCGTGGCACGGTTGATTTCTCCTTTGCGTGTTTCGTTGAAGCGGCTGGAGGCAGGAGGTGCTGGTTGAGAAACCCGCACGATAAACCTCTTCACTCGCTGACAAGCCTGAATCTCTCGGTGTCTCGAAAAGAGGACAACCGGGGGCCGTTGCGGAACGCTCTACCGCGGCCCAAACCTTGCGGTTGATCAGGCGTAGGGAAGCATGCGGGCTACCTTCGCGTGGTCGGCGTCCGAGACCAAAGTGCTGTGTGCTAACTTGCGCTTGGTCTTGGTCTCCTTCGACGTGAGGATGTGGCGCATCTTGCTCTGGCCGCGCACGAACTTGCCGGTTCCAGTCTTCTTGAATCGCTTGGCGGCGCCACTATGAGTCTTAAGTTTAGGCATGGTTGTCCTACTGAATTTTCCGTATGTGCAACATCACCCAGTATACGGGCGTGTGGCACTTTCAGGCAATCACCCTGGTGCTGCGGTGAAAGCTGCCTGGGGCACCAATCGGCCATGTGCCACGCCCTGCCACTGGGGAAACCGCCTCTGCAACTGCTAAGGCGGTGGCAAAGGGGCGGGTTCGAGGTCTGCGGGCGGGTCTTAGGACTGCGAAGGTGCGACAGGGCCAGGCGCGGTCTGCTGCGGTGGCTTGGGCGCGGCAGGCGGCTTGGGCCGGGCCGGTTCCGCCTTCTTGCCTGGCGCGAGAATCGCGTGCAGCGTCGTGCCTTCCATGCGTGGCATGAACTCCACCGTACCGGTGTCGCCGATGTCCTGAATCAGCCGGTTGATGATCGCGTAGCCGAGCTCGCGATGGGCCATCTGGCGGCCTTTAAATCGCAGCGAAGCCTTGACCTTGTCGCCCTCTGTCAGGAAGCGCACCGCCTGGTTTTTCTTGGTCTGGTAATCGTGTTCGTCCACGGTGACCGAGAACTTGACTTCCTTCACGACGATGATCTTCTGCTTCTTGCGCGCGGCGCGGTCGCTCTTGTCTTTTTCGTAGAGGAATTTGCCGTAGTCCTGAATGCGGCAGACGGGCGGGACGGCGCTGGGAGAAACCTCAACCAGGTCCAGGCCACGTTCGCGGGCAATCTTGAGAGCTTCGAATGGGGGGAGAATGCCGAGTTGTTCGCCGGCGTCGTCGATCACGCGCACTTCGCGCGCGCGAATCTTCTCGTTGATGCGGATAAACTGCTTCGCTGAACGCTTATCGATGGTTGTCCTCCGGGACGTAGGGGCGATAGCCCTTGCAGGCCGAGTATAACATTTCTCCTGCGACGAAATCGGTCCAGTCCGCTACCAGGAAATGGTGAAATTCCCGCCGGAAAGCGCTGGATTCGCCTCGAGCCCGCCGCTGGATATAGTTGGGATGCAGCAGGACCGTGCGCGATTCGTCATTTGCCGCAGAGCGACGGCACCGGTGGAAGCGGAATGCCCGGAAAACAGCGGACACGCCGGTCGTGCTATGCTGCGGCGTTTGGTAGTCTATCCCTCTAGGTGAATTCACGCGCCGAGAGCGGGTCTAGCTGGCTCGGAGTCTCGCAGACACTTATCGATAACGACGGAGAGTTCCTGAATGAAACGGCGCATTCTGCTGGTGGACGACGAACTTGCCATTCTGCTCACGCTGAAGGCGGTTCTCGAAATTAATGGATTTGAAGTGGAGACGGCGGCGTCGGCGCGCGAAGCGAAGTCGAAGCTGAAGAGCAGCAGCTACCACATGGTGATTACCGACATGCGCATGGAAAGCGATAACGCTGGCCTGGAAGTGGTGCATGCCGCGAAGAAGGCTCCGTATCAACCCGCAGTTGCCATGCTGACGGCCTTTCCTCTGCCCGGCAGCGACTGGCGCGAAGAGGGCGCGGACGAGATGCTGGTAAAGCCAATGAACACGCAGGATCTGCTGCGACAGCTCGAGGCTCTGCTGGTAACCCATGAAGACAAGAAGCACAAGGAAAGCCTGGCGCCCGTCAATGATCTGCCGGTGAAGACCAAGCCGGCTCGCAAGACTGCTACCGGCAGAGTTCGCTAGACCCGGATCAAGGCAGTCCGGGCGAAGTCCTTCCCCTCACGCCCACTGAATCTCGATCGACAGCATCGAGGCGGGCAGCCGCCCAGTGGGTTGCTTTCTCTACAACTAGAAGCAGACGTTGTTACGAGTTCAGACTGCGCTCCCGGCGGCAGCCACCGGCACACGCTTCTGCTGGAAGCATTGGCGGCACAAGACCGGCCTGCCCTGGGTGGGTTTGAAGGGCACAGTTGTTTCGGCCCCGCATTGCGAGCAGACGGTGCGAGTCTCTGAACGCACTCCGCCGGTGCCTCCCGCCGCTCGTTTCGCCTTGCATTGCTTGCAACGTTTAGGGTCGTTTTTAAACTGCCGATCGTGGAAGAAGAGCTGCTCTCCGGCAGTGAACACAAACTCGTTCGAACAATCCACGCACTTGAGATTCTTATCGACGAACTCCATACCCGTGTCCCCTGGCTGCGCCTGACTTGAACGGCGCATGCACCGCGCGCAATGTAGTGCTCGCGCGCAGCTAATCGTTACGTACGTGATTGAGAAGGGCCCAGCCGCGAGTGGTGCGGCTTAAACAACGGTTGGAAAGGAAACCGAAAACAAACCTGGAGAAGCGGTTCAATGGCGGGAGTGTTTCCCGCCGGCGCGCCACAGAGGAGGAACTTCGCTTTCTCCGTGGCGCGCGTCTGGCAGGGAGCTAGTCCTGCTCTTTTCTTGCCTTCTTACGATTCCGTTTACGCGCCAGCGCTTCCTTCACGCGACGCTTTTCGCCCGGCTTCAGGTAGAAGGAGTGACGCTTGACTTCTTTGATAATGTCCTCCTGCTGCACCTTCCGCTTAAAACGCCGTAACGCATTTTCAAGCGGCTCGCCTTCTTGCACTCGAACCTCTGCCAAATGAAACACACCTCCAAACGTCCCGAATGGGCTCTTATAGATTACGTTACTTTTGCGGTATGGAGTCAAGCGCAATTCACTTCATTTTCATGCCATTTGCTATTCAATCCACACCACTTGCACCTCTCCGAAGCATGGAGAGACTGGTCCGACCCAGTGGTTATAGCCCCGCCTGACAGCCAGTTCATCTGTGAATGACAAGTGAAGGAACACTCTCCACACGCGCATATACACTGTCGTGTTACGAATCTCTGAAAAGAAGGTTTGTCGGTATGATTCGCTCTTACCAGGGTCACACACCTGTTATTCCCGAGACCTGCTACATCGACGTGAGTGCGCAGATCCTTGGCGACGTGATCCTTGGCCAGCACTCAAGCGTGTGGATGAATGCCGTAGTGCGCGGTGACGTCCATTCAATCCGGATAGGCAGTAACAGCAATGTTCAGGATTGTGCGGTGCTGCACGGCATGCGCTACAAGTACCCGGTGATCGTCGGCGATTGGGTCACCATCGGTCACAACGCGACCGTGCATGGCTGCGTCGTCGAAGACGCGTGCCTGATCGGCATGGGCTCAGCGATTTTGAATAATGCGCGCGTAGGCGAAGGCTCGATTATTGCCGCCGGCGCCGTAATCCCGGAAGGAATGGTCATTCCTCCCCGCTCCCTGGTCGCTGGAGTTCCAGGAAAAGTTCGACGCGAGTTGGGCGAGCAGGACCGCGAAACGATCCTGCAATACGCCCGCAATTACCTGGATTACGTGCAGATCTACCTCAAAGAAAGGGAGAACTGGAAATAGCCAAACACTACTTCCACGGCACGGGCTGAGGGTTGCGATCCGCGAATTGCATCTGGTGCCAGTAGGGATACGTCGGCGTCACTGCGCTGGCCTGATCCAATCGGGCTACCTGTTCGGTACTCAGGTTCCATCCGGTGGACGCCAGATTTTGCAGCAGCTGCTTCTCGTCGCGCGCACCGATAATCACGCTCGAAATGGTCGGCCGGGCCAGCAGCCAGTTGAGGGCAACTTGCGGCACAGATTTCTCTACCTCAGCCGCAACGGCTTCGAGCGCATCCACGATGTTGAACAGGTGCTCGTCGGGAACCGGTGGCCCCTGCGCCGCTGTTTGGTGCAGGCGGCTCTTTTCCGGCAGCGGCTGGCCACGACGAATCTTCCCAGTCAACCGTCCCCATCCAAGCGGACTCCAGACCGTTGTCCCCACTTTCTGATCCAACCCCAGCGGCATCAGTTCCCACTCAAACTCGCGGCTTAGCAGGGAGTAATACGCCTGGTGAGAAACATAGCGGGGCCAGCCGTACCGATCGGCAATGGCCAGCGACTTCATCAGGTGCCAGCCTGAAAAGTTAGAGCAGCCGATGTAGCGCACCTTGCCGCTCCTCACCAGCGTATCGAACGTAGACAGCACTTCTTCGATCGGAGTGAGCGCGTCAAATCCATGCAGGTGGTAGAGGTCGATGTAGTCGGTCCCCAGTCGCCGCAGACTTGCTTCGCAGGCCTCGATGAGGTGGTAGCGCGAGGATCCTCGCTCGTTAGGCCCATCGCCCATGGGGAACGTGGTCTTGGTGGAGATGAGTGTTCGGCTGCGCCGCGACCCGATCGCCTTGCCGAGAATCTCCTCGGAGAGCCCCTTCGAGTAGATGTCTGCAGTATCGAAGAAATTCACACCACCATCGAGGCAGACGTCCACCAGGCGCGTAGCCTCGGCGACATCGCTCTCGCCCCAGGCTTTAAAGAACTCCGAGCCGCCACCGAAGGTAGCAGCGCCAAAACAAAGTGCCGGAACCTTGAGTCCCGACCCGCCGAGAATTCGGTATTCCATGTTCGAGTAGATGAGCGTTGAGGAATTCGCGATGCAAGCAACTCGATATGCGCCTGATAAACTTAACCTCTGGTTCATCACGCGACATGAGCATTCTGAAAGCTGTGCGCGGCACTCGCGACCTGTTGCCGCCTGAAACTGCATTGTGGGACCACGTCGAATCCACTGCGCGCCGCGTCTTTGCGCGCTATAACTTCGGCGAAATTCGCACGCCTGTTTTTGAAGATACGCAGCTGTTTGCGCGCGGCGTCGGCGAAGAAACCGACATCGTTTCGAAGGAGATGTACACCTGGGAAGATCGCGCCCGCGCGCAGTCAGAGAAGGCGCAGTCGCTTACGCTGAGGCCCGAGAACACGGCTGGCGTGGTTCGCGCGTACATTGAACACAAACTTGGCGAGACCGGGTTGCTGCAAAAGCTCTACTACATCGGGCCGCAATTCCGGCGTGAGCGCCCGCAGCGTGGCCGGTATCGGCAGTTCTATCAAGTTGGCGCCGAGGTCATCGGGCCGCCTTCGGCCGGGTCTGAATCTCCTTTGCGAGATGCCGAGGTCATCGAGATGCTCGCCAGCTTCCTGGAAGAGCTCGGCATTCAAGATTGGAAGCTGCTGATCAACTCGGTTGGATCGGCCAGCGATCGGCCGCGCTACGTTGCGGCATTGAAGGAAGCGCTGAAAGACGTCGCGCCCACGATGTGCGTGGATTGCCAGCGCCGCGCAGAGACCAACCCGTTGCGCGTGCTCGACTGCAAGGTTCCTGAAGATCAGCCGATCATTGAGACGCTGCCGAGGATCGCCGACTATCTCGACGCAGATTCAAAGGCCCACTTCGCTGCGGTAAAAGCGGCGCTCGACGCCTGCGGCGTCGCGTACCACGAGACCCCGAGACTGGTGCGTGGCCTCGATTACTACACCCGCACGACCTTCGAATTTCAGCATGGCGGCCTGGGTGCGCAGAATGCACTGCTGGGCGGCGGCCGCTACGATGGCCTGTCCGAGATGCTGGGTGGCCCCAAGGCTCCAGGCATCGGGTTTGCGATCGGTTTGGATCGGCTGGTGATGACGCTCCAGGCTCAGGCGGATACCAGTCCGGAATCGAAGGCGGATGCCTACCTTGCTCCGCTGGGCGAAGGCTTGAATGCCCCGGCACTGGCACTGGCGCGCGAACTGCGCCGCGACGGACTGCGGATTGATTTGGGAGACGGGTCTTTCCGGTTGAAGAAATCCTTCGAAACCGCAGACAAGGTAGCCCACAGCATCATTCTGCTCGGGGAAGATGAGCTGGCCTCCGGTATTCTGACGGTCAAACACTTCGCCAGTGGCGAGCAGGTGAAGGTTCCCAGGGAACAGCTTGCCGGCGTACTGAAACCCATCCAAAGTAAGAACGAATCGGAGTAGGAACAACCTTGCTCGACTTTTTAGGAACACTCGAACGTACGCACACCTGCGGGGAACTGCGCGCAGGGAACGCCGGCCAATCGGTCGTCCTGATGGGGTGGGTCAACCGGCGTCGCGATCACGGCAATCTCATATTCCTCGATCTGCGGGACCGCAGCGGCGTCGCTCAGATTGTGCTCGATCTCGAGACCAGCGCCGAAGCGCATGCCAAGGGGGAAGAAGTCCGCCCAGAGTACGTGGTGGCCGCCATCGGGAAGGTTCGCCTGCGTGGCAAGGATGTGATCAACCCCAAGATGCCGACCGGCGAAGTCGAGGTGGTCGCCGAAAAGCTTCTGGTGCTGAATGATTCGAAGCTCCCGCCGTTCTCGCCTGCGGAAGAAGCCATCAAGGACGAAGAGCTGCGGCTGAAGTACCGCTACGTCGACCTGCGCCGCCCGGAGATGCAGCAGAATCTCATGATGCGCCATGCGATCACGCTGGCCATCCGGCAATATCTTTCGAGCCAGGGGTTTCTGGAGATCGAGACGCCGATTCTAACCGCATCTACTCCCGAAGGCGCACGCGATTATCTGGTCCCAAGCCGTGTCCATGCTGGAAAATTTTTCGCGTTGCCCCAGTCACCGCAGATCTTCAAGCAGATCCTCATGATCTCGGGCCTGGACCGTTACTTCCAGATCGCGCGCTGTTTCCGCGACGAAGACTTGCGCGCCGATCGCCAGCCCGAGTTCACGCAAGTGGATCTGGAGATGTCGTTCCCGCAGCAGGAGACGGTGTTCCGCGTGGTCGAAGGCTTCTTGAACGCCGCCTTTTCCGTCAGCGGGATTCAACTGCAAACGCCGTTTCCGCGCATGACGTACGACGAAGCCATTCGCCAATACGGAATCGATAAACCCGACCTGCGCCTGCCGCGTTTGACAGAAGTCAGCGCGGCCTTCGCGCCGGAGAACCTGCAGACCTTGGGCATTGCGCTGTCGCAGCCGCTGGTGGCTGTCCGCACTCCCGCAGTCGGTGAGCTTTCGCGCAAAGAACGCGATGACCTGCGCCTGGTCTATCCGTCGAAGTTGGCGCAGCAGAACATCAAGGTCTACGACGATTTCAAGCGTCTTGAGAAATCTTTCCCGGAGGCTATAGCCAAGGTTCGCGAACTGACCGGTGCCGAGCCTTCGGACTACGTCGTGCTCGTCGGCGCGGATGCCAACGCGACGATCGATTTCGGGGACGGCGCGATCGGCCAGGCACCGCCGTCTGGTGGAGTCCAGACTACGTATGAGGCGGGCGAGGGCATCGCAGGCAACGTCCCGAGTGCCGTCCTTTCCGCACGCGAACGGCAGATCTACGAGATGGCTGGGCTGGTGCGGCTGGCGCTTGCGCAGAAGTTCGCGGACCGGCATCTTCGATTCACGCAGCAAGGAACGGCGGAAGACTACAAGTTCCTGTGGGTGACGGATTTTCCCTTCTTCGAGTGGGACGAGGAGACGAAGGCCTGGACGTTCGCGCATCATCCGTTCACCTCTCCTCACGAGGAAGATATACAGGCGGGACGCATGGAGTCCGATCCCGGATCGGTGCGGGCGCTGGCGTACGACGTGGTATTGAACGGCACGGAGCTGGGCTCAGGATCGATTCGTATTCACCGACAGGATGTGCAGCGGCATATCTTCCGTTCGCTCGGCATGTCGGATGAGGAAGCAAAGGCGCGGTTCGGGTTCTTCCTGGAAGCGCTGGAGTATGGCACTCCTCCTCACGGCGGCATTGCTCTGGGCCTGGACCGCATTGCCATGATTCTCGCGGGCGCGACGAGTCTGCGCGAAGTGATTGCCTTTCCTAAAACGGCCAAGGCCATTGACCTGATGGTCGACGCGCCGGGCCCGGTGAGCGAGGCTCAGCTGAAGGAACTGCATATCCGCACCGTGCTCAAAAGCTAGCGGCAAAGAAAAAGAGCTCCCCGGGGCGGGAGCTCTTTTCGCCTGCGAAGGCGTTACTGGTTGCTATGCAGCGTTCCAAACTTGTAGACGATCCCGATGGTTCCTGCGAACGCATCCTGAGTGTTCGCGCCATAGAAGGTCGGCTGGAAATCGGTCACCGCGCGCACTGACAGCTTGGAGCTGAGGTTGTAATCGAACGAAGCACCCGTTGCCATAGAGAATGCCAGCTGGTTGCTGTAAAGCCCAACCGCGTTCGGCAGCACTCCCTTCAAGTCGGTGTCGAATACGCCGTAGGCGCCACCGAAGAGCAGGTGAAATTCCACGGTAGTCTTCGGCTGGCGATACACGCGAAAATCCGGCCCGATCAGGAACACTGTCTCATGGACGTGCGGATTCTTCAGGTTGTAAGGGTTGGCCTGCAGAACGGCGGTGGAAGAGAATTCTCTGACACTGCCCGCGAATCCGTACACCGGCTTTACCCAGAGCGTAGCCTGACCGGCTCCGCCCATCCAGTCGATCGGTGCAAGCCTTCCGAAGCCGGGCCGGAGGCGTGTATACGCAAACCCTCCAGACACTTCCCATCGATTGTCGTAATCGGCCCCGGCAATGGTCGCCGAAGGGGCCGGGGGCGCGGTCTGCGCCCGTAGAACGGGCATCAAAAACATTGCACCAACTGCTGCCAGGAAGTACAGCTTTTGCTTCATTGAAAACACGCTAACTTGCCACCTCACACAGAACTTGGCGCGAAATCGCACAGGGATTCGGCCTGATTTTTAAAGAGCTCGCACGATTCACGATACACGGTCGGAGAGGCGCTGTCAGGGCAGGGCGCAACCCCAGGCTCACACAGGAATGATCAGGCAGACGGGGAAATTCGACCCAACTTTGCAGTTGATCCTTTTCAGTTCATCCAGCGTCGGTCATTCGGATCGCGCTTTTCGTCCGGGTCTATATAGCGTCCTTCGCCGTCGAATCGAACGTCGCGATCATGCTTCCGCATGTAGACCTCGAACTTGCGGGCAGCGCGGCGACGCTTCCAGCGGTAGTAGTTATTGCGCACGCTGAAGTACTGTTCACTGGCCGAATAGCTGAAGCCCCGCCGAGGCGCGGTTTTGGAGTACAGGTAGCCGATCAACGCGCCACTCAGGTAGACAAGGTAGGTGAGCGGAGAGGCCCCGCCGATCAGGCTGGCGATCGCGATCAGCAGGTACACCGCCACCAGGTACTTGGCCTTGATGCCAATCGGCAAGGGGAAAAGCATGAACTGCTGCTCGCCGAATAAAACAGCAAAGGCGGCCAGCATGCCGAAGATGCCGCTTGATGCGCCGGAGGTCGCCTCCAATGGGCTGAGGTGCAGCACGCCGGTGAACGAGAGCGCCGAGCCGATGATCGCTCCACCTATCACGCAGAAGAAGTAAATCTCCGTGAGCCAGCGACTGCCCTTTTCATTCTCGAGATACGACCCGATGAACCAGAGCGACAGCATGTTGAAGAGGATCTCCAGCAGGCCGCCGTGGATAAAGGCGTAGGTGACCAGCTGCCAGACGTATCCGTGAAACACGACGTTCGCTGGGACGAGCGGCAATACGCCTACGAACTGCGCCAGAAATGGAGCGCGTCCGCCGATCAGGATGATGAAAAACGCAGCAAGGTTCACGAGCACCAGGCGTTTGGTGACGCCGGTAAAACTCGGAAACGCGAGCATGCTCGAACCAATTCGTGGCATAGCGGCAATCCTAAGCAGTTCTGCGGCTGCGACCAGGGTGCTGGCCCTGTTGGATGCAAACAGGCGCTGCATTTGGCCTGGCGTTCAAAAACCGCGGTAACTGCCCTATTGTCTCAGGTTCGCTGAAAAGCTGCCTCAGCCGAACGGACCCTACCGTTCCGGCAAGGGTGTCACCGCGATGCTGCGATGGCCGGCCGCATCCACCGATCGCACACCGAACACGACGTTGTCTTTGCTGATCGGCAAGGTGACGGTATGGTGGCGGTCTTCGGTTTTCTCTTCGAGCTTAGCGGCGGGTTCTGAGAATGCCCAATCTGCCCCGGAAGTTGCGCGCCACACGATCTCGTAGCCGGTGGTTGGCGGGGCTCCGTCGGGTGTGTCCCACTTCAAGGTGGTGTCGTTGTCGAGCCCGGTGGTCACAATCGACACGTTCTCCGGAGGCCCGGGAGCCGCCGCCAGCGTCGCCAGCGTAGCGGCGTTCAATTTCGCCACATCGGCTACGTAGCGGAAATCTACAAACTTCAACAGGTCGCCGTACTCCACACCATTTTCCGTGCGCAGATTTTGATGCTGATGATTGAAATCTTCGCGCCACTCGGTGAACCGCACCGCGGCGAACCCCATCTGGTTGAACGAAGTGTGATCGCCGCCTCGCAAGAATCGGTCGCGGCGAAAGATGAGTACTGGGTGGAAGTTCGCGTCCGCGATGGCCGTCTGGCTGCCCTGAGGTTTTCCGTGGAAGTACGTAGCGGATACATCTTCCACAGACCGCGCTAGTTCCCGCGAAGGCGAATCGCTCTCACTTCCAAGCGCCTGGATGCCCTTCAACTGATCGAATGTCGTATCCGCCGGAACCGCTTCTGAGAAGACCCGGACCGCGTTCTTGTCCTGAAACTTATCGCCAGGAGTGGTGTTTCCACCAACGATGTCATTGTTCAGCACGCCTTCGAGGTTCCAATGCAGATTGCGAGCAAGCTGGGCGAGATGGTGGCTGCCGTTCAGCCCCTGCTCTTCGCCTGCCACGGCGGCAAATACGATGGAGCCGGGAAATTTCAGCTGGCTGAGAACCCGTGCGCATTCCAGGCTCACGGCGACGCCGCTGGCATCGTCGTTAGCCCCCGGAGCCGCGCCATGCGTATCCATGACGTCTGTGTTGCGCGAGTCGTAGTGCCCAGTCACCAGCACCATCGCTTTCCTGGCCGGGTCGGAACCATGCAGGATGGCATACACGTTGGTGATGGTGGTGGCCTCCCGGATCCGGCTGCGCTCGCCGCGTTGCGGAGCTTCCACGAAGGTGTCTCGCTTGACTTCGAGGCAGCCACCACAGGCGGCGGAGTATCTCTTGAATTCCTGCTCGATCCAGTCGGCGGCCACGCTCACGCCCTGACCTGCCGGCAAGTCTTTCTCCATGCTGGAAAGTGTGCTGCGATTATGAAAGCTGACCAGCTTTTCAATCGTGCGTTGAATCTGCTCGGGGGAGATGCGGCCGAGCGCCTTCTGGATCGCGGGGTCCACCGGAGCGGCCTGGATTTCGCCACCGGTGGCATCCAGATCACGCTTTGAAACGTCAGAGAGGGCATGTGCAGGTACGACTGCGAGGCATAACAGGCTGGCCAGAGAGTGATACCATCGTGCGGACCGCATCTTCATTCCGTGAACTCCGGGGGATTGGAAATGTGTGTTCCGACCGCGATCGCTTGACGCGTCCACAGATTGTTTTCAAGACTAACGAACGTAGTGCGCATACGAGTGCGGTCAATACCAATCCTAATACTCCTGCCAATTGGAGGTGTTCATGGCGAATTGTCCCGAATGTGAGAGTGTGCTGGACTTTGATCCAGATGAAGTAGAAGAAGGCGACGTCATTGTCTGCGACGAATGCGGCAACGAGTATGAAGTCGTCGCAACCGATCCCCTGGAACTCGCTAAAGCGGATGAAGAGGGATACGACGACGAAGAGGTGGCGGAAGAGGAAGAAGAATGAAGCGTGATCTTGGAACACAATTTCGCAGGATGTCCACTCCCATCCAGTTGCATCGATCGACGCGAGCGAGCAGGTTCGCAGCGTGGATCGTGATCGGGTGTGCCTTCGCAATTGCCAGTTCAATGGCAATCGCCCAGGCTCAGCGGGTTGTGCAGGGTAAGGTGCTCGGCTCACAGGAGGAGACTGTCGCCGGCGCTGTTGTGTATCTGAAAGACGCCAAGACCAATACCATCAAGACCAGTATCTCGACCCAGGATGGCAGCTATCGTTTTGGGCAACTGTCGAGCGGTACTGACTATTCTCTCTGGGCGCAGTTGCAGGGCAAGAAGAGTGCCACTAAGAACATCAGCTCGTTCGATACCAAGGCGCAGTTCAACATCGATCTGAGAATCAACACAGCGAAGTAGGACATCTCGGCCTGATTCGTAAACCAAAAGCAAAACGCCACCGTGATGGTGGCGTTTTGCTTTGGCTTTTGCGGCGAATTAACTTATTCGTGTTCGCTGCGCTTCCAGTTCATCAGATCGCCAAGCGTTGTGGTTGAGCTTGAGACCGGCGCCTTGTAGGCTTCCACGTCCGCGCGGCTGGCTTCTTCGCCGACTGCCCGGATGCTGAGACCGACCTTCTTCTCGTCCGCATTCATCTTGATGATCTTGAAGTCATGCTCCTGGCCGACTTCCAGCTTGACTGGTGCACCGTGAGCGTCGACAGCCTCGGAGACATGGCAGAGACCTTCCACGCCTTCCGCTACTTCCACGAAGGCGCCGAATTGCGCGGTGCGAAGCACTTTGCCCTTCACGACATCGCCGACGCGGTGCTGGCTGAAGAATGTTTCCCACACATCCGGCTGAAGCTGCTTGATGCCGAGCGACAGGCGGCGGTTCTCAGGCTCTACGCCCAGAACGACTGCCTTAACCTTCTCGCCCTTCTTCAACACTTCAGAGGGATGCTTCACTCGCTTCGTCCAGCTGAGATTGCTGACGTGGACCAGTCCGTCAATGCCGTCTTCGATCTCGATGAAGGCGCCAAAGTCGGTCAGGTTGCGAACGCGACCTTCGACGTTGGTGCCAGCAGGGTAGCGAGCCGACAGATTTTCCCACGGATTCTCGAGCAGCTGCTTCATGCCGAGCGAGATGCGGCGATCGGTCGGGTTCACGCTTAGAACCACCGTCTCCACTTCATCGCCGGGCTTGACCAGCTTGGAGGGATGCTTCATCCGCTTGGACCAGGTCATCTCCGAGACGTGGACCAGGCCTTCAATGCCCTGTTCCAGCTCTACGAAGGAACCGTAGTCGGTCACGCTGAGGATCCGGCCGCGAACATGTGCGCCGACTGGATACCGCTCCACGGCGTCGAGCCACGGATCGGGCGTGAGCTGCTTGAATCCAAGCGACACACGCTGCTTATCTTTATCGAACTTGAGAACCTTGACCTGAATCTCGTCGCCGACGTTGACCAGATCGCGAGGATGAGTAAGCCGGCCCCACGACATGTCGGTGATGTGCAGCAGGCCGTCGATTCCGCCCAGGTCAACGAATGCACCGTAGTCGGTGAGGTTCTTGACCGTGCCGGTCAGAATGCTGCCTTCTTCCAGGTGACCCAGTGTTTCAGAGCGCTTCGCAGTCTGCTCCTCTTCGAGAATCTCCTTGCGGGAGACGACCACGTTGCCGCGCTTCTTGTTGAGCTTGATCACGCGGACTTCAATCTGCTGGCCGATGTAGGCGTCCAGGTTCCGCACGGGGCGCACTTCGAGCTGCGAGCCCGGCAGGAATGCCTTGATGCCGATGTCGACGGTCAGTCCGCCCTTAACGCGGCCGAGGACTGTGCCCATGACTGGCGTCTTCTCGTTGGCGGCCTTTTCAATCACATCCCACACGCGATGCCGCTGAGCCTTCTCATAGCTCAGCAGGAAGCCACCTTCGGCCTCTTCGCGCTCGATGATGACCTCAACCGTGTCGCCGGCCTTCAACTTCGGCTGGCTGGTGAGCGGATCCATCACCTGCTCGATCGGGATCAAACCTTCGGACTTCAAGCCAACGTCGACCACCACATGCTTGTCGGTCAGCTTGATCACGGTGCCGGAGACGATGTTGTCGTCGAATTGCATGGCAGCGGCTTCGGCGGCCTGCTCGCGGTCAAACGACTCGAGCGCAGCGGCGAAGTCTTCCATGCCGCTCATCTCAAGGTCGTCGTGAGCCGGCGCAATCGGGGTCTCTGCGTGGGTCGAGGTCGCCACTGGAGCAGCGGTTTCGGTCGCAGCGGTTTCGGTCGCCGCAGTCTCTACCGGGGCAGTCTGGGCCGCGGACGATTCAGTCTGGTCCTGCGTGCTTAGAGAGGATGGGTCGCTGGCAGTCTCGGTCTCGACGGAAGCGGTCTCCGGGCTATAGGTGGATTCATGGGACGGCTCGAGTTGCTCCGTCGTGGCATCTAGCGTTGGGGTTTCCAGTTCGGTGTTCAGGGGTGTGCTCTCGGTTTGTTCAGGATTAAGGACGTCTGCCATACTTGCCAGCTCCGGGATTCTGGGTCGGCGGTTCCCAATATTCCGCCCTGCAGACTGGAGTTTCGCGTCCGCTTTCTGGATGCGAGTAGTCTACATATTTCTTCGCTGGTAGCTGATTCTGGCTGATCCGCGAAGGTTCGGGGATCGTGTTTCTTGCACTCTCCTTGGTCGAATCGGAAGATCCTGAGGAGACGGAGAGTGTGGCCAGAGTGAGTGGCCCGGCACTACGTCGGTCTCCGTTTGGGAGCGTCCGGCAGGCAGGGATGAACAAGAGCGGCGATCGCAGGCTACGCATGAATCCCGCGCGCAAACCTACTCCCAAACTATACCGTTCTTTGGTCCATGCTGTCAATGCAACCTTCGTTCAAACCTCGCATTGCAATCGACTCTTAACAAAAGCCATATCCGCGATTCTGCGACCCGCCGGTCCGCCTTCCGATATCCTCGCGAGGGGATCGCAGCCGCCACTCCGCGTAGCCGTATACTCATCTGTGATGGAGCACCTGTGGACCCCCTGGCGATTCGCCTACGTCAGTACCTCTGAGCAGAGCAACAGGCATGGAGTTCCGCCGGAACTGGACGCCTGGCCGGGCGAGTTAAATTGTGTTTTCTGCAACATGCTGGCTGCGGTTGACCATGCCATTGCCCAGGGGATGGACGCCGAGCAGGCCGAGCGGGCCGCTCACATCGTTCTTCGCGGGGCCGGTATCTTTGTTGTGCTGAATGCCTACCCCTACTGCTCCGGGCATTTGATGATTGTCCCTTACCGCCACCAGAACTCGCTTGCAGCCCTGGAGGCGGAGGTCGCTCGGGAGATGATGGAAACCGCGCAACGAGCTGAGCTTGCGATGAAGCTGGTCTACTCGCCTCACGGATTCAATTTTGGCCTCAACCTGGGAGCGGCTGCCGGCGCAGGCGTCGCCGGGCACCTCCATCTGCACGGATTACCCCGATGGGTAGGCGATACAAACTTCATGACCGTGGTCGGCGAGACTCGCGTGCTCCCCGAGGAGCTGGACGTGACCTGGGCACGATTGCGCAAGGCCTTCCACGAGGTTACGGTCGACAGCCATTCCTCGTAGGCGAGCAACGCATCCAACCTGCCCAGGAGTTTCCCGATATGACGAAAGACTCAGGCAAGCAGTCGGACTCAAATCAGACCGAGCAGGGTAGAAGCCCCCAAGTCTCGCAGGCCGAGGAGGACGCGGCCGGTTCCAAGCACGAGGCGCCCACGGCGGTTCAGCCGGTTGAGCCGGAGCAGACGAATCTCACGGGTGCCGGCAAAGCGCAACAGCGGGAGCATTTGCAGGAGAACGTAGAGGGCGACGAGGGACAAGCGCAGCGCCACCCGGATCTCGCAGCAGGCCAGCACGCTACTGGCTCATTCACCGGTTCGGGAAAGAACGATCGCTAGCCGCCCAGACTAGTTGTCAGTTACCGGTTCTCGATCCGCAAGGGCATCGCTCTCGAGCGAGCCTTCGTCTTCGAGTTCGGACGCTTCGGAAAGCGATAGCGGCTGGTCGAAGGCTTCTTCGAGGAGCGAGGGTTGTAGATTCCTCTTCGGCTTCAGCCCCAGGTCACGCAGCAACTCCACTTGTCTCACCAGGTTTCCGGGGCCGGTCTTCAGCTTCTGGAAGGCAGAGTCGTAGGTGGAGCTCGCATCCTGCAGGCGTTCGCCGATCTTCTCCATATCGGCTGCGAAACCCACGAACTTGTCGTAGAGCAGAGAACCGCGGTTGACGATCTCGTTAACATTGCGGGTTTGATTCTCCTGGCGCCAGAGATTTGCCACCGTTCGGATTACGAATAGCAGCGTGGTCGGGCTGACCAGCAGAACATTCTTGTTGTAGGCCTCTTGCCAGAGCTTGCAATCCTGCCCAATGGCAAGCATGAACGCGGGCTCGACGGGAATGAACATCACCACAAAGTCGAGGGACTTCAGACCATATAGCTGGTGATAGTCCTTCTTCGCAAGTCCGGAAATGTGCGCGCGCACCGAGGCCAGATGGGCAGAGAGATGGCTGCTCTTCTGGGCATCCGTCTCACCGCTGCAATAGTCCGTGTAGGCCACGAGCGATACCTTGGAATCGAGCACGAGGTGTTTGCCGCCGGGCAGGTTCACCACCACGTCAGGCCGCGCGCGGCGATTGTTGTCGAGGGCAAAGCTCTCCTGCAGCCTGTACTCGATGCCTTTGCGCAGCCCTGAGCTTTCGAGGATCTGCTCCAGGATGAATTCGCCCCAGTCGCCCTGCGTCTTGCTGGAGCCGCGGAGCGCTGTCACGAGGTTGGCGGCGTCGTCAGAAAGCTGCTGATTGAGCTTCTGCAGGTTGTCGAGATGGCTCTTCAATTCGGTGCGTCCGGCGATTCCATCCTGCTGCACCTGCTCCACCTTGGCTTGAAACTCGCTCAGCCGCAGCTTCAACGGATCGAGCAACTGGCCGAGGTTCGATTGGTTGAGCTCCGTAAACCGCTTGGATTTTTCTTCGAGGATCTCGCTCGCAAGCGTCTTGAACTGATACGTGAGTTGCTCTCGCGCCTCGTTCAGCAGCGCGACCTTTTCTGTGCCCTGCTTGCGTTCATTGACGAGTTGCGTGGTTGCTTGCGCGAGTTCCTCACCGAGCCTCTGGTTGCGCGCCTGCAGCTCTTCACATTTCTGGTCGGCACGAGTGTGCGCTGCCGAAGCCGCGGCCGTCTTGTCCTGCTCCGCCCCGAGGGTGGCTTCGAGTCCGGCGAGCCTCGATCGCAATTGGCTGCTTTCGGTTCGCAGGGCCTCAAACTGGACCCCCTGAGAGGCTGCGGCTGACTGAAGGCTGGCAACCTGGTCTGTCACCCCGGCCAGATCCCGTTCGAGCAGGCTCTTTTCTCCGGCAGATTTGCCGCGCTGTACCGTTGCACCCACAAACCAGCCGATTGCCAGGCCAATGGCAAGGCCGCATACCAGGATCGCCACCACAGAAATCATTCGAAATACCTACCGGATCCGAATACTAAGGAAGTCTATTCGCATCTTATTCCGGTCTGGATCGACGGCTGCGTGCAAACCGAGGAAAAGTTCCGAATACATTGGCGGTGCTTGACTTTACACTCGGTGGGCCGCTCAGTAGACTGAGAACTTCGGGACTACGCGCCGGAGCAATCAGGCGTCAGAAACAAAGGACGTGGTTTGATCATCACGGGGTGATCAGACGCTCGTCGAGGGATGTCCCGTTACGACTTTCATTTTGAGTGATTTATCCGACAGGAGAAGCGCATGGCAGCAGTAGAAGAAAAGGTTAAACAGATCATCGTCGAGCAGCTTCAGGTGGATGAGGCCGAGGTTACCCCGAGCGCTTCATTTCAGGAAGACCTGGGTGCCGATTCGCTGGACGTGGTCGAACTGGTGATGCAGTTTGAAGAGGCCTTTGATCTGGAAATTCCGGATGAAGACGCAGAGAAGATCAAGACAGTGAAGGATGCGGTGGAGTACATCGAGAAAAACTCGAAAGGCGGCAAGTAACTTTGTCGAAGCGCGTCGTAGTGACAGGCAGCGGGTTGCTGTGCGGTGTGGGGAACACCACGCCCGAAGTCTGGAACAATCTGTTGGCAGGCAAGAGCGGAATGGCCCCGATTACCGGGTTCGACGCGACGGACTTCCCCGTCACCTTCGCGGCCGAGGTGAAGAACTTCGATGCGTTGAAGTTCGTCGAGAAGAAAGAATCGCGGAAGATGGCGCGGTTTATCCATTTCGCTCTCGCTGCGACGCACGAAGCAATGGAATCATCGGGTCTGAAGATCACGCCCGAGAATGAAGAACTAGTCGGCGTCCACATCGGCTCTGGCATCGGCGGCTTCGATGTGATCGAGCGCGAGCACAGCAACATGCTCAAGGGCGGTCCGCGCAAGATTTCACCTTTCTTCATCCCGGCAGCCATCGTCAACCTCGCCGCAGGGCAGGTGAGCATCCGCTACGGAGCCAAGGGTCCTAACGAAGCCACCGCCACTGCTTGCACTACCAGTGCCCACTCCATTGGCGATGCGTACCGCATCATCCAGCGGGGCGATGCCGATGCCATGATCGCAGGCGGCGCTGAGGCAGCGATTACTCCTATGGGCGTGGGCGGCTTTGCTGCTATGCGTGCACTCTCCACCCGGAACGACGACCCTGAACACGCCTGCCGTCCCTTTGACCAGGACCGCGATGGGTTCGTGGTCGGCGAGGGTGCCGGTATCCTCATTCTCGAAGATCTGGAGTTTGCCAAAGCTCGTGGCGCGAAGATCCTGGCTGAGATCGTGGGCTACGGCATGAGCGCGGATGCATACCACATCACCGGCATGGCCGCCGAAGGCGAAGGTTGTTTCCGGGCCATGCGTAACGCCATCAAGAGTGCAAATCTGCGGCCGGAAGAGATCGACTATGTGAATGCACACGCGACCTCGACCCAGCTTGGCGATGCGATGGAGACCGCGGCCATTCGCAAGCTGTTTGGCGAACATGCGACCAGCCACAAGCTCCGTGTGAGTTCTACGAAATCCATGACCGGGCACCTGCTCGGTGGAGCCGGAGGGCTCGAGGCGGGCATCGTGATCCAGGCCCTGCAGGAACAAGTGGTTCCTCCGACGGCCAATCTGGAAAAGCCGGATCCGTTGTGCGATCTGAACTATGTACCCAACAAGCCTCAAGAGGCGAAGGTCGACTACGCTCTGTCAAACTCATTTGGATTTGGCGGAACGAATGGCTCCCTGGTCTTCAAGCGCTGGGCAGAGTAAGAGACAATTGGAGCGAATTAGAAAAGGGCACAGCTGACCAGCTCTGCCCTCTTGCTTTGTGCGACACGGAGCTTAACCGCTGATGGCGGAGTAGCCCATCCGAATGATCAACAGCAGTAGCCACCAGCCCCAGATGGCCGTGAGCCCCGAAGAGCGCTTGACCTTGCCCACAATCGCGAGTCCGATGCCGACCAGCATAAAGGTCCAGAACCAGAACACGTCGAGGGACGTGGCCAGAGTCATTAACCATTTGGGAGTTTCCTGGCTGAGATAGTAACCAATGTTGGTACCTACGGGGTTCTGCACATTGAACGAATCAGGATCCACGCCGGCGAACAGAGTAATCATCCCTAACACTGATTTAATCAGCAACGGCAAGGACCCATACATCCACACGGCGAAGACCTGGCCGTAAGTGGCCCGTCCTCCGAACAAGAAGTTGATCGTCGCCCAGAGTACTAGCGCGACGATGGTCGACATAATCAGGCCGAGCACCGGCACGCTGTAGGTGATGATCTTGGTGATCATTATGCTGGTCTTCATCGCATTGGCGCGTTGGTCCGCCGGCATATTGGCCATCTGTTCCGCGGCCTTGGGGTTCTGCTTCATGCCGCTCTCGGTCAGCTTGTCCCAGCCGATACGCGATTGCATGGCGAAGATGAACCCATACGTCACAATGACGCTCAGCAGAAAGGGTAGCCACCAACTGGTGCTGCGAAGGATGTCAGTAAACGTTTTGGATGGCGCAGTAAACGTGTCGACCACCCGCGCTGTCTGGCTCAGCCCCGCTGTCTCAGTGCCCGCCTCCGGCATTGGAGGTACAACCGCATTCATGTCGCTCATAAAATTAGCCTCGAAAAGGTGTCATGTCTGAAGTTGTGCGAATTTTACTCTGATCGCGTCGTGGGAATGAATAAATTTACCGGGAATCCTGATCGGCACGAGGGTCCCGGCTGCGGCTGCTTCAGCAGTGCGTCCTGGAGATCAGGTTGCGGGGAATGACTTAGCGCACCCGGGCGGCGATGAGCGTGACCCCTGCTCTTCGATGACGGCCGGTCCCACGCTCTGCACGAGAAGCCGACGGCAGATACGACTTGTAGACAGTGATGTGAAAGCACGATTGCTGGAATTCTTCTTCGACGTCGATCTTGCCTGCGACCTGCAGGGGCATCAGAAAGGCGCGCATCCAGCCTACTTCAGAAGGAGACAGGCCTCTCTTGGCGATATCGATGGTGCCGCCGGTCAGGTGCGGCGAGGCAATATCGCCATCCGCAGGAGCGGCGTTGCCGTTGAACCCTTCGAGCTGGCGTTGGTAGGCGACTGTGCGAACCGCCGAGTTGACCTGAAGCGGCTTGTGAAAGCGAGCGGCGTGGACACGGGACAGGTCGCTCAGGAAGCGAGCAGTCCAGAGGCGGCAATATCTGCGATTTCCCGGTAAGCGCGGATCGATCAGCAAGGCGCTGGTTACGGGAACAGCCACGAGGGCTTTTTCTCTTCGCAGCGAGAGCAGGTCTGCATCGTTCTGAATACGCGCGAGCCCATCCGCCTCGGCTCGAACATTCTGGCGGACGAGGGAAGCGTACGTTCCCTTCATCGCTGGCGGCATCTTGAACTTGACCCTTGGCACAGGATCGATGATCGCGGTGGGCGATGGCGTGCTGGTCTTGAGCCTTACCGCGTGGCGTGCACGTTGCTGCACTCGCACAGCATGCAGCAGACGAGCGCGTTGATGCGACCACCTGGCGGGAGCTGCAGCAGCAACGGCGTGATGACGATGATGGCGGCGCGCGGCGGCGCTGGCCGGAAGCACGAGAAAAACCGACAGCAGGCAGAATACGACAGGGGGCAATGAACGGCGCATCGGTAGACCGCGGAGAAACTCCAGAGCTTCTACAGACTACAGCGCCGGGGGTTCTGATCCAAGTAGTGAGGCTGGTTCAGGAGCCCGGCAGACGACCCAGATGTGCCGACCGCCTTCTGGCTGCTGCTAATAGCGTTTAGCCACGGGATCCGGCGCAGGGCCCTTGCGGCCGGCCAGCAACCAGTCGACGCGGCTGCGAACGTCATCGTCCTGAGCTTCGCCCATAATACGACCAATCAGCTCGCCCTTTTCATCGAGCACGACGGTTCCGGGAACGATGTCGCCCAGTCCGAACCGCGCCAGATCGTCAGAGTTGGCCCCCGTCCACACCTCAAGCGAGATGCCTTGCTTGGTCAGGAACGGCTGGATCTTGCCGCGGTCTTTGGCGTCGTCGATGGAGACGGCCACGAAGCGCACATTCTTCCCGGAGTAGGCGCTGCTCAGCTTCGAAAGGCGCGGAAGCTCTTCCTGGCAGGGACCGCACCAGGTCGCCCAGAAGCTGAGCACCACGATCTGCCCGCGAAGTTGCGATAGCTTCTGCGCATGTCCGCTGAGGTCTTTGCCTTCAAGACCGATGAGCCGTCCGTACGCGGTTTCAGCCAGAAGAAAGGCCGCGCAAACAACAGCGATTCGAAAACGACCAGCCGACCAATTCTGCATTCATGATCCTCGCGCGAATCGCAGGTAGTCTACTGCAGCCAGGAC
Organism: uncultured Acidobacteriaceae bacterium; assembly: GCA_963850345.1. Classification (GTDB taxonomy): domain Bacteria; phylum Acidobacteriota; class Terriglobia; order Terriglobales; family Acidobacteriaceae; genus CAWKKW01. The sequence goes on along the minus strand of CAWKKW010000004.1, from coordinate 175,295 downwards.
GCTTTCGCTCTCCATCTCTAGTTGGAGACGCGCTGCTTCATCGCGGCGTTTAGAAGGCCGCTGCCCCGGCTTCGGCAACCGCGTGGTCCTGATCGCCGCCGCCGCCGCTCACGCCGATCGCTCCAACGACTTTGCCGCCGCTCTTCAAGGGAATGCCGCCGGCGAAGATCATCACTTTGCCATCGTTGGAGGCATGAATGCCGAAGAACTGCCCTCCGGATTGCGAATGCTGCGCGAGATCCTTGGTCGTGATGTCAAAGGCGCGGGAGGTCCAGGCCTTCTTGATGGAGATGTCTACCGAGCCGAGCCACGCGCCATCCATGCGAACGTGGGCAACCAGGTTGCCGCCCGCATCTGCGACGGCAATGTTCATGGGCTGGCCAATCTCGGCAGCTTTCTTTTCGGCGGCGGCGATGATACGACGTGCATCTTCCAGGCGAACTTGATCGGACATCGGTGTACTCCTTCAGGGGATGGGCAAGGCTTTCTGCGGGATCGACGACTTGCGACAAAAACTGGTGCACTCCAGTGTGCCCGAAGCGCGGCAACCTAGTCTACGTTGAGGTTGCCATCGGCATCGATCACCAGCGCCGTGTCTCTCACCTGCATGAAGTGAAGCTGCAGGCGATCGAGCGTGAAGACATAGCCCGTGGTCTGCGCCGACCCGGAGAGTAACTTGCGCAGAATGGTCGCGGCGTTCAGTCGCATGCTCGACGGCACCTTGCGATTGAGAAACGGCGCGAGCAGGAAATTCAGTTCATAGGACTGGCTGATGTGTTCGATGCGGGCATCGCGAAAGCCAATCGTTTCGCCCTCCGCCACCGGCACCATGGAGACATCGACGTTGGGCGCCAACGCAATGCCGAGGCAGGTGCCACGAAGGGACTTGCCCAGGCGCGCCGCCGTATGCAGGTGCACCACAATGCGATCTCCCGCAAAAGTCACGGACGGCTTCTCCGCGTAGGCATAGCACCCGCTATGCGCATCGCCGCGCAGATAGTAGCGGCCGGTCTCGGTCGAGAAGAGCTGCGCCTTCAGCGTATGTTCCAGAGCTTTCGCGGTGATCCGGATCTCCACCGCACGTGCAGCTGAGGCAGAGAACAGCAACACCACGACGGCAAACAAACCATAGATTCGCATGAATGCCTTCGATTCTAAACGGAGGCATCCCTGGATTTGCCGAGAGCTTGAGTCCCGGTGGTGCGTCTTCAGTTTCTGTGCGGCCGCGATCAGTGCTGCTTCAGTGCGTCTGCGATCGCTTGTTCGGCCAGTGGCTGCATGATGGCGTACCCAGCAGGATTCGGATGAACTCCGTCGTGGCTCAACTTCGCCGGTAGGCCGTGCCGCTCATCCTGTAACGCCGAATAGTAGTCAAGGTACGCCGCGGAGTTGGCGGCGGCGTACGTCTTCAGCCAGGTATTTAACGCGGCGATCTTGTCCACCGGCTGCATTCCCGGCTTCCATGGATAGTCATAGGCGGGAAGAATCGAGGCCAGCACCACGCGGATGTTGTTGGCGCGCGCCAGCTCACACATCGAAGTGAAGTTGTCCTCGATCGCTTCCGGCGTGGTAGGCCCGGTATTTCCCGCGATGTCATTGGTGCCAGCGAGAATGACCACAACCTTGGGATGCAGGTTGATCACGTCCGCTCGGAAGCGCACCAGCATCTGCGGCGTGGTCTGCCCGGAGATGCCGCGGTTGATATAGGGCTTTCCGGGAAAGTATTCGGCGAGATGCCATCCATCAGTGATCGAGTCGCCGAAGAAAACTACGCGGTCCTCTCCCGGAGCGGGAGGGCCGAGCTTTGCATCGTCATCGTGGTAGCGCGCGAAATCCGGGAAGTCGACCAGCAGTTGGCGATCATGCGCGATGGCCCATGCGCTCTGCGTGGAGGGCGCGGGAGTCTGGCCAGCCGCAGGTGCTTGCGGTGCTGGCGGGACCTGCGACGCTGCAGCGGGCGCCGCCGGCGCAGGAGGTGCCGTTTGCGCAGCTATCGCCATAGCGGGCAGCAAACCGATTAGACCCAGCAGAAGCAGGGACGCGAGGCTCGAGGGTGACGCAAAACGAGAGGGCAAGCGGAGAGCCGAAAAAGTCATGCCCGCTATTTGAACAGCAGATCCACCAAACGCGCTAGGACGGGTGCCGCGCGACTGTCCATCCGGGGAGTACCAGAGAGTCGGAGGCATCTCGGCGACTCCCAATTCGAAAGGACCTGCCGGGAAAGAGGAACGCCGGGAACCCGGTTTACCACTCCACCGATGGATGGAGCTAGGACTCGTCCTTCGGACCCAAGACAGGGGTGATGCTGATCACTATATTTCACTAGCCTCGACCGAACGGCTTTCGAAAGGTGCGGGAGGGTGTTTGAAGGTAGGCCATGCAGGAAGAACGCAAAAGGAGTCAGAAAAGATGAAAACGATCACGGATAAGACACTCAGACTGGTATGCGGAGCAGCACTGATGACCGCCGCCGCCGCGGGATTGCAGCCGCAAGCCTTCGCGCAAGGCTGCGTCGCGGCACACACAGTGCAGCCGGTAGTGTCCGGCCTGGCGCCGCATGATCAGCAGTCGCTGGCTGGTGGATTGCGCGGGCTCACGCTCACCTTCGGCTACCGCACGTACTCGTCCTATCGCCACTATGTTGGTGACGTATACCAGGCGCAACGCGCCGCCAAGCACAACGAGGTGCAGAATCACGTCGACATCTTCGATCTCGGCATCAGCTACCAGCTCACGCCGCGATGGAGCTTAATTGCCGACGTTCCGGGGCTCTCCGCCACGCGGCACCAGCAGGGCAACATCAACACCTACCGCGATGGCGGCATCGGTGACATCACGGCGGGAGTGCAGGCGTGGGTGTGGCGGCCGCCGACAGAAAGTCATGGGAACGTCTCGTTCTCAGCGCAGTTGAAACTGCCGACCGGGGTCAAGGACGCAAGCGGCACTACCATCCTCTCCAACGGTACGACGCAGACGCGTCCCTTCGATCAATCCATTCAGCCCGGGGATGGCGGCTGGGGTTTTGTGGTTGCGACCGAGGCGTACCGGCAGACCTACTTCAAGACAGTCGGCTACTTCACCGGCTCCTGGCTGTTCAATCCGGAGAGCACCAATGGCGTGAAGACCTTTCGCTCGCTGCCGGGCGAGCAGATCATGTCGATTCCAGACCAGTACCTTTGGCGCGGCGGGCTTTCGCATGGCGTACTGCCGGTACATCCGCTGCTGCGCGGTTAAGCGCCAGCCTTGGCGGCCGCATGGAGGGCGTTCCGGCGCGCGATCTGCTGGGGGATAGCAAGGGATTTCGACGCCCAGGGTATGTGGTGTCTCTGGAACCGGCAATCCTGTACTCGCATGGCCGCAATATGTTCAACCTCAGTTCGCCCTGGGCCATGCTGCGCGACCGCACCACCAGCGTGAACGATGTAGCCGCCCACACTCACGGCGATGCTGCGTTTGCGGATTACTCAATCATCGCGTCCTACAGCCGCAGCTTCTAGGCTGTTCGAACGAAGGATCCTGACTGAAGTAGGAAGAGAAAGGGGCGTCCGTAGAGGATGCCCCTGTTTTCGTGCTTCGAAGGCTCTATATTGCAAAAAGAATCCACATGAAGGCTTCTTGCTAACATACAGAGTCATGCACCTGACGCCTAAACACGAAGTTGATCCAGACCTTTCATGCCTCCCTAATGCCGGCAGAAAAGTGGGTAAAGGCGCAATCGACATATATTTCTCCGCAGACGTGGAGACGGATGGCCCAATCCCTGGGCCATTTTCAATCCTTTCGTTCGCCTTGGTGGAGGCAGGTTCCTTCGATGGATTGCGATTCGAACGCCACCAAGGAGAACGACGGAAATTTTATCGGGAACTGAAGCCGATCTCTGCTGGGTTTCAAGCGGATGCCCTCCGAGTCAACGGCTTTGATAGAGATCGCCTTGTCCGCGAGGGTGAAGATCCCGAAGAGGTAATGACCTCTGCAGCACAATGGGTAAACGAGGTTGCCGGTACAGGTCAGCCAGTCCTCGTCGCCTATCCTCTCAGCTTTGATTGGGCCTGGCTTTATTGGTACTTCGTTCAGTTCTCGAGGGTAGGTTCGCCCTTCAACCATTCGCGGTGTTTCGATATAAAGACGGCATTCGCCATCAAGGCGGCCGTTCCAATATCAGAAGCTGGTCGCTCGCGGCTGTTCCCTTCACTTCGCCCCGAGATAACCCATACACATCATGCTTTGGACGACGCCATTGAGCAGGCGGAAATCTTCGCAAATATATTTGAGTGGGAAGGAGTAAATGGGAGACCTGATAGATCAACGTCGGCTGGCGACTGAGCGGCGTATCAATGAACTGCGGGAATCGTTAGTCGACGCGGAGCGGCTTTGTGGAGACAAAGCCTGCGTTTACGTTACTGGATCATTTGCCCGCGGGGAAGCGAGTATTCATAGTGATTTAGACCTTTTCATCGTAGGGCTTTGCAAAGGGGGTAGAAGGCAGCTTTCTCGGCTGGATGAAATATGTATCAAAGCTGATTTGATTGAGTCAACGCAGAGGTTCGACATCCCCGATTTTTCCGGTGACGGCGAGTATCTCGAGCACTACTCCATTGACGATTTGATAAAGACTATGGGAACTCCACATGATGACGCCAACAATACATTTACAGCACGGCTGCTGATGTTGCTAGAAAGCCGCCCATTGTTAGGGGCGGAGGTCTATCGAGAAGTGACCGAGCACGCGATTTGGGCCTATTGGAAGGACTATGAAGACCATAAGAACGACTTCATCCCAGCCTTCCTAGCAAACGACATTCTGCGCCTTTGGAGAACCTTCTGCGTGAACTACGAGGCAAGAACCTCTAAAGAGCCAGAAGAGCGAAGAGCAAAACGTAAGCTCAAGAACTACAAACTGAAACACAGCAGACTGTTGACCTGCTATTCGGCGCTGCTATATCTCTTAGCAATTCATTCTCATTATGGGACAGTAAGACCGTCAGATGCGGCCGAAATGATCTCGCTTACGCCTACGGAGCGATTGGAGTGGCTCCTATCTAAACAGACATATGCTGACGCCCACCAAGGCATACGAGATCTGCTGAGCAGGTACGAGAATTTCTTAAGTGCGACCGAGTGCCCTGAAGACGAACTCGTCAGGCGCTTCTTGGACGGAACAAAACGACGAGAGTCATTTCCCTCTCCCGATGGCTTCGGTAATGCAATGTTTGACGTCTTGGATTGCATTGGTAAAAAGAATCGCTTTTATCGTCTTTTAGTCGTCTGATTCCGGGCCAGAAAGCTTGGTTAGGATTTTATCGTCCAGTTAGCTTACTGCAGCAGCGTACCGTTTTCCGTATCGGCCTTCGCTTCCTCCGGCGGAATCACCACCGCGGCTGCGACACGATCTTCTTCTTCCAGGAAGAGCAGTTTTACCCCTTGTGTCGAGCGACCCGCCGCCCGCACCGTCTTGGTGTCGATGCGGATGATCTTGCCGTATTGGCTGATGACCATCAACTCCGAGGTATCGTCGACCAGGCTGATGGACTGGACCTTGCCGTTTCGGCTGGTGGTTTTTACGTTGATCACGCCCTTGCCACCGCGGGTCTGCAGGCGGTACTCATCCACATCGGTGCGCTTGCCAAAGCCCATGGTGGTGACGGACAGGATCAGGCTCTGGTTCTGTGCGCCGTCGCCGTTCGTGGTGCGCTCCTTGGGCGTGATGGCTATGCCGACCACATAATCTTTCTTGTCGAGATCGATTCCGCGCACACCGTAGGCCGGGCGGCCCATCGAACGCACGTCGTTTTCGCCGAAGCGAATGGCCATGCCTTCGTGCGTCGCGAGGAAGACGATCTGGTTGCCGTCTGTAATGCGCGCGCCGATCAGCTCATCGTCATCATCGATGCCGATGGCGATAATGCCGCGTGCCATTACGTTTGAGAAATCTTTGAGCGGCGTCTTCTTTACTGTGCCGTTGCGGGTTGCGAAGAAGACAAACTTGCCCTCTTCCTCCAGGTTGCGCACAGGAAGGATGTTGCGCACCTGTTCGCCCGCCTGAAGGCTGAGCAGGCTTGCGATGGACTTGCCCTTGCCGGCCGCGCCAACGTCGGGAATCTCGTAGACCTTGAGCCAATACACGCGGCCCTTGTTAGTGAAGCAGAGCAGGTAGGCGTGGGTCGAGTCGATGATGAGCTGGGAAACGAAGTCCTCTTCGCGAGTCTTCATGCCAAGCCTGCCGGTCCCGCCGCGCCGCTGCTGACGATAGGTCGAGATGGGTGTCCGTTTCAGATATCCGGAATGCGACACCGTCACTGCGACTTGTTCGTCGGCGATCAGGTCTTCGAGCTGCAGTTCCGCCGTCTCGTCGAGAATCTGTGTACGGCGTTCGTCGCCGAAGTTCTTGCGAATTTCTTCCAGTTCTTCGACGATCACGCTGCGCAGCTTCTTTTCGGAAGCGAGGATCGATTCGTATTCAGCGATGCGGTCGCGAACCTCCGAGAGTTCCTTCAGCAGTTCGTCGATCGAGAGCTGGGTCAGGCGATAGAGCTGCAGTTCGAGAATCGCGTCGATCTGGCGGTAGCTGAGCGTCAGTGTCGGCGTGAGCAGCGTTGCCGGATCGATGCCGTACTTTGCGGCATCCAGGGTAACGCCTGCGAGCGCCTGATCACGAACCGTAATCGTGCGGCCAGAGAAGAACTGGAACAGGTTCTCGCGAGCATCGCCACGAGACGAAGAGCCGCGGATGATCTTGATCACGCTGTCCAGATGGTCGAGCGCAATCTGATAGCCGAGCAGGATGTGTTCGCGTTCACGAGCCTTGCGCAAGAGGTAAGCGGTGCGCCGACGCACCACTTCGACACGATGATCGATGAAATGCTGAATCGCGATGTGCAGCGGAAGCTCGCGCGGCTGGCCATTCACCACAGCCAGAAAGATCATCGAAAAGCTTTCCTGCATCTGCGTGTGCTTATACAGCTGGTTGAGAACGATCTGCGGCTCGGCCGTGCGTTTGAGCTCGATCACGATGCGCATGCCGTCGCGGTCGCTCTCGTCGCGCATGTCCGAAATTTCGTCGATGACCTTATCGTTTACCAGCTCGGCGATGCGTTCAATCAGCTTCGCCTTATTGACCTGGTAAGGGATCTCGGTGACGATGATCGCCTGCTTGTCCTTTGTCAGGTTCTCGACCGCGGCGCGCGCGCGCATCAGGAAGCGGCCGCGGCCGGTGGCATAGGCCTGTGCAATCCCGGTGCGGCCATACAAAAACCCGCCCGTGGGAAAATCGGGCCCCTGCACGTGCTTGAGCACTTCGATCAGGCCCGCTCGGGGATTGTTCACCAACTCGATCGTGGCGTTGATGACTTCGGTCAGATTGTGCGGAGGAATATTGGTCGCCATGCCGACGGCGATTCCGTTCGACCCGTTCACAATCAGGTTTGGAATGCGGGTCGGCAACACCGAAGGCTCAAACGTCGACTCGTCATAATTCGGCACGAAGTCGACCGTTTCCATGTCGATGTCGGAAAGCATCTCGCCGCCGATGCGGGTCATGCGCGATTCGGTATATCGCATGGCTGCCGGGGGATCGCCGTCGACCGAGCCGAAGTTACCTTGCCCGTCGATCATGGGATAGCGCAGCGAGAACGGCTGCGCCATGCGCACCATGGTGTCGTAAATCGCCGAGTCGCCATGAGGGTGATAGTTGCCCATGACGTGGCCAACGACCTTGGCGCACTTGGTGTACTTCTTGTTGTACTGCAGCCCCATGTCGTGCATGCCGTAGAGAATGCGGCGATGGACGGGCTTGAAGCCGTCGCGAACGTCGGGCAGTGCGCGGCCGATGATGACCGACATGGAATAGTCGAGATACGACTTGCGCATCTCGTCTTCAATATTGATGGGCACTATGCTGGCGGCGCCTGTAGGTCCACCGGTATTGTCGCTGCCGTTGCCGCCGAGAGGGAGCTGGGGGTTCTGATCGTCTGCCATAGAATGAGCGGTCTTCAGAGGCGAACAAGCAACTTCGACGAGCCTGAAGATGGCTCAACGGAAAGCTGGGTTTCTCCCTCTGGTTAACCTAACTCTATGATACTGAAATAGTTAGGCCTAGGCAAGGGGCGAGGGAAGGTATAACTCCAATGATGCGTAGCACTTAAGGAACTACTCCCCCAGCACCGAGAGACTGGCAAGGGAAAGGGCCGCCTGGGCGACCAAAAGGCTGCCAAAAGCGAACAGAAAAAGACGTCGCTGCCGGGTCTCCAGGGCATCCGCAAACACCCCGCCGATGAACGTCAGCAGGAACGGAATGGCCCACAACCAGGGCTGTGTCGGCGCGCGATTTGTGATCAGGAGGAGCAAGCTCATCGCGACCAGGAGCGGGACAGTATTGCCGAAGTAGCGCGACCGCCGGAAGCTGACATACAGCAGCAAAGCAGCCGCGGACGCGAGGGTCACGCCGGCATTGGGGAGCGAAGAGAAGAAAATCCTGGCCGGCTCGATCGAGAGCCAAAGGCGACCAGCGGCGCTGCGGAAGACATAGCTGAACGCATCCAGCCGAAATGCATATGAGGCGAAGAGCAGCAGGAGTGTTCCGAACGCGGACAGCAAAGTAATCGGAATGATGGAAGCGCGGCGGCCCTCGGCGAGGTAGATCATGAACCCTATCCCGAAGAGAAACGCGATCAGCACGGCGGAGACATGGGCCGCCGCGGTGAACCCAAAGCACGCGATCAGCAGCACAATTCGCGGTCGCCATTTGTACGCCGGGCCCTGCATCGCGTGCGAAACGCCGATGGCTGTATAGACCGCGGCAAACAGGCCGAACGCGGCGAGTATCTCGTTATTGGGATAGGTACAGGCGCGAAGGATCTCAGGCGAAAAGCAGTAGAGCGCCAGGGCGACGAAGCCGCCCTCGTTGCCGAAGAGACGCCGTGTCACCCACCACAGGGCGGCTCCCAGTGCCAGCCCGGCGAGCACGAAAGGAAGCCGCAGCAGCAGACTGACGTAGGTGAGCTGGTGGCGTAGTTCCCACGGGGAAGCGCTCGAGGACTGCCCTGACAGAATGCGCTGAATGGTTAGCGGGAGGCCTGCTGCCCGGTAGGCGAGGCTCCCATCGTGAATGTTGCCGCAGGTAGTGAAGTATCCAGCCAGAGGCGACGGCTTTTCCCACATCTCACGCCCGCAAAGCGCGTACTGATAGTCGAGGCTGCTAAGCGTTCTGTGTTGGATGACCCATAGGCACTGGCCCAATAAAGCCAGCAGCAATAGAGCGGCGATTTGTTGGGGACGATCGAATCGGAATTTGCGCAGTCGCATTACGTGCAGGCCGGTCTACTGTCCAGTGTATCGGAGGGTGGCGAGCACCGTCGCGAGGGCAGCGAAATCGCAATCGAAGTCAGCGGAGAGCGCAGCCATCGACCGTCGAAGCTGGTAGACTCCGTGTTGAAACGTCCTCATGGCCATGAACAGGGAGAATCCGGAGCGGCTGGTCTCTGCCGCGCCAGCAGAGGACGAGAGTTCGTTCGAACTGAAGCTTCGTCCGCGGCTGCTGAACGAGTTCATCGGCCAGCACAAGATCAAGGAGCAGTTGTCGATCGCGCTCGAGGCTGCCAAGTCGCGCGGCGAGGCGCTCGATCACGTGCTGCTCTTCGGACCACCGGGCCTGGGTAAGACCACGCTAGCCACGATCATCGCGAACGAATTGGATGTCGGATTCCAGCAAACTTCCGGACCCGCACTGCAGATCCAGGGAGACCTGACTGCAATTCTTACTAACCTGCGCGAGCGGCAAGTGCTTTTCCTCGACGAGATTCATCGCCTGCAGCCGGTCCTCGAAGAGAAACTCTACACCGCGCTCGAAGATTACAAGCTGGACATCATCATTGGGCAAGGTCCGGCAGCGCGCACGCACGTGATGGACATCAAACCGTTCACGTTTGTTGCGGCGACGACGCGCCCCGGGCTGCTTTCTTCACCCCTGCGCTCCCGCTTCGGCATCCTGCTGCGGCTCGAGTTCTACAACGAAGACGATCTACGCTTCATCGTCGAGCGCTCCGCCGAGGTAATGAATGTGCCGATCGACGACGATGGCGCTGCGGAGATCGCGATGCGGTCCAGGGGCACGCCCAGAATTGCCAATCGACTGCTGCGTCGCGTGCGGGACTACGCGCAGGTTCGCGGCAGCGGGCGCATCGATCGCGCCACGGCCTCAGCCGCCCTTAAGTTACTCGAGGTCGACGCGCACGGCTTTGACGAACTCGACCGGCGCCTGCTGCTGACCATCATTGAGAAGTACGACGGCGGCCCTGTCGGACTGAACACGCTTGCCGCGACGCTCGCCGAGGAAGAGGACGCGCTCGAAGAGGTGTACGAGCCCTTCCTGATCCAGATCGGCTTTCTGGACCGCACACCCCGCGGACGCGTGGCGACTCGCCTGGCGTATGAACACTTCGGTCTACCGCTGCCTCGCAAGCAGACGCCGCTGTTCTGAAGAATCCTCCCCGGTACTGACAAGCATCGATGTATTGAGAGCGATCTTTTCGGCGGAAAGCATTCGTTGACGAGAACCATTCTGGACAGGAGCACCGCGATGCCAAGAATTGAATCCTCGATGGTTGCAATGGGAACGGCAGCACCGGACTTTGCGCTGCCTGAGGTGTCCACCCGGGCGTTGGTTTCGCTGGACGAGGCGCGTGGCCCTCGCGGACTTCTGGTCATGTTTCTGTGCGCACATTGCCCGTTTGTAAAACACGCGGAGCAGGGCCTGGCGCAACTGGGCCGCGACTACGAGGGCAAAGAGATTGGGATCGTCGCCATCAGCAGCAACGACGCTGATGCGTTTCCAGAAGATGGCCCCCTTGGCTTGAAAGAACAGGCGCAGCGAGCGGGTTTCGTCTTCCCCTACCTCTACGACGAGACGCAGGAGGCAGCGCGTGCCTACCAGGCGCAGTGCACGCCCGACTTCTTTCTTTTTGATGCCGATCTGAAGCTCGTCTATCGCGGACAGTTCGATGCGAGCCGTCCGGGCAATGGCGTTCCCGTCTCAGGGCAGGACCTGCGAGCGGCGATGGATGCATTGCTGAGCGGGCGACCTATACCGCAGGATCAGAAGCCCAGCCTCGGCTGCAACATCAAGTGGAAAGAGTGAGGCGGGTGCCGAACGCGGCTAAGTAAACCTCGCCACCCGCCCCTCTTATCTATGCTCACGAATTAGAGCGTGAGCGCCTTCAGATATTCGCGGAACTTCGGGCCGAGCTTCTGGTCCTTGAGCGCGAACTCTACCGTCGCCTGCAACATGCCTGCCTTGTCGCCGGCGTCGTAGCGCTTGCCTTGAAAGTTGAAGCCGTAGACTTTCTCTGTCTTGAGCAGGCCCTTGATGCCATCCGTCAGCTGCAGTTCTCCTCCCGCCCCGGGTTCAATGGTTTCGAGCAGGCCGAAGACTGCGGGTGTGAGAATGTAACGGCCGATGATCGCGTTTTTTGAAGGCGCGTCCGCCAGCTTTGGCTTCTCCACCATGCCACTCACGTCGAACAAGCGGGAATCGCTGGCGTGCGGTTTGCCGGCCAGTACGCCATACGCGGAGATGGCATCGCCTTCCACAATCTGGGTGGCGAGAATCGAGCCCTGCACTTCGTTGTAGGCATCGATCATCTGCTTTAGGCAGGGCGGATTCGCATCAATGACATCATCGGGCAGGATCACTGCGAACGGCTCGTCGCCGACGAGTTCCTTAGCCGTAAGTACTGCGTGGCCCAGGCCCTTGGCTTCCTTCTGGCGGATGTATGCGATCTTTGCCATCCCCGAGATATTGCGACTCACCGCCAACAGTTCCTTCTTACCGCGGGACTCGAGGTTCTGGTCCAGCTCGAAGCTGATGTCGAAGTGATCTTCAATCGCGGACTTGCCGCGCCCGGTGACAATGATGATCTCTTCGATCCCCGACGCCAGCGCCTCTTCCACTCCGTACTGGATGATGGGCTTGTCTACAAGGGCGAGCATCTCTTTTGGAATGGCCTTTGTGGCCGGAAGAAACCGCGTGCCCAGTCCTGCCGCGGGAAAGACTGCTTTGCGTACTCGAGTCGTCATGCCATGTCCTTCATAATTCAGTGTTGAGTGCCACGCCCGGATGAGAAGCGCGTGCCCTCTCTCTCTGTGAACGTCCTCAGAAGCATATCTCAAGCATCAGCGGCCGCGACAGATACCCAGCGTGAGATGCAGTCAATGCCGTTTGCGAAACGGAACTCTCCGACTTACATCACAGAGTAGGAGAATCGTCGCCCAGCATGGCCCGGCGCACGATCTTGATCGGTGGGAAGCCCTGCCTCATGAAGTCATCGTGGAACTTCTGCAGGGAAAATGCCGCGCCTTCCTTCTTCTGCATGTCGGCCCTCAGCTTCATGATTTCAAGCTTGCCCAGCGTGTAGTAGAGATAGGTTGGATCCGAAGTGCCTCGCTTGGTTTCTACCGTACCCACCTGGCGGGATTGGAATCCCTCTGTCACGAAGAAATCGATTGCCTGGTCCATGCTCATCTGGCCGGTGTGCATCTTGATGCCGACGATGAATCGGGCATCCCGCAGCAAGGCGTCCTGCAACTGGCCGAGGCGCAGCATCTTCGACTCGCGCTCGTCCTTCGCACCTACGCCCGGCTGGCCATATCCCTCGTCCAGCATCATCTGCTCGCAATAGTGAGCCCAGCCTTCGACATCGGTATTCGCTCCCAGCAGCTTGCGCGCCTTACTGGGAGCCTGCGGCACCCACAGGAATTGCACATAGTGGCCAGGGTACGCCTCGTGCACCGAAGTGCTGACGATGGTGCCGATGTTAAAGCTCGCCATCCGCCCCGCGATCTGTTGCGGCGTGTCATGTGCGCCCGGAAGCGTGACATTGAAATACGCCTCGGTCGCATGCCGCTCGTACGCACCCGGCGTATCCATCGATGCGAACGTCGTCGCGCGCATGAAGGGCGGCGTCTCTTCGAGAATGGGGCGCACATCCGACGGAATGGTGATGATGTGTTTCTCGCGAATGAAAGCGATCAATCCATCAAACGTTGCGCGAAAGCTGTTCAGCAGCTGGTCGGGAGCGGGGTGCATGGTGGCCAACTCGGCGAGCACCTGATCGGGCGTCTTGCCAGGGTCCACTTCCGCAGCGACGCGCTTGAACTCCGCCTGGTTCTTATGCAAATCGCCGTAGCCGATTTCGAGCAGCCGATCGAGCGGCGTATCGACCATCTCGTCAAATTGCAACTTCTTCGAAAACGTCTCCGCGCCGATGCGGAAATCACCGTTCGAGACGGGCAGCACGTCGGACTTCAGCCACTGTTCGTAGCGCTGCAAAGCCGCAATGACTGCGGCATTGCTCTTCTCAAACTCGGCGCGGGTTGGGGCATCGGTGGCGTTTTTGAAAGCGGCGGGGACGTCGTTCTGAAAGAAGCTGATATCGCCGGGAAGCTGCTCGATCGCAATCTCGGTGTAGATGCGCGGCGGATTTTTCAGGTTGACGCGTGCAGCGTCAAGCACTGCGGGCATCTGCTTCTCACGCGCCACGGCAGAACGCAACCGCTCATCCGGAGAGGCGAACGTTCGCTCCATCAGGGTGAAGATGCTGCTGGTGATTCCAGTCGAGTAGATGTCGGGATTCTTCTCCCAGGGCCGAATCGTTTCGAGCGTCAGCAGCGCGCTGTGAATGTTCGACAGAATCAGCGCGAGGTCGCCTTGAGTGGTCAGGTCGAGCTGGTTCGCCGGCACCGTAGAAAACTTCGCCTCAAAACCTCGCAAGGTCGCCACCTGGGCCTCGACGCCGCGCCCTGAAAAGTCTTCGAGCAACGGGTCGTATTGGTGAAAGCCTGCAAGCGTGCCGAGCGTCGGGGCGTACTTGAAGTACGACTGATCGAAGTATTGTTCCTCCAGCGCATTGAACGCGGAAGCGGCGGCGTTATTGGGAGAGCCGGATGTCTCTGCGAGTAGAGCGGGACTGTTGCTCAGGATGCCTCCCATTGCAATGACTGCGAAGATCAGTTGACGCTTCAATCAGGGCCTCTCCATATCTGTAACGGTTGCGAATCTTATCCAGCGACGGGTTCCAGTTCCAGGTCATCGAGCAGCGCGCGAATCTCCGTCAGCACGGCAACGGGCTGCGACGCGGTGAGCGGAAAGCGCAAAACGCCCTGGGGCGTGAACTGTGCGCCGCGCTTTGCATTCTTGGCGACCAGTTGCATCAGCCGTGCCGGGTCGATGTTGGCCTTTTCCATAAACCGCAGGTGCAGCTGATCCCGCTTGCGGTCCACCTGCGAGACTCCGAGCCGCTCGCATTCCAGACGCAATTGGGCTGCCTCGAGCAGATGCAGCACGCTCTCGGGCAGTTCGCCATAGCGGTCGACCATCTCGGCGCGAACATCGGTCAGCGTGAGTTCATCGGTAGCTCCGGCGATGCGTTTGTAAATGCGCAGCCGCTGGTTCTCTTCTGGAATGTAGCTCTCGTCAATGCGCAGGCTGATGCCCAGGTTTAGTTGTGTGACCGGCCGCTCTTCGCGATCCTCGCCCTTCAGCTTGCTGACCGCTTCCTCAAGCATGCTGGTATAGAGTTCAAAGCCGACGGCTTCGATGTGCCCGCTCTGTTCGCCTCCCAGCATGTTGCCCGCGCCGCGTAGCTCCAGGTCCAGCGCGGCGATCTTGAAGCCTGCACCGAGGTCCGAAAATTCCTTGAGTGCCGCCAACCGGCGTCGCGCAATCTCAGTCAATTCCTGTTCGGGAGGAATGAGCAGGTAAGAGTAAGCGCGCCGATTAGACCGGCCCACGCGGCCACGTAACTGGTACAGTTCCGAAAGACCGTGGCGATCCGCGCGATTGATGATGATGGTATTCGCACGCGGAATATCGAGGCCGTTTTCGATGATTGTCGTCGCCACCAGAACGTCGTATTCGCCATCCATGAAGGCGAGCATCACCCGCTCCAGTTCCGACTCGCCCATCTGACCGTGGCCAACAACCACGCGCGCCTGGGGCACCAACTCCTGAATCTTGGCGGCTAATTCGTATATCGTCTCCACCCGGTTGTGGACGAAGTAAATCTGTCCACCGCGCTCAAGCTCCACTTCGAGCGCCGAGCGAATCAGCTTCTCGTCGAACTTCGCTACCACCGTTTGAATCGCCATGCGGTCCTTGGGCGGCGTCTCGATCACGCTCATGTCGCGCAGGCCGACCAGCGACATGTGCAGCGTGCGCGGGATTGGCGTGGCGGACATGGCCAGCACATCGATCTCGCGCCGCATTTGCTTCAAGCGCTCCTTGTGGCGCACACCGAAGCGCTGCTCTTCATCGACGATCAGGAGCCCGAGGTCCTGAAACTTGATGTCCTTTGAGAGCAGGCGGTGGGTGCCGATCAAGATGTCGACTTTGCCGCTCTCCACTCGCTCCAGAATGATCTTCTGTTCTTTGGGCGTGCGGAAGCGCGAAATCATCTCCACGTTGATAGGGAACTGTTTGAAGCGCCGCTTGAATGTCTCGAAGTGCTGGAAGCTGAGGACCGTGGTCGGCGTCAGCACCGCGACCTGGCGCCCATCCTGTACAGCCTTGAACGCTGCACGCATGGCCACTTCCGTCTTGCCGTAGCCCACATCGCCGCACAACAGACGATCCATGGGCAGAGGCGATTCCATGTCGCGCTTGATGTCTGCAATGGCAGCGAGCTGATCGTCGGTTTCGTTGTAGTCGAAGGCGTCTTCAAATTCGCGTTGAAATTCATTGTCGGGAGGAAACGCGTGGCCCTGCGCAGCTTTACGTTGCGCATACAGCTTCAGCAACTCATCGGCCATGTCGGCCATGGCCTTCTTGACGCGCGCTTTGGTCTTGGCCCATTGCTGCGAGCCGAGCCGGTTCAGGATCGGCGCAGGTCCGGCATCGGTCGACCGGTATTTCTGAATCAGGTCGAGGCGCGTGAGCGGCACGTAGAGGCGCGCCTGCTCAGCAAACTCCAACACCATAAATTCGACCGTGAGCCCGTCCTGTTCGATCTCCCGCAATCCCTGGTAGCGAGCTATGCCGTGTTCCACGTGCACGACGTAGTCGCCGACTGCCAGATCGCGAAAGTCGGATACGAAGGCGGCGGTCTTCGAACGAGGAGGAGCGGGCCGCGCTGCGACATCCACATCATCAGAAAGATCGTTGGCTCCGAAAATCACCAGGTTCGAATCGGGAAAGCTGACGCCGTTCGCGATTGCGGTCCGCACGATGATGGGTGTGCGGTAGTCACCCGCCATATAGCTGGACTCGTCATACACGTTCTCGCTGCCGGCGTGTTGCGTGCGGCTGCCAAGCCGGTATGGCAACTCGTATTCGCGCAGCAGGCCGGCCAGTCGTTCCACCTCGCCCTGATTGGGCGCCACCAGCAGCATCCGCGTTTCCTGCTGCATCAGCGTCTTCACCTGCTCGAGAAACGCGGGAATCGAACCATGAAAGCGCAGGGTGGGCCGCGAAGAGAAGGCCACCTCGCCGAGCGTGGTGTCCTCTTCCAGAATGTCGACTGCGCCTAGCTGATCGATGTCGAGACCGGGCTTCGAAGCAATGGTGGGAAGCAGCAGTTCAGGAGGAAGGTAGATATCTTCCGGCGTGATGAGTGAGCCGATTCCACTGCGATCGTGACGCTGCTGCACCTTGGTCCACCAGCGCTCCACCTGGTTCTTAATCATCGCCGGTTCTTCGACAAACACCTGAGAACGCGGCAGCAGGTCCAGCAGGGAACCATTGGCGCCCGCCACCGAGGCAAAGAACTCCCAGCCGGGAAACACGCTGACTCCGCCCGAAGCCACCGCTTCTGCTACAAAATCAAAGCTCTCGTCGGTGGACTCAAGCCGCGTGCCGCTGAGCCGCGTGTGCACCGCCGCCAGCAATCTTTCCGTGACCGGCGTCTCCGTGAGCGGCAACAGCGTTGCTTCATCGAGCGGAGTGGAAGAGCGCTGCGATTCGGGATCAAACTTGCGAATGGATTCGATCTCGTCGCCGAACAGTTCGATGCGCACCGGCCGATCCATCTCCGGCGAATAGATGTCGAGAATGCCACCTCGGCGGGTGAACTGCCCTGGCATTTCGACGATGTCCATAGAGGTGTAGCCCACACTCGCCAGATGAGCCAGCAGGGTGTCGACATCGATCTCTTCGCTGCGCCGAATCACCGTAGTCAGGCCTGCATAATATGCGGACGAGAACAGCCGGAGCGCGACAGCCTCTACCGGAGCGATGATGACGCTGGCTCCGCCGGTGGCCATCTTCCAGAGCACCGCGGCGCGCTGCTCCTGAATGTCAGGGTGCGGCGACAGGTTTTCAAACGGTAGAACGTCGTGGGCCGGCAGCTTGAGCACGCGGTCCGCGAGTAGAGCGCCGGTCAGCTCACAGCCGGCTCGCATCGCGATCTGCAGCGCGTCGGCGGCTTTGTTGTCCGCGGTGACAACTAAAATCGGAGCGCCTGCGGCGCGTGCGAACAGAGGCAGGTAGATTGATCGGGCCGTCGAGGTCAGTCCAGACACACGTCTTCGCCCGGAAGCAAGAGAGAGGTGCCTGCGTACCCGTTCGAATGAGTCGGAATGCTCCAGGTCCGCCAGTAGTTCGCGGACAAACGGCAGGATCATGCAATCTCGATTTTAGCAGCGTCGAGGCAGGGGTGCTTTGGCCTCGGGTCAACCGTGCAAACCCGTTTCATGTCTTCAGCAGCCCTTGATATTGCGCGTGCGCGCGAATGAAATCGGCGACAAACGGGCACTGCGGCACGACCGTCAGTTTCTTCTCAGCCGCGTAGTCCAGACCCGCTTTGACCAGCGTAGTCCCAATCCCGCGACCGTTCAGCGATTCTGGCACCTCGGTATGCGTGAAGGTGATCTGGCCCGTCGCCTCCCGGTAGTTGAGGAACGCGGTCTTTGGCCCAATTTCAGTTTCGAAGCGGTGTTTGAGAGTGTTGTTGGTGATCTTGGAGGTCATCGCTCATCCAGTCTAGAGCCTTGGGCGGCCAACTGGGTGATGGGGTGAGTCCAACTTCTCGGCCCCGACGCGGGCTCGGCCTCTACCCGCCTAGCCCCGCATCCTTTTCCAGCGCTGCCACATCCATTGAAAGCGTTGAAGTGGAGGTAAAAGATGCCCGTCATTCGAGCCTGCAAGAGCTGTGGGCGAAAGAACCGTGTTCCCGCCAGGTATCTGGCCAGTGAGGGGCGCTGCGGCGAGTGCAAGGCTCCTCTACCGCCATTGAACGAGCCGATCGCGGCCGATGTCGCCTTGTTCGATGAAATTGTGCAGAACGCCACCGTTCCAGTGCTGGTCGATTTCTGGGCTGCATGGTGCGGCCCCTGCCGCATGGCTGCGCCCGAGGTGGCGCAGACGGCAGCCAACATGGCGGGCAAAGCCATCGTGCTTAAAGTCGACACCGAGGCCCACCCTCAGCTCGCGGCGCGATTCAAAGTGAGCGGCATCCCGAACTTCGTCGTGCTGTCTGGCGGCCGTCCGGTGATGCAACAGGCGGGGCTCGTGCAACATCCGCAAATGGAGTCCTGGCTGAAAGCGGCTGTCCCAGCATCTGCCGCCTAGAAGCAGCCGCAAGCCTGTTTCGGCAAATCCGCCAGCCTCCGGCATACTGTCTCCATGGCGAAACGAACTCAGCTTCCTGAAGTAGTGCAGCGCTATGTGTGCGAAACGATTGCCCGGAGCACTCCTCTGGAGCAACGGCTGCGCGCCGAGACGGCGGCCCTGCCGCGCGGCACCATGCAGATCGGCCCGGACCAGGCCGCCTTTATGGCAATGTTGGTGCGGGTTTCCGGTACAAGGCGCGCGCTCGAGATAGGAACCTTCACCGGCTACAGCGCCCTCGCCGTTGCGGCAGCCTTGCCTGAGGACGGCAAGCTGGTCTGCTGCGACGTGAGCGACGAATGGACCAGCATCGGCCGGCGCTACTGGAAAGAGGCCGGGGTCGACAACAAGATCGATTTGCGCCTGGGGCCTGCTTTGGAAACGCTGCAGCAGATGATCGGCTCGGGCGAGCAGGGTAGTTTCGATTTCGCCTTCATCGACGCAGACAAGCCCAGCTACGGCGGCTACTACGAAGCCTGTTTGGAGCTCGTTCGCTCCGGTGGCCTCATTCTTCTCGACAACATGCTGTGGGACGGAAAGGTTGCCGATCCGAACGAGAAGGATGCGGAGACTGCGTATCTACGCGAGTTGAACGCCGAGATTCGAGATGATCCGCGTGTGGATGCCTGTCTGCTCACCGTTGGCGACGGAATCATGATGGCGCGCAAGCATTAGAAGGAAGATCGGCGGACTCGAAGCGCATCTGCATAGGGAATGCAGAGCAACATGATAGATGTTGAGATTCCGGCCGCTTTTATTGAAATTCCACCCTTCGCACAGGACGTGTATCGAAGGGTGGATCTTCCGAAAGAAGCCTCGTCAGGTGGCCGGTGCAGGGGAACGGCCTAGATAGCCGCTGCGCCCCTCTCCTGGCTGCGAATGCGGACGACCTCGTCAAGCTTGTAGACGAAGATCTTGCCGTCTCCAATCTTGCCGGTGTAGGCGGTATTCAAAACGGATTCGATGACGGCCTCCACGGCCTCATCCTTAAGTACCAGCTCCAGCTTGATCTTGGGTAAGAGGTCCACGTCGTATTCGCGGCCCTTGTATACCTCGGTATGACCCTTCTGGCGTCCGTGACCACGCACCTCTGAAACGGTCATGCCCTCGACGCCCAGTTGAATCAAAGCGGTCTTCACGGCTTCAAATTTATTTGGCCGGATGATAGCTTCCACCTTTGTCATAACAGTCCTTTCCTGGCTAACCCATCGCTCGGAATGAGCCACGTCCCGCAGAGTGTTGCAGGACGTGGCATGAGGTCATCGCGTCCCTGCTATGCCTTGGTCGTGAGGTCGCGGGACAGGCCGGCAGGAGCCGCCAACGACGAGATCACATACTCGGGATACGCGGAGATACCATGCTCGTGAAGATCGAGGCCGTAGAGCTCGCCCTCTTCAGAGACACGGAGCGTACCGGTCAGGTTGACGGCATACATCACCAGCAGGGAGATCCCGAAGGTCGCCAGGGTGACGATGGCGCTGCCGATGATCTGCGCCTTCAGCAGCGTGATACCACCGTGATAGAAGAGCCCAGCCAGCGGGGCGGAGTTATCCGGAGCCACTGGTCCGGTCGCGCCGTACTTGCCGCAGGCGAAGAGGCCGAGAGACAGCGTTCCCCAGATACCACAGAAGCCGTGTACCGGAACCGCACCGATAGGATCGTCGATCCGCAGATACTCGAGCAATTCCACGCCGAGAACCACCACAATGCCGGCGACTCCGCCGAGGATGATGGAACCAGTTGGGCTAACCCAATAGCAGGGGCAGGTGATCGCGACCAGGCCTGCCAGGAAGCCATTCACGGTGAAGCCGACGTCCCACTTCTTGCTCAGGAACCAGGCATAGGTCATGGCGGTGAGACCGGCAGCGCATGCCGCCAGGGTGGTATTGGTGGCCACGCGGCCGATGCCGACGAAGTCCATTGCCGAGAGCGTGGAGCCGGGGTTGAAGCCATACCAGCCGAACCACAACAGCAGGCCGCCGGAAGCAGCGATAGTGAGATCGTGAGGCAGCATCGGTGCGCCGCCATCGCGCTTGAACCGGCGTCCCAGGCGCGGGCCCAGAACGATCGATCCGGCGAGTGCAACAAAGCCGCCGATGGTGTGAACCACGGTCGATCCAGCGAAGTCGTGGAAGCTCTGGCCGAGGCTGGGAAGGAAGTAGCCAGCCGAACCCATCGTGGCCAGGAATCCATCCGGACCCCATGCCCAGTGGCCGATGATCGGATAAATGAAGCCCGAGACGCAGAGCGAATACAGCAGATCGCCCACAAATCCGGTTCGGCCGATCATTGCGCCTGAGGTGATGGTCGAGCAGGTATCGGCGAAGGCGAACTGAAAGATCCAGACAGCCAGGAAAGCTACGCCGGTTGACTCGTAGGTGTCGGGAGCATTCTGCAGAAAGAACCAGTGGTAGCCGATGAAGCCATTGCCATGGCTGAACATGAAGGCGAAGCCAATGGCGTAAAACAGGATGCCGCACAGACAGGTATCAACGATACATTCCATCAGCACATTGACGGTCTCCCGGGAGCGGCAGAAGCCCGCTTCGAGCATCGTGAATCCGACCTGCATGCCAAACACCAGGAAGGCCGCAACCAGTGTCCACGCGGTGTTGATGGGGTTCACTACGTCGGCGGCCTTCACCACCACATCCGCAGCCAGCGCTTTGGTGAAGAAGATGCCGGTGACCACAGCCATGATGCCGAGAGTGAGACCCACACCGGCGACCTTGCCTGCGAGCAGGGTCTGTCCGTAGCGGCGCCATTCAGGATCGCGTAGTCGTTTAGCCAGTCGGGAGAACTTCTGCGAAAGGGATAGCTTCGTCCCTCGCTGCACGATAGTTGACATCATGTAGCTCCTTGAACAAGTTTTTTTAAATTTGGACTGAAGTGCGTTACACAATGAAGTGGTTAGGATTTCGCCAGTGCTCGGCCATTTCGAAACCCGCCTGTATGCGGAAGATTTCCAGACAGCTTCCCGTCCTGTCGCCGACACCCAATGCAGGTCTCCCGGGGATCGGTCAGAAAAATCTCCACGCTGACTATTGCCGCGGTCGTTTACGAGTTCCTTATCAATTCCTTACGTGCAAGGTAATGGGTAGGCGCGGCTGGTCAAAGCACATCTTTGCGGTAGAAAGCATTTTTATGCGCGCGATAAACGAGAACAGCAGGAGGCGGGCGTTCCCGTCGGTCGGGATTGTCGCTGCCGCTGGCTGCAGAGGCGCGCTGAAGGCTCGATGAACGAAGAACGGCTGTTACAGATGGCAGGTTCCGCCGGCCGGGCTCGCATCCGCTTTAGCTGCCATCTGTGCGCTGCTAAAATCGAATCCAGTTATGGCAACCACCGCAAGCCTGTCGCCCGAGATTCTGGCTAAGTACGAGCCCGTTATTGGTTTGGAAGTGCACGTTCAACTCCTGACCGAGACCAAGGCATTCTGCCGCTGCTCGTCAAAATTCGGCGCCGAACCGAATACCAACATCTGCCCCGTATGCCTGGGTTTGCCGGGCGCTCTGCCGGTGCTGAATGCGCGAGCGGTCGAGTTCGCGGTGCTCGCCTCCCGCGCCATACACTGCGAGGTGCGGGAACGGTCGATCTTCGCCAGGAAGAACTACTTCTACCCTGACCTGCCCAAGGGCTACCAGATTTCGCAATACGACAAGCCTCTTGCCGAACATGGCTGGATCGACGTGCCAACGCCAGAGGGGCCGAAGCGGATTGGTATCACGCGCCTTCACATGGAAGAGGACGCGGGCAAGAGTCTGCATGACGGCTTTCCCGACTCGGCCACGAAGACTTACCTCGATCTGAACCGCTGCGGCACACCGCTGATCGAGATCGTCAGCGAACCGGATATCCGCACTCCGGACGAAGCGTATGAATACCTGACTCGGCTTAAGGAAATCCTGCTCTACACCGGCGTGAGCGACTGCAACATGGAAGAAGGATCCCTGCGCTGCGACGCCAACGTGAGCGTCCGGCCGCGCGCTCAGGAGAAGTTCGGCACCAAGGCTGAGGTCAAAAACGTGAACAGCTTCCGTTACATCCGTTCTGCGCTCGAATACGAGATTGAACGCCAGATCGAGTTGATCGAGTCGGGTGGCCGAGTGGTGCAGGAGACGCGGCTTTGGAATGCGAACGAGGGCCGCACCTACTCCATGCGGTCGAAGGAACAGGCGCATGACTATCGCTACTTTCCTGAACCCGACCTGCCACCGTTGATCGTCACTGCGGCGCAGCAGGCGGAGATCGAAAAGACCATGCCTGAGCTGCCGGAGGCGCGGCGTGCCCGCATGGTCACAGAGTACGAAATCACTGAGCAGGACGCCCAGACCCTGACCGCGTCTCGTGCGTTTGCCGACCAGTTCGAGACGGCAGCCAAGGCGGCCAAGAGCCCCAAGCGCGTAGCTAACCTGGTACAGAGTGAAGTGGTGAGCCGGCTCAAGCTGGCGGGTTTGGAATTTGAGCAATCGCCGATCAGCATGAAAGGGCTCGCACTGGCGGCCGACCTCGCCGAAGAGGGCAAGCTCTCGAGCAAGCAGCTGAAGCAGTTGTTCGATATTGCCTTTGAGAAGAGCGAAGACTTCTCGGTGGTCTACGAGCGCGAGAAGCCGCAGCAGATCAGCGATCCAGCCGCTCTCGAGAGGCTGATCGACGAAGTGATCGCCGGAAATCCGAAGCAAGTGGAACAGTATCGCGCGGGTAAGAAGACGGTCGCTGCCTTTTTTGTGGGCCAGGTCATGAAAGCCTCCAAGGGGCAGGCCAACCCGGGATTGCTCAACGAGCTCGTGACCAAGAAGCTGGACGCCTAGCAAGGGCAATCCATAGTCGAGTGGGTGCCGCGATGAGACCTTCCGCCAAGTGGTTAGTCTAAGCAAAAATGAGCCGCAGCTTCGGCTGTGGCATCCTTTAACAACATGGTCCCGGTACAAACCCGAACCCGATCGACCTTCCAATCCACGCTTGAAAGCGCCAGGAGCACCATGGCCTGGGGGGAGATCGTTCGGCTCGCCGTTGACAGCTTTCGAACCAGTAAAGTTCGCTTCGCTCTCACGGCGCTCGGCATGGTGATCGGTTCAGCCTCGCTGATCCTGGTCGTGACCATCAGTCTAACCGGCAAGCAGTACATTTTGAACGCGATTCAGGGCATCGGCCTGAACAT
Source organism: uncultured Acidobacteriaceae bacterium (assembly GCA_963850345.1). GTDB lineage: Bacteria > Acidobacteriota > Terriglobia > Terriglobales > Acidobacteriaceae > CAWKKW01. The sequence goes on along the minus strand of CAWKKW010000004.1, from coordinate 151,544 downwards.
GGTGCAGCTTGAATACTCGGGGGGCGGGGTAGGTGCGGCCAAAGACAATCGCAGCGATTACCTCACCCGTGATGACGAAAAAGCAGTCGTGGAAGCCGTACCTGCGGTGGCCGCTTCCTCGCCTATGCTCGAGATACACGATCGTGTGAGCTTCGGGCAAGGCATCGTGAAAGATGTGCTGGTGCTGGGCGTGAGCCCGCAGTACAGCGAGGTGCGCAACCTTGTCGTGCTCTCGGGCCGCTTCTTCGATGACGAAGATGAACAGACACACGCCAAGGTCGCCGTAGTTACGGAGCCCTTCGCCCGCGAAATGTTCGGCAGTACCGAGAATGCTGTCAATCAGACGTTTCAGCTGAGTGGTATTCCCGTCACAGTTGTCGGCACATTTAAGGAACGCGTCTACACCTTCGGACAATCGGAGATTGCGGATGAAACTATCCTGATTCCGTATTCGGTCGGGCGCTATTTCAATGGGTCCGACACGGTCAAGCAGATCTTCTTCTCCATACGCGATCAGGGGGATGTGGAAGACGCTACGAAGGAAATCCTGCGAGTGGTGCAATCGCGACACAAGACGAACTCGGTGTACAAGGCGGAGACACTTACATCCCTACTGACGGTCGCCGCGCAGGCGGCCAATGCGCTCACGGTGGTGTTGCTGCTGGTGTCCACCGTTACGCTCGCGGTTGGCGGCGTCGGCATTATGAACATCATGCTGGCGAACGTGCGCGCGCGCATTCGCGAAATTGGAATTCGCAAAGCACTAGGAGCGACGGCTCGCGAAGTCAAATTGCAGTTCCTGGTAGAGGCGGTATTTATCTCACTGGCGGGAGGGCTGGTGGGAGTGCTGGTCGGATTAGCGTTCCCACTCTCGGTACGCTTCTTTACGGATTACAAGCTGCCGGTGTCCCCGTGGTCCGTAGTGATCGCGCTGCTCACGTCCGTGCTCGTGGGTGTCATTTTTGGAACGCTGCCCGCGAATCGTGCGGCACAACTCGATCCAGTTGAGTCGTTGAAGTACGAGTGACGTAACTTTTGCTAATCAGTCAGCGCTAAGTCGCACCTGCCTACATCACCAGGGCCACGCGCTCCAGAACTTCCTGCATGCATTCAATGCGGCAGCTTCCACCTTCGAGGCGGGTGACTGCGTCTGGAACCCTATCAGGGTTCACACCATAGCCGCGTCCCCACAAAAACGCGGACACCACCTGGGCTGCCTGCCACGAATCGAGACCGGAGTGCATCAAGTCGTTTCTGAGATTCATCAGTTCTGGTACGGGGAACTTTTCGATCATGCTGTGGCCCATTCTAGGTCTCCTTCGACGGAACTCTGCTTGCGGGGGGCCGACTCTGAAACAGTCTTGAGCTTTTAGACACTAGTGTCCACGGTTTTGTTGCTACCGCAGAGTAAAGTTTCTAAAGCGTTCACCCACTCAACAACCCGGCGTCTTGAACTGGATGCCATCATTTGCCTTATCGGTTGTGTTCAGCGCAGCAGGCGTAACTCTGGTAACCCGTATCTATTCCCAAAGTAAGCCGTCGTCTCATAAAGGTGCAGCAACGTAAGCAGGTGAAGGTTACCTGCCTGAATACAAGCATGGTCAGGAAGGAAGAGTCGCGCGGTCTTTCAGCAGGATGGGAATGCCATCAATAAGCGGATAGCAGCGGCCGCAGCGCTCGCAGTACAACACTGACACATCGTCGGGCATCGTGAGCCTGGAGCCGCATGCAGGGCAAGCCAGTAAGTCGACGACTTGTAATAGAAGAGGCGACACAAGCGTTAGTGTAGCCGGGCAGCGCAAGACAATCCAATGCGGCCTTCCATTGCCAAGCAGGTCCTCGTAACAATGGATACAAGCATCCGCAGCGCGCATCCATTTACTATGAGCATTCAAGCTCCACCAAGGTGTACCCGCAGGAGAAAGAATCGCAGATGACGAGCGCGCGCATATTGAACGGCACCACCATCGCAGCCGAAATCAAGCAGGAGGTCGCACGAGAGGTGGCCAATCTGGCCGCGCAAGGCATTCGGCCGGGACTGGCCGCGGTGCTGGTCGGCGAGGTGCCTGCTTCGCAGATCTACGTGCGCAGCAAGGTGAAGACGTCGGCGGAACTAGGCATCTTCAGCGACTTGATAACTCCACCCGACACAGTTACGACAGAGGAGATGCTGGAGTTGGTCGCTAGCCTGAATGCGCGCGACGATATCGATGGCATTCTCATTCAACTTCCTCTGCCCTCGCAGGTGAATGCGAAGTTGCTGCTCGAGGCCGTCTCCCCTGACAAGGACGTAGACGGATTCCATCCGGTTAACGTTGGACGCCTGCAGTCCGGGCAGCCCGCGTTGGCTCCGTGCACGCCTGCAGGCATGATCCAGATTTTGAAGCGCAGCAACCTTCCCATCGCCGGACAAAATGCCGTCGTGCTGGGCCGCAGCGACATCGTCGGCAAGCCCACTGCGATTCTTCTGCTGCAGGAAAACGCCACTGTTACGATTTGCCACAGCAAGACGCGTGACCTCGCCTCGCATTGCCGCAATGCGGACATTCTGGTCGCTGCGATCGGGCGTCCGGGCTTCGTCACTCCCGAGATGGTGAAGCCCGGCGCCACAATTCTCGACGTTGGCATCAATCGTGTGGTGTCGCACGAGGAGTTCGATCGCTTCTTCGCCGGCGATGTGCGGCGCGAAGAGATGTTTCGTTTGAAGGGTTCAACCATCGTGGGAGATGTTCACCCGCGCGCGTACCAGGTTGCGGGCGCGTACACGCCGGTTCCGGGCGGGGTGGGTCCGTTAACCATCGCCATGTTGATGTCGAATACCGTGCGCGCTGCGAAGCTTCGCCGCGGCATTCCGCTGTAACTCAGGAGAAGATCAGCATGCTGCGCGTGGGACTGACTGGAGGCCTGGGAAGCGGTAAGTCCACCGTCGCAAGACTGTTCTCGGAACTTGGTGTTCGTGTAATCGAGGCGGACGCGGTCGGACGCGCGCTGATGCAGCAGGGACAGCCGCTCTACGCGGCAATCGTGCAGCAATTCGGACAAGAAATTGTGCGGCAAGATGGAGCCCTCGATCGGGCCGCACTCGCGAATTTGGCCTTTCAGCAGGGCAGGCTGGAGGAGTTGAACCGCCTGGTGCATCCGCCTGTAATCGCTGCACAGGAGGAGCGGATGCGAAGCATCTTCGCGCAAGATCCGACAGCGATTGCGATGGTGGAGTCTGCGCTGATCTTTGAGGCGGAGCGCTCCGGCACGGTTCCCGGCTGGAGACAGCGATTTGACCGGCTCATCCTTGTCTCGGTTGCGGATGAAATAAAAGTCGAGCGATATGTTGCGCGCATCCGGGCCGATCACGCGATGGACGAAGCTCAGTTACAGAAGATCAGGGAGGACGCGCGTGCTCGACTGGCGGCGCAAATTCCCGACGGCGAGAAGAAGCAGGCCTGCGACTACGTAATCGATACTTCAGGAACTCTTGAGGACACGGCCACAGCGGTCAAAGATGTCTTCACGAAACTGCGCAAAGACGCCGGGGCCGGCATCGAATCCTCAGTCGCGATGAAATAAAGAAGACGACTCGATAAACTGAAGTTGGCCGCGCTGAGTAAAAGCCAGCGGCGTCTGCGAGAGACTCCGGAGCCACAATAAGATTAGAAAGACAGGATCGTTGCCATGAAATTTCGTCAGGTTGTGCTGGTTGCTTTGATCGTTAGCGCCTTCTGGTACGTGACCGCACGAAGCGGACCATGGATTGGGCACCAACTGCCCTTTCTCAACAAGATGACCGACCGCTCGCCGCTCACCTTGACCGAAGCGCACGCGGCTCCCAAGTACGATTCGGAAGAACTGAATAACATCCAGGTCTATAAGAAAGGTTTACCCTCGGTGGTCAATATCACTTCGACCGCGGTGTCGTTCGATTTTTTCTACGGCATCGTTCCGCAACAGGGGCAAGGGTCGGGCTTCATTCTTGATAAGCAGGGACACATTCTCACCAATTACCACGTGATCGCCCAGGCCAAGGACGTGGAGGTGACCCTGTCTGACAAACATAAGTACAAGGCGCGGATCGTTGCTTCGGATCAGGGGCACGACCTCGCTCTGCTGCAGATCGACGCACCCAACCTGGTCCCCGCTGTGCTGTCCGATTCTAAGGATCTTGCGGTCGGCGAAAAGGTGTACGCGATCGGCAATCCCTTCGGACTCAGCGGCACGATGACTACCGGAATCATCAGTTCCATCCGATCGATTCACGGGCCTCAAGGCGCCCCGATCGAAGATGCCATTCAGACCGACGCTGCGATCAATCCCGGCAATTCGGGCGGCCCGCTGCTGAACTCCCAGGCTGAAGTAATCGGCATCAATTCGCTGATTGCGACTGGCGGTGCGGAGCAGAGCTCGGGCATCGGGTTTGCGATTCCCATTAACACTGCCAAGGCCGTTCTTGCCGATATCGCGAAATATGGCCGAGTGCGGCGCCCTTCGTTAGGGATCGTTTCCCTTCCGATTGGCCCCGACCTGGCTCAGCAGATGGGCTTGGCTGCGGATTATGGCGTGCTGATTCAGCGCACCCTGCCGGGCGGTGCCGCGGAGCGTGCCGGTCTGCGCGGCGGCACACAGCAGGCGTATCTCGGCAACACACCGATCTGTCTCGGGGGCGATTTGATCGTAGCCATCGACGATCAGGAAGTCACCAGCGGGCAGGATATCACCGAAGTGATGAATCGCCACGAGGCAGGAGACATGGTGACCGTGACCTTCTTCCGCGGGAAGAAGAAGATGACAGCGCGCCTGGCTTTGGGAGAACTGCGGCAAACCTAGCACTGCGCGCGTCGTGATCGTGTGATCCAGGGCTTCAGCGGCTTACTCGCTGCGCAGGTATCTGCGCCCCACAACCTGGTAATCGCCCGAGAGAACTCGCGCGATCGCTTCGGTATAGGCCAGGTGTTCCTGAGCAAGGATGCGTTCGGCGAGTGAATGTGCGTCGTCTTGGGGAGCGATTGCGACTACCTTCTGCAGCACAATCACCCCATGATCCAGCTGTTCGTCGACGAAGTGCACCGTACACCCTGTGAACTGCACTCCATACGCGAGTGCCTGGGCTTGCGCGTCCAGGCCCGGGAAGGCAGGCAGTAGCGAGGGATGGATGTTCAGGATGCGCTGCGGAAAGGCCTGGACAAATCCTGGCGACAGCAGCCGCATGTAGCCCGCGAGGCAGACCAGGTCCACCTCCTGTTCCTTAAGGGCGGCAAGGATCGCCTGGTCATGCTCGGCGCGCTTCCTGCCGTCTGCCTCAATCACCTGTGCCGCCAAGCCGCGCTGGCGAGCCGCTTCGATGCCCGGAGCCTCGGCGCGATTCGAGATCACTACGGCGATCTCAGTGTCGGGCAGAGTGCCCCGTTCGATGCTGTCAGCGATTGCGATGAAGTTGGAACCGCGGCCCGAGATCAGAATGCCCAGCCGGTGCCTGCGGTCGCGCATCAGGCGTAGATGACCTTGCGGTCGCCCTTGACGATGCGCCCGATGACGAAGAACTTCTCTCCGGCACGCTCGAGCATGCTCTTCGCTTTTTTGAACTTGTCAGCGGGAATTACGGCTATCAGCCCAATGCCGAGGTTGAAGGTGCGCTGCATCTCCGCTTCGGGAACCGAGCCCAGCTCCTGCAGGTGTTCAAAGATCGGCAGCGTGGGCCAACTGCCCATCTCGACGACCGCCGAGACAGTCTTGGGCAGAATCCGGGGAAGATTTTCGGTGATGCCGCCACCGGTGATATGGGCCATGCCCACCGTGTAGTCGCTGGCAGTCAGTTTCTTGATAACCGGCAGATAGCTGCGGTGAACTTTCATCAGCGCCGCGCCTGCCTTTTCCTTGAGCGCGTTGACATATTGATCGGCTTTGTAGCCGGCAACCTCAAAGAGTAGTTTGCGAGCCAGCGAATAGCCGTTGGTATGCAGGCCAGTCGAGGGGAAACCGATGAGCACGTCGCCCGGCTGGATCTCTGCGCCAAGAATGATCTTGGACTTATCGACCACGCCGACAATGAAGCCCGCGAGATCGTACTCGCCATCGGCATAGAACCCCGGCATCTGTGCAGTCTCGCCGCCGATCAGCGCACATCCGTTTGCCCGGCAGGCGTCCGCGATTCCGCTTATGATCTTCTCCGTCACCTCACCGTCGAGGCGGCCAGTGGCCAGGTAGTCCAGAAAGAAGAGGGGCGTGGCGCCCTGCACGGCAATGTCGTTCACGCAATGATTTACGAGGTCGCCGCCCACCGTATGGTGTATGCCCAATTCAAAGGCGACCTTGAGCTTTGTTCCGACCCCGTCTGCGCTGGAGACGAGCACGGGAGCCTCGTAGTGGGTCGTGTCCAGGCGAAACAAGCCGCCAAATCCGCCGATGTCGCTCAGCACCTGCTTGTTGAAGGTCTTCTGGGCCAAGTACTTGATACGCTGCTTGGCACGGTCGCCGCTTGACAGATCGACACCCGCGTCGGCATACGTGATGGGGGCTTTCGCTGCGCTGGGCTTCGATTCAGACAAGGGCCATTCCCTGGTGGTGGGTTACCGGCCGCGGCATTCGTACACCACACACAGGAGTCGAACTGGCTTACCGGGAGAACCTAGTCTACCACCGGCGCAGCCAAACTCCCGCGTAGAAGTGACCCGAGGTGAGCACGCAACTGCAGGCTGTGCGAACTATCGCGCGGTCCAGAAGGCTGCAAAGCACGGTACCCCAGACAGTAAGAAGCGGCGGAGCGCATGCTGGCCCCGCCGCCCAAATCGAAAACCGAAACTACTTGGCGGTCGAATGCTTGCTCGGTTTCACTTCGATTTCATCGACCACCTGCTGAACGTTCGGCACTGCCTTGGCAAGTTTGAACGCCTCTCGCTTCTGCGCGGAGGTCTTCACCGTTCCCTTGATGACCAAGGTGCCGTTTTTAGCGTCGCCAGAGATGCTCTGGTCGTTCAGATTCTCGTGGCCTTTGAGAGCGGCCTTATAGTTGTCTTCAATTGCGCTGTCCAGATTAGAAGCGACAGACTTCGCCTGGCCTTCGGCCCCGGCAGGGCGAACGCCGATTTGATTGGCAACTACGTAGTCAGGCGCTGCCTGCTTCACGATGTTTTCAGCCTGGGCCTTCTGGTCCGCGGTCTGGACGTCACCGGTCAGAGTCATCACGCCCTTGTCACGATCCTGGGAAACGCTGAGATCCCCCATGTTGTTGCTCTTGAGCGCGTTGGTAACTGCGTCTTTCTCGTCCGCGTGCGAGGCGTTCTTCTGGCATCCGACCAGCAAAGAAAGGCTGATCACACCCGTGGTTGCCGCCAGCGACAAATGCCGTTTCAGGTTCCGTATCATCACAACTTCCTCCTCCGGCCCGAGGCGTTCGTTACCTACCTCGTCCGAGTTCCAAGGATGGGAGGCTTCCTGTAGCGGCAGAGTTGCCAAGCCTCGTGGATTCAGCAGCCTGCAAAAAACTGACTGCTACGGACAACCAAACGGCGCTGCCGGTGCCATCAAGGTTCGCCTACTTTTGGGGTAACTTGGGCTCCAGATTCGCCGAGCATTCTTCCAGCAATGCCTCCAGCTTACGAATCTCTGCCGGAGGAAAGCTCTTCAACATGCGGCTTTCGATGGCATGCACGGCCCGTCGCGCCCGGGTGAGAATCTTTTCGCCCTGCGCAGTTAAGGTAGCCAGCAGGATGCGCTCGTTTTCCGGATGGCGGATACGCTCAATCCAGCCATTTGCCTCGACCGTGGTGACCAGGGCTTGCATCGACTGAGGGGTCACCATGCAAAGCCGCGCCAACTTCGCTCCCGAGATCCCCGGCTGACGGTCGAGCATCGCCAGAACGTGCAACTGGGAAGCGGTGATGCCGTGGGGACGAAGAGCGTCATCCAGCGAATCGCGAAACTGATAAAGCACCCGCTTGAGCAGAGAGGCGACGCGAGCAGGGCCCTCCTCGCGGACCATCGAATTGCGTGAGCGGCGGTCAGGCTGCACGACCGCAGCAGGCCGGCGCAGCGGTCGCTCGCCAGAGCTGCGCCTTGAGAGAGGACTGGGTTTTGTACGCGAAACCGAATCTGTTCGTCCCATATCAGCTGCCTGCTACTTTATCAGTCTCCTGATATAGAATGCACCTGCGGGCTTTTGCCTGTAAACCACTCTCACGTCGGGAAGATTGTTTGGCCGAAGCCCAGGATTACCACAACTGGAAACCGCGGCATAATCCGTGGGCGGTGGCTCTCACCGTCACCCTGGCGACGTTCATGGAGGTGCTCGACACCTCAATTGCCAACGTTGCCTTGCCGCACATGGCCGGCACACTGGGCGCCAGTGCAGATGAGGCGACGTGGGTACTGACCAGCTACCTGGTCGCGAGCGCCATCATTCTTCCCATCTCCGGTTGGCTGTCGACGCGCTTTGGCCGCAAGCGCTTTTACATGACCTGCGTCGCCATGTTCACCGTATGTTCCTTGCTGTGCGGGCTGGCGCCGACGCTGCCGTTTCTTATCCTGGCTCGCGTGTTGCAGGGGCTTGGAGGCGGCGGGCTGGCGCCCAGCGAACAGGCTATTCTCGCCGACACATTTCCTGTCAGCAAACGTGGACAGGCATTCGCGGTCTACGGCATGGCGGTGGTCGTTGCGCCCGCGATCGGTCCTACGCTCGGCGGGTGGATCACCGACAATTTCAATTGGCACTGGATCTTCTTTATCAACCTTCCATTTGGATTGCTCTCGCTCTACCTGAGCCACCGAATGGTGGAAGACCCGCCCTATCTGCAAGAACAGCGGAAGAAGGCGGGAGATCGCGTGGATTTCGCCGGCCTTGGACTGGTGGCGGTCGGTGTAGGTTGCCTCGAGTTCGTTCTCGACAAAGGACAGGAGAAGGACTGGTTTGGCGACCCCATGATCACCAGTGTCTTTCTGCTTTCGATCTGTTTGCTGACGTTTTTTGTCTGGTGGGAGTGGAGGCACCCCGACCCAATTGTCGATTTGAAGCTGCTCAAGAACCGAAACTTCGGCACAGCTGTCTTCCTGCAGTTCGTGCTGGGGACCGTGCTCTTCAGTACGACGGTGCTGATCCCGCAGTTTTTGCAGACCCTACTCGGATACACGGCAGAACGCTCGGGCATGGTGCTTTCGCCCGCGGCTTTGATGATGATGGTGTTGATGCCCGTGGCCGGCCGGCTGGTCTCGAAGATGGATGCGCGCCTGCTGGTCGCCATCGGCTACGCGATCACCGGCATCATGATTTACAACCTGACGCGGCTTGATTTGAACGTGAGCTTCGGCACCATCACGCTCTGGCGCATGCTGCAAGTGATCGGACTGCCGTTCATCTTCATTCCCATCAGCACGCTCAATTACGTCGGCGTTCCGCGCGAAAAGGGGAACCAGATCTCGAGCTTCTCTAACTTCGCGCGCAACTTAGGGGGCAGTATGGGCACCGCGATGCTGACTACGTTTTTGACCCGCACCCAGCAGACACACCAATCGACGTTGGCCTCGGATACGGGCAACCGGTTTGCCTATCAGGCTTACATCGACGCCACGGTCAGCGCGTTGATGGCTCGCGGTCAGAGCCATGCCGCGGCTACTCAGGAAGCGATTGCCCGCGCATACAGCACGATGCTGCGAGAGTCCGCCATGCTGAGTTATGCGAATGCGTTCTGGGTGCTCAGCATTCTGATCGCCTGCCTGATTCCGCTGCCCTTCATTATGCGCAAGCCGCCAAAGCTCGCTAAGGTTCCCGAAGGCGCTGGACACTGAGCCTGCGGATCAACATAGCATCGAATGTTTGAATACCAGATCAGGCTACGCGTGCCTCATTCCGCTTCAGCACATCGCGTGCTTCGGACACGCGCTCTGCCGCTTGCACTGTGACAGCGGCTCCTCCGGGAGGGACGCTGTCGGCCAGAGAACGTGCCTGAGCGGAGGCCACTCCGGCGGCGACCAGCATTGAGAACACGTCGTGTTCTTCGTAATTCAGCTGCTCGCCCGTAGACGGCGGGTTAGGAGTGACTCCCGCGGCTTCGGTCGAGGGGTCTTCCTCCCACGAGATTTCCTGGTCAGAGCGCGCGAAAGGCGAGGCTCCGGTGAGAGTGGTCGTAGGACCGTGCGGATACGTGGTCGGGTCATACTCTTCGACCGCGCGGGCTCCGGGGTTGGTCGCCGGATCAAACACCGCATGCGAAGCTTCGCTGCGATACGCTGCACCAATCGCGCTTGGCTCAATAGCGATCTCGCGAAGCTCGGTTACGGCGCGATGTGCCTGTTCTCTCTTCGCAAACAGCCCTACCACCAACCCGGAATTGCCCTTCATTGTCTCCATGGCGATTCGATGCGCGACGACCCGCTGCAGTTCTGGCGATCGCTCACATTTCATCCGCGATGAAGCCACGCAAGCTCACCCAACTCAGCTACGTCGACCCGCCAGACTGCCCGACCTATACTGAAAAAGATCATGGCCAGACAGATGAGTCGTTCGCTTGAGTTGCAGAAGCGCGCCGAAGCGTTGTTACCCGGCGGAGTAGATTCCCCGGTACGCGCCTTTCGTGCGGTGGGCGGCGAGCCGCCGTTCGTGGTTCGCGCCGCCGGGCAGTATCTCTGGGACGCCGATGGCAACCGCTACCTCGACTACTTCGGCTCGTGGGGCCCGATGATTCTTGGCCACGCGTTTGCGCCGGCGGTCGCCGCCATTCAGGAAGCAGCCGCACGGAGCGCGAGCTTTGGAGCATCTACGCCGACCGAAGCGGATCTGGCCGAACTCGTGGTTGCGGCCTACCCCTCGATCGAGAAGCTCCGATTCGTGAGCTCTGGGACCGAAGCGACGATGTCGGCGATTCGCGTAGCGCGCGCCTTCACGAATCGCAAATTCGTCATCAAGTTTGAGGGCTGTTACCACGGCCACTCCGACGGCCTGCTGGTAAAGGCGGGGTCCGGAGTGGCGACCTTTGGGATCCCGGGTTCGGCAGGCGTGCCGGAAGAGATTGCCTATTTCACACTGGCTCTGCCGTACAACGATCTTGCAGCGGTAGAGGCCTGCTTCGCCGCGCATCCGGGGCAGATTGCCTGCGTGATTCTCGAGCCGGTGGTCGGCAACGCCGGGACGCTGGTTCCTGAACCCGGCTACCTGGAGAGCCTGCGAGCGATCACGGCGCGCGAAGGTACGGTTCTGATCTTTGACGAAGTGATGACCGGCTTCCGCGTAGCGTTTGGCGGGGCCCAGGCACGCTACCGCATCGTGCCGGATATGACCACCCTGGGCAAAATCATCGGTGGAGGCCTGCCCTGCGGAGCTTTCGGCGGGCGCGCGGAGATCATGAACCTGCTTGCGCCGCTTGGCCCGGTCTATCAGGCGGGAACGCTGAGCGGCAATCCTCTGGCGATGGCTGCGGGCATTGCCACGCTCAAACATCTGACGCAGCACCAGGCGGAAATTTATCGCGAACTGGAGCGGCTCGGTGCCTCGGTGGCGGATGGCGTGGCGGCCGAAGCGAAGCAAGCCGGAATTCCGCTGGTGACCAACCGTGTAGGCGCGATGTGGACCTGGTTCTTCACGCGCGAGCCAGTGCGGGATTTCGCGTCCGCCGCGATGTCAGACACGGCTGTTTTCGGCCGCTTCCATCGAGCCATGCTTGAAGCGGGCATCTGGCTTCCGCCCTCGCAGTTTGAAGCGGCTTTTCTGGGAACGACACATACCGACGACGACCTCGAGGCGACGATCACAGCAGCGCACGATGCCTTTGAGTCTATGTCCGTCGGATGATGGCTTCAGCGCTTGTCATTGTGGGCTTGCCACGCGTCGACGGTCACGAAGCGGGCGCCATTGGCCAAGGCTCGCGGCAAGAGGCTGGCAACGGCGGCGACCGTTCGGCTTCGATCCTGACCGATACCTTCCGGGCCCCCATCGTGCAGCAGCAGGTTGGTGCTTAGTCCTTTGCGCTGGTTGCGATAGATGCCTTTACGCAGGTTGCCCTCGATGCGCAGGGCGGTGGCTCGGTCGCTCCAGTCGTATCCCATCGTGTTCCAGAGCACGGTAGTCAAACCAAGTTCCCGCGCCGCGCGCAGGATATCGGGCCGGCGAGCGCCGTGAGGCGGGCGAAAGTACCGCACCGGCTGGCCCAGCGTGTCTTCTAGCGCCAGGTTGCAGTCGGCGATCTCGGCTGCGGCGCGTCGCGGAGACTGGAACAGAAGCACCGGATGCGTCATGGTATGGTTGCCAACAAGGTGCCCGGCATCGTGGACGGCGCGAACCAGATCCCCGCGACGGCGCACAAATCGGCCGATCATGAAAAAAGTCGCCCGCACCTCGTGTCGCGCAAGAATATCGAGCAACTGGATGGTGCAGCGATCATTCGGGCCATCGTCAAAGGTGAGCGCGAACTCTGCCGGCTCGAACCCGGCTACGATACTGGGGCCAAAGATCTTCGAGGTTGGCCACATAGCTGCATAGGCGTATCCCCCGGCGGCGAGGCCTGCGGTCGTAAGTCCGGCGGTGGCAATCTCGGGCAACATTGCGACTAGTGTATCTCCACTCTTCCCAGAGAGTTGCGGTTCTTCGGGAAGGATGTTAACTTCGTATTTTCTTCGCTCGTCACAGGGCGGAGGCAAGAGCTGAGTGCAGCCCATGGCAAATCTTTTTGAGCAGCCCCGGTACATTGCCGTCGACGGCCCCATTCGAGTCGGCAAATCGACTCTGGCCCGCATTCTGGCCGAGACCTTTCAGGCGCGCCGCATCTCGGAGCCTGAGGACAATCCGTTCCTCGACCGCTTTTACAAGGCGGAGGCCGGGGTCGCCTTTCAGACCCAGATGTGGTTTCTCTTCGAGCGGCATGAGCAGCTGCGCCGCGAAAGGGCGGAGGGTTTCGACACGCCTGCCGTCGCAGATTATCTCTTCGAAAAAGACAAGCTCTTCGCCTACATCAATCTGTCTGACGCCGAACTGAACCTGTACAACCGCTACTATCAGCAGTTTCGAGAGGCCGTGCCGGCGCCCGACCTGGTGATTTATTTGCAAGCCTCACCTGAAGTTCTAAAGCAACGCCTGAAGAAGAAGGGTGTGGCCGGCGAGCGCGCCATCAGTGACGCGTACCTGGAACAAGTCATTCACGCCTATGAGCATTTCTTCTTCCACTACACGGCCAGCGATCTGCTGGTGGTGAACACGTCGGACATCGATTTTGTGAACAACAATCGCGATCTGCAGCTGCTGCTCAAGCGGCTTTCCGAGCCCATCAAGGGAACGCAGTACTTCCTTCCGCTTGGCGCGGAGAGCGGGTCGTAAGCTCCTTCTACTAGTGCCAGCGCCCTCAGCCCAGACATGGTTTTTCACTGCACGATGGGCCGCTTTCCCAGAGGTTCGGTCAGGCGTATAGTCAAAGGTGTTCGGGTAGCATCCCGCATTGGGAGCTGCACTGGAGACAAGAATGAGTGTGACGAATTTCTGCACCGGGGACCCCTCCGCGTCTCAGGCGACCTCCGCCAAAGTTACCTTCCAATCACTTCAGGAAAAGAAGCAGAGCGGGCTGCCTATTACAGCGCTGACGGCGTACGACTACGCCACCGCACGCATCGTGGATGAGTCGGGCATTGATCTGATCCTGGTGGGCGATTCGCTGGCCATGGTGGTGATGGGGTACGACAGCACGCTCGCCGTAACCGTGGAGGAAATGCTGCACCACACGCGTGCGGTCCGTCGTGCGGTTCGGCGCGGAATCGTGGTAGCGGACATGCCCTACGGCAGCTATCACCTCGACCTTCATCGTGGCGTAGAGAACGCCATCCGCTTCATCAAGGAAGCCGGAGCGGAAGCGGTAAAGATTGAAGGCGGAGCCAACCGGGTTGAGCTGATGCAGCACCTGACCGATGCGGAGATCCCCGTCGTCGGACATCTCGGCCTTACGCCGCAGTCGATCCATCGCATGGGCGGCTACAAGGTGCAAGGGAAGTCAATCACTGCCGCAGACACGCTCCTTAAAGATGCGCTCGCTCTCGAGCGTGCGGGAGCCGTATGCGTTGTGCTTGAGGGCATGCCTCGCGAAGTGGCCCAGCGCATCACCTCGGAGCTCTCAATCCCCACGATCGGCATCGGAGCGGGACCGGACTGCGATGGTCAGATCCTGGTGATTCACGATCTGGTGAACCTCAGCTTCGCCAAGCCGGCAAAGTTTGTCCGGCAGTACGGCGATGCCGCGGCCTTGTATCGCTCGGCGATCGAGGGTTATCGAAACGATGTAGAACTGCGCGCGTTTCCCAGCGAGGCGGAAAGCTATCACCTGCCCAAGGAGACGCGAGCAGCCTTTGAACTCACGCCTGTGCTGGCGCGACGCAAGGCCTGATTCGCACCATGCGCGTTCTCAACACGATTGCTGAAGTCCGGGCGGCTCTCCGGGAAGCTCGCCGCAACGATCTGAAAATCGGGCTGGTGCCCACCATGGGCGCCTTACATGCGGGCCATCTCTCGCTGGTGCGTGCTGCCCGGGCACAGAATGGCCTGGTGGTGGTGAGCATCTTCGTCAATCCCACCCAGTTCGGACCGAACGAAGATTTTTCGCAATACCCTCGAACCCTCGAAACCGACCTGAGCCTGCTCGAAGCCGAAGGTGTGGACCTGGTGTTCGTTCCTTCGGTCGAAGAGATTTACCCTGCCGGCGCGAGCACCTTCGTCACGGTCGAGGAGCTTCAAGATCGCCTGGATGGAAGTTCGCGTCCGGGGCACTTTCGCGGAGTGGCGACCGTGGTTGCGAAGCTCTTCCACATCGTCGCACCGGATCATGCCTACTTCGGACAAAAGGATGCGGCGCAGGTAGCCGTGCTGCGGCGCATGGTTCGAGACCTCAATTTCGATCTCGACTTGGTGGTTTGCCCCATCGTGCGAGAAGCCGACGGACTCGCCATGAGCTCGCGCAATCGCTACCTGAATCCGACCGAACGCAAGCAGGCCCTGGTGCTCAGCAGGGCAGTGGAAGAGGTGAGAGGACTCTTTTCGGCCGGAGAGGCGAAGGCAGCGGTGCTGATTGCGGCTGCCGGCGCGGTTCTCGCTTCGGAGCCAGAAGTCAGGCTGGATTATCTCCAGATTGTCGATCCCGAGACGCTCGCGCCAATCGGAGAGATTAAGGGGCCAGCGCTGCTCGCCATCGCGGCGATGGTAGGCACCACGCGCCTGATCGACAACGTGGTGCTCTCCTCCGGGCATATCCAACTTTTTACGTGAGGCCTCTCAGCTACTTCTGAGGGCCCGGCGCCATTTGGTGCTGGTGGTGTTCTCCTTCGTGCTCTTCCTCGGGGGGCGGGACGAAGGCTTGAGGATGCGCATGGCCGCGATGGCAGGTACCGCAGGTCACTCGCGCGGCATGTTCGTCGTGATCCGCATGCTCGGCGTGATCCGAGTGGCCCGCATGTTCGGCACCATGGCCCGCACCCTCGGCATCATGCTCTGCCCCTTCACCATCCTCGTGATGGTGATCCATGGGTGGCAGCTGCTTCAGATATTTGCTGTTGATCTCGTGGGTCATGCTCATCATGAGCCGGCCCGCGGCCTTTTCTGATTTGGCGTCGGAGGCGAAGTTGAGATGATGGGTCTTCGGATCCGAAACGTGACAGAAATTGCACTCGACCCCGAGTTGCCCCTGAAATCCCCGCATAATGCGAATCACTTCTTCCGGCGGCGTATCTTTCGGCAAGATCTGCAGGTTCACGATCTTGGGCAGCGGCGGCCGTTTGCGTGGGAGTTCCTGCCCTGTCGTGGGCGTTGTTGCGGCCTGGGCTGAGCTGGCCGCGCGAGCGGAACCGGTGGTGGAGGCGAGGATCACGGCAGCTGCCATCAGCAGCAGGGAAGGTCTCATTCTCACTTAATGCTCCTTGCGAACATACGAGTTGGGCAGCAGTCTACTGAGAGCAGACCATGTTGCAACCATGCTAGCGGTAGACGACGATTCTGAGTCACTCGCCTGCAAAATGACGCATTCTTCATCGCCCGCCGATACATTCTGGCAGTTTGCCGCCCTACGCGCGAGAGACAAAACGGTTTCCGGCAATCAGGAAACGTAATGGAAAGTCGACCGCCTTTCGAATGCCAACGCGCGGCGTGACCTGAATTTCTTCAGGGACGAATCCATCCTCCCGCACCTGCAGTTCAGAGGAAGCCTGCGTGAGATCGACGCCGTTATGTTCCCCGCGCAGGATGCCGAAGGCCTGGCAGAGTTTGCCGGGACCCGATGTCAACTTCCACGGGTTGGCATCGGGCGACAGCTTGCGGAGGCGCGCCATCTCCTCCAGTCCGGATACCGGCTCGAGAGCCCGGATCAGCACGCAGCCCGCCTGTCCTACGGGTTCGCAGGAGATATTCAAGCAGTAGTACATGCCGTAGATGAAGTAGACATAGGCGTGTCCGGGCGGCCCGAAGAGCACCTGGTTCCGAGCCGTCGGGCCTGAGAAGGTGTGCGCCGCCTCATCCGCGCTCCCGATGTAGGCCTCGACCTCAACAATTCGCCCGATCAGCGTGGTCGAGCCAAGCTTCCGATAAAGCAGCTTTCCGAGGATTCGTCGTGCCACATCGGGCGCGTCATCGAGATAGAAATCGCGGCGTACGAGCTTTCCTGCCATCTTTGCGAGTCAGTGCCTGCACGGAGTAGACAGTCTCATGCGGGCTGATGTTCCTTCAGGATGGCTAAGACTTCTTCGGCATGGCCTTCCGGCTTCACCTTGGGGAAGATCTTCAGCAGCGTACGACCCGGCCCAATGAGGAAGGTGGTGCGCTCGATTCCCCACACTTTCTTCCCATACATGTTCTTTTCCTTCAGCACGTCAAACTGTTTGCAGACTGCTTCGTCTACATCAGCAAGGAGCTTATAGGGCAGGTCGTATTTCTCCTTGAACTTCTTCTGTGCCTTGGGCGTGTCGCGCGAGATGCCGAGAACGGCTGCTCCCGCGGCCCGAATTTTTTTGAAGCTGTCTCGGAACCCGCAGGCCTCGATGGTGCAGCCCGGGGTGTCGGCCTTGGGATAGAAGAACAGGACGACCGGCTTGCCTGCGTAATCTGAGAGATGGACAGTCCGCTCCTGTTCATCTTGAAGGGTAAAGTCAGCTACCTGATCATTCACTTGCATGAGAATTCCTTCAGCGTGAGAAAGTGAGTTGTAACGGGCGCCGCGTTCCGTCACGGCGCGCATCCAGTGTATCTGGAAGGAACTCTTTCGCATTCATGAGACGTATGGCATTCATCGCGAGAAATGATCGTATCGAAAAGCGGCTGCGAATCTTCGGCCTGTGGGCATTGCCGCTCATCCTGTCGACCGGTCTATATGCGCAATACCCCGGGCACCCCGTCAAAGACAAAGACAAGCCCGTGCAGAAGCTGCGCTCTGTAGCTGTGCTGGAGTGGACCGGAGAACCGGGCAAGCCGAGCGCCAGCAGAATCATTCCGATCGCCATTTACGACGGAGAGCGCTATCAGGACGGCGGGCTGTACCTGGCCCAACCCGCTCCCTTGTCGGTCACCAGCGGCACCGAGTACGAGCTGGAGCAGGCGGGTACGCCCAAAGGATTGTTCGACGTCTTCAGTGCGCAGAATCAGCAGGGGTCCTGGTACGGATATGGTGTCTGGAAGCCGCTCGTGCCGGTCAAGCAGCACAAGCTGGCGAAATCGCAAGTGCCGCCCATGGTGGTCAAAGACAACGATCCGGATCGTCCGAGCTTGAAGAAAGCAGATGCCGGCGGAAAGAGCGATTCCGCGGACCCAGGTTCAGCCAAGAAAACGGATTCCTCCGACGAACAGGCCAATGCCGATCCCAGCAAGCCTACGCTGCATCGGCGGCAGTCGAGTGATGACCCGCAAACCAGCAACGCAGGTACGCCGCAATCGAAACCTGAAGCGAAACCGACGGAGGTAGATCCCGATCGGCCCACGCTTCACAAGCACACGACCAATCCGACACCTGTGGATAGCACTGGGACCTCTGCTCCGGTAACGGCCACGGCTACGTCCGATCCCAACCGGCCGAAGCTGAGGCGAGGCGTGCCGGAGGGCGAAGTGGCCGAGGTGGAGCAAACGAAGCTGACAGGGACTCCGCCGGAACTGCAGCAGATGGCGGCTGTCTCGGACTCGGCAAAGCTGGAACCTCATCCGTTCACCTATTCGTGGGCCAATCCTGAAGATATGGCTAAGGCCAAGACCGCTCTCGAAGCGCTGGCGAAAAAGGCGCTTGCGCAAGGTGGATGGACACCCCTGACCCAACCGGTACCCGGGGCTCGCCCCGCAGCGAAGCCAAAGGCCACGCCGCGAACCGCGGCGGCCCGGCGCGCCGCCGCTGCCAACAAAGCCAAGCAGCCTGAGCTGCCGGAGTTGTCCGACGAGAAGATGGCCACCTACGAACTGTCGTTCAGCGGCGGTGCGACGCTGGTCTTCAGCGCCAAGACCGGCGAAGGAGCCAACGAGCGGTATGTCACCCTGATCGCGCAGCCGGACTTCTATGGCGTGCCTCACGTGCTGCTGCAATCTGTCACCGACGCGGATCATCTGGATGTGAAGCCGCGGATGAGACTCGTCGATGCGGTCGATACCAACGGAGACAATCACGGCGAATTGATTTTTGAACTGCGCGCCAAGACCGATCGTCAATTTGCGATCTACCGCATCTCGGGCGGGCGTGCGCTGCAGACCTTCACTACGGCTTCGCTGCAGTAAGGGTAACCAGAGAAAAGGCGCCCTCATCGGGCGCCCTTTCGGTTACAGCTTCGGCAGTTGGCTCGTATCCCATCCGCCGCCGAGGGCCCGTATCAACTGCACATTCGCAGCAAACTGCCGGGTCGCGATCTCAGCGGCGGTGCGCTGGTTGGTGAGCAGGGCAGTCTGCGCCGTGAGCACTTCAAGATACGCAGTCACGCCGTCCTTGTAGCGATTGGTTGCCACAGTGAGCGACCGCTGCGCCGCCTCTACCGCGCCTTGTTCGCTCACCGCCTCGGCCTGCAGGATGCGCAGCGCGGAGAGGTTATCCTCGACTTCCTGGAACGCATTCAGTACGCTTTCGCGATAGTTCGCAACTGAGCCCTCGTACGCTGCTTGCGCTTCGCGCGTGACAGCGCGCCTGCGGCCTGCGTCGAACACGGTTTCAGCCGCATTGCCTCCTACCGACCAGAGCGCACTTGGGCCTTGGATGAGGGTAGTGAACGCGAGGCTCTCGACGCCGCCACTGGCGGCCAGGTTCACATTAGGGAAATACGCAGCGCGAGCCACGCCGATCTGCGCGTTCGCGGCCTGAATGCGTCGCTCATACGCAGCGATGTCAGGTCTGCGTTCCAGCAACTCCGAAGGCATGCCCACCGGAATCTGTGGGATTGCCAGATTCAAAGGCGCGACCTGCAAACTGAAACTGGAGGCCGGTTCGCCGGTGAGTGTTGCAATCGCATGTTCATACTGAGCGCGCGCGACGGTGACATCGATCGCCTGCGCTCGCGTGGTCTGCAACTGCGTGTTCGCAAGTTCAACGTCTGCCTGCGTGGACACGCCTCCCTTGAACCGGGTCACGGTGAGGTCGTAATAGCGCTGGAAGCTGATGGCCGTGGCGTCGAGCAGCTGCTTCTGGGTGTCGAGTCCGCGCAGTTGGAAGTAGTCCAGCGCAAGCTCCGAGCGAAGGCTTAGTTCCACTCCAGCCACGTCGGCGGCCGAGGCTTGCGCTGTCGACCGGGCAGCCTCCACCGTTCTCCGAATTTGTCCCCAGAAGTCAGGCTCCCAGGCGGCTTGCCCGGTCAACGCGAAGTCGTTGTACTGACTGCGGGAGAGAGCCGTTGAGGCGGGCCGATTGCCCGACAGGCTTTGGTGTGCCACGGACGTGCCGAGACCCAGAGTTGGGAACAGGTTCGCACGATACTGCTGTATAGCAGCACGTGCCTGGACATACTGCTGCGTGGCAGCCTTCAGGGTCTGGTTGGAGACCGCGACCTTCTCTTCCAAAGCATTCAACTGCGGGTCGTTGTAGATCTCCCACCACTTGCCACGGAGTGCCGTGTCGCTGGGTTGCGCCGGCTTCCACTGGCCACCGGGGAGGGGGGGTGGAGCAGCGCTGACCGGGGTGCCCTCGTTCTCCTTGAAACTGGGAGGCGCAGGCGCGGCAGGACGCTTGTAATTCGGCCCCACCATGCAGCCCGACAACAACAGGCATGCCGTGGTCATACTGAAAAGGCTTATGTGCCGACCACTGTGTCGAATCAGCAAGCGAGTCACTGCTGCGGCCCTCCCGCGCGGCTGCTCCCATGCTCCTCAGCAGCGGCCGCACCGCCGGAATGCTTCGCTCCCGCGCCTCCGTTGCTTCCAGCCCGGCCATCGCGATCTGACGACTCGTTTTGAGAGTCGTTTTGCGCCCCGGACGTCTGTCCGCTGCCGCCTGCGCCGCTCTGGCTTGCACCCTGGCCGCCACTCTGACGGCCACTCTGGCCGCCGCCTTGCGTTCCACTGGGTTGAGGGCTTCCGCCCGGGCTTGCTGGTTCGGGGCGCGTGACCTGAACCTTCTCCCCGTCGATCAAGGAATCGGGTGGATCCTGAATCACTTCCGACTGTGCATCCAGCCCGCTGATGACCTGCACCATCCTGCCGTCATCGTGGCCCAGCACAACCGGCACCAGCTTAGCCTGGTTGCCATTCACGACCGTGCCGACCCGCAGCCCCTCTGACCGGAACATAAGCGCGGAGACCGGAATCATGTAGGACTGGCCCCGGGAGTTCAGCTTCAGGTGAACTTCAGCGTACGCGCCCGGCAGCAGTTCGCCTTTGCGGTTGTCGATGTCGACTTCTACCAGCAAGGTGCGCGAGGAAGGATCGATCTGATCTGAGGTGCGGACCAGCTTGCCCTGGAACTTGCGGCCGGGGAACTGGTCGAAGGTGATGTCCGCGGTCAGCCCACGCACAGCGGCGCGCGAATAGATCTGCGGCACGTTGATGTAGACGCGAAGTCGGTCGAGCGCAGCCATGTGGAACAATTCGTTACCGCCACCAGCACTAATGAGCTGGCCGGTATCAACGTTGCGCGCCGTCACTACGCCATCAAATGGCGCGTAGACCTTCTCGAAGTCGACCAGTTGCTGCACGCGTTGCACATTGGCTTGCGCGGATCTGACGGCGGTATTGCCCGCCAGCGCCTGGGTGGCGAAGTTTTCGGTCTCCTGCTTGGAGACGGCGTCCTGCTTCAGCAGGTCCTGGTAGCGCTTCGAGGTCGTCGCTGCGTTCTCAGCATTCGTGGTAGCAGTAGCGAGATCAGCCTTAACCTGCGCCAGTTGCTGATCAATCTCAGGAGATTCGATGTCGGCCAGCAACTGACCTTTCTTCACGTGAGCACCGATGTCGAAGTACCACTTCTTCAGGTATCCATTGGTGCGAGCGTAGATCGGCGAATCCGTGAACGCCTGCACATTGCTCGGCAGGATGACTTCTTCAGTAGGTTCGCCCGCACGAGTCTGCGCCGCTATTACGACGGGCGCGGCCAGGGCTTCGGTCTGTGCCGCCAGTTTGCTTCGAGCCCTGACGCGCGGCACGATGCCCGCAATGGCGATAATCACCGCAACTACGAGCAGCACCAGGACCACCATCACCACTCGGCGGCGCGAGATCGACGGCGTTGCAGAGGTCCCTTCCTTCGCGTCGGAATGATCTGCCCGAGGCTGCGGATCCTGCGCTGCGTTGTTTTGTTCTGCATTACTCATCTATGCCAATTCTCCAGGATTGCATGTAACTAGTTGTGTTGCTGACGTGCGGCTCTCTGGCGGCGCTTCCGCTCCAGTCGCCCGTGCAGCACACTGAAAAAAGTCGGTACAAAAAACAGAGTCGAGGCGGTTGCAAAAATCAGGCCACCGATCACAGCGCGTCCGAGTGGGGCATTCTGCTCGCCGCCGTCTCCCAGGCCTAACGCCATCGGCACCATGCCGATGATCATGGCCAGCGCTGTCATCAACACGGGCCGGAAACGCGTGAACCCAGCGTCCAGAGCCGCAGCCGGAGCATCGCCGACGTTCGATTCCAGTTGCTCTCGTGCGAAGCTGACCACCAGGATTGAATTCGCCGTCGCCACACCCATGCACATGATCGAACCGGTGAGCGCCGGTACGCTGATGTGGGTATGGGTGATGAAGAGAAACCACACAATGCCGCACAGGGCAGCCGGCAACGCCGAGATGATGATGAACGGGTCAAGCCAAGACTGAAAGTTCACCACGATCAGCAGGTACACGAGAAGGATGGAGAAGGCCAGCCCTGCGGTAAGTCCGATGAACGAGGACCGCATGGTCTGGACTTGTCCCCGCACCACAAGTTGCGAGCCGTGTGGCAGCTCCTTCCGGTGCTGATCGATAACCCTTTCGATCTTCTTATCGACGCTGGCCAAGTCGGTGTTCTCGACATTGCCGTAGATATCGATCACCGGCTGAATGTCGTAGTGGCTCACGGTTCCGACCTCGGAGCCGCGCGTGATCTCCGCCAGGTTGCCGAGGATCTGCACTGGCCGGCCGCGATTCGCAAAGATTGACGCGGGCATCACGCTACCCTGCATGCTGCTGCCGCTGCTTGAATCTGTGCTGCTGGATCCGCTGTTACCCGAGCCGCTGGCTGGAGTAACTGGGATGCTGTTCAACGCCTGCAGGGAGTCGAGTTCATACTGCGGCGCCTGCGCGGCGATGCTGTAACTTACGCCATTCTGAGGGTTCAGCCAGTAAGTGGGTGAGGTCTGAAAACTGCCGCTGGTTGCCACGAGCAAGCTCTGCGCCACGTCCCGCTGGGTCAAGCCGATCTGCTGTGCCTTAGTGCGATCCACGTCGACCGTGAACCGCGGATCGTCGAACGGCTGCTGAATGCGAATGTCGGCGGTCCCGGGAACGTACTTGATATCGTTCATCAGCTTCTCGGCAAACTCGCGGTTGCCGGCAAGGTTGGGTCCGATGATCTGTACGTCCAAAGGGCTGGGCAGTCCGAAGTTCAAGATCTGGGTGACGATATCGACCGGCAGGCTATAGACGGTCACTCCGGGAAACTCAAGCGCAAGCTTGCCGCGTAAGTCCTGAACGTACTCTTCCGAAGGTCTGTGCTTCTTGCCCAACGCCACGAGGATGTCGGCATCCGCTGGCCCGACCGGTGCGGAGTTACTGTAAGAAAGATTCAACCCGCTATACGGCACGCCGATGTTGTCGATGATGCTGCCAAGCTCTTTCTTCGGTATTTCTTGGCGAATTGCCTCATCAATCTGATCGCACAGCCTCGCCGTTTCTTCAATGCGCGTGCCGGTGCGCGCGCGGATGTGCAGCTTGAACTGGCCGCTGTCTACGGAAGGGAAGAAGTCCTGGCCTAGCCATGGATACAGCAGGGCAGACGATCCGAGGGTGAAGACGAAAAACAGAATCAGGAAAGCGGTCGCGTTGTTGATACACACGTCGAGCAGCGAACGATAGCCTACGCGGAGGCGTTCGAAGTTGCGCTCAAATGCCAGTTGAAAGCGAACCAGGGGATTGCGGCTCTGCTGCTTCTTATCGACAGCTTCCTCGTCATGCTCCTGCAACAGATACTTGGCCATGGTCGGCACAACCGTACGCGAAAGCAGGTAAGAGGCGAGCATGGCGAAGACCACCGCCTCTGCCAGAGGAACAAACAGGTATCTCGCGACGCCGGTGAGGAAGAACATCGGCACAAAGACGATGCAGATGGATATGGTTGAGACAAACGCTGGAATCGCAATCTGAGAGGCGCCATCGAGAATGGCCTGCTCGATCTCCTTGCCCTCTTCAAGATTGCGGTTGATGTTTTCAATCTCAACGGTCGCATCGTCAACCAGGATGCCGACCGCCAGGGCCAGACCTCCGAGCGTCATGATATTGATTGTCTCGCCCAGCGCGCTCAGCAGAATGATCGAGCACAAGATCGAGAGCGGAATCGAGACTGCGATGATCAAGGTACTGCGCCAGCTACCCAGGAAGACGAGAATCATGATGCCAGTGAGGCAGGCAGCGATGATGCCTTCGCGAACCACACCGCTGATCGCGGACCTCACAAATAGCGACTGATCGGAGAGTGGAGTGATCTTCAGCTGCGAAGGAAGTTGGCTGCTGATGACCGGCAGCTTTTCGCGGATGCTCTTGATGATGTCGAGGGTAGAGGAGTTACCGGTCTTCTGAATTGTGAGCAGGGAAGCGCGCTGACCGTCGACCCGGACGATGTTCGTTTGTGGCGGAAAGCCGTCTCGTACGTGGGCCACATCGTGAATGTAGACAGTCGCGCCGTTCACGGTGCGGATTGGCAGATCGTTCAGGCCCTGAATGGTCGTGGGCGCGCTATTGGTTTCGAGCGTGTACTCGAAGCGGCCGACCTTGGCTGTGCCGGAAGGAAGGATGAGGTTCTGGACCGAAATGGCATTCACCACATCCGCCGGCGACAGGCCTTTGGATTGGAGTGCCTGCAGGTTGAGATCCACCTGCACCTGGCGCTGCTTGCCGCCATAGGGATAGGGGATCGAGGCTCCTTCTACGGTGGCCAACGCGGTCCGAATATTGTTCAGACCGAAGTCATTCAATTGCTGCTCTGACAGTCCCTCGCCGGAGAGACCCAGTTGCAGGATGGGAACACTGGATGCGCTGTATTGGATGACCAGCGGTGGCGTCGTACCCTGCGGTAACTGGCGGAGCTGGGTTTGCGCAACCGCTGTTACCTGGGCGACCGCGCTGGCCACGTTCACCTTGGGTTGAAAGTAGATCTTGATCAGGCCGATGCCGGTCAGTGATTGTGACTCAATGTGATCGATATCGTTCACCGTCGTAGTGAGTGACCGTTCACTCAGCGAGACGATCCGGCTGGACATCTGTTGGGGAGAGAGGCCGCTGTAGTTCCAGATCATGGTTACAACGGGGATATTGATATTCGGGAAGATATCCGTGGGGGTCGTCAAGATGGAGAACGGGCCGAGGATCAAGAGAAGCAGCGCGAAGACGACAAAGGTATACGGCCGTCGAAGCGCAAGGCGGACAATCCACATGAGTTACTTTTCTCCTACTGCAAATGGCTCCCGGCCATCACGGCAGTGACAGATGGAAGCGCCGCCCGATTAGCGAGCGGCTTGGGTGGAGTGACTCTTCCAGAGAATCGAAACGCCAGAGCTTGCTGAGTTCCAACCCTCAAACTACGTGTGAGGTCAGGGCGTACGCCCGAAAGGCTTTGAAGGCATCAGCCCTCAGTCAGCATTATAAGTTCGTGAGGAAAGCAGCAAACCTACTGGCTAGGTATCTATTAGACGAAATGGCTTGATTAAAAGACTCTCGGGAAAGAGACCTGCCAAACTCGACAGCACGATCTCCCAGTAGGTAGATGAACATTCGCTGCGGTGCGATTCAGTGAACTCAAACACCACCGGGAGAAGTGTCCACCCCACACGGGAGGATGTCGGTGTAACTGGGCGCAAAAGCGCGCTCAGGTGTTCGTTCGGCCGGGATTTCGATCGCTGCGGCGGTCCCGGAAGAAAATATTTACAATGATCGGACTGGGAACTCTCATCCAACCCTTACCGACAGTCGAATGTGGATGCATCCCCGGAGCTGGTGAGTGTGGACTCGGCGCCGGTTCCCGGTGACGAAGGCGCGGCCTCTAAGAAACCTTTCCCCCGCCTGACTCGTCGGAATAAGGGAAGGGCCCGGCTACTTCCACTTGAACAAACACTTTGCAGTCTCGCATCACAGAAGTCAGCGACGAAAAACACATGTCATCTACTCAAATCAGTCCGCCGGTCACGCCTTCGCCAAATGCGCCTCTGCCTCGCTTAGAGCCTAAAAAAAGTCATGTAGTCAGAAACGTGGTCCTGCTCCTGGTCGCGGCTTTGATAGCCTTTTTCGTGTGGCGTATATCGACCGCCCGACAGAAAGCGGATGCAGCCGCAGCGACTAAGCAGGCGGCCTCGGCCAACCGCGCAATCCCCGTGCAGGTAGCCAAGGTGCAGCAGCGAACGATGCCCATCTTCATAACCGGTTTGGGTTCGGTCACGCCGTATTACACGGTGACTTTGAAGGCGCGAGTTACGGGCGAGTTGATGCGGGTCAACTTCAAAGAGGGGCAGGAGGTCAAGGCCGGCGCTGAGTTGATGACCATCGATCCGCGGCCTTACCAGGCGATCGTCGACCAAGCGCGGGGCCAACTCGCACGAGACCAGGCTCAGCTGAATAACAATCAGGCCGAATACAACCGTTACAAGGCTCTGTTCGGCGAGGGCGTGGTCTCCAGGGAACAGCTCGACACTTACGCATCGAACCTCGGCCAATTCGAGGGCGCGATTAAATCAGACCAGGCCAACATCGAGGCTGCCCAGCTAAACGTGACGTATTGCCACATTACCTCGCCCATTTCAGGACGAGTTGGTCTGCGGCTGGTGGATCCTGGCAACGTCATCACGGCGAACACCACGAATCTAATCGTGATCAACCAATTTCAGCCGATCTCCGTGAATTTCACGTTGCCTGAAGACGAGCTGCACAAGGTGCTCACCAAGCTGCAGGCGGACAAGCAGCTTCACGCAGATGCCTACGATCGCTCTGATACGCAACACATCGCCAGCGGGGAACTGCTCACCGCTGACAACCAGATCGACCCCACCACCGGCACCGGTAAGCTGAAGGCCGTCTTCCCCAACAAGGACGAGCTGCTTTTCCCCAACCAGTTTGTGAACGTACACCTGGTGCTGGAACAAAGGCCATCGGCGATTACGATTCCCGCCGCTGCCGTGCAGCATGGCACTGAAGGCGACTTCGTCTGGCTGGTCAACGATGCAGATAAGAAAGTTGCCATGCAGTCGATCAAGGTAGACCTGGTCGAGGGCACCACCACCATTGTGGACACCGGGCTCAGCGCGGGTCAGATGGTGGTGACAGACGGCGCCGACAAGCTTCGGAATGGCATGATGGTTGAGCCGCGGCTGGCAACGCCAAATCGTCCGCGTCAGCAAAATAACAACAACGGAACGATGGGACAGTGAACCCTTCCCGGCCATTCATCTTGAGACCGGTTGCCACCTCGCTGCTCATGGCGGCGATCCTGCTGGCCGGCTTTGTTGCCTACCGGCAGCTGCCCGTCTCCGCGCTGCCAGAGGTGGACTACCCCATCATCCAGGTGATGACGTTTTATCCCGGCGGCAGCCCCGACGTGATGGCTTCGTCAGTGACGGCTCCGCTGGAGCGTCAGTTTGGGCAGATGCCCGGGCTGAACCAGATGACCTCCACCAGTTCGCAGGGCGGATCGGTCATCACCCTGCAGTTCAATCTGGATGAAGACATTGACGTCGCGGAACAAGAGGTGCAGGCGGCGATCAATGCGGCCTCGAGCTTCCTGCCTGCGGGCCTGCCAAATCCTCCGGTCTACAGCAAGGTGAATCCGGCAGACCAGCCCATTCTTACGCTGGCGCTCTCGTCCAAGATTCTCCCGCTGCAGCAGATCGAGGACCTCGCAGACTCCAACTTGGCGCAAAAGATCTCGCAGGTCACCGGAGTGGGCCTGGTGCAGATCGCCGGCGGTCAGAAACCGGCGGTGCGCATTCAGGCCAATCCAGCGCAGCTGGCCTCCTATGGCCTGAGTCTCGAGGACCTTCGCAACCAGCTTGCAACCAGCAACGTGGATCAGGCGAAGGGAACCCTGAACGGCCCGCGGCAGACTTACACCATCGGCGCCAACGATCAATTGCTGACCAGCAGTTCTTATGAGCCCGTGGTGATCGCCTATAAGAACGGCGCGCCGGTTCGCATCTCCGATGTTGCCCAGGTCATCGACGGCGCTGAGAACGTGATGCAGGCAGCGTGGATGAACACGACGCCGTCCGTTATCGTGAACATCCAGCGTCAGCCCGGCGCCAACATCATCGGCGTCGTCGATCGCATTGAGAAGCTGATGCCGACCCTCAAGGCCAGTCTTCCGGCGTCGATCGACGTGGTCACACTGACCGACCGCACCACCACCATTCGCGCCTCAGTCGCCGATGTGAAGTTCTCGCTGATGCTCACCATCGGGCTGGTGGTGATGGTCATCTTCCTCTTCCTTCGCAATCTGGCAGCGACCATTATTCCCAGTGTGGCTGTGCCGCTCTCGCTCATCGGCACGTTTGGCGTGATGTACCTGCTGGGCTACAGCTTGAACAACCTCACGCTTATGGCGTTGACCATCTCGACCGGCTTCGTCGTCGATGACGCCATCGTGATGATCGAGAACATCTCCCGCTATCTTGAGGAAGGTGATTCGCCGCTCGAAGCGGCATTGCGAGGTTCCGAGCAGATCGGCTTCACCATTCTCTCGTTGACGGTCTCGCTCATCGCGGTGCTGATCCCGCTGCTCTTCATGGGCGACGTGGTCGGCAGGCTCTTCCGCGAATTTGCCATCACCCTGGCAGTGACCATCCTGGTCTCTGCTGTCGTGTCGCTCACGCTGACGCCGATGATGTGCGCGAAGATTCTGCGCCACAAGCCAGCCGATAAGCAGGGCCGCCTGTATCTCGCGTCGGAGCGTTTGTTTGAGAGGGTGATCGCGGCATACGGCCGCACACTGCAGGTTGTTCTGCGGTACAGATTCGTCACCCTGCTGGTTACGATCGGGACGCTGGTCCTCACCCTGCTGCTCTATGTCATCGTGCCCAAGGGCTTCTTTCCGGTTGAAGATACCGGAGTGCTGCTAGGTATCTCGGAGGCGCCGCAGACGGTGTCGTTCACCTCGATGGCGCAGCGTCAGCAGCGGATGTCCGAAGCCATTCTGAAGAATCCCAATGTCGAAAGTCTCTCGTCCTTCATCGGCGTAGACGGCGTGAATACCACGCTGAACAGCGGGCGAATTCAAATCAACCTCAAACCTCGCGATCAGCGGAAAGCCTCTGCCAGCGAGGTAATCCAGCAGTTGCAGCCCGAGCTTGCCAAGGTGGAAGGCATCACGCTTTACCTGCAGCCGCTGCAGGATCTGACGGTGTCGGACGTAGTAAGCCGCACCCAGTACCAGTACACACTCGAAGATGCGAATGCGGCCGAGCTTGCCGAATTCACGCCCAAGCTTGTCGAGCAGTTGAGCGGGCAGCCGGAGCTGCGAGAGGTCGCGAGCGATCTGCAATCCACGGGACTCGAGACAGAGATCGTGATTGACCGCGATACCGCTTCGCGCCTCGGTGTCACGCTCCAGGCCATCGACAACACGCTGTACGACGCCTTCGGCCAACGCCAGGTCTCGACGATGTTTACGCAACTGAATCAGTACCATGTTGTGCTCGAGGTCGCCCCTAATTTTCAGAGAACGCCGGATGATCTCTCGAGCCTCTATGTCGCGTCGTCCACCGGCACGCAGGTACCGATTACCGCTTTCACTCACGTGCGTCAGACGACCACGCCGCTGGCAATTAACCATCTCGGGCAGTTCCCCTCAACTACGATCTCCTTCAACGTCGCACCGGGCGGCTCTCTCGGTGAGGCAGTGAAGGCGATCAAGAGAGTGGAAGGCCAGATCGGCATGCCACTCAGCATCAACGCCGAGTTTCAGGGAACGGCCGCGGCCTTTCAGTCCTCCCTATCGAACGAACCCATCCTGATCCTGGCCGCCCTCATCACGGTTTACATTGTTCTGGGCGTGCTGTACGAGAGCTACATCCATCCCATCACCATTCTGTCCACCTTGCCCTCAGCGGGCGTCGGCGCTATTCTCGCGCTGATTGTGTTCAAGACAGACCTCAGCGTCATTGCGATCATCGGTATCATTTTGCTGATCGGCATTGTGAAGAAGAATGCCATCATGATGATCGACTTCGCGCTCGACGCGGAGAGAAACCAGGGCAAGTCGGCGGAGGAGTCCATCTACCAGGCCTGCCTCCTGCGATTCCGTCCGATCATGATGACTACCATGGCTGCATTGCTGGGCGGTCTTCCGCTGGCGCTCGGCTCGGGCGCTGGCTCCGAGTTGCGCCGGCCTCTCGGCATCACGATTGTGGGCGGCCTCATCGTCTCCCAGGTGCTCACGCTCTACACCACGCCGGTCATCTATCTTTACTTCGACAAACTCGCGCAGCGGCTCTCGCCCTCCCGGGCGCGGCGAGCACAACATGAAGTTGCGGTCTCGGCGGATTAGGCGACCATGCATCTCTCCGCCACGTTTATTCGCAGGCCGGTAGCCACGTCGTTGTTGAGCCTCGCGTTGCTGTTGGCCGGAGCGGTGGCGTACACGCTGTTGCCAGTGGCATCTCTGCCGGAGGTGGAATTCCCAACAGTATTCGTTGGCGCGGGCGTACCCGGCGCCAGCCCCGAGACGATGGCGTCTTCGGTGGCGACTCCGCTGGAGCGCCAGTTCGGGCGCATTGCGGGCATCACGCAGATGACCTCGTCGAGTTCTCTGGGCGGCACATCCGTCATTCTCCAGTTCGATCTCAATCGAGACATCAACGCCGCGGCTCGCGATGTGCAGGCCGCGATCAACGCTGCGCGCAGTCAACTGCCGGCGAACCTGCCGCAGAATCCTACGTATCGCAAAGTAAATCCAGCAGACGCGCCAATCATGATCCTGGCGCTCACCTCCGATACCTTGTCGCAAGGGCAGCTCTATGATGCCGGCGATTCGATCCTCGCGCAGAAGATCTCGCAGATCCAGGGCATCGGGCAGGTGTTTGTTGGCGGCAGTGCGCAGCCTGCGGTTCGGGTGGAAGCCAATCCCATGCAGTTGAGCGCCTACAACATCGGCCTGGAGGCTCTTCGCACGGCGATAAGTTCCGTAAATATGAATCTGGCCAAGGGCTCATTCAAGAACGGCCAGAGAACCTCCGCCATCACAGACAACGATCAGCTGATGCACGCCAATCAATATGCACCGCTGATTGTGTCATATACAAATGGCGCGCCAGTTCGACTGAGCGACGTAGCGCAGGTGACCGACTCGGTCTCAGATATTCACACCGCAGGACTGGCGAACGGCGTTCCCGCTGTTCTGCTCATTGTGTTCAAAGTGCCGGGCGCCAACGTCATCGATGCCGTCGACCGGGTCACCGCGGCCATGCCGCAGCTGCAGGCCTCGATCTCTCCGATGATCAAGATGAGCGTCGTGCTGGATCGTACGGTGACCATCCGGGCTGCAGTGCGCGACGTAGAGATCACCTTGATCATCTCGATACTGCTCGTCGTCATGGTGGTCTTCCTTTTCCTGCGGAATGCATGGGCCACGATCATCCCCAGCGTCGCTGTTCCGCTCTCGCTGGTGGGCACCTTCGGTGTCATGTATTTGTTGGGCTACACTCTCGACAACCTTTCGCTGATGGCGCTGACCATCTCGACCGGGTTTGTCGTTGACGACGCCATCGTCGTGATTGAAAACATCACGCGATATCTCGAACAGGGATACACTCCGTTCGACGCGGCGATGCGGGGTTCGCGCGAGATTGGGTTTACTGTGCTCTCAATGAGCACATCGTTGATCGCGGTCTTCATTCCGATTTTGCTGATGGGCGGCATCGTCGGTCGGCTCTTCCGCGAATTTGCAGTGACGCTGAGCGTGGCCATTGCGATGTCGCTGCTCATTTCGCTGACCACCACACCGATGATGTGCGCGAAGTTTCTGCGATCGCAGCACGATCAGCAACACGGGAACGCCTATATGTTGGGCGAGCGTTTCTTCGCCTGGCTCCTCGGTGGCTATGACCGCGGACTGCGGTGGGTGATCCGGCACGAATTTCTGGTACTCGGAATCGCGGTCGGCACCTTCTTTCTGAATATTTACCTGTTCATGCTGGTGCCAAAGGGCTTCTTCCCGCAGCAGGACACGGGCAGAATGGGCGGCGCCACGCGCGCGTCGCAAGACATCTCCTTCGATGCAATGAAGCAGAAGCAGGCCGAGTTCGCGGGCATCGTGCAGCAGGATCCGGGCGTGGCCTACGTGATGGCCTTTGCCGGCGGCAGCGGCGGCGGCGCCACGACCAACGTCGGGCGTATGTTCGTCACGCTGAAGCCGCTCAGCGAACGCAAGGCAAGTTCCGATCAGATCATTAACCGACTTCGGCCCAAGCTGGCAAAGATCCCGGGCGCAACGCTATTCTTGCAATCCGCGCAGGATATTTCAGTCGGCGGCCGAATGTCGGACGCGCAGTATCAGTACACCCTGTCCGACGAGAATCTGAACGAGCTTAACCAGTGGTCTCCCAGACTGCTGGCCAAAATGCGCACCATGCCCGAACTGCGCGACGCATCGACCGATCAGCAGGATCAGGGTCTCGAGGCTGCGCTCGTCATCGATCGCGATACCGCCGCGCGGCTGGGAGTAACTCCAGCCTCGATCGACGCGACCTTGTACGACGCCTTCGGTCAGCGACAGGTCTCGACCATGTATACGTCACTGAACCAGTATCATGTCGTGATGGAGGTCGCTCCGCAGTTCCAGCGAGATCCTGACGCACTCAGCAACATCTACGTCAAATCCACCACGGGTGCCGAGGTGCCGCTGACTGCGGTCACGTACTATCAGCCGAACCGCACGGCCCTCGCAGTGAATCACCAGGCTCAGTTTCCCGCCGTCACGCTCACGTTTAACCTCGCGCCCGGCGTCTCCCTCGGTCAGGCGGTTACCGCGCTCGAACAGGCTGAGGCGGAGATCGGCATGCCCAGCACCGTTCATCCCAGCTTTCAGGGCACCGCTCAGGCCTTCCAGACCTCTCTCGCCAGCGAACCGGTGCTGATTGCGACGGCGATCGCGTCGGTCTACATCGTGCTGGGAATGCTCTACGAAAGCCTGATCCATCCGCTGACGATTCTCTCCACCTTGCCGTCCGCTGGCGTGGGCGCGATCCTGGCGTTGCTCATCACTCACACCGACCTCAGCGTGATCGCCATGATCGGAATCATCCTGCTCATCGGCATCGTGAAGAAGAACGCCATCATGATGATTGACTTCGCTTTGAACGCGGAGCGGAACGAAAACAAGTCACCCGAAGAGGCGATTTACCAAGCCTGCTTGCTGCGTTTTCGACCCATTATGATGACCACCATGGCAGCCTTGCTCGGTGGCCTGCCGCTCGCGTTGGGAACCGGCACTGGCTCAGAACTGCGCCGACCGCTTGGCATCACCATCGTAGGGGGCCTGATCGTGTCACAGATGCTCACCCTCTTCACTACGCCTGTCGTCTATCTCTTCTTCGACAAGATCCAGCTCCGCGTACGGAACTGGCGGCACCGGAATGACCGGCTCATCCACGCTCCCGACGTGAGTGTGTAAGCAGCTTTCTTCGAAACAAAAGAAAAACGCCAGCGAAGTAAGAACGCTGGCGTTTCTGTCGTGTTCTGATGCCCGGCCGAGGGTCACTTGGCGAAAGCAGGTTCCAGTTCGTTAGCGACTGTGCTCACCTGCTTCTCAGGGAAGTAGGCGTTCAGCGTGTACTGCTCGATCATTCGCTGGGTATTGAAGAACGAGCCGTTCAGTGCGATGGACGAGCGCATAATCTTCTGCCATTGCAGCGGCTCTTGATAATAGAGCGGCAAGATACTCTTCTCGAGATGCCCATAGAGAGAGTCGGCTTCGCCCTCCACATCTTCGCGGTCATCGATGGGCCAACCCGTCACGCTCTCGATGCAGCCTTCGATCCACCAGCCATCCAGGATGCTGAGGCTCGGCACTCCATTCAATGCAGCCTTCATGCCGCTGGTACCCGACGCTTCGTAGGGTCGCTTCGGCGTATTGAGCCACAGATCGACGCCACCGGTGAGTAACGCCCCCAGCATCCACTCGTAATTTTCCATGTAGAGAATGTGCAGCTTGTCGGAGTTGAGCCGCTGCGCCACTTCAAATACTCGGCGAATGAGGGCCTTGCCCGGGTCGTCATGAGGATGCGCTTTGCCCGCATACAGGATCTGTAGCCCGCCGAACTCATCCGCCATCTTGACCAGCCGTTCTGGATCGGTGAAGAGCAGGTCGGCGCGCTTGTAGGTAGCGACTCGACGCGCGAAACCGATGGTGAAGACGTCCGGGTTAAGGCTGACGCCAGTGCGTTCGGATACGACATCCAGCAGGGCCTTCTTCGACGCTGCATGTGCCTGGGCGATCTCCGCTTCAGGAATGTCGATCGCATACCGCAGGGTCAAGTTGTCGGTCCTCCACCGAGGCAGCTGCCGGTCAAAGAGTGACTGGAACGAGGGCGATGTCCAAGTCGCGGCGTGTACACCGTTGGTGATCGCATCGATGGTGTAGTCAGGGAACATGGAGCGCGATACCTTGGCATGCTGCATGGCGACGCCGTTCACAAACCTCGAGAAGCGGAGGGCGATGTAGGTCATGTTCAGCAGGCCCTCGTGGAAGCAGCCAAGCCGTTCCAGCACCTGCGCGCGCTCGAAACCGAGGATGCGCTGCGTCTGCTCCATAGAAAACCGGTCGTGGCCAGCCGGAACTGGGGTATGCGTGGTAAACACGCACTGCTGGCGGACAGCATCCACATCGCTGTCGTTCGCCTGGTCCAGCGGTCGGCCTGCGAGTTGCTGTTCGAGCAGGGCCAGGGCCAGCAGGGAAGCGTGGCCCTCGTTCATGTGATACACCTGCGGATCGCGGCCCAGCGCCTTTAAAATGCTGGCTCCGCCCATGCCCAGAACGGTCTCCTGGCACAACCGGTAGTCGCCGTCGCCGCCATAGAGATGGTCGGTCAATGTGCGATCGCGAGGGTCATTCTGCTCCAGATCGGTATCGAGGAAGTAGATGGGCACGATGTGGCCGGTTACGCCCACCAGGTCGTACCGCCATGCCTTCACCAGAACGGGACGGCCTTCAATGGTGACGGTGACAGTCGGCGCCTCCGTCTCCAGGAGTTCGGTAGGATTCCAGGGCTGATTCTCTTCGCTCTGCACTCCGCGGGCGTCCAGGTGCTGGCGGAAGTAGCCCTTGTGATGCACCAGCGTGACCGCTGCGAGCGGCAATCCCAGATCCGCTGCGGAACGCAGCGTATCTCCCGCTAGAACGCCCAATCCGCCACTATAGGTCGGCATCTTGGGAGAGACTGCAATCTCCATCGAGAAATACGCAATGGAGCCGCGCCCGCTCAGCGCGCCTGACGACCAACTCTGTGTTCCTTGAACCGGCAAATCCATTCCCCAACTCTCCCTGCAAGTGGTTCTTGCTAAGCCTCTGCCCTCTTCTTTGACCTACAAGCCCAACCCTGCGCCGAGGCCTGTTCTTTCAGTATCGGCTCATCTACAGGTTTGATCTTGTTCCGGGGGCAATCTGCGTATTCTATCAACCGCCAAATTTCTCAAGCCATGCTGTCACAAAAAATGGGCCCTGCATTGACCGCCTCAGCGATGCGCCTGACTCAGCTGCTACAGGTTGTGGCTCTAGTCAGCCTGATGCGCCCCTGCTGATGGCAACGAGCGATATATCTCCGGTTGGATGCGGGTTGCTGACTCGTAGCCAGCTGAGATCTTCTGTATGAACGAATCCGCCTTACCCGTCTCCACGAGATTGATCGTGCAGCCGCCAAATCCACCCCCGGTAAGTCGGGCACCGATGCAGCCTTCCAGCTTCTGGGCCAGCTCGACCATCGTGTCGGCTTCCGGACAACTGGCTTCAAAATCATCGCGATAGCTGGCGTGTGCCTCGGCCATCAGCCGCCCTACTGTGGGCAGGTCGTCCCGTTCCAACGCATCCGCGGCAGCGACCGTACGGGCATTTTCTGTAATGACATGCCGGCATCGCTTGAACGAGTCCACGCTCATCTCGCCACGCCAGCGATCCAGGTCTTCCATGGTCGCGTCCCGCAATACCCGGATTTCCGGCCGGTGCTTCCGCAGGACATCGACGCCAGCTTCCATCTCGGCCCGGCGGGTATTGTATTCGCCGCCCGCATGGGAGTGTTTCACCATGGTGTTGCAGATGACCAGGCTGATTCCATCCGGGATCTTGGCCAGGCGGAACGAAAGGTCGCGGCAGTCGAGCAATAGGGCATGTCCGGCCGCTCCGCAACAGGAGATGAACTGGTCCATGATGCCGCTCTGGGTGCCTACGTAGTGGTTCTCGGCCCGCTGGCACATGCGGGCAAGCTCTGGAAGAGGGTAGGTCTTGTCGGTAAGGCTCAGCAGCGCCAGCATCGTGGCCACCTCGACCGAAGCAGACGAACTCAACCCGGCACCCAGGGGAACGTCGCCAAGCAGGCTGAGATCAAATCCCGGCAGTTCAATCCCGGCGCTCTTGAGCACCGTGAAGACGCCCAGGGGGTAGTCGCTCCAGTGATGAATCGCCTTGACGGGTATCTCGTCCAGATCGTAGGAGACGGCTTCGTCGAAGTTGCTGGAATACACCGAAATCGTATCGTCCTGGCGAGGGCTGATGGCGGCCCAGGTAGCGAACTCGATGGCCGCCGGCATGACGAAGCCTTCTGAATAATCGGTATGTTCGCCGATAAGGTTTACGCGCCCAGGAGCCACAAAGACAGCAGGCTTGCTCTTGAAGCGTTCCGCATGTGCTTTCCCTATGGCGCGTACATTGTCTGCCGCTCTAGTAGTCACCCAGCCCCCTCATACAGAAAACGACGTTCAACGAATGTTCCTAACCTGCAGTTCAACCTGCCAGCCGTCACTTTGTTTCGGATCCAGCGTACGCGCCCATCCCTTGCGGAGAGCGACTGCTAACGAATCCGTCGGAGCTGTGCATGGTTCCAAAGCCACACAAAATTGCTTGGAGTCTCGATCCGCCGGCCAACCACGATAACTGAGCCACACACCCAGGTAGCGAGCAAATCGCTGATCGAAGGTCGTGTGAATCTCGAGCCCGAGACGCGCTCGCTGCAACGTACACCACGCCTCGGAGAGCGCGCCCGTGAACAGTTTGTCGCCCACCTGCTCGGCTGCCGTGCCCACCAGGCTAAGGTCCGTCGCGTCGCCGGAGGCGGTTGCAGTTCGCGGCCAGGAATGCTGTGTGCCCTGGGAGCCCAGGCGACTACCCGCAGACCATTCGACGCTGACCTGCTTGACCGAAGAGGGCAGCACGATGCGGTCTCCGGGGTCTACAGCGAAGCCGGGATGGGCTGACCAGAGATACGGCACAGGCTTGCTGCCCAGATTTTCCAGTTGGTAACTCAGAAGCAGCCGCTCTCCGGATATCTGAAAGGTCTTTCGAAATCGCAGCGGCAGTGAGAAGCCGACAGCTTCAAGAACAACCGTGTTCTGATCCTGCAGCTGCGTCTCAAACGGCAGGCGCCAGAAATCCCCATGATCGGGAATCTGCACCGGTCCCTCACCGGTTTCGATTTCGCAACTGGAGACGGAAGGGATGCACTCGTCGTAGCCGCTGGCCTCTCCTTCGTGGAAGGGCATCGTTCGGGTGCGCGTCGCGTAGGGCAAAAGGGGCGGTTGCAGCAGTTCCTGGCCATTCGGCAAGGACAGGAGGGACGCGATCTTGCCGCCCATTACCGGCAGAATCTCCAAGTGAAGGCGTTCATTACGCAGCGTGAGACTCTGGGGAGCGTCTGCCATCAGTGGGACTCCTGAACACTCTGATCCAGGCGCTGCCAAATCTCGTCTGTCCAGTCGAGGTGTTGCGGTTTCATGAGGACGGAGCGCAGACAGGTCACCTTCTCTCCGGGTTTGGCGCGTTTCCAGCTTCGGTCGGGAAAGAACTCGACCGGCGCCTGGAACAACGCCAGGTGAAGATCGTGCTGCGCTGCTCGCGCAAATACGGCCTGCGCCAAATTCGAGGATTTCTGCACTGTATCCGTTTTCATTGCCCAGATAAGAATATCCAACTCGGGACGGAACGCGGGCAAAAACCGCGCATCATTCTGCAGTCGCTGGTACAAATCGAGCGCTGCTTCCCGTCCTCGCATCAAGCCGCGAGAGAATTCTCCACCTCGAACCAGAGGTAAAAGCCGCTGCGTAGCCCATAATGCAACCGCCGCAGCCCCGGGGCGCGAGCACTCCAGGCTGATTTCGCCCAGGTGAAGTTCGTCTGAAGTGAAGTAGGTGTAGGGCGAATCGTGGCGATAGAAGCGGCCAACGGCTGGATCGCGGAAAAGAATGCAGCCGCAGCCGTAGGGCTGCATTCCATGCTTGTGGGGATCGATCACGATGGAATCGGCACGGCGCATACTGGCGAGAGCGCGGGCTGCTCCTTCGCCGAGGTTGGTGGCCAGCACAAAGTATCCGCCATACGCCGCATCAACGTGCACGCGGAAATCGTAGCGGGCGCGGAGGGCCAGCACCTGGTCCAGCGGATCGACGGCGCCCACACCCGTAGTTCCCACTGTAACTACCACCGTGCCCACATCATTGCCGCGCAGCCGTTGCTCGAGTGCGTCCACGTCCATGCGACCCTGCCGATCCACCGCTACGGAATCGAACGGCAAACCGAGCACGTGGCTGATTCGCTCATGCGTGTAGTGGGCCTGCTGGGAAGCGATCACGGTTTTGCCCGGAGCCAGGTGACCGCCGACCCAGAGCGCTTCGAGATTAGCGAACGTACCCCCGCTGGTCAGATGTCCGAGCGCATTCGACCAGTTGAACATTGCGGCCAGGTCACGCACTGCTTCCACCTCGAGCTTTGAACTCGCTCGGCCACCGTCGAGGGCATGGTTGTTGGGGTTGAGCCACATGGCCATGGCATACGCCGCTCGTGCGATGGGGTGAGGCGGCTTCAACATTTGCCCGGCATACAGCGGATGGAAGTACGGATAGTTGTCCGCCATGCGCTCTGCTACCTGCTCGAGCACATTGGCCATCGACGCTTCCGCATCATCACTGACCGGTTCTGTGGAGGGGGGAAGTTGAGCAAACTCTTGCTGCAACCGCGGAAGCATTTCGTTGAGGAGACGCAGCGACGCATCCTGAGACATAGTCGTATCCCAGCATACGCTTCGATATGTGTCTATCTGTCTTGCGGAGCGAACCAGAGCAACACACCTTGCAGGAACTGAGCCGGAGCCCGTACTCATGACTCATCAGTGTGCCACCCGAAACGCGCATGGCCCAGGTTTGCGGCTCATGGAATTCAAAAAGGACAATATCGTTACTGATCTGATACACTGGGTGGGCGTCTGATCACATTTGGGCAGGAAACTTGTCGTCGAAAGCGGGTTTGTCGGCTCCAATAGGCTCCAGCGCAATTCAACTCAGGGACCGCAGCAATGGAACAGGGAACAGTGAAGTGGTTTAACGACGCCAAGGGGTTTGGCTTTATCTCGCGTCAGAGTGGCGAGGATGTTTTCGTGCATTACTCTGCCATCAACTCCAACGGCTTCAAGAGTCTCCAGGAAGGCCAGGCCGTTCAATTTAACGTAGTCAAGGGACCGAAGGGCTGGCAGGCGGCTGACGTACAGCCTCTCTAGAATTTCAGAACTCATAACTTGGAAAGGGTGAGGGCGTCTCCTCGGCCGAATTTCCGCAGAGCAAGATGCTGCGGGAGCGCCGAAGAAAGGCCGCTGAGCGGTTGACCCGTGCGAAGATCAGCCGCGAAATTCACCCTCTGCTTTTTCGCTTTCGCTCACCTGACGGGAACTGAAACCGGGCGTTGAGACATCAGAGCCTCCAACGCGTCACATGCGTCGCCTAGGCCGTCCTGCTCTGCCACCTGGGCAATCGTCTCCGCGTGTTCTCTGTATGCAGGCTCGCTGATTAGATTCTGAATAGCGCGTGCTGCACGCTCTGCTGTATAAGACCGCCGCCGAAGCACCTCTGCGACTCCCAATCGCTTGACCCGCCGCGCATTGTCCGGCTGATCGTGGCTGTACGGCATGACCAGCATGGGCTTGCCTGCGCGAAGGGCGTGTGCCGTAGTTCCAACGCCTCCCTGATGCACGATCACCGACGCTCTCGGAAACAGCTGCGAGAAAGGGGCGTACGGCGCGATGCAGATGCTCTCGGGTGTTGCGTGGCGCGGCAGATTACGAGCATCTTTGCCCACCAGCAGCACCGCGCGCTGATCGAGCATTTCAGCAGCGCGTGCACTCTGTTCGTAAAAATCGCCGGCATCAAGCACTGCGGCCGATCCTAGGGTGAAGACCAGTGGAGCTGGGCCAGCATCGAGGAAGCGCTGCAATTCCAAAGACAGAGTCGCGCGTCCGGCGTCTCCGTCGTAGAACACGAAGCCAGTGCAACGCGCACTTGCCGGCCAGTCCGGTTGGGGCTGCCCCAGCACAGGCGAGAAGAGGGCGAGCGCAAGCTCGGGCGAAAACTTCGCTTCGAAGATGGGATTCGCGCCGCGTGCCAAACCGAGGTGCGAGCGCAATGCATAGACCGGATCCGGCCACGCTCGCGTTACCCAGCGCGCGAACCGGGCTGCGGCATATCCCATGCCAGGAACAAAGGGTTGAACCCGCGCCAGCAGCGGATACGGCGGCAGAACCGGCGGATCGCTGGCAGAAAAGAAGGAAAACGGAGCCAGGACGCAGGATGCCCAGGGCACCCCGGTAACTTCGGCCACCAGCGGCGCGGCGTAAGCAAGCTCCCCACTGATAAGCAGTTCAGCTCCACCTTCCGCCGTCACCACAGCCAGCAGGTCGTCATAGCTGTCGCGAATCGGTGGGAACAAGAATTCGCGGAGACCGCGTTCTGTGCCCTTCTTGATGTCGTAAATCATCGCGACCATGCGGCTATCGCTGGGATCCTGCTCCGGGCGCACGGCGGCGAAGCGAAGTCCAAGCGGCTCGATGTTGCTGCGAAACATCTCCGGCACGGCAAGCACCGGCTCATGGCCTCGCGCGCGCAATTCGAGCGCGATCGCGACGAGCGGGTTCACATCACCAAACGTGCCAAAGGTGGTTAGAACAATGCGCATGCGGGGAGGCATGCTTCCCAGTATGGAGTGGCGGGCCCCCGGTGCAAGCAGCGAATGAGCAACCGCGACAAAATTTAACGAACTGCATCAGAAAATACATCTCTGCCGCTTCAGAGCGATGCTTCAAAGGCGTGGAATCGGGCTTCCAGTTCCCATTCTTCTCCCGCTTTCTCATTTGATTGCAGGAAGCTCGCGCACTCTCCCATCGCCTTGGGTCGACCCAGTTGCGACCGGCATGTGGTTACAGGGTGATCGTAGTCTTCGGTCTTGCCCGTCTGCTGCCACAAACTCGCACCAGGCAGGAAGCTGTGTTCCAGCCCCGTCCGCACCATCTGTTTCAACTCTCGATAGCTCAAGCGATACGTATCTGCAGCGCGCACATATTCCGTGGTCAGGTCGATCCGGGAGACTCCTTCGTCGTCTGTCGAGAGCGCCACGGGCACGCCGTACTGGAGGTAAATGGGCAGTGGGTGATCCCGTCCTCTGATTCCGAGAATCACGTCGTTGCTGGTCAGGTTGATCTCCACCATCACGTGTCGAGCAGCCATCTCCCGCAGCAGATCGTAGGGGTGCTCCTCATACATCACGTCGACGCCGTGTCCAATCCGTTCTGCGTGCCCTTGCTCCACGGCTGCGCGAATATGAAAATTCAACCCATCCCACGGGACCATCCCGGGAGCGAGTTCCCCAGCGTGCAGGCTGATGTGAACCTTGGGATAGAAACCGTGCAGCGCATCCAGCATCTGCATGTGCAGACGGTAGTCTGTCATGGAGATGAAGCCGTCTTCGGGCATGACGAAGTTCAAGCCGACGAAGCGCGGATCGGCGGAGGCCACTTCAAACGCAAGCAGCGTCTGGGCGAAGACCACTTCCTTCGGCAGCCCGCGCAGCACCTGGAACACGTAACGAACCTGGACCGCGCAGGCGGGTTGCGCATCTGCCGCCCCGCAGTGCTCCAGGTTGCGACGCTTTGCCTCCGCTTCATCCATCTGCGACTGAATGCCGGGAACGGCGTTCTTCAGGCCGCCCTCCAGCAGCAGCCGGCGGTATTCAGCAAAGTCGCTGTGGAAGCCGGCTTTCATCGCGAGCGCAGATGCCTCGCTGAAGTCGGGAGTGTGCATCAGCTCAAGGTACTGCTCATTCTGGGCGGCAGCGCGACTGGCAATCTCGTCAATCCACTCGCCGAGGTGCGACTTGCTTGTGCCGCCAAACTTGTCGAAGGTGTCAAAGAAGTGATCGTGGCCGGAGTTCCCGTTGCTGGGTACGAAACTCCGCATCGAGAACGAATCGATCAGAGCGTCGTAGAGATGCTGGTTTTTGGTGACGCTTGCGGCTGCGACGGCTCCGTCGGCGCAGGAAGACGCAGGCTCACCAGAGCCCGCAGGTTTCTGGAAGGAGAGCGCATGGGTGTCGATGCATAAGCCATCCTCCCCGGCTGCCCTGAGAAACGATTCGGCGTAAACCGCTCCGGAAAGATGCATATGCAGGTCGGAGCCCTTTGGCATGCGGTAGAGGAACGCGCGCAGGGCAAGGGGGCCAGCCTTGAGAGCCTCCGCGTAGGCATGCTCCGCTCGCGCTTCGTCGGCCGACGAGGCCGCTCGAACATTGGATTTGTGCGCCGGGGCAGACGCCGGGCGACTCGCGGCAGGGCAGGTCGTCACGATAGACAAGGTGAGCAAGCATGCCGTGGCAGATTCCCTGAGTACTCGACGAGAGCTTCGCCGATTGAAACAAGCGCGGAGATTGAACATGGGCGTCCTGCACTGCAAAGGGTTCAATTGATTCCGACCAGTGTAGGGCATGGCGGAAAGGGGAGCAGCTTTTTTGCAAGGCATCGCGAGTTCCGAGGGACAAGTCCGCCAGTTTGGAACTCCGCAGTTCGATTGCTATACTGTTCGAGGTTGTTTGAAGAGCACTGATCTGCTCCGGGTCGACCGAGGAAATCTTCTGCAGGATCCCTCCCGCTACTCAGACACACCTGGCGCGTACAGCGCTCCTTGGATCCCCAAGGCCAGATAGCTCAGTGGTAGAGCGCGGCCCTGAAAAGGCCGGCGTCGGCGGTTCGATCCCGTCTCTGGCCACCACTTCGAATCGATCAATTGCAACGCCACGAACGACGCCCTCTCATGTCGGGAGGCACTCACGGAACTCTTCCAAAGCTGTGCTGTGAATGGCACATGTCCCGCAGATGTGGTCGCGTATTGGCCGCGAGTTGCCCCCTGATCATTAACCCAACTGAATGCGCAGGACGCGGAGGTCACAGAACGGCCGACGCCAGCCCTTGCCCAGCATTGCGCTCTTTGTTGGCCACTTATGTTCTGTGAGTCGAGGCGAAGCAATAAGCCTTGTCGGTTGCTGTGACGTACTCTTTTTGGATGTTGGCCTGAGCCGCAGTGATCCTGATTCCGCTTACAGACAGATCGGTTATACCTGCTCTACTTCCAGTTCGGGACGGTGATACATCGGTATCCATTTTCCCGGTGGCGTGATGTCGACGATCGTGTTGCCTCGCCAGCGCTCGGTATATCGCGCTCCCTGGATGGTTTCCTTAACCTCCAAGAGCCGCAGCGGATAGGTCACGGTCAAATGCTCGGCTTTCGCGACGCGGTCAAACACAACATACGATCTATCCCAGTTTACGGAGACCGCCTTACCATCCCGGTAGGCTCGCACATCGGTCTTTGGAGCCCAACCCGGCACTCTGACCAAAACTCGCTCCGTATCCTTGACGATGACACTGACTTCTCCGCGATGGGGCAGGCAAGAGATCACGTCAACCAATGGCGACTCACGATTAAACGCCAGATTGACGCGCGCCTCTGCCCTGTCACCCGTCACCGTCTCTGACCAGATCGCATGCGAGGCTCTGATCGTTGCGTCCGCACAACACCCTTGCATGTGAATTCCCGGTAGTTCCTTATCGAGGTCTGAAGGCAGATGATTGACCCAATCTGGAAAACCGCACAAGCCCATCTGCTGGCCTACCATTCGTTCCGCGGTTTTCAGCGATATTGCATATCGGCGTTCTACCTCCTGTTTCCGTGCTTCTCGTGATGCGCCCGCCATTTCTTTTTGAACCCGCTTTTCCAGACACTCCTTGACGACGGCCAGGTACTGCGGTTTGGGGCGGAACATCTGCTCCATGACTTGGCCGG
The DNA here is from genome assembly GCA_963850345.1 of uncultured Acidobacteriaceae bacterium. Taxonomy (GTDB): domain Bacteria; phylum Acidobacteriota; class Terriglobia; order Terriglobales; family Acidobacteriaceae; genus CAWKKW01. Next base: position 107,642 of record CAWKKW010000004.1, on the reverse strand, counting down.
TATAGATCTGTTCGGCCCGATCGTAGTAGTTCGCCATCGACGTGAGGCTCGCATCCAGCCGACTGGCCGCGCCAAGGCCGACGGCGGTTTGCACCATGTCACCCATCGTGCAACCCTCACAGTCGGCATTTCTCTGCCACCCTGATGCAACAATTAGAAATTCCCCCAACCAACCGGTCAGGCTGCCTGCATCTGGATTCCGAGCTGGATCGTAGAGCCACTCAAAGGTCTGCCGAGCCTGCTCAATCATCTGCAACCCCTTGTCGGGTTCTCTGGCACTTAGTAACTGGTTGCCCAGGTGTAGCAATGCCGGCAGACAATGGGTATGCCCATGCATGTGCCAACTACCGGCAGAGGCCTGGCTGTTGCCACCGAATGATCCATCGGGACGAAATGAGCCATCATTGCCGAACTCGTCCTCACTGTGACAAAGGCGGTTCGCCAATGCCACTGCAAACTCCAGCGCTGACCTATCGCCAGTTACTTCGTGCCATTTCGACATAGCTCCAGCTGCCCAGCCGACGACCTGAAATTGCCACCCGCCCAATGTTGGGTCTTTGGCAACTTTGACCGGCGGATCGCCGACTATAAATCCTCCCTGCCCCCCCTCTCCTCCTTGGCAGAAGGCTGCTACAGGTCCCGCGCTGGATTGCTTGAGCACTGCATACGTTCGGAATGTCCTGGTCATTCTCTCCGCCCAATCAAAGAGTTCTCTCTGGCCGGTCTGTTGATAGAGCAGCATCAGGTTCTTAGCCATCTCCCCTTCTCCCAGGGGGCACACTCTGGGTAAGACATCGGGGCTGAATGCAAATCCTGACGAGGGGTCTGTGATGCCGAGTAGATATCCAATCTGTCCAGACTCGGCGGGATCGTTACGTTTTTCTTCACCGAACATCGCGTGGAGTAAGGCGTGCGCTCCTACGTTGCGGGCATTGTTATCAAAGCCATCTACTTTGTGGTGCTTCAGATCGGGCCAGGGAAGAGCACGATTGTCAAAGTGGAAGCGCAAGGCAGGACGTAAGTCGGGGAGCAATCCCCAGGGGTCTGGCTGCATGGTCAGGTATCCCATCCAGCACTCCCGGGCAATCTTCTTCGGATTCACAGTCTGAGTGTGGCGCGTAAATAACGGAGGATAGACTGCAAACTCTTGCCGTATAACTTCGCGTTCGGCCGTTCCATTCGACACAGGCAGTTCCGTAGGGAGCATCCCACTGCCCTCACCAAAGAGCTTGGTAGCTCCGACGACCAACCCCGTCTGCGCAGCGCGTTTCAGAAAGTGTCGTCTTTCCACTGGAGCCTCCCCCGTTCCTTGACTAAGTGCGTCAACTCTTATCCGGGCGGTTTGTCCACAAGATGCCCAGTACGCCCGGTGTCTGTCGTTGGTAGAATGCCCCCGGTCCGGTTGTCAACTTCATTCAGCGGGTTGAACGATCGAACCAGCGGCCACTCTCGCAGGGCACATCCGGAACTGTTCGAGGGTCATATACAGAGTGGCAAACAAGTTCGAAGGTAAGCTTGACGTGTATCGCTCTCACGAGGCTACAGCTCCCACGCCTGTTGTCATGACGATTCACTTACGCTGCTGGATAGGGAGTAATAGTAAGAAGGACGACTATATGCTGACGGGGCGCCCTTATTTAGTCACGGCTTTTTGGTGGAAGGTGGAGTACAGACTGCGTAAAGTTTCCCTCGCAAACGGGATCGATAGAAAACTTCTGATTGAGCTTTGCTGTGTGTTGTGAACTAAAACACCCGGTCTTCTGCTGTCCCGCCTGAGCAACCGATAAGTCGGTACGCAAATGCCCGGTATCTGCCAATTCCTGTGCCAGCAGGCGCATGTTCCGGCTGCGGCGTGTCGACATCTCCTGCCACAGCGCTTTCAGTTCGGGATCAAGTGGCGCAGCACCTTGCAGCACACGAAACAGCGGAGCCAGCCGCGGTTGTATTTCTCCCAGCGCGGCCGCGTAGATCTGCAGCTTTCGAACGGCACATCGGGTTCTGCGCGAATCGCGCGAACGTAGTCTCGTTCTTCCGCACGTACTGCTTGATCAACTCCGGATATGGCCATTTCGATCAGTAAGCGAAATAGCGCTTGGCTTCTTACCGACAGTCGGCGTAGACGGTGTCGAGCGCCATGCCGGCGGTTCTGGCGATCGCAGGCATGGTCGCCGCTGCGTAGCCCTTCTCTATGAAGACCTGCTGCTTCGAGAATCGACTGGCGGGCATCTTAGTGACGATTGTGGCGGCGGTGCTTGCGGGGAACGACCAGACGCGGCTTTGGTTTCTGATCGCTACCGCAGCCAGCTTTGTTGCTGTTGCCTTGATCACCAGATTTATAAATATGCCGATCAACGCAATCGTGATGACGTGGAGCGCCCATGCACCGCCGACCGATTGGACGGTCTTGCGAGACGCGTGGTGGCGCTGGCATCTACTACGACTGGCTGCGGGCCTGGGAGGACTATCCATGCTCATCGCGACAACTCCGCGGCATGTCAGAATGCAGTAGCTTTCTCGCTTGGCGGTGCGGTGCGCAGCCTGGTGCAACCTGCCTTCCCTGAATTTGGCGCCTTCTGTTGAAGACTGCGTGAGCATGACTAAGGTTGGCTCCATGTAACCGCAAGGTTGCTGAACACTCACGCCGAACCTATCGTTTCGAAGCACAGGACATCAGAGAAGTGCCAATACAGCGGGCCTCGTTACTCGTCAGCAAGACTAACTAGATCGTCGGATACACACGTCGGGCTTGCGATTCTTCAGCGAAGACTGTGCAAGCCTCTCTCAGCAAGGCTAGTTCTTCCCTGCAATGAGCAGCGAAGTTGCTCCCCGAGATTTGCTGGCCCAACCGGGAGTAAGCCCATTTTCCCAATCCGTCAGATCTGCGAAGTGTGCGGTGCAGCATTCGGGCCGAGGAGATCAGCCGTACCCACCGCATGATTGCCATATCTGCCGAGTTGAACTGAAAGGGGGCGTGCTCGAAATAACCCTTGAGAAACGATCTCTTCTGTTTCTCAAGCCGTAATCGCATTCCGCCTGCAGCGCGGCGCCAAGGCAGCAGGCAATCGTAAAAACCGGTAAATAATCCTACGTCTTCGTATGGATATCCCAGTTTGCTGTAGCCGAAATCTACCACGTAGATCGCCTCGCCCGAAACCATGACGTGAATCGGCGTGAACTCGCCGTGGACCACGCAAAGATTCCGGTCGAACTCGGGATTCCGATCTATGCAGTCGCGCAAGATCGAAAGCAACTCGTTATAGCTCTCTTTTTGGGAGTACCGCAGGAACACGTCGACGGTCCGCTCATTGGTAAACTGCTGCAGAACCCATTCCAACGGGTTGCCACTTTCGCTCTGCAGGGTGGAGCTGTGCAGGTGTCCTAACCATTCACCGCTGAATCGGAGCAGTCGCGCCAGGTTGATTCCTCGGTGCGCTTTCCTACTGAGATTCATTTCGAAAATATGATCCTTGAGCGAGTGCCCAGCCACGAACTCCATCAGCAGAAGGCCGCTGTCGCGGTAATAGGCAACCGGGCGAGGGGCACGCAGGCAAGGGTTTCTGGCACTAATAAGCGGGGCCACATCCGACAGAAAATCAAACTCGCGCTGAATGGTCTGGGCACCGTGGTAGTCAGCTCTCTGGACTTTGGCAAACACTTTAGTCGAAGCCGAGCCGTTCGAGATTTGGATGACCCCGACAGGATGAAGACCGGGCCGGCTAACGCTGTGCACGCCCACTTGGAGCTTCGCGGGTTCCGGCGACTCCAATCCGACCGCCCTGGCTAGGGCTTCGGGTCCAAGCTCGGCCAGCAGATCGCTCAGATAGATCTCATTCGCTCTCAGCACAAATGGTAGGCGTGCACTTTCTTTTGTCAGATTTCTGCGAAGCTATGCTGCTCAGACCCCAAACTCTACGCGCAACGCTCTCCTCGAACGGTTCGCAAAGGCAGGACCGAAACGAGCTTATAGGCATTTCTTACAAGTTGTCATGAGATATTCATCCCTTATTCGCATTTGTCTTTGAAGACATCACTCTCGAAAGAGCGATCTGTGCCATTCCGGGGCCTACGGGCCAACTAGAGCTTGCACGATACAATTTTGCTCATATGACGTGCCGAGCCCTCTCGACTCGCCCCATTTCCTTCCGCCGATCTCGCAGCCTGACCCTCTTCCTGATTTCGCTTGCTCTGGTCGGTGCTGCGCTTCCGGCACGATCGCAGGCACAGGGCTGGAGGACAGAAAAGCCAGCCATCGCCAAACATGCAATGGTGGTGAGCATCCATCATCTGGCTGCCGACGTCGGGGTAGACATCCTGAAGCAGGGCGGCAATGCGATTGATGCTGCGGTAGCCACTGGGTTCGCTCTCGCCGTGGTTCACCCGGACGCAGGAAATATCGGGGGCGGCGGCTTCATGCTGATTCACCTGCGAAGCGGCAAGCCCACATTCATCGATTACCGTGAAAAGGCGCCCCTCGCGGCCACCGCGAACATGTATCTGAATGCAAAGGGAGACATCGTCCCGGATGCGAGCACGGTTGGCTATAAGGCAATCGGGGTTCCTGGTTCGGTTGCCGGTCTCGCCTACGCAGAGAAACACTATGGCAAGCTCGACCTGAAACGGGTGATGGCTCCAGCCATCCGGCTCGCGCGCGAAGGTTACACCTTGGGCCCAGAAGAGGCCGAAGAACTGCACGACTCCAACCTGAAGCCATTTGCCGAGTCGCGACGCATCTTTCAGCGCGACGGCAAATTCTACCAAGCTGGTGAACGGTTCCAGCAGCCCGAGCTTGCCCGCACACTGGAGCGGATCGCTGCCGATCCTGACGACTTCTATCATGGGACCTTGGCAGCGGAGCTTGCTGCCGCCGTAGCCAAGGGCGGAGGCCTGATCACGAAACAGGATCTTGCCCAATATGAGGTGAAGGAACGCGCGCCCGTGGAGGGCACCTATCGCGGCTATCAGGTGGTGAGCGCACCCCCGCCATCCTCTGGCGGTATCGCCCTGATCGAAACCCTCAATATTCTAGAAAGCTATGATCTCGGCCGGATCGGTGATCGCACGCCAGCGGAGATGCACCTGATTGTGGAGGCCTTTCGGCGGGCCTACAAGGACCGCGGTGACTATCTGGGTGATTCCGACTTCGCAACGGTCCCGGTCAAAGAGCTTGTCAGCAAGAAGTACGCAGAGGCCTGGCGGGCAGGCATCGATCCTGCGAAGGCCACTCCCTCTGCCGAGTTGATGCGGCCCAGCGGGTTCTTGCCTCCACCGCCCACAGCGACCGCAGCCGCACCGGACCACCGCAACACCACCCACTACTCGGCAGTCGATGAAGAAGGCAATGCGGTCTCCGTCACCACGACGCTCAACGACAGCTTCGGGTCTGGAGTTACGGCCGAGGGACTCGGCTTCTCCTCAATAACGAGATGGACGATTTCGCCGCCAAGCAAGGCGTGCCCAATCTTTACGGATTGATCCAGGGTCCTGCCAACTCCATTGCGCCGGGCAAGCGCCCACTCTCGAGCATGACGCCCACCATCATTCTTAAAGACGGCAAGGTGAACATGGTGCTCGGCACGCCGGGCGGGTCCCGCATCCCCACCACCGTGATCAACGACTTCTTGAGCGTTGCAGACGGCGGCCTGAACATCCAGCAGGCGGTCGATGCTCCCCGATTCCACCATCAATATCTGCCCGACACGCTCTCTCTGGAACCTGGTTTTCCGAACGAGACCCTGGCGCAGCTACGAGCCATGGGCTATTCGGTGGATACAGAGAAGGAGACGTGGAGCGACAGCGAATGCATCGTTGTCGATAGCAAAACCGGGGAATTGCAGGGAGGTCAGGATCATCGGCATCACTTCGGCAAGGCTGCCGGCTACTGAAGACCCATGGGTTCAAAGCTTTGCACCCTGGTTTGTTGGCGAATGAGAAGATAGGGTATGCACAGGAAGGTTCTCAGGTTTCGCCGATGCTGAAAGTGATCTCCACGCACGCGCTGCTTCGCCAGCGTCTGCACCCTGGTTTGCTGGACACTTGGGCCAAGAGCGGTGCACACGGGGTCGAGTTGTTCGCCGCCCGGCAACACTTCGATTACACCAGCCGCGTTCACGTGAAAGAGATTGCTGACTGGTTCCGCGCCAACCCCATGCAGCCTTTCTCGATGCATGGACCCATGTATGCAGACACGGACATGGGCAGGGGAGGCTCGCCGGGCGTCAACGTCGTTCACCCGGACAAGTCGCGGCGCATCGACGCGATGGACGAGATCAAGCGTGCGCTTGAGGTGGCCGAACAGATCCCCTTCCAGTTCATAGTCATTCACCTTGGAGAGCGTGACGATACCTGGAGCCCTCGAGCGCTGGAGCATTCCCTTACCGCCCTCGAACATCTGCGTGCCTTTGCGCACCCTCTCGGTGTAAAGCTTCTGGTCGAGAATCTGCAGAACGAGGTCGCACAGCCGCGCAATCTGCTGGAGATTCTTGCGACTGGCCACTTCAAAGACATTGGCGTGTGCCTCGATCTGGGTCATGCGCATCTGGGCGAGGGCGTACCGGCGGTACTCGCGGCCTTGAAGAATCACGTGCTCTCCGCGCATGTTCACGATAATCAAGGCGACAAGGACTCGCACCTCTGGCCGGGAGACGGAACGATCGTCTGGGAGGATGTCATCGCTGAACTCACGAGCGCTCCTGAAAAACCAGCGGCCGTATTGGAGATTCACTACGCCCTGGAAGAAACTCCAGAGGTCATCGCTACCAAGGCCCGGAAGACCTTTGACGGCTTTGGCCTTTAGTTCACAGGTAAAGACAGAGAACCAGGTATGACAGACGAGACGAATGCTGAACATGTAACAGCAACAGGTACGCAAACCCCGATCGCCACCATCGGCAATATCGGCAAGTTTGAAGGCCAAACCGTCACCTTGCGAGGATGGCTCTACAACCAGCGGGCGAGCGGCAAATTGCTGTTCCCCATCTTTCGCGATGGCACCGGTACCATCCAGGGAATCGTTCCCAAAGCCGCGGTGACCCCGGAGATCTTTGAGGCGGTCAAGACCCTGACGCAGGAGTCGAGCGTGATCGTGACCGGTAAGGTCAGAGCAGACAGCCGCGCTCCCGGAGGATATGAGCTCGACGTGGAGTACGTAGAAGTGGTGCAGCGCGTGCCAGAGGACGATCCTTTCCCGATTTCGCTCAAGGAGCATGGCGTCGACTTCCTGATGGAGCATCGCCATCTCTGGATCCGCACGCCGCGCCAATCGGCCATCCTGCGGATTCGCGCCGAAATTATCAAAGCCGCTCGCGACTATCTTGACGACAACGGCTTTGTGCTTACAGATCCACCGATTCTTACGCCGGCAGCCTGCGAAGGAACCAGCACGCTGTTCCCCGTCGAATACTTCGGAGACGAAGCATATCTGACGCAGAGCGGTCAGCTTTACATCGAAAGCACGGCGCTCGCTCTCGGTAAGGTCTACAGCTTCGGGCCGACCTTCCGTGCCGAAAAATCTAAGACGCGCCGCCACCTCACCGAGTTCTGGATGGTAGAGCCGGAGATGGCCTACGCCGGCCTGGATGACTTGATGGTGCTTGCGGAGCAGTTTCTAAGCTTCATCGTGGAACGCGTGCTCACCCGCCGCGCGGCCGATGTTCAAGTGCTGGGTCGAGACCGCGCCAAGCTCGAATCCATTCGCGCGCCTTTCCCGCGCGTCAGCTATGACGAAGCGGCACAGATGCTGAATGAGGCGTTTTCGAAGGGCTTGATCGAGCAGCAGTTTGAATACGGCAATGACTTCGGCTCGCCCGACGAGACCTATCTTTCTTCGCAATTTGACCGGCCGCTGATGGTGCATCGTTATCCGGCTGCGGTGAAGGCCTTCTACATGGAGCCCGACCCCAACAACCCGAAGTATGCGCTGTGCGTCGACGTGCTTGCACCCGAAGGCTATGGCGAGGTCATCGGTGGGTCACAGCGTGTTGCCTCCTACGACCTGCTGAAGCAGCGCATCGAGGAGCATAAGTTGCCGCTGGATGCCTTTCAGTGGTATCTGGATCTGCGCCGGTATGGCTCTGTTCCCCACTCCGGCTTCGGCATGGGCATTGAGCGGGTGGTGGCCTGGATTTGCGGACTGGAGCACGTGCGTGAGACGATTCCCTTCGCACGCACGCTGAACCGAATATATCCGTAACAGTGGTAGGCACAAATCCTAAGGGGAATGCGCGAAGCAAGAAAGCAAGGCTATGTCTAACAGGAGCGAGTCCGCGGGCCGGGAGTCCGGAGTTTCCGCGCTGGCAAGAATTCACGGCGGCGTGCAGACGCTGCCGCCGCGCAAGATCCGCATCATCGGTGTGCCGCTGGATCTGGGGCAGTCCAGGCGCGGAGTGGACATGGGACCTTCGGCTGTTCGCGTGGCCGGCCTTGAGGCAAAGCTGGAGTCGCTGGGGCATATTGTTTCAGACGCCGGCAACATCGCCGTAGCCGTGGCAGAAACCAAGAGCGCCGGGCAGCCCTCCGCACGCTATCTGAAAGAGATTACGGAGACCTGTATCAAGGAGGCTGAAGTTGTCATTCAGTGTCTCGCCGAAGGCATGACCCCGGTCGTGCTGGGGGGCGATCACTCCGTGGCTGCCGGAACCACCTCTGGAGTAGCGGAGTTCTATCGGCGTCGTAACGAGAAGATCGGTCTCATCTGGTTTGACGCCCACTCCGACATCAATACGCCGGATACCTCGCCCAGCGGCAATGTGCACGGGATGCCGCTCGCTGCTCTCGTGGGCTTGGGACCTGAATTGCTGGCCGGTATTCTGGGATTTTCGCCGAAAGTTGCGCCTGCGAACATCGTGCTGATCGGGGTCCGCGACATTGACCTTACGGAACGCGAAAACATTCATCGCGCCGGCATCACCGAGGTTTACACCATGCGCGACATCGATGAACGCGGCATGCGCACCGTGATGGAAGAAGCCCTGCGCGCCGCGGGGCAGGGAACTGCCGGATACCACGTCTCACTCGACATGGACTGGATCGATCCGGAGGATGCACCCGGTGTGGGAACACCCGTCCGCGGCGGAGCCACCTATCGCGAGGCTCACCTCGCCATGGAGATTCTCGCCGATCACGGCTGCATGTTGAGCTTCGAAATCGTGGAGGTAAATCCAGTCATCGATGAGCACAATCGTACCGCCGAGCTGGCTGTGGAGTTGATCGCCTCTGCGTTCGGGAAGAAAATCCTGTAATCAGATGGACCGCGAAATACCCGTTGCAGGTTTTTCCTGACGCTGCTCGTCTGCTGAAAACGACCACTGAATCGGTGCTGCAGCTTGCTATGCTTTAACACTCGCAAACCTTCTGGAGAATCTACCGCATGATGACGCCGCTTCGACGCACTCTCCCCCTCCTTCTGCTGCTCAGCATCTCACTCCGCGCCGAAGATAGAAACAAGACCAGCACCGCCTCAGCCGCAGCTACCGCGTCGACGGAACAGGTGCAGCCTGCGGTTGAAAAGCTGGACCTGGATATGTACCAGCGGATACGCAGCGAGGGCTTGCAGCATTCGCATGTCATGGAATATGCCTCCGGTCTGACGGATGGCATCGGGCCCCGGCTCACCGGGTCCTCCAACATGCATAAGGCGAATGAGTGGACGCGCGATCAGCTGACCGCGATGGGTTGCGAACATGCGCACCTTGAAGACTGGGGCGAGTTTGGGATGGGCTGGCAACAGCTGAATACGTGGGTGCGGATGACCTCTCCGGATACGGCCATCTTCATCGCTCAGGCGACGCCCTGGTCTCCCTCGACCAAAGGCCCGGTGAACGGCGAGGCCGTGCTGGTCAACATCACCGACGATAAGGATTTCGACCAGTACAAAGGCAAGCTGGCCGGCAAGGTAGTCCTGCTCGGCGAGATGCGCGAAGTGCCGCCAGTCGAGCATGCCCTCTTTGAACGTTCTACGGAGAAGGAACTCCAAGAGCTCGCCGAATTTCCGGTAAGCGAGGCGGGTGTGTCGCCCGACATGCAGGCTCGCATTAAGGCTTATCTGCAGCGAAATAAGATGGGCGAGAAGACCGCCAAATTCCTAGCGGAAGAAAAGGCCGCCGCCGTGATTCGCCCGAGCCGTGACGCTAAATACGGTGGCGGATCGGGCGGTACCATCTTCGATGACAACGGGGCGGCATTGGGGCGCACCCCGTATGTCAAGGAACATGCGGTAGAAGTGCCGGTGGTGGTCGTCGCCATCGAAAATTATGGCCGCGTGTATCGGCTGCTTCAGGCTCATGTTCCGGTTACGATTGAGGCGAATGTCGAGACCAAATTCACCGGCGAACACGAACATGGTTTCGATACGGTTGCGGAGATTCCAGGAACCGACCCGGAGCTGAAGGATCAGGTCGTGATGGTTGGCGGCCATCTGGACAGCTGGATTGCTGGAACTGGCGCAACCGATAACGGCGCGGGTTCGGTGATCGCAATGGAAGTGATGCGCATCCTGAAGTCACTCGACGTACACCCGCGCAGAACCATTCGGATTGCGCTCTGGAGCGGGGAAGAGCAGGGCCTCTTCGGATCTCGTAACTATGCCAGGATGCATTTCGGCTCAGCTCCTCTCTCGACCGAACCCGAGCAGGCAGCGCTGCCTGAGTTTCTACGGCGAGCCTCGGGCCCGCTGGAGCTCAAGCCGGAACAGAAGCTGATCTCCGGCTACTTCAACGTGGACAACGGGAGCGGAAAAATCAGGGGCGTCTACGTGCAGGAAAACTCCGCGATCCGTCCGATCTTCGCGCAATGGATGGCTCCGCTCAGGGATCTTGGCGTCACCACGATAACCGCGAGAAATACCGGTGGAACGGATCACTTGTCTTTCGACGCAGTCGGTATTCCGGGCTTCCAGTTTATTCAAGACGATCTCGATTACGAGAGCCGCACGCATCACTCCAACATGGATACTTACGAGCGGCTGCAGGCGGCTGATCTGAAACAAGCGGCTGTCGTCGAGGCCACGTTTGTGTACAACGCTGCCATGCGCGACCAGATGCTGCCCCGCAAGCCGCTGCCGCATCCCGAAAAGAAAGATGCACCGCTGGCAAACGTGATGCCCGGAGCGGTGGCTCCAGCCAGCAAGTAGAGCTATCCGGAGCAGCCAGCGATGGAGCAACAGCTATGCCCGGCTAGTTCTTCTTGAAGATTGCCCAGTTCAGCAGGGTTGCGAACGTCACCCAGCCAAGGTAAGGCAGCAACAGCAAGCCTGCGAGCCGTCGGACTCTGAAGAAAAAGATCGTGGTCAAGAGAATTACCGCCCACAGCGCGACGATTTCAACCAGCGCCAAACCGATGCGGTGCTCGCGAAAGAAGATCCAACTCCAGGCGAAATTCAAGGCGAGCTGTATCCAGAAGAACAGCAAGCCTCGGGACCGATCGCCCGAGTCGGGGCACTTCCAAACCATCCAACCGGCGATTGCCATGACCGCGTACAGAATCGTCCATACAGGACCGAATACCTGGTCTGGAGGATTGAAGGAGGGTTTGGCGAGGGTTGCGTACCAGGTGCCTATGGCAGGAATCGTGAAGAGCGTGGACACGCCAGCGACTCCGAAGCAGGCAAGAAGAAAGGCGGCGAGTACCCGCCCGCGATGATCTCTGGAAGTGTGCGAAATTGCCATCAGCTAATTGTCTTTTGCAGAGACTGGAGCAGGAGGATTGGTTCCGTTGCTCCAAAGCGCATGGTCAAGCCGAGGCTCGCAGCAACTCAGTCTCAGGAGCTGAGAACTGAATTGGAATGTCAATCGTAACCGTGGTGCCGCTTTTTCCCAGCTTGGTGTTGTTCTGCACCTGGATCTGTCCACCCCGTTTTTCCACGAGCTGCTTGGCCACCCACAGGCCAATGCCGGTACCGAGGTCGCCCTTGGTGGTGAAGAATGGCTCGAAGACCCTCGCGAGATTTTCCTCTTCGATGCCTTGACCTTCGTCCTGCAGAGACACGCGAAGGCTCGGCTCGCCTGCGTTAAAGACTTCTGCAATGTGAATGCGGATGCAGCCGCCGTTTTGCATAGCGTCGATGGAATTAGATATCAGGTTGGAGAAGATCTGCACGAACTCGCCTCTGCTGACCTCGATGGCGCGACTACCCTCGAAGCACCGCTCAATGGAGATACCTCGCGCTGAGAACTTGGATTGGTAGACGGTCAGCACATCGTCGATCAATTCCTGCAGCAGAACCTCGACCGGCTTACCCGTGTCCCGGTAGTACCCCAAAGTCTGTCGCGCGATGTGAGACACGCGGTCGATCTCCTGTTCCGCGGTCTTGAGGTATTCCTGCGCCTCGGGGTAATCCCTGCAACTCGTACGCGCAAGGTAGACTAGGTTCATGACAGACTCAAGCGGATTGTTGATCTCGTGGGCGATTCTCGCTGCCATTCGGCCGCTTGCGGCCAGCTTCTCAGATTGGATTAACATCCGCTCCATCTGTTTCTGGCCGGAGATGTCATGTGCGATCTTTGAACCTCCGATTATCTTTCCGGAGCCGTCCCGGATCGGCGAAATGGTCAACGAGACTTCGAGTCGCTCGCCATTCTTCTTTACGCGCTCGGTTTCGTAATGCTCGATGCGCTCTCCCGCCCTCAACTTACGCAGAATCTCCCGCTCTTCCTCGTGCAACTCCGGAGGAATCAGGCGCAAAACCGAGTGGCCAATGATCTCGCCAGGCTGGTAGCCAAACATCCGGGTAGCTGCCTCGTTCCAGCTGGTGATGATGCCCTCAAGAGTCTTACTGACGATCGCATCCTCCGCTGAATCGACGATGGAGGCCAGGCGAAACCTCGCTTCCTCGCTGCGTCTTCGGTCGGAGATATCGTGCGCAATCTTGGAGGAACCAATGATTGTTCCCGTGCGATCGCGAATGGGCGAGATGGTGAGCGATACGTCCACTGGCTCGCCGTTCTTACGAAATCGCTTCGTCTCGTAGTGCTCGATTCGCTGGCCTGCCCGTACGCGGCGCAGAATCTCTGCTTCTTCCGGATAGTACGCTTCCGTCATGAGACGAATGATGGGCTGGCCGATCATCTCATCGGCGGTATAGCCAAAAATGCGAACCGCCGCATGATTCCAGCTGGTCACAATTCCGTTTAAGTCTTTGCTGATGATGGCGTCTTCGCAGGAATTCACGATGGCCGCGAGGAGGTAACTCGCAGTTTCGGCGCTCTCGGCAAACTTGGGCGGAGCGTTCGGTCCAGATCGCGAATCGTCGCTGGAATTCACAGGATTCTGTTTTGGATGCGGAGAGGCCCTGCAGGGTTGCTGGCACAACTCCGTCTTTAGATCTGGCGGAAGAAGGTCTGCGCGCCACATCCTACGGAAGCTCTACAGAATGGTCTGCGTTTTAATCTTAGTGGTCGCTAGTTCTCAGGCAGCTTTTCTGGCGGCGCGCCGCTCCGATGCTTTCGGAGACTTTTGCTTGGCTTGCGCTGCGCGTTTGCCGCCAAAAGCAATCTGCTTCTTCCTGGCCTTTTCTCGATCGACTGGTGTACCGCCGTTCCTACTCGCCGGCTTCTTACGGCAACTGCCTTCTTCGTGCTCGGTTTTTCCAGGGACCGGTTCATATCCGGGCCAGCATCGCGAGGTCTTGGTGAGCTTTTTCTTAGTCGCCATGCAGAATGAGAGGTTGGACTCTCACCCGGCGTTGCGCGCGAGAACAGCGGATATCGATTGTGCCAACGCCTGCGCTCCAAAGTTGCGCGGAATCGAAACTTCACAGCCCGGCGGTCCGGAACTCCCGTTGAGGCACCGAAATCCCATAAGCGGCTGGAAGCGGCCGAGGGAATCAATGGAAGCTCGACGTGTCGACCTGGAGTCACTATCCTTGGAACAGGCCAAGTCGCCGGGTATCTTATGAATTCATCTGCAAGTGTAACTTCGATCCAGGTTCAACTTCCTGACGGCTCGGTCCGCGAAGTAGCGGCCGGCAGCACTCCCTATGACGTCGCTTACAGCATCTCTCCGCGACTCGCCTCCGCCTCCGTGGTCGCCCGCATCAAGCCACTGCACCCGGTAGCAGCGCAAGTCACCACCGGCGAAGAAGAGGAAGGGGCGGAAGCCGCGATGTACGCGGCCGATGACCCGAATGCGGAGCGGCTGGTGGATCTTTCTATACCGCTGCAAGAGGATGTGCAGCTGCAACTGCTGACGGAGCGCGACCCGGAGGCGCTGAAGGTGGTACGTCACTCTGGCGCGCACGTGATGGCGACTGCCGTTCTGGAGCTTTTTCCAGAGACCAAGCTGGGACACGGACCGGCTACGGATGCAGGGTTTTTCTACGATTTCTACCGACCGACGCCGTTTACCCCTGAGGACCTGAAGGCGATCGAGGCTCGGATGGCCGAGGTGGTCAAGCGCGACGAGCCGTTCGTGCGCGAGTTTGAGCCGCGGGGGCAAGGGCTCGAGGAGTTTCAGGCCGGCGGCGATTTCATGAAGGTTCACTTCGTCGAGAAGTTCACGAAACCCGGCGAATCCATTTCGCTTTATCGCAACGGCAAGTTCGTGGACTTCTGCCGCGGCCCCCATGTGCCGTCGACTGGCCGGGTCAAGGCGTTTAAGGTACTCAGCCTGGCAGGCGCCTACTGGCTCGGCGATGAGAAGAACCCGCAGCTCCAGCGAATCTATGGAACTGCTTTCTTCTCCAACAAGGATATGGAACAGCACTTCGCTCGTCTGGAGGAGGCGGCGAAGCGGGATCACCGCGTTCTCGGCAAGCAGCTCGACCTGTTTTCGATTCAGGAGATCGCCGGAGCCGGACTGATCTTCTGGCATCCGAAGGGCGCCATGATCCGCAAGATCATGGAGGACTGGATGCGCGAGGAGTGCCTGCGCCGTGGTTATTCTCTGGTCAATACGCCCCACGTGATGCGCCGGGAGCTATGGAAGATCAGTGGCCACGAGGGGTTCTATTCGCAGAACATGTACACCCCGATGGAGTTGGACGATGCCGAATACCGCCTGAAGCCGATGAATTGTCCGGGCCACATCCTGATCTACAAGAACTCGCCGAAGAGCTACCGTGATCTGCCGCAGCGGTATGCCGAACTGGGAAACGTGTATCGGTACGAGCGTTCTGGCACCATGCACGGCTTGCTGCGAGTGCGTGGCTTTACCCAGGACGACGCGCACATCTTCTGCACGCCCCAGCAGATTGAGGATGAAGTGGTCGCGTGCATCGACTTTGCCCGCGTTGTACTGGAGACGTTCGGCTTCAAAGAATTCAAAGTCGAGCTATCGATCTGGGATCCGAAAGACAAAAAGAGCTACACCGGCAGCGAAGAACATTGGGAGCTGGCCATTCATTCGCTCGAGAGCGCCTTGAAACGCAGAGACATTCCTTACCGGACGATCCCTGGAGAAGCTGCATTTTACGGGCCCAAAATCGATATCAAGCTGGTGGATGTGCTGGGACGGCTATGGCAGCTCTCGACCGTGCAGTTCGACTTCAACCTACCGGCTCGCTTTGAGCTGGAATACGTGGGCGAAGACGGTGAGCGACATCAGCCAGTGATGGTTCACCGGGCTCTGTTTGGCTCGCTGGAGCGATTTTTCGGCGTATTGATTGAGCATTACGCCGGGGCCTTTCCGCTCTGGCTCGCTCCGGTTCAGGTGGGCCTGGTGCCTATCAGCGAACGTCATCTGGACTATGCGAAAAAGGTGCAGAGCCAGTTGGAAGCGGCCGGACTGCGGGTGGAACTCGATGCGCGGAACGAAAAGATGAACGCCAAGATCCGCGACCTGACGCTTCAGAAAGTGCCGTACATTCTGGTGATGGGGGATAAGGAAGAGGCTTCCGGGGCAGTCAGTGTTCGGGCTCGAGGCAAGGGGGACCTTGGCTCTGTGCCAATCACGGAGTTCCTGGCCCGATGCCAGATGCTCATCCAAGGAAAGTCGATGGAGCTCTAGCTGGTGGGACTCGAGGTCGCTGGGCAACAGGCCTGCGGGCTCGTGTGTGGATGGTTTGAGCTCTATAACTGCCCTTGAGTACATGTTTGCCGGCAGAGTGGCTACTCTGACCGCAAATGGTGAAGAGGCACATCCGCCAGAGTGTAACCAAAGTTTGCATGGTCACATCCGCTCGTAATCTAGCCTGCAGACAGGACTACGCTTATCATCGGCATTACTTGAATCAACTTTAGCCTCCCCCAGAGGTTAATGGCATGGGAAACGAACAACTCGAAGTCAGCGAGCGCTTCCGTCGCAGCCTTCTCACCAGAATCCGCAAACTCCAGAACGACGCCGCCGCAGACGAGCAGATGATTGCGCGTTTGCCCAACGAAGATCACCGCCGCCGTCAAAAGATCCTCGTTCAGGCGCAGTTGGAACACGCTTTTCGGCTGAGCGATCTGCTCTCGACCACTCCGGGCCGGACTCGCGAAAATGAGCCCGTGCTAAATTTGCAACCGCGCACCGTCGAAGGGGCCTGAGACCAGAAGAGCCGGGCCACGTCCCGTGCTCCTCTTCGATCTGGCGCCACTGCGACAAAACTGCCTCAATTTGGATCCGCATCCCCCAGTGATCCTGTCATTGTGTCTCTCTCACCAACTTCCCCCGTCCACAGTTTCCGCGTACCAAGCTTTCAATAGCTCCCGTTCTCTTTCAGGTCCCACGGATCGAACCCTGCCGGCTTCCCGAGGAAGTCATCGCTTCCACGCGGGCCGCACGCCATTTCTGATATTTTGATTTCTGGTTGAGAGCGGGGTTGCAGAGGACGTGGGCTTGAACGCATTTCGTTTGGATGGAAAGCGAGCCGTAGTGACCGGCGGCGCCAGCGGTATCGGTCAGGCCATCGCCACAACATTCTCCTCCAACGGCGCAAGCGTCCACATCCTCGACCTGGCGGAAGAGGCCGCTCAGCATGCCGCCACTGCGATCGGGGGAGCAACCTCCGGATCCGGTTGCGATGTCTCCGATCCTGCCAGTGTGGCCAGTGCCTTCGAACAGGTGCTGCGTACGGGTGCGATCGACATTCTCGTGAATTGTGCCGGCATCTCCCACATCGGCAATCTTCTCAGCACGTCTGCCGAAGAACTTGACCGGCTCTACCGGGTGAACGTGCGCGGCACGTTCCTCTGCATGCAGGCTGCGGTCGCGCACATGCAGAGCCAGGACGGCGGCGTCATTCTGAACATGGCTTCGGTTGCCGCCACAGTCGGGCTGCAAGACAGGTTTGCCTACTCCATGACCAAGGGCGCGGTCGTGTCGATGACTTTCTCCGTAGCTCGGGATTATCTCGGAGATAAGATTCGCTGCAACTGTATCTCTCCCGCTCGTATTCATACCCCGTTTGTTGATGGGTTTCTGAAACGGAACTACGCGGGGCGCGAAGAAGAGATGTTTCAGAAGCTGTCGCAGGCGCAGCCGGTCGGCCGTATGGGGCAACCGGCAGAGGTCGCCTCGCTCGCGCTCTATCTGTGCTCCGATGAGGCCAGCTTTATCACGGGCGTGGACTATCCCATCGACGGCGGCTTCATCAATCTGCGCTGAACCACGAAAGGGCGTCAATTGGATCTGGGACTCGACGGGAAGGTGATCGTTGTTTCCGGTGGCGGCGCGGGCATAGGCGGCGCCATTTCGCGAGCCTGCTTGCGCGAGGGCGCACGTGTCGTCGTCATCGGGAGAGCCTCTACGAATGTGCAAGAGTTCATGGCAGAGATGAAGAAGGACAGCGCTCCCTGCGATCTGATTGAGACAGAACTTGGCGACTCCAGGCAGTGTGAAGCGGCCATTGCACACATCCTGGAGCAGCATGGCGAGCTCTATGGGTTGGTCAACAATGCCGGTGCGAACGATGGCGTTGGCCTGGAACACGGCGGCACCCAACGCTTTGAGGAGAGCCTGCGGCAGAACCTTGTGCACTACTACGCGCTGGCCCATTTTGCATTGCCAGGCCTGAAGCGATCCCGAGGCGCGATCGTAAACATCAGCTCTAAGGTGGCGCTCACAGGGCAGGGAGGCACCTCAGGGTATGCGGCGGCCAAAGGGGCACAGCTTTCGCTCACGCGCGAATGGGCTGCCGAGTTGCTACCCTACGGCATTCGCGTAAACGCGATTTTACCCGCAGAGGTAATGACCCCGCTCTATCGTCGCTGGCTCGACTCCTTTGAAGATCCCGAGGCGAAGCTGCAATCGATCACCTCGCGCATTCCTCTCGGGAGAAGGATGACCGAGGCCAGTGAAATCGGTGCCATGACAACCTTTCTGCTGTCGCCCACGCAGTCAGCACACACCACTGGTCAACACATCGTGGTCGACGGTGGGTACGTGCATCTGGATCGCGCGCTTACGTAGTCGACCATGTTACATATTCGTCAGGAAACTTCAACCATTCTGCCAGACTGGCAAGCGAGGAATGCATGAGCCGAGATCGTAGGGATTTTATGAAATTGGCAGGAATCGCTGGTACCGCGGCTTTGTCTGTCGGGACGGTCACAGCGGATGCACAAACGCACGCCGCCAGCCCACTTGTCTTTGACGTGCGCAGGTATGGAACCAAGGGCGACGGCAAGACTGTAGATACCGCGGCCATCAACGCCGCAATCGAAGCTGCTGCGGCAGCAGGTGGCGGCACGGTGTATTTCCCCGCCGGGGTGTATGCGAGCTACTCCATTCACCTGAAGAGTTCCGTCGCTTTGTATCTCGATCAGGGAGCTACGATCCTCGCGGCTCCCACTCCGTATGAGGGACTGGCTCGGGGCGGCTACGATGCCGCGGAGCCGCAGGGCGCATGGGAGCCGTACCAGGATTATGGTCACAATCACTGGCACAATAGCCTGCTCTGGGGTGAGAATCTTCATGATATTTCCATCCTGGGTCCGGGACTGATCTGGGGAAAGGGTCTTAGCCGCGGCCACGACAAAGAGGCGGCACTGCCGGACACTACCAAGCCGGGTGTCGGCAACAAGGCGATCGCGCTCAAGAACTGCCGCAATGTGATCCTGCGCGATTTCTCCATCCTGCAAGGCGGCTGGTTCGGCATACTTGCGACGGGCGTCGATAACCTCACCATCGACAACCTGAAGATCGATACGAATCGCGACGGGATGGACGTGGACTGCTGCAAGAACGTTCGCATCTCCAACTGCACGGTCAATTCGCCGTGGGATGACGGGATCTGCCCCAAGAGCTCTTTTGCGCTCGGCTATGCGCGTGCGACAGAAAACGTAACCATCACGAACTGTTTTGTCACCGGGGATTACCAGCTCGGATCTGTGCTGGACGGAACGTGGAAGCGGTTCGGTGCTGGCGATCGTAAAGGAGCAACCGGCCGCATCAAATTCGGCACCGAATCGAACGGCGGGTTTAAGAACATCACGGTTTCGAACTGTGTCTTTGAGAGTTGCCGAGGGTTTGCTCTGGAGACCGTGGACGGCGCGCTTTGCGAAGACATCACCATCACCGGGATCGCCATGCGCGACGTTCGCAACTCGCCTTTTTTTCTCAGGCTGGGCGCTCGCATGCGCGGGCCAAAAGACGCGAAGATCGGCACGTTGAGGCGCATTCTCATCAGCAATGTCACCAGTTACGGCGCGGCGCAGTTGCCCTCGATCTTGAGTGGCATTCCCGATCATCCGGTAGAAGATGTCAAGATCAGTGACGTGTATGTGCACCAGCAGGGTGGCTCTGAACTGGAGCCTTCGATGCGCCAGCCTCCTGAGAAGGCCGACGCCTATCCGGAACCGGAGATGTTCGGCAAGCTTCCGGCGTGCGGGTTCTTTGCCCGACACGTGCGCAACCTGGAGATGAGCAATGTGGAAATTGCCACGGAGAACCGCGATCAGCGTCCGCCCTTCTGGCTGAATTCGGTAGAGGGAGCGGATTTCTTCCGCGTCAAAGTGCCGAAGGACCAGACGCCCGCGTTTCACCTCGAGCAGACGACAGGGTTTCGTGTCTTCGGCTGCCCCCGCATCAAGGACACAAGGCTGGACACTGCAGACGACAACCAAGTGTAACTGCCACTGTCACTGTTCCAGAGAAGATTCACCTGTCAGGCTGGAACCGGTGCACGGGTCACACGCTCCGCGACGGCCAGACCGGTCAGCAGCAACCCCGACGCTACAAAAAAAGGCATTCCCGGGGAATGAATCACCGCATGCGCGCCAATCGATTGGCTGAAGATGTAGGTGAAAAGCCCAGGCCCGACCATCCCGGCAATTCCGCGCAAGCTGTTGATCGCCCCCTGCAACTGACCCTGCTCCGATGGGCCGATCTCGTGCGACATCATGCTTTGGGTTGAAGGCCACACCAGCGACATCAGGTTCATGACTGGAATCGCCATCCAGAAAAGCGCGCCCGTCTTCGAAAGCCCAAACATGGCGAAGCCCAGGCTTCCGCACAACAGACCGAGGAAAATTGCACGCCGCTCTCCCACCCTCGCAACGACCCGCTTGATCAGGAACCCGCCATAGATACCCGTGAAGATGCCAATCACGGCGAGCGACAAGCCTACCGTACGATCGGTCCAGTGATAGCGATAATCCGCGTAGATCACATACACGTTCATCAGCGACTGCTGCGCGATGTAGCCGAGCAGCAGCAGGGCCGCGAGGCCCAGCAGCGACTTGCGGCGGTTCAACATGGCCACCGATCCCACGGGATTGGCGCGCTTCCAGCGGAAGGGGCTGCGATGCTCGAGTGACAGCGACTCCGGCAAGATCAGCAGACCGTAGAGGCCATTGACCATGCTCAATCCGCCGGCCACCCAGAAGGGCAGTCGCGGATTGACATTCCCCAGCAAGCCACCAAGGGCAGGTCCAACCACAAAGCCGATGCCAAACGCGGCATTCAACATGCCGAAGGCTGCTGCCCGCTTCTTCCACGGCGTGACGTCGGCCATGTAGGCCATCGCCGTCGGCACGCTGGATGCCGTCAGGCCGGAGATCACGCGGCCAAGGAAGAGCCACCTCAGCGTCGGTGCCCAGGCCATCAACATGTAGTCCAGCCCCAGGCCAAAGTTTGAAAGCAGCACGACTGGTCTGCGACCGAAGCGGTCAGAGAGTGACCCCAGCACCGGCGAGAAGAAGAACTGCATGACCGCGAAGACGGTCCCGAAGATGCCGAGCATCTGCGCCGCACTGACGGCGTTGCCGTTCATGAAGCTCGCAATGAGGCGGGGCAGCACAGGCGCGATCATTCCCAGCGCCAGCATGTCGAGCGCTACGGTGAAGAAGATGAATGTGGCTGCGGCGCGTCGCGGTCCGCCAGGCGTGTCGCCTCCCTCGGCTTCGGGCGCGACAACGATCTCAGGCTCAGTGAGCAGCGGATTCGGTTGATCTTCAGGAGCATCGATCGAGTCGGGCATAGGGTTGGGGGAAAGCGATGCGCAATCTTACCGGCCGGTCAGTTTCGCGATTCCGGTTCCGTGCGGTAGTTCTCGCCGTGAGATCAGCGAATGCTCCTGCGAGCTTCGCAGTAGCTGGAAATCAGAGTTCCGGCGTTTGGCGCAGTCGAGCAGCGAACCAAGTTCAGCTCGTGCAGGTATGCTCGGCAGCCGCCCCGGCGCCGATGATGCCGACCGTTGGATCTTCCGGCAGAATCTCCAGCGAATAGTTTTGCAGCGGGCTCATCTTCACCATCTCCCACAGATGCTCCTTGAGGCGTGAGAGGTCGAGCCGGCGAATGTCACGGCCAGTGAAGTAGAACTTGCCGGGACCCTCAATGTGAATGAGCGAAGCGGTCGCTGCCGCCAGGCCACGATGAAACAGGGTCACGAAGTCGCTGCAACGCCGGTCGCCCTTCTTCGCTGCTTCGAAGACCTCGTCCGGTTCCATATCCAGGAAACGCAGCCGCATCGCGCGATGGCCAATGATGCCTTCCAGGTGGCCGCGGCCTCCGCAGGCGCAATAGTTTTCGCGGGGATCAAGGCTGACGGTCATGTGGCCGCCCTCCCAGGCTCCCTCGGCGTAGGGAAAGCGCCCAAAGCCAATGCCGTTGCCGATCGTCCACACGCGCACCAGCTTGTCCAACTGCCCGCGAGTCGCGGCGATGCCGGCAGCGATCGCATCTGCGTCGTTAAACACGCTGACGGTCGAGTCGAGGCCGCGTTCTTTCAGGGTGGAGCGCACCTGCTCGCCCAGCTTTGCCCCTTTGAGTTGACCGAGGTTGGGTGAGTCTTCAACCACGCCATTGCGGACGATGCCAGGAACCGCCACACCGACGGTGTCGATCTTTTCTCCGGAAGATGCGACGGCCAGGATTTGATCGCAGAGGATTGCGCACAACGCGTCAGAAGGAATCTCGATCAGTGCGCCGGTCTCTTCCTGGTCTTCTGGAAAGCGTCGCACGTCACCGACGATTTTGTGGTTTTCGATGAGGCCCGCGACCACGCGCTCGGCCATCACCACTCCGATGGTTCTCGCCATATCGCCCTTCCTGTCTGCCTAGCCAGCGGTTACGCGGTGCGCCCGCGGCTACTCGAACCGCGCCAAACGGTTCACGCCATTAAAGGCGGCTGCTTTGTAGCATTCGGCCAGAGTGGGGTAGTTGAACACAGTGTCAATGAAGTAGTCCACCGTGCCTCCTAACGCCATCACCGCCTGCCCAATATGCAGTAACTCCGCCGCACCTTCGCCGATGATGTGTACGCCGAGAATGGACCGGGTCTCCCGGTGGAAGATCAACTTCAAGCGGCCAGTGGTATCGCCGCGAATCTGGCCGCGGGCGATCTCGCGATAATAGGCTACGCCCACTTCGTAGGGGACGTCTTCTTCGGTCAACTGCTCCTCGGTCTTGCCGATGAACGAAATCTCCGGGATGGTGTAAATGCCATAGGGATACAGCGTCGGGTTGGTGTGAATGCTTTCGTCATTGAACATGCGCGCCACGGCGATCCGTCCCTGCTCCATCGAAACCGAAGCCAGGCTGGGAAAGCCGATCACGTCGCCCACCGCGTAGATGTTGGGCTGCTTGGTGCGGAAATCCTTGTCGACGGGAATGCGCCCTCGCGAGTCGCACTCGATTCCAGCCGCCGCCAGGTTCAACTCGTCGACGTTGCCCTGCCGACCTACGGCGTACAACAGGGCATCGCCGCTGATGCGCTTCTTGCTCTCCAGATTCGCGACCACAGAGCCGTCAGGGAGTTCGCCTACGCTCTCCACTTCTTCGCCCAGCCGCATGGTGACCCGTGTATCCCGCAGATGGTAGCTCAGCGCCTCCACGATCTCCTGATCGGCGAACTCCAGCAGCTTGGGCCGCTTCTCTATCAGCGTCACGCGAATTCCGAGTGCGGAGAACATGCAGGTGTATTCCACCCCGATGACGCCGCCGCCCACCACGATCATGGTCTTCGGCAACTCGGCCAGTTCTAGGATCTGGTCGCTGTTGATGATGGTTCGGCCATTGATTCCGACCTTGGCTGAAGCGGCTGGCTTGGTACCCACGCCAATCAGCACATTTGCGGCTTGGAGCACGTTCGAGCCGCGCGGCCCGGTGACGCGCACGTGAGTGGAATCCTCAAAGCTGGCAATGCCGTTCAGCACCTCAACACCATTTCGCGAAAGCTGTGCCTCGGTGACGTCGACCTCGGTCTTGATCACATGTTGAATCCGGAAGGCCAGATCCGACATGGTGATCTTCTCTTTCACCCGATAGTTCATGCCATAGATCGACCGGTAGTTGTACCCGGAGAGGTGCAGCACCGCCTCGCGCATCGTCTTGCTTGGAATGGTGCCGGTGTTGATGCAGACCCCGCCAACCACGCCGCGCATTTCGATCACAGCCACGCGTTTACCGCGCTTCACAGCAGAGACGGCGGCCCGCTGCCCTGAAGGGCCGGAGCCGATGACGATGAGATCGAAAGTGTCCATGAAAGGCGCTCGGGAAAGAGTCACGGGAGCGTGTCTGCTCCCAGGGTCGATTGCCTAGAAGCTAACACATTCCACGCGCGGCTCTCGACGCAGGCAGATGGTCAAGTTCATCCTACCGTTGGCCGTGGCAGGCATTCGTGAATATTCGAAAGGCTCATTCTGGCTTTGTTCCATTGTCCTTGCCAGACGGATACAAACGTGAGATAACTACGTAATGCGTAGTAAGCGCGACGTAGTAGCGGAAGGCAGTGGCGAACTCGGGCACTACTCTGACCCACCCCTGCTGGTGCTTGCCAGCCTGGCGAGCGGACCGAAGCACGGACACGCCATGATCGAAGACATTGCACGACTTTGTGGAACGCGGCTGGGTCCGGGAACGCTGTACGGGGCGATTGGGCGCCTGGAGCAGCAGGGCTGGATCGAACCGCTTGAGCCGGAGGAGCGTCGCCGGCCTTATCGCATCACTGGCGAAGGTTTGCGCGTTCTTCGTGCCAGGCTGGCGACGCTGAATCAGTTCGCCAAAGCAGGACTGGAGAGGCTGGAGCTCCTATGAGCCGCAGGCTTGCCCACCTGCTCACCTGCCTGTACCCTCGCCGCTGGAGAGAGCGTTACGGTGAGGAGTTCGAGGTGCTCCTGCAGCACGCAACCAGCCGCGTCGACCTTCGCACCGCGGTAAACATTGTCCGTTCGGCACTGTACGAGCACATCTTCCCAATTGGAGGACGCAAAATGGATCCACATCTCACTTACGGCGCAATGATCCGGAAACCTGCCGCCTTTCTTCCACTGGCCATGTCACTCGTCGCGCTGTCGCTCGTGCTGGTTCACGTTGCACTGTTTGGCGCTGTCCGCGAGGCTGATGAAGGTCCAACTGCTCACATCTGGCAAATTCTCATGGCAGGACAGTTGCCTCTGGTGGCGTGGTTCGCGATCAGGTGGCTGCCCCGGGCTCCGCGACAAACGGCGTATGTGCTGGCACAGCACGCCGGCGCCGCGCTGGCGTCGGTTGCGACTGTCTTCTTTTTCAACTTGGGCTGATTGGCGGTCGAACTACTCTACCGGGTACGGGCGCTTACGCGGGTCGAAGAGGCAAGTCATTCGGAGGAGCTCCGCCGCAGGGACTTCGCCGCGACGCCTACACTCGAAGCATGCACCTCTATGCCATCACGGACCGCCGCGTGCCCGGCCTGGACGAAGCGGAACGACAGGAGAGGCTCCTCGCACTTGCTACCGAGTGGTCGCAGGGGGGCGTGGAGTACGTGCAGATCCGGGAAAAAGATCTGGACCCCAGGGCGCTGCTGGATCTTACGGCAAGGGTCGTCGAAGCCGTCCGGTCGCAGGCGCGTAGAACCCGGGTGCTGCTCAACGGAGGCCCGGAATTGGCTCTCGCAGCGGGCGCCGATGGCGTCCACCTTCCCGGCGGCCGGGCGGCCGGCGAGATTGCAGAGATCCGGAATCACTGGCGCACCGCAGGAAGTTCAAAGTCTCCGCTGGTGAGCGTTGCCTGCCATTCGGTTGCCGAAGTAGAACGCGCCGAGGCGGAAGGAGCGGACCTCGCGGTGCTGGCTCCGGTCTTTGGCAAGCACCTGCCGTCGGGAGAAATGCTGCCCGGGATTGGACCCGACACGCTGACGCAAGCCTGCAAGGCCGCGGGAAAGATTCCTGTGATCGCATTGGGAGGAGTGACCGTCGAAAATGCTCACGCATGCCTCGAAGCAGGCTGTGCGGGGGTCGCAGGCATTCGCCTTTTTAGCGGCGAAGCTTGGCGAATTCTGCGCTAATGAGATCGTGCAGCACGGTAGTATCTCAGTTTGAAATTGCTACAGGTCGAGCGTGCTGATGCCACGAAACGTTAGTTCAGTGAAGATCGTTTCTCGTTCCTCGCTCCAGCCAGCCATCCACGATTCGGAAAATCGCCGCTTCAAATCATCGTCGGAGCCATTGATTACCTGCTGCAGTTCCGGCGTAAGCGCTCTCCTGGAGCTGCTGATTTTAGCCACCTTATCCATGTTAACGGTGTGCTCGGTTTCTGTTTCCAGATCCCAAACCGCAACCCCGCCGGGGATGGGTTCGTACGATATTCGGGCATCCGGGTTTATCCCGAGCTGTCGATGCAACATTCCAAGGCTCACTGCGCGATGAATCTCCATTTTTGTGCTCCGCTTTGCTATTGTATGGCGCGCGTATCCCAACCAATGCAGGTACCAAGGCTGGAGCGTGTGGATTTCAAGCTGACCCACTACCCGCAGCGCGCACCTTTCGGCCTGCGTTGGCTCCCGGGTGATACTCTCAGAAAAGACACACTGAGGAAGATTTTCCTCCCGTGCACTTCATGCCTTGGTGAGGCTTGCCATGCTCATTACCGTTGCCGATCTGGAACGCGAGCCCCTTGAATTTGACCTGAAATTGCAACCCGGCACCATCGACTACGGCATCGACATTCACCAGTTGGACCCGCTTGCGGTCGCTGGCCGTGCCGATCTGATCGTCGAACATCGAGGACCGGGCGACCTGGTCCCGGACATCCGCGTGCGAGCCGAATACGACGCACGCTTCGAACTGCTCTGCGCCCGGTGCGTCGAATCGGTGGAGCAGCCACTCGGCGGTCAATTCGACCTTTTGTACCGCCCCTTCCGTGCCGATGGCGACGCTTCGGAGCATTCCATTACCACTTCTGAGACCGAAATCGGGTATTATCAGGAGGGTGGTCTTGTGCTCGAAGACGTACTGCGGGAGCAGGTACTATTAACCCTTCCCGCCAGAACGCTTTGCCGCGAAGATTGCAAGGGACTTTGCCCGCGCTGCGGCCGAAACCTGAACCAGGAGACCTGCAACTGCGAGGAGACGTCTTCCGATCCGCGGTGGACAGCTCTCGCAGATCTGCGCAGCCGGATCAAACAGTAAAGTAGGGACGTACCCCGACTCCGGTCGCCTCGGTGCTGATGGAGTGGGATAAGGACGCCCGTAAGAGAGGAATCTGCAATGCCGAATCCAAAGCGACGCCACTCCAAGGCCCGCACTTCCAAGCGTCGTTCGCACGACGCGCTGACCCCGATTGGCCTGGCCGAGTGCCCGAATTGCCACGAGCGCAAGCTGCCCCATCGGGCTTGCCCCAAGTGCGGCACCTACAAGGGCCAGGAAGTTCTTGAAGTGAAAGAAGCGAGCTAGCACTTATCCCACCGATGCTGACAGACATCGCTCTCGATGCAATGGGATCAGACAAGGCGCCGGACCCGGAAGTTCGGGGCGCCATTTTTGCTTGCCGCAACCTCCCTGTCCGCGTTCACCTCGTCGGCCCGCAGGCCCGTCTTCGGCGCCTGCTCGATGAACATCTCGAGGGAGAGCGCCTTCCCATCGAGATCGTCAACGCTACCGAGCACATCGGCATGGACGAGAAGCCTGCGATCGCTGTCCGTAATAAGCCGGACAGTTCGATGCGGGTAGGCCTGCAACTGGTTCGAGATCACAAGGCTGCTGGATTTATCACCGCAGGCAATACCGGTGCCGCCATGGCGACTGCCAAGATGGTGCTGCGTGCTTTGCCCGGGGTCGACCGCCCGGCGCTTGCTGCCGTATTGCCGACGACTTCCGGTTCACCCTGCGTGCTGTTGGATGTCGGCGCCAACGTAGATTGCAAGCCGCAAAATCTGGAGCAATTCGCAGTCATGGGCGAGCTCTACGCGCGCAGTGTGCTCAAGATCCGCCATCCGCGCGTCGGCCTGCTCTCGATCGGCGAAGAAGAAAGCAAAGGCAACGAGCTCACGCGCGAAGCTTTGCCGCTGCTCAAGCAATTACCTATCAACTTCATCGGAAACGTCGAAGGCCGCGACATCTATAACGGCAACGCCGATGTGATCGTGTGTGACGGGTTTGTCGGCAATGTCGCGCTGAAGACCTCAGAAGGGCTCACCCGCCTGGTGCGAGAGATGCTGCGCGACTCCCTCACCAAGACAGTCACCGCCCAGGTAGGAGCGCTGCTGTCGCGTAAGGCATTCAACACCTTCAAAAAAAGTCTTGATCCTTCAGAATACGGCGGCGCGCCACTTCTCGGCGTTCGCGGCGTTTGCATCGTGGGACATGGCTCGTCCAATGACCGCGCCATCCTGAACGGCATCCGGGTCGCTGCGGAGTTTGCGCAGGCAGGCATCAACGCCCACATCGAGCGGGAATTCGGTCGGCGTCCGGCCGATCCGCCGCCCCAGACCGATCTGGGACTGCCGATTCAGTAAGCGCACACGACCGCATCCGCGGCCACTTGCCAACTGCTTCAACTTCCTATCGAATACAGTCCGACATGAGTGAACGCACGCTTGCTTTTCTTTTCCCCGGCCAGGGTTCGCAATCGGTGGGCATGGGCCGCGACCTCTTCGATAAGTTCCCCATTGCGCGTCAAACCTTTGAAGAAGCAGACACGGCTCTGGGATTCTCCCTGTCCTCGCTTTGTTTCGAGGGGCCCGACGAGAAGCTTCGCCTGACGGAGTTTACCCAGCCAGCGATTTTCACCGTCTCAGTGGCTGCGCTTCGCGTTCTCAACGAGAATGGCGTCAACCCGAACTTCGCGGCCGGGCACTCACTCGGCGAATACTCCGCCAACGTCGCCGCCGGAGCCATCCCTTTCGCTGAAGCGGTCGGGATCGTACGTAACCGTGGCCGTTACATGCAGGAGGCAGTGCCTGCAGGGCAGGGAGCCATGGCCGCCATCCTGGCGCTCGATGCGGCCGAGGTCGCGAAGCTCTGCACCGAGGTGCAAGCCGAAACCGGCGTTGTCGTAGCGGCTGCGAACCTGAACTCCCCCGACCAGACGGTCATCTCCGGCGCTGTAGCTGCTGTGGAACGTGCCGCTACTCTCGCTAAAGAGAGAGGTGCTCGGAAGACGGTGATGCTTCCGGTAAGCGCGCCCTTCCATTGCGCACTGATGCAGCCAGCGCAGGACAGGCTGGCAGAGTTGCTGAACGTGCTGCCCTTCGCGAAGCCCACCATACCGGTGGCCGTAAATGTCGATGCGGCCCTGGTTCGTGAAGGAGATATTTTGCGCGATGCGCTGATTCGGCAGGTCACGGGAGCGGTTCGTTGGGTGGAATCGATGCGCCTGCTGATCGACCAGAAGCCGACGCACTTTATTGAAGTAGGCCCGGGCAAGGTGCTCTGCGGCCTGATGCGGCAGATCGACCGCAGCCAGAAGTGTCTGAACGTGGAAGA
The DNA here is from genome assembly GCA_963850345.1 of uncultured Acidobacteriaceae bacterium. GTDB lineage: Bacteria > Acidobacteriota > Terriglobia > Terriglobales > Acidobacteriaceae > CAWKKW01. The sequence goes on along the minus strand of CAWKKW010000004.1, from coordinate 78,609 downwards.
CTCTGCCAGCCTGGAGAAAACTCTTGGCGCACTACAAGCACCAGATCCAGACCAGCAAGGCTGATCCAGAAATTTGGGCTGATCATGAGTCATAGGGGCGCGCGGGCACGGCTGCCGACTAGTTGACGGTCAACGTGATCTGCGTGGTCGCCGTGACCAGGGTTCCGGAACTTGCGACGCCCGATCCCTGAATCGTTATCGAGGAAGTCCCAAGGGTCGTGCCGGGGTTTCCAGCGGGGGGTTTGTGGAAGTAGCTATATCGGGCGGCGCAACCGCCCAGACCAGCGCTGCAGCCCACCAGTAACAGCGCGAGGCCGAACATGCGCAGTGTGCCGGCGGTCCGTTTGCGCAACAGTCCCAACCCAATCAGCGCGACAGCGCCAGGGAAGAGGAACGCATACATCGGCGACCCGTGGGAATCGCGGTTCAGCATGCCGGACGCTTTGCCTGATGGCGCCTGGGTCTGGATATTCAACGTGCTGATTGCGGAGGAGCCGTTTGCGTTGAGCAGAACGTTGACGGGGCTGAAGGTGCATGTCGCCTGCAGCGGCAACCCTGAACACGATAGCGTCACATTCTGGTTGAACCCGTTCGCGGGGACGACTGAGATAACCGTGGTGCCATAGGCTCCCGCCTTGACCGTGAGCGTCGCAGGATTGGCGGCGATAGTGAAGCTCGGTACTCCTGCGGCCGCCGCGGTCACCGCTGCGGCTGCAGACGTGGAGGCCGCAGATTGCGCGTCGCCAGAGTAGGTCGCGGTGACCTGGCGAGTGCCGGCTGTAAGCGCCTGGGCTGTGTAGTTCGCCTTGCCGTCCTTATCCAAAACGGCTGCGGCGATGGGTGTTTCTCCATTCCACAAAGTGACCGTGCCGGAGGGAACACTGCCGTCTGCCCGGGCTACCTTGACGTCGAAGGTAGCCGCCGTGCCGAGGCTATTGACCGATACGTGGGTCGTCGTACTGTGCAGGGCTGCCTGGGCAACCGCCTGCGGGACCGAGAACAACGCGGCGAGGCTCAGCCCGAAAATTGCCAACTGTACTTCGTGAAACAGTCTTTTCCCAGCAACAGCTTTACGCATCCACATCCTTTGGCAATCCCTCGACGACACAATCATTCTCTTTGAATTTCTCTGGTCTTTCGGCAAGTTTCGCCATCTCGAGGCAAGTCCGTGCCAAAAGATCATTGTATCTGCGGCAAACGGAACGGGCCAGCCTCGGTTTTGTGGCAGCGGTTCGAATGTCACAGGTTAGACGGGCTCCAGACCGGAAGGCATTCAAAGAGGACAGGAGGCCCGCCTGTACTCAGGGTTCCGCGATACGATTTAGGTGCAGCCAGTTGGCCATGGAGACCTCAATGTCGACCGTTCTTTCGCAACGCCCGCAGTTGCGGCACCTTACCGCGCAGCTCGATGAACTTAAGCAGAAGGGAACCTACTTCAAGCTGCGGGTGCTTGACGATGAGCAAGGGCCGATCTGCACCTATGACGGGAAGCGCGTGATCAACCTCGCTTCCAACAATTATCTTGGGCTGGCCGCACACCCCAAGCTGGTGGAAGCAGCGATCGAGGCCACGCGCAAATTCGGCGTCGGTTCCGGCGCGGTCCGGACGATCGCCGGCACGATGCGCATCCACATGGAGCTTGAGGAGAAGATTGCGCGCTTCAAGAACGTGGAAGCCTGCGTCGTCTTTCAGAGCGGCTTCACCGCCAACGCGGGCACCGTCTCCTCGATTCTCGGCAAGGAAGATTACATCCTCTCCGACGAACTGAATCACGCCAGCATCATCGACGGCGCGCGCCTCTCTCGCGCCAAAATCAAGGTGTTTCGCCATAAAGACGTCGCCCACGCGGAGGAACTGCTACGTGAGGTTCAAAATGAGCCAGGCCGCAAGCTGTTGATCACCGACGGGGTCTTCTCCATGGATGGGGACATCGGCCCGGTCGACAAGCTGGCCGCACTGGCAGAGAAGTATGGCGCCATCATGATGGTCGACGATGCACATGCGTCCGGCGTCCTGGGTCGCAACGGTCGCGGCAGCGTGGATCACTTCAACTGCCACGGACGCGTGGATGTGCAGGTCGGCACGCTGTCAAAGGCAATCGGCGCGCTGGGCGGCTATGTCTGCGGATCGCGCGATCTGATCGACTATCTGTATCACCGCGCGCGGCCCTTCCTGTTCTCGACTTCTCATCCTCCCTCGGTGGCCGCCACCTGCATTGCTGCCTTCGACATTCTCGAACAGGAGCCCGAACGCATCGAGCGCCTGTGGGAGAACACGCGCTACTTCAAGTCAGAGCTTGGACGGACGGGCTTCGACATCGGCGGAGTCACTACCGCAGCCAGCGAGACTCCCATTACGCCCATCCTCATCGGCGACGGCCGGCTCACCATGGATTTCTCACGCGCACTGTTTGACGCCGGCGTAATGGCGACGGGCATTGCGTTCCCAACCGTTCCTGAAGGCAAGGCGCGAATCCGCACCATTCTGACCTCAGAACATACGCGCGAACAACTGGACCAGGCGCTCGAGATCATCGAGACGGTGGCGCGGAAACACGGCGTCCTCGGATGATGAAACCGAGCGCCCGCACCGCGACTTTGAGCGCGGCACTTGTTCTCGTGGCGGCGGCTATCGCAGCACCGTGGCTCCGGTTGCGCATTCCGATGGCCGGCTTGGCGGTTCGGTGGTTTTTCGCGTCGGTGTGTCACCAGCAGGCGGAGAGAAGTTTGTATCTCTTCAGCGCTCCGCTGGCGGTCTGCGCACGCTGCTTCGGAATCTACGCAGGGGCGGCGGTCGGAAGCCTGTTCCAGCTAAAGCCGGCGATGGCGCTACGCTGGTGCGGCGCGGCGCTCGCGTTGAACGTCGGCGACGTGGCGCTGGAAATTGCGGGTGTACATGGAAGCCAGCCCTGGCTGCGGCTGGTCCTGGGTGCGACCCTAGGTCTCGGTGCAGGTGCGCTGCTCGCTCACTCTGCGGAGACGCACGCGCCTAGCTCTCAGCGCGATATGCGACCCGCCCTTCGCTGATCGTGGCGCGTACCTTGCCCAGCATCGTCCAGCCGTCGAACGGCGTATTCTTCGATTTCGATTTCGACGCCGCTGCGCGAAAGGTCCACTCCGCAGACGGATCGAAGATCACCACATCTGCAAACGACCCGACACTCAGCGTTCCCCGACCCTTGAGCGCGAGCACGTTTGCGGGCTGCGTGCTCAGCAGGCTGACGACGCGGCTGATCGAAAGCTTGTGCTGCTTATGTAACCACGAGAGTGACAATCCCAGCGCAGTTTCGAGGCCCGTGATGCCATTCGGCGCGCGCTCAAACTCCTGCTCCTTCTCGTGAGCTGCATGCGGCGCGTGATCCGTCGCGATGCAGTCCACTGTTCCGTCCAGAATGCCGGCCAGCATCGCATCGCGATCCGCCTTCGAGCGCAGCGGCGGATTCATCTTATGGTTGGTATCGTACTGCCCGACAGACTCGTCGGTGAGAAGGAAGTGATGCGGAGCCACTTCGCAGGTAACGCGCAGGCCGTTGCGGCGGGCTCGTCGAACCGCATCGAGCGCAGCGGCCGTCGAGAGATGTGCCACGTGCAGATGCGCGCGGCTGTCTTTCAAATCCGCAACCAGGCGAATGTCACGTTCCACTAAACTCGATTCGGCTTCGGTTGGCATGCCGCGTAGCCCGAGACGAAAAGCGACCGCGCCGGCATTCATGGAGCATCCGCCGGTCATGCGCGTGTCTTCGGCATGCTGGATTACCGGCAAGCCCGCGCGTGCGGCGGCCACCAGCGCCTGATGCATGACGGCTTCGTGAAGGATCGGCTTGCCGTCATCGGTCACCGCCACCGCTCCCGCAGATTTGAGCGATCCATACTCGGTGAGTGCTTCGCCCATGCTGCCGCGAGTCGCTGCCGCAATCGGGAAGACGTGCGCCTGGGCGCCGCGATCGGGGCTCTGCATCCACCGCGTGATCTCCAGCGAATCATTCACCGGAATGGTGTTCGGCATAGCGCAAACGCTGGTGAATCCGCCTGCCGCTGCTGCTGCCGTTCCGCTCGCGATGGTCTCTTTGTAGCCCTGACCCGGCTCGCGTAGATGAACGTGAATATCGACCAGTCCGGGAGCAACGATCATTCCCGTCGCGTCGATCACCTCAGCCTCATCTTGCTTGGCTGCGGCCTTCAATTTGCCCGGGACATCCACCGCGACCACGCGTCCATCGCGCAGCAATACGTCGCGTTCGGCATCGATGCCTCCCGCGGGGTCGACCAGGCGGCCTCCTCGCACCAGGATCGCGCTCATGCTGGCCTGCCTTTCTCTCGCGGCTTGTTCGGCTCGAGCGCGCGAGCCAGCAGCGCCATGCGAATGGCGACTCCGTGACGCACTTGCTCTTCAATGGCGGACTGCGGCCCGTCCGCAACTTCGCTGGTCAACTCCAGGCCTCGAATGATCGGCCCGGGATGCAGGAGCAGTGCGTTCGGCGCATGAGTTGCCATGCGTTCCGCGTTGGCCTGGTAGCGGCTCTTGTACTGCTCCAGATCGAGGTGGAGACCGGCGAGTCTCTCCGCCTGAATCCGCAACATGATCACCACTTGGGATTGCTGCAGCGCTCGATCGAAGTCGCGTTCGATCTCCACTCCGGGTCCGATCGATGCGGCGACATCCGGCAGCAGAGCAGAAGGACCGCAGAGCAACACGCGTGCGCCGAAGCGGGGCAGCAGCAGCGCATTGGAACGCGCCACGCGGCTGTGAAATATGTCTCCCACGATCGAGACCGTCAGACCTTTCAGTGTCTCAGGTTCCACTGCGGTGGCCTTCTCCGGTCCGAAGAGCCGCGTCAGCATCGTGCGCAGATCGAGCAGCGCCTGCGAGGGATGCTCATGCATACCATCTCCGCCGCTCAGAATTGGCAGGCCCGTGCTGCGCGCGAGCAGGTACGGCGCACCTGAGGACAAATGCCGCAACATAATGCACTCGGCCCCGAGCGCACGCAGCGTGATGCCGGTGTCCTTTAGCGACTCGCCTTTTTCAATGCTCGAGGATTGGGAGCTGATCAACGCGGTATCCGCACCCAGGCTCTTGGCGGCGAGTTCAAACGAGGTGCGGGTGCGCGTGCTCGATTCGTAGAAGAGCAGTGCGACTCTTCGCTTGTGCAACCGGTGCATGCGCTCGAGTGGATCTTCTCTTTCGAGCAACGAGGCGGCTGCCAGGATCGAGCTGATTTCCTGGTGATCGAGGTCGAGCACTGAGATCAGCGAACCCGGATGCACTCCCGATGCTCGATCCACTCCAGAACTGGGATGCGTCTCGGACACCGGATGGGCGAGTGGAGCGGAGCTTCGACTCTCGGGTGGAAACGAATTGGCCTGGGGGAGAGGGGCCGCGGACGACGTTGGGTGAGACGAGACTTTTGTTTTCGGCATCGCTTGCCTGGCTGGCAGACTTGCTCCAGCCCATGTCTTTCATTCCTAAAAATCCGGGGGAGCCCATTCTTCTCAGTCGGGGTCAGTCAAAACGTTCCACGAGCAGCACCTGCTCCTGGCTGTCGATCTCCTGCAGCTTCACTTCAATGATCTCGCGGTCGCTGGTCTGCACCCTGCGCCCCACAAAGCTGGCTTCGATGGGGAGTTCGCGATGCCCGCGATCGATCAACACCAGCAATTGGACGCGCCGGGGGCGCCCATGATCAAACAGTGCATCGAGCGCCGCGCGAATGGTGCGGCCGGTGTACAGCACATCATCAATCAGGATGATGTCCCGACCTTCGATATCGAACCCAATTGCGCCGGGCACGACCACCGGGCGAATGTCGCGCGTCGATAGATCGTCGCGGTAGAAACTGATGTCGAGCACGCCTGTATCCGTTGGGCTCTTCTCGATGCCGCTGATCAGGCCGCCGAGGCGCTTGGCCAGGGGAACGCCGCGACGCTTGATGCCGACGAGTCCCAGGTTTTGCGCGCCATTGTTTTTCTCAATGATTTCGTGCGCAAGGCGAATCAGCGTTCTGTCAATCTCTGAGGCCGACATGAGGCGGCCCTTTTCGCGCAGAACGGGTGCGGAGCTGGCGTCAATTTGTGTCATAAAGGCTCTGGCCGGATGATACGAGGATGCAGCGGCAGGGGCAAGCCTCAAGCTTTGTCACCGCGCCGCAGCGCGTGCTGCAAAGATTCGCGCCCCCAAGGCTCCGCCGATGGTAGAGAAGAGCAGCATCCCCGCCGAGAAAAGCACCGCGTTCAGAATCACGCCTGCTGCCCGTCCATCGGGCGTGAGCCAGAAGTGCATGGAGGTCTGCGCAGCCTGCTGAGGCAGTTGTGGAAACAGTTGCGCCGTCGCCAGGGAGGCCTGCTCCATCTGGGTCTGCCAATTCTTGTCCAGCGAGGCCCCGTTGTGAAAGGCGAAGCGCTGGGCCAGCAGCAGGGTCGCGTTCGCGGCGGAAGAACAGAACGAAGCGAGCAATCCGACGATCAGCCCCAGGCGCATTCCGGTAGCTACGTCCAGCGGTCCGCCGGAATTGCGTCGGCGATAGAGCGCCACCGCGGCTACCGATCCGCCGATACCCCACAGGCAGCAGGCGCCGCTCAGCGCCGGGATAATTTGAGAGCTTAAAATTCCTACCGGAAGGGCGACCGAAATCGCGACGGCTACGGCGTTTCTCCAGGTTACATTCTCTGGATGCAGGGCTCGTAGTGCACGGTCTGCCGGTTGTTCACCGCCGTCTTCAGACCCTTCCGCAAGGCGCAGTTGCGGCGCGCCACACGTGGGGCAGAACGGCTCCTGCGAGTCGAGCGTCGACCCACAGCGATGGCAGAGGGGTTCCATTCCCTTGAAGCTATCCTACCCTCCGACGGGAACGCAATGATTGTCGGCTCAGTTGCTCTCGCGATCGTGGTCGCCGCCCGCAGGCAAATCAAGCTCGACCAGCGCGAACTTGGTGCCGTCGTCGTTCTTATTGTCGATGCCCATGATGTGCTGGTGCCGCTTCGAGCCGGCCTTCAGAGAAGGTCCGCCATGATCTTCATCGGCGACGTGAATCTTTGCATTGCCGCCGTTGTCGTTGCAGGTGAGGCCTTCGCGCGTCTGGGTAAGCGATCCGACTGACTGGTTTCCGTGGCATTCGATCACGTCCCCATAACGGCCAAGCGCCTTACGGTAGAAGCTCAGAACCTTGTCCTGCGAATCCGAGGTGTGGTATTTCACCACTTTGACGCGTAGTTGCCAGTCTCCGAAGCCCATGCGCACATCGGCGGACTTGTCGTCCTCGTTCCCCTTTGCAGGCTGAGCGTTGGGGTAGACGGGCAATCCGATGTCGGCTGCGCCAGTGGCGTCCTTGTTCACGTGAATGCCGCCAAACGGGGTGTCGATCTTGACGTTCTTGTCGTGACCGTTCTCTGACTTGTCGACCTGCAAGCGGCAGGAACTGGCGAATAGAAGGCTCAAAACGGCAGAAAACAGGCCGAGATTGCGCAAAGTGGTCATTGAAGATCTCCCTTACCCCTGGTGATACGCAAATGGTGGTAGTACCGTTCCTTCGTCGCGATCGGCAAAGCAGGAGCGATGATCAGGCCAAAAAAATTTGCTGTACTTTCCGATGCAACTGCAAACGCTGCCATCCGCGTCCCGGGCATCACTCCCGTAACTATCGCGGACACCGGATGCCGAGTTTTTCACGCAGATCCCACCGGTTCTGGGCTACTGTAGTCCTGCATTGACCTGCTTGGCCAGTGTGAGGAGGTTTGATGGTTTGGGACGTTTCTTTTACCTGTGACATCTGTGGGAAGAAGAAGGCGGAGGCCAACCACTGGTGGATGTTAATCCTGGGGGACGTGCCGTGCTTTGAAGAAGATCAGCCAAACCAACGGTTTACCTTGATGCCCTGGAATGCAGCCGAGAGCCGGAGCGCCTCCCTGTATCACCTCTGCGGGCAGGGATGCTCGATGCAGGCACTGGAGCGCTTCATGAGCAAAGGCAAAATTCTGCCGGAGATGGCTGTGGGCGCGACCCGCTGAGTCGCTCGCTTTGACTACTCTTTGAAAAGATTCTGGCTGGTCGGATCTTCCCGTGTCTCTCTTTTCGTGCGGCGTAGCGGTGCCGCTGGCTTCGATAGCAACCCGAGCAGCTCCCTTAATTCATTTCGCACTTTGCCCAGGCGCTGTTCTTCCTTCACAGAAGTGGTGGCAGGAAGCGGCAGGTCCGGCTGACCGGACTTCTTCTTCGTTTCTGCCTGGAAAGCCTGCCGAGCCCCCGCGATGGTGTAGCCCTCGTCGTAGAGAAGCCGCTTGATTTGAAGCGCCATCTCGACATCCCGTCTGCGAAAGAGGCGTTGCCCAGTGCCGCTCTTGTTCGGTCGCAGCTGGCTGAACTCACTCTCCCAGAATCGGAGAACATACGCAGGCACGGCGCACAGCCGCGCCACTTCGCCGATGCGAAAGTAAAGCTTGTCCGGGATTTCGGTGTTGGCCGACCCTGGCCGCTGCGATGCTTGATTCGCCATGACGGTGAATTAACCGCGCTGTTCACTGCAAAGTATAGGCTCCGTTGTCGAAAACGGAGCCTCTTTCTTTTTCAGTGCGGACGTTGAGATTGTTCCGGCCGCTTTGGTAGGACAATCGCCGGCTAATCCACCAGGGTCTGCTCTTCGCCGATGGCTTGGCGAGCGCCATTGGTGCGGCTCGCCGCCCTCAAGTATTGCACCGGCCAACTGGCCGCTGCATCCCCCAGCGACGCGGCTGCATGCAGCGGCCAATAAGGATCGCGCAGGAATTCGCGTGCCAGCAGCACCGCATCGGCTTGGCCGGTCCTCAGAATCTGTTCTGCCTGCTCAGGACTGGTGATCATACCGACAGCACCCGTCGGAATCTGCGCCGACTTCCGAATCTCTTCAGAGAAGGGAACCTGGTAACCCGGGCCGACAACGATCTTCGCATCCGCCACCGCGCCCCCTGAGGACACGTCGACCAGGTCCACACCGCGAGCTTTCAGCAGCTTCGCCAACTCGACGGATTGCGGCAGATCCCAACCTCCCTCGGCCCAATCCGTCGCCGAGATGCGCACGAACAAAGGCTTGTTGTGAGGCCAACGTTCCCGGACCTTCTCTACGACTTCCACCACCATGCGAACGCGATTCTCGAAGCTTCCGCCGTATGCATCGTTCCTCTGATTGGAAAGAGGCGAAAGGAATTCGTGTAGCAGGTATCCATGCGCGCCATGCAACTCGATCACGTCGAAGCCCGCACGGAGCGCCCGGCCAGCCGCTGCCACAAACGCGTCCTGGATGCGCTGGATCCCAGCTGTGTCGAGTTCGTGCGGGTGCGGATAATTGCTGGAAAACGGGATTGCGCTGGGCGCGACGACGTTCTCCCATCCCCCTTCTTCGACTGGGACAGCGGCCTGACCCAGCCAAGGCGCCGCAGTGCTTGCCTTGCGTCCGGCATGCGCAAGCTGCATCCCGGCACGTGCGCCTTGCGCGTGCAGGAAGCGCACGATCCGCTGCAGGTTAGGAATGTGCTCGTCCTTCCAGATGCCGAGGTCCTGCGGGCTGATGCGCCCCTCAGGCAGGACCGCCGAGGCCTCGGTGAGCACTAGCGAAGCGCCCCCGACCGCACGACTGCCCAGGTGAACCAGGTGCCAGTCGTTGGCAAAGCCATCCTCGCTCGAATACTGGCACATAGGCGAGACAAAGACGCGGTTCGGGAAGGTGACCCCCGCCAGCGTTAGCGGGGTGAAGAGGAGCGGTGTTTCCGGCATGAGGAAGTCTTTCGTCGAAGGAATCGGCTGAGAACTACAGCCCTACAGGAATGGATGGCAGTCTGAGCAGAATCGGTGCAAGCAGGGAGGAATGGCGGCCGCTAAATTCCCGAGAAGCTCGCTTCGCCCGGTTTGTGTGAAGCGGTTTGTTGAAGGGGAAGAGTGTTGAGAAAGGAAAGAAAATGGTCGGGACGACTGGATTCGAACCAGCGGCCTCACCCACCCCAAGGGTGCGCGCTACCAGGCTGCGCCACGTCCCGACTCGTTGCAATTGCGGGGTAACGACAGTTTACACGACCGGTGCGAGAGCTGGAAATCGTTACCGGGGCTCGCGAACTTCGAGTTGGAGTCACTGCGGAATCCGCCGTTCGTCGCCACTCATCGTCGTCTGCCAGGTCCTGCCGTCCCCGGAGCGCTGCCGCTCAAAGTGAATCTTGTCGGGGCCGGAGAAGACGTTCACCGTGCGCCAAAACACCTTCGCGCCGTTCTCCTCCTCGGTGCTGGCATAGTCCCATCGGTCGCCGGAGATCTCCAGGTCGTTCCAGTCACCCGGCTTGTCCATTCCCACAGTAAGAGCTTGCGTACGGTACTTTTGAGTCTTTCCCTGTGCTGCCAGGGGCAGGAAGATGATCAGGGCCTGGCTCTTTCCCTCAACCACCTGCTCGCACACATAGAATCGCCCGGTTTGCGCACAGTGGTTCGTGAGGTGAACGTGCTTGGCTTCAGCGCCGCTCCCGACCACGGTATCCCAACTGCCGTCGTATAGCTTCAACGGAGCATAGGCCGCGGCGTCTGTCGCTTCGGGCGCACTCTGTGCTTGCAGGCCAGGCTGCGCGCTGAGGAATGCAGCGGAGACAAGACAGCCGATACCGAGGCGGCGATTCGAACGGGGCACGGTGCCTCCACGTAGATCAAACCAATTTGCCGCTTAGTGACCTGAAGGCGGCACGTACTCCTTCGGCAGTGTGGCGCCTTCGCCGAAGAAGTAGGAACCCATCTGCTCCACCAGGAATTCCTGCGCGGCAGGCGTCCATGGCTGCAGTCGGTACTCGTTCAGCAGCATCTTCTGGTGCTCGATCCATTCGCCCCAGGCCTTCTTTGAAACGTTGTTGTAGATCTTGTGGCCAAAGTCGCTATCGAAGGGCGGCTCGTCCAGACCTTCCATCTCCTGCTTGTACCGCGAACAAAAAACCATGTGTGCCATGAATTTCTCCTGCAAGTGAACGTGTCTCTCTGATTGTAGAAGAGGGCAGGCGAACTCTGCCTAGCGCCCCTTGTGCTTCTTATTACGCAGCCGTGTTTTGGCTTTGCGGTTCAGGGCGGAGCGTTTGGGAGAGCCGCTTCGCTTTCCGCCTGCAGGCGCCGCCGCGCGTTTGGTTGCAGTCTTCGGTTTGGCCTTCTTCGCGCGAGCAGGAGGCCGCTCGCTGTCCGCTTCTTCGAGCAGTGAAAACTGCAGGCGCTTTTGAATGCCATCCACGCGATCGAGCACCACTCGCACCCGCTCTCCAATAGAGTGTTTGCGCCCGTGGCGTTCGCCGATGATTTCGCGCGTGTTTTCCCGGAACGTGTAGCGATCGTCGCGCAGGCTATCGACGGGCACCAGGCCTTCGACGAAGAGGCCTTGGAGTTCGACGAAGAGGCCATACTTGGTCGCGCTCAAAATCATCGCGTCGAAGTCTTCGCCGACGCGGTCCTTCATGAACTTGATCTTCTTCCACTCCACAAGTTCGCGCTCCGCCTCAGCGGCGCGGCGTTCGGTGCGGCTAGTCTCCTGCGCAATGGCAGACAACTCATCTGCCGGAATTGGCGGATCATGAGACTCGAGAAAATTTTGCTGACGTGGATGCTGCACCTTCTGCGTGTGCGTCTCGTGTGCGGCGCGCCACGGCGAGTGCAGATCGCGGGGCATCAGTTCGCCCACCCCGGGCACCCCGGATTCGAGGACGGCCTTCACCAGTCGATGAATGACGAGGTCGGGATACCGGCGAATGGGCGATGTGAAGTGTGTGTAACAGGGCGCCGCCAAAGCGAAGTGGCCCTCGTTCTTTTCGCTGTAGCGGGCTTGCTTGAGAGAACGCAACATGAGATAGGCGAGGATGCGTTCTTCAGGCTTGCCGGCAATCTTGGCGGCGAGCTTCTGGTACATGCGCGGAGTGATGGGCATCTCTTCAGCAACCTCGTGCTGCCTCGGCTTGCGCCCTCGTCCGTGGTGTTCGCGGCGCTCGGAACGGGTCTGAACCTTGCGCACCGGCAGGCTTCCAATCCCGAGAGAGTAGCCGAACCCGGCCGCGGTCTCTTCGAATTCCACCACCCTCCGCGCGTCGGGCTTTTCATGAATGCGGTAGATAGACGGGACGCCTAACTGCTCCAGCCATGTCGCGACACATTCATTGGCCGAGAGCATGAACTCTTCGATCAACCGATGCGCCCAGTTACGAATGGAACGCGTGATGCCTTGCATCATGCCTGTCTCGTCGAATTCGATGATGGGCTCGGGAAGGTCGAAGTCAATGGAGCCGCGGCGCTGACGCTTCTTGTTGAGCAGCAGAGCAAGGTCGCGCATGCGTTCGAAACTGGGGACGAGTTCGGCGAACTCCGCGCGTGCCGCTTCATCGCCGTCGAGCACCGCATGCACTTGCGTGTAAGTCATGCGCTTGGCAGAGCGGATCACTCCTTCGCAAATCTCGTAGCCGAGCACATCGCCCAGGGTGTCGATCGTCATGAGGCAGGAGAGCACCAGCCGGTCTTCGTCGGGGCGAAGGCTGCAGATATCCGTCGAGAGTTCCTGCGGCAACATGGGAATCGCACGGTCGGGAAAGTAGACGGAGTTTCCGCGCAGACGAGCCTCGAGATCCAGGTCAGAAGATGGAGTGACGTAATGCGCGACATCGGCAATGTGCACCTGCAGTTCGAAGGTGCCGTCGTGGTTGTCTCTTACCAGCACGGCGTCGTCGAAGTCGCGAGCGGTTTCGCCATCGATCGTGACGATGGGCAGGTCGCGAAAATCGCGTCTCTGCTGGACTTCGTCGACATCGAGATGAGCCACTTGCCGAGCTTCTTCCAGCACCTTGTCCGGAAAGATACGGGGAAGATGATGCTTGCGAATGATCATCTCCACATCTACGCCGAAGGCATCTTCGTCGCCGAGAACTTCCAGAACTCTGCCGCGCGCTTGACGCGTGCCGGTGGGCCAATCGGTGATCTCCACGTCAACAACAAGGCCCTCAAGCGTGTCGAAATGACGAGCTTTGGCTTCCTCTCCGAGTACCCGGTGGGGTGTGTCCAGCGCCGACTCCGGCGGCACTTCCAAGCCGAATGGGATCAGGATCGGCTGTGTCATGCGGTCATCGACCGGAACGACGATGTTGCCCAACTCCTGCTCGCCGTTGGCATAGTGGAAGATCCCGACTACGGTCGGGTTGCGGCGGCTCAGGATGCGAACGATTCGGCCGAGCCGGCGCCCATCGTGGCGCGGCGGTGCAAGCTCCACCAGAACTTGGTCCCCCTGCATGGCGCCGTTGATCTCGTTCGGAGGAATGAAGATGTCATCATCGCTGCTGCCCTGGCGCACTTCGGGACGAACGAAGCCGAATCCATCGCGGTGCAGATCGAGTCTGCCGGCAAAGAGATTGTCGCGGGTGGCTGCAGCCCGCGGAAGACTCCACGAGTCCCGGTCCACCTTCACGAGCTGCCCACGAGCGGTGAGCCGCGTGAGTTGCTCGACCAGCAGACGGCGTTCCTTGCCACCGCCGAGACCCAGTTCGCGGACAAGCTGTTTATATCCGGCACGTTGACCGGCAGAGCGTTCAATGCGTCGGATGAGATCGCGATCAGTCATGGCTGGAAGTGGTTCGCTTTCAAGGCTATTCTAGGGCAGCTTGCGTTGCGACGTGAGAATCCGAGCCGCAGCGGGATCGGCGTCGCAAACGATTCAGCCGCCAGATCAGTTTGATTCTGCGGATTTGGGATCAAACCGCAAAAGATTCGCATTGGAAGGGTGCAATTTTCCCCCAAGGGTGTTTAAGATTCAGACAACGGCACCGACTGCTAGAGTTGAGAGTAGTATCCAGTTGTCAGGACAGGATCGACGTTGAGCTTCGCTGGATGCGGGCTGAACGTGAGCAGAAGATTATCGCAGTCGTGCTTGGAGCCAGTTCCCAAGAGAAGAAAGGATCTTTAATCAAGATGTGGAAACCAAATCAGCCCGGTAGCCCGAATCAATCCCCGAGCCCAGAGCCGGTGCGTCCGGCCGCGCCCCCAACCCCCACGTATGAATCGCCGAGCACCCGCCCTGCGCAAGGGGCTGCACCAGCCTCCGCGGCCAGTTCTGAGCAAGCCACCATTGGCAAGAGCCTGGTGGTGAAAGGCGAAGTCACCGGGTCGGAATCGTTGTACATCGACGGCAAGGTCGAAGGCGCAATCAATTTGCCTGGAAACCGCGTCACCGTCGGTCGCAATGGCCAGGTGTCTGCCAACATCTCCGCTCGCGAAGTTGTCGTGCTCGGTAAGGTTCGCGGCAACATCAATGCCAGCGATCGCGTTGACATCCGGAGCGAAGGTGCTTTGACCGGCGATGTGATCGCTCAACGGATCAGCATTGAAGATGGCGCCTTCTTTAAGGGCGGCATCGATATTCGCAAGCCAGGTCAGGTGAAGGAAGGCGATGCGAAGGCCACCAACTCCGCTGCGCCAGTCGCCGAGACTGCCAAGGTCTAAGCGAAACCCTTGCAACGCAGAACGCTCATGGGCTCCGGAGACGTCTCCGGAGCCCGTTGTATTTGCGATCAGATAGCAAAGCCAGGGCTGCCGCCCCATTCGGTACTGCTAATCCACGGTTCGATGGTGATGCGCCTTCGACACGTAGTGCCCAATAAGCCATCCTGCAGCGCTGCCCACTAGAACATCCGAAGGAAAGTGCTCTTGCCCGAGTACCCGCGTTACGCTTACGCCTGCCGCAACCGAATAGAGGCCGATCTGCGCAATCCGGGAGTGAGTTTCACCGGCCAGCGCAGCCGCTGAGGACCACGCAACCAGGGTGTGCGATGAGGGAAAGGAAGAATCCACTCCGGCGCTCGATTGAAAGAAGGCACCGCGCGAGCGGTCGACGTTGGGCCTCTCTCTCCATGTAATGAGCTTGATGCCCTGTTCGGCGATGAGGCCGTCGAGAACCGCTTCTCCCCCGAGTAGACCAGCTTCCCGCGCGTGCGCATTGCCCTTGAACAGTCCGGCACCGTAGACGGCTACGGGTGCCAGGATCAGTCCACCGACAATCGCGTTCGATGCGTTGAGATTACTCTGATTGAAATCCGTATCGCGGCTGACTACGGAGGTCATGGCATCGCGATCCGTGACGATGGCTGCACCCGTTGCGGCGGCCAAGGGCACCAGCCAAATCAGATGATGCGGCCGAATCCGTACCGGACTCGTCCAGATCGCGCCTTGGTCTTTGAGGATGCGGAGGGGTGTTCCACTTAAAGTGACAGCTTCTTCATCTTGCGCGTGGGGCGCATCCGGCAATGGAGCGGAGCTACTCTGCGCGGCAACCTCCGCACTTGTATCCGTTGCTAAGGCATTCGCAACGCTACTCAGCGGGCAGCAAACAGCGAGTAAAAGGGCTAGGCATGCTGCTTGTCTGCGAGTTCTCAAACTCGCGCACAGTACATGGCACAGATACAGATACGAATTGGATCGGTTCACCGCAACTGTAATGAACCGAACGCACATACAATTTATTTCTGAAATTATCTTCATCTTCCGCTGCATCTATCTCGTCCAACCTCGGACGATTGGATGCGAACTCTGACCGAGACAGCTAGTTTATGCTGTGCGCCGGCCGAAGCGCGCTAGCATTTGCGCCGGCAATTTCGATCCGGTGAATCGAAGGATCAACCCAGCCAACACCAGCCACAGGACAGTCGCGGCGATCAGCAGCACCAAATCCTGCAAGCGCCCGCGGGCAGCGACAAAGTGTCGAAGGAGATGAATGGCGGCAAGACTAACGACAGCGGCGAGTAAGGAGCGAGTTAGTTCGAGATACTCGATGCCGGAGAGCGAAACAACGCCGCGACGGTGCAGCATGATGGCCAAAACTGCCGTCTGGATCACGATGCCGATGTCCGAAGCAACAGCCAGGCCGACTGCCCCGCGTGCGTGATAGAGCGCCCAATAAATCGGTAGCGAGACGAGAACGACGGCCGTGCCCGCGACCATCGGCGCGAGCGTGTTGCCTGCAGCATAGAAAGCGCGCGCGTAGATAGCCTGCGCCGACCAGAAGCAGAGCGAGATAGAGAAGATGCCGAAGTAGAGCGCCATCTCTCCGGCATCGCCGCGACGGAAGGAGCCTCCGCGGAACAGCAGGTCGATTGCCGGAAACGCGAGGCCGATCATCCACGCCGAAAGAAGAATCGAGAATGCCAGGATTCGCGATACCGAAGCATTGACAGCGTTGGCGAATGCGCTGCGGTTATCCTGCCCGAAGAGCGTAGCGAGAAAGGGAAGCGAGGCTGCGCCCGCAGCCTGCCCCAGCGCGACCGGAGCGGTAAAGACATTCTTCGCATACGCGAGCAGAGAGATAGCTCCGGGATTGTGCGAGGCAAAGTAGTTGATGATCCAGTTATCAAACGTAACCAGGGACACGCCCACCATGAGCGGAATCGAGAGACGCACCCACTCGCGAAATCCGGGATTGGACAGGTCTAAATACGGCCTGTAGTGCATGCCTGCGTGATGTGCGCCGATGGCGTTGAGCAGGAACGGTCCGAGCAGCGCACCGGCGACGGCTCCTACTGCGAGCGACGAGACGCCGATCGTCTTCGCCAGCAGAACACCGCCAACGATGATACCGCTGTTGTAGATGAGCGGAGTTACGGCCTGATACGCAAACTGCTTGCGCACCAGCAGCACGGCTCCAAAGACTCCGCCGCCGAAAAAGAAAAGCTGCGCAGGCAATAATATCCGCGTGAGGTGCGTACAAAGCGCTGCTTTGTCGGGCGCGTATCCGGGAAACGCGATACGCACGAACACGGGTGCGAACACCTCTGCTAAAAGGATCGCCGTGCCCAGCACACCAGCCATCACGGTGAGGATCACCGACATGGCGCGTTCCCCCTCGTGTTCGTTGCCGGTGTCGCGATAGCGGCTCAGGATGGTGACAAAGGTGATGGACGCCGCTCCACCGACTAGGAAGTACGAGATCATGTCGGGCAGTTGAAATGCCGCATTGAATGCGTCTGCGGCCGTACCACGCCCGAACAGATACGTGATGTACTTGACCCGCACCAACCCAATGATCCGCGACAGGAAAGCGGAGAGCATCAAGAGCAGCGTGGCAGAAAACGCCGTATGCCGATGCGATGGACGCAAGGTTGCCAGGGCGCGTTGCCATGCCGGGCGCGATGCTGGATGAGGAAGAGATTCTGGCATCAGGTTGGCTTGATTCTACAGCGTGCACCAGCTTTGATCGTGCACGGGAAGCTACAGTTCAGGCTTGGTCATGGAAAGAATGGAGAGCCGTCTCAAAACCTTGCGCCCCAATCCGGTAAGTGGAAGCGCGGGCAGATCTTTCGCGGCGATCCACTCGCGTACTGCTTTCGTAGCGGAGATGCGGTCCAGTTCTTCGAGCGAAAAGTCAGCGATCATCGCGTAGTAATTCGTCAGCGTGATCGCGTGGCGCACCGCGAGAACTTCGCGAGCGGGGTTCACTTCGCTGGGGTCGATCTGCGGCAGTTCCCACATGCCCGGCATCAGGCTGGCGTTTGCGGGGCGCTGTTCGAGCAGCACTTCTACTTCGCCACTCGAGGTCTCGCGTCGAACAAGCGCGTATGCGACTTGCTGGCTGCGCATCTTCTTGCCGGGCGAGACAGCATGCTCGCCCCGGGTGCGGCAGAGCGCCTGCACTGGACACTGCAGGCAGAGCGGGTTACGGGGCAGGCATAGCGTTGCGCCGAGCTCCATCATGGCCTGGTTGAAATCGGATGGGTGTGCCGGGTCGAGTAGTCTTTCAGCTACGTCGCGAATCTTGCCAGCCGCCGCGACGGGTACATCTCCCTTCGCGTTGACCAGGCCTTCGACCCGGGTCACCACGCGTTCCACATTTCCATCCACCACTGCGACGGGCTCCCCAAACGCGATGCTCGCGATTGCGGCAGAGGTGTATTCGCCGATGCCGGGCAGTTTACGAAGCTTGGCCGCTTCGCGCGGAAGTATGCCGTGGTATTCCGCCGCGACCACCTGCGCGGCACGATGCAACATGCGCGCGCGCCGATAGTAGCCGAGGCCGCTCCAGATTGCCAACACATCGTCTTCGGGAGCGAGCGCCAGCGCGAGCAGCGAGGGGAAGCGCTCAAGGAATCGCGTGTAGTGCTCCAGCACCGCAGCCACGCGCGTTTGCTGCAGCATAATCTCTGAGACCCAGATCGCGTATGGATCGCGCGTTCGTCTCCACGGCAGGTCACGAGCGTGGGCTCGGTACCACGCCAGAAGCAGAGAACGGAAGTCAAGGACTCGTTTAGGCCCAAGCCGTTCTGCGCTCATACGATCGATTCTAGTGAAACCAGGCAGTCGTTCATTTGCAGGAGTGTGACTAAGGCCGTTACGGATGTGAGGGTTCTTCCGTGCGAAGTATCAAAACCTGGTTGCTGCCAACCTTTTGCCACACGCTGGCAACGAGCATCTCTCGCTGGGGCGCTCCGTTGGAGCTGATCTGGAGCGAGTACGTCACGGTCATGTCGGCGCCGTTCGGCTTAACCGTCACATCACGAATGCTGAAGTCGCGCAGGTCGAGTGCTTTCAGAAAGGGAAGAATCTCGTCGTGGCCGAGTGTCTTGCCCGGTTCTGTCCATACCACGTTGGCAGCGAGCAGCGGTTCTACCTGCGTCCACTGTTCTTTGCGAACTGCCTGCCAGAAGAGCCGCTCGGTCTGCTCCGCACTGGTGGTGGATTTCAGGTTTCCGGGCTTATCGGGGTAGACAGTACAGCCAGCCACCCCCAACAGCGACAAGGCTCCAGACAGCATGACTACCCAAGGCTTCCACATAGATGCTGCTTGGATGCAGCTCAATCCACGCAGGCTCCGCAAAAAAAAGGCCGCCCCGCAGGGCAGCCTTCCTTGGTCAAATTGAGCGCTGTTGTTAGTCGCCCATCACAGGTTCTTCAGTATTCTTAGCGACCGCCTTCGGAGCCGGCGCAATCAGGTTGTCCAGCGGGATGAACCCATCCTGCGGCTTCTCGCCGAGAATGTGCTCGCGATACAGGCGCGCCATCTTGGCATTCTCGGCGTCCTGCTTCAACTTCTCGTCGCGGGCGCGAATCTTCTCTTCGCGAGAATTCTTCGCGATGCCCGACTTCTCAAAGGTGTCGTTGGCTGCGGAGTTGACGTGCTCGGCATTCAGAGCCAGCGTGTGCTGCGCGTCGCCCATGCCGACCTTCTTGCCGCCAGCGAAGATCTCATGCCGGCCGTGCTCCTCGTACCACTGGGTGAGGGTCGCCGTCATGTGCATCTTCTCGATAATGTTGCGCCAGCCCACGCCCGTGTTGTACGCGCAGAAGCTGATCTCGCCCTCCTGGGTCGCGTACGGAATGATGCATTGTTCCGTGCGCCGGAAGTCGTAGTTGAACAGATCCTGGAACCACATGCCTGCGATGAACAGGAAGTTCCAGCGATCCGCGCGCCGCTTCTCGATGTCCGCCATGGTGCGATCGCCCTTGACGCTGCCGTAGTTGCGGCCGGTCACGCCAAAGCACTTGTCGAACTTGGCCAGCATGTCGAGGATCTTGAAATGCTGCGGAGCCTTGGTCGGATCGTAGTTGCGCAACATGGCCAGCGTGACGCCGATGCCGGAGAGCAGCTTGCCGCGGGCAGCGTCGTTGATCTTGGCGATGTCCTTGGCCAGACGATCGGCCTTTAGGAATGCCGTAACCGGAACCGCTTCCTTGGTTTCCTTGTCGATCATCAGCGCCATACCGATGCCGCAATTCGGGTGGCATCCGCAGGAGAGCTGACCCCAATCCGCATTCGGTCCGTGAATCAAATCGGCGAAGTCGGAGAAGGTGCTCATGAAGCTGATGGGGAACCAGTCACGGGCAGGCTCGCCCAAGCCAGTCTGGTTCTTCACGTCGTGCGCCATGTGGCTTAGGGTGTAGCGCTGCGCCATGCGGCGTTCGTCGCTCACTGCCTCGTCGCGTCCAGTAAACGAAACCGGCTGGAAGCTGAGGAAGTTAATCCGCTTTGGGTTGTCGAGCGCGAACTGGATGATGCGGCCGACCTGCTCGTTGTTAATGCCGTTGATGATGGTGGTGACCGGAACGATGTCAACGCCGGCTTCGTGCAGGTTGTGAATCGCCTGCAGCTTGACGTCAAACAGATTGCCGACCTTGCGATGCGAATTGGCAGCGTTGCCGATGCCGTCGAACTGCAGGTACGCATAGCGCAGGCCCGCTTCCGCAGCGGCGCGGCAGAGTTCCTTGCTCTTGGCGAACTCAATTCCGTTCGTAGCCGCCTGGACCGAGTTATAGCCGACCTTGCGGGAATAGGCGATCGCGTCGAGGAAGTAGGGCGAAAGTGTGGGCTCGCCACCGGAGAACTGGACCGACATCTGGCGCCGCGGCTTGATCTTCACCGCGTTGTCCAGCATGGTCTTGATCTCTTCCCATGTCAGCTCATGCACGAAGCCGACCTGGTTGGCGTCCATGAAGCAGGGATCGCACATCATGTTGCAGCGGTTGGTGAGGTCGATGGTCAGCACCGATCCGCGGCCATGGGTCACGGTCGAGGTGCCGTGATTGTGCAGGTCCTTGTCGTTGTGGGCGCGAATGTCCCGACCCGGGAAGACCTCTTCCAGGTGGCGGAAGAACTCGGTGTCGATCGACATTACGTCTTCAAAGTGGCCGTGCTTGGGGCAATCCTTAACCATCAAGATGGTGCCGTCGCGCTCGATGATCTGCGCCTTGATCTCGCCGACCTTCTCATTCAGAAGGACTTCGTGGGGCAACTTGCCGTCCAGGATCTGCTGGCGGATCTCCGGAACGCACTTGGGGCAAAGGGAATCGGTGGTGCGGGGCCACCCGAGCGGCGGCTTCTCTTTCTCGTAAGACTTCAACAGGGGCTTGTCGGACCACTTCGGTGTGAATGAAGCGTTGGGGCGGATGCTGTTGAACTTTTCAAAAACGACCCAAGCGCCTTGCGCGGCAATCGTTACCGCGCGCTCTGCATACTTGACGGCCTTCGACATGTGTTGATTCTCCTGGATATTCAGAACTGTGCAGCGAGTTGGAACGCTTGCAACAGCAAAACTGGCCTGTTCGGCACCGGCACGATCAGGAAGCGACAAGTACAACCAGCGTCTTCCTGAGACTCTTCAACGTTAGATTACGGTCTGTAGCTATTTAAATTAAAAGACTTGGAGTCGAACGGCGAAATTCGGCACCCGGATGGTAATCTCCCACCCCGAACGGAAAGGTCATGGGGAAGTCATCTTTAATGGATTGACTAAAAACGGGTTTGTCCCTCTTCCAGTGCAACTCGGTTAATAATCCGTTGAACAAATGCCACGCGGATGTTTACGTGTCGCGCCAGATCGGGAAGAAACTCCGAGATGAAGTTGTCGATGGGGTCGCTGGCCAGGGCGGTGGTCACGCGGGCGGTGGTGGCGCTTGCGTCATGCCTGCGTCCCGGCACATACAGGTCGCTTACCAAATCATCCGCGAAGGTTCCGACCACCGTGGCGTAGTTGAACATCGGCCTCCCTGTATCACTCTGGGTCCAGACCACCTGGTAGATGGCGTGGGCTACGCGCCGCTGCATCGAGGCGTTCGGCATGCGGTGGAAGCGGGGATCCTGGTGAGCCAGCGAGGGGATCAGGAACGTGCCGAAGAACTCTCCGGTGAGGTCCTGGGTAAAGCTCACTCCCATATCTTTCGCGAAGCCGGGCATGCCCGGGCCATAGACAGAATCCGCGTTGCTGGCGATGGCGAGCGCGGAGCTGCCGACGATGGTGAGCAGGTTAAACGGATCGATGATGTCTCTGCCTGCGAGCAGCAGCTTGTCCCGCGGCCCCAGCGGGCGCTGCCCGGAAGCCACAATCAGGAAGGTCTGGAAGGGTGTCGCTACCGGCTCACAGGACATCCGGACCTCGATCGGGGTAGAGGCGCTGCTCTCGCACAGTCTGAGCCCCTCATTCGAGAGCAAGGAACGGACCTCCGCCGGAAAAGGCTGCAGGGTTCCGGTGACCGGGTCGACGACGAGGCCGGGCCAGGCGTCGCAATTTGGGCAGGTAGCAGGGTTCGGACGTCGAGGGTTCTGGCGGTTCGGGGTGCTGAGAGTCTTGCACGCCAGGGTCGGCGGGAGCGCTTTGCTGAGGGCGAGGAGCGTCGGGCAACACTTGCTGCGCGTACGCCATACACGGCAGCAGTATAAGCACCAGGCCTGCCCGGGAGACTCTGCTGGTCCAAGATTGCATGTTTCGCGGTTTGCCAGCCCCTGACGATGGGATTGCTCTGAATGATAGGAGACGACTGCGTTGCAGCGAAAGTCTCCCATCAGAGGAGTCGAGATCACGCCCCGGAACGACTGCAGCGATTAGATCGCAAACCTGCGAAAATGTCGCTGGCGTTCCGCGGCATCGTTCGCCGGAAGCTGGTGACCGCCTCTGGAAAATCGGCGCGGAAGGTTACAGTTCAGGCACTCTTGCAGCTCGAATCCAGGCCCCCTCTTGGATCTGCCGCGTCCAAACGTCATACTGAATGCGTACCAGCCGGCGCAGGGTCGCCTGAACACATGATGGAAGATTCAGCAAAAACAGCCAGCAGCCGCTTCCAGGAGTTTGGCCGCAAGTTTGACGAGCGCATGGGCGACACCATTCCCAAGGTGGAAGAGGAAGTAAAGCGGGTGATTGCCTTTCTTAACGACGAAGTCGTGCCACAGGTGCGGCAGAACTCGTCGCAAGCGTTGCGGGTCGCCGCCGATCAGCTTTCCAAATTGGCAGAGCACCTGGACCGGAAGCGCGGCTAATGACGATCCGGCGTGTGGCGTGCGGCGCGGCGGTCTGTGCTGCGTTGTTGGCGGGCTGCGGCCACAAGCAGCAGCGCGTTCGGTATACGCCTCCGCCGGTCCTCACCACTCCGCCCGCTCCAGTCACCAGCGCAGAAAGTACACCGCCAGCTGCAAACACCCCGGTGACCCCTATTGCCCCTGATTCCACTGCGGACGAGCAATTTGTCGCCACACATTCCCCCATCTACTCAGAAGTGGGTACCGCAAGCTGGTATGGGCCGCCGTACCACAATCACCGCGGGGCCAACGGGCAGGTCTTCGACCAGAACGCGATGACCGCGGCGCATCGCATGCTGCCGATGAACTCGTTGATACGGGTTACGAATGTGCAAACAGGCCAATCCGCGGTCATGCGCATCACGGATCGCGGGCCGTTCGTTCCCAATCGCGTGCTCGACCTGTCGATGGCCTCGGCGAAGCTTGTGGGCGTCTGGCGGCCAGGAACGGCGCAGGTGCGCATCGATGTCTTCGCGGCGCCCAAGCCCATCGACGAAGGCGGACGCTGGTGCGTGCAAATCGGCGCGTTCGATCACGAGAACAAGGCTCTGAAGCTTCAGGAACATCTTGAGCGGATGTACTCGACCGCGAACGTAATCGAATTTACCGGGCCGACAGGACATTGGGTGCGCATCCGTCCCGCGAAGGACGACAAGAGCAAAGCCATGGAGATCGCGCGAACCTTAACGCCAGACGAAGGCGCGGCCTACCTGGTGCGACTCGATTAGCACGATTACTCCGACGGTGGCGCGTAATAAGGCAGCTTGTCACTCTTTTCATTGGCCGCCTTTACCGTGATCTCGTCGAAGAGGACCGAAGGCGCGATGACCGTCGACGGTACATCGGAGGTGTAGTTCGCGACCAAGTCATCGTTGCCTATCGCGCTGATCTCCGATCGCAGACTGCGCGGGTCGAGTTCATCGAAGACTGCGCCGCGCACCAACTCGCGTTTCCTATCCGCCACATGAATCCGATAAAGAAGACGCGGCGTCAGGTCGGGGCCCAAGGTCTGCGCCTCGTAGACGTATTCCAATTCGCGCTCCTTACCGATCCCGAGCAATTTCTTCTCTAACTCCGCGGTCGATAGCGTATGGGCAGCCTGCATTCTCAATACGGCGAAGTGTGGAACAGGGCCGCCGGCAATGGCAGCCCGTCCGTGCCCGTTCGAGTTGGGGAAGTTGCGGAGCGGCTGGCGTCCGACCAGGTAATTCTGCAGCTTGCCGTTTTCGACGACCTTCACTGCCTGCGCGGGGACACCCTCATCATCGACGTCGTAGGCGCCCACCAGTTCTTTCCCCTGGTATGCCTTCAAGTTTGGGTCATCGGTGACGCTTACAAATTCCGGCAGGACACGAGCCTTGTAACTCGACGCATACACGCCCGCTGCGCGCGCCGTCGTGCCCGGATCGGGCCGACTGCCTGACACTGCGCGGGCCAGAATCGTGTAGACCATATCGTTGGCTGCGTCCGCAGAAAACAACACCGGGCCGTGATAGTCCTCTGCCATGTCGGGAGCATTCCGCAAGACATGCAACGTTTGAATCAATGCCAGCGTTCGATTCTTGAAGACCTCAGGCGGATCGAGTTGCGCCGCCGTCTTGCCGGTCGTGGAGTAGGAGCGGTCGAGGTGCATCCCATCCGACGCCTGAGTTCCTATCCCGGCCCCGCCTTCATACACAGCAAAGCTTTTGCGTACGACAGTTCCTTCGGTATTGGCGAGGTAGCGATTCACCACGCGTGCACGCACATTTGCGGAAGAATATTCTGTCTCGCTCGCGAACGATTTCACCTGCGGGTCCGTTCGGTAAAGACCCGAGGCTTCCGCGATGCGGCTCTTCCAGCTCTCTTGATCCAATGCGAGCTTGAGCACCGGCCCGAGAGAAATGACCGGCTTCTCGCGCGAAAAATCCTCCGCTTCGGGGGCGGTCTGGAACGACTTGAGCATGACGCTCTTCTGAGTAAAATCGCGAATGGCTGCCTTATAGGCTGTATCGGTCGCCGACCATAGAGAGGTGCGCAAAGCCAGAGGATCGTCTTCGATCGCAGCGATCTGGAGCGATCCGTCGCCTCGTCCTTCTCCGCGCGGAGCCGAGCTGTCCGTCTTATAGTCGCCCACTCTCACGGTGACGCGCACGATGCGGCGGTGTTCCTTGTGCTCTTTGGCCAGCGCGCCGTAGCTTGCATCGGCGTCGTACGTTTCGACGTCGTCCAGTCGGTATTGAATGAAGAAGGGCCGCTGCCAGTCCTCTAGAAATTTTAGTTGTGTTTTGCTGCGGTCGAGTTCCTCGAGCATTGCGCGGAGGATCGGGTCTTTTCGAACCTCGGCACTCTTTCCATCGGTTGCGGTCGAGCTTTGCGCGAGGCAAGCCGAGCCAAGCATCCCGCACAAGGCGAAGCCGAGTGAAGAGAGCAGGCGGATGCGCATCAGTGGGCCTCCGTTGCCGCGCCGCTTTGCGAAGGCGGCGGCAAAATCGGTACCAACGAATTGCCTTGCGGTTGCCGCTGCGTTTCGATCTCAGACATCAATAAGGCGGGAGCGACAGCGGAGACCGGAATGCTGCCTGACTCCGCACCGCATTCTCCATTGAAGACATCGCGCTCCGTTCCGGTAGCGAGAATTCTACTGAGCGCGGCCTGCGGTGTGCCCACGATGCTCACTCCGCGCACCAGTTCGTCGGGCCTGCCATCCACATAGACGCGGTACACCACCAGCGGCAAAACGGAAAAGGCCTGCGGCGCATTTCGCGTAGTCACCGCGAAGCCGGAGGAGATATCTTCGAAGTAGAGGCCGAACGGCTTGCCTTGCTTCTTCGCTTCCTCCACCAACATGCGTCGGAGTTCCGCTTCCGGGACGGTCTTGCTCGAGGTCACGATCAGGTTGCCCTGTCGTCCATTTGGCATGTGCCCGACCTGGGCGCGGCCATGTCCATTCGAATGATCGAAGCCTGCAACGGGAAGCCGCGACATCAAAAACGTGTTCAGCACGCCATCTTGAATCAAATCGACCCGCTGCGCCTTCTGGCCTTCATCATCGTAGGCATAGGATCCGCTCAGGTAGATGTTGTCGAACACATGCTGCGTGGGATCGTCGGCCACTGAGAGAAAACTCGGCAGGATGGACTTCCCCAGATTTTTCGTGAAGGTCTGTCCTTCTTCCGTTCCACGCTGCCGCTGTCCTTCGAGCCTGTGACCGAGCACTTCATGAAAGAAGACCGCAGCCGCGCGCCCTGAGAGAATGGCCGGGCCATCGAAGGGCTGCGTGGCTGGAGCGTTGCGCAACGCGCCCAGACTCACTGCCAGCTTGCGTACTTCCGCCTCCATCGCCTGCTGCGAGGGAAGCTTGTCCGCGGTTTCGGCCTCAAAGGTCTGCGCCCGGAAGAGGTCCATTCCATCTTCGGCACGCGTGCTCGCGTACACCACCACCCGAGCCAGGTGATGCGGGTGAACCAATCGTGCGCCTTCTGAAGACACAAAGTAGTTGGTCTCGTCGTTGACTCTGAGCGATGCGAGATTCGCATACACCTCGGGATAGGCGCGGAATACCGCGGAGAGCTTGCGCATCCGGTCTTCCCAAAGCTTCTGATCCACGTGCGACGGATGGGCCGGCGGCTCGATCTCGACATGCGGGGCTTCGGACGAAAAATCAGCGGAGGCGTCCTCTTCTTTCGCGCGCACCTGGGTGTCGGTCTTGACCTGCTGATAACTTTGCAGCGCGTTCGCATAGCCGCCGTTTGTGCCCCACCAGAGCGCACGGCTGATTGCAGCACCGTCGTCGTTCAGCGGCAGAGGAACCGTGTTCACGACCGAGCTGCGGTGATTGCCATGCGCATTGTCGAGCTTCGGATCGCCCACGCGAACGACGATGTCCGCGACCCGGTTGTGATTGGCGGTCGAGTTCACCAGCGCGCCAAATTGCGCCGTGATGCCGGTTTCGTACGAGTCTGCGACGTTGTAGCTGACGAAGTAGGGCGCCGTCGAGGGTTCCCGTCCGGGAGTGGGGCTTGGTGCGCCGAGGCTGCTCATGGCTCGCGCCAACTCCCCCTTCATCGAGTCGAGCAGCGGTGGCGAATTCACCGCATGTGAGGCCGAAGCGGAGGCTGCCCCGAACGCGGGACACCCGAGCAGAAGAACGGCAAACCATTGAAGTCGACGCCCGTGCGACGGCTGAAACCTGGATCCTGAGGACATGTCAGTTAGACTCTGTTGAAGCTGAGTGTAGCGGAAAGCTGCGGCGGTAGAAATGAGAGAAACGGGTAATCGCTTGAGAATTGCCAAACGCGTGTTGATGAGCTGCGTAGCAGGAATGCTCTTGTTTGCGTTGGTTCCGGGATCACAAGCGCAGCAGCCGGTCGACAGAACGGGTTCAACTTCGCATGCCGACGCTTCGGCAGCTCCTGGCGCAGAGGACCGCAAACCAGCGGAGAAAAACGGCACCTACACTCTCCCGGCGGAAAAACTGCAGAAGGCGAAGCGACTGGCCCGAGCTCGCCTGTGGCTGGATCTCGGTTCCACAGCATGGGGCATTCTGTTGCTGGTTCTGCTGCTCACCACCGGAACCGTCGCCTTCCTCAGAGACCGCGCCGTTGGAGTTACTTCGAAGCCGTGGCTTCAGGGGCTGGTATTTCTTCCCGCGTTGCTGTGCCTGCTTACACTCGCAAACTTGCCATTCGATCTTGCCGGCCATCACCTCTCGCTGGCATACGGTCAATCCATCCAGCACTGGGGCAGCTGGCTCTGGGACTGGACGAAGTCTCTTATCCTCACGATGATCGCCGGCACTCTCGCCATTTCGCTGCTGTTCGCGATCGTGCGGCATTCCGAACGCCGATGGTGGTTCTGGTTCTGGCTTATCGCTCTGCCGCTGGAGGTGCTGGTCATCTTCGTGGTGCCGGTGCTGATCGATCCGATGTTCAACCACTTCGAACCGCTGCAGAAGACCAACCCCGCCCTGGTGCAGCAACTCGAACAGGTGGTGGCCCGCAGCAATCTGCAGATTCCTCCATCGCGCATGTTCCTGATGAGAGCCAGCGAAAAAGTCACGGGCCTGAATGCGTACGTCACCGGCTTCGGCGCGTCGAAGCGCGTGGTGGTGTGGGATACCACCATCCAAAAAGCAAAGCCGGACGACATCCTGTTCATCTTCGGCCATGAACAAGGGCACTATGTGTTGAACCATATCCACAAGGGCCTGATGTTTTCCGCCGCGGTCCTGTTCGTCTTTCTCCTGCTTGGCTTTCACGCAACCCGGTGGCTGGTGCGCCGCTATGGGCAACGTTGGGGTGTGAGGTCGGTCGACGACTGGGCGACGGTGGGCATTTTGCTGCTGCTCGGCTCGGTGTTTGGGTTCGTATCAGAACCGGTTACCAATTCCTTCAGCCGTGTCCAGGAGCATCATGCCGACATCTACGGTCAGGAGGTCATTCACGGACTGGTAGCGGACCCGCAGGCCACTGCGGCGCAGTCGTTTCAGGTGCTCGGCGAAGTCTCGCTGGTGGATCCCACACCCAGCCATCTCGAGGAGTTCTGGTTTTACAGCCATCCTTCCATTGCGCGTCGAGAGGCCTTTGCCGCGCATTACGATCCATGGCAGCCCGGTCGCGAGCCGAGATACTTCAAAAAGTGAACGAGTAAAGGCGCAGGAGATCTCGCTCCCTTGACTGCGCAAATCATGAAGAGCCGCACACGCTCTAGAATGGATTCGCGGTCAGGCTCGCTTTGGTCAAGGTTTCAACGTAAAGGAAAGCTCAGTGTGCTTCGGCCATAGCTTCCCGACTCGCGCCGCTACTCATCGGAGCCGCCCCATCATGGACTGTTTGTTCTGCAAGATTGTCGCCGGCACCATCCCCGCAAAGAAGGTCTACGAAGACGACCAGGCGGTCGCCTTCCATGACATCAACCCGCAGGCGCCCGTGCATATGCTGATCATCCCCAAGCGGCACATTGCCGCGCTCAGCGAGTTAAAAGGGCACGACGAGGAGAAGGTTCTCGTCGGACACCTGCACGCAGTCGCCAGCGATCTGGCCAGAGAGCACAAACTGGATAAGGGATATCGGACGGTGATCAACACTGGGGAAGATGCAGGGCAGACGGTGTTTCACATCCACGTGCATTTGCTTGGAGGCCGCGCGCTGGGCTGGCCTCCGGGCTAGAATCGGGCCGAGGTTTGGGCTGACCCATACCTCGGCTTATCTTTCGGAAGTTGCTTAAGCTTCTGCGGCTTCGATGGCCTCGTCAAGACCGTGGCGGCGCAACAGATTCGGCAGGTTCTGAGAGAACGCCGAACGCGGCATCACCATGTCGCAACCTGCTTCAATCGCCTTCGCCTTCAGATCTCCCTGCAGGTGCGAGAGAAATCCGATCACCGATGTCCCGCGCTTGAGCTTGGCCTTGATTTTCGGGATCAACGTGAGCGGCTTCGCATTGGCATTGTTCAGATCGAACACGATGAGCGAGGGCCGTTCCTCTTCGCTTGAATTGGTGAGTTTGGCGAGAGTTTCCTTATCGCCTTTGACGAAGCCGACCTTGATGCCCAGTTTGCGCGCGGTCTCCTGGATCTTAGCCAGGAAGAACAGGTCTTCGATGAAGCAGTAAATGCGTATCGGAGAATCTTCGCGGATCGGGGTGACGACCGGCTCGTGCTGAATGGGTTCGCTAAAGTAGGAGCCGTTGCCGTTCCCATTGCCGCTGGCGCGATATTCCATGGTCGAGGGCGGCGCATCCGCCATGTTTCCGTTCGCGACGCGGTAGCTGTGATCCATGGGCCCGACGAACACCTGCTGACGCCGCTGCTTCCCTTTGCGCCGCTGGCCCCCGCCCTGCCCGTTCCCCGGGTTTGGTCCGCTGCCATTTCCATTCTTCTGGAAGAAGCGACCCTGGCTGGAAGATTTTTGCTTAGGCGAAGAGTTCGATTGGGGCTGCTGCTGGCTCGGTTGGCTGTTTGCCTGGGCGTTTGGCTGGCCCTTGGGAGTGTTGCTGCTGGCTGCTTGCCCCTTGCGGCGGCGACGGCGGCGGCGATGACCTTGGGATTGCCCTTGAGGGCCCTGCGGCGCTGGCCCCGGTTGCGAGGCTGCCGCCTGAGGCTGGTTCTGCTCTGTTGTCATTCTTGCACTTCCTGGTGCGTTGACGGTAGTTGCGATTGATCTCGGCGGGGGAGCCGCTGAACGTTCATAGGTTCTCGCCCACTAATCAAAGTTGTTCCATAGCGAGGCTATGACAGCGATCGCTGGGCGCATTAGGGAGGAACACTGCCGGAAAATGCGTTTTCAATGGAACGGCTATTTCGATCCTTCAACTCGCACTTCTAATGATGGTCTTCACCACACTCTACTGCCCCTCGATAGATGCTCGGTACGGGCGAGTGGTGATACGCGCTAGTTGAATTGCTTGACTCTCGAGTATTGCGGCGAGCTTTTCGTTCACAAGTGTCCGTTGGCTGCAGCCGCTCGATAGGCAAAAACGATACTACTCGCAACAGCATCCGTGTGGCAAGTCCCAGCTTTGGTGAGTATGACTCGAATACTCTCAAAAAGAAAGCCACTCGTGTGAGTGGCTTTCTTTTCTGGTTTTACTCTCGATGACCAATCACTGGCCTCCCAAAGAAATCCGTCTGGTTCGTGTTAACGAACATATTCGGATTTGAAGCTCCGGATCCGGCTGGTCCTCATGGGGACTGGCTCTATGTATCCGGAGCGGATCGCGTGGCACAATCACTAGGTGTTGCGCCTGAGCGTCGCTGGCACTATCTCTATAGCAATCGAGGTGCCGTTGCATAGTTGTTGTGAAATCAATGACTTGCCGGAAACGAGCTATGGCTCGCCTTCTGAAAACTGGAAGGGTTTTGGCGCGAGGCTTCGTAAAACCATAGTTTTGGATGCTAAATCGTCCCGGATGTCCAGCGTCATAAAGCACTTTTATCCTTGGCATGAAGGACAGTAATGGGTGCCGCGACCGCCCAGCACGATTCGCCGGATCGGGGTCCCGCATACCAGGCAAGGCTTGCCGGTGCGCAGGTAAACCCGGTGCTGGAGCTGGAAGAATCCCTTTACGCCATCCGCGTCAACGTAGTCAGAGACGGAAGAGCCTCCCAGAGAGATGGCTTCCTTGAGCACCTGCTGGATGGCGGCGTGCAGCTTCTGGCGCTCGGACCGCGTCAGCCGTCCCGCCATGCGGCGCGGACGGAGGCCGGCCCGGAACAGAGCTTCGTCCGCATAGATGTTGCCCACACCGTGCAGCAGTTTCTGATTCAGCAGGGCGGACTTGATGGCCACGCGTCGTCCGCGCAACAGTGCGGAGAATTCCTCGAGAGAGATTGAAAGAGGCTCACTTCCAGGACCTCGGAACACTCCACCCTGGGAGCTGCCTGCACGTGGATGGAGGGATTCATCCTGGGGTGGGTGGGTGAGGGCCCCTACCGGGTGCAGCGCGAGACGGCCAAACCGGCGAGGATCCACAAACCGCAGCTCGCGCCCAGAACTGAGTGAGGCGACCGCGTGAGTATGGGGCGGCACCGGCACATTGGCGGCGCTCACCAGCAGCCGTCCGGTCATGCCAAGATGAACAATCCATTGAAGGTCGATGGCATGCGACTTCTTTGAGGATGCAGGAGAAAGATCGAGAACAATGTGTTTTCCCACGCGATAAACGCGCTCGACGCGGCGGCCCGGCAACTGTTCAGCCATCTCTTCCGCTGGTGTTTTGAAGGGTTCGCGTTTGGAGCTGAACCAGACGGAGCGGATGCGCTCGCCACGAATGCGCGCATCCACTCCGTTGGCTACGGTTTCTACCTCGGGCAGTTCAGGCATACTGCCATGCTATCGCCCGGCAGCGCTTTCGTCGCGGCTCCCAACAGTGGCGAGGGACTTGCGCTCACTCCATCAAAAGGAGAGACGCGCACTGAGCTGAATCTCACGGCCCGGAGTCGAGACTTCTGTGATGCTGCCGAAATTGGCGGTGTTCACAAAGCGGTTGGGCGTGCCCAGGTTGGTGTGATTCAGCGCGTTGAAGAACTCTCCGCGAGTCTCCAGCGACATCCTCTCTGTTACGTGAAAGGTCCGATTCAACCCGAGGTCCAGGGTTTGCATTCCTGGACCGTAGACAGAGTTTCGCCCCACGTTGCCGTAGGTATAGGCCGCTGGTGTTGCGAACGCCGCGGGACTGAACCAGGTCGAGGCATTCCTCGTGCCCTTCCCAAAGACTGGCAGGCCGGTGGCCCGAGCCCGGATCGGATTTTCGCCGACCACTGTGCCCGCGTTCGCGGTATCTCCGAAGACCGAAATGGTGAGAGGGAAACCGGACTGTACCTGGTAGACGGCGGAGGTTCGCCAGTCCTGAGTCAGCGCTCGTGTCCAGTTGCTGCGCGCCCAGGTGGGAGTGTTGTAAACCGCGCTGAAAGAGAAGCGATGCCGTATGTCACAGCCTGGCCCCTTTTCGGCCTTCAGATTGTCGTTGTCCTGCGGGGTGGCCGCTTCAAACATGGGGGAACGGAAATCCGGCGCGTCTTCGAGGGATTTGGCAAAGGTGTAGTTCGCCAGCAGGCTTAATCCGTGAACGTAGCGCCTGCGCAGGTTGACATATCCGGCGTCATACCAACTCTGCGAGGTGTTTTCGAGCATGTTGATGGTGCTCACCGGGAAGGTCGTGCTGGCAACCACGGTGCCGGCCGGAAACGACGAGTTGGGCACAAAGCTGATCTTTGGATGTGGCCGCCGCGGCTGGATCAGACCCGGGCCTGGCTGCGCATTGTTGATCAGGTGCGAACGTTGCAGGTGAAAGCCGCCCGCGCCCAGGTAGCCGACTTCCACCGTTGTTTCTGACCCTAGCTGCTTTTCCAGCGAAGCGCTCCATTGCTGAATATATTGGGCCGGCGCATGCAGTTCGAGCCCGGTAAAGCTCACCGCCGTGGTGCCCAGGACAGGCTTGGGGAAGTTCAGAGTGGTGATGGAAGGAATGTAGTTGTCGCTCTGTGAGGTCTCGGGAAAGACATAGGGCACGTTGTGGCGCTGGTTGCACCACGTATTCATGTCCACTGGGGTGAAGAAGAGCCCGTACGCAAGATGTCCCACGAGTCCAAAGCGGGGAAGGTTCTGAGCCAGCCCGAGCCGCGGCGCGAAGTTGGCCTTATTGGGATACATCAGGCCTTTCGGAAACCCGTTCTGGCCGCCGATGAAGACCTGCGGCGTGCCATCCGTAATGACCAGGTTGCTATTAGTGTAGCGGATGTCGATCAGCGGACTCATGTATTCGTACCGGACGCCGTAGCTGAGGGTCGTGTTCCTGGTCATCCGCCACGCGTCCTGCGCGAAGCCGTCGACAGACCATTGCCTGAGATCCATCTGGGGCACGCCCACTTGTCCCTGGCGAGCGGCCGGCAGGCCGAGCAGAAAGCTGGCCATGCCGGAACCGGTACCGTCGTTGAGCGCGTTTTCCGTGGTGAAGCCCCGCGTGAACTGGTAGTACCCGCGGTTCTGAAAGAATCCCCACATCGGCCAGATGAACCGCTGGTACGCACCACCGAATTTGAGGCTGTGGCTGCCGAACTGCCAATTGAGAGAGTCGCGGCCTTCCACCACGGTGTCCCATGCATGCATCGGCGTCGCCAGATAGCTGTCGCCCAGCGGCGAATAGCCCTGCACGTTGAAGTAGGGAGATCCCCACGCGGCGGGTCCGCCAAATCCAGTGCCGCTGATTCCAAGCTCCGACACGATGTCATTCCGGTTCGCGCTCTCGGTGCTATGCAGCATGGCGAGGCGTGAGACAGCGATCGAAGCCATGTTCACGATCTGGTTTGAGATCACGCGGTTCCACGCCAGGATTCCTTGTTGCGACAGGTCATCGTGATAGAAGCCAAAGCCTGGCAGGCCTTCCGGCATGAAGCCGTTTTCGCCTCCGGCACTGTATCGGAAGAACGCGGTATCCCCGTTGCGGAAATCATGATCGAAGCGCAGGGTTCCCTGATCGTCAAACATCCGTTCTTTGCGGGCATCGAGGTAGTTGTTCGCGTCGTTGCCTGCTCCAACCACCGTGGGCTGGCCCATCATGGTCATGCCGCCCATCATGCCCATGGTGTTCGGCTGCGGGGTGTATTTCTGCAGCATGATGCTGGCGGCAGCGCTCAACCGGCTCGGCGGAATCACGTTCAGCATGCCGTTGTAGGCAAACTGCTGCCGAACGTACTGCGGGTTGCTCTTGCTTACCGGCAGGCTAGGATTGAAGCCAGGGTTGGCGGTTGTGGTCGCAGGATCGTAGATGTCGACCCCGCTCTGGCTGAAGTCGCCGGTTGCTTCCGCCGCGGTGGGCACGGTATCCACCATGGAGTCGCTTTGCACATGGCGCAGTCCTTCATAGTTGACAAAGAAAAACGTCTTGCCCGAATGCCAGGCGGGGCCTCCGATCGAACCTCCGAAGTTATTCTGGACAAGAAAATTGGATCCGCCCATCTGGTTGAAGGAGTGCGCATCCAGAGCTCCGTTGCGCAGGAACTCGTAGGCGGTTCCGTGGAAGCGACTGGATCCGGAGCGCGTGACGATGTTGATTTGTCCTCCTCCCGCTCCTCCCATCTCGGCGGCATAGCTGCCGGTTTGCACTTGAAATTCCTGCACGGCGTCGGGAGAGGCGCTGAGGTTTTGTGTATTGAATGTCGGGTCCGTGTTGGTCGCGCCATCCAGCAGGAAATAGTTCGCGTTGGGACGGTTTCCGCCGATGCTCACCGCGGATCGCTGGCCGGGACGCCAGTAGAGAGGGTTCATGTCTCCTGCCGCTGCGCCGTGGCTCACGTGTGCTCCGGGAACAGTCAGGATCAAGTCCACCAACATGCGGCCATTGAGCGGCAGACTCTCGACCGAGTGCTGATCGACGACCTCGCCGACGCTGGAATCTTGCGTCTTCAGCAGTTCGCCCTTGGCCGACACGTTCACAGTTTGCGTCTGTCGACCTACGGTCAATTCCATGTTCAGATTTGCCTGTTGGCCTACTTCCAGAGTCACCACCTCAGTGACATCGCTGAAGCCAGGACTGGAGACACGGATCTCGTAGGCGCCCGGCTGCAGTCCGGCCACTTCGAAGAGGCCAGCGGGATCCGCGGCCACCTGGCGTGTTGCACCGGTAGCTCTCGCTGCGAACCGCAACTGCGCATTGGGAATCGGGCGATGCTGTGGATCGTAAACCGCGCCTCGCACAGCGGCGTAGTTGCTCTGCGCCTGTGCTGTGACTAAGGGCAAAGTGAGCAAAAGTGCGAACAGCCAGCCTCTGCGTATCATGAAGACCTCCGAAAGTGTGAAGCGAACGACGGCGCGCCTTCTGGGGCGCCAACCGGCTATTTACCGGCGCAACTCGATCGTTGCGGGCTCTGTCCAGCAATCAATGAATCGTCCTCGGTACCTTACCTGTGGCCGCGATGGAAGTCTTCCGTCGGCAAGTGGAGGTTTTCCTCCAACTCGGGATGGAGATACAGTCGGCTTTGCACACCCGCGGTAACTTGGTCGCGGAGGGCTGGCGTTATATCATTCAGGAGTCAGGTTCGGCTCCCATCCGGGTGACCGACCCAGCACGCCGCGCACGATCACCCAGTTTGAGCCGAACATGCGAGCGCCAGCCGAGGGAACGTGTGCCAGATAGATCGGGCATTGAACTTCATGCGAGCAAAGACAGCGGTGGTACTCGGCGCCCAATGGGGCGACGAAGGCAAAGGCAAGATTGTTGATGTGCTTTCAGAGCGGTTCTCGGTGGTGGCGCGCTATGCGGGCGGCCATAACGCCGGACACACAGTCATCATAGGCGGCAAGAAATTCATCCTGCAGCTAGTTCCATGCGGAGTTCTGCGTCCTGATTGTCGCGGTGTGATCGGCAACGGCGTAGTCCTCGACCCCATGGCATTCCTCACGGAAACGGGGAAGCTTCGCAATCTCGGAATCGACGTAGACCGGCAACTCTTCGTCTCGAATCGCGCGCAGGTGATCCTGCCCTACCATCGCATGATCGAACTGGCGGCCGAGAGCGCGCCTGGGCGGCAGAAGATCGGCACGACCAGCCGTGGCATCGGTCCAGCCTACGAAGACAAGATGGCGCGCAGCGGCCTGCGGGTGGTAGATCTGCTGAACACCAATCTGCTCAAGACGCATATTCGCAACGCATGCAATGAAAAGAACGCAATTGCTCACGCGCTGTTCGGCACAGACCCGCTCGATCCGGAGAAGATGTATGAGGATTATGCCCGCGCGGCCGAACAGATTGCTCCATTCGTGACCGACACCTCGGCGTTGCTGAACAAGGCGATACGCGAGGGGCACACCGTGATGTTTGAAGGTGCGCAGGGCACGATGCTGGACATCGATCATGGGACATATCCGTTCGTGACCTCGTCTTCTTCGACGGCCGGTGGCGCGGTGACGGGAACAGGCGTGGGACCGACCTCGATTCAGACCGTAATTGGCGTGACCAAGGCGTATGTGACGCGCGTTGGAGAAGGGCCTTTCCCCACCGAGATTCTCGACTCGTCCGGCGATCTCTTGCGAGCGCGTGGACAGGAGTACGGTGCGGTTACGGGCCGGCCGCGACGGTGCGGGTGGCTCGATCTGCCGTTGCTGCGCTACTCCAACCAAGTGAACGGGACGGAATGGCTGGTGGTGACCAAGTTGGATGTTCTCGACGATCAGGATGAGATTCCAGTCTGCACCGGCTACCGGATCGATGGGCAGCTGGTGGATACAATGCCGGCGGACGTTCGCGGCCTCGAGGCCATTCGCCCTGTGTATGTAAAGTTGAAGGGCTGGAAGCAGTCGACCGAAGGCATTCGCTCGTTTGATCAGCTTCCGGCAGCGGCGCAGGAGTATCTGCGTTTTCTCGAGAAGGAATCTGGCGCGAAGATCGGCATGGTATCTACCGGCCCCGATCGCGACCAGACGATGTTTCTTCCGGAGTTTGCAGATGCCCTCGCGGAGCTGCATACCGGAGAAACCGCGTAGCGTGAATTTCGCACCACACTTGCAGGCAGGACGGGATCTCGAATGGTGAGCTTTACAGTACGAATGCGATTTCCCTCTGAGGAACGGCAAGACGTAACCGAGATACTTCGCGCGCTCACGGTTGCCTCACGGCAGGAGCCGGGTTGTGTGAGCTATGACGCGCACCGGGTAGATGGCGATCCTGACACTGTTTTAATTTACGAACAGTACACGGATCAGGCTGCGGTGGAGGCCCATCGCGCCTCGGAGCACTTCCGGCAGTATGCGATTGGCGGGCTTTATCAGCGCATGAAAGAGCGAGTGGTCGAGACGCTGGCGCTGATCGTCTAGAGCCAGGAGAATCGTTGAACGGACACACGGATGGATTGAGAGTCGCATCAGAGACAGGGTGCGCACAGGCCATCCAAGCCGTTCCGTTCCGCGTTTAAAGCGGGAAACTCCCGTTCGGGTGTTTCTCTTTGACTCGCGATTCAGAAGCGGCATACCATCCGTTACGCACATGCCAAGCCGGTTTCAAGGTCGGGTCCCGCTTTCCACAGCAAGCGTTTATGTTCTTCTTCTTGCTGGGCTTCTGCTGGCCTGTGCTCCTCCGGCTCAGGCCCTGTTCCCGCATCGCGACAGTCGTTCCCCTCACAAGCAGATCGAAGCTTTGGAGATGGAGTGGAGACAAGCGCAACTGGACAATAACACCTCAGTCATCGATCATCTGCTGGCAGATGACTACGTAGGCATTAGTGCGAACGGAACTATCGAGACCAAGGCCCAGGTGCTGGCGGCCCGTCGAGCCGGAAGTGTCCGTTTCACCCAATTGGATCTCAACGACGTGAAAATCCGCTTCTTTGGCGACACGGCAGTGGTGACCTCGCGCGCCGAACTTCAGGGCGTCAACGGAGAACGCGACGTGAGTGGACGCTACCGCTACACACGCGTGTACAACCGACGGCTCGGCCAATGGAAGATTGTGAGCTTCGAAGCCAGCCAGATCCATGACACCACGGAACGAGTCAGCGTCAAACACTAGGGTCTGTTCAGAGGATCTGCTTAGTCTTCTGGGAGCAAGCTCGTCGCAGCCTATCTCGTTCAAGAATCGCCACAG
This sequence comes from uncultured Acidobacteriaceae bacterium, assembly GCA_963850345.1. Lineage (GTDB taxonomy): Bacteria > Acidobacteriota > Terriglobia > Terriglobales > Acidobacteriaceae > CAWKKW01. Next base: position 40,769 of record CAWKKW010000004.1, on the reverse strand, counting down.
GTTCTAGACCGCTGCCAGGATCGCATCCGCAATCAACGCTGCTTCGACCGCAGGCCGCACCTCGTGAACCCGCACCATGTCCGCGCCGGCGAGTATCGCGGCCGTGGTGGCGGCGAGGGTGGCGTTTTCGCGGGCATTCACAGGGGCTTCAACTCCGAACAGAGGCGTGAGCGTTCTGCCGAGGAACGATTTTCGCGAGACTCCGGCCAGCAGCGGCTGCCCAAGCGTGCGCAGCTCCTCCAGGTGGGCCAGCAGCGGGTAGTTGCTGTCGTAGGCTTTGCCGAATCCGTAGCCGGGATCGAGCGCGATATACGCCGCTGGAATATTTGCGTTCAGCGCAGCGGCGAGACGGTCTGAGAGTTCACGTTTTACCAGCGGAACCACTTCTCCCGGTGCCAGGCGCGGCATGGATCGCCATTCGTCGGGACGGCCGCGGGTGTGCATGAGAATCACGCCGCATTGCAGTTCGGCGCAAGTTCCTGCGAGCGCGTCATCCCACAGCAGCCCGCTCACGTCGTTCACGATCTCCGCACCCGCGAGAATTGCTGACCGCGCCGTCTCCGCTTTGTACGTATCGATGGAAAGAATGGCATCGGGGCGTTGCTTCAGGATCCCCTCGATCACCGGCAAAACACGGTCGAGTTCCTGCTGTGCGGTGACTTGCTGATATTTCCCAGGCCGGGTCGACTCTCCGCCGATGTCCACCAGGGTGGCGCCTTCCGCGAACATGCGCAAAGCCTGTTCGATCGCTGCGTCGCGGCTGTGAAAGCGGCCCCCGTCGGAGAAGGAGTCGGGAGTCACGTTGAGCACGCCCATCACCAGCGTCCGGGTGCCCAACGAAAGCTGCCGGCTGCGAAGCTTCCAAGTCAGCGATGTCCGATGTGCAAAGGGCAAGCTGGTGCTCCTGAAAGCTCGATCCAGCGAACCGAAAATGTGTCTACGCTCGCTGAGCGCAACTCTCGTTTCCTGAATTCTAAACACCCGCTCTGGCGAGGGTGTGGAACAACCGCCTCGGCAACGATGCTAAACTCCGCCCATTGATGAAATTTCGAACCATCCTGCTCTGTTTTCTGCTGTTGTTTGCTCCCATGGATGTACTGGCGCGGGTGCGGCATCCTCAGCCTGCTCCGGCGCGGCGGCTCTCTCCGGCTGCCCTGGCGCGCAAGATCAATCAGATTGTGGCGGACCCGGCAGTGTCGCACGCGCATTGGGGCATTTCCGTCGAAACGCTCTCCGGCGACCCGGTGTACGCGCTGAACGACGCGCAGTTCTTCGCACCCGCTTCCAACGCGAAGATCTTCACCACCGCCGCTGCATTTGCATTGCTTCCCACGCATGCGACGTATGTCACCAATGTCGTTACAGATGGCATGTTGAACGCCGACGGACACCTCCACGGCAATTTGATCGTGCTGGGCGCCGGTGATCCGAACATGTCTGGCCGGACGTTGCCCTACACCACGAAGACGGAGCGGGCGAACCCGCCCCTGGCCGCGCTTTCTGACATGGCAGACCAGATTGTTCGCAGCGGCGTGCATGCGGTTGATGGCGACATTGTTGGCGATGACAGCTGGTTTGTGTATGAGCGATACGGCGCAGGCTGGGCATGGGACGATCTGCAGTGGCTGTATGGCGCACCGGTTTCCGCGCTCACCGTCAATGACAATGCCGTGTTCCTCAACGTAGTGCCGGGGATCTCCCCGGGCGATCCGGTGGTGGCGTCCTGGAACCCGACCACCGCTTACTACACGCTCGAGAACTCGATTACACCGGCGCCTGCGAGCACCGCCGCGCGACCGGGGGTGGAGCGTTTGCCTGGATCCATGAACGTGCGAGCGTTTGGCACCATCGCGGCTAACGGTTTGCATGCCGGTCTGGCGATCGAAGATCCGGCCGCGTATGCTGCGCTCTCGCTCAGGGAAATGCTGCGCGATCGAGGCGTTGTGGTGTCCGGAACGGCGCGGCCGGTCCATCGCATTCCCTCGAGCACCGCGGATTTTCGAGCGACGGTGCAACAGCCGCTCCCGTTGACGCCGGCTGCTCTAAACGTGATTCAGGCGCCTACCCTCGGCCGGCGAGTGTTGGCCTCGCATGTATCGACTCCGATGCTTCAGGACCTCGTGGTGGTCAACAAAGTAAGCCAGAACCTGCATGCCGAACTGCTGCTTCGACTGCTGGGCCGGTTGGTGGCTGCGGACGGATCGATTGTCGAAGGAGCACGCGTGGTGCGGCAGTTTCTGATCCAGGCGGGTCTGCGTCCCGATGACTTCAATTTCTACGACGGATCCGGCATGTCTCCCGAAGACATGGTCACGCCGCGCGCGGCCACGGCGCTTCTGATCTACGCGGCCGGACAGCCGTGGGGTGCGGATTTCCGCAGCACCTTTCCTATAGCCGGCGTGGATGGCTCACTTGCAGGCCGATTCCTGCACACCGCGGTGCAAGGCAAAGTTTTCGCCAAGACAGGAACGCTGGCCGAGGTCAACTCGCTTAGCGGTTATGTGACTGCAGCCAGCGGTCGTACGCTCGTCGTGTCTATCCTGTGCAATGAACGAGTACCGTCGAGTGAAGCGGAGCGGGAGGCGATCGACAAGATCGTGGAGTTGATTGGCCAGGCAGAATAAACGCCAGCGCAGAGGTTGGCCTTCGAGCGACGAGATTGGCAACCGGCGCCGCTCTGGTCGCAGAGCCAAAAGCCGGTCGCGATATGATCGGAAAGAGAAACAGAATCGATCGTGAGACCTCATACAGAATTGAAAGCGTGCATGGTGCGCGCACTGCTATTGTTCGCCGCGAGCGGTGCTCTCGCTCTAAGCGGGTGCAAGCCGCCCTTGCCGCCTTCGAAGCCACTTGACCAACTCACCGCACAAGAGGCAGCCGGACACGATGTTTACCAGGCGCATTGCGCCAAGTGTCACTATGCGAACAGCGATGGATCGCTGCAGGGGCCGGGGCTTCAAGCCATGTTTAAGCAGCCCTATCTGCCGAGCGGAGCGCCGGCCAATGATGACCGTGTGCGACACGTGATCCTTGGCGGCCGCAACATGATGCCAGCGACCCGCAACCTCGACGATCAGGAATTGGAAAACTTGATGGCGTATCTACACACGCTATGAACACCACGCCCTCACCCGAGCCGACTAGTCCCAAGCCGCCGGCGAACCTGCCACTGCCGGGGATGGCGATCATCTCGCTGTGGATGCTGGCTCAGTCTGCGATTGGAACCTTTGGGGTGCTAACACATCATTTTCCCGCATTCGTCATGCTGCTGTGTGTCGCCTTCGCTGCCGCGGCCGTTGGCCTGCTGCGCCAGCGGCGTTGGGGGTGGGCACTCACGCTGGCGGCCACCTTCCTCTCGATGTGCTACGGCTTCTACAGTCTGTTCCGCCTCCATCAGGGGGAGGCGAGCGTGATGGCCATCGTGAATCTCGTTTTCTTTCTCTACCTGGTGCGGCCAGAGATCCTCGAGCGCGTCAAATAGCCGGCTCGGGTGCGAAACCCGTCAGGCGGTACAATAAGCGCTGGTACAAGCCTCCATGGATCTCGTTCAGATTGACCTCGTTCGACCCGCGCGCGCGCCTAAACCTGAGTGGCTCAAGGCACGGGCCCCGGTAGGCGAGAACTACCATGACCTGAAGAAGCTGGCGCGCAGTCTGGGCCTGCACACGGTGTGCGAATCGGCCCACTGCCCCAATATCGGCGAATGCTGGCAACATAAGACCGCGACCTTCATGATGCTGGGCAACACCTGTACGCGGCGCTGCGGATTTTGTGCGGTTCCCAAAGGCCGTCCCGATCCCATCGATTTTGATGAGCCGCGCCGGGTGGCCGAAGCTGTCGCCATCCTGGGGCTCAAGCATGCCGTCATCACCAGCGTAAATCGCGATGATGACGTGATTGGAGGCGCCCGCGCCTTCGCTATGGTCATCGAAGAAATCCGTCAGCAGGCGCCGGGCTGCCAGGTGGAAGTGCTGATCCCGGATTTCCAGGGGAATGAAGAAGCAATTCGAATCGTGGTTGAGGCTCGTCCCGAGATTCTGAATCACAATACCGAAAGCGTTCCTCGGCTGTACCGCGCGGTTCGTTCCGGGGCACGCTACGAGAGGACGTTGCGCCTGCTTGAATACGCCAAAATTCTTGATCCGAAGACGGTCACCAAGTCTGGCGTGATGGTAGGGCTGGGTGAAGAAACTCATGAGCTGCTGCAGGTCTTCCGCGACCTGGCTGCGGTTGGCACCGATGTGCTGACTGTCGGCCAGTACCTGCGTCCCTCGAAAGACCACCTGCCGATGACGCGGTACTACGCGCCAGAGGAGTTTACGTTTCTGCGCGAAGAAGCATTGAAAATGGGTTTCCGCCACGTCGAATCGGGTCCGCTGGTGCGCTCGTCTTACCACGCGCACGAGCAGGCAAATTCGACTGGAGTCACACTGCTGGCCTGATTTTCGGCTTTGTACAATTACGCTTGAGTGATACCGAAGTAAAGGAAGAACACGAATATGGCAGTCTCGGCAATGGCAGCAATTCCCGCCCTTAAAGATACGTATACACAGCTGAAGACCCGCATGGATAAAGCGGTTCAGGCGTTTCAGGCGCACCTGGTCTCGATTCGTACGGGCCGCGCCTCGGTCCACATGCTCGACCAGGTTCGCGTACTTGCCTACGGAGCGGAAACCCCGATCAACCAGGTTGCCCAGATCACGACGCCCGATGCCAACCTGATCGTGATTCAGCCGTGGGACCCCAGCATCATCAGCGACATTGAAAAGGCTCTGCGGACGTCAGACCTCGGATTCAATCCGCAGAACGACGGCAAGATCGTCCGGGTACCGGTTCCACCCATGACCGAAGAACGTCGCCGCGATGTGGTCAAGCACCTCAACAAGGAACTGGAAGAGAGCCGGACGGCAGTGCGCAACATCCGCCGCGATGGCAACGATGCGATCAAGAAGGCTGCAAAGGACAAGTTGGTGTCCGCGGATGAAGAGAAGCGGGCTCTCGAAGAGATTCAGAAGCTGACGGACGACGAGATCAAGCGGATCGAAGAGCTGTCAAGGAACAAGGAAAAAGAAGTGATGCAGATCTGACTTGTGTGGGAGCAGCCAGGAACTTGCAAGAACCAGGAACAGCAAAGCCGCCGAAGAGATTCGGCGGCTTTAGATTTTTGGGAGTGAATGCTGGCTTCATGGGCCGTAGTACAGCTCTACCGGCGAGAATCCGATCTCATGATTTCCGTGATTCACGCGCAGGAAAATTGGAGTCTTCCCGCCGTTGATGTCGACGCCGATGATCACACCGTTTCCGACGGTCTTGGCCATCAGGATCTTGTGGTTTCGGATCACGCCATAGTCGCTTTGCGGACCCCAGTCCTTCTGAAAGCGATCGAAGTCGTAGGCTGCGTACTTGTCCAGATGCTGTTTCCAGTTCGAGTCGGCATTCCACATCCCGTAGGCCTTGTCCATATTCCCCGATTCGACTGCGGAAAGGAAGGTATTGATCCTGTGCTCCTCAGGCCAGTCCCAGAACCACCAGGTGCAGATGGCCAGGACCACGATGGCGATTACGGCGCCGATCCCGATGTTGCGGTAGAGTCGAGCCCGGGGCGCGTCGTACGCAGGCGCATCGAGTAATGTCATGGTCGCTTACCTTCCTTCTCAATCTGATGCACGGATTGCTCTCTCATCGACGAATCTGGCAAGCGCAGTCTGACCGGGGAGGGCGCCGACCTCTCTAGTCTATTCGACACCGGAAGGCTGCGCCGGGTTCCGCAGCCGGCCTTGAACCCGGTGTCTGCAAGACGTTCAAGTGTTATCGGCTATAGACCAGCTCATCTTTTTCAGCCCGCCGCTCCAGTGCCAATTCGATGAGCCGGGTGATCAATTGCGGATAATCGACACCGGATGCGGCCCAAAGTTTTGGATACATGCTTATGGATGTGAATCCCGGCAGTGTATTGATCTCGTTCAGGTATAGACGCCCCGACTTGCCGGGCTCCATCAGAAAGTCCACTCGCGCCAGCCCTGCGCAATCACAGGCCTGAAATGCGGCGATCGCCATCTGCTGCACCTGCTTCGTCTGCTGCCGGGTGAGTTTGGCGGGGATGATGGGGATCGGAGCCTTCAGTCAGATACTTGGCTTCGTAATCGTAAAACTCCTTGCCGGGTACGATTTCGCCGACCACGCGAAGCTTCGGGCGTGTCGTTGCCCAGCACGGCCACCTCGAGTTCGCGCGCCTTGTTCTTTTTGCCGCCGACCCCTTGTTCGACGATGATTTTGCGGTCGAATTTCGCCGCCAGTTCGATGGCGGGGCCGAGTTCCTTGCGATCGTGAGCCTTGCTGATGCCGACCGACGAGCCAAGATTCGCCGGCTTGACGAAGAGCGGATATCGTAGCGCGGCCTCTACCTTCGCGATGGCTTTACGGGAGCTCTGTTTCCAGTCCCCGCGGAGCAGGGTCACGTGTTTGACGATGGGCAGCCTGGCGGAGGCAAAGAGGCGCTTCATGGCGTCCTTGTCCATGCCGGTCGCCGACCCCAGCACTCCCGAACCGACGTAGGCAATGTCCGCGAGTTCAAACAGACCTTGGATTGTGCCGTCCTCGCCGAAGGTGCCATGCAGGACTGGGAAGATCACATCCACGTTCAAAACGTGAGCGGGACTGGAACCTTGTAGATCGCGACCCGCGGTATCAAAGGGAACCAGTGCTCCTGTGCCCTGCTGCCGGTTCGCGGGCATGGGGGGAACGATCACGCCCTCGCCGCGAGCGAGCACCGCGGCTGCCTCCGTTGAGTCGGGATCGCCGGCACGAAGCGCGCGGGGATTCGCAGAGGGATCGCCAGACAAGAGGCGCTCTGCATCCGTGGACGTGACCCAGCGGCCTTCCTTGGTGATGCCGATGGGGAGAACTTCGAATTTCTTGCGATCGATTGCGTTCAGGACGGAAGCGGCTGAGAGCAGCGAGACTTCATGCTCGCCGCTGCGGCCGCCAAAGAGGACGCCTACACGGAGTTTTTTCATTGCCGTGTTGATTGTAAGAGACAGGGGCGCGGCGGGAACTCATCGCGATTCGCAACGAACCTGAAGAGGCACGAGGAAACTTCGCATGCCGGAGAACGGAAGCATGGTTCTCCGGCATGCTGGTGGTTAGACCGTTTTGATGTTGCCGTTCATGCCTTGTGGATAGAAGCCGCCCATCGCAGTTCCGGCAGCCGAGTTGGCGTACACAATTGCGAGCACCTGCGAAGGCGTGCGATTGACCGCGAGCGCATTCTTGTCGAAGAAGAAGGATTGTTCTGTAGGCAGCACGTCCGCTGTATCGACCGCAGTTACAGTGATGCCCTGCTGAATGATGTTGAGGCGGATGTTGCCGGAGTGGTAGGCCTCGACTGCAAGAATGTTTGCGGCCGCTTGCAGATTGTTTCCGGTCAGCAGCGTCGCCGCTCCGGAGTAGGCGCTCACGCCCACATCTTCAAACGCACGCGCGAGGGTGAGAAACTGCGCCTGGCTGGCGAATCCAATTCCGAGTGCGCCCAGGTTGATGTTGGGCATCGAGACGGCGCTTGTAGCGAGTGCGGTCCGCAGAAACTGCACGTGGGTCTTCTCGTCGGTGGCGATCTCAGCCGCAATGTCCGCGATGCGCGAATCGGTAAACGTGACCTTGGCGCCGCCGGTGACGGTGCCGGTTCCGCCCGTATCTGCCGAGGCAAGGCCCGAGCCCGTGGTCGCGTACAGGTAGAAGCTGGCCTCCAGATACTCAAGATTGAGAGCAAAGTTCAGCACATCCGTCTCGGATGGTCCGGCCGCGCCGACGTTGGTGGTCTTGTGCGACGAACCGCAGGCGGCAAGAACTGAGGCACCGGCTGTAGCGACACCGGCCATACCCAGGCCTGTCATAAACCTGCGCCGGTTCAGAGCGCGGGTGAATCGTACTCGATTCAATTCCTGCTCGGCCTGAACAGGATCAATCACTTCTTCTTTAATCTCGGACATAGTGGAGACCTCCATGTCTCAAGAACGAAAGAGGCGTCGAATCGGATTTCTCACGTGTCAACAAAGTAGGTGGAGTCGTTCGCCGCTTTGGGTTGGGGCGAATCGAGAGTGACACGGGATGGGCTTCAGAGTAGCTCAGCGCTGCGTGGATACGGTGCTATCCTCAAAACAGCCACACCGTGACTTCTGCATATATTGATTTTGGTGAACGGTCTCGCCCTGCAATGATTCCTAAAAGGCGCGTCGCTCCCGGGTTTCTCGGCCTGTTCTTCCTGTTTGGTTTTGTCCTGGCGGGGTGCGGCCACTTGCGTCCCAAGAGTGAGAGCGAAACTGCATACGTGCTCGCCAAGCAGACGTTTCTACGGGATCGCGTGGCGGCTGTCTCCAATCGCGTGGCGATGGTGCAGAACGGACAGCACCTCATCATCCTCGAACGCGGTCGCCGATTTCTGAAGGTAAGAACCGACAAGGGCGAGATCGGGTGGATTGAGGAGCGTGCGGTCGTCGATCCCAAAGTGGTTACGGCGTTTGAAGAACTGTCCAGGGCGCATGCTCACGATCCAGTAGTCGCAACCGCTGTCTTGCGCGACGACCTCTACATGCACGTTCAGCCGGGCCGTGATACGGATCGGTATTACCTGCTGCCGGAAAATGACAAGCTGCAGATGCTGGTCCGCGCTTCCGTTCCCAAAGCGGACGCCTCGCAACAAAAGCCGAAGCCAGCCAGCACCGCCACCGCATCCCTGAAGCCAACAAAATCAGATGCAGCCGCTGCGATATCGAAGAAACCGGGCACCACGGGCGCGAGCGCGAAACCGAACACCACCGCAGCGGAGCCTGCCGCAGAGCCTGTTCCGCTGGAGGACTGGTGGCTGGTGCGCGATTCGCAGGGCAGGGTGGGATGGCTGCTCGCGCGACGCATGGACGTCGACGTCGCCGAGGAGATTGCCGGGTACGCCGAGGGATGGAAGATTGTCGGCGCGTATGTACTCGCCACGGTCAACGACCCGGAATCCAACGTGTCGAATAAGCAAGTACCCGAATATGTCGCCGTTTTGAATCCCTACAAGGATGGCTTGCCCTACGACTTCAGCCAAGTACGCGTCTTTACCTGGAACCTGCGGAAGCATCGCTACGAGACGGCCTTCCGCCAGCGCGACATAGAGGGCTATTTGCCAGTAACCATCTCGCGCCAGACATTCGATAACGCTGGTCCAGTACCTACATTTCAGTTTAAGCAGTCGGTCGGAGAAGACGTAGGTACGGACGCTGGAACGACGCATCCGGCCCAAATGGAAACCGAGACCTATCGGCTCGACGGCGTTCTGGTGAAGAAAGTGGTCCCGGTGGTCAAAGCTGTCGCCGCAGCACCAACAGCGGCGCGGGCGACTACGACTTCCAATCCTGTACGGCATATGCGCAAACGGCACACCGCCGCTCGGCACCGCCACAAGCACTGAGCATCAGCTCAGGAAGTCCGCAATCCTCGCGACAACCGTCTCCTGTTCGGCTTGGGTGAGTTCAGGAAAAATGGGCAGTGCCAGCACTTCGTCGGCGGCTCGTTCGCTCTCGGGGAGGTCTCCCCGGCGATAGCCCAGATGCCTCAGAGACTCCTGTAGGTGCAGCGGCACCGGGTAATAAACCTCGGAACCGATCTGGTGCGTTTGCAGGAAGGCACGGAGTTCGTCGCGCCGCGCGCAACGAATCACGTACTGGTGGAAGACGTGCCGGGCACGAGGATCGACAAACGGCAGCACCACTCCGTGAAGAGGGTAGGGACCGGTCTCCACCAATCTGGCGGCTGCGAACAATCGGCCATACTCAGCAGCTCGTTGGCGTCGCTGCTCATTCCAATCGTCTATGTATTTAAGCTTTACCAGCAGAACGGCTGCCTGGAGGGTATCCAGCCTGCAATTCCAGCCCACTTCGTCATGGTGGTAGCGGCGGCGCATGCCGTGGTTGCGCAGCATGTGGGCTCTTTCGGCAAGAGTTTCGTCGCGGGCAGTCACCAGGCCGGCGTCCCCGCAGGCGCTCAGATTCTTGGTCGGATAGAAGCTGAAGGTCGCAAGGTCCCCTAGAGCGCCGGCTTTGGTGCCGTCCCATGCTGCTCCAAAAGCCTGTGCCGCGTCCTCAATCGTGAGCACGCCAAACTTCGTTTTGATGGCCTCAAATCTGTCCCATTCAGCAGTCTGGCCGAAAAGATGAACTGGGAGGATGGCTTTAACGTCGCGTTCTCGCTCCAGAGCACGTTCTGTGGCGGCCGGATCCAGGTTGTAAGTCAGGGGGTCAATGTCGGCGAGAACGGGACGGCCGCCCACCCTGAGAATCGAACTGACGGTCGCAAAGAATGTGAACGGCGTGGTCACGACGGCATCACCCGGCCCTATACCTGCAGCCGCGAGGGCCAGCCACAGCGCATCGGTTCCCGAGGAGCAGCCGATCGCGTGCTGTGCGCCGCAGAACTCCGCAGTGGCTTGCTCAAACGCGGCAACCTGCTCGCCAAGGACGAAGTGTTGCGACTCAAAAACCTGCTCGACGGCGGCTAAAAGTTCGGTGCGAAGAGCGGCATACTGGCGCTGAAAGTCGAGAAACGGGACCGTTATTGCGGCTGAGGGCCGGATTTCGGTGGTCTTTGCGGACCTTGCATCTGCGACGCTTTTGAGTTCACCCACGGCTTCCATGCTAGCATCGGCGAACAGGGTGCACGGTGGTCAGATCGCGGCTTTCTAGCTGCATCCTGTTGCCGAATGAGGCATCAAATTCGAAGCCCAAATCGGTCATTGCGAGTAACATCACCGGAGTGGGGCTTTTGATTCCTGCAGCAACGGTATTACTCTGTACGTGGTGAAGTTGGCCTGGAAGACTTATGGTGATAACGGGTCTAAGAGTGCCAGCCAAGTGTTGTGCGAGTACTCCGGGATTACTTGACGCTTTTTCTCACAACCATGCGTTTGATTAGCTCTATAAACCAGAAATGATGATGAACAGGAGATCGGCACATGGATAACAAGCCGGCACAGAACATCCAGGACACGTTTTTGAATACGGTCCGCAAAGACAAGACCCCAATTACGATTTACTTGGTCAGCGGAGTCAAGCTAACGGGTAAGATCCGTTCCTTTGACAAGTATTCTGTTCTCCTGGAAAACAACAGTCAGGAGCAGTTGATCTTCAAGCACGCAATTTCAACCGTGGTCAGCAATCGGGCAGTTCTGCACAGCGATCACCGTCCTATGGCAGCACATGGCGCCACCCCGAGCAGCACCTCAGGTCAAGCCACGGCAGTCGGTTCGGCATCATTGCAGGAAGTTGCGCCTGGGAACTCGAACTCATAAGGCCGATCCCGGCACCCCGGCGGTAGCGGTCGTACAACAAGGTTTGTGGATGACTCACCCGTGAGAAGCACGGCGAATATTCAGGACCGTGCTCTTCTGGTGGCCGTCGAGTTCGCAGGCCGCAGAAAGCCACTACCCAGGTCAGCCGAGCTGGCTCGCAGCGCGGCCAGCGGCTGGTCCGAAGAATCGGATCAGCCTGCGCCCTCCCTTTCCCTTTTGCCCGATATGGACACGGAATCGGCGCTGGCGGAGTTCCGCGAACTGGTCACCAGCGCGGGCGCGACAGTCGTTGGTGAGTTGGTGCAGCGCCGCCCGAAGCCGGACCCAGCCACACTGCTAGGCAGCGGCAAGGTGGAAGAACTCGCGGGCGCGGCCGCCTCGACGGACGCCACGATCATTCTTTTTGATCACGATTTGACGCCAACCCAGCTCAGAAACCTGGAGCGCGAGTTGCCATGCCGGGTGGTTGACCGTACCCAGTTAATTCTCGACATCTTTGCCAGGCATGCGCGTACCCGCGAAGGAAAGCTCCAGGTCGAGTTGGCTCAGCTGGAATACATGCTGCCGCGGCTCACTGGGCGAGGCTCATCCATGTCTCAACTTGGCGGCGGAATAGGAACGCGCGGCCCAGGTGAGACACAACTCGAAACCGACCGGCGAAAGATCCAGAGGCGGCTGCTGCAGTTGAAGAATGATCTTGAGGCGGTAAGGCGGGTGCGCGGCCAACAGCGACAGCGCCGGGAAGCCGTACCGGTACCCACGATCGCGCTGGTCGGCTACACCAATGCTGGAAAGAGCACGCTCTTTAATCGACTCACAGATGCCGGGGTGCTGGAGTCCTCGCGCATGTTCGCGACCTTGGATCCCAAGCTGCGTGCGGTCATACTGCCGTCGCGGCGAAAGATCCTGCTGTCAGACACGGTAGGGTTCATCCGCAACCTCCCTCATGCGCTCATCACCTCGTTTCGCGCGACGCTCGAAGAGGTCCAAAAGGCTGAGGTGCTGCTCCACGTCCGCGACGCTTCCAGTCCTGTGCTCGAGGAGCAGAAGGTCGAAGTCGAGAAGGTTTTGGGGGAACTCGAGGTGCTGAACAAGCCCCGCATCGAGGTGATGAACAAGGTCGACCTGCTTCCTGCCGACGAGAAGGACCGGGTGACTGCCGGTGGCGCGCTCGCGATCTCTGCAAAGGAAGGGGAGGGGATCGATCAATTGCTGCTGGCGATCGATGCGGCGCTGGTTGCCGATCCCATCGTCGATCAGGTCTTCGAAATTCCTCAGAGCGAAGGGGGAGCCCTCGCAGCACTGGATGCCGGCGCGATCATCCGAGATCGCCAATCCGATGGCGAGCGAGTACGGGTCACGGTGTCTGGGCCGGCTTCTCTGCTGGGCCGATATCGCGAATTCCGCTCGGATGGACGAGGAACACGTTAGGCGCCAGCGATCCCTGCGAGCAGCGTTGCGCCTGATCGAGGCAAAGTCGATCGAGCGCCGGCGAGCCAAGCGTCACCGGCGCTCCAAGGGTCTATTTCTTGCCGCGCAGCGCGACAGTGATCTCAGCCACGCGCTTGCCCTGCGCCTTCGCAATCTCCAGATCTTCCTGGGTTGGTTGTAGTTGGCCCATCGGCCCAGAGATGGTCGAAGCGCCATACGGAGTGCCTCCGCGCGCCTCGGTATGAATCATGCCGGGCAGGGAATACGGCACGCCCACAATGATCATTCCCAAGTGCAGCAGGGGTAGCATCATGGTCACAGAGGTGGTCTCCTGGCCGCCGTGTGTGGACGCGGTCGAGGTGAATACGCCGGCCGGTTTCCCCTCCATCGCACCGCTCAACCAGAGTTGCGCAGTACTGTCGATCAGGTTCTTCATCTGGGCGGTCATGTTTCCATACCGGGTGGGGCTGCCGAACAGGACTCCATCCGCTTCCTTCAGGTCATCGACGGTGCATTCTGGAACCGACTGCTGGCCTAGATACACCTGCTGAGCGTAGCCCTTCTCCTGCTCGATGTGCTGTACGTATTCGGGAAATTCCTTCACCCGCCGAAGGACCAGTTCGACACCGGGTACTTCTTTCACGCCCTCGCCAATGGCGTTAGCCAGTGCTTGCACGTGTCCATATTGACTGTGGTACACAACCAAAACCTTCATGAATCTCTCCTGTACAGACCAGCGTTTTGACACAGTGGCCAGAGTTAAAGTTGGAAGAAAGTTGGCCGCTGGGTGACAGCAGCGGCCTGAAGCGGTGTTGCCTGGCCTGCTCGCGATTTGCTTTCAGCCGGAGCCGGGGTCGCCGGGCGATGGACTGCGGCTCGCTGGCTCCCGGGTTGGTGACCCGTAATCAGGCCAGGTCGAAGACCAGAACCTCATTCTTTTCGCGACCCAACCCGGTTAGCTGCAACCGGGACTCGTCGCTCACAGCGACTGCATCCCCGCTGGTGAGAGTGGTCCCATTCAGTTCCACGTTGCCCTGAATCACATGAACCCATGCGTGCCGTGAGCGGTCGAGCGGGTATTCGAGCTTGGCGCCCTGGGTCAGTTCTGTCACGTAGACGCTCGCATCCTGGTTGATCTGCGCGGCTCCCGCGTGGCGCTCGGGTGCGGCGAGCAGCTTGAGTTTGTTCAGCTTCTCTTCTGGCGCAAAGCCGAGTTGCTCGTATCGGGGCGCTGTTCCGCTCGTGCGGGGCTCGATCCAGATTTGCAGGAAGTGCACCGGTTCCTTGCTGGACGGATTGAACTCACTGTGCACCGTGCCCGTGCCGGCCGACATATGCTGAATTTCATTTGGCCCAAGTTCTTCCTGGTGTCCCAGACTGTCTTTGTGGGCGAGGTGTCCGTCGACGACGTAGCTCAAGATTTCCATATCGCGATGAGGATGCGCTCCGAAGCCGCGGCCTGGCGCGACCCGGTCATCGTTGAGCACGCGCAGTGCGCGGAAGCCCATGTGCTTGGGATCGTAGTAATTGGCGAACGAGAATGTGTGGTGCGAATCGAGCCAGCCGTGGTTGGCGTGGCCTCTGTCTTGGCTCTTACGAAGGGTGAACATCTGGTCTCTCCTTGTTTAAGTGCAGGTGAATGCGTCCCGTCTGCCGACGGGAGTGAAATGGACATTTCGTTTCGTGGTCGGACTCGCGACAGCCATTTTGGCCGCGGCCTGGCGTCCCTTTCCGGTGCAAACGCTACGGCACCGCTTGCCTGGTCGTCGCCTCTGCTTCGAGACCCAGCTTTTTCAGGCCACGGTGCAGTGCGGTCCGTTCGCTGCTGGACAGCGGCTCCATCAGGCTCTCGAGTTGACGCGCATGGCGCTGAAAGAGGCTTGTGCTCAGAGCCCGTCCCGCAGCCGTTAACTCCACACGACGAATGCGTCGGTCTCCTGGATCGCTCTTCCGAGTGACCAGGCCAAGGTTGTCTAGCCGATCGACCGCTGAAGTCATGGACGCATTGGCCAGGAGCACTTTTTTGCCGATCTCCGATATGGGCAGCGGGCCCTTGTGCAGCAGCACTTCGAGGACTGCGAAGTCGCTGAGGCAGAGACCTTCACTGGCAATGCTGTCTTCGACGAAGGTGGCCATCGCGCCGTAGCACTTCGCCAGCACAGTCCAGAGTCTTGGCGCGGTGATGATCTTGTCGTTTTTGCGGATACCCACCTCCCGAACAGCTGCAGTTCCTACGCTATAAGATGTTTCGATATCGAAATAGATTCAAGAAGCCCATGCGCAGAATATTCGAGTGAAAGATGGTTCACGAGTAAAAGGAAGGAGGCGAACGGATGCAATGCTCCACGATAGTGGCAAGATTTCTTTGTGAAGATACGGTGAACCCGGGTTATGATGCGAGGAACGCAGTTGAGTCAGACCGCGATGGGCATGCAACATTTTGCGCAAAAAATAGCAAAGATGCCGCGCAACTATTTACTGATAGACATACTGCCGCGTCTGTTGTGTACTAAATGAGTATCCAGTTCGCGATCGATATTGTTAGAAAAATTGCTATTTTTTGATGTTTCCAGATTCCCTAAGTTGAGTTATCTCATGTCCATTGACTGCGATGTTACATCTACGATGTCACCTCATCCTTCCTATGACTTTCTCGTTAAAGGTTCTACACCTCCAGGTGTCTTTCGAGTCTTTGAGCAGGTTCTGACAAGGGTCGCGCGCTCCGCATCCTGGTGATACTGGCTGCAAGTCCCCAGCGACGAGTAACCAAACGAACTTACAGCAATCATCCTGAGTAGCTTGCAGGAACGTTCGCCGGAATTTTGCTGAAGTTGCAAACTTTCTTGAACATTCGGGCATCACAGGAGTTCAGCATTACACCCATGATTTCAGTCGGAAGAGCACCGGGACCACGAAAGATTTGGTATTTGGGCCAGTTCCGAATGGAGAATGCACCTTTACAGGCCCGAGGATAGTTGAAATATTCTCGAGCTTTGGGAGCAACCGTCTTTCTTTTCGCTTGAGACCCCCGCGAATCGCCTCGCCATTGCAGGCCGATTCGGTGTGAAGAGACAGGGCAAAGGTAACGTGAAGATCCGTAGTAGTTACTTGCAGTCAGGGCCGACTAAGGGGAAAGGGCAGGATGAGTAAACCATCAAGAACTGAAAACGTAGAGCTTACTGGAGAGGTATCGGTATCGCAATTGCCCAGGGAGCGCGCCTACTCGGCGTCTTCGCGTGTTTTTGCAATACAAGGAGGAGCCGCCCAAGATACGAAGCACGCGAACGAGGCGGAGATTCATCCTGAAAACAAGCGGGCACTCGGGTTGGAGAGTGACAGCGACGACAACAACGCACGGACCACGCCGTTGCGGCTGCTTATCTCAGATCGAACCGCTCTAGGATGCGAGTTGATGCTGCTGAGCCTGAGCAGCCATCGTGAACTGATTGGCAGCGTAGTGTGCGCGATCAGCAGCGCCGAGGTGGTACAAGTTGCCCGCACACAGCAGCCGGATGTGGCTCTGGTGAGTGCGGCGTTGAGTGACGGTCCGCTGGCTGGATTTCGCGCCCTGCCGACGCTGCAAAGCCTGTTGCCAAAGTGCTGCGTGATCGTGCTGCTCGACGATTGCGACGAGGAACTGGTTGTAGATGCATTTCGTGCGCGCGCACGGGGAGTGTTCTTCCGGGCCGATCCGATGGAGCAACTGGTCAAGTGTATTGACCGGGTGCACCAGGGCCAGGTTTGGGTTCGTTCCCAAGAACTGCGTGCTGTGCTGGATGCGTTCGCGGAGAGTTCGCCGTTCTTCGGGCCGACCACCGGCAATTTCCGCCTGAACGAACGAGAGCTTATGGTAGCTCGCCTGGTTGCGACTGGGCAGACCAACCGGCAGATCGCGCGCCGCCTCAATTTGAGCGAGCACACGGTCAAGAATTACCTGTACAGATTGTTTGAGAAGGTAGGCGTCAGGAGCCGAATGGAACTTGCGGTGATGATGATGAACGAGCCGGCACAGAATGGAACGAATGGCTAGGTAAGCTGTACCAGCAGGTCTTCCCCGAGTTTCCTGCTTTCGCCGACACCCCCGTCGGTGTCTCCCCCACGAAATAGGTCAGCCCGCATCGGAAGGAGTGATTCCGCCGACGAGGGAATTCTTTGCGCCAGGAATCTAAGCCGTCAGGCGACCGGGAGAACGATGCTACAAAGTCACGGCAGCCGCACGTTGAATGGCTTCCTCGAGCGCCGCGCGGTTCATCGGTTTGGAAACATAGTCGTCCATGCCGCTGGCAATGCAGAGTTCGCGATCTCCTCCCATGGCGTTGGCAGTCATGGCGATGATCGGAGTCCGTCGCCCGGTAATGGCTTCCCTCGCTCGTATCTGCCGCGTGGCCTCAAGGCCATCCATCTCGGGCATCTGGACGTCCATGAAGATGAGATCGAAGGAGCGCGCGCGAAATCTGGCCAGGGCCTCGACGCCGTTTCTCGCCAGGGTCACCCGATGTCCCATCCTCTTCAGCATGGCGACAGCCAACTTCTGGTTCACGACGTTGTCTTCTGACACCAGGATATTGAGTGGCATTGTGTCGCTCGACGGTACTTGGCTGTTTGGCGATGGCTGATCTTTGTTCTTTTCAGTTCCGGCGCGATGGTGGTGCGCGCTCTGGTCTGAGATCGCCACAGTCTCCATCGCAACCGTGAAGTGGAAGATGGATCCTGCGCCCAGGCCGCTCTCAATCCAGATTCTTCCTCCCATGAGTTGCACAATCCGGGCACTGATGGCT
The DNA here is from genome assembly GCA_963850345.1 of uncultured Acidobacteriaceae bacterium. GTDB lineage: Bacteria > Acidobacteriota > Terriglobia > Terriglobales > Acidobacteriaceae > CAWKKW01. Next base: position 23,237 of record CAWKKW010000004.1, on the reverse strand, counting down.
AAGCCAAGGCCCGTGCCGCCATACCGCCGGGTGGTGGACGAATCGGCCTGCTCAAATGGCCGGAATAATTTTTCCTGCTGCTCCGCCGAGATGCCGATCCCGGTGTCTCGTACAGCGAAGTGGACGGTCGTATCGGAGCCCGTAACGTCCTCAACGTTCACGGTAACGGCGACTTCCCCTGCGTGCGTGAACTTGATGGCGTTCCCCACCAGGTTGAGAAGCACCTGGCGCAAGCGGGTCGGATCGCCGATGAGTTGCTTTGGAACTCCCGGGGCAATCTCGAAGGTGAGTTTCAGACCTTTCTTGTGGGCCGAGTTCGCGATGCTCTTCACCGTTCCGCTGAGCACTTCCTCCAGGTCGCATACAAGCGACTCGAGCGCGATCTTTCCCGCTTCAATCTTCGAGTAATCGAGAATGTCATTGATGATGACCAGTAACGCCTCTCCAGACGCTTTAATGAGCGAATGATATTCCCGCTGCTCTTCGCCACTGGAGCACATTGCGAGCTCAGTCATCCCGATCACGCCATTGAGCGGTGTACGAATTTCATGACTCATGTTCGCGAGGAAGTCACTCTTCGCGCGGTTCGCAGCGTCGGCGGCTTTCTGCGCCAACTCCCGTTCCATGACTTCTTCCTGCAGATCTTTCGTCCGCTCTGCAACGATCCGGCGGAGATCCTCTGCACGCCGGCGCAAGCTGCTTGTGTACATCCGTTGAGCGATCAGAATAAGGAGAATCAGGCTCAAGCCGCAGACGACGTAAAACCATCGTGTCTGGTAAAGGTGAGGCTGGAGAAAGATGCGAAGGGAGGCGCCTGTCTCGTTCCAGACGCCATCGTTGTTGCTGGCAATCACGCGGAAGCGGTAGTGGCCGGGAGGAAGGTTGGTGTAGTAAGCGACGCGGCGGGAACCAGCATCGATCCACTCGTGGTCGTGACCCTCTAACTGGTATTTGAACTGCACTCTTTGCGGAACTAACAGGCTCAGCGCGGTGTAGTGAAACTCAATGTGGTCCGTACCGGGCGCAAGCCTCGCCCCATCCTTAAGCAGAATGGTTCGGTTGTCGACCACGGCCTCCTCGATGACCACTGGCGGAATGCGGTCATTGGTGACCAGGTGGTCCGGGTCGATAACGACGATGCCCTTGGTGGTTGTAAACCATAGCTTGCCGTCCCGCGTCCTGCATCCGGCAGGTTGCGCCTGCGGAGAACCGGCTTCGTTGGTCTTCATGCCGTCGGCGGTGCCGTACAGACTGCTCCTCACGGTCAAGATACGGCCGTTTGCGAAATCGTCCAGGTCCTTGCCGGTGGCCATGTAGATGCCGCTTGAGGTGCTGATCCACAGGTTGCCCGCGCGGTCAGGCAGAGCGCGCGAAGGATAATCGTCAAATAGGCCATCTTTCTTGGTGTAATGTGTCACCTGCCCATCCCTCATACGAAAGCGGGTGATTCCAGGAATTCTGCCGCCCAGCCACAGACTGCCGCGATGGTCGTCTGAGATCGAAGTAACTTGAAAATCGATCTGGTTTTGTTGTGCGTTCGAAGGAGGCTCGCCGGGCGCAAACTTGAACAGTCCCTTGACCGTGCCGAACCAGAGAGTGCCTGCTCCGTCGCGGTAAATCGTGAATGTATAGTTGCCGGGAACAGACAACGGAGTCATCTGGCCGTGGAGCGTAAAGGGTGACACGCGTCCGTCGTTCACTCGTAGAGCGATCGTGTCTGCGGTTGTTACAATCAGACCTTCATCGTCTTCATTGATGGCGGAGATGAACTTCTTCGATAACACGCCCCCGGCCCGATACACCGTTTGTTTACCATCCTTGAATCGCGTCAGACCTCCCACAGTTCCCATCCACAGGCTTCCATCCTTGCTTTCAAAGAGTGCATGGCCATAATAGGGGTGGCCAGGATCTCTCATGAGGGAGGTGGGGACGCCATTGTTGAAATGCACCAATCCGCCGGGATTGGTGAAGGCGAAGACACTGCCATCCTGACTTTCAATGAGCGATCGGCTGTCATCTGAGGCGAGACCGTCCTTCACCGTGAAGGTCATTGCGCGCGTATCCCGGAAGCGGTCCAGGCCGAGCGAGGTGCCAACCCATAGACTACCCTCGCGATCCTCGTAGAGGGACAGCACCTTGTTGTCGGTCAGGCCATCGCCGGCGTTGAAGTAGGAGGTGTGACCATCCTTTCTGCGAACGAGACCACCAGACTCCGTGCCGATCCAGAGGTTCTTCTGGTGATCCTCCAAGATGGCATTCACCTGGCCGCGAAGTATCCCCGCGCCGACCGGCTTCAGGGCTTTGTCGTAGAGACCCACGGTGAAGAGCCCCTTGTTTGTGCCGGCCCAGAGTGTGTGCAGATGGTCTCCCGCCAGAACATTGGCACCGTTGTATTTGCGCAGGTCCACGACGAATGAAAGGGAGTCGGACTCGTAACAGTAGATGCCCGCGGCGGACGATATCCAGATTCGCCCCTGGCCATCTTCGAAGAATTGATTGATCCACTCCGTTCCTCTTCGCAACATCTGCGGCCCGCCCTGCTCGATTCGGTAAATGAAATCGTCCGAACCGACAAACACCTGATGGCTTCTGCTCTCAAACAGAGCACGAATGCCACCATCGGGCAGCGGTGCCGGAGGCAGGTAGTCTGAGAATTCGCCGCGCCGGTACACGACGGTCCGGGTCGTCGTTCGAATCAAAAGATCGCCGTCCGCACTCGGCGCGATGGCTTTCACCGGCTGGTTTCCGATCGCCTCATCCATGGGAACAAACCGCACGCCGTCGAAACGAACCAACCCGGCAGAGGTTCGCATCCACAGATATCCGTCGGGCGTTTGCAATATCTGGTAGACAGCTTCGCCGGGCAGGCCGTGTTGTGAAGTCCAGATATCGTGTCCGTACTGGTCGATTTGCTTCACCGGGCTCAGCGCCTTCATGCCGAGAACAGAAAAAACAAGGAGCAAGCATAGCGTCGAGGCGGCACGCGGATTCAGAGGGAAGCTGTTACAGGAGCGACGAACGGAAGCAGACAATCGCGCGACACAGAAAGCAGTTTCTTTGCTCGAGGACAGGCGAGAACTCCATCGGCCGTCGGGCGATTCCCGCAAAGAACGACACCGTTCCGGTTTGAGAATGGAAGACACGCGCACGAACTCCCCGAGAGACCTATCGGCAACGCGTACGCGTTAGTGAGTGAACGCAGATACGGCACGCGAGAATGGTTCCCTCCCCTGTGTTCAGAGGCGCTTGAACATTGCCATACACCGCGAACTCGTCAAGAGCGATTTGATCGCCTCTCTTCCGCATTTGGTTCGTCCTCACTCCGCCTTCCCCGACTGGGAATCGCGGCTGATAGAGCCGTCGACTTTTGTTGTGAATTCGGACGCAGCCGATAAGCTGAACACCACAAACGCCCGACTCCGACAAAGCGTCACCGATCGAATCGCAGGCATGGACCGCTTCCAGAAAGAAAAACTTCGATGGATGAAATTGTTAAGGAATATTTGATTGAGAGTACCGAGGCACTGGATTGCGTTGATCGCGAACTGATCGAACTGGAGAAGAACCCATCTTCAGCCGATCGGCTTGCGACCATTTTTCGCGCGATCCACACGGTGAAAGGGACGAGCGGCTCGCTTGGATACTCCAGGATTGAAGCCGTGTCGCACCGGGGCGAGAACCTGCTGAGTAGAATGCGGGACGGCAAGCTTGTGCTCACCGGAGAGATCACTACGACCCTGCTGGCCGCGACCGATCTTTTGCGAAAGATGCTGAGCTCCATCGAGGAGACTGGAAGCGAAGGTATGGAAGACACGCAACCGGTGATCACTAGCCTGGAGCGCTTTCTCGAGCCATCGAGGAAGCAGCAAGATCCCCAGGAGGACGGTGAGGGCGCATCGGATCCGCCAGAGATGCTGGGACAAATTCTGGCTGACGTCGGCGCGGTAACCATCGAAGCAGTGAGTGACGCCTCGCAACGGCAGAAACAGGGCGATACCAGAAAGATCGGCGAGATCCTGATCGAAACGACCGGGCTATCGCCTGCTTCCGTCGAGGAGGCGCTCGAGGTACAAGCGGAGCGGAGGAACCAGCAGATCACCTCGAGTGCGATTCGAGTGAGCGTCGGGTTGCTAGATAAGGTGATGAACCTGGTCGGAGAGTTGGTGCTCGCGCGCAATCAGGTGCTGCAATTTACTTCGGGAACGAAGGATGCCGGCTTTCTAAAAACGGCACAACGGCTCAACCTAATTACCACCGAACTGCAGGAAGGTGTAATGAAAACCCGGATGCAGCCGATCGGCAACATCTGGAAGAACTTTCCCCGCACGGTTCGGGACGTCTCGCTGGCCTGCGGCAAGCTCGCGGAACTGCAGATGGAAGGCGCGGATACTGAGCTGGACAAGACCATCATCGAGGCTATCAAAGATCCTCTGACGCACATCGTGCGTAACTCCATCGACCACGGCATAGAACTGCCCGGAGTACGGCAGAAGGCAGGCAAGTCGACCTGTGGCGCGATCCGGCTGCGCGCATTCCACGAGGGTGGCCAAGTCAACATCGTTGTAAGCGACGACGGAGCGGGAGTGGACTGCGCTCGCGTGCGCGAGAAGGCCATGGAAAAAGGTCTGGCGACGGCGCAGGAAGTTGCCGGCATGTCTGACCAGCAGATCTGCAATCTCCTCTTTCTGCCCGGACTCTCTACGGCCGCGCGTGTGACCAACATCTCCGGACGCGGCGTGGGCATGGATGTAGTGAAGACCAATATCGAGAAGATCGGCGGGACGGTGGGGATAGAAACTGTCCAGGGCCGCGGAACCACCATCAAGATTCGTATCCCGCTTACCCTGGCGATCATTCCTGCCTTACTGGTGATGAGCGGCGGCGAGCGATTTGCCATTCCCCAGGTCAGCCTCGTCGAACTCGTTCGTTTAGAAGGAGCGGGCGCGCTGTCGGGGATCGAGATGGTGCATGGGGCGCCCGTTCACCGCTTGCGTGGACGACTGCTGCCGCTGCTGTCGCTCAATAAGCAACTGAGACTCGCGACAGAAAAGGCCAGCGGAAGCGAAGTGCCGGTTGTGAACATCGTGGTGCTGCAGGCGGATGGCAGACAGTTCGGGCTGATCGTGGACAACATCAACGACACCGAAGAAATCGTCGTGAAGCCGCTGGGCAAGCAGTTGAAGGGTATCTCCTGTTTTGCTGGCGCTACCATTCTTGGCGACGGACGGGTGGCTTTGATTCTCGACGTGCCCGGTTTGGCTCAGGGTGCGCATCTGGCACGTGAGACTCACCCGCAGGTGACTGCGGAACAACGTAAGCAGGAGAATGCGGCTGGCCTGACGACCGAATCGTGGTTGCTCTTCCGCGTGGGCACCAGCGGCAGGCTCGCGATTCCGCTCAACGCCGTATCCCGGCTGGAAGAGTTCAGCATCGAGGCGATTGAAACCTCGGACCATCGACCGGTGATCCAGTATCGCGGAGCAATCATGCCGCTCATCTTCATCTCTGACACGCTTCATCTTCACCCATCGCGACAAGACGAGAGTCGGGTGCAGGTGGTGGTTTCGTCGGAGGGCGACCGGAATGTCGGACTGGTCGTGGACGAGATCCTCGACATTGTCGATCAGCACCTGGACTACACCAAGCATCCGGGCAGCGAATACCTGCTTGGCTCCGCTGTGCTGCAGGAGCATGTTACGGACCTGTTGAATGTATCAGCGACTGTGGCTGGTTTCCTGCGCAGTCACGATTTTGCTCTACAGGAGAATTCTGTCCATGTCTAAGGACCGTCAGTTCTGCACGTTTGTCATTGAAGACCTGCTGCTCGGAGTCAGGATCGAGGAGGTTCAGGAGCTGATTCGTCATCAGCCGACAACCCTCGTTCCGCTTTCCTCCAAGGAAGTAGGAGGCCTGATCAACTTACGCGGCCAGATTGTCTTCGCCATCGACCTTCGCCGCCGACTAGGTCTCGCGCCTCGGCCTGAAGGTCAGGACCCAATGAATGTCATTCTCCGCACGAGCGACGGATTAGTCAGTCTGCTGGTGGATGAAATTGGCGACGTGGTCGAAGTCTCCGACGAAGACTTCGGGGAGCCGCCCGAAACGCTGGCGGAGTGTGGGAAAGAACTCATCCAGAGCGTGGTCATGCTGGAGAAGAAGCTGCTGCTCGTGCTGGATACCGATAAGGCCGTGGACATCCGGTCGTCGGAGATCAACCAAAGTACCGGCGCCTGATTCCCAGCGCCCTTCACAGTGTTTTGAGGAGATAGGTCATGTCGCAAGAGATTCGTCGCAACGCAGGAAGCGGTTCGAAGAACAATGGCAGAAATACAACGACGGCTGTACTCGATTTGCCCGATGATTCGAATATGAGACGAGCAGCGCAGGGTGCTTCCGCCTCATCAGAAATCGCTCGCTTGTCCGACCGAGTTCATTGGCTGGAAGCGGTGCTCGACGCGATTCCTTTTCCCATTCACGCAATCGATCTGGATATGAAATGGGCATTTCTAAACACGGCCTTCGAAAAACTGATGCTCGATAACAAAAGCATCGGAAATCGCGCCGAGGCGGTTGGGTTGCCTTGTTCAACTGCTTCGGCAGATATATGCAATACGGAAAAGTGTGGTATTCGCCAGCTTGTAAAGACGGGGCTATCCGTCAGTCACTTCGACTGGCATGGCACTGACTGTAAGCAGGACACTGCGAAGATACTCAGTGCTGACGGCAAACACATTGGGTGGGTAGAGCTGGTGCAGGATCTGACTTCGACTGTACGGGTCAAGGACTATACCAATAATGAGGTGACTCGACTCGCCTCCAACCTGGTGCAGATTGCGAGTGGAAACATTCAGGTGGACCTTGCCGTCGGTGCCGGAGACGAGTATACAAAGGACGCCAAAGCCCAGTTCGAGACCATCAGCGAGAGCATGCGGCAACTTCGCGAGACTATTTCGGCAGTCGTTGTGGATACTGCGATGCTCGCCGATTCAGGGGCGGCGGGTAAGCTTCACGTGCGCGCAGATGCCACCAAGCATCAGGGAGACTTCCGCAAGATCGTCGATGGCCTGAATCACACCCTGGATGCGGTCGTGGGTCCAATCCAGGAGGTCGACAAGGTCGTGGGTCTGATGGCGAAGGGAGATCTGACGCAGAGAATCGAACGCGAGTACGCGGGAGATTTCAATCAGCTCAAGGCTGCCGTGAATACTTTGTCAATTCAGTTCGGTGAAGCGATTCGACAGATCGGCAAGGAAACAACTTCTCTGGTGGCCTCTTCTTCGCAGCTCAACCAGGTGAGTCAGCAGATGGGCGCCAGCGCTGACGAGACCTCGACCCAAGCCAATGTCGTTTCAGCGGCGGCGGAGGAGGTCAGCAAAAATGTGCAGACGGTGGCGACCGGTGCGGATGAGATGGGTGCCAGCATTAAGGAGATCGCGAAGAGCACGGCTGAGGCGACGCGCGTAGCCAACATGGCGGTGAAGACGGCCGGCACTACCAATCAGACCATTACCAAGCTGGGGCAAAGCAGCGCTGAGATCGGCCAGGTGATAAAGGTCATCACCTCGATTGCGCAGCAAACCAATCTGCTTGCGCTGAATGCAACCATCGAAGCAGCGCGGGCGGGGGAGGCTGGCAAAGGGTTTGCCGTGGTGGCGAACGAGGTGAAGGAATTGGCAAAGGAGACAGCCAAAGCCACCGAGGACATCAGCCAGAAGATCGAGGCCATTCAAAGCGATACGAAGGGGGCAGTCTCGGCTATCGGAGAGATCAGCGGCGTGATTGCACAAATCAGTGACATTCAGAACACGATTGCGAGTGCCATCGAGGAGCAAAGCGCAACCACCAACGAAATCATCCGCAATCTTGCCGAGGCAGCGAAAGGCAGCACCGATATCAGCAGGAATATAGGGGGAGTTGCCGAAGCTGCTCACACGACCAGTGCAGGAGCGTCCGAGACCCAACAGTCCGCCAAGTCGCTCGAGAAGATGTCTGCGGAACTGGAAGTGCTGGTATCACGCTTCAAAGTCTGATGTTTCACTGCCTGGGTTCTTCTTGTTTCACGGCGTCGGGAGTAAGTGCCAATTGATGTGACAGATGAATTGAGCTTACTTCCGGCAGGCCTGCCACTTCTGCCGGAGGACGCAAACAGCAGCAACCCCTCTGCTGGAAGAGGAGCAGGCGTTAGATAGTCGTTGCAATTGAGCAGGCCCCCTCCGGGTGCGTGACCTGTGGTTGTGATTGGAAGATATGTTACCGATGAAGCGAGTACGAGTGTTGGTCATCGATGACTCGGTGGTGATTCGGCGAATGGTTCGCGAGGTGCTATCAAGCGATCCCGAGATTGAGGTTGCCGGCGTGGCGGCAAACGGCCGGATCGGCCTGGCCATGATTGAGCAGCTCACTCCCGATGCCGTAACTCTCGACATCGATATGCCGGAGATGAATGGCCTGGAGATGTTGCGCGTGCTCGGTCCAAATCATGGGAAGCCACATGTTGTGATCTTCAGCGCGATGAGTGATACCGGCGCGGCCGCCACTCTCGATGCCTTCGCACTCGGTGCTGACGACTATGTTCACAAGCCAACCGATGCAGGTGACCTGGCGGAGAGCAAGGAACACATTCGCACACAACTCATTCCGAAATTGAAGGCGCTATGTGGATTTCCTTCTGCTTCACCTGCAACGGGATTGGGGTCGAAGATTGCCGAACGGCCGAGAATTCGCACCAATGAAAGCGCTGTGCTCACCGCTTGTCTTTCACCGGAAAGGCCGCCGCCTAGAAGGGATTCTGCGGCGAGTAAACGTCTGGACCTGCTGGTGATCGGGACCTCTACCGGTGGTCCGAATGCGCTAGCAGAGTTGCTTCCGAATTTTCCCGAGACGTTGCCGGTTCCAGCGCTGATTGTTCAGCACATGCCGCCGACCTTTACCCGCTATCTGGCAGAGCGACTGAGTGCAACCTGCAGAGTTCCGGTGGTCGAAGCGTCAGAGGGCAACGAACTCGCGCCAGGAAAAATTTGGATCGCACCCGGGGACTTTCACATGACAGTGCAGACCGAGCGTGGGCGTGCCTGGCTGGAGATGAATCAGCAAGCACGCGAGAATTCATGCCGTCCGTCTGTGGATGTCCTGTTCCGTTCCGCGGCCGCGGCATTCGGCTCTCACTTGCTGGCGGTGATCTTGACCGGCATGGGGCAGGACGGACTTCGGGGCTGCGAAGATGTGCGTCGATGCGGAGGACAGATACTAGCGCAGGATGCAGCCAGTTCTGTGGTGTGGGGCATGCCGGGATTCGTCGCAAATGCTGGTCTGGCGGACAAGGTTGCTCCGCTGGCCGAACTCGGCCCCGAAATTCTTCGGCGTCTGGCACTGAACCGCCATCGGGAGTGGAATTAAGCAATGAAACTGGTACAGGAAGAATTCGACTATCTCCGGGCGCTTGTCCGTGAATGCTCCTCGATCGTAATCGAGCCTGGCAAAGAATATCTTGCCGAGGTGCGACTGAGTCGAGTTGCATACGATGAAGGCTTCCCCTGCGTACAGACATTGTTGGTCAGCATGCGGCGGTCGCATTCAGAGCGCCTTCGCGCCAAGGTCGTCGAGGCCATGACGAACAACGAGACTTCGTTCTATCGAGACTCCGAGCCGTTTGAAGCTCTGCGCAAGATTATCATTCCGGAGTTGCTGACTCGAAATTCGTCACAGCGGCAGCTCACTATCTGGAGCGCCGCCGCCTCTACCGGGCAAGAAGCCTACAGCATCGCCATGCTTCTCGAAGAAGAATTCAGCGGTCTTGCTGGCTGGTCTGTCCGCATTCTTGGCACCGATATCTCACGGGCGGCACTGGACCGGGCTCGTTCCGGTCTCTACACCCAGATGGAAGTGGGACGCGGTCTCACCCCTGCTCAACTGCAGCGACATTTTCGGAAAGAGGGCACAGAGTGGCGCCTCTCAGAAAATATTCGCAGCAAAGTCGAGTTCATCCACCTGAACCTCTTCGATCCCTGGACGGAAATCCAGCGCAGCGATATCGTGCTCATGCGCAACGTGCTGATCTACTTCGAAGTAGAAAAGAAGAAGATTCTCCTGCAGAAACTGCGGGACGTACTCAAGCCGGAAGCTTACCTGCTGCTCGGCTCTGCGGAGGCGACCTTTGGTCTCGATGACAGTTTCGAGCGGGTTCCCACGGGAGCCATCTCGTTCTATCGAAGATCCTCATCACGCCAGTGACCGCTGCAAGTAGGCAGTGTCTCGTCTTCCGCGCTGCATGTTTGGCGGGTGGTCCCTCTTAATGAACCTGCTGACTGTGCAGTGCGAGCTTAGCCCATTTGCTCCACAACTCAGGGTCAGCGAGCATCTTGATGTAAACACCACCGACCACCGATCTCGCCTGAAATCCTATCTGCTTCGCACTGACCGTGTCATACCAATCCGACATCGGCACGCGAGTCGGCGACTCGTTGAGAAACAGGAATATGGGATGAACGAAAGTCTGAAAATCAGAGGGATTGTGTGCCATGGTCGCCGTCCACAACTCCCAATCCAGTTTGGTGTAAGTTTCACGATTGTCGAGCGGAAGTCCAAAGCGGTTCAGATGCTGCTTGTAGAACTGCAGCTCCTTCGTCGCGAGTGAATCCGGGAACATGTGCAGGCCGAGGACTTCATCCCAGACCAGGTTGTACTTCTGGCTCCACGAATTCTGATGGTCAAACGCCAGCCGGTAGTGGTCGCCTTCCGCGGCCATGGTCACCCATTTTGCCGCCATACCCTTGGCGGCCGTCCCGTACCGGGTGGCAACCTCGTGATGGCCGAGCGCCTCGGCCATGTGCGCATACGCGGCGAGTGCTTCGATTGCTTTGATGGACAGGTTCGTGTTGTGAGCAAGATGCCCGGCGAAATCATCTGTGCTTAATTGATTTTCGGGATCAAAGCCTTTTTCCAACAGGTAATCGGCCCACTTCGTCAGCAGTGGCCAGTATTTCGCAGCAAAGTCGTTGTTCTCTGCGGCGTGTTCCATCGCCGCCACCATCAGGATCATGTCGCCGGATTCTTCCACCGGCATCTGATCCTCTTCGCTCACTTCGCCGCCGCCATATAGCTGGCCGTTGGCGAGGGGATAGACTCCGAGGTCATGCGGCGCGAAAGGAAACTTCCATTGTGGGGTTCCCGCATAACGCATCACGGGCTCTAGCTGCGCTTCGACCAGCTTGGGATTGAGAAAGAGAAACATGGGCGCTGACGGATAAAGAACATCCACGGTCGAAATGGAACCGTTGCTGAAGTTTTCTTTCGGCATGAAGAAAGGTACGCCGTTCGCATCTTCGACCAGTTTGTGAGCGGCGATTGCCTGGCGAAAGGCGAGAGAGGCAATGACCGCGTACTCCGGACCTCCAGCCCGCACCAGGTCGCGGTCCAGTTCCGCATCGAACTCCGCTGAACGTCGCCGGAGTTGAGGATAATCGTGCTCAGCCGCCCGCAGCAGCCCGCTGAAATTCTCGAACTGCGCTCGCCAGTAAGGCAGCAGCTTCTGATGCATGTATTCGACGGAGTACCCGTCGTCATAGCCAACCAGCACATGCCGAGTAACAGCTTCGGCGCCTACTTTGCCAAGCGGTAAGACGAGGTTGAGCGTTGGCGCGGCCGGATAGCGGCTTTGTGGCGTGCGCGGTTGGCCGAGATCGTCCTCCTGACGAATGCGGCCGTCGGTGATGAACTGCTCGCGGTAGCTCTCGTTTCCGGCGGTGAGTTCGGCACTGCTGTTTGAGTCGGGTACGGCGAGATAAAAGTAGCCCCAGTCGATCCGCAGGTTGTCCCCCGATTTCTCGAGCGTCGGCTGCCGGGTTGTCCCAATTCGAAGTAGACGAAGGCCCTCAATTTCCGCGCGGGACCAGACCACCGCTTCGTTGGCGTCGTCGGTAGCGAGTGCGCCCGACGCATCCAGATAGAGAGCGACGTCGTGCGCTCGCCCATCCCGCGACTTCACGGCCCACTCCACATAGGTGACCGGTCGGGCCATCACCTTCAAATCTTCCGGCAAAGAGGGTGTAAGGAAGGTGAGACTCAGGCTGATCTCCGAGCTCTGCATTTCGACGATGGTTCGGGTCGGAGTAATGTCACGCTTGGTCTCTTCAAGCGCGGGCAGATTTCGATCCGCATCGCCCAGGTATCTGTAAGTTTTGCCATCGACCCGAACAAGGCCGTTGATGGGCTGCGGCGTCCCAGTCCAGTGCCTGGTAGGGCCGTCCGTCAGCCGGTCTCCCGTTGACCAGATGCTGAAATAGGGATCATGCACAATGAGCGGGGTTGCAGGTGCTCGTAGAGCCGGTAAAGCGGTCGATTGTGCCGGAAGATTGAGTTCAGATCCGAACAGCAGGGAAACAGCGATCAACACGGCCGGAATACATTTCACTCTTCTTATCCCTTCAAGTTCGTGCCTGGATTTTCAGCCTTAAGCTGCAGCCTCAAAGAGGCAGTGACACTTGGGCGGTACAAAGCGCGGCAAGAACTGTACTGCTCTTGAAAACGGCATTCGACTTGAACACCTTGGGGCGCGCGAAATCCTTCCATCCCAAGCCACTTCGTAACCTTAAGGACCTAACGCTGCGAGGTGAAGAGCTGTTGCGAGAGATACAAGGTTTTTCAGTGCGTAAGATGACTCCTGCCGTGCACCTGCAGAGGCATCGTATTCGAATCGCACGGGTTGCGCATAGTTCAGATGATCTACCCTCGAGTTGCCGCCGACTCCTCACGACAAGAGCCCTCGGGCTGCGAGGCTCCGAATACTTTTTGATGGGTTACAACGCCTTCATCGTAAGGAACGCGGGAAGGCTGCGGGCGATTTGTCCTTAGGTTGCTCCGACTCGCATTGTTTAGGCGAGCCTGATACCGTGTGCATATGGAGCGGGTTATTACCAAGGTGCTCTTTGCCGCGCCCCTGTTCGTGGCACAATTGTGCCATTCCAGGCTCCGACCTCTTGGTGCGCTTGGGCAACCTGTTTGTCACATGGTGCATCCTGTCGAACGCCCCCTCTACGGAGACAATCCATCGCGCAACTCCAGGAAGGTTCTGCCCTCTGCCACCGCAGACGGTTGGGTCGCTGCGAAGTGTCTTAGATCTTGAATTCCGGCAAACTGCGTAGGAGAGAACTATGAAGTCTCGCAAGCCGCCATTGAGCACGAACGAGCATCCAAGTGCCGCTCCGGATGTGGAAACCAACGGTCACGTCGCAGTTGCCGAGCCGGAGCTCAGTGCTGCTGACCTGGGCACCATACTGGCGGGGCTGCAGACCATGCGGGACGGCGACTTCTCCGTCCGGCTGCCTGTAGGCTGGACCGGTCTGCGGGGCAAAATCGCCGATACATTCAATGACATCATCGCCGCCAACGACCAGATGGCGCGCGAACTGAAGCGCGTCGGACTCGCTGTTGGTAAAGAAGGCAAGACGCGGGAACGCACGCGTTTCCAGCAGCTTCGGGGCGCGTGGGGCGAGATGGAGGTTTCGGTCAATACGCTCGTAGACGATCTGCTGCGTCCCACGACCGAGGTGACCCGAGCGATCGCGGCCGTCGCGCAGGGAAATCTGACCCAGACCGTGCGGCTCGACGTGGACGGGCGTCCATTGGAAGGCGAGTTCCTGCGTTCCGCCAATATCGTCAACACGATGATTCAACAACTCGGCGTTTTCACTGCCGAGGTCACGCGCGTGGCCCGCGAAGTGGGGACCGACGGAAAACTTGGTGGCCAAGCGCAAGTCCCGGGCGTGGCCGGCACCTGGAAGGACCTGACGGACTCGGTCAACTCCATGGCCAGCAACCTTACGGGCCAGGTGCGAAACATAGCCGAGGTTGCGACGGCTGTGGCCAGCGGCGATCTATCGCGCAAGATCACGGTGGACGTTCGTGGTGAGATTCTTCAGCTGAAAGAAGCCATCAATACGATGGTCGATCAACTGCGCTCCTTCGCTTCAGAAGTAACGCGCGTAGCCCGCGAAGTGGGGACGGACGGAAAACTTGGCGGTCAGGCAGTGGTACCGGGCGTAGCGGGTACATGGAAAGATCTCACCGATTCAGTGAACGCGATGGCCGGCAACCTGACAGCCCAGGTCAGGAACATTGCAGAGGTGACGACAGCGGTCGCACGTGGCGATCTTTCGCGCAAAATCACCGTTGACGTCAAGGGCGAAATTCTCGAATTGAAAGACACCATTAATACAATGGTGGATCAGCTAAACGCCTTCGCTGGCGAAGTGACGCGCGTGGCCCGGGAAGTGGGTACCGAAGGCAAGCTGGGTGGCCAGGCGCAGGTGCCCGGCGTAGGAGGTACCTGGAAAGATCTCACCGATAACGTGAACTTCATGGCGAGTAACCTCACCGGCCAGGTGAGAAATATCGCAGAGGTGGCGACGGCTATCGCGAATGGCGATCTCTCCCGCAAGATCACCGTAGACGTGCGCGGCGAGATCCTGCAGCTGAAAGAAACGCTCAACACCATGGTGGACCAACTCAATCGGTTCGCAGGCGAGGTCACGCGTGTAGCACGCGAAGTTGGGACCGAAGGCAGACTCGGCGGTCAGGCCAACGTGCCCGGGGTCGCGGGCACCTGGAAGGATCTGACAGACTCTGTGAATTCAATGGCCGGTAACTTGACTGGACAGGTTCGTAACATTGCAGAAGTAACTACCGCCGTGGCTCGGGGCGACTTATCCCGTAAGATCACGGTCGATGTGAAGGGAGAGATTCTAGAGCTCAAGAACACCATCAACACGATGGTGGACCAGCTGAACGCGTTTGCAGGCGAAGTAACTCGCGTGGCACGCGAAGTTGGAACCGAGGGCAAGCTAGGCGGCCAGGCGCAGGTCTCGGGTGTTGCCGGAACCTGGAAGGATCTGACCGATTCGGTAAACTTCATGGCCGGAAATCTCACGGCTCAAGTGCGCAATATCGCCGAAGTGGCTACGGCCGTGGCTCGCGGTGACTTATCGCGCAAAATCACAGTGGACGTGCGTGGAGAAATTCTGGAGCTGAAAGACACCATCAACACGATGGTCGATCAGCTTCGCTCCTTCGCCTCCGAAGTTACTCGTGTGGCTCGCGAAGTTGGCACGGACGGGAAGCTAGGTGGTCAGGCACAAGTGCCAGGTGTGGCAGGCACCTGGAAGGATTTGACCGACTCCGTGAATTCCATGGCGAGTAACTTGACGGGTCAGGTGAGAAACATCGCCGAAGTTTCTACAGCCATCGCGAGCGGTGACCTATCCAAGAAGATCACGGTGAACGTGAGCGGAGAGATTCTCCTGCTTAAAGAGACCATCAACACTACCGTAGATCAGCTGAATGCGTTTGCTGGAGAAGTGACTCGCGTTGCTCGAGAAGTGGGAACAGAGGGAAGGCTCGGCGGCCAGGCAAACGTGCCGGGCGTGGCAGGCACCTGGAAGGACCTTACTGACTCAGTGAATTCCATGGCCGGTAACCTGACGGGCCAAGTGCGCAACATCGCCGAAGTTACGACCGCCGTGGCTCGCGGCGATTTATCCCGCAAAATCACAGTGGACGTGAAAGGCGAAATTCTTGAGCTGAAGAACACGATCAATACGATGGTGGACCAGCTCAATGCCTTCGCCGGCGAAGTTACACGCGTCGCGCGCGAAGTTGGCACCGATGGAAAGCTGGGCGGCCAGGCACAAGTGCCGGGCGTGGCTGGGACATGGAAAGATCTCACCGACAACGTCAACTTCATGGCGAGTAACTTGACGGGACAGGTGCGTAACATCGCCGAGGTGGCGACTGCCATCGCAAACGGCGATCTCTCCAAGAAGATCACCGTAGACGTTCGCGGCGAGATCCTCCAGTTGAAGGAAACGCTGAACACCATGGTCGAGCAGCTGCGTTCATTCGCAGCCGAAGTTACTCGCGTCGCTCGCGAGGTAGGCAGCGAAGGTCGTCTCGGTGGACAGGCTAACGTTCCCGGCGTCGCGGGCACCTGGAAAGATTTGACCGACTCAGTAAACGCCATGGCCGGCAACCTTACTGCACAGGTTCGTAACATTGCCGAAGTTACAACAGCGGTCGCTCGTGGGGATCTGTCGCGCAAGATCACGGTCGATGTGAAGGGCGAGATTCTTGAGCTGAAGAACACCATCAATACGATGGTGGATCAGCTGAATGCCTTCGCCGCGGAAGTCACTCGTGTGGCTCGCGAAGTTGGTACCGAAGGCAAGCTCGGTGGCCAGGCACAGGTGCCCGGAGTGGCCGGCACATGGAAGGATCTAACTGACAACGTTAACGTCATGGCCGCAAACCTTACGGAGCAAGTCCGAGGCATTGTTAAGGTTGTGACTGCCGTCGCCAACGGGGAACTCACAAAGAAGTTGACGGTAAATGCGAAAGGCGAAGTGGCGGCCCTGGCAGAGACCATCAATAACATGACGAACACGCTGGCTACTTTTGCTGACCAGGTAACGACCGTGGCTCGCGAAGTCGGTGTAGAAGGACGCCTTGGCGGACAAGCGAATGTGCCTGGCGCTGCCGGTACCTGGAAGGATCTGACCGGCAACGTGAACTTGCTGGCAGACAACCTTACCAACCAAGTCAGGGCGATCGCTGAAGTAGCAACCGCTGTTACCAAAGGAGACTTGACCCGTTCGATCCAGGTAGAGGCCAGCGGTGAAGTGGCGGAGTTGAAAGACAACATTAACACTATGATCGATAACCTCCGTCTCACGACGGACCGTAATACTGAGCAGGACTGGCTGAAGACGAACCTTGCTCGCTTTACCGGTATGCTGCAAGGTCAGCGCGATCTAACCACTGTCGGCAGGCTGCTACTCTCCGAGTTAGCGCCGCTTGTGAATGCACAACAAGGCGTGCTGTACCAGATGGAATCGGAAGAGTCGACCAGCATGGTGCTGCTCTCTGCTTATGCCACCACCGAAGACGGCCACCTGGAGAGAATCAGAATCGGCGAGGGTCTTATTGGCCAGTGCGCCTCTGAGAAGCGCCGCATGCTCATCTCCGACTTGCCGGGCCACACATCGCCCATCCGCTCGGGGTTATTTGAAGCGACGCCGCGAAATGTGATTGTGCTGCCGGTCTTATTTGAGGATCGGGTAAAGGCTGTGATCGAGTTAGCAACTCTAAGTACCTTCACCGCCTCGCATCTGGCCTTTCTCGAGCAACTTACTTCCAGTATAGGCATCGTGCTGAATAGCATTGAAGCGACGATGCAGACGGAAGGACTGCTGAAGCAATCGCAGCAGTTGGCGATCGAGCTCCAGACGCAACAAAAGGAGCTGCAGCAGACCAACGAACAGCTTGCGCAAAAGGCACAGCAGCTCGCCGAACAAAACGCCGAGGTCGAACGTAAGAACCAGGAGATTGAGCAGGCTCGAGGTGCACTGGAAGAAAAGGCCAAAGAACTCGCACTTACTTCTAAGTACAAGTCAGAGTTCCTGGCTAATATGTCGCACGAGCTGAGAACGCCTCTGAATAGCATTCTGGTGCTGGGTCAGCAACTCGCCGAAAATCCAGACGGCAACCTCACCGGCAGGCAGGTTGAGTTCGCGCGTACGATTCACGGGGCTGGCACCGACTTGCTAAACCTGATCAGCGACATCCTCGATCTCTCCAAGATTGAGTCCGGTACCGTTTCCGTGGAAGCCGAGGAAGTCTTCTTCAATAGCTTGATCGAGATGGTTGCCAGGCCGTTCCGGCATGAAGCAGACAACCGTAAGTTGTCCTTTGATATCCACGCGGACAGCCGCCTGGCGCGAAGCCTGGTTACTGACTCCAAGCGCTTACAGCAGGTATTGAAGAACTTGTTGTCCAATGCTTTCAAGTTCACTGAGCAGGGCAAGGTGAGGTTGTCTGTCTCGAGCGTGACCAGTGGGTGGACACAAGATCACCCCATTCTGAGTGGAAGTGGATCCGTCATTGCGTTCGAGGTCTCTGATACTGGTATTGGAATTCCGTTCGACAAGCAACGTATTATCTTTGAAGCCTTCCAACAGGCAGATGCCGGAACCAGCAGAAAGTATGGTGGAACGGGGTTAGGATTGGCGATCAGCCGTGAGCTCGCCAGTCTGCTTGGAGGCGAGATTCAGCTGAGTAGCGCGCCCGGCAAGGGGAGCACGTTCACGCTCTTCCTGCCGCAAACGTACGTAGGTCCAGCCTCTCCGAGCATCACGGTAAGGCACGAGCCGTATCAACGCCCCAGCTCGATGTTACAGATCGCGAACGTAAATGTGTCTGAACATCATGCCGAAGTTATCGAAGATGATCGCGCCTCTCTTCAGCCGGGGGATGCCGTACTTCTCGTCGTAGAAGATGACACGCACTATGCTCGTATCCTTTGTGACCTGTCGAGAGATAAAGGTTTCAAAGTGTTGATCGCGCATCGAGGCGCGGACGCTCTTGCCCTCGCAAGAGAGTTTAGGCCGACTGCCATTTCGCTCGACGTATTCTTGCCGGATATGCTGGGTTGGACGGTTCTTAACCATCTGAAGCAGGATTCTGCGACTCGTCACATACCCGTGCAGATGCTGACCCTGGATGAAGATTGGCACCATGGCTTATCACGCGGAGCATTCGCATTTGTAACTAAGCCGACAACCACCGAGGGTCTTGAGGCCGCGATCGTTCGCATCAAGGACTACGCAAGCCCTCGCCGCAAGCAGCTGCTCGTGGTTGAGGACGAGCCGGCGCAACAGCTCAGCATAGAAGCCTTGCTTGGGCACGACGACATCGACGTCACCGTGGTAGACACAGGCGCAGAGGCGCTTGACGCAGTCAATCGGCAGACCTACGATTGCCTTGTGCTCGATCTACGCTTGCCGGATATGAGCGGCTTTGAAGTGCTCGAGCGTTTGCGCGACACTCCGGCACTTAATGAGCTGCCGGTGGTCGTTTTCACCGGGAAGGACCTTTCCCCGGAAGAGGACGCGAGACTGCATACCCTGGCTCGCAGCGTGATCGTCAAAGACGTGGAGTCACCGGAGCGGCTACTCGATGAGACGGCGCTCTTCCTGCACCGAGTGGTAACTGATCTGCCTCGCGAAAAGCAGAACATGCTGGACCGGTTGCATCGTTCTGACGAGGCACTGGTAGGAAGGCGAGTGCTCATTGTCGATGACGATGTGCGGAATATCTTCGCGCTCAGCAGCGTGCTGGAACGTCGAGGCATGACGGTACTTACAGCGGGCACGGGTCGTGAGGCGATTGAGACCATTGAATCCACCCCCGACCTCGGCATCGTTCTCATGGATATCATGATGCCGGAGATGGATGGCTACGAAACGATGCAGGTCATTCGTCAGAACCCATTATTTCGCAGGCTGCCGATCATCGCACTTACAGCCAAGGCGATGAAAGGGGATCGAGAGAAATGTCTTGAGGCAGGCGCATCGGAGTACCTGGCCAAACCGGTGAACACTGAGCAGTTACTGTCGGCCCTGCGCATGTGGCTGCACAGGTGATATTCCAGGTAGAAATGTCTGTACTTAGTAGAGTTAAAGTGCCGGAGCAGGACGGATGAGGAATGAAGTGAACGTCACTGAAAGAGCTAACATCTTGATGGTTGACGATCAGCCCGCCAAGCTGCTCAGTTACGAGGCAATCCTCGGTGACCTGGGTGAAAATCTCATCAAGGCGCGCTCTGGGAGAGAGGCCCTCGAGCAGCTTTTGAAGCAGGACGTGGCGGTCGTCTTACTCGACGTGAGTATGCCCGAGATAGACGGCTTCGAGATGGCGGATATGATGCGCCAGCATCCGCGTTTTCAGAAGACCGCAATCATCTTCATTTCTGCAGTACACCTGACCGACTTAGACCGGATCAAGGGTTACAAGAGTGGCGCCGTTGACTATATCTCGGTGCCGGTGGTTCCGGAGGTGTTGCGGGCCAAGGTAAGTGTCTTCGCTGAGTTACACCGCAAGACCCGCGAGCTTGAGTCTCTGAACCGTGAGTTAGAACGAAGAGTTGAGGAGAGGGCGAGGCAACTACAGGAGAGCGAGAATCAGTTTCGGACGCTTGCCGACTCTATTCCTCAGCTTGCATGGATGGCGGATGCGGATGGACAGATCTTCTGGTTTAACCAGCGATGGTATGACTACACTGGGCTCTCCTTCGAAGAAGCACAAGGATCCGGTTGGACCAGGACGTATCATCCAGCGCATCGAGACCGCGTCATGCAGAGTCTTGAGCAATCGTGGTCTACGGGCAATCCGTGGGAGGATACGTTCCCCTTGCAGGGACAAGGCGGCAGCTATCAGTGGTTCCTTTCGCGGGCAGTGCCAATCCGCGACTCCCAGGGAGTAGTTGCCAGGTGGTTCGGAACCAACACGGATATCAGCGCGCAGATCAAGGCTGAGGAGCAGATACGTCATCTGAACAGCCAGTTGGAGCAACGCGTAGCTGAGTTAGAGACCATCATGCAGGTGTTGCCTGTCGGCGTCGCAGTTGCGCATGACCCCAGGTGTGAGCTGATCACTGCGAACCACGCGCTCAGTGAACTCGTCGGCATAGTCCCCGGCCAGAATATCTCGAGCGGCATTGATGGATCTGCAACTCTTCCCTATCGGTTCCGCCAGCATGGGAGAGACTTGCCCCTCGCAGAGCTGCCTCTCCAGCGTTCCATCTCCACAGGCAGACCTGTAGGAACAACGGAATGGGAGATCGAGCGTGCCGATGGAATCAGAACCCAGATCCTTGGAAGTGCGAGCCCACTCTTTGACATTCAAGGTAACGTGCGGGGCGCAGTAAGCGCCTTCTTCGACGTGACCAACCGTAAGAAGATGGAAGACCTGTTGAGAGAGCGTGCAGACCTGCTGGAGCTTGCCTCGGAAGCGATTCTGGTAAGGGACCGTGCGGGTGTTCTCCAGTATTGGAACGCAGGAGCCGAGGCGCTGTATGGCTGGCCCCGTGAAGAGGTGCTTGGAAAACATGTGCACGAGCTGTTACGTACTCAGTTTCCCATCGAGAATGAGACGATCGAGGCCGCGCTGCTGGACGAGGGAAGGTGGGATGGAAACCTGATCCAGGAGACGCGGGACGGGCAAGAGGTTGTCGTTGCCAGCCGCCAGGCTCTGAAGATGGAAGCCGGATCCATTCTGGAGATTAATCGCGACATCACTGCGCAGTTGCAGGCGGAAGAGGCCCTCCGTAAGACCGAACGGCTGGCCGCGATGGGCCGGGTGGCAGGAATTATCGCCCACGAAATCAATAACCCTCTCGAGGCGATCACGAATGCCTTTTACCTGCTGAAAGATCATCCGTCGCTTGATGAGGAAGCAAGATACTTTGCCCAGTTAGGGGAAGAGGAGTTACTGCGGGTCTGCCATATCACCAAGCAGACACTCGGCTTCTATCGCGAGTCACAGCATCCTGTACCTGTTTCGATTCCAGAGCTCCTGGATGATGTGCTGGAGTTACAAGCGCGTCGGCTACAACTGAGCGAAATCAATCTTCAAAAGCGGTATCTAACCAAGGGACTTATCCGCGGATTTCCTGTAGAGCTGAAACAAGTATTCCTAAACCTCATTGGCAATGCTATCCAGGCGATGCCTGCTGGAGGTTACCTGCGCATTCGCGTTGCAGAACGCGCAAATAAGTTGAAGCAGCGCAATGACCTATGTATCTCGATCTGTGATACCGGATCCGGCATTCGGCCTGAAGACGCGAAGAGGCTTTTTGAGCCTTTCTTCAGCACTAAGTCGACCAAGGGCACCGGCCTGGGACTATGGATCAGCAAAGGCATCATCCAGAAATATGAGGGGACCATCGCGTTTCGCAGCATGCCACTCGGAGACGGCAATATTACCTGTTTTCGTGTAACTGTTCCTGGCACAGATCAAGTTGAGCGATCCCCGTTAGTAGCGAACTACGCCGAAATCGTGAGTGGCGATCAGATGACGCGAGGCAACATTGGTCCCGCATGAGGTTGTGATTCTTTGCGTAGACGACGAAGAGACTCCTCTTACGCTGAGGAAGCTCGTCTTGCAAAAGCAGGGCTATAAGGTGATGACTGCCAGTTCCGCAGCGAGTGCGTTGCGGGTACTGGATTCGTGCCACGTCGATCTCGTGCTCTCAGATCAACTCATGCCAGGTGGAACGGGAACCGAATTGGCGAAGGGAATCAAAAGCATCCGACCCGAGCTACCAGTGATTCTGGTCTCTGGAGTGAACGAAATTCCCCCGGATGCGCGATATGCAGACCTGTTCATAAGCAAGGTGGAAGGTCCCGTGTCCATGTGCCGGAAGATTTCCGGAATTTTGAATGAGCGCGGGTACCGTCTCGGTTAGGTGCTTTGTCGGAGTTTGTGACTCTCGCGTGAACTTCCCTTAGCTTTGGCTCTCCTACTCAGCATTAGCCTTCTGCTCTTGATATTGTTCGATGTGGTGATAGATCGAGTCTGGAAATTTGAGATTTCGATACAGGTTGCCGCAGTCAGGATTCTCCGGATTCGGGAGAATCGGGAACTCTTGCTGCTGCTGCCACTCCAGAATACGCTCCCGCTTTGGCGGATTGTAGTCACGGGATTCCACTTGCCGTAGCAGCGCGACGGCGGCAGGCTCCTCGAAATCGCGGTCGCGTGTCAGCCAGGCGATTACCTCTTCGTCTGACAGGAAATGCCGGGCTACCATCGCGAACACGAGCCGACCGTAATGGCCGATATCCTGTCCTCGATCTAGAGAATCGAGCAGGTGGGACATCATCGAGTCCTTCCGCAGTTCGGTCTCGCCACCCGGCAACTCAGCATCGCCGCTCTCGGTGGACCGCTCGACACGCTCGGAAGCGCTGGAACTCGCGTCTGCTGTTCTCTTCAATCGCGCCAACTCAGCCTCGGCCCGCTCTGCGCGTTCAGTCGCCCTCTTGAGCTCGTCGGTGGTCGCGCTTTCAGTAATCTCTGTCTCCTCAGGAATGTACTTCCGCTCCGCCATGTTTTTGGCCCTCGTTTACGCTTTTTGTTCGCTTCTAGTCGGATGAGGGGGACCGCCTAGGTGTTGCTCCAAGACGTTGTAGAGTCTGTATGTGCTCCCATTCGAGGCAAGAGGTAAGCAGAGGGCCGCTTCGTCTAAGTCCTCTGCTGCACTGCGATTCTCCGCAAGTGACTAACGGTAAGGTTCTGAAACGGAGCACTATGGGTTACTATCACGAAAATTTAAAATCTTCTTTCACTCGCTGCCTCGTACATGAAGCTTCTCAGCCTGATTCACGTACGATCCCGCGTCTCTGTCGACTCGCCCC
>CAWKKW010000003.1:0-388703 GCA_963850345.1 uncultured Acidobacteriaceae bacterium | reverse complement strand
CTCTGATCGAGGTGCCGGGTGTCCGGAGCATGCGCGAAGCCGCTATCGAGCAAAGGAAGCAGGCGCGAAACATAGGGGAGAAGTACGCGGAGCTGAAGCAGCGAACGCCACATAGAGGGACGAGGATCCTTTTGGTCTTCGAGCGATAGGTCGGTGGGAAGGGGTGCGGGAATCGGCATAGCCGCCTTGGGCCCACCCTTGTCTTCGCGGGCAAGTTCGATGAGCCTGTCCACTGCAGTGTCACGGGAAGAGTCGCGCAATCCATGTCTCCAAAGGGCACATTCGCACCCGAAATGCTCATTCCACTCTATAGTTCTTCAGGATTTGAGGCGAACGGGGAGTTAGGCGTTTCGCTTGGCCGCTTCAGCCTCGGCGCGCTGTCGCAGCGCGTGAATCACCACTCGCATCATCTCTTCTTCCGGCGCGGGCTTGCCGGTCCAGATCTCAAACTGCCTCGCTCCCTGGTGCACGAACATCTCTACACCGGTAATCACCGCGATTCCTTTTTCGCGAGCCGCTCGGATTAGAGGCGTATCAATCGGGTTGTAGACAAGATCGAAGACCAGCCGCGCATTGATCTCTTTCGGCTCCAGGATCGTGGTTGGCTTCACGCCGTGCATGCCGGTCGGCGTGGCATTCACGATCACGTCGAAGGTGGATTTGGCCAGTTGCTCCCGCTTGGCAGTCTTCGCCTTGGCCTCCCGAGCCAGCTTCTGCCCGGTCTCAAGTGTGCGATTCAGCACGAATACCTCAGCGCCCTTCTCCTTCAGCCCAAAGACCGCGGCCCGTGCCGCTCCACCTGCACCCAGCACCAGAACCTTCGCGCCTTTCAGATGAATCCGCTTTTCGAGTGGCCGAACTACAGCGGCCACGTCGGTATTAAATCCGTAAAGCTTTCCGTCCTGCGAACGAACGATGGTGTTGCAGGCGCCGACCTTCTCCGAAAGGGGATCCGTCTTGGCCAGATGTTTGAGAATGTCCTGCTTGAAGGGCATGGTCACGCTCATGCCGTTGAGCGGAACCTCGCGCACCAGCGTCAGCAGGTCGTTGATCTTGCTGGTCTGCAGCGGCAGGTACACCGCATTCACCGTCTTGCGGCGAAAAGCCGTGTTCATCATGATCGGGGAAAGCGAATGCTTCACCGGATTTCCGGCCACGCCGTAGATGCGGGTGGCTGCGTCGATCTGTTCAGCCCGGTAGGCGTCAATCAACGTGCGTGCGGCGATCTGCCCCGGAGCCGTCCTTCGCCCACAGTGGCCGCGGCAAAGGTGAAGGCACTCCCAGCGCGCAAGCCAAGAACGCGGCTGATGATGCCCTGTTCGCCCATACAGACACCGATCAGGTTGTTCTGGTTTGAGGCCTTCTCCAGGAAATGCATCATGGTCACGTTGTCCGCCAAGCTCTTGGCCGTCGACACGATCTTGATGAAATCGGGCTGGAAGGGGAGGATGCGCTCGAGCACCCCATCCAGATCTTTGGTAGCCGCGAAGTCATGATGCGAGACGATCAGCCCGGCGCCCAGGGATCGCAGTTTTTCGAACTCGGCGTGCTTCATCGCTTCGGCGGATTCAAGTTCCAGGTCAACCAGGTGGAACCCGCACGCAATGGCCTTGGTCAAAATGTCCACTTCCGCAGCGAGAGAGCCTTTGAACTTTCCACCCGAGACTTCGCGACGGCAGGTGGCAATTGCGGTGATGCCACCGCGGTCGGTCATGAATTCTTTGAGCTTCGGTAACGCGAGCGCCGGCTTCGCCAGGTAATCCAACCGGAACTCGAGAAAGTGATTTTCGTGGATCGCTTCTGTGGCCTTCTCCACCAGTTCCGCCGGAGTGTCCCCAATAATTGCGACGCAGATCTTCCCGATGCGCGTGCCAGGTAGCGGGGCGACAAGCCTGTAACTGGTAAATTCATCGGTGCAATTGCCGCATCTTAGAGCATTTCTCCCCACCTGTGAAGTGATGAAACGACTAGAGGACGGCGTAGGTAACTCTCCGTCCCCTACCCCTCCACAGCCACGGATTGCCGCCGAAAGGCTAATTCCGCTGCGACGCCAGTATGCAGCATCTGCTCAGATTTTTGGGCGCTCGCAACAAAGCCGAAGGTTTTGTTGCCTCTTTTATCCACCGCGGAGAGATCGCTTATCTTGGAAGAACGAAGTTTGCGGGAGGAAGTATTCAAATGGCAGAAGCGGTTACCGAGCCCCAGTCTCACAGCGAATCCCCTTCGCAAGTCCACCCCTGGAGCGCGGCAGGAAGAGGCAAGGTGGATGTTCCCAGCCTGCAGGCGTGGGTTGGCGCCCGGATCGCCGAGCAGCAGCGCCAGATCGATCTACTCGTAGCAGCCACGGGCCCGCGAACCGTCGAGAACACCCTTCGCCCCTATGACAATGCGCTCGCGGAGCTAGCCGCCGCCGGGCAGCAGTCTGCACTCCTGAACAGCGTGCATCCGCTCAAAGAGATACGCGATGCCGCTCAGGATCAGTGCCAGAAGATCTCCGAAGTCATCACCTACCTCTCGCTCAATCACGAGGTCTACCAGGCTCTTAATGACCTTTCGTTGAACGAAGTGGCGATGAACGGGATCGACAGCGCTACCCGGCACTATCTGAACCGGACGCTCTTGCAATACCGGCTCTCCGGCGTGGATAAAGACGAAGCCAAACGGACTCATATCCGGGAGCTGCACGATAAAGCGACCGAGCTCTCGCTGACGTTTGCCCGCAACGTGCAAGACGGCGCCAACCATGTCACAGTGCAGGATCCGGCGGAACTCGACGGCTTGCCGGCGGACTATATCGCCAGTCATCCTCCCGCCGAAGATGGCACCATCACCCTGACCACCGACTATCCGGATTACATGCCGGTGATGACCTTCGCCAGGAGCGACGATCTGCGTCGGAGAATGTTCCTCGCCTACAACACCCGCGCCTACCCCACCAATAGGCAGGTGCTGCTCGACCTGCTCAAGACGCGCCAGCAGATCGCCACCATGCTCGGCTATGCCTCCTGGGCGGACCTTGCCACGGCCGACCAGATGATGCAATCGGCTGAGAAGATGAAGGCCTTTCTGAACGATCTGGACTCCGCTTCCAAGGAGGGAGCAGAGCGCGACGTTGCCCGGGTGCTGGCATTCGCCCGCCGCCAGCGCCCCGAGCTGCAGGCCATCGATGCTGCCAGCCGCGGCTACTGGTACGAACAATTTCGCCGCTCGGCCTTTGACTTCGACTCGCAGTCGGTGCGGCCTTACTTCCCCTATGATCGCGTGGAAAAAGGCGTGCTCGATACGGCGGCGCGTCTCTTTCATGTGAGTTTCGAGCCGGTCGCCGATGCCGATGTCTGGGACCCGGCGGTCAGCGCATTTGACGTATTCGACGGCGAACGGCAGGTCGGCCGTTTCTATCTCGACATGCATCCGCGCGAGGGCAAAGACAAGTGGTTCAGCGCACACCCCTGGTTCCGGAGTCGCGGGCCGCCAGATACCCGAGGCCGCGCTGGTCTGCAATTTCCCCGGAGGCAAGCCGGACGATCCCGGCCTGATGCAGTACGACAATGTCACCACCTTCTTCCACGAATTCGGCCACCTGATGCACGCGCTTCTTGGCGGCCAACAGCCCTATGCCGGAATCAGCGGCATCGCACCGAGGGCGACTTTGTCGAGGTTCCCTCGCAGATGCTGGAGGAGTTTTTCCGCGATGCCGATCTGCTTGCCGGGTTCGCAAGACATTACCAGACCGACGAGCCGATTCCGCCGAACTGGTCGCGCGCATGAACCACGCCAGCGCCTTTGGCCGCGCCGACGGCGTGCGGGCGCAGCTTTTCTATTGCAGCTATTCGCTCGACACGCATAACCAGGATCCCGACCAACTCGATCTGGACGCGCTGCTGCACGACGACTACACGCGCTTTCTGCCGTACACCTGGATTGACGGCAATCGCATGTACGCGAGCTTCACTCATCTCACCGGCTATTCGTCGAATTACTACACCTACCTCTTCGACAAGGTGATCGCGCTGGATTTCTTCAATCAGTTCGACCCGGCGAACCTGCTCGACGGCGAGCGGCCATGCGCTATCGGCGAACCGTGCTCGAACCCGGTGGCTCCAAACCCGGCACCCAAATTGTTCAGGATTTTCTCGGGAGGCCGCAGAGCTTTGACGCCTTTCAGCAGTGGGTCAATGGCGAACCAGAACCAGCAGCGGTATAGGTTCGCTCGGCAAGTCGCCGGAAGGAGAACATGAAGCAAGCATCGCGGCTCATACGAAAAACCTGGCAAGGAAAATGGGCGCTCATCACCGGTGCGAGCGCCGGAATCGGCGAGGCTCTGGCAGTGGAACTGGCCAAAGCCGGGGTTCACCTGGTGCTCACTGCCCGCCGCAAAGATCGCCTCGAAGCGCTGCAGTCCCGCCTACAAACGGAGTTCTCGATTCAGGCTGAGGTCATCGTCGCGGACCTCGAAGACCCGGCAGCACCGCAGCTGATCTTCGATGCCACAGAAGGGCGCAACCGGACCATCGACCTGCTGGTCAATAACGCCGGATTCGGTGCGTATGGCGAATTTCACAAGCTTGACCTCGAACGCCAACTCTCGATCGTAGCTCCAGATCGCCTTCCGAACCGACGCTGCCAGTAGCGTCGTGTCCTGGGTGCTGCGAACGACGAAGAAGCTGCTGCGTGGCGGCTTGTCCCAGTAGGGCAGGTAAACCATGTTCACCGCCCCCGCCCGCAACGACGTACTGCGCGCGTCCGCGACTACGCCCACGATGGTGAAGGGCCGCCCGTTGCGCAGCATGGTGCGTCCGATCGGGTTCTGCCCGGGCCAGACATTCCTGGCGGTCGTCTCCGAAATCACAGCACTCTTCTGCGTGCGGTCGTGCGCATCGAACTCGCGGCCCGCGACCATCCGCTGCTGCAACGTCGCGAAATACTCTGGTCCGATCCAGCGGTAATTGGCCAAGGTGTTGCTGCCAGTTTGATCCGGGCGCGTAATTCCATCGATCCAGGTCTCGCCCGCGAGCAGCATGGCGCTCACCATGCTCGCCGACTCCACGCCAGGAAGTGCGCGTAAGCGTTCGAGCACGCCGTCATCGAAGCTCGCGCGTTTCTCGTCGGTGAATTCCTTGCCCTGGAGAATGACGTCGGCCAGCACGATGTGGTCGGTCGAGAAACCGCGCTCCGACGTCACCAGATGGACCAGGCTCTTGGCGAATAATCCCGTGATCAGCAAAAGCGTGGTGCAGGCCATCACCTGGCCGCCGACGAGCCAGCGGCGCAGACGTCCGCTGCTACGCGATCCGGAGGAACGACCTGCCCCGTGCAGCGACTTGAGCGGATGGATGCGCAACAGGCGCAGCGCAGGGAGCATTCCAAACAGAAGGGTGGCACCCGTGGTCAGCAAAACCGAGAACGCCAGCACAGCCGGATGAATCGAGACCGAGTCAGTGCGCGGGAGAGCCAGATGCGCATACACGCTAAGACGGTGAACGGCGAAGTTCGCGAGGATCACGCCGAGCACCCCGCCCGCGAGGGACAGTATGCAGGCCTCAACCAGCGAACTCTGAACCAGGCGTCCGGCGGAAGCGCCCAGGGCCGAACGAAGCGCCGCCTCGCGATCCCGCGCCACCGACCGCGCCAGCTGCGCATTCGCCAGGTTGGTGCAGGCGATGAGCAGGACCGAGAGCACTGCCGCGAACAGGAGCCACAGGCTGCGGGTGCTCTTGCCCACGATCACCTCTTTCATCGGCTGGACGTAGCTGGCGATGGCTCCGGTGGGATTGCCTCCATCGGACTCATCGGGTGGGATCTGGCGGGCAATATCGTTGTCGATGGCGTCCAGTTCCGCTTGCGCCTGCGCTGGAGTCACGCCAGCCTTGAGCCGCGCCAGGGCTACGTAATTGCCATAGTCGCCATTCCAGCCGAAGTCGTTGAAGTCGATCACCAGCGGAGAGACGAGTTCGGTGGGCGGCGTCTGCTGGGCCTGCGAAGATGCGGCCAGTTCGTTTGCCTTAGGAAAGTAGAAGGTCTGTGGCAACACGCCAACAACCTGCTGCGAAATCCCGGCGACCTGGACCGACCTGCCGATGACGCCAGGATCCCCGTGAAAGAGGTTCTGCCACAGGCTCCAGCTGAGGATGACGACATTTTCGTGCCCTTTGACTGCCTCTTCGGGCAGGAAATCTCGCCCCAGGATCGGCTGAACGCCGAGCAGGCCTAGCAAGTTAGGCTGCGCCAGAAGCCGCCCCACAAACTGCGGATGATCGTT
The DNA here is from genome assembly GCA_963850345.1 of uncultured Acidobacteriaceae bacterium. Taxonomy (GTDB): domain Bacteria; phylum Acidobacteriota; class Terriglobia; order Terriglobales; family Acidobacteriaceae; genus CAWKKW01. The sequence continues at coordinate 382,444 of CAWKKW010000003.1, read as the reverse complement.
GCCCAGAGAGACGCCGGCGCTCCCCTGCTGCAGCAGGCTCATGCCGCGGAAAACCGTGTTCTGTTTATCCCAGATCTGCGCGTGGCGCGGGTTCGCGCCCACATACGGCGCAAAGCTTTTCAGGAACCGCACCCGCTCCCAGATCACGACCAGGCGTCCGCTGTCGCGGTAGGCGAGGGGCTTGAGCAGCACGCCATCGACCACGCTGAAGATGGCGGTCGCGGCTCCGATCCCCAGAGCCAGCGTCAACACCGCCGTGAGTGCGAATCCAGGAGACTTCTGCAACCGCCGCAGCGCGACATGAACATCGTTGATCAGGTTGAGCACGAGAGCCTCCGGCAGAGAGTGGCGATCCCCGCTTGCAACAGCACCAGTAAACAGCAATTCGGCGGCCACAGAAGAGCGTTTGTCCAGCGCGGATTCCAGCGGAATTCAGAGTATCTCGGCAGTAAGTCAGGCTCTGGTTGTTCAGAACTGAAACCGCCTGTTCGCAAATGAACATCGGTACGTCGGCAGCAGTCGCATCTTTCGAGGGCTGGAAGCATGGAGGCACATACAAGGGTTTTATGCCTGGTTTGACGGTCCGGCCTATAATCAAGCATGGCGACGGTCCAAACCCCCACTCACGAGCCCGACCTGGGCCCGGGCATCACGGCAGAAAAATTCCGTGAGCTGATTGAGACGGTCCGAACCAATCGCCCCACCGACGACACTGAAATCATCCGCCGTGCCTGGGAATTCTGCCTGGAGCACCATAAGGGGCAGTTACGAGCCTCGGGCGAACCGTATGTGCTGCATCCGCTCGAAGTGGCCCTGGTCCTAGCGGAGATGAAGCTGGACTCGACCGCGATCGCGGCCGGCCTGCTGCACGATGCGGTTGAGGATACCCCGGTCACCACCGAAGACATCGCCGCCAAATTTGGCGAGCAGGTCGCGCACATCGTCGAGGGCGTGACTAAGATCGACAAGATCCAATTTGCCAATCGCGAAGACCGGCAGGCGGAGAACGTTCGCAAGATGCTGCTGGCCATGGTCAGCGACGTGCGCGTGGTCATCATCAAGCTGGCCGACCGGCTGCACAACATGCGAACGCTTGAACATCTGCAGACCGATCGCCAGCAGGCCATTGCGCGCGAAACTTTGGACATCTACGCGCCGCTGGCCCATAGGCTGGGCATGGGCAAGGTGCGCGGCGAGCTGGAAGACCTGGCGTTCCGCTTCGTCGATCCCTTCACCTACGAACAGGTACACACCGCCATCGAGGCGAGACGCGAAGAGGGCGAGCAGTTCCTCAGCGATGTCGAGTCCACGCTGATGGACAAGCTGCGGGACAGCGACATCAAGGCGCGCGTGGAGTGGCGAATCAAGCGGCTTTACAGCATCAGCCAGAAGCTGCAGAAATCCCGCACCTCCGTCGATCAGGTCTACGATCTGCTGGCCATTCGCGTCATCACCGCCAGCGTGCAGGATTGTTATGCGGTCATGGGGCTGATTCACAGCCTGTGGCGGCCGGTTCCGGGCCGTATCAAGGACTTCATCGCCATGCCGCGGCCCAATCTGTATCAGTCGCTGCATACAACCGTGATGGGCGAGGGCGGACACCAGTTCGAGGTACAGATTCGCACCGAAGAGATGCACCGGGTCGCTGAAGAAGGCATCGCCGCCCACTGGAAGTACAAGGCGGGCGGATCGTCGGTGAGCGCGCGCGACGAGCAGCGGCTGGCGTGGGTGCGGCAGCTGGTCGAGTGGCAGCGGGAGATGACCGATCCCAACGAATTTCTCTCCACGCTGAAGATCGATCTGTATCCGGAAGAGGTTTATACCTTCACGCCCAAGGGCAAGGTCGTGGTCCTGCCCAAGGACGCGAGCCCCATCGACTTCGCCTACTCGATTCACACGGAGGTGGGCAACACCTGCGTGGGCGCGAAGGTGAATGGCCGCATGGTTCCGCTGCGCTCGCGGCTGCGCAACGGCGACATCGTCGAAGTAGTCACGCAAAACGGGCACACGCCGAGCCGCGACTGGCTCAGCTTCGCCAAGAGTTCCCGGGCCCGCAACAAGATCAAGCACTGGCTCAACGAACATCAGCGGGAGCGCGCCATCGACATCGGCCGCAAGCTGCTGGAGCGCGAGGGCCGCAAGTACAAGGTATCGCTATCGAGGTTTGTCGACTCGGACTACGCGCGAATCGCCGGCGAGTATGGCCTGGCCACGCCCAACGATTTGATGGCCTCGATCGGCTTCGGCAAATACTCTGCACGCGCGGTGCTGAACAAGCTGTCGCCCGGGTCAACGGCGCAGTCAACCACTCCCGAGGTCGAACCCGGCATCGAGAACAAGCAGGGCGTGGTGGACGCGGTCAAGCGGGTGCAGCTCACCAGCCGCGCCGATTCGCTGCAGGTGGAAGGTCAGAACGATCTGCTGGTGTATCGCGCCCGATGTTGCAATCCGATTCGCGGTGAGGAGATTATCGGCTACGTGACCCGCGGCAAAGGCGTCGCCGTGCACGCGCGCAGCTGCCCCAACGTGCAAAACCTGCTCTATGAGTCGGACCGCCGCATTGCGGTCGAGTGGGCCAAGACCGCCGAGGAGCAACTCACCGGCAAGCGCTCAACTTATCCCGTGAAACTGACGCTCTATTGCGACGACCGGAGCGGCCTGCTGAAGGAAATGACGGCGGTGATCAGCGATGACGGCACCAATATTCGCGGAGTGGATTCGAAGTCGACTGGCGATGGTGAGGCGGTCGTCGAGTTCGTGATCGAGGCGGAAGATGTGGGACACCTGACCCGCCTGGTCGCTGGATTGCGCCGAGTGCCCGGCGTCCGAGATGTCCAACGCGCACAGAAACTCTAGGGGACCTGCCGTCCAGGCACACGCGCCTTCGGCGCCACTCTTCAACCTCGGCGCCTCTCGCCGCATTAGAATGCGTGCATGAGTTCTGATCGGAAGACTGCCATCTCCACACCGCATGCTCCCGCCGCTATCGGCCCTTATTCGCAAGCCGTGCGCGTGGGCGACCTGATCTACACCTCCGGCCAGGTGGCCCTCGATCCTGCCAGCGGACAGATCGTAGCCGGCGGCATAGAGGAACAGACCACCCGCGTTCTCGAAAACCTTATGGCTGTTCTTGCCGCCGCCGGCACCGACCTTTCCCACGTGGTGAAGACCGTCGTGTTCCTCAAGGACATGGGGGACTTCGCAGCCATGAACGCAATCTATGGCCAGTATCTAGCCTCGGAAGGAACCGTCGCTCCGGCGCGGTCCACAGTGGAGGTGGCGCGCCTGCCCAAAGACTCCCTGGTCGAGATCGAGGTGATCGCGCAGCTACCTGCGGCATTCCCACCGGGCATCAAGATGTAATCCGGATTGTCGAACGATGAGCGAGGGCCCGAACGAAGATGGAACCGTTCCGGCAATTTTCCATCTAATGGTCCAGAGAGGTACACGATGAGCGATACGAAGACAGCCGGTGCGGCGAAGGTCGAAAAGATCACCAAGACAGAAGAAGAGTGGAAGGCGCAACTGACGCCGGAGCAGTACCACATTACACGCGAGAAGGGCACGGAACCTGCGTTCACGGGCGCACTGTACCGCAACCACGATGCCGGGAACTACCGCTGCGTGGCGTGCGGAGCGGAGCTGTTTCAGTCCGATACCAAGTTCGAATCGGGTAGCGGCTGGCCCAGCTTCTGGCTGCCCGTTACCCCGGAGGCGGTCGAGACTCACGAAGACAACAGCTACGGGATGCGCCGGGTGGAAGCGACCTGTGCCCGTTGCGGCGCTCACCTGGGTCACGTCTTCCCCGATGGTCCGAAGCCTACGGGACTGCGCTACTGCATCAACTCCGCTTCCCTGGATTTCGAGAAGAAGGCGTAACGGGCGCCTTATGGCCCGTTGTCCAGACACGAAAAGCCCCGGTTGCCCGGGGCTGATTTGTCGTGAATAACTGTCCCTTGAGAAGGTTGCGGGAAGGTCCCCGACCCTTAGGCCTTGACGATCTTGCCGGCCTTGATGCAGCTGGTGCAGACGCGAACGCGCTTGGCGTTGGACGAGCCCTCTACCTTGGCCTTGACCGGGCGCAGGTTGACGTTCCATCGGCGGCGAGAGATATTGTGCGCGTGCGAGATGTTGTTACCGAACTGCGGACCCTTGCCGCAAACGTCGCATTTCTGAGCCATGACAAACTCCTTAAGCTGTCGCGCAGACCCCACCAAGCGGCTGTACCGCTCGAAGCAGGTTCAATCGTTTAAGAATTGAAGAAGCGCGACGGGTCGCACCCCGGCCTTGCTGCGGAATCTCTAGTCTAGCCGAACCGCTCTTCGGGCGCAAATCTTACTTCTTTTTAACCACGAGCCAGCCTTGCGCCTGTCTGCCTGCTTGTTTAGCCTTGAGGCAATGTCCCAGATTTTAGTCACAGGCGGATCGGGATTCTTTGGCGGAATCCTCAAGCGAAGACTGTTGTCGGAAGGCTGTTGGTGCGTCAATCTGGACCTGGTCGGCGATGCCGACGAGCATCCCCTGCTCACCAGCATCCAGGGAGACCTGCGAAACAAGCAACTGCTGACCGCGCTTTTCCGGCAGTACGACATCTCGGCAGTCGTTCACTGCGCGGCCTTGTTGGCGCACGGGTCCATGGACGAACAGGATTTGTGGAGCTCCAACGTCGAAGGCACGCGCAACCTGGCGGAGGCCGCTCGCGAAGCCGGCGTGAAAAAGCTGGTCTTCACCTCGACCAATTGCCTGTGGGCGAGCAACGTAGGCCACGCGATCACCGAAGAGGAGCCACCCGCCCCCATCGAGGTCTATGGCCGCTCCAAGCTGACCGGCGAGCAACTCCTGGCCGAATTCAGTGCGGACCTGCAGGTAGTGATTCTTCGCTGCCCCACGATCATTGACAGCGGCAGGCTGGGGCTGCTGGCCATTCTGTTCGAGTTCATCGACGAAGGTAAGAAAGTCTGGGTGGTGGGCGACGGCTCGAACCGGTATCAGTTCGTCTATGCGCAGGACCTGGCGACCGCCTGCACTATGGCGCTCGACTATGAGGGGTCGGACATCTTCCACGTCGGATCAGACAATGTTCGCCCGCTGCGGGAGATCTACCAGGCGGTGATCGATGCCGCGGGCAGCCATTCGAAGGTCGCCTCTCTGCCCAAGAGCCCCGCGATCGCGGCGATGAAGTTGGCGCATGCGCTCAAGATTTCGCCTCTCGGGCCTTATCACTACCAGATGATCGCCGAGGACTTCGCCTTCGATACGAGCAAGATTCGTGAGCGAATGGGATGGAAGCCGACCTTGTCGAACGAGGAGATGCTGGTGCGCGCGTTTCAATACTATGCCCGGCAACGGGACGAGATTCGTGCACGAAAGAACGTCTCCGCCCATTCGAAACCTGCGGCCATGGGCGTCATTCGTCTGCTGAAGTGGATCTCTTAGGCGCGAGCCGTTTCCTTCAGGCGCAAAGCAGGCTGCATAACGGGACTTCCACACTGCACAATAGAACTGCATGACGAGTTCGAGTGACGTAAGCAGCCTCGGTGCGACAGATCGTACCCTTCCCGAAGCAGATCGATCGACCAAGACGGCCGGGTTCTCTGCGCCCTGGCGCCTCTTCTGGATCGCGTGGGCGGTGCGCGTCGCGTACATCACGCTGGCCCACTCGTATCGATTCCGGGTGACCGAAGATCATTTCCAGTTCGGCTGGGAGATGGGCCGAGTGGCACGCGCGATGGTCACCGGCTTTGGCTTCGCCGACCCGTTTATGGACGTGGTGTTGCACCATACCGGACCGACCGCCTGGTTGCCGCCGCTGTATCCGATGCTGATCGCGGGCGCGTTCAAGCTTTTCGGGATATACAGCCTGAAATCGGCGTGGGTTTTGCTGGTGGTCAACAGCCTTTTCTCCGCCTCCACCGCCATTGCCGTTTACGAGATCGGCGCGCGCTGTTTTGGGCGCAAGGTCGGTGTCTGGTCGGGCTGGCTGTGGGCTCTCTATCCGGCGGCCATGCAGTACGCGGTGCGCTGGATCTGGGAGATGTCGCTGACCACGATGCTGTTCGCATGGGTCCTGGTGCTTGCGCTGCGCATGCGCCGCATCGGCGAGGAGCCTGGCGGCCCTGCAGACGCACAGACGATGCGCAGGTGGGCAGCCTTCGGTGCGCTCTGGGGATTGATTGCGCTATCGAACTCGACGCTGCTGCTCTTCCTGCCGGTGTGCGGCATCTGGATTCTGCTGGGCGCACGTGAGACGATGCGCGCCATGCAGCGAGCCGCGGTCTCGGGGCTCGTGTTCGTCGCCGTGGTCTCCCCGTGGATGGTGCGCAATTACGAAGCATTTCATGCGTTTGTGCCGTTCCGCAGCAACTTCGGCGCAGAGCTGTACATGGGCAACAATGACGGCTCGATCGGGATGCCGTGGGGAATCACCATCTTTACTCAGGCAGACATCCGCCACTACGCAGAGCTGGGCGAGCTGCGGTTTGTAAAGGAGCGCGGCGCGATCGCAAAAGCTTGGATTCGCAGCCACCCTAAGCAGTTCCTGCTGCTGTCGATGAAGCGCTTCTATTATTTCTGGGTCAGCGTGCCGCACCCGATGGAGCGCACGCCGTGGCTGGAGTATTCGCGCGAACTGAACTACTGCTTCCTGAGCCTTACCGGGGTGTTGGGGCTGGCGGTGGCGTTGTGGAAGCGTGCACCGGCGGCCGGGCTCTTCGCGTGGGCGTTTCTGCTGCTGCCCTTCACCTACTACTTCGTGACTGCGGGTGCGCGCTTTCGCCATCCCTTGGAGCCGCTGATCGCGGTTCTGGCGGTATTTCTATTCCAGTCAGCCCGGCCTAAGCCTGTTTCTCAGCCCGCTGCGTGAGTTTTCAGGCGCAAATGATTGACCAGCGGCACTGTGCCGGATAAACTTATCTAGTTTGGCGATCCTGCCCTTGGCTCCACATGCTGGAGCGCTTCCGGTCGATCGGCTCACCTGGAACAGATTTTTGCGGGTTTGAGCGCGAAGTCGACAGCGAAGAAAGCATGTATCTGCCCAGATTGACACAAGAGAAAGCACCCGAAGGCTCGGGCGCTGGAGGTTTTATGTACGCGGTTATCCGCACTGGTGGTAAGCAGTATCGTGTCGCTCCGGGCGACTTGCTCAAGATTGAGAAGTCAGCAGCGGACGAGAACGGGACAGTGGAGTTCAGCGAAGTGCTCGCGTTCTCAGGCGAAGCAGGCTCGCTGGTGAAACCGGGATCCGCAAAGGTTCTGGCAACGGTTGTTGGCGAAGGCCGCGGGGACAAGATCCTGGTCTTCCACTACAAGCGGAAGAAGCAGTACAAGAAGCTGCAGGGGCATCGGCAGTCGTTCACGCAGGTTCGCATCAACGAGATTCAGGTCGACGGCACCAGCTACGGCGCAGAGAACAAGTAATCGCTTGTTTGCGCAACATTTTGAGCGGGAAGAACTCCCGCAAGCGCGAGGTTTGAAATGGCACATAAAAAAGGTTTAGGCAGCTCTAAAAACGGACGCGACTCCAACGCACAGCGACTTGGAGTGAAGGCACATGACGGTCAGACGGTGACCGGCGGCTCCATCATCGTTCGTCAGCGTGGGACACCGCTCAAGGCTGGCCTGAATGTTGGCCGGGGCAGCGACGACACCCTCTTCGCGAAGATCTCGGGACGGGTGAAGTTCATCGATCGCGGACGCACGGGACGGTTCGTCGCAGTGCACCCGGTTGAGGCTGCAGAAGCTACCGCTGCCAAATAGTTTTTGTTCTCATCAGCAGATGGCGCCGAACTCGCAACACCGGGTTCGGCGTTTTGCTGTGAGGCACGGCTGCGCCCGTTGAAGAGCGATCGTGCTGCGGAACGCCGCGCGCATAGCAGAAAGCCCCGAGGGTTGGCCTCGGGGCTTTCGTGTTTCTGGATGGGCCAGCGTGGTTAGCCGGCAGAGTTCAGCGAGTTCTTGGTGAGGATCTTGTCGACGACCTTCTCGACGTCCTGCAGGAAGAAGTCGCTCGAGGGGCCGACAACCACATGCGGCGAAGAGTGGCCGAGTGCGGTAGCAATCTCATTCCACCGCAGCAGCGAAGAAGAGACTGGCAGCGTAACCGGCTTGCGCTCCGGCTCCGCCTGCAGGAAGTAGGTGGTCCAGGTGAGCAGCGCCAGCATGATCGTGACCTGCGAAATCGTGTTCGCCGAAGAGGCGACCGACGAGTGGCCAATGGCGAAGGCGGACATCACGAACTCCATCGAGGCCACGAGGCCGAATCCCAAACCTACGCCAAAGACGCGGCTACGAAACGAGAGACCCAGGGAGTGCACGGAGAAGGCGAGGAAGGCCAGGATGCAGATTTCGATGATGCTCATGCAGCGCATGAGTTCACTGGTGACAGCGATGAACCAGTCGCCTTTAAGTCCGGTAGGCAACACAACAGAGGTCATGGCGACGATGACGGAGATGGCAGCAGCCCAGCGGAAGGCGACGAGGCCGAGCCGGCTCAGTCCCGGCAGCGGAGCCATCAGGTGCTTAAACATTTCCTGAATAACGAAGAAGATCGCGACTGCGCCGACGACGTAGGTCGCCCAGTACGTATAGAAGTAAGCGACGTAGGAGCTATGGACGTCGATGCCGAAGTGGTGTGCATGCAGCAGGAAGCAAAGCACGGAAACCGACGCCACTCGCAAGCTGAGGTACGCACCCAGCGCGGGAAAGCGCTTATGATCTTTGGCGCGCAGAAACGCCCACAGAACCAGTCCGGAAAGGAGGGGCTCTGCGAGGATCAGCGCGTGCAGTAGCTGAAACGAGGTCATAGGGGATACCAGTCGAGCTCTGAGAATAGCTCGAAAGCCGCGCACCTTCAACCCCTACCAGTATATCTTGAGTAACACAATTGTGTTACCGAACCCTAGCTCCAAGAATTACTTAGAACCGGTTCAGTCCACATCCGCCCGGATCGTTGGGGCTGCACGCCGGAGCGGGCATGGTCGCTGAAACAGCCTGGTGGGTCACAGGGGTGGCGACATGCTTCTGCTGCGAGTAGCTGCTGGCGACAAAACCGGCGAGGGCGAGGGTAATAACGGAGGCGCGGACAAGCAGTTTCATGGTCGATGACCCCTTAGTAATCATGATGGCTATAAGCTGTGGATTTGCTTTCAACACGAGTATAGTCAGTAACCATTCTAAGTCCAATGAATTGAAGCATATTAGAAAATATGCATTACGTTGGTTACCGTGGTAATTACGTAACCAAATTCCCTGCAAACGCAGGCGGCGAGGGGTGCCTGGGCGGGGTCTCCCGAGGGCTGTTTTCAGGCCCTCGGCGTGCTATAATTTACCTAGTTCAAAGCGCGAAAACCTCTTCGCTATCAAGGCCTTAATTGCCTATAGCCCGGACGGGACAGGACGACTTCCCGAGGGTTTGCGCGACCGGAGTTTCATGTCCACCAAAGAGCTTGCAACTGACACCAATGTGGCCGTTCCTGCGGCAGGAAATGCCGTCCCTGCCGTCTCAGATGGGGCCGATTCGAACGGCAAAGCGAATTCCTATACCGGCGAGAACATCAAAATCCTCGAGGGACTGGAGGCAGTGCGGCTGCGTCCGGCGATGTATATCGGCTCGACCGGCGAGATGGGCCTGCACCACCTGGTCTATGAAGTGGTGGACAACTCGGTGGATGAGGCTTTGGCTGGGTATGCGAAGCACGTCGAAGTCACGATTCATTTCGACAACTCCATCACGGTGACCGACGACGGGCGCGGCATCCCGGTCGATGACATGGTGCTTCCGAATGGCGAGAAGATGCCGGCTGTGCAGGTGGTGCTCACGAAACTGCATGCGGGCGGCAAGTTTGACGCGTCGAACTACAAGGTTTCGGGCGGACTGCACGGTGTCGGCGTCTCGTGCGTGAATGCGTTGAGCGAGGAATTTGAAGTTGAAATCTGGCGCGACGGGCACACCTATGAGCAGGACTATGGGCGCGGCCTTCCGGTTTCAAAGCTGCGGCAGGCGGGCACCTCAAAGAAGCGCGGCACCAAGATTCACTTCCTGCCGGATCGTTCCATCTTCACCGTCACCGAGTACAACTACGACACGCTGGCCCAGCGGCTGCGCGAGCTGGCCTTCCTGAACAAGGGGCTGGAGATCACGCTGACCGATGAACGCACCACCGACGCTAAGACGGGTGAGGCGAAGCGGGCGGAGTTCAAGTATGCGGGCGGTATCGCGGAGTTTATCAAGCACCTGAACAAGGGCAAACAGATCCTGCATGACAAGCCGATCGTGATGGAAGCTTCGCGCGACGGCATCGAGCTCGACATAGCGCTGCAGTACAACGACACCTATTCGGACACCGTGTTCAGCTTCGCGAACAACATCAACACGGTCGACGGCGGTACGCACCTGTCGGGCTTCCGCACGGCTTTGACCCGCACCATCAACGTAGCCGGGCAGCAGCTGGGGCTGTTCAAAGACGTGAAGGAAAATCTTTCCGGCGACGATGTTCGCGAAGGCCTGGTCGCAGTGGTGAGCGTGAAGTTGCCGCAGCCGCAGTTTGAAGGGCAGACCAAGGGCAAGCTGAACTCCGATATCGCGGGCACTGTGCAGGCGTTCGTCAACGAGCGGCTGGGCATGTTCCTCGATCAGAATCCGCAGATCGCCAAGCGGATCATCAACAAGGCAATCGAAGCGGCACGGGCACGCGAGGCTGCCCGCAAGGCGCGCGATCTTACGCGGCGCAAGGGAGCATTGGACGGCGGCGGGCTTCCGGGCAAGCTGGCCGACTGCAGTGAACGGGATCCGGAGCGCTGCGAAGTTTACCTGGTCGAGGGCGAATCCGCAGGCGGCACCGCCAAGCAAGGCCGCAATCGCCGATTCCAGGCCATTCTTCCGTTGAAGGGCAAGATCCTCAACGTGGAGAAGGCGCGGTACGACAAGATGCTAGGCCATGAAGAAATTCGCGCCATGATCACCGCGCTTGGCTGCGGCATCGGCAAAGAGGACTTCGACCCATCGAAGCTGCGGTACGGCAAGATCATTTTGATGACGGATGCCGATGTGGATGGATCGCACATTCGCACACTGCTGTTGACGTTCTTCTTCCGGCATATGACCGAGCTGATACGTCGCGGCAATGTGTACATTGCGCAGCCGCCGCTCTATCGCATCAAGAAGGGCAAGTTTGAGCAGTACATCAAGGACGATCGCGAATTTGTGCGGGTGATGGTGAAGCGCGCCTCGGAAGGCATGCTGGTGCGCTACGGGAAAGAGGGACAGAGTCTCGAAGGATCGGCGCTCACCAAGTTCATGGGGCAGCTTCGCGAATACATAGACGCGTTCGACAAAGTTGACAAGCGCTTTCGCAACGAACAGGTCACCAGCCTGCTGGCTAAGCTGGAGTTGGTGCGCCGCACCGACTTTGAAGGCGACAAGGATGAGCCACCCGCGAAGCTGAAGTCGCTGCACCAGGAATTGCAGGCGATCTCGAAGAACTATCAGTTCAGAGCTGTAGGCGAACCGGTGTACGACGAAGAACACCAGACCTGGTCGCTGCGATTCACAGATGCGCAAGGGATGGAACGGGCGATCGATTGGACCCGTGCATCCTCTCCGGAATACCGGCAGATGATGACCAAGTACGCGCAGATTCGCGAGGCGCTGCAACCGCCATTCGTGGTCGACTACGTGAGCAAGACGGTCGCGGTCGATCCTGAAGAGTCGGAAGGCGAGACTACAGGCGAGGCGGAGGCAGGCAAGCCGGCACCCAAGCGCGCAGGCCGCGTTTCCCATGAGCCGGTGATGAAGCAGACTCCCAAGGAACTCTTCGAGTACGTAATCGAACAGGGCAAGCGCGAGTACCAGGTGCAGCGTTACAAGGGTCTGGGCGAGATGACCTCCACGCAGTTGTGGGAGACGACTATGGATCCCGAGCGCCGGACACTGCTCTCAGTGAAGCTCGAAGACCTGGCGGAGACGGAGACCATCTTCACCACGTTGATGGGTGAGGATGTGGAAGCTCGGCGCAAGTTCATCGAAGAGAATGCGCTGGACGTGAAGAACCTCGACATCTAACCGGGCATACGCCGTTTCCAAGCCGGGCTGCTTTTGGCACCGATGGATGATCGTGCCGGGCAGCCCGGTTTTCTATTTGCGTAGACCTATAACTTCGCAGACTAACTCCCTTCTGCTATCACCGATGTTTTTAAGCGGTTCGCAGCCCAGCGTAGAGATAGCCGTCGCGATTCTGGCCGGTGATGCGTTGCGCTATGCTTGGACAGATGGCGATCGGGCTACGAACATTCGTGGACTGACGCAGCCACAGTTGAGATGGAGGAGACATGAACAGGGCGATGGCCGCTCTTGCCATGATCCTGGCCGGGACCTCGGCAATCGCGCAGACCAACGAGACCAGGACCGGCCCGGCACCCAGCCAGGGTGTTGGTTCCGGTCAACCGATGCAGGATCTCGCCGCCAGAGTAAAAACCCTGGAGCATGAACTCAAGGATCTGCAAGGTGAGGTGAGTTACTACAGATATTTGCTCGGTCAGAAGCAGACCACGCACGACACAATTCAGATCGATACCAGTTCTCATGCGTTTCAACGCGTTGATACAGACTCCTCGACCTTTCTCGTTGCGCTCGACAGAGTTATTCCTTACATGAACGGGTATAAGTTGACGGTAAGTATCGGTAACCCGTCGAACGCAACCTTCACCGGCGCCCGGGTGAAGGTTCGCTGGGGCAAGGCGTATAACTGGGCCGGGTTTACTGAAGCTTCTTACAAGCAATGGCAATCCACGATTCAGCAGAAGGAGATCGCGCTGAAAGAGGATCTGGTACCGGGTGCATGGAATCCGGTGGATCTGTTGCTGGTGCCGGCAACTAAAGACGAACTCGGATTCCTGGAGCTCTCGATGACGACGAAGACGATGATGCTGCACCAGAAGCCGTAACCGGCAAACGCGCGACAGATCGTGCGCGGAGATAGCTTTGGGTTTCCGAGGAATTGCAGCAGCGAGTAGAGGCGAAAGCGCGTCCAATCAAGATGATGTCTTCGTTGAACGTCAGGACGGATCTGCGCCGAGTTTGCGCGGGCGGCCTGGTAAGTGCACTTCTGATCGCCAACAGCAGCGTAGCGCCTGCTGGTACGCAGTCCACTGGATCGAAACCGCAACACACGACCCTACAGACGAAGTCGGACACGGGCTCGGGGCAGGCTGCCAACGGTGCGGCACCCGGGCAGCCGACTGCGCCCAGGTCGGCGACCGTTGCACGGCTGGCGGCACTGCCGAAGCCATTGCCTGCTTCGCTCACGCAGGGGATCGATGTCAATGTGCGGTCGAAGGCGATCCTGGCGCATTTGAGCGAGGTGATTCGGTTTTACCGAATGGCACTCACGCCGATTCAGAAGATCGGAGAGCCAAGCGACATGCTGTATGCCGAGCAGGCGCAAACGGAGGCGACCCATGTTGCGCAGCTGGCCTTCCAATCCGCTCGGGACGAGGCTGCCCTGCTGGCGCGCATCGAGCGAAAGCCGGGGAGCGATGAGTCTGGGGACAACACGCAGAGCGAGGCACAGCGCCTGAACGCGCTCCGAATAAATACCGCCAAGCGCGTGGATGACTTACAGAATCAGGAAGACGCGCTAACCAAGCAGCTCGAGACTGCGCGGGGCAAGCAGCGAGTTGCGCTGCAACAGCAAAAGGAAAATGTGGAGGGCCAGCTGGAACTGGCCGAAGCGATGTGGGATGCGGTAGGGAAGGTGACCGGCATATCCAGTTCGCAAACGAACAGCAGCCTGCAAAGCGACATCGACCGGCTGCAGCATGCGGCGCCGGAGTTGGTGGACAGCAAAGTGAAGCCGGTGCCGAACACGATAGAGAGCATCGGTTCGTTGCGCGACGCGGGCGTGAGCACACAGGCGACGACGCTGTTTCAACTCATGGGCACGACTCACGCCATCGATCAGCGCATCGATGAGACGCGCAAGCTGCACGACCAGGCGGTGGAGTTGCGAACGCCGCTGGTGAACATATTGCGTGCCACGGTGGACGCGGGGCAGAAGCTACAGGCCGCTGGTGCAGCGGATGCGGCCCCCAATACCAACGGAGCGGGGGCTGCGAACGCGACAGGGACAACCGACATCGCGGCGACGAAGAAGAAGTACGATCAGCTCACGGATGCGTTCAACGCGATCTCGGGGGTATCGGTACCAATCAGCCAGGAGGTTCTACTGCTGGAGCAGGCACGCGGCAACCTGCTCTCGTGGAGAGCGGCGGTGGATACCGAGCGCAGCAGCATTTTGCGCTCACTGCTGTTACGTGTGCTGGCCATCGCACTGGCGCTGGGCGTAATCGCGGTGCTTGGCGAAGTTTGGCGGCGCGCGACGACGCGCTATGTGCAGGATCTTCGACGGCGGCGGCAGTTGTTGATGGTGCGCCGGCTGGTGATCGGATTCCTCACGGGGATCGTGTTGATCCTGGGGTTCGTGAGCCAGTTCAGTTCGCTTGCGACGTTTGCCGGATTCATCACGGCGGGGCTGGCAGTGGGTTTGCAAACCATTCTGCTCTCGGTGGCTGCGTACTTCTTTATTGTGGGCAGATTTGGGGTGCGTGTAGGCGACCGCATCACGGTAGCGAATGTGACTGGGGATGTCGTTGAAGTGGGGCTGGTTCGCTTCTACATGATGGAGCTGACGGGAACGGGAACGGAGTTGCATCCGACCGGGCGAATCGCGGTGTTCGCGAATTCAGTGCTCTTCCAGACGGGGACGCCGCTGTACAAGCAAATACCCGGAACGGAATACGCCTGGCACGAAGTGACGTTGAAGCTGAAGCCGCAAGCAGACTACAAACCAGCGACCGAAGCGGTACGGGCCGCGATCGAAAAGGTCTACAGCGGTTACAAGTCGCAGATTGAGCAGCAACACCAGCATGTGGAGTCGTGGATAGACACGGCGGTCGAAGCACCACGCATTGAAGCGCGGCTGCAACTCTCCGACGGGTTGCAATATGCGGTGCTCTACCCGGTGCAGATTCATCGTGCGGCGGCTACCGATCAACAGATCGTGCAGGAGGTGCTTGAAGCGATCGGGAAAAGCACATCGGTCGCCGAAGCGGTGGACGGGCCGCCCACGGTGCGAGCCGTCGTCAAGGGATAGAGCGATCAGGAGTGCGCCTGGAAGGGATGGGCGGCCGTCTTTGGCTGGACGTGAGGCAGGTCGCCGTAAGTCCGGCGGACGATTGTGCCTCACTTCCGTGGACTTGTTGCTCCAATCCTTGCATCTCACTTCTGGCACACAGGAGGGAACAATGGCCGACGACGAGAAGGCAGGCAAGAATCCCGCGGCAATGCCCACACCCAACCCCAGCACCATCGATCGCACAGCCCCGGCGGGGAGCGAAAAATCATTGGGCGCCAAAAGCGTTCGCGACGGGCGTCCGGCGAGCGACGACGACGTGTTGGAGGCGATGGACGAGGTGGGGCCAGGTGTCGACGCTCCGGAAGACGTCAGCAGCAGCTAACGTTTCTTCGGAATGAACCTCGCAGGTCTTGAGCATAGGTCAACTTTTCGCCGGCGGTCGAACACGCACGCGGCCGCCCGGCTCTGCTAGGCTGCAATATACCGATATGCGTGCTGCGAACTGTGTCTTTTCCCTCCTCCTAGCTGCCGGCTCTGTTTTCGCCCAGGACGTAAAACCCGTTGCCGATCGGGTGGCGGCGCAGAACCGGATATTCGATGAGCAATACGAGTCCGACCTGCGCAACTTCCCGGAGCGCGCGACCGCCTTTGGCGATTACCGGTACAACGACAAGCTCGCCGACTATTCACTAGCCGCCATTGCGGCGCGGCATAAGACGGACCAGGACTTTCTGGCGCAGTTGCAGGCGATTCCGACTACAGGCTTTTCGGACCAAGACTTGCATTCGCATGACCTGATGGTGCGTGTGTTGCAGCAGCGAATTGCCGATTATGACCTCAAGGAATACGAGATGCCGATCAATCAGCAGAACGGCATCCACACCAACCTCGCGGATCTGCCGCTCTCAGTGCCGCTCGATTCGGTGAAGCACTACGAGGACTACATCGCGCGGCTGCACCAGATACCGCGCACGATGACCCAGGAGACAGAAGTGTTGCGGGCCGGAATGAAAGATGGCCTGATGCCGGTGCGGTTTCTGCTGGAGAAGATTCCGACGCAATGCCAGGGCATCGTCGATGCGGATCCATTCCTGATTCCGACGAAGAAGTATCCTGCGAGCATTTCGGCCGACGACCAGAAGCGGTTGACGCAGGAGATCACGACAGCGGTGAACCAGGATGTGATTCCTGCTTACAAGAGCTTCGCGGAGTTTGTGCGGACAGACTATGCGCCGCATGGTCGCACGACGCTGGCGATCACTTCGTTGCCGGATGGCCAACGGCGCTACGAGAACGACATCTACGGGCGTACGACGACTCGCATGACGGCGGACGAGATCCACCACCTTGGGTTGCGCGAGATCGATCGGATTGAAGCGGAGATGACGGCGATTGCGAAGAAGGAAGGCTTTGCCGATCTGACGGCTTTCCGCGCGTCGCTGAAGACGAACCCCAAGTACAAGCCGACTTCGTCGGAGCAGATACTCGACGACTTCCGGCACTACATCGCACAGATGCAGCCGAAGCTTCCGCAGCTCTTCACGTTGCTACCCAAAACGCCGGTGACGGTCGAGGCGATTCCCGCGTTTCAGGCTGCGGCGGCGACGCACTACATGATCGGAACTCCAGATGGAAAGCGGCCGGGGCGCGTGGTGGTGGCGACTTCGAATTTCGCGGAGCGATCGTTGATCGACGATGAGGCGATTGCGTATCACGAGGGCATTCCAGGACACCACATGCAGTTATCGGTGCAGCAGCAGCTCACCGGTCTGCCGAAGTTTCGCCTGCACAGCCTGGGATTCAATGCGTATGTGGAAGGCTGGGCGTTGTATGCAGAGCAGCTTGGGAAAGAGGTTGGGTTCTATCAGGATCCAGTCTCGGATTACGGGCGCTTGTCGTCAGAGCTGTTTCGCGCAGTGAGACTGGTGGTGGATACGGGCATTCATTCCAAAGGCTGGTCGCGCGAGCAGGTGGTGGAGTTCTTCCGCAAGTCGGGGGCGGTGGACGAGCCGACGATCCAGTCGGAGACGGACCGTTATATCTCGTGGCCGGCGCAGGCGTTAAGTTACAAGCTGGGGCAACTGAAAATTCGCGAGCTGCGGGATCGTGCGCAGAAAGAGCTTGGGCCGAAGTTCGATATACGGACCTTCCACGATGAGATTCTGGATGGGGGAACGTTGCCGCTGGATATGCTGGACGCGCGCACGGAGAAGTGGATCGCGGAGCAGAAGGCAAAGTAACCGACGCGGATACGAGCTTTGAATATGGTGCTGAGGGACGAGCTGAGAGCAAAGTGCAGGACTCATTTGGCCGACGCATGAGTGACTTTTCTGAGCTGTTGACCGAAGCACGCAATCTCTTGAGCGAGAACATGGATCGGCTCTCGACCCTGGAGCTGGTGCGCTTGATTCACGTCGCGGACGGTGACGTGATTGCCGCGGTGGAGCGCGAGGCCGCCAACACGGCGCGGGTGGTCGATGCGGTGGTGGAGCGATTCGAGCGCGGCGGACGCCTGTTTTATGTCGGTGCGGGCACGTCGGGGCGGCTGGGTGTGCTGGACGCGTCGGAGTGTCCGCCGACATTCAACGTTTCAGCGGACAAGGTGCAGGCAATCGTGGCGGGTGGCGACGCTGCGCTGCGTTCGTCAGTAGAAGAAGCGGAGGATGATCCGGCGCAAGGAGCCGCGGAGTTGAAGGCGCGCGGACTGTCGGAGGCGGACTCGGTGGTAGGGATCGCAGCCAGCGGGCGGACTCCTTATGTGCTCGGCGCGGTGACATATGCAAAGGGAGTGGGCGCGCTGTCGGTGGGGTTGAGCTGTGTGCCGGGCTCGGAGCTGGCAGGGGCCGCGGCTATGGCGATTACGCCCGCCGTGGGACCCGAGGTGCTGACCGGTTCGACGCGGATGAAGGCGGGCACGGCGACCAAGCTGATTCTCAATGCGCTGAGCACGGCGGTGATGGTGCGCTGCGGGTATGTGTACGGCAACCTGATGGTGAACGTGCAGCCTGCGAATGCCAAGCTGCTGGATCGGGCTCGCCGCGTGGTGGTGGCGGCTACCAGCGTCGCGTATGAGCGGGCCGTGGTTCTGCTGGAGGAAGCCGGTTCGGTGAAGACCGCCATCGTAATGGAAAAGCTCGGGGTGGATCGGACGCGTGCCGAGGCGTGCTTGCAGGCAAGCGGTGGCCGGCTGCGTGAGGCGATCGAGGCAGCGGCAGGGACCAGGTTGAGCGTTCAAGAGCCGGAGTAGCTTGAGCTGCCGTGGCTGGCTGAAGCCGGGATAGCGTGGCCAGCCCGCACCTTAGGTTACAGGTGGAACTGGTCCAGGCCAGCGTGTGCAGCGTGGGCTGCCATGGCCTCATGGATTTGTAGCGCTGCGGCAAGAGCGGCGCGGCCATCGGCGGCGGTAACGCGGGGAGCGGTGCGGTTGCGGACGCATTCGAGGAAGGATTCGATCTCGAGCCGCAGAGGCTCTCCGGTTGCGACCTGCGGTTTCTGAAGAGCGAGGCCTGCGGGCAGTTGGCCGGGGGCGAGGGACTGTGGTGTGGCACCGGCGGCGACATCGATCACCAGCAGATCTTTTCGGGCGTAATCCACCGAGACATACTGGCGGGGCTGAAAGAAGCGCAGCTTGCGGACGCGTTCGGTACTGACGCGGCTGGCGGTGAAGTTGGCGACGCAGCCGTTTTCAAATTCCATGCGGACGTTGGCGATATCGACCTTTCGAGAGAGGATGGGCAGGCCGACGGCGTGGATGGAACGGATGGGCGACGGGACCATGCTGAGCACGACGTCGAGGTCGTGAATCATGAGATCGAGGACGACGTCGACATCGAGAGAACGCGGAGTGAAGATGCTGAGCCGATGCGCCTCAAAGAACATGGGACGCGTAAGCAGGGGCAAGGTGGCGAGAACGGCGGGGTTGAAGCGTTCGAGATGGCCGACCTGGAGGACACGGCCGTTGCGGGCGGCGAGCGAGACCAGCGTGTCGGCTTCAGGAAGTGTGGAGGCGATGGGTTTTTCGAGCAGCACATCGATGCTTCGCTCCAGGAGTGCGGAGGCGACCTTGAGGTGCGCGGTGGTGGGCACGCAGATCGAGGCCGCATCGATGCGCAGTTCGCCGGAGTCGAGAGCGGCCAGTGCGGATTCAAGGCTGGGATAGACGGGCGACTCTGCGCCGATCCGGCTGGCTACAGCAGGATCGGGATCGATGACTGCGGCGACGCAGACAGGGTGGCCGGCCTGCTGCAGTTCGCGGTAGACCCGAAGATGATTGCGCCCGAACGCACCTGCGCCGAAGACGGCGATCTGGAGCGCGGGCACTTCGGCGGACTGGGCAGGTTGCGACGTCAGGCTTTGATCAGGAGTCAACGGGTCGGCGGTCAACGGATCGCGCGCTACCGCGCTTCCCCCTTGCCCTCGACGGTGCGAAGACAGCGCGTGTAGAGCTCAAGCAAGTGGCCGACCTGTTCCTCGGGCTTGGGTGCGGCGCCGGCCACGAAGCCGGTCGAGGGCGTGTTGGTGCGGCCGAGGCCTGCGGCGGCTGCGACGAACTTGAGCAGGTCCAGGGCAATATCTTCATTGCGGCGCAGGCCGCTGGTTCCATTCTGTTGCTGTTCCATGAACATCCTCCGACGCGATGCTACCAAAGATCGGGGCCCGGGGGGAGCGAGCCGGCCGGGATCAGAGTTCGTTGACGCAAAGGCAGACGCGGCCCATGATGCGGTCGGATGGCAATTCGTCGCCGTCGAGTTCGAGGAGTTCGATGGGGTGATCGAGGCGATAGGGGCGCAGGATGAGCCGCCTGGCTTCAAATGAAGTGAAGCGCAGGTAGAGGATGTTGTCGTCGCGAACCGCGTAGAGGGCCGGTTCGCCGGACTCGTGAGATGTGAGGATATTCGCGTGCCGGTCAATGATGAGAATGGCATGAGCCTGGAGCAGGGGGGTCATGGCTTTGGCCTGATGGGGAGATACACGGATGGCGAGGAAGCGCTGCCAGCGTTTGCGGGCCGGAGTGACGCGGGCGTGGAGGTCACGGAGCATGCCGGAGGGGACCTGGATCTCGTCGAGGATGGAAGCGGGCCGGACCTGCGGTTCGTGAATGAGAGTGGCCTGGGAGACGAGCGGCACGGTGGTGGGTATGTCGTGAAACTGGTCAGAGGCTTGAGAGTGGCGGGGAATGGAGTCGCGTTCAGGAAGAAGGTCGGAGACGGAGAGATGAACCGCCAGCAGAATGGCATCGAGAGCCTGGACGCTGAGCAGGCGTTTGCCGTGGAGAAAGTTTGAGATATGAGATTGGCGAAAGCCGGTCTGCCGCGAGAGTAGAGTGCCGGTAAGAGCTCCTCGCTCGATACGGCGCGTAAGTTCCAAGCGCAATCGTTCCTGCAGTTGGGAGATGTTCATCTGTGGAAACTTGCCTGCCAGCTATACGAAACAGACGTAGTGCTTTGCACATAGATAAGCAACCTGAACTGTTTCTTGAATAAACCGGGACAGCCTGATTTGAAGTCGTAAGACATAGGGCGCTCCTTTGCCTGGGCAGATTGACCACATAGTGTCGTCCATTTAGATTCGTTCTACTTTCACATTCCTTTCGAGACTCGCAATCCCCCAAAGGGTAAGTGGCACCCGCTGGGCAACACTGCGCCTTACTTGGGTTAAAAGGCGTGGCGCGGATGAGAAAGGATGGAAAGTGAATCTATTGCAGTACCTGAACACTGAAGATCTGCGGAATAGAAGCAAGCAAATGGCACTTAGCGGAAGAGTTCTGACATCGAGGGCCGGGCGAAGACCTGGGAACCATGCTGAACTTCCATAACTGCGGCGCCCAGCCACAGGAGGGCGCGGATGCAATGAACACCTGGAGAACTCATGTTGTATTTGCGCGTGCATTTGAAGGTATGTGAAGGGTGCGGAAGCCTTTGGTTCCGATCCAACGACGTAGAGGTATATTGCGGAGCGTGCACTGACAAGCTGCGGGACTTCCCCAGTCCGCGGACCAGGACACGCCCGGGAGGCAGGAGGAAGCGCAGTAGCGTGGTGGCGACCGCAGAAGCCTGCGGAGGTGTGAGATGAGCGCGGCGTTGTGCGTTCGCTCCATCCATGCGGCGGCACCGGCTGCGCAAGCGCAGCAGAGCCGCGCGAAAGCCGAACCCGTAACGCCGGTAGCCTTTTACCGGAGGCACACGGAGGCGCTGCTGCGGAGGTACATGCATCTCTCGATGCAGATGGGGCGCACTCCTTCGCTGCTGGGCAACTTCATGTTTCGGGGACACGTCTCGACGTATCGCGTGCGGAGCTTTGAGGACGCGGTGATCTTTGTCTTCGACATCGAGAAGTGCCTGAAGCGACTGGATCCGTTTGCGCAGCAACTGATTGCGCGGATCGCGTTGCAGGAATACACGCAGGGAGAGACGGCGGAGCTGATGGGTCTAAGCATCCGCACCATTCTGCGCAGGTACGGCGACGCACTGGACGCGGTCACAGCGGTCTTTCTAGAAGTAGGCCTGCTTTCGGTTCCACCTCCGTGGAGCAGTTAGAGGATGAAGTAATGGAATCATTCATAGTGACTTATACGGTGTGCGGGTATTTTCGGAGTTGGGTGGCGTAGCGAAGGTATCCGGCTTGCTATTCTAGATTTGACAGTAAGGAAAACGGGAGGGGAGGCGCAGTTCGCGTCTCCCTTTTTCGTTGTGGGCAGACCAGTGACGAAAGCAAAGATCGTGGAAGTAACCGCGAGGCCCAAGGGCACGCGGAAGCAGGGCTGCGCGGCGAGAGCCGGAGCGCAGGCGGGGGCAGGCCCGGTTCGACGGACCAACGTGAGAAGGGCTGGAGCAGCACGGACGGGAGCGCGGCGAGTTTCCGGTGAGGTTGCACTGGAGCAACAGGTTGCACCGCCGCCGGCAGGGAGAAGCGCGCCCAAGGTAAAGCGGGTGCGCAATTTCAGGTGTCACGCGAAGAACCAGATCTCGGGCGCGTTCTCAGAGATTGTTCATAGGCTGATTGAAGAGGCGAAAGGCGGCAGCGTGAACCATACCAAGCTGCTGTTTGATATTGGCGGCGTGAAGGATCAGCTGAGGCACAAGCAGAAGGATGAGGCGGGCGTGAGCTTTGCGGAGATACTTCGGCGGGAGCTAAGTCCGGAGCATGCCAGCCAGCAAGCGCAGGCTGCTACGGCGCGGACTGAGAAGGGACCAGCGGTTGAGGTGACGTGTATTTCACGGGAAGTTAGTAAGTCGTTGTAAGTGGCGCCCGCTTGGAATGCGGTTGAGTGTGGGCAAGCCAGGCGGTCGTGCACTGCGCGGATGTGCTGCTGTTTTGCGAAAGGCCTTGGTTGGGGACATGGGACATTCGTCGGATCTTAAAGAACTAACAAAGCTCGGCGAGTTTCTCGACAGCCGGTCCGAGTTACTGGGCGGGAGGACGGCTGGCGTGTTTCTGGCCAAGGCGCTGTTACGAATTCGGGACCGCAGAGGCGAGATGATTGCGCTGGCGCCGAACCGGGTGCAGCGTGAGTTTGAGAGCCGGCGCGGCGGGCGCAATATTGTGTTGAAGGCGCGGCAGGTCGGTATGAGCACCTGGATCGCGGGCAGGCTGTTTCTGAAGACGATCACCCGGCCGGGAACGATGACGGTACAGGTGGCACATACGCAGGAGGCGGCCGAGGGCTTGTTCCAGGTGGTGCACAGGTTTGTTGCGCATCTGCCGGAGCGATTGCGCAAGGGAGCGTTACGCACCTCGCGTGCGAGTGCGCGGCAGATCGTGTTCCCGGCGCTGGAGAGCGAGTACCGGGTGGAAACGGCGGGCGACCCGAATGCGGGGCGCGGTGTGACGATTCAGAACCTGCATTGCTCCGAGGTTTCGCGGTGGCCGGGTAGGGCATCCGAGACGCTGGCCGGGTTGCTGGCGGCGGTGCCGGCCGACGGAGAACTGGTGCTGGAATCAACGCCGAACGGGGCGCAGGGATGTTTTTACGACGAATGGTTGCGAGCGGACGAGACTGGCCTGGTACGGCATTTCTTTCCGTGGTGGTGGGAGGATTCGTACGTTAGCTCGGCGGTGAGCGAAGATCTGTGGACGGAAGAAGAACGGCTGCTGGCGAGACAGCATGGATTGGAAGCCGAGCAGATCGGCTTTCGCCGCCAGATCGCCACCAGCTTTCAAACACTGGCCCGGCAGGAGTATGCGGAGACCCCGGAGGATTGCTTCCTCAGCAGTGGCTCCTGCGTGTTCGATGCGGCAGAGTTGGAGCTACGCGCGCGGCAGTTAGCAGAGCCTGGGCAGGCTCATAAGGCAGGCCAGCTGCTGGTCTGGTTCCCCCCGGTCGAGGGGCGAGAGTATGTGGTGGCGGTGGATCCGGCCGGAGGGGGAGCGGGCGGGGACTACTCGGCCGTTCAGGTGATCGAGCTGGAGCACGGCCTGCAGTGCGCGGAGCTGCAGGCCAGGATGAGCACGCTCGAGTTGGCGAAAGAGGCCGCGGAGTTGGCGACGCAGTATAACCGCGCATTGCTGGCGGTGGAACGCAACAATCACGGAGCGGGCGTGATCGCGTATCTGAAGAGTGTTTGCGGCTACCGGCGTCTGTACGAGCAGGACGGTCAAGAGGGCTGGCTCACGTCATCGATTAGCCGGCCGGCGATGCTGGGACGCCTGGGAGCGGCGCTGGTGGAGCAGCCGGGTTTGTTTCAGAGCCGGAGACTGCTGGAGGAGTGCCGGACGTTCGTTCGGCAGGCGAACGGGAAGACGGGGGCACAGGCTGGGGGACACGACGACTGCGTGATGGCGATGGCGCTGGGGCTGGCGGTGCGCGCGGAGATGCTGGAAAGAGGTTCGCGCCGCCAGTAACGACAGGTAGAATCCGAGACACAGAACCGGTCTTTGAAACAGAACGACGGCAGGATACAGAAGCACACTTAGATACAGAACAACATCTGGATTCGGAGGCACGTTGGCGGTACTGGCGGTGCAGGAGATCCGACGCATGCGGGGCGGCGCGCAGAGTCACTTAATGCTGGGCGCGGACGGACTGCTGTATGTGGTCAAGTTCCAAAACAATCCGCAGCACGTGCGGGTGTTGGCGAACGAGCTGTTGGCCAGCCGGCTGGCGGCGGCTGCGGGATTGTCGGTGCCGGTGTGCGAAGTGATCGAGGTGACGGAGTGGCTGGTGGAGCATACGCCAGAGTTGAGAATGGACATGGGAAAGAGCCAGGAGGCGTGTAAGCCGGGTCTGCAGTTCGGTTCCCGGATGGTGGGCGGACTGATGCCGGGGCAGTTGATCGACTACCTGCCCGAGGAGATGCTGGCCGAGATTCGGAACCTGCAGGAGTTTGCGGGCATGCTGGCGATCGACAAGTGGACCTGCAATGTGAATGGACGGCAGGCGGTCTTTCACAAGAAGAGCCGGGAGAAGCGGTACACCGCCACGTTTATCGACCAGGGATACTGCTTTCACGCGGGAGAGTGGAAGTTTGTGGATGCGCCCATGCGAGGCGTGTTCGCGCGCAACCTGGTGTATCGCGAGGTGACCGGTTGGGAGAGCTTCGAACCATGGTTGAGCCGGATCGAGAGCATGGAAGCGGAAAAGGTCTGGTCGATCGCGGAGACGGTTCCGCCGGAGTGGTATGGCGGAGACTTGACGGTGATGGAGCGGCTGGTGGAAGAGTTGCTGCAGCGGCGCGCGAGGGTGCGGGAGTTGATCGATCAGTTTCGCGTGTCGGATCGGGCGCCCTTTCCTAAATGGGCGCGGTACGGGGAAAAGGCCCAGAAGGCGCAGTTCGAGATTGTGGGACGGGTCCATGATGGAGTGAGCAAGAGGATCATGTAGGGTGGGGCTGCCGGGAAGGTGTGGCTTTGCCGATAGTACAGTGAGGGGATCGAGTTGCGGGGTTAAGGTGGGCGGAGGAAGTCCCCCAGAAAAGCCTCGAGAGCGGGATGAGGCGAGAGGGATGCGGTCGTGAGAGAGCGCAGGCCATGCGAGTTCTTCCTGATCCGGTATGTACCGGACCCGGTGAAGAACGAGTTTGTGAATATCGGGGTGATGCTGCGCGAGCAAGGCGCGGCGGAGCAGGCGGTGCGCTTTACGCGGGACTGGTCGCGAGTGCGCTGCGTGGATCCGGACGCCGATACCGCGATGCTGGAGGCTCTGGAGGCCGACGTGCGGCGCAGCCTGAGCGAGCCGGGTTCGCAGGCGATGCGGCTGCTCGAAGATTCGCTGTCGAACGGAGTGCAGTTAACGGAGGCCAAGGGATGCCTGGCCGAGTCGTTGCCCGCGCAGATGGAGCAGTTGATGCAACTCTACGTGGAGCCGCGCAAGCGAGAGGCGGTTTCACGGCGGAGTGGGCGGCAGGCCATTCATCATGCGATGCGCTCGCAGTTTGAACGGGTGGGTGTGTGGGACCTGATGCGGAAGCGCATCGCGGCGGCGAGTTACACGCGCCCCGGAGATCCGCTGCGGATTGATTGCGGGTACCGGCCCAATGGCGTAGTGCGGATGTTCCACGCGGTCTCGCTCGAGGGGGACCTGGAGATCGCCAAGGTGCTGGCCTTCAGCGCGCCGGCGATGCGCGAGGGCGTGTCGCGCGTGGAGCAGGCGATGCTCGAGTTGACGGCGGTGGTGGAACCGCTGGCGCAGGTGAGCGGCGCCGCGCAGGATGAGGACCGGATCACGCAGTACCGATTCGCGGTAGAGACGATGGAGCAGCAGTCCATTCGCGTGCTAACGACGACCGACCTGCCGCGCGTCGCAGAGACTGCGCAGCGGGAGTTTCAGATGTAAGGCGAGGTTCTTCGGAAGACCTGGAGAGCAGGATGGCAGAGGCATGGCATAGCGCCATGCCTTTTGTGTTTTGGTGTGGAACCGGAAAGGCGTAGATCACGTGAGAGTACAAGAGACGATCCAAAAAGCCTGGAGGCGATGGGGTGGAGGGCGACCGGCGGAGACGATCGAGGCGGCGGCTGAGCCGCGCAGGACGCTGGGGCTGCCTTCGATCCTGACTCCCTACATGGGAGCTTCGCCAGCGAACCTGATGCCGAAGCCCACGCCGGCGAACCTGCGGAGGTTTGCCGAGACACCGCTGGCACGACGCGCCATCAATGTGATCAAGGACCGGATCGCGAGCCTGGACTGGCAGATCAAGCTGAAGCGCGGGTATGCAACCGATTCGGTTACGGATGCCGCACTGCGAGGAGAGATCCTGCGGCGCTGCCTGGAGGAGCCGAATGGCTGCGACTCCTTCCGCACGCTGCTCGAGCAGGTGCTTGAGGACACGCTGGTGGGCGGTTTCGGCGCGATTGAGATGGTGCTGACCGGGAACGAGCAGCGGCCGTTTGAGCTGTGGCCGGTGGATGGGGCAACGATCCGAATCAATCCCAAGTGGGATGGAACGGCGGAGATGCCGCGCTACGGGCAGGCGGCGCTTGGGGTGGCGGCGGCGGTGACGCTGCGGGATGACGAGTTGATCTACCTGCGAATGAATCCGCGGACGTACACGCCCTTTGGGCTGGGGCCGCTGGAGGTGGCATTCGAGACAGTTAACACATTTCTCGGCGCGCATCGCTTCGCCGGGAAGCTGGCCAGCAATTCAGTGGTGCAGTATGCCTTGTGGTTGAACGAGACCACGCCGGCGCAGCACGAACGGCTGATTCGCTGGTGGCAGGACGAGATCGAGGGCACGGGGCGAGTGCCGGTGTTGAGTTCTGAGCAGAAGCCGGAGGTGTTGCGGTTCGCGTCGGGAACGGATGCGGATCTGCGGCTGAACTGGCAGGAGTTTCTGATTCGCATGGTAGGCAATGCATTCTCGCTGCCTCCGATGTTGTTGGGGTTGGAGAGAGACGTCAATCAATCAACTGCGAGCGAGCAAGCGGATGAGGCGTTTCGCAGCGCGGTTGTGCCCTTGGCCAGCCTGGTCGCCGAGCATCTGACGCGAGATCTCTTCGCCAAAAAGCTGGGATGGCGCGAATTCGAATTCGTGTTCAACGAGTTGGATTCACGCGATGTGATGACCGAGGTACAGATACAGACCACGCTGCTGAAGGCCGGGGTGCTGACGGTGGATGAGGTGCGCGCGATGCGGGGATTAGGCCTCAAGGCGGATGTGGCGCCAGCGGCCGGAGGGAGTTGAGTGGAAATAAGAAGTAGGGGGAGGAATGAGACTTGAAGCAATGGCGGTAAAGATTCCTGCAGTGGCGGGTCATCCAAATCGGATTCCCTTCGAGGGCGTGCTCACGCTGGTGGATGAACCGAGCGATAAGGCGCCATCGGGGGCTCGAGGTCACCGGGTG
Source organism: uncultured Acidobacteriaceae bacterium (assembly GCA_963850345.1). Taxonomy (GTDB): domain Bacteria; phylum Acidobacteriota; class Terriglobia; order Terriglobales; family Acidobacteriaceae; genus CAWKKW01. The sequence goes on along the minus strand of CAWKKW010000003.1, from coordinate 355,040 downwards.
TTGCTGACACGCGCGGCGGCTATGGCTGCACTTCCTTCGTTGCTGGGGATGGCAGTGGATTATCGGCCCGAGTGGGATGGTCACGATGCGCGCAGAAAGTGCGGGTTGATCACGGAAGCGGACGTGAAGGGCAACAGGTTGAGTGTGAGCGGATACCTGTACGGCCGCGATTTTCCCGAGGTCGCCGAACAGATGCAGAAGGCGAAGGGTGGGGTCATGGGAATGTCGTACGAGTTGGCAGATGCGCACGTGGCGGATATGCGGGCCGCGGTGTGGACGTTAACACGCGCGACCTTCACTGGGGCGGCCATCCTGCTGCGCGAGAAGGCGGCGTATCAGAACACTGCGTTTCAACTGGTTCCACAGATCGAGGCACGAAGGCAGAACGGATGTAAGGAATGGCTCGCGGCCTATGGAGTGCCAGGCAGGTAATCGCGTATCTCGAAGCGCAGTGAAACAGCGGCTCGATCCGTGGACGGACTCGACGCCGGCGAAGACAAACAGAAAGGTAACAGGCATGAACACGAATGAACAGAACGCTTCTGACTCGCTGGGAAAGAGCGTAGATCGTCTGAACGCTGCAGCGAGTCTGTTGGAGAAGACGGTTGCGTGGCTGGAGGCGAGAGAGTCTGCCATTTCAGGGGAAGTGCAGAAGGTGGTGGCGGCGGTCGAGCATCCAGCCGGGGAGACGGAGCTGGAACGAAGGTTACATGCAGCCGAGACTGAGATTGCCGAGTTGCGGGCGCAGGCTGCCAAGGCTCCGGTGGAGCGCAAGACGGCGGGAACGCAACCGGTACAGTTACTTGCCAAATCGAGCGTTACCGGCGGAGAGGCGATGGACGCCGGGTTACTCGATGCGGCACTGGTGGGATTGAGCCTGGAGCAGCGGATCGCGGTGAAGTCTCGTCTGCTGCGGGCAGGTTCCCTGATCTCGTAACAGCAGCGGAGCAGTTTAGCAGGTAAGCAGTAGAAGGAACCAAGGCCTGACAACAGGCGGAAAGAAGATATGAACGCTAACTTTTTCGATATACATTCGGCTGCGGATTTCATGGGACCTGGTGCGGTCGAGGTTCCCTTTTATCAGAACGAAATCACCGACCTGGTACGCCGCCGGGGCGCCTTCGGGCAGCGCGTAAAGCTGGTTCCGGCAACCGGCCACCCCTCGCGCTTCTTTGAAGAGACGGCTATTCCCGCGCCTACCGCGGCGGGCGGTTTTGTGGATCCCCGCAACATCGTAGCTCCAGTTGTGAATCCGACGCGCGTTGAGCGGAGTGTTCCCCTCAAGGCGATCGTGGCGCAGTTGAACTACAACCTGTTTGACATCGAACTGGGCAACCAGCAGAAGCAATTCGCCTATCTGCAGGCGAAGGACCTGGTCGACACAGTGGACGGTGTGATGCGCACTCACGACATTGCGCTGTGGAATGGCACGGATACCTCGCTGTCCACGCCGACCACCACGCAATACTATGGCGCAGCCGCCCAGATTGCAGCCGGCGGGAACACGACCACGATCGGCACGAGCCAGAGCATTGTGGACGGACTGAAGTCGGCGGTAGCACAGATGGTTGCGAGCGGCGGGTATGCGGTGCGCCCGACGGCGATCTATGCAAACCCGGTGCTGCTGGATTTGATCGATCGCGAGATGAAGACTGAATTCAACGTGGTGTTGAATTCGCGTGAGATCAATGGCGGATTCTCGGTGAAGACTCTGTCGACACAGGCAGGCGATCTGCCCCTGATCCCCGAATGGGCCCTGAGCTACACGGGTACTCCGGGATCTGGCACCGCAGTATTGCCGGCCTACATCGTGACCGAAGACCTGATCGAGTACCACTGGCTCAGCGATCCTTCGCCGCGCGTGTTCCAACTCGGCGTGCCGGGCTCGCTTGCCTCGCAGTATGTGGCGGTAAAGTTTGGCGGTCTGGTAGTGAAGGGCGCGAGCTATGCGCATACACAGGTGCTGGTCGATCGCTAATCGTCACCTGGTTAGCGAATTATCGGCAGCAGGTTGGTGCGAGCGAATCTTGTTATGAGAGATCTGCTCGGAGTAGCTGTTGGCGAGTGGTTGTTGTGGAGGTCAGTCTCTCGAGGCTGGCCTCTCTCTTTTGCAGTGCGTGGGCAGTCTTGCGATAGAGGCGGCACGTTCAAGAAGCGAGAGCGGGGACGAAGCGATGGGATATCTACAGGCAACGGAGTACGAGAACTTTGGACTTGCCTTCGATACGACCGATGATTGGGTAACAGCGGCATCGGCCTTGATCGATGCGCATTGCAGGAGAACGAGCCTGAATCCTGTGCAGTATGTGGAACGGCTCCGGTTGGTCGAGGGATCGCAGTCGGCGCGGTTGAGTTACCTGCCGCTACTGGCAGTGGCCCCGGCAAGTACGGCCCTTGTGAGCATTCGCGCGCGCTATGGCCGACCGCGACGCGGCGAGATGGTGTATCCGATCCAAGCGGAGATCGCCTGGGCATTTGGATTGCCGGGTACCTGGATCGCGCTGGAGTACTCGACCGTGGATTGGGTGAGTGACACAGGAGAACTGGTGTTCCCGCAGAACATCTTCGGCATGCCTTATAACGAGGTCGAGGTGACTTACACGGCCGGGCTCAGCGTAATTCCCGATGCGGTGAAGAGCGCCTGTGCGCAGATCGTGAAGAATGCGCAGTCCACTCCATCGTTAAACGTGAAGTCGAGCCGGATGGACACAATGCAGATGGAATACTTCTCCGGTTCGCTCGTCGATGAGACGGTGAAGACACTGCTGCGGCCCTTTGTGGCGAGCCGGTTGGGATAGCCCATGAGCGCAGACCTTAGTAGTCGAAAGTCGACCGGTGCATCTTTGCGTGTGGCGGATGCCCTGCTGCGTTCGCTGGGAGGCAGCAGTATATGCCTGCGGCTGCCGATGGCGCCTACAGACGCGAGCGACGCGGCGCAGATCGGCCTAAACGCACCCGGGTTCCAGGACGTGCCGCTGGCGCCTGCACTGTTTCGCAAAGTTCGCGTGCCGCTGCAGGAAGGGACGCCTACGAAGTATGAGGTGCTGATTTCTGCATCGGCGATTGCCAGCCTGGTTGCCGGATTGGCGATGAGCAGTGCGGACACCTTGTTCCAGATGGCCAGCGGAATTGTCTTAAGCGGAAAGATCTTTCTGGTGGAAGCCGTGGCCGCTCCGGAGGCATTTGGGCGAGTCTACGTTTACCGATTGCTGGTGCGGGAGAGTCGACCGCAAGCGCAGTAAGTGTGCGGATGGGATGGCTATGCAGAATACGAAGGACTCGTTCTATATGACATTGCGCAACCGGCTGGCGGCCGTGAACCCCGCACGCGTGATGACGCTGCGAGGTGTGCAACGGCCGGGAATTTTGACGGAAGAGGCGGAGGCGGTTGTGCCGCAGATTGCGCCGGATGTATTTGTGCTGCGGTGGACGGGGATGAAGCTGGAGACGCTCACGCCACAGACACTGCTACAGATAGACTGCGAGATTCATTACACCACCGGCGGCACACAGGCAATCATGGGCTTGGACAGGGGCCGCGCATTGGAGGCGATGGATGCCGAGTTGCTGTTGATGCTGGCGCCGAGCCGGGCAACCAAGGTGGACTATTCGCAGACACCCGCGGCCACGATGAGTACGGCGATCTTCTGGGCGGCTCCAGTGTTCGGGCCGGTTACCACGATTCGCGAACGGCTGGATAGATCCGTAAAGGTGAGCGTCTTCAGCTTCCTGCAGGGGGCGAACCAATGAGCGCCGCGATGTTGAACGTAACGAGTCTGGGGATTCCGGTGGTCCGCCGAGTGCGCGCCTACTTCGCTCCGGTGGACAGGGTGACGGGCATACCTACTTTGTTCGATCCGGCAGTAAGCGGGCAGTTTGACCTGGATAGCCCGCCTGCTCCCTGGATCGACCTGGGATGGGTGGACAACTTTGCGCGAAGGTCGGAGAGCAAGATCGGGACTGTTTCGGCCGGTATGCCTGTGACGACACAATCGCAGGTGAGAGAACACGTCGCTGCTACGGTTACGTTCCGGTTTGTTACCTGGGGCAAGCTGTCGATGGCCCTGCAAGCGGGGTCGCAGCATATGAATTTGCTGGCTCCGGCAGGAGGATCGGCTGCTCGAGCGTCGGGAGCGCAGGCGGCCCCGGCGGTGAGCCTGGCGAACGGTTCGACCGCTTCGTTCCTGGCGATGTCTGAGGCGGACGCTGCGAAGTTCGCCGTGGGGCAATTGATTGCTGTGGACACGGACTACCGCGGGGAGACTGGGTTCGTGGGTGCCCCGATCAGCGCCGCGTATGTGCGAAATGCGGCGGATGTGAAGAGCGATGCGGATTACATCCGGCGCGTGACCTTCAACCTCGCGAGTGTCGCGGCAGTGGGAGCGGCAGGCTTGACTCTCGCCGCGCCACTTCCAGGCGGCATCCCTGAAAGCGCGATGCGCGTACAGGCGGTCGTTGGATTCGTAGATCGCGAAGGTGGCAGGTTCTTTCAGGAATGGTCTGGCTTATTCGTGCTGGCCGGGGAGCAGGGAGAACGGATCCTCTATCACTATCCGCGGCTGCAAGCGACAGCAGGAGCGCAGGAAGAGAGTGTCGGAATGGCCGCACCCCTGGAGCGATTGACACTGAATTCCGCATTTCGTGCATTGCCTGTGACAGATGCAAACGACGGCGAGACAGCCTTGTGCTTCCGCAGCTATCTGCCGGGGACGAACTCCACACCGTAACAACGAGGAGCAGCAGTGTTACTCACGATCGACAATTTTGACGGCATGGGACCGGTTGACTACTCGCAACACCTCTCGGGACGACAGTCCTTATCCATCGAGCGCAAGCTAAACACGATTGCGCTCTGCTCGTTTGTACTCTCGGGATGCGACGAGGGCTTTCCTGTACCTTCTCGCAATGGCCGAGTGACGGTTGCTGATGACGTAGGGACTCTTCTCTTCACCGGTTACATGTTGACTGAACCAAGACTGGAGTACGTCGGCGATGATCTTGGCGGTGCCGTCCACGAGGCGGTAGTGTCGGCCTCGAGCGATGAGGTCCTGCTGAACAGGCAAGGTGTTCCGCAGGGAGTGGCGACCTCTGGGCAATTTGTCACAGAAGCGCTACAAGCACTCACCAGCAGAGTGGGCCCATGGGCGCTTTCGGTAACTCCCGGCTTGGAGGACGTAAGCGTTAGTCATTTTCTTCTCGAGCCCGGGCCCAGCTGGTCGTTGAACGCGGGCAAGTTACTCACAGCAGCATGCGCGTCTTACAAAGCAATCGACGACGTCATCAGCGTCACGCCCATGGGTGCCGTCGTACACGCCCTGGATGAGGCGGACGGCAGCTTACAGGTAAGCGGCCTGTCGGCTTCAAGAGTGAAGGCTCCTGCAAACGACATCGTCGTGTGTGGAGAGTGCGAACCGACGGCATATGTAACAGAGGTTTTTCGCGGCGACGGAAGTACTTCAGAGTTTCAGCTCACGAGACTGCCTTTTTTTCCGGCTGGCTCGAGAACCAAGCCGCTCAAGGATGAGTTCCAAGAGGCGGCGCTCAATTCGCTCTTGTGGACTCGAACCGATCCCACTGCTGCGATCGGGCTAAGTGGCACAGGCCTGAAGGTGACTGGCGGTACCGGTGCGGATGGAGAGACTACTCTCGCTTCGATCGACAAGATCGAGCTGGGCGGGCTGGTGGTGGCCGAGGTCTGCGGGGTGGAAATACAAACCGCCGGCGAGGGGATACTTGGGGGGTTGTACGCAGGCGAGTTTAGCTCCATTGGCTGTTTCCTCGGCTTTCGCATTACGCCCGGTGCGGGCGGCCCGTTGGTAACTCCGGTTGTCGAAGGAGCGCCGGCTGGTATATCTGTCACACTTCAGAATAGTCACAAATACACATGCCGTGCGCGTGTCTATTGCAGAGAAGCCCAACGCGTACTGCAGACCTTTCGGTATATGACCGGGGAGGGTCCGACGAGCATGGGCGGAGATGCCGCGCCTTATCCCGCGCACGTCACGATGGAACTGCAAGACGTGACGCTCGGGGCGAACGGGGCAGTTACAGTGCTGTACGACGCAGCGATCCCGTTCGCTCCATCGGCTTGCCACTTCGTTCCCGTGAGTAGTTCTTCGCTGGCCGCGACGATGCAGAGCGCCGCGATACGGCAGCTTGGATCAACCTGCGTGACGACGCAGCTGTCCGGTGGCGTTCCAGTAACTCGGCGGATCGGGGATGCGACGGAAGGCGCCGAATGCCAGGTTTCGCAAGCGGGACGCGTGCATTTCTACCCATCGAGTGTCCCTGCGACAGGGGTGCTTGTGGCGGTGACGTACCGGATTCCAGGACGTTCGGTGTCGAGGTTATCGAATCAGGATTCGATCGATCAAGACACAAATGCGCATGTTCAAGGTCGATCGACATGGGCTGGGACCGTTCTTTCTCCCGCCTGCAGAAGTTCGCAGGATTGCGAGAACGCGGCAGCCGCATTGCTTGCCAGTTCCTGCGATCGTAACGCTGCATGGGCGGGCACGTATACAGTATGCAATCCGCAGGGTGGAGACATCTGGCCGGGAGACCTACTGGATGTCTCGAGCGATTCGTCGCAGGTGAACGCACAGTTGCTGGTAAGAACTGTGCAACTCGAGATTGCGGGCTCGTCGCCTTCGGTGCAGAAGTACACCGTTCAATTTTCCAATGACTGGGCTGAACCCCTGGCCATCAAGACGACCTCAACGGTGCCTGCGGACGCATGGATTCCCTCGCAACCGGTGCTGCCGGGAGACACGCTCGCGAACCTGCCTGCGTTGTCGATCGGCAGCATCAGCGGCACGGCTATCGCGATTGAAGCCGGGGCGACGACGCCGTCGGGCGGAGGCTTCGAGGTGCGGAGGCGGGATTGGGCTTTCCGGCCCGGCAATGACGCCGACCTGGTGCTTCGAAGCCCTGTCGCAAACTTCAGTATTCCGAGAGAGAGTGCGGGCGAAGCCTATTACGTTCGCATGTATGACGGGTCCACCCCTCCTCGCTATTCCAGATTTTCCAGCGCTCTCTGGGTTAACGTGCCGACCAATTGAGCTGTCTCTGACGGACAGCGAACGGTGACACGCGTGGGAGTAACGATTGCAGGATGGCACCATGAGTGAGTTTGAAGGACAGGTACTCGCGGATCTCTCCGTTTTGAAAAGCCAGATGGCTGCGCTGCTTGGGGATGGCCAACCCGGTCGCCTGGCGGCACTGGAAGAACGCGTGGAATGCCACGAGAGAGACTTTCAACGAGTGAAGGGCTTCGCAGCCGCAGTGGGGGCGCTCTTCACCCTTATTCATTTTCTGATTCAGTTTGTCCGGTCTCGGTATTAAGCAGGCCGACGCGACAGATAGAGATGCAACGTGAGAGATGATGCAAGTGCGGTGGAAACAGGTGACGGTATGAGGTGGCAAAGGCGCTGGATGGTGTTGTTGATTCCGAGTGCGCTGCTGATTGGGCTGTTGTTCTTAGTCCGAAGCGGTAGGTTGGCAGAGCGGGATGCACAACGAACTGCCGCGGCAAAGACTGCTGAGCAGCAGAAGCACATAGAGGAATTGCAACAACAACAGGAACAAATGCGGAGTATTCTGGCGGCACAGATTGAGCTCCTGGAAAGAGAAAAGAAGAAACCGATCTCGGCGCCTCAGTTTGTGGCGCAGACCAGTCAGCTGATTCCAAATTTGCCCAAGCCGTTGGAGGTCCGTCTTGCGTCGATTGATCCTTCGCTTCCAGAGGGTCCGCAGCGGCAAGAGGTCGTGGTTCCGGAGCAGGACCTGGTCGCTATTCGTGACGCGCAGTTGGAGTGTCGGGAAGATCATCTGCGCTTCTCCTCGTGTGAAGCAGAGATTGCGAATGTGGGCAGGCAACTTGCCGCTACCGAATCTGAAAAGCAGGAATGGAAGACCGCGGCGAAGGGCGGATCGCGGTGGCATAGGACGGTCCAGGCCGCAAAATGGTTTGCGATCGGAGCGGGTGCCAGCGCTGCTGGTTACGCGATTTGGCATCGTTAGGAGATGGACATGGAGAATTGGAAACGCCCATTTCTGCGCTCGATGTTGTCAGAGGCCGACGGCACAGTTTCAAGCGCGAGGGTCTGCATGGTGCTGGTGATTTTCGCGTCGCTAGGCTGGGTCACCTGCCTGGTGATGCACGATAAAAAGCTCCCCGACCTCGGCTTGGTCGCGACCTACACCACGATGGTGTGTGGCCCGCTCTATGCCATCAATCGAGGAGCCAGCTTAATGGAACGTAAGACGCAACAGAGTGCAAGCCAAAGTTAGGAGATGCAATGGAATTCGGATTAGGGTTTGTTTCAGGCAGCCTGGCGACGGGCCTGGCGGTGAAGTATAGAGGGTCGATACAGAAGAGACTCGCCGGTGTGGCGATAACTGCGGAGCGCAAGATTGCGTCCGCCCTGCGCTCGCTCGGCGCCCGTCTATAAGTGCGTGCAAATCGAACCGGCTGGCGCTCCTGCCTCCAAAAGCAGTTGAGCGCCAGCCGTATAATCAGGGCATGGAGCAAGTGCCGCTGATTGGCGTCGTGATGGGCAGCAAGAGCGATTACGAAGTATTGAAGGCTGCCACCGACCTGTTGCTGGAATTCGAAATTCCCCACGAGGTGCGCGTTGTCTCCGCGCATCGAACCCCCGATTGGCTTTTCACCTATGCGGAAGAAGCGGAGGCGCGCGGGCTACGGGCGATCATCGCCGGAGCAGGAGGCGCTGCGCATCTGCCCGGGATGCTGGCATCGAAAACCTTCGTTCCGGTGCTCGGCGTCCCTGTGCCTGCCACCCCTTTGAACGGTATGGACTCGCTGCTCTCGATCGTACAGATGCCCAAGGGCGTTCCCGTGGCAACGTTTGCGATCGGAAAGGCGGGTGCTGCCAACGCAGCAATTTTCGCGGCAGAGATGCTCGCAGCGGCCGACACGTCCTTGCGCACGCGATTGGGCACATGGCGCGAGGCCCGCACGCGGGAAGTTATGAACGAGGAACTTCCGCGATGAGCGCCATCCTTCCCGGTTCTACTATCGGTATTCTCGGCGGCGGACAGCTAGGTCGCATGACAGCCATGGCGGCACGCACGCTTGGCTATCGCATCCAAGTCATGGATCCCAGCCCGTCGTGTCCAGCGCGATTTGTCGTAGACGCGTGTTTCGAGGGATCGTGGGACGACCAGCGTGCTGCGATGAACCTTGCGCGCGGCAGCGATGTCGTGACCCTCGAGATCGAGCAGATTTCGCTCTCTTGCCTGGAGACGGCCGCGAAGTACGCGCCGGTCCGCCCCGGAGCAGCCTTGCTTCGAATCATTCAGGACCGCATTCTCCAGAAGAATTGGCTTCGTGACCACGGTTTCCCGGTAGGCGCCTACAGAGCTATTGAGTCGGAACCGGATCTGCTTTCCGCTGTTCATGCGCTCGGCGGCCGCTGCTTCGTAAAAAGTGCCCGTGGCGGTTACGATGGCCGAGGCCAGGTGAAGATAGGCTTCGAGCCTTCTTCTCTCCCCCTTGAAGAAGTGGTCCGCTCCGCATGGAGAGAACTTGGGCAGCAGCCCTGCGTGGCCGAAAAGGCGCTTACTCTGGAACGCGAAATTTCCGTCATGGTGGCCCGATCGCCCAGCGGCCAGCTTCGCAGCTTTCCTTCCGCATGGAATCACCACGAAAATCAGATCCTCGCGTGGAGTGTCATTCCCTCCTCGATTCCGCCGGAGTTGGAGACGCGCGCACAACAGCTCGCCGCCGACCTCACCGCTCAGCTTGAGCTCGAAGGTTTGCTGGCGGTTGAGATGTTTGTGGTCGGAGGAGATCTGCTGGTCAATGAGCTGGCTCCGCGACCGCATAACAGCTACCATGCCAGCGAACGGGCCTGCGTCACCAGCCAGTTTGAACAGGTGGTCCGAGCGATCTGCGACCTGCCTCTTGGCGACGTCGACATTCTGCGTCCGGCAGCGATTGCAAACCTGCTGGGCGATCTCTGGCTCGATCACGAGCCTCGCTTTGACATGGCTTTGAGAGTTCCCGGCGTCGCCCTGCACTTGTATGAAAAACATACGCCGCGCGCGGGCCGGAAGATGGGTCATTTATCCGCAGTCGGTGCCACTCCGCAAGAAGCCGTCAAGCGGGTGCTTGAAGCGCAACAGTACCTGTGACGAATCTATCTGCGGCTCAATGAAAAAGGGCAGGCATGGCGCCCGCCCTTTCTCTCCAGCTCCATCCTGCGATCAGCCGATATCTTCGTTCCAATTCTCCAGGTATTTCTTCACCTCTGCCATGAACTTCCCTGCGTCCGCTCCGTCGACGATCCGGTGATCGAATCCCAGCGTGAGCCGGATAATGCTTCGAATCGCCAATGCATCATTTCCATTCGCATCCGTGACCACGGTCGGCTCTTTGAACAAGCCGCCCACGCCCAGAATGGCGCTCTCCGGTTGATTGATGATCGGCGTTCCAAATTGCTCGCCGAAGATTCCCGGATTCGTAATCGTGAAGGTGCCAGATCCAACTTCATCCGGCTTGAGCTTCTTCGATCGCGCGCGTTCCGCCAAATCCACAATCGCCCGCGCCACTCCCAGGAAGCTCTTCTCTTCGGCCTGCTTGATCACCGGAACAATCAAGCCCCAATCGAGGGCCACGGCGATTCCGATGTTCACGTTCTGGTGATAGCGAATTGCATCCCCCTCCATCGACGCATTCACGATCGGCATCTTGCGCAACGTGGCCACCACCGCGCGCGTGATGAACGGCATGTAGGTCAGCTTGACACCGTTCCGCTGCTCGTACTTCGCTTTCTCCTTTTCACGCAGCCGCACAATTTTGCTCAGATCGATCTTGAATACCGTGTGGACATGCGGGCTGGTCCGCTTCGACTCGACCATGCGCTGCGCGATGATCGACCGCATGCGCGACATCGGAACCAGGTCGCCGGGTGCAGGCCCGGATGCCGCTGCGGCCGGTTTGGCAGCAGCTGGGGCAGGCACGGAAGCCACTACTGGCGCCGCAGACGCGGCCTGAGCCGGAGCCGGTGCCGCAACCGCAGCAGGTGCAGCCGGCTTGCCTTCCTTCTGTTGCGCCAGGAACTGCACAACGTCTTCCTTCGTAATCCGTCCCGCGGACCCGGTGCCCGGCACCTGGCTCAGGTCAAGGTTGCTTTCTTTCGCCATGCGCCGTACCAGCGGCGAAGACCGCAGGTTTTCTCCTTGCGACGCCTCCGCACTCGCAGCCTCAACCGGTGCCGCTGCGGCAGACTTCGGCGCTTCTGCCTTCGTTGCTGTCGCTGCAGGAGCAGCCGAGCCCTGCCCTGCCGCTGAGCCGCCGATCACCGCAACTACGGTACTGATCTGTACCGTTGCGCCAGCCTGTACCTTGATCTCGCTCAGCACGCCCGCAGCCGGCGATGGAATCTCGGCGTCCACCTTGTCCGTCGAAATCTCGAAGAGCGGCTCGTCGCGCTGGACTGTGTCGCCAATCTGCTTCAGCCACTTAGTAATCGTGCCCTCAAAGATGGACTCGCCCATCTGCGGCATGATCACCTCAACCCCGGGCTCATCCGATGCCGGAGCAGCGGGTGCCGGAGCATCGGGCGTCGGAGCAGCAGTCGTCGGGGCTACGGCTTGCGCAGGTTCGGCCTTCGAATCCGCCGCCGCAGCCGCGCCATCCGCCTGAGGTGCAGGTGCAGGCGTCTCTGCCTTCGGTGCGCTGGACGCGGCCCCGCCTCCCGCTCCATCTTCCGAAACAACAGCCACCACCGTGTTGATCTGAACCGTCGCCCCTTCGGCGACCTTGATCTCGCTCAACACGCCGCCCACCGGTGAAGGAATCTCCGCATCCACCTTGTCTGTCGATATCTCAAACAGCGGCTCGTCGCGCTGGATCGCATCCCCAGGCTTCTTCAGCCACTTGGTGATGGTGCCTTCAAAAATCGACTCGCCCATCTGGGGCATGATTACATCGGTCGGCATTTGTTCCCTTTCCCTCAAAACATCCGTGCACAAGCCGGATTATAAAACGTTGTGCAGGCACCGTGATTTGGCCCGGCACGCTGACTCCAGGCTCCTCTTCGTCACACCCACAAGGAGTCCTCTTCCCTTCGAAGCTGTTTCAGCTCCTTTGGGATGCGCAGCGGAGTGTCTTCTGCAGGTATCGCCTGCCCCGCTGCCAACTCTGGATTCGATCCCGAATCCTTCACTGAATCCCGTCCCGTCTGTTCGTGCTCCAACAGATCCTGCAGCGACTCAAGCCCCAGTATCTGTTCATCGAACACATAGCCGAACTGCCGCGCCACCGCATTCGCCACCTGTTCCAGGTTCGGCGAAGCAGCCGATTCCAGTTCCAGGCTGGTCACGCTCCGGTCCGTGATGCCGCAGGGAACAATCAGCTCAAAGTCGCGAAGATCGGTCGACACATTCAACGCGAAACCGTGCGAAGTAATCCCCCTTGAGATGTGGACCCCGATCGCCGCAATCTTCTTTTCAGGAATACTGCCGCCCGCCACCGTCCACACGCCCGTGCGTCCCGCGATGCGCTGAGCCGCTATGCCGTATCCGGCGCAGGTTCTGATGAGAACCTCTTCCAGCAGCCGTACATAGTCCACCGCCCCGAGGCGCGGAGAAAAACTTCGCAGGTCAAGAATCGGGTATCCAACCAACTGCCCCGGCCCGTGATACGTCACATCTCCGCCGCGATTGATCTCGTGCACCTGTACTCCGCGACCGGCGAGCAACGCATCGCTCGCCACGATGTTGCTGCGCGATGCATTCCGGCCCAGTGTGAGTACTGGTGGGTGTTCCAGCAGCAGCAGCACATTTCCGATGCGCTCCTGGTGCCGCAACTCGACCAGCGTTCGCTGCAGTTCGAGCGCCGTACCATAATCGATGCGGCCGAGTTGAAGAAGTGACAGCATACGGTCCGCCGCTGCGTGGATTCAAAACGAGAGCGCGAGGCAAGCGCGTGGCCTGCCCCGCGGCTGAAAGATTAGGCGTTGATCGCCATGCCTTCCACGCTGCCGAAACCGTCCAGCATGGCTTCCGCGAGCGTCGGGTGAGCGTGAATTGTGAACATCATCTCTTCCACCGTGGCTTCGAGTTCCATCGATGTCACTGCTTCGGCAATCAGCTCCGTCGCTTGCGGTCCAATGATGTGCACACCGAGTATCTCGCCCAGCTTCGCATCCGCGACGATCTTGATAAACCCGTCGTGCGATCCCACGATCGAAGCCTTCGAATTAGCCGTGAATGGAAACTTGCCGATCTTGATCTGGTGGCCCTGCTCCTTCGCCTGCGCCTCGGTCAAGCCCACGCTGCCAATCTGCGGCTCGGTATAGGTGCAGCCCGGAATCCGGTTGCGCTTGATCGGCCGCGCATACTTCCCGGCAATCTTCGCCGCCACCACCATGCCCGCCATCGCGCCCACGTGCGCCAGCTGCGGCAACCCGGCGACGATATCGCCAATCGCGAAAACGCCCGGCTCGTCGGTCTGCTGCCACTGGTCCGTCTTGATGAATCCGCGCTCCGGCTTGATCTTGGTCTTCTCGAGGCCGATGTCCTGGGTCCGCGGCGAACGCCCTACCGCCACCAGCACCTTCTCCGCCTCCTTGACCACCGTCTTCCCATCCGACGCAGTAAACGTGACTTTCACGCCGCCCTCGCTCAGCTCCACCTTCTCCACCTTGGCGCCAACGTTGATGTCGATTCCGCGCTTCCGGAAACTTCTGGCGAGCTCCTTGCTGACGTCGTCGTCTTCGTTCGGCACCAGCCGCGTCAGGTACTCGACAATCGTGATCTCCGTGCCAAAGCTGTTAAAAATGCTGCCGAACTCCACGCCCACTGCGCCCGCGCCAATCACGATCAGCGACTTGGGAATCTGGTCAATCCCGAGAATTTCGATGTTGGTCAACACGCGCGGATCCACCGTCAGCCCGGGCAGCATCTTGGCGTCGGAGCCCGTCGCCAGCAGCACGTTCTTCGCCTTCACGGTGGACGCCTTGCCCTTGCTCCCGCCGTCGCCCCCTGCGGAGACCTCGACCGTATGAATGCCGTCTTTAGCCGGACCAGTCAGCCGTCCGTATCCCTGAACGACGGTCACCTTGTTCTTCCGCATCAGGAAGTCGAGGCCCTTCACATGTTTGGTGATAATGGCGTTCTTCCGCTGCAGCACGGTCCCCCAGTTCACCTTGACCCCGTCGCCAACGCCCTCGATGCCGTACTCCTTGGCATGCTTCAGGTGATCCCAGATCTCGGCGTTGAAGAGCAGCGACTTGGTCGGAATGCACCCCCAGTGCAGGCAGGTTCCGCCGAGTTTCTCGGTCACCTCGATCAGCGCGACCTTCAAACCATATTGTCCGGCGCGAATGGCCGCAGTGTACCCAGCCGGCCCGCCGCCGATGATTGCTACGTCGTAAATCGTTTCTGCCAAGGAAAGCTCCGTTCGAGAAATGCCTGATGTGATTCGGGCTGGTTTCGGGTGCCCTGACCGCCCTCACCCAAACATTCCATTCTACGCGAGCAACGCGCGGCGTCCGGATGAGTCGGGGGCATGCCCCTTGCAAGATGTTCTTTATGGCTTCAAGGATGCAAACCGGTACGGTGAGGCGAACACGGTACGGACACGCAAAACGGAAGAGAGATGCAAACCGGCCGCTACGCCAGCGCCTGCGCCGCTTCCTTCGCGAAGTAGGTCACGATAAACCCAGCCCCGGCTCGCCGTATCGAGATCAGCGATTCCAGCATTGCGCGCTTCGGCTCCAGCCATCCCTTCGTGAAGGCGGCCTGCAGCATCGAATACTCTCCCGAAACCTGGTACGCCCCCAGCGGCACATCGAAGCGCTCTCTCGCCGCGTGGATCACGTCCAGATACGGCATCGCCGGCTTCATCAGGATCATGTCCGCGCCCTCCGCCAGGTCCAACTCGATCTCGCGCATCGCCTCGCGCAAGTTGGCTCCGTCCATCTGGTAGCTGCGCCGATCGCCGAATTGCGGCGCCGAGTCGGCCGCCTCGCGAAACGGACCATAAAACGCCGACGCGAACTTCGACGCATACGACAAAATCGGCGTGTGCTCCAGTCCCGCCACATCCAATTCGTCTCGAATCCCCGCTACCCTGCCATCCATCATGTCTGACGGCGCTACGATGTCCGCGCCCGCCTGCGCCAGTGACACCGCGGTTCGCGCCAGGATATCGACGGTGGAGTCATTTTCAATCTCGTAGGAATCGCCCGTCCGCTTCACCACTCCGCAGTGACCATGCGAGGTGTACTCGCACAGGCAGACATCCGCGATCATCAGCAGGCTGTCCAGCGCCCGGTTGCCCTTGAAGGCCCGCAGCGCCTGCTGCACAATCCCGTCCTCGGCCCAGGCTCCGGTTGCTTCCTCATCCTTCGTTTCCGGCAGGCCAAACAGCAGCAGCCCGCCCACTCCCAGCTTGGCCGCCGTCTCTGCCTCTTTCGCAGCTTCGTCTACCGACAGGTTGAACACCCCAGGCATGGAACTGATCTCCCGCCGCACACCTTCGCCCGGGCAGAGAAACATCGGGTAGATGAGCGCGCCCGGCTGCAGATGCGTCTCGCGCACCAGGGAACGCATGGGTTCAGAACGTCGCAATCGCCGCAAGCGAGTGATGGGGTAATCCATCGCTTCATTCTAGAGCACAGCCCAAATCAACCTGGAACCCTGCCTCCGCGGCGAAATGACCCGCTAGCATCCGTCTTACCTCGGCAGGCCGATCTCGGAAGCCGCGCTGATCTGCTCATACTCCGCCCCCGAATACGCCGGCAGGAGCGCCCAAAGCGTGTAGATCGCGAGAATTGTGCCGGTGATCGGCTTGATCAGCGTCAGGAAAGCGGTCACTAGCGCCAGCGTTCTTCCCCACGGAGCCCGTCGCAACAGCGCCAGACCGGTCACCAGTGAGAGTGCTGCCCTCACCAGCACGATCGCGGTAATGAACGGCACAAACCAGGCCATATGTCCGAAAGGAAAGTTGTCCCCGAATGGCCCATTGCCGCCACCCCAGCGGTGGCCGAACATACCCGCGAGGAAGCTCGCCGCCAGCAACCACTGCAGTGTGCTCCAGATAGCAAACACCACCCAGAGAATACCCACCGTTTGCAGGTGCCGACGCACCCGGTCATAGGGCCGCGGTGCGTACACCGGCTGCCCTGGCATTCCCTGCGGCACGGGTCCTGCCGCTACCGCTGCTACTGCTACCGGCCTGCCGCATTGAGGGCACATCTGCACATTCGGGTCGACCTGCTGTCCGCATCCACTGCAATACATGTGTCCTCCTCGGGGTTCGGGTTTCTCTTTTGTTGAAGTTCCACAACCTGCTACCAGAATCTACGCCGTTTGCCATCACGCGGTTCCATCCCGTCACTACACAGCCGGCCCATGTGCGACGTCGTTACGAAACTCAACTCAGAAGATTTAGAGAAGATGCAACCGGTCGCTCCCGTTCTCAGCCGTTTCGAATGGCGCCTGTGTTTTCTGCCCTCATCATCCAAGTCCATGCGAAACGGCCGTACTTTGGTTACGCGGCGAGGGTGAGAGCGCCAGCAAAATCAAGCCTATGGAACCGACGATTACAACGTCCGCAAAGTTCCGATGAACTCCGCGATTCCAGGCTTGCACAGTCTCGATGGCCATTACGGCGCCATGCCCCAGGTTCCACCAGGCCGTAAAGGCAATCAGCGACCGATGCGCCGATGGGTTTCTGGCAGCAAGCAGCAGAAAGGGGCCGAGTACGATGAAGAAACTGAGAAACATCGGCTCGGTTTCGTTATGCATCTTCACCAGCCAATTCGCGTGCCATAGATCAGCAAAGAGCGGGTAGAGCAGTGCGATAAACAGAACTCCCAGCACACTCAAGAAGATTTGCAACATCCGTTCACGTTTCACGACGGCCTCTTCTGTCGAAAGTTAACTTCGTGAGAGATCGACCCACGCCCTGCCCACCCGCGCAGCTTCCAGTCCGCTGAAACCCACCCTCGGCCCACCCTGCCTTCGCCGCGTTACCATCGAATTGTGCCGCTCTTAGACCCCATTCCGTCCTTGGTCGCCGATTGTAGTCGAAGCTCCCTCGAGTGGGACCGCTTCCTCGATCTGCTCGCCGGCTATTCTCTGTCCCCCATCGGCCGCGCCTGGGTTCTGGCCCTCAATCCGTCCACCGATCTCTCCTGGCTCGAACGCCAGCACAACCTGGTCGCCGAAATGCGCCTCCTGCTCCGCCAAGGCGTCTCCGTCTCCCTCGGCTCACTCTTCGATCCCACCCAGATGCTGGCCAGGTCCCGTATCGAAGGCGCGGCCCTTGAGTCCGAAGAGATTCGCGACCTGCTGCGTCTCATGGACGACATCACCGGCTGGATCGAGCTCATTCGCACGCCTCCCGACGCCATCAACGGCCGCATCGACGAACTCGTCTCCCTCACCGCATCGCTCATGGCCTCCACCCTCCCGGCCCTGGCCCAGACGCTGAGGACCCGATTTCTCCCCGACGGCACACTCGCCGACGATGCCTCTCCGGAGCTGCGCCGCATCCGCCGCGAGATCGAGCGCCAGCAGCGCCACATTGAAGAGAGCCTTCGCCACATGCTGCGCCGGCTCGCCGAGGGAGGCAGCACCCAGGACGAGCTCATCACCATCCGCGGCGAACGCTTCGTGATCCCCATCAAGGCCGAACAAAAGCGGCGCGTACCCGGCGTCGTTCACGGCGCCAGCTCCAGCGGCCAGACCGTCTACGTCGAGCCCCTCGAAACCATCGAGCAGAACAACGAACTCGTCCGCATGCTCGAGGAAGAACAAGCTGAAATCCACCGCATCTTCCTCGCCATGACCCGCCAGATCGGCGCGCAGTCCACCACCATCGCCGCCGGTGCTCAGGTCCTCGCCGAAGTGGAATCGCTGGTCATCCGCGGCCGCTTCGCGGAAGAATTCCAGTGCATCCGCCCGCGCTTCTCCGACAACGAACTACCCGAACTGGTGCTCACCCAGGCCCGCCACCCTTTGCTCGAGAAGCGGCTGCGTCACCAGGGCGGAGCCATCGTGCCCATCAGCCTTCAGCTCACCTCGAGCGATCGACAGCTCATCATCAGCGGCCCTAACACCGGCGGCAAGACCGTTGGCCTTAAGACCACCGGACTGCTGTCCATCCTGGCCCAGTCCGGCATCCCCGTGCCCGCGGAGCAGGCCACCTTTCCGCTCTTCACCAGCATGCTGGCGGACATCGGTGACTCCCAGTCCATCGAGCAGAACCTCTCCACCTTCTCCGCCCACATCGTGAACCTCGACCGCATCTCCCACCTCGCCGGCTCGACAACGCTCGTGCTCCTCGACGAACTCGGCTCCGCCACCGACCCCGAAGAAGGCGCCGCCCTCGCCGTTGCCATTGCCGAACATTTCCTCGACCGCCGCGCCTGGACCCTCATCTCCACCCACCACACGTCGCTCAAGGTCTACGGCGTCAACACTCCCGGCGTGCTCAATGCCGCCGTCGGCTTTGACGAACGCACCCTTGCCCCCACCTACGCGCTGCGACTCGGCGTTCCCGGTGCCTCCGCTGGCATCAACATCGCCTCCCGCATCGGGTTGAATCCCGAAATCATCCAGTCCGCCCGCGACCACCTCAACACCCAGACCCTTGACATCGCGCGCTTCCTTGACGAACTCCACTCCCAACTTGAAGCCGTCGCCGCCGAACGCGCCACCCTCCGCGAACGCGAATCCGAAGTGGCTCGCGAGAAAAACCGCCTCGAAACTGAAGGCATGAAAGAGTGGCGCACCAAGGTCCGCGAGATGGAGCAGAAGCTGCAATCCCTGATCAAAGATTTTGAATACCAGGCCCGCGAAACCGTCCGCGTCATCGACGACCGCGCCGCCCAGCAGAAGCTCTCCAAAGAAGCCGAACGCCGTATCGCCCGCCTGCGCCGCGAGTTCAGCGAACAGTTCAACTCCTCCGTGGTCGCCAACCACACCGGCGCCGATCGCGGCGATGCCCACTCCCAGCCGCACATCGTCCGCCATGTGGTCGCCGGAGATTCGGTCAAACTCAAATCGCTGGGAAAGACCGCGATCGTCCAGCGCCAGGTCGACGAGAACACTTTTGAAGTCGCCATCGGCCCAATGAAGATGCGCATTCCCCGCGACGACATCGCCGAGGTCATCCGCAGCTCGCCCGCTCCTGCCCTTACGCCTCTTCAGGCGGCTCGCGGTCGCGGCGTCTCCGTCTCCGTCGCCAATCCCGACGAGAACATGAGCTGGGAATTGAAGGTCATTGGCCGCACCGTCGACGAAGCCACTGACGAGGTTCAGAAATTCCTCGACCGCGCTTTTCTCGCCGGCCTGCCGCGGATCCGCATCATACACGGCACCGGCATGGGCGTACTCCGGCGTGCCCTGCGGGCCTGGCTTGAACACCAGCCGCAGGTCGCGACCGTCGCCGAGGCCGAGCAGAACGAAGGCGGCGCCGGCGCCACCATTGTCGAGTTGAAGCTGTAAACATCCAGCCCGTTCGGCTCTGGATTTACCGCCTTAACGGTGCTAGCATCGGCCCGAATCGGCATTGTCTGACGACAGTGACCGGGAGAAGCAAGCCATGGTTCGCGTCATTACAGTCGAACGGGAATACGGCAGCCAGGGTGCCGAGTTCGCCTATCACCTCGCCAATCGCCTCGGTTGGAAGCTCATCGACCACTGCTTGATTGAAGAGATCGCCAAGAAAGCCGGCGTCACCCGGTCCCTCGCCGAACAGTGCGATGAACGCCTCGATCCCTGGTACTACCGCTTCGGCAAATCTTTCTGGCATGGCAGCATCGAACGCATGCCCGCCGTCCCTGAAACCAATGTCTTCGACAGCGAACGCATGGTCTCCTTCGTCCGCGATTACCTGCGCAAGCAGGCTGAATCCGGTAACTGCGTTGTCGTCGGCCGCGGCGCTGCCTGCGTGCTCTCCACCCTTCCGGGAGCCTTCCACATCTTCGTCTATGCCTCGCGCAAGCGGAAAGTCCAGTGGCTCGAAAAACACTTTCCCGAACACGCCAAAGATGCCGAGCAGGAACTGATCGAAACGGACACTCGCCGTGCCGCCTACGTGCGCCGCTTCTATCAGATGGAGTGGACCGACCGCCGCCTCTACCAGATGATGATCAACTCCTGCATGGGCTTCGAAGCCATGGTTGGCGCTACCCTCCACGCCACCGGCCTAGCCGCCCGCATGCCCGTTGGCGCCGAAGCCGGGCGCCCCACCACGGTCAACGCCAGCTGACCTGGGCAACGCTCAGCAACAGGGAAGACCGACCGCTTTTCGCATATGCAGAGAGGAAAAGTCGGAAGATATTCCTGTTCAAAAACCAAACAATGAAAATGGCTCGGACGAAATGGATGGTTTGATCGCATACATCGCACAATCCCATGGAATCGGAAGAGAGAATCTCGCGACAGAGCTCCTCGCGCACATCCTTGAATCACATAGACCAGCATTCCAAGAATTGTTTGCGCACTACGGGCTAGTCTTACCTGAATCCGAAACCTATCAAGTGCGGGTCCAAAACAGAGGCCAGGAGAGTCGTTGCATTCCTGACATTCAGATCAAGAACGAATACGGAGTCACCCGCGCACTCGTTGAGAGCAAATTTCAAGCAGGATTCACTAATCATCAACCAACTAGTTACCTAAACGAAATTGAAGAAGGCGGTCTCGTCCTATTTGTCGTTCCGGAGGATCGGAGAAGGGTAGCCTTCAAAAAACTCCTAAAGTTGTCGCGTTCAGCCTTCGGCAAGGAAGTTGTCTGGCCGGATACCTTGGGGCAAACCAAGGCCTTGGTTCGTAAAAGACTCTTGGAAGTGACATCCTGGGAAGAAACATTGTCCCTACTGGACCAAATCCTTCCGAAGCATTCCCTAGAAAAAGCGCGGCAGAGACTTGTCTCAGACATCGATCAACTAAGGAGATTCTGCGAAGTGGCCCAAAAGGAGACATTCGAACCACTTGAAGCTCAGCAGATTCAAGGTAATGCTGGAACCCCAACTCTCCTCCGACCCTTGATTTGGATTACACGAGAACTAATCAGGAGATGTGTTGAAAAAAACATTGTGCAGACGAAGGCTCACAACAATACGTTGCAGGCCAAGTTTGACTCATCGCTGCATTTCGGACAAAACCTCCAACTTTGTGGAACTGATATATGGATAGGATTTTCCCGTGGGCATGGGAAGATCTTGGAGAAAGCCCGCTTTGGATCGAATTTACCCCGGGCACCCCAAGCGCCGAAGGAATTCGGCGACAACTGAAGGAAGTGAAAGGTAAGGGCTTTCTTAAAGAGCATCGGTTCGCTGCTGATTATGAAGCATGGCTCATCCCGATTCCGCTCAAAGCCGGTGCTCCTCAGGACGAAGTGGTTGATGAGGCTCTCCAATTTATTTTTCATCTGAAGCAGCCTCTTGAGCGTGCGACAGGAATCTCAGCCACCAAAAGACCGGAGCGTAGGAATTCGTAGCGGCAGGTATCCCACCTGTCTCGTCCCACTTCTTCATCTCAAACAAACCGGGACGGCCTACTCTTCGTGTGTTTTGCGAAGCGTGGGTTCCACTTCAGACCGCTAGACCCGCACTCGTATCGACCAACCTCCGCCGCCACACGTGTTTACCACATCCTGAATCGTCCAAGGCAACGACTGAGTTACTCCGTTATGACGCGATCGGCCACTCCACCAGCGATGCAAAGATAGGCGGGCGCCGACCTTCGCTCCCCACGGATCCGGATCCGCCTGCAGAACACTCCGCGCGCCCGAGAGCAGGCGCCACAGGCGTAAATCTGAACCTTGTGGTCCGCTACTTTCTTTTTCATGACCTCGCCTAGAGGTGGCCGGCGCACAGGCATCACCGCGAATGCTACTGACGAACGCATCGTTGAAACCGCTTCGCCCAACAGAAAGATCTGCACTGTATGTCCCGCATCTGGCAGCGCGAGGCCGTCAAGAAAAGGAAACGCCGCCTTGGCCGGATCATCCGATCCCCACGCGCTCTTCATCATGATGTTCAGTGATCTATGCGCAGTCTCCGGCCGAACGAAGACGCAACTCCAGGGAAAGCTACGGCCACTAACTGCCGAAGAAAGGACCGCCGCCCCATGAAGACCTCACGAGAGTGATCCGAAGTATAGCATTCGATTGATTTGGCCAAGATGAATTGTCCTACTCGGCTTTGAGTTGTGCCTTGATCACCTGGCGGTAGCCCACCTTGTTCACTCCAACGAATGGAGGGTGCCCCACTTTCACAAGAGCGTGAAGAGTGGGGCACCCAGTCCTCGACGAGACTTAATCGACGAAAAGAGTCCGCGCCCGGCTTACGCGGGCTTGACCGGCACCTGGATCTCCGTCACATACGACTCGTCATCCTGCCGCACCGGTTGCGAACACTTCAGGTACAGCTCTCGAATCGGACCCGCCACCTGGTACCCGTTCGTTCCCACCCAGCGCAGCAAGTCGTCATACGCCTGCGTCAGCCGATTGTAGGCGCCGTTGTGAATGGCGCTTGCCACCTTCACCGCCGGCAACTCGTGCACCAGCACCTTGCCCTTCGCCGCTGGCGGCTGCTTCACATAGAATCCCGCCTCGGCATCCACGTCGTGCTCTTTGAACTCCGCATCGTGCCAGAGTGCCACCGGCAATCCCGCACACCCGTTCATCTCCTGCTGCACCTGTCCGTACAGTTGACCCACCGCTGGATAGTTGGCGACCACCGCCCGAACCGAAACGATCCACTGCGAAGGTACGTCCTTCACGACAACGTCGCTGTTCATGCTGTCCTCCTTATCAATCAGGCTCAAACGTGCGCGCAGTCTCATCAACCGGGACTGCTCCTCCTCCACCCTCCCCTGCTGCTCCGCCTGCCGCAGCAGAAACATGCCGCGAAGTTGCTCCACAGTCACGCCCCGCTCCACCAACTGCGCAATCTGTTCCAGAGAAAAGCCCAGGTCCTTCAACGCGAGAATCCGATGCAGCCGCGGCAGTTGCGTCACCGAGTAGTAGCGGTAACCCGACTGTCCATCCACATGATCCGGGCTGAACAAACCCATCTCGTCGTAGTAGCGCAGCGTCTTAACCGAGATTTGCGAGAGAGAAGAGAAGTCGCCGATCTTGAGCATGCAGTGGTTATCAAGCCTCCAGTCACAGGAGAGTCAATATAAATTTTGGAAGCCCGGCTATGTTTTTTGCCTTGCGCCGTAGGCGCGATCCGCAGTGCGCGCAGCACCGATCCGCAGTGCGCGGAACACCCGGGCGGCGCTACTGCGGCGGACTTTCTAGAAGCTTGTCCACTGCGGCCTCAACCTCCGGGAACGAGCCTCCCGACTCCGGCAATGGCTGCAACTGGCCACTGCGATCGACCAGGAACAACGTTGGGTAACGCGCGATATCACGATAGAAACTCGGAACTCCCGGGGCCATCGTCAGCAACGGATAGCTCACCGGATACCTGGTAACGAAATTTTGCTGCGTCTGGGCATTCTCCGCAGACAAGCCAAAAACCACCAGCCCGCGTGCGCTGCGTTCTTTGTAGAGGCGATCGAGCTTCGGCATCTCGATTCGGCAAGGTCCGCACCAGGTCGCCCAAAGATTGATCAGAACGACCTTACCTTTTTGATCGCTAAGCCGTTGGACCTTTCCAGCAAGATCCGTGGTCTCGAACGAAGGCGCGGCGACGTCGTGCAGCGCCATGTTCCTCTCCTGCCTCGAACGGAGCAGGCCGTCATGCGCAGGTATAGCCACCATGCCCAGCGTCAGGATTGCCAGGATCAAGCCGACCGCGGACAGTTTCGTCAGCTTCTTCTGCCGGGCTTGCATAACGGCCAGGACGAATGTCAACAGGCTAGGCAGTGTCATTGCGGCCGCCGCCATCGCGAGCCGGAAAGCCCAATCCCTCTGGAGATCACGGCTCAACGAAGTCATCAACGAATAGACCAGCTGGTACAGCAAGACAGCCGCTACCGGCGAAAGGAGACCCGCCGCAAACACCCGATTGAGCGTTGGTCTATTCATGCACGCTAGTCTAGTGCCTCCTATCCACACGCGCACAGAATTCCTGGCGCTCGGCTCTTACCAGAACTTCGTAGCGCGCTCCGTAAGCGGAGAGCAGCCACACGCTCGTAGCCATAAGGATGGACCGATATCTCAAATCATCCGACGTATGTTCCGGCGCTCGGCCGCCGGCTGAACATCCTCAAACTCCAGCCACCCGTTAGGCGCGTTCACCCCGCAACCCTCTTACTTACGGGCCACCTCACTCCGCGCCTCCGCCAATTCGCTTCGTCCCGGCCGATCCGCGCGCTCCGTCACATTGAGTAACTGCTGTAGATACCTTTTCTGCCTTTCGCCGTCGCCCGACCGCTTCGCCGCCTTCGCCGCGCCATACAACGCCCAGAATCGGTTCGGCTCTTTCGTCAGCGTCGCTTCGTACTCTTTCAGCGCATCGCCCGCTCGCCCCACTTGCAGCAGCATGTCCCCCATCTGTTCATGCGCAGGCAGCAGCGGCCCCGGGGTCACTGCGCTCTTCTC
The DNA here is from genome assembly GCA_963850345.1 of uncultured Acidobacteriaceae bacterium. Taxonomy (GTDB): domain Bacteria; phylum Acidobacteriota; class Terriglobia; order Terriglobales; family Acidobacteriaceae; genus CAWKKW01. Next base: position 330,499 of record CAWKKW010000003.1, on the reverse strand, counting down.
TGTCTTGTCCTCCCATGCCGCTGCCTCTCGCATCTTCGCAATCGCATCCGCGGATTGGCCGTCCGCAAACGCCAGCCATGCGAGTACTTCCTGCCTCTGAATCTGAACCTGGTTGGCCCAGTAGCTCTCGTTCTTTTTGTCCAGCCGCGCGCGGCATTGTTCCAGTACGTCGGTCGCAGCGTGTGCCGCCGCAGCATCTTTCAGGTGCGCCGCCCCCAGACCTCGCGCGAACTGGGTGATCGCCTCAGTCTGCGGGTAAGGGCTGCTCGTGACCGCGAGTTTTCCCGCCTCCTGCCACGCTCTCCGTTCCAGCGCATATCGCGCAGGAATCGCGGCATGCGCGAAATATGCCGCCGCCGGACCTCCCGCCCCTCCCACTTCAACCGCGGGGTTGAAGCGTGAGAAGATCTCCGCTGCCGCATCGACTCCGCCGCGCGCGGCCCCATCCTGCGCTGTCTGCAGATACGCGTAGACTTCGTAATCGGTCGCGTGCAACTCATCCGCCGGCTGTCCCGCCTTTTTGGCGGCAGCCGCCGAAGCAATGTTCGTATCGATCGAAGCCTGCCACTGCCCCAGCCGCGTGAAGATGTGTGACGGCATATGCAACGCGTGCGGGCTCGCGGGAGCAATCTCGCTGTAGTGCTTCGCCGCTCCCTCTGCGCGAGAGGCCAGCGCCGGAGCGTCGTACGTGTGGATGATGTAATGCGCGAGTCCCGGATGATCTGGATACTTCACGTACAGCGTCTCCAGAATCTTTCCCGCCTCGCGTTGTCTCGCGTAGCTCTTATCTGCCGGATCAGCGGCTGCGGCCATGGCGAGCGCATAGAAGATAGCCGCTTCTGTGTCCTCCGGATACGTCGAATGGATCGCCGCCATAGAGCTTTCGTACCCCAGCACGCGGGTCCGGTGATCCACAGTCGCGGGATCGGTATAGAGCTTAGCGACAGCTTCTACATACGCGTTCTCACGCGCGGTCTCCGGTTTCGCCGCCCGCGCCTGCTCGACAGCCTTACGCCCCTCCTCCAGTTGACGCTCTGATTTCTGGCCGGCCGCGAACGGATTGCCCCAATTGCTTAGCGCGATTCCCCAGTCCGCCATTGAACACGCGGGATCCCGCGACAGCACCGAATGGAACCCGTCGATCGCCCGTGCGAATTGGAACGAATGCATCAGCGCCACCGCGCGATTGAAGTCGACCTCCACCTCCGGGCTGCACGACGTGCTGAAGTTCACCGTCCCCAGCTTCTCCTGGGAAGATCCATGGTCAGCCTCAGCAGCCTGTGCTGCATAGGCCAGCCGTGACGAAAACTGGCCACAGCAGAGCACCAGCAACCCAGCTAGAACAAGGAAGGACACTCGCATGGAATACATCCTCAGAAGTGGAGTGACAGAACCCGGGCCTCGACTAGAATTGCCAGCCTCGATAAGAGAGTTGAACCGACTCAACATGCAGTTGCAACGAATTTCTGAAACCGCAGCCTTTCCCTTCTCTGCACCAACAAAAAAGGCCCACCCTGAGGGCAGACCTTAGTTGCATTCCTGCTTTGCTGTTGCTCTTTCCTTTGCTGTTGCTCTTCCTTTGCCGTTGCCTTTGCTCTTCCTTTGCTCTTGCAGTTGCACTTGCGCCGAAGGCGCGATTCGCCGTGCGCGCAGCACCGCAGCACCTCAGATGCGCATGGGCATGATGATGTAGCGGTACTTGAAATCGTCCGAGGCATCTTCCGGACGCATCTGCCCAGCCGATTGTGCGTCCTTAAACTCGAGCCGCACTTCACCTGACCCGCCCACGGCCTTCAGAAAATCGATTAGGTACGCCGAGTTGAATCCGACCACGATCGGATCGAAGCTGTACGGCGTCTCAATCGTATCTTCCGACTCGCCCGAATCGGTCGACGACGACGAAATCTTCAGCTCGTTCTGCTCCAGTCGAATCTTGATCGCGCCCGACCGCTCGTCGGCGAACTGCGCCACCCGCTGAATCGAACCCATCAACTCTTCACTGCGCACAATCACGAATTTGTTGTTGTCCCGCGGCAGCACCGCTTCGTAGTTCGGGAACTGGCCAGTCAGCTTCCGCGTGGTCAACACCCGATGACCGATGCGGAAAAATAACGTGTGCTCATCGTCAGAGAAGTCGAGAAACTCTTCGTCCGTATTCGCGAGCAGCGACTGCAACTCCGACAGTGCCTTGCGCGGAATCAGCGTCTTCTTCTCCCCGCTGATGTTGGCCAGCGACTCGCCTTGCTTCTCAATATGTGCGAGCCGATGACCGTCCGTCGCCACCATCGCCAGGCTCTCTGCCTTGAAGATGAGCAGCGCGCCGTTCAGCGTGTAACGCGACTCCTCGTTCGAGATCGAAAAGATCGTCTTGCTGATCATGCCCTTCAACGAAGCGGTCGGGATCCGCGTCACTCCGCTTTCCGGGAATTCTGCCACTTGGGGAAAATTAGCCCGCGCCATGCCGACCATCTTGGTGTTCGAACGGCCCGAGCGGATCTGCACCCAATGGTTCTCCATCAGCTTGATGCTGATTTCTCCTTCGGGCAGCAGTTTGATGTAGTCGTACAGCTTGCGCGCCGGCACCGTGCACGAACCCGGCTTCTTCACCTTCGCCTCGCACGAGGTCTTGATGCTCTGGTCCAGATCGGTCGCGGTAATTGTCAACCGGTCGTCCGCCGCCTCCAGCAAAAAGTTCGAAAGAATCGGGATGGTGGTCTTGCGCTCGACGACACTCTGCGTGGCCGTCAACTCCCGCAGCAAATTCTGCCTGCTTACGCTGATCTCCATGGCTGCTGTGCTTTGCACCAGCGGCTTCTCCTGCTCCACTCCGACGCCAGGCATGCTTTAGCCCCCCTGATTCAATTTGCTCCACTGTACACTCCCGGGCCCTGCGCCCTGAAGCCCCACAATGGTTCCGGCTTCATTCTAGTGACAAAAGACAAATTATGCTCTGCGGAAAAGTAGTCCCCCTCGTGGAAGACCCGCCCAGCTTTCCTTCCCCTCAAAACCGAGCCCGCTCCCCTACCTGGACACGCGCGACGTTCGGCGCTGGACGATGGGCCGGTTCGAGTAGTGCTGGTAAGGCTCGACAGAGACCTCGTCCGTCCAGTTCGCCGGCGGGGCAGTCGGATCCACGCGGAAGATCCACATGCCTTTCGACCCAAGGGAGACAATCCTGTTCGCTATCCCCTCGGTGGTCGCCGGGAATGTCGCTTCCAACGTGAATCGTTCATCGTTGAGAGAACTCAGAATGTTCGCTGCATAACCGGGCTTTGGGTCGACAGCCTGTCTCATCGAGATGCTCAGAAAAAACCCCAGTTCGAACATGGTCTGATTCTTCCCCGGAACAAAGTCGGCATAACGATGGAAAAGCAAATCCTTCTGGCGAGGACTGAGATCGCCGGCAGTTAGCACCAGAACATGGTTTTCCTCCTTGAGCGTGTAGCCGGTGCCTTCGATCGCCTTCCGTAGTGCGACCCTGGCATCGACATTCTCTACGTCGTACGAGTGGCTGGGGCGCGAGAGACGGCTTGGATCTCTACCCAGAACCACTCCGATCGGTCTTCGGGATTGGCGCCCAACCGATCGAATCAGGTCCAGAGGAGAGGCTCGATCACATCTGAAAGTTACCTTCGAACCAGGATTGCTGACGAGCACGGGAGCGTACTCTTCTCTTGCGAGACATCCCCGAGTCTGACTCGTCTGCGCGTTCAGTGAAATGACGCCACATCCGGCGAGAACCAAGGCTGCCGCAACTCTCCACATGCTGGACGCTCCCACGGCGTTAGACACCGCGATCGCCTGCTTTGAACCAACCGCAACCACCACGACTACTACTAGTACTTTTTCTTATCTATTAGTCTCTTTAAAGACAGTAGTAGTAACCGTTCGCCGTGGAAAAGTGGATACCTGGTCCAAGTCCCCACCCTTCGTGGGATTGCCATCGTTCCCGTTTTAGAAAACCCGTCCGCCAGAATCGCAAAAGCAGGAACACCGGTACATCCGCCCGCTTCTCCCCACCCGTTCTCCGCGTTCTGCACACCGCCCAGTTTTCCCTATGTGGATTTCCCCACCGCGAAGTGGAAACTGCGTTCTCCTCCAGTGCCAATGCGGGTCCGACGCATACCCTCTTTCAACACCATCCTGCTTTTCCTACTCTTCCTCATCCGCGCTCGACCCGTGCCCTTCCCGCTCCGCATCGCTGGTCGGACGAAGGCGTACGACCAAAATGTTCGGCCCCAAACCTTCCGCAGTCAGAGCACGGTGGTCACCGAAATATTCGTTTGGATCGTACCCCGCTAGAGTGACCAGGTCTATGCTTGTCACCGGAGTGAAACCTACCCGCGTCCACCCACTTGCAGAAGCCATTTGATTCGACCTGGTCGCCGAATCTGCGAGGTCAGCAGTGAAAGTCGATTGGCTGATAGCCGCCGTGCTGGTCGGATACTCGCAGCTCGGCTTCGCCATCTACGGCCCGTCCCTGGTTCGTGCAAACCGCTCGGTAGCAGTGCTCGCCTGTCAGGAAGCCAGGTTCGATCACGGTCGGGAGATTCTTCGGACGATGCGGAACCCCACTCCAGCTTTGATTCAGAGCAGTCTGGCTCCCGCTTTGCAGGAACTGCGGAATACCCCTTCCACCTCCGCTCTCTATCCGGCCAGGGCTTTTTGCGTCCACGAGTTGGTGCCGAGTGCCCTTGCTGCGCATGGCGATGGAGAGGCCCGCACCATTCCGACGGCCGAAGTGAAAATCCTTGGCACCTTGGGAGTGAACTACTTCTACTACGAACCCGAAGCACGCTGGCTCCTCCAGAGAGATCCGGCCGATTTAGAGGAACTCGCCATCAAGCACCTCGATTCCAGGTGGGGACGTCAGGCCTTTCTCATGATGACCTGGCTGGGGTGGAGCCAGGGTGCGTGCCAGGAGGGTCCCGACCAGTTTTGGGAAGTGATCCGCCACTCGAAAACTTTCCTTCAGGAATACCCGCAGTCTGAAATTTCCGACAAGGTTCGCCTCGAAATGGCAAACGCGTATGCGACCTGGTGGTACGTAGCGCGAGACGACGCCAAATACGCGAATGGCGCAGCAGAGGCAAGACAGTCAGCGATCAAGCTCTACCAGGCATACCTGCACTCACTCAAAGTACCCAACCGCGGCGTGGAATATCGGATCAAGCAATTGCGAGACAATGTGAAAGCTTCAGAGACCTACGATTACTACTGCCCCGATTACGAAGATTAGGCTGCTCGAGAGAGTCACCCACATCCATCCCGCTCCGGCTTTCCGCCCTCACGCCCAGCGCAATTCAGCGCTTCTTCTGCCAACGCTCTTCGTGCCGATCGTCGCGAAATAAAACTCCGCGCACCTGCCCCGCTGCATCCTTTTCGAAAACAATTCGCGAAGACCCGCCATGCGGATAGAAATACGTCGTCGCATTCTCCGGCAGCAGCTCTGAAGTCTGCCCGATCCGGTTGCGCGCAAACAGCCCATCCCCCTGCCGCAGAATCGTCACCTGCGTCACGCCGGCATCCATGTACTCGCCCACATACGCGTCATAGATCGCCGGGTTCACTGTTGCCGGCACCGGGTGCACCGGCACCACCGTTCGCTCTGCATACACTGGATTAGAAGCCGAACGCGCCGCGCTATGCGCCAGCAGCCAACGCGGCAGATCCGTCTCGGCGTACGCCTTCTCCCACACGTTGTGCTGCCAGCCCGCATACTCCCACAGCCGCACATCCCCGTGCTCTGCCTTGATGGCTTCAAACATCATCTCCGACTGCTTGGGAGCGACCACCGGATCATCCAGCCCATGAAACATCCATACCGGCGTGCGGCCAATCGCCTTGGCATATTCTTCCGCGAGTCCCGGTTCGTGCCAGCGATCCGGCGCATAGGACCAGAAGATCCCGCCGCACACCGGCGCAATCGCAGCGAATCGCCCAGCATGCGTGCGTGCCAACTCCCACGTCCCGTAGCCGCCCAGCGACAACCCCGTCAGATACACACGCTGCGGATCGCCGCGGAATTCCTTCATCTCCAAGTTCAGCGTCGCCATCGCCATCTCCATCATGTCCGGATCGGTCCAGTGATGATGGCTGAACGGCACCTGCGGCATCACCACTACAAATGGCCATCGCTCTGGATGCGCTCGCAGCGCCGCCGGAAGCCCCACCTGCGTCTGGTCGAGCCCGTCCGTACCGCGTTCCCCAGAACCGTGCAGGAAGAGGATCACCGGCCACTTCTGCCGCGCGTTCCAGTCTTCCGGCAGGTAAACGTCATATTTGTAGATTTGGCCGCCGATCGCGATCCTGCGGTTTAGAAATCCGGTGTCTTGCGGACGCGAGCGCGCCGCCGCCGGAAGGGCTGCGAGTGCCATCACCATCGGAAGAAGCCAGTGTCGCCGCATCCAACGTCGAGCATACCCCAAACGAAACGGCCCCCGCGAAGGGGCCGTTCTCGCAATTCGTTCTCCAGCTACCTTCCGCGCGTATGCTAGCTGCTCAGCTTCTCCTGCAATTCGTGCAGCGTGCGCGACAGGTTCTTGTCCGAACGGCTCAGCTCATCGATCTTGCTGATCGAGTGCATCACCGTCGTATGGTGCTTGCCGCCAAACTGGCGCCCAATCTCCGGCAGGGAAGCTTCGGTCATCTGCTTGGCCAGGTACATCGCGATCTGCCGCGGCACCACCACCAGCCGCGAATTGTTCTTCTGCTTCAGCTCCGCCACCCGCATGCCAAAGTTTTCTGCTACCGCCCGCTGAATCGCCTCGATCGTCACCTTGCGGACCTGCGTGTCGATGAACTGCTTCAGGCACTGCTGCGTCGTCGGCAGCGTAATCTCCATGCCGTTCAATCCGCACCAGGCGATCAGCCGCGTCAAGGCGCCTTCCAGCTCGCGCACATTGGTCCGCACATTCGACGCCACAAACAGCGCCACGTCAATCGGCAGCGTCACGTGCTCGCTCTCTGCCTTCTTCTGCAGAATCGCTACCTTGGTTTCAAGATCCGGCGGTTGAATGTCCGCGATCAATCCCCACTCAAAACGGCTGCGCAGACGATCCTCGATCTCTGCCAACTCCTTCGGCGGCCGATCGGAAGCAATCACAATCTGCTTCATGCTCTCGTGCAGCGCATTGAAGGTGTGAAAGAACTCCTCCTGCGTACGCTCCTTCTGCGCCAGAAACTGAATGTCGTCGATCAACAGCAGGTCCACGGAACGAAACTTGTCGCGGAAGCTCGTCATCTTGTCGTAGCGCAGCGAGTTGATCATCTCGTTGGTGAACTTCTCGCTCGACACATAGCAGATCGACGACTGCGGCAAGCGCTGCTTCATCTCGTGCGCAATCGCGTGCATGAGATGCGTCTTGCCCATACCCACACCGCCATACAGGAACAGCGGGTTGTACGCCTTCGATGGACGCTCCGCCACCGCCTGTGCCGCGGCCCGCGCAAACTGGTTGCCGTTGCCGATCACGAATGCGTCAAACGTGTAACGCGGATTCAGCTGTGCAGCCGTGCTCCAGTCGAACCGGGCCTGCTGTGGTGCGATCGCCGGGGTCGTGCTGCGCGAACCGTTGCTCTTGGGCGCATTCGGCGCATGTGAAGGCAGAGGAGCAAATCCCCCATCTTCCCGCACTCGCGGTGCCGTCGGATCATCTTCCGGAGTTACGAACGTGACGTCGTCCAGCGCCAACTCGAGCAGATCAATCGCTTCCTGGATCAGGTCCGCGTAGCGGTCGCCGATCTTCTGAAACTCCGGCGTCGGTACTCGCACGAAGAGCATCTTGCCGGTGACATGGCTGTATCGCGTCGGTTTCAACCAGGTGTCGAACGACTGCCGGTTGACCTTCTTCTCAAGCGCCCCGAGGATTCGCACCCAGGGATCCACGGTGGCTGTGGCCGTAAACACAAAAGACATACTATTCCTTGCTCAACGCCTGCTGCTCAAATCGAAATTGTCCATGCACGCCTTAAGAATAAATACGGACGACGCACTTGGCAGATGCGGGCGCCAAATGCTGGTACAGGCTCTCGTATGCTAGGAGCGGCTTCGGAACGCTCAGGTTCGTCAGCACTGGATCGATCTCAAAATTCTGTGCAGCGGGACGTGCAGAAATCACTCTGTAAACGCTGCTCAGACTAGCACAGTTGTGTGCCGCCGTAACGTCTCATTCATGCAAAAAGCGCAATTGCACATGGGTTGCACCATGCAGTGTGAAAGTTCCAAATTGGGCCTCGCATTTGGCGGCGAAACCGGCCATCAGCTATACTCAAGACTTGCCTCAAGGCATCGATTTCAACAGCATACTTTCAGGAGCGCAGTGTCATGCCAAAGCGCACATTTCAACCGAACCGCCGTCACCGTTCAAAAACGCACGGCTTCCGTACTCGTATGAAGACCAAGAGCGGAGCAGCCGTTCTTTCCCGGCGCCGCGCCAAGGGCCGCCACCGCGTAGCCGTCAGCGCTGGCTATCGCGACTAGCCTCCCTCTCTCTTCATACCAATCACAGCGATTCATTTCAACCCCAACGATTCGGAATGAGCTGGCTGCGTCCCCTGCGCAGCGCTCTTCCTCCGTTATGCAAATACCCCGAGACTCGCGCCGCTTCCACCCGTGCGAACCTCCGCCGCGGCTACCGTGAACCTTCCGTCATTCCTCGGTTAGATTGTGGTGCGCGCGGTACGAAGGTTCTATGGTTTCTGGCGGCCATCGGAGTCTACAAAAGTTTCAGAAGCGCACAGGCGCGAATGCCTCAGGAGACTTGCCCTGTTTGTCGGAACGAAGCCACAAGGCGACTCCTCCCCACGCGACCAGCGGCTGGACGCGCGATATACGCTTGCGCAAACATGCCGACTATCAACGCGTCTATCAACACAGCCGTAAGCAGTTCTCCGCGTCCATGAGCTATTTCTTTTCGCTGCGCCCCGGTGCAGCCGCTGATCCAGCGATCCCTCATACAGCGAGCTCTGACATGGCCACTGCAAATGCATCGACTCCAAATGCTGCCGGTCCTATTCATGGCCCGCGCGTCGGCCTCACCGCCGGCCGCGTGATGGGCAAGGCCGTCGATCGCAACCGCATCAAGCGCAGAATGCGCGAAGCGGTCCGCCTCCACATCAGCACACTCGTGGCCGACGTCGACGTTGTCCTCCACCCCCGCCGCTCCGTGCTGACCATCGAGTTCTCCCGCCTCGAAAAAGAGGTAGCTCGCATCTTCGCATCCATTCAGAACTCGATTCAGCCCTCTATCCAACCCGCGCCGGCAAAAGGAGCGCGCCCATGAGTCTCTCCAGCCGCACCGCCGCCGTCCTGTTCTCCGTCTATAAATACGTCGTCTCCCCAATCCTGCATGCCCTCACGCCAGGCGGATGCCGCTTTCAACCCACGTGTTCTGAATACGCCGTGCTCGCCGTCAGCCATCACGGCCTCCTGCGCGGCGGTTGGCTCACCACGCGCCGCCTGCTGCGCTGTCATCCCGGTTGCGCAGGCGGATTCGATCCAGTACCCGGAACCTGGGCGCCGCCCACTCCGCCGTCCGCCCACGGGATGCACAGTTCCCCGGCGCCAAGTACCATAGAACAGATTGCGTCCTCGTCCTTACCCCACACGACTGTCGATCATAGGAAGTACTCTTGGCAGAGATAAAAAATCCGAATCAGCAAGGCGGCGGTCAGGACTCGCGTTCTATCCTGGCAATGACCGCGATCTTCGTGGTCGTCTTTCTTGGCCTGCAATACTTCATGCCCAAGAAGTCGCAGCAGCCCGCTCCCGCACAACAGCAGCAACAGCAAACCCAGGCCGCCAGCACCAGCGCAGCCACTCCGCCGTCTCCTTCGAACTCCTCAGCCTCCTCCAGTGCGGTGCAGGCCGCGGCCGAGAGTGAGACCGTCGTTGAAAACGAGCTCTATCAGATCCGCTTCGTCAATCGCGGAGCCCGGGTCAAGTCCTGGATCCTCAAGAAGTACAAAGATGACGCGGGCAAGCCGCTCGACCTGGTCAATGCCGCCACCGCCTCCCGCTACGGCTATCCGCTTTCTCTCTACACCTACGACGCCGGCCTGCGTGACCGCCTCGACCACGCCCTCTTCGTTCCCTCGAAGACTGGAACTGTAACCGCGCCCGGCACACTTAGCTTCGACTACTCCGAGGGGGGCCTGGTCGTCCACAAGACCTTCAGCTTCGACTCGAGCTACGTCCTCCACGCCGACGTCCAGGTCACGCAGAATGGCGCGCCCGTCGCCGCCTACCTCGCCTGGCCTTCCAGCTTCGGCGATCAGGATTCGCTGCCCGCCTACGCCAAGTCGCACTTCGACTCCATGCAGAACGGCAAGGCCAACCAGGAAGCTCCCAAGAAAGTTGCCGGCGGCGCTACCCTCACTGGCCCTTTCGACTGGGCTGGCGTGAGCGACCTCTACTTCGCCGCCATCTTCCTTCCCGATCTGCCGCAGCAGACCGCGGTCGTCAGCCTGCATAACGAAGCCACCATTCCCAAGAATCCCAAGCACCCTGACCCCAACCAGACCGAACGCGTCGAGGTCCTCGGCGCCGCCGTCGGCAATCCCAACGGCCATACCAGCCTGCGCCTCTACGCCGGACCCAAATCCCTTGACGTTCTGCGCAGCGTCCATGCCACCGGCGCCGATGGCCGTCCCACCGGACCCAACATCGATGCGGTGGTCAGCTTCGGCTGGTCGGGCGTCATCTCCAAACCGCTCTTCATCATCCTGCGCTGGGTCCACTCCCACGTCGTCTCCAACTGGGGATGGGCCATTCTCGTCCTCACCCTCATCATCAACCTGGGCATGCTGCCAACCCGCATCCAGATGATGAAGTCGGCGCTCAAGATGCAGCGCATCCAGCCGCAGATGGAAGCCATCAAGGAGAAGTACAAGAAGTACAAGGCCACCGATCCGCGTAAGACGGACATGAACAAGGAGATCTTCGACCTGCAGAAGCGCGAAGGCGCCAACATGTTCGGCGGCTGCCTGCCCATGCTTATCCAGTGGCCCTTGCTCTACGGCTTCTACAGTATGCTGTCGAACGTGATCGAGCTCCGCCAGGCGCACTGGCTCTGGCTGCCCGATCTCTCCGCGCCCGATCCCTACCACATCCTGCCGGTCTTCTTCGTCATCTCCATGTTCCTGGTGCAGTTCCTCACGCCCTCACCCGGCGTCGATCCTGCCCAGCAGCGCATGATGGCCTTCACCATGCCCGCAGTCTTCGGCTTCATGACCTGGAACGTCGGCTCCGGCCTGGCCCTCTATTGGGCCTGCGGCAACATCATCGGCGTCATCCAGCAAGTCGTGATGAATCGAACCAGCCTCGGCCGCGAGATGCATGCCATCGCCGCGAAACGCGCTGCCAAGCGCCTCGGCAAACCCGCTCCCGCTCGACGCTGAAATCGTCACCCGTGAAACTGAAATTGCCACCTGCAAAACGCAAGGGCGTTCTCAACCAGAGAACGCCCTTTCTCTTTGTCCCGCTGCAATTGTTCTAGCTGTAGTTACGAATCTGCATGCTCCGAATCAAGCCCTCTTCGATGACATACACGTGCTCCACCATTTGATCCAGAATCACCTTGCCCTCCAGATCGCGCACCACCTGGTGAACCGCGACCGCCGTCTCTCCATTTCCGTCGGTCTTGAACCCAACCGGGTCCACGTGCGGATCGATCAAGCCCCACTGTCGCAACCAGTAAGAGCGCACGCCTTCATGGCCATACACCCGGCCACCTTCCATTCCGTTGGGCCAATCCACCTCGGCATGCATACGCTTCAGCACGCCGTCCACGTCCCGCCGATTGAATGCGGCGTACACTTCCAGCAGCAACTCGCGATTCGTCGCCCTCATGAACTCCCCCGCCTGCAGTCAACTCGCATGAAAACCAGCCCTACTTACCGAACACCTTCGCCAACATCGGTCCCACGTCCGCATCCTCCAGGACTACCGAATCGTTGATCTCCAGCACGTCCGCCCACACTACCGTGAGCGCATAGAGAGCCGCGGGATCCTCCGTTTCGTACAGGCTAAACCCGCCGCTGCAATCCGCTTTGTGCCAGCGCCCCAGCAGCGTCACTCCCTCGCCTGGCTGCGCCTGCCCCGCTAGAAACCGCTGCACCGCCTCTTTCAGTACCCCAGGCCGTACACTCCACATCGACATTATCTTCATAGCGCCTTCCTCCTGCTCCGCTCCTCACCAGCAACGGGAAGCCGCGCCATTATCCCCCAGCCCGCCAACTCTCAAAATATTTATCTGCAAGTCCGACCACCTCCCAACCAGTCACTTCAAGGCTCAGAGACTCCCATGCTTTAGAATGGCGACGTCCCCGATTCAGGTGAGCATGCAAACAGTTTGGCGTCGAACAGCCGTCGTGTTTTGGCAATCCCCCGCGCTCTGGCTGCCAATGATCTTCGCGGACACAATTGTTTTTTTCCTGAAGTGGATCCAGCGCGTGACGACACGCTGGATGGTCATTCGGCTGGCAAAAACTCATTCGGGACTGGGCGGCGCGGCATATGCAGCGGATGGACGTTGGCTTAAACTCAAGGCCCTCTTGCTTATCGGCCCGATTACCTGGGGAACCTTTTTTCTGTCCATTCTGCTTTATGCTGTTGCGTTATTGATCATCAATAGACTCCTGATCGCTACGGAAAAACCAGGCCTCGACGCACCTCGGCCCAGCTACCCTTCTGTACTCTGGTTCTGCTTCAAAATCCTGGCTCTTTGCGCAATGTCAGCTATCTTGGTTACTGCTTTAACGCTCTTGCTGACCGCACTTCACCACGATGACATTCTGCAAAGCCCCCTCTTCCTTTACGGCATTCTAGTATTGGTCGCGATGGGGATAGCCTGCTGCATGAGTCCTTTGGCTGGTACGTTACTCAGCGCGAGTGCATCGCGTCCTTTGACGACCGCAGAGGCTTCTCGCGCTCGTATCTCTGCGGCCCTCGCCATACTCGCCTCCCTCGCAGTCTCGCTTCTGCTGCAACACGCGGGGAAATCGCTCGTAGTCAACCGCAGCACCTCAGCCGTCATGGTGAGAGGGATTGCATGGTTGTCATCCCTGCTCAGCTCGATCCCGTACATACCCCTGTTCAGCGCCCTGTCACTCATTGCGGCCAATAAAGACAGTGAAAACGGCATATTGCAGACCCCGGAAACCGCGCTAGACTCTTGCTAATTAGGAAAACCGTCGCCGCGGAGCACGCTCATGACCCCACCCAGCATCCAGTCCATCTCCCCCTTCTTCATCGTCAGCAACGTCGACGAAACCATCGCCTTCTACCGCGACCACCTCGGTTTTGAAACCCGGTTCCTGCAACCCGACCAAGACCCCTTCTTCGCCATCCTCGGCCGCGAAGGCGCTCAAATCCTGGTCAAATCCGAGCACGGCCTATCCCCCCTTCCCAACCCCGCGCGCCACCCCTTCATGCGCTGGGACGCCTTTGTCTACACATCCGACCCCGACGCGCTCGCAGCGGAGTTCGCCCACCATGGCGCCCCCTTCAGCTCCCCGCTTGCCGATACTCACGATGGTCTGCGCGGCTTCGAGATTCGTGACCCCGACGGGTACGTGTTGTTCTTCGGCCGGCCAGCCTAGCCCAATTCCCGCCGCATAGGGGCCGCCTGTACCGCCGCGGCCGCTCCAAACCCTTACCGCCGCCCCCGGCCAAAACTTTCCCAGCCGGCCCACTCCGCCGCTGACCAAATCCGCCTCCAGTGCGATACTGAATCGATGCCAATCGACGACTACGCAGCCGCGGCCCAGAAGATCGCTGCCTTCCTGAAGATCCTTACCGGGAAAGGCGGGTTACGCCTCAAGTATCGGATCACCGCCGGGGGAGGCGCTGCCGACCCCGATGGCCTCGAGGCCCGCGAAATCTACGTGGAACTGGCCGGCCCCGACGCCGCTCTGCTCACCCAGCGTGGCGGCGAACTCCTCCGCTCCCTCGAACACGTCGCCGCCAAAATCATCCGCCTCGAGTCGGAAGAACACGACAAAGTCTCCTTCGACGCCAACCAGTTCAAAGCCATCCGCGCCCGCGAGCTGCGCCTCGCCGCCGAGACCGCCGCCGCCCGCGTGCGCACCACCAGCCAGCCCTACAGCTTCACCCCCATGAGCTCCCGCGAACGCCGCATGCTCCACCTCGCCTTCCGTCCCTATGAAGATCTCGCCACGGCCAGCAGCGGCGAAGGCCTGCATCGCTACGTCGTTGTCTACCCCAAGGGAGCAGCGCCCGCCAAGCCTCAGTTCAGTCGTCCCTCCGGCCGACGTACGTAACAGCCGTGCAGCCTAATCCTCTTTCTGCCGAACGTGAGTTCGCGCCCAACGAAACCATTGCGGCCATCTCCACGCCGCCCGGCCGCGGCGGCATCGGCATCGTGCGGCTCTCCGGTCCCGACGCCGTCGCTATCGCTACCCCCATGCTGCGCCTTCGCAACCCGCTCGCGCACGCGCAGGCACGCTTCGCCGACCTCCTCGACACCGCGCCACCGGCAACCGACACCCCCGCCGTATTGGACCAGGCCATCGTCACCTGGTTCGCCCGGCCCAACTCCTACACCGGCGAAGATCTGGTCGAGATCGCTGCCCATGGCTCGCCGGTTGTCCTGGAAGCGGTCCTGCGCCAGGCCATCGCTGCCGGCGCCCGCCTCGCCGAGCCCGGCGAATTCACCCAGCGCGCGTTCCTCTCCGGCCGCCTCGATCTCACTCAGGCCGAAGCCGTCCGCGACCTCATCGAAGCTCAGACGCTCTACCAGGCCCGCGTCGCCGCCCAGCAACTCGGCGGCACACTCTCCCGCCGCATCCAGCCCATCAAGCAACTCCTCGTCGAACTCATCGCCATCCTCGAGGCCGGCATCGACTTCGCAGAAGACGACATTGACGTCCTGCCCGCCGCCGAAATCCTCGACCGCATCGCCGCTCTCCGCGCGCAACTTGAGCCCGTCGCCGCCTCCTTCGCCCACGGCCGCATCATCCACTCCGGCCTGACTCTCGCCATCGTCGGCCGCCCTAACGTCGGCAAGTCCTCGCTCTTCAATCGAGTCGTCCAGCGCGAACGCGCCATCGTCACCGCCACTCCCGGCACCACCCGCGATCTCGTAACAGAACGAGTGTCAATTGGTGGTATCCCCATCGAATTGGTCGACACCGCCGGCCTGCGCGAAGCCTTCGATGAAGCCGAATCCATCGGTATTCGCAAATCCCGCGAAGCTCTCGCCGAGGCCGACATCGTCCTCGTGGTCCTCGATGCCACGCACCCTCTCACCGAAGAAGAAGCCGAGCTTCTCGCCACGCTCTCCTCCCGCCCCGCCATCCTCGTCAGAAACAAATCCGATCTGGGCGTCGACCCCATCGGCCTGATTCCATCAACCCTCGCCACCCAGACCGTGACCCAGCTTCCAGCATCCATAGCCGCTCCCCATCCAATATCCGAGCTTTCCCGAGAATCAGCCCCACTGCCAGAGCAGTCAGCCGACCTGCCGCGCTCCCAGCCGGAGTGGACCACGCTACCGGTGGTGTTGACCTCTGCGCTTACCGGCGAGGGCATTTCAATACTTCGCGAACGGATCCTGACCCTCATCCGCGGAACCAGCGGCGAAGAACAAACCGGCATGCTCACCAACCTTCGCCAGCACCAGGCCGTCACCGGAGCCCTCGACTCGCTCGCCGCCGCAGCCAGTGCAGTCACCCAACGCGTGCCCCACGAGATGCTCCTGCTCGACCTCTACGCCGCGTTACGCCATCTCGACAACCTCACCGGCGAAACCACCCCCGACGACGTCCTCAACCTGATCTTCAGCACCTTCTGCATCGGAAAATAACCCCGATAAACGACCGTGAAGGAAAGGCGGCCGGAACCAGCGCATTGGCAGCCGGGCATTGCAGCCGAATGCAGCTTCCTATCTCGGCCCTGCCGAAGAGTGCTGCTTCACGGTTGCGACGATTGCCATAAACTGCGGGTCGGTGCGCAGTTGTTTTAGATCTTCCTCCGTTACCAGTTGCTGCGCGTCGAAGTAGCCCGTCGCCGCCAGATCTCGCAGAGAGACCAGCGACCCCGCAGGATCGCCGCTTACGTTGAGCAAACAAGCTACGTTATAGAGAGCATCCAGAGTATCCGGATGCGATGGTCCTAGAATGCGTCGGTTCACTTCCAGGGTCTGCCGGAAGTACGATAACGATTCGGCGTAGCGTCTTTCCTTGTGGTACAGATCGGCCAGATCGTAGAGAGTCAATGTCGTGTCAGGGTGATCGCGACCCAGGGTACGCAGTTGAATATCGTGAACATCTTTGAAAAGTGCCTCCGCGTCGGAAAATCGGCCGGTGTCCTCCAGCACGGTGGCGATGTTAAGCCTGGCGAGCAGCGTCCCTCGATTGGTCGGGCCCAGGGTCCTACCGATCACCTCTGCAGACTGTCGATAGAGAGCCTCGGCCTCCCGCAGCTTCTTCTCGTGCTGCAGAACGATGCCGAGGTTGTTCATTGAGGTCAGCGTATTCTGGTGACTCGGCCCCAGAATCCGCATCTGCAACTCGAGGGATTTGCGAAGAATTTGTTCAGCCTCGGCGTAACGTTTCTCATAATCGACGATGGCTCCCAACTCCATCATCGCCAGCAGCGTTTCCGGGTCCTCCGGGCCTAGAACTCGCTTGCGAATCTCGAGACCTTGCCGCTCCAGTTGCTCGCCTTCCGCATATCGGCCTCGCGCTGCCACCGTCCACGCCAGCCCGCGCATCGTGCGCATGGTGTCTGGATCGCCGTCGCCAAACTTCTTTTGCTGCGCTGTCAGGGTCTCGCGTGCCAGCGCTTCAGACTCTGCAAATTTGCCCTCCGAATCGAGCGTCCATGCCAGGTCAGCCTTCGTCTGCAGCGTTGTTCGGTTCTCCGCGCCCAGCACCCTTGTCTCGATGGGCACGAGTTCCCGATCCAGACGTTCCGAGTCCGGTAGCTGGCCTTCCTGCGCGAGTGAGTGTCCAAGAGCAGTGCGCGCCGCGAGCGTGTCCGGGTGATTGGGCCCCAGCGTCGCGTTGTCCAGTTCGATGGTCCGTCGAAACAAGGAGCTCGACTGCGAGTACAGACCAAGATGCTGATAGACGGTACCCATCACTTTCATCATCTGCGCGCGCAGTTCCGGATCCCTGGCTAATCGTGAGTCGATGTCTTTTGAGGATCGGTCGAGAACTTCGCGAACTGTGATGCTGTTGCCGCGCGCCTGGCTCGGATCAGAGAGTTTGAACATGTCCGTGGTGAATGCGGCGATACGGTCCGCACGGTCACGCTCGCGCGTAATGCGACGAAGCTGCAGGGCCTGAATTGCGGTGAAGGAAATGAGAATCGCCAATCCGGAGGAGGCGGCCGCCACCATGAGACGATGTCGCCGAAGATATTTGCTCAAGCGATAGCCGGCGCTCTCGGGACGTGCTTCTACCGGGCGATGATCGAGGTAGCGGACTATGTCGGCCGACAATGCAGCGGGCGTCGCATATCGTCGGTCCCGGTCTCTCTCCAGGGCTTTCATGACGATGCAGTCCAAATCGCCCTGCAGCGAGGAGGCTAATTGTTTCGCGTCCGTCGCTCGCGCCGCAGCGCTTGAGATAGACGAATCCTTCGCGGTTTTGATTTTCGAGCTTGGCCGTCTCGGATCAGCCTCTCGCAGCATGCGCAGCATTTCATCCATGCGTCGCGACTTCCACTGCTCCAGATCGAAGGGCAAAAATCCTGTCAGCAGTTCATACAGAATGACTCCAAGAGAGTACACGTCGGCGCGTGTGTCTACGTCGGCAGTTTGTGGGTCGGCCTGCTCCGGGCTCATGTAGCCCGGCGTACCCAGAAAAGTGCCAGCCTGGGTCAGCAACAGATCGCCCGCAAGCGTTGGCGCAATCGGCTTGGCGATACCGAAGTCGATGATCCGTGGTGTAGGCTTACCGTCCACTTCAACCACCAGGATGTTGGAAGGCTTGAGGTCGCGATGGAGAATCGCCTTCTGATGCGCGTGTTGCACTCCTTCGCAGACCTGAAGGAAGAGCACCAGCCGCGCACGGATGCCTAGTCTGTGAGAATCGCAATAGACAGTGATCGGTGGGCCGTCGACGTACTCCATCGCAAAGTAGGGTTGCCCCTCAGCAGTAGCCCCGGCGTCGAACACCTTGGCGATGGCCGGGTGTTCCATGAGGGCCAGCGACTGACGCTCCGATTCGAATCGCTTGACCAACGCGTCATCGTACAGGCCTGTACGAATCAACTTGAGCGCCAGGCGTCGGTGGATCGGACGCATCTGTTCTGCCAGCCAGACCTGTCCCATCCCACCTGCGCCGAGCTTGCGGATGAGGCGATACGGCCCAATTTCGCGAGACGGAACGGCCTCTACCGAAGCACCTTCCCATGCATTTCCAGAAAGCCCGTCCGCGTCGGCGTAGGCGGTGAGCAGGGAGTCGACCTCCGCCCGTAGTTCGCTATCGCAGGCATGATTCAGAAACGCGGCGCGCGCTCCAGGCTCCAGTTCCAGCGCATCACCAACAATCTCTTTAACCCGCTGCCATTCCTTCTGTCTTTCCATTCTCACCTCGCTTCAGTTCCCGCGAGAGCCAGGCCTTGGCAACACTCCATTCCCTCTTCACCGTCGAGACAGAGATATCCATCACTTCGGCGATCTCCTCAGCGGAAAGCCCGCCAAAGAACTTCATTTCGACGATGCGCCCCTGCCGATCGTCCAGCAGTGCGAGGCTGTTCAGCGCGTCGTCCAGCGCAATCAGGTCCTTGCCTCGGACCTGTGGCACCTCCGCCGCTCCCTCCAGTTCGACCGTGCAGTCGGCCCCGCGTTTCGCGGCGCGGTGGCTGCGGGCATGATCTACAAGAATTTGGCGCATCAGCCGAGATGCAATCGCCAGGAAGTGTGCACGATTTTCGGCATCGAAGGGTCGCTGCTCCGCCAGCCGCACGTAAGCCTCGTGCACCAGGGCCGCACTTTGCAACGTATGCTCGGGCCGCTCGCGAGCCAGATGATACCGCGCCATCTCGCGCAGTTCCCGATACACCAGCGGAATCACATTCTCCAGCGCCTGCTTGTCTCCCGCTTTCCAGCGCACGAGAAGTTCAGTCACGAGAGGAGAGAGCGATCGGTCCACGTCAAGCACTGCCAGCTTGCAAAGTGTCGTAACGATAGCGTTCCGGATATCTGAAGTCAACGCAAAGCGCCGGCTCCGAAAATATTTTTCGCCTCGGGATGAATTTATGAACCGATTGCGGCTTCATTTTTCGCAGTTTCAAGTAGGACGAAATCACCCACCCCTCCCCCGCGGGGATCAGTGGCACTCAAGACGGCCCGGAATACAGATCGCGAAGAATTACGGAGAAGTCATGACAAAGGATCGAGGAAGACACCTGTTGTTCGTCACCGGCACGCTGCTATGGTTCTGCACTGGCGTCTATGCACAGAGGGATCCTGGCGTGCGCGGAGGGCTCCAAAATAGCGGCGGAGGACTACAGCATCGAGGCATTCCCATTCCCCATCCACCGCTGCTCAGTCCCCACCCGGTCACGGGAGCGACTGTGAATGAGAATGAGCGAGCTTCCTTTGAGGAAGGCATCTTGCGAGCAGGACAGCTTGAGTCCACCTGTGACGACTGTGCAGAAGTCACGGATGGATCGCTGGTGACCGGCGTTGGCGAACTGGATCCAGGCTTCCCTCAGTTCCATACCAACTCCAACGGCCTGGGCGCCCGGCACAACGCGGACCAATGTTTCCTTTGTCACGCGCAGCCAACGCTCGGTGGCTCCGGCGGCTTCATCGTGCCCAACCCCGGACAACCGCAGCCATTGCCCGCGGAGAATCCGCAGTTCCGCTTAGTCCCGACGCGCTTCGGCAGGCAGAACACCGTACCCTCGTTTGAGCAGCAGTATGGACCCATTCGCGAGGTCCGATTCAAATATCACAAGGACGGGACACGCGATGGCGGCGTCCATCAGCTATGGACTGTGCGTGGCACCATCAACGATCCCACGATCGCGAACTGCGCGCTCACGCAACCAGATTTTGAGGCGGAGCAGAGAGCGGGTAACCTCGCCTTTCGCATACCGCTGCAGATGCTGGGTCTGGGTTTAATCGAGTCCATTCCAGACCGCGAGATCTTAGGCCAGCATGCCGCAACAACGGCGGCACGCGAGAAATTCGGAATTACCGGACACCCCAACCGCAGCGGCAATGACGGAACCATCACGCGCTTTGGATGGAAGGCGCAGAATAAGTCGCTCACCGTCTTCGCGGGCGAGGCTTACAACGTCGAGATGGGCATAACCAACGACGTATTCCCCACGGCGACAGAGGAAGATCCCGCGTGCCAGGGAAGCGGAAAGCCTGAACCCAATGACATCGTGCGCACGGACTCGAATGACCTCAAGAATCAGTCCTTCAATAATCCGTTGCACATCATGCCGGACTGGCTGCAGTTTGCCATGCTCATGCGCTTCACCGATGGTCCGGCACCGGATCCAAACCCGAGCGACGGCGCCAAACGTGGACGCGCTCTTTTCGCTTCAATCGGCTGCGCTCTTTGCCACACCCCCAGGATGCAGACCGCGCCGGTGATGAACAGTGCCGTGCTTCAGGATCGGCCGGTGAATCTCTATTCCGATCTCATGGTGCATCATATGGGCGCCAGGCTGGCCGATGACATCATCCAGGGCCAGGCCGGCCCAGACGAATTCCGCACCACTCCACTCTGGGGCATTGGACAACGTATCTACTTTCTCCACGATGGCCGAACGCCGGATCTGCTCAACGCCATCCGGGCTCACGCGTCCCCAGGCACTTCGAAGTTCCCGCCCTCGGAAGCGAATCAGGTCGTAGAGGAGTTCAATGAGCTCGAGCCCCACGAACAGCAGGCCATTCTCGATTTCCTGCGGTCGCTGTGACACATAGCTGCTGCACCGGCGGTTGAGCAGGCCGCCGGTGCTCGCGAGGCCTCTATGGCAAATAGATGGATACACTTCGCCGGCTCTCTCCGGCGCAGTACATTCACGGTCCGAGTTTCGTTGTGGATTGGGCTGCTGTCTTGCGCTTGCGGCGCCTTAAGTGCGGCGAACATAACCGGCTCGGTGCTCAACGGGACGGGAAGCCGCAGCGCGGGCGGAGATGAGGTGATTCTTTACCGCGTCGATCACTCCATGCACGAAACCGCGCACACGCAGACTGACGCGCAAGGCCATTTCTACTTCAGGAACCAGGGCGCAGGCCGATTTCTGGTTGCGGTCACACACGGGAGAGTCGCGTATCACTCGGCGGTTGTGAACGGCTTCAGTCCTGTTCTCGTAACAGTCTTCGATACAGTAAGCACGCTACCGACGTCAGACGAGACACCAGAGATCACAGTCTTTCCCGAACTGGATGGTGAGAGTCTGAAAATCACTGAGTTCTTCGTATACAGAAATGTGAGTCACCCCGCACGCACGCTTCTGTCGCGACATATGCTCGAGCTGGCAATGCCGGCAGGAGCGGTCCTGAATTCGATAGCTGCACAACCGGAGACGACTCTGCCGTTTCCGTTGCGGGCCTTTGCTTGTGGCGGCGCAGGACGATATTGTGTGTCGACCCCCATCCGGCCGGGCCGGACGACTCTTCGTGTTATCTACCACTCGCCAGCACGTACGAGGATAGCGGTGCCGCAACCCTTCAAACAGGCTGCGGTTGTCCTTCCCGGCAATCTAGCTCTCCTGAATGCAAAGCCTGCGACCTTTCGCTTGACGAGTGACTCTGCCGGCAAGCGCCTTTATCAGGTGAAGAGCACAGCCGGTGGCAAACCTCTCACGTTTCGCCTCTCACGCGGAACTTGCCTCGACGCATCCGGATGTGGGAACGACTGAGACATTCCAGCTTCCCTTACGCGCGCCTTGAACACATGGCTGCATTGCGACCGGACGCGGCACGCTTCTTAGGTTATGGGCGCTGGCGCAGATCCCCACGGCCGCGACTGGCATGTTGATGGCTGTGCTGCCGCCGAACAGGCAGGTGTAGGTATCAGAGCTCGCAGGAGTCAATTTCACGATCACCTGCGGGTAGTAGTCCTTGGACAACATCGCAAATGCGGCCGTCGCTCTCGTTCGCTACTCATTGATGCCATATTCAGGAGTTCCGCGCGGCATCGTATACCGGGCCCACAGGAGCGCTGTTGGTGGCCGACTCATGATTGTCACCAGTGTGAGGTGCGCGCCCATGAGGTTGGAAAAACCGATCCGTTGGGGGTCTGCGACGTCCTATCTCATATGGGTCCTACGTTCAAGCTAGATTCAGGTTGAGGACGCTCTGGCCTGCATAATTCCCACTCACGGCCGTGGCAGATATCCGCCGGTTGGCGTTGTCAAACCCTTACGTCCACTGTCCGAGACTCCAATCGCTGAGATCCGCGCTTTATCACCGCTTCGCCGACGGTCCCGAGCACTCGTCCACCCTGCGGAAGTCCTCTCCACCCGCAAAGCCCTCACGCCAGGGCCAGTTACCACCCTGCAGGCGCGAGACGAACCGGCGGCTCGCCTCGGCCCAAGTCCCTGAGCAAGGGGAACACCCACACCCACAAACCTGCTTACTTGCACCCTTCCGTAAAGCACAGGTTCTTGCTGAAGAACGGCAGCACGTGATTCTGAAACCGGTCGGCTACCGCACTCGTATGGGTCCCCGCATAGATCTCGAAGCTGTTCGCAATCCCGTAGTTGTCCAGAACGCTATGCAGTTTGCCTGCATCCACGCGCAATCCGTCCTGGTCGCCCACGTCCATCGCGATGGCGCGATACTTTTTCAAGCTGCCGATGTATTGATCCACGAAAACCAACGGCGCATTGGCTGCAAGCTTTGCCATCACCTCCGGCTGAGGAACACCGTCTTTGGTCGACAGGTCAAAGTACAGCGGAGGGTTCTTCGGATTGGGTGCCCACGCCGCGGCCGTTGCAAACTGCGCCGCTGCGAAGCCGGGCGACTGTGCTGCCAGCTCGGCTGGAGACTTCACCGCTGCCACCTTCTTCTCGCTCGCGATCACTCGGTCCTTCATCCCATCACTCGGGCCCGGTCCGCCGCCTGTCATCGGCGAAAGACAGCAGGGGCTCATGATGTACAGAGCTCCAAACACATCGGCGTGTTTCATGCCGATCCGGCTCGCACCGTACCCACCCATGGAGTGGCCCACCAGCCCTCGGCTCGCGCGTTCGGGAATCGTCCGGTAGTGCGCATCGATGTATTCCACCAGGTCGTGCGCAATGAAGTTTTCAAAGTCCCCCGTGGTCATCGAGCTTGAATACATCGAGCCCAGATAGATGGTCTTCGAGTCGGGAAGCACCACGATCATCTCGTTCGACCCTGTACCGAAGGCTCCCTCAATGGTCTGCGGAACGTGGATCTCGTGGCTCCACTGCTCGGCGCCGATAAAGTAACCGTGCAAGGCGTAAACCACCGGGTACCGCCGATGCTGGTTTTCGGCGTAGCTATGCGGCAGGAAGACGATCACGCTCCGGTCCGCAGTCTCGCCCTCCAGGTTGCCCTCGATCGATTTGGAGTGGACCTTGATCTGTTCCACCGCTACCGCCTTGGCCCCCGGCACTACCGGAGGAACGATCGTCTGTACCTGCGCCGAAACCTGGGCCGCCGCTGCGAAGACCATCAGCACTGCAATCACGGCCATCCGTTGCCTTGTCATTCTCACCCTCCGGAACCACCCCACTATACAGAGGCAATTCGGTAAGCGACAAGCTGGTTAAATCGCTTTATACGCACCCAAACTAGCCATGCTCTAAAATTTTCGGCTTTTCCTTTCTGAGTTTATCGGCGTACTATGCACATGCTCGTCCAAACCCACACACCATCGAGCTGAGGCCAAACGCAATGAAGTCCACCGCCAAAATCATCCTGCTCTTGTCATGCGTTTTACTCTTCGTCTCCCGAGGCTGGTCACAGGATTCCGGCGACTACAAGCCCGCGTCCACCAACGTTCTCGATGCGCCCTATCCGCGCGTCGACAGTGCCTCGCGAGCGCAATTCCGCATCAAGGCCCCGAGCGCAACCAGCGTGCGCCTCAACTTCTGGAGCGGCCCCAAGCTCGACATGGAAAAACAGCCCGACGGATTCTGGACCGTCACTACGCCTCCCCTCGTCCCCGGCCTGCACTACTACACGCTTATCATCGATGGCGCCGAGGTAAGCGACCCTGCCAGTCATGCCTTCTACGGCGGCAGCAAAGACGCCAGCATGATCGAGATTCCGGAAGCCGGCGCCACCTACTACTCCGCCCAGGATGTTCCTCATGGACAGGTCCGCGAAATCTGGTACCACTCCAACGTGACCGGCACCTTTCGTCACGCTCTCATCTACACGCCGCCGGGCTACGACGTGCAGACCCAGGTCCGCTATCCCGTCCTCTACCTGCAGCACGGCGGCGGTGAAGATGAGACCGGCTGGATCCGCCAGGGCAATGCAAACTTCATTCTCGACAACCTGATTGCCGCTGGGAAGTCCAAACCCATGATCATCGTGATGGCCAACGGCTACGCCCGTCGCCCCGGCTGGACCCCTCCCGATCTCGCCGGCAAGCCCTTCGGTTCACCGGAGATGATGAAGGTCATGCAGGAGATGGCGAAGACCTTTGAAGAGGACATGACACAGGCCCTCATCCCCTTCATCGATGCCAACTTCAGAACCGTCTCCGATCGCGATCATCGCGCCATGGCAGGTCTGTCCATGGGCGGTATGCAGACCTTCCAGGTCACCTTCGATCATCTTGAATTGTTCTCTTACATCGGCGGGTTCAGCGGGGCAGCGGGCATGATGACCAACCAGCCATTCGACCCCAAAACATCTCTCAACGGCGCGCTCGCCGATCCTGCTGCGTTCGCAAAGCGCGTGCATCTGCTGTGGATCGGCGTCGGAACCGAGGAGCCCGCCATGATGAAGGCAGGCCTCGAGAAACTCCACACCTCGCTCACCGATGCCAAAGTCCAGCACGACTTCTACGAGTCGCCCGGCACTGCGCACGAATGGCAAACCTGGCGTCGCGATCTCAACCTGTTTGCGCCCAAACTCTTTCAATCCGCCGCTCAATAACTCCAAGCCGCGACCTCGTGTAAGTCCGAGTTCTGCATAGAAAGGCAGACCGGTCTTGCCCTACCGGCCTGCTCTTCTGTAATCGACCTTCCACGGCGTCTGGGTCTTGTACTCAGGCGTCGCGGTGATGTGCTTCTTTTGTGACGCAATCAGCTTGCGTTTCAGCAACCAGTTGATTCCCGCCTGCGCCGCGCTTTTTGAAATCCCGATACTCTCCGCCAACTCGCTGTAACTGATCGCGACCGCCGCGCCTCTGCGTTGTTCTTCTCCGAGCAGCCACACATACACCAGAAACGACGCGGGTCGCCGGTCATGACCAACCAGGTCACGCATCAGCGTATCCAGAACGTATTCGTCGAAACGCACCATCTATAGTAACGAATACTATAGCAATCGCTGACTGATTGCCATATCTCAAGCCAGGCTCTATCTTCCAAAAAGCGCACAAGGAGACCGGCGAAATGTTACAAGGCGTGGACATCATCAGCATTCCAGTGCGGGACCAGGAAGCGGCCCTCAAGTTCTACACCGAAAAACTTGATTCAAAGTTGTCACCAATCAATACTTCGGCGATGGCAAGCAGAGATGGATAGAACTGCTCATCCCCGGCGCAGAAACTAAACTCGCGCTCTTCACTCCACAGGGTCAAGAGAACAGGATCGGCGGCTTCCAACCCCTCACCTTCCGTTGCGACGACGTCTTCGCCACCGCCGAGGCAATGGTCGCCAAAGGAGTGACTCTTGCCTGCCAACCGAAGAAGGAGATCTGGGGAACGATGGCGAAATTCCGCGACCCAGACGGCAATGAGTTCGTCTTCGCCAGCAAATAGCAGGCTCTTGCCTCAGGTTCGGGCCGAGTTGAAATCACTGCGTGTGCGTCAGTTCATCCGCTGATCGATCACGCGCGTTTGCGTTCCAACTTCGATTTGTCGCGATTCACTCAAGAGGGCAATTCGATTGAGTGTACGCAGTGTTTGCTCGAGAGAGCAGACCGAATTCACCGCAGCCGACCAGGTCCCATCCTCCGACTTCTTGGTTCCGACTTCCCTAGAAGCTCGGCTGCTACAAAGCACGCAAGCGTCACCGCGTGACGACGTTCTCCCTGGGAACACAACACGGTGCAGGTTCGCTGTATGCCTCAGCCCTCGTAAGTAGTTCGGTGGCTAGCCCGTAGAGCTGAGTTGTCTCGCTAACGGTCTGTTCGCGCAAGAAAAGTCCTAATTCCATCGCCGCCATAGAATGAATCAGCTATCGAATAGAATGAAGAGATACGGGTTATTGGAAAGAGCCGCGAGCGAGCTCTTGGAGTCAATATTTTGCCTGCGGGTCTGGTCGGAATCGCTCAAAGAGCGAGCAGTTGGTCTGCCGCATGCCGTGCGTGGTTAAGACAAGGTCTGGGTCTGGACCGCGCGATCGGGTTTACCGTGCTTGCCCGCGGGTGGTCGAGCGCCTCCGGTCTGATCACGGTCGCTCTTATTGCACGCCTACTGTCGCCTGCCGAACAGGGATACTACTACACGTACGCGAGTCTGATCGCTCTACAGACCGTCTTTGAGTTGGGTTTCTCGTACGTTGTAATGCAACTCACCAGTCACGAGAACGCGCATCTTTCAATTGCACCTGACGGATCCATCACTGGTGACGAAGTCGCCCACGCTCGCCTGGCCTCAATCTTACAATTATCAATTCGCTGGTATGGCGTTGGTGCTCTCCTCCTGGCCGTGATTCTCATACCAACTGGCATTTGGTTCTTCTCGGCACACCAGCATCTGGGCGATGTTGTCCGATGGCGCGCTCCGTGGATTGCCGCTGCAATAGCAGCCGTCTTCGCCTTTCAATTGGATCCGTTGTATTCGTTTCTTGAAGGTTGCGGATTCGTCTCTAACGTCGCCCGAATGCGCTTTTGGCAGGCCATCTTCGGAAGTCTCATTGCCTGGATATCACTGATGAGCCATCATGGGCTGTATGCCCCTGCGGCCGTAATCGCAGGACAAGTAGTCGTAGGAGCACTTTGGCTCTTCGGCAGGCGACGGATCTTCGTAAACTTGCTGAGACACAGAACATCAGGTCGCCACATCTCCTGGCGAACCGATATTTGGCCTTTCCAGTGGAGAATCGCGATTAGTTGGATCTCAGGATATTTCGTATACCAGACGTTCAATCCATTTCTCTTCGCGTTCAAAGGACCAGTTGCTGCAGGTCGAATGGGGATGTCGCTCAGCTTTGCCAACTCTTTGATGTTCGTGGCTATGTCCTGGGTGTCGACCAAGGCCTCTCCCTTTGGCAGGCTCATCGCGCAAAGGCGGTACCTTGAATTAGACACCCGCTTCTTTAGCGCGCTACGGCAGTCTCTCTTGGTCGCCGGATTGGGGGCTGCGGTCATCTGGATGGCCACCAGTTATCTTCACTTCGGTCACAGCCGTTATGCGAATAAGCTGTTATCACCGTTACCGTTCGGCTTATTGCTTATGGCTGCAATCGTGAATCACATGTTTGCGGCAATGGGCACCTACCTGAGGGCCCACAAGCAGGAAAAATTCTTCCTCCCCTCGTTATCTATAGCCGTGCTCGTTCTGATTTCAAACTACTGCTTCGCCAAGACGTCAGGGCCCCTCGGGATGGTCGCAGCATATCTCGTGATACTAACTTTGATGGGGCTCGGATGGGGAGGCGTGGTGTTTAACAAATACAGAAAATTGTGGCATGCTGATTAGCAGAAATCTAACTCGCAACCTCTTCGACTACCCAGGAAGGATAAATGCGCTTTAGTGATTTGCGACTTATGCGGCTGCTGAAGCTGCTTCAACGCAGGGGTGTGACCGCCGGGGTGGACGAGATCGTGACGGCCTATGCTCGAAAGCATTTGAGCGTTCCACGCAATGTGTTCGAAGATAATCGATTTGTTTTGACTGCCGAGCGTAAATGCACGCTCCCATTTCGGCAGTCTGGGCCGCTTCGAATCAATTGGCTCCTCCCCAACATCGCTACTGGAGGAGGGGGGCTCTTCAATATCTTTCGCATTGTTCACCAATTGGAAGAGTGGGGTCACTCCAATCGGGTGTATGTAGCCGGAGACATGAAGTTCAGTACTACGGCCGCTACCCAACTCGTCAGGAAGAGCTACTTCCCCATCAAGGCAGAAGTGGAAGTGCTGGCGGATGATGTTCAGGACTCGGATGCCCTCATCGCAACTTCATGGCCCACCGCCTACGCCGCTCGCGCGATCGGAAATACTGCTCAAAAATTCTACCTCGTTCAGGATCTCGAGTATCTGTTCTACGCTCCGGGCAGCTTATATGAGTTTGCGAAGCAGACCTATCAATTTGGATTTCGCGGCATAACGGCTGGCTCGTGGATTGCGGAGATACTTCGCCGGGATTTCGGTATGGAGTGTTCGGCGTTTGGTTTCTCCTACGATCGTGGTGCTTATGCCAGCGGTGGTGAACAATTGCTTCCGTCAGGGAAGAAGCGGGTTCTCTTTTATGCGCGTCCCCACACAGAACGGAGAGGCTTCGAGCTAGGTGTACTCGCGCTCTCTCTGGTGGCGAAAAAGCTGCCGGAAGTAGAATTTGTGCTGGTTGGCTTTCCCAGGCAATCCATTCAACTGCCGTTTCCAGCCATCTTGCCTGGCGTTCTTCCGCTTTCTGAACTTGGCGCGCTTTATCGAAGTTGTGACGTGGCCTTGGTCCTCTCCCATACCAATCTTTCTCTGCTACCGCTGGAACTGATGGCCTGCGGATGCGCGATCGTTTCTAACAGGGGTCCGAACACTGAATGGCTGCTGACAGATCGAACAGTGCAATTTGCCAAGGCAGATCCGCACTCCCTTGCGGACGCTCTCATCAACGTGTTGGAAATAGACTCTCTTCGGGCACAGAAGGCCGAAGCGGCTCTCAGTTTCGTGTTGTCCACTGACTGGACCAATGAGATCCGAACAATTGAATCGGCGCTTCTTGCAGGTACGGAAAAGCGATCTCCTCTTGCACAACATGTCTAATGCAGGCATTTGCGTAGTCTTTGGTGGAAGCGGCTTCCTAGGCCAGCGACTCTGTAAGGAGCTCGTGAGAATGGGATTCACGGTGCGTTCAGTTTCTCGCACCGGCCGCCCTCGTGGCCAGGCAATGCCTTGGTGGTCCCAAATTGAATGGATAGCCGCAGACCTTGGAACCGATACTTCAGCGGCTGCTCTGGCAGGTGCTGAACTTATCTTTCATCTGGCCAGCACTACCTATCCATCCACCTCTAATTCAGACGCAGTCTTTGATCTCGAATCGAACCTGGTAGCGACTGTTCGGATGCTCAAAACTGCCAGCGAGTATGAGGTCAAACGCATAGTCTTCATATCTTCGGGGGGTACGGTATATGGAGTTCCGCAAGAGAATCCAATTCCCGAAACCCATCCAACTAACCCCATCTGTTCCTATGGTATCCACAAGCTAGCCATTGAGAAGTATCTCCATCTCTATCGGGCTCTCAAGCATCTTGATTCCGTCGTCCTACGTGTTTCAAACATATACGGTGAATTTCAAAGTCTGGATAGGCCATTGGGAGCCGTCTCGCACTTCACGCACCGCGCAATCGAGGGTAAGCCGGTAGAAGTCTGGGGCGACGGTACTACGAGCCGCGACTACATCCACGTGGACGACGTGGTGCGTGCGCTTCTCCACGCGATTTCATATCAGGGGTTGCAACCTCTTTTTAATATCGGCAGTGGCCGCTCCGTCTCCCTCAACGAGCTAGTTAGTTTCATAGAGGACCGCATCCCAAACAAGATCATGGTGAACTACCAGCAAGCTCGCAGCTTTGATGTTCAAGAAAATGTCTTGGATATTACACGCGCCGCGAGGGAGTTGGGCTGGAAACCCACTATCTCCCTTGAGACTGGCCTTGATCGCCTAATTGAATCGGTACGGAAAAACAGGGCAAAAGCCGTTTAGCTCTTCGCGGCCCCCTGGCCCCAAGAGGTCGCGAACGTCATTGCTGAACAATGGTGCCAGATGTCCGCGAGATCCGCGCGGCAAGGACGCAAAGAGGGTAGCGGCTAAGAGAGAAACCAATTGTCTCGACCTGGGGCGCTCGGAATCGGCTGCATCAGAAATCTCAGGGCTTTTTTCGATCAGACCTGCCTGCGTCCCAACGCGATGATGTGAGGCGGAAAACCGCCCAGCTCGTGTATAAGCTCGAAGCCTCCAAATGAAAAAATCTTAGGGATCAAGTTGGGATCGAAAACGTGGTGGTGTAGGCAGCGGTTCTCGAAATTATGAAGGGAGCGTTCTCTGAACTCTTCGGGCGTGCCTGCAGGCAAGTCTTGATTTAAATCGTGCAGCGATAGAATTTCATCCAAGTGGGTTAGATCGTCCTCCCGCGTATCACGCTCGAAGTCCAGTTTCAAATGCTCAAAAGTCGAATAAGGACGGCGGTGGTCGAACGTGTGATTCTTATCCGGAACTAAAAGTAATATTGCTCCGCCTGGTTTCAATACCCTGTGCCATTCCTTCAAGGCCTTCAGTGGATTTGCAATATGCTCGAGCACATGGCAGGCGAGTAGAAAATCATACTTGCTGTCCTCGACAGACTCGAGCCTGGTGGCATCATGGACGTAGTCGACCTTGTCCCCGGACCAAATATTTCGTTCAGCGTAGTTCGAAGTGTCAAGAGATCCCACCAGCGGATAAATAGGAAGTAACCCTGCCGCTGAAAATTCATGGCTAGGGCCGCCGATCTCGATGCCCTTCTTTCCAGCAACTGCGGCAGCAATCACCCGAAGGCTCCTCCACCGTCGAAGCCGTCTCACCACGCGATGTGTAATGCTTGCCATCGCGCAAATCTTATCACGGAGAGGGGCAGCATACATGGGCCGGCTCACAGGATAGAGAAGCGCTAAATACGATGTTCGCTGAAGTGCGAGCCATGTTTACAAGGATCTGAGGAGGGCAACTCCAACCTGCTTCACTGCTATACTTGCCTAGCGCGAGCGTCGCTTCGCTCAGCCACTTTTCACTTCAACGATGCCTCCGAGGGATCAACCAAGGTCAGAAAACTCTATCTTGGCAGTTATCGTCCTGTACGGACGGTCACCGTCTGAGAGTCAGTCCCTCTGCTCATTGCTTGAGTTCATTCAGTCCAGTCCATCTCGGGCCAGGTATTTCTCCTTAATCATCTATGACAATTCGCCTCAGCGACATAGTTTTGAACCGCCGATAGGCCCTTCAGTCGTCTACCGGCACGATCCCTCCAATCCCGGTCTGGCAGCCGCCTACAATTTCGCACTGGCCCAGGCCGAGGAGAACCAAGAGAAATGGCTTCTTCTACTGGATCAAGATACCTCGCCAAGCCTCACGTATTGGACTGAGTTGATTGCCTGCGTAGGTACCCTGAATGCGCAACAGCAGGTCGGGGTCATCGTTCCCAAGTTAGTCGAGAACGGCAAACTTCTTTCGCCCGAGGCTCACTTTATCGATCAGATCAGACATCAATACCGCGACTCGAGTTCTCCTGTAAGCCGTTCGCTCGCAGGCGTTCAGGAAAATCGGCTGGTTGCCTACAATTCGGGGGCCACGTTTCGTGTCTCTGCTCTCCGCTCCATTGGTGGTTTTCCAGAGGAGTTCTGGCTCGATTATCTGGATCACGCGGTCGCCCACGCTCTCTTTGTCGCCGGATATCGCATGTACGTGATGCAGACCAAGATTGAGCATGAGCCGTCGCAGGGGAAGCTCAGCGACGTTCCCGCCTGGCGCCAGCGCAACATACTCTCGGCGCAAACGCTGTTTGTCAAGCAAGCTGGGAATTTCTGGGACCGCTTGCTGTATCGGATCTGGGTTCTACGCTACAGCCGGGCTCTGTGGAGTCGCCATCCGGACAGGAGTCTCTCGAGAGAGGCGGCGCTCCACGCAATTACGTTAAAGACATTGAAAAGCAAGCGCCAAAATCATCGGCCGTAGTCCACGAATTGTTGCACCTCTAGCGAATGGGCTTTTCCTAAAGAAACCTCAAGAGTAAAATCGAACCGACACCACAACCAGGCAGGCTTTCGCATACACATGAGAAATCACTTCCCGATAGTGCCTTGTGTGCAGGAGCGCCCCAAGGTCGCCTTGATATTGGCTTGCCTTGTGTCGCTGCTTTACTGCGTCGGCTGTTCCACTAACAGCTTGGGCAAGGGGATGATCGGGAGACCGGAGAGATATGACTATTCTCCCTCGATCATCCAGTCTGGCAATATCCGTCAGTTCTGGTGGTGCGGGATGGCGACTAACCCCGCAAAGCCTTCCGAGGATACCGATGCCGTACTTTACGAATCAGTGAATCTAGTTACGGGAGCCATCGAAGGCCCTCGAACTGTGCTCGCGGGGACGCCCGGTGCGTGGGATTCCACCTACAACTGCAATCCCAGGGTAATCGGCGGCATCTTTGATAATCCTTTGGGAGATGGTAGGTCATTTCAATACGCGATGTACTACGTCGGCACGCAGGACAAGGGCGGCCTCAACAATAGCATCGGCGTCGCTTTTTCCAACGACGGTATTCAGTGGGCGAAGTATCCAACTCCAATCATCTACTCGCCGACCGCCAGCGGGTATGGTGCTGGTCAGCCCGTCGTCTATAACAGCGACCAGAAAGCAGCTATTTCTCTGTACTACGAGGACAGCGACTTCACTTCTCTCCGCCACATTGCAGCTACTTCGAGTGACGGGCTGCATTTTACCGTGCAAGGAACACTAACAACGTCCGGATTGAATCCAGACTACTTTGACCCGAGTTGGGGAGACATGGCGTACGACACTTCGACCAAGTCTTGGTATGCGCTCTTCAATGAGGCGATTCGGAGTGCGTCGACCACAGCAAACAAAGCGGAATGGGGTCAGCCTGGCGTTGAACTCTACCGCATCCCCGCCGCCGCCCTCTTAACCGGTTCTACTCCATGGCAGCTCGTCACCGTATTCGACACAAATCGCACTGGTTTCGAATCTAACTTTATCGGCGGATTTGTGCACGATCAGTTTGGCAGCGTCAATGTCGGATCGTATCCCGTGCTTCAGATGTACTTATCGGTTTCTAATCCCCAGCCGCGCTGGAATGCGTCTCCTATCAATGCCGAGACCTCATCAAAACCGAGTACTTGGGATATCGCTCCCGTTGAATGGACACCCGACCATCCATTGATGCCTTTTTACCGGTATAAGAACTCCCACGTGCGGGAGGTAACCACGGGCTGGGTCCATCCTTCTGCCGCATTCCAGCAAGAGTCACTTCTAGGCCAGCTTTATGAGAGCCAGCAAAAGGGCGCTACCGTGCCTTTTTATGGTTGCAAGCAGGGCAACGAGGATTACTTCGTGTCGCTCGATAACGCCTGTGAAGGTCAAAGAGTACTCGGTCGCAACGGCTACGCTTACTCGCAACCAAATGCGAGTCTGGGTTTGGTAGCCCTCTATCGTTGTCGTAGCGATCACGATCACTTTGTCAGTCGCGACCCAAAATGCGAAGGTCAGATGACGGACGAACTTCTCGGCTACGTAGTGCCTCAGTAGTTAGAGAACTTTGCCCACGCTTGGTCCAGCCGGCTTTTCTGATCGCGGTAAGCAGCAGCCAAAACGTCAGAAGAAAGCGCAACCCTTTGTCGGTCAAGGAATCAATCGCTACTCCTACCGTCCTCTAATCGCATACGAGAGCGTCATTCGGGCGTATGCCTTGTTCTTCAGTTGTATGAAGTGGCTTAAGCTGCGCTTGAGGAGCCTGGCGCGATGTAGAGCCACCCCGGAGCCGCTATCTTTAATGAATTGCCATTCGGCAGCCAACACATTCGAGTAGCGCTCCAATGAAACTTGCGACTCGATGGTTTGCAGGGACAGATTGTGTTCCAGTTGCGAATCCAGAATATAGACACGACCGCCGCTGGTCTGAAGTTTGTGAAATACGATGTGGTCAAGATAGTCCAGCCAATATTCTTCAGGAAACCCTCCGATCGCTGTTAGTGCGCGAACACTGATGCATGCCGCAGAATTGAACGCCACGACGCGCTCGTCGCTAAAACCCGAAAATCCGATCGGAAGACGATGATAGAAGAGTTTGCGAACGATTTGAGGTGAGAGTATCAGGCCATTGTTGACCAACTGAGGAACGAAAGCACAAATCTTTTTAGAACAATCGCTTTGAACGCCTTGCAGAAGCTGGAGTAAGAACTGATGGTTCAAGGTCGTGTCTTGGTCGAGTAAGAGCAACCACTCTGCCTTGCGTTCTTTGGCAGCTACCATCCCTTTGTTGTACGCCGCGGCCAATCCCGGGTTTGTCGGAGCGTGAAAATACTCCATACGGGGCGTGGCCCCCTCGAAGGTCGGCGGCGCACTTTGCGGAGAGTTATCTTGCACAAGTATGGCTATTCGGTCCGCAATTGACGGATCGTGCCTGCATATCTTCAGAAGCGAAGAGAGTGACTTCGCTTGGTCCGGCTTCTGCTTGTATAGGACGATCACGCACTGAATCGTGATAACGTCGCGAGATTCCACAGGCTCAGCTCCTCTCAGTGCCTGTTTCGGCCCTGATCAGGGGACCGCGGTCCGGCGCGACACGCTGCGTGGCTGGACCCGCGCAATGCCAATGATGGCATAATATGAGAATCGATTGCATGGGCGCAATTCAGTTGCGAACCGCCGAATGGTGATCGCCAAGATCACGACTACAGAAAAATGGGCAACTTCATGTCATGGTGAAACTCTGCATCAACCTATTGCGCTGGACCAGTTCATGGGATGAGATTCACAGGTGCATAACGGCGGTCCTCGATTCGGACTTTCAAGATTTTACTCTCGTGTATACAGAGAATTTCAGTCCTGATGCGCCTTCCTTGATCGAGCAAGTGCGGTCTTGTTTTGGCAAGGATGCCCGGCTGTCGACCCAGAAGAATGACGTGAACTTGGGTTATTCCGGAGGGCATAACAACTTCTTCGCTCAGACCGATTGCCCTCTACTGATGGTGCTGAATCCGGACGCAATCCTTGCTCGGTCTTTCTTAAGTAAAGTAACGGAAGCGTTTTCCGACCCCTTGGTCGGAGCTGCCACTGGGAAGATGCTGAAACCATACTCCTCATCGAGTGGAGAGAGGATATTAGATGGTACCGGCATTATTGTGCGACGTACCCGCTGGGCACAAGAGCGTGGACAGAATGAGATTGACCGCGGTCAATATGACAACGCCATCAATGTTTTCGGAGTGTCCGGAACCGCTGCTGTTTATCGAAAATCGGCGCTGGAGGCAGTCAAAACGGGAGTGAAAGAGTACTTCGATTCAGATTTCTTCGCCTATTGGGAGGACTTTGATCTATCGTGGCGCATGCGGCTTGCCGGATTCAAATGCGTCTATGTACCTCAAGCAACCCTTGAACATGAGCGCGCTGTAGGGGCAAGCCCCGGAGGAATTCTACACTTTCGCCAATTCGTTCGGCATCATCGACAAGTCCCACTTCATATCCGTCAATGGAGTTGGAGAAATCATCTCTTCGCCATTATCAAGAACGATCAAGGTTGGACTTCATACCGGGACCTGCCTTTTACAATGTGTCGTGAGCTCAGCATCTTGGTATTCATCGCGCTGTTCAACCCGAGTACTCTCCTGGCAATCCCTGAATTCATTCGACTGCTGCCCCGAATCCTAGGCAAGCGAAAGTACATAATGAAGTCAGTTAGGATGCGATCCGGATTGCCGGACCTATTCTTCAGCGCTTAGCGGCTAGCTTGCAAGAACTGCCATGAGTTTCTCTTCTAAGGACTCTATTTTGCTCAAGGCTACGCCCGTCTCTCTTCGCCTGTTTGCTATACATGCTGCGTTCGTCGGATTATCGCTGTATCTCCTCTACTTCTTTCTCACTCCGCTCGCCATGATCTTTGTGATCGCTTGCGTCCTCTTCGAGGTGATCGCGTATCGAAGGTTGGATTATTTAGATCCCTTTGTGGTTTTTTGCTTGCCGTGGATCTTGATTCTTGTTTTTTCGCTGATTCCGTTGAGCGACTATGCGATCACATTGCATCGTGAGACAGACAGACTTGTAATCTTGGCAATCTTAGCGGCGCTCCTAGTCACAAGTCCGAACCTGCCTGCACGTCAACAGACTTTAGGATGGAAGAAACCGAGACCGTCTTTGCTGCGACCGAAGTTTGTGCTGCACTGCCTAGATGCAATCTTCGTATCTCTTACAGTATTGAACGTCTTGATCGCAGGTTATGTGCCGTTGATACGTGGAATCCTTACTGGAGATACTGGATACCTGGACTTCGGGGTTCATGGGCTTTACGGTGTGTACTTGGCATTTGCGAACGCCTGGGGAATTCTTCACTTGGTGCTGTATCTTCGAACCAGGCGCCTAACTCACATCCTGCGATTTGTGCTAGTCATCGTGATCTTCATCCTGTTCGTCACGAGACAGAACCTCCTCTCCCTCACGGTTGAAAGCGTTATTGTGTTTTCTCTCCTGAGGAACAGGCTGAAGGTGAGGACACTTGCCATCGCTCTGCTTACGGCAGGTGTGCTGTTTTCAATCGCAGGTTCTTTTCGCAGCGGGGATATCAAATCTCTCGCCAAAGTTCGTCCGGAATATTTGTGGGTCCCAGCTCCCGTTATTTGGCTCTATTCATACTCTTTCTTCAATATCGCTAACGTGAATAACTTGATGTTTTCGTCAAACGCGCCATTTTACGATGGCTCCTCGCTTTCGCAACTTATCCCATCTTTCCTTCGGCCAACTTACGATACGCCATCATATTTAGAAGTTAGTAATTTCACTGTTTCTTCTTACCTCTATCCGATGTATCAGGACTTGGGAGTAGCTGGAATTGTGCTCTTGACAATGGTGGCGCTGTGGGTAGCACAACGACAGCGCAGAGCTTTCTATGCCAGAGCCTCGCTCTTCAGACTCGGGACGTTTGCCACGTTATATTTTTGTTCGGCCTTCTCTTTCTTCGTTAATTTTTGGTTCTACTTGCCAGTCATCTTCCAAATTGTCTTTTTCGCAATGATGTCCAATCTGGCCGAACGTTCCGTCCAGAGTCACGCAGAAATCGCTGTTCGGCTCGAAGACGCACTCGCAGGCACGGCTCACCGCAATGTCTAGCTAGCGAGCAACCGAGTTCAGACTTCCTTTATCTGGCACGGGCTTTCGTCGGCGACCAAGAAATTCCGAACGGAGATACTCCAGTTTCCTGGCAGTCTCCGGCGTCTGCTTCAACCAATCGAAGCTATACATGAAAAGCACGTAGAGGATAGCGGCGACAAATCCAGCTAATCCACAAGCTGGTGTAATCAGGGACCCGTGCGGTCCAGATTTCTTGTCTGGAGGGATCGCATGATCGATGACTTGGATGATTGGTGCCGATTTTGCTTCGTCGATTCGAGCTGCCTCATATTGCCGAGAAAGCAGATCAAAGAGAGTTTCGTGGTACTTCACTTCTCGCAGCTTTCGGGCGTATTCAAGGCTTTCCTCAGGGACGCGACCTGCAGGTACTGCAATATTGCCGGGCCGGTACTTTCGCTCTTGGTCGTTTTCGAGTTTCGCAAGTTGAGAGCGCATGGTCGAGATCTCTTCTTGAATTCGAGTTATGTCAGGATTCTGCTCCGTGGCGAAGGTGCGCTCGGATTGCATCTGGACTTCACGACTTGCGATTTCGGCACGAAGCTGAGCGATTGTCGAGATAATCAGCTGCGCTTGCCCGCTGACCTGAATGAGACCGGTTCGCTGCTGGGTGGCCCTCAAGTCCTCTTCCGCCGCCGTGAGTGCCTTCTTCTCACCGTCTAGCCGCTGATCAAAAAACACTCGACGCTGAGCTGCTTCGGTAATCGCAAGGACCGAGTTTAAACCGTAAAGTGCACTTACGTACGCATTCGCGATGTCACTGGCTCGGTTCGGATCCTGATCCGTAATGGATATGTGGATCAGGCTATCTTTACCCACCTCGATTTCTGTGTGTGATTTTAAAGACACCCGAGTGTCTTGCATATTTTTCCGTTTGTAGACTGCTTGCAACTTCAGTTCCCTGATGATTTTGTCTGCGATCGTACGGCTCTGCAAAATGCCAACATACATATCTGCCGGCGTTTTCAGGCTGAGACCCGAGCTACTTCCACCTAGCGATGCCAATGATCCCAATTGACCTAGAAGCGACGCTGCCGACGACTGCTGCTGCTGTGGCGGCAGGATGATTGCAGTCGCCGTGAAGTGGGGTTTGAGCAAAAGCGACACTACCGCACCGACGACGAGTGCGGCGAGGGTAGTCATTCCAATCAGGCGCTTTCTACGTCCCAGGGCTAGCAGCATATCCAGAACATCGATGCTTTCCGGGCCAGGGGATGGAGTTAAATCGAGTGGCGGCTCTGTTGTTTGCTCGAGCTTATTCATATGCACGAACTTATCGTAACGCATGACCCGAACGTCGCGCGGCCTGGCGTTTGGGCCCTTGGGAACAACAGGCTCTCGCCTGCCGAATAATCATGTAGTACTGCTCCATTCGGAGAACCAAAACGCTGAGGGATTTGGATCAAGCAAGGTATTCGGAAAGAAGAGTGAGCCACGGTAGTAGAGACGAACGATTTCGCGGAAAGATTGCACTCGGGAACTTAGCGTGCCTCATGTGTACCAAGGCACGTTCCGATCTGGACTGACGATGTTCAGCCTCGAACAGGAACATTGGGCGGGCGCGAGCGAACTCTTGAATCAAGGTGGCACTAACTACATTAAGATCGAAGTATCCCTTTCGGCAGGTTCCATTGAAGACTCGGGAGCCCTGGCGCCGGGCAGCTATCGCCAAAGATGTGAGCTTGTTCTGATCCGGGCATTGGCAGACAGTCCCTGTTGCCAATTTAGTGCTCGAATGAGCGATATTACGAGGTGAGCATTGCGGTTGAGTCTATCCTTCGTTGGCGCAATCCTGCTGGGCATCGCCCCGATTTGCGTCGTGCATGCGCAGAATTCGCAGCACTCGGCTGCTACCGCAATTCCGTTCCCCGACCCAGTACTTGAACTCGCCCCCGACGATTCCTCGGTTGGATCGCCCTACATTTCTCTCGATAGCTGGATATATCCGGCGATGATGCGCCTTCAGGCTTTTGGATATGTTGATATTGCCTATCTAGGATTGCGGCCTTGGACCAGGCTGAGTGCCGCAAACATGCTTGCAGAAGCCTCGAACAAGTTGGCCGACCATCCGAACGATGAAGAGGCCTGGTCAATTTTTCAGGCACTGACGCGAGAATTCGCCCCCGACCTGAAGCTCGCGCTTGAAGGGGGTCGTACAATTGGAATCGACCGCATCTACAATCGAGCGCTGGGAATCTCTGGCAGCCCGCTGCGCGATAGTTTTCACCTCGGGCAGACGATCGTCAATGACTATGGGCGGCCCTATGAAGAGGGATTCAACGATGTCATCGGCATCGGGGGATACGGAACGGGCGGCCGGTTCTCCCTGGACCTCCGCGGAGAGTTTCAACATAGCCCGTCCGCAGCCGGATATTCGACGGTCCAGGCGCAAACGCTGTCTGCCATTGATCTGGTCCCCTTCGGTCCAAATCAGGCGACCATTTCTCAAGGTCCTATTTCAACTATTAATGACTTTCGTTTGCTTGAGGCCAACCTCTCCGTCCATTTGCTGAACCATGAGATCTCCTTCGGCAAGAGCGATGAGTGGATGGGTACCGCCCGCGGCGGCGGCATGGCCTGGAGTAACAACTCAGAGAACATTTATTCCTTTCGTATCAATAGAGTCGAGCCGTTGTCAATCCCTGGCCTGTCTAGGATTACGGGTCCCTTCCGTTACGATTTTCTGGTGGGAAGCCTTAAGGGCCATACAGATCCGAATGATCCATGGGTTCATGGCGAGAAAATCAGTTTCAAGCCGACCCGAAATGTAGAAATAGGGTTTGAACGTACCGTCATTTGGGGTGGCAAGGGTCACGTACCTATCACCCTCCATACCTTTCTGAGAAGCTTCTTCAGCGTCCAGGCCGCAGGCGGAACACAAAAGTTTTCCCGTGCAGATCCGGGCGCAAGGTTTGGGGCCTTCGACTTTTCTTACCGCATCCCATATCTCAGGAACTGGGTTACCTTGTATAGCGATTCGATCGCGCACGACGATGTCAGCCCCATCAGCGCGCCCCGACGCGCGTCCGTGCGCCCAGGCATTTACCTCTCCCACTTCCCTGGAATGGCCAAGCTCGACTTTCGCGCGGAAGCCGTTTCGACAGACCCTCCCACCTCAAGGAGCGTCGGCGGTCAGTTTAACTATCATGAAGGTGTCCAAGTTCAGGGCTATACGAACAAGGGCCAAATTTTCGGTGACTGGATTGGACGCGAGGCGAAAGGGGGCCAGCTGTGGGTCAACTATCACCTGAGCCCAAGGGAATGGGTGCAGGTCTCTTATCGAAATGCAAAGGCAGCAAAGGACTTCATCCCAGGCGGAGCAACTCAGCACGACTTCTCCGTGGAGGTTGTAAAGCGCTTACGCACCGAGGTGGAACTGAATGCATGGCTGCAAGCGGAAGAGTGGAAGGCGCCCTTCCTGAGTTCCGGCCCGCGTAGCAACGTCAGCACCGCGGTTCAGATTACTTGGTATCCGAAAAAGCTCGAGCACTAGTCCTGTCTTCGTTGCTCGGGGTGATCCTGGGTCCTTTGCCTACCAGCCGAGAGCAGGTGTAAGAAGATCATCGTTTGCGAAGGATGATCGTTGCGTAACTGCAGAGGGCCGGTAAAGGCCATCTCTGCAGCAAGTTTGCCTTCACCATCTCCACGCGGTGCAACCACGGAATCCTGGTGTAGTAGGGATGGCCAAAGAAGCCGACATAGTCTACGACCTCGAACCCAAGACTTTCAAAGCGACCAATCATCTTCTTGGTAGGACCTCGAGACCAGCTATATCGAGCAACGAATTTACCGTGTCTGTGCCGATCCCGAGGTAAAAACAGGTTCAAGATGTTGTCGGAGAGGAATTCGGGGAGCAGACGATTCGCGGCAAAAGGAAGGCACCATAAAGTAGAAAGACAGTGCGCTGAAATGCCACCCGGGCGCAAAAGAAGATGAATGTTTTTATGAAATAACTCACCATCAGTTACATGTTCCCCAACCATTCTCGAAAAGACCAAATCAAACTGGCCGACTAAGCCAGGACTTACTCCCTTTCCAGAGAGATCGAGTACCAGCCGATCAAAGGCCGGGTCGGCTTTCTCCATCTCTGCGGCGTCCACGTCGCTCGTTACATACGAAATATTTCTACTCTTAACATCTGCAGGTTTCAAAGTAGGATTCGCGCCGGAACCAATCTCCAGAATGTGCTTGCAGCCGAATTGGTCAATGATCGGCGTTAGAAACTCCTTGCCGTCGCCCCACCCTGGGAACGCCGGTAGAGTCCCGTACGAAACAACCATTTGTGTGAACCTCTGGAGATATAGCAAAGATTACAATCTGAGGTGCAATAGAACATTTTAGCGTATGAGCGTACGAGGAATTCAGCGCCCCATTCTGGCAGATACGAAGCACTCGTCCACCCCCGATGCGATTGTGCGCACGCCGGCATACAATGACGGCAGTTTCTCTAATTGGTACTACATCGCAACCATGCCATTCGCACGCACCCGGTGACCAGCGCCACCGAACAACCGCAGTGACCCAACAGGAGACGAATCCGCAATTCAGATTGCCATCATAGTCCCGGTTTTGAACGCTGCTCGCGAGTGGGATCAATTCGCTTCGCCGCTTCTAAACTCCGTGCCCCCTGAACAAGTGTTGATCGTGGACTCCTCCTCGTCCGACACAACTGCTGATCTTGCCCGCAGCTGTGGCTTTCGTGTGGTACAAGTCCCTCGTCAGGAGTTCAATCACGGCGGAACGCGCCAGTGGGCTGCGAGTCTTGTCCCCCAGGCCGATATCCTCGTCTTCCTCACACAGGATGCGGTGCTGGCAGGGAACCGGATGATCGACCTCCTCCTCCAACCCTTCGCCGACTCGACCGTTGCCATCTCCTATGGCCGGCAACTCCCAAGACCCGCGGCCGGACCGATTGAAGCCCATGCGCGCCTCTTCAACTATCCTGCGGTCTCCGCTGTTCACACCTTGGAAGCGCGCATTCGTCTGGGTTTTAAATCGATATTCGTCTCGAACTCCTTCGCGGCTTACCGCCGCACCGCTCTCGAGGCCACTGGCGGATTTCCCACCGATGTCATCTTCGGCGAAGACACCGTGACTGCGGCCCGTCTCCTGCTCCAGGGTTGGAAGATCGCGTACGCCTCAGATGCCCAGGTCTTCCACTCTCACGACTACACCATCACCCAGGAATTCAAACGCTACTTCGACGTCGGCGTCTTGCACGCGCGAGAGTCGTGGCTGCTGCGAGAGTTCGGAGCAGCGTCAGAAGAAGGAAGTCGATTTGTCCGATCGGAACTTGCCTATCTGAAGGCAAATTCGCCGTTGACGATTCCCTCCGCCCTGCTGCGCACCGCGGCCAAGCTGCTGGGCTACCGCCTCGGTCGGGCAGAAAACCACCTTAGCCTTCGCATCAAGCAGAAGCTATCCATGCATCGAAGTTTCTGGCTCTCGTCGGGAAGTCGGGAGGAAGCTAAGACAGATCTCGCCAGCGATCTCTAGCCGCCGGGGAGAAGGATCAAATGCTCAGATGCGGCAAGTTATTCCAACTGACCAGAGGGCCTAGTAGAGAAGGAAGCACCAGCCGCCTTAGCCTGGCTAAGCACGCCCAGCGAGAAGATGGCGGAGGGAGAGGGATTCGAACCCCCGTTACCCGCTAGGGTAAAGCGGTTTTCAAGACCGCCTGTTTCAACCGCTCACACATCCCTCCGCGTGCGCGTTCCCTTAGTCTATCAGCGCGACCTCCAGCAGTCGCTTAGCCCGCTTTGCAGCGTTGCCGCACTCCGTCGACTATAATCGTAACAGACTAAGTTACGTTATCACTCCCCGGTAATCGCCGCCAGCAGCGCATCGAAATCCTCCAACCGCCCGTACTCGATGATCACCCGCCCCCGCCCCTGCTTATCCTCGATGTGCACCTTCAACCCCAGCGACCGCTGCAGCCGCTCCTGTGCCTCGCGCACATTCGGGTCGAGCGCCGGCTTTCTGGCCTCCTCCTTCTGCCGCTTCTCCGGATTCAGCAGCCCCTGCACATACGTCTCGGTCTGCCGCACCGACATCGAAAGCGCGCCGACCTTTTGCGCCGCCTTTAGAATGGCCTCCGGTGAATCCAGCGCCAGCAGCGTCCGCGCGTGGCCAAAGCTCAACTCGCCGCCTTCGACCTTGGACTGCACCTCGACCGGCAGCCGCAGCAGCCGCAAAAAATTCGCCACCGACGCCCGGTCCTTGCCCGTGCGCTGCGCCATCTGCTCCTGCGTCATTTTGAATTCGCGTCCGAGCCGGTCATACGCCCGCGCCTGCTCGATCGGGTTCAGGTCCGCGCGCTGCAGGTTTTCGACGATGGTCATCTCCATCGCCTGCTGGTCCGACACCGGCCGAATCACTGCCGGAATCGTCGCCTTGCCTGCCTGCTTGGAAGCCAGCCAGCGCCGCTCGCCCGCGATCAACTGGAACCGCCCGTCCGCCACCGGCCGCACCAGGATAGGCTGCACCACCCCGGTCGCCGCGATCGAGTCCGCCAACTCCTTCAGCTGCTGCTCATCAAACCGCGTCCGCGTCTGGAAAGGATTTCGCTCGATCGCCTCCACCGGAATCTCCCGTGGCCTGCCACTCTCCTCGGTGACGACTGTGGGTGAGGATGCCTGCGGAACGGCAGCGGGCTTCCCCGGGAGC
This sequence comes from uncultured Acidobacteriaceae bacterium, assembly GCA_963850345.1. Lineage (GTDB taxonomy): Bacteria > Acidobacteriota > Terriglobia > Terriglobales > Acidobacteriaceae > CAWKKW01. The sequence continues at coordinate 286,636 of CAWKKW010000003.1, read as the reverse complement.
AGCGACTCGAGTCCCTTGCCCAATGCGCGGCGCTTCGAAGATTCCACCACTGTACTCATTACGCTCCTCTTCCCCTGGATCGCGGTTTCGCGTGAACTTTCAGATTCGTTGCTGATGGCGCTCCGCCAGCTTCCTTAGTCGCTGCCGGCCAGTCCGCCCACATGTCCTTGTTTTGGGTGAAACTCAGCCATACGGCCAGAACCGCACCCGCACTTCGGGCGGAGCCTTGGCGGCTGCCAGCTTCGCCAGCTTGGCCTTGGGGCTCTCGAGGTCGTTCCTCGACAACAGCTCCAGTGCCAGGTCGCGGTAACTCTCCGCTCCTCGCGAACGAGGGTCATACAGCGCGACCGGCTTCCCATAGCTGGGCGCCTCCGCCAACCGCACATTCCTCGGAATCACGGTCTTGAACAGCTTCTCCTTGAAATAGGCCCGCAAATTCTCCGTCACCTGCTGTGCCAGGTTGGTGCGGTCGTCATACATGGTGAGCAGCACGCCCTCAATCTCCAGTCCGGGGTTGAAGGCCTCCTTCACCCGCTCCAGCGTGTTCATCAGCTCGCTCACGCCTTCCAGGGCAAAATACTCCGCCTGCATCGGCACCAGCAGCCGATCCGCGGCCACTAAAGCGTTTAAAGTCAACAGATCCAAGGCCGGAGGGCAATCCAGCAGGATGAAGTCATACTTTTTTCGAACCTTGTCCAGTGCATCCCGCAGACGAAACGCCCGCCGGTCTGCCTGAATCAGCTCCACATTCGCGCCGATCAGATTCTTGCTTGAGGGTAAAAGTTTAAGCTTTGGGAGTTCCGTGTCGAGCGTCGCGCCGGCGATATCCGTCTCGCCTACCAGCACGTCGTAGATCGAGTTCCGCTCCTCGTCCCTGCTGAATCCGAGGCCCCCCGTCGTATTCGCCTGCGGGTCGGAGTCAATCAGCAATACCGAAAGCTCTTCCATCGCCAGGGCAGCTGCGAGATTGATAGCGGTAGTGGTTTTGCCCACGCCACCCTTCTGATTCACGACCGCTAAGACCTTGCTCATGACTTCAGTCAGACTACCGGGGACGTCCGCTCAAGGCAATCGACAAGCCCTGTGCAGAACCGGTCCCTGATTGTGCAGAACTTTTTGCGCCTTTTCCGGCTGCCCCTGCAAGCTCCTGACGCCAAACGGGTTTCGCGCGACTGTTGAAGCGGGAATTCGGAAGCGAAAATTGCGCCTTCAGTGGAAAACCACCGGCAAACGGGGAGCAGACTCGTGAAAAAGTTTCAGGGAGCAGGTTGTTCCACGTGGAACATAGCTTGTTGAGCGCACGAGGGAGGCCTACTCCAACCCGCCTATAGCGACCCCTGTGTTCCACGTGGAACATAGCCGGGATTGGTGGGTAGGAGAGAGACTAAGGGCACTCGTCCATCCTCACCTCGCGCCACTACGTTGTTCCACGTGGAACATGCCGCAACATCCTCAACTCGCGCCGGGCACTCCCTGGAACAGGCGCAGCCCGCTGCACCTCAAAGCGATCAAGTTCACCGCCCAACCCCGACTGCTCCGCCGCAGCCGTTGATAGCAAAACCAGCCAGCCACCTTCCGCCACCCGCAAGGCAGCCGCCCCCATCGCTTTCTCCATCTTGTCCACCGCCCGCATCGCAACCACGTCAAACCTGCTCGCCGGCGCCATTGTCTCGACCCGCGCCGCGAAAACCGCAGCGTCCAGCCTCAGCGTCCGCACCGCCTCCCGCAAAAATGCCGCCTTCTTCCCCTGCGACTCGGCCAGCGTGACCCTCATCTCCGGGCGACAGATCGCGATGGGCACTCCGGGAAAGCCCGCACCGGAGCCGAAATCCAGCAGCGTGCAAGCCTCCTGAGGAAGCTGCTGCGCACAAAAGATGCATTCAAGAAAGTGGTGTTGCAGGATCCCGGCCGGCGTTCGAATCGCCGTCAGGTTCATCTTCGCGTTCCAGCGAAGCAGTAACTCCGCGAAGGCACCGAATTTGGCCGCCATTTGCTGTTCGATCGGCTCCAGCCCAGCCTGTCGGACCGCCTCCTCGATCTGGGCGGCTCCCAACATCATTGGGCGAGCGATTCCTGGATAGGCTGCGGCCGCCAAACTCGCGAAGCCGCCACAAACGCCTGAAACAGCGTCCGCGACGACGCGCTGATACTGAAGCTCCGCTCAGGATGCCACTGCACGCCCAGAACGAAATGCTCCGGATTTTTGCCTTCCAGACGCCTCAATCACGCCGTCTCCCGGGCAGCGCGCCGCGATCGCCAGCCCATCCCCCGGCACATCGACTGCCTGGTGATGACTAGAATTCACTGACGCCTCCAAATGGCCGTCCACGTGGTCCACGCCGCGCGTGTTTGCCAGGATCGTACTCAGCAGCGACTTGCCCGCAATCTCAACCGTGTGTGCCTCGTGAATCGCCGGACCCGGGTCGTGATTTACGCTCCCAGTCTGCAGGTGCTGGAGCAGCGTGCCGTTCTTCCACACATTCAGCGATTGCAGTCCATAGCAGATGCCGAAGATGGGCTTGTGTAGATTGAAGGCATCCTGCAGCAGCAACTCCTCCACCGCCTCCCGGCCAGGATCGGGCGCGGCACACTCCGCCGCTGCCTGCCGTCCGTACTTCTGTGGATCGAGGTCCGCCGGGCTCCCCGGTAACAGGATTCCCGCACAACTCGAGGCCAACCGCGCAACATTCGCCTGGGTCTCCCACAACGGAATAGGAACCGCTACGCCTCCGCAGCTCTCCAGCGCGTGCGCATACTGCGGCCAGCACCGCTGGTTATATTCGGCCTGGGTCGTGGTTGGCTCCGGTACCGCAATGCGAACTGGGGAATTAGTCATGGGTGGCTATCTGTGGCTCTTGTTCCTGAATTGTGGGCGGTGGCTCGCGGTGAGAATGCTCGTAGTAGAGCCGTGAGATCTCCCGGCTCAGCCGATCAGTCAACGGTTCGATGCTCTTAGTCGTGTACTCGGTTGTCACAATCGGCTCGCCCACCGCCAGCGTCAACGGTCGCGGGTAAAAGTGCCGCGTGTGAATCGGCAACAGCTCATATGTCCCAATAATCGCCATCGGCACCAGCGGCACCTGCGCCTTCACCGCCATGTATGCCGGCCCGCTGGCGAAGAGCCCCGGATGCCCGTTATCCGCGCGTCCGCCCTCCGGAAACACCACCAGGGGCATCCCGCTCTTCAGCGCGCGCACCCCACCCAGCAGGCTTGAGATCGAGGCTCGAGGATTGTCGGTGTTTACTGGAATCTGTCCCGACCGATTCAAATGCCACCCAATGAATGGCACCTTCCACAACCCCTGCTTCGCCAGAATGCGAAATTGAAATGGCAGTCCGCTGAAGATCACCGGCGTGTCCATATAGGATGAATGATTCGCCGCATACACCGCTGCGCCCCCCAGGTTTTCGGCGCCCACTACGGTCAGCGGCGAAGCTGCGATCCAGAGCGAAAGCTTCGCCCATGCCTGCGCGATCCGATGCTGCATGCGACCGTCTTGCTCAAACAGCGAAGCCGCGAGCGAAAGCGTTCCCATCCCCGCCGTTGCCACAAAAAATCCTGGCGCCTGGATCAGGTTTCCTATCAGACGATGCCGTAGTGGCAGCTGTTCCGGTCGCTCGAGCGCGTGCGTGGTCATGAGCCGGGTCCCCTTGCGCCTCCCGATGACCCGCCGCCCCCAAGGGACCGGCCTCCAGATCGATCTCCGGACCGGCCCGCCGCCCGGCCCGTCGTCGACTGCGCCTGCTCAATTGCCGCCACATGCCGCAACTTGCCCACCAGGTACACCGATCCGCTCACCACCACCAGCCCCTCGGCCGGTGTCTCGTCCAGCGCTAAACGCAACGCCGCCTCGGCGTCCTTCGCGGGTTCGGCCGCCGCGCCCGTCGCCGCTGCCGCCGCCATCATTTCGTCCATGGTCGCCGCCCGCGGCGAATCGATCTCCGCCAGGATCACTCGGTCAAACAGCGGGAACAGGATCTGCGACATCTCCCCCACCGCCTTGTCCCGCAGGCATCCGAACACCAGCGTCAACCGCCGCGAATCTCCGCCCACCAGCCTCGACAGCGCTGAACGCAATGCCCACGCCCCCGCCGGGTTGTGCGCCACGTCGAACAGCAGGTCCGCGCGCTGCCCATAGCCTGGAAACATCTCCAGCCGTCCCGGCCACACCGTCTCGCGAATCCCGTCTTCAATATCCAGCGCGCTGATTTGGTAACCGTGATTGTTACGTAACTCTGCTGCCGCCGCGATCGCCAGCGCCAGGTTGCGCTGCTGGTGCTGCCCGCTCAGCGGCGAATCGATCTGGATCGCCTCTCCCAGCACCGACAACGGGTACCGGTTCCGAAAATACTGCTCCGGATGATTGTGCACCGGCATATACGTGGCGGCGTTAATCCCGCGCACCTCCAGCGGCACCGCAATCTCTCCAATCGCCTGGTTGGCCTCCGGATGCTGCGGCAGCGTCACCATCACGCCATGCTTGCGCAGAATGCCCGCCTTCTCCCGCGCAATCGCGTCGATCGTCTCGCCCAGCCACTCCGTGTGATCGAGCGAGATATCGGTGAGAATCGACAGCAGCGGCTCCACCACGTTCGTCGCGTCCAGCCTGCCCCCCATGCCCACTTCCAGTACTGCAATGCTCACTCCACTAGCCGCAAAGTGCAGCAGCGCCAGCGCCGTCATGGTTTCGAAGAAGCTTGGATGCGCCGGCAGCCGCTTCTCCTTCACCAGCCGCTGCGCTGCTTCGTCCACGCGAAAATACAACGCCGCGAACTCGCCATCCCCGATCCACTTCCCGTTGATCTGCACCCGCTCGTTCACGCTCCACAGGTGCGGCGAGGTGTAGAGCCCCGCGCGATAACCGGCGCTGGTCAAGATGCTCGCCAGCGTCGCCGCCGTCGATCCCTTTCCATTGGTGCCCGCAATCAGTACAGAAGGAAATCGTCGCTCCGGATTCCCCAGCGCCTCCAGCAGCACCCGCATATCGTCCAGCCGGAACTTTCGCCGAGCCACTCCCGGCGCGGAGTGCAGCTCTGCCGCCAGCGCAAACAAGCTGTCGATCGCCGCCAGGTAAGACATGCCTAGATTCTAGTGGAAATCCGTGTTCCGAAACCCGGGCTGCGATCGCGATCCACTTCCAGCCGGGTGCCCCACCAACGCCGGGGTGCCCCATCCTTCGCGCCCTTTTGCGAAGGGTGGGATCACCGGCAGTGGCCCCAAAGCGCCTCCGTTACACTCGTCCCATGCCGAAACCAGGAAGCAGGAGTGCTGGTTCCACGTCGTATCACGACAACTTCCAAAATAAAATTGTGGATCGTAGGGTCGGGAGTTCGTCCGGCACGGTTCAAGGCGCAGAGGATATCTGGGGAGGTGGGCGCCACCTCGGCTCGTTGATTACCAACGGGAATGGCAGCGGGACCTATCCCATCACGTGGTCGCATGTCGATTGGCTCGGAACCGAAAGAGCGCGAACGAGCCAGGCAGGAAGCGTGACGGGTTCGTATACGAGCCTGCCATACGGAGATGCCTTGGCCCCGACCGGCGATGCCGATCCGATCCACTTCACCGGCAAAGAACGTGACGCCGAATCAGGTAACGACTACTTCGGAGCGAGATACTATGCGTCTACGATGGGCCGGTTCATGTCCCCCGATCCAGAGAACTTCGGAGCGAACATCATGAACCCGCAAAGCTGGAATATGTACAGCTATGCAATGAACAATCCACTGATCAACTTCGATCCCGATGGCAGGGAGTGTGTCTGGGACGATGGCAGTTACGATTCCAAAGATGATCCTGACTCGGGAAGCGCAGACAAATGCGGCGGTCTCGGTGGAACTTGGATCAGCAATGATGTATTTGAAAACAGCCAGTATTACAGAGGTGACTGGAGCGGGGATGCAAACGGTACCCTCGGCGGATTAGTCGGCAATATACAGTCCTGTTCGGCGGCGGTGGGTGGAGGTCAAGCTGCCAGTTTGATAGTTGCTGATGCTTTTGCTAGTGGATTCAGCAACGATCAGACTGCATATGCACTTGGTACTGCGGCTATCGAATCCGGGCCGGGCGGCATAGGCACGAACATGACCGAGATCGGAAGCCCAAGCTACTTCAGCAAGTACGACGGTACACATAGTCTGGGAAACAATTCTCCAGGGGATGGATACACGTATCGAGGGCGGGGATATGTCCAACTCACCGGAAGGTGGAACTACAACTCCTGGACGAATCAAATCGGGCAACACCTAGTTCAACATCCATCCTTAGCAGCGACCCCAGATACCGCAGCCGAAATCTGGTCGAGGGGATGGATAGGGGTTCGTTTAGGCAGGGGAATTCCATCCAGGATTACGTCAATTCCAGCGGCAGCAATTTCGTTGGCGCCCGTGCGGTTGTCAATGGAGGCGGAGACCGGGCACAAGACGTTGCCAATGCTGCCACCGGCTTCTCAAATTCCATGAGTGGATGCCGCTAGGGGGCCGCAATGATGAAAAGCCTTGTCCAAACCATTGTTCTTGTTCTGTTCTCATGCCTTAGTGCCATCGCGCTACTTCCTGACACTCTATTTGCTCAGCAAGAGCGGGATGGAAAGGGCACTCAAAAGGTTTCAGGGCCGGGGACATCAGTCGTTTTTAGTGAAGTGGAACCGGCCCTTCGCAAGGAATCAAGTGTTCCACCTATGTTGCCGCGATTGCTTCCGTTCATGGACGAGTCGCACCCGATTCATGCAGTTCTTCAATCAGCAACCACTTCCGGCTATTCCATCCTGCTGGCAAATGCGCTGCCCTGCGAAGGGGCCAATTGGTGTCTCTATGGAACGGTCAGGGGGAGCGCTCAGCCTTTTAGCAGCGAGGGGAAAGCAGGAAAAGCTGTTCCCGTCCTCTTGCGCGGCGGCATCAAGGCCGATTTCTTCGACTCCGAATGTGCTACCTATTGCAGCCAAGCGTATGTTGAGTGGCACGAGAACGGCTATTACTACTCCATAGGGATTAAGGGCCCTAATCGAATGAGGAAGATCTTGGTGAAAGTGGCAGATTCTGCCGTTGGGCCAGTGGTACGACGCTGAAATTAGATCGGGGATATGCCTACGATTCAACGGGACGCATGTGCGAGGAACATGTTTCGCCAGCCGCACCACTTCACCGGCAAAGAACGTGACTCCGAATCAGGAAACGACTACTTCGGCGGCGGGTGGCCCACCCTGTTCATAGCCACCGAGGTAGGGTGCCCCATCCTTCGCGCCGTTTGCGAAGGGTGGGATCACCGGAACCGGCCCGAAGCTGTCGATCGCCGCCAGGTAAGACATGCCTAGATTCTAGTGGAATTCACCCTCCCGGACAGAGCCCCGAAGGTCAGCGCTCTTCAGACACCGGCCCGGAAGACATCGCGGCTTTCAAGACAAGCATCAACTTCCCGCGCCAGCCGCCGATAACCTCAACGAGACCGCCGTCACCCCCGACCTCGCTCCCAGAGCATGCCCGCAAAGGAACCGGCAATGCCGAACTTTCACTCCCGCAGCCAAACCCGCTACTCCTGCGAAGGAACCGCCAACGTCCGCGTGCTGCGCGTCGAATCCAGATTTCAGGGACGCATCCGCGACCTCAGCGCCACCGGAGCCTTCATCGGCTTCGATCAGCCCTTTCGCATCGAGTTCGGTCATCGTGTGGAATTGGAGATCGTGGTCGGGGGCATTCCGTTCCGCGCCATGGCCTGCGTGCGTGTCGCGATCCGTGCCCGTGGAGTCGGCGTCGAATTCACCGACCTCTCTGCCCGCGGCGAGCGCCAGCTGCAGCAGATCCTCGCCGAACTTCAGGCCCTTCACTCCAGCCCGCCGCCCGTCAGCCCTTCGGCACCATAAAGTCCAGTGCCCGAATCAAATACCCCTTCAGATCCCGCCGGTGCACCACCGCGTCCAGCATCCCGTGCTCCAGCAGGAACTCCGATCGCTGAAATCCCTCCGGCAACTTCTGCCGAATCGTCTGCTCGATCACCCGCGGCCCCGCGAATCCAATCAGCGCTCCCGGCTCCGCAATATTCAAATCGCCCAGCATCGCGAAACTCGCCGTCACCCCGCCCGTCGTCGGGTCGGTCAGCACCGACAAGTATGGAATCCGCGCGTCATCCAACTGCGCCAGCCCGCTCGAGATCTTCGCCAGCTGCATCAGGCTGGTCACGCCTTCCATCATTCGCGCCCCGCCCGACGCCGCCACAATGATCAGCGGATGCCGCGATTCCAGCGAACGATCAATCGCCCGCGCAATCGTCTCGCCTACCACGCATCCCATGCTGCCGCCGATGAACGCGTATTCCATCGCGCTCAGCACCACCGCATACGGCCCCATCGACCCGATCGCGTTCACAATCGCATCGTTCAGCCCCGTCTCCGCGCGCGCCTTCGCCAGACGCTGCTTGTACGGCTTTACGTCGACAAAATCCAGCGGATCGGTGGACTTCAGCTCCAGGTCCACCAACTCGTAGCCCGGCTCCAGCAGGTTTTCCACCCGCGCCTTCGCTGAAAACCGGAAGTGCCGGTCGCACTTCGGGCACACATTCAGATTCGCTTCCAGATCGGCCTTCCAGATCGCCTGCCGGCAACCCTCGCACTTGATCCAAAGCCCCTCGGTCCGGACCCGCTTCTCCGAAGACTCCGCTCCGTTGTCGATTTCGTTTTCTTGCCGCTTGAACCAGGTCATTCCCTATCCTTTATACAGCCGCACGCGCCCCAACCCCGTGTCGCGGCACTCCAGAAGCAGCAAAACTTCCCAGTCGGCCTCTCCGCCCTGCTCAATACTCAATCCCTCGCTGCGCCAAAATGCCGGCCTCATACGCATGCTTCACCTGCCGCATCTCCGTCACCGTGTCCGCGATCTCGACTAAAGAAGGATGCGCATTTCGCCCCGTCAGGATCACGTGCACCATCTCCGGCCGCTCCTTCAACGTCGCCGCCACCTTCAGCGGATCGAGCATACCGTAACCGATGGCGTAGTTGATCTCGTCCAGCACGACCATGTCCCACTCGCCTGACAGAATCGCCGCCCGCGCCTCCTCCCACGCCGCCTCGACCAGCCGAATGTCCTCGGGATCGGTCTCCGCTCCTCCGACTTTTACGAACCCCCGCCCCATCTGCTTCAGCACGAAGTTCTCCCCGAACGCCTTAACAGCGTCCAGCTCCCCGTAGTGCCACGATCCCTTCAGGAACTGCAGCATCAGCACCCGCATGCCGTTTCCCACGGCCCGCAGCGCCGTGCCCATGGCCGCCGTCGTCTTGCCCTTGCCCGGGCCCGTGTTGATCAGAATCAGTCCTCGCCGCGCTTCCCCCATACGTTCCCAGTCTTTCTCGTCGCCTTCAGTTTTTTGTGGTGTGCACTCGAATCAGAAGTCCCCAGTCTACTTGGAACCAGCCATCTCAACCGCTCCGTCTGCACAGCCCGGCAGCGTCATCAACAAACGCCGGCCTCTCCAACCACCGCGTCATCCGACGATCCCGAGGACAGCCTTCCAACCACTCCATCCGCGCCATCACCGATGTCCCGTGTGATACGGATGCCCCGCCAGAATCGTGAACGCCCGGTACACCTGCTCCGTCACCACCACCCGAGCCAGCTCATGCGGCAGCGTCATCGGCCCCAGCGACAGCAACAACCCCGCCCGCTGCCTCGCCGCCTCCGACCACCCGTCCGCCGGCCCGATCGCGAACACCAGCGTCTGCTGTCCCCCATCCCGCTGCTGTCCCATCCAACCCGCCAGCTGTTCCGACGAAAGCATCTTGCCCCGTCCATCGAGCAACACTAGCCCCGCCTCGGTCCTCGCCTTTAGCCTTCCCAAATACTGAAACAGCGCCTCCTCCGTACGAAACCGCATACCCTCAACCGGCGCGTACGGTGCTATCCGTTCTATGTACTTCATCGCCAATGGGTCGAACCCATCCGACCGGCCACTTCCCGAAATGGCAACTATCAAAATCTTTCACGCGAAGTGCAGTGTACCTCGCCATTTAGCTCAACTGGTGAGGACCGTCCGTCCCTGGAAATCTACCACTTATCCCAGCTCTCTTTTGGGACCATTTTGGGAGCACTTTGATAACTCATAGAGCAACAGCAAACGGGCTATGGTTTTACGGATTTAGCGCGGTGGTCTGTGCCCTTCCGCTGCCGCTCGTCTCCTATCTGAGGTAGTTCGTGTGAACCAGAGAACAGATCGTCCCAGAATGGGACCGATCGCAGGAAACCCTCAGCCCACACGTGTTTAAGTCATCCACGTTACCTAAACGCATGCCAGCTACTTAAACAGATTCCTCTGAATCGGGCGAAGTGGAAGGTCACATGCATACCCAATCGGTAATAGTTACGCTCAGAGAATCATCGTTGAGCCCTTGTCCTTACTGAAACTTTTGGCGACACACACTACTACAGCCCTCCCGGGCGAATTCCAGAGGATGGATAATGAATCGAATTACTAAACTTTTGCTGGTCCTTTTGGCTGCCGTTTGGATAGCCGCCGGTTCTCTCGGTATGGCGCAGAATGGCACGATTACCGGCCGCGTCGCCGATGCGAGCGATGCCGTGATCCCCAAGGCCACCGTGACCGCCACCTCGGAAGGGACCGGCATCAGCTTTTCCGCCGTGACCACCTCCGCCGGCTTGTATACCTTCCCAACCCTGCCGCCCGCCAGCTACACCATCACGGTCGAGGCTCCGGGGTTCGATAAGGCGTCCTACCAGCACGTCGTTCTCACCGTCGCTCAGACGCTTCCGCTGAATGTGACCCTCAAGATCGGTGCCGTGAGCACCACCGTCGATGTTGGTTCGGAGACCACCAATGCCGTCGAGACTGACAACTATCAGCTCTCCACCGTCATCGATTCTCAGCAGATCAACGATCTGCCTCTGATCCTCCGCGATCCCTATCAGCTGGTCCTCCTCTCCCCCGGCGTGGTCGTCGCGTCCGGCAATGAGGGCGGATTCTCCGTCAACGGCCAGCGCGACCGCAACAATAACTTCATGCTCGACGGTGCCGACAACAACGACACCTCGGTCCCCGGCACCCAGGGCGGCATCGTCTCCGGCAATCCGGACTCAGCCCAGGAGTTCCGCATCATCACCAACAACTTCGACGCGGAGTTCGGCCGCAATACCGGCGCCATCATCGACGTGATCACCCGCGGCGGCACCAACAAATACCACGGCGATGCCTATGAATTCGGCCGCTATAGCGCCCTCGGCGCCCGCGACTGGTTCAATACCAAGGCCAACGGCCCGCAGGATCCGTATGTCCGGAATGACTTCGGCGCCTCTCTCGGCGGTCCCATCTGGAAGGATCACACCTTCTTCTTCCTCAATGGAGAAGTCCAGCGCTTCCGCACTACCCGCACCGGCCAGCAGACCGTGCCGAACGCTGCCTTCCGCACCGGCAAATTCACTTACATCGACCCGCAGGGTGTTGCTACCCCGGTCGATCTGACCACCCCCAATGCGAACAACCAGACGGGTCTGCCCTTCAGCCCCACCGTCCAGAGCATCCTTGCCGTTACCCCGCTGCCCCAGAGCGATTCGGGAGACGGAGTCAGCGGCACCTACTTCTTCCCCTCCGGCGATCCGCTGAATGCCTACCAGCTCACTGGCCGCTTCGATCACAAGCTGAGCGATCGCCACCAGCTCACGGTCCGCTACAACTACGACCACAGCGCTGAAACCAACCCCTTCCATGACGAGGTTCTTCCCGGGTACGGCAACACCTCTGTGATCGCTACCGAGCATAGCGGCACCATCTCCATCGCCTCGACCATTGGCAGCTCGATGACCAACCAGCTCCGAGGCGGCTACAACCAGAACAACGCCGGCTTCTTCTGCAACCATGCCGGGTTCGACCGAATCACGGGTACCGACTCCTTCGGCAATGGCCGCGACATCACCCTGCCGCACTTTTTCGACTTTGGCTGCGCTTCCCTCGTTGCCAACGGCCAGGGCCGCCTCAGTTCGACACTGAATGCCAGCGACACCCTCTCTTTGGTTCACGGCGCTCACACCATGAAATTCGGTGGCGAGTGGCGCGATATCAAAGATTCCAGCGACGATAACTTCTACCAGCGCGAACAGCTCACCATGAGTGTCAACAGCGACTTCGGAATCGACGCCTATACCTATAACGGTGATCCGAATCGGCCTAGTTACACGACCTTTGAAGACCTGGTGTTCGGCGCGCAGGGTGCCATCTCGAACGAATACGAGTACCAGTTCTTCGATAAGGCCGGCAATCGCAAACCCAACGATCTCACCCGCTTCGTCCAGCGCGAGTGGGCCGTCTTCGGCCAGGACTCCTGGAAGGTTCTACCCCGCTTGACCCTCATCGCTGGCCTTCGCTATGAGTTCAATGGCGTGCCCTTCGAGTCGGGTGGCAACTTCTCTAACTTCTTCGGCGACGCCTCTGCTCCCGTACCTTCCATCGGCTACTTCTCGTTCACCAATGTGGGCCCGGGTACCGGCCGTCAGATGTTCCAGGACAACTGGGGCCTGATCGAGCCGCGCATCGGCTTTGCCTATGACGTATCCGGAAACGGCAAGACCGCCATCCGTGGCGGCTATGGCATCTTCCACGATCGCGTCTTCGACAACCTCTTCGGCAACGCCCGCTCCAATCCGCCGTTCGAGGCTCAGTTCAACAACTATCCGTTGCTGACCAGCCCCGGCTATCCGACTCTCGAAACCGAGCCTGCCCCTGGCGCGCTCACTCCCACTGCCAACGTCTACCCCGGCGACCTGCTTTCGCCCGTCACCATCGATCCCAAGCTGAAAATTCCCGGCAGCCAGAGCTGGAACATCGGCGTACAGCACCAGTTCGCCCACGACCTCACGGTCGAGGCCAACTACGTCGGTAGCCACGGCACTCACCTGCTCCGCGAGATCAACGGAAACCCGCCCCAGCCAGGGCTGGTCGCCCAGTTGCTCGCCGACGGTGTATCGAACTCCGCCCTGCAGCGCACCAACCTCTATACCGGCGTCACTGATCCCACCACCGGCGACACTGCTCTCGCGGTCAACAACAACGCCTTCTTCGAGGTTCTCGAGCAGAGCAGCATCGCCAGCAGCAACTACAACGCACTGCAGGTCAAAGCCAGCGAACACCTGCGAGGTTTCTACCTGACGGGAAGCTATGCCTATTCCCACTCGCTCGACAACGGCTCCGATCCGCTCGCTCCCGGCAACGGCAACAGCGGCCTGCCTCGCAACAACTTCAACCTGCTTGAGGAGTACGGCAACTCGCCCTTCGATGTAAGGCATCGTGGCACCGTATCCGCTGTGTATGAGCTCCCCGTCGGTCACGGACAAGCGCACCTCAACGGCGGTTTCCTCGGTCGCGTCTTTGAAGGGATCCAGATCTCCGGTATCCAACAGGCTCAGTCTGGCCTGCCCTACGATATCCGCGGAACCCGCGATAACGAGCACACCGGCCTCAACAACCGGCCCCAGCAGATCACCAGCAACCCGTTTACCTCCGGTCGCACCAGCGACCTGGGTAAGGTGACCGGACCCGATCCCGCTGCCTTCGCCAACGCGCCGTACAACACGGCCCCGAACGTCTCCCGTAACAAGTTCTACGGCCCGCACTTCGTCGATACCGACGCCGTCTTCCAGAAGACGACTTCGCTTACCGAAGGCATCAAGCTGATTCTCCGGGCCGAGAGCTACAACGTATTCAACCACCCGAACTTCGGCTCGCCGGTTGCAGGCTCCAACTCGATCGCCTCGCCTTACTTCGGTATCTCCACCTCTGAAGTAGGTCAGAACGACGGCACCACCGGTGCCCGCCAGATCCAGGGCGCGATCAAGCTGGTCTTCTAACCGATCCCTTCACCCAACACAAAAAGGGCGCTCGTGAGAGCGCCCTTCTTATTTGTGATCAGGCTCACCCTGGATATTACTGTCTGGCTAACCGGCAAGCCCAAAGTTTACTGACTAGAGAACCATTTAAGTGCATTCTAGCCTGCCAAAAAATGCCAATTTAGCGCGCTATTTCGTGCCAGAAAACCACAGTATTTGCGCAGAAATCGCCGCCTCAGCAGGGCTTATTTCGTCGACTTTGCTGCTGCCTTTTTCTTCACCGGAACCTTGCGCGCGGCTTTCGTCGCAGTCGTAGTTGCTTGTTGCCCGGTCTCCGAATCTGTATCCGCCGCAGTTGCTTTCTTCGCAGCCGTGCCCGTCTTCTTCGCTGCGACCTTCTTACGCGCCGCCTTGACCTTCTCCGTCAGTGCTGCCTTTAACTCCTCCAAGTCCACGGCCCGTGCGGACTTGCGCAACCTTTCAATATCGTAGAAGGCCCGCTTCTCCGTCACAAACACGTGCACCACGAAGTCGATGTAGTCCATCAACACCCACTCGCCCTGCCGCCGGCCCTCGATCGAGTTCGGGTACGTGCCGAAGTCGCGCTTCAGCCGCGCCTCCACTTCATCGGCGATCGCCACCGTCTGCCGCTCGTTGTTGCCACTCGTGATCAGGAAAAAATCGGTGAAGCTGGAATCCATCGGATCCAGTTCGAGAATGCGCGTATCTTCCGCCTTCTTATCCTCGCAAGCCGCTGCCGCAGCCAATACCATCCGGCGTGTTTCTGTTGTTGCCATTCTGTAGGGAGTCCACTCCTTCGCTCCTCTTCAATCGTAGCGCATCGGCCCTCTCCCCATCCAAACCCACGGCAGGAAAGGCTTTCAGCGATACAGGCCGCGGCGCTCGATATAGTCCACAACCCGCGTCTGCAGCAGCGATGCCGCCGCCGTGCCGTCCGCGAGCGCCCCACGAATCTGCGTAGCTGAAATATCCACCTGCAGATCCGGAAGGATAAACAGTTCGCTCAACGCACCCATCTGCGACACCAGCGTGAACGTCTCCCGCTCCGCACTCACCTCCGCTGCACGCCCCGCGATCGCAAGCCCTCGCGGCAACGCACCCGCAACTTCGCCGAGGCTGAAGCCAGGCCGCCCGGCAACGATAAGGCTGCAGTTCATCAGCAACTCGGCCGCGCGATACCACTTCTTCAACGTGAGAAATGAATCTGCCCCCACCAGGCAAAAGAGCCTGTCCCCCGGCTCCAGACTCTCCTTAAGCCGATGAATCGTATCGACGGCGTAGTTAGGTCTCCCGTCGCGTTGGGGCGCGTCCACGGTAGACGCTTCGATTGCCGGCTCGTCCAGGACAGCCAGCCGCACCATCTCCAGGCGCTCTTCGTAACTCGCAGTCGTCTGCACATCCCGCTTCAGCGGCTGCATGCCCGCCGGCGCCATCAACACCCTGTCCAACCTTAGCCTTGCCATCGCCGCACGTGCGATTGCAAGATGTCCGCGATGGGGCGGATCGAACGTTCCCCCGAATAGAGCGATTCGCATCGTACCTGATCCTATCGCGGAGTGATCGTTTCGTGACCAGCAGCCGCTGTCCTCCCTCTATACTTGAGACTGGCGCCACCCGATGATTGCAAACTCGGAATCCATATCTCCGGCACACACCGCCTACATCGCGCTGGGATCGAACCTGCCTGGGGAGATGGGGGATTCCGCTGCGATTCTCGATTCGGCCATTCGCCGCCTCTCTTCACTTGGCAAACGGTTGTCCGTCTCGTCGTTCTATGAGACGGACCCAGTGGGCTACCGCGATCAGCCTCCATTTATCAACGCGGTCGTTGCCTTGCGCACAGGCCTTGAGCCCGAAGAACTCCTCCACCAGCTGTTACAAATAGAAAAAGAGTTCGGGCGCAATCGCAGCCTCACGGCACCCAAAGGACCTCGTACGCTCGACCTCGATATCTTGCTCTTCGACGATCGTGTGATCCACTCGCCCGTCCTTACTATCCCTCATCCCGCGTTAGCGAAGCGAAGATTCGTTCTTACTCCACTCGCAGAGATTGCGGCTGGCGTCATTCACCCTTTGCTTGGCCGGAGCGTGGGCCAACTCCTCACCGCCTTACCCGATTCCAACGAGAATGAGATCGCCTCGGTGCGCCGATTGCGCCCCAGCCTCCTCTCTCTCACCCAATCCTGATTCAAGGTCTGCAGGTGTACTGCTATGCGCGCTCGGCGAACTCTATCTCTTCTCATCTGCGCTGTGGCTGTATGCCTCCCTGGCCTCGCGCCGGCACCCGCACGTGCGCAGCAGTCCTCCACTACACAGGCCACGCGCTATACCGGAGTCGTCACGGACAGTGAAGGAGCGCCCATCTCCGGCGCGCACATCTTCGATCAGAGCCAGGTGAGTCTGGCCATCACCGGACCTACCGGCCAGTTCACTCTTACGGAACAACAATCTCTTCCGCTCGCAATTCAAATTCAGGCCAAGGGCTTTTCCTCCGCGGCAGCGAAGCTCGAGCCCGGCCGCTCCGTGACGATTGTGCTTCAGCCCGAGGTGACTCGCGAAACCATAGTTGTAACCGCCTATCGCGAACCGATTGCGCAAGCTGCAAGTCCCGCAAGCACGCGCGTTCTCTCTGCAGAAGTGCTGCAGGAAGCAGCCTCACCTGCACTCGACAACAAGCTGCGCATGGTTCCAGGCCTGGAACTGTTTCGCCGCTCCAGTTCTCTAGTGGCCAACCCGACCTCGCAAGGCCTGTCTCTTCGCGGGCTGGGATCCACTGCCGCGAGTCGCACCCTGCTGGTCAGCGATGACGTGCCATTAAACGACCCATACGGCGGATGGATTCACTGGAATGAGTTGCCTGAGCTGAGCGTGCGTTCGGTAGAAGTGGTCCGCGGCGGAGCCTCTGACCTTTACGGATCGAGTGCCATAGGCGGCGTTGTCAATCTGCTGCCCGTACATCCTCATGCAAACACCTTTTCATTGCTCAGTAGTTACGGGGCCGAGAACACCGCCGACGACACCGCGCAGGCAACCGGTACACGCGGTCCGTGGAGCGCACTGGCAAGCGGAGGTATTCTACGCACCGACGGTTACACTCTCGTAGCTCCTTCGCAGCGAGGCCCTGTCGACATAGCCTCCAACGTGCATTCGCAAAACGGATTGCTCGAGCTCGATCGCTCCATTCGCTCATCCGGCCGCGCCTTCCTCCGTGGCAATGGATTCAACGAGACCCGCAGCAACGGCACACCGCTGCAGGGCAATGCCACTCGTCTGTGGCGCTATTCCACTGGCGCAGACCTGCCGTTCGCAAGCGGAGATTTGCTGGCTCTCCGCCTCTTCGGCAGCGAAGAACATTATCGGCAGAGCTTCTCGTCCATCGCCGCGGGCCGCACCTCCGAGAGCCTCACGCGTCTCGAGCGAACTCCGGCCCAGGAGTTGGGCGCCTCCGCACATTGGAGCCGGCCATTGGCCGCGACCGCGCTTGCGTTGATAGGCGCCGACACGCACGATGTGCGCGCCAACGACGTGGAGCCAAGCTTCCAGCGTGGAACTCAAAACGGCTTGCTCGATGTGTCCGCGCGACAGCGCCAGACCGGCGTGTATGGCGAGATTCTGTGGACACCGCTGCGCTGGACCCTCAGCGGATCAGGACGAGTCGATCACTTCTCCAACTTCGACGCGGTGGAGTGGACGGGCCTCGTTCCTGCCAAGACAGCTTTCCGCGATTTCTCCGAGACGGTCTTCGATCCACGCATCGGCATCGCGCGCCGGTTCACCGACAGCTTCTCGCTTACGGGGTCCGCCTATCGCGCCTATCGTGCTCCTACACAGAATGAACTCTACCGCACCGGACAGGTTGGTCAGGAGACCACGCTGCCCAATGCCGCGCTGCGATCGGAACGCGCCACTGGCTGGGAGGCGGGCTTTGTCGCTTCGCGAAAAGCGACAGTGCTGCGAGCCAGCTACTTCTGGACGCGCGTCAACCGCCCCATCACCGCGCTCACCCTCAGAGTCACACCGACCGCGATCGTCGACCAACGGCAAAACCTCGGTCAGATTGAGAGCCGCGGGATCGCCATCGATGCGGAAAGCCATCCTCTCACCTGGCTAAGCATGACTGGTGGATACCAGTTCGCCGATGCAACCGTGACCCATTTCCAGCCGAACCCTGCGCTGGTCGGCAAGTGGATACCGCAAGTCGCGCGCAACATGGCCACAGCCCAGATACGAGCAGCAAAGCCCGTGTTCGGAACGCTGAACCTGCAGGCGCGCGTGAGCGGCCGCCAATTCGACGATTCGAATAACTCGTTTCTGTTGCGTGGCTATTTCCGGCTCGATGCTTATGGCAGCCGCGATCTCGGTCGGCACATCACGCTCTTTGCGTCGGCCGAAAACCTGTTCGATCGGTCCATCGAAGTGGGCCGCACTCCTACGCTCACGTTGGCCACGCCGCTCGTCGGCCGTGCAGGCATTCGTATCCGTCTCGGAGAATAGGGCCATGAACCGTAAGGCCGCCGATCCCGTCTCTCGCACCCACGTCGCTCTTAACGTGGTGATCGCGGTTGTGGGCTTTGGAGCATTTGCGCGTCTCTCCCGTTTTCCTCTGGGCGCGTTCAGCGCGACGCAGACCTTCTTCCTCGGCTTCGGACTCGGCCTCATCACTTCGGGCGCAGTGCTACTCCAACTGCGACCCTCACGGCCACTCATCGGGATTCTTCAGGGCTGTGCCGGCCTGCTTGCCTTTGCCGCTTCGCTCCTCTGGATGTAACGGCGCGCCCGCGCACACCGCTCCAGCTCACGTGCTGCTTCCCGATCGTTCCGAACGATACAATCGAGCAAGTGTCCTTGCGCTTTGACATTCAACAGGTGAGCGATGGCGGTGCGCGTCGCGCCACCATGACGCTGCCCCACGCTGCTGTGGAGACGCCCGCGTTCATGCCGGTCGGCACCGTTGCCTCAGTCAAGGCGCTCCCGCAACATCTACTCGAAGAGCTGGACGCGCGCATCATCCTCGGCAACACCTATCATCTCTATCTCCGCCCCGGCCATGAACTCATCCGCCGCATGGGCGGCCTGCACCGCTTCATGAGTTGGCCTCGTGCGCTGCTCACGGACTCCGGCGGCTTTCAGGTCTTCAGTCTCAACGAACTGCGCAAGGTCAGCGAAGAGGGCGTCAAGTTTCGCTCGCACATCGATGGCTCCTCCCACTTCTTTTCTCCGGAACATTCCATGGACGTGCAGATCGCGTTGGGCGCAGACATCGCCATGGCCTTTGATGAATGCACGGAGTATCCGGCCGACCGCTCCCGCGCGCAAACGTCGCTCGACCTCACCCTCCGCTGGGCTCGGCGTAGTAAGGATTACTTCGAAGCGCATGCACACGAGGTACCCTGGGGCACTGCCAGCAGCAGGCCCAAACTACCCAGAGGCAGCTGAGGCCCTTGTACCCATACCCGGCGAAACGCCCAACCTCTTCGGCATCGTGCAGGGTGGCATGTTTCCTGACCTTCGCCGCGAGTCTGCCGAGCGCCTGGTCGAGATGGATTTTCCCGGATACGCAATCGGTGGCCTCAGCGTAGGCGAGCCCCGCACTCTAACCCGCGAGATCATCGAAGCGACGCTTCCGCATCTTCCTGCGGACAAGCCCCGTTACGTTATGGGCGTCGGCTATCCAGAAGAGATCGTGGAGTATGCCGCCATGGGTGTGGACATGATGGACTGCGTCTTACCGACACGAGCGGCGCGGCATGGCCTCATCTTCACTTCTGAGGGTCGGCTGAATATCAAGAACCGCAGATTTGCAGAAGATCCGGGTCCGCTCGATCCCCATTGCGGTTGCCGCGTCTGCCAGCGCTACAGCCGGGCGTATCTGCGGCACCTGTTTGCAGCCCAGGAGCCTCTCGCATCGGTGCTGAATACGCTTCACAACCTGGCGTTCTACCTTGACACCATGCGGTCGGTACGCGATGCTATTGAGCTAGGCACCCTTCCGGAACTGCTGGCCCGTGTACGCGCGCGCGAAATCGCAGGCGCGGCGGGCGAAGCCTGAAAGGTTGCTGTCGCAAGGAAGCAGCAGGCAGTTGGGCGAGCGCCCTCCTTCCAGCCTTCTTATCCCGCAGAAATCCTTCTAATCAAAGGAGTTGAGCGGATGAGCCAGGCCTTCCGCTGTACAAATCCATGAAACGTTTTGAGAGCGCCGGTGCGCGTATGCCGGAGAGATCTCTTGACGGAAGGATCGCGTTTTGACGTTTGTCTCTATGTTGCTTTTGCCGGCCGTCTCCCCGGGCGTGGCTCAGTTTCTGCCTTTTGTGCTCATCATTGGTGTTTTTTATATGTTGCTGATCCGGCCCAATCAGAAGAAGCAGAAGCTCTGGCAGGAGATGCTCAACAATATCAAGCCGGGCGATAAGGTCACGACCACAGGCGGCATTCGCGGCACTATCATCGCTCTGCGGGACGACGCCGTTCAGCTGCGCGTTCCCCCTGACAACTTGAAGATTGAAGTGGTGAAGAGCGCCATCTCCGCAGTAACTACTCCCGAGGAAACTAAATAATGATGTCCAGCCAGGCGCATCCATCCGAACCACTGGCCGCTCATCCTGATTGCGAATGCCATGCGTAAGAATCTAACTACGAAAACTATCCTGATCCTCGCAGTCCTCGTCGTCTTCATCTTTGGCATCTTCGGCATTCCGAAGGGCATTTCACCCAAGGCCTGGAAAGACGCACTGACGCAGAAGATTCACCTCGGGCTCGATCTCCGTGGCGGTACCCACCTCGTCTTGCAGGTGCAGGTCCAGGAAGCCGTCAGCGCTGCTACCGATAACGATGCGGCCCGCATCCAGACAGACCTTCAGTCCAACAACGCCGCGGCCACCAGCGTCGTACCGGATCCGCAGCACCCTGACACCATTCAGATCGCGGGCACTCCTCCCGATCGCGCCGGCGACATCCGCACCTTGTTGAACAACAAGTACTCCACGCAATACGACGTGAAGTCGGGACCGAATAATACCTGGACTCTCACGCTGAAGCCGTCCGTCGTGCAGCAGATGGAGACCTCGGCGCTGGAACATTCGATCGATACGATCCGCACCCGCATCGACACCCTGGGTGTGAGCGAGCCGGTCATCCAGGAATACAACCTCGGCAACAATCAAATCCTGGTCGAGCTTCCGGGCGTCGATGACCTTGCTCGCGTGCACGACATTATTCAGTCGACCGCACGCCTGGAAATCCACCAGGTGCTCGGCGGTCCATACCCCAGCGACGAAGCTGCGATCCAGGCCCTCGGCGGCTCCGTCCCCTTTGATGGGGAACTGGTGCACGAGATGGCCGGCACCGCGGGAACCAACAGCCCCGACCAGGTCTACGAGTTGAAGAAGGTGCCGGAGGTTGCAGGCACCGACATTCGCGACGCGCAGACCAACACCAATCCGAATACCAATGAGCCGCAGGTCGTCTTCTATCTCACGCGCGCGGCGGGCGATCACTTCGCCGAGTTCACCGGTGCGAACATCGGCAAGAGTCTCGCCGTCGTCCTGAACAATAAGGTTCAGGAAGTGGCGAACATCAAGGGGCAGATTCGCGATGAGGGCACCATCTCCGGCGGCGCCATGGGCGAGCAGCAGGCGAAGGATCTCTCCATGCTCCTGCGCACCGGCGCGCTGCCGGCCTCGATTCATTACTTGCAGGAAAGCACCATCGGCCCATCGCTCGGCGCGGACTCGATCCGCCAGGGCGTGTTGGCCTCGACCGTCGGCATGATCGCGGTGATGGTGTTCATGCTCGTCTACTATCGCGGCGCCGGCATCAACGCAGATCTCGCCCTCTTCCTGAACCTGGTCATCCTGCTGGGCTTCATGGGCTTTACCGGTTCGACGTTGACGCTGCCTGGAATTGCGGGCGTGATCCTCACCATCGGTATGGGCGTCGATTCCAACGTGCTGATCTTCGAGCGCATTCGTGAAGAGCTGCACGCGGGCAAGTCTCCATCCGCCGCAGTGGATCAGGGCTTTGCGCATGCGTGGACCACGATCGTGGATACACACGTCACCACCATTGTGTCCGCAGCGATCCTGTTTATCTTCGGGACCGGGCCGGTGCGCGGCTTTGCCGTGACCCTCACCTTCGGTCTCCTTGCCAACCTGTTTACTGCGGTCTTTGTCTCGCGCGTGATCTTCGAGGCGAACTTGAACCGCAAGCAGCGCGGCGAAGCGCTGTCGATCTAAGGTTAGGCGAATCGCGTCCGGGGCAGCATCGCACGGACGCGGGTGATATGGCTTGGACCAGTCGATGCAGTTACATGGTGCGCCTGATACGCATCTTGTACTCGTCGCTGGCTGGCGCTGATTCAGAAATTTTCTGAGCCGAACATGGCTTGAGGAGCAGGCAACTTCCGTGGAACTGTTTCGCGACGTAAAAATCGATTGGCTTGGGAAGAAGTGGTATTTTCTCGCCTTCTCTCTCATCTTCAGTGTAGCGGGCGTTCTGTCGCTCCTCTTCTGGCACCACCTGCCGCTCGACGTGGATTTTCGCGGTGGCACTCAGCTTCGGGTCAAGTTCGAACAGGCTCCCGACGTGAACCGGATTCGTTCGGCAGTGGATCGCGCGGGCATTCACGACGCTACCATCCAGTCGTTCGGACCGGCGGCCGCGCACGAAGTGGTCATCGGTCTTCCGCAGCGTGAGACCAGCGAGTCGCAGCTGGATGTGGGCCGCGCAACAATCGTGCAGGCCTTGGATACGCACTACTCGCAAACCAGTGCGGCCAACGCGGGCAAGCTGGACCTGGATAACGCCGGCCGTGAAGGGCTGGCAAGCTTTCTGGGTCAGAAGGATCCTCTGCACCTGGCCGGCGGAGACGCTGCCCAGCAGCGCTACACGCAGCAGGCAAGCGCCATCCTCGCTTATCGCGACACGCAACGCGGCGGCATCCTGAGTTCCATCGATGAGCTGAGTGGCGCGGCAGATCCGGCGGTAGTGGCAGAGCTGAAGCAGAGTGCCTATCTGTCCGGGTTTTCCATCCGCAACGTGGAGATCGTCGGTCCGCAAGTCGGAGCGCAGCTGAAAAAGCAGGCGCTGCTGGCGACGCTCTACTCCCTGCTTGGCATGCTGGTGTACCTGTGGTTCCGCTTTGAGCTGATCTACGGCGTGGCCGCCGTCGTCGCTGTCTTCCATGACACGCTCATCACCGTTGGCGCCTTCAGCTTGAGCAATCGCGAGATATCCCTCAACGTCATTGCCGCCATCCTGACGCTGATCGGCTATTCGATGAACGATACGATTGTCGTCTTTGACCGCATTCGTGAGAACCTGCGGCTCTCGCGCCGCGAAGATCTGGCTGCTGTAGTGAACCGCAGCATCAACCAGACGCTTAGCCGGACCGTACTTACCTCGGGACTTACCTTCCTTACCGTGCTTTCTCTTTACATTTTTGGCGGAGAAGTTCTGCGCGGGTTCTCCTTTGCCCTGGTCGTCGGCATCCTAATTGGCACATACTCGTCGATCGCGGTAGCCGCGCCGATGCTGGTGGCCTACCAGAACTGGCGAGCAGAACGTGGGAAGTCGGCTGTACTGCCGGCAGCGAAGCGGGCCAAGGCGTAACTCAAAATTTGGCATAAGCCGTGAAACAGGGCTGGAGTTGGCAGCTTCCTATAAGTGTGATGTAGAATCCTGTTTCCGCAACGCCGTGCAGATTTTGGGAGCGGGAGCAAAACAGAGCTGCGCGGTGTCTATATAGGAATACTAACGATAGCTCGTCCGAGGTAGGCCATGTTTGAAGACAGCCTGATGGAATCCGGCGGCAGGATCAAGACGAAGAGTAAGTACTACACCATCGTCGGTTTGATCGTGAACGGTTCAGTTCTTATCGCCCTGATCTTGTATCCGCTGATCTGGCCGGAAGCGCTGCCGAAAGCGATGATGGCTACACTGCTCGTCGCGCCTCCACCGCCGCCACCCCCTCCACCGCCTCCGCCACCCGCTGCTCCGATCAAGGTGGTCAAGATTCAGTCCGAGATGCTGAACAATCAGCTCACCGCTCCCAGCAAGATCCCCAAACAAATTAAGCAGATCTCTGAGTCCTCCGCGCCACCCGCGGCTGGCCCCGGAATCGCCGGCATGGAAGGCATCGGCGGCAGCGCCGGTGGCGTCATGGGCGGAATCCTCGGCGGTATCGGCTCCGCACCTGCACCTACCGTGAAGGCAGCGGCGCCAAAGAAGGTCAACGTCTCCTCCGGCGTTATGCAGGGGAACGTGCTGGTAAAAACAACGCCTCAATATCCGGCCATTGCGAAAGCAGCCCGCATCCAAGGAACGGTAGTGTTACAGGCTACGATCTCCAAGTCTGGCACCATCGAGAATTTGCGCGTGGTCAGCGGCCCAGCGATGTTGCAACAATCGGCGCTCGACGCGGTGAGGTCCTGGCGATACAAGCCTTACCTTCTGAACGGTGAGCCCGTCGAAGTAGAGACACAGGTCAACGTGGTTTTCAGCCTCGGCGGTTGATGCCTGTCCTGGCCTCTCCGGCTTTTTCTTCGGAGAGGCTGTTCACTCTGAATTTGAGTTGCACCTTTCAAGCAGTTACTCCTTAGGAGGAAAGATCCAAGTGATTCTCGCTCATCTCACGCACCTCACAGCGCACTCGGCAACGGCTCTCGGCATGTTCTTTCAGGAACAGCAGGTAGGTTTCAGCCCCCTCGATCTCTGGCATAACATGGGCAACCTGGCCAAGGGCGTAGTCGTCATTCTCTTCATTATGTCCATCTGGTCGCTGGCCGTGATCATCGATCGCGCACTGTACTTCAGCGCAGCCCGTAAGCAGTCGCGTGAATTCGCTCCTCGCGTTGCCGGTGCTCTCAAGGAAGGCAAGCTGGATGAAGCCATCAAGGTCGCCGACCGAAACAAGAAGTCGCACCTTGCGGAAGTTGTAACCGCGGGCCTCCAGGAGTTCCGCAACTATGGCAGCGGCGGCGCCGTAACCGCGGAGCAGATCGAAGCCAGCAAGCGCGCACTTGAGCGCTCTGAAGCCATCGTCCATGCCAAGTTGAAGCGCGGCCTCGGCGGACTCGCGACCATCGGTTCCACGGCCCCGTTTATCGGACTGTTCGGAACGGTCGTCGGTATCTTGAACGCCTTCCAACAGATCGCTACACAGAAGACCTCTGGTATTGGCGCAGTCGCCGGCGGTATCTCTGAGGCGCTGGTTACCACCGCTTTCGGTCTGCTGGTCGCGATCCCGGCCGTTATGACCTTCAACTACTTCACCAACAAGGTAGAGGCCTTCGACGTCGAGATGGACAACTCTTCGAGCGAATTGGTCGACTACTTCATCAAGCAGAGCGCACTCCGCCGCTAATTGCGGCTTTGGCCTGAGCGGAAGTACCCACGAGCGGGAATCCTCCGAGGCAGCGGGGCGGTTATAACGGCCGTCCCGCGCAAGCCCCGAGGCAACGCTGGTAGTCAACGCAAGCGCTCATAGTTCGTCCAATCGGAGCACTGGAATGGGAATTGTAAAGAGAGACGAAGGCAAGAAGGTCAACTCCAACATCAATGTCACGCCCATGGTGGATGTGATGTTGGTGCTGCTGATCATCTTCATGGTCATCACGCCCATGTTGCAGAACAAGGTCAACGTGGACCTCGCGCAGACAGAAAATCCTACGGCCATGCCGGATGCCGATAAGGAAGATGCCATCGTGATCGCCGTGACGCGGGACAGCCGCGTGTTTCTGGGTCAGGATCAGGTCTCGATGAATGACCTGGCTGCCAAGGTTCGCGACAAGATGGGTGACAAGGACAAGGAAAAGCCGATCTTCTTACGCGCCGATGCGCGCGCCAAGTATGGCACCGTCACTGAGGCAATTGACAATGTGCGCTCGACTGGAATCAGCGAAGTTGGTCTACTGACGGAACAACGGCAGACCAAGGTTCCGGGTCCGCCTGCGAAGGCTGGCCAGTAAGTACTGGCTTGGGCGCTGAGCCTGCTGGCAACGGAAGACATCTGTTAGCCGCGGTGCAACAGTGACCGCAACGTGCGATGCACCACCAGGAATCGCTGATAGTTCGACCAAGTTTCTAAGAATGAGGAATTGACTTATGGCAATGTCAAGCGGTGGGGGACCCGGAAGTCTTAATTCCGACATCAACGTCACCCCGATGATCGACGTGCTGCTGGTCCTGCTCATCATCTTCATGGTGATCGTGCCCGTGACCCCGAAGGGTCTCGATGCGCTGGTACCGCAGCCTCCGAAGAATCCAAATCAGGACAACACCAATGACCGGACCATCGTGGTGCAGGTGACCCACCGGCCAGGCGGTGGCGTCCCGGGTTACAAGATCAACCAGGATGACGTTGCCAAAGGCGACCTCTTGTCCCGGCTGACCGCGATTTACTCAACGCGGGCAGAGCGCGTGATGTTCGTGAAGGGCGATGACGATCTGAATTTCGCGGATGTGGCTGATGTCATCGACATCGGGCATGCTGCGGGTGTAGACCATATAGGGTTGATCACGCCGAAGATTGCGGAAGGACAGTAAGCAGACCCCGCGGCCCGGCGACGGGGAGCGGCTTGGCGATCGTGCGGCAAATGTAATTCTGGTGATCTTGGGGCGTTGTTACGGGGCAGAAACAATTTACAATCACTGCGCAGAGTGAATTGCTTTCCTGCCGGCAGGGCATCAAGTTGGGCTGGGCGCAAGCTGGCGATCGAAGGAGATATAGAGCAGAATGAATCGAATTGCACGTTTGCCGGTGCTTGCAGCCGCAATGCTTATACTGCTGGCTCTTCCAACCGGGTGCCGTCGCCTCGCGGCCCGCGACCACTTGAATAAGGGTGTCCAGGCCTACAAGAGTCAGCGCTACGAAGATGCCATCAACCATTTTCAAGAGGCTGTGAACCTGGATCCGAAGTTGCCCATGGCCCGTTTGTATCTTGCAACGGCCTATGCGCAGCAGGTGGTTCCGGATCTCCAGACTCCTGAAAATCTCAAGAATGCCCAGCTGGCGATTTCAGGCTTTCAACAGGTACTCGCCGAAAAGCCCGATGACGTCAGCAGCCTCAAAGGTATTGCCAGCCTCTACCTGAATACGGGTAAGTACGATCTGGCGAAGGAATGGCAGAAGAAGGTGCTTTCCGTCGACCCCAACGATCCTGAAGCAGCCTACACCGTGGGCGTCATTGACTGGACGCTCGCACGGAAGAACGCTGTGAAGGAACTCTCTGCGGTCGGCATGCAGGATGCAGGGGATGGCAATCCCAAGGCTCCCAAAGCTGTCTGCCAGAAACTGGTGGACGAGAACACGCCTTTTGTAACCGAAGGTATGGACTATCTGCAGAAGGCGGTCCAGATTCGTCCGTCGTACGACGACGCGATGGCCTACATCAACCTGATGTACCGGCGCAAGGCTGACTTGGAGTGCGGCAACGACGCTGCGCGCAAGGCCGACCTCGCCCAGGCAGATCAGTGGCGCGAAAAGACCATGGGAACCCGCAAGGCGAACGAAGAGAAGAAGAATGCGGCGCCGGGTGGAATCGTGATGGACTCCAACGGCAATACCAAGTAACGATCCTGTGTAGCAACAGCGAAGGCCCCCAACCAATCGGGGGCCTTTTGCTTTGACTCAACAATGGGAAGAACTCACACCGAACGCATTCAACACCTCTCGACTCGCATGCGTCTATCCCTTCTGCGATACTTCTGGTGGCCGTGCCCAAGATACACAAAGTCCTGATCGCAAACCGAGGCGAGATTGCGCTGCGCATCAAGCGCGGATGCGCGGAGCTGGGCATTGCCACCGTGTCGGTCTACTCCGACGTCGACCGGGCCGCGCCCCACGTGCTCGAGGCCGAGGAAGCGTATCGCCTTGGGCCGGCTCCGGCGCGCGACTCGTATCTGCGGGGAGACCTTCTGCTCGAGATCGCTCATCGCAGCGGTGCCGACGCCATTCATCCCGGCTACGGCTTCCTCTCTGAGAATGCCGGCTTCGCCCAAAGCTGCGAAGAAGAGGGAATCAAGTTCATCGGACCCTCGTCGCATGCAATGCGCGTACTCGGATCGAAGACCAGCGCACGCGAAGCCGCGAATCTCGCCGATCTTCCCCTTGTTCCAGGCTCGATCACCGGCCTCAATGATCTGTCCGAAGCCCTCAATGTGGCAGCCCAGATCCGGTACCCCGTCATGCTCAAGGCTGCAGCCGGCGGGGGTGGCAAAGGAATGCGTGCGGTCTTCACGCCAGCCGAAATGAACAGTGCCTACGATGCGGCACGCAGCGAAGCTGAAGGCGCCTTCGGGTCCAGCGAGGTGTACCTTGAGAAGCTGGTCGAACGCCCGCGCCACATTGAGATCCAGATCTTCGGCGATGAACATGGTCATTGCGTCTACCTCGGTGAGCGCGAATGTTCGGTGCAGCGCCGCCACCAAAAGGTCATCGAAGAAGCGCCTTCTGCCATCGTCGACGAAGACCTGCGCCGCCGCATGGGCGAAGCAGCGGTGAGGCTGGCCAAAGCGTCTAGCTATGCCAACGCGGGCACGGTCGAATTTCTGGTCGACGAAGAACGTAACTTCTACTTCCTTGAAATGAACACACGCCTTCAGGTGGAGCATCCAGTCACGGAGTTGGTGACCGGCCTGGACCTGGTCCATCTCCAGATCCACATCGCGCAGGGCGAGCCGCTGCCTTTCTCGCAAGAGGACGTGCGCCTACGCGGTCATGCTATCGAGTGCCGCATCTATGCGGAAGATCCTGCGAATGGATTCTTCCCTTCTCCCGGGCGCATTACTCGCCTGCTGCAGCCTGCAGGACCCGGTATCCGCGAAGACAGCGGCATTTACGAGGGGTGGACCGTGCCGCTCGACTATGATCCGATGCTCTCCAAACTCGTCGCCTACGCGCCTACCCGCGAAGCTGCCATTGCCCGCATGCAGCGCGCTCTCGATGAATACGTTGTGGGCGGCATTCGAACCAACGTCTCTCTCTTCCGGCGGATTCTGCGCGATCCCGAATTTCGCCAAGCTGAGATCGACACCGGGTACCTTGACCGCCTCCTCGGCACAGAGGAAGCCGCCAGCGAACCTGCAGGCCACGCCGTCAGCGCAGAAGACATCGCCGCCATCGCCGCAGGCTTGGGCGAGGCGTTGAAGGCGGAGTCCCAAGCGGCGCCCGCAAATGGCGAAACGGAAGTCAGTCGCTGGAAAGCCACCGCCAGGCGCGAGGCTCTTCGACCATGATCCTCCTGGTGGAACTGAACGGACGGCTTCGCCAACTGGAGCTGAGCTCCAACGGAACCGCGGGCCTCTACAAAGCCAAACTCGACGGTGAAACCATTGAGGTGCAGGCAGAACAGCTGCGGCCTGGGGTGTTCTCGCTGCTCATCGAAGGCCGCGCGTATCGCTGCATTCTCGACAGCGCACCAGAGACCGCGGTTCATGTCGAGGGTCAGCGAATTCCGTACCAGGTCTACGATCCGCGCTCGCTCAAATCAAGGCGCAGCCATGCGGGGGATGCAGCCGGGCCCAGGGCTATCAAGGCGCCCATGCCTGGCCGTGTAGTGCGGTGCCTTTGTGAACGCGGCGATGCCGTCGAGGCCAATCAGCCCGTGATCGTGATCGAAGCGATGAAGATGCAGAATGAGTTGAAGACCCCGAAGGCGGGCACCGTGACTGAGATCCGCGTCGTGCCTGGTGATACGGTGAACGTAGGTCAGGTACTCGTCATCATCGAATAGCAGCAATCAATGGGATCGAGCAGGAGGAATCAACTGCCGCGTCCCAGTCCGCCAGCTTCGATATGCCGCATCCAGAATGTGCTGGTTGTGCAGGCCATCCTCGAGAGTGGCGAGATACGCGCCATGGCCCTCGACCGCAGCGGTAAAGCTGTCCAGCATCCGGCTATAGCAGTCTGCATTCGAGACATGCACCGCCTCCACGACCTGCCCATTTTGCAGCAGTTCGACCGTCACCGGGTGATCCACGGTAAGAGCGTCTTCGCAGCGAACCACCCCACTCTCGCCCGTAATCTCAAGCAACGATCGGTATGCTCCCCGTGTCGTCACGCTCACACTGCCGAGTGCTCCTGTTTGAAACTCCGCAGCAAACACGCCGTGACTCTCAACTGCGCCCGAGTTCGCATCCTGATGCGCAAGCGTGACTACCGAAACCACGTCCGAGGACAGGACAAACCGCAGTGCGTCGATGCAATGAATTCCTACGTCACCGATCGGTCCGCCGAGAGCCAGCGTAGGATCGTAGATCCATTCCCGCGGACTGCCTTCCGCCGAGTAGCAGAATTGAGAATGGGCGAGCAACGGCTTGCCGATTCGGCCTTCGCCGATCCATTCGCGAATCAGCTGCCCACTGGCCTCGTACCGCATGTTCTGCGCTACTCCAAGTGGCACACCGGCCTGCCTTGTCCCGGCGATGAGTTGCTCCACCTCAGCCACGCTCATCGCTAAGGGCTTCTCGCACAGCACCGGCTTGCCGTGCTTCAACGCGAGTAGGCAATCCTGCAAATGCATAGCGTCCGGAGAGGCAATGAACACGGCGTCAATCTCCGGCGAAGCACACAAAGCCTCTGCGGTAGGGAACACGGCGACGCCAAGCTCACGTGCGTTCCCCTCCGCCTTACGCTGATCACGACGCCATAGGCCCGCAAGCTGCGAGTTGCTGGCGCCGGAAAAGCCCGGAACCATTCGCTTCGCCGCGTGATGACCAAAACCGAGAATTCCGTACCGTTTCATGCTCAAGCCTCGCTACTGCGCGTTCTTGAAGATCTCTTCGGCGAAGTAGTTTTCGATATGCGATTGATCGCGCAGCATGTCGTAGTATGCGTTCTTTAGCAGCTGGGCGCGGCCATCGCGCAGGCTTTGGCGAATCGTCTGCTGCACGCGCGGATCATTGAGTTCGCGCTGGCCCGCCGCATCTTTCGAGATGAGCTTGTAGATCGCGTAATTCGTGACTCGCTTGGTGGCAGGATCCATTGAGGGAAGCACGTCGGTCGTCTGTCCGGGATTGAGTCTCGTGATGGCTGAATAGAGCGCCGGAGGAATCGAGCGCATCTGCGACTCCGGAATCATGCCCATGTCGCCGCCGTTCGCCGAGGTAGAGGGATTCTCAGAGAAGTTCGCCGCCAGCATCCCAAAGTCGTCGCCACTCACCAGCCGCGCATGCAGCATCTCAATCTTCTTCTTGGCGTCCGCTTCGTTGGTGGCTTTGCTGTTCTGCAGATTGCCTACCTGCGGCGCCGGTGTCGGCGTGACCACAATCTGCGCCAGGTGATACTGCGGCTCCACAATGTTGAAATCGGCCTTGTGCGCATTGAAGTAGTTCGTAATATCCGAGTCCGTCACATTGATCTTGGAATTGATCTCACGGTTCAACAGCTTCTCGGTCGTGAGAGAACGGCGGACATTGCGTCGCAGGTCCTCCATCGTGAGGTTCATCTGCTGCAGCCGCCGGTTAAACTCCTCCTGCGTAAAGGGAGCTTTCTGTTCGCTGATCTTGGCATCCACATCCGCATCGGAGGCTACCAGGTTCAGCTTGGCCGCACGCTGTTGAAGAATCTCGTCATCGATGAGCTGCCGCAGAATGCTCAGACGCAGAATGTCCGACTCTTCCTTCGAAGGTTGCTGGTGCGACTCACCCAACTGGCTGCGGTAGTACTTCTCCATTTCCGCCCGCTGAATCTCTTTGCCGTTCACCGTCGCCACCACATCGGGGCCATGCGCGCGCTTGCATCCGGTGGAGATCACACCGCACAGCAATGCGAGCCCGACCACAGCCATCAGCCGGGAAGAGGAGTTGAGGGTTTGCAGGGCCTTTGAGTCAGACAAGCGTGCCACGTGCGGTTCCGATTGCAACAGAATCTCTCCTTGAGAGGTGGACAACTGCAATGCTTTGCAGGCGAGCCGGCTCTCGACAGGCTTGGCGGATCAAGCCTGTCATTTCAGAATACTTGTCGCGTCAGCCTCTGAAAAGAAATACCGGGCAGCAGATGAATCTTTACCTGGCGATGATCGCCGGAAAGTGTGCTTCTCTTGAGCGTGGCCACGACTTCTGCCCTCGCGCGATTTGTGCCTCAGCCAATATCGAGCAGTCTGCCTATTCGTTTCCTGCGGGCTTGGTGTTCGCCGGCGCACCAGCAGGCGGCTGAATTCCAGCTGCCACCAAGGCGCGATCGATCACGTACCACAGTTGCTGCGTCGGCATGGCTCCGGTGATGCGCTCTCCATTGATAAACAGTGTTGGAGTTCCATCGATATTCAGCCCAGCCGCCTCTTTCATCGACGCTTTCACGCCGCTCTCGTCCTGCTTGTCCACACAGGCTTGCAGCTTCGACGCGTTCAGCTTGTCGCGGCCGCCCTGTTCAACGGCCAACCGATCCAGCGTCTTACCCGCCTTCACGGGGTCCCGATCCGGACCGCTCACCTCGTCCCCATGGGCATGCAGGTAATCCACATACGTCCAGTAAGAAGCAGGGCTCTGGTCCGCCAGGCAATTTGCATCGACCGCGGCGTGCAGCGCCCACGGATGCAGTTCGACCAGTGGATCGTCCTTATAGACGATCTTGACCAGCCCTTTGTAATGCTCAAGCGTCGTGGGAAATAGCTCCTGATGCATGCGCCCGCAATACGGGCACTCCAGGTCGTCGAAGTTGACGATCGTTACTTTGGCAGTCTCATTGCCCCGCACCGGCCGATTGGCTGTCGATACCGAATCGGCGGGGTTTTTCGTCAGGTCGTACTTCTCAAACCTCGCCAGCGTGTTTCCGTCCTGCGATAACAGGAAACTTACGGTGCTCTCCTTCGCCCCCGGCTTATTCGGACTGGAGAACGTGATCGGCACGGTGTCATACCCCGGCGTGTCGCTCTTGGTCCGCGTTCCAATCGTCACCGTGATGTCGGGCGGCACCTGGAATTGCGAACGCACCAGGACCTCGATCCGGCGGTTGATCTGTGCATTGTCCGGGCTGGTTTGAGCCCTGCAGCCCGCGGCCAGTGCGACCAGCAGACAGCAAACAAGTGTTCTCGTACGGTACAAACGAACCACCTTTCGGGGCCGACTCCTTGATTATCGCACCCCCGCCCGGGCCCGCAGGATGGCTAATTCGAGCCACTTCGACTGGCTAAAAGATCCTTGCAGCGCGTCGCAGGTTCCCCGCCGTCCCAATGCCGGCCAGCGTGAAGTTGTAGAGATATTGATTCTCATTACGCGCGGAGCCGAGTGCAAACCGGCGGTACTCGATACTGACCCCGCAGCAGTTCCAGTTGTAGGAAGTCTGAATGCCCCCAAACTGAAGCGCATTGAACCCGAGGTCGTAACCCGCATTGGCGCCGGCGCTGAACCCCGATCGGCCGGTATTCCCATACGCCACCAGGAATCGCAGCTGATTGTAATTAGAAGTCGCCGCCGCGAGGTTCGAGGCAGACGTCGGCGACACCGTTCCTTCCGGAGCATTGAGCCGCGCATGGCTCACCGCGAAGGAGTAATCGTCGCGGTGGTAACTGGCGAAGATATTGCTGGCCGTGACCCGGCCCAGCTTGGTGTCGTAGTCCAGGTCCCACTCCAGGTCGGTTGCCGAGGTGCTTCGCAGCCTCAGGCGCGAGATTACTGGAGATGTGTAGCGAGGATTGATCAGGAAGGCCACGCCGGTAAGGTCAAGCGTAGTCGCCAGAACATTGCGCGTGCCCGGAACCACGGCATGCCCAAATCGCGGATCAAAGAAATACTTTTGTGCGACCTGCCACGACAGCCAGTTGCTTGTGCCTCCTCCGCAGGTACCCTCCGCCGTCGGCATCTCGCCATCTTTGCAGGGGCGCCGCTCCAGGTGACGAACGAAGAGTCTCTGCGTGAGCGAATATTCCACCTCGTTGGTGTCGCTCACGATGTCCGTGTCGTCGAACCGCAGCACCGAGCGAAAGTTATGAATGCCCCTCAGGAATCGATAATTCGCGTCTGCTTCAACCGTGTGTCGCAGCTCGCCGCCCATCAGCCGGGTCAGCCACGGAGCTCTGAAGTCCCGCTCCAGCACCGGAGGATGCAGCTCAAACCCGCCCTCGAACGACTTCCGGTTGAGGCTCGAATCCCGCTGGGTTGGAACGCCGGCCTGAAGATTTTCCGACTTTGAATAGAAGGTATCGCGAATGGCAACTTCCGGCCGGAAGTTCCACCCTCCGACAGAAAGCGGCAGCACCAGTCGGGGATACAAATCCGTTCGCGCCACAAGCGGAGAGGTCTGCAGCCCCGGTTCCGAACGGGACAGGCCACCCGCCGCCGCTTCAAATCCCCACATCAGCCTTGACCGCGGAAGCATGTGGTCGGTGGCTTCGACGCTCAGTGTCGGCGTATGAAGAATACGAACTTCGACCGGAGGGAGCTGGCTCTCAAAACTCTGGTAACGGTCGAAGCGGATGTTCTCCGAAATGCCCCGGTAGGAGCGAGTCAGAAACGCCTGCGACTTCACTTCGGAGCTGATAGCGATCGCGAAGTTCTCCTCGAAGGCTTGCCGGTACAGGTATGAGCTGAGGTATTCCAGGTCGACCACCGCGCGGGTATGCGGGCTGAAGTCGTAACGTCCGTCGACGATGAGGTCGAGTCCGCCTTGATTAGTAGCCTCCGGAGCCCGGTCCAGCAGACTATGAAAGCGCGCATCGAGAAAGTTCTGCCCTTGACCCACAGAGCGGAAGTGCCCTCGAGGTGCGAATCCGCGCTTGGAGTAGTACTCCGTTCCGAGTGTGAGGTCGGTGCTGCGGTTGATCGCCCAGTAAAACTCTTCGCCGAGGATTGTGCCCTTGGTGGACGAAGTGGCGAACGTCGGAATCAACACTCCACTCTGGCGGCCTTCCGAGTTCACTGGATGGGTGACGTAGGGAAGATAAAAGACAGGCATTCGCAGCAAAGTGAAGAAGGTGTTGTGCGCCGTTGCCTTGCCGTCGTCCACCATGATCTGCGACGAGAGCAGCCGCCAATCCGGTTTGGGCAATCGGCATGAGGTCATAGAGCCGCCGATCACCCGATATTTCTGCGGGCCATCTTTGAAGACCTCGCGCCCGGTAAAGAGAAACGGATTCGGGGTGGCATATAGAACACGCGAGTGAGGGACTTCGCGCAAGCCGATGGTACCCACGACCCCATAGAAGTGACCGGTCTGGTTATCCAGGTCGATGGATCCACGGTCGGCGGTCACATGTTCGTCGTCGGGGCCGCCGTCGAGCTGGAGGTGTCCGGCCGCTTCCACCGTGCTGGTCGCATTGTTGTAGGTCGCGCGATCGGCGCGCACGATGTAATCCTGATAGCGGATCTGCACTTCGCCGCTCAGCGTATATACGTCGCCCTGCTTGGATTGCGTTCGGGCCGAGAGCTGAATCGGCTCGCCGTTCGCGGGTCCGGACACCACTTGCGCAATGGGCAGATCGGTCGCGAGACTCGGATCGTCGGGCAGGGCGGAAGAGCCCTGCGGCTTGGCGACAGGCAACGCGTTCGCGTCATCCCCTGAGCTCTGGGGAAGCTGCATCGTCAACGCCTGCGACCAAAGCTGCGGATGACACACGAACAGCACCGTGATACACAAAATAAAGCGGGTTTTCATTATGTGCAGGGCACTCTCAGCATAACAAAGCCCTGACCGGTGAGAGCGCCGCGGCTCTGGCTTGACAACCCGTTCTCTCGCCCACCCTGGAGAGTTGCCCATGGCCGAAAGATGCGTGTGCCCGCTACCTCCGTCCCCCTTCCAGCGATCAGCAAGTGAGACAAAGTAGAGACGCCGTGCAATCGTTGCTGGTTGCGATTTGTCGAGGCTCTGCTGTTAAGTCGGAGAAACGAGGATTGTCGTGAGTTCATCATCGCAACACCTGCAAGTGGATTCTTCTGCCGAGGCCGTGCCATCCTGGAAGCAAGAGGTGAATGAGCGGCTCGCAGCGCACCGCACCCGCCATACGCGCAAGACCGACAACCATCCCCGCCTGCCGCTCGGAGATGAGTACGAAAGTCCAGAGCAGGAAGTCGCTCCCACGACGGTAGCGGCTCGAGTGGCTGCACGCTACGCCAAGGCTCCCACCTACAGCGAAATGATCGCCGCCGAAGCCAGGGCCGCCGCCGAAGCCGCGGAAGCTGCGGTAAAAGCCGCACAGCTCGCCCAAGCTGCGGCAGAGGCCATTCTCGTCGGGATCGAGTTGTCGGAGCAGAACTCGAGCGAAACGGCGTCCTCCAATCAAGCCGCTCAATCCGTCGCAGAAGAACAAATTGCCTGCGAACAGCCAAGAGCCACCGCACGTCCCGGCATTCCCTATGGCCATGCGCCGGCAGAGGCTTGGGCCGCACCGCGCCATCAGAATCCTTTGCGCCCGATCATGGACCCGTTTGAATCCGCCATGGTCACGCCTCCGCAGCCTCTGGCTGCCAACCTGATCGAGTTTCCTCGCGAGCTGATCGCTGCACGTAAGGCCAGGCCCCGATTCGCCGAGGGTCCCCTGCGCGAAGATGCCTCAGCCGATCCCGAGCGTTCGCAATTGCGCATCTTTGAAGTGGAAACCGAATCCATCTCCAGCGAAGCAGCCGTTGAAGCTGTCAGCACCGAGTGGTCGTCCATCCGGCTTGATGCACAGCCGGCACGTCCAACCGACCCCCACGTGAACCACAGCGGTCACGCCCGTCCCCATTTTGATCTGCCATTCCAGACTGCGCCCATCGAAGATCGCGTGATGGCTGCCATTGTGGATATGGCACTTGTGATGGCTGGCTTTCTCGTATTCGTCGCAGTCTTTGTGGCCTGCACCACCCATCCGCCTACGGGTAGACCTGCGTTGGTTGGGGGGGCCCTGGTGTTTGCCGCCTTCACGCTGCTCTACCAGCTGCTGTTCTTCACCTACTCAGAAGCGACACCCGGCATGCGCTACGCCAAGATCGCGTTCTGCACATTCAATGATGAAAATCCCACCCGTAAAGCGATGCGCCGCCGCATTCCAGCCTTGGCCTTGTCGCTCTGTGCGGTTGGACTGGGATGTGCGTGGGCGTTCTTCGACGAAGACCGCCTGAGTTGGCACGATCGCCTGACCCGGATGTACCAGCGCAGCTACCGCTGAGCCAATAACCCACTGCACTCCAGGTATTCGCGCCCCAGCGCTTTAACAATGTCACCGGTCTAGCGGGGCGCGCAACCTGGGGCAGATTCTCTTTGGACGCCGGGGCGAGTTTGCAGTACTCTCTCTCCGCACACGGGTATTCGCCAGCACTCGCGCAAACTCTTTCGGCGATCGATGGCGTTCCCTATGGTCCGAACCAGGCGACCAATCCTTGAGGCTGGGTCCCAGCACGACGTAAGCACTGCCGTCCAGATCACCTGGTATCCGAAGAATCTTGAACACTAAGCGAAAATGTCTGAAAGGCACGATGCATCCAGCCAAGCGGCTTAGATAGAAGGCAGTGCCATCTCAGCCGATTACGTCTCTCCTCAACGCTCATTCATCAGAAGACGCTCACGGCGCGCAACCATTTCTATAATCGGTCGTCGTCTTCGCGCTCATGGGCCTGAACTTCACCGGCATCCATCCCTTGCGCGCACCAAGGTCGCCGGAATTGTGCAGGGCTTTTCCACGCGACCGCTCATGCTGCTTACCAATCGCCCTTCGCTGATGCCAGACAAAGCCAGCGGCCGCCCGATCGACATCCTTGAGTGGACAACCACAGTTACAATCTCTTGGGCTGCGGCCTTCCTGTTGTTCCGCTACCATTAGGAACGGTCGCGAGCCTGCTCGCAAGGGCTAGCCATCACTCTTCGGCGACGATGAATGGCTTGCCGGCTCTGTGCCGAAGACAGCCGCTTCCGGCAACGTCTCGGGTGCCGTGGTTCGGATTATCCCTAGAGGAGTTTGAATCTCTACGTACTTCTCTGCCTTGTCCGAGGCCGCTGGGCTTCCAGCTTTCGGCTGGATACAGTTGTCGCAACTGCCGCAGGGTTCTCCCTCCGGCTCACCAAAGTGAGCGCGCAAGATCTGTTTACGGCATCGCGCCGACTCGGCATACCGCATCATGTCGTCGACTCGTCGTTTGTCCGCCGCACGCCTCTCTTCGTAGCTGGCCACCAGGCGCTCTACTTCAGCCTCGCTTTGTACCTTCCGATTCACGGCGAACCCCGCGCGAGTCCGACGAACAACGCCCGCATCGCGCAGCAGGTGCAGAATGGTCGACACCCTGCGTCGGGCAACTCCAGAACGTTCCACGATCGCAGCCAGATTCGCTTCGCCCTCTATCCCCTCCAACACCCTCTGATACTCGCCCACGGCGGGATAGCGTCCAATCTGAAAAAAGGTCTGAATACGCCGATCCTCCAGGCGAAAAAGCAACACCGCACGCGCCGGTTCACCATCGCGTCCCGCGCGGCCGGCCTCCTGATAGTAGCTCTCTAGCGAATCAGGAAATTCATAGTGATAGACGAATCGGATGTCGGGCTTATCGATGCCGAGGCCGAATGCCTTGGTCGCAATCAGCACTTTAAACTTGCCCGCCATGAAGCTGGCTTGAACCGCCTCCCGCTCCCTGGCTCCGAGCCGCCCGTGGTACAGGCCTGCCTCGACATCACGGCCCCGCAGAAATTTGACGACCGTCTCTGCAGTGCGAATACTCGCCGTGTAGACAATCCCAGTGCCCGTTTCTTCTGCGATCAGCTGTTGTAAGCGCAACTGTTTGGCTTGATCGTTCACCGTATTGTGCACGCTGAACGATAAATTCTCGCGCTCTGTTCCCGTGTTGACGATGACCGGGTCAGTCGCACCCATTTGATTCAGAATGTCCTGGATCACGCTCTCCGTTGCCGTGGCCGTCACGGCCAGCACCGGTGGATCACCCAGCCGTTTGCGCGCATGGCGCAGGCCGAGGTAAGCCGGTCGAAAGTCGTGGCCCCAATGCGAGATGCAGTGCGCCTCGTCCACCGCGAAAAGACTCACGCCCGTCTTCACCAGGTTGTCCAGAAACTCGGTGTTCTCCAGCCGCTCGGGGGTCACGTACAAGAGTTGCGGAATGCCCGCCTGAATCAAGTCCTTGACCGCAGAACTCTCCGCCGCAGTCAAGGTGGAATCGAGTTTCTCCGCGACGATTTCGGCGTCCTCTGCCTTGCCTTGCTGATCCTGCATCAGCGCGATCAAGGGGGAGATCACCAGCACAGGTTTGGGCAGGAACAACGCGGGAAGCTGATAGCAGAGGCTCTTTCCCGCACCGGTCGGCATCAGTGCCAGAACGTCTCTGCCTTCAAATACAGCTTCGAGGACCTCGCGCTGGCCAGGCCGAAAGTGGTCAATGCCAAAGCGATGTCTCGCCTCCGCGTGAAGTGCCTCCCAGGGTGCCTTCGGTTCGCCCGAAGCCTTTCGCTTTGCGCGATGGGAGGAACTTGCGCTCCTCTTGCGAGCACCTTGTGACTTTTTTGGAGCAAGCTGTTTTGAAGGAAAACCATGAGAATTCATGTTCGATTCGCTTGACCCTCGGTCGCGACGCTGGTCCCGCGTGCGCGAACTGGGCCCCGAAACGACAACGAAGGATGTTCTGCAGATAGGAGTGCTGCTCGGTGAAGCTCAGTTGTACGGGCCACCCAGGCGGGAACGAACTACCCACCATGAGACTAAAAATTGGTTCAACCGGAGAACGACCGCCCGCGATCACCTCAAGGGGCACCCGCCGCCCCCGAGAACTAAACTGGCCAAAGCCGCAGTCGTCGATGTCCCATCCGCAAGGCCGGGAGCAACTCCCTAACGCGAACAGGCCGACCTACCAGACTAACTGTGTGCGCTGACTCCTATCGAATTTCGAACTGGTCCACTTCAAACGAGAATTTCCCCGGTTGCTGTGATCGCGTGAAAGCGATGCCGGACAGATCGCTGCCGTCGGTATCGAACCCTGAGAAAGGAAAGGTGTACTGCTTCCACTCCGGGCCCGCGGTGAACGTGGTCATCGCCGGCATGTCGCCCGATTGCCCAGACCGTCTCTGCGTGAGAACGAGCAGCGTATAGGCCTGGCCATCCCCCTTAGCCCAGAACCGAATCTCTTTTTTGCTCGACAGATTTGCGGGTTGCATGGGCGCAGAGCCTGGAGCAAATAGCACTCCGGCCCAGAGATACTGGCCCCCGCTGGCAACTTCACCGGTCACCTGCAGCGCGCCCTTTGAATTCTCCGCACCCGGCTCTACAATCTTGATCGCAGAGGTCGATTTACCGCCCTGCATAGAGTCGGAGCCGGCCACCCAGGCACCGTACTTCGCGGAGGGCTGGCCCTCGTCGAAGTTGCTGACCATTGCCGCCTCAGAGCCCGGCGGCGGAGGAGGAAGCGGTGGCTTCGCTGCATTCCCCTGCGCACCGACCCGGAGATGCACCGTGGAAGTCTGATCGCTGCTCGGTCCCACCATCATGTCGAACACGCCTGGTTCGATTACGCGATGCATATCCACGTTCAGCATGGAGAGATCCTCCGGGCCGACGGTGAACTCGACCGTTCTCTTTTCGCCGGGCTTCAAGGTGACACGCCGAAATCCCCGCAGTTGCATCACCGGCCGCGTTACCGAAGCGATCTGCTGATGCACATAGAACTGCGCAACCTCGTCGCCCTCGCGAGCGCCGGTGTTCGTCACATCCACAGTTACTTTTGCAGTGCCCCCGGTCTCAATCTGCTCCGGCTCGATGCGAAGATTGTCGAAATGGAAAGTCGTGTAGCTCAGCCCATAGCCGAATGCATACAGCGGCTTGCGGGTGCTGAAGGCGTAAGTGCGGTTGTCCGATGGTTTGTGGTTGTAGAAATCCGGCAGGTCGCCTACGGAGTGCGGGAACGTGATTGCCAGCTTTCCACCTGGATTCACATCCCCAAACAGAACGCGCGCCGCGGCCG
Organism: uncultured Acidobacteriaceae bacterium; assembly: GCA_963850345.1. Classification (GTDB taxonomy): domain Bacteria; phylum Acidobacteriota; class Terriglobia; order Terriglobales; family Acidobacteriaceae; genus CAWKKW01. The sequence continues at coordinate 245,935 of CAWKKW010000003.1, read as the reverse complement.
TGCCGCCCTCCTGTCCGAGGTACCAACCCTCGAGAATGGCTGGAGCATGGTCCGCGATGTAGTTGATCGAGAGCGGCCGTCCGTTGATCAACAGCACGACGGTAGGCGTGCCAGTTTCAATGACAGCCTTTACCAAATCGTTCTGCGCACCCAGCAGGTCGAGCGAGTCGCGATCGCCCAAATGGTTCTCGGCCCACGCTTCGCGATTTGTGCTCTCATTTTCGCCGACGACCAGCAGGGCCACACTCGCTTTGCGCGCGGCCGCCACTGCAGCCTGAATGCTTGCCACCTGCGCTTTAGGATCGGCGAGTTGTACGTTGTTTTCGTACCATCCCTGCCAGCCTTCTTTGGCCGTCGTGATCTTGCAGCCCTCCGCATAGATCACGTTCGCGCGCGTTCCCACGTAGTCGCGAATACCCTGCAGAATGGATACCCCATGCATCGGCTCGCGGCTGTAGCCGCCCAGGTGGACATCCGCCGCATTCGGTCCAATCACCGCAATGGTCTTGATCTTCGAGAGGTCGAGAGGGAGCAGGTTCTTTTCGTTCTTGAGCAGAACTACAACCTTCTCTGCGACCTTTTCTGCCAACTCGCGGTGTTCCGCGCTGCTGGTGACGCGCTCAGTGTAGTCAGGATCGACATAGGGGTTTTCAAACAATCCCAGCCGGAACTTCGAGGCCAGTACCTTCGACACGGCGCGATTTAGATCACTCTCTGGTACGATTCCCTGCTTTACCTGCCACAGCAACGTCCGAAACGCGGACCCGTCCGACAGATCGTAATCGATACCGGCACCAATCGCCAGACGTGCGGCAGCGGCATTGTCGGCCGCAACATGGTGCGTCTGCCACAGCATCTGAATGCCGTCTCCATCCGAGGTGATGTAGCCCCGATACCCCCATTCCTGCCGCAACACCGTGTCCAGCAGCCAGTGATTGATATGCGAGGGAATGCCGTCGATCTCGTTATACGAGGCCATCACGCTTCCCACGTGAGCCTCCTGCACCGCCGCCTGAAATGGAACCAGGAAGTTTTCGCGAATGATGCGTTCAGAGTAGTTCGCGGGTGCGGTATTGGTGCCCCCTTCGGGCTGACCGTGCACTGCGAAGTGTTTCGCCGTCGCCAGCACGTTGTGCCGCCCGATCATGAAGTTATCGCCCTGCAGGCCGGTAACCGCTGCAACGCCCATGCGCGAGACGAGAAACGGGTCTTCGCCGTAGGTCTCTTCCGTCCGGCCCCACCGCGGGTCGCGCGCGATGTCGAGCACCGGTGTGAATGCCTGCCCCAGTCCGCGCGAGCCCGCCTCATCGGCAGCCGCGGTGAAGACGCGGTGAATCAGCTGCGGATCCCACGTGCTCGCCATCCCGATCACTTGCGGGAAACTGGTGCTGCCATCTTCCATGAAGCCGTGCAGCGACTCACCCATGAAGAGCGCCGGGATCCCCAGCGGTGTCTTTTCCTTCTGGAAGCGCTGGACCCCATTCCGCAGGATCGCCATCTGCTTCGGCGTGAAGGTGCTCTTCACGTCTTGTGGCTGCCGAAAGACAGCGCGTGCTGATTCCGTAGTAAAGGTGCCGGTCGGATCGATCACCTCGACCTTCGATTCCCATCCGCCGCTGATCTCCTGCACCTTCTGTTCTAAGGTCAGGCGCGGCAACAGGTCCTCGACCCGCTCCTCGATCGTCAAACTGGGATTTCGATACGCCGGCGCGGCGGCGGACGCTCCCTGGTTGTCCTGTGCCAAGACCAGGGTTGTGGCCGACAACAGGGCAACTCCCAGCCAAATCGATAGCAGTCGATCAAACGATTGAGTCTTCATATCTGCGACGGTGAACTCCCTTGGAAGTTTGCGCAGATCATCCTACTCCAGACAGGACGCTCGAGCAGTGATTTTCATCGAGATCGCACGAGAAACTCAACGGCAGTGTATCTGTGAGTGCCCGCTCACTCAGTCTTTGATGGCCGGATTCGAGGGAGAAAGGACTAAGATAAGTGCAACCACCGGAGACACCTATGCACGCGATTCCTCTGTGGCTTCTGTTCTTCTCGCTCTTCCTTCCACGAATCTCACTTGTATGCGCCTATTTCGTGCACCAGGTGCCTTATGCGCAACTGCCGCCTTTAGCTGCACTCGCCATGTTTGCGTTTATTCCACGCGTTCTCATTTTGATCTACATCTATGTCAACCTGGGCTTTGGTGCCTGGTTTATCGCTCACCTGGTCGCACTCATCTGCGTTTGGGCAGGCAGCGGGACTACTGCTGTAAGACGCCGGGGCTGACACAGAGGCATCTCCTCTGCGAGCTATCGAAACCGGTGGCCGGCGATAACTGCCTGACCCAGGGAGACCCCGCCATCGTTGCAAGGCACAGCTGCATGAAGGAAAACCTCGAAACCGGCGGAACGCAGCCCTGTCACGGCACGTTCCAGCAGATACATATTCTGGAACGTGCCGCCACTCAGGCAGACTCGCTGCAATCCCTCGGCACTGCGTAGCCGCGTACACTCCGCGACGATGGCCGCGCTCAGAGTGTTGTGAAATCGAGCCGCGATCACCGAAACCGCCTTTCCCCCGACGAGATCGTTCACAATCGCAACGATCATCGGCCGTAAATCGAGCTCCACGGGCTCGCTGGTACTGAAGGAAAACTCGTAACAGTCCGTGATTCCTCTGTCCGCCCTCCCCTCGAGGGCGATCGCCGCCTGTCCCTCGAAGGTGACACTCTCACCCAGACCGACTATGGCCGCGACCGCATCAAAGAGCCGGCCCGAGGACGAGGTTGGGACCGTGTGAATCTTCTTCGCCAGCATCTGTTCAACGACGTTGATCTCTTTTCGGTCAAGCTTCGCCAAGAAGCCGAGATCGCCGGGTAGACCTTCGCCAAGCGCGTCATGCAGATAGCTCAACGCCATTCTCCACGGGTGACGAATCGCAGCGTCGCCTCCGGGCAAAGGGACATATCGCAAGTGCGCGCGCCGCTCAAATTCCTTCAAGTCCGCGATGAGAAACTCGCCGCCCCACACCGCTCCATCCGTCCCATACCCCGTGCCATCCCAGGCCACGCCGATCACCTTGCCATCCAGTCGATTCTCGGCCATGCAACTGGTGATATGCGCGTGATGATGCTGAACAGCGAACGATTGGTCTAACCCAAACTCAGCGGCGTATGCCAGCGCCAGCCGCGTGCTCATGTATCCCGGATGCGAGTCGTAGGCCACCGCCCGTGGCTCCACTCGAAACAGCTTCTTCAAATTGCGAAGCGTCTCTTCAAAGAACACCATCGTCTCGTAATTCTCAAGGTCGCCGATGTGCTGGCTTAGAATTGCGTACCTATCCTTCAATAGGCAGAGCGTATTCTTTAACTCGCCGCCAAATGCGACTAGCTCTCCATACGGACGGTCCAGTTCGATGGTCTGCGGCACATAGCCGCGGGAGCGGCGCAGCACGCGCTCCCTGCCTTCGAAGGTGCGCAACACGGAGTCATCCGCCCGCATGTAGATCCCGCGATTGTGTAATAGAAACCAATCGGCCACCGTGCGCAGGCGCGCCCAAGCCTCTTCATTCGAGATGACGATCGGCTCCTCGCTAAAATTTCCGCTGGTCATCACCAACGCCTGAAATGCCGGTTCCTCTTCGGGCGTGTCGCTGAACAGCAGGTAGTGCAGAGGGGTGTAGGGCAGCATCACCCCTAGCGTGTCGTTGCCCGGCGCGAGTGCCCATGGCAGCGTTGTTCCAGGCCTTCGCTGCAGAATCACGATGGGGCGCCGCGAATGGAGCAGAGCATTGCGCTGCTCCTCTGAAAGCACGCAAAATGTCTCAACCGCCGCCACATCGCGAGCCATCAGTGCGAACGGTTTGTCGCTTCGCCGCTTCCTCGTCCGCAGGCGTTTCACCGCATCTTCATTGCTGGCATCGCACGCGAACAGGTAACCGCCCAATCCCTTCACTGCGAGAATCTTTCCTTCCTGCAGCAGCGCCCGAGCGCGGGACAGCACGTGGCTGCCCCCCTCCCTTCCCGCGAAGTCAAACGTCGCGTTCTCATCGAAGGAAGGTATCAGGGCTAGCGAAGGCCCACACACTGGGCACGCGTTGGGTTGCGCGTGAAAGCGCCGATTGGTTGGGTCTTCATATTCGGCCTGGCAATCCGCGCACATCCGGAAAGCCGACATTGTCGTCTTGGCACGATCATATGGGATATCTTCAATGATGGTGTAGCGCGGCCCGCAGTTGGTGCAGTTTGTGAACGCGTATCCGTAACGACGATTGCTACGATCCCCAAAGTCGCGCCAGCAGTCCTCGCAGGTGCCCACGTCGGGTGAAACCAGCACGAACTCTCCCTCTTCGCGCAGACTCTCGCGGATGACGAAAGTCTCTTCGCCAAGCGGCTCTATTTCTTCAGTGTGAATGTCTTTGATCTGCGAGAGAAGTGGCGGATGGTCTCTCAACGTCGCTAAAAATTGGCCTACCTCTTCCGCTTCGCCTTCCACTTCAATCGTCACGCCCGACGACGAGTTGAACACATACCCCGACAATTTCAGCGATTGCGCAGTGTTGTACACGAAGGGGCGAAAGCCAACTCCCTGCACGATTCCCTTGACCTTGATGTGGATTCGAATGCGCGGAGAAGATGGCGAAGAGGCCATGGCCGTTTTAGCTTACCTGAAAGTAGAGTTAGCTCGCACGCTGAGGCCATCTACTCAAATGCGACAGTCCGACTCAATGAGAAGTTGCTGCCACCGAATGCTGAATCCATACGAGCAGAGGACTGGGAACGCAACCCAGCAGCAGCACGGCGGCGGCGATCACGCAAAGCACGACCTGCTGCGTCAGCGGAACATCAAGACGAACAGCGTCCACAGGGAGGTCCTCGACGTAGACTCTCTTCAAGACGCGCAGGTAGTAGTAGAGCGAGACTGCGCTCATCGCAATCGCCACAATCACCAGCCAGAGGAATCCGACGCTCGCGTTAAGTGCCGCGGTGAACAGGTAGAACTTGCCAAAAAAGCCCGCCAGCGGAGGAATACCGGCGAGCGACAGCAGGAACACCAGCAGGCAAAGAGACAGCGCGGGCGCTCGGCGGCTGAGTCCATCAAAATCAGCGAGCGTCTCACGTCGACCGCTACTCTCGACCGCCGCCACTACGCCGAACGCGCCAATCGTCGTCAAGCCGTAAGTAAACACATAGTAGAGCAGCGCCGCCATGCTCTGCTGCGTGTGACCAAGAATGCCCAGCAGAATATAGCCCGCATGCGCCATAGCCGAGTAGGCGAGCAGGCGCCGCATGCTGCTCTGTGCGATCGCGACCAGATTCCCAAACACCATCGAAGCGGTGGCGATGAGGGCGATCACCGGTATCCAGCCGGGCGCATAACTGTGCCAGCCCGCATGACCCTCCGCTCCCGCGAAGCCGATCATCAGTACCTTGGCGAAGACAAAAAAGCTGGCTACCTTTGATCCCGATGCGATGAACGCAGCGCTCGGTGCCGGTGCTCCCTGGTACGCGTCCGGCGCCCAGAGATGGAAGGGCACTGCCGCCACCTTGAAGCCGAAGCCGATGATCGTCATCACCAGAGCCACGATGAGCAGCGGGTCGAGCCCACGTCCATGAATAGCTCCTGCGATTCCAGTCAGGCTGGTCGCTCCCGACATCCCGTACAGCAGGCTCAGTCCAAACAGCATGAACGCCGCCGACATACCGCCGAAGAGGAAGTACTTCAGCCCGGCCTCTGCTGAGAAAATACTTTGCTTATCAAACGCCGTCAGAATGTAGAGCGACAGGCTGAGCAGTTCCAGAGCCAGGAAGATAATCAGAACATTCTCTGAACTCACCAGGAACATCATCGCCGCTGTCGCCATTAAGATCAGCAGCAGGTACTCTCCCACATGCTCGGTAAACCTTGCATCGACCGTCAGCACCACGGTGAAGATCGTCAGCACCAACAGCCCCGCCTGCAGCAGTAGCGTGAGCGGGTCTACGATCAGCATTCCATCCAGCACCGAGGCCGACTGTGGCACGAGTAGAATTCGGCCAATGGCAACCGCACACCCGGCAATGGCCAGCACTGCGCCGATCGCGAACCGAGATTTCAGGTGAGCATTCTTCAGCAGCGCGCGATCCGCGAGCAAAACCAGGAAAGCCGTGATCACCACGATGCTCTCCGGCAGTACCAACCTGAAAATTTCGCCGTAGCCGATGCCCATCATCGCCAGCTCCCTTTGCGCAGGCCGTCGAACAAGGGCGAACGGAGCGCCGGAAGAATCAGGTTGAGCAGCACCTGGGGGAAGAGCCCGGCGGCCACTGTCGATGCCAGCAGGATCAAAGCGCCTGCGCGTTCCGGCAGCGTGATGGCCGAAATTGGCTCCGCGTGTGGTTCGGCAAACTCGGTTGCGTCCGCGAAGAAAGCCTTCTGCATCGCGCGCCAGGTATAGGCGACTCCCACTAGAATCCCGACTCCGGCAAACAGCGCAGCCGCTGATACAGATTGCCATGCGCCCATCAGTACCTGCAGCTCGGCAACAAAACCGCTGAAGCCCGGAAGCCCGATCGAAGCCATGCTGGCCACTACAAACGTGAATGCGGCAAACGGAATCCGCCGTCCCAGTCTCATTGGGCCCAATTCATAAAGGTCGCGGGTGTGCGTACGGTCGTACACCATTCGGCCAACCACTGCGAAGAGAAGTCCCGCAATCACACCGTGCGAAAACATCTGCAGGACTGCGCCATCCAGACCAAGCTGGTTGAGCGTCATCAGCCCCAGCAACACAAACCCCATGTGACTTACGCTGGAGTAGCCGATCACGAACTTGAAATCCTTCTGCACCAGCGCGACCATCGCGCCATACACAATCCCGATCACCGCGAGCAGGGCAAACACACTGCGCCAGGAGCCGAGGCCGAGTACGTGAAAGCCCCACGGGTCGAGTCCGCGCGGGAACAGCGTCATCGCCACCCGTAGACAGCCGTAGGCGCCGAGTTTCATCACCACGCCCGCCAGCAACATCGACGCGCCCGTAGGTGCCGCAACGTGGCCCGTCGGCGCCCAGGTATGGAAAGGCCACAGACCCGCCAGGATACCGAAGCCTACAAACACCAGCGGAAATGCCCACATTTGAAAGTGCACTGGAAACTCCGCGTGCGACAACTCGAGCAGCCCCATCGTTCTTCCGCCCGCTGCCACGTATGCGGCTATCAACCCGATGAGCACCATGCCGCTGCCCACGAAGCTGTAGATCGCCAGCTTCATCGCCCCGTACTCGCGCCGCGTCGATCCCCAGGTTGCAATCAGAAAATACTTCGGAATAATCGCAATCTCGTAGAACACAAATAGCAAAAACAGATCAAAGCTGAGGAACACGCCATACACCCCGCCGATCAGTGCGAGGTAGAAGGCAAAAAACTCCTTCGTTCTGCGCTCAATATTCCACGAGAACAGAATGCCCGCGGTGGCCACGATGCCCGTAAGTAAGAGCAGCGTGATGCTGATGCCGTCGGCTGCAAGGGTGTAGCGAATACCGAGTGAAGGAATCCAAGGCACATTAGTAATCGTCTGCAACTCGCCGCCCGGGTGACGGTACCAGTCCAGCAGCGTGGCCGCCAGCCCAGCAAGTGCAGTGAGCAGAGCGAGACGGCGAGACGTGCGCACGGATCTCCCCGGCAGCAGCATCTGTGCGGCCGCTCCGAGAAACGAGACGTAAATGGTCCATGCCAACATCGCGCGCTAATTCACTCTCACGTCAGAAACCAAGCGACTTCACCAACTGCATCACCGTGCCGTTCACTTCACTCAAAAACAACTGCGGATATACCCCAACCGCAAACATCAAACCGATTGCCGGCGCAAGTGCGATTCGCTCACGCACCGTCAAGTCAGCGAATCCAGACCAGCGCGAATTGAGTGGCCCCGAGAACACTCGCTGCAGGATCGTAAGAATCACAATCGCCGTTACCAGCAAGCCGAGAACTGCGAGGGACGCCGCCCAGGGCGCCAGCGGGAATACACCTTTGAAGATCAAAAACTCGCCGACAAACCCATTCAATCCAGGCAGCCCGAGTGAAGAAAAGAGCGCAATCCCCATCAGTCCGCAAAACACCGGAGCCACCTTGCGCAGGCCGCCAAAATCGTTCAGCCCGCGCAGCCCACCGGCACGCTTCTCAAGCATCGCGACAAACCAGAACAACGTCGCAGCCGTCAGCCCGTGATTGAACATCTGCAGCATCACCCCATCCAGAGCCGCTGCTTTCTGCAACGCGTACGACGGATCGTTACCGGTGAAGCGAACGGCAGCGAAAATCCCCAGCATGCAGTAGCCCAGATGATTGATCGATGAGTAAGCGAGGATCCGCTTCAGATCCCTCTGGGCAAATGCCGCGCACGCGCTCAACACAATCGTGCCCACTGCCATCCAGAGAAGCGGCGTTCGCAGCCACCGCATCTCCTCACTGAAGAGCGGCAGCATCACCCGCAGAAACCCGTACACGCCCATCTTCGACATGGCGCCCGTGAGCAGCATCGTGGTGCCCGTCGGCGCTTGTTCGTAACTGGAGGGAAGCCAGGTGTGCAGCGGAATCAGCGGCACCTTGACTGCGAAGCCCAGAAACGCGCCGGCGAAGATCAGCAGACCCACACGGCGCGGCACCATGCCTAACTTCGCTGTAAGTGCCGGAACCAGGTGACCATTCCGCGCTAAGTCGGCTAACTCAAGAAAATCGAACTTACCCGTCGCCAGCGATATCGCCACAAACGCGAGCAGCAACGCCACACTGCCCACCATTGTGTAAACAAAGAACTGTGTGGCGGCTGCGGAACGTTGCGCGCCGCCCCATAACTTGATGAGAAAGAACGCCGGAATCAGGCTCAACTCCCAGAAGAGGAACCAGTGAAAAAAATTCAACGCGGTAAATGTTCCAAAGAGTCCAGCCTGCAACAGAAGCACGAGCGCGAAATACAGTGGCACGCGATCTACAATCTGCGACGATGCCGCAATCGCCATCGGAACCACGATCGCCGAGAGCAGCAGCATCAGCACACCCAGGCCATCCACGCCCAGGTGATAACTCACGCCGAGCGATGGGATCCACGGGTGAACTTCCTGAAACGCCACCAGGCCCTGCGCGGAAGGGTACGTGTGCCACACCAGCAGCGTGATTGCGAGGGCAGCAAAGCTGAAGGCCATCGCCAACCATCTCGCTAAACCCTTGGTCCGCTCACCCACGAGCAGAATCATCAATGCCCCAACGATGGGGATGGCCGTGAGGATCGAGAGCAGAGGCAATCCATTCATCCTCGGCTGCCCCACAGGAGGAACAGCACCAGGATGGCGAAGGCGATCCCGAGAATCCGCAGATAGCTTTGAGCCTGCCCGCTCTGCAGGCGGGAGAACAGCCGGCCTCCCCAGGAGATGCGGCTGCAGCCCTGGTCAAAGCCCGCGTTCACTACGTACGTATCTGCAAAGCGATTGACCCACGATGCTCCGACGATCAGGTACGACACAGTCTGCACCGCGCCATTCCAAAACCATCGGTCCAGCCAATCGGCAGCCTGCGCCGACCACGCCTGAAAACGGATGACGGTCGACTCGTAGAACTCATCCACGTAGAGCCTGTCACGCAATGCATGAAAGATCTGCGGCTGCATTGTCTCCAGCCGATCGGTGGCCTCGGCTCGCAACACCGGTTCGCGCCCGTATAACCACCACCCCAACCCAAGCCCGGCGAATACGATCAACGAAGACGTCAGCATGACCGAGACGATGCCACCCTCTTGAAATCCCGAAAGGCTGAACGTCGCTGCCTCGCCCCTCAGAAACGCAGAGAACCAAGGCCAGGCCGGGGTGCCGATGACGGAGAGAAGGACTGCGCACGCAGCGAGAATCATCAATGGCGTCGTCATCGTGGAAGGGCTCTCGTGCGGCTCCCTTGCGCCTGACGGCATCATCGCCACACGGGGCGCGTCTTCGCTCTCGACCAAATGCGGCAAACTCCCAGCACTTCTGAACGTGCCAAAGAATACGTAACAGACCTGGCGCGTCATATAGAAGGCCGTCAACAGCGCACCGATTGTCCCCAGATAGAAGGGCACTTGCGAGACGCTCCAGCCATGGGCCGCGTGCAAAATCGCATCCTTGCTCCAGAAGCCGGAGAAGAACAGCGGAAAGCCGCACAGCGCCAGCATTCCGATTGCGTACGTCGCGAACGTGATCGGCAGATACCTGCTCAACCCGCCCATCCTGCGAATGTCCTGTTCCTCATGGCAGGCGTGAATCACGGAGCCGGCGCCGAGAAACAGCAGCGCTTTGAAGAAGGCGTGAGTGATCAGGTGAAACATGCCCACGTCCACGCCGCCCACGCCGAGCCCCATCATCATGTATCCCAGTTGCGAAACAGTGGAGTAGGCGAGGATGCGCTTGATGTCGTTCTGTGCCACGGCAATACTGGCGGCGAAGATCGCGGTGATCGCACCAACCCATGTCACCACCTGCAGCGCGCTGCTGGTCCCGCCCGCCGTCCCCAGGTGCACGCTCATCAATGGGTGCACGCTCATCAGTGGATAGACTCGCGCCACCAGAAAGACGCCCGCCGCCACCATGGTCGCGGCATGAATCAGCGCACTCACCGGTGTCGGACCCTCCATTGCGTCCGGCAGCCAGACATGCAGCGGCACCTGCCCCGACTTTCCTGCGGCACCGCAGAAGATCAGCAGCGTAATGGCTGTCGAAACCGCCATGCCCCAGATCGTGGTGTGCGCCACCATGCCTGTAAGCGCGGACTGCTCCAGGCAGCCACCCCCATGGTCGTAGAAGAGCAGCGTTCCGGTCTGCGCATAGAGCCACACCATGCCCAGCAGAAACGCCATATCTCCAACCCGTGTCGTGATAAACGCTTTCTTCGCCGCCGCAGCCGCGCTGGGCCGCTGGTACCAGAAGCCGATCAGCAGGTACGAGGTGAGTCCAACCAACTCCCAGCAGATGAAGAGCAGCAGCAGGCTGTTCGCGATCAGCACGCCCAGCATCGCTCCGGCAAAGAGCGACAGAAAGCAGAAGAAGCGCGCGAAGTTCTCGTCGTGCGCCATGTAGCCAATGCTGTAGATGAAAATCAACACACTGACGAAGGTGACCATCACCAGCATGACGGCGGTCAGGGGGTCGAGCACCCAACCCAGTTGCAGCCACTCGCTGCCAAACTGCAACCATCCGAAATTGAAGAACTGCCTTGGAACCTCACCCTTTCCGCTCAACCCCAGCACGCGAGCAAAGGCGGCGAGCGAAAGCAGAAGCGATAGCACCATCGAGCCAATAGCAAGCGCCGCCGCGAAGTGACGGTGCCTCTGCTTCGCCACCGCGCTCACTCCCGCGGCAAACATTGGCATCGCGGGTATCAGCCATAGGTTTTCAACGATCCAACTCATGTGGTCCCAAAGTACTTCAAAAATGCATTCTTAACTTGGTTTTCAAAAAGCAGGAACACTTTCCCCAAACACCATCAGGCGCTCTCTCGTGCGGCCGCCTATCCTCTCATGGCATCGATGTTGTCCAGGTTGGTCGTCTTGTAATAGCGATAAATCGAAATGATCAGCGCTAGCCCCACCGCGGCTTCTCCTGCCGCCACCGCAATTGAGAACAGGACAAACATCACGCCCGTTAACGCCTGCGGGTTCGGGCCAAAGCGCCAGAACGCAATGAAATTCAGGTTCGCGGCCGCCAACATCAGCTCGATGCCAATCAAAGTAAGAATGGCGCTCCGCCGCGTGATCGCCCCGGCCATGCCGGTTGCAAACAAGATCGCCGACACCATCAAGTAACTCGTTAGCGAACTCACTTGGCCTCCTGCCTGTCATCGATCGCGATGATCACAGCCCCGATCAGCGCGGCTGTCAGCAGCAATCCGATGACCTCCAGCGGAAGCACAAAGCGCCCCATCAACGCATCGCCAATCTGGCGCACCGTGATCTCCGGCCGCGGCGCAACCTCATGCCGGATCCTGGAACTGTTCGCGATCGACCACGCGATCACGGCGAAAACACCCGCAGCCACGCTCGCGTTCCGTACCCATGCAGACGTCAACATGGGCCACGAAACCGCGTCCGCTCCCTTGGTCAGCAGAATCGCAAAAACCGTGAGGATGGCGACCGCGCCGATATACACCATCACCAGCGACAGCCCTACGAACTGCGCGTCGAGTTGGAGAAAGAGCGCGGCCATTCCTGCAAAGCTGAGAGCCAGCGCGAGAACGCAGTGCACCAGGTTGCGCAGGCTCATCGCAGCCAGGGCTCCGGCGATCGTCAACACGGCGAGTATGGCGAACGGCAGGCTCATCTTTTCCAATACCGCAACGTGAATTTCTCGTTCGCGGCAAAGTTGCGCCTCACGCAAACTCACCCGCTCACAATTTCATATTCGAATGTCGACGCGATGTGACTTGCGTCACCCGGACCTATTCGGCGAACCGGTACACCCGCTTCTCCAACTGCTTGCCGCGGAGTAGTCCGCGTCCCAGCAAAAGGTAGGGTGCGACAACCAACATACTGCAAACTCCCCAGCGCGTGAATCCCGGAGTCATAAACTTCCACACGCCAGCAGAAACGATATCCATCAGCGCCATCGGCAGCATGAAGGTCCAGGCGAAATCCATCAGCTGGTCCATACGAAGACGCGGCACCGTTCCACGTACCCAGATGAATCCCACGATCAGCGCCAACAGCTTCCCAAAAAACCATAGGTAGGAGGGAACCCAGGTCAGGAAGGAGAAGGGAGCCGACCATCCACCCAGGAACAACGTAATCGCCATGCCGCTGATCGCGAACATGCCCAGATATTCGCCCAGGAAGAACAGGGCAAATTTAAAACCCGAATACTCGATGTAGTAGCCCGCGATGATCTCTGACTCGCCCTCCGGCAGATCAAACGGCGAACGATTAGACTCCGCCGTTGCCGCAATCATGAAGATCAGAAACCCTGCCGCTCCCCACGGAGTAAACAGATACCAGTGCGGCCAGATTCCCGTATAGCCCGCCTGTCGCTCGACCATCGTCACGGTCGACAACGTGCCCGCCGTCATGATGGCGCCCACGGCTGACAAAATCAGCGGAATCTCATAACTGATCATCTGTGCGATCGCACGCATCGCTCCCAGCAGTGAATACTTGTTCCGGCTCGACCAGCCAGCCATAAACACAGCCATCTCGGTCATCGAACCAGCAGCGAAAAAGAAGAGGATGCCGGCGTCCAAATTCACCGCGACCATGTTGCGTCCTACCGGCAACACCGCATATCCAAGAAATGTAGCCATGACCAGCATGATGGGAGCCAGCAGGTGCACGGGGTGGTCCGCCGCCAGCGGAACAATGTCTTCCTTTGTCAGCGTCTTCAGTCCGTCGGCGATGGGCTGGAAAAATCCGAAGGGCCCGACGCGGTTCGGACCGTACCGATTCTGAATACGCCCCAATCCCTTTCGCTCCAACACCGTCGTGATTGCGAAGAGCAGCGGAAACCCAATCAGGATCGGCACAATCGAGACCACACCCGAGGCAATCGGTTCCAGCGGCGCTGGAACATGCACCATGAGCCAGTGCTTAAGCAACACGAAGATCTGATCGAGTCTCTCAGCCACGGCTTGTCTCCCGCCCCGGAATCGTCGCCCGTGCCGTGCTTCCTGTCTCGATCCTCACTTGGACACCAGCACGCCAGAGTCGGTCTCCGGCCCCGCCGGGCTCTTCACTTGCGCGGCCGTCTTAGCGTCGGTCGCCGCCTTGGCTTTCGCGCCGGCCTTGGCCTGCTCCGCCGCCAATCGCGCATCCACCGCAGCAGCCTCTGTCGGATGAATGTGGTGGTAATGCTCGTTCGGCTTTGCAAGCTGTTCCTTGGTGAAAAGCAAACCGCCAAAACGATCGTCAGTGCTCAATTCAAACTCGGTGTCCATCTTGATGGCTTCGAACGGACACACCTCGACGCAGATCTGACAACTCATGCAGACGGAGATGTCGATGTTGAACACGGCCGGATAGAACTGCGCCTTCCCCGTCGCGTCCGGCTTCTTATCAACGCTTTTCTCGATGAAGATGCACTTCGGCGGGCACTCTTTTTCACAGATCTGGCAGGCTACGCAGCGCAGCCCCTTCTGCGCATCGGCGCCGTCGTAGATCAGGATCGGGTAATCCCGCGAAGCCTCGATCTGCGGAAGACGCTCTTCCGGATACTGCACCGTGGTCAGCCGTTCTGCGCTGACAAAGCTGCCCAGGAAATTCCTGGCCGTCTCCGCCAACCCTTTCACTATGCCTTCACCCAGCATCCATTTCCCTTTGCCATCGAATCTGGCCGACCGCGTTCCCTTACCGTCCTACCGGTCGACCTCGCCCAGCACAATATCCACACTGCCCAGAATTGCAACCGCGTCGGCTACGTTATATCCACGGCACATGTCTTCCAGCACTGTCAGGTTGATCAGGCTCGGCGGCCGCACCCTGTAACGGTAAGGATTCGGCGACCCATCGCTGATCAGATAGAAACCCAATTCGCCCTTGGGCCCTTCGATGCGTCCGTAAGCCTCTCCAGCCTTGGGACGAAAGCCACGAATCTTCGTCTTTACGTCTACGATTGGCCCACCTGGAATATCCCGCAGCGCTTGCTCGAGAATGTGCAGCGACTCGCGCATCTCCAGCAGCCGGATCATGTACCGGTCGTACACATCGCCGTGTTCCCCCAGCGGTACACGGAACTGGAAGCGCTCATAGATGCCGTACTTGTCCACTTTGCGGATGTCGTAGTTCACGCCCGTAGCACGCAACATCGGCCCGGTGACCCCTGCGTTCACCGCTAATTCCGGTGTTAACACACCCACGCCCTGGGTCCGCGCCATCAGGATCTCGTTGCTGGTCAGCAGTTGTTCAAACTCATCGAGAAAACGCGGCGATTCCTCGACGACCTTCTTCACTCCCTGCAACCAGCCCGCGGGTAAATCGACGCGGCATCCGCCAAATCGCATGTAGTTACACATCATGCGGGAGCCGGTCAGCGCCTCAAACAGATCCAGAATCATCTCGCGCTGGCGGAAGGCGTACATAAGCGGCGTACCGCTCGCCCCCATGTCCTGCACCAGAAAGCCCACCGCGCAGGCATGATTTTGTAACCGTGTCAGTTCGGCCGTGATCACGCGGATGTACTCGGCCCGTTCCGGTACCTGCACACCGGCGAGTTTTTCTACGGCGAGCGCGTAGCCCCAGTTGTTCGTCAGCGAACAGAAATAATCCAGCCGGTCGGTGTACGGCATCGTGCCCAGGTAGCTGATCTGCTCACCGATCTTCTCGTGGTTGCGGTGCAGGTAGCCGAACACCGGCTTCAGCTTCACCACCCGCTCGCCATCGAGCACCACATCCATGCGAAACACGCCGTGCGTCGACGGATGGTGCGGCCCCATGGAAATTTCCAGCAGGTTGCCTTCGCCGCTGTTGGCGCTCGGCTTCAACTCGTACTGGATCACTCCACCGCTCATCGCTGCTTGCTTCTCCTATGGCCGCGCCGGCTTGCTGGGCACGGTATGCCAGGTCGGCTCGTACTCGTGATCGTCCGGCGCGACGTAGTCCCGCCGCATCGGATGATCTTCAAAGCCTTCCCACATCAACAACCGCCGCAGGTCCGGGTGCCCGTCGAACACCACTCCATACAGATCGAAGATCTCCCGCTCCTGAAACTCCGCGCTGCGCCATATCGGCGTCACCGACGGCAGATGAACTGCATCCGTTCGGTTCTCAGTTCTCGCCCGCAGAATCACCGGCCCGTGCTTCTTTTCCATCGAGTAGAGGTGGTACACGACTTCGAGATATCCCGGAACTTTGACCTTCTTGATCTCCTCGACCTGTTGCTCCACTCCATCCACAAGCTTGGTGACCTTCACCTTCTCTAGAACCTCCGGGTTCGGCCAGTCCACGCCGGTCACATTCGAGCAGAAGTCCATGCGAAGTTCGGGGTCGTCCCGTAGCCACGTAGCCACTGCGAGCAGGTGCGCAGCCTCCACCAGCAGCGAATGCTGCGCCGCGGGACCCTCGTTGCGGATCAACCGCATCCGGCAGCCGGGAACCTCTGCCTCCGCCTTCGCTTTGATCGCTTCCAGATCCACGCTAGTCATTTCCAGATCCAGGGATCCCTTTGATCTGCACCAGCTTGGGAGCCTGCCATACATCCGGATTCAGCGGTGGCTCCAGATCATGCGAGCCGTAATCCGGTACGGGGTACTCCCCGCTCTCGGCTGCATTCAGGTGGCGCGGCCGGTTCTCGCCCGTCAGGTGTTGCGCATCGATCTGCTTCTGCAAGGTGATGAACGCGTGTATCAGCGCCTCTGGGCGCGGAGGGCATCCGGGGATGAACACATCCACCGGGATGTACCGGTCGATGCCTTTCAGCACGTTGTAGCCCTCTTTGAAGGGGCCGCCCGAGATCGCGCACGCACCCATCGCGATCACGTACTTCGGCTCCGGCATCTGGTTGTAGAGCCGAACCACCAGGGGAGCCATCTTCTTAGTCACCGTACCTGACACGATGATCAGGTCTGCCTGCCGGGGCGAGGGGCGAAACACCTCAGCTCCAAATCGCGCCAGGTCATACCGCGCCATGGTCGTCGCAATCATCTCGATCGCACAGCATGCCAGGCCAAAGGTCAGCGGCCAGACCGAGCTCCGCCGCCCCCAGTTGTAGAGTTCCTCCAGGGTGGTGGCGAACACGCCCTGTTTGCCCAATTCCAGTTTCAGTTCCTGATCCATAGGAGATTGTTCCTGCGGGTTAGCGACGGCTGTATGTGGCCGTTAGACCCAGGCAACGACCCCTTTCTGGCACGCCCAGACAAGCCCCTCGACCAGCAGGAAGAGGAAGATCAGCATGGCAATGCAGGCTCCGGCAGACAGACCGGTAAACGCAACCGCAAAGGGCAACAGGAAAACCGCTTCGACGTCAAAGACCAGGAAGATAATTGCGTACAGATAATATTCTGCTCGAAACTGCGCCCACGGACCGCCGCTCGATTCCATGCCGCATTCGTAGGTAGCTGTCTTGTAATGGTTAGGCTTACGCGGCGAATAGACCTTCGACCACACCCAGGCAAGCAGCAGGGGAGTCACCGCAAAGCCGATCGCCGCAACCAGCAATAACACAATGGGCAGATATATCCCGCTCAGCATAGAGTTCCCAGGTCGTTCCGGATCGACACACCACGGTAACACTCGTTATACGGCATGGCCAAATCCCCGTTTTGCGCTCGTCAACGGGCGCCGTCTCTCTGATTGGACGGTCGGCCAAATCGAAACGCAATCTGATTGTGGGGGCTGGGTTGAAGATGTCGCTGTGATACGGATCACTTCGAAATGCGGCAGCGGAGAGCTGATCCGGGGGGAGCCCCCATCAAATCTGTCCAGGGGGGCCCCGACAGACCAGGGCAGCGCTAGATGCCTTCGCCCATGCTGACGTAGTCGCTGAGGCGAGTCTGCTCTTCGCGGTACTGGCTGCGCTCCTCGTCCTCTGACAGCAGGGAACCAGCGGCATCCTGTGGCACACGCGAGAGTTGGCCATCCAGCCGGTTCACGCGTACCTTGAGCTCCTTCAGTTCGTCGGAGAGTGCGACGATCACCCCGGAGACGGGATCGTTGATGTCGTGCGGATCGGTGATCAGCACTCGCTTTCCTTCCTGGTAGATGATGTGCGCGGGTACGCCCACGACCGTCGAGTCAGGAGGCACGTCCCGCAGCACCACCGAGCCCGCACCAACCCGCGAGTTCTCGCCGATCGTGATATTGCCCAGAATGTTCGCGTTGTTCCCGACGAAGACCCGGTCACGCAGCGTCGGGTGGCGCTTGCCTTTCTGCTTTCCAGTGCCGCCCAGCGTGACGCCCTGGTACAGCGTGACGTCGTCACCGACGATCGTCGTCTCGCCGATCACGACGCCGATTCCATGGTCGATGAAGAGACGGCGCCCAATGCGTGCGCCCGGGTGTATCTCCACCCCGGTATAGAAGCGGACCATCTGCGAGAAGATCCGCGCCAACAGGAGGAACTTGCGGCACCACAGCCAGTGATGTACACGGTAACCCCAGACCGCCCAGAGCCCCGGATAGCAGAGCAGGACAGCCAGCATGGAGGTGGCGGCGGGGTCGCGTTCAAAGACCGACCCCACATCCTCGCGAATGGAGCGGATCAGGTTCACGCCTGTCTCCACCCGTCACCCGCCAACCACCGCCCGCCCGCTGCCCTGCTCGCCATGGGCTATCGAGCCGCCGGCGCAGTCTCCGCGATCGGAGACGCCACCATCTGCTGCACTTCCTGCCGCAGTGAATCGAACATGGCGGTCGAGAGGTAGCGTTCGCCGAAGCTGGGAATGATGACCACGATCAGCTTGCCGGCGTTCTCCGGCCGCTTCGCCACCTGCAACGCCGCGTGCACGGCTGCACCCGACGAGATGCCGACCAGCAACCCCTCTTCCTTGGGGAGACGCCGCGCCATGTCAAAGGCCTCGTCGTTCGACACCTGGATGACCTCGTCGATCAGATCGGTCCTCAAAACCTTGGGAACAAACCCAGCGCCGATTCCCTGAATCTTGTGTGGTCCCGGCTTGCCGCCGGAGAGGACCGCGCTGTCCGTCGGTTCGACTGCGATGGTCTTAAATGAGGGTTTCTTGCCCTTGATGTATTCGGCCACGCCGGTCAGCGTCCCGCCCGTGCCCACAGCCGAGACGAGAATATCCACCTGTCCATCCGTGTCATTCCAGATCTCCGGCCCGGTGGTCGCGAGGTGAACCGCAGGGTTCGCCGCGTTGTCGAACTGCTGCAGAATGTACCCGTTCGGCGTCCTCTCCTTGATCTCTTCGGCCTTGGCGATCGCGCCTTTCATGCCGTTTGGCCCGGGCGTCAGGACGATATCGGCTCCGAAGGCGCGCAGCAGGATGCGGCGCTCAATACTCATGGTCTCTGGCATCGTCAAGATCAGTTTGTAGCCTTTCACCGCTGCCACAAAAGCCAGGGCGATGCCGGTGTTGCCGCTGGTTGGCTCGATCAGCACGGTTTCCCCCGGCTTGATGCGGCCTTCTTTCTCGGCCGCGTCGATCATCGCGTTGCCAATGCGGTCTTTGACGCTGCTTACGGGGTTGTGACTTTCCAGTTTGGCGACGACTCGGGCAACAGAGCCTTCTGTCACCCGATTCAGTTGAACGAGCGGGGTACGACCGATCAAATCGGTCACGCTACCAGCAATATTCATGACTTTTCTCCAACGACGGTGTTTCTAGAGATTGGATGGCGGAGAGGACGAAGGAATGCGTTCGGCCGCCAAGGAAGGAGTCTAGCGGGGACATCGAAGCGCGGAAACACAGCCTACACGGTGAGAACGCATCGGAACGTTCAGTGCAACATGGATGAGGAAATCTTGCAATACTTTCCTCCAGCCGGTTTATCATCCCTCCGCAAATCGGGAGGGCTCGGCCATCGCGCAACGTCAATGCTGCATCTCAGACTCGAAATCCCCCGCTCCTCATATGAACGACCTAAAGACTCGTGTTAACGCCCTGATCGCCGCGTTCTCCAGTAAGCTTGCCATTCTTCTGGGGGGTTTGCTACTGCTCTCACCCTGCGGCGCTGCCGCTTACTCCGTGCTCTCTCACGAAGCGGTCGTCGACCTGACTTGGAAGGACGAGATCTCGCCGCTTCTGGTCGCGCGCTTTCCGAAGGCTACCCCGGACGAACTGAAGGAAGCCCACGCGTACGCGTACGGCGGCTGCATCATCCAGGATCTTGGCTACTACCCCTTCGGCAGCCACTACTTCAGCGATTTAATGCATTACGTGCGCACCGGCGACTTCGTCACCAATCTGCTCACCGAAGCCTCCGACGTGAACGAATATGCCTTTGCCCTTGGCGCGCTCGCTCACTACACCGCCGACAGCTACGGGCATCCAGCCGTAAACATCGCCACCAGCCAGGAATATCCCAAGCTGCGGCAGCGCTTTGGCAAAGTTGTGACCTACGACGAGAACCCCACGGCCCACCTTCAGACGGAGTTCGGCTTCGACGTCATCGAGGTAGCGCACAATCGCTATGCGCCGCAGCAGTTCCACGATTTCATCGGATTTCAGGTTTCGAAGCCTCTGCTGGAGCGGGCCTTCCGCGATACCTATGGCTTCGAAGTGAACCAGGTCCTCACCCACGAAGATCTCGCCATCGGCACCTATCGCAGCACCGTTAGCGGCCTGCTCCCCAAGATGACGCGGGTCGCGCTGGTGAACTACGGCAAACAGATTCAGAAAGACGACCCCAGCTTCGACCGCAAGAAGTTCCTGTACCGTATCAAGCGCGCAGACTACGAAAAGGAGTGGGGGCGGGACTATCAGCGGCCTGGCTTTGGCTCGCGGACGCTCGCTTTTTTCATGAGGGTCTTGCCCAAAATCGGCCCCCTTAAAGCACTGAAGCTCAAGATGCCGGATGGCGATACTCAGAAGACCTTTGACGCCGGCATGA
Organism: uncultured Acidobacteriaceae bacterium; assembly: GCA_963850345.1. Classification (GTDB taxonomy): domain Bacteria; phylum Acidobacteriota; class Terriglobia; order Terriglobales; family Acidobacteriaceae; genus CAWKKW01. Next base: position 225,452 of record CAWKKW010000003.1, on the reverse strand, counting down.
ATGCGACCGTAGACCACTTCAAGCAGACCGTCACAGAGCTGCAGAAAAATGGCCTGGTCACCGAACATTTCGGGCTGCCGGACCGCGATCTGGACACCGGCGAACCTACCAAGCCGGGCGAATACCGGCTGGCCGACTTCACCTACGCCAAGCTGCTCGATGAAATCGTGAAGCATCCTGAAACGCCGATTCCGCCACGCCTGAGAGCGGCGGTGCTGGGTTTCTACGACGCCCAGGGGCAGAACTACGTCGCTGCCAAGCCTGCGGACTGGCAGAAGGTCCAGGATGACCTCCAGAAGCTAAGAAACGCCAAACTTCAGCCGCTCCAAGTCGCCGATCAGCCCACCAAGCAGCAACCCGCTCCTGCTGGAACCCAGTAGCCGCGGGTTCCTTCTCCGCCTCAAGCCCCTAGGTGGATGCCGGGCCGCCCAGCTTAGCCGCAACGCGTGGGTGCCCCATCCTTGCACTGGCATCATCGGTTCAAGGGTGGGTTCCACTCTGATCTGCGCACTCTGCCTTTGTGCTGACCCAAAGACGGCCCACCCGGCCGCTCGCCGCCGGAGAACCGTCCAAATCCTTCTGCTGGTAAAATGGAAAGAACCAGGAAGTTCTTGCTGCTTCGCCCGGCCATCGGTCCCAGCCAGGAGCATTTGCGCGAGGCAATCTGACAAGCTGCTTGCTAGAAACGAAAGAGGAAAACTGCGCCCGTGAGCACCGCTATCCGTAACATCGCCATCATCGCCCACGTAGATCATGGCAAGACCACCCTGGTCGATGCTCTTCTGCGTCAGGCTGGAACGTTTCGCGCTAACGAGGCAGTCGCCGAGCGCGTCATGGATTCCAACGACCTCGAGCGCGAGCGCGGCATCACCATCCTGGCCAAGAACACGGCAGTCTTCTTCCACGACACCAAGATCAACATCGTCGACACGCCGGGTCACGCCGATTTCGGCGGCGAAGTCGAACGCGCTTTGAAAATGGTCGACGGCGTCATGCTCCTGGTCGACGCCTCCGAAGGCCCCCTGCCGCAGACCCGCTACGTGCTCTCCAAGGCCCTCGAAGCAAAGTTGCCTCCCATCCTGGTCATCAACAAGATCGATCGCCCTGACGCCCGCGTGCAGGAAGTGCTCAACGAGGTCTATGACCTCTTCATCGATCTCGATGCCCACGAAGACCAGTTGGACTTCCCCGTCCTTTACACCAACGCCAAGCTCGGCACCGCCACCACCGACATGGCCGTCCCCGGCGTCGACCTGCAGCCGCTGTTCGAATCCATTGTTGCGACCTTGCCTGCGGCCACCGGCGACCCTGACGGAGCGCTGCAGATCCTGGTCACGAATCTCGACTATTCCGACTACCTCGGACGTCTCGCCATCGCCCGCGTTTTCAACGGCACCCTGCACACCGGCGACGAGGTCATGATCTCCAAACGAGACCTCTCGCTGATGAAGACCAAGATCACCAAGCTCTTCAGCTTCAGCGGTCTTCGCCGCACTGATATTGAACAGACCGAAATTGGCGACATCGTGGCCATCGCCGGTGTCGAGGGCATCACCATCGGCGAGACCATCACGGGTATCGAGAATCCTTCGCCGCTGCCCCTCATCATCATCGACGAGCCAACCATCGCGATGCAGATGTCGGTGAACAATTCTCCCTTCGCCGGTCGCGAAGGCCAGTACGTCACCAGCCGCAATCTGCGCGAGCGTCTCGAAAAAGAACTGCTCACCAACGTCTCCATCCGGGTCGAAGAAACCGGCAGCCCCGACAGCTTCAAGGTCCTGGGCCGCGGTGAATTGCAGCTCGCGATTCTCATTGAAATGATGCGCCGCGAAAGTTTCGAATTGATGGTCGGCCGCCCCGAGATCGTCACCCGCACCGTCGACGGCAAAGTCATGGAGCCGGTCGAACACCTGACCATCGACGTTCCCGAAAATTTTCTCGGCGTAGTCATCGAAAAACTCGGGCCCCGCAAGGGCGAGATGGTCAAGATGCACAATCACGGCTATGGCCGCGTGCGCGTCGAGTTCCGTGTGCCCAGCCGCGGACTCATCGGCCTGCGCAGCGAGATGCTGACGGAAACCCGCGGCACCATCGTGATGAACACCATCTTCGACGGCTACATGCCGCACCAGGGCGAGATTCCGCAGCGCCCCACCGGCGCTCTGATCGCAGATCGCGCCGGCACCACCACCACATATTCCCTTAACAGCTTGCAGGAACGCGGTACGCTGCTGCTCGGGCCGGGGATCGAAGTCTACGAAGGCATGGTGATCGGGGAACACTCCCGCGACAACGACCTCGACGTCAACGTGGTCCGCGAAAAGAAGCTCACCAACATGCGTGCCTCGAGCGCCGATGAAGCCATCCGGCTGGTGCCCTTCAAAGCACTCAATCTGGAACAAGCCATCGAGTTCATCGCAGAAGACGAGTTGGTCGAAGTCACGCCCAAGTCCCTACGCCTGCGTAAGAAGATCCTGCAGGCGAATCGTCGGCCCAAGCGCCAGTTCGCCACGACCGACTGATCTGCCGCCAATGCCACTCCGCTGGCAGCGACTGACGGTCAGAAGGTAGTGAGGTCGCTGTGTTATTTTTGAAGTTCGACCCGGTCCGCCTTTCGGTCCAGCGTCAGCGAGACAATGTTGCAGCAGCCGAACCTGTATTCGATGGACGCACCTGACGGCTCGGCCGAATCCGCCAGCAAGCCAGCGCCGGAGTCCAAGCCGCCCGCGCCCATCTGGCTCCGTCGTGTCGAACTCTTCTTACGTGTCATCGTCCGCCTCTACCTGGGCATGCTGGTGGTCCTGCTGCCCTGGCTTCATCAGTGGGTCGACAACCGCTTCTTCAATTTCTGGCCGCAACTGGCCTCCCTGGCCGCCAATGGCGCTGTGCGCGGGGTCGTCTCTGGCCTCGGCCTGCTGAATATCTGGATTGCCATCTCTGACGCCATTCACTATCGCGATTCAGAGCTGTAGAACTGAGGCATCTCTCCCATGAGCACCATCGATCCCACCAATCCCATCAAAGACCCTGACCCTCTGGAACGAGCCCCCCTGGCATACGAGAACGCAGCGTTTCTCAACGCGCCGGACGGCCGCATCATCCGCATCCTCTCGGAGTACTCCGAACCCCTCGCCCGCTTTCGCCGGGAACGCATTCAGGACACGGTGGTCTTCTTCGGCTCGGCCCGTTTTCGCGCCCTCGATGAGGCCAGTCAGCAACTTGAACTGCTCAAGAACACGGGCTCTTGCGAACCCGCTCCCCTGGAGGAACAGCCCGCCAGCCAGCCGCAGCTCGAGCAAGGTACGGCCAGCGAGCTGCAATTGCGGCGCGCTGAAGCAGCCGTCGAGATGGCCAGCTACTACGAAGATGCTCGCCGTCTCGCTTTCATGCTTACGGAGTGGGCGCAATCGCTCAACTTCCGTCGGCATCGTTTCGTCGTCACCTCCGGAGGCGGCCCCGGCATCATGGAAGCGGCCAACCGCGGCGCCTATGAAGCCGGCGGCAAGACCATCGGGCTCAATATCCGCTTGCCCTTTGAACAGCAACCGAATCGCTACATCACCCCTGCGCTGAACTTTGAGTTTCACTACTTCTTCATGCGCAAGTACTGGTTCGCCTATCTGTCAAAAGCCTTGGTCGTGTTCCCCGGCGGGTTTGGCACCATCGATGAAATGTTTGAACTGCTCACCCTCGCGCAGACCGAGAAGTTGGCCAAGAAGATCACCATCATCGTGTATGGCTCCAGCTACTGGAGTCAGGTGGTGAACCTGGACGTACTGGTCGACAAAGGCGCGATCTCGCCAAGAGACCGTGAACTGTTCCACATGGTCGATACGCCTGAAGAGGCCTTCGAAGCACTCAAGGCCGGCCTTACCCACAATCATCTGGAGCCGGAAGCCCGACGCGCTCAGGAGATGGCAGAGGACGAGACTCACTTCCGTCCGGAGATCGCGCAGACCCGTAAGTAAGTTGCTTAGTTCCCGACCTTAGACTGCGCTCTTCTGTCGGCTTATATGCTTACCGGCAGAGAGCCAGTTATCCAGTCAGATTCCCGCACAATTTGAACTCCCGTTTTTGCTCCAGTAATCGCGTGTTCACGCTCGAACGCGATACTGATGGCGAAAACACCTGGAGGACAATGTGCCTGCTTCTCGGATTTCCTACTTGTGGAAAGATCCAGCCGCCGCCGGCGCGTTCACCGCGGGCGTTTCGCTGCATAGTCACACCAACCAATCCAAAGAAACTCTGGACTTCCTCGCCAATCTCGGCAACGAGTACGAAATGTTGCGCCCCCTGATCGCCCGGGCAGAGAAGCGCTGCCGCGAGAAGTATGAACTGCCGTTGAATTTCGGGGCAGGCTACTGGACTCCGCCTCTCACCCCTCGCCTTGCCTTCGATCTGGAAGGGCGGCAGGTTGAGAAACTCGGACTGATGCCGCTCGTATCCATCACCGACCATGACACGATTCAGGCGCCGATGCTGTTACGTACTGTTGCCTCCGCACGGCACATTCCTGTCTCGGTTGAGTGGACTGCACCCTTTGGCGGCGATCAGGCGTTTCATCTCGGCATCCACAACCTGCCCTCGGATGCAGGCACCCTCTGGATGCGCACCTTTAAGCAGTTCACCGCATCGCCTACTGAGAAACAGCTGACCGAGATACTCGCAGCGCTCCATGCCCTGCCCAACGTACTCATCGTCTTCAATCACCCCATGTGGGACCTCTACCTCATCGGTGAAGATAAGGCCAAAGTCCGGGTGCACGATTTCATGACGCAGAATGGCCAATTCATCCACGCGCTTGAACTCAATGGCCTCCGCAACTGGGAAGAGAATCGCGCCGTGAAGCGCATGGCCGTGGAATGGAACAAGCTTCTCATCTCGGGCGGCGATCGCCACGGCATGGAGCCTAACGCGAATATCAACCTGACCCGCGCCGCCAGCTTCACAGAATTTGTCCACGAAATTCGCTATCAACAGCGCAGTCAAGTGCTCTTTATGCCGCAATATGCGGAGCCGTGGAAGCACCGTATCCTGCAATCCACGTTGGACGCCATCCGCGACTACCCCGATTTTCCGCAAGGCTCCCGCTTCTGGGACGATCGCGTCTTCCATCCCGACAGCCACGGAGTGGTTCGCCCGTTGCGCTCACTTTGGGCGCAAGGCACCGCGCCGTTCTACCTGCAGTGGCTCATCCAGGCCGTGCGCCTGATGGGTTCGCATCCCGTTTCCTCCAGCCTGCGCTACGCGTGGAACGAGTCGCGCGATTTGCGGTTCGTGCTCGGGGAGTAACAATTCTCGGCTAACACTTGGCTTCATCTGTACGCGCACTGCTGCTCCCGCATACACTCCCGCTATGTCCTCTGGATATCCGCGGCTGGCCTACTTTCCGGATTCTTTTCACGAAGTGAACGGAGTCGCGCACACCAGCCGCCACTTTGAGGCATTTGCCCGCCGTCGCAATCTACCCTTTCTCAGCGTCCGGGCCGGAGAGCGCGCCCAGCACCTCGTGACCGAATCGCAAGTCCAAAGCCTGGAACTGAAGCGCGGCTTCCTTTCCTTTCCTCTCGACAAAGACCTGCGCTTCGACGTCGGCTTCCTGCGCCACCTCCCGCTGATGAAGCGAACGCTCGAGCAGTTCCAGCCCGACCTGGTGCACATCACCGGACCCAGCGAAATTGGCATGCTGGGCGCGTGGCTCGCCAACGATATGGGCTTTCCGCTGGTCGCGTCCTGGCATACCAACGTTCATGAGTACCTGGCCCGCCGGTCTGCATGGTTGCTACGAATGCTCTCGGAACAACGTTCCGTCGCCGCCGGCAAGACCATCGAGGAAACGACCCTCGCCGTCACCGCCCGCTTCTACCGCATGGCGCGCATACTCTTCGCGCCCAATCTCGATCTCTGTGCCGTGCTTGAGAAAGCTACCGGCCGCCGCTGTCTGCTCATGCCGCGAGGAGTCGACACTCACCTCTTCTCGCCCGAGTCTCGCGATCGCGATGCGGACGGAGAATTCGTCCTAGGCTTCGTCGGCCGCCTCTCGGTCGAGAAGAACGTAACCGCTTTGGCTACGGTTCAACAGGAGCTTGCAGCTCTCGGTATCTCCAACGTCCGGTTTCTGATCATCGGCCAGGGAGCCGAAGAGGCGTGGCTGCGAAAAAACCTGCCGAACGCCAGTCTGCCCGGCGTCTTACGAGGCCGTGACCTCTCTCGCGCCTATGCCAACATGGACCTCTTCGTCTTTCCCTCGCACACCGACACCTTCGGCAACGTAGTGCTTGAGGCGCTTGCCTCTGGCGTTCCTGCCATCGTCACTCCCGATGGCGGCCCGCGATATATCGTGCGCGACGGCGAGACTGGCTTTATTGCGGACGATGGAGACTTCGCTCGTGCCGCCGCGCGCGTCCTGCTCGACCCGGCGCTGCACACCCGTATGCGAGACTCCTCGCGCGCGTATGCGCTCTCCGCTTCGTGGGATTCAGTCTTTGAAAATGTCTATGCCGCTTATCGAGAGGTGCTCGACGGTATCCACACGGAAACAGCAAAGGCGCAGCCCGTATAAGCTGCGCCTTCCTGTCTCCGAATTGCATTGGCCTACTGCACTTCGCCTATGTACACGCCGTAGGGCGGCAACTCGACAGCCTCGAGCGATGCCGGATCGCGGCTGCCCGGCGTCTTCATCAGCGTCTTCGCCTGCTTGCCCTGGATGCCCTGCGGCGACAGGTCAAACGCCACCTTCTGCGGCTGATCAGTGAAGTTGCAAGACACCACCACCGCCGGACCGCTGCCTGGCTGGCGTAGCCATGACAGCACCTTGTTATCGTTTACGTTCAACATGATGTTCTTGCCATCCCGCAATGCAGCATTGCTTCGCCTGAACTCGATCAACTGCTTGTACCAGTTCAGAACCGATTCGTAATCTGTAACCTCCCGCTGCACGTTTACCAGGCTGAAGCTGGGAGGAACCGGAAGCCATGGCGTACCGGTGCTGAAACCGGCGTTCGCGGTGTCATCCCACTGCATCGGGGTGCGATCTCCGTCCCGGCCCTTTTCCTTAGGCCAGCCAGTGATGCCGATCGGATCCTTCACGTCTTCCTTGCGCAGCGGAGGCGTCGTCTTCATCCCGATCTCATCGCCGTAATACATCATCGCGGTGCCTTTAGTCGCGAAGAGGATCGTCGCGATCACCCGGCCGATGTCCACGTTATGAATGCCGTCTCCATAGCGATCCCAGCGAGGATTGTCGTGGTTGTCGAAGACAATCAACGGCTGGTTTCCATCCAGCATGGTCTCCGCCTCGTTGATGTGCTGACGGAACAGTCCAACATCCAGCTTGTTGATGAATCCGATCTGCATGTCCATCGGCAACTGCAATTCGTCATTGTGCGCGCCGTAGGTCTTCCGCAGATCCTGCACGTTATTGAAGTAAGTCTCTCCGATCAAGACATGCTGCCCCGGCGCGCTGTCCGATACTTTGCGCAGCGCACGCAACACCTCGTGCACCTTCGGGAGATTGTTCGTCATGGTGTCGTCGAGCTTGGGATCGCCGTACGCATTCGTCTGCGGATTTCCCTGGGCGTCCTTCACCACGCCCTCATCTCTCATCGCCGGATCTTCAAATAGCGTGGGAATCGCATCCAGCCTAAAGCCCGCGACGCCACGCTTCATCCAGAATCGCGGCACATCGAACATGGCTTTCTCTACCTGCGGGTTGTTCCAGTTCAGGTCGGGCTGCTGAATATAGAACTTGTGGTAGTAATACTGATTCGTCTTCGGATCGAACTGCCACGCCGAGTGGCCGAAGTAAGACTCCCAGTTATTAGGCGGCTGACCCGGACCCTTCCCCTCTTTCCACACATACCAGTTGCGCTTGGGATTGGTCTTCGAACTCGCGGACTGGATAAACCAGGGGTGCTTGTCCGAGGTGTGATTCATCACCAGGTCCATGATGATGCGGATGTTCCTCTTCTTCGCCTCGGCAACCAGGCGATCGAAGTCGGCCAGCGTCCCATACTTTGGATCAATATCTTCGTAGTTGGAAATGTCGTAGCCGAAGTCCACCTGCGGCGAAGGATAGATCGGGCTCAGCCAGATGGCGTCTACGCCCAGCACCTTCAGATAATCCAGCTTGCTGGTGATCCCGTTCAGATCGCCGATACCGTCGCCATTCGAGTCCTTGAAACTTCGCGGATAGATCTCGTAGATCACCGCATGCTTCCACCACAAGTCGTCCGCCGCTGCTTGTTTCGCATGAGTCGCCGCCTTTGCAGCGTGTGTCTCCGCAATCATTGGCAAGCCGCATGCGATGCCGGCCGCGACCAGCAATCCCCCCGCAATTCTTCTCGAAATACAGTTCATTCTTCAGCTCTCCCTACAGGCTTCCCGTACTGTACATATCAGGTGCGAGGCAGACAAGTTCCTCCATCACAGGATGCACACGGGAGAGAGCTGGCACGCAAGTGCCTGAACCAGCCATTGAGAGAGGTAGCAATTGCCGAGTGGGTGATGCGCGTGGCTCTAATTCGGCTTGGTCACGATCCCGCGATCCCGGTGCCAGTCCTTTGACACTTTGGTTTCACTGTCATCATGGTGTCCGAAATCGAGACCGAAATGCGGCTCTGAGCGAGTGCCCGTGACCTTGATCGGCACCTCAGTGCCCGCTCCGTGCTTGGCGAAAAACGGGTCAATCGGTTTCAGCAGAATCGATTTCCAGCCGCCAACCATCTCCGACAGATGCGCGTGCAGCCGAGCCTTGCCGTGGAAATCGAACATGTCGCCGTTCATGCTGTAGACGCCATCCATCTGAATATTTGCGCCCTGCACATCGAAGTTCAGATCCTGCAGGCTTAACTTCTCTGAGGCCAGCTGGAAGTTTCCCGTCATTTCCGAGCGCGCGTTGTCGGGAATACTGTCGTGCGCCTCCTTCGGCTTTCCCTGTCCGATCATGCTCAACTCGTCCACCTTTGCCTGCACCTTCTCGTTGGTGAAGCGGACGTTGGATATGTCGAAGTTGCCGCGCAGTCGCAAGCGCCTGGAGACATCCTCTTCGCCGGGCTTGATCTCCATCTTCGTCTTCAGCCGCACGGCCCCGGTCATCACCGGAGGATCCGTCCGCACCCCTAACTTCAGCAGGTCCTCGATGCGCGCCTTGTCCACCACTACGTCGAGCGCAATGTCGTGGCCCTTCTTGCCTGCAACGCGAACCACTTTACCGCGTGCGATCAGATGGGAGTGCAGGATGGTCGCATCGACCGGTTCGAGGATCGTGTCTCCGTTGGTTCCATCCACGATCGCGTGAAATCTGGTGTGCAGTGGAACTGGATGGCCGCTTATCCGGATGCGGAAGTCCGGTGTGTCGGTCTCGCCATTCACAACGATGTTGTCGAGCGTCCCTTGATACTGGCCGGTGGAGGAGAGAATGCCCGCAATTCCCTTGAGCGTGCTCAGGTCCGCGTGGTTAAAGGTGTAATCGCCTTTCACTGGCGTGTCCCCTGGGCTGTCTTCATGAAACGGGCCAAACTCGCCACTCGACTGAATCTCTCCCCTCGGCCTGGGGTTCACCAGAGTGGCATCGAAATGCATCGGCTCAAAAGCACCCACGGCATTCAGCACGACCCTGCTGATCTGAAAGTCGAGAGGGTTCTTCCGCGGATCGCTGGTTCCAAGTACCAGCGCAGCATGCTGAATATCGATCTCCCTGACATAGATCTTGATCTTCGCGCGGCCTTTTCCATTCAGCTTCGGCAGGTCGTGCCTCTCCTGCTTGGGCGGCAGATGAATTCGCAGCCCGTTCACCCCCACGTGGCCTACGTGCATGGGCGTCTTCAGCAGGTTTGCCCAGGTGGTCTTGAATCCGAACTGGTCTGCGGCGAAGAGGGGTACATCGGAGGAGTAGGCGTTTGGATACAGCTTCAAGCCCACGCCAGAAACCTGCAACCCATTCACCACCGAGACGTGGAACTCCGCGAGTTCTACGCGGCTGTCAAACCTGGCTGCCAGCGTCTCGATCACGCGTTCCCGTAAAATCGGCTCGGCGTTGTGCAACAGGTACTGGGCACCGATAAAAAGGCCAACTATAACGATCAGCGAAGATACCCCAAGGACAAGGAGAATACGGCGGCCTCTCCGCTCGTCTCCGTACGGACTGCTCCTTCTGTAAAACGGGCTGCGGTCTTCCTGCCACGTCGTCGACCTTTCAAGGGGGCTGCTCAAATTTGGATGAGCGACTCGCGCTGCGCGTTGTTTCGTCTATGACTTACAATGGTCAACGTTTTGACCACCGCCCGTCGCCGCTCCAAGACGCTTCACCTGGGGTCGTTATGAAAACTGTCCGTAGGCTTCTCGCCGCATGGGGAACACTCCCCTTTCTTCTTTGCTGTTGCGCTCTGGCCCAGAACACCGCGCCTACGCCCCCATCGGCTCCGCGGCAGACCTCCTCTATTACTGACTACATCCACAAGGCGTGGGATACACTTTCTCGCTCCATGACGGATTGCCATTCCCTCGCGGATCCCAAGCTCAACGGAGCCCCCGCGATCCTCTACCTGCCGGCGGAACTGGCGGTGCCGCCCGAGGTCGATGCTCTCAAGTCCCAGTGCAACGTCCGCATCGAACATCTGCCCCGACCCATCCACCGTCTCGGCGACGTTCGCGTCTCCGAAATCTCGACCCCCGGCCTCCTCTACCTTCCCAACAAATACGTGGTGCCTGGCGGCCGATTCAACGAGATGTATGGGTGGGACAGCTACTTCATCATCCTCGGGCTGGTGCGCGACAATCGCATCGAACTGGCCCGTGGTATGGTCGAAAACTTCTTCTTCGAAATTGAGCACTACGGCGCCATTCTCAACGCCAACCGCACCTACCACCTCACTCGCTCGCAGCCGCCCTTTCTCACCAGCATGGTCCGCGCCGTCTATGAAGCGGATGTCGCAGCCAATCCGGAGAACCGCAAGCAAGCCGATGCGTGGCTGGCCCGTGCGTACGGCTATGCGCAGCGCGACCATGCACTGTGGGAGACACAGATGCACCGCGCCGGAAACACCGGGCTGGCCCGCTACTACGACATCGGTCAGGGCCCGGTCCCGGAGATGGAGGACGACAGCACCTACTACGCCGACGTAATTCGCTGGCTGCTCGCTCATCCCAACACCCACACCGACTACCTGGTCGAAGGACCAGACGAGCCGAACGAAGTGCAGCAAGCCCGCCTCACGCGCGTCAGTTGCGATCCCAAGCTCGCCCCCGCCTGCGGGCGCGCCCACTTTCAAGGTCATTGGCTCAGTCGCGATTTCTACGTCGGCGATCGTGCCATGCGCGAATCGGGCTTCGACCCCAGCAATCGCTTCGGTCCCTTCAGCGGCTCCACTCACCACTACGCGCCCGTCTGCCTCAACAGCCTGCTCTACAAGTACGAACAAGACCTCGCCTGGATGGCCGCCCGGCTCGGCAAGCCCGGAGCCCAGTGGAAACAGCGAGCGCAACTGCGACGCGCCGCGATGAACCGCTATCTCTGGAACGCCAAAGAAGGCATGTACTTCGACTACGACTTCACGCAACACAAGCTCTCGAATTACGTGTACATCTCGGCTCTCTATCCGCTGTGGGCCGCCGTCTCCGATGCAAAGCAGACTGCGTCCGTCGGGGAGCACCTCTCCCTGCTCGAACAGCCGGGCGGTATCGCGATGAGCGCCTCCAATACGGGTCTGCAGTGGGATCTACCCTTCGGATGGGCGCCGACTTCGTGGGTTGCTATTCATGGTCTCGACCGGGCTGGTTTTCACGACGATGCTCGTCGCATCTCGCAGAAGTTCAGCCACACCATCGAAGAGAACTTCGAACGCGATAAGACCATCCGGGAGAAATACAACGTGGTCAGCAGTTCTTCCGACGTCCAAGTCGCCACTGGGTACAAGATGAATGTGGTCGGCTTTGGCTGGACCAACGCCGTTTATCTGGAGATGCAGCACCTTCTGGAGACTGGGGCAGCGCAGACTGCCAAGGCGGAGCAATGAACTCCGCATCCACGCCCAAATTGATTGTCGGTATCGGTGAATTGCTCTGGGACCTGCTGCCCACAGGCCAGCAACTCGGAGGCGCCCCGGCCAACTTTGCCGTGATGTCCTCCCGGCTTGGCAATCTTGCCATCATCGCGAGCCGGCTGGGAGTCGACCCGCTCGGGGAAGAAGCCCGGCACCTGCTCGAAGCTCTGCCGGCCGATGCCACCCAGGTTCAAAGTGATATCGAGCATCCGACTGGCACCGTCTCCGTGGACATCGTTGGCGGCCAGCCCGAGTACGTCATTCACCAGCCGGTCGCGTGGGACTTTTTGGAATTCTCGCCCGAGTGGCAAGCCCTCGCTCCGCAGGCTGATGCAGTCTGCTTCGGCAGCTTGGCGCAACGCAGCAAGACGTCCTGCGACACCATTCACGCCTTTCTCGCCGCGAGCTTCCCGGAATGTGTGCGCGTGTTTGATGTGAATCTCCGCAAGCCGTTTTACAGCGCCGAGGTGCTTGAGCGTTCATTGGAATCCGCTACCGTTCTGAAGCTCAACGACGCTGAGGTGCCGGAGGTCGTAGGCCTTCTCGGTCTTGGCAGCTATCCCCGCCAGCCCGATACTGCCGAACCGGATCAGGCGCATCTGCTCGAAGCCGCGCACGCGCTCTTGTCCAGTTTCCCCTTGCAGTTGATCTGCGTCACGTTGGGAGGCTATGGCAGTCTGCTCGTGTCGCGCGACGACTTCGATCGCCACCATGGCTTCCCTACGAAGATCGCCGATACGGTAGGCGCGGGCGATGCCTTCACCGCTGCCATGGTGGCTGCCTACCTGCAAGAGGCGCCGTTGCGCGTGCTCAACGAAGCGGGCAATCGCTGGGGTTCGTGGGTCGCGTCGCAAAAAGGAGCCATGCCCGTGCTCCCCGATTCGGTGCGCGCATCCATTGCCGCCGACGTTCAGCGTGTCTCGCGCCATGCCGATCCCGCCTGAGTTTGCCGCCGAACTTGACTGAGAGTAGAGTCACCCAGAGATAGAGGACCATGCACTCGCTTCCCACTTCGCAGGAACGCCGCTCGCTTGGGCAATCCCGCCGTAAACAACTTCGCCGTCAGGATCACAACCGCTGGCGTCCGCAGGATCGTCTTCATGATCCGTTGAAGTTGCTCGCGGCCTCCATGCGCGGCCGTGTCCCCTCGCTCGTTACGGTCAAGTACGAGCGGATGGCCTGTTCGCCCTTCGGATTTTTTCGCGGCGCCGTGCCTATCATGGCCGCCGATCTTGCTGGTCTGCCCAACACCGGCATCGTCAACCAGATCTGCGGAGACGCGCACGTTCGCAACCTGGGTGCATATGCCGGACCCGATGGCCGCCTGGTCTTCGACATCAACGATTTTGACGAGACCACTCGCGCACCGTTTGAATGGGATCTCAAGCGCCTCGCCACCAGCCTCATCCTCGCCGCGCGGGAGGTTGGAGAGAAAGCCTCGGTCGCGGAAGAGGCCGTGCACACCTTCGTGGCCCAGTACAGCAAAAATATTCAGGCATTCTCGCGCATGCCGGTCCTGGAAGTTGCGCGTTTTCAAGTGCACCGTTTGCAACGGATCGCTCCGGTCTCGCAGGTGCTTCTTAAAGCGGAACGATCTACGCCTCAGCATTCGCTCGAAACTCTTACTGAACCGGCAAAGAACAGCAAATCCACGGCGCGTGTCTTTCGCAATCAGAAGCCGGTCCTGTGGCGCCTTACACCAGCCCAGTCCCGTCCCATTCTTGCCTCGCTCAGCGCGTATCGCGAAACTCTGCTGCCGGAGCGACAGCACTTCTTTGCCCAGTACCGCCCGCTCGATGTCGCCTTCAAAATCGTCGGCACTGGCAGCGTAGGGCTGCGCGACTACGTCATCTACTTCGAAGGAAACGGCCCCGGGGATCCGCTCTTTCTCCAGATGAAGGAGGAGCCCGCATCGGCCTACGCCCCTTACGTCGATGCGCACGGACAGGCGCACCACCAGGGTCGCCGTACGGCCGAGGGACAGCGCGCCATGCAGTTCCAGTCCGATCCCCTGCTGGGATGGACCACCATCGCCCATCGCGACTACCTGGTCCGCCAACTGAATGACCACAAGGGTTCCATCGATGTGGAGGATCTCAAGGGCGAAGGCCTGCTCGAATACGCCCGCATCTGCGGCGAACTCTTCGCGCGCGGACACGCCCGCTCGGGCGACAGCTGCCTGCTCAACGGCTACATGGGCACCGGCGGCAAGTTTGAAGAAGCGATTGCCGGTTTCGCGCAGGCCTACGCAGACCAAACCGAGGCCGACTGGCAAGCCCTGGTCAAGCAGATGAAGGCCGGTCAGCCGAAGGCCAGCTAAGAAGCAGTGAATCAAATCTGCCAGTAAGGGAGAAAGTCAGCGAGTTGGCAGGTCAGCAGGTCAGCAAGCCAGCGAGTCAGCGGCTACGCAAATCAGCGGAAGCGCCTTTTCCGCTAACTTGCCAACTCGCTGACCGGCTAACTCGCTGCCCGGCTAACTCGCTGCCCGGCTAACTCGCTGCCCGCTAACTTGCTAACCGGCTTTTAGCTGACCGGCCCTTAGCTGACCGCTTTTTAGCTGCCTCTCGCTAACCGCTTTTCCGCTGCCTTTAGAATAGAGTCATGCTCTCTCTCTCCGGCGCAGGGAAGCGCTTCGGTCCCAAGCTCCTCTTTGAAGATCTCAACTGGCTCATCACGCCGGAGGAACGGACTGCGCTTGTCGGAGCCAACGGCACCGGGAAATCCACGCTGCTCAAGATCCTCGGCGACATGGACTCGCTCGACTACGGCACCGTGCAGCGCACCAAGGGCATGAGCATGGGATACCTGCCCCAGGACGGCCTCTCCCTTTCGGGCCGCACCGTCTTCGACGAATGCCTCTCCGTCTTTGAAGAACTCATCGGCATGGAGAAGGAACTCGAGACTCTCTCCACCGCTCTGGCCGAACTGGATCATGAAAGCTCCCAATACCAGGCCGCCGCTGCTCGCTTCTCCCATATCGATTCGCACTTTCGCGCGCACGACGGCTACGCTCTCGACGCCCAGGTCGGCTCTGTGCTGTCAGGCCTGGGTTTCAGCAAGGAAGATTGGTCTCGTCGCACGGAAGAATTCTCCGGCGGCTGGCAGATGCGCATCGCGCTCGCCAAACTGCTGCTGCAGAAACCCGACCTGCTGCTGCTCGATGAGCCCACCAACCATCTCGACCTCGAAACGCGCAACTGGCTCGAAGACTATCTCCGCAGTTATCCAAAGGCCTTCATCCTCATCTCGCATGACCGGTATTTCCTTGACGTGACCGTGAACAAGATCGTCGAGATATGGAACAAGGGCCTGCACGTGTATCACGGCAACTACGAGAAATACCTCACACAGAAAGCCGAACGGCTCGCCCAGCTCGAAGCCGCTTACAAAAACCAGCGCGATCAGATCGAACATCTCGAGTCCTTCATCAACCGCTTCCGCTACCAGGCCACCAAGGCCAAGCAGGTGCAAAGTCGCATCAAGGAACTGGAGAAGATCGTTCGCATCGTCATTCCGGAAGAGGAGAAGGCGATCCACTTCACCTTCCCGCAACCACCTCCCTCGGGGCGCACGGTAGTCGAAGTCACCGACGTGTCCAAGGCCTACGGGGCCAAGCAGGTCCTCAATGGCGTGAGCTTCACCATCGATCGCGGAGATCGCATCGCTCTCGTCGGCGTCAACGGCGCGGGCAAGTCCACGCTGATTCGCATGCTCTCTGGTGAGGAACCGCCCACCAGCGGGACTCTCAAGCTCGGCCATAATGTTCGCGCCGAATACTTCGCCCAGGATCAGTACAAGGTGCTCGATCCAACGGCGCGCATGCTCGACGACATCAGCCGCACCGCGCCGCGCGTATCTGAAACCGAGTTGCGCAGCCTGCTTGGTTGCTTCCTCTTCTCCGGCGACGACGCCTTCAAGCCGCTCGGCGTACTCTCCGGCGGCGAACGCAACCGCTATGCGCTGGCTCGCATTCTGGTCAGTCCGGCGAACTTCCTTCTACTTGACGAGCCCACCAATCACCTCGACCTTCGCGCCAAAGACGTCCTGCTTGAAGCCGTCAGGAATTTCAGCGGCACTGTCATCTTCGTCTCCCACGATCGCTACTTCATCGACCGCATCGCCACGCGCGTGCTCGAGGTCGAGGGCGGGCATGTCCACGTCTATCCCGGCAATTACGAGGACTACCTCTACCGCAAGCAGGGCCTCGCGGTTCCAGCGCAATCCAACGGGCATGTCCCGGGTTCATCCCCCAGCCTGACCGCTCCTTCTGTCGCGGAGATACCAGCGGCCGCCATCCATGGCGCAGGCGAGAAGACCCGCCGCGTCAACCCCATCAAGTTGCGGCAGATGCAAGAGAGATTTGCCCTCGTCGAAGAAGAGATCCCCAGGCTCGAGGCTTCCATCGCCCAGTCAGAAGAGACGCTCGGCAACTTCGTCAGCGTGGAGGAGACGCAGCGCGTCACGCGCGTGCTCGAAGACCTTCGCGTGCGCCACTCGCTGCTTCTAACTGAGTGGGAAGACCTGATGCTTCAACTCGAAGAACAGTCCGCCTCGCAGTGATCCGGCCGCATCTAACTCGGGCAGCTCGCAGTATGTCATAGTCGTAGTTACGATAACAATCGCACTCGTGGCCCCTGTCACGGGCGCTCTCCAGGAACATGTCCGTATGTCTGAATTTGACGCAGTGGTCGTGCCCGGCGGAGGTCTTCGTCCTCAGGGTGAGTTGCCTCCGTGGTTTATCAATCGCCTCGACGCTGCACTCGATCTCGCCAACGGCGCGCCGATTCTCACGCTGAGTGCCGGCACCACCCACAAGCCGCCACCCCTCGACCGGAACGGACGCCCCATGCTTGAAGCCTTTGTGGCAGCGCAATATCTGCTCGATCGCGGCTACTCCCACGATCGGCTGCTGGTCGAGGCGGCCTCGTACGACACCATCGGGAACGCCTACTTCGCGCGCACCGTTCACACCGACCCAGCGGGTCTGCGCAAGCTGCTGGTCATTACGTCTGAATTTCACATGCCGCGCACCGCCGCCATCTTCCGCTGGATCTTCGGCGCGTCGCCCTTAACCCCTGATTACGAACTGAGCTTCCACGCCGTTCCGGATGTCGGCCTTCCGCCCGATGCACTCACAGCGCGGCGCAACAAGGAACTCGCCAGCCTCGCGTCGTTGCAGCCGACGATTCGCGCCCACCCGACCTTAGTCTCGATTCACCAGTGGCTTTTCAGGGAACACGATGCCTACGCGGCCGGCCGCCAGTCGCAATCGATTCCCGCGTCAGGGGCAGTGCTCGATTCCTACTGATTGCCAACCTCTGCGTACCGCTCAACTCGCACGCCAAAGCTTTACCAAACGACCCGCTTCGCCAGTGACCGGATCGCTATTCGGAAACGCCAGCCGGTCCATGCGGTCCTGGTCCGCTTGCGAAGGAGCTTTGCGGCAGATGTTCCATTCCTGATCAGGAGGATACGCGCCCACCACCAGGAAATCCCCGCTGGCTTGGAGACGGCAATGTCCTGTGCCGGTCGGCAAGACCGCCACGTCTCCCGCACGCACTGCCACTTCGTGCCCGTTCTCGCCGCCCAGCATCAAGCGCGCCTGTCCTCCCGCAAACCCCAGCACCTCATGTGCCGTGGAATGGTAGTGATGGAAGTCGAAGACGCCGTTTCGCCACTGCGGCGGCCAGCCGTTCCGCTTGAACATGGTTTCGAAATGCGATGCCGGATCCGCATCTCGCTTCGGGTCGGTCACTCCGCGGTACAGCAGCACCGGCAAGTGCTCGTTGTTAGGCATCCAGCCGTTTCGAGAAAGCTGCAGCACTTCCGGATCTGCGCCGCGACCTGATCCCAAGGCGCGACCTTCTCCCCCTGTCCCCAGGCTCAGCGCCGCCAGCATGGCGTTGAATCGTCGTCGATCGATAGCAACCACTCGGCCCCTCCTCTTTGGAAGATGAGGAATCGGACCGCCGGGTTTCAGCCGACCTCCCCGCAAAGCCGCAATCCGGGAAAGTACATCGTGCATAATCGAAAGACGATGCCACCTCTTTGGAAGCCGGAAAACTGGTCCGCTCGTCTCGCTGAACTGGAAGCCCGCGTCGGCGATCTGAAGGAAGCTCCCCTGCGCCGCGACGTTCGCTCCCTCGGCATGCTGCTCGGCGATGTGCTGCGCGAGCAGGAGGGCGAGAGCCTCTACACCCACGTCGAAGAGCTGCGCCAGGCAGCCATTCGCCGCCGCGAGGCGCAAACCGCCGGCAACATCGGCGAAGCCGAGCTGCTCATGCAGCAGGCCGTCTTTGACGTAGATAGCCTTGGCGTCGATCACGCGTATCACCTCACACGCGCCTTCGCCTTCTACTTTGAACTCATCAATCTGGCTGAGACCAATCACCGCAAACGGCGTCGGCTCTCCATCCAGACCACCGGCGATGCCACCTCGCAGCGCGGCTCGCTTCGCGGCACTCTGCGCGAGATGAAGCGCGTCGGCATCACGGCCGAGGAAGCTTACGACTGGCTCCGGCGGGTCGTGGTCATTCCCGTCTTTACCGCGCATCCCACCGAGATCGCCCGCCGCTCCGTCATGATCAAGCGCCGGCGCATCGGCGAATTACTCGAGCATCTCGACCGTATTCCCGTGCCGGATGAAGAGCTTGCCCGCCTGCAGGAAGAGCTCACCGCCGAAATCACCGCCCTCTGGCAGACCGACGAGGTGCGCAGCCGCCGGCCTACCGTCGCGGACGAGATCAAGATGGGCCTCGATTACTACGACGTCTCCATCTTCGCCACGCTGCCAAGCCTCTACCAGGAGGTCGCCGATGCGCTCGCCAGCGAATATGGCCTTGAGATCGACGTAGCCGAACTGCCGCTGCTCCTGACCTTCGGCTCCTGGATCGGCGGCGATCGCGACGGCAACCCCTTCGTGACGCCCGAGGTCACCCGCGAGGCCATACGTCTCGCTCGCGGACATCTGCTCACCTGGTACCAGCAGCAGATTCAACTCATCGTCGACCGGCTCACCAGCTCCGCCCAGCAACTGCCCGTAAGCGACGAACTGCAAAAGCGGCTGAATGACTACGTTTCGCGACTCCACTCTGCTGAAAGCCAGATCTTCGGCGCTCAGTACGAGTTCGAGTACTACCGCCGCTATCTCATCTGCGTGCGCGCGCGGCTGGAGAAGACGCTGGCTCACCCGGAACAGAGCGCCGGCACGACGCCGGTCATGCCTTTCACCATCTCTCACTTCGAAAACCCCGCGCTGGCCGCGCTACCCGCCTACGGCTCGGCTGCGGAACTGCTGGACGACCTGGCCGTGTTGCGGGCTTCGCTCGCCGAAAATCGGGGCCTTCGCCTAGCCCAGACGCTGATCGACCCGCTGGTGCTCACCGTCCGCACCTTCGGTCTCCACCTGCACACGCTCGACATTCGCCAGCACGCCCGCATTCACGCCAAGGCGCTCGAAGAGGCCTCCGCCTGGTGCAGTGAAGCTTCCCGTAGCGGCATCGTTCCAGAGGCCCTTACCGAGGCCACCTACGACGTGATCGAGACCTTGCGCGCGGTGGCCGAGGTCAAGAAGGGTTGCAGCCCGGAAGCGATCACGAACTACGTCATCAGTGGCGCTGCCACCGTCGAAGACATCACCAACGTCGCCTGGCTGGCTCGTCTCGGTGGCGTTGAGTGTGAGGCGAAAGACGGCGATCCCGGCCTCATGCCGGTGCCGTTGTTTGAATCCATCGAAGACCTCCGCAGCGCTCCCCAGGTCTGCCGCACCTTGTGGACCTCGCCTGCCTATGAACGGCTCCTGACCTCCTGGGGACGTCATCAGGAGGTGATGCTCGGCTACTCCGACTCCAACAAGGACGGCGGTATGCTGACCAGCACCTGGGAGATATTCCGCGCCCATCGCGCCCTCCACGAAGTGGCGAGGGAATGCAACATTCAGCTACGGCTCTTCCATGGTCGTGGGGGAACGGTCGGCCGCGGCGGCGGTCCCACGCATCGTTCCATTTATGCGCAGCCGGTCGGCGCCTTCTTCGGCCAGATCCGCATCACGGAACAGGGCGAAGTTCTCAACTGGAAGTACTCCGATGAAGTGCTCGCCGAGCGCAATCTGGAACTGATGATTGCCGCCTCTCTCGACGCCCTCGCCCGGCCCAACAGCCGCGACCCCCACGGTCATCAGACTGGAGTGCTCCTGCCCGAGTGGGAGACGGCGCTCGACGAACTCTCGCAGACCGCTTTTGAGTTCTACCGCACCCATATTCAGGATGATCCTGAGGTGCTCAGCTATTTTGAAGTGGCTACCCCGGTCGCCGAACTCGAACACGCCAAAATTGGCTCGCGTCCGGCGCGGCGAAGTGGCAAACGCACGCTCGCCGACCTGCGCGCCATCCCCTGGGTCTTCGGCTGGACCCAGAGCCGCCAGCTCGTGCCCGCGTGGTTTGGCGTAGGATACGCGCTCTCGCGCTATGCGGAGAAGCCGGGCGGAGCCGCACTGCTGCGCACCATGATGCAGGAATTTCCGCTATTCATCGACCTCGTGCGGAACGTCGAAATGGCCCTCGCCAAGGCCGACTTCGGGATCGCTTCCCTCTACGCCTCGCTGGTCCCCGACGTCGGAATGCGCGAGCGTGTCTTCTCCAAGGTCGAGGCCGAATTTCAGCGCACGCTCTCCGCTGTCCTCGCCGTCACTCACCAGAAGGAACTGCTCGAGACCAATCCGGTGCTTGCCCGCTCCATCCGGCTGCGCAACCCGTATGTCGATCCCATGAGCCTGATTCAGGTAGACCTGCTGCGGCGTAAGCGAGCCGGAGACGATAGCGAAGCCATCAATCGCGCCATCGCCGGTACGATCAACGGCATCTCCGCAGGGCTGCGAAACACCGGCTGATCGAACCTTATCCTGCCCTCACCGCGAACCACAAAACATCAGGAGCGGAAGCAATAAAGCGGTGGGGGAAATCCGACCATCAGGATTTCCCCCGACCACTCGCCCTGCTTAGTGGGGCTGGTCCTGATGATCGTCATGGTGGTCATCGTGCCGGTCGTCATGCCGGTCGTCGTGCCGCATGTTCTGGTCGCCATTACCCCATGCCGTCTGGTAGCCCATGTCATACGCCCGCCGATCGTCGTCCGACCGGAAATGGTGATTGTGAGTCTTGCGCCGGTTGCGCTGGTGATCCTGCTCGCCTTCGCGTTGGCCCATTTGGTAAAACCGGCTATTTGCGTAGTTGCCCTGCTGCTGCCGATCGCGATCGTCGTGCCGATCCCGATCGTCATGCCGATCCTGATCCTGCGCGATCGCGACCACCGGCATCAGATTCACTCCGGTCGCACCGACTGCCAGCGCGGTGATGAACGCCATGTTCCTGAATTTGCTTCTCATTTCTGTGCACCTCGTCCTTACTGCTCGTGAATAAGATGCACTCCAGGCCTGCTGTTTAAATAGAGAAGGGAGGAGAGAAAAAACATAACTGTTACTGGCATCCATAGGTGAAGATCAACCTAGAGGCAAAGCAGCCGCTGTCGACCAGAAGCGGGAGCTCACACAGGTCCCGGCTTCTGTGCACCGATTGCCGCGCAGGAGAAAACGCCGCGGTTTGGCTGATCCTTCATTGGATTGTGACTACACAGCTGGATGCCATCGGTCGATCGAACGAAGCAACCTGTATAGTCCCGGCGCTTCGCTTTCCTTAGCGAGGGCGCGGACATCAGCAGCGAGCGACACCATTTCGACCGGAGCATGCCTTGCATGCTGAGCAAAGTAAAGATCGCCGCGATGTGAGGCAAGCAGCTTGCACCAGTAGGTTACTGAAAAGCGCAAAGGAATCCAGCAGAGGATCATTCGCAACGCAAAAGGCGCCGGTGGCCCTCGCCTTCTGTCGAGTGCTAACCAGCCTTCACGTACCGCGCAGATGAATGCGCGAACCGCCTCCCGGTTTCCCGCCAGTTTTCTTGCGTCGCAACTATTTTCATAGAGCACACCAACAATTGCCGTGATGAAGACCGCGTGTCGACGCAACCAAGCATCCATATCTTTCACTTCAGCCACCGGGAACCCCGCTTGACGAAACAACCAAGCGATGTCCGGTGCATCAACCTCCACAGAGGTTGGTTGCTGCGGAATCAAGCAGTAGCGCACATTACCGCCCTCGCTGCTTCCGGCAACTCCAGGAAACGCAATGACGGTTCGCGACCGGCCCAGCTTGGTAAAGATGTCTTCGGAGCCGTTTGCGTGATTTGTCAGGAACACGATGCGGCGAATTGCCGGTGCACGAACAAGGTCCGCGAGGACCTCCATAATCTGTTCCCGGCGGACAGCAACGATACACAGATCCGCCAAACACTCAGGCGGGAGGCTTTCCAGAATGGGCAGAAAAACAGTGGATGTCTCTGAGGTTTCAATATCCAAAATCGTGGCGCCGGCCTCCCGAAGCTCCTTGGCTCGACCGGAGCGCGCAATGAGGGTAACTTCGTGGCCTTTTTGCGCAAGGCGGACGCCGAATACAGTACCTTGAACCCCAGCTCCGATAACGACGATTTTCTTTATACTGTTGTCATTCCGGATCGGTTGTTTCAAGCTTCATGCTCTTTCCGCAACAAGCTATTGTCGCATTGCGAGTTGTGAGCACTGTGCAGCGCGACACAGCAATTGACAAGCAACGTCTGACCCCGTCTCTCGGCGAAATTCCAAGTGGTCACCGCAATTGCCTCGTTGAACCGGATCGCGCTGATCAAGCCGTCCTTCGCGGTCGACGATTCAAAAGTCGCGGCGATTAGACAGAAGTTGTATTGCCCAGTCTTTCCGAAGCCCGTTACTCTCCAGTTAATTCACCAGCCGCCTACGCCAGAAGCAAAGGGGTGCCGTGAATGCGATATCAACCACAGGAAACGATCCTCCCCGCTATGACCTATCGAATTGTGACTGCCACTCTCGTTGTGAAAGATGAAGACTCCGACGCTATCGCCGAAGAGCTTAATTGCTATCTCGACCGGATTGAAGATAGCTACACGCTGTACTCGTCCGCTATCACCGAGCGCGGCGCCGCGTTCCCTACCAATGCAAGCGAGATGGACGCGTAACGGGCTCCAATTTAGAACTCTGGGCCACAGTTCCCTGCGCCTCCCAAATTCACGTTTCACTTTTAATACCTTTGTGCAAAGATTCCGTTTGCAACCGTGGCAATCGTTTTTACCTGAGAGTCGGATCCGATGCTGCCCTGCTGAGCTCCCGCGATCGCTTCCGGCACCGAGACCAGCCGCTCCGGCAAGCATCGCAAAGGCTCATGACTATTGAAGATTGCAGAGTGCCTGGAAAAACTGGTGACCGCATTTGAATCCGTGCGCCCAGATTCCTCGTACTATTTCAAGTCACTGTAGCGGCTACAAAAAACTTCATACGTGGGTAGATGGCAATTTGCCTTACCCGTGTCAGAATACTCACCAGCACGATGCAATTGCATCTAGGCTAGGGAAGACAGCCGGCATCGACCCGCATACTGCGTCTCGCGCCGCTTACGTCGACAGGCATCGCTATGTACAAGATCATCATCGCTGACAATCAGGCCATCTACCGGGCGGGAATTGCCAAGCTGCTGTCGACCGAGGACGGAGTTCACATCGTGGCCCAGTGCCCCGATTTTGCCCGCCTCTACCATGCCGCCGAAACCTTCCGCGAAGCCATCATTATCGTCGCCTCGGCCATCAAGCCTGATGTGCCCCGCCTCATGGAGATTGCCAACCTCTCCCGCAGCCGGGTCATCATCATCGCCGAGAACGTCGAGCCCTATATCCAGTACACCTCGCAGGGAGCCAGCGGGGTCATCTTCCGCGGGTCCACCAGTGCCGTGCTGATCGAATGCGTTCGCCGGGTTGCGGCGGGAGACACGGCCGTCCCTCCAGTCGGGGCGCAGTTGGCTCCCGATCAGGAAGACCTCGTCGGCACCAACGTCCAGGCACGGCTCACGCCTAAAGAACTCAAGATTCTTTCGCTCATCGTGCAAGGCATGAAGAACAAGGAAATCGCCTCGCGCCTCAACACCACCGAACAAGTGGTGAAAAACTACCTCCGCGTCATCTTCGACAAGACCGGCGTCTCCGATCGTCTCGAACTAGCCCTGTTCACCATCCATCACCGCGTCCTTGCCGCCGCTGCTGCCGAAGCCGCCGCCGAGATGGAGTTGGAAGCGCGAAAGGTTTAGCGCTGGCGAAGCTAAATCGGCTCATCGGAACCGCCCCCTCCGGTTCGCGGCTCCGTTCTTCCCGGTCCACGCTCGGCTTAGCCTCCAGCCGTAGCCAGATTCGCCATCACTACAATGGACACTCGCCCGCTATGGTCAAGACCGCAATCCTGCTCATCAACTGTCCCGACCGTAAGGGCCTGGTCGCCGCAATTGCTAACTTCCTATACGACCACAACGCCAGCATCCTGCATGCGGATCAGCACCAGGACAACATCCTCGGCCTCTTCTTCATGCGGGTTGAGTTTGACCTCGAGGGTTTCCGCCTCAGCGAGGCCGAATTTCCAGCCGTCTTTGCTCCCATTGCCGACATCTACCGGATGAGCTGGCAACTCGCCTATCGCGAGCGCAAAGCCAATGTGGCCATCTTCGTCTCTCACTACCTGCATTGCCTGGCCGATCTTCTCTACCGCTACCAGTCCGGCGAACTGCATTGCAACCTCGCGCTCATCGTTAGCAACCATGAGAATGCGCGTGCTCTCGCCGACTTCCACAACATTCCCTTCCACTTTCTCCCGGTCACGCCTGATACTCGCGCGCAAGCCGAAGAACAACAGCTTGAGCTCCTGAGCAATCAGTCCATTGAACTGGTGATCCTGGCTCGCTACATGCAAGTGCTCTCCGCCGAATTCGTCCATCGCTATCCGCGCCGCATCATCAACGTGCATCACTCCTTTCTGCCGGCGTTTACCGGCGCCCGCCCCTACCACGCGGCTTATGAACGAGGCGTGAAGCTCATCGGCTCGACCAGCCACTATGTCACCGAAGTCCTCGACGACGGCCCCATCATCGAACAGGATGTTATCCGCATCTCGCACAGCGATCAGCTCACCGATCTGGTTGCCAAAGGTCGCGACCTGGAGCGCCTGGTGCTCTCGCGGGCCGTGCGCTGGCACCTCGAGCACCGCATCCTCGCCTTCGCCAACAAGACGGTGATCTTCGACTAACAGGTGCATTCCAGAACCGCCTTGGTGCTACTTACGATTCCAGGGAACCTTCCGTCTGCCGCATTCGTAAACTTGCCACAGGAAGGCTCTCGCCCTCCGGAGGCTACTCATGCCCGGTTTTCTTCTCGGAACGCGTCGTCTGGTCCTTTTCGTCACGCTCGCCGCCGCGGCTGGCCTGCCCCTCGCGGCCGGGGCGCAGGATGACGATGTTCATGCGGCTACAGACCGCCAGGACGTGGTTCACTTCGCCTCCCGCGTGGTCATCGGTCCGGGACAAGAGGCTCGCGACGTGGTCTGCATCCTCTGCTCGGTCGAGGTAGACGGCACTGTGGATCGCGACATCGTCGCCATCCTGGGCAGTGTGCAGGTACGAGGCACGGCCGCTCACGATGTAGTCGCGATCGCCGGCAATGTCTCCGTCGCTGAAAACGCCAGCATCGGCCACGACCTCGTCGTCATCGGCGGTTCCCGCCGGCTGGCCTCAACGGCGGTCATCGGTCACGAAAGCGTCATCATCATGCCCATCGTCATCCTTCTGCCGTTCCTGGTGGTGGCCTTGATCATCTGGATGATCGTGCGCTTCTTCCGATGGCTCTTCTATCGCAATCGCCCCATGTACGGCCTGCCCTATCGCTAACCGCGCGGCCGCACCGGCGTTCACTACGCTCCTGTATGCTGATGCGGACCATGCGGAAAGTCGTGTTGTTCGTTAACCCGTTCCTCGAACAAAGACGCCGCCAGCAAGCCGCCATCCAGAAGGTCATCGCACTGCTTCGTTCCAACCAGCTTCAGGTTGACTTGCAGAAGACACTCTCCGCCCGCTCGGCAGGTGACCAGGCTCGGGAGGCCATTGCAGCCGGTTTTGACACCATCCTCGTCTGCGGTGGCGATGGAACGATGTTCGACGTTATTCAGGGCGTCGCCGGCACAGACACTCCGGTTGGCATTCTTCCCTTCGGAACCGGCAATGTCCTCGCCCAAAACCTGCACCTGCCGCGCAACCCGGTGCAGGCCGCACAACTGCTGCTCCGGAGCCAGCCTCGGCAGGTCCGCCTTGGAAAACTCACCTGCCACCGTCCCGGTCATCGCACCCCCGGCACCTGGCACTTCCTGTGCGTCGCCGGACTCGGCACCCATGCCTACCTGATGAACGCTGCGGAACAGTGGGGCAAGCGTTTCAGCGGCCGCGCCGCCTACTACTTTGCCGGTATCGATCTGCTCCTTCGCCAGCGCATCGAACTCTTCGAAATCGACATCACCACCGCCGACGGCCAAACCCAGAGGCGCAACGTCTCCGAGGCCGTCGCCACCCGGATTCCAGAATTGAATCGCTGGCGGCCCGGCGGCTCACTCGACGCGCCCACTCTGCGACTTGCCGTGTGCGAAGCCACCACCCGCGCCGGCCTGGCGCAGGCCAGCTTTCGCGCCCTTACTCGTGCTTCCCACCCCAGCAAACACGGTGCCCGCGTGGAATACTTCGACGCCGTCCGCGTCGTCTGTCGCCCCATCGCCGATGCCGTCTACGAACGCCCGGTCCTGGTCGAAGCAGACGGTGAAGTCCTCGGCGCTTCCGAATCCGTCATGACCGTCTCCGATCAGACAATCCATCTTCTCTGGCCCAACCCGCCGGCGGCCTGACGGGGTATTCTCCCTCGCCATCCAGAAGCGCCCGAGACGATTTAGCATCCTCTGTGCCCGTCCCGCTATCATTGTTAGAAGAGAGACGAAGTCTCACCCTTTCAGGAGTTCGCCAGGATCATGCACGCACACACCTTCACCCGTTCGGTTCGCGCCGCCGTTCTACTAACGGCCACTCTTCTGACCAGTTTCGTGGCCACCGCCGAAACCCGGCAGATCTACTCCGATACCGCCGACGCCCACGCTGAAATCCAAAGCGCCCTGGCGACCGCAGCCCGCGAGCATAAACGCGTGCTGCTCGACTTTGGCGGGAACTGGTGCGGCGATTGCCAGGTGCTGGATCTGTACTTCCACGATCCGGCCAATGTCGGGCTGCTCAACAACAACTACGTGCTGGTCCACGTAAACATAGGCCACTACGACCGCAACACCGATCTCGCCGAGAAATACCAGGTCCCGTTGAAAAAGGGCGTACCCGGACTTGCCGTCCTCGATGCGCATGGCCGTGTCATTTACAGCCAGAAGAATGGGGAATTCGAAGCCATTCGCAAGATGGAATCCACCTCGGTCACCGACTTCCTGATGAAGTGGAAGCCGAAGCGCTCCTGATCGAATCAGCGGAGGGTGCGCCCTTGCACCCCTGCCGCCGACCGGATCGCAGCACCCTCAACCTACTTGGTCACCTCGAATTGCGCAGACTGGGTCGCATTCGAATCTCCGCCCACCCAGACCTGCACCGTTGTCGGCTCCATCACTCGCTGCAGATCCACGTTGTAGAACGATAGGTCCTCAAAGTTCAGCGGGAACTCGACATGCTTCTGTTCCCCGGGAGCCAGCGTGATGCGCTCAAATCCCTTCAGCTCGCGCAAGGGTTGTTCCACGCTGGCCACGGTCGTCCGCACGTAGAGCTGCACCACTTCGCTACCAGCCACCGCGCCGGTGTTCTTCACATCCACTGCGACCTTCAACAGCGGCGTCTGCGGCTGCGCTGCTGCGGTGCCTGCGGATATCTGCTTCTGGCTCAGACTCGGCGCCGAGTAAGAGAACCGGGTGTACGACAGCCCCCAGCCGAACGGCCACTGCGCCGTGTTTGATTCGTCGATATAGCGCGACAGATACTTCTCCGCATTGTTAGCGGGAGGCCGGGTTACATCGAGATCCCGGATTGGACGCCCGGTCGGAAATTGCGCATAGAACAATGGCTCCTGTCCTGCCGAACGAGGAAAGTCGAGCGGCAGCTTGCCGCTCGGATTCGCCGCGCCTGTGAGCACGTTGGCTAGCGCCGGCCCAGCCTCGATTCCCGGATACCAGGCCTCGAGGATCGCGGGCACATGTTCCGCAGCCCAAGGCAACGCGAGCGGGTGTCCGTTGAACAAGACCAGCACCACCGGTTTCCCCATCCCAACCACAGCTTCGAGCAATTGCTCCTGATTGCCGGGCAAGTCCAGGTGCGCGCGAGAAGAAGCCTCCCCTGTCATCTCCGGTCCGCTCTCTCCCAGCGTCATCACCACTACGTCTGCCTGCCTGGCTGCTTTTAGCGCCTCGTCGAACCCGGCCTTGTCTGCCGTGAGAATCTCCGTTCCCTTCGCAAAGTTCACCTTGCCCTGCTGGTTCCCTTGCAGTGCTTCCTTCAGCGTCACCACGTCTTCGGGGTTGCCGTTGGCGATCCACGAACCCAGCATCTCCGCCTTGGCATCGGCGAAGGGCCCAATCAGCGCAATCGTCTTTCCCGGCTTGAGCGGCAGTACCCGCCCCACCCCTTCCATTGGCTCATTCTTCAGCAACACGAAGCTCTCTTCCGCCGCCTTACGCGCCAGTTCGCGCTTCTCTGCTGTCGCCTTGTAGGGCGCGCTCTCTTCCACGTACGGCTGATCGAACAATCCCAGCGCGAACTTCACCCGCAGCACGCGCCGCACCGCTTCGTCGATCACCGTCTCCGCCAACTCGCCACGCTGCACGGCTGCCGTCAGACGCGTGCGGTAGAGGTCGCCTTCCATATCCATGTCTACGCCGGCGGATACGGCCTTTCTCGCCGCATCGGCCCCATTGCTCACCACGCCGTGGTTGATCAGCTCCGCCACCGCCGCCCAGTCGCTCACCACCATTCCGTTAAAGCCCCACTCCTGCCGCAACACCTGGGTCATCAGAAGCGGGTTCGCGCTCGCGGGCACTCCATTCAGCGAATTGAAGGAGCTCATCACCGTAGCCGCGCCCGCGTCGATGGCCGCTCGATACGTGGGCAGGTACGTCTGGCGAAGTCGTAGTTCCGACATATCCACCGCGTAGTAGTCGCGCCCGGCGATCGGCGCTCCGTAAGCCGCGAAGTGTTTCACGCACGCCGCGACCGCCTGCGCACTCTTCAGATCGCTTCCCTGGTAGCCGTGAATGTAGGCCCGCGCCATCGCGCTGCCCAGGTAAGGATCTTCGCCTGCGCTCTCGACCGTGCGTCCCCAGCGGCCGTCCCGCGCAATGTCCACCATGGGCGAAAACACCCAGCTGATTCCATCCGCCCGCGCTTCCACCGCAGCCATGTGCGCGGCGCTCTCCACTAACGCGGGATCGAAACTCGCCGCCAGCCCCAGCGGCACAGGGAAGATCGTGCGATTGCCGTGAATCACGTCCAGCCCAAACAACAGCGGAATGTGCAGCCGCGATTTCTCCATCGCCATGTGCTGGAACTGGTTCGTCTTGGCGGCGCCGACCACATTCAACAGTGAGCCGACGTCGCCCTTCTCCACCATCTCGCCGTAGTCGTCTCGCCCCGTGCCGGGCCCGGTTGGCGATCCTGCGGAGTATTGACTTAACTGCCCAATCTTCTCCTGCAAGGTCATCTTCTTCAGCAGAGACTCCACCCGCTCGTTCATCTGCTTGTCGGCCAACTGCGCATTCGTCGGGCTCGGCACATGAGCCCGGCTCGTCTTTGCGCCATGCAACCCGCCATGCGCCTCCATGCCGGCCATCTGGTTCGCATCCTGTGCACTCCCGCTGGCAACCGCGAAACCCAGCAACAGCGCAGCCGACCCCAATCTTCTCCACTTGCCCCCGCAAACCCGCTGCATGAATCTCCTCTTGCTCCTTCGACGTTGAACTTCGCTCCCTTGCAGGCTACTCGCCCTGCGAGAGGGCGCACAACCTGTTGGCCCGTGCGCCTGGCTGAGTTAGTCTGCAAGCGTATGCTGCGCACGTTCCACCAATTCCGAAGAGCCTTATGGAAGGGGATGTCGCACGACAACTTCACCTATGCCAAGGCCGCGGCATACTCTGGCATCCTCTGCCTGTTTCCGGCCATGCTGGTGTTCACCACCGTCGTCGCCGTTGCGCCGGATGCGCAGGTCCTGCGCGGGGAACTGCACTCCGCCTTCGACCAGGTCATTCCACCGGAGACCATGACGCTGATCCAGTCCTATTTTCAGGATCAGCATCCGCCCACCTTAAAGCTGATCTGGTCCGCGATCGTCGTCACCCTGCTTGGCGCCATGGGCATCACTCTCACGTTCATGGAGGGCTTCCGCCGCGCCTATCGTCTCCCTCGCGGCACGTGGGGATTCTGGCACACCCGCATCATGGCCTTGAGCCTCATTCCCGTCTGCATCGTGCCGATGACCTTCGCCACCCTGCTGGTCGCCTTCGGTCACCCGATCGAGAACTGGATGGTGCTGAACGCCGATCATGAACTCCGCACCTACGTGATCTTTGCCTGGAGAATGGTGCGCTGGTCGATCGCGCCTCATCTGCGGAATCACCGTGCTGGCCGCGATCTACCGCTTTGGCACACCGCACATCCGCAGTTGGCGACACGTTCTGCCCGGCGCCGCGATGGCCACAATCACCTGGTTTCTCGCCACCCTGGCCTATGGCTGGTATGTCACCCACGGGCAGTACACGCTCGTCTATGGATCACTGGCGGCCACCGTCGCCACGCTGGTATGGCTGTACATCACCTCGCTCAGCGTGCTCATCGGCGCGGAGTTCAATGCCCAGATCTTTCCCTTCGACCAGGCCCCTGCAACCAATCACGATCCGAATGAGCGTGAAATTCTGATAACTTCCTCCGAGCGGAAACATCCTTAAGCGGTGTGCTTCCGTTCCCGAGTTAAAATAGGGCTGACAATCATTAGGAAATTGAAAGTAGTTCTGGGGGATTGATGAGCTTTTTTCTTGCTGAAGCTGGCACAAATCCATCGGCCGGGCAACGCCGGGCCAAAATCGTAGCCACGCTCGGCCCCGCTTCCAATACTGAAGCTGCCTTTCGCGAACTCGTGCGCGCCGGTCTCGACGTAGCCCGGTTGAACTTTTCTCACGGCACACAGCCCGAAAAACAAAAGCTAATCGACATGGTGCGCAAGGTGTCCGCCGAAGAAGGCAAGCCCATCTGCATCATGGGCGACTTGCAAGGACCAAAGATCCGCACCGGCCGCCTCAAAAACAAAGTTCCCGTGCAGTTGAAAGCCGGACAGCGACTCACCATTACTCCCAAGGATGTCGCCGGCACCGCAAATCTGATCGGTACCACCTTCAAGACGCTCGCAGAGAATCTCGAAGCCGGCGCACGCATCCTGCTCTCTGACGGATTGATCGAACTCCGCGTCGTCGAAGTCGACGGCGAAGATGTGGTGTGCGACGTCATCAATGGCGGCATGCTCGGCGAACACAAGGGAATCAACCTCCCCGGTATTCCCGTGCGTGTGCCCTCACTGACCGCGAAGGATGAAGAAGATCTGGAGTTCGCCATCAAGGCCGGCGTCGATGCTGTCGCCGTCTCCTTCGTTCGCACCGCTGAAGATGTTCGGCTGGTCAAGTACCGGATCGCCGCGCTCGGCGCCGACACCTGGGTCATCGCCAAGCTTGAAAAGCCGCAGGCTATCGAACATCTCGAAAGCATTCTCGAAACCGCGGACGGCATCATGGTCGCGCGCGGCGATCTCGGCGTTGAGGTTCCGCCTGAAAAAGTTCCCGCGATTCAGAAGCACGTCATCCGCCGCGCCTCTGAATACCGCAAGCCCGTCATCACCGCGACTCAGATGCTTGAGTCGATGATCGAGAACCCGCGCCCAACCCGCGCCGAAGCCAGCGACGTCGCCAACGCAGTCTACGACGGCACCGATGCCGTCATGCTCTCGGCTGAAAGCGCCGCCGGCAAGTATCCGGTCGAGGCGGTCAAGATGATGGCCAAGATCGTCACCGAAACAGAGACGCAGATGCGCGATCTGCCTCCGCTCGATACGGTTCATTCCAAGCACGTCCGGCTTTCGATCGGCGAAACCATTTGCGAGTCGATGGCCCACGCCGCCGAGGATCTCGACCTGAGCGCCATCGCCGTCTTCACGGAGACCGGCACCACCGCCCGCCAGCTTTCGAAGTATCGGCCCCGCCCGCAAATCTTCGCGCTCTCCAGCGTCGAAGCGGTCATCAATCGCATGACGCTCCTGTGGGGCGTACACCCGCTGCGTTGTCAAAAGAACTACACCGCTGAACAAATGGTCGACACCGCCGAACGCCTGCTCGAAGAGGGTGGCCACGTTCGCCCGCATGAGATCGTCGGCATCGTCGCCGGCACGCGCACCAAGAGTGGATCAACCAACTTCCTTCGCCTGCACGTGATGGGAGATCGCCTGCCGGCAGCCACCAACGCCGGACTGCCGCTGCCTCCAGCACCGGCGCCTAAGCGTCGCGCCGCGGGCCGTCGCGGGAAACTCGCACGCGCATCGAAGTAGCCGAACCCGAACAGCGGAGCCGCGCGCAGACCGGAACAGGTCTCGTGCCTCCGCTGTTCTCTCGTCGCCCGTCGCTCCTTAGTTCTCGCCCCTTCCTTGTTTTCCGCTGCGGCCACCCTGCTAAGGTGAGTTGAGATGGGCCGCATCCGCATCCTCTCCGACCAGGTTGCCAACCAGATCGCCGCCGGCGAAGTGGTGGACCGTCCCGCGTCTGTGGTCAAAGAGCTGCTCGAGAATGCCACTCGATGCCGGTGCGACCCGCATTCGCATTGAAGTCGAAGCCGGCGGTCGAAAGCTCATTCGCATTGCTGATAACGGCCACGGCATGGGCCGCGACGATGCCATGCTCGCCTTTGAACGCCACGCCACTTCCAAGATTCGCTCCAGCGACGATCTGCTTTCGATCGCAACCCTCGGCTTCCGCGGTGAGGCGCTGCCGTCCATCGCCTCCATCTCGCGTCTTGAACTGGTCACCCGTATGGCGGACGAGCCGGCCGGCACCGCCATCGAGATTCTCGGCGGCAAGATGCTCAGCGTGCAGGATGCCGGCGTCACACCCGGAACCACGATTGCCGTGCGCGACATCTTCTTCAACACGCCCGCGCGGCGCAAATTTCTCAAGGCAGAAAACACCGAGCTTGTCTCACGTAACGGCGTTGGTGACACATTACGCGCTCGCTCATCCTGACAAGCATTTCGAGCTTCATTCCTCGACCCACGCGCTGCTGGTTGCGCCCCCCGTACAGCAGCCCTCCGAACGCATCTACCAGATCTTCGGCAGTGAAACCCTCGCCCAGTTGGTGCCGGTCGCGGCGGAGATCCACCTTGACCGCGCTGGCCTGCCCGAGCCTCCACCCTGGAAGCGCGACGCGGACTATCAGGCGCCCACCCCCGGTTTTCTGCGACTGAGCGGCTTTCTCTCCAAGCCGGAACTGCAGAAGCTCAACCGCAATTCCATCTACGTCTTCGTCAATCGCCGGCTCATCCGCGATCGCCTCATCCTGCACGCAGTCAGCGAAGCCTACCGGAACATCCTTCCGCCCACCTCCTTCCCGGTCATCCTGATGTTTCTCGAGATGCCGCCCGAGGAGGTCGACGTCAACGTTCATCCCGCCAAGACCGAGGTTCGCTTCCGCCAGTCCAGTTTCGTCCACGACTTTGTGCGAGACAGCCTGCGCAACGCGCTGATGAAGGCGCGTCCCGCTGCTGCATTTCTTACCGCGCTGACTACCAACGCGAATGCCACGCCGGCCCTCATGCCCGATGTGTCTCCGTATGCCCGGCGAGCCGGATGGCACGTCTCCCCGCGCCAAAGCCGGAGTCGTCTCCACCGCCCGATGCCGCCGATGCCGAACGAGTTTCGGCTCACGCCCAAAGAGCCGCTGCCGATTCCCGGCAAGTTGGAGTTCCCAAATGTCAGCCCGATCTCAGGGTTCAGCGAAGATGTCGCTGGCCTCCCGCCAATTCACAACTGCGCCTCGCAATCGCCGCTCGACGACGCGCAGGGTATGCCTGAATCGCCCAGCCTGAACTCGTTGGCCTCGCTCAAGGCCTTAGGCCAACTGCGCGAGTCCTTCATCCTGGCCGTGAATGACGAAGGCCTCTGGATCGTCGACCAGCACGTCGCCCATGAGCGCGTGCTCTTTGAAAAAGTCCTGCGCGAGCGAGAAGTGGAACAGGTGCAGCGCCAGCGTCTGCTTATGCCCATGCTGGTCGAGCTCATGCCCCAGCAGATGGTCGTCTTCGCCGGCATCGCGGGAGAACTGGAACGCAACGGCTTTGAAGTGGAGCCCTTCGGTCCGCGCACCATCGCTATCAAGGCAGCGCCGGTCGGGCTTCAAGGCAAACATCTGGAACGGATGCTCATCGAGGTGCTGGAACAGACCGAACGGGAGACGCAGTCAGAAAATCTGCAGCTAGCCCGCACCCGGATTGCTGCGTCGATCGCCTGCCACGCCGCCATCAAGGTCAACACTCCGCTCGATCCGCTGCGCATGGAATGGCTGCTCGCCGAACTCGCCAAAACCGAGCACCCCACCAGCTGTCCTCACGGCCGCCCCATCGCGTTGCGGTATGCTTGGAAGGACATCCAGCGCGCGTTTCAGCGCATTTGAGCCTTCCCGTGGTCCTCCGTTTCGCGTTCTCCAGGGAACCTCGCTCAACTCGCAATCCCTCAGGGGAACAACGCAGTCACCAACGCTGAGAAGAAGGCTTCTTTTGACATCAGAACAACTACAGGCATCGCGCGCCCTACGCTGGCGCCAAAATTCACAACCGATCCTGACCGAGGAAGACGCTCAGGCATGGCTGCAGCAGTCGGGCCTGTGCCTCTTTCTTCCTCGCCGAGCACAGATTCCCGCTCCTGCGCCTTCGTTCGTCGAAGCGACCCTCGGCGAATCCAATGCCACTCCGCCGCGCACTGCCATTGAGACCTCCATGCAGATGGTCGCCCGGCTGATCGAATCGAATGCAGCCGTGCCGCTCAATCTGTTTGGCACGACAGCCGATCATCCCGATTTCATCGTCAGCCCCGACACCCTGCCCTTCGTCTACGCCCTGCGCGGCGATCGGGACTGGAAGCATGCGCCCGGCACCTCCGGCACGGCTCGCGTTTCGCCTCTGGTCTCTGAAGTGTGGAAGCTGCTCGAACGCCGTGGCGTACTCACCGCCAGCGAGATTCAAGATTCACTCGGCAGGGAACTCACAGAGGCTGCCGTGGTCCGCGCGCTCTACGAACTGTGGGGATCGCTCCGCGTGACCCCGCTCTACCAGCTGGACGGCGAACCGACCCTGTGGGAAGCTCTCCAGACTCGTCATCAAAAGGCGCTTCAATCCGCCATCAATATGTCGCAGGTGACCGCCCTGTCGGTGCTGGCCTCGCTCTACTTCACCACAGCCGTGGCCGCGACCAGCGAAGATGCCGAAATCTTCCTCTCGCCGCTCTCCTCGCGATCCAAGGTACGCGAAGTGATTCGCGGGCTCACCGCCACGCGCCAGCTTTCGATGACTACGCTCGATCGCGAAACTCTGCTCTTTGTTGAAGGCTCACTGCCCGAGTTTGAAGAATCGCAGGTCGAAGCGCCCACGCCCGTAGGACGCCGCGTGCCTCGCCGTCCCTTCGTGCCGGATCTGCCCCAGGCTGTGCTTGAAAGCCCGACCCTGGACATCCGGCCCGTCTCCGAACGCCCCATCTTCGACCGTCGCAAGGCCGCGCAAGCGGACCTTCCGCCCACCGGCGAACCTCGATCCGAACGTCCCCGGCCCGCCGCCCGGCCTTTCACTGGCGACCGCCCCGACCGCTCGGATCGCCGACCCGCAGCGCGCAGTTTCTCGTCGCACGCGGCTTCGGACCGCGCCCCACGCCGCGAACGCACGCCTGCGCGTCCTCCGTGGAAAGACAAAGGCAAGCCCGGATTCGCTAAGTCACCCGCAGCCAGGGATCCCAAAGCGAGATGGCCGCGCGAAGGCCGTCCCGCCAGTAAGCCCGGTTCCTTCGAACCCGGCCCTTCGGCAGAGAGAAAGCCGTTCTCTGATCGCGCGGCTGGTTCCCGTCCGCCGCAGCGTCGCGAAGATCGTGGCGAATTCCGGCCGAGAGCCGGTAACGCATTCCGGCCCAAAGCAGAGGGAGAATTTCGTCCGAAGACGGGCGGCGAGTTCCGCCCTCGTACTCCCGGGTTTGCCCCGCGCAACTCCCGCCCCGCCACGGGTGCCGGAGAGGGTCGCCCCCCTCGTCGCGAAGGCACCTTCCGCCCTGGCCGCGAGCCGCGCAGGGAATCCACTGGTTCGTCGCGGCCGTACGCGTCGCGCCCACCCCGCACCGGCGACCAGCCCCAGGAAGGCCGTCCCGAGCGGCCATCCCCAGCCTTTCCTCGCCGCGAAGGCTTCAAGCCGAAGGGCGATTTCAGGCCAAAAGGGGACTTCAAGACGAAGGGCGATTTCAAGCCGAAGGGCGATTTCAAAGACTTCAAACCTCGGAGGAAGACCGGCGAATCGCAGCCGCCCTCCGGAGCGCGTCCAACTTTTCGTCCCACGCGGCCCGGTGGTGCACCCGGTGGCAGTCGCTCATTCGGCGGCCCTCGTCCGACGGGCGCTCGTCCATTCGGGAATCGCCCCTCCGGCGGTCGCCCATCCAGTGACGGTCCTTCCGGTGATCGTCCAGCCGGCCCAGGCCGCCCGCGTCCCGAAGGCCAAACCGGTAAGCCCAGATTTGCCGGCTCCGGTCGGCCGGGCCCAGGTAAGCCAAGCTTTTCTCCACGAAGCAACGCTGGAGGCTCACGCCCGCCGCGTCCCACCAGTGCGGGCAGTCGCAGCTTTGGAACCCGCGATGCTCGTCCCGGCGCTGGCCGTCCCACTTCCGCTCCGCCGAGAGGCGACCGGCCCACCGGAGCCGACAGGCCTGCCGGAGGCGAGCGCCCCTTCCGCGAACGCTCCGGCCCTCCTCGTGGTGAGAACAGGCGTCCTTCCGCCGGTGGGTTCAAGCGAGCCGGCAAACCAGCCTTCGGGAAACCTCGCAGCTCCGGTCCGCGCGACGATTCGCCCCGAGGTCGTTCCACGGGCGGTTCCGCCGATCGTCCCTACAGTCGTCCTTCGGGCCGACCACCCAGCCGTTCTTCTTCGACCCGTCCACCCGGTCGCAACCCCGGCCGGCCCTCCAGCAGACCGCCCGGAGGCCCTAAGCGGAGACCGGAGTGAGCCGACCCTTCATCGTCGCGATCGATGGTCCCGCGGGGGCCGGTAAGAGCACCCTCGCAGCTCGCATAGCCGCGCGCTTCGGGCTGCTCAATCTCGAGACCGGAGCCATGTACCGGGCGTTCGCGCTCAAGGCTCTGGAACACCAGATCCCTACCAGCGATGAAGCTGCGCTCGCCAGCTTGGCCGGCAAAACCACTGTCCGCCTGCAGCCCGCCGAGAGCGGCAATCGCGTGTTTCTGGATGGAGAGGACGTGACTAGGCGGGTTCGCGAGCCCAACGTTACCGAAGCCGCGTCTCAGGTCAGCGTGCATCCTGCGATCCGCGCCTGGATGGTCAATCTGCAGCGGCAACTCGGCCAGTCGGGCGGAGTGGTGATGGAAGGCCGCGATATCGGCACCGCCGTCTTTCCCCATGCCGACGTTAAAATCTTTCTCGACGCCGCTCCGGAAGTTCGCGGCCAGCGCCGCTATCAGCAGATCGGCCCGTCCGATACAACGGCGCCCGAGACTATCCTGCAGGAGATTCGCGAACGCGATCAGCGAGACCGCACGCGGGCGCTGTCTCCGTTGAAGGCAGCGCCCGATGCTGTTGTGATCGATTCCACTCACCTCAGCTTCGAAGAAGTGGTGGCCCGCATTGAAGCCATCATTACTGAACGGATGGCTGTGCTGCAGCGCCCTTAGGCGAACGCAGGTGTTTTGCGTTAGGCGGAGGCGGTGGCGGCGGCTCTGGAGCCGCTGGAGGTGCCGCCGGCATCAGCGCCGTGTTTTCCCCCTTGCGCACTCGAATGTCGCCATGATCCTGGTTCACCTCGATCTTGACGCCACCCTTGCCTACCTGACCCGAAACATTGTGCCGATTGTCTGATCCGGTTACGTTCAACCCGAAGTCCGTCTCCACGTCGCCTTCCGTGGTGTTGCCATTGATGGTGAAATTCGCATTCTGCGGTAACGTCAGCGTGACCGGCTGATTCTTGTTGTTCACGACGATGTTGCCCAGCGGGTTGACCGCGACGATGTTGACCTCGCCGTTGGTGTCCTCGATGTGAATATCGCCCGAGATCTGCGTCGCTTCGATGTTCTTGGAACGCGTCACCACCCGCACCGGCCCGGCCGCCTGCGTGATGTGCAGATCGTCCGAATCCATCGTGATGTCCCCATCCAGCCTGCCCAGCTCCAACTCCGTGCGGCTGGAATGGAAATGCACATTCTGGCTTACATGCTCCAGGTGCGTATCTCCGAAGAAATCGCCATTCAACATAGCCTTGCCTTGCACATCCGAGATGGTCACGTCGCCCAGGTGCCCTTCGACTGTCAGGTCGCCCTTGATCGAATGCGCCGAGAAATCGCCCTTGCTCATGTGCGTGTGAACATTGCCGTTTATGCCGTCCAGCTTCACGTCGCCATGCGAAGCGGACACGTTCGACGCCCCTTTGAGTCCTTCAAGCGTCACGTCTCCATGCCCCGCGGTGATATCGCTGCGTGGCATCCGCCGGCAGCTCAATCGTCAGATCGGAATGGCCCTCGTTCGAGCCATCGACCCGCATCTGCGCGCTGGTGCCGTTCACGCTGATCTTTGGCTCGAGTTGATGGAAGATTCGCTTGGCGTCGTTGTCCGAGGTGGTCCGCACCACCTGGTGCGACCGTACGTGCATCTGGTTGTCGCTTGAGGCCGTTACTGTTACGCTTCCATGCGGGTTCTGGATCAGAACCGCCGAGTGCGCCGGCAATTCGTTGGCAGCTTCGCTGTCGTTATCGTGTTCCTCGCCCATGAAGGAGAAGAAGTTGTTGTCGTCGTCTGGAGAGAACTGATCGCGCAGCGGGCCCCAGAAATGCCAGGAATGTCCCACAAACGCCAGCAGCAGGATCAGCACCACCAGTCCGCCGCCCGTGTGCCTCCGCACGTAGCCCTGGTTGCGGTCCAGATACCACTCCAGCAGCGAGACCATGCCGATCAGGATCAGCAGCAGCGGCCACCAACGGCCATACCAGTCCCAGAACGCCATGCCGTTGATCTTGCCGGTTTCGAGCAGCAGCGCCACGATGCCGATCAGGATCAGGACGAAAGGCCCGGTGATCGATGGCCGGCGCATACTGCGCCAGTAGTCGCGGTTCAAGCGGGCAGCGTCGCGCTGATACTTCCAGTTGTCGCGTGCCTGGCGCCGCTGATCGCGCGGGGAGAAGGGTGGAGGTGCGGCCGTCATTGCAGGCCTCCCTCTCCGGCGGTCGGGCCGGAGACGTTCGGCACGATCGAGGTGGAGCTGGTCGCAGGAGCGGCTGGGGGTGGAACGGTCCCGGTCACCGGCGGCACCGGGCCGCCACCCGCCGCCAGGGCTGCGCGTTCCGCCAGGCTCATCACGCCCAGCAGAATCAGGTACAGCGGCCAGCTACGAACGAAGCCGATCACATGCCATTGATCCAGCAGCGCGGTGACGCCGAAGAGCAGCACAAACGCCGGGCCGCGAAGACGCCGAATGAGCAGCCATTGGTTCATTGCCCACCTCCTTGCGGAGTTTCCCGCGTCCGCTTCATGAACATCCAGATGCCCACGCCGATGATGATCACCGGCCAGCCGCGCCCGATCCAGTCGAAGTGGAAGATGCCCAGAGTTCCAAACAGAAACAGCAGTCCCAACCCGATCAGGACGATCGCGCCTACCGGCTCAGCCCGCCGCACGGGTGCCTCGGGCGCAAACGGCGCAGCCGGATTCACCGGGGTAAACGGCACGTATCCCGGATTGGGCGCAAAGGGTTCAGCATATTGCGGGTTAGCTTCCGTGGCTTCCGCGGTCGAAGACGTGGCCGGATTCGGCCGCAGTAGCGGCGTGCATAGGGCTGGCCCGCTGCGGATAGGGCTGGCCTGTCGCATAAGGCTGACCCCCTGCTGCATAGGGCTGACCCGCTGCCGCATATGGCTGGCTTGCCGCGTACGGCTGGCCTGAGCCCGGATAAGGCTGCCCAGGTGCGGCGTAAGGAGCAGCCGCCGGTGCGT
Source organism: uncultured Acidobacteriaceae bacterium (assembly GCA_963850345.1). Classification (GTDB taxonomy): domain Bacteria; phylum Acidobacteriota; class Terriglobia; order Terriglobales; family Acidobacteriaceae; genus CAWKKW01. Next base: position 185,191 of record CAWKKW010000003.1, on the reverse strand, counting down.
TGGGGTGCTGAATTCCCAGCCGGTGGCCCAGCTCATTCAACCCGAAAGGGTCCGGCAGCGGTAGTCCGTCTCTCCGTGCCTTGGCGGTCTGATTCGCGTCGAATACCTGGTAGAGCACCCAGGCCGCGATAAACAGGCCAAAGATGCCGTGCTCGTCCGTAATCCCAATCAGCACCACGAACACCAGCACATGCACCAGCGCCTTGATGAATTGGCCGTTGTACATTGCGCCCACGCCGGGAATAAAGCCCAGCAGGGTAGCTAGCGCTGGATTTGGCCCGGGCGGCGGACCCGGACGGCAAGGGTCCCGTCTCGGTGTATTGGAACTTGCCGCTGTTCGCCTACGTTTACTGTATAGCTCCCGGCGCGGCTACATGGAACTCCGAGTTTGGCCGCAAGGCAGGGTTCGCAATAGATCACCCCGGCAACCGAACGAACACACTGGCTGCATAGAGGTTTTCCGCAATTCTGGCAGTAGGCCGAGACCGCATTGTCCGGATGATGAATGCAGTTCATGCCAAGCTCCTTTCTGCTTGGTCTGTATTTGAAAAGACCCGCATCGTGCTGGTTGTGCCGGATTCATCTCCGGGAATGAATTGGATGGTGCATCAGGCAGAGAAAGTGATTCGGGGCGCAAGGCAGGCTTCTACCGCCGTCCCCAGATCATGGCCCTTGGCTCGGCATTGCGAGGGCTTTCGGACTTGCCGCCGTTTTTGTGCGCGCTGCCCTGCGGCGCGGAAGACGGCGTAGACGATTGCGGAGTGGCGTCCTGCGCGGGCTTCTTGTCCTGCGTCGGCTCGTCGTTTTCCGTCGCACGCCGCAGTTCGCGCATCTTGGCTTCCATTTCGTAGACGAACCGCAGGTTGTCGTAGTACCGCACCACGCTTGCCTTGGAGTTCACCAGTTGCCGCGTCAGGTTGCTGCGAATCGCGGTCGGCTTCAGGTCGCTCACCCGCACCGCAGTTAACCTCACTCCCGCCAGGTTCAGCGTCAACGCGATCGAGAAGAAGGCCATCGCCGCCGTCATCATCAACCGGGGCTCGGCCAGCCGGCGCATCGCCGGAGGAATTGGCATCTTCTTCCAGAAAGGAAGCACCGCCACTGCTGGTCGCGGCTGGATCAGAACGCCGCCCACCACTTCCGTCCCCACCGCGCCAGTGGTGCTGGCGAGAATCCTGGTTACCAGATCCGCCGGTATCGCCGGCTCGACATGCAGAAAGTGCAGCCACTCCTGGCCTTGCTTCGCCCGGGTCAACAACTCCGTGCAGCGCAACGCAGGACTCCTGGTGGTTCTGGAAGGCAGCCGAGTCCCTGGGCGGCAAACTGCCGTCCAGCGCGTCCGCCAGCAATGCCTCCCACTCTTCGCATTGCAGCGTCCGGGGGGAGCCCGGCGCTTTCGGTTGGAATGGATTACGCTCTGACATTTAGACCACCTGCTTCTTATTACGTTCCAGGAGCCGCGCCAGTTCCGCGCGCCCCCGGCTGATCCGTGATTTCACTGTGCCTTCCGGAATCCTTAAAACCTGGGCGATTTCCTTGTAGTCCAAGTCCTGCAAATCGCGCAGAATGACCGCCTCGCGCAACTCCGGCGAGAGTTTGGTCAGCGCTTCCTGCACCATTCTTTCGATCTCGCGCGATGCCGCCCTGATCGTGCGGCGTGGGCTTGCTGTCCGCCAGCCGGTCCGACATCTGCTGCTCTTCCGCTGTCGTCCCACCCGGCATCGATCGAATCCGTCACCCGCTGCTGCCGGCTACGGCGGAAATGATCCACCAGCAGGTTGCGCGTCAAGGTCGTGATCCATGTCTGAAAGCTGCCGCGCGTCAGGTCGAAGCTGGCAAGATTGCCGTAAATCTTCAGGAAGACTTCCTGGGTCAGATCTTCGGAATCATGGGGCGAGCCGGTAAATCGATAGCAGAGGGTGTACACGCGGCGATGATGCGTCTTCACGAGCTCAGCCCATGCGGCTGAATCCCCGTGGAGACACCGTGCGACCACCAGGCCCCAATCCGCGTCCAACCGTCTCTCCTCGACTCGTTCCACCGGGCCCCCGCTTCGAGGGTGCTCCCGCGATCCGCCGCCTACCCCTACTGAAGTCAGGCTGGCAGAGCGGTTTCTATCCGGCTTAGCTTGCCCGCTTCCAGCAACATCATGCCGGCCGACGCGTACCGTATCCACGGTTCCGAGTCCGCTCCACGCCAATGTGCCTGCAAAGCTCATGAACAGGGAATACGCTCGCGCATTCCGCTTTGTTCCAGCTGCTTTTTCTCAGCCGGAATGCAGTTTGTTCATGAGGCGATACAAAGCCGGAGCTCTTGTGCGGCAGAATACAGGAGAACAGCACACAAGGGAACGGATTGGAAGAAACCGCGAAGTGGAATGCCGAAATGGGACCAGCGGGCCGGGTCCGCACCTTCCGAAGCCAGGCAGGAACCGTGAAGGCTCCTGCCCTGCTTTCGACTCAGCGCTGTGGCAGGAAGTCCGACGCGACGGGGTTCTCGTAGAGCGAATAATCGCGCGTCACCACCGTCAATCCCGAAGGCGTAACGAAGTAGTTCCGACGGTCTTCATTCTGGTCGTAGCCGATCACCGTACCCTCGGGAATGTGTACGTCGCGATCGATAATCGCCCGCCGAATCCGGCAATGCCGACCTATGCTCACGTGCGAGAAGATGATGCTCGAGTCCACCTCGGAATACGAGTTCACGCGCACATCCTGTGACAGCACGCTGTTGCGTACCACCGCGCCCGAGACGATGCAGCCTGCCGAAATCACCGAGTTGATCGCCATGCCCGGTTCTTCCCGGCTCGCCGAAGACGAACTTGGCCGGCGGATACTGCCGCACCCGCGTGCGCATCGGCCAGCTCGCGTCGTAGAGGTTGAAGATCGGCGACACCGAAGCCACGTCCATGTTCGCGTCGTAGTAGGCGTCCAGCGTACCCACGTCGCGCCAGTAGAGTGCTTCCTGCTTGTTCTCGTCCACGAAGTTGTAGGCGCACATCTTGTACTTGCCTAGAATCGCGGGAAGAATGTTGTGCCCGAAGTCGTGCTTCGACGACGGATCCTCTGCGTCCTTCATCAGCGCCGGCAACAACACGTCGGTGTTGAAGATGTAAATGCCCATCGAGGCATCCACCATGTTCGGATTGAAAGGGGAACGCAGCTCCGTCGATTGCGGCTTCTCGAGAAACCCGATCACCTCTCCGCTCCGCGCCACCTCCACCACCCCGAAGCGCGGCACGTCGGCCGGCTCGATCGGCAGCGTCGCCAGCGTCACATCGGCTCCCGTGTCCTTGTGGTGATCGAGCATCTTGCCGTAGTTCATCTTGTAAATGTGATCGCCGGAGAGAATCAGCACATGCTTCGGCTGCTCGGCGCCGATCGAATAGATGTTCTGATACACGGCGTCGGCCGTGCCCATATACCAGTTCGCGCTCACGCGCTGCATGGGAGGCAGGATCTCGATGAACTCGCCGAGTTCCTGCGCGACAATGCCCGTCCAGCCTTCGCGAATATGCCGGTTCAGAGACAGTGCCTTGTACTGGGTGAGAATGTAGACCCGACGCAGGTCAGAGTTGATGCAATTGGAGAGGGTGATGTCGATAATGCGGTAGTTGCCACCGAAGGGGACCGCTGGCTTCGCCCGGTCCCGCGTGAGGGGGAATAGTCGCTCTCCCGCCCCGCCTGCAAGCAATACGCCAAGTGTGTCTTTCATGCTGCTGCGACATCCCCGTACGCCGGTTTACGGCCAATTTCCTAACGATGAGGCACGGTCTATGTACCTGCACCCATTCAGGATCGAACGGGCGATCCTATCACACAGAAGATTCAACAGTCGTGAAGGCACACCCGTAGCCTACGACCCGCACTCTCCTTACTCGTCCATCGATTCCCCGTCTACCGCGATCCGCAGAGACTTCAGGAAGCTCACATCCTGTGTCGAAAACGGGGCGCCCTCGATCGTCTCGCCTGCCTCGTTGGTGATCTCCGACAAGGCTGCAGGCTGCTCTTCGACCTCATTTAACCCGATCGTTGCTTCCAGCATCAGCAGGACATCGAACCCCTGCTTGCGGATATCCTGCACCACACCGGCGATGTGTTCGGATTCCGAAACGGATTCATGGATCGCTTCCCCCAGTTGACGGATCAAAGTCCGCAATCTCGAATTCAAAGGCTGACCCCATTTCCGCGCGGGATCCTTCCGGCTTCCCGCGGAGCAATTTTCCAATACCTTACTTGTGATGTCCCGGCACGGCAATTCGAATCGGCTTCCACTGATAAACTTTTCACCATGGAGCCAAAACCGATTGGGCGACTGCTCGGCATCGGGGTGCGCGTCGCCGCCCAGAGGGTCCGCCAGCAGATTGGAGACATGTCGACGGGAACTGCGGCGCCATCTGGAACCGCCGCTCAGGCTTCCCCGCACACCGGCCAGGTGGCTTCGCCTCGTCCTTCCCAGCGCCTGGTCGATCCTCAAAAGGCTCGTAACCTCGGCCGTGCCTCCAAAAGATTCGGCGAGGCTGTTTGGGGTCCTTTCGTTCATCTCGGCGGGGTTCTCTGGCTCGAGATTACCGGCCTCTTCTTCGTTCTCTTCACGCTCTTCTTCGCGCAGAATGTCTACCGCCTTCGATACGCCTGGCATGCAGGTACGGATCACCAGAGGTTTCTGCTTTATTGTGCGTTGACCCTGGTCTTTCTCTACTTCGCCGTGAGTTCCTTCTACCGCGCGCGCCGTAAAGAACGAGCGAAAAAGCGCTAGAGGGCGGACTTCATGCCGCACGAGCGTCCCAATTCGGAACCCCGCAAAGGCTCAGCGGCGACCCCTCGGCCCGAATCTAAAACGCACTACACCTTCGAGGATCGCGAAGCCGCCGGCTTTGACCCCATCAACACGCTAGGCTTTCCCGGCCAGTTTCCCTTCACCCGCGGCGTGCAGCCCACCATGTATCGCAGCCGCCTGTGGACCATGCGCCAGTACGCCGGCATGGGCGATGCGGAAGAGAGCAATCGCAGATACAAATTCCTGCTTGCCAATGGCACCGCCGGTCTCTCCGTCGCCTTTGACCTGCCCACGCAGATCGGCTATGACTCCGACGATCCCATGTCTCTGGGCGAAGTCGGCAAGGTGGGCGTCGCCATCGATTCTCTCGAAGACATGCAGCGGCTCTTTGATGGCATTCCGCTCGACGCCATCTCCACGTCCATGACCATCAACGCCACCGCGGCGATTCTGCTTGCCCTCTATGTCGCTACCGCCCGCAGAACCGGTGCCGATATCCGCAAGCTCAGCGGCACGGTGCAGAACGACATCCTGAAGGAATACATCGCGCGCGGCACCTACATCTTTCCCATCCCTCACGCCATGCGCATCATTACCGACATGTTCGCGTGGGCGCACGCCGAGGTTCCTGAGTGGAATACCATTTCCATCTCCGGCTATCACATGCGGGAAGCAGGCTCGACCGCGGCCCAGGAAGTGGCCTTCACTCTCGCCAACGGCATGGCCTACGTACAGGCTGCGATCGACACCGGCCTGGCGGTCGATGAATTCGCCCCGCGGCTCTCCTTCTTCTTCAACGCCCACAATCAATTCTTCGAAGAAGTCGCCAAGTTCCGCTGTGCTCGCCGCGTCTGGGCCCACATCATGCGCGATCACTTCGGCGCAAAGCATCCGCGCTCGTGGATGCTTCGCTTCCATACCCAGACTGCCGGTTCGACACTCACCGCGCAGCAGCCAGACAACAACATCGTCCGTACCGCGATCCAGGCTCTCTCCGCCGTTCTGGGCGGCACGCAGTCTCTGCACACCAACGGTTATGACGAAGCCCTTGCTCTACCCACGGAAGAGGCGGCCCGCATCGCGCTGCGCACCCAGCAGATTCTCGCGTCGGAGTCCGGCGTAGCGCAGACCGTCGACCCGCTCGCCGGCTCCTACTATGTGGAATCGCTGACCAGCGAGATTGAAACCCAGGTTCGTGCCTACCTCGACCGCATCGCCGGTCTGGGTGGCATGCTGCGCGCGATAGAACGCGGTTGGGTGCAGCAGGAGATTCAGGACGCTGCATATAGCTACCAGCGCGCAGTCGATCGCGGCGAGGCCGTGGTCGTGGGTGTCAACCGCTTTGCCCGGGAAGGCGATGAGCCTGCCATTCCCATTCAGCGCATCAATGAAGACCTGGAACGCCGTCAGATTGAGCGACTCCGCGCCCTTCGTCTTCGCAGGAACCTGGGGGCCCATGCGGCGGCCCTGCGCAAAGTCACCGACCATGCCCGTTCCAATGCGAACCTCATGCCCGCCATTCTTGATGCCGTCGAGAGCCTCGCCACCGTGGGCGAAATCGCCGGCACCCTCCGCAATGTCTTCGGCGAATTTCAGGAAACCGTCGTCATCTGACCAGTGTTCCCTGTATATTTCGGCCATCCCGCCGAAAAGGATTTCAGATGCCCGTACCTAAGTACGATGACTTCATGTTGCCCATCCTTTCGTTGCTCTCCGATGGTTCGCAGCGCACGCGGAAGGAAATCGCAGATCTCGCCGCGGACAGGCTTCACGTCAGCTCCGAGGATCGACTTGTACTCCTTCCCAGTGGGCGAGCGCGTCTCTACCAGAGTCGCTCAGGGTGGGCGGTCACTTATCTGTCGCAGGCAAAACTGCTGAATCGAATTGATCGCGGGATGTATCAGTTATCCGATCGAGGTCGAAGCGTTCTCGCGGGAAAACCTGCAAGTGTCGGGATCCCGCTCTTGAAGCAGTTCCCCGAGTTCGTAGCATTCCAAGGAGGAAATGTACCGGACGAAATAGCTACGCGTTTGACCTCCGGACCAAATCAGCCAGCCACGGACGAATTAACACCGCCCGAACAGATTCATCGTGCTTTCGAATTATGGAAATCACGATTGGCAGATGACCTCCTAACGAATATCAAGGAAAAATCGCCAGAGTTCTTCGAGTTTCTAGTAGTCGAGTTATTGCTAAAGATGGGCTATGGCGACGCGACCAAAGCATCAGGGAGAGTTCTTGGAGGGTCAGGAGACGGCGGAATAGATGGTGTCATCAACGGTGATCGTCTTGGGCTGGATAGCATTTATATCCAGGCAAAGAGATGGGAAGGTCCGGTAGGGCGTCCCCCGATCCAGCAATTCGTGGGCAGTTTGGCTGGAAGAGGAGCCTCGAAGGGCGTCTTCATCACCACGTCTACCTTCGCGGTTAATGCTCGGGAGTATGTGAAGACAGTTCCTAATCACAAGATTGTCCTTGTAGACGGCGAAATGCTGTCCGAACTTTGCATTGAATTTGGCGTAGGCGTACAGCCGATGCCAAAGGCGACGTACACACTCATGCAAATTGATCGGGATTTCTTTGGATACGTAGACGACGATGACGCGGCACTCGCTGACCCAATCTGAGCCACTGCCGTCGCCTCCCCTTTTCCTGTACATTTTCGCCATGCTTACCGCACGCCTTCGCGCCCTCCTGCTCTGCCTGACACTCGCCGGCACGCTTCCCGCATACGCCGGCCCTCCCGCAGCGCCTGCTGCCTCTTCCGGCACTCCGACCGTCGCCGATGCGCAGGCCTTCATGAGCAAGGCCGAAGATGAATTGCTCGCCCTCACCAACATGGGCCAACGCGCCGAGTGGGTTGAGGAGACCTACATCACCGACGACACCGAGCAGCTTGCCGCAAAAGAGAATGAACGCGTCATCGCGCGCACCACCGAGCTGGTCGAGGAGGGAAAGAAATACGAGAGCCTCAACCTTCCGCCCGATCTCAAGCGCAAGTTCCTGCTTTTGAAATTGAGTCTTGGCCTGCCCGCGCCCAACGACCCCAAGCTCCGCGAAGAACTCACCCAGGTCGCCGCATCGCTCGGCGGCAGCTATGGCCAGGGCAAGTACTGCCCCAACAACGACGAATCCAAGTGCCTCGGCATCGACGCCATCGATGTGCTCATGGCCAAAAGTCGCGACCCTAAAGAAGTGCAGGACCTGTGGGTCGGCTGGCACAAGGTCGGCGCGCCGATGAAGCAGCGCTATGCACGCCTGGTCGAGCTCTCCAACCAGGGTGCGCGCGAACTGGGCTTCGCCGATACCGGAGTGCTCTGGCGCTCGCAATACGACATGACTCCGGAGCAGTTCAGCGCCATGCTCGAGCGGCTCTGGAAGCAGGTCGAACCGCTCTACCTCGAACTCCACGCCTACGAGCGCAAACGACTCATCCAGAAATACGGTGCTGTCGCGGAACGCCCAGACGGCATGATCCCCGCCGATCTTCTCAACAATATGTGGGCTCAGGAATGGGGCAATACCTACGACATCGTGGCCCCGTCCTCCGCCCCTGCCACCTACGACCTCGGCCAGATCCTGCAGTCGCGCAACACCGATGCCCGGCAGATGGTCCGCGACGGAGAGGGATTCTTCAAGTCGCTGGGATTTGAAGCCCTGCCCGCCACCTTCTGGCAGCGTTCCATGTTCACTCGCCCCGCCGATCGCGACGTCGTCTGCCACGCCAGCGCCTGGGACATCGACAACGATCAGGATGTTCGCCTCAAAGTCTGCCTGCACCCGACCGGCGATGACTTCATCACCGTGCATCATGAGCTCGGCCACAACTACTACCAGATGGCCTATCGCAAGCAGCCCTTCCTCTTCCGCAATGGGGCCAACGACGGCTTCCACGAGGCCATCGGCGACTCCATCGCTCTCTCCGTCACGCCCGAATACCTCAAGAAAATTGGGCTCATCCAGCAGGTGCCGCCGCCCGAGGCCGACATTCCGCTGCAGCTCAAAATCGCGCTCGACAAGATCGCCTTCCTGCCTTTCGGGCTGCTGATCGATAAGTGGCGCTGGGAGGTCTTCTCGGGCAACGTGAAACCCGAGGACTACAACAAGGCCTGGTGGTCGCTGCGCGAGCAGTATCAGGGAGTGGCTCCCCCAGTCGATCGCACCGAAGCGGACTTCGATCCCGGCGCGAAAAACCACATCCCCGCCAACGTCCCCTACGCCCGCTACTTCCTTGCCCGCGTCTACCAGTTCCAGTTCTATCGCGCCATGTGCCGCGCCGCCGGCTACAAGGGCCCACTCAATCGCTGCTCTGTCTACGGGTCAAAGGAAGCCGGCGACAAGCTCAACGCCATGCTCCAGCTCGGGGCTTCCAAACCTTGGCCCGAAGCTCTCAAAGTAATGACCGGCGAAGAAGATGCGGACGCCTCCGCTATGGTCGAATACTTCCAGCCGCTGCTCGACTGGCTCAAGCAACAGAATCAGGGAGAGAAACTAGGCTGGACCGTAGCCCCGGATCCTTTGAAAGCAAAGTAACGTATGTCCTTGTCATGCAAGCGCAGCGGAGTATCTTCATTCCATGATCTCCATGCCTGAGGCAACGCTGTGACCATCTCACTCGTCTGGCGCGTGCTCTTGTATGGCTGGCTCGCCTCCGAGATCTTCATTGCCATCGCCACCCGTACGCGCCGCGGCGGAGGCAAGGTCAACGACCGCGGATCGATGCTGATCCTGTGGCTGATGATCACCGCCTCGATCACCGCCTGCAACTGGATCGCCGGTGCCCGAGGGCCCAACCTTCCCGGCTCCGCTCACCACTGGAAGCTTGCCAGCGTGCTGGTCATCGCAGCCGGCCTGATCTTGCGCGCCGTCGCCATCTTTAGTCTGGGCAAATCTTTCAGCGCGAACGTCGCCATTCGCCACACCCAAACTGTCTATCGCGAAGGACTCTATCGCCTCGTCCGCCATCCTTCCTACTCGGGATTGCTGATCGTCTTCCTCGCCATTGGGCTGCACACCCAGAACTGGCACTCCCTGGCCGCAGTGCTGCTGCCAACCACCGCCGCACTGCTATACCGCATCCACGTCGAAGAGGCCGCCCTGAAGCATGCCTTTGGCCCCGAATACGACCAATACATCCGTGAAACCAAACGGCTCATTCCCGGCCTCTATTGACCGGCGCGCCTGCCTTTTTTCCAAATGTTGCGCCCCGCGGTCGCCTGCACTAGCCCCGTTTGACCCCCTAAAAATGCGGGTGCTACCGTTAAGGAGTACCGACTTTGCCAAGGAAGGACTCACCCTTGTCCACCGTTACGCCCGTGCTTCGCAAAACTGCGCTTAATTCGGTTCACCGCCAGCTTGGAGCGAAGATGGTCGACTTCGGCGGATGGGACATGCCGGTCGAGTACTCCGGCCTCATCGCGGAACATCTCGCCGTCCGTACCGCCGTCGGCCTCTTCGACGTCAGCCACATGGGCGACATCCAGCTCCGCGGCCCCGGCTCCCTCGCCGCCGTCCAGGCCATCTCCATGAACGACGCCTCCAGGCTATCCGCCGGCCAGGCGCACTACTCCGCGCTGCTCTATCCGGAAGGCACCTTCGTCGACGACATCCTGGTGCACAAGTTTTCTGAGAACGACTACCTGCTGGTAATCAATGCCGGCACCCGCGAAAAAGACGTGCAGTGGGTGCGGTCGCAGGTCGGCCAGTTTCCCGGCGTTCACGTCAGCGATTACAGCGACTACTACACCCAGCTTGCGATTCAAGGCCCCCGGGCCGCCGACACACTCGCCAAGCTCACGAAGACCGACCTTTCGCAGCTGAAAAACTACTGGTTCACCTGGGGAACCATCTGCGGCCTGCCCAATACCTTCATCGCCCGCACCGGCTACACCGGCGAAGACGGCTTCGAAATCTACATTCCCTCCGACGAAGCCACCAGCCAACGCGTGTGGAATGAGATCCTCGAGGCCGGCAAGGAATTCGGCATTCTTCCCGCCGGATTAGGCGCTCGCAACACCCTGCGCCTGGAAGCGGCGATGGCGCTCTATGGCCATGAAATCTCCGACGAAATCAACGTCTTCGAAGCGGGCCTGGATCGCTACTGCAAGCTGGAGAAGGGCGCATTCGTCGGCTCCGACGCTCTTCAGCAGGTCAAAGCCGCCGGTGGTCCCGAACGCAAGTTGGTCGGCCTGGAGATGATCGACCGCGGCATCGCTCGAGACGGTTATTCCATTCATCGACGAAGCCGGCAAGCAGATCGGCGTCGTCACCAGCGGCTCGCCCGCGCCCTTCCTCAAGAAAAACATCGCTCTCGCCTATGTCCCCCGCGAGTTTCACGGCTCTCGATACCGAACTCTTTGTGCAGGTGCGCAGTAACATGGTGCGAGCCCGTGTCGTCCCGACTCCGTTTTACCGCCGCCCGAAAAAGCAGACGTAAACTTCACTGGGTAGCGAAAACCAATTCATGCCGGGACCAAACCGCCGACCCCGGCCTCCGCAACCCGTAAAATGAAAGAGAGATGGTATGTCCTATCCCGCGAGCTATCGCTACACCCGCGAACATGAATGGATTGAAGTAGACGGAATCGAGGGTACCGTCGGCATTACCGATTACGCGCAGCATTCACTCGGCGATATCGTGTTTGTCGAACTGCCGAAGGTGGGCGCTCAAGCTCGAAAAAGGGAAAGTATTCGGAAGCGTGGAGTCGGTCAAAGCGGTCTCTGATCTTTACTCCCCGGTCAGCGGCACCGTCACCACCGTCAACGAAGAACTCAATGCGGCGCCGGAAAAAATCAACACCGACGCGCATAGTGCTTGGATTCTCAAGCTCGAGATTTCGAACCCTAGCGAAGTGAACGCGCTGCTCCCAGTAGCGGACTACGAAAAATACATCGCCGAAGAGATCGCGCATTGAGCGTGTCTCTTCCCATGACAGCCGGCTGAATCCTCGCACCCCGCACGGCCATCTAGATTCTTTTAAGGAAGTCACCCATGCGCTATCTGCCCAAATCGCCAGCCGACCGGATCGAGATGCTGCGCGAGATCGGCGTTGACTCCATCGACGATCTCTTCGCCACCATTCCGGCAGAGTATCGCCTGGATCACGACCTGAATGTTCCCCGACAGATGGCGGAGTCGGAGATCATCGGCCACTTCAAGCAGGCCGCCGCCCGCAACGCTGTGGGCTACACCAGCTTTCTCGGCGCGGGTGTCTACAGCCACTACCGCCCGGTCATCATTGACACGCTGGTGCAGCGCGGAGAGTTCCTCACCTCCTACACGCCCTACCAGGCGGAGATCACGCAGGGCACCCTGCAGGCCATCTTCGAGTTCCAGACCATGATCTGCGAACTCACCGGTATGGACATCGCCAATGCCTCGATGTACGACGGATCGACCGGAGCCGCCGAGGCCGTCATGATGGCCGTCCGCATCACCGGCCGTGGTGGCGTCGTCGTCGCCCGCACCGTGCATCCTGAATACCGCGAAGTGATGCAGACCTATGCGCAACATCAGGGTCACAGCGCCTCTGAAGTCTACGTACGGCGAAGATGGACGCGTCGATCTTGCAGCCCTCGATGCCGCCGTCACTGACCAGACCGCATGCGTGCTGGTGCAGTCGCCCAACTTCTTCGGCATCGTCGAAGACATTCCCGCCATCGCCGACCTGGTTCACAAAAAAGGCGCGCTGCTGATCGTGTCGATCGCCGAAGCCGTCTCACTCGGCATCGTGCGTCCGCCGGTCGAGGCCGATATCGTTTCGCTCGAAGCGCAGTCGTTCGGCGTCGCGCTCAGCTACGGCGGTCCCTACTGCGGCGTGCTCGCGGCGAAAGAGAAGTACGTCCGCCAAATGCCGGGCCGTCTCGTCGGCGAAACCAAAGATACCCAGGGCCGCCGCGGCTTCGTGCTCACGCTCTCCACTCGCGAACAACATATTCGCCGCGAAAAGGCCACCTCGAACATCTGCACCAACCAGGCGCTGGTCGCGTTGATGACCACCATCTTCCTCACCGTGTACGGCAAGGAAGGCATGAAGGAACTCGCGCTGCATAACCTCGCCAAGGCGCAGTACGCCGCGAAGACGCTGGCCGCGGTGCCCGGTTCTCAGCTCCTGTTCCCCTCCACGCCGCGCTTCCACGAGTTTGTCCTGGAGACGCAGGAGACTCCCGAGCAACTGAACGCTCGCCTGCTCGAAAGCAAAATCATCGGTGGGTTGTCGCTCGCGAAGTGGTATCCGGAACTGGGCAACGCCACCCTGTGGTGCGCTACCGAATTGACCACTCGCGAACAGATCGATCGCGCCGCTTCCATCCTGGAAGCGCAGCTCGAACCCGTTCCCGCCGAGTCGCACGCATAACGTAACAGAATCAGGGGCAAATACCATGGCAACCACGCCAGCATCGACAGATCACGAGCAGGCCGCCTTCGAAGGAAACCGGCGCAAGGTATCCGCGCACCTCACGCAGAATGAGGCGCTGATCTTTGAGAAGTCCTCGCCCGGTAAGAAAGGCTACAAGCTGCCGCCGCTTGATGTTCCCGAAGCGGATGCCGCAGCCCTGCTCGGTGACGCTGCCCGTGACCACGTCGGAGAGATGCCCGAGTTGAGCGAAATCGAGATCATCCGCCACTTCACCCGGCTCTCTACCTGGAACTACGCCATCGATCTCGGCATGTATCCGCTGGGCAGTTGCACGATGAAGTACAACCCGCGCGTCAACGAATTCGTCTCCCGTCTCGAAGGCATCGCCGAAGCTCATCCCTATCAGCCCGAGTCGCTTTCGCAGGGCGCGCTCCAGATTCTTTCGCTGCTGCAGGACTGCCTGATCGAGATCACCGGCATGGATGCCATCACCCTGCAGCCTGCCGCGGGCGCGCACGGCGAGTTCACCGGCATCCTGCTGGTCCGCGCCTATCACCAGTCTCGCGGAAATCCCGCGCAAGACCATCATCATTCCCGACTCAGCGCACGGCACCAATCCCGCCACCGCAGCCAGTTGCGGCTACCAGGTCGCGAATCTTCGCTCCAATTCGCTAGGCATGGTCGACGCATCGCAACTCGAGCAGATGGTCACCGACGACACTGCCGCGTTGATGCTCACGAACCCCAGCACCATCGGCGTCTTCGAGAGCGAGATCCACAAGATCGCCGACATCCTGCATGCAAAGGGCGCGTCTGCTCTACATGGACGGCGCTAACATGAACGCGCTGGTGGGCAAGACTCGGCCCGGCGACTTCGGCGTCGACGTGATGCACCTCAACCTGCACAAGACTTTCTCGACTCCGCACGGAGGCGGCGGTCCCGGCTCAGGCCCGGTCGCCTGCAAGCAGATCCTCGAACCGTTTCTGCCTACTCCGGTGGTTGCGGAAAATCCCGACGGCACACTCCATCTCAACTACGACCGGCCGCAATCCGTAGGTCGCGTGCGCATGTTCTACGGCAACTTCGGCATGTTCGTCCGGGCCCTCGCCTACATTCTTGCCAACGGCCCCGACGGCCTTCGCCAGACCACCGAAGATGCGGTGCTCAACGCCAACTACATTCGCAAGAAGCTCGAAGATGTCTACGAACTTCCGTACAAAACACCCACGCTGCACGAGGTGGTCTTCAGTGATCGTCGCCAAACGCAAAAGGGCGTGAAGACCGGCGACCTCGCCAAGCGGCTGATCGACTACGGCTTCCATCCCTACACGACTTCGTTTCCGCTGATCGTGCCCGGCGCATTGATGATCGAGCCCACGGAGAGTGAGTCAAAGGAAGAGTTGGATCTGTTTGTGGATGCGATGCGGCAGATTGCGCGCGAAGCCGATGAGAATCCTCAGCTCATCCTCGATGCTCCTCACTCCACGCGCATCTCGCGCCTCGACGAAACCACCGCCGCGCGCAAGCCGATCCTGCGCTGGAAGCCGAAGCCGCCGGCTGAATAAAACGACAGCGAATCCGTAGCCGAACAAGCTCGGAGGAATGTGCAGGGCCGAACCAAGGTGCCGAAGACAAACTTCTTCTCCGGCCCGAACTCCCAGATCGCTAGTACGGCTCGTTAGTACCGAGCTGCTAAAAATCCTAGCAATGCCGCACCCGATACATTCGCCGGCCCCGACCATGCCGGCACGGTGAACGGCCTGTTGGAGTGTGCCGAAGGCCCGCGGTGGTGCATATGTTGCTGCGCCAGCTCGTTCATAACCATCTCGATGGAGTTGGGTTTCTCCGCATCCGCCTTGTGACTCCACGCCAACGTAAAGCGCGCTCCGCAAATCTTGCATTCCACATCAGTGTCTTCGTGCGCAGGGATACAAAGAGCTTGCATTGGGAGATCTCCACTTACTGGTTGGCTTGGATGTTTAATTCGGACCATACGCCTCCCCGCCGCCAGCAACAATGTTGCTTGCGTCCGCTCCGTCTACAACTTCCCGGGAAGTTACGCGCGGCCACGGTCGTGAATTTATCGCCTCGATCGAACACGCTGTGGGAAAATAGTTCGACCTCGCTGGGCCGCCTCTGTTTTGCGGTCCTGATGCAGTCGCCTGGAACCATAACCCGCCGGGAGACGTATTCATTCAGCTATGAACACTGCCGTCAATCTCTCCGGCGCCGTTACCCCCAACGCCGCGTCCGCAGGCTTCGCCATCCAGGCGCAGGACCTGGTCAAGACCTATCCGAATAAAGTCCGCGCACTCGACGGCCTCAGCTTCTCGGTCGAGTCCGGCATCATCTTCGCGCTGCTCGGGCCCAACGGAGCAGGCAAGTCCACCACCGTTAAAATTCTCAACACGCTCTCTCGTCCGGACTCAGGCTCTGCCACCGTTTCCGGCATCGATGTCATTCGCGACCCCGCGCGCGTCCGCTTCGCCATCGGCAGTGTCGCGCAAAAGTCGGGAACCGACATCGAGGCCACCGGGCGCGAAAACCTCATCCTTCAAGGGAAGATCTACGGCCTCTCCGGAGCGCCGCTCAAATCCCGCGCCGACGAATTGCTCGAACGCTTCAACTTGGCCACGGCCGCGGATCGCCTCGTCCGCACCTACTCCGGCGGCATGCAGCGCAAGCTCGACATCGCCATGGGACTCATCCATCGTCCGCACGTGCTCTTTCTCGATGAACCAACCACCGGACTCGATCCCGAAGCGCGAGCCGAAATGTGGGACGAAGTCTCGCACCTCGCCGCCGAAGGTCTCACCGTTCTGCTGACCACGCATTACCTCGAAGAGGCCGACCGCCTGGCGCGCCGCGTGGCCATCGTCGATCGCGGGCGCGTCGTCGTCGAGGGGGCGCCCGAACAGCTCAAGGGCGAACTCTTCGGCGACGCTGTTCACATCGATCTCACCGAACCGGCAGCCGAGCCGCGCATTCAGGGCATTCTTTCGCAGCTCGAAGGCATCAGCGAAGTCGCCGTGACCGGCGCCTCCATCCGCGCCCGCGCGCAACAAGGCGCGACCGCCGTTCCCACCATGCTCGCCGCTCTCGAGTCGCAGGCACTGCGCGTGGTCTCCGTCCGCGTCAGCCGGCCTTCGCTCGACGACGTCTACCTGCGCCACACCGGCCGCAGCTTCAGCCAGGCCGAGCAACAAGCAGAAGCCCAGGCAAGCAAAGCGAAAGGAGGTTCCCGTTGAGAACGCTGCGTCATTGCCTCTGGATGGCCGAACGCCAGATTCGCGGGCTGCTTCGCCAGCCCTGGTACATCGCCTTTACCCTGGTGCAGCCCATCATGTGGCTGCTGCTCTACGGCCAGCTCTTCAAGCGGGTCGTCGAACTGCCCGGCTTTGATGCGAGCTCGTACATCAGCTTTCTTACTCCCGGCGTGGTCATCATGACTGCACTCTTCTCGGCCGGCTGGCAAGGCATGGGCATGATCGGCGACATCGATCGCGGCACCCTCGATCGCTTCCTCGTCTCGCCCGTCAGCCGCGTCGCGCTCATCGGCGGCCGCCTCATCTCCATGGCCGTGGTGAATACGATCCAGACCATCATTCTGCTGGTGCTCGGGTTCATTATGGGCGCCCGCTTCGAGGGCGGCATCGCGGGTATTCTCGTTCTGCTGGTATGCGCGGTGCTGCTCTCCATGCCCATCGCCGCTCTCTCCAACGCCCTCGCCCTCGTCGTCCGCAAAGAAGAGTCCGTCATCGGCGCGTCCAACTTTCTTCTTCTCCCGCTTACCTTTCTCTCGCCCGTCTTCATGTCGAAGAATGTCATGCCCAACTGGATTCGCCAGGTAGGCAGCTTCAATCCGGTGAACTGGAGCGTCGAGGCCGCGCGTGCCGCGCTCGGTGTAAACACAGATTGGTCGTTCGTGCTGCTGCGCGTCGTCTTCCTCATCGCCTTCGCCATCTTCGGTGCTGCGCTGGCCACTCGCGCCTTCCGTGCTTACCAGAACTCCGTCTAGCCGCTCGCTCTTCCCGTGCTCAGGTAGCAGCCGTGGGATCTGCCGCATCTCGCGGCTCTACCAGGATTGCGAGCGCGTCTTCGCCCTCTTCTCTTCATCCCCCAATTTGACTCGGTCGCAAATCGGGAACGCGAATCCGTATCTCGTCCCGACTCTCCACCAGGCTCGCCACTCACCGCCGTAGAATCGAACCAACGCCATTCGAGATCGAGCCTGCCTTCATGAGCACTACGCTTCTGCCCATTCGTGACATCGCCGCCAAATTAGAAATCCCCGAGAACTACGTGGAAGTCCTCGGCCCACACGGCGCCAAGCTGAGCCTCGACCTTCTCACGGATCCTGAGTTTCCCCGCCGCGGCAAGCTCATCCTCGTCACCGCCACCACGCCGACCGTCTCCGGCGAAGGCAAGACCGTCACTGCGATCGGGCTGGTGCAGGCCCTCGAACGTCTCGGTCACCGCGCGCTCATCACCTCCCGTGAACCGTCGCTCGGCCCCGTCTTCGGCATGAAAGGCGGAGCCACGGGCGGTGGCGCTTCGCAGGTCGAACCCAGCGCCCGCATCAATCTCCACTTCCACGGCGACTTCCACGCCATCACCTCGGCCCACAACCTGCTCGCCGCTCTGCTCGACACTCATCTCTTTCACGGCAACGCGCTCGACATCGATCCAGACCGCATCTTCTGGCCGCGCACTCTCGACATGAATGACCGCGCGCTCCGCAATATCGTGGTCAGCGTCGGCGGCAAGAAGCCGGGCGCCGATCGCCATACGGGCTTCGTCATCACCGCCGCTTCTGAAGTCATGGCCATCCTTGCGCTCGCCGCGGACCGCGAAGATCTGCGCCGGCGCCTCAGCAACATCGTTGTTGCCACGACCCGTGACGGCCGCCCCGTTCGCGCTGCGGATCTCGACGCAGTCGGCGCGATGATGGCGCTGCTCAACGACGCCCTACGTCCCAACCTGGTGCAGACCACCGAAGGAACGCCGGCCCTCGTGCACGCCGGACCCTTTGGCAACATCGCCCATGGCACCAGCAGTGTGATCTCGCAGCGCATGGCCCTCCAACTCGCCGACCTGGTCGTGAACGAGGCTGGCTTCGCCGCCGATCTGGGCGCGGAGAAGTACCTCGACATCGTGATGCAGTCCTCTGACCTGCGTCCTTCCGTCGCGGTGCTGGTCACTACCGTGCAGAGCTTGCGTGCCCAGGGCGAAGGCGACCTCCACCGCGGCTTCTCCAACCTCGCCCACCACATCGGGATCCTGCGGCGATTTCGACTGCCGATTGTCGTTGCCCTCAACCGTTTCCCCGGCGATACCGATGCCGAACTCGCCCACATCTCCGCCTGGTGCGAAGCTCAGGGACTCCCCAGCGCGGTGGCCGAATCATTCACTCGCGGGGGAGAGGGTGCCCTCGACCTGGGTCGGCGCGTGATCGAAACCTTGGCCGCCCAAACGGGCTCGGCGGCAGAGTCGGTGTATTCCCTGGACGAGTCGCTGGAACAGAAGGCCGAAAAGGTGGCCGTCGAGATCTACGGTGCGGAGCGCGTAAACTTTACCGACGAAGCCCGCCGCAAGCTCCAGCAGTTCACGGCCTGGGGATTCGGCAATCTCGCCATCTGCATCGCCAAGACGCAGTACTCGCTCTCCGACAATCCCCGTCTGCTCGGCGCACCCACAGGCTGGACCCTGCAGATCACTGATGCATCGCTCTCAGCGGGCGCCGGCTTCATCGTGCTCATCGCCGGGAACATGATGCTCATGCCCGGCCTGCCTCGCCATTCGCGCGCCGCTGAGATTGACGTCAATGCCGAGGGCGAAATCATCGGTGTCTAGCCCGGATGAGCGCGCCCGAAAACTCACCAAGACAATGCGTCGCAAAGCCGTCACCGCAAACCTTCGTTCTCTATCCGCAGCCGTGCCTTGGCATACAAGCGTGTGTAGCGCTCCGACTTTTCCTCCCGTAGCGAATCTTCCAGCGCCTTGCGGTACCCGCCGTTGTAAATCGAATACATCACCGCCAGCGAACACCCCGCCCCCAGCCCAAATCCAAAAAAGAATCCAATGATCGCGCTCGTAATGAATTCCACGTTCTCCCTCGAAGTCTCCCGCTCAGCCTACGCCCGTGCGCCGAAACTCTGACAACCTTCTTACAAGTCGTGGATAACCGTGTGACAACTGCGCCCCGCTCCGGCGCTATCGTCTTCCTTGTAAGAATCTGAGTTCGGCGCGCTTCGGAAATCAGATCGCGCGCCCACCCGGGATCGCTGCACGTGCTTCAGGAGTTCGTCATGATCACGGTCTGTCGCATCGCGCTCCTCATATTGCTGCTTCTCTCGGCCACGTGGATCTTCCGCACGCCCCAGGCACACGCAGCCGCACTCCACCATTGCAACAACTCAGGAGCGCAAGCGCGCCCCCAGAATTGGGCCCCATTGTTGCCCTGATTTTCCCGCGCGCAAATCAGCCTGTGTCGACGCGCGACCAAAAGTCTCAAACCTGCTGCACTCGACCGTGACTGCGGTCCCCTTCCTCAATGCAGCGCACGCAGGGCCGGAAAGATGTCACCAGACCCGTCCGGCCCTGTCCCGCCCTCACCTACACGACTTCCAACCCCGGCAGGGAACCGCCCGCCCCTGACCTGCGTATCCTAATAACGCACTTCTGTTGGAATGGGAGCAAGACCATGGCCGCGTTTCAGCCCATGTATCCAGACAGCATGAACGATCAGCAACGCGCTGCCTTTTACACGCAGTTCTCTCTGGTGCAGAAAGACGAAGTCGTCGGAGTTCTGCTGGCTGTCTTTCTCGGCGTCTTCGGCGCCCATCATTTCTACCTGCGCCGCATCGGCCTCGGCATCTTCTATTGCGTCCTGAGCGTTACCGGCTTCTCCGCCATCGCCGGGCTCATCGAAGCCTTCTTCATGCCCGAACGCGTGCGCCGTTTCAATCAGGAACAGGCCATCGCGATCGCGACCCAGCTCGGCGTCTTTGGCCCGGCCGATTCGGCACTCGCTGCGTCGCCTCAAGTGATCTGCGCTGGCTGCGGCCACTCCAATCCGACCACCGTCAATTTCTGCGGCAAGTGTGGTAAGGCCCTCGGAGCCACCACCATTTCGTTCTCTGCTAGATAGAAAAAGCCAGGCCAGCAGGATCAACCCATCCTGCTGCCTGGCTTTTTTTGTCTCGGTCGTCTACATATTCGTGTGGCCGGCCCGCATCTCTTCGTTGAAGGTTGGCTTTGTCGTGGCCAGCGCGGCCTGCAGCTTACTCTTGTACTCCTCTGCCCGCTCCATCAGTTTGGAAGTGGCCGCGGCATAGTCGTCCTTGAGCGTCAGCAGCCCTTGCTTCCCCACCTCGCCCGCCATCTGCACCAACTCTTCTGCCGTCGTGTTCAGATACTGGGCATCGCGCGGATCCGCAATCCACACCGGCTCGCTTCCGCCCAGCACACCCGATAGCCAGTAGACCTTCAGTGCGAGGAACTCTGCCCGCGTCTCCGGCGTGGTATCGGCGAAAAAGAACTTCTTCTGCCAGCGGCTGTAATACCGCGTCGTCACTGGAACCGGCTGCCGGTTGCCGCTCTTCAGCAACTCCAACTGTCCCTGGTCGAGCGTCTTCCGCACCGCGTTGTAGATGAACGTCTCCGCGTACGGCTGCTCCGGAGCCGGGACGATCTCCGCAAATGTAACCGTCATGCTTGCAGATAGCTTGGCATGCAGCACCGCCGGTCCGCCATCTTCCAGGTGGGCCACTCCGTGCACGATGTAGGTGTCGGAACCCGACGTCGAACGGTGAAACGGCCACTTGAACTCGTTGAAGCTCAGCGGTAGCCCGGCCAGTGTCACATACGCATCCGGCCGCGGATTCTTCAGCCGCTTGGCCGCCTCTCGAAGGTGCGAGGTCATGGCCGGCATCAGGTCGGCCTTGTGAAAGTCGAAGGCATCGCTCAGCTCAAGCTGCAGCGTCTTCACCGGCGGTGCGTCCGGGCTCAGTGCGAGGCGAAAACTCGCCGTCGGCTTGCCGTTGTAATCGCTGCCCGCGTCGGCGGAAAGTACCACCAGTCCCGCATCACGTGCGGCGACTCCAATGGCGTCGGTCAAAACACTTTGCAAGGGTGTGCTCATAGTGTGCAGGGTCTCGTCTGGCTCCTGATCTCAATCTCAGGCCCAATCTCGATTCTACCGGGCGTGCTGTCCATTCGTGCAACCTCTCCGCGCCAGACCCTGCTTCGATGCCTTCAGCCGCTATTTACAATGGCCTAATGGCACCCCGCTCCTTCCGTACAGCCACCCCAGGCGACTACCCCCAGCTCATTGCCCTGATTAACCGCGCATTCATCGTTGAACGCACCTTCAAGGCGGGAGGCGACCGCATCGACACACCCGAATTCGAAGATCTCGCCGGCCGCGGCGCCTTTCTGATCGCCGAAGTGGATGGCGTCGCCCAAGGCTGCATGTTCTACGAACTTCGCGGCGACTACGGCTACCTCGGCCTCCTCGCCGTCGAACCAGAGTCGCAGGGGCAGGGTATCGGCAGTGCCCTGATGACCGCCGGCGAAGCTCTTCTGCGCGAGGCAGGCTGCCTTGCCGCTGAAATTCTTGTCCTCAGCCTGCGTCCTGAATTGCTGCCACTCTACCGCCGCGCAGGCTATCGCGAATTGGGGAGGGAACCGGTCCACGTCGAGTCGATTACCCTCCCCTCCGAATTCGTGAGAATGAGAAAGTCGCTGGCCTGAGCCGCTCCTCCGCGGCTATCCCGCGTTTTGTGGAGCCAGCTTTTGTACGTTCGGCGTATCGCCACCCAGCCAGTCCGGATGTTTCGCTGTCGTGTCGAAGTGCGAAGTGGTCTTGAAGAGCTCATACTGCCCCGTCTTCGCTACCTCCTCCGTCTTCGCGATCAGCGCGGCCACCTGCTGCGGCTCCATCAGCTTGAAGCTCTTTACCGCTTCAAACACCTGGTCAAGCCGCTCCGGCTTGTCGATCCCCGTGATCACCACTGAAGTCGGAAGATTCAACGCGTAGTGCAGACACTCGATCGCGCTTGCCGTGTTGCTCTTGAGAATGATTCCGTCCCCGCCGCCCATCGGCTTCATTCCCAGCACGCCAACCTGCTGCTCCACCAGCTTGGGCACCACCAGTTGCGCGAAGCTCCTGAAGTGCGCGTCCATCACGTTCAGCGGCATCTGCGCTGTGTCGAAATGGAAGCCGTGCTTGGCTGCCACCTCCAGCATGTACAGGTGCACGTGCGGATCCTTGTGTCCGGTGAACCCTATGTAGCGAATCTTGCCGGCCTGCTTGGCCGCCAGCACTGCCTCCATCGCTCCGCCGTTGGCGAAGATGCGATCCGGATCATCAAAACGCAGCACCTCGTGATGCTGCAGCAGGTCGATGTGATCGGTCTTCAACCGCTCCAGCGAATCTTCGATCTGCCGCGTGGCCACTTCCTTCGTACGCCCATCGATCTTGGTCATCAGGAAGGCCTTTTGCCGATAGCCGCCCTGCGACAACGCCTTCCCCATGCGCATCTCGCTCTGGCCTTCGTTGTAGTCCCACGAGTTGTCCATGAAGTTCAAACCGCGATCGAGCGCCGATTGAATCAGCTTGATCGTCGTGGCCTCATCGATCCCCGGCTTCGCCACGTGCGAGCCGCCCAAACCGATCGCCGAAACCTGTTCGCCTGTCTTGCCTAACTGCCGGTAGAGCATGTCGCCCTTCATCACGCCGGCCGATTGAGCTCGCGGCAGATTCGTCGCTTCGGCTGTCGTGGTTGCCTCTTGCCCGGTGGGCCATGCCTTCGCCAGGGGAGTCGCCAAACCCGCCGCTGTCAATCCTGTTAGAAAATGCCGCCGCTCCATATCGCACCTCTCCTGGCTGATGAGATGCGCCGGTGCGACTGCCCTGGTTGTCCTCAATGTGTCGCCGTAACCCTCACATGCGTCGAGAGCGGCGTCGATTGGCCCGATTTGTAACAGAGCACAATCCTGTGCGGAAATTTGTTATCCATGCCAAACTCGCAGCACGGAACACGCCTGTGTAACCAGGATGTTTCCCCCGCAGGTTCAGCTCAAAGCGCCCGTCCCGCCGCCGCTCCCGAAGCCCACGCCCACTGGAAATTGAAGCCGCCCAGGTGCCCGGTCACATCCACGACCTCGCCGATGAAGTACAAGCCCGGCACACGCGCGCACTCCATCGTCTTCGCCGAGAGTTCCTTTGTGTCCACACCCCCGGCCGTGACCTCCGCCTTCTCGTACCCCTCGGTGCCCACCGGCAAAAACTCCCACCGATGCAGCCGGTCTTCGAGTTCCTCCAGCGCGCGATTGCTCCACGATCCCGGTTCCGCCATCTCCACCAGCCGATCGCCCAGTCGGGCCGAGAGCCGATTGCGCAGAGCCAACTTAACCGCCGCTCGATCCCGCCCCGCAGGCGACGCCAGCATCTGGGCGAACACTCGCTGCTCCGGCGCCCAATCGATCAACACCCGCTCACCCTGCCAATACGACGAGATCTGCAGAACCGCCGGCCCGCTCAATCCGCGATGCGTGATCAGCAGCTTTTCCCGAAATTGCCGCTTGCCCACCGCAGCCGTTACCTTGGCCGACACACCGCTCAAATCGCAGATCCGTTTGCAGTCCGCCGCGCTCAACACCAGCGGCACCAACGCCGGCCTGCACTCTCGAATCGCGATCCCGAACTGCCGCGCAACCTCGTAGCCGAATCCACTCGCACCCATCTTCGGTATCGACAGCCCGCCGGTCGCAATCACCACACGCGGCGCACGAAATACCTGCTGCTCCGTTCGCAGCGTGAACCCATCCGCGTGCTCCACCGCGCGTACCGCCGTGTTCAAGAACAGCTCCACCCCTGCCTCGGCGCACTCGGCCAGTAACATGGTCACGATCTGCTGTGCTGATCCGTCGCAGAAGAGCTGCCCCAGCGTCTTCTCGTGGTATGCGATGTGGTGCTTCTCGACCAGCGCGATAAAGTCCGCGGGTGTGTACCTCGCCAGTGCTGACTTCGCAAAGTGTGGGTTGCCGGAAAGGAAATTTTCAGGCCGCGTGTGCACGTTGGTGAAGTTGCACCGGCCGCCACCCGAGATCAGAATCTTTTTGCCTGCCCGGTCGGCGTGATCCAGCAGCGCAACCCGCAGTCCGCGCTTGCCCGCCTCCATGGCGCACATCAGGCCGGCGGCTCCGGCCCCGATCACCACCGCGTCAAACTGCGCTAACGGCAGCGACGTCATGCTGCCCGCATCCGCTGGAAGCCTTTCGCCATCACGCTTGGTTGTGGTTCTGGAATCGCGTGGGAATCCTTACCGTGAATTGTGCTCCGCGTGCCTGACCCGGCACAGGGCTCACCACCGCCAGTCTGCCCCCATGCTTCTGCACAATCCCCAGGCTCACCCACAGTCCCAGGCCTGTGCCATTCGCTCCCTTGGTTGTATAGAACGGGTCGAAGATCCTGCGCTGAGATTCCTGCGGAATGCCCGGTCCTGAGTCCACTACGGACACGCACAGGAAACCGTCGCCGTCCTGGCTGCCCTCAATCCAGAGTTCGCCCCCGTCCGGAACCGCTTCAATGGCATTGCGAATCAGGTTCGAAAATACCTGCCGCAACTCGCCTGGAAATCCTTCCACCTTCGAGCCCGGCGCAAGGTTCAGATGCGCCGTGAGCGATCTCCCTTGGATCTCACGCTGGTAGATGTCCAGAATTCCGCTCGCCACTTCATGCAGATCCACTTCGTGCGGCTTCGAAGTCTCGCGGTAAAACGCGAGCGTCTGCCGTGTAATGTGAGCCACCCGCCGTAGCTCTTCCTGTGCCTTCGCCGCGTACGCGTTCAGTTCCGGGAAGGACTGGCTCTCCGCATCGATGAGGTAGATCAGGTTCATCACGGCTTCGAGCGGATTGTTGATCTCGTGCGAGATCGCCGCCGCCAGCCTGCCCGTCGCCGCCAGCTTCTCTGACGTGCGCAATGCTTCTTCCGTCTGCTTCTGCAAGGTCACGTCGCGCCCGATCGTGGCCGTGCCTACCAGTTCTCCCGCCGCGTTATACACGGGTGAAATCGTCAGTGATACATCGATCGCCCGACCATCCTTGGTCGTGCGCCGACTTTCCATGTGCTGCAATCGCTGTCCCATTACCGCGGTCCCATTCGCCGGTCCCGATCCATCTTCCTGGTCCGGCCCGAGCTCCATCTGCTTGCCGATCACCTCGTGCGCCGAATAGCCATAAAGATTCGTCGCGCCGCGATTCCAACTGGTAATTGCGCCCTTGAGATCACGCGAGACAATCGCATCCTCTGACGAATCGACGATCGACGCCAGCAGCATGCGTGCTTCTTCCGCTCGCCGCTTTTCGGAAATGTCCCGAAAGATCAGAATGATTCCCGTAAGCTTTCCATCCGTGTCCAGGATGGGCGATCCACTGTCGTCAATGTGAATCTCCTGCCCATCCCGACGAATCAGCAGCGTATGGTTCGCCAAGCCCACTACCTGCAATGACCGTCGCACCTTGGTCACAGGATTCTCGACCGGCGCGTGCGTCTCCTCGTTCACGATGTGGAAGACTTCGGTTAACTGCAGTCCCTCTGCTTCGTGCAGATTCCAGCCGGTCAACTGCTCGGCAACGCCATTCATAAATGTGATGTTGCCCTCGGCATTGGTGGCAATCACCGCATCGCCGATACTTCTCAGCGTGATCAGCAGACGCAGCCGGCTATCTTCCAGTTCGCGATTACGTGCCGCGATATCGTAGGCCAGCTTTTCGAGCGTCTGGCCCCGCGTCTCCACCTCGCCCTGTAACACGGCTTGCGCCGCCTCGAGTTCCATTCGCCGACCCTCGGAGAGCCGTGCCGAATGCAACACCCCAAGGATGGAAGGCATGAGCGCAGGCAACGCCACCGCCGTGCTCAACGACGCAATCGCCGTCACCACTTTCACGTTTGCCGAGAGCCAGTAGATCGGCTTCCACAGCGTGATCACTTCCATCAGGTGGGTCGCGCCGCAGGCCACGATAAAAGCGCCAAACGCCAGAAACATCCAGCTGAATGGAATCTCTCCACGCGCCTTCAACACCAGCACGATCAAAGTAGTTGAGATCGCCAGGTACGAGAGGGCAATCACCACATCCGAAATCAGGTGCGTCCAGAGTAGGGTGCGATTCCATAGAAAACAGAATCCGTGCGGCAGGTAGGTCGACACAAACGAACGGCCTAGCGCGCCCGTCACCCACAACGTGGCCAAGGTCAGTACAAACAGCCCGGGAATCCAGAACTTCGTTGCAGACGAACTCTTCGACTCCCGAAATAACGGGTGGGTCGCCATAAGAAGGTCCTCACAAACCTAAGTAGTGAAGTGCTCTACAGGGGGAGCCTCGAACAGTACCCGACTCTGCAAAATCATACCGGATCGGCCCATATTTTCGACATCGCCGTGATCTTGATATTGAACCCTATGGTGCCTCAAACAGGATCCGATTTCCCCCCCGCGACGTTCACCGAATCTCCACCACCGCCAGCCCGCTCGGCGGCACCTTGAGTGTCAACACCCGGCCCGTAAGTGGTAACTCCTCCGCCGCTCCTGGCTTCGCCGCTGCCTGCAATTGGCGAATCTGGCTTTGCGTGGGATAGCGCGGCCGCCCCATGCGCTCATACGCGCCCATCGTATTCCCGTGCTGCTCATCCACGCGTCGCACTCGCGCATGGGCTCCCGGCTTCGCCCCGCGCATCTCGATGCGAATCGTCTTTTCTTTCCCCTCCGTCTTCGGCTCGACCAGGTTCCACGCCGCGATCACCAGGCTTCCATCTTTGCGCCTGGTCACCAGCACATCGTCTTGCGGCACCACGATGCGTGTCTCTCCCAGTCCGTGCAGCAGCGCGAACACATTGAAGGCCGGCTTCGGAATTCCACCCGCCGCAATCAACCCATATCCGCCGTAGAAAGGCTGCTTCACCGGTCCCTGCTCTTCGAACACATCCGAAAACGTCCAGTACGACATCATGGTCACCAACCCGTCGCACTGCCGGATCGTGTTCGCCATCCACGGTCCCATGTAGATCGAGTCCGTCAGCTCCGTCTCATTCATGTACGTCGCGTTAAACTCGCTCCAGAACAGGGGGAGCTCCGGCCGCGCCGAGGCCTTGATCTGCTTATGAACCTTGTCCACTGCCGCGCACACCATCTGGTGCGGCGCCACCGGCCGGTTGTCGCCGAACACATCCTTAGACGTGTCGTTGCCATACACGTGCGTCGAAACAAAATCCAGCGGGACATGCTTCTCCGTCGCGTGCGCGATCATCGCATCGACCCACGCTGCCTGCGCCGTCGCCGGTCCGCCGACGCGTATCTTCTGGTCGACTGCCTTCAGCGCATTCGCCGTGTGATCGTATAACTCGAAGTATGTCTCCTGTGCTGGGCGCCCGGTCCAGAAATCGATGTTCGGCTCGTTCCACACCTCGAAGTACCACTTCGAAACTTCGTCTATCCCATATCTCTCGATCAGATGTTTCGCAAATGCAGTGATCAGCCCATCCCACTTCGCGTACTCCGGCGGTGCCACCACCTGCTTGTACCAGAACGCATGCAGATCCAGCCGCGTCGCCATCTTGCGCGGAGTGAAGCTGATCTCTACATACGGCTTGACTCCATTCTCAAGCAGCCCGTCATAGATCTGGTCGACATACGAGAAGTTGTACACGGGATGACCCTGCGCGTCCTCGTCATACACGCCCAGCTCATCGTGAAAGATCGCGTGAAAGCGCACATACTCGAAGCCGGTGATCTCCTTGGTTGCGCGCATGTCCTTGCGGTAGCTCTCGCGCATCGCCAGCTCTGCCCGGCCCGATCCGAACATCTGCTCCCAGAAGTGCGGAAACGGTGTTCCCGGTAACGTCGCATCGACGGTTACAGTTTCTTCCGCGGCTTGCCCTTGCGAAACCCCCGGTACGCCCAGGCACACCGCCAGCACCACACCGGCCCATCCAGTAGTCATCCAGAATCTGCGCATCTTCGCCTCAGCCCCAGCTTCTCAAAGTGAGGTACGACCGCCGGGCACACCGTGAGATGCAGCCCGCGGCCTCATCGGAATCAGTGTAGTGGCTTCGACGCCTTATGCTCCTGCGGTATCATCGCTGCCATGCGATTCAGCCCCTTGCATCGCCCGCTCAACGCGCGGCCAGCCATTTGCCGCCCTGCTCACTCCCAACCGCGCCACGCCCTCTGCTGGCTCTCGCTGCTCTTG
Source organism: uncultured Acidobacteriaceae bacterium (assembly GCA_963850345.1). Lineage (GTDB taxonomy): Bacteria > Acidobacteriota > Terriglobia > Terriglobales > Acidobacteriaceae > CAWKKW01. The sequence continues at coordinate 156,798 of CAWKKW010000003.1, read as the reverse complement.
CTGGCCGGTGCCGCTGCCCTTGCCCAGGCCCCAACTTCGGCCCCATCGGTCACTGACTGGAACCGTGTTCCTCAAGCGGAATGGGAACGGGCCCAACCCGAGTCGCTCGGTTACTCCAGCGCTCGTCTCGAAGCCCTGCGCACCTGGCTCAAGACCCAGCCGACCACCGCCATGATGGTGGTCGTTCACGGAAAAGTCATCTTTGAATACGGCGACCTCTCGCTCTCGAGCAAGATCGCATCCGTTCGCAAGAGCGTGCTCTCCATGCTCTACGGCAACTATTTCTTCAACGGCAAAGCCGATGGCGCCAAGACGGTCAAGCAACTCGGCCTCGACGACAAGCAGCCCTTCCTGCCCATCGAGGAGCACGCCACCCTCGATATGCTCATGACCGCGCGCTCCGGAATCTATCTGCCCTCTGGCAATGCAGAACTCGATCAACTCGCCCCCAAACGCGGCAGCGAATACCCCGGCACTCATTTCGAATACAACAATTGGGACTTCAACGCCGCCGGCACCGCCTTTGAAAAGCAGACCGGCAAAGACATCTTCGACGCGCTCGAGTCCGACCTCGCCCGCCCCCTCGGCATGCAGGACTTCCATCGCGCCCAGCAGAAGAAAAACTTCACTCCCGCCTCCGTTCATCCCGAATACGCGATGTATCTCTCCACCCGCGATCTGGCCCGCCTTGGACTGCTCATGGCCCGCTCCGGCAATTGGAATGGCAAGCAGGTTATTCCCGCCGACTGGGTTCGCTACACCACCACCTTGGTCACGCCGTTCGACGAAATCAACCCCACCGGCATGCGTGTGCGCGGACGTCCCGATCGCTGGGGCTACGGCGTCTTGTGGTGGGTCTGGGACGCGCCTGTCTTTCCCGGCAACATCTACAACGGTCCGCTGCAGGGCGCTTACAGTGGAATGGGCACCGGCGGCCAATTTCTCACCGTGCTGCCACAAGCCGATATGGTCGTCGTGCATAAGGTCGACATCGACAAGGATCCCAACGCCTCAGTCGATGCCCTGGGCTACGACGCGATCCTGGCCATGGTCATCGACTCCAAATGCCCGGGCTCGGAATGCAAAAAGCCCTGAACCAGTCAGGCTCAGGGCTTCACAAATAAGTCACAGTTTCAAATATAAGTTCCGCGCTTCCCTCAGACTTCAGCGTGCAGTTTCATCGAATGGCGGATCCATGCCGAAGCCGTTCCATTACTTCGCCACCGAAGCGCCCGGCCGCATGACCTTAACATTTTTCGCCAGTCCGCAAATCTCCAGCAGCTTGATGCCCCAGTAGTTGATGTCCACTTCGTACCAGGCCATGCCGTGACTCGCCGACACCGGGTGCGCGTGATGATTGTTGTGCCAGCCTTCGCCACCCGTCAGCAGCGCCACCCACCAGTTATTGGTCGAGTCGTCGCGAATTTCAAACCGCCGCGAACCCCACATATGCGTCGCTGAATTGACCAGCCACGTCACATGGAGGCCGACCGTTACCCGCAGGAAGATGCCCCACAGTACCCACGAGAGCCCCAGTCGCCATCCGCCGATCGCAGTTCCCGCTGCCAGTAAACCCACGCCGACCAACGTTACAGGCAGCCAATGCCACACTGCCAGCCACTGGTAAAACCGGTTCTTTTGCAGATCTGGCGCATAGCGCGAGAGCATCGTGGTTTCATTGTGCAGCGATCCATACAGAATCCAGCCCATGTGCGACCACCAGGCGCCATCGCGCGGCGAATGCGGATCGCCCGGCTTATCCGTGTACTGGTGATGCATGCGATGCACCGCAACCCAGTACGTCGGACTGCCCTGCAGCGCCATCGTTCCGCACACCGCCATCGCGTACTCCAGCCAGCGCGGGGTTACGTAACCGCGATGCGTCAGTTGACGGTGGTAGCTCATCGCGATCCCCACGTTCTGTCCCAGCAGCCACAGCACCAGGAACACCGCCACCGACGACCAGCGGAAATAGAACAGTGAGGCGATCGCGCCAATGTGGAATGCCGCAATCACGACGAAGAACACCCAGTTGAACTCGGTCGATTTGCCCTGAACCAGGGGCTCGGCTGTCGGGATACTCTGTGTCTTCGACGTATCTGCAGTGCTGGTAGCCATCAATTTCATCCTCTCCACCAGCCTAACGTCTCGTCACAACCGGAGCGACTCCTCCGCTGTAAGACTTCAGTAATACCTGCAAGGGCCGCATTGCGCAGCGCATTGAGCTGACGCGATACGCCCCGCACCTAGCACGCCTTGCACGATCCGCCGCGCGGCAACTCCCGGCCGTCCTGTGCCTTCTCTGCCCCCGCGCGCGCATCCAGCGGAACTGCAGGTTCGGCGGCAATCATCCCGTGAAACGGCGTGCCGCAGACCGCACATGCCTCAGCCTTCAACTTGATCTCTGCTCCACAGCATGCACAAAAAGCCGCCATCGTGTTCAGCCTCCACCATTGGAATTCCTATTTCGATGAATCTCACTACACCAAAGATTCCGTTCCTCGCCGCCTCCGACGCATTTCGCGACACCGCCCGCGCACCGTTTCCGGTAATGTCAGAGGAAACATCGTGCTTAACAAACTTTCTTCCCTCGAATTCGGCCGCCGCTTTCTCATGGCGGCGCTCAGCGCCATTCTCGTCGCATTGATAGCTGCCGGCGTCCTCACCCAGGGTGGCGACCCGACCCTCGAATACAACGCACCGCCGTCCCTGCCTAATACCTCCGGACTCGTCGATCAATCGCCCCTCCAAACTGCGCGCGCTCTCGCCTCGCAGGCCGCTACCGAACAGGAGCGGCAGTATGCCGAACAGGCCCTGCACTCCGCTGATCATGAAGTGGACCGGGCCTTCGCCTCTGCGCTTCGCGATGCAACTGAGAACGCGCCGCCGCTGACCGGCACCGCTCTGGGCTATCAGCAGCGCATCGAACGGCTGACCCAGCGCGTCAAGACCGAACAGCAGCAGATCGCGGCGCTCACTGCTGCCAGTGCGAAAGCCGCCGATTCCGGAGACATCGATCAGCAGATCGCGCTGGCCCAGGCGCAACTCGACCTCGACATCGACGCTCTCGACGACCTCCACCAGGACCTCGTCCGGGTCGACGGCGATCGCCGCGCCCGCATTCAGCAGGCCCTCGATGAACACGAAGCCATTCAAAAGCAGGCCGACGCTATTCCCGAACGCTCCGCCACCGCCGCCCTGGAATCGCCCGACCAACTGCGCAATCTCCCCGGCAAGTTGCGCGCCCTCGCCTCTCTTCGCTCCCGTCATCGAGACCTGCTGCGTGCCCGCGCTGAGACGTATGCCCTCGCCGAAAAGCTGACCCGCGAACACGACGCACTGGAAGCCAGATCCGAGCCCCGCTCGTCCGCCACAGCCACGCCAACTGCGCCTACTGCCGGTACTTCGCAATCCGCGCCGTCCGCCGCCGGGCAGCCCGAAACCCTCGCCGGCCTCCATCTGCTCACCCAGCAACGCGAAACCCTCAAGGAGCTCAACTCCCGCATCCACGACCTGCAACTCGTCGGCATGGCCTACGAAAACTGGGACAAGACCGTGCGCCTCCAGCAGCGCACCATCGTTCACCGCATCGTCCGCGTCTTCACCTTCACCGTCGTGCTGCTGCTGCTTACGCTCCTGCTCGGCTCGCTCATTCGCAACGCCTTCCGCAAGCAGACCGGTGACCTGCGAAGCATTCGCCACATGCGACTCATCGCCGAGCTGTCGGTCCAGGTCGCCGGATGGATGCTGATCCTGCTCGCGATCTTCGGTCCGCCTCATCAACTCTCTATCTACCTCGGCCTCGCCACGGCCGGCCTCACCGTTGTGCTTAGGGATTTCATCGTTGCCTTCTTCGGCTGGTTCGTCCTCATGGGCAAGAGCGGTATCCGGATTGGCGATTGGGTCGAGATCAATGGCGTGGGCGGAGAAGTGGTCGAGCTCAGCCTCTTCCGCACCGCTCTGCTCGAGACCGGCGACTTCGCCGACGTCGGCCATCCCACCGGACGCCGCATCACCTTCCTCAACAGCTATGCCATCGAGGGCCGCTACTTCAACTTCTCGACCGCTGGGCAATGGCTTTGGGATGAGCTGATCGTTACCGTGCCCGCCGGGGAAGAGGCCTACGAAAAGATCGATCGCATTCGCGAAGCGGTGGCGCAGACCACCGCCGAAGATGCCAAGATCGCTACCCAGGAATGGCAGAAGGCCACGCGCGGCTATCCCGTGCAGGATATCTCTGCCGAAGCTGCAGTCGACCTACGTCCCGTCGCCGATGGCATCTCCGTGCGCGTCCGGTACATTACGCGGGCACCGGGCCGCTATCAAATGCGCGCTCGCCTCTATCACGATGTGATTCAGATTCTGCACTTCGCTACGCTGGCGGAAGCCCCGGTCGCACTCGCCCCAGAAGCCTGAACCACACCACCAGAGCCCGCCTGCATCGGCAAGCTGCGCCGACGACGCATCAGTGCCCCGAGATCTCGCGCACTTCGCTCCCCACCGTCCGAATCGGTTCCGGCCGCGGCGCACCATCTTCCACCCTGCCAAAGATCATCTTGCCTGAAGCAGTCTGCAGCACCGACGTCACCGTGATCTCCACCGACCGCCCGATCAGCCGCCGCGCGTGATCCACCACCACCATCGTGCCGTCGTCCAGGTACCCCACACCCTGCGTGCTCTCCTTACCCTCTTTCAGGATCAGGATTTGCATCTTCTCGCCCGGCAGCACTACCGGCTTCAGCGAATTCGCCAGGTCGTTGATGTTCAGCACCGCCACGCTGTGCAGATGCGCCACTTTGTTCAGGTTGAAATCATTCGTAACAATCTTGGCGTCAATTTCCTTAGCCAGCTCGATCAGCTTCAAATCCACTTCGCGAATGTTGGGGAAGTCATCCTCTACAATCTGAATCGCGAGCAGCGGATTGTTCTGCATGCGCTGCAAGATGTCCAGGCCTCGCCGCCCGCGCTGCCGCTTCGACCCGTCAGAGGAGTCCGCGACCAGCTGCAACTCGCGCAGCACAAACTCCGGAATCACCAGCGTGCCTTCCAGGAAACCAGTATCCGAAATGTCCGCGATCCGCCCATCGATAATGGCGCTCGTATCCAGAATCTTCAGGCTGCGTTTGCCCGTGCGCTCGCCGGTGAACAGGTCGCCCAACGCCGCCAGGTTCAGCAGGTCGCCCTTGCTCGTGCCCACCACCAGCCCCACATACGACATCAGCAGCAGCACAAAAATCTGCACCAGGCTGAGTGTGTTGCTCCACGGCACGCTGTTGTGCAGCACCAGGCTGAAGAGGAACGCGCCAAAGATGCCCAGCACGCTTCCGATCACCGCACCGAACAGCCGCTTCAGGCTCAGCGCCCTCACCCGCAGTTCGAAAACGATGACTGCGCCCGCGGCCATTGCGCCTGCAACCGCCGCAAGCTCACGCGACAATCCAAAGGGTCGAAGAAAATAACTGGCAATGGCAAAAATGAGGACGAAGACAACACGAATCAAAATGAGGTCCATACCGTGCTTGAAACTCCCTGCCTGCCCTGGTTGCGCTGCGTGTCTGCGAATACCTTCCCGGTCAGGTCAAGGGGAGTATACCCATCCGCTTTCTCTCCCGGCAAAGAAAGAAAAGCGGCGTGCCCTTGAAGCACGCCGTTTTCACAGTGTATTGATCAAGCTTGCACGCACTCAGTACTTCGGCACCTTCGGATCCACCTGCGTCGACCACGCGTCGATGCCTCCAGCCAGGTTGTGCACTTTCTTGAATCCGGACTGCTGCAGGAACTCGGCTGCCTTTTGACTGCGGCCGCCCATCTTGCAATGCACCACAACTTCCTTGCTCGGATCCAGTTCGCCAACCCGCTTCTGCAGGTCGCCGAGCGGGATCAGGTGCCCGCCGATCTGGGCGATTTGAAATTCGTGCGGCTCGCGCACATCCAGTACGAAAATGTCATCGCCGGCATCGAGCTTCTGCTTCAACTCGACCGGCGTCATCTGCGGAATTCCGTTGTTCATCGTAGACATGGTTTGCGGCATGATACCGCAGAACTGCTGGTAATCGATCAGCTCTTTCACCGTCGGGTTGGTTCCGCACACCGGGCACTCTGGATTCTTGCGCAACTTCAGCTCGCGAAACTTCATCCCCAGCGCATCCACCAGCAGCAGCCTGCCGATCAACGGGTCTCCCTTGCCGAGAATAAGCTTGATCACCTCCGTAGCCTGGATCACGCCCACCAGCCCCGGTAAGATCCCCAGCACCCCGCCCTCCGCGCACGACGGCACCAGCCCTGGCGGTGGCGGCTCCGGGTATAAGCAGCGATAACACGGCCCTTCCCTTGTTGCGAATACGCTTGCCTGGCCCTCGAAGCGGAAGATGGAGCCGTACGCGTTCGGCTTGCCGCTCAGCACGCACGCGTCGTTCACCAGGTACCGCGTTGGAAAATTATCTGTGCCGTCCGCGATCACATCGAAGTCGCGGAAGATCTCCATCGCGTTCGAGCTGTCCAGCATGGTCTCGAACTTCACGATCTTCATCAGCGGGTTCAGCGCCTTCAGCTTCTCTTCCGCCGAGTCGAGCTTGGGCCGCCCCACGTCCTTAGTGCTGTGCAGGATCTGCCGCTGCAGATTGCTCACATCCACCACGTCGAAATCCACCAGCCCCAGTGTGCCCACGCCCGCCGCCGCCAGGTAAAACGCCAGCGGCGAACCCAACCCGCCCGTGCCCACGCACAGCACCCTGGCCGCCTTGAGCTTCTGCTGGCCCTCTACGCCTACCTCCGGCAACAGCAGGTGCCGGGAATATCGCTGCATCTCCTCGTTGTTCAACGAAGGAAGCGCTGCCTTCTCATCCGTGAGAGTCGCCATCGTCTTTATCCTTTGTCTCTATCTTAAGCGCGCGCGTGCCGTCAGTCGGCTGCGAACTCGGCATGCAATGGGATCGGGCTAAACAGGTCCGCAAGCCCGTCAACAGGCACGCATCAACAACAACCACCGGCAATCGAAGGAATAATCGACAGGGCGTCGGCTTCCTTCACCGGCGTATCTTCCTTCTGCGGAAGATAGCGGATGTCTTCATCGTTGAGATACACATTTACAAACGCCCGCAGCTTCCCCTCGCCCGTGTACAGGTGCTTCTTCAGGTCAGGATGTTTCGCCGTCAACTGCTCCAGCGCCTCGCTTACCGTGGTGGCCGCGACCGTCACCGTGTCCTGCTTCTCTGCATAGACACGCAATGGAGTCGATATGAAAATCTTCATGCTTCCGTGTTCCCCAGTCTTCCTCGCAAGAAATTAGTTCTTCGTCATGAGTGGATTTCGCTGACTCGTCTTCCTTGGTCTTCCGTACCAGCTTGCACCGCTGCAATCTCGTCCGCAGTCATCGCGTTCTGTTCGGCCCCGCTCGGCGCCGACTCCGCAATCACGATCTCTTCGTTCACAAACGCCTTATCCTCTTCCGTCGTGCCCGCCAGCAGAAACGAATTCGTCTGCTGCGCCTTCCCCTTGGCCACCGCCGTAATCACGTACGAACAGCCAAGCCAGTGCGCCTCTGCGAAATCCGTCTGTGACCACTGCGCCGGATGATCCGGATGCGAGTGATAGAAACCCACAATGTCCAAACCCTGCTCGCGTCCCTCCCGCTGAAATCTGACCAGCTCCTGCGGCGCGATCTGGTACCGGTTGTGGGCCGAGTCGGTGCGCGTATTCCCCGCGCGCATCGCCTGCTCTACCGTGTTCCCGCTCTCCGTCGCATGCCCTAGAAACACGCCGCAACACTCATGCGGATAGGTCTCTTCGCCGTGCTTTCGAATAGCCTGGTACACCGCCTCGCTCAGCTTCAGCAACTTACTCCTCCCAGAACCGTTCGCTCAGGTACTTATCGGCCGAGTCGCACAGAATCGTAACAATCACTGCTTCTTTCCCCAGCGCCGCCTGTTCCTCTGCGATGCGCAGCGAAGCAGCCACCGCCGCTGCTGCCGACACTCCTACCAAAATGCCCTCTTCGCGCGCCAGCCGCTTGGCCATCGCGTACGCCGCCTCGGTCTCCATCTCCACATTGCGATCGGCAAGGTAAGGGTTGTAGATGGCCGGCACAATCGCCGAGCCCATATGCTTCATCCCCTCCAGCCCGTGAAACGGGGAATCCGGCTGCATCGCAATGCACTCGATCTTCGCGCCCGTCTCCTTCAGCCGCCGCGTTGTTCCCACAAACGTGCCGCTGGTTCCCAATCCGGCGACGAAGTGCGTGATCTGCCCCTCGGTCTGCGCCCAGATCTCTTTCCCGGTGGTGTTGTAGTGCGCCATCCAGTTCGCGTCGTTTGAATATTGGTCCGCATAGTAGTACGCCGCCGGATCCGCCCCCGCCAACTCGCGCGCCTTGATGATCGCGCCGTCCGAACCCAGGTCTGGCTCCGTCCACACCACCCGCGCCCCGTACGCCGCCAGCATCTTCTTTCGCTCCGGCGAGACATTCGAAGGCATGCACAGCGTCACCGGAAATCCCATCGCGGCGCCCAGCATCGCGTACGCGATCCCAGTGTTGCCCGACGTCGCATCCAGCAGATGTTGGCCCCTGGTTTCAGGCGTGGCTCCCAAGAAGCCGCGTGAACGCGCCTCCGCCACAATCGCCGAAGCAGCGCGGTCCTTTACCGATCCGCCCGGATTTGCCCACTCCGCCTTGCCCAGCAGTTGAATTCCCGGCAGATGCGCCGTGATCCGGTCCAGCCGCACCAGCGGTGTGTTGCCGATCCGCTCCAAAATCGAGTTCCCTAACTTCGCCGTGGAAATCGCCAAAAACTCCGCCCCTCTATCCTCAGTCTCTACCAGCAATCTTTCCTGCTAACATCCCTGCCCTCAATCAAATCGCCCGCTCACGCGTACCCAAGGGTGTTCCTCGCACCCGCGTTGCGCGCAAAGCCCCGCTATGCGACAGTTAGAGAGTAGCTTGCCGCGGTCCCAATAGCGACCCGGCGGTCGTCGCCATGCCGATTCAAAAGTACAAACCGCGCAGCTTCGACCAGATCATCGGCGACCTGCGCTCCCATAAGTTTGATGTCCGCGAAGCACCCGGCGTCGCAAATCAACTCCTGGTTGAGAAGAATCGCGTCGCTGCTCATCTCACCCGCGGCCCTAAGGGCGAACCCCTGCTCGTCGCCCAGCCCGGCGTGCTCATCGGCGGCGAAATCTCCCGCCTCCTCGACCGCGGCTTCCAGAAGTTCCTCAAAACCAGCAAGCAGGAATTGCCCGCCACCGCCGACGCTCTCCGCGCCGTGCACGACTTTACCGAAGAGTTGAAGCATATCCTCGGCGATCCCAGTCTCTACAACCAGTCGCTTGGCACGGTCAGCAATCGCTACCTGTACGACCGCGTCAAAGGCCGCGACCTGCCTGAGTCGCAACGCCCCGTCCCCGCCTGGGAACGCCCCACCGACACCGAGTAGCTGCTTCGTCCCGCGCCGATGATCAGCCGCCGCCCGCTATCGCTTCGCCTTCTCCCGCTGCCACTCCCGATACGCCTCGCTCTTTGACATCCCACGCTCGCGCGCCACGCGCTTCAGAGCGTCCATCTCCTCCAGCCCCTCCTCTTTTTTCAGAGCCGCCACTCGCGCCACGATGCTGCCGCCCGGGTCATCGCTGCCCGCCGCGCGACCACGGGCCTCCACCAGCAACGTGATCTCTCCGCGAATGCGCTCCCGCCCGGCAAGCTCCTGCCGCACCTCCGCCACCGTGCCGCGTAGAAACTCTTCGTACACCTTGGTCAGTTCGCGCGCCACCACCACCCGGCAACCGCTGCCCCAGGTGGCTTCCACATCGCTCAGCGTCTCGAGAATGCGATGCGGCGCTTCATAGAAGATCAGCGTCTCTGCCTGCTCCGCTCCCACTGCTGCCGCCAATCGCTCCAACTCCGCGCGCCGCGCCCCCGCCTTCGACGGCAGAAAGCCGAAGTAGTGAAAGCTCCCCGTCGGCAGCCCCGAAGCGACCAGCGCGCTCAGCGCCGCATTCGCTCCCGGAATGGGAAACACCGCTACCCCAGCCGCAATAGCCGCCGCCGACAGCGTCATCCCGGGGTCCGAAATCCCCGGCATCCCCGCATCCGAGACCACCGCGATCCGCGCCCCGTTGCGCAGTTCCTCCACCAACTCTTTCGCGCGCTCCTGCTCGTTGTGTTCATGGCAACTGATGGTTGCAGTCGCGATGCCGTAGTGGTGCAGCAGCTTCTGCGTCTGCCGCGTGTCTTCGCAGGCGATGCGATCCACGCTGCGCAATACCCGCAGCGCACGCAGAGAGATGTCTTCGAGATTGCCGATCGGTGTCCCTACCAGGTAGAGCCCCGGCGCAAGCGGCTTCGCGGCACTCTTGTCGGATTCGGATCCGCTGCCAAATTCCGCGTCGCTCGCAAATTCAGCTCCGCAGCCCGCGTCCTCCGGCTCCGGTACTCCAATTTCCTCGACAGGCTCTGGGTCTTCCGGCAATCGCTCGCTCCCGCTACTGCTCGCGCTGCACCTTGCGATGCTCCGCCAGCAATCCCATCGAATGCATTAGGTTCTGCAGCGTCACGATGCCAACAATCTTTTCGCCTTCCGTCACCGTGATCAGCGAAAGCCCGCGGCCGCCCGTGATCCGGCGAATCATCGCCCCCAGCGAATCGTCTGGCTGCGCCACCTGGAAGGCCTTCGACATCACGCCCTGCACGTACCCGTTGCCATCCGCCCGCAGCGCGTCGAGTATCCCCTGCTTCGACACAATCCCCACCAGGTTCGTTCCGCGCACTACCGGGAAGTCATCCTGCAGACTGTGAATCGCCTTGTATAGCGCGTCCTCCAGCGTGTCCGAGGGAGACAATGTCGAGAAATCCGTCAGCATCACGTCCTTCATCTGCACCGTGTCCACTACCGACTGGAACAACACGCCCTGATCTTCGAGTTGAGCGCCGATGAAGACAAAAAACCCCGCCATGATCAGCCAGGGATTCCGCAGTGCAATGCCCGCAGCGAAGACCACCAGCGCCAGCACCTGCCCAATGCCCGACGAAGCGCGCGCCCCCTGCGTCGCTCCCCGCGAACGTGAAAATCCGCTGCGCAACATGCGTCCCGCGTCCAGCGGATAGGCCGGCAGCAGGTTCAGCAACCCCAGCAGCAGATTCAGCCACACCGTGCTGCGCATCAGGTGGGCCGGCGTAATCCACGGCTTGGCCAGTCAGGCTCACCTCGGGCGATGCGCCCACGATCATCCCGCCCAGCACCACCGCAAACCCGATGTTCGCCAGCGGCCCCATCATCGCCATGCGCGATTGAATCTTGGCGTCCTGCGCGCGCTCGGCGCTATCGGGACTGGCGTAGGAAAACAAACCGCCAATCGGCAGCAGCAGAATGCTGCGCAGCTTCAGACCGTAATAGGCCGCCGCAATCAGCCGCGCTACCTCGCGCACGCCCACCGCGGCCAGCAGCATCAGCCACAACATCACGCCGCGCCACGCCGCCACATTGGTCGCGCTCGAGCCGAAGATGCACAGCCCCAGCAGCAATACGAAGAACATGTGGATGCGCAGGTCAATGCCCATCCATTTTCCCAGCGGAAATGACCAGCCGCGCATTTTGGGGTTCCTCGTCTCTTCCTACCCGCGCTGCATCCCCGCGCCGGCCATCCTTCAGCCAATTGTAGAGGCTCGGTCTCCAATCGACGAATCGTCGTTCTTCACCCTGTTCTGCGGCTTGAACTACACCCGGTCCCTGCTTCCTCCAATGCTCGTTGTCACGGCCCTGCAACATGTACGCACTTACGCCCGAGTTACGCCCCTGAAGTACGCCCAAGTTACGCCCTGAAATACACCCAAGTTATGCCCTGAAGTACGATGGACTGCGTGCGCGTCATCGCCGGCACCTACCGCTCCCGCCTGCTCTCCGCCCCTCGCGGACTCGCCACCCGCCCCACCGCCGACCGTCTGCGCGAGACGCTCTTCAACGTGCTCGCCCCCCGCATTCCCGGCGCCGTCTTCGCCGACCTGTACGCCGGCTCTGGCGCCAACGGCATCGAGGCGCTCAGTCGCGGTGCAGCCCAAATCTTTTTCGTAGAGAACGCAACCCCCGCCCTCACTGCCATCCGTTCCAATCTGCAATCGCTGGCCATCACCGAACACTTCACCGTCGAGCCGCGCAGCGTGTCCGCCTTTCTCCGCCGCATGACTGCCGATCCGCGCAAACTCGACATCGTCTTCCTCGACCCGCCCTACGAAAATGTCCGCGAATATTCGACCACGCTGCTGGCACTCGGTGGAGAATGCGCCGCAGCCCTCGCGCCCGATGCCATCATCGTCGCGGAACACCGCCGCAAGCAGCCACTCGACGAACACTACGGCGCGCTCACCCGCTACCGCGTCCTCGAGCAAAGCGAAGCCGCCCTCAGCTTCTATCGTCTGTCCGCAGAAGAGTCGTCCGCCCCAGAGTTCGCATGAGACTCAGCGCGACAGACTCCCCGCACTCCAAAAGAAGAGTGCGCCGCCACTGCCAGCAGGCGCTCCACAAGTGGCGATGCGGATCTTCACTTGGGGATCGTTGGCCTCAGTGCACGAACACGGCGACTGCAGTTCGTCGAAAGGAACGCTCTCAGTCCTCGCGCGCGGCAGCTTCGAGCGCCGCGAGATCCATCTTGATCATTCCCATCATGGCTTCCATCGCCTTCGGATGGCTGATCAACTCGCTGATATTGCGCGGCACAATTTGCCAGCACACTCCGAACCGGTCTGTGAGCCAGCCGCAGGCCATCGGTTTGCCGCCATCCATCAGCTTGTCCCAGTAGCTGTCGATCTCTGCCTGAGAATCGCAGCGCACGAAGAACGAGAACGCCGGGCTGAGCTGCTGCGAGGGGCCGCCGTTGAGGAAGACCATCTCCTGACCTTCAAGCTCGATCGTGATGACGGCAAGCTTGCCCACCGGCCACGGACCAACCCCGTTCGAACGCACTTCCTCCACCTTGCGCGCTTGCGGAAAGACACTCAGGTAAAACGCAGCAGCCTCTTCCGCGTTGTCATTGAACCAAAGAAACGGCGCAATCTTATTCATGGCTGGCATATTACCAGTCGAGGGTTCAGCGCGGAATATCCGACTTGCCGCCGCCAATAGCGCGTGATGTGCTTCGGTGATGTCGTACAGTCATGAGCCGAGCATGAGTGAGCTGGCGAATTCGCGTAAAGCGAGGTTCAACGTAAGTCCGAACGGTAGACTGGTACGCATGTTGACGAACGGGATGATCAACCTTTGGAAGAGGAACCTTGGGAGCGTTCCGGCAGAAGTATGGCAGCAGACATCGGTCGAAGTTCTCGTTTTGGCTAATAACGGCTTGACCGAAATATCAGCGGAAGTAAGTAGACTACAGAATCTGCGAACCCTCGATTTGGGTCACAATCAAATCACCGAACTGCCTGAAGCAATTGGGGAATTAAAGAATCTGCGCGATTTCCTATACCTGCACGACAATCGTCTCACTTCCTTGCCGTCGTCACTCGGACAGCTCTGGAGCCTGCGATATCTGAATATCAGCGGGAACGAACTGTCCGTATTTCCTGAGTGCATCGCCTATATGGTCGGGCTGATCGAACTGCGTGTCAACGATAACCATCTTTCCACTCTTCCGGACTCGATCGTGGGATTGTCAAGACTGCGCGAACTCCATCTCAGAAACAACAACCTGCGTACGCTCCCCATCGGAATTGGAGAACTGTCAGAGCTTCGCCACATCGATTTGCGGAGCAATCCAATCGAAGTATTACCCGATTCAATCGCCGCGTTACCCAAGCTCGAAAAACTCGACTTACGTTGGGTCGATACCCTGCCGGAACCGGCCTGGCTTGACACTCTCAAGCAAAGAGGATGTTCCGTTTATAGGTAGCGGCGTCGATGGGCATTCTCAGGCAACGCACGGTCCTAGATGTCGTCGACCCTGCCGCGCCGAATCGGCATATGTTGAAGTCACGTACACTGCCTGAGCATCGACCACTACTGCAATAGAATTTCAGAAACATGACTCATCCGACAATCGCAGTGTGGCCTAGAATTCCGTAGGCCAGGTCCTGATTCCCCTCGATTCGAACTTGTGCAAGGGCGGCGTCCGGTGCAATTCCTTTTGTGAAGACGCGCCACGCAATTGCCTGCGGCAACGTTACCTTGCATGCAATATTTCGCGGGACTTCCCGTAGGAAGACCCATGCATCGGTTTCTTTGGATAAAACCCACTGACCACCGCACTCACCAGTGATGTCTAGGAGGATTTTGGTGCCAGTAGGCGCAACGGAATTCCGATAGGAGTACGGCAAACCCCGTACGAAGCAATCCAACACGGGATAGTACAACTCCGGAATCATGATTCCGGTTCGGTCTGTTGCAAGACGAATCTGCTGTTGGTGGTGCCAGCGCTCTGTCAACTCACGAGCCGTATCGAACCAGTTTAACGACACCTCCTCACCAGCCCAGCTCACATTGAAGGTGGCAGGCGCAAAGGGATCCAGCGATTCATGGAAGCTCGCTGATTGATTACACGCTATCGTCATCAATTCAGTCAGTACAGCAGGGCTCAGGCGGCGGTAGACCGTAACCCCTTCCTCGTTCAAGCGGTTCACGAGGGCAATTACCTGTTGAGGGGATCGAGGACGAGTATCCTCCACAAACCACGAGTCACGAACCAGCGACAGCTTGCGGAAGGCTGTGTCCAGAAGATGCGCCGCGACATCGCGAACCTTCCATCGTGGTGCAATGGTTTGCAGGTCCCATTCACGTGCACTGAGTGACTGCAACAAGTCTATGAGTTGTCCGTCAACTCTGCGCAACAGACCTGCGCATAGGATCGCGTCACACCCACCAACTCGACTAGCCCTATTCATTGGGCCAAGTCTAGCAAACAAGCTTGTGCGGTGAGTCCGGCGGCGCTTGCGAGCGGTGAAAAGCTCCCCGACCTGCATTCGCCATTCTGGGCACCCGAGCTTGAGCCGACCCTCGGTGCATTAGTTTCAGCAGAGGTGATCATGCTGATGGATCTGCTCGGCAAACACCCGTCCTGACCCGCCCCGCAAACGTATACACCCACTAGGGAAGCTGTCATCGCTTTGAGGCAGGGGACCGGCCGGCCCGCTTCGTGACGGCGCTCTTCGGCAATCGCGGTACAACCTGAACGCCCGCCCAAAGCGTGGCGATCGTTTGCTCGACCACGAGAGTCTGGTCAGGCAGGTCAGGTACAACCCCCTGTATGACCATGAGCGTGGCCAAGCCAAAGATCGTGAACCACCACGTGTGGGCTACCACGATGTCATTTCTGTTTGGCAATCCTTCAGCCTTGGCAACATCGAAAAAGAGCTGTACAAAACGCTGGAACAAAGGCTCGCCAAGGTCGTTGATGTATTGTCCAGCGCGGATGCCGTTGCGGCTCTCCGGCCCGAAGAAGACGTTCCGAAACTGCTGAGGAAGGGCAGTGCAGAACTGAATCAAGCCCCGCGACGCCGCAAAAAGACGCTCTTTCGGTAAAGGGTACTGAGCGGCGATCGCATCGAAGTTCTGAATCATCAGCCCAATCGTCTCCCTGCTCAACTCAGCGAGAATGTGCCATTTGTCTGGAAAATGCTGGTAAATCACGGCGTGCGTATAGCCGATCTCCTTCGCGATCTCACGAAGCGTCACGGCTTCGTAACCCCGATCGGCAAACATTTTGCTCGCAGCCGCGAGGATCTCGCCCCGCAGCCTTTCCTTGCGCTCTACCCGGCGACTCGGTGATGTGGATGTCACCTCAATAGCTTAGTACCTTTCAACGATCTTTGCGACCGCCAGTTGTTTTATAACCAGTGGTCGAAGAACCCTCCTCGAGCCTGCTCAATACAACATTAGAGTGTTCGCTATAACCAATGATTAATTTGCAACCAACGGT
The DNA here is from genome assembly GCA_963850345.1 of uncultured Acidobacteriaceae bacterium. Lineage (GTDB taxonomy): Bacteria > Acidobacteriota > Terriglobia > Terriglobales > Acidobacteriaceae > CAWKKW01. Next base: position 140,901 of record CAWKKW010000003.1, on the reverse strand, counting down.
TATCCAGCGGCTCTAATCGTCAGGTTGCCCATTTACATGAGCGGCCAAATCCGAAGCAAACCAGGAGAAATCGAGCATGTATTTAGTCATGGGAATTACTGGAAAAGTTGGCGGCGCTACTGCGCGGCATCTACTCAAGCAAGGCAAACAGGTGCGAGCGCTTGTGCGCAATCGCGAGAACGCGACGCAGTGGGCAGATCAAGGCGTGGAGTTAGTGGATGGAGACTGGAACGATGCGACAGCCATAGCCGCGGCGCTCCATGGTGTTCAAGGCGCGTTCGTTATGCTGCCGCCGGTATGGGCGCCCTCGCCAGATTTCAGAGAAGCAAAGGGCGTCATTGCGAACTATGTCGACGCGCTGAATAAGGTAGCTCCGCCGCGAGTGGTAGCGCTCTCGTCGATGGGCGCGAACAGAACCAGCGGAGTGGGGATGATCACGGCATTGTCGCTCTTGGAGCAAGGTCTGCGCAGCCTGCCATCTCCGGTCGCGCTTGTGCGCGCAGGCGCCTTCTTCGAAAACTTTCTTTACGGATTACAGGCCGCTCAGGGCGGAACGCTACCGGTCTTCTACAATCCCACAAACCGCAAATCGACAATGGTCGCGTCCGACGACATCGGCGCAGAGGTGGCAACGCTTCTTACCGGGCCGGCGTGGTCAGGGCATCGCATCATCGAGCTTGGTTCGATGGTCAGCGCGGATGAAGTGGCTAAACAGTTGGGTGAAGTCCTGGCGCTCGACGTAAAAGCCTTTGCACTCCCGCGTGCAGCGTGGGCGGAAACCTTCCAGCAGTTCGGCGTCCCAAAAGGCCACACAGGACCTGCCGAACAAATGTACGAGAGTGTGAACGCCGGGTGGATGGACCTCGGAATCCCGGGTACAGAGCACGTAGCGGGTACGACGTCCGCACGCGAAGTGTTCGCGGCCGCAATGCATGCCGTCAAAGCGTAAGTCCGAGTCAAGCAGCATTCAGCGCCCTGGGGGCGGGGACAGCGAACCGAGGCCACGGCCCCTTCGTTGTTCGACCGGCTGTTCCTGCCTATGCTGCTCAGCCATGCTTACAAGCCTTAGTACTGCCATTAAACCGCAGGAGAGGATCGCGTTGATATGAAAACTGAACTCGCAATCGATAAACCCGCACGCCCGGGTCGAGCAATTCAAACAGCCGCAATGCTAACGACCGGTCTCCTCGCCTTGATCTGGGTCTACTTCGGAAGGCTCTATCTGATTCACGATCCGGGCGAATGGAGGATCGTCCATCAGCAACTCGGATACCCGGTCTACATCATTCCTCTGCTCGGCGTGACCCACATCCTTGGTGGAGTGGGCCTTCTGATTCCTAATGTGCCTCGCTTAAGTCAGTGGGTCTACGCTGGTCTCGCCATCAATCTCTTGCTCGCGTTCTATTCACAACTGAATGCCGGTGGCAGTACTTGGGATAAATTCGATCCGCTTCTCGTCATGACGTTCGTCTTTGCTTCGTGGGTATTACGACGCTGCATGCCCGCAAACAGGTGGTCGATTTGAAGAACACCCTCGGCCCTGTAGCTCTACCGCCAGATCGTCCAGTTGCGTGAGGCATGTTGCCCGGCCTTGATGAAACCTCATCGCCTCATGCGTTGCGCGATCCTCCGAGTTCTTGTGCCGGACCAAGGCACGATAGCTGACGCGAAGTACCTGCTCGCTCGCGGTTATCGCGAATTGCCTTGACCGGCACTGGTCTGAGGACGCACCAGCCAATACAGCGCCACCACGTGCGTGATCATCAGCATGGGCACATAGAACACCGGAATAATGTACGCAGCGCCCAACTGGCCTGCTTCATTCGGAAGACCCAGTCGAATGGCGTGGTAGTAAGCGAGAAGCAAGTCGGTCGCGCCCACCAGGTTGAAGGCGACCACGAAAAACCAGAAGAGCGCACGCATCCTCACCGAGAGCAGCGCCATCAGCGCGAGCAACCCAGTCGCTAAATCCCCGTAAGCGGCAGCCACGGCGAAGCCCGCGGGCACATGAGAGCCGACGACACCGGGAAGGATGAACACCAGCCCGAAGAAGCGGAAGCTGTGAATCGTGGCAATCACGCGTTGCGCGCGGAAGCGACTCATCGACCTCAGCAGCGGCAGGACGTACGTGCCGAAACAGAGTAGACACGCGACGTACCCCAGGACGAGATGCGTTTGAAAGATTGCTTGCGGTGCCATTGCTAACCTCCTGCGGAAATGGGTTAGGACCATCCTCCGGTGAACTCAAATGGATTTGGAACTTGGCGCATGCACGCCGAACGACTCTGAGTTCGCGCGGCAGAACTCCTCCAGCGTTTGCGGATTTCGTCCAGTCACCTTGCGGACCATATCCGTCGGCCGATAGCGCACTTCGCCTTTGCGGAAGTACTGCCAAAGATGGCTCAGATGATCGATGGCGTGAGCATTGATTCTCTCCTTCACTGCCTGCTCCCACTGCTCATCGGTGATTGCCTGATACCGAATCGGCCGGTCCAGCGCTCTGCCAAGAGTCTCTGCAATCTGGCGCACGGTCAGGGTTTCGATCACCAGAGGGAACACCGTTTCGGATGGCACATTGGGGTCGGCCAGAAGAGTTGCGGCTACGCGTGCAATGTCTTCGGCACCGGCGAGTGGAATCACCGCGCTGCCATCGCCCCAGGGCAGGAACGCGGTGTCTTGCTCTGCCACACTGCGGCTCACTAGAGCCCGCACGTTCTCGTAATAAGGCGGCGCCTGAAGATGAAGCGCCCCGACTTGCGCCCAATCGAAGATGCGATCGGCGAGCCGATGCTGCAGGTTCCGAAAGGAGGGAGCGAAACTAAGATCGCCAAACCCTGCGTCGCCCGGTGAACCCTGAAACTGCGAGTTGTTCACGACCATCTCCACGCAGGCGTCGCGAGCGCTTGCAGCAAAGATGGTCGCCGCTTCGAGCAGTCCGTCGGTTACGGGGTAGGTGAAGTAAGCGCGTTTCACACCTGCCACAGCTTGTTGAACGGAAGCGGGATTAAGGAGATCCCCCTCAATGATCTCCGCACCTCGCTGGCGCAGTTCGTCAGACCGGGCATCGACTTTATGCACGAATGCGCGTACGGGAATGCTCCGCTCGAGCAGAAGCATGGCTATAGCGCGCCCGGTGGATCCCTGCTGGCCGCCGGCTGCGCCCGTAACCAGAATCGGATGAGAGATAGGGTGAGTCATGGGACGTTCTCCTTTGACCCATAGGATTATCGTAATAATCCTATGGATTCAAACAATCTCGAAAACTCCCGTAGACTACGCCCACCGGCGGTTGCGTCATGGGCTCTACTTGCAGTTTGAGATGATCACGTGCATCCTATGGAACCATGCGCTACCCACCCGAACACAAAGCCGAAGTTCATCAGCAGATTGTGAAAGACGCCTCGCGTCGCGTGCGCGCCGAGGGCCTCAACGGCGCAGCGGTAGCCTCGATCATGCGCGACACGGGCCTCACCCATGGAGGCTTTTACAAACACTTCGAGAACAAAGACGAACTGCTCCTCGAGTCTCTGGGCGAGGCCTTCCGTGAAGTCGGCGACGTGCTTGTCCGTGTGGCCACACAGGCGCATCCCGCTCCGGCTTGGAAGGCGATTGTGAAGACCTACCTGAGCCTGGAGTTTTGTGATCACGCCGAGCATAGCTGCCCATTGCCGGCACTCGCCCCGGAACTGACGCGGGTGGACAAAAAGATGAGGGGCCAGATCTTTCCCCAGCTGGTGTCCTATAAGAACCGCATGCTCCCCTTCATGCCCGGCAGGCGCACTGCGGATAAAGAGCGAGCCTTCTTCGTGATCTTCTCCACCATGATCGGGGCTACAGAGATCGCCCGCATGCTACCCGAGGCCGCCATGCGCGAGAGGGTTCTGGCCAGCGCAAGAGATTTCCTTCTGTCCAGCTTTTGACCGGCTGCGCGGACTACAATTGTTCCACTCGGAGGCCGCCATGCTGCGTCGTTCGCGCCCGCTGTGTTTCTTGCTTCTGCTGCTCTCTCTCACCGCCGTAGCCCCGCTCGCAGCCAAAGACAAGAAGAAGCCCGGTCTGCCCTACGACATCCTGCAGGCCCGCACCGTGCTGGTCCTCATCGATCCCTCCGCCGGCATCACTGTGTCTGATCCCAACGCCAACAGAAACGCCCGCGACTCCGTCGAAAAAGCCATCATGAAATGGGGCCGCTTCAATCTGGTGCAGGAGACGGATACCGCCGACCTGGTCATCACCGTGCGCAAAGGACACGGCAAGATCGTCGAACCCACCATCGGCAGTGGCCGCGCCAACGACCACTCCGTCGTCTTCGAGCCAACCGAAGACGGCGTTCGCCTCGGCGGCCGCACTCCCGGCAGCCCCAACGGCACCGACCCCGGCGGCATCGGCTCTGACTCGCCTCATCCTCAGGCCGACATCAGCAACGGTGAAGATACCTTCGCGGTCTATCGCGGCGTCACCGAACACCCTGACTCCACCAATCCTCTAGCCTCTCCGCCGGTCTGGCGCCTCATCGCGAAAGACGCCCTCAACACCCCCGGAGTTCCGGCCGTCGACGAATTCCGCAAAGCCATCGACGAAGCCGAAAAGCAGGCCAGCAAAAAAGGCCCGTAAGCAAATCCACTCCCCAGCGCACTCAGAGTGTCATCCCGAACAGCAGTGCAAGCGATCCGCGTTCCTCGACCAACTACCCAGTCGCGCTCGAAGTGTGATCACTGACGACAAGCCGACATATAAGGATCCACTGTGAAGCTGCCCCATGGCACTCCTTGCTAGTGGTTCGCCTGAAGCACTTCTCTAATCGTCGTCCAACGAATGCTTTGATAGCGGTCATTGTCTAAGTCCGACAGAGTGCCGCTCCCCTTGAACATGCAATAGAGGTATTGCATGCCCTGCCAAACGGGAAACGGCTCGTCATTCTTCGGACTTAGCGACCGGACGACTCGAATGATGCTTTGCAGCCGCTCAAGCCCTCCACCGCGCAGCAGACCAAAACGCTTCCCATAAGTGTTCCCGGCTATTTCGGCCAGCATGCGAGCGGAGGCTTGCTGACCTGCGACACGCAGAACTCTTGGCGTATTCATGTCCATCGCCGCCTCTGCGGTGAACTCTGCGGTGTTGTCGATAGTGGTGAAGTCTATGACCTGGTCCGGGTTGTCGCCCCAATAGAGAATGCGATGGAGCTTCTGAAGGACTAGAGGAGCTTCTCCGGTGAGCAGGTCCGTAAAACAGCCGTTCAAAATGGTTGTGGACCGGATCGGGGCCGCATCCACGATTTCCTGAAAGCGCCGGTGCAGGTCCAGGTTGCGGTTCAGTCCGGGCGTGAGTTTGGTGAAGTCCATCGCGTAATCCGATGGTATGAATCGCGGCACTCCGGCGAGCACAGCTGCATCGAGAAGAGCGCTTTGCGTTCCAATCATGGTCGCCTCCACACCAAGAAGCGTGGACACAACGCACGAGCTGCCTTCGCACGCATGCGCCAAAGCCTCGGGCTGGTTTAGATCTACTTCAACGATCTCGATTTCTTGCTGGCGCAGCTTCGACAACCGCTCGGGCGATGTCCCCGGGCGCACAATGGCGCGCACTGCTGCGCCCCGATTGCGAAGTGCGGAGGCGACCCGGCCGCCAAGATTGCCGGTGCCTCCTGCAATGCTGATAACGTTTTGCATGACCATCTTCCTTCTTCACGACCGTAAATTATGGAAGGTCGCGCGAACGCCCTCCACGAATTCTTGCGGCTGTTCCAATGCCGCAAAGTGGCCGCCTGCCGTTGCCTGCTGGTAGTGAACGAGGTTTTTGAAGCGTGCCTCAGCCCAGCGCTTCGAGATGCGTACCTGCTCCTTTGGGAACATGCTGATACCTGTCGGCATCGTCGAAGGATAGAAGGGCGGTGGCCCGGACATCATGGCCGACATCGAATCCCAATAGAGACGAGCTGAAGAGGCGCTGGCGTTCGGGAGCCAATAAAGCATGATGTCGTCTAATATCTCGTCCATCGAGAAGACCGAAGTGGGATCGCCGTTGCAGTCAGCCACATCTTCAAGCAGCGAGTAAATCCATGCGGCCTGTCCCATCGGTGAGTCGGAAAGACCGTAAGCGACCGCCTGCGGTCGGGTACCCTGCACCTGCGCATAGCCTGACAAACGTTGCTGATAGTTCTGCGCCGAAGCCATCATGGCTTTTTCGTCGGTATCGGCATTGGCCATCTCCTCGGGCGTCGGCTGGTACATGACGAAGTTGAGATGGATGCCGGCCAGTCCAGTCGGGGCCATGTGGCCCAGCATCAGCGTGACCGCAGCGCCCCAATCGCCCCCCTGTGCTCCCCACTTCTTACAGCCTAGCCGCTCCATCAGCGTCGCCCAGGCAGAGGCGATGCGCCCGATGTCCCAGCCAGCCTCCCTCGGCTGACCGCTGAAGCCGAAGCCAGGAAGCGAGGGGATGATGACGTCGAAGGCGTCCTCGGCAGAGCCGCCATACTTGACCGGATCGACGAGCGGCTCGATCACCTTGCGGAACTCCAGCACCGAACCGGGCCAGCCATGCGTCAGCAGAAGCGGCAAAGCACCGGGCTCGTGCGAGCGCACATGAAGGAAGTGAATGGGTAGGCCGTCGATTTCGGTTTTGAATTGCCCAAAGCCGTTCAGCAGAGATTCGCAACGCCACCAGTCATACTGCTCAATCCAGTACTTTCTAAGTGTCTCCATTGCGGCCAGCTTTGGGCCTTGGCTGGTGTCCGGCACAGTTTCCGCAGAGGGTAGCCGTGTTCGTATCAGCCTCTCTCGCAAATCAGTAAGTGATTCCTCATGGATCGACAGGTGAAACGGCGTCACAACGGTAGACATAGGCAGCTCCTGAATCAGAGCATACGTCAAAATGTGACCAATGGTCACTTGATATACACAAGAAACGAAGTTATTGTGGATGCATGCCGGTAAGAACAACAAGTCGAGCACCCGAGAGACGCGAACGGCGCAAACAGGACATTCTCGACACCGCGAGCAGGCTTTTCGTGCAGAAGGGCTACGAGAGTGTGACCTTGCGTGCAATTGCGGAAGAGCTGGGCTATGCTCATGCCGCGCTCTATCGCTACTTTCCGGACAAATTTGCGGTCCTTGCGGAAATATGCCGTCAGACTTTCGCGCAGCTTCAGGCCGAAGTCAGCGAGCTGCAATCGCAGCCCGGAGACCGGCAGGAAGTTCTTTTCGAGACTTCAAGGCACTTCGTCGCGTTCGCGCTGAAACATCCCCACCACTTCCGCACTGTCTTCATGGGTTCAGGGGATTGGGGTGAGGTGCAGTCAGGGCAATATATCGACACTGTAGGCCGTGAGTGCTTCGCTGCGCTTGTGCAGACGTTTCAGGCAGCCTGGGCTTCTCGTCACAAGACCGATGGGCTGCTGCAGGCACACACGTGGTGGGTTTCCCTCTTCGGAACCGCGCAGGTGTTTCTTGCTTCCGGCGAGGATGCAAATCTTTCAGATCGCCAGTCATTGCTAGAACTCCAAATGGCAGCCCTCTGGCGGGGTTTGCAGTGAACCACTGAATAGGCTCTCACAAACGCCGTTCTCGTCACCAAAGCTCAGTTTTGAGATTACTACCGCAAAGCCCTTTCACCCACGCACTGGCGTAGCGCACAGCATTGCGGATGGGAACCAGCGCGGCTTTGCTCCCGATGGCAAGAGAAGCGCATCCGCGTTTCCCCGCAGCCCTCGACCTTCGCGACGACCGCGTTCCTCCCACTCCGCGTGCAAGATTTCCTCATCCTTACCCGCAGTGCAGGAACCCGCGTCTTCCCGCTCACGCTCCGCTGCTCAAAACCTCCCCTGTCCGCAAATCCAGCTCGAACGTAAACTCCCGATCGGTCCGCAAATCCCATCCCGTTCCCACCAGTCGCCAGCCATCGACCGCGACAATGCTCACGCCCTCCGACGAAAGCCGCCCCGACTGCCATGCTCGTCCCTCGCGCCCCCACGCCAGCATCGAGTGGTGCCCCACAAACAGCAGCAGCCCCTGCTCCTCGATCGCCCTCACCTCGAGTACCGGCCGATACTCCACCTGCACAAACTGCTCCGGCGCCCGCGTGTCGATCAGGTACGCGTAACCGCCCGCCACCGCGCACATCCACGCAGCATCCGGACAACTCCACACCCCCGTAGGCACCAGCGGATCGGCAAACCCCAGCGCACACGTCGCCAGGAACTCGCCCGCCCCTGCCGGCCGCACCAGCACCTCCAGCGCGCCCCGCTCCACCTCTTCTGCTTCGCGCGGGTACACAAACTGCCGCCTGGGCAAAATCAGCGGCCGCTGCCTGAGCACCTCTGCCGTCCAGTCATGCGCGAACATCAAGTCTTCCACTTCCTGTTTCCCTTTCGCAGCACAGCCTGCGAACTCGGCTTCCCACCCTGCACAAGCCTCGCTCGTCACATCCGCCCGCAACCGCTAAAATCAAATCTCCGCGCATCGCGCTGAAAAGGAGTTTCCCCATCAAGCCCGTCTACACTGCAACCGTTACCTCCACCGGAGGCCGCCATGGCCGCGCCAAAAGCTCCGACGGCGCTCTGAACGTCGAACTCATGCCCCCCTCGACCACCGTCCAGAATCCCAAGCGCACCAACCCCGAACAGCTCTTCGCCGCCGGCTATTCCGCCTGCTTCGCCGGTGCGATGGAGTACGTCGCCAAGCAGCGCGGCGAAGATCCCGGCCTCATCACCATCATCTCCAAGGTCGCACTCGGCCCCAACGATGCGGGCGAATTCATCATCGCCGTCGAGATGGACATCACCGCCGCCAACCTGGACCAAAAGGCCGCCGAAGCGCTGGTCGCCGACGGACACCAGGCCTGCCCCTACTCCAAAGCCACGCGCGGCAATATCGACGTCAAGCTGACGGCCCACGGCGGCAAGTAAGGTCGGCCCCGCCGAGCTGCGAGTCCGGCCGGCAAGGGCCTGCAATCCGCCGCCAGCCCGCCTAAGCAGCCAGGAATCCCCGCACGCGCTCGCGCACGTTCAGAATGTGCGCGGGCAAATCCAGGCGGCTGCCCTCTTCGATCAGCGGGATCAGCTTGTCAAACTCGGGCCCAGAATGTGATCCCGTCAGCACAATCCGCACCGGGTGAAACAGCTCTTTGCCCTTCACCCCGGTCTCCGCCTTCACCTCGTTCATCCACGCCTTGAATCGCTCCGGAGTGATCGCCTCTTCGTCCGCCAGCACCCGCTCGCCAAAGGCCTCCAGCACCTTCTGAGCGCTCTCCGTGCTCAGCAGCGCCGCATTCTCCTCGTTGCCGCGAATCGCCTCCGCATCCAGCTCAAACAGAAACCGCGCCTTCTCCGGCAATTGCTCCAGCCGATCGACGGCCGGCACAAACAGCCCCAGCAGCTTCTCAAACCAGGCCACCACGTTCGTCGCCGCCCCCTGCCGCTCCGGCAACAGGCCCGCGAAGTAAGGCCACGCCAACTCCATCACTCGCTTTGAATCCGCCAGCTTCAAGTAGTGCCGGTTCAACCAGTGCAGCTTGTCAGAGTCAAAGATCGCCGGGCTCGCCGTCACCCGCTCCAGCTTGAACTCGCGGCTCAACTCCTCCAGCGTGAACGTCTCCGTCTTCCCATCCTCCGCGCCCCAGCCCAGCAGCGCCAGGTAGTTCACCAGCGCCTCCGGCAAAATTCCCATCTCGCGAAAGCTCGCAATCGACGTCGCCCCGTGCCGCTTCGACAGCCGCTCGCGGTCCGCTCCGAGAATCGTCGACAGGTGCGCGAACTCCGGCACCTTCCACCCGAACGCCTCGTAAATCGCCACCTGCTTGGGCGTATTCGAGATGTGATCATCGCCGCGAATCACGTGCGTGATCTCCATCAGCGCATCGTCCACCGTCACCACGTAGTTGTAGACCGGCACCCCAGCCGACTGCCCGATCGCCGACCGCACCAGGATCGGATCGCTCACCGTCTCGGCGGCGAACTCCACCTCCCCGCGCACAATATCGTGAAAGCGCAGCGGCCGGTCCGGTATCCGCAGCCGAACCGCGAAGGTCTGCTTCGCCGCCCGCGCCTCGCTCTCTTCCGGCGCAATCGCCCGGCACCGCCCCGAGTACACCTGCGGACGATGCTCCGCGATCGCCAGCTTCCGCTCCGCCTCCAGCTCCTCCGGCGTACAGAAGCAACGGTACGCCTTACCCTCTTGCAGCAATTGCTCCGTGTGCCGCTGGTAAATGTCGAGCCGCTCCGACTGGCGATACGGCCCATGCGGCCCGCCCGCGCTTATGTCTTCAAAGGCAGGCCCCTCATCCCATCGCAGCCCCATCCAGCGCACGTCTTCCATCAGCTGCGTCTCGTGCCGCGCCTCGCTCCGCTCCACGTCCGTGTCTTCGATGCGCAGCAGAAACTCGCCGCCGCGGTGCCTGGCAAACAGCCAGTTATAGAGAGCCGTACGGGCATTGCCCACATGCAGCAGACCGGTAGGCGAGGGCGCGAATCGAACGCGCGTCGTCTGGTCTTCGCGCGTGTTCTGGTTTTCCATGATGAGATTCATCCTACCAAGCAGCGCGTGTGCCCTACTCGTCCCGCAGAAATCCTCAACCCGTGGAAATGGATAAAAACACGCCCCAGCACAGTCGCGTGATCGCGCCCAGAGCGCAGCCAAGGCCAATTCCTTGAGGGACCGCGAAGTCGTCTTCGCTCAGCATAACGGCTTAAATGGGGATTCATCGCCATCGAGGCTCTCGATGAGCGCATTGGACTGAATCAGCATTTGACACTAAAATTGTGCGGAATCGTCGAGAGCTGGCTATCCTCGGTTGACAAGGCCGTGGCAACAACCGACGATGGCGTGCAACTACTTGGAGAATTGTGTGACGCAGATCGGATTCGTGGCCGCTTTCGTCGCCTCTTCTTCAACAAGTACCCCCTACACGCCCGCCTTTCCAGGGGGGATTGTTGCATGGATCGTTTGTTATAAGCAGAGACGGAGTGAAGTCGGGGGATGGCTCCTGCTCTTTTATTGGCATCTCTATGCTAGTGTGCTTGCGAGTCTTATATTCTTCGCCCTGACCTTTCAGAGCTACGTGCCGGAGTCCTTCCAGAACCCCACCGATTATCACACCCTCCTTCTCACGGCCGTTCCCTCGATCATCTTCTTCGTGGTCGAGGTTGCGATTGGGACAATGCTGATACCTGTGCGCACTTGGGACATGCTTCGTCTTCTGCGTGGGGTTATGATCGCCAGCGTGATATGGGGGGCGATCGCGATCACGATCGACGGCCAGAAATTTCCAGACAGTGTTCCGCTCGACCTTTACAGCACAGGCATGTCGCTGGTATGGCTGCTTTATTTCCTCGCGTCGAAGCGCGTAAAGCATGTTTTCAAGACACACGATTGGGAGGTGGCGGTGAAGGCTATCCACCCGGACCCAAAGGTCCTTTCAGTTACCTAGATCATCAAGAGCCTTCTCTTCGTCCAAGATGGGTTGCATCTGAGTATGCCAAGCGTCGTACTGTAGGCGAGACTCTACATGCGCAATGAGTTTCGCTGTCTCAATCTGCTTTTGCAGGAGCTCCGCTCGCCGGACAGCATGGTCCATACCCTGTATCCACTTCTCAGTCGCGGTGTGGGCGGCTGGATACCTTTGGTCGTAAGGTCCGAGCTCGGATTTAACCCGAAGGGAAAGCTCTTGGAACTCTTCTACAGGTGCGCAGAGCTTGTCATACATCGCTAGCTGTGCCGGTAGCGTGAGTTCTGTCGAATTCCGCAACTTGGAGATTTGAGCTCCTATGGTGTTGAACCTTTCGTAGTCTGCAAGAAGCTTTTCCGACTCCGCACCGCTGATCCCTATCAGAAATCCAACGAGGGCGGCAGTTAGAGAGAATACCGCGCCGAAGAGGATTGAATACGAACGCAATCTCTTGCGCGACATTTCGATCTCACCGTTCCCTTCCCCCATCCGCTTGAGCGCGCCGTGTGAGGCCCGAATCGGGCGTACCAGCATCAGTGCGGCAATCAGGGAGAGCAAGATCAACGGTTCAAAATACAGGTGTTTCCGCGCGACATCGTCTGCGATGCAGAAAACCGAGACAGAGAGGGTCAACGCGAGGGCTACGGCAATTAACGCGAGCCGTGCGTACGGCGGGTTGAGGGCCGGCGGCTTTGGCTCTTCTGAGTCTGCCTGAGCTGAAGTTAGCTCTGAAGTGAACGGTGCGGCTGCTACCTCCGGTCCGGTCGTCTCCGGCGGAGAGTCTGCCGAACGTGGCGGTTCAATTAATGCGGTCGACTCTCCCTGATGCGGCCCAGGTATTGGTGCCGAGTGAACAAAAAAAGCAGGCAAACTCATGGGTGCAGATTCGGCCGGTACGGTCTGCAGGCGCTTTCCGCACGCGTTGCAGAACTTCCAGGCCGTGTGGTAGGACGTTCCACACTCTACGCAAAACAGGAGTTTTGGAGTTGAACCAGGAGGGGTGACTGGAACTCCACACCCGGCGCAAAACCGATCACCATCAGGCAGTTGATATGCGCAGCGAGGACAGAACATTGGGTCGGGCCTCAAAGCAGGTAAGCGTTTGGAGAAGATCTTGTCACGATTATAGCTGCGGGGTTGAATAAACGGACTTAGTTCTGAGATCGTAAGCAAGCGCGGCATCGCCGAGTCACTCATCGAGCCCGAATTTTAGTACGTATAGGTCGCCATCCCGTCAGCAACCGCTAGATTGCGAGAGTCGTCCCTTCCAGATCAGATAATGGAGACGGCCTCAAATCATCTCTAGTTCTAGTGCTGCTGTTGGCGCCAGCAGCTTCCCCCGAGGTATTGGTCTACCGCAACGGCGATCCGTCGTTGATACGTTTCTTTAGCTCCACGGACCGTTCCCTCACCGGAAAATGCTCCCATCCCACCAGCTCCAGTGGCCGCCGCCTCCTATCCACCCGCCGTCCCCCGCCGCCACAGCCGAACGTCATCTTTGAGTGTGTGCGTAACTTATTCGAAGCCGGCATTCGGCGGCCTTTCGCTATTGGCTTTCTGCGGAAGGTGGCGGAGCCGCGTGGTAGTCGTGAAGTATCCGAAGCAGACGCAGCAACTCTCGCCTGTCTGCCGGAGCCAATGGCGCCAACGCACGGTCCTCCGCCTCTGCGAGACCAGTCTTCAGGCGCTTGAAGCGAGCCTTCCCCGCTTTTGTCATCTCCACAATATCTGGCGGCGGTCTTCGGGATCGGAACCGCGCGTGACAATGCCTTCCTCTTCAAGCGCATAGACCACCGCGTTCATATCGCTGCGGTCGATGTTCGTTCGCCGACAGAGTTCGGCCTGCGAGACGGCGCCTTGCTCACCGGACGACTTAGCGGTTCGCTGTCCGCACCCGTTCGCTAACTTTGCCCGTGCAGCCACCGCCTGTTCCTTGGCAGCGCGCGAAGCGTGTTCGCTCGCCCTAGCGCGGTTCCCGCGACTCAGGATGCCCGCATTCTGGAATCTGCTGTTTGCAAGAATTCGTTCGGTTTCGAAACACGCCAAAAATCGCGACGTTACATCGCTGCCAATCGGTTAGGATGAGGCGGCTGTCTCGGGGAGGAATTGATGCGGAAAAAGCATGCTGCGGCAGCAGCAGTCTTATGGTTTGGTGTGTGCCTTACCGGGTGGACGCAGGCACCGAAGGTAAGCGCGAATGTAGAAGAGACGCGCGTCCAGATGACCACGCTGCGTAACGCGTTTGTGCAATCGGTGAAAGATGCGGGGTTCACCTGTCCGATTGCCGTGCCTACGGTGGCCGTGGAGGACGTACCTTCCTTTGGAAATTTCGAGCCTGAGACGAACACCCTGCGGACTTCAGCGTGGTCTTTGCTGAAGCCAGAAGAAAGACAACTGTTCTATCACTTGGTGGGGCCAAACGCGACGGAGTCCATTGCGAAGAAGGAGTTCGAGGTCGGAGTCCATCACTGGGTGATCGTGCATGAGTTGGGACACTGGTTCCAGGCGTGCCGTGGAATCACGGAGAAGACAGCCAAGCCGTACAGCATCGAGTTCGGCGCGGACCGTATTGCGGCCGCCTACTGGAACGAACACGATCCTGGTGTGATTGCGCATCAGCAAATGGTGTTCGAGGGGATTCTGCACAACTTTCCGAACCCGGTGCCCGAGGGCGCGAGCGTCGAGCCATTCTTCAATGAGCACTATCAGGAGCTTGGGCCGACGCCGGGGTACCTCTGGTTCCAATCGCGGATGTGTCTGACCGCATTCAACGAAAAGCCGGCGCCGAGCTTCAAGACGGCCTTGGCAGAGACGAAGTAGCCGTTCCGCAACTCGTGTGTGTCGACCCGTAAACAGACATGGTCTTTGGCAACGGCGATTCGTGCCGCGAAGTCGCCATCTCGTCAGGAACTGCTAAATCGCGAGATCGGTGTTTCATAAACCCAGCCGAACGACATCTCTGAGCGTGTGCGTAACTTTTCCGAAGCCAGCATTCGGTGGCCTTCAACTCTGGCTTTCTGCGGAAGGTGGCGGAGCCGCGTGGTAGTCGTGAAGTATTCGAAGCAGACGCAGCAACTCCCGCCTGTCTGCTGAAGCCAATGGCGCCAACGCACGGTCCTCCGCCTCTGCGAGGCCAGTCTTCAGGCGCTTGAAGCGAGCCTTGCCCGCTTTGGTCATCTCCACAATATTCTGGCGGCGGTCTTCGGGATCGGAACCGCGCGCGACGATCCCTTCCTCTTCGAGCGCATTGACCACCGCGTTCATATCGCTGCGGTCGATGTTCGTTCGTCGACAGAGTTCGGCCTGCGAGACGGCGCCGAACGCATCGAGCGTAGCAAGGACGGCGAGCTGGTAGCGATGAGTTCCCTCCACAGCGAGGGCTTCGTTCACGACTCTGCCGACCAGGATGGCCGTCTGATTCAGCAGTCTCGACGCCAGATTGCGCCACAGAGGTGCTTGGTCCCCGTGCCTGGTAATGTCCATCGCTTCCCCGAAAAAAAGATTGGTCGTACCAACAATTTCATGTTGGCGATGCTACTGGATAGTCTATTATCTCCATCGTTGGTGATGCCAACGATATGGGAGTGGAATCGAAAGTTCTTCCGGGCACGTGTCGATTTGTGCGTTCCGCCAAATCCAGACTCGGCGATTGTGTGTCACTATCCACACTTGAAAAAGCAAAGCGAGAGTTATCTATGGCGAGAGTGCACGTTCTAAGAGGCCAGGACCGCGTCTTCGGCTTTACGCTCGATGAGCAGGGAAAGAACCTGCCGCGGCAATATGGCCCCTGGGCCGCCTTCAAGACGATAGAGCTGTACCACGACGAACCGTATCAAGGCGTGGATGTGAGTGTTTGCCTGGACGACATCCACAAGCATGGTTTTCACTTGACCGCTGCGCATAAGCGCATCACGCACCTCGCGCTGGCCAAAAATGTTGCCCTGGTTCTCGGTGGCGGCGGGGCTGCGGGAAATGCGTGGCAGATCGGTATCCTCGCAGGTCTGGCTGAAGCTGGCATCGATCTTACCGAGGCCGCCGATCTGGTGATCGGCACGTCGTCTGGAGCCACTGCGGCAGCAGCGGTGCGCAGCGGGAGACCGCCGGCCGAACTGCTGGCCTCGATTGTATCTGCGCCTGGCCAATCAGTGGGGCAGAAGCAAACGCTCCCGCAAGCCCTGCCCATGGGCACAGTCTTCGAACGGATGAGAGCCATTGGCGCTGCCGCCACCTCGGCAGACGATCTCCAACGTGCCATGGGTGCGTTCGGTCTGGAAAGCGATCCGGCCCTAGGGACCGCGGCGGCGGAACAGCGCCGCGCCTTGGTTGCCGCCAGGTTGCCCCAATCCGAATGGCCGGAGAGGCCGATGATCGTGGTGGCCGTCAATGCGCATACCGGCGAGTTGGCTGCGTTCGATCGCAATTCCGGCGTCGAACTCGTGGACGCAGTCACCGCGAGCACCGCGCTGCCGGGGCTGGCGCCCACGCACAACATCAACGGCTCGCGCTTTATCAACGGAGGCGTGCGCTCCGCGGAAAACGCCGACCTCGCCTCGGGCTATGCCAACGTCGTGGTGCTCGCCCCGTTCGGCCGAAGGAGCGGAACACTGCCAGAAGGCCAATTCGAAGGCCTGCGCAGATTTCCGGGCACGGACTTGGAGGGCCAGGTGGAGGACCTGCGCAAGCAAGGCAGCCGCGTCGAAGTGATCACACCGGACCCCGAGTCCCAAGTGGCAATGGGCAGCAATCAGATGGACCCGCTAACCCGCATCCCCGCGGCCCGCGCAGGGTTCGCCCAGGGCAAGCAGGAAGCGACCCGCCTGACCTCCCTCTGACGATTACGCCGACGCTCTTGGAACATCCTCCCGCGGAGCTTTGGACTATAAAACTTAGCCAACTAGATAACTATCTTGACAAAGAGCGAGCGTGAGGGAATAGTAAGCCATATGGCTAACCTTGATCGCGTCTTTCATTCGTTAGCAGACAGCACTCGCCGAGCGGTGATCACGCAGCTCGCGAATGGCCCAGCTACCGTTGGGGATCTGGCGCAGCGTCACCGCATGGCGCTGCCCAGCTTCATGAAACACCTGCGCGTGCTCGAGGCCAGCAAGCTCGTGGTATCTCGCAAAAAGGGGCGTGTCCGAACGTGTGAACTGCGTCCGGGTGCCTTAGTATCCGCCCAAACCTGGATCGAGAAGGAGCGACGGATTTGGAGCATTCGTCTGAACCAACTCGATGCGTTTGTCGAAACTCTCGCCGAAAAGGAAAAGACATATGGAAATCAATGAAGAACTTGACCTCGTTCTCGAACGCGTCGTGAAGGCCAGCCCTGCCCAGCTTTGGCGCGCATGGACGACCCCCGAACTGCTCCGGCAGTGGTTCGCGCCCAAACCGTACGGCGTTGCCAAGGCGGAGCTCGACCTCCTGCCCGGTGGCGCATTCAACGTCGTGATGCAGTCACCAGAGGGGCAGGCCTTTCCTGAGAGTTCCGGCTGCATTCTCCTGGTGGAAGCGGAGAAGCGTCTCGTTTGGACCGATAGTCTCGGGCCTGACTTCAGGCCGAAGGCGGAGACGTTCATGACCGCAGACATCACCATGGAGCCGGCCGAGGGTGGTACGCGCTATCGTGCCTTGGTTCGTCACAAGAATCCTGAGGATCGTGCCAAGCATGAAGCCATGGGCTTTCATCAGGGCTGGGCAACGTGCCTCACTCAGCTGGACAATTTGGCTGTGACCCTCTAGTGCCCATTCATGAGCACATCGACACATATCGTGAGAGTGGTCCGAGGAACCGGATGAAAGGCGTTCTGCACTCCCTTTTGTTCCTCTTGCTGTGTCCGCTTGTGCTGATCTTTACGACCGCCTTCGTAAAGACAAGTTCATTTCCGGGCACGATCAAGGTAGGAATCATCACCTGTGCTCTGACGTATGGACTGACACTGCTGTTCCTGCACTGGGACGGCTGGAAACTGCGCGACGCCGGCCTGCAGCTGACAGCAAAAAGCGGGCCGCGTATTTTGCTGGGCTTCCTGATCGGGTTGGCGATCGTTGCGCTCCAGGAGTGCTCGCTCTTTGCGGCTGGCCATACCCATTGGACTTACATGAGTCCTGCCTCGCCTGTGCGTTGGCTGTTGCTTGGGCTTGCTGCGTACTTCCTGCTTGCCCTGCGAGAAGAGCTTGCCTTTCGCGCGTACCCACTGCGCCGTCTTGAACATGATCTCGGCCTATGGCCATCCCTGCTGATCTTGGCGCTGGTTTTCACGTTAGAACATAGAGCGGGCGGCTTGTCGTGGATTAGCTCTCTATTGGGTCCCCTTGCCGGTGCGATTCTCTTCGGTATGGCTGCGCTGGCCACCCGTGGCATCGCCGTTCCTTTAGGGATCCATTTCGCTTTCAACCTCGGCCAGTGGGTCATGGGGCAGAAGGAAACCGCCGTCTTCTGGCAAGCATCCATCGATCCAGCATTCCAAAAGCAGGCTGAGATCCTTGGCTATGCCGGCTACCTTGTTGGCACCTTGGCTGCAGCATTTGGCTTCTGGCTGTACTACCAGAGGTGCACCAGGCCGATGGTTACACGCGAAGAGCAATCTCACTAGCCGTTCAGGCCGATGGTTGCCTTCTAATCCACCCACCTGCTTACAAGCGCTTTCACAAACGACAGATCAGCATCTCGTCAGGGGAGCGCTAAATAGCGAGGTCGCATTGCACATATCCGATCGTGGAGACGGCCTCCGATCAGTTCTAAGTCTGGTGCTGCTGTTGGTGGCCGCAGTTTCCCCGAGGAATGGGGTCTACCGCAACAGCGATCAGTCATTGATACCTTTTTGAGCCCTGCAGGTCGTGCGCAAGGCCATACTATTCTGCGGATTGAAAGTCTATGCCAGTTTCCTCAACCTATGATTTGGCGTGTATGCATTCAACTGATTCGCGGTGCGCTGAACGGCCTGTGGCGGCTGACCAACGATGCGAAGGAAGGAACGCCGCATTCGGTCGCGATTTACAAATCCATTTTTGCGCGCGATCTCCTCTGCGGAGAAGCGCCCTCCTTCCATCATCAAGCGGGCGGACTCTACACGGAGAAGTTCGATAGCCTTGGCAGGCGTATGCCCGGTCTCTTCTTTGAACGCGCGGTTAAACTGTCTCGGGCTTAAAAAGGCAACTTTCGCCAAGGCCGGCATGGAGAGAGGCTTCGCCAGATTTCGTTTCGCGTAGGCAAGCACGGTCTGGATACGGTCGGACGTCGCATCGAGATCGAGCAGGGTCGAATGTTGCGACTGTCCGCCAGTGCGGCGATGATAAACAACCATCAACTTGGCGGTGTCCCGCGCCATTTCGCGGCCAAGATCCTCATCTACCAATGCCAGGGCAAGGTCGATTCCGGCGCTCATTCCGGCCGAGCACCATATCGAACCGTCGGAGGTGTAGATACGGTCGAGATCGAGGATGACCTTGGGATATCGCTGCCGCAGCAACTTTGCGTGATTCCAGTGGGTCGTCGCACGACGCCCGTCGAGCAACCCGGCTTCGGCGAGCGCGAAGGTGCCGGTGCATATGGAGGCGATGCGAACCCTTCGTCGGCCTTGGGCTCGCAGGTACTTCACCACGCCTGGAGGAGAGCCCCCGGAGGGATCGTGTTCGCCCGCAACCAAGATCGTGTCGAAGGAGCGGCCATCAAAGGTCTCCGTATGAATTTCGCTGCCAACAGAAGTCTCGACGAGGCCTCCGCGTTCTGACACCAGCGTGATCTCGTAAGCTGGATATCCGGCCTTCCAGTTGGCCATCTCGAAGACAGCAGAAACGGCCAGATTGATCGTCGATATGTGGGGATAGAGAACAAAGCCGATTCGATGTGGGCGTTTCACGCCTACACCTTAGCAGAAAATAGCGCGATGTCTGAAAACGCCGCATATATGACTTATCGTCGCGCGGGTGTACGCCTAGGATTTCGATCATGCCGGCGTCCTGAAGATATCGGGCATGCCTCGAATTTGATCGAAGGAGATTGCAAGTATGAGCCGCAGCGTGTTGATTACTGGAGCAACCGGAGACACCGGGCGGCCCGCAGTCAAAGAGTCCCTGCGTCGTGGGTTGCATGTTCGCGCGATGGTTCACAGCAAGAATGATCGGGCCGCGTCTCTGGAACAACTCGGCGCTGAAATCGTCACCGGCGATTTCGAGCAAATCGATACCATCCGTCAAGCCATGGATGGCGTGGATGCAGCTTATTTTGTCTACCCTGTGGCCCCCGGACTGATCGAAGCGACGGTCAACTTTACGCAAGCAGCGAAGGAGGCTTCTGTAACAGCCATTGTCAATCTCTCGCAACGGTCCGCAAATCGCTCCTCCGCAAGCCACTCCTGTCGTGACAGCTGGATTGCCGAACAGGTGATGAACTGGTCTGGGCTGCCGGTCACCCATCTTCGTCCAACCTACTTTCTGGAATGGCTGCTCTACCCCTGGCAGCTTCCCCTCCTTCGGGAAAACCGGATCATCCAGCTTCCGGTGGGGACTGGTCGCCACGCCCCGATCGCGGCCGAAGACATTGGACGCGTTGTCGCGGCGCTGCTTGAGAGTCCAGCCCAACACGCAGGGCAAACGTATCCGCTGTTCGGCCCTGTCGAGATGAATCACGAACAGATGGCCGCAGAGCTCACTGTCGCGCTTGGCGTGCCCATCGTTTTTCAGAATGTCTCCATCGACCAATATTGCAGTTCACTCGAATCGCTTGGCGTCTCGGCGTACGTCGTGCAGCATTTTCGCGGTGCCATGGGCGACTATCAGCACGGCGTAATGTCGGGCATGAACGACAACGTTGAAAGGCTGAGCGGGCAAAAGCCGATGAGTGTTACCGATTTCGCAAAGCTTCACCTCAGAGAACTGGCACCCACCACGTAGTTTTCTCATTTCACACATCGGAGTTATTCATGACTCAGGAAACAGTCTCCGGAACTGCCCCATCCAAACGTCCATTTCCCGTTCTGCCAACAAGCAAGATCCTGGCGCTCGGGCGGTTCGTCACTCCGCCAACACCGGAGCAGGTCAAAGAGATTTTTCCGCACGAGGTGCCCGATACGCTCAAGCTGTATCTCGATGGCAAGATCGAACAGATGTGGGCTCGACAGGACCAGAAAGGCCCCGTCTTTCTGATGAATGTAACCTCGGTGGAAGAGGCCCACGCTCTTCTTGAGAGTCTGCCCCTGGGTCGAGCAAAGCTCATGGAATTTGAGTTAGTTGAGCTAACTCCTCTAACTCCTCTTCACATGCTGCTGACTAAAGGCTACGCGCAAGATGCGGAGTAGCGCGTCGACCTTAAGTCGCGAGGGCCTCTACTGGCCGTCGTGACGATCTTTCACATTGGAGGGATGCGATGTCGGAACAAAGCTCAGGCGCTGGAACTCAGGAAACCGTCTCTGGTTCAAGTGGAATGAAGATAGCGTTTCGGTCCTGGCACGCGGATATTCCGCGGCGTGGAATGGTGATCATCGTTCCAGGCTTCAACGCCCACAGCGGCTACTACGAATGGGTGGGGGGACAGTTTGTCCTCGACGGACTGGCGGTCTATGCCGTTGACTTGCGAGGTCGCGGAAATTCCGACGGTGAGCGTTTTTTCGTCGAGGCCTTTGAGGACTACGTTCGTGACGTTGAAGCAGTCATGGCCGTAGCCAAGTCGCGAGAACCGGATCTGCCGGTTTTTCTGCTTGGCCACAGTGCGGGAGGCGTCGTTGCGTGTCTCTATGCTCTCGACCATCCAGGTGAACTGGCGGGTCTTATATGCGAAAGCTTTGCCCACGAGCTACCCGCACCCGAATTTGTCCTGGCCGTGTTTAAAGGGCTAAGCCACGTAGCTCCGCATGCGCATATTCTGCACCTTCCAAATGAAAGATTTTCTCGGGACCCCACCGCCGTTGCAATCATGAACGGAGATCCGTTGATTGCACACGAGACCCAGCCAACGCAGACCATGGCTGCGTTGGTTCGTGCCGACGAACGACTTAAACAGGAATTCGCAAACATCACATTGCCGGTCCTGATCCTCCACGGCACCGCCGATGAGAATACCAAGCCAAGCGGTAGTCAGCATTTTTATGATATGGCCGGTTCTACAGACAAGTCGCTCAAACTTTACGAAGGTGGTTTTCACGATCTTCTCAACGATGTCGACAAGCAGCAGGTCATCCTCGATATAAAGAAGTGGATCGATGACCGCCTTCCGATCACTCCATAAAGCACGCCCAAACGACTGGAGGTGTCGACCCAACCGAGCGCTAACCGCCTGTCGGAGTTGTGGGTTTTTGACGGATTAACCGACCATTCACTTCTTACTCGCCAGTTGATTCACAAACCTGTAGCTACAAAAAGCGTCCGGGATTATCCCTCATCAACGCGATTGCGGCGAGCAATTCGCTTTCCCGATGAGCGCATAGTCGCCATGCGCTCATGGACGATCAGGAACGACAAGTCCGCAGCTGGTCAGGAAACCGCTGAATAGCAAGAATCAGCGTTTCACAGATCAGATCGTGGAGACGGCCAAAAGCAGTTCCAGGCTTGGTGGTGCTGTTGGCAGCAATCTCCCCGAGGAAGTGGTCTACTGCAACAGCGATCAGTCGTTGATACCTTTTGTAGGCCTTGCTAACCAGAGGACCTAGCGATTCGCTGTCCGCACCCGCTCGCTAGTTTGCAGCCACTGCCGGTTCCTTGAGAGACAGAAAAGGTCACGTTCGCTGAACATAAGCGCGTTTCCCGGTACTAATCCGTGGCAGTAAGGGCAACTGTACGATAAGTTACTCATCGTGCATGTGGCTAAGACTCGCTCTCCCAGGAGCGCTGCGGGTGTCAGAGGCTTTTTGTGTGTCGCGCAGCCTCGGGTACTCTAAAGCCATGTCCTTCGATCCAGCCATGTTTGCGGCTGAAGTGGTGCTCAAGCTGATCCCAACAGAACGGCTTCCGTCGCTTGCCCAGGATGCTCTTGAAGCTGGCTTCGATGGGCCGCACGTTCTCCGAATGGCAGTTCTTGAACCCACGGCAGGTTGGGCTATCGACCAAGCCTTGCTGCCCATGCTGGCCGAGTTAGGATGCCGCCCCCTCTCTTCGCAAGAAGCAGCGCTCCGCCTGGCCACGTTGCGTGCGCAACTCATATTGACGACCGGCGGAGATCCTTTGCCATCTGTGCCGTACTTCTACCAACTTATGGTGGCAGCCGACTATCCCGAAGAATTGCTTGAGCTGGGTTATTTCGATGACGACGACATTTTCTACTCCGATGAACCTGAGGGGAAGCAGACGCGCGCTAGGAAAGCATTGGAAGAACTACTTTCGCCGGAGTTGCGTCAGCAGAGGATTATTGAGCGAAAGGCTGCTTGGGAAAGGGAACAGGCTAGGATCAAAAGCGAATGGCCCTATGTCCTCAACTCACCTAGTGGACGTGCGTTGTTCAAAGAGCGTTACGTCGGAAAGATCACCGAGATGCGGCCATTTCTCTGGATAGAGCTTGTGGCATGGACTTTGGTTGGATGGGCATTTAGCTCTTGGCGCACAACTGTCTTTGGTTACCTCTCAAGTATCCCAATCCTTCTAGCGTTACCTGTGTGGGGCGAGTACCTGCGAATGAAGCGGGAGCGTCGTGACATTCTCCTGCGCCGCAGGGTGCCAGAGGATCAAATTTGGCCGACACCCTACTCAAGGCCGCGTAATTCTACGCTCTAGGTCTCGGAATTAACCTGGACGAGAAACTGGCTCATTGTACACTCGCCAGCGCCTAACCGGGATTGTTAACGATAAGTCGGCAGCTTGTCAGGAACCGCTAAATACCAAGAATCAGCGTTTCACAGATCAGAACGTGGAGACGGCCTCCTATCCGTTCCAGGTCTGCTGCTGCTGTTGGCAGCAGTCTCTCCGAGGAAGTAGCCTACCGCAACAGCGATCAGTCATTGATACTTTTTTTCAACCCTGCAGAAACGTGTCCTCACCGGAAGTGCTCCCATCCGCCCGGCTCCAGCGGCCGCCGCCTGCCGTCTTCCATCAGCGTCACCACCGCAGCGCCCCGTCGCCTGGCCAACATCCGCCCCACCGCCCGCACCGGCACACCCGCCACCTTCGCCGGAACCCGCGTACCCGGAGCGCAGGTGAACAGCAACTCGTAATCCTCCCCGCCATGCAACGCCAACTCCAACGAGCCTGCCGCCAGCGCATGCACCGGCAACGCCGCCGCATCCACCTCCGCCCCCAATCCCGACTCGTCGCACAGATGCCGAAGATCGGTCGACAACCCATCGCTCACATCGATCGCCGCCGTCGCCAGCCTCGAGGCCACCAGCCGCCGCCCCACTCCCACTCGCGGCTGCGGAAACAGGTGCGGATGCTCCCCACTCGCCGCGACCATCCGCCGAAACTTGCCCGGTGCCCCTTCCACCCGCCGCAACTCGGCCGCCGCCCCGCCCAGTGCGCCGGTCACATATAGAACGTCCCCCGCCCGCGCCCCACTCCGCCGCAAGGCTCGACCCCGCTCCACGCCGCCGATCAACACGATGTCCGCCGCCACCAGGCCGCCCGCCTTCGTTCTCCCCGAAGACTCCGCCGTATCCCCACCCGCCAGCGGAACCTTCCAGACCTCCGCGAGCGCTAGCAGCCCGTCAAAGAACCGCTCCACCCAACTCGCCGCTCCCGCCCGCGCCGCCGTCAACTCCCGCGGCACAGCCAGCGAGAGAAACGCCGCCATCGGCCTCGCCCCCATCGCTGCCAAGTCGCTCAATCCCCGCGCCAGGCACCTGTGCCCCACCGCTTCGGGTGCATGCCAGTCCCGCCGAAAATGCCTGCCCTCGAGGGAAAAATCCGTTGTGACGGCAATCTCCTCACCCGCTCGCGGCCGCAACAGCGCGCAGTCATCCCCGATCCCCAGCCGCACGTCGCGTCCAGAATGTGCCCCCAGCGGCTGGCGGCGCGTTCGCAAAGCCTCGACGATTGCTAACTCGCCTGTTGTATCGCCGGTGTTATGACCTGGTCTTTCCCCTGCTCGCCTCAACTTCTGCTCCCTGCCTGCGGCTTGTCACTCTTTTGACTCGTCCAAACAACTATGCAGCCGCGTTCCGAGTCCCACTTTCGAGGCAATCGCCAGAAGCCAACCCGCCGTAATGTACGGTTGACCCTGCCGGATGCCTCTGGTACGGTCAGTGGAGACCATCTGATCGCTGGATCGTGCTGTGTGAACTCTGAGCTGGTCTCCCGTGAACGATTCGGAAGGCCGCAGCGCCGTGTCACTGGCAAATTCCGAGAATGTGGATGGAAGAACATTGCGTAAACGCTACTACATCATTTTCGTATCGCGCGAAGAGGACGGCCGGGTCAAGAAGATTCCAGTCCCGCTTCACTATGCATACGTCTTTGTAGCAGCCGCCATCGTAGGCGCTTTTACCATTACCGGGATGGCGGGCTCCTACTCGCGCATGCTGCTCAAGACCTCCCACTTCAACGAAGTGCGCTCCCAGCGCGAAGCCCTTCGCAAAGACTATCTGCAGATGGAGCAGGTCGCCCGCGAGAAAGACGTACAGGCCGCCTCACTCGGCTCTCTAGCCAGCGAAATCAGCGCCCTCTACGGCCTCAAGCAGAATCATCTGAACGCCGCCAAGGCTGCCGCCGCGCCCACGCCCGCGCTCACGAACACCTCCGCCGACCAGCTCTCCGACACCACCTACCGGCAATCGCTCGACCAGTTTTATGCGTTGCGTACTTCGGTCATCTCGGGCCGCCTCACCCGTGCCCTTGAGTTCGGTCGAAGCCTCCGTTCCAGCCCGAGCGATCTGCTCCAGCTGGCCGACGCTCCTTCGCTCTGGCCGGTCGTTGGGCCCGTTACCAGCTCCTTCGGCGAACGCGAAGATCCGTTCAATGGAGAGGGCGCCTTCCACGCCGGCATCGATATCTCCGCCAGCTTTGGCGAGCCCATCCATGCCGCTGCCGATGGAGTGGTCGAGACCGCAGGCATGGCCAACGGCTACGGCCGCGAAATCATCATCGACCACGGGCACGGCATTCACACCCTCTACGGTCACCTCTCGGGATTCGCTGTAGCCTCCGGCCAGGAAGTCACCCGTGGACAGGTCATCGGCTACGTTGGTCTCTCCGGCCGCAGCACAGGCCCCCACCTTCATTACGAAGTCCGAATTCAGAACACCCCGGTGAACCCGCACAAATACATGCGAACCACCATGCAGCAACTCGCCGCAGCCGGCGGCAACACCCCGGTAGCCGGCGGCTCCTAAGCTTCGTTCTCAGCAGCAAAGAAGGCTGCCCTCGCAGGCAGCCTTCTTCGTTGGTTCCCTCGGCGATCGTCCGGAAAATGGACAGACGTCTTCTCGCTTACAACCTCCCGCCTACTTCCCCGTATAGCTCACCCGCCAGATCGACCGCGATCCATCATCGCTGACGAACAACGAGCCATCCTTGCCGACCGCTACGCCCACCGGCCGTCCCCAGACCTTCCCATCCGCTGTTACAAATCCGGTCAGGAAATCTTCATACTCGCCCGTCGCCTTCCCGTTCTGCAGTGGTGCGCGAATCACTTCATATCCAGCCCGCTGCGCGCGATTCCACGATCCATGTTCCGCCGCGAAGACGTCCCCCTTGTACTCGGCAGGAAACTGCGAGCCCTCATAAAACAGCATCTCCAGCGACGCGAAATGCGGCTGCAAGAGCACATCCGGTGTCAGCACCTTGCTCTTCAGCTCCGGATGCTTCCCCGCATGCCGCGGGTCTTGCGTAGGGCCCATGTAGTAGAACGGCCAGCCGTAGAACCCGCCCTCCTGTACGTGGGTGATGTAGTCGGGCACCAGGTTATCGCCCAGCGCATCGCGTTCGTTGGTGGAGCACCAGAGCGCGCCCGTGATGGGATTAATCGCCTCGCCGACACAGTTCCGAATGCCGTACGCATACACCTTCTCGAACTTGCCCTCGGGCGTGAACTGCAACACGTCCGCCCGGTGAAACTCCTCCGGATGCGTATCCGAGTCATCTACGTTCGAATGCGAGCCGACCGAGACCAGCATCTTCGTCCCGTCCTTCGAGAACACGATGTCCCGCGTCCAGTGTCCGCCTCCGCGCAATCGGCCGCCACCCGGCAGATCGGCCAACTTCTCGGCCGCGCCCCGCGCCTTCAAATCGCCATTCTGATAAGGAAACCGCACCACCGAATCCGTGTTTCCAACGTACATCCACTTCGGATTCGGCCCCGCCGGATAAAACGCTATCCCGAACGGCTGTACCAGGTCGGTCGCGTACTCCCCCTGCTGCTGCGCCTTGCCATCCGGCCCGATTCCCCGAAATACCAGGATCTTGTTGGCCTGGCTGTCCGCGAGGAACAGGTCTCCGTTCGGCGCAGTCATCAATAGCCGCGGATTGCCTAAACCCGTCGCATACAGCTCCACTTTGAATCCCTTGGGAGCTTGCGGCCACGCATCTTTCGGCCGCTCGATCATGTTCCTGGTCCCGTCCGGACCGTTGTCCGACGAAGGCGTCGCAAACGGAGCAGGCAGGTCCGCCACCGTCAGCTTGCGCCGGGTGCCCGGCTGTTCTTTCGAGTAGTCCGTGAACGCCGCCTTACCGGTCAGCGTGGGCGCGTGCGAAGGGCCGTCAGCCCACATCGTGCTTCCAGCCATGCTCAAAAGCGACACCGCAATCATGGCTGCTGGGTATTTCAGAAACATGCTTCCTCCGCCGGATCTATGGGGTCCGTGTTAGTTGGATGTAAGGATTGAGGGAGAAAGCCTGATCGATGCTGGAAAATGCTTTTACTTCTCTGTTGCGGCCGCTGGTCTGTCGGGCAGGTTGGTCCCCGCCTCGCCGTTCTCCGGTGTGGTGACCAGCCGCTGCATCAGTGCCGCCGGCAAGGTCGCCGTGATCACCGCCCGGTTTCTCCGATGCTCGATGCTGGTGCTGTTTAGCAGCGTCTTCATGTCCGCGCTGCTCCCCGAATCGGGCATCGTGGCCTCGGCCGCGCGAAACGTCGTCACCAGCGATTGCATGGAACTCGCTGCCGCTGCTGCCTCCGACTCGTTGACCGTGATCTCTTCTACCCGCACCCGCAGCGATCCGCGCCACTCCACCGATGCCAGAAACGTCGCATCCACAGGGAACGGGATCGACAGTCCCATGACCTTCAGCGTGCCATTCTCGCCCAGAGGTAGGCCAATCTTGCCCATGCCCCATGCGATCGCCAGCAGCGGCATCTCGTGGTAATGCTCCGACAGCAGCGTCGATCCCGCAAACGGCAGCCCCGCCGTTCGATAACGATCCAGCATCGAGTGAATCTGCTCCGGAGT
This sequence comes from uncultured Acidobacteriaceae bacterium, assembly GCA_963850345.1. Taxonomy (GTDB): domain Bacteria; phylum Acidobacteriota; class Terriglobia; order Terriglobales; family Acidobacteriaceae; genus CAWKKW01. Next base: position 113,155 of record CAWKKW010000003.1, on the reverse strand, counting down.
CGGCGTATTCGACACCGCCACCATGTCATAACCCAGCAGCGTCACGCGGTCCGTCCGCCCATCGTTTGGAATGTTGTAGATGGTGTGCGCGTCGTACGTTTCCGTCGAATTCGCCAGGCTCTCGAGATACCTCGACAGCCGCTTGCCGTCGAATCGCCCCTCGAAGACGGTAGAAAACGCCACGCCCCCGTTCGGTCCGCTGGGGTTCGCCATCCGATGCAATGCGAACGCGACCACATCCAGGTCCCGCTCCGGCTGAATCCCCGTAGCGTCGATGAATTTTTGATAGTCCGCGTCCAGAGGCACCGGACGCTGGTCAAAATGTGTCGACGCCCGCAGCGGTCGCAGATTGACATACACGATCCCATCGGATTCAGGCAGCAGGCGCGCCGCCTCCGGAGGTGCCTTCTTGCGCAGGTAAACCGCACCCGCCAGCAGCAGCAGGATCACTCCCGCAATCAGAATCGTCGTCTTGGTCCGCTTGCGCATGCAGGGTTCGCCCCAGTACAGCATCGCCAGACCACAAGAGACGCAGACCGAAAACGAAAGGAGCCTCGCGAATAACGATGTCGATCATAGCATTCCGTTGTCGCAGCTCTTCGCGCCCGTTGCGCGTGCACTCACCGCCACAGAACAGCCACGAACGCCCACCCGGGCGAACGCCGATTTCCGGATGCACCGGATATGCAGCAACGGCTCACACCCGGGGCCGCCCACGATTGCAGCCGGGTGCTCGCTGTGATACTCTTTCGTCTTGTGACCCACCTTTAGAGGAAGCGTACTCGTGTCTTCTCGCGGTGGGTTGCGTGGCGTTTCGGGCTGGCGTAGCTCAGCTGGTAGAGCATCTGATTTGTAATCAGACGGTCGGGGGTTCAAGTCCCTTCGCCAGCTCCAGTTTCTTCAGTTTGGCACACCAGCTTTGCAGCAGGAGTAAGTGCGCTTCAGGCATCGCCCGCCGCAGTGACTCCACATCCAGCGTCTTGTGTTCGACCGGGTTTTTCCTTGCCTGGGACTCTGGTGTGTCACTTCGCGTGGCCTGTCCTCCAACGCGGGCTCATGCAGGATATGCACAGGTGGCCGAGTGGTTAATGGCAGCAGACTGTAAATCTGCCGCTCTCCGGAGCTACGGAGGTTCGAATCCTCCCCTGTGCACCATCACTGGATCTCCGGCGCTGCGGACGGGTTCGGTGCAACGACCGACGCCACGGCAAGGCAAGAAGAGGCCGGCAAGGAGACTGGGATGCGGACAGCCACGCGGATGTGGATCGCGCTCCTTGTTCTCGCAGCACTCGCCGGACTGGCATGGATCACCCTGGACCCCGGCAGAATTCGGCTCCTGGTGATGGTACTGTTGGGCGGTTTTGCATTTCGTATCGTTCTCACCGCGGCTCGTTCGCGGTACGATGAAGACGAAGGCTGAAGCGCGGCAAATTGCCGCAAAGAAGTAGGTAGGGCTGATGTAGCTCAGTCGGTAGAGCAGGCCCTTGGTAAGCTGAGCGGCAGCGGCGCAGCCGCGTAGACCGCGAAACGGGGAAGGCGTCACCGAGTGGCCTCTCCCTGGCAAAGGTTTGGTAGCAAAGTAGTAGGCAGGGCTGATGTAGCTCAGTCGGTAGAGCAGGCCCTTGGTAAGCTGAGCGGCAGCGGCTTAGCCGCGTAGACCGCGCAACGGGGAAGGCGTCACCGAGTGGCCTCTCCCTGGCAAAGGTTTGGTAGCAAAGTAGTAGGCAGGGCTGATGTAGCTCAGTCGGTAGAGCACTCCCTTGGTAAGGGAGAGGTCACCGGTTCAATCCCGGTCATCAGCTCCAGAATTTAGCAGGACCGCTGCCCATGCGTCATCAGGGCACTGGGAAGGAGCACGGCTTACGCCGTGCCGGTTGGTGTCTGTAGAGCTTTGGCAGCAGCCCATGGGTTTTCGTGCCGGGCAGGGTTTTGAAGCAGCAAGGGCGTGAGCCCAGCATTCGCAAGACTGGGGCACAAGCCCCGAAGTACAAGCGGGAGTAACTCAGTGGTAGAGTCACAGCCTTCCAAGCTGTTGGTCGCGGGTCCGATTCCCGTCTCCCGCTCCAGGATCTAGCCATACCCGTCGCTGTTTTTTAATCAGCGGCCAAACCAGAAACAGGGCACCATGTTTGAGCAGCCAGTCCTTCCGATCCAAGATGAAACCACCTTCGCCCAGATACTTGGCGAGGTGGAGCAGGCCTTTGCCGTCGCCAATGTGGACCGGTTCCTGCGCAAAGTGGATCAATCGCGCCTGCGCGTCAGGAACTTTGAAGGAGTTCTGACCCGGGGCCTGCTGGGGACTGAAACCTCCCGGCAGTATGCCGCGCTTGGCGACTCCGACCGCGGACAGGTTCGCGAACAGTACCTCCGCATGGTGGAGCAGGTGGCACCGGAACTTCGTGCCAGATATTTGAAGGTGTACGCGTATTACTGACGTCGATCTACCCTTTTCCGATGCGGAGAGCCTGCACGTCGTAGTGTGGGAGTACGAGGTGAAGTCTGGCTGCGATCAGCAGTTTGTCGCCGCGTACGGACCGGACGGAGTCTGGGCCCAGTTCTTCCGCAAGTCGCCGGAGTTTCTGGGAGTTGAATTGACGCGCAGCGTGGGCCACCCGTCGAGGTTCTTTACCTTCGATATGTGGGTTTCAAGGTCGGCGTTTAACGCCTTCTGCGAACAGAATTCCGCGGCCTATATGGCCCTGGACCAGAAGTTATCAGGACTGACGGAGTGGGAACGCCGGGTCGGCGCCTTTCCCTCCGAGTAAAACAGAGGAGTTGCACGATGGCGAAGGAGAAGTTTGACCGGTCAAAGCCGCACGTGAACGTGGGGACGATCGGGCACATTGATCACGGGAAGACGACGTTGACGGCGGCGATCACGAAGGTGTTGTCCAAGCACAACCCGAAGAATTCGTTCCGCAGCTTCGATTCGATTGACAACGCGCCGGAAGAGCGGGAGCGGGGCATCACGATTGCGACCGCGCACGTGGAGTACGAGACGGCCAACCGGCACTACGCACACGTGGATTGCCCGGGCCACGCGGATTACATCAAGAACATGATCACCGGCGCGGCGCAGATGGACGGCGCCATCCTGGTAGTGGCGGCGACCGACGGTCCGATGCCGCAGACCAAGGAACACGTGCTTTCTGGCCCGCCAGGTAGGCGTGCCCTACATTGTGGTCTTCCTGAACAAGTGCGATGCGGTCGAAGATACGGAACTGATCGACCTGGTCGAGATGGAAGTGCGCGAGCTGCTGTCGAAGTACAACTTCCCCGGCGACGACGTGCCGGTGATCCGGGGCTCGGCTCTGGGTGCACTGAACGGCGAAGCGCAGTGGGAGAAGTCGGTCGACGAGCTGATGGAAGCGGTGGACAAGAACGTGCCGCTGCCGGCGCGCGCCATCGACCAGCCCTTCCTGATGCCGATTGAAGACATCTTCTCGATCTCGGGCCGCGGCACGGTCGTGACGGGCCGTATCGAGCGCGGCAAGGTGAAGGTAGGCGAGGAGACGGAAATCGTCGGCTTCCGCGAGACCCGCAAGACGGTCGTTACCGGCGTCGAGATGTTCAAGAAGCAGCTGGACGAAGGTCTGGCGGGCGACAACGCCGGCCTGTTGCTGCGCGGCGTAGCCAAGGACGACGTGGAACGCGGCATGGTGCTGGCCAAGACCGGCTCGATTACGCCGCACACCAAGTTCAAGGGCGAGATCTACGTGCTGTCGAAGGAAGAGGGCGGCCGTCATACCCCGTTCTTCAACGGCTACCGTCCGCAGTTCTACTTCCGCACCACGGACGTCACCGGAACGGCGAAGCTGCCGGAGGGAACGGAGATGGTGATGCCGGGCGACAACGTGCAGCTGGAGATTGAACTGCACACCCCGGTGGCGATGGAGAAGGGGCTGCGCTTTGCCATCCGCGAAGGCGGACGGACGGTCGGCGCAGGCACGATCTCTGAGATCATCAAGTAAATAACCGGCAATCCGCGTTTGGGCGGTTAGACTAACCGGCAAACGTCAGATGGCAAGTTAGAAAAGGCTCGGATTTGCACCACAAACCGTGCAGATCCGGGTCGAATACGATGCAGAATTCGACCAAAAAAGCACCTCTAAGTCGAATCAGTTAGGATAAAAAGATGCGTGAAATCGTGACATTGCAGTGCCCGGTATGTAAGGAGCGCAACTACTCGACGACGAAGAACAAGAAGACGACCACGGGTCGGCTCGAGTTCTCGAAGTTTTGCAATCGCTGCCGCAAACACACCGATCACAAGGAAACGAAATAGCAGGTCAGCAAGTTAGCGTAATCCAAATGGAAGCTAACTCGCTGCACTTAAGCGGAATAGTAAGTAGCAGGTCAGCAAGTTAGCGTAATACGAAAGAAAGCTAACTCGCTTGAGCGCGAAGCGCTCGCTAACCCGCTAACTCGCTGCATTAAGGGGCGTAAGCTCAACGGTTAAACTGTCGGTCTCCAAAACCGAACTTGGGGGTTCGAATCCCTCCGCCCCTGCCAGTATTTTTTGTACGGAACGAACGCGGTACGTCACAGTGGTTGGTACGTGAGAGCGGTATGTAAATCCAGCGTTGGCGCAGTCCTGCTGGGCAGGCTTGTCGCAGGAGGGCCAAAATGCCCGTAGTGGAAAAAGGGAAGCACATGGCGAAGACAGTGGCATTGACCAGCGCGGAAGGTGGGGGCGGCAATCGGCTATCCGGTACCCTCACGCGGAGCAGGGACTTTCTCAAGGACGTGCGCGGGGAGATGCGCAAAGTTGTAACTCCCTCCCGCAAGGAAGTGCAGGCAACCACCACCGTGGTGATCGTCGCCGTCTTCGCCTTCGCGGCATATTTCTACGTGGTGGATGGTGTGATCCAGTACGGGGTCCAGCACCTGCTGCACTCGCTGGGTGGCGCGCAATAAGCGCCGGAAGAGGAATGATGGCGGAAGATATTGACGGCGGAAGCCCCGGAACGACGGGCCCTGAGCAGCTTGGGCCTCCGGCGAACGAGAGCTTCAAGTGGTACATCATCCACGCCTACTCGGGCTTCGAGCGCAAAGTGCGCGAGTCCATCGAGGGGCGTGTGCAGGCGTTTGGTCTGCAGAACAAGATCGGCCGCGTCATGATTCCGACCGAGTCGGTCACCGAGATCGTGAACGGCAAGAAACGCACCGTGGAACGTGTCTTCCTGCCCGGCTACGTGCTGGTCGAGATGGATCTGGATAACGATCTCTGGCACATCATCAAGAACACGCCGCGAGTTACGGGCTTTCTTGGCACCGGCGATAAGCCGGTGGCCCTCAGTGAAGAAGAGGTCAGCTCCATTCTCTTCCGCTCCGATGTGTCCAAGGACAAGCCGCGGCTCAAGATCAAGTTCGAAAAGAACGAGTCCGTCCGCATCACCGAAGGCCCCTTCGCCAACTTCAATGGCGTAGTGGACGAAGTGAACGAAGATCGCGAAACGCTCAAGGTGATGGTCACCATCTTCGGAAGGTCCACGCCGGTCGAGTTGGAATTCGGCAAGGTAGAAAAGGTCGTCTAAGTAGGGTTGTAAGAACCGGTCCTGGTCGCTCAGTTACTTTGCCGCGCTAAGTGCGCGTAAGTCGAGAGCGGCGCCGGAAATGAATGAAGGTTTGGAAGAAAGGTTTATTGGAATATGGCACCGAAGAAGATACAAACACAGGTCAAGCTCCAGATTGAAGCAGGCAAGGCGACCCCCGCACCCCCCGTGGGCCCCGCCCTCGGTCAGGCCCAGGTCAACATCATGGAGTTCTGCAAGCAGTTCAACGCACGCACTCAGACCAAGGAACTCGCCGGCCTGATCGTGCCCGTAGTGATCACCGTGTATGTCGATCGCTCCTTCACCTTTGTCACCAAGACGCCGCCAGCCGCAGTGCTGTTGAAGAAGGCGGCCGGTCTGGCCAAGGGGTCAGGCGTGCCGAACAAGACCAAGGTCGGTTCGGTAACCGAGGCCCAGGTGCGCGAGATCGCCACGCAGAAGCTGCCTGACTTGAATGCAGCATCCGTCGATGCGGCAATCAAGAGCATCAAGGGCACCGCGCGTTCGATGGGCATCGACGTCACCGCATGAGTCTTAAATACGACGCCAGCCGCATTTTCTAAGCAGAGAGCGGCTGGCGCTGTGGCATAATCAGAGATGCGCCTTCCGCGGTAACAGGCGCGAGTCAACCGGCTAACTAAGAGTTAGCTACACCACGGCCTGGCGGAACAAAGCCTGTGCGGTGGGAGACGAGGAGCAATGGCCAGAAAACTTAGTAAGAATGTGGCGAAGGCGCGCGCGCAAGTTGAAAACCGCCCCTATGCGCTGCCCGAAGCAGTAACTCTCCTGCAAAAAGTGAAGTTTGTGAAGTTCGACGAAACCGTCGATCTTACGCTGCGCCTCGGCGTGGACCCCAAGCACGCAGACCAGATGGTCCGCGGCACCGTGGTTCTGCCGCATGGACTGGGGAAGACCAAGCGGGTTGCCGTGATTACCTCTGGCGATCGTCTCAAAGAGGCGCAGGCAGCAGGCGCTGAATTTGTCGGCGGCGATGATCTCGTCGAAAAGATTCAGAAGGAAAGCTGGACGGACTTCGACGCGCTGATCGCGACCCCGGACATGATGAAGTCGGTCGGCCGCCTCGGTAAGGTGCTTGGTCCCCGCGGACTTATGCCTAACCCGAAGACCGGTACAGTTACCAACGACGTGGCTGCGGCCGTAAGAGAGATCAAGGCCGGTAAGGTCGAGTTTCGCACTGACAAGACCGCGCTGGTTCATGTTCCGGTGGGCAAGCTTTCCTTCTCGCCCGACAAGCTGGTCGACAACGCTACGACCGTGATCAACAGTGTCGTTCGTGCCAAGCCTTCGGCGGCCAAGGGCAAATACATTCGCGGAATCACTCTGAGCTCGACCATGGGGCCCGGGGTTTCGCTGGATAATGCGGTTGCCGATCTGGCCGCTAAGGCGTAAGCGAGCAGCTCTCAGCCTCTAGCTTCTAGCTGCTAGCGGGCCATCCAGAGAGCGGGTGCATGAGGCGCATCGAGTGCGCGGCACCAGGAGACTAGCGAGGGCTAGTAGCTAGAGGCTAGGAGTTATAAAGATATGCCATTAACCAAAGCAAAGAAGGCAGAACAGATCGATCGGCTGGCGAAGGAGCTTGAAGGCTCTACAAGCGCGATTGTCGGTTCCTTTGCCAAGCTCACGGTTGCACAGGATTATGCGCTTCGCAAGGTGGTACGCGGAGCAGGCGGCCGGTATCGCGTGTTGAAGAACAAGCTGGCTGCGCGCGCCGCCAAGGGTACCGGCATCGAGAACGCACTGCAGGGATTGAAGGGCGTGTCCTCCGTGGCCTACACCAGCGGAGATCCAGTGGCTCTGGCCAAGGCGCTCTCGACCTGGGTGACGGATAACGCCGAGTTCAGCTTCAAGTTGGGCATCGTGGACGGCAAGGTGATCTCGATCGAAGAGATCAAGCAGTTGGCCACCATGCCGGGCAAGGAAGAGATCTTCGCAAAGCTTCTGTTCCTCATCAATTCGCCCGCCCAGCGGTTGGCGACGGTGATGAACGCGACCGGACGCGATCTGGCCGTCGTGATCAACCAGGGTGTGGAAAAAGGCAAGTTCGGCGGCGCAGCGGCTTCGGCCGCGGAAGCTCTGGCTGCCGCTACGGAAGCTCCGGCTGCCAGTACGGAAGCTCCGGCGGCTGCTGCTACGGAAGCTCCGGTTGCGGAAGCCCCGGCTCCTGTTGCTGCGGAAGCTCCGGCTGCGGACGCCTCGGCTGCTCCCGAGACTCCGGCGGCGCAAGTAGACGCTCCCGAGTCACAGAAGGAGCAGGCTGCGGAAGTCGCTCCGGCAGAGGGACCAGCCGAAGGGGTGAGTGGAACCCCGGCAGTCGGCGAGCCGGAAGCTTCGGCCTAAGTTTTCATGGCAGGACGGTCCGCCAGTGTCGGGGCCCGGCAGCACACATTTCGTCGCGGCAAACCTCAAGGGGTGCTTGGTCTGGGCACAACGGAAACCTTGGGACAAACGCGGCAACCGGTTCGCTGATGGCGGGCTGGAGGCAACAAAAATTCAGACAAGTATCACGTGGAGAGCAACATGGCGGATCTGCAGCAGTTAGAAGAATCGATTGTCGGGTTGAGCCTGCTGGACGCGGCAGCCCTGGTGAAGAAGCTCGAAGAGCGCCTTGGCGTCTCGGCGGCAGCGGCAGCTCCGGTTGCAGCAGCAGCGGGCGGCGGTGCGGCAGCCGCCGCTCCGGTCGAGGAAAAGACCGAGTTCACCGTGGTCCTCAAGGACGCGGGCGCGAACAAGATCAGCACCATCAAGGCCGTACGCGAAGTTACGTCGCTCGGGTTGAAGGAAGCCAAGGATCTGGTCGATGGAGCTCCGAAGCCTCTGAAGGAGAACATCAGCAAGGAAGAAGCTGAGACCATCCGGAAGAAGTTTGAGGGCGTCGCAACCGTCGAAGTGAAATAATCAGGAAAGTCAATAAGGCAAGTTGCATGCCAAAGCAAGACGCGCTATCTTAATAGAGGCGCGTCTTGTCTGGCGGGCATTTGCCCCGGCCACTGGACGCCACGTTGGCGCGGACGAATTCAAGAACTCTGCCTGAAAAATCGTTTTCGGGATTATGCGGTAGGCCGGAACATCGGCACTTCCGTGCGGAGTCTTCCATCCGTCGCGCTCTGGCTCTTCGGCACATTCGTCTCGGCATGTTTGCAAGGCGGGCGGCGGATTTGCAAACACAGCGAACCATCAGCGGTAAGGCGGCATACACGCTAGTTTGGAAGCGACGGGAATCGGACATTCTGCTTTTGCCAAGTGCACAATTCGGTTGTGGCGCTCGTGGGACGTCCTGTCTCCGCGGGCTTTTGGCTTTTTCGTCCCTTGTCCTGCGCGTTTCCAGCCTCCTTGCCTCTCCTCTGCCCCGCCTCAAACCATGCGTGGCCGAATTGTAACTCAGCCCACGCACTGCAGTCCCCCGTAAGAGACGCCAAGTGTCGGCGGGGGTTGTCCCGGATTTTAGTAACACGTTCCGGGAATGCTGAACCGGGAGAGGTGCGCGTCAGCTGTCGCGTGCTCTTTCGCAACGAACGATCTTTTGGACGGCCTCATTCCATCGCGGCAGTCCCTTCTGCAATGAAGCGCTGTGTCCTGCTCGTACGAGGCGGGTGAGACACACTCAAGCGCTGCTCGCGCAAGACCCCGATCTGCCGCGCGACTCGGGCAGCAGATCTTCTTCCGGTTCTCTCATGCCGGAACCTCGCGTTTACGAGTCTTAGGAGTGAAGCATGTCGAACGAGAATCGCGCCATCCGCAGCCGTCTCGATTTTTCTAAAATTCCAACCGCCATCCAGATTCCTAACCTGATCGAAGTTCAGCGTCGCTCGTATGAACGCTTTCTGCAAATGGACAAGCTGCCGGCCGAGCGCGAAGACAATGGCCTGCAGTCCGTATTCGTATCCGTATTTCCCATTACCGACTTCCGCAATATCTCGCAACTCGATTTCGTTGACTACTCCATCGGTAATTGGGAGTGCAAGTGCGGACACTTGAAGGGCCTGCATCACCTGCGTACTACCTGCAGCCATTGCGGCGCGATGGTGATCACCGACCCGTTTCATCCGGGCGATGTGCTCTGCCAGAAGTGCGGCACCTATAACAAGAACACGCCCGACTTCTGCAACAAGTGCGGCGATCCTGTCGGCCTGCAGCTGAAGTATGACCAGGCGGAGTGCGAAGAGCGGGGCATGACCTATTCCGCCCCCTTGAAAGTTACGGTACGACTTACGATCTACGACAAGGATCCTGAGACGGGTGCGAAGTCCATCCGCGATATCAAGGAGCAGGAAGTCTTCTTCGGCGACATTCCGTTGATGACGCAGAACGGCACGTTCATTGTGAACGGCACCGAGCGCGTGATCGTCAGCCAGTTGCATCGTTCTCCGGGCGTCTTCTTTGAGACGGCCAGCAACCGCACCTATTTCCTCGGAAAGATTATTCCGTATCGCGGCTCCTGGGTTGAGTTTGAATACGACCAGAAGAACACGCTCTACGTGCGCATCGACCGCAAGCGTAAGTTCCTGGGAACGATCTTCCTGCGCGCACTCGGCCTGCGTTCGGACGAAGAGATTCTAAAGACCTTCTACACCGTCGATACGATCGCGGTGCAGGAAGGCAAGCTGCAGTGGAAGGTGACCGACGACGCTACGAAGCCCACGCACCTGCTGGGCGCGAAGCCCGCGCACGCCATTCACGCCAAGGGCGAAGAGATTGCTCACTCGGGCCGCAAGGTGACTCCGAGCATTCTGAAGAATCTGCGCGCCAACAAGATCGAACAGGTTGAGATCGAGACAGCGGAACTGGATGGTGCCGTGACGGCTGCCGATGTGGTCGACACCACCACCGGCGAAGTCTTTATGGAAGCCAACCAGGAGCTGACCGGGGACAAGCTGCACAAGATTATGGAGAGCGGCGTCACCTCGTTTGAAGTCTTCTTCCCGGAACGCGACGACGTGGGCAACATTATCACCAACACGCTGCGCCGCGACTCCGTCCGCAAGCCGGAAGAGGCGCTGATCGAGATCTACCGCAAGCTGCGTCCCGGCGATCCGCCGACGCTCGATACCGCGACTGCGCTGTTTGAAGGCATGTTCTTCGATCCGCGTAAGTACGACTTTTCGCGCGTCGGCCGCCTGAAGTTCAACATCAAGCTGTACGAGAACCAGGACGCGACCGCACTCGACAAGCGCACCCTGACTCCCGAAGATTTCTACGGCACGATCCGCTACCTGCTCAAGCTGCGCAAGAACATCGGCGTGGTGGACGACATCGATCACCTTGGCAACCGCCGCGTGCGCGCGGTCGGCGAGCTAATGGAAAATCAGTTCCGCATTGGCCTAGTGCGCATGGAGCGCGCGATCAAGGAGAAGATGAGCGTGTATCAGGAGATGTCGACAGCGATGCCGCATGACCTGATCAACGCCAAGCCGGTGATGGCCGCGATCCGCGAGTTCTTCGGATCGTCGCAGCTCTCGCAGTTCATGGATCAGACCAACCCGTTGTCGGAGATCACGCACAAGCGCCGTCTCTCCGCACTTGGGCCGGGCGGTCTGAGCCGCGAGCGCGCCGGGTTTGAAGTCCGCGACGTGCACCCGACTCACTATGGCCGCATCTGCCCGATTGAGACGCCGGAAGGTCCGAACATCGGCCTCATTAGCTCGCTCTCGTGCTTTGCGCGTATTAACGAATACGGCTTCATCGAGTCGCCCTATCGTCGCGTGCGCAATGGCCAGGTGCTGGACTACGTGCAGATCACCAATGCCGGCGAAAGCGGCCTGCGGGTTGGCGATCATCTTGAGAAGCTGGAAGCGATCAAGCTCAACGACAAGCTGCGGAACGATAACAAGCGGCCCATCGATTTCGAGCCGTTCTCCTTCTACCTCTCAGCGTGGGAAGAAGACCGGCACACCATCGCCCAAGCGAACATTGATCTGGACGAGGAACTGCGCCTGACCGAAGAGCTGGTCAATGCGCGGCGTACCGGCAACTTCGTCCTGGTCAATCGCAGCGAGGTGGATTACATCGACGTCAGCCCGAAGCAGCTTGTATCAGTAGCTGCATCGCTGGTGCCGTTTCTCGAGCATGACGATGCCAACCGCGCACTTATGGGCGCGAACATGCAGCGTCAGTCCGTTCCCCTGCTGGTCGCCGAGGCTCCGTTGGTCGGCACCGGTATGGAAGGCGTGACCGCTCGCGATTCGGGCGCCGTGATCCTGGCTCGCCGTAACGGCGTGGTCGACTCGGTCGACTCTGAACGCATCATCGTCCGCGTCGAAGGCGAACATCATCCCACGCAGCTTTCGCGTGAGGTAGGTTCCGACATCTACCAGCTCACCAAGTTCAAGCGTTCGAACCAGAACACCTGCATCAACCAGAAGCCGATCGTCCGTCAAGGCGACCGCGTGATCAAGGGGCAAGTGATCGCGGACGGACCTTGCACCGAGCAGGGCGAGTTGGCCCTTGGCCGCAACGTACTGGTCGGCTTCATGCCGTGGCGCGGTTACAACTTCGAAGACGCGATTCTGATCTCAGAGAAGCTGGTTCGCGAGGATTACTACACCTCGGTCCACATCGAAGAGTTTGAAATCGAAGCGCGCGACACCAAGCTGGGGCCGGAAGAGATCACCCGCGACATTCCCAACGTCTCTGAGAATGCGCTGCGCGATCTGGACGATTCGGGCGTAATCCGCATCGGCGCGAAGATCAAGCACAACGACATTCTGGTCGGGAAAGTCACGCCCAAGGGCGAGACTCAGCTCACGCCGGAAGAGAAGTTGCTGCGTGCCATCTTCGGTGAAAAGGCCGGTGATGTGCGCGATGCTTCGCTCACCTGCCCTCCGGGCATTGAGGGGACGGTCGTTGACGTTCGGATCTTCTCCCGCAAGGGTCAGGAGAAGGACGAGCGTGCACGGCTGATCGAGGCGGAACAGATTGCCAAGCTCGAAAAGAACCTGGCAGACGAAATCCGAATCCTCACCGACGAGCGTCTCAAGCGTCTCGAAGGCATTCTCGGCGGCAAGGTAGTGTTGGCTGATCTGCACGACGAGCGCACCAACAAGCGGTTGCTGGTGAAAGACAGCGTTCTCGATCGCGATGCCATTGAGCGCATCTCGACCAAGAACCTGAAGCGCATCCGCTACACCGATAAAGATCCGCGCGTGAATGAGCAGATCGACGAGATCGAAGAGATGACCTCGCGCCAGATCGACGTGCTGCGCAAGATCACCAACGAGCGAATCGGCAAGCTGCAGAAGGGCGACGAACTGGCACCCGGCGTCATCAAGCTGGTCAAGGTGTATGTTGCCATGAAGCGCAAGCTGTCGGTGGGCGACAAGATGGCCGGTCGTCACGGTAACAAGGGCGTGATCGCGCGCATTCTTCCTGAAGAGGACATGCCGTATCTGCCCGATGGCACGCCGGTGGAGATCGTTCTGAATCCCCTGGGCGTTCCTTCACGTATGAACGTCGGTCAGATTCTCGAGACGCATCTTGGTTGGGCGGCACATCAGCTGGGCGAGAGGATCGCCGAGATTGTGCAGCGCAATCGCGATGCCAACGAAGTGCGCGAAGCGATCAGCGTCGGCTTCAAGGACACGGCAACTCTGCGCCAGCTGCTTGAGCTGGACGACGAGATGCTGCTCCGCGTCGCTGCCGGCATGAAGCGCGGCATCTGGTTCGGGACCGCGGTGTTTGACGGTGCGAAGGAGAGCGAGATCAAGGCATTGCTGGCTTCGGCCGGACTGCCGAGTTCAGGCAAGACGCACCTCTTCGACGGCATGACCGGCGAGCAGTTCGAGCAACCGGTCACGGTCGGTTACATTTACATGCTCAAGCTGTCGCACCTGGTCGACGACAAGATCCACGCTCGCTCGATCGGACCGTACTCGCTCATCACGCAGCAGCCGCTGGGTGGCAAGGCGCAGTTCGGTGGACAGCGCTTCGGCGAAATGGAAGTGTGGGCACTCGAAGCGTACGGCGCGGCTTACATCCTGCAGGAGCTGCTTACTGCCAAGTCCGACGACGTGTATGGCCGCACCAAGATCTACGAGGCCATCGTCAAGGGCGAAGCAGCAATCGAGCCGGGTGTGCCTGAGTCGTTCAACGTGCTTATCCGCGAACTGCAGTCGCTCTGCCTCGATGTGGAGTTGATCAAGCAGGTGGACAACAAGAAAGTCGTTGTCCCCACGCTCGCAGCCGCGGACTAACGTTCGTCTCTGCCGGAGGCCACCATCGCCTCCGGCAGAGAACACGCAGATTTGCTTTGCAATTCAGGGCCTGTCCCTTAGAGCAACCGCTCCCGGGAAGGACAGGACCGAGAACATAGTATCCCGGGAACGTAGCCGGCCACACTCCGCGGAGATTAGCGGAGACAGCCGCCAAGGAGGGTCATCTTGTACCGTTCCAGCCCGTTTGAATTAACCAGCCCGATTACCGATTTTGACGCCATTCGAATCTCCCTCGCTTCACCGGAAAAGATCCGCAGCTGGTCGCATGGGGAAGTGACCAAGCCGGAAACGATTAACTACCGCACCTTCAAACCGGAGCGCGATGGCCTATTCTGCGCTCGCATCTTCGGCCCGGTCACCGACTGGGAGTGTCTCTGCGGCAAGTACAAGCGCATGAAGCACCGCGGCGTGATCTGCGATAAGTGCGGCGTCGAAGTTACTTTATCCAAAGTTCGCCGTGAGCGCCTGGGACACATCGAGCTGGCTTCGCCCTGCTCGCACGTGTGGTTCTTTAAGGGATTGCCCTCGCGTATCGGCCATCTGCTCGACATTTCGCTGCGCGATCTCGAAAGCGTTCTCTACTTCGAGAGCTACGTCGTGGTCGATCCAGGCGATGCGCCGGTTCGTGAACGCGAGATCATCAAGGACGAAACCCGCTTCCGCGAGCTCGATCAGCAGTACCGCCCCTCCGGCTTCAAAGGCATGATGGGCGCCGAGGCGATCAAGGAACTGCTCAAGCGCGTGAACGTGGACGAGCTCTCCGTCGAACTGCGCGAGCGCATGAAGGCCGAGAGTTCGCTGCAGAAGCGGCTCAAGTACGCCAAGCGTCTCAAGGTCGTCGAGGCATTCCGCAAGTCCGGCAATAAGCCACAGTGGATGATCCTTGACGTAATCCCGGTCATCCCGCCTGAGCTGCGCCCCCTGGTGCCGCTCGATGGTGGCCGCTTCGCGACGTCCGATCTGAACGATCTGTATCGCCGCGTCATCAATCGCAACAACCGTCTCAAGAAGCTCATGGACCTCCATGCCCCTGAAGTGATTGTGCGCAACGAAAAGCGCATGCTGCAGGAAGCCGTCGATGCGCTGTTTGATAACGGCCGGCGTGGCCGCGTGCTGCGCGGCGCAAACAACCGTCCGCTCAAGTCTCTGTCGGATACGCTCAAGGGCAAGCAGGGCCGCTTCCGTCAGAACCTGCTGGGCAAGCGCGTCGACTACTCAGGCCGTTCGGTCATCGTGGTCGGTCCGGAACTGAAGCTGCACCAGTGCGGTCTACCGAAGAAGATGGCGCTCGAGCTCTTCAAGCCCTTCATCTATCACCGCCTCGAGCAGACCGGTCACTGCACCACCATCAAGCAAGCCAAGGAAATGGTGGAACTGCAGGAGCCCATCGTTTGGGACATTCTTGAAGAAGTCATCAAGGATCACCCGGTATTGCTGAATCGCGCTCCCACGCTCCATCGCCTCGGCATTCAGGCGTTTGAGCCGGTGCTGGTCGAGGGCAAGGCCATCAAGATCCACCCGCTGGTCTGCACTGCCTTTAACGCCGATTTCGACGGCGATCAGATGGCCGTGCACATTCCGCTCTCGCCCGAAGCGCAGGTGGAGGCCAGCGTATTGATGCTGGCTTCGCATAACATCCTGTCGCCGGCCTCCGGTCAGCCGATCACCGTTCCTACCCAGGACATGGTGCTCGGTCTGTATTACCTGACCAAGGCCAAGGTTGGTTCCAAGGGCGAAGGCCGCGTGTTCGCGAATACGGACGAAGTGCTGATGGCGCTCGAAGCGAAGGAAGTGGAGACACTGACTCCGATTCGGCTGCGCTACAGCGGCGCCGTGCTCGACATGACCAACGCGTACGACGATCAGGACCTGACCCACACCGAGCCGGTGCAGTACGACAAGCAATACATCGCGACCACCGTAGGCCGCGCTATTTTGAACGACGCGTTGTCTGACGGTATGCCGTATGTGAATGGCCTGCTGAAGAAGAAGGGCATCGGTCAGTTGGTGAATTACTGCTACCTGAACCTCGGCTTGGAAGTTACGGTCAAGATGCTCGATCGCATTAAGGACCTTGGCTTCCAGTACGCGACCCGCAGCGGTCTTTCGGTTGGGCTCGATGACATGGTCATCCCCGACTCGAAGGCTCCCGTGGTGCGCGACGCTGAGAAGCAGGCGGTCGCCGTGCAGCAGCAATATCTTGACGGTGCGATCACCAACGGCGAGCGCAACAACAAGGTCATTCAGATCTGGTCGGCGGTTACAGAAACGGTAGCCGACGAGATGTTCAACAACATGAAGAACGCCGATAAGGCCGGCACCATGAACCCGATCTACATCATGGCCGACTCTGGCGCACGTGGTTCGAAGCAGCAGATTCGTCAGCTCTCGGGAATGCGCGGATTGATGGCCAAGCCTTCGGGCGAAATCATCGAAACGCCCATCAAGGCGAACTTCCGCGAAGGTCTCACCGTGCTCGAGTACTTCATCTCGACCCACGGCGCACGTAAGGGCCTGGCCGATACGGCACTCAAGACCGCCGACTCGGGCTACCTCACGCGTCGTCTCGTCGACGTGGCGCAAGACGTCATCGTCAGCGAGAACGACTGCGGAACGGTGGAGGGCATTTACGTTGGACCGATTGTAGAGTCGGGCGAGATCATCGAGCCGTTGCGCGACCGCATCGTGGGCCGCGTTTCACTTGAGCGGATCAAGGACTACGAAGGTCAGCCAATCGTCGAAGTGAACCAGGAGATCACGGAAGACCTCGCCTCGGCCATTCAGGCCGCCGGCATTGAGAAGGTCAAGATTCGCTCCGTGCTCACCTGCGAATCGCGTCGCGGCGTCTGCGTTCTGTGCTACGGACGTAACCTGGCCTCGGGCCGCCTGGTGGAACTCGGCGAAGCAGTCGGCGTGATCGCTGCCCAGTCGATCGGCGAACCCGGAACCCAGCTCACCATGCGTACCTTCCACATCGGTGGTACCGCATCGCGAGTTTCAGAGCAGTCGCGGCTCGACGCTAAGAACAACGGCATCGTGCGCTTCATCAACCTGGTCACCGTGCGTTCGAAGAGCGGCGATCTGGTCGCAATGACGCGTTCGGGTTCGATCGCAGTCGTCGATGAACGCGGCCGTGAGAAGGAGCGCTACCAGGTGGTCTACGGCGCCAAGCTCAAGGTGGAAGAGGGTGCGCACGTCACGCTCGGCCAGTCGCTGGTTGAGTGGGATCCGTACACCTTTGCCATCCTGACGGAAATTGGCGGCACGGTTCAGTTCAAGGATCTGCAGGAAGGCATCACCCTGAACGAAGAGGTTGACGAGGTCACTGGTCTTTCGCGCCTGGTCGTGGCGGAAGCCGCGGACGAGAAGCGTCAGCCGGCCATCGTCATCAAGGGTGCGGGCACTGGAACCAAGGCTCAGAAGCGGTACCTCATGCCGTCACGCGCTCACCTCATGATCCAGGACGGCGACGAGGTCTTCCCGGGCGACATTCTGGCGAAGATCCCGCGCGAGACCACCCGTACCAAGGACATCACCGGCGGTCTGCCGCGTGTCGTGGAATTGTTCGAAGCCCGCAAGCCGCGCGAAACCGCCATCATCAGCGAGATCGATGGTGTGGTGAAGTTCGGGGAAGTCTCCAAGGGTCAGCGCAAGATCTACGTCACCGCGGACAACGGTGAAGAGAAGGAATACCAGGTGCCGCGCGGCATTCACGTCAACGTTCAGGAAGGCGAACGGCTGCACGCCGGCGAGCCCCTCATGGACGGGCCACTGAATCCGCACGACATTCTCGCAGTGCTCGGTGAGAAGGAACTGCAGGGCTACCTGGTGAACGAAATCCAGGAAGTCTATCGGTTGCAGGGCGTGACCATCTCGGATAAGCACATCGAGACTATCGTCCGGCAGATGCTGCGCTGGGTGAAGATCGAGGAAGTCGGCGATACCAGCTTCCTGCTCGAACAGCAGATCGACAAATTCCGCTTCCGCGAGGAAAACGAACGCGTCATCGCAAACGGTGGCCGTCCCTGCGTAGGCCGTCCGCTGCTGCTCGGCATCACCAAGGCGTCGCTCTCGACCGATTCGTTCATCTCGGCTGCCTCCTTCCAGGAGACCACGCGCGTCCTCACCGAAGCTTCCATCAACGGTGCGGTCGACAACCTGCGCGGCCTTAAGGAAAACGTGATCGTCGGTCGCCTGATCCCTGCCGGAACTGGCATGGATTACTACCGCAACATTCAGCTCTCGCCGGAACTTGAAGAAGCGGCTGCCAAGGTGCAGCAGGAAGTGACCGCTGCCTTCGAAGAAGCCGAGCGCGAACTGGAACTCATGCGCCAGGAAGGCGAAGCCGAAGAGCTCGCCGCCGAGTAAGAACGGGGGGTGCGGCAACTGCATTCACCGGACTAACTACAAAGCCCTTCCGCGAGGAGGGGCTTTTCTTTGCTGCTGGATTCAACCGTGTGAAAGTTCGTAAGGGTTCGAACATGCCGGAACGCGATGACCTGCGGTACTCGTCTGTGCGCTCGCAGATCGCCACGCACGCAGCATCGTCCGCTGCCTACTCGTGATGAATCTCCACCTTGTGTTCGCGGTCGAAGGCCTCGGCCCGCTCCGATTTTGCTTCGGCGTCCAGCTTCGCAACGCGGGCCCGATCGATCAGGGCGTCGCCTGCATCTTTCACATTGCCCCAGGCCTCGCGCGCCTTCCCCTTGAGCTGATCTTCCTCCCCTGCGGCCCTGAGATTGGCATCACCGACGAGTGCGCCTGCCGCCTCCTCGATGTGGCCTCCCACGTTCTGGAGTGTTCCCTTGATCTTGTCTCCATTCATGAATAACTCCTCCGACAGATAGGGTGCGAACCCCGGCCCCAGAGGTTGGCTGCCAGAGGCCGCTGAGCGCCGGCAATTGCTTTGATCAAAGAGATTCCATGGCATTGATGCTGGCGCCAATTTTGAAAGCCAGTTGGTTGAGGCTTCCTGAAAACAAGCCTCGCTCGCGTGCGGGCAGTTCGTCGAGAAGCTCGGCATAGGGCAAAACCTCGCATCCCTGAAACGCAGGAAATCCGACCGCGTCCGCCATCTTGCAACTTACGCGCACCAGGTCTGGCAGCAGCCAAGCGTCCAGCTTTCTGTCGGAGTGATGCTCCCGGACGACAGATTCAAACTCCGAGGGCAGCTGCCATTCGCGAACGAGATGAACGCCCGCGCAACAGTGGTCTTCTCCGAAGAGAGACTTCTCATGCGCCAGTATGCTCTGCGATGTACCCACGTGCTGCTCAAGCAGCCCGATGTATGCGGCTGGCTGAAGCACAGCAAATGCCAGCCGCCCCAGATCGTGCAGCAAGCCGGCGGTATAGGCCGTATCTCGATCGAGCATGCCCACGAAGGCGAGTTCTCTGGCGATCAGAGCGGTGGCGAGGTTGTGTCGCCAGATCCCTCGCATCACTGGGTTGGTGAGCGCGCGCCCGAGGTAGGCCCTCACGCCGACCGTGAGGCACATGCCCTTCAAGTTGTGAATGCCAAGGATCGCGACCGCCTGCAACATGCTTGTGACGGGATAGCGTGGTGCGTAGAGCAGTGAGTTCGCGATGGTGAGCACCTCACTGCAGAAGGCAGGCTCAGACGAGATCACCTCGCTCAGTTGTCGCATCGACACGTCTTTCTTCCCCGCAAGTTGCAACACGCGAATCGCGACTTGCGGAAACGGCGGGAGACGCAGATGCGCCCAAGGCACTGCGCCTGTCTCGGCGACTTGATGGTCCGACTGCACCGGGTGATTCCTCCGCAGCAATGAGTGGTTCAATAGCGGCAAAGGCCTTCGAGAGCCCTGGCGCACCGAGATTAGCGTTTACTTCTGTTCATCGGCGGCGACGTGCCCGGCGATATGTTTTTGCTGCCGGAGATGCTCTCCAGATGTCCAGATTGGTCTTGCTTGGGTGCGCAGTGCCCTATGACTCGGCGCATCGCAAGTAGGGCGGATCCCGCTGCTATACTTCCGTGGCCGGACCAAGTGCAGGAAAACCGATTCGATTGAGCGAGGGAACTCAGCTTTTTCGAGCAGGGTTACGTGACGAATTAAGGAGATCGAATTGACACGAGTTCTTCGACTCGCCGTTTTGTACAGCCTGGCGCTGGGCGCCTCCATCGCCGTTCCGGTGCACGCACCGCTCGTCTTCGCCGCCCAGGCTTCGAGCACGCCTCCAGCTTCGGCAGCACAACCAGTTTCTCGGCCTCCCCGGCCCGCGCCGCCAACCCGCGATCCTCACACGCCTGGGTACGTCGAGGCCCGGGAGCTACCGGATGGAGCCAATGCTCCCGCGAATGCGGATGGGAATTTCATCCTCGGCCCTACGCATCCTCCGGCCCCAGAGGCGGAGACACACCCGAATGTTCCGCAGGGAAACGTAATTGAGTTCACCATGAATTCAGCGGACAGCCATTTCTATCCAGGCATCGCGCGCGAGCCGAACACCTTCGGCACCGCAGATCCAGGCGATCCTGCAAAACTGGTCGTGACTACCAGCCACGTTGCACCCTACACGCGGCATGTCACGGTGTATGTTCCAAAACAATATGTAACCGGTACAGTTGCACCATTCATCGTGGGCGCAGATGGTCCGGATCGGGACCTGTTCACGGTGCTCGACAATTTGATTGCCGAGCGGCGTTTACCAGCGATGGTTGCGATCTCGATCAGCAATGGCGGAGGCGATGCGCAGGGCAGCGAACGCGGCTTGGAATATGACACCATGTCCGGCCGGTATGCGGAATTCGTCGAGAAGGAGGTGTTGCCACGGGTGGAGGCCGAAGCGCACGTGAAGTTGACCACCGACCCGGAAGGTCGTGCGACCATGGGCGGAAGCTCCGGAGGCTCGTGCGCCCTGATCATGGCCTGGTATCACCCCGAGCTATATCATCGCGTCTTGACTTACTCGGGTACGTATATCAACCAGCAGTGGCCTCCCGATTCCAACAGCCCCCACGGCGCATGGGAGTTTCATGAGCACCTCATCCCGAATACACCAGCCAAGCCAATTCGCATCTGGATGGAAGTGGGCGATCGGGATCTCTTCAATCCAAATGTGATGAGGGATCAGATGCACGACTGGGTGCTTGCCAATGAGCGGATGGCGAAGGTACTGGCGGCGAAGGGCTACCACTACCAGTTTGTCTTCGCGCGCAATGCTGGGCACGTCGATCACGCCACAAAGTTACAAACCTTACCCGAGGCTCTTGAGTACGTGTGGCAGGGATATCCCGTCGAGAGTAGTTACAAATAGCCCGACGCGGCCGCCCCCGAGGTGATCTGCGAGAGCGGCGCCGGGCGGGCTATTCGACCGTAACGGACTTCGCCAGGTTGCGAGGCTGATCGACGTCGCAACCGCGCCGCACCGCGAAGTGGTACGCGAGCAGTTGCAGCGGGATGGTATCGAGTACTGGCAGCAGCAACTCCGGGGCAGTTGGAATGTAGAGAACGTGGTCGACGAGCTGCTTGATGTGCTCGTCACCTTCGATAGCTACGGCAATCACTTTTCCAGAACGCGCCGTGACCTCCTGGATGTTGGACAGAGTCTTCTCGTAGCGCAACTGGGAGTCGTGATTATTCGGGTCCATGGTCGCCAGCACAACCACCGGCAGCGTCTCATCGATAAGTGCATTCGGCCCGTGCTTCATCTCTCCTGCGGGATAACCTTCCGCGTGAATATACGAGATCTCCTTCAACTTCAGCGCACCCTCGAGCGCAATCGGGAAGTGGATGCCGCGACCCAGATAGAGGAAGTCGCGTGCCGTGGAATAGCTCTTCGCTAACTGTTCGCAGTCACGATCGACAGTGCGCAGGATCTCTTCGACCTTGCCCGGCAAGCGGCTCAACTCATCCGCCAGTGCGGCGCTTTCTTTTTCGCCGAGTGTATTTCGCTTCTGCGCGAGATGTAGCGCAAAGAGAAAAAGTGCCACCAGCTGTGACGTGAATGCCTTGGTCGAAGCGACGCCGATCTCCGGGCCCGCGTGCGTGTAAATCGTCCCATGCGCTTCGCGTGCCACCATGGCGCCGACAACGTTGCAGATCGCTACCGTCTTCGAGCCCTTCTGAATCATCTCCCGCTGCGCAGCGAGTGTATCAGCGGTCTCTCCCGATTGCGTTATCAGCAGACCAATCGCCTTTGGATCTGCAATCGGATCGCGATACCGAAACTCGCTGGCATAGTCGACCTCGACTGGCACCCGCGCGAGCCGCTCGATCATGTATTTGCCCGCAAGGGCCGCATGCCAGCTGGTCCCACACGCGGCGATGTTGATACGCGTCGCCTCGCGAAACTCCTCATCCGCAATTTTCATCTCGTCCAGAAAGACCTGGCCGGTTTCGACAGAGATGCGTCCCAGCGTCGTGTCACGAATCGCGCGCGGCTGCTCAAAAATCTCCTTGAGCATGAAGTGCTTGTATCCCCCCTTTTCCGCCTGGATTGGATCCCAAAGAATGCGCTGTACCTTGAGCGGCAGAAGATTGCCGTCGAAATCAGAGAGCGTCACACCTGACAACGTAATAACCGCCATCTCTCCGTCGCCAAGGAAATACAGGTTGCGCGTGTGATGGAGGATTCCGGGAACGTCGGAAGCGATGAAGTATTCGCCCTCCCCTAGACCAACGACAGCAGGCGGTCCATTTCTCGCCGCCACGATCTTGTTCGGTTCGTCGGAGGAGATGATGCCGATCGCGAAGGCTCCCGTCAGACGACGCACCGCCCGGCGGACTCCATCTTCCAGAAGCATGGTCTTGCCGGAGTCAGCCGCCGAAGCCAGTTCTTGCTCGATCAGGTGCGCGATGATCTCCGTATCCGTCTCAGTGACGAACTTGTGTCCCTCGGTCTGCAGTTCGCGCTTGAGGGCGAGGTAGTTCTCAACGATGCCGTTGTGGACCACGACGATGCGTCCCGTGCAGTCACGATGCGGGTGCGCATTCTCTTCCGTGGGGCGGCCGTGGGTAGCCCAGCGCGTGTGTCCGATTCCGTAGCTGCCTTCAATGGGATGTTCGCGGATCACTTCTTCCAGATTGCGCAGTTTGCCCGCTGCGCGGCGAAGTTCCAGTGGGCCGTGGCTCCCGTTGCCCACCGCGATGCCGGCTGAATCGTAGCCACGGTACTCCAGTCGCCGAAGCCCCTCAATGATGACAGGGACGGGTTTTTTCGGGCCAACATAGCCGACAATTCCACACATAGGCTTTTCGCCGCTCCATTGTTGTTGTGTTGATCGGTACCAGAAGGTGGATGCGTATCTTGCGTGTTTCTCAGCCTGGCTACGCTATTCTTCCAGGCGAAATGTATATTCCTCAATCACGGGATTGGTGAGAACCTCGCGGGCAATACGCTCCACTTCTGTTTGAGCTGCCGCGCGATCGAGCGACTCCAGCGTGATTTGGAAGTATTTTCCCTGCCGGACGTCACCGACGCCCCGGTACTGCATCTTTCTTAGGGCGCTCTGTATGGTCTGGCCCTGCGGGTCAAGGACCGTCCGTTTCAGCGTTACATAGACATGAGCCTTCATTGTGCCCGATTATAAACTCTAGGCCCCAAAACCCCGGCTTAGGCTGGGCGTGTCGTCATATTTCCCTTACTAGACAGGATAGACATGATCAATTATCTCGAGCTACCGATTGGCGATAAAGTCCCTGAAGTGATCAATACGGTCATTGAAATTCCGCTCGAAGGCATTAATAAATACGAATACGACAAGAAGCTGCATGTGTTTCGGTTGGATCGCAATCTCTATTCGCCGGTACATTATCCGGGCGATTATGGCTTCATTCCCTCAACCCTGAGCGACGATGGAGATCCTCTGGACGTCCTGGTGCTGGTCGACGCGCCCAGCTTTTCCGGCTGCGTCATGGAGGTTCGGCCCATCGGCCTGCTCGAGATGCTCGACCAGGGCGTGCTCGACGAAAAGGTGCTGGCGGTCGGTAAGAATAACCCGCGCTACAAGGATGTGTGGAACTATTCCGAGATTTACCCGCACATGCTGAGGGAGATCACCCACTTCTTCTCCATTTACAAAGACTTGGAGGGCAAGCGAGTCGAAATCAAAGGCTGGCACGACGCTTCCTATGCTCGCGACAAGGTGTTGGTTGCTGCCCAGGCGTTCAAGGACAACCAGATCCCGACTCCTGCACTGATCGAAGCCGGGAAAGCGCTGAAGAAGTAAGCAGCGTTTAGTCTCCGGATACATCGAAGACGGCGACCTCTTGCCGAGGTCGCCCGCCCCAAATCCTTCCCGAGATCCAGTAGAAGCCCGGACCTGCGCTCGCCACCAGCAGCGCAAAGAGCAGGGCCGGCATCCCTGCCATCCGCTCGTCGCGAGCCGCATACATGGCAAAGACGATCATCGCGGTCGGCCCGATCCCAATCGCAATTGCCATCGCCAGGTTGCCAACGCGGAATGGCCTCTCCAGATTCGGTTCCTTGATGCGCAGAACTACGAGGGCAATGAACTCCAGAATGAGGCTGGCGCCATAGAGCATCAGGTCGATCGAGATCAACCGCTCAAAGGTGAATCGCAGCGCCAGAGCCCACGCCAGGCCGCAGATTCCGATGGCCAGGACGGGAACTCCGCGGCGGTTCTTGATCGCCATCCATGATGGAAGCATGCCGTCTTCCGCCAAGGTGAGAGGCAGGCGCGTGTACGACAACATCAGCGCGTTGAACATGCCGAGCCCGCTCAGGGTTCCACCCAGCACGACGGCAACACCCAGCCACGGTCCGCCCAACGTACGCGCGGTGTCGGTCCAGGATCCGGTGGTGAAGTTGACTGGCGAAAATCCGGCGAGCCCGAGCGCAGCCAGCGGAACGATGTAGCTCAGCGCCACCATCAAAGTGCTGAGAACCATGGCGCGCGGATACGTGCGCTGTGGGTTCTCGACCTCCTGGGCAACGGTCGAAGCATTGTCCCAACCCATGTAGTTCCACAACGCAACGAGAATAGCGGTCTCGATGCTCGCGCCGGGAGGTGAACCAAGCGACACACCGTGAACCGGTGCATGCCACGCCCGCCACAGCGCCAGCAACACGATCAACACAAAGGGAGAAGTCAGCGCGAGAAACAGGCCGACGGATCCATCACCGACTGCAGGCGCACCCCAAAGGTTCCAAACGCAACACACTGCGACCACCGCCAAGGCCCACAATCCCGCCCGCGGTCCGGCCGTCCAGGCTGGAAAAAGCTTACCCAGGTACAGAACAAAAAACGTAGGGTAGATCGCCATGTCGAAGATGCTGGCGGTGAGGGAAAGCCAGGCCTCTTGAAACCCCCAGAACGGTCCCAGCGCTCGACGCACCCACACGTAGAAGCCACCCTCAGCGGGGATGGAACTGGCGAGTTCTCCGATCATGAGCGTGGTGGGCAGACACCAGACCAGCGGCAATACCAGCAGCAGAATGAGAGCCTTCAGGTAGCCCGCGCCGCCCAGAATATCTTCAATGGCGTACGGGCCGCCCGAGACCATGAAGTAGGTCGCCGCAGCGAGAGGGAGCATCCGCATCTTGCGCAGATTGCCAGATCGCCTAGGTTGCATTCGGGTAAGTGGGTTTACTGGCTTGCTCCTTCAAATGGCTTAGAAAAATGTATCTGAAACCAGGCGAGAAATAGAAAGGGAATACGACTAAAAATGAGAAGCGGCTTTGCCTTGAGCAAAACCGCTCCTCGTGCTGCTACAACGTTTGATTCAAGCGCGAGCCAAAGCTACTTAGGAGGCTCGGCGGTTGGTGTAGTCCGGCGTTTTGTCCTGTTCGCGATACGAACGCAGCAGGCTTCCGAATAACTCCACGCGACCTGAACCTGATTCGCTTTCGGAGTAGCCGCTGTTGCCTTCGAGTGCCTCTTCATGCCGAATCCGCGCATGATTCTGCTCCAGCACCCGTTCTGCTTCCGTGACGCGCAGCCCTGCCATCACGGTGACGATTGCGCCGCCTCTGCCAATTTCGCGGGCGAGGAATCGCGCGCGCTCCGCGGGAATGCCCATGCTCGAGAAGGAGTTCTCAAACTGCAGCCCGGAGTACTCGAAATCGCTCGATCCTGGCGTCATTGCGGAAGTTGGTTCGCCCAGGTTCAGGTGCCCCTCTCCGGTCCCGAACTTCTTGCTCTCGGCTTCACGGTCGCGCTCAGTCGACAAGACAGGGTCTGAAGAGCTGCTTCGCCCCTCGTCATCGCCTGCGCCGAATACGTGCTTCAGCTTTTCCCACCAACCACCTGCATGGTGTGTGTGCTCGCCCGAGGTATCACCTTCCAGGAAACCCTCGCTCCGCTGGGAGTAGGCGCTGCCCATCTCGCGAACACCTGCCTCTGTATCCGCCATCGGGAGGCCAGCGCTCGAAGTGCCGGACTGCATCGGCGAAACAGCCGGTGGCATGACCGACGACGCGCCAGGGATTTCCGCAGAAGATTGGATTGGGGCGGACTCGGTCTGATGGATCGCGTTGGTCGGTATCTCGGGTATCAGGCGGCCGATGCCGGTTCTAGGTGTGCCCGAGCCCGGCGAGAGGCCCGTCGCCGTGACGGTAGAGGTGTCAGAAGCCGCACCCGCTGCTCCAGAGCCTGCAGCGACTGTCCCGGCGTTGCGGTTGCCGCCAATCTCTTTGCCTGCCTGACTCATCGAGCCTGAAGCGCCTGCGCCACCGGTGTTCTGGCCGCCGCTGAATTCACGGCTGGAGCTTCCTTCTGAGCGGAAGGCAGCGCCGATCTGGCTCGCACTGAAACCTTCTGACTGCAACTGGAGAATCGCCTGATGAGCGTCCTCTCCTGACTGAAACAACCCAACGACGACTTCGCTGTTTTCCGCTGCGGTGGAACCCTGTTCTTCACTGCTCCAATTGTTTGGTGCCATCATTTCTCATCCCCTGCAGCCGGAGGCGCTGTTCTCATGTGGCGGGGTAGAGCCCCGTCGCCTGGTTAACCGGCCACCCTTGTTACGATGCGCAGCCCCTGCGGAAGGGGTAGCCGCGACCCGAGCAAAACGAAGGGTGAGAGGGCAGGCGGCCGCGGATTTTGGTCAGCGTGAAGCGGCTTCGGCTATAATCCGAGCAGCGTAGCCGGAGAGATGGCCGAGTGGCTGAAGGCGGCGGTTTGCTAAACCGTTGTAGGGGCTAACACCTCTACCGGGGGTTCGAATCCCCCTCTCTCCGCCAGTCCCCCTCAACGCATTCAGAATCAAATGCAAGGGCACGCTTGTTACACATCGTGTGACACTTTTCGCCGCCTGCCTCCAATCAATGCTTGCTTCAAATCACGATTAGCGATGTTCGCTCCTCTCGTGGGTATTGACCCAGGTGGAGCGCCACGTGCAAACGCATCGGAACCGCTTACCTTGCATCCTCAAAAAATTTTAGGCCAGCTTGCGGGAGCGGGGCTGTTCTCCTCCTCGGCAGCCAACAACCGTCCGAGTTGGCATAGGTTCCCTTTCCCAAAGCTAGCCGTGATCCAGGTCTTTACTGGCCGAGCCCATCGCTTCCAATGGACCCGGCCGGAAGTGTTGGCCCCTATTCCACTGTCAGCACGAAGGTCGTCGCGTGTTGAATGCTGCCGGCACTCGCGGTCACAGTGACCGTCGAAGTTCCAGGAGCGACAGGAGGCACGGGTGTTGCGGATCTGGACGAGCCCCCGCATCCTTGCAGCACGATCATGACCGCGAGCAGGGACAATGACCCGCCCAGCATCGAGACGAATTTCGCAACCCGGCGGCGACGACTCCAGATTGGAAGAAGGCCCGCCAGCCTCAGCGGAAGCAAGCCACTCGCGATGATTCCTTGAGCAATGAAAGAACCATGCAGCCTCGCCGAGTAGGGGTTCACTGGCGGGGTGGGGCTACCACTGCCGGAAATCGTCAAGGTTGAGGTGACTGCCTTACCCGAGGTCGGGATCACGGCGCTGGGAGAGACTTGGAAGGTGAGACCGCTTGGCAGCCCCGAAACACTCAAGATGACCGGCGAGCTAAAGCCATTCGTAGGCGCAACTGTGACTTGTAGCGTCCCGGAAGCGCCGTTGGTCAGAGTTAACGCGGGAGCGGAAACATCAATGGTGAAATCGCCGGTGGCCGCCGGCGCCGTCGCGGTAATCGCGCCGAAGAGACCATTCTTTTCATCGTTGACACCTGCCGAAAAGTACAGCGTATTCGGGTCGCCGGTACCTTTGCCTCCGAAGAGGATCTCCCACAGATGATCGTTGACGATGGGCTTTCCGGTTGCATCCTGCAACTGGCCCTTGAGCGCGAAGGTTACCGGATCGAAGGCGTTGATCGTACCATCGCCGAAGTTCCCGACGAGAAGGTCTCCGCCGAAGGCTCCAAAGCCTGCCGGGGCGAGCGCAATGCCCCACGGAGCGTTCAAATTTCCCCCAGAAATAGCGCAATGCAGAAAATTACCATTTGTATCAAAGACGCTTACGAATCCCGCTCCTGCCCCAGGGGTTGCAGGTCCTCCGCCCGGCGTCTGCATGGCATACATCACGTACACAAGGTCATTCAATACGTGCACGTTGAATGGGGCGTAGCCCGTAGGCAACGCCGGATCAATGAATTTGCCGCTCAAGCTGATGCGTGCGAACTCGTTGTCAAACACGTCAATTTCGTTCGCGGCGAAGTTGGCCGCCAGGATGAAATTGCCTGCGCCGTTGTTATCAATAGCAACCCCGGTATAGACGGCGCCGTTGGCGGAGTTATCCACCACGACCTGAGCATCGGTTATGCTTGCGTTCCAACCCGAAATGACTCCGTCCAGGGAAGCGAAGATGAACAGTGCGGATCCTCCCTGCTTCAGTGCGAAATCCGTCGTCGAAGAGTTAAAGGCGATCCCGCTGGGCGAGCCACTCCCCGTGCTCTTGGAGCCTCCCGGTATGGTGACTACGAACTGTTCATTGCCGCCGCCGTCGTACACCTCAGACAAACCCGAGCCTGCGGCGTTGATCCAGAACGGAGTCTGTGCGCCGATGGCGACGCCCCACGGGTTGATCATCTTGGGATCAGTCTGTTGCGCTTTGATAAAGCCGTCTGAAATTAAGTTGGACTGCGTGTAACGGTTACCGTTCTGCGCAAGGGCCAGAGACGGCAAGAGCAGAAGTGGAGCAAGGCGTTGCATCTGCCGGAGCATTCCGATCTAACCTCGTTTGTAAAACAGGATCTGCGCGAGCGAAGACGATCCTCCGTCTATATGGGTCGCGCAGTCATGAGATTGAACTGCGGATGCTGGTATTTATTCCAGCGCTTGTGACTCATGCAGCGGTATAAGCCGATGCCGTAGATACTCATTCATCTCCTCTGAAAACCAGGAAGGCTCGGATGGAATAAATCCGCTGGATGTGGGTTGTCACAATCACGCGCCGATGCGCGGAAGCCACTGAGGATCAACGAGGAGAAGCTATGAGTGAATTGAACAACGCCAAGGAACTACGACCGAACCGTCGTGGATTTTTGACCATGGGAATGATCACAGCCGGAGCTCTGACAGCCGGCGCTCTGCTAGGGAACGTCAAACCTGCTCTGGGCGAGGATCGGGACGAGCATGAAGCACTGACGAAAGGAGACGTCGCGATTCTACGATTTCTCGCAGCCGCGGAGCTGATTGAGAGCGACCTGTGGCAGCAGTACGCAGAACTCGGCGGAGCCTCGCAAGGCGCCCAGAACAACTACCAACTTGCCTTTGCGTTTCTTGACGGCGATGGGCCGCAGTATATCTCGAGTAACACGATTGACGAGATTAGCCACGCCACCTTTCTCAACGCTTACCTGGAGTCGAAGGGCGCTGACCCTGTCGATTTCGACGCATTCCGGACCTTGCAAGGCAGCACGGCAACCGGAGCTGAAAACATCGGGCGTCTCACCAACCTCATGCACCTGGACGTGGACACAAGCTGGTACACTCGCTACCGCAGCGTCAGCAGTCCTGACTTTGGAGCAAGCTTCCCGCAGGCCATCAAGATTGTGGACCGGCCCGCCATTCCCAGGACGGACTCAGACTTCGTCGACGCAAACCACATCCAGGCAATCGCGAACACAGCGGCATTTCACTTCGGCTACATCGAGCAGGGCGGCTCCAGTCTCTATGCCAGCCTTGCCCAGAAGGCGAAACACGCAGAGGTTCTCAAAATCATCCTCGGAATCGGCGGAGACGAAGTGGCACATTTTTTGGAGTGGGTCGACTTTGCGGGGAACGCTGTGCAAGGTCCTCCATTCAGTTTCGATAATTCTCAGACGCCTGTTACAGATCATGGCCTCACGTTTCCTGATTTCAACAACGATCCAGGCGGCCCGCTCTTCCAAACCAATCTGATCTTCCCCGTGCCATGCGAATTCATTCGCAAGGATCTTCCTCATTGCGCCGTGATCCGGCCCATCGACGACAGGTTCGGCGGTGCAGTCGCGACCGTGAAGAGTTTCACCGGAGACGGCTTGTTCAACGGGCAGTCGCGAGAATTCCTGCGAAATTTCCTGGGGCTTGCCGAAGAGGCGGACGCAGCCAGTCGAGTACGCTAGGCAGCGAAGTGCAAGTTGGTGGGCTGGCAGCGGCCGTACTTCGGTACGACCGCCGCCGTCTCTCCGAAGGTAATGCCACACGAAGGGCAACTACTCGCACCCTCTGCGCGCGGGCGATCACATCCAAGCACGGCTCCCCGCATGACGCGTGCGCACGATGCTAGTCCCTGGAACTTTGTGCCACTGTCCTCGCTGGTGTTTTCTCCAAAGGGGTATCTCCTAAATACTCCATCGGGGCTGTTTCCAGTCTTGGGAAGTGGCTAGTCTTCACTGGTAAGACACTCTCCACCTCTGGCGGCGAGATATGTTGAACCCGCGATCGGAAACAGGAAAGACCCCCATCAGCCAAACCGGAGTTTCAGATGATACTGGACTGTTTCGAAAATGAACTCAGAACGGAACGAGACTACTGGGAGTGCCGGGCAAAGAATCTGGAAGTCATCGTGTGCGAACTACTCGCGAAGAACGAACGATTGCGAATGCAACTCCAGATGCCGGTCACCGTGCAACCTCACAGGGCCCATGTGTTCGCCGACCGATCGGCCTGAACATAAGACGGTCAGCGTGTACAGCAGACGGCTCTCATGCGCTCGAAGTCGAAACCACCGACGCGAAAAGTTCCAAACCTCATGCAGCCTACGCTATGTATGATGAGGCATCGGTAAGGGCCGCCATGCAGCGTCCCTAGTTGTCCTCCGCTCGTCTTGCCGACCGAAGAGCCGAGTGATGAACTAAACCAGCCTCTACCCCGCCGGCTCGTAGTTCAAGTTCGGGCCCAGCCAGCGCTCGACTTCGGCCACGCTCATTCCTTTGCGGTGGCTATAATCGACTATCTGGTCACGATCAATCTTTCCCACACTGAAATAACGCGACTGCGGGTGGGCGAAGTAGATGCCGCTTACGCTCGAACCGGGCCACATGGCGAACGACTCGGTGATGATCATTCCAGTGTTGGCCTCGACATCGAGCAAGTTCCACAGCGAGCCCTTCTCGGTATGGTCGGGACAGGCGGGATAACCAGGCGCTGGTCGGATACCGCGATACTTCTCCTGGATCAGGTCTGTGGTGCTGAGACCCTCGCTGCAGCCGTAACCCCATTCATCGCGAACGCGTTTGTGCAGGCATTCCGCGAATGCTTCTGCCAGACGATCGGCCAGGGCCTCCGCCATGATGGCGTTGTAGTCGTCGTGCTCAGCGCGGAAGCGATCGCACAGTTCCTTCAGGCCGATGCCACTTGTCACTGCGAATGCGCCGATGGAGTCGCGCAGCCCCGTCTGTTTCGGCGCGATGAAGTCAGCCAGCGACCGGCACGGCTCATTGCCTTCGCGATTAGCCTGCTGGCGCAGGAAGTGCAATCGCTGCAGGACCTGCGTGCGCGACTCGTCCGTGTAGAGCTCCACATCGTCGCCCACAGCATTTGCCGGAAACATTCCGTAGACGCCCCGCGCGGTCACCAGGTTCTTCTCTATGATGGTGTCGAGCAGTGCCTGGCCCTCGGCTAGAAGCTGCTGTGCCTGCGCGCCGTGATCCTCGTGTTCAAGAATGCGAGGGTAAATTCCCTTCAATCCCCATGCGTGAAAAAACGGCGTCCAGTCAATGAAGTCGCGCAGTTCGGCAAGCGGAAAGTTGTCGAGCACGCGCACGCCGGTGAACGCAGGAGCCGCAAGATCTTCGGCACGCCACTCGATCGGTGTGCGCCGCTTGCGAGCCGTTTCCAGCGAGACGACACTCTGCCGAGGAGCGGAGTGGGCCTTGCGCAGCGCCTCGTACTCGGTACGATGCTGCGCCACAAAATCCGCCTTGCCGTCATCGCTGAGCAAACTGGTCGTCACTGGCACCGCCCGGCTTGCGTCCAGTATGTGAACCACCGGTTCGCTATAGTGTGGGGCAATCTTGATGGCAGTATGCGCGCGGCTGGTCGTGGCGCCGCCGATCAGCAGCGGTACCTTGAACCCGTTCCTCTCCATCTCGCGGGCCACGTGCACCATTTCATCGAGCGATGGCGTGATCAACCCACTCAGCCCAATCAGATCGGCCTTCTCCGCCTTGGCGCGATCAAGAATCTTCTCGCAGGGGACCATTACCCCCATGTCGATCACTTCGTAGTTGTTGCAGGCCAGCACGACGCCAACGATATTTTTGCCGATGTCGTGTACGTCGCCCTTCACCGTGGCGAGCACAATCTTTCCCTGCGCTTTGACCTCCTGCCCAGAGGCCACCATGGCGGCCTTCTCCGCTTCCATGAACGGGGTGAGGTGAGCGACTGCCTTCTTCATCACGCGCGCGGACTTCACCACCTGCGGCAGAAACATCTTGCCGGCTCCGAACAGATCTCCAACCACGCTCATGCCGGCCATCAGCGGGCCTTCGATCACCAGCAAGGGCCGACCCAGCTTCACGCGCGCTTCTTCGGCATCGATCTCGATGTAGGTGTCAATTCCCTTGACCAGTGCGTGCGAAAGGCGCTCCTCGACGGTGCCGTTGCGCCACTCCTCGGCCTTCTTTTCACTTACCACTGTGCCGGCGCTCTTCAGCGTCTCGCCGAAATCGACCAGGCGCTCGGTCGCGTCGGGACGGCGATTCAACAATACGTCTTCGACCAGCACCTTCAGGTCCGGTTCGATCTCTTCGTACACTTCCAGCATCCCGGCGTTGACGATGCCCATGTCCATGCCCGCACCGATGGCGTGATACAGAAACGCCGAGTGCATGGCCTCACGCACCTTGTTGTTGCCGCGGAAGCTGAACGAAATGTTGGAGACACCGCCGCTTACCTTGGCATGCGGCAGGTTGGCCTTGATCCAGCGGGTCGCGTTGATGAAGTCGACGGCGTAGTTGTTGTGCTCCTCCATGCCAGTCGCGACGGTAAGAATGTTCGGATCGAAGATGATGTCCTCCGGCGGAAATCCAACTTCATCCACCAGAATGCGATAAGCGCGTTCGCAGATACGTATCTTCTCTTCATAGGTGGCAGCCTGGCCGTGCTCGTCGAATGCCATCACCACGACCGCGGCGCCGTACTTCAAAACCGTCGATGCATTCTGCCGAAACTTTGCTTCGCCCTCTTTGAGCGAGATAGAGTTCACGATGCCTTTGCCTTGCAGGCATTTCAGTCCGGCTTCGATAACCTCCCACTTTGAGGAGTCCACCATGAAGGGGACTTTGGCAACCTCGGGCTCGCTCGCCAGCAACTGCAGATAGCGCGACATTGCGGCGACGCCGTCAATCATGCCCTCATCCATGCAGATGTCGATGACGTTGGCGCCATTCTCCACCTGCTGCCGGGCGATGCTCACCGCTTCTTCGTACTGGCCCTGCTTGATCAGCTTGGCAAACTTCGGCGAACCGGCCACATTGGTCCGCTCACCGATCATGATGTAGACGCCGCGCTGCTGCGTGAACGGCTGCGATCCGGAAAGACGTAACGGCTTAGGCTGCGTGGTCGAAACCACGCTTTCGCTTTGCGGCAAACTCATGCGCGAATCTCACTTTGCTGCGCATCCCACTCCGCATCGCGTGCTCCGCGCCCAAACCGGGGAGGCTGATCTTCAAGTGCTTTGGCGATGGCTGCGATGTGTTCCGGAGTATTGCCACAGCAACCGCCGGCGATATTGATCAGGCCTGCACGCGCAAACCCGCCAAGATAGCGCGCCATATCGGACGGCCCCAAATCAAAGCCGGTCTCAGAGAGAGGATTTGGCAAGCCTGCATTCGGATAACACGAGATCGCCACGTCCGCCTTCTCTGAAAGTTCCTCGAGAAACGGATACATCAAGTCGGGGCCGAGTGAGCAGTTGAGACCAACTGACAATGGCTTCACATGCTTCACCGCATTCCAGAACGCCTCGGTCGTTTGCGCCGAGATCAGCGTCTCACCGCCACGCCCCACCGCAGCCGAAATCATCACCGGCAATTCTTTGCCGTCCTCATCGAACACTTCGCGGATCGCCACAAGGGCTGCTTTCGCGTTCAGCGAATCGAAGATGGTCTCGACCAGCAGCAGGTCGGAACCGCCCGCAATGAGTGCGCGCACCTGGTGAGCATAGGCCTGCTTGACCTGATCGAAGGTGACCACGCGGAAGCCCGCGTCGTCGGCGTCTGGAGAATTGGAAAGCGATACCGTCAATGGCCCAATCGCTCCCGCAACGAATCGTTGCCGCGAACTCGCCGTTCCCACGCGGTCGGCCCACTCGCGGCATTGCCGCGCCGATTGCTCGTTGATCTCCCAGGCCAGGTCGTTGAGAAATGGATCCTCGATCACCTTCTGATAAAAGGCAGGATCTTTCCTTCCGCCTTGCTCGCGCGGATCGTCCACGAAAAATTCGCTCTGCGTAATGCTGGTCGCCCCGAAGGTGTTCGTCTCGATGATGTCTGCTCCAGCCTCGAGAAAACGCCGATGAATATCAGAGATCATCTTCGGTTGCGTCAGGGTGAAAAGATCACCATTGTTCAGCAGATCCTTGGTCAAGTCCTTGAACCGCTCCCCACGGATATCCGCCTCCTTCATGCCATAGGTGCGGATGGTCGTGCCCATCGCGCCGTCAATGATGGCGATGCGGCTGTCCATGATCTTTTCAAGAGGATGATGTTGATGAGCTTTCGTCATGTCTCCCTGATTGCTCTATTCGTAGTGATCGGGTTCAGTGGCCGCAGGCAAGATGCCGGTTCTGGCGGCCTTACACTCAATGTGTCGAGGCCTTGTTGCCTTCCTTCATTATAGCGATGGAACGGCTAACTCCAGCCTTGGCTAGCCCGTTGGGAGCCGTTGCTCAATAGCTCTTACTTGAAAAGGCCTTCATCGCCTTATTCATTCCCGCAAGCCGGCTTTTGCTATCAATCGAAAAGCCTTCGCGCACTCTGATCTGATGACCACGTTGCCCAAAAGACGCACAGGTTAGAGCCTTCTGGCCGTGGGACTTCCGCTCGACCACTAGCTTTAGGGGGCAACTTCTCTGGTAAGACAAGTACGCTGGATTGCGTTCTTCGCGGCGATGAGCGGAAGCGAGCTGACTGGAATAGTCTCCCGCAGATCATGATCTGCGGACTCCCCGCATGGCTGTTGCGGCGCCGATTTCCTGTGCATTTTCAGCGCTGCTCCGACGCAGGTTGAAGCTCAATCTTCGTCCGGTTCTTTTCTGGAAAGCGTATCGCTTCGGGATCGAGAAATACGACCAGGTCAACGAGCGCATTCTGGAGCTCCGCCAGCCGAGGTAGAGCGACCTCCAAGCACGCTCCCAACGAGTTCACATCGGCCAGCAGGTCCGCGATCAGCGGAGTGGGACCCTTCTCAACCAAATCGAGGAACGAGGCGAACCCCATGCACTGTGGACCGCGTGTTCCCTCCCGTATCATGCATTCGCCGATGGCATGTTGTTCGCCTCCGAAGACACGAAGCGTCGGTGCACGTCTGTCAGTCTGCCAGCAGGAATAGATTCTGTGTTGCAACTGGGCCAGCGTGCGTGTCTTCTCATCTCGCCCCAGGTCAATGAATTGGATCTCGCGACGGATGAGTTCTGTCCAGGCAAAGTATTGCGCGATCACAAAGACGGTGTGGTTAACAGCGTAGGAGCGTGTGCGCGCATCGCCGTGCGTCAGATAGATTTCTAGAAAGCCGCCTTTGGCGATGTTGAAGATGCGGCTCTGGAGTTCATAGGCGGCGCGTCCCAGGGGTTCGAGAAATCGGCGCGCGGTTTGCTCGGCCTCCACTCGTCGTCCGGCTTCGAGATTTTGCAGGGCAAGCCGCGCTTCCACTCGCTTAACCCGAAGCTGCCCCCAGATCGCCATGGCCGCAGCTCCGATCGCAACGACAGAAGAGATCAAACCAGGTAGCAGTGTCTTGTCCATAGCGCCATGCCGGGTCTCTCGAAAGCAGTCTTCCAGCCGAGCGTAAGCATAACGGAGAAAAGATCATCCGAACACTGCTCAAGGTTTCCTGATGAGGAATTGACGGAATAGAACTGCTTGAATTCGAACTCAGGCAAGAATGGTCGGGGAGAGAGGATTTGAACCTCCGACCCCCTGGTCCCGAACCAGGTGCTCTACCAGGCTGAGCCACTCCCCGAACGTGTGTGGATGGAACTCGCAGCCCGGCATCCTGGTAGGGCCATCGACTGCCCGCGAGCTAAAATCGAGTGTACCAGAATCGCCCCGTTCTCCCCTAACCGCTGTGATGGCGAAAATCGCGGCTCATGTCTGGGTCACAGAGATTCGATCACTAACTCAAACCGCATACGTGAAATGGCGGCCCCCAGCCACGCTGCCCGCCCAAAACAGGGCCGCCGCGAACCCGGAGCCGACTGCGCACCGCGCCAAACCGGGATTTCCACCTAACCACTCGACCGCTCATGACACCATGGCAACAACTCGACCTCTCCCAGATCCGAGTACTCGACGGAGCCATGGCCACCGAACTCGAGCGGCGAGGCTGCGACATCTCCGGGCCGCTCTGGTCCGCGCGCGTCCTCGACGAATCTCCCTGGGCCATTCAGCAAGTGCACGCCGACTACCTGCTCGCGGGAGCAGACTGTCTGCTGACTGCCAGCTATCAGATCTCCTTTGAGGGATACGAGCAGGTTGGCCTGCGGCCGGAAGACGCGGCAGTAGCGCTGCGGACATCGGTCGAATTGGCCGCCGACGCTCGCGCAGAGCTGGCCAGGAGCGACCCGCGCCCCGTTTGGATCGCCGCCTCCCTCGGGCCCTACGGGGCCGCGCTGCACAATGGCGCCGAATACCACGGCAACTACGACTGCACCTTCGAGGACCTGGTCCGCTTTCATGCGCGCCGGCTGGAGATCTTGCAGGACACGAGGGCCGACCTGGTGGCCTTTGAAACCGTGCCGTCCCTCGACGAAGCTCGCGCGATCGCAACGGCCCTGCGCCAGTTCCCCGCGATCGGCGCGTGGGTTTCCTTCACCTGCCGCGATGACAGCCATGTCGCGCATGGCGAGACGATCGCTGCCTGTGGCCAATATCTCGACCGGGAAGAACAGGTGCTTGCCATCGGAATCAACTGCACCGCGCCGCGTTATGTTGGTTCTCTGATCAAGGAGCTTAAGAGCGCGACCGGCAAGGCAGTTCTGGTGTATCCGAACTCCGGCGAAGTATGGGACGCGGAGCATCGTTGCTGGTTGGGCCAGGCCGATGCGGGGGAATTCAGCCAGTGGGCACAAGCGTGGCTGGCAGCCGGGGCGCACGCCATCGGAGGCTGCTGCCGGACCGGGCCGGATCATGTGCGGGCGATCCGCGCTGTGCTTGGCTGAACGGCGATTTGCACCACCGTCGACGAGGTCAGGCCATTTTTCGCTTCGCCGGCTGACCCCATGCGACAATAGAGTTCTAACCGCTATGACACCAGAATCGCTACCTGTGGCTCCGGAAACCGCCACCGTTACCCGTGAGCTTCTGGCTCAACACGGCATTACTCCGGACGAATACGAGCGCATTCTCCAGGCCCTGGGCCGCACCCCCAGTCTCACGGAGCTTGGGATTTACAGCGTGATGTGGAGTGAGCACTGTTCGTACAAGTCTTCCCGCGTCCACCTGAAGCGCCTGCCGACCAAGAGCGATCGCGTGGTGCAGGGGCCGGGAGAGAACGCGGGCATCATCGATGTGGGCGATGGCTGGGC
The DNA here is from genome assembly GCA_963850345.1 of uncultured Acidobacteriaceae bacterium. GTDB lineage: Bacteria > Acidobacteriota > Terriglobia > Terriglobales > Acidobacteriaceae > CAWKKW01. The sequence goes on along the minus strand of CAWKKW010000003.1, from coordinate 75,245 downwards.
TTGCGCCTTCAAAATCGAGTCCCACAACCATCCCTCGTATATCGAGCCGTTCCAGGGCGCTACCACGGGAGTAGGCGGGATCCTGCGAGACATTTTCACCATGGGAGCCCGACCGCTGGCGGTCATGGATTCCTTGCGCTTCGGGCCGATTACGCCGGAAGAGAACTCCGAGCCGACCGAGGTCGTTCATAAAAATCATTCCATTCTGGAGGGCGTGGTTGGGGGGGTGGCCTCGTACGGCAACTGCTTCGGCGTGCCAAATCTGGGTGGAGAGACGCGCTTCGAAAGCTGCTATTCCGGCAATCCGCTGGTCAACGCGTTCGCCCTGGGGCTGGTCCGGCGCGAAGAGATCTTCTACGCGAAAGCGTCTGGGATCGGCAACCCGGTGATTTATGTTGGCGCGAAGACGGGCCGCGACGGCATTCACGGGGCCACCATGGCCAGCGAAGAGTTCAAGGAAGGATCCGAGCAGAAGCGACCCAACGTGCAGATGGGCGATCCGTTCATGGAAAAGCTGCTGCTCGAGGCGTGCCTCGAAGCGATGCAGACGGGCGCGGTGGTCGGCATTCAGGACATGGGTGCTGCCGGCCTGACCTGCTCCACCTGCGAGATGGGCGCACGCGGCGGTGTAGGCCTCGAGGTCGAACTGGACCGCGTTCCGCAGCGCGAGACCGGCATGAGTGCCTACGAGATCATGCTCAGCGAGTCGCAGGAACGCATGCTGCTGGTCGCCGAGGCTGGCCGTGAAGAGGAAGTGCTGCGCGTCTTTCAGAAATGGGGACTGGATGGCGTAATCGTCGGAGAAGTTATCGGCGAGCCGCGGCTGCGCATTCTCCACCACGGCGTGCTCGTTGCGGATATTCCCAATCAGTCGCTCACCGACGATGCGCCGCTGTATCACCGGCCCGTCGGCACATGGAAGGCGCCTGTCCCGCTCGATCCGCCGGCAGAAGTGCTGGCTGAGTTGAATAAGCCGCGCGAGTACGCCGCGGACCTGAAGAAGCTGCTCGCGTCGCAGAACATATGCTCCAAACGATGGGTCTTCGAGCAGTACGATTCGATGGTGCAGACCAATACTGTCCAGGGCCCCGGCAGCGAAGCGGGAGTGATGCGCATCAAGGAATCGGGCACGCCCGGCCATGAACGTGGACTGGCCATGGCGCTCGACGGTAACGGACGCTGGTGTTATCTCGATCCGAAGTTGGGCGCCGCACTCGCGGTGGCCGAGGCAACACGCAAAGTGGCTTGTACGGGAGCTACTCCGGTCGCGGCAACCAACTGCCTCAACTTCGGAAATCCCGAGAAGCCGGAGATTATGGCGCAGCTTTCCGCGGCGATCGACGGTATCTCTGAGGCATGCATCGCGCTGGGTACGCCAATTACCGGCGGCAATGTTTCGCTTTATAACGAAACTCGCGGCGAGGGAATCTATCCGACGCCCGTGATCGGCATTGTCGGGATTCTGGACGATGTCACCAAGGCGGTTCCGTCTGGATTTCAGCAGCCCGGCGAGGCCGTGCTACTGCTCACCTTGCCGGCTGGACAGGCCGGAGCAACCGCCCTCCAGGAATTCGGGTCGTCGGAGTATGCCAAGGCGATCCTGGGTGAGTTGTGGGGCAGACCTCCGAGACTCCAATTGACCGAGGAGGCCGAGCTGCAAAGGTGTTTGGCCGCGCTGGGAACGGCGGCCCTTCTTACTTCTGCGCAGGACGTCTCCGATGGTGGCATCGCCACGGCTTTGGCCGAAGCTGCGCTGCCTCACCAGGTGGGCGCGATGGTCACGTTGAACGACCGGCTCAACCCTCCCGCCTACACTCTCTTCGGGGAGGAGACTTCGCAGGTCATCGTCACCTGCACTCCTGGCAACGTCGCTAAGGTCACCCAGATTGCCGGCAAGTTTGGTTTCGTGACGGTCGTTCCACTGGGCACAACGGCGAGTCGCCGGTTAGAGATTCGTCTGAACGGCGAAAACGTCATCGCCGAATCGATCGCCACGTTGCGCGAGTCCTGGTCCACCGCCCTCGAAGCCATGTTGCAAGCTGAGGTGACGGCATGAGCCGTCTGCTCTACCAGGGTGTGGAGGGCATTGCGGATGAATCCCTGTCGATCCGCTCCGGCCTTCAGGATCCCACGCGCGAAGTCGCAGACACGATCCGCCAAGAGAGCGACGATCCCAAACTCCGCGAGGAGTGCGGCGTCGTTGCCATTCACGGCCACCCCGATGCGGCGCGCCAGACCTATCTTGCGTTGTATGCGCTACAACATCGCGGACAGGAGTCAGCGGGAATTGCAACCGCCGACTACACAAATCTGTCGAACATCAAGGGCATGGGCCTGGTCGCGGATATTTTCACCGACGACGTGCTTGCCAAATTGCCCGGTGAACTCTCCATCGGTCACACGCGCTACTCCACCACTGGCGATTCAGCGCTGCTCAACGCGCAGCCCATTCGAGTCGATTCGACCAAGGGGTTGATCGCCATTGCGCACAATGGGAACCTGGTGAACCTGGGTAACGTCCGCGTGCGACTGGAACGCGACGGCGCCTTCTTTCAGACCACCAGCGACTCCGAGATCATCGTGCAACTCATCGCGCATTCGCATGAGAACACGCTGGTCGAGGCGATTGCCGATTCCCTCAGCCAGGTTGAAGGTGCCTTTTCGATCGTGATGATGACCCGCGACCGCATCTTCGCTGCGCGCGATCCGCGAGGCTTTCGTCCTCTCTCCATGGGCCGCATCGAAAACCCCGACGGCCCCGACACCATCGTCTTTGCTTCTGAGACCTGCGCCTTCGATCTGCTGCGCGCCAAGTACGTTCGCGACGTAGCTCCCGGCGAACTGGTGATGGTCACCCGCGACGGCGTTACCTCGCGCCAATTCGCCACCGGAATTCCGCAGGCCAGTTGCATCTTCGAACACGTGTATTTCGCCAGGCCCGACAGCAAAATCTTCGGACGTTGGGTGCAGGACAGCCGCGAACAGATGGGCCGGCAACTTGCACGCGAGTCCCATGTCGATGCGGATCTGGTCGTGCCGGTGCCGGACTCCGGCGTCACCGCCGCCATCGGTTACGGCGCCGAGAGCGGCATTCCGTTCCGCTTCGGCCTCATCCGCAATCACTATGTGGGGCGCACGTTCATCGAGCCCGAACAGCGGGTGCGTGACTTCGGCGTCAAGCTCAAGTTGAACCCGGTGCGCAATTTACTCGAAGGCAAGCGCATCATCCTGATCGATGACTCGATTATTCGCGGCACGACGAGTCGCAAGATCGTGCGCATGGTGCGTTCGGCCGGTGCGAAGGAAGTGCATCTTCGCATCAGCTGCCCGCCAACCATCTCGCCTTGCTTCTATGGAGTGGATACGCCGAGCAAGCGCGAGCTGATCGGAGCCAATCGCTCCGTCGAGGAGATTCGCCAGTTTATCGAAGCCGATTCACTTGCCTATCTTTCTCTCGAAGGATTGAAGCAGGCGTGCGACGGCGGCGAAGGCAATTCCTACTGCACCGCCTGCTATACCGGGATCTATCCGACAGAGTGGATCGACGTGGAAGACATTCTGCCTGCGACTGCACTGCCTGTCACCGCCGGCCGCTGAATCCATCTTCAGCGCTGGCAGCAGGCGCCGCGAGTCTCAACCTGACCTGCGCGGCTTCAGTACTTGCTCTCGTGGTTACGATGCGCGTCCGCGCAGCTCGTGCTCAGCACGCAGCCAATCCTGCTCGGCCATGCCATCCCCGCGGCCGCGCTCGTGCCAGAACTTCTCCGCAAGCCGTGCAATCTCTTCGCGGCTAGGCGCGTGCGACGCAGCCGGCGGGAACTCGGCAACCGGCGTCAATGCCGCCTTCTTCTTGGTCGCTGTCTTCCGCGGCTTCTTTTCGGCGGGCGTCTTCACTGCGTCTTGCTTACTCATGGGGGTCTCCTCAAGTTTGGTTGCCCATCCTAGGATCAGGCTTACCTTATTTTACGAAAGAATTCTGATTTCTCAGCCATCGATTTTAGTAACTAGACGAATTACCTCACTTGGGTTGGTACAGATAGATGGTTCGAACGATCACAGCTTCTCCTCGAATGCTGAGCGAAATAGTTTCGGGCCCGATTCACAACTTGGAACGCAGCCCGCACTCCTTTAGCATCAGGAGAAATGCGTAAGAACATCAGCACGTGGTTTCGCTCTCCTGTATTTCTTCTCGCCTTGACTGCGTGCCTCGTTGCTGTGGTCGTCCAATCGGGAGAGGTCGGTACGGCCGACACCATGCATCGTCTGCAGACGGCGCACTCCTTCTGGACCGGTGAGCCGCAGGTCTTTCCTAATGAATTTCCCGAGTTCGGTGTACACGGCCGCAACGGAGTGCTGCAAAGCTGGTACGGGATCGGACAGTCGCTGATACTGCTGCCTTTCGATATAGTTGGCGCCTTGGTTGAAAAGTTTCCAGCCTTTCAGAACTACAACGGGACCGATCCGACAGTACGGGACATCGTGGTTACGTATTCCGTCAATACCCTGATCAGCCTGCTCACCACGCTGGTCTGCTTTCGGCTTCTGCGACAGTTTGCATTCACGCTCAAGCAATCGATTGCCGGTGCACTGGCCCTGATGTTGGCTACCACGCACCTGCATTACACGCAGAACATGATGGAGAACAACTACATCTTTCTGCTTTCGATGACTGGGTTTTCCTTTCAATACGAGTGGCTGCGTACTGGCAGCAGAAGAGCGTTGCTGATCGGCTCAGCCGCCTTCGGGCTCAACCTGCTCACGCGCCTTACTACTGGAATGGACTTACTTGCGGGCGGACTGCTCGTGCTATTGATCTTCTGGTTTGAGGGCCTGCGAGGCGCCGCACTTTGGCAGCGCTGCCTCGATTACATGAAGACGGCGATTCCGGTGTACATCTTCTTCGGCATTCTCGATCGCATGTACCAGTATCATCGCTTCGGCACACTGACCAACACTTACGTGAGCCTCATCGCTCGCGAACAGAAGCAGCTACATCCCTGGTATCCGCCTGCCTATCCGTTCGAAACTCCATTCCACGTCGGATTCTTCGGCGCGCTCTTCGCTCCCGAGAAATCTATCTTCCTGTTCGATCCGCTTCTGATCCTGCTGGTGCTGATCGCCGCCCTCGCATGGAAGCGATTCACGCCCACGATCCGGGCCTATGTCATCACGGTTTCGCTCTTACTCCTCGCCTATATCTGCTTCTACGCGAGATACACCGTCTGGAGCGGAGACTTCGCATGGGGAGACCGATACGTCTCGAGCGTGGTGGAGCTGCTGGCGTTTGTGTCGGTGCCGCTGCTCATGCGTCATCGGCGTGAGCTCGCGCGCCCCGTCTGGGTCATTGGCATGTTCCTCATCTGCGCCAGCGTCGTCGTGCAGATTGCGTCGCTCGTCTTCTGGCTGCCGCTGGAGATTTACCAGATGGAGACCTTTGGCCATCCCACGTTCGTCATTGCTTTGCGCTTGAAAAACATCCTTGGCTTTGCGCTGGGCCGAATGGATGCGTGGGGATTGAATACGCACGCAATGACAGAAGATCCGTGGGACTACGTACACATCACCTGCTGGAATTTCCTGCCGTTTCTGCTCAAGCGTGTGGGCGCGGCTCCGGCCTGGGTGGTTCAACTCGTGCTCGCTCTCTGGACTGCAACATTGGCCGCTCTGTTCGCAGTATTGTTCCGCTTACGCGCGGTGCTGGCGCGACTTCCTGAGTAACTGCTCGCGTGCTTGAATAGATTCGCGCTCTGCGATGACGCGACTCGGGTGAACCAGGTAAGTCCATGGATCTTTTTCCCCGCGCGCAACCTCAACTAACTTGAGAGCTTCCCAATGGCTGGAGGAAAATCGCATGGCAACTGCGAAGAAGAGTAGCGGCCGGAAGTACAGCCCTGCTGCCTCGAAGTCGGTCGAGACAGAGATGCACGAGATGAAGCGCGGCAAACTCAAGTCAGGGAGAAGCGGAAGGAAAGTGACCAACCCGAAGCAGGCGATCGCGATTGGTCTTTCAGAAGCTCGTAAGAAGGGCGCAAAGGTTCCGCCGCCACCGAAGACCTCTGCAAAGAAGACCTCGGCCAAGAAATCCGCGGCCAAAAAGTCGTCGGCAAAGAAATCTTCGGCAAAGAAATCTTCAGCCAAGAAAAGCAGCAAGTCCTCAGCAAAGAAATCGGGCAGACGCTCGAGCAAGTAGCCGTCGCGCTCTTGATCAGCGGCTGAACTTTAGTCCTTCTTAGCCGGCGAAGAAGAAGGGGTCGAGGATGCGCTGGAGGTGTCGCTCGAGGAAGCGCCGCCTCCACTGCTGCTTCCGCCGCTCTTGTCCGAAGTGCCCGAGCTCTCTCCGCCCTTGCTCTTCGAAGCGTCCCCGCCTTCACTGTTGCTCGGTGCCTTACTGCTCCTCGAGGGATAGTCTGTCGAATAGAATCCAGAGCCCTTGAATTGGACCGCGGGCGCCGAGATCAGTCGTTCCAACTCCCCCTGGCAGACAGGGCATTCCTTCTCATCCGGAGCGCTGAAGCTCTGAATTTTTTCGAATTGATGTCCGCAGTTCTTGCACCGATATTCGTAGAGCGGCAAAGCTACACCTCTAAGTTGAGACTAAGTCTGCGCGTGAGCAGAAGATTAGTATGTCACGCCTGATCCAGGTGCACGAGTTGCGCCTGGGTGATGCCTTCCGCCTTGCGCAACGAGGCCAGCACTGCCTCTGTTCCTTCGCCATCGATCTGAATCACTGCGAGCGCATTGCCCAGCGGCACACGCGGGCTGCGATCTGAGCGGCCCAGCGCAAAGTTTGCAATGTTGATCTGGTGTTCGCCGAGGATTGTACCGATGCGCCCGATCACGCCCGGAATATCGCGGTTGCGAAGGGAAAGCAGCGTTCCCTGGAGCGGCGCTTCGATATCGATGCCGTCGAAGCTCAACAGCCGCGGCGATTTGCCATGCAGCACGGTGGCACTCGCCGAGATATCGCCGGATTGCGTGTGCAAGGTCAAGTGAAGCACGCTGCCTGCACCGCCCGACGAGGCTTCTTTCTTCTCCTCGAAGATGCGAATGCCGCGCTCGGCCGCGACCGAAGCGGCGTTGATCCGGTTCACCACTTCAGAGTGTGCCAGCACGCCTTGAATCGCACTGTTGCGAATCAGCTCCGTCTTGCGCTCTGCCAGCCGGCCGCTGTACGACAGGCGGATGCTCTCGATGTTTCCGCCCGGCACCTGCCCGAGAAACTGGCCGAGACGCTGCGCCATGGTGATGTAGGGAGAGAGTTCAACGTACTCCTCATGACTGAGCGAGGTCATGTTGACCGCATTCTGCACCACGCCCAACTTCAGATACTCGCGCACCTGCAGCGCGATCTGAATGCCAACGGCTTCCTGCGCCTCCGCGGTAGAACCGGCGATGTGAGGCGTGAGAATTACGTCGTCCAGTCCGAAAAATGGAGAGTTCTTCGGTGGCTCCTGGGTGAAGACATCGAGTGCGGCTCCACCGACATGGCCGCTCTTTAGCGCCTCGGCCAGAGCCTCTTCCACGATGAGTTCCCCGCGCGCGCAGTTCACGATGCGCACGCCCTTCTTCATCGAAGCGATCGAGGTCTGGTTGATGATGCCGGTCGTCTGCGGAGTGAGACCTACGTGCAGGGTCAGGTAATCCGATTCGCGAAACAGCTCTTCGACCGAGACCAGGCGAATCTCATTCTCGCGCGCGATGGCGGGCGAGACGAAGGGATCGTGGCCGAGCAACTCCATACCGAAGGCGCGCGCACGCCGAGCCACTTCCAGCCCGATTCGACCCAGGCCGAGGATGCCCAGCTTCTTGCCGCGCAGCTCCGCTCCCTGCAGAGATTTCTTCTCCCATTTGCCGCTATGCATCGTCGCATTCGCACGAGGCAGTTGACGCGCCAGGGCGAGCATCTGGCCAAGGGCCAGCTCCGCGACAGCGACCGAGTTCGCTCCCGGCGTATTCATCACCACGATGCCGCGGCGCGTTGCCGCTTCCGCGTCGATGTTGTCCACGCCCACACCGGCACGCCCAATCACGCGCAGCTTCGGCGCCGCCTCCAGCAGCGTGTCATCCACCTGCACCGCCGAACGCACCACCAGCGCATCAGTGTCTGCGAGCTCGGCCGGCAATCCGTTCTTAATCTGGTCGTGGGTGACGACGTTCCATCCGGGTTCCTGCTGAAACACTGCGAGCGTGGCGGGAGAAACCTTCTCCGCGAGGACAATCTTCATCTGTCTCCTTTGGCAACGGGCGTTTCTGACTGAACCAGCCTGCCCCGTTCCCCCAACTGCACTCGAGAGCGCAGCTGGGGAACGGCTATGTCAGGCCGCTGATGGAAATAACGTGGTTAGCGTGTCGAGGCGGCTTCGGCCAGCGCGTAGTGTCCGGCTGGACGGCCGCACGAACACTGGTGACTCAGCGCCTCTGGATCGCGCGTGGCAAATAGCTTTTGCGCGGCAACCAGCCCTTGCCCAAACTCCACACCCGGCAGTTTGAGGGCCTGCACCAGCACCTGTTCGAGCGCGCCGATCAAGGCGATGGTGTCCATGTAGTCGAAGTAGCCGAGGTGCGCGATGCGGAAGATCTGGCCCTTCATCTCGCCCTGGCCATTCGTGATGACGGCAGCAAAGCGGCTCTTCAGCTCTTTGACGAATACGCCGGAATCCACACCCTCCGGCGGCAAGACAGCCGTCGCGGCCGCAGCGGGCGCATCCGGAGCAAAAAGGCGCAGCCCCATCGCCTGTACAGCGGCGCGAGTCATGGCGGCGCAGGTGTCGGCGTTCTCCACCAGCTTGAACCGGCCCTTCGCCAGATCGCCATCGCCTTGCGCAGCAATGTAGTCGAGCGCCGCACCCAGCCCGGCGATCAGTGCGACTGCGGGCGTGTACGCCGACTCGCCCTTCTGCGCGTTCTTGCGTTCCTTGCGAAGATCGAAATAATACCGCGGATTCTTCGCGGTCTCGGCGCGCTGCCAGGCGCGATCGCTCAGCGTCAGGTACGCGAGGCCCGGCGGAATCATTACCGCCTTCTGCGATCCGCCGATTAATACGTCCACTCCCCACCCATCGAAGTCAAAATGGGTGGTCCCGAGCCCGGTGATTCCGTCTACTACCAGCAGCGCTTCGCTGCCGAGGCTGCGCAGCAACTCGGCGACGCTCTGCACGCAATGACGCACGGCGGTTGAGGTCTCAGTGCCCTGCATGTACACGGCGCGCGTGTCCGGCTTGATGGCTTCGCGAATTGCGTCGAGCGAAAAGGTCTGCCCGTTGGGCGCGGTGACTACGTCCACCACACAGCCGAAGGCCTTGCCGAGCGCTGTCCAGCGTTCGCCGAACTTACCGGCGGAGAGCACCAGCACCCGATCGCCGGGAGAGGTCAGGTTCGAGACCGAGGCCTCCATGGCGCCGGTTCCCGAGGAAGCGAGCAGCAGCACGTCGTTCTTGGTTCCGACGAAAATCTTCAGCTGTTCGAGAACGCGCTGGTAGAGAGCACGAAACTCGGGCGTCCGGTGGTGGATATCGGCGGCAGCCATTGCGAACTGGGCTGCCGGCAGCAGCGGCGTTGGGCCAGGCGTAAAGAGCCGTGTCTTTCGAATCATGGTCAGGTTCCCTTTAAGCGATTGTACCTACTACGGCCGATCGAGACTTTTTTCTATAATGGTGGTTTGGGGTGAAAGAGCACATTGAGTCTGGTCGATACGATTTCTCAGGATATGGTCGCGGCAATGAAGGCGCGGGAGGCGGATCGCCTGTCCACGTTGCGCATGGTGAAGACAGCGTTCAAGAACAAGGAGATTGAGAAGCGCGCGCCGCTCACCGATGCCGAAGCCGTGCAGGTGCTCACGACCCTGATCAAACAGCGCAAAGAGTCGGTCGAGGCGTTCACCAAGGGCAATCGTCCAGAGCTGGCCGCGAAGGAAACCGCCGAGATTGCGCAGATTGAAGCCTATCTGCCCAAAGCGGCAGGCGAAGCTGAGATTCGCGAGATCGTGACCGCTGCGATCGCCGAACTGACTGCGAGCGGCGCGAAACTTACTCCCAAAGACATGGGCGTGGCCATGAAGGCCGTTCAAGCCAAAATCCAGGCTGCCGGCATCCGCGCCGATGGCAAGCAGGTGAGCGAGATGGTAAAGGCAGAACTGGCCAGGTAGTATCGCCGGCGCGTTCGCCCCGCGAAAATCGTTGACAAGCATCGCAAACGAAAGAAACCATACGGCGATTTCTCTGCAGGCCGCTTCTTACGACTGCGAGGGGCGAGGTATGAAAAGAGGATTCATGGCACGTGGAAAGCAAAGAGCGTTGGCGGCACTCGGTCTGGGGCTGATTCTGGCTGGTTGCAATACCGCCATCAAGCCGACAAAGGAAAACTTTACCGCCGCGTTGAATAAGTACTACTCCCAGCACGACGAATGCCTGTTCCGCCATACCCTTCATTTTCCCTACGAAGTGAGCACACAGAATGACGCGGAGCACGAGCGTCCCGGCCTCGAGGCTCTGGCGAGCGCCCAGATGCTTTCGCGCCAGGAAGACCGGAGCATCAAGGCCGTTCGCTTTTCACTGACCCCGGCTGGGAGTCGCGCCAGCGGACGATTCTGCTACGGTCATCGCGAAGTGACCAGCATCGACGACTTCACACCCCCGGCCAAGGCGAACGGCTTTCTTGAGACACTCGTGACCTACCACTACCACTTGAAAGACGTGCCGGTCTGGGCTCAGTCCGCTGAGGTCAAGAAGGCCTTCCCGAAGATGAACACTGATCTGTCTGGCGATGCGCAGGACAAGGCGACGCTGGCGCAGACGATGGCAGGCTGGCAGGTGCCGGAATAGCCTGTTCCGGCTTCCCGAACGGCCGTAGATTGACCGCGCGGCCGAATGTCGGGCTCAGCCCTCGCTCGTTACTTTGACGAAGGTTCCGTCCGGCAGACGTGCTCCGTCCAGCAGGTGAATGACCCCACCTTTTACGAACCCTCGCAGCGGTCTGGGAGCACGCTGTTGCGTCTCCTCCCCATCCCGGTTCACGCGCACGATGGGAATAGGCGCTGTGGCCTCTGAAGGCCTCGCCACGGGCTCGGGACGTCGGGGTGCGGCCTTGGACGCAGCCGGCTGGGCAGCGGGCGCCAACGGGCGGGCAGCAGGTGGCGCGCCGGCGCGCCCCATTCCGCGGTCCATGGCCAGATTTGCCAGGGTGTCGGCTTCCTTGTTCTTCGCCCGCAGCACGTGCTCGATGCGAAAGCTTTCCAGCCGTGCAATCCGCCGCTTGGCCTCTTCGTGAAGCGGCTTCAAGTCGGGACTGTTGACCCGGTACTGTCCCTTGATCTGCTTCACCATCAACTCGGAATCCGAGACCACCCGCAGCCGGGGATGCCCCTGTTCCAGTGCAAAATTGAGAGCGGCCAGCAGCCCGGAGTATTCGGCGTAATTGTTGGTGCGAATACCCAGGAACTCGCTCAGCTCGCCCAAAGCGGCTCCCCGCTCGTCCTGAATGTAGACGCCAAAGCCTGCCGGGCCGGGATTCCCGCGGGATCCACCGTCGCAGTACGCCGTAATCCAGCTCTCGCCGGACTGGGTCGCGGCGAAGAGGCTGGTGTCTTGTTCCTTCCTTGGTGCCATCAGCCGAGTGTATCGGATTTGACCGCCTGAGCTTGGTTCGGTAGCCGCCGCGAATCCCTGTAACCCGGCTCACAAATCGATAGCTCCTTCGTCCAATGGGAGCACTAGCGTCCGCACCCGTTGGAGCGATTGAATGCCTGCTGATGCACTACCACTTCCGAATGAAGCTGTACCCCAGCCGCGTCGCCGAGCCTCGGGCATACAATCCACCTCAGGCATGGCCAGCGATCCGCGCATACGTATAAGTGAAAACGAACTGATCCGCGAGGCGCAGCAAGGATCCAGAACAGCCTTTGACACCCTGGTGCGTCAATATGATCAGGCAGTTCTCCGGTTGGCGCTCCACCTGACAGGATCCGAAGCAGATGCGCAGGATATCCACCAGGAGGCGTTTCTCAAGGCATATCGCTACCTGGGAAACTTCCGCTTTGAATGCTCGTTCTACACCTGGATCTATCGGATCGTGACCAATCTCTGCCTCGATCTGCTGCGGCGGCGTAAGTCTCGCCGCGAGGACCAGGCCGTAGTGATCGACTCGTCGGGCGAAGAGATGGACTTGCTCAGCAACGTCTCCGACGATCGCTCCATGGCTAATCCAGACCGGGAGTTGCAACGCAAGTTTCTGGGCGAAAAGATCAGCGCGGCTCTGGAAACGCTGACTCCCCGCGAACGCATGGTTTTTGAACTGAAGCACTACCAGGGCCTGAAGTTAAGAACCATCGGTGAAATGTTGAACACGACGGAAGAGACCGCCAAGAACACGCTCTTTCGCGCGACTAGAAAACTAAGAACACATTTGGCGAATTTGCGGTAGGCCGGAGAGTTTGTCCTGTACGTCTAAATCATCAGGGTTCCGAGAATGCTCCCCCAAGCAGGTGGCACACGGATGAACCCAAATGGGCCCAGGCAACAGGCAGATGACTCCATAAGAAGGAACTGCGATGAATTGCGAAGGGTTTCAACAGAAGATAGCGTTGGCAGTCTATGACGAATTGGCGGACGACGCCCGTCATCAATTGGAAAATCATTTAGCAGAATGCGAATCGTGCCGGCGGGAACTGGATGCATTGCAGACTCTGCATCGTGCCATGTCGCTTCACCTGGTGGAGGAGCCCTCTGCCAACCTGGTCACCCGGGCCCGGATGAAGCTCGAAGAGGCACTCGACACCATTCCTCATAGCGGCTGGATGCATCGCCTGCTGCAAGGCTTTTTGCGCGGGGCCGGCCGGCTGCAATCCGCACCAGTGATGGCCTCCGCGGTGCTGGCATTCGGATTAGGCGCAGGAGCCCTGGTGGGCTACCACGCTGGGCAGAAAAACGGGGCCGAGCCTACGGTGGAGACGGCCCAGGTCACGCCCGATACGCAGCCATCCGAAGTAGCCAACGTGACCAGCATCGTACAGCAGCCGAACTCGGAAAACGTAGAGATTCACTACAACCGCCTGCTTCCTGAGACGATGCAGGGTTCGCTTGACGACCCACGGGTGCGTCAGATGCTCCTGGTCGCCGCGCAAAGCCGCATCAATTCTGGCATAAGCGATCGCTCCCTTGACCTGCTGGCGGAGGAGTGCCGCGTCGGCCATCAGTGTGACGACGGGCCCATTCGCGATGCTCTGCTGGTCGCTCTGCGTTACGACCGCAAACCGGCCGTCCGCCTCAAGGCCCTGGAAGGCCTGCAGCCCTACATCGCTGCCGATATGCGGGTTCGCGATGCCGTGCTCGAGGCCTTGATGAGTGATCCCGATGCCACCGTGAGAACGCAGGCAATCAGCCTGCTCGAGCCAGTTGAAGGGGACAGCAGCGTGCGTGAGGTCTTGCATACCGTAGCCTCGAGGGATAACAATCCTCATATTCGGACGGTCTCGCAGCAGGTGCTCGACCAACTGCCGCAGATACAATAAGAACGGCTCGAGGCAGTAACCAATCGCCTCGGCAGCCGTCTGAACCATCGGTAGGACAGCAGAAAGACACATAAGAAGAGGGACTACGGTGAATTACCTTTCGAGGCTGGGATCACTTGTATTGATTGGCTGCGCGGGTCTGGTTCCGGTTGCTCTGCGTGCCCAGAGCAGCGGAGTGCAGGTAATGACGGAGTGGCAGGATTCGCTCCCGTTGCTGTTACATAATTCTTCCCAGGGCTATCTTGGCATCGATATTCGCGACGTGGATGCGGATCACGTAACCGTCCTTAAGCTGAAAGATGTTCGCGGGGCAGAGATCATTACCGTCGACCACGACGCTCCCGCGGGCAAAGCGGGTCTTCGGCTGCACGACGTCATTGTGCAGATGAATGGACAGCCGGTCGAAAACACCGATCAATTGCGGCGATTGCTGCACGAGACGCCCGCAGGCAAGACAGTGAATTTCGTTCTCAGCCGTGACGGCCAACCTGTCAATGTCAGCGTGCAGTTGGCCGACCGGGCCAAGGTGGAGAAGGAAGCCATCAAGAACCGATTTACCGTTCCTGAGCCGGCGAACAATCCGCAGGAAGAATCCTGGTCCCTGCCCTCGCAGTCCGGTAGCGGCTTTGGCTCCGGGTTCTTCGGCTCCCTCACTACCAATCCTCTGTATGTCGGCGCGGTTCTCGACCCCGTGGGCGCACAATTGGCCGACTACTTCGGCGTAAAAGACGGTGCAGGTCTACTGGTGAGAACCGTGGACGACAACAGCCCCGCGGGCATCGCCGGGCTAAAGGCGGGAGACATCGTGCTCAAGGTGAACAACGACACCATGGTCAGCCGCAACGACTGGCTGCATGCGATTCGCAGCCACAAGGGCAAGCAGGTGCAGCTGACAATCGTCCGTAACAAAAAAGAGCAGATTCTCACCATGACTGCGGGCGAGCCAAAGAGAAAAACCTAATTCACGCGAGAATTCACTGAGGGGCGCCCTTAAACCAGGGCGCCCTTTGTGTTTCAACCCCCGTTCCTTACGCTTCAGCCAGCCAGCCGCCCCTTTCGTACCTCGCTGACTCGCAGAATTCGCGCGGGTTATGGTTCAATAACCTAAGAATGGCAGTCCCTCGTTCCAACCCGCTCGGTCGCCGCTTCAAGGCTGTCTCCCGTAAGGCGAGGGAACTGGCCACAGTGGGGCATGCCCTGATGTCCACCAAGCACGTGGTCATGGCCCAGATTGTGCCGGCCCGCTTCTGTAATCTCTCCTGCGCCTACTGCAACGAGTACGACAAGGTTTCAGAGCCGGTGCCCATCGACGAAATGCTGCGGCGCATCGATCACCTGGCGCGGCTTGGGACCAGCATCATCACCATCTCCGGCGGCGAACCCCTCACCCATCCCGATCTCGACCAGGTGATTGCCCGCATCCGCCATCATGGCCGCATCGCCGGCATGATCACCAATGGTTACCTGCTCATGCCGGATCGCATCGAGAGGCTGAACAAGGCCGGGCTGGACCACATGCAGATCTCGATCGACAACGTCCAGCCGGACGAGATCTCGAAGAAGAGTCTCAAGGTGCTCGACAAGAAGCTCGAGTTCCTGTCGCAGTACGCCGATTTTCACGTGAACATCAACTCGGTGGTGGGCGGCGGGATCAAGAATCCGCAGGATGCCCTGACCATCGGCCATCGCGCATTGGAGCTCGGATTCACCTCCACCATCGGCATCATTCACGATGGCGACGGGCAGTTAAAGCCGCTGCAGAATCAGGAGCGCGAGGTCTACTTCAAAATGCGCAACCTCAAGAAGAAGAACTATTCGCGCTTCAACCAGTTTCAGATCGCGATCGCCAACGGCGAGCCGAACGAATGGCGATGCCGCGCCGGTTCACGGTACCTGTACATCTGCGAAAACGGGCTGGTGCACTACTGTTCGCAGCAGCGCGGATGGCCGGGCGTTCCTCTGGCCGATTACACCCGGGCCGACCTGGCTCGCGAATTCCTTTCAGAGAAGAGCTGTGCGCCCAATTGCACCGTCTCTTGCGTGCACCAGATCTCCTACATCGACCACTGGCGCGCACCGCAGATCTCGCATTCGACTCCAGGCGGCCACGCCGAAAATTCTCCCGAACTGGTAAACATCCAGCTCTAAAACCACGCCTCAGCCAGCTTTCAGGTATCCACCTTCAAAGCAAATGGGCCTCAGCCGAGCGGGACGAGTTAGCCCTTCGCTCAAGCGAATCAGGCGATTACCGCTGGCCCCCAGAAAACTAGCCTTCTTCCGCCCATGGAAGTTGGGTCTGACACGAGGGTGGCGTGTTCCCCGTCACAGAGATGTTCCTCGCATAGGCCTAGGATTTGCTGCGGTAAGGAGGCACATCAAGATGCCAACCGTGAGAAATGTAGTCGTACTCGTTTGTTTTTTCAGTTCTGGATTTTTTGCATTCGCACAGCAATTAACCATCAAAACCGTAACTGCGAAATACACATCCGCCACGTCAGGGCAGGAAATGTATCACCAGTATTGCGCTGTCTGCCACGGAGCCACCGCCAAAGGTGACGGCCCCGCAGTTTCAGCCCTGAAGAATCACCCTCCCGATCTGACTCTGCTGGCAAAGCAGAACGGGGGTAAGTATCCTGGCAATCACGTAGTCAATGTGTTGAAGTTCGGCACGGAAACCACGGCTCACGGCAACGCGAGCATGCCGGTGTGGGGACCCGTCTTCAGTTCTCTACACAAGTCCAATCCGACTGAGGCAATGCAGCGCGCCAACAACGTGTCTCGGTATCTGCAGACACTTCAGGTGCAATAGCGCAGCACCTTGGGCTGGCGAAGCCATCCACAAAAAGGCCGCAATTCCCGAATCCGGGAATTGCGGCCTTTTGCTGTTCTGCGTCTGCTGGTCTAGTGCTTCACGGCTGCGCGCGTGTTCGTGGCAGGCTTGGTGCCGGCGCGCGTCGGGGCGGCGGCCGGCTTGGTCTCGGCCAGCGCCTGGTCGATGATGGAATACAGCTTGGTTCGGTCAACCACTTCGACAAACGGTGGAGCGCCCCCGCCTGACTTGTTGGTCACAACCCAGATAGTGGGTGTGTGCTCCACGCCGATGCGCTGACCGAGCGCCGAATCCGCCTTGACCAGATCCGACAGCTTGCCTTGAGGGTCGATGGCAAAGGGAATCGACTGGCCGTGGCCTTTGGCCCAGTTGTCAGTGAACGCGCGGAGTCCGTCTGGATTTTCGATATTCATCTGATTGGCAAAGACCGCGTCGCGATAGTCGTCGCCGAGCTTCTTCGATTTGGTATCGAACCAGCGGGCGTTCACCGCCGCCTGGAAGCTCCAGTTGTGCTGCGGGAGCGGGTAATCATGCCGCAGCCACGGGATGTGGTACTTCTCCGACGCTTCTTTCAAGAGCGGGTTTGCGCGGGCGCAGTCCGGACACTGCATGTCTTCGAACTCATAGATCGCGACGCGCGCCCCGGGAGGCGGCCGCAGCAGGGACTTATCCCCGGAGGGCTGGGGGCTGGAGAACTGGGCCATACCAGTCGCAATCAGGACGAAAGCTGCCAGCAGAACAGGCAGCGCAGGCTTAGCCAAAAGATGGTTGAGGCGTGAGAAGACGTGCATGCTGGTTAGACTCAATCCTTGACTGAATTGTACTAAAGGCTCCGAAAATCTCAGGGCTCCTACAGGGCCCCGGTAACGAGGAAAGCTCACTTCGGGTACTCATCCGGATGAGTTTGCCTGTATTCCCGCTGGCGCGCGACCCATCGCTTCCAGAGGTAGTCAACTCCCATCGAGACGGCGACAAAAACTACCAACAGCATGGTAAAGAAGAACTTCATCGTAGGTCCTCGCGTCCGCTGGGCATTCGGCCTGAACTTGCCGGGCCCGTTCGACGGTGCAAACACCAACTATAAGCATTCGACGTGCGATGCCGAACATTTTGATCCGAGACCGTATCGCTCCCCAGTATTCCCTCATCTACCCGGGATGACGGCGAAACGCATCCTACTGTCAAGTTTTGATCCCGAGGGAGATGTTTCCATGAGTCGTGTTTCGTTAGTCGGCAGTGGTTTAGTGGCATTGGCTGGATGGTTGATGCTGCGCGGCAATTCAGGCGGTTTCACCTTTGGCAGGTCGCGAGCAGTCGTTCCGGCCAAAGTCGCGGCAGAACGCCTTCAGCAAGCCTGGGCCGACCACCACACCCGGGCCTAAGTTCTCTGCATTTCGCAACGGAATAGGCCGGGGCACGCCAGACCAGTCCCGGCTTTCCCCCGCTCCTTCCTGATTGCACAAATCCTCTGAAGCGCTCGATTCGAGCCTTTGAACTACCTGACTCCACAAGCGTATGGGCTGTCACATTGAGGCGGGCGGGGCCGTGTGTTAGCATCCCTCTTTCCCGAAGACGCGCGGTCTAGCACCGTGTGAAAGGCCGCCGGGCAGTCGAATCTGCCAGTCGGTGACCTGGGAAGAGGATCCCGGAGAGGAGCAGCCGCTGTTGGCCGGCTCCGGGCAATGCCAGACACCTCAATGAACGATGAGGACGGCAGATTCGGAGTTCTACGGCTGGCGCTTTCGTCAGTCCGACGCCGCCAGCGACGCCGTCGCGATTTCCCTGCCCTTGCTGGCGCTCTTCTCTCCAAACAAAAATTCCGATGAACTCCCCGAGCCGGTGAAGCGCTGGCCCGCGGCGTCCGTGTGTCTCAGAACGCCCGCCTTCGGCCAGTACAGACAACACCTTTCGCCAACGGATTGAGGGGACATTCACATGAAATCGTATTTGGGAAGTGAGATCCGCAACGTAGCTGTAGTAGGGCATGCGCACAGTGGGAAGACGACGCTCATCTCCGCTCTGCTGCATGCCGCCAGGATGACTGACAAACTCGGCCGGGTGGAAGACGGAAGCGCTGTCACCGCCTACGACGAAGAGGAAGTAGCCCGCCGCACAACCATGCAGACCGCAGTCGCCTTCGCTGAGTGGAACGGCGTCAAGGTGAATTTCATCGACACTCCGGGCTTTCACATGTTCGCGCATGAAGCCAAATGCGCGATGCTGCCCGTCGAGGCCGCGCTGGTGGTGGTGAATGCCACGGTAGGTGCGGAATCGATCACCGATCGCGTATGGAAGTGCGCAGAGGAGTTCAACCTGCCGCGCGTGATGGTGATCAATCAACTGGATCATCCGCGCGCCGACAGTGGCATCGAACGCGAACGAATTCTTGAAGATATGAGAGATCGCTACGGACGGCACCTGGTTCCGGTGCAATTGCCGATCGTCGATGCGAAGGGCTTTCAGGGCGTCGTCGACCTGGTCACCATGGAGGCGTTTTACTACACGCCCGGCGGGGATGGCCGCGGCAAGATCGGCGAGATTCCCGGCAATCTGCGTGCCGATGCGAAGGCCGCGCATGAGGCGCTGGTCGAGTTGGTCGCCGAAGGGAAAGATGAGTTGATGGAGGAGTTCTTCGCCGAGGGCACCATTCCGGAGCAGCACCTGATCACCGCGCTGCATGAGGCGATTCGCGAAGATCGTATCTTCCCCGTGCTCTATGCCAGCGGGCTCACGAACGTGGGCACTGATCACCTGCTGGATTTTCTGAAAGTCTACTGTCCAGCGCCCACCGAGCGGGTTCCAGTCGCAGCGCGCGCCGTGCTGCAGGCCGTGGGCACCAACGGGGCATCCCAGAACGGCCACTCAGGAGCGGACGATGGCAATACGGAGATGGTGATGCGGCATGTCGACGACAAGGAGCCGCTCTCGCTCTATGTGTTCAAGACGATGACCGATCCATTCGCCGGACGGATCTCGTTCTTCAAAGTCTTCTCCGGCACGCTCAAGAATGACGCGAACCTGCTCAACTACACGCGTAAAGAGGGGGAACGCTTCGCGCATCTTTCGATCATGCAGGGCCGCAAGGCTGTTGAAGTCGCTGAGCTGCACGCGGGCGACATCGGCGCGGTCGCGAAGTTGCGGACAACGCTCACCGGCGACACGCTGGGAGAGAAGGGCCACGACGTCTTCTTCGAGCCTGTCTCGCTGCCGGAACCGGCGATGACCTATGCGATCGAGCCGAAGACCCGCGCCGACGAAGACAAGCTCGCGCCGGCGGTGCACAAGCTGATGGAAGAGGATCTGATGGTCCGCTTCTTCCGCGATCCGCAGACCAACGAATTTCTGATTGCCGGCGCTGGCCAGCCTCACATCGAGGCCATCGTGAACAAGCTCCGGCGCCGCTATCACACCGAGGTCACGCTCAAGTCGCCGAAGGTGCCCTACCGGGAGACGATTCGCGGCCGAGCCGAAGCGCAGGGCCGCCACAAGAAGCAGACCGGCGGCCACGGTCAGTTTGGCGATTGCAAGATTCGCATCGAGCCGCTGGCGCGTGGTGGCGGATTCGAATTTGAGAACGACATCTTTGGCGGCGCCATTCCGCGGCAGTTTGTTCCAGCCGTCGAGAAGGGCATCCAGGAGTCGGCGGCTCGCGGCTATCTTGCCGGATATCCGGTAGTCGATTTCAAGGTGACGGTCTTCGATGGCAGCTACCATGACGTCGACTCGAACGAATTGTCATTCAAGATGGCCGGCCGCATCGCCTTCCGCAAATGCATGGAGCAGGCCAAGCCCTGTCTGCTGGAACCGGTGATGAAGGTCGAGATCGAGGCTCCGGAGGAGTTTGCCGGCGCGTTGATGGGCGATCTCAACGGCCGGCGCGGGCGGGTACAGGGTATGGATAGCCGCGGAAAGACCAGCGTGGTCCGCGCCGAGGTGCCCATGGCCGAGATGCTGACCTACGGCATTGCGCTTACCGCTATGACGCAAGGGCGCGGCAGCTTCCGCATGGAGATGGATCACTACGACGTGGTGCCGCAGCTGGTAGCCGAAAAGATCCTGGCTTCGGCGAAGAAGCACACCGAGGAAGACGAGGAGGAGTAGCAGTCGTCCCAGTCGCAACATGCGGGCGCCGTCTGGATGCAACCAGCGGCGCCCCTTTTCTTTGACCCGAGCGGCTCTGTATTTCGGGCAAAGAAATCCCCGAATTCGGGGGGCGAGTTCGGGGAGGGAGGGGGTGCTAGATCTTGTTAACAGGATCAGAATACGAAATGCGCCAGGGTGTGTCTTGGACAGGAAGATTGGTTTTTGCCTCCACCCAGGGTTGGATGGAAGGCTCATACCGCGGTGTAATCAAGCGCTAAAGCTGAGACCTGTTACTCACCTGCTCTGACAGGCACAACGCCAAAGATGCCTCAGGTCGCAACGGCCTTTGAATCGTTCACCGCGCGCTTGCGGTTCTCGAGAATTCCTAGCAGGTTCAGCATCGGAGTGGTCGACATCGTGGTCACCAGTGCCATCACCACCATCATGGTGAAGAGGGTCGGCGTGAAGGCTCCGACGTTGTAGGCAATATTCAGCACCACCAGCTCCACCAGGCCACGCGTATTCAGGAGCGCGCCCAGTGCCACGGCATCGCGCCAGGACTGGCCGGTAATGCGTGCCGCGATGGCTGCGCCGCCCATTTTGCCGAAGACGGCGGCCAGCAGCACGACGCCAGTCCAGATCCACATGGTGCTGTCATTCAGCAGGTCGAGGCGAGTGCGCAATCCGGTGAGCGCGAAAAACAAGGGAAGCAGCAACACCGAAACGATCATGTCCAGCCGGCCCCGCAAGGCAACGGACCATGCCTCGACGCGCGGGAAACATACGCCTGAGAGAAACGCGCCGAAGAGCGGGTGAACCCCGATCGCTTCTGTCGCCGCTGCCGAAAATAAGATAAACGCGACCACGACTCCGAGCAGTTCGAGCGACAGCTCCGCGCTCTTTCGCCGACGGGCAGCCCAGGCGCCCAGGGGCTTGAGCACGCCGACCATGAGTACCACGTAGACCACCAGCCCTGCGAGTCTCATCGGCAACGAGGACGGGCCGCCACCAGCCCCGATCATCGCCAGGGCGATCGCCAGCAGCGACCATGCCAGCACATCGTCGACCGCCGCACACAGAATCGCCGTCGTGCCCAGGGCCGTGCCCTGTAGATTGCGCTCCTCGAGAATCCGCGCCAGCACTGGGAAGGCGGTGATGCTCATCGCTATGCCCAGAAACAGCACAAACGGGATATGACCAATACCGTGGGGAGCAAACCGGATTCGCAACGAGTGCGCTAGAACCGCTCCCATGATGAATGGCAGCAGAATGCTCATACCGCTCGCGAAGACGGCCGTCTTCCGTTGCCGGTAGAGCTGCCCATAGTCCAGTTCGAGGCCAATGAGAAAAAGGAACAGGATCAAGCCTACGGTGCTCAGGGTCTCCAGGGAGCCGAGCGAGGCCTTCGGAAAGAGAGCGGCTTCTGCTCCGGGAGCCATCCGCCCAAACACGGATGGGCCAATGAGGATGCCGCCGACAATCTCGCCAATGACGCGAGACTGGCCTACCTTGCGCGACAACCAGCCACAGGCCACTGTCACCAGCAGGATGACAGCCATTTGGATCAGCAGCAGTGTCATGGCGCAACCCCCTCGTGGCAGCCGCTAGACCCGGCCTTCCGCTTCTCCTGTTTATCAGAGACTCCTCATTGCGCCAAATCAATCAACCGGTTCGCAATGAAAAAGGGGCTTCCGAGGTCTAACTTTGCTTGTGCCTGCTGCGTTTGGGGAGCTTAGAACGTGCCGTTGCCGTACTTCTCTGAACGGGGTTGCGAGGAACCACCCTCGGAACCGGTGTCGAAGCTCCGGGATCCGCCTGGGTTATTGACTCCACTGTGATGCCCATTGATCGCCACCACGGATTGGGGCCTTGGACTCACCGGCAGGAAGATGCTGAAGACCGTCCCGTGATGCTCGCGCTCGGTGGAGGAGGAGACCTGCATCCTCCCCCCGTAGCGCTGCACGATGGACTGGGTAACCCACAGTCCCAGGCCAGTTCCGCGCTGGCCTTTTGTGGTAAAGAACGGCTGCCCGAGGCGCTGGCGAACATCGCGGCGAATTCCACAACCGGTGTCCCCAATGCTGATTCGGAGGCCGCGCGAAGCGTTTCCTGACCACTGCCTTGAATCGCGCACACGAAGATGAAGCTTGCCGCCGCGATCCAAAGCTTCGACCGCATTGGTGATCAAGTTCGAGAATACCTGCCGCATCTCGCCCGGTGAGACCGTGATGTAGCGGTCTGTATCGAACTCCTTGGTGACAGTGATCTGCTTCTCTGAGATTCGGCGCGCATAGAGGACCAGCACTTCCTCGATTAACTCCGAGGGCTGCACGCGCACAGGCTGCGGCGTATCCCGGTAGAAGTTCAGCGTCTGCTTGGCGATTTGCGCAACCCGATCCAATTCCTTCTGTGCCAGGTTGAGGTATCCCTGCGCGCGTTCGGAAAGCTGCTCGTCCATGCCCAGCAGGTAGAGCAGATTCGTAACGGATTCGAGCGGATTGTTGATCTCGTGCGCGATCGAACCGGCCAGCCGGCCGATGGTGACCAGTTTCTGGCTCTCGCGCATCACATCCGCCGCCTGTTGTACCTCGTAGCGCAGGCGGTCATTGGTCGACGCTGTCTCCTGGTTCCGAACGGCGCTTCCTCGGATGGCGTGCATGGCGATGGCGAGTTCATTTGACTCGCGCACTCGATCACCCAGCACCACCACGGGCAGACCGGGGTTCATCACATCGAGAGTCTTCAGAGTTTGATCCACCGATAGGTCTTCCATCCCGGATCGCCCGAGCAACACCATCGAAGGACGAAAGGAGCCAAGCTGGCGGGTTAACTGCTCCTGGTTGGCGACGTGGTTCAAGTTCAGGCTGATTCCCGCTCTGGTACCTTCTTCTCGGACCGCGTTTACCAGCTCGGGATGACTGCACACCACGAGTATTCGAGTTGGCGGAGATTGTTTCATAACAGCATGAGGCAGGCGCACCGGACCGCTAGACGTTGGACGAGCATCAAGACGACCTGGGTGTGTCTCTCCTTTGATGAATTCGAAAACTTACCCGGGCTCTTTCGTCGTTGGTGGATGCTGATGTTAAGGTCCACTCTCGGGTTTCACACCACTAGCAGTTCACTCTGAACGAAGACACGTTCGCTACCACTCTGGTGACACAAGTACGATGTGGCAGCAACTCTGCTCGTTGCTTTGCGGACCAGTGTTCTCTTGCACTCTTGTGGTATTAGCAACAAAAGTAACACTTAAGTTATTTGATGGGGCTCAAGGAAGCTCGGCTTGCAGGCAACCTTTTCTAAATCCTTTGAATTGGACTCGGAGAGCGCGCGCCTGCGACACTGAATTCAGATCTCCCGCCAAAATCCGGCAACCTCAAGCCGGAAAATTGATCTAAACGGGTGAAAGCAAGGACATCTGCGCACATGAGGAAGTACACGCTAGCGGGAACCATCCTGGTACTGTGCCTGGCAGCCGGGAGGTCGCCCGCCCAGAACGTAAGCATCCAGACCGCGAATCAGAGTTCGGCCACCAATGCCTATTACGGCAGCGTTACCGCGCAAGCGCCCACCGACCAGATCCTGCCGTTGTCGCTTGATGACGCGATCGCGATGGGGATCAAGAACAACCTTGCCCTCACCCTCTCGCGGCAGGATCAGAAGATCGCCAGCGCTCAACGGCTCGAGTCGTTAAATTCGCTGCTGCCGAACCTGTCCCTCCAGGCTGAGACCGGGGCCCACGAATACAACCTGGCTGCCGAGGGGTTCAGCCCCAAGGTCGGCGCGCAATTTGCGCAAAAGCTTCATCTGCCGCCGGGCGGGTTCTCCGAGATCACTCGTGCCGAGGTGACCACCTCGCAGGTGAAGCTGTCGCTGAATCTCTTCAGCTGGTCTCTGCTCGACCAGTACCGGGCGGCGAAACAGGGAGAGCGGGTCGCCTTCTACAACATGCAATCTTCGCGTGGCCTGGTCGTACTGAATGTCGGCAACGCATACCTGCAGGCGTTGGCGGATGCTGCGCAGGTGCAGTTCGCGCAGGCTCTGGTGAAGACGGCGGAGACGTTATTGAACCAGGCGGTCGCGGAGCATCAAGCGGGGACGGTTGCCAATCTGGAGGAATTGCGGGCGCGGGTTCAGCTCCAGTCGCAGCAGCAGACACTAATCAACGCGCAAAATAATTTCGAGAAGGCCAAGATTGCGCTCGAACGCGAGATCGGACTTCCCGCGGGCCAGAAGATTCAGTTGACGGAGACCTCTCCCTACGCCGAGCTCGAAGCAATCGCGATCGACGAGGCGAAGCAAAGGGCTTACGCCAATCGACAGGACTATCAGTCAGTGCAAGCGCAGCTTCGCGAAGCGCAACTGCGGCTTGGCGCGGCGAAACATGAACGGCTGCCAACGTTGAGCTTCGGTGGCAATTACGGAGTTACCGGAGTATCAGGCCAGGTCTTTCACGGCACCATGGCCGCGCAGGGAGAACTGCAGATTCCCATCTTCCAGGAAGCGAAGTTTCGAGGAGATCGCGACGTCGCTCAATCCCAGCTGAGCGACTCGCTCTCGCAGCTTGCCGATCTGCGAACCCGCATCGAGGCACAGCTCAGGGATAGTCTGCTCGATGTGCAAGCCGCGGCTCAGCTTGTTCAAGTCGGCAAGAGCAATGTGGACCTCGCTACGACCGCACTGCAGCAGACCACCGACCGTTTCCAGGCGGGAGTGGAAGACAATTTGCCGGTCGTACAGGCGCAGCAGGCCTTGTCCAGCGCAGAGACGCAATACGTGCAGAGCATCTATCGCTACAACCAAGCCAAGCTCGGGCTCGCTCGCAACTTAGGGATTGTGGATACCCAATACAAGACCTACCTGCAGGGTGGCAAATAACACAGCGGCTGCCCTGACACCTGCGCTGACACCTGCCCTCTGCACAATGAAGCCTTATACTTCTGCTAGTCAGGAGTGCCCTTGAACATTCGCCTTGCTACCCTTGTTGCCCTTTTGTTGCCGCCTGCCGTCGCGCTGGCTCAGACTGGCTCGCCCGCCGCAACTTCGCCCAATTATGGAAGCTCCAGCCAGGTGATGACTCTGCCCCGGCATACGGATCGGCAGATGAGCGCGCCCCTGAGCGTCCCTCCAGCAGTGAAGTCAGCCGAGGCATCAATCGACCCCGAGAGAATTCGAGCGCAGGTCCGCTTCCTCGCTGACGACTTGATGGAAGGCCGCTACCCGGGATTGCGGGGAGGGCAACTCGCAGCCGAGTACATCGCCACACAGTTTGCCCTCTACGGGCTCAAGCCCGCAGGGGACAATGGCACCTATCTGCAGAACATCGATTTCGTGGGCATGCGGGTCAAGCCCGCGGAGACCAGTTATAGCCTGATCCCGGCCAAAGGCGACGCGATGCCGCTCGCGTTTGGCGACGATTACACGGTTTCGAATCAGACTCTCACCCCGACTGTCGACGTGGATGCTCCGATCGTATTTGTCGGGTACGGGGCCACCGCGCCGGAGTACGACTGGAATGACTATGCGGGCGTGGATGTGAAGGGCAAGGTGATTCTCTGCATCGTTGGCGACCCTCCCTCGGACGACCCCAAGTTTTTCGCTGGCAAGGCCATGACTTACTACGGCCGCTGGACATACAAGTTCGAGCAGGCTGCGCGTATGGGAGCCGTCGGGGCGCTCATCATCCACCGGACGGATCTCGCCAGTTACGGCTGGGACGTGGTGAAGAACTCAAATGCCGGCGAAAAAACTTATCTCCGCGACGATAAGAATGCCCGCCTGCAGGCCGCGTCGTGGTTGCAGCTGGAGGTGGCGAAGAAGATCTTCGCCGCTTCGGGTATGGACTTCGACAAGGAATTCGCTGCAGCAGGGCAGCGCGGTTTCAAGGCCGTGGAATTGCCGATTCGGTTGAAGGCCCACGTCTCGAGCGACGTCCGTCCGTTCCAATCACCGAATGTGGTCGGGATCCTCCCGGGAACCCAGTCGGGCCGCGATCAGGCCGTCATCTACAGTGCGCACTACGATCATCTTGGTTTGAAACCGGGCATGAGCGGCGACAATATTTATAACGGCGCCGCTGACAACGCAACCGGCGTAGGCATGATTCTCGAGCTGGCCAGAACATGGTCAGAACTCAAACCGCCGCACTCAGTGATCTTCGCCTCGGTGACTGCGGAAGAACAGGGATTGCTCGGCTCGGAGTATCTCGGCCAGCATCCGCCGATTCCGCTCTCCCAGATCGCGCTTGATATCAACTACGACATGGTTCTGCCGATTGGCGTTCCCGAAGAAGTGAACGTGAACGGAGCCCAGCGAACCAGCTTCTATCCCACCGTGCAAGAGACAGCCAGGGAGTTCGGACTGGCGATTGTTTCCGATCCGCGGCCGGAGGCTGGCAGCTACTATCGATCCGACCACTTCTCTCTATCGCGTGTTGGGATACCAGCCTTCTCGATCGAGTCTGGCACTCTGTACCAGGGTCATGATCGTAGCTGGGGCGTAGCGAAGTTTCAGGATTTTGAAGAGCACGATTATCACAACTTCAGCGACAACTATCATCCTGACTGGGATTTTCAGGGGAACGCTCGCATGATCCGGTTTGGGATGGACCTGGGCTGGAGAGCGATGTCCGCTCCGGGCCCAATCACCTGGAATGCCGGCGATGAGTTTGAAGCTGCCCGCAAAGCGTCGATGACCCAGTAAGGGGGGACTGCGCTCTGCCGGAACCGGCTGCTACGGCCGCCGGTTCTTTGTCTGCCGACTCTGCGAATCCTGCGTTCTGGATTGCTCTTCCTCCGTCTATGCGTTGAAAGGTAGGTCAGACACATTCCGCCATCCGATGAGCGCAATGGTCATCGTAATCAGTTCAAGAGCGACGATGAAGCCGACGCATGCAGGCCATTTGCCCAGGTGCCAGAAGTAGCTTGGAATCACTCCCGCTGCCGTTCCTCCCATGTAATAAAACGAGAGGTATAGACCCGCGGCAGAGGCTCGCGATCCCGCGGGCGCTGCGTCTTGCAGATAGCTGCTGGCCGTCGACTGAGAAATGAAAACTCCGGTACAGACCATGGCCAGTCCAAGCACGACTACGGGAAGAGACGAACTCAGCGTGACCAGCACGCCGGACATGGACAAGGCGACCGCAGACACGATTCCGCGCTTTAATCCAATGCGCGCAATGGCCCAGCCCGCGCCGGGCGTGACGATCAGGCCGACCAGGTAGACGACGAACAAGTAGCTCAAGGCGACGGTCGAGAGGCGAAAGGGCGGGTCTGCCAGATAGAAGGTGATGTAGGTGAAGACGCCGACCAGGGAGAAGAGGACGTTGAAGCCGACCGCATAGGTGGCGACAAGGCGTGGGTTCCGGAGGTGAACCAGCATGGGCCTGAACTGCGTCCGCAAGCCGGATCCGCTTGGCTCGACCGGGAGGCGGCTCTCCCGTGGGAGCCAACGCCCAACCGCAGCCGCGCCGATGAGAGTGATGGTTCCCAGAAAAATGAAGGCGAAATGCCAGTTCAGATAGTGAGCAGCCAGCCCGCTCGTCATCCTACCTAGGAAGCCACCCAGTGCGGTGCCGCTGACATAGAGACTCATCACGACGGATATGGATTGGCGGGGCCATTCCTCGGTGATGTAGGTGATGGTGATAGCGAAGATGCCCGGCATGATCAAGCCCTGTAGAAAGCGCCAGAAGATAAGCATCTGCAAGCTGGTTGCTGTCGCGGCAAGCAGGGTCGGCACGGCCAGCGACACGATGGAGAGCACGATGACTCGTTTGCGGCTCAGCCGTTCGGCGAAGGCTCCAAACAGGGGTGCCGACAGCGCCACACCCAGGGTCGAAGCACTGACCGTGAGACCGACGACTGCCTTCGACGCATGGTAGGTGCGGGCGAGGAGAGGCAACAGCGGTTGGGTTGCGTAGAGGTCAATGAAGGCGAAGACGCCGCAGAGAAAGACGGCTAGAACGCTGAAAACAGGTCCGATCCCCATAGAACGGTCGGCCGTAAGTGGCTGTTCCGCCGCAGGAAGAGTCTCAATCGCCGGCGCATCGGAGGCATCGGCGGGATCAAGTTGGGAGGGAGAATTCACCTCCCAGATTAAATTGTTTTTCACGTTACGCCGGGTGATTCCGTAGCGGAGCACCTTCGGGTAGAGTTTCTGAAGTTGGGTCAGGACGTTAGCAGGTTATAAACATAGATATCCATGAGCGGAAAAAAAGCGAGTACCGCGGCGTTTCAATCCCGCGATTTTCGGCTATACCAAATGGCGCGAGTCATGGCCATTATCGGGTCCGAAGCGCAGGCTCTGGCGGTGGCTTGGCAGGTCTACCAGATCACTCATCGAGCGATTGACCTGGGGTATACGGGTCTAGCACTTTTCCTGCCTGGGCTGGTATTCATTCTGCCGTCGGGCCATGTAGCGGATCGGTTCGATCGGCGGCAGGTGGTCCGCGTCTGCTACACGCTGCAGGCTATCTGCTCGCTGCTGCTGTTTGCTTTTGCCTGGCGTGGGCTGCACCGGGTCCTGCCGATCTACGCGGTACTCTTTCTCATCGGCTCAGGCCGGGCGTTCAGCGGGCCGGCGAGTTCGGCGCTCATTCCGCACCTCGTTCCCAAAGAACACTTCGTGAATGCCGTGACCTGGGGCGCCACCATCTTTCAGATCGCCAACATCACTGGTCCCGCTCTGGGAGGGCTGCTCTTTACACTCCCACTGCCGGGCCGCTGGGCTGGCGCGCCGGTGGTCTTTCTCTTCACCGTATTCACGCTGATTGGCTATCTGATCCTGCTCACGGCGCTTGATACCCGCCCCGGGCGCATGGAACATCGGTCCATCTCGATGGACGTGATCCTGGCGGGCTTTCACTATGTTCGCAAGACCCGGATGCTTCTCGGATCCATCTCGCTCGATCTGTTTGCCGTCTTGCTGGGTGGCGCTGTCGCGTTGATGCCGATCTTTGCGCAGCAGATACTGCATGCCGGCCCTCGCGGACTGGGGCTGCTCCGGGCCGCTCCCGCGATGGGGGCACTCGGCGTCTCCGTGTGGCTGACGCTCAAGCCCATCGAAGGCAAGGCCGGCCCCATCATGTTTACCTGCGTCGCGATCTACGGGGTGGCTACGATCCTGTTTGGTTTGTCGACCAATCTGGCGATCTCGGTCGTAGCGTTGCTGCTGGTCGGGGCGTCGGACATGGTCAGCGTCGTGATCCGTTCCTCGGTCCTGCAACTGGCCACCCCGCCGCGCATGCGAGGTCGTGTGAGTGCGGTCAACTCCCTCTTCGTGGGCGCTTCGAACGAGTTGGGCGAATTTGAAAGCGGCCTCACGGCGCAATGGTGGGGAGCCGTGCGGGCGGTTGTGGCGGGCGGTGTCGGGTCTCTGGTAGTCACTGGATTATGGAGCGTGCTGTTTCCAGAACTTCGTGGCGCGGATCGCCTCACCACCGAATCGCTCATTCCACTGGAAGCGCCGCAGCCCGTCGGCGTTAGCCGCTAAATCTTCTTCGTTCCCGAACATGGAACGATCCTGCATCAGAGTACGAAGACTTGAGGCAGACCCGGCCAGCGAATGGCCGGATGAGGGAGCTGCGAATGAAACCGTGGAAGGTTATCGGGCTGATTACGCTGCTGGTGTTGATCGTCGGGGGTGTGCGCTTTTACTTCGTATGGAGAGAGCGAAATGCCCCGGTGACGGTCAAACCGAAGTATGTAGAACGCAACCTGACCGCCGATGATGTGGTGCAGCCGCGAAAACTCTACATCGACGATTTGAAATCTGCACGCACCCTGAAGGGGAAGACGGTGTGGATGCAAGCCGGCAATGAGATGGACTATTACCCCTACACCGGCCATCGCGTCGACCTCGCCCATAAGGTGGGAGTGTTGCCCAGCATTCAAGCGCTCGAGATTGACGACGTGGTCACTCAGAAGACACCTGAAAGTGTGCAGAATCGCATCCCCCACGGCGATACCCAGGTGTTTGCGGTGTTTAAGGAGTCGGGCAATCCGAAGACCTACGCGACTCCCGTAGGGTATCTCGCGGGAGACGATTCGAAGTTCTCCTGCGACGAACTGTTCTACTACGACGATCCGCATCAACTCTATAAGCACTGGCCTGCAGACGTATGGCAGGCAGTGGACGCGCACCAGGCCAAGGCAGGCATGAGCGAACTGCAGGTAACGATGGCGCTCGGCAATGTGCAGCAGTCCGACTCGTCAAACTATGGAAATCGCACCGTGCACTACACCACCACGCCGGGTAAAGAAGTGACGGTGGACTTCACCAACGATAAGGCCGCACAAGTCAAAGCTGAATGACGAGTTCTTATCCTGCTGTCCGCGACTGTTTTACGCGGTCGCGGAGAAGCCTCTGTCTCGGCCGAACATTCGGGCGGCCCTGCGCAACAGCCCACTGATTCCCCCAGGAGTGGTTGGCTGGGCAGTTGACTGATCTTCGCTGGGCAAAGCAGGCGCACGAATCTCCGCGAGTGCGCGCTTAACCTGATCGCGCAAAGACTCTACTTCGAACGCACACTGGCGAAGATACGCGGAGACTGAGAGCCCAGCCTCGGCCGCGCGTGCCTGCACGACTGCCTGCTCTGTAGCACTAACCCGAAGCGAAAGCCACACCGATTTGTCCGGGCGAACGGACGCGTGCGCTGCGTTCGACAACGCTACCGTGCGATCCAGAACGTCGCGGAACTCGGGCGCCTTGGTCGGGCAGGCTGCTTCTTGGGTGCGCACTCGCTTCCTGCCTGGCATCGCCTTCGAGACCGGGGCCGCTTCGTTGATTCTCCGCTTCGCTCGGGCTTGGCCTGCCTGTGGTCGCTCGCGCTGCTTTTTCATGTTCGGCGGTGAACTCCGATGTTCGGGCCGCGCGCTCGTGTCCGGATCGGTTGCGGCTGGCTCAACGGCCTTTGGATCGGGCGAGGGCCTTCTACCTGGATAGCGATTTGCCCGGAGTGCCTCTTCATAGGAGAGTTCGCGAGCACCCGGGTCGAGTCTCTCTACGGGTCCCACTCGGGTAGACCGCTGTGTGGAGGCCCATGCTTTATACCGGCCCAGGACGTCGACTAGAGGCTCGGCGTTAGCAGAACTGGCGTTGCTACTTGCGTGGGGCACGAATCGTTCCTTTCCGCTTCACCGCTGTATCCAGACTAGCTGTTTGGCCGAGCACGATCAGGCAGGCAAGGCTCTTTGAGTCCTCCGGAAATCCCACTTTAGGAAGAGTTCCGAACTGGTACCCCTGGACCGGGACTTCGGTGAATCGCATCCGCAGGTTTCGCCTGCCTTGGCTTAAATCAGTGCCCGCGAAAAATCTTTTGCACGAATCTTGGCTGTTCTCCGCTTTAGAGAGTGAAGGCAATTCGGTTCTAACAACCTTCACCCCAAAAGGAGATCACGTCATGAAAAAGTTCGCAGGAATCGCCCTTCTCGCCATCGCAAGTCTCGCTACTGCCAGCAACGCTCTCGCTTGGGATGAGGCAGTGTCGGCAAACGTTCCCTTTAACTTCACGGCCGGCAACAAGCAGTTGCCCTCTGGAAGTTACATCATCAGCTCGGCGTCCGAAGGAGTCATCAAGATCCAGGGCGGCGACGGAAAAAGCCGGGTTCTGGTTACCACCATCGCCGGCCACAGTAGCGAAAAAAACCACCAGGGAAAACTGGTATTTCATCGCTACGGTGACGAGTACTTCCTGAGCGAAGTGGTTTGCTCCGCGGCCGATATGAATGTGTATCTGCCCCCGACCAAATCTGAGAAGAAGGCCCGTTACCAGGAAGCCAGGCTGCAGAACTCCGGCGAGGTGCTGGTCGCAGCTAAGTAACAGCAACTATTTCGAATAACAAAGGCCCGGAGAGTCTCCTCTCCGGGCCTTATCGTCGTCTACGACTACAAAAGCTTACGGCTAAATCGAGACCGCTTCTTCTGATGACGGTTTCCGCTCATAAGCCTTGTCGCCCGCCTCAATAAGCGACCTGAGAAACCTCCTCTGATCTTCATGGATCGAGAGACTCTGAGCATTCAACAATACATTCAAGAAGATCTTAGTATCGGGCCAGAATTGGAACAGAGCCTGTCGAAATCTTGGATCTCTATGCACGAGAAACAGCAGGTTCAAGGTGTTCGACCCGATGTGGATGACGTGCCCGGCAGTGTCGCCAATGACGGTACCTGTGGCCTTACTCATTGCCGTAGCTAGTGGCTTTCCTTCTGCATCATCATTTCCGTTCCGGCCAAGATCGTACCTGATATTTGCTCCATCATAGTCTGAGTTCGGCGTTGCGGGGCCCCACTTGCCGGCAGAAACATGTTGTTGATCGGGGAGAGGAGGCGAAAAACTATTCGGGTCGGAACAGGTGAAGAGACCAGCGTGTGTGAACTGTAAGTAGATACAGTCGTGTAGTCCGACTTTGATGGTGCCGCCGTCGTCAGGTACTCTTATAACCTTGCAACGATCATCATCTCTAAGTTTCTTAACTTCATTTGTAAGTCTGTAATCGTCATCGGTACTCATGGAAGGCTCCTTAGGG
Source organism: uncultured Acidobacteriaceae bacterium (assembly GCA_963850345.1). Taxonomy (GTDB): domain Bacteria; phylum Acidobacteriota; class Terriglobia; order Terriglobales; family Acidobacteriaceae; genus CAWKKW01. The sequence continues at coordinate 42,301 of CAWKKW010000003.1, read as the reverse complement.
GCTCGCGGTTTGAGAGGGAAGCTGTAGCCGATGCGTTCCGACTACTTCGGGGAGACTGGGGAAACGGTAAGCCTTGGATCGCCGGATAGGGCCTGGAGGCTCGGGTCACCCTTCAGATCCGACAGGGTGTACCCCTTCTTGAGAGCCCTCTGAATATACTCGATGGCTGCGCGACGATCGCCAAGTAATTCGTAAGCACAAGCGATGTTTGAAAGAACGACGGGGTCTTGCTGGCTGATTGCAATCGCTGCCTGGATGCGCGGGATTGCTTTCGCCCTGAGGTTCTGGTCCGCGTACAGAACGGCGAGCGTGGACTGCGCTTCGGCATCCTGCGGATTCAGTTCAATGGCCTGCAATACGAGCGGGACCATCTTAGCGCGCGCCCAGGTTACTTTGTCTTTCGCGCCCATCCACTCGTACGCATCGGCGAGGATCGCCCATGCGACATAGTCGCTCTGTTTCAGTTGGACAGCCTTCTCCGCAGCCGCGACGGCATTGGCGCGTTGACCCTGAATGCTATAGAGATAAGCAAGATTCGCATAGGCGGCATATGTCGGATCGAGAGAGATAGCTTTCTTGAGGGTGATCTCAGCCTTGGCCATCAACTTTGAATCACCTGAATTTATGTATGCTCCGCCCAGGTTCAGATACAGTTGAGCATTATCCGGTGAAAGCTGAATGGCCCTCTCATACTGGCCGATCGCCTCGACTGACTTTCCATGTCGGTCATAGAAAGTCCCGAGGTCCTCGTACCCATCCCAATAATCCGGACGCAGATTGATAGCCCGTTTGTAGGAAGCTTCGGCTTCGTTCGCTCGCCCGGCGGTATCGTATGCATGGGCCAGTCCAGAGACAGCGTCGGCGTCTCTCGGATTGAGCTCTAACGCGTGTCGTAACTCTTGTAGCGCTAACTCGTTGTGGCCGCTGCTCTGGTGAATCTTCGCCAGCGTCACGTACACGGCTGGAGATTGCGCATCGAGCTCTGCGGCCTTCCTGGCGTTCGCATCGGCTGTCTTGAGCCAGTCAGGATCCTGGTCGAGTTTGTATTTGAGCCTGTAACTCTCGCCCAGGCTGGCGTATGCAAGCGCAAATTTGGGATCCGTTTTGATCGCTGCCCGGAGCTCTGAAATTGCCAGGTCAAGATTCCCGGTCTTGTCATAGCGTTGCAGGTATCCCAACGCCTTCAGGTAGTTCTCATACGCGGCTGGACTTGCAGACTGCCTCTTGCCCTCGCCTCCGGCATCCCCGGCAGGGACATCGATAAGACGCGCGATGCCGACGACCGCGTCGTTCTCAAGAGTAGCTAAATCTCCTGTCTTAGCCTCCAGTTCGAGGGCGCCGATCTGCCGGGGCTTGGTTGTGTCGATGACTGCAAGGTTCACGTGTAACGTGTTGTTGTTTTGCGCCATGGTGCCCTGCACGACAATCGTAGCGCCGCATTTGCGTCGCGCAGAGGAAGGGCTGCTTACCTCGTGATCTCGAATTTCGCTGGTAGGCACAACCCATAAAGACTGATTCGGGGAGCTTAGATTGGACAGCCTTCCTGAAAGCGCATCCATCAGTCCATCGGCGAGCGCCTGGTTCTCCGCATTGCCCCCGGTAGAGACAAACGGCAGAACGGCAATATGCTTTTGCGGGTTGGCGTACAGCATGCCCTGCACTCTCTCACGCATGGCTGGAATGAGCAGCAGAAACGGTAAGAGCAGCGGACTTATCCCTGCGGCAACGGACTTCGACCACTTGCGTGGAAAGCTTGCGAAGTCAGGAGTTTTCCGGCTGAGCGCCTGAGCAACTTCGCCGGCAGATTGGTAGCGTTGACCGGGCTGGTATTCGAGACACTTACTAATGGTCGCGTCCCACCGGCGAGGCAGGCCGGGCTGCAGGGTCGAGGCTGCTTGTGGCCGCCTGCCGCGACGTACGGCGGCCGCAAACGGAGTGGAGGCAGCGAATGGCTGCTTGCCGGTGACCAGTTCGTAGAGAACGACGCCCAGAGCATACACATCCGTGGCCCGAGTGACCTCCGCCCCCTCAAACTGCTCTGGTGCCATGTATTCGGGTGTGCCGAGCACCGCGCCAGGCCGCGTCATTCCGGCCTGATTGTCCAGCTTCGTGGGCTCGAGTTCGCGCGCTAAGCCAAAGTCCATGACCACCGCACACTCGCGAGCTCCGCGCGGGGTCATCATGATGTTCCGGGTCTTCAAGTCCCTATGGATAACTCCAGCCTCATGAATCGCCGATAGACCAGCACAAATTGCGGTCGCGATCTGCTGGGCCTCTCGCCATGCGATCGGACCGGAGAGGTGTATCTTCTCAGCAAGCGTGATCCCTTCCAGGAACTCCATAGTAAGGAAGCAAGAGCCCTGTGTTGTGGCAGTGGGTGGGACGACGAAAAGCTCGTGGATGCGGCAAACATGCGCCCCGCTGACTCGGCGCGCCAGCTGCACTTCCTTTTTGAACCTCGCCAGAACGGCGGCGTCTCGAGCAATGTCTGGACGAATGGTCTTGAGCGCAATTCGCTGCAGCAGCTCTCGATCCATAGCTTCGTACACATCTCCCATGCCGCCGCTTCCGAGGCAGCGCACAATTTCGAAGCGTCCAAGGATCAGTTCACCGATAGAATATTTGCCGTATGTCGGTGTAAGTCCATGAAGATCCAGCAGCGGAACTTCCGTCTCGCCCGTTTCATCGTCACTTGCGCGGATTAACGTCATTAACTCGGTGCGCAATGTGAAATCGTCACCGCAAGCGTGCATTACATAGTTGGTCCGTTCCCCGGCGGGTCTCTCCATCGCTTCGAGGAAGAGAGGCTTGAGCCGTTGCCAGAGTTCGGGAGTCATGATCGGGGAGCCAACTCCTGGTGAAGCCATGCACGTGCCATGCTCCAGTCGCCTTTTACTGTGCGGATCGATACCTGGAGTACGGCGGCAATCTCTTCGAAGGTCATTCCGGCGAAGAAATGTAATTCCAATATCTCGGCCTGCCTTGCGTCGAACTTAGCCAGGTTCGCGAGTGCCTGATCGAGGGCAATGACCTCCGATGCCGAACTGTGGGTGGACACGATGTTGTCATCCAGCGTGACCTGCATGGCTCCCGCACCTCGCTTACCGGCGTTATGAGACCTGGCATGGTCCACCAGAATGTGGCGCATGATGCGCGCAGCGGCCGCCATAAAATGAGCCCGGTCTTGCCATACGGAACTAGAGGCCTCGCCTAACTTCAGGTAAGCTTCGTTGATCAACGCCGTCGGTTGCAGCGTGTGGTTCGGTCGTTCGCCATGCATCTTACGCGCCGCTAACTGGTGTAACTCCTGATAGAGGCTTGCGCTGACCAGATCGGCCGCACCCGGCTTGGTATGCGATGACTGCGGCTCCGATGGGCCGCCTGCTGCCGTTTCACTCATGCTGCACCGCCGAGATGCCGCGTATTATAGTCTGAACTGACTGCAAAGGCGCCGATTTCTACAGGAGATACAAACTCTTGGCCCCTGCTAACTTCCTGGCTCGATCCGTCCATAGGTTATGAGTCAGTTAGCGTGCGAATCTCCGCATTAATTTATTCGCCTAGCCCGAGCACTAAAGGCCGGCTGCCCGAACAATCACGTCCTATGGGGAATCTGGCTGTTGGCGGCTATGTTGTTCGAGCACGGTGAGCGACCTCCAACCGTGACTCACCATATCCTCAACGAGGCAAAAACGTAACACGAGCAGATACCCTCACTTCCTAATGAGTTACGGGCAGGAACAGAAACGCTTGAGACTCTCAGTAAGCCCGCAGACCAGCAAAGTGTTCAGTGGGCGTATCGCGGTTTCCAGTTCCTCTATGGTGCTCGAAAGAGAGTCGCGGAAACGCGGCAGGTCCGGTGAGTCTTCCGGGATTGCTCGAGCCTTCAGGCAGATGTCTCTGATTCTTATCTCCAGCGGCCGCCATTCCTCGGTCATCTTCTGCAGATGTTGCCAGTCCACAAAGTCTGCCCAGACATTTGCTTTGTCCAGTCCCATCTCGACCGCATCACGGCGAAGAAGGTTCAGCTCGCGTTCTATGTTCCTCACCAGGTCATGAAACGTGTTCGGCAGCGCGATTCGGATATTCATATGAGAGAACTCGCTGTTCCTCTCGAGGAAAAGGAACCGGAATCGGCAGCAGAGTTCGAGCCCCTTCAGCACCAGGGTGGTTGAGTGATCGCCGAACTCTCTGGGACGTAGATACTCGACGAAATAAAGATTGAACTCTCTCACTCCGTTGAAGTACCGGGTCCCGGTGGTTAGGATGACTCGGAAGGCATGTCTCTCATCGTTCGAGACGATAAGCTGGCTGTTATCTACGTCCAGTTGCCCCTGCAGCGAAGAGCTGACGACGCTGGTGATGGCATCTGCCCAGGAGTCCCGAAACTTTGAACTCCTCGTGAGCTTGCAGAAATCTCCCCAGGTAAGTTCCTGGCTGGGAAGACCGAAGATGGACATCGGACTGCCGGTTCCGACTGGAAGCATGACAGCATCATTCGGTAGGCTTGCGACCGTGTTCGCGAGCGCTGCGTCGCTCGTCCGAATGGTGATCTGCTTTTGTGGCTTGAGGGTGGACTCCGGATTGGTCTTGAGCTGGTTGAAGATGGATAACTGCATCTTCCGAACCAGCCCGCACAGATCGTCTTCCTCGGGCCGCTTGATCACCTTGGGAAAGCCGTTCTCTTCGCGCAGTTTGTCAACGATCTCCTGAAACTCCGCCAGAAACTTCACCATGCGATTTTCCAGATGGATGTTCAGGGCCGCTGCATAGTCCTCCGAAGAGAGTTCCAGGGTCGCGCGGGAGATCCCGATGTTGATACCTTCAGTGCCTGCAAGAAGATCGGGCGGAGTATCCAGGTAAATGGGAACGATCCTGCGGCGATGCTCCGGCTTTTGATCCCGCTCCATTACTCCGATGAAGTATCCAAGCTCCATGCCGGTGAAGCTGTGGCTGGGTTTGAGCGTGGAGGAGTAGATCACCACCAGCAGGTCGGTCTGGTCCAGCCGCTTGCGAATCTCGTCCTGGAAACTCAGGCCAAACTGCAGCGCGTTGTCGATGAAAACATCCGCAAAGGTCCCAAGAGCGATTCGGATTGCGTCGAAAACGGCGACAGCGATCTTCTCGTCTTCCCGCGCATAGCTGACGAAGACGCGCAGGATTCGGGGTTTCGCTTCTGCGACGAGGTGAATGAGTTCGGGGGTTGCCATCCTGATACCTCCGCAGCCGCACGTTGCCCATCGGCCTCAGCCGACCGAGTCGTTAAGAATGTGACGTCCGCTGTTTTGGGCCGCTGAAGTTTCCCGGCTTATTGATACAGTGACGGACCGTGGCGAAACGTTACTCAACTCGACAATAAATTGGAGTGTCGCTCGCATATTCCGCTTCATGCATGGCGAGCTGCGGAGCCGATTGGCAGAGGCAGTTCAGGGTTCTTCAGGATCTCTGGCTCAGGGTGTAATCGGCACGGAGATTCAATCTCATCTCGGTGCGGGTGCGCCTTACGAGGAATGGTTCACTGCGGCGTCGAACGGGCCCCGTTGAGCGTTTCCGTCCTTTGGAATTCCGCTTTGGCTTTTTCCGCAAGTCCGAGCTTTCGGTACACCTGCCCTAACTGGAAGTGCAGTCGCGAGTCGTTGGGGGACAAGGCCACTGCCTGTTCAAGGTGGTCTGCCGCTGGGCGCAGCTGATTCTGGAGAAGATAAGCGCGGCCGAGCTGTTCGTGAACCTTGGCATCCCTCGGTGCGATCGCGACCGCCTTCTCTAGCAAGCGCGTGGCCTCCTCCGACTCATTGCGTTCCATCAGCAGAGACCCAAGGTTGAGAAGCGGCTGCTCGCTGGGATGAGGGCTATTCTCTTGCAGCGAGAGTGCCTTCCGGTAAGCCACAATCGCATCGTCTGGACGGTTGAGTGCCTGCAGCGTGAGCCCGAGGTTGTCTTCAGCCTTTACATTCTGAGGGTCCAGTTCGATGGCCTTTTCAAATGAATGCATCGCTCCACCCAGGAAGTTAAGCTTGTATTGCACGCGGCCAAGGCTATACCAAGCCGTGGGGTCCAGAGGATCCCGCTCGGTCGATTGTGTCAGCCATTTGTTCGCGTCCACGTAGTCGTCGAGCAGCACGTAGTCGAGGCCCACCACCTTGAGGTCGCCTGCAGAAGGGGTTTGATACCGCGCACCGCTGGTGAATTCGACAAGCGAATCCTTTGGCTTGTCTTCTCGAAACAGCACCAGCCCCAGCAGGAAATGCGCCTCCGCGGAGTTTAGATGGTTCGATACATAACTGCGGAGCGCGGCTTCAGCCTCCGGTAATTTGCCTGCTTTTACGAGACCGCGGCTGGTCATAAGATCTTCGTCGGCCGCGTACGGCAAAGCCGAAAGCTCGCTCGAAGGCACTGGAGTGTTGTCTTGCGCCAACAGGCGACTAGTCAACAGACAGAGAAACAGGATGCAGGCGATCAAGCGCAGCCGGGGATGCAGGGCGGGACCTTGAAACGGTTTGCGACTGCTGCTGTGCCTCGTAGTTTTTTGGTCGAGAGTGGCGTTCAAGGCCTGCCTGTCCATCGTCTGAAACATTTTTGCCCAAGTTGCTAAGGTTGCTCTGCTTGTCAGTGTAGTCTCCGGCCTTCGGCGTGTGAAAGGGAAGGCTCTCCCCGTGTATAAGGGTTAGCGGGAATGTCGATCGGGTTCGCACCCGGGTCTCTCCAGGGCCGCGCAGATTTGACCGTTCGCTTTGAGGATTTGCTGGCCTGTGCCTGCTGGCTGGAAATGAGGGCAAATGATTTCTCGACGTACCTTTTTGGATGGAGTCGCGGTAGGAGTGGCGGGCGCGGCGATGCGCACGACCGCGCGCAGCTACGCACAGATCGTCGGCTCAAATAACCGGTTGAACTTTGCCATCATGGGCCTGAACGGCCGAGGGTACGCGCACCTTTCTGCCCTCAAGTCGAACAGTGACTCCGCCCGCGTCTCTTATGTCTGCGACGTCGATTCCAAGATCCTCGAGAAGTTCTCTGCCGAGGCGCAGAAGGAGTTAACCTATGCGCCCGCCGCCGAAAAGGACTTCCGCAAAGTTCTCGAGTCGAAGGACGTGGACGCCATCACCATTGCAACACCCGATCACTGGCACGCGCCCATGGCTGTACTCGGGTTGCAAGCCGGCAAGCACGTGTATGTCGAGAAGCCCTCAAGCCACAATCCCCGCGAAGGGGAACTGCTCGTTGCGGCCCAAAAAAAATACGGCAAGCTGGTGCAGGTTGGCGATCAGCAACGTTCTTCTCCTCACACCATCTCCATCATTCAGAAGATTCATGACGGCTTCATTGGCCGCCCCTATCTCGCGCGAGCGTGGTACGTGAATACTCGCAAATCGATGGGCTTCGGCAAAGAGGTGCCTGTACCCCAGACGCTTGATTGGGACTTGTGGCAGGGGCCCGCGCCAAGAAGCGCTTACAAGGACAATATCCATCCGTATAACTGGCATTGGCTGCGCAGATATGGAACCGGCGAGACACTCAACAACGGCACGCACGAAGTGGATGTCTGCCGCTGGGCTTTGCAGGCGGAGTATCCAGAGCGAGTAACCGCGTCCGGCGGCCGGTATCAGTACAAGGATGACTGGCAGTTCTATGACACACTGGTGACCAACTTCGAGTATCCCGACAAGATGATCACCTGGGAAGGACGAAGCTGCCAGGGGATGCTCTGCTATGGGCGCAGTCGTGGCTCAACCATCCACGGCACCACCGGCAGTGTGCTCATCGATCGTGACGGATACGAAGTGTACGACGCATCAGGCAAAAAGACCGATGAATTCAAAACCGGTCACGAAACAGCGACGAGTGACCTGCTCAGCCGCGATTCCATGACCGACGCCCATTTCAAAAACCTGATCGACGGGATTCGAAGCGGGGAAACACTCCATTCTCCAGTGGACGTCGGCAACGTCGCGGTGACCATGCTGCAACTGTCCAACGTCGCTTGGTTCGTCAATCGGGAGCTGCATCTCGATACGAAGAACGGTCATGTGCAAGACGATGCCGAGGCGATGAAGTTCTGGTCGCGCGACTACGAGAAAGGTTGGGAAGTCAAAGTCTAGCTACTGGCGCTTCAGGTCCGCCAGCTGACCAGATCTCACGGAGTCTTGGCGGGCAGACGCGACAGCGTAGATCCTGCCGCAGCAGCACCGTGCATGAACCTCGTGTGTTGTTTAGCAGTATGCAGGGTAAGTTCTGCCTGCGAATTGCCGAAAATATAAAGTCGTTTTTGGGGTCTGCGCTGCTATACTCCCGCTCACGATCTATGGACCCCGTATCTCTGCTTGAACACGAGTTACACGCGTTCCTGATCTTACTAGTTGCCATTCTTGTGTTCAGACTCCTCACCAGGAAGATAGAACTGGCTGGCCTGCTAAACCGGAAAGAGGACGCCGGCCGGGTAAGTCCTGAACGAGTGCAGTTACTGCTGGCGACCCTGGCGGTGAGCGCCAAGTATCTTAGTTCGGTCCTTCATGGAACTGCAGGAGCGATGCCGGAAGTAAGTCGTGAGTGGCTGTACCTATTCGGCGGGAGTAGCGGAATCTACGCCTCGGTAAAAGCAATGACAACACTGACCAGGAAATCATAAGGACTACACATGACGATGATGCAGACAATATGCGGCTACGGAGTGTGTCTCTTCATGGGGCTGCTCTGCGCCACACTCCTATGGATGATCTGGAGCGGTAAGATCAACCTTTCCAGCCTGCTTTCGGAGTCGAATGGACAGGCGAGTATGTCCAGATTTCAACTGCTCGTGTTTACGCTTGTCATCGCAATCAGCTTTTTCATCCTGGTAGAGCGTGGCACTAGATTCCCCGACATTCCCGATGGTGTGCTGACATTACTTGGAATCAGCGCGAGTACATACGCGGTAGGCAAGGGAATCTCGTATAGCCGTGACGAGGGAGTGACAACTCCACAAGAGCGCGAAAGCGTGAGGGCCACGGCGCAAGCCATCTCCGCCACTGGAGCCTCCTCGGTAGTTACGCCGGCAGGAACAGCATCCACCGGGGCGACCAACTAACTGGCTTAGCGCCTCTCACCTCTCTTCATTGCGCTTCCTCTGAGCCGCATGTTGGAAAGGAAAGCATCGGATGGCCTCGGCCGAGACTACGCGGAATCAGAAGGCTGTGTCGCCCGGGCGTGTGATCCGGACGATCGGTCCAGCCATTCCGCTCGGGATTGCTCTGCTGCATGGTGCACTCACCGGCTCCACCGCAAAGCCTGTCGCGCCTGGACCTCCTCAGCAGGCAGCGACGACGCAAGCCGGGCTTATAGCGAGCTGCGGCGCAGGCACACCCGACTCTCCGCCCTGCACCGCGCCTCTTCCCATGCTGCAGAAAGGGCATCCAGTCGCATGGTGGTTTGTGTTCAAGCTTAACTCCGGAAGCTTTCCCAAGTGTGGCGCATCCGATTCGCGAACGTGTCTCTTCGGCGGCACGGTGCAGAATACGCCGGCCTACCATAACTTCGGACAACGCTATATCTACGCGAGCAGCGAGACGGCAACGTTGCAGGACGGCAGCAAAGATTGTCTCGGCACCACCACCTCTGATCCTGTGAGCGCGAGCTTCGACGAGGTCTACAACGGCACCTACCATTATGTCGTCTGGAACGACCAGCCTTACGGCGATCCACCGGGCGTATGCAGTGGCAGTGGATGCGGCGCTCCCTGGGGGCACTCCAAAGGAATGGTTAGCTGGAACGACGCAGGAGAGGGATTCGTCATGCAGGTATCCACTCCATCGTGGCCCCTGTCTGGATCGGCAAAGTTTCCGCGTAAGACGGATGGAAATACCCTCGGGTGTATTCGAGATAACGATATAGAAGTAAGTCAGCATTTCTTTGCTCTTCGCCTTAACAAGGATGACCTCGTACTGGTGCTTCAAGGCCTCAACAACGCCAGCGTAGTCACAGACCCTAAGAACCCGCAGATTGTCCAAAACGGCGGACCGCCAGACGTTCAAGAGCTTGTGAACAGTCTCGGCACCAAATCAGACAACTCCACTGTGCTGACGGGAATGCTCTCGACCGGCGCGGAGCTCATTTCGAAGCCCTCCAAACTCGCCGTGCCGCCATGGCAGATGGTGTCGGCTGTCCTCGGAGGCGTTTCGTTGCGCACCGCCAATTGGTGGACAAATCCCGACGCGCTCCCTTCCACTACAGCCGACACAAAGATGGGATGTTGGGATGAATCGCTGGCAAGCCCCGGTGCGGTGGAGATTGCCACCACAGGACATTGGTCCAATCTTGAATTCGGTCTGAAGGGTGGAGTGAACCCCAACGGCAATCACGCGAAGATTGGCGCCTCTACCGCGCCCGGAACGAGTTATTCGATCTTTGGCGACATGAACCAGGAAGGCTCGATCAGCGGCACCAACTGCTCGGCGAGCCAGAATGGTCGAGGCGGAATGTTCTTCGTCATGAATAACCCCCAACTCGCGACCAGTATCTCCGGCCTCATAGCAGGGCAGAGTGCTCCGCTTGCAGGTGCTGTGCAATAACAGCAATCATTACTCCAAACCGCAGTGAGGACCAACTCCTCGAATGATCTCGGCGGCGGGCGCCCCACGAGTTTGATCTGCGTTGGTCTCGAGTCCATCGTCTGAAGTATCATTCTCCGTTACAACTCACAAGCTCCTGATGGTCTAACTGTTTGGAAAGGCGCTCGATGTACAACCACCGACTGGCGGCGCTGCCCGTGTGTCTCTGTCGTTTCGGATACACAGTTACGTGCCTCTTATTGTTACTTTTGTTGTCTTCCTCCATGTGCGCAGCCCAGGTATATACACGAGATGTCGGGGTCTATCCTGGCGACCCCAGGGAATATGTCGGACCCTCGATGCAGATCGATGCGAACACCTACCGCAATCTCGCGCTGCACCGGCCTGCATACCAGTCGAGCGCGTACGACTATAACTTGACTGCACAGCTGATTACAGATGGCGTCAAAGATCAGGACATCGGCTGGGTCCTGTCGACCTCCACCAGTGATCGCGGCGTGCTTCCCAAGAATGAACGCGAGGCGTTCCTCGACGGCAATGTGGTCTCAGCGGTAACCGTGGAAGGAGAATTTGCGTGGGTTGAGTTCGATATCGACGGCGCTACGCCTCCCGAACTCGATCGCATCGACTTATATCTTCGAAAACCAGATCAGCATCAGTTACAAGCGTCCGGGAACTGGCGCTACGCCGTCTCAGGCTCCGATGACCATGTCACCTGGAAAGAACTGGGCAGCCTGTCGGGAGCGACGTGGGCTCCGATGAATGACGCAGGTCCTAGCTTCAAGCAGACCATCGCGTTCAACGAGCCTTCTCGGTATCGTTACTATCGCGTGAATCTCGCGGCCGCCGGCATGCACACGTGGCAAGTCGCCGAAGCCAACTTGTTTGATCAAGGTCGAGAAATCCGAATTGCGGGGCCGAATAATTTTTCGAGCGCCTGGATGAGCGCGGGCACCGGTGAAGAGTGGGTCTACGTGGATCTTGGCGCACAGTGCACCTTCGACCGGGTTACCCTCTCTTGGATTCGGCGCGCGAGCGAGGGCTCAATCCAGATTTCAAGTGATGCCTCTGAATGGAAAACCCTTCAACCGCTGCCAACAGGAACGTCACTCAGCCAGGATATTCACTTAGAGCAGGCGGCGCATGCCCGGTATCTTCGCGTATGGATGACCAAACCCGCCGAGCCCGGGAGTTATGTGCTGAGTGAACTGGAGGTATTCGGCCGCGGCGGACCCATGCCGAAGCCGAAGCGCGCCCCTGCCGCAGAACCTGGCGGGCGGCTCAACTTGAGTGGCGGAGCGTGGCGATTGCAACGCGCGTCCCGCGTCTCCGCAAGCGGTGAAGAGCTCTCGCAGCCCAGCTACAAGGACCACGACTGGCTCGTAGCTACTGTCCCAGGCACGGTGCTTACCAGCTTCCTCAATGATGATGCCATCCCCAATCCCGACTACGGCGACAATCAATATGCAATCTCCGATTCCTTCTTTTGCGCCGACTTCTGGTATCGAGACGAATTCACCGCGCCGCCTGCGAGAGGCTCGAATCCACACTTCTGGTTGAACTTCAAGGGCATCAACTGGAAGGCGGAAGTTTACCTGAATGGAAGCGAGGTGGGGCGCATCGACGGGGGCTTCCTGCGAGGCCGCTTCGATGTGACTCGCTGGCTGCACCCCGGAGCCCAAAGCGTACTCGCAGTGCGCATCCTTAAGAACGACAACCCCGGCTCGACCAAGGACAAGGCCGGTATGACTCTGAACGGCGGTGCCCTCGGTCGAGACAACCCGACCTATCACGCGACTGCCGGTTGGGACTGGATCTCCACGATACGAGGGCGCGACACTGGCATCTGGAGTGACGTGTCGCTTTCGACTACCGGTGCAGTTACGATTGAGGATTCCCTTGTCACGACCGCTCTTCCGTTGCCCAATACCGAACGTGCGGATGTAGCAATGCAGGCTACCCTGCACAACCAGGAACCTCAAGTAGTCACGGGAACACTCCGCGCACAATTTGGCACAGTATCAGTGTCGATTCCCATAACCCTCGACGGTTCCGCAAGCCAGACATTTGAGCTGAATCCCTCAAACGCGCCGGCTCTGCGGATCGAGCATCCCAGACTCTGGTGGCCCGTGGGTTACGGATCCCCCAATCTTTACCCTGTGAAGCTGAGCTTTGTCACCAATGATGGCGCAGTCTCTGATCAGTCCGAGTTCCAAGCGGGCATCCGTCAATTCACTTATTCAGAAGATGGCGACGTTCTGAAGATCTGGATCAACGGGCGACGTCTGATCGCCCGCGGAGGAAACTGGGGTTTCTCCGAGTCGATGCTCCGATACCGTTCCCGAGAATATGAAACGGCCCTTCGCTACCACCGCGACGAGCACTTCAACATGATTCGAGACTGGGTTGGTCAGATTGGCGACGAGGCTTTCTATGATGCTGCCGATCGCAACGGAGTGATTGTGTGGCAGGATTTCTGGCTCGCCAATCCATGGGATGGACCAGATCCGGACGACTATGATCTCTTCCTCGAGAATGCCCGGGACTATATCTTGCGCATTCGTAACCATGCGTCCGTGGGTCTCTTTTGCGGGCGCAACGAGGGGTTCCCTCCACAGCCAATTGATGAGGGCTTACGCTCCCTGGTGTCCACGCTTGCGCCCGGGCATCACTATATTTCCAGTTCCGCCGACGGGCCGGTCAGCGGGCATGGACCGTACCGCGTCGAGCCGCTGAAATTTTATTTCGCGAACGCGCCCACCAGGTTTCACAGCGAGATGGGCTCGCCCAACGTGGTCGAGATGGATAGCCTCACTCGCACCATGCCTGCATCTGCGATGTGGCCTCAGAGTAGCCAATGGCCATTGCACGATTTCCATGCGCATAACCCATTTACTGCGGCCATCGAGCAGCAGTACGGAGGCGCGACGAGTCTGCGGGAGTGGATGAGCTTCGCGCAGTTCGTCGATTACGATGCCTACCGCGGAATGTTTGAAGGGCAGAGTAAGAACCGGCTCGGGTTGCTGATTTGGATGAGTCATCCTGCCTGGCCGTCCCTGCTCTGGCAGACTTACGATTATTTCTACGAGACAGACGCCGGCTATTTCGGCGCTAAGAAGGCTGCCGAGCCGCTGCACATTCAGTGGAACGCCTTGACCGATGCCGTCGAGGTAGTGAACAACGCAGGGGATCAGACAGGATTGACCGCTCACGCAGAGGTGATTGACCTGGACGGCAAGCTGAAGTGGGAAAAGTCCGCTGCCCTTGACAGCAAAGAAGACAGCACCGCAACTCCCCTCCAGTTCGAGTTCCCTCCAGGTCTTGCGCGTACACACTTCCTCCGCCTAAGCTTGACCAGCGGAGCTACGGTGCTCTCCACTAACTTCTATCTCCACGGAGTTACCGAAGGAGACTACCAGGGTATTCGCGATCTGCGGCCCGCGCGCATCGCCACAGCCACCCGAGTGGAACGGCGGGGCGATCAGTGGACGCTAACCACGCAATTGCACAATGTCTCTGAAACGCCCGCACTGATGCTCCGCGTGAAGGCTGTCAGACAGAAGACAGGAGATCATATCCTGCCGGCGATCTACGATGACAACTACATCGCGCTCATGCCGGGCGAGCGACGGACCATCCGTGTTCAATTAGAAGACGCAGACACGCGTGGAGAACGACCCCGGATTATTCTTGAGGGCTACAATCTTGCAGGCAAGAGCCAATAGCCTTTTGTTTAGAGCGTCCTGCTATTGACCGATGTCGCGCAGACTACTGTCCGGAGCATAACTTATGATTCGCAGATTAAAGTCCGACTTAGTTGGACCACTTACTCGGGGACGTTTTCGACCTGCTGTCTCGAGCTGCCTGGTCCTGCTCGCAATCATTCTCACAACCACGTGCTGCGTCGGCGCGCAGGATCCTCCGTCAGCGCACATCGACGACTTCACCGGGCATCCTCGCGTTGTGATCATCAGCGACATCGGCAATGAGCCGGATGATCAGATGTCACTCGTGCGCCTACTGCTCTACTCGAACGAGCTGGATCTGGAAGCTCTCATCGCTGCTACTTCCACCTGGCAGAAGAGGGCAGTCCACCCGGAGACAATGCGGTCTCTCATCCACGCTTATGGCGAGGTGCGGCCCAATCTTCTTCTGCACGCCAAAGGCTGGCCCACTGCAGACGAACTGGGCGGTCGAGTGTTTGCCGGCCAACCTGCCTATGGAATGAAGGCTACGGGAATCGGTCAGAGTTCCGATGGTTCGAAGGCCATTATCCGGTCGGTGGATCGCGAAGATGCTCGGCCACTCTGGATCTGCCTGTGGGGGGGCGCGAATACACTGGCCGAAGCGTTGATCGAGGTCAGGGCGACTCGCTCAGCGTCGGAGCTGGCTAAGTTTATTTCGAAGCTCCGAGTCTCTTCAATATCGGATCAGGACGATGCTGGGCCCTGGATTCGACGTGAGTTTCCCGATCTGCTGTACGTCGTCCAGCCCTCGAGCCCCGATGGCGAAGCGTATTACTACGCCACATGGACGGGCATCAGCGGCGACGTCTACTACCGGAACGGAGCCGGCGCAGACACTAAGACGGTTACAAATGAATGGCTCGATGAGAATATTCGCAGCAAGGGCCCTCTGGGAAAATTGTATCCACGCTTCGCGTTCATCATGGAGGGCGACACGCCATCCTTTCTGGGCTTAATTCCCAATGGGCTGGAGTCGTATCGTCGGCCCGACTGGGGTGGTTGGGGCGGCCGGTATGTCTACCGCCAGCCGTATGGAGAGACGCACGCGATCTGGACCCAGGGTGGTGACATGTTCACTCGCGTCACCTCGCAGGACACCGTGCCAGGCTCGGATGGCAGAACGTATACCTCAGACCAGGCGACCATCTGGCGTTGGCGAAGTGCGTTTCAGCATGACTTCGCCGCGCGTATGGATTGGACGATCCAAGACTATGCTCACGCTAACCACAATCCCGTGGTCTCTGTGAACGGATTAGAAGGTACTGCGCCCGTTGTAATAGACGCAGAGGTTGGTAAACCGGTTGTGCTCGATGCGAGTGGAACTCGCGATCCCGACGGTCAGAGACTCCACTACCATTGGTTCCACTATGCCGAGGCGGGTGGCACCGGCACGAACCTGTCGTCTGTAACTATCACAGGTACTGATGGCATGAAAGCCACTGTCACGCCGACGGCGGTGTGTCACGAAGCATGGCTGCCCCATGTGCTGCCCTGCTCCGGGCCGGGCGTGGCCCACATCATCCTCGCAGTCACGGACGATGGGTCGCCACAACTCACCTCCTACCGTCGCATCATTCTGAATGTCCGCCCACAGAGTACTCCTTGATGAGCGCAATAACTCGTCAAGCTTCGCTAGCTGAAAGTAATCAGAGCCGCGCTGGCTGCGGGCATTTCAAGCGATGCTTCGCCGTCCTCGATTGGTAACGATGGTTGTTTCAAAGGAGACCATGTACCGGAACTGCCGACTTGTGCCGCCCCGAGCGTCGTATCCACGGTGTCCTCAATTCCCGGGGAGTAGAGGCGCAAACATGTGGCTCTCCCGACTCGCTGGCCGGGAGCGATCTTCACTCGCAAGCTGCGCTCCAGACTCTTGTTGAATACAGCAAGCTTCAACTTGCCATCGGTGCTCTGCACTCCATAGGCGCTCAGACTATCGTTTTCGCCGGGGCTAATCGTGGTCGCGACGAGGGTTCCTGGCCCAGCCTGTTCAAAGAGGAGTATGCCGTAATAGATCGGGCGCGCTACAAAACCGTTCTGCGGTGTGCCCGCAATCGGCGTGTACCAGCCGTACCCGCCCCCATGAAAGTTGATTCCCATGCCGCCGGACTGCGCCAGCTGGTACATGAGTTCAGCACCCCAGAGTGCCGAAGCAAATGTGTCGCTCACTCCCTGTTTGCCGGCGGCATAGCAGGAATTGGTTTCTGCCAAGCGAAACGGGAGACCGGTCTCCTTGAGAACCTGTTGCATTCCTTCCAATTGCTCTTTCAGCTTGGGATTCGTAAGCAATCTTTCGATCGTCATGGAAGGATCGGTCGGCGGCCCCTCTGCGTAGTAGTGACTCGAGAGAAACTTCACGTCCCGCTTGAAGCGCGAAGCAAAGGGCACTAACCAGTCTTGACCGTAAGCAGTATCGGGTCCGGCGAATGGGGCATTCGGAACGCGTGCTCGAATCGCATCGAAGAACTGCTTCCACTCATCGTTGAATTGCTGCGCGTTATAGTCCGGTTTGCGAATGCCATTTCTGCTGAAGAGGTCGGGCTCGTTACAGAGCTGGAACGCCACCAGCTTCTCCTTTCCGATCGTCTTCATCACGTAAGCAGCTTCATCCGCAGCATCGGCTGCCGTTCCTTTGCCCATATTGAGGCCGTAAATCAGTGTCCAACCGGTTGCGTCGATGAAGTCGCGAAGATTGCGAATTGCGAGCGGAGTGATCTTGCGGTCCACGGCCGGCTTGTGTCCGGGATCGGGCCCCATCGGCCCCTGGCTTTTCGACCCCTCTTCTTCAGCACGCGTTGCCTGCGGATTCCAGAAGCAATACTCGCTGGTGTTTCCGCCGATGCGCAGCACTCCTTGTTTGCCCAGACGCCGAATCATGCCAATAAGAGCCGAATTCTCACCAGAGAAATACGCGGGGTCGCTTAGCTGGGCAGACTCATAACTTAGGCCGGTAAAATCCGCTGCTATCTGCTTTCCAGTCTGCTTCGGGTCAAGCGCAACTCTGGCTTGAGGTCGATCGTCAGTAGCCTGCGCCCATCCTTGTACCTTGAGGGACGCCGCTCCAGACACAAGCAGGGAATCGCGGAGGAAGTCTCTTCGGTTCATGCAGGTATTCGAGCATAGCCCTTCAACATCACGCAACTTGGCTTGGGCTTGCAGCCAAGGCTACGGCTTCAGTGCGCTGGGCCAGGGTCTGCGACAAGCAACTTAGGAGCATTGAGGAGACCCGAGGGAAGCGGCTGCAGATTCTGCATATCCTGAGGAGTGAAGAGATTGCCATACTTGGCTCGCAGCAAACGGTAGTCCGGCAAAGACTGACCAGCCAACGTATTGATCGCTGTATTCCCAACAGAAATACGGAGTTGGTTGTCGCCGGCTTTTAGAAAGCGTGTGATATCCAGACGGAAGGGCGGATGCCACACAAATCCTGCGCTCTCTCCATTGACGAATACCTCCGCTGCTTCACGGATGGGCGGGTCGAGATAGGCTCGCATGTTGAAGGCCGGCAGCGGCGAAGGAAGACTCACCGGTGTGCCTTCACCGAAATCCAGAAGCAATCTTTCACCTTGGCGTAAATCCGACGAGGAGATCGGGACCGAGTGAGTGTAAGTTAACCTACCCGAGTAATATCTCAAAGATCCGTCTTCACTCCACGAATGCAGACTCTCCATCGTGATCGCTCGACCAGACCCGTCAGTCCTGACTTGCCAGTTCTTCGATAGGTCCGCAGGGAGCTTTACGAACGCCTCCTGGCGCGTCGGGGCTGCCACGGCTGTCCTATCTGCTGAATTAGAAAAGAAGATAACCCGCGACTCGTAGGGCTCAAGCCTGAGATGGATTTCCGAGGGATGGTCGATGGTTGAGGACACACCTGTGAAAGGATCCCAATCTTCACCATGCGAAGCCGCGGCTCGAAAGCTCGCCTTCACTTCGTGAGGCCGATTGCTTGTATTTGCGACGAAGTAGATATCTCCATACGGCAACTTACGATGAATGAAGCCTATCTCCGGAGTCGCAGGAGACAGAGTGAGATCGGGTCTCAGATTTCTGTGAAGTAAGTCGGGTAACTCGCTTTCATCCTTGATAAGATGACCGGCCGATGATGTTGTTTGGAAAAGTTGGTGCGCGATCTGGCGAATGTCCGCCGTCTCTTCACTGGCGTTCAGCAGCCCTGGCGCCACCGCTGGAATGTCTCCAGTGGCAATCACAATCCCGCCGTGACTCGCGTAGTCCGCAATCTGCTTCAAGGTCTTGGACGGCAGTCGGTGTACGCGAGGCAGAATGAGTACGGGGTAGGGAATCCCAAATTTGCCGATAGTGTCGGCATCGACGAAATCGAAGTTATAACCTGCATCGAGAACTCGCGGGATAAGTTGAGGCGGAAGATTTGCCGCCATCCACTCATCGATACTCACGTTCTTGGCATCATCGCTGTTTGCGCCTGCTGCGGAAGCAGGCGTGCTAACGTCCGCGGAGAAACTGGCCCAGGCATCATCGTTCGGCAGCAGGATCGCCACATCATTCGCTGGTCTGCCCTGCCGAAGTACGAAACTCACCCGCTGCAGATAGCGCGTCAGCTCGGGCATTACGAAGGACCATGGGTTGTGATCGTTGAACGCCCCTGCCGCATACATTCTCCAGCCTGGCTCGCCCGCGCTCTCCGGCGAGTAAGGCCAGCCGTGCCCCACGAGTTGATTGATCCCCTGCAAAAAATGCAGGTCAGCCTCCGCCTTCATGTCCAGTGGCGTGGCTCGAAACGCAGGTGAGTGCAGCCACGTCCAGGTTTCGGATGAGATTACCGGGTGCCCGAATATGTGTCCCGCCGACGCAGCCCATCGTGTGTCCGAGAACTGGCGCCACATCAGCAGCGTGCCTTTGCCCTCTCCCTCAGGCAGATCCTCATGCTCATTGCCGGCCAGTGTGAGCGGCGGTGTCCCATAGCTTTGAGAACGCAGCAGCGTGTGTTTATCGTGCGCCCAGGCCTGCATTGGCTGCAAAAAGTTCTCAGTTGCAAGTTCGGTCAAGGTCTTCGACCAATCATGCCTCACTGCCGCCGCATCAGGACTCGCGTCGGATACAAGCTCGGGAAGATGAGGCAGAATGTCGTATCCACGACGGCGACGAAACTGTTCCGGTAAGTCCGGTGTCCAGTTTGAGCCGTCGTCTTCCAGGCTATCGCTGAAGACGGCATACGGTGGCTGCGTGCCAAACGCCTTCAGCAGGCGATCTCCCACTGCTTTGAGATGAGCCGAGGTCGCCTCCCGGTCGTAGTGATCTAGAACGAAGCCGCCGGCTCCGACCGCCGGTCGTTTCACCATCATCCCGGTTCGGCTGGAGATGAAGAAGTCGACCGCATGTTCCCCATGCAAGCCGTCCGGCACACTCAACCTGTGATCCCCGACCTGTGTAAGTTGCCTCGGCTTTTCCGCAGGAGCTTTAGCAGAAGGCTCAAGAAAAGCCGCGATGAGCGATTCGCCGGTCGAGATCGCAGGAGCCGATATAGTCTGGGCTCCGGGAGGAATCTCCCCCTTCACCACGCGGAGCATACCGGCTGCATGGTCAATGTCGATTTCGGGTCCGCCGAAAGGCCATCCGCTGCCCAGAGTTATATCGACGCGAAGGCCAAGTTTCCTCGCCTCTTCTGCGGCAAACCGCAAGTTATCAAGATGTTCGTCCGAGAGATAGGTCAGGTTATGAAGTTTGGCATGATCGAGGTCGAGCGCATAGAGCGTAGCGATCTCGACTCCGCCAATTCCTGCGGCCTTCATCTGTTGGAGCTCTCGCAATAACTCAGGCTTGGTCACCGCAGGGCCAAACCACCACCAGCGCATCATGATGCGGCAATCATCAGGAGGCTGCTTAAAAGACGCGCGCAACTGGGCGATGGAGTCCTCGGCCTGGGCGCGTAATGTCGTCGGCCGTAAGCACGACGCGAACAGGAGGAAAGGCACCGCGAGAACGAGCCAGCGTCTTCTCATCGCTCGATCACCTCCGGTGCCTTAGCGCGTTTGCCTGAACCGAGTTACTCCTTCGGCTTGGCGGCAGCCTTTTGCAGAAACAGATAGCGAGGACGATAGCTGTCAGGCTTCGCTTCAGGATTCGCGTCCAGATGCATAACCTGCCACCCGGTACTCGCGTTGTACACGGGCCACTTAGGCAGGTCGGGAGCATTAGGATCGCCGGTACGCGCGAAGTTAGTCCAGTATTGGCCTAACTCGTCAGATAACTTCCGATCCTCGGGCCTCCATACTGCGCCTGGTCGAGAGTCCAAGGTTCCAAACACGTACTCGATCTCGTCCGAATGAAATGCGCCCATTGCCGCAGGGTGATTGTCATCTCCGGGCGAACCCAGGTCGAAGAAGTATCGATACACCGGAGCTCCGCCCGTGCCTGCCTGCGCCTCTGCCCAACTCCATGTAGAAAACGCGATGAAGCGGTCTCCCGCGTAGTCTCCAGCCGAAGTCTGTGCCTCAGCATCGGTGGTGCTCGGATATACGCTCAGGAATTCCTTTGCGTCGGGCCCGAACTCTTTTTCAGCATCAGCCGCAAAGCTTGCCGTCGTGGGGTTCGGATTAGCGAAGACGACTCCGGCCCGACCTTCATCGGCATTCCAACCCACCAGTAGCGGGACATGCGCCTGACTGCCGGCCGCATAGATATCCGGGATGGGCTGCGGGAGGAAATAGCCATCCACGTCCGGACCAAAGCGCGGTGGCGGCGGCGTGGATTTCGCAGTTGCGGCTTTGAGAATATCTTCCGCGGACACTTTTCTCAGGTCAGCCAGCTTGGAAGTTCCGAACGCCGTCTGGGCAAAATCCGCATCGGTTTTCTCGCGGGCTTCACGCGCCTCAAAATTGAGGCCGCCCCTTGAGAAGGCGCCTCCGCTCTCGCCGATCGCCTTTTGGAAAAGGCCTTTCGAGACGGGCGAGGCCATCTGTGCACTCACTGCAAACGATCCGGCTGATTCGCCGAAGATGGTCACGTTGCCAGGATCGCCGCCGAAGTTTTTGATGTTCCGCTTGACCCATTCGATCGCTGCAGTCTCATCCATCAGGCCGTAGTTCCCCGATGCTTTGTGAGGAGATTCCGCCGTAAGTTCAGGTAAGACCATGAAGCCGAAGATACCCAGCCGGTAGTTCATCGAGACAACCACAACATTTCGATGAGCCAGAAACTGTCCATCCTGCCGACTCTCTGAGGTGCCGCCGGCAGCGAATCCGCCGCCATAGATCCACACCATCACCGGCAGGCTTCCTGGCTTGGCTTTGGCCGGCGCCCACACGTTCAGGGTCAGGCAGTCTTCACTTGGGCCCGGATCGTGGAACACCATATCCTTGTAAGTCACCGATTGGAGGCAGTGAGAGCCGAACTCTTTGGCGGCGCGGACGCCTTTCCACTTTGCTGCCGGTTGCGGCGGCTGCCAGCGCAGATCGCCCACGGGCGGCGCCGCAAAGGGAATTCCTTCGAAAGCCACGACCTTGCCATCCGTGGTGAGTGCGCCTTCCACTTTGCCGTTGTCTGTTTTCACCTGAAGCGGGTTTGAGGCCTTCGCAACACCCGCAGCCAGTAGAACGAAGCTAAGGGCAGCGACCTGAAATCGAAATGAGAGCAGATGCATCTTTCTTTTTTCTCCGCTGCCAAGTTACCACAAAGCTTCGCTGCGAAAAGCGTGAGGGCCTCCCTTCCGATTGGTTCAAGCCAACCCACCAGCTACTCAGCTTTGTTGGAGACAGCATTCCTCGATCGGGCCGGCACCACGGGCCGAGCCGTAGCAGAGCCTGCCAACGTGATTTCGATAGTGTGCCGGCCTTTGAGTGTCGCGGGAACGAGAGTGGTTCGCTGTGCCACACCGTCGATCTGCACACGCCGCACTCGCGTGCCCGACCCGTTGATAGTCAATGTGAGAGTTGCCTCGCGGTATACGAGATCACGCAACACGATATGACGAATTCCCAATTCGATGGGCACGGTGGGCTGTATCTGCAAGCCATCGGGCTTGAACTGCATACCAAACAGTCCGGAGTAGATCATCCGCAGATATCCGGTTGCCGACCAGGTTTGATGATGAACCGAGTCCCACGTTTTCGCCGTCTGCACTCCGCCATAAGGCTGCCCCGTGTACGGATGATAGATTTCGCGAAAATCTCCGGAACGCAGTGCAAGCTCAGTCACGTCGCGAAACTCGCGTGCGAAATAATGCGGCTCGCCCGCACTCGCAGCCGCGCTGGCCCAGAAGGCATTGATGAAGGGCCAAATGGTTCCATTGTGTCTGCCGAAGCTGGTGAGGGTCGCGTCCTGATAGCGAGCATACGGCGGCCAGGTGCATGCGATTCCCCAAGGCGTTTCGTGCGCGTGCTCCACAATTTCAATGGCCTGTTGAGGATCGGCGATTTTCATCAGCACTGCGAAGGCTTCTCCTAATCCCTCCTGCGTAGAGTCTGTCTTGCCGCTGCCGTCGCGAAAATAAGCGAAGCGGTGCAGGCTCGGCATCCACAGCAGCCGCTGAATATTTCCGCGTAACGCGTCAGCATTCTGATCCAGAGACGTCGTCTCTGCGCTCGCAACGTTTGCCAGCCTGCCCAGCGAAGCGGCCGCGCGGTAAGCACCGAAGTACACGCTGTTCGTGCTAAGCACCTCAAGTTGCCGCGCCTCGGCATAGTCGCGAACATTGTCGCCGCGCTGATCATCAAACGGCGGATCCGGATACGCCGCTACTCCATCGCCATATACGGCAGGACCGCGGAAGAGACCATCCTGCGTGTTGAACTGCTCCTCGCGCAACTGCGTCAACGTTCGACGAGCAGTCTCGTAAGCTTTCAAAGAGAACTGTTGATCGCCGGTGACCAGTGCCTGGTGATTCGCCGCGATGATCCAGATTGCCTTGTCCCAATATTGCCCGGACACCACCGGACCCGCAGGCGTCTCTTCTGTCTCATGCCACAAACTGCGCTCCGCTATATCAGGGATCAGCAGCGAGCTCGCGTTCCAGCTATTGATGGCTGTGTCTCGCGTCCACGTACCGTAGCCTTCTCCCGCTTCCAGCAGCCCGTGCCTCAGATTGAACTCCACCACTCGCAGCGCAAGTTGATATGCCGCAGAGAAGTCCGCCGTCGGCTTGCCATCGACCTGCAACAGCGGAGCCTTCAGCCAGCGATCCTCTGCCGTTGCCTCCGGCCGTTCTTTCTTCGCATCCTTTGCGATCTTGAATGAGGCCTTCAACATCGCGTCTGAAGAATCGCCCGCCAATACGCTATAACCGCCGGCTTCAATCTCCCACCTGTGCTCCGCGTTCCAAACCGCCAGCTCGCTCTGCGGAATTCGGAATGTAATCAGCCGGCTCTCCGTGGGTCTCAAATGCACACGGGCAAAGCCTTTGAGCTGAATGTCGGGCACCTCGACGCTGCTTACCTCATGGCGCAGATACAATTGCGCGACCTCGTCTCCTTCGCGATCTCCGGTATTCGTAACGCGTACAGTGGCAATGACGTCTGTCTTAGCTCCTGCCTCAGGCGCTGTAACTGTGAGTTCGCCAAAGCTGAACGTGGTGTAACTCAGACCGAACCCAAAGTGGAAGAGCGGGCTCCGGTCACCCTCGACATACTTAGTGCTCTTGGAGGGATCGAAGTTATAGAAAGCCGGTAACTGGCCCACGGTGCGAGGAAACGTAATGGTCAGCTTGCCGCCAGGGTTGTTATCGCCAAAGAGCGTCTCCGCAATCGCCTGACCGCCAAACTCTCCGGGGTACCAGGCTTCAAGAATCGCAGGAATATGTTGCGCGGCCCAGCCGATCGTAAGCGGCCGGCCGTTTTCAAGAACCAGCACAACTGGCTTGCCCGCGCCTGCAACAGCTTCAAGCAGCGCCTCCTGATTTCCGGGCAGGTCGAGGCTCCATCGATCAGAGCCTTCGCCGGAAATTCCCGGGCCCTCTCCTAAGGCGAGGATCACGAATTCAGAATTCCTGGCCAGCGCAACGGCAGCGGTGATATCTGTTCCGTCTTGAAAATCCACCCTGGCATGCGGCAAGAGAGCTCGCAGACCATCGACGATGCTGATGTGGCGCCCATGGCTCTCTTCTTCGTAGTCCCCATAGCGAGCCACCTTTCCGTTCGGGCCAATGACAGCGATCTGCCGCACCGTCTTGGGAAGAGGAAGTAAGTGGTCCTCATTCCGCAGCAGCGTCATCGATTCTCTGGCTGATTGCAGTGAAAGGTTCAGGTGGTCGCTGCTTCGCTTTACCAGTGCTGTCAGAGAAGGATCAGTCTCAGGATGATCGAACAGGCCGAGCGCAAACTTGACCCGAAGAACCGACGAGACCGCCCGGTCCAGGGAATCCATTGATAGCGTATGGTCCTTGATTCCCGCCACGATCGCCTGTTGAAACGTTGCGTGGTCGAAGTCGTAAAACTGCATATCGACACCGGCGTTCAAGGCTTGCACGATGGCCTCCTGCGGAGTCGCAGCGACGCGATGATCTTCAAACAATCGCATGATTGCGCCGAGATCCGATAAGACGAATCCCTTGAAGCCCAACTCCTGTCGAAGCACCTGCTTCAGCAGAAAGGGATCAGCGATCACCGGTACGCCGTCTATCTCGTGGTAAGCCGCCATGATTCCCATGGCGTGCCCATCGCGAATCGCAGGTTCAAACGACTTCAACATGATGCTGCGCAGCTCGCGTTCACCCAGATGAACCGGCGACGTGTTGAGTCCACTTTCAGGCGAGCCATGACCCACAAAGTGTTTCGGTTCGGCAACAACGGAGTGATTAGAGTCAAGCGACTCACCCTGCGCGCCGCGCACATATGACAATCCAAGCTGGCCGGTAAGATACGGATCTTCGCCGAAATCCTCTTCGACGCGCCCCCAGCGCGGCTCACGTGCAAGATCGAGGACTGGGGCAAGGATCATATCCACGCCCGCGGCCCGCGCCTCCGAAGCAATCGCTGCACCGGTTCGCTGCGCCAGGTCGGCGTTCCATGTTGCTGCAAGATTGATCGGTGCGGGGAACACCGTGCCGTCGCTGTAGCCGTGCAATCCCTCTTCGATGAAGAGTGCAGGAATCCCTAACCTGGAATGCGCCCTGACCCAGTGCTGAATGGAATTGGTAAGCTCGGCGGAAGGATATAGATCATGAATGCTTCCGACGCCGAGATTTCCCCATAACTTCTCTGCTTCGTCCGCGCGAAGACTAGCGTCCGGCGCTGCGTGCGTTTTGTCTGAGGCTTTGTCGACCAGGTCAGGAATGCCGGCATACATATCCAATTGCCTGGCCTTCTCTTCAAGCGTCATGCGCCCGACCAGGTCGCTCACCCGCTCCTCGATAGGCAGCCTGCTTTGCATGTACGGGGAATGCTCGTCGGCCGGAGGCAGCAGTTGTTGCCCTGGCAGCGGATAGGCCACCAGAAACAGGACCAACCAGAAACTGCGGATGTGCATAGCTCAGATTGTCAGGCAGAATAGGTACAAAGCGCAAAGCCTATACCGTCCCTCCTGATTCGGCTCAGCGATCCGACTATGCTGAAGGCCGATGGGTGGGCACTACTGTGAACGAGAGCAACTGTACTCCCCGCAGCACCTGCACGAGCGAAGGTCGACCGACAGTGTCGGCGATCAGCAGTCGATTCAGATGGTCGATGCTCTCCACCGGCTGATCTGCAAATTGGACGATCACATCCCCATCGCGTAACCCGCCGTGGGCCGCCGGGCTGTTGGCCTGGACCGCAACCACGAGCATGCCTGTCTTCGCGGCGAGCTTGTATTCATACGTGAGTCGCCGCGGCAGCGGTACGTTCTGCCCGGAGACGCCAATCCAGCTGCGTCGCACCTGTCCATACCGCAGCAACTGCGACACCACAAACTTGGCGGAATCGATACCGATGGCGAAGCAGAGCCCCTGCGCGGGCTGAATTGTAGCAGTGTTGATGCCAATTACCTCGCCCAATGAATTCACGAGTGGGCCGCCCGAATTCCCGGGGTTCAGCGCGGCATCCGTCTGCACAATCTCGTCCATCATTCGCCCCGAGGCCGAGCGCATGCTGCGTCCCAGCGCGCTTACGATCCCGGCAGTCACTGAGAATTGGAACCCGAAGGGATTGCCGACGGCGATAGCAATCTGGCCTACGCGCAGTCCTCTTGAACTTCCAAGAACCGCCGGCGTAAGTACTGGAGCATCCGTGCGAAGGACGGCGGTATCGGAGTCGGCATCCTCGCCTACCAGCCGAGCGGCTGCTTCCATTCCGTCGCTGAAGGTCAGGTGAATTTCTTTCGCACCATGCACGACGTGGCTGTTGGTCAACACCAGACCGTCCGGAGTGAAGACGAATCCCGACCCGGAGCCTCGTCCGCGACCCTCGGCTTGCACGTCGATCTTCACCACGGCAGGGCTGACTCGATCGACTGCGCTCATCACGGCGGTGGAGTAGGCGTCGAGCAGAGCCGCCTCTCTTCTCTCCTGCGACGGGCCCGCAGGCTGATCGCGAGCGATGTCCAACGAAGATACGAACGACGTTTGCCAATCCATGCTATTTCCTTTTGTCTTGCTGCTCACAAGGGATGCTGGCTGCATCTTGCTGGATTCAACCGCGCCTCACGCCTTCAGATAGCAACGATTCCGCGGCCGATGCCGATCTTCACCGCTCCGGCGCGACTGCTGACTCCGAGCTTTGCGAGAATCGAACTCACATGGAATTTGACGGTGTGCCCAGAGATGCTCAGCCGGCTCGCAATTTGCTTGTTCGTGCGCCCACTCGCCATCAGGCGCAAGACTTCCGCTTCCCTGCGCGTCAGGTGTTCCGACAAATGCTCCGCGTCCGCGCGGATATCGAGGACAGTGTCGTCCGAAGACTCTCCGTCATCTCCGTGCAGGTCTTGAACACTGACCGCCAAACCTGTTCCAACCGCAACCACGGCGGCATGCAACTGCGCATCCGTCGCATCGATCGGCAACGTCGAAGCAATGCCGATTCGCGCGGCCTTCTGTTGTGCGGTCTCACTTAGCTCCGGAAAAAGCAGAATGGTCGCAATGCTTTGAACCGCATCCAGCCACCACTGCCGGTTGAGCCAATCCGACGGTCGAAGCGCGCGAGCATCGATCAACAACACGTCGGGAGCAAGCCTTCTTATCTTTGCTTCGAGAGCAGCACGCCCTATGGGAGGGAGCCACACAACATCTCGAGTGGAGGGCAATCTTTCAAACCGGCTCCGCTGATCTTGGCCCGCCAGGCACGGCAGTGCACGCGTGGGTGTAAGCGAGAAGGCTGCCAACCCTCCCGCTTCATACGACCCGTACTCGATGGCCGAGTCAATCACGATCCCCCACTCGCAGACTGAGAGCCACCTGGGCGCCTCCGCGCAACACCTCCAGCGTTAGCGTCTCCCCAATCTGCATCGCCGAGAGCCGGCGCTGAAAATGAGACACGTGCTGAAGAGTGCTGCCGTTAACCGACACCACTAGATCCCCCACCTGCACTCCACCGGTAGCGGCGGGTGCTACTGGTTCCAGATGCATCACCAACAGGATTTGATCCATTTCCTGCGGAAGCTGTCCTCGCAGGTTCTCTGGGACTGGCACCGCTTGCATCGCGAGCCCCAGGTAAGGCTGGGGCACATGGCCGCGTTCGACGATCGCGTCGACCACGCGGTCGATGGTCGCAGCGGGCACCGTGATCACGGCGTTGCGGGCCAGTGCGGTCGTATTCATGCCCAGCACTTTTCCATTCTGGTCAACTAGCGCGCTGCCTTCCTGCCCAACATAGATACGCACGTCTGGCCGAACCAGCCGGTCGATCGTTCCCCCGTGCCAGGTGCGCCACGCAGCGCCCACGCGTGCAATCACACCTGCGCTCGACGAGAGGTCACCCAATCGCGATCGGCCGATCGCCAGCACGAGCTCTCCCACGCGCGCAGCAGAGGAAGTCGTTACAGGTTGAAGAGAGGATTCGCTGAATCTCAACACCGCCAGGTCGGTTCCCGGGTCTACGCCTGCGAGTTCCGCTGGCCCTTGGTAGGCTGGCTGGATAACCTGAATGCCTTCGCGGCGGCGAAGTGTATGTCGCGTGGTTACGAGAATGCCGGGGCGCCAAACGATCGCACTCGAGCTGGACCGTCCACCGCCATGCACGGCGGCCACGCTATTTTGAAATGTGTCTGCGGTTCGTGCGAACTCGCTCGAAAGTCCTGCCCAAATCTCATTCAACTGCTTGTGCTCTTCCACTGTGATCCTCCAACTTGAGGATCATCATGGCAGTCACCAGTCAGGCGCGCATCCGCCGGATGGCTAGGCTTCAGAGAAATTTTTGCGGCAGGAGCAAGGCCGGAGGCAAGCGCTGACCGTGCCTAGCGCCGCTGCGCCGAACGCGCGGATCCGGTCGCCAGCGGCAGCACCAGCAGCTGCGTCCGTTGCGGTGTGCAATTCGTGGTGCGCCCCGCGGCCTTCAGCGCTTCGGCTCTCGGAGGATCAAGCCACACTCTGGGAAGCGTGCACGCAGCCCCGGCCAACAGGGAACGGCGCACGGCCTCTCGCGATTCTTCATCCGTGCCCAGGTCTGCAAGTTCTTCGAGCAGATCCACGACATGCACAAATCCGCGAAAGATCGAAGGCTCGTCCGAGTTCCAGGGCGTGGCAGTCAGTACGAATTTAGAGATTCGGCCCGCTGGAGAAGGTAACGCGGTCAAGGCGAAAGGGGTCATCTGCTTGGGCAATGCGATTAACTGTCCCATCGAAGCCTCCACGACGTGTGCACGTCTTTCACCTGAAGTTGCTCCAGTCAAATCGGAGCGAACTGAGTGGAGCCTCACTGCGACTGGGGAACCTGGCAGCCAAGGCAAACGTGCGTGTCTCGCAAAGATAGTGTCGGAACAATTCCAAACGTTACAGCCGGAGATTTTAGAGAAGGTGGAAGGTGGCCCGGGTCGGCCAGAATAATTTCCAATCTCAACAGCAGCCCGCTTCCTGGAGCTATTTCGCGCCCTCGCCATCTTCGAGCGCTACGTGGGGCCAACCGTCCTGCCACGCCACCGTCGAGACCTGCAGTGCGGGCTTTCCTGTCGTCGCGTCATACGCGTGAAACACCATGATGGTTTGATCTTTCCCCAGATAGAGAGACTCGCCGCCGGGTCCGAGCCAGCGACCGTTCGCAGCGAGCACGGGAGTGCCGCCACCCCTTTCCATGTCTTTGCCGGCGCGGTCCACATAAGGGCCGGTGATCTCGCGCGAGCGTCCCACCATGGTCCGATAGGTGCTCTTTAGACCGCGACAGCAGAGGTCCCAGGAGACGAAGAGGTAATAGTAACCGCCATGGTGAACAATAAAAGGCGCCTCGATTGCCTCCCAATCGGGCGGCAATCCTGCGGGTGCCGGCGCGGCGCCCTCCGGACGTTCGCGGCTGGCAAGCTCGTAAAGCTTCGTATCGTCTTTTGAAAGCTTACCCGTCGCAGGATCGATGCGGCGCATCTTGATGCCGCTCCAGAAACTCCCAAACGCGAGCCACGCGCGGCCTTTGGTATCAATCACCAGGTTCGGATCAATTGCGTTGAAATCATCCTGCTCGGTCGAACGAAGCACCAGTCCTTCATCGTTCCATTGATAGTCAGGGCTGGCGAGATCGAGAGTCTTGTTCGTCAGCAGGGCAATGCCCGAGGTGTTCTTCCCAAACAAGGAGTAGGCGTAGTACAGATGAAATCTGCCGTGAAAATAGGAAATATCCGGTGCCCATAGTTCTTTGGTCCCCGGGCTCTGCTTTCTGATCCATGCAGGAATCTCGGTGAGCACCTGGCCGCACATCCTCCAGTGCTCCAGGTCCTTCGAGCAGCGGATCGCCATGTGACCCTTGGCTGCGAGTCCGGTCGCAAACACATACCAGGTGTCGCCCGCTTTGATCACTGAAGGATCGTGTGTGCCCTGGTAATCGCCAGAGAGCCTATACGCATGCGGTGCGTTGTCGTGTTGTGCAGCCAGCCCGCCGCTCGTCAGCAGCGCACCGATGACGACCCTCCGGAACCAGCGCTGCCAACGGGCGTACATCATGGGGACCTCGTGTTTGCTCTACAAAGCGCAGCTTAGCCAGATCTGCGCTCGGACGACTTCAAGCCAACGTGATCGTGACACCGGGTAGGCTCTTAGTAGATCAGCTTCAGCGAAAACTGAATCTGCCTTGAATTTCCCGAGGTACGGCTGATCTGGCCAAACCCCGAACCGCGTATCGTATTCGCGGGCAAGCCGAAGTTCACGATGTTGAAGATGTTGAAGAACTCCGAACGGAATTGCAGGTCCATTCTCTCTGCGCCTGACGCGCGCCGGCCAAACGCGGTGTCTTTGATCAGGCTGAAGTCAAAATCGTGAAATGCAGGACCACGAAAGCTATTGCGGCTCATCGTTCCGAACCGTCCCTCATTTGGCCCCGTGCCGCCGGGAAATTGAATTGGAATGTAGAAGTAAGCAGCATTGTCCGCGCCACGTCCGAAGTAGTCGGCCCGAACCTTGTGATTCGTCGATAGGTTCGGCTTGCCTATCTGGTCCGGCCGATCCGCACCGCTCACGCCGGCCCCGGTCTGTTGCACGCCCGAGTAAATCGTGAAAGGAGCTCCGCTGCTCAGGCTGCTAATGCTCAGCAGTTCCCAACCTCCGGTCAGCTTGCGAGGTACAGCGCGTAAGAACTCGATCTGATCCCCATGCAGATCCTGCGCGATGCTCAACGTAAATCCATGTTTGGTGTCGAAGTTCGATGGGCCTTTTTCGGCGCGAATGTTTCTGGGATCCTGCGGAGATCCGTTCGCAACGGCGCCCGTCGAGCCCGTCCCCCCGATCACCACGCTGCTATCGTCGAGAGACTTGGACCATGTATAGCTGGCCTGGATGCCCGGACCTCCACGTCCAATGGTTCCTTGCAGCGACGTCTGCAGCGCATGATAGTTGGAGTGCGACCGATTGTTCACTACCGATTCCGTGCCGAACCCGCCGATGATATTTCCATCCGCGTCGAAACGCGTGTAAGGCGCAAACTCCGGCGAAGCTCCGGTATAGCCGTTAGGGTAGTCAATCGCCGGCAACTTCTCCGCCGTCGTCCCTACATACGCGGCGCTCGCATCCAGTCCGCCAAAGTGACGTTCGAGACCCAGCGTCCAGGTGAATAGGGTCGCGTTTCCAAATGTAGGGTTGATCGCGCTCAGGTTCAGGGGCGTGATCTGGTGGCCGGGGAGCAGCGCTGCCAGGTCTTGCTCGTAGCGGTTCACATCCAAGACCGTATTGGCGGGAACGTCTTTAGGCCTGCGGTGCGCGAAGATGTCTTCACCCGCGGGCGTATACACCCGCGGCAACTGCGCAGGCGTGACTTGAAAGCCATAGTGGAACTGCGCTCCGCGCGCCGCCGCCAGTCGCGGATACACCACGTAGGGCGTAGATCCGGTGAGGAAGTTATCCTGCCAGATATTTGGCGGAATGGTCGTGATGCCGCCGCCCACATTCACGCGCACTCCTTTGGGCGCCGCCCATGCGAGTTGCACACGCGGGTCCAGCCCATTCAGGTTGAGTCGGTATCGCGGCTGAGGATTGATGACAAATTCCTGTACGCCGCCATGAAGCCCTGTGGGGTATTTAAAGCTCGACGTCCGCCGAGCCCGCTCCGAAATGGGAGTGTAGATCTCGTATCGCAGTCCGTAGTCAAGAGTGAAGCGGCTGTTCATCTTCCACGTGTCCTGAACATACGCAGCCACCCCGTTGCGCGTAATAGCCGCGGGACCGATATGCGTTCCGTTCGACGAGTATGGCGGCGCGACGGCAACGTCATAAGAAAAGGGACTGCCGGTAAGAAGCCCCGTCAACGTATCCGGCAGCGGATCGCCTGCGTGAATGTCATGTGTGCCGCTCGCCGAGGCGATCTCGACCGGAGAGTACGCGGTTCCGCCACCGAAGAAGTATTCGCCGTTGACCGCGGTGCCGAAGTAGGTCGTGTCGCGATTCGTGCGAAGCTCGCCGCCGAATTTGAAGGTATGGCCGCCCCTCAGCAGCGTGAATCCCTGCTGCGCCTCGAACAGGTTTCCGAAGGCTTCCATGACAGATCCGGCGGCCGAATTGAATGCCTCATACAGCCCGTCGTTGAATTTCAGCGCAGGGTCCGTTCGGTTGGGCGTGGGAAAGGAAGGCGTAGAGCGCGTGACGCTCAACAACGATTGGAATGAAAAGGTAGGGGATACCGTACGCGTATAACTCACCAGGCCATTCCGCTGACGATCCCGGTACTCCACTCCGAACGAAGGATCCAGAACTGTCTGATCAGGATTGGTGGTCGGGCCCGTCAGGTTGTCATAGTTAAAACGAAACAGCAGCTGATCTTTATCGGTAAGCTTGTGATCGATGCGGATCGAGAACTGGTTGGCGATGGTGCTGACTTTCGATGACGTGGCATAGGTATGCGCGCCGTAAGGTCCCGTTGGGTTATTGGGCAGCGGGTACCGGTTCAGAATGGCTGCAATTGCAGGGTCGACCGGCACCACGAGCGTATCCCCGGCAAAGGCGGTAGTGTCGACTCCCGATCGTTCCTCTGTGGTCGGCACTGGAATGACCTGCGTCGTTCCCAGCACCTGTCGGAACCCCTGGTACTGGCCGAAGTAGAAGGTCTTTCCATTCCCGTCATAAATGTGAGGCAGCACGACGGGGCCGCCATTTGTGAACCCAAATTCATTTCTGCGAAACGGCGGAATGCGCCCGGGCTCCGCGATCGAAGGGTGGTCGAAGTAGTTGCGCGCATCCAGAGCCGAGTTACGAATAAATTCGAAGAATGAGCCATGAAAGCCACTCGAGCCCGAACGAGTATGGATGTTCGTGAACCCGGCAGCGCCCCGGCCAATCTCCGCCGGCATCCATCCCGAACTCGACTGGATCTCTTCGACCGCATCCACGTTGAAATTTGAAAACGTGGCCCCGCCCATCTCCGGATCACTCACGTCGGCGCCATCGAGCGCAAACACTGCCTCCACGCCGCGCTGCCCGTTAATCGCGAACTGCTGCGTAAAATTCGTAGCGCCGTTGGCGTCTGTCATGGTGCCTGCGGCCAGCAGCAGCAGCTGGCTAAAGTCACGCTTGTTCAGCGGCAATGAGGAGACCGCCTTGCTTGACAGCTGTTCGCCGCCCGTGGCCTGCTGCGCGGCTGACTGCATTGAGAGCACATTGTCTTCGTTCAGGATCAGCGTGGCGGAGCCCGCCGGCACGTCGACACCCGCTGGCAGGTCGATCGTTCGCCCGCGCACAGTTGCGGAGAGCGAGTAGTGGCCGGGCGGCAGCGCAGCGAAACCGAAGCTCCCGTCCTCTCCACAGTTCGATCGAAACTTGGCCGCCTTTGACGAAAGCACTACGGTGCAGGTGGCGAGCGGCCTTCCCGCAGCGTCGTGGAGTACTCCGCCCCATCGCTGCGCCGCAGGTTGTTGAGCCCATGAGAAGCTGGAAATCAGAACCGTCCATGCCATCGCAAAAAGGAAGCGACGCTGAAGAATTGGTAGTTGCAGTGCAAACTTCCGTACTGAATCAAACATAATCGGTGGCCGGCTCTCCAATGGGTCTTTGAAGATTGTAACGGTCCAAAGTTCGATCAATATAGGGGCTGCCTCACACCCGTCACAAAATTTCGGGGCATCGCCAAATTTGGCTCCTCCACCGGTGCGGGCCAGGCGGCGCGACCAGCATGCATGCGGCGGAAGATCAGGAGTACGCCTCCACCAGTACAATGGACCGTCGCGTTGCTCACCCAGAGCAATCGCTTGGAGGTTTTCTTGCAGAGGCGCACATTTATGACATCGGCGATTGCCATGGCGGGAGCAGCAGTGAGCGGTACGGAATCGGTAGCCTTCGCAGCGTCGTCGCGGGAGTATTACCTGCTCAGGAAGTACTCGCTGCGCACCGGACCACAACTAGCTTTAGTGCAGGATTACTTCCAGCATGCGCTCATTCCGGCTCTCAATCGCAAGTCCATCCAGCCCATAGGTGCCTTCAGGTTGGACATCGGTCCTGAGACGCCGGCCTACTATCTCCTCATCCCTTCCACATCCGCCGAGACGCTTGCAACTCTCGATACACTTCTCATGCCCGATCCGGAGTTTGCCAAGGCGTCCTCCGCGTTCTGGGAGGCACCCGCCTCTGCTCCGGCGTTCATCCGTGTTGAGAGCACGCTCTTATCCGCGTTCGCCGGTTGGCCAAGGCTCGTGGCTCCAAAGAACGCCAAAAGAATCTTTCAACTCCGAACTTATGAGAGCCCCAGCTTTGCCGGCCATCTTCGCAAAATGCAAATGTTCAATGAAGCGGAGATCGCTATCTTCACGCGAACCGGGTTAGCTCCGGTCTTCTTCGGCGACACCTTAGTCGGGCCACTCTTGCCTAACTTGACTTACATGCTCACCTTTGCCGATGTCGCGGACCTGAACGAAAAGTGGAAGGTATTTGTATCTGACCCAGAGTGGAAGGAGCTGTCGCATCGCCCGCAGTATGCAGACGCTGAACTCGTGAGTAACATCTCAAATCTTTATCTGAGCCCGCTGGACTGCTCTCAAATCTGACATCGCCGGGCTTGCGAAATTTGCGGCGATTCTGCGGCGTTGCTCTCACTAGCCCTTGCCACGGAAGGGTTTGCAAATACGCAACCGAGGCATTGCGCCCGCGAAAGCTGACGGGTCGTTCAACTAGCTGAACGTGTTCTTGCGAATCGCAGGGAAACCTCGCGATACTGGTTCACCTCGTGTCGTCATCCATAGATGAGTGACGCGATTGACCATACGATTTCGTGAAAAGGAAACCATGAGCGAACTGGCAGGTGTCATCGTTCCCGTAACAACTGCGGTCGACAATGACGACAGAGTGGATGAGGCTGATTTTCGTGGCCAGCTGCGATTTCTGATCGACTCGGGGGTCCACGGCCTCTTCGTGGGCGGCACCGCAGGCGAAGGCCCGTTGCTTACGTCGAAGGAATGGGAACGGATGAGCCGTTTCGCCATGGAAGAGAATGAAAACAAAGTGCCTCTACTCGGCAATGCGAGCGATACCTCGACGGCGAGAGTGATCGAACGAATCCAGGTTCTGAAGGCGCTCGGCTATCAGCACGTCGTCATCGTTCCGCCCTACTACGTCAAGGTGAAATCGCTCGATGAAAACCTGCGTTTTTTCGGAGCGTGCAAAGAGGCAGCAGGCTCGATGAACATGATCGCCTATAACATCCCCTCGTGCGCCGGCTCTATCATCCCCATCGAAGCGATGTGTCAGATGACCAGCCGTGGCTGGATTCGCTATTGCAAAGACAGTTCAGAGGATATGGAGTACTTCGGTACGCTCCTCTCGAAGGCCGGTCCCCTGGGCCTCCGCGCATTGATTGGTACAGAGCGCCACGCAGCAAAGGCGCTGCGCATGGGGGCAAGCGGCTTAGTGCCAACCTGCGCGAATTACGAGCCAGTTACGTTTGTCGATGCTTACAACGCGCGGCAAGACGACCGCAAACTGACGGCCTATCAAGAGAGAATCACGGCCCTCGTAGAAAACCTGCTGCTCAAGCCTCGTTCGTGGCTGGGCGGCGCCAAGTATGCCGTATCGAAGAAGGGCTTCGGCTCCGGTCGACCAGTCTCCCCAATCGATTCGCTCAACGAAGAGGAGAGGGCCGACATCGATCGGTTCTGTGCCACGCCTTTTTTGTTCCCAGATATCCGGGAGTGAGAAGTCTTCCGACTTACTCCACTAACTCGTCGACGGCGCTATCACCCTTCGGCCTTGGAGCAGGGAAGCAAGCATGGGAGCCATCGGTTAGAGGTCAAGTATGGGCTTGCGAAGAGTGCTCCTGAGTGCGGCGCTCCTCACTGCGGCGCTCCTGGTCTCCACAATCGCGTTCGCCGGTCATCCGGGGCAAACTCAGTTTGTCGCCTACACATTCTTCATGAATGGAACGCACGACACCTACGACAAGGCCGTATCGCCGGACGGAGTCAACTGGGTGGAGGCCAAGCCTGCGCCCAAGTGGTCCACGTGCGCCAACGGCACACCTTGCAGAGTCAACGCGCCATCGCCTTTATGCGTTCAGGGAGTGGGTACGGCTTGCGCGGGCGGCGAGAGATACATCGTCATCGCGTACGCCAATGACGAAGCTCTGCTCTCCTCGCTGATCCAGGTGGGGCATGAGAACGCAGACAACTCCGTCACGACCATCAGTTCAGTCGATATGAGCCGTTGGATTCCCAACATCTACACCGTATTCGCCCCAAACTGGATCAATGACGGATCGAACTGCCTGTACATCCCCGTCTCAGTAAGCGGAACGTTTACCTCGTTCTCCACCTATGTGATGTGCGCGCTGTCTTTCTCTCCGGCCGGGGTGACGTTCTCGCCTCCGCAACTGGTCGCTACCAACGGAGTAACTGGTGGGTACGATCCTGCCGGGTGGCTTATCCGCGGCACTTACTACCTGTTGCAGACGGAGTATGTGTCCGGAAAAGGTAACGGCGGTTTCGGCGCAGCCACGTGTATTTCGACAGCGACGAACAGGAACGGCCCGTACGCGCTTCAGGAGTGCTCCAACCAACCGAAATCACAACTCGCGAGTGAGCCAGCCGCTGGTATGGAAGGGCCAAACTACTTCCAGACATCCGACAAGATGCACTGGCAGTTCTACGCCGAAAACATCGAAGACAAACCAGTCGCCGTCCGCGAGATGTACTACGCTACATGCGTCGGGCCGGATCCGCTGCACTGTAAGCTGGGCCCGTTCGCTCCGTGGACCATGGACAAGAAGTACAGGCACGGTGTCGTCCTGCCGCCGGTTAGGGCTACTAACTCCAAGTCAAACGGAACTCAACGCTAAGATCTTCCGCGCAAGGGTAAGCAGTTTCAGCGGCGTGTCCCAAAACCCGACACAAATCCGCGCAGACGAAGCGGCAACCTGCGGCGGCAGCCACCCCACAAATCTGATCTAAGTAGGAAATTGGAGGCGCGGGTGGGAATCGAACCATTTCACGGGCTGAAGGCAAAGGATTTACTTATTTTTGAATGTCCTAGAAGCTCGACAAATACCCGAAGTCCAAGTCCCTAGCACAATCTAGCACAATCTGACCTTGAAGGTGGGCTGAAGAGTCGGTTACTAACGTTTGAATTGAAAAGGTCGGGGGCATGACTCAGCCGTAGAGTGCCACCTTCACACTCTATTCGGCCACCCGTGAATCAAGGACTTAGCAGACATCTGGGAGCGGAAAAGCACGTCTAGAGCAGGGGGCACTGGCTCCGTTCCCAGGGATTCGTTCCCGGAGACCGGCGCGCTCACCATTAGGCGGCCAGAACAGGTCTTACAGAGCTTGACTTAAATGAAAAGATGCCCTCAACGTCTGAACTAGTACACGTCCGGAATTAGAAGCGTGCGGATTCGAACCTAGAAAAGCTCTTCGATCAATTCGGATAAATTCTGCTTGATGCCTGAGATTTCCAGCGGAGTGGATGTTGTGGAGAAGCTCGAGCTGCTGGAACGCTCACCGGAGGGGAGAAGCGGGTTGCACGGCGCGTATGCACCTACTATGCTGCAACTGCAGCCATCTGGTAGACAGGAGCTATTTGCCGGATGCGGTATTGGTGGGTAAACCAGAACCAAACGCATCGACAGGAGTTCGGTGGAGACTATCTGTGGTCCCCGAAGCGATCCCAAGGTAATCGGCGCAATCCCTTTTACGAGTCCATGCGCGAGGTAGCTCCTGGCGACCTTATCTTCTCCTTTTTTGACACCCGGATCTTCGCCATAGGCGTCGCTACCTCGAACTGCTACGAGAGCCCTAAACCCACGGGATTTGGCGCAGTTGGCATGAATTGGGAGCAAGTCGGGTGGAAGGTCCAGGTCAACTTCGTGGAGATGGAGACAAAAGTCCGCCCCAAAGATCACATGCCTGTTCTGAGCGGGGTATTGCCCTCCCGGTACTCGCCTCTGCAACGCTCCGGGAATGGGAATCAAGCGGTTTACCTGACGGAAGTCCCGGCCGCATTCGCGGAAACGCTGTTCGGCCTAATCGATTGCCAAGCCCTAGATTTGGCGCAAACAGCCGCCTCACAGCTCACGTTTCCTCGACCTGCTGCTGAGAAGGCTGACATGGAGGTTTGGGAGCACGACCTCGAACGGACCATCGAAGAGAGTTCCGAGATCCCGGAGACGGAAAAAGAGTCTTTGATTGTTGCGCGACGTGGCCAAGGCATCTTCAAAGAGCGGGTAAGAGTTCGAAGAGTTGCAGCTCCGCATCCATCCTGCGGTGTCCCGGGTGAATCTGTTGTCTCAGCAGAGCCCAGCCTCGATCGTTTTCTTTGACTTACTGTGCGAAGGAGAGCGCGATCTTCGCGAGGAACCTTTTGGTACGCGTCGCGCACGGTTGGAATCGCTTCTTTCCGCTGCGGCTCCGCCTCTCCACATCACACCCGCTACCGGCGAGCTTAAGACTGCGCAGGACTGGTTTCGCCGCTTCGAAGGTGCAGGTCTCGACGGAGTGATCGCAAAGCGGACTGAAGGCGCCTACGAGCCGAACAAGCGTGTAGTGCTGAAGGTGAAGCACGAGCGCGATTGCGATTGTGTGGTCGCGGGCTTTCGCTGGTATAAGAAAGGCGAAGGCACTCTCATTGGCTCTCTCCTGCTCGGTTTGTATGACGCTTCCGGCGGCCTCCAGCATGTCGGCGTGTGCTCCAGCTTCACCCAGGACAAAGGCCGTGAGTTAGCCGACTATCTTGCTCCTTACCGAGAGAATGCATTGAAGAACCATCCCTGGAAATCCTGGGAAGACCCGGGTTCGGCCACCGGCGATGGGGAACATCGGATGCCCGGAGGTCAAAGTCGCTGGAGCCAGGGCAAGGACCTATCGTGGGAACCTTTGCGTGCGGAACTCGTAGTCGAGGTTGCGTACGAACACATGCAAGGTAGCCGGTTTCGGCATATGGCTACGCGCAGTCACCGGAGCGGCTACTCGATGAGACGGCGCTCTTCCTGCACCGAGTGGTAACTGATCTGCCTCGCGAAAAGCAGAACATGCTGGACCGGTTGCATCGTTCTGATGAGGCACTGGTAGGAAGGCGAGTGCTCATTTTCGCGGGCAGTGCCAATCCGCGACTCCCAGGGAGTAGTTGCCAGGTGGTTCGGAACCAACACGGATATCAGCGCGCAGATCAAGGCTGAGGAGCAGATACGTCATCTGAACAGCCAGTTGGAGCAACGCGTAGCTGAGTTAGAGACCATCATGCAGGTGTTGCCTGTCGGCGTCGCAGTTGCGCATGACCCCAGGTGTGAGCTGATCACTGCGAACCACGCGCTCAGTGAACTCGTCGGCATAGTCCCCGGCCAGAATATCTCGAGCGGCATTGATGGATCTGCAACTCTTCCCTATCGGTTCCGCCAGCATGGGAGAGACTTGCCCCTCGCAGAGCTGCCTCTCCAGCGTTCCATCTCCACAGGCAGACCTGTAGGAACAACGGAATGGGAGATCGAGCGTGCCGATGGAATCAGAACCCAGATCCTTGGAAGTGCGAGCCCACTCTTTGACATTCAAGGTAACGTGCGGGGCGCAGTAAGCGCCTTCTTCGACGTGACCAACCGTAAGAAGATGGAAGACCTGTTGAGAGAGCGTGCAGACCTGCTGGAGCTTGCCTCGGAAGCGATTCTGGTAAGGGACCGTGCGGGTGTTCTCCAGTATTGGAACGCAGGAGCCGAGGCGCTGTATGGCTGGCCCCGTGAAGAGGTGCTTGGAAAACATGTGCACGAGCTGTTACGTACTCAGTTTCCCATCGAGAATGAGACGATCGAGGCCGCGCTGCTGGACGAGGGAAGGTGGGATGGAAACCTGATCCAGGAGACGCGGGACGGGCAAGAGGTTGTCGTTGCCAGCCGCCAGGCTCTGAAGATGGAAGCCGGATCCATTCTGGAGATTAATCGCGACATCACTGCGCAGTTGCAGGCGGAAGAGGCCCTCCGTAAGACCGAACGGCTGGCCGCGATGGGCCGGGTGGCAGGAATTATCGCCCACGAAATCAATAACCCTCTCGAGGCGATCACGAATGCCTTTTACCTGCTGAAAGATCATCCGTCGCTTGATGAGGAAGCAAGATACTTTGCCCAGTTAGGGGAAGAGGAGTTACTGCGGGTCTGCCATATCACCAAGCAGACACTCGGCTTCTATCGCGAGTCACAGCATCCTGTACCTGTTTCGATTCCAGAGCTCCTGGATGATGTGCTGGAGTTACAAGCGCGTCGGCTACAACTGAGCGAAATCAATCTTCAAAAGCGGTATCTAACCAAGGGACTTATCCGCGGATTTCCTGTAGAGCTGAAACAAGTATTCCTAAACCTCATTGGCAATGCTATCCAGGCGATGCCTGCTGGAGGTTACCTGCGCATTCGCGTTGCAGAACGCGCAAATAAGTTGAAGCAGCGCAATGACCTATGTATCTCGATCTGTGATACCGGATCCGGCATTCGGCCTGAAGACGCGAAGAGGCTTTTTGAGCCTTTCTTCAGCACTAAGTCGACCAAGGGCACCGGCCTGGGACTATGGATCAGCAAAGGCATCATCCAGAAATATGAGGGGACCATCGCGTTTCGCAGCATGCCACTCGGAGACGGCAATATTACCTGTTTTCGTGTAACTGTTCCTGGCACAGATCAAGTTGAGCGATCCCCGTTAGTAGCGAACTACGCCGAAATCGTGAGTGGCGATCAGATGACGCGAGGCAACATTGGTCCCGCATGAGGTTGTGATTCTTTGCGTAGACGACGAAGAGACTCCTCTTACGCTGAGGAAGCTCGTCTTGCAAAAGCAGGGCTATAAGGTGATGACTGCCAGTTCCGCAGCGAGTGCGTTGCGGGTACTGGATTCGTGCCACGTCGATCTCGTGCTCTCAGATCAACTCATGCCAGGTGGAACGGGAACCGAATTGGCGAAGGGAATCAAAAGCATTCGACCCGAGTTACCAGTGATCCTGGTCTCTGGAGTGAATGAAATCCCCCCAGATGCGCGATATGCAGACCTGTTCATAAGCAAGGTGGAAGGCCCGGTGTCCATGTGCCGGAAGATTTCCGGAATACTGAATGAGCGCGGGTACCGTCTCGGTTAGGGGCTTTGTCGGAGTTTGTGACTCTCGCGTGCTCTTCCCTTGGCTTGGGCTCTCCTACTCGGCATTGGCCTTTTGCTCTTGATACTGTTCGATGTGGTGATAGATCGAGTCTGGAAATTTGAGATTTCGATACAGGTTGCCACAGTCAGGATCCTCCGGATTCGGGAGAATCGGGAACTCTTGCTGCTGTTGCCACTCGAGAATACGCTCCCGCTTTGG
Organism: uncultured Acidobacteriaceae bacterium; assembly: GCA_963850345.1. Taxonomy (GTDB): domain Bacteria; phylum Acidobacteriota; class Terriglobia; order Terriglobales; family Acidobacteriaceae; genus CAWKKW01. The sequence goes on along the minus strand of CAWKKW010000003.1, from coordinate 710 downwards.
CGGATTGTAGTCACGGGATTCCACTTGCCGTAGCAGCGCGACGGCGGCAGGCTCCTCGAAATCGCGGTCGCGTGTCAGCCAGGCAATTACCTCTTCGTCTGACAGGAAATGCCGGGCTACCATCGCGAACACGAGCCGACCGTAATGGCCGATATCCTGTCCTTGAGCCAGAGAATCGAGCAGGTGGGACATCATCGAGTCCTTCCGCAGTTCGGCCTCGCCACCCGGTAACTCGGCCTCGCCGGTCTCAGATGACGGCTCGACAAGCTGAAAAGCGCTGGAACTCGCGTCTGCTGTTCTCTTCAATCGCGCCAACTCAGCCTCGGCCCGCTCTGCGCGTTCAGTCGCCCTCTTGAGCTCATCGGTCGTCGCGCTTTCAATGGTGTCTGTCTCTTCAGGAATGTACTTCCGCTCCGCCATGGTTTACGTCTCTCCGTTTACGCTTTTTGTTCGCTTCTAATCGGATGAGGGGGCCCGCGTAGGTGTTGCTCCACGACGTTGCCAGTCCGTATATCTTTCCCTCGAACAAGACATAAGCAGAGCGAATTATGTTCGTTAACTCCTCCTGCTGCACTACGAATCTCCCAAGTGACTAAGGTAAGGTTCTGAAACGGAGCACTCCGGGTTACTATCGTGGAAATTTGAAGTCCCTGTTTCACTTGCTGCCTCGTCCATGAACCTTCTCAGCCTGGTCCACGTACGCTCCCGCG
>CAWKKW010000002.1:0-1149978 GCA_963850345.1 uncultured Acidobacteriaceae bacterium | reverse complement strand
GAGAACGTACTACGAGCAACGTGCGTCCGATGGTGGACTCATCATTGCAGAAGCCACGAACATCTCACTTACGAGCCGTGGGTGGCTTGGTGCACCAGGCCTATACACTAACGAACAAGTAGACGGGTGGAGCAAGATCGTGACCGCCGTCCGAAATAAAGGCGGCCACATGTTTGCGCAGCTCTGGCACACTGGCCGCTCTTCACATACCTCAATGACTGGAGGAGCGATGCCGGTCTCCGCGTCGGTAGACCGTGGCTACTGGGAAAACCCTAACCACCTGGTGTCCATTCCCAGTGGCTGGACCCAGCCTAGCCCGCATCGCGCATTGACGATCCCAGAGATTGCTTGCATCGTGGAGGAGTACCGCAGAGCTGCCAAGCGCGCTATGGATGCCGGCTTCGAGGGTGTGGAGCTGCACGCGGCGAACGGCTATCTCGTAGATCAGTTTCTGCAGGATGGCAGTAACAAGCGAACCGACGAGTACGGTGGATCCATCGAGAACCGTAGTCGCTTTCTCTTCCAGATTCTCACAGCCTTGGTTTCGGTCTGGGGACAAGAGCGTGTCGCCGTGCGACTGGGTCCAAATGGGACTTGGAACGGCATGTCAGATAGTAACTCCGAAGCGCTGTTCTCCCGGGTCGTGGAGAAGCTTAACGATCATCATCTCGCCTATCTGCACATCATCGAGCCGCGCATCGGAGGCAGCGAGCTCATCCATGACGGCCAGGGTGCTGTGGCCTCCGGAAAACTGCGCCGCATCTTCAATGGAAAGCTGATCGCTGCCGGCGGATTTGAACCAGCCACTGCGGAACAGATCGTTGCCGCTGGAACGCTCGACGCTGTGGCATTCGGACGCTACTTCGTATCAAACCCGGATCTGCCGATCCGCATTCGAGAAGGCCTGCCACTGGCCCCGTATGACCGCGATACCTTCTACACCTTTGCCGAGTACGGGTACACGGATTACCCAGCCTACGACGCCGTACTCTCGGTTTAGCCGAGCGACCACAAAACCATGCAATCAACCCAAAATGGAGATTCCCGTGAGCAACAATGTAAGCATCATGCTGGTACATGGAGCTTGGGCCGACGGCTCATGCTGGAGCAAGGTCATCCTTCTACTTCAGGCCAAGGGTTACTACGTCACAGCGGCGCAAATTCCCTTGAAGTCCCTTATAGACGACATTGAAGTCACTCGCCGGCTTCTATCCGCACAGTCCGGCCCGACTGTTCTGGTGGGCCATTCGTATGGCGGCGCAGTGATTACCGGAGCCGCAACCGACACACCCCAGGTGAAGGCGCTTGTGTATATCACCGCGTTTGGTCTAGATGAGGGGGAGAGCCTTGAATCCCTCGGCAAACAAGGTCCGGCCTCGCCGGGCTCCGCTGCAATCGAGCCCGATGACCACGGCTTTCTCTGGATCAATCGAGAGAAGTTCCACGAGTCTTTTGCCGGCGGGGCTACAGACGACGAGGCGGCGATTATGGCAGCGGTGCAAAAACCTCTCGGTTTTGCGGCTTTTTCCGGGCAGGAAAGCACTCCGGCCTGGAAGACCATTCCTTCCTGGTATCTCACCTGCACCGATGATCAAATGATTCCTCCACCGGCGCAGGAGTTCCTGGCAAAGCGAATGAACGCTACGGTTCGGTCGGTCGCATCGAGCCATTGCCCATTCATATCGCACCCGCAAGAAGTGGCGGATATCATCGCCCTCGCTGCCGATTCGATTACGAGCTAACAGCCTAATCGGGCTGCTGCTGACCTGATTTCATTTCTCCGTCCAGTTCGGTGAATGAAATCCTAACCTGATTGCTTTTCTTGCTTCGCTTTCCTGCCGGGGATTGCTGAGCAGTCAGGCACGAGCGGCTTCTTAGACACCGGTCAATCCAAATGCGGCCCAGTGATATGGATGCGAGAAATCTCGCTCTCCTAATGGACGCAACATCATGTCTTCAAACAGGGAATCTGCTACTTCGACGGGCAGCGGATAGGCCGGACTCCTGGGTAAGTCTCCAAAGTCCGGCAAGCTCTGTTTGAAGTAATCAGCCTTCTCTTCGTTCCGCGTATCCCGCAACCAAATCTGCGCTTTTTGAAGCGCCTGATCGATCGAGATGGATTCGCCCCTCCAAAGAGAGTAGAAGCGGACCAGCAACAACACAGTACTGATCTCGCTGACCGGCCACAGTGAGGCGACCACCCCAGCTACACCTGCCTGTATCATGCCAGTAGGCAATCCGATCAGTTCATCCGGCAGCCGGATTCCGGAGATGCCAGTCTCGCATGCGGAAAGTATCGCCAGTCGCACTCCAGACAGTCGTAGCGCAAACAAGTCGCGCACCGTCAACCATTCGTCTCCTCCCATCAGCAGGCCGCTCTCAAGAGGCTGAGCCAGACGGGCTTGCCCGTGACAGGAGAAGTGCAGGACATTCGCAGTCTCTACTGCGGAAGGCGATCCCATCTTCGCCTGCAACTGCTCCAAAAAGGCCTTCCGGGTAGCATCTTCGCCCTTGAGCAGATTCGCGGAAGTAAACGTAACCGAGGCTGCGCTTATCTCGAGAATGGCGTTGGGCAGCGCCTCCGCCAGCGTGATTGGCTGCGGGTCTCCAACGGCCAGAAATACATCCGCGGGTGTCTTCGCGGCAATCGTTTCACACGCAGCCAACGCCCGTGCATTTGGCGCATAACTAAAGGCTACGGTATCCAGCGCATAAGATCGTCCCGTCGGACTTGTCGGATCTTCCGTCCAGGCTGCGTGCAAAGGAAGCAGCCCGAGCAGCCCCTGCGATATGATCACAGCTCGGCTGGCACTCTGTTGGCTCAGCATCTGGAGCACCGGTGCCATTGCCACTGACCAGAGCCAATGGGTGGTTTCGTCCAAAGAGGTTCGCCAGTCACCGCCTGCATCGCTCTCTGTCTTCCAACGAAGGTAGCTGTCCAGGTAACCTGTCGGCTTCATGTCGGCCGCGCTCATCAGGTGGCTTTTCAATGCCGGTTCCGTCAACTCTGGTAGCCAAATTGTCTTGATTGAGCTATCACCCTCCGCATCGTTCGCCTGTTCTGCAGCCGGAGGCAGCACCATCAGCGCTAGTCCGCCCACTTGGGTCACGGCGAAGTAGATCAGCGGTCCTAGTTTCGCAACTTGCTGAATCTGACCGAACCCGGAAGGGAGAAGAAAATTCTGATAACCCGGAACTTGGCGGATCGCGGTCACCGCCTGATCCACGTCAGTTCTGCCTTGAAGAATCAGGTCGCTCAACTCCGCGCGTGGGAGGAAGGCGGGCCGGGCAGCAGCCGCGGCATTTGCTGCTTCGAAGGATGACAATGATGGCGGAGCGGTGTGGCCGCTTACATCCGCCGATTCGAGTGCCTGCAAGCGACTGCTGGCGGCCGCATATTGGGAGTATGTCTCAGGCGCTACTGCACGCAGCGTCTCGAGCTCCGCTCGATCCCGTTCCAATACCTCAGAGAGCAAGCGCGCATGGCCATGTTCCAGTACTTCGACTGCGCGCCGAACCTCACCCACGTGCGCCAACGCATAGGCGGCACTCGCGCAGAGATTGCCCGCCTCGCGCAGCCAGCTCTCTTTACTGGCGCGCAGCAATTGAGTGCGGAAGAGCCGGTCAAGCGCGTCAAGGCCGAAGCCGTAGGCCCGTGCGCATTCTTCCCAAGCCTGTCGCTTCAAAGCCCAGTTACCCCAGTTACTCGAAGCCATCATCGCGGCCGCTACATCCGTACGCGATCCTTCCTCGCAGGCCTGAGCATAGTAGGTCGTCGCTTGCTGCAGGTCTTCCTTACTCCCACTGTGCTCATAACGGACACTTAGACTGTTAGCGAGGCCATTAAGCAAAGCGGCTTGCAGTGGCGATCCGGGTTGCGATTGGTCCAGGGCTGCTTGCTGAATCGTCACGGCAGCGTCCAAGTCGCCAACATCATTTGCTTTGTCATACCGGTCGCGTAGAGCGGAGCCCAGAGTAGAACAGCACACGGGGTAAACAGCATCTTCGTGTGCGCATTGGTGTACGGCCGAGGCGGAGACGGTGACCACCGCATTCAAATCATCGACATTGCCCGTGTATCGATAACGAGCATTCCAGCCATTCGCAAGATCGTTGAGATAGGAAGGCAGTTCAGGCGACCCGTCGGGCAGGTATTTCAGGGCATCGTTGTAAGCCTGAAGCGCTGAGTTCAAGTCATTGGGATCATCCAGCCGTTCATACCGAATGCGAAGAGCGGCTCCCAGGTTAGCCAAGCAGGCGGATGAGACCGATGCGCCCGGCAACAACTGCTCTTTCGCCGACTCGTAGGTGTCGATCGCCCGCTGCAAATCGGCCAAGTCGCCGCTCGATTCATAGCGGGAACGGAACGCGGCTCCCAGATTGTTCAAGCTGAAAAGGCTATCCGGGCCGCCCCGAGGCATAACCTTCAACGCTTCCTGGTGCAACTGAATGGAGCGCTCCAGATCGGCCGAATCTCCTCTGTTCGTGTACCGTTGGTTCAGTGCCAACGCTAACGCAGAGCGTCGTCCGGCCGCTTCCGGCGCTCCCGGCGGGCTGAGTCTCACCGCCTCTTCGTTCACCTCAACCGCCCGATCCAGGTCGGCGACTCTCCCGTAGCGGGAGAATCGAGCAATCATCCCCGCGCCCAGGTTACTCAGGTAAGTCGGCAGATTGGGTGCGCTTGCGGGGCTCTCCTCGACGGCCTGAGTCAAAGCTGTAATGGACTGGGCCAGGTCGGCCTCGCCTCCTGTGGCTAAGTACCGAAGACGCAAAGCCGTGCCCCAGTTACTCAGATACATAGGTCGAATGGGTGCAGCCTGCGAACATAGCTGCGAGGCGCTCCCGTACGATTGCACCGCACGGTCCAGCTCTCCCAGATCTCCGCCTCGGTTATAACTGGCACGTAAATCGTCGCCAAGACTGTTGAGATATAGATGCAAGTTACTTGATTTGGGAGGGCTTAGCCGCACCGCTTCCTCATGCGCCTGTTTCGCTCGGTCGAGATATGCCACGTCGCCGTCGTATCCATAGCGAACACGCAACGCAGTGCCCAAATTGTTCAGAATGTCTATTCGCACGCCAGATGCGGCCGGAAGAGCATTCAATGCCTCGTCGTAGCATGCAATCGCCTTATCTAAATCAGCTAATTGTCCCAACCTGGCATACCGGTCAAACAGCCCGATGGCGACATTACTAAGCGCGCCCGGCCGATCAGGAGAATCGGGATGTGTTAGGCGCAGCGCCTCTTCCCATGCCTCGATGGCGCCTTCCTGGTTCTCCACATTTCCGCTGCGGTTATATTGCTCGCGAAGTGCGGCTCCCAAAGCTGTGAGGCAAGCAGATCGCGTCTTGGAATTGGTTGGGCAGCCCGCCACCGCCTTCTTGAGACATTTAACTGCTTCCTCCATAGAGCGGGCCTGACCGGTCGCCATAAATTTCTTCAGAGAAGCAGTACCGCGTCCGAGCTGTCCAATGGCTAAACCTTCTCTGAATCTATCCACCAGGCGCATAGCCAAGCCTCCTCAGGTGCCGCAGGGTGACACATTGCGTGAATCGCAGTCAACCTACTTATAAGACGCTCTTACTTACTGGGAGACTGGGAGTCTCTTCGCAATGTCACAATGAACTCTTGTGCCTGTGCAGGTCTTGCGGGCGTGGTATGTGTGTCGTTGAAGAAAGGATCCTGAGGCTGGGGCGCATCTGAAACTGGACCGATCTGCCAAGGTGGCGCATAGGAGAATACCCAACGATTGAGCATCTCCCAAAGCAATCGTTCATTGAACAAGCTCTGTGGCAACGGAATGTGCATCTGCTTGAGCAGGTCAAAGCGGTGAAGATCGAACGCCACTCTCACCGTTGCTCCGTAATCCTCTGCCTGGATGCTGGCTGCCAGATAACAAAGCCTGGCAAGAATCAACTGCACTATCAGCACACAGCTGAGCTGCCACCACCAGCGATGTACCACTATCAGGGTTGCCACTGTCCCGACCGTGAGCACCATCAACATCATGCTCAGATTCAGCATGGCCAGCATCGGCGTGAGGGCCGCGTCGATTTGCGTGCGAAGCGTCTCAGGCAACAGCGCTGCCAGGCGAGGCCACCAAAGCACTGCGTCCAACTGGTAGAGTTGGTGAGGATACTCCTCGGCCGCCACCAGCACATTTCCTAGCCTGGTTGGCTTCACTAACTGTGAGTTCACCGGATAGCGTTGGTATCGCGCCGAATCAGACAGCCTATCTCGACGCGCCTTTTGCTTGGTGCACGCCCACCTATACAGTTTGCTCTCGGCCCAGTAACCCTCGAAAAACCTAACAATGGGCGTGGTCAGCGCTTCCAGAATGTACGCCATGACCGTGATGGCCAATAGTGTGCCGAATCCCAGGACGACCTGGGTTGTTGCGCCGCGCTTACTCCACCAGTCCAGCCCAATGGATGGGCCCGTGACGGCACTGATCAGAGCTCCTGTGAGTCCTGCGACGACGAAGATCGGGCACCAGTACGCGATCACCAGGCGTCGGTCAAACAGCGTATTCAGTTTTTCAAGGAACGTTCCCAGCATTGCTTCTATCCCGAAGTCGCGGTCTGTAATAGGCGCTGATATAAGGCATCATGCTGGGCCAGTAGTTCCCAGGCTGCGTCTTCGCCGGGATCTGTCAGGCTGATCTTGAATTTCGCGACAAAATCCTGATACTCCGGACCGATCAATTGCGGCAGCTGAGGCCGAAAAGTTTCCACTGCCGCGCGTAACGCCTTGGGCCCCATACGCGTCATCGGGACATGGTGGACCGGGCACAGGGGGCGTCCTGCGGCATCTTGCTCTTCGACCTGCTTCAGCCGCAATAGGTGAGGTCCGACTGGACATACATAATGGAGATAGGGTAGCGGAACATTCACGTCGCCAAAGAGGCCCTTGGTGCGATCTTCTGCGCGGCTGGGTAGGTACTGTAGGAGACGCTGATGAGCGGTTCCGTACTGCCGAAAGAGGTCAAGAAGGCGATTGCGGTTACCCGACGCCAGGCCAGAATTTAATTGCGTCTCAAACGCCGGGTACTTGTCGCCTAACAAAGCGGGCAACTCCGGGCGGAGTTGTTCAATGGCCTGTCGCAAAATCTCCAACGTCAAAGCGGGCGGCATGAAGGGGTCCTCGATGCAGCCTGAATTATAACTGCAAGGTAGGTCGAGTCTGGTGGGTGTTTTCACCCGGAATGCTGGAGATATCTACCTGGTGTGTTGGCTGATGCCTCACTGCCCGTCGATAAGACCGCGTTTCGTGGCGATGGTGCCCGCATGGCTGCGATCATTCGCTGCGTGTGGAGGGAATACTCTTCATCTGTGCCTTGATCGTCATCTCGGACACGGTAAGTTGCATGGCGCTGATCGTGTTCGAGTGTCCGGTCGCGACTCGTCGCAGGACTTCGATTTCTCGATCAGTTTGCGGGGATCATGTTGCCTGGAGAGTGAGTCTACCGGCACCATCTGCGTTGCGCATAGCCCGAATCGTAAATAGGTTGGTAAGCACGGCTGAACTGAAGTCGCCCATGCGGAAGGACACGCCTGAAGAGGATATTGAGCATTACCCTTGGTAATCGGCACGCACACGACTGAGAGCTGTTCAATACACGGAACTATCGTGACAGCGCACGGTGGGTGAGTGTGTAAGTATTTAGCGTTGAAAAAGATCTTTACAGTGCTTCGAAGCGCGCTTCCGATAAAAGAGTGTTCCTTGATCTCATTGTTCATCCCCGCCCTGCGGGGTGTTCATTGTCGAGCCGACTTTCCTTAGTCGTAAGTGCCAAGTCTCAATATCGCACCGAAGCCACTCTGTTCCGATTTTGGGGTTATTACTTGCAGCGAAGCTTGGAGAGATCAACGCTTGCGAATGAGCAGTCGAGCAGGGCTGCGTTTGTTCTGAACATCGTCGAGGAAGTGTAGTCACGACTTGGTTACCGCATGGCTCTGAATAGAAGGCAGTTCATCATCTCCGCCGGTTGCTCAGCCGCGCTTCCAGCGGTGAAATCAGACGCGTCAGCAGCCAGCAGCCACTTATATTCCAGGATCATTTCTCTTGACGGAAGTAATTGGCTCCTCGCGGTCGATCCTGCTAATAACGGCCACGATCGAGGTTGGACAAAGGTCCCACCGGACGGAGCAGTTTCGGCTCAGGTACCTTGGGTAATCCAGGATTCCTTTCCCGACTATCATGGCGTTGCCTGGTATTGGCGTCAATTCATCGTTCCCACTCATCTCCTGTCTGACGGGCGATACTTACTCCGTTTCCACGCGGTTGATTATCTAGGTGAGGTTTGGGTCAACGGGATCCGGCTCGGAGCGCATGAGGGAGGGGAAGAACCATTCGTATTGGACGCTACCGCCGCGACTAGACCCGGTGAGACAAATACGATCGCCGTGAGAGTGCTCAATCCGACTCACGATCTGATCGATGGAATTCGGTTGGAGGAAGTGCCGGTCGGTCGCCGCGATTATCCCGTCCCGCGCGACAATGCTTACAACACTGGCGGCATTACTGGTTCAGTCGAATTGATCCTGGCGCCCGTCGTTCGTATTGAGGACCTTTATGCGGCTCCTAATTGGAAGAACGGGGAAATTCTCATACGGGCGAACGTACGAAATGCTGGGGACAAGCCAGTGCGCGGCTCCATCACTATCCAGTGCGCGCCGGCGAGGGGAGGGGACACTGTAACCTCCGTTTCTTCGGAGCAGCCTTTTCGGAACGGCGGCAATGAGGTCAATCTTGTCATGAAAGTTCCGGAGCACCGCTCATGGGAGCTAAATGACCCGTTTCTGTATCGTGTAACCGGTCGAGTCCAGGCGGATGAAAATAATGGGATCGACGAGAAGTCGATCCGGTGCGGCTTCCGAGATTTCCGTTTTGAAGATGGCTATTTCCGCCTGAATGGAAGGCGAATTCGCCTGCATGGTGCGCTCTATACGGTGTTGCAATACCCAATTTCTCAGACCACACCGTATGACGAAGAATTGTTGCGTCGTGACGTACTCAACATGAAGGCGATGGGTTTCAACGCGGTTCGGATCACATGCGGAGCGGCTTTGCCGCGCCAATTGGATCTATTCGATGAGATCGGTTTGTTGGTCTACGAGGAACATTTTGGCGCCCGCGAAATGGCTGAATCGCCGGCGCTGGAAGAACGTTGGGATCGGAGCATTGCTGGAGTAGTGCGACGTGATCGCAACCATCCGGCCATCGTGATGTGGTCACTGCTGAATGAAGTGAAAGACGGACGGTTGTTTCGTCATGCTATTACCACACTGCCCCGCCTGCGTGATCTAGATGAAACTCGAGTGATGCTGCTTGGCAGCGGGCGCTTTGACAATGACCCCAAAGTTGGAAGTCTCAGCAACCCGGGCTCGCATGTGTGGGAATCGACCGGGCTACGCGACGTGCACGCTTATCCTGCTTCTCCGCACTCGGCTGAAGATCTACTCGAGATGCGTAATCCATCGGGTGATTTCGCGTTCAGTGGTAATGCCGCGCTGCCTCTAAGCAAAGAGCAAGTTAATCCGGCGGAGAGTTGGCATCCGGTGCTTCTCTCGGAGTTCGGTATCTGCGGAGCGCAGGACTATCCACGTTTCTTGCGCCACTTCGAACAGCTTGGAAAAGAGAACGCAGCTGACGCAGCACTCTACCGGGAAAAGATGCAAAAGTTCCAGGCTGACTGGATAGCGTGGAAACTAGACGAATGCTGGCCGCGACCAGAAGACTACTTCGCTGAGAGTCAGCGCATCCAGGCCAAACTTGCGCTGGAAGACTACAACGCATGGCAAGCGAACCCCGCACTGATCGGCGACTTTAGCTCCACTCAGATCGTCGATGCCTGGTTTCATGGCTGCGGAATCACAAGCTACTTCCGTGATCTCAAGCCCGGCATGGCTGAGGCCTTCAATGATATGGCCACACCGGTTCGCTGGTGCCTGTTCGTAAATGAAGCGAATGTATACAGCGGAACGAAAGTGCATCTGGATGCATTCCTGGTGAACCACGATGCCTTGGCTCCTGGTACTTACCCTGCCCGCATTCAAGTTGCCGGACCCCAAAGAGCTCGCCCGCTAGACGTAACAATCCAAGTAGAGATTCCGAAATCGAACGGCCGTGAGGTTCCGTTTTCCCGCCCTGTCTTTTCTCGGGACCTTGTCATAACTGGCCCCCCGGGTCGCTACAGGTTCCTTGCAACTTTCGAGTATGGGGCTGCGGCCAGGGGTGGAGAAGCGGAATTCTATGTGGACGATCTAGCTGGTATGCTGAAGGTCGCGACCAGCATAGTTTCGTGGGGCGACGATCCGAAGTTGGCGGATTGGCTTCGGAGCCGCAAGCTTTCCTTCCGCGAATCGGCTCCGCAAGTTCAGACGGAACACGAGGTAATTCTCGCGTCGGGGAGACCGCCAGCCGCAGATACAGTGCAAGCATTTTCGGCTCTCGAAGAGCGGATTGCGAGGGGATCTTCGGTGGTGTTTCTCACTCCGGAGACCTTGCTCGATGAACCATTCAGCGGAAAGCCCACGACTCTGCACTGGCTTCCGCTCGCTTCTAAAGATCGTCCCCAACTCGCGCGCACTCCCAATGCATATTTTCGTGCGGATCCATGGGCAAAGGAGCACGCGGTGTTTGAAGGACTGCCGTCTGGGGGAATTCTTGACTACACCCTCTACCGCGACATCATCAGTCCAATCGTCGTTCGCGGTCTGGACCCCAGTGTAGAGGCGATCGCCGGGGCAATTCAGACCAGCGGGGGCCAGGACGATTACCGTTCCGATCTTCAGATTGCGGCATACCAGTTCGGAGCCGGACGAGTTATCCTCAACAGCTTGAAAATTCGCCAGAACCTTGGCACGAACCCTACGGCAGAACGGCTGTTACGAAATTTGCTCAACTATGCCGCACAACCTATCCAACGGCGCTTGGCCGAATCCCAAGTGGCTCCAATTCCGTGAGCATTTCGGGTAACCTAAGCGCCGACTCTTGAACGGTACGGCGTCAATGGAGGGCGTGCAGTAAAAGGTCGATTCTGTCCAACTTATCGGACAGTCTCAGAATTGGTCTCTCAGGACGCTGCCGCCGGACAAGCGAGAGGCCGGCAGCTTTCTTATTAACGCGGCTCGTGCGCAGGTTGCTGGCTTTCAGCACGGCTCGTAAAATTCGAACTACTGCCCAGTTGCGCAGAGATTTGCTTGGCCGTCGTCTTCACCATGGATGCCAGTTTTGTCAGCCGCTCGTTAGAAATTTGTGAAGTGGTTCCAGCGATGCTGATCGCGGCAACGGCTCGATCACCGGAGTCACAGATTGGAGCCCCGACACACCGAAAGCCGATCTCGCCTTCTTCATCCTCGAACGAGTATCCCCGCTCTCGCACCTTCTTCAACTCACGGGCAAGCCTCTCCGGAGAGGAGATTGTATTCTTGTTGTTCCGCGCCAACGGCCGTCCCGTGAAGCGTTGGTCGGCGATCTCTTCTCCGGCAAAGGCCAAGAGAGCCTTTCCTACGCCCGAGCTATTTGCATCTAGCCGCCGTCCTACCCACGTCGCCAGACGCAGCATACCGGGTGCCTCGACTTTCTCGATGATGACGGCTTCGGCGCCTTCCAGGATAGCCAGGTGCACCGTCAATCCGGATCGCACCATCAGATCCTGCAGAAATGGCCTGGCTTGCTCCCGAAGGTCGAGATTTTCGAGAGCGGTTTTACTCAGACTGACCATCTTGAGCCCAAAACAAAACTTGCCCGTCACCTTGCTGCTCTTCAGGTACCCGCTTCCTTCCAGGGTCCTGAGCAACACGTGCGTCGAGCTTTTTGGAAGTCCCAATCGCCTGGTTATCTCTGAGAGAGTGAGGCCCCTTTGTGATTCCGCTACCAATTCTAAGATTCTCATCGCGCGACTGACGGAGGGTACAGCATACTCACTCGACATCTCTAAGGTTCCTCGCGGTGTTCAGATGACTGGACGAGAACTAATCATACCAGCCGTCGCGACCCAGCAAAGACGGACATTGACCGGCAAGCCCGCTTGCCAACACTTGTACCTTGCAGGGTTTGCTTCTAGCTCGTTCACACCGAATGGCATGTGGCTTGTTAAACCACCTTGCCAAACTGCCCCAGTCTCCTTGCCGTCCAGAGTATTGGACGAGAATGGCGGCTGCGCGCGTGATTGGATTGACATAGCTGTCATCCGGGGACAAACTTCGACCGTATTCACCCATTCCCTGGAGCAACCAGATGAAGTGTTCCACCAAGCTTTTTGCGGTAGTATCTCTCTCACTCTGCTGAGCTTCATGCCGGTGACAACCTGCCCAGCGATAACGACCTAAACACAACCAGCAACTAGTCTCAATACTTGATCAAAAGAAGATCAAATGGAGAGCGGATGCCGAGCCGAATTTGACGCTCAACTCGCCAACGCTTCGCTGCCTGTGAAACTAAGGAAATGTGCCCAGGCACCCACTTGATTGCGTGCTTCTGGAGTGCCGAGGTAGGCGAAAAGTTGATACTGCGATTTGTGGATGAGAGCGTAATCGATACCTCTGGCAAATAGGCCTTAGTTAAAAGCACTTTAGGAGTGATTATGAGACAAGCAGTGAAGCATCCCGACAAGACTGCGAGTACGGGTACCTATTCTGCTGGACTGGCCTGCGATGGTTGGCTCTACGTGAGCGGTCATGCATCCCAGGACTTGCAAACGGGTGCAGTGATCGGCGGAACGACTGGAGAAGAAACCACTCGCACGCTTGTGTCCATCGGGAAAATTCTCAGCGAAGCCGGCTGCACGTTCGAGGACATCGTCAAGTGCACCTGCTACTTGGCGAGCATCGAAGACTTTGATGAATTCAATGGGGCGTATTCAAAATTTTTTCCTGGCATCCCACCTGCCCGCACCACCGTCCAGGCGGTGCTGTGGGGAGGGTTGAAGGTTGAGATCGATGCTGTCGCCCGGGTTCCATCGGCACAGAGCTAAGCTGCCGTTTGAGGTAGTCCCTGCCAGTACGTCACCGCAGCAGAGCCGACTCTTCAACACTGTTTGACACGGCTTTTAGTTGGGAAATCGATTATGTCCATTGTGTTCTACCGAATCCGCGCTGTTCTGTCACTGCTATTGGCCGCAATCTGTTTCATATCTCCGGCATGGTCTGAGGAACAAGGTTCGCGTGGCATCGCGGAAACTCCTCCAATGGGCTGGAACAGCTGGAATCACTTTGCCGAGAAGGTCACCGAGGCCGATGTGCGCGCGGCCGCAGATGCAATGGTGGCAAACGGCATGAGGGATGCAGGATACGTGTATATCAATATCGACGATGGATGGCAGGGTGAGCGCGATGCCCAGGGAAAGATCCGGGCCAACTCCAAGTTTCCCAACATGAAATCGCTTGCTGATTATGTGCATTCCAAAGGATTGAAGCTGGGAATCTATTCTTCACCCGGGCCGAAGACCTGCGGCGGCTATGAAGGCAGTTTTGGCCATGAAGAACAAGACGCCAATACCTACGCGCAATGGGGAGTGGACTATTTAAAATACGATCTTTGCAGTTACATGGACATTATGAAGCAGCATGATCCTCATCAGAATGCCCAGACGGCGAATGCTCTGATGAAGGCCGCTTACCTGAAGATGCATCAGGCCTTGGTTCACACTCATCGGCCCATTGTGTACAGCCTCTGCCAATACGGAGTGGACTCTGTGTGGGAGTGGGCACCCTCTGTAGGTGCGAATCTGTGGCGCACAACCGATGACATTCGCGATAACTATCGCAGCATGGCCCTGATCGGATTTTCGCAAGCGGGTTTGGAAAAATATGCGGGGACGGGACATTGGAATGATCCAGACATGCTGGAGATAGGCAACGGTGGCATGAATGTGGATCAGTACCGCACGCAGATGAGTCTCTGGGCGATGCTCGCCGCCCCGTTGCTCGCAGGCAATGATCTGTCCAAGATGGATGGGACGACCAAAAGTATTCTGCTGAACAAAGAGGTGATCGCCGTCGACCAGGATGCGCTGGGAGTTCAGGGGCACCGTGTCGGACCGCCGCAAGTCTGGGTAAAACCTTTGCACGACGGGGCTAAAGCAGTCGCGCTTTTCAACTACGTGACCGATGACGAAGCAGAACCGTTAACCGTGAGGCTCAAGGATTTTGGCTTTACAGGTCCTGTTCACGCGCGGGATCTGTGGGCGCATAAAGACCTTGGGGTTTTACGCGATTCCTACACGGTTACAGTGCCCAAGGGCGGAGTGGTCATGATCCGCTTGACGCAGTGATTCCAAGTCAGGAAGATCCCTGGGTATATTAGACGGGCTGACGGACACGCGTCTGCGACCATGTCTTATCCTGCAATCGTGCCCAGCGCGATCTCGCAATCACGGGCCGCAAAGCTGCAAATAGCAGATCTTTAGAATGTGTTCAGCCTACTGGACGCGTGGTCTTCATGTTGGCTCTAAGCATTGACGTGCCATTGCGCCCAATCGTAGCATCGCAGCCAGATGGACAGTGCAGCTACCCAATCGACTGACGGCCACACCGCGTCGGGAACCTCTCGAGGCATCGTCGGACGAAGTCCGATTGTTGCCTTCGCAGCTCTGATTGCTGTCAACGCGATGTGGGCCTTCCAATTTGCCGGTGCAAGAATCGCTACACGAGAATTGGGCGCTGTACTTGTCACGCTTGTACCGCTGGCGATTGCAACGCTACTCGTTCTTCCTTTTGCCGGATTGAGCCTCGACATATTTCGCGCAGGGAATCGAAGCACCCTGCGCGATGTAGTTTTGCTCGGAACGCTGGGAGTCTTACCTGCACAACTCTGTGTGGTCATGGGAGTGGAAAGAACGCTTGCGTCCAATGCGAGTGTCCTCTCCCTCACCGTGCCGGTCCTCACCGCCCTGAGCGCGTCTATTTTTCTTCAGGAGAAGATGACCAGGCTGCGATGGCTGTCCTTCGCGATCGCGATCATCGGCGTGTGCATGATCTCTTCCCGAGACATCAAGGATGCGCATCTCTTCCAACTCGAGTACCTGGCGGGGAACCTACTGGTGCTTGCCAGTTGCGCCGGAAGCGCTTTTAACAACTCGTACAGCCGCCGGGCCCTCACGCACCTCTCGCCGCCCCAGGTGCTGGTGTGGACCTTCATCGTCGCGGACCTGGAACTAATCCTGATCGAAATTGCTGTAGACAGGAGTGGATGGCGGCAGTTGAACCACCTGGCACCGTCAGTGTGGTGGAGCCTCATCTTAATCGCGGTGTTCAGCCTGGGATTGTCGATGCTGCTGTACTTCTCCGTGATTCAGGCCGTGGAGGTGATGAAGGCAGCCCTCTCGGTGTACTTGCTTCCGGTCTTCGGTTTGCTGTTTTCCGCAGTCTTGCTGAAGGAAAGCCTGACCATGACGCTACTCGCAGGCGGCCTTCTTATTTTCGTCAGTTGCTTCCTGGTGACAGTGTACGAGGAGCGTCAAAAAATGCGAGCAGAGGAGTGAGATGGCTGCCCTGGTGATTGATGGAGTCGTTCCAATCATACCCACGCCTTTCACGTCTCAAGGCGATGTCGATCTCGGGAGCTTAACTCCGCTGCTCGAGTTTGCGATCACCGCCGGCGTGTGTGGCGTATGCCTCCCAGCCTATGCCAGCGAGTTTTACAAGCTGTTGGAAAACGAGCGGCGCGACCTGGTGTACGAAGCCCTTCGCGTTCTAAACGGCCGCCTTCCTCTCGTCGCGCAGGTGAACCATGTCTCGGCTGCTGTCGTGGCAGCAACTGCACGCGAATTTGAAAAGGCAGGAGCAGCGGCTATTTCAGTGGCGGTGCCGAGGTTGTTCAGCCTCCCGGAGCGCGATCTGCTCCGTTACTTCGGTCGTATTCTCGATGCCATCAGTGTTCCCCTGGTGATCCAAGACTTCAATCCTGCCGGCACCACTGTGAGCCTGGACTTTGTAAAGACGCTTCATCGCAGCCATCAGCACTTCCGTTATCTGAAACTCGAAGAGCCATTGATGTCCGCCAAAGTGCAGTCGATCGCGAACGAAACGGCAGGCGCCGTGGGAGTGATCGACGGCTGGGGCGGCACCTATATGTTGGAATTGATGGATGCTGGAATCTGCGGTGTCATGCCCGGCCTTGGCGTCTCAGACATGTTGCAGATGGTCTGGCAGTTTGGACGCACAGGGGACAAGGACGCCGCGTATGAGGTGTTTGGAGGTCTGCTGCCCCAAATCGTTTACAGTTTGCAGAGCTTAGAATTTTTTCATCACGCTGAGAAGGCATTGCTGGTGGCCAGAGGGGTACTGCCGGCGGCAAACGTTCGGGATGCGACACTCACTGTGCCCGAGATCGACCGCGCGCATATCGAATTTCTCAACGGCAAGATTCTCACCCTAGTGCAGCGGCTACGATCGGCCACAGTGGCGCACTGAAAAGCTCGGCACTTGCAGAAGGTAGAACGGACGGCAAGCAGAACCAGTATTGTGAGGGTGTTCTTTCATGCAGGTGGAACGGACGATCCTTCGAGACGGATTGATTGTTGATGGAACGGGAGCTGATGCGTTTATAGGGGATGTCTTCCTAGAAGACGACCGGATCGCATCGGTGCGCCGCAGAGGCGCCGATCGATCCACCAACGCTGCGGCTGACGCGATGGTCATCGATTGTAACGGGAGCGTAATTGCACCCGGCTTGATTGATGGTCACAGCCATTCGGACCTGCAGGTACTGCAGAATCGAACTGAAAAGTTGCTGCAGGGCGTCACTTCAGAGGTGGTGGGGAACTGCGGATTCTCTGCTTATCCGGCTCCTGAGGATCCGCAGGTGCTGCGGCAATTTGCAAACGGCATCCTTTGTGGCGATGACCAGTGGGAATGGAAATCGGCCTCTGACTATCTCTGGGACACCCAGCACTGTGACGTTGCAACGGTGGCATCGCTTGTGGGCCACGGCTCCCTTCGCATTAAGGTAGCGGGCAACATAAGTCGGGCGCTCACGGGGCGTGAACTTGAAACCATGTGCGACCTGCTGGAGGAGTCTCTCGAGACGGGAGCAATCGGCTTCTCCTCAGGACTCATGTATGCTCCGGGCTCGGCCGCCTCCGCGGAGGAATTAACGGCTCTGGCGCGCGTGACTGCTCGTAAGGGTGGAGTTTACTCGACTCACATGCGGAGCTACTCCGCTGGGCTGGTGCAGGCCGTGACGGAACAGCTTGAGATCGCGGAAGTCTCAGCGTGCCGTCTTCAAATCTCGCATCTGCAAGCGGCCGGGGAAGATTACTGGCCAATGCAGCAAGAGGCGATTGACGCTATCGAGAAAGCATCCACTCAGGGCATCGACGTATCGTTTGATGCTTATCCATGGCTCGCTGGATCGACCGTACTCACGCAGGTACTACCGCAGTGGGCACTCGATGGCGGGGCTGCTGAACTTCTTGCTCGGCTCGCTGACCCGGACCAGCGGGAGAAGATCAGGCCAGGTATTCAACCGGAGGCACGCTGGAGTGGTGTGGTTATCACGGCCGCTGCCAGGAACGAACACTTGTTGGTGGGCCGATCGATTGAACAGATTGCGCGCGAACGGCGAATCACTCCGGAAGATACCGTGATGGACATTCTTTTGGAGCAGGAGGCGGAAGTCACCATCGTGGAGCACTGCCAGTCGGAAGAAAATCTTCGTGCTCTCCTGACTCATCCGCTTGCAACCGTCGTTACAGATGGAGTCTACACGCGGGGTCGCTCTCATCCGCGGCTTTACGGGACCTTTCCGCTGCTTCTTGGAGACCTTGTGCGTGAACGGAAATGGATGAGTCTTGAAGCTGCCATTCACAAAACAACTGACAGGCCCGCGATGCTCTTCCATTTCAACGAGCGCGGAAGGATCGCGCCCGGCTACATCGCCGACATCATCATTTTCGATCCGCAAACCATCCAAACGAATGGAACGTATGAAATACCGGACGTGCCGCCCACGGGAATCAACTCGGTGTGGAGGAACGGCAAGTGCCTAGTGAGCGAAGGCGCCGTGTTTCGCTCGGAAGTCCGGCGAGCTATATGAACATCGACCAGATTGAGACCCCGGCTCTGCTCATCGAGGCGTCCGTGCTGGATCGTAATCTGCGCACCATGGCCGACTACTGCCGCAGCCACCATCTCGCCTTACGCCCGCACACCAAGACACACAAGATCCCGCAGATTGCAAAGCTGCAGGTTGAGAATGGCGCAAGCGGAATTACCGTCGCCAAACTCTCCGAAGCAGAGGTGATGGCCGACGCGGGGTTGGAAGACATCGTGATTGTCTACCCGCTATGGGGAGAGAAGAAGTGGCACCGACTGGCGAACTTGGCGGAGCGCGTTCGAATCGCGGTCGCCATGGACTCGCTTGCTATTGCAGAGGGAATATCCAGAGTGGCAACGGAGGCCAATGTCGAGATTGGGGTTCGCCTGGAGTTCGACACGGGTTTTGGCCGCTGCGGTCTCCCGCTCGAGCAGGAATCTACCGAGATAGCCGAGAGGATTCTTGATCTGCCTCACCTGCGATGGGAAGGAGTTTCGTTTTACCCTGGGCACATCATGGGCAATCGGGAGATCCGGGAAAAGGATATCGAAGTTGAGAATGGACAGCTTGATCGCCTGTACAGCCTGTTGGATGCCGCAGGAATTTCATACCCCGTCGTGAGCGGTGGCAATACTCCTGCAGCATTCGAAAGCCATCGGTTTCACGGGGTCACCGAGATTCGGCCTGGAACGTACGTATTCAATGACCGGAATACTGTCGATGCTGAAGCAGCCACCTATGCCGACTGCGCAGCGACCGTGTTGGCGACGGTGGTGAGTACGAGCGTGCAACACCGTGCCATCATTGATGCCGGAAGCAAGATGTTATCGGCGGACCAGCTTCTTTCGGGCGAACGTAAATACTTCGGCCACGTGCAAAGTCATCCCGACCTGATTCTCGACGACCTTTCTGAGGAGCACGGCCACGTTCTGCTTCCCGACGAATATAGGATTCGAGTCGGCGATCGGATCAGAGTTGTTCCGAACCATGTTTGCCCCAGCATCAATCTGCAAGAACGGGTGTATGTGGTCTCTGGGGAGCAGGTGTTAGACGAATGGAAAGTGGCCGGCCGCGGCATGGTCAGTTGAAGTTGGTGTTCTCCCGCCGACGGCGTACAGCAGAATGAACGCTAATCGCGGATCCGATGTGGATTGCCTTGATTGTTGACCCCGCCCACGAGACACTTCCTGCGTAAACACAAGATTAGTAACAGGACGATGTCGCTACGGATCTGTACTCAGCGACTGTGATCAGTTAGACCTTGTTGCTTATAGGGAGAATCGAATGCCCGTAAGAAAGTGGATGTTAGTGCTGCTTATTGTTTTATTCAGCCGTTGTGCAATGGGCGAGCATACTCCGTTACTGCCGCGACCGCAGCAGGTGCGCTACGGAACCGGCACGGTACAGCTGCGGCAGATGCGCATCATGCTGCCCGAGTCGGCCATTCCTGCCGATCGCTTCACCGCTGAGCAATTGCAAGCGTGGATCCAGGAAAAAACTGGGAACGAAGTTACGATAGGCGCCTTCGGGAATAACGTGGATGGCGAACTGCCAATCACGTTCGATCGAAAAGGAAGCAGCGATGAGCCGCTGGGTAAACCGGGCGAGAAGCCTGGCCCCGCTTCTCGCGAAGCTTACACATTATCGATAACTCAGCAAGTAGTAAGGATCCAAGGGAACTCCTCGGCTGCTATCTACTACGGCGCGCAAACGCTGCGGCAGTTGGTCGAGGCAGATGGGCAGGCGGCGACGCTGCCTGAAGTCGAAATCCATGACTGGCCATCGATGGCCTTTCGCGGCACCATGCTCGATGTAAGCCACGGTCCGATGCCCACCGAAAAGGAAATTGAGCGGCAGTTGGAATTTCTGGCGCGCTGGAAGGAAAACCAGTACTACATCTATAGCGAAGACAGCATTGAACTGACGGGTTATCCGTTGCTGGCCTTGGGTGGACGTTTGACCAAGGACGAGGTGCGACGCATTGTTGCATACGGGCGCGATCGTCATATCGACGTGATTCCTAACTTCGACTTATACGGTCATCAGCATGACCTGTTCCGTGTTGAGGAATATTCGCCGCTCTCCGATCAGTCTCATGGGACGGAGTTTGAGGCTTCCAATCCTAAGGTGGCAGCGTTGCTCACGGATTGGGTCAATCAGTTCGCCGACTTGTTCCCAAGCCCCTTCGTGAGTATCGGCTTTGACGAGACCTTCCAAATTGAAGCGGCAACCCATAACAGCGGCGCGGCAGCGGCTCCGGCGGGTCTGTTTGTGAAGCAGCTTTCTGCGGTGGCAAACCTGTTCATGCAGCGCGGCAAGACCGTAATCGCCTACGACGACATCATGGTCAAGTATCCTGAGGTGATTCCGCAGCTTCCCAAGGGCCTGATTGCCGTCGCGTGGTATTACACCTCTGAAGATCCGACTTACAAGCGATGGCTCGGACCACTGGAGGCGCATCATATTCCCCACATAGTGCAGCCGGGCGTGACTAGCTATGACGACATTGTGCCCGACTTCGACACATCGTTTGAAAACATCGATACGTTTCTTGCAGCGGGTCGCCAGTCGGGCGCCATGGGGCTGGTGAATTCAATTTGGGCAGACGATGCCCAGTTACTGTTTCGCATGTCGCTGCCGGGCATGGCCTATGGAGCGGCGGCTCCCTGGCAGAGCGCACCTATGGATCGCGCGAACTTCTTCGCCGACTATGCTCGCCAGATGTACCCAGCCGCTGTGCGAGGGGATATTGCGACAGCCTTGACTCACATGACGACCGCCGAGACCGACGTGAAAAAGCTACTGGGCGAACAGTCGATGTTCGGCTTGTGGGAAGACCCGTTCTTTCCCACCTGGTATGCCAAGTTACCGGCGCATCGAGAAGACCTGCACCAGGTGCGCATGCATGCTGAGCAGGCCGAGACCGCTCTGTTGCACGCGCAGAGTATGGGTGTCGACCGGGAGACGGTAAATAGCCTGCTCATTGGCAGTGAGCTCCTGGACTATGCGGGCGAGAAGTTTCAGACGCCGCTTGACCTGTCGGCGATCTGGGATAAGTTCGGGCCGAAGCGACCGAATTCGGAACGGTGGTGGAACGAGTGGGAGTCGCAGGTGACCCACTACGATCATTCCTATGTGACCGACCTTATGGATCGCATATCTGATCTCAAGCCGGCTTATCAGGCTGAGTGGCTGCAGGAATATACGCCCTATCGCATGAACTCGGCGCTCGGCAGATGGGAGGCGGAGTACCAATACTGGCGGGGCGTCCACGAAAAGCTACGGCACTTCAATGACAGCACGCATGAGGGTGATCCTCTTCCAAAGCTGAATGAAGTTCTCGAAGATCCTCACCCGTCCTGGATGCCAACACACTAATTGCTGGTCGGTGCAACGGAGGTCAAATGTGCTGTAGGCAATCGGGTCCCACGCGGCGGGTCTTTCTCAATGGGCTCGCGAGCGTGGCGGCGCTGTGCGCGGTATCGGATCTCTCCTTCGGCTCTCGACGGCGAACGCGGACGCTGGCGTATGTCGGCACCGATACCGTGCCCGTAGATGGTGCCGCAAACGGCAAGGGGATTTACCTCTTCGAAATGGATGACACTACGGGAAAGCTCAATCTGCTGAACCTTGCAGTGGAGACAGCCAGTCCTTCGTGGATATGTATGCATCCGTCGCGTAGGTATCTGTACGCCGTGAACGAGCTTTCAAACTATAAGGGCAACAGCGGTTCGGTCAGCGCGTTTGCTATCGAGGGCGGCTCAGGTGAATTGCTAAATTTGAACATCGTGAGTTCGCAAGGCGCTGAGCCGACCCACATGAGCATCGATGCCACGGGCAAGTTTGCCTTCGTAGCGAACTATGCCGGCGGCACAATTGCGGCCTTCAAGATTCAGCCAGATGGATCCCTGTCCGAAGCGATAGCGGTCCATCGAGACGAGGGAGAGCTCGGACCAATCCATGCAAAGGATGCGCCTTCCGGGAGCTTTGCCATCAGCGGACATGATGCGCCGCATTGCCATATGATCCAGTGCGATCCTCAGAACCGGTTCGTTCTGCAAACGGACCTCGGGCAGGATCGCATTTACGTCTATCGGCTGAATAGCGAAACAGGTCAACTAACACCAGCCGCCACTCCCTTCGTTATGGTTCCGGCTGGAGACGGACCCAGGCACTTTGCCTTCCATCCCAACGGCCGCTGGCTCTATTCCATTCAGGAAGAAGCTTCGACCCTGATCTTCTTTCATTACGATCCGCAGGTCGGTTCGCTGACCGCTATGCAGACCGTGTCTACACTGCCCTCAGGATTTACCGGCACGAACTTTTGTTCCGAGATCGTTGTATCGCGCAACGGCCGATTCCTATATGCCGCAAATCGTCTGCACAATTCCATTGGAACGTTCGCCATAAGCCCCACAGGACATCTTGCACATCTGGACGACACTCCCACACAGGGCGATTATCCAAACCATATCGCGATCGAACCCCGCGGCCGCTTTCTCTATGCGTGCAACCAGAGAAGCGATCAGATCACATCCTTCCGAGTGGACGCGCGTACTGGGCGCCTCAGCTTTACCGGCGCATATCAACCTCTTGGAACGCCCATGTGTATTGCCTTCCTGGGCTGAACAACTGCAATCCCAGCTGTAGTCCTGACACTCGTCCAGTAGGCTGAACGCTTTTCCCGCGCGATGGATGAACATGCTCGACGAGGGGCGGGGATTACGCTACGTTGAATTTCTCGGCCCCTTCGAGACGAGGAGATCAAACAAGCATGAAATCTCTTGCTCAACCGTTTTGGTTCATCATGAGGAATCGTACTTCTGGACTCCGACACTCCTGCCCAGAAGATTCCCCCTCATCCAGAGAAGTGATGTCGAAGCGTCCTGCTACTTTAGGTCGCCTTGCGTGTCTCTTGTTGCTATCGGGTTTGCTGCCGTTCTTCGCGGCAGCCCAGACCACGACAGGAAGCATCGTCGGAACGGTGACGGATGTCTCGCAGGCAGTCGTTCCGCAAGCAACCGTCACGGCGACGAATGCCAGTACGGGTGTAGCTGCCAAGACGGTTGCTAACGCTTCGGGAGAATATGAATTTCTCTCTCTGCCCGCCGGTACTTACTTGATTACGGTCACGCATGAGGGGTTTTCTACCAGCCAGTTGGCGGACGTTTCGTTGAACGTCGATCAGAAGATCACCATGAACGTGGCACTCAAGGTCGGCGGATCAGAGCAGACGGTGCGCGTGGAGTCAACGCCTGCGCTAGTGGATACGTCTAGTGCCAGCCTTGGAACTGTGGTAGAAGAACAAGCCATTCTGAACATGCCTTTGAACTTACGCGAAGTGGGAGCTTTGGCCCTGTTGGTGCCGGGCACGGTGAATACTACGGGGCGCTCGCTCGCTACGGGTGCGGCGAATGGATCGGGCTTCAATGACTTCGGCTATAGCGGATCGGGCGGAGGCTCAGGAAGCAATCTGCTGCTGATCGACGGCATGATCTCCCGTGCGCTGAATAACAGCAGCTTTGCGCTCGACCCTCCTCCTGAAATGGTCCACGAGTTCAAGATTCAAAATAATGTCTACGACGCGTCGTTCGGTCTTGCCTCCGGCTCGGTGATGAACTTGATTACCAACTCGGGCACCGGTCATGTGCATGGGTCGGGATGGGAATACGCGCGCAACAGTTCCCTGGACGCGAGCGGATATTTTGCTTTGAGCCGTCCAGATCTTTCGCGGCATCAGTTCGGCGGTGCCGTAGGTGGCCCAATTTTGAAGGATAGACTCTTCTACTTCGGAAGCTACGAGGGTCTACGCCTGACGCAGGCGGTGGTGTCGTCAACAGTGGTGCCAACGGCCCAGCAAAAGGGGGGCGACTTCAGTTCGTTCCTCACTGGCACGCAGGCAAACCTGTGCAGCAGCAGTGGCGCTGCCGCGCCGTCAAATCTCGTCTATGACACAGGGCAGTTATTCGACCCGAAAACAGAGAGCCTGTACACCTGTCCTGCGGATCCGGCGAACCCGTCGGCCGGACAAACGACTGTACTCGTTGGGACGCCGATCTCGGGCAATCTCATCGGGACCCTCGATCCAGTTGCTCAAAAGGTGTTGGCGCTCTTTCCCGACCCGAACACGACGGGAGTGGTCAACTACACCAATCAGACTTCGCAGCAGCAGCAGAACGATCAATACGATGGACGCGTCGACACGAGCGTGACAGACGCCGACCGCGTTTTCGTGCGGTATCTACTGGGCAATTCCAACATCCTGTTTCCTGGCGCGCTCCCTTCGTTCAACGGTTTTCAGCACTTCAGAGGTCAGAACCTGGTCGGCGGATGGACGCGGGTGTTGGGACCGTCCGCCATCAACGATGTGCGAATCGGGTATCAGAAGGATTACCTGACATACGCCTGCCAGGGTTGCCCCCGTGCGCCGGGCACGCTGGCGAGTTTCGGCATCGCAGGGCTGACAACTCCGCTGCCGCAATTCAACATGTATCCGAATGTGGTGCTCAGCAACTTTGCGCTATGGGGCGACGGCTTTCCCGGATATTTTCCGGTGACCGCTCCCGATGCGATCGAACAGTACCAAGACACCTTTACCAAAGTCGCAGGACGTCACACGCTTTCGTTTGGAGCCGACATCGATTTCTGGCAGACCAAAGGTGTGACTGACCCTGTGCAGGCCAACGGGCTGTTCAGCTTCAACGGGCAGTACTCTTCGCTGGGCGGAGCGATCCCCGGGGTGAGTTCCGTAGCGGACCTCGCCGATATGGAGCTTGGTTATCCTTCCGGAGGAGAGTTCACCAAAAACGCAATCGTGACAAACCTGGTCGGAGGACGTTGGATCAGCGCGTTTGCTCAGGATAGCTTTCGCATCAAGCCTCGCCTCACTGTGCAGTATGGTTTGCGTTGGGAGTACCGTCGTCAGCCCATGGATACGCATAACCAGATTGCCACGTTTTTCCCTTTATCCAAGACATATGCTCCAGGTGACGGGCTTTTGTTGACCGCATTGCCCGCCGCCGCCAACGATGCTTTGTGCAACAATCCCTATTTCATCTCGTCGACAGGACAGTGTCTGGTGATGACCTCCGGGATGAGGCGGGAGAAAGGGCTTACAGGAAACAAGGTTCGTCAGGTAAGCTTCGGCCCGGGAGCGGGATACTTCGCTCCGCGCGGCGGATTCTCATGGCAGCCGCTGCAGACAGACCGGTTGGTCGTTCACGCGGGTGCAGGCATCTTCATGGATCTGCCGGATACCAACCGCATGGGCTCGTTCGCAAACAATAATCCGGTATTCACGCAGACGCCGAACTACGTGACGGCGTTTGGAGCTCCACCGCCACTCACCAATGGTCAGCCCACAACTACGCAGAACGCCTTCCTGAACGCTCCGTCTGTGTCGCTCACCGGCATCACTTCGCAGTTGATGCCCTCGCCGTTCTACAAGACTCCTGAAACCTACGAGTGGAGTTTGAGTGTCCAATACCAGATTGCGCGAGAGTGGGGATCAGAAGTGGCTTACATCGGTAATCGTGGGCTCCACCTCGACTATATGTTCAACACCGGAAATCAACCGCATCCCGGAGCCGGTGATCTGCAGCCTCGCCGACCTTGGCCGGATTTTGGACCAATGCTTTTCGACGATTACGAAGGAAGTGCCAAATACCAAGCCGTATACGCAAAGCTTGATAAGAAGGCCTCGCACGGATTGGCGCTCATGGTCTCTTACACTTTTGCGAAAAGCACGGATAACGAGGGTGGAAACATTGATAACCAGTCCACAATTCAAAACTACAACGATCCCGCCGCCGACTACGCGTCATCTGATTTCGATGCGCGGCACACGTTCGTAGCCAGCCCCACCTACGAGTTACCTTTCGGCAAAGGCCAGGCGTTTGCAAGTAATGGCAGAGTGATGAACGCGCTTGCCGGTGGATGGCAGGTGAGCGCTATCGTTAGTGCCTCGAGTGGGCTGCCCTTCACAGTGCGAACCACGCAGGATTATTCCAACACCGGTTCCCCTTCACCTCGGCCCGATCGCGTGTGCAATGGGACCGGGCCTAAAAAGCTGGATGAGTGGTTCAACACGAGTTGCTTTACCACAACCGCTCTCGCTCAGGACTTTGCGAACGGAACGCCGCGCTTCGGTAACTCCGGCCGCAATATTTTGAGGCAGCCCGGCATGCAGAATTGGGACATCGGCCTGATCAAGAGGTTTGCAATTCACGAAGGCGTTGGTGCCGAGATCAAGGGTGAGTTTTTCAATGCCTTTAACCATACCAACTTGGGTGCGCCGGGATCTGTCATCGGCAGCAGCACAGCGGGTGTGATTTCCTACCAGGCCGGCTCGCCCAGAAATGTGCAACTGGCTGTAAAGGTGCACTTTTGAGGCCTGCAAAGAATGCAGATCACCGGCATGGTATTCCGATCAGCGATTCATCGGCCGCATTCGCGAACTACCACCTCGTCCTTGCGGCTGCGCTCAATTGTCGCGGTTCCAAGGCACCGCGGTGACCCGAAGTCGTCTGGGCCTTACGGCTTGGATGCAGCGGCGGTTGTAGATTGCACGCCTCATGTGAAGGTCATGCATAAACGAGTTGAGGAGTTATTGCTACTAACACCGTAAGTAAGCTGCAAGAGTAGCCTCCTCGCTGAGTAAGAATGAGCAGGCCAGTCAAGGAAGAGAACGGAGCGATTTCCCTGCCATAAAGAGGCAAGGGAGGTCGCTCTTGGTGTGCGCTGAAAGGGTGATGAAGCAGGAGAGATGATGAAGAATAGAGCGCAATCAGAGCAATTACTACAGAACAACAAGAGGTACATACCGGGTGGGGTGGTGTCCGTAAACAGGGCGACCGAACCTGTTATTGCGTTTGCAAGGGGATCGGGGGCCTCGATATGGGACGTGGATGGGAATCAATATCTTGATTACCACGTTGCCTTTGGTCCGCACTTTCTGGGGCACAACGATGCGCACGTAACGCGTGCAGTGCGGCAGGTTCTGGAACAAGAGTTGAGTCTGTTTGGAGCCGGCACGACAAGCGCCGAGGGCGAACTCGCCCAATTGATTTGCGACCATGTGTCATCCGCCGAGTCTGTGCAACTGCTGAATAGCGGTAGCGAAGCGACTTATCAGGCGATCCGATTGGCTCGCGCGTTCACTGGGCGAGACCACATCCTCCGAATTCAAGGTGGCTACAATGGCTGGCACAACGACGTAGCCTGCAATCTGATGACACCCCTGGCTGAACTGGGCCCGAGAGTCTCGCCCGGCGAATACCCGTTCCACCCAATCAGCGCGGGAATTCCCGCAGAGCATCAGAAGCTTATCCATAGTGTCAACTTCAACGATTTGGATTCGGTTCGCTTCGTATGCGAGCGATACTCCATAGCAGCGCTCATTACCGAGCCAATCCTGCAGAACATCGGAGTGGTAAAACCCGAGCCCGGTTATCTGAGTGGCCTGCGGGCTCTCGCTGACCAGTTCGGATTCGTACTGATATTCGATGAAGTGAAGACAGGATTTCGGCATGGGATTGGTGGGTACGCCAGCCTGGTAAATGTAACTCCGGATCTGGTGGTCTTCGGCAAGGCACTTGCGAATGGCTATCCCATCGCAGCACTGGCAGGGCGAAAAGAGATGATGGATCTCTTTGTGGATCCGTCGCCAAATCGTCGAGTACTTCTTGCAGGAACATATAACGCCCATCCGGTACCCACAGCCGCGGCGATTGCCACGATTGAACGCCTGCTGATGAATGGTGGGGAAGTGTACCGGTACACCGAAAGCCTGGGTCAAAAGATGCAGGCTGGTTTAGAGGATATCTTCACCGATCTCGGCATCTCTGGAGTGGTTGCGCGCCAGGGATCGGCCTTCTGCTGGTATTTCATGGACCATTGCCCCAGGGATTGGCACGACCTCGGCGCGAATCATGACTTTGCACTGGATGCCGCTTTTCGCGGATTGCTCGTCGACCGCGGGATCTACGTCTTCCCTTTGCCTCCTAAGCAATGCTCCATTTCCTCGGCCCATACACTTGCAGATATAGATCTGACACTGCGACATATGAAAGAAGCTCTAGGACAGGCCGTCCATCTTTCCGTGGGTCGAGTCCAGTCCGTTGGAAGTCGGGGCTAGTTCTTATGGGGGGAGAGATGGGCCTAAGCTCCAGAAGTCACAATGTGCAATCAGGGAAGTCCCGCAAGCCACGTTCCCCGGAAACAGAGGGGTTGGCGGGAGTTGTTGGCATGGGCCTGATGGGCACCAGCATCGCGGCATGTCTACTGGGAGCAGGTCACCGCGTCGTCTGCATTGAGGTCGATCCGGAAAAGTTGCGGTCCTCACCCAAACGGCTGATGCGCCTTCTGAACGACGCACACGCGAAGGGCCTGTTTCGGGAAGATCCCTCGATCCTAATCAATCGATTTTCTGTTTCAGCTGACTTTGCTGATCTCGCTGGCGCAGAGATCGTCATCGAGTCGACCGTGGAAGACATTGCGGTCAAACGGCAGGTTATTGGGCAGATCGAGGAAGCAGTTGGGAAACAGACGCTGATTGGGACCAACACTTCCGCCATACCTGTCTCCGATTTGCAGCGGGATGCGCGAAACCCGAAGCGAGTGCTGGGCCTGCATTGGGCTGAACCCGCAAACATTACGCGGTTCATGGAGGTGATCTGCGGCGACCGTACATCGCGAAGCAGTGCGGCTCGTGCCATGGAGTTCGCGCGGCGATGGGGAAAGGAACCCTCGCTATTGCGCAAAGACATTCGCGGATTTATTACCAATCGGATCATGTACGCCATGCTTCGCGAGGCATTCTACCTGGTGGAGGCTGGTTATGCGACGGTGGCCGATGTGGATCGCTCTCTGCGCAACGATCTCGGATACTGGATCACCTTTGCCGGTCCGTTCCGGTTCATGGATCTCACCGGAATTCCGCCTTATGCCGCTGTGATGAAAGACCTGTTGCCGGAGCTCAACTGTGCCGTCGAGGTTCCTCCGCTGATGCGAAAGGTAGTCAAGTCCGGTGCTCGCGGTGTATCCAACGCGAAGGGTTTCTACTCTTACACGCCTGCGCAAGCTAAGCGATGGGAAGAGCTCTTCATCGGATTTAGCCATGAAATTCGTGAGATCGCCGTACGCTATCCTGAGGATGTAGGAAACCAACCTGCCTCCAGAACCCGAAGACCAAGAACAGAGCGAAAGAAGTGAGTGTCGTCGGCGTCGACCAGAGATTGGTTTTCACTCATAGTTTCGGGGTGACGGTAGTCGTCTGCAGGAGGATGAATGAACCAAATCGATCTGAACAACAGGCACGCCGTTGTCACAGGCGCAGGGCAGGGGATAGGTCTTGCGGTAGCTCGCCGCCTGCTAGCGTCAGGCGCATCCGTCTCCTTGTGGGATCGTGACAACGACGCGCTTTCCTCTGCGCGTCAGCAGCTCGGCTCCGAGGGAACTGTCTCAATCGAGACAGTGGATGTCGCAGATCCCTCCAGCGTGGAGGCTGCCACCGGCTCGACTCTCAAGCAGCATGGCGCCATTCACATCCTGATAGCGAATGCGGGCATAGCCGGACCGAACCACACAACCTGGGAATACCCCATCGACACTTGGAAGCAGGTGATCGATATCAACCTAGTCAGCGTATTCCTCTGCTGTCATGCCATTGTTCCCCACATGCTTCGACAGGGGTACGGACGCATTGTGAACGTTGCTTCCATCGCGGGTAAGGAAGGGAATCCGAACGCGTCCGCTTACAGTGCCTCAAAAGCCGGAGTTATCGCTCTGACTAAGTCGCTGGGTAAAGAAACGGCGAGCCATAACATCGCCGTTAACTGCATCACGCCCGCTGCAGCGCGCACACGCATCTTCGATCAGCTGACACAGCAGCATATCGATTTCATGTTGTCTAAGATCCCGCGGGGACGCTTCCTTGAGGTCGATGAAGTCAGCGCGATGGTAGCGTGGCTGGTCTCTGAGGAAAATTCGTTTACCACAGGAGCCGTCTTCGACCTCAGCGGAGGCCGGGCCACTTACTAGCCTCTTGCTTCCGATCTTGGAGGATTTCGGACGAGCCAATCACGACGGGGTAGAGCCGAACCAACAGGGCTTCGCAATCGGAGTTCGTTGTAGCTGTGGGCAGCCCTCAATTTTGGATTTTTTTACTATCCATATCGCTATCGACCCTGTATTGTGAGTGGCACTTCGGTTCTCTCATCCCGGCCCGACATCTCACTTCCCTCTTGGCGGCCCTAGAACCCCACCATCAGTGTGCGGCCCATGGCCTCGGTCTTCCTTCTCAACGCAATCCTACTCACGTGATCGGAGGTAGCATCCATGTCTGCACCATACACGGGTAATAGCAACGTCAAAGGAACTCATGGGCTAACTGGCGACAACTCTAAAGGCGGCGATGGAGTCTGGGGCGAATCAAACCCTGTTGCTGGCCGAGGGGTTGTCGGTGTCAGCGATGGTGGCACCGGGGTTTGGGGAGATACCAAAACCGGCCGCGCAGTGGTCGGGGTCGTTCGCACGGCGGGTGATGCTGTTTGGGGCGAGACTACGTCCGGCCGCGGGGTTGTGGGCGTGAGCGATGGCGATGGTGTCGGCGTTTGGGGAGCTACAAAATCGGGACGTGGCGTCGTCGGTGTTGTCGATACTCACGGCGACGCTGTCTGGGGCGAAACCAAATCCGGCCGGGGCGTGGTTGGCGTCTGTCACGGCCAGGATCAGGGCGTCTGGGGCACCAGCGAGAAGGGCGACGGCGTACATGGCGAAACAAATTCGTTCACCTGGACGGCTGGCGTCAGCGGTCTAGCCATCACCTCTCAGGGCATAGGTCCAGGTGTTCTTGGCCGCAGTGAAGGAAGTGGCCCCGGCGTATTTGGCCAGGCCAACAAGGATGCAGGCGTAACCGGGTTTCACGGAGATCCGCGCCTGCAGGAGACCACCGTAGGAAGCGAGGGTGCGAAAGCCGGAGTGTTCGGCGCGAGCGATCTTGGGCCCGGTGTTCTTGGGTACGCCAGCAGAAACTCTTCCGCCGCAATTGTCGCCTTCGGTGGCCTTCGCTCTACCGCTATGACCTATCCCTATGCCGGAGAGTTCTTCGGAAAAGTCCAAGTCAACGGTGACCTGCAAGTCGAGGGGGACATCTTCCTGCCCGGTGCTGACTGCGCTGAACACTTCGACTTTAGTCATCCCGAACATGTTGAGGCGGGCGACGTAGTTGTCATTACTTGTGAAGGAACCCTGGAGCAAAGCAGTACAGCGTACGACAAGAAGGTGGCGGGCGTCGTCTCCGGCGCGGGCAAGTATAGGCCTGGCATCGTACTCGACAAGCAGGCAGCGCAAAACCGTCTCCCTGTCGCGCTCGTCGGCAAAGTCTATTGCAAGGTTGACGCGCAATACGGGCACATCGAGGTCGGGGATATGCTCACTTCCTCGCCTACTGCGGGCCACGCTATGAAAGCGCAGGATCCAAGTCGCGCCTTTGGGACGGTCATTGGCAAAGCTCTCGGTGGCTTGGAAGACGGCAAGGGACTTGTGCCCATGCTCGTATGCCTTCAGTGAGGGATCATCTGCTCAACATGGGAGTCGCACATGAGGCCGCCATCCAAGTCGCGTAATTCAGGTAAATCTCGTCCCGCAAAGAAAACAGCTTTTCCCTCTGCGGGACTCATTCAGGTGTCTCTTGCTCCCGGCAAAGAAATCCGGCGTAAGGCGAAAGGGCGCAAATTCCCGGGAGGCATTGTTGACGATACGCCCGTTGCGGGTCTCGGCGCCCAAACAGAGAATGTCCTTACAGCCGACCTTCTCTTCCCACCTATCATTCCACTCCCCATCAATGTTTCGAATGGTGGTGGTGCGATAGGAACAGGCCTACCCGTTCAGCTTATCTTTTGGGGTGGTGCGTGGAATCAGTCCGCCACCAATCCCTCAGCAGGTGCAATCCTCGGCCAAGTGCAGACAATTTTGCGCGGCCCCTGGATGTCGGGTCTGCGTCAATACGGTATCCGCCGTTGCAATCTGGCAGGGGCCATCGTAGTTACGAGTCCTACCCCGCCAGGCACTTACAAAGACAGCGATATAACAGACCTGATCTGGTCTCTCATTGACGACAACAAATTCCCTGAGTCCGATGATCCTGGCGGTCGCATCATTTACATGGTGTTCATGCCCCCCGGTACTACGTACGGCCCCGGTGGCATCCGCGGCAAGCATCTGGTGGCAACGGACTACGACTTTCCCTTCGACATTGACCATGCCTGGGTCGGTTTTGTCCTCTTCAACTCTTCCATTGGTCAGATAACCTCTACCTTTTGCCACGAACTCGCTGAGACCTGTACTGACCCTGAATCCGACGCCTCGACCGTCACCGGCAACCAGGAAATAGGAGATGTTTGTAACCTCGTCGATTCAACAATCAATGGCATCCTCTATGAATCCTACTGGTCAGGAACCGACAACGCCTGCCTTCTTCCAACTGCTTATTCCGTCCGCCGCGCCCTCAAGTGGTCCGGGCATACGCTTGGAGGAAAGGGCATCACCTCCATTCAGAAGCCTATCCCCAGCCTGGGTGCTCTGATTGTGAGCCTCTAATACTAAGCAGCCTGTTCACCGATTCACTGCCAACTCCTAGTGGTTCACGTCTTCTTAAGTACAGCAACGGTTACAATTTCGCCCACTCGCTCGCCTGACCTCGGTGCCGCCACCGTACGACGGTCCCACCGAACGTAAATCAAGGAGTGTTCGGTTGCTTTGGCGAGTATTCGTGAACGCGCTTGCCAAGGATAATTCCTATCGTTGTGCCGATGGCTGCTGAATGATTGCTGAGGCCGACGCGCAATCCGCCGTCGATTCCAAAAGAGCGATGAAATTTATGATAAAAGCCTCCAAAGAAGTATGTTCCGGGCGGGGTATTCGACTGCGAATTGTTTTGACCGAATATCTCCCCGTAAAGGCGCGTCCGCTTCTGGAGGTGGTAGCTGATTGCAAACGATTGTTGACCTCCATAGGTGCAGCCGGATTGCGTTTGGCAGTCTGACTGTACCACCGAGCCATTGACGATAAAATCCATGTTGCCGTTCTTGCCGTAATGGTGGTTGAGCAGCAGAATAGCCTGTTGGCCAAAGCCTTGAAGGGCAGTCCGCGAGGCTGTGGGAAGTTCGGCCTCGTACTGAATCGCAATGCCTGGCGCAGCGCGGTAGTACTGTTCTTTTCTCAGTTCGACTTTGCCGCCGATTTGTATTGTTCCAACACCGTTCGTGCTCCCCTCCTGCCCCTGTTGGTGGTCAAAGGTCGACCACCCGAAATCTAACCGGAGTCTTGGCAGGGGAGCATACGTGAGCGAGGTACCAACTACCTGCTGATTGCCGGGCGGGTTCCGCGGATAGGCGTCGTAGCCGATCTCCAGTTGCACCACTCCTGGGCTTTGAATAGTCGCGCTGTTTGCGATGGTGGGTCTCGTGGCGTTGAGGTCGATCTCTTGTCCCGGCGCATAGCCAACTGCTAGCGCCATCATCGCAGCGGCGAACCACGCCCGGAACGCAGAGATGCACAAGAGTTTCGGTGATGACGCTTCAGGTAGGAACCTGTGACAGCTACTCCACCATTCACGCAAGATTGTTCCTGGCCGATTCATAGTCCTCTTATTTATAGGTTCTGATATTCAGTTTGGAAAGGAAAGCGATCGTATGATCGGTCCATCCTCACCAATGTGCCTCATAGGTCTGTCCGACTGAAGAATTATCTGTCAGATCCTGCTGGTAGATGACGGAGTTTCCACCGGTGCTACCAAGGCAACTCCCAAATGAACGGGACCGGTTCTACGCCTGCGAACAAATCGGCGTGAAGCCCTGGAGAAAGCAACAGGTGTCCATTCGAACGGATGGACACCCGTTTTTGCTTGCCGCGCCCGCGTGAGAGCCGATGTTGGCACGACGGCGTCAAAGCGTGATCTGCACTTTGGACACGGAGCCGTTGGGAAATCGCACCATTGCCGCGCCATCTGAAATCCTGACGGGCAGCGGTGCGGGCTTGACCGAGTCCGGCGCGTCAAATGTGTTGTGGGCATGCATATCACTCGCGGTGAGCAGGGTGCCGGTGACATCTTTGATCTGGCCGCCGCGCAGGGCGATCTGCGTCTCGATGGAGTTTTCCAGGTCAGGATTCACGACGGTGAGCGTGAGCTTGTTGCCCTTTTGTGAGACAGACCCGTTCAAACCCCAGAACTGGGCAGCCTGCCCATCGCGCGTGTAACGCACGCTGGGAGCGGTGAACTCCGTCCTCAGATTCCGTCCGCCGGCGTGGTCCGCGTACATGGAAAACACATGATAGTTAGGCGTGGTCACGAATTTGTCTTCGTGAGCGAGGAACACCGCGTTGATGTTGTTGACGAGCTGCGCGTTTGTGGCTATGCCAACTTTGTCGGCATGGCGGTTGAAGATATCGAGCGTAAGAGCAGTGGCGAGCGCATCTCGAATGGTGACCTGCTGGCCGAAGATGTGAGTGGGATCCACCTCGGTGCCTTCGCGGTACCACGGACCATATTCATCGACAACCAGCTTGATGTGGTGCGCGGTTTCATATTGCCCGATGACGGACCACTGGTCCTCAACGATCTGTTCGATACCGTTGGAGACGCGCATCAGTTCGTACCAGTCGACCTTGTCGAAGGCGAGGGCGTCGCCTTTACTGAGGATCCAGTCCTGCGTTTTTCCGCGGCTGAGATTCGAAGCATAGTAGTGGACGGACCATCCGTACAAACCGGACGTGTGATAGGGGTGGGAGCCCGAGTATATCTGTTCGAAGAAACGGTGGGTCCAGTCGAGATCGTCATTGTTGGGCCCTGATCCGACGAATTGGAGATCGAGCCCATAGCTGGGCACCCAGCTCGTAAAGCGGCGAAACTCGGTCGCATATTCTTCCGGTGTGAAGTTGCCACCGCATCCCCAGCTTTCATTTCCAACTCCCCAGTAGCGCACCTTGAATGGCTGGCCGAAACCCGCCGCCTCGCGCAATCTGGCAAGCGTAGTGCTGCCGGCTGGTGAGTTGCAGTATTCGACCCAATGATCGAAATCAAGCGCGGATAAACTGCGAACGTTGGCGGCGACATAAGGCTGCGCGCCAGTCAACGAACACAGGCGCATGAACTCATTCGTGCCGAAGCGATTCGATTCGATAACCTGATCGCCCTTTTCATGAAGACGCACGGCATCGGGGTCCACTTCCCAGAAGTTGGTGCGGGAGGGCCGTTTGGCAACTTCACCCACACCATCCCTCCAATCGTAACTGTCGGCGAAACATCCGCCTGGCCAGCGGATGATCGGAACAGAAATCCGCCGGAGGGCGTCGATGAGATCTGCCCGGATGCCGTTTTGATTCCGAATCTTCGATCCTTCTCCGACCCAAATCCCGTCGTAGATGACGCCGCCGATGTGTTCTGTGAATTGACCGTACAGATTCGGGGAGATGATTTCGTTCCCCTCTTCGAGAAGAATCTCTATCTGGGCATCGGTCTCACTGGCCCACACATTGTGTTTGGCAAACGCGAAGACCGCTCCAGACATTGCAACACTCTTGAGAAGTTCCCTTCGGTTCATGCTCGTCGCTCTCTCCATATCTGCCTTGTCATGGAACAGCCTTACACATTTGCTCGATATTGAGGAGCACGGACGCTCCCGGTTCATCCACTGCGAAAGAAGATCGAGGCGGAACTTTCAAACCGTAGCCAGCCATCCTCCGTCCACGGGAATCACCTGGCCGGTGAGGAAGGACGAAGCAGCGCTGGACAGAAACACAATCGGCCAGGCGATGTCTTCCGGAGTTCCCCATCTGCCCAGTGGACAGCGGCCTACGACCCACGAACTGAATTCGGGATCGCTGACCAGCGGTTGCGTGAGCTCGGTGTCGATGTAGCCTGGAGCAATGGCGTTCACGGTGATTCCGTACCTGGCCCATTCCACCGCCATGGCCTTGGTGAGTTGACCCACCGCGCCTTTTGACGCGGCATAGACAGACGTGCCCGGACGCGCTGCGAAGGTCATCAGCGAAGCCACATTGACGATGTTGCCACCCAGCCGGTCTGAGATGCGCCGTCGGGCAAAGCATCGGCTCAGCTCGAAGATGGCTTCCGCATTCACGGTCATCACTGCGGACCAGTCATCCAACGTCAGATCTACTGCCGGGCCGCGCCGCGTCATTCCGGCTGCGTTGACAAGGATGTCCGGCACTCCGGTCTTTGAACACACATCGTCAAACCACCTTGAGATAGCTGCGGTTTCTTTCAAATCGATAGGCGAGACGTGGACGACGGCACCTAGTTGCTTGAGCGCGGCAGCGGCTCGTTCGAGTTCGGCGACGCGCCGACCCGCAAGAACCAGGTTAGCGCCGGATTCCGCCAGAGCCTTTGCTGCTCCATAACCGATCCCGCTTGCACCGCCTGTCACCAGCGCCAACTTGCCTTCAACGCGAAACGGATTCATACCACGGCTCCTGAAGGAAGAATAAGAGCCTTGCAGATCTTGCCCGATTTGAAGTTCTCAAATGCGGTGCCCGCGTCCTGAAGGCTGTAGGTACGGGAGACAATGCGCTCCAGCGGAAGGCGCGCGGCCAGCTCGATGGCCTGCTCAAAGTCGGCGCGATCGTACACTCTGGAACCCAGGATCTGCAGTTCCTTGAAATTGACTGCCTGCATATCCACAGCAATCGGTGTTTTGAAGACGCCGAGGTTGACGATTGTTCCACGCGGCCGGACCAGCGCGCACATTTCGAGCGCGGAGGAGGGATGTCCGGCGCACTCATACACGATGTCAGCGCCTTCTCCGGCGGATGCGGCCATGACGAGGCGGCGCAGCGCGTCTCCTGCCTCAACCGTTCGCAAGCCCAACGACTCTGCCAACTCACGCCGTTCCGGATTCACATCGCTGATGAAAACGTGGGGAATGCCGCGATCCTGCGCTACCAGAGCGGTAAGCAATCCGATCGGACCCGCGCCAAGGACTACGGCGAGAGCCGCACCGCGAACGTCAGATCGCTGGACCCCGTGAACCGCCACGGCGAGCGGCTCAATGAGCGCGCCCACGCGCGGAGGCATCTGCGCCGGCAATCGCATGAGTGAGGTGACCGGCAGCTTTGCGAACTGTGCCATGCCGCCATCCACGTCGAAGCCGTAGAGCTTCAGGTCGCGGCACACGTGCGCGTTTCCATGCTTGCAGGCATGACAAACTCCGCATGAGATGAGGGGAAATATCGCTACCCTATCCCCGACGCTCAGTGCAGTTGAGGAGCTCCTCATTTGGACAATCGTTCCTGCGAGCTCGTGGCCCAGCGTGAGCGGGGCCTTGGCCCGTGGGTGGGTCCCAGCAATGATATTGATGTCTGATCCGCAGAATCCGCACGCTTCGACTTCAATGAGAGCTTCCTCTTCAGCCAGATCGGGAATAAGGACCTCTTCTACCTTCACGCGGCCGGGACCGACGTATCGTGCCGCGAGTGTCGTTTTCATCATGGCTCCTACTGAGCGGTATAACCACCGTCCAACATCAGAACAGCTCCTGTAAAAAAGCTTGCGATATCGGTTGCGAGGAACGCGTAAAAAGCGGCGACTTCCTCCGCCGATGCGATCCTGCCGATGGGGTGAGCGTTGCGCAGCATGGACCAGTAATGGTCCGGATTTCCAGACGCCTGGGCGGAGCGCTCTACGATGGGCGTGTCGACGGTGCCGCACGCAATGGTGTTCACGCGAATTCCATCCCGGGCATATTCAATGGCCATCTGCCGCGTCATCTGATGCAGTGCGCCCTTCGACGGCGCATAGGCCCCTTGCGTTGGAATGCCGATTTCACCGGAGATCGATCCGCTGACCAGAATGAGTCCGGAGTGCTGCTTGATCATCACCGGCACCACGTGCCGGGCGGCCCAATAGAGGCTCTTGACGTTGGAGTTCATAACCGCGTCCCACTCTTCGGGCGTGTGAAGATGAAGTGCCTTCACCACACTCACGGCCGCGTTGCTCACCAGGATGTCAATTCGATTGAAGCGCCGCAGGGCTTCCTCAGTGAACGCAATCGCCGTGCTCTCGTCGGCAACATCGCCGTGTACGATTGCGAGCCTTCCCGGAAAGCGCTCGCCGAGCCTTTGGAGTTCCTCCGGCACCTGCGTTCGCCGGAAGACTGCGACGATACCGGCTGCGCCGCACTCCAGGTAAGTTTTTGTTACTGCAAGTCCTATCCCGGAGGAGGCGCCCGTGATGATTGCGACCTTGCCGCTAAGAGAGATTTCCATATGGTTCTTCCCCATTCCTGCTAAGCCCGCTACGGCTTGGTTCGACGTTCTGACCCTGATGCACCCAGGGTTTCAGTACGGTGTACTCGGCCTTCAACATTAGGCTATCCAGCGCAGCCTCGAACATCTCAGGAGATCCGACGTTGTTAACCATCATGCCGCAATGGCAGGGAATTACGACTCGCGGATTGGCCGTCCGGACGACTAATGCGGCGTTTTGAGCCGAGAGATTGTGGAAGCCGCGATGGATGCAGATGGCGCAAATCCCTAAGTCGGAGGGAGCAGCCGCAGGAGCTTTTCCGAATAGGCGGTGTCGCCGCTCTTAGAAAGAGTGAGGCCTCCTGCGTAGGGGATTAGGAACCCAACATGATTCAACGAAGGCACTGCGAGGACAGATGACTGAGTCGATCTCCCGGATCGATTCATCGTGAACTACTATAGGTGCTCTTTGTGATCCCATAGCTATAGCCCACCGGAATTGTGCCAAAAGAACACGCGGCGCTTAAATCTACAAGTCGATCCAAGCTAGTCCAGCATTTGCTGCAAGTGGCCTACCTGTCCAACCACTCCAACCGCCGTGGCTTCCACCCGAGAATTTGCTTCGCCTTAGCATTCGACGCCCCGCTCAGTTTGGTCGCGTAATACACTGCGTCTTCACCGGCAATTGCGGTTGCTTCTGCCTCGTTCATGTGCGGGGGCTCCGGAGCACCCACGAACTTAGCAAACGCGGGTAGCCATACCGCTTGCGCCGAAGGGTCATCGTCCACGATGTTGTAGACCCCAGGCTCGGCTGTAAGCGCCGCCACAGTTGCGATCGCTGCGTCGTTGATATGCACAAATGACCATTTGCCTTCACCCTTACCTACTACGGGACTCTTTCGCTGCATGGCCATGTTTGCCGCCGCTTCGCCGGGATGGTACCAGGTCTTCGGCCCATAAAAGAAACCGTATCGCAGTGCCACCGCCTCGATCGCACCGGAGCTGAAGAGGCGGGCTTCCAGTTCTGCATAAGTTCGCGCGCTCGCAGCCACAGCTGGGCTGGCGTTCACATCTAAGGGAGACGATTCGTCCGCCAGCGCCCCTTCCGCTGCCTTCAAAAAGAAGCCGCTCGATTGTTGCAGATAGCGCTGGACGCCGCTCGCAATCGCCGCACGAAGCAGATTTCCTCCGCCCTCAAGCCTCAGCTTCCTATCGCCTGCTGCATACTTCGCCATATCGCTCTGATCTTTCGGCAGCGAGGTCAGTTCATCGATGATTACTTCCGCCTCCGAGTTCCGCAAGGCGGTCTCTACCGCGGATGCATCGAAGGCGTTCACGATCAGAGCGTCGGCGCCCTGGCTCTTCAAATCCTTTGCACGCGCCTCGCTCGTTGTCATTCCCACTACGGAGTGTCCCTGCTTCAACAACTCCGCTATCAAGGGTTCGCCAATCGCTCCGGTCGCCCCAGCTACAAAGACACGCACGGCCATCTCCTCTTAAGCTATCTCGACAACCAAACCGTCGCACAAGCATTGTACTGGCAGGAGGAAACTCACAGATTTTGCAACACGAAGGTAAGACTTTCAGAATGCCTCTGTGTTGATCTCGCCGCCTGCGGCTATGTCGCAGCTCTGAATAGGATCTACGCAATCGTGTGGAGCGAGGGTGCACCCGCGTCCTTCCGGCGCAACTCCGATCTGGTGTTCCATGAGTGGAGTTATGACGCGCGCACCTGTTACGAATGCTGAGGGCATAGGTGGCTATCGCTTTCCCAGGGCTGCCGAGGGACGGCCTTGCAAGTACGAACGGCTGCGCCAAGGCGCAGCCGTCTCAGGATCGACAGTCTGGTTAGGGGCGCGAAGGAAGTTTCGGCGCAGGTGGAGGGGCGGAACTCGATACGTATGCCGACGTCACATCCAACCTGGCTTTCCACGG
Source organism: uncultured Acidobacteriaceae bacterium (assembly GCA_963850345.1). GTDB lineage: Bacteria > Acidobacteriota > Terriglobia > Terriglobales > Acidobacteriaceae > CAWKKW01. The sequence goes on along the minus strand of CAWKKW010000002.1, from coordinate 1,109,738 downwards.
ATCCGGTCCGGCTACTGGACCCTTCTCCGTGAAATTCATCATCATGTCTGTTGCCGGTGTGAATTTCGGCCAAGCGGGCGTGTTGCCAGTGCTCGGGTCACCGGTCTTAGCGAATGCCGCCCAATAATTGAGCACCGCCTGAGCGATCTTCTCGTCCTCGGGCGCAAGCTCGTTTCCATACTTCGCCTGAACTGTGTCGAAGACGTACGGAATCTCAGTCGCATGTGGAGCGCCAGGCCACTTGCTACGCATGCTTTTCGCGACGTACGAAAAGCGGTACTCGTAAGCAGGCAGGCCTTCTGAAGCGAAGACGCTCGCGACAAAACGCGCTGGTTCAGTCATAAAGCGATCCATCGATACCCGGTATTGCACAGCGCGTAAATCTTCATTCCCAGAGGGATCGTAGGCCTGCATCGCCTTCTCGCGATTGGCACCAAACGGCGCAAACAGTGCCGCTTTGTCAGGAGCGAAGCCGAATCCAATATCCAGGCTGTTTGTGCCGATCATGATAGGCACATGCCATCCTGCACCGGAGAGGTACACGGATTGAGGGTCCGATACCACCACGTGCCCATCGATCATGGGACCTGCGTAGCCGGGCTGACTCATGGTTGCCATGTTGAGATTGCCGAGCACCTTTTCCGCGGAAAGACGACGCAACTGTTCCAGGGCGTCTTTGTCCGTCCCTTCAACGCCAACGCTGTGGGCGAACTCGATTCCGACAGATTCGGCCGAGGCAGGTCCGTTCGGTAGCTCCGTGTTGAGATAACGCTGACCACCCAGGTTGGTACGGCCTCCGCCGGACTCGATGATTGCTTTCGAAAACAGACCCTTACTCAACGGGGTGGTAAGCAACATGCTCACTGAGAACCCACCGGCAGACTCTCCGAATACGGTGACGTTCGAGGAGTCTCCACCGAACGCGCCGATGTTCTTCTGCACCCACTTCAATGCAGCAATCTGGTCCATGAAGCCGTAATTGCCGACCATGCCGTCCGCATTCTCTTTGGTCAGTTCAGGAAAGGCAAAGAAGCCGAAGCGGCCGAGGCGATAGTTGGCGCTGACGAACGCTATGCCCTTCTCGGCGAATTTGCTGCCGTCATACACCGCCGGCGAACTGCCGCCATTCACAAATCCGCCGCCATAGATCCAGAACATGACGGGTAATTTCGCGTCAGCTTTAGTTCCTGCGGGACGCCACACGTTCAGGTAGAGACAATCCTCGGCCGGCTTGGTCCCCAATGGAGCCGCGTCACTCGGAAAGGGCACCTGCATGCAGTCCGCTGAATATGCGTCGGCCTTCCGAACATCAGACCAGGCCTGGGCCGGTTGTGGAGCGCGCCAGCGCAGATCTCCAACTGGAGGCGCGGCAAAGGGCACGCCTTTGAACGATTCCACTTGACCCTGGGTTGCGCCTTCGAGCTTGCCTGATTCCGTGCTGACCACTCCGGCCTGCGAAAACATCTGCGGCACAACCAAAGCAGCAATCGCCGCTAAAGCGACCTTCCTAAACAAATCCATCTACATCCTCCGGACGTTATTCGTCCAACGCACGCGAATATAACAGCGCGCGGGAGTATGTGTACAATTCATTGATCCGAACAGATCAATCGTATAAGCCGATGGCGCTTTCAGCCTCTTCTACGTTGTCGGCTGGATCGCTCGCTCGTCTTTAGAAGGAAGCTGTGCAGGAGATGTTGTGCAAGGCTTTCGGCGGCCGGCGAAAGAGTTGAGCCCTTTCTTTGGAGGAGCTCGATCTGGCGCGTGGAAGACCGGTTGTTCAGCGGAATCCTGAGGAACTCAGCGGTTTCGGAACCGGCTGCGGACTCAGGCAAAATTGCCACTCCGAGGCCGGCTCGAACGAAAGCGAGCGCGGTCGGCATAAAATTCGTTTCGTACCGCGTATTGAGGACGAGTCGCTCGCGGTGCGCTATGGCCTCCACTGCTTCTCGAACACTGCTGCTGCGACTCGGCAAAATCAGGTCAAAAGCGGCGGCTTCGCGCAGCGCGACCTTTGGCTTTGCTGACAACGGATGGCTCTTGGGAGCGAAAAGCACCAGGCGGTCCTGAAACAGGGGAGTCGCTCGAAGCTCGGCAACTCGGCCATGTTGTGTCCCGATGCCGAAATCTACCTCACGTTTGAGAACGGCTTCGCGAACGCGCTCCGCGATCACGTCGGTGATCTGCACGCGAATCCCCGGATAAGTCTCTATGAAACTACGCACCAGTTCCGGAAGCACGCCCGCGCAGACAGTGGGGAGAGCAGCGATGGTGACAAAGCCGGTGGATGCGGAGCTGAGTTCGCGTGCATGATCCACGATGGTCTGCGCATCATTGAACAGCCGTTGCAAAGGGCCAAAAACATCTTTTCCCGCGGCCGTGAGTGTTACCCCGCGTTTGCCTCTATCGAAGAGTTGAATGCCCAGGCTTTCCTCGAGCTGTTGTATTTGCACCGTCAGCGCGGATTGGGAGACATGGAGATCGTTCGCGGCGCGGGTAAAGTTGCGCGTTTCCGCAATCTTCAGGAACGCACGGATGTGACGAAGCTCGTGGATCATCGCGGATCCAGATTATAGCCATCACATTTATGCAATGTACAGATTGCCTCAGTGGTCAATATACTCGCCTCATTTGCGAAAGGGCGGCATCACCGAGCGCTGAGCATGCTGGCTATCTGGGGTCTAATCACCATACTCGGCATGATTGTGGCCATCGCGAGCCGCCGCGTTTCGCCGTTGATTGCTCTTTTTCTGTTCCCGGTCGCAGCTTCACTGGCCGGGGGCTTCGGTCTGAAGACGGGCCAGTTCGCTCTCGCAGGGCTGGTTTCGATCGCGCCCGTGGTAGCGATGTTCTTGTTCGCCATTCTCTTCTTCGGTGTCCTGACGGATGCGGGGACGATTGAACCGTTTGTCAGGGTGCTTCTTCGATTCATAGGCAAGAATCCGATGTTGATTGTTCCTGGTACGGCCCTGCTTGCCTTGCTGCTTCACCTCGACGGATCGGGTGCAGTCGTATTCTTAGTTGCCATCCCGACGCTGCTTCCGCTGTATCAGGAACTCGGCATGGATCGCAGGGTACTCGCCTGCGCCGTCTCGCTGGCCGCCGGTGTGAATTTCCTGCCCTGGACAGGGCCGACGCTCCGCGCCGCCAGCGCACTGCATACCAGCCCGCTGGCACTTTTCAAGCCGCTCATTCCGGTTCAGATTATTGGCTTGGGTTATGTCTTTGCAGTAGCCATCTTTCTCGGTCACAGGGAGAAGCAACGCATCCGCCGGACGGTATCCGAGATTGCTTCTGCACCCGGATTGGAGGCGGCGTCGCGAGCCGAGACCCGGCCTGCTTCACGACTCCGCTACTTGGCAAATCTGATGCTCGCCGTAACAGTACTCGGCCTGGTTATCAGTGGCAAAGTTGAGCCGGCAATCTCGTTCATGCTCGGTACAACGATCGCGCTGCTGATGAACTTCACGACCGTGCGCGAACAAGCCGCCGCGCTGGATCGTCACGCCAAAGCCGCCTTGTCGATGTGCGCGATTCTCTGCTCGGCTGGAGTGTTCACGGGCATTCTCAAAGGCACAGGCATGCTCGCCGCCATGGCTCGTGCATCGATAGCCCACATTCCCGCCGGATTGGGAGCGCATATTCCCGTCATGCTCGGACTGGTGGCGATGCCTCTCAGCTTGCTATTCGATCCTGATTCTTTTTACTTCGGAGTGTTGCCAGTGCTTGCCGCTGCCGTTCAAGGCTTTGGACTTCCGCCATCCAGCGTTGCGCAAGCCGCGCTGCTGGGGCAGATGACGACGGGGTTTCCTGTAAGTCCGCTCACGCCGGCTACCTTTCTCGTCACTGGCCTCAGCGAGATCGAGTTGAGCACACACCAACGGTTCGCAGGACCGTTCCTGTTCGGAGCTTCCGTTGTCATGACCATTGCTGCCGTGCTCTTTCACGTGATCCCACTATGACTCCACGCAACAAGTCGGCAGGATTGCCAACCAGGATGATGGCATTCGTACCTGTGAAAGTAGCAAATACGATGGCACGCAGGACTTCCTGCCGCGGAGAGCGCAGATGAAAACTGTAAGGATTGGCGCAGGAGCGGGGTTCTCCGCTGACCGCATTGACCCTGCTGTCGAACTTGCCGAATTGGGAAGGGTCGACTTCCTCGTATTTGAATGCCTTGCCGAAAGAACGATCGCCCTCAGCCACCTGCGTAAGCGGGACGATCCGAGTGCGGGATATGACCCGTTGCTTGCCGATCGCATGCGTGCCGTGCTGCCGGCATGCCGACGGAATGGAACTCGCATCATCAGCAACATGGGTGCCGCCAATCCGCGAGCAGCCGCGCAAAAAACTCTCGAGATCGCCCGGAACATGAATCTGCACGGATTGCGAGTTGCCTGCGTGGATGGCGATGACGTTCTTAGTCACAGACACGCGTTCAAGCCGTTCGACGATGAACCTTTGCCTGATCCTGCTACCTATGTATCCGCGAATGCATACCTGGGAGCCGATACTGTGGCTGGGGCTCTCGACCGTGGCGCAGACATCGTCTTGACGGGGAGAGTGGCAGATCCTTCGTTGTTCCTGGGCGCACTGATACATTCATTGGGCTGGAACCATGCTGCATGGGATCTGCTGGGCCAGGGCACTGCAATCGGCCACCTGTTGGAATGTGCCGGACAACTTACTGGCGGCTACTTTGCAGACCCTGGATACAAAGACGTTCCGGATCTCGACCGCCTTGGCTTTCCGTTGGCAGAGGTCGTCGAAGATGGTTCTGCCGTTCTAAGCAAAGTTGGCGGATCAGGAGGCAAGATCACCCTGCAGACCTGCCGCGAGCAGATTCTCTACGAGGTTTTGGATCCTTCCTCGTATGTGACTCCGGACGTGACGGCGGACTTTACTGGCATTCGCTTTGAACTGCACGAGCCCGACCGCATGCGTGTTTCTGGTGGAAGCGGGAACGCCCGGCCGAGCGATTACAAAGTCTCCATCGGGGTGGATGACGGAGTGATCGCAGAAGGGCAAATCTCTTACGCCGGGCCGGGTGCACTGGCGCGTGCGGAGCTAGCCCGGAGTGTTCTGGAAAAGCGGTTGGCTTCGAGCGCCCCGGACGGCCTGCGGTTTGACTTCATAGGCTTGACGGCCATGCATGGAACTCCGAAGGAGTGGCCGGCGCCGTATGAGGTACGGCTTCGAACCGCGGCTCGTTTCGCGAACAGGGCTGATGCTGATCGTCTTACCCGTGAAGTGGAGAGCCTGTACCTGAACGGGCCGGCGGCAGGAGCCGGAGTGACCTTTTCGGTGCGGGAAAATATTGCCATCGTGCCGGCCCTCATTCCGCGAGAAGCTGTCACGACACGCTTCTCCATCGAGGAGGCCTAAATGGAGCTCAGGACAATCGCACATTCGCGCGCGGGCGATAAGGGGAACCTGGTGAATATCTCCGTGATTGCGTATCAGGATGAAGATTACCCGACACTCGTCGAGCGAGTCACCGAAGGTCGCGTGACAGAACTGTTTCGCGAGCACATTGCCGCGCCCGTCGTCCGATATTGCGTTCCGAACCTGTGCGCCCTCAACTTCGTTCTGTACCGCCGTCCCGCCGATAGCGTCACGCGCTCACTGCGTCTCGACGCTCATGGTAAGAGCCTGAGTTCGCTCATGCTTTCACTGGAGATCTAGCAGCATGAATATTCTTCGCCTCGCAGTTATCGCGGCTCTAGGTGCTTGCAGCGTGGCCGCACACGCCGATGACGCAAAGGCGACATGCGAGCGGCAGCGGTCCTTACGCACTCCGAACTCGCACGTGCTGGCCGCCGAGTATGTTCCAGCGGGCAACTTCGAACTGCGCGCGATGGGCTCGTTCCATCCAGCGCCCTTGATGTTGCCCGCGCATTGTTCGGTGCGGGTTTCCACGACAACCAGCCCCGACAGCGCCGTCACTTCCGAGATATGGCTGCCTGATCCAGCCGAGTGGAACGGCAAATTGCTCGGCACGGGAAACGGCGGGTACTCCAGCGCACTCTCGTATCGACAGATGGGTGAGGGGTTGCAGCGGGGGTTCGTTGTGGCAGGCTCGGATACCGGGCACCAGGGCGATGGCCTCTCTTTTGGCACGGGACACCCGGAGCGAATTCGCGACTGGGCCTATCGCAGCACGCACGTGCTCGCGGAGGACGCGAAGACGATCATCTCAGCCTTCTACGGGAAGACTCCGGCACACGCTTACTTCGCAGGTTGTTCTACTGGCGGACAGCAGGCGCTCAGCGAGGCGCAACGCTATCCCCAGGACTTCGACGGCATAGTGGCCGGTGATCCGGGAAATGACCGCATCCTTCTCAATGCCGATTTCGTGGAAAGCTGGCTCGTAACGCACCCTGTGAATGGCCCCGCATTTCCTGCAGCGAAGCTGGCCTTCCTGTCGAGCGCGGTGGTAGCAGTATGCGACAAGCAGGACGGCCTGGCAGATGGAATCATCAGCGATCCTGGAAAATGCTCCTTCGATCCGGGCGATCTTGCATGCAAAGCAGGCACTGAAAACGGCACATGCCTTAAACCGCCTGAAGTGAGCATGGTCCGCCGCTTGTATGAGGGTCCGGTGCGCGACTCCAAAGGGAAGCCGATCTACCCCGGATGGTCGCGTGGAAGTGAAGCAGGGTGGGGTCTCTACTTGATGTCGCCAGCGAAGCCCGTTCGTGTGGAGTTCTGGAGCGATTGGGTTTTCGCCGGAACTGCCTTCGATCTGCGCGCGTTTGACGCATCAATGGCGGTAGTCCGCGCGCGAGCAAAGCTGCCCTTTGTTGAAGCCGTAAATCCTGACCTGCACGCATTTCAGAGAGCCGGTGGAAAGCTGCTGCTCTATCACGGATGGGCCGATCCGGTCACGCCGCCAGAAGACACCATTGTCTATTACGAGAAGGTGAGGAACATCCTGGGCCCAGAAACGGCAAACTCAGTTCGCCTGTTCATGATTCCAGGAATGGGGCATTGCGGAGGCGGGCCAGGTGCAACGACGTTTGACGCTCTGGGATCGCTCGATCACTGGGTCACTGGTAATGCGGCTCCAGACAAAATCCTTGCGGTTCATGAGTCTAACGGAACGCCGCAATTCGAACGCCCTCTCTGCCCCTTTCCGCAGTCGGCGCACTGGGATGGCAAAAGTGACTCGTCAAAAGCCGATAGCTTCCGGTGCGCTGTAAACCGGTCCAAATGAGATAACAGCGAATTTAAAGTGAAAGCGCAGTATCACTCCGTGGAGGGCTGTGCTGGCGTCGCGCGCTGGCGCGAGAGACAGAACCAGGCGCTGGAATCGTGGTCGCGGAACTCGGCTGATCGTAACTCGATGATCTCCAGCAAGGGTTCGATGGCGAGGGTGATGTCCCGTGCCGAGCGGCGCGGCGGCCCGAACTCACGTGGCGGACCTTCCGTGCTGCCGATGAAGCTCAGCCACAAGCCGCCTGGCGCGAGTGCGGCCGCGACTTGCGCTGCGAACCGTTGCCGTTCGTCTGGTGTATCGAAGACGTGAAAGCAACCGCGGTCGAAGACAAACTGAAAGGGGCCGTTGGGCGCAGGCTCGGCTAGAAAATCAAGTGCAGCAAAACGGCAGCGCAGAGCGCGTTCCCCCGTCTTTGCACGTGCTCTTTCGACGGCTCGCGGCGAGACGTCGACTCCGAGTACGTCGAAACCGCGCTCCGCCATCCAAATAGCATTCGTACCAGTCCCCGTCCCGATCTCAAGGGTGGGACATGGCTGGACGCCTCCAGCAGTGACGAATTCGACGAGCAGTGGCTCTGGTTGCCCGGTGTCCCAGGGCAGATGTTCCGAGGCGTAGCTCTCATCCCATGAAGGGTGCGTCATGGGTCAAGTTTAGCTCTCGAGTTCGCGGTAGCGATAAACAAAACACGTGACCTTGTTCGATAGCGGACATGCAAATCTAAAATCGGCCACCGAACGAGTCGAGGTACTGCCGAATACACCTTTTGTACCTTTACTTCTCAGCGATGCGCGCATTTAAAGATGGCTAGAGGCGTGCTTACTGCCAAAGAGCGATTTGGAGGCACCAATGAGCGCGTTGCAGCAATTGATCTACATACACCGGCGCATCCTGCGGTCGCCCGGCCTGGCGTTCGCCATTGTGGTCTCGATCGGCCTCGGTATCGCTTCCAATGCAACGATCTTCTCCATGGTGAGCCGGTTTGTGTTGAGTCCGCCACCGGTGGGCGATCCGTCGAGATTACTGCGGGTGTACACACAACAGGATGGCGATCGATGCTGCAACGATTTCCCATGGCCTCAGTACGTCAACGTTCGTGACCAGGCGAGTAGCTTCTCGGGTGTCTCTGCTTACTACGCGTTGGTGCCGGCTTCGATCAGCGGCTTTGGCGACCCTGAAAGAATCTGGGGACAAGCAGCGACGGCTAATTTCTTCAGCGTTGCCCAGGTCTCGATGGCCGAAGGCCGCGGATTTATCCCTTCCGAAGAACAGCACCAGGTGGTTGTCCTCGGCCATCGGTTGTGGCAGCGGCGGTTCGCCTCCGACCCGAACATACTAGGCAAGACCATCAGCCTCTCCGGCCGTACCTTCACCGTCGTGGGCGTCGCCCCGGCCGGCTTCCGCGGGCTCGATCCAATCCTCGATCCTGAGTTCTGGGTTCCCTTAGGGAATGTTGAGCAACTCGTGGCCAACATTCCCAAGCGCGAGGCGAGGGACTATCACTGGCTCTCGGTGATCGCACGCTTACAGCCGGGTGTGACTCGTAAGCAAGCATCGAGTGAACTCGAGACCCTCGCTTATCGCTTCGCAATGGCTTATCCCGCGACCGATAAGGCTCTCCACTTTCATCTGGAGTCGGCCGGATCGCTTCCGCCGAACGCGCAGGGTACGGTCAAGCTGTTTCTCGCAGCCCTGACGGTTGTCGCGCTATTAGTTTTATGCATTGCGTGCGCCAATGTTGCGAACCTGTTACTCGCTCAGGCAGCCAGCCGGCAAAAGGAGATGGCCGTCCGGCTCGCGCTGGGAGCAAGCCGCGGGCTGTTGCTGCGCCAGATGCTCGCCGAGACTACAGTGCTTACGCTTGGCGGAGGGATCTTCGGCTTCCTCCTCTCGCTTTGGGCAACGTCAGCGCTCTCTGCCTTCCATCTTCCCGCGCCGATTCCATTCGACATCAGCCTCACTCAAGACTGGCGCGTCCTGCTCTTCAGCTTCGTGTTGAGTCTCGGCGCCGGATTGCTCTTTGGACTTACTCCGGCATGGGCGGCTTCGCGGCCCTTGCTGATCGGCGCGCTCAAAGGGGAAGACGCGCTCGCTCGAACGAGCAGCCGCTTAACGCTGCGCAGCGTGCTGGTAATCGCTCAGGTTGCGATGTCGCTGGTCCTGCTCTGCGCCACGGGGCTCTTCCTGCGCAGCTTACAGCGCGCAGCAGAGATCGACGTCGGCTTTCGCTCGGGAGGCATGCTCGCCTTATCGATCGATCCCGCAGTCAACGGCTACAGCGCGGAACGCACCGTCCAGTTTCTAACCCAATTGCGGCAAAACGCCGCCGCTCTGCCCGGTGTAAGCTCGGCTGTGGTTACCGATGTTGTGCCACTCTCTATGGGCACGCGAAGTGACCCCTTCCAGGTAGTGGGCGGAGAAAGTTCTACGAAACCCGACACGCTCGCCGACTTGTATATGGCATCGTCGGGATATTTTCAGGCAATGGGAATTCCCTTATTGGAGGGACGTGACTTCGCCGCCGGCGCGGCGAACGGTCCAAGAACTGCCGTGATCAATCGCGCCCTCGCCGAACATCTCTTTGGAAAGACAAATCCTATTGGACAAGAGATTAAGGGCGGCGACACGACCTACCAGATCATTGGAGTGGTCGGAAACATGAAGTCACGCACACTCGGGGAGGAGCAGCGATCGATTCTCTTCCGCTCGCTCGATCAGAGCGTCGCCAACGACCCATCCTCCCTGGGCTACTCGTTGATCCTCAGCGCGCAGGGTGACCCGGCAGAGCTTGCGCCGGCTGCCAGGGAAGTGGTTCGAAAGCTCGATCCAGCGATGGCGGTGTTCAATGTCGTAACAATGCAGGAACACATTCGCAACGCTCTCTTTCTGCCGCGCCTGGCCGGAACGCTCTTCGGAGTTTTTGGTGGTATCGGATTGATGCTGGCGCTGGTTGGACTTTACGGCGTGATCAGCTATTCCGTCAGCCGCCGCACTCGGGAGATTGGAATTCGTATCGCGCTCGGCTCGCCGGTCGGTGCCGTCCAACGAATGATCGTGCGGCAGGGCATGGTGCTGACTCTGATTGCACTGGCCATCGGCCTTCCCGGTGCATGGATGGCAGCGAAGCTGGCTAGCAGCTTCCTCTACGGAATTCGCCCTCATGACCTGGTCACCTTCACTGCCGTGCCAATCATCCTTACTGGAATCGCATTGCTCGCGTGCTGGATTCCAGCACGGCGCGCGGCCCGGGTTGATCCGCAAACGGTACTCCGGTACGAATGAACTCTGGCTGCCCGTATGGGCGAAGCTGCTTGATTTACATTCGAAGACTATCGAAACGGTTATAGCCTGACTAAGTGTCGGCACCCGCCTCGATTTGCGTCGATGTAGGGCGGTTTCCCGGTATATTCTTACACCCGTGCCGAAAGTCGAAGAGCCCAAACCTACAACGCCGCCGAGGAAAGCCCCTCAGCATCCTCGGCTCGGGTGCGTGCGCGTGAGCGCGTCGGTCCGAACGAGGCGAGGCAGTTTGAAGGCTGACAATGGAGTAAGTCTTCACGCACCAATACCTCTGGCAACCATACGCATCGCCTCGGTTCGCCGCGCTCCGGGGCTTGGACGAACGGGAGATATGGTCGTGCGTCATTCCGTGCAGGTGTAATGTGCGGGCAAGAAAACTCACTACCATGTGCTAAGTTTTTTTTGACAGGAAGATAGATGATCCTGCGATCACCCACCAGTCTGCGGTTATCGGGACTTGGCAGCCAAAATACACCGGAGGCTTCAAGTGTTGAAGTGGAATGTAGCAACGGAAAAGACCGTGAGGCTGTTGACAATTGCCGCATTGGTGCTCGGGACAGCCACTGTGGCGTTCCCTCAAAGCTACGGGGACAGACCAGAAGGCGATCGCAGTGCCGACCATGAAAAGGGTGATCGTGGCCAGAGTGAAAAGGTTCTCTACATCTGGGCACAAGACCAGGCGCACGTTGCTCCGGATTTCCTTGCAGTCATCGACTTCGACGAGAAGTCTTCCGAGTATGGGCAGGTCATAGACGTCGTACCTGTGCCGCCTCCGGGGAACATCGGCAACGAGCCGCACCACTGCCATCTGAATTCCAATAAGACTGTCCTGGGATGCGGCGGCTTGCTGAGCTTGCTGAAGAATCAGAATGGGATTTTCTTCTTCAACGTGACCGACGCAAGAAAGCCTAAGTTTATGTTTTCAACAAAAGCCGTCGAATCGAGCATGACTGACGACTTCCTGCCGCTCGATAACGGTGGCTTTCTGATCACGCAAATGGGCTCGTCTACAGGCATGGCGCCTGGCCGAGTCGCAGAGTTCGATGGCCGCATGCGCTTTGTCGCAAACCACTTTGGCCTCATGTCGATGTTTCGAGAATGGCCCGACAGTCCGCCGCTGGATGGGTTCAACCCTCATGGTATCTCTGCGCGTCCGGACCTGAATCTGATGATGACCTCGGACTTCATCATGCCGAGCAGCACTTTGATGGGTTCCATGGGGCCGGTTCTACGAGGTTCTGTCCGCGTCTGGGACTACCGCGACCGTAAGATCACGAAGACCGTGGACCTGTTTGCACCCGACGGTACGCCTGCCCTTGGCACCATGGATGTGAAGATGCTTCCCTACGATTCGCACGGTTACGGATATACGTCCGGCATGTTCGATGGTCACGTCTATTTGATCGACCCCGGGCAGGGCATCGGCACTCCCGTATTCGACCTCTCAACGGTGGAACCTCATGTCGATACTCCGGTACCGGGCGGCATGGGGCAGATCATCGCGACGCCGCAAGCCGGTGACCGCATCATCCTGGGCACGTTCATGGCAGGGCAGGTGGTGATGCTGGACGTCAGCGACCGCTTCAATCCGAAGCAGAAGTCGGTGGTGAGTTTTGGCGCGAACGCTGGGCCGCACAATCTGGTGCTCAGCGGAAACGATAGCCGACTCGTGATCACGGACTACTTTCTAAACGAAGATGGCGCAGGCATCATTCACTTCGAAGGCGACCACAAAGTCCACGTACTCAAAGTCACGCACGATACGCTGGTTGAGGACAAGCGATTCAAACTGGATTTCAATACAGCCTTCAAAACAGGTCCAGCGCGTCCGCACGGCATTGCGATGAAATAAACCCACCCGCTCTGTGAAGAGTGGCCAAACTGTGATTCGGGAAGCGAAATGGCCGGCTCCGACGCATGGATGCCGATATTCGCAACCGCGAGTTATGATCGCCGTAATGGAGACCTTGATATTAGAATGCTAGCATTCTAATATGCTAGACATGGCGAGTGACGCGAAGCAGTTCAACGTATATCTGCCGACTGACCTGATTCGCAAAGTCAAGCATCACGCTGTGGAAACCGAGAGTTCGTTGTCGGCGATTGTTGCGGATGCGTTGCGCGCCTACCTGGCTGATCACGGACGAAAGCAGAGGAAACTATGAAGAGCAAAGGTGTAGATGGCATCTTGATCGAAACGCACAATTGGGGCAAAACGGTCGCCTTCTGGCGCGATTTGGGCTATGAAGTGGAATTCGAGACCGATCACAATTCGGGGAGGCTGCGCCACCCTGGAGGAGGACCTTACATCTTTGTCGCCGAACGTCCGCAAGACTCGCCGCTTCAGGTCACACTGGGGGTCAGTGTAGAGGATGCATCGCAGTTCACTCCTCCGAGAAGCGGCAGTGTCGTCCGCCCGTTCGAACAACAGCACTGGCCCGCGTTGCAGATGCTGCTCACTGATCCCGATGGCCGGCATATCGCGGTAAAGCACCGTTGGCACCTGCACAATAACGCCAGCCCGCAAACTCCTCCCGGACCCGGCTCCTTTTCATCGCAGTTCTTCATCCTAAGACTTGAGCGAGATACTCGTTCGCAGCCAAGGAGCGTCCGATGATAGGAAAAACCGCGCTGATTGTAGGGTCCACCGGCATTGTGGGGCGGAACCTCGCAGAACATCTACGTCATCATGGTTGGGCCGTCTTCGGATTGGCACGGAGGCCGGCGATGGTTCCCGGCATCCAGCCCGTCCCGGCCGACCTGCTGGATCCACCAGGCTTATCGGCTGCACTGAAAGATGTTCGACCCAATGCGATCTTCTTGACTACCTGGATGCGCCAGCCGACCGAGGCAGAAAACATCAAGGTAAATGGCGCTATGGTACGCAACCTGCTCCAGGCAACTTCGCCGGCGAACACCGTAGAGCACGTCGCCCTGGTCACCGGACTCAAACACTACCTCGGACCCTTCGAAGCCTATGGAAAAGGGAAGATGCCGCCCACCCCCTTCCGTGAGGAGCAGGGCCGCCTGGAGGTGGACAACTTCTATTACGCGCAGGAAGATGAGCTGTTTGATGCAGCGAAGCGCGATGGCTTCGGGTGGAGCGTGCACCGCCCACACACCATTATCGGCTACGCAGTCGGCAACGCGATGAACATGGGCGTGACGTTGGCGGTTTACGCCTCCATCTGCCGCGAGACCGGCCGTCCCTTCATCTTCCCCGGGAGCGAAGCTCAGTGGAAGGGTCTAACTGACATGACCGATGCACGACTGCTCGCTCGGCACCTGCTTTGGGCTACCACCACACCAGCGGCGCGTGACCAGGACTTCAATGTTGTGAATGGAGACGTCTTTCGCTGGAGCTGGATGTGGGGGCGCATAGCCAACTGGTTCGGCATCGAACCGGCGCCGTTTCCTGCAGCGGTAACTCCTCTGCAGCAGCAGCTCGCGGACGCTGGTCCGATCTGGGAAGACATAGCGAGAAGACATCAGCTTGCGGAGAAGAACCTGCACGTCCTCATCTCTGCATGGCATACGGATGCGGACCTCGGTCGTCCTTTTGAAGTGATGACCGACATGAGCAAGAGCAGGAAAATGGGCTTTCTTGACTACCAGGCCACCGATGACAGCTTCTTCGACCTGTTTACGATGTTGCGGACAGCACACCTGATCCCCTGAGCACGCTGCTCCCGGTAAGTTCGGGAGGGAGTGACCAATGTCTTGATGAATGCCAGGCGAGGCTCGAATCAGGACCAGTGGGTGAGTCAGTAGATTGGATGGTCGTGGGAGCGCAGAGAACTGGCCGAGCCTGACCCTGGCCTTCAAAAACGGTGAAGCCTCCTCGTTCCCGGGATTTAAAGAAACTCGCCGCCGCGGAAACATACTGCCCGACAAGAAGATGCATGGCATGTTAGGTTGAGGCAAAGGAGCAACTTCACCCTAAGCTATGTTCAGACGAATTCGAGTGTGTCTCCTCCTGGCCCTGACCTCTGTCCCAAGCCTCTTCGGCGCCGATTTTGCAATGAAGGTAACCGACAAGAATTACCTCGACACTCAAGGCTTCAGCGTATTTCTCTACGACAGCACGTACCATCCCGTTTTCGTGGATCAAAAGAATACGGCCATGGAGATGATTCTTCACGGCCAGCGCATCGCCACCAATGGCGACGTGCGCCTGATGCCAACGCCCGAGCAGTGGGACCTGGTGGCAACGCTCAAAGGGCGAGAGGCCGATAAGGCGAACAACCGGCTCACGGCGAAGCTCGCTTTTCCGACCTTCGATGTCAGCTACACGCTCGAAGTCGCGGCCGAACCAGGCGGCGTGAAGGTCAGCATCAATCTTGACAAGCCGCTACCCGAGAATCTCGCAGGACGGGCGGGTTTCAACGTAGAGTTTCTGCCCTCGATCTACATGGGCAAGACTTACCTGGTAGATGGAACCAAGGCAGGCATCATCCCGCGCACGCCGAACGATGCGATGGTCAAGGTGTTGCCAGTGGCCGGTGAACCGAAGAAGGCATACTACCTGGAGGACTGGGACAAGGCCAAGGGATACACTCAGCCGCTGCCGTTCGCCGAAGGAAAGAGCATTACCCTGGGAGTCGACGACGCGCTGGCCCGGATCAACATCAAGTCGGACACCGCCGATCTGATGCTATTCGACGGACGTGACCGCGCGCAGAACGGCTGGTTCGTATTGCGTTCGCTGATCCCTGCGGGCAAGACGACGGACGCCATCGTGTGGCACATCAGGCCGGACGTGATTCCAAACTGGACGCGCCCGCCCATGATCGCGCACAGCCAGGTGGGTTATGCGCCTGACTTTCCCAAGGTGGCAGTGCTCGAACTCGACCCGAAGTACAACGGCCCTAAGACTGCCAAGGTGCTGCGCCTGATGGAGGATGGATCGTATAAACAAGCCTTCGAGGGACCGATCACGTCGTCAACGCCCTGGCTGCGATATGTCTATTCGAAGTTCGACTTCACCCCGGTCAAGGACCCCGGCCTTTACGTCATCGAATACGCAGACCAGCGTACGGCACCCTTCCCGATCGCGAAGGATGCTTACGCCAACATCTGGCAAGACAGTCTGGACCATCACCTTGCGGAGCAGATGGATCACGTCTACGTTCGCGAAGCCTACCGTGTGTGGCATGGCGCATCGCACCTCGATGACGGCCGGCTGGCGCCTGTCGTGGGAGAGCAGTTCGACGGCTGGAATCAAGCTACGGCGACGGATGGGAGATATAAAGGTGGCGATCACATTCCAGGAATGAACGTAGGCGGCTGGTACGACGCCGGCGATTTCGACCTCGAAGAGCCAGCGCAACTCAGCGTAATTCAGAGTCTGGCTTTGGCGTATCGCGAATTCAATCTGAAGTACGACGAGCTTACGGTCGACGAAGCCAAGCGTGAGGTTGAGATGCACCGTCCCGATGGCGTGCCGGATACCGTCGAGCAAGTCAAGCATGGTGCACTGCTCATCCTGGCGCAGTTCCACAACATCGGTCATGCGATACGCGGCACTCACGAACCGGATCTGCGCCAATATACGCACCTGGGCGACGCAGCGTCTAAAACCGACGGCCGCATCTATGACTCGAAGCTCGGTCCTAACGAAGTGAAGGGCGACTACTCCGGCAAGCCGGATGATCGTTGGATTTTCTCCACGAACAATCCGTTCTTCCAATGGAATGCGATCGCTGCGCTGGCCGCATCGGCCGATGTGCTGAAGGGCTGGGACGATGCATTAGCGAAAGACTGCCTCGAAACCGCGATCAAAGCTTGGAATGAGGAGAAGGCTCACCCAACGCCGCTTCCAAAGAACGGTTTCGGTGGAGGAGCTCCTGAGAGTGCTCCCACCAATGGCGTGCTGGCTGCGTCTCAGGGTGTCACGTCTGGCGCGCAAGGCAGGCGAAACGCACGAGGCAGCTCAGCCGCTCCGACAAGTTCTGGTACGACGAGCGCACCAGCTGCTCCTCCAGCCGGCTTCGGCCACGGCGGTTTTGGCGTGGGGCAGGACTGGACTGCAGCGTTGGAGTTGACCATCGCCACGCGTGGCGCCGAGCCCTACAAGTCTCGTCTGAAGGAGCTGTTCCCTCAGATGATCACACCGGAGCAGATGGAGTTTCGTGGTTGGACGGCAGTTCGAGCCTTGCCTTATTTGGACGGGAGCGCAAAAGATCAAATGCGCGAAGCGGTGAAGTCGTATATGGCGAACCTGGATAAGCAGTTGGATGCGACGCCCTTCGGCGTGCCCCCAAGCCTCAGCACCTGGGGCGGATCGGGTGCCGTGGTTGACATGGCCAACCGGATGTACTTCCTGCACAAAGCGTTTCCCGATCTTGTGAGTTCCGAATATACGCTGCGCGCCGTCAATTACATTCTCGGCACCCACCCTGTATCCAGTACTTCCTATGTAGCTGGGGTCGGTACGGTTTCGAAGACGAAGACGTACAGCAACAATCGTGCCGACAGCGCTTACATTCCGGGAGCGGTGATTCCGGGATACATCATCATCAAGCCGGATTTTCCGGAATGCATCGACGACTTCGGATTCCTCTGGTTCGAGGATGAAGCCGTCGTGGCCGGATCCGCAAGTTGGATCATAGCCGGCAACGCTGCCGACGCCCTCACCAAGGAATCGAAGTAGGTTCAAGAATAGAAGCGTGGGCGGCTTGAAGGTGCCGACGCGCTCTCGAGAAGGTTGCCGCGCTGCCAGTATCGCGCAAACAGCAGGTCGGATCGTGCGTGCATGTAGCGATGCGCTCGTCCACTTATCCTGCTGGCGAAGCAGCTTCGGCATTTCGCTATTGAGAGCAAGAAACGGAGCGTGAGATTCGAGCACCTCGATGATTCTTGGGGTATGCATATGCCCATCGAACCCTCGATTCTTTACTTCGGCACACCGGTCGTTCTGCTCAGCACGTTAAACGAGGACGGCTCCGCTAACTTAGCTCCCATGTCTTCTGTCTGGTGGCTCGGTTGGAATTGCATGCTGGGTCTGGGCGCGAAGGGACACACGGCACGGAACCTTCTTCGCGAACGGGAGGCCGTGCTTAACCTGCCATCTGCCGACATGGCCAGGAGCGTCAACAAATTGGCAAAGCTGACGGGTTCTGATCCAGTTCCACCGCACAAGATAGCCATGGGATACCGACACGAGAAGGAGAAGTTCTCGGCAGCTGGGCTGACGGCTCTCCCATCTGAACGGGTCCGGCCTCCACGAGTGAAGGAGTGCCCGGTGCATCTGGAAGTGGTCTTGGAGGCGACCCATCCTTTCGGCACACGCCCCGACAAGCCGACTACTGCGCTTGCTTTCGAGATGAGAGTGGTGAGAGCGTACGCAGAGCCAGAGCTCTTTGTCGCTCAGCGTAGCAATCACATCGATCCCGACAAGTGGAGGCCTCTCATCATGAGCTTCTGCCAATTCTACGGACTTGGCGAAAAGGCCGGCCATTCCACCCTTGCAGAGATCCCAGAAGAAGCCTACAGGCCGGTGGCTCATATGGCGCGATGACCGCAACCCTGGCAGGACTTGAGTTCCGAATTGCACGCTACCGTGCCCCAGCCCATCATGCCTGCCCGCAAGAGCCTCGTATTGACAATTCGCTGCCCGTCCATCTAGGTTCCTTGTAACGTTTAAATCTTGGCGGCTTGTGCCGTTCCGGGCAACGCCAAACTTGAGGGCAAGATCTTGAACAGAGTGCAGCGAATCTGCTTCTTCCGGTGGTTGTTGATGGCGATTGTTGCAACGGGATCGCTGGTTCCTCGCGTCGGGGCGCAGGATTTTGCCACCCTGCCAATTCAGAAGGACTACGTCCAGCAACGAATAACTTCGTCGGACCAGACCGGCGGCAATGATGACGGCGGACGCGCGCATCCACTCACGCCCGGTGAGACTCGGGTCCTCGGAGAGGTAAGCGGCCCGGGCGTCATCACGCATTTGTGGTTCACCATCGATTCTCCTGAGCGCCACCACCTGAAGACTCTTGTGCTGCGCATGTATTGGGACGGAGACAAACTGCCGGCTGTTGAGACGCCAATCGGAGACTTCTTTGGACTCGGACTTGGCGAGTATTTCACTTATCAGTCGGGCCCTATCTCGGTTGGGTCTCAGAAGGCGCTGAACGCTTACTTCCCCATGCCATTTCGGAAGTCCGCTCGCATCACGGTTACAAACGAGGGAACACTACCGACGGCCGCCCTCTACTACAACATCGACTGGCAGAAATACGGACACCCCTTGCCCCCGGAGATGTTGTATTTCTTTGCAGAGTACAGGCAGGCCCAGCCAAACAAGGGTTGGACGGAAGACTGGAAGCAAAACGGCGATCCGAATGTCTACGGTAAGAAAAATCTCGATGGCAAAGACAATTACGTCATAGCGGAAGCAGAGGGACCCGGACACTATGTGGGAGTGACTCTAAGCGTTCTGCAGAATCAGGGCGATTGGTGGGGTGAGGGAGACGAGATGATTTACGTCGATGACAACACCAAGCCTGCGATCACCGGTACAGGATCCGAAGACTATTTTCTCGGCGCGTGGTGTTACGGCAACTGTGGCATCAATCCCTTCGGTTCGGTGCATCCCACGTTTGCGTTTCAACAATACGGGAACCCCGTGAATGGCGGCGACGATCGAGGTGCGAAGTGGATGGTCTACCGCTTTCACACCGACTCTCCGGTTCCGTTTACAAAATCCTTCAAGATCTCGATCGAACACGGCCATGCTAACCATCGATCCGACAACTTCTACTCGGTTGCGTACTGGTACCAGAGAGAAACGCATACCTCACGTCCGCCTCTGCCTGCAGTCAGCGATCGCATACCAGCTATGGTCAACACTGGCGGACCAACGATGGGGAAGCCCTAAATGCCAATTCGCAAATCTGTTCTCGTAACTGTTACGGTGGCGCTCCTCTTCTGCATTTGTCAAAGTGCACGCGCGCAGACGAGCTTGTCTGCTGAGGAATCGCTTACTTCGCTGATGAAACAGCGAACCTATGTGCAGAAACGAGTCTCCAGCTATGACCGGAAGGGCGGTAATGCCGATTCGATTCAGATCGCACCTGGCGGCACCGCCACTTTGCTCGATGCCGCAGGACCCGCCATTCTCACGCACATCTGGATCACGATCGCGACACGCGAACCGATGCATCTGAAAAAGCTGGTACTCAGGATGTACTGGGATGGCGAGAGCGAGCCGAGTGTAGAGGCTCCGATAGGCGATTTCTTCGGCTTAGGCCTGGGTCAGTATTTCCTCTACAACTCCACCCCACTCTCCGTGGGTTCCGACAAGGCGATGAATTGCTTCTTCGAGATGCCCTTCCAGAAGCACGCCCGCATCACAGTTACGAATCAAGGTCAGGAGAAGGTCGACGCTTTCTACTTCAATCTCGACTACCAGGCCTACCCTTCTGCACTTCCTTCCGACCTGCTCTATTTTCATGCACAGTACCGTCAAGCAGCACCCAACACGGGCTGGACGAACGACTGGGTGAACAATTATGTGCCGAAGCTGGATAGCAAAACGAACCTTGATGGGGCAGGCAATTACACCTGGATGGAAGCGAAGGGACACGGTCAGTATGTCGGTGTGACCATGTCCGTGTTGCAGAATCAGGATGGCTGGTGGGGCGAGGGCGATGACATGTTTTTTATCGACGGCGAGAAGCTGCCATCGATTAACGGCACGGGCACGGAGGACTACTTTCTCGGGGCTTGGAATTTCGGAACACATTCATTTTCGTATCCCAGTTACGGAGCGCCTGTGAAAGGCGAAGAACTCGTCGGAGGGCGATCGTCTGTCTATCGCTTCCACTTGGATTCGCCTATCCCGTTCACGGAATCACTGCGCGCGACCATAGAGCACGGACACGCAAACCATCGCTCGGACAACTTTTACTCGGTCGCTTACTGGTACCAGGCAGAACCGCACATGGCGTTCCCGCCGCTTCCGCCAGTTGATGCGCGACTACCGCGCATCTATCCGACCGGTGGACCTGGAAACGCAGGGCAGGGAATCGCTCGATCTGGCGGATCTCAATAGCGTACGAGCGGATCGCGACAGAGGATAAGCATGCGGTTCGGGTGCATAGGTGCCCGAACTCGAGGCTGCGTCCTCTGCATCATGCCCTATAACTCAGTCACACCTTTCTTCAGAATGATGTTGGCATACGGACGAACTTCTCCGGTTTGCAGCACTACGTACGCCGCGCGCGCTTGCTGATAAAACATGGAGCGTTCGACGCGCTGGGGTGCGGGCGCCTCCGGTGCATGCTTGCGAATCGCGGCGAGGAAGTCTTCCTCCACCTGAAGATCAAGATCGGCGGGACTGTCTGGCCTCATCATGCTGAGGGCATCCGGGGAAGCGTCCAGCGTAAACAGGGGAGCCACTGCATCAAGGAGAGGCGCGATGGCAAGACCATCGGCTCGGATAATTCGCTGCCCGAGAGAGTGCGCAGGGAAGTGAGCGTCAGCAAGCACGATTTCGTCGCCGTGGCCCATCTCGCAGAGCGCCTTGAGTAACTCTGGGCTGAGGAGCGGAGAAATTCCTCGCAACATGTGTGTTTCTCCTTCTAAAACTCGATCAGGCGTTGTAAGGCAAGCCCGTTGCGGTAAGCATCACTCGAAGGCTGCTCTAGGTTGTAACTCGGGCATGGATGGGGCAGATAACGGAGGGATTTGATTTAAGGATCCTCCCGTGAGATCGGATTGTTGGTCGAGGGCTTGCGCAATTCACTTTCGCCTTGATAGAAGTCCCACGGCTCCTTATCGGTGATTCCGAAGATGAAGGTCTGACCAGGGACATACCGCTCGCGAACCTCGAAGTTTTCGAATGCGGTCCCGCCGAGAACAGGCGCATCGGAGGCCCAATACACGCGCCTACCGTTTACGCGAACCCGCAGATCCGGCTGCAGATCGTGGCCGGGGACAAGCCAGTATTGCGTGAGCTTCGGAAGATCGTATACCCAGTGAGCCTTGTCGTTGCCGACGGAGTAGCGCGGGTTTGTTTCGTCGGAGGAGCAGAAAACGATGGCGTCTCCATCCCCGGTCCGTAGCATCTCGGGAAGAGGATAGCTCTCCTTCTCTACGAAGGCGTTCTCTGTGTAACTCGCGTAGAGGTTCCGACTGTTCACAACCTTGTCTCTGAGCCAAAGAGAGCGCAGGCGTTCGAAATTGCCCATCGTCGCGGTCAAGGTCAACTCTTCGATCGGCGCGCTGTCCGCTTCGGCCATCGGAGTAAGGCGAAGCTCTTTGGGATGGTCGCTATCAATGCTCGCGAGGATATACACATGAGCGCGGTTGGCCGTGTAAGGCTCGATATCGATGCGAACCGAGAGGCGTTCCACTGACAGCTTGCCGGCATGCAAGGTCTCGAGAGTGCCACTGACATTTGCTTCGCTACCCTCACGATCTGTATGCACCCACATGCGTTTTCCACGCAGGCCCGGATCCAACTGGCTCATCTCCAGCTCGCTGAACCCAAGGCGGCCGATGCGAGGGCCTACGCCTGGAGTGACCGGCTCTACCGCAATAAAGTTCAGGAGCTGTGGAGTTGCTCTTCCGGGAACAAAGAGACCCACGCGAATGAGTCCGCGAGGTCCACGCATTCCGGCGGGCGAAGCCAATCCGAATACGATTCCGTCACGCCTGCCCCATACCAGCGGATCCCCCGGTTTTTGCGGCCGAACCCATGGAGAGGCGGCGGTTGGCTCCTCGCCCCATCCTGGAACTACGATGCATATTCCAACTGCGACGAGGAGGAGCAGAAGGCGTGTGAGGGAAGAGTTCTTCCTGAATGAATGCAAACAGAGACCTCCCGGTCACAGGAATTCTCTCATAGAGTTAATCGTTACAAAATTGCAATTTGGGAACTTGTGAAACAATTCCCCACATTTAGAATCCTGAGGTGAGTACCTCCTGATTTAACTTGTTTGCATGTCCACAATTGTCGAAGTTGCGAAGCGGGCCGGTGTGTCGACCGCCACGGTTTCAAATGTGATTCGCGGCAAGCGTCGTGTGAGTGAGCCCCGAAAAGAGCGCGTTTTAGCGGCCATTCGTGACTTGAACTACTCCCCGAATGAGATCGCCCGAAGCTTGAAATCTCGGCAGACACGCATGCTTGCGATGGTGTTGCCCGACATTACCAACCCGTTTTTCCCGGAGATGATTCGCGGAGCAGAAGATGCTGCGTTTGACCGGGGATACTTCCTGCTTACGGCAAACACCGATGAACAGACCGGACGCGAACGGCGAATCATCGCGGCGCTGCGATCCTACAGGGTAGACGGCGTTCTGCTGGCAACGGCCCAGGGTCTGCAGAACGAGGACACCAGTCATATCGAAGGCCTGGTGAAGGGCGGGGCGTTCGTGGTTTGCCTGGATCGCGCGGTCTCCAACGTTCCGACGGACGCAGTGCTCCTGGACAATGTTGGCGGGGCTCGCGAGACGATTCGGCATCTGATCAAGCAGGGTCACCGGAGGATCGGCATCGTTACCGGACCTCTCCACCTGCAGACTGGCCTTGAGCGGCTGCAGGGCTACAAGATGGCGCTTGATAACGGCGGCCTTGAGGTGGACCCAAGACTGATCATGGAAGGTGATTTTCGTTTCGAGTCTGGGCGTCGATGCGGCACCGCGATACTGAAGTCACGGCCTCGGCCCACGGCGCTCTTCGCCTGTAACGGTGTGATGGGGCAGGGAGTACTGCAGGCACTCGATGAACTGCATTTGACCACTCCTGGTGATATTTCACTGGCGACGTTCGACGACATTTCTCCGGATCACGGCTTCCATCCGCAGGTCACGGCCGTGGTTCAGCCCAGCTATGAGATGGGTTCGCGTGCGGCCACCATGCTGATGGACCGAGTAGAGGGTTTATCTGTCGGAAAGTGCGCGCTGGTGCGTGTAAGCCCCAAGCTGGTGGTGCGCGAATCGACGGCACAACCGGAAAAAGTAAAACGTTTAAAATAATGATTGACAGCCGTTGATTGTCGATGGTGTGATGACGGGCGTTGCGATTTTGTAACGTTTTACTTTTGGAGGTCGTATGCCCCGTCCCAAGTCGTTGATACGCTTCATCGCTGCATGTGCTTTGCTTTTCGCACCGCTGTCGGCCTTCTCCCAAGTCGATCGTGGTTCGATCAAAGGCCTGGTGCATGATGAAAACAACGCGGTCGTTCCCAACGCCAACCTCGACCTCAAGAACGAGTCCACCGGTGTGGCCCAGCAGTCACAATCTCTAGGGACCGGGGAGTATTCCTTCCTCAATCTGCCTGCCGGCAGCTACGTCCTGTCCGCTCAAGCGAGCGCATTCGGCAAATCCGTGCAGCAGCACATTCTCGTTACTGTAGGCAGCGTATCTTCTGTGGACATCACGCTTCATCCGGCGAGCGTCGAGACTACGGTTCAGGTCTCCTCTGTCGGAGACACTGTCGACGCGGAGACATCCGAGATCGGCACCGCGATCACTCCGCAGGAGATCGCAGATCTGCCCGTGCCCATGAGCAGCGACATGCGCAATCCCCTGAGCTTCGTTGCTTTGACGCCTGGGGTTGTCGGCTCGGAGCCTGGGGCGGAACCGGACTACCGCCTCCACATCAGCGGCTCCCCCAGCGATTCCAACGAGGTGTACATCGACGGTATCCCCATCGTGAACACGGCTTTCGCAGGGGACGCGTCTCTGAACCATCCGCCGATTGACGCGATCAGCCAATTCAAGATCGTGAACAACAATCAAAGCGCGCAGTATGGTCTGGCCAGCAGCGCAGTCTCGTTCGCATTTAAGTCGGGCACCAATGCACCACACGGCTCGCTGTTCGAATACCTGCAGAACGATAAGCTCAACGCAAACGGCTTCGTCGGCGATGCGCTAAACCAAAAGCGGGCGCCGCTGAAACAGAACGAATACGGCGGCACATTCGGCGGTCCTATCTGGATTCCGAAGCTCTACAACGGGCGCGACAGGTCGTTCTTCTTCGTCGAGTACACACAGTTTTCCTGGCGTCCCAGCTCCAATAACGCGAGTTTGACGACCTTCCCGAACGCCTACCGGGCAGGCAATTTTCAGCAGGCACTCGGCCCACAACTGATGGTCAATGGAAACCCTGTGACCGATCTGCTGGGCCGCCCGGTTTATCGGGGAGAGATCTATGATCCCGCGAGCACCAGCAACGTTACTGTGAACGGCACAACCTATGTTGTCCGAAATCCATTCCCGAACAACAGTATCGATCCTGCGCGGTTCAGCAAGGTCTCAAGCAACGTACTCAATGCCTTTCCAGCAGCGACGACGAACGGTATTCAGAACAACTTTTTCCGTGTCCAGTCAACCAAGAACGACGAACATCGCTTGGTTCTGAAGCTAGATCACTCGATTAACGCGAAGCACAGTCTCTCGGGTAGCATTTTTATGGGTACCTACGAGAACTCAAACAACGGAAGTCTGAGCGAATACAACGGAGCCGCCACCGACGCGCCCACAAAGCAGTTTCGACTCTCCTACAACTATGTGCACTCCCCGCACATGACCAATAATCTCAACCTTGGCTTCCTGCGCGACCGTTACACCAATGGCCCTGCACAGTACGGCCCCGGTCTGGCGAACCTGGGGATCACGGGTTTGCCGCCCCAGAGCGGCTTGCAGCCATATCCTTCGGTTGGATTGCTGGGCGATCTTTCGACGGGAATCGGCGGTTTCAATGTGGCGGCGGTTGCGGAGAACCGTTACATCCTGAGTGACAATCTCACGCTCATCCACGGACGGCATACGTTCACCGTCGGCGGCGAGCTGCGCCGGCTGCAACGCAACGAGAATACGGTTGGCGTCGCCAGCTTCACCTTCGACGCGCCCGAGACGGCACTTAACGGGGTAGGGTATGCGGGTGGTCAGCTTGTCCCTCTGCCAGGCGGAACGGGGAATTCAGGCGCGAGCTTCCTTGTCGGCGCAGTGGATTTCTCTTACAACAACTTTCCTATATCGCAAGGGTATCGCTGGCTTCAGACTGGATACTATGCCCAGGACGACTGGCGCGTGAATCCGAGGCTCGTGCTTAACCTGGGCGTCCGCTATGACATTCTGGTGCCACGCACAGAGGTCAACGGCTACGCCTCCACGGTCGATCCAAGTCTGCCCAATCCCAATGCCGGAGGGATTCCGGGAGCCTACACCTTCTATGGTCAAGGTGCCGGACGAAATAATAAGCCGCGCATCGGGAACATCGATTACAAGGCGATTCAACCTCGTCTCGGGTTTGCCTTCACGCCCTTCAGCAGCCAGAAGACGGCGGTCCGTGGTGGATATGCGATCACCCGGCCATCGAGCAACGACAATCTGGAGAACGGAATCGGCGCGGCACAGTACAGCGTTGGTTTCTCCGGTACGGCGATCGCTAGCAAGCCAGGAGACACCGTAGGCTCCCCCGCGTTCTACTGGGATAATTCGTTCCCGCAGGGTGGTGTGACAGGAGCACAGCTCAATCCTGGAATTCTGGTCGGGATTACCAACCCAACGATCATTAGTCCGAAATCGGGATCTGCTTCGACTCAGATGAACTGGGCGCTGCAGGTGGAGCAGGAACTCCCGGGCAAGATGATCGCGAACCTCGGTTATGTAGGATCCCATGCCTACCACATCGGAGTATGGTCGAAGCCGAACGAGATCAGTCCCACGGTAGCGGCGAAATACTCGGCGTTCGCGGCACAGTTTCCCGACTTCTACGACCAACCCATCAACAGCGCTGCCGCGACGGCTGCCGGTGTCACGGCTCCGTGGCCTGGCTTCGCCTCGGCAGTAGGGCCCGCGGCGGCTACGATAGGTCAGGCACTCCGGCCATTTCCGCAGTATGGCAGTGTCGACTTCCCGATCAACCCGATCGGAAGCGTTTCGTACAACGGTCTGCAGGCAAGCCTGCAGCGCCGCTATTCGAGCGGATTGACGCTGCTGCTGTCCTACACCTTCTCGAAGACGATCGGTAACGTGGATACGCAGAACGGGGCGAGTGCGGGCGCTGAAAATGCAATCTACGGTGCGTCGTTCTACCAGGACTATTACAACCCGCGGGCCGAGCGTTCTGTAACCAGCTCCGACATTCCGCACGCGATTGCGCTGAGCTACACGTACCAGCTACCGGTGGGGCGCGGCAAGCGGTACCTCAATCATGGAGGCGTCACCAATGCCGTGCTGGGCGGCTGGGAGGTAAGCGGTATTCACCAGTACCAGAGCGGCCGGCCAATCCACATCGAATATGACGCCTTTGGAGCGGGCAACCCCTATCGTGCACACGACGGTTACAGCTTCCGCCCCAACGTCGTTCCTGGGCAGCCGTTGAAGAACCCGGGCTATCGCAAGTCATGCTCCGGGCCTAGCTCGCTACCGCAGTATCACCAGGAGTGCTCCTTCTACATCAACCCCAACGCCTTCGTTGCGCCGCCACTGGGAGTGTTTGGGAACGCGCCGCACTTCTTCTCGTCGCTGCGTCTGCCGTGGTACCTCAACGAAAACCTCTCAGCCTCCAAGCGTTTCCCGTTTTACCGGGAGTCGAATCTCCACTTCGAGGCGAACTTATTCAACGCATTCAACCGCACAGTGTTCTCGAACGGCGGGAACGCAAATACTTTTATCTTCAATGGTGCGCCCCCTTCTCTCGCGGATGCAGCCTCATCCTCCAGCGTGTTCGGGCTCTGGACTGCTCAACAGAACGCTCCGCGCGTGATACAGTTTGCACTCAAACTGGAGTTCTAACCGCTGATGTATTCGTACCTGAGGACGATCGTATTTGCCTGTGCTGCTGCCTCAGCGGTAGCACAGGCGGATACTTCCGAACTCGACCGGCATATCGAAGCCGCACAACAGGCACAGCAAAATCAGGACTGTGCGACGGCTGCGCGTGAGTATGCCGCAGCAGTCCGGCTGATGCCATCGAGTGGGGAACTACGTACGAACTGGGGAATCGCTTTGTATTGCAATAATCAGCCGGGCGATGCAATCCCTGTTCTTGAGAAAGCCCTGGCGTTGCAACCGCGTCTAGCCGTACCGCACCTTTTCCTCGGCTTGGCTGCGCTACGCCTCTCGAACAAATCGAATGCAGTGAAGGAACTTGAAACCGCAGTTCACATGATGCCGACTGACATCACCAGCCACGTATGGCTTGGTTACGCATACTTAGCGACCCATGACAAATCGCACGCTGTCGCGGCTTTTGAATCGGCATTGAAACTTCAGCCGGCGAACGTGGACGCACTCTATGCGCTCGGAGAGGCGAACCTTGAGGTGGGCAGAGCGAAAGCAAGTGAGCTGGAGAAGATTGCGCCTCACGGCAGAGGTATCAAGCTCCTGCTGGCCGAGCAACACGCTATGCGAAGCGCAGAGGCAGTCAAGCCTGGCTTCGACATTCCTCCGCAATGGCAGAGCCCGCGGGAGGAGAAGCTGTTCCAGCAGGCGATGGACGCCGAGACTCGCGCCCGAAGCTCTCTGCAGCGAGTGTTGGACGACGCGCCGGAGAGCGACCGTGCTCATCAGATTCAGGGAGATGCTTACAGTGTGCAGCAGAATAACGCAGCGGCCATCGAGGAATACGCCCAGGTGTTGAGGATCAATCCCACCCTGCCAGGCGTCCGATTAGCGTTGGCGAATTGCCTGATGCAAGTCACACGATTCGACGATGCACTCGCCGCTCTTGCAGAGGAGCAAAAAATCCAGCCACGATCTTCTGAGGTTTGGGCCGCCACCGGCCGCGTTGAACTCGCATTGGGTAAGAATGAGGAGGCTCTCATATCCCTGCAACGCGCCAACAAGCTGCCCGACCCGCCTTCGGTAGCGCGCCTGCTGTTAGGCGAGACGCTGCTTGGGCTAGGAAAGCCTGAGAGTGCCGTGGTCGAGTTGCAGCAGGCAATCAACGAAGGCTCGGATCCAGCAAGGACCAACTACCTGCTCGCAAGAGCCTACCGAGCGACCGGAAATCGAACATCGATGGCGCAAGCACTCGATGCATATCGACAATTTTCGCAGGATGAGCGCGAGCGGCAAGCAGCAGCCGCGTTCATGCGAGACCCAAAATCTGTTCGTGCTGAAATGACTACGCAGGAAGTTCAGGATGCTGCGGGGATGTCAGTCCACCATAACTGATCCACGATCTAACTCAGTCGAGAAAAGACGGAGCAACAATGTCCATGCAAAGCACCTCAAGCAACGAGTACATCCTGGTCACCAGTGGTGATCTTAGGGAATCCGCAAATGTCGTTTGCTGGCCGGCACAGCAGGAGCTAGAGAAGAAGCTCACAGAGCGTTTCGCCAAAGAAGGCGTCGAGCTGAAGCGAGCTTTCCCTGTCGACGAAGAGAAGGGCCATGGGTTCAACTCGAGCCAGCGGATGGGAATGGACATTTTCGCGAAGATTCCTCCGGATGCGTATCTTGTATTCGCAACAGCGGCCTGGCAGTACACGCATCACGTTCTGCCAGGCATGCGCTTTCATCAGGGACCGATCATCACGATTGCAAACTGGTCGGGCCAGTGGCCCGGCCTCGTCGGCCTGCTCAATCTGAATGGATCTTTAGTGAAAGCGGGTGTGCCGTTTTCAACCCTGTGGAGCGAAGACTTCAATGATGAGTACTTCGTCACGCGTCTTCGCGAGTGGATTGATTCCGGAAAGGTCACGCACGACCTCTCGCATGTGAAGGCGCTCCATCCGGACTCGCTGCCGCTGGAAGATCGGGGACTCGGTCAGAAGCTCGCCCAGGAGCTCAAACATAGGAAAGTCATCATGGGCATCTTCGATGAAGGTTGCATGGGGATGTACAACGCCATCATCGACGACGAAATGCTCAACCGTTCCGGCTTCTTCAAAGAGAGGCTCAGCCAGTCGGCACTGGTTGCGCGCATGCGGACGATTTCGGACGAAGAGGCGGGTGGCGTTTACACCTGGCTTACGAACAAGGGTTTGACGTTCAAATTCGGAACCAATCCGCAGGAAGAGTTAACGAAGGAGCAGGTGCTCGAACAATGCAAGATGTACATTGCCGCCGTTCGCATGGCGGATGATTTCAAGTGCGATACCATCGGCATTCAATATCAGCAAGGCCTCAAGAATATGGTGCCCGCATCCGACCTCGTGGAAGGATTGCTCAATAACGTAGAGCGGCCACCGGTATTTCATGAGACCAGAGGCGACGAACTGTATCCCGGTGCCCCGCTCCCCCATTTCAATGAGGTAGACGAATGCGCCGGCGTCGACGCTGTTGTGACGAATCGCGTGTGGACGGCGCTTGGCTACGATCCTTCCACAACTCTCCACGATGTGCGATGGGGCAAGACATGGGAAGGCGACTTCATCTGGGTGTTTCAGATTTCAGGAGCCGCTCCGCCAAATCATTTCGTGAATGGTTTTGCAGGCTCGTCGAGTGAACGCCAGCCGCCCATGTATTTTCCGCTCGGAGGAGGTTCGTTGAAGGGCATTGGCAGGCCGGGAGAAATCGTTTGGAGCAGGGTGTTCGTGGAAGACGGCAAACTTCAGGTCGATTTAGGGCTAGGCGAGGTCGTTGTACTTCCCCAAGATGAGACGGAGCGCCGCTGGCGCGAGACCACGCCTCAGTGGCCGATGGTCAGCGCACGCCTGCAAGGAGTTTCGCGCGACGCTTTGATGGCCCGTCATCGCGCCAACCACATCAGCATCGCATATGCGCCTGGAAAAGATGAGGCAACAAAAGCGCTGTTTACCAAAGCAGCGATGTTCGACTCACTTGGAATCCAGGTGAATCTGTGTGGCGTTTCCACGTAATACGACAAACCGCGCGTGAATACGACTTGCCATAAACCAGCCCTCGGCTGGGTCAGAGGGTCTTGCATGCAATTGTCTAGCAGTGTGGTCAAAGCGACCGTCGTAGGTGCTCTTGGAGGCCTTCTCTTCGGATTCGATACGGCGGTGATATCGGGCGCAACTGCTCAACTTACCTCGCAGTTTCATCTCTCTGAAGCTGCACTCGGCTTCACCGTGGCGGCGGCGTTGTGGGGAACGGTAATCGGCGCAATCTTCGCCGGGATTCCCGGGCAGCGATTCGGTCGCCGCGATAGTCTGCGCGTCATGGCGGCGTTCTACATCATCTCGGCGATCGGGTGCGCATTCGCCTGGAGCCTGCCTATCCTGATCTTCTTCCGTTTTATCGGGGGTCTCGGTATTGGAGGATCTTCCGTTTTAGGGCCGATGTACATCGCCGAACTTGCCCCGGCAAACTGGCGCGGTCGGCTCGTTGGGTTCTTCCAGGTGAACATCGTGGTTGGCATTCTGGTGGCGTACATCTCGAATGCATACATCGAGACGCTTCACCTTGGCGCGACGGAATGGCGCTGGCAACTCGGCGTATCGGCACTCCCAGCGATTCTCTTCTGTATCATGCTGTTCTTCATCCCACGCAGCCCGCGCTGGCTTATGACCCAGGGGCGCGACTCCGAGGCGTTAGATGTGCTGCGACAGATCGGGACCGCCGAGCCGGTTCAGGAAGAAGTTAACCGGATCCGGCGCGCTCTCGACGAAGAGGGCAGTGGTGCGCAGGATTCTTTGTTCTCTCGCAAGTACCGTCGGCCTGTGATTCTCGCCCTGACCGTCGGCATGTTTTCGCAGCTTACCGGGATCAACGCCGTTCTCTACTACTTGAACGACATCTTCAGCCTGGCAGGCTCGAGCAAACTTTCGGGCAGTCTGCAGGCCATTGCGGTGGGAGCGACCAACCTTGTGGCCACATTGATTGCGATGTCTATCATCGATAAGTTTGGCCGTAAGAAGCTTCTGCTTACGGGAACCGTTGGTCTGATGATTTGCTTAGCCTGGATTGGCCGCATCTTCCAAACCGGGCAGCACTTGAACTGGCTCGTCTGGCTGCTGATGGCGTTCATTGCTTGCTTCGCCATCTCTCATGGAGCGGTCGTGTGGGTCTACATCAGCGAGGTCTTCCCAACGCGTCTGCGTGCTCGCGGCCAGAGCCTGGGAAGTTCCGCTCACTGGATTTCCAATGCGCTCATCTCCCTCGTCTTTCCTCTGATGGCGAAGAAGTCCGGTGCTACTCCCTTTTACTTCTTCGCTGCGATGATGGTTCTTGATCTGGTGCTGGTGCTGTTCTACTACGCGGAAACAGCCCGCATCACCCTTGAGTCGATGCAGGAAGCGATTGCAGCGGATTGAGTCGAGTCTCTAATTCAAATGTGAAATGCATTGGGTTGCAGACTGCATAAGCACGCACTTACCACCGGGTGCGCTGCCGTTCGCTACGTTGTGCCCCCAAGAATTCCTTGCTGCATCGCAATGGACACGGCCTCAGTCCGGTCGCTTGCTTCAAGCTTGCTGAGGATGTGGATGACGTGATTTCGCACCGTGAACTGACTGATCTGAAGGGCGCTCGCGATCTCCTTGTTGGTGAGCCCCTTCGAGAGCATGATCAGGATGTCGTTCTCGCGCGGACTCAACCCAACACGCGACTCTCGATCGGCGATACGCGCCGCAATCGCTTGCGGGAAGTGAACGTGTCCGTCGGCGACCCGTCGTATCGCCTCTACGATTTCTTTCCGCGTCGCATCCTTCGTGAGGTATCCGTGCGCTCCTGCTTTGGCTGCCCGATAGATCTCCTCTTCGTATTCGAAACTGGAGATAATCAGCACCTTCGCTGTGCCTTCCCGAGCCACAATCTCTGGCAACACGTCCAGGCCGCTGCGGTTTGGCATGCGAAGGTCCAGCAATACAACGTCTACGTCTTGCCGCTCGAGAAATTTGAGAGCGTCGCTGCCGCAGCCGACTGCGCCTGCCACAAGAAATCTCTCTTCCTTACTGAGAAGCGTGGTCAGACCGGCGCGGACAATCAGGTGATCATCCACAATTAGAATTCGGACAGGAGCACTGTTTTGGATGCTGCTCATTGGCTCGTATTCCTACTCCAAAATTTACGTCCGACGAGAGTGGGGAGAGAAAGGCGCTGACGCGGAGACTTGGCGCGCACGACAACGATCGTTCCGTTTCCCGGCGCGCTGAAGATCCGGAAGGTCGCGGAGATGCGGCCGGCTCTTTGCTTCATGCTCGGTATTCCATAGCCTCCGACCTCCTGGTCCCGTGAAAAGCCTCGGCCATCATCGTGGACGGCTAGCATGATCCATCTTCTTCCATAAGAGACTCGTATGCGAATCCTGGTGGGTCGCCCATGCCGCACTGCATTCGCGATGGCCTCCTGCTCGATG
Organism: uncultured Acidobacteriaceae bacterium; assembly: GCA_963850345.1. GTDB lineage: Bacteria > Acidobacteriota > Terriglobia > Terriglobales > Acidobacteriaceae > CAWKKW01. The sequence goes on along the minus strand of CAWKKW010000002.1, from coordinate 1,077,002 downwards.
CGAAAGAGTGCATCGCTGACCAGCAGTGGTATGGCGCGCGGAGTGCCGCGCGTCGTTGCTTCAATTTTGATCTGGGTGCCACGGACAATCACGCGTGCCGCTTGTTCGAGGGCGGGCGCCAGATCAATGCGCTCCAGATTGACAGGCCGCAGGGCTGCAATGTTTTGCCTTGCCTGCATGTGACCGAAGCGAACAAGTCCAAGCGTCGATTCAAGTTGCGATCGCATGGGTGTTTCCTTCGGAGCCTCCTCGCAAAGCGCCTCCAATTGAAATCCGAGGCCGGCGAAGCTCTGGGCGAGCGTGTCGTGCATTTCCATCGCCAGCCTCTCCCTCTCCTCAATCACCGCCCGAAAACGGGACCGTTGAATTGAGGTATAGATCAGTTGCGTCGCAATGAGCAGGGTGAGCAAGAGCGCGCTCAATTCGATGACATGGACCCTGTTCCACCACGGAGGGGGCGCCAACACTTGCAGGTCTCCACCGGAGCGTAGCAGCAGGGCAAAGGGTACGCCGTTCTTGGTGAATGCGCGGCTGGTGACACAGATGCCCCGCAGCCTAAGTCTGCTTCCCGGCTCCAACGCCGGAACGGCGGCTGCTCTCGACGCGCCGCCCGCGATGGCCAGAAAGGATTGATATCCCTCGTCGAGTTGCAGGGTTACGGAGTCACCCTCCTCTCGCTGCACAGCGGCCAGGCGGCCCTCAGTCTCGACAAACTCCGCGTCAAATCTTCCCGTGGCTGCCTGGGACGCCGTCACAGCGACAGGAGAGACTGGAGTGTGCGACCAAAGCAGCCGCACCGTCGCATTGCGTAGGACAGAGCTGAAGTCGTGCAACTCTGCGTTGCCTCTCGCTTCCACCGTGTCCCCGATCTGCACCGGCACGACCGTATGAGCGTTCGGAATGGAGATGCCCCCCGACGAATCCTGGATAAACAGCAGGGGAGATACCAGAGTGACCACACCGTGAACTGTGACCTGCGGCGACACGTTTGGTGGCAGCATGCCAAGACTTGCGATGGCTACTGCATTGAGGTCCGCGTGGTTATCACGCAATTCGCGCTGCATCGGCGCAAAACTTCCCTCATAGACCTGGAGATCGGTGATGGGAGGGTGAATGAGGAGTTTGGCGCCGTCTATCAAGGGTGGATTAGGGGGCTGTGGCGTTGCTCCTCTCAGCATCTCGCTGAGATCTCGCTGGGTTGCCGGCCGCACGTTGACCTTGCGCCAGAGGGCTCCTGTGGAGTACGACTGCAATCCAAATCTTCCGCTATGGATACAGTCGATATCGTGCACTGAAGCCACTGCGATTTCGCCCTCAGAGGTGATCGACTCGGCTGCGATATCGCACCCGAGCACGATGGCCTTGAGGCGATACCACGTCCTGGTGTGGACACGCGAGTGAACAGGTACAGCTCTGAACTCATGCCAGCCAAAGTCTGCACGGCCGATGATCAGCGTGTCGTCGAGGTCTCTTAACCCGGCAAAGTACCCGTGGTACGCGTCGACTCCAACTTCTTCTGAGTTGGTGCGCAGCACAAAGCCTGCGTCGCCCGTCTCGCTCAGCAACTGGACGTCCGATTCAACCACGTAGTCTCGCCACGTCGGATTTCCATTCACCAGCTTTGCGCCACGATCGTCGGAGACGTTTTGCATGGCGCCGGCTGCAACTTCCCACGCGCCTCCAAAGGCCTGCCACCCGGATTTCCCCAGGGCCTCGTACGGTCGGCGTACGAAATCATCATGGAAGCGCGGTTCAGAAGAGAGCCACTTGGTGTAACTCAAATAGGCCAGGGCAGCAAGCACGGCGCAAGATCCGAGCACGATCGCTGCAACCGCCCGGACCTTCTTAGGTGTCTCACTCTGCATCGGCAATCTCTATGGACGGAACCAGTCCAGATCCAACGTCTCTCTTACCTCGGGCGCATCGATGTTCAGGCGTGTCACGAGTTCCGGTTCTATCGTGGTTCTGGACGGAACCGGTTCTCCGGCAATTTGCTTGGAGATCACCTGCATGGCGGTGCGGCCCATCTGATACGTGTTTTGGATGACAACGGAATCGATCTCTCCGGTGCGAATGGGAGCCAACATATTCTGATCAAATCCCACCAGCGGGATCTTTCCATTGCGCTTGAACTCGATGAGTGCAAAAAAGGTGCCGCGCGTCGAAGTCTCCGAGAGGCTGACGATAGCGTCTGGCGGAGGGCCGTTGGCCAGCAGATGTTCGGCTGCCTGCTGCTCCTGCGACACGGTTGGCAGAGCAAGGCTGCGAAAGACAACCTGAATGCCCGGGAACTCGTTGGTCAGCGTGGTCTCAAGGCTGCGCGCACGCTCGACCAGGCTGGCCAGCTTGTTGCTGATGCCGAAGATCGCCACAGTTCCATGTCCATGCAGGACTTGTCCTAGTCGGCGCGCCGCCAGTCGGCCGCCCAAACGTTCATCATTGATTACGTAAGAGAGGCGGGGGCCTGGCGGCAATCCTACGTCGGTGGCGACTACGACGACAGGGGTTCCGGTCTGAAGAGTACGTTCCAGCGGAGCGCGCAGCGGCAGGTCTTCGATCGGAGCAATGATCACGCCCGCCTTTCTGTCGCGCACGGTTTGCGCGAGAATTTCGATCTGGCCCTGCACGTCGTCTTCACGCATGGGAGCGTTCCAGTAAACGGTTAACCGATGGTGCGGAGCTTCTCGCATAACTCCTGTGTGCTCAGCTTCCCAGAGAGTGGTGCCACAGGTGCGCGGGACCACGGCGATGGTGCTGTCGGTGGCACGGCAGCCAGTCCACAGAAGGGCCAACCAGCCGAGCATCAGAGCGCGAATCGGCATTCCGAAATGGGGTTGGTGTCTAAACATTGCAGAATCATCAGCCTACTACGCATCCACCCCTTCTGATTGCGCGGATACGACTGGAGTGCGTTGGTCTCGAAATAAGTGTTGCCATGATACATGTGCACCATATCCAGTCGTGAATGTGGGTGGTTAGAATCGCGCTGCGTTCAAATGGTGTTCCCCTCCAGGAGCGATAACGACAAGCCGTAAGTTTTAAAGAGTCGCAACGGTGAGACGGGAAACTCGAGTCGCTCATGGGAAAAGGTTTTCCGGATCGAACAAACAATTCGGCAAACGGCAGTATTGAAGGCCAGTGGTACAGGAGGACAATGTGACACAAATTAGAAGGCTCACTCTCGCGGTGCTCCGCGAATGTGCAAGAGCCATTCATGCAGAGAGGCGACGGACAGCGATATTCAGCACGCTTTTCCTGCTCCTCGCAGCAACGATCACCCCTGCTTTTGCCCAATACAGTGCCGGAATCCAGGGCATGGTGCTTGATCCAAGCGGGGCGGGCGTTCCAAATGCCCAGGTCAAACTCACCAGCGCGCAAACTGCGCAGGTACAGACGGCGAAGGCTGATTCCACGGGCCGATATCGGTTTCTCAGCTTGGCTCCAGGTCAGTACGAGTTGCAAACGGAGGTCACTGGATTCGCCAAAACCTCAGTGAACTTGAGTCTCGACACAAACCAGAACCTCGAAGTCCCGATCAACCTTACGATCGGAACGGCCAGCTCCGAAGTAACCGTGACCGGTCAACCGCCGGTCCTCGATACCGCTGAAACGCGCAACGAGTTGACCATCGATGCGCAGGCAGTGGATTCACTGCCCCTGCCAGGGCGGAATATGATCTCACTGGTCACGATGGCTCCTGGAGTCACTGGTCTCGGTGTGGTCGCGGGTGGCTCCCCCGGCTCCGCGGGCGACAACTTCTCCACCGAAACTCAGGTCGACACCAGCGCCAACGGCCAGGGCGCCGTCGGCAACATGTACATTGTGGACGGGCTGGATGTGACGAGCGCCATCCGTGCCGGCGTCCTTAACCTGACGCCCAACCCCGATTCGATTCAGGAAACCAGCATTCAGGTCAACACGTACAACGTGGAGTATGGCCGGGCGAGTTCCATTCAGATGGCGATGACGACCAAGTCTGGAGGCGATCGCTTTCACGGCAGCGTCAGCGACTACTTCAACAACCAGGCGCTCTGGACGCATTCGCAGTTCAATGGTGGAACGAAATTCGCGCCCTTCCACAGCAACAACATGTCGGGCACGATCGGCGGACCGATCGTTCCGCATCATCAGGCCTTTTTCTTCTTCTCGGTAGAACCATTGCGCGAGGCCAGTTCCACAGGGAACGCTATCGTTTCGTTTGAGGACCCGCAGTTTACCCAATGGGCCAAGACAAACTTTCCGAACACACTCGGAACGAGCCTCTTCAGCACCTACCCGGCGAAGGCGACAAATCCGACAGTGTCGCAGACCGCCCAGCAGGCGTTCGGCTCCGTCTGCGGCACGCCGGCCACGGCCAACATTCCCTGTGATATGCCTGTGTTTGACAACGGCGTGTTCAACGCAACGAGCTTCCGCAATGGCACGCAGTGGAATGGGCGTCTGGATAAAAACTTTGCAAACGACCGTCTGTACGGAAGCATCTTTCGGAACACTCTGAGCACGGGCGGTCCGGCGCTGCGTTCGGCCTTCTCAAGCACCTCGAAGTACTGGACCACGGCGTGGCAGGGGAACTGGGCACATACCTTTTCGCCGAACACCATCAATGAGGCGATTGCCGGCGGCATGCGCGTTGAGGGTCTCAGCCCCGCAACCGGCAACTTCAAGATCCCGGTAATCAATGCCACCGGCCTAGGCACCGGCTTCGGAAACGGCTTCGCGATGGGTGATTTCATCCAGCACAACTACCACTGGCGTGACGTGCTGACACACATCCACGGCGCGCATACGATGAAGATTGGATATGAAGGCTGGTTTGGCGACGACGTGGAATTGTTCCAGGGCCCTTACGACGATCCGACCTTCAGCTTCAACAGCATCATTGACCTGGTTCGCGACCAACCGAACACGGAAGGCGGAGTCGCCTACGACCCAGTGAGCGGCCAACACGTGGAATGGAACTGGAACGCCGCCGGGAGCACGCATGGAGTCTTTGCGCAGGACACGTGGAGGGTTCGCAAAAATCTCACGGTGAACTACGGTTTGCGCTGGGATGACTTCGGCAATCCCTATTCGCGCAGTGCGCAGACCGCGTTCGGCAACTTTCATCTCGGGCCTGGGCCGAACATTCAGCAGCAGATCGCCAACGGCTTCGTCCTGCAGAAGAACCACGCATTAAATCGCTCAATCACTGACGTCTTCAGCCCGCGCGCCGGAGCAGCCTGGGACGTGCTGGGGAATAGCCAATGGGTTCTGCATGGCGGTGCAGGGTTCTTCCATAATTGGCCGACTCTCGCCAACTTGCAGGAGGAGTTCCGCGGCAATCCACCGGGCCCGATCTTCCCCACGTTTTACGCCGGCACGGCTCATGCACCGGTGTGGGGATTTGGTACCTCGAATAAGCCGCCTTTCGGTTACACATATCCCACGCTGCAAGCTACGCCGCTCAACGCGAAAGGCGGCCTCACCGGATTGCAATTCAACATCGGCGGTATCGATCCGAATCTCAAATCGCCGGTCACCTACACGTTTTCTGCGCAACTGGTACATCCGCTCACGCGAGCGTTTGTCGCGAGTGTGGGCTACTCGGGGTCGAGAGCGCACAACCTGATGTCAGGCGGTGGGCAGGTGTACAACGTGAGCTATGGGGTGGACATCAACTCGTACCCGGGAGATCTGATCCAGAACTTTCCCCATAACCTCGCCACCGGCACGCTGGTTCCGACGCGCTTGAACGACAGCTTCGGAGCGGTCTATTACACGGCCAACGATCGCCGTTCGTCTTACGACGCGTTCATTGCCGACGTGCGCGGACGATTCGCGCGCACCGGTTTCCTGGACGTCTCCTACACTCGGTCTTCTTCAAAGGACAACACACAGGTGTATCCCACCTGGACGAACCCGAACCAGTACTTTGGGCCGTCCAACTGGGATGCGCATAATCGACTTTCGCTCACCGCAAACTACGAAGTTCCAGGCATGGCTCACGGCCGCGGCCTGGTCGGAAACCTGACCGGCGGATGGGGCATCAGCGGCACGATGATCGCTCAATCCGGATACCCGTTCACCGTGGACAACACCAGCCCCTTCATTCCCATTTGTGACAACGATCCCGCGGCGACCTGCACGGCGACCTCTACCATTACAGGCAACAGGGGTGGAGATTACAACGCGGATGGTGATAACTATGACTATCCCAACGTGTCCTCGTACAGCATTCCGCACTCACGTCGCGATTTCTTGAATGGCGTGTTCCGCAACAACCCCAACCAGGTCCAGGCGCCCACGTTCGGTGCGGGCATCCAGGGCAACGAAAGGTTCAACGCCTTCCGCGGACCGGGGTTCTTCGAGACCAACACCAGCCTTTCGAAGACCAACTCAATCAAAGAACAGTTGAAGCTTGAGATTCGCTTCGATATCTTCAACGTCTTCCACAACACGAACCTGCAACTTCCGGACGTTCACATGACCGACGGCAACTTTGGCAAATCAACATCGCAGTACGAGCCGCGCTGGATCCAGATCGGTGCAAACGTGAAATTCTAGGATCACCAAGGGTCCTGGAACACGTCTTTCACGGTGGAGACACGACAGCGTCTCCACCGTGAGGTTCGGTTCTTCTTAGGGCAGTCTTGAAACGCGGGAGCGCAGACAACCGCTCGAATATCTAACGATTCAATAGCAGGTCCATGGATGTTTTGCTCCTCTCTCTCAAGCAGATCGAAGCACCGGACCTCCGGTCATGCAGTCTATGAACTTGTGGCCTTCGCAATTCAGGGTGCTGGAAGGTCTGCGATCTGGCATCCGCTTCGCCTGAGAAAGGGAGTGATCAGTTTCGTTTTGCTCCTCTGCGCTGCGACTCTGTTGCTTGCACCGGACGCGCACCCTCAGGAGAACAATGGCGGTCTGTCTGCCGTGATCGAGTCGCTCAAAGCGGGCAGCTACAGTGAGGCTCTGGATCTCTGCGGTAAGCTTCTAGCTTCCAGGCCAAACGATCCCCGGTTGTGGACGCTGCGAGCTGTGGCTCTGCAACATACCAACAGTGGCGACGCAGCCCTCGATTCCTATCGACATGCGTTGAAGATTTCGCCAGACTATCTGCCGGCGCTGGAGGGCGCTGCTGAGATGGAGTACAAGCGCGACCCACAATCGGCGATTCCACTTCTGCGTCGTGTGCTCGTGCTGCAGCCGCAGAACGCGACTGCACATGCGATGCTGGGCGTGATTGAATACCGGAATCGGAACTACAGTGAATGTGCAGAGGATTTTCGTGCATCGGGTGATCTTGTGAGATCGCAGCCGAACGCGCTGATAGCGAATGCGCTTTGTCTCGCCCATCTGGAACGCGCAGCCGAGGCGGTCCCACTGTTGCAGCAGGCGGTTACGACGCACCCCGAAGATTCCGCGGCGCGATTCAATCTCGCACTGCTGCAGTGGAGAACCTCAGACTCTGCAGAGGCGCTGAATACGCTTGAACCATCGCTTAGCGGGCAACCTGTCAGTTCGGCCGCACTGCGGCTGGCAGCGGCTATCCACGAGTCGCGCGGAGAGACGCCGACGGCGATCGAACAACTGCACCAGGCAATCATGGCCAAGCCTGACGAGGCCGCAAACTATATTGATTTTGCGACGCTCTCGTTTTCGCACGGCTCATACAAGGTCGGCGTCGACATGGTGAATGTGGGTTTGCAGCGCTTGCCGGATTCGGCGGCGTTATACATGGCACGCGGCGTTTTGTACGGTCAGAATGGCGAATACGATAAGGCCATGGCGGACTTTGAACATGCCCATACGCTCGATCCAGGGAACGCAATGACAGCGTCTGCAGAGGGCATCGCCGCGTCGCAACAACATAATCACCAGCAGGCGCTGGGTGCCTTCCAGCGTCAGGTGCAAGAGCATCCAAAGGATGCGTTCGGCTATTACCTGTTGGCTGAGGCACTGGCCTGGGCGGGTCCTGAAGGAGCCAGGAGTGACGATCAGAAGCAGGTTGACGAGGCAATCGCGGTTGCGCGCAAGGCCAGGAAACTGGATCCCAGTCTTCTGCAAGCCTCCGATTTACTTGCGTCGCTCTATCTGCAAAATGGGCAACCGGAGGCAGCGATCAAAGAGAGTCGTGAGACTTTAAATGTTCAACCTAACGATCAGCAGGCTATTTACACTCTCATGCTGGCTCTGCGCAACGCAGGCCGCAAAGACGAAGCTCGGGAGATGGTGGTCAAACTAACGAATGCCCGAAAAGCCGAGCAGGCAAAAAATATTCAAACTGCGCATTATGGACAACTTGTGGAACAACCGGAGTGAAGGGGCAAACGTAACAGCGAATGCTTCGGGAGCTATCGACGTGGAGAACTTCGCTCAACATGTAACACGGTAGCTGCAAATCAACAGAAGTCTCAACCCTGCGGTTGGGAAAAGTCGAGCAACACCATCATCAGGACTGGGGCAGCACCATGGGTACGAAAGGCTATACAACAGACATGAATCGAAACATTGAATCACAACCTGAACTCAATCGCCGCGAATTCCTGACGGGGTTGACGGGCGCGGCCGTCGCGACGGCTCTCGGAAGTCAGATGGCAACTGCGCAATCGTCTGAGCACACCTTAAATATCGCGCGGGTGGCTGTTCCTTCGAGCCTGACCATCATGAGCGAGAACAAAATCTCGGCTCTGAATGATGGGTTCGTTCCAGAGAATTCCTTTGATCATTCCCATGGCATCTATGCGGTTCACCGCGAATGGCCGAGTGAGAGCGGCGAATCCTGGGTGCAGTATGACTGGAGTGAGCCGGTCGACCTCAACAAGGTTGAGGTGTACTGGGCTGTGGAGCGTCCCAAGGCCGGTGCCTTGCCGGGTAGCAGCAGCATGCACTGGATGCAGGTGCCGAAAAGCTACCGGGTCGTGTATTGGAATGGAACGGATTTCGTTCCCGTAAGCCAGCCGCAGGGCTTGGGTGTGGTCCCAGATTCCTTTAACGTAACGACGTTCGCACCTGTGAAGACACAGAAGCTGCGCCTTTTAGTTACACCCGAGAAGGAGCATCCCGCAGGCATTCTCGAGTGGCGCGTTTACAACTTCGGAACTGCGCCTTCGCTTCCGCCGGTGATCGAAGCCGGCGTGGACCGCTCCGTCGTTACAGGTGCTCGGACCTATCTGGCGGGGAAGGTAACCTGGCTTGAAGACTCACCAGGCAATGCGGCGCGATGGGTGAAGGCCTCAGGGCCCGGAGCCGTTAGTTTCGAGCGAGCGTCGTCTCCCGTGACAAGGGCTGGATTTTCGAGTCCCGGTGACTACGTCCTGACGCTTGCAGCTTCTGGCTCGAAGGATCGCACGAAATCGATCGCAGTGCATGTGGAACCCGCGCCACCGAAGGATCGGCTGGACGTTGTTTATACGCGCAAGTATTCCATCGACAGCCCGTTCTGGACTGAGCGTGCAAAGACGCTGATCGTGAATTGGATTCCGCATTGCATTCGTATGTGCGAGCGAACGGACATCCCGGCGATGCGCGGGGATGGCGGTATCGACAACTTCATTGAAGCGGGGAAAGCCAATCGCGGCGAACCGCATGGCAAGCACAAGGGATTTGTATTTTCGAATGCGTGGGTGCACCAGACGGTGGAATCGATCTGCATTGCGCTGATGGTGGATGCGCAAGGAGATCCGCATATCCTGCGGGCACAGGAGGAGATGCGTGCCACCCTCGATCGCTGGATACCTATCATTCTTGCTGCGCAGATGCCGGACGGATATCTGCAGACCGCGTACATTCTTGCGGACCGCGCAACCTGGCCGGAGCGGTGGTCGTCGGAACATCGCGGCAACCACGAAGGCTACGTGTCTGGCTACTTCATCGAGTCCGCCATCAATCACTACACTCTGACAGACGGGAAGGACCTTCGCCTGTACGATGCAGCGAAGAAACTGGCAGACTGCTGGGTTGCAAACATCGGCCCCGGTAAGAAGGCCTGGTTTGATGGCCACCAGGAGATGGAGCAGGCCCTCGTTCGCTTCGGGCGCTTCGTCAATGATCAGGAAGGGAACCATCGTGGCGACGCGTACATCGCACTCGCGAAGTTCCTGCTCGACTCGCGCCGTGGCGGTTCGGAGTATGACCAGAGCCATCTGCCGCCGGGTCAGCAGTACGAGGCGGTAGGTCACGCGGTGCGCGCCACCTATTTCTACTCGGGGATGGCGGATATCGCCGCAGAGACCCACGATCCTGATTATCAGAGCGCGGTGATTTCGCTCTGGGACAACATGGTGAACAAGAAGTACTACCTCACGGGCGGTATCGGAAGCGGCGAGACCTCCGAGGGCTTTGGTCCGAACTATTCGCTGCGCAACGAGGCATACTGCGAGACCTGTTCCAGCTGCGGTCTGGTGTTTTTCCAGTACAAGCTGAATCTCGCCTATCACGACGCCAAGTACGCGGATCTGTACGAGCAGACCATGTATAACGCGCTGCTCGGAGGAGTGGCTCTCGACGGCAAGAGTTATTGCTATACCAATCCTCTGGTTGATACAGAGCGGGCCAAGTGGCACATTTGCCCATGCTGCGTCGGGAATCTCTCACGCACGCTTCTGATGATTCCAACCTGGGCGTACGTCAAAGACAGCACCGGCCTCTACGTCAATATGTTCGTGGGAAGCCGGATCCATGTTGGCCAAGTTGCCGGGACTGGGGTCGAGGTTGTGCAAAAGACAGACTACCCCTGGAAGGGAGATGTTTCGCTCACGCTGAACCCCGAACAGACCAAGACCTTCTCCGTCTATATGCGCATTCCCGACCGCACCACAAGCAAGCTCTACACAGAAACACCGGCCATCCAGGGAGTCAAGCGATTCGCCGTAAATGGGGAAGTGATCAAGCCCACCATTCATAAGGGCTACGCAGTGGTCACTCGCGAGTGGAAGGCCGGTGATCGTATCGATTTTGAGCTGCCCATGCAGCCACAGCGTGTAGCAGCGGATTCGCGCATCCGCGAAGATGCGGCTCTGACCGCGCTCAAGTACGGTCCACTGGTTTATAACGTGGAAAAGCAAGATAACAAGAGCATCGACCAGAAGTTCGGAGCCGGACCATTGACCGCAGAGTGGAGGCCCGATCTGCTCGGCGGTGTAATGGTTATCAAGGGCCAGTGGTCAGATGGTTCCGAGATGATTGCGATTCCAAACTACGCCCGGATGAACCGCGTGGGGCCGCCGCACGAGTATCCGGGAGAGCCGGATTCCGGGCCGGGTACCAAGACTCCGACTTCTCAACAGAATGGGGAAAAGCCCGACAGCAAAATGGCGGTAGACTCCAAGGTTTGGATCTGACCATGACTGCGCAGCCTGCTTCGAACCAGACTCGCGTAGGATTGGTTTGCGTTCGGAGTGGTGCAGCGTGAGATCGCGGGCTAAAAATTTGCCCCGTTGAATGTGTTTTACTCGGAGACCGATTTGAGCACTGCCATCTCTCGGCGATCGCTTATTTATCTGGTGGGTGGGGCGCTTATCAGCCGCGTGTTCGCTAGCCGGACCGCGGCCCGCTCATTAGAGACACTCTACAAGTTCAACCGACTCGTTCTCGCGCCGTCAGATGTGCCAGGAGCGTACGACGGTAAGGCGGTTGACTGTCCGTTCGTCTTTCGGCACGACAACATGTGGTGGATGACCTTTGTTGCATTCGACGGCATCGGCTATCAAACAGGTCTGGCGAAATCGCGCGATCTCGTCAATTGGCATAAAGTCGGATGCATTCTCAAACGCGATCCGAACTCACCGATCCGCAAGTACAACGTAGCAATGAACTGGATTGTGCGGGAGAACGGCTTGTCATCTCCCGGCGAGTTGATACGCATCGGCGGACAATTCGTTGGCGCTTACCACGCCTACCCTGGTTCAGGATACGAGCAGGGCGCGGCCGTTATTGGTCTTGCTTACAGCCGCGACTTATTGCATTGGGAAGCAGGTGAGCCGATCCTTCATCCGGACGATGGCGCAGAGTGGGAGAGGGGAGGGCTGTATAAGCCGTGCCTGCTAAGGCATGAAGGTACCTACTATCTCTTCTACAACGCGAAGAATCGCACCACAGAGGCATGGCACGAGCAGACCGGTGTCGCTACCTCGCGAGATTTGAAGACATGGAGCCGCTACAAGGGAAATCCGATTCTACGGAACGGTGGACCAGGCTCGCCCGACGAGCGATTCGCCAGTGATCCATGCGTGTTGCAAAACGGGCCAGGGTGGGCAATTTTCTACTTCGGGTTGGATGCGAAGGGCGTCGCGCGCGATCTCGTGGCGACGGGGCCTGATCTACTGCACGCTACCAAGCGCTCGACTCCGCTCATCGACGTTGGACCGCCGGGATCCTATGATTCGCAATACGCTCACAAGCCCTCTGTGGTTTGCGCCAATGGCGACTTATACCACTTCTATTGTGCAGTGGGCGGAAGCCCCCAGGTGCGCGGCATCGCAGTAGCGCGATCGCGAGCGTGGTGAAGTCGGGAACCATGCGTGACACCCATAGTTACGATCCGCGTTCCATTGCCTTGACCGCTTCGTCAGTCGTAAGCACCGCGTGCGCGAGAAATGCGTAGTTGATCAGGGCAGCCGTGTAACCGTATCCCCATTCCGGGTGCTTGGGGCCGGCGGTTGCATCCTTAACGACGGCGACCTCAAATCCTTGCTCGATCAATTCTCGCAGGTGGGATTCTACGCACATGTTGGCCAGCATACCGCCAAGGATGATTTTGCTGATTCGCCGTTTGCGCAGTTGCAGAACCAGGTCATTGGTCTCCGGTCCCCAGACGCGGTGAGGCGAAACCACGATTGTCTTGCCGTCTTCGATATAAGGCTTGTATCGCTCCAGCCAATCGGCTCCCGACCCTTGCAGGCCTTCGAGATTCAAGACGCCTTTGCGAGCGAAGAGGCCAAATTTCGCTTCATCCGCTTCAAGAGGTCCGTTAAATTTCCAGCCTTTGTCTATGGGGTAAAAATAATGTGGGGAGATGAACACCTCGTAACCACCCGCCTTGGCGGCTTTGAATATCCGTTCAATATTCTCGACGGTGTTGAGTTCCTTGATGCTTTCATGCAGAAGCGGCCAGGAGAGACCCTTCTCGCTCAACACGTCGTTCTGAGGATCGATGATGACGACTGCCGTGTCGGCCTTACTTAATTGCAATGACCCTGCTGGCTCGCTCGTTGCAGATTCAACTTGTGCCTTCTCCCTGGTTTCTGCAGCGATATTCGGGACGAGGAGAGCGGCGGCCGATGCGCTTGCGACCGTGAGGAAACGGCGGCGCGAAGTACTCAGACTATCGTTGGTTTCCATGTGGCTCCTTGCAGCACTATGTTGCTAGTTGGGAGATCGATCCGGCTCCCACTGAACAAGGCGATCGTATCGCTGCACTCCTTGGCCGCCTATCACGTCTTTCTATTAACATTCGGCGATTGGACAACAATGCTGGAAGCAAATGTGTTTTGCTTGTAGGGTGCTAATATCTTGGCCGCCGATCCAGACGATAACTACTCACAGCTGCTTCTCGCAGTGTGTCCATCGCCATGAGCGTAGGCGGTCGGCGCGAGTTACTCGACCCTGGTGAGTTTCTTTTGACGCTAGAGAAGGAGAAATTTCCTATGAGCTCTCTCGTATCAGTAAATGTCGGCATGCCGCGCGATGTGGAGTGGCAAGGGAGAGTTGTTCATACTGCGGTCTGGAAGCGGCCTGTATCCGGGAGAGTCTATGTCCGCAGGCTAAATATCGATGGGGATGGTCAAGGTGATCTGGCAGGACACGGCGGCGAGCATCGCGCGGTTATGGTGTACCAGCTCGACTCGTATCAATATTGGAAGAAGTTTTTGCAGCGGGACGATCTGGAATATGGTCAGTTTGGTGAAAATCTGACGGTCGACGGTCTCGCTGATGCTGACGTATGCATCGGAGATCGCTATCGCATTGGGAGCGCGCTCTTCGAAGTGACGCAGCCCAGAGTTACCTGCTACCGAGTGGGAATCCGGATGAATAATCCGCAAATGCCTGCGCTGCTTGTGTCACAGCGGCGTCCAGGATTCTACTTCCGAGTGATCGAAGAGGGAGAGATCGGCGCGGGCGACACCATCACTAAAGTAGCCGAAGGGCCGGAGCGGGTCTCTGTCGCAGAGGTCGACGCGCTGCTCTATCTGCCCGGCCATCCGAAGGACCAGCTGCAACGCGCTGTGTGCGTTCCAGCCCTCAGCGCAGGCTGGAAGCAGTCGCTGCAAGCCTTGGCGATGGCGGACGAGCACGCTGGAAATGCCGGCCTCGCACCATCGTCGGCCCCGCCGCCCGCGTGGGCGGGGTTTCGGCCGTTGCGAGTAGAGGCCGTGAAGCAAGAGTGTATCGGCGTGCTTTCTTTCACTTTGCGGTCGGTGGACTCGAGCCCACTTCCAATGCCACTGCCCGGTCAATTCCTGGTCTTCAAGGTTGAAGCGGACAAAGACGCAGGCCCATTGTTGAGGAGTTACTCGATTTCAGGTTGGCACACTGAAGGCACATATCGCGTCAGCGTGAAGCGATCTGCGGGAGCAGGCAGCCGCTACTTTCACGACAAACTTCAGGTTGGAGATCTGCTGCAGGTAAGTGCGCCGAGGGGCAGCTTCACACTTGCCACAGGCACGAAGCCTGTCGTTTTGCTAAGCGCGGGCATCGGCGCTACCCCAGTCCTCGCCATGCTGCACGCACTGGTTGCGGACGACGCAGATGGGAACCGGGATGTCTGGTGGTGCTATGGAGCTCGGAATGTCCAGGAACATCCCTTCGAGGAAGAGGTGCGGCGCCTTATCAGCGGCCATGCGCACGCTCATTCCTTCACCGCTTACAGCAGGCCTGGATCTGAAGATCAGATTGGGAGGGACTATGACGCTTTGGGTCACCTCAATGTGGAGACCCTACGACGGCGTGGCGTTCCAAGTGATGCGGACTTTTATCTGTGCGGCCCTCCAGCTTTCCTCAAGGAAATGACGGATGGGCTAGAGTTGTGCGGTGTGTCCAATTCGAGGATCCATGCTGAAACCTTCGGAACTGAATCGTCGATTACGCCCGGCATCGCGGAGGCTACGTTGCCGGCTCCTCATCCTCCGTTGAAGTTCACTGGTACGGGACCCAAAGTTTCATTCTCTCGAAGCGGATTGACGGTGCCCTGGGACGCTCGATTTGGCAGTCTGCTTGAACTCGCTGAGGCATGCGACGTTCCCGTAAGGTGGTCCTGCAGAGTGGGCGTCTGTCATACGTGCGAGTCAGGCTTGATCGACGGAAGAGTCGAGTACGCACCTGAACCACTCGACCGCCCTTCCGCGGGGAATGTTCTGATCTGCTGCTCGGCACCATCTTCGAACATCGAACTGGATCTCTAACCAGACCGCGCTCTCTGAAGTATCGGAAGACTACAGGTGCAGGTCGCTCAGTCCTGGGTGGTCATCGGGACGCCTGCCCAATGGCCAATGAAACTTGCGATCGGCTGCCGCGATGGGAAGTTCGTTGATGCTCGCGTGACGCGCATACATCAAGCCGTCTGCATCGAACTCCCAATTCTCATTGCCGTAGGCACGAAACCAGTTTTCCGAATCGTCATGGTATTCATATGCGAAGCGAACAGCAATCCGATTCTCTCGGAATGCCCACAGTTCTTTCACAAGTCGGTAGTCCTGCTCGCGACTCCACTTCCGCGAGAGAAAGGCGATGATCTCCGGTCTACCCGTGGGGAATTCAACGCGATTTCTCCACCTGGAGTCGATCGTGTAGGCGAGGGACACCTTTTCAGGATCACGCGTGTTCCAGCCATCTTCAGCTAACCGCACTTTTTGAATCGCAGTCTCGTGTGTAAATGGGGGAAGTGGTGGACGTTGCGGCATGGCGAATGGCTCCTTCGGCGATGGAGTGATTAGCCGATTTTTAAGATCTGCTTGAGCGCAAATTCTTTAACTCTCTACGGAGTCTCTCATTCTCTGTTTCCAGTGAATGCAGCTTCTCCTCTACGCCGCGGACCGCGTCTCGAATCTCTTCCGCCGTGTACCGCGGGGTAATGTGTTGCGGACAATTCCAGTCATAGGCCTCCATGTGGATGAGGAAGACTCTCTCAATCACCGCCTTGTATCCCGGCAGCTCAACGCGTTCTATCCACGGAGCAGCTTTCTCGCCATCAAGCACATCCACCTGACCCAGGATCTTGAGACGAGCCTGCCGCGGATAATCGACGAGAATCATCGCGACTCTGTTGTCAGTCATGAGATTTCCGGAGCTGATGAACTGCTTGTTCCCGCGAAAATCAGCGAGCGCCAACGTCTCCCGGCCGATCACCTTTAGAAATCCCTTTGGCCCGCCACGATGCTGAACGTAAGGCCAGCCAGTCGAGCCAACGGTCGCCCAGTAGAAACTGTCCCGCTCCGCCAGGAATTCCACTTCAAAATCTGTAAAGCTCTCATGAGCTGCTCCGGAGTCCTTCATCCGCTCGTATTGTTTGCGGCTGCCGTAGCGCTCCTGCAGTTCTTTCACCACAGGAGTGAAGACAAGCGATCCAAAGCTCATGAGGCATCACCCTTCCAAGTGTCGCCGGCGGAACGTGAAGAATCTCTGCTCCGCCGGCTGTTGAGTCACTTATGGTACTCAAAAAAATCTTCGATGCGTGAAGCGATTTCCTCACCGTGGGTCTCCAGGGCAAAATGTCCCGTGTCGAGTAGATGCGTCTCAACCTTAGTTAGATCCCGTTTGTAGGGGATTGCGCCTTCAGGCGGGAAGATGTGGTCGTTCTTTCCCCAGACGATCAACATTGGTGGCTGGTACTTGCGGAAGAACTCCTGAAACTGCGGATAGAGCGGCACGTTGGTTCGGTAATCGTAGAGCATGTCCAGCTGAATGTCGCCGTTACCGGGGCGGTCCATCAGCGCCTGGTCGAGCGTCCACGTGGTGGGGTCGAGACGAGCCAGCTCGCTCACGCCGTTCTGGTATTGCCATTTTGTCGCGTCGGGCGTGGCCAGAAAGCCGAGCGCGGCTCGATTCTCCGCAGAGGCGTCTGCCCAATATTTCTTGATTGGATCCCAGAACTCCAGAAGGCCTTCGTCGTAGGCGTTGCCATTCTGCACCACTAGACCCTTGATCCGCTCTGGATGGCGAAGGGCAAGCCGGTACCCGATCGGGGCTCCGTAGTCCATCACGTAAAGCGAGTACGCGCTGATGTCGAGCTTCGCAAGCAACTGCTCGACGATGGTGGTCATGTTCTCGAAGGTATAAGAGAAATCCTTGCGGTCCGGCATGCTACTGAAACCATAGCCGGGGTAATCGGGCGCGATGACGCGGAACGATCCCGCGAGCCGCGGAATGAGATTGCGAAACATGTTCGATGACGTTGGAAACCCGTGCAACAGGAGTAGTACCGGTGCGGTCTTCGGGCCAGCTTCGCGGTAGAACACATCGACATCCCCGATGCGAACTGTGTTGTAGTGCACGGTCGAAGACAGTTTCGGCAATACGGCGGCGGTAGTCATGGAGGGGCTCCTTCTGAGTGCTTGTGGGGGAAGCAAAACTCCCATCCTGTCCCCGACTCTAGCCGCCGCAGAACACGTTGCCCATCACGTGTTTCCATTACGTGCTTCGATACACATTCCAAACGACTCGGTCACCAAGGTTGTGCTCAACGAAGCATCGACCATAAATCATCTCGGCAGATCGCGAACGTGTCAGCTAATGGAAACACGTGATTCCCATAGCTCACGGTTCCAAGTAACTTCAGCCAATAAGGGAGCGGCGTGGCATTGGCACAGGCTGCGGATCGTGAGCAGAAGCACACAGTTCGCGAGCCGCTCGTTCTTTTTAATCTTGGAGAAGTAAATCGTGAAGCTTGTAATCGGTGTTGTAATTAGCTTTATCGTAGGCGTGGGATGCCGGTATTTCGACATACCCGTTCCCAGCCCGCCAGTGATTCCCGGTGCGCTGCTGGTGCTGGCAATGACTGTTGGGTATTCCTCGACGAACGCACTCCTGAATAGCAAAGGAAAACTGGCGACCACTGCGCACCTTTGCGGCGGCCCGACCGGTTCGCCCGTCGCGGCTGCAAAGGCGACAGCGCTGCTTTCATCGGAACGACCGATTTTTCATAGAAGAGGCTGATGGACGTGGCGCCTGAGATGTTTGGGCGAAGAGACCGCAGTGGCGGGTCTCGTTTTAGCTTGAGGCGATTCAAACTCT
This sequence comes from uncultured Acidobacteriaceae bacterium, assembly GCA_963850345.1. GTDB lineage: Bacteria > Acidobacteriota > Terriglobia > Terriglobales > Acidobacteriaceae > CAWKKW01. Next base: position 1,058,795 of record CAWKKW010000002.1, on the reverse strand, counting down.
GTAATGGAATTCAATTGTTCGTAAGCGGCGGAACGAGTCAGATCTAGCATGAGCGCTCCGCCAGTGGTGTTCGCACTCGAATCAAACCTGAGGGCTTTCTAAGTCGCCCACAATCGATTAAGGAGAAGAGACAATGGCTACGATCACAACCAAAGACGGAACGCAGATCTATTACAAGGACTGGGGCAAAGGTCAACCGATAGTATTCAGCCATGGCTGGCCGCTTTCGGCGGATGACTGGGATGCGCAGTTGCTCTTCTTCCTCAATCTTGGCTATCGCGTCATAGCTCATGACCGGCGCGGTCACGGACGATCCACGCAGACCGGCGATGGGCATGACATGGATCATTACGCTGACGACTTAGCGGCACTCACGTCGCACCTCGACCTGAAAGACGCCATTCATGTCGGCCATTCAACGGGCGGAGGCGAAGTAACTCGCTATCTGGGAAGGCACGGCGAGAGTCGTGTAGTAAAAGCTGCTCTCATAAGCGCGGTACCGCCGCTGATGGTGAAGACGGCAGCTAATCCTCATGGACTTCCCAAGGCGGTCTTTGACGACCTTCAGGTTCAGCTCGCGGCCAATCGATCGCAATTCTATCTCGATGTCGCATCTGGTCCGTTCTATGGATTCAACCGCCCGGGCGTGAAATCCTCCGAAGCTGCCATTCGAAATTGGTGGCGTCAGGGCATGACGGGCGGCGCGAAGGCGCACTACGACGGCATCGTCGCCTTTTCGCAGACCGATTTCACCGAAGACCTGAAGAAGATCACTGTCCCGGTGCTGGTGATGCATAGCGAAGATGATCAGATCGTGCCGTATGTGGCGGCCGGACCATTATCGGCGAAGCTGTTGAAGAACGGGACGCTCAAGACGTACAAGGATTTCCCGCACGGCATGCCTACCACGCACGCTGAGACGATCAACGCCGACCTGCTCGCTTTCATTAAGAGCTAATACACACGGCTGAAGAGAGGCTGCGGTTGTTTTATCGCGGCCTCCGTCGTCCAACCATTATTTGAGAGGAGGAGCACTCGATGCTCCAGGATCTGAGTCAACAACGTGAGTCGTCGTCTTCCTCTTTACTGCGCGCGGTTCTCTCCTCGTTGTCGAAGCTCGACCCTGTTGCCATGTGAATGTTGCGGGCTTCCCTCGTGCTGGTGCTCGTTTGGATCGGTGGCCTTAAGTTTGTGAACTATGAGGCGGACAGCATTGTGCCTCTCGTTGCGAACAGCCCGATGTTGAGATTTCTCTATCACCAGCCGGCAGAGTACCGGAGCCATGTGAACAAGGAGGGTGAGCTAAATCCGGAACACCGTGCATGGCACCGGGAGAACGGCACCTACACCTTTTCAGATGTCTTGGGTGTTGTCATCGTGACGATCGGAATTTTGATTGCCCTCTATCCGATCAGACCGGAGTTGTCCGCGTTAGGGAGCTTCTTGTTGATCCTCATGTCGTGTACGACGCTATCATTTCTGGTCACTACGCCCGAGGCATGGGTGCCCGCGATCGGAGATGCAGAGCACGGGTTCCCCTATCTATCCGGCGCGGGAAGGCTGATCGTGAAGGACTGCATCATGCTTGCGGCTGCAGCGGTGACGTTGGCAGACTCCGCGAAGGCAGCACTGCGCCGACGCTAGACAATTCATTCTGCGGGAGGAGCGAAAGAGTCTCTCTCGCACCACTCCGCGAACTCAGTCTTCCTTCGAAAGGTTCAAAGATGCATTCTTCGTTCATTGTGGCAGCTGTCTTGATAGGCACAAGTCTAAGTTCGGCAGCGCTGGCGCAAAGCGCCAAAGATATCCGGGGCGCATCCCCGCTGCTTGCGATAGACAACGAGCCGCCGGCGCGCCTGATCGTCGATCCGCCAATACCTGAAGCACTAGCGTCAGGTCGCGTCTACATCCAATACCGCGCAGAAAACCTCAGGATCGCGCCTGTATTTGGCAAGGCTGCGGTAGGCGTATCGCCGCGCATTGGCCATGTTCATATCACCGTGGATCACGCACCTTGGCACTTCGTTGATGCGAGCGGCGAAACCATCATCCTCGTGGGATTGGTACCGGGCCAGCACTCGGTGCTGATCGATCTAGCCGATCCGAGTCATAAAGTGATCGAGAGTAAAACGGTGGAGTTCATTGTCCCGGATGTTCACGGTTCAGGTTCGATGGCCAAGTAGCGGCTTTCGCTGCGAAGAAGGCCAACGGCGCACTTGAATCAGTTTGCTCGTTAGGAATGCGATCTTCACTTTCAGCAAAAGAGACGTGACCACTCGCCGATGCGCAGGGACCTGGCGCTGCCAGAGACGTGGGGGTACAGCGCGCCGAAGCTGTAACGAATAGCTGGGCCGCGCCGCTCAACTTGGCGTCCTCAGTAAACACTTCTGAGGACGCCACATGAGCTGTTACATATTTACCAGCGGCCGGCGAGCGCCACCTCGCTCTCTTCGTTCTTAGCGTGCAAGGAAGGATAAGTTTTACCCGGACCTTCCTTGCTGTACGAGTGACCGGTGAGCAATCCAAGCACGAACCAGGCGAACAGCGCCGCTCCGATCGCAAACAGGATGTCTCCCGGAACTCTCATCCAGCGCAGCGTCTGCATGGATCCAGATTGCATGAACTCCGATGAGCGCGCATACCAGGTACCGCGTTCAATTGAGGCCCATGCCTGCAGCAGTCCGACGGGTAACATGCTGAGCAAGACCATGAAGATGAGGCCCAGGTTCAGAGACCAGAAAGAGAGCTTCAGGGGAGTCTCGTTCCACTTTCTTCCTGGCCTGAGTGCCCTCAGACAGAACAGGGTGAGTCCAAGGCCAAGCATTCCATACACGCCAAACAGAGCCGTGTGACCGTGGACCGGGGTGAGGTTGAGTCCTTGCACATAATAGAGCGAGATTGGCGGATTGATGAGGAAACCGAAGAGTCCCGCTCCTACCAGATTCCAGAATGCAACCGCGACGAAGAAGTAGATCGGCCATTTGTAGTTGGCGATCCACTGAGATTTCCTGGTGGGTTGTGCTAGGCGAATGTTTTCCCACGCTTCGTAGCCGATCAATGTCAGTGGCACAACTTCAAATGCACTGAAGATGGCTCCGAGACCAATCACGGCGGGAGTGGCACCCGAGAAATAAAGATGGTGGAATGTGCCGATGATTCCGCCTGACAGAAAGATGGTGGTTGAGAAGAGCGCAGCCTTGGTTGCGGTGCGAATCTCGATCAGCCTTAGCCGCGTGAAGAGAAATCCGATCACGACGGTGGCGAATACTTCAAAGAAACCCTCTACCCAGAGGTGAACCACCCACCAGCGCCAATATTCCGCGGTGACGAGATGGCTGCGCTGACCGTACATCAATCCAGCCGAGTAGAAAAGCGGAATCGCTATGCTGGAGATGAGGAACAGGGTCAGCAGCGATCTATCTTCGCTCTTGCGAACGAGTGCCGGTTTGAGAGCGGCCACCATCAGTACAAGCCAGAGCACCAGCCCTACGAACAGTAAAATCTGCCAGAAGCGTCCAAGGTCGACGTATTCGTAACCTTGGCTGCCAAACCAGAACCACTTGTTGCCCAGGCGCTGTTGAATTCCAAGCCACTCACCGGCGAGCGATCCGCCAACCACGAGAATCAATGCGCCGAATAGCGCGTTGACGCCGAGTCGCTGATACTTCGGCTCGTGACCGCTCACGGCGGGTCCAACGTAAAGACCTGTCGCCAGCCAAGACGTTGCGATCCAGAAGATGGCGAGCTGAAGGTGCCAGGTGCGAGTGACGGCGTAAGGCAAGTACTTATCCAACGGGAAGCCGTAGAATCCATGGCCTTCGACTCCGTAGTGAGCCGTCAGCACACCCATCAGAATCTGGACGCCCCAAAGGATCACGACGACGAAGAAATATTTCAGCGTCGCTCGTTGCGAGGGAGTTGGTTTGAACGCAAGGAAGGGATCACTCTCCGGGTAAGGCCCACGCACCAGTTCCTTCTCCTGCGACCCGTACCACCAGACCAGGCCGCCGATCCCGGCGAGCAGGCCGACAAAGCTCAATACACTCCAGAGAACGGTGCCCGATGTCGGCACATTTTCGATCAAGGATTCATGCGGCCAATTGTTCGTGTAAGTTGTCGAGGATCCAGGTCTGTTTGTGCTGCAGGCCCACGAAGTCCACCAGAAGAATGCGGCAAGCTGATGCTGCTTTGCTGCGTTGGTTAACGCACCGCTTGGGATTGCATACGCTGACCTGCCGGTGGCAAAGACGTCAGTGTAGTAGGCGCGTAGCTGCTCAAAGGCTGCTGCGCGGTCCGCACTTAATGTGACGCGATTGCGCGAGGCGTCGTACGTGTTGGTCCGCATTTCACGAATCAGGCGTGCCTTGAACGCGGCTTGCTGATCTGGCCCGAGTGCTGCGAAATCTTTCAACCCTGCTCTGACCGCCCAAACGTTCAGTAGGATCTCTGATTCGCGGTGCAGCCAATCGGCGCTCCAGTCAGGTGCAACGTAGGCCCCGTGCCCCCAGATTGTACCGATCTCCTGTCCGCCGATCGATTGCCACACTCCTTGTCCATCGGTTATGGAACTGCCGGTGAAGAGAAGCTGCCCGTCCGCGCTATACACGTCCGGGATGGGCGGAGCTTCGCTGATCATCTTTCTGCCGACTCCTCCGAGAACGGCGAAAGATCCAATGATGACGATGGCCAGTGCCACCCAATATCGCTTGTAGGACATGATTTCTCCTCGATGAACGCCGCACTCAGGGCGTGCTAGAACCACGGTAGCGTCCGGCGATTCGAGGTGCAGGGACTTTAGTCACAGAGAGGCAGAATTAGATTGAGATACAAGAATGGAGACGTGCCCGCTCTCCGTTCGTTAACTAGTGCAGGTTCGTGACAAGCCTGCTACAGTTTCCAATGTCGTGTCCGGGGTGGACAGCAACGCGCCCGGTCGGGCTCAAAGTTCCTGAGGCTCTTTCGAATGTCGTTCCGTTCCGTGTTCCTGGCTGTCGTTATTGCCTTCGCGCTCATTTTGTCTGCCTTCCTCATCAACAGACAGCGCCCAAGCGTCGAGACCGCTCAGCCGACTGCTGACTTTGTCCGTGCGTCGGGAAAGTGCGCCGAGTGTCACGCGCGTCTTCAATACTCAGTCGTCCATGAATACGAGATGTCTGCCCACGCGAAAAAGGGCGTCAATTGTCTCGACTGCCATCAGCCGGGCCCAGGCCAACAGAGAGTGGATCACCACGGCTTCACGATCAGCGCCCATTTGACCGCGGGCAATTGCCGATCCTGCCACGAAGGAATCTACCAGGAGTTCCTGCGCAGCCGTCACGCTGCTCCGAGTTGGGCCGCTGTTCACGGCGAGAAAGGCTTGAGCGCTGAGCAGGTATCGTTTAGCGAACAATTTCAGCCAGGAGGCACGAAGCGTCCGCCGAATCCACTCGTACTGCCGGAGGGGCATCCTGCAGCCACGTCTGGTTGCGAACAGTGTCACGCAGTCGGCAAGCCCAATGAGGACGGAACGATCGGGACGTGTACGCAATGCCACTCCCGGCACACCAGTTCTGTGGAACTCGCGCGCTTGCCCACCACATGCGGCCAGTGTCACATGGGCCCTGACCATTCGCAGATAGAGATCTACAACGAATCAAAGCACGGCGTAATGTTTGCGGCGCAGCGCAACCTGCTCAAGCTGGACGCGGACCCGCGCACACTCACCACGCGCGACATGTTCGTCCCAACCTGCGCCACGTGCCACATGAGCGGAGTCAATGGGCTCAAGGTTACACACAATCCGTCTGACCGGCTCGGGTGGTACCTTGCCGACCCAATTACTACGCATCGTCCGAACTATATGCAGGCGCAGATCAACATGAAGCAGGTTTGCACTCAGTGCCACACGGAAAAGCTTGTGGATCGTATCTACAGTCAAGGCGATGAAGTGGTGCAAAGCACCAACGCCAAGGTTCTCGCTGCCAAGGCGATTGTGGATGAGCTGCGCAAAGATGGCAGCCTCTCCGGCCCGCCGTTTACACACCTCATCGACTTCACCTACTTCAATCTCTGGCACTACGATGGCCGCACGTCCAAGCATGGAGCGTTCATGGGCGGCGCTGACTTTGTGCAGTGGCATGGGAATTACGAACTGCTCTCGAAATCTGTCGAACTGCAGCATGAGGCTGACGAACTCCGGAGGGAGCATGCGCACAAATAGCACTCTGCTTCGTTTGCACGGGGTCGTCAGCCACACCCGGCTGAGATGGGCACACGATCCTCAGCTTTGGCTCGAGCTGTTTGTCACCGCGAATCTTGCGATTCTCGCGGCCGACATTTACATCGCGCACTCGGTGAATCACTTTCAGAAATGGGCGGAGTACATCCCGCTCTATTTTTCAATGGGAGCGCCGATTGTGTTGGCTATACTAATTGCTCTGCGCTGGATCGGCCATCTTGAGGCGGCGTGGCGCGACGTTGGCTATATGGTCGGCTGGCTCTCTGTTCTGGTTGGGCTCGGCGGCGTTCTCTACCATCTTGAGAGTCGATTCTTTCTCGATCGAACACTCAAGAGCCTGACGTATGCTGCACCGTTTGCCGCGCCGCTGGCATACGCGGGACTCGGATTCTTGCTTCTGATGAATCGGATGGTTGCTGCGCGAAGCGCGGAGTGGGCTCGCTGGGTGATTTTCCTGGCGTTAGGCGGCTTCTTCGGAAACTTCGTCCTATCGTTGACTGATCATGCCTCGAACGGATTCTTCGCCAACACTGAATGGATTCCGGTGGTTTCTTCGGCCCTTGCAACAGGGTTCCTGATCGTTCCTCTCATACTGACCGTGACGCGGCGCTTTATGGACATGTGCCTGATCGTGATGGTTGCTCAGGCGCTCGTTGGCGTGCTGGGATTCTGGTTCCACATCCAGGCAAATCTCGTCGAGCCCGGGCATAATCTCTTTGACCGTCTCGTCAATGGCGCTCCTCCCATGGCGCCTCTGCTGTTTCCTAATCTTGTCGGGCTGGCGCTGATCGGAATCTGGGCACTCCTTCCTCATCTGGAAGAATCGACTCCCGTCCGATCATGGTTAGGAACGACCTACGATTGGGCGCACTCTGGACAGCGGACGTCCGCCGACAGCTAGCCCTGTCTCGTGCATCGAGCCTCTGGAAAATGGAATCACGCTGCCGCTTGTTGACCCGAGTTGTTGGTCGCGAATGCCGAGCGCCCAATCAGAAAGGTGAGTGCCAGATTAATCGCGAAGATCAGCACTCCCGCTAACTCCAGCATGCCCGAAGCGGGAAGCACCTTCCACGCGAACGAGGCGATACCTTCATACGCGAGGGGCTCAGAGGAGACGCGCAATAGGCAACCGAATTGGAGACATAACAGGCTGAGAAGCATGAGCCGCTTGCTGAAGATCCTCTGAATGCCGGCGAAGTGAGGCAGGATGCGAGGTCCGATTGCGAACACCATCGTTGCTGCGAATCCAACTGTAAGCGCGTGGCGCGACGCGCCCCAGACGCCGCCGTGCACGTCGGATAAAGCCGCCCAGATGCTCATGACTGCAGCAATGATGAGCCACACATAAGGCAAACGAGCAAAGACTGGGAAGGTCGGGTGAATCCCTTGTGTCTTAGCATCGCCGTCGGGTTGCTCGGCAACGCGAAGCGCAAACCCGACCGTCAATGCGCTCAAGGCGAACAAGATGGTTGCAGCCTTCGGCGATCCTGAGACACCGGAGAGAACGCCGGCCATATCTGCGCATAAGGCGACTCTGAACCAGGTGATTCTGGGTTTCGAGATCGCAAGAAGGGTCGGGAGCCATCGCGCTGAAAATCCCCACACCATCGGAACCACAAATCCCCAGCCAAGCAGGACAAGGTATCTCTGGTCGAGTGCGTGGGGGAAGGATCGGAGGCCGCCCTGCATGGACAGACGAAGACATTCGACAAAGTTGAAGATGACAGCCGAGACGAGGCCGACTGTCCCGATCAGGACGGACGTCATCCAAAGCTCTATGCGAGGCTTCGCTCGATGTAGCTCAGTGGAGTCCGGCAACTTGTGGTGCGAGGCCGCGTAGACAAACAGAAGTACTGCGGCAAGCTCGAGTCCTGCGGAAAGGGGTAGAAGCGCGCGCCAGTGCCATCCGTAAATGTTTGCAAACCACCGAATCGCCACGCCCGATGTCCAGAGAATGTAAGAGGAAAGAGGCACACGAAGAGCCGACCGCCCATGTGCGGGCTGCGAATAAAATCCAATGCCAAGAATGAAACTGCCGATCCAGCCAAACATTTGAGCGTGGCCGTGCCCTTCCATCCATGCTGCCGGCAGCGTGCCAAGACCGTGGTGCGCGCTGATCGCCATCAGGTTCGAAAACCCCAACAAGGTGCCAGGCAAAGCCATAAAAAACAGGCCGCTCAGAATCCACGCACGAAGCAGCAGACTCTTTTGGCGTTCGCGACTGATGATCGACGGATTAGTAGTGACTGCGGGTGTAGCGACGGACTTTTCGACCAAGGATAACGTAGCCATGGTTAACTCCTCGCCTTGAGTTCTGCTTCCATCTGAAGAGCGCGGGGAAACAACACCTCGTTTTCGAGATAGACGTGCTGTCTCAGATCAGACTCGAAATCGCGCAGACCAGCATAGAGTGCGATATGTGTGGCGCAGGCCCAAGAGGGGGGTCCGAAATGATCTGTTAGGTGGATGAGTTCAACCATAATGTGGTCGGCAGATTCGTGTTCTTGCTCCATCATGAAGATCGGATGGGCAATCGACCGGAAGCATGCGTGCGCGGGCGGATACGCGATGATCGATTCCTGGTCCATCTGCGAGATGAAGGGGAACAGAACCTGTTCTTCCTTCTGAATATGCGCATACATTTCACTGCGAAGCTGCTGAATCAGGGCAGCGACTCTTCGCAGTTCCGGCGCGCGGTCAGCACGCTTCGCGGCCAGCGTAGACGCCATTTGGGCAAGTCGTGGCAGGTCCTGACGAACACAATGATGATGAATACGGACGATGTGCTGGACCATGCGAGCGAGAGACAGTGTTTCCGGAGCAAGCGCGATGCCACCAGGTTCCTGGGCTTCTAACTCTGCGAGCTTCTCGCAGACTTGATCGACGGAGAGGTGCAGTTCGCCGCAGGCTTCTTCAAGCGAAAGGTCAGCCTGCAGGCACAAGTCAATATCGAACCGATGGAAGACTTCGGCTGACGACGGATGCGACGTTACGATTTCGCGGATGGATTGGGTTGAGGTTGGCATAAGCACTCTCCACCTGCAACCGTAACGATCCTTGAACACGTCAGCAGTAACTTATGTCACTCGGAGTTCGAACATTCAAGAGCCCGTCTCAAGCAAAGCCTTGAGGCCGCCAAGATCCTTCACTACGATCTGTCGCGCGTCTACGTCTAGAAGCCCTTCAGCTTGCAACCGCATGAGGTTGCGAGAGACCAATTCGCGCACTGTGCCAAGTTGGTTGGCTAGTTCCTGGTGGCTTGAGGGGAGTTGGAATTCGATTCCGCGCGCGGTCTTTTTTCCTTCGCTCTCTGAGAGCTTTAGCAATGCTGCTATGAGGCGTTGGCGGATGGTCGTAAAGGAAAGCTCTTCAATGATTGCTACGAGCCTTCGTAAGCGAGCGCCCACCACTTGCAGCACCTTAAGGGAAACCTCCGGATGCTCCATACAGTACGCCTGAAAATCGCGTCGCGAGATGAAGGCAATCTCCGCGTCGTCAATCGCCACAGCGGATGCCGGAAAGGGACCGCCGTCAAATACAGGCAGTTCCGCGACAGACTCGCCCGGAACATTCACCGCCAGCACCTGCTCACGTCCGTTCACAGATGTTTTGAAGATGCGAACTTTCCCTCGAGCAATGATGTGCAAGCCGTTACAAGGCTCGCCTTCTGAAAAGAGCAATTCTCCGGCACTGAATAACTTGCGTACCGTTCGCGCAGAGAGGTTCTTCAATTCGGTCGGGGTGAGGCTTGAGAGGAGCGCAGTCTTACCCAAGGCGGTTGCTAAATCAGTTCGTTCGGCGGTCACTCGGGAATTCTACGGCATTCTCGCCAGACCTGCGTCTTTCCGGCCGTTGGACGGAGTCGTCTGGTGGTCGCGCCGACACGAGTCTGGAATTTCGCGGTTCACCACTTCCAAAGAATCCACGCACCCTGGGACTTTGGTCACTGCGTTCGATTCCCCCTCGGCCGCCTTATAGTTACATGAACCCGCAAATCAACACGACTGACTTCAACGAACGGCCGTTCATTGCCATCTGGGAGGTGACCCAGGCCTGCGACCTCGCCTGTGCGCATTGCCGAGCCTCCGCCCAGCCGGACCGCAGTCCCATGGAACTGAGCACCGAGGAGGGCAAACATCTGATTGACCAGATCGCCGCGCTTAAGGTTCCGGTCTTCGTGTTGACGGGAGGCGATCCGATCAAGCGGCCCGATCTCTTCGAACTGATCGCGCATGCCCGCTCGGTGGGAGTGAGAGTTTCGCTGACGCCGAGCGCCACCCCTCTGTTGAGTAAGGACATCGTCGTCAGGCTAAAAGAGGCCGGTCTGGCCAGGTTAGCGGTGAGCATGGATGGAGCAAGTGCCCAGACCCATGACTCCTTTCGCGGGATGAGCGGCTCATTCGCGCGAACGCTTGATGCAGTGCGCTGGGCGAATGAGATCGGGCTGCCGGTGCAGATCAACACCACCTTTAGTCGCAGGAATATCGATGAGATGGACGTCATTGTGGCGTTAATGGAGACGCTTAAGATCACGCTCTGGAGCGTCTTCTTTCTCGTTCCCACTGGACGTGGAAAGCTGAACGATTTACTGAGCGCGGAAGAATTTGAGTCAGTCTTCGCGAAAGTTTACAGTCTTTCCAAGACCGCGAGCTTTGACATCAAAACCACCGAGGCGCAGCATTACAGGCGCTACCTACTGCAGCAGCGTGTCGCTGATCGTAAGGCGGGCTCGGATGTCACCTCGCAAAACGAGAGGGCAGTGGACGCAATTGGACGCGCACCTCGAGGTCTCAATGACGGCAAAGGATTTGTCTTTATTTCACACAAAGGCGAAGTGTTTCCCAGCGGTTTTCTCCCTCTCTCCGCCGGCAGTATTCGCGAACAGGAACTCGCGGTAATCTATCGCGACTCGCCTCTGTTGCGGGAACTGCGCGATACATCCAAGCTCGAGGGAAAGTGCGGCTTCTGCGAATTTAAGGAGATCTGTGGTGGGTCGCGATCGCGCGCATATGCTCTAACTGGAAACCCGCACGCCGAAGAACCTTGCTGCTCGTATGTTCCAAAGGGCTACGTGCTCCCAACACCCGGGCCGAAAACAGCAACGACACTTCATGTCCTTCAGGGTGCCTGACAGGCGCGACCGCCGTCGCATCGGCGACAATCATTAGAACGCAAGAAAGGAACGGAAGCGAGATGGCGATCCAGATTGGCGCAAAACCAGATAGCGGCTTCGACGATCCGATCGGTATGCTCAAAGACTGCCACAGAAGGATCGAAAGCTTTCTCGGCATTCTTTGCGTCGTAGCGGATCGGGCGCAGGGCAGACGTCTGACCGATGAGGAGCGAGATGCGGTCAAGGCTGCGCTTCAGTACTTCAGAACCGGTGGCGAACGCCACACAGCGGATGAAGAGGAGTCTCTCTTTCCACGTTTGCGGGGGACAGACGCTAAGTGTTTCGAAGAAATGGATCGGCTTGAAAACGATCATCACCAGGCAGGCGATTTGCATCGATCGGTTGAAGGACTGTATTCAGCGTGGATTGAGAGCGGCAACTTAAAATTGGACCAGACGCAGCAGCTGCTCGCGCAAACTGCCTGTCTCAAGCAACTCTATGCCGACCACATTCAAGTTGAGGAGACAATTGTCTTCGCTCGCGCGAGCCAGGTGTTAGACAGCCAAGCCATTGCAGCCATCGGAACAGAGTTTCGTACGCGACGGAAGTAGATCTGTATGGCCTACATTGCGTGGCGCTTCCGCGAGTGCTCCTCGCCAGCCCCGACCTCAGGTAACGAGCCTTTTACATGCCGGGGTGACTGGCTTCTCCTGCATGGGTCACCAGATGGATGTACACATCGCGCGGCAGACGCGTTTGCCAATGCCCAGTAGCCTTCGCCACCATCACAAGCCCGAAAAAGATGCAGGCGAGAACTGCCGCCAGGCCAAGCGGTGAGAGAACTCGACCGCGCCATCTCTCGGCCGGTGTCACCCTCTTTTTCGGTGGTAGGGAGAATTTTAGAGCGTTCTCGGCGGGGCAGGCGGCGATACATGCCATGCACGCCGTGCATTCAACCGATCGTATTTGCACCAGCTGATCCACGGCCAGACGAGAAGGACAGGCTCCCGCGCATTTTCCGCAATCAATACAAGCCTCAACATCGCGGCGGATCTTGAGCGGGCTCAACAGTGAGGTGATACCCAGCAGCGCCCCATATGGACAGAGATATCGGCACCAGAAATTCCGAATGACCATCGACAGCAAAACCAGCAGCCCGATGACGATTGCGCCTGTTTCCCCGATGTCGCGAAAGAAGTTGAGCATCTTGACATCTGCGATCAGACCGTAGGGCGTCGACATGAAGTCGTGGATCGTCTCAGCGGACATGGCACCGATCACCCATACAAAGAAGCCCAGCAGCAGGTACTTCAGCCCTCGAAGCGGGAAATCCAGCCACTTCCACGGATACAGATTGCGACCTAAGACTCGGGCTCCGAACCGCCAGAGATGCTCTGACAGCGTTCCGATCGGGCAAAGCCAGGAACAGAAAGCCTTCTTGAGCAGCAGGCTCATCAGCATGAAGGCGATGAACAGGACCATGGCCGCGGGATGGATTGCGGGCACGCGCCCCGTGAGAAAAAAGTATTTCGTATTCATCAGGCCCGCGATAGGGAGCCAGCCTTCCGCTCCTGCCGGCCGAGACACGCTTAGGCCAGTGCCGCCGCGCTCGCAAAAACGAAGCCAAAGAATGAACTGAACTCCAAGCCAGACATTCAGTGCCGCGAACAGCCATTGAACGCTTCGCCTGATCGTCTGTGAGTGGTTGAGAGCAGAACGGCGGACCAATTTCTTTTTCTCACCACGGTTGCGAATTGGCGGTGTAGTTTCCATGAGCATCTCGAATTTGCCCTTCGGAACGGAGCAGACGTCCACGACGGCGAAGTTAGAGTGCCCGGGCGAAAGCGCACCTCGCCCGGACACGAGAGAAATCAGACCAGCATGGCTGCGAGATCTTCTTCTGCAGTTCCGATGGCCATAAGGTTAAATTTGTCGTGGAGAAGGTTGAGCACTCCAGGGGAGAGAAAGGCTGGAAGCGTCGGTCCGATCCGGATGTTGCGCACACCCAGATGCAGCAGTGTAAGCAGCACGGCTACAGCCTTCTGTTCGTACCAGGAAAGCACCAAGGAGAGCGGTAGATCATTTACGCCGCACTCGAAGGCCTTGGCCAGTGCAAGGGCGATTTGCAAGGCGGAATATGTATCGTTGCACTGGCCAATGTCCAGCAGACGCGGAATGCCGCTGATTTCCCCGAAGTCGAGCTTGTTGAAGCGAAACTTCCCGCAGGCGAGCGTCAGGATCAGGCAGTTAGCAGGAATAGATTCCGCCAGTTCCGTATAGTAGCTGCGGCCTGAGCGCGCACCATCGCAGCCGCCAATTAAAAAGAAGTGACGGATCGCTCCTTCTTTGACTGCATCGATCACTTTGCCAGCAACACTGAGTACTGCATTGTGACCGAAACCCACGGTGATCTCTTCGCCTGGGCCGTCTTCAAGGTAGCCGGGTGCTTCTAGCGCGGCAGCGATCACCGGGCTGAAATCCTGGTCTGCAATATGCAGAATCTCTGGCCAGGCCACCGCCCCAGAGGTGAAGATCCGATTCCGGTATGTGAGCTCGGGCTCCTGAATGCAATTTGATGTCATCAGGATTGCGCCCGGGAATGCTGCGAATTCGTCAGCCTGGTCTGTCCATGCGCCTCCATAGTTTCCTGCGAGATGCTCGTAGGCCTTCAACTTTGGATAGCCATGAGCGGGCAGCATTTCTCCATGCGTATAGACCTGGATACCAAGTCCCTTTGTCTGTTCCAGTAGCGCATAGAGATCGTGCAGATCGTGGCCAGATACCAGGATCGCCTTCCCTCTTCTGGCATGTAGCCTGACCTTTGAAGGTACAGGGTGGCCAAAGGTCTCGGTGTGCGCCTTGTCCAGGATCTCCATGACGCGATAGTTGAGTTCGCCGACCGCCAGTGCGCTTGCGAGAAGCTCGTCCGCGGTCGGGGCTGGCATCGTGAGAAAGTCAAGAAGCTCGTGTATCTTCGCGAAGGTGGCAGGATCTCCTGCGCCCAAGGCGAGCGCATGAGCAGCGTAAGCAGCGACACCCTTGAGGCCGTATAGAACGAGTTCCTGCAGGTTGGAGACCTCTTCCCCATCGGTAAGAAATCGCGTTGGCAGCAGGGTCTGTTGCCCCTGAGCGAGTAGACCCTCCAACGTCGAGGCAGGAATCCACGCCGCGGGCCCACCAAGGTGAGCAGGAGAGATTCCTGCCATCACGCTTGCGCGCTCGTACATGCTGCGAGCTGCATCGCGCGTGCTAACTGCTTCGTAAATTAATCGGACCAGGCGGTCCGGATCGAAGTTCACATTCGTCAGGGTTGCGAAAGTGGCTTGGATGGTGAAGGCGTCAATCTCCGGGTCGGATGCGCCTAGCTGTCCTGCCCGATGCGCATACATCGCAATGCCCTTGATTACATGGATCAAGAGATCCTGAAGCGTAGCAGTGGTTTCATCTTTACCGCAGACGCCGAGGGTCTGGCAGCCCTGCCCTTTTGAAGTTTGCTCACATTGATAACAAAACATCGGATGTACCTTTCCTGTCTGAATTGCTCTGCAGATCAACACTAGGCTGGCCTGCCAGAGGACGCAGCGACCTAAGTCACAGCTCCGTCCGAGGGCCTTTTTTGGGATGTATGTATTGCATCGAGTGACCAAAGTCGCTGTGCCGGGCCCTGCGGTCTGCGTAAGTTGAATTCAAGGAGATCGAAATGACTGCAACCGAACAAACTGTCCGTGAAATAGCACTGGAACAATCCTCGTCGATTCGGGTATTTGAGCAATTTGGGATCGACTACTGTTGTGGAGGCCGCAAACCTCTGACCGAGGCCTGCGCCGCCGCTAACTTGGACATCAACGCCGTAATCGCTGCACTAGAAGCGGCTGCAACGAAGGCTAATCCAGACGTCGAGAACTGGGTAGGGAAGTCGTTGGAGAGCCTGAGCTCACACATCATCGCCACACACCACGCATATGTGAAGCGGGAACTGCCGAGGTTGGCCCAGCTCGCCCAAAAGGTTGTAAATCGTCACGGCTTGACCAAGGCGGAGTTGCCGGTTATAGCCGCAACGCTTGCGCATCTCGACGAGGAACTCACTGAGCATCTGGCGAAGGAAGAGGCAGTTCTGTTTCCATATGTCGCCAAGTTAGAACAGTCCATACATCTTGGAACGACCAAGCCTGACAGTTGCTTTGGCACTGTCGCGAATCCGATCGCGATGATGACGCGGGAGCACGATGCTGCGGGCGCTCTGATTGCTGAAATCCGTCGTCTGACCGGGGCCTTTACAACGCCCGAGGATGCCTGCCCCACGTTTCACGCCTTCTACGACGGGTTGCGAGAGTTCGAGCAGGATCTGCACCAGCATATTCATCTCGAAAACAACATCCTCTTTCCCCGAGCCATAGAACTAGAGAATTCGAACCTCTAGCACGCAACGAAGCGCGTTCTATCCAGCCTGGTCAGACTTGGGTTGCGAATAGGCTCGGAAGCTCCAGAAGAGGGCTGCAGCCAGCGACGCAATCAGCCCTATGCCTCGCAGGCTGGCGCCATAACCAAATCGAGCAAATGCACCGCCGGCCAGGGTAGCTGCTATGCTTTGCGTGGCCGATACGACCAGGCTGTTCGATGCGGAGGCCCCGCTCCTCTTGTGCTCTGGCACCATGTTCATTAGCAGACTATACAGACCCGGTTCGTTCATCCACTGGAATGCGGTGAACCCAACATATGCCGCAGTGGCGGTATAAGGGTGAGCCGCTCCGGCTAGTACGAACAGCATGAGAGATGTTGCCAGTTGCGTGTAGGCAATGCCCGCGATCAAGCCCATTCTCTTGAAGACAGTGGGAGCTAGGAGAACCGCAGCTACCTGCACAGTCTGCGAGATTGAAAACGCGTCTCCGATCTGACGCATGGACATATGCAATTGTTGAACGAAGTACACGTTGGCAAGCGGGCTGAATGAACCCGTGACCAGGCTCCAGACAGCAACTGCGGGAAGATATCGCAGTAGAAACCGCGAGAACTCGGGCTTGGCGCGCGATGGCAACTCGGCCGGAGCAAATTCTAGCCGAGCCGCAGGCCAGAGTCCCAGCCCGACCACGCAGCAGGAGAGCAGTAAGACGGCTTGATCCGGCTGGAGAGAATGAGTCAGGACGTGTTTGCTTGCGATCCAGTCCGGCAACCTGCTGCCTAGCAAGCCTCCGAGCGCGCCTATGCCGATTCCAAAAGAGAAGACGAAACTGAAGGCGCGTGGTCGCTGCTGTTCCGTTGTGAATTGAGCGACCGCCGGCGAAATACATACTGCCCATGCAGAGAGAGTGATGCCGGCGAGAAAAGACAGGCAGACCTGCCAGGCAAACGCGAGCAGCATAGCCCGCGCGGAAAAGATGAGTACAGCCAGCAGAAAACACGAGAGCAAGACGGCGCGCAATCCAAACCTATGCGCCAGTCTACCGGCAGGGATCGCGCCGGTGAGACTGCCGGCGGCCATTACGCTCGTGAGCACACCCAGGCGAGGTTCCGAGTAGTGCCTGCCTAGCAGGAAGAGGTTGAAGAGAAAGAAGTAGATCGACAGGCCTAAGTCAAAAAAAAAGATGCAGTCAGAAATATCCAGAACTGCCGGGTAAAGGAAAGATAAGACCGTCGCCACTGCAGAAACCGAAGAATCGTAACAGAGTTGGAGTAGGTGTAGAACGCACACTTCGACGCGAGATACCGCAGGTATCGCAGATATGGATGAGAGATCTCCGGCGCGATGCTCCTGCGATTCTGAATTTTCGATCCGAGTGAGTTGATTGAGGAGAAGTGGATCGGGAAAAAGTATCGACGCAGCAGTAGCAATTTCTTTCTCCAGGAATCGGTCAGGTTTAGATGCAGCCAAAAGGAGTCGTTGTTGACCTGGAACATCAATTCCACGGGCGAGTGCGCGAAGCTTTTCAACCAACTCTTTCGCAGCTCTGGCATGCGAGCTAACTCTTCGCTGACTACCGGATGCAGATCGCAGCCGAACCATGAGTGCGCGTAGAAGAAGGCAAATGCTTCGAATGCGCGCAGGCGAGCGTCATGAGTCTCGCTCCAAGCCTTCCAGAAAGGATCATCGCTTGCATGAGAGTGAAGGAACACGGCTAACTCCCGCACGTGGTGCAGTACCCAGTCTCGTGCGATGACATTGCGCAGAATATGAAGAGATATGTAACCCAGCTGATCGACCGCATTCAGGCAGGGAAACGACAGGCCATCGAAGACTCTAGTCACGCGCCGGTTCCAGAACTGCTCTACCTCCGGAATGGAGAACAGGGAGACGCTCTCGTTCCATAGGCAGAAATGCAACTCAATTGACAGCGGCATCTCCGGATCGAATGGATTGCCTCGCCAGTGCCAGTCCCCCGGGCGCACCAAGGTAGGCAGGTGGTCGGCGCGGCTATAATTCGATACCTGATCTGATCGGTAACCAATCGTTTCGAGCGCAGTCCTTGCCCGCTCGATCGATGCAGCAGGGCAGAAGAGATCGAGATCGGACTGTGCACGCAGCCGTGGATTCCTGACGTACTCAGGCGACTGCGTAAAGCCTTTGAGGATGACGAAATCGACATTGGCCGCCTTGAGCGCCTTTGATGCCTCGTTGTAAGTGGACTTAACTCGCTCGAAACGAAGAGCATTGTAGGCCGCGTTCGTCTCCAGCCTGTCTATAACCCACCCGGGAAAGCCGTGTGTTCGAACCTGCGCCAAGGGCAGTGTAAGATGCGCGAGCTCACAGAACTCGAGAAGGGAAGTCCACTCCTGTTCTGTCAAAGCCTTCAGTGAACAAGTATTCGGATCGCGCATCTGCAGTGCGGCGATGAGCGCTTTCACTTCATAGGGAATACGAGCGGAAGATAGAGAGGATTTCTTCCTCGTCGTCTGCATTGTTCTAGCGTCCTTGTAAGGCAAAAGTATTGAGTCGTTGAATGGCGTCGTTTAGATCGGTGTAACGAAGCTCGAGAATGCTCGCTCCCAGCAGAGACCTGATGGCCTCAGTGAACGCTGCAGAGGCAGCCGTGCCGGAGAAGATGGACCTGTGAAACCACTGCAATGCCTTCTCTTTTGAAAGTGGAAAGAGTTCAGCGGGACCGTGATGATCTCGATTCAGAAAGACGATGGAGCGGACGCAAGCGGAGTCTGCCGTGGCGATCTGCGGCAAGTCGGCTGTTGGGATCTCGATCGACGGCTTACCGGCCGCCCTGGGGGTAATCGGACGGCCTTGGAGCTCTGGAAACAGAATCGGCCCGGTATCTCGCAATCTGAACTGATGGCAATTGCCAACCACCATTCGATCTTTGCGATCGCACAGCAGATAGCTCGCATCATCGCAGACATAGGTCCAGCCTGAACGCGCTCCAGCAAAGGCGAGAGAAGACTTGCCTGCGCCGGAGTCTCCACAAAGCAGCATGCCGTGCTTTGCCGGCACGACACACGCAGCGTGCAGAGGCGCAGCGCGGACCGCGGCCACCATGCAAAGTGCGGCAGCCTCGAGAAAGTGATACCGCAAATAGAGGCTGGACGCTGCGGTCTGAGGAGTAATCCAGCCAAACGAAAATCCCGCGTTCAAGTCGGCGATAAAGAAGTTGCTGGGGTCGGCCATGCTGCATAGCAGATGCTTTTGCACCCGGCAAACGGGAGCTTGGGGCTTCTCATTGGAGAAGACCGGATCTCGGCTTACTCCAAGCCGCAGCGAGAGTGGAGGGTACGCAAACCGGGGTCGAAACAATCGCCAACTCTGGTCCGCTGCCGCCAGTACATCCTGAGAATTGGTATAGACCTCCAGCGGAAAGCCAAGCGGATAATACGTAGCGCGAAGAGGCAGACTGGCATTCGCGAGTACCGGATCTGCCTCTGCAACCTCGATTGTCTCCGTGCGTTTTACGAGATACAACGACCTCATCCTCACCTCTCAACGTAAGCAGTCGCCCGTTTGTGAAGGCATGTAACTGGGGGAGAGCTATTTGTCATACTCCTCGCCCGTATAGGCGCTTGGTTCTCCCAGGCTCCCCGCAGGAGGAAGGTGGCGTAGAAAGACAACCATGGTCCACATATCCTCATCACTCAGAATTCCCTTGGAAGCCGGCATTCCCGACGGAGAAATTCCGTTTGTAATAATCCACTTCAGTTGCCCGTCTGAATATTTCTGCGTCCCAGCGGAAGCCAGTGACGGTATGGGCGGCGACATACTATTTGCAAACGGCACACCGGTACGCTGGCCGTCGCGGCCATGACAAACGACGCAATAGTAAGCGAAAATGCGTTTTCCGGCTTCAATGTTCTCCTCCGTCGGCGGAATCGGATTGCGGTCATGAGAGCCGCCGATGGTGATCGTGCGCTCCGCCCACTGAACAACAGCCGCCTCAGTCTTGCCAGGCCGGGATACCTTGCAACCAACAGTCCCCGACACGAAGAGAGATCCAACGGCCACGATGATAACCAAGCGCCACACCTGCTTATTCCTTAACATGAACGATGAAAGTCATGGAGCCGTGACCGCTTCCACAGAATCTCCCACACTTGCCGCGGAAATCTCCTGGCGTATTTGGCGTGATCGTAACTTCAACCGGGTGCGATCTTGCAATGGTCTGACTGATACCGAGATCCTGAACCACAAGGCTGTGAGGCACATCGTCCGAGACCAGCCTTAAAGTGACAGCTTGGCCCTTCTTCACGGTTATCTCGCCTGGGGTGAAGGCGTATCGGTGTGCATGCACCTCGATGACTCGCGGCGGGTTCTGTGCCCAAGTGGCCGTGCAAACGATAGTGGAAAGCGCAAACAGCGCCAGCCAGAGCGGAAACAGATTCATTACCTTGCCACGAGTGAAAACCCTGCTCATAAGATTCTCCGCATTCAATGAGTCATATACTTCAACAACGCTTGCTCGTCTTGCGTTGAAAGCCGTGCACGGGTGCGCATGTGCATCAATACCGTTCCGGTCACGCGTGGGGATAGGGTCATCGGCGGCGCATGGCACCGTCCGCAATTCGCGTTGAACACATCCTCGCCGTTCGGCTTGGCTGATTGGCTGCCATTGTCTGACGCATGTCGCTTGTCATGGCGTTGTGGAGAGGATTGAGACGCAACCGTGTATCCAGCGACGCTGATGAGCGCAGAGAAAACAAGACCTTGGATGAGAGTAGCTTTCATTCTTTACTTCCACGCCAGAGTGGTACCAGCAGACGATAGGTAAAGCCAACACTCCAGAGATTCGCATTGCCTTGCGAACTGAAACTCCTACCGTAGCTTGAGATGAAGCGAAGATCATCCCGCAGATAATAGTTAAGTCCCACATCGATTCTCTGCGTATCGACTTGGGGCAGGCTGTTGCCTCCGCCATGGGTTGGAAAGAACTGCTGTACGCGTGTCACAAACTGAAGCTTGCGTAGAGCGGTAGGAATTGCAAGTTGCTGGAGCGAGTAGGCCGGCTCAAGCCAATAGCCTCGACCGTTGTAGCTGTAATCCGCCTCCGCCTTGACGTCGAGAGAGAACTGGCGAGGCTGCCACGCCACGTAGGTCGCCTCGCTGTTGATTTCGCGTCCCTGAAGAAATCGTTGATATGAGACGCCAAGCTCTATCCGCGGACGAGATAGAAACACACTGGTATCTCCACCTGCATTGCGAGCCGATTGCAGCTGGTTGATGTTGCTCCGGGCTGAGAAATAAGCCGAATACTGAACCGAGTAGCCGCGAGATTGCTCGGCTACGCCTCTCAGCATAACGCCATCTCCGGAACCGGTGGTGCGGGTCCCGATAGTGGCGGTAATGGGCGCATCCTGCAAGTTGCGAATCCAGATCGGCTGGAGCCGCTCGCTGTAAAGTCCGAAGGGCAGTAAGTATCTACCAGCAGAAGCGATGACGTGCGTATTGGCAAGCCAGTCGATCTGTGCAAACTCAACTGTCTTGAATACCTTGCCGGTATAAGGTCCGCTGGTCCGGTTCTTGCGTTGGAAGAAACCTGTGAAGTCGGTTCGGGACTCAAGCAACACATGAGAGCCAAAGGGGATGAGCAATATGGGATCGATCTGGGGTTCAAGTGCGGGCACCCCGCCATCCACAATGTGCACATAGCCCAGGCCGCCCGAGATCACCGGCACATATTCAGCATGATCAACTCCTGTGCTGGGTGCCTGGGCAAGCACGATATTGGCGGCGATCAGCGACAGCGCAAACGTCATGAGATGTCGAGCGCTAATGCAATGACTGCGTTGAAACACAGTGGCCATCCATTCCTTTTCTAGGTTGGCTGCTTTCCCTGTGTGCAAATGGAAGTAGCCTCACGTGCGATCGAACTGATGTGATTCTAGGAATGCGTAGATACCCGCGTGTCACAGCAGTGTAATTGGATTGTCAAGAACTCTTCTCACGACAAGCTTTGAACAAGATGCTGACAATGGCGTGACAAACTGCGGCGGAGGAGTGTGAATACTGAGTCTCAACCTGGTCCGCGAATTGGATCCCGAGGTGAGACATGAACAAAGAGATGACTTACAACAAAGTGATAGCTGTAGTTATCGTCGCTTTTGCAGTAAGTACACCAGTGCTATCACAGAGCCCAGGAACAGGCGCGATTGCAGGCTCTGTTATCGACAGCTCGGGAGCGCTGCTCGCGAAGGTCAAGGTAACTGTAACGAATGAAGATACTGCAGCCGCGAGAACGGCCATCAGTTCGTCGTTTGGAACCTTCCGCGTCCCGCTTCTTATTCCCGGTACCTACTCCGTATCTGCGGCGAGCCCCGGATTTGCAAGCAAGCGCCTGCAATCCATACACGTGGGCGCGAGCGAGATCGTTACGATTGAGCTTAAGCTTTCTGTCGGAGAAGTTCGCGACGCTCTGCAGGTGAACGGAGGCTCCGATCTCGCTCAACTCGAAAGCGCGACACTAGGCCGCACGGTAGATCAGGCGACCATTCGCGAGTTGCCGCTGTCCAGCCGCAACTACACACAGATCGTGGCGTTATCGCCGAACGTCGTGGTGGAGCTTCCAAATGCAGCTGCGCTCGGCAAGAACAGTCAGAACGTCTCGGCCAACGGGAATAAGACCACATCCAATAACTTTCAGTTCAATGGGATTGATGCAAACAATCTCTCACAGAACTCCGCGTCGGGCTATCAGTCAGAGGTGGGGACCGCCATTCCCACGCCGGATTCGATAGAAGAATTCAAAGTACAGACGGGGAGCTTTGACGCGGGCTATGGGCGCGGTGCTGGGGCCAACGTCGATGTCATCAGTAAGTCGGGTAGTAATCATTGGCATGGAGCGCTCTTCGAGTACCTGCGAAACGATCTGCTGAATGCCAACGACTTCTTCGCCAAGAGGAACGGACAGGCGCGGCCGGTGCTGAAGCAGAATCAGTTCGGCTTTACGCTTGGAGGGCCCGTGCGGCGAGACAAGCTCTTCGTATTCGGAGCTTATCAGGGCTCGACTCAGCGCAACGGCAATTCAAATCTTTCTCTGGTTACAGCAATCCTGCCGCAAGTCGGCGCTGATCGCAGCGCTTCGGCTCTGGGCTCTCGATTCTGCCCAGACAATCATCCGGGGAATGCAGGCTATCAGACATTCGCGGGAGGAGAGCAGATCGCATGCGACGGCTCAAACATCAATCCCGTCGCCTTGGCTATGCTGAACTTCAAGCTGCCGAACGGGCAGTATGCCATTCCATCTCCGCAGACGAACCTGCCTGTTGATCCGCAGCAACTGCCGATCGGCGAGTCCACCTATTCCATTCCGGCGAAGTACAAAGAGGACCAGTACACGTTGAACACGGATTGGAGCGTGTCTGACCGCAATGAACTTGCCGGCCGATTCTTCTACTCTCGAGGTTCGACCACAGAGCCGTTTTCTCCGTTCGGTGCAAACGTGCCGGGCTGGGGTACAAATGAACTCGATCAGAACCATATGATCGTGCTCTCAGATACGCACGCCTATAGTTCCCATGTTGTGAATGTTGCTCGTGCGGGTTATATGCGATTTGATGGTGACGCAGTGATCGCTCAGCCGATGCGGGCAAGTGACGTCGGTATGGCGACACCTTCAGGATTGCCGGAGACTCCGGGACTCACCATTGATGGGCTGTTTACGATAGGCACGGCTGGACAGCCTTTCTACTGGCAGAACACGAACACCTACGTGGGGCAGGATACGGTATCCCTCGTGGTCGGCCCTCAGAATCTAAGAGTTGGCGTCGAAGGGAAGCGGCACCAGGTCGACGTCAATGTGCCTTTTGTAAGTGATGGTTTTTTGGAGATGCGGAGCCTTCCTGACTTTTTGCTCGGTAAGAGTGCGACTCAGAACGGAAGCAATATCAGCAATGTATTTTCGTCGACGGGCTCGTCAGGCCAGTTTCGAAAGGATGAACGCTATACAGATCTTGCGGGGTTTGTGCAGGACGACTATAGAGTGGCTCAGTGGCTCACAGTGAATGCAGGATTGCGGTACGAGATATTCGGGCCTCCTGCGGATATTCAAGGAAGGCTGCCCACCTTTGATCCTTCAATCGCTCTGCGTGAGGCTCCTGCTTCGGGCACTCTGAGCGGCTTTGTCTTCCCGCACAACTACAAAGGGCCAGTACCGGAGGGCGTAGTACGGTCCTCGCACAACGGACTGTGGGCCACGAGCTACACCAACGTATCTCCACGCTTGGGATTTGCAATTCAACTCCTGAATCATCCGGAGTTAGTTTTGCGAGGAGGTTACGGCATCTACTACGATCGCATGTCTGGCGATCTGGCGGAACAAACCGTAGGGCAGCCGCCGTTCTCGTTCAAGCAGTCTCTTCAAGGAGTGCAAAACGCCGGCGCCAGCCTTCAAGAACCTTACAATCCCACCCTGCCTCCAAGTTCCAGTTTTCCGGTCTTCCTTCCTCGCGTACCGGGCGGGGGGCTTTCGCTCGCCGCCATTTCTCCGCATCTTGTCGATCCATACGTACAGCAGTACAACCTCAACATTCAGTACGAGGTCACGAAGAATCTGCTTTGGGAGATCGGGTATGTGGGTGCGAAATCGACACACATACCCGGATGCCTGGAGTTCAACCAGGCATTGTTCGCAAGTCCGGAAAACCCGGTACGTGGAGAAACCACGAATACGAATGAGAACATCGTGCAGCGGCTGCCCTTCAGCGGCATTGCGCAAGGCTCTTACATCTGCCAGACGAGCTTCGATGCTCGCTACAACGCATTGGAGACGAGTGCGACTAAAAGGCTTTCTCATGGCCTGCAATTTCTTGGCAGTTACACGTGGTCAAAGAATCTGGATACGACCAGCGGCTCTGGCGGACTCTCCAACTTCGAACTTGGATTCTTAACGAACGATCAGACCAATCAGCGCCAGGCAAGAGGTCTTGACGATTTCGACCGCGCGCATAGAGCGGTTCTTAGCCTCACCTATACTCCACCTGCACTTAGCGCAGGTCCCGCTACGCTGCGAGAGATAGCTTCGCACTGGCTGCTCTCAACCATTGCTGTGGCGCAATCGGGCACTCCTGTAACAGTGAGCGACAGCAATGCCGGCAGCATCTATGGAAATTTATCCGGGTTCTCGCGCGCACAGTGCACCGGGCTGCGAGCCCAAACCTCGGGCTCACTCTACACCCGCATCAACGGGTATCTAAATCCTGATGCCTTCACGTCCGCACCGGCAATCGGGGATGGAAGCGGCTTCGGCAATTGCGGCGTCGGCATTCTGCGTGCTCCCGCGCAAAGGAATATAGATCTGGCCGTTGAGCGTTCCTTCCCCATCCGCGAGTGGGGCGCGCTTCGCTTCAGAACCGAGTTCTTCGACCTCACCAATACGCCGAACTTTGGAGGCCCCATCAGCAATCGTGCAGCCGGTGCGGCGTTTGGGCTAATTACGTCGTCAGCCACCAATCCGCGCATCGTTCAAATCGCACTCAAATACGAATTTTGATAGCGGAGGTAGTATGTAGTTGCGGGTTGCATCGCTTTCGACTGCGAAGCCGAACGGGCAGTGGCCACTACTTCAGAGGCTCACTGACAGGAGAGGGCGGCTCCTCAACCAAGCGGTAGACTTTCTTTCGTTGTCGCTCCGTTTTCTGGTTCTGACGAACTTGAACCAGTCGTTGCACGAGTTCTGCGACCTCTTCTTTTCGTCCGCTTTTTCTCAACGCGATCATCAAGTGGAAGATCGCCTGTTCGTCATTCGGATCCATCTTTAAAGATTCCCGGCTCTGCTGTATGGAGAGGTTGAGCTCGTCTGACTGTAGATAGATCGATGCAAGCAGATCATGCGCATCGAGGCGCTTGGGATCAAGAGACACCGCACGCTTCGCAGCCGATATTTCCTCCGCGTAGTTCGGATTTCCTGCAGTCTTATTCTCCTCGGACAAGGCCTCGGCCAGCAGGTATTGTGTCAGCGCATCATTTGGGTGTTGTCTAACCGCGGTGCGAAAAGTTGACAGCGCTGCGGCCGACTTATGTGCTTGCGATGCCGCGATGCCTGCGGCAGCACCCACAAACGACAGGCTGGGATCGAGCCTATTCGCGGTCTCGAAGTCTTCAATCGCTTGATCCGAATTAGACATCTTGCTTCGAAGAACTCCTCTTGCAACGTATAGCTCGGCTTCGTTAGGCAATTGCGCCAAGCCAGCGTTCAATATATCTATGCCAACCTGAGCTGATTCATGATCGAAAGACAGGCTCGCAAACTGCAGATAAGCTGCCTTCTGTTTCGGATGAGCCAGGATGGCTTTCCTTAGGAGTTCCACGGCGTGCTGCGTGTCGTTCTTCGATTCGTATATGTCCGCCGCAAGCGTAAGAACATCTTCTGGCGCGGTGGCATTTTCCAGCGCCGGGCTGAGGATCCGCAGCGCATCGTCCGTCTGGCCGCTGTTCCATTGCAGAAGGGCCAAGTTATAGCGCGCGACATCGTTTGCCGGATTCAGAGCCAAAGCCTTTTGAAGCAAAGGAATTGCCGCGCCGGCTTGGTTCGACGAGGCGAGGCAGGACCCATACTCCATCAGAGCGTCAGGTTGATTCTCGAGCAGTCTTCCAGCGGATTGAAAATGTTCGATTGCAGCTTTGCAGTTTCCCGCTCGGTATTCGACGACACCGAGCATGGCGTGGGTTGTTGGGTCGCCAGGATGAATCTTGAGAATGCGTTCGAGGAGCGGCTTTGCCTCTGCGCCTCCTCGTTGATATTCCGTCTGGGCGGCGCCCTCGAGGGCCGGCAGGTAAACCGGTGACGCGTTGAGCGCCTGCTTATACGACCTCAAGGCCAGTTCCGCTCGCCCTTGACCCGAGTAAGCCATGCCTTGAAGGGTCAACAATCGCGGATCAGAGGGCCTCTGCCGCAGCGCTTCCTCCGACAACCGAAGCGCCCCATCGAAGTCGCGGCTGCGTATCGCGGCAGAGATCTTGGCGGAGGGATCCGAGACTTGTCCCCAACCCACCAAGCTATGAGAAAAAAAGAGAATCAGTGCTGCGGCTGCAATTGCTTTGTTCTTTCGCAAAGTGAAACCTTTGACGTCATCCGTCTCGCTACATCAGAACATTTGTAATCGTATCTGCTCACAGATGGCAGGGCAGAGATGGCAAATAGAGCCGCAGACTTGCTACCACCAGCAATACGCCCACATACACCACACCCGATCGGCTCCAGTTAGGCGGCGCGATGCGGAAGGCTCCAGTTAGGCCTGATGTAATGGCAGGTGTAGCCATTCGGATATTTTTCCAGGTAGTCCTGGTGTTCAGGCTCTGCTTGCCAAAAAGGACCTGCCGGCCTCACTTCTGTCACAACTTTTCCGGGCCAGATTCCGGAGGCGTTGACGTCCGCGATCGTGTCTTCTGCTACGTGCTGCTGCTCCGCACTGGTATAAAAAATCGCCGACCGATAGCTGGCTCCCCTATCGTTTCCCTGCCGGTTCAATGTGCTTGGGTCATGAATCTGAAAGAAGAACTCGAGCAGCTTTCGATAGCTGAGCTTTTGTGGATCAAACACGATCTCGATGGCCTCGGCGTGATTCCCATGATTCCGATAGGTGGCGTTCGGAACATCTCCGCCGGTATAGCCGACTCGCGTCGAGATTACGCCTGGGTAGCGCCGCAACAAATCCTGCATGCCCCAGAAGCAGCCACCAGCGAGTATTGCAGTTTCCTGTGATGACGACATAGTTGGTCCTCTCCTCCTGGCATTCGAAAACAGATAAGGTATAGACCACTTTGCTTTGTGGTTCATCAGCAAAGAGGTCATCCTAAGGGCTCAACAAATACGATAACGCATCTCAACCAGCGGGTCGAAGCAGGCCCTGAACGTACTCTTATCCTGCGTGCTGATGAGGTGAATCCGAAGGAGACGGGTCAATCTCCAAGGTGCTTCCGCCTGCCTCTTGCCCGCCAAGGTTCAAGCGCAAGTCCGAGTCCTGCGGGTCTTTAAAATTACTCAGCCCGACTCCGATGAGGCGAAAGAGCCTTCCCGGCCCAAGATCAACGCGCTCTCGCAACCCTAGCGCAATCGCGATGACCTCTTCGCAAGAAGCCGGAGGAGCGGCGGGCGTGTAACTGCGCGTATGGATGCTAAATTCCCTGGTTTTGAGCTTGAGAACCACGGTTCGTGCGACGCTCGCTTCCCGGGAAGCAGCGGTCCATACTTTTTCGGAGAGGCGCCTGATCAAGTCGTCTGTCTGTGAAAGCGGAATATCCTGCTCAAACGTATCTTCGGCGGAAATAGACTTGGTTGGCCTATCCGGCGTGACTGCAGATTCGTCAATACCGCGCGCGAGTTCGTAGAGTCGCGTGCCGTAACGCCCGAAGTGGGCCTCGAGCAACGTGGGCGCCAGGCATTGCAGATCACCGACAGTCTGGATGCCAATCTGTTTCAGCCGAGTCTCCGTTACTTTGCCAACTCCAGGAATGCGGTTAACGGCCAAAGGCGGAAGGAAGGTAGCGACCTCTGCGGGTTGAATCACAAAGAGACCGTCGGGCTTGCGCCAATCGGAGGCAATCTTCGCAAGGAACTTGTTCGGAGCAACGCCAGCCGAAGCAGTAAGCGAAAGTTCTTCACGAATCTGCCGGCGAATCGCGATGGCCACCTTGGTCGCAGTAGGGAGACCCAACTTATTCTCGGTGACATCGAGATAGGCTTCGTCGAGTGAAAGCGGCTCGATGCGATCTGTATATCGGTTAAGGATTTCGCGAACTGCACGCGACACTGCTTTGTAGCGTGTAAAGTCCGGTGGAACGAAGATGGCCTTCGGGCAGAATCGTTCTGCCGTAACGGCAGGCATTGCCGAGCGAACTCCGTATTGCCTCGCCTCGTAAGATGCAGCGCAGACAACGGATCGCTTTCCTTTCCACGCCACCACCACGGGTCTGCCACGCAACGCCGGATCATCGCGCTGCTCCACCGACGCATAGAACGCGTCCATATCTACATGGACGATCTTGCGCAATGCTGCGTGTTGCGGCTCGAGCAGATCGCCTGCCATGCAGTTGATTGTAAGCGAAGATAGGGCGAAAATGAGTTGTTGTCTGTAAAGGAGCAAACCGGGTGAAACGATCAGGGACAGCCGATCTTCCGCTGCATGGCGGTCGGGTTCCAGCCTGGCTCGCGTCGCGCATGACGGCACTCGGCACAGCCATCGCTGAGTCCATTCTGCTGGAATATGGTGCGAGTGAACTGTTGACTCGGCTGAGTGATCCGTTCTGGTTTCAGGCCTTCGGTGCAGTCATGGGAATGGATTGGCATTCCTCCGGCATTACGACTTCGGTGATGGGAGCGTTGAAGCGTGGACTTAACCCGAGATTCTCGGAACTAGGAGTAATGGTTTGCGGTGGACGCGGGCGGCACTCGGTGCGTACTCCGGATGAACTTCGCTCGTTTGGTCTGAAGACTGGCCTCGATGGAGATTTACTCGCGCGCACCAGTCGCCTGACCGCGCGGGTGGACAACAATGCTGTGGTGGACGGCTTTCAACTCTATCTGCATTCCTTCGTTGTCACCACATCTGGCGAGTGGTCTGTCATCCAGCAGGGAATGAACCCAGAGAGCCATCTGGCGCGGCGGTATCACTGGCATTCGGTAACGGTGCGCGATTTCGTGTCGGATCCGCATACTGCAATTCTAGGAACGCCGCAGGGTGACATCCTCAACCTGGTCGACGCTCGCGCAGCGAAGGCACAGAACGCGCTGCTCACCATTGCGAAGGGGCCGGTGCTCGCATCCCTTGATGAAGCGCGCAAACTGACCATGCCAGCTCATCATGAAGTGCGCGCCAGGGACGTAGACCTGAAGCGGCTCGGAGCCGTTTTGGCGGTCGCTCATGAGCAGGAGCTTCGTGATTTCGCTTCGTTGCTGCTGGTGGAGGGCCTGGGCCCGCGAACCTTGCAGTCGCTGGCGTTGATTGCCGAAGTGGTTCACGGCGCACCAGCACGGTTTTCCGATCCGGCTCGGTTTTCGTTCGCACACGGCGGCAAAGACGGCCATCCGTTTCCCGTTCCGCTCAAGACCTATGATGAGTCGCTGGCGGTGCTGCGTCGCTCTTTGCAGTCTGCGCGTTTGGGCCTTACAGATAAACTTGAAGGCTTTAAACGGCTCGATCAGTTGGTGCGAACAGTCGAGAAGGAGCGTCAACCGCTAGCCGATTTCAGCGCAGCCTTGGCCCATGAGCGGAGGATTTCGCCGTCGCTCGGCGGCCGGACCGTCTTCGATGACAAGCGACCGACAAAGCGCATCGATCCTGGTCTCCAACGTTCGCTCTTCTAATATTTGCCTATGAAACTTTGTGTGCGCAGGTGGCACAGGACGTTCAATCCCTGACGTAAGCGGAGCGCGGATGTTTCTTGCGCAGGACTCCCAGAAGTTGCAGGATCACGAGTACGACCGTGATCACTGCGAAGATAACCACCCAGGGGAGTTGTCGCTTCTCGATCAGCTGGTAAGCGACTCCGTGTGCGATGGTGAGCGCAGCAGCCACATAGGTCCAGCGCTGCAGCGACTTCCAGCGATGAGTGCCGAACTGCCGCAGAGACACATCGTTGGATATGAGGAGCAACATGATAAATAGAAGCGCGGCCACCAGCCCCGCGTAGTTAGCGAAGCCGAACTGGGTATCTTGCAAGCGCACCGGATGCAGCCGCTTAAAGAAGTACATCCACATCCGTCCGCGGAGGTGGACGTTCAGCCCCACGACTGTATGGATGATCGCGAGAAGCCCTGCCCAGATCCCCACGTCCCGCCGAAGGTCGAAGCTTACAGGATTGGCGCGCCGCCTAAGGACGTTCCATGGGGCGAGCCCCAGCGTGAACGCCAGAAAGACCAGCCCCGAGTACGCTGTCGCCATGCTGAAGCGGTGACGGAAATCCGGTGGCGGCGTCAGCGCGTAGGCGATCCAGGTAAACGCGCCAGCAAGCAAAAGTAGAAAAAAATGACGGCTCAGTCGCCGTTGCCAATAAGAAGTTCTGCTCATCAATGTACGAAGCAAAAGTGCCGCCACTTTCTGGATCGAAATGCCGGCGTCGACTTACCGTCGAGAACGAATCGCCACGCAGTGGCAAACGCGCGGCTTACTCGAAGGGAGTTGAAGGATCGCAGGCCTATCCCAAGCAACCGCGGACGCCCAGGGGCCGTTTGATGCAGCCCCTTAAGTACCTGCAGATAACAACAGGTTGAGGAGTTACTCTGTATCTCGTGACTCGTGGCAGGCGCGTCCCGGCTGGCAGAGAGACTTATGCACGTAGTGTTCGTCAGGGCCCGCCTTTCCCATAGTCTTTAGACACCAGTAAGTGGTGGTCGCGCCCATTGTGCTTTCGAGATGTTCGAGGTCCTCGCCGAAAGCGCCAAAAGCCGATTTGCTGCGCAGGCAACGGCAACGGGATTCCATACTTAACTCACTCATGCCATTCCTCCAATCGCGCTTGGGTCGCGCTCCATCTTGCCGGCTGCCAGCAAAATTGTCCTGTAGATTGCGGTCTGATAGAGCTGCAATTTGTAACCGTTCTTAGCTAGCGGAGTCGCTGCCGACATGGCGGCCTTACCTGCGGAGCGGGCAACCGCTTCGTCGATTACCTTGCCCGCGAGAAGAGCCTCTGCTTCCTTAGCCCGCAACGGCGTCGGAGCCGCTACCCCCATCACGATGGCCGCGCTTCGGCAACGATCACCATCCATGGTGAGCACGACTCCAGCATCGGCATTGGGCCAATCGAAACTCTCTTTGTCGCCGTACTTTTGATAAGCAGATCGCGTCCCAGGTGCCGGAGCAGGGATGAACACGTTGGTGATCAGTTCTCCTTGCTGGGCCGCTGTATCGTGCATCATGCTCTGTTCGGGAGCGATGTAGAAGTCCGACATCCGAACGGTTCGCTTGCCCTTCTTCGATGTCAACTCTACCTGCCCGTCAAAGGCTAACAGGGGCACTGCAGTTGAGGATGGATGCACCATGGCACACACATGATTGTGCATCACGGCGTGATACTGGTTCTCGCCTTCCTGTGCGTAACAGACGCTGCCACCCTTCCGGCGACAGTGGTACTCCTCAGACCGAAAATACCAGCAGCGCGAACGTTGCATCAGATTGCCACCAAGTGTCGCCATGTTTCGAATCTGCGGCGTGGCAGCATGCCCGGCCGCATCCGACAGAGCGGCGTACTGTTTACGAATCTCCGGGTGTGCAGAAAGCTCGTGCAACGTAGTCAGCGGCCCCAGGCTCAGGCCCTTCTCTGACGATTCGATACCGCGAAGGGAACTGATGTTCCGGATGTTGACCAGCTTTGGAGGAGAGACAATCCCGTCCTTCATCAGGTCAAGCAGGTCAATGCCGCCTGCCTTGGCTACGGCATCCTGATCCAGCTCGTTCAGCGCCTCGGGAACGCTTGTGCAGTCAACGAAAGTGAAACGGTTCATGCGCGCACCTCCTCATTCGTCTTGCCCAGCGCAGTGAGCACGTGCTCCGGTGTCATGGGCAGGCGTCGCATTCTCACCCCCGTTGCGTTGTAGAAAGCATTAGCGATGGCGGCAGCCAGGGCGATGACTCCGGCCGACTCGCCAATTCCTGCAGCATCCGTTGAACTCTGGCCGATATAGTTTTCGATCAATTCGATTTGAATGTCTGGAATCTCGCGCGCACCGATGATCTTGTAGTTTTCAAGATTGGCATTCACCATGTGGCCCTTCTGATGATCCATGATGCGCTGTTCAAAGAGCGCATACGAAATACCCTGAAGAATGCCACCGTTGATCTGACTGATCACGCCCAGAGGATTCATAGGGCGCCCGCAATCGTGAACCCCGAAGACGCGCTCGATGTGAACGCGGCCAGTCTCGGTGTCTACGGCTAACTCAACATAGTCGACACCGCCGTAGGTCAGCCGGTCCTTGGTGTAGTCCGGAACGCGAGTGGCCCGAGCGGAGATCTCGTCGGTGGGCATCTTCGCGGCCGCTTGCTTGAGGGTGTAAGAGCGGGATGGATCAGAAGATAGATTGACTCTGCCATCGTTCAAAGTCAGCTGATCGGCCGACACCCCGTAAGCAGGTGCAATCGCGGCGAGGAACTGTAACTTTGCCTTATGAGCCGCATCGCGAGCAGCCGGCGTGATCGAAGCTGTGGTGATGCTTCCGCCCGAATCTGGTCCGATTGGATAACGAGTATCTCCGATGCGAATACCGACCGCATGCGGCGGTATGCCAAACTCCTCTGCAACGACCTGGGCAAGAACGGTCTTGATTCCGGACCCGATGTCTTGCACCGCGCTCATCAACTCCACCGAGCCATCTCTAGAGACACGAACCTCGCAGGACGAGTTCAGGTTGACAAAGCGATACCAGACCGATTGCGAGATACCCATGCCGCGTTTGACTGGCCCAGTATCCGCGCCCGCTTTGCGTCGATTGCGCCAGTTAGTCTTCTCAACGATAATGTCGCGTTCTACCTTGCGCGTGGGGCTGTCATCGATCTTCGCGCGGAACTCAATCGGATCCATGCCGATCTTCTCGGCTAGTTCATCAATGGCTTGCTCGAGAGCGAAGCACCCTTGCGGATGGCCGGGAGCACGCATGGCCGCCCCGGGACCTGCGTTGATGAAGACGTCGTATTCTTCGGTCATCAGGTTAGGACACTTGTACATGTTGGTTGCCGGACCGGACGTTCCCGCACCGGTACCAACCCCTGCTGTGCCGTAGCTGACTAACTCAATTGCGGTTAGGCTTCCGTCTTTTTTTGCGCCGATACGAAGCTTCTGGTGCGAGTCAGGACGGTTCGAGACAATGTGCTCCTGCCGCCGATCGAGCATCAGCCGAACCGGCGCATTTGCTTTGCGCGAAAGCTCAGTGGCGACTACGCCTTCATTGCCTGCGCCGAACTTCGCACCGAACCCACCACCCATGTATTCCGTGATGACTCGGACCTTCGAGGTAGGTAACTTGAACACCTCGGCGAGTTCATTGCGAACGCTCGCGGTCCCCTGTGTCGAGGCATACACGGTCAGTTCGTCGGGCTTCCAGTCGGCGACGACGCCATGCGTTTCCAGGGCGGAGTGTGTCTGCACCTGGGTGAAGTATTCGCCCTCCACGATCGCATCCGCCTGAGCGAATCCGTTCTTGACATCGCCGACTACCTTCTTGGCAGGCCCGTGAACGTTTCCAACCTGCGGCACATTCTTCGGACCACCGCCACCGCCGGCGGTTCCCGCCTGGTCTGCAGGTCCTGGATAGACGAGCGGAGCATAGGTGGCGCGGGCTGCTGCACGATCGACAACAAACTCCAGCGGCTGATAATCCACTTTGATCAATGCGGCGGCATCATCCGCCGCCGCCTGGGTAGTAGCGGCGACTGCAGCAATTGGTTGGCCTGCGTAACGCACAATGGGATAGCGTGACGGAGTTTCCTTGCTCGGATCGCGGAGCTCGGCATTGCCCATCACGTGTTGAATGACGTGTACCGCTTTTACCCCCGGGTACTTTTCCGCCGCGCTGGTATCGATGGAATTGATCTTCGCGTGAGGGAGATTGGAACTGACCATCCTCGCGTAGAGCATGCCCGGCAAGCGAACATCGGCGGTGTACTTGCCGCGTCCTGTCACCTTGGCTGCGCCGTCATAGCGAGGCGTCGCCTTACCTATGTATTTCAGGTCAGCGTTGGCGCCCATCGGCGGAGGCTGGTCTGCGGGTACCTGCCGCTCGACCTTCGATAGGCCGGATTGCGGTATGCCAAACAGGAATTCGTCCGTGCGAGTTGGCTTGGCAGGATTCGCTGCAGCAGCGGGCGGTGTTTTCTTGTCCTGCTGTTCGGCATTGCGCGTGGGCTTGGGTTCACCCTTCACACCTTGCTCGCGCGACTTCTCCTGCTGCGGTTCAGTTGCTTCGATTGGCATCTCAGAACCCCTTCGAAGGGTTGGAGGAGAGAACCTGCGCAAGGCCTTTCCGGTCGTGCGCGACTTCAAGCGTTGCGGCGAAAATCTTCGGGTAGGTTCCGCAGCGGCACAGATTGCCGCTGGTAGCGTGCTTCACGTCATCGAGAGTGGGGTTGTTGTTGCGCTCGAGCAGTGCCGCACAGCTCATCAACATTCCAGGAGTACAGAAACCGCACTGCAGGGCATCATGCTTGACGAACGCTGCTTGCAATGGATGCAGGCCGTCCCCCTCCGCTAGTCCCTCGATGGTTGTTACGTTTCTTTCGCCCACGTCAATCGCGAGCGTCATGCATGAGAGCGTTGGAACTTTGTCGATCCACACGGTGCATGCGGAGCAGGAGCCGCGATCACACACGACCTTGGTCCCGGTCAGTCCGATCGTGTCGCGCAAGGCAGTGGCCAGCGTGGTTCGAGGCTCGATCGAAATGGCATGCGCCTGCCCATTCACGTTGAGGCTGATGGGCACGGCATCGGGCCCGACGGTCTTCGGAGCAGCGAGCGAACCGCGCATATCTTTCGTGATTGCATGTGCGGTCTCAATCAGGCTGCCAGCGGCGGTAACGCCGGCGCCCTTTAGAAATCCTCGACGCGAGATTCCTTGCTTTTCGGGGTCGGACACGAAGCACCTCCGCGGAAAAAACGTTTCACCTGACTATACTTGCAATCGAGGGTTGGATGCAGCAGGCCCCGGAAATTCCTTACAATTGGGAAGAGCCGAACCCGGCAGCCATTCCCACCCATTCTAAAACGGGTGCAACCCACCGGAAAGGGGAGTCCGTGAAAGAGTTGGATGATGTCCTCGCAGCGCATGCGTCGGCCCAGCGAGACGGCCACCCTTGTCTGATGGCAACCCTGGTCAAAGTGGATGGCTCCTCGTACCGCGCACTGGGCGCACGTATGCTGGTCGCCTCGAGCGGGTTGCGCACCGGTAGCGTGAGCGGGGGCTGTCTCGAAGCAGAGATCGCCAAGAAAGGCTGGTGGCTCACTGCAGATGGGCCGCGAGTGCAGCAATACAGCACCTCGGGAGACGGAGATTCGGGCGTGCCCTTTGGAATGGGGTGCAATGGAACCCTCTCGGTCCTCTTGCAGAGGATCGATCCCAAACTTAGCGACATCCTTTTTCGATTACATCAACTTAGAGTCAGGCGGGAGCGCGTTGCGTTCGCTACCGCGCTGAGCGGGGAACATACCGGGACGCAGCGCCTCTATCCCGACGAGCAATTCGGATCGACTGCTTGCGGCGCTCTGCTGGGTCGGCCAGAAGTCTCAGAGGCATTGAAGCGAGTCGCCAGCAGGGGCAGGTCGGAGTACCTCCTCGTGGAGAATACGGAGATTCTGATTGAGAGCCTGCCGCCACAGCAGCGTCTCGTTGTGTTTGGCGCGGGCGAGGATGTAAAGCCCCTCGTTCAGATTGTGCGTCCATTAGGTTGGCATATCACCGTCGCGGACGGACGCTCCCACATGGCGACCCGGGAGCGTTTTCCCGAGGCTACCTCGGTCGTGAGCGCCCCGGCCGGGCAACTGCCATCGTTGTGTGAAGTGACCGACGAGGATGCCGTTGTCCTGATGACCCATAGTTATCCGCAGGATCAGGAGTTACTGCGCCAACTTATCCGGCGGCCACTACGATATCTGGGTCTACTCGGCCCCAGGTATCGGACGCGAAGGCTGCTGATGGATCTCTTCCCAGAAGAAGAACTTCCCGAATTGCAGAAGCGGTTGCACGCGCCGATCGGCTTGAATATAGGTGCGCATACGCCCGAAACCATTGCACTCGCCATCGCTGCGGAGATTCAGGCAGTGATCAGCGCCTCGGCCCTTATTGCAGAATCTTCAGTGCTGGATCGCGAGTCATCGGAGGCATTGGCGTGAACCGGGGCTTGCTTTTCAATCTTCCTGCTGCGCTGATTGGCCGCTGAGCGATGCCAGGTTGCGCCTCCATCATTCTCGCTGCGGGCGCATCGTCTCGTTTGGGCGAGCCCAAGCAGTTACTCCGGCTCCGGGGTGAGAGCCTCGTACATCGGACAGTCCGGCTGGTGATCGCAGCGGGTTGTTCTCCGGTGATCGTCGTACTTGGAGCGCATGCCGACAGAATCAGGCTCGAGCTCAA
Source organism: uncultured Acidobacteriaceae bacterium (assembly GCA_963850345.1). Lineage (GTDB taxonomy): Bacteria > Acidobacteriota > Terriglobia > Terriglobales > Acidobacteriaceae > CAWKKW01. Next base: position 1,021,987 of record CAWKKW010000002.1, on the reverse strand, counting down.
CGATCTGGCCGCGGTCATCGTTAACAATGCCGAGTGGGCCGAAGGAATGGGCGCGTCGATACGATGTGGTATGGCGGCGCTTCAGGAAACAGAAACTGAGCGGGTGCTTCTCTCCGTTTGCGACCAGCCACAGATAGATGTTGAATTGCTGGCGGCTCTCATTGCAGCGCAAACAGGAGATCAACTCGTCGCCGCATCGCGTTATAACGGCGCTCTTGGGGTCCCCGCGGTTTTTTCTTCCGGTCTGTTCCCGCAATTGCGCGCACTTGCGGGCGACCGCGGGGCTCGCGCTCTCATCGCGCAATATGCGGATCGTGTGGCCTGCGTCGACTTTCCGGGAGGTGGATTCGATGTGGATACGGTTCAGGATGCGGCCAAGTTGAGCCGCCTTAGTTCCCATTGAGGACAACGCGTGGAGCACGAGCTTCGTGGTATGTTGGGGTCGCGTTTTTCCCCTCGAAAGGAATACCCGAATGTCTCAACTCTGCTCCACCACCTCCCCCGGCTTCTCCTCTTCCTCTGCAATACAAAAACTCCGCATCGCTCTCTCGATGGCGGGGTTTCTCATGGCTGCCGCAACCCTGCAGGCCCAGGTTGTTCTCGCACCACCCACGCCACAGATCGGATCCTCCAATCCGGTAACTGCGGAGCCTCCGGTACGCAGACCTGATACGCAGCCTTGCGTTGTGCAGCTTCTTCACAACCAGGCCTTCGCAGACTTCTCGCCGAAACCCATCAAATACACGCCCCCAGCGAGCTGCGCCGGCCCATGGGCCAAGGTGGTGTTCACGGCCGATTTCACCGTAACGGCAGGACGCCAGTTCGACCGCACAGCCTCGTTCTATCTAGGGCACGCGAATATCTACTACGGCACAACCGCTGAGCCGCGGAAGACGCTGAGCCCATCGTGGCATGTGGAACGCGACGTGACGGACCTGAGTGCCATCTTCAAAACTCCGCAGACCGGACAAGCAGATCTAGGCAACTTTGTCGGCGTGTCTAACGGCGTGACCTACGACGGCATCATCTACGCAAACGCAGCCCTCGAGTTCTATCCCGTCTCCAGAGACGATCGAGCGCCTCGCACGCCAGACATCGTGGTGCCGGTGAACGGGCCGGGCGGGGATGCGGGTACGCTCAACACTACCGCCGATCAGATCACCCAGCCGCTCAATCTTCCCATGAATGTTGAGCAGGTGTATCTCGACGTGATCGCCCAAAGCCAATCCTCTGACGAGTTCTGGTATTTCTGCGTGCCTAACGACCAGGCAGCGAATCTCCTCAGCTGCGGCAACACGGCCTTTCGCGAGACGGAAGTTACGATCGACGGGCAGCCGGCAGGCGTGGCTCCTGTCTATCCCTGGATTTATACAGGCGGCATCGATCCATATCTATGGGAACCCATCCCCGGTGTGCAGACGCTCAACTTCAAACCATATCGAGTGGATCTGACGCCCTTCGCTGGCCTTCTTTCTGACGGACACTCGCACATCGTTGGAGTGAGCGTCTACAACGCGAACAGTTACTTTCTCGCGACTGCGAACCTCCTAGTGTTCACCGATCACCATTCGACGACCGTCATTGGCGGCATTCTCTCCAACACTCTGACACCAGCTCCGACGCCGACGGTTACGGAAAATATCAGTGTCAATCCCACCGGACCGACTTATACCGGTACCGTCGACGTGGCATCGGATCGGAGATTTCTCATCAGTGGCTACGTGCTGACCTCGCATGGTCGGGTAGAAACAACCGTGGAACAAACGCTGCACTTTCTGAGCACGCAGGAGTTCGACGTCAACGCGAATACAGACATCCAGAACGCACAGCAAAGCAGCACAGTCGAATCGCGCACGACGACACGGAGCAGGGACCGAGTGGAGGCTGTGGAGAAACACTTCTCGTATCCGCTTACCATTGATTTCTCCTACGTGGTCAACCCCGATGGCAGTGCCAACCAGACGACAACGGCAGATCAGAAGTATCTGGTGAGACAGGCTGATTTCTTCGACGGCAAACGCGTGTACGAAAGCAATCTTCGCAACGAAGTGAGTGCGACAGACGCTCTCAACTTCGACGCGAGCGGCACGTTCCTCGGGCCGTCAGGCAGCAAAACAACCCAGAGATACAGCTTTAGAGATTCCCGCGGCCATTGCTATAGGCGCACTCTCACCGCAACAGCGCAAAAGCTGAGCTCCGTTAAGAATGGTCCGGAGTGTGACGACGACTAGAGCGTCCTTGCTGCGAATGTCTGACGAAAAGGGGCTGGTCGGATGCCAGCCTCTTTTTTGTGCGGCGAGCTTGGCCTCCCGCGATCGCGGTGGCTCGGTTTCCTGCGTGAGCTATTGGCGGGCGGGCGACAAGTAGGAAGTGCCGCCGAAGAGCTAGGGTCGTTCATGCTTAGGCTTGCAACCGAGTATTAATATAGGACGAAGCGCCGAGGTAGTTGCTTCGGCGATGGCAGCGGTGGATGCAGGGAAGGAAATGACTACGGGAACTCGTCGAAGTGTGAATGGCCTGTGCGATCGTTCGGGCCAGGCGAATTGCGAGCGATTCAGTACGCCTGGAGTCGGCGGGAGAGTAGTGATTATTCTTGCGGCAGTAATTTGTTTGATGATCGCGGCCGCGAATCCAGCAGCGTTTGGGCAGCAAACCACCGAGGGCGCGACGATTCAGGGAAGCGTAAGCAATTCGGATCGCAGTGCGGCGAGCGACGCCTCGGTACGCCTCGAACAGGCAACGACTCGTCGCGAGATAGAGACCAGGACTGCTGGCAACGGGGCCTTCACGTTCGCTGGGCTGGAGCCAGGGAGCTATCTCCTGACCGCCGAGAGGTCAGGATCTCGGAGCCGGCCCACAAGCGTAACTATTCCTTCTGATTCAAATGCAAGTCGGATCGACTTAGTGCTGCAGGATACCGAGAAGACGAAATCCGCGAGCTCTCAGTCGGAAAAGTCCAGCTCGGCCCAGGCAATGGAATTCGCGGATAAGCCCAACTTCACAGTCGCTGGAGTCACAGACTGGACTGCTGCCGGAGGGCACGGCTCGGATTCTATTCTTCGGACCAGTGAAGACCTTGCTCGCCAGACACTTACCTTGAAAGACAAAGAAACCGGCTTGCATGCTTCCACTCCTGCGCACATCGGAAGTAGCAGCAGTAAGTCGGAGGCCGAGCTGCGTTCGGCTCTGGCGCAATCTCCGGAAGCACTCGAAGCCAATCGTCAACTGGGTGAGTTTTACCTTGAGCAGCGACGATTCGCAGAAAGCATTCCGCTGTTCGAGACCGCAAATCGCGTCGCGACAGATCGACAGATCAAGTACGACCTCGCCGTCGCGTATCAGGGAGCGGGCCAGTATGCACGGGCAAAGGATACCGTGCAGCCGCTGCTAGCGAGCAGCCCAGACGCAAAGGTGCACAGGATAGCAGGCGAAATCAACGAGAAGTTAGGAGACCCTCTATTTGCGGTCCGTGAGTATGAGCAAGCAGCGCGAATGGATCCCAGCGAACAGAATTACTTTGAATGGGGCTCCGAGCTACTGCTGCATCGAGCGGTCTGGCAGGCGCAAGAGGTCTTCGAACGAGGAGCCAAGGCGTATCCGCGTTCAGCCCGGATGTTGACGGCTCTAGGCTCGGCGTTGTTCGCCGGCGCCCTCTACGATCGGGCCGCGCAGCGACTCTGCGATGCGTCTGATCTCGACACGGCAAATGACGAGCCCTATCTATTTATGGGAAAGATTGCGCTGGCCGCACCCAAGCCGCTGGCCTGCATCGAACCACGGCTGGCTCGCTTCGTGAAGCAGGAGCCAGACAACTCAGTGGCGTACTACTTATATGCGATGGCCATATGGAAGCGCCAAGCCCATCCCGCTGACCCGGAAGCCGTACGACAAGTGGAGACGTTGCTGCAGAAGGCCGTGCAGCTGGACCCACACTGCGCCGATGGCTATCTCCAGCTGGGCGTTCTTTCCTGGTCGCAGCGTGACCTGGAGAAGGCTATTGACGATTACAAGAAGGCTATCGAAGCGAACCCGCAGCTCGGTGAGGCACATTATCGGCTTGGCGTCGCGTACGACCGACGAGGAGATTCCGCTGGGGCAGCGGCGGAGTTCAAGAAGCATGACGAGATAGAGAAGACTCAGGCCGATGCCATCGAACAACAGCGACGAGAGGTCAAGCAGTTCCTTGTCGTTCTCGCCGCCGATACCAAGAAGCAATCGATTCAGTAACTCTGCGCTTCCATTCGCACTAAGATGAGATCGGCCTGAAGGTTGCTATTACACCGTCTCCTTCACGAATCGTCAGAATCTGGTTCACCTTTACCTGCCTGAATCGTTCCACCTTCTGCGTGGTTGGCCAACTTACCTCAATCAGGTCGATGCTCTCAGCTCTTCCCAGGCCGAAGTGGAGCCGCAAGTCGTCCTGTGACATCACGCTGCTTCCGCTATGAACTTCATCCATCTGCGTATGCTTGCCCACAGTCACGCGCACTCGCGCTCCGATTGCGGTTCGATTGCATTTTGTTCCAACCAGCTTGATCTTGATCCAATTCTGTCGATTGCCGCCGTCATTGCGCAAGAGTGATGGAAGATCGTTCATGTTTAGTACGAGAACGTCCACGTCTCCGTCGTTGTCGTAATCGCCGAAGGCCGCTCCCCGGCTTGAGAAATGGGTCGTGATGCCGGGGCCCATCTGCGACGAAACATCCTGAAAGTGCCCGTCGCCTAGATTCTTATATACAAGCCGCGGATTCTTGTAAGTCTGGCCAAAGTTGTAGCGGTCGATCTCCGGATACACATGACCATTGATTTGAACGATATCTTGCCAGCTATCGTTGTCGTAATCAATGAAGCCGCAACCCCACGCTACATAGTTATTGTTCACGCCTACGCCGGAGCTGAAGCTGACATCACTGAACGTCCCGTCTCCATTGTTGTGGTAGAGATTACAAGTATCATCGGCAAAGTTTGTCTTGAATATGTCGAACCAGCCGTCGCAGTCATAGTCTGCAACGGCTACACCCATTCCTGCCTGCTCGTGGCCGTTGTCGTTGTAAGCGCAACCAGCCATCACCGCCACGTCTGTAAACGTGCCGTCGTGGTTGTTTTTGAACAGAATGCTCGGCTCGGAGTCGACCGCGACATAAATGTCGGGCCATCCATCGTTGTCGAAGTCATACGACACTGCGGTAATGGAATAGCGGGGACCCGGCTCCAGAATGCCGGCCTTCTTCGACACATCGGTGAATGTTCCGTCTCCATTGTTGTGGTACAGGATGTTTGTGTCGCCCGGTAATCCACGCGGGCCACACATGGTTGGAACGCCCTTCCACTGGCAGTAACTCGTATCGTTCGCCGGAGTAATCTTATCGGGATCAAGCTTGAGATAGTTGCATACAAAAAGATCGAGGTGCCCGTCCCGATCGTAATCAAGAAACGAGGCGCCCGCGCCCCACCGAACCTGCTCCTGGTAGAGACCGGACTTACGCGTTACATCGGTAAAGGTGCCGTCACCGTTGTTGCGGAAGAGTATGTTGTGACCCCAGAAGCAGCAGAACAAGTCGTCCCATCCATCATTGTTGTAGTCGCCAATGCAGACGCCGGTTTGCCAGCCAGTGCGTCCCACGCCGGACTTCGCGGTCACGTCTGTAAACGTACCGTCACGGTTGTTCTTGTACAGGTGTGATGTCGGTTCCTGTCCTTTGGCCCACTTTGCATCAAGTCGATTGCCATTGGTCAGATAAATGTCCAGCCATCCATCGTGGTCATAATCGAAAAACGCGAGCCCGCTGCCCTTTGCCTCGATGATGGAACGCTTGTGGTCCACACCTCCCCAAACGTTAGGGACTGTCAATCCCGCTTGCTGGGCTACATCAACAAACTGGACGACGGACCTCGTGGGAGCGGACACAGCGGCTTCGACTAGAGATGGGTCTTTCCACTTCCAGAGCGGTGTTGCGAGAACATCGGCCAGTGCTCCGCCCAACACAAACAGGGAAGAGCCCAGAAATCGCCTGCGCAAAAGGTTCATAGGTGGCCTGATTATAAATTCACCAGCAGTGTGTGGAGCAAAGTTCTAGATCACGATCGAGAGGTCGCTGCTCGCCTCCATTGGCGGAATTCGCTGCGTCGTAGGGCCACCTGTGGTCAAGGTAGCGACTCGACGGCTTCGAGTGCACGCCTGGCATTCGCATTCTCGGGCTGCTTGCCTTGTAACTCGAGTAACACGTTTTTCGCCTTCGCCTTATCCCCTTGCATGGCATAGAGTCGCGCGAGGTTCAGGTAAGACTGGTCGAAGTCTGGAGCGACGCCAATGCACGTCTTGAATTGTTCTTCCGCCTTCGCGTAATCCTTAGTCCTGACGAAGAGAACGCCGAGGTTATTGAGCGCTTCTGGATAACCTCGTCTTAGGGCTACTGCTCGTTCGAGGTATTCTGCGGCCCGATCAAATTGGTTCTGCTGAGCGTTCAGCATGCCAAGGCTGTAATTGATCTCGGCATCCTGGGGTTGCAGTTCGAGCGCCCGCCGCAACGACTCCTCTGCCTTAGAGAAGGATCCCGTTCTTCGATACACATTCCCGAGGTTCAGGAGCGCGACGGCGTAATCCGGCCGAAGCACCAGAGACTGCTCGAAAGCCTTCACTGCTTCGTCGGATTGACCCTGCTGGGCTGCCAACATCCCGAGGTTATTCCATGCCTCAGGGTAGTTTGGCCGCAGTTCCAAGGTTTTTTCAAGGTACGTGCGTGCTTGTGCGAAGTCATTTCGTCGCAGGTTGAGCGTGCCCAGGTTGTAGTAGCCCTCGGCGCTGTCAGGCTTCGCCGCAATCACTTGTTCAAAGGATTTGGCGGCTTGGTCCAAGTATCCGTGTTGAAAGAGAGCTACGCCATACGTGAAATCGTTGCGTGTAAATGCGCTCTGATATTGAACTCCGCCGAGCGGCATGGCCTTTTGCAATCGCGCCTCTGCAGTCGCGGGAGCGGACTGCACATCTTGCAAGAGACGCGTTGGATCGACCTGCCCCTGGTAGACCTTAACGATCAGGCCTGCCCTATCCAGCAGGAACGAGGTGGGCAGGCCGATATTTCTGCGGCGATCGAAAAGGTAACTATAGAGGATGTTATAGATGCCGGCCATCTCATCCGTAGCAAACAGTATCGGGTAAGAGAGTCGTTCCTGCGCAGCCAGCGTTCTTGCAGCCTTGATATCGTCGCCAACGTCCACATTCACTGCGAGGACATTGAGGTCTTTCGCTGCCAGTTCTGATCTGTGCTGCTCAAGACGCCGCAGTTGTTCGCGGCAGAGCGGCGACTTGCTGCCCCAGAAAAGAAGAAGAAGAGACTTACCAAGATAATCCCGAAGTTCTCGTTGAGTTCCCGTCGTGTCTGGCAAAGAGAAAGCGGAAGCCTTCAGCGGGTCGATCAGCCAGGTCTCTACTTGGGTGGGGAGTGGCTCCACCCGAGGTGAGGCTTCGGAATGGCCGTAAATCTGCGGAGTCGCAGCAAAGGGTTTGGCATTGAACGTTGAGGAACCCTCCTCGATTTCAATCCGTTGGTTTATAGGCAGATTTTCGAGCGTCTGCGAGAGCCCGCTTGGCCAGCGTACGGTTGCACGCACCGGCTCGTGATGATCTCCGACGCCAAAAAAGACTTCTTTCGAATGCTGCGCGAGAAAGCCCGAACCTGCCTGGAGATATCGCGTCTGCTTGAGTGCGCCTGCCTCGACCGTGATCGCCGCTCCGATGGCGTCTCGATTGCTCTTGGTGCCCCGCAGGCGGAAGGCGATCGCGTTGCCGAGTTCCTTCATGCCATTGTGCACAATCCTAATCTGGGGCGCATTGCGATTCTTGAGAATTACCTCCAATCGCCCGTCGTGGTCGATATCTGCGAGCGCAAAGGAGCGGCTGTCTTCGAGGAAATCGATGCTTGCTGTACCCGACACCTCTGAAAATGTGCCGTCACGATTGTTGGCGAACATCACGTTACGTTCGAACGCATTCCAGGAATTGTCCGACCGAATCAATTCGTTGATTGCATTCCAGCCATGTTCATAAGCGGGAGAAGGGGTGGCATCCTCGGGCGACTTTGCAACTACCTGGCGCCAGAAGAAGCTGGCGAGGTCGTTTCGGTTTAGCGCGGAAATGTATCCGTTCGTGACGTACAGATCGGGATAGCCGTCATGATCGAAATCCCAGAAGTCCGCGGACCAGGACCAGCGGCCCATCGCCACTCCTGCCTGGTCGCTTAGGTTTTGAAAGCTCCCGTTCCCGGTGTTCTTATAGAGCGCGTTGCCGCGCGCGTGGCGTTGATAGAGACCTCGAATATTCTCAGGCGCCTTCTGATGGAACTGCTGCTGTTGCGAAACTCTTTGGCCTGCAGCCTCCCACATGCTGGTGATATAGATGTCCTGCTTGCCGTCATTGTCGAAGTCGGACCAGCAGGCACTCATGCCCGCGCCCACATCTTCTACGTGCGCTTCCTTTGAAGCCGATCGAAATGTGCCATCGCCGTTGTTACGATAGAGTTGCGAACTTCCAAAGTCATTCGCAATGCACAGATCGGGCAACCCATCCGAGTTGGCATCGCCCCAGGCGCACGCGAAACTATAGCGGTCGTTCTCTACATTCAGCCCCGCCGCATCTGTCTTCTCCACGAATTTCCAATTTCCCTCATTGTGGAGTAGGCAATTCGGAGGACCGTTGCGCGCGTCGTAATAAGGGATTGGATAGTGATACTGATCCAGGCCCAGGTAGTACATGTACATGCAGAAGTAAATGTCGAGTCGCCCATCCCGGTCATAATCGGCGATCGCGGCATGAGTGAAGGTGCCTTGGGGAGGGCGCGCGAACTGGAACGCCTCGCGCTTCAGGCTAAAAGTGCCGTTGCCCTGGTTCACAAAGAGCAGAGGGCCGTTGCCGCACACCACCAGCAAGTCCTGCAGTCCTCGATTCTCAAAGTCGGCGAACAGCGCGCAGGCCGTGTTGTCCAGAACGCCCACACCTGCCTTCTCCGTCACGTCCTCGAATGTGCCATCTCCTCGGTTGCGATACAGACGGTTTGGTAGTCCAGCCGGCTGGCACACATAGAAATCGTCAAACCCGTCGTTATCGTAATCGGCTGCGGCTACGCCATTGTTGCTGTAGACATCTATCCCGCATGCGCCATCCAACACAGTGCGCCAGTAGTCGACACCCCGCAACATCTGCGCCTGGTAAGACCGTGTTCCGCCAATCGCCTGCAAAGTGACATCGACAAATCCCGGTCCTTGGAGCTCGCTGACCGTTTCTTCTCGAGCGTCCCAACGCCGCGCCTTCCACTGGTCCGATGCGTCGCGAATCCACTCAGTACTCCAGGAGCCCACTCGCTCTTCGCGGCGGTCTTCGGGCCGGGTCGCGACCACGTCGTAGCGAATGAGAACACGCAGGGTCAAGGGCGAGCTCGCCAGTTCTTCCAACCCATAGATCTCAAACTCTGCAGTTTCGATCTGCTTTGGCCGCCCTAACCAGCTCTGGATAGCTTTGAGGAAGCCTTCACGCCCAGCGACTTCCTGACCCGCGAACTGCCGCTTAACGATGTGCGGCCCGGGCCCGGAGCGCACCTTGATTTCCTTGGTCGCAACGAAGGAGCAGGACTGGATAGATGGGTCAGCGAAGTCTGCCAGGGGCGCGAAATCCTGGGCGGAAATTCTCAGCGCGTCGGACCAGCGATGCAGGAGAGCTTCAATTTCGACCGCGTATTTCTCCGTTACATACGTATCGGATCCCGGCGGCACCAGCTGCAACACGTCCGCGAGCGGAGAGACGGCAGGGTAGCGCGGCGAGAGGCGAAGATCAGAGAACGGGATAACGTGTTCTTGGTTGGCGAGCAGGCTTTCAGGGGTGAATAAAAACTCAGATCCGAAGAGGGGAGCGGCGCGAAGCATCAGGGGTGCCATCCCCAGGCTTTTGAGGAGAGACCTCCGAGACAGATGATTACGTTGGTTACTCCGCATCCTTCAGGCTTCCCGTGCGGTCGGCAGGGTGTCGCTAGGATAGCACCACGGCCAGTTCTGAACCCAAGTGCGATCCATCATCTAAAAGAGGGAAGCGCGGTGTGCCGAACAGAAAGCTCCTCCTACAACTTTTGGTTGACAACGATCTTCCGGGTGTATTACCTTCGGCCGGAATCGAGAATGTAAGCGTATTCACACCCGGGTCACGTATCCCCAAGACCCTAGTAAGCGATGACCGTGGTGGGAACTTTTTTCTGGGAGGTTGTTCGATGAACCGTAGGCGTAATGCCGTCAGTCTGTGCGCGAAATTTGGCAGTTTAACCATCGCACTCTTGCTCTTCGCAGTCTTCACGCCGCACCGCCTCTTCGCCCAAGTCGATGAAGGATCGATTTCTGGATCAGTTCAGGACACCTCCGGGGCCGTCGTCCCCAACGCCAAGGTAACCTTGCTGAACACCGACCAGGGCCTGTCTCTGGATACGACCACAAACAGCGGCGGAGAATACATTTTCTCGCCTGTCAGGATCGGTCATTACAGCTTGACCGTCACCGCTCCCGGTTTCTCGACCACGACCCAGCAGCATCTCCAGGTGACCGTTCAGCAACGGCTGCAGGTCAACGTCCAGCTCAAGCCCGGCTCAGCTTCTGAGACCGTGCAGGTCACCACCGCACCTCCGCAGTTGCAGACAGAAGAGTCCTCCGTAGGCCAGGTGGTCAACGAGCACGCCGTGAATAGCCTGCCCCTGAATGGGCGCAATTTCACCTTCCTCGCTCAGCTTGGCGCTGGAACCCAGACACCGCAGGCAGACACACGCGGCAATGCAGCCTCTGGCGCGTTTTCCGCAAATGGCCTTCGTCCAGCGCAAAATAATTACCTGCTCGACGGTATCGACAATAACTCCAACGCGGTCGACTTCCTGAACGGAACGAACTTCGTCATCCTGCCGCCGCTGGACGCCATTCAGGAGTTCAAGGTCCAGACCGCTGACTTCAGCGCGGAACTCGGTCGTTCGGCTGGTGCAGTCATGAACGCCACCATCAAGTCCGGCACCAATAGTCTGCACGGTGCCGCCTGGGAGTTCTTCCGCAATGACAAGCTCGACGCCGCCGACTGGTTCGAAGACAACGGCGGCATCAAGAAGGGCAAACTGAGGCAGAACCAGTTCGGCGTCTCAGTAGGTGGCCCCATCATCAAGAACAAAGCCTTCTTTTTCGGCGATTACGAGGGACTTCGGCGGGTTCAAGGAACAGTGCTCACCGGCACGGTGCCGACAGCGACCGAAAGAACCAGCGGCTTCACAGATCTTTCCGATCTGATTACGGGGCAGACCGGTCCGGCGCGTATCGACGCCCTGGGCAGGTCTATTCCCTACGGCACAGTCGTCGATCCAGCAACTACGCGCGCGGTGACTGCGGGCACGGTCGATCCAGTCTCGGGGCGTGTTGCCACCTCCACGGACTATGTCCGTGACCCCTTTGGCACCTGCCCAGCCAGCACCGCGGTGTTTACGACTGCTGCTTGCGGCCTAAACCAGATTCCTGCCGGTCGTCTCAATGCGAGCGGTGTCAAGCTCATGAACCTTTACCCGGCGCCCACCAACTCCTCGTTCTCGTCGAACTTCACCAACAGCCCGAGCCTTTTTGAGCATCGGAATGCGTTCGACACACGCGTTGATTTCAATCCAAGCGAAAAGGAACAGGTTTTTTTCCGCTTCAGCTACGTGGACGATCCGGACTTCATCCCCGGAATTTTCGGCGGCATCGCGGACGGCGGCGGTTTCCAGCAGGGGTTGCAGACTGCGAAGTCTGACCAGGCTGTGTTGGCATGGACTCACGTGTTCAGCCCAAGCACCGTCAACGTTGCACGCGTAGGATTCAATCACCTCCATACCACCCGCTTCGGTCCTGAGGGAACGGTCTCCGGTATCCCGGCACAGTTCGGCATCCAGGGAATTCCACAGGGAAATGAAAATGGCGGCCTGCCGGCCATCGTTATCCAAGGCCTCTCGGAGCTCGGCAGTAATGACTTCCTGCCCTCTGACGAGGTCAGCCAAACGCTTCAGATTACGGATGACTTCACCAAGATTTACGGGAAGCACAGCTTCAAGGCAGGAATTGAATACCAGACGGTGCATTTCAATACGCTGCAGCCTGCATTCTCCCGCGGCGAATTCGACTTCAACGGAAACTACGCCGGCGTTCCAGGGCAGGGTGGCGACCAGACAGGGCGCGCGCAGCTGCTGCTGAACCCCATCGCAGCAACTGTACCTGGAGGCGTCAGCTTCGTCGGAGGCGCCAACCAAGTCAATGCTTCCAACATCAGTAAGACCTACGACACGAGAAAGTACTTTGCCACCTACTTCCAGGATGATTTCAAGGTCAATCCCAAGCTGACCCTCAATATGGGCCTGCGCTGGGATTACTTCAGCCCCATCTCGGAGTCGAATGGCGGCCAGGCCAACTTCGTGCAAACTGGTCCTCCCAACGGCGGCCCCGTGTTCCTCATTCCGGCCTCAGGAAAAGACAATCGGAGTCTGTCTTCAACTGCCAACAATCCTCTTCTCAACGGGAACGGCTTTATAGATTTATTGGCGAAAGACGGGATTTCTCTCGGCCTGACCAATAAGTACGGAAAGTCACTGGTCCAAACACAAAAGAACAACTTCGCTCCTCGCGTTGGATTCGCATACGAGATCACTCCGAAGCTGGTCGCGCGCGGCGGCTTGGGGCTCTTCTTCAACGCATTTGAGAATCAGGGATATGGGCCGAACATCGGCGAGAACTATCCCTTCGTCTACAACTTCAATTTCAAGGGAACCACAGACATAGCGCCCTTCAGCACCGGAGCGAATCCCAACGGAAGTTGCGCGGCGGCAGCTCCTTACGGTGGTGGCGCAACCATCGATGTAGGTCTCGCCTGCGCAGCCTTCACGCCTCTCGCGGTCAACGCTGCCGGCCTGAGCCTGCAAGGTCTTCAGTTCGATTACAAGACGCCTCGGACGTTGAGTACAAACCTGACCTTCCAATACGCGTTGACGCGCACCATGTCAGCACAGGCGTCTTATGTGTTGACCAAGGGCACCGATCTCCAGGCGGGTATTGGCGACAACGAAGTGATGCAACTGTTGCCGGTGAACACCAACACCAAGCTGTTCGTTCCATTCCCCGACTTCAACCAGAACGGCAGTTATCAGCGGACCCTCGGTGAGAGTGTCTACAACGGCCTGCAAACCAAACTCGAGCAGCAATTCTCAAACGGCTTGACCTACCTTGTCGCTTACACCTTCTCAAAGACGCTCTCTGACGCCGGTGACTTGCTGAACGGTGGCAGCACCAATGGCTATCGCGCGCCGTGGGTTCCAGGCCTCGGACCCAAGTTTGATTGGGGCTTGGCTGATTTCGATATTCGCCATGTGTTGCACATCAGCGGCGGATACGAACTTCCCTTTGGTACGGGTAAGAAGTTCATGGGGAATGCCGGCAAGCTCACGAACAATGTCATCGGTGGTTGGAGCATGAACTGGATTGCCACCTTGCAAGGTGGACAACCGCTTTCGCTCAGCTGCCCGTCTGCCACCACTTCCGGGACGAACTGCAACGACGTTACCGTTCCCGGCCAAAGTCAGAAGCTTGGAGTCAAAATCCGCCCGGATTCGAACGGAAGCTTGAAGCCGTTCTGGTTCGGCAACCCGAAGGCCTTCCAACAGCCCTGCGAACTTGGACCTGGTGGACCCGTTCCTGATTCGCCTCCAGGATGCATACCTTTGACCGGTAAGGCGATTCTGGGTAACGGTCCTTCGACGACCTACGGACCGGGATTCCATCGATTCGATCTCTCGGCATTCAAAGCGATACAGATCAACGAGCGCTTCTCCATGCAGTTCCGGGCAGAGTTCTTCAACATCCTGAATCATCCGAACTTCAATGCGCCGAACTTCGGTGGAAACGGTGTGACGGCAATCGGTAACTCGGGCAACTTCAACAGCGCCACCTTCGGCGAGATTGGTTCGACGCGCGATGCACCCTACGATCCGCGGCAGATCCAATTCGCGTTGAAGCTGTTCTACTAAACCTGAGTGACAACACCCCGGAGCGGTACCTCGTACAGGTACGGCTTCGGGGCGTTTTCTCTTCCACGAGCGCGATTTACGCAGTGCTAAGATGAGTGGACGGTGAGTACACGGCCTCGGCTTCGGTTAGTGTTTCTGCTTTCAGTTGCAGTCTCCACCGCTCTGGCTTCTGTCGATAAGCCTGCCGCCCAGGACCTGAATCGGCGGTTCCAATCCGCCCTCGCGGAGTATCAGGCCGGACATCTCACGCAAGCTGCAGCCCATTTAGAAGAGATGGCAGCCGCGGTCCCAAACAGCTTTGAGGTTCACGAGTTGTTGGGCTTGGTTTACGCTTCCGAATCTCAGGACACCAAGGCTCTGACGCATCTGCAAACAGCGGTTCGACTGAATCCCGACTCTGCCGTGGCGAGAACAAATCTGGGCGCGAGCCTTGCCCGGAGCGGTCAGCGCGCATCGGCTGGTGAGGAATTCAAGGCCGCACTGAAACTTGCACCCAATGAATACGACCCCAACCACAACCTGGGTGAGTACTACATCCAGGAAGGTAAAGTGGCCGAGGCTACTCCGTTCCTCGAGCAGGCAAACCGCATTCAGCCCTCTGCCTATGACAACGGTTACGATTTAGCGATGGCTTACTTCGCTAAGGGCCGATATAGCCCGGCGCGTGAGGTCGTCCAGGGTTTGTTGAAACTTAAAGACACCGGCGAGTTACACAACTTACTCGGCCAGATCAATGAGAAGGATGGAAAGTTTGTAGCGGCGGCGAACGAATATGAAGCGGCAGTTCATATGGACCCAAGCGAGGACAATCTCTTTGACTGGGGCAGCGAACTACTTCTGCACCGAACCTACGATCCGGCCATTGCCGTGTTCGAGCAAGCCACCGAGCGCTACCCCAAGTCGCCTCGTCTGCTGATTGGGCTAGGGATGGCGATGTATGCGAGAGGCAAGTACGACGATGCAGTCAATGCTCTGCTGAAAGCGGCTGACCTGAATCCTTCTGATTCTCGATGCTATCTCTTTTTGTCGAAGGCTTATGACAGCTCACCAGGCCATGCGGAAGAAGTGATTGAGAGATTCCGTCGCTATGCTGAACTTCAGCCCGCAAATGCTCTGGCCCAATATTATTACGCGATGAGCCTATGGAAAGGAAAGCGGACGGCGGATGCGAGCCTCGATCCTGAGACCATCAAGTCTCTGCTGCAGAAAGCGATCGCATTGGACGACACACTCGGCGAAGCCCATGTTCAGTTGGGCAATCTGTTGGCCGATCAGCATGCCTACGATAAGTCGATCCCCGAGTATGTACGAGCCTTGGAATTAAATCCTAACCTTGCGGACGCGCACTATCGGCTGGGACAGGACTACGTCCACACCGGACAGAAGGATCAAGCGCAGAAAGAGTTTGCTCTGTACCAGAAGTTTCGAGCAGAGCATATGGCGAAGATGGACAAGGAACGCTCCGAGGTTCAGCAATTTGTCTATGCTGAAAAGTCAGCGGCTTCAAACAAGCCTTGACATCCTTCCCGGAGAGACTCGCGACATAAGGTTGCAGAAAGAAAGCTACAGGTTGACGCGCACAACCATGTACAACGGGCAGCATAGTTCATTACTCGGGAGTGGCGCCTTGTCTCCAAAAGAACACGCCTTCCATCTCAGTCGCAGTCGACGCGAGTTCCTCCGCGATGCCGCGGGCTTGGCAGTCGGCAGCGCGGTTATGGGTGCGAGTCCACTGGTGCGCGGATTGGCCGCCGCCAAAAGGCGAAAGGTCATCGTGATTACCTTTGGCGGCGGCGCTCGAGACCAGGAGACGTTTGCGCCGGAGGGTCAGGAGAACATTCCCACTCTTCTGAAGGAGTTGATCCCGCAGTCGAGTTTCTTCACGCATGTCACCAACCAGGGAATCCTTGGCCATTACGTAGCGACGGCCAGCCTGACTACTGGTGTGTATGAAACTCTAAACAACTTTTCTGCAGTTCCTCCGGAACATCCCACGGTGTTCGAGTACTTCCGCAAAGATCTGCGGCGTCCAGCGTCGGATGCGTGGGTGGTGGCGCCCAGCAATGGCTTCAATCGAATCGGTGAAAGCGAAGCGCGTTCGTATGGCGCCGGCATGGGAGCCAGAGTCATACTGCCCAAGCATTTGTTGAGTGCGGCTTCGCCAGGCGCAGTCACCGATTACGGACATCTGCTCAGAGACAGTTACGAGACTCCGCTCTATACGCCGCATATTCAAGGCGGTGAGTTTGAACTCAAGCAACTGGAGACGATTTTAAAACTATCGGTGCAGGACTTTACTGCGCATGCGCGCACCATCTCGAGTCCCGACGAACTCTCTCTGTACATCGCGAAGCGCCTCATGCAGCAGGAGGCGCCGAGTCTGCTCTGGATCACGATGCACGATATTGATGTTGCGCACTCAGGAGCGTATTCGCTCTATGTGGATGCGATTCGCCGCACGGACCGCCTCTGCGGAGAGCTTTGGAAGGCTGCCCAGAGTGAGCCCGAGTACGCGGGGAACACCACCTTATTCATACTTCCGGATTTCGGCCGAGATGCGGATGAGGATGCCGGAGGAAACGGGTTTCAGCATCACCGCACGGGCGATGCCGCCTCGCGTACTACCTGGATGATGGCGCTCGGTGCGGGTATTCCTGAGGGCAGGGTCTACGACCGTCCAATGCAGTCGATCGACCTGGTTCCGAGTCTCGGATCCATGTTAGGGTTCTCCGCCGCGTCGTCTCAGGGTAAACCGATACAAGAGTTACTGTAGCGCTATGCAGCCAAAGAACCTCAAAGCCGAGCAGTTCGCTCTGTACTCGCCGGAGGCGAAGAGGCTCGCCGTAGCTCACGTTGAATTGCTGCGCGAACTCCCACTGTGCTTCGTCCCGAGTTTGCTTAGAGAGATCATCGAATACGACTTCAAGTTTCCAGCGGAACGCGCCTCCATCGACACAGAACTCGGTACGCTCCAGTCTCTATCGCCGGCACAGAGGCAAGAGTGGTTCCAGTCTTTTTCTGATGTTTCACTTTCGTCCAAGTTCGAGGCGCTCGATTGGGTCAACCAGCCCGCACAGTTCATTGAGCAGGAGTCCGCCTACCTTTGGACCACGCACCAGCTGGATACATTTCGAAGTGCAGCGACGAAATATGGCGAGCGTCTAGGGGCAACGACTCCGTCTGAACCGTTGCCCCTTCGCCGACTCGGAGTCGCCGTAATCGGGCAAGGCGTCGCGACTTACGATCAGCCTCTCTTTCGCAATTTGCGCAAGCACGGAACCTATTTCTCTAACGTGAATCCTGAAGATGGCCTGCAACACATATTGTCTGCGGCCGCTGCCCGGGCGAAGGCCCATGCGACTGCACATGCTCACTGGTATGTGGACGGAGGCCGGCCCGCTGATCGAGATCCGTTGCTGACTCGCGTCTCGTATGCGGAGCTTGCGCCGGTTCGCGACGCCCTATTGAAATGCATGCAGCGAGAAATCGCAAAGCCGGGAATGGGTCCAGAAGAACTGCGAACCTACCTGGCGCGGCTCTCACCCTCCGATGTGGGTATGGGGAAGACCGGGGACGAAGTGCTCGATCGGTTTCAACTCAAGGTGCTCACTGAGGGCTCCGGAACCCAGATCTTCAGCACCACGTTCGCGCAATGGACTGCCAGAGAAGCTCTGCGCCGAGCCCAGTCGTTGACGCTGGTTGTGCGCTTCGCTCCTCGACAGAGACAGAAGCCGATGAATGAACTCCTGGCCGGCGGCGACGCCACAGCAGAGCTGGATCCAGTCGGCTCGCTCATCGACGCCGACATGGCCGCGTATTATCACTGGATCAACCAACAGCGATTGCCCGGGTCGGAAAGCTCATCGTTCCTCGTCTGGTTCGAGAGGCACAATCAGGCTCTGGTCATTGCTCCCTCTTTGCCCAGAGGCACGCAATCGAATAGTGCGTTGGACCTGACGAAACTGCTTTCGCTCGCAACCAGCTAGATCCCGGCCACAATTGGCATGGCCTACACTGATAGTCCGCGCCTGATCCACTTTGCGATGAAGGGTGTCTTCCAAATCGGTTGCGCTAACCAATGGGAGGCGGAGGATCGCCCTCTCGCGTTTGCGGAAGCAGAAAACCGGGAATGATCCAAAGAGGAGTCACCAGCGCGAGATCGGCGGCTGCAACCAGTGGGTGCCAGTATGCGAGCGGAACCGCTAAGGCATAGAGCGCAAGGCTGAGAAGAGTCTTTCGCCATTCAGCCTTTTGAACGGCCGTGTTGGAAGGATTCGCAAGCCCGGTGCGCATGAAGTGATGGGTGATCGCAACTGACAGTAGAGTGAAGCCGGCACCGCTGAGAAACATGGAACAGGCATACACGGCGACTGAGAATGAATTGAATCTCTCGTCCAGCGCATAACTCGTCGCGAAGGGCAGCAGCGAAAGGCAGAAGAGGAAGAAGAGATTCGCGTAAAGAATGGGAGCGTCGACGCGCTTGAGCCGGTGAACCAGGTGATGGTGGTTGATCCAGTAGATGCCGGTGAAGGTGAACGACAGCAGATAGACAGCGAGTGTTGGCAGCACGGTGGCAGTGAAGGCAGAGGGTCTGGGATTGTGCGGGAGCTTGAAATCCAGCACCATGATCGTGATGACGACGGCGATCACACCGTCAGAGAACGATTCCAGACGAGACGGAGAAGGGTGGTCACTCATAGTAATGGGCGCCTGGGCCGCTTGGACTCCGTTTTTGCCATGACTTTGCCCGAATATGCGCCTGCGCCCGCTGGAAGTCAACCCCGGCTCTTCCAACCGGCGCTCAGTTACGTTGTCGATGCATGTCGCAGCCGCGCCTGCTCAGGTGTTCGCGCCCGCCAGTTGTAAACCTGAATGGAATTCTTCCAATAGTACTTCTGTTGCGCCGCGGCAGTGCGTGTCGCGATGTATTGTTGCGCGACACCGAAGGTCGACCCGTAGTCAGCGACCGAATCGCTGTTGGGCCAATCGCTACCGAAAAAGATGCGGTCTTCGCCGAACAGGTCCCAGAGCGCATCGAGTGCGGCCTTGTAGTACGCCGTGTCGACCATCAGTCGTCCGTTGACTTGGCGCACGATCTCCGATCCTTTGACGAAGATGTTCTTTCGCTGCGAGAGTTCGTGCAGGTTCCCCTCGTAGCTCTTGCGAGCTGCGGGTTCGGCTGGAACATCGGCGTGCGGAAGATGATCGAGAACGATGCGCAATTCCGGAACGCGGTCGGATACCTGCAGCACGGCCGCCATGAGCGTAGGGTCAGGATTTGCAGTCTCCAGCACCAATCCAGCCTGCGCGAGCAGCTTGAGCCCGGAGACGAACTCCGGTTTCTGGGTTGCCGCGCCGAGATCCCGATCCCACAGATTGCCATAGCGGATGCCAAGGAAGAGCGGGCTGCGATGCAGTTGATCCAGAGTCGCTGCAAAATCGGGAGCGTCGGGAAGCAGGTCGCCGATGAGTCCCAGGATGATGGAGTTCTTCTCGACGACATCGAGCAGCCAGAAGTTATCGGCGAGCCAGGAACTGCACTCGATCGCAATGGCTCCCACCACTCCATGTGGCCGTGCGAGCTTTGTGTAGCGCGGCGGTAGCGCAGGGTGATACAGCGCTGTATCCGTCGGCTTCGGCCAGGGTACGCCTCCCGGACGCGTCGGGTCGAAGAGATGGATATGCGCGTCGATGACCGGCGTGGATGTGCTCATCGCATTGAGTATGGGCTCGACTGCTACGCCAATCGCCAAAGCGGTTGCGGATTTTAACAAGGTGCGTCTCTGCATAAGCAATCCTTCTCTAGTAGGTACATGCTGACTGCGTCGCCAATTTGCTGCATCGCTGTTTAGGAACGATCAGGATGTTGGAAGGGCCGGTGCAGTTTGCAGTCAGGGTTCAACCGCACGCCAAATCCCGGCCGGTCCTGCAACTTCAATCGTCCGTTTACTGGCACGGGCTCGTCGAGCAAGAGCGGTGCGAACATAGGGATGACCTCGTCGGCCTTCGGAGCCATCATCAGAAACTCCGAGAACGGACTGTTGTGCCTGGTGACGACAAACTCATAGCTGTACACGCTCGATCCATGTGGCACCACCAGAACACCTCGTGCGTCCGCGAGCGCTGATATCTTGATGAGCTCTGTAATTCCGCCACACCAGCCTACATCGGGCTGAACAATATCGGCGCACTCCATTTCCAGCAGCATCCTAAAACCCCAGCGTGTCGCCTCGTGCTCCCCCGTGCTCACCAGCATGCCTGGGGGAACATTGCGTTTCAGCTCGGCATAACCCCAATAGTCATCGGGCAGCAACGCCTCTTCGATCCACTTAAGCCCATACGGTTGCGCCGCGTGGGCGAGCCGAATCGCATAGTTCAGGTCGAGGCTCATCCAGCAGTCGTACATCAACCAGAAATCATCGCCAGCTATAGAGCGCATCTCGGCGAGCAGGGAGATATTCTTCTTGAACCCCTCCTCGCCTTCCGCTGGCCCGTGATGCAGCGGCAGCTTTCCTCCGATGAAGCCCATCTCCTTCGCCAAGTCAGGACGAGAGCCGGTCGCGTAGAAGATCAGTTCGTCGCGCACGGCCCCGCCAAGCAGATGATGAACCGGCTCCTCGCGCAGCTTGCCGAGTAGATCCCAAAGCGCAAGATCGACACAGCTGATCGCATTCATCACGATGCCTTTACGGCCGTAGTAAAGAGTTGAGAGATACATCTGATCCCATATTTTCTCGATGTCTCTTACCTTCGCGCCTTCAAGGAAGCGCGCCAGGTGCATCTCCACGATCCATGCGCCGGGCTCGCCGCCAGTACTCACTGCGAATCCAACCGTGCCGCTCACAGCTTCAATTTCAACCACGAGCGTTCCCAATACATTTAACCCGAACGACTGGCGACTGCTGCGATACGCAGGGTACTTCGCCATTGGCGTCGCGATGTGGTCGTCAATCCAATGGTCCGAACCTTGATCGTGGTAGTCTCCTCCGCCACCCCGAAAAACAAAGGCTCGCACCTGGCGAATGGTATCGTCTGACATCGGTCAAACTCCCTTCGGCGCACGCGCCGTGGCTGCACTCAGCTGATGGGAGGCATTGGACCAGTCCTCCCTAATCATCCACACTAGCCCGGCGGCAACGACTGTCAGGCCGGACAGCAGGTACAGGCCCGCAGACGGGAAGCCGAACCGATGATCTGCCCAGACCTTGATATTCGGTGCGACGAATCCGCCGAGTGCGCCGACAGCATTGATGACAGCGATGCCTCCAGCCGCGGCGCGGCCTGCAAGATAGTTCGTGGGAAAGCGCCAGAACAGCGGCTGGACACCAATAAAGCCAGACGCTGCTACGCAGAGCGCGACGAGAGCTGTCACCCCATTCGGTAGGAGGAACAGTGCACTTGCAAGGCCGGAGACAAATAGGACCATGGCTGCGACGATTCGATGCCGATTGAGACTGTCGCCAAGCCGCGGGATCCCAATAACCGCTGCCAGCGCACAGATCCAGGGGATCGCAGCGATGAGACCGACTTCCATCTCGACCGATTTGCCCACTGCTGTCGACACTTCGCTTGGCAGGTAAAACACGACCCCATACACACTCAGCTGAATCAGAAAATAGATTCCAGAGAAATGAATCACGCTAGGATCTCGAAGTGCGCTACCGAGGGAGGAGGGTCCGTGCGAGGTCCTCGTCTGCTCCTCCGCCTCCAGTACGGATTGAAGCGCCGCCCTCTCTTCGTTGGACAGCCAGCTCGCATCCGCCGGTCGAGCGGTGAGAAACCAGAATGCCCAAAAGCCGACGAGAACCGCCATCGTTCCCTCTACCAGGAACATCCACTGCCAGCCAAGCAGCCCTGCAACTTTCGGCATCTCTAGCAGCAATCCCGAGAGTGGGCCTCCGAAGATCAACGCAAGCGGCGCTCCAAAATAAAATTGCCCGAGTATCTGTGTCCGCGCTCGATTTGGAAACCAGTAAGTGAGATAGAGGATGACGCCAGGGAAGAAGCCCGCCTCTGCGAATCCCAGCAGGAGACGTAAGACGTAGTAAGAGACGGGGCCACGCGCGAACATCATTCCAACAGAAACGATGCCCCAGCTGACCATGATGCGGGACATCCAGATTCGTCCGCCCACTCGTTGCAGGATGAGATTGCTGGGGATTTCAAACAATGCGTAGCTGAGAAAAAACAGCCCAGCTCCCAATGCGAACGCCGCATCCGAGATGCCGGTTGAGCGTTGGAATGTCTGCTTCGCGAACCCAATATTCGCGCGATCGAGAAATGCCACGATGTACATCAGCAAGAGAAAGGGAAGTAAACGGCGACGCGCGTGAGAGATCGCTCGAGCGAGCACGTCATCCTTCATTGTAGCGACGTACTCCTTTTCCTGACTGCCGAAATGCTACGGCGCTGCAGGCCCAAGTAAGTGCGCCCCTACTCTAGCGAACTTACTTGAACCCTTGCAATACCGGATCATTGTTTCTCGCGTCTGCTGATGGAGAGACTACTCCGAATCGGCTCGCACAACGGCAACTGGTCCGATCAGGCCGGAGGGAAGCAGCCGAGCGTTCGCTTTATAGGGAGTAACATCTGCAAACGTGTACTTAGTCGCGTTCGGCTGCTGGTCTCCGATCAATCGGTTCACCCATGCGTTGGTGACTTTAATGACCACTTCATTGTCGCCTTGTTTAAGTGCATTCGTAGCGTCAACCCGGTAAGGTGTATGCCACACCTGGCCGAGATTCTTGCCGTTCACGGTGACATCAGCGAGGTTCTTCACATCGCCCAGATCGATCCATAGCCGCGCTCCCTTCTTGAACCAGTCGGCGGGCGCCTGAATTGTTTTGGTATACGTTCCTGTTCCGGAGAAATACTTCACTCCGGCGTCGGAGTTATCGCTCCAGGAGGCAAGCATGTCGAGAGTCGCGGTAGGCGGCGCTCCTCGGCCTGACTGGAATGCCACATTCCATGGACCTTCCACCTTGGCCACTTGCGACTCAGTCACCTTAGGCAAGGTATGATTCGTCTCCTTTGTTGACCTGTGGAAGACCACGAACACCGTGCCCCATGGCTCTAGATGAAGAGGAACGGTGGTCCGGCCGTCTGCGACCTTGTAGGATACCGGCTCAGACGTGCCGGTCTCCGCCCGCCACAACTCCGGCGCTTTGCCCGTCACGCGAAAGCTCGCATCGACCGTCTGGTCGTGATCGCTCCGGTTGTCGACGAAGTAGAGGTCCCCATCGGTCAGCTTGCGATGCACAAAGAGGATCCGAGCGTCCTGGTCCGTCTTGGTGTAGTCGAAGTCGGGTACAACGTTCAACGCACGGAATACGTCTTCGAGACTCTGGCCTGCATACACCTTGCCTTTGCCTACCGTGTGCACACCCGTTCCGTCGCCAAACATTTGAGTTGTGAGTGTCTGGAACTCCTGCTGATTGTCGGCCTGGCTGGGATCATCGTTTGGCTTCGGCCCGGCGACGATGGCACCTTCCTCCACCAGCTTATGAATCGCACGTAACACCGGCAGCGACATGTGCTGGCTATAGGGATCGAGCCCCAGCACGCGGTAGTTCATCCCGCTCTTGGTCGTGATGCGGCCATTGCTTACGCTTAGTTCGTGAATCAGCGCGTCGGCATTCACATAATCGAAGCCGTAGCCCGCAGGCACGTTCGGCGCAGTCTTATCGAAGATGGCCGTCAGGTTCGAGTCTTCTCCATAGAAGTAGATCAGGTCCGCACCGAAGTGACCCTGCTGCAGCATGTAGCTGGTGCGCGCAAGATAGTTGACCCACGGTCCTGCTTGCTCGGCCCAGGTTTCGTTGCGGTTAAACCATTGACCGAATGGCCCCAGTGTCATGCCAGGTGCTTTGTTGACCAACGGCTGATGAGCCGATTCGTGAATGACGAACCGATTGATGCCGTTCAGGAACTCCTGGTCGGCCGTAGGCTTGAGAGTCGCGGGCGACCAGGCCCATGGTGCCGCGGCGGCAGTCATCGACTCAGCTGCCGCGATGTTCTGTCCGTAGATGTGAGCCACCGAAGCGGATTCACGATCGTCCGCGTTGTATCCAAACTGCACGTTGTTCACGCCCGGTGTTTGCGTCCACATGGCGCTCATCGGTACTTCATTGAACTTCTTCACTTCCATGCCATCGGCCACGAAGGCGCGTCCCGACTCGTGCGATTCGCCATAGTGTGCCATGTTGCGTTCATGCAGCGTTGCCTCGAGCTGTGCGTAGTGCTCGTTGGCAATCAGATCGGCAATGGTCTTACGGAAGTCCCAGAGGAAGCCATCGCTTGCTTGCGCGCTGTCGACTACCTGACCGGCGAGCACTGGCATCCACGGCACGGGATCATAACCGCGGAGCTTCTTGAACTGCGCAATCATGTTGTCGGTCCAGTTTTGTGAGCCAGCTTCCCAGCTGTCGTTGATGACGTAGCGAATGCCCTTCTTGCCCATTAGATCCGGGCCTACGGTTTGCTTGTAGCTATCGAGATAGGTATCGAAGTACTTCTTCACATACCGCGCATCGAGCTTATCCACTTCCAGACCAGTGGCTTCAGCGGTCGCTGGATGATTGGTGATGCCGAGCAGGGAATAGCCAAAGCGCAGTACCACCCAATCGCCTGCAGGAGGCGTCCAGTCCAGCGTGCCATCCGGTTGCATCTTCGAGGTCAGGTCAATGACGTCGGCTTTCGCGATCGCTTCATTGGCGGCCACCGATGGGGTGGCCCAACCGTAGAGATCGGGTTCCGGAGTAAAGGCAGCCTTCTCCTCGAACCTGTTCACGCGAGGTCCCGCGTGCAGCACCAATTCAGCAACCTCGTAATTCGTCGGGGGCGGCCCAATCTTCAGACCGAACGAAGCAGGATCCAGGCCCTCAGCCCACGCGGGTGGTTTCGGCGGCGGAGTCCGTGTGAAGGTGACACGAAAATACTTGGCGGTAACAGGCGCGAAAGAAATGGTGTGCTCAGGAGCGGTGCCGCCGCTCAGCTTCGCAACCGGTTTGAACGTTTGTCCATCGTCGCTCGATTCCAGCTGCTTATCGGGCGCGGCGATGCCGGCCACCATGGCCGTGATCTGGTCGGGATCTTTGGTCACAAAGGTGACGGAGCGAATTGTCTGGGGCGAAGGGAATTCGTACTGAATCCACGAACTCGTGCCCGTTCCCGGAATCGGAACCTTGGTGGTCTTCTCCAGATCGCCGTCAGAGAGCATCGCTGCGTCGACGGAGTTGCCGCTCGAAGTGATCTTGGCATGCAGATCTTCGACTGATTTATCTGTGGCCGGCTTTCGATATGCCACCACTGCCGCATCTGCATAAAACTCGGGAATTGCCGGTGCACCCGGAGGCGCATTGAGCAGGTCGTGAATGCTGAGGTTCTGAAAGGCTCCGGTATTCGCTGGAGGATGCGTCAGGGTGCCGTGGAAAGGCTTGCCACCTTCGACTGCGGTTTCGCTCCACACATACTTCTTCATGCCCTCAGACTTCGGCACCCAGGGGCCGCCGGATTCGCTCCAACCGGGCGAGCCGGCAATCGCCTCCTCCATGCCGAGCTGATCAGCGAGCGTGGTTGCGTATTTGAAGGCATCCTTCCACTCCGGCGTCATGTACGCCAACCGATGCTCGACTACCTGTGGGGTGCTGAGAGCCGCGTCAAAGTTCTGGAAGCCTCCCAAGCCCACGCGATGCATCCATTCAAGGTCGAGCTTGATGCCTTCCTGGGAGATGTTGCCGTTCATCCAGTGCCACCAGACGCGCGGTCTCGCGCCGCTCGGTGGATTTTCAAAGCCGCTTTTTAGCGAATCGCCTGAGTTCTGCGCGATGGCAGCGCCCATCCCGAGCAGCAGTACCGCGACTCCACCTGACGCCAGCTTCTTCCATGCACATACCATTCTTTCCGTCTCCCTATTGGTTGAAGTTTCCTGATCACATCGATGGCCTCGGCGAAAGCACGAGCAGATCGACTCTCAAATCGACGCAAGTCCGCGCGTGCACCAGCGGACCAGCCGAACTATATGGATCGATCAGCATCCATGTCAACGTGAATTATTTCTCTAATGAATTATCCTTGCTCCGGACCAGGCACCGAATTGCTCAGTTTCCAGAGCGGAAATAGGAACCAAGCAATTTCTCTTGCCCCGGCGGGAGCAACGTGCAATAACTACGTTATGCGTAGTACGCGCCACGAAGTAAGCGAGACACATGAAGATCTGGGTCATTACTCTGACCCGCCGCTCCTGGTGCTGGCCAGCCTTTCCAGCGGTCCAAAACAAGGGGACGCCATGATTGAAGACATAGCTTCCCTTTGTCACACGCGTCTTGGTCCAGGAACCCTGTACGGAGCCATCACCCGTCTCGAGCAGCAGGGCTGGATCGAGCCACTTCCTCCCGAAGAGCGGCGGAGGCCCTATCGCATCACGCCGGAAGGGCTGCAAGTGTTGCGCGCAAAGCTGAACACGCTGCATCGCTTCTCCCGAGCGGGCTGGAGAGGCTGGAGGCTCTATGAATCGGAGCAGCGTACGCCTACTGCTGAAGCTCTACCCGCGTCGGTGGCGAGAGCGTTACGGTGAGGAATTCGAACTTCTACTTGAAGCGAGCCCCGGCGGTCTGCGTGCGTGGGCCGAAGTCATCTTCTCTGCAATGCGTGAGTACGTCATCTTGATTGGAGGTCTGCCCGTGAATGCCTATGCTTCGTCTGTAGTCGCCCTCGCCCGGAAACCAAGCGCGCTGGTGCCTCTAGCAATGTCTGTGACCGCCTAGCCGTCGTGCTGGGTCACTTTGCGATGTTTGGAGCGGTGCACCAGGCGGACGAGGGCGCGGCCGCTCACACCTGGCAGATCCTCATGGCAGGCCAGCTGCCGGTCGCAGCGTACTTCGCCATCAAATGGATGCCCCGCGCAAGCAGACAAACCCTGACAGTCTTGGCCGTCCTCGCAGTCATCCTTGTTGCGAATCTGGCCGCCGTGTACTTTCTAACCTGATGGCGCGAGGCGGTGCGAATGCAAGCTGCAGGGTGCGGTTCCCGCTGAGCGTAGAGGTGCCAGCCTCACCGGCGCTGTGTGATATATTTTTATTCGAGCGTGGTCAGAAAGACGACCACGATTCTCCCCTGCAGTGAAGTATCAAAATTGCCGGCCCTCGAGGCTGACTCCCACCTGGACGCGTAGCTCAACTGGCAGAGCATTCGACTCTTAATCGACAGGTTGGTGGTTCGATTCCACCCGCGTCCACCATCATTTTGAAAGCTGCTCGGATCACAGAATCAACACCGCTCGCGACGGGAAATCGATCAGGCATGTGTGGCAGATACATTCAGAAGGGCAGCGCTGAGAAGGTCGCAGAATGGTTCGATATTGAACCTGAGGACCTGCTAGTAGTTGCTCCCAGCTACAACGTCGCTCCGCAGACCAGTCAGCCTGTGGTGCGCCTCGACCGCGAGACCGACCACCGGGAACTCGTCCTGATGCGTTGGGGGTTCATCCCCTACTGGAGCAAGAACGCAAAGATCGGCTACTCCACCATCAACGCCAAGAGCGAGACTGTCACCACCAGTCCCATATTTCGCGAGGCCTTTCGGCGTCGCCGCTGCCTCGTTCCCGCGAGTGGTTTTTACGAATGGCAAAAGATCAGCGCCAAGACCAAGCAGCCGTACGCCATTGCATTGAAGACGCGGCCTAACTTTGCGTTCGCGGGTCTTTGGGATCGATGGACAGACAAAGCTACCGGCCAGCCTCTTGAGACCTACACCATACTCACAACCGATCCGAATGAACTTACTGCCTCAGTCCACGACCGCATGCCCGTGATTCTTGCGCCTAAGGACTATGCACGTTGGCTTGCTCCCGCCGATCCAGCGCAACTCCCCGTCGACTTGCTGCGGCCTTATTCTGCAGACGAAATGGAGATCTGGAAGGTGCGCCCCGAGGTGGGCAACGTGCGCAACGATTCGCCGGAACTGGCTGCTCCGATGACCGAGAGCCAACTTGGCCTCTCACTTACACCTCAGCCCTGATTCGGTCGGCAAGGCCGAGCGAAGTTAGTTTCACCTGCGCCAAGAGTGGGGCGAAAACTCGCTCTCTCTTACCGGATCGTCCGGAGCCGCGGTGACTCGCCTGCTTGTGGCGCAAGACTGGCTTAAGTCAAAGTAGACTGGCCACGCGCATCGCATATACTTCTGGCAATCACCGAGAGTGCTGATGAATTCAACCCAGACATCGCCTGCCGATCGACCGCTCTATGATCTAGTAAGCGCAGCGGATCCCTCCACCATCGCCGAGGTGATCGAGAGAATGCAGGCTCTCGACGCCCTGCTGCCGCCGACAGATGGCCTTAAGTGGTTTAACCAGCTCTATCTCATGGTCACGCAACAGGTGGATCTACATCCACCGAATGGAAGGTGGCAGAACCCGGAATGGCTCAGTCGTCTCGATGTCGTCTTCGCCGGCTTCTATTTCGGTGCGGTTGCTGACTACATCGCGGGGCGGCAGGTGCCATCAGCCTGGAACGTGCTTTTTCAGGCGCGCTATCAGGCCGGTATCGATCGCATTCAGTTCGCAGTCGCTGGCATGAATGCACACATCAATCACGACCTCGCCCTGGCGCTGCTGGCTACAAACCTGCAGTTGAATCTTGTTCCTGCTCCAGGCGGACCCGAATTTGCCGACTATCAATCCATCAATGAACTGCTCAATTCAGTGATGCCCTCTGCCCTCACCATGCTTGCAGCCGATACGCTGGGAGTAGTAGCAGAAGACACCGGCAAAATCGGTCGCCTGCTCGCTTTTTGGAACATCTGCAGCGCGCGCGAACTCGCGTGGAACTTCGCCGATCACCTGCGTAGTCTTGCAGGTCCGTCGCGCGATGTTGCCTTGACGATGCAAGGTTCACTGACCGGCGCTCTGGGCCGTGCCATCCTCACAATTGTCTAAGATCCGGATCTGCAAACCGGCCTGGTTATGGTGAGACTGCGGCGCCGCGTCTTTGCTATGTCTGGACGGCTAACGCAGACGCCGTGCGTTTCTCCCAGTGACCACGTGTGAAATCGGGGAACTTGGCTGGAGCACTGCCGTTCGCGACTGAAAGCTTGCTTAACGGTCCGGGAGCGGACCACGCTGCGGCATCATAGACATCCAGATCGGGAGCCAGGCCGTGGCGCATGCACTGCAAAAGCCGATAGAGCATGATGTAATCCATCCCGCCGTGTCCACCTAGCTTCTTCGCAATCTCGCCTTCCTGCTTCCACAGTGGATGCTGATACTCCTTCCACTTATCGATGCTTCCCCATTCTTCATCACCAGCCTGACCATCAAAGTAAATTCGCGGAGGATAGTCGGCGAAGACGCCCTTCGTGCCGGCGACCACATTGATGCGGTCATAGGGATGTGGATTGGAGGTATCGTGCTTGAGGGTAATCGTCAGGCCCTTAGCAGTCTTGATGAGAGATGTGTTCATATCGCCGGTAATGTAGTGCTCGGACCACTTAGGATCAGACGGCGGGACATGCGCCTTGCGGTACGCATCCAGGCCGCGCTGCGGTGTACTCATCGAGACGATGTAGTCGAATCTGTCACCGCGCTGAATGCCCATGTAATTCGCGACGGGCCCCAGCCCATGAGTCGGGTATAGGTTGCCATTGCGCTGCGTGTGGACCGTGCGTCTCCAGAGTCCCTCGCCCTTGTTTGAAAAAATCTCCTCCCGCAGATCGTGAATGTAGGCGCCCTCACCATACAGCAGATCGCCGAAGAGGCCATCGTGCACCATGCGAAGAATCAGCGTTTCGTTGTACCCGTAACAGCAGTTCTCGAGCATGATGCAGTGGCGGCGCGTCTCCTCTGATGTGTTGACGAGCTTCCAGCAGTCTTCGACTGTAGTTGCGGCCGGCACTTCGACCGCGGCATGCTTGCCATGCTTCATGGTCGAGACTGCCATCTCCACATGCCAGTTCCAGGGAGTTGCAATCACCACGAGGTCGAGATCGTCCCGCGCATTCAGCGCCTCGAAGGCATGATCTCCCTCCGTATATAACGTGGGCGACTTCTGTCCGGCCTTCTCTACGAGCGACTTGGCATGCGCCGCCTTCTCGGGCACGATATCGCAGAGCGCAACGATCTGCGCGTCTGCCGCCAGCAAATTCTCCAGTAAGTTGGTGCCTCGACCGCCAGTTCCGATGATGCCAATCTTGGGGTCTGCGGATGAGAAGGGCACGCCTATCATGGATTCGTGCGCCTTCGTTTCAGCGGCAGAGAGTGGAGAAAGACTCATTCCCACTGCGGTCATCGTGCCGAGACGAAGAAAGTTCCTTCGCGAAACATCATCGAGTAGTTCAGGTAATTCGTCCGCCATGGCTCTCCCTGATCAATTCTGTTAGTAGTAAAACTTCAAGCCAAGTTGAATCTGGCGAGGCGGCCGGGCCGCGGTTACATATCCGAAACTCGACGTGCCGAGTACGGTAGCGTTATTTGAGTTCTGTGGACCGGCGGCCGCGAACAAAAAGTTGGCATGGTTGAGCAGATTATAAAACTCCGCTCGAAATTCAAAACTCTGCTTCTCACGAATGCGAAAATTCTTGAGCAAGGACGCATCCCAGTTCTCAACCCCAGGCCCTTTTAACGTATTCAGGCCTACATTGCCAAGGGATCCAAGCGGAGGATCCTGGAATGCGCAGGTGTTGAAGAAGGTGCCCGGAACACAGTGCTTGCCGTTGGATTTCTGTCCGGGAACGACGTCTGGACGCTGCTGGCCGTCGGAGTTGGCAAAGCTGGCGTTGGCGTCCGTGACGGTAAACCATGTGCCCGAAGAAAGTGTAACAATGCCTGACATCTGCCAGTCTCCAATCAGAAGATTGGTAACGGTATTCACATTTGCGCCAAACCGCTGCTGACGTCCGAAGGGCAGGTCCCAGGTATAGCTCGAGACGAAGCGGTGCCGCACGTCGAAGTCGAGGTTGCCGAACTCCCACTCAGGATGTTTTCCCCAACGGAAGCCGTCGTTGTTCTGCGACCCTAGATTCGCATTGGACGAGTCTCCCATTGCATGGCTGTAAGTGTAGTTGACCAATGCCGACACTCCGCCGCGAAAGCGGTGCTGAAGCCGCATCTGCAGCGCATCATAGAACGAGTATCCTTGCGCCCCAAGAAAGCTGATGCTTGAGTCGATGTAGGGGAACGGCCGGCGATCCGCGTAGGGCGAAGAGGCGTCGGCCGTGGGCGCGGCCTGGTTCAGATTCCAGAAGGTATAAAGCTTTGTTCCCTTGGAGCCGACATACGCGGTTTCAAGTAAGGTGTTTTGTCCCAGAGCGTACTGCAAAGTCCCATGCCACTGCATCACGTAGGGCGTGCGCAGATTCAACTGCGCAGAGAACAGGCTGGGTGTATTCGGGTCACTCAGGGCGGTAAGAGGGAAGCCAGCCGAAAGGCGCTGTAGTCCAGAAATAGAGCAGTCAAGCGAGCTGCCGACATAGGCTGATTGGCCGCACGGCGTGGTGTAACTCTGGCTTGAGAAGTACGGCGGATTGAAGCCAGGGCTGGGGTTACTGTAGGGGCCATTTTCGTCGCCATTGAAGAAGACGCCGAACGCGCTCCTGAATACGATTTTCGGCGTGATCTGGTAAGCCAGGCCCAGCCGTGGAGCGAAGTTGTTATAGTCCGAGTTAATAAGTTGTTTGGAAGCTGTGTGGTTGACCGGCAGAATCGTAGCCAACGTTGGCGTAAGCGTCACGTTGCTGTCACGAGGAATATCGAGCGCACCAGTGACTGGATTGAAGTTTGCCTGCGCATTGTGCCGGGCAAGAATCGGCGAGAAGAACTCGTAACGAATCCCGGCATTGACGGAAAGCGTCTTCGTCACTCGCCAGTCGTCCTGAACAAACGCCGAATAGATGGTGCGGAAATAATCGACATTGTTCAGGTTGTTGATGTTGCCGCCATCGGGCTGCCCGGTGAGCAATGTAGCGAAGCCGCTGCCGCCGCTTCCTTGTGCCCCTGGGTTGTCTGTGAACTGCGTTCCAAAGCTCAGCGAGCCGCGCGAAGCTGCCGGCTGGTAGATAGTGAATTCTTCCGGTTGGACTTCTCCGCCGAATTTCCAGTTATGGTTCCCGACGATCAAGGTGAAGGTGTCCGACACACTGTAAGTGTTTTGTATCTCGTTGGAGGGGAGATAGGTCGGGCTGCCGAGGGTCGCCATATCGTTGAAGGTTAACTGCGGCAGTCCACCATTCTCCGTACCAGGCTGGTACGGAACACCGGGGAATCCAATCTGCGACGCGACATCTTCGTTGTAGTGAAACTGGAACCGGCTCGAGTGGAGGCGGTTGTATCCCAAACGAAATTCGTTTACCCGCTTGGGTGAAAAGATATGCGTCTCGCTGGCTGCGGCGCTGTAGCCGTTATTCTGTTCGATGCCTGAAAAGAATCCACCGCCGTCGGCGAGGCCCGGAAGCGGCCCAGGAATATTGGATGGCTGACGGCTCATGCTGAAGCGATAGAAGGCGTTATCGCTCGATCCAAAGACCTGGTCAATGCGCAGGTCTCCCTGGTCTCGATCGCGAGTCAAAATGGGATTTGACAGGTAGTTATAGCCGGCGGCTGTAGCATTCGGCGCGGGATAAAGCGCCGCTAGAGCTGTCCCCAGTGAGTCAAGCTTGCCTGACGGAATCACATTGGAAGGCTGGCCGTTCGCAGCGTATCCAAAGGGAACACCGCAGAAACCAGTCGGGCTGCTCGCGATGGCCTGGGTCTGAGTCGTGTCGAAGATTTCTCCTGCATACGTCGCAACACCGTTGCAGTCCGTCACTCCTGTAGGAGAGGTGAGGTCAAGCTGACTGGAGAAATCTCCCGCTTGCTGCGCGCCAGTTGGCACCAGCGAGGTGTAAGTCTGCCCCTGACTTACACGCAGGCCCTCGTAATCCACGAAGAAGAACAGCCTGTTGTGAAGCACCGGGCCGCCCAGTGTCGCACCAAATTGATTCTGGTGGTATGCCGGTAAGGTCGAATCGAAATAGTTGCGAGCGTCGAAGAGCTGATTTCGGACGAACTCATAGAGCACGCCGTGATACTGATTCGTGCCGCTCTTGATAGTAGCGTTCACGACTGCCCCTGTAGCGCGTCCAAACTCCGCTGCATAGGAGTTAGTCTCGACACGAAACTCCTGCAGGGCATCGACAGAAGGCATCACCACGTAGTTCGCTTCGTTGAGCAGGTCGGGAAGGTTGGAATTGTTATCAATGCCGTCGAGCAGGAAGTTATTCTGCAACGACCGCGCGCCGTTGGCGCTGAAACCGAACCCATTCTCATCGCGAGCGCCGGGCTCACTCACGGTGACGCCCGCCGTTAGCTGCGCCAGTTGCACTGGGTTGCGACCGTTAAGAGCCAGAGTCACCATGGTGGTGCTATCCACAAGCTGGCTGCGCTCCGAGGTGTCTGACTCGAGCAGTGGAGTGGTGTCCTTCACCTCCACCGTCTGCGTGATTGCACCCGGTTGCAGGGCGACATCCACGCGCTGCCGCTGCTGTACGTTCAACGTCAACGGTCCCATTTCAGACTTCTTGAACCCGCCGGCAGTTACTGAGATCCGATAGGAGCCGATGCGCACAGGGCTAATGGTCCATTCACCAGTCGGACTGCTGCTGGCGTGGTACGCGTAATTCGTATCAAGGTTGGTGGCGTCGATCTTTGCTCCAGCCACGACCGCTCCGGAGCTGTCCGTCACCTGGCCGGTGATGGAGGCGGTGTCTTTCTGGGCTATGGCTGCGTAAGGGATCAGGACGGAGACGAGGGCGGTAAGTGCGATGTTACGACAGAGACGGGTCATCGGAGTCGTATTTCCTTTCGCGCCAGACTGTCACTACTTAATGATTTCGAATGATTGCGTATGCTTTCGTGTGGTGGCCAGTTTAGGAGTGACCTCTTCATCTGTCAACGACTAATTTGGAGCCAGAAAAATTCTCTTATCGGCCGCATTCATGCGAGGATTGCGGCGCAATCCAAGCGAACGAGCCTGAAGAGCAGGAGAGGTGTCCGCCCGTCCTTTCCGATAGAAATATCTTTCGATCGTGTGCTAGTATGCGAAATCTGATGGGATCTACCGAAGCAAAACGAAACTCTGGCAGCCGTGGTCTCCACTTCAAGCAGTCGCTCACTCGGGAGGGATTATGCAATCCGTCGTCACGAGCGAAAGTGTCGATGCGGTCCGATCGACTCCGGCTCCATCCGTAGCGCCCCCAGCACCTGCACGCAACATCGCGGTCGACGCGTACCGAGGCCTGGTGATGCTGCTGATGATGGGCGAGGTGATGAACTTCGCTGCCGTTGGCCGTGCCTACCCGCACAGCCTTTTCTGGCGAATTCTTGCGTATCAACCAGACGCATGTGGAATGGGCGGGACTGGGTCTTCACGACATGATTCAGCCATCGTTTACCTTCCTGGTCGGCGTTGCGCTGCCCTACTCCATCCAGAGCCGGCTTCGCAAAGGACAGAGCTTCCAAAAGCTTTTTCTTCACACCGTATGGCGCAGCCTGGTGCTGATCGCGCTCGGTATCTTCCTTCGATCCATCGAGAGCACGCAGACGTATTTCACCTTTGAAGACACGCTCACCCAGATCGGATTGGGTTACACAGCGGTGTTCTTGCTGGCATTTTGTCGACCTAAATGGCAGTGGATCGCGCTGGCGGGGATTCTTTTCGCATACTGGCTTGCCTGGGCACTCTATCCTGCCCCCGGCCCGGGCTTTAACTATGCAGCGGTCGGAGTTCCGCCGGACTGGCACCATAACTTCTCCGGCTTCGCCGCGCACTGGAATAAGAACAGCAACCTCGGACAAGCCCTTGACGTGTGGTTCCTAAACCGTCTTCCTCGCGCAACTCCGTTCCTGTTTAACGAGGGCGGTTATCTCACGCTGAGTTTCATCCCTACTTTAGGAACAATGATTCTCGGCCTGCGAGCAGGCGAGTGGTTTCGCGCAGCCAGCCCTCGCATTCCCATCAAGCTCTTCCTGATTGCCGGCCTGTCGCTCGTCGCCGCAGGACTGTTACTCCATGTGAGCGGCGTATGCCCAATCGTGAAGCGCATCTGGACTCCAAGTTGGACCTTGTTCAGCGGCGGCATCTGTTTCCTCTTCCTGGTGGTGTTTTCCTGGATCATCGATATGAAGGGCTATCGCAAATGGGCCTTTCCTCTGGTCGTCGTCGGCATGAACTCCATCGCTGCCTATCTGATCGCACACCTGTGGGAGTCTTTCATCATCAGCAGCCTGCACATCCACCTTGGGACACGCATCTTTCAAGCATTCGGTATGGGGCTCGAACCGCTCATGCTAGGCATCACCGTGATGCTGATCTACTGGCTGATCCTTTACTGGATGTATCGCCGAAAGATATTCCTTCGCATTTGACGGTTCGAGTAGCAGATGCCGCATCCGTGCTCGCAACCTTCTCTAATCGTCGCCAGTTGCGGGAATTGGCAGACTGCTGACACGGCTTAGGCCTGGTGTGTGCAATGCAAAGAAGTGCTATGTTTTTATTACGCTTGGTTTCGTTTGCGCTGGTATGATTGGCCTGCAGTCGCGCACTTTGCTGCCATAGCCCAGTGCCGCCAGTAGAAGCGTGCGTACGACTGGAACACAATTCTTACCTCAGGCAACGAGGGGAGTCATGATAGACGAACGTGAAATTTCGACACTGCAGGAGATTTTCGGCCAGCCGCAAGCGTGGCGTAACACGCTGCAGGCACTGCAGGAAACGGACCTGAAGGCACTCGTAGGTGAACACAACCCCGTGGATGTGGAATGGCTGTTTGTTGGCTGCGGAACCAGTTACTATCTCGCCCAAGCTTCCGCGGCGACGTTTACCTCGCTACTCGGTGTGCCTTCTCGGGCAGTCCCGGCCTCTGAGATCCTGCTTTACCCGCAGTTAGTCTTTCCCTCGGCAGGCAAGCCGACGTTTCCTGTGCTCATCTCGCGATCGGGCCACACCTCTGAGGTGCTTCAAGTTTGCAGTTACCTGCGCAAGCAGAACATTGAATTTCTGGCTCTCACCTGCGACGGCAACGAACTGGCAGCAGCCTCTAGCCGAGTTCTTCGCCTGCCGGTGACGGAGACGAGCACGGTCATGACGGCCTCATTCAGTTCCATGCTCATATCCATGCAGTTTGTCGCAGCATGGTTCGCGGGCAGGCACGACATTGTTAGCGGTCTAGAACTGCTGCCTGCTCATCTCGCGCGGCTCCTTGAAGAATACGCACCGAAGGTTAAGGCTCTAGCCAACCAGCCGTTTGAAGATTTCGCCTTCCTGGGCCAGGGCCCGTTCTATCCCATCGCAGCAGAAACTGCGCTCAAGGTCATGGAGTCTTCGTCCAGCTACGCGCAGTACTTTCACACTCTCGAATTCCGGCATGGCCCAAAATCGATCGTGTCTCGCAAGACACTGGTCGGCGCTGTCATTTCTCAAGCCGGGTACGAAGAGGAATCAGCCGTCCTCGAAGAGATGAAGGAACTTGGTGCGGTGACGCTGGCCGTGTCCAACTCGGCCACTCCGTCACTTCGCTCTGCCGCCGATCTACTGATCGAGTTGAGTCTTCCCGTTCCAGAGATCCTGTGGCTGCCGGTGTCGATCGCGTGGGGCCAACTGTTCGGAAGCTACTATGCCCTGGCCAGGGGATTGAATCCAGATCAGCCGCGCCATCTTAGCCGCGTGGTGGTCCTGTAACCATGCCGCGGTTTGAAGTCACCATCGCTGGGGAGATCAATCTTGACTTGGTTCTCTACGGCTTGCCGGAGCAGATGCCGCCCGAGCGCGAGTTGCTGGCCAGTGATTTTCAGATGACCTTGGGCAGTTCATCGGCCATAACCGCGCACAACCTCGCCGCATTGGGAATCAAGACGGGTTTCATCACGCGGGCCGGCAGAGATCCCCTGGGTGGAATTGCCGTAGAGCGTCTCGCTGCAGCGGGAGTGGACCTTTCAAAGATCACCTATGCAGACAACGGAACGAGCACGGGGATCACTGTCCTGCTGCATCATGGACACAACCGTCACATCCTGACCTATGCAGGCACCATGCTCGAAATGGCCGCCCAGGATCTCGACCTAGAATACCTGGCCTCGAGCAGCCATTTCCACCTCTCGTCGCTGTTTCTGCACAAGGCTCTTCAACCCGATCTGCCGGCCATCTTTCACACGTTGAAAGGTCGAGGTCTGACCCTCTCTCTCGATACGAACGACGACCCTGAAGACAAGTGGCAAGGCGTGATGGATGAGCTCCTGTCCCTCACGGACATTCTGCTTCCGAACGAGCAGGAAGCCTGCAGGATCGCGCGGACTGAGGATGTGGAAGAGGCCATCGAGCTGCTCGCCCAACGTGTGCCAATCCTGGCAGTGAAGCAGGGAAGTAAGGGTGCAGTGGTGCGCGCCGGCTCGCAGGAGTGGAAGGTCCCGCCCATCGCTGTCAGCCCCGTCGACACCATCGGCGCAGGCGACAGTTTTAACGCAGGTTTCTTGAGTGGATTTGTGCGAGGCAAGCCGCTCGATCAGTGCGCTTCGTGGGGCAATCGCGCTGCGGCGCTCTCCACGCTTCGCCCTGGCGGGACGGAAGCATTTCGAGACGCGGAGCTCATGCGAAGCTTTCTCGAGACTCACTGAAGCTGTTATCGCCGCTATGATTCAGAGCGAAGAGAACTTCGCAAGCAAGAAAGCAGTGGGTACGGGGAAAACACGAAATGACGCTCGCTGGCAATCGCTCACGCCACCGGAACTCGATGGAACAGGTTGAGAACAACACGATGCTCATCGAGGAGCGCCGTCAGCACGTGCTTGCGCTCATCCAACGCGATGGCCGTGTGCTGGTCTCTGAACTGTCAGACAAGCTGGGTATCTCGCGCATCACCATTCGTAAAGACCTCGACTATCTCGAATCGCGAGGCCTGGTGCAACGAACCCACGGAGGCGCTTTGGCCCCCGGCAACGGAGCGTTGCTGGATCCAACGCTCCAGGAGAAAGAACGGCACCAGCTCGAGGAAAAGAAACGGATTGCCGCCGCCGCAGTCAAGTTAGTCGAAGAAGGACATTGTATTCTGCTTGACTCGGGTACAACGACGACCGCAATTGCGCGCGAGTTGCGCGGATTCTCTCGGCTTACTGTGATTACGAATGCAGTGAATATCGCGGCCGAGTTGGCCGGAACCGACTTTGACGTGATTCTGACTGGAGGAAGTCTTCGCAAAAATTCTTTCTCACTGGTAGGACCGTTGGCCGAAGATGTTTTACGAGAGATGCATGCGGACATTCTCTTCCTTGGCGTGGACGGCTTCGATACGAAGGCAGGACTTTCAACTCCCAACATTCTCGAGGCGCGGGTCAATCGCGCCATGGTCAAAGCGGCGTCCCGGGTGATTGCCGTTTGCGACTCGACCAAGTTCAGCCGGCGAAGCCTCGCGTTGATTGTTCCGCCGCAGGCAATTCACAGCGTGATTACAGACGCGGGCATTCGAGAAGAAGACGCGGAGGCTTTACGTAATGCGGGAATCGAAGTGATTCTAGCCTGACCGCGCTTGAGCCAGAAAACTATCTGCAACTCCCGATGGAGACGCTACTCGACTGACTATGGATACATCCAAAAGCTCCGATAAGTTCGTCGCCTTGATGACCGCAAAGGCCGAAGTAGACCTGAGGCTCAGCGACTTCACTCCACGCTCTGGTCTTCGCGTCGCCGAGCACTGCATCGAGAAGCCCCGCTTTCCCGTGATCGACTACCACAATCATCTGGATTCGCAGGACCCATACGAACTCTTAAAAATTATGGATGCCTGCGGCGTGGAGCACATCGTCAATATAACCATGCAAGTCGGCGATGCAGCGATTGAGATGATCAAGCGCTTTCACACTGTCTCAGACCGTTTCTCCACCATCGGCTGGATGGACTGGGCCGGTATCGAGCAACGCGATTTCTCAGAACGCAGCGTGGCTCGCCTGGAACGCCTGGTGGAACATGGGGCGTGTGGCATCAAGTTCTGGAAAGATCTCGGCCTGACCGTTCGGGACGCAAGCGGCAACATCTTGCGGGTCGACGATGAACGTCTCGCGCCGATCTTTGAGAAGGCAGCCGAGCTCCGCATTCCGGTTATGTTTCACACCGCCGACCCGAGTGCATTCTTCGAGCCGATCGACCGCTACAACGAACGTTATGAGGAGTTGGCCGCTCACCCTGACTGGGGATTTCACGGCTCTCACTTCTCCAAGCGTGAATTGCTGCAGCAGCGGAACCACGTGATTGCGCGGCATCCGAATACCACCTTCGTCGCCGCTCATCTCGCCGAGAGTGGCGAGGACCTCGCCTACGTGTCCGAGACATTGGACAGGTATCCCAATCTCTCAGTCGATATCAGCGCGCGCACTCCAGAGCTGGGACGCCAACCGTATACCGCTCGCGAATTCTTCCTGCGTTATGCGGATCGCATTCTCTTCGGCACCGACCTTCTCCCCGAAGTAACGATGTACCAGCTCTATTACCGTTTCCTGGAAACCGCTGATGAGTACTTCGAATATCCCAGTCACGCCTCGCGGCAAGGCCGGTGGAATATCTATGGAATCCATTTGCCGGATGAGGTGCTGCGCAAGGTCTACGCAGAAAATGCACGTCGATTGCTGACTATCCGATGAGGCACTCTTGCCGAAGCTGGCCCCAAATCCGAGGTTCGGAATCGCACTCAGCAAGATGCATTACCGCGGTTCGCGAACCTTTTCGGTCTCTTGATCGAAAGCAATCTCGATGAACTTATTTTTCCCGGGTCCGAAGTCGTACTCGGTCACGCTTGAGACGCTGATTTCCCCGGCCTTTGCGCGGCGGATGAGGTCGGTCATGAATAGGATGAACGCCTCTCTCCGGTCATCGGCTACCAAATGGATGCCCTGAGTAGCGACGGACTTTTTCTCCCGGTTTGGCATGCGATTCAGAATAACCCCGTCTCGCCGAAGCTTATCATGAATGTTACAAAAAGTTTGCTTGTAGCTGCCGGTTCGTCCGTCCAGATCCCGATAAGGCATGATCGCGAGTTCCGACTCATTCATCGACAAGGTTTCAGCGAGCAAAGAGAACTGTTTCCAAACACCTTTTTTGCAGTTGTGATATCAAAGAACAAGGTGCTGTTCACGTACCGGCGGCCCGTGCTCGCGTCGGGTCGGCACTTTCCACGGAAGCAAAGTGCCACACTTTAAAATGGATCACTGGTCAGACAAGCCGTCTGTAGCCTCCACACTCAAGCTGGTCTTTTTCGGCTTGGCACTCTGCGTTTTCCTGTGGGGACTGCAGTACAAATTGTCGTTATACGACCCGGTTCAGGCGAGTTCGCATCAAATTCCCACGGCGAAACTGCTATCGAAGGATGACCTTTCGAGCGGCTTGACTGCCGTGCTCGCCGCGACCCGCACCACTCCTTCAGATTCTGCTTTACCCTCGCTGCTCTTCACCGCTTGCCTGCTCACTCTATTGATGAGGACTGCAGTTGGACTGCCCTCATGGAACGTGCTGAGTAGCCGCATCCAGTGGCGCGTGCGAGCCGAGGCGTGCTTGAACGCCTTTTACTTCCGACCTCCTCCTATCTCGGCCTAGTCGTTCCCTTCAGCGACGTTCCAGACATCCGGCTCAGCCCAGGTGTCGGTTGCGGTGTGGCGTGTTCCTTGCCGGAGGACCGTTTTAAGCCACGCTGGTCCTACCCCGACTCGAAGTTTCGTGAATAGGTGCGATCTAAACATGAGAAAGCGAATCTCGTTGATTTTCGCTGGGGGGCTTGCGGTTGCGAGCCTCGCTGGCGTGATTGCCTGCAGGTCCAGGGGCGACGGGCCGGAAGCGAGCGCGGCTGAGACTCCGTCCGCAACGGTTGCCGCCGTGTCACGCGGAACGATTACTCGCAGCCTTAACCTCGCGGGTCAGTTTCAGTCCTACCAGGTCATCGATGTTCACGCGAAAGTGTCCGGCTACATCCGGCACATCTACGTCGATATTGGGGACCGGGTGCGCCAGGGTCAGGTGCTGGCTGTGCTCGAGGTGCCGGAGCTGAGCGCGCAACTGAAGGGAACTGTTTCAGAGGTAGAGCGCAGCAAGGATGAGATTACCCGCGCCCAGCATGAGGTGGCTCGAGCGGACTCACAGCGTAGCGCCCTGCACTCGAACTACACCCGCATGAAGCAGGCGTCAGCCGCGCAGCCCGGGTTGATTGCGCAGCAAGAGCTTGACGATGCTCAGTCGAAAGATGTGGCGGCGCAAGAGCAGGTGGATGCGGCGAAGGCCGCGCTGGCCGCCGC
Source organism: uncultured Acidobacteriaceae bacterium (assembly GCA_963850345.1). Taxonomy (GTDB): domain Bacteria; phylum Acidobacteriota; class Terriglobia; order Terriglobales; family Acidobacteriaceae; genus CAWKKW01. Next base: position 980,641 of record CAWKKW010000002.1, on the reverse strand, counting down.
TGAGCAGCAATCAGCGTCGGCGAGCGCTGACAATGAGCGTGTCGGCGCACTGGCTGGGTATTCGAAAGTGACGGCTCCTATCGACGGAGTCGTGATCTGGAGATACGCAGACACTGGGGCGCTGATACAGGCGGGTACCGCTTCGGATACCCAAGCCTTATCGCTGGTAAAAATCTCGCAGAGTAACTTGCTGCGACTTCGCCTGCCCGTGCCCGAGGATGCGGTGCAGTACATCCATCAGGGCGCGGAGGTAAATGTCCATGTTGTCGCGGTCGATCGAACACTCACTGGAAAGGTGGTTCGCTTCACACGCAACATCAGCTTGGCGACGCGAACCATGGAGACCGAAGTCGATGTCGAGAACAAAGACCTGTCGTTGACTCCGGGGATGTATGCGAACACCTCGCTCGAACTGGAGAAGCGCACCAACGTCTTGACCGTTCCCGTGCAAGCTGTCGTTCGCAACGGAAACCAGACCTCGGTGCTTGTGGTCGACAGAGGCAATCGCGTGCAGCCCCGGAACGTGGTGCTCGGCTTGGAAGGTTCGCTGCTGACCGAAGTGAAGAGCGGATTGGCGGAAGGAGACCGGGTGATCACCGGAGGGCAATCCAACTACCAGGCTGGTGAGACAGTGAACCCGAAGATACAAAACCTGCCCGCAGCGGATGTGAGCGAGGAACAGTCGGGAGGGAACCAGTAATGCCCAAGTTCGCTCTCAAATACCCCTTCTTCATCATCATGGCTTGCCTGGTGATCATGGTCGTAGGCGTGGTCAGTATCGCCGGTATGCCTGTTGATTTGTTCCCGCAAATCGACATGCCCGTAGTTGTTGTCGCGACGTTTTACTCTGGGATGCCACCGCAGCAGATTGAAGCGGACATCACAGACACGTTCGAACGATTCTTCACGTTAGGCAGCAATATAGACCACATCGAATCGCGCTCGCTCACCGGCGTCAGCCTGATCAAGATCTACTTCAAACCGGGCACCGATGCCAACGCTGCACTGAGTAACATCGCGAACCTTGCTATGGCCGATCTGCGACGCCTGCCACCGGGAACCTTGCCCCCTGTCGTTCTCGGCATGGATGCTTCGAGCCAGCCCGTTTGCCTGGTCACGCTCAAAGGCAAAGGTCTAAACGAGACAGACTTAAAAGATCTGGCACAGTTTCAGGTACGAAATCAGATTGCGAGCGTGCCCGGGGCTTCCGTACCGCAACCCTTCGGTGGCAGGTACCGGCAGATCATGGTGTATGTAGACCCGATGAAACTTGAGGCTCATAACTTGAGCTTGATGGACGTGGTGAGATCGGTCAATGACTCGAACCTGATTTTGCCCGCAGGCGATGTTCGCATCGGACACAAGGACTACAACATCTACGCGAATAGCCAGGTGCCCTCGCCGGAGCAGATCAACGATCTGCCGTTGAAGTCGGTCGGCAATGCCTCCGTAATGGTAGGCGACATCGGTAAGGCCCAGGACTCCGGCACCATTCAGACGAATATTGTCCGCATCGATGGCCAGCGTTCTGTGTACATTCCTGTTTTGAAGCAGGGGGGAGATAGCAACACAATCACCATCGTGAATGGGATGAAGAGCGCCATCAAGACTCTGGTCGATATCCCGTCTTCTCTCAAGACGGCCGTAGTCTTCGATCAGTCGGTGTTTGTAAAGTCCGCTCTGAAGAATCTTGGCAATGAAGGCGGCATCGGCCTCATCCTGACCGCACTCATGATCTTGCTGTTCTTAGGGAGCGTGCGCGCGACCTTCGCGGTGCTGTTATCGATTCCTCTCTCCGCATTGGCTGCATTCATCTGCATCAAGATCGGCGGGGGATCCATAAATACCATGGTGCTGGCCGGGCTTGCGCTCGCCTTGTCCCGTCTCATTGATAACTCCGTAGTTGTGCTCGAGAATATCTTCCGCCACCTGGAAATGGGCGAGTCGCCCGAAGTTGCAGCCGAAGCAGGCGGCAAGGAAGTGCAACTCGCTGTCTTGGCCGCTACCGTCACCACTGCCATCGTGTTCTTCCCGGTCGCGATGTTGTACGGAGTCAGCAAGTACCTCTTCACGGCACTGGCACTCTCCGTGGTGTTCTCGTTGTTCGCGTCGTACATGGTGGCGATGACGGTCGTCCCGCTCTACTGCGCACGCTTCATCAAGCCCTCTGTCGCGCATGCGTCGGAGGGACGGGAAGTCGCTTCCGAAGCGCATACCAACTTTCAGGAATTGCCCAGGCCATCGTTCTTCCAGAGAGTCGTGGGCGCCTTCAATCGGTGGTTCCAGAAGATGCTGGATCGCTACGTTATCGTGGTGAATCGCTCCATCCTGCGCCCGATCGCTACCACGCTAAGCATCCTCGGATTCGTTCTATTGACTTTTGCCTTGCTCCCGCTGATGGGAAGATCCTATTTCCCCCGCACCGATCCGGGCCAGTTCATTATCAACATCAAGTGTCCAAGCGGTACCCGCATCGAATTGAGCAATCAATACATCGCGCAGGTGGAGAAAGACATTCGCCAGGTCATCCCGCCCAGGGATCTTGACATGATTGTCTCTAACATCGGGATAACGCCGGATTTGTCTTCGATCTATACGAGTAACTCGTCCATGGACACGGCGTTTGTTCAAGTGAGTTTGAAGGAAGGACATAAGTCAGGAAGTTACGAGTATATGAAGCGGGTTCGTGGCAAGTTATCTCAGGATCTACCCTCGCTGACCACTTACTTTCAAGCTGGCGGCCTGGTCGATTCCGTGATCAACCAGGGGTTGCCTGCACCGATCGACATTCAGGTCAGCGGCAATGACATGGATCAGTCGTTCAATGTGGCCACCCAGATCGCCGCCAAGATCAAGGGCTTGAGAAATGTCGGCGACGTCTTGATTCCGCAGAACCTGCGCTATCCGGGACTCGAACTGAACATCGACCGCCAACGAGCCAGCCTGATCGGGCTCTCTCCGAAAGAGGTGGTCGATAACGTGATTACTGCGCTTACCTCTAACGGCATGATCGCCCCGAGTTACTGGGTTGATCCGAAGACAGGCAATAACTACATGCTGACGGTGCAATACTCCGACAAGAAGATAGGCCACATGAGTCTGGACGATTTCAAGCAAATCCCGTTGCGAGCGAGCAATCAGACTAGTTACACGCCGCTGCAATCCGTCGTAAGCATCAAGGAGATCAATACGCCCACCGAAGTAGATCATTACAAGCTTCGCCGCGTCATCGATGTCTACGTCATGCCGTCTTCCGAGGCGCTCCAGGGTGTGACTCGCGACGTAAATAGGGCAATCGCCGGCATTAAGGCGCCAAACAATGTCCACGTAACTGTAAGAGGAACAGTTGTAAGTATGAGTGAATCCTTCCAGCGATTCGGAATCGGTCTTATCCTGGCGATCCTGCTGGTCTACTTGATTTTGATGGCGCAGTTCGCTTCGTTTGTCGATCCGTTCATCATCATGATGGCCATTCCTCCGGGCTTGGCCGGTGTACTGCTCATTCTGTTGATCACGCACAGTACCTTGAACATTATGTCGCTGATGGGTGTCGTGATGATGACGGGCATCGTGGTGTCCAACAGCATTCTGATCGTCGAGTTTGCGGGACAGCTTCATGCCGAGGGCATGCCTCCCGCGGAGGCTGTCGTGCATTCGTGCAAGCTTCGGCTTCGGCCCATTCTGATGACCTCCCTTGCCACACTACTCGGAATGATCCCGATGGCGCTCGGGCTCGAGGCGGGCAGCGAACAATACGCTCCTCTGGCACGCGCTATCATCGGCGGCTTGGGCGTGTCTGTAGCGGTCACCGTGTTTCTCGTTCCGGCAGTGTACGTGATCGTTCACGGCAGGCGAAGCGAGAGACTTGCTGCGTGGGCGGAGGAGTAGATGAGAGGCCGGCATACACTCAAAACCTCCGTACATTGGCTCGCGTCGATCCTGCTTGCGGCTGGTAGTTGTTCGGGCAGCATTGCGGAGAGGCCTGTTTCGAATGCGCTTCCGGATGCTCCTCCGGTTAAATTGCTGGCGCGAGCGGATCAGCATCAGGTAGCGCCCGGGACCGACACGAAGCAGCAGGCGCCCGCAGGTGGTCAGGATGCACAAGCATTCGCCCAGCATCCGGCGCTGACCAGAATCGGCGCTGAGCAACTGGCCATTAAGAATAATCCCCGCGTCAGCATCGGCCGGTTGCTCGCGTTGGCTCAGCACCAGGTAGTTCGCGAGACCCGATCAGCAGAATTGCCCACGGCCAGCGCGAGCCTAACTGCCGTAGATGCCAAAGACGCAAGCCGCATATCTGCGGGCGCACTGACAGCTTCAAGGCTCTTTGAACATGCCGGCGCGGGTGCCGGGTTCACGCAGCTCATCACCGATTTCGGCAAGACCCACAATCTGGTCGCTTCTTCGCGGTTACAGGAGAAGGCCCAGAACGCCAACGCGCAAGCGACTACAGAGGAAATCGTAATCGCGACGGATCAGGCGTTTTATAGCGCTCTCCAAGCGCAGGCATTGCTCAAAGTGGCGCAACAGAATGTAACCACTCGCCAGACCACCCAATCGCAGGTGAACCAGATGACGCAGAACAAGCTCAAATCCACGTTGGATCTCAGCTCTGCTGACGTGAACTTTTCGCAGGCGCAACTGCTGCTTTTGGATGCACAGAACAATGCCGATTCGACGATGGCCGCGCTGGACGCGATGCTTGGCCTTGATCGTCAGGTGATGTACGACCTGACCGATGAGACCGCACCCTTGCAGCCTCCGCCCGCGGATCCAGAACAGCTTGTGCAGCTTGGATTACAGCAGCGACCTGACCTGCAAGCGTTGAATTTCAGCGAGCAAGCTGCCGCGAAGTTCAGCCACGCGCAACGCGACCAGAGGCTTCCCACCATCAGTGCCGCCGGAACTGTGGGAAGCGTACCCATCCGGCCGGCCCAGTACTACACCTCGAACTGGTGGGGCGGCATCGGCGTGAACATGAACATTCCCATATTCAATGGCTTCCTGTATTCGGCGCAGACGAAGGAGGCTGCGGTTCGCGCACAGGCCGCGTCCGAGCGAAGCCGAGATCTAAGAGATCAGATCGTGCGCGACATTCGCACATCCTGGTTGGCCGCGAACACGGCATACCGCCGCCTTGCAGTCACCGAGCAACTCCTGAAGCAGGCGAACCTGGCTCTGACTCTCGCCCAGACTCGCTACCAGATAGGGCTGAGTTCCATCGTCGAGTTAAGCCAGGCGCAGTATCAGCAGACCGATGCGGCCATCGGCAACACGAATGCGCAGTATCAGTACAAGCTCGCACTGGCCACGCTCAACTTCCAGATAGGAGCACATCCATGAGCGAGGGAGCAGTCGTACCGGAAAGCCTCAACGCAGAACCGCGCGAATTACCAGGTTTAGCCCGATCATGAGCACGGCGGAGCCAGGGATCACCATGAGCGCCTTTTGTAACCGCTTAGGATCGCCGCCCGCGATTGCTCCGATGATTCGGGAACTCACGGCCAGACCGACCCATCCGCAGGTGATGACGAAGCCGATGGCAGTCCCGGTCATTCGCGGAAAGGCATCGCCCACGATCGCCAGCGTTGTGGGAAAAACCGGCGCCATCGACAGCCCCGCAACGAATACCAGGCCGAAGGCCGCGCTCGAACTCCTGGTTCGAAGCATCAGGAAAGTAGTCACAGCCATTGCGACAGAAGCAACCAGCGTGACCGTGATCGCCGCTACGTGGATGAGGATGGGCGACACGCCGACTCGCCCGACGAGCAGGCCGAGAGCAAATCCGAGCGAGAGGATGTTGAGTGCGCGCGATTCCGGAATACCCTGCGCGATGAGGTGACGAGGCAGCCAGTTCCAGATACCCACCTCGCAGGTGATGTAGAGGAACAAGAAGAATCCCAGCAGAAAGAGCAGAGGACGGCCAAGCACCGGACCAGCATCGGCGAGAACGAAGCCGTTGCCGGGGGTCGGCGCAGGCATCTTCGTAACCGCCTGGATAGCAAGCGTCAAGACCGTGAGTGAGGCGATGGTATAGCACAGGCGAACCCAGTTCCTGCCGAAGAGATTGGCGGAGATGAAGGGAGTTGCGAGACCACCCAATCCGAAAAAGAGATTGACGAGGTTGAGAGCCGTTCCGCGGTGCGCTTCGCTAATGTCGCTCACCAGCGCATTTGCGCCAGTCACCACGATTCCTCCGCCAACACCTAGTAGGAACAGCAGCACGAGAATGCTGCGGAAGCCTTTCGACCGAGGCAAGGCAAACAGCGCGATCGCGATGAACGCCAGGCCGAGGATCAGGCCAATCTTCTTTCCCTCTGTGTCGAGCAGCGGCCCTACTCCAACCGAAGCAATGATGAGCCCAAGTGCTTGCGCAAACGCGATCGTGCCGTTCTGGCTGGGCGTGAGTTTGAAGCGATCGGAGAGGTCGGGCAAGATCGTGCCCAGCATGGCAGCGATCATTCCGTAAATAAAGATGGCAACAATGGCAGCAAGTATCAGCAAGCGGCTTGTTTCCTTTCCAAAACTGGGTGCAATGCTTCTGTAAGGGAAAGATCCTTCATCAATGCTGCGAGTAACGGGAGTCAAACGCGTGGCGAGTTAGGCGCATGGCTCAGCAACGCCCTACGTTCCCGCAACAGTCTATCTGGCTGTCCAGCCTCCGTCGATGAGCAGTGTATGACCGGTGATCAGCGAAGCCGCCGGTGAGGCGAGGAACACGACTGCGGCCGCCACCTCGATGGGCTCGCCGATGCGGTGAAGAGCGGCGATGCGCTCGATCACATCAGAGCGGAATTCCGGATCGGCGAGTGCAGGCTCAGTTCCCGGAGTATGGATGAACGTCGGAGCGACTGCGTTTACGCGGATATTGTGTGGACCCCATTCTACGGCCAGGCACTTCGTGAGGTGGGCAATGGCTGCCTTCGTCATGCAATAAACAGATTCGGTCGGGAGCGCGGCAAAGCCCGCCTGCGAACTCATGTTGACGATGCAGCCGCTCTTCTGCCGAATCATGACTCGCCCGGCAGCCTGGCTGCAGAAGAACGTCCCCTTGAGATTGATGGCTAGAGTGCGGTCAAAGTCCTCTTCACGCACGTCTTCAGCCAAATTGCCTGGCGCTATACCGGCGTTGTTGACCAGAATATCGAGCCGCCCGAATTCGCGAACCGTAGCCTCGACGCCCTCGGAGATTTGTCCGAGGTTGGTCATGTCCATCTGGAGCGGCAACGCCTTTCGACCCAAGGCCTCCACTTCCGACTTCAGGTTGGCATCCGCCTTTGCGTCTCGCAGTCCGAGGGAGACATCCGCACCTGCCCCCGCAAGCGCAAGTGAGATCGCGCGGCCCAGTCCGCGAGCTGCACCCGTGACTAGAGCGACCTTTCCGGTCAGATCGAAGAGTTGTTTGGAATCCATGTTCCTCCGAGGCCCAGCATCGAGCCCACCATCAAAGATGCCGATTCCTGGCGCAGAGTGGGTAGCATGTCTCGGATACCTCCACGCCCCACATCGGCGACCATCAGAAACGTAGGTGGAATCGAGAGACCTGTCAATGTGGCTGCCCGCCAAGCGAACTCAAAATGTAACCGCAACCTGGGCGCGCGAGGGACCGTCTCTCTTCGCGTATGATCGCCAGTGAGTGAATTTCAGCAGTAAGAACCAATGGGTGAGGGCGAGCATGCAACAGTGGAACCGCAGAGGTTTTTTGAAGGTAGCAGGAGCAGCAACGGCGAGCACGTTGTTGGGGCCGAATATGGAAGCGTTGAGCGCGATGCAGGAGGCAGCCTCTAAGCCGGTATCAGCCAACGACCACATCCAGTTTGCTTTGATCGGCGCCGGTATTCAGGGTCAGGGCGACACCAAGACCGCGGTGCAAGTGCCCGGCGTGAAACTGGTGGCCGTTGCAGACTGCTATAACGGCCGGCTGGAACACAGTAAGGAACTCTGGGGCAGCGACGTCTTTACCACTCGTGACTATGCCGAGATCCTGGCGCGCAAAGACATCGATGCCGTCATCATTGCCACCCCTGACCATTGGCACAAGCAGGCCGCCGTCGACGCGATGAAGGCCGGCAAAGATGTTTACTGCGAGAAGCCGATGATTCATCTCTACCCAGACGGCCCGGAAATGATCGAGACGTCGCGATCAACCAAACGCATTCTTCAGGTCGGCAGTCAGCGCGTCAGTTCCGTGGTCTACGCGAAGGCCAAGGAGCTGCTCGCCTCGGGCGCAATCGGGCAACTCAACATGGTGACGGCGCGCTGGGATCGCAACTCGTCCATGGGCGCATGGAACTATACGGTTCCGCTCGATGCCTCGACTGAAACCTGCGACTGGCCGCGTTTCCTCGGTACGGCGCCGAAGATCCCGTTTAACGCGGAACACTTCTTTCAATGGCGCAAGTGGAAGGCGTACGGCAGCGGCGTGGCCGGTGACCTTTTTGTGCATCTCTTCAGCGGCACGCACTTCATCACCGGTTCCCATGGCCCGACCCGCGCTATGGCTACCGGCGGGCTACGATTCTGGAAGGATGGTCGCGACGCACCGGACGTGCTGCTCGGCCTGTTCGATTACCGCGAAGGATTCAATCTCAGCCTGCGCGTGAATTTCGTCGACGGCGGTGAAGAGAGCGAGGGACTCATCTTTACTGGATCAGAAGGAACCATGGAGATCGCCGGCAATACGGTAAGCGTAAGTCGCACGCCGCGGGAGAAGGAACCGGGGCTAACCGTCGGCACCTTTGCAGAGGCGATGCAGCGAGAGACTACCGAGGCCTACCGCAAAAAGTATCCGCCCGCACACTTTGAAGGACAGCTCCCGGCCGGTTTTGAAAAGTACGAGGCACCGGAGAAATACAGTGACAGCTACGATCACTTTAAGAATTTCTTCGCTTCAGTGCGAAGCCGGCAGCCTGTAGTCGAAGATGCCGTCTTCGGATACCGCGCAGCCGGAGCTGCATTGCTAAGCAACTTGAGTTACGAGCGCGGCAGCGTGGTGCATTGGGATCCCGAAGCTATGAAGCTCGCTTGAGGGACTTGTGAAAACTCAGCCGCAGCTTAAACACCTGCGGCTGGGTTGTTCTGGGGCGATTACTGAACGACCACGGTGAAGGTCGCGGTTCGCGTGATGCCCTGCGAAATCGCCGTAACCGTAGCGGTGTAGTTGCCCGCGGGTGTTCCGGGATCCGTGTTGCCAGTGCCGCTGCCGGATCCGGTGCCGCCTCCACCTCCTCCGCAACCGATAAACATCACGCCGCAGCAGAGCAGAATGGCCAGCGGCCACCTGCGTCGACGTCGGCCGGGAATCATCAGTAGGACCACCCCCGCCAGTGCGCCACCTCCATAAAAGCCAAGTGACGGCGGGTGATTCAAAGCAATTGTATGCGGGGCTGTGGTGGTTATTGTCAATTGCGCTGTCGAACTCGCTGCTCCAAACAAGTTCGCGGTTGCCGCCGGGCAGAGTGCCTCCGTCATGGTCGCCGGCAGCTTACACGTGAGGTCGATGCTGCCGTTGAAGTTGTCGGTAGCCGTAAAGGTAATGGTCGTGGTTCCGGCCTGTCCAGCGGCGGCAATCGTCATCACAGGGATGGGTGAGGCCATGTGGAATGTCGTATCGACGACCGTTACGACCAGAGGAAGTGCGCGTGCCGCACCTAGATAATTCGTATCCCCGGAGTAAGTGGATGTATAGGTGTAAGTTCCCGGAGTATCCAGCGACGTCGTCAGCTGCGCACCCAGAGAGGCAAACCCGGAGATGCGAGTTCCATCGCTGATTCCGGCTACGGGCGTCATCAGAATTTTACCGGCCGGTACCGCTCCGTCTTGAAGTATGGTGAGCGCGCCGGTAGGTGCAGCGAGAACGCTTTCTGTGAACACGGAGGCCAGTACCTGGAATGACTGCCCGGAGTAGAACGTATTCGCGGCGCAGCACGAGTTTGGCGGCGCCAGCAGCCCCAGAAACGTGGGCGCCTGCGTGACTGTCAGATTTGCAGAGCTGCTGCTCGGATTGAAGCTATTGTCTCCGCTGTACTGGGCCTGCAAGGCGTAGGGACCGAGCGAAGTAAACGTCGAATACGATGCTTGGTCCTCGGTATACCCAAGGCTATTCAGTGCATTTCCTGCAGAAGTTAGAATCTTGCCGTTGCTGCTGAAAGACACGGTTCCAGTGGGGCAGGGGATCTTGCTCTGTTGAGAGTTTGGAGCGCACGCGTGGAAAGACGAGTTCGTCACATCGCCGCGCAGGAAGAAGATGGACCCATAGGCTACGCTGGTCTGCGATGAGGAGGGAGCGAGGAGCGGGCTGACAATACTGGCGCTGATGGCGCTATTCTCCTTGCCAACTGTTACTTGTATCGGCGCCGAGTCGCTGCCCCCAAAAACCTCATCCCCACCATAGTGAGCGGTTACGCTATACGTGCCTCCGGGCAGCAGCATCGTCGTACCGTTGACCGTCCCGGTGCTAAGAGGGAAGAGGTCGACTCCTAGATTTCTGCCTGCAGGGGTCGCCATCAAGGCAACGACTCCGGTCGGCGTACCGGTTCCCGATTGCGCCGTCACGGTGGCGCTGATACTCACGGGCTGTCCATGCGCAACGCTCAGGGGAGTGACACTGTTCAGCACTGTCGTGCTTGGCCTGAACGTGACAGAACTCCACTGGTTCACGAGATTGCTAGCGTTGATTGAGCCCAGCCCGGTCGCCAGATCATAGCCCGGTGTGGCTGGCCACGCGACACGCGTCGGATCGTTGGGATCGGTGAGTACGCCGAAGCTGGTGCCGAAAGTAGCCCCGCAGTCCGGCGTTCCTGCCGCGCAAGGAACCGCGTTATTGCCCTTAGTGACGTCGTAAAAGATGCATACATTTCCAATCGCTGCTGTAGAGGAGTCGCACGTCGCGCCGGGTTGCGAGGCGAGCTTGTAGAGCGCATAGTTGGCGTTCCCTTGACGGGCGTTCAGACCCTGCGCGGTCATCTTCTGATTCACCAGCGCCATGATGCCTGCGAACGCAGGTGTCGACACCGAAGTACCGCCGAAGCCAACGAAAGAATGATTCGTGAGGCTGCATGGTACTGGAACCAGCAGGGCGTCTTCTTCACAGATGATGTAGAAGCTGTCGTTAAAGCCGTTGCTGGCAAACAACGAAACGTCAGGCGTATCGCGTACGCCGTCCATTGGCACGCCAGCGCCAGTCTGCCAGGTGGGCTTGCTATATCCCGAGGAGCAGGCGCCGGTGGCGTCTTGTGTCGAGCAGGTGCTGGGGCCGCCGCTTCCGCCGAGAATGTTGAGGTACTTGCTGCCGCTATAGCAGGAGCCAGGCATGTATCTGGCGCATGAATCGTTCCAAGCGGTCTCAGGTATGTAGGAGAGAGCAGAGGATCCGGTAGCTGCGTCGTTGGTCGGGCTCCAGTACGTGAGCGCATTCAGCGGGCTCTGGTCAAAATCTGTGCCGCCGACGGCGACGTTATACGGAGTGGAGGCGAACCCGCTGACCGCCAGTCCGCGAACAGCGGCGCTCTGAACATTGAAGTTGTCGCACCCGGCAGAGCCACCATCGCCCGCGGCAATCACGACGGTAATCCCCTGTGCCGCAGCCTGTTGCCAAAGCGCATGGAAGAAAGCATTGCCGGCGTTACCAAGGTTGGCTTCGCAATCGCCGTAACTTTCGCTCAACACCGGCGCAACGTTGTTGTCCACGATATACAAGGCCGAGAGATCAACCCCAAACGCCGTCTCGGTGGAAGCGGAAACTACGAAATCGATGGTGGCGTTCTTCGCGACCGCGCCGGACCAGGTCACGTCGAGTACAGCTTCGGGCTCGTCTCCTACAAGGCCGGGGTCGGGACCGTTCAAAATGATCTTCGGATCGTTTGCAGGCAGTCCGAAGAGACTGCGAAAGCTGCGAACATCCGCGACGTTAATGTTGGATTCGCCGACCACGGCGATCGTCTGTCCTGTACCGTCGATGCCTGCCTTCCAAAGTGGAAGAAGGTTGTAGATGGTCGCGAAATCGGTGGGCCCGACGCCGTAAAGCGTCGTTTGTTGAGGCGTAAAGGTGAAGAGCGGTAGAGGACCCGAATCCGTCTCGACTCTTGCCTGCGGTGCCCCCAGCAACGTCGATTGCGTGTGCCGGGGAAAATTGTGCAGCGACACTATGCCGTACACCGCGGGACCGAGCGCGGCGGGGATGGAGGGCTCGGTTGCATTGGCCCAGTGATGTTGTCCATTGGCGTTGTACTGGTGGATCTCCGTGTGAAAGGCTTCCTGCACCTGCCGCGCAGTGCCGGAGAACTCGATCGCGATGCGGCCTTTCGTCGGCGGCGCTACTTCAAACCCGTGAGCACGCAGCCATGCAGTAATGGTCTGAATATCACTCTCTGGCGGACCGAATCGTGCACCGAAGCTTTCAGGAGTCAGCCACGCGCGGTACCCGGCAGAAGTTCGGTCCTGCTGATCCTCGATCAGCTTGCGAAGAGCGGCCTCCTGTTCTGAGCCGCGCTTGAGTACGAGCAGCATTCGCTGCATGGGCAAATCGGGTGGCGCGGCACCCACATCAAACGGCGGACGGGCAAGAGGGTGAACATTTCCCTTGAGCGGAGTGACTCGAGACTCGTCCAGAGACTGCGTGATCAGTGGGGCTGCAGTATTGCCGGCGAGGTTAGAGACGCCGACGGAATTCGCCTTTGTCCCTTGCGAAGAAGCAGTGTGGAAGGGCAGGCAAAACAGCAGAGTGGCTATGCTCAGCAACGCAGAGTCGGAAAGAGAAATGAGGCGCAGTCGCATCTCGGGAGGCACCTTTTCTGGGGAAGGAACCACCGTAATCCCTGAACTCAGAGATGGCAAGAGTGAAGAGCAAGGGAGGTAGCGACGATCTTCCTAGCGGCTGCAGGAGTGCGTCTTGAGTGTTTGGGCGACTGGGCAGTATTCGGAGTCGAGAAAAACTTATGTGGACAAATGAATTCGCCTGCGGTGAAGAATCCGGCTCTTTCGAATCCACCAGAAAACAGCTGAGACCAGCAGCCACACCAGGCTTGCCAATAGAACGGAGAAGATGGCGCGACGGTGTGGTAGCTCAGCCCACAGAACGAGAGCAAAGCCGATCAGGCCAATACAGCCGATCGAGGCTCCGGCCGCATCGACGCTTGCGGCTGCTCGGCCACGGCGGGTCCCGTCTGCCCCGATTCTTTGCTTGTGCAGCTTCTCATGACTTTCGATGAGACAGGCCCCTGCCGGGAAGATGGCGGGAAACGCCATGAAGAGGCCGCCCAGTTCTGGCCCGAAGTGCGTTGCGATCAGGCCTGCAGCGGCCGTACAAGCGCCGCCAAACAGAAATCGCACGGCGTATTCGTGAGGCTTGATGCCTTTGAGAGCGGCCAGGCGAGCCTGGATCATCATGCCAGCCACCTCGCAGCGAACAGCCAGAGACCGAGCGAAATTCCCAGCCAGACGGGGAGCAGCGCAACCGTAGCCACGAGGGCACTCGGTCGGTACCGCATCAGAATCCAGCTTGCGAGCAATGCGTAACAGAAGAAGGCGACAGAGCCGAAGACCATCGATCGAGCTTCGATCGCGACGTATCGGTTGCCCTGGCGAACAAGTGTAAGTCCGATTGTGGCTAAAGCGATGGAGGGAGCGGCTCCAAACAATCCGGCAAAGCTCTTGGGGCGCAGCATTTCGCCGAGTACAGAAAATGCACTGACAATCACGCCGCCGATAAGGAATCGAAAGACGAGTTCTTTCATGGTTGAATCCAGTGGCGCTAGGCTGCTCGCTGCGCTTCTTTGATCAGCTTGAGCGCCGCCTTGGTGCCGCGGCAGCCGAGCAGTTGATACTCTTTGCCCTCCAGCCGGTGGTAATTCACAAAGAAGTCTTGCAGCTCGCGAAGAAACTGGTCGGGCAGATCCTTGAGCTTGGTGATGTAGGTGTACATATGATTCGCCTCCGCAATGGCGACCAGGCGATCGTTGCGAATCTTCTTCTTCCCATCGATTTGTTCGCCTTCAATGATGCCAATCAGCCGCGCTCGAACGGCGATGCCGGGAAAGGCCGGCTCATCCATAAGCAGCAGCACGTCTATCGGGTCACCATCCGGGGCCATCGTCTGTGGCAGAAAACCGAAGTCGTACGGGAACGCCATTCCGGCAGGCAGAACACTCTTAAGCTTGAAGATCTCCTGCTCAGGGTCGAAGGCGAATTTGTTCCGGCTACCCTTCGGCGTTTCAATAATGACCTGAAGCAGCCCTTCCTTTTTGTCGATCGGTTCAAGGCGGGTAGGATCGGCAAGACTCTTTGCTTTCTTGGCGGACACGCGCGGCTCTCCATTGTTACATTCTGATGAATACAGAAAATAAGAGGACGCGGAAGTCCGGCAGGTTGCTTGCGGTCGTGAGCGCAGATGTGGCGTGCGGAGGTCGAGCGGGGATGGTCCCACCCGCAGAGCAATGTGTTCTACGGGTGGATGTCTCAGGTGTTTTGGGTGATGGAGCGCGAGCTTGCAGGATTACTTCGACTGAGTTACCCGCAGCATAAGTACGCCATGCGTGGGCACCGTTTCGGAGTAACTGCCTTGGGCAAAGGCTACGTCTTTGTGAGTCCAGAGATCCCGTGCCTTGGCTGTGTCGCTCACGTGCACGGCACTGCTCTTGACCGTGACCTTGGTAGGCGAGGCTCCATGGTTGAATACCGCAACCGCAACGCCGCCATCGGCGAGAGGCTTGGTCCAGGTTTCGATATCGCCATCCTTCGCCACACGTGTCGCCTGTTTGCCCAGCGAGTCCTGGTCAATGGCGATCACGTCCTTGTTCAGGAGAATTTCCTTGATCTGCTGGGTCATGCTGCGCACGTCGTTACCGGCCAGAAGCGGTGACGCCAACATGCTCCAGAGGCTCATGTGCGTGCGATATTCATCAGTGGTCATGTGGCCGTTGCCAATCTCAAGCATGTCGGGATCGTTCCAGCGTCCGGGCCCCGCATACGGCGCAGTCTTCATCTGCAATTCGGCATTCTCAAGCATGCTCGACCACTCATCGCGGATGTCGCCGGTGGTGCGCCAGAGATTGCCACCTACATCCGGTCCCCACTTCTCCACTTCACCCTTGCCGTATTCGCACAGGCTGAAGACGATGGGTCGCCCGGTAGCTTGCAACGCCTCACCCATCTTCTGGTAGACGGGTTGCAGTTGCGCGTCTTTGTAAATCTGGCCGGCGCTGCACCAGTCATACTTCACGTAATCGATGCCCCACTCGGCCCAGGTCTTCGCATCCTGAGCCTCGTGACCGTAGCTCCCGGGATAGCCGCCGCAGGTCCGCGGTCCAGGCGAGGAGTAGATTCCCAACTTCAGACCTTTGGAATGCACGTAGTCGGCCAGTGCTTTCATGTCGGGAAACTTGTGATTGGCTGGCAGCACTCCGTTTGCGTCGCGAACGCCCTCCCACGTGTCATCGATGTTCACGTAGATGTAGCCTGCGTCGCGCATGCCGCTGCTTACCATCGCGTCGGCCATGGTGCGCACGGTGGCATCATCGATCCGTTCCGCGAAGAGGTTCCAACTGTTCCAGCCCATAGGTGGAGTTTTGGCCAACCCGTTGGAGGGAACTTTATGCAACGGAGGAGGCTCGATGTAGGGCAATTTTGGAAGATCGGTATCGTTCGTAGCCGGCTTGTAAACGACCGAGTGACGGCCTTGATTGATGTGCAGGTCGTTGCCAACCAGGTCGCCTGACATCAGGACCTTGGTCGGATCCCACGGCTGGAATATTTGAAAGTGATTGCCCTTCGCAGTTCCTTTCACGTCCGACGTGTAGCCGAGAGTTTCAATCTTTCCGGAGAGGTTATTGCCGGACCGGTGCAGTTCGAGGATGGTCTTGTGTTCCTCGCCGTTATCCATGACGCGGTCGACCCCGGCCCAGCGCCCGTTGATGGACTGCGCCATCGAAAGTGGCAGGACCGCAAGTCCTGCGGCAAACGCGAACACGCATCGCGTCATGCAACGCGTGCGACCACTTGAGTTACTTTTCCATCCGATCATTCACAGTTCTCCCATTTTCCCGATCACGAAACCTGCAGCGAAGACAGCCTGTTGGAATCGCAGAAAGTGTACACGATTACAAAATGGCGCGTCCTTCAGCACTCCAGTTGACCAGCCTCAGGCGGTCGTCGCAATTTTGGCTGCCGACAGCGCGGCCCAGGCGGTCTCCGGGTGAACGATGTCGCTGTGCGCGCCGCTGGGTGGTCCGCCATTGACGATGATTTGATTCGCATCGAGATTGAGCCACTTTCCGGTCTGCCAGGCGTACGCCGTTTTCGGCACCGAGAGTGTGTCGCTGGCGGCATCGACTGCCTGTGCGCCATCATGCCCCATCCCTTCCCACCGGTACATTAGGTCCCCAGCATCAGAAGCGTCTTGGCGGCCAAGAACCGATGCGGCCGGATAGGCACTGCCGACCGCCAGATCTTTGAGCGTGTGTGTCGTCAATAAGGGTCCGTCCACGCGACGAGCCATACCCGCGAGATCGCCGCTTCGGCTGTCATCAAATGGCAGCTTGTCTGCAAAGGCAAAATGAGAAAAGGCACCCTGCATGAGGAACAGCGTCTTCACTGGAGAATTGGGCCCGGACAGCCCATCCGGTAGGCCAGAAAGACTATAGGAGACCAGCCTCGCGCCAAAGGAATGTCCGAGTAAGTGAATCCTCAAGGCAGGCGCGGCTGCGTGAATCTGTCCGATCAGCGGACCAAGACCGCGACAGCCAACGACGCCGGCTCGATTCTTCATCTCCCAATACGTAGCCGTCCGAAGAACATTTTTTGCGCCATCCCATAGCTTGTCGAAATCTCCTCCGAGGCTTGCCGCGCCGCCCCCTCCATCGTCCGCGGGTGCCGAACCGGACATGAGCCCGAGCAGCGTCGTCCAATCGTCGTCGTTCTTGACCGTGGCCGCCTGCAGTTCAAGATCGTCCTGCGTGGAGGTGACGCTCTTATCGCTCACTAACTGGCTCAGCTTGTCACGAAAGGTCAGCAGGGCCTGCTGATCCGACGGCTTCTCCTGCAGAAGGCCCAGCAGGTTCTTGAGCAAAGGCTGTTGTTCGGGCCTGCTGAAAACCTTGGGTAGTTCGCTTGCCAAGGCGGTCGTGTCCGTGTCGCTTGTGAAACTCGCGGCTCCGCCCGTGCCACCCAGGGGAGCGGAGTCCCCCGGAAAGAGAATCGAGGGCCAGAAAATACCGGCGATGCCGATCGACGTACCCGCCTTCTTGTGGATCCCTGCGTCATCGATGAGCTTGCGCACCTCACCGAAAAAGCCGGTGTAGAGATTCATAGCCGTGTTGTGATCGTTGTTCCACCCGTGAGAGAAGATGAACAGATCCGTGAGCTGAGCGGCAGGAATCTGCTGCAGCACCGTGCCCGCCCCACCGGCGAGCACTCCGTCTTCATTGAACTCCAGCGCCCAGAAAGGAAAACCAGCGAGTTGACCTGACATCGTAGTTGCTCCTTGCAGCAGTCGGCTGCTTTATACCGATTGAATGGCGCGCATCAGGTCGACCAGCCCCTGACCTTCGAAGTATCTCTCTCGCCCAAGTGGTGTAGCGCTGTCGAGCAAAATCTTTTTCACCTGGTCGGGCTGCTGAATGTATTCGCGCCGAATGGAGAGAAAGCCGGCGGCTGCCCCGGATACATGCGGTGCGGCCATGCTGGTACCCGAATCATCGATGTAGGTGCGGCTGTCGGACGGGGGATTGGTGAGCCCCAGCCGGCGCATCTGTCCCGGAGTGGTAGCCGAGGTGATGCGTTCTCCCGGAGCGACCAGGTCAGGCTTCACCCGACCATCACCGGTCGGGCCCTTCGAAGAGAAGAACGAAACGCCATACGTATGCGGCGAGTCGCGATGCGTGGACCCTACCGTGATGGCCAGCGCGGAGTTGCCCGGATCATTAATCGTGCTCGAGAGTCCGACCTTGGTGTACCGTTCCACCGTTGAGATCTGCGTGTAGCCGGTGTTTCCCGCAGCCACTACGACCAGAACGCCACTCTTCACCAGGCGGTCAACCTCCACGCACAGTGGACTCTGCCCACAGGCAAACATCTCGGCGTCAAATTCGTAACCGAGACTGAGATTGACCCCGTGCACCCGCAACAATTTGGGGTCGTCATTGAGTTCTTCGCGGATGTACCGCAGCGCAAGCATGATGCCGCTGGTCGCACCCTTGCCGTTCGCATCGAGGACCTTGAGACTGACCAGCTTGCATTGCGGAGCGACGCCGCGCACCGCCTTTGCACAAGCGTCGCGTGTCTCGATCACCACGGTATGCGCTTGACCGTTGGGATCTGGTTTGAAGACGCGTTCGCATATGTGAAATTCGGTCTTCGGCAGGTTCTCGTCCAGTCCGCCGGCGATAATTCCCGCAACATGCGTCCCGTGTCCAAACTGGTCCATCAAGGCTGACTGGATGTTCTGCGTAAGTGCCGCCTGGTAATCGTCCGGCTTGTTCGGGTAGTTCGCCGGGTCGGGCACGCCCACGCCAGTAAAGTCGCGGTGTAACTTGGCCACCGAAGAATCGTAGAGTGTATTGCAGAACTTGTTAGGCCCGGTGCCGTCCGGTCCCGGCCCGAAGTGGATGTGAGTTCCATCGATTCCAGAATCGATCACTGCCCACACGATGCTTGCCCCATTGGCCTCATAGGCGCGGATGGCTGCGTCGGCTTTGACCGTGGTGGTCGAGCGATCGATTAAGGCCTGGACTGGGAAATCGGGCCAGACTTTATAAATGATGCGGCGAGCGGTCCTCGGCTCTTCCTCGTCGGCAGAGATCAGTTTTCGCAATTCCTCAGCGCTGATGGTGCATTTGAAGTAGCTCTTCGAGATGAAAACCGGAGGCCTTTCGGTGCTCGCATCTTCCAGCGCACGCTTGTAGAGGGCGCGAAACCCAAGTCCGGCCTGCTCCAGGCCGCCATCGTACATCAGGTTCAATTCGACAATGTAGTCGCCGGGTTCGTCATCAGCCTCCGGCAGCCCGAACTTCTCGTTCCTCAAATTCGGATCGTGGACGAACGGGGGAACGATAAATCGGCCCAATCTGGCGCGAAAGTCGAGAACCGGTTTCTGCGAATCGTCGTCAGCCACACTCTGCTCCTGGGAAGAGCCGAATCTTATCATTTCCATGCGAGTTGGGAAGAAAAGCAGGATTCTGATGGGTGCATTGCTACTCGCGGAGCCATAACGCAAATTCACTGAGGTGCGAGCATTCCCAGTATTAGGAATAAAATATCTATTGAAAATCATGCATGGACAGGCTTAGACTCACCCACGCTGGTGAAAGGCACCATGATGCGTTGATTGAGAACCCTTCAGAGAAGAAGGAAGGTCTGCGTCATGTTGCGTCACCTCTGAGAAGGATGATTCGGCCGCTGGCTGGTATGTTGCGTGTTTCAATAGACAGGTAATTGCAGAGCTGGATGGGTTGCAGGCCATCGGGCAAGAAGCAGACGAGGGGAAGCGATGAGCAACACGGAGCGGCAGGAACGGGTGTGGAAGGCGCTGGACAGCTTTCAAATCGAGGTCCCTTCGTGGGGATTTGCCAACACCGGCACCCGGTTCGGTAAGTATCTGCAGGCGGCCGCGGCCTCGACCATTGAGGAGAAGTTTGCCGACGCGGCGCAGGTGCATGCCTTGACCGGGGTGAGCCCCACGCTGGCGCTGCACGTGGAGTGGGATCTGCCCAACGGGGTGGACGACGTCGCGGTAGTGCAGCGGCTCGAAAAGCAGTACGGCGTGCGCGCCGGTTCGATCAATCCCAACCTGTTTCAATCGCAGGAGTACAAGTACGGCTCGATCTGCAACCCGGACGCAGCGGTGCGGCAGAAGGCGCTCGATCACATTCTGCAGTCGATTGAGATTGGTCGCCTGCTGAGTTCGCGCGATGTGTCGATGTGGGTAGCCGATGGATCGAACTACCCCGGCACGCAGAGCATGCGCAAGCGAATCGGGTGGATGCAGGAGGTGTTGTCGGCAGCGCACGCGGCGCTCGCTCCCGGGCAGCGGATGCTGATTGAATACAAGCCGTTCGAGCCGGCCTTTTACCACACCGACATCGCCGACTGGGGCATGGCGCTCGAGTTGGCGCGCACGGCCGGTCCGCAGGCGCGGGTGCTGGTCGATACCGGGCACCATTACCAGGCGCAGAACATCGAGCAGATCGTGGCCTGGCTGCTGCACCTGGACATGCTGGGCGGCTTCCACTTCAACGACCGCCGCTACGCCGACGACGACCTGACGCTGGGCTCGATCGATCCCTACCAGGTGTTTCGCATCTTCTACGAGATCACGCAGGCGGAGGAAGCGGCGGCGGCGGAGATCGCGTTCATGATCGACCAGAGCCACAACCTGAAGGGCAAGATCGAAGCCATGGTGCAGACGGTGGTCACGGCGCAGGAACTGTATGCCAAGGCGGCGCTGGTGGACGGGCCGCAGTTGGAAGAGCTGCAGCAGGGCTGCCGGCTGGTCGAGGCGGAGGAGTGCTACCGGAATGCGTTCTGGGAAGATGTGCGGCCGCTGATACGGGAGTGGCGCGCGAGCCGCGGACTGGCGGAGAATCCGCTGCAGGCCCTGGCGAAGAGCGGCTACGTCGAACGCATCACCCGCCAACGCGCCTCCCGCAACGCCAGTGCTGTCTCTTCCTACGCCTGAGCAATAGCGAGTTCAAGTATCTGGCATAGATACGAGTGGCGAAGCCATGGTCCACGCTCAGCTTTTCCGACGCCGGCTCTCGCTGACACGAGCGTGGCAGGCCGCCCGCCAGTCTCCACAACTGTGCGTAGCTCTGTCGAATCCCGTTGACACCAAAATGGCTTCCGCTTAAAGTACCCACACCTGTCGATCCAACTTGTTCCTCTACTTTTCATTGCAATCGGTCCCGCTTCGTCCTTCATCTGGCCGTGGTAACTCAGCGAAAAGGGAGCGTCCGAATGTATCAGCCCGGAACCATCCTCACCCCTGGCACATCGGTGCAAGGCCAGCTGCTTTCCCACGAATATCAAGCCGGCGATTCGCAGGTGCCTGCAGCCTGGACCAGTCAATCGATTCTCAATGGAACGCTGACGCAGTGCGGCATACCGGCCGCTGGCAACGATGTGCAGGGTGGCGTTCACCTCTTCGTTGCAGGCCAGGTACACAGCTGTACATCACCCCATTTTGCCCCGTGGCCGCTCTCGCCCATCCACCTGCACGCCTCGGCGGCCGGCGGGGCGTGGGAACTCACCCGATTGCCGGACAAGGTGCACGACCGCACTTACTTTGTAAGTGGCATTCCTTCGGTGGTAAGGAACGACGAGTCGCTGCTGGTCTACTTCAATGGTGGACAGATCCTCGAATACAGTTGCTCACCCGATCAGTGGTGGCATGTGAACACGGTGCCAACGCCCGACATGGTCGTGGACGCGAATCCAATTGCCGCCGTTGCGGACGGAAAGGTGTTCGTGTTCTCAATTCCAGGTGCTGAATCGCTTCTGATGAGCTTCCGTAATCTGGCAAGTCAGGATTGGGAATCCCTGAATCTGGGCGCGTATTCTCTGACCAAACTTGAGTCTTTCGATGGCGATCCGGCTGTAGTGTCTTTCCAGAACAAGTTACACGTTCTGGTGAATGCAACCGCTTCTGGGTCTTCGTCCGAGTTATATGATTTCGTGGTCGATCCCGGCAGTCTGCGCGTCGACATGCTTCGCCTCTCGGAGCACGCCGCAGGACCCGGCGATCAGGAGCCCTTCATACCGGCAGGTACTCCTTGTGCGATCGCCGGCGAGACTGGCTTGCATGTTTTCGCGCGGTCGAATCAAGGCGAATTGTTCTGCCTTCATTGCACCGATGGGGCAGGGTGGAAACAAACAGCCGTCACTCGGAACGGACTCCGAATCGGAGGCGAGCCCGCAGCCATACTAACCGCCGATGGACCGATGGCCTTCGCTCCTGATGAAGCCGGTAACCTCGTCCAATTCAAATTTGAGGATCGGAGTGGTGCATGGACGCCCGAAAGGATCTCAGCTCTACCCAATGAATCGCATCGCAGGCCGGTGCTCGTGAGCACGGGCGGAGGTGTCAAAATCTTCGACCTGAATGTGGCTATGTGACCAGCAGATGGACGATCGCGATTGTCTCGTCGCGGGTTCGATAGTATCTTGGTGGTCTGACGCTGCAGGGCAAGGTGGTGCCCACGATGATGGCTGAAACTGCGCAAGGTACGCAAACCGAGCAACTCCAGAACATCATGGTGGAGGTGGCGCGCACCCAGCTCGCCGCAGTCACAGCCGCTCTCAAATTCTGGGGAGGCTGGGTCGAGTCTGCCGATAAGTACGCCCAGAAGATCAGCGCCGAGCTCGAGAAGGTGGAACAAGGCGGTGCGATTCCGCAGAACTTCGTGGGTCAGCTTACTGACTTCAGCCGCGAGTACCTGAGAGAGATCATCACGCTGCCCAATGTGGCGGTGGAACACTTTGCCACCGAAGTAGAAAAGATCTCCAAGCCGCCTGCCAAGCGAGTGCGCAAAGCCCGCGCGAAGGAATAGTCGCCCAGTCGTCCCCTAAAAGCTACTGCTTTAAACCACGCCATTCAGCCTTGGATCCGTCTCCCCTTTGCTCATCCGCGCGATGGCATGAATCCATTTCCCCTGCACATCCAAGGCCCAGCGCGTGTGCCAGTAGGGATCGTCGGTAATCGACTTGAGAGAGTCGAACATCCAGCCCGCACCCTCAGCGAACGCCGCGGCAGCGCTGCCGAATCTTCCGTTCGCCAGATCCATCACGCTCGCCGGACCTGCCGCCATAAGATTCTCCGCCGTCTTCTTCCAGACCTCTGCAAGGATCCCGGTTGGATTGACAGAGAGGCCGCCGAAGCAGGCGCCCGCTGTTTCGGCGAAGGCTTTGTCTCTTTGCGCGATGGCACAGCCCCGAATCAGCGCCTTCTTCCAAGATCCCCAGTAATGCGGATTGCGCAACGTCGCAGCACAAAGATCGACGAAGATCATCGCCGGGTCGAAGTAGCTCTTGTATGCCTGCTCGTAGGCTGAAAACGCCTGTGAGTCGAGATTGCCGGCCTGCAGCGTCGTGAGGATGACCTTGGCGGCCAGGAGCGCCGATTCCATGGCTGGAGTGATACCTTCGCCCGTCATCGGATCCACAAAACTACCCGCGTCCCCGATAAGCACCCCGCGATCGAAATAGTTTGGGCCCGCGGCGCCGTAAGTTTTGACGATGCCCCCGATAGCCGCCTTTGAGAGTTTCAGGTGAGTGCAGCGAGGATGAGAGTGCTTGAGCTTCTCAAAGAACTGGCGAAAGAGCTGTGGCACTGCGATGCTGCTGCGCTGGCACGTCTCCTTGAGGATGCCAACCCCTAGATTCACGCGCCCCTCACTCATGGGGAACATCCAGCCATACCCAGGGAAGAACTCTTCGTCGAAGAAGAATGCAGCTTCGCCCAGGCCTCCTTCAAACCCATCGGCGTAGGCGCGTTGCGAGAGAGCGGTATGTCGAGGGTCGCTCCGCAGCAGTCCTGCCGATCGTGCCACGACTGAATTGACGCCGTCTGCGCCGACTACAACTCGTCCGCGATACGTGAGCTGTTTCCCCTTAGACTGCGCGCTGACCTCAACTCCCTTGGAAACCGATGTGAAACCGGTCGCATAGGTCTCCTGATGGATTGTCGCGCCTGCGTCGCCAGCCAGTTGTAACAGTAGACTGTCAAATACGTCGCGAGGCACGATGTACCCGTGCGGTGGCAAACTATCGTGCTTCCCATAGAACGGGATGCGGCCGATGTACTCACGCTTTCCGTCGATGTAAGTGGAGGAGTGGGTGATCGGCAGGGGGGACGTCGCCTCCAAGGTCGCCAGTCCTCCCATCTGACCCAGAATACGTAACCCACGCGGTTCCACATAGTCTCCGCAGACCTTTTCGCGCGGAAACTTCGCTCCATCCAGCACCAGCGTTTTCACGCCCTGCGAGGCAAGCTTCCATCCCAGTGTGCTACCCGCCGGACCACCGCCGACGATGATCACGTCGTAGACGGATTCGGAGGCCGGCTGCGAGCGCGGCTTTGCGGTCTTTGGTTTTCGCACGGTATTGGCGGCAGCGGTCTTGGCCATATCAGGCTCTCGAAAGCAGGCGTGTATCGCGAATGAGCGCGATCAATCGTTCCGGATACCGCGCATTTGTCAGTGCCTCAGTCTCTGCTTCGTTGGCCACTCCGTCAAGGTAGTTCTCCGCCTCTGGTAAGGCTTCGACTAACTTCAGCGTAAGTTGCTCCCGATTCTCCGGGCTCGCATTACGGAACAGCAGTGCAGTCTCAGGATCGCGCACGGCCACTGCGACTGGAAGGGTAAGAATGGCATCCTCGATGTCCTTGGCTGAGCCGCCACCCAACGCCGTCGTGCCGCGAACATCGGCGACATCATCGCAGCCGTGATAGAGAATGCCGAGAAGCCTCCCGAACTTCTGCAGGCGATTGTCGCGCGTGCCGAGCCGCGCACAGATCTCGAACATGGAACCCGTGTCTTCGCCCGCAATCATCCGCCAATCTTCCGTACCGAGCGCGTGTCTTCTCAATCTCCACTGCAGGCACTCCGCTACGCCGAGACGCTGCATCAGTTCGGCCAGCAGATGTACCGAATAAGGATCGGTAGCTACCAGGCGCGAGGTGGCCGAGGTGATGTAGCCTGAGGTCATCAACGCGGGCAAAAAACCGTAGCGGCAATGCAGCGAGAGCTTGCCGCGCCGATAGCGCGAACGGTCCAGAATGTCGTCAATGATCAAGCTGACGTTATGCAGCAGTTCCAAGCCAGCAGAGGCAGTGAGCACCTCTTCTGAAGGCGACTCATCCAGCATCGATCGAAAGCACGCAAAGATCGTGACCGGACGAAAATACTTCGCGCGTCCTGAGAGTTGCGTCTCGATCATCATGCGAACTTCCGGGTCGGTCGCCTGCACCCATGCAGTCAAAAACGCATGCAGCCGCTCAAGGTCTGCGGTCAGGCCCATGCGCTGCGGCAATTCCCAAACCGCCTTGATCTCAGCGGGCTCTTCAATCGTCGTCATGCAGTTCCATAGTGTTCAAGGATGAGGAAGAGCCGGTGCGATCACGTAGATCGCTGCTTCTTCGTGGCCCTAGCTGTCGGCGCTGGCTTGCGCGTCTTTTTGGCCATCGAAGACGGAGAGGCTTTAGCCGTCTTCTTTTTTGCTTTCTGCGTAGGCACGTCTATCTTGCGCCTCAGAACGATGGGAATTCGCGCACCGGCCACGCCGGGAACGACAATCTCTCCCTCGTAGCATTGCCCTGGGACCAGGCGGGAACTGATCTTAGCCGTGACTCGGGCAACGACCTGCTCGCCGGCAGCGAGCGAGATCACACCGGGTTCAAAACGCAACGCCGACTGCACCTGCCGCCCGTCCGGAGCGATGAGCGTACTTACCTCCACCGGAGTGGAAATTTCATGCGGCAATGAGTTCTCTACAACGAAGAAGCCGGTCGCGGTTTCGCCAACTTTGCCCTCCAGCACGATTGCCGGAGCTGCGGCCTTCTGCGCGGCGACAGGTTGAACGACCGCCTGCTGCACCGAGGCAGCCCGGTTTGCTGCTTCAGCCACCGCTTGCTTGACCGACGCTATCCCGGGTGTCATATCCGCGGCCAGCGAGAATGCCGACTCTAGAGCTCTCGACGCCAGCCTGGTCGCTGCAGCCGTGTAGCGCAGGTTGGCTTCGAGTGCGCGGCTCAACGCGTCGGTGAGGGGAGTGGGCTTGCTCATTGGCCGGGAACTCTCTGTTCTGGAAGGCACGGCTTATGGCAATAAAAGTGGTCGTACCAGTGGTGAAGGTACTCCGGTCCGTCGTTAACGCAAACTTCGTAATTCGTGTCGGCAGAGATGGGACCGAGCTTGATCGTCCAACGTAGAAAATGCAGCCTGCATCCATGGATCCATAGCAGGATCTCAGTGCCTGGACCTGAGGTCAGGGTGGTCGGAATGGTGTAAGTCACTTTGAGAGTGCTGCGCTCCATCGGGCCCAATACGAGATGATTCGCACTGAACACGAGGCCCGGCAGCGATGTCGTGGTGGAGAAGGCGATGGTGCGGGTTGCCATCGATTCGTTCGTTACGACGAACGCGATGCTGGCTGCATTGCCGGCCTTGCCGTAGCTTACGACCTCACATAGCGGCACCGGCATCCAGCAGGGTGGCGGTATCTCGCACGAGCAGCAACCGCCGGTCTGCGAAGACGCGTAGTTCACCAGGCTTGAGATGGCTCCGGGCGCGCTGCCATAGAGGGACTGCAACACTCCCATGCCCGCCTTCAGACCTGCTTCCATCATCTGCGCGATCGCGTTGAGGGAGGCACTCGCCGGGGTTCCACAGTTTTGATTCATTCCCCACCTTCTTTGAGAGCTTGCGTTGCGTGGATCTCCACTTCAAGGCTGGCCTCTGAAACCAGCCATCCTCCGCGATAGGTCTGGCCCGCGCGTATGCGGTGAGAAAACTCGAACTGAACCGTAATCTCGCGAGCCTCTTCGGGTGCAAGCAGTCCGACGCCCTGCTCCACTACCGCTCGCACCAACCCTCCATGCGCATCGGCGAGTTCGTCCATTACGCGATCGATGCGCTGCTTGCCGTCGACTTCCTTCTCGGTAAGTGCGCGGTAGAATGCGCGATCCACGCCGCGATTGTCGAACACGCAAAAGGTGGATTCCGCCTCGATCATGACATCCACATTGCCCAGGTTGATCAGGGTGATCTCGGCGCGTGCGCGGCTGCCTGGCGCCTGATGATATGTAACTTTGGGTGGAATGAATCGAAGCCGCGGCCGCGCCTCGACCTCGATCACCGCTGCCAACTGATCGCCGCCGACCTCCACGCTGGCCGTATACGATCCGGGGCGCGTCGATTTTGGCAGCCGGAAACTCAGCAGCGACAGGCCGGGAGAGGTCGACTGAATGCGCCGGACGATCAGCGGTAAAGGCTGCTGATCTTCGACCATGATCTTGCCGGGTTTCAAGACACGATGTGACAGCGATTGCGGGATAGCTTCCGATCCGCGCTCCGCGGTGGCCAGTGTGGCGACCAGTCGCGTCGGCGCGCCTTTGAATCGGAGGGGAGTGTCCTTAGCGGCCATGGCGTTCTAAGCCTTTCCAACCCTGGACCGCGCCGCCGGTGCCGCGGCCGGAGTCACCCTGCCCGGAGTCGGCACGGGTAAGGGAATCGGCAATGTGCCGCAAGGTTCACACGGGTTTGGAACATATGGCTCGGTGATCACCTGGGCCTCTCCGCAAAGCCGAATGCAGGCGAGTTGATAGCCGAGGAGCGAAAAACCAACCGTGAAGTTGGCCGGCATATGCGCGCGAATCGAAGGAGCTTCCTTGATCCGAACCGAAACATCGAGCGGGTTCAGCGTGATCGGGTTGATGGTGATCGGGTCGAGTCCGATCTGAATCTTTGGCAGGGAATCGATACTGATGTGGTAGTCCGTTGGAAGGCCGGCGAGTTCTACCGCCGAGACCAGGTCGAGGTTGACATCGACTGTGTAGTTCTGAGGGATTCCACCCAACGTAAGCCTCCTGTATCTGTCCCGATAATTCTGCCCCTGAAAAGTTTGGCCCCTCTGCACTGAGCGAGTTGCTGTGTCCAAGCATTCTCCCACTCCGGCGGAGAATTGGGAACAGGAATGCGACAAGCCCCGCGTGAATATCGCTGCCGAAGTGACGCCGCCGCGACCTTGCCGATCCGAGGCGCAATGCCTTCATGATGACGAACCGGCCCGCAGCCAAGTCTAAGAGTGCGAGTCTTTGATCCAAGAGGAAACGTCCACCAGAATCATGACTGCCGCCATTCTCCCCACACAGCGAGGTAACCTCGCTATCGCAGCCGCACTGCTCATGTGTTTGGCGGCGCCACTGTACGCGCAGACTTCGACGGCGTCACCCACGTTGTCTGTTGATGTGAATGTAGTGACCCTGCCGGTTTCCGTTCGAGACAAGAAGGGCCAGATCATTCGCAACCTGACGAAAGATGACTTCGATCTTCAGGAGAACGGCAAGCCCGAGTCGATCCGCTACTTCTCTCAGGAGACCGATCTGCCGCTCACGCTGGGCCTGCTTGTCGACACAAGCCTGAGTGAGCGCAATGTCCTCGATCAGGAACGAACCGCGAGCAAGAGCTTCCTCGATCAGATGATGACCAGGTCAAAGGACAAGGCTTTCCTCATCCACTTTGATCGCGAGGTGGAGTTGCTGCAGGATCTAACCCCATCCAGAGAGAAGCTTGAGTCCGCATTGCAGTTGCTGGAGCTGCCGCAGAGGAACAGCGATTCCGATCCAGACGGCAACTCGCGCCACACGCGAGGCGGCGGAACCACGCTGTATGACTCCGTGTTCCTGGCCGCAAACGATGTCATCAAGAAGCAGCCGGGAAGAAAGGCGCTGATTATTCTGTCGGACGGGGATGACCGCGGAAGTAAGGAGACCTTGAATACGGCCATCGAAGCAGCGCAGCGCGCCGATACCGTGGTCTACGCGATCTACTTCGCCGAAAAGCATCGCGAGGGCGATCGCGACGATTTTCCGAGTGGAGGCAGAAGGGGTGGTGGTGGTTATCCCAATGGCGGAGGCGGCTACCCTGGTGGCGGCGGTGGATGGCCGGGTGGTGGCGGCGGTGGATGGCCGGGCGGAGGAGGCCGGCGCGGCGGCGGCCGCGAGCCGGAGGAGACTCACATCGCAGGCAAAAAGGTACTCGATCAGATGTCGCGCGAGACCGGCGGCCGCATGTATGAGGTCAGCAAGAAAGAGAGTGTCGACCAGATCTACAGCCACATTGCCGAAGAGTTGAGGACGCAGTACATGCTCGGCTATACGCCCGACAAGGCAAACAGCGGGTCGGGCTATCGCAGAATCGCATTAACTGCGAAGAAGAAAGATCTGGTGGTGCAGACCAGGGATGGCTACTACGCAGATCGCTGAAGCAAGTCGCTGACGAGGCCCGATGAGTTACTGAAGGCAGTAATTCATTGCGAGCCTAGTGCGTTTCTTGAGTTTCGGGTGGCACGTCGAATCCTTCCAGCCGCCGCAGGTCGTCCTGCACCTGTTTCCATTCGCCATCATCGTTCTTCAAGGTGTTCGGCGCATTCGGATCGGCATAGTAGTCGGCGATATTGCGGCGCAGACCCTCTGTGAGTTGGCGCTTACGATTGGACACGAGATGCCTGAGCAGCCGGGCGTACGTCAGGTCGGTGAGCCGGTACTCTCCGGGCCTGACCCGCAGCCCTGTGTCGAGATCTCGATTTTCCAGCGGAAGATATCCGTCGTGCTGCCCTTGCAGTTGCTTGAGCAGGTCGCCATATCGCGCCACGCTTAGGTTCATGCTCTTCACGTAGTCCTGTTCCGCGGCTTGATTCGGACCACGAATCGCCAGGTCCGACAAGGCTCCGATCTTCGGCAGGATGCGGATCAGCCAGTCCAACAAATGCGTCTTGAAATCCGGCTTGTCGCGGAGCCGCTTCCATCCCTCGCTGCGTGCGGTTTCGTCTACACGGCCGGCGTACTTCAGGAAGTTCTCATCAGGAATATCGGGAGGGAAGTCCTTGGCATGGATCAACACCTCAGCATTCGCCACGTGCGGCAGCAGGGAACGGACGGACGAACGATAGCTGCGGAAGGCGGAAAACTCCGGCCCCAACACCTGGCGCAGAGTCAATCCATACGTCTGCAAAAAGGACCGTTGCAGCAGGCGCGCAGGTACTCGGAGGCCGATCGCATGCGAATACGAAGTGGGAGCGATGCGATGGTGACTGAGCTGGTCGATGTCGAATGCAAACTCGGTTCGGACGTGCGCGTGCGGCGCTTCGTCGTAGGTAACGACAGGACCAAATTGCTTCTCCAGCTTGGGAAACTGAGCGCCGGTGGCGACGTTGACCGCATCGTGATGTCCAATGTTGTCGCCGACGTAGTGCGAAAGAGCCCCGAGGGCAAATGCGTATTCATTCACGTTGGAAGCGTTGTGAAGCAGACTCGCGATGAAGTCGCCGGTTCTGACGTAGTGCGTAAGGTCGCTGAAAAATTCGTGACCGAAAGGGTAGTACCCCATGTCCTGAATCGTTGCCCCACCATACGCAAATGCGCGTGCGTCTCGAATTTGTCGGTCGGTGGCGTGGGGATAGCGTGCAAGCAGCGTCGGCCGGATGCTGTCGTTCCAAGTGAGGTCGATCATTTGCTGGTGGGTGAGGAAGGAATATGCGACACAGTCGCGCTCGCCCAAGACTCCGAGCAGCAACGAGGCCAGCAGAAGAACTGCGAAACTGGAAGGCACACCGATCGGCCACTTTCTGATCACAATTTCCCTTCGCCTCCCAAATGCACCCTTCTACACGTTTTTGGTTCGATGACAGAATCGCGCCCGGCGCTCCCAAAGTTGATGCATGAAGGAAGGTGCTTGGTGAAACTCCGGTCCACCACTCGACAGCGCACTTCCTCCCTGGGCTAGCTGGCGCGAAACTCACAGCGGGATGTGTTAGGTTTTGCCTCATGGGTGCAAACGTCGTGTTGGTGTTGGCGCGCGAAGAGGATCCGGAGCTTGCGTTGCTCGACTCGTTGCGCTCCCGAGCCTCCGTGGTCATCGGGCATTCACTCGAGGACTTCGCGTCATCGCAGCCGGACGCCACCGTCATTCTTCGTTGGACTGGCAATCGCGATGTCTTGCGCGAAGTCTTTCTACGCGCTCCCAAGCTGCAGTGGGTTCACTCCAAATCCGCGGGACTGGATTCGATGCTCTTTCCGGAACTGGTCGCGAGCCCCATTCCGCTCACCAACGGAACCGGCATCTTCAGCGCGTCCCTGGGGGAATTCGCCCTGGGGGCCATGCTCTATTTCGCGAAGGATTTTCGGCGGCTGATTCGCAACCAGGCTGAGCATCGTTGGGAAGAGTTCGACTGCCTCGCGCTCTCAGACCAGACCGTCGGCATCGTGGGGTACGGGGATATCGGCAGGCAAGTGGCCCAACGCTGCCATGCGATGGGCATGCGTGTGCTCGCGCTGAGGCGGCATCCAGACGCCGCCGGATCGGATCCTCTCGTCCAACAGGTCTTCGGCCCGGAACAGCGGGTCGAGATGATTTCGCAATGCGATTACGTTGTGGTCTCGGCTCCTCTCACGCCCGAGACGAGACACATGATGAGTGATCGGGAATTTGCGGCGATGAAGCCGGATGCTGTAGTTCTCAATATCGGGCGTGGCCCGGTGATCGATGAGGCGGCCCTGATCAAGGTGCTCACGGAAGGACGGATCAAGGGCGCGGCTCTCGATGTGTTCGAAAAAGAACCTCTGACCCCAGACCATCCCTTCTATTCCATGGAAAACGTGTTGCTGTCCCCGCATAGCGCCGATCACACCATCGGCTGGAAGAGGCGCGCAATGGAGTTCTTTCTCGCGCAGTTTGAACGGTTCGAGCAGGGCAAGCCACCGCTCAACGTGGTCGACAAACAGAAGGGGTATTGAACCCGTCAGTGCGTCAAAGCCTGTCTCCTATATCCTGTGAAGGGCTTCCGCTACTACCGCGGAACAGCAAACAGAGCCTTGCAGGCGGGAGCGCACTCGAGCTATGGAACAGCTGAAACAATCGGGAACACGCACCTTTCCTCACGCCATGCTGCGTGAGATCTACGAGCAGCCGCAAGCGTTGCAGGCCGCCATGGACCACTATCTCCCGGCGGGCAAGCTCAACCCCGAGGCATTCGGCAACGCGGCCGAGGCATTGCGGGGCAAGCAGCGACTGGTGATCGCGGCCAGCGGCTCGAGCCGCAACGCGGGACTCGCCGCAGAACTCATGCTGGAAGATCTGGCCGGGCTGACGGTCGATGTGGAATACGCCAGCGAATACTGCTATCGCTCGACCCACACGTTGCAGGACCCTGGGGTCATCGTAATTTCACAGTCAGGCGAGACCGCCGACACCCTCGCAGCCCTCAACGAAGGCAAGTCTCGTGGGCTGACTACGGTCGCGATCACCAACAATCCGGGCTCGACCATGGCGCGGGAAGCCGATGCCTCCTTGCCGACATATGCCGGTCCTGAGAAGGCCATTCCCGCAACCAAGAGTTTCACCACCCAGTTGGCCGTGCTCTATGCGCTTGCGTTGTTTCTCGCCCGGCTGCGCGGCCGCATGACGGGGCAAGGCGTGGATGTGCGATCGGCGCAATTCCGGCAGCTTCCAAGCTTGCTCGAGGGCGCTCTCGACGGTTGGGAGAGCAAGGCTCGCGAGGTCGTCGCAAGTCTTAAAAACGCACGAACCTTCCTGTACCTCGGGCGCGGCGTTCACTATGCGATTGCGCGCGAAGGCGCCCTCAAGCTCAAGGAATCCGCCTATCTGCAGGCTGAGGGCTATCCGGCCGGCGAGCTCAAGCATGGTCCAAACGCCTTGGTAAGCGCGAGTGCGCCGCTGGTGGTGCTGGCAACGCGCGACGAGTCCGATCCCGATTCGCTGCTGCGATATGAGAAGACGGTGCAACTCATGCGCGATATGCACGCCCAGGGCGCACAGATCATCGTCCTCGCCAATGAGGGAGACACCAAAGTCGCAGGCCTCAGCAACCACTGCATCTTCGTCCCTGCGGTCGCCGAATTTTTGTTGCCGATGCTGGAAGTGGTTCCTCTACAGCTGCTTGCCTACTTCTTCGCGGTGCAGAACGGGGTCGATGTGGACAGCCCGCGAAACCTGGTCAAAGCGGTCGTTCGAGAATAGGAATCTTTCCTGCGACTGCGACGAAACAAATCCCGCTCGGATGGGTTCCTAGTACGCAGACAGTTCTTTGCCTGGCTCACGGTCACGCCGGCCAGGAGTCTAAATCGGTGGTGATTTCATGAACATCCCCTCTCTCCGTACCCGCCTGGCCCTCCCACTGCTGACCGTCGCCCTGTCAGCCATTCCCGCGATAGCACAACAGCCGGATGCGTGGACGCCGCAGGGAATTGAAAGTCTCGGCCTGCACGCCTCCGCACGCACCGATTTTTCGCTGGACCGGTCCATGCTGCAGTTTGCGGAGAAGCTGGACAACTCCGATCCCGACACCCAGCGCGTGGTCGCCGGCCTGGATGGGATTGCGGTCCACAGCTATCACTTCACCTCCCCCGGCATGTACGACCCAGCAGCGCTCGAAGGCATTCGCGCCCAGTTTCAAGCGGCCGGATGGCAGCATATGGTGGCCAGTCACCACAGAGAAGAGGGCTCAGGCGTGACGGAATTCTGGGTGCATTTTCATGGCGCCAACGTGACCAATGTGTCTGTACTGCTCGCCAGTCCCACTCAGTTGAACTTCATCGAAGCGTCCGGCACGCTGCGTCCGCTCGATCTGCTGCACCTCAGCGGACACTTCGGCATTCCCAAGTTCGACAGCGATTCCTATGTGCCGGCGCCTGACAACCAGCGCTAGAGCCACTCTGCATTTTTGCCGGTGAAGTTGCTCCTTAGCGGCTTCACCGGGTTCCCCACTGCAACTTGATCTTCAATCTCCTCGTCTTCCTTCCGAGGGAGAATACCGTCGTAACAAAACCGAGATTGCACCCAACGAGTTCTTGGTTGACCCTTGTGAGGTCGCCACAGTCTAATCATCCACCATACTCATTGTTGAAGATAGAGATCGTCCGGGAGTGTAGAAACTATGAAGATTGCCCCCCCTTTGAGGCTTACTGTCGCAACGCTGCTGTTCCTGTCGCCGGTCCTGGCGCTTTCGCAACGGTTCCAACCGAATCGCATAGCCACTGACATCAACGACAACAGCATTGCCGCGGTTTCGGGCTCTCGCCACCCGCTGGCTCTGCCTCAATACGATCGCGGCCCATTAAGCGGCAGTACGCAACTCACCGGGTTATCGATTCACTTCCAGTTGTCTGCAGCGCAGCAGGCCGATCTGAACCAGTTGCTGGCCGATCAACAGAATCCCGCTTCGGCTCAATACCACCAGTGGCTCACTCCCGCCGAATTCGGTGCGCGCTTTGGTTTGAGTGATCTCGATCTCGCCAAGGTACAGTCGTGGTTACAGCAGCAAGGGTTTCAGGTCGACTCGGTTTCACAGAGCCGCAACCGGATCACTTTTAGCGGCACAGCGGGGCAGGTTGCGTCGGCATTTCATACCGAACTTCATCAGTACAACGTGAACGGCGAGTCGCATTTCGCGAATGCCACGGCTTTGTCGATTCCCGCAGCTTTGTTCGGCGTGGTGCTGGGCGTTCAGCACCTCAACAATTTCCGTCCTCAACCGCACGTACGCCGCGCCAGTCCGGAGTTCACATCGAGCATCTCCGGCAATCACTACATCGCGCCGGATGACTTCAACACGATCTACAACGTCAAGGCGCTCTATACGGCTGGATTCGACGGAACCGGCCAGACCATCGCCGCAATCGGTCAGAGTGCCATCCTCAATACCGACGTCGAGCATTTCCAAGCCGCCGCGGGCTTGCCAAAGAAGGATCCCACCATCGTCCTTGTTCCCAACACCGGGGTTTCGACCGTCAACACGGGAGATGAAACCGAATCTGACCTGGATGTGGAATGGGCCGGAGCTATCGCCAAGGGCGCAACCATCAAGTTCGTATACACCGGATGCACCAACAGCAACTGCAGCACCACGCAGTTCGGTGCGTTCGATGCGCTCGCCTATGCTGTCGATCAGAACCTTGCGCCAATTATCAGCAACAGCTACGGCATCTGCGAACAGTCGCTGACACTCACCGATATCGGCACCTTTGAGGCCATCTTCCAGCAGGCCAATGCACAAGGGCAGACCATTATTTCAGCCGCCGGAGACAGCGGTGCAGCCGACTGCGACAACAGCACCAGCACCAAGGTGGTCTCTTCTGCCACGCACGGTCTTGCTGTGGACTTCCCCGGGTCCGCCCCTTATGTAACCAGCATCGGAGGCACCGAGTTCAACGACGCCGCCACAGATTGGAGCGGCACGAACAACGCGAACGGCGGCTCTGCGGCCAAATACATTCCCGAGACGGTTTGGAACGATTCATCCACTGCCAACGGCTTTTCCTCGACCGGCGGAGGCAAGAGCATCTTCTTCGCCAAGCCTTCCTGGCAGAACGGAGCCGGTGTCCCGGCAGACGGCGCGCGAGACGTGCCTGACATCTCGGTTGATGCGTCCAACGGTCACGATCCGTACCTCTTCTGCTCGACGGACGCAGGCGCCACCAGCTGCTCTTCGGGCTTTCGGGATAGCTCCAGCAACCTGACCGCGGCAGGTGGCACTTCCTTCGGCGCGCCCACGTTTTCCGGAGTCCTGGCCATCATTGCGCAAAAGGTGAACGCGAAAGGATTGGGCAATATCAATCCCTCGCTCTATGCGCTCAATGTATCTGCCCCGACGGGCTTCCATGACATCACGACCGGCAACAACACGGTTCCTTGCACCGTCGGCAGCAGCGCCGATTGCACCACCGGCACCATCGGCTTCAATGCGGCGGCCGGCTATGATCAGGCCACCGGGCTCGGCTCCATCGAGGCCAACAACCTCGCGACTGGATTCGCCGCACTCTCGTTGGGATCTCTGGCCACGGCAACCACCACTACCATCACGTCGTCGGTCGCCCATCCCACGTTGGACACCGGCGTGACCTTCAACGCCAGCGTGGCTGCAAATGGCACCTCGTCCTCTTCGCCCACCGGCACGGTGCAATTCGCGGTCGACGGCACAAATTCGGGAAGCCCGGTGGCTCTGACCGCGGCGAAATCCTCGGCTGGAGTCGCTATCGGCGGTACTGCCGCGCTTACTGTAACCGCTGGATTTACCACAGCTGGCAGTCACACCATAACCGCGACCTATTCGGGCGACTCTACGTACGGCAGCTCGGCGGCGACGTTGACCGTCACCGTTTCTGCTACCGGTTCCTATGCACTGACGGCGAGCAGCGTGACCGTGGCCCAAGGCAGTTCAGGGGCCTCCAACGTGACCGCTACACCGGCGGGAGGGTACAAGGGAACCATCGCGTATACCATGAGCGCACCCGCTACCTTGACCAGCTCCTGCTACAGCATCACGTCGAGCCAGATCACGAGTACTTCGCCGGTGACCACCACGCTGACGATCTTCACCAAGTCCACAGACTGCGTGGGCGCGGCCAACCGGCGCCACTTCAACGTGAGCGGGGGAGTCTTACCTACGAAGTCGTCGAGCCTGCCTCGCTACTTAGGAGCAGCGGGAACGGCGCTGGCTTCGGTGTTCCTGATCGGCCTTCCGGGTTTCCGCCGCCGGCGTGGAACGGCAATCTTCAGCCTGCTGGTTCTCGCTACCCTGGGATTTGCCGTCGGGTGCGGTGGCGGCAGCAGCGGGGGAAGCAGCGGTGGTGCCAAGGCGACCCTTTCGCCAAAAGGCACGTATGCTCTGACCCTCACCGGCACAGACAGCACCAACAACCTGACCAATTCGGCCAACTTCACCCTGACCATTCAGTAAACCTCCTGGCCCTGCAGTTGCGGACAACTCCCGTCGCGGCTGCAGGGCTGGCTCCTTTTCCGCTCCCGTCGCAGCCATTCGCAGCCATTTCGTAGCCATCGTGCTGCGTGCTCCTGCGCCCTTCTCACCAGCTCCGCCTGGTGCTCGCATCAAGGCCAATGTGCAGCCCGCCTGGGGGTCTTGACCCCCAAAATGCTCTAGAATTGGAAGTGGCTATGAGCACAACCAATCTGGACCCCTCCCAAGCAACAATTCAGCCCGAATCTCAATCCCGCGAGAGCATCTTTGACGGCTTCCGTCGCTGGGGTCATCTGCAGGCCAGGCTGGATCCGCTGGGGCAATATCTGCAGCCGCTTTCGATGCCGGAACTTGAGGTTAAGGGCGAGTACGCCGACCAGGCGCGACGTTACTACTGCGGCACCGTTGGCGTCGAGTTCATGCACATTCCAGACGTCCGTAAGCGGGAGTGGATTCAGGCTCGCATCGAGGCCGACGCGCCCTCAGTGGACCGCAATAACGTGCTCGATCAACTCATTCGGGCGGACATGTTTGAGCAGGTCATCCAGTCCCGGTATCTCGGAACCAAGCGGTTTTCGCTCGAAGGCGTGACCGCCCTCATCCCCTTCCTCGACACCCTGCTGCATCGTGCCGCCGAGCACGACACCACCAAAGCCGTCATGGGCATGAGCCATCGCGGCCGCCTCAACGTCATGGTGAATACGATCGGGAAATCTCCGGCCGACATCTTTTCGAAGTTCGAGGACGTGGACCCGCGCAGCATCCTCGGGGGTGGCGACGTGAAATATCACGTCGGCGCGACCGGCGTCTTCAAGGCGCGCAACGGCCAGGAGATCAACATCCATCTGGTGTCGAATCCGAGTCACCTCGAGGCAGTGGATCCTGTCGCGATGGGCCGCAGCCGCGCCAAGCAGGCTCGCTTCGGCAAAGAAGGCTGGGATCGCGTTCTGCCCATTCTGATTCACGGCGACGCCGCCTTCGCGGGACAGGGCATCTGGGCTGAGACCATGAACCTGTCGGAGGTGGAAGGCTACTCGGTCGGCGGCGCCATTCAGATCGTGGTGAATAATCTTATCGGCTTCACTGCGGAACCAGAGGAAGAAGGCTCGTCGCGATATTGCACCGATATCGCCAAGCGGCTCTCCATTCCCATCTTCCACGTCAACGGCGAAGATCCGGAAGCGGTGGTTCGTGTGGCAGCTTTGGCCCTCGAGTACCGTTACACCTTCCACACCGACGTGGTCGTCGATCTGATCGGTTACCGCCGGCACGGGCATAGCGAAGTCGATGATCCAACCATCACCCAGCCGATTCGCTATGCACGCATCAAGGACCACCCCCCCCTCTACCAGCTCTACGCCAAACAAATCGGAGGCGACCCCTCCGCACAGGTCAAGGAGTTGCAAACGCAACTCGCCGAAGCTCAGCGCAAAGCAACGTCGATGAAGAAGATGCCGCTGCTGGCTGAGTTGCCGGAGTATTGGTCTGGGTATCCGGGCGGCCGTTACAAGCCGGAATACGACGTCGAAACCGGCCTGCCAGCGGACGAGATCGATCGCATCAGCCAACTGCTGACGAAGTATCCATCGGAATTTCACATTCACCCGAAGATCGGCAAGCTGCTCGAACAGCGCGCAGAGATGGGACGAGGGGAGCGGCCCTTCGATTACGGCATGGCCGAGGCTGTGGCCATGGCTTCGCTGCTCGAGAAGGGAATACCGGTGCGGCTCAGCGGCCAGGACAGCCAGCGCGGAACGTTTAACCAGCGTCACTCCGTGCTGATCGATATTCAGGATGAGTCCACTTATATACCGCTGGCAAATCTGTCACCGGACCAGGCACGATTTGAGGTGTATAACTCTATCCTTTCTGAAGCAGGCGTGCTCGGTTACGAATACGGGTACAGCCGCGACTATCCCGATGCGCTGGTGATGTGGGAGGCGCAGTTCGGCGACTTTGCCAACGGCGCGCAGATTATCATCGACCAGTTCATCTCTGCAGGTGAAGACAAGTGGGGACTGCTGAGCGGCGTGGTCATGCTGCTGCCCCATGGTTATGAGGGCCAGGGCCCCGAGCATTCGAGCGCCCGCATAGAGCGCTATCTGCAACTTGCCGCGCATGACAACATTCAGATCTGCCAGCCTTCCACGGCAGCGCAGTATTTTCACCTGCTGCGGAGGCAGGCTCTGCGTCGTTGGCGGAAGCCGCTGGTGGTCTTCACGCCGAAAAGCATGTTGCGGCATCCGGAGGCGAGCTCGCCTCGAGAATCCTTCATCGGCGGGAGTTTCAAGAATGTTCTCGAAGATACACAGATTGAGAACCCGACCCGGCTGGTCCTGTGCACGGGCAAGATCGGAAACGAGCTCCGCGTGGA
Organism: uncultured Acidobacteriaceae bacterium; assembly: GCA_963850345.1. Lineage (GTDB taxonomy): Bacteria > Acidobacteriota > Terriglobia > Terriglobales > Acidobacteriaceae > CAWKKW01. The sequence continues at coordinate 941,790 of CAWKKW010000002.1, read as the reverse complement.
GCGCAATAAACGGCCTGATTCGAAGACCGCCATCCTGTTCCTGGAGCAGCTGTACCCCTGGCCGGAAGCCGACCTGAGCGCCGCGCTAGACGCTCACCCTGATGCCAACGAGATTGTCTGGGTGCAGGAAGAGCCGGCCAACATGGGCGGCCTCACGTTCGTAATGCCGAGGCTGCGCCGGATCGCTCGCGGACGCCAGGTCACCAGCGTGAAACGCTCGGCGGCGGCCAGTCCTGCGACCGGCTCGCCAAAAGCTCACGCGATGGAGCAGAAGACGCTCATCGAGTTGGCTCTCGGCTAAGAATTCTGAGTGCCTTCGCACCCACTTTCCGGGCGAGACGGCTGCAGGCGAACGCGGCTGGCAGATTCTTCTGCGGCCAAGCGCAAATCGCGGAATCATTCCGCCTGAGGTGCCGACTGTGAGTCCAGAGGAGATGCGTTCGTCGGTGAGCAATCCTGAGCCGCCTAACCACCTGTCACCCTTGCTGGTGGCTCTCTGGTGGGACGCGAAGGGCGACTGGAACCGGGCGCATCAGATTGCCGACGAGGTCGGCAATGAGGCCGACAGTGCGGGCGCCCGCGACGCAGCCTGGGTGCACGCCTATCTTCACCGCAAAGAGGGGGATGAAGGCAACGCCGGTTACTGGTACCGGCAGGCCGGCCGTCCCCATTGCAAAGACTCGCTCCCACAGGAGTGGACCCAAATCGCAGGCTACTTGCTGACTCTCTGACGATTCGACGGTCATCGCCTCATCTCCGCACAATCTTGCTCCCGGAACACGCGAAAGGGCACGCGTGTGTCAGGCGTCACATCCCCATGTGAGTATCCCGTCGCACACTATCGGCAGGTCCCAAATGGGAGGTGCTGGACGGTGCGCCCCTCTCCGGCTTTTGCCCTGGGATGAAGGGAGAATCATGAAGGATGTGGAGACGGTAATTCTTGATGCGAACGAGGCGGCTGCTTCGGTTGCGTACCGGTTGTCGGAAGTGATTGCGATCTACCCGATCACCCCGTCGTCCCCGATGGGCGAGTGGTCCGACCAGTGGAAAGAGGAAGGGAAGCGCAACATCTGGGGAGCGGTACCCTTTGTCGCAGAAATGCAGAGCGAGGGCGGAGCCGCGGGTGCGCTGCACGGGGCCCTGCAGGCAGGCGCATTCAGCAGCACCTTCACCTGCTCCCAGGGATTGATGCTCATGATCCCGAATATGTACAAAATCGCCGGCGAACTGACCGCCTCCGTGATGCACGTGACCGCCCGCGCGCTGGCAACCCACGCGCTCTCCATCTTCGGCGATCACTCCGACGTCATGGCTTGTCGCAGTACCGGTTACGCAATGCTCTGCTCCAACTCCGTACAGGAGGCTGCGGACCTCGCGCTGATCGCGCACATCGCGACGCTAGAATCGCGCATACCGTTTCTGCACTTCTTTGACGGGTTCCGCACCTCGCACGAGGTCAACAAGATCATTCCGATTCACGATGAAGACATTCGCGCATTGCTCGACGACAAATACATCCAGGCACATCGCGAACGGGCGCTCAGTTCCGACCGGCCGATCCTTCGCGGCACGGCGCAGAATCCCGACGTCTTCTTCCAGGCGCGCGAAGCCTGCAACCCCTATTACCTGGCGTGCCCCACGATCGTGCAGAGTGCGATGGATCGCTTCGCCGCGCAAACCGGCCGCGCCTACAAGCTGTTTGACTATGTCGGCTCGCCCGATGCCGAACGAGTCATCGTGCTCATGGGTTCGGGCGCGGAAGCGGCTCAGGAGACCATCAATGCCCTGATCGCCGCGGGCGAAAAGGTAGGCATTCTCAAGGTTCATCTCTTCCGGCCCTTCGATGCCGTAGCCTTGCTGGCCGCCCTGCCAAAGACTGTTCGCTCGATCGCCGTTCTGGACCGCACCAAGGAACCCGGCGCAATCGGTGATCCGCTCTACATGGACGTGATCACGGCTGTCGCAGAACATGCTGCAGACGGAACGCTGCCCTTCAGCCAGATGCCGCGCATTATTGGCGGCAGGTATGGCCTCTCGTCCAAAGAATTTACGCCGGCGATGGTCAAGGGCATCTTCGACGAACTCAAAAAGCCCTCCCCCAAAAATCACTTCACCATCGGCATTGACGATGACGTGACCCACACTAGCCTGTCGTACGATCCGGAGTTCTCGACCGAGAGCCCACGCACCGTTCGTGCGCTCTTCTACGGCCTCGGCTCCGATGGAACGGTGGGCGCCAATAAGAACTCCATCAAGATCATCGGGTCGCAGACCGACAACTACGCTCAGGGCTATTTCGTATACGACTCCAAGAAGTCCGGCTCCATCACCACCTCGCACCTGCGCTTTGGTCCGGAGCCAATTCACTCTACCTACCTGATCACCAAGGCAAACTTCATAGCCTGCCACCAGTTCTCCTTCCTGGAGCGGATGGATGTGCTCGAAGCTGCCGCTCCTGGCGCCGTCTTCCTGCTCAATTCCCCATACAGCGCAGAAGAGATCTGGTCGAATCTGCCGCTTAAAATTCAGCAAACCATCATTCAGAAGAAGCTGCAGTTCTACGTGATTGACGGCTACAACGTCGCCAAAGCCGCCGGCATGGGCAACCGTATCAACACCATCATGCAGACCTGCTTCTTTGCCATCAGCGGAGTATTGCCGCGCGACGAAGCCATCGATCACATCAAGAAAGCCATCAAGAAGACCTATGGAAAGCGGGGCGACGCTGTCGTACAGCAGAATTTCGCCGCAGTCGATGCCGCGCTCGCTCACCTGCACCATGTCGTCGTGCCCGCGAAGGCATCCGCGACGTTTGACATCCTGCCTGCCATCCCAGACACCGCACCAAATTTTGTCAGCCAGGTGCTCGGGGCCATCGCTGGCGGTCATGGCGACAGCCTGCCGGTAAGCGCGTTAGCAGCGGGCGGCACCTTCCCCACAGCTACCGCGCAGTACGAGAAGCGCAACATTGCGCAGATGATTCCGGTGTGGGACAAGGACCTCTGCATCCAGTGCGGCAAGTGCGTCATGGTCTGCCCGCACGCGACGATTCGCGCCAAGGTCTTCGACCGCTCGTATGCAGCGAATGCTCCCGCCACGTTCAAGACCGTCACGCCCAAGTGGCGCGGCATGGAGCAGGAGCTCTATAGCCTGCAGGTAGCCCCGGAAGATTGCACGGGCTGCACCTTGTGCGTGGAAGCCTGCCCAGTCAAGAGCAAGAGCGAAGCCAAGCACAAAGCCATCAACATGGAGATGCAGCCGCCGATTCGGTTGCAGGAGAAGGCGAACTGGGAGTTCTTCGAATCACTGCCCAGTGTCGATCGCAGCCGCTTGTCTCACAGCCAGGTGAAAGACATCCAACTGCTTGATCCTCTCTTCGAGTTCTCCGGGGCATGCTCCGGTTGCGGAGAGACGCCGTACATTAAACTGCTGACCCAGCTCTTCGGCGATCGACTTTACATCGCAAACGCGACCGGCTGCTCCTCAATCTATGGGGGCAACTTACCTACGACTCCTTACACCGTCAACAAGGAAGGACGCGGACCGACCTGGTCGAACTCCCTCTTTGAAGACAACGCGGAGTTCGGCCTGGGCATGCGACTCGCGCTCGACCAGCAGAAGGTCTACGCGGAGAGTTTGTTGGCGCGACTCTCCTCCGTCGTCGGCGACGAACTCGTGCGGGAGACGCTCGAAGCCGACCAGACAAAGGAACCCGGCATCAACCAGCAGAGAGAACGCGTGAAGTTGATTCGCTCGCGTCTCGCTTCAGAGAACTCCATTGAGGCGCGCAGCCTCTCCGTTATCGCCGACGCCCTGGTCCGCAAGAGCACCTGGATTGTGGGCGGGGACGGATGGGCCTACGACATCGGTTTCGGCGGCCTTGACCATGTTCTCGGCTCTGGCCAGAACATCAACGTGCTGGTGCTCGATACCGAGGTCTACTCGAATACCGGCGGCCAGATGTCCAAGTCGACTCCACGCGGCGCGGTCGCAAAATTCGCCGCGGGCGGCAAGTCGACCAGCAAGAAAGACCTGGCGATGGAAGCGGTCAGTTACGGCTCCGTCTACGTGGCACGCATCGCCCTCGGAGGCAACGACACCCACACGGTGAAGGCGTTCCAGGAAGCAGAAGCCTACAACGGACCGTCTCTCATCCTGGCCTACAGTCATTGCATCGCGCACGGGTTTGACCTGAGTCACGGGCTTGAACAGCAGAAGGCCGCCGTTCAGTCTGGATACTGGCCGCTCATGCGCTACAACCCGGACCTTCGACTCGAAGGCAAGAATCCCTTCCAGCTCGATTCCAAGGCGCCTTCGATCCCATTCAAGGAGTACGCGTACCGCGAAGCTCGTTACACGATGCTTGCCCGCAGTCAGCCGGAAATTGCGAAGGAACTGCTGCGAGAAGCCCAGGACGATGTGGAACGGCAGTGGAGAGTCTACTCGGGCCGCGCCGCGATGGCAGGCCGCAGCGAATCGCCCGGCATCGCGCCACCTGAGAAAGCGGCGGAAGTCGTCGCTCTCAGCAAAGGAGGACAGGAATAATGATTGACCTGACGACAGAATATCTTGGTCTTAAGCTGAAAAGTCCCATCATGGTCTCCTCCACACCGCTGTCGGAGTCGATCCGTAATGTTCGGCGAATGGAGGATTGTGGCGCAGGCGCCGTGGTGCTCTGTTCGCTCTTTGAGGAGCAACTCGCCCTGGAGAGCCAGGCACTGGATCACGACATGGTGCGCGGCACGGAATCGTTTGCCGAATCGCTGAGCTATCTCCCCGAATTCGACGACTATCGCGCGGGCCAGGAGAGTTATCTGTCTCACCTGGTGCGAGTGAAGGGAAGCGTATCGATCCCGATTCTCGCGAGTATCAATGGTGCGACTGCCGGCGGGTGGGTCCAGTTCGCCAAAGATGTAGAACAAGCAGGTGCGGATGCGATTGAACTCAACACGTACTCGCTTGCCACCGACCCACGCATCCCCAGCGCCGAAGTGGAAAAGGGAATCATCGACCTGGTGTATGCAGTGAAACGCAGCGTCCGCATCCCGGTCGCGGTGAAGCTGTCGCCTGCTTATACGAGTCTTCCGTACCTTGCCCGCCAATTGGACGAGGCCGGGGCTGGAGCGTTGGTGGTGTTCAATCGCTTTTATCAGCCCGACTTCGATATCGAGACTCTCGAGGTGGTTCCGCGCCTGTCGTTCAGCCGGTCAGAAGAACTGCTGCTCAGACTCCACTGGGTCGCGATTCTGTACAGCCACATCAATGCGGATCTCGCCGTCACGGGCGGGGTACATACCGCTACCGACGTTCTGAAGGCCGTTATGGCCGGGGCGCAGGTGGCCATGATGACCTCCGCGCTGCATCTGCATGGGATCGAGCACCTGACTACAGTTCACACCGATCTGCTGCATTGGATGGAAGAGCACGAATACGAATCCATCCGGCAGATGCGAGGCAGTCTCAGCCGGCGCGCTGTTCCCGACACGTCGCCATTTGAACGCGGCAATTACATCAAAACTTTGAGTTCTTACACATTGCGCCGACCAGCGCTTCAGTAAAAACAGTCGGCGCAGTTTTACCACCCACTCGCCACCACGGCTCCCGACACGTCGTGGTGGCTTTTTATGCTGGCGAGGATGACCTCAACACAGAAATTCGATGCGGCTCTCGGGCATTTAGGGTCCGCACCGACTGGTCCGAAACTCTTCCGTTCGCTATCGATCGTTCCGCGACTCGACAAGCTTGAAACCCGCCGGAACCTCGAACCTCGAAGCATCGATGTGTCCGGAAGAAAAGCTGGTCAACTCCGTACTGGATTCGATCAGCACCACGGCCGCAGGCGTTTGCGCGTTCCCCTGCCCGTTCCCTTGGCCGCCCTGATCATTTTGAGCGGTAGTGTCGGGAGCGGGATCCTGCTTCTTTTTTCTGCCGAAGCCGCCGAACGCCGAACCTAGACCACCCAATTTGCTGGCGATCGCAGACGTCGCAGTCTGCTGCGCCACGTCTCCGGCGCTAGGCATCGCAGGCGAGTTCGTCTGCGGTAGCGGTGCTTCAGACGCCGCCGGCAGAGGTTTTCCGTCCGCCGTGGAACCGATGCGCGTGACTTGCTGGACAGGAACACCCTTGAGCTTGGACATCTCTTTCGCCAAATCCGCCATGCCCTGACCAACACCCGGCTGCGCCGCCAGCATCGACGGGTTGATCGCACCGCTCAGGACCATTCCCATCTTGATGGCATAGCGGCGATCGAAATCGCGCACTTCCTCATAGCCGGGTATCTCGGTAGCCATCCACATGTCGTTGGTAATGGCCATCGAGCCACTCTCGCCGCTCTTCTTGTCTGTAGCCTTGAGCGTCATCGTGAGTATCGCTTCGTCGGCATCCAGGCCGGAGACCTGCTTTTTGGCCCCGGTGTTCCGCACCTGCGTTTCGAAGCTCATCTGCGTATCGGAAGGCTTAGAGGAATCCGCAGTGGGGGCAGGCGCCGGCTCTTCCTTTGCCTTCTTCTGCGCCTCGCGGGAAGCTCGCTCGATCTGCTGCTTCATCTGTTCAAAGGTGGTGACGGTGTACTGATGTTTCTGGTTGTCGATCTCAGTGAGAGTTTCCTTGTCGAGGTCGATGATCTCCGTCGTAGTCTGATTCACTCGAACCATCTGATTGCCCTTGACATAGATAGCGGAGACGATCGGCTCACCGGCCTGGCGCGCTTGCTTGCTGAAGGTGCCGGCCAGTTTCATCATGCTCATGATGGAGCCGCCAGTGATCTTGGTCGTCTCCTGATATTGGAAGTCTGCGAACAGCAGAGTGGGGAGTGCAGCATAGAGACAAACTACACAGGCATTGCGAAATCTCATGGTTTTTACCTCGGACCGGAAGTACTGCTGCGGGCGGCAGCCAGTTTACAACAAGAAATACCGTATAGCTCGATTCTTCGAGCATGCCTCGTCATTTCTGCTCTATAAGTGAACGAGCCAGGCAATCCGTTTCATGTGAGCGGGAGGCCGCTTGCCCCTTAACGAAGCCGCGCGGGCGCAATCAGGATCATCTCTTATAAACCATCCGAAGCTGATGAAACAGTTTTAACTCGAGTTACACCATGCTATAGTTCGCGAATTCGCACTCTGTTGAGGAGCCATACAAACAGCGCTCCTCCCAAGTGCCGGGTCGCTAAGTGCCGTTCGAATCTTATGTTTGGGCCCGCCTAAGTAAGCCGACTCTCGTGTGGATAGAAGCGTTTCTCATTCCTTCGAGAAGGCGCGGCGGGACAGAAAGCGTATCGAGTATGCCCCCAGGAATTGATGCCCTCAGACACATCGTCGTGCTCATGATGGAGAACCGCTCTTTCGACCACATGCTGGGATCGTTGAAGGCCGATAACCCGCAGATCGACGGCGTTAGCGGCAATGAGAGCAACCCGGATACACAGGGGAATGCAGTCCCTGTCGAGCCGTTAGCGGAGTACCAGAGTCAGCTGGATCCGGATCCCGACCATCACTTTCCCGCGGTCGATAAGCAGATCTTCAATGGAGATCCCAATCGTGTGCCGAACATGCAGGGGTTTGTGAAGAGCTACTACGACCAGCGCAACGATCTGGCGCACTCGAAGAAGATCATGTACTACTTCCCCAAAGAGAAGCTGCCGGTACTTACATCGCTGGCGACGCATTTTGCCGTCTTCAATCGGTGGTTTGCCGCGATCCCCGGACCCACGATCTGCAATCGTGCCTTTGCTCACTACGGCACGTCCTTCGGGCAAGTCGCGATGAACGTCTTCTTTCCCCAGGGCAAAAGCATCTATGAGCGACTGGAGAACGCGGGCCACACCGCGAAGCTGTACTACTTCGATCAGGCCAGCTCGACCATGGAGATTGTGAACCTGCTTCAGCATCAGCCCCAGTTATTTGGCACTTACGATCAGTTTCTTGCTGACTGTAAGTCGGGCAAGTTGCCGGATTATTCCTTCATAGAACCCAATTACACCGATCACGATGGTGACAACGGCGCCGTGCTGGCCTGCGACCAGCACCCTGATCACAACATCCAGGCAGGCGAGCTGTTCATCGCCTCGGTGTATAACGCCATTCGGCAGAATCCCAAGTTGTGGGAGAGCACGGCCCTGCTGGTTGTCTACGACGAGCATGGCGGTATCTACGACCACGTGCCTCCACCCGCGTGTACGCCCGATGGCTACTCCGCCGGGCCGGCCGCGACCGAGTTGCCTTACACCTTCAACTTCGATCGTGTTGGCGTGCGAGTCCCCGCCATTCTTATTTCGCCCTGGGTGCAGGCGGGCACGGTCGTTAACGAGGTCTACGAACATGCCTCGATCCCGGCCACCGCAACCGAATACTTCATTGGCGCCTACGATCAGCGCACACCACGAGAGAAGGCGGCATCCACCTTCCTTAACCTGCTGTCTCTGCCCACCATGCGCGATGACAGCCTGATCTTCAACGTCTGAGGTAAGGGGGCTTCCATGAGCAGCACAAACGTCACAACTGCAGATACGAAATCGCGCCCGAAGCGCCCGTCGCGAGCGAAGAAGCCGGCACCAACAGGGAAGGTTACCGTCATCGACGTGCCACACCCGCCTGCATCGGCGATGAACAAGAACCGGCCCATCACTGACTTGATCAAGGCTCAGCTCTCACACGTTCGCCACGCCGAAAAGGGCCGCGTCCCCAAACACCTGCTCTCAGGCGTCAAGCCGGCTGATATCCACACAGAGGCCGAGGCGGCTGCGTATATCGCTCGTGTAACAAGGCTCCTGCATCCGCGCGGTAAGAAGAAGGCCAAAAAGGCCTCGCCCAAAGTAAGTTGAGGAGGTTTGCGATGCGTTGGATTTATGGATTGCTGCTTCTGACGTGCGGGTCCGCCTTGGCTCAGGACAGCCAGCTCAAGGCCGATTTCAAGGGCGAGGGAGCGCGCTTCAAGAAGAGCTGCGGGCAGTTCTCTGCTAAGTCGGCGATGGGTTGCGGCCAGCTGCTGTTCACAGACCACCCATTGCACATCGCGGTCGGCAGCATCGCACCGCAGAATGGATTTGCGGCCGGAGGAGCGTTCGTCGGTCATTGGACTCCAGGGGAAACGTTGCGGACCAGCTTGAACGCTGACGCGGTGGCCTCAATGAACGATTCATGGCGCGCCGGTGGATACGCGAAGCTGATCTACACGCCCATTGAGACTATTCACGTCGACACCAGTGGCACGACCAAATCCTCAAACCTGAGCGTCCATCCCTACACAGTCTTCAATCTCTATTCGCAGGGCATTTCGCTGAACAAGATCTACTACTACGGCCTCGGACAGAACACGTCCCGGACTGCGCAATCCGTGTTCAGCATGCAACAGACGATCACCGGTATGAGCGCTATCTTTCCGGTGCAGCGGTCTTTCAACATTTCGCTGCTCGGAGAACTCAACGGCCGCTTCATCTCCATTCGCGGCAATCATCATGAATCGGCGCCCTCGATCGAGCAGCGATTCAATGACGTGACCGCGCCTGGGCTCAGCCACCAGCCGTCCTTTCTGCAACTCGGTGAAGGCGTGCGTCTCAAGCCCGTGCTCTTCAACGATCGCCTGCAACTCGATTACCTGGCGCAGGCGCAGCAGTTCCTCGGATCACACAACTCCTTCCATCGCTTCAATCTGGATTTGGGGAACACCATACCGCTTTACCGCACCAGCGGCTCTTATGGTCCCAAAGACACCAATGGTCCGGATGAATGCGCGGTGGGAGTCGGGGCTACGAAGTGCACCTCGGCTTCAAACAACCGCGAGGGCTCGGTAGGCATACGGTTTTTCCTGACCGAGTCCATTGCGTCCTCCGGCAACTCCGTGCCGTTCTACTTTCAGCCGACTCTCGGGGGATCGGACATCAACGGCAACCCGTGGCTCAGCAGCTATAAGGATTATCGCTTTCGCGCGCCCAACGCGATGGTCCTGCGAGAGAGCTTCGAGCACTCCATCTGGGGTCCGGTAGGATTCATGTTTCTAGCCGACCAAGGCAAGGTGGCCCTTACCCGCGGCGATATCGGATTCGATCACGTCGCCCATAGCTTTACCACCGGGCTAACCCTGCGCGCTGCCGGGCTGCCGGTTGTTTCTCTGGCGATCAGCTTCGGCGGGAGCGAAGGCACACACTTCATCGCTAACGTGAACAACTCGCTGCTAGGCGGTTCGAACCGGCCTTCGCTCTTTTAGATGAGCCTGGTGGCAATGACCGTGCCGAGTTTGCGCGCCAAGCGCGTCTAGTACGCAGGCTGCCGGTGGAGTGCCGAAAGGATCTGCTCCACCGCTTCGACCGCCGCCGGGACTGCTGCCTGCACTTCGTCGCTCAGTCCGTCGGCCAGCCCGAACCTGTGCCCGCCAACTGTAACCGCAACGGCGGTGCCCGGCATGTGCCCGTAGTAGTCCGCGGCCATTCTGAGCAACGAAGCCGGGTCTAGTTGATGTGTCAGGATCCGGGGAAGTTGGGCGGCCGCTTCCACGGGAAATACCGAAACTGCTCCTGGTTGCGTGACTGCCGAGCAATCGACAAAGATGACCATCTCGGCCTTACTGATGGGGTCGGCAAACTCCGGCAGAAACTGCTGCGTGAGGACGACTTCCAGGTCGGCAGGAGCGATGTCCTGCTCGACCTGCCCACCGATCCACCATCCCACACCGTCATCGCCGCGCAGCGTATTCCCGCACGCCAGCAGAAGTGCCCTGGCCATCAGTGCCTCCGGACTTCATCCAGCCTTGAACCGTCTTCGGACAGAAGCTCCACCACCATCGGCATCTCGCCGAAGGCGTGGGTCGAACAACTGAGGCAAGGATCGAAGGTGCGAATCACCGCCTCGACGCGGTTCAAAATGCCATCAGTGAGCTTGTCGTTGTGGATGTACTGCTGCGCCACCTGAAGGATCCCGCGGTTCATCGCATGATTGTTCTGCCCTGTGGCGATCACCAGGTTGGCCCACAGCATCTGGCCGTTTTCGTCCACCTTGTAGTGGTGCATGAGCGTGCCTCGCGGCGCCTCCGCCATGCCGGAGCCCTCTTCACGATTGACGCCCGCAGTAGCCCGCACATGCGTGCTGAGAATGTCCGGTTCGTTGAGGATGCGCTCGATCGTCTCCAGTCCATACAGAATGTCGATGAGCCGCGCATGATGGAAGTAGAACGAGCCCAGCACGGGACCGCTGGCGAGTTGTTTGAACTGCTTCATCTCCGCATCTGCCAGCGGCGTGCCGGCGTGGCTGGCAATGTTGAGCCGCGCCAACGGGCCCACGCGATAGGAGCCCTGCGGATATCCAAGCGCCTTGTAGTAAGGGAACTTCATGAAGGTGAAGGGTTCGACCGCTTCGCCAAAGTGGCTGTCGAACTGCGACGCTTCCATCCCGTCGATGAGTGTGTTGCCCTCCGCGTCAATCAGCCGCAGCTTGCCGTCGGTGAACTCGAGGCCCTCATCCTCGCCTACCATACCCAAAAATGCGCTCGGGAAGTTGGCGAAGCAATCCGCCTCCTGCTTGAAGTTCTCTACCACCCGCTTGTACCACTCGAGCGCGAGCTTGATGTTGGCAAAGCTCTCGGGCAGCATGCTCAGGATCTCGTCTCGTTTCGCTGGAGCGAGCGGCTCGGTGACCCCGCCGGGAACCACCCATCCGGGATGAATTCGCTTCCGGCCGAGCAATTCGATCATGTGCTGGCCAAAGCGGCGCAGTTGCACCCCGGCCCGGCCCAGTTCGGGTTTCGCCTCGACCACACCGAAGATGTTGCGGACCGCTGGATCGGCGTCCATGCCCAGCAACAGGTCTGGCGAGGAGAGATAGAAGAAGCTCAGAGCATGCGACTGAATGGTTTGGGCCAGGTTCAGCGCGCGACGAAGTTTGGCAGCCGTCGGCGGAATCTGTACTGACATAATCGCTTCGCATGCCTTGGCCGAAGCGATGAGATGGCTCACCGGGCAGATGCCGCAGATCCGCGCCATCAGTCCCGGCATCTCGTAGAAAGGCCGGCCCTGGCTGAACTTCTCAAAGCCGCGAACCTGGGTCACGCTGAAGTACGCTTCGCTGACCTCTCCCTCCGCATTGGTTTTGAGGGTGATCTTGGCGTGGCCTTCCAGCCGTGTAACTGGATCAATCACGATAGTTTGAGACATCGAACTCTCCTAGGCGCCAAATCGGGTTAGGCTTGCGACTTCCGGTGTCCTGCCGGCGAGCAGATCGGTCAGTAAGGAATAGAAGGTATCGGCCGAAGGCGGACACCCGGGCAGGAAGACATCCACCTTGACGAACTCGTGCACCGGGCGAACCTTGTCGAGCAGTTTGGGCACGATGATGCCGGGTATCTGCTGCTGGGCCGCTGCGTTCTCAAAATAGGCGCGTTCGAGAATAGCTGCGGGCCCGAACGGATTGCGCATCGAGGGCACGTTCCCAGCCACCGCGCAGTCGCCCATCGCCACCAGTAGCTGAGTGCGCTCGCGAATCAGGTAGATCTTGTGCTCGTCCTCTTCGCTGCTGATCGCGCCTTCCACCAGCGCCACATCGACCGCTTCCGGGTAGGTTTTGAAGTCCACGAGCGGGCTATAGACCAGCTCGAACTGGCTGCTGAGTTCCAACAGCCGTTCGTCCAGGTCGAGAAAGGACATGTGGCATCCTGAACATCCGTCGAGCCACACCGTTGCTAATTTGACTTTGCTCATTGTCCCTCTCGCATCATGTTGAGATATGGCAGAAATTCCGGGTACTTCGGATGATCGGATCCCAGCTTGCTCTTGTCGAAGAGCGCGCCGGTCGGGCACACCTGAACGCACTTGCCGCAGCGAGTACAGCTGGAGTCCCCCCAGGGATCGTTAAGATCGGTGATCACTTTGGAATCGATTCCGCGGCCCATTACGTCCCAAACGTGTGCGCCCTCAATCTCCGCGCAGACTCGCACGCACCGCGTGCATAGAATGCAGCGGTTGTGGTCCACGACAAAGCGCTCGTGCGAGGCATCCACTTCCAGCTTGGGGTTGCGATACGGCAGGCGAACGTGGGTGAGCCCCTGTGACTGCGCCATCGTCTGCAACTCGCAATGTCCGTTGGCCACGCAGACAGAGCAGATGTGGTTACGCTCGGCGAAGAGCATCTCCAAAATGGTCTGACGATAATGCAGCAAGCGCTCCGAAGTGGTGGAGACTTCCATCCCCTCTTCCACTTTGAGAACGCAGGCCGGGAACAGCTTGGGTGAGCCTTTCACTTCGACCAGGCACAGGCGGCAGGCGCCCACATCGGAGAGCCCTTCCAGTTGGCAAAGCGTGGGGATGAAGATGTTGTTTTCGCGGGCGACCTCGAGGACCGTCTGGTCCGCGCGAGCGCTCACGGGTTTTCCATCGATGGTCAGAGTTTTTACATCCACTGCGGTGCTCATGCTTCCACCTCGACTTGTTCCGGAATACGAGTCCCGCACCCGCAGACCCCTGCTGGGCAGTTCTTGTTGTCGATATGTTCCATGTACTCGTTTTTGAAGTAGCGCAGGGTACTCAAGACCGGATTCGGTGCGGTCTGACCCAGGCCGCAGAGGCTGGTGTTCTTGATGACGTCGCACAAGTCGATCAGCAGGTCGAGGTCCGCGTGCGTTCCCTCGCCATTGCAGATCTTGGTCAGCAACGTGAACATCTGCGCCGTTCCTGCGCGGCAGGGAATGCACTTGCCGCAGGATTCCGTCATGCAGAACTCGACAAAGAATCGCGCGACATTGACCATGCACGAGGTGTCGTCCATGACAATCATGCCGCCCGAGCCCATCATCGAACCGGCGCCGATCAGCGAATCGTAGCTGATGCTCAAGTCGAGATGTTCTTCGGGGATGCAGCCGCCCGAGGGTCCGCCGGTCTGCACCGCCTTGAACGTGTGGCCGTCTGGAACGCCGCCGCCGATGCCGAAGATGATCTCCCGGAGCGTCATGCCCATGGGAACCTCAACCAGGCCAGTGTTGGTGATCTTGCCGGTGAGCGCGAAGACCTTGGTGCCTTTGCTGCGTGCAGTTCCCATGCCGGAGAACCACTCCGCGCCGTTGCGGATAATCGAAGCCACGTTTGCGAACGTCTCTACATTGTTGATCAGCGTCGGCATCTTCCACAGCCCCGAGACCGCCGGATAAGGTGGCCGTGGCCGCGGTGTGCCGCGCAGGCCTTCGATCGAGGCAATCAATGCAGTCTCTTCTCCGCAAACGAAGGCTCCCGCTCCCAGCCGGATCTCGATGTCGAAGTTGAAGGTCGTGCCGCAGATGTTGTTGCCGAGGAAGCCGCGCCTCCGGGCTTCTCTCAGGGCTGCGGTGAGGCGATTGATAGCCAGCGGATACTCCGCCCGGACATACATGTAGCCTTTGCTCGCGCCTACCGCGAATGCGGCTATCGCCATGCCTTCAATCACGCGCTGCGGATCGCTCTCGAGCACGCTGCGATCCATGAACGCGCCGGGGTCACCCTCGTCCCCGTTGCAGATCACGTACTTGATCGCTCCGGTCGCCTTGGCCACTGTTCCCCATTTCAAGCCTGTCGGATATCCGCCGCCGCCGCGCCCGCGCAGTCCGCTCTTGGCGATCTGCTCGACTACGCTCTGCGGGTTCATCTCGGTCAGCGCCTTCATCAGCGCCGCATAGCCTTCGCGCCCGATGTATTCGTCGATCTTCTCCGGATCGATGTGGCCGGAGTTTTCCAGCACAATATGCTGCTGGCCTTCGAAGTAATGTTCCAGGTGAGTCTCGAGCCGCTCAACCGGGGCCTCGCCCAGGCTGGAGATTACGTCTTTTGCGTCGGCTACCTGCACATGCCCGTAGCGGGTCTCGGTCGGTTCGACCAGCACCAGCGGACCAGCCGCACACAGTCCCATGCAGCCCGTGCGCCGCACATGGCAACGCTTGCCCGATGCGGCCGCTTCCTTGGCCAGCGCATCTTTCACCTGGTCGCTGTGCTGTGACATGCAACCCGTGCCCATGCAGACGTTCACTTCGTAGTCGTACTTGTCGTGTTCCTGCTGGACGGCATCGACGATCTGCTGAAGTTCCTCGACATTCATTGGCTGGTCCACCTTTCAAATTGCGCCAGCAGTTTGGCGGAATCGGCCATCCCGACCAGTTCTCCGTCTTCCAGCATCACGGGTGCCCGGCCGCAGGCTCCCACGCAGCGGGCGGTCATCAACGAGATGTTTCCGTCGGGCGTGGTCTCGCCTGACTTGATGTGCAGGTGCTTCTCCGCATCGGCAACCAGCTTATCGGCGCCTTTGATGTAGCAGGCGGTGCCGGTGCAGACCGTGCAGGTGTGTTTCCCGGGCGGCTTCAGGCTGAAGTGGTGGTAGAACGTCACCACCCCGTAGGCCTGGCTCAGCGGCACGTGCAGGGACTTGGCCACGAAGCGGATCGCCACGTCATCCAGAAAGCCAAAAGAGGACTGAACGGTATGCAGGGTTTCAATCAGGGCGTGACGGGTAAATCCATGACGGCGCATGGTCCCATTTACGATCTTCCATCGTTTGTCGTCAGATGGTAGCGGGGGCATTGGATAAGCTTGCACTGTTCCTCCTGCTGGCGAACTCCGTGCAGACAGGTGCCACACTCCCGGTCGCCACGCCTCGAGGTTTCGCTCTCGATCGCCTGGCTCGGAGGGCCGGCTTTCCTGGTCCACCTGAAGTCACTGCGCTGCACTTTTTTTGTACAGCCGTGACGGCACGGCGGTCGGTGACGGTGATCACCGTGGAACGGGCTATTGAGAACAAATGAACGGGCAGTGTCGGGAAAGTTATGCCGCAGGTTTCAAAACCCGCATAGCCTGAGGTCCAGTCCGAAGCGTGGAGGACGGAACCACGCGGAGCGCGCAAGGCCGATCCGGCCTGTTCAGGATCAGTGTGAGGAAACCGCCAGTGGTCGACGTACCGGGCTGATGCGGGCCACCGCGAGCCCGAGAAGAGCCACGGCTGTCAATGCAAACACCACGTGGCTCACGAACGGGCTCGGGCCCTTTCCACCCACTAGAGGCGGCTCCAGGAAGGAGTGCCACGCGTAGGCGAGAGTCGCACCCGCGGCTAGTGCCAGCCGATGTGGTGCCCCCCAGTCCGACCGCCGTGAGCAGACGGAAACCGCTGCGGCCGCGACGAGGAACAGCAGGAAATACACGCCTACTGCTCCCCACCCCCAACGATTTGGCACCACCTTGAAGGCGGAGCAGACGATCAGCGAACCGAGCCCGACCATCCACGCAGCAGGAACCGGACCTGGTTCGCGGGCGGCGCTCGGTTTTGGAACTCGCAGTGCCATCACGATAGTCAGCACACAGGCCAGCGCTGAGACCAGGAACTGCGTCTTCGAGGCCACGAAATGATCGCGCTTGTAAGACATGAGAGTGAACGCGACCGCGCCCAGAGCGAAGAGCAATCCCGCTACCACGATGCCAACCTTGCCCAGCCAAGGCTCCGAGGCGCGCTCCGGCCAGAGAGCTTCCGCCAGCAGCACTGGCGTCGAAATACTCCACACCGTATGCAACGTCAGCACAAATACGGTCCACCAGCCGCCGATGCCCCACGCAGCGATGTAGGCAGGTTGCAGCAGGTTCAAGTTCATGCCGAGGTAGTTCGGGTTGAAGAGCGTCTGCGTGGTGAACGCCTCTTCGAAGATGCCAAACGCGAGCGCCAGCACCAGTAGGCTGACCCAGCCGCGGTGTTTTCGCCGAACTATCTCGCGAACCAGCAGAGCGCCGCCTCCATAGAATGGCGCGAGAACGACCATAGCCGGAAGCAGTTGAAGAGGCAGGTCTCCGAGCAGATATTCGGCAATGAAGGGCGCGAGAAAGAAGAGTCCGAGAACGGGGCCGAGGCGTCGCATTGTGCCGAATACGAATGCCTCGGCTGGAAAGTTCCAGAGAATAGAGGCGCGAGTCCCTGCGGACACCCAATTTGTGACGCGTTTCGGGAATGCTGGTGCAGCAGGCGTTAGCTGCCGAGCGGCGGCAGTTTGGCTGAGTCACCAAGCAGGAAGATGATGCCAATGATGAAGCTGTAGACAGCGCCGGCGACCGCAATCCAACGGCACAGGTGCGGCCGGTGAGAACTCGCCCCGAAGATGCCGCCGATCGAGGCAGTCATCAACGTATTCATGACCACCAGGCCAAGGGCAAATGCGGCCAGCCCTAAGAATCCTCGCGTCGTCCCGCCCAGGCTCGCCGTCAGCAGAAACAGCATCAGCTGGCTGGGAGTCTCTGCGCCAAGGCCGTGCAGCACACCGATACCGAAGACAGAACCGCCCGTGTAGTTCCACGCGAACCGGTCTGGTTTGGGGGTGTCGGGGCGGAAGATCTTGCGTAGCCGCCACCAGGCCCAGTTGAGCGCACCGATCAGAATCGCGAGCCGGCTCTGAATCGCCGTATGCGCGTGCGGCTGTCGCAGCAGGCTGCCCAACACGCCGATGCCGAGCACAATCAGCGTGGCGCCAATGAGCCGCTCCGTCCAGGCGTCCAGGCGCGCCGGCAAGGGGATGTGCAGCATGATCACCGCCGCTCCCAGGGCCACAACGGTCAGTGCATGGCCCAGCGCATAGGTGATGCCGAGGCGCATGCCCTGTCGCCAGGAGCGCTGTACTGCCGTGATGTCTGAGATGGCAGCGAGGTGATCGTAATCAAACCCGTGGCGAAGACCCAGCAGGGCGCAGGAGACGAGCGCTAATTCAAGCTTCCAAGTCATGTCGTTTCGTCTGCGCTCAAACCCGAACCGCTAATGCCAGACCGGGTAACTCCCCGGATCCTAAAGGCTCGCGAGTCTTCATATTGTACGGTTCGCGTGCTCGGCTGTGCTAATCCGGCGAGGATCTCAGGTTCGTGAGCCAAACCAGACCTGAGCCTGATTTTGAGTGATGCACATCACTGTCTTCGAGCGGCCGAATGGCTAGACTGCGGTCCTGGGTCGGCGCACGGCTATCCCGATCGGTTCGATGCGGCGGCAGATTGGCTCCAGGAAGGCAGGATATTCGGATGTGTTTAGCCATACCCGGCAAGTTGATCTCGAAGACGGAATCGGCGGGCATGTTGACCGGTCGCGTCCAATTCGGAGGCATACTCAGGGACGCCTGTCTCGACTTCCTGCCGGAGGCGGAGGTTGGCGACTACGTGCTGATCCACGTGGGATTCGCCATCAGCAGGCTGGATGAGGACGAAGCGAAGAAGTCCTACGAGTACCTGGAGCAAAGCGGACTGCTGGAAGAAGAATTGAACGCGATGGGAGTGGGTTCGGAGCCGGCCACAACAGTAGCCGCTGAGACGACCCTGGCTCCCGAAGCCATTCCGGAGAGCCGATGAAATACATTGACGAATATCGGAATGGACGCGTCTCGAAAGCGCTGGTCGCCAAGCTGGAGCGAATCGCCACCCGGCCCTGGGTTCTGATGGAAGTCTGCGGTGGGCAGACGCACACCCTTGTACGGTATGGGATCGACGAACTTTTGCCCGCCCAGATGCAAATGGTGCATGGCCCCGGATGTCCGGTTTGCGTGACTCCGCTCGAAACCATCGATAAGGCGGTGCGTCTGGGAGAGCGGCCGGACGTCATCCTGGTTTCCTATGGTGACATGCTGCGCGTTCCCGGGTCCGAAACCGATCTGCTGCATGTGAAGGCGCGCGGCGGCGACGTGAGAATGGCCTATTCGCCGCTCGAGGCCCTGAAGATTGCCAAAGAAAATCCAACCAAGCAGGTGGTGTTCTTCGGGATCGGCTTCGAAACTACGGCTCCCCCCAATGCCGCGGCGGTATGGCAGGCGAAGCAAATGCAGATCAAAAACTTCAGCCTGCTGGCCTCACATGTCCTGGTTCCGCCCGCGGTCGGCCTGTTGCTCTCTTCTCCATTGAATCGGGTTCAGGGGCTTATTGCTCCGGGCCACGTCTGCACTATCGTAGGGTCGGAACAGTACGAGACGCTCGCACGAGACTTTCATATTCCCATCGTGATTGGTGGGTTTGAGCCGGTCGATCTGCTCGAAGCGATCGGGATGCTAACGCAACAACTGGAGGATGGGCGCGCCGAGCTTGAGAATCAATACACGCGCGTAGTGAAGGCCGAGGGCAACGCTCGAGCCCAGATGTTGGTCGAAGAGATCTTTGAAGTCTGCGATCGCAAGTGGCGAGGGCTCGGCCCTGTCCCGCAGAGCGGCTTGCGAATTCGCGACGCTTACCGGGAATTTGATTCGGAAGCGCGCTTCGATCTCGCGGATGTGGTGGCGGAAGAACCAGCCGAGTGCATCAGCGCGCAGATCTTGCAGGGGCTCAAGCGCCCGATGGACTGTCCGGCCTTTGGATCCCGCTGCACGCCGGAGTCTCCGCTGGGCGCGCCGATGGTGTCTGCTGAGGGCGCCTGCGCCGCGTACTATCACTACCGCCGGCACGATCAGCCGGCACTTGTTTCGATAGGAGGCGTGTAATGGCAGGCGCAGTGTCCCCGGTGCTTGCGTGTCCTTTGCCGTTGGCAGCCAATCAACAGGTTCTTCTCGGCCACGGCAGCGGCGGCAAATTGTCCGCCGAACTGATGCGCACGATCTTTCTGCCGGCGTTTGGAAGCGCGGAATTGAATCGGCTTGACGACCAGGCGGCTCTGGAACTGGGCGGAAGCCGGATCGCCTTCACGACAGACTCGTTTGTGGTGAAGCCGCTCTTCTTCCCGGGCGGAAACATCGGCGAACTGGCCATCTACGGCACCGTGAACGATCTTGCCGTGGGCGGAGCTGAGCCTAAGTTCCTCAGTGCCTCGTTCATCCTGGAAGAAGGTCTGCCGCTTGAAACGCTGCGGCGCGTTGTGGATGCCATGGGCGCGGCAGCGAGACGAGTCGGCGTCAGCATCGTTACCGGAGATACCAAGGTGGTTGAGAAGGGAAGCGGAGACCAGCTGTTTATCAATACTTCCGGCATCGGCCTGCTCCCTGCTAATCGCCAGCTATCGGGTTCGCTCGCGACTCCAGGCGACCACATTCTGCTGAGCGGAACGTTAGGCGATCACGGCATCACTATCCTCTCTCAACGAGAAGGACTGGAACTTGCCGGCGAACTGCAGAGCGACGCAGCGCCACTCAATACGCTCGCGGCTGCCATCGTGAAAGCCGCGCCTAACCTGCGCTGCATGCGCGATCTGACGCGTGGGGGGCTGTCGAGTGCACTCAACGAGATTGCACAGAGTTCTCACACCGGGATGGAGATTGTTGAAGAGCGCGTTCCGGTGAGCGATACCGTCCGCGGCGCCTGCGAACTCTTTGGGCTCGATCCTCTGTACGTCGCCAACGAGGGTAAGCTGATTGCGATTGTTCCCGCAGGGGAAGTCGACGCCACGCTTGCAGCGATGTGCGCCAACGAGTACGGCAGGAACGCAGTGGATGTAGGTGTGGTGTGCGCGGCCCATGCGGGCATGGTCACCATGCGCACCTCGCTCGGAACGTCGCGCATCGTAGACATGCTCGCGGGCGATCAACTCCCGCGCATTTGCTGAGCGAAGCCATGCATGAACTCTCCATTGCCGAATCGATCCTGAGCGCCGTCACCGAAGAACTGAAGCTGCACCCGGGAAAGCGGCTAGTGAAGATCGGGTTGCGCGTGGGTGAGATGGCGGCGGTGGATTCCGAGTCTCTCACGTTCTGCTTCGAATCGGTCACACGTGGCACCGCGTGGGAGGCGGTCAAGCTGAAGATCACCACGCATCCCGCGCGCCGAGTTTGCATCTCCTGCGGTCACGAATTCGCGGTAGTGAATTATCAGACGACTTGCCCTTCCTGCTCGAGCGACCTGACGGACGCGAAAGGCGGGGACGAACTGGATTTCGATTTTCTGGAGTTGGAAGATGACGGAACGGGTTGCGCTCAAATCAAAAGTGCTGAATGAAAACCAAGTCATCGCAGAGCGGCTGCGCGAGCGGTTCGAGGCGCACGGAGTGCTTTGCCTGAACTTGATCAGTTCGCCCGGTTCGGGAAAGACAGCGCTGCTGGAGCGCACGCTCGAAAGTCTCGATCCGGGGACGCGGGTGGCCGTACTAACGGGAGATATTCAAACCGATAACGATGCGCGGCGGTTGGCACGCTTCGGCTTTCCAGTGAAGCAGATTACGACCGGCGGCACCTGCCACCTCGACGGCAGGATGATCGAAAACCATTTAGCCGATTGGAACCTGGAGGATCTCGATCTACTCTTCATCGAAAACGTCGGCAACCTGGTCTGTCCTTCCAGCTATGACCTGGGCGAAGCTGCGAAGATTGTGCTGTTGAGTGTGACAGAGGGGGAGGACAAGCCTTTGAAGTACCCGTCCATCTTCTTCAAGTCCGACCTCTTCATCCTGACCAAGATTGACCTCTTGCCGTATGTGCCGTTTGATCCCGAGCTGGCCGAAGCGAACGCGCGCATGATTCACCCCGGGATGCAGATCGTGCGTGCCTCCTCGACCGTACCTCACGGTCTTGACGCGTGGATGGATTGGCTGGCAAAGCGAAGGAAGACAGCGCAAGAGGGAAGCCGCGTGTTGGCCGCGCGTTAAGATATCGCTACGGTTACATGTTCGTGTCTGCGATCAGCCCGTAAGCCGAACCAGTTGCTCCGCCATGAGCCGCGGTCCGAGGATCGAGGTCTTCGGCAAAGCTCCTTTGACCATTGCGATTTCGTCGCACTTGTAGAGGCGCGGGCAGTTCTGGCAGTCCTTGTAGATCTTGTCCGGCAGAGCGGCCCGATCTTCCACCTCGCGAA
The DNA here is from genome assembly GCA_963850345.1 of uncultured Acidobacteriaceae bacterium. Taxonomy (GTDB): domain Bacteria; phylum Acidobacteriota; class Terriglobia; order Terriglobales; family Acidobacteriaceae; genus CAWKKW01. Next base: position 920,072 of record CAWKKW010000002.1, on the reverse strand, counting down.
AACCGTGGCGGGAAAAGAACTCAGGAATGCGCGTGAACAGGCACACACTCTGAATGCCGTGCTCTTCCGCTTCGTCCATTAGCGCCTGCAGCAGCGTTCCGCCTGCGCCTTCACCTTTCACCTCAGGCCGCACCACGATGGACCGAACCTCAGCCAGATGCGGCCCATAGAGGTGCAGCGCGCCGCAGCCGAGGAACTCTCCTTCGGCGGATTCGACGATGGTGAAATCGCGGATGTTCTCGCAGATTTCAGCGAAGGCGCGCTTCAGAAGCGTTCCATCGCCGGAGAGGCTGTTGACCAGCGTGAAGACGTCGCTCGCGTCCTGGAGGCGGGCTTTACGCACCAGCATGAACACCTCCCGGGAGCAGTGCAGCCAGCCGTGTTTCCGCTGCACTGAGAGCTTCGCGCACGCGATGCGTTGCGGTGCCCCCAACGACATCGTGGCAATCAAGGGTCGCCTGCAGCGTGATGCTGGCGAAGAAGTCCGGCTCAAACTCCGGTCCGAATTGTTTCAGTTCATCCATGGTCAAGTCGCCCAACTCGCAGCCTTTTTCTAGGCAATAGCGAACTGCCTGCCCGATCTTTTCGTGTGCGGTGCGGAAGGGTATTCCTTTGTATACCAGATACGTCGCCGCAGCCATTGCATTTAGAAAGCCCTGGTCACATGCGGCACGCATTCGCTCGTGCCTGAAGCGAAGCGCGGCGGTGAACTTCGCCAGCAACGCGACCATCGTCTGTGCCTGGGCCGTTGCCGCGAACACGGGCTCCTGGGTCTCCTGCAGATCCTTGTTGTACGCCAGGGGCAGGCCTTTGAGCAGCAGCGTGACCGTCTGGGCGGCGCCGCTGATGCGGCCAACTTTGCCGCGAACGAGTTCTGTGAGGTCGGGATTCTTCTTCTGCGGCATGGCGCTCGACCCGGTGGAAAACGCCTCAGGCAGATCGACAAAGCCAAACTCCGCCGTCGCGAAAAGCGTGATCTCTTCCGCGAATCGGCTGGCATGCAGAGCGAGCAGCGTAAGGGCGTTCAGGTATTCGAGAACGAAATCGCGGTCGCTGGTTGCATCCATGCTGTTTGAAGTCGGCGCATCGAACTCCAGCGCATCAGAGGCAATCGACCGGTCGAGCTTGAGGGTTGCGCCAGCCACTGCGCCTGAGCCCAGCGGGCAGACATTCAACCGCGCACTGCAGTCGCGCAGTCGCGACGCATCGCGCAGCAGCATCTCCACATAGGCCAGCAGCCAGTGCGCCACCAGCACGGGCTCTGCTCGTTGCAGATGAGTGTACGCAGGCATCGGCGCATTCCCCGCTGAACGCGCTTGCCCCACAAGCGCGAGCCCCCAACTTTGAATTAGCTCGACCAGTTCCTCGATGGATGCGCGAACGTAGAGTCGCAAATCGGTCGCGATCTGTTCGTTGCGGCTGCGGCCGGTGTGAAGCTTAAGTGCGAGCGTTCCGATCTGTTCGGTCAGAGCGCGTTCGACGAAGTGATGAATATCTTCAGCGTCGTTGTCGGCCTGCATCCAGGCGGGCCCTTCAGCCGAAGCAAAGCGCAGCTCGATCGCAGACAGTGCGGTGCGAATCTGTGCCAGTTCCTGCGACGTGAGAATTCCGGCCGCCGAGAGAGCCTCGGCATGAGCTTTGCTGGCAGCTACTTCCTGGGGAAGCAGCTGCCAGTCAAAGCGGAAGGAGCGTTGCCACGTTTCGAATCCGCGGTCCAGTGGCTCGCGAAAGCGGCCAGACCACATCTTCACTTCACGGCCTCTTTCTTCAGGCTGAGCAGCCGGGCGCGGGTTCGCGCAGGCAGGCCCAGGATCTGAATGAAGCCTTTTGCGTCCTTTTGATCGTAGGTTTCGCCCATGGTGAAGGACGACAGTTCATTCGAGTATAAGGAGTATTCGCTCGAACGCCCGACCACGCTTACGTTGCCCTTGTAGAGCGAAAGCGTTACCGTTCCTGTTGCATACTGCTGCGTATTCTCGACGAAGGCATCGAGCGACTCGCGCAACGGCGTAAACCACAGTCCGAAGTACACCAGCTCCGCATAACGCAGCGAGACGTGCTGCTTGTAGTGAGCCACTTCGCGATCCAGCGTCAAGGCCTCGATTTCGCGGTGGGCGGTAGTGATGAGGGTGCCTCCGGGGGTTTCGTAACAGCCGCGGGACTTCATCCCCACAAACCGGTTCTCCACCAGGTCGATCCGTCCGACGCCGTTACGCGCGCCGATTTCATTGAGCAGTTCGATCAGCTGAACCGGCTCGAGCGGCATGCCGTCGACCGATACGGGCACGCCCTTGACGAAGCCGATGGTAACCACCTCTTCGCGATCGGGTGCTTCCTTCGGGCTCTTGGTCCAGGTCCATGTCGTGTCCAGAGGCGCGTTGGCAGCGTCCTCCAGTTCGCCGCCTTCGTGGCTCACATGCCAGAGGTTGCGATCGCGCGAATGAATTTTCTCGCGGCTCGCAGCCACAGGAATCCCATGCGCCTCGGCGTAGTCGAGGCAGTCTTCGCGGGACTTCAGGTTCCACTCGCGCCACGGAGCGATCACCTTCAACTCCGGCGCGAGGGCCTGGTACGCGTGTTCGAAACGAACCTGGTCGTTGCCCTTTCCGGTGCAGCCATGGGCGACGGCTTCGGCGCCCTCTTCGAGCGCGACTTCGACCTGATGCTTGGCGATCACGGGCCGTGCAATCGATGTGCCCAGCAGGTACTTATGTTCATAGATAGCGCCGGCCTTCACCGTGGGAAAGACAAAGTCGCGGGCAAACTCATCGCGCAAATCGCGGACCACTACTTTCTTCGCGCCCGTGTCGTAGGCCTTCGCGACCACTGCATCCAGGTCTTCGCCTTGACCCACATCGGCCACCATGGCAATCACATCCATCCCGTAGTTTTCGTTGAGCCACGGAATGATAATCGAGGTATCCAAACCGCCAGAGTAGGCGAGAACAACTTTCTTTGACATTAGAAACTCCTTCAGGAAAATGCAGGAATAGAGGCTTGCGAGCTGCTGCCGAGCGAATCAGCATCGGTTGTGGTTTGCGGACGCGATGCGCCGGGGATGAGCAGGAGCAGAAGCGCCTTCTGCGCGTGCATGCGATTTTCTGCCTGGTCAAAGACAATGGACTGCGGACCGTCCAGCACTGCGTCCGTCACCTCGGCATTGCGATGCGCCGGCAGGCAATGCATGAAGACCGCATGCGGCGCGGCCAGCGACATCAGTCCTTCATTCACCTGGTAGGGAGCGAAGATGGGCGCCCGCTTGGTGGCCTCGTGTTCTGAGCCCATGCTGGTGCACACGTCGGTGTAGACTGCATCCGCGCGGTCCACGGCCGCCCGTACGTCCGTCACCAGATCCAGGGTGCCGCCGGTGGTGCCGGCAATCTCCAGAGCTCTCGCGGCAATCTCGGGCCGGGGACGATAGCTCTTCGGTGTGGCGATCACGCAGTGGGCTCCGAGTTGTGCGGCTGTGAGCATGAGCGAATGGCAGACATTGTTGCCGTCACCTACATACACAAACCGCAGCCCGCGCACGCTGCCAAAGCGTTCTTCCAGAGTCATGAAATCGGCGAGCGCCTGACAGGGATGTTCCAGATCGCTCAGTGCGTTAATCACCGGCACATTCGCGTACTGCGCCATCTCGGTGATGGTTTCGTGCGAATAGGTGCGCAGCACAATCGCGCTCACCCAACGTTCCAGGTTGCGCGCAACGTCGGCGAGCGATTCGCGTTCGCCCAGAGGGGATTGCGTCTGGTCGACGAACATGGCATTGCCACCGGTGGTATGAATGGCAGCTTCAAAGGTCAGGCGCGTGCGCAGCGATGCCTTCTCAAAGAACATGACCAATTGCTTCGCATCGAGCGCCCAGCGATAGCTCGACGGGCGCGCTTTGACTGCGTGACCGAGCGACAGGATCGCTGCGGTCTCGGCCGGAGTAAGGTCGGCGATCGAACAGAGATCACGGCCCGCGAGGTTATCGATCGCGCCGTTCAGATCATCCCCGGCGGGCCTCGAATGCTGCTTGTCAATTACAGTTGCTTCGCTCGCCACTTATTTGCCTCCCTTGCTGGAGCTCAATGCGGGACTCTTCTCCGCAGCGAGGCCCGCCTGCTCGGTCAGAATTTCGTCGAGCGCTGCCATGGTTGTGTCTACGTGCTCTTTGCCGAGAATGTACGGCGGCAGAAAGCGCAGCACGGTTTCGCTGGTGCGATTGATCAGAATCCGACGCTTCATCATTTCGGCGAGGACCACGTTAGCCAATTCGGCGGAGTTCACTTCTGCTGCCAGCATCAGTCCCAGGCCACGCACGTCGACGATCGCTTCGTGCTTTTGCTGCAAGTGCCCTAACCCGTCGAGGAAGTAGTCTCCAACTTCGCGGATGTGCGCCAGCATGTTTGCGTCTTGCAGGTAATCGAGCACTGCGATCGACACGGCGCAAGCCAGAGGACCGCCGCCGAACGTGGTGCCATGCATGCCGGGATGGATCGCACGCGCGGCCTCTTCAGTGCAGAGCATGGCTCCAAGCGGAAGGCCTCCAGCAATGGGCTTGGCCAGCGTAGTCACGTCCGGCTCGATGCCGTAGTGCTGATACGCGCACCACTCACCGGTGCGGCCAATGCCGGATTGAATCTCGTCGGCAATGAGTAAGGCGCCGGTGGATTCAGTAAGCTCGCGTGCCGCTACCAGAAACTTCTGCGACACAGGGCGGATGCCGCCTTCACCTTGCACGGCTTCGACTAAGACCGCACATACGTCAGACGAAAACTTGGCTTTCAGGTCAGCGATATCGTTGAAGCGCACGAACTCGACGCCGGGCACGACCGGAGCAAACGGCTCACGGTACTTCTCCTTGTGCGTTGTTGAAACGGAGCCGAAGGTGCGGCCGTGAAAGCTATTTTCAAGCGCCAGGAACCTGGTGCCGATCGTCTGACCCTCGCTGCGGAGCACGCCCGCATGTGCACGGGCTAGCTTCATCGCCGCCTCCCACGCTTCGGTGCCGCTGTTGCAGAAGAAGACGCGGTCCATCCCCGTCTGCTCCGTCAATCGCAACGCGAGCTCCGCCTGGCCTTCGTGATAGAAGAGGTTCGATGTGTGCAGCAGCTTCTTGCTCTGCGCCGCAATCGCGTTCTCAATCACGGGATGTCCATAACCGAGCGCGTTCACCCCGATACCGCTGAGCAGGTCGAGATACTTCTCTCCCTTTTCGTCTTCGAGGAAGACGCCCTGTCCTCCAACAAAGAGGATGGGGTTTCGTTCATAGGTCTGCAGCAGCAGTTTCGCTTCTGCTGCCTGAATCGAATCCAGCTTCATGCCACCATCACCTCGGTTCCGTGAGCTACTCGCGAACTGCAAAGGTCCGGCAGAACCGCAGCCATCTCAGCCGGCAAGATACGTACGCGTCTTACGCCGTGCAGCAGCGCCTCGCGACACGCACCCAGCTTGGGCAACATGCCGCCGCTGATCACCGAATCGCGAGTCATCGTTGCGATCTGGTCCACGGTCAACCAGCGCAACACGTCGCCATTCGCGCCCAGAACCCCGGGCACATCCGTGAGGAACACCAGCGCATCTGCATCGCAGCACATCGCACAGGCCGCTGCCATCTCATCCGCGTTGATGTTGTAGTACTGCCCGTCGAAACCCAGCGCCATGCTCGACAGGACCGGGACAGAACCCATGTTCCAGATCGCGTCGAGCCAGCGCGGATCGGACGACACAATCTCGCCGACAAAGCCAAGGTCCGGCGCAGTGCGCTTCTTGCGCGCGCGAAACACCAGGCCATCACCGCCCGACAATCCGACGGCGGGCTGTCCGTGCGCTCCCAGAGAGGCAACCAGCAGTTTGTTCACCTGGCCTGCGAGCACCATCAACGCCGTATCGCGCGTCTCTGCATCGGTCACGCGCAGCCCCGCGATGAATTCGCTGCTCTTTCCCAATGCTTTAAGGGTTCGCGTCAACTGCACGCCGCCGCCGTGGACCAGCGCCACCTGGTTCCCGGACTTGGCCAACACGGCAACCGCCTGTGCGCACTGGTGCAGCAGTTCCGGATTTTCGAGGGCCGCTCCTCCGAGCTTCACGACGTACTTCATGTCAACCCCTCCGCTTCATTCCATCCACACATCAAATTCAAATTTTGCACCGCCTGTCCCGCGGCGCCCTTCAGCAGGTTATCGAGGCAAGACACGATCACACATCGCCGTCCGTCTGCCGCGAGTTGGAAGCCGATATCGCAGTAGTTGGTGTTTACCGAGTATTGAATCTGCGGCAACTGCGGGCTGGCAAAGATCCGCACCATCGGGCTGTCCGCATAGAATTCGCGAAAACAGCGTTCAACCTCGCTCGGCTGGCGCGGCTCCTTGAACCAGACATACACGGTCGACAAAATCCCGCGGGGGATCGGCAGCAGGTGAGGAGTGAAGACGATCTGCTCCTCCACCAATCCGAGCTGCTCCAGTAACTCGCCCGTATGCCGGTGGCTGAAGACGCCATAGGCAGACAAGTTGTCGGCGGCGTACATGAAGTGAGTCTTCGCGCTCGGCGCCTTGCCGGCTCCCGATACCCCAGACTTGGAATCGCTTACGATGCCGCGATCCAGATCGAGCCACGCCTTTTCGACCAGCGGCTTCACGGCCAGAATGATTGAAGTCGCATAGCATCCCGGATTGGCCACCAGCGCCGCGCTTCGAACTTCTTCCCGATGCAGCTCCGGCATTCCGTAAACACTCTTGTGTTGGACCTTCACTGCGGTCGGCGAACCCTCATCCTCAAACTTGTAGACGGCGCGGTTATTGGGATCGTTCAGGCGCCAGGCGCCGCTCAAGTCAATGACGCGAAGCTGGTGATCGAGTGCTTCGGCGGCCCAGGTTCGCGACTGTTCATGAGGAGTGGCAAGGAAGACCACATCGACGGCGCGGTGCTTCAGCAGATCCCACGAGAAGGGCTCAACTCTCAAAGCGGCGGACCCATTGTTGTCCATCAACTGCGGGTGCATCGCCGTGAGCGGCACGCCTGCCTGTCCTGCTTCCAGCCTGCCCGCCAGCACCGGCGGCGTGTTTGAGAGCCGAGGATGGTGCAGCAAGAGGCGCACCAGTTCCATACCGGCATACCCGCTCACTCCCACCACCGCCGTTTGTATGGTTCCGTTGTTCATCAACCAATCATTTCTTCCAGCCGAATCCGCAGATCGGAGGCTTGTTTCTGGTCGGGGCAGATGATCAGCACCGTGTCGTCTCCGGCGATGGTGCCCACTACCTCATCCCATTCTTCGTGGTCAATTGCCAGAGCGACCGGCTGTGCGCCGCCATTGGTCGTGATGAGCACCAGCTGATTCTGCGCCTGCTTGACCTTCATGCCGAAGTCGCTGAGGACGTCGGAGATCAGGGGAGCGTCATCTTCCTCAACGCCGTTCCCATTGCCGTTTCCGTTGGGCAAAGCGTACCCAAACGGCCCCTTGTACAGGTGCAGTTGGTGGATATCGCGCGAGAGCGTTGCCTGCGTCACGTCGAATCCCTGGCGAACCAGTTTGCGGCGCAACTCGTCCTGGCTGGCGATAGGCGCCGCCGCCACGAGTTCCCTGATCGCATTGTGCCGCTGCTGTTTCATAGTCAAGAAAACGCGGCCCCGAAAGGCCGCAACCTACGATGCATAAAAATGCATATCTATGTATAAATATACAGACCTTTGATGTCAAGGAATGGATGCACAAAGTGTTGTGAATTTCCCCGCAGAGAGGCAACGGGATCCTTTGTAGAAGCAGGTTTGGCTGCGATCGGGCTGCTGCGGGCCGGGTACCAACGTTCACTTGAAAAAGTTCGCCTGCCTAACGCTCTTCCACTGCATATGGGTGTATATTCCGCCCCCAGGCCAATGCCTGACCTGGATTCAGGCGCATCGAGTCCCAGCGGGCTCGGTCTTCCTGCATGAGACGAATTGCTCCCCACGGTTAAGTAGCGAAGTGATTGCTGAATCCGGTAAAGTGATCGCTTATGTGCGGCATGCAGGTAAAGCCAATGGGTGAAAATCCCGATGAACCCGGCCAGTTGGTCCGCGGCAGCGAGAAGTACGACCGGATTCTTGAAGCCGCGATCGAGGTGATTGCGGAAAAGGGCTTCGATGGTGCCCGAATCTCAGATATTGCGTCGAGCGCGGGCATCGCAGACGGTACGCTGTATCTCTACTTCAAAAATAAGAATGCGATCCTTCACACCGCCATCCAGACCGCTTTCGCGCAGTTTTCCGAGCGGGTGTCGACGTCGCTGGCCACCGCCTCAAGTCCTATCGAGCAGTTACGAATTGTCGCCCGCCTTCACCTGGAGACCTTGACCGCGCGCCGAAGTCTTGCCGTCATCGTGCAGAACCAGATTCGGCAGAATCATCAGTTCCTCGAGGAGTTTACTCACCAGCCCTTTGTGGACTACATCAACATCGTGCGCGAGGTGATTCGCCGGGGCCAGGCAGAAGGCATGGTGCGATCCGGGATCTCCGATCGCGTGGCCGCCCTGTGCCTGTTCGGCGCGCTGGACGAAATCATCAACTCGTGGCTCTATACTGGGAAGCCGATTGACCCGGAACATGCCTCGGGTCAGGTTCTCGACATTTTGTTGAATGGTATGAGCACTGATCCCCATCATGTTTAGTCTCAAGACGGTCAACGACATCTTCTTCCGCTTTACCGCCGACAATCGCGCGGGCGCAGTTCTGGCGCTCGACGCACAGGGCGGGTGGAATCCCATCTCCAGCGGACAAATCTACCAGCGCGTCGCCGCCTTGTCGCAGGTCTTTCTGGACTGGGGTATTCGGAAGGGAGATCGCATCGCCATCCTCTCTGAAAACCGCTGGGAATGGGCGGTGACAGATTTTGCGACGCTCGCGATTGGCGCGGTGGACGTGCCCATCTATCCCACGTTGACGGGCGAGCAGGTGGCACAGCTGCTGGCAGACTCCGGAAGCCGCATCGCCGTGGTTTCCACGCGCCTGCAATATGAAAAAGTCGCCGCCATTCGCCAGCTCACCCAGCTGGAGCGAATCGTCATCATGGACGCAGATGCGGAGCCACCTGCCGTGCCGTTCTCGTCTCTGGTAGGAGACGCTGACAAGCACGTTGGTTCGCGCAATATCGAATTTGACCGGCGCGCCTTTGACGTACAACCGGAGGACCTGGCCACCCTCATCTACACGTCGGGAACCACTGGAGAGCCCAAGGGCGTGATGTTGACCCACGGCAACATCGCCTCCAACGTGAGCTATTCCACTGCGGACTTTCGCTTCCAGCAGAGTGATTCCTGCATCTCGTTTCTGCCGCTTTCGCACATCACGGCGCGGCATCTGGACTACGCCCTTTTTTCGCAGAGTGTATCCATCGCTTACTGCCCTGCGTTTGACAAGCTGGCGGCGGCGATGAGCGCTGTCAAGCCAACCATCTTTGTGGCCGTGCCGCGGGTGTATGAGAAGATTCGCCAGGAAGTGGAGCGTCGCGCCGCACTGTCGCCCGTGAAGAAGACGCTGCTGGCAACCGCGCTCGGCATGGGCAAAAAGCTGCAGGCAGGCTTCCTCGAAGGCAAGACACCCAGTTCGCCGCTCTTAAAACTCGCCGACAAGCTGGTGTTTCAAAAGATTCGGCAGGCCTTCGGGGGCCGCGTTCGCTACTTCATCTCGGGCGGAGCACCGCTGGGCATGGATACCGCCGAGTGGTTCGCGTCGGTCGGCGTCCTGCTGCTCGAAGGCTACGGGCTCACGGAGACGTCTCCGGTTATTTCCATCAATACTCCGCAGGCGCACCGCATGGGATCGGTAGGCAAGCTGCTGCCGAACGTGGAGTGTCGCGTGGCCGAGGATGGCGAGTTGCTGGTGCGCGGTCCTGCTGTGTTCAAGGGGTATTGGGGACGACCCGACGCGACTCGCGAAGCCGTCGATGAAGATGCCTGGTTCCGCACCGGCGACATTGCGCGCCTGGATGACGACGGATTTCTGTACATCACCGACCGCAAGAAGGAGCTGCTCAAGACATCAGGCGGCAAACTGATCGCGCCGCAGCCATTGGAGAACCGGCTCAAAGCGCACGTGCTCATCGCGGAGGCGGCGCTGGTAGGCGACCGGCACAAGTTTGTCTGCGCGCTGATCTCGCCCAACTTCCTAGCCCTGGAACAATGGGCGAATGGACAGGGCATCGCGGTCTCCGATCGTCGCCAGCTGGTAAGCCACCCGCGTGTTCAGCAGCAGTACCAGCTGATTGTGGATCAAGTGAACACCCGGCTGGCGAACTTCGAAACCATCAAGCGCTGCAGTGTCGTTGCCGACGAGTGGTCGCTCGAGAATGGTGAGCTGACGCCGAGTATGAAACTGAAGCGGCGCGTGATCTACGAGCGGTATGCTCGGCAGATTGAAGAATTTTACGCCGACGAAGCCGTTTCTCACGCCTAACTCTGCCGCTGTCTACGCCCGGAATTCGATTAAAAACTGATGTGAGAAACTAAACCGACTCCTGCTTTCTGTGTGCTGTTTGGCAGTGCTTAGGACAAAGCATGTCGAGCCCTCTGGAACTACCGAGTATCGGTCCGAATGTCGGCAATTACCAGATCCTCAACCTGGTCGGCGCGGGCGGCATGGGGGTGGTCTACCGTGCACTTGACGGCAAGCTGAATCGAACCGTCGCGTTGAAGTTCCTGCCCGCGAGTGCGCATTACAACGAGCGCGACACAGAGCGATTTCTTCTTGAGGCGCGAGCAGCATCGGCGCTCGATCATCCGAACATCTGCACGATCTATGGGATTGAAGAGAGCCCCGAGGGGCGGCTCTTCATCTCCATGGCCTACTACGAAGGCGAGACGCTGGCCGGCAAGATCGGTGCAGGCAAGCTTCCGGTGGCGGTGACACTCGACTATCTATCGCAGATCGCATCCGGATTGTCCGCTGCACACCAGGCCAACATCATTCATCGCGATATGAAGCCCTCGAACGTCCTGATCACGCGTCAAGGCGTGGTCAAGGTCGTGGATTTCGGCCTGGCCCGTGTCTTGAGCACAGCCAGCGCCACCCAGAGCAAAGAGATCCTCGGAACGGTGGCCTATATGTCACCCGAACAGATACTTGCACAGCCGGTCGATGCGCGGGCGGACATCTGGGCCCTTGGGGTGATGGCCGTGGAGATGCTGTCGCACCAGCATCCGTTTCGTGGAGATAATCCCGCCGCCATGGTGTATGCCATGTGTCACACGGCGCCCGTCGGCCTGGAGGAGTTGCCGAAGAAGATTCAATACGTCATCAGCCGCTGCCTGGCGAAGAACCCGGCAGATCGCTACCAGAGCTGCGAAGACTTGCTGATCGAGCTTGCCGGCCTCCGTTCAGAATTCGGCGTGAATGGTCCGATCAGCGAACGCCAGGCTGCCCCCACCTCTCACATCAGCGACCGCCTGCTGAAGCGTTCGTTGCAGGCGGCGTCGAGTGGCCCTTTTCCTCACGCACAGGCTCGCCCAGTGGCGCGATGGCCACGGATTGCAGCCGTCGCAGCGCTTGCAGGAATTCTGTTGATCCTGCTGATTCCGCGGGTTCGGGAACGTCTGACCGGCATGGCCTTCTCCGATCCGCAAAAACACATTGCCGTCCTGCCGCTCGAGAACGTCGGCAACAATCCTGAGAACGCCGCGCTGGCCGCTGGACTCATGGACAGCCTTACCGGCGAGCTTTCCAACCTCGATGCTGGGCAAAAAGGATTGTGGGTGGTGCCTGCAAGCCTGGTCCGGTCCAGCAAGGTGAATGATCCGCGCACCGCTGCGCGAAGTCTGGGCGCAACGCTGGTCGTCTCCGGGAGCGTCGAGCGAGAGGGCAAGGATACACGGCTCTCGCTGAACCTCATCAACACGTCCACACTGCGACAAATTGGATCGGTGCAACTCTCGAGCGACACCGGCGACCTGGCCGAGCTGCAGCGCGAGGCTCTCGAAAAGCTCGCACGACTGATGAACGTCGAGGTGACGCCCAAACCGTCGCAGCAGAGGTCCTCAAGCACCGTCCCTGCAGCGTACGAGGAGTATCTCGAAAGCCTGAGCTACCTGGAGCGATATGACAAGCCCGGCTCGCTCGACATGGCTGTCGGCAAACTGGAAGCTGCCGTCGGTCAGGATCCTCAGTTCGCACTGGGTTACGGAACGCTTGCCGAGGCGTATCGCCTGAAGTACATGGTCGACAAGCATCCGGAGTGGGTCGACCAGGCGCTGAAAAATTGTGCCCGCGCAACCGACTTGAACCCCCAGTTGCCGGGCACTTTCGTCACGCTGGGCCGCATTCATGTAGACACCGGCAAACATGATCTCGCGGCCGCCGAGTTTCAGCGAGCTTTGTCGCTCGATCCGCGCAACGCCGATGCCCTCACCGGTCTGGCCCATACCTACGAAAAGGCAGGCCGCTTCCGCGATGCGGAGTCTGCCTACAAAAAGGCGGTCGCGCTGCGGCCAGATTACTGGGACGGTTACAATTCGCTAGGTTTGTTCTATGACAATCAGCGGCGCTTCGACGAAGCCATCGCCGCTGTGAAACACGCGATTCAACTTACGCCGGACAACGCGCAGGCCTATTCCAATCTCGCCGCGTTTTACCAGGATACGGGCACACCCGCGCACATTCCCGATGCGGAAAGCGCGCTGCGCAAATCGATCGAACTTAGTCCGACTTATCCCGCCTATGTGAACCTTGGCTATCTGGAGTTACAGCAGCGGCACTACTCGGAAGCGGCGGCCTTAACGGAGCGGGCAATCCAGTTGAATGACCTGGACCCGGTGGCATGGGAGAACCTGTCGCTGGATTATGAGTGGCTCCATCAGAACGACAAAGTGCAGCAGGCTCGGGAACGGGAGCGGCAACTGGTGGAGTCCGCCGCCAAGGCGAGCCCGGGCGATCCGCAACTTCAGGGATTTCTAGGAGTGATCTACGCCCGCGCCGGCAGGAAATCCGATGCTGCGGAGCGGATTCAGTCGGCGCTAGCCATCGCTCCACAGGATCCTCAGATCCTTTCCGACGCTGCCGTGGCCTATGAGGCTATCGGTAATCGCGCGTCGGCCTCCCAGTTTCTGCGTCAGGCTTTGCAGAAGGGGCAGTCGGCTGAGGAACTTGCTTTGGATCCCGATTTGCGTGGCCTGCTGGCCGCTAACAAGGTTGGACCGTAGTCAATCTCACGAGGAGCAATGCCGATGGCAGACGAAGAGGAATTCCTGGAAGACGACGATTTGGAAATGATGGATGAACCCGAGGCAACCGCTACCATCAAGGACCAGAACGGCACACCGCAACTGAGCATCAATCACGGAAGCATCAACAACTCTGGCGAGATCGCCTTCGATAACGATACGGGAAAGGCTGTCTACATAACCATGACAGTGAGTTACTCACAATCCGAAGTGCCGCATACGGTGAAGGTCGGGTCGTAGCTGTTCAGATCTGTTCGCATTTGGGCCCTCTGCCTTGGGGAGTAGCTGGGCTCCAGTTGCTCCCTCGGGTGCTTCGTCTGAGATCGATGCTGCCGCTCTGGCCCAATCATCAGTGACGGTGCTCACGTTGAATCCACCCCTCGTCCCCGGTATCATCAGTAGGAAAGCTCCCCAGGAGAAATCGTCCACCCCACCGGTCGAGTGTTTCCTCGAAGGTGACCAGTGCGTACGAACCGGCCGGAGAGTGGGACGCAGCGAGCCTGGGAATCATCCCGGCTTTGATCTTGGCTTAACTTTTCAGGAGAACTGAGCGATGCGAATTGGTCTGTTAACGGGCGGCGGAGACTGCCCTGGTCTGAACGCTGTAATCGCAGCGGTCGTGAAGAAGGGCATCATCACCTACGGCGACGAATTTGTCGGCTTCCTCGAGGGCTGGCGCGGCGTACTTGAGAACAAGACCATCCCGCTCAACCTGCAGACCGTGGACGGCATCATCACCAGGGGCGGCACGATCCTGCACTCGTCGCGCACCAATGTCCGCAAGGTTCCCGGCGGTATCGAAAAGTGCGTGGAGGTACTCAAGGCCAACAAGATCGACGCGATCATCGCGCTCGGCGGCGATGACACTCAATCCGTAACCGCAGCGCTGGTTGAGGCAGGCGTGCCGGGTGTAGGCGTGCCCAAGACTATCGACAATGACCTGAACGGCACAGATGTCTGTTTCGGCTTTGACACCGCAGTCTCGATTGCAACCGAAGCCGTCGATCGTCTGCACACCACCGCCGATGCGCACAATCGCGTCATTGTGTGCGAAGTGATGGGCCGCAATGCAGGCTGGATCGCACTGACCGCCGGCGTTGCCGGCAATGCTCACGTGGTTCTCGTGCCGGAGAAGCCGATCGATCTGGACCATGTCTGCAAGCTGCTGAAGTACAACTACGATCATGGCAAGCAATACGGCATCGTGGTGGTTGCGGAAGGCGCGAAACTGCCCGACACCGGCGCACAGGCGACCAAGGGTACCAAGGTAGACTCCTTCGGACATGCGCAGCTTTCGGGCATTGCCGAACAACTCGCCGGGCTCATCGAAGAGAAGACTGGCTACGAAACACGCTCTGTGAACCTCGGGCACACTCAGCGGGGCGGCACTCCGACTGCTTACGACCGAATGCTTGCGACACGATATGGTCTTGCTGCGATCGACCTGGTCCACAAGGGCGAATTCGGGCGAATGGTCGTGCTGCACGGCACGGAAATCGAGAGCATTTCGATCGCCGAGGCTATTTCAAAGAACCGGACGGTCGATGACCACTTCCTCGAAATACTGACCGGTCTGGAACCCAAGGTCTAAGGCAAGGACAGTTGAATTGAAGGCCGGGCAAAGTCGCCCGGCCTTTCGCTTTTTAAATTCAGACTGCCGCGGGTTCAGCAGACTACCCCTTGTGGCTGCTGATGTTTCGACCACAAGTGTTTCTCGTCGAAGCGCTCGTTCTTCCGCTTTCAAACGCCCAATTTCGCCAAGGAAACCCGAAAGCAACCTGCAATTCTCCGGAATTCCTTGAAAACTCCGCCTCGCTCGGGGTATAAGCAGTGAGCCGGGTCTGATCAGCCGGACACACTTCAGGGGAGAGTACGATGAAAAGCTCCGCAGCGCGCACCGAGGTCCGGGAAGTGATGGATATTCGCCAGGCATCGGGCTACCTCGGCATCAGCTCCGACACCCTGTACAAGTATGCTTCCGAAGGCTTTGTTCCGGCATTCAAGCTGGGCAACCGGTGGCGGTTCAAGAAGTCGCGCCTGGATGACTGGATGGATCAGCAATCGAACGCTTCGCTGGCCAAGCCGGAGCTGAAAGTAACCTCCCGGCAGAAAAAGCCGGTCCGCGCCGCGCGTTAGCCCGCTAACCAGAGCACTGAATCCCGCGCCATCCAAACGAGTAAGATCGAAAGCTGATGAACCACGCCCGCCGTTTCCGTGCGCTCCGTCAACAACTTGAAGAAAGTCGCAGATCGAAGCACTCCTGGTCACGCATCTGCCGGACGTCCGCTACTTTGCGGCTTTACCGGCTCTAACGCGGCTCTAGCGATCACTTCGAAAGCCGCAGTGCTCTTCACCGATGGCCGCTACACCGTTCAAGCCCGGGAACAGGTCAAGACAGCGCGCGTAGTCATCGCTGCGGCGTCGGCACTGCGCGAGGCCTGCGCATTCCTCGAAGATTCGCAAGCCGACCGAGCCGCCTTCGATCCGGAGCATACGACCGTGACTGCGCTGAGCGTCATGCGTTCTGCGATCAAGAACGCCCGTCTTCGCAAGAATTTCTTCCAGCCACTCGACGCGCCGCTGCTATCCAATCTGCGACTGATCAAAGACGAAGACGAACTGGGCATTCTGGAGCGGGCTGCTCTCTCTGGTTGCGCCCTGTTTGAGGAACTGCTGCCGAAGATCCGAAGCGGGGTGAGCGAGGCGTCCATCGCCGCGCAGCTGGAATTCGCCGCCCGCAACGCCGGCGCGGAAGCGATGTCGTTCGAGACCATCGTGGCGTCGGGCAAGCGATCCGCGCTTCCTCATGGGCACGCCAGCACCGCATTGTTGCCTCGCAATGGCTTTGTAACCTTGGACTTCGGTATTATTCTCGATGGGTATTGTTCAGATATGACGCGTACGGTGTTTGTCGGCAAGCCCAGCCGCCGTCAGCGTTTCGCGTATGATTCTGTGCTGGAAGCGCAACAGGCCGCGGTGGAGGCGGTCCGGCCTGACGTGACTTGCGCAGAGGTGGATGAGGCGGCACGCAGCATTCTTCGTAAGGCGGGTTTGGCGGACTACTTCACTCACTCGACTGGCCACGGCGTGGGGCTGGAAATCCACGAGATACCCAGAATTGCTGCCGGCCAAACCACTCGTTTGCAACCGGGCATGGTGATTACGATCGAACCCGGCATCTATATTGCCGGGGAGTTTGGAATTCGCATCGAGGATATGGTGGCGGTAACGGACCGGAACGGTAAGGTGCTCACCCCTGCGACCAAGGCATTGATACAGCTCTAGACTGCTCCCACATCGAGTTTCGAACCAGCACGAGATAAGGAACAATGAATCCTGAAGAGATCCAAGAGCTGAAAGAGCTCATCGAGTTCTTGAAAGAAAACAAGATCGGCGAGTTTGAACTGGAACGGGGCGAGTTGAAGGTCCGCATCAAGTTTGCCCAGGATGCGCCTGCGGCCGATCTTGCGCAACTGAGCCGCCTGCTTTCCGCTTCCGCCGCAGCGCCGGCTCCCGCTCCCGTAGCAGCGGCGGCTGCTCCTGTAGCGCCCGTCGCCAGTGCCGCGCCTGCTCCTGCCAGTGACGAGGAAAATCTGCACATTGTGAAGTCCCCGATTGTCGGCACATTTTACGAGTCGCCTTCGCCGGGGTCGCCAGCGTTCGTCAAGGTCGGCGATATGGTTGAGAACGGACAGGTCCTCTGCATCGTCGAGGCCATGAAGTTGATGAACGAGATCGAATCCGATGCCGCCGGCGAGATCGTCAGCCGCTTCGTTCAGACTGGCCAGCCAATTGAATATGGCCAGGCGCTGTTCGCACTTCGTCCCCGATAGCGCGGCCTTTGGCGAGGCTACCTGCTCCGCGAAAGAGTTCTGTGCAGACGATTGAACGAGCGCTGCACATCACGAGTTGGAACGAACACGATAATTAAGGCAGTACAACCAGGGGAGATCGGCTGCAGGTGGGTATGTTTCGTAAGGTCCTGATCGCCAACCGCGGCGAAATCGCACTCCGCATCATCTGTGCATGCAAGGAATTGGGGATTCGCACGGTCGCGATTTACAGCGAGGCGGATCGCAACTCCCTCCATGTGCGGTTTGCGGATGAAGCCATCTGCATCGGACCGCCACGCTCCGCCGAAAGCTACCTGAATGTCCCGGCCGTGATCTCCGCCGCTGAGATCGCGGATGTGGACGCAATCCATCCCGGCTATGGCTTGCTCAGTGAGAACGCGAACTTCGCCGAAGTCTGCCGCGCCTCCAACATCAAGTTCATCGGGCCGCCGCCTGAAGTTACACGGCTCATGGGAGAGAAGGAGAAGGCGCGTCAGGCGATGAAGAAGGCCCGTGTGCCGATTCTTCCGGGCTCTGATGGCGTCATCAACTCCGAAGGTGAAGCGCTGGAGTGGGCGAAAAACGTCGGCTATCCGGTCATTCTCAAAGCGTCTGCCGGTGGCGGCGGGCGTGGCATGCGCGTGATTCGCACACCCGAGGAACTGCCCGGTCTATTCCAGGCGGCGCACACCGAGGCTGCCAACGCGTTTGGCAACGGCGATCTCTACATGGAGAAGTTCATCGAGCGGCCGCGCCACATCGAGTTCCAGGTGCTTGCTGATGAATATGGTAACGTCCTCTCACTGGGCGAGCGCGAGTGCTCGATTCAGCGCCGCCATCAGAAGCTGATCGAGGAGGCGCCATCGCTGATGGTGACTCCGAAAATGCGCGAAGACATTGGCAAGACATTGCGCAAAAGTCTCGAGCATGTTGGATATCAGAACGCCGGCACGGTCGAATTTCTGATGGATGAAGATGGCAAGCTCTACTTCATCGAAATGAACACCCGCATCCAGGTGGAGCATCCGGTTACGGAGATGGTGACCGGCATTGACTTGGTAAAGGCGCAGCTGCGGATCGCGGCGGGCGAACGGATCTCCGAAATACTGACCGAGCCGCACACGATTCGCGGCCACTCCATCGAATGCCGCGTGAATGCGGAGCATCCGGAGAAGTTCACCCCTTCGGCGGGCAAGATTACTGCGTTCAATGTTCCCGGCGGGAATGGCATTCGCGTGGATACAGCGCAGTATGCGGAGGGCGTGGTTCCTCCTTACTACGATTCGCTGATCGCCAAGTTGGTCGTGCATGGCAAAGATAGGCAGGAAGCGATGGCGAGAATGTCGCGCGCTCTGGAGATGTTTGTCGTAGAAGGAATTCACACCACAATTCCTCTGCACCGGCGCATCTTCCAGGACGCGGAGTTCCGGAAGGGCCACTTCGACACCAAGTTCATGGAAAGATTCTTTGAGCGGGAGAAGGAATTGCGCGCAAAGTCTGAGTAGGCGTGCGCTCCGCGACTATGACGCAACTTGTACTTCCGCCACTCTATCCCATCCTGGATGCATCCGTGCTTCCAGCTTCCGGGCGCAATCGATTTCTCTCCGCGTTGGCCAAGGAACTGGTCGAGGCCGGCGTCACCTTGCTGCAGTACCGCAATAAGCAGGGAGGCGATGACGAGATTCTGGCAGACGCTTCTGTCCTGCGAACGGCGCTCTCCTCCGACCGATGCGTGCTCATCCTCAACGACCGTCCTGACCTCGTGGAGGCGACCGGCTTCGATGGCGTACACATCGGCCAGGAAGATCTAGTCCCGCAGGAAGCGCGCGCGCTGATCGGGGCCGAAAGGCTCCTGGGAGTTTCAACCCACAATGCCGCACAGCTTTCCCTGGCCAATCAGACCTCGGCGGATTACCTGGCGATCGGGCCGGTCTTCAGCACGACCAGCAAATTGAATCCTGATCCGGTGATTGGTCTCGAGGGCGTCACGCTTGCGAGAGGCCTGACGAGCAAGCCGCTGGTCGCGATTGGCCGCATCACAATTTCGAACTGTCGCACCGTTCGAGAGGCGGGCGCAGACTCGGTGGCCGTCATATCCGGCATCTTTGCCGGTGTCTCGGGCGCGTCTCCGGGAAAACTAGCCAAAGACTTTTTTGCGGAATTCCGGTAGAACATTCTTCAAGTGACAACGCGAACTCCACCTCCAGTAGAGCAGACGAATTCCGCCGCAAGTTCGCAGATGGTCCAGGGCCTCGGGCTATTCAGTGCAACCGCCATTGTCGTCGGGTCCATGATCGGGTCCGGCATCTTCATTGTTGCCGCGGACATAAGCCGGGGCGTCGCCTCGCCCGCGCTGCTCATTGGGGCCTGGGTGGTCACCGCCATCATGACCATGATCGGCGCGTTGAGCTATGGTGAACTCGCTGCCATGATGCCGCGAGCGGGCGGCCAGTACGTTTACCTGCGCGAAGCTCTCGGCCCCATGTGGGGCTTTCTTTTTGGGTGGACGCTGTTTCTGGTGATCCAAACGGGAACCATGGCCGCCGTCGCTGTCGGCTTTGGTAAGTTCCTGGGCGTGTTCTTCCCCAGCGTCTCCGCCTCGCATTGGTTGTGGCATATCGGCCATGTGCCCGCGTGGCGGGTCGGACCCATGGTTCTCGGCAACATGGAAATCGGCCTCAACACAGCCAATCTGGCTGGAATCCTGATCCTGATCTTTCTAGCGATCGTGAATATCTACGGCGTACGGCTGGGCGCGCTGGTGCAAAACGTCTTCACCACCGCCAAGGTCGCCGCGCTGCTCGGCCTGATCGGGTTTGGCCTGCTGCTGGGCCGCAATCCCGCCGCACTCGCAGTAAATTTCGGCCAGGGCTGGCACGCCTTCTGGAGCAACGCTTCGCTCCATTCGCTGCACCCGGTGCAGGTGGGCGTGGGCGGGCCGATCACGATGGTGGGGCTGTTCACGATTCTCGCGGTGGTGCAGGTCGGGTCGCTGTTTTCCGCCGATGCCTGGAACAACATCACCTTCACCGCTGGGGAAGTTCGCAACCCTCGCCGCAATCTACCGTTGTCGTTGGCGCTGGGCACAGGCCTGGTCCTGACCATCTACATCCTGGCGAACTTCGTTTACCTTTGTGCGCTGCCGCTGGTTGGCGATCCGCATGGAACCACGGTGTTCGCCCGCGGCATCCAATACGCCTCAGAGGATCGCGTCGCCACTGCGGTGCTGGGCCAGATCTTCCACTCGAGCGGCGCGTACCTGATGGCAGCAGCCATCCTGCTGTCGACGTTTGGGTGCGTCAACGGCATGACCATGGCGGGAGCGCGAGTCTACTACGCCATGAGCCGGGATGGGCTTTTCTTCCGCGCGGCTGGCGCCCTGCATCCCAAGTACAAGACGCCGGTAGCGTCACTGCTCTTCCAGATGATCTGGTCCTGCCTGCTGTGCCTCTCCGGTTCCTATGGGCAACTGTTGGACTACATCATCTTTGCGGAATTGGTGTTTTACATCCTGACCATCGCGTGCCTGTTTGTGCTGCGGGTGCGCCGTCCGGATGCAGATCGGCCTTACCGGGCCTTCGGGTATCCGATCCTGCCGGCGCTCTATATCGTCATGGCCGGCTGGATCGGTATCGTATTATTGCGATACAAGCCTCAGTACACGTGGCCCGGGCTTGTCATCGTTCTGCTCGGCATACCGGTCTACCTCATCTGGTCGAAGAAAAACGGAGCAGCAACCTCCGAAACCTAGTTTGAATTCCTGGAGACGCCCGATACATGTCAAACCTGCTGGCCAAGAAACCCTTGACCGCTCTGATGGACGAAGCCATGGCCGAGGGCGAGCAGACGCTGAAGCGTTCGCTCGGGCCGATTTCCTTGACTGCCCTTGGAGTGGGCGCTGTGATCGGCGCCGGCATCTTCGTGCTATCGGGTTTGGGAGCCAGGATCGCCGGTCCGGGCCTGATGCTCTCCTTTGTTTTGTCCGGTCTCGGTTGCGCGTTCGCGGGACTGTGTTACGCCGAATTCGCCGCCATGATTCCCCTGGCCGGCAGCGCCTATACCTACGCATACGCTACGTTGGGCGAGCTGTTCGCGTGGATCATCGGATGGGATCTGACGCTCGAATACGCCATGGGCGCCAGCACGGTTTCGTCGGGCTGGTCTAACCATTTCGTCGAGTTCCTCCACATCTTTCATCTGAACTTGCCGCTGTGGCTGGCCTATGACCACTGGACTGGGTTGAACCAGGCGCTGCAAAATGTCGCACGCGATGTCATCTCGAGCACCCAGCCAAATCTGGTCGCAGGAACGATGCCGTTCCTCGATGCAGTCGAGAATCTGTCAAAGCATCCCACTCCCGATCTGCTCAGCCGCGCCCATGCGCTGCTTGGTGCTCCGCATTTGTTCGGAGTAGAGATCGGCTTCAACCTGCCGGCGTTTATCATTGCGCTCATCATCACCACCGTACTGGTAATCGGCATCAGCGAGAGTGCGCGGTTCAACGGCATGATCGTCGCGCTGAAGGTAGCGGTGGTCTTATTCGTGCTCGCACTCGGCAGCCACTACGTCGATCCGGCCAACTGGGGTCATACCTGGCATGCCTTCGCTCCGACGGGCTTGAGCGGAATCGGCAGAGCAGCGGGGTACATCTTCTTCGCGTATATCGGATTCGATGCGGTGTCGACGACGGCCCAAGAGGCCAAGAACCCACAGCGGGATCTACCCATCGGCATCATCGCTTCCTTGTTCGTCTGCACGCTGTTGTACATCGGAGTGGCCGCCGTACTCACCGGCATGGTGCCCTGGCACCAGGTGAACATCGAGGCCCCGATCGCCCGCGCATTCCTTGACCGCGATCTGGGATGGGCTGCAAACATCATCACCATCGGCGCGCTCGCCGGGCTTACCAGCGTCATGCTTGTGATGTTGCTGGGTCAGTCGCGTGTGCTTTATGCGATGGCTACCGATGGGCTGTTGCCCAAGTCATTCTTCGGCGCCGTGCATCCGAGATTCCGCACACCCTGGAAGGCGACCATCGTTGCCGGTCTGCTCGCCGCAATCGTCGGCAGCGTGACACCGATTAACATCATCGGCGAGATGGTCAATATCGGAACGCTGCTGGCTTTCGTAATCGTGTGTATCGCGGTGACGATTCTGCGTTCGACCAATCCAGACCAGCCGCGGCCGTTCCGCACGCCCGGCATTTATATGCACGGCATGGTCCCGATCGTGCCTGTCCTGGGGATTCTGTTTAACGGGTACATGATGTACAAGCTGGGCTGGGTCAACTGGGCCCGGCTGATCATTTGGCTGATCATCGGGCTGGTCGTCTACTTCACCTACAGCCTTAAGCACAGCAAGGTGCAGAAGATGCCTGCTGAGAGAACTACCGGGCGTCCGATGAAGGTTGTGGAGAAACTCTAGCCGGGCTGGGGCGGGGGACTGGCGTAAGAGCGCCGCGACGGGATCAGGCCCATCCACCATCGGCTATCGCCTGCATCATCGCTCTGCGCCAAAAAAATCGGATCACCAGGAACAGCAGCAGATGAGCAGCGATGGCTCCGCAGACATCCAGGCACACGTCGTACGGCGAACTGGTGCGGCCTGCGAGGAAGTTCTGGTGGTACTCATCGGCGCTCGCCACCAACAGCGTCGACAACACCGCTAAGCTCGCGATTCGGATCCGGCGGGACCAGAAACCAAAGCGTCGCGAAAGGGCGAGCGATTTTCTCCACCCACGGTAAAACGCAAGGCTCAACAATCCATATCCGACGAAGTGGCCGCACTTGCGAATCAGCAAGTGAATCTCTTCCCAGCGACTTGCGGTCACTGCTCCGAACAGTTTCGTCCACAAGGGCAACAGCCAGCGGCTGGTGTGTTCGCTGGACATCGTCGCTGTGGATTCTCCCGCAATCACGCAGAGGGCAAACAGGGCAGGCAGCCAGTTCAGAAACATCGAAAGCGCAGTGTAGCGATACTTCCCCATACTGACGAGTATAAGTGGTCCGAGAGAAGTCGCAGAGCGTGCACCTGGCTCGGTGGAGGCCGTGAAAGTTTTGGCACGTTTCTTCGTTCGGATCGGCGCGTCGTATTAATACTTGCTTCGTGCTGATCCAGGCATATCGGAGGATTTTAAGGCGTCGAGTAGAATTGAGTCGAAAGCCGGCAGTTCGGAATCTCTTCGAGACACGAGCACGCCCGGAGTACATCGGGGTGCCGAGCAATAGACGAACCGTCGCTTTCATGGGTGAAGCGGCGCCACCAGGTTGACCTGACAACGATCAACGGAGCGCAAGCCTGAATGAAGCGTACAAATTTTCTTTTCCTGGCCATCTTCTTTTGCGTAACCATCGCCTTTGCACAAAGCACGCAAGAAGCAGCGCAATCTTCTTCATCCAAGCCGGCGCAGCAGCCAAATCCAAATACACCCGCGAGCGCGCCTTCGATCTTTGCGACGCCGCCTGCGGTTCCGGTGGGGCAACTGAAGCTGAGTGGAAAGCTCAAGTTTTATGGGGAGTCAGTGGTTGCTCCCAGGAACTTCCTGGTCCCTGCGGCGGGCGCCTTGTACCGAATGGCGAACCCGGTCGACCAATACCCGCGTGAGTGGAAGGACGGCGGAGGCGCATTTGGTCGCAACTACGGTGACATTCTCGCCCGCGACGTGAGCGGTAAGACAGCGCGCTTTGCGGCCGGAGCGTTGCTACGCGAGGATCCCCGCTACTTTCCTTCAGAAGATCGGCGTCTTGGGGCCCGCGTCTTCCATGCAATCAAGTTCACCTTGATCGACAAAGCCGATTCAGGATCAGATCGCATTGCGGTGTCCAACTTTGCCAGCGCGATCGCCGGCGGATTTATCGGGGATGCCTACCTGCCTCCGGGGTTTCGCAACGTGACGCATGCGGGACAGCGCTCGATCAGCGTTTTATGGGGAACAGCAGCTCAGAATGAGCTGAGCGAATTCAGCCCCGAGATTCGCATTCTGCTCAAGCGAATGCACGTGCCCTTCGTCCCTTAAGCAAGATTTGCGCACGTCACGCGAAACAGCGCGGGTGCTCCTCACAAGGGAGAGTTTTTCCTTCGCATCCGTTCCTCGAGCCGCGTGCGTACCTCGGTCCATTCCTCCGGAATGATGCTGAACCAGACGCTGTGGCGTGTGCTGCCATCTGGATAGATCATGTGATTGCGAAAGGTTCCTTCTTCGGTCGCGCCGAGTGCGCGGATTGCCGTCTGCGATTGCACATTCTGGTGGTGCGTCTTCAACGCGACGCGCCGCGCACCCATTCCCTCAAAGGCGTGCCAGAGCTGCAGGTACTTCGCAGCGACGTTCAGCCCGGTTCCCTGGTAGTGCGGATGCAGCCAGGTATTACCGATTTCGATGGTCCGATGTTCCCGGTGTAGATCCATGAAGCGGGTGCAGCCCACGATGCGCCCATCCGCTTTACTGCGCGTGACCCACGGCATCGAAACCTCGGTGGCCGCCTCATGCAGCGCGGTCTCGACATAGCGTCGCAGGTCGTCTTTAGATTGCATGCGAACCGACATCCAGCGCCAGATCGAGGGTTCGAACGCCACCTCGGTGAGACCCGGCAAATGGTCCATGCTGAGCGGCTCCAGCCGGACGCGTTCTCCTTCCAGGATGACAGGCCGGGTGTCAAATTGAATGGGCGGGCTCATGGTCTTTGAGTCTAATTCGTTGGCCAGTCTCAGGCTCTCCGATTTCGCCTTCTGAACCAGAATCGAAACATGTCGCACAATCGGGAGCGGGGCTAGATTGGCTCTGTCGCGTACCGCCCAGCATAGTATTTGCAGGGTCGAATTCGGCAGAGCAGGGATTTCGTCGGCGCTGTAGACTATGCGCATGCGGCGCTTCGTGGCGGTGTCGGTGCTCTCGTTGTCGTTGGTTATTCCGAAGGCCATTCCGGCCTTGGGTCAACATGCAGGAGCATCGGGCTATCGAGGCGGCGGTTTCGCAGGACACGCCATGGGTGGCAATCACGCTATGGGCGGCGGGTTCCGAGGAGGCCTGAGTCCCTCTGCGAACCACGCTCTTCCGGGCGGCTCGCGTTTGCCATGGGACGGTGTGGTCAATCCTCCGTTCGGCATCAACAGTTTTGGACCGTCTCACACTGGCAACAACGGCGCAGGCTTTAGCGTTCCGCACGGGTACGGCGGCATGCATGGGTATGGCGGCGGAGGCCGTGAACCCTACCGCGGTGGCCGCGAGCATCACGGGTACGGCCATCATGGCTACGGCCGCGACTTCGGGAGCTTCCTGAATGGCGCCTACCTGGTACCTGGCTGGATAGGCCCGGGCCTGTGGGGTTATCCGGACCTGGTCGACGAGGCGCAGAATGGAGACCCCAGTCCCGACCAGTATGCTGCCTATCCATCAGGACCTGCTCCGCAAGATCGAGCATATCCGGATCAGCGAAATTCGGACGAAGGCTACGCAGATCGGGAGTCCACCCGCTCGCCAGAAGGCTCTGGCAACACCCCGGAACCGTGGCCGATGCGTGCTCCACGCGCACCCTACCATGCTCAGGAATCCAGCCAGCCCCAACCCGCTCCCGAACCACCTGCAAATCGGCCTGCGCTTACGCTGATCTTCTGGGACTTGCGTCCCAACCAGGAGGTCCACGACTACCTGGTCACGCCGAAGACGTTATATGTCTTTGATGGAGGTCGGCGCCGCGAAATCCCCTTGGTCGACGTCGATGTGGTGGCCACCGCCCAGTTGAACCGGGAGAATGGGGTGGAGTTTGGTGTCCCCATTGGGGGAAAGTAAGAAAACAGTTGAAGCTTCACCTGTCCTCTGCCTTTAACATGGTTGGTATGTCACCTGGTTACTCTCATACCGCGAAGAGCGGCTTCTAAGCATCCAACTAATATTGAAGAATCCTGATCCGGGCCTCTGCGCACTCGATTCCCGCAGCCCCGCCTTGGGCCGATCGCCCACAATCCGCAACCGATAGTTACACCCGACCTGACCGATGGGCCTGTGCTGGGAGAGGCAACAAATTAATGCGTGTGCACCTGATCAATCCAAGTGACAACTCGTTTGGAACGGCTGTCATTACTCCGCGGTGGCTTTTTGTGCTCGCAGCGGCAACTCCCGCGGCCTTGGGCGATCCGTTGATCGTAGACGAGACTCTCGAACAACTCGACCCCAGCACGATTCAGAAGGGTGATGCGGTTGGCATCGGAATCCACACCGGCAACGCTCTCCGCGGCTACGAAGTGGGCAAGATGGCTCGCGAGCGCGGGGCATGGGTGATCTACGGCGGTATCCATGCGACGCTGTATCCGGAGGAATCCTTTGAACGGGGTGGGGCCCACTCCGTGGTTAAGGGCGATGGCGACGTGGTGTGGAAGGACGCGCTCAAGGATTGCCTGAACGGCACGCCCGGCCACATTTACGAGGGCGGACGGATTGAGCCGGACCAGTTCCTGGCGGCGCGATGGGATTTGCTTCCCCCGGAGAAGTACATGTGGGCCTCGGTGCAGACGCTGCGAGGCTGTCCCAAGCATTGCTCATTCTGCTCGGTGTGGCGAACCGATGGACAACGCCCACGCCAGAGGAACTATACCAGCGTCATCGAAGAGATCATTGAACTTCGGCGACGGGGCTTTCGCTTTATCGCGCTGGCGGATGACAACTTCTATCCGGTCACTCTGACTGACATGCGGCTGGCTCGCGAGCAGAACAATCTGCAGAAACTCGCAGAGCTGGAACAGATCCGCGCCGACAAATATCGGCTGATGGCGGAGTTGGAGAAGCTGCCGCACGACATGGTCTTCTTCACCCAAATGACCATGGAGGCCGCCGAGGACACGGACTATCTCGATGCGATGAGGAGAGCGAACATTAAGGGAGCCTTGGTCGGCGTGGAGGCGGTTACTCCGGAAGGGTTGAAGTCGGTCTTCAAGGACTGGAACTACTCCGGCGATGGGCTGGTGAATCAGCTGCAGACCTTCCGCAAACATGGCGTCCACGTACTCGGCTCCTTCATCTTCGGACTGCCTACCGACAAGCCGCAGACCTTCGAGGCGACGGCCGACATGGCATTGAAGGCCGGAGTAACGTTTGCCCAATTCGTCATGATGACGCCCTTTCCCGGCACCGTCGATTTCAATCGCTGGGAGAAGGAGCAGGACAAGCATCCGACCACTGTGGACGGCGTGCCGCTCACGCGGTATTGGCTGATTCCGTCCGCGATCCGTCCCAAGATGTTCACTCCTCATCCGTTGATGACGACGGACGAGATTCGAGAGCGCACACAAAGAGTTTGGGATCGCTTCTATGCGTTCGGCCCGATATGGAAGCGATCCGCGTGTACGCCCACGCTCAAGGCAAGAGTGGCGTTCCTGTTCCTGTCGAAGCTCTACCGCCAGATGTATGCCGGTACCGGCATCTCGACCGACAGCGCGCGCCGGAAGAAATCGAAGTCGACCGCACGCTGGATGGCGAAGTATTGCCGCAAGCTGTTTCAGGCAAAGCCCATGCCCGAGCTGCCCATGCCTGTGTGGGATGTGCCGTCGCCACGGCCTTCAGTTCACTTCGCCGACCCATCGAGTGGCGCCGGGTCTGGCCCATTTCCCATGATAGGATAAGCCTCCGAGAGAGCCTGCTGATTCGTCCGCAGGCTCTCTTAAGTCCATCATGGTGAGGAGAACGAGGGGCATGAAGTTTACGGCGGAGCACAGAAGAGCCTTTGCAGGCAACGACATCATTGTCAGCGTCTCCTCCGATGACAACGAGTCCATCTCCGCCATCTCGGTCACGCTGGATGATTCCTCGCTCGATGACCAGGCTCTGCCCGAGGGTTCCAATCTGTACAGTCGCGAGTTCGACCAGGCCGGCGACGCCGCTCCCGGGAAGGACCACGTACTGCAGGTCCAGGCATGGGATCAGGATCACAAGCCGCACTCCGCGACTTCGCAATGGACGGATTCTCAGTAGCGCCTTTTCTCATTCCTCGCGAATCGTCTGCATAGGATCCAGCCGAGCGGCCCGTCGCGCGGGCAGGTAGCTGGCCAGCAAAACTGTTGCGGCAAGCAGGGTTGCAGCCGCCGCGAGCGTCTCCGGATTCCACGGCTTGACCTGGTACAGCAGATTTCCAAACAGGCGGCCGACCGCAAAGGTGCTGACGCTCCCGATGGCGATTCCGGCAAGCGCTAATTTGCCTCCCTGCGACAGGATCAGCTTGAGCACATCCATTCGCTGGGCTCCCAACGCAATTCGCACGCCTAGCTCGCGGCTGCGAACGCTCACCCCGTAGCTCACCACGCCATAAAGACCCAACGCTGCCAGCAACAACGCCAACCCGGAGAAGACAGAGAGCAGGATGACCAGGAACTTGCGCCCTGCGACTGAATCATCGACACGCTGCTCCATGGTCTTCACGTCATAGATGGGCTGAGCCGCATCCAGCGAGTGTATGGCCGAGTCCAGCGCGCGCTGGAAGCCCGCGGGCTGACCGTTCGTTCGTATCACGATGCCGCTTCCCATCGATGGCTGCTGCGCGAGAGGGAAGTAGTAAAAGCCCTCTCCGGTGTCTGCCTCAAGCGGTGCGGTGCGCACGTGCTTGACGAGTCCCACGATGAGGGCCGGTGGCAACTTCTTGTCATATCGAATCTGGTGGCCGACCGGGTCCTGACCTGGCCAGTAACGAGCCGCGAGGGTTTCATCCACCAACACCACTGCCTGCGATCCTGCGCGGTCCTGTGCGGTGAAAAACCGGCCGTGAACCAAGCCAATGCCGAGGGTCTGGAAGTAATCTGGCGAGACCAGGCGCAGGTTCCCATGGGGTCCCGGATCGTTAGCGAGGCGTGCTTGTCCTTCGATCGCGAAGGATGCCGATCCGCCATCGCCGCTGAAGGGAAGTGCGTCGACCAGGCCCGCATGCGTCACTCCGGGAATGTTTCGCAGTTGCTGCTCGAGTGCGTCGTAGAACGCCGCCTGCTTCGGATCGGTGTCGTACGTCCGTGCGGGAAGCGAGAGGTTAGCAGTCAGCAGATGGCTCGCGTCAAAGCCGGTGTCCAGCTGCTCAACAGCGCGAAGGCTCCGCATCAAGAGACCGGCTGCGACAAGCAGCAGCATGGCGAGAGCAATCTCCGTGACCACCAGGGCGGACCGGAATCGTTGCCGCGCCCCACTGGTGGTCTCGGAGCGGCCGCCCTCCTGCAGTGCCTGGAACCAGTGCATATGAGTCATCTGCCAAGCTGGTGCTGCACCGCAGACCAGGGCGCTGAGAGATGCAGCGATCGCGATGTAAGCGAACACAGGCCCAGTCAGGGTGATCGTTAAATTCTGTGAGAGGGAAGCAGGCGCGAGCATCAGCAAGAGTGGGATAGACAACTTCGCCACCGCCACGCCGAGAGCAAGCCCGGCTACAGCCAGGAGACAGCTCTCGATCAGAGCGCTGCGCACGAGGTTTGTACGGCTCGCGCCGAGCGCGATGCGCACGGAAATTTCTCGTTGGCGTCCCGAGGCGCGGGCCAGTTGCAGACCGGCGATGTTGGCGCAGGCGATCAACAGCACCGTTCCCACGGCACCCAGCAGGATCAGCAGCGGTCGCCGCATTTCGCCGGCGGCGAACTCGACCAGCGGCATCACCGCCATGCCCCATCCAGCCGACTGCCCGAAGCTGTGAGCGCCCTCGGCGGCGATCTCCTGCTGCGCCTTGGTTCGGAGATACGCAGCGGCCTGCTCGACCGTCGCGCCGTCTTGCAGTCGAGCCACTGCGAACATGTTCTCGTTGTAACGGTAGTTCTGGTTGTCGTGGAAGTTGTTGGGCGGCAGGCCGAGCGGTACCCAGATCTCCGCCTGGTTCGGCCAGCCGAAGTCCTTGTTCATGACGCCGATCACCTGATACGACTCGCGGTCCAACTGGATATTGCGGCCGACAATTCCGGGATCCGCCCCAAAGCGGCGGGCCCATGTGCCGTAGGAGAGCACGACCTCTTTGTTGGCCTCGGGCAGGTCTTCCTCCCGTTGAAAGCCGCGCCCGAGAAGAGGCTTGGCCTGAAAGACGTCGAACCACTTCCATGTGACCTTGGCTGCGATCAGCCGCTCCGGCGTGCTGCCGTCGCCACTCAGGTTCACACTGGTCTGCCGCATCGCCGCCGCAGAGGACACAATCTGGTTCCCAGACTCCAGATCGGCGAAGTCGGGAGCCGAGACACCGATGTTGAAGAGCCCGATCTTCTGGTAATTCACGCGCTCTGCGATCAGGCTCTGCGGATGGGGGACGCCCCTGGGATTCAGCAGCACGGCATTCATCACGCTGAAGACGGCGATGTTGGCCCCGATGCCGAGAGCAAGGGTCATCACTGCGACCAGCGTGAATGCAGTGCTTTTTCTGAGTTGCCGTAAGGAGAACTTGATTTCGTGGATCAGAGTCCGCATGCGTCCACTCCAAAGATTCACGATGGAATGTGCAACCGAAAGACCGAACGTGGCTGGAGCTTAGGCGCCAACACATTCAGCGGTTTATAGAAGTTAGTTAAAGGTGATAATGAAGTGGTCTGTGTCCGATCTCTTGGATGCCTGTCCGGTTTCGCACAGGGCAGTCTGCGACGGGGCACCGAAATGCGAGGGCAGCGCGGTGCCGCTACGAGTGCGCGGGGTAGCGGTCCGTTCGCTGCAGCAGTGCGCGTTCGCGTTCCCAAGCCAGCCTAGATAGCGGCGCTTCACCGTGGAAGGTCGCGAGAGTCGGCTGTGTGAGTGCTCGATCGACCGGTTCGAGGGGCGTAGGCGGAGCGAGACTGGATTTAGAGAGCGCCTGGCTGGCGGGTATATGCGTGACTTCGGCGATGGGTGCTGTCGCAGTTGTGGATGCCATCTGCGCATTCAACGCTGTTTGTTTTGCCATGAACTCGTCAAGCAGCCGATACACGCATTTCTGGCCGCAGAGATGTTTCACCATGGCGCGCTTGTTTTTCAACCCATGCCAGGCGGCGAGCCTGAGTTCACCGGCACTTTCATAGGCCACGAACCAATGGTTGGTCTGCTGTTTTTCAGACCCGCAAATATCGCATGAAATTGCCTGCCGAATCATAGCTGCACCGCAGCCGCCCCCTGTGCTTGAGTGTTTCATCGGCAGGCTCGCATGCTGGCAGGTGAATTGAGGCTGTGAATTACCAACCAGGCCGGGCGCGCTTCCCAAAATGAGGTTTGGTCCAGATTGGGAGAAATGACCATCGACGGAGGCCGCGCAGTGTGGGTCAAAGCTCGGCGCAAATGCAAAGGCCCGGCGCAGAGGCCGGGCCTTCATCGAACGCGGAAGAACAACTATACGGTGGTCTTGGCGCACAATTCGTCGAAGGCGCGAGCAAGTTCATGCGCAATCGCCTGAGCGGTGTTGGATTCGATCGACGAGCGCTGCATGAGGTACACCAGCTTGCCGTCGCGCAGCAGAGCAATGGCTGGAGACGAGGGCGGATTCCCGCCGAAGTACGAGCGCGCGCATTCCGTGGCTTCGCGATCCTGACCCGCGAAGACGGTGATCATCTGGTCGGGAACATGCGAGTTCTGCAAGGCGAGCCGAACGCCGGGCCGCATCTTGCCTGCGGCGCATCCGCAGATCGAGTTCACCACCAGCATGGTGGTACCGGGCTTCGCCAGGGCCGCATCGACGTCCTCGGCAGTGCGCGTTTCTTTGATGCCGGCGCGGGTAAGCTCCTCGCGCATGGGGATAACCATAATCTCGGGATACATTGTGTGTCCTCCAGCTCTTTGCTGCTTGTCTATTGTAAAGCACCCGAGAGACGCCGCGCATTTCCGCTGGTGTACCTTGAGAACCATGCACTTCCAGCAGAACGTCCCCGTGGCCCCGTACACAACACTTGGAATCGGAGGCCCGGCACGGTGGTTCGCCGAGGCCGTTACCGAGGCCGAGGTTGTCGAGGCTGCGGACTTTGCAAGAGATCAAGCGCTACCGCTGTTCGTTCTTGGAGGAGGCAGCAATCTGCTTGTTTCAGACGAGGGCTTTCCCGGCCTCGTGCTCCGCATGGCCATCAAGGGGATCGAGCCGCTGGGCGAGTGCACGTTCTCTGTCGGTGCGGGCGAGGACTGGGATCAATTCGTCAACTTCGTGGTCGACCGCGGTTGCGGCGGTATCGAATGCCTGGCTGGGATCCCGGGTACTGTCGGTGGCACTCCGGTGCAGAACGTTGGCGCGTACGGCCAGGAAGTGGCTGAGACGATTTTGTCGGTACGAGTGCTCGACCTCCTCAACCGGGAGGTCTCGACCCTCAGTCGCGAAGCATGTGGATTCGCCTACCGGTCCAGTATTTTCAACTCCACGCACAGGGGAAGGTTCGTAGTGTTGCGCGTCGCGTACGCACTCGTAAGGAACGCCAAACCTCAACTTACGTATCAGGATCTCATCCGACACTTTAACGGTCACAATCGTGCCCCCACCTTGGCCGAGGCGAGTGCCGCCGTGCGTGAAATCCGGCGATCCAAGGGGATGCTCCTGGTGGATGGCGATCCTGATTGCAGGAGTGCGGGCAGTTTCTTCAAGAATCCCATTGTTCCCACTGCCGTCTTGGACAGAATCGCTGGCGGGGCAGCCGACGGTGAGCGAGTACCCCATTATCCGGCCGGAGAAGGCAGGGTCAAGATTCCTGCAGCCTGGCTGCTCGAGCAGTCCGGCTTTCCGCGGGGATTCGTGGCCGGCAAGGTCGGAACCTCGAGCCGCCATCCCTTGGCGCTGATCAATCGGGGCGGCGCTCAGGCGAGAGACATGGTGGAGTTGCGTAACAGGATCATCGCGACCGTGGAGAGCAAATTCGGCATTCGGCTCGAAACAGAGCCTGTTTGGGTCGGACCTGAATTCTCAGGTCTCGGCGGCTCAGGCGAGTCGTCTCGCTAACGCTGGGGTTCGACTCCCAACTGCCGCAGCAGGCGAGCGCGCTCGTGCACCAGTACCGTCTCGGCTGGACCTTGCGCCTCGATTTTTCCACTACGCAGCACCAGCACCTCGGCGCCTGTCTGGTATGCCTCAGCGAGATCGTGTGAGACGTAGAGGCTGGGGATGTTGCGTTCACGCAGCCAATGCGTGAGGTCGGTCAGGATCTCATCTTTAAGACCAGCATCGAGCGCTGCGAAAGGCTCGTCAAGTAGGAGCCAACGCGGTTCAGGCGCGAGCGCCCGGGCAAGGCCGACCCGCTGACGTTCGCCGCCGGAGATCTCTTGCGGCCTCCTCGATGCGAGCGCTTCGATATGGAAGAGATTCAGCATGGCCCCCAGACGCATGGTCTGCTCGGCCGCGGGCAGGTGATGTAGTCCGTAGACAATATTTTTGGCCACGGTCAGGTGGGGAAAGAGTGAGGGGCTCTGGCCGAGAAATCCGACTTCGCGTTTGCCCGGCGGCACGTAGCTCCCGTGGAGTGTGTCGAAGAGGAGCCGTTCTCCGAAGAGCAGCTTGCCGCGATCCGGTCGAACGAGACCCGCCAGGATGCGCAGCAACGTGCTTTTGCCTGCGCCCGATGGCCCGAAGAGAACCGTCCAGGGACGATGCAGCGCAAAGGAGCCGCGCAAATGAAAGTCTCCCATCCCGTGTTCGAGTTCCGCCCGCAGCCACGGACTCGGTTCAGACACGGTAGCCTCTTTCATTGCGGCCATAAATGAACAGAAGCGCCACGAACGAGAAGGCCAGCAGCAGGATGGCAGTGTGATTCGCCTGGGAGTAGCTGAAGTCCTGTACCTGATCAAAGATGGCGATAGAAAGGGTGCGGGTCGACCCGGGAATGTCTCCGCCAATCATCAGGACCACACCGAATTCGCCCACCGTGTGGGTGAAGGCCAGCACCGCTGCAGTCAGCAGAGAACGGGCTGAGAGTGGTAGCAGGACCGTGAGAAGCACGCGAATGGGTGAGGCGCCGAGAAGCTTCGCGGCGTCGAGCATCGAACTGTCGACCGCGGCGAATCCGGCGGTGAGTGGCTGCACGGCAAAAGGAAAGCTGTAGAGCACAGATCCGACGACCAGTCCGCCGAAGGAGAACGCCAGCGGGTGTCCGAGCGTGGCCGCTATCGATTGGCCAACGATGGTACGAGGTCCGAGGAGGACAAGCAGATAGAAGCCGAGCACCGTGGGTGGCAGCACGAGGGGCAGGCTGACGGCAGCCTCGATCAGCGGTTTCCAGCGTGCGCGACTGAACACCAGCCAGTACGCGAGCGGCAGCGACAGCAGCAGTAGCACTGCCGTGGTGACGGTGGCCAATTTTAGAGTGAGGTACAGCGCCTGAAGGTCCATGGCTATTGCGGCGACTGCAGGCCGAGCTGCGCAAGCTCCTTCTGTAGGGGCGCCGAGAGCAGGAAGTCGAGGAAGGCATGGGCGGCTTCTTTCTGACTCGCGTTCTTCATCACGACTGCCCCTTGAACGATCGGCGGGTATGCGGAACGCGGGATTTCGATATAGCTGCCCGTTGCTCGCATCCTGTCGGACAACGCGGAGGTGAGAGAAATCAAGCCTAATTCGGCATTGCCGGAGTCGACGTATTGCGCTGCCTGCGCAATGTTCTCCGCCACCACCAGCTTGCGCGAGTCGAAGTACCCCAGGCTTGTCAGGGCGGCTTTCGCAGCGCGGCCGTAGGGTGCGTGCTCGGGATTAGCGATGGCCAGTGATTTGACCTTCGGGCTGCCAAGCGTTTTCAGGCTGAGAGGTTGCAAGGGAGATTCTTTACGCGCCCACAGAACCAGCGTTCCTCGCGCATAGGCTCGGGGCTGGGTCGAGTCGGCAAGACCGGCATCCACGATGCGTTGCGGGAAAGACATGTCGGCGGCCAGAAAGATGTCGAACGGGGCACCATTCAGGATCTGCGTCGCAAGCGTCGATGAGGATTGGTAGGAAGCCCGCACGGGAATCCCAGTCTTGCTTTCGAATTCGCGGAGCACCGGAGGCAACACCGGCTGCAGGTCGGCAGCGGCTGCGACCCGGAGCGGTTCCGCAGCGCGAGCCAGCGGCAAGAGCAACCCCAGTGCGAGAAACAATCGGCAGAGGTTTCTAGACACGCAGCACCATCACCTCGGTGGATTTGATCAGTGCGGCGGCCGTCTCCCCGACATGCAGGCCCATCTCGCGGACTGCTTCGGCGGTGATGATGGCGGTGATGATCTGTCCGCCGATCGACAGTTTTACCTGCGCCAGCAGTCCATCGATTTTGAGGTCAACGATTCTTCCGACCAGTTGATTGCGGCCGCTAAGGCTGCGCAGCATCTGCCGCTTGGGCGTTTCAGACCGCTTGGATCGGTGCAGCATGCTGTCGAGATCCGATTCTGCGATGCGGTAATGGCCACCGGGGGTCTTGCTGGCCTTGAGCTTCCCGTTGTAGAGCCACTGCTTGATGGTTGGGTAGGAGATACCCAATCGCACGGCTGCTGCGCGAGGAGTGAGAAGCGCGGTCACAGCGACGATTCTATACGAATTAGGGCGGACCAGTTAGCCGGAACTATGCGATTCCCATTCCGGCCTCGCGGGCGGGCAGGTTTTCCGTTGAGAGCCAAGTTGAAGCTGCTAGGCTAGCAGTACCCATGAGAGAGAGTGTTCATCAACTGCGGTGTACAGGGTGCGCCCTCGTGATTGAGGGCCGGGAGGCGCCCAGCAACTTCCGCTGCCCAGACTGTGGCGACCTGTACGAAGTGGAGTATCCAAGCTGGAGCGCGAGTGCGCGCACGTCTGGGGAGGGACCGGCCAACCCGGTGCAAAGCTGGCTGCCCAATGCGAGCGCTCTGCGCTGGCTGTGGAAGGAGCGGCGTCACTCGAATCTTCCACTCGATCAGAGCGGTGTTTGGCGCTTTCGCGAACTGCTCCCCATTCTCGAAGAACCGGATCACGCGGTCACGCTGCGGGAGGGCAATACTCCGCTGTACGATCTGCCTCGCTGCGCGCAGATCGCCGGAGTGGACCGCCTGCTGGGCAAACATCAGGGCATGAATCCGACAGGGTCGTTCAAAGACACGGGCATGACTGCGGCACTATCCGTGGCGAATGAGCGGGGGTTTGCCTGGGTTGCGTGTGCCTCGACCGGAAATACATCTGCGGCGATGGCGGCCTATGCGGCGCGTGCAGGGATGCGCAGCCTGGTGCTGATTCCCGAGGGCAAGATCGCGTGGGGAAAGCTGTCGCAGGCCATGGACTACGGCGCGCTGACGCTGCAACTTCGTACCGACTTCGACGGTTGCGTGCGTGTGCTTGGGGAAGTGGTGAAACAGTACCCGGTCTACCTGTTGAACTCAGTCAATCCGTATCGGCTGGAAGGACAGAAGACGCCCGCGCTTGAGATTGCCGAAGAACTCGACTGGGAGCTGCCGGACCACGTCATCGTGCCAGGTGGAAATCTCGCGAATGGCTCGGCGCTTGGAAAAGCGTTTCTGGAGATGAAGCATCTCGGCCTGACACGAACCCTGCCGAAGATTTCCGTCATTCAGGCCGAAGGCGCCAACCCGCTGTACCGCAGTTATCAGGATTCCGCCGGGCGCCAGCTGGACGCGGTCGCCGCGCACACCAGGGCCACCGCGATACGTATCGGAAATCCGGCTTCCTGGAAGAAAGCAGTGCGCGTGATCGACCAGACCGGCGGCTGGTGCGAGCAGGTGTCAGAGGCGGAGATTGCTCTGGCCAAGGCCGAGATCGGCAGTGAGGGAATCGGCTGTGAGCCTGCCTCCGCTGTGACGTTGGCCGGTTTAAAGAAGCTGGTGCGGCAGGGCAAGGTGCAGTCTTCCGACCGCGTCGTGCTGGTGCTTACCGGGCACACCCTCAAGGATTCGGAGTACACCATCGACTTCCATCGTGGAAACCTGTTGCAGACGTCGGAGATGCGGGGCCTGGAGGCGGACATGGATCGGTTGCGGCGTCCTACGCAGGTGCTGGATCCCTCCGCCGAGTATGTGCTGCAGGAATTGGAAGCCGGTGTGCAACGATGACGGATACACTTCGTCTTCGCCTGCCGGCAACCTCCGCAAATCTGGGCCCTGGATTCGACGCGGTCGCTCTTGCGCTTTCGTTTGGGCTCGAGGTCGAAGCAACCCGAGCTGAGGAATTTACTCTCTGCGCAACCGGCCGCAATGCAGACATCTGCGGCTCGATGAACAACAACCTGCTGCTTGAGACATATCGCGGCACGCTCCGGGCACAGGGAAATGCGGTCATCCCTCTGGACATCCAGATGCGCAACGAGATCCCGCTGGGAATGGGGTGCGGGTCCTCCGCCGCCGTTCGGCTGGCGGGTGTCGCGCTGGCAGCGCACTTTGGCGGCATGGGTTGGGATGGAGACCGCATCCTCACAGAAGCGTCGATGCTCGAGGGCCATCCTGACAACACGGCTGCATGCTGGCTGGGCGGCATGGCCATCGCCTCGAGCGAAGATGGTACGGTGCACGCAGCCTCCATTCAGCCTATAGCACCATGGTCGGTACTGTTGGCAATGCCGCAGCATCCGCTCGCAACGTCGGAGGCGCGGGCCGTCTTGCCGGAGCGCTACGATCGCGCCGATGCGGTCGCGAATATCCAAAGGGTGGGTCTGCTCACCGCGGCCTTTGCGTTGGGTCGTGGCGATCTGTTGCGAGTGGCGATGCAGGACCGGATTCACCAGCCCTACCGTTGCGAGATTTGCCCATTGCTGCCTGCGCTTACCCCTCTTGCAGGAACCCATGGCGTGCTGGGAGTGGCGCTGAGCGGAGCGGGGCCTGCGGTGCTTCTGCTGGTCGAATCCGCGGACCGAAAGCCGGAGATCAGCAACCTGATTCTGGAGCGCTGCAAGCATGAACTCAGTGTCGAACTTCTGAGCTGTGAGATTGCGACGCAGGGCGCAACTTGCGACTGTTCGGCGTGGCCATGTCAGACACTTCCACTCACGTCCAGGCGCTGATCGCGCCTTAGCTGCGCTGGTCCGAGAGCTAAGATGTTGATTCCATATGCAAGGACCTCATTACCTTTTGTTACTTAAGTTTGCTTTACAAGGCACGATCGACGGACCTATTTTCGCAGCGTGGGCAGTTCTGGGGGAGGGCTGCTCTAGCGCCCGTGACTCGTAGCGAGTCCGGGCGCTTTGCCATTTCAGCAGCTTGCGATGGGTTTCCTTGCGCTAGGTGCGAGTGCTCCCCGCCTGCGACTTTCCGCTCCCTGAGCGCATCTACCAAGAGGTACGTTCGTACG
Source organism: uncultured Acidobacteriaceae bacterium (assembly GCA_963850345.1). GTDB lineage: Bacteria > Acidobacteriota > Terriglobia > Terriglobales > Acidobacteriaceae > CAWKKW01. Next base: position 881,903 of record CAWKKW010000002.1, on the reverse strand, counting down.
CCGGAAGACAGGTTGGTACACTGGACGAGCGAATTCTAAGGAGGAACATGGCAGGACAGGGCGTTTTTGAAGTGAATGATGCAACGTTTGAGCAGGAGGTCCTGCAATCGGAGCAGCCAGTATTGGTGGATTTTTGGGCAGCGTGGTGTGGTCCCTGCAAAGCACTCGCCCCGATCGTGGACGAGGTCGCAGCCCAGTTTAGCGGCCAGCTGAAGGTCATGAAGATGGACGTCGATCGCAATTCGTCGACTCCCATGCGCTACGGCATCCGCGGAATTCCAGCGCTCCTGTTGTTCAAGGGCGGCAAGGTAGCGGATCAGATTGTTGGGTACGTTCCCAAGGACACGATCGAGAAGAGCATCAGCCGGATTCTCGTCGCCTCTGCCGACAAGAATGGATCTGGCACCACCACCTCGACCGAAGAGAAGGCCCGGGTTTAACTCCGGGCTTCTTAATACTTTCTCAGCACCCCAAGCACTTTTCCTTGAATAGAGACTTGAGAGATGGGCACGTATATCGGGTCCATCTCCGCATTCGAGGGCTGCAACCGCACGGTTGTACCTTCGATGTAGTAGCGCTTCAGCGTCGTCTCTGAACCCTTCACCAGCGCCACGATGATCTCCCCTTCGCGGGCGGTGCGGGTACTCTCCACCAGAACATAGTCTCCATCTACGATGTGCTCATCGCGCATCGAGTCGCCGCGCACCTGCAGCGCAAAAACTTCGCGATTTCCAACAATGTCTCCCAGGGAGATGCTCTCAGAGGTTTCTAATGCTTCAACCGGCATACCTGCGGCGATCTTGCCCAGCAGTGGCAGGCGATCTGCGCTCCGGGATTTGTTCTTGGCTGGTAACACGTCAATCGATCGGCTGCGATTGTGCGAGCGCTGCAGGAGACCTTTCTGCTGCAAGTTTGTGATGTGCTTATGCACGGTCGCCAGGGACTTGAGACTGAGGCCCCGCGCAATCTCTTCAAACGAGGGTGAATAGCCGTTGCGCTGCACGAAGCCATTGATGAAGTCGAGAACTTCTTTTTGCCGCCGAGTCACAGCCATAGGCGCATTATAGCGAACAAAAAGCGAACCAAAGAAGTTTTATTTTGAGCCAGTTTTAGCGGGCGGCGAGCAGGTATCTCGTTCGTTACGACCAGCTTCATTAGTGAGCGCGAAGAGGATTTATTCTCGCTTCCACCCATTTTGGGAATCGCTTCTGCCCTCTTCCCATCTCAGCACCGGTCCTTATTTCTTCCTAACGTTCTCATTGTGTCTCTCCTAAGGAACAGGGATGTTGGAGGTGCGCCCCTCGTTCAGACCGGCGCAGATGGGAATCGAGCGATGCGGTTATTGATTGCGGAAGACGATCGCGCCTTGGGCTTATTTCTTCGTCGCGGACTCGAAGCCGACGGACACGAAGTGCGGGTGACGGTGGACGGCCAGTCCGCGGTAGAAGCTTTCCTTCAGGACAGTCCGGACCTGACCTTGCTGGATCTGAACCTGCCCCGCAAAGACGGATTTGAAGTGCTGCGCTTTCTTCGCACCGTGAATGATCAGCTGCCGATTCTGGTGCTCACCGCCCGGCAGGAGATGGAGATTCGAATTCGCTGTCTCGATGCCGGCGCCGATGACTGCATGCTCAAGCCTTTTTCGCTGCAGGAGCTGCGTGCACGCTGCCGGGCGCTGTTGCGTCGCCGTCGCGAAAGCGACCTGGTGCTCCGCTGTGCCGGAGTTGAACTGAATCGCATGGATCGCACCGTACAGCGGGAAGGCGAGTCGGTCTCACTCACGAACAAGGAATTCGCACTGCTCGAGTACCTGATGATCCACCGCGGCAGTTGTGTGCCCCGGTCCGTACTGCTCAATCGTGTGTGGAACACAGACTCGAGCGTTGGCAGCAACGTGGTGGATGTCTACATCAATTACCTGCGTCGCAAACTACGGGATAAGGCAGATGGAACTCTCATCCAGACGGTCCGCGGACAGGGCTATCGCATGAACGCGCCGGCACCCTTCATCAGTGCAGAAGCGTAGAGGAGAATCAGAATGTCAACCGCTGCGATGCCACGTACTTCCGCCGCTCAAAAGACCGCTGTTCTGGTGAGTTCCGACCTTTCTTTTCGTCAGCGTGTACGCGACACCCTGGTGGGGTTGCGCTGGCAGGTGCGCGAGGCTTGTGGCGGCGCCGAGGCGTTGGCGCACCTCGATGCGGCGAGTGCAGAAGCACTGATCCTGGATTCATGGCTGCCTGATCTCGAGATCAACGAATTCATTCGCGAGTTTGAGCAGGCCTATCCGGAGGTCGATCTGATCACCACCGATGGCGCGGCTGAGAGCCGGCCGCAGGCGCGAAGCCCCAGGAGAAACGAGCTGCTCTATGCCATGCGAAGCGGACAGGATGGGGACGGCGCGATCTGGAACACAGCGCCGGTGCTGGAGGAGATGGAGCCGCTGACGAGACCACTGCTGAAGAGTTCTCTTGGTTGTTCAATGCCTTCGCCGCAACGAGCTACTGGCCGCACAGCGGCCATTGATAAAGCGCGTCGATTTCCTTCGGCTCAGATGGAAAGGGAGAAGACTGGCGCGGCGCGAACCGACACCGCTCAGAGTTCGCCGCAGGCTGCCAAAAGGGCGTCGGCCATCCGGCTCCCGGAATTGATCGGCGAAGATGCGGTCATGCTCGAAGTGAGCCGGCGGATCCGTCTGGTTGCACCACGGACGACGCCGGTGCTGATTCAAGGACCAACTGGATCCGGAAAAGAGCTGGTAGCCCAGGCAGTTCACCGGCTGAGTCCCCGTTCTGAAGAGCCGCTGGTCGCGTTGAACTGCGCCGCAATTCCGGAAGCGCTGCTCGAGGCAGAGTTGTTTGGACACACGCGCGGAGCCTTTACGGGTGCGGTTCAGGGCCGCGTCGGCAGGATAGAAGCCGCCCAAGGAGGGACCTTGTTCCTCGACGAAATCGGCGAGATGCCGGTCTCGTTGCAGGCCAAGCTGCTGCGCTTCGTCGAGTGCGGCGAGCTGCAGCGCGTGGGGGACAACGTAACCATCCGCGCCGATGTGCGCATCGTTGCCGCTACTCATCGACCACTGGGAGAGCTTTGCCGAGAAGGGAAGTTCCGCACCGATCTCTACTATCGGCTCGCAGTCTTCCTCGTCCGCACACCTTCTCTGGCATCGCACGTGTCGGACTTGCCCTCGCTGGCGGAATACTTTCTCGCACGTCTCGGGGAGCAGTCGCCGAAGAAGAGGCTCGAAGACGCGGCTTTGGAAAAGTTGCTGGCGCATGATTGGCCCGGAAATGTGCGCGAGCTGGAACACGTCCTGGAGCGCGCCTGCATCCTGGCCGAGGACCGGGTGGAGATCGAGCACGACGATATCGAATTCGGAGACACGCCGTGCTTTCCATGAGAGCTTTCTCATCCACCACGCAGCAGCATGGCCTGCATTCTGCAGTGGCATTCGATGAGCAATCCGGCAGGCAGTTTAGCTTGCGTCTACTTGCAATTGAAGGAGAACACCGATGCAGATGACCACACCGATGGCCGAGGTGCTCACGCGTTACATGAGCCTGTCGACCCAGCAGCTCACACTGACTGCGGAGAACATGGCAAACATCGACACGCCGGGTTACCGCACGATCGGCTTCGATTTTTCTTCGGAGATGAAGCGGGCGTTTGAGCAGGACTCATCCCTCATTAGCGGCGGGCTGTCTGGTCAGGACTTCAGTCCGCGAACCGGCGAGGTCGATGGCCTGCTCGAGCGGCCGGACGGCAACAACGTTTCGATGGATCGCGAGAGTCTGGTCATGGCACAGGCACAGTTGCAATTTCGGACCGGCGTGGAGTTGTTGAAGCGTGAGTTCACGCGCATGTCTGACGCCATTCACGAAGATAAGTAAGACGATTAGGACACTGGAGGACGGATGAACTTGTTTGGTGTCATGGATATCAGCGGTTCAGCATTGAAGGCGGAACGGATACGGGCCGAGGTGGTCGCAGCCAACATGGCGAATGCGGACACCACACGCACGGCTACCGGCGGACCGTATCGCAGGCAGCAGGTGGTCTTTCAAGCAGCAACCAATCCGACGGGTACATTTCAAAACCAGTTTCTTGGAACGCAAGCATCGGGCGGCGTGCAGGTCGCCGCCGTTGTATCTGACGCCGCCAGCCCGTTGCGACGCTACGACCCGCAGCATCCAGACGCAGACCGCGACGGCTACGTGGCGTATCCGGACATCAACCCGTTGACCGAGATGGTGGACCTGATGGGCGCGACGCGTGCCTATGGATTGAACAGTTCAGCCGTCCAGGCGACCAAGAGCATGATCGCCTCGTCGCTGGAGATATTGAAATAAGGAGACGCTATGATCCCCCTCGCCTTTCATCCCGTCCTTGATGCCGCCGCTTCTACCGCACGGAGTGCCGCCTCGGCCGCAAGCAGCGCATTTGGATCTGTGACTGCGACGAATGCCGACGCGCCGTTCGCCAACCTGTTTCAAAATGCGATTCAGAACGTCCAGTCACTCGAGGATCAGGCGTCGAGCACCGTGGGTGGCCTGTTGCGAGGGGATGGTGTGGACATTCACAGCGCCATGATCGCGACCCAGAAGGCAGATCTTTCCTTTGAACTCGCGCTGGCAGTTCGCGGCAAAGCCGTCGCCGCATACCAGACCATGATGAGCATGCAGTTCTAACCAGGACCGGGGCCGGCTCTTGTCCGGCGCACGACGGGAATTCAGGCAATGGCCGAAAACCAGAAACTATCGGACGGACGAGCACAGGCAAGCCTGCAGGAGCGGTTGAAGGCGGCTCCGGCGCACCTGCTCTCGGTCTACGATGGGCTCGCGCCGCGACAGAGAGCCTGGGCGGCCGGCATGGCGCTCTGCGCACTGGCTGCGCTGGGCTTGGTAGCCTGGCTCGGAACGCGTCCCGACTGGCGCACCCTTTACGCTGGACTCGATCCGCAGGATGCGCGGGAGATGGCCGCGCAATTGACCGCGGCGGGTATCCCTTTTGATGTCTCTCAAGATGGCTCCACGCTGCGGGTCAACGCGGAGAACCTGGATAAAGCTCGCTTGCAGACGACCGCGAAGGGCGGGCCGAAGAGCGGGCGCATGGGCTTTGAGCTGTTTGACAAGCCGAACTGGATCGGCTCCGAATTCGATGAGAAGGTGAACTACCAGCGCGCGCTCGAGGGAGAACTGGAGCACACCATCGGCACCCTGGGCGATGTGCAAAGTGCCCGGGTCCACCTGGTCTTGCCCCACGAATCCTTGTTTACCGAGCAACAGCGACCGGCAAAGGCGTCAGTGGTGCTGAAGTTGCGCCGGCGCAGCTTCGGGCCGGAGCAAGCCGACTCCATTCGCAACCTGGTCGCGAGCGCGGTCGAAGATCTGCCTCCGGATAACGTAGTCCTCGTCGACGCCGATGGTCATGCCACGCTGGGGAAGAAGAGCGCCAGCGCGGAAGGCGAAGCGCACGAGCAGGCACTCAGCGAAAAGCTGATTGAGACGCTTGAACCCATCGCGGGAGCAGGAAACGTACGCACCTCTGTGAATGTGGAGTACGACACTTCGACCGCCGACGAGGTGGACGAAACCTATGACCCCAGCGCAGTCGTGACCCTGTCCATGCAGCGGTCCGATCAAAGTACCGGAGCGCAGAGCGCGGGGACCGGTGGGGTTCCGGGCACAGCCAGCAACGCGCCCAATACGCAGCCACCGCCCAATGCGCAACCGCCACTGTTTCCAAGCCAGAGCGCCGGCACACAGGCAATCCGGCAGGAAAGCGCAACCTATGCTGCATCGAAACGTGTGCGTCATTCTCAACAGGCACCCGGCAAGATTCGACGCATTACCGCGGCGGTGCTGATCAATGATCGGCTACTGGCATTGGGCACCAGCAAGCGCCAGGCCAGCTGGCAATCGCGCACTCCAGATGAAATCAAGCACTTGACGGAACTGGCGCAGGCCGCCATCGGTTTCGATGCCGCCCGGGGCGACCAGGTGAGCGTGGAGAATATCGCCTTTCAGGAGAATGCCGCGGCTAAAGAGCCGGGAACAGCCGACCGCCTGTTGCAGCACGTGCATGAGTCACAGTCACTGATCCATTACGGCGCGATCCTGCTGGCCATGCTTGCACTGCTGCTGTTCGTAGTGCGCCCGATGACAAGGAAGACAAAAGCCGCACTCGCGCGTCCGGCGCTGCCTGCACCCAGCCACACCTCTTCGCTCCCAAATTCTGCGCCTACCGCGGCCGCTCTCGCCGGAGAAGCTGAGGCGGAGAAGCAGCGCCAGGCGGCACAGTCTCTCTTTGATCTGGTCTCAGGAACCATGAAGGAACAGCCCGCGCAGAGTTCTCGGCTGCTGCAGAGCTGGATCAACTCCGAATAGGAACGCCATGGCGGATGCAGCTCTTTCAACCGATCCCGGAACCAGCCTCACCACCACGCCGCGTCGCGTCGCGCCAGCCAAGCCATTGAACGGCGTGCGCAAGGCTGCGATCCTGATCGTCGCGGTCGGCGAAGAAGTCGCCAAGAAGATCTTCCAGAATCTGCCGGAAGGGGATGTGCAGCGCGTCACGGAAGAGATTGCGGATCTGCGCAACGTACCGCCCGAGATCTCGCTGCAGGTTCTGGAAGAGTTCTATGACCTGCTCGAGACCCAGGGTTTCATGATGCATGGCGGGCTGGATTACGCCACCAAGTTGTTGATCGACTCGTTTGGCAAGCAGCGCGCAGAAGACATGCTCTCGCTGGTGAAGCGATCGCAGGAGGCCAGTCACGGCAATCTGGCCATGCTGCAGAAGGTGGATCCGCAGCAGCTGGGCAAGTTCCTCGAAGGAGAACATGCCCAGACCATTGCGCTGGTGCTGGCGCACCTCGACCCCAAGCGTGCATCGCAGGTGCTGGAAAATCTGAGCTATGACCAAAAGGTCACCTCCGTGCGGCGGCTAGCCGAGATGCGCCAGTTTTCGCCCGAGATGGCGCAGAAGGTGGCTGTGATTCTGCACCATCGTCTGGAAACGGTAGGCGATGCCGGCAGAAAAGCCTACTCCGGCTTCAAGGCCGTGGCTGATCTGCTGAACCGCATGGATGCGGAGCAGGCCAAGAAGATACTGGAGCATCTGGAAGAGAACGACCCGCAACTCGGTCTGAGCATTCGCAACCTGATGTTCACGTTTGAAGACCTGGTGACGATTCCGTCGACCAGCATTCGCGAGATCGTCGCGGGGGCAGACAAACGACAGCTCGCGTTGGCTCTCAAGGGAGCACGCGAAGAACTGCGAGCGCATGTGTATAAGGCCATGTCGTCGCGCGCGGTTGAGATGCTGAAGGAAGACATGGAGGTGATGGGTCCGGTGCGCACGCGCGAGGTGACCGGCGCCCAGCAGGAGCTCTTGAACCTGGCCCGCAAGCTGGAGGCGGACGGGAAGATCATTCTGAAAGTAGAGCAAGGCGACGATCTGATGGTGTAACCGGCGATGCTGGGAAAGGGAGTGACTGTTGAAGACGGATGCCAAGATTCAACGAATGGAGTACCGACCTCACGGACATGCGGCCATGACGTCGACCTTTCCGCTGCGAGAGATCGGCGGCAGTGCTGCGAGCACGGAGATCGTGCAATCGGGGCACCACGAACTGCAGGTTCAGGAACTGACGGCGCGACTGCAGGAACGAGAACTGGCGAATGCCGCCCAGGTCAGAGAAGCAGCACGCGAGGGTTACGAGCGCGGACGCAAGGAAGCGGAGCAAGCGGCAGGTACACAGGTGGAGCAGGCTCTCCAAAACCTCCAACGAGTGTTAGGTTCATTCGTCGCGGAGCGAGACGCATATTTTTCCCGCGTGGAGCAGGAGGTTGTGCAGCTCGCCTTGGCCATCGCCGGCAGAATCCTTCGCCGTGAGGCGCAACTGGACCCGCTGCTGCTCTCGGGGGCGGTGCGGGTGGCGTTGGGCCAGTTGTCAGAGAACACTTCGGTGAAACTGCGCGTGCCCGAAGCAGAGCTGGCGATGTGGGAAGAGATGATGCGCCTGCTTCCCAATGTTCCGGTGAGGCCGGAGGTCGCGGGGGACTCTTCGTTCGGCACGGGAGAGTGTGCGCTCGAAACACACTTGGGCTCTGTCGATCTAGGGGTGCGGGCGCAGCTGGTGGAGATCGAGCGCGGGTTCTTTGACCTGCTGGAACAACGGCCGCCCGTCATAGCGCGGCAGCCGGAGAGTTCCGAGCCCGGGCGGGCAAATTCTCGTGGGCAATGAGGTCGGCCTTCTCGGCACCTACTTCTCACGTCTGCAACAGCGGCCGCCGTGGCGCTGGCGCGGCCGGGTGCTTGAGGCAGTCGGCCAGACGATTGAATCCGTCGGACCATTGTGCTCCGTGGGCGAAGGATGCGAGATACTCGACGGATTCGGCCAGAGACACCTGGCGGAGGTCATCGGCTTTCGCGGTCCCAATGTCTTATCCATGCCGCTCGAGTCTTCCGACGGCATTCGTTATGGAGACCAGGTTGTGGGGCTGGGCACGACCGCGCGCATTGAAGTAGGCGACGCGCTGATTGGCAGGGTACTGGACGCGTTGGGAACGCCGATCGATGACGGGCGTCGACCTTCGCTGCACGGATGGATGCCGCTCGACGGCTCCATTCCGCACCCGCTGGGGCGCACGCCGATTCGCACCGCGCTCGGCACCGGTATTCGCGCGCTCGATGGCCTCTTGACCGTAGGAAAGGGGCAGCGTGTCGGCATCTTCGGAGGCTCAGGCGTAGGCAAGAGCACGCTGATTGGGATGATGACCCGCAACAGCGAGGCCGATGTGATCGTGGTGGGTCTGGTGGGAGAGCGAGGCCGCGAGGTCGGCGAATTTCTCGAAGACAGCCTTGGTGCGGAGGGGCGCCGCCGCTCGGTCGTGGTCGTGTCGACTTCCGATCAGTCTCCGCTGCTTCGTATGCGCGCAGCGCTTGCGGCGACGGGAATCGCGGAATATTTTTCGAGCCAGGGCAAGCATGTGTTGCTGGTGCTCGATTCGCTGACGCGGTTTGCCATGGCTGCTCGCGAGGTGGGTTTGGCCGCGGGCGAGCCACCGACCGCCAAGGGCTACACGCCGTCTGTCTTCAATCGACTGGCGAGGCTGCTCGAACGCGCCGGACAGTTTCAGACGGGCAGCATCACTGCGTTTTATACGGTGCTGATGGAGGGCGACGACCAACAGGATCCCCTGGTCGATGCGGTGCGTTCGCTGCTCGACGGCCACGTCGTGTTGTCGCGCGCGATGGCATCGGAAGGCTGGTATCCGCCAATCCAGATTCTGGACTCGATCAGCCGGTTGATGCCGGCGGTGATCACGTCCGCGCACAAAGACCGCGCTGCCCTGGTGCGGCGCATGCTCGCGGTGTATGCACGCTCTGAAGACCTGGTGCGCATTGGAGCGTACAAGGCGGGCACGGACCCGGATCTCGATCGTGCCATGCAGAGCCGCGCGGAGATTCGCGGTTTCCTCGAGCAGCGCGCCGATGAAGATGTGACGCTGCCCCGCGCGCTGGAGCAGCTGGAGCAACTGGTGCTGCGTATTTAACGCGGAAATCGCAAACGCTTCAGCTCCGTACATTCGTGCGGCGAAGGGAAGAGATTTGCATGTCGAAGACATTGAGTCGCGTATTGCGGCTGCGCATTCTGGTCGAGGAGACGAGCCGGCTTGAACTCGAAGCGGAGTCGCAGCAGCTGCGTCGGCTGGAGTTGAAGGTGGAGGATGCCGTCCAGCAGGCACACGTAAGCCGGGAGGGTGCGTTCGACGGTCTTCACCGGGGCGATGCGGAGTCCTGGCTGTTGGAGGAAGGCTGCTGTGAGTTGGCGGAATGGCAGGGAGGCCGGCTGCGCGGACTGGAACAGGAGCAGGCTTCGCGGGTTGCCGCTCTTCGCGAAGCGTTCCTTCAACGCCGCAAGGAGACTCGACAGGTGGAGACACTGCTGGATGCGTACAATGCGCTGTTACAAATTGAACAGGGACGCAGGGAGCAGGCGGCGTTGGATGAGTGGTTCAATCTGCGCCGCCAGCAAACCAACCGGCTCCGGCATGTACACTCCACCACACCGGCCGATCCTTTCTGAGTACGCACTGCCGCTGACGTGAAAATTTTCCAATTCAACTGACGCAACGTTTGGGCAACGAACTGCAGTTCTTATCGCCGAGGCGGAAACGTGGATTCTCCTTTGGCGGTCGGCGGACATAACTCGGCGAATCGTGATCCGATTGGGAAGCAAGTGAGTCCTGGCCATGCTGGTCCTCTCAGTTCTGCATTTCGCGGTTGCCTTCTCGGAGAGTTGAGCGCCAGCGACGCTCAGGCAGAGAGCACACTGCAGCCCGGGGCGGCTGCGATCGAGCATGCCGTTGCCAGCAAGCCGAATTCGTTCAATTCCGCGCAACCTGCTTCGGCGCAGTTCGAAGCGGCTGCGGTGTCCCCATCGATGGAGATGGGAACGGCGGAGAATGCGCCTGGCCCGCAAAGCGTAACCGCCGCAGATCTAAAGACGCAATCCCTGAAAACCCCAGTAGCAAGTGTGGTCGTAGCATCGCGTTCTGTTGTTTCCTCTCGGGCCAAATCCTCAAGCGATGCAAAACCGCATCCATCAGGCAGGCATGACCTCGCTCAGGCGTCCCAAGACGCAAGCAACCTCCCTGTTCCAGGCGCCCTGGGACTGACGGCGCCGACGATCCCTTCCGTTTCTGCAGGAGGAGAGGCACAAGCTCCTGCGATCAACGACACATTAAGCGCAGACCTCATCGCGGTGCAAACAGAAGCCCAATCGCGATTGCCAAGGCAGGATTTAGTGCAGGCCCGAGGGGTGTCGCATGTCTCGGTCGAGTCATCGCTGGAGACGAATGCAGTGGCTCCTGGTTACGACCTGACACCGATCAGCATGTCTGGAGCTTCACCCACTCCAATCATTTCGGAGTCGAAGACAGCACGCCAGTTCGGGTCTGCTTCGGACTCCACGCAAACCGTCGGCGCAAGGAGTTCCGTCGATGCAGCGCTTCCCGCCGCTTCGGGTGATTCCAATTCGCGTCCGGTATCTTTTGAAGCGATCATGGACGTAACGGAACCTGTTTCCGACTCATCAATAGGAACGAAGCTCGACGCGAGTAGCGGAGCGGCGACCCCCGAGGCAAGATCCGCGGGCGCAGCACAGATTCTTTCGAGCGCAGCGGCCGTTGAGGGCCACGCCCATCCAGTTGAAGCAAGAAGTCCAAACGTCATGAACGGGAATCTGACTTCAACGGGTCCCGACAAGGTCTCGCAAAACGCGACTAAAACCTTCAACTTCGATGCTCCTAATCGCTTGGAGTCTTGGACCGAAGACCGATCCAGCTTTAATGCAAGGTTGGCGGATAGCTCAACGGTCGGAGTTGTGCCGGGCAAGGACTCGTCCCCAAACAGCGCATTGAAGGGTTTGGGATCAACTTCCAAAGCGGCAGCAACCGCAGGTCAAGCGGCCGACAGCCAAACGCAAAATGCGGTAAGTGCGAATCCTGCTCTCCAATCTTCGCAGGGGGCCGACGAACAGCCCGCAAATGTTCCAGCCGAGGCCTTACCGGCGCCTTCCTCCGCTATTCCCAAGACCGCAAAAGTATCACCTACAGATACGAATCTTCGAACAGGCCCACCCTCCCGGACGGTTGCAGCCCGGATGGCTCCGGCCGATCCGTCCTCGTTTGGACCGGCGACCGGCGTGTTCCCACCGGCCAGCGAATTCAGACATGCCGAATCTTCCGCAGAGAACGGTACCGCGAAACTTCACGGCGCGCTTAGCGATCCCTTTCCACAGTTAGACCGAAGTCCGGAGCAGTCGACCCGACTTCTGCAGACGTCCCCTCGCGAAGTGCGTGTGGGCTTGCACGACAGCTCCCTTGGCTGGGTCGAAATCAAGACGCAGTTGTCGGCCGGGGAAGTGACGGCCTCGTTCAATACCGGCTCGCAGGCGGCACATGCCAGTCTGGCTGCAGAACTGCCGCACCTAGCGGAATACCTGGCAGACCGGCAGATCGGCGTGCACGCCTTTGAGGTCGATCCGGGCCACACATCAGGCGGAGGACATCAGGGGCCCAGCAATGGCGAAGGAAATAGTCAGGGAGATGCGCAAGGCAACGGGCAGCCTCGCCTGAGCAGAGAACCGGACGCGCCGCCGTCGTTCGGCGGCGCCAACGAGTCACATCGAGTCAACTCGTCTGGGATCTCAACGACTGGGTGGGAGCCTCGGGGTGTCGAGGCTGGAAAGAGTCGAATCGATCTGCGGGTTTAATCCAGCGGCAACTCGAGCCGCTCGGCGGCGCGATTACAAGGTTTCGAAGCGAGACGATTACGGAGAGGAAGAATGCACATAGCCAAGCAAACGATCGATCCAACAGCGCATGCAGCAGTGCCGGTCCCGGCGGCGGCCGGTTCATCGACCACTACGGCATCGCAGGCCGGCGCTACGGTCACTGCCAACGACTTTCTCACGCTGCTGGTGGCCGAGATGAAGAACCAGGACCCTACGGCGAATACAGATCCCAATGCTTACATCAACCAGTTGGTGCAGGTGAACAGTCTGCAACAGTTGATTCAGGTCAACCAGACACTCTCGGGGATGGGCACCGTGGGAACCAGCAGCAGCGGCCAAGCGAAACCGGCAGCACAGGCGGTCTCGGCCGCAAGCCAGCTGGCGACCGCGCTGGCTCCGCGCGACAGCAGCAGTATCCAAAAGTGCCTGTAGCGCCGAGCTCCAACACACATATGTAACTGACAACGTTTATTAACCGAACTGCCCTGGAGGAACCATGCCCTCGTTTTCCATTCCATTGACCGGCCTCAAGGCTGACTCAACCGCCTTGAATACTATCGCCAATAATCTTTCCAACATGAACACGACCGCCTTCAAGGCGCAGAGCACGAGTTTCAGCGATCTCTTTTATCAACAGTTGGGGACGGCAGGATCGGGCGATCCTCTACAACTCGGCGCGGGAACACAGGTGGCTTCCACCTCGACCAACTTCACCGGAGCGGGGATCAACTCTACCTCCAACGACACCGATGTCGCGATCAACGGAACAGGATTTTTCCTGGTACAGAATGCCGGAGTGAACCAGCTCACGCGAGCCGGCAACTTTACTACCGACAGCAGCGGAAACCTGACCACGCAGAGCGGCTTGCAGCTAATGGGCTATCCCGCCGCCAATGGCGTTGTGAATACCAACTCCGCATTGGTTCCGCTCAGTCTGCCTATCGGCCAGGCACAGGCACCACGAGCCACTGGAACGTTGACGCTCACCGGCACACTCGATGCTGGAGCCAAGCCCTCAGTCGCTACGAGTGCAGTTTCGTTCGGAGGAACACTGGCCTTGAGCGCTCCGGTGAACACGACGGCCACCCAGACGATTCAGATCTACGACTCCAAGGGCGTGAGCCACTCGGCCAACATCACTTTCACGAACACGACCGCCGCGGTCGCCAGCCCGCCGGCCGCTGCGAAGACCGACGCAGTGTGGTCCTACAGCGTGAGTGTGCCCGGAGCAACCGGCGGCACGGGTGAGACCGGCACAGTGACCTTTGACGGCAGTACAGGTGTACAGAACGCGCACACAGTGACCGCAGCGCAGGCAGCGGGATTCACCTTCGCCGATGGAGCCACTGCGCTCGTGCTCGCGCCCGTCGATATCACCGCGTTGAACGGTGGTATCAGCACCACGTTCAACAGCGCAGTGCAGAATGGAGTGTCCGGCGGAGCGACCGCGCAAACCATGCAGGTCTATGACTCCTTGGGTAAGAGTCACAACGCGACCATTACCTTCACCAAGGACAGCACGGCGCAGAATACCTGGGAGTACAGCATCACGCTGCCGGCGGGCGATTACACCGGCGCGGCCTCGAAGACGACTGGAAGCCTGGTGTTTGACAGCAGCGGCAATCTTAGTGCGCCGTCGGGCAATCTGCAGGGCATCAGCTTCGCAGGACTGGCCGATGGGGCTAGCGATCTGTCGTTCAACTGGAACCTGTTCGATTCGAATCAAAAACCACTCATCAGTCAGATCGCCTCCGCAACCGCTTCGGGCATTGCGTCGGCCAGACAGGATGGCTACACCGGCGGAAAGTATTCCGGATTCGCCATCGACTCCAATGGCGTGATCGCCGCCAAGTTCGACAACGGCCAAACTTCGGCAATCGGCCAGATTGCCATCGCAACGGTTACGAATCAGCAGGGCTTGATGCGGGTGGGCAGCAACAACTACGAGACTACGCTGGCTTCTGGAGCGGCAACTGCCGGGGTGGCCAGTTCAGGGGGGCGGGGCACGCTGCAGGGAGATGCTTTGGAGGGATCGAACGTCGATATCTCAACAGAATTTTCAAACCTGATCGTGGCCCAGCGGGCCTTCGAAGCCAATTCCAAGTCGATCACGACCTTCGACACGGTCACGCAGGACACGCTCAATCTTATCCACTAAACACACTGCTGTGTGAGTAACATTGCCCATCCGGGGCGGTCATATGGATCTTGATGGCCGCCCCGGACTGGGGTCAGGAGCAAACTGCGTCTCAGTGGCCGTCCAGGCAGCCCCTCTGGCCGGAGCTGTTGGGATAACCAGTGCCCGAGGTGTAGGCGTTGTTAGACCACTCGCCTTGAATCTTCCACTGGGTTCCGTTGCTGAAGGTCACGTACGGGACATTGAAGGTCCAGCCGCACTTGTCGCCATTTTCATTACCGGAAGAGTCGTACCAGGCTCCCGGGTTGGCAGGATCGGTGCGGGCTTCGGAGAGTTCGTGTCCGCTGACGTTAGCGATCGCGGCCAAGCCCTGAGAATGTTTGCCGGAGGTGTCAGAAGGATCGCAGCCCGGGTCGCCATCGAGTTTAAAGAAGTAGGCGAACTGGACGGGCGTACCGGCGCAGGTACCGTAGCTGTGCCAGGCGCAGTAACCGGCATTGCCGCGGGGCGTGTCAGTGTAGACCGCGTAGTAGCCGTTGCCGCTGGGATCAGGGTGCGTGATGACCTTGCAAACTTCGTTGAGAATTGCAGTGGTATTGCCGCCGCCGGTGGACGCCGACGCATCGATCACGGATCCTAAATAGTTGCTCGTGGCGCCGACAGAGCCGTTGCTTCCGGTGTATTCATCGGAGGTCTTGGCATAGTTGGAGGCGCTGAAACCGGTGTACCAGGAGTCCATACCGGTGATCTTGTCACCCGAGTAGCCGCCCCAGCTGGTGCCCCAGAAGATCGCTTTGATCGTAGCAGAGGGTATGATCTTGCCGCCGTGGTTGGTCATGAGCGGGCTGCGGGTGCGCAAAGGTTGCTGCCGGCTGGCGGGGTGGAAATCACGAGACCAATGGATGCCGAGCATGGGAGGAGCACCCGTGACGTGCAGATCTTGCGGGAAGGAGGCGGAAGGCTGCGCGTTCTCGCCAAACGCGAGCGCGGGAAAGCAAATCACTGCTAGGAGCAACGACTTCTTCATGAAGAGAGGTTTCCTTGTCGCGAGGAGATGGGAGTTTCAACAACAGACTGTTTCGATCTGCGTGCAATTCTTAGGAGCCTCTGATAATCGAACGCAGAATGTCAAATTACCCTGTGTGCCCGCCTGATGGCATCGTTGGCCTTGAAGAGAATCAGCATCTAACGCGCGACGCTCAATCGTCTTGCTGCAAGCTTTGATTTGTAGGCCGGGGGCGTCACGCCAGGTGGTCGTCGGCTGTCTTTACCGAGCGCATTTGTCCTGTGAGAAAGCCGAGCTGCGGAGGAGGATTGCGACATCGTAGCAGGGCGGTGGCGGAAATCGCAGGTGGCCATTCCGGCCAAAATTACCAATGCTTCCAAAGGCCGAGGAACTCGCGCCAATGAGTACAGGGCAGGCTGTGGTTCCCGCGGCGCCCTCACTCCCTGGTCTTGAAGTAGACAACGGCCGTGATCACCGCGCTGCCGATGACCCACGCGAACTGGTACCAGTAGAAGAAAGGAAAGCCGAGCAGGTTAGGTTCTGCCCGGGCATACAACGGCGGGAACGCCAGGCCGAGGGCTGGCAGTACCAGGAGCCAGTTCCAGGCGGCACGGGTGCGAGTGGTGCGGGCAGGCATGGTCTGAATTGTAGAGGAAGTCACAGCCATCTAAACGAGTCGGCGCTTGAGAGAGGCGGAAACATTCCCGAAACTTGGCACCCGAAGAATCAACGGACCAGCGAGCGTTCAGGTCGCGCTGGACGGTGGCGATGAAAACGCGTACATTGAGCAGCAGAAATTTACATGTTTTCCAGTGATCTGCTGCCTGGCGTGCCGCGCAGGAGAACGGGTGAGGGGCAGGCCGATGGCCGCGACCGATCGTTACACCTTCTACTCCTCTGCTGTCCGCAACGGGGAGCATGGTTTGATGAGGCCAGAACATGGCTGAAGGGTGTAAGTTTGCAGAGTTTCCTGTAGTGGAGCCGGCACCGAAGGCACTAGCACTAAGGCCTGCGACGGCGAGAGATCTTCGAGGAAGGAAGACCAGACAAGCACCGTGAATCTGACATATATCGATTGGCTGATCATGCTGTTGTACTTCGTGTTCGTGCTGGGCATTGGATTTGCCCTGAAGCGCTACATGAAGACGAGCAAAGACTTTTTCCAGGCGGGGCGTGCGCTGCCGGCCTGGATCTGTGGGCTGGCCTTCATCTCTGCCAACCTGGGCGCGCAAGAAGTCATCGGCATGGGGGCATCCGGCGCGAAGTACGGAATCGCCACCAGCCACTTCTACTGGATCGGCGCAATCCCCGCGATGATCTTCGTCGGCGTGTTCATGATGCCGTTCTACTACGGATCAAAGGCGCGTTCGGTGCCGGAGTTCCTGCGACTGCGATTTGACGAGAAGACACGCGCCTACAATGCCTGCTCGTTCGCTGTGATGACGGTTTTTTCTTCGGGCATCTCGATGTATGCGATGGCTCGGCTGATCCAGACCCTGCACGTCTTCGATTCCCTGTTCCTGCAGTCTGGGCTTGCCGCTGGGTTGGATCTTCCACTTCGCCATCCTGATCTCGGCGCGTCATTGTGCTGGGCTACATCTTTCTCGGCGGACTGACCAGCGCGATCTATAACGAGGTGCTGCAGTTCTTCCTGATCGTGGCGGGATTTTTGCCGCTGGTGTGGATCGGGTTGAAGAACGTGGGCGGCTGGAATGGGCTGAAGGCGACCCTGCCAACTGCGTACACGCATTCGTGGCAAGGAATGACGAACCCGCAGACCAATCCGCTGGGGGTGGAGTGGTTTGGGCTGGCGATGGGGCTGGGCTTCGTGCTGAGCTTCGGGTACTGGTGCACCGATTTCCTGGTGATTCAGACCGCGATGGCGACCGACTCCGAGGAGAATGCGCGGCGAGTTCCTCTGATCGCTGCTATACCGAAGATGTTCTTCCCTTTCCTGGTCATTCTGCCGGGTCTGATTGCGATCGGCACAGTAAGTACGGCGCAGCATGGGACCACGCTGACCACTGCCGCAGGTATGGGACAGACGGCCCAGGTTGCGGTAGCGGAGGGCAAAGGACTCATTCCGGCGAAGGTCGATCCGGTGAGCGGCAAGATCCTGCGAGACACCACCGGCAAGGCGCTGCTCGATTACGACCTTGCGATTCCCAACATGCTGCTGCACTATTTCCCGACCGGCATTCTGGGTCTTGGGCTGACCGCACTTCTGGCGAGTTTCATGTCAGGGATGGCGGGCAACGTGACTGCATTCAATACGGTCTGGACCTACGATTTGTATCAGTCGTATATCCATAAAGGAGCCAGCGACCGGCACTACCTCGCCATGGGGAGGTGGGCGACGGTTGGGGGCATCTTACTTTCGATCGCCGCAGCCTATGCGGCGACCTCCTTCAACAACATCATGGATACGCTGCAACTGGTCTTCAGCTTTGTGAACGCGCCGCTGTTTGCGACCTTCCTGCTGGGCATGTTCTGGAAGCGGAGTACGGGGCATGGCGCATTCACAGGACTGGTGAGTGGCACTCTGGCAGCGATTCTGCATCACGGTTTGACCCTGCCGACCAACGGGCACATCGGGCTGCACGGCGGGTGGATCGCGGTGGTGCATCACTATCCAAGCGACATGGCCATGAATTTCTGGACGGCGATCTGGGCGTTCAGCGTGAACTTCGTTGTCACGGTGGTCGTGAGCCTTTTGACCAAGCCGCGGCCAGAGAAGGAACTGGTCGGCCTGGTCTATTCGCTGACGCCGAAGCCGGTGGAGCACACCATGCAGTGGTGGGCTCGGCCATCGACGTTGGCGGTTGGGCTCATCGTATTGCTGGTAGCGCTGAATGTAATTTTTCGGTAACGCGTAACGGGGCGTCACGTTTCAAGACGCAGCAGAGCGCCTACTTCGTGACTGAGAATCGGGCAGCAGCGGACGGGAAAGGGACTTGAAATGAATTTGGATCTTCGCATTCCGATGGGGCTGATGTTTACGCTCGTGGGCGCAATTCTCACAGTGCAGGGATTGCTCACGCGCGGCAGCGCCATGTATGAGAAGTCGGCCGGAGTGAACATCAATCTGGACTGGGGCATCGTAATGCTGGTCTTTGGGATCACGATGTTTATGCTCGGCAGGCGTGGGCAGAAGAAGCCGCCGCCTGCAGTCACCGAGGGAACGACGCGTCCGCTCGGTCATGGCCATGGGCACTGATTCCCGCAAAAAAACAAATTGCAATGTCTGCCATTCCATTCGGGAATGGCAGTTTTGTTTTGGGCCAGATCGCGCGGCGTGGGCAGCTACCCCTCTTCGTGGGATTGCTACAAAACCCTGCGGAGCGGCAAAATAAATCCAAACATCAAGCTACTGTGGCAGTTGCGATTAGCGGGATTTGAGCACATGCGTGTGCCAGCCCGGGAACTGCACGATGTGCGTTGTGCTTCATTGATGAAATTGAGGATCGATGCGAACTGGGCTGGGTGCGATTGTGATCGCGGTGCTTACAGGATTGGCCACATTCGGATGCGGCGGTCAGGGGAATAGCACGCCAGGGCCCGCAGCCGCCACGATACGTTGGTCACAACCGGAGCCGATTGCGTTTGGCACGATGCTCAGTTCGGCGCAGCTTAACGCGACATCTTCGATACCGGGCACGTTCCTGTATCATCCTGGAGCAGGAACCCTCCTGAGTGCCGGAGTGCAAACGTTAGTAGTGGATTTTGTTCCGCGGGATGCGACGCTGTATAGTCCAGCAACCGAACAAGTGAAATTGATCGTGAAGGCCGCGAAGCCGGTATTAAGCTGGACCGTTCCTGTTGAGGTGTCGGTGGGCACCACGTTGAGTGCCGTTCAATTGAATGCAACCGCGACTGCTCCGGCCTCCGGTGCGCTCATCGCGGGCAGCTATGCATATTCTCCCGCACTGGGAACCGTACTCATGACGGCGGGACAACAAACCCTCACCGTTACATTCACGCCGGTCGATCAGGCGGATTACACCAGCGCCACGGCCTCAGTCGTGCTGAATGTAGACGCGCAGCCGCCCTCTGCGCCAAGCTATCAATGGAAGCAGGCACAGATCGTAGGCGGTGGGTTCGTAACCGGCATGGTAATGCATACGGCTCAGGCGGGCCTGATGTATGCGCGGACTGATATCGGCGGCGCATACCGCTGGGATTCGAGGATGCAACAATGGATTCCACTCACCGACTGGGTGACGCGGGCGCAATCGAACCTGATGGGGATTGAAAGCATTGGTGTCGATCCATCAGATCCGCAGCGGCTGTACCTTGCCGCGGGAACGTACGCCGAGTCGTGGGGAAGCAACGGAGCGATGCTGGTTTCTACCGACCAGGGCACCACATTCAAGACCGTACCCATGCCCATCAAGATGGGCGCCAACGATGCAGGACGGTATGCCGGCGAGCGACTGGCCGTCGATCCCAATGAGGGCAGCATCGTGTACTTCGGCTCGCGTTTAAATGGCCTTTGGGTCAGTAAGGATTACGGCGGAAACTGGGCCCAGGTGAGCAGCTTTCCCGTCACAGCGAGCAGCGGTGTGGGCGTGGTGTTCGTCGACTTTGTGGCCGGCAGCGGGTCGGCAGGAAGCGCCACACAGACCATCTATGCAGGTGTGTCATCGACTGGCCAAGCGTGCAATTCGGATTCGCTGTATGTCAGCCATGATGCGGGCGAAACGTGGGCCATCGTTCCAGGCGCCCCGCAGGGACTCTGTGTGAGCCACGGCGTCTTCGGGCCAGACGGCAACCTGTACCTCTCGTATGGAGATCAGGCAGGTCCGGACGCGATGAACGGCGGCGGCATCTGGAAATACACGCCTCCGTTTGGGTCGAGCGTTGGCAAGTGGAAGGACATCACACCACAGCGGCCCGCTGGCTACAAAGGTGGATGGGCTGCGGTCGCCGTCGATCCGCAGGCTCCGGGCGTGCTGATGGCTTCGACCATCGACCAGTATTCTCCGGTGGCCGATGATCTCTATCGAAGCGTAGATGGCGGAGATTCGTGGTATTCCATCAACACGGTGGGTGCGAACCGTGATGTGTCACTGTCACCGTGGCTTTTATTCGGGCAGACCAAGGCAGGCGCCGGAAATTGGATCGGGTCAATCCAGATCGATCCGTTCGATTCCAATCATGTGGTCTATGGAACCGGCCAGACGGTTTGGACCACCAGCAACCTCAAGGACTCGGACCATGGCGGCCTGTCGGAATGGACAGTCGGCGCGAAGGGGATCGAAGAGACCGTGGTAGCCGCGCTGATTGCGCCTCCGAGTGGGCCGGCCCAGTTGTTGAGCGGACTCTACGACATTGGTGGATTTGCGCACCTGACATTGGACACTTCGCCGGCATCGGGCATGAGCAGCGGTCCTATCTTCACCAACGGCACGGGGCTGGATTTCGCAGCCGCCTCGCCGTTGAAGGTGGTGCGCGTGGGAACGCAGGGCGCGCGAACGGGTTCGGATGGAACGAGCACGCAGTTCGGCGCCTGGTCCGCAGACGGGGGCGTGACGTGGTCGGCGTTCGCAAGCAATCCAGTCACAAAGGACGGCGGGGGTTCCATCGCGATTTCGGCGGATGGTGCAAGGCTGGTGTGGTCGCCGGGAGATGGGCCCACTTCATGGTCGGCCGATGTGGGAGCGACGTGGACGGCATCGACCGGCGCACCCGCGCAGCAGGCGGTTGTCGCTGACCGCGTTGATGCGAAGACGTTTTACATCTACGACGCGGCGAGGGGCGAGTTGCTCACCAGTGTCGATGGCGGATTGTCTTTCGCGGTCTCTCAGAGTTCGCTGGCCGCGGGTGGAGTGCTGAGCGCGTCGACGAGCGGCAAAGAAAATCTCTGGTTGACGTCGTCAAGCGGGCTCTATCGCGCGAGCAGCGGCAGCGCATTTGTCTCGATGAGTGGAGTGGATGCAGCCTGGGCATTCGCGGAAGGTGCGGCTGCTCCGGGATCGCAATGGACCACGCTCTACGTGTATGGGCAGGTTGCGGGAGTTCCCGGCATCTTCCAGTCCACCGATGACGGCGCGAGCTGGACGCAGATTGACGATCCGCAGCATCAGTACGGCGTCATCCGAGTCATGGCAGGTGACCCGAAGGTGTTTGGTCGGCTCTACCTGGGCACGGCTTCGCGAGGCATCGTGTATCGCGACGTGGCTCCGTAGACATTCTCCGCCGAATCGAGGCTGGCGCGAGGCGCGACTGGAGCGGATTTCACCGTAGAAGCGTCGAGCTTACAATGGCCTGAAGGGCCATGAGACTTTCGGCGAATGTCATCCTTCTGTTCTGTCTTGCAGCGCCGCTCATCACTGCGCAGCAGCCCGACGCGCCCCACCAGCCTGCGCAAATGGAACAGCAACCCACCCTCACAGTGCAATCAACACTGGTGCGGGTGCCGGCGCTGGTGAAGACCAAGCACGGGGAGCGCGTATTTGCGCTGAAGCCAGAAGACTTTCTACTCACCGACGATGGCGTGCCACAACAGTTGGCCCTCGATGAGGACACAGACACAGAGCCGATTGCACTCGCCGTGGTGGTAGAGACGGGTGGCGCAGGAGCAGGTCACCTGCAGGACTACGGGCGGCTGGATGCGATTCTCGACGCTCTGATCGGCGGCGTTGATCATCGTGTGGCGGTCGTCGGTTTCGACAGCAGGCCGCATCTGCTGCTGCCCTTTACCGATGCGACTTCGCGGGCGTCGGCGCAGCTTGCAGGATTGCAGGCCGGCGACAACGGTGCGGCGATTCTCGATAGCGTGGCCTTCGCCGTGGAGCAGCTAAGGGCGCAGCCGCCGCAATACCGGCGCGCTATTCTCCTGTTCAGCGAAACCATCGACCAGGGCAGCGCGACCACCCTCACGGACGCGCTGCGGTTGATCAGCGATACCAACACGGCCATGTACAGCTTCGCCTTTTCGAGCACGCGGGCGGCTGTTTCCCACGAGGGGTCGAAGGTGAGCAGCGATAAGCCGGGACCTGCGCATGGGTGCTTCAGCCGCGACGGTGCCGATGCGGAGTATGAGGGCCACTACAGCCGGCAGGTCCTCGACTGCATCAGCGATCTGGCTCCGCCAATTCGCCTCGCTACCATGGCGTTCTTAGCGGCGCGCAGTGCCCTGCGCACCAATACGGCGGAGTCGATTGCCCAGCTTGCCGGCGGCGAATTCTTTCGATTTCGCACCGAGAAGGAGTTGCGGGCTGCCCTGATCGCTGTCTCCAATGACGTGCCAAACTACTACGCGCTGAGCTTCCGCCCAACCTCGAATACGCCCGGATTGCATGCGCTGCATGTTTCCATCAAGGATCGCCCTGAGCTGGTCTTGCGCGCTCGCAGCGAGTACTGGATCGAAGAGTCTGCCCGCCATTGAACGACAGTGCTGTGCCGGACGCTCCCAGATCACCAGAGGCGTAGCGCTTTTCGCAGTACGTTGACCGATTCTGCGGGGCTGAGCCGCTAGACTAGAAGTAGATGAAGCTTCGACGCATTGAACATTACGAACTGGTCCGGAAGCTCGGGTCAGGGGGCAGCGGGATTGTCTACCTGGCGAACGACACGCTGCTGATGCGCCCGGTAGTGTTGAAGGTGTTGAAGCGTGGGGCGCTCACGCCGGAGCAGATGCGGACCACGGTGCTTCGCGAGGCGCGGCTGGCTTCGGCCATTGAACACCCGAACGTCTGCGCCATCTACGAGGTCGGCGAAGACAGCGAAGAACCGTACATCGTGATGCAGTACGTGCCCGGCCAGTCGCTCGACAAGCTGATTGCGAAGGGACCCGCGAGCCTGCAGCTGGTTCTGTCGGTGGGCATCCAGATCGCGGATGGTCTGAGCGCCGCGCATCAACTAAGCATTTTTCATCGCGACCTCAAGCCCGCCAACGTGATGTTGACCGACGGAGGCTTGGTGAAGATTCTCGATTTCGGCCTGGCGCGGCGCTTGACTCCGGAAGAGGTAGAACTGAACCCCGCAACGAGTTCCGCACGAGCAGGGGGCCCGCCAAAGACAACCTATACGGCGCGTGGCGGCACGATCGGCTACATGGCTCCCGAGCAGTTCGTCACCGGGCGCAGCAGTGTGCAGAGCGATCTCTGGGCGCTTGGCGTGATCCTCTATGAACTGGTGAGCGGGCGGCATCCGTTTGCGCGGCCGGACTCGGACGAGTTCATGACCATTCGCGCGATCCAGTATGTGGATCCGCTACCGTTGACCGAGGTCCCGGCGGAGTTGAACAGCGTGATCCTCACCTGCCTGGAAAAGACGCCCTCGGAACGGTACGGCTCGGCGGCCGATATTCGCGAGGCGCTCAAGACGATCATGAAGGCGCTGCGGATCGAGACAGGCATTATCCCTGGGGAAGCGGCAGCGAATCTACCGGTCTCCACTGCGGAGTTGGAGAAGCGGGCAACGGGCTTCCTCACCATGCTGGCCGAGCGATTCGCCGGTTCGCCCGAAACGCAGAAGCAGAATACGATCCTGGTTGTTCCTTTCCAGAATTTTGGCGTGGATGATGTTGCGCCGCTCTATGGGTTTGCGTTAGCCGATGCAATCGGAGCGAGACTGGCCCGCATGTCGTCGTTGGTGGTACGGCCTTCGAGCGCGTTGCTGAGCGTGCCGGTGCAGCAGATGGACCCGCTGGCGATCGGGCAAAAGCTGCTGGTGCAGTGGGTGTTGGCGGGAAACTTCCTGCGTTCAGAAAAGGGCTTCGATCTGAACTGGCAGTTGCTGGATGTGCCGATGCAAAGCGTGAAGGCAGGCGGAACCATCAGCGTGCCTTCCTTTGACCTGGTCGCGGTCCAGACGGAGATCTGCAACGAGGTGTTCGCATCGCTGCTGGGGGTCGGGCGATTGCATCCGCAGGGAGAGCGCGGCCCGGCGAGGAGTGCGCCGCTCGCGGAAGATCTGTCAGAGGAGTATCTGCAGGCGCGCGCAATGCTGTCGTCTTTTATGCAACGAACCGGAAGCCTCGCCGACCTTGATCGTGCGCGAGAGTTGTTTGACAGCGTAGTGAGTCGAGATGATGCCTTCGCACCGGCGTGGAGTGGGCTTGGCATCACGCACCTGCAGTATGTCCGTCATGGATTTGGCGGGCACATGCACGTGATGGCGGCGCGGCGAGCGCTGGACCGCGCACTCGAGTTGGACCCCGGTTCCGAGGAGGCGAACCTCTATCGCGTGTACATGCTGCTCTCTCGGGGCGAGAAGGAAAGCGCGCGGCATGGAATCGAACACCTGCTGCTAACAGCCGCGAATGACTGGAACGTGCACCAGGTCGCGGGAATCACATTGCGCCTCGACGGCATGTATGAAGAGGCGCTGGACCAGTTCAACCAGGCGCTGAAGCTGAATCCTTCGAACGCGCCCGTGGTGTATAACCATCGAGCGCGCGTGTATCAGTATCAGAACCAGCTGGAATTGGCGAACGAAGAGTTGCAGAAGGGATTGGCGCTCGAGCCGAAGCATCCACTGCTGCGTACCTCCACGGCATACCAGCGGATGCGGCAAGGTGAGATGCCGCAGGCAATTGAGATTCTTGAGGGCGTGATCCGCGATGACAAGAGCATGCGGCTGGCGTTTCCCACTCTGGCGATGTGCTACGTGCAGGTGGGCGAGCGGGAGAAGGCCGCTTCGCTGATTGAAGAGGGATCGCTGGCCGCGGCAGAAGCGGATGGAGAAATGTCGTACCGGCTGGCGACCTACTTTGCGGTCGAGGGCGATGAAAGCGAAGCGCTGCATTGGTTGCGCCGGGCGATCTACCTGGGGAACGAGAACTATCCGTGGTTTTCGAAAAATCCGGCATGGAACCGTCTGCGGGAGCACGCGGATTTTGAGCGGATCCTCGAGGATTTGAAGAAGACGTTTCGACGTAACCAGAGGAACTGGCGGCGGTTGCTGGAGCGTGTTCCAAAGAACGAACTGGCGTAGCGAGCAAGTGCGATTGAGACTGCGCCGCAAATGAATGTGTAACTGCTGAGGAAGCGATCACTTGAGACGGCTCGACACCATGTGCGGAGAGTGGCGACTGGAGCGCGCGATGTCTGACGCGAGCCGAGGGGCCGGATCTGCGCACATCGAGCGACTGAGTGCGTCCAGTTGCCGGTTCCGCGAATTCGTAACCATGATGCTTGCGGATGGTGAGACGGTCACCGGCAGCCGCGAGTACGTTCTGGAAGAGATCGCCGAACGATTGATCTTCCGGTTCGACGACGGGCAGAATGCGGGAGACGTGTTTCAGACGTTTGCGTTCGGGCGAATGCCCTCCACTTCCACTCACCTTTGCGGTGCGGATGTATACGAATCAACATTGACCTGGTGCGGCGACGATGCTTTCGAGCTGGTTCACGTGGTGAACGGCCCCAAGAAGGACTACCAGATGCATAGCCGCTATCTCAGGGCCGGAGGTGATTCGAGCGTCCTCAGGCGTGGGTCATGGCGGCCTTCATCTCTTCCTC
Organism: uncultured Acidobacteriaceae bacterium; assembly: GCA_963850345.1. GTDB lineage: Bacteria > Acidobacteriota > Terriglobia > Terriglobales > Acidobacteriaceae > CAWKKW01. The sequence goes on along the minus strand of CAWKKW010000002.1, from coordinate 855,987 downwards.
GCTGACATCTTTGATGTGCGTGGCGATGTACCAGCGGTAGCCAAAGGGATCGACGACGCCTCCCGTACGATCACCGTAGAACTGATCTGCGAGCGGGCGCTCCGCGGTGCAGCCGGCGTCGACCGCCTTCTGGAAGGCCTGGTCCACATTCTCTACATAGAAAAGAAAGCCGACGGGCGAGCCACCGTAGTGCTTGGAACTGAGCGCGTGGGCTGAAGAATTTTCGTCGGCCAGCATGACTACGGAGTCTCCAAATCGCAATTCAGCATGCATGATGCGGCCGCCCGGTCCAGGCATGCGCACGGTTTCGGTTGCGCCGAAGGCTTTGCTGTAAAAATCGATCGCAGCAGCCGCGTTGTCGAAGATGAGGTACGGAGTGATGGAGTGATAGCCGTCGGGGATGGCTTTAACTGGATTCGGCATAGGGGAACTCCCGGAGCGAGATTTTTCGTTCGCCGATCAGGATAGCCCAGTTTGGAGTTCAGGGATGTGAAAAGACGGCGGCTGAAGCGACGCGGAGCACGTCAGATCGAATTGATTTCGCGGGCTTCGATGATCGGTTTGGAGTAACCGTGCTTGGCGACACGAATGATGGCCCGGCCTAACTGCTCGGTGGTTGTCATTGAACTGGGTGCGATCAACTTCAAGACCGGCAGCAGTGGCGCGGTCAGCGTGTAGATCATGCGGTACAGCTTTGTCTTTGACCGGATGCCATGCAGTGGCTGGATGAATCCAGGGCGAAACATGTATGCGGCGCGGAACGGGAGCCGCAGCAAAGCATTCTCTGTCTGGCCTTTGACGCGGGCCCACATGCTACGGCCCCGTTCAGTGCTGTCGGTGCCTGTACCGGAGACGTAGAGAAATGTCATCGTGGGATTGAGGCGGGCGAGTAGCTCCGCAGCGGAAAGGGTGAGGTCATAGGTGATGCGCCGATACTCCTGTTCGCTTTTTCCTGCGGAGGACACGCCGAGCGTAAAGAAGCAGGCATCATAGCCGGTCAGGTCGGCGGCATTCGGTTCGAAGTTGTAGATGTCGGCAGGCACCAGTTCGCGCAGCTTGGGGTGAGATTGGCCAGAGGGCTTCCGAACGACTGCGAGCACGCGATCGATATCCGGATCAATCAGGCATTCGCGCAGAACACCTTGTCCAACCATCCCGGTAGATCCGAAGAGTAGAACGTTCATCGTGCGCGACTCACCCAAGCAATGCAGTGTTCACTGTAACTGGTTTCCCACGAGTAGGTATGAATCAGACCAGGCAGGGGTCGCAGGTTGGCAGGCGAGTTTCTGGGCAGCCCCGCGTTGTCAGATCTAATTCGGAGCCGGCTTCTGTCTCACTTAGTCCAGGTGCTCTTCAGAAAGCATCTGGCGGAACTCCGGAGTTTCGCGTAGCACCACTAATTCTTTATCCGACATGAGTTTTTTGCGATCGTTAAACCCCTGGGCAAATGCGCGGCGGAGGTACCTGAGTGCGCGGTCTTTGTCCCCTGACTGCGCGTACGCCTTGGCAAGAAAGTAGCTCACTTCGGCGCGCTGCCGGGCCGGGGTTCCTTGCTGGACGGTGATGGCCGAGTCATGTTCAAACGCCGTGGGGTCGATCGTCAGCGCCTCGCGGTAGGCTTCGGTGCCTTTCTTGAACTTGCCCTGCGCGAAGTAAGCCGTACCCAGGTTTCCGTGAACAGCGGAACTCTTGGGATTGAGTTTGAGCGCGCGCCGATAGAGACGCACCGCGGCTCCGTAATTCTTTTGCCCGTACATGACGGTGGCGAGATTATTGATTGCTTCCGCGTTGTTAGGATTCGCGGCGAGCGCCTTCTCGTAATAGTGCCGCGCCTCATGGTCATTAAGAATGTGCTGGTAGGCAATGCCCAGCTTGTTCCACAACGTGGAGCTTTGTTTGGGCTCTTCCTGATAGGAGGCGATTGCCTCGACGTAGCGGCGTCGCGCCAGCATCACGTCGCCAAAGGCCTCGGGACTGAGGGAGGCGTGCGCAGTCGGGGGCGGAGTTGCGTTTGGAGATGTGATTTGGGGCGTGCTGGTAGCGGAAGACTGTGCCAGGCCTGGGAAAGAAGAAGCAGTACACAGCGTAAGCAGGACGAGGGATGCACAAAGTGGTGTAGCGAAAACTCGAGTAAGGCCGCTCATAATGGCTCCTGGCCCAGGTGCGTGGTGCAAGGACATCGAACTACGCCCGCGATTCTACGCCGCCAATGGCACGGTTGACAGGATGCACGTCACATTTTAGTGATTCTGGGCTGCGGAGGCTGTCGTTGTCGCTACCACCTTCGGGTGAATGCCATAGAGTGGGATCTGCGGGCGTTGGGTGGTGCCGGGTGGGGGAGGGTATCAGGCGGGGCGGCGGCTCCAGCAGGTACGCGCCGTGCAGCCGACCGGCACAATGCAGAGCCTGGCAGTCAAGACTACGAGCGCGATCCAGAGCAGGTCAGCCCCAAGCAGGTGAACAATTTGCATCCACGTCGGGGCTAGCAGGGCGATATCGGCGAACCCGAGCGCGTATTGCAGAAACAACAAGCTGATGACGGTGATGGCAAGTCGACGCTGGCCAGGCTCAGTCACGGCCTGGTAGATCAACTGCAGTAGGAACATGCCGGCGGCAAAGCCGAGGGCCGGGTGAGTCCAGCGGTAGTGGAGGATCCACATGCTGCTGTTGGCGAAGTCCTGCGCGATGGCCGCGCGGAGATTGGCGGCCGGAAAGAGCGTATCGCCAAGGGCGGCCAGAGATCCTGTAACCCCAACCAGCAGCGTGAGAAACAGGCCGAGCGAAGCGGTGCCCGCCCGCACGTAGTCGACACTCCCGCGCATGAACCCGACAGTCCGCGAGAGAAAATGGGCGGTCAACGCCAAGGCTGCGAGCAGCAGCAGCGTGTTTGCCAGATGAATCGGAAGAACGATGAAGCGGCCGGCCGACTGATCGCGCACGACGTAGCCTAGTTTGACCAGCACCGCGCCGAGGAAGGCCTCATTGACGAGCAACAGGGTTGAGGCAATTGCGAAGGCGCGGGCCATGTGACGGCGTGGGGTGCTGCGAAACGTCCAAATCAGCAGACCGAGTACGGCGAAGCTGGCGCCACCGGTCATCATGCGGTGGGTGAATTCGATGACGGTGGCGATTTGAGGCGACTGCGGAATCACCTGCCCGTTACAGAGCGGCCAGTGGTTGCCGCAGCCTGCGCCGGAGCCGGTGGCGCGAACGACCGCTCCCCAGAGCACCACGAGCACATTCCAGCCCACAACCGCCCATGCGTAGCGGGGAAGCAGCTGCCCCTGCCTGGAAGCGGTGACCGGAACGGATCGGGCGGCGGTAGCGTTCATCCATCTTCCTCAGGAGCAAACGAGAGCCGGGTGAGTGCGGTGAAACCAGATAACTCCCGCAGCCACACCTTTTTATTCTACGCGTTGCCAGCCGAGGGGACGCTGCAGGAACCTTCAGCGCAGGAATGAGTTCGCAGGCATGCTTGACCACGGAAAATTGCAACTTGCAGTTTTGATGCTGTATTTACACATCAGTTAACGGGAAGAAGGATGATTGCGTTTGCCGATTTGCAAGAGCCGCGCGTCGGAGTCTGTGAAGTGAAGGGCGGACCTGGCTCGATTCTGGTCTCGACCCCTTCGCCAGTATCTTCCGCTTTGCGTCGCACCTGCGGCGGCTATTCGCAGTGGAGGCCCCCTCAATGAATCGTAGAGAGTTCAGCAAGTCCGCTCTTCTCGCCGGCAGTTCAGCCGCTTTAGGTTTGCGTTTTGGGTTGGGAGGTAAAGCGATGGCGCAAGCGTTGCCGCAGTTGCCGAGCCCATCCCTATCAGGTATCGAGCATATCGTCGCAGTGACCATGGAGAACAGGAGCTTCGACCATTTTCTTGGCTGGTTGCCCAATGCGGACGGCAAGCAGGCTGGCCTCACCTATAGCGATCCCAGCGGCGCAGTCCATGCCACTCATTCGCTCTCTGGCGATTGGACAGGATGCCCGGCAGCCGATCCCGACCACTCCTACGCCGGCGCACGAATTGAGTACGACGGCGGCAAGATGGACGGCTTCCTGCTCGATAGCGCGAACGACACCTATAGCATCGGCTACTATGGGGAGCGAGACATACCCTTCTATGCCGCCCTGGCGCGAAACTACACCACCTGCGATCGCTACTTCGCGTCGATTCTCGGACCTACAATTTCCAACCGTATGTTCATCCACGCGGCGCAGACCGATCGCCTGACGGACAGTGTGAACCTCAGCTCGCTGCCCACCATCTGGGATACGCTGGCCGCTGCCAACGTGAGCCATGCTTACTACTTCAGCAACGTGCCCTATCTCGCTCTGTGGGGACTGAAGTATGCGGGAATCAGCAAGACTTTCGACGACTTCAAGTCGGATGCGGCTCACGGAACTCTGCCTGCGGTGTCGTTCCTGGACCCTCGTTACACAATTCTCGACGACGGCACCGGCAATGATGATCACCCTCACGCCGACATTCGCGAAGGGGATCGTTTCCTCTATGACGTGTTTGAAGCGGTAGCCCATGGTCCTGGCTGGCCCGGCACGGTGCTGGTCGTCAATTTCGATGAGTGGGGCGGGTTCTTCGAGCACGTCGCACCGCCTCGAGCCACCGCTGCGAATGCGGTGGACCCGGACATCGTGAACGGGCAGACGCTGCTGGGCATGCGCGTGCCGGTGGTCATTGCTTCGCCGTTTACGGTGGGAACGCCGAGCAATCCAAGGGTCAATTCCATGGTGTTCGACCATACCTCTGTGCTCAAGCTGATCGAATGGCGATGGGAACTGCCTCCACTTACCCCTCGCGATGCCAGCAGCGACGTCAACAATCTGGCATACGCTCTGGATTTCGATCACCCGCAGAGTGCTGTGCCGAGTCTCCCCAAGCCGCACATCCCGTTCATCGCCATGCCCTGCTTTGAAGACCTGCTCGGAGGAATCGGGTTGGCGCAGGCGCCGGGCGGCGTTGGGCCCATGGGAACGGCGAAGGTATCGTCTGCGCAGAAGACCGCCCTCTGGCGCGACCTGAAGTCGATGGCCGCGCAAAACGGCTTTAAAGTCCGGTGATTTCGCTTCTTCGTCTCGTCTTGTGAATGGCCCTCAGCCGGGGTCATTCATGAGACGGTAAGTATGAAGCACGATCATCAGGTCTTCGGCGGGCGGGATAACCTCCACCTTCACCTTCGAATTTTCGTCGCTGATCACGGCCTTGCCTCGGACGTTGTTGCGTTGCGGGTCAAGTTGAATCCCGAGGGGCTCAAGTCCGGCGCAGATGTCCCGGCGTGTCAGGATGTCGTTTTCGCCGATGCCTCCGGTGAAGACCAGCAGGTCAAGCCCGCCGAGCACCGCGATATAGCTGCCGATGAATTTGCGGATGACGTAGGCGAACTGCGCCACGGCCATCGTGCAGTGGGGGCAGCCCTCCTTGATCTTTTCGCGGAGATCGCGCATGTCGTTGCTGCATTGCGAGACGCCCAGCAACCCGGACTTCTTGGCGACCAGGGTCTCGAGGCGGTCGGCAGCTTCTTTTGTGCCGGGCAGGCTTGCCTGCAGATCGCGCAGCATGTAGAGCAGCACGCCAGGATCGATGTCACCGGTACGCGTCCCGGAGATGAGGCCTCCCGTCGGGGTCAGGCCCATGCTGGTGTCGACGGATTTCCCATCGCGAATCGCAGTGATGCTGGAGCCGTTACCGAGATGGGCGACGATAAGGCGCGGCGGAACGGCGTCTCCAAGCTGATACACGATGGATTCGTAGGAGATGCCGTGAGCGCCGTAGCGGCGAACTCCCTCTTCCCAGTAGTTCTCCGGGATGGCAAAGCGGGCGGCGACTTCGGGAATGGTGGTGTGAAAGGCAGAATCGAAGCAGACGAAGTTCGGTACGTTGGGAAAGAGTTCTTCCGCCTTATGCATGATGTAGATGGCGATTGGCGAGTGAAGAGGCGCGAATGCAATGCGGCGTTCCATCTCCGCAAGCACGTCGGGCGTGATGCGCTGGTGCGAGACGAGGTGTGGGCCGCCTGCGACCATGCGATGACCGATTGCGGCAGGGTAGGGAAATGGCGGCTTGCCGAGTGCGTCGGCTACCAGTTTGAAGGCCACTTCTCGGTTAGGAATCGCGGGCGTCTGGTCGACAAGTTTCTTGCCGTCCGCATCCTTGATCCAGAACTTGCCGAGGTCGGTGCCGATGCCGTCTACCGCCCCCTCATACAGCTTGCATTGCGCATCAGCGGAGGCGTGAAAAAGAGAAAATTTGATCGAAGAAGATCCACTGTTCAGTACGAGTATCGGTGTTTCCGGCATCGGCTCCCCAGGCTTGCTTAAAGTGTCCATTTCCAGTTACGTATTTCGGGCAGGTCTTCTCCATGTTCTGAGACATAGAGCTTGTGGCGTTGAATGGATTCGGAGTAGGTCTGATATGCGGCGTCCAGGTGTGGCTTGAGCCGTGGAACGCGGCGGATGGCATCGAGCGTGAGTTGGAAGCGGTCGATGTTGTTCAGCACGCACATATCAAACGGCGTCGTGGTGGTTCCTTCATCCTTGTATCCGCGCACGTGGATGTTGTTGTGATTTCTGCGCCGATAGGTGAGTTGGTGAATCAGCATGGGATAGCCGTGAAAGGCGAAGATAACCGGCTTGTCCGTGGTAAAGATCGCGTCGAAGTCTTCGTCCGCCAGGCCGTGCGGGTGTTCTGTACTGGGCTGCAGGGTCATAAGATCGACGACGTTCACGACGCGAATACGGATGTCGGGAACCTGCTCGCGTAGCAGCGTCACCGCGGCGATGGTCTCAAGCGTCGGTACATCGCCGCAGCAGGCCATGACCACGTCTGGATCTTTGCCGCCCTCCTCGTTGCCAGCCCACTTCCAGATGCCCAGACCGGCTGCACAGTGGCGCTCGGCCTCTTCCATGGTGAGCCAGTTTTCCTGCAACTGCTTCCCAGCGATGATGAGGTTGATGTAGTGACGGCTGCGCAGGCAGTGGTCGGCGACCGAGAGCAGCGTGTTCGTGTCTGGGGCGAGATAGATGCGCACGATCTCCGCCTTCTTATGCGCGAGATGGTCGATGAACCCAGGATCCTGGTGAGAAAACCCGTTGTGGTCCTGCCGCCAGACGTGTGAGGTGAGCAGGTAGTTCAGCGAAGCAATCGGTTTGCGCCAGATAAGGCTGCGAGTCACCTTGAGCCACTTGGCATGCTGATTGACCATCGAATCGACGATGTGAATGAAGGCTTCGTAGCAGGAGAAGAAGCCGTGGCGCCCGGTGAGCAGATACCCCTCGAGCCAGCCCTGGCACATATGTTCGCTGAGGATTTCCATGTAGCGGCCATCGCGCGAGAGGCTGACATCGACGGGCAGCTGTTTCTCTTCCCAGGTTTTACCGGAAGCCACGTAACCATCGTCGATACGATTGGAAGCTGTCTCGTCGGGCCCGAAGATGCGGAAGTTCTGGGTCTCCAGGTTCTCCTTCATCACGTCGCCGAGGAATTTGCCGAGAACGCGCGTGGCTTCCGATTTGGTTCCTCCGGGCAATGGGACATCCACGGCGTAGTGGCGGAAGTTCGGCATCTTGAGCGGCTGCCAAAGCAGTCCACCGTTCGCGTGCGGATTCATGCCCATACGACGACGGCCCTTGGGTGCGAGCGCGGCGAGTTCAGCGCGGAATTTGCCGTCGGCATCGAAGAGTTCTTCTGCCTTGTAGCTCTTCATCCATTCTTCGAGAATTTTGAGATGTTCGGGCTTTTCCGCCAGGTCAGTGACGGGGACCTGGTGCGCTCGCCAAGTGCCCTCCACCGGCAATCCATCCACTTCCTTGGGGCCGGTCCAGCCCTTCGGAGTGTGCAGAACCAGCATGGGCCAGCAGGGCCGTTCAGTCTTGCCCTCTTCGCGCGCGGCCTTCTGGATTGCCTTGATCCGGTCGAGAATATTATCGAGAACCTCGGACATGGCCGCGTGCATGGTCATTGGGTCGTCGCCGCTAAGGACGAAGGGGTCGTATCCGTAGCCGCGGAGCAGGTCCAGCAACTCCTGATCCGGCATGCGAGCCAGAAGCGTAGGATTTGCGATTTTGTAACCGTTGAGGTGAAGAATGGGCAGCACGGCTCCATCGCGGGCCGCATCGATGAATTTGTTGGAATGCCAACTGGTGGCGAGTGGGCCGGTCTCGGCCTCGCCGTCTCCCACCACGGCCGCCACGATGAGATCCGGATTGTCGAACGCTGCTCCGAAGGCATGCACAAGTGCGTAGCCCAGTTCGCCACCTTCGTGAATGGAGCCAGGCGTCTCAGGCGCAACGTGGGAGGGGATGCCGTAAGGCCATGAGAATTGGCGAAACAACCGCTTCATACCGTCGCGGTTCTGTTCGATGGCCGGATAGATTTCGCTGTACGACCCTTCAAGGTAGGTGTGTGCGACCAGGCCGGGACCGCCATGTCCTGGGCCGATGATGTACATCATGTTGAGGTCGCGCTCAACGATCAGGCGATTGAGGTGGACGTAGATGAAATTCAGACCGGTGGTTGTTCCCCAGTGGCCGAGAAGGCGCGGCTTGACGTCGCTGATCGAGAGAGGCCGGTCGAGCAAAGGATTGTCTTTCAAGTAAATCTGGCCGACGGTAAGGTAATTTGCTGCACGCCAATAGGCGTCCATTTTGTGCAACAGGTCCGGGCTGATGGAATGGCTCATGATGGCACCTCAGAGATGGGGGAAGTTGGCGCTGTCCGGTTCGATACAAGGCTACGTGGACGCTTGCGAAACAGAAGTGACCCGAGTCACAGGCTTTGTGACTTCGCCGTGAAGGGCGTTGTCTTCACTCTAAACCTGCGAATGAGAACAAAGCGTGAAAAGCCCTCGCGGGAACTTTCAATTCGTTGGAGGCAAGGACAACATTTGGGGTGAGAAGTGGGGGTCGCCAGAAAAATATTGGGGACTGCAACTCCGGCCTGAAATTTGGAATCTAGGTAATGCTATGAAACTGAAATTTTTAGGATCAATGTTATTAACTTCGGCCATGGTGTGCAGCGCGGGCACATACGGGTTTGCACAGACGGCAGGGCAGGACATGAAGAACGCGGGCCACGAAACCAAGCAGGCTGCCAAGGACACCGGGCGCGGAATCAAGCACGGCACGAAGACCGCCTACCGCAAGACCAAGCACGGAACCAAGAAGGTCGTTCACAAGAGTGCGCGGGCGACGCGGCACGGAGCCGAAAAGGTCGAAGACAAGACCACTCCGCAGTAAGTAGACAACGATTCAGACCGGACAAGGCATGGCGGCGGAAGAAATCAATCCGCGGCTGCGCCTCGTTGTCGTTTGGCTCTGTCGGCGGGTTTTACTGGTCTACACGAAAGCGGCGTAAAAGTACCGTCCCAGCCCAATGGTAAAGAGGCAGCAGCCGTACAGCGCGTGTTCAAAGGAAGACACGGCAAGAGATCGCGTCTGCCAAAAGCGCCAGGCGAAGAGGATGCCTCCGAGGGCGGTGAGTGCTACGGCGACGGGGTTGCGAAACACCAGATGCATGAATCCGAAGCTGGCGGCGCTGGCGAAGATCAACGCAGCATTGGAGCGAAACAACGGTTGGTAGCGATGCAGAAAGAATGCGCGGTAGACGATGTTTTGCGGATAGACCGACACGACCGGATAGGCCACGAGTACGGAAGCCCATAGGGCCGGCCTGGTGCGAGGAAGTTCGAAGAGAAGGTGAGGCGCGAAGATGCCGATGCAGGCAGCGAGGAAGAGTGCGCACCCTACGAAGACCACCAGAATACTGCGCAGGTTGGGACGAAATTGCGCGGCGTTCCAGAACTGCGAACGATCGAATCCGGGATCCCTCAGGAGAATGGCCACGCAGTAAGCCGAGGCAGCCCACAAGAGCGGTATCGGCGGAACTCGTTGTGGCAAACGATAGAGCGCCAAAGGCAGAGCCAGGAAGAGGAGTGCGAGTTCAAGAGCGAGGAGTACCTTGCGACCGATCACCGGGGACTCCAGGTTTGCGAGCGATCCTGAGTGGCGAGAACCAGATGTACGGCTGAACGGCCGACGAGCTAACCGGCGGCCAATTCCTTCGCGCGCTGTGCGGCGCGCATCACGGCTTTGATCAGTGTGACGCGAAGACCGCCGTCTTCGAGTTCGAGAATGCCGTCGATGGTGCAGCCGGCAGGTGTGGTGACCGCGTCTTTGAGCATGGCAGGATGAGAGCCGGTTTCTAGGACCATGCGTGCAGCGCCGTAGGTGGTCTGTGCAGCCAGCAAGGTGGCGATGTCGCGGGGCAGTCCGACTTTCACGCCGGCTTCGGCCAGTGATTCGAGAATGATGTAGATGTAGGCGGGCCCGCTGGCCGAGAGGCCGGTGACGGCGTCCATGTGCTTTTCATCGACCACCACGGCGCGACCGACGGTCTCAAAGATGCGGACGGCCAGATGCATTTGCGCCTCGGGAACGAAGCGTCCAGGGCAAAGGGCAGCCATGCCCGCTCCCAATTGCGATGGCGTGTTGGGCATGGCGCGAATGACCGGAATCTCAAGCTGGGCCGCGTCTTCGATGGCCCCGGTTTTTACTGAGGCAGCGAAAGAGATCAGAGTCTTCTTCGGCGTGAGTACCGGGCGAATCTGCTCGAGCAGTTCGGGGATCTGGAAGGGTTTGACTCCAAGCAGGATGAGATCTGCCCGCTCGGCAGCGGAAACGTTGTCGGTCGTGACCTCCACTCCCCAGAGCGTTGAGAGGGCCTGCGCGCGCTCGGGGTGAGCCACGGTGGCCAGGATCTGCGCGGGGGCGAAGAGCTTCTCTTTGAGAAAGGCCTGGAGCAGGATGCCACCCATCTTGCCGGCGCCGAGCACGGCGATGCGCAGGCTGGACAGGTCGGCGGGTGCGGCTTGAGCTGTAGTCATCGTTCCCCTTGCTGAAGTGTGTCGGGTGCGGTGGATTCTCTGCCGCCAATTCTATCTTGCATGCGCAAGACGCTGGCCTTCAGCCGTGCGCGAGCGCCTATGGTTTGGCCTTTTGCTCGTCGATCCAGCTATTCAAGCGGCTCTCCAGCACGTCGAGCGGCAGCGCACCGGAGTCGAGCACCTGGTCGTGAAATGCGCGGAGGTCGAATTTGGGGCCGAGCGCCTGCTTGGCGCGTTCGCGCAACTCGAGGATCTTCAGCTGACCCATCTTGTACCCCAAAGCCTGCGCAGGCCATGCGATGTAGCGGTCGGTTTCTGCCTGAATGTTGGTGTCGTCCATGGTCGAATGCGCACGAAAGAATTCGAGAACCTGATCGCGGCTCCAGTGCTTCGCGTGCACTCCCGTGTCAACAACAAGCCGGATGGCACGCCAGTTGTCGGCTTCAAGACGGCCATAGTCCGAATACGGATCCTGATAGAAGCCGACCTCTTTGCCGAGTCGTTCGGAATAGAGAGCCCAACCTTCGGTGTAGGCAGTGAAGTACATCTGCTTGCGGAACTCGGGTAGGCCTTCCAGTTCCTGCGCGATTGAGATCTGCAGGTGATGGCCGGGAATGCCCTCGTGATACGCAACGGCCTCGACGTTGGCCAGCGAGCGTTCTTTGAAGTTGTAGAAATTGACGTAAACCTTGCCCGGACGTTTGCCGTCGGGACTGCCCGGCCAGTAGTAGGCCTGGGTCTGATCCTTCTCCATATAGGTCGGCACTTGCTCGAGCACCAGCGGCGCCTTGGGAAGACGACCAAAGAGTTGTGGCAGCTTGGGACGCATCTGGTCGACGTAGCCCTGATAGGTGGCCATGAGCTGGCTGGTGGATTGCGGATGCAGCTTGGGGTTTGAGGCGAGTGTCGCCTGGAACGACTTCAGGTCTTTGAACCCAAGCTTCTGCGCGATGACCAGCATCTCGGTCTCGTTGCGCTTCACCTCATCGAGGCCGATCTGATGAATCTGGTCCGGAGTCAGGTTGGTCGTGGTGCTCTGGCGAACCAGGAATGCGTAGTATTTGTCACCATCCGGAATCGCCCAGATGCCCGGATCGGTCCGTCCGTGGGCGATGTATTGGGCCTGCATGTACCGCGCGAGGCGGCTGTACGCGGGCAGCACCTGCCGTGCGATGGCGGAGAGAACCTCCGTCTTGATGCGCGCCTGTTCGGTGGCAGAGACGCTGGCTGGAAACTTCTTTAGCGGCAGCGCAAAGGGGCTCTCTTCAGGCTTCTGCCCAGCGATGTTGTTGACCTGGGCTACGGCCTTCTCGAGGATGTAGCGGGGCGGCACGCGCTTGTCTTCGACGCCAAGGTCGACATCGTCGGTGACCTGCTGCAGTGCGGTCGGTATCTTCTTCAGTCGCGCGATGTAGTCGTCGTAGTCCTTGACCGACTCGAAGCTCAGCGCGGGCACGAGCCCGGGAAGCTCCGTCTGCAGCCCATCCATCTGCGTGATTGGCATCTCCCATGGCTTGAACTGCGCCTCTTCCTGCTGCATGACGAGGTCGCGGATCAGCAGGCTGCGGCTGAGCTGATCCTGATCGGGCAGACCGGCAGGGTCGATCTGGCTCAGTTCGGTGAGGTACTTGCGGCCACGGTCGAGTGCTTCATTGTAAGCGGTGACGGAGTAATCGCTGAGCTGGTCGTTGTAGCGCTTGTCGCCCAGCGTGGAGGCGAATTCCGGGCTGTGCTTGAGCCGGTCCTCCCACATCTCCGAGAAGAGTGTGTTGAGGGCCTTGCGACGGTCCGCGACGGAGGCGGCTGCTGTGCCGGGCGCGGCGACTGAGGGCTGTGCCGCAGTCTGCGTCGGGGTCGCCGCATGAAGGCGAGTGAGTGGGGCGAGCATTCCGAGCGAGAGCACGACGGCTGCTGAAGGGTTTCGCAGGCAGCGGTGAACCAGAGGGGAGCGAGGCAGCGCGTGGCTGGAGGGGCTGAACATGGTGGTTAGCCGCAGTGTATCTGAAAGCGGTGTGCACGGTTACGCGGAGGGGCTTACTACCCATGCGGCATGAGAGGAGGGAGAGGGTTCAAACTCCGCTCGAGAGCGCGGCAGGGTAGCTGGTGTCTGCCCTCCGACTGGGCAGCGGATGTGCTCAGCGTTGTTCGGTGGGAGTTTGTGCGAGCAACCGATACAGAGTCGAACGCCCGATGCCAAGTAGAGCGGCGGCACGCAGTTTGTTGCCGTGGGTCTGCTGCAGCACGTTTAGTATGTGCCGATGGATCGCGTGGTCGAGGTTGAAGTCGGACTGCTGAAACGGCAGTTCCGAAGGGTGCGCCTTGCCGGGGAGAATCGGCAGGTCAACGGGCCGAATCCACTCTCCACGAGTGGCCAAAGCTGCGGCATGAATGACGCTCTCGAACTGACGCACGTTGCCGGGCCATGGATAGCGAAGCAGCGGCTCAAGCGTGCCTGGGCCGAGTCCGCGAACGTCTTTCTTATAGAGCCGTGAGAAGCGGTGGGAGAAGATCTGGGCCAGCAGCGGGATGTCTTCGCGACGCGCACGCAAAGGTGGAACCACGAGCCGGATGGCCGCCAACCTCGACTGCAGATCGCCTGACTGTGAATCTGCGGAGGGCAACCGGTGCAGCGGAAGAGCCGTGGTCACCACCACGTGACGCGGCGCATTCCGGGGAGATTGGTAGCGCTGGTGTTCCAGCCATAGCAGAAAGCGAACCAGCCGGGCCTGTTCACGCTCATCGAGCTCGTGAATGCGGTCGAGCAGCAGCATGCCACCCTGAGCGCTGCTGAGCAGCGCGCTGTTCCAGTCGCAGGCGGCAGTCTGCTGCAGAAAAGTAGAGGCGAGGCAGGGGACGAAAGGAGCGTTCGCCGGAGAACTGAGGCGATGCAGCGCGCGGGCCGCGCTGGATTTGCCGGCACCATCTTCGCCTTCGATGGAAGCCACGCGAACGCGCGGAGCGATGCGGCGAAGTTGCTCGAAGAGGCGGCGCATCCCGGGGCTGCGGCCGACCATACCGGCGCAGTAGCCGGCATCGGGATAGTCGAACGGGAAGGGAAGCTCGACCGCATCGCGCGCATCCTGTCGGACATCGCTCCGGACATCGTTTCGAGGATCACGCGGCTTAGCGGGCGCGGCATCGCCTGGCGAAGAACTCGCGGCGCAAGGTTCCAGATCGTCCGCCGTGATTGGTTGCGGTAATGGATTCATGAGCGCCCTCACGCTTCGCGAGCCTGTGGACATGGCTTGCGCAGGCCATGTGCGGTTGGCACACAGCCTGAAGGGAATATCGGCGAAGACAGAGAAAGCTTGAGGTGCCTTAGGCGTTCGGCTTGCGCACCCGGGAAGAGACCACATCCGAGGCAATGACACCGTCGCGGATGTGCACCACGCGGTGCGCGTATTCCGCGATGTCGGGTTCGTGGGTCACCAGCACAATGGTGTTGCCGCCCGCATGCAGGTGGTCAAACAGCGCCATGATCTCGTCGCCTGTCTTGGAGTCGAGATTACCGGTCGGCTCATCCGCGAGGATGATCGACGGCCGATTGATGAGCGCACGGGCGATGGCGACACGCTGACGCTGACCGCCGGAGAGCTCGTTGGGCTTGTGGTTCATGCGGTCTTCGAGGTTGACGGCGCGCAGGGCGCCACGGGCGCGCTCAATCCGTTCTGCGGCGGGCGTGCCGTTGTAAATCAGCGGCAACTCGACGTTGTGAAGAGCGGTAGCGCGGGCCAGCAGGTTGAACGTCTGGAAGACGAAGCCGATCTCGCGATTCCGAATGCGTGCCAGTTCGTCATCGTTCAGCGAACTCACCAGATGTCCATTGAGCCGATAGTCGCCCTTGCTGGGAGAGTCGAGGCAGCCGATGAGGTTCATCAGCGTCGATTTGCCGGAGCCGGAGGGCCCCATGATGGCGACGTATTCGTTGTGCTTAATGCGCAGGGAAACGCCCTGAAGAGCATGGACCTGTTGTTCGGAGCCCATGTCATAGGTCTTCCACAGGTTGTCGACCACGATCACGTCACCCTTGGGCTCAGTCTGGGTGGCTAGTACCTCAGATTCGCTCGCCGTCTCGAAAGCCATCCGCTACTCCTGTTGGAACCGTGTGGTGAATATCGCAGCCCAGGCATGTGCCGCCGGAACCGGCTGGTTCTTTCTACGCGTACGTGCCCGGGCCGGTTCCACCCTTTTGTGCTTTGACCTCAGGCCGCCCGATCAGGAGGTGGACGACGTATCCTTCGGCGGTCCTACGGGCGTGGTATCTCGCTTCACCAGCGTACCGCTTTTCAGCGTTCGCAGCACGCGATAGGTGCCGGTTACGATCTCGTCACCTGGCTGCAACCCACCGAGAACCTCAATATCCGTCGACCCCGTGATTCCGGTTGTCACAGGAGTAAACACAGCGTGCATCTTCCCATGATCGGTTTTCACCACGAAGACCCCCTGCTCCGGTTTGACGGCTGAGGCCGCACTTGGGGGAGCATCGGTCGGTGCGGCACCTCCGGCGGGAGGAGGGGTGTACATCGCCAGCGCCTGAATCGGAATGGCGACGACGTTATCCTTCTTGGCCGTGGTGATCTTTGCAGTAGCGGAGAGACCAGGCCGGAGTTCTTCCGGCGAACCGTCCAGGGTCACGACCACTTTAAAGCTCTTGGCCTCTTCGGTACCGCTCGTGCTTTGGCTCGTGGCCACGCCGCTGGACCGGAGAAGTGCCTGATCGCCGACCAGGGTCACTTTACCCTTGAAGACCTTGTTGGGCACAGCATCGACCGTAACATCGACCGGCTGTCCGAGCCGAACATTGACGATGTCGGTTTCATCGATCTTAACTTCGGCGGTAATGACGGACATGTCAGCCAGGGTCATCAGGGTGGATCCTTCGGCGTTCTGGATACCGATGACAACGGTCTCGCCTTCGCGGACCGGCTGGTTGGTCACAATACCGTCAAAGGGAGCTACTGCCACTGTCTTGTTCAGCGCATCCTCGTTCGCGCGCAGGGTAGCGACCTGAGTCTGCATATGGCCGCCGGCCGAGGCGGTGTTGGCCTTGGCCTGCACCAGAGCGGCCTTGCTCTGCGCCAGGGTGGCGACGGCCAGATCGTAAGCAGCCTTCTTGGCGTCGAAGTCCTGCTTCGCGATGAGCTGCTCTTTGTACAGTCCCTTGGCGCGGTCGTAGTCGAGTTGCTTCTGTTCCAGATCGGCGACGGAGTGATCCACGTTCGCCTGAGCGGTATTTTCTGCCGCCAGGTAGGAGGCAATGTCGGTCTTGGCTGCGGCAATTGCTGATTTCTGCCCTTCAACGCTTGCCTGGGCCTGCACATTCTCAATGGTGGCGACGATCTGGCCTTTCTTGACCTTATCGCCTTCTTTCACATACAGGTGCGTAATGCGTCCCATGGCCGTGGCGCCGAGATTCACATAGGTCTTGGGTTTGATCTGGCCCGTGCCGCTTACCTGCGACACCAGGTTTTCGCGACCGACTTTGCCGATGTACACCTTGGTATAACCGGATTGGGCCCGTACAACGGTAAAGCCGACAATGGCTGCGGCTCCCAGAATGACTCCTGCGATTAGGAGGATCTTTTTCAAGCTCATTTTCGGTTTATCCCGCGTTTCCTTTGAAGTCAGTGGTGCAAGATACGAATGCTCAGGCAGGAAAGTTCCGTCTGATATCGGTCACAATCGAGGCAAATCCCGTCAGCATTGGCTGGTCAATCGATTTTCCCGGTCAGTGTTGAAGAGGCGTAAACATGATAGCAGCACTCCATGCAAACCAAGCACTTGATAGACGGGGATGAAAAGGTTTTTGAGCTTATGATGGGAGAAGCGTCGAAGATACCCCAGGTTGCTTGAAAGCCACACGATCCGGCCATTAAAATGGGTGTCTCGAAGAGGAGTACCGTGCACCTTATTCCGAAGGGCCGTTTTTCATGGCTTGTTCTACTTCCGATCACAGTTGCAGCCTGGAACCTACCTGCCGTGCAGGCTCAGGAAGCGCCGCCGAACCCACCCAGCGCAACCCCCAGTCAAGCAACCGGTGACCAGCCTGCCGACAGCAAGTCTGCCGACGACGGATCGACCCAGGATCCGCTGAAGCGCAAGCTTTCGGACAAAGAACGGTTCAAGCAGCAGAAGGAAGTCCGTCAGGAATTGAAGGGGCCGTACAAGCACTGGCTTGACCAGGACGTGCACTGGATCATCACCGATCAGGAGATGAAGGCCTTCAAGAGTCTGAGCAACGATGAAGAACGCGACAACTTCATCGAGCAGTTCTGGCTCCGCCGCAATCCGAATCCCGATTCGCCCGAGAACGAGTTCCGCGAAGAGCACTACCGTCGCATCACCTACTCCAACGAGCATTTCGCCGCAGGCAAGCCGGGCTGGATGACGGATCGCGGGCACATCTACATTGCGTTCGGCAAGCCGGACAGCATCGAGTCGCACCCCTCGGGCGGAGCCTACGACCGCACCATGGAAGAGGGCGGCGGGCAGACGTCTACCTTCCCATTCGAGACGTGGCACTATCGCTACCTTGAAGGCGTAGGGGACAACATCGACATCGAATTCGTGGATACCTGCATGTGCGGGGATTACCACATGACCATCGACCGCTCGGAAAAAGATGCTCTGCTGCATACACCGGGCGCAGGCCAGACCTTATACGAACAGATGGGCAGAGCAAAACAGGCAGATCGCTTCACCGGCGGCGGCCTTGAACGGTTGGGACCGGGTCCGATGTCCGCAGGGCAGCAGGCCAAGCAGTTTGACCGGCTCGAGACCTTTGCCAAGCTGCAGGCTCCTCCAGTCATCAAGTTCAAGGATCTCGAATCTTTCCTCGTGAACCACAAGATGTTGACCGGGCCGTTCTTCCCATTTGATGTGCGGACCGACTACGTCAAAGTGACTGAGGATACGGTGCTGGTTCCGCTGACGCTGCAGATCAAGACTCGCGATATTACCTTCAAGACCAAGGATGGCGTTTCGACCGGGGAAGTGAACATTCTAGGCCGGGTCTCCACCATCACCGGGCGAATCGCGCAGACGTTTGAAGAGACGGTGCAGGTCGAGGTACCCAGCGAATTACTGGCGAAGTCGATGGACAACGTTCACCTCTACTGGAAGGCTTTGCCTTTGCGGCCAGGCCGGTATCGCGCGGATATCGCCATCAAGGACGTGAATAATCCCGACCACGTCGGCACCTGGGCCCAGGCGATCAGCGTTCCCAAGTACGACGAGGACAGGCTCTCCGCTTCTTCGCTGATTTTGGCGGACAAGATGGAGCGCGTGCCGTCGAAGCAGATCGGCACCGGCAACTTCATCATCGGAAACACGTTTATTCGTCCGCGCGTGACGGCCAACGCGACCACTGCGGCCACCTTCAAGCGAGACCAGAAGCTGAACTTCTGGATGCAGGTCTACAACCTGGGTCTGGACGAGAAGAGCAAGCAGAACGGAGCCACGATCGAGTACCAGATCATCGACATGGCGACGAACAAGGCGATTCTCGATACGTCAGAGAACAGCAAGACGCTTGGGGCCAATTCGGACCAGGTCACGGTGGAGAAATCGTTGTCGTTGGCGACCTTGCAGCCGGGTAAGTACCAGGTGAAGGTGAAAGTCAATGATGGGGTATCTAAACAAGAGATTGCGCAATCGGCCTCTTTCAATGTTGAATAGAACTAGACAGGGTAACGACTCGATCCAGCAGACGCAGGACTGCGGATCCCCAAATTGGCAGTACGGATTCTCGGAAGCAAGGCCAGGGAGCAGATAACGGCTTAGAGTGACCGGAACTTTCTCCAGATTCGGAATCGTCCTCACACTGCTGGTTGCGGCGTGCCTTCTCCCTGTCTATGGGGCGGATACGCCTGCGACTGTCACCGGCCTGGTGCGCGATGCGCGGGGCACCCCACAAATTGGCGCGCTGGTCGAGCTGCTTCGACCGGATTCCACCGTCGTCGCCAGCGTGTTTACCGATGAGCAGGGCCGTTTTCTTATGGCCCATGTTGTGCCCGGGATTTACGGAGTCAAGGCGACCGGTACGCTGTTTCTCCCTACTCTCAGAGAAAACCTCCACATCACAGACCATTCTCGATCGGTCGTCAACCTGACGCTCAGTACGCTATTTGAGGCATTTCAGTGGCTGCCCGCAAAGCGCCGCCAGGCCGACGAGCCGAGCGACGACTGGGCTTGGACACTGCGGTCTTCTGCTAACCGGCCTCTGCTGCGGTTACTCGAGGACGGCCCGCTGGTAGTGGTGAGTGGCGGCGATTCAAGGTCTGCGGACACCCTGAAGGCGCGGGTGACGCTGCATAGCGGCGCTAACGAATTTGGCGAAGGTGGCCTTCACCACGCGTTTGAACTGGAGCGCGAAACCACCGACGACCGGCGGGTGATTCTGCGAGCCGATCTGAGCGGAACCGACAATGGCGGAGTGGCCTCCGTGGCGACGCTGGTGGGTATGGAGCAGGAGCTGGCCATGGGCCGGTCCTTCCGCGCGGTAGCCGCGTTTGAGAAGCGCTCAGGAATTCAGGGTGCTCTTGCCCAGGACGGTATGCAGGCACTTGTGCTGCGCAGCGCCGAGACGATGAATCTGTCTCCTTCGCTGGAAGTCGAGGTCGGCAACGAATTTGACGCGGTCAGGATGGACCATGACCAGTTCGCGAATCATCCCTTCGCTGGGGCAACGTGGTCCGCGGGTGACGTGGCCGTCTCCTATCATGCGACGACGGCTTTAGGCCTGGCCCGTGCGGATACGCTGGACCAGGACGCCTCAGTGATTCCATTGATGACCCAGTCGCAGGGCCGCTTGCAGATGGAACACGGGCTGCACCAGGAAGTGATGCTGCAGCGCAACGCTCAGAATCATCGCGTGCAGGTGGTGTACTACCGCGATCGGGTCGCGCATCCTGTGGTCGACGGCGGCGGCACGTTATCGAGCGCGGACTTGAATAGCGGCGAAGTAATGTACGACGCCGGAACGGGACTGATCCGAGTCGCGGGGACTGGCTATGCGTCCCAGGGATTTAAAGGTGAGTTAAGAAGCCGGGTTGCAGGCGAGACATGGCTGACCTTAGGGGTGGCGGACGGTGACGCGTTGGGGATGTCATTTTCGGCCGAACCGCAGGCGCTGCAATCGAGCCTCAAGGGTTTGACTCCGCGGCGCGCGCAGATGTATTCGGTGTCGATGAACGGGAAGATTCCGCACGCGGGCACGCACTGGCGCGGCTCATATCGCTGGCAGCCGGGTGAGACGGTGACTACCGTCGCTCCATTTGACTCGGGTGCTCCGGATGCCTATATGAGCTTCTACCTGCGTCAACCCCTGCGCTGCGGCCACCTGCTGCCGAACGGCATGGAAGCGCTGGTCGATGTACGAAACCTGCTCGCCCAAGGCTACCGTCCCTTCATTACGCGGGATGGCAGCACTTTGTACTTTGCCCAGGCGGAGCGCTCGCTTCGCGGCGGACTGTCTTTCACGTTTTAGATCTGTTTGCTCACCATGTTTCTGACTGAGTAGAGATCACCGCCGGTCAAGGGTGCGGGAATAAGCGTCGCGTTGTTACGTATACCTCTCGCTCGTGGTGAGCGCGCAACCTGCGTCGGCGTGTAACTATATCTGACATCCGAGTAAAAGTGATTCGGAGCTCAGCGACTAGAACGACACGGTGAGGCGCGGAGTAGCTACGACGTAGTCCGGATTGCAATGCAGACCGCCGGGATGGTGAAAGAACTGCAGGTCCATCACGAAGGCACTGTGGTGCCCCAGGTCGTAGCGGTAGTACGCTTCGACCACTTGCTCCTGCTTCTGATCGAAGCCGCTATCAGGATCGTCTGAGAAGCCAACGATCGTGGCCGCGATCCCGGCTCCATCCGCGGGGCGAGCTCGGAGGGGAGAGTTCACGATGGTGCCCACACCCAGATGATAGAGGTAGGGATTTTCTCGTCCATTTCCATTTCCATATTGCACGAAGGCTGTGAGCGATCTCTCGGGCTGCGTACTGTTTGGGGCAGGCGCGCGCCACAAGGTCTGCTCCACAATGCCGTAGACGCCCTGCGTACCGGAGATTTCATCGCCGTCGAAACGCTGTATCGACTTGTGCAGCGACCAATATCCGAGGCGGCTTCGTCCGGCGAGCTCCCCTGCGCCGATTGTCCAGTTACCGGCCGCTTCGCCCAGCAGAATTCTCCCAGCGCCTGACGTCTTGAAGACTCCAAGGTTGGCGCGGGCGTTACGGGCGACTCCCAATGAGAGCTCCAGGCCAGCCTGCGGCTCAGGGTACGTAGGAAGCGCCATGATGGTGGGACTGTAGCCCATGGACGAGTTCAAGAAGTCGGCCGCCGACTCGACCACGGCGAATTCGGTATTCGCATCGATCTTGCCCCCTTTGACCCGCACACGTTCGTTCCAGAAGGTCTGCTGGAGCCAAAGCTCGTAAAGGGTAGTGCGGGAGTTCGCGTCGATGTTGGAGTACAACTGAGCCGCCCCACTCGAGTCGTTCCCCAGCTCGTTCACATGCTGCTTCAGCCGAACGAATCCCCTGCTTCTCTGCCAACCGAAAAGCCTGCCACCATTCACGCTCGCAGAGAGGTCCCACGAATATCGTGCGAAGTATTGTTCCAACGCGCTCGGGGCGGAGGCAGAGAAAGAAAGATCGTGGACCGCCGCGTACTGGAACGAGATACCCCGGCCTGCGAAATCATGAAGCATCTTTGACGGCCACGAGGCCAGGGTGGCCTGCGTGGACCGACTGTCCAGGAGATTGTCTGGCGACACGATCTCTTGCGAGAGCAGTGGCTGCGAGACGATGAGCAGAATTGCTAATCGCATATGCCAGCCAGCATTCCGCCTCGCGCTGAAAATGTGCACACGTCACCTGCCGGGAGATAGGAAGTAGCCGTTCACCCCATTCATCGGCAGAGTCTTGTTGTTGTTCATGCCGGGAATCAATCTCCCGCGCTGACCTGACAGAGCACTCATCGAATTCCGCGAACCACCGATAAGGCAACTGTAAGCACAGCACGCGAGCAAGCCCTGAACAGGCTGAAGACGGAAGCGTACGCATGCAGGCTGGACACAAGTACCGGCAGAAAGGGAACGGAATGCTATCGACGACGATGCCCGCCGCGGGATCGAAAGCTGTCATTGGAGGCTCCACGGATCCCCGATCCGGCAAATATCTGATCTTTCAACTGGGCCGGGAAGAGTTCGGCGCCGGGGTATTGAAGGTGCGGGAGATCATGAAGCTCCAGGAGATCACGGCTGTTCCGCAGACGCCTCCCTTTGTGAAGGGCGTACTCAACCTGCGCGGAAGAGTGATTCCGGTCATTGATCTGCGCATGAAGTTCGGGCTGCCGGAACAGGACTATACCGAACATACCTGCATCGTGGTGGTACGTGCCGAGAGCAGTTGCGGCGAGGTTCCCATGGGCGTGGTCGTCGACGACGTTGTGGAAGTGCTGACGCTGACCGGAACCGACATCGAAGATACGCCCGACTTCGGCGATGGAACGGCGACGCCGTACCTGCTGGGCATGGCCAAGATCAAGGGAAGAGTCAAGATCCTGCTCGATATGGATCAGGTGTTGAGCCGCCAGGAATTGCGTGGCCTCGACGCATTGCTGAGTTAGCCGCTACGCAGAAAGAAAGCAATCAGACTGAGTTAGAAAGAGGACGTTGCGATGGGTTCGAAATTGACGATAGGCAAACGCTTCATCATCACCTCTGGGACACTGCTTGTGCTCAGCACTCTACTGTCGCTGGTGGCCATCTGGGGGTTCAACAAGGTGAACCGGAATCTGGAACGTATCGAGAAGGATACGGTGCCCTCCATCATGATCAGCGCATCGCTGCGCGGAGATGTGAACGCATTGCGGGGCGATTACCTGCGTCGTATCTTGAGCAACGATTCCTCCGAAGTGGAGAAGACAGAACGCCTCATGGCAGCCGATGAGGACCATATCACCGGAGATTTAAAGATCTACGAGGACATGATCGCTGTGGAAGAGGACCGGCAAAACTTTTCTAAGTTGCGCCCCGAGTTAGCGGCATTCCACGAAATCTACAAAGACAAAGTAGTCCCGCTGATGCGCAATTCAAATGCAGCGGACGCCTACAGGGTCTATCTCAACGAAGCGTTTCCCCATCTTGCTGCCGTTCGAGATCAACTGAGTGTGATTGTGGACTGGAACAAGAAGGACAGTGACGCCACGAGTACAGAAGCAACGGCGGCTGCCAACAGCGCATGGTGGATGACGATCGTAGTCGCGGTGTTAGCCATTGTGCTGGGCATTTGCCTCTCCTGGTACATGATTGCCGCCCTGAACAAGGAGATGAACCGCGCGGTCACCGAACTGACGGAAGGCGCGGATCAGATTGCCGGTGCTGCATCGCAGGTATCCGCATCGAGCCAGTCGCTCGCACAGGGCTCATCGGAGCAGGCTGCTTCGATCGAGGAGACTTCAGCCTCGAGCGAAGAAATCAATTCGATGGCGCGCAAGAACACCGATAACTCGCGCTCCATGGCCGCGCTGGTGACCGAGTCGCAGGAGATGTTCACCCGCACCAATCGGCAGTTGGAGGAGATGGTGGTCTCGATGGATGAGATCAACCAGTCCAGCGACAAGATCTCGAAGATCATCAAAGTCATCGACGAGATCGCCTTCCAGACGAACATTCTAGCTTTGAACGCGGCCGTCGAAGCAGCACGCGCCGGAGAGGCCGGTATGGGCTTTGCCGTGGTCGCAGACGAAGTTCGCAATCTCGCGCAGCGCTCGGCTCAGGCAGCGAAAGACACCGCTGCTCTGATTGAAGAATCGATCTCGAAGTCGAACGGCGGCAAGGTAAAGGTCGATCAGGTAGCCACGGCGATTCGGGCCATCACCGAAGATTCCCGCAAGATCAAGACGCTGGTGGATGAGGTGACGCTGGGCAGCGAAGAACAGTCGCGCGGCCTGGATCAAATTGCCAAGGCCATCAGCCAGATGGAGCAGGTGACACAGACGACGGCTGCCAATGCAGAAGAGAGCGCAGCGGCCGCTGAGGAACTGAACGCGCAATCGGAGGCGCTGAAGGACGTGGTGGCTCACTTGAACGCGATGGCCGGAGGAGGCGAGCGCCGCGACCTCAAACCCGCTCCTCGTGCGAAGAAGAGCCAGGCGCGTCGAGGATTTGCGGAGAGCGCCGGTACCTTCGCTTCTCATCTAGGCAGCCCCAGGTCTCCCCGAGTCAGTCACAAGGGCTCAGCGGAACAGGGACAACTCGGTTCGGCAGAGGACAAGAGCTTTCCGCTCGAAGCCGCATTCAGAGAGTTCTAAACCGAAGCGTGAGCCTGAGGAGCCGGTAGCTCCGGCTCCATCCGCTCGCCGCAGGGACGAGTGTGGACGGAGAAAGCCATGACACCAGCAGCGAATCTGGACCAAACCGCCGAGTCGATCTGTGCCCGTATCGATCACATATCGACTGCCTTGTTGGTCGACGGGATCAGCGGCATCCGTGCAGAAGACCTGGATGCGTTGGCCGCAGATGCAGAGCAACAGGGTTGGAGCGACGCCGGGCAGATCGTAAGTTCATTGGCGAGCCAGGTGCGCGCGAAACCGGAGAACCAGGACGAGCTAAGGCAAGCTATCGGTTTGGGGCTGACCGAATACCAGCGGCGGGTCGAGGAGATGCAGTCGGCTCGAGCAGTCGAAGCCGCGGATTGTGCCGGGACGGCCGAGCCCACCAGCTTTGCGGATGATCCAAAGCTGGTCGCCGAATTTCTGGTGGAGGCGAGCGAACACCTGGCCCTGATCGAAAGCCAGATGCTTGAACTGGAAAAGAACCCGCACGCAATGGAGGTGCTGCATTCTGTCTTCCGGACATTTCACACCATCAAGGGACTGGCAGGTTTCCTGGAGTTCGGCGCGATACAAGCGGTGGCCCATGAAGTAGAAACTCTGCTCGATCTTGCGCGAAAAGGCCAATTGCTCGTCGATTCGACGATCGTGGACCTGGTCCTCGAGGGCGCTGACTATCTCAAGCAGGAATTGAACCGTGTGGAAGTGCAGCTGGCCGGCGCACCCCCTGAACAGCCGGAAGACTACCGTGGATTGCTCAAGAAAATCGAGCGGGTAGTCGCAGCCCCGAAGAGCACAGCCCCCGAGAGTAACTCGGACCTCACGTTTCGACCGGAGGTTGCGAGTGAACCTGGGGTCGAGGGTGAATGCAAGATTGAGAGCAAATCTGAAGGGGCAAGTGAATTCGGAATATTAAATCAGCCGCTGATTGAGTCCGGCGTGGAGCAAGTGACGCCGGTCTCCTCTCCTGCGAGAGCCCAGGAGATCGTGCTCGAGACCGCTGTACCAGCCAAGCCCGCGCGTGAGGGAACGTCGGCGGAACCCGCGCGATCTTCCGACGCGTTTACAGTGAGAGTTGAAACGGCCAAGTTGGATCATCTGCTCGACATGGTGGGCGAGATGGTGATTGCGCAATCGCTGATTCGCCACAACCCGGTGTTAACTTCTTCGGTGGATGCGCGCCTGCTGGCCGACATCACGCAGCTCAGCCGGAACACGGCCGAAGTGCAGCGCACAACCATGTCCATGCGAATGATTCAGGTGGGGCAGCTGTTTCAGCGCACGGCCCGGTTGATACGCGATCTGTCGCGCAAGGCGGGCAAGGAGATTCTGCTGGAGACGGCCGGCGAAGACACAGAGGTCGATAAGTCGATTGCTGAAGAGCTGGCCGACCCGCTGCTTCACATGGTCAGGAACTCGATCGATCACGGAATCGAATCTCCCCAGGAGCGAATCGCAGCGGGCAAAGACCCGCAAGCCAGGATCCGTCTCAAGGCCTATCACCAGGCGGGACAGATCGTGATTGAAATATCCGACGACGGGCGCGGTCTCAACCGAGAACGGATCCTCGCCAAGGCGCAGCAGAATGGACTCGTAACGGCGGGTGCGACGCTCTCCGATGGCGAGATATATCAGCTCATCTTCGCACCCGGATTTTCTACCGCGGAAAAGGTGACCGACGTATCCGGACGCGGCGTGGGCATGGATGTGGTGCGACGCAATGTGCAGAAGCTGCGCGGCCGAATCGATACGCACTCCACTCCGGGACAGGGTACGACCTTTCTGCTGAAGCTGCCTCTTACGCTGGCCATCATCGAAGGATTGGTTGTGCTGGTGGGCACGAGCCGCTACGTTATCCCCATCTTCGCGGTGCGCGAGATGTTTCGTCCTACGGCGGAGGTGTTGTCTACGGTACAAGGAAGGCACGAGATGGCGTTGGTCCGCGGCAATCTGCTTCCCATTGTCAGACTGCATCAGCGGTTTGGCGTAACTGCAAACGCGCACGATCCTACCGACGGCTTGTTGGTGGTGGCGGAGTGCGACGGGCGGCCATTTTGCATGCTGGTCGACGATCTGGTCGGCAAGCAGGAGGTAGTGATCAAAAGCTTAGGAGAGACCTTTAAGGACGTCTCAGGGCTGGCGGGCTGCGCGATTCTCGGTGATGGCCGCGTGGGGCTGATTCTCGACATGGAAGGCATCTACCGGGGGAACGCCCGATGAGCGCGCTACTAACGAACACCGGCACGCTGAAGCTCAGGCCGCGCGAGTTCCAGCAGATACGCGATGCGGTGTACGACCAATTCGGAATCGATCTGGACGGGAAGGAGGTGCTGGTCGCGGCCAGGCTGGGTAAGAAGATTCGCGATCTGGGGATTCGCTCCTTCGACGAATACTACGAGCACGTCCAGCAGGATGGCACGGGTGAAGCGATGTCCGCCATGGTGGATGCGCTGACAACCAATCACACCAGCTTCTTTCGTGAACCACAGCATTTTCAGTTTTTACGTCAGACGATTCTCCCGGCTGTGCAGCCACCGGCGCGCATCTGGAGCGCTGCGTGTTCGAGCGGCGAGGAGCCTTACTCGATCGCCTTCACGCTGGTGGACGAGTCTGCGGGCGCGGCCTCTTTGAGGGCAAGCATTCTTGCAACGGATGTTTCGACGCGTGTGCTGGCCTTGGCAGAGCGGGGCACGTATGCTGCCTCGCGGTTTGAGCGCATTCCGGTGGGCCAGCTTCGTTCGTATGTGTTGAAGGGATCGGGCGCCTCGGAAGGCCAGTACATGGTTAAGAAGGAGGTGCGATCCCTGGTCCGCTTTGAGCGGTTGAACCTGATGGAAGATTTCTCGCATGTGGGAATGTTCTCGGTTATCTTCTGTCGCAACGTCATGATCTATTTCGACAAACCCACACAGCAGCGGCTGGTGCGCCGGCTGACCTCGCAACTGGAGCCTGGAGGCTACCTGTTGATCGGGCACGCCGAGAGTTTGAACGGCATCGATCACTCTCTGACGTATATCTGTCCAGCAACCTACCGCAAGACGAACCATCGTCTGCAGGTAGAACCCTTGAGGTCCACACGATCATGCCAGCAGTTGTGATTGGAGTAGGCGATTGCCAGGTGAGTGCCGATCCTGAGGCTGTTCTCGTGACCTACGCTTTGGGTTCGTGCATTGCGGTTGTGATTCATGACTCGGTTTCGAAGGTCGGCGGACTGCTGCACTACCTGCTGCCGGAATCGAGCCTCGACAAAGCGAAAGCGGAGCAGCGACCTTACATGTTCGCAGATACGGGGATTCCACTGCTCTTTCACCGGGCCTATGAATTGGGCGCGGTCAAGTCGAGACTCGAGGTAGCGGTTCTGGGAGGGGCTCAGGTGATGGACACCGGCGGCACCTTCAATATCGGGAAGCGCAATCACCTGGCCTTACGCAAGATTTTCTGGAAGGCGGGCGTGTTGATCCATCACGAAGAGGTGGGCGGCACGACCTCGCGCACGGTGCGGCTGGAGGTGGCAACCGGCAAGGTGGTACTCCGCCAGGGAGCTGCAGAACAGGTGCTGAATGGTGCCGATAAGAAGAAGGGGGGAGACCGTGGCGTTTAGTGTGCTCATTGTCGACGATTCCCGTGCCATGCGCACCTTCATTCGTCGCGTGCTCGATATGACGGGGTTGGAAATCGGTCAGTGCGTGGAAGCAAGCGACGGACAGGAGGCGCTCGAAATGCTCGGCAGCCACTGGATAGACATTGTGCTCACCGACATCAACATGCCGGTGATGACCGGAGAGCAACTGCTGCAACATATGTCCACCGACCCGCTCTTTCACGGTTTGCCGGTGCTCGTCATCTCGACCGATCGCAGCGAGGCTCGCATGGAGCGAATGATCGAACTGGGGGCGAAGGGATACATCACCAAGCCTTTTCTTCCTGAAGCGCTCAGAGAGTCTATGGAAGCGCTGCTGACAGGAGGAAATTAATGAGCATAGCTGAGTACAAACCTATACTGCTCAGTGCAGCGACCGACGTGCTCGAGTCCATGTGCTTCGTCGGTGTCATCGGAGCCATGGATGCGCTTGCTGACGTGCTCCCTGGCGCGGAGACCGACTGGTTGGCAGCGGGCCTTGAGTTTCGCGGACCATCCAACGGAAGCTTCGGTCTCTCGACCTCGTTCGCCACCGCCCGAAATCTGGCTTGCAACTTTCTCGGCGAGGACGAGTCGGCGATTGACCGCTCCCGAGCAGAGGAGGTGCTCTGCGAACTGGCCAACATGATCTGTGGCTATTTCCTTGGCTTGCGTGAAGGCAGAAGCACCTATGACCTGTCTCACCCGCAGCCGTTACCCGCTCTCACAGAGCGCAGTGAGAGCACGGCGTTCGAGTGTTTTGAACTGGAAGAGGGCTGCCTCTGTGTTTGGATGAATCTGGAGCCCAGGTCATGACCATGGGAGCAAAAAAGATCAAGGTGCTGATCGTGGATGATTCCGCGATCGTCCGCAAAATATTGTCCGAGACGATTGCGTCTGAGCCGGACATGGAAGTCGTGGGCACGGCTCCCGATCCATTCATCGCGCGCGACAAGATTTTGCGTTTCGATCCGGATGTGTTGACGCTCGATATCGAGATGCCGCGCATGGATGGGCTGACGTTTTTGAAAAAGCTGATGCGCTATCATCCAATGCCGGTGATCGTCATCAGTTCCCTGGGGCAGTCTTCATGCGAAGCCTCGCTCGAGGCGTTGCGATGGGGTGCAGTCGAGGTAATGCTGAAGCCGGGCGGTCCCTACTCCATTGGAGATCTGCGCAGCAGCCTCGCAGCCAAGCTTCGGGCGGCAGCCGCGGCGCGTATCGGGAGATCTGAAGCGGGTATCGTGAAGGCCGATTCGCCGGCATCTTCGCCGTCACCGATCGGCGGCGCCCCTCGAGAGGGTTTTCGCGAAGGCACCGTGATCGCCATCGGTGCGTCGACCGGGGGGACGGAGGCAATTCGCGAGGTGCTGGTCCAGTTGCCCGCAACCTCTCCAGGCATTGTGGTCACGCAGCATATTCCCAAGGTGTTCTCCGCCGCATTTGCCGAGCGGCTCAACCGTCTGTGCGCGATCGAGGTGAGAGAGGCGCGGGATGGAGATGCAGTGCGAACTGGGCTGGCGCTGGTGGCTCCCGGCGACTTCCACATGCTGCTCAGGCGGGTGGGCGGCCGGTATCATGTGCAGGTGCAAGCGGGCCCGCAGGTCTGTTATCAGCGCCCGTCTGTCGACGTGATGTTCGCCTCGGTGGCCGAAGCGGCCGGTCAAAAGGCGATCGGCGTTCTGCTGACGGGCATGGGGTCAGATGGAGCACAGGGAATGTTACGAATGCATCGTGCAGGAGCCTCGACCATCGCGCAGGATGAGGAAAGCTGCATCGTCTACGGCATGCCGCGCGAGGCGGTGAAGCTCGGAGCTGTCGACCAGGTACTACCCCTTGCGTCCATTGCTAAAGCCATCCTGCGGCAAGCGGCTGGTGCGGAAGAGACTTCACACCGTTAATCCGAGCACAAGCTCTGGCAGAGAAACCCCTCCGGCTGGCTTAGTCCAGGCCGTCGTGCACCTTTGCTCTATTCAGCAGGCTTTCATGCTCGCTCTTGCACGCGGCGGTTCCCGGTTGTGATCCATCGGCCCATCCAATAGGATCCTTGCAGCGCGGAGGCAGAGGTCTTCGCGTGCTGCCAGTTCGTATGCAGTTCATGGTGGGTTGCGAGGAGTCCGAGTCTGAAGCGAAGAGAGTTCGTGAAGGGAACCTTGGCTGCGAGCGTGGCGCTTGCCGTACCGGGTGTAACGTTCTTGCGCAGTCTTGGGGAGGCGGCGTGTGCATCGCCCACTGTTCCGGACTTTCACGCGCAGATGATCTGGGCTGCGAACTCAGTTCCGGTGCCGTTGAAGCCAGATGGACCTGCGAGCGGCATCGCTTCTTCTGAGAGGAAGCGCTCTGCCGACACTCTTCCTGATTTGCATGTGGTGTTCGCGAAAGAGTTCACAGTCGATGCGTTGCCAGTGAGCGCCTCGATCCGGCTTTTCTGCTACACGCGTTATCGGCTCTATGTGAACGGGGCGTACCAGGGAAGGGGTCCGAGCCGGTTTGAAAATCATCGGCCGGAATACGACACGAGGGACATTGCCCGTGCGCTGCGGCAAGGGAAGAACTGGATCGCCGTCCTGGTGCATCGGGACAATCCTACGGGCCGGATCATGGAGCACGAGCCGGGCTTTGCCGCTTCGTTGCATCTGCAATCTGGTGCAAGAGAGACCATCGTCTCTACCGACGCAAGCTGGTGGTCGAGGCCGGAGCTGTCATTTGGGCCTCGCGATAAGGCATGGTCCTCCATTCAGGAAAACATCGACGCGCGCAAGGCTCTCGATCTCATGCAACCAAGTTTTTCCCAATCGGGATGGACTCCGTCAACGCTGGTCAGTGGGGCTGATTTCTATCCGGTGTGGCCGAGAACGACCCCTCTGCAATCCGAGATAGAGCGACAGTGGAGTTCGAAGGAGATCCGCTTGCCCCTGGCGATGCGCGTGGGTGAGGCAGTGATGTTCGAGTTGCCGGAGATTGCGCAGGCCTATCATCGAATCAAACTGGATGCGGACGAGGGCAGTGAACTGGAAATGAAGTATCTGCTGCCGGGCGACGAATCGAGTGGGGCGAACAGCTATATCGCTCGCGCAGGGAGCCAGACCTACCTCGGCGGAGATACCTTCGCGCAGAAGGCGCTCTCGATTCGGCTTCGGTCCGGGCGGGCGAAATTGCTGCAGGTCTCTGTCGTAGAGGTTAGATATCCGTTTGAGCGAGTGGCTTCCTTTCAGAGCAGCGATCCATTTTTGAATCGGCTGTGGACTATTTGCGCGCGATCGCTCGAGGTGCTCAGCGAAGATTCGTATGTGGATTGTGCCGACCGTGAGCGAGTGGAGTGGACGGATGACAGTCCGCCTGCTTTTGATTGCACCCGAGTGATGATGCGCGGACCGGACAGCGGCGATGTGAAGCATTGGGGAGATAACCGGCTGCTGAAGGCGCTTTTGCGCCGCATCGGGTTGACGCAATTGCCTGATGGACAGATCAAGGCGCACAGCTGTTCTGAGCGTTTCGACATTCATGCGGTGATGGAAGACCGTTCTTGCGACTGGGTGATCTTACTGCGCGAGTATCTCGAGAGTTCGGAAGATACCGGCCTTGTATGTGAGTTATGGCCAACGCTAAAGCGCCTCATGGAATGGTTTTGGACGCGACGTACTGACCGAGGCCTGGTGCTCGCAAGAGAATGGGAGGTCTGGGACAATCCATTGCGCTATCAGGTGTGCGAGGGCGCCGGGCTGAATGCCTTTGCATACCGCGCGCTGCAGGATGCGGCGTATTTAGGTGAGCGAATTGGGGAGACAAAAGATAGCGACCGATTTGCCGCGGCTGCCGAACGACTGAAGAGCGACTACAACCGTTTGCTTTGGAACGAGGCCGAGGGCACGTATGATGGGGCGCTCCTTGGACCGGGTTCAAAGAAGAACAAGTTGTTGGGCGGAGAGATGTTCACCGGACCCATCGTAGACGGTCGATATCATCCGACGGCGCAGGCCGCACTGTTCGCGTTGTATTGCAACATAGTTCCCGCGGAGCGGCTTATTCGGGTTAGGAACTGGCTGTTCTCTCATCTCGACCAGGTCACTGGGCCCATGTCGCACTACTATCTTTTTCACGCCTTGTATGCGGCAGGGAATGAGCATCTCGATAAAGAGGCGCTCGTGCGGATGCGAGAGCAGTGGAAGAGCCAGGTAGAGTCTCCCTGGCAAACAACCTGGGAAAGTCTGAAGGAGGATGGAGGATCGAAAGTCCATATGTATGGCATGGCCCCGGGCTCATTCCTCACTACACATGTGCTCGGGGTGTGCCGAGTCGGGTCTGTTGCCGATCGGTCCATCCGCATCGAGCCGCGCTGCGGGGATCTAGAGCACGCCGAGGGGATCGCGGTCACAGAGTTTGGGCCGGTACCGATGAAGTGGGCTAGAACCAGCTCTGGCTTATCCCTGGAATGCACGGTTCCGACAGATGTCACCGCGAACCTGCGACTGTACCTCGCGGGAAAAAACGATACTGTCACCATCGATGGCCGGCAACGCAAAGGGACGCTTCAGGACGCGTGGATCGAGACAACGCTCACGGCCGGCCCGCATAGTGTTCGTTACGTCACCGAGAACAGCGGAGCCTAGATGTAGACAGGGAACTACTCGCCGAGGCGAATGCGGCGTTCCGCCCTTCGATCAAGTAAAGCCTGTTGCTCAGGTCAAGCCAATCGAGCTTTGAGCTGCATCTAAGTGGTCAGGTACAGATGTGCGGAGGCCGAGATGCGGGAAGTGTTGCTGACTGATATTGACGGGACGCTAGTAGACAGCAATTCGTTGCATGCTGAGGCATGGCGGCGAACGTTTGAGCATTTCGGAATCCAAATACGCATGGATGAAGCGTGGAGTCAGATTGGCAAGGGTGGGGATAAAGTGATTCCCGTATTCGTGCCAAAGGATCAGCTGCAAGCGCTCGAGAAGCCGTTGAAAGACTTTCGCAAGCAGCTCTTTCACCGCGATTACATGCCGCGGATAGTAGCCTTCTCGAAATCGCGTGAGTTGCTGGCTAGAGTAAGAGAAGCGGGGAAGAAGATCGCGCTCGCGACCTCTTCTAACCAGGAGGACCTCGGCACTTATAAGAAGATCGTAGGTATGGAAGATCTGATCGATGAGGAATCATCGAGCGCGGACGCAAAGGAGTCCAAGCCTGAGGCGGACATCTTTGCTGCTGCTCTCAAGAAGATGGGTATGGAGCCGAAACAGGCTGTGGCTCTGGGTGATACCCCCTACGACGCCCAGGCCACCGGCAAGTTAGGTATTCCGATTGTGGGACTAACGTGCGGCGGATGGAAGCGCGACGACCTGAAAGATGCCGGCTGCGTCGAGGTGTATCAGGATCCGGCAGATCTTCTCCTTCACTTCGAAGAATCTATTCTGGCGAGATAGGGCACACTTACTTCTTCTTAAGAAGCGAGCGGATGTTCAAACGCGGATGGCGGCACTGCCTCTTCTGCGTTGCTGCGGGGTTCAGTAAGCAACTGAATCGCTTCCCGATAGCCGTGCAGCGTGCCGACATCGACATATGATTCGCCTGCCCTGACACCTACGGCGCGACCACCTTCCGCGAGGTATGCGTTGACGAGTGTTCCAAAGTATTCATCCCTTCGCTCCGGTTGAAGCCAGAGTTGGTGAAGGCGGTGGAAGACAGAGCCCGGCATTTTGAATGCACCCCAGATCCAGTTGCATTGCACGCCCATCTCTTTGACGTGGATGCGGCGAACTTCGCCAAAAGGGTCCGTCTCTACTGCGTCGAAGACCTCTGGGCGGGTGACGGGAAACAGCAAAAATGACAGCACGTCTTCGGGCAGTTCACGAAGGCCCGTTTGCGGAAACCAGATGGTGTCGGGCAGGCCTACAACGACTGTCTCGTCTTGGGAGACGAGTGGAATCGCCCGGAAGATCGCATCGCACAAGCCGCTGGGTTTAGGCTGCACCACAAACGCGATGCTCGAGCCAGAGACGCCGGCGCTGTAGTATTCGAGGATATCGGACTTACCGGGAGATATCACGAAGCAGAGTTTGTCCGCGCCTCCCTCAATCATGCGTTCGACCAGATACTCGCTCACTGCCTTGGGGCGTTCTGTCTCCCCATCGATGCGGCTGCCAACTGGGAGCAGTTCTTTAGAAAACGCGAGTGGCTGAATGCGGCTACCTGCTCCTGCCGCCGGAATGATACCCCACATACATTTCTCCTTACCAAGTCGGTTCGTTTGCGTTGAGTGCTCTAACTGGCGGCTGCTATGGATGGACGACACAGAACGGACTCACAGATGATTTCCAATTCGCGAACACGGTGCTCTGAGGTGTGCTCGTCGAGTGTGCGTTGGCGGGCGCGTGAAGCCATGGCTTGAAGTTCTGCGTCCGAACGCTGGAGAGCGTCGACGACATCCTGTGCTTTCTCGACGATCATCAACTCAGCGCCTGGTTCAAAGAAACTGTCGAGGCCCACCCACGCGTCACTCAGCAGAGGAGCCCCGCAGGCCGCGGCTTCGAAGAGCCTGCCGGAGGGGCAATAGCCGTATTCTGCCATCGCTCTTCGCGTGATGTTGAGAGTTGCACGGCACGAGGAGAAGAATGCGGGATGCAGCGCAGGCGGCGTATGCCTGACGAACCAGACATTGCTCGCCCACGGGAAGTCGGCGGGATACTGCGCGCCTCCAATAAGAAACCGGCATTGGGGCAAGATCCGAGAAGGTTTGAGGAAGAGTTCCTCGAGTGCTTCCTGGCGATCGGGGGCATACGTGCCGAGATAGGAAAGGTCCGCGCGGAAGTCTTTGTCGGGGAGGACGGGATGATGAGCGTCAGGATCAACACTCCCGTATAGAGGAAACACATCCCGCGCCCCAAGCTTCAGCTGAAGTTCCTCAAGAGCCTTGCCCCCGGTGTAACTCAGGACAAGATCGAATTCGGAGAGGCCGTCAGCTGGGAGGTAGTCAACCGCATGTCCGGCACGCAATGCGTTGAGAGTTATGGGAGTATCGAGATCATAGAAAGCTTTGAGGGTTGCGGTTGAGTTCTTGAGCAACTCGGCTGCGGGTAGCCCGTCTGGACAATAGCTTGTGACGATGCCGAGATCGGCATCAGCTACTTCAGCGAGCGCCATTGGACGAATACTGGTGAAGTCAGGATATAGGACTAGGCGGTTACCGCCGCTCAACTCCCACACATCGCGAGTTGTAGCGTAATAGGGGACGTCTCGTTCAAAGAAGACGACCTGATGACCGCGACGTGCGAGCGCTTTGAGCAGGCCACGCCAGAGCGTAGCGTGGCCATTTCCCCACGAGGAGCTGACAGTCAGCCCGAAGATGACAATCTTCATATCTTCGCGTCCAAGCAGATTCTATTCACGCTCTAAGCCACCGAGTCGTGCTTCTTGCTCGATCCGCTCGTGCTCTTCTTCTTTGATGTGGTAGTTGACTTCTTCGCCGAGCCCGAGCCGCTCGACTTGGTCGGCTTCTTTGTTTCCGATGTGACCTCAGGATAGACGAGTTTGTTGAAGTTACTCACATCTCCTTCCGCAGTCTTCTCCTGATAGATCAGTTCGAGGTTGTTCTCATCGAACTTTTGAAAGAAGTGTTCCCACGAGATCTCTTTCAGCGCGCTGTCATTGCGGTTTTTTGCATTTGGAAACTCGAAGCGAAGAATGCCGGTCTGGCCGTTCTTTTCGGTGCTGGCTACTTCGGCTGGAAGCGCGCCGTGCGATTCTGCCCACCGCTGAATCTCCTCATGGTCTCTGGTCCGTCTCGATAGGGTCATGGTCCTACTCCATCTATGATTGCTTACCTGCAGGTGTGATGAAGGCCCCTTGCGCGTGGGTTGTCGTCGAGCATCCGTCTGCGCGAAGCTATCAAGACGCGGGGCGGACCTGGTTATATCGACGAGCAGCCTGCCTGCCCAGAGTGGTGGCGGATTTCACTTCAAGCGATCGTACGCGCTCTCCCTCTTCTGGCGCGGCGGTGCTGGCAGAGGGCGCAGGCAGAAGAGCGTTCGCAATCCGAAGGCACAGCAATGTTATCTCGGGCGAGATATGGTTCAAACGCGCAGCTAAGAATGCCTGCGGGGTGATGGTGATTTCCGCCGTGCCTGCGAGCGTCGCGCGAACGATTTTGCGCGCCGCAGTGGAAGCAGCCGCAGCAACACCCGGCAAGGCAGCGCCAAGACTGAACCAGCGATATTCGCGCTCAGCATCGCCGGTGAAGAGGGCGTGCAGGTAAGAGCCAGTTCGCATGAGGCCGGGGCAGACGGTGGTCACCCGGACGCCCTTTGAACGCAGCTCGGCGTGCAGGCCCTCTGAAAATCCGGTGGCAGCGAATTTGCTGGCTGTGTACGGAAGCAGATGCGGGACGGCGACCTTCCCACCGATTGATGTGATGTTTACGATCGAACCGCTCTTGCGCGCGAGCATCTGTGGCAGCACTGCCAGAGTGCAGTGAATGATCGCGAAGAAGTTCGTGTCCATTACATCGCGGAAGATTTCGACGCTCTGGTTTTCGATCGGACCCACCGTAATAATGCCGGCATTATTTACGAGAATATCGATTTGTCCGTAGTGCTCCGTCGTCGTTTGTATCAACCGTTCGCACTGTTGCTGGTTACGAAGGTCGCAGGGAACGGTGAGGATGTCGGATGAGTCTTCTACCGCTTGTCTTGTGATCAGTAGTGCCCGCGCCTGCTCAAGTTCACTGGCATCGCGCGCGGTAAGAACGAGCTTCGCCCCATTGCGGCCAAACTCTTCCGCGAGGGCGAGTCCAAGGCCGCGAGAGGACCCGGTGATCAAAACAACTTTGCCGCGCAGCCGTGCGGCCGAGCGATTGTTGCGATAGCGCTGAGACGCAACCACAGAAGCGCCGACGCAAGCGAGTGCGGCTGTGCCAAGCGCCGCGCCGCCAAAGGCTAAAACTGACCCAACATTCTTCCGCATGCTTCTGCTCTCTCGATCTGCCAGTCAATTGAGAGCCATGAAAGAGCAGGAAGGTTTGCTCGGGTGCCGACGACCTCGAAGCAGACTACTCCAGCAGAGTTTGCGACCCGCCGTATCAGCGGTAGACAATACTTACCTCGAGTTCGTCGCCATCTATCTGCGTCACGTTACAAAATGTTCGGGGACCCTGGCGCGAGAACTCGAGAGAGATGCGGCTCTTTCCGATCCGCAGGTCCTTCACCTCAAGGTAGTTGAGGAAATCGGGCAGATATGGGTCGACGATCCTGAGCTTACCGTTGGCCGCATCGGGTTTGAAGCCCAGCAACGCGGTTAAGATCAGGGACGGCGCTCCCGAAGCCCAAGCCTGAGGCGAGCAGGAAACAGGGTACTGCACCGGTTCGTCTCGCTGCCTGCGCTGGATGCCGCAAAACAGCTCTGGGAGCCGATAGTCCCGAAAATGGAGTGCAGCATCGAAGAGCGACGATAGGATCAGTGAGCTCTCCGGGCGGAAGCCATACGCCGCCATGCCATACGCGATGAGCGCATTGTCGTGAGGCCAGACCGATCCACGATGGTAGCTCATCGGGTTGAACGTCGGCTCGTCCTTTGACAAGGTCCGAATGCCCCAGCCGGAGAACAGGCCAGGACCCATAAGTGTAGCGACAACATCTTTTGCGCGCAAACGAT
Source organism: uncultured Acidobacteriaceae bacterium (assembly GCA_963850345.1). Classification (GTDB taxonomy): domain Bacteria; phylum Acidobacteriota; class Terriglobia; order Terriglobales; family Acidobacteriaceae; genus CAWKKW01. Next base: position 818,507 of record CAWKKW010000002.1, on the reverse strand, counting down.
CAATGGCGCCGGCAAACAGAAGGTGCCCGGGGTTGGACGCGAAGGCACGTATGGGGCGCTTGGAGTGATCGAGGGCCATGGCGTAATATTTGCGGTCGGCCATCCAGAAGGCCTCATCGAGGCGCGAGCGGAGGATTGCTGCGCGGCCGGTCAGCTCGGCCGACTGCTTCTTGTCTCCGAGAATTTCCAACAGTACGCCGGCGCGAGCGTAGGCATCTGCGGCGTACCCCTGTTCTTCGATCAGCGCAGTGGGCGGCTGAGCGATTCGCCCGTCTTCAAACATGTTCGCGTCGCCGGAATCTTTCCATCCCTGATTGAAAAGGCCGTGAGGCGTCTTGCGGCAATATTCGATCAGGCCATCTCCATCGAGGTCGCCGCAATTGCGCAGCCAGTCGAGCGCGGCGAGCAGCGGGACACGTAGTTCCTCAAGGAAAGCTTTGTCTCCGCTCCATCGGTAGTACTCACTGAGCAGGATGATGAATAGAGGAGTGGCGTCGACGGAGCCATAGTTCAGGCCAAATGCAATCTCCCCGGTTGATGCCATCTCCCCGGAACGCATCTCGTGAACGATTTTGCCGGGTTCTTCATCTCTGTCGTCGTTCCGTACGGCTCCCTGATGAGCGGCGAGTACACGCAAGGCTCCCTCGGCGAGATGAGGATTCAGCGCCAGCGTGCTGAAGGATGCAATCAGCGAGTCGCGGCCGAAGATAGCGGCGAACCAGGGCACCCCCGCGGCGATCGTCTTGTTAGGGCCATCTGGCAGTTGTAGCGCGTAGAAGTCCTGATGAGCCGTGCGAAGCATCGCGTTGAAGATACCGTTATCGGAACGGAAGCGAGTACACTCCGGGGCCCATGCGGCAAACTCGCTCTGCAGTCTGCGAAGAGGCGCCTGAAGGGTTTGGTGTCTTGCAGTCGCTCCGTTCGTTTCCAAGTGAAGGTTATGATCCGCACTGGATTGGGTGTCTGCACGGGAGTGCATGGCAACCGCGGTGCTGATCTGAGTTTTCCCCAGCGGAGGCAGGTCGATCTCCCAAAGTGCGGTGCGTTCGGTAATGGCGCTCGGCGGCGGATCAAACGTCACCGTGGTAGTACGCTGCCGGTGGTCAAGACCGTCGTACACAAAGATGAGCTGATGATCCGAGCTGACTTGCCGGTAATACTGACCGCTCTTGCCGCGAATGAGGCCGCGCACCTGGAAGATGTCCATGAAGTCGGCGCCGTAGATTATCTCGATGCGAAGCTTCGCTACCTCGTTATGGAAGTTCTCAAGGTAAAGCACGTCGAAGAGGTTTTCGTGTTCGAGAACCTGTTCTCGGTGGACGTATACGGTATTTACAGGAAGGTCGAGGCCTTCACCGTGAACGCTGCCTTTCACGGTCAGCTCTAAACGATTTGCGTAGGATCCCTCTTCGGTGGTGGATGAGAGGACGGCTGGTCGATGACCGTTGATGATCAGCTGCAGTTCGCTGAGATAACGAGTGTCCTGATGGAATAGTCCGACCTGCGGCGCGCCGGGAGGAAGCAGGTCTCCCTGATGATCGCTGGCGAAGAAGGTCTTACCGCGGATCAGGGCCAAGCTCTGCGTGTTCGACAGGTGCGGCTCAGAGTAGGCGACCCTTGGTTCCACGGGAGCGGGCATGGTGCGCAAATGCACGCTCTCCGTCTCATGGCTCACGTCCTTGTGCTTCATGCAGCAGCTTCCTCTAGCGAATGGATGCCCGCGGACTTTCGTTGGGTGAGCAGGCGCTCATACAGCGCGGCATACCGCTCGACCATCACCTCAACAGAAAATTCAGCCTCCACCCAGTTTCGAATCCAAGTGGAGTTAAAGCTTTGCGTCTGAATACATTTAGCCATGTCGTCGACAGACGAACAGATTGCTCCGGAAAGGCCGGGGATGACGATCTCCGGGACAGAACCGCCTTTAAATGCGAAGACCGGCGTGCCGCAAGCCATTGCTTCGACCAGCACCAGGCCAAACGGCTCGTTCCAGTTGATGGGGAAGAGCATGCCGATGGCGCCACCGAGCAACTCGTTCTTCATCGCGAGATCTGCCTCACCTACATACTCGATGAACATCCCATCGATGTGAGGCTTGATCATGGTGTCGAAGTAGCTCTGAAATGCGGGCTGTACCTCGCCGGCGATCTTCAGTGGGATTCCAGCCTTCTTCGCGACTTCAATGGCAGTATGAGTGCCCTTGATGGGCGCGATTCGACCGAGAAAGCAAAGATACCCCTGCTTGTCGGTGCGGAGCTGATAATTCGAAAAGTCGAGCCCGTGATGGATCACGTCCATCTTGAGCGTGGGATGGGTGGAGGCCTGATGCGCACTGATTCCAACGTACTGGACGCGATCGTACTGTTCGTAAAGCGCGGTCAGGGGTGCCTCCGCTGGGTGGTGCAGGGTACATACGAATGGCTGAGACAGGAACCGGGAATACGTAACTGCGAGGCTGCTATTCACATGCACGATATCGCAATCGGCCGAAGAGTGGCTGATGGCCCAGGAGAGATGATTCAATTCCTTGACGGTTCCAGCGCTCTCACTGGCGAGAGGCCATTCGGACTCTTCATAGAGCCAGCGCAACTCAGAATTCACGGTTGACGCTCCGTTCGCGTAGACCACCGTTTCGATGCCTCGGCGGGTAAGACCCTCCGCGAGATTGGCAATGAACAGCTCGGTGCCTCCATACAGCGGTGGCGGCACAGCAATGAAGGGAGATGCAACCAGTGCAACGCGCATGTAGGAACCCCCGGGCTCACGAATCAATAACGTATTCGTTAGATGCAGGTGCTCAAGTGAATAGCAGCCAGCGTCTATCTCCTTGATTCTGCGCTCTTAAGCTGCCGACCGGAGGTAAAGAACTATACATCTGCGCGGGTGAGTTGCTGGTATCGGTGGTGCAACTTGCATCATAGCCCTTAGTACTCGGTTCCGAATGGAAACTTCGAGGCGAGCAAAAAGACACCGAGACAGTGTCTGTTCGGGGACGATGACAACGGTTGGCAGAGGTGTCGCCCTCCGCTCTCGGCCGCGCACGAGATTGTCGCAGTCTACGGGCGGATTAAACCGGCAGCTCGGTAGCCAGAGGAAAATGGTGTTGCTGACGACCTTCATCCCCGTCGTACATCTTGGTCGTTTTGAATAACTCCAGGCGACCGTCGGAAGCCAGCAGTTGACAGCGTTTCCGCAGCGCCTCCATCTCTTCTTCGGTGTACGGCTTGAAGCCGGAGGCGACTTTCAGATTCTGTTGCAGGACTTCGATGGAATCCATGCCGCTGATAGTAGTGGCCACCGGAAGGCTCATGGCATAGCGCAGCCCTTCTTCGGGAGTAACTCCGCCGTGCTTGACCATCTCGCCGCTCCCGCCGAGGCTCTTCATACCTAAGACGGCGATGCCGCGACGCTGTGCTTCGGGTAGCACATTCTTTTCAAAGCTGCGAAAGCTCGCGTCGAAGCAATTGAGTGGCATCTGCACGGTATCGAACGGGAAGTCGTGCTTGAGCATGCGTAGGTGGATGGACGGATCCTTGTGGCCGGTAAAGCCGATGGCGCGCACCTTGCCCTGCTGCTTGGCCTGGAGGAGAGCCTCGGCGACCCCATTTGGCGCGAAGATCAGGTCCGGGTCGTTCTCGTAAATCACCTCGTGAATCTGCCAGACGTCGAGGTGATCCGTTTGCAATCGACGTAAAGAATCTTCGAGCATGCGCATACCCACATTCTTATCGCGCCCGTGGGTGCAGACCTTGGTCATCACGATGGCCTGGTCACGCTTGCCTTTGAGTGCTTCGCCGAGGCGCAGTTCACTCTCGCCTTTGTGATAATCCCAAGCGTTGTCGAAAAAGTTGATGCCTGCGTCGAGTGCCTGCGCGACTAACTCATTCGCCTCCTTCTGATCCTTGGTGGAGCCGAGATGAAAGCCGCCAACCCCAAGTGCCGAGATTTGGATACCGGTTTTTCCGAGAGGCCGCCGCGGCACATTGGGCTCGCTCATTGGTGCTCCTCCGCTCGTTTGAGCTAATACTGCATTGGTTCCTGCCATGCTCATGGCACTTGCCGCGGTTGCGGCTTTGAGGAAATCACGACGATTGGGGGACATGTGTACGTTTTTTCCTAGCTCTTAGGGAACGGGTGGCCGGTGTTCTCAGTCGCGCTCATCATTTCCTTCACCTCTGCCTGTTGCATGTCGAGTGGGAAGTTATGAGCGAGGCGTGCCTCCGGGTTATCGTACTTCAACGACGACTTATAGAGTTCAAAGCGCCCATCGGCGGCGAGAGGACGGCAACGCTGCCGTAAGGCGTCCATCTCCGCGGCGCTCATCGGCGTGAAGCCCCGAGCGATACCCAGATTTTGCATCAGGACGTCTCGCTTCTCCATGCCGGTGATGGTGGTGGCGACCGGCAGGCTCATGGCGTAGCGAAGAGCCTCCTCGGCCGTGAGTGCGCCTTTCTCTACGGGCTCACCGTGACCGTTGATCGGCTTCATGCCGAGGGCCGCGATCCCACGCTGCTTGAGCACCGGCAAAACGTCGCGTTCGAAACTGTATGTGGAAGTGGCGTCAAACGCGTTTAGCGGCATTTGAACCGAATCCCATTCGAAGCCGATATTGAGCATCTTGAGATGGATGCGCGGATCTTTATGGCCGGTGAAGCCGAGAAAGCGAACCTTGCCTTCTTTCTTCGCCTTGAGCATCGCTTCCGCAGCGCCGTTGCGTCGAATGAACAACTCAGGGTCATTGTCGAAGGAGACGCCATGAATTTGCCAGAGGTCGAGATGGTCGGTCTGAAGGCGACGCAGCGACTCCTCTAACATCTGGGTCGCAACCATGGCCTCGCGACCATGCGTGCATACTTTGGTCATGAGGAATACTTTTTCGCGATAGCCTTTGAGCGCCGCGCCCATCCACACTTCGCTCTTGCCGCGGTGATACTCCCAGCAATTGTCAAAGAAGTTTACGCCAGCGTCTATGGCACCCCGAACGAGTTCGATCGCGGATTTCTGATCTTCGGCCTGACCCAGATGGTGCCCTCCAAGTCCGAGAGCCGAAATCTGCACGCCGCTCTTGCCAAACGGACGCATAGGTATGGCGGTGTGATTTCCGCTGGAAGCTTGTGAGGGCAAGGCTTTCTCCTCTTCTCTTCGGTAGATGGCCATTATTAAGTCGGCTTGCTTCAGGAGGTCCGAGGTTTCCTCGGATCTGGATTGATGTGGGTCGCGCTGGCAGAACACGAGCAGGTCTGCGCAGCCTGACAGATACGATGGCGGCATGTCTGGATTTGCTGCCTGCCAGGGCGGCAGGCAAGGATGTAAGGAGTAACAGGACCCGAGAATCGAGAAGGGGGGTGGAAAGAGGGGTGGACAGCGGAAAGTGTAACGCAATAACGCTGGAACTTACACGCGAGTCGTGTCGGTTCCAGCGTCGTTGCGAAGTTATCTAGCGAGCCTTATATCTGACGAACTCGGCCACGTGTAATGAGACGCAGCAAGAGGGTGAGAATGACCGCGCCGATGACCGCGACCACGATGGTATAGACCAATCCACCGGAGCCAGAATAGCCAAGCGAACGCATGATGAAGCCGCCCACGATTGCGCCGATGATGCCGATCACGATGTCCATGACCGCGCCGTATCCACCACCGCTCATCAACTTGCCAGTGAGCCAGCCCGCGATCAGACCGACTATAATCCACCAGATAATAAACATCTCTATCTCCTGTTAGCTAAGTGTTTGTTACTGTTCATGGGGCGAGTTACAGAGCGCGTGACAGCAAACTCGACGCGATGCTCGTCAAACCACCTTGAGAGGGTAATTGTTGTTGACCACCTTGGGACAGATGAGAAACTACGATTGGGAGCGCAACCGCTAACGCACTCTTCGCTATGCCAGGTGAAATGCCGGCCCGCTCCGCAATTCTTGTAACCAGATCCGATCCCATGCCTTGCTGTACCTGGTCGGGAGTAATACTTTGATTCTGCTGCGGGCCCATCCACGAGTTCACATGTTGGTCCATCCCATTCTGTCGAAAGCCATCAAGCATCCCAGCTAGTCCACCGGGGTGCTGATCTGCCTCCTGCAAGAGGGCCTGGCTTACAGCAACATGACCACCTTGGGGCGTACTTGACTGACCGCCACCTGATAGGGCTTGCAGAGCGTCGAGCAAACTCATTTCACTTCTCCCATTTCATAAGGACTGTTGGCCCGGTACTCACAGATGGAGTGAGTGAAGTTTAGAGTCACGCATTTGGGTCGTCCCGGGAAGAGCCCTCATTAAACGTGCATTGACTCGCCTTTTAGGAAGCACAAACGAGATAGGAGGTTGCTAACAACCTGCATATCGAACCGATTGTGGAAACCTTAGGTAATATAGGAACTTATTTGCGGGCAATGATTTGCGGCTTCGTCGCTGCTGTCAGTGTGGCTTTCTATCTGACTGGGCTGAGGGCTGGCTAACATTCGTGCTTCGAAGAGAGTATCAAGGCAGGAAAGCTTTCAATGAGCTTTGCCCAGCCTTGATGGAGATAGCAGATAGCGGCGGCTCTCTTAGGCGCGAGCGCGCAAACGCAGACCCCGGCGAATGCACCCGCCTGGTTTGGCTGGAGTCCATTCGCCGGGTGGTTCGGCCTTCTTCGCAGGGACGATGTTCTCTGCTGCGAGATGGTGCTGGTGCGTGCGGGATCGTTTCATGATTTCTTCGGGTCGCGAGTAGCCGGTCACGCGAGTACTGCGGGTCGAGGCGTCGTCTGCTGATGAAAGCGAGCGGCCGCAGGTTGCGTGCCGGATCGCCGGCTGTTCGGAATCGTACGGATGTGTCCGGTTTTGATGAGTTCTACGACCCTTCCGGCCGCGACACTTGCAGAAATGCGGGCTTCCGCGGCATCTTGCGGCTTGGTTGTTATGGCCCGTGAGGTGCTGGTGAGAGGATTGAACTTTCTGATAGTGCTCCGGAGCCTGCTATGCACGCAATCCTCAATGATCTTCGGTACGCCGCCCGCCAGCTAAGGAAGGCGCCGACGTTTTCCCTGGTTTGCGTGCTGACGCTGGCCTTGGGAATCGGCGCCAACACCGCAGTCTTTAGCGTAATGAACGCGGTGCTGCTTCGATCGCTGCCGGTCTCCGATCCCAATCACGTGGTCTACCTGAGGACGTCGAACTCGCCGCGCGGCACAGGCACCGTGGATTCGCAAGAGACATTCTCCTATCCCGTATATGACGCGTTGCGCCACCAGAGTCGCGGACTTTCGCCTGTGATTGCCTATGTTCCATTGTCTGGAGGCAAAGTTGCCGTGCGGGTTGGTGCGGCGCCCGAAGAGGCAGAAGGGGACATGGTCAGCGGCACCTTCTTTTCCGGTTTGGGCGTGCATATCGCGAACGGCCACGGCTTCACAGAGCAGGATGAACTCACGCATGCACCTATCGCCGTGATCAGTTACAGATATTGGGCGCGGCGGTTTGGGCGGAGTCCGGATGTGCTGGGTAAGACCCTGTTTGTGAACGGCAATGCATTCACGATTGTGGGCGTTGCTGCGGAAGGGTTTGAAGGATTGGAAGCTAGCCAGTCCACGGATTTCTGGCTTCCTTTGCAGGACCGCGTGGAACTGAATGCCTGGGGCAACCCTGCGGAGGACGGCAAAACATATCTGGCGAAGCCAACGTGGTGGTGCCTCCGGCTGATCGGGCGCCTGTCTCCTGGTGTGAGCAAGTCACAAGCGGTTGCGCAACTGCAATCTACATTTCAATCTGCTGCGTACGTGGGCTTGGGCAAGCCGCAGCCGGGGGAGAAGCCGCCTACCTTGAGTCTCGAGGCAGCCAAAAGCTTTCCCGGGTATGACGACCAGTACGGCAAGCCTCTGAAGATACTGATGGCCATGGTTAACCTGGTTCTGGTAATTGCATTGAGTAATGTGGCCATGTTGCTGCTCGCGCGGAACATGAACCGGCTGCGCGAATTTTCGGTGCGGTCTGCGTTGGGCGCGAGTCGTCGGGAGTTGTTTCGCCAGTTGTTGACGGAGAGCTTGTTGTTAGTTTCCATAGGCGGTGCGCTGGCCTGGATCTTCGCCGCTGTCACAACGACAGCGCTGGGGCGCTGGGCGCGCATTGAGTCGAGCCTGGCTCCCGATAGCACGGTTCTGTGGTTCACATTGAGTATTCTAGTGCTCGCAGGAATTCTGTTTGGGCTGGCCCCTATGCGGATTGCGCTCTCGGCCGGTCCGGCACTGGCGCTGAAGACCTCGGTTGCGACTTCAAATAGCAATGCGGGCAAGTCGCGCGTCGGGAGGGCTGTGGTAGCGATCCAGATGACGATGTGTGTGGTGTTGCTGGTTGGCGCGGGATTGCTGATTCGAACCCTGCGCAACCTGGAACATACAAATTTGGGAATGCAGGTGGATGGGCTGGTGGTGTTTGGAGTGAACCCGCCCGTCCCCTCCGTTGCGAAGGGTGTTCTGTTTTACCGTGAGATGATGCGAAAGCTCGGTGGTCTGCCAGGCGTGGAGTCGGTGACCATTATGGAGGAGCGCATTGGGTCGTGGTGGTCGGAAAACAGCGACATGATGGTAGATGGCAAGATGCCCGACGTGGCGAACGGAACGTCAAGAACCGTCCGCAGCAATGTGGTGGGGCCCGGATTCTTTCACACGTTGGGCGTGCCCATCCTAGCCGGCCGGGATTTCGCGGATTCTGATACAGCTTCGTCTGAACATGTGGGCATCATCAACGAGCAGTTTGCCAAACGCTTTTTGCCGAACCAGAATGCGCTTGGTCACACGATCGGCACGGACGACGGCCGCTTTCAGATGACGGTGGTCGGGATTGTGAAGGACCACAAATATCGCAGCATCAATGAAGAGCCGATTCCGATGGCGTGGTATATGTATGCGCAGATTCCAGTGCTCGGCGCAATGAATGTTGAGATGCGCGTCCATGGAGAACCACTGGCAATCTTGCCGGCCGCGCGAAAGACTCTTCAGCAGATGGATCCGAATCTACCCCTCATTCAGCCGCTCACACAGCGAGAGCAGTTCGATACGACGATCTCGAGAGAAGTGTTGTTTGCAAGGCTGGCTGGTTTCTTCGGTGTGCTCGCGATCGTGCTGGTTGCGACGGGCCTGTATGGGGCGCTGGCGTATCGTGTAAACAATCGCACTGTCGAGATCGGTGTGCGCATTGCGGTTGGCGCTCAGCGCGGAGAGGTGGTGTGGATGGTGTTGCGCGAGAGCCTGCTATTGACAGCGGTGGGCGTGGCCGTGGGCATCCCGCTTGCCGGCGTCGTCGGCCGCGTGCTGAGCTCCTCGCTTTACGGTGTGAAGCCTTACGACATCTTGAGCTATGTGTTCGCGTCGTTGGGAGTGGCCGGAGTGGCGATCGCCGCGAGCGCTCTCCCGGCGAGACGTGCAGCCAGCATCGATCCGGTCACGGCGTTGCGATCGGAGTAGGAAGGATCTTCGGACCGCTAAAAGCCATTTGCCCCGGAAGCCATCGAAGCCGCCGAGGCAAAAGCCTTACTTTCTCGAGGACTGCTATTTACTTGCAGTGACTCACGATTCCAGAATATTGAATGACGGCGATGGCCGTTGTGTACGCTCCGGAATCTGAGACATCTTTTGTGTGAATCGGCGCCAGTTTCTCCCAATTCGATCTGAGGCTTTGAAGATCTGCTCGGCAGTGAGCGGGCCTGCGACCCGGTGATGGCCCACAGCCGAGAGACCGATCGAGGCGACGCAGCCACACTGTTCGCAATCCGGCTCGCCACCAAACTGGCACGGCGTAATCTTGGTCTTGAGGTCAGCCGAGATCGTGATCGTGGTTCAGGCGAAGATGCAGTCTTCGGGGTTCTTTGGAGGCGACGCGATCTCCCGTATCAGGGCCTCAGCCATATCGAGAACGGGATGTTGCTTTCGCAGTCGTTTCAGATCCGTGATGACCGACGCCCGTTGTGCTGGCGTGAGTATCTCTGGATCGGAGGCTCCTCGCTGCGGAGTGAAGATGCTGAACCACACCTTTCGCACTTCGGGCCTTTGACTCCAAAACTCCATAAATTCGTCAAGATATCCAGGGCGAACGGCAATCTGCGATGTGACCGTGCAATGTATGGTTACGTTTGCACCGGAGATGCTCTTAAGAATCCGTTCGTAGGTCGCCGGTTTACGCCGCTTATCGTGCTCCGGCTGCAGCCCGTCGACCGATACCACCACGTTCAACTTCTTTAAGCGATTCCACTCGACCGGAATGACACGGAAGGCGCTGGTCACGACCTGGGTGTGTATGCCTCGCTCTTCCATTTGCGGCAGCAGTGAATCCAGTTCGCGATACCGGACCAAAGGATCACCACCGACCAGCGAAACGTGCAGCGGACGATGCTCATCGACCACCGCCAGGATCTTCCGAACCAGCTCATCTCCTTTGAAGTCGGAAAGCTGTCGAAGTTGGGTGTCGCCGCCCAGATGTGCCGCGTCGAAGGCATAGCAGCCAGGGCAGCGTAACGAGCCTAACCCTGTCCTGCGACAAGTATCGAAGGAGTAAAGCGTCTCAAAAGGTAGGTGGAGTATTGATCCACAGCAAGATCGCCTGCTCCTTACCTGTGTTGCTCCAGCGGTGGGTTTGAGAACTCGCAAAATAGAGACTGTCCCCCGCCTCGATGTGGTAGTGTTCAACTTCATCGAGCCAGATCTCGCAGGTTCCACTGATGACGAAGATGAATTCTTCTCCTTCGTGGTGGTAGGAACCTCCGCTGGTTGCCCCAGGATCAAGTCGAAAGAGATGCGGCTCCATCTGCGTTCGGCCGGAGGTCAGCAACTGCATGTGGACTCCTGCTTCAGCGGAGATCTCTTTCCGCTCCTCCGGACGTACGAGCTTGACCGTCTTTTTGGTCGTTCCAAAGAACGAGAGAACATTTGTGTCGTAGAAGACGGAGAGTCGTTGCAAGGTCGCGATCGATGCGTGGACCTGCCCGCGCTCAAGTCCGCTGAGAAAACCCGCCGATAACCTGGCTCCGCCTGCAGCCTCTGACAGAGTCAACCTGCGCGCCCTTCTCAGTCGTCGAAGTTGCTGGCCGACGTTCGCGGTGCCCGCCTTGGTCGGCTTGGCGTCGTGCTTGTGGCTCCTTCGCTGAGAGAGCAGATGAAGGATCGCATCTATGTTGAGGTTCTTTTCGATGCGGAGTTTCTGGATCTGCTTTAGGTGCTCAACATCAGCATGGGAGTATGTCCTATAGCCGCTCTCTGTGCGCAATGGGCAAGTGAGTCCGGCATTCTCCCACTGCCGCAGAGTCGATGAGCTAATATTCAGCATTCGCGATACATCAGAAATCCTGAGGCGCAGGCTCGGGCCGCCGCGCTGCCTCGCTACCTCGACTTGTGTATTCGAAGACATAGCTCAAGATTGACGATTTTAGATACTACAGTGATTGCGCAGATCTCGGAAGTCCGGATTTCCGGTGGACCCCTGCTTAGCGGAGCCGCTTATTGTGCGGGCGGTAGCACGATTCTTCATGCGCAACGGGAGCAAGCTTTGCGGATAGAATGTAGGCTCTCCGTTTGAATGGCGAAGCGGCGGCTATCTTTGCCGCGAGATCAAAGCGAGGTAAGTCCATGGGCATGGCGGAAGTGCAGATTGGAACGGTTCCTAACTTCATCGACGGCAAGTGGGAGAACTCATTCGCACCCGACACGCGGGAGATTATCAACCCCGCAACGGGAGAAGCCATTGCGGCCGTACCCATGGGTGGCGCCAAAGATATCGCGAGAGCCGTGGAAGCAGCGGCCGCGGCATTCCCCGAGTGGCGTCGAACCCCGCCCGAGGATCGCATCCAGCCCCTGTTCAAGCTGAAAGCGCTGCTCGAGGAACACCTGGACGAGCTAAGTCGCATTATCACGATCGAGAACGGAAAGACATTCACCGAGGCTAAGGCCGAGCTGCGCCGCGCTATTGAAAATGTGGAGGTAGCTTGCGGCATTCCGATGATGATGCAGGGCTACAACCTCGAAGACGTAGCGCGCGGTATCGATGAAATCATGATTCGGCAGCCACTCGGTGTGGTGGGCGTAATTACACCTTCAAATTTCCCGGGAATGATTCCGTTCTGGTTTCTGCCCTATGCAATCGCGACAGGAAACACGCTGGTGCTCAAACCGTCCGAGCGAGTTCCGCTGACGATGAAGCGGGCGTTCGAGCTACTTGAGAAGACGGGTCTCCCGGCTGGAGTGGCTAACCTGGTGAATGGTGGCATCGAGGCAGTCGAGGCCCTAGTCGATCACCCGAAGGTGCGAGCCATCAGCTTCGTTGGTTCAACGCCGGTCGCTCGTGCGGTGTACGCTCGTGCCAGCGCGCAGGGTAAGCGCGCGCAGTGCCAGGGCGGCGCCAAGAATCACGTGATCGTGCTGCCGGATGCAGATATGGCATCAGCCACACAGATTATCAGCGATAGCGCGTTTGGATGCGCAGGCCAGCGTTGTCTCGCTGTCTCGGTTGCTGTGACGATCGGCGAAGCCAGTAAGACCTTTCGGGAAGCAATTACCGATAACGCAGCCGCATTGCGCGTAGGAAATGGACTCGATTCGGGCGTTCAGATGGGACCAGTAATCTCCAAGCAGAGTAAGTCACGCATCGAGGGACTTATTAGGCAAGGTGAAAAGGACGGAGCCAAAGCCCTGCTGGATGGAAGAAAGCTGGAAGATGCTCGATACGAGAAGGGGAGCTTTCTCAGGCCGACCATTTTGGATGGTCTGCCAGCCGAAAGCGAGTTAGTCGACACAGAAATTTTTGGACCGGTATTGAGCCTGGTTCATGCGAACGATCTGGACGAAGCGTTTGCGGTCCTTGAAAAGAGTCGATATGGCAACCAGGCGTCGTTGTTTACATCCAGCGGATCGGCTGCGCGTCGCTTTCGAAATGAAGCACCGGCCGGGAACATCGGGATCAATATCGGCGTTGCGGCTCCCATGGCCTATTTTCCATTCAGCGGGTGGAAGGATAGCTTCTTTGGCGTCGTTCATGCTCAGGGGAGAGATGCAGTTGAGTTCTATACAGAAAAGAAGGTAGTAGTGGAGCGTTGGGCTCGTGAGCATTCACGCAAATTCTGAAGTTATCAGGAGCCGGTCCGCAGAAATCCGGTCGCTTGAGCCCAAGACCTTTCTGCGGGCTAACTCGATGTTACCTCCAGCACCCCTAACTCGCGAGACGCAACCTCCAGAGCGCTTTCCATCACGGCCATGCCGTCGGCGAGTTCTTCGTCCGTCATCACTAGCGGCATTAGAAGCCGAATGACGTTGTCGTGGGTGCCTGCGCCCAGTACGAGCACCCCGTGCTCAAGACAGTAGCGGATAATCTTCTTCGTCGCAATCGAGCACGGTTGGCGCGATTCCGGGTAGACGAACTCAATTGCCTGCATTGCACCAAGGCCGCGCACCTCTGCGATGAAGGGATAATGGTTCAACCAGCTAAGCGCACGCTTCCTGAACTGTGAGCCAAGCGAATTAGCACGGCTGAGAAGGTGGCCATCTTCAAATGCTTTGATCACGGCCAGAGCCGCCACACACGAAGCGGGATTGCCTCCAAAGGTTCCGCCAAGGCCGCCCGGCCCAGGTGCATCCATGATCTCAGCGCGTCCGGTAATAGCCGCGAGGGGTAAGCCGCCGGCGAGAGACTTAGCCGTAAGAATCAGATCGGGTTCTATACCAAATTGCGTCGATGCGAAAAGGGAACCAGTACGGCCGAAGCCGGTCTGCACTTCGTCCGCAACGAAGACAATGCCATACTTGCGGCACACCTCAGCTATCACCGTGAGAAAGCCTTCAGGCGGAACCACGAAGCCACCTTCTCCGAGAATCGGTTCCACTACGGCAGCAGCGACGGCGTCGGCCGATACCACGCGCCGGAAGATATCTTCTAACATGGCGTGAAAGTCGGCAGTCGTGGGCCGGGGAGACGAGTCGAGCCGCGAGTTCGCCGGGACTCCAAACGGAATCCGGTACACATCTGAGAGAAAGGGACCGAAGCCTTCCTTATAGGGATGGGTCTTGCTGGTCATCGTCATTCCCAGCATTGTCCGGCCGTGGAAGGCGTCTTCAAAGCAAAGGACTGCGCTGCGATGGGTATGACTGCGGGCGATCTTGACGGCGTTTTCGACCGCCTCTGCTCCACTGTTGACCAGCAGTGTCTTCTTGGGGAAGCTACCCGGAGTAAGTCGATTTAATTGCTCCGCTAACTCGACATAACTCTCGTAGCCTGTAACCTGGAAGCATAGATGGAGAAACGCATCTGCCTGCTTCTTGATCGCCGCGACCACGCCCGGATGACGGTGTCCGACGTTGACACAGCCAATGCCACCGGCAAAGTCGAGCAGGCGGTTCCCGTCCAGATCCTCAAGCCAGGCGCCTTCCGCGTGTCGGACAAACAAGGGAGTGGACGCGTAAACACCTCTGGGAATGGCCGCGACCCTGCGTTCCATCCAAGCAAGAGAGTGGGGTCCCGGAATTTCAGTCTTGATTTTGATTTTTGACATGGACTCAGTACCAACCGATCGGCTGTTCGTTCAGGTTGATGTGGACCTGCTTGGTCTCGAGATACTCATCGACACCGTGTATGCCGAGTTCTCGACCGAAACCGGATTGCTTGTAACCACCCCAGGGCGCTTCTACATAGGTAGGTTGCATGTGATTGACCCAAACGATTCCGGCGCGGATTGATTTCACCATTCGAAGCGCGCGGTAGATGTCTCGAGACCACACGGCTGCGGCGAGTCCGAATGGGCTATCGTTCGCAATTGTAAGTGCGTCTCTCTCGTCCTCAAACGGGATGACAGCTGCGACTGGACCAAAGATCTCCTCACGCGCGATGCGGGCCTGGTTGCTGACGTCATAGAAAATGGTTGGCTGAACGTAGTAGCCGCGATCGAAACCTGGCGCGCGCTCACCTCCGATGGCAATCTTTGCCTCTGATTTTCCTAACTCCTGATAAGTGCGAACCCGATCGTATTGCTCACGGCTAACCAGAGGTCCCATCTTAGTACCGCGATCGAGTGGCCGACCCACAAGGATGGATTTGGCTTTCTCCGTCATGGCCTCCACGAATTTCGAATAGATCGATCTCTCGACTAGAATTCGGCTGCCCGAAGAACAGACTTCCCCTTGGTTAATGAAAACGCCAAAGAGTGCGCCGTCAATGGCTGCTTCAAAATCGGCATCGGCAAAGAAGATGTTGGGAGATTTGCCGCCCAGCTCCAGAGTTACGCGCTTGAGGCTATCCGCAGCCGAGCGCATGATGGCTTTACCAACAGATGGGCTACCGGTGAAGGCGATCTTATCTACGCCAGGATGAGAGACGATCGCTGCCCCTGCCGTCTCGCCGTAGCCTGTGATGACGTTAATAACTCCTTTCGGCACTCCTAACTCCGAGAACCAGCCTGCTAACTTGAGAATCGTAAGAGGCGTCTGCTCAGCGGGCTTGAGAACACAGGTGCAGCCAGCGGCAAGAGCTGGAGCCAGTTTCCACGCCGCCATCAGGAGAGGGTAGTTCCATGGGATGATCTGACCGGCCACTCCGACCGGCTCTTTCAGAGTGAGGCTCAAAGCATTATCGGGAACGGGATTGACAGCTCCGGTAATCTTCGTCGCTAGACCACCGTAGTATTCAAAGCAGGTGGCGGCATCCGCGATGTCGTACTCGGCCTCAACAATCGGCTTCCCACTGTTGCGAGACTCCAGCTGCGTCAATTCATCTGCTTCGGAGCGAAGCTTGTCCGCAATGCGGAAAAGAATGCGGCCTCGCTCCTGGGCTGTAGTTTGTGGCCACCCATCCTCATCAAACGCACGGCGAGCCGCCACAACCGCAGAGTCTACGTCAGCTATGGACGCCTCTGGGACTTGTGCGATCTCTTCCTCAGTAGACGGGTCGTAAACCGGAATCCATGTATCGGTGCTGGATTCTGCCCATGCACCATCCACGAACATGGGCTGCCGAAGTACGGTTTTGGACTGCAGTTTAGACATACAAATAACTCCTACAGGCGTTCGGTTGAATTCGCTTCGAGAACAGGCAGCATTCCACTTGCTGGCGCGGCACGCAGGGATCGCCGGTAAAAGAAATAGGCCGACCCGAAAACGAGACAGCAGGCGATGAGCAGTTTGACTTCAAATAACCAGATGGACGTTACCTGCCTCGCTGGGATGAAGGCGACGATCAGCCCAACCGCCGTAGCCAAGAGGCCCGAGATCGCGTTCAAAAGCAGATAGGGCTTACTTGCGTTCAACTCGGCATCGGGTGCGAGGGTATGTTTCAGCAGCGCAATGAACATGTAGCACGAAGGCAGCAGTTGCAGGATGACCGCAAGATCAAGCAAGGTCAGATAGGCTTCGCCGACGGAGACACCCAGGTAACTCATGCCAATGAGGAGCGAGGATAAAACTGCGAAGAGAATGAGACTGATATGGGGAGTTCGATACTTTGGATGCACTCTGCCGATCACAGCAGGCAGGTATCGATCAATGCCGGCGACAAATGGCAGCCGCGCTGCACCGCTGAACCATGCCGAGGCGGTCCCCAGAATCGAGAGGCACTCAAGCAGCGCGAGCGGCGCGACTAACCCGAGTAACCCGGTAGTGGCAGCCATCTTGTTGATTGCCTGTAAGATGCCAGAGAGTATTCCGATATCCTGTTGCGGCATGGCAATGAGCATCGAAACGGTTGTGCCGAGATAGATAAGTCCAGCCGCGACTCCACCCCAGAAGATAGCAACGGGTAGATTGCGCTTCGGATCGCGTATCTCGTCGCCCATGATGGAGGCGAGGTCGAGTCCAATGAGGCTATAGCAAATGGTGCCGAAGGCAGCAAACAAACGCCAATCATGAGGAACATGCCTGAGTTGTGAGACATGAAGAGCGCTCCCGTGGCGGTGAAGGGTGAGCCATGCGAGCAGGCAGACGATGGCCGCACCACCGATCGTCCCAATGCCTCCTAAGTTATTGATCCACTTACCTAGCTCGAGGCCGCGGATGTTTAGTGCTAGCAAGAAGAGGATAATGCCGATCGAGGTAGTTGCTGTGAAGAGCGGGCTGTCCGCAAGCTTCTGGATCTGCGGGCCAGCTACATAGACGCCAACGCCTACGCACGACAGGACCACCGTGGGAAGATAGAAGACGTTAGACAGCCAGTAACACCAGCCAGCGAGAAAGCCATGTTCCTCGCCGAAACTCTTCTTAGCCCAAAGATAGATACCACCTTCGCCGGGCCATTTCTGCGCTAACTCGGTGACCGCTGCGCCTTGAGGCCAGAAGAAAAAAACCAGCGCCAGAACCCAGAGCCAGATGGTGACCGATCCTGAGGCCGCGATCGGCGGCACCATGTTCAGATTTGCCACCGCCACGACAAACAGCAGCACCAGGTCTCGCCGCCCGAGAACGCGCTTAAGACCTGGCGTGTGGCTGCCTGCAGAGAAGGACTTGGCCAATGCGGCCTCCGGTTAGTTGACCGCTTGAACTGCCGTTTCTTCCTGTGCTTGCGCAAGTGCCGGAGCGATCTTCTCAAACGCGGAGAGGTGCTTATCCACGTCTTGCATGGTGTGCGCGACGGAGATCGTCCATTGCTCATCCCACCAGAACGGTTGCGCCATGACTCCCTGGTTGAGCATGCCAAACCAATAGAGTCTCCACAGGTCGGGGTCGACCGCGAGCCATTCACGGTAGTTCCGGATCTTTTTCGGATAGAGGAGCAGCGCACCATTCGCGCCAGCGCAGTCGACGTAGGCCTCGAGGCTGGTCGTGGAGAGTATCTGCCGATAGCCACTTACCAGGGCATCGCTAATCTTGGCGATGTGCGCATAGCCGGCGGGAGTAAGTACTTCGCGGAATGTTGCTATACCGGCGGCCATAACCAGCGGGTTCGTGGCATACGTGCCGGCGTGGAAGACCTTCTGCTGGGCGATCATGTCCATGACTGCCTTCGAGGAGGCGAACGCCGCCAGGGGAAAACCGCCGCCGATGGACTTAGCTAGAGTTACTAAGTCGGCTTTGATGTTGAAGTATTCACAGGCGCCGCCCGGACCCAGTTTTGCGCCGGTCTTCACTTCGTCAAAGATGAGCAGCGCGCCTTCTTTCGTGCAGATGTCTCGCAGGCCTTCGAGGTAGCCCGACTCCGGCATGCAGATGCCGATGTTCATCATGATCGGTTCGAGGATAATGGCGGCGATCTGTCCGGGGTTTTCTGCAAAGAGCCGCTTCACTGCTTCTAAGTCGTTGAACTGCGCGATCAGCGTGTTCTTTAGCGAATCGACAGGGATACCTCCTCCTGCGGGAACCTGGGTTGGATGATCAGGTGGTCCGTACAGGCTCGCTGCCGGCTTCATGCTTACCAGCACGTCGTTGTGCACGCCATGGTAGCCGCCTTCCATCTTGATGATCTTGTCGCGTCCGGTAAATCCGCGTGCCAGGCGAATGGCATGCATCGTAACCTCGGTGCCGCTGCTGCCGAAGCGAACCTGTTCCACGGGGAAGCGCTGGCAGATCTCCTCCGCAAGTTCGTACTCGAGCGTATGCGGCATGCCGTACATGGTGCCGATCTCGAGACGCTCCTGCACGGCTTTAACGACTGCCGGGTGACAGTGGCCGGCCATGAGAGCGCCGAAGCAAAGGTTGAAGTCGATGTATTCATGGCCATCCAAATCGTGAATGTGCGCGCCCTTTGCGTCCTTTACAAAGAGTGGCCACGGCTCGTAGCTGCGAAAGTTGCTGGCAACACCCAGCGGCAGGCGTGGTTCGGCTTTCTTCAGTGCGGCTCGCGATGAGGGTGTACGCGCCTCAAAAGTAGCAAGTTCCTTCTCGAGTAACTGGTGCATAGCGTCCTATTCCTTTATAAGTCGAGTGTGAATGAGGCACCCGCGGGATGCGGATGGAACTGTTTGCCCTAGGCGCTTGCCGAGCACAGTCGCGATTCACCACGCGCGTAGCGAAGGAACCAGCGCAGACGGCAGAAGGTGCCAGGCACACTGGGAGCCGTTCCTCGGCTGGCGTATTTCGGCGCCGAATTAGGCGGTGTCGAAGAAGCTGAGCTGAAGGTTCGCACCTGGGGCGAGCGCGCGAGTCGAGCGGCTTCATCGATGTGCGAAACACTTTGCAACCTGGAACTCCTCTACACAGCCTTCAGTTTAAGCTAACAGCGATGCCGCCGATTACGAGGGGCGGGAGACGCTTGGAAAATGACGCTGTACCGAGCATCTCTGAGTCAGGCCCTAGGTCTGAGGAGGAAAGACATTGCCAGACCAAAAACCTTGTAGTAATTTTGCAGAACTTAGTGAATTTTAGCCCCAATGTCAAGTGACACGCCGAGGTGCACCGGAGCTGAGGCTGAGTTGACGGTAATTCCTCCTGATACGGCCGAGAGCAGACCGCGTGGGATATCGACAGCCGGAGTAGCATTCGATTTGCACGGGTGAGCAGGACGGACCGGCGACCCTCGGCATCAACTTCCAACTGCTGTGCACGGTTGGCAAACGTTCTTAGACACTGCAGACTTACACGAGAGCCCGTGGCATGAAGCGATTCGCCTTCCTGGTTTGTGTGGCATGCCTGACCATCGTGGCCGGATGCAAGAAAGCTGCTCCCACGTTGAACCTGCTGGTCTGGGAGGGTTATGCGGATCCCTCGTTTATCCAGGGATTCGAGAAGACCTGTGACTGCAAAGTCAACGCTGCCTATATGGGCACCAGCGACGAGCTCGTAGGAAAGCTTCGCGGAGGAGCCTCGTCGAACTACGACGTGATCTCGCCCTCAAGCGATGTGGCAAGCATGCTGGCCCATTCAGGTCTGATCGCACCCATCGATCTTGCCAAGGTGGGGAACTACGCGCAGCTGTCTCCGCAACTGACGTCCCTTCCGCTGGTGAAAGACGGAGCGAAGGTGTACGGAGTTCCGCTGACGTGGGGACCGAATCCGCTGCTGTATGACACGACCTACTTTACCGCGCCACCTGCGTCGTGGTCGGCACTGTGGGACCCGAAGCTGAAAGGGAAGATCTCGGTGTGGGACGACTTGTCGACCGTGTATATGGCGGCGCAGGTGCTCGGGTTCGACCGGGAAGATCCGAACGCGATTTATCACCTGAACGACACGCAACTGGAACAGGTGAAGCAGAAGCTGATCGCGTTGAAGCCGAACATTCGCAAGATGTGGACGAGCGGCGGAGATTTGACCAGCCTCTTTCAGGGGCACGAGGTTGTCGCTGCGATGGGTTGGCCTCTTATGACGAACCTGCTCAAAAAGGCGGGGTATCCGATCGGCGAGACGATTCCGCGCGAACGAACGACCGGCTGGATCGACCACCTCATGATCACCAGTACCAGCGAGAACAAGGAGCTGGCTTACGCCTTCATCAACTACATGATCTCGGCTCAGGCACAAAAGCAGTTGAGCGACGTGACTGGCTATACCCCGGCAAACCCGCAGGCCGCTGCACTCATGAGCAAAGACCAGCAGCATAGCCTGCACCTGGATGACGTAGATGCGTATCAGAAGCACATCATCTTCTGGCAGGACGTGCCGAGGCGGGCGAAGTACACCGAAGTGTGGAACGCAGTGAAAGCCAGCGACTAACCGCCGCGTCACTGAGAGGTAAGCTGACTGATCGGATCGGGTGCGAGTTCGCGGGAACAGGCCACCAGCGCAGGCCAAAGCGACGCTGCGTTCCTTCAGATTCGGTCAGTGGCGAAGGCTTACGGCCAGCATCGTGTGCTCGATGCGCTCAGTCTCGACATAGTACGCGGCGAGTTTCTCACGATCCTCGGCGAGAGCGGCTCCGGGAAGACAACGCTGTTGCGCATACTCGCGGGATTTGAAGAGGCGGACTCCGGTGAGGTTTTATTGGAGGGGCAATCTCTACTTGCGCTGCCACCATCGCGGCGGCCCATCAATACCGTCTTTCAAAACTACGCGTTGTTTCCTCATCTGACCGTATTTGAAAACGTCGCTTATGGTCTGCGCATTCGGCGGATTGCTCGTGGCCAAATCGCAGAGAGAGTCGAGTCGGCACTTCGGCTGGTGCGCATGGAACAATTTGCAAAGCACCTGCCCAAACACGTTAGCGGAGGGCAGAAGCAGCGCGTTTCTCTGGCACGCGCGTTAATCAACCAGCCGCGCATGATCCTGCTCGACGAACCGCTCTCTGCTCTCGACGCGAACCTGCGAGCGGAGATGCAACGGGAACTGAAGCAACTGCAGCAGGAACTCGGAATCACGTTTGTCTTTGTGACCCATGATCAGGAAGAGGCAATGTCCATTTCGGATCGCATAGTCCTGCTACATGGTGGGCGCATCGAGCAATGCGGAACTCCGCGCGAGATGTATCTAACACCGCGGACGGTGTACACCTGCACGTTCCTCGGCAGTAGCAATGTGCTGCGAGGCACCGTGACCGGAAGCATCGCTAGTTGTGGTCCTTTTCGATTCGGCATCGACCGGCCACCTGGACCGGTGACGTTTTCTCTGCGCCCGGAGCGTCTCCGGTTGGCAGCGGATGCGGACAGCGATCAATTGCGGTTTCGCGCGAGCGTGAAGATGCTGCAGTTTCAGGGAGCGACGGTGTTGGCGACCCTTCGCTGCGAGGATGGAACGGAGATGACGGCCCGGTTGCCTGCGGATCGCGCTCCCGGCCAAGGGGAAATGCGCTTGTTCGCCTGCCTGCCGAGTGACTTCATTGCTCTGGAAGAGCCTGCCGCGGCGCGCGAAATGGAAGGACACAGCCTGTGAGGAACAGAATCGGCAATTCGCTGGTGGTGCTGCCATCGCTTGGCTGGATTGCGGCTTTTCTGTTTGCGCCCTATTGCATGCTCTTCTGTTACAGTTTTTGGACGCTCGGCCCGTTCCAGCAAATTCTGCATCAATGGGGACTCAGGAACTACGTCCATCTGCTGACCACCCCGCTCTATATCACGGTGATTCTCCGCTCCTTGCGGATCGCAGGTTGTGCGGCGCTGCTGGCGCTCTTGCTTGGGTATCCACTTGCATTACTGATCGCCTTTCATGCGGGTAAGTACAAGCGCTTGTTATACCAAGCCGTCATCCTTCCTCTTTGGGTGAGCTACCTGGTACGCGCCTACGCGTGGAAGGTAATCTTCGGCCATGAGGGCGTGTTGAACACCCTGCTGCAATGGGCGCATGTCGTGCATCAGCCGCTCGGATTTCTGCTGTACAGTCCGATGGCGGTGATCATCACGCTGACCCACATCTACACGCCTTTTGTCGCGCTTCCGGTGATTGCGTCGCTCGAGAAGATACAGCCGGAGTTACTCGAGGCTTCGCGAGACCTGGGCGCGAGTTCCTGGCAGACCTTTGTGCGGGTGATCCTCCCGCTCTCGATGCCCGGCGTGCTCAGCGGCACCACATTCGCGTTTCTACTTAGCTTTGGAGACTTTCTCTCACCGTTGCTGCTGGGCGGACCAAGCAGCGTGATGATCGCCAATGTTGTCGCAAACCTCTTCGGAGCGGATTACAACTGGCCGCTCGGGGCAGCGGTGGCGCTCGTCATTCTGATCGTAGTCATAGCTTTGCTCTACGCAACCGAAGCGCTGGAGCGACGTTGGAGGACGGCATGAAAGCCGCGCCGCCCAGGTTGCTCATCGTCAGCGCCTACGCAGTATTTGCATTTCTCTATCTGCCGATATTGGTGCTGGTGGTCTACTCCTTCAACGGTTCCGGAGTGGGCGGTTTTCCACCTAGCCATCTGACGCTCGCCTGGTATGCCGCGCTGTTTCAAGATGCTGCAATGTGGTCGGCGGTCGCGAACAGCGCAATGGTCGCGGCAGCGACTGTTTGCCTATCTCTGCTGATTGGGTTTCCGGCGGCGTACGCACTCGATCGTTTTCAATTTCCGGGCCAAGCGATCTTTCGACGATTGATTCTGCTGCCGCTGATTGTTCCGGGAATTGTAACTGGAATTTCG
Organism: uncultured Acidobacteriaceae bacterium; assembly: GCA_963850345.1. Lineage (GTDB taxonomy): Bacteria > Acidobacteriota > Terriglobia > Terriglobales > Acidobacteriaceae > CAWKKW01. The sequence goes on along the minus strand of CAWKKW010000002.1, from coordinate 795,582 downwards.
CTGCTGCTAGTCGTGGTGGCAGCGGGAGTCCGCCTGAGCCTGCTGACCGTGATTCTAGGGCATGCCACCGCTCTTATCTCGGTAGCGACCACGGAGATCGCGGCGGGACTGCAACGGCTCGATCCCTACCTCGAGGAAGCGTCTGCTGACCTGGGTGCGAGCGGGTGGCAGACCTTGCGTCGGATTACTCTGCCGCTTATGAAGACGTCGCTCATCGGGACGGCTTTGCTTGTCTTCACGCTCTCGATGGATGAGATCGCGGTGACGTTCTTCCTCATCGGCCGGGAGAACACGTTACCACTGGAAATATGGTCGCGCCTTCGCCGGGGCGTGACGCCAGAGATGAATGCAATCTCGACGCTCATCTTCATTTTTTCGGTCATGGCGATCGTGGTCTGGCAGCGGTTCTCATCGAGAGACACGGCGAGTGCCGCGGTCGCCGTGCTGCCTGCCCTATCACAGGAAGTCGCGGAATGAACCTGCCAGAAGCAAGACACCGGGCAGGAGAGGGGTCCATCCTTCCCCCGCAAGTTCTTCGCGCAGAAGACGGTCTCTCTCGCCGCGAGTTCCTGCATTCTGCCGCTCTTGCTCTCGGGGCTGTTGTTCTTCCGCGCCCTCTCTGGGCGGCTCGGCCAAGACATTCCTGCATCGTGATCGGAGCAGGGCTTGCGGGGCTGACCGCTGCGTATCGGCTAAACCAGGCCGGGTGGACGGTAACGGTGCTGGAGGCTCGCAATCGGCCAGGCGGCCGAGTGTGGTCGTATCGTTTCGAGCAGGCGCCGGAGCTTGTCTGCGAGATGGGGGGCGAGTGGATTGGCAATGGACATCATCAGATTCTCGCCTTGTGCAAGGAACTCAAGGTCCCGCTTGAGCCGCATGCCTATCGCGTGTGGCTGCTGGAGGACGGAGAGCTAAAACCGCCGGGGCAATGGAACTTCTCCGAGCAGTCCCGCAAGGCTTGGAACCACTTCCTCTCGCGATACAAGCACTACCGCGAAGCAGACCTCCGTCGCATGGATCAGTACGACTGGTGGACATGGCTCGGCAAGATCGGCTTTAGCGAAGAGGATCTACGCATCCGCGAGATCATGGACAGCACAGACTACGGCGAGTCGATCCGCGCGGTCTCAGCCTACGTGGCAGGTGCCTCGTATGCCGAGACGGATTACATGAATCCCAACAGCACCGACGAGATGGACCTGCACGTTCGCGGCGGTAATAGCGAACTTGTGAAGGCTCTGATTGCGCGATTGCCGGAGCACGCGGTGCACCTCGGTTCTCCTGTGGTCGCCATACGGCAGCGGGAGGGCAAGGTGATCGTCTCGACACCGGATGCGAAGCTTACGGCGGATGCCTGCGTCATGGCCACACCATCTTCCGTGCTGCCGTCGATTCATTTCGATCCGCCGCTGCCCTCCCTCAAACTACAGGCTGCCGAAGAACTGGCCTACGCACGCATCATCAAGACACAAATACTGTGCCAGAAGCGATTTTGGGAGGCCGAAGACTTCGCCTTGATGAGCGATGAGACCTCGCACGAATACTTCCACACAACCGAAGGACAACCCGGGACACAAGGCATTTTGTGTTCTTATGCCACAGGCGATAAGGCGGATGTGCTGGCAGCGCAGAGTGAAGCGCATCGTCGCGACCTGGTGACGCGCGATCTGCTGGCCGTGTCCCCCGATGCACAGCAGCTAGTTGCGGGTGTTCATTCGCAGGCCTGGCAGCGGGATAAGTATGTGCACGGAGCTTACGCGCTGTATCGCCCCGGCCAGTGGTTCACATTGCGACCACTGTTGCAGCAGCCGTTCGGCAAGATCGTATTCGCCGGCGAACACCTGGCCGATTCGCAGGGATTCATGGAAGGTGCGGTCGCAACCGGGGAACATGCTGCTCATGCTCTCTTGAGATAAGTAGTACGACCATCAGAGACAAAACAGGGCCCTGATCGCGAGCAAGAAGGAGAGACTGAAGAGATGAGCCACAGCGACAAAGAACTCGGCATGAATCGGAAGATCAGTCGCCGTGATTTCATGAACGGGGCTGCTATGACTGTGGCCGCGTCCATGCTGCCGCACGCTGCGCGATCGGAGGAGCAGGGTGAGCCTCAGAACGCGCCGGGCTACGACCCGCCCGCGAAGACCGGCCTGCGCGGGAGTCACCCCGGTTCGTTTCAAACGGCGCACAGCCTGCGAGACGGGGAGTTCTGGAAGAACGCAGGCACGGCACAGGAGACGGGAGAGACCTACGACCTTGTCGTGGTAGGCGGCGGCATCAGCGGCCTGTCTTCAGCGCGCTTCTTTCGCGAGATGAATGGTCCGAATTCGCGGGTGCTGATTCTCGAGAATCACGATGACTTCGGTGGCCACGCCAAGCGCAACGAATTTCACGTCGACGGCAAAACACTCCTGGGATTTGGGGGGACGTACGCCATCGAGAGCCCCGCCCCTTATAGCCCCGTTGCGCGCGGCGTGATCCGTGACCTGGGCATTGATGTGAGCCGGTTCTCATCGGTGGCTGATAAAAAACTGTTCGCATCACTTGGCCTGGAGCAGAAGATCTTCTTTGACAAGGAGACATTTGGAGCGGACCGGCTGATTACGAATCCGCGCGCTCTGTGGGGCGAGAAGACGGATCCCGACCAGCAGAATCGATGGGAAAGGTTCGCGGCCGAGGCACCGCTGAAGGAGAAGACCAAGGCTGATCTGAAGCGTCTCTACCTGGGCGACGAAGACGTGCTGCCTGGCCTCTCTTCGGCCGAGAAGAAAGCTAAACTGGCCCGCACCAGTTACGCGGATTTTTTAACCCAGATGATGAAGACCGACCCGCAGGTGGTCGAGGTACTGCAGGCATATCCGCAACCACTCTATGGGCTGGGCATTGACGCCGTTTCGGCGCAGGATGCGTGGGGCCTCGGTCTGCCCGGGTTCAGTGGGATGAAGCTTGCACCGGGCGCCGGTCCAGGCATGGGTCGAGATGCAATTCCCAATGAAGAGGCTGAAAAATTCTTCTTCCACTTTCCCGATGGCAATGCATCCATCGCGCGACTGCTGATGCGCAGTCTTCTGCCGGATGCGGTTCCGGGGAACACGGCTGACGATATCGTAACTGCGCAGGTGAAATATGATCTGCTCGATCGAAAGCGCTCTCCCATCCGCATTCGCCTGAACAGCACGGTGGTCAAGGTGCGCCACCTGGGTGACGTCGGCTCGGCGAAGGAGGTTGAAGTCTCTTACGTAGAGCAGGGCAAGCTGAAGACTGTGCGGGCAGCGCATTGCATCCTGGCCTGCTGGCACACAATGATCCCGTATCTCAGTGACGAAATTCCCGAGTCGCAGAGGCAGTCGCTGTCGTCGGCGGAGAAGGTGCCGCTGGTATATACGAATGTCGTGCTGCATCGGTGGAACTCGTTTGCAAAACTGCACGCGGGGAATACGTACGCGCCCGGCAGCTATTTCAGCACAGTCAGTCTCGATCAGCGCGTAAGTGTAGGCGACTACCACTGTACGAGCTCTCCCGACGAGCCCATCGTGCTGACCATGCACCAGTATCCCTGTTCGCCTGGGATGCCGGCGCGCACGCAGCACCAGCTTGGCCGAGCCCGCCTCTACAAGACTGGCTTCGACACCTTCGAACGAAACATACGGAGCCAACTCGCGACCAGTCTCAGTTCTGGAGGCTTTGATCCGGCACGCGACATTGCCGCGATCACGGTGAACCGATGGCCACATGGGTATGCTTACCAATACAACTCGCTGTGGGATTCTTTCTGGCTCGAAGGTGGGCCGCAGCCCTGCGTCGAAGCCCGCAAGCCGTTCGGGCGAGTGGCAATTGCCAACGCCGATGCGGACGCGTATGCGTACACGGATTGCGCCATAGACCAGGCGCATCGAGCCGTGCAGGACTTGAAAGTGAACACCTCGTCATAAATGCCAACTTCGATCAAACGTTTGAGTGTGTCACATTGCCTGCGGTAAAGTTTCCGCGCTTGATCAAACGTGAATCTCTTGTAAATTCAAGGTCAAGGGGCTGTTGACCGAGGCAGATTCGGAGTGATAAAAGTGCCTGCGGGGCCACGGAAATGGAAACACGCAGGATGGCGCAGCCTGAAGTCAGCACGCACGTGAGGGTAAGTTTCGGAGTTTTTGAAGCGGACCTGAAATCGGGTGAGCTACGCAAATCAGGTATTCGTATCAAGCTCCAATCGCAACCCTTCCGTGTGCTCACAGCGTTGTTGGAGAAGCCAGGCGAGGTCGTGACCCGCGAAGAGCTGCAGCAGAGACTTTGGGGAATCGAAACCACGGTCGACTTCGACCACAGCCTCGGCACCGCCGTGAACAAGATCCGCGAGGCACTCGGAGATTCGGCGGACAATCCGCGATTCATTGAAACGCTTGCCAAGCGCGGCTACCGTTTCATCGCTCCTGTACAAATTGTCGGTGTTCCGCTGCCGATGCTGCCGAGCGCAGCGATTCCAGTCGCGGCCCCGGCAGAGCGCGAACCGTCGTATCTGCAACCAGTGTCTCCCGGTGTTGCAGGTCTTTCTGAATCCTTGTTACGTCGCAGGCGCGGCCTTTTCATTGGATCCCTGGCGATAGTCGCGGGTGTGCTCGCTCTCTCGGCCTGGTCGTGGACGCGCGGCATTCCGCCGATTATGCCTGCGAAGGTTTCGCAGATCACGTTCTCCGGGCGCGTGTCTCCCGGCGATGCGCTGTTTGAGAGCTTGCCCGGAAGTGCGACGGACGGCTCGAGGCTCTTCTTCCTGCAGATACAGGGAGGGCGCAGCATTCTCTCGCAGGCCTTGATTGTGGATGGAGAGAGTAGTCTGTTGTCGTTGCCCTCGGATATCGCGTCTCCCTCGCTCGGCGATATTTCTCCCGACGGCTCGAAACTGCTGGTACGAAATCACCTGGCTCCCGACGCGGAGCAGGCACTTTGGATCGTGCCGACCATTGGTGGCGGAGCGCGGCGCATTGCCAACGTGCTCGCGCATGACGGCACATGGATGCCGGACGGAAAGCGCCTGCTGATCGCCAGCGGAGACGATCTATTTGTAACCAGCGAAGATGGTTCTGAAAACCGCAAGTTCGCCACGCTCCCTGGGCGCGCCTTCTGGCTGCGTTGGTCGCCTGATGGCAGCAAGCTCAGGTTCACGCTGATCAATCCTAAGGATCACACCACCTCCCTATGGCAGGGCTCAGCCGATGGTTCGCATGTGGAACCGTTGCTTCAGCGCAAGAACGGTCCGCACATGGAGTGTTGTGGCAACTGGACGGGTGACGGAAGCTACTTCGTGTTTCAAATGACGCACAACGGCATGACCAACATCTGGGGAATGACGGAGAAGTCGTCGTTCTTTGGACAGAGGCCGTCCGCCCCCTGGCAGATCACGAACGGTCCCTTGAGCTATCAGGCCCCGATCACTGCTCGCACCGGCCACCAGATCTTCTTCCTCGGGCTGGACGCTCGCTACGATCTATTGCGATACGACGCCGGAGAACAGCAGTTCATCCCCTACGGTAAGAGCCTCCACGGCGTCGGGCGCACTGCTTTTTCGCGCGACGGCCAACGCGTCGCCTGGGTTCGGCCCGGTGACGGCTCCCTATGGTGCAGCCGCTCCGACGGCAGCGAACGGCTGCAACTGACCGCCAGCCCGATGCAGGTCTTCGTGCTGCACTGGGCTCCGGACAATCGGCAGATCGCGTTCATGGGCAGAGAGCCCGGCAAGCCGTGGAAGGTCTATCTCGTGCCCGCATCCGGAGGCACTCCGGAAAAGCTGATTGAAGACGACCGAAACGAGGCGGATCCGGACTGGTCGCCGGATGGGCGATTTATCGTCTTTGGCAGGCCGCCTGAGGTGATGGCAGAGGGCACGGTTCCCAAGGCCATCCACATCTTCGATCTGCAGACCCGGCAGTTGAAGACGCTGCCCGGTTCCGATGGCATGTTCAGTCCGCGCTGGTCGCCCGATGGTCGGTACATCGCAGCGACGCCGCTGGGAGAAGAGAACGTCAAGATCTACGACATGGCCGCGGGTACGTGGACCACGCTCGTCTCGAGAACCGTTTCGGATCTGGAGTGGTCGCACGATAGCAAGTGGATCTATTTTCACGATTACATTGAAGAGGGCGCGCCGCTCTACCGCGTGTCGCTCGACAAGAAGCTGGAAAAGGTCGCGGACCTGAGCAGTCTGCATGCCGTCGACGCCGTGGACTACTCCTTCAGCGGATTGGCGCCGGGGGATGTGCCCATGCTGCGTGCCCGCATGTGGACCGCGAACATCTACTCGCTCGACCTCGACGGGCGTTGAAGTTGCCGGTCAAGACATTGCGGCGGCACAACATAAGCCGCGAAGAAGAATTGACCGAAAAACGACGACGGGTGCATCGAGGGTTGCAGGCCGGCCACATAGGGTATCCCCAAACCATGATCACTACTCCAGATTTAAAGGCTTTTTGTGTGCCTGCACTCTTGACTTCTGCGTCAGCCAAAAAACGCAGGTTCGTGCACGGCCTGCTTTGGCTCGGCACGATCGTGCTGTTCGCCTTCCCGGCGAGGGGCGCTGAAAACGGAACCGCCGACGCGGTGACCGTGCTGTCAAAGGTCACAGAGGCCAAGCCGCTTGCCTCGGGTATCGAGGTGCGCTCCGGTGCCGCGCTGATGCGCATTGAGGCGCTGCGAGATGACGTGCTACGCGTGCGAGTTTCCAAAACAGGAGAACTGCCGGAGGATGCTTCCTGGGCGGTGCTCGAGGGTCCGCGGAAGCAGCGAGTACCGGTAGCGGCCGACGATGGCGCCGCAACGGTAGGATTTCGCACCAAGTCACTGCGCGTAACCGTTGATCGCGCAACCATGCGCATGAGCGTGACAGACGCCGAAGGCCACGTGCTGCAGGAGGACGCCCCAGGACGCCCGGTTGAGTACCACGGCAATCATTTCCTCGTAACTAAGGCCATGCCCGCGGATGAACACTACTTCGGGCTGGGCGACAAACCAGGACCGCTCGATCGGCGCAACATGGCGTTTTCGATGTGGAACACCGATGCGTTCGGCTTTCAGGAATCCACCGATCCCATCTATAAGACGATTCCGTTCTTCTTGGCATTCCGCGAAGGCCGGGCGGTCGGCGTCTTCCTCGACAACACGTGGCGCAGCGACTTCGATTTCGGCAAGCAGTACACCGACGCCTACGCCTTCGGATCGCAGAACGGCCCGCTCGACTATTACCTTCTCTACGGACCGACTCCGAAGCAGGTGGTGACTTCGTATGCATGGCTCACCGGACCTACGCCGCTGCCGCCGCTATGGTCGCTTGGCTATCAGCAGTCGCGATATAGCTACTACCCTGAGTCGCGGGTGCGGGAGATTGCGGCGAGATTGCGTGCGGACAAGATTCCCACCGACGTGATCTGGCTGGACATCGACTTTCAGAAGAACAACCGGCCATTCACGGTGGATGCCGAGAAGTTCCCGCATTGGGAGCAGATGATCCAGAATCTGAAGCGCGACAACTTCAACCTGGTCGCTATTACCGACCTGCATGTCGCATATCTGCCGAATTCAGACTACGCGCCCTACAACACGGGACTCGCGGGCGACCAATTCGTCAAGAACTCTGACGGCTCGCGGTATGTCGGGAAGGTCTGGCCGGGAGACTCCGTCTTTCCTGACTTTACGCGTAAGGTGACCCGCGACTGGTGGGGCACACTCTACAAGCAGTTCTACAAGCAAGGCATCGCCGGCTTTTGGAACGACATGAACGAACCCGCGGTCTTCGGCGTGCCTTCGAAGACGATGCCCGACACAGTTCAGCACCGCATCGACGAGCCGGGATTTGCAAAGCGCACGACCTCTCACCTCGAGATCCACAACGTCTACGGCATGCAGAACAGCCGCGGAACGTTTGAAGGTTTGCAGAAGCTGAATCCGGATCTCAGGCCGTTTGTGATGACGCGCGCAAGCTATGCAGGCGGGCAGCGGTACGCGGTCACCTGGACCGGCGACAACAGCAGCACCTGGAACCATCTTCGGCTGGCGACGCCGATGTTGTTGAACCTGAGCCTGAGCGGATTTGCGATGAGCGGAGCCGACGTCGGCGGATTTGCCGGCACACCCCAACCCGATCTCTTAACCAAGTGGATGGAGATTGCCGCCTTCCAGCCGATTGATCGCGATCATACCGCGAAGGGAACGGGCGAACAGGAGCCATGGGTTCACGGACCAGAACAGGAAGCGATTCGGCGGCGGTACATTGAAGAGCGCTATCGCCTGATGCCGTATCTCTACACCACCGCGGAAGAGATGTCGCGAACCGGACTGCCAATCACCCGCCCGCTCTTCCTGGAGTTTCCGGATTCCGCACCCGATAAGCACCCAGTCGATCTCGATGCGGGTGGTGAATTTCTATTTGGCCCGGATATTCTCGTCGCGCCCGCGCCCGTTCCCGACGAATTGGACGACTACGAAGTAGTACTGCCCCCGGTGGACTGGTTCGATTACTGGACGGGCGAGAGAATTCGTCGGCGGCCGATCGCGAAGAGTCTCGACCCCGAGCAGTTGAAGGCCGATGCGCTGCCATCGGACAAGCCGCTGATCGTGCACCCTACGCTCGCGAAGCTGCCGTTGTACGTGCGCGAGGGATCGATCGTGCCGATGCAGCCGTTGACCCAAAGCACGGCGGAGAAGCCGAACGGACCGCTCACCCTCCGCGTCTATCCGGGTCGCGACTGTAAGGGCTCACTCTACAGCGATGATGGACGAACAATGGCGTATCAGCGTGGCGTATTTTTGCGGGTAAATTTCACTTGCGAAGCCAGCGGCAATTCGCTGCGAATTCGAGTCGGAGAGCACCAGGGGAGTTTTTCTCCCTGGTGGACGCAGGTACGGCTGGAGATCTTCGGGCAGGCGGCGGGCGAGGGAGTTACCGCAAAAAGCGGCGGACCTGTCTCGTTTGATCAGGACCACCACGCGATCGTGGTCACGGTCCTGGATGAAGGGCACGGGGCAAACGTAGAACTATCGGCAGCCCATGCGTGGATTGAGTAATCAGGCAGCGTAGGAGAGTCGAGCTCCGAGTTCAGACAGGTTTCAATCAGCTCTGTGTCGGCAGAGGAGAACCGGTCGCGCGGTAGCTTCGGTTAGTCAGCGCAGCAAGCGGCAAACTTCCCAGATGCCTACCCCGGCCAAAGCCACAACTGCTTCGAACGAAACAGCATAAAAAATGCCGCGAAAACAGGCTACAGAGCCGGGTGCGACCGTAACCGGTCGAGCCACGCGTCGGCCGAGATTCACGTTGCTTACAGTGGCAGGCTCAGTTGGTCGTGAGCCGGACAAATTTTCCGGAGGAAAGCTTTGGGGGCGAACGGGAAACTCGGTAAGGAGATTTACAGCCATGATCGTTCCTTTCATGAGTGACTGTATCGGCTCACTCACCGGAATCTCGAGATCGTTTCGAAAAGAAAATCGCGAAATCCCATAAAGGGAACTCGAATTTCTCCTGTGCCACTTGTTAGCTGAGTTCCGGGGAAACGCGCTTTGGGGGAAGCGGGCGATTGCTACAGTACGCCTCAAGATGAGACCTATTCAAGCTTAAAGTGACATATCCAGTGATCTGCATCACGAAAAAAGAGGTCCAACCCGGGTGGGCTGGACCTCGCAAATGAGGTGAGTTAACTGCGATCTAATAAGTGCCGCATTGTAGTAATTAAGAATTGGTTACTCTCGATCACCTCAATCGATCATTCGAATTACTTTGAACCCCCAGAACGCAGGTCCGGGCTGTAGGCAAGCTGCTCCTCCAGAGCCGCCTGGGCCGCCGCCAAACGCGCGGTCAGCAGTCGGAACGGAGAACAGGAGACATAATTGAGGCCGATCTTGTGGCAGAACTTGACGGACTCTGGTTCACCGCCATGCTCGCCGCAGATACCGACCTTGAGATCGGAACGCGTGGCACGACCCCGTGACGTTCCCATCCTAACCAGTTGGCCTACCCCTTCCTGATCGAGAACACCGAACGGATCCTGTTTGTAGATACCTTGCTTCAGGTAAGTCGGCAGGAACTTGTTTACGTCATCGCGAGAGATGCCGAGAGTAGTCTGGGTGAGGTCATTGGTCCCGAAACTGAAGAACTGGGCCTCTTGCGCGATCTGATCGGCGATCAAAGCGGCACGAGGCAGCTCGATCATCGTGCCCACCAGGTAGTCGAACTCAACGCCCTTTTGAGCGAAGACTTCGCCGGCCACGCGCCGGATGATTTCAGCCTGGTTGCGCATCTCCTCAATACTGGTGATGAGCGGGATCATGATCTCCAGATGCACGTCGGTGCCGTGCTTTCTGGTTTGGGCCGCTGCTTCAAACATGGCCCGCGCCTGCATCTCGGTGATCTCGGGATACGCGATGCCAAGCCGGCAGCCGCGCAGACCCAGCATGGGGTTGGTTTCGTGCAGCTCTTCCACGCGGTCCAGCAGCCGATGGAGTTCTTTTAGCTTCGGCGAACGGGGTTTGGTGATCTCAAGCTGCGCGATTTGAACCAGAAGCTCCTCGCGTTTGGGCAGGAACTCGTGCAGCGGCGGATCCAGCAGGCGGATCGTGACCGGCAGGCCGTCCATGACTTTGAACAAGCCGGCGAAGTCCGCGCGCTGCATGGGCAGCAGGTGCTTGAGTGCGGCGCGACGTTCCTGCTCATTGCTGGCCATGATCATGGCCTGCACGTGAGGCAGGCGGTCTTCGGCAAAGAACATGTGCTCGGTGCGGCACAGTCCGATGCCTTCCGCGCCAAACTGACGAGCCTGCTTGGCGTCGCGGGGTATGTCGGCGTTGGCGCGAACGCGGAGCCGGCGTTTGGGATCGACCCAGGCCATGAACTTGACCAGGTCTGCATCGTCTGGGGATGCGGGCACGGTCTTTAGTCTGCCCTCAATCACGCGGCCGGTGGTGCCATCGAGGGAGATCCAGTCGCCCTGGCGGAAGACCTTGCCGGCCGCCTTCATCTCCTTGGCTTTCTCGTTGACCGCGATATCGCCTGCGCCAGCAACACAGCACTTACCCATGCCACGCGTAACCACGGCGGCGTGCGAAGTCATGCCACCACGCGAGGTCAGAATGCCCGAAGCGACTTCCATGCCGGCGATGTCTTCCGGAGTGGTTTCGCTGCGGACCAGGATCACCGAATTCATGCGCCCGTCCTGGGTGAATTTCACCGCATCTTCCGCGCTGAAGACCAGTTGTCCTACGCAAGCGCCCGGCGACGCCGGAAGCCCGGTGGCCAGAACGACAACCTCTACGCCCTTCTCATCGAGACGAGGAACGAGGAAATCGTAAAGTTGATTCGGTTCGACGCGAAGAACGGCTTCGTCTTCGGTGATCAGGTGCTCGCGCACCATGTCGATCGCGATGCGGACTGCGGCGCGGCCGGTGCGTTTGCCGTTGCGGGTCTGCAGCATGTACAGGTGGCCATCCTGGATGGTGAACTCGAAGTCCTGCATGTCGCGGTAGTGTTTTTCCATCTTCGACGTGAGATTGCGAAGCTGGTCAAACACGTGGGGCATGATCTTCTGGAGTTCGCTGATGTGGATCGGCGTGCGAATGCCGGAGACCACATCTTCGCCCTGCGCGTTCATCAGAAATTCGCCGTAGAACTCCCGGTCGCCGGTCGCCGGATTACGAGTGAAGCCCACGCCCGTGCCGCTGGTATCGCCAAGATTGCCGAAGACCATGGCCTGCACGTTCACTGCGGTTCCCAGCCAGTCGTCAATCTTATTGATGCGGCGGTAGGTCTTGGCGCGATCGTTATTCCAGCTGCGAAAGACCGCATCGCGCGCCATCACCAGTTGCTCTTCGGGTTGCTGCGGGAAGTCGCGGCCCGCTTCTTCGCGAACCAGCTTTTTGTAACCGGCGATGATCTCCTGCAGCGCCTTGGCATCGAGACCCGTATCGAGCGTCACGCCTTTCTTCTTCTTCATGCCGTCGAAGATGTGTTCGAACTTAGCCTTCGGAATATCGAGCACCACGTCGCCGAACATCTGGATCAGGCGGCGATAGCAGTCGTAGGCAAAGCGTGGGTTGTCTGTCTTCCTGGCCACAACCTCGACAGAGATGTCATTAAGACCCAGGTTGAGGATGGTATCCATCATGCCGGGCATGGAAAACTTGGCGCCCGAGCGCACCGAGACCAGCAGAGGATTCTCTCCGGCGCCGAGTGTCTGGCCTTGCAGACGTTCCAGCCTGCGTAAGGCGGCGATCATTTGTTCGTTGACTTCCGCAGACAGTCCACCGCGCATATACTCGCGGCACGCTTCTGTCTGGATGGTGAATCCTGGAGGGACGGGCAGTCCAACGTTGGTCATCTCTGCGAGGCCTGCACCTTTGCCTCCCAGGATGTCTTTCATCTTTCCATTGCCTTCGGCTGAACCTCCGCCGAAGGAGTAGACGTATTGCAGCTTAGCTTGAACCGGTTTCTCGGTCTCGGCAACTTTGTATCCCAGCGTACCCACACTCATAAGGAACCTCCGTTCCGGTAACTCAATGTGCGGGCCGGTCCATCGTGGTTCTCAGGGAGTGCGCTCAGACCTGAACGTGTGGAGCTGTTCTGAACTTGATTCGCGCGGTGGTTCCGGTCCTCTGACTTCAGTGTTCCAATGTCGACGCGATTGTTATCCTAAGAAAGGAGACCTGGATGTGCGCGCTGTCACTGAGCATGGGATTGACGCGTGTTCTCATAGATAGCCTCACCTCACCCGGCTGCCTCCCGAGCGGCCTCGCGAAACTTCCTTATCTTGCAAGGTAGGATCTTGCCGAGCAGTTCATCGGAAGGGACGTTCGTGACTCGGTGAGAAGTGAAGGGCCTCAATCGGGCCAAAAAAAAGATGCAGGCCCGAGGGCCTGCATAGGGAAGTGTTACCAACTGGTCCCGAGCGCAAGGCTTGTTCGATGAGCCAACGAATCTCGAACTGGAATAGTTACGAAAGTAGAAGTGCGTTATAAAGAAAGGCCTACTGGCTGGAGCAGAACCTTATCGAGATGCACTAAGGAAAGCATCTGCAGCAAGCGCTCCGACGGATGGACGAGAGTCAGCGACGTACCAGCGCGATCCGCACATTGATGCAGAAAGACAAGGAGCCCGATTCCCGCGGCGTCAATCGATTGCACTCGGGATACGTCGAGCACGAGGTCGTTGCGTTCCAACAGGGGTAACAGGAGCGTTAGAAGCCGGTCTTCCTGGCCGCGGATCAGCTCAGGCGGGCACTCAAGCGTGGTTACGCTGGGATGCAGGATAGGTTGAGCTGCCATAAAGAACATCTCCTTTTAAATCGTGGTTCAATTGAATAGACGCTGTGATTCGGCTGGAGACGCGCATTTCTTTTTACGACCCCATTTCGTGCGCCGTTTTCTAGCGCGTTGAGCATTCATACGACAAATGACTGATCCCGGTTCACTCTTTCATCAAATATTCATCGAATCGCGCGAAGCAGGGTTCGATGCGGCGGGTATTGCGCCAGTGCCGGCTCCGGGGTCAGAGGAAGACTATGCGGAGCTGCGACAGTTTGCCCCGTGGATTGAAGCCGGTCGCGGTGGCGAGATGGAGTATCTCAAACGAAGATCCGAGGCGGGTGAGTTGTTGCGCTCTTCGCTTCGTATTGCAATTCCGTGGGCAAGATCTGTAATCGTATGTGTGTCGAATTACAACAGCGCGGCTCCCCGATCGATCGAGCCTGCGCCCGAGGGCAGCGGCTGGATTGCCCGCTATGCATGGACTGGCCAGCGAGACGCGGAAGGGAACACGCGCCCCTCCGACTACCATTATGTGCTGTTGAAACGGCTCAGACAGCTGGAGGCCAGGCTGCACGAACGTGTCGGGAAATTTGAGTCAAAGTGCTTTGTCGATACCGGTCCGCTGGTCGAGCGAATTTACGCGAAGTACGCGGGCGTGGGATGGACCGCCAAGAATACGTGCCTGATCAACCAGCAATTAGGATCATGGCTGTTCCTCGGAGTGATTGTCACTTCAGTCGAGTTGCCGGACTCAGCGCGGCCGGCATTAGCAGAGGACCGTTGCGGCAGTTGCCGCCGATGCCTCGATGCCTGTCCAACGGGCGCTTTGACAGAGCCCTACCAGATGGACGCGAGCCTTTGTATCGCATATCTCACCATTGAAAAGCGCGGCGAAATTCCGACGGAATTGCGCAGTCCGATAGGGCGGCAGGTGTTCGGCTGCGACATCTGCCAGGATGTCTGTCCGTGGAATCGCAAAGCTCCGATCTCTTCCGATAGGAATCTCACAACCCGGGGCGAACTGGTGAACCCAGCGCTCGAGTGGCTGGCAGCGCTCGATGGTGAAAACTTCGGCCGCCTGTTCTTCGGATCACCGGTGAAGCGGGCCAAGTTTGAGGGTTTGCAGCGGAACATTGCCATCGCGATGGGGAACAGCGGTCTCGAGAAATACGTGCCGCAACTGCGCGAATGGGCCGCGGGGCAGGATCCCGTGCTGGCTGAGTCTGCTCGCTGGGCGGTAAGCGAGATCGAGCGGGCCAGAATCAGGGGCGAGAATGATGAACTGCAGTCTGCCGACAGCACGCTTGAGGAATCACGACAAGGACCTGGAGGGCACGTTTCTGACGGTGCGCAGTGATGCTTTGAACGGAAAGCAGATGTTCGTGTTGCGCGAGCAGATTGTTGTGCGGGCGCCACTCGAACGCCTCTTTCGTCTCTCGACCAGCGTGGCCATCGTGGAGAGGGAATTGGGCATGCATCCAGTGCGGGGCCGCACCTCTGGCTTCGTGCAACCAGGGGACTCCGTACGATGGCAAGGATGGCAGCTAGGGTTCCCCCAATTCCACGAGAGCCTGATCGAGTGTTTCGAGCCGATGGTGTTCTTTCGCGACCGCATGATCGCCGGACGATTTGCCAGCTTCGAACACGACCACAGCTTTGTAGATGGAGCCGACGGAACGGTGACACTGCGCGATGAACTGCGATTCAGTATACCATTTGGATGGCCCGGCAGACTGGTCGGGAAATGGGTGCTTGCGCCGCATATTCAACGCCTGATGAGACGACGATTTCACCTGCTCAAGCGCATCGCGGAGACAGAGGAGTGGCGGAGTTATCTCCTCGAAGAGTAAGGGAGAGGCACGCTCCCATTTGCGAAGAGCAGCATGAGCAACGGCCTCATTCCGATCGAAGAGGCCGCTCGGAAGTTGTCCTGCGAATCAGGCGTTGCGCAATACGTTTGCGGCATTGAGACCCTTGGGGCCCTGCTGGCACTCGAACTCCACGGCTTCACCCTCGTTCAATGTCTTATAGCCGTTCTCCTGTATCGCGGAAAAATGGACGAACACATCTTCTCCGGTGGAACGCTGGATGAAACCATAACCCTTGGCACCGTTAAACCACTTCACAACGCCGTTCTCTTTCACCAGGAAACTCCTTTCTGAGACTGCTGATTTTCGCCGGCAGGAACCCTTTAGAAACACCAAAAGCCACCGTTGTGCGCCAAGTGGCGAGCAGCGGCAGCTCTGTGAATTTCATTCAGTGCTCTGACAGCAGTGACACCAAAACATCCAAAAACGGCCTTCCGAACGCGTACTTTCAAACTGCCCAAGGGCAATTTGTCATCCTGTTATGGCAGGAAGAGGGCTGCAAGGCAAGCAGAAAATGCTCACACCCGGCCACTTTTGGGGCTGAAAACTTCAGCACAGTGAGTGAGGGTAAATGCCGCCATTTCATCACTCCTGCGCAGGTTTAGAAAGCGTTACTGACACTCTGGTAACCGGTGATCGACCGCAAGCAGACGATCTGTGACAGGAACTTCGCAAGGGCTCTGCTACCATCGAGCCACCGATCATGTCCTCTTCTACTCTGCTTGAAAAAGCGTTTGGCGAGCAGACTCTATCTGCTGGTCCGGCTTCTCCATCGCCTGTCGCCCGATGGGGCGGACTTGTGTCGCTTGCCCGGTATCTGATGCAGACAGAAGTGCACACGTACGCCTTCAGCGTGGCGGCGAACGTGATCCTCTCGCTGTTCCCGTTCATCGTGATGATGTTCACATTGGCGCGTCGCGTCTTCCACTCGCGCGCGATGGAGAGCGTCATCGGGGACATGCTGCGTTTCTTCCTTCCAACCGGCCAGGAGTTCGTGGTCAAGAACATGACGATCGTGGCGAACGCGCGCAGCGGGGTGCAGGTGGCCGCCGTGGTCATGCTGCTGATCTCCTCCAGCGGAGTTTTCCTGCCGCTGGAAGTCGCGCTGAACCAGGTTTGGGGAGTCACCCGCAATCGGTCTTACCTGATGAACCAGCTGATTTCGCTGGGGCTGGCGCTGGTGGTCGGAATCCTCGCCATGACATCGGTCGCAATTACGACGGCGCAGAACAGCTTCTTCACGCTGCTGTTCTTCGGGCATGTGGACAACCTTGTCTTCCGCTTTCTCACGCATTCGCTGCTGCAAATTTCGGCGGTGGTCTTAAGCGTGACGCTGTTTTTCCTGGTCTATTGGATTTTGCCTAACCGCAAGATGCCTGCCCGCGCCGTCCTGCCGAGCGCGATTGTGACCGGATTGCTCTGGGAACTGGCGAAGTTCGCCTACGTTGCGGCGCTGCCCTGGCTGGACTTCCGCGCGGTGTACGGTCCCTTCGCCACCACGGTAGGGCTGATGCTCTGGGCGTTTCTCACCGGGCTACTAATGCTGGCCGGTGCTCATTACTCAGCGACGCGTTACACGTTGCGGCTCGCGAGAGATGCCGATCGTGACACTCGATAGCCCACCGATTCGCGGGTAACATCCCGAGCGGTAAACTAGTATCTCGATTTTCTGTGGAACACACCACCAATCCTCAGACGGGGCCCAGAGCTTAGCAGGGAATCAGGAGCTGTTCGTCTTCAAAGCGGATGGCGACGCCGCGTGGAAGATTGCCCACTACAGTTTTTCGCCCACGAATCCGCCGAAGCAACAGACCGCATCCCATAGCCGCAGCGGTGAGCGTGCCGCCATGCAGTCCGCATGAAGAACACGTCGTATCCAGGAGAAATACATGAAGAAAGCACATGTAGGTATGAACCCAGCTTCAAAGCCAAGTGGCACCGGTTGTGTCGAGTGTCTCGCGGGCGATGGCTGGTGGTTGCACCTGCGCCGCTGCGCCGAGTGCGGGCATATCGGCTGCTGCGATAGTTCGCCGAGTCAACATGCGTCCAAACATGCCGCGGAGACCGGACATCCGGTCGCGATGAGCTTCGAGCCAGGAGAGGACTGGTTTTGGAATTACGAGAGCCAAGAGGCTGTGGAGGGCATCGAGTTGTTGCCGCCGCACTCACATCCCCCCTCTCAACCCGCACCCGGACCGGCAGGCAAAGTCCCACGCAACTGGCAGGCGAAACTGCACTAACGCAGAGCATGGATCTCGGAGCCACGACGAGAGTGCGCTGAGTACAATGCTCATTGGCACTCCAATCGTTCGACAGGAGCGCCGTGCTCGCGACATACCTTAGTTCGGATAACTGCAGTTGACGCGTGATGGGAAAGACAGATGAATCGCAAGGTGACTCGCAGAACCTTTTTGAAGGCAGCAGCAGGATCGAGTGTTGCCGTCGCGGCCGCCCGCAATGGTCTCTGGCTCGACGGCCGGGCGGAGACAACTGAGGGTCGAGACCTGACCAAAGAGGTGAATATATTCCTCGGAACAGGCGGACACGGCCACACTTTTCCCGGCGCAAGTATGCCGTTCGGCGCAGTCCAGCTCAGTCCGGATACCGGCACATCTGGCTGGGATCATTGCTCCGGCTATCACCATGACGATCGATCGATTCTCGGATTCAGTCACACGCATTTGAGCGGCACCGGCGCAGGTGACCTGATGGATTTTCTGCTCATGCCTTGCACTGGGGTCGTACACACAGAGCCCGGAGATGCAGACAAGCCGGGCTCCGGATATCGATCGAGGTTTTCGCATCAGGAGGAGAAGGCTGAGCCCGGGTACTACTCTGTCGTGTTGCAGGACTCCGGAGTTACCGCGGAACTCACAGCCACCACCAGAGTTGGCGTGCATCGTTATCGGTTCCCCTCTGGCGACAGCAATCACTTCGTGCTCGACCTGGCCCACGGTTTTGGCGATACGCCAGACGATCTGCCGACCAGCACAAGCAAATCCAAGATCCTTGGCGCGGAGTTACACGTAACTGCTAACGATACGGTTACAGGCGGTCGGCGGTGCGCACAATGGGCGAACGGGCGAGAGATCTACTTCGCGATGAAGTTTTCGAAACCTTTTTCGAAATCTCAGATTGTGCTGGACGGGAAACCCCTGGCCGCGAACCAGCCACAGGCTTCGGGCAAGTCCATTCAGTGTGTACTCCACTATCCCATGAAGGCGGCGGGATCCATTCTCGTCAAGGTGGGCATCTCCGCCGTCAGCATAGAGGGCGCTCTGAGGAATCTTGAGGCAGAGGTTCCTGCCTGGGACTTCGACGGTGTTCGCGGCGCTGCGAAGGCGGCCTGGCAGCATGAACTCTCGCGTGTCCTGATCGAAAGCAATGATTCTGCTCAGACCAGAACGTTCTACACCGCGATGTACCATGCGATGCTTGCGCCAACCACCTTCGACGACGTTGATGGCCAATACCGCGGAATGGATTTAAAGATCCATTCGCTGCCGCCGGGCGCAAGGAACTACACCACCTATTCGCTCTGGGATACCTACCGTGCGCTGCATCCCTTGTACACGCTGGTGCAGCGCGATCGCCTGCCAGAGATGGTGAACACACTGATTCGCATGGCGGAGCAAAGCCCTGAGGGTGTCCCCGTGTGGCCATTGCAAGGCGTTGAAACGGGATGCATGATCGGGTATCACTCGGCCGTCGTAATCGCGGAGGCGCAGGTCAAGGGAATTCAGGGCGTCGACTACGCTCACGCTTACAAACTCTGGCGGCAGCGAGCCTTTGATGAGCAGTATCGAGGTCTGCCGCAGTACCGTGAACTGGGGTTTGTCGCCTGCGATAAGGAACCGGAGTCGGTAAGTAAAACGCTGGAGTATGCCTACGACGACTGGGCCTTGGCGCACCTTGCGGCGGCTACCGGCGCAGAGGCTGATGCTAAGTTGTTGCGAACTCGGTCAAGGAGTTATAAGAACGTATTCGACCGCTCCGTGAGCTTCATGCGGGGTCGCATGCAGAACGGCGAGTGGGCAGAGCCATTCGATCCGCGAGGTATGGGCCATAGCAAGCGATGGCGTGATTTTACCGAGAGCAACTCCTGGGAAGCGACCTTCCTTAATCAACACGATGTGAAGGAGTACATGAATCTCTTCGGCGGCGAGGAGCCGTTCCTTCGCAAGCTGGATCATCTATTCCATCAGAGCTCTGAACTTCCACCGGATGCGCCGCCTGATATCTCCGGCATGGTGGGGCAATATGCTCAGGGAAACGAGCCCGATCATCACGTCGCGTATCTGTACGCCTACGCCGGCGCGACGCACAAGACGCAGGCGCAGGTTCGCAGTCTGCTGACGACCCAGTACCGCGACGCTCCAGACGGACTGGCCGGCAATGAGGATTGCGGGCAGATGTCGGCCTGGTACATCATGAGTGCGCTCGGGCTGTATGCGGTAGATCCGGTCAGCGGCAATTACGTATTCGGCAGCCCACTCTACACCAAGGCTACGCTTGAGTTGGGTGGTGGAAAGAGGCTGGTGATCGAGACGATCGCCAACGGGCCCAATCGGCCATTCGTGCAAACCGTGGAATGGAATGGCAGACCGTATAGCAGAAGTTGGATCCGTCACGAAGATTTGATGGACGGTGGCAAGCTTGTCTTCCACATGAGCGACACGCCGCATGAGTCGTTTGGATCCGCTGCAGGGGATAGGCCGCCTTCGTTCGTCTAATTGGTCGAATCGGAGCGGCCGAATCCGACGAAGATGTTGATGCGGACGAAAAGAGATCCCTAGTTCCGAATTCGAGTCTCGGCTGGTTCGTTTCTTGCCATAAGGAAATGCGGAGCGCGGCTTCGCGCGGCACGCTGTTATTTCACTCCGTTGGCTGCATTCCATACGCCGTGGAGTTTACGCACATAGAGAATCTGGCCCACATGGTATGCGTTATGCGTCGCGATATGTGAAAGGGTGGATGCGTTCTTCTCCAGGGTCTTTTCGTCCGCCGTTTCGACATACTTTTCAATGTCAGTCATGACGGAATCCAATTGCTTCTGAGTGTCAGCCCATTGCGCCTCGGTGAACGCGTTGAAGGTTTCGTCGTTGTTGCCACTGAACTTGGGATTCTTCTCGCCTTTTAGGGTGTTGAGAGCGCGACGATTCCAGAACACCAGATGATTTGCAAGCATTCCGACGGAATGATTGCCACTCCCGTCGGTCCATGCGGCGTCCTTCGCCGAAAGGCCAGCGACAGCTTCGTTCGCGGGGACGAACCATTCTTTCACGTTGTGTGTTGATCTTAGCTCCGCCAGCAGGTGCGTGCGCAGCGAGTATGGCTTCGCCTCCTGCGCCATGAGCGGAACACAAAGAAGAGCCACGACAAAGAACGCGTATTTGAAGGGAAAACTTTTCATTCTGTCGCTCCAGCGACTCGGCGGTGTCTCGTAAGAGACACGCGCCCTTCGCATTGAAGTATGGCCTTCGAAGCAAGCAGACGAATGCTCCCACTTCGATGGTTCGGTCTGCCTGAGGTTAAGCCACAAAAAGTTTAGGGCTTACTACTGACAAGAGCAAACATGGCTCCCTGAGGGTCTTGCCCTTGAATGATCCAGCTGTCACCTGGAACCTGGACGGGACCGTGCACGACTTTGCCACCACCGGATTTCACACGTTCGATCGCAGCCTCAATGGAGTCTACAACGAAGTAGAATTGCCAGGCTGCTACAGGAACCTGAGGAGGCTTCGTCATCATTCCGCCATCCCCCATACTTTTGCCTTCGCCTTGATCAAAGATGCGGTAAGAGCCCATCTGGCCCATATCCATGTCACTCAGCTTGGTCCAGCCAAACAGCTTGTTATAGAAGTCGAACCCGCCTTCCAGGTCTGTGGTGTAGAGCTCGTGCCATCCGATGGTCCCCGTTGCGCCAGACGGCGGGCGCTCTGGCGAGGGCATGGCGGGGTTCGGCGTAAACACTACAATCGCTGCACCCTGAGGGTCAGACATGACGGCGAAGCGAAGCATTCCAGGAACGTCGGTTGCAGGCTTCCATAGCTTGCCGCCGGCTTCGACAATCTTTTCAATGTGAGCGTCAACATCATCGACGGCAATATAGCCAATCCACGCGGTATGCCCGGGCAGGTTCAACATGCCCGCAATCCCCGCATCGCCGACGTTGAAGGTGGTGTACTCCATGCCCTCGCTCGCGGGCATCTCCTTAGTCGTCCAACCCACCACTTCCGAATAAAACTTGCCGGCCGCTTTCATGTCGTTGGTCATGAGTTCGTACCAGCCGAATCTTCCTCTGGGCGTAAACATACAGATGTTCTCCTTAACGTGTAGACGTAATCGATAAACGTTCGAGCTTGACTGGATACGTTGATATCAACATAATAGAAATGTGTCAACTCCTTACTCCAGCAAAGTAGCTCCGAACGCGGCCGAGCCGTCGGTGCCGTTTCGTACAACGCTGCTGGTGAAAGACCGGTGCCTCTGCTTGCATGTGCAACGAGCCGCGCGAGCCCTGGCGCGGCGGTTTGACCTGGCGTTGAAGCCCACGGGGCTGACCAATGGTCAGTTTTCCATGCTGATGAGCTTGAATCGGCCAGACGGTCCCGGGCTCCCGATGGCGACCATCGGCAGCGTTGCAGATCTGCTTGGAATGGACCGCACCACAGTGACCGCAGCAGCGCGGGTCCTGTTTCGCCGCAATTTGCTGAAGTTCGCGGTGCACCCAACGGACCGGCGCAATAAGGTGTTGAAGCTGACTTCAAACGGGATGCGGGTACTGACGGCAGCCGTTCTCATCTGGACAAGGGAGCATGAAAGGCTCGAGCGCGAGATGGCAGCCGGCAGTCTGGAACGCCTGCGAGGTGACCTGCAGCTCCTGTCGCGACCTAGCTCGGACAATTCACTTGGCACGAGCAAGGCAGAGGGAGAATTGACCTCACCCGGCACGAACAAACGCACCTTGCACGAAGAGCGAACCGCGAGAAGGTAGATCTACCGAAGTGAGTGTGCATCTCGGAGGTTCACATGAATGATGCGATTTTAAGAAGGCCAGGCAATTCGATGGGGGCGATCGGCAGGGTCTTCGCTGGTCTTGGATCAGCGGCGGCCGGCATTCTGGACGTGATCTGGGGTGAGTTCGAGCCCGCGCATCAGCCCATTCAGGCGTGGGGTGACCGCATTGCGCACATACCGATGCTGGCCTATCTCGCCGCAGCATTTCTCATCGTTGGCGGCATAGCGTTGTGCATCCGACGAACAGCCCAGGCCGGCGCGGCCACACTGGCCGTTATCTATGCGATCTTTACCTTGTTTCCACTGCCTCGGCTTTACACGGCGCCACACTTTCTTGGATATCATGTCGCCGTCTACATCGGCCTGCTTCTTGGCGTTTGTCAGCAACTCATCTTGTTTGTCGCAGCCGCGGTCGTCTACGCTTTGCTCAGCAAAACCTTTCAGCTGTCGTGGACGTGGGCGCGCGTGGCTCGTTGGACTTTCGGCCTCTGCTGCATCGATTTTGGCCTGGCGCACTTCATTAACGTTCAAGCGGTGGCGCGCATGGTTCCAGGGTGGATGCCATTGGGCGGCGCTTCCTGGTCCATCATCACGGGAGCAGCGTTCGTCCTTGCAGGGCTGGCCATCCTCTCGGGAATCCAGGACGTTCTCGCCGCTCGGCTGCTCGGGCTCATGTTGCTGGTCTTCAGCGTCGTCGTTTTGACCCCGGGGATATTTGCCAACCCGCACAGCCATGTGGCGTGGGGCGGCGATGCGTATAACTTGACAGCGGTGGGATCCGCCTGGATGTTCGCTGGCTGGCTCGCCGACCTTGCAGCGGGCAGTCGGACTGATAAGACGCGCGAGCGGGCCTCTGTGCCGATCACTTAGCCGGGACTAAAGCGCCTGCAGCAAGAGAGGTACAACATGCTCCGAAGTCATACCCATGCGCTGGGGCGACCCAGGCTACCGCGTCGTCGTTGGCTGGATGCTGCCGCAATGTCGCCGAGTCGTTATGGGCACTTCATATCGCGTTAAGCATAGTGCGCGGCGGAGCGGAAACATTGGCCCTCGTGATTGAAGAAGAGGAGCTCGCCGCAGCGCCGACCTGTTTGATTGGTGTAGCAGATCACCAGCGAGTTAGCACCGGTGTAGACCGTCTGAAAGGTAAAGTGCAACCCGGGGAATAGGCCCATAGCCTTCTCCCAGTAGGCGCGAACCGAGAGTTTGCCGCGCAGAGTTCCTGAAGGCTCGCCCATGATATTCACAATGTGCGGTGACGACATCTCAAAGTCGTCAGTGTAGAAGGCGAGCACACGATCCAGGTCGTGCGAATTCCAGGCAGCAATCCACTGAGTGGCGAAATCTGCAGGCACCATGCCCTATTGTGGCATGCCAGTGCCGTTCTTGAGCTGAAGAACTGCGACGAACACTGGCCAAGAACACGTTCGTCTTTTCATAGCCTCTCCTCTTGATCAACCTTGCTTTGTCATTGTTCCCCGGCCAGGTAATTCATTCGCGCTCTAAGTCTTCGCACCTGCGATTCAGCATGATGGTCATGAGGCGATGAACATTTGGCGAAGACGCAAGCAGCCCTGGAGTCATTGAGGCCTGCTCGGCATCGCTGGCTGTTCGCGCCAGTGAGCGATGCGGAGTTTTACAGCCATCCTGACAAGCTCTGCAAGTGAATCCGCCTGCATCTTCCGCATGACCTGGCTTCGATGGATTTGAAGCGTCACTTCAGAGATGCCGAGAATACTTGCCGCCTGCTTGTTGAGGAGACCGCCAATGACGAGAGGGAGCACCTCGCGTTCCCGTGGCGTGAGCAGATGTAACCGCGCCTGTAGCTTGGCGATCTCTGCCTTGCGCTGGCGGAGTTTTCGATCCTGGGCGAGCCCGGTTTGAATCGCCGCAGTCAAGGCGGAGAGCGGGAAGGGCTTGTTAAGGAAGTCGATGGCTCCAGCCTTCATCGCGCAGACTGTGAGATGAACATCGGATCGATCGCTGATGAAGATGACCGGCGGATTGGATGTAGAGGCCAGGCGGCACTGCAATTCGAGACCGCACATGTCCGGCAGGTCGCTATGGATGATGACACACGCCGCTGCATCTTCCCTTGCGAAGCTTAGATATTCCTTTGCGGATGAGAAGCCGATTACTTTGGCCGGGGTTGCGCTCATGAAACTCGAGAGTTGGCCACGTAAGAGTGGATCGTCGCCGACGAGGTAGATTGCGTCGCTGAGTGGCTCCATGTTTAAGGCTTCAAATTTCGGCGGATTGGGACGATTCCGATACTGGCGCGATTCGGTGACGATACTGGCACTACCTTGCACAGATTGCATGAGCAATTACCTCTTGAACGGATCTGCGAATTCTGCCGTTGAAGCCAGTATCTCGATCGCCTGTTCGCGCGGTAATCCCCGTCCGGATGGATTTTCGCGATCCTTTTGGATAGGTGCGGACCCCTCTTTGACTTACGCGCGACGCCGTCCTCTAAAAGCCGTGCGATCCTCGGATGGATAGGAGCACGCTCAAAAGTGGTTATCGACGTGGAGGCAAGACCAGGATGCGTCGCCCAAAGATCCGAGCATCGACCGAGTATGCGCCGGGCCCGAGGAGAGCGAGGATGAGGCTGAGAAGGATGTTCACTGCCACATGAAATTCATCCCTACTCTCCTGGCGGAGCAGTACGCTTGACTGTACGAGCATGCAGAAGACTGAACAATACGGTGTAAAGAGCCCCAGAAGGAGGAACATCGCGGCGATTGAGAGCGCAAGGAGAGTCCAAGATGAAGCCGGCTGAGGGCCGCGGAAGGCTCCATCGTATAGGAGTGTTGCCATCACCGAGACCCTTAGGGCGAATAGTCCGAGACCAGCCGCTCCTGCAGGAAACATCGTGAAGAGCCTTTGCACAGCTTGACCCTATCCTTGGGCGTGAAATCCAACAAGCTTCGAAAGGAGGGTTCCCGCTCTATCCTTTCGTAGGGGTTCACTAAGTGCTAAGCGGCGCTTAGTGGTTCCGAGAGCGGTATCTTTTTAGGCGATCGAAGAGAGTTGGTTTCAGCCCGCGGGGAAAGGCGAATTTTGCCGGAATGGTCAAGTCAATCTCCGTACCTTTCCCCGGGCTCGTCCATATGTTGAACCGTCCTCCCACCTTTTGCGCACGCTCGCGCATCCCCGCGAGTCCCCAATGGCCGGCGCGCCCCTTATGTACGAGCGACTCGTCAATGCCGATACCGTCGTCGATAATTCGGAGGGAGAAAGCGGCATTGCTGTAGGCGATCTCGGCTTCAATCTTTGACGCCTTTGCATGCTGGAAGCAGTTGAATAGAGCCTCCCGTGCGATGTGCGTGACCTCGTTGAAAACTGCGGCGTCCAGTGCTTGCGGAAAACCGATGACCGCCACATCGAAGGCTACCGAGCTGTCTTCTCCCAGTTCCTGACCGCAGCGCAATACCACTTCTGACAGCGCATCTCCTGTCATTCCGTCCTGCCGCAAATCCTTGACGCGCTCGCGACCCTCAAGCAACACTTGGTCGGCCCGATCCAATACTTGCTCAAGCACCTGATGGGGCGTTTCATGAGCCGGCAAAGTTTTCAAGACCGCCTGAATGCGCAGCATCAATCCCTGAAATCCCTGGAGCAGCGTGTCGTGGAGTTCGCGAGCGATCCGCTCCCGCTCTTCCAGACGAGCATCCAATCGCCCTTGTATCCGTTCAGTGACCAGCTTCAGGCGATACAGATAGAGGAGCCACAGCAGACCGGCGGCCGAGATGCCACAGGAAAGCCTGAACCACCAGGCTTCCGATATCGTCGGCTGAATTACGAAGGAGGCAGCGTCTTCAGAGCCATTCCACTGGCCGTCGCCTTTGGATGCCAGTATTCCAAAGCGATACGTTCCGGGCCCCAGGTTTGTATAAACTACTTGGCGCGCGTCAGTGGGATCGCTCCAGGCGTGGTCGAATCCCTGGAGTTTGTAACGGTACCGGACCCGGTAGGGCACCGCTAGACTTACGGCTTCGTATGTTACGGAGATACGCTGGGGGTGTGGTCCAATCTGTATGGGGCCGTCAAGACTCGCCTGATTGCCATCACTCGATATTGCTTCGACGTGCGGGACCGGCGGCGCGGCGATAGCTCTCAAGTGAGAAGGATCCACCATCGAAATCCCATGAGATGTTGAGAGCCATACTCGCCCTTTGGGATCAGTGAGGGCGGAGCGATCGCGTCGCGTGCCTTCGCTGCCGCGCAACCCATCGGCCTCGCTATACTCCAGATATTCGGCGTCCTCAAGTAAGCCCTTGCGCAGTGCGATCCCGCTTACGCGGATTACATGGTTCACACTCGTCACCCATAAGTATCCCTGCCCATCCTCAGCTATGCCGAATATCGGTTCATGGAAGGCGGGATGCGGGTCGGCGACCGGGATGATCCGCCCGAGCGAATAGTAAGCCAGGCCCTCGGAAGTGCCCACCCACAGGAGCCCGGAATCGTCTGCGAGAAGCGTAATTATCTCGTCGGAAGGCAATCCGTCGCGAGCCCGATACGTTTTGAATTGGCCCTTGTCGAGTCGAGTTAATCCGCCAGAGGTCGCAATCCACATTGCGCCGTCTCGCCCCTGTTGAATTGAGGAGATCGTGTTCGAGCCCAAACCATCGGCCGATGTGAAAGTGACGAACTTGCCGTCTCGAAGGCGGCTCACACCGCCGCTCAGAGTCCCCGCCCAAATGGTTCCATCCTGGCTCCTGAAGACCGTAGATACGCTGTTTTGCGCCAGACCCTGCAAATGCGTGTAGGTCTTAAGGGCTTGCACGCCTGACCTGGTGCCGCCTCGAAGTACGACGTGCGTCAGCCCTCCTTCGCGTCTTCCAAACCAAAGTTCATCTTTGGATCCGGCAATGGAATAGACAACGTCTCGTCCAAGTTCACTCTCCGCGATCGGCGTAGTCTTGCCGTTCGCAATGCAATACACACCGCCACTTGAGGGAGCAACCCACGTCCGGTCCGATGCGTCCGCGTAAATCGCACCGGAGGTATCGCCAAGGAGCTTTTCACCGACGGAATACGTCGTGAACAAACCTTCGCGAACGCGTTCGATGCCTTCCGCGTCTCCCACCCAAAGGTTGTTCTCGCGGTCCTCAAAAAGAGCTGTGACGATCCTGGCCGACGTTTGTTGCCCGTCCTCCATCAGCAGCAGGCCCGCAGAGTTAAGCCTGAAAAGGCCGCCGGAGGTGCCTATCCAAAGATTGCTGTCATGATCTCTTGCAAGGGATAGAACCCGAGTTCCTCGCAACGCTCTGGAGGAGACTCTGGTCGAAATTTCGTGGCCGTTCCACAAAACAAGACCCTTGTCCGTGCCGATCCACAATCCGCCATTCTCCACCGGAAGCATGCAGTTGATCTTGCTGTCTGGAAGTCCCTCTGTCAGAGGTGTTGTGCGCCCACCCTGCCAGTAAAAAAGCCCGGCCTCATAGGTTGCCATCCAGATTTTGCCATCTGTGGTAGCGGCGAGCCTTTGGGGTGAAGGAATTTCTAAGTTGTTACTCTGAGTTAGCGCTTCGCTCCTTCCATGGATGTATTCAAAGACTTGGGGACCCTGCGTTGCGACCAAGACGCCACCGTCGCTAGATGGAGCAATCGCAGCGACAGCGCCCCGCTGTTGTGCGGTGAAGGAAGACACATCGTCGAATCTGCCGTGGAGATATCGTTGGACGTTCATGTTCTGGTCCCACACCCAGAGAGAATCGTCGGCGCCCGAAACGAGACTAAGTGCCTGGGAGATCGGCGCGCTCACACGATTTGTCTTGCCGACAGAAACAAAGCTGAAGCTGTCAAATCGCACCAGGCCTTTCTCGGTGCCGATCCACAAAAATCCGTCGGCTGTTTGAGCGATGGAATTGATTCGCCCCCCGGGAAAGCCATTGCTCATACTCCAACGCTGTCGCAGGTATTGCGAATAGCTTCTGTGCGGATCGAGGCCCTGGGCCCTGTTGCAAAAGCAAATCAGGAGAGAGACCGCTATCAAAACCAAGGACGCGCGACGGCTCGACATGCGACGTCTACGGTAGATACTGAAACTTCTCAATAACAGCCTCAGCTCCGTTTTGGAGTGGTCGCTTCGAATACTTGAAGTTGCAGAAATCGATCACGACAGCCTCGCCGCCTGGGGACGGGATGCCCGTTGTAAAGACGTTCTTTTCGACGACCGAACTCGGGCTATTCTTGGCCGCACCTCGAAACGTTTCAAACGTAGCTCTGCCTGCCTGCCAGCGAAGCGAATGCGTGAGTGTGCCCGCAGGTACGTCGAACGTCACCTTGTTTTCTGGATAGGAATAGGGTTGAACGACATAGTCGCCGTTCTTGTTTTTCGGGTCACCCCACCGGCTCATCTCTATATCCATTTCACGGTGGTGCTCGGTGGCGAGATCGTCATACGTGAACATGACAAGAGTCGTGGCGGGCTCGAAGTACGATGTATCCTTTACCCGAAAAAGATAGGTTCCATATCCGAAGTGGTTCGTCAACGTCACCTGCGAGCACATCCAGCGGTCCCCATTTCGAGAGACCCGAAGGTGGAGAGCACCATCTGCGCTCGTCCAGGCATTCGCAGGATCGTAGTAGGATATCGCTCCATTCCGATCGCTCGTGATGTGACGGATAAACCATTCATAGCCGCTGAATTTCAATGTCTGATTCACGACTGCCGGACCGGGGCCAACTCTCGCCGTTGCCACGGCAGAGACTCCATTTGCGGGTGGCGGCAGAGTCTTCAAGGTTAGAGCCGGTTCGTATCCCGGCTCTACAAGTATGGCCGCGTATTCAGTGCCGAGATGGGTTGAAGTCTTCCAGGTGGAGTCGCTCGCAATCGGCGTGAATGGTTGAATAGCCAATGGCTGAATCCACCATACAGGCCCGGCTTTCGCATACAGCACGATCCGTTCGCCCGGGCGCGCGTCCCGAACACGGCCTTCGATAGCGTCGAGCCTGTCAGGACCGCCTTCTCCCGCGGGAGGAACTCGCGTGAACTCGACGACGGGCGTGCTCGCGTGGCGAGTGCATCCAGACAACAGCAGGCACCCGACCAGCCAAATAAGCGCCCACGTGTCGGCACGGATTGAGGTCGCGGCACTTTTCGGCTGGATAACCATTCTCGCCTCTCCTGGTCATTGAAGCACATGATATATGCTGCCTCTCAAATGGTGTGAATATCGCCGGGACCAACTGAGTCCTGCGGTTTAGGCCAGTCGGTCATTATTTCGCAATGCTAGAACACCGCTAGTCTCAAACGGGGAAGATGGTATTTGGGCGATCGGGATTTTATTCGCTGCCCGACTGCTAGGGTATTTCGAAAGAAGCGTCGAGCAGCCATACTTTAGAGGGCTGCCAATCAGGCCGCGCTGAAGTATCCTTGGCTGTTCACCATCGGGATACGGCAGAGTCTGCGCTTCACTGGTTATCTATAACCCCGGCCCAGGTCATTTGTGCGGTGGCTGTACGAATCGTGTCGGCGACGGATTGCGAGTGTCGTTCCGGAAAAGGGGATTTACGATGATGACCAAGAAAATCAAAATTCTCGCGGTCGACGATCATCCGCTTCTGCGAGAGGGAATCGCAGCTGTCATCGATGGCGAAGAGGATATGGAACTGGTAGCCCAAGCAGCAAGCGGGCAAGAGGCGATCGAGCTATACCGAGCACATCGCCCGGATGTCACTCTGATGGATCTACAGATGCCTGGTATGAACGGCATCGATGCAATCGTGAAGATCCGAAGCCAATTCCCAAATGCCCGCTTCATCGTGCTGACAACCTACCAGGGCGACGTGCAGGCGCTGCGTGCCCTGAAAGCCGGAGCGTCCGGGTATCTTCTGAAAAACATGCTACGCAAGGGATTGTTGGATACCATTCGGGCGGTGAACGCTGGGCGCCGTTGCATTCCGCCGGAGATTGCTGCTGAGCTCGCCGACCATGTGATAGACGATGCACTCAGCGATCGAGAAGTTGAAGTCCTGCGGCGAGTCGCGACTGGACACTCGAACAAGATCATTGCGATGCAACTTACC
Organism: uncultured Acidobacteriaceae bacterium; assembly: GCA_963850345.1. Taxonomy (GTDB): domain Bacteria; phylum Acidobacteriota; class Terriglobia; order Terriglobales; family Acidobacteriaceae; genus CAWKKW01. The sequence continues at coordinate 765,382 of CAWKKW010000002.1, read as the reverse complement.
GTATCCGAGGCAACGATCAAGGGACACATGAAAAACATTCTCTCCAAACTCCGAGCGAACGATCGCACCCATGCCGTCACAATTGCAATGAAACGTGGTTTTCTCGATGGATAGCGAGGGATTGGCCAAGACACTAAGTGCATATCCTCGAGATACTCCTGGTTCAAACACCGAGCCTAACTCGCTGCTAAAGTGCTTTTATAAGGGCGACCCAGACAGCTTTTTCTGCATGAACAATCTGGGAGAAGCGTTTGCTGCGGCGGCTGGATGTTCCGGGCGATTTGGAGTCATCGCTCCAGGCTTCCAGCCATCCAGGGAAGTAGTTGCCTGCCTATCTCAACTCTTGGGAATCGTTGCGATGCTCGTTATCCATGCACAGAAATCTCAACGACCTGAATGCGTTGGTCACCATCTCCGCCTCGGCTTCAGTTGGCGTAAGTCAGGTTTCGCGCTGGCATGGGCTTGACATTGGGCGTAGGGGGCATCGCGACCGATTGGCCTGATTGCCCCCATCCACCACTGCAGGATCCTGCTTACGATCACTGCACAGTCATAGACACCGCAGCCTGATTATTGCTCAGATTCTGTTCGGGCAAAAGTTGCGAAGCAACCCCGCTTTCACTAATGACCGTTCCCGATGGTGCTGTGACTTGCACCGTCAAGCGAACCGTCCAGGTGCTATTCGCTGCCATGCTTGCGTTCTCGTGGCAGATGATGGGCCCAGTGCTCCCAAACGCTGGATGAGAGCAGGTGCTAAGACCCGGTGTTCCGGAAATCCGAAGATAATCGAAGGTTGTGCCTTGCGGGACCTGTGTAGTGAGTATTTCAAGATCGGCAGGGATGCCACTCACATTCCAAATCCTGAAAGTATAAGTCAGAAGGTCCCCTTGAACAGCGAGCTCCGGTAAGGATTCTAAGCTCAACTGAATGTCAGCCGATGGGACGGGCACGGGCGGTGCAGGACTTCCCGCGATCGAGACAGCTACGGTGGAATAGGCTGGCACTCCAACTTGTGCGGAATATCCATCGCTGAGAGCCGTCAGCGCGGGGACCGAGGACGCGATCTCGCTGTTCTGATCGTTCAACAGATAGGTCGTCGGGAAGGGCATTTGCAAGCCTGTGTTCTTCAAGTCGACCTGCACCGCTGGATACGAAACGTCTGTTGGGTTGACGATTACCACGTTATCCGCGCCATCGGTATAGAACGCGGTGGCTGTCAGACCTTGAGTGGTGCTATTCGGTGAGACGGAAACCGCCATGTGCGCGCCGGCCTCTAAGTTTAGAAATGCGGGGGAAGTAAACAACTCAAACGCATAGAACTGCGGATAAGGAGTGAACGCGGATCTATTGCAGTCCATCGCGCTGTTCCATTGCCCCAGCACACAAAAATAGGCACTCCCAGCAGCGAAGTAATTGATTTTGTCCGGATTTCTCGATGCTCCGGTATAGACGGAGTTCAAGGTATCGGAAAGAACCAGGCTGTTCCATAACGATCCGTACGCCGGGTCATTGCGGCAGCAGTCTTTGGCGAATGCCCAGTTGTCGTTGTACTCCGTTATGTAGATGGGCGTCGTAGCGGCGTTAGGTTGGTGCCCGGCCCTTACCAGACCCTCAACCAGCTTGTAGTAGTACGCGAACCCACCGTTCGTGGCCTGCGTAATGGCGTACAGTTGAGGCCAAGTCATTCCATTGTTGATTTCAGTCTGTCCCGTGAGATAGAGATGAAATGTAACAAAATCGACGTACGGAGCAGTCGAGATGTTACTGAGCAGTGCTTGTAGCCAGGGTTTGGCGTTCGTGTGAGGAGAGGCGAGGGCGGGTCCTCCAATGTGAATCACCTGTCCGTCGGCCTGAGCCTGCACGCGCAAAGCGGAGCCCACTGCGGCGTACAGGCCGAGGTAAGTGTTGAGCCTCGCAGTCGGATCTGCGACACACAGAGTCTTGGTATTATCTGGTTCGTTCCAAATCTCATAATCCTGAATAAACCCGGGATATAACTTGTTGATATGGCCCACGATCGTTGCCGCCATCCGCGCCCAGGCCTGATTGTCTGAGGGTGCCGAGCAATTTTGCGGCCCCAATGAAGGTGGGGTGCCACTCAGCACGGCGATGGGATGAATGCCAACGAGGCGCATCCTCGATATCTCGTTATCCAGAAAGACAAAGTCCGGGGTCGACTTCGCATACACCTGGTAGAAGTTGATCCAAAATCTAGTCTCACTGATGCCCGCGTTCTTGAGGGTCGTCATAGCAGAGATGTCTTTCATGCTTGAGCCTATCTGACCTGCACCCATAAAACCGGCGGGCACGACCGCACCGGCACTGCGATTTCCAAAGTCCGCCGACACGATCTGTGCACGGGCCGCCAAAGTGAGTAAGAAGGTGGTTGTAAGTACCAGAATAGCGATACTGATACCGGACACAGGTTGATGTGAGCTTTTAGGCACAGAACTTCTCCAGGGTCAGAAAGTCGTGCAGGGCCGTGCTCAGAACGCAGCTCTGCACGCGAATCCAATAAAGGGACTTGCTTGACGATGTTCTTAGGTTTTATTTTTCGGAACCATGATCCTTGTTACCGCTACTCGCGGCCTGGACTGGCATTCCGATGGGCAAATTTAGAGAACCAGCACAAGAGAAACAATCGCAGCAGAAAAAACTTCAATCTGTTCGTCGCGCTCAATCTTAGACGAAGGTCCTGGCAGATAACTCCGAGTAATCGGATCAGCGTCAGAGATACTAAGTGGCGATGTCGGTATATTCGTTACTGGCGACTAGAAAGTCAATAACTATTTCACACATTTTTTACCTAAACCTGTGCGCGCGAGTTAGACGGGCTTAGTTATTGTGCGGCGGTAAGCTAGCCATCAGGAACGTAAGAGTAGCTCAACTGCTGTGAAATGAACTGCTAAGTTCGATGTTGAGGACACGCTCGCTCTACCCTGGAGTTAGGCTCAGTTGGCAATAACTATCGCCACCTAACTTTGGATGTTTGGAGCGAGAGTATGGCGTAAATGGCTATTCCCGTCTGGTCCAGCGTGGGTGTGGGCTCGACCCTATGGATGATTAGTGCAGAATGCGTTGTGGCAGGCTGTGGTTCGCGGTATCTACGCTATCGGAGCGCAAATTAACACAAGGGCTGCAGCCTGATGCGAGTGTATAGAAGCTGCAAGCACACTCCGGACTTAGCAACGGCCACGAATGAATATCTTTAGTCCGGTAAGTGAGTCGCGAACGATGTTCTTGGCAGCCCGAGTAAAGCACCAGGGGTGGTCGTGTGTCCGCATCGACTGGCCCGTGATCCCAACCAATGCCAGACCCGCTTGCCTTGGCGAGCGAACCTGAGATAGTTGATCCCCTCAGGATGGTGCTCGGGCTGGCGGCGTACTAAGGCATATCCCGCGTGGAGAGTGTGGTTCTTATTCCAGATGGGTGCAGCGAAGAAGTAGCGTTTGTCAGACCGACGCACGCGGATATAAAGTCGCAACTTTGGCGCTTTCACGTGTTGCCCTCTCGGTGGTCAATACCCCAGAGCAGAAGCGAACATCGCTAATCTGCTCTGAGAGGGGCATCCGAAAGCGCCACACTATGTGTGAGTAGCAAGCTTGCTCTGCGTGTGGATTGTGAACGGCTCAGCAGATTTGATGGCGGAGAGGGGGGGATTCGAACCCCCGATAGCCTTGCGACTATGTCTGATTTCGAGTCAGGTGCATTCAACCGGGCTCTGCCACCTCTCCGTTTTGTCATTTCGTACAGTTCAGCTACTGGCAACCTTTAGGCGCTTCGTTGCTTTTGCTGCAGAACCTCTGGTGTCCGATTTGGCGTCCCTTTGGCTTCTCGCCCTCACCAGGCGATCGACAGCCGAGGCCTCGTGCCCGGAGCGAGATGGGAATACCGAATGACCATCTGCAGAGTCCTGTGCCGGAGTAGTTCTGAGATGGCACGCAGAACTACCCGACCATTACGAGTTTACTTGCAAAAGTATGGCGGTTGCAATGCCACGTATATCCCTCAGTCCTCGCCTCTTCGATCGCGGTGCCAAACCAGCCTCGCGAACCTGGAAGAGGTTCGCCGCTCCGGAAGGCAAGAGAAGACAGGCGCTGATCTCAGTTTCTTGCCCTGGCCGTGCAGTTCCTTTAGAGAAGCTAGTGCAGCCGAGTTCAGAAGAATGGTTCGCGGATCTCCGTCCTAGTTTTGGGCAGATGGATTGCCGACGCTCGAAGTCCACCTGGCTCCACTCCATCCATACTGCTCGCTGCTCCGCATCCCTGTGTGAACGGACTGTAGAAGTTGAACCGGAGCCCGATGGCAACGTGAAGGCCGCTCTCTTTCTCGCCGGACAAGAAGCGGGGCCTGCCATCCCTTCCGAATCGTGTTAACAGCGTTGCTGACACAGGGCAGCATGACGTGGCTTGGAGTTCGCGATTCAGGCTCGATTAGACGACGGTCATCTGTTCAACCTGGTCTCATTGCGTAACAGGATTTTTACCGATAAACCTGTCGTGTCCCCATAATTAGTTTTGTTCTTGCCATATCCCACAGCAAATGTGATTTTGTCTTTGGCCTTCAGGTGCATGTCGGCTGAGTACTCCGCTCTGGGATTTTGCCCTTGCACAATGTGAAATGCCGGATCTCCTCCGTAGCCGTCGATATCCGCGTCGAAGACAGAATGGCCGTTTCGCAATATGTGTACATCGGTGGTCGACAACCCGTAATGAATGCCGACGAATTTGGCATGAAGAGAGTAGTTGCCTGTGCGCGGCGCGATGAACCGAATCAGGCTGAACTGGCCGGTATTGCTGCCTTCCATTGCGATCTGGCCATCAGAGATAGCCCAGCCTTTTGATCCCACCTGAGTAGCTTTCGTGCTGTTGTGGGCAATATAGGGATAGTAGCCCGGACCAGGCGCGTCACCCTGGGTCGGATGCCAGAAACCGATGGGGCCGATCATCACCGATTTCTGATCAAGCTGAAACTGGTCAGCCGCTAGCGAGTCTAAGGCGGAAAAGCCGTACTCCCACACTGCATTCGGATTCTTATCGAGGGAGAAATCGGCCGATAGATCGAAGACTTGCGCGCGGCCGGTTACCGCAAAAATCACAATCAGACCACCAAGCCATTTTCTTCTTAGCCACGTTGTCATAGCTCCTCCTACTGGTGTGCTCAACTGAGACACAAGACTTGATAGATGGGTCAAGTCCTTCGAACTTGTCTGATCCAATGAAGTTGGGCACGGCTGCGGCTCCGTTTCGTCCCACTCAGATCCCGTGAACAAGAAGTACTTCGCCCGAGCGCAACGACCGTGCTAATCCGCCGGAGTTATGGTCAGTGCGATCGGCGTCAGGGTGAGCTTGACGCCAGGAATGGTCAGTAAACCTGCCGCATCAGGCATCAGTGTGCCTGACATGAGCAATTCGTTCTTCTGAGACGCTGTCCACCGATAACGTCGACCTGGCTGCACCCTGAACTGTTGCAGACGCCTCAGCGTCACATCGGCTGTGGCAGCATCGGGCATCGCCGACGATGGGTTCTCGACCACCGGGTGGGCAATCCAGATCAGCATCATCACGGATGAGGCTGTATCTTGGCTGCTCTTCCACCGGAAATAGGCATTCACTTGTCCTGAGTCGTCGAAGTCGACTGGAGCATTCAGCCATGGCGATCGCTGATCGGAAGAAGCGCGAGTAAAAACGGGATACGCTACATTCTTGCGAATCTCAAGCCAAGGGAACTGCAATGTGACCTGGCAAAGCGGACTGCCCGCTATCTTCGATCCGAAACCAGTATGGCCGAATGGACCCCAGCCAAGGATCAGAGGCAGATGTCCTGTCTGTGCCGCCTGTAGCAGCGCAGGTTCGGTGATGGACCAGCTGTCTACCGGTGAGGAGAAGTCTACGATCACCGGGGGATCAGGGTGCCCGAATCCCGATGCTTTAAGAATCCAGGCAGCACGTTCCGATTGCGGGGCGTCTACCGCCGGCGATGGAGCAAAGCCTCCAAAACTGTACGAGGCGAAGCCGGTTCCTGCAGGAACAGTGACACGCATGGCTGCAAAGATGTCGCCGTGAGAGATACCAATTCCAAGTGCCCCGTTACCGCCCATGGAGACGCCGGAAAGATAGATGCGATTGCGATCGATCTTATAGCGCTTCACTACCCATTCGATGGTATCTACAGCTCGGCGTTCCGCGGACGGCGGCGAATCGATGTGGTCTGCAGTATTCTTGCGCGCCTCTGTCCAACCCCACCACTCGTCGTTCGTAGAGTTAAGGTAGAGGCCATAGAAATTATCGGGGACATTCGTCATCGCCGTCGAGGGATCATCGTCCGCGCTTGTCTTCCTGTTCAGCAACGCGTATCCCAAATAGTCATAAGCCGTCCGGTTCGCGGAATGCAACACAACGTAAAGTGGAGCTTCTTCACGCGGCCTCTTAGGAGATACAACATAGAAGCTGTCATGATTCTGTTCCGCCGCCCCGGTTTCCTGCTCCTTCGGAGGTTCCCATTCGGCATGGGCCATGGCAGGATAACCCCAGGTGCCGCGCGGACCGTGGACGTACCGCTCGATCGTTCGGCCATCAAGCGCGCGAGTAGTGGGATTTTGCTCGTCCCGAGTTGGGGGCCAATCGGCAGCAAAGATAGTGGCAGTCATCGACAATATCAGAGCCGGACTGGCGGCTAAAGTGCCGAAGCGCAGAATGGTCAGGTGCACGAATTTAAATCCTCGTCACTTTGCGTCTGCTTGCTAACACGTCTCGCCATTCGGCGCCTTGCAACAACCATCACCCAACCAGCCGCGGTCGATCCCTACCAGCATCTGTGCTGCTCCCTGAAGAGCCGAGCCTCTTCGCTTCGGCCGCTAAGCCTTTCTACGATAGATAAGCAATGCAGAATCGGGCGCCTTCAGCAACCGAATCTCGAGGCCTTCTTCGTGAAGCTGTCTTCCTGCAACTAGGTTCTTGTCGCCGGTATCCACGTTTGTGATTTCGTACGGAGAGTCAACCCGGATTGCTTTGAGAGGAAGGCTGGCCTGACTGTACTTTGCGTGGGGACGTTTGATCACGACGACCATACCTTTGCCTTGTTCCGGCAAGTCCAGTTGGTATGCCATCCATGTGTCGAGAGTCTGAGTATATTCCGTCAATGGATAGTAGTCGCCATAGAAGAATGGGGCGAGCGAGCGATACTGCTCAAGTGACTTCTTAATCTCGGCGAATGGGAAATTTCGATAATCAGGCTTGCGCTGCGGCATGTCGCCCGAAGTAAAGAGCCCGTAGGATAGACCAGTGGTCATTCCGCTGCGTACTCGATATTGATCGTCAGTGGAAAGGTTCCCAGCTGAGGTCGTATGAAGCGGTACCCAAAGGAGCAGACCATAGCTGTGATTCTGATTGCTAAGAGTATTGCCAACGAAATCGGTTCGTGAAAACGGGGTGCTGCGCCCAATAGTTTCCAGGTCGATGCGACGACCTCCGCTGGCGCAATCGTCAATGATTAACTTGGGGTGGCGGCGCAATAACTCATCCCAAAACGCATACAAGCCTTCAACCCAGCGAATCTCGGTCATGCCCTGTCGGTCAGGAGCGTCCTCGGCGCGCCAGAACTCGAGCGGTGCGATGTTGGAGTCGTTCCGGAAGCAGTCCAGACCAAATTCATCAATCTTGTTTGAAATGAAATCCGTCAGGAATTCCCGTGCCTCAGGAATACCCAGATTGAACAGCCGGTCATTGTCTTGCATCTGATTCCGGTTACTCTCATTTGGGATCCAACGCGGGTCAGACATTGGGATATCCGCGTCACCCTTGGAGCCAAAGCCCCTGTAGACCCGCCTGTCCTCGGGCACGTCCAGCAGCCACTTGGCATGTTCCGAGTACCAGGGTGTACCCTCGCAGACTCGTTCCGGCTCAAACCAAAGAAGCAACTTGCGTCCCGACGAATGTAAGGCATCGCTGATCGGCTTGAGACCGGCAGGATACAGCTCTTTTTTGGCTTCCCAGTTTCCTGCGTTTTGCCACCATGGGCCCCGTCCAAACCACTCTGCATCGATCCAGTAGTAGTCCATGGGAAGGTCATGGGCAACGATGTGCCTGATGTTTTCCAGGTGATCAGAGGCTGGCGTTCCGCCCCAATTGTGATTAGTCATCGGCGTCTGTAAGCTCTTGCCATCAGCCACAGGTCGGTGGTGTGCCAGGATGAATTGGCGAAGCAGATTGTGGCCGCGACTACGTTCTCCCCGCCAGAAGAGCATCAGGATTTTCGGAGTACGGATCTCCTCGCCCGGATGGAGCGTCAAGTGCGTCAAGGCCATTCCTGCTTTGACTTGAACGTTTGAGCTCGGGGCCACGTTATCGAATGTGGCTGCCCATTCACCCGACCAGCCGATTGCTACAATGGCGCCCTGTGTCTTGGTTTCGATGTTAAAGAAAGGTAGATATTGGCTGGAGGATCGCCCCCCGCCCGGTTGTAAGTGCAAGCTACCGTGTTTACCGAGTACTCTGGCCAGCGGCATGAAATCATCCGGTGAGCAGGTCGCGCCTTTGGAGTGATGAATGGTTGGATCCCCGTCGGGTGACGATAAATTCGCACTCAAGGGCTGGATACTCTGCAGTATCGGCGTATCCGAGGCGCCAGTATTCTTGAAATGCAAGACCCACTCAAGTGCCGGGAAATCCTCGAAATGGGTTGCGACTGCGCGAACCACCAACCCCGTAACTGGATCTGTGTAGATCGTCTCCTGCTGACCTTTGGTGGCGTCCAGCTCAAAATGCTTGACTTCAAATTTCCAGTTCGAAAGGATATCGCTGGACTGGCGGTCACCGTATACGAACGAAAACGGCGGCTCCAGCAACTCTCGAAGTAGCTCGCTTTGGGACGTCTCCGGTTTGGGTCCGGGCAGCTGAAAAGCGCGAGCCCATGACCGCGCCATCTCCATCTCTAAATCCGTGCCTGACCGGTGAGTCATCGCGGAGACTTGAGAATCCGAAGGCGCATCGGCGAAGACAAGCTCGGCTCCGTCGCTTCTAAGCCCAGCAGCCATCGTGGCGGCGCCCGCACTCAGCGCCATGAAGCGGCGTCTAGTTATGGCGTTGTTTGTCATAGGCGTACTTGATCACAAGATATGTAACTGACGGTCTTGCGGACGTCAAGGGATCGTTTGTAGTTGTTCAGCAATAACTGCTGTTTTCCTATTCACACTTCTAAGTTATGTAACAGTCGATTCAGTATTTAAGCGCTCTGGACTACGAACGTTGTCTCAGCACACCAGCTCCAGATGTAGGCGTTTGCAGGCGTCACTCTCTGTAAAGTAAATGCAGTCAAGTGTGGAACACAATCACCATTGGAAGTCTGTTCAACTTATAGAACTATTCGTGACACTCCCAAGTTGGAACTCTTAGATGATTCGCAGTCAGAGGGTGCTTAGTCAGACTGCTTAGTGAGTAGCGGAGAGGTTTGTCTGCACCCGTGAGCAAATGGATACCAGATGTACCGCGGATCGGTTTCGCTCCGCTCATACGACCAGGCTTCTTTGATCAGCCTTTTGAGGTCATAGCGAGGTTTCCACCTAACTGAGAAGTGTGACTTACTGTTGTCGAGCCGGTTGATCAAAACTGCGTCTTGATATTGATTGACAACATTGCTCGTGTCCGCCTCAGGTATTCTGCTACCTGCTGGTAATCAGGATCAATCTCGCTGAGCGGAATCACGGATTGAGCGAACCAGGCATCAATCATGAAACCAATGCATATCCGGGCTCATCCTCACTGAGCGCTCCTTCTCTTGATCACTCCTTCGACGGCGCCGGTTCGACACAAGTTGAAGCCATTTGGTCACTTTCCCTGTTTATCCTCCGATCTGCAGGGCGATCATCGCGCATGTTGACGATCGGTTTCACCTCCCGGCTGTGCGCCCCAATGGCTTCGCTGCTCCTTGGGGCGCTTGCACTTTCCACCACTACGGTCTTCGCCGACTCCTCTGTGACGACTGCCCGGAGCAGCGTGATGCTGGCGGAGGGCGTCTACGAAATTCGCCACCCAGATGCCCCTGATGGTTTTCCGCAGAGCAATACGACCGTGATCATTGGCGATCGGGGCGTACTCGTGGTGGACACGTGCCTGTTGCCCAGCACGGCGCGGCAAGACATTGAACAGATCAGGAAGTGGACGCCGAAGCCAGTGATATTCATCGTGAATACGCACTGGCACTTCGATCACACGCTAGGCAACGCGGAGTACGCGGCGGCATTTCCGGCTGTGCAGATCATTGCTCACGTAGCGACGCAGAAAACCATCGCTGCATTCAACCCCGGAGCCGTTGAGCGCTATCCCGGTCGAGCGAAGCGCTTTCAGACCATTCTCGACTCGGGCAAGGATCCGGATGGCAAGCCGCTCTCAGACGCGGACCGGAAGGACTATGAAAAGGCCATCGCGGGTCTGGCGCCCGTGGTAGCGGAGATGCGCGAGGTCAAGCAACTCGTCCCGAATATTTCCTTCGATTCGCTGCTCAACATTGACCTGGGCTCACGACGCGTTGAGATCAAGTTCTTAGGGCGCGGGAATACGGCAGGGGACACAATCATCTATCTGCCCGCGGAGAAGATTGTGTGCACTGGAGACCTGCTAGATCACCCGGTGCCTTATTTCTTTGGCGGCCTAACCACCGAGCAGGCGGCCACGCTGAAGCGACTGGCCGAACTTGATGCACAGATTCTGGTTCCAGGTCACGGAGATGTCTTGCGGGACAAGCAGTACCTCTCGCTGACCGTCGACCTGCTCGACACCGTAAACGCCTCGGTTGAGAAGGCCATCAATGAAGGCAAGACTATAGAAGAAACGGAAGAGCTGGTGCCAAAAGATGTGGATGAAGCGAACTGGCGGCGGCGCTTCGTGGGCGAGGAGAAAGAAGACGGGGAGGCCTTCCACCAGACATTTCAGAGCCTGGTGAAGAACAGCTACACGCTCATCAAGGCGCGCTGAAATCTTCTACGCGGCTCGGCCGCTGCGATGCTTCTCGGACGATGATCATTGCCTCTGACGCTATAGCGCCGCATGTGTTGGCTGCGACCTCATGGTGCAGTTCTGCTGATGCGGAGCTAGTGTCCGCCCAACCGGAGTGGCGCCTACGGCACCGATAAGCCCGCAACCGTGCTGATCAACACGGAGTGCAAAGTAGTCGATGAACCCTTCAGCGTCAAGCGCAAGCTGTGCGACCAATCAAACCGTTAACCTCACAAGAGCACCGATTGTTACATATCCAACGCGGTGTAGCTGGCTTCCCCTGACTAAAGGCCCTGAGACACCTCGGTTCGACGACGGTCTACTGAGCTGGATCGAGCACGGCTCTCTTCGTCACTTACCCGACACACGAGGGCTGCCGTTTCTAAGTTGGATTGATGACATGGAACTATTCCGATGATCCCGACAACGTTACAATCTAGTTACTTTCTGCTGACACATGTTTCGTTTCCTTGGCACAAGCTCGTGCCATTGGAGGTTTATGTATGGAACAGATGTGGACCAGCATGAAATCCGCAATCAACCGCCGTTCGTTTTTGACCAACGGATTGACTGCAGCAGGCGCAGCAACAGCAGGCGCGTTGATGACCAACTGCACGTCGTTATTCGCAGACGACGGACGCGAAGAACATGAAGAACACGGCGGACTGACTCGTGGGGATGCGGCGCTACTTCGTTTCGCAGCGGCGGCGGAGATACTCGAGACGGACTTCTGGGTGCAGTACAACGAACTTTGCGGCATTCCGAATAAAGAAGTTCCAGGCGGCACCGGGAACCCTGCTTTTACGGCTGCTCTTTCAGTTCTCGACGCTGACATGGCGCAGTATGTACACGACAATACTGACGACGAGTTTACCCACCAGGACTTCCTCAACGCCTACTTGAAGTGGAAAGGCGCCGAGCCAGTCAGTCTTGAGGAATTTCGCACTCTCGAGGGGAGTACAGCAACGGGATCGAGCGGAAAGCGACGACTGACCAACTTGATGGAGCTCACGCTCGATACGAGCTGGTGGACGCGCTACCGCAGCAGCGACCATAACCCAGACCTGGACCCGACCTTCGTCTTTCGTCAGGCGGTGCCAAGTTTGGCTGTCGGAAAGCATCCGGCGATTCCCAGGACCGACGCCGACACCATGGATGCGAACTTTCTGCAGGCCATTGCAAATACCGCCGGCTTCCACATGCCCACCATTGAACAAGGCGGCAATAGCCTCTATCCCGCAATGGCCCAAAGAGCCACGAGCGTGGAGGTGCTACGAATTCTGATCAGCATCGGCCCAACGGAGACAATGCACTTCCAGACCTGGGCAGACAAGGCAGGGAATGCGCCTCCTCTGACTGCGACCGACCCAATGACCGGCGTAGAGGTGTCTTTCCCAGATCTGAATTCTCCACCATTTGGTGGCTCGCGTTTCCAAACGAATTTGATCATGCCCGAGCCATGCCCGTTCATAAGCCGCAAGCTTCCGCGCTGCTCCGTAATACGTCCCACCGAAACCAAAGGAATTGCGATGGGAGTACTCAACTTCCTTTCAGCGATGGGGCTCTTCATCGGTCAATCCCCAGCGTTCTTCAGCCTGATGCGTGACCTGGCGGAAGATGCGGATGAGGCTAAGCGGGAATAATTTGCCTCGTCATTCGGGCGAAACAACGCGCGAGAGGTCAGCGACCACAGCTAGATGGAATACTTGGCAGCGGTGGTCGCGGGCTTCAAGGTTGCAATCGACTGTTTGAAAACCTTGTATGTCCCGGCGACTACGCTGCTACCAAGCATTCGCCGTCGTCACGCCAGTCGCGCCGACGCGGATCGTTGCGTGTACAGGAGTGGATCAACTCGGCTCTCGCCGTGCAACTGCCGGCGATTCATCAAGGCTGAAAGTAGTTAGCAGCGCCGATCGTAAGCACCGCCAGAACGAGGAATCCGATGCCGGCGAAGAAGGAGCGGTAGATGCTTCTCTCCATGAATTGCCATTCGCCTGTCGCCACCGCGGCTAATTGACCGCTCAAGATCATGGTGATCGTGAATAAGGCAAAGCCGATCGAGATGCCGAGCGTCCCCAGATACGTGGTGGCGCTGCTGTAGAGAGCGATCGCACCCATCCACATCAGACCTGCGAGAACAGGATAGCCGGCCTCGCGTGGTCTCATCGAGAAATTGCCCCAGCTCCGGTTTTTATAGAGCAGGTAGACACTGTACGACAAGTTCACGAGAGATCCACCAACGAGCGCGATCGGCCACACAGCAAAGGGAGCCCAGGACGCTGCGCCCCCCTGAGCCCGGACCTTGTCCATGATGCCGCTGCTATAAGCCAGAGCAATATTGAGCAATGCGGACAGCACGCCCGCGCCGAACGCGATGGCGAGGTTCGCGATATATTCTTTGCGCGAGGAGCCGGTCTGGGCCATCGCACTCTCGACAGACGAGAATCCGGCGCCGCGGCCCTGGCTCTTGGCTAACTGCTCACGGCGATACCCGCCCCAGCCGCAAAGTGCCACACCGGCAACAGAACACGCCATGGCTAACAGTAGATAGATCCCGCTTTTCTCAAAGAGCAGTTCGCGGTGCAGAACAATCAGCGGGACGAGTGTGCCAACGGCCGCTCCGACGCCATTCAGCACAGCTCCTGAGACGGCAAAACCAAGTCGATGGACGCAGACACCTGCCCCGAGCTGGGCAAAGCCCCAGCCGATTCCAAAGCAAAAGGGCAATAGGATCTCTCGCGGTGTGAGCGATGCGTATACCGCTGCCAGATGCGGCAGAAGAGAAAAAGCAAGGATCGAAGGCGCGATGATGAGCGAAGCTATGGCATATACAAACCAGAAGTTTTCCCACTTCCATACTCGTGCCCACTTGATGGGCCACATGGAAAAGCCCATGGTGATGCCGGCTAACAACGTGAGAGTGAAACCGGTGATCAACGCCATTGCGTGCTGCTCCTTAGGTCAACTCCGCGGACAGGGGTAAGGACACCCCTTTCAGGTGAGCCTCTGTCTTCCGCCGATGAAGCGTGGCAGATCAATGCATTCGGAAAATCGCATGCGGGATGCCGGCAGATTTGAAGCTGCCACGTGAGCTCGCACTACGGACGGGTCCTCTTTGGCGCAGAGTTGTCTGTTACAGAAGCGAGCTAAGAAGAACAAGACTGCGAATCGGCTGGCAACTGCAATTCAGCCCATTGAACAGATTCAACAGGGCCAGGTGTTTCCGAGGGCACACTTAAAGGGAGTGACGGACTGCGCGCGCCCCGCAAGTTCCGCCGGGCAGTGAACCCGCACGCAGAAAATGGATCAAGGTTCAGGAGGTTAAAAGGGCAATTATGGGTGCTCCGCAGGTGGTTGCCGACGAATAGAGGTGATTGCGATCACAGCCTAAGATCAAACATAAGCGGACCCTAGTTACATCGCGGTAACTGGAGGACTCTTATGAGCACTTCGCTCAAAACCTATGCGGCAGCTGTAGCGTCGCTGGTGACACTGCTGCTCGCGGGCTGCGCCCAAACCGGTCCAAAGCCTTCAATGAGCAACGTACCGAAAGTGGTATCTGAACCCGTGGGTGCTCCGGAGGTCGTGGCTGCAAAGACGGCGTTCTGGCCCATGTACACGGCGGCTCGTAGCTGGGCTCCGGACGTGGTGGTGCTTCGAGTGACGGCAAAGGAAGTACCGAACTTCAAGAATGAAGCAGGCAAGGCCGCCATGTGGGAGGCGCTGTTCGCGTCGCCGAGTCTTCACCAGTACAGGGCTTACTCTTACTCGATCGCGTCACTACCGCCCGCGATCCACAAGGGCGTGTCGGCTGGCCTGAAGATGCCGTGGGCCGGCGCAACGCGAGATACTATGCCGCTGGACCTTTCTTTGTTTGAAGTAGATTCCGATGTCGCGTACAAGGCTGCAGCAGACGCGGCGGCGGACTGGCTGAAGAAAAATCCGGGCAAGGCAATCTCCGCTTTAGAGGTCGACAATACCTACAAGTTGCAACGGCCAGTCTGGTTTCTCGTCTGGGGCAACAAGCAGTCCGGCTACACCGCATTTGTAGATGCCAGCAGCGGAAAAGTACTGAAGCACATTTAGTCGAAGTTAGTCTTAGCTCGAGCCGGTCGCGGAACGCTGACCGACTATGCTCGTGTCTCTGGTCTCCGGTGAGCCAAATTGGTGTGCGCGATGTGCGGAGCCGCTCTTCTGCGGCTCCCACCGAGCAACCTTGAATCATGGCTTCCCCTGGATTGGCCGCAGCGGTCCTGTCACTGCACGGTGAGCGGAGACCCACGGAAGGCTTTTGCGTTGCAACGGCAAACGCTCCACCCCTTGAACGCTACTCGTCTGAGCGACCCGTCACTCTGCGCTTCCCAACAACAGTTGAAGTGGCGTACACCCCCTGCAAGGTGTGGGCGAAAATACCTGTATTTGTGACGAACTGTAACTTTCAGGGTCAGGAGATCGAGATGCGTTGAGAAAACCTCGCCAGCATGGGACCAACCATGCCTGAGCCGACATTCACCCGAGTGATCATGGTCTGCACGAGCACGTGAGATCACAGGCGGGGGTTCATGATGCGGGGACAACGAAGGAGATTATGTGGCGCGGCAGCTCTGCTCGTCCTTGGGTATGCTGTCGCGAGCTGGGGCGAACAGTCCATTGATAACTCGCTAGTCGAGCCTATGCGCATAGAGAAGGTGACAACACAAGCGGCACAAGGCCACCTCAAAGACGAACTTCAACTCGCGGGAGATTACTATGCGGGCAGAGGAGTGGCGCGTGATTATGTGCAGTCGGCCTATTGGTACAAGAAAGCGGCCGACCAAGGAAATCCTGAGGCCCAGGTGCAGTTAGGTTATTTCTATCGATTCGGTATTGGAGTACCGGCAGACCCGGTGCAAGCGGCACGCTGGTATGAACGAGCCGCGTCATCCGGATATCCCACGGCCAAGTTGAATTTGGCGACACTGTATTTTGAGGGCGTCGGAGTTCCCAAGGATCCTCGCATTGGCCTGGAGCTCGTCAGTACTCTGGCTAAGAAGGGAAACGGCCGCGCGGAACACACTCTCGGTCTGCTTTATGTGTTGGGCATGGGGACGGAAAGGGACCTGGCCGCGGCGGAGAAGTGGTTCGATAAGGCCGCTCGGCATCATGATCCCGGCGGCGAGTATGCAATGGGCACCTTGTACTCTTACGAACCGACTCACGTGCACGATAACTCTCTCGCTGCTACTTACTTTCGTCGTTCGGCAGATCAGGGCTATGTTCCCGCCATGCATTCACTGGGGCTGCTGCTGGTCAACCATCCTGAACTGCCGCAGAAGCAGCAGGAAGCCGTGAACTGGCTTGAGCGTAGTGCTTCCGCGGGTTCCTGGAAGTCATCGGTGATTCTTGGAGTGCTTGCCAGAGATGGCAAACAGGTGCCACAGGATAAGGCGGCAGCGTACCGCTGGTATTCCATCGCTGCCCGGCAGGGGAAGGAAGAAGCAACGAAGCTGCTCGCGTCGGACACGAAGAAGATGCGCGCCTTCTTGTCTGAGACTCAACGGGCGGAAGCCGATAGCGCTGTGGACACCTGGATGGCGCAGCACGATCACAAGGATATCTTCTTGTTTGCCGATCGATCCGGGCAGCCGTTCTTCCCCATGTCAGAAGTCTATTTGGACACCCCTGCTTCATCATCCTCAACCGTCTCCAACTGAAGCTTCGCATACAACGGAACGCACACAGTCGCGATAGAGTTCACCTCGGCGCCCTTCAATACCGAGCCTGAAACTCTATCGCGATCTCTGTTGCGGCTAGCGTGCCAGTAACTGAGCGATTCGGGTGCGGTAACCGCGGCTGAGCGGAATCTTCTGCCCGTCCTGCATGAGGACGAACGATTCGCCATCGTGGCTGTCGCGTCGGATCTCACGAACGTATTGCAGATTGACAATCGCTGAGCGATGCACGCGAATGAATGAATCAGGATCGAGGCGACTTTCAAATCTCGCCATGGTCTCGCGAAGCAGGTGAGACTCGCCCTCGGTGCAGATACGAACATAGTTCTCTTCTGCTCCAATCCAGCGAATGTCGGTGATCGGAAGGAACAGAATTCGTCCCTTCGATTTGAACACCAGCCTGGTTAAGTGACTCTTTTCGGCCGTGCTCTGGGTCGATTTCTCGGCAAGCTCATTCGAAGCGTAGATCTGCTCTTTGGCCCGCTGGATCGCCTGGCCCAGGCGCGCGCGGGTGAACGGCTTGAGCAGGTAATCGATCGCATCAATTTCAAATGCCCTCAGAGCGTACTGATCGTAGGCAGTGGTGAAGATGATGCGAGGCGGCGGAGTTACATCCCCAAGTGCCAGGTTCGACACGATCTCGAAACCGTCCATACCTGGCATCTGTATGTCGAGGAAGACCAGGTCCGGCTTGGCCGTCTGGGCCAGATCCACGGTCTCGGGACCAGTGGCACTCTCGCCCAGGATCTGGATGCCAGTCTCGTCCTCAAGCAATTGGCGCAATTTACGCCGGGCCAGCTCTTCATCATCAGCGATGATTGCTTTGATAGTGATCTGCATAGTCTTCGAAGGCTCCCATCGGCCGTACTGGAAACTCCAGAGGAAGTAGCAAGGTGGCATGCACCTCGCCGTCTGGGAAGTCGGCCAAAGCAAACTGCTGGTTCGTCCCGTACTGTAATTCCAACCGTGTCTTCACATTAGCTACGCCGAGGCGATCCCGTCCGTCCGCGTAATGCCCGGTAGTACTCAGGCCCTGTCCCGAGTTACGGATGCATATCCTTAACTTGCCCTCATGTTTCTGGGCTTCGATGCCGAGGAACGCCTCGCCGACCGTCTTGGCCACACCGTGAACATAAGCGTTCTCAACCAATGACTGCAGGATGAGAGTGGGCACCATGGCGTCGAGCACCTCGGGTTCGATGGCTATGTAGTGATGGACTACGCCGCGAAAGCGGATCTTCTGGATCGCCAAATACAGCTGAATGAATTCAACCTCATCTTTCAAACTGATGAACTGCGCCTCGCCTCTATCCAGCGTCATACGCAGCATGCTGCACATCTGTTCCAACATTCGATCGGCAGCTTCGACATCGATCCGCATGAGAGAAGAAATACTGTTCATGGTATTGAAGAGGAAGTGGGGATGAAGCTGCATTCTAAGTGCGCGCAAGCGGGCCTTGGTCAGCTCCCCTTCGAGACGCATCTCGGTGTTCTCCTTCTCTCGGAACTTCTGGTAGTAACCCACACCACGGAAGAGAAGGAAGACGACCCAGAAAATAACCAGGTTGTTGACGATTTCAGAGTCGAGATAGTACTTGAGCCGCTGAATATACGTCCAGGTCGAGTGGCTCAGAGGAAGATTGGGAAAACAGGAAACAAAGGCTACTTCTTCAAGAACGCTGATCACGATGCTTGCAGGCAAGAAGCGAGTGAGAATGGATGTGAGATTTGCTGCCTGAATGGCCCCGCGGTATCGCCACCACAGAACCTGGCAAATGAGACCCCATAGGATGAGGTGAACCTCCCAGGCGAGTAAGAGGAGCGTAAAGCGAACGTGGTAGTTCCATGAGCGTGCTCCCACATATTCCTGCAGGGCAAAGAGTGCTCCAAGTCCGATCCAGGTTCCCAGAAAGATCACCGGGCGCATGAACGCGGGCTGGTCGCTCATCAAGGTTTGTCGCGGTTTGCTCAGGTGATCTCCCATTCTGCGGTTAAGATTCAGTCCTCGTTTTTTCAGTGCGTGGCAGGGCACAGACCCACGACGCCTCGCTAATCAGCGTGCTAATCAGAATACTTCAGACCGGCGGAGGACATCGCGTCTGTTTTGCGGCGTGTACGCGGATCGACACTCTTCGAGCGCCATTCATCGCGAAAGAAAGGCGCTTCGTCACAATTGCACCGTCGGTCGGCTTGGCGGACGGATGAAAGGCCGGGAAACTTCGTCGCGCGCCGTCTCCAAGTGTCGGCCCCTCCAGCTATTCATAGCAGCATTTCGACACACTCAGGCGCCCGCTGTGTCATAGATGACATCCGCCTCGAAACTCGTGCCTTTCGTCACCACTTCTGCACACATTGTCCTGTCTTCCTGTTCCCCGTAGTGTCTGGGCTCGAGCTATGGACATTGGTACAGAACGGAAGATCGATCAGAGGTAGAACGTAGAGCTGTAACCCGACCGAAACATAAAAGCCACGCTTGATCCCATGCTGCTGTCCTTCCGTCACAAACTCTGGCCTCCGATGTACTTCGGACTGAGGCATGCACTCGGTTCGATGAGAGTGCGTGTCGGGAGGCTACATGGGAATTCGTCGGTTGGCTGGAGTTCTCTTCATTGTCGCAATCACTGTTTGTGTCTGCCATTGCATTGCAAACGCCCAGGGAATTGTGACTGGCTCGATCGTAGGCACGGTGCAGGATTCGAGCGGAGCGGTGGTTCCTGGTGCCAGTGTCAAAGTCGTTCAGCATGGCACAAATTCCAGTTTCCAGACGGCGACGACCACGAGCGGTGACTTCGAACTTCGAACGCTCCCGATCGGGAGTTATACCGTCACCATTGACGCGTCGGGGTTCTCGAGTCGAAAGATCACCGATGTGACAGTCAACGCCGGCACTCAGAGTCCGATTGGCACGCAGGTGTTGACGATCGGTTCTTCAGAGACCGTTACGGTGGAGGGAGCAACCGCACTGTTGCAGACTGAGCCCGTACAGATAACCCAGATATTCGACACCAAATCGGTGACGAATCTGCCGATCGGCAACGGCTTCGACATCGTGGCGTTGCTCACGCCCGGGGTAGCGCCGTCGGGCGGAAACGTATTCACCAATAGCAACGGAGCAGAGTTCTCAACCAACGGCTTACGGGACCGGAATAACAACTTTCAACTGGATGGGCAGGATAACAACGACACCAACATCGGTGGACCGAGCCTCTTCTTCGGAAACCAGGATGCCCTGGCTGAAGTTCAGATCATCACCAATGACAGCGCGGAGTACGGCCGAAATAGCGGATCGATCGTGAACTACATAACCAAGGCCGGTACCAATGATCTGCACGGAGCAGCCTACGAGTTCTATAACGGCAGCTGGGCCGACTCGCTCGCCAACCAGGACAAGAATCCGCTGCTGGTTCCGAACGTGTGCACGGGCGGGCAAAAGGCCTCCACAGGATGCACGCCGCCGGTGGTTCCCCGATTTGTCGATAATCGGTGGGGAGGCGCGGTAGGCGGTCCCATCTTGCACGACCGGCTCTGGTTTTTCGGCTCTGCCAATCTTGAACACACCCGGACTGGCGGGGTTAACCAGTCCTCGGCGCCATTTGTAACGCCCACTCCAAATGGACTGAAGCAACTGCAGCAGGCATTCCCGGGCAATCCAGCAGTTGCCGCATTGACTGCAATTGGTCCCTTGCAAGTGAAAGGCGGACCACTTACGTTTGGAACCCCCGTGACGCAACTGATCAATGGAGTTCCGATCGAGTTTGCTCCGGCCAGCCGCGCCTTGTCTTCGCCGGCGAATGACTACGAATACATGGCACGCATCGATAATCAATTGACAGGCAAGGATCGTATCTTTGGTAGGTACATTTATCAGAGGACAGATTCTTCCGATTTGAATTTCTTTGGACCTGTGGAGGCCGTGACGGGTGGTTTTGTGAATGTTCCGGGGCGCACGCACTACGTGAGTGCCGACTGGACTCACACATTCAGCGCCCGTTTTTTCAATCAAACACGTTATAGCTGGGCACAGTCCTCGAGTTTCTTCGAGGGTGGTGGCTTTCCTAACTGCAACTCGTCAGATCCTCTGACCGGCTGCCCGCAACGTTATAACTTTAACGACGGTCAATCAACGCCCATCGGCGAAAACAATGGCTTCTGGCCACAGGGAAGAACGGTGCGAAGCCAGCAGTTTCAAGACAATGCGTCGTATCAGGCCGGCCGGCACTTCCTCAAGTTTGGCGGCCAGTATGCGCACTTTCCTGAGACGGATGTCGGCATTCCCTTTGTGAATGGCCAGTTAGCGTTTGGAAGCTTCCAGGACTTCATCAACAACAATCCCTCTGTGACCAACTACACGGAAGGGAATCCGGTCTATGACCTTACTTACAATCAAGGCGCGCTCTATCTTCAGGACGACTACAAGGCCCTGCCGAACTTTACTTTGAGTCTCGGTATTCGCTGGGAGATTCAGAGCCAGCCGATCAATGGGCTTCACGCCTCCACGGTCAAGCGCGAGCAGAACCCGCAGACAGCAATCTGGAACTCGGCACTCCCGATCCAGTTCCGCACTGTGCCGTCATTGCCAATCGTCTACCACAACGTGAGCCCGATCGTGGGATTTGCCTGGACGCCAGGAAAGCAAAACACTGTAATTCGCGGCGGCTTCCGGATCTCCTATGATCCAACCTTCAACAATCCCTTCGCCAATATTGCACAGAATGCGCCGGTAGTGAACTCCGTGACGCTGCAGACATGTGTTGGCTGCATTGCGCCTGACGGGCTTGGCGCGACAGCGCGGGCGGCAGTGACGGGGCAAGTTCCTGCCGGAGACCCCAGGCTTGACAGCCAGGTCCAAACCACAAAGAACCTTGAGAATCCCTATACGGAGCAGTGGAGTCTCGGAGTTCAAACTTCTTTCACCAGCCATATCGTGGGCGAGGTGCGCTATCTCGGGAACCATGGTGTTCACCTGTTCCAGTCCACCATCGGCAACCCTGCGCTGGGGCCCCTCATCCAGAATGGATTCCAGAATGTTATTCCAGCCGGTTTAACCCCCTGCAGCGATCCCGCCGCGCCCGGTTTCTCGGCAGGCTTTGTGAATTGTAACTTCACAGATGTAGTCGTGCTTGAGAACACCGCCTTCTCTAACTACAACGGACTACAAACCAGGTTGAACATACAAGGCTTCCACGGCATCACAGCGGGCGCAGACTACACCTTCAGTAAGACATTTGATAACTCGACCGAGATCTATAGTTCAGGCACGAGTGGGAATACGTCGCACTATTCGCAGAGCCCGTTCAACATCGGAAGTGCCGAACGCAGCCTAAGCGGATTGGATTATCCGCATCTTGGCTCTATCTACATGGTGTATGAAATACCGTTGTTCCGGGGCAGAAGCGACTTAACCGGTCGCTTGTTGAGCGGTTGGCAAGTTAATCCTGTATGGCGATACGCGAGCGGTCAGCCATACACGGTCACCGAGAATTACCACAGTGATTACAGCAGCTTTTCCGTTCCGTTTGATACGTCGCTCTGTGATCCAACGGTCGTGTCAGGTGGCTCGACCTGCAGACCAATATTGGCGAATCGCAGGGCTCCGTTTGCTACCGTCGGGCTCTGCACCGATCCAACGGCAGCAGACTGTGGGCTCGTCGATTACTACCAGTCGCCACAGTTCAATCCGAACTCTCCGTCAGGAGCCTACGTCCCGGTCAATCGAAACCAGGTGCACTGGATCGTCAATGACTTGACTGCGGCGAAGTTCTTTGGCACACCTTTTGCGGGAGCAGCAAGAAATCTTCAACGTGGGCAAGCAGTGAATACGGCCAACCTTGCGTTGCTGAAAGATCTTAAGATCCGCGAACGGCTTACCTTCCAACTGCGAGCCACTGCATACAACGTTCTCAATCACCAGTATCGGGGAACGCCGGGCGTGAATATTGATGGTGGCAGCTTTGCTGAGGTAGGCGGCAGCTTTGGCAATAACTTCTATAACTCCAATGGCAATCTGCAGACGAACTCTGTTTTTTCGGGGCTCGACCGTCGGAGAATCGAACTTGGGGGAAAGATCGTTTTCTGATCGCCAAAAGTAGGATCGGCGAAGTTGATTCGAATAGGTTATGGCGACAGAGTGCGGGGCAGCTTACCGGATCATCTAGGTCATTGCTAACTGCCCTTTCGTTCTGAGCGTTCCATTCGAATCCGATAGATGAGGTAGACGACGACTGCGATATTCACAACCAAGAGGAGGCCTTTGATCGCACTCGGGTGGCGAAACAATTCGTATACCTCTACGGGTATTAGCGACCCCGTGATGATCACGGTCAACCACTCAGCCCAATGCTTAGCCATCCATAGGCCCGTGCCTTCGACAAGAAACAACGCAGCATAGACGAGGCTTCCGATTCCAACAGCCTGCATCTTGTGCGGTGTCATGTCGGAAGCTTGGTCGAAAGCGCGTTCGATGATTCGATTCCCCGGATCCAGCCCAAGCCTCTCGACCCAGTGATAGAGAACGGTTGCGGCGTCCATATGAATCATCTTGAGCGCCCCTATGCCGAGAACGATGAGCAGCATCGTCTTCAGCAGCTTGAATGCGGCGATCAGGCGAAGAAATTGCTTGTTTGAAGCGTCCATCTAGGCAGTTCTCTCTTCCCGGCCTCTTCCTCTTTCACTTACTTTGTCCATTGAAGGTGACAACCACCACGACCCGCTCATAGTGGGGGAGATCAGCTTCGTGCTCCGGGGCAGACTTCAGTAATAACTGGTATGAGTTCTCTGACCGCGCCCGGACCGTTGCTCCTTCCATGCTTGAGATGCTCCATTCGGTCATGAGTGTGAGCGTATTCTCCCTTGACGTGTCCACGTCAGCGGTGATCGTTAACCCGGATCCGTCATATCTGGTGCTGATGACCTTCTCTCCATGGCTCGGCTCACCCACCAGGACCGAAAACGACGAGGGTACGATCTCTACGCCGCCCTTGAAATGAAGAACACAATGAGTGGTTCCTGTCGGAACTGTAAACGTCAGATCCGCGTGCTGATCCTGATCGTGGGTCAGCAATTTGACAGGATGTGGTCTGTCGTTCAACGTAGCACCAGTAAGTCGAGACCCGAGCGCAATCTCCGGCTGATACATCAAGCTGAAGGGAGTACCGTTGTTGGTCGCCTCCAGTTCGAGACCATCGGCGATGCGACGCAATAAGAGAGTCACGCTGCCGTGGCTTAGCTTGATGTTAGCGACCCGGATCCAGTCCCACTCTGCCGGCAGATGCGGCGCGAAGGTAAAACGCTGGGATGTCTGCTCTATATCGAGGCCGAGTAATCCATGAACCGCCGCGGTGAGAATGCCTGCAGAAGACCACGTTTGCTCTGGGACCGATTCAATCTGCGGATGATAGAAGTCTCCGGCGAGAACCTCGTTGATGTGACCACCGGAGTCGAGGGACGTCCACGGAATCAGCGTATGCCACATCGGGAAGGCACTGGATGGGCGATGCTCCCGCCAAAACGTAGTGGCCATACCAGCCGTTCCGATTGCCCACACGCTGCCCTTTGCATAGGAATTCGGATTGTAAGTGGAGGCACTTGAGGGCGTGCTCCGAGTACCCCAATCCGTCTGGAACTCAGATGTGGCCAATTGATCGAGCGAAGAGTTTCGCTGGGAAGCACTCAAGATGTGGTCCGCGACGAGTGCACTACCATGCAGGCTCTTACTGAAGACCGCTCTCCCGTCATCGGTGAAACCATCAATCCA
The DNA here is from genome assembly GCA_963850345.1 of uncultured Acidobacteriaceae bacterium. Classification (GTDB taxonomy): domain Bacteria; phylum Acidobacteriota; class Terriglobia; order Terriglobales; family Acidobacteriaceae; genus CAWKKW01. The sequence goes on along the minus strand of CAWKKW010000002.1, from coordinate 740,927 downwards.
GAATGCGCGCGGTTCGTCCCAGTATCGACCTGCGGCAGATTTGCGTGCGAGATCTGCAGCTGCGTGGGCTTCTTCGGCTGCTTGCAGATGTCCGGTCAGCTTGGCAAGCGTGCTGTACGCGGTAGACGCTGCGACCCATGCCGCAGATAGGTCAGACTCTTCGCTCATGCGGTCCTGTTCGTTCGAACCTTCTTTAGACGCAGGTATCCGGGGCAGACCGTCAGGTGTATTTACAAGAGAATGGCAGAACCGATAGGCAGCCTGAATGGAATTCCAGTGTTCTGCTGCAAACTGCTCATCGCCGCTCGTCTCTATGTAGTGGGCCAGCCCCTCCAGATATTGAAAGGTGATGTCCACGTGCACAAACATGTAAGGGTATTGGTGCGCCCAATCCACTTGTGCCGCGCTTTGAGATAGCTCGTGCCAAATCATCCCACTGCCCGCATCTTGATACTTGATGATGAATAAGAGGGCCTGCTTCGCGCGTTCGTACTGCCCTGTGTCCACCAAGGACTGAATGGCCACGAGTGCGTCGCCGGCGAAGAACCAATCGTACTGCGGCCGCCGTACCCCGCGAGAAGGGCCATATCCCGCGACCAGGCCGCAACCTAGATATGAGTTACAAACCCAGGCCTGGTCGAGAGCAATCTCAGACCATGCAAGGGACTCGTTCACTGCGGCATTCGGCGTCTCAATTTGAAGCGATTCGTCCGCCCACGTGCGATAGTGATCGCGGGACTGCCTGAGCAAATCGGGCAAACTGGCCGTCAACTTCGTCAGCATCGAGGCTGCCAGCGGTGCCTTCGGATCGACCAAGCCGGCAACCACGTTCACCGTTTGCCCGGGGCTGGCACGCAAGGTAAATCCCGGCCGGTGGTCGGGCTGTGATGATTCAGCGGCGTTGACGATCTCGTCGTGTGCAGTAATGTCCGGAGATCCGATAAAGGCAGCAAAGTGGTGTGTAGGTTCAGAGATCAGATAGGCCGAGGCAGTGGCATTCCACTCGATCGATTGCCCGCCGAGCGAAGCCGGCCACATAAGATCCAGGACAGGATGGAAGTGGACGAGTATGTCAACGGGATGGCGACTCTGAACTGTGTATGTAACCAAGACGGTCGGTGAAGCCGGTAGAGCAAAGAGGCGTTCGCGAACGACGAAGTCTGCTCCTACATAAGTGCGAACTATGTCGTAAGGCTCGTAAGTGATCCGACTTAGGAGGGTCACCCCATCGATCTCGGAAGTAGAACCGATCGCCCGGAATCCGACAGTATAGTCATCGAGTATCTGTATCGGATACGCCCACATTTCCTGCCCGCCATCGGCGTAGCCCGAGATCAGGGACTGGCGGCCGTGCGCGGCGATGAAACGCCTGGGTCCAATCGAAGTGGTGTCAAAGCGGAGCTCAGGTGCAGTAGGCGTGGGACTACTTTCCGCTGCAGTAGCGACGGGAGAGACTGTAGTAATGAGGAGGCAGGTACTCAGAGCGATATATAGAACCGGAGCTGAACGGCCGCGCCAGCTTGACTTATACACGGGCTAGCTCAATTCGTTCCAGCATCGTTAGGATGTTCTATCGATTTGCGTGTAACTAGTCAAGTGGCCGCGTGCACCTGCTTGTTGAGACCTTCGAGTCGGAGTGTTGCGTTATAACTTGCTGGCGGCAGAGGACGGAAGTGTCTGGCCGGACAACGCATCAGCGGTGCCCGGCCAGAGTGTGAGTTAGAACTGGAAGCGTGCTGCGAACTGCAGACGTCGCATAGAGGTACCGTCCTGCGACGCGACAATGCTCGAGATAGTCCCAGCATTCCCGTCCTGACAGTCAACGCACGAATCAGGCTGACCGAGATTGGCATGGTTGAAGACGTTGAAGGCTTCGGCGCGTAACTGGAAGTGCAAACGTTCTGTGAAATCGAAGCTCTTCGAGATCGACGCGTCAGTGTTGAAGTATCCGGGCCCCCAGAGTGAATCGCGTCCGAGGTTTCCAAATGTGCCAGGCGCGGGGCGAGCAAAGCCTTGGAAGGTGGACTCTGGCCCAGTTGACTGCAGCACGTAGGGTGACGGGGTGAAGTACTTGACCTTGTGCGCAACGGGATCGAACGAGCCAGACTGGGTGTGGAACCCAGCGCCGGTCTTGTTCACAAAGCAGATGCCAAGATCCTGATCGGCTCCGCAACTGGTGTAATTCGGAGTGAAGGGAAGTCCGCCCTGCAACATCAAGGAGCTGTTAAGTTCCCATCCGCCGATGGCCTGGTTCATCCACCCGTGCGCATTGCCGCCCAACATCTTGCCTTTGCCAAACGGGAAATCATATGTACCCGCAAAGACAAATGCCTGGCGACGATTGTAGTAGCTGTTGCCGCGTCCCACCTTCGGGTCAATTCCGAAGTAATAGGACTCATGCGTCAGTGCATGCGACCAGGTGTAGTGCGATAGGAATTGCAAGCCGCCGGAGAACCGTTTATCAAGCCTTACCTGCAAAGCGTTGTAACTTGAGGTAGCTTGGTTGGCGTTATACCGAATGCCCTGTGTCCAACCGAAGGGCGCGCCGTATTTTACTCCGAGTTGTTGCGCAACACCGTTGTAGAAAGGCCGCCGATCGTTCTGTGTATACAGCTGACCGGTAGCAGGGTTGATCTGGTTATAACCCGCGATAGTCTGCTGGTTTGGATCGTATTGGTTAGAAGAATCGAACATATTGTGATAGCCTTCGCTGCCAACGTAGGCAATCTGGAAGGCCATGGTGGGAGTAAGTTCCTGCTGAATCGCAGCATTCCATGCCTCGAGCGTAGGCAGACGCATGGTAAGTGGACGCGTCGGGACACTGATTCCGTCGGGCAGCGGGTAGTTACCACTTGCCGGAATAGGTGCAAAAGTATACGCCGGTGGTCCCTGAGTAAGAGTGAAGACCGCTGCAGCGTTGGACTGCGGGTTGAGGTTTTGTGAGACCTGCGTCGGATAAGAGAAGGTCAGCACTTCGCCGAATGTGTCGCCAGACCAGCCTTGACCGTAGACCGTGCCAAATCCAGCGCGGACGACCATGCTCGGTGTGGCCTGATAGGCGATTCCGAGGCGCGGAGCCAAATTCGTCCAGGTGTTCTGTACGTTCAGATTCGTGCCGTACGGCCCATATCCCGCGATGCGTATGTTACCCGTGGATAAGTCGAGCAAGCCACCTTGTCCCTTACCACTGACTGTCTCGGGCCAGTAAACTTCCCAGCGAAGTCCGTAATTCAAAGTAAGTTTGCTGGTGATTCGCCATTGATCCTGTCCGTAGGCGAAGAAGCGCTTCTGGCGTTCTTGCGCGTTTGTGTTTTGGGTTTGGGTGCGCGTAAACGAGGTAACATCGCCGAGTAGGAAGGTGGCGAAACCCAGACCAGTTGAGGTCGCACCGGTGGCTGGGTCGATCACGCCGGAGGTGCGGTTCTGAGAAAAGATGTAGTTACCGGAGCGCAGATTGTTGTTATCCAGTCCTACCAGGTGGTTCAAGCCGTATCTGCCATCGACGCCGAACTTAATGTTGTGATTGCCCAGGGTATGCGACCAGTTATTCACGAGCTGGTATTGACTGGTGTTCTGTAGAAACTGCGCTGACGTGGTACCGTACTGGAGCGTACCGCCTCCGTTGGTTCCGTTGCTGGCATTATCGATCTGAAAGAGCGGTAAGCCACCATTGAGGGCGAGGTCACCCACGTTGGCGTTTGGAATGCCGAGAGTGTTGCCTAGTGGCTGATTGTAGTTTGGGCCATTCGAGTTGAGATGAATGCGATAGTAGCCGAAGCGGAAGTCAGTGAGCCAAGCGGGTGTAACCACGTAGTCTCCGCCGGCCGCTACGCTTTGGTCGCGCGCATCATCAGTTCCCGCAAATCCGCCGCTGCCAAAGCCGGACCCGCCCGCCGCTCCGAACCATGGAGCACCGAATAGATTCGAACTGAAGTAGGTGTAACGTCCGAACATGTGCAGCTTCTGGCCTGTCTGGCCATCGATGCGCGCGTCGAACTGATTCGTGTCGAAGATACCGGATCCGGAGGCGGAATAATTGTTGACGATGCCGGCTCCGGGCACATTCGGATCGGGTAATTCTTTAAACAGATTGACGGCCGGCGCGGAGAGATCGCCGGCTGGGATGATATTGCCGGCGTACGGCACTCGGCCCGCGACGGTCTGGTCGTTCAAACTGTTAGGCCGGAAGATCTGACCTTGCCCACCTTGCAGGTATTCGCTGAGGTTGCAATCACCGCCCGAGGAGCAGGTGGTGCGGGCGAGGGTCGTCGGCACCGTGGTTAAGGTCGCCGACCCAGTTTTTTCGCGAAGACCCTGGTAGTCGCCGAAGAAGAAGAGCTTGTCTTTCAGAACGGGACCGCCAGCCGATCCGCCGAACTGGTTATGCAGGTTAGGTGCAATGTATCTGCCCGTCAGCGGATCGCGTGTCGATTCAGAGAAGGGATCGCGGGCTTGCTGCGCGTCCGAGCGGCGGTATTCAAAGGCCGAGCCATGAATAGCATTGCTGCCCGACTTAGTTTGTGCAGTAACCAGTCCAGCGACTGCTTTACCGAACTCAGCGTCGTAGTTTTGAGAGTTCACCTTCATTTCGGAGACAGCGTCGATATTGGGATTGATCACGGCGATGCCGATGATCGGATCCTGATTATCGGTGCCGTCCAACTCGTAGCCGGTGGCAAAGGGCAGTTGGCCATTCACCTCGATCTGCTGGCTGCGCTGCGGGTTGTTTGCTTCGCCGACGTTCCAGCCAATGTAAGTCGTGCCCGGCGTGAGCAGTTCAAAGGCGGTAAAGTTACGGTTCAGGTTGGGCAGATTCTCAACAGCGCGTGCGTTGAGAATCGTGCTCACTTCCGCGCGGTCCGTCTCAAGCAAGGGCGCGGCCGAGGTGACGGTCACGGTGTTAGAGACTGCACCAACCTGCAACTTGACGTCCACTTTGGGCGCCGTATCTGCATAGACGACCACGTTGTCGGTGGTGCTCTTGCTGAAACCTTGTGCCTCTACTTCCACGCGATAGGTGTCAGGGATGAGATGTTGAACGCGATACGCACCGCTGGCGTCAGTCTGTGCGGTTACTGAGGTGGCCTTGGGCACATCTGTCACCGTGACGGTAGCATTCGATACCACCGACCCGGTGTTGTCGGTTACCGTGCCGAACACAGACCCGTACACCGCCTGCGCATGGGCAGGCAATCCGGAGACGAACGCGCATCCCAGCAGTAGTAGCGGTAATGCGCCAAGCGTGATGGCGTGGCGGGTTGCGGAAAGGCGGAGACGCTTTCCCGCGAAGAACATATTGATTTGCATACTGCCTCCAAAATTTGCAACTGTATCCGCGGCGAGACTCGGCTGTGTGGTTTGCGCTTTGCCGGGACGGATACAACGTAGCTCGACCCTAGTAGGAGACGCATAAACCCCTGCAGAGATGCCCGTGAATCGGGCGCGTGCATCGAGTTTGATTCACCCCGCGAAAACTATTTGCGACTCGCGATGAAAGGCGCCTACTCGATGTAGAATTGCGGGCAGAAATCGCCGCAGCGCTATCTGCGGGACGGGAGAGCGGACCGCCGATGAGCTACTGCACCGGCTCCAGCTTCAACCTCGTGTCGGAATGAATTTTCCCCACCAGTTCCATCTCGCGCCTGGCGTCATCGGTCCGGCCCAGACTCTTGTAAGCCTGGCTCAGCAACGTATGTGTGATGTAGTTGCCCGGGTCCATCTTGGAAGCATGTTGCAGGTACATGACGGCGGTTTGAGGATCGTTGCGGCGCAAGAAGACTTTGCCCATCTGGATAAACGGTCCCGTGCTCGACTGGTCGATTGAGATGGCACGGGTTAAGGACTCCTGCGCCTTCTGGTATTCACCTGCCCGGGTATATACGTCGCCGAGTCGGTCGTAAACGGCGGCGTATCCAGGGTTGATTTGCTGCTCCTGTTCAAACTGCGCGCGAGCGTGTTCGGTATCGGAGCGGAACAGGAGCACCTCTCCTAGAAGGAAGTGGGCAAGCGGAAGCCCGGGGGATGTGTCGAGAGCCTTCTGTGCGAACTGCGCAGCGAGCTCGGGGAGGTTGGCGCCCAGAAAAACTTGGGCCGTCAGCAGATACGCGCCTGCGGATGTGGGCTCCAGTCGATACTGCGCTGCGAAGGCGCTGCGTGCGTCTTCATAGCGTTGCGCATTCATGTAGCAGAGGCCGAGGACATAGTTCGCGTCCGCATTCGCATTGGGTGTCCACTGGCGCACACGTTCGAGAAACGGAATCGCAGCGGCCGGCTGACCCAGGCGATAGAGCGTCAACCCGCGCATCTGCACGGATTCGATGTCGGATGGGTCTTCGGCCATCGCTTGCGCGAAGGTATGCTCCGCGTCCACCAGCTTGCCAGTTCGGTAGTAAGCGATCGCGAGCTCTCGATGTGCACCCTTGACCGGCGGGTTTGCCTCCGCAATCTTCTGCAGCGCAGCGATGGCTTGCTGCGGCTGTCCGTGCTCTAGCATCTCCTGCGCGTCCGCCAAGGTCCCGCCAGCGGGTGGGGCTGCATCGGCGACCGGTTTGGACGGACCCTGAGCGTGACATAAGGCGGCGGACAGCAAGAGCAGGAAAACTCTGGGAAGGAATCGCATACAGAATTTCAGAATACTCCGGTACTTTGGCCAACGAGGCCCATACAGAGCAGGCCATCTCTCCAGACCTGCAGGAGAATGCATCAGGTATAACGGTGCTTCGTGTTCGAGAGAGTTGGGATGCATGAATAGACGGAAGTTCTTGAAGTCAACCGGAGTGGTCGCCGCTGGAGAACTGTTGCGGAGCCGTGGTAGCGCGTACGGCGAAAACTCAGTCCGGCAGATCTCGTTGCGAGTCGATCCGGAGAAGGTGCTGGCGAAGATCGAGCCAGACTTTCTCGGCCTCGGTTACGAGATCTCGTCCGTCGCGACTCCTGGCCTGTTGTCTGCGAGCAATCCCCGCTATGTCCAATATGTGAAGAGCCTCGGCGCGCACGGAGTCATTCGCGTCGGTGGAAACACTTCCGACTTTTCCAGCTATCAACTTGACGGCCACACCAGCACCTCGCCCACCGCGGTTGTCGTCAATCGCGCCTCGATTCGCGACCTGGCAAGCTTCCTCGATGCTACGGGCTGGTGCCTGATCTGGGGACTGAATCTCGGCGGTGGGACGCTGGAGAACGCCATGGAGGAAGCCAAAGCGATCGCTGAGATCACTGGCGACAAATTGTCGGCCATCGAGATTGGGAACGAGCCCGATCTCTTCCCAGGAACCGTGGCGCACCGGCCGAAGGGGTACAGCTACGAAGATTATCTGAAGGAATACCGTCGATTCAAAGATGCGCTTCGGTCGAAGATGCCGCATCTGGCCTTTGCCGGACCGGATGTCGCCACCCGCACGGATTGGGTAACTCGATTTGCGAAAGACGAAGGAGCGGACCTCAGGATGCTCACCCATCATTATTATGCCGAGGGTCCACCGCAGAGTCCCGCAAGCACGATGGAGAGGCTGCTGCATGCCGACGTGAAGTTGGACCGCATGCTCGAAGAATGCAGAGCGGCTGGGAACCAGGCCAAAATTCCTTACCGAATCTGCGAAACCAATTCCTGCTTCGGCGGAGGCAAGCCGAGTGTGAGCGACACCTTCGCAGCCTCGCTGTGGGGCTTGGATTATCTTTTCACGCTGGCAGAGCACAACGCCGGAGGGGTCAATATCGAGACAGGGGTGAATCAACTCGGGTTCATCAGCTCTTATTCGCCGATCGGTGACGATGAGAAAGGGAACTACTCTGCCCAACCCCTCTATTACGGTATGTTGGCCTTTGCCTCCATCGGGCATGGTGCGCTGGTGCAGGCCGAATACGAAGCAGGCGGCATGAACCTGGCTGCGTACGCGGTAAAAGGCAGCGAGGGCCGAAGATTTGTCTGCGTCATCAATAAGGAACCGTCAATAGGCGCAGTGGTGTCGGTCGAGATTCCAGGCGCCAAAGAGCAAGGCGAGGTTCTTCGGCTGACCGGCCTGTCGCTCAATGCCAAGTCCGGCGTTACTCTCGGAGGCGCACATGTCGATGCCGAAGGGAATTGGGAGGCCACCCAGAAGGAAGTTGTGACCCTTCGGCAGGGTGCCTGCGAACTCAAAGTACCTGCCGCGAGTGCCGCAATTCTGGCCTCATAGAGCAGCGGATTGGCACTGTATGTCCTTCTCAGATTGGCGCCGACCCGGACAGACTGCAACATTTCTGTTGCAACTTATTTCGAATACGAGGATAATTTATCTCGGAATCGAGGATACTGAATGTCCGCAGCTGTTATCACGCCGATTGTTGCTGGATACTCCTTCGACCGCGCGCCAGATCTGGCAGATGCCAGAGAACGTGAACGGCTCAGCCCGAGCGCAGTGAAAGCCTTCGTGAACATCGCCCGCAAGTGGGGATTGAATGAAGTTCAACAACGAGGACTACTCGGAGGCGTGGCTTCGTCCACGTTCCATGGGTGGAAGACCAGGCCAGCCAAGACTCGGCTTGATCAGGACAAGCTGACGCGCATCTCTTTGATCGTCGGAATCTATAAGGCGTTGAACATCTACTTCGGTCAGCCGTGGGCAGACCAGTGGGTGGTTTTGGGGAATCGCGGGCCGCTCTTCGCAGGGCAATCGCCTCTCGAATACATGCTCCGGCAGGGCCAACCCGGCATGGTGGAAGTCCGCCGCATGCTCGACTCCTGGCGTGGTGGCCGTTGATTCCTCCGCTTCAACCGTGGCAAGGGGAGGCGATGCACCGGCTGATTCCTTCTCGCTACAGCGAGGCTGGAACGGTGTTAGCCGAAGTGGCGGACGACCCGCAGATGCTGGAGGATCTGACCCTGCTGGATGGCGCGACCAATGATCGCGTGCAGGGAGAGCATCACGGATTGAGCGGCATCAGTGTCTTTGAACTGGTCTACGGCATTCCGAACGCGCACATCGTGAATGCGGCGTTCACCCACAGTAGTCGCTCCGGGTCGCGCTTCAGTGACGAAACCCGCGGCGGCTGGTACGCGGCCGAGGAACTAGACACCTCGATCGCTGAGGTCAGCTACCACAAGGCCAGGCGGCTCTCAGAAATTATTGTCCCGGATCTGCCCGGCGAGCGCCCGGACCAGGATCTCTCCACCTACGACGACTGGCTGGCGGATTTTGACGGTGAGTTTCACATGCTGGAGCCTGCCGGCGAATTCTCAGAGTATCTGCAACCCGAACCAGTGCCGGAGTGCTATGCCAACTCCCAGCGCCTCGCCAAGGAACTTCTCGATCGGCAGTCGAATGGATTGATCTACCCGAGCGTTCGCAGGGCAGGAGCAACTTGCATTGTGTGTTTTCGCCCCGCCCTGGTCTTTCATCCGCGCCGTTCGCAGCGTTATGAACTTCGTCTGACAGCGACAGAGCAAGGCTACCAACACGAGGTTCACTCGGTGCCTCTTCCGCTCGACTGATGTCGATGCTCCGAGCCTATCGACGGCTCGCGCTAACTCATTCTCCCCAGCTGATCCGATTCGGTAACTAGTTCATCTGACCGATTCGACCTGCTCGACCCCTCTTCTATACTTGGGCCGCTATGCACCCCGGCAACCGAGAAGTAGATTGCCTGGTCATCACGGGAGAAGAGGGACACGTTTGAACATGCAAGGAAAAGCGCAATGGACAAGAGTTGCTGTGTGGGCTGTGCTCGCGACAGCGGGAGCATCGGTATCAGCCGCACAAATCGTCGACGAGACGCCAACGGGTAAGTCCGATGCGGTGATCCATCTGCGTGTTCACGCCGATCACCCCGCTGCAGCAACCTTGCCTAAAACGGTGTTTGGAAGTTTTCTGGAGCCGATCGGGCATTCCACCTATGGAGGTCTTTGGGCGGAGTTGCTGGAGAACGGCAGCCTGGAAGAAAACCTCTGGAGCGCCGGCGTAGTTGCCCGCATGGTGCATGAGCGTCCGGAACTGGAGCGCGGCTCCGACCTGGGCCTGCCGCTCCCCTGGGAGCCGCTCGATAGTGGCCAGGGAAATCGCTACGAGCCGCGATGGGGCGATGCAGCCAACTCCTCTCGGTCGCTTGAAATCATGGCGCTGCCCAAGGAGGAAACAGGTATCCGCCAGAGGATTTATTTGCCCGTTCATCGTGAACTGGCGTACGACGGTAGTCTCTGGATCAAGCACCTCGCGGGCTCGGAGCAGGTGTCCGTTTCGATCCGAAAGCATAACGACCCAAAGCAGGTTCTCGCCGAGTCGAAGCTGAGCGCGGCTGCCGGCGAATGGACGCGCTACAAATTCCACTTCGACTTGAAGCCCGGACAGGTCGACCACCTGGAGCCCGCCGACTTCGTCATCAGCCTGGAGAAGGATGGGCGTGCGCTGATCGACGAAGTTTCGTTGATGCCTGCGGACAACGTGGATGGCATGGACCCCGATGTTCTCGAGAGGGCGCGCGATCTGAAGCCACCGGTGATCCGTTTTGGAGGAAACTTCACCTCTGGGTATCACTGGCGCGATGGCATCGGCCCGCGCGACAAACGCGTAAGCGAACTGAACCTGGCCTGGAGCATGCCGGAGTACAACACCTTCGGCACCGACGAATTCCTGCGGTTCTGTGAACTGGTCCACGCTGAGCCGCAGATCGCGCTGAACCTGGGTACGGGCACGCCGCAGGAAGCCGCGGACTGGGTCAAGTACGTTAACGATCATTGGGGCGACAAGCACGGCGGCCTCTTATGGGAGATGGGCAACGAACTCTGGGGAAACTGGAACGCCGGCTACCCGGCGACGGAGCAGATCGGCGAGCGCACACGAGAATTCAGCGAGGCGATCCGCAAGGTTGACCCGAAGGCTCGGCTAATCGCCACGGGACAGGACCCGGATTCGTATCAGGAGTGGAACGCTGTGCAACTAACCACGCCTCCGGGAACGTTTGACTACCTGTCGACGCATTTCGTCGTCACCACCGATCACGTGCAGATGGCAAATCCTTCGAACGACTTCGTAGCCCTGTCCACGTTTGCGTTGCCGATCGGTCTGGGCAAGCAGTTGGAGAAGATGACGCAGCAGATACAAGCCTCCGCTCACAAGGACGCGAAGATCGCTTTTACGGAATGGCTGTTTGTGACAAACCGCCAGGCGAGAGGACACTATGCTCCCGACTTCAACAACATGGGAGGGGCGATCGGCACCGGCGGGTTTCTGAACATGATCCTCAATCATGCGGAGATTGTTCCCATTTCGGACATGACCGGCATTATCGAATTCGCGGGGATCTGGAAGAAGCGGGAGCAGGTCTACGAGGCGCCGGGATACTGGGTGCTGCGGTCCTATGCCGAGAGCGCGCCGACACACTTGCTGCCGGTCGACAGTGATGGTCCCGAGTACTCAGTCGATCACGGCGTTACGCGCATTCCGAAGATCGAGCACGTACCCTGGCTGGACGTGGTTGCGGCGCAGGGAGCTACCGCGGACGACGTGGTGTTGTTCTGTGTGAATCGCAGCCTCGATCGTGATTATCGCGCGGCCATTTCTCTTGAGGGGTTTCAGCCCGAGCCTGCAGCCGTCGCCAAGACGATCACCGCAACCAGCATCTACGAACAGAACACTGAGTCCGATCCTGACGCCGTAGGAGTAAGCGTGAGCCACCCTCGGGCGGCAGCCACAACCAACTACGTATTTCCTCATGCCAGTGTGGTGGTTCTGACATTCCACCGCGCCGGCCACCGCTGAGAACGGACTCGTCCCACCAGCGTGCGGCTCCGCGAAAGTGCTATTCTGTGGAGCCGCAGAGTTGAGTCCGAGGGTGTGCCCTCTTCCCGAAAAGGAAAGTAAGTCTTCATGGCCTAAGGTCTCGGCGATCGGCAAGAGAGCGCTGTGTCTCGTTGTAAACGACGGTGCAGAGTTGAAGGGCACGGTCTCGGGCGCGCCATGCGGAAGACAAAACGAAGATTTCTGCTGTTGATTTCGCCGTGGTTGCTGGCTGCGGGATGCAGGCGTACCGAACCTCCACTGATCGCGGTCATTCCTCGTACGACGGCCCTGGTACTGTGGGAGTCGGAACATGCAGGAGCGCAGGCTGCTGCGACGCGAGAAGGGCTCAAGATCTATTGGAACGCTCCCACCCGGGAAGACGACGTACAGCGTCAAATCGCAGTCATAGATCGTGCCCTCGACCGCGGCGCTAAAGGTCTGATTCTCGCGCCCGATCAGGCGCTGGCACTGATGGTACCCGTTCGAGAGATCGTGGCCCGTGGCATCCCGACGGTGATCATCAGTTCTCCGCTCCCGATCCCTCCGGGCGGACGTCTCTCCTACATCCTGAATGACGAAGACGCGACGGGCAAGATGGCCGCGGACCGCATCGGCAAAATTCTGAATGGCAAGGGAACGGTCGCGGTGCTGGGACTCGACCCGGACATCAGCGGTATCATTGATCGAACCCGCGCCTTTGAAACCAGCCTCTCCTCCAGCTATTCCGGAATTCGTATCGTCGACGAGCGTGCGGGCGGGTTCAACATCGCCGAGGCGCAGGAGACGGCGGAGGACGTACTGGACCATCACCCCCAAGTCGATGCGATTCTTGCGCTGAACTCGGCCGCAACCCGCGGGGCGTACATCGCGCTGCAACAGCGTGGCCTGCTGCGGAAGATCAAGCTGGTGGCCTGCGAACAGGAGTTGATTCCGCCTCTGGCGACCGGAGAACTGGACTCGATCCTGGTCGAGAACACCTACGAGATGGGAAGCCGGGCGGTCACCGCCATTGCTGCTCAGCTACACGGCCAGACGGTGGATCCGCTGGTAAAGATCAGTCCCAAACTGGTGACCCGCGAAAATCTCAACACTCCGGAAGTACAAAGAATGCTGACCATGGATTGGAGCTCCAGCCGATGAGGTCGCGGTTTTGGATCGCGGCGAGGTGGCTCTGGCCCGCGCTTGCATTGGTGCTGGTGGCCGTGGCGGCCGCGGTCTGGTTCAGTTCGAAGCCGTCGGCATCGCGAGGCTTGCCCTACCATGATCAATTCCGTGCAGGGAATTCCGAAGAGTGGACTGCATACGGAGGGACCTGGCGACTCGAAGATGGCGCCATGCGTAACGAGTCGGACGAACGAGGCGCCAAACTGATCTCGGGCTCTCCGTCGTGGAGGGACTACACCGTCAGCTCCGACATCCAGCTTCTGGGGCGGCAAGGCGATGCAGGAGTGATTCTGCGTTCGAGCGATGAAGAGCAGGGTGTGGATTCCTACAGCGGCTATTACGTGGGCTTGCGCCGCAATGACGGCAACCTGATCATCGGCATGGCGCTCCATGGTTGGATCGAACTGGCGGTGCAACCTATGCCGGGCGGTATCCGACCCTTCCACTGGTATCACTTGCAAGCTACCGTGCGTGGTTGCCGGATCTCCGCGGTAGCCGTTGACAAGCTCACAGGCGAGTCACGATCGATCAGCGTGGAAGAGCGCAAGTATTGTCTGCCGAGCGGTAGAGTCGGCTTTCGTTCCCATTCTTCCGGTGGAGTATGGAAAAACTTCAGCGTGCAGGAGCTGACTCCCTCTGACAACATCGCGGCTATCCCTGATCACGTTCTCCCCAGCAATTCGAATCTAGGCTACGCAATCGACGAACCAGTGATCGAACGCGACCAGGGAGATGGGAACGCCCTGAACTCGGAAGGCGGGTATCCGAATCGGCGTGCGGTGGTCGAGAGCATCGCCAGCCTGCGGCTGATTCGAACTCCCGCTCGCATGGCGACAATCCGCGGAACAGTTGTGCTCACCTCGCCGCGGCTCTATGTGCAGGACGCGACGGGAGGGGCGGCTGTGTTTGCCAGGTCGCAGCCCGATCTAAAGTTGGGTGACGAGGTGGAAGTGCATGGTGCGGTCCAAAACCACGATTTCAGCCTCGCTCTTCAAAACGCCGACATCCGGCTTCTCTGGGCCCGAACTCCGGCGCCGCCTATCTCAGTCACGGCGAGCCAGGCTGCGACGGGCGCTTTCGACGCGATGTTTATCGAGGTTGAAGGATTCCTCACATCGCGAACCACGGGAGCGGACAACACCGTAGTCCTCGACTTGACCGCCAATAATCAATCCTTTCGAGCCATTGCGAACAACAGCCGCGAGAGTGCGAACCTTCGCAAACTGAGTCGCCAAAGCCATATCCGTCTGCGTGGCATTTGCGTCGTCGATGCTAGCTACACCCGCAATCTCAATCCCTTCGTGCTGCTCGTGCCTTCGACGGACGACATCGAGATCCTCGCCGGACCGCCCTGGTGGAGCACAAGAAATCTGGCCTTGTTGGCCCTGGTGTTGGTCGTCTTGCTGTTACTCGCGTACCTGCTTTATATCCGGGTGGAGCATTGGCGCCTGCACGCGGTTCTCGATGAACGGGAACGCATCGCGCACGAGATGCACGACTCGCTGGCCCAGAGCTTTGTGGGCATCGGCTTTCAGTTGCAGGCCATCAGCAATGGCGTGACTGGAAGCATGCCCGGCGTAAAGATGCAACTGGATCTCGCCTGCGACCTGGTTCGTCACAGCCACGAGGAGGCCAGACGAAGCCTGCAGACGCTCCGCCGCGAGTTTCTCGAATCGGAAGGCCTGCACACCGCGCTTGAATCGTTTGCACGGCGCATGGTGGAACACGGTTCCGTGCGGGTTCTGCTCGAAACTCCGACAGAAGAGAGTGCCTTGCCATACCCGACCAAGGACGCCTTGTTCCGCATCGGGCAGGAAGCCATCGCCAACGCGCTTCGGCATGGAGCGCCAACACTGTTACGAATTCGGGTCGACTACGGGCCCATGGTTCGATTGATCGTTGAAGACAACGGGACAGGCTTCATTCCCGAAGCGGAACTCAGGGGATTCGGTTTAGGCGGCATGCGGAAACGGGCGGAGGCGATTTCCGCTACCTTTGAGATCACTAGCCAGCCCGGATCAGGCACGATCATCAAGGTTTCTGCGCCGATCCCAAGGCGATCCGCGTTGCTGAAGACGCGAGAATATCTAGGACGATTTAGCAAGACTGGAGTTTCGAATGGCAATCGAGCCGAAGAGGAAGATACGTATTCTTATCGTTGATGATCATCCCGTGGTGCGGGCCGGTCTTTCCAGCATGTTGGGCACTCAGGAAAGCCTGCTGGTCGTAGGGGCGGCATACAACGGTAAGGAAGCGCTGGTTCTGATCGAGCGCGAGGCCCCGGAGGTGGTGTTGCTGGACCTGCGCATGCCGGGCATGAACGGCATTGAGACGCTGCAGGCGATGAAGAATCTGCCGGCGGCGCCGCGCACCATCATCCTCACCAATCTGGAAACCGACGAAGACATCTATCGCGCGGTGCAGGCCGGAGCGCATGGATATCTGCTCAAGAGCACGACCCAGGAAGAGATGATCGATGCAATCCACGCCGTGGCCGATGGAAAGCGTCAATTTCCGCCGCGCATCGCTTCGCGCCTGGCGCAGCGGATGTCGCGCGCCAATCTGACCGCTCGCGAACTGGAAATTCTCGAGATGCTGGCCAAAGGTCTGACCAATAAGCAGATTGGCATTGCGCTGGACATCGCCGCAAACACCGCCCGCAACCACGTAAATAACATCATCGAAAAGCTGGAAGTCGCGGATCGCACGGAAGCGGTGACGACGGCAATCCAGCAAGGCTTGCTGGAGCTCTCGTAGGTTTCGGCCTTACCTTTAGCGCTATCTGGTTCACATGAACTAGCAACCGGTGGTTGCCCTGACTCATGCGCGCGACGCGTTAGATGAGTAGCCTCACTTCGGCTGAACAATATACTGCGAGTGTGTACTGAAATCGATTACATTCCGGCGACGATAAGAACTCCGCCGGCCTAAAGTCGTTCCAGCGACTCACAGATTCTGATTTCAAGTGTTTTTTGACGCCTCGATCCGGGCCTCGCGCAAGCGAAGCGGAAAGAGGTTTTTGGAGGACTGATGGTGCAGATCAATCGATGGGCAAGTCGGGTGGCGACTGCCTTTCTACTTTTGTTTTTTGCTGTGAGCTTAAGCCATGCGCAAACCACGCAGGGCGAGCTTGCCGGCAGCGTGCTGGATAGTTCGGGATCGGTAGTGCCCAATGCGCAGATCACTGCGACGAATGAGTCTAAAGGCACGGTTTACAACGCGACTTCTACGGGCAATGGCTACTTCCGTTTTCCATCGATCGAGCTAGGTCGATACACAGTGAGCGTAACCGCTCCGGGTTTCAAGCAATCTGTAAGTAAGGGCGTCGAAGTGCAGGTCGGCAACGTGACGGCCTTCGACGTACACCTGGATATCGGCGGAGCGAACGAAACCGTAACCGTCGATGCCAACGCGCCAACCATTCAGACCGAATCTTCCGATGTCGGCGGAGTTGTCACGACACGTCAGGTGTTGGAGTTACCGCTTGCTCTGGGCGGCGTAGGCAACTTGCGCTCGCCGGAAGCATTTGTCTTCCTGATCCCAGGAACGGTCGGTCCCGGCTCAGGGAACAGCACGAATGGTATCTTCATCTCCAAAATCGGCGGCGGTCAGAACTTCGGCAATGAGGTCCTCATCGATGGACTCAGCCAGACCCGCTCTGAAAATGGATCGTCCTTCGACGAAGAAGCACCCTCAGTCGAAGCAATCTCCGAATTCAAAGTAACAACTTCAACCCCCTCCGCAGAGTTCGGTCGGACCACTGGTGGTATCGAGAACTTCGTCACCAAGTCCGGAACCAACGAGTACCACGGCGCGGCGTATGAGATCTTCCGCAACGAAGTGCTGGACGCGAACGACTGGTTCAACGCCGGTAACAAGTACATCTATTGCCAGCCGGGAGATTCCGCTTGCCGCGCACGCTACGAGCGTGGCTCCGATAAGAAGAACGATTTCGGCGGCACCATTGGCGGACCGCTCAGCATTCCTCACATCTACAACGCAAAAGACCGCACCTTCGGCTTCTTCTCCTGGGAGCAGTACCGGCAGAACATCGGCGGCGGAACATCAACCACCGTCCCGACAGTAGCCGAACGCGGAGGCAACTTCTCTGATCGCTTACAGGGACCTACCGGTCAAATCAATCCCTGCGATGGGACGCCACTCTTCAACGGCCAGATCTTTGATCCGCTGACACAAAAGACCGTCGTTGTACCGAATCCCGCCGGCGGAACTCTGACTGTACGTTGCCGCAGTGCTTTCCCGGGAAACATCATTCCGCAGGGGCGGTTCAGCCAGGTCGCTCAAAATGCGCTGAAGTATTATCCGGTTCCTCAGAACAGCAATCTGCAGAATAACTACATCAACGGCCAGCCCTACCCGATCTACAACACCACCTACACCGTCCGCATCGACCAGAACATTTCGGCGCGGAACAAGCTGTGGGGCACCTACAGCGCCCGCGAAAATACCAGCCTGAAGGCGCCGCGTACGTTCCCCGATCCGGTCGAGCCGCAGCAGTGGAACCAGGATTTCCTCACCCACTTCTTCCGCACCGGTTGGGATTTTGTCATCTCGCCATCGCTTCTCAATCACGCGCTGCTGGGCACCAATCGCAGCAACTCGAAAAACTTCCATGCCGGATCGCAAGGCAGCACGAACTATGCCGCGCAACTGGGAATCGGCAATATCAACTACAACAACTTCCCAGTCATCAACCCAAATGCTGAAGGAATTCCGCAGCTCAGCAAAGCGCAGGCGGACGACAACGTCGACAACGGCATTCGCTTTACTGACAGCGTGAGCTGGCAAAGAGGCCGGCACAGCTTCAAGTTCGGATTTGATTACCGTTATCAGCAGTACTCAAATCTGGCCTTTGACAACGAAGCCGGAACGTTCAACTTCAGCGGCAATCAAACCAATGCCAGCGACAACGGTAACTTCAACTCGGGCACCGGCAATGGTCTGGCCAGTCTGTTGCTGGGCCAGGTGGACAACGCAAACCTGAGTGTCCGTCTGCATCAGCCCCGCTGGATTTCGAATTACTGGGCGGGTTTTGCGCAGGACGATCTCAAGCTGACCCCGCAACTGACCGTCAACCTAGGCATTCGCTATGACGTCGACCAGCCTCGCCGTGAAGCGAAGAACCTCACGTCGAACTTCAGCCTGACTGCCATCGATCCGCATAGTGGCAGGCCCGGAGCCCTGGTCTTTGGACCGACCTGCAACTGCAATTCGCGGTGGGCGGATACCTGGTTCAAGGACATTGCTCCTCGCATCGGCTTTGCCTACTCGCCGGCGCAGTTCCATAACAAGACCGTGCTTCGCGGCGGATATTCGATTCTCTACGGCCCGCTGCAGTACGCGGACTTTGGCGGCTCGATGGTCACGGGTTATTCGGCCAATCCGAGCTTTGGCTCTGACGGCTTCAATCCGGCCTTCAACATCGACAGCGGATTCCCCCGATACACGCCGCCACCCAATCTAGACCCTGGTCAGCTCGACAGCGGCAACGCGAACGCGCCCCAGTCTGTGGGCGGATCCTACATCGCTCCCAAATACGGGCGTCCGGCGATGGTCAACCAGTGGAATCTTCAGGTGCAGCAGGAAGTTGCGAAGGACCTGATCTTCACCATTGGTTACATTGGACAAGCCGCACAGAACCTGCGTTCGGGTATTGAAAACATTAACAACATCGACCGGTCAAATTTCGCCCGCGGTGATCAACTCACCCAGCACGATCTGGCGGCAGCAGGAATCGCTGCTCCCTATGCGGGGTTCAACGGCCAGGTCCAGCAGGCTTTGCGGCCGTTCCCCCAGTATGGGTTCATCGCGACGGACTGCTGCCTGCAGAACGTAGGTCATTCCAGCTACGACGCAATGGTCGTAACCCTGGAGCGTCGCTTTACTTCAGGGCTCAACATGCAAGCCTCTTACACGTGGTCGAAGGACCTGACGGATGCCGATTCGGCTCTGCCGGGAATCACCGGTGGCGTGAACCAGGAGCAGGATCCCTTTGATCATCGGAACGCGAAGGCACTTTCAATCCAGGACATCCCGAATACATTCGTTCTTAGTTACATTTACGAATTGCCGTTCGGCCGCAACCATCGCTTCCTCAGTCAGGGACATCTGCTTGACCGCGTAGTGGGCGGCTGGCAAATTGGCGGGGTTCATCGCTACCAGAGCGGCGAGCCTATTTCCTTCGGCTGCGCTGACGGAATTCCGGGATGGGATAACTGCATCTCCTTTAGCCGGATCCCAGGCACCAGCCTATCCAGCCATCTGCATCACGGTAACTTCCATGCGCTCGATATCCTGAACGCGCAAGGAGTCAATCGGCAGGGACCAGATCCTCGCGTTGACAGTCTGTTCAACGGCCTGTTGCGCAAGGACAATCCTGACTACGCAGCGCTCCAGGTAAGTCCAGCACTCTACAGCCAGAACGCTCCATCGAATCGCAATGGTGGTCCGTTCAGCCTGGGCAACGTTCCTCGCGTCACGGGCGAAGTGCGCAATTTCGCCTTTAAGAACGAGGACTTCAGCATCATCAAGAACACGCGTATCACGGAGCGCTTCAACTTCCAACTCAAGGCTGAGTTGCTGGATGCGTTCAATCGTCATAACTTCGCCACCCCGGACACGCAGCCGTACAACAATGACTTCGGTGTACCGAGGTCAGTGATCGGCGGACCAACGGATGGCCACAGAGAAGTCCAGTTCACCGGACGAATCACCTTTTAACTTTCGAGTGACGGCGGTACCACGGCTAACACTCCTCCCAGTAGCAGAAGGAAGGCTTCCTTCCTTCTGCTATCTTTTCTTTGATGACACGCGCATTTCCGGTACTTAGCTCGGTTCTTGGCCTCGCCATTCTGGCGTCAGGCAATGTACCAGAGTGTCACGCCGATCCGGTTCACTCCTCTCAACCAACTGTTTACCAACGCGCCGAGTCGCTCCTGGCATCGCATCACGTAAGTGAAGCCGAAGCACTCATGCAGTCGGTCCTTACTCGTAACCCTGACGACCCCAAAGCGCTGTTGGTGATGGGGAAAATTCGCGCCGGGCAAGGGCGCGGTTTCGACGCGCAGAAAGCGTTCGAACGCGTACTCTCGCTCCAGCCCGCATCGACCGATGCCCATCTTCAATTGGGATTGACTCAAATCAATCTTGGCCTAAACCAGGACGCGCTCGCATCGTTTGAAAGCGTGCTGCAAGCCGCGCCCACGAACTCTCAGGCCCGCGAAGGTGAGGTGCGGGCTGCGGTCGCTCTCGCACTGTCAGCTCGAAAGAGCGGCGATCAGGATGGCGCGCTGGTGTACCTGGTGCGTGCACGCAAGTGGGTGCCGGACGACCCTTCGCTGCTCGTAGACTTCGGCATCCAAGCCGAGTCTCTGCGTCTGTACAAAGACGCGGAGGACGCGTTGAAGCAGTCTCTAGCCATTCGCCCCGACGATCCGTCGACAACGTATGCTCTCGCCCGCGTTGAGGTCGATGAGCAAAAAACAGTGGAAGCCGAGCGTGACCTGCGCGCCTATCTCGCCGCCAGGCCTGCAGACGCAAGCGCGCACTATGGACTGGGCAAACTGCTTCACATGCTGACGCGGAACGACGAGTCCAAGGCGGAGCTGCAACGTTCTATCGAACTTCAGCCGGCGCAGACGGAATCGTATTACGAGTTAGGCCAGATCGATCTCGAGACCCAGAACGACTCGCAGGCGGCTCTCTGGTTTGGCAAAGCTTTAGCCCGTAACCCAAACCATCCGGGCGCACTCACGGGAATGGGAATTATCAGCTTCCGTGCGAAGGATTACGTTCAGGCCGAGACGTATCTGAAATCCGCTGTGCTCTATGCGCCCGAGTACGGAACGGCTCATCACTATTACGGAATGGCGCTGGCGCGACTGGGGAAGAAGGAGCAAGCGGAGACTGAGCTATCGACGGCAACCGAGATTGAGCAGAAGCATGTGAAAGAGCGCAAAGGCTTCGTGCTCCAGACTACCGAGCAGCCACCCGTTCCGACCTCAGACCCCAGAACGCAATGAGGGGCAGAAGTTAAGGCTGGGGATTCGCCGGGGGTGCACTCTCGTTCAACGTAGCCGCGTTCAGTTTTTGGAAGTCCTTCACCTTACGCGCGCTCTGTTCATCCAACTGGGCCTTCAACTTGAGATAGTGGCTGAGTGCTTCCTGCGATTCGGTCGGTCGCTTCATCGCGCGATAGAGGTGCGACAGTTCGTACCAGGATCGCTTGGCAACCTCACCGGAAGACTCGTCTTTGGCCGCGTCCTGCAACGCGCTGATTGCCTCTTCGTTGCGGCCAAGCTGGGCCAGGCCGCGTCCCAAGTAATACTTGGCGACGGGCGCATCGGCATAGAACTGCACCACCTTTTCGAGCAACGGAACGCCGTCTTTCGCATTGTCCTGCTCGACGTCGATCATGCCCAGGTTATACATGGCTACGCCATTGCCGGGATTCAGCTCCAGCTCCTTCGCGTAGGCTTCGTGGGCCAGGCCGAGTTGACTAGTCTTCCGGTACTCTTCGCCGAGTCCCTCATAGAGATCTGCGTTGCGGGGTTCGCTCCGGATAGCACTCTGATATTCGACGATCGCTTCTTTGTGGCGGTCATCGTCTGCATAGAGCTGTGCCTGCAGGCGATGCACGTGCCATGAATTCGGGTCGAGGAGGTACATCCGCGAGAAGCTGTTCTTAGCCACCTGGTTGTGAGCTTGCCCGCGGTAATCGAGTATGGTCAAGTCCTTCGGAGAGAGTTCTGCCGCTTTGTCGAGCGGTGCGGTGGCCTGTTCCGGATGCCCCGTGGCGAGCTCCACAACGCCCAACCACATCAGCGCGGTGGGATTCGTGCCGTCGAGTTCCACTTCCTTGAGGAGCGCGACGCGTGCCGGTTCAAGCCGATGCATCTGGTAATCGCAGATGCCCAGAAACATGTGGCCGCCCGGAGCTTCGGGGTTGAGCCGAACGGCGTCCTCGATCTCGACCGAAGCGTCTGCAATTCTTCCTTCGCGCATAAGAGCCAGGCCGAGGTCGAGGTGGGCTTCAGCCATGTCAGGGGACGCTGCAATCACCGCGCGGAACTTCGTCTCCGCCTCAGGATAGCGGCCCTCATGCATAGCCGCGGCACCCGCGCGAAAGAGATCTTCGACGGATACGTTTTGCGCAACTATAGGCGACGCAAAGAAAGCCGCGAGGAGCACGGCGGCCGCAGGGCGGATTCGGATCGCCCTGCAACTTGTGTACCCATGCGCCTTCGCCGAAGGGTGGATTTTCGCAAACATGGAATCTGTATCCACGCTAAGCGGCAGACTCCTGCATCGTCAACTCCTGCTACTGCGCTGCGACCGCGGTCGACGCGTGCGTCAGGCTGCGAATGAGGTCCACCTCGCGTTGCCGGTAAGGCTGACCGTCATTGCGAAATACTTCGTGGAACCACACCGTCGGCTTGTCGAGGACATAAGGGTGCTGCCAGGAGTCCCAGGGCAAATAGGTCTGCGTCTTACCGGCGACTAGCCCCCAGTTGATCGCGGCGACGTGATACTTCTGGGCTAACGGCAGAATAGTGTCGAAGGTGCTGCCCGCGCCACGAGCCATGTATTCGGTGCAGATGAGCGGACGGTGATAGCGCTGCAGCCACTGCACCTTCTGCTCGAACTCTTCCGGCCAACTGTAGTTGTGGAACGAGATCACGTCCGATTCGTCGACCTCGATGCGAGCGACCGGACTCAGTGTGTCTTGCGAAGACCAGTCTCCGGTCCATATGCCTGCTGTGAGCGGCTGAGAAGGATTGACCGATCGGGCCCACGCGAACACCTTGGGCAGCAGACGGGCGATGATCTCGGCCTTATTCTTGGGGTCAAATCGTCCATAGGCACCGGTTGCGCCACCGTTGTCGTTATCCGGTTCATTCCAGAGATCCCAAGCCAGAATTCGCTGGTCGCGGGCGAAGTTTCCGATAATGCCTTTGACGTAAGCCTCTAAGCGTGGCTGCTGCGAAGCGTCTTCAAGGGCGGCTGCACCGGGACTCTGCACCCAGCCCGAGTTGTGAATGCCGGGAGTGGGCGGATGCTGCATGCCGAGCTTCGGAAAGGGATCCCAGCACGAATCGAAGATCACAAACACCGGGCGGATGTGATGCTTCTGGGCAATGGTCAGGAACGTATCTATGCGAGATTCAAAGCCCTTGCGATCCTGCTCGTACAGCAGGTCGTGGAGGAAGACGCGCATGGTATTCATGCCCAGCTGCTCGGCCCACCCGAGTTCCAGATCGATGCGCTGCGGGTCGAAGGAATCCTTCTGCCACATCTCAAGTTCGTTGATCGCAGTTGCAGGAATGTAGTTACTGCCGACCGGCCACGGCTGCTTGTCATACCAGGTGTTGGCCTGCTGGGTGGTCCAGCGATCGCGTGCCAGGGCGGGATGGACGGTCACCGCGAGGGCGGCAACAAAGAAAACAGTTCTTACTGCGGAGAACCACTTATTTCTGGTCACGAAACATTTTCCTCAGTACCACAATCGGCCAACCTCGAAGACATCGGGCGGCTTGGCCCTTGCCTTGAACGCAGTCTCATATGGAGATGTGTAGAGAGATTGCTGAAGGAGAATGGTTTCACGCCGGAGAGTCTTACGGTATGGTCCAAGTGAACCGGCTAAACCGAGCGGGTCTTCGATCAATCGGCGGTTTGCGTCGCCTCCACCCGTCGTGGCGGGCAATGCTAGCATGGCAGCTTGGGATAGCAGAGATGCTGAAAAGGGTGCGGACAATTCGGGCCGTTGCGTTTGCGGTTGTTGCTTTCGCATGGACAGGAGTGATTCACGCCCAGTCATCAGCACCGGCAGCATCGGGTCACGCGATTGTCCTGCACGCGGATCGATTGTTCGATGTGGAGACCGGGCAAATGATCGCGCCCGGCGAAGTTCTAGTCGAAGGAAAAAAGATCATCGAAGTTGGCCGCACAGTGAGGCACCCGGGCGGCGCCGAGATCCTCGACCTCGGTCACACCACTCTGTTACCCGGCCTCATCGATGCGCATGTGCACCTGTTTCTTCATCCGGGAGCCGAAGATCTCCAGGCAATCAAAGAGTCCGTTCCCGAGCGCACGATCCTCGCCGAGCTGGCTGCGCGAGACGATCTGATGGCCGGATTCACAGCGGAGCGGGACATGGGCACGGAGGGCGCCGGCTCGGCCGATTCGGCGGTGCGCAATGCGATAGACGCGGGCTTGATCCCCGGGCCGCGGATGCGCATGAGCGGCAACGCGATCAGCATTCTCGGTGGCCACGAAGACGCCATTCACTTCAATCCTGAAGCTCATATCTTCTCCAATGCGACGTTTGCGGACAGCGCAACCAAGCTGGTCGAAGTCATCCGCCAACAGCTGAAGGAAGGCGCCGACTTCATCAAGATTTACGAAACGGGCGCGGACCACCTGGTCGACGGTAACCTGGTCACCTCGTATCAGTACACCGCCGAAGAACTAGCCACGGCGGTCAAGGAAGCCGCGCGCATGCACACGCGGGTCGCCGTCCATTGCACCGGCGGCGTCGGCGCGCTGTACGCGACGCAGGCCGGCGTCGCCTCGATCGATCACGCGTATCAACTCGATCCGGAAACCATGCGGCTCATGAAGCAGAAGCAGATCTATGCCGTGCCCACGTTCACCATTGCCGAATATTTTGCTGACCATGCGTCCTCTCCGGAAGCAGCCGAGGCGGAGCGGGCGATGCAGGCGCTTCACGCGAAGCAGTTCGGATTGCAACTGGCGGCGGGTGTCCCGATGGCGGTAGGTTCGGATGTGGGTCCGTTTCCGCATGGCACGCAGGGTAGGGAATTTGTGCTGATGGTGCAGTATGGGATGTCGCCCCTGGCCGTACTTCAATCCGACTTGCTGAACGGTGCCAAGCTGCTCGGGTGGGAGGGTCAGATCGGTAGGCTGAAGCCCGGTTACTTCGCCGATGTGGTGGCGGTGCCGGGGAACCCGCTCGAAGACATCAGCGTGGTGCAGAAGGTCACGTTTGTGATGAAAGACGGTGTCGTTTACCGGCACTAACGATGCACTGATCGGTGCCAACTGATTCCGCGCGAGTCGACTCTACAGATCTCGAGGATTTGGAATGTCGAAAGCTCTTCGCCTGTTTCTCGCAAGCAGCTTGCTATGGGTGCTTGTCATTTCGATGCCTGAACATACGGTTCAAGCCGACGCCACGAAGCCTCACACCTGGGCAGTCGTGCTGCATGGCGGGGCAGGTGTCATCGAGCGCAATTCGATGGACGCCAAGACCGAAGCTGCGTATCGTGCCGCAATCGATCAGGCGCTGCATGCGGCTGCGGCCGTTCTGGACAAAGGCGGTTCCTCGATGGATGCGGTCGAGGCTGCCATTCAACGGATGGAGGATGATCCGCTCTTCAACGCGGGCCGCGGCGCAGTCTTCACTGCCGACGGCAGGAACGAACTCGACTCGGCCATGATGGATGGCGCAACTCTGAAAGCGGGTTCGGTTGCCGGCATAACGCATACGCGGCATCCGATATCGGCAGCGCGCGCGGTTATGGAGAAGTCTCCCCACGTGATGCTGATCGGAAGCGGAGCGGACCAGTTCGCCGCACAAGCAGGATTGGAGCAGGTGGACCCAAGCTTCTTTTTCACGGAACGGCGATGGCAGAGCCTGGTGAAGCAGTTGCAGCAGGAGGGTCGTCCCGTTCCGCCGCGCCCTGCGGGTGTGCCGCCTGCACCAACCACTCCGATTGCGGAATTTGAGCCGCCCGATGCGCACAAGTTTGGAACCGTGGGAGTCGTCGCGCTCGATCGCCATGGCAACATCGCAGCCGGCACGTCGACCGGCGGCACACAAGGCAAGCGTTGGAACCGGGTCGGCGATTCGCCGATCATTGGCGCCGGAACCTATGCCTCAGACCAATCCTGCGCGGTATCCGCCACCGGGACTGGCGAATACTTCATCCGGCTCACGGTGGCGCGAACCATTTGTGCGCTGGTCGAGTACAAAAAGATATCGCTGCAAGCTGCCGCTGATGAAGTGATCCAGAAACAACTTACCGCGATGAAGGGCGACGGCGGGATCATCGCGATCGCGCCTGACGGCCAGATGGCCTGGAGCTTCAATACTTCAGGGATGTACCGCGCCCGATTGCGCGAAGGCGGTACACCCCAGATCAGCATCTACAAGGACGAGCCTTAGACGGACTCTTCGCTGAATGACAAGATACTCGAGGCAGGAACTCCGACACTCGTCGCGGCGGCAATCCCCTGCTGTTTCAACCGATCCTGGCTTGCCACAAACCGAGCATCGCACCAGTGGGATCGGTGAAGATGCTGAGCCAGCCCATGCCGACGTCCTCGTTTTCCAACATCATGGTGGCGCCTAGTTCCTTAGCCTTCGCAGTAGAAGCACGTATGTCGTCGACGCCGACATACGGCATCCAGTGAGAGGGCGTTCCGGGCATCATGTTCCTGGTGAGGCCGCCGCCCACGCCCTCGCCGACGTTAATGATGGTGTAGGTGCCTTGCGGCATCGGCATGTCTTCGAGTTTCCAGTCGAAAAGGCCGCTGTAAAACGCCTTCGCTTTGTCCACATCGGTAGTGCTGAGTTCCGCATGTACAAACGGATTCGCCATAAAGTCTCCTTAGGTATAGGCGGACCGGACTGGCGAGATGCGTGGTTACAGGAGGGGACCGAGCCCGAACGCTCCGCGACGGTGATAGTAATACGCTGCGAGTGCGCCAGGTGAAGACAAAGTGATGAAAAGTTCGCGGTGCGACGCGATGGCCGGAACGGGGCCAGTTCCAGCCATCGGCAGTTGTCGCGGACTACAAGTGCTGGACCGCCTGTGCGAGTTGCGTGAGCGAGGCCTTGGCATCGCCGTAGAGCATGGTGGTGTTTGCCTTGAAGAACAGCGGATTTTCGAGGCCGGAGAACCCACGTCCCTGGCCGCGCTTGAGCACGATCACGGACTTGGCGCGATCCACTTCGAGGATCGGCATGCCGGCTATCAGCGAAGTGGGGTTATCGCGAGCGTCCGGATTGACCACGTCGTTGGCGCCGATCACGACCACCACGTCGGTCGAAGGAAATTCGGGATTGATCTGCTCCATCTCGTACAGCAGAGAATAGGGCACGTTGGCTTCGGCGAGCAGCACGTTCATGTGTCCCGGCATTCTTCCGGCGACCGGGTGAATGGCGTACTTGATGCCGACTCCGCGGGTCTCGAGATTCTCCGCAAGTTCCCGCACGGCGTGCTGCGCCTGGGCGGTCGCGAGGCCGTAACCAGGCACGAAGATGACGCGGTTCGCGTACGCCAACTGCACCGCCGCGTCGTCGCACAAGACCTCGCGCATCACTCCGCCCGCGCCGGCCGCAGCCGTAGCAACAGACGCACCGAAACCGCCGAAGAGCACATTAGTGATGGAGCGGTTCATGGCCTTGCACATGAGGATGGAGAGAATCAGGCCGGAAAAGCCGTCCAGGGTGCCAGCGATAATGAGCACGTTGTTCGAGAGCACGAACCCGGTCGCCGCCGCCGCCAATCCAGCATAAGAGTTCAGCAGGGACATCACCACCGGCATGTCTGCGGAGCCGATCGGAATCACCAGCATGATGCCGAAGAGGAAGCCGAGGCCGACCATCAGGTAGAAGGGAAGCGCCATCTCCGGATGAACCAGCGAGTAAATGAAGCTGCCCAGGGTGCCCACGAAGATCAGCAGGTTCAGGATCTGCTGCCCTTTGAACTGCACGGGTGTGCCGCGGATGAAGCCCTGCAGTTTGCCGGCAGCGATCAGCGATCCGGTGGTCGTGAGCGACCCAAGCATGACTTCAAAGCCAAGCGCGCCGCGGGTAAAACCACTCAGGCTGGCGCCATGCACACTGAATTCCGCAATCCCGACCAGCGCGGCGGCGAAGGCACCGAAGGCGTGTGACAGCGCCGTTCGCTGCGGCATAGCCGTCATCGGAACCCAGATCGCCATGAGCGCGCCGATGATCGATCCGATGACCAGTCCAGCGAGAATCCATTCGTAACTGACGATGTCTTTATGCAGCAGCGTGCCGAGGATGGCGGCCAGCATGCCGCCTTCGGCCAAAAACATGCCTCGCCGCGCAGTGTCAGGATGCGACATGGCTTTGAGGCCGAGGATGAAGAGAATCGAAGCGAGCAGGTAGGTCGCTTCAATGAAGTACTGCGAGGCCATCACGGCTTCACCGCCTTCACAGCTTCACTCTTCTTGGTCGGCACCCGCTTCTGAAACATCTTCAGCATGCGGTCGGTAATCCCGAAGCCGCCCACCACGTTGGTGGTCGCCGTAGTGACTGCAACGAATCCGAGAATGGTGGACAAGCGCGAGTGGTGTGCTCCGGCGATCACGATCGAACCGATCAGCGAGATACCGGAGATGGCATTCGTCGCCGACATCAGCGGCGTATGCAGCAGCGGAGGAACGCGGGAGATCACCTGGTACCCGAGAAAGGCGGCGAGGGCGAAGACATAAATCGAAGCGATCAGAATAGCTGGATTCATAGGTTCTCCGGGATTAGCTGCGGGTTGTCGCTTCCAATGCGGTGGCGACTCGCGGGTTCATGACTTTGCCTTGATGGGCCACACAGGAGCCGTTGAGGATTTCGTCCGCGAAATCGATTGAGAGAGCGCCGCCCTTCACCAGCAGCTTCAGAAAGTTGCTGACGTTTCGCGAGTAGAGCTGGCTGGCGTGGACGGGAACCGTTGCCGCGAGGTTCATCGGCGCGAGAATCGTGACCCCGTGAATCTGGATCGTCTGTCCCGGGACGGTGAGCTCGCAGTTGCCGCCGGCTGGCGCGGCAAGGTCGACGATCAGCGAGCCGAGGCGCATGCCTTCCACAGCATCCCGACGAATCAACAGAGGGGCTTTGCGTCCGGGCACCTGGGCGGTGGTGATGATCACGTCGCTGTACGCAGCGGTCCTGGCGATGAGGTCGCGACCACGGTCCAGCGCCTCTTCACTGAGCTCCTTCGCGTACCCGCCCTTGTCTTCCGTGGCTATGCCGCCCAGGTCCACATCCAGGAACTTTGCCCCGAGGGAACGGACTTGCTCTCCAGCCGCAGCGCGCACGTCGTAGGCCTCGACCACGGCGCCAAGTCGCCGCGCAGTGGCGATGGCCTGCAGGCCGGCCACGCCTGCTCCGATGACGAATACTTTCGCGGGCGGGATCGTTCCGGCGGCTGTCATGAGCAAGGGAAACAGCTTTGCCAGCCGTTCGGCGGCCAGGATCACAGCCTTGTAGCCGGCCACGGTGGCCATCGAAGAGAGCGCATCCATGGCTTGCGCGCGCGAAATGCGCGGCACGAGTTCCGTGGCAAACAGGGTTGCCCCGCGATCGATGGCGGCCACCAATTCCGCCGGTTCATCGAGTGGTCTGAGAAATCCGGTCAGCACTGCGCTGGGCTTTAGAAGGCTCTGCTCCGACGGTGTGGGCGGATTGACGACCGGGAGCAGGTCCGCCGATGTGAGAAGCGAGCTGCGATCTGTGGTCGAGGTAGCGCCAGCCGCAACGTACGCTTCGTCGGTGAACCCGGCATTCAGCCCGGCACCCTCCTCCACGATCACTTCGAGGCCGAGTGCCACAAACGCCTTCACGGCATCGGGCAGCAGCGCGACGCGAGTCTCTCCGGGAGCCAGTTCTTTTAGAATGCCGAGACGCAATGCGAAGCCTCCGGTTGATCTGAAACTCAGGAACGCCTGGTCTGCGATGAGGCCGGTTGGGCCTGGACCGCTGGATCGGCGTGTTGGCGATCAGGAGGTCTGTGGGAGACGAAGCCAACCCGCTTGACTGCAACGCATGGGTTAGCATCTTCTCTTGCTGAGCACCTGAACGGTTAGCAGGGCGAAGCACAACCGACAGACAGAGTTTCAGGGGCGAAATATGCGAGCTTTATATTCTTGCTGCTCCAGAGTAAGCAAGCGGAAGTTTCGGTGCTGTGTTCTTGGTCACAAAGCTGCGGTGGCCGGCAACTGAGAAAGTGATTTCAGGTAAAAGGGGCTGGCTATGGAAAAAGCAGGGAGTGGGTTGTCGCGGCGAGCGTTGTTAGTGTCAGGATTGGCGGTTGCGGTGAATCCAATCACGGCTTGGGGTTCCGGGGAGGCGAAGATCGAACGCAAAGGGCGGATTCATCAATCCGTCTGCCAATGGTGCTATCCCAAAATTCCATTGGAGAGCTTGTGTGCGTACGCCGCGCAGATCGGGCTGAAGGGTGTCGATCTGCTGCAGCCGGAGCAGTACGAGGTACCGCGGCGCTACGGAATCGTATGCACGATGGGCTACGCGGGAGGGGGGACCATTGCCGAGGCGATGAATCACCCGGAGCACCACGCTGCGATCGAAGCAGCATTTCGGCAGAATATTCCTCTAGCGGCCAAAGCCGGTGTTCCCAACGTGATCACCTTTTCAGGCAATCGGCGCGGCATGCCGGATGAGGAAGGCGCAAAAAACACCATCCTCGGCCTCAATCGCGTGAAGAAGATAGCGGAAGATCACGGTGTGACCATCTGCCTCGAGTTGCTGAACAGCAAGGTCAACCACCCAGACTACATGGCAGACCACACGGCCTGGGGCGTTCGGGTAATGGAAGAGGTGAACTCGCCCAATGTGAAGCTGCTCTACGACATCTACCACATGCAAATCATGGAAGGAGATCTGATCGCCACGATTCAAAAGAACATCCAGTGGCTCGGGCACTTCCATACCGGCGGCGTTCCCGGGCGGCACGAGTTAGACGACACCCAGGAAGTGCAGTGGGCCTCGGTGATGCGCGCCATCGCGGAGAGCGGCTATCGCGGCTATGTGGCGCACGAGTTCGAGCCGACTCACGACCCCGAGACGAGCCTCAAGCAGGCTGCGGATCTGTGCGACGTATAGCCGGACGAGTCAGCGGCGAAGGCTGGAAGCCTGAGTGGAAATGCGGACGCGTCAGCGGGGGACGGTTGACTGGATGGGAAGCAGATTGATGCGCCCCGGTCTACCCTCGACGGCCAGATCGAGGTTGGTCAGTTGCCAGATGCCGTTCATCTTGGCTGCATTTGCGTAGAGCACTCCTTCGCCCTTCGGTCCGTAGACGCGCATGCGCAGATCGGCGTAGTCGCCTGAGTGGATACGCTCCACCATCCCAGTTACCAGCAAGCCTTGTCTCATGGGGCTGCCGAGCACATCAGAAGCCGCCGTGCTGCTCCTGGCCTGCGCCAGTGCGAGTTGCGCGGGCGGTGATTGGCGAATCGACCAGAAAGACAACGCAATGCCCGCCAGCATGATGGCTAGCGTGAAATGAATCGAGAGTCCCCAGTGTCGTCTGACCCAGGCGGCAGTCTTGCGGTAGCAATCCGGATCCCAGAATAGGTGTGTGAGCTCGGCAGTGCTGTTGCTTCCCATGTCGCCTCCTGCAGTTCATGGGGCGGAGTGTTACACGGGCGCCTGCTTTGTAGATGTGATGGCGGATACTTCTCAGCGCCTGATTTCGGTCACAGCGGCGAAGTTGGCAGCTTCAGTCTCGAGCCGATAAGAACACGCGCAGATCGCGAAGATTGTTGCCAGTTGGCCCGGTGACGACTGTGTCTCCCAGCGCGGTAAACAGCGTGCAGGTGTCGAATCGGTTCAAGACCTGCACCGGATCGAAGCCGAACGAGCGAGCCCGCGCGACTGTAGTGGTGTCGGCCACCGCTCCGGCCGCCGGGCTATCTCCATCGATGCCGTCAGAACCTGCGCTCAGCACGGTCAGGTTCTCTCCTTCATACTTCGCCAGATCCAGAGCGCAGGTGAGCGCGAATTGTTGATTGCGTCCGCCGCAGCCCGGATTAGCACCAAGCTTCACCGTCACTTCGCCGCTCGAGAGCAGGCACAGGCGTGGGAACTCGCGGCGCAATTCGTGAAAGCGCTTCAGTAGATAGTCGGCGGCATCCCGATAGTCCCAGTCATCGCAGGCGTTATCGATGATCACCTTGAACCCGCGTTCTCGCGCAACATCGCGGGCGGCGTTCACGAAGTCGTGGTTTGAGAGCAGCGTGTCGAAATGCGAACCGCCAAACGCAATCAGCGGGTCAATTTTCTTCTTCTTGTCACCCTTCGGCGTCGCGACCTCCGCAACCGCTTCGTTCAGGTGTAGCTTCGAAAAGTATTCCCGAACGCTCAGAGGAAATTTCTCCAGCAGCTGATAGCGCTGCAGTATTTCGCTGGCTTCTGCCGGCGTCGACTTATCGGGCAAGGTTGGCGACGAGGCTACAGCAGCGAGGTCTTTCAGCGGCACATCGGCCAGCAACAGCGACAGCTTTTCGGCGAAGGGAGCTGCGAGCGCGAGCCGTCCGCCTTTGACCGCGGAGAAATACTTGCGAACAGTATTGATCTCGGTGATCGTGGCGCCGGAGGCGACCAGTGCTTCGTGAAAGGCGACCGTATCACTCAGCGAGATGTGCTTGTCCAGCGGCAACTCCAGCATGGCAGAGCCGCCGCCGCTGATCAGGAAGAAGACGAACGTATCCTGCCCGGCATGGCTCAGCAGTTTGAGCGTCGCCTTCGCAGCCGCGAACGACTCCTTGTTGGGCAGCGGATGCCCTCCAGCGAAGTAGCGAATTTCACGGCCGTGTTTTTTGGGGACCTGGGGAGCAGAGCAGACCCCGCTGAGCTTGAGCTTCTTCGGCAGGCGTGTCAGCAATGCGTCCGTCATGGTGAGCGCCGCTTTGCCCAGCGCCACCACATAGACCTTTTTGAATTTATCGAGCGGAATGGACTGCTCGGCCACTCCTCGTGCGGGATGCAACACCAGCGTACGGCCGTCGAAGTGGAGATGACGATCGAACGCCGTCGCGACGTTACAGGCGTCGAGCGCAGAGGTGAAAATGCTGAGCGCGGTGTCGGACAACAGTGCGGTGGTGGGGAGCAGCGGAGAGTTCATGCGAGAACCGGAAATTGCGTGGCAGCCCAAGTTCGAATCGCCATCTGCATCGCATCCAGTTTACCCACAAAGAAGTGATCCGCCCCGTCGATCCACACCAGTTCTCTGGGAGGCGGAACGAGGGCCACTGCGGCTTCCACCTCCGCTCTCGGCCCGTACTGGTCGACCGTGCCGCTCACGAAGAGCTTTGGGCGCTGGCAGGTCGAGAGAAAGTCGTACCGATAGCTTCGTCCTTCCGCCTGCACCGGAAGACCCAGCGCCACCAGGCCTGCGACGCGAGGGTCGCAGCAGCAGACATTCAGGCCCACATAGGCGCCAAACGAAAAGCCGACAAACAAGATGGGCAGATGAAACTCTCGCGTCAACCACGCGAGTGCTGCGTCGACGTCTTCCTGTTCGCCTTGGCCTTCATCGTGTGTGCCTTCGCTCAGGCCCGTGCCCCGGAAGTTGAAGCGGAGAACGGGAAGTCCGAAGCTCTGAAAGGCCTTCATGG
The DNA here is from genome assembly GCA_963850345.1 of uncultured Acidobacteriaceae bacterium. Lineage (GTDB taxonomy): Bacteria > Acidobacteriota > Terriglobia > Terriglobales > Acidobacteriaceae > CAWKKW01. The sequence continues at coordinate 707,583 of CAWKKW010000002.1, read as the reverse complement.
CGTGGTAGACGACCTTGTTGTGCATGGTGCCGCCACCCAGCGGATGAGGATGGCAGGCGAGCACCGAGAAGGGAGCATCGGTGCGGCCCGCATTCAGAAGCGCCTCGAGGCGTCCTGCTGGGCTGACCAGGTCGTCAATGGTGCGTAAACGTGCGGAGCCAACGTGAACTGTGGTCATAAGGCAGCTTTTATTCTAGGGCCTCGCGTTTGGGCCGCAGCGAAGATCGTCAGGTATGCTGAAATTCGATGAGTCTCAATCCAATCCAACTCACGCGCCAGCTTGTAGATATCGAGTCGGTCACCTACAACGAGGGTGCGGTCGGCGCATTCCTGGCCGAGTTCCTCGAAGAGCGGGGCTTCTTCGTCGAGCGAATGCCGGTGCCGCAGGACTCCGAGAGCCGCGCTTCTTCCGAGCGATTCAACCTGTACGCAGGCGTGCGCGGCCAGACTCCCGACGTGGTATTTTCCACGCATCTCGATACGGTGCCACCGTTCTTCAAGAGCAGCGAAGACGACGAGTTCCTCTACGGACGAGGCAGTTGCGATGCAAAGGGAATCATTGCCGCCCAGGTTGCGGCGGCGGAACAACTTCGCGACACGCGGGTTAAGGCGGGCTTGCTCTTCGTGGTTGGCGAAGAGCGGGATTCTGCGGGTGCGAAAGCCGCAAACGAACAGCCTCGCGGCAGCCGCTTCCTGATCAACGGCGAACCCACGGATAACCGGCTTGCCCTCGCCTCCAAGGGCGCCCTACGTGCGACGGTCCAGGCAGTGGGAAAGATGGCGCACTCGGCCTACCCCGAACTGGGCGACAGTGCGGTTCACAAATTGGTCGAGGCGCTGGCCCGGGTGCTCAAGGTCGAGTTGCCGTCAACCGAAGACGTGGGCCCAAGCACATTGAACATCGGCCTCATCGAAGGCGGTCGCGCGCCTAACGTGATCGCGGATCATGCCGAGGCACAGATCCTGGTGCGGCTGGTCGGCCCATCGGAAGAGACCCGGAAGGCGATCATTGCCGCTGCGAAGGGTCTGGCCGAGGTCGACTTCACGCTCGAGATTCCGTTTATCCGCATGCGCCAGATCGAGGGTTTGGAGACCATGGTTGCCGCGTTCACAACCGACATTCCCGCGCTGACCAACTGGGGCGAACCGCTGCTGCTGGGCCCGGGTTCCATCCACGTGGCACACACGCCCAACGAACGGCTGGCTAAGAAAGAATTGCTGGAGGCGGTCGAACTCTACACTCAAGTCGCGCAGCGCCTGGTGGGCTAACGATGACCCTTCGTGCTCGGCTGCGCTGGGTCGCCCTCTCGGGATTCCTGGGATGGCTGATTGCGGCGGCCGTGACCATGCCCTTTCAGGTTTTGGAACTCGCACAGAACGCCGGCGGCGATACGCGGCTGCTGGCCGCCACCCTCGGCATCGGCCTGACGATCTGGCTGGTCTGGACGCTGGCGATCTCGGTTACCACCATTCTGGGAGTGGGGGTCCCGATCGCGATCTGGACTCCGCCGTTCGTATTGCTTCGGCATCGACGAGGAGTCATCGCCAGCAGCCTGGGGACCGCCGTTCTCACCACCTCGATCAAGTTCCACATCTGGAAGTGGTTCGAGCCGGATCCTTTCTACGACGCTCCGCTGTTTGTGCTCTACGGCGTGTTCTCGACCGTGTTCGCCGGGGTGACGGCGTGGCTGTATCTCAGAATGCTGCAAAACCGGAGTGCATCCGCCGAATGACGACCGCTCTCGGCCAACCTACGGCGCACCGCCTGAGACGGTAGACTTTAGAGAATGAGTAACAATGAGAACTCCCTGAAGTCTGCAGCTTCGTCGTATCTCCGCTCCGCCGGAAATCAGCCCATTCATTGGCACGAATGGGGCGAGGAGGCCTTCGCGCTCGCGGCGAAAGAAGACAAGCCGGTCCTGCTCGATATCGGCGCGGTGTGGTGCCATTGGTGCCACGTCATGGACCGCGAATCTTATGAAGATCCCGCCATGGCCGAGGTGATCAATGAACACTTCATCGCCATCAAGGTTGATCGTGACGAGCGCCCGGATGTAGACAGCCGCTACCAGGCAGCGGTGCAGTCGATGAGCGGACAAGGCGGCTGGCCACTCACCGCCATTCTCACGCCCGATGGAAGGCCCTACTTCGGAGGCACATATTTTCCGCGCGACGATCGGTACGGGCGGCCGGGGTTTGAGCGCGTTCTGCTCACCATGGCCGAGGTGTGGAAGACCAGGCGCGAGGAAGCGCTGGAGTCCGCCGGCAGCGTGATTGCGGCGATCGAACATGGCGAGGCCTTCGCTGGCCGCTCGGGCTCACTGAACCTAGGATTGGTGGACAAACTGGTGGAACATGCCGTCGGTCAATTCGATCCCCGGCATGGCGGATTTGGATCGCAGCCCAAGTTTCCTCATCCCCCGGCACTGGATCTGCTGCTGGATGTATCTGCGCGCACCAGCAATGAAGGCGCGCGACGAGCGGCCGCCGTCACGCTTGAGAAGATGGCGCTCGGCGGTGTTTACGACCAGTTGGCAGGCGGGTTTCATCGTTACTCCGTGGACGAGCGCTGGGTGGTTCCGCATTTTGAAAAGATGCTCTACGACAATGCGGGACTGCTCAAAAATTACACCCACGCCTTTCAGACGCTGGTCGATCCGCAGTTCGCTCGCGTCGCCAAGGACATTATTCGCTGGATGGACGAGTGGCTCTCCGATCGCGAGGCGGGCGGGTTCTACGCTTCGCAGGATGCCGATGTTTCACTCGACGACGATGGTGACTATTTCACCTGGACGCGCACAGAGGCCGCCGAAGTGCTCACGCCGGAGGAGATGGGCGTGGCTGGACCATACTTCGACATCGGCGAAGTCGGGGACATGCACCACAATCCGATGAAAAACGTGCTGCATGTAAAGTATTCCGTCGAAGAGGTGGCCACGCGGGCACGCCTGCCGGTCGATAAGGTGCAGGAGTTGATCGCTGCGGCGAAGGCGAAGCTGTACGCTGCGCGTTTGCGGCGTCCCACGCCATTCATCGACAGGACCATTTACACCGGATGGAACGGTCTCGCCGTTTCCGCTTATCTGGCCGCGGCTCGCGTGCTCAATCTGGATGCGCCGATGGCCTTCGCGTTGAAGACGCTGGACCGGATTCTGAGGGAAGGCTGGTCGGCCAGCGCGGGACTGCTGCACGTGATTGCTTATCCTGATGGACAGACGCCCAGGCAGCGGATTCCGGGCGTGCTCGATGACTACGCCTTCCTCGCGGACGCCTGCCTTGATGCCTGGGAGGCGACGGGTCTGTTGCGGTACTTCCAGGCCGGGCTCGATCTGGGCCATGCCATCGTGGATCGCTTTTACGACGCGACGGGCGGCGGGTTCTTCGATTCGGAGTTGGGCGATAAGCCGATCGGGGCGTTGTCTGCGCGGCGAAAACCGCTTCAGGATTCTCCCACTCCCGCGGGCAATCCGGCGGCCGCGGCCTTGTTGGTGAGGCTTGCGGATCTGACCGGACAAGCGGACCTGCGCGACCGCGCGGAAGACACGCTGGAGAGCTTCGCGGGCGTGGTGGAACACTTCGGGCTCTACGCCGGAACCTACGGGCTTGCACTGGAACGGCTGATGCTCGATCCGATCCAGGTGGTCATCGTGGGAGACGGAGCGGACGCGAGACGGCTTGAAGCTCTCGCGACTGCCGGGTATGCGGTGAACAAAAGCGTCATTCGTCTCACGCGGGAACAGATCAAGGCCGGCGAATTACCACCCGCGTTGGCCGAGACGCTTCCGCATCTACCCGAGATTCAGCGAGGCAGCACCCTTGAGTTCGCCATCGTCTGCAAAGGAAATACCTGCCTGCCGCCGACGACTAGTCCGGAAAAATTGCTGGAGGGACTCGGCGCCAACGGCTAAACCATAGCGCAGCGGTCTAAGACATTTCGCCGGTGAGCGGGTTGGTCTGGTTGGGCTTGGCCGTGGTTGGATCGGGTAGTTTTGCATCTGATCCTTGGGTTCGCTGGCCAGCCGGGTTGGTAGATCCCGAGTAATTGAAGACGCGGTAGGAATCGCCGGGCAGAATGCCGTTCTTCTCGAGAGCCATGCGGATGCGCCGTTGCGTTTCGCGCATCGGAGCCCATTGCTGATTGGCCTTGGTCTTCAGCTGCACCGGATAGATCACCTGCGATCCCTTGATTGCATCGACACCCAGCAGCGAGGGATTCTTCTCCGGCGTGTCCAGGTAGACGCTTTCGTAGGCAGGATCATTGCGGACGCTCAAGGCCGCGTCTTTCAAGATACCCATGACCTTGTCGGGATCGGCGGAGAAGTCGACCGCGATGTTGATGGTGGCAACGGAGTAGTCGCGGGTGAGATTGGCCACCGTCGTGATCTGCGAATTGGGCACGATGTACAGGGTGCCGTCTCCATCGCGAACCTGCGTTTTGCGCAGCGACATGGTCTCCACGGTGCCGGTGAGCCCGGCGATCCGCACTACATCGCCGACGTTGTACTGGTCTTCGATGAGGATGAGGATGCCGTTCAGGCAATCCTTCACAATGGTCTGCGCAGCCAGGCCGAGCGCCACACCCACTACGCCGGCGCTTGCCAGCAGCGGCTCGAGCTTAAATCCCAGGAGCGGCAGGATTTCAAGGGAGGCCAGGAAGATAATGACGCCGATTCCGGTCGCGCGCAGTACCGAGGCCACCGTCCGGGTTTGTGCCAGCTTGAGGGTGCCCGCCGCGTGTCGCTCCGCGATGCGGACCATGTGCTTGGTGACCAGGTTCAAGGCACGCACCAGCAGCCAGGCGCCGATCGCCGTGACGATCAGGTGCGGCAAAATGCTGTGGATGAAATCCTGAAGATCGTTGAGCCACTTGGCGTCCAGAGAATCGAAAAATTGGCGGACACTGACGAGGGCGAGCGCGGTCAGATGCATCGGCAAGAGGTCTTTCCTGGGGATGAAGATGCCATGTTTCTATAATGGACCGATGCGGAGCGTGGAGCGCAAGTTGTTCTCGTGGTGTCTGGGAGGAGCGCTGATTCTCTGCTGCGGCATCGAGACCACGTCTGCGCAACTAGGCCAGGCCCCGCCGTCCACCCAGCCCTCGCCGGCTCCCGGGCAGGGCAGGATATCCATCGGCGGCGAGGACGACAGCGAGAACAGCCCTATGATCCGCCGAGCTGCCATTAAGGCCGAGAAACAGCGCAACGAGCGGCGCCAAAAGCAGATCGTGGATGACACCGACAAGCTGTTGCAACTCGCCCAGCAGTTGAAAGACGAGGTGGGCAAGAGCGACAAGAATACCCTGTCCGCCTCGGTGGTAAAGAGGGCAGAAGAGATCGAGAAGCTGGCCAAGGGTGTGAAAGAAAAGATGAAGGCCGAGTGAGCTTCACGATCGAGGGGATTCCTGCTTCACGACCGCCCTCCAGACTCCGCCCTCCGCAGATAGACTTCCAATTCAGTTCTGCCGGCATGGTGCGCCCAATCCGCGGGCGTGCCTTGCCACAGTAGGTCCCTGATGTACGGGTCGGCGCCATGTTCCACCAGTAGCCGAACCACCGGCTCGTGCCCAAAGCATGCAGCCTGGTGGAGCGGGGTGCAGTGAGAGTGTCCTCCGGGTGGGTTATAGCGGCTCGGGTCTTCGCCTCCATCGAGCAGCAGACGAACGACCTCCGTCTGGCCAAACTGGGCCCCAAGGGCGAGCGCCAGATGCCGATCCGCCGCACTGGAAATCGCCATGTGCGCCCGCACCTCAGGCATGCGCCCGAGCGCCGCAGCCACGGGCAAGTTCAGGCGGGCGCCGCGCGCAAGCAGGGCGTTCACCGCGTCCAGTTCGCCATGCAACATCGCCGGCGGGAGCGCGGCTTCGGGCTCTGCGCCGTGATCGCACAGCAGATTGATCAGCACAACCTGCAGGTTGCATTCGCGGGGCACACTGCCGGTCGACACCAGCATCAGCGCTGCCTGAATCGAGGGCGGTTCGGCGCCTGCGTCGAGAATGACCTTTGCAACCTCAACAATGTTCTCCGGCAGAGTGCCGTGGCGGACCGGGTTCTCGGCGACGAATTCCAGTAAGGTCGGATTTCGAAAGTAGTTGCCGCCTTCGAAGGTGACGTGGTCCCGCACCAGCTTTGGATGGTGTTCGAGGTGTGCCTTGAGCCCCGCCGTGTCGCCAGCGTCGAGCAGGTCGACTGCCTGCAGGAACGCGGGATCCATGATCCTCTCGTGGTGCGGCAGTTCCAGGCGATCGGCCTGTGTGGGTCTCTCAATGTGAGCTTTGAGCCGCACCCAGCTCGGAAATCCGTATTGGCGGGCGATGGTGAGCTGAGCATCGCTAACGCTTAGCGGGGCCGCGAAGATCTGGGCATCGGAAGCCTGGGCAAAGCGCGGGTGAAATTCCCTGATCCGCTGCGCACACTGAGCATTCCGTGCGGCTCGTTCGCGCAACAGGTCTTTCGCTTGCGACTTCAGGTGGTCGAGGTTCGGATTCTCAGGGAGGCGCTGTACCGGCATGACGAACTTCCTTTCGTATGCCCACGTCCGCATCTCAGGGGCAGAAAGTCAGTTCGCAACACGAGATGGGACGACCAGGTGGACTTCTGTCCTTCCCGCGGACCGGAAGCGCCCTTCGCGCTCGAATTGAGGCTAGCACAGCCAGCCGTACGGCGGCAGCAGATCGATACGAATCCTGATACGAGCGCCGGGAGATCGTGCACCAGGAGCAGCGCAGCGCGGCGGCTGGGCCTATCACCGATGTGCGCCGGAAGGGAGCCGTCCCCCGGTGACCGCCGGCAAGCGCAACGGGGTAGGGAGGCGATACAATCTTCTGTCCCCTTCGGAGGGACGGGTATTCTTGAACGAGGAGATCGCATGGCCCGCTCAACAGCGCTCAATGCCGAACGGAAAGAAGCCAAGTCGAGTCTCGAACCGGCCCAGATGATTGAGATGTACCGCTTGATGTACCTGTCGCGGCGCGTGGACGACCGCGAGATCATGCTCAAGCGGCAGCAAAAGATCTACTTCCAAATCTCTGGTGCAGGCCACGAGAGCCTGCTGGTGGCGGCGGGTATGGCGATGAAGCCGGGCTACGACTGGTTTTTCCCGTACTATCGCGATCGCGCACTGTGCCTGACGCTGGGGAACACCCCGGAAGAGCAGTTTCTGCAAGGCGTTGGAGCGGCCTCCGATGTGGCCAGCGGGGGACGGCAGATGCCGTCGCATTGGAGCAGCCCAACGCTGCATATCGTCTCCCAGTCTTCGGCAACCACCACCCAGTGCCTGCACGCGGTTGGTTGTGCTGAGGCTGGCCGCTACTTCTCTCGCCGCCCCGAAGCGGCTCAGAAGGCCGATGGCGATTACCGCGCTTATAAGGACGTGACCTTCCACGGGGACGAGGTAGTCTACGTCTCGCTCGGTGAAGGCTCGACCAGCCAAGGCGAATTCTGGGAAGCATTGAACACTGCCTCGAACCAGAAGCTGCCCGTTTTGTTTGTGGTCGAAGACAACGGCTATGCCATTTCGGTGCCGGTCGAGGCGAACACTCCGGGCGGCAATATCTCGCGCCTGGTGGCCAATTTCCCGAACTTCTTCTTCGCGGAAGTAGACGGGACGGATGCAGTGGCCTGCTACGACGTCTTTCAGGAGGCGGTTGCGTACTGCCGCGCAGGTCACGGGCCTGCCTTCGTGCATGGGCATGTCATCCGGCCGTATTCGCACTCTCTGTCGGACGACGATCGTCTCTATCGCCCCGAGTCAGAACGCGAGAGCGATGCGCTGCGTGATCCTTTACCCAAGCTGCAAATGCGTCTGTTGCGGGAAGGCATTCTCGACGAAGAAGGCATTACGCGACTGGAAAAGCGCGTTGATGAAGAGGTACGTTTGGCGGCCGAGCGTGCGTTGCATGCGCCCCTTCCGCTGGTGAATTCAATTTTGAAACACGTCTACTCCGAGGACCTGGACGCGACCGGCCCCACGTTTCAATCGGAACCGGTGCGCACCGCGGACACGCAGGAGCGCACGATGGCGGACCTGATCAACATCTGCCTGCGCGATGAACTGCGGCGAGATCCGCGCATTGTTGTTTTTGGCGAGGATGTAGCCGACTGCAGCCGCGAAGAAAACCTGGCCGAAGGTCGCGTAAAAGGGAAGGGCGGCGTCTTCAAATTAACTGCCGGCCTGCAGACGGAGTTCGGCTCGGATCGCGTCTTCAACTCGCCGCTGGCCGAGGCGAACATTGTCGGACGCGCCGTGGGTTACGCGGTGCGCGGCATGAAGCCGGTAGTTGAGGTGCAGTTCTTTGATTACATCTGGCCTGCCGTCCACCAGATTCGCAACGAGGTCAGCCTGATGCGCTGGCGTTCCAATGGAACCTACGCGTCGCCGCTCGTGATTCGCGTGGCCATCGGCGGCTATCTCACCGGCGGATCGGTCTACCATTCTCAATCGGGTGAAAGCATCTTCACCCACACTCCCGGCATGCGGGTGGTGTTTCCTTCCAATGCTCTCGATGCCAACGGCCTGTTGCGGACGGCGATCCGGTGCGATGATCCGGTGCTGTTTCTGGAACACAAGCGGCTCTATCGCGAGACGTTTGGGCGGGCCGTGTATCCGGGTCCGGACTTCATGATTCCGTTTGGCAAGGCCAGCATCGTGCGCCCTGGAACCGATGTCACGGTTGTGACCTACGGCGCGGTTGTGCCGCGGGCGTTGCAGGCGGCGCAACGGGCGAAGCGCGAATTGGGAATCGAAACCGAAGTTCTCGACCTGAGAACGCTTGCCCCCTACGATTGGGAGGCGATTGCAACGTCGGTGAAGAAGACCAGCCGCGTCATCATCGCTCATGAGGACATGTTGAGCTGGGGCTACGGCGCGGAGATCGCAGCCCGTATCGCTGAAGAACTCTTCGACGATCTGGATGCGCCGGTGAAACGTGTCGCAGCGATGGATACGTTTGTGGCGTATCAGCCGCTTCTCGAGGATGCGATTCTCCCGCAGCCCGAAGATCTGTTCCAGGCAATCTCGGCTTTGAAGAGATACTAGCGCGGCGTCGGCGCTTTCTGTATAGCTCCGGAGCGTTGTGCGAACCGCGCATGCGGCGACCGCAACTTCTAACAGCAGTTCGCGTTTGAACCTGCTGTAGAGGTCAACTGCGGAGTTCTGCTCGTTTATGGGTTCTGCGCGGCGCTGGCACCGGCGAGTCCCGAGTCGAGCCACATTTGCGGGCATCGGCGGTGGCAGACTCATCAAAACCAAGGCAGCAAGAAGGGGCAACTCGCAATCCGCCTCAAAGATCTCACTAGTTGGCGAGCAGAAACTGACTGGTGGGCGAACCAACTTACCGCGTTGTGCGATGCCCAAATCTGGAGATTGTGTTTCCCGGAGCCCGTTTAAAATCGGCAACTTCTTGAACATGCTTCAAGCGTAAGTTGAAGGTTGGGTTCGAGCGGGACGAAAGGCCTCGGCATTACCGCCGGGGCCTTCGATTTTGCTGCATGGAATGGAAGGTGTTCGATGCGGAGACTGGGAAGGTTAATCTCATCGGCGAAGAGCACCGCTCCGGCCGAGCCTGTCATCGGCACCCAGCAGACCGCCGCCTGTAGCAATCATCATCAACGCCATGGCAAAGAGCGCCAGCGGAAACTCGAAACCGGGCTGTCCATGGTGGCCCGTAAGACCGCCGCGCAGGTGAACGCGAGCGATCGCCACTCCCATATCGATGGCCACCCCTAGAGCGGCTAAGCGAGTAAGTAGTCCGACGATGAGCAGCATCCCGCCGAAGAACTCAGTAAATGCGGAGACGTATCCCAGCCAGGCTGGCATCCCCAGCGTTGCGACGTAGTGGGTAAAGTTGTACAAAGCTCCCCGAGGAATGATTTTGGAATAGCCATGCGCCACCATGATGGCGCCAAGGACCAGGCGCATAAAGAGCTCGCCGAAGGGTTGCAGCTGATCCAGCCATGCAAACATGCAAGTCTCCTCTCGTACAGCCGAACTGCGAAAGCCAATTGGTAAGTATAGGGGCAGTTCGGGTCAGTGCAGTTGCTCATCGAGGAACCTGCGAAGAGACTCCAGCCATTTCATCTGATCGATGGTGTCATCTCCAGCGGGCAGAGTCGCGATCGACTTCGGCTCGGCGGAGGCCTGGTAGGCCGCCTGCGCTTGCTTCGACCTCTCCGAATCCGATTGGCCTGCGACGAAAATCTTCGGAGTGCGCAGATCGCGCAATTTCGGGATCAAGTCAAAACGGTCGTGAAAGAGCCAGCGGATCGGCAGCAGATGCGTTCGCGGATCTTTGGCAATCAACGTGAGTGCGGGAGGAGCAGGATGGATCAAAATCAGCCCAGGAGCGTCTGAGTGGCTGCGGGCGAGTTGTGTGGCAACATCCGCTCCGAGACCCTCTCCGGCGAGAACAATCGAAGCCCCTCGAAGATGGCGAGTATCGACCAGGTAAGTCCAGGCTGCTTCGGCATCCGCGTATACGCGCGATTCGGAGGGATGGGTGTCGACGCTTCGTCCAAATCCTCGATAGTCAAACGCGAAGACGTTGATGCCCAGCGCATGCAGTACCTTCAGCCGAGGTGCCGCATCGGAGAGCGAGCCGGAGCCATCGTGAAAGAACAACATCGTATCTGCGGCGTAGCGGCTTCCCGGCTCAGCTGGAATCCACCATCCCTCGAGCTGCAGAACGCCTGCTTCGGTTGCGTCGAAGCGAATTTCATCGAAGGCCATGCCGTAGTTCGCCGGGGTATTGGTGATGGTGTGCGATGGGTGAAACACGATCTGCCACTGGCCCTGGTAGAAGAGCAGGCACATGGTGAGATACGCACAAAGTGCCGCAGCCGCCAGTGAACCAAAGAACGCATAGGTCAGCCAACGCCCGCTGATCTGGATGGCCGGCTCTGATTGCACTCGGGACGGAGAGGTGCGCACGGTGCGGCTGTGCTGCGGATTTGGGGATTTAGCCATGGCAGTACATCAGCCGAAGGCCAGTTCGTCGGGTGACTCGAGTGGAGTGCCGCAAACGCGGCAAATGACGGCGGAACAATCACCGCACACTAACGGGTCTTCGACGGGCTTCGCACACACCGGACACCAGAGACGCTCGTCCGGCGTCAGCTTGGTTGGAGTTGTGGGTTCAGGAGCCATCTTAGGAAGAGCGTAGCATGGTGGAAACGACGCCGTTGGCCGCGCGAACACGGCTCGTTGAAAGTGCCACGTAGGCCACAGGAAGCAGACAGGAAGGTATGAGCAAGTTGGTGAAGATCTGCGATCGAAGCGAGCTTCCGCCAGATGGCCAGGCCAGGGAAATTGCGATCGAGGGAAAGACCTATTGTCTGGCGTATACACAGGGCGTAGCGACCGTGATGGACAACGCCTGTCCACACCGCGGCGGACCTCTGGGTCAGGGCTTAGTGGAGCACGGAAAACTGATCTGCCCCTGGCACGCATGGGCCTTCGATCTCAAGACCGGGCAGGCAACGCATTCCCCTCAAGAAAAAGTAGAGGTATACCCCGCAAAGCTCTCAGACGATGCGGTTTATGCCGAGCTCAAGTGACACTGGCGCCTAATGCGACGGGCCGATATGCTCGTCCGTCGTTGGCGTCGTGGCACTGCCCTTGTGGCCACCGGTGGCCCACAGAATCGAACTGAAAAACAGCGTGAACAACAGGATGATCACGGCCGGGGGGCTGGTAATGATGTCGTACAAGGCAATCCTCCTACGCTTTTGGATGCGCGACGGCACCCTCTGTTTCACTCTAAATGCGCGAGTTGGGAATGACCAGAGCCGCTCAAACGCCCGCCGAATCGAAAAAAGATCCAGCCGGCGAATCCTTTTAAATTCTGTCGGGCTCTTCCACAGTAGAGGGTCAGTGTGGAATTGAAAGTAAGCGTGAAAACCTTGGAAGACCTCTGGATGCGCAATCAGCTTCCGCAGATTGTGGATGTTCGCTCCGGCACAGAGTTTCGTGCGGGACATCTGCCTCAGGCGTGCAACATCCCCCTGGAGGAGCTGGAATCACGGATTGAAGACCTGGACCGATCGAGGCCACTGTTGCTGGTGTGCCAGTCGGGGCAGAGGGCGGAGCTGGCGTCGGACCGGCTGGCGAAGCATGGGATTGGCAGCGATGTTCTCGAGGGCGGGACGAAAGCGTGGCGGGACGCCGGTTGGCCGCTGGTTCGATCTAGCCGGACGGGCTGGTCACTGGAGCGGCAGGTTCGACTGGCTGCAGGATGGATCGTGCTGACCGGAGTGGCGCTTTCGCTGACCCTGGGTCGGGGGTGGATCTCGCTGGCTGCTGTAGTTGGTCTCGGACTCACCTTCGCCGGATTCACCGACATCTGTGGCATGGCTCGGCTGCTCGCGCGGATGCCGTGGAATGCTGTGCGTTCTTCCGGGTGCAGTGTGAACGCAGGCACAGAGGGCAGGAAAGGCGATCTGGTGGCCAGGTAGGGCGTGGATTTCGATAAGCTGACGAATCAACACAGGGACGCAGTGTATCGGCAGATGGTTCGCGTCTGCGGCAATCGCGAAGACGCCGAAGACGTGCTGATCGAAGCGTTGCTGCGCGCATACAGACATCTGGATCAACTGCAGGATGCGGCGGCGTTTCGGGCATGGCTGGCGCGCATTGCAAGCCGAGTCTGTTGGCGATTGAAGCGAAAGGAGGCGCTGCTGCCCTTGATGCAATTGTCTGAATTGGATGAGGCGGGGATGGAGATGCAATCCCACACTGCGGCTCCGCAAGCCAGGCTCGAGGCCTTGGAGTTGAAAGAGCGAATCGCCGCGTGTATGGCAGCGATCCCCCATTCTTCGCGACAGGTGCTGCAACTGCGCGATATCGAAGAGCTACCTGGGGACGAAGTGGCGCTGCGCCTTGGGCTAAGCCTGAGCGCCATGAAGTCGAGACTGCATCGTGCCCGCAAGCTTCTGCGAGGCGAGTTGGATCGTGCGCTGCAGTCATGAGCGACATTCCGTTGGCCACGCTGGGTGGCGCGGTGGGAACAGAAGGAGGAACTTGTATGGAAGTGTTAGTGGAGCATGTCGGAGCAGTTCAATTCGCAATTCGTGCGCGCTCGCATGTCATCGCCTGTGACCAGCCCCCGGAGAACGGAGGGTTCGATGAAGGCATGACGCCTCCGGAGCTTATGCTGGCGTCGCTCGGATCCTGCGCGGGATTTTATGCAGCGGCATTTCTGAAGAAAAAAGGTTTGGCCGCGGAGGGTACCTGCGTGAAGGTGACCGCACAGAAACTGCGGGGGCCGGCACGGCTCGATGACTTTGAAATCGAGGTGAGTCTGCCAGTGGAGTGTACCGAAGACCAGATGCGCGGAGTGGAGGAGGCAGTGCATCACTGCCTGATTCACAATACTCTGCTGCATCCGCCCAAGATCGCACTCCAGGTCAAGACACCTGCACACGCGGGTTTCGTCGGCGCCGCTCCTGAGGCAGTAGCGAAATAGAAAGAGCCGCCTCTGCGAGGGGCGGCCCTTGTATTCCTACGAACTGCTTAATACTTGACGATCTTTGCAAACGAGTGCGGATCGAGGCTCGCGCCGCCGACCAGCGCGCCATCGATCTCGGGCTGATTGAGCAGGGAACTCGCGTTGTCAGGCTTGACGCTGCCGCCGTAGAGAATGCGCATTGCGTCCGCGACCTCGCGGCCGAGTGCGCGCGCTACCTCGCTGCGAATCACCAGGTGTGCTTCGGCAGCCATCTCAGGCGTGGCTGTCTTGCCGGTCCCGATGGCCCATACCGGTTCATAGGCGATCACGATAGGAGCAGCCTCTTCGGGACTGAGCCCAGCCAAACCCTTGCTAACCTGGCGCTGCAGCACCTCCCCGGTCTTGCCGCCTTCGCGCTCGGCGAGAACTTCTCCGATGCAGACGATGGGAACCAGATTGTGCTTGAGCGCGGTCTTCAGCTTGAGGTTGACCGTTTCGTCGGTTTCATTGAAATACTGACGGCGCTCGGAGTGCCCGATGAGGACGTGGGTGGCCGCGATGGCGGTGAGCATGGCAGCGGAGGTCTCGCCGGTGTAAGCGCCTTCCTCGGCGAAGTGAACATTCTGCGCAGCGACGGATACGTTTGATCCGCTCACCGCGGCGATGACTACGCTCAGTGATGTGAACGAAGGGGCAAGCACGATCTCGTCGCGATCGTGATTCGTAACCAGGGGCAGAAAGGTCTTGACGAAGTTTTGCGCTTCGACGGGTGTCTTGTACATCTTCCAGTTCGCGGCAATCAGGGCTTTGCGAGACATATGTAAGTTCCTATCTATATAGATTCTTGTGTTGCGGACCGACGATCCCGCCGAAGCCAGCGGACAAAAAGTAGTGCAAGGGTTGCGCCCGGAACCGAGCAGATCAGGACCACGATCAGGCCTCCGGGAAAACCAAAGTTGAAGGTAATCGTGTCGCCGGAGAATCGAGCGTACAGCGTAACGAGCAATTCAAGGATAAGTTGCCAGGTGGTAGCCGCGACGAGGGGCATGAGCACCGTATAGGGCCACAATTCATACTTGCGCCAGGCGGGAACGAGGAACGACAGGGCGGTGGCGAGAAGCCCGAGAACGAGAAAGACCAACAGCATTCTGAATCGGGCTCCTTTCCTTCGCCGCTTGCGATGTCGCCGGACCATCGCAAACGCTGGTTTATTTGCTAATAGTACAGTTACTTATTCGATAGCGCTTCGACTCCGGGAAGCTTTTTGCCTTCCAGGAACTCAAGCGAGGCGCCGCCGCCCGTCGAGATGTGCGTGATCCGGTCTGCTACGCCGGCCTTCTTCACTGCCGACGCGGAGTCGCCGCCGCCGATAATCGAAATGGCATCGATGTTGTTGGCGACCGCGAGCGCCACCTCATTGGTGCCTGCCGCAAAGGCCGGCATCTCGAACACGCCCATGGGGCCGTTCCAGACGATGGTTGCTGCGTCGCCGATCTCCTTGATGAAGAGGGCAATCGTCTTCGGGCCGATGTCGAGAGCCATCCATTCGGCGGGAAACGGGCCGTCTCCTTCAAACATCTGCGTAGCCGCATCCGGTGCAAACTTGTTGGCGAGCACGTGATCGATGGGAAGCAGGAAACGAACGCCCTTCGCCTCGGCCTTGGACAAAGCCTCTTTGGCAACGTCAAGCTTGTCCGCCTCCAGCAGCGACTTGCCTACGTCCTGTCCCCTGGCCTTGAGAAAGGTGTAAGCCATGCCGCCGCCGATCAGCAGCGCATCGACTTTGCCCAGCAGGTTGTCAATTACTTCGATCTTGTCCGACACTTTGGCCCCGCCGAGAATGGCGACGAACGGCTTGGATGGCGACTCGAGCGCCTTGCCCATGTAGTCGAGTTCCTTCTCCATGAGCAGCCCGGCGGCCGATTGCTTGATGTAGTGAGTGATGCCTTCGGTGGAGGCGTGGGCGCGGTGAGCGCTGCCAAATGCGTCGTTCACGTAGATCTCGGCCAGCTTCGCCAACTGCTGTGCGAAGGCCGAATCGTTCTTTTCCTCTTCCGCGTGGAAGCGAAGGTTTTCAAGTAACAGCACCTGACCGGATTCCAGTTGGCGGGATAGCTCGGTCGCGACCTCGCCGACGCAATCGGGCGAAAAGGCAACGTTGACGCTCTCGCCCAATTCGTGATCGAGCAGGGTGCGCAGCCGGTCGACGATAGGACGCAGGCTGTACTTCGGATTGACTTTGCCCTTGGGGCGTCCCAGGTGCGAGGCGAGAATCAGCTTGGCCTTGTGCTGGAGCGCGTACTTGATTGTAGGCAGGGTTTCCTTGATGCGGGTGTCGTCGGTGATGGTTGAGCCGTCTTCAGTAAGAGGGACATTGAAGTCAACGCGCATGAAGACGTGTTTGTGTTGCAGATCCAGATCGCGAATCGAAAGCTTTGGCATGGCGGAGTATCCAGAAGAGTGCGTTGAGGGCCCAAACATAGGGGAGGGCGGCAGGGGTCAGGCCAATCGGCCCAACCCTCATCTGCCGCAAGTCCGGAGATCGCTGCTTACAGGCCCTTTTTCTCGAGGAACGAGATCAGGTCAACAACGCGATTGGAGTAGCCCCACTCGTTGTCGTACCAGCTGATGATCTTGCCCATGTTGCCGACGACTTTGGTGAGGGGCGCGTCAAAGATCGACGACAGCGGATTGCCCTTGTAGTCGCTGGAGACGAGCTCTTCTTCGGTGTAGCCCAGAATGCCCTTCAGTTCGCCTTCCGCAGCAGTCTTGATGGCTGCGTTGACGGAAGCGGCGGTGATAGGCTTTTCGGCGACGAAGGTGAGATCGACCACCGAGACGTTTGGAGTCGGTACGCGGATAGCGAACCCATCAAGTTTGCCGGCCAATTCAGGAATGACCAGCTTGAGTGCCTTGGCAGCGCCGGTGGAGGTAGGAATCATGGATAAGGCAGCAGCGCGGGCGCGGCGAAGATCCTTGTGTGGAAAGTCGAGGATCACCTGGTCGTTGGTGTAGCTGTGAATCGTGGTCATGATGCCGGAGACGATGCCGAACGAGTCCTGAAGAACCTTGGCGACGGGTGCGAGGCAGTTGGTGGTGCAGGAGGCGTTGGAGATGACGTTGTGCGCCTTGGCATCGTACTTGGAGTCATTCACACCCAGCACGATGGTCAGGTCTTCGTTGGAAGCAGGCGCGGAGATGATGACCTTTTTGACTGTCGTTCCGAGGTGAGCCTTCGCCTTGGTGGCATCGGTGAAGTGGCCGGTGGACTCGACGATGATTTGCGCGCCGGTCGAGGCCCAATCTAACTTGGCGGGATCTTTCTCTGCGAACACTGTGATCTTCTTGCCATCGACCGTGATGAAATTATCGCCAGCCGTGATCTCATTTTTCAGGTTGCCCAGAATGGAGTCGTACTTGAGAAGATGGGCGAGGGTCTTTGGACTGGTGAGGTCGTTGACCGCGACGAAATCGATTTCGGGATTGCCGAGCGCCGCGCGAAGCACGTTGCGACCGATGCGGCCGAAGCCATTGATGCCAACCTTGACTGCCATGTAATATTCTCCTTCGACATTCTTTGGTAAAACGATTTTTACAAGCCGTTTACTGCACCTGGTGGCAAAAAATCCTGAAAACCACCAAACAGACGATGCTAGCACCGCTGTCAACGGGAAACAAAGACAAAGTGAAAATCGCCGGAGTTTCTCATTCAGGTTCAGGAACAGCCTATGCTGTTTGCGGTGAAGCTTAGAGTGTGGTACATCAGCAACATGCGCGACTGGATGCGCGAGAAAATGAAAAGACGTTCTAAGCGTGGACCGAATACTTCGGAGTCCACAGGTAAGATTGGCCAAGAGCTTCCAAGTGATCAGCCGACGCCTCTGCGTCCCTCGTACACCGATGCGGTGAAGAGTTCGAATGGAACGGCGAAGTCGGATGTAGAAGACGCGCCAGAAGGCGCCGAGGGAGCCGACCCGATCGCTCCCGAAGAACTGGATCCGATTGATGCAGAACCAGAGATCTGGGGAGGCGAAGGTTCTCCGGCAACTCCGGAGGAGAGTGCCACAGAGCCGCAGGGCAAACTGGTGGTGGAAACACAGCCGGAGTTGTTGTCGACTCCGCCGCCTGAACCGCAGGTTGCCGGCTCGCGCAGTCCGCGCGGATACGTCGTGTTGACCATCGGCTTGCCGGGTTCGGGAAAAACGACGTGGTTCAAACGCCGCGGTGTAGCGCCCCTCTCGAGCGACATGCTGCGCAGCATTCTCTTCGACGACATCACCGAACAGCGTTACCAGGGCTTGGTGTTTTCAACCTTGCGCTCACTGTTGCGCGCGAGGCTGATCGCGAAGATGCCGTGGAACTACGTCGATGCGACCAACCTGTCTCCGCATGAGCGGCGGCAATGGATCAAGATGGCGAAGAGCTTCGGGTATGACGTGCAGGCCGTGTTCTTTGACGTACCGCTCGAGGTCTGTATGGAACGAAATCGCCGCCGTGAGCGCACGGTGAGCGACGAGACGATGCAGAAGATGGCCGAGCGACTGCGGCCACCGAGCTTCAAAGAGGGCTTCTCGAAGATCACAGTTGTTCGAGTGAAGAGCGCGCCGCCGCAGACAGCGGTCGCTCCTCCCGGACAAAAGGCCTAGAGGAAACGCGTGAAGAGAAGGCCGGGCAATTCGCGCCCGGCTTTTTCTTTCGCGGTCACGCCTGCTTGACTGACCAGAAGAGGCCAAGGCTCGCAGAACGTGCTGCGTATTCCCATTCTCTTGCATCTGCTTGAGCAAGGTAGATCATGGCTGCGATTGAATTCCGGGATGTCGGGTTCCAGACCGCGCAAGGTAGAACCCTGCTGGAACACGTCAACCTGTCAGTAGAAGAGGGAACCACGACCGCGCTGCTGGGCAGAAGCGGCAGCGGCAAGACCACGCTGCTTCGCATGGTAAATCGGATGCTGGATCCGACCAGCGGCTCCATCCTGATGAGAGGGAGTGAGGTAAGCCAGAGCGATCCCATCCAATTGAGGCGCGGAATCGGGTACGTGATTCAGGAGACGGGCTTGTTTCCGCATTTCACGGTCGAGCGAAACGTAACAGTCGTGCCGGAGATCTCCGGTTGGTCGCGGTCCAGGATGGTGCCGCGTGCGAAGGAGCTGCTAGGGCTGGTGGGCATGGACGCGGAGAAGTTCGGTGGCAGGTATCCGCACCAGCTCTCCGGAGGCCAGCGGCAGCGTGTTGGCCTCGCGCGAGCGCTGGCGGCCGATCCTCCCATCCTGCTCATGGACGAACCGTTTGGCGCACTCGATCCGCTCACGCGCGCAGAGATGCAGGACATGGTGCGCGACCTGATGCGGCGACTGCATAAAACAGTACTGCTGGTGACTCACGACCTCGACGAGGCGCTCTATCTTGCTTCGCGGATCGTGTTGGTCGAAGAAGGAAAGATTGTCGCGAACCTCCCGAGCGAGCAGTTTCTCTCGGCAGAGATACCGCAGGTGCAGGCGTATGCTCGCGCCGTTCACAGAAGCCCACTGCAGAGGAACGAGGCAAGCCAATGAGTGCAGGTTTCGTTGCGCAACATGCTTCGGAGATCCGGACTTTGACCATTGAACATCTCTGGCTCACCGGCGCGGCGATGTTGCTGGCGTCGGCCATCGGCATCCCTACCGGTATTGTGCTGACGCGGTTTCCTCGCTGGGCGAGGCCTGTGCTGGCCGTCGCAAACATCATTCAGACGATTCCAAGTCTGGCCTTATTTGGATTTCTGCTGCCGCTCCCATGGTTGGGCGATCGAGCGGCACGCATCGGCATCGCGGCGTTGACGGCCTACGCACTGTTGCCGATCATTCGCAATACTTACGCCGGAGTACAGGGAGTGGAACCGGCAGTGGTGGAAGTAGCGCGAGCCCTGGGCATGACCGATCTGCAGCGGCTCTGGAAGGTCGAGTTGCCGCTCGCAACGAGCTTCATCCTCGCAGGATTGAGAACAGCGACGGTTACGTGTGTAGGCATCGCTACCATCGCGGCGGCTGTGGGAGCGGGCGGACTGGGCGAGTTCATCTTTCGCGGTGTCGCCTCGGTCGATAATCGCCTTGTGCTGGCAGGGGCTATTCCCGCTGCGGGGCTTGCGCTGGCCGCAGATACCCTGCTGGGCCTGTTGGAACGCTGGCTGCGCGTGCCTGCACAGGAACGCACATGAGCCGATCGGGGAACGTGTGGCGCGTGATTTCGAGTATGTTGTGCGGGCTCTGTTGCGGTCTGTCTCTGCTCTCCTGCGCGCCGCCGCGGCCCGACCATCCGGTCATCGGGGCGAAGAACTTCACCGAACAGGTCATCCTGGGAGAATTGCTGGCACAGCACATCGAAGCGAAGACCGGCATGAAGGTGGAACGCCGCTTTTACCTCGCCGGCAGTTACATAAGTCACCAGGCACTGATCTCCGGCCGTATCGACGCGTATGTGGAATACACCGGAACGGCACTCACGGCCATTCTCAAACAGCTGGTTTCAAAAGACAGTTCCGCAACGCTCGCGACAGTAACTAAGCTGTATCAGCAGAGGTATAACGTGACCGTTACCGAGCCACTGGGCTTTGAAAACACCTTCGCCATGGTGGTGCGAGGATCGGATGCGCAGCGTCTCGGCTTTCATACCTTGAGCGAGGCGTCCCAATATGCGCCGAAGTGGCGGCTGGGTGTCGGTTACGAATTCGAAGAGAGACCCGATGGCTTGCGCGGACTGTCGCAGGCCTACGGTCTGCGCTTTGCAGACAAGCCGCGGGTGATGGATCTGGGGCTGCTCTATCGGGCTTTAAATTCGCATCAAGTCGATATCGTGGCGGGGAACTCGACCGATGGGCCCATTCAGGCGTTTGGCTTCACTGCTCTGGACGATGACCGGCATTACTTTCCTCCATATCAGGCGGTACCACTGGTCAGGCAAGAGGCTCTGCAGCGGTGGCCACAGATGCGAAGCGCGTTCCGTGACCTTGCCGGAAAGATCAATGCCACTGAGATGCAAGCCATGAACGAGGCTGTCGATGGACAACACAGAGATCCAGCAGACGTGGTGCGAGAGTTTCGTTTGAAGAAAGGATTGTAAAGAGTCCCCATGGTCGAGAACAGGCATAAGGATCTGCCGGAGCCCTGGCTGCGCGCAACCCACGGCGAACTTCCAGTGGCGATCCGGGCGGTCGTTCACGCATTGGAACTGGCGACGGAGGACGTCGATCGATGGTGCGGCAATCTCACCTTCGAGCAGATCAACGCGATGCCGTTCGGACTAGAGTCGGTCGGTTTCCAATTGAGACATCTCGCGCGCAGTCTCGACCGGCTGCTGACGTATGCGGAAGGAAAGCAACTGTCGGAGGCGCAACTGGCAAGGCTCCGTGCGGAGGGGACCGACTTGGGAGCTCCGGAAGAGACAGTTGCGGAATGGAACCGCACATTTGAATCTGCCCTGGAACGGCTGCAGTTACTCGGTAGAGAGAGCCTGGATGAGCCGCGGGTCGTAGGAAAGAAACAACTGCGGACCACGTTGGGAGGCATTCTGATCCACATCGCCGATCATTCGCAGCGACACGTGGGACAGATCATCACAACCGCGAAGCTCGTCACTCGCGCCGGGTAATCAGGAAAATCGCTTTCGGCCGGTGTTCGCCATTATGTAACCGCAATGGATACGTGTCCCCGTCTGTGCTCACACGAAAGTAACTTCGCCTAACATCTTGCGTTCGAGCGAGATAGCGCTTCGACACTGAGCGGACATTCGCCATCGTCCGCTGATAACGACTCAGTAACGAAAATACGGGTTGCGGTCGAAGTCGCAATGCACTATTTCTTACTCAACTTACCTAAAGCAGTTTGGCAGGCGATGGACCGGTTTTGAGGCCCGATAGACGCTTCGCTGTCTGGATGCGTTTGTTGCATTCGCCAGCAGAAGTGTGTCTCCGATCTCAGCAACGGCTCCAGCGCTGGTGACCCGGGCAACCGATTCACCAGGTTACTGTCGTGTGTCCGCTTCGCGAGTACTTTGCGCGCTGACACTCTTCGTGTGCCCAAAACGGCCGATGACTGCCGCAGGCAATTTCTTTCTTTGAAGGAATATCCTCATGAACCGTCAGGCCTCCACCACCATGACAAGCAGCAATGACGCGAACTTTGCTGCACTCCTCCGAATTTCAACCCTAATCGTTCTAGGATTTGCGGCCGCTCACATCGGCAGCTGCGTCCGCGCAGGTGGTGATCTCGCAGATCGTTCCAGCCTCCGGACCGGTGAAGGGCGGCAACGTAATCCGCCTTCTCGGCAAGGGCTTCACTTCAAATACCAGCGTATGGATCTGGGCCAACCAGGCGGGCGCCTCGAGACTGGTGAGCGCCAATGAACTCGACGTCGTCGTACCGCGGAGCCATCGGCTCTGGGCGCGGTCGACGTTGTCGCCACCAACACTGAGACCGACGCCTATCGCGCGAGCAATGGCTATACATATGTGAAGGCGACGCTTCCTCCTACGCCCAGCCATCCGGTGAAGGCTACGCTCACTGAGAGCGCTTCGAGCCTGCAGTTTGGAAACGTAACGGTAGGTAAGGCGGGCACCCAGACGTTGACCTTGAAGTCCTCTGGTACCGCTCCGGTGATCATCTCAAGCTTCAGCATGTCGGGGACGGGCTATTCCATCATCGGTGGTTCGATCGCCGGCGTAGCGTTGTCCGGCGTGACCCTTCCCGTGAGTCTCAATCCGGGTGTAACCGCGACGGTTACGATTCAATTCAGCCCTGCCAAGGCAGGCGCAGCCGCCGGCAACTTCAGTGTCGGCAGCGATTCTTCGACTGGCAGCAATCTCAGCGCCACCCTCGGCGGTACAGGCGTTGCGGTGGTCACCACGCCACATCTTACGATCACTCCGGCGAGCCTGAACCTCGGCAGTGTGACCGTCGGTCAAGCCGCAGCGCAGACGCTTACGCTCACGTCTTCGGGAACAGCGCCGGTCGTAGTGAATTCGGCGGCTCTGTCTGGGGCGGGCTACTCCCTCTCCGGCATGAGCTTCCCAACGACCCTGGCTGTCGGGCAGAAGGCCTCCTTAACAGTACAGTTCAAGCCGGCAAGCGCCGGAGCGGCGGCGGGCAAGGTCGTCCTGGCCAGCAATGATCCTTCAGGATCTGCTCTTGCCACTCTGTCGGCGACAGGGGTCGCATCGTCGGCCCAAGGGACGCCGCTGAGCGGATGCGGAGACCTGACCACCTCTGGTGCTTACTACTTGACCCAGGATGTTTCTTCGGGCGCGAGCTGCTTCTTCATCGACGCGGACAACATCTCTCTGAACCTGAATGGATACACCATTAACTACGCGAGCGCAGGTGGAAACAATCCAACCCCGGCGATTGTGTTGACTGACCCGTGGTATACCGGCGTGGCCAAACCAGGCAGCACGTATGCTCACGGCAACTTTGAGGTCTATGGCGGCAGCATCACCGAATCGAAGAGTGGAGCTCCGCGGTCCTCAACCATCTGGATCGGCCAGAGCGGAGATATTGCCGCCCCCAAGGTGCACGATCTGACTCTCACCACTTACACCACCGATTCTTCTCCCATCATCGGCGACATCAGCGACTCTGGCTGGCAGATCTATAACAACAAGATTTACTACTCATCGACTACCACGAGCAGCCGCTACGCCTTCTATGGCGACGCGATCTGGATCGGTAACCAGGAACAGGCTCCCGGGCCCTACACGGACCTGATCTACAACAACTTCATCTACGCTGCGCCGCAGGGCGGCATTCGCGACACACACCAGAACGCGAAGATCTACAGCAACGACATCAGCTTCAACAGCCTGTACACGAATGACTTTTGCATCGACTCGCCCGCGGATGGACAGCAGATCTACTCCAACGTCTGCCACCCGACCAGCGGACGCGGCATCCACACCAACGCCAACAACGTCTGGGTTCACGACAACGTGATCACGGTGAAGGAACTCAAGCAGAATGCCGAATACGGTGGCTGCGAACTGGGCGGCGCCTATGGCGTCCAGGTCGAGTTCGACAACAGCTTCACCGCCGCCTCACCCACGGGCGTGCAGGTGGCCAACAATCAGATCCAGGCAATTGCGGGCGACTGCAACGCCGTGGGCCTGCGCCTGACCTCAATGACAACAACCGGGAGCGTGACGTACACCAGCAACTCCATCACCACCTCCAATGCCGGCGGAAGCGGTCTCGATTACGGCTTCTCCTTCTCAGCAGATGAGGAAGGGCCGAATCGGTTCCTCTTCATCAGCAACACATTCCAGAGTCAGCATGCGTATGTGACCGTGGACTGGGATGGAGCCAACGTCGTGTTGGCGGCCGGTCAGACCTGGAAGGGATCCCCGGACTACGCGATCGACAACGAAAACGGCTATCTCGACCAGGCTGACTCCGGACCAACCTTCCAGCAGGGACTCACTCTGGGCGATACGGTTCCCGGTGCGGTCTTCTGCGGTCCCTACGCGGCGGGCGTGAATATGGTAGGCACCGCGAGCCACAAGTGTAATTAACAACTCGTAACAGCAGTTGATATTAAGCGAGAGTAACCTGTAGTCTCTTTTAGCCGAGGGCGGAACGTTCGCCCTCGCTTTTTTGTTGCAGTGTGATCAGCGTCAACTCCGGCCGGCAGCGAAAGCGGAAAGGCAGGCTTACGGTTCCAATCCCTCGATTCACATAGAGCTGCATCTGGTCGATCGCGAACAAGCCCTCCACATACTTGTCCCCCAGTTCCGGCAAAAAGTGCGGCCGCATGAGCGGGATGCGAATCTGACCTCCGTGTGTATGCCCTGAGAGCATCAGATCAACTCCATGCTTCGCTACCACGTCGCCGAAATCCGGTTCGTGCCCCAGTAGAATCACGGGCTCGTTTTGCCGGACCGTTGGCTTAGGCACGGCGGCTTGTAGATCCGGACGCTGAATGCAGGCGTCCTCGATTCCAGAGAGCCAGATACGCTGCTGCTGTCGTTCCACCGCTACATAGCGGTTCGCAAGCACGGGAATTCCATGGGACTGAAGATTGTCCGTGACGGAGTCGGGGTTGACCAACGCATCATGATTTCCGAGAACGGCATATCGCAGCGGAGCATTTATTTTGCCCAGCATTTCAACGCAATGACCGATGCGGTTTTCCGCGTAACTGGAGGGGAATGGTCCGTCAGTAATGTAATCGCCGGTGAGTGCAACCAGGTCGGGCAGAAGGTCGTTCGCAGTTTTGATCACTCGCTCCAGGAAAAAGGCCTCGGTGTATTCCTGAAAGTGGATGTCACTGATCTGCGCGATGGTGAAGCCGTGGAACGCGGTGGGCAGGTGAGCGAGCGTAATCGTCTGGCGCGTGACTTCGAGGTCGTGGCGCTCCAGTTCTCCGGAGTAGAGTGCAAGGCCAGCGGCAGCGGCGCCCGATAGGCGCAAAAAATTACGACGAGAAAGCGTACGTGTCATTCCTGAAGTCAGTCTACAATTCCTTCGCCGGCAGGGTCGTTGCGTCTGTTGGCGTCCGGCCTCGCAGCAGGTTCACGATGCGTTCGCCGCCCACCATGCCGAACTCCAGATACCAGATGGGGAATGCAAAGAGAACAACCGAGATCGCGCCAATGGTGAAGAGTGAAAGATAGTCGGCCCTCAGCCAACGGCTCGAGATGAAGAAGGGAATTACCAGGCATAGAGCAGTGCGAGCCATCGCCTTGAACGATGCCGCGAAGTAAGCTTTGACCGGCACGCCGAGCTTCCACTGGATGACGAACGGCTGTACGCCCCCACGCACCACGATGCTGGGAATCAATGTGCCGAGCGCGATACCGATCATCCCGTATCGATGCGCAAGCAGCAGGCTCAGAGCGGCATTGGCAATCGCCTCCGCGATGTTGATCTTGGCGTAGGTCTTCTGATGCATGGTCGCGTAGAGAGCATTGACGGCGGTCGACTGCCACAGGTCGAAGAACATGGCGACTACCAGGATCAGCAGCACCGGATATGCGTCCAGGAACGAGGAGCCCATCCAGCGAGCGATGAACGGCTTGCCCCACACAATTAGTCCGAAGGCGACCAGGCCGCCAGCACAAATGGCGAGGCGTGTGCCCACGAGCAAGCTTCGCCGCATGCCATCCGCATCTTTCGCGCTCATCTGCATGCTCAAGACCGGTGTAAGAACGCCAGTGATAGCGAGAACTCCGTCCATGTAATACATGACCAGGGTCGTGGCGACGTTGTAATGAGCTACTGCGCTAAGGCCGAAGAATAGCGACACCACCATGGCGTCGGTTTGCAGGCGGATGCGGTCGGCAATCTGGCCGATCAACACCGGGAATCCGAAGGTAAATAGCTGGTGGGCCGTCTCCGGGTGCCACTTGCCCAATGCACGAAGGCGGATGAATGGATAGCGCCAATGAACCGCCAGGCAGACGGCGAGGTAGCCGGGAATCCAAGCAAGGAGATTGATGATCGCGAGACCAATGACACCTTTGCCGGCGCGGAGGACGAGGACAGTTCCCACGGCGCGCAGAATTGCGGACACGATGAAGATCGCCGAGGTTACTTCGAAATGGGAACCGGCGTTCAACACGCCGAAAGGCGCGCGCATGGGAAAGCTGAGCGCCGTCTGAAAGCCGACGATGAAGACGATGATGGCGAGCGTCCAGCCATGTCCGGGGTGCGTCAGGAGCACGCCGGCGGCGAGCAGGATGGTGACGACGACCAAAATCGCGCCTAGCCCGCCAAAAATCGCCAATCCGGTGCTGTAAATCCGGGTTCCGGCGTCATAATCCCGTGCGCCGATGGCGTGGGACATATGCGTAAATACTGCTCCGGAGAGTCCCAGGTCCAGCAAGCTATAGAAGCCGACAAAGGCATTCGCCAGGGCCCAGAGCCCATACTGCTCCGATCCGAGTGCATGCACCGTGTAGGGCGTCAGGGCGAACCCGATGACGGTGAGCAGCACCAGATGAATGACTCGCGATGACGAGCCAATGGCGAGTTTGCGCAAGGAATACAGGCGGCGAGGTGCTTCCTTGCCTACAACACTAGGGGTCAACTTCGGGGTACTCCGTTCCAGGTTTTGGCCGCGTAGGCCCGGGGTAGCCGCAGCCTCGTTGCCGGCTTACGGCGGCTTGAATACAAACCTTCGAACCTTGCGGTGCAAGTCAGTTGCCAATGTATCGGGGGCTAACTCCGGGATTTCAGATGTCCTTGCAGGTGCATCCCAGCCAAGTGTGCAATAAAATGCATACTCGTTGCAGTCTAACGTGCCTGCGGGGGTATAAAGTGCCTTGGTTGGCGATGGATTTGAGCGGCGTGGGTTCGGAACGTAACGTGCAACGGTGTGAAGGAACCGGCAGTGCCGTGGAATGCCCGCGGGAAAGATCACCAAAAACTTAGAGGCCTTGAAGAGACGTAGATGCATATCGTGATGCAGGTGATGATTGTGCTGGTGATTGCCGCGCTGGCTTTGCGCGGCATCTCACGGCCATTTGCCGGGTTGCTAGGCTTGCTGGTGGTTTACATCGTTCAGCCTGGCGAACTGTACCCGGCGCTGGCACCCATTCATCTTGAGCGAACTCTCGCGGTTTTCGTGCTGCTGTCCTTTTTCCTGCACGGGAACAAGCTGCGATTCCCACCCGTCACGCGATGGTTTCTGGCGTTTTATGGCGCAATGCTCGCTTCGATCCCGTTGGCCTTCTGGCGGGGAAATTCGGTGCAGTTCTGCTTCTCGTTCCTGGAGATCGTTGTCTTCCACCTCCTGATCGTTGCCCTGATCACGACCGAAGACCGGCTGAAGAAATTCGTGATCGTCATGGTTGCTTTGGTGGGATGGCTCGGCGGCACGGCGCTGCTGCTGTATGCGCAGGGAGTACGCATCGTCACCATGAATATTGAGCGGTCAGCGGGTCTGACCAGCTCGGGAGGCGATCCGAACACGCTGGGCATCACCCTCGTCACTGCCATGCCGCTCGAGTTTCTGATGATGAGCAAAGGCAATGGCAAATGGACGCGAATTCTGGGCCTGGTCGTGTTCTTGATAAGCCTGGAGACGATCATCACCACTGGATCGAGGACTTCGTTCTTTGCCTTCATGTTCTTGATCTGCCTGCTGTTCCTGTTCGATTTGAAGCGCAAGCTCAAGTTCGTCCCTATTGTGCTGGTCGCCATTCCGCTCCTCTGGCTCGTGATTCCTGCGCAGTACAAGGCGCGGTACGAGACGGTGGATAACCTGAAGGACGATGATTCGTATCAGAACCGGATCTTGTCTTGGGAGGGCGGCGTTCAGATGTTCCTTCACAACCCGCTCACCGGCGTAGGTCCTGATAACTACAGCGACGCAAATGGCTCAAAGTATTGGCCCGGCGAACCGCGGCATTGGCTGAACGCGCATTCCCTCTTTTTCAAGTTGATTGGTGAGTTGGGATCGCTTGGCGTACTGACGTTTGGCGGCTACTTGATTTGCCTGTTTCGACTGAACTATCGCCTCGCGCGCGAATGGAAGGACCGATCGGCCAGCGTCATGGTGCAGAAATTCCCCATGTACTGCAATATGTCGCTCTTTTTGTTACTGATGACCGGGTATTCGGCTCACAACCTGTACCGAAGCACGTGGTTCATCCTCGGAGCGGTCAGTGGAGCGATGGGTTTGTTGCAGCTTGATCTTGCGAAGAGCGTTGTGAAGCCCGAGAAAAAGGAGCTCACTGGGCTGTGGGTTCCGGGCGCGGAAGAGCCTTCCACGCCTCTCGAGATCGCGACCACGTGGCGCGGTTGATCACGCCCAGATCCTGGTAGGCAATTGTTAACAATTCTTCAGTTTTCAATACATTTCCGCTTTGAAAGCTTCTTCTACTTACCCACTGAAAACAGACGGCTTGAGCCAGTCCCACCTTGCGGCACGGGTGAGGTCCTCCGTATTCTCATTAGAGAAAGAAAAAACTAATGGAATTTGGAAGAAAAAGCTTGGAGATTTCCGCCGAATGTATTATTCATTCAGTAAATCTTCCGAGAGTCCGTTGCATGTGCTGTTTCGGGCTCGGGCCCGAATAACTATCAAAGAGCTGCAAAAAAGTGGCCGCGATAGTACTGTGTCAGGAATCTTTTCCCCGAAAGATTTGTAGACGTTCCCACCTTTTTTCTTTTCTCTCTGCCACAAACCGCGTTGCGTCTGCCCTGAAGAGGGTCACGTGACGAACGAAAAGCAGCCGCTTGAATCGGCTGCAATGGTCTCTCTACGTCCAGGCAAGTCGGCCGGATGGAAGGGACAACGCGCAACTGTGTCTTCACGCCCTCTTTGGACGGTCATGTCAAAAGAGAGGTGAAACCAAAACATTTAGTCACCAATGTTAAGGATTCGGAATGCAGAGAAAAGGTTTCACAAGTATCCCCAGTCGTTCGTTTTTTCGGCCTCGTTTCGTCACCTGCATGCAGGCATGCCTGCTACTAGCCACCGCCCATGTCGCGTTGGCACAGCTGACGGTCTCCTCTGTTTCTCCGGCCAGCGGCCCCGTAAGTGGCGGCAACCTGGTGCGGCTGTACGGCAGTGGATTCAACTCCAGCACTAACGTATGGTTCTGGGCCAATCAGGCGCCGGTCGCCAGGCTCGTCAGCTCCACCGAAATCGATGTGCAGGCTCCCCCCCGGGGCGTAGTCGGTGCGGTCGATGTCGCCATCTTCGATAGTCAGTCCAACTCAGTTCGGGTTGCAGGCGGATATACCTACGCCAATGGGGCACCGACTCCTGCGCCCATACCTAAGACCACGCCTCCGCCCCCTGCGCCGCCTCCGACACCAACTCCCACTCCAAGTGGCAGCGGAAAGGCTTTGAGCAGCTGCGCGGATCTGACCAGCGCGGGGTCTTACTACCTGTCGAACGACGTGAGTTCCGGTGGGACCTGCTTCTTCATCGATGCGAGCAACATCACCTTGAACCTGAATGGTCACACGATCACCTATGGGACCGATGGGGGTTCGCAGCCGGCACCGGGCGTGTTGCTGGCCGATAACTGGTACTCCGGTTACGGCATCGCCCGCACAGGCACAACGATGAATCACGGGAATTTTGAAATCTACAACGGCAGCATCACCGAGTCGCAATCCGGTCCAGCGAAGTCGCCGGCGATCTGGGTAGGGCAGAGCAACAACATCACGCCCGCTCCGAGTATTCACGACCTGACGTTGACCACTTACACGACCGACTCTTCGCCGATCTTTGGTACGGTGAGCGCGGGTGGATGGCAGGTTTTCAATAACAAGATCTACTACTCTTCGACGTCGGTTTCCAACCGTTCCGAGTTCCTGGGATACGCGATCTGGATCGGCGATCAGGAGCAGGATGCTACGTCGAGCGTCGACGATATCCATAACAACACGATCCTGGCAGCTCCGCAGGGCGGAATTCGCGACACGCATCAGAACGCGCAGATCCACAACAACGACATCAATTTCAACTCCACGTACACCAACGATTTCTGCATCGATGCTCCGGCAGATGCGCAGGAGGTTCACAACAACGTCTGCCATCCACGGAGTGGGCGCGGAATTCATACCAATGCCAACAACGTCTTCATTCACAACAACTCGATCACTGTGCAGGAACTCGCGCAGAATCGGGAGTACGGCGGTTGCGAACTGAGGGGTGCGTTCGGCGTTCAGGTGGAGTTTGATACCAGCTTTCTGAGCCTGCCGCCGAGGGGCGTTCGCATCGCCAACAACACCATCAATGCAGTGGCTGGTGCGTGCGATGCCTCCGGTATTCGCATTACTTCGATGACTCCCATTGGGGGCGTGACCTTCGCCAATAACCAGGTATCCACGTCAAACCAGGGAAGCGGCGGTCTTGACTACGCGCTGTCGTACTCTGACTCGATCGACGGCGGCCTGAGTCTTCGCTTCAGCGGTAATACCTTCCAGAGCGAGCACGCGTTTATTACCGCGGACTGGGATGGCGCCAACTTGTACATCGATGGCGGCCAGACCTGGAAGGGAAGCCCGCAATACGCGATCGACGATGAGAACGGGTACTACCTGCAATCGCAGAGTGGACCCACCTTCTGGCAGTCGATCAATGTGCAAGACTACATTGCCGGAACGATCCACTGTGGCCCGTATGCAGCAGGACCTGTTCGCGCAGGAAGCAACAGCACGACCTGCAACTAACGATCGTCAAGCGGTGTCAGGCGGAGGGCTTTCACGCTTCGCCTGGCACCGTAAGACGCCTCTGAACGAATCCTCCCTCCTATTCTCTCCGCTGTAACTCTCCTGTCGCATCGTCTAAGCTGAACAGGATGCGTGTTCAACTTGCGGTCCTTCTTTGCCTCGGAACGCTGTGTGTCCATCCGCTGATGACATCGTTGTCCTGGGCCGAGCTCAGAGAAGATCAGGGCAAGCCCGCGAAGCCGGTGAAGAAGCTGACCAACTGCGGATCTCTCCGCCACCCTGCAACCCACTTCGTTCTGGAGAACGATGTCGAGGCGGCGGGTACCTGTTTCTCCATCGAAGCGGATGATGTCACGCTCGATCTGAATGGCCACACTGTGATCTACGGAACCGCGCCCGCTGGCAAGCCGACATACGGTGTGCTGGCCGCGGATTGCTGGTACCAGCCGATCGCCGGTAACCCTTGCGGCGGTTCTCATCGGCAACCAGTAGTCGAGAATGGAAAGATCGTGCAGGGAGCAGACGCAGCGCCCATGTCGCACGCGCTGCGATTTGGCCAGGCGAATCACCTTACTGGAATCACCGCACACCACCTCGAGATCACGGTGCACTCTCCGGACTCGATTGGAATTTATTCCGAGTATCTGCCCGGCGGCAGCGACGTCTATGCCAATACAATCCACAACAATGTATCCGTCATCAGTAGCCGTACACAGTTTCGCGGCGCCAGCATCAAGCTCGATGAAGAAGCAGCAGCCAAGATTCCAGATCAGATTCACAACAACGTGATCGTGGGAGGCGCCCAGCTTGGGATACGCGACGACAATCCCGCGGGTAGCAGGATCTTCGAAAACGACATCAGCCAGGATGCGACGTATACCAACGGCTTCTGTATCGACGCAGCCGGAGCGGGCATGCAGGTGTATCGGAATAACTGTCACCCGGTTCATGGCCGTGGCATTCACGCGAATCAGAGCGGGGTGCAGGTCTATGACAACACCGTCGAGACGATCGACAGCGACCAGAACCAGGAATACCACGGCTGCGAAATCAATGGGACCTACGGGATCCAGCTGGAGAGCGACAACTTTGCCCCGACGGGCATACGTATCTATAGCAATCACGTAAAGGTGCACGCCGCCGCCTGCGCCGCCGAGGCGATGCGGCTCACGGATCTGAAGGACGCGAAGATCGAGATCACCGGCAACGAATTTGTCGCAGTGCAGGATCCATTGGCAAGGGATGCGAGTAAACAGGCGCAAGCTCCGGCGCGCGCGCGGGCACTTTCGGTAGGAAATGTTGATGGAAAGGGATTGCTGTTTACTAAAAATCTGCTGAGGGCCGACTCGGCGATTTTTCACATGGACTGGGATGGAGGCGGAGGCTTTCTGCTGCGGGACAACACGTTTCAAGCAGGACCAGGCGCAAAAGAAGATCTGGTGCTGGCGGAGTTTGGGAACGGCACCGGCCCCAGCCAGCACAATTATTTCGAGGACAACCTGTACCAGGGCATTGCGCCAGATTCAGCCCGGTTCGGCGAGTTTGTTGGGAAGAGCTGGTACGCGGTGACATCGGTCTTTTCCATTCGCGTCGTTGACCAGAAGGGCCGAAGCGTGCGCAGAGCAGAGGTCAAGACGGCAATGGACGCCGGGGAGACGGAAGCGGTGCTGACCGATGCTGAAGGTAAGGCGCAGCTAGTTGTTCCGCTGTTTCGAGTCGCCAGCAAAGAACCGGTGAAGCGATATTCCGAACACCGGCTTTCGGTGCGAGGGGAAGGCTGCGAGCCGCTGCAGGTGGAGCTAAAAGCGAATGGTCCGAGAAGCTTCTCCCGGACCATCACTTGCCATTGACTCTCGGAATCAAGACGCTCAGTTCGGAGACAAGCCCTGACGCTTGACTTCCGAGATGCAGAGGCGCAGCTTGCCCGATTGCTCTCGAGCGATCTCAGGAACGCGTGCGAAGGTCAGGCGCGGGGAGTTGCTGAGGACGTCGCGAATCACCTCGCTCAGGCGCCCTAATTCCATCTGAATATCTGATTCGCTTCCTTCGGCGGCATAGCGGACCAGGAGGTGATCGACAGCCTTCTGAATAAACTGAACCTGCGTAACATGGTGAAGCGCCGTCTTCATATCCACCATGCGGGTGGCCAGAGTGATCCCGGGAACCTCGCGCCCGTCAGGGAGCACGAAGTTGTCCATCGCACGGCCGAGCACCTTCTTTACCTTGGGGAACCAACGGCCGCAACCGCACCGCATATCGTCGACGATCACGCAGTCGCCGGTGTCATAACGAATCAGCGGCATCCCGTAGTTCAACAGATCTGTGACCAGCAGGTGATGCATTGGGCCATCGGGTGTCATCCCCGCGTAAGCAAATTCCACGTGACAGGCGGCGGGATGAAAGTGCATGCCATTGTGCATCGCACATTCGCTGGCGACCATACCCACGTCGCGGCTGCCGTACTGTTCGGTGGCCTTACAGCCAAAGGTGTTTTCGATGGAATCGCGTTCGCTTTGAGTGATGGCCTCAGCGGTGATGATGATGACCGAGGGCCGATGCCAATTTTTACTCGTGGCGCGCACGAAATCAGCGAAGCGCGAGAGCGTCAGCCCATAGCCGTAGAGGACCTTGGGACGATGCTGGTTCAGTCGATCAAGGAAGCGCTGGAAGATCGAGTCGTTGACTTCTCCTGCTGCCGCGGGAATGCGCCGCATCAGGAAGTTCTCGTAGAGCTTCCATTTCCAGCTTGGGTTCAATTCCAGATCGCGATCAGCTCCCCAGATCATCAGGATCGAGTCGCCCTGGTCAAAGCCCGCCCAGCGATTCAAATGAAACTGCAGCGCAGTCTTTTTGCGCAACGCTTCGACGTCGCGCCACAAACGGACGGGTGTACTGGTGGTCCCGCCGGTGGCCGCAGCGCGGAGAGCATCGGCGCTGAACCGGCGCGAACGCAGGTCGTCTTCATAGGTACGCAGCAAGTCGCGGGTCAGCACTGGGACCGCAATCGGCTCGCCTTCCTTCCATTCGGAGGGGTGAATGCCCTGCTGATCAAACAGCGTGCGGTAATAAGGTGTGGTCCGGTAGGCGTGCTCCAGCAGCTTACGGACACTGTCTGCCTGCATGGCGCGCTGCTTTTGTTCTGAGGCTGCTTCAAACCGGGCGAGTGAACGAAGCCGCTCTCCCAGGCCCTTGTGGCGTTCTGGTTCAAGCAGGGGCAGAAATACGTTGTTGTGAATCCATGCCATAACTCTATTTACGCTCCACTCGAAACAACGGACGCAGCTTGCTCAAATTCTGTCTTAACAAATCTGTATTTTCCCGAGGCTTCCTTGGGAATGTTGTCGACTACCACGATCGACAGCTCTACCTGGTCCCGGAAGTAGGAGTGAAGGCGCCGCTTCAGTTCCTGTGCGGTCTCGGAGGAATAGCCTTCGCCCGAAACTACCTTCAGCCGAACCTGCGTGGGAGTGGGCTGCACAAACTGCGCTTGGCGAATCTCGCGCATGTCACCAACTACGAGCGTGAGCGAAGGACCGGAAACCATTCGACCATCGGGCATTTTGAGGAAATCCGTCGTCCTGCCCTCTACGCTCGAGAGGCGAGGCAAGCTTCGCCCACAAGGGCACGGCCCTGACATCTCCCAATTCGCCAGATCGCCGATCTCATATCGAATGAGCGGCATGCTGCGATTGAGCAGATCTGTGACGAGCACCCGGCCGAGGTTGGGAGGCATTCCGGGCAGCATCTCGATTTCAACGAACAACGCATCCGCATTGACGTGGAGTCCCGTGTGGTACTCGCACTCGCTGGCGATGACAGAGAGTTCGCGGCAGCCGTAGCGGTTGAAAACCTGCGCGCTAAAGGTGCTTTCAATCAGCGAACGATGTTCGGGCAGTAGAACCTCTGCCGTAGTAATCACCGAATCGAAATGGATATCGGTTACACCGAACTTCACGCAGTGCTGCGCGAACATGGCGGCCGATTGGGCATATGCGATCAGGTGCCGCGGCCGATATTTGCGCAACAACTCGATATAGGCGTTCAGGTCTGTTTCGGAGACAAGCGATGTATTCAGGGTCAGAGTTCGATAGAGGAAGCGCTGGCGCCAGGTTATGTTTGGCAGGGTGGAAGCTCCAGTATCGAGCCGCGAACCCCACAGCTGCGCACACCAGTCTCCGGGATGCAAACCCGCCCAGGCGTTGTGCCGGTCGGTACTGGCGCGGCGAGAGTCGAAGCGTTCTTTGTCCACCCAGAATTGCAGCGGGCTTCCGGTCGAACCGCCCGTCTGATTCTTGACCCTCATCGATTCGGGGACATTGCCGGCCAGCATCTCGGCCTTGTGATCCTGGATCTCGCGCTTGCTAAGAGCCGGCAGTCTCTGTAGATCGCTCAGGCTGCCAACATCGGCGGGCAACAGACCAGCGGCATCCATTCTCTGGCGATAGAAGGGAACATTGGCATACGCATGTTCAAGCTGCCGCTTCAGCAGGCTGAGTTGCAGCCGCTCGAGAGCGTCCGGCGAGAGGTGCTGCGAGCGGCTAAACCTGGCCGCATAACGGCTGTAGGCGGGGTGATCGCGCTTTGCCCATAGCGGATAGATCACCTTGCCGACGAGCGAGGAGCTCAGATTTTCAGACAACGTGGGCCGTTCAATGAGGGTCGCCATTAGCTTGCCATTTCTGGAACCAGTCGCGTGGACTTCTGATCTTCCGAGACCGCTTGTACCTGCGGAGAGAGGAGGTTGGCATACACCTCCTGCATTGGAGCGAAGCGGAAAGAGGTAAGCAGCCGCGCCATGCGTGCTTCCATGGTGTTGATGCCCCAGGTCTGGCGAGCCCGTGACTTCCAATCGAGCCGCAGTATTGGCTGGTAGCCGTCAATTTCCCAGGGATGCATGTACAGCGTGAAGGGCTTCTTCTCCACGTGATTGATCCAGGCCAGACCCGAGCGAACGTATTGATACGGCAGAATTCGCAGGTAAGCGCCGCCGCCTACAGGCAGATTGTTGCCGGCCATTCGCCAGGTTGCGATGGGAATCTCGAGTAGCGCGCCATCGCCGACGAAGTAAGGAAAGCGCGGAGCGGTGGGGTTGCCGTAAAACGAGTGCCGGACAGGATTGACGCTCGAGTCGTAGCTGAACCCTAACTCTTGCAGGACTTCAAACGCCCATTCCGTTCCCGGAGTAATCGAGAAGCTGGGAGCACGGTATCCATATACTGAGGAGCCGATGGCGTCTTCAATGGCCTGCTTGGCCGCCAGCGTGTCCTGGTGGAAGGATTGCTGGTCGAGGCGGAAGACCGCGCGGTGGCGGTCACTGTGGCAGGCGATTTCGTGACCGCGGTCGGCTACCTGGCGCACTAGGGCCGGATACTTGCGCGCAATCCAGCCAAGGACGAAGACCGTTGAGCGGGTGTTGTGCTCGTCCAGCACATCCAGGAGCCTCGAGACGGAGGAGCGGATGCGTGAGGGCATATGGTCCCAGTCAGCATAGTTCACCGCCTGAGCAGCCACTTCAGTATGAAAATAGTCTTCAAGGTCGATGCTGAAGGCGTTGGTCAGTGGCCCATCCGGGCGGTCCGCTGCCTGCTGCTTAAGTTGATTGACGACGTAGAGCGACGACGAGACCTGATTCACGTTTTGAACGCTGGAGGTGGTCTTTGCCGACCGTGCCTGGAACCGACTGATAGCAAAACTCAGGATGAGGCACAGGAGTGCGAACGAGAGAACACCCGCCGCCCTTGGAATGGGATGAAACCAGAGCACCCAGGAATGAAGAGCCAGAACGGCGATGGGAAAGAACACCGAGCCGAGCCGGGCTTGATTTTGCGTCAACATAGGAAAAGGCCGCCTCAAATTACTTCTCGATGTGAGCAGAAGCAAGTGGAGGTCCAAAGGCGAAGGCTGAAAATCTGCGCTAGAGGCATTAAGCGCCGTGTGTCAGCCAGCTTGCACCAGGAATGTGCGCAATGAATTGCAGAGTGCCGGAAGGAAATTAGCTCAATTCATCTAGCTGACACATGCTGGTCAATTGCTCATTGCCGGAGCGTGACCACCTGGAGGTCGGCAATCGCGCCTCTCGGCACGCAAATACATCGGCGGTTCGCAAATTCCTCGAGAGGATACAGCACAAGCGCTTCATTCCAAAGGAGGGCGAGCGAGTTTTCTACTTTGCCCTCGAGAGCCTCACCGTTGGTCAGAGTGAGGCGAATCCACAGAAACGGCGCCACCTCAGTGGAGTCGAAGAATCGCATCTCGGGGATGGAGTCCTGATCTGGATTGTTGAGGAACTCTACCGTTTTGACCTGGCTCCAGTCGAGGGGGGCGGACGCGGACCCATCTCCAGGATCGAAGGTCAGTTCGGGCAGGTTGGGGGATGCGAGGCCAGAGTGATCATTATGGAGGGATTGGCTGTCAAAGGGGCGAAGGCGACCGCGCCGGGGAGATCCCGTGAATGGCTTGATCTCTACAAAGTGGCCAGTGGAACCCAGCAACTGTAGCAACAACTGAGACATTATGCAGGAACTTCCAGATTGTACTGCCGGATCTTGTAGAGCAG
The DNA here is from genome assembly GCA_963850345.1 of uncultured Acidobacteriaceae bacterium. Lineage (GTDB taxonomy): Bacteria > Acidobacteriota > Terriglobia > Terriglobales > Acidobacteriaceae > CAWKKW01. Next base: position 670,434 of record CAWKKW010000002.1, on the reverse strand, counting down.
AGCCTTATAGCTGATCTGCAGCCTTTCGGCTGCAATCCGACGGTTCCAATTCGTTTGATCGAGCACTTCGCGAATGATCTTGATTTCGGTCTGATCCTTCATGGAGCGGACCGCCGATTTCAATCCTGGCTCCGCAGTCGTGTCGTCTGCAATCGGGGCATGGGTGGCGACGCTGAACTTGGCCTTGGTCGATTTGGACTCAAGTTCCACTACCGCTGCCGCCTCATCTCTCATGATGAGATAGCGCTTCACGAAGTTGCCGAGTTCGCGAAGGTTTCCGGGCCAGTAGTACTCTAGGCTGGCGGCAATCAAGCGGGGAGAGAACTCGACGGGCTCGAGCCTGTAGCTTGCACCAAACCGGGTGGAAAGCTCGCTCAGCAGGTAAGGGATCTCCTGCCGTCGTTCGCGCAGAGGAGGTACGTGAATGACGAAGGTGTTCAACCGATAATAGAGGTCTTCGCGGAACTTCTTTTCCTCGATGGCCTTCTCAATGTCGATGTTGGTCGCCGCGAGCATGCGCACATCGACCTGGGTATCCGCGCGGGCACCGAGGCGAGCGAACTGCCCATCCTGGAGAACGTGCAGCAGCTTGGCCTGAAGTTGGGGGCTCATTTCCCCGATCTCGTCGAGCAAGATGGTGCCCTTCTCGCATTGCTCAAATTTGCCGGGCTTTGATTTCATCGCGCCGGTAAACGCCCCCGCCTCATATCCGAAGAGTTCGCTCTCGAGCAGATCGGCAGGCAATGCCGCGCAATTGACCTTGAGCATCTGGCGGGCGGAGCGGGAGGAATGTGCATGGATCAGACGCGCGAGGACTTCTTTTCCAACGCCACTCTCTCCGGTCAGCAATACCGGTACATCGGTGCGGCCGATCGTCTTCACTTGCTGCAGGATCTGTCGCATGGCGGGGGAAGCGGCAAGGTAAAAGTGGCCATCCCCAAGTTCTTCGATATGGACGCTGTCAGTGGAGGAGACCTTTGGCCTTGTGGAGTTTGGGCAGAGGGTCTCAGTGACCCGGGCCAGATCTTTCGCGGAAATGGGCTTGTGAAGGAACTCGGTCACACCGGCTTCGGAAGCTTCCAGCACGAAGGAGGGGTTCGGTTGATGGCAAAGCAGGACCACGGGTGCGTTCGCGTGCTGTCGCAGAGCCCGTACAGTTTCGATCCCGTCCAGGCCCGGCATGTCGGCATCGAGAATAACCAGATCTGGATGGAAACTCCCACCCCTTACCATCTCCAGACACACCGCGCCTGTGGCAGCGATTCGGGTCTGAAACCTGGTTGGATTTAAAAGACTAGCTATATAACGGGCGACGGCTGGTTCGTCGTCTGCCACGAGAACGCGAAGTCTGGGGTCCATGTTGAGTCCTTGGCTTTTGCAACCGTATGAGTACAAAACAAAGCAACGGGGGAAACTGATGAGAATCGTGGTGAATGGGCTCGCCGACTCCAACCTGAATCGGTTGAGGCTGAACGAGGCCGATCTTCACTTGAGCGAGCAGGAAACGTGAGAACGCGTTGATAAAGACAGAAAGGACAACAGGACTACATACCTCAAACAATACAGGATTTAGCAAGAAAGGAAAAAAATCGGCCGAAATTGGAAAAGTTTTTCCCATTTCTTCAATGTTGACCAATCGTCGTACTCCTCTGCGAGGCCCTAACACTGCCCTGCGTGGTCAACCTCTGGTGCTGCCACTTTTAGATGCAACGATCATGTGCAAAAACTCTCACCCGGGGGAATTGCTGGCAACTCCCTAAGCTGATCAATCTAGCCGCAGAAAACGGAACCGTGACAAGAACAAAGGACGGTCACTGATGTGCAAAAAAATGCACTTAACCTGGGGTCTGATGATTCTACGACCCACGATGGTTGCTGGCTCAAACAATTTTCAGCTATTTTTCTCATGGCATCAGAGGGGATACCCAGAAATGGAGAGAGACTAGGCCTTGAACTCGTTTCTGACCGAAATCTGCGGGTTTGACCGGTCACTTGGATGGTTACCGGAGGTGTGCAAACAAGGTGAACGCTTTTTAAGGGATTGGCCTCCAACGTGCTTTCTTCCGGGCAGAGGAAGTATGCCCGAAGAGCAAGCTATCGATGCGCGAGACATGTTGATCGGGGACTCGCCCGCTATTGAGCGAGTTCGCCAGCAGGTGCAAAGCGCTGCAGCCACCGAGGTTCCTGTCCTCATAACGGGGGAGAGTGGAACCGGGAAGGATATTGCGGCTAGACTGCTGCACCTTCTCAGTGCGCGACGCGACCACAAGTTCGTAAAGGTGAATTGCCCGGCGATCCCCAGCCAGCTCTTCGAGAGCGAATTCTTCGGATACGAGCCGGGCGCCTTCACTGGGGCGAGCGGAAGCAAGCCAGGCAAATTCGAGCAGGCTCACAAGGGAACCATCTTCCTCGATGAGATCGGCGAATTGGAGCTGCCTCTCCAGTCGAAGCTTCTGCAGGCGTTACAGGATTTCCAGTTTGTTCGCCTCGGCGGCATCGAGGACAAGAAGGTCAACGTTAGGCTGATCTGCGGCACCAACCGGAATTTGGCGAGCGAGATGGAGCGTGGAGCGTTCCGGGCCGACCTGTTCTACCGCATCAATGTGATTCAGATTGCGATGCCGGCGCTCCGCGAGCGATCGTCGGACATCCCGATTCTGATGGAGCACTTCGTTCGTCTGTACAGCGACCAGTTTGGCAAGCCGGTCACGCCACTTTCTCCAACCCTAGTACAGGTACTGCAGGCATATCACTGGCCGGGGAACATCCGCGAACTAGAGAACCTCGCAAAACGTCACGTGGTTTTAGGCGGGGAAGAGCACATTCTCTCGTCGCTTAGGGAACGAGTGGAGAACAATCCCTTCGCCTACGAGCATGTCGATCTGAACACCCCCCTGCGAATTCAGACCAAAAAAGCGCTGCGCCACCTGGAACGAAAGATCATTCTGAGCGTGTTGCAGGCGCACAAGTGGAATCGCAGGAAGACGGCCCGGTCGCTCGACATCAGCTATCGCGCATTGCTCTACAAAATTAAGGAGGCGGGCGTGCCCCCTCTTCGTACCGTAAAGAACGATCCGCGCAAATCGGCTTAACGCATAATTTTCATTCGATCAGAGTAGAGATAGCAATTGGAGGAGTAGGGCAATGTCTTCGGGCAAGTACATAACAAAAATGACCTTGGTTGCAGTGGTACTAGGCTGGCTTGTGTGGACGGGAGCAGCAACCGCACAGACGACCACCAGCGCGCTCAGGGGAGACTCGGCGGTGATCGAAGGATCTGGAACTCCTTCCAGAGTTACCGCGAACCCCACCGAGGCATCGTTGACCCAGATGCCCTACCGCATCGGTGTGGATGACGTGCTCACCATCAGCGTATGGCACGAACCGGATCTTTCGCGGTCTGTCCCCGTTCGGCCCGATGGCAAGATTTCACTGTCGCTGGTAGGAGATGTCGCGGCCGCTGGAAAGACGGCGACTGAGCTTGAAGGACAGCTGAAGCTGGCACTCGCAAAGTTTCTCAAGGATCCGCAGGTGACGGTCATCGTCTCTGACATTCGCAGCCAGAGGATCAACGTCATTGGACAAGTAACTCGGCCGGGCACGTTTCCGCTGACCCAGTCCATGGGCGTTCTTGACGCGGTAGCCCAAGCGGGCGGTCTGCGCGACTTCGCCAAGAAGAAAGACATTTACGTCCTTCGGGTTGCGCCCGACGGAAGGCGCGTTCGACTTGCCTATAAGTACGAGAACGTACTGAAGGGGAACCACGGCTCGGAGGAGTTGATTCTGCAGGCCCACGACACTGTGGTGGTCCCATGAAGAATACGACCCGCTCGAAAGGATCCTGCGTGACTCGCAGACAACAATATCTGCTCGCCACAGTGCTCGGGCTGCTGGCTGCGATTCCGGCAGGCGCACAGGTGACCTCTCCTGCACAGACGAACGTGCCTCTCGATGAAGCACCTTATAGCAACCCCGTCTCGGCGGAGACGTATCAGCAGGGCATGGTGCCAAGCCTTGGCGACGTGAATTCGAATGCCGAGTCGGTGCAGTATGTCGATCGCCAGGGTGGCCCTTTCAACGTGGGCATTGACCTCAAGGGCGGTTGGGGAGACAACCTCTTTAATTCGGCACGACAGTGGAAGTCGGGAGCCTTTGCGGGATTTGGCGTGCCGGTTGGATTTCGCTGGAAGTCGCCAACCTCGCACTTCGACGCGAACTACCGGCTCGATTGGAACAAGTATCCCGATTACACATCGGTGAAAGACAACTCGCAGGTCTATACCCATCAATGGGTCCACGGCACGTCCGACATCACTCGGTATTTCTGGAACGCGACAGCCGGCAGACTGACGAGCCTCGGGCAATATCTGCCGACCACCATCGTTGTGGGCAGTACGGGCGTTGCGCAGGCCAGCGTGGGTGCGAGCGTCCTGGCGGACAGTTACCTGGTCACAAATGCGGCGACTTCGCTCGGCGTCATTCACAATACGAGTGAAAAGGACAAGATCACGGCGTCACTCACCGGTGGCTGGCTCGAAGAGGCAGAACAGCAGCCTCTACCCGGGCAACCGCGACAGGTTCTGCGCAATGATCTTGGCGGCCTCGACCTGCTCTTCGAGCACAACACCAGCCAAACGAGTGCGGTGGGAGCTGAGTTGACGGATGTGTTCATTCGCGGTCTCGCGCCGCGCGGACACGAGAATTACGTCGCCGTCGAGGGCATCTATCGCAAAAACCTTTCAGATCACGTGGCGTTACGTGTGGGAGCAGGACCGCTCTTCAGCACGGTCACTGGAAACCTGGTCAAGAGCTCCAGCAGCGTCAGTTATGCAGCGAATGCGGATCTGAATTACACGACCGCGTTCGCACGAATCGATGTGGCGTATGCTCGGGTCTTTCAGTTGCAGTACATCGAACCGCCAACCGAAGCTCACCAGCTTTCCGCAGTGTTCGATAAGGCGCTGACGAACTCGATCGACCTCACCATCGATACCCGTTACATCCGCACCGTGTCTGATAATTCAAACCTTGAGCAGTCCAACTTCGGCATCGGTGCACGCATTGACAAGCACCTGACCGACAACATCCTCTTATTTGCCAGCGTTGCTCGTTCTCAGCAGTCCACTCCAGTCTTCCAGGGCGCCTCATATTCTTACAACCGGGATGATGTGTTTGGAGGGATCTCGTTCCTGCTGGGCAATCCACTCATGCGTAGAAAAGGTCAATAATGATTCGCAAGCCGCCGACGAATGCAAAAGAATACGCCGACATGTTGCGCCGCAGAAAGGGATGGATCCTTATCCCCATCGTGGCCATTTCACTTGTAGTCCTTGGGATAAGTCTTCTTCTGCCGAAGCACTACCGCTCTGAGACGATGATTTTGGTCATCCCGCAGAAGATTCCCGACGAATACGTTCATGCCACGGTTACGGAAGATGTTACAGACAGGCTCCAGACCATCACAGAAGAAGTGATGAGTCGGACTCGGCTGCAAAAGATTATTGACGACCTTCATCTCTATCCCAAGCTGCAAGGCAAGGAGTCGAAGGAAGACATCATCGCCACCATGCGCAAGGATATCGAAGTGGAGGTCAGCACCAAGGAGCATCCGGAGAAGCGTTCGGGTGGAGCCAGCTTCAAGATTGCGTATCTGGGGCCCACGCCCGAGGTGGCCCAGCGGGTAACGGACGAAATCGCCAATCTTTTCATTCAGGAAAATCTGAAGTCGAGAGCCGAGCAAGCGCAGGGAACGAATAAGTTCATCGGCAATGAACTGGATAAGGCCAGGGCAGATCTGGCGGTCCAGGAAGAGAAGATTCGCCGGTTCAAGGCGTCTCACCTCGGATCTTTGCCGGAACAGTCGGCGTCGAATCTGCAGTTGATCAGCCAGTACCAGAGTCTCGCGCAGGCGAACAGCGAAGCGATCGATCGTGCGCATCAGCAGAAGGTATATCTGCAATCGATGCTGAATATGAGCGGCGTGGGCAAAGGTGCGGCAAGCGCGGTAGCGCCTCCACCAACGCCTCTGCAGTTGGAGTTGCAGAAGGCGAAGCAGGATCTATCTGCAGCCCGACAGAAGTACACCGACTCTCATCCAGACGTAGTGAGGCTGCAGGAGCAAGTCTCTCAACTGGAGCAGGAGGTGAAGAGTCAGCCGGCTTCGGCGGTCGTGGCAGCCAGCAACACTGCCGCGGGTCCGAACATGGTGCAGCAGCTTCAAAGCCAGCTTGCGGCCATCGAGCAGGAGATCAAGGCTCGTACTGGGCGCCAGCAGGAACTGGAAGGGCAGTTATCGAGCCTGCAGGGCCGGGTCGAAAATCTGCCGGCGGTGGAGAGCCAGTTCGCCGATCAAAATCGCGACTACCTGGCGACGCAGAAGAACTACGAGTCGCTGGTCGAGAAGCAATCGGCATCGGCCATGGCTGCGGAGCTGGAGCGACATGACGAGAGCGAGCAGTTTCGAATTCTGGATCCCGCGAACTTGCCCTCGAAGGCGTATTCGCCGAACCTGGCTGTCATCAATGGTGCAGGCTTTCTCGCCTCCGTCATCATCGGATTGCTGCTGGCGTTCTACATGGAACTGCGCGACGACACAATCCATGATGCGGATGACTTAACGCGATATCTCTCGATACCGATGCTGACGACGGTGCCGAGGATCCCGAGTTCAGCACTGCTGCAAAAGAGCAGGCTCAATCCACTGTTGCGAGAAACATCCTGATCGTACGCAGCGGGGCTTTGGAAGGTTGTACCAACGGCAGTTATAAGAGAAAGCGCAAGTTCTGAGGAGAAGCATGTTGACTCAAAGGCAGAAGTTAGAGGACGAGGCTGTAAGGCCAACATCCCTCCCCACAAAAAGAAGATCAGAGGCGACGGTGAAACGCGATAGAGACCCGTTAGACGTGTACGATCCAAAGAATTCGCAGTTAGACGACGAGCTCATCGCTCCCGAGATTGTACTCGCCCGGCGTAGCGCGGTTGGTCTTCCAGAACCGCTGGTGCTGGCGGCTGAAAAGTATCGGCTGCTCTGCACGCGCGTGCTTCAGGTGGCGCGGGCCCAGCGCAGCAAAGTGTTCATGGTGACCAGCGCGATCGCCGAAGAGGGTAAGACGCTGACGGCACTGAACCTGGCGTATGGGTTGAGTCACGTGCAGGATAAGCGCACCCTGTTGGTGGAACTGGATCTGCGGCGTCCGTCGATTCACCGGCAACTAGGCGTGCGATGCACAGCGATGGATATGTCATTTCTGGAACAGTCGGATGATTGGCACGAGGGCATGTGGAAGCTCAGACCCAATCTGCACGCGCTTCTGGCGATGAATCCTTCGCTGCGCCCGGACGAGTTGTTGCACGGCGAACGAATGAATCGTTTCCTGGAAGATGCGAGGGCCGAGTACGACTTCGTCGTGATTGATTCTGCGCCGCTGCTGGTTGCCGCGGATACGCACGCGCTGCTGCCTCTAATCGATCAGGCGATCTTCGTCGTACGCGCAAATCACACGCCCATTGACTGCGCTCAGGATGCGTTGGCGATGCTGGGGAAGAAGGCGCTGGGTTGCGTCTTGAACGATGTAGATGAACTGAAGTACGAAGAGTATTACAACAAGTACTACATCGGTGGAACCTCAAAATGATCCGGTTTTGCAATCTGTATCTGCCATCGCAATTGTTCCTCTTCATTGCGATTGACGGATTTTTTCTAACGTTCGTCTTGCTGGCTGCGCTGAATGCAGGTCCAGCGCACCTGTTCATGTTGCCCACGTGGAGAACCTTAGCCATGGCGGCCTCGGGGGGTGCGGTCAGCATCTGGTGCCTGTATTTCTTCGATCTCTACGATCTGGATCTGACCAAGGGAACCCCGGAGATACTGCTCCAATGCTTGCGCGCTCTGGGCTGCGGCATATTGCTGGTTGCTCCGGTCTGGTGGCTGCTGATGCCGGCAGGCACTGTCTATCGCACGCTTGAGCCCAGCCTGGTGATGTTTATCATCGTGCTTTGTACGTATCGTTTTGTTGCGGATTGGGTGGGAAGGCGAGCGCTGGGAGGAGAACGAGTTCTGCTGGTGGGAACGGGGCCGAGTATCCCCTTGCTGGCCGAGGCGATGAAGCAACGCGGCTGCCTGCCACTCAAGATGAGCGGTGTGGTTGTCGAAGATGTGGACACGCATGTGGACACCCTGGCCTTCGCGACCTGCGGGCACTTGGGCGAGTTTGAAGCAGTGACGCAATCGTTCTGCCCGGATCGCATCGCGATCGGCCTGCAGGCGAATGCTTCGCCGCTCGCGCCGAAGAGACTTTACGAATTGCGGCGGAATGGAGTACGGGTTGAGGACGCGACCGAGTTATACGAATCACTCACGGGACGGGTGCCAGTCGAACTCGTCGCAGTAGAGCGGATGGCGTACGGACGGGGCTTCGGGCAATCCCAGTTTTCGCTGCTGGCATACCGAGTCTGCGGCTTCATTCTTGCGCTGGCAGCCATGGTTGTACTATTTCCGGTGTTCGTCGCAATTGCGGTTGCAATCAAGTTGAATTCCAAAGGACCTATCTTTTACAAGCAGGAGCGAGTCGGCACATTTGGCCGCACTTTCAATACTTTGAAGTTTCGTTCCATGCGTACGGACGCCGAGAGTCTTTCCGGACCGGTGTGGGCGACCGATAACGATCCTCGTGTGACTCCTGTGGGTAGGTTCCTGCGTAAGGTCCGGTTAGACGAATTACCCCAGTTATGGAACGTAGTTAGAGGCGAGATGCACTTCGTGGGGCCGCGTCCCGAGCGCCCGCACTTTGTGGAGATGTTGCGCGAACACATTGCTTATTACGATCTGAGGCATAGTGTTCCACCCGGAATTACGGGTTGGGCCCAGGTGTGCGCGAGCTATGGATCGAGCATCGAAGAATCTCGCGTCAAACTGGAGTATGACCTCTTCTATCTCAAGAACCGCTCTCCCCTTTTCGACCTCATGATCCTGTTCAAGACGGTCAAGATTGCGGTGTTTGGTCGTGGGGCGAGGTAGATGGTAGTTCACGCAATCATGCTGGTGGGGATTGTACTTGCTGCGGGATCGCTCCTGGCGTCGCTGTACATTCTGCTGTTCGCGATCGCCGGAACCTCAATCGGCAGGCGATCGCGCCGGGCTACGGAAGCATCAGGGCCGCGGTTTCTGATGCTGATTCCTGCTCATAACGAAGCGGGCGGCATACAGGCTACGATCGAAAGTTCGCTGCAGGTGGACTATCCCCGCGATCGCTTTCACTTGGTCACCATCGCCGACAACTGCGAAGACCAGACGGCGGAGGTTGCTCGCCAGTGCGGCTCTGAAGTGTGGATTCGAACCGATCCCGAGAACCGGGGCAAGGGGCAGGCGCTTGCATGGGCGTTTGCGAGAGCACTCACGACCCCGTTTGATGCCGTCGTGATCATCGATGCGGATAGTGAGATCGATCCGATGTTCCTGCAAAACATGGCAGCGGAGATAGAAGCTGCGCGAGTCTCATCGACTAAGTACGCCTTACAGGGCAGATATGAATTCGCCTCGACGGGCGACAAAGCAGGCTGGTTCGAGACGTTTACGATTGCTTCGAAGGCAGCAGAGAACTCGTTCGTCTATCGACCTCGTTCGTCTGCGGGACTGGTCAATCTCATCCAGGGAAATGGCTTTTGCCTATCGCGTGCCGTGGTTGAGCAGGTTCCGTTCGATGCCAGTTCCGTAGTCGAGGACGCCGAATACGCGATTACGCTCGCACTGGCCGGTGTTCGCGTCCAATATGTCGATTCGGCCCGAGTCGTTTCGCGCATGACGCGCAGGATTCACGATGCCGCTCCGCAGCGATTGCGCTGGGCGAGCGGCATCTTTCAGCTGATTCTACGTTCCGTGCCGAAGCTGGTAGGGCACGGAATCAAGCGCCGCAACTGGAAGCTCGTGGAAGCAGCGGTGATGTTACTACTGACAAGCCGGCTCGTAGTTCTTTACATGACCGCAACGGCATTTGCGCTCGCTTTGGTCGAGTTGCCCTTCGGTCATGCTCGCCTCATCGTCGAGTTACTCGCCGGCGCAGTGATAGCCCAGTCCTGTTATCTCTGGTTGCTTTTTCGGAGATCCGCGCCGCAGCCGTATCCCATCACCGATCTGCTCTTTATGCCCGCATACGTCGGCATCATCGGACTTACTCAACTCGCAGCGTTGTTTGGTTATCGCCGCAAGCGATGGGCTCGGACCGTTCGTTGAGTATCCCAGTTGGGAGTTCTCGTTGATGAAGTCTGCTCAACCTTTGGAGAGTGGAGGCAGTCGGCCGGATCAGGTCTCCGTCGTGCTTCCGGTGCGCAACGAAGTGGAGTGCTTGCCGGGCCTGCTTGAGTCTCTGATGCAGCAGGATTTTCCGCGCGGGCAATTTGAAATTCTAGTTTGTGATGGAGGATCGACGGATGGAACGCGCGAACGGGTATTGCAACTCGCGCAGAGTTCCCCCGTGCACCTTGCCCTGATTGATAATCCGAAGGTTCGGTCGGGGCCGGGCAGGAATGCTGGAGTTCGCAGCGCACGCGGAGCGATCATCGTGTTTCTCGACGGACACTGTGAGATTCCATCCCGTACCCTGCTTCGCGACACAGTGACGTTGTTTGAAGAAACAGACGCCGATTGTCTTTGCCGTCCGCAGCCGTTACTCGCCAGTTCAGCGTCGAGACAGCGACAAAGGATTGCAGCGACGCGCGCCTCGACGCTCGGCCACGGTCGAGATTCTCTGATTTACAACATGGACTTTGCAGGGTATGTCGACCCTGCCAGTTCTGGAGCGAGTTATCGCCGCGAAGTCTTCGATGCGATCGGCATGTACGATGAACGTTTCGACGCCTGCGAAGATGTGGAGTTCAACACGCGGCTACGAAAAGCCGGGATGAAGGCGTACACGGACCCCAGGCTCGCGATCTTTTATGAAGCCAGGGGAACGGTAAGAGCCTTGTTTCGGCAAATGGTACGTTATGGCCGCGGCAGGGTCCGGCTGGCGCTGAAGCACCCTGACGGTATCTCCCTAAGTCAATTTGCCCCGCTGCTTTTGTTATTACTTTGCGCAGTTGCGCCGCTGGCTTGGCCTTCGGGCGCAGCCATGCGTGCTGCGCTGCTCTTCACTCCCGCGCTGTATGCGCTGGTGGTGCTGGCGAGTGCTGTTCAGCTAGCTCGAGCCGAAGGGCTCGAGTATCTGTGGCACGCGCCGGTCATCTATGCAGCGATTCATTTCGGATTGGGAGTCGGCATGTTGCTCGAAAGCGTGGACCAGTGCTGGTCCACGCTTAAGGGTTTGGGAATGCGGAAGGAAGTCGCTATGCAGCCGTGATGGGATGGCTTAGTCCGGGGATCCAACGCGTAAGAGAGTTACCGGTCAAAGCCTGCATATAGAAGCGTGCACGCGAGGGATTCAATGCAGCTGAGCGATCGGCAACTACGAAGTCATCCATCGCGAAGCGAGGAATCGCGTAGGGGTTACTCTTCCGAGTTACATGGCTCATGTCTGTAGTGACTGCATGACTGTAGCCGGCTTCCCGCACCAGGCTGATGATTCTCGGATTGTACCCACCATTCGGATAGGCAAAGAATTTGGGCTGGAGGTGCAGTTGTTCCCAGATGTCTTCTCGCGAACGCTTCAGCTCCTGAAGGATGTTGGAATCCTGTTCGGCCGTCAACGTACAGTGGTGAACGGTGTGCGAGCCGAAGGTGATTTGATTGCGAGCCATCAGCCGGACTTCATCCCAGGTGAGCAGGCGCCGCCGAGGATCGCTGGGAACCTGATAGGAGTCTTCGAGGTGCGAGAGAAGCAGCTGCTTGGTGTTGTAGGTAAGCCTCTTGAGAAAGCGCGCCCACGTAACACGTTCTTTTGACTCGGAGTGGATTGCACCCCACTTGGTGAGGTCATAGGTGAGTTGCGTAAGTCGATTGGTCGCCTCGCAATGCCTCCAGATGCGCCCAAAGCGCTCCTCCGGTAGCATCTGCCCAGTCTCCATCAAGCCGGTGCAAAGGAAGACAGTCGCCGGCATCTGGTGATGAAGCAGGTGTGGGTAGACCACCGAGTAGGTATCTTCCCATCCATCGTCAAAGGTCAGAGCAACTCGTTGGCGCTGCTCCGTGCGTTCTGGGTGATCGATGATGTCGGCGAGGCTTACAACCTGGAACTCGCGCTGCAACAGCTCAAGAAGCTGCTGAAAAACGCTCTCTGACATGAAGAGGTGCGGATCGTAACAAAGCTCCCGTTCGCTGTCGCGAAGCACGCGATGGAACGTGAGCACAATCCCTTGTTTGGCAGAACGAACGTAGCGCAGCAAAGAAAGGAGACCCAGTGTATCCAAGCCCGCCGCTAAACCAGTTTTCATAATTACATTCATAACTTTTTCGGTCCCACGGGGTTGATGGTGGTTGAAGCCGCACAAGGCGAACAAGGTTGTGTCAGGTGCTACTCGGACTTTCACACGTGATGCATGTGAAGGGCCATAGTACACGCGGATACAACTTATGCGCCACTCCCACTGTGACGACAGTAAGTCGGCCGATGTTCTGGGCGGGATGTGCAGCTTTCTGCATATGTGAGAAAGGGAATACTTACGACTGCCAAGTCGCTTCTTGGATTGAGCCAAAGGCTCTGAATTTCAGATCGGCGATTGAATTGCAAGCTCACGCGTGTGCCGCACATCTCCCCAGGTCTACGGGCGCAACAGATCTAGAGATTCAGGTCAACGAGAGTCAGAAGAATGGAAGCAACAGAGACCCGCAAGTTCGACCCGGCGACCGGGGTGGCCGGTAGCAGTATCTACAAAGATGAGCGCAGTGTTCCCAGAATCCTGTTCCTGATTGACGAGATGTCGGCCATCACCGCAGGTGGAACCGAGCGCCAGTTACTGCAGTTGGTCGAGATCGCCTGGAAGAGCGGGTTGGCGCCTCAGATTTGCGTGCTGCGAGGCACGGAGTGGTTGACTCCGCAAGTAGCCGGCTGCAGCGTGAAGCACTTCCAAATCGAGGCGATTCGCTCGCGTTCGGGAATGGCTGCTCTCAAAGAACTGCTGCGATGGATGCGCAGCGAGAAGTTCCACATTCTACAGGCGTTCTTCTCTGAATCGAACCTGCTCGGACCGTGGGCTGGTCGCCTGGCGGGGATCCCAATCATTCTCGGCACGCGTCGAAACCTGAATCATGCGATGAAGGAAGGGCCGAATCGTCTCGGTCTTCGCATGCAATGGGTCAGCAATCTACTAGTCGACCGAATCATCGCCAACTCTGAAGCGGTGTTGCAAAAGGTTTCAGAGTCGGAGTGGCTTTCCCGCCCCAAACTTTGCGTGGTCTACAACGGCATCGATCCTTTGCAGATGCAGCCGCGGCCCGGCGATCGGGCTCGCATGCGGCGGCAACTCGGTCTGAGCGATGAACACATCCTGGTTGGGAATGTATCCGGATTGCGCAGAATTAAGGGTGTGGATCTTTTTGTGGAAGCTGCGGCCTTAGCATATCGGCGGGATAGGCGGCTCCGGTTCGTCCTGGTCGGGGATGGTGAACTGCGCGAGGAGATCGAAGCCCAGGTAAAGCACGCCGGTCTCGAATCCGTTTTCCTTCTGCCCGGCGCTGCGAACGATGTTCGTCCCTATCTAGCGGCCATGGACATAGCAGTCCTCTGCTCGATGGGCGAAGGATTCTCCAATTCCTTACTCGAGTACATGGCCGCGGAATTACCCATTATTGCCACAGATGTAGGGGGAAATCGGGAAGCGTTGGGCGGAAGCGGGATCCTGATCCCAGCCGGCGACCTGGAAGGTCTGGTCGGCGCGATCAGAACCCTGCTCGATCCTGCGGTACGCGGGACTTACGCAGCGCAAGCGTTGAAGGCAGTGCAGCGTTTCGATGTGAAGTTCGCTGAGAGAAAGATGCAGGAGATCTACTGGGCTCACCTTGGCAATCACCTGGGAAGTGATGGTCGTCAGATGAGGAGGAATGTGCAAAACAATTCACACGTCGATGCGGTGGCGATGCTCCAGCCACGCAATCCTGAGAACTTGCCCTGAATTGGTTGGACCGGGTCTCGTCGGTTCCGGTCCGTCACGTGCTATGAGGTTAATGCTGTACTACTCCGCTTTGGTGTTTTGAGGCACAAAAAATCTATGACGACATTAGCTGTTCCGCATCCGCTTAAGGCAAAGATCCAATCACGCACAGCAACGCTTGGAGTTGTGGGGCTCGGGTACGTAGGCCTCCCGCTCGCAATGCTGTATTCCCGGGTAGGCTTTCAGGTCACCGGCTTTGATATCGACTCTTCAAAGGTAGAGGCACTGAACGGCGGCCGCTCCTACATCAAGCGCATCCTGATGGAAGAGATTCAGCAGTTGCTGGAAAAAGGCTTCAGCGCCACCGCCGACTACTCTGGGATTCGAGGGATGGACGCCGTGATGATCTGCGTGCCTACGCCTCTCGATGAACATCAGGGTCCGGACATGACCTACATCGAAGAGACGGCACGCGCCCTGGCGCCGCACCTCCAGCCTGGTCAACTGATCATTCTGGAAAGCACTACCTATCCCGGCACCACAGAAGAGGTTCTGATTCCGCTGCTTGAGGCAGGGAATGGTCAGGGGCTGAAGCATTATCGTGATGGACGTGACGAGGCCCAGTGTTTCCACGTCGCCTACTCGCCCGAGCGCGAAGATCCAGGCAACACTCAGGTTGAGCGGGCAGATATTCCCAAGGTCATCGGCGCGCCGTCACCCTTGAGCGGAAGTCTCGCCGGCGAGCTCTACAACTCCATCTTCCGCCGGATCATCCCGGTCTCAAGCCCGGCCGCTGCCGAGATGACCAAGCTGCTTGAGAACATCTACCGCTGCGTAAATATCGCACTGGTCAATGAATTGAAGCTGCTCTGCCTGCGCCTCGATCTGGATATCTGGGAGATCATCGGCGCGGCGTCCACCAAGCCGTTCGGATTTCAGGCCTTCTATCCCGGTCCCGGTCTCGGCGGCCACTGCATTCCGATCGACCCGTTTTACCTGTCGTGGAAGGCAAAGGAAGTGGACTTCGCGACGCGCTTTATCGATCTGGCGGGGGAAATCAACACAGCCATGCCTTACCGCGTGGTGGATTGCGTAGCCGAGGCGCTGAACCATCAGGGCAAATCGGTGAAGGGAAGCAATATCCTGGTGCTCGGCCTGGCCTACAAGCGCGACATCGACGATCTGCGTGAGTCTCCCTCGCTGACCTTGATCGAGCTGTTGCGGAAGCGGGAGGCGGTCGTCAGCTACAACGATCCCTTTATCCCGGCAGTCGGACGCGGACGTCACTACGACCTCAACATGCAGTCGACCAGCTTAGATGATTTGTCGAGTTACGATTGCGTGCTGATTGCGACCGACCATACGGACTACGATTACGCGCGCATCGTGCGCGAATCGAAACTGGTGATCGACACACGAAACGCGACGGCCGGCCTGGATCAAACCAACGTGGTGCGCGCTTAACGCTGTACCGGAAGGCGGGCGGAACGCGGTGCCCGCGCGGGGAATTCTCATCCATGAAGAAAATATTGATTACCGGAGCTGCCGGGTTTATTGGATCGTCTTTGGCGCGGGACTTGGTTCACAAGGGCTATGACGTTCGCGGGCTCGACAATCTCTCGACCGGCCGTCTGAGCAATTTGGCCGGAGTCCTGCCCTCGATGCAGTTTGTCGAAGGCGATCTGCGCGATACCGAACTGGTCACCGATCTCTGCCAGGACGTAGACGTTATCTTCCACGAAGGGGCATTGCCCTCTGTACCCAAGTCGGTGATGGATCCGTTGAAGAGCCATCAGTCGAATGTGGAGGGAACCTTAAGCCTGCTGCTCGCCGCCAAACAGGCCGGTGTGCGGAGGGTCGTGTATGCGGCCTCTTCTTCCGCATATGGAGAGTCTGAGTCGCTGCCCAAGCATGAAGCAATGCCGACGGCGCCGATCTCGCCTTATGCGGTTCAGAAGCTAACCGGCGAACATTACATGCAGAGCTTCGCCCGGGTTTACGGCATGGAGACAGTGTGTCTTCGCTACTTCAACGTCTTCGGCCCATTCCAGGCGGCCGATTCGCCATATTCGGGAGTGTTGGCTAAGTTCATCACCAGCATGCTGGCGGGTAAACCCGTGACCATGAATGGAGACGGCAGCCAGAGCAGAGACTTCACCTACATCGAGAATGTGCTGCATGCCAACATGCTGGCCGCGACCGCCCCGGCAGACAAGGTCAGCGGCAAGGTGTACAACGCCGCGTGTGGGAAGCGATATTCGCTGCTCGAGACCCACAGCATCCTGTGCGATCTGCTGGGCCGCTCGGAGGCTCCCACGTTTGGACCGCCGCGTTCGGGTGATATTCAGCATTCGCTCGCGGACATTCGCAAGGCGCAGTCGGACATGGGGTACCAGCCCAGCGTCGATTTCGTTGAAGGCCTGCGCAGGACGGTGGACTGGTATGCCAACCAGGCGCAGGTGGAACTCACTCGTTCAAAATTGCAAACGAAAGTCATGGCATGATGCTGTTGGTCCGCGTGGAGAAGTATGGTGGATTCATTGCATCAGGAGAATGAGCCTCTCGGGCACGCCCGCAACGCAATGCCCTTGCGTACCGAGTACTCGCGCACGGCGACGGTTCACGGGCTGTTTGTAGAAGCAGCCCTGATGAACCCGGATTCGATTGCGGTTCAGAGCGAAACGGAATCGTTGACCTATGCCGGACTACTGGCTCATTCCCAGGGAATCGCGGCGTCGTTACGCCGGCGTGGGGTGGGTACGGGCACGATGGTGGGCCTGGCGGCCGAACGCTCCTGCTCGACTATCGCTGCCATTCTGGGCATTCTGATGGCGGGGGGCATCTACGTTCCGCTTGAACTGAAAGGCTCTCCGTCGCAATTGCTGCAGCGACAGGTGAGGACCAGCGGATTGTCGCTTCTGCTATGCGACCAGAGCTTCCGTAGGAACGATTGGCCTCAGCCCTGGTGGCGCGGTTGCGAGCTACTCCAGATCTCCCAGCTCGAGAACGAGTTGCTCCCGGCGGGCAGCGACTTTGTGCCGGTGGAGGGATCGGCGAATGATCCGGCCTATGTCATGTTCACCTCAGGGTCGACCGGCCAACCCAAGGGTGTAGTCGTTCCGCATCGAGGGATCGTTCGACTTGTGTCAGCCCAGACCTATCTGGATTTCGGGCCAGACGAGACGTTTCTGCTCCATTCTCCACTCGGCTTTGACGCTTCGACGCTGGAGATATGGGGCAGCCTCTTGCATGGCGCGCGTTTGGCGATTGCCCCTGCGCGCAGCCTCTCGCTCATCGATTATGAGGCCCAGATCGCATCGCGCGGGGTCACGACTCTATGGCTGTCGGCTTCCGTGTTCCACTTACTAGCCGACCATGCGGTGCAGGCGTTCGCGCCGTTGCGACAGCTGATTGTAGGGGGAGACGTAGTTTCGCCGCACCGGGTCGAGCGGACGTTGCAGGCTCATCCCTCGCTGCAGATGGTCAACGGCTACGGTCCCACGGAGAACACGACCTTTACTGCGTGCTACCGGGTTCCCGCTGGCTACCGCGCCGGAAGCAGTCTTCCCATCGGCAAGGCAATCGACGCGACTACCATCTATGTCGTTGATGCGGAACGGCGCCTGGTTCCGGATGGGGTCGTTGGAGAACTGGCCGCCGGCGGAGACGGCGTGGCGCTCGGCTACGTCGACTCTCCAGCCGCCACGGACGCGAAGTTTGTTCCGGATCCCTATTCTGCGGACCTTTCTGCCCGAATGTACCTGACAGGCGACCGGGTTCGGCGGTTGCGCGATGGCAACCTCGAGTTCCTGGGCAGAATGGATCAGGAGATCAAGATTGCCGGCCGGCGGATCGACCTCACAGAGGTGGAAGAGAATCTCAGAAGTCATCCGCTGGTCGAAGAGGCTGTCGTGCTCGCGGCTCGCGACGACTCTGCCGAGAAGCGACTCGTCGCATTCGTAAAGCTGCAGCAGCCACAGAGTGCGCCGGCCGCGGCACTCCACGAATTCCTGAGTTTTCGCATTCCTGCCGCTGCCATCCCTTCGCGGTTTGTACCCGTTGATGCGCTGCCGTTGAATGCCAACGGGAAGATCGACCGCGATCTGCTCCTGAGCGGGCTGGGGAAAACTTCCAGGGAAAGTATTGGGGCAAAAAAGGAAAAAACCAGGACCATTGCCGAGACTGCGAATCCACTCGAAACTGTCCTCGCAATCTGGCGCCGGCTGTTGCGCCGCGAAGATATCAGTGTGGAAGACAATTTCTTCGATGTGGGGGGAACTTCGCTCTTGCTGATGGAGTTACACATCGAGCTGAATAAGGCATTTCCAGGAAAACTAAGCTTGATGGACCTTTTTACGGCTACTACAGTACGAAAGATCAGTGACCTTCTAGGTAACAGCAGGAATGGCGAGCCACGTGCAACATTAACGGAGCGTAAAGCGTAGGTGAACTCGCGAGAACTTTCGCGGCGAGGTTCAGGCGACCCACATGGGCTCGATATCACACAAACCCGGGGCAATTGCGATCATCGGCATGGCAGGGAAGTTTCCTGGCGCCGGAACGGTCGCGGAACTCTGGAAGAACCTGTGTGCCGGCGTTGAAGCGATCTCCTTTCTGCAGGACGAAGAACTAGAAGATCGGAGCCACACGCAGCTTCGCCCCTCAGAGCGATATGTGAAGGCTCGGGGCATTCTGCCGAATGTCGACCAGTTTGATGCCGAGGCTTTCAGCTTCCTGCCACGCGAGGCCGCCGTCACCGACCCGCAACAACGCGTGCTGCTGGAGTGCGCATGGGAGACCCTCGAAGACGCAGGTTATGATCCCGCTCGCTATCCAGGAAACATCGGCGTCTTCGCCGGCTCTAGCATCAACACTTACCTTTTACTGCACCTGGCGAGCGACCCGGAATTTGTCCGGCAGTTTACCGAGAATTACCAGACCGGCTCGTTTTCGGAGTTGATCGGGAACGGGCAGGACTTTCTTGCTACGCGCATCAGCTACAAACTCAACCTGCGCGGGCCTGCGGTAACGGTTCAGTCCGCCTGCTCTACATCGTTGTTGGCCGTGGCGCAGGCCTGCGATTGCCTGCGCAACGGAAATGCCGACATGGTGCTGGCGGGTGGTGTTTCGATTTCGTTTCCGCAGAAGCGTGGCTACCTGTACCAGGAAGGTGGCATGGTTTCGCCGGACGGCCACTGCCGGCCGTTTGACGCGGGAGCGAACGGAACCGTCTTCGGCTCAGGCGCGGGGATGGTGCTGCTCAAGCGCGCCGACGAAGCCATCCGCGATGGCGATCACATCTATGCATTGATCCTGGGCCACGGAGTCAACAACGACGGCTCCGGAAAGATGGGGTATGCGGCGCCCAGTATCGACGGTCAAGCCGCGGCAGTTGCACGCGCACATCAGTCCGCGGGTGTCACGGCAGACAGTATCGGCTACGTGGAATGCCACGGAACCGGCACGCCGCTCGGCGACCCCATTGAATTGAGCGCACTCACCCAGGCCTTTGCATCCACCACCGACCAGAGGCAGTTTTGTGCGGTTGGTTCGCTGAAGAGCTCGGTAGGTCACCTGGACGCGGCGTCCGGCGTTACCGGGCTGATCAAGACAGCTCTGATGCTCAAGCATGAGGCGATGCCACCCACGCTCCACTACCAGTCTCCGAATCCGAATATCAATTTTGCAGATGGCCCCTTCTATGTGAACGCGAAGATTGCTGCATGGCGGCGCAGCGACAAGATTCGCCGGGCCGGCGTGAGCGCGTTTGGGGTTGGCGGCACCAACGTTCACCTGGTTCTCGAAGAAGCGCCTCCTGCGAGCATGGAGCCATCGAAGCGCA
Source organism: uncultured Acidobacteriaceae bacterium (assembly GCA_963850345.1). Lineage (GTDB taxonomy): Bacteria > Acidobacteriota > Terriglobia > Terriglobales > Acidobacteriaceae > CAWKKW01. Next base: position 650,573 of record CAWKKW010000002.1, on the reverse strand, counting down.
GTTCGCAGCTCTTCGTAGTCTCGGCCAAGAATCGCGCAGCTCTTCAGGCGATGCAATACAAGCTGGCGGATCGTTTGGAATCGACCCAGGAACTGAGCCTTGAAGATGCGGCATTCACATTGGCTTCAGGACGACGGGAATTTCCACTGAGAGTTGCGGTGGTCGCGGACAGCCGGGAACAGGCGGCTTCGAAGCTGCGGCTTGCAGAACCAAAACAGCGGGATGCTGTACGCGCAGCTGGCAGCTCGGGCGTCGCGTTCTTGTTTCCTGGCCAGGGTGCGCAATATCTCGGCATGGGTGAGGACTTGTACCGCTCCGAGCCGGTGTACAAAGCTGCCGTTGACCTGTGTGCGCGAAAGCTGCTGATGGAGATCGGTGCGGACTTGCGGGAGGTCCTGTTCCCGAAGGAGAAGACCGACGAGGCCGCCGAGCGGCTGCGTTCGACGCGCTTTGCGCAGCCTGCGCTCTTCGTCACGTCTTACGCGACGGCACTGCTTTGGAACGAGTGGGGCATCAGTCCGAAGTATCTGGTCGGTCATAGCGTGGGCGAATTTGTGGCAGCGACCCTGGCTGGAGTGATGTCGCTGGACAATGCGCTGCAAGCTGTTGCCTGTCGTGCGCAGCTGATGCAGAGCCTGCCGGGCGGAGCGATGCTGGCGGTTCGACTTTCAGAGGCGGAACTTCTTCCATTGCTGTCGCCAGACCTCTCGCTCGCTGCAGTAAACAGCCCCAGGTTATGCGTCGCGTCTGGTCCAATGGAAGCGATCGCGAGACTCGAAGAGACGCTGAAGCAGCGCTCCAAAGGCTGCCGTCGCTTGAACACGTCTCATGCCTTCCATTCGTCGATGGTGGATTCGATTGTCGCCCCACTCAGCCGCTTCTTCGAAAGCATTCGCCTGCACTCGCCGCGGATTCCGATCGTCTCCAGCGTCACCGGAGATCTGTTGACGGATGAGGAGGCTATGTCGAGCGAGTATTGGGGCAAGCACTGCCGTGAGACGGTGCGATTTGCGCCGGCGGCGGAGACGCTGTTGGCGTTCCATCCGGCCGCGTCGCTGGAGGTGGGTCCGGGTAGCACGTTGACGACGCTCTGCAGGCAAGCAGGTTCCGCGCGCGAGGCTCTCGCGATCGTCAAGTCGCTGCCCGATGCGGACGATGCAGATTCGGCCATGAAGTCTATGCAGGAGGCGCTCGCGGGGCTCTGGTCTGCCGGCGTTTCGGTGAAATGGAGCGGGTATTTCGGCAACGAATTGCGCAGCCGCGTCTCCCTCCCAACCTATGCATTTCAACGGCAGCGCCACTGGGTGGATGCTGCACCGACCAAGCCAGCGGCTCCCGATCCAATGGAGGCCGTGCGGCAAACCGTAGAACTCAGCACACACATAACAAAAAGTAAGGCCCCTATTCCTATGCCACACGTTGATTCCTCTGCCTGTACGTCTCGTTTGGAAGATCTGAAGCTCGAGCTCGAGCGCATGTTCGAAGAGCTGTCTGGTGTTGCCTTGTTAGGCGAGATGCAGTCAGCGAATTTTCTGGAGCTCGGCTTTGATTCTTTGTTCCTCACCCAGGTAGCCCAGGAGATCCGCCGCAAATACGGCCTGAAGGTGACTTTCCGGCAAATGCTCGAGGAGTATAGCTCGATCGACGCGCTGGCGGGGTTCCTGCTGCCGAACCTGCCGGAAGAGATCAAGCTCGAAACTGTCGCGATCCCGAGCGTTGCTGAGCCGGCAGCGGTGCAAGCGCCGAGTGCTGTAGCGGACGTGGCTGCAGCCCCGACCCTCGCGACTCCTGTGCTCATCCATCCTGCGAGCTCGAATGGTGCACTCGAAGCAATCATGCAAATGCAGTTGCGCACGCTCGGCGATTTGATGCAACAGCAGTTACATATGCTCTCCGGTCAGGGGACGAGTGTGCGTCCGGCGACCGCGCAGCCTGCGCTCCAGTCGTCAATTCCCGCGCAGGGGCAGTTGACCTCTTCGGTTCCCGTCGAGCAAGCGTCTACTCCCGCAACGCCCCCGGTCGTAGCGGCTTCCGCCCCAGCTTTGCAGGACGCGGTCCCGCTGAAATCTTCGCCCAGGTTCGAGCGGGCGAATGCGGCGGACGCGAGTGCAAAGAAGGGGATGAATCCGGAGCAGCTGTCGTTCCTGGAAGATCTGATTGCCCGCTACACGACGAAGACCGCAGGTTCAAAACAATACGCACAACAGTATCGGGGGGTCTTCGCCGATCCTCGCTCGGCCAGCGGCTTCCGGCCCGAGTGGAAGGAGATGGTCTACAGTCTCGTGTGTGCTCGCTCGGCCGGCTCCAAGTTCTGGGATGTGGACGGGAATGAGTATATCGATCTGGTGAACGGCTTTGGTCCCACGATGTTCGGCCACGGGCCAAAGTTCGTCGTCGATGCGGTGAAGGACCAGGTGGAGTTAAGCATTGCGCTCGGGCCGCACACTCCGTTAGCCGGCGAGACAGCCGAGTTGATTGCGGAGCTTACCGGCGCCGAACGCGTTACGTTTTGCAACACGGGCTCTGAAGCCGTCATGGCAGCGCTGCGAGTGGCACGCACGGTGACTGGTCGGGATCGGGTTGCCTTGTTTGCAGGTGATTATCATGGGCAATTCGATGAAGTCCTGGTGAAGGGTCTTCAGCGAGGTGGCGAACCGTTTTCTCTGCCGGTAGCGCCGGGCATTCCTCGCAAGAGTGTTGAGAATGTGACGGTGCTGGAATATGGCACGCAAGAAGCGCTTGACTATCTGCAGGCTCATGCGGAGGAGTTCGCGGCGGTGTTGGTGGAGCCGGTGCAGAGCCGCCATCCCAAGCTGCAGCCAAAGAATTTTCTCACCGCGCTGCGCAGCATTACGGAACAATCCGAGACTGCCCTCATCTTTGATGAGGTGGTCACTGGCTTTCGTCTTCATGCGGGTGGTGCGCAGGCGTATTTTGGTGTGCGTGCCGATCTCGCGACCTACGGCAAGGTGGCCGGCGGCGGTATGCCGTTGGGCGTCCTGGCGGGCAAAGCGAAGTTCATGGATGCACTCGACGGAGGCGCCTGGCAGTATGGGGATGCCAGCTATCCCGAGGTTGGCGTGACGTTTATGGCGGGGACTTTCGTGCGGCATCCAGTAATCATGGCTGCTACGAATGCCACGTTGAAATTTATTCGCAATTCCGGACCAGAACTATACAATGAATTGAACGCTAAGGCCGCGGGATTTGCCGACGACGTGAACGCGCTTTTTCGCCGTCGCGGAGTGCCCATGTTCCTCGAACATTGCGGCAGCGTAATGTATTTCAGCCTGCCGCACGAATTTCGATTTGGCAGCCTGCTTCATTACCTTCTCAGGGAACGCGGTGTCTTTATTCTTGAAGGTTTCCCGCTCTACCTGACAACCGAACACACGAATGCTGACCTCCAAAGAGTGATGGCCGCGATGGATGAAAGCATTGGTGAATTGCAAAGAGTAGGTTTGCTGCCGCAGAACGATTCCGCTGGAGTTTCCCCCGAAGTGAAGACTGAGCACATCCCCGGCGTCAGTGACGACCCGCTACTGGCCCCGCTTACTGCACCCCAACTCGAGATCCTTTTAGCAGCCCAAGCGAGCGACGACGCGAACTGCTCGTTTAACGAATCGTTCTCCATTCACTTCGAAGGTGAGTTGAAGGCGGACTTGCTGGAGCAGAGCTGGCAGGAACTCCTTGAAAATCACGATGCGCTTCGGATGACACTCATCTCGACCGGAGAGGCGATGGCGGTTCATCCGCGACTTCGGGCTCCGATTCGCAGGGTGGATTTGTCCAACCTTGCAGCCGAGCAGATCGAGGTCGAGCGGCGAGCGATTTTAGAAGCCGAGGGAACTACTCCGTTTGACCTGGAAGCTGGACCACTCGTCCATGCCACGCTGCTCTTGAAATCCTCAGAGCGCTCCGAGCTGATCGTCACCGCACACCACATCGTCTGTGATGGATGGTCCATCAATGTTCTCGTAGAGGAGCTTGCAGCGCGTTATTCCGCGAACGTGGCCGGCACCCGGCCGCAGTTAGAAAGAGCGATGTCCTTTCGGGAATATGCACGCACGATGAACGACGAAGCCGTCGTGGCGCAGCGCGCGGTCTCAAAGGAATTCTGGACAAAGGAATACGAGTCCATTCCGGAGATGCTCGATCTGCCCACGGATCGTCCTCGCGGAGCCACGCGAACTTTTCATGGTTCCACATACTTCACAGAGTTACCCGCCGATTTGATGCATGCTGTTCGCCGTGCAGGTAGCAGTCAGGGCTGCACTCTCTTCGCGACTCTGATGACTTCGTGGCAGATTCTGCTCAGTAAATTGAGCGGGGTTCAGGAGGTGGTCTCGCTCATTCCTGCTGCGGCACAATCGCAACTGGAGGGCGGAAACCTGGTCGGGCATTGTGTTCACCTCTTGCCGGTCCGCACGCGTTTCAGCCAAGACCAGAACATTAGCGACGTGCTTCGCACGGTAAAGCAAAGCGTCTTGAACGCCTACGATCATCAGGATTACACCTACGGATCGTTGGTTCAGGCTTTGAAGGTGCCGGTGCAGGCAGGGCGTCTGCCCTTGAGCGAAGTTCAATTCAACCTCGAGCGCGTAGGAGCGAGAGTTGCATTCTCCGGATTGAAGGCGGAGGTTCGAGCCAACGGAAAACGCTGCGTAAATTTTGATCTTTTCCTCAACATTGTGGAATCGGAATCAGGCCTTCGTCTCGAGTGCGACTTCAATACGGATCTGTACGACGAGAGCACCATCGCTCGCTGGCTCGGATACTATCGCTTCCTGCTCGAACAACTCGCGAAAGATCCCAAGTTTTCCGTCGCGCATTTGCAGTTGCTCAATGAGCGCGAACTCGAGTGGATGATCCACGGCTTGAATCAGACGGAGCACCTGTATCCGAAGAGCATCTCAATTCCCGAGTTAGTTGCGCGCCAGACGGAACTCGCACCGGACGCTATCGCGGTCGAGTTCTATGGCAAGAAGTTCACACGTCAGCAACTCGAAGGGGCGACGGACCGGCTCGCCTCGTGGCTGCACAACCGTGGCATCGGCACTGGGCAATTAGTTGGCATTTACACCGAGCGTTCCGTCGAGATGCTCATCGCCTTACTCGGAGTTCTGAAGTCGGGAGCTGCTTATGTTCCCCTCGATCCGCTCTATCCGAGAGAGCGCATTATGACCATCGTGGAAGAGACCGAGATGTCGATGCTGCTGACGCTAGAGCGGCATCTCTCGGAGCTTCCTGAAGGTCTGCCGACGCTGTGTCTGGATCAGGAGGACTGGAAGAATGAGGTCGCTCAATCTCAGCAGGCGATTACCGTCGATGCTGCCGCGAGGGCGTATGTCATCTTCACCTCGGGTTCGACGGGCAAACCGAAAGGCGTTGAGATAACGCATCGTTCGGTCGTAAATCTTCTCTTGGCTGTGGCTGAGGAAGTCGGCATCACTACGCAGGATCGGCTGCTCGCGGTCACCACGCTGACGTTTGATATCGCGGCCATGGAACTCTTGCTGCCGCTCACCAGCGGCGCGACGCTGATTATCGCTCAGCGCGATGATGCGGCCGACGGATCCCGCTTACTAGATTTGTTGACCGCGACGAAGGCGACCGTTCTGCAGTCAACTCCAGTCACCTGGGGCATGCTACTCGAAGCTGGTTTCCGCTCGCATCCAGGGCTCAAGATGCTCTGTGGCGGCGAGGGTTGGACGCGCGACATGGGCAACCGCCTGCTCGCCGGCGGGGGACGCTTGTGGAATATGTATGGACCCACCGAGACCACCATCTGGTCCTCCGCTAATGAGGTTTTGGCCGATGGCGCACCAATTACCATCGGGCCACCGCTAGCGAACACGCAATTCTATGTGCTCGACGAATCTGTACAGCCCGTTCCGTTCGGAGTGACAGGTGAACTCTTCATCGGCGGAGACGGGGTCGCTCTTGGCTACTATCAACGACCCGATCTCACCCAGGCTAAGTTCATGCAAGATCCGTTTCGACCGGAATCCCGCATGTACAGGACGGGTGACCTGGTGCGCCAGTTAGAGAATGGACGCCTTCAGTATCTTCGTCGGGCAGATCATCAGATCAAGTTACGCGGCTTTAGAATTGAGTTAGAAGAGATAGAGCGCGCCATTGTAGAGACCGGCTTAGTGGAGATGGCAGTCGTTGCACTGAAGCTCGATCAGACTCGCGATGCACGGCTGGTGGCTTACCTGAAAGCTCCGACGGAAGCGGCTATAGATACCGACCAGCTGCGCGACCTATTACTCCAGCGGCTTCCTGAGTATATGGTGCCCTCCTATTTCACGGTCATGGAGGACTTTCCTCTTACCGCCAATCTTAAAATTGATCGTAAGTCACTTCCCGATCCTTCGTGGTCAAACGTGGGAAGACGGAAGGACTATGTTGCGCCGAAGACGGCGAGCGAGAAGCTACTCGCTGGCGTTTGGAGCGAGGTGCTGGGCATCGAACACATTGGAGTGAATGACAGCCTGCTTGAGCTCGGCGCAGATTCTCTCAAGATGTTTCAAATCGCCGCCCGCGCTACCCGAAAAGGACTCAGAGTATCTGCGAAGCAGCTTATGAAGCTCAGAACGATCTCTGCAATCACCGCTGATCTGAACCGGACGGTCGCAACCGAGAATAGGACGAGCGAGGCCGCACCGGTGGTTCGAGTCTCCCGGGATAAGTATCGGGTACGCGTGCCGGACGCTCAGGAAGTTACTCCGAAGGCCTGATGAAATCTTCTCAGCGCAAGGTGCTGAGCAGGCAAACGACAGTCACTAGTAGAAGTAGTTTAAAGGGCCAATTTTGAGTACAGAGTCCATCTCGGAGAAGGTTCAATTGACTCCGGAGCAGTACAGGATGCCCACTTCCGTTGCACAGCAGCGGATATGGTCGAAGTGTGTCCAGGATGGCAATTCGCCTGCCTGGAATGTTGCTGTACGCTTTCGGTTGAAAGGGCCTCTGTCGATCGGCCGTTTTGAGACAGCTGTTCAACAAGTTCTATCAGAGCACGAGATACTGAGAACCTCCTTCGCCAGGGAGGAAGGGGAGTTACTCCAGGTAATTCATCCGGTTGCTCCAATCTCTATCTATCGCGTCAATCTATCCGGTCTGTCAGAAGAGGAACGGAGCTACGAACTCGATCGAATTTCAAAGAAGGAAGCGAAGCTTAGCTTCTCGTTGGATAAGGCACCGCTCTTACGGATTACCTTAGTCGCACTGGCTGAAGAAGAACACGTTCTATTGATCACCGTGCATCACCTGATCAGCGATGGGTGGTCGATCGGCCTGCTCTCCAACGCTTTGATGGCCGCTTACGCCGAAACTGAGTACAGAGACTCTACGACAGGTGCAGACGAGCCTTTACAGTATGCAGATTATTCCGTATGGCAGACAGAGCACCGGCAGAGCGATCAGTACAAGTCTCATGAAGAATTTTGGCGCGAGTATCTAAAGGACTTGGTAGGAACACAACTAGACGCAGGTTCGGATGGCGCCTCACATCACGAACCAGATGCCAGGATTGTTTCCAAGCTTCTGCCTCTGCCGTTGACGGACGGGGCTCGCAGTCTCGCGCGCCAGAACGGCGCGACGTTTTTCCATGTCGTCCTGTCCGCGTTTGAGGCGCTACAAACGGTCAGCGGTCCCGCGGCCGCGAAGTTCATCGGCGTTCCGATTTCGGGACGGGATTCCGCTGAGCTGGAGACGGTGGTCGGTCCATTCGTCAATTATCTTCCGGTTCGCATCGATGTACCTGGCTCGCAGACGGTTGCGGGGCTTGTACAACAGACGGCGGCCGAGTTTGCAGACTTGCTCGCACATTCTGAATATCGATTCGAAGACATGCTTGCACCTTCAGGCACGTCGCCATTCGACATCGTGTTCATTTGCCAGCAGGACTTCGTCAAGCCGACGACCTCTGGCAACGTTCAACTCACCGCCATGCCCTCGGTGAGCCCAGGCGCTCTTCACGCTCTGACCTTCTTCCTGGTTGAGAGGGAAGATGGGTGGCGAGCATCGTGTGAGGTGGATACCAGTCGGCATAGCGAAGAGTTCGCTCGCGAGGTTATCGCGCAGTTCGCGGCTCTGCTCGCGGAGTTTACTCGCGACCCGAATCAAACGGTTGAGGCAGCGGTCAAAAGAGTTACTGCCCGTGGGCCTATTGCTTCAGCGGAACCGGAAGCAGTCGCGGAGTCAACCATCTCTGAAATGCCCGCAGTCGAACGCGGGATGAAGGGCTCTGAGTCCTACGTTGAGTTCCCAGCCAGCGAGGCGCAGACACGCTACTGGTTGCTCGATCAGAGTCACGCCGGGAAGAGTACGTTCCACCTGCGAATCAGGCTTTCGATCGACGGGAACCTTGACGTATCTTGCCTTGAGCGAGCTCTCGGCGAACTTGTTCTTCGGCACGAGACTCTACGAACAACCTTCGTCATGAGGGAACACGGTCTCCGGCAGCGGGTGCATGAACCGAGCCTACCCTTCAGCTTTCAACATGTGGTTGTGTCTAGCCACCCAAGTAACTTGCCGATCGAGGAGATACTCGGTGAGGAAGACGCCTGGCAATTTAACCTGGAGACGGGTCCGCTGTTCCGCGTGCTACTAGCCGAGGTCGGACCCAGTAAGTGGATTCTGGCGATCACCATGGCCCACCTCGTTGCGGATGGTTGGTCCTGCGGTGTGCTTCAGCGAGAATTACTGGAACTCTACAGCGCATATCTTGGTGGCACCGCAACCAGCCTTCAGCCCATCGAGGTACAGTACGGAGACTACGCCGTCAACGAGCAGGCCTGGCTGCGCAGTTCTGAAGCAGAGCGTCGCATGGAATTCTGGCGCAAGCAGCTCGACGGCACTCTTCCTTCCCTGGACTTGCCCGTCGAACATCCGGAATCACAGACGACCAAGAGCAAGGGCGAGGTTGAAGTTCTCGCACTCGACAAGAGTTCGGCGGCAGCGGTTCGTCTGCTGGCACGCCGCATAAATACCACGCCATTTGTTATCTACGGGGCACTGTTCGAGGCACTGATCTTCAGGTACTCCGGGGGCAAGGATCTGGTCTTCAGCACACCTCTGGCGAGTCGTACCGAAGAAACCGATTCGACAATCGGTCCTTTGTCTGTGCCGGTCCTGTTGCGAAGCCGCATCGAGGAAGACTGGTCTATCCGGGAGTACATTGCTGCTCTCCATGAAGTGGCAATGGATACCTTCGACAATGCGCTGCCTTTCGAGAGGTACGTCGAGTCAATCGCACTTACTAACTTGCGCGGCCGTCACGCGCTCAACCAGCTGTGCTTCTTCTACCAGAAAGCATTTGTAGACAGTGCAGAGGTTGCCGGCTTGCGTCTTGGTCCGCTACCAACGGCTGTGACGGGAGCCGGCTTCGAATGGCAACTTGCCGTCATCGAGAGAACGGACGGAGTCGTCGCTGAATTGCAATACGACGCCGACCTGTATTCCCGCGCCTCGATCCAGTTCGCATTGAAGCACTACGAACGGCTGTTGGCCCAATGTGTCGAGTCGGTGGACCTGCCGGTGAAGGCATTCTCTCTTGCGACGGAAGAGGAACTCGAAATCGCGGAGCGAAACGAGGCGGAGCTTTTGCCCATCTCGCGCCGAGCCATGGGCCTCGTCAATGTGGAGGCCCCAGCAGAAGTTTTGACGCCCGATGTGCGCGAGGATGTGAAGGCCGAAACAGCGCAAGACATGCGAATGGCTTCGGTCTGGGAAAAAGTGTTTCGCCGCACGGGTCTCAGTATTCACGCCAACTTCTTCGATCTGGGTGGTCACTCAATCACCTTGGCACGTTTACAGGCTCTCATTCAGAAGGAGTACGGAATTCGCATCGGTGCGGCCGACATCTTTGTTGCGCCGACCATCGCGTCGCTTGCCGCGCGTGTAGCCGGCACGAAGAGTGCAAATCTGCATCCTCGGCTCATTCCGATCCGTGCGGAAGGCACCCAGTCGCCACTGTTCCTGATTTCGCAGAGTATGGTCTTCCGCCGAATGGCCGAACGACTGGGACCGGATCAGCCGGTCTTCACGATTCAGATGGAAGAAGAGGATTTGCAGAAGCTCGGGGCCAGACCAAGCTTCGAGCAAGTGGCGAAGTTTTACGTGGACATCATTCGCGAGGTTCAACCCCATGGCCCGTATCGTATCGGCGGATGGTGCATGTCCGGGTGGATTGCCTACGAGATGGCCCAGCAAATAAGGACGCTAGGTGAAGAAGTCGAACTACTTTTAGTGGTCGACGCGTGGGCGCCGGGCTACTGGAGAGACATGTTTGTCGGCAGACGCTTTCTCGCTTCGAGCAGCTTCTATGTCTCTCGAATTCGTTTGCATGCAAACAGCCTGGTCCAGATGAGTGTGAAAGATCGGTTCGGTTTCCTGAAGGAACGGTTCCGGTTGTGGAGATCTGCCGCTGCCCGCCAACTGGCCTCGGGTCTCTCGTCTGCCGGCGTTTCGGTAGAGGTAAAGATGGAAGAGCAGACTACGTACGTGGATCAGGTGGTATTTGCGGCGAGCCGCAGATACACAGCCAAGCCGTGGCCCGGACCAATTCTTCTTTTCCGCAGCGCGGAGCAGCCAACCGGCAAATTTCTTGCGCCCGACATGGGGTGGGGTGAGCTGGTCCATCCGAAGGTCACAATTATGACTTTGCCCGGAGATCACCGGGCGATCTTCGATGATCCAGGCGCACAGATTCTTGCGAACCAGGTTTGGGAGTCCCTCCAACCAGGAGGTGGGGCAGGAGTTCCAAAGGGAAGTCAGGACGAACAGATTCGGGAGCGCGAGGGATATCAAGGCGCTAACTTCTGCACGACTCGCTAACAACGCTTACTCTTCGAACGCGTAACAGCGAATGTTGGTGGAAGTAGAAGCGACTGCTCCGACGGTGTCGATTGCTGGAGCGAGATGGTGCAAGATCCAATCCCTGCCTATCCCTGATTCGGGTCGGCTGTCGAGTAGTAAAGGCTTTGCATCGGGCAGTAGCGATACGTCAAAAGAAGCCAGGGGAGGGTTGAGGCCAATACCTTCTGCTTTCAGAATCGCTTCTTTTCTTGTCCAGCAGTTATAGAAGCCTCGAAGCCATACGGGCTCGGGTAAGTGTTCCAAGTCAGAGAGTTCGCGGGTTGAGAAGTGTGCAAGAGCAACGTCGGCCTCAATGGGGCGAATGGTCTCAATGTCCACTCCGACGTGAGTTTCGCAGCTCACAGCGAGTATCCCAAGGCGCGATGTGTGGCTGAGGTTGAAATGTACAGGTGCATCAACCAGGTATGGTTTGCCAAGCGAGGTCGAGGCGAACTCGAGTAAGTGGGGCTGGCAAGTTAGATAAGCGGAAAGAATGCGTCGGATGTTTGCATGAGAGGTTGCGAACTGAAGCTGGTCCTCTCGAAAGCGAAATCGCCTCATTCTTTCCAGTTCGGATAAGGAAAGTATCTTGGTGTGGCGATCGAGTTCGACGTCTAGACTTGCATGCGTCCACGCCCACAGTTCAACCCCTGCGAAGGGCATAGCGCTGGAGACCCGGTTCACGGGCCACAGAAGAGAATAAGTCACATTTACCTGCCGGAACTGGATCTCTAGTGTAACGCTCAATGCGCAAAGAAGTGGGAGAGCAAACATGGCTACAAGCGAAGTGGTGGGACAGGTAGCGACTCCGATTCCGGGAGCACGCAAGGAAGTCATGCAGATTTCGCCGGAGACGTTTCGGCAGAACTTCAACCGAAGCGCATTCGAATTTGGTCATAACCTTTCCGGAAGGCCTGCATTCACGATGGAGAGGCTGGAGAAGTTGCTGGAAATGACGATTCCGCATCCGGAACTTCTCTATTGGGATGCCGGCGAAAAGCGAATCGATCAGCGCTGGAACGAGAAGCCGGGGCGCGATTTCTCAGCACAGGAGGCGTTTCGCCGCATTCGCGAAAACGGTGCATGGATCATTCTCTTTGGCGCCTCCCGTGATCCCGAGATTGCCGGGCTGCTCAATGCGACGATGGAGCAAGTGCGCGAACTCAGCGGCTACGATCTCTTCAAGCACACCAAGACCAGAGACGCCTATATCTTCATCACCGCGCCTCATCGAGTAACTACGTATCACATTGATTTTCAGTGCGGATTCCTGCTGCAGCTGCGGGGAGCCAAGGAACTGCATGTCTTCGATCAGCGCGACCGGGAAAACCTGCCCGAAACGGAGCTGGAGAAGTTCTGGACGAAGGACACCAATGCGGCGGTGTACAAGCCGCAATTTGAGGACCGCGCCAAGGTAGTTCATCTGGTACCCGGGATTGGCGCCCATCTCCCGGTCAACGCACCGCACTGGCTCAAGAATGGCGACGATATCTCGGTTTCGCTAAGTCTCAATTTTCAATTTAAGAACGCCGAACTCGCGAATATCTATCGCACGAACTACTACCTGAGAAAGTTGGGAATCCAGCCGACACCGCCGGGTGTTTCGCCGATGAAAGATCGACTGAAGGGCCATGGAATGGAAATTCCAGTCGAAGCCGCCAAACTGCTTAAGAAATTGAAGGGGAAAAAGGCTGCAAGCCGCATCTGAGGTACTCCCTATTTCGCCCAGGAAAGCAGTTGCAAGAGGCATGATGAAAGAACGATTGGTGGGCCTGCTGTATTCATCGCAGAGTAAGAACGCGGTTGATCGACTTGAAAAGCTACTGCCTCCCTTGCGGAGGTGGCATCGTTTCGCGTACGAGGAGCACTTTTTTAAAGCCTCGCAGTGGGAGAGGCTCTTTCATGGTGTTTACCCGACGTTTGAAGCGGCGGAACGCGACATTCCGGCTGGGTTTGCGGTAGGGTTTGACAACGACGCTGCTGCCCATTTTCTCGGATACAAGGGGTCGATTTTTCCCAGCGACTACCCGGTGCTGTTCTGGCTCGAGAAGCTCCTTCCGGCAAATCCATCCCTCTTCGACTTTGGGGGCTATCTCGGCATCAGCTTCTACACATATCAGAAGGTGATGACCTATCCGCCGGAGCTGCGGTGGACCATCTTCGATGTGCCCGCAGTGGTCGCCGCGGGCCGCGAGCTCGCGACTACGCAGAACGCCACCCAGCTGAATTTCACTGAAGAATTTGCTGATGCGAGTGGCACAGACATCCTGCTGGCGGCGGGTTCTATTCACTTTTGCAAAGAGGCCTTCTCAGAGCGCCTGGAATCGCTTGCCGACAAACCGAAGCATCTAATCATCAACAAACTGCCCGCTGTCGATGATGATTCGTTCGTCACCCTGCACAGCATGGGGCCTGCACTCTGCGCCTACCGTGTCTTCAACCGCCAGGCCTTCATCGCGTCGATTGTGCAGTGCGGCTATGAGCTGGTAGACAGCTGGTCCAATCCCGACCTGGGCTGTTACATTCCATTCCATCCCGAGAAGACGGTGCGAGCCTTCAGCGGACTCTACTTTCGTCGCAATGGTGTCTGAAGATACCTGCTCTACTTGCCCAGGGCTGTCTCTACAGCGGAGATGACCTGCGGAGAGTCCGGGGTCACATCTGGCTCGAAACGTTGCAACGGCTTGCCGCTCTTATCGAAGAGAAACTTGGTAAAGTTCCACTGAATCTCTCCACCGATCTGGGGATTGAGGCTCTTGTCGGTAAGGAATTGGTAGAGCGGAGTCTTGTCCTCTCCTTTGACGGAAACCTTGGACATCATGGGAAAGGACACGTGGTATTTCCGAGTGCAGAATGTCTTGATCTCTTCATTGGTGCCAGGCTCCTGGCCTCCGAAGTTATTGGCAGGAACGCCGACAATGACGAATCCGCGGTCTTTGTATTTTTCGTAGAGAGACTCAAGAGCGGCGTACTGGGGTGTAAAGCCGCAGCGGCTGGCCACATTGACCACGAGCAGGACCTTGCCCTGGTACTGAGACAAAGCTACCGGCTTGCCGTCGATGGAGTGCAGGGTGAAATCATAAACACGAGTAGCCACGGCCGCCATCAAACTCCCGGTCACTAGCATCAACGCCGTAAGAAATAGTTTTGGCATTTGTCCTCCGGTCCAAGCGGATCATATCGCCGGGCCCGAGTCTTCGCAAGCAGCGGAAGCAACGGCCAGGGATTGTCCGCAAGGGAATTCCGCCTGCGGTGGATCCTAAGTGATGGGCGTGCGCTCTACCACGAGGTTATCCATGATGTGGCCCATCTTTTCGTGCTTGACCTGGAGATATCGTTCAAAAGACTCCAGCGGTTCTACCTCAGCCGAAAGGCGCTCGACTACGCTGACGCCTACTGCCTCGAGAGCAGCGACCTTTTCCGGATTATTGGTTATAAGGCGGACTGCTCGCACGCCGAGTTGCTTGAGGACTTCAGCGGGCAGTTCAAATTCGCGGCAGTCTGGTTTGAAGCCTAGCGCGACGTTGGCCTCTACCGTATCCATCCCCTGATCCTGCAGCTCGTAGGCCTTCAACTTGGCCATGAGGCCGATGCCTCGCCCCTCCTGCTGCTCGTAGAGGAGAATGCCCGCGCCTGCTTCGCTGATCTTGTTCAACGCCAACTCAAGTTGCAGGCGGCAGTCACACCGCAGCGAACCAAAAACATCGCCGGTGAGACATTGCGAATGAATGCGGACGACCGGGGGTGCGGCGTGAATATCGCCCATGACCAGCGCTACGAGCTCTTCCAGCCGGTTATGCGCGCCATCGGAGTTGGCACAACAGGGAGGCGCCCCCAGGAGCAGACCTTGAAAACCAAGAATACGAAACTGACCCCAGCGGGTAGGGAAGTCAGCTTCCGCGACCTTTTTCACACTTTCAAAGGGCATAAGTCGATTATACGAGTCCAGGGCTGAGTTTCCCGCATTTTGGCTTTTTGGCCGGCTCTGACAGCCTCACAAGCTTCTGCGCCCTAAGCAGTTCGGCGTTACAGTATGGAGGTGGTTGAACAGAAGCTCATCCTCATTACGTTGCTGGTCAAACTAGGTGTTGCCGCCGCAGCATCCAGCGCGTTGACACGATCGCGGGTCTTTCAAAACCTGCTTTTCCGGGATTACCGCACCGGACCACAGACCCTCGGACTGCTCGCTTTCATCTGTATTCCGCTGACACTCGGAGTCATGGTGCGGGTGATCGTACCGAACTTTTATGCGGCCGATATCGGCTTCGAAACCGTTATACTCCTCGGCGTTTTGCTGGGACCGCTCTCCGCAGTCGCCGGCGGCATCCTCTTATCCATTCCCGCGATGATGCACCAGGAGTACTTCACGCTTCCGTTCAACGTGACGGTCGGCATCATCGCCGGGATCTTTGGCCAGTTGGTGGAGCCGGACGAAGTCTGGTCGTTCTCCCCATTTGTCGACCTGAGTATCTACCGCTGGATTCGCCGCAACCTGATGAAGCCGCGGTTTGATCGCCAGATCCTGCTGCTTATCCTGATTGTCGGCCTGGAAATGAGCCGCGAGTCCATTGCAAAGCTGTATCCGCATCGGCTGTTTGCTTTACTGGCCCAGAGTTGGGGTGTGCGGCTCGCAGTTTACGGCTGTGCGGCCATGGTCGTCGGTATTCCACTCAAGATATGGAATGCGATCCGGATCGAACAGAAGCTGGAGGAGCAGAAGAGGCTGGTTCTCGAAGCGCGCTTTGACGCGCTACAACGGCAGATCAATCCGCATTTTCTGTTCAACACACTCAACTCCATCGCATCGCTGGTCCGGTTCAAACCAGAGTTGGCGCGAGAGATGATTGTCAGGCTCGCGAACATTTTGCGAGCGCTCCTAAAGGATCACGACACGTTCGTCGCCTTCAGCGAGGAGCTGAGTTTTACCGACGATTACCTGGGCATCGAAGTGGTTCGATTCGGCGCCGACAAACTGCGGGTCGTGAAAGAAATCGATGCCTCCACACTGGGGCTGTATGTGCCGAGCATGTTGCTGCAGCCGCTGATTGAAAACAGCATCAAGCATGGTCTGGAACCGCGTATCGGGGGTGGAACCATTACCCTCCGGAGCCGTCTTGACAGCACCCGGCTGACGATTGAAGTGGAAGACGACGGGGTTGGCATGGTCGAGGGCCGCCCATCAACCAGCGGGCGACTTCGCAAGGGAAATGGCATCGGCATGAGAAACGTGCGAGAGCGCCTCGAAGTGCTATATGGCGAAGCCGGCAAGTTTGAAGTGGAGAGCCGCCCCGGGCGCGGGACGCGGGTGACGCTGCAGATGCCAGTCGTGCAGAATGAGTTCGGCGGAGTCAGCGTGGCTCAAACCCCCACGCGATCGAGCACGCGTTCGTAGTATCTCTCATACTGCGGAATGATTCGCGTCGAGCAGAAACGTTGTTGCGCCGTGTGTCGTGCCGCGAGTCCCATGGCCTCAAGTTTGTCCGGCTCACGCAGCAATTCGATGGCGGCGGCGGCCATCTCATCCACCGCTCCAACTTGGAAAAGTCGTCCCGTAACCCCGTCATCGATTAGTTCCGGAACACCTCCAACTTGTGTGGCGATGCAGGGCACTCTGCAAGCCATCGCCTCAAGCGCGGCCAGTCCAAAGGACTCCAACTGGCTGGGCATCAGCATCAGGTCGCCAAGGGCGAGCAGTTCGTTCACGCTCTCCTGCTTGCCGAGGAAGGAAACTTGTTCCTGTATGCCATAGTTGTGCACCAGCCACTCCGCCGCCGAACGTTCGGGTCCATCGCCCACCAATAACAAGCGTGCCGGTATCTCGCGAACGACCCGCGCAAAGATCTCAACCACGTCGGTCACGCGCTTCACCGGGCGAAAATTTGAGAGGTGCACCAGAATTTTTTCTTCGGGCCGGGCGAAGCGTTCGCGTTCCGTCTCCCAGCCCTCTCTACGGGGTTTGTACACGTCGCAATTTACGAAGTTGGGAACGACGACGATCTCGTTCTTCGTCTGGAATTCTGTGACGGTCTTTTCTCTCAGATAGTCCGAGATAGCGGTGACTCCATCGCTCTCGTCAATCGCGAACCGGGTAATCGGCAGGTAAGACCGATCGAGGCCTACCAAGGTGATGTCTGTGCCATGCAACGTAGTCACAAAAGGCAAGTGGCGGCCGCGGGCTGCAAGCATCTGGCGCGCCAGCAGGGCACTCACTGAGTGAGGAATGGCGTAATGAACATGCAACAGGTCGAGGTTGTAGTACTCGGCTACCTCTGACATGCGCGTGGCCAGCGCCAGATCATACGGCGGATACTCGAAGAGCGGGTAGTTGGAGACTGGAACCTCGTGATAGAAGATTCCGTGTTCGCGCCCGGTGAGGCGAAAGGGCTGCGAGTAAGTAATGAAGTGGATTTCGTGACCTGCGGCTGCCAGTTCTATCCCTAGTTCGGTGGCGACCACGCCACTGCCGCCGTAAGTCGGGTAACACGTGATGCCGATCTTCATGAGTTGACCTGTCGATGCTATGGACGTTTGAGAATGGAAATTCGGTGCATAATTCCTGTCAAGAACGGCGCACCGCAATCGGCTGGGTTCTCTTGGAAGCCAATTGACCAAAGTGGATGAGCTGGAGCGACGGGTTGGCTGCAAGCTCCTCGGGAATAACCCGCAACAGCGCCGCCCGCTCTATCTCGCGCGACTGCTGCAGCCTGGTCCGTTGCTCTCCCAACGCCGCGTCGTGGTATCCCGGATGACAAACCAGCTCCCAGTCTCCGTCGGGCATTGCGCGCAGAATTTGGTGAAGGGCCGCCGCGTCGAGCGTTCCTGTCGCCAGCACGCCAAGTGCGCCTTCGGTCGTATGGAGTCCGGCTTCGTGGCAGGCTGAAAGAAAGTAGCGGCGCTGCGTGTTCAGAACGCGTACCTGGAGGCGCCGAAGGAAACCCGCGCGCGGTGTAGCTGCCATCGACCATTTCGGCTCGAAAGGGTTGCGAATGGACGCGACCCCGTTGAGCATCGCTGCCCGAATCAGCGGCCGAAGTACGCGAGGAAACATATGCGTGTGCTTATGCGTATCGATGTGTGTGACCTGCACCCCCATGCTTCTGACCCTTGCAATCTGTGCGGCGGCCTCGGCTTCGATGTGTGCTTCGGAGATTCGCCCGCGATATAGGTCAGCAACAAAGGCTGCGAGTGTAGCTCGAAAGCGGGGCGGCCCGATTTTCTGATTGCTCCGGTCGATAAGAGACGGGATCTCGCTTGGCGGTAAGACAGGCGTTCCGTCGACGAGAACGACGTGGCATCCAGTTCCGAACGTAGACAGATCTGATACTGAATGGGCTGCAGCGGCAGCGTGTTGTGCAGTGGCCATCAAGGTGGCTGAGGTGAGCACCCCAGCCGCGTGCAGTTCGAAGACAGCCTGGTTCACGCCCTCGGTCAATCCGAGGTCATCCGCATTCACAATCAGGCGCTTCACTTAAATCAGTGTACCAACAGGGTATTCGGAAGCACATCGCAGGCCGGAGGCTCAGCGAGAAGACCTGATAGAATATTTCTGTTGCTGCGTATTGAAGTTCCCGGCCGGGATGTTGCAGATTCACCGGGGCGGTTAGCTCAGTTGGTTAGAGCGCCTGCCTTACAAGCAGGATGTCGGGGGTTCGAGTCCCTCACTGCCCACCAAGCCTTTCCTCCGCTGCTGTTCTCTGGCTCACCTGCTCATCACAAACTTTAAAGCTCCCGTCACAAACTAAAACCCCGTAAGCGAAGGCTTGTGGTCTGTGGCTCATACTGTTCGCGGGCAGCTATTCCTATGAATGGTGAGAACCGCAGATACGTCCTGATTTTCGGTGCATTGTCTATCCTGCTGTCTGCTCTCGCAGGCGCGCAGACTGTTGCACCCGCCGCGACTCCTGAGACGAAAGCCGATACGGCTTATACCGGCCACGACTGGTCTTTCGCGGAGAGCTCCTATGCATCGCTCGTTGCGCACGATCCTACCAACGCGCGGTTCTGGTACCGCTTGGGAGTGTCACAACGCGGGAACCAGCACTATCCGGAAGCTCTAAATTCGCTCGAAAAGGCGAGAGTGCTCGGTGCAGGAAAAGGGCTTTCCGCCTTTCTGGTGGACTATGAGGAGGCGACCACTTACGCGGCAATGGGTAATCCAGCACAGGGAATTGACCTTCTTAGGAAATCTGCGAGTGGGGGCTTCGCGCAACCGAGCCGTCTTGAAAGCGATGCAGCGTGGAACGCAGTTCGGCAGGATCCACAGTTCGTTGCACTCGCCAAGCAAGTGGCCCATAACGCCGCGCCCTGCGAAGATGCAGAGTTTAAGCAACTGGACTTCTGGATCGGAGACTGGGACGTAACTTCGCCGGACGGCATTCAGCGCGGGACCAGCCACATCTCCAAAGAGATGGGCGGCTGCGTCATCTGGGAGAATTGGTCGTCAGCGAATAGCCCTTATTTTGGGAAGAGCTACAACACTTACAACGTAAGTCTCAAGCGATGGGAACAGTATTGGGTCGATAACTCTGCCGGCACGATCTTCTTCTCCGGCAATCTCAACGGTACGGTGATGGATTACTGGACGGACGATGTTCCACAATCAAACGGAGACAGGCTTCGAAGGCATCTTCAATTTTTCAATTTGTCGCCGACGAGGGTGAGGCAATTCAGCCAGGGCTCGACAGACGGTGGCAAGACATGGACTGTTGAATATGATTTCACTTACAACAGGCATGAGACCAAAAACGGCAGTCCTCTCTGATGTAAGTAGCGCCATCGCGGCCTTCACCGGGGATCGACAAGCCCCATGGCGATCATTCCCAGCGCGGTGATGCTCGGTAAGAAGAAGTAGTCTCCTCCTCGCAACTCGACAAAGTTCGGCAGCCCGCTACAGACGAACGGGGGGTTCATCGGCGTAGTATCTCCCTGCACCACAAACTTGCCTCTGCCCCCGTGGTTACCCATCAGAATATCCTTGTCGTTTCCGAGATGAGCGTCGTTTCCGTACTCGATCCACTGTTGCTGCACAAATTCAAACTGGCGCGAGATACTGGCATTGAGCGCCATGAAGATGACGCCGCGATCCTGGGCATCCGATGCCGGCTCGCCCTCGGGAACGAATTCCCCATACGGTAGTCCGCGCCGCGTGATGCGCCTGCGATTGATCAGGCGGCCGTTGAAGCCAAAGGTGTCCCGTGGATGAACTCGTCGGATGTGGGCGCCAACTGGACAGCGGGCGCCCTCAGCATCCGCTCCGTAGGTGAAGTTCGTGCTGCGGTTTGGGTCTTGTGTGATCGACGCATCCTGCGTGTCAGGAGATAGCTCCAGCGGGGTCCCGTCTCTCCAGCGGCCGATAAATTTCGCTGCGAGCTTCTCCTTCCCTCCGGCGTAGAGGGCCGAGTTCTTCTCGAGATAGTCACGGAACGTTGCAAGATTCTGGTGCAGCTTGCGGTACACCATGAATGTTCCATTGCTCGCGAGTAAGTGTGGCACTGGGGCGACAGGCAGTTCGCCCGCCTCATCCGCATACCCCAACAGCAGCTCGCCAGTCGCGAGCGGTGCCCACTGGCCATCTGCCAGAAGCTTGCCCTGTCCCGGTTGCGAACTACGACCGATCCCCAGGTAATCTGGGTTTCCGAAACCATCAGTGAAGCCGAAGTGTTCGCCGGTGGTTGGCTTACCGTCGATGCAGACAGCAGCGGCATCCTGCGAGCCAATCGCAACCGCTCCTCCGGTCTGTTGCAGAAGCCGCTGCATGTCCGCGCATGCATCCTCGAGTGCATCGGGAGACTGCGCATTAATCCCCAGCCACGCGTGCACTCGACCATCGTGCCAAAGCTCGTCCCATCGCTCCGGAGCGTTCAGGCCTGTGTCGCCGAGAATGCCCGCGCGTTTCTTCATGCCTTGTTGAAACTCCACAGGAAAACTGAGCAGGGTCGCATCCGGCAAATCGAAAGCAGCTAATCCCGCGTGGGTAAATGCAATATTGATGGTCCGCTGCGGTTTGCCATTGTCCCAGCGTTGGCCGGTAGTCACCTCGTGTAGGAGCCTGCTTATGAGGTTGCGTGCTCGCGCCGCATCTTCGAAACGCAGGAAGAGATAGCGCGCCACGGGAAGATTGTAGCCGCGCATCACAAATCCCTGGATGTCTGTCGCGTTCAACTTACTCATTGCGGCCACCTGTCTTCAATGCTCGCAACTGGCCGCTTGAGCCCGGCTTGGGAACCGGCGAAGACTTCAGCTCACGCATGAATTCCATGAAATCTGCCTTCAGCCTTGCCGGCGACAAACCCTGATGAGTGGTGACAAACTCTGCCACGGCAGCTTGCGTTTGAAGCGCCTGCAGTGTCTGCTGTACAGACTTATCGTTGACTGCTGCGAAGTAGAACGTTGTCTCAAGCTGGCATGCCTTCATGTAATCGACGAATGCTTGTCGATTGGCAGCTCCGGGGTACCCTACGCAATGACTCCAGATACTGTCCAGGTGCTGCGGCATGTTGGTTGCGAGCCCGTTCAGATACGGATCTAGCTCGCCGTCACAGTTGGATTCGAAGATCAGGTATTTGGATTTCAGGTGCTCTTCGCAAGTAGGCATGCCCACATACATCACATCGTCCAGTACGACCAGTCGAGCGAGGTGAGTTCCTGGAGCAAGCGCAAAAGGGCTGTCTTCTCCGGTGGGCAGTGTGGCGAGATACCGCCGAATTTGGAGATCGTGAGACGGTGTCGCCCTCTCGTCGTCGATGATCGGCGACAAGATCGTCAATCCGTAAACACTACCGTTCCTATTTGGCATCGATGCTTCCTCTAGAACACAACGGGAGCTTCGCCGGTCTCACCGAGGTGCGACTGCACTTCAATCAAAAACCCTAAGTATGCTTCGGCGAACTGCTCCGGGCTATAACTTGCAGCCCGTCCGCTTAAGCTGTCGAATGCGGCCTGTACGATGTGCGCTGATTTGAGGTCATTGGCTGTGGCGTGAGGATAGGACGTGTAATAGTAATCCGTATCAAACTGCAGGCGGGCAATGTATTCCTTGAATGGAGTAACTGGAACGGAACCCGGAAACTTTTCGCTCCAGCGCCACACCAGGTTCAGACCTTTGCTGAGTACAGCCGAAAACGCATCGATGTATTGGTCCCAGGTTCCGTTGAAGTTGCTGAAGAACAGGAGATAGTCGTACTTGAGATCTTCTGGTAACTGCCCTTGCCCGAGATAGGGGAATCTCCTGCGCGGCAGGACAACCCAACGCGCAAATTCGATGAAAGATAGATTCACCAAGTCTTCGCGCAATGGTTTCACATGTCCCAGCAGAAAAAAGAACGCACGCAGTATCCATGTCTTCCATGGCTTCATGGGAGTGATGGCGTTCAGCGCGTAGACTTTACCGTTGATGTTGCTCATAACCCCGGGAGCCTAGTTATCTCCTGGCAAGAAACGATACCTCTGCGACAGGGAGCCTCATTATCCCTCAAAACCTTTGAGACGCGTACCAAATTCGATACGCAGGAGTTACAGTCTCGGGAACGTGCTTCGGCTGACTATCTGGTGTACACTGACTCGCGCTTTAAATGCTGGGGACTTGAGTGTCGAAGATTGCTAGATCGTGTTCGGTCGGACTGCAAGTAATGTTCGTGTTGGCGATTGCAGTGCCGGCGTCCTGGTGTCAGGCGCGGCATTCAACGCATTCCCATGCGAAGACGAAACTGGCACAGGCTGCGGAGATCACCTTCCGAGAGGGTGTGCATGCAAGTTTGCCGCCGCACATTTCTACGCTGCTAGGCATTGCCCAGGAAGAAGCCTGTGCGGTGGCGCAAAATGTGCTGCGTACGAGCAATCAGGTGCAGGCATTCAATGTCTCCCTCACAGACAGGCATAACATCGTTTTGTTTGTCGTCGATGAGCGTACCCGCGAACAGATCTTCTACTTGACCTCACCCGAAGGGGCCCTGCGAAGAGTGGTTTCGGTGAAGGCTGGTGAGGGTCGGGTGGTGAGCGTTAATGACGAGCGAAAAGTGTCATTTCAGAAAGAAAAGCAGTTTTGGGTAAATCGCCTGGTCTCGCCCGGCGCGAGTATGTGAGGGACGTCGCTCTTCCGCGTGCGTCCTCGGTGACCCCCTAGATTCTTGGTATTGTCTTTGTGACCCTCCCTGAGCGCCTGGCGTTCTACGCGGACGATTGCGGCATTGCGCCCAAGGGCGAAGATTGTTCGTCCGACTTGAAGCGGATCGCCGATCAACACAACATTCATATCTCCTTCACGGAAATGTAAAACAAGGGCACTAGCGTTATCGACTGGGAATAACCTTTGAGAGCGCCAAAAGCCGATGACATCCCAACGGTGAGGCAGGCTCAGCCCGAGCAACTTCTCCCGGCCCGATCACCGGATCACGGCTCTCAACCCTTGCTTGTTTCTACTGAACCATTCTTTAGGAGAGCTATGCATTACACACGATCATCATTGGCCGCAGCTTTAGTGATGACACTCGCAGTGGCCTCTGCGTTTTCGCAGAACGGTCGCGGCACACTTACAGGCACGGTAACGGACGCAGCTGGTAGGACCCTGCAAGGAGCACAGATCACGGTAGAACCCGGAGACGTGCGCGCTACTTCCGATGCACAAGGCCTCTTCACCATCACCGCCTTACCGCTGGGAGATTTCAGCATCACTGTCAGCTACGCCGGCTTTGAGACGTTGAATCAACGGGCCACCCTGAGTGCTGGTCAAGTGGCACACGTCGATGCCTCGCTCAAGGTCGCTTCCAGCACACAGGATGTTGAGGTCTATGCGGGTCGGCAGGGAGGGGAGATCGAAGCAATCAACCGCACATTCAACGCCGATAACATCATCAACGTGTTGCCTGCCGATGTGATCACGAGCTTGCCGAATGCGAACGTTGCCGACGCGATTGGCCGACTCCCCAGTGTGACTCTGGAACGAGATGAGGGAGAAGGAAAATACGTGAAGGTGAGGGGAACGGAACCTCGACTCACCCACACGACTCTGGATGGAGTGACCATCGCTTCGCCCGAGACAGTACGGCAGATCAAGCTGGACCTGATACCTGCGGACCTGGTCGAGTCGGTCCAGATCAACAAAACTTTGCAGGCCGATATGGAGGGGGACGGCATTGGTGGTTCCGTGGACCTGCGAACCAAGGGCGCAGAGGATCGGCCCACCGTCTACTTCGATTCCACGGGTGGGTACACGCCAATCATCGGAGGACGTCAGGCTTACCAGTTCGACGGCACGCTGGGCAAAAGATTCCTTGCAGACAAAAAACTAGGAATTCTCTTCAGCGGATCTTACGACTGGAATGGCCGAGGCATTAATGATATTGAGCCCGCACCGGCGCTCGCGGGCACCTATGATCTTCGCGACTACAAGTACTACCGGGATCGGCGCGGTTTTGGCGGTACAGTCGATTATCGCTTTAGCGACACGGCGAGTATCTCCCTCAAGGGTCTCTACTCCTACTTCAATAACTTCGGGGATGACTGGATCTACAGTCCAGCAATCACCAACTTCCTCTCTCCCACCCAGGGCGACTCGGCTGGAACGGTGTCTTTCGCAGCGCTTCGTCGCCGCCCCGTTCAGGATATCGGCGGGCTTCAACTGGCAGGGCACAATGTAATTCGGCGTTCGATCGTGTCGTGGGACCTGGACTCATCGGTAGGGCGCACGCGCGACACAGGCTACGGCCATGCTGATTTCGCACCGCAGTCGGACACGAATCCACTAAACAACATCCAGTACTCTCTCGATGTGAGCCATCCGCTCAAGCCTCATCTGAACGTGCAAAATGGCGTCAACATCTTCGATCCTACGAAGTACTTTTACGCCGGCCAGAGCGTTCAATTTATGTACAGCCCCGAGGTCGATCTTGGTTTCGGCGGTTCACTCGCTACTCCATATTCCTGGGGTGGACATGCGAGCACCTTCGAATTTGGCGGGCGCTTTCGCAACGAGCATAAGTTCCTGAACCAGAACACGCAGGACTTCACCCCGAATGCCGCAGGAGAGGACCCCTCGCTGGCAATGACCAACTTCTTGAATGACTTCCATGATTCGAATTACTACGGTGGAAGTTACCAATTTGGCCCTGCGGTCGACTATGGCAAGGTAAAGGCATTTGCTGCCCAAACAGTGACGGGCGGCATCTTCGGAAATGCATTTAACCAGCTTGAGAAGGTTTCTGCCGGTTACCTGATGAACACAGCCAACCTTGGTAAGTTGCGTCTTGTGCTCGGCGTACGGTTTGAGAACACGAGCGAGAACAACCTTGGCTATGCCGGAACCAGCCGCGCCACCAACCCGGGAACTACACCCATTCGCGCTCAAGGCTCGTACCTCGATGTGTTGCCGAGTGCCTCGCTACGCTACTCGCTCACGCCGAGTTCGGGCATTCGGTTAGTGTACGGACGCGGACTGTCCCGACCCGACTTCTCCGACCTGATCCCGTTTCAAAGTGTCTCCAGCAGCGGCTCTGCCCGCACCAGCGTCACGCAAGGCAATCCAAAGCTGAAGTCGGAGTATGCGGATAATCTCGATCTGCTGTACGAGAGCAATTTGCCTCACACAGGCCTGCTGCAGGCAGGCTTCTTCTACAAAAATCTCAGCAATCCAATCGTGGCAACGCAAACGGAAAAACCGGCAAATCCCACACTGACAGGAAATAACAACCCCTATTTTCTGAACCAGACTATTAATGCAGGCAGCGCCTACGTATACGGCTTTGAGGTCGCGTTTCAACAACACTTCGCCACATTACCTGGCGCACTGGATGGTTTGGGCGTATCTGCGAACTATGGATACACCGGTTCCGAAGCGAAGTTGCCCGCTTATGTCGATCCGTCGGTCCTCCAGCCAGGCCAGGTTAGCGGCCCAAACCGAGGGCCGGGCGGATCTAATCCAGCATTGATCGGTCAGGCTCCGAACAGCTTCAACTTCAGCCCCACTTACGACAAGCGGGGTATCTCGGTTCGACTTGGCATGACCTACAACCAGGCGAACATCGCCGCATACCAGTACGACGTCAGCAACGCTGGTCCCATCACGATCGGCGGTGGGGGTGGCGGCCCTCACGGTCCGAACGGGGACAACTACTTTTATTCGCATCTCCAGGTGGATCTGCAAGGAAGTTACAAACTCCCCAAAGGTTTCACTCTCGTGGGCTACGGGTTGAACCTCAACAATGAAGTGTTCGGTTTCTACAACGGCAGCACGATCTACCCCATTCAACGCGAGTTCTACAGGCAAACGTTTGGTGGCGGGCTGCGCTGGTCTCCTTCGCGCGAACGTTGATTCGGCTAATAAGCAATTCCGCCGGGCTTGAGGGTGCATCCTTCAGGCCCGTTTTCTTTGCTTTGAAGTGAACCTGGCATTGCGCCTCATCCCTGATTGACAGGCACTGCTCACTTTTCCTGAGATTCTGCGGAACCGCCGCCGATCGGCGGCGTAACTTGCTAAGTAAGTCTGCAATGACGGGGAGTTCTCCATGCAAACCTTGCTACAGGATTTGCGGTTCGCGGCCCGACAGATCTTCAAGAATCCAGGATTTGCGGCGGTTGCGATACTCTCTCTCGCCTTCGGAATCGGTGCAACGACCTCCGTCTTCAGCGTTATTCATGCGGTTTTGATGGATCCTTATCCCTATCGCGCCGCTGACCGTATGGTCCACGTGGAGCTTGCGAGCAAGGAACGCAATGGCTCAAACCTGATCCAGGTCAACCGCGACGAGTGGAAGCAACTGCTACAGGCGCACGCGGTTGAAGACGCCTTCGCGGTCCGCTCCGACTTTTCGCAGACGATGACCAATCCGGATTCGAGTGATCTGCCGATCAGCGTAAACGCCACCTTCAACACGCCGAATTTCTTTACCTTCATGGGGGTTCCGGCTGCGCTAGGGCGCGAGTTTACACCGACCGATATGAGCAACGGCGAACCGCAGCCTGTAGCCGTTCTCAGCTATCTTTTCTGGCAACGTCAGTTTGGCGGGCACCAGGATATCCTGGGCAAACTCATTCAGATAGGCGAACGCAAGTACACGGTGATTGGCGTGGTCCCGCGTCGCTTTACGTGGAGTGATGCGGATGTCTATCTGCCGGGCGTTCCAAGCGCGGACGCGGCGGAACACTGGCTCGCCTTCATACGCCTCAGGCCGTCAGTGACCTATCCGCAAGCGGCATCGGAACTGCAGACGATGGTGACTCGCTGGCAGCCGACAGACACCTTCTACATTCCGAAAGATGTTCGGGTGAGCGTGCTCAGCCTCAATCAACAGATCCTTGGAGAATTTCAGGGAACGCTAGTGTTGCTCTTCAGCTCGGTGGCGCTGCTGCTGATGATCGGCTGCGCAAATGTCTCAATCCTGATGCTTGCGCACGGAACTTCCCGCCGGCATGAGTTCGCTGTCCGTGTTTCATTGGGCGCGACCCGTCGACGACTTATGCGCCAATTACTCACGGAATCGGTGTTGCTATCGGTTGCCGGCGCGATCCTTGGAATAGGCCTCGCTTACGGCGGCGTCTCCTTCATCAGCGCGTGGCTTCCCGCGGACTCCTTTCCCCACGAAGCAGCCATCGGTGTGAATCTTCCTGTGCTCTTCTTCACGGCGTGCATCTGCCTGATCACTGGAGTTCTGTTTGGCATCGCGCCGGCCCTGCAACTCTCCAGGCCCGACATCGGCCAAATCATGGCACAGTCGGCGACCAACCGCGTGGATGGAGCATCGAGCGGAAGCCGGACCCGCGCCTTGCTCATTGTCGGTCAGGTCACGTTGACGATGCTGCTTCTGGTGTTTGCAGGCACCACAATTCGCGCGTTTCTGGCCCTGTATCACACCTCGCTCGGTTACGATCCCGACCACGCCATGGTGCTGAACCTGAACCTCCCCAAAGCCGACAAACAGACCTGGCAGCAACGGGCGAATCAGATGGAGTTCCTGCGCCAGGCGGTCGAGCATACTCCGGGCGTCGCTTCTGCCGCTGTGTCTGTTACATACCTTCCGCCCTTCCCGGCATTCGATGCCCCGGTGGAGATTCTCGGCGACCCGTCAACTCAGCCGCATACAGCCTCGCTTGAACTCGTTGGACCGCAGGAACTCACCGTGTTGCGCATTCCATTGTTGAGCGGCCGTATGTTCAATGAAGAGGAGACGGCGAGG
Organism: uncultured Acidobacteriaceae bacterium; assembly: GCA_963850345.1. Lineage (GTDB taxonomy): Bacteria > Acidobacteriota > Terriglobia > Terriglobales > Acidobacteriaceae > CAWKKW01. The sequence continues at coordinate 622,545 of CAWKKW010000002.1, read as the reverse complement.
GCAGCTCACGTTGCGGTTGTGAATCAGGCCTTTGTACGCCAGGTATTCAATGGTCAGGATCCCATTGGGCACAGCGTTCGAAGTTCGGCCCTCAAAGTGATGATCCCGAACTTGTTTCTGGCGGAGAATTCCGATGGGTATGTGCAAATCATTGGTGTCGTCGGCGACACGCGGAACGAAGGCATCGATCATGCAGCCATTCCCGCGCTCATTCTTCCCTATACGTTTGTGCTGCCGCCAAATCTATTTTTGATGGTGAGGACTTTTGCGCCTACTGACACGGTGTACGAATCCATGCGGCGAAAGATGCGCGAAGTCAATCCGGGGATCGTCCCGCATGACTCTCATGAACTGACCTGGTTTCTGTGGCAGCAGGCCTGGGGCAAGGAGCGCTTTGTAGCTTCGCTGTTTTCCGGTTTCGCTTTGTTGGCGCTCGCGCTGGCGGCTGCCGGCCTGTACAGCGTCGTCTCCTACTCCGTCGAGCAGCGAACACGGGAGTTCGGTATCCGCATGGCTATGGGAGCAAGGCGCAGCCATGTCGTGCACCTCGCGATCAGGTCCGCGGGATTCATGGTGGCCATCGGAGCGGTATTTGGCGTAGTGAGTAGCCTGGCGCTGAACCGAGTGCTCACGCATTGGGTTCAGGCTAACTCACGCGATCCACTCGTACTGGTGCAGGTCATCTTCGTCATGCTCGCTGTTACTAGCGTAGCCTGCGCGCTGCCTGCACACCGGGCCGCTTCGGCCGATCCAGCCAAGGCTCTTCGTCAGGATTAAGTGCAAGCAGAACGTGAGTTGTCTCATTAGTTGAAGAGGCGAACTTACGTCCTCGGCATTCGGCGAAGAGCCAGGCTTGCTGCGTGGAAGCCGCACATGCCGTGAACGCCCCCACCGGGTGGAGTCGATGCGGAACAGATGTACAAATTTGGATTGCCGGTGGCGTAGGTGAGGGCGGTGGGGCGAAAGAGAAACTGCCGCACGGTGAACGCTCCTCCACTGATGTCCCCACCCACCAGGTTTGCGTTCATGGATTGGAGTACCGCGGGAGTGGAGATGCTGCGCGCGAGAACGCAGTCTCGAAATCCCGGCGCAAACCGTTCGATCTGTTTCTCTAAACGCTCTGTCATATCGAACGTGGATCCGTTTGGTACATGGCAATACGCCCAGAGGACATGCTTGCCCTCAGGTGCGCGGCTGGCGTCAAACAGCGTCGGCTGCGCCACCAACACGAACGGCTTCTCAGGATGTCGGCCCTGTGCGACCGCATATTCTGAAGCGGCCACCTCTTCAAACGTTCCACCGAGATGCACGGTGATTGCGCGGAGACACTCTCGCGCTCGCCAAGGCACCGGCTCCGACAATGCGTAATCGATCTTGAACGACCCCGGCCCCTGCGCGAATCGACTTAGCCCGCGCCGGTATGCCCGCGAAAGGTGGTCTCCAGCGACGGAGATCATCTGTGCAGGAGTGGTGTCAAACAGCGTTAACGTAGTGCCTCCGCGCGATTCGCGGAACAGCGCAGCGTCCATTCTTTGAGAGGTATGAACGATGCCGCCCAGGCTTTGAAAATAACTGAGAAGCGAATGCGAGATGGCCCCGGATCCACCTCGCGGCACAGGCCAGCCGACCGCATGGGCTGCTGCTCCGAGAACTAATCCGGCGGCCGAACTCAGCGGGCGATCGAAGCTCAAAAAGGAATGCCCCGCCAAACCTGCAAACAGTGCTCGCACTCGCGTGGTCTTAAAGCTTGCGGCGAGCATCTTGGCCGGTTGCACGGCGCTCCTTCCAAAACCCGCCATGCGAAAAGGATGATTCGGAATTCGAATCATCGGGCCCATGCTGTCTTTCGCGAACTCATCCCAATGAGCCACGACAGATTGCGTGAGGCTCTCCCAGGCGAGGCCGTCTTCCCCGAATGCTTGCTTGACCGCCGCCAGCTCGCGCTCGAGGATCACAGCTGTTCCATCGTCGAGCGGATGTGCCAGCGGTGCGTCTCCGTGAATCCATTCCAAGCCGTGCGCAGCCAGCGGGAGACTGCGGAAGAAGGGCGACCCCGCCGCCATCGGCATCACGGCCGAACCGAAGTCGTGCAGGAAACCGGGCAGCGTCAGGGGCAAGGTTCGCGCTGCGCCGCCGGGCACAGCCTCGGCCTCAAAGACCTCGACCGCCAATCCGGCCTGCGCTAGTACGATGGCTGCAGACAGCCCGTTCGGTCCCGATCCGATGACGTAAGCGCGGTTCTTCATCTCATCCTTGGCAGATCAGCTGTGTGGGGGCAGATCGCCCGGCCACTCGACGACCGTGACTTCGCCTGCCGCATTTCGCATGACCTCAGGAGCATATAGCCCCATTAGCTCCCTACGCCACCAGTTGCCGGTGCCGTGCTTCTCTTGCGCTGTGGTAAACCAATACTGCCATAAGACTGCTTTGACATATCGAGGAGGCGCCTGCTCGAAAGGGTTGCTGCGGAATAGACCGAGAACGTCCGCGTCGTTGGTGAGTAGGCGCTCTTCGGTCAGGGGAACTATGTTGTTCTGCTGCCAATCGCTCAGCGAGGCAAACCATAGGTTCCAGTCAAACCGAGGCTGATACGGAGCATAGACCCGAGGACGTTCATTGAGTGCCTGCGGCTTGTACCGGAAAGGATACGCGATCCAGTGAATGCCATCGTTCGAGCCCTGAAACTCGATCTCAAAGCGCCCTCGCGTCATCACTGCAAACAAGCCGTACTGATTGGCGATTCGAAATGGTTCGAGTGCGGTAATAGGAGCCGAGGGCAGCGGAACTTTGTGAAACGGCATGCCAATCATCTCTGCGGTCGTATCGTAGGCGATCCAGGTAAGCATAATCGCGGAGATTGCCAGGCGGGCTACACGGGTCTGAGCCCCTAGAACATAACTCAGTTTAGAACTCCGATCTTCGTCATACCGGCTGGACCCCGCAAACGCGGGCAGGGCTTCCGCCTCTGGGTCCGAGACCCTCTCCACTGCAGGCGGACGCCACTGCCGAGGCACCCACCTCAGCAGGAATTTATCGTCCAGCAGTAGAAATCCGAGCGAGAGCACCAGATAGTTTAAGAAGGTGTAATTCGCGGTGAGAATGACGCCGATCTCCCAGGGAGTGACGATGAAAAAGCAGATCAGCCGGAAGCGTCGTGGCAGAAACAGCAAGAACACCACGACAAGTTCCATGATCAGCGTGCCCGCGGCGGTGGCCACATGGAATCCATGAGGCAGGTGCTCGACGTACCAGCCGATCCACGTAGGCAGAGGGCCGTTCTGGTAGTACTCGTCCATCGCGGTGAGACCTCGCCACTGCGGATCGCCGCTGAGCAACTTCACCAGTCCGGATTCGAAGTAGATGCGAAACCACTCCCACTGCAGCAAAAACAGACTCGCCCGCGAAGGTGGGTGGTCCGCACCCAGTCCGGGCAGCAGGCCGGACGGCGCAAAGAAGAGGCTTACAAAGCCGGCTTCGAGCAGCATGCCGTCCGACTGGTAGCTGGAGAACTCTCCGGAAGCGCCGACGAACGAGAGGAAGCAGACGAAGCAGAGGAACAAACTGAGACGAGGCCAGAGGTCAAATATCGCAGCGATCGACGCCAACAGGCCAATCCACATCACTGTTATCAGGGTGTGCGAACTGCTCGACAGCCAGAACAGCGATGGCGCGTACCAGAAGCGGATTCCTGGCACCGAGTGAGCCACCGCTGCCAAGTAGTGCTGCGCGGGCAAGATGCCTTGTGGGCCGATAAGGCCATTGATCTGGAACAGCAGGGAGTAGAACGCCGAGAAATAGATCAGCCCGAGGAGTCGCAAAAATATCCAACGCGGGATCAGCCTGTCAGACAGACCATGACGAGAGTCAAATAGCCATCGAAGTAGATTGCCCGGACGCTCCATTGCGTTTACCCAGCGAGACCCATTTCCCGCTTGTAGGATGCTTCGAAAGTCTTCTGGAGTGCGCGCCCGGATCGTCCCCGGTTGCGCTTTGAAACTGTTTCCCCCTACACTGCAAAACGACACGGTTTTGCCTCGGCTGAATGCGTCAAAACTTCTGTTGCCTGCCGCGGAGACAGGCCCGGTACCTAGCAGGGCACGCAGTCAGAGGCAGATTGCAAAGCGGCACATGAGTACGAGCTACAAAGGAGGGCAATTGCGTAAGTATCGAATCGGTCTCACCGTCTCCCTCTTACTTGTCGGGCTGGGCGCTTTTTCTCCGCTCAATTTTGCACAGGATCGAGAGGCCGCCGAATCTATGGTGCCGCCCGCACCGCATGCCAAGCAGATCCACCTAAAGCACGTGCTGGTCATCGGCGAGACCAAAGGCTTCGAACATGACTCCATCTCAGACGCCATGGCCGCCGTCTACCAGATGGGACAGGAGAGCGGACTTTGGGATACGGAGATGCGGACCGATACCGAGCTGCTGACGAAAAAGGATCTGGGCAGAAACGCCAAGAATTTGAGCTACTTCGACGTCCTCATCTTTTCCAGCACCACCGGTGAACTGACGATGGATGCAAGCCAGAAGCAGGACATGCTCTCGTTCATTCACGACGACGGCAAAGGGTTTGTCGGTATTCACGCGGCGCTGGATACCAATTACAACTGGCCCGAATACGGCGAGATGATCGGTGGCTGGTTCGATCAACACCCGTGGATGACCTTCAACGCTCCGATCGTGAATGAAGAGCCTGACTCGCCGATCGTGCGTCATCTTCCAAAACAGTTTGTGAAGTTCGACGAGATCTATCAGCCCAAAGAGTGGTCTCGGTCCAAGGTCGACGTGCTGCTATCTCTCGATGCGAGCAAGCTCGATTACTCCAACAATCCGCGCATTCACCGCAGCGATCGTGATTTCGCCGTCGCCTGGACCAAGATGTACGGGAAGGGCCGCGTCTTTTATTCCACGCTCGGACATACCGAAGAGTCGTGGCAAGACCCCGACGTTCGCAAGATGTACTTTGAGGCGATCCGGTGGGCGCTCGGTTTGACCGGCGGCAGTCCTGTCTCTCACCCACAGCTCTCGGGCGCGCACAATCATTGAGCAGAATGTACGAGGCCTGAGATTGATGCCTGTATCTCGGGATTAGAGCAAATGTGTCCAAATCAGCAACGCTGGTTTGAAGCGAACTCAGTAACAGGGCCAGGGAAGTCATGAATCGCAGGCAGTTTATCTCTTCGGCGAGCGCACTGGTTGCAGGAGCATCGCTGCAACGACAACTGAAGCAGGCGGGGCTGAAGGGCGAGCCAGATTACAGCATTCGCATCGAGCCCTCGACCGTGGAGATCGCAAGCGGCATCTCTGTGAAGACGCTGACCTATAACGGGCAGGTTCCAGGCCCCCTTCTGCGCCTGCGCGAGGGCGTACCCGCGACCATTGACGTTATCAATTCCGCCTCGGACCCCGAGATCGTGCACTGGCACGGTCTAGCCATCGACTCGCTCAATGACGGCGCGATGGAAGAAGGCTCGCCCATGATTTCTCCGGGCCAACGCAGGCGCTACCGATTCACCCCGAAGCCTTCCGGGACGCGCTGGTATCACACGCATACGGCGGCCTACGAGAACCTCGGTCTCGGAGCCTATACAGGTCAGTTTGGCTTCCTTCTCGTTGAGGGGAAGGACGAGCCTGCGCCCTATGACCGGGAGGTCCATCTGGCCATTCACCATTGGGAACCGTCCTTCGTTCCTATGGTGGAGACGATGCGAGAACGGTCTTCAAACCTCCCGCTCACAACAGGTTCCGATGTCGGTTACAAATACGCGACCATCAACGGACACATGCTCGGAGCAGGCGAGCCCATTCTCGTCAAGCAGGGAGAACGCGTACTGATGCGGCTTTTGAATGCGAGCGCAACAGAAAATGTAGTTCTCGCGCTTCCTGGGCATACGTTTATGGTGGTTGCCATGGACGGGAATTCCGTGCCCAATCCCAGGCCGGTCTCCGTACTTTCGCTCGCGGTGGCGGAACGCGTCGACGCGATCGTTGAAATGAGAACTCCCGGAGTCTGGGTGCTGGGCTCTACACTTGCCAAAGCCCGCGAGATGGGTCTCGGAATTGTGGTGGAGTATGCAAATAGCAAGGGCTCGCCGGTCTGGCAGGATCCGGGCCCCGTGGAGTGGGACTACACACAATTCGCCAACGCGGTCGAAGCTCCGCAACCAGACGAAACCTTCGTCCTCACCTTCCGGGATATCGGATCCAAACGCGGCTCCAGGTTCGATACCTGGACGATCAACAACAAGTCCTGGCCAGAGGTCGACCCCTTAATCGTTCATGAGGGCAAGCGCTATCGCCTCGTCTTTCGCAACGGCAGCGGAGACCAGCATCCTATGCACCTGCATCGTCACACCTTCGAGGTAACGAGCATCGGACAGAAGAAGATCAGCGGTCTAAAGAAGGACGTAATCAACCTGATGCCGCTCGATACGGTCGCTGTGGACTTCACGGCCGATAACCCCGGCGACACGCTGATGCATTGTCACCAGCAGCTCCACATGGATTACGGATTCATGCAGCTGATCAAGTACTCGTAACAGCGCGACCAACTCCATGCACAAAGGCTCAATGAAGATTTCGACAGCATTCACACTCGCCGTGCTCACGGCAATGACACTTGGCGTCAGTGCACCGGCGACCGGTTCAGCCCAGACAGAAAACCGCACAAATCCACCTGCCGCTTCGGCAAAAGACCTGAGCGATCCTGCCCAACATCCAGCCGGAGCGCGTGTCTATGCAGAGCAGTGTGCCATCTGCCACGGGGAAAAGATGGAAGGCATTCTGCCAGCCTTTCCACCCTTGGCCGGAGTGGGACGCCATCTCTCGTCGCAGCAGATCACGTCACTGGTTCGACACGGCAAGGGACGGATGCCCGCATTCGACAAACTGCCCGAGAGCGACTTGACCGCACTGCTTCACTACCTTGAGATGAGTCAGGCGCCTCCCGTGGCCGCGCCCGCCTCCGGAAAGCCCGGCGATGCTGAGGCGAGTCTTTCGCCTCAGGCAGAGGCCGGAGCGGCACTGTTTCAACAGAACTGCGCGTTCTGTCATGGGCGCGATGCGGCCGGAGGAGAAACCGGTCCAGACCTCACACGATCCAAGCTGGTAAACCGGGATGTCGAGGGAGACAAGATCGGCGAGGTGGTACGCAACGGTCGCCCTGAAAAGAACATGCCCCACTTCAACTTCTCACGTCCGGAGATGTTGAGCCTCGTCTCCTTCATCCATGTGCAAGCCAGCAACGCGCAGGCGAACAAGGGAAGTCGCCGCGGGGTGGACGTGGCAGATCTGCAGACCGGAAACGTAACCGCAGGCAAGCAATATTTCAACGGCCCAGGAGAGTGCGCTTCGTGCCATTCTCCTTCCGGCGATCTCTCCGGGCTAGCGTCTCGCTTGGAGGGATTGGAACTGGAAGAACGGATGCTGTACCCTAAGAACCCCAAGAGCAAAGTCACCGTGACCTTACCCTCCGGAAAGTCTGTAATGGGCACTGTTGCATATCTCGATGAGTTCACTGTCGCCCTGCGCGACGCGGATGGTACCTATCACTCCTGGTCCCGAGCAAAGGTGAAGTCGGTGGTTGAGTCGCCAGTCAATGCGCACGTGGAGCTCTTTGGCAAGTACACCGACGCCGACATTCACAACTTGATGGCGTATCTGCAGACGCTCCGCTAATTAATCTGAGTCGCCCCGCAACGCAAGAGGAAATAATCTTCTATGAACTTGGTTCGGAACATGTTCTTGTTCGCGCTCAGCACGGCCATGATCTGGCCTGGGATAGTCTTCGCCCAGGGCATGACCTCCGCAAATCTCCTGCATCCAACGGCCGACAGTTGGCCAGGCTATCATGGCGATTACAGCGGGCAGCGTCACACTCATCTGACGCAGATCACGCCCCAGAATGTGTCAGCGCTGGGCCTCGCCTGGGTCTTTCAAACCGGCCAGAACGGATCGATCAAATCTTCACCGCTAGTGCTCGACGGCGTTATGTACTTCACCATGCCCGACAATGTATGGGCTCTCGATGCGCGATCCGGTCACATGATCTGGCATTACAGTTATCCGCCGAACAAGGGAAACCACATCGGTCAACGCGGCGTCGCGATGTACAAGGGCTGGCTCTTCTTCGCCAGTCCTGATGGGCACCTCGTCTCACTCGATGCGAAGACGGGCGCGGTCCGGTGGACCGTCGTCATTGCCGATTCTTCCAAGGGCTATTGGACGACGATGGCCCCGCTGGTGGTGAAGGAGCATGTGATCATCGGGGTCTCCGGCGACTTTGATAACCTCAGCGGATATCTTCGCGCGATCGACCCGGCTACAGGCGCCATGCAGTGGCAATGGGACGCGACTCCGCCCGCTGGCACGCCGAACTCAACGACTGGCGGCATGACCTGGATGACGGGGACCTTTGATCCTGCTCTTGATCTTCTTTATTGGGGCACAGGCAATCCAACTCCTGTGCTCAATGGCTCGACTCGTCCGGGCGACAATCTCTACACCTGCAGCATCGTCGCGCTTCATCCGGACACCGGCAAACTCGCCTGGGGTTTCTCCGTCTCGCCGCACGACACGCACGATTGGGACGCTGTCGAAACGCCGGTACTGGTGGACGGCATGTTTCATGGCCAATCCAAAAAAATGCTGATGCAAACGTCACGCAACGGTTACTTCTTCGTTCTCGACCGAACGAATGGCAAGAGCCTGCTGACGGTGCCCTATGGTCCGGTGAATTGGTCCATGGGCGTAGACAAGCAGGGCCATCCGATTCCAAATCCAGAAAAGGAACCAGCTCCGGACGGACGCCTGATCGCTCCAGACGAGGGCGGGCTTACAAACTATCGTTCTCCGAGCTTCGATCCCAAAACCGGGCTTTTCATTGTGGATGCCCATCCCAGTTACAGCATCTATTTCGCGAAACCCGCCGATGGAAACTATGGATGGGCTGGCGCGGATTACGGCGTTTGGGGCAAAGGTGTCATTGAGGCCATCGATTACAAGACCGGTAAAATTCGCTGGAGCCACGAGCTCGGCAATGGCGGAGCCGGAGCCGGCGTGCTCACCACCGACACAGGAGTGACGTTTACCGGAGACGCTTATGGCAGCATTCTCGCCCTTCGCACCAGCGACGGCCAGACGCTTTGGCACGCAGGCACCGGAGACCCCACACAGAGCTCTCCTATTAGTTTCGAGTTGGATGGCCGCCAATATATCGTGACCGGCAGCGGCGGAGTTCTGTTTGCGTGGGCTCTTCCTGAAACTGCAGGAGTGCACGCGAGAGCCGCAGTGGCCGGGCGCTAAATCGACGGCGCGGTTCTTTCCTGTTTCCTGCTAAGAACGAGGGCCGGCTCTTCGTATCGCGAGCCAGTCGCCATCAGGTGCTCGATGGCCTCGAGCGGTTGAATGCCGCCTCGCGCACCTACCGCCATACAGTTCAGGGCAGCGGCCGCACAGGCGAAGTCAAGCTGCCGCTTGAGCGGCCAACCCTCCAGCAGGCCATAGATAAACCCGGCGTGGAAGATATCTCCAGCACCCGTGGTATCGACCACCGGAACGCGGTAGGCAGCAGCATAATGAAATTCGCTGCCATCCCACGCCAGAACTCCTTCGTGACCCAGGGTCGCCGCAGTCAGGCGACATCCGTAGCGTGCACGCATGGCACGCAGCGCTGTCTTCAGGTCCTGCTCGCCCATCAGACGGCAGGGAAAATCTCGACTCACGATCAGGTAGTCGATCTTCTCGAGCAGTGCTTCGACATTCGGATAGATCTCGTCCAGATCGGCAATGACGGGAACACCGGCTTCACGAGCCCATTGTGCTGCCAGCGTGGCAACCGCAGTATCGTAGCCGTCCAGGTGCAGCGCTCTCGCGTTTACGATCCATTCGCGTTGCAAGTCGCTCGGCTTGAGGTCCAATCGCACATCGCGTTTCCAAAGAACCGTTCGCTCGCCTTCAGTATCGACCAGGATCAACGATTGCCGGCTGGAACAATCAGGAACCGTGAGAATCTGTGTCTCTACTCCAGCCTGTTCGAAGGCCGCGCGGTGAAGGGTGGCAGCGCCGTCGTCGCCCAGGCTGCCGATATACCGCGTTTGCTTGCCCCACTGCTGGCAGGCAACTGCCGTGGTAGCAGCTTGACCGCCCGGCAGCACAGTCATGGTACTGAACTCCACCTTAGAACCGGGGGCCGGGTAGGTCTCAATAGGAATCACAGTGTCCGTGGCGTTCAACCCCACCGCCACCAAGTCGACCTTGGACAAACTCGTCATACTGTCACTCTAAATGCGCCCGCATATCTCACGCATCTCGGAACGATATTCGGTACGCCATCTTGGTTAAGTCAGTCGCAGGAGCGCCCACAAAGATGGCGCAAGCGGAGGCAACAGATTGACACGAGGAACCACCACATTTAGCGTTAGCCCGACGCAGCAGGTAAGGGAAGGAAGGGGTATCGCTCTGTGAGGGAATTGAAGCTCATCGTAACCGACGTTCACTTTCTAGTGCCGTTCTCCGTTCTGCTTGCAGGTATCGGTTTACTCGTCTTACTGCATTGATGCGCTTTTCAAAAATTACAGCTAACTACTTCGCACCAGGTGATCTGAAAACAGCAACTGAATAGAGGAACCCGACGGAATGACGACTCCAGCAACGAAGGCAATCGAGAAGGGAATCAGCCTTCATCTGCTGGGTGTGCTTTGCGCCTTGACTGCCGGCGCGTGGCTGGGAGCGGCGGAAGCGCCAACCAAACTCGTAACCGCGGGATTCTCGCCATTCGCCATTTCGCTCTGCATGGTAGCCGGAGTGTTTACGGCGAGGTGGACCGTCCCAACTCTACTGAAGGGAACGAGCTTTGTATTCGCAGATATTGCTGACAAGAAGCACCTAGTCATCTGGGCACTACTTGCTGGCGCGCTATGGGCCGTTGCCAACACTCTCACGGTCTTCGCCATCCGCGACGTTGGTCTGGCGGTCGCCTTTCCACTGTGGAATGCCAATGCGCTCGTAGGGCTCTTCTGGGGCTGGCTCCTGTTTCGCGAACTACGGGGAGCAAGTGCAAAGAATATCGGCAAAGTCGTTCTTGGAGCATCGGCCATTGTGATTGCCGCCATCATGCTGGGGTTCAGCACAATCCATGGCGGAGGGATCTCCAGCCATCATGGTTTTCGGGGCGTTCTCGCCGCGGGCGGGGCGAGCCTTATGTGGGGAACGATGTATGTTCCCTACCGGAAGGCCTATCTTAGCGGCATGAATCCGCTGTCGTTCGTCACCGTCTTCACCGTCGGCGAGTTAGCAACGATGCTTGCCCTCACACTCACTCTCGACGGGGGCCTCCGCTCGCCGGCGTTCCATGTCTTCCAGTTGAGGGGCATTGTCTTCTGGCTTTTTCTAGGCGGATTCGTATGGGTGATCGGCGATCTGTTTCAACAGTTCGCTACGAAGTATCTAGGAATCGGTCGCGGCATTCCTCTGTCGAATACCAACCAGCTATGGGGTCTTGCCTGGGGAGGCCTCGTGTTTGGCGAGCTTGGGAACGCCGATCGTCTGCATACACTGCTGGTTGTCGCTGGTTCTCTGGTCATGATGTTGGGAGCGCTTGCCATCAGCACTGCCGTCGCTTCGACGAAAGAACAGACCTCCACCCATGAAGCTGTGGCGCGAGAGTGCCGCCGATATGCGCTCGATCTTCACCGCACGTTAGCAGCGCAAGAGGGAGACGAGCTGGGCGAGAGGAATCAGCCTCGGCGGTGGTGGGATTATGCGATTGTTGCCGCGGCCACCGCTGTCTTTCTGTGGCTTGGATTGCGCGCCGTAGTGCCGCCACTCTATATGGATCTGCGCTGGCTGACCGCGCTTGTGGCTGTTCTGGTATTGAGTGTGATCGCGGGAACGTGGGCTCTGTGGAGGCGAACACGTTTCTCCTAACGGCAGCTCGTTTGTGTGCGTAGTTCGCGAAAGCTGCGCCGCGCGCTCAGCGGGCTCTTGCATCCATGCGTTAGGATGGCTTGAGCTTAGTTCGATGTGAGGAAAGATGAAGCTAGTACGATTTGGAGATCCGGGCAAAGAGCGTCCCGGCGTTTTGGATGCGGAAGGAAAGATCCGCGACGCGGCCAGCATTGTGTCCGACTGGTCAGGCGAGCAGTTACAGGATGCATCGATACAACGATTCGCTCAGATGGATCCAGGAACGCTGCCGCTCGTGGAGGGAAACCCGCGGCTCGGCCCTTGTGTCGCAAGGGTCGGCAAGTTCATCTGCATCGGGTTGAACTACTCCGATCACGCAGCTGAGTCGGGAATGGCTGTACCCTCTGAGCCAGTCATCTTCATGAAGGCGACATCTTCCATCTGCGGGCCCAATGACAACGTCGTCATTCCTCGCGGATCCACGAAGACAGATTGGGAAGTCGAGCTTGGAGTTGTGATCGGCAAGGAGGCGAAGTACGTTTCAGAGCAGCACGCGTTGTCCCATGTGGCAGGATACTGCGTGGTTAACGACCTCTCGGAACGCGCCTTTCAACTGGAGGGAACCGGGCAGTGGGTGAAGGGAAAGAGCGCGGACACGTTCGGTCCTATCGGCCCCTGGCTAGTCACTGCCGACGAGGTGCATGATCCCCAGACACTCAATCTGTGGCTGGAAGTGAACGATCATCGCTACCAGAAAGGATCTACCCGGACGATGGTGTTCGGCGTCGCTTTCCTGGTGAGTTATCTCAGCCGGTTTATGAGCCTGCAGCCCGGCGATATCATCTCGACTGGCACTCCGCCAGGCGTGGGCCTGGGCCAGAAGCCGCCTGTTTATCTCAAGCCCGGCAACATCATTCGCCTCGGGATTGATGGGTTGGGTGAGCAGCGACAGCAAGTCATCGCTATGCCCGATTAGATTGCGATGCTGAGTTGAACTTGGTACCCGACCCCAAGGAATCGCGCATGGAAGACGATCAGCAGCCGTTGAAAACGTCACAGTACGCCGCGTACCCCAGTCTGCGTGATCGCGTGGTGATCGTCACTGGAGGAGCGAGTGGTATCGGCGAACATGTGGTCAGGCAGTTCGCGGCTCAGCGTGCCAAGGTGGCATTTCTCGATACACAGGCCAGCGCGGCTGAACAGCTCGTTCGTGATCTGGTAGGTGAACTTGAAGTGAAACCGTACTTCCTCGAATGCGACCTGACCGATACGGCACAGACTCGCACCTGCGTCGACCGCATTCTCGCGGAACTTGGCACGGTAGATGTGCTGGTTAACAATGCCGGCAACGATTCCCGCCACTCGCTTGAGGACGTCACACCCGAGTTCTGGGATCGCAGCATGGCCGTGAATCTCAGGCAGCAATTCTTTGTGACCCAGGCTGTCATTCCAGCTATGAAGAAGGCAGGCAGCGGATCGATCATCAACATGAGCTCCATCAGCTGGATGATTCCATCGACGGGGTTACCGGTATATGTAACCGCGAAAGCAGCAATTGTAGGATTGACTCGCACGCTGGCTCACGAACTTGGCCGGTACAATATCCGTGTAAACGCAGTCTTGCCGGGAGCCATCGCGACTGAGCGCCAGCGGCAGCTGTGGTACACCGAGGCTTATAAAACGGAGATTCTCAATAGCCAGGCATTGAAGCGACTGATCTCGCCAGAGGAAGTAGCCCGGCTGGTGCTATTTTTGGCTGCGGATGACAGCGCGGCCATAACCAATCAAAGCTACGTAATCGACGCCGGTTGGGTCTGATCCGTCGACTGCTTCGCACCTGACCCGCCATAGCAACTAGATCGCGAAGCTCCTACCGAACTCTGCGGCTCAGGAAGTGCGACGGTCCCCTGCCTTGAAACTGATAGGTGACAATCGTTTTGATCGTCAACTGATCGCTTTGCGGAGTGAGCCCAAAACCTACTCCTAGCTGCCACTCAAAGTTCCGGCTGAAAGCAAAGGTCGTAGTCGGAAATAACAGGTGCTGTTGATGCTTGAACTCGGGAATGTTGTCGATGACAGAGTACCCCGAGTAATACTCGACTCCCGGTTGAAGCCAGCGATTCCGCTCATAGTAGATCCCGCTATTGAAATTCAGATTCGGCACTGCCCTTGCGCCCTCGCCCGTGGTCGAGTAGGAGAGGGTAGGGTTCAGATCGAGTCGCAGGTGGGAAAAGTTCTTTTCCAGGATCAGCCGTGTCTCCAACTCCTGTCCTGTCGAAAAGTTGTTGCATGGGACGTAGTATTCCGCATATGCCGCAACGTCGAAGAAATGCGCACCGGGTTTGGCGAGCCGATAGCGCGCCTCAACGCGGCCCTGGGTGAAACGCATTCCGCTGGCACGAGCTGGCATCGTCCCCTGGGTCGCGACGTAATCATCTTCTCGACCATGGGCATTCATGAAGTCGGTGTACATCGACAGGCTGAGATGGTCAGTGATGCCGTACTCCACCTCGGTCGTGTACGCTGTCAGCCCCTCTCGAGGGCGCGCGGCGTTGAAGTGCCAGATGCCGTTGCGCGACTCGGGAATGTACGTTACCCACACATTCGGTTCGTACCATCCCCGCGGGGGAGTGTCGTAGTCGTAGATGCTGTAGAAATCTTCTGAATCGACAGTGGCGGGAGCAGCGGGTGTTGGAGTATTCACCGACTGCGCAGGCGCGAACGACGGAAGCATCGCAGCGACAAACAGGAACAAAAGTGACCGCAACATTACTGGCCGCTTACTGAAGCGTCTTTCTCTTCTATTAACTCTCGGTCTCACCATTCGACTCTGCAACGCCATGAACGAAATATTCGAAATTGAGCAACTTGCACTAGCCGTGGCTCGACAGATCAACCGAGGCTGCAATCACGGGAATGAGCAGTTTCGAGCGAGCGTCAGGGCCGCAACCCAAGATCTAAGTCGCTTCAATACCAGCTGTTTGCACGGGTACGTGCTGCAAGTATAAGAATTGTGCACGGCAGCCGCAATTGGCCGATATGGCCATTTTGGCTTCTACTCGTCGCACCTCCAGCGACAATCACGTGGATCTGAAGCGAAGTCCGCTCGGCCTCAACGAACCAAAAGAAAAGGGCAGAGGCCGTAGCCTCCCCCCTTCTCAGTCTCAGCTTCGATGTACTTTAGAACTCGAACACGATAGCACCACGCCCGTAGAACGCGCGCTGGAAGGCGAGCGGCTTCAGGAAGTCCACGTTCGGTGTTCCGTAGGACACAGCGCTGGCCTGATCCACCGCCAGGAGTGAGCGAGAGTTAGTTACGTTGAAGGCGTCGAACTTGAACTTGACGTGCATCCGTTCGCCCAGTGAAACGGGGTAGTCAGCGTGCAGATCGAGCTGGTAGTTCGAAGCCTGTCGTCCTAGTGAGCCGCGGCCACCGATCGGGATTTCGCCCGGGTTGGTGTAGACAGGGTGGGCGCCCAGGTTGTTGATCGGAATCCCCGAGGCTCCACGGAAGCCCATCCCAGCCGTCATCTTCTTCAGAAAACCGTTGGGAACGAGGTAGGAGCCGTAAAGGTTTCCGACTTGTCGCCGGTCTGTGTTCAACGGCCCAATCGCGAACTGATTTCCGAGCAGACCAAGCATTCCGGACGTGAAGTCGAACAGCGAGCTGATTCCGGGATCGGATTGGCCGTTATCGTTGCGGAAGAGACCCTCGTAGTTGCCATAGAGTTTGGCCCAGCGATAGTTCACGCGAAGCAGGAAGTTATGGCTGAAGTTTTTATTCGCCTCGATCTCGATGGCCTGGTAATGGCGGCGAGCATTGGGTGCGCCATCCGGTTTGCCGTCGGGAATCGGTGCTCCCGCATCTGGACCGTTGAAGCCGCAAGCGCCGCCCGGACCAGCCACGTTGCCCGAGCTATCCAGAAACGGACCACCGTTAGCTGCCGCGTAATCTTGCGGGCAGTTGGCCGGAGGGCCGGCGGTGAAATCGTAGGGAACTTCGACTTCGTTGGTGAAGTAATCCGATTTTGAATTCGGATTACCGATCTCAAAGTTCTGCGGAACGT
Organism: uncultured Acidobacteriaceae bacterium; assembly: GCA_963850345.1. Lineage (GTDB taxonomy): Bacteria > Acidobacteriota > Terriglobia > Terriglobales > Acidobacteriaceae > CAWKKW01. The sequence goes on along the minus strand of CAWKKW010000002.1, from coordinate 606,571 downwards.
AGCCACTCAATGAGCCTTCAGGGGAAGCTCCCGACATATCTTCCACGATGCGCAGGAGTCTCCGGTCCGTGTAACGAGCGCTTAGAACGAATCCGCCGACTTGCTTCTCGATGCCGCCGACGAATTCTTCCTCAAAGTTCAGTTTTGTTCGCGGTGCGATGAGTTCGTTGTAAGCGCCGCCGCTTACCGAGAGGGCCGAGCCAACGGCACCTGCGGCAGGATCACCGCTAATCAGGTGAGCCGCGTCCAGAACTGGGATTGGGGCGCCGTCTGAGTTGAAGACCACGTTGTGATTGGCATCCTGCTCGGGTGACCAGTTCACCCTGTAGATGTCGAGTTCCTGGCCCAGGGAGCGGATGGCAGCATCCTCGGGTAGCGACTGTGTATACCGTCCGTAGTTAAAGAATATCTTCGACTTGTGATCTCCCTTGGGATCGATATTGATTCCCAGCCGGGGAGACCAGTTGTCGTTGAAGACAAACTGCTGCGCGATTCCGTTGAGCTGCTCTTCATCCCAGCGAATACCCGCATTGATGGTGATCCGGCGATTGATTTGCCAGTTGTCGTTTCCATACAGCGAGTGATAGCTCATGCTCGATGGCGTCACTGGGTTGCTGAAGAGTCCACGCGACTGCCTCAGATAGACCTGCGTGCCAGGTCCATTCAGGTTCGGGCAAATGGTGACCGGGCAGCTTGCCGGGGCGGCGCGAAGGTCAAAGCCGGCGTTAGTTTGAGCGCCGGGCAGTAGGGCGTTACCCGAGTTGTCCGCAGTGGAAATGCCCGCTTCATTGGTGGCAGGGAAGGGGAAATAGCCGCCGCTGTACGCCTTCGTAAGGTCATAAATGTCCCGCAGAAAGTCCCAGCCGATCGACAGGGAGTGTTGCTGGCCAAACAGCGTAACCACCTTTTGCGTATCGATACCGAAGCTGTAGGTGTGGGTGTTCGGGTTCTGTGAGTATCCCAGACCCTGCATGGTGTAAACGGCAGGGCTTAGGTAGGTCGAATAGTCCGTGATCTGGAAGGCGTCCTGCAATGCGGTCTCGGTGAAGTGGCTGACCTTGGCAGATCCCGAGATATTCACGTCCCAAGTCGGACTAGGTGCGGCGGTCAGGTGCAGGGTTTCGCTTCTGCTGCCGTAATTCCAGCGGCTGAAGCCGGTCTCGTTGGTCAAGTTCAGGTTGGGATAGTAGGGGAACGTGTCTTGGCTGACATATCCGTATCCCGCATTTGTGCGGGAAGGATCGCCGAAGGCCGATGCATCGAGTGTCGTATTCGCCGTCAGCTTGTAGGTGACCTTCGCGGCCCAGCTATTCACTGTCGTTGAGTTTGTAAACGGCCCGTGAGCCGCCAGGCCCGCCCCGGCAGGAGCCACCCACTCGTTCTGGGTCAGAGCCGGATTGTAAGCGCCATAGAAGAACAACCGGTCGTGGGTGTAATGGCCGGGAACGTAGCCGCCGATCTCCGCGGCAGCGTCGTACTGCGGCATGGAGTAAACCTTGCCGTGCACGTTCACGCGGCCGAAGTAGTCATCCGCAAAACGGTTGGTCTTCTGCAGTCCTCCGGGCGCGAAGTAGGCGGAAAGAGCGCCATGAAACTTCGTACCGCCGGACTTGGTCACGATCTGCACCACGCCGCCATTGGCCGATCCGTATTTGGGCTCGAATGCGCCGGTCTTGACCTGGACCTCTTCGATAAATGTCAGATTGATGCCCGTGCCCAGCGAACCGTACGTCGGGCTGAACACGCCTAGGCCGCCATAGCCGGCATCGCCGATGTTTACGCCATCCGCGATGTACTGGTTCTCCAGACCGCTGGCTCCGCCGATCGATGGGTTTGAGTTACCGGAACCGCCGCCATTCGCAACGCCGGGCGCGGTGTAGAAAAGGCTGCCCACGTTCCTGGCGACCGGCACCTGGTTGTAGAAGGTCGATGTGAGGTTGGAGCTCACCGCGGTCGATTGTGTGTCGATATCGACAGTAGTTGCGTCTACCTCGACCGTGTCTCCTACCGTGCCCACCTCAAGGGAGAAGTTCACGCTGGACGTCTTATTGATCACGACTTGCAGATTTTTGGCCCGATCGGCTTTGAAGCCGGGGCTCTCGACGGTGACAGAGTAGAGTCCAGGTGTCAGTTCGCCGATGGAGAACCGTCCGTTCGCGTCCGTGGTTCCGACCTTCGCGCCCTCGGTGCCGGTCACGGTGATTTTGGCGTTGGGAACGACGGCACCGCTCTTATCGGTCACAAGCCCGGCTAACGCGCCTTTGGTGGTCGAGAGTTCCTGCGCCTGTGCCGCGTTTGGGGTAAGAACAACTGCTGGGGAAATGAGAAGAATGGACAACAGGCTCAGCGGGACAAATCGCTTCATACAATTCGCTCCAATTCGTTTTTGATCCAATTACGGTCGGGGTCCGACGATCGCGAATGATTCTCAGGTGCGGCACACAAATCGGTGAGACGAAACCGCACGCTGACTTGGAGGTCGTGACTTGCAAGTAACGGACCAGACGTCTTTAGAATGTCTAGACGCTTTAAATGAGCTACTTACGTGCCATCCCACCAAAGTGGTATATCCACCTTTTCATTGCCCGATGTAGGGGCCCTATTGAAATTCATACATTCCAAAGCGGTGAAGTGGCCTCTCGAGAACGGGATGAATGTCAATCTCTCGCAAATCGGTCTTGTGCCAGGTGACTGCGCTATTCTGATCGACAGAGATATGCCCCTTCAAACCTGGCAATCGAGGTCTCAGCGGCTGCTTTCCGTATTCTGCGGCTCGTTGGTTTTGGCCTTCTTACTTCTCCCTCACTCTGCCCTGTTCGCAGCGAAGGAACCCGCACTGGCGCCGCGCTACGATCACTGGCTTCATGAAGAAGTGAATTACCTGATCACCAGCGACGAACGCAGCCTCTTTCTGACTCTAAAAACCGACGCCGACCGGGATCGATTCATCGCGAGCTTTTGGCTTGCGCGAAATCCCGATCCGAATTCCCAGACCAATTCCGCAAAGGACGAGCATTATCGTCGACTGGCATATGCCAACGATCATTTCGGAGCGCAGAACTTTCAAAACGGCTGGCAGACGGATCGCGGCATGGCCTACATCACTCTGGGTGAGCCGAAACAGCGTCAGCGGTACCAGGAAACCCGTGAGTTGAAGCCGCTGGAGATCTGGTTTTATCAGGGAGAGACCGAGGAGCTTCCGACCCACTTCTACCTGGTCTTTTTTAAACAAAGTCCAGCGGAGGACTACCGCCTTTATTCTCCCTACAGCGATCGTCCGCAGAAACTGGTGAACTCGACCAACGCGATTAACAATGATCCGGCGGCCATCAAGCTTATCCAGCGGGATATCAATGATGAGGCTGCGCACATTGCGCTCTCCCTCGTTCCCGGAGAGCCCGTCGACTTGAAGGAAGCGAGCGTCACGCTGCAGTCGGACGCGATGCTCAATAACATTCGGAACTATCGCAACCTGCCGTCGAACCGGAGCAAGCTCAACGCACGGCACGCTCTGCTCGAAGGAGTCTCTTACCGCGTCCTTACGGATAAGGAGGTCAGTGACTTGACGTTGCTAGCCACCCGCGATCCGCAGCACAAGATGAGCGTTCATTACCTCCTGCGATTGCTCCATCCTATGGATTCCGTGCTCACGCCGTTGTCGGAAGGGCGGTATCACTACTCGCTCAGGGTTGATGCAGAGGTGAAGGATGCTCAAGGCAAGGTCGTTCACCACGATCGGCAGGAACTGGCGGATGAACTCTCGCCGGAGCAGTACCTGCAGGTGAAAGACAAATGTTTCGGCCTGGAAGGTCGGCTGCCGATTAGCCCGGGCAAATACAGCGTTCACCTGACCCTGACAAACCTGATCAACCAGCAAAGCTTTGAACAAGAGCGCACTATCCTGGCTCCGGAGGAGGGAGATCGCCTCGGCCTCAGCCAGATATTTTTTGCCGCGAATGCGCCTCCCACTCGCGACGGTACGGCCGACCGGCCGTTCAGTTTTGCCGGGGTGAAGCTAGCCCCCATCGGTTCTGATAAAGCCGCGGTTACGCAAGGCGATCCGCTGCGCATGTTGATGCAGATTTGGGAAGCGCCGGGCGATCCGCAGGCCCTCCACGGCAAGTCACTCGAGCTCCACTACCTCGTCGGCAAGGTAAACCTTCAGGATCGCAAGGAAGAGGATCAGTCGATCGATCGCGGTTCCTTCGATGCCGCGGGAAACCTGCTCTTTGGGAAAGATCTACGAACCGATATCCTCGATCCCGGAGTTTATCGACTGGTCGTCAGAGCCAAAGATCCGGTGGCCAATACAACGGCCTATCAGTCGTTGAACTTCGAAGTGATGGATAAGAGCACGCCGGCGGCCGGTTTGTGGACGGTCGTGGTGCCTGGTGCAAAGTAGATACAGCGCGCGAACCGGAAAGCAGTTCAAGAGGGCGAATGGCAAAATCTCGTAGGCAGTTCCTGAAGGCAACCTCGCTGAGCCTGCTGGGGGCGGCGGTCGGTTGCAATAACAAGTCAAGCCAGACCCCGAGCACTCCCACTGCAAGCGGCCCGAGCGGTCCAGCGAGTGCCACGCCGGGCATGCCGTCGGCCTTTGGAACGTCGCCAGCAGTTGGTCCTGAGGTTTCGAGCGGCACCTTTGCCGAAGCTGAAGAGCTGGTGATGATTCAGATGACCGAGCCGGATCGGGCTCAGGCAGCAGGAAATTGGCGCGTCGCCATGGCGCCCTTGTACGAACGCCGTACCGGTCCGCGCAAGGTAGTTCTCGAGGAGAGCGTGGCTCCCTGGTCGCGTTCTAACGCTGTGCAGAATCACGCAGCCGCGAACAGCCGCCCAGCGCAGGACAGATTCGTCCGCAGCCGCATCGATCCCGGGCCATTGCCGTCAACCGACGCGGAAATTGCATTCGCTCCGGTTACTAAACTGTCTCGTTGGATCGAGCAACAGAAGCTGACCTCCACACGCCTCACGAACATCTATCTGGATCGCATCCAGCGATTCGATCCAATGCTTCACTGCGTCATCACACTCAATCGCAACCATGCTCTGGCGCAGGCGGCACAGGCTGACAAGGAAATCGCAGCCGGTAAGTATCGCGGGCCGCTGCATGGAATTCCGTTTGGCGCAAAGGATCTGCTCGACACCGCCGGCCTGGCAACCACCTACGGAGCCGAGCCTTACCGCAATCGGATTCCGAGCGCAGACGCGACAGTGATAACCCGCCTCTACCAGGCGGGCGCGGTGTTGCTGGCCAAGCTGAGCCTCGGCGCCTTGGCTCTCAACGACATCTGGTTCGGTGGGCAAACCAAAAATCCATGGCTGCTCGAAGAGGGAGCATCGGGCTCGAGCGCTGGACCGGGTGCGGCAACCGCCGCCGGACTGGTCGCCTTCGCGATCGGCAGCGAGACCGGTGGCAGCATTGTGAGCCCCAGCATGCGCTGCGGAGTTACAGGTCTGCGACCGACGTATGGCCGTGTGCCGCGAACCGGAGCGATGACTCTTTGCTGGTCGCTCGACAAGCTCGGGCCGATGACTCGCAGCGTGGAGGATGCGATGTTGGTGCTGCACGCCATCAGCGGGCCCGATCCCGGCGATGTGTCGAGCGTTCCAAGCAAGCTCAATTTCGATGGGAACGCCGGCGCAATGGGGCTCACGGTCGGCTACTTTCCTAAATGGATGAAGGAAGCTCCGGCCACCGATGTCGATCGCAATGCGCTGACTACCATCGGGAAACTAGGCATGGTCCCGGTGGAAGTTGCCATCCCCGACTGGCCTTACGATTCGTTGAATCTGATCCTCTTCGCAGAGGCAGGCGCTGCTTTTGAAGAGTTGACTCTCAGTCATCAGCTCGATCAGTTGAAGATGCAGGTGCCTGATGCATGGCCAAACAGCTTTCGCCAGGCGCGTTTTCTATCCGCCGTAGATTTCGTGCAGACCGACCGGTTTCGGCGTAAAGTGGCGGACGAGATGGCACGCGTCTTTGACCAGGTCGATCTGCTGCTGGTGCCATCGCTGCGCGACGAAATGCTGACGATCACCAACCATACGGGACACCCCTCACTCACTCTGAGAGCCGGATTCGTCCAAGTCGGCGAGGCGCGCAGTGACTGGGCGCCCGATCCGAATCATCCGCTGCCCAAGTTTTCGCCGCCGCGTCGTGTACCCCATGGTGTCACTATCATTGGCAGGCTCTTTGAAGAGGGAACACTCGCCAATGCCGGCTTGGCCCTGGAACGCAATCTCAACGTGGCGGGAGAAAACCCTCCTGGTTTCGCATAGAGAGGCGCCTTTCCGCAAACCTTGGAGTCGCGAGTGAGTCTTCTTAAAACGCTCGTTCGAGCAGCCTGCATAGTTGCCATCCTCTGCAGTGTCAGCCGATCCGGCCAAGGTGAAACCGGCCCGGCGGCGATCTCAACTGCAGACGCGCGTGTCTTGCTTGTAGCGGGCGACCGAGCGCCCATCTTGGCGGAACTCGCGGCTCCCGGTCAGCCTGCATGGCACAATCTGGCGAACGAGCCGCCGCCTGCCTTCGTTGAACAGGGGGGGAGAAAGCTGCCGCTCGACTGGAAGCATCAATCCGCGCGAGACAAGGTCGCGCCCGACCACGTCGTCTACGTGTATGAGTCGGCCAAGCCTCATCTCCGGTTCGAATGGGAGTGGCAAGCCCGCGCAACATTCGGGCCGATTGAACACACCGTCACGGTTACGAATCTCGACTCAGGCGAATATTGGCTTCCGCTCGTTGACAGCTTGCGTCTGGATTGGCAGGTGCCCGAGATGACTGCACTCAGCCACTTCTACGTGGAAAAGGGAGCGGACACGCCTTCACCGGAAGGGACGCATCTGGCCGATCTGACCAACGGCTACCGCTGGACCGGTTGGTCGACGACCTATGCCCATCCCGTTCCCGGCCGCGGCCGCGAGATCATTCCCTTCGAAACGGTATTTCGTAACAGTGCCGGGAATGAAGGCTGGTATGCGGGAATCGAATTCAGCGGGCGCACTCGGATCACGTTGCATCGCGAGCGAAGCCATCTCACGAGCGAACTTGGACTGGACCCGGAACCGGGGCCGTTTCGCACGCGGCTGAAGCCGGGACAGAGTTTTACCACGCCGCGGGTTTTACTCGGTGCCTCTAAAGGCGGTCCGGATGGCATAGGCAATCAACTTCGCCCCTGGGTGCGCGCCGTGCTCAACTCACCGCGAACGTGGCAGGATCCGCAGTACCCGCTCACCGTAAACAATAGCTGGGGCAGTGGCATGCTCATTGACGAGGAGCATGCCCGCAAGATGATTGTCGATTCCGCCGAGCTTGGACTCGAGATGTTCCACCTGGATGCGGGCTGGTTCCGCGGAGTTGGCGACTGGTACCCCGACCCTAAGAAGTTCCCGAACGGATTGGCGGCCATCTCTCAGGATGCTCATCAACACGGTCTTCGTTTCGGAATCTGGGTCGACTGGACGCAGGCGGCACTCGATAGTGCTCCAGGCGCCCTCAACGTGCGCGATCCCAATGTGCGCGACTGGCTGGTGGCCAACGTGAAGCCTGACTGGAAGCCGGAGGAGTTCAAGGGACAGACCATCGACCTTGGGGTTCCTGCAGCGCACGACTATTGTGCGCGCGAGACCAGGCGCATCGTCAACGACTATCAACTGGACATGCTGGAACACGACGGCTATCTCGTTGCCCAGGGTTGCACCGGTGCCGATCACCCACACGCGCCACCCGACCCTGCGAAGATCACCATCCAGCATGACAGCGGGGCGGACTTTGTCCACAGTTCTAACTCGACCGACGTGAGTTATCATGCTGTTCGCAACTATTACGATATTCATGATCAGCTCCGCCGCCAGCATCCCGGACTGCTGCTTGAAATATGTAACGACGGCGGTCGCATGGTCGACTTCGGTAGCGCTTCGCATGGCGACTACTTTTCCATCACAGACTCCTATGACCCGCTGTCAAACCGGAGAGCTTTTTTCGACACGAGTTATGCCTTACCGGCTGCCATGCTGGAGAGTTACGTGGAGCGCTGGCCCACCCCGCACATAGAGAACTTCCGCTACATGTTGCGCAGTGGCATGATGGGTTGGCTCACCATCATGCAAGACACCAACGCGTGGACCCCGGAACAGCACGCGGCTGCGAAGGAAGCCATCCGTTTGTATAAGCAGAGGCTTCGCCCGCTCATTCGCGACGCTCAGCTCTATCACGTCTCGTCGAGGCCGGACGGCGTTCGCTGGGATGGTATCGAGTATTGGGATCCAACTCGCAAGCAAGGAGTGGTGTACGTATTTCGCGGCAGCACACCGGACGAGCCGCATCACTCCTTCGCACTTCGCGGACTGAGCGCAATTAAGTCCTATAGCCTGCATTTTCAGGATGGCACTAACCGCGACATAAGAGCGTCGGGAGAGGATTTGATGAGTCCGGGGCTTCCGATGTCGCTGGCTCAGCCACTGAGTTCAGAACTGGTCTTCTTGAGCGAGCAGTGACTTTGTGCAAGGTGCGAACGCAGGCGGTATGTAGATGGAGTTACTCCTTCTGACCTATGACTGCAAGTGGGGAGTTACTTCAGCGCTTTCGTTCGGTGCCAACTAGCCGTTGAAGTCCACCAGACCCGCGTCGGCTGCGCGGCTGCTGCGCCGCAACCAGTAGACCAGCAAGCCGATCGCGATCCAGGCACACCCTAATATCTGCGCATTGCGCCCCAGGTTGAGCCAGATGAACGCGCTCACGAGCAGACCCGCAAGCGGCATCGCCATCGGAAGCAGGACCTTCTCCTTTGAGCGGAAACGGTAGTGAATCATCGCCGCGGCATTCACGCCCATGAAGGCGATGAACGCGCCGAAGTTCAGCAGCTCCGCGCCGCGTTCATAGGTGAGCAGAAAGACTCCGACTAAGGTAGCCGCACCGACGATCAAGACATTGTTGCGTGGGATCGCTGTCTTTGCACTGAGCTTCCCGAAGACGCTCTGCGGCAACGCATTGGCGCGGCCCATGCCGAACAACAGGCGAGCGGCTCCGAACTGGGCCGCGATGCCCGATCCCATATTCGCGATCAACAGCGTCGCGTTGAGAAGTTGAAACAGAAAACTGCCGCCGATCCGGCGCGCGACGTGGACGTACGCCGTGTCCACCAGCGATTCAGAAAAAGGCCCGCGATACGGCCATGCGAGTTGTGCGACATAGACCTCAACCGCAGATAAAATCCCGATAATCAGGCACGTGAAAACCGTGGCCAGCATGATGTTGCGGCGCGGGTTCTCCACCTCTTCTGACATCGTTGAGATGCCATCGAAGCCGATGTAGGTAAGCACGGCGATCGACGTGCCACGGAACAGGCTGCGCGGTGAAAAGGTAGACGGGTCATAGAAGGGAACCAGCCATTGTCCGCCGATCGGCCGCGCAAACAGGGCCAGGTAACGAACTGCTTCGGCGAGGAAAACCACGACAACGAGGCTCATGCCGATCGCAAGTATCGCATTTACCCGCCCCGAGGCTTTCACTCCGCGCAGATTGAGCATGGTGAAGAGCAGCACAAATGCGACCGCCCAAGCGGCATAAGGAATGCTGGGGAAGACATTGCGAGCGGCCGCGCTGCACCATATCGCGCAGATGATCGGATTGAGCAGGTAGTCCATCAGCATGGACCAGCCGACGACGTAACCAGCGACGGGATTGAGCTCACGGCCGACGTAGGTATAGGCCGACCCGGCACTTGGGTAGATACGCGCCATGCGTCCGTAGCTGACCGCGGTAAACAGCATGGCAACCATCGCGATCAGAATGGTGGAGACGACGTGTCCTCGAGCCACGTTGCTCACCACGCCGTAGATGCCCATGGGCGCGGTCGGCTGGATGATGACGATGCCGTAGACGATCAGGTGCCACAGCTTGAGAGAACGGCGAAGAGACGGAGCTTCTGCCGGGCTTGCAGTCGAGAACGCGGAGGCGTCTGTGTCCGGAATGGCATTCACCTTGAGGGAGAGATCGAGTTCTGTAGAGACTCTACTCGAAACTCTGTCATTGCTTCAGGCAACGTCGGCTTGAAATACGAATAGAGCGATCTCTCAAGCTGACTTGCGCACCATCTCTGGAACGCGAGCATGCTCGCGGCGGTCTCCCCCAGATTCGCCTGCCCCTGCACCAGGTAGCGAATCCTTGCTCCAACCTGCTTCAGCGCCTCGGCCTGTGCGTTCAACTCCTCGGCCGCGGAGGCACTTTCTTCGGCGCCGGCGGCAGTTGTCTGCGTCACCTGCTCCATCTGGCTGATCGGGTGGCTGATCTGCTCCACACCGCGGGCCTGCTCGATGCTGCCGGCGCGGATCTCATCCACCACAACTTTTATCTTTGCCGAATCGGCCGTGATGGTGCCAATTGCCCCGGCAAACTCATTTGTCTTCACGCGTCCTCCGCCCGCAACTCGTCGCGAAATTGTGCAGAGTCACATCCGGCTGTCCATGTCAGAGTAGCTCGCTACGGTCAACGAAATGTTGTTAATTCGAGCCAGGTCTCTTAATAACCGCTCGTTCAGAGCACACATTTCGAACGCCAGGCGAGGTGCAGCCCGCAGTTTGCTTATTGCCGCCTCCGCGATTAGACGCCTCTCCTAGTCATCGTAGTGCTGTTCCGGGTTTGGTCTTTCATCCGCGATCTCGGGAATCCGTTTAGGATCACCAGATGCATACAGGGTTGAGCAGCCAACCTCAGAGCGGCTTCCAGGCGTGCGCTTCCACATAAGCGCCTCATTGCGGTCTCGCTGCAGCCGATTTTGAATCGTGGTGCTCTGCCCATCGCGTCGTTGCACTCTTTTACTTCGCGAAGGGCACAGCATGTTGTTGAGATAGTTACGAGTGTGAACGCACGCCACGTCTCCCGGTAATCGGTCGAGATCGTGTCACCAAGCTCGTTAGTATGACGTCGTCCAAGTCGTGGAACGGAACGGCATTCTGTGTGGAACCAAGTTAGTCGGTCCCTCGTGGACATGCCCCACTTACCCACGCGCTGCGGAATAAACCTTAAGCACGGGGCAAGGCACTCCGGCAGAACAAGCAATAAAAAAGCAGCGTCTCTAACAACGAGCTCGGCAGAATCGGAGTCAGCTATGACTAGGAATAAGCCTGTCATCGTAATCGGCGCATCGCACGGTATCGGAGCGGCCGTTGTCCAAGACCTGTTAAATGGTGGCTATTGCGTCGTGGCAACCTCGCGCTCAATTTCCAAGGCTGGGGACTTCCTAGAGTCTTTCTCCCCCTGGGCTTGATCTCCGATTCAAGCGACATCGCAGCGGCTGTTCTCTATCTGACAGAGGCTCGTCACGTTACGGTAGAGGTGCTTACGTGGACGACGGTGCGCATCTAGGTAAGTGCTGACGACTAAGTTGGCGGCGTCGCTATGCGGAGCACCGGCTGCGGGACCTTCGCCGCTGGAATTATGGAGAGATGACAAACGATTGCCGATAGATGCTTGCCATAGACGATAGTTGTGGGCTTAGCGACTGCACACTGCGGGCGGGCTCGGCATCCGGGTTCTCTTCTACGGTCTCGACCCTAGCGGAAGTGCCCACGTTGAACGGCTCCTGGCCTCTGCTCTAGTGCATTCCTCCAGCCGTTCTCGACCTGGATGAGCTCGGGACGGGCTGCAATCTGACGATCGATGTGCGCGGTGAGCTTGCTTCAATAGCAGGGTCCGCAGAGGAACTGGTCGCCGCCGGTTGCGTCCGAGAAGAAGAAAGTGCTGTATTCGCTGCGATGGGCAAGCGACGCAGGCTCCTGCGACGGATTGAGAGTGGGGTCTTCGCGGTCGAATGGAGCATCGACGAGTGAGAGATAGGAGTTGTTCTGAACCCAAGCCGACACGTGTTTGGCGGGTAGCAGGTGAGAGTCCGGGTCCTGTCAATCCTTAAGCCAGCACTGCTCGAAGGCCTCTGCCTGTAACTCCTGCGGAAGATGGGCGATGAGGTTGGCGTGATTGGCGCTTCCGCGAAAAGCCCTCTCCACCTTGAAAGCTAGCAGCCCTATAATTCAAAATATCTAACACAGACGGGCCGGCCGCAGGTCTGGCTCGATAGCCGCTTTCACCCCATAAGTTGAAAGATTTTTCGGATTAATTAGTCTTAACTGTCCTCGAAGTAATAGATTGCGACTCACTTAACGCGAAGACGAACGACAGCAGCCCTTCAAAAATACAAAGCTAAACATAGCGATTTGCCTAGCATAGGGCGAACGAAAGAATGACGGATAGTAAAATTCACCCACTCATGGGTAAAACGAGTTAAAGTAAGCGCTCCACAAGTTCGCTCCAGGAGTTAGAAAGTTCATCAAGGTTGTGTAAACATAAGATGTCAAACCTATGCGAGCCTCCACTTCTCTTCTCTTCGCACTTGTCTTAGCTTTGTATCTAACTCCCCTCAGTGAAGGTCAGACGATCTCGAGTGGAACACCGACATCTACTAGTGCATCGCATCAGGTGGGGCTGCGGGCCCGTCCGGCTATTCCCGTCGGACCTGACTATCGCATAGGGCCCGGAGACATGCTCCATGTATCGGTCTTTGAAGCTCCTCAGTTCACCGCCGACACCGTGGTCCGGCCTGACGGCAAAATTTCTATCCCTCTTCTCTCCGACATACCTCTTACGGGGCTGAAGCCGGAGGATGCCCAACAACGACTGACCGAACGACTCACCAAATTCATGAAAGAACCTTTGGTCACGCTAATCGTTGTGGAGATACACAGCCGCATCGTCTACATAACTGGAGAAGTTCAACGTCCGGGAGCTTATCCGCTACTCGGCACCATGAATGTCTTACAGTTGATGACCCGTGCTGGAGGGCCCACTGAGTTTGCCAAGACCAAAAATGTTTATGTAATGCATGAGGCCGGCGGCCCCCATGCAAAGGTCAACTACAACCTCATTTTGAGTGGCAAGCGTCCTGAAGACAATCTCTCTCTCATTCCGGGAGATACTGTGGTGGTTCCATGAAACTTATAAAGTGCGCTGTATTGTCTCTGGGCTTGTGCTCCGCATCTATCTGGGCGCAAACCTCTGACTCGCTCGGACCTATCGACGCAAACGGCGGGTGCGGTGACGCGCTTTCGTCCGCATTGCAACAAGACGGTGCATCCAGTCCCTGCTGGGCAGATATTCGGACGGTAGATGATTGGAACACTGTGCGTCTATTTAACGGATCAGTACGGAGTGGTCCGGGATTTCTGCCATCCAGCCAAGAAGGGAGAACTGGCAAATTCAACTTTGCCCTGAGTGGGCTTGGAGGCATCCAGTTTAATCAGGTCACTCACACCAATGCCTCGGCTTACGCAGGAATTGGTGCTGCTTCTGGACTGGTAAAGCGGCGTCGTTGGGAGTTCATGTACGAAGATGGTTTCGGAGAAGCCAACTACCTGGCCCAAGGAAAACGCTATCGTGTGGGTCTGAATCGTGGTGCTCTCCGTGCCAACGGAGAACTAGCACCGCACTGGGAGTGGCAGGGCAGCTTGGCTAATACCTACGGAAACGATACTCTTCGTCTCTTTGCTCCTCTCGATTATCGAACCGTGGGCAATACCGAAGCCCCCGTAGACGACACCGTTGCGTTCGGCACTCATTCAGGAAATGTTCTAGACGAACAGGCAGATCTTCAAATGCACACAGCCCAATCTCGCAAGACTTACCTCAACCTCTCGGCTACGCATACGTTACGTCGTTTCGAAGACGTGGGACTTACCATCCAAACCATCCGTGCTAGGGCTGACTACACTCGTGCGACCAGCCGGCGCACAGCGGTAGGTCTGACGGCCAGTGGTGCCCATCAACTTGATGGTTGGTACCGTTGTAGCTTTGGAGGATTAGGATTGCTCGGACTCTATCAAACGCCTCGAATTTCTGTAACTGCTTCGGGCACGGCAAATGGAGCCACCGCGTCCTGCGGTGCTTCCTTAGTCTTCACCGGAGACGCGGCGCTTTATGTCCGAGCTAGCAATCGAGATGATTTATACGTCACAGGAAACCGGGACTTGAGTAACGGACTAATACAATCCCTGATCTTCGTGAATTCTGCGGGCGCGGGTATTCGTCATCAGTTTACCCGGACCACCAATTTACGATTCAGTGAAGCAGCTTTATATGGTACCGATCCGTCCAAGGTGAAGACCTTTGGTCTCTCTCCCAAGGCAACCCACAATGGCACCTTTTCTGAAGTCGCCTTGAGCTACCCTTTGGGTCTTGGCTTCTTACAGGAAACTACCTACCGTCATTACCAACTAACTCGCGTGTCAGGCGGAGATAACACCAATTTGCTGATTTTTGGTTTATGGTGGTCTCCTAAGAGGAGCCAATCACAATCACTGCAGGCGCATAGATAGGAGCGCTCGCATGTTCATCAACCAAGCGAGAGTCTTTGCTCTACTCTTTTGCGCAATTTGTACTTCTTTGTCGGCAGAATCGTGGCATAAACCAGACAAAACACCCGCAGGGACCTCTGCACAGTTGGGCGAGAGTCTCGATCGAGGTAGGGAGCTCGATAGCAAGTCAAAGAAGGTTGAGTCGGAGCTGAAAACGGTGGAGGCAAAGCTGGAAGAAGCCAAAAATCAAGATCTCAATGCCTCCGAATCCGAGAGACTACATGAAGCCTTGGTAAAGGCACAGCTTGACCTGAGTTTCTTGCGAGTTCGCTTCACCGAAGAATATCCAGGCGTGATTCGTGCTAGGCAAAAGGTGGCAGAACTGCAGACGAGTTATGACGAACTCGTCGCTAGCGGAGGTGGCACGAGAAGCTCTACCGTCGCAGATCTCTCTCGCCAATTAGCTGCTCTGAAACTAGAGCAGGTCCAGTTACAGGAGGAGCTAGAGCGAAACCGTAGAGAAACCGCAAGCCTCCTGATGAAGCACGATAGCCCGCGAAAAAGCCGATCCAGGAATGGTGCTCGCACACTATTAAATCGATGAAACCCGGTCGAGCTATCCGGCTCGATCGAATCGATGAGGTCTGGCGTCGCCCCCACTTCCCAGTAGAAATGATAGCCCGCTGAAGAGGCCCTCGCTTTCAGAAGTCACTATGGGACGACTGCCACGGAATCCACTCCATCAACTTGCATATCGATCCGATCGACGACGTCGTTAGCGTGGAACACTGGCCGTCTCGACAGGCTGCTAAGGGTGAAATCCCCCATCAGTTTTCAGAAAAAGTCGCTTCTAGGGTCGTAAGTTCGGAACTTTCAGCTGCGCTGCTATGGTTGATGCTGGTCGCTGCCCACAGAGCGGTGCATGGTCAAACGGTGGATACTCCCACCTTCGGCTCCATCCCTCGGTCCTCGCCCGCGGACTGGACGCAGTTCCACCGTGACAACATGCAGCGTTGGAATCCGTATAAGCATTTGCTTGATGTGGATACCGTCAGTAGTCTCAAGTTGAAGTGGAGTTTTCCGGAGGGTATTCAGGGTAAGGACGAATATTCCTTTAGCTCACCCATAGTAGTGAACGGGATCCTTTATTTCAGCGCCTACGACGGTACCTTGTTCGCACTGAACGCCGACACGGGCGAAAAGTTGTGGAGCAAGTTAGTCGGTGCAGGTAGCACTCCTGCAGTGTCCGACGGCATGCTCTTTGTCGGCGGCTTAGACAGTGTCGTGCACGCGCTGAACGCCGTAACTGGAAAGGCATCGCTGCTGGCGTCGAGTGCATAGACGTAACCATCAGTCGATCCGATGTAAACCAGGCCATTTATGCGAGTTAGACCTGCAACTATGACGGTCCATCGAGGCGACTTGCTCACTTATGCCTTCCCGGTTTGGAATCTTGGTCCAGGAATTGCTACCCAAGAAGTGTTGAACCCCAAAGTGCCGGCGGGAACGACCTTTGATTCCATGCGCATCTCCGGCCCGCCCAGACTGGGCACATGCACTCATCCGCCTTATCAGGGAACTGGACAAATAGTCTGCCACGAAAACAGCCGTATGTCGCCGAACACCACCTGGACAGTGCGCTTAACAGTAAAGGTGACGGCGCCTTCGGGCACGGTCATCACCGCAAATGCAGCGACCTGGGCGGATACGTTGGATCCGAACCGAGCCAATAATTCGACGACAGTGAGCATCAAGGTGGAGTAAGCAAACGCTGGGAGGAGACCAAGTAGCTCACCCGTCGTGAATGATAAGAGAGCTATGCTGCACACTGATCGCACGCTTGAGCTTCGACTGCGGTACGACTCCGCGCCAAGTCCGGGAGGCTCTTCGATGAGTCGGATCCAAGCAACCGGTTCGTCGACGAGCCACTTCGGAATAAGCTGGAGAATCACCGGTCACCGTGTTCTTCCTGCATTTCATTTTCGCGGCGGAAGCAAGACTCTTCGCGTGACCCCAGCAAAGGAAGGCGGACTTGCAACTTTGGTCTGGACTTTGCAAGAGTTTCTTGCAATCTTGAAAATTCAAACTGCACCACTACCATGCAGGCTTGCAGCTTGCATCGGATCGGAATTGTAGGCGGTAGACACCACTGCATTCAATTACAGCCCAGCCGCCGCATGCTCTTTATTCAGTGTGATAGCGACACTCAGCATGCGTCGAACTATCCCTCTCGTTATCTTGGCGATCGCTTTCCGTCACCACAACCTTGGGCCCACCCCGTGCTCGCGACGAGGCCGAGCAGCGTGCCCGGGCCTTGCGCCAGGAGATGAACCTTGAAGAGAAGGTGGGCAGCTTAACCAGTCCTTCGGAGTCGTCTTGCCGTTCCTTGGCCCGCAAAAGCCGGATGACCTCATAGCTCAGGGCCGCGTCGGCTCTGTTCTCTAGCTCACCGATGTAAAAAAGATCAACCGGCTACAGCACATCGCAGTAGAGAAGTCTCGCCTGCACATTCCAGGACTGTTTGCCTACGACGTCATTCACGGCTACCGAACCGTGTTTCCCGTGGCACTTGGCAAGGCGTCCTCCAGGGATCCAAGTGTTGAAGAATAGGCCCAGCCCTTCGCCGCGCAGGATGCCCGAGATGCCGGCATCCGTTGGACATTCACGCCCATGGTCGTGATGATGGCTGGGCCCCTCCATCTGTACTTGCTTTTTCAGTTCGAAATACAGCGGGCGGAAACGGCTACCTGAGTGCAATTCCTGTGACGAAGGGTCAAGAGACGGTGGCGAGTCGCGAAGGGGGAAGAACTTCACAAGCTTTCGGAACGTAGCAGACCGGGGGAGATACATCATGAAGACTGCTACTGTTCTGCTGCTTCTATGTTGTGCGCAATGGTCTCGCGCGCAGTTGGCCCAAGATCGGATGGTAAACGTTGGTGGGCACCGGCTGCATATGGTCGTGGCTGGGTCGGGCTCGGTGACCGTGGTTTTCGAATCCGGGATGGGAGAAGATATCAAGACTTGGGACGACGTCCAACCGAAAATAGCGGGATTCGCGCGTACATTTCGGTATGAGCGTGCTGGGATAGGGAAATCGGACCTGCTGCCTGCAAGCGCGAGCGGCCGGACCACCCGGGATATGGCGGCGGACCTTCATGCTCTCTTGCGTGCGGCCAAGGTTCCTGGACCGTTGGTGCTGGTAGGGCATTCACTGGGCGGAACGATTGTGCAGGTGTATGCGCACGCCTACCCCGAGGATGTGGCTGGGTTGGTCTTGGTGGACCCGGAGGATAGCCAACTGATCGATCTGCTGCATTCACGGATGAGCTCGGCGGATTGGAACGCCCGCGAAAAAGCCATCGCCGCAGCGATGTCTGCGGCGCCGCAGGGAATTCAGGCGGAGCGAGATGCGGCGTTCAAGACGAGCGGAGCAGATGAGGTGAAGGCGATGCCATTGCCGGATGTGCCAGTGATTCTGCTGAGCGGGACGAAAAAGAATCCTGAGTTTCCGGGAAATCCGCTGGAGCAGGATTTGAAACTGGAGCTGCAGAACAAACTGCTGGCAAAGATCCCTCACGGAAAGCATGTGATCGCGCCGCACTCACGGCACTACATTCAGAATGACGAGCCAGAGCTGGTGATCGACGCGGTGCGAGAAGTCATACACAATGCTGCTTCCGCCGGTCTGCCAAAGTAGGGAGATCCGCTCGCGGACCTTAAGGTCCGCGAGCGTCTTACCTTTCAACTACCAGCCACTGTATACAACGTTCCGAATCACCGATATCAAGGAACGTCTGGCGCGAACATCGATGGTGGCAGCTTTGACCAGGTTAGGCGGAAGCTTCGGCAGTACTTCTATATCTTCAATGGCGATTTGCCGAATTCTGGCTTTTTAGGGCTCGAGCGCAGGAGTATCGAACCCTCGTCCACATACCCACGCAACTGCTTTTGATCCGGGCAGGAATTTCAAGCTTATCGGATCTGCTGGCGAAGTTGCTCTACGCGGATATGACTCTCGCTACACCTATCCCAATCTTATCGGCCATGCGAATGCCGACACTGCTCGATGGGTCCAATGCTGGCGGTGCCGCTCTGATCACGCCGCAGGAACGAACTCAACTGTTCATATTGATCACTGGCAAGATAATCGACTCCGGCCTGCTCTGCGGCATGCCAGCGTGCCTCAGCGGCAGCGAGCGAGCCGAAGTTGTAACTGCGGAACCATCCATTGCAGCTCTCTTCTTTTTCCGTTGCACCATCGAGAGTGTAGAAACGGATCCACAGTCCATGGGAATGGGCATGGCGGACAAGCGAGCGAAGCCGCTGATCGTCCGCATTCGTCCATGATCCCGCATGCTGTTGGCCTTGCGGCTCCACGACCCGCCATGAATTATTCCACCATCGACGGTAGTTATCCGCAGGACCGGGCTCGAGAACATTGGGAGACGCCATCGGATCTTCGGTGTTGGTATGCGCGGCGCCAAACACCAGGAGGTGGCCACCCACAGGCACTTGCCTGAAGAAGATTGTTTCCTGCGCATCGGATTCGCCGGTGAGCACCAGAATTGGGCGTACGTCGAGAGGTTGGACCTTTGCGGGATCCGCCGTCTTGGGCGCGGTTGTGAGCCAGCCCTGATACTTGGTCAGCAAATCCCAGACGGCGTTGAGGTGCTCCGGTTCCTCGGTCTTGAAATCGAGATTGAGCGTGATCAGCGGCCAGTTGCCGTGATTGCCGTCTTTCAACGCCTGCTCCACGGTTGAGCGGACCCGATCAAAGAAGTAGTGCTCCATTGTGGGCTCTTGCCCGCTGATCGGGGCTCCGTGGGCGACGATGGACCACGACTTGCCGGATTTGCGATCGGTGTACCAGTAGAGGTCCTGCTCGATGGCCAGAGGCGTTCCGGCAGAGAGCGCGCGATCGATTCGATCAGACCACCATTCGTAGTAGGGATAGCAGTTGTGCGCGTCCATTAAGGTCCGGCTGCCCGGCGAGGACTGATCGGTAGAGTGCGGTTGCGCGTTCAGCGAAATCGTACAGCAAACAAGGAGCAATAAGGCCACAGTGCGATGCATCAAGTCCTTCTTTCAGTGTTTCGGGGAGGATTCAAAGCCTAGGTAAACAGGATTTCCGAACAGCAGCAGGCGGCCATCGTGATCGTGCACCTCAGCGCGAACCCAGTGCCGCGCACCATCCGATTGCCAGGTCGTGCGCAGCTGCTGATCCGCCGAAGAAATGAGTGAGGAGGGCAGGGAAGGCACGGCCTTGCCATCCACGAAGTAGTCAACCGTTGCGCCCACACAGCCGGAGATGTGAAGCTGCAACGCGATGGTTTGCCCGGCTTTCGGCTCGAGATCGCCCCCCATATCGGCAGATTCAGAGCCAAGCTGTGCGTGCAAGTCCAAGAAGCGGGTTCGCGATCCGGTGGCATCGATAAATACTTGCCCTGACCGAACGCCGTCGAGAATATCTTCGACCGAAAGGCTGTGCGCGTGCACGACCGTAGTCGGATAACCGACCGAGCCCGGCTTGTCGAGCGGCCAGTCGGCGTGGTGATTGTCGCTGCCTCCGATAGCCGTGAGACGATGGCCCTGCCGAAGCTGATCTTCCCAGAAGTGAGTGGCGGGCGCGCCGCCGCCGTTGATTACTTCGACAGATGTTACGAGGCTTGTGTCGACGGCCTGTTGCGGTGTCCATCCGCAGCCCATGCAAACTTCGCCGGTCGGGGCCTCGGGGTGGTTGATGGAGATGATGGCGCCCGCACTCTTCGCACCGCGCAGCAGGGTGTTTGTATCTGGCATTTTGGCTGTTCCGACGCGGTAGTCGATGAAGCGCATGGTGCCGAAGGCGTTCGCGTGGCCGTAGAACGTGGTTAGTTCTCGGCCAGGGATGAGCAGAAGGGTATCGAAGTACGCCTGCAACTCACGTTCATCGTCATAATGCGACGTAGTGTTGTGGTCGGTGATCGCGATGAAGTCCAGGCCGCGGCGGACAGCTGCCTCCAGCGTGAGAAATGCAGGACATGGCACCGGCTTGCCGGACTGGCTCAAGCAACTGCCGTCAGAATGAGCCGTGTGCATGTGCAGGTCGCCGCGATACCAACCGGCCTGTTCTCGCACGGGCACGTCCGCGAATGAGGTGTCGTCGTGTACGCGGTTGAACCACACTTCCGCACGCCAGCTCGTTGTGACACGCGGGCGAATGTTGGGAACTGCGATGAGGAGTTTCCACTCTCCGGCCGGGATTGCACCGGGAAGATAGGAAGGAGTCGCGTCGGTTTCGCTGATGGTGAAGTGGTCCTTGTTGCCACCGCTTGCCCCGCGAAATCCATCGGGGTCGGCCATGCCCAGATCGAGCACCGTGTGCTGGTCACGGCCAAGATTATGAAATGCGACGCTGATGCGATGGGTTCCGGGAGGTACGGTGAAGGGCGCCTCAATATAGGTTTGATTCTGATCTGGATGAACTTGGCCGTGGAGCACGATTTCTGCCGGTGGCGAAGACTGGGCCAGACCAGGAGTCGAAGAGACACAAAGCGACAGAGCAAGCAGACAGAGGTTTCGGCGCATGAGGGAAGGATTAGAGAGAGAGTTCCGCGGGCCAACCAGGGATCGGCAGGCCCGCGTGGTTGAAACAACTTAGAAGGACAGACGGAGTGCGAACTGCATCACGCGCGGATCGCCGGAAAGGGAAGTAATGCTGCCAACACCACCGCTGGTGATGTTGCCATTGGGCTGCCCGAATTCCGGCGTGTTGCTCACGTTGAAGACCTCCCACCGGGCTTCGATGTTCATGGTTTCGCGGATCGGGAACTCGCGCAGGAGGGCCGCGTCGAACACGTCAATGTGCGGTCCGCGCAGGGAATTGCGGCCGACATTTCCGATGGCGCCCACTGCTGTCACGCCGAACGCCTCGCTCCCGTTCGAAGCAATCGTACGGCACGCCGAATTCTTGCTCGAATAGAACCAGCAATCCGGCTTGCGAACCAGACGAGGCTTGCCAATGAGGTTGGGAGTTGCGACCGCGAAGCCGTAGGGATCGAGGATTGAGTTATGTTGACCATCATTCTCGTTTACCTGAAACGGATGGCCGCTGTAATAGGTGTAAACGCCCGAAGTTTGCCAGTTGCCAAGAATCCACGAGAGCGGCCCACTTTGGAGCATAGTTTTCCCATGACCGAACGGCAGCTCATATACGTAACTGACGGCGACACGATTGGGAACATCGAAGTCGCTTGGACCGTACCACGCGGCATAATCACGCCCGTTCGGCGCATCGCCAGAATTAGATTCGAGTTCCTGTGGAGTGTTGTCGAGACTGCGCGAATGGGTGAACGCAGCACGTAGCTCGAACCCGTTGGTGAAGCGCCGAGTCAGGCTCGCCTGCAGGCCGTTGTAGTTGCCAAAGCCGATAGGGGACGTGTACTCGATCTGGCCGAAGTTAGAGTACGGAACCACGCCGGTGCTGACGCCGCCGGAGATAATGGGCTGGTTGTAATTGCGAATCACATCGAGGTGCGTGGACTTAGTGCCTACGTAATCCACCTCCGCTGCCCAGGATTGTCCGAACTGTCGCTGAACACCAAGGCTCCACTGCTGCACGTAAGGCTGCGGATCGTGCAGGGCCATGGCGCGAATGTGATAGGAGGTGAGGTTGTTCAGGTTGAGGGTGGCGGGGTCAAGGAAGTCTGACGGAAAACCGACAGATGGGTTGAGCACGGGGGTCGTGTTGCTCGTGAGCGTCTTGTTGATCAGGAAGGGCGGATTCAAGGCAAGTTCGTCTTCACTCCCGAAGCGTTCAAACAGGGAGTAGTAAATGCCATAACCGCCGCGGAAAACGGTCTTCGTATCAGGGGAGTACGCAAATCCAAAACGCGGACCGAAGTTCTTATAGTTGGGATCGACGATAGCCCGGTCTTTCAATGATCCGCTCTTTGCAAAGACGAGCGAGCCCGTGGCCGGATCAAAATCTGCCATGCGGTTCTTAGCTTCCAGCGGCGGCGTGGCGAAGTCATAGCGTAGGCCGAGATTCAAGGTTAGCTGTGGCGTGGCCTTCCAGTCGTCTTCGAAAAAGCCCGATGCCATCCACAGGTGCTGGTCAACAAAGAAGACGTTGGTAAGCTGCGTACTCTGCACATAGCCGAGTAGGCCGTCCGCGTACGAAAGGCCTGATCCTGAGACGCATTTGCCCGGAGCACTGTGCTGGCATGTGAAGACCCCGGTGAAGCCAAGGTCGCCACGCGTTCCAGGCTCGTCCTGAAAAATATTGCGCATGGGCAGGTAAATGCTTGTACCGAATTTGAACGTGTGCCGCCCGAGGACCAGCGAAAACGTGTCGTTGTACTGGTACTGCATCGGAACCTGTTTCTTGGGAAGGAAGTCCGCTGAGCCCTCGAAGGCATAATTCGAAAAGGTCGTCAGAGGAACGCCGCCACCGATCGCCGGGTTGTTGGGGATGCCGGGAACAAAGCTTCCCGAAAGTTGGCCCAGCGAAAACGGTTGCTGCTGCGCATAGGAGTAATCGCGAACCCAGCCGAAGCGGAACTCGTTCACCATGTTCTGGTTCAGAATGTGCGTCCATCCGAGCACCGCGCTGTGCGCCTTCAGCGTCTGGTTGCCCCATGCCGAGGTGGACGTACCGTCAGCCAGTCCGCCCAGATATCCGGGAATATCACGCTTGCGATTGGAGTAGTTATAGCGCGCGAAGACTGCATTCGATGGTGACGGCGTCCAGTCGACGCGGCCATCGTAGTTGTGTTCAAAGTCGGTGAGCAGCGCATTGCGAATGTAGTTGTTGATGTTCGGAGGGCTTCCGGCGGTGGTTGTATTCGGAAGCGGAAAAAGCGCCATCAGCTTCTGCATGGTCGGATCGAGGCTGCCGGATGGAACCGTGTTGTTCGCAAACGGCTGGCAGTTGGAACCGGAGAAGGCGGGTTGGCATGTGGTGGGATCGTAGATCGTGGGATAACTTACGCCCAACGCTGCGGCGGTTGCGGGGCTGAAGTCGCCAATGCGTTCATTTGGCAACGGCACTGTCGCGGTGCGCAGAACGCCCTGCTTAATGCGTGTTCCTTCGTAATCGAAGAAGAAGAACAACCGGTTCTTAATGATCGGGCCGCCGATGTTGCCGCCGAACTGATTCTGGTTATACTTCGGCTTCTTCAGACCGTGGCGATCGGAGAAAAAGTCGTTCGCGTCGAAGTAGTTGTTGCGCACGTATTCGTAGGCGAGCCCGTGGAAGGCATTGGTCCCGCTCTTCGTGTTCACCGAGACCACGCCGCCGGGACTTCGTCCATATTCGGACGAGTACGGATTGCTGATTACGTTGAATTGCGCGATGGTATCGAGCGATGGATGGGCCGACTCCGTGCTGAGTTCCTGCACATTTTCTGAAAACGTGTTGTTGTCTATGCCATCGAGAAGGAAGTTGTTTTGCAGCGAATGGATCCCGTTGACATTGAAATCGCCTACGCGGCCGGCAGAGGTTGCGCCGCTCTGCTGCGTGAAGCGGCTGATCTGCACGCCGGGAACAACACGCAGCAGGTCATCCCAATTGCGCAGCGATAACGGCGTCTGTTCGATGGTTTCGGATCCTACGACGGTGCTGATCGAAGCATCATCGGGCGAGAGCATCGAGTCTGCTGCGACTACCTCAACTGATTGCTGGGTTGAGCCCACCTGAAGATGAAAGTCTTCGCGGGCTCGTTGCCCGACTGAGAGCCCAAGGTGTTCCGTGATCGGGCTGAATTGCTGCGCCATCACCTTCACGGTGTAATGGCCGATCGGAACATCCTGAAGAGAATAGGCCCCTGCAGTATCGGTCTGTACCGTGCGGGTGTATCCGGTAGCCTCGTCCGTAATAGTCACTGTAACGTTTGGTAAGGCGGCGCCGGACGGATCTGAAGCCAGACCGGAGAGACTGGCCGTATTGATTTGCGCGTGAAGGAGGCAGCCTCCCGCCAGGGCGATAAGAGCATAGAGAGAGCTTCGCAATTGCGAGTGCGTCATGGCAATTCCTCGAGTTGTGCATTGTGCCGTCGGAGCGGCGTGGGGGAAGTTGGGTTAGGAATCTAGCTCGCGTGATGGCGAGAGGCCTCACGTCCTTCTTCATGAGAAACGGGTAATGTTAGAGGCCTGTGAAATGGGAATGAACGCCGTCTGAATTTCCAGGATTATGTTGGCCGGTTGAGCTTCCGCCGAGATAGCACCAAAGAGTGCCACGGAAATGATCGGTCCGTTCCTCTTGGCAGGTGACGCCGCGCGTGTGCACAGTCCGGCCCGCGGTCAGGATATGAACACGGATACCCAGGACGGCAGTGATTGGAGGATCAAGAAAGTTCAGTCAAGAGCGGATGTGTGCAGGATTGGTTGCCCCCCAGGGATTCGAACCCCGATCGATCGCTCCAGAGGCGACTGTCCTACCATTGAACGAGGGGGCAGTGATCAAGGCACGGGCGAACGCGAGGTTCGGAATCCGTGCTGCCATTTCCAATATTAAGGGCAAGAGGTCCAAAGGGTCAACGTTGGGGCGAGCTCGCGTGCGTCGAGCGTTCGTTCCCCAATCGAGTGCCAGTGAGCAAGCAGACTCAGCAAGTCTCGCACAGTAGGTTTGGAGCTGGTCCTCGTGCCATTCCTGGCTTATTCTTCACGCAATACTTCGAGTGGCTTCTGGCCGAGAATGCGAAAGCTGGCGGCCCATCCGGTTGCCGTCGCTAAAACGGCTGTGGCGAGAATGGCGACCAGCGCTGCGAGCCAATTCACGTGAGACCCGATGTCGAGCTTGTGCAGCAGGATTCTAACGAGCAGGTTCGCAAATACCGAACCGACAAAGCCGGCGAGAAGTCCGAGCACGATGAACTCCACGCTGAAGACGGTAGCGATGTGTTTCCGGGTGGCTCCCAAAGTCTTCAGCACCACGACTTCGCGAATTCTTCGGAAGCGCGTACTGGCGACACTGGAGGCAAGAATGACGGCACCGGAGAGCATGGAAAATCCCGCAAGGAAGCGGACAACCATGGTGATCTGGTTGACCACGCCTTGAATCGTCTCGATGACATCGGCGATGTTGATCACGGTGATGGTGGGGTAGTTGGTGAAGAGGTTTCTCTGCAAGGATCCAACGAGCGGGGGATCGACGTGCAGGTCGGCATACCAGACGGTGGGCAGCCCGCGCAGTTCGCCCGAGGCGAGCACGAATTCGCTGCGGGCATACACATGCTGGCCATCGGTCTTGAAGATCGCAGCGACTTTTGTGCGGATCGGCCGGTCACCGGACTCAAACAGAATCTCGGATCCGAGGTGTAAGTGCAGGCGGTCGGCAGCATGCGCCGCTACGGCCAGACTTGGTTGATCGTTCGTCTTCCACCATTGACCGCTGGTGATCTTAGTTCCCGCGGGAACTGCGTCTGCCCACGTGAGGCTGACGGACTGAAGCAGGCGTTTTGGATAATTCTTAACCTTGAGCTGATCGGTCGAGACGCCATCGACAGTTACGATCCTACCGGAGACGATGGGCAGAGTCTCGGGCGTGCCGCGCACGCCGGGTTGCTTCGACAGCAGGTTGAGGACTCTCGGCAACTCCTGCGCACCGATATCCACGAGAAAGACATTGGGGGTGGTGGGCGCTGCGTCTGCGTGCATTTCGCCGATCACCCCCTGTTCCATGAGGAAGACGGCCAGAATCAGCATTACGCCCATGCCAAGAGCGGCCAACACGGCGGAGGATTGATTGCCGGGCCGATACAGATTGGCGAGCGCATGGCGAAGGGCGGCGGGCAGATGCAGCCGCGTCTTCGACAGAAATGCACGCAAAAGACGCAACACTACCGCCGAGAGCGCCAGCGTGACGACCAGCAGCGCGCACAGCGAAGCAGCAAACCAGCGGCCGACCTCGAATGAATCGGACAGCGCGGCAGCGATGCCGCCAAGCGCGGCGACGATCACCACCGCGATCGCCCACTGCAGTCGGTTGGCTTTGAAGCGCATCCAGAGGCTTGCTTTGCCTTCGGAGTCGCCCGACTCGACCGCACGACGCAACACGAGATTGGGTCGCACCTTGCGGATGTCGAGCAGCGGAGGGAGACAAAAGAGCAGCGTGGTTAAGACGCCGGTTCCCAATCCGGCGGCGATGGAGCGAAACGGCACGGTCAATGGCGGCCGCATAGGCAACAGCTTTCCCAATACAGCGGGGAAGACCCACTCGACCCCAAGCCCGACGAGCACGCCAAGTATGCCGCCGGCGAGCCCCAGGAGGAGCGTCTGCAAGACGTAGATGCGGAGGATGTCAGAGGACCGCGCACCGATCGATTTCATGATCGCGAGTATGTCAATGCGCTGCTGCAGGTGGGCTCGCATCGCCATCGCAACACCGATCGCTCCGAGCACCATGGCTACCAGGCAGATCAAGCTGAGAATACCGGTGGCGCGATCCAGACCGTTGGTCAAGGCTGGGCTGGTCTCGCGAAAGTCGGTGACCTGCGCGTCGGGGAGAATCTTTTCCAGTTGCGAGCGCACATTGCCGACGTCCGTTCCCTGGACCGGCAACTTGAAGAGCAGGCGCTCGCCGGAACGGCTTCCCGGTTGCAGCAGGCTAGTCTTTTCGAGGGCGCCACGGCTGATGAGAACGCGCGGCCCGAGCCCCATCGACGAGCTCATCCGATCTGGTTCGCGCAGCAACATGGCGGCGATACGAAAGCCCTTTCCGCCGATGGTGATCGAGTCGCCCACCTGAACTTTAAGGCGGATCAACAGATCTTCTCCCACCACCACCGTCGAATCGGTCAAGACACTTCGCAGGGTTCCGGCAGGGCTCATCTGCACCGAACCGTAGTAGGGATAAGCGGCCGGGTCGACGGCCTTCAACGAGATCAGCAGCGGCACCGGGTCAGCAGGCGATGAGGCCATTGAGACCATCTCGGTCACGGGCGTCACTTGAATACCCTGCTGAGTCAGCGAGGCAATCTGCTGATCCTCATGCTGCGTTGGCTGACGAAACATGCGGGCAGACAAGTCCGCCGCCATGATGGTGCGTGCTTCGAGCAGAAGTGTGTGTTGGAAAGACTCGCTGAAGCCGCGTACGCCGACCAGGGCCGCTACGCCAATCGAAACAGAGAGAATTACGAATAGGAATTTTGTGCGTGAAGCCTGCAACTCACGCCAGGCAATCTTGGCCGCGGAGCTCAACGAGATCGCTGACCGCTGCTCGCGCACTGCTTTCACTTCCAGCGGCTGTAACTGAACCGTCGCCATATCAGGCCTGCGCCTTCAGTTGGTCAGAGATCACCAGGCCATCGCGCAGCACGATCACTCGATCGGCGCGTTCCGCGATCTGCTTGTCGTGGGTGACCAGGACAAGCGTAGTTTTCTCCGAGCGGTTGCGCTGCATCAGGAGTTCGAGGACGTGCTCGCCATTCGTCGAGTCGAGGTTGCCGGTCGGTTCATCCGCCATGACGATGGGCGGGGAGACGACGAAAGCGCGCGCGAGCGCGACTCGCTGCTGTTCGCCGCCGGAGAGCTGCACTGGATAGTGATCGAGCCGGTCCGCGAGTCCGACGGATTCCAGTAGCAAACGCGCCCTCGACTTGCCGTCGCCGCTGCCGTTCAATTCGTGCGGTAGCAGCACATTTTCAAATGCTGTGAGTGTGGGGATAAGTTGATAGGACTGGAAGACGAATCCAATCTTTCGTCCACGCACCTGGGCGAGCGTATCTTCCGGCATGCGGCTGATGTCGGTTCCATCCACCAGCACTCTCCCTTCGCTGGGCGAATCAAGGCCTGCGAGCAGTCCGAGCAGTGTGCTCTTTCCGCTGCCCGAGGCACCCATGATTGCAACGAACTGCCCGGCCTTGATATGCAGGTCGACACCTTTGAGGATGTCCACAACCCGGTTGCCATTGCGAATGGATTTCTTCAGTCCCTGTACTTCGATCATCGCCTGCTTCTCTCCACCTTTGCTACAGTTGGCTTGTGAACCGTCGTGTATTTCTGATTGCGCTGCTGGCTCTCGCGGGTTGTCACGCCAACTCCACTGAGGCCCCCACTCCCACTCAACCGTCGGCTGTATCGCCCGAGGCTGCGTCGGCGCCCGCGGCGGCAGCCAGCGTCGACACCCGTCCGGTCGTGGTCGCCTTTGGCGACAGCCTCACCGCCGGATACGGCGCTGACCCCGGCCAGAGCTATCCCGATTTCCTGCAGAAAGACCTCGATTTGCGGGGATATCACTATCGGGTCGTAAATGAGGGCATCAGCGGCAATACTACAAAAGACGGATTGAACCGCATAAAAGATGTTCTCGATCTCAAGCCCGCAGTCGTGATTGTTGCGTTTGGTGGAAACGATGGACTTCGCGGCATTCCCCCGGAGGTCACCCGCACTAATCTCGACCAGATACTCGCGCAGCTCACAAGTGCGGGTGCAAAGATCGTGCTCGGCGGCATCACCCTGCCTCCGAATTACGGGCCCGAGTACATCCGCCAGTTCAATGAAACCTACACGCTCGCTGCGAAGAAGTATCACCTGGCGCTGCTGCCCTTTCTGCTCAAGGATGTGTACGGAGTTCCCGGTTCCATGCAGGAAGACGGCATTCACGCCACCGCCCAGGGAAATCAGCAGGTTGCTCGTAACTTGCTGCCGCTGGTTCTTCCGCTGTTGAAGAAGACGTCTGACACAAAACAATAGTGTGGCCAAGCCTTCGAACTGCTGCTTTTTTGCGTACTGGTAGATTCGATTCGGCGCCGGTCGGCCTGGGTGCACTATCCCAGCACCACCTTGGGTTGAAACAGCGTTCCTGCGATCCGAGTGGCGATTCCGAGGAGTTCGGCTTGTCCGCGAAACACTTTCACCATGGGGGCACTCGAAAACTCGGGCAGGTTCACGGCCATGCCGTTACGCAGGCGCCCCGCGGTGATTTCGTCTGCTGTGACTGAGGGCAGTTCGGGAAGAAGCGCTCTCGGATGAGGCATCTGCTGAACGATAGATCCGTCCCGTGCAAACGCCTCCAGGTCTGTCAACTTGATCGACTGACACAGCGAAAACGGACCCGCCTGCACCCTGCAAAGACTAGCCAGGTGCGCACCACATCGCATCAACTTCCCCAGATCATGAGCCACGGATCGCACATAGCCTCCAGCGGAGACCCTGATGAAAAATTCGGCCAAATCCTCGTTCAGCTCACGAATTTCGAACTCCAGGACATTGATCTTTACTGCGCGAAGCGTAACCGTCTGTCCCGCACGTGCTGATTTGTAGGCCGGTTTGCCTGCTACCTTCTTCGCGGAAAACTGCGGCGGCATTTGCTCGATCTCTCCACGAAAGGCTGCAGCATTCCGGCGTAGCTCCTCGATGGTTAGTCGCACCGGGAGAGGCGGGGAAGTCGGCTCGCCTTCTGCGTCGTAGGTGTCGGTCGCATAGCCGAATCGGATCGTACCGGTGTAGGACTTCTGCGTCTCTGAGAAGAACTGCGCCAGTCGGGTGAACTTGCCGAGCAGTAACGGCAACACTCCTGTTGCCATCGGATCGAGCGTTCCAAGGTGACCAATCGAAGATTCATTGAGCACGCGCCGCACTCGGCTGACCACGTCGTGCGAGGTAAATCCCTGCGGCTTGTCGATCACCAAAAGTCCGTTCACCTCTTAACTATAGGCGCTATCGAATGCCCGGGAACCGTGCGCAGCGTGTTGGCTCGCTAATCCGGTGGTTAGAATGCCGCTGGCGACCGATCGCGCACCAGAGATAGAAACTCGGTCCGCGTGTTCTGTTTCTGGAACACGCCGACCATGGCCGACGTGACGGTCGACGAATTCTGCTTCTCCACACCACGCATCATCATGCAGAGGTGACGTGCCTCGATCACAACGCCGACCCCCTGAGGCTGAATAGCGGCCTGGATCGCATCGGCGATCTGTTGAGTCATTCGCTCCTGCACCTGCAGGCGCCTCGCAAAGACTTCAACCAACCGCGGAATTTTGCTCAGCCCAATTACCTTGCCTTTAGGGATGTAGGCGACGTGCACCTTGCCGAAGAAAGGCAGCATGTGGTGTTCGCAAAGCGAAAACATCTCGATGTCTTTGACGATCACCATCTCGTCGTAGTCCACCTCAAACAGCGCACCGCGAAGAATACTCGTCGGATCTTGCGCATACCCTTTGGTGAGGAAGGTCATAGCCTTCTCAACGCGCTCGGGCGTGCGCTCCAGGCCATCGCGGGTGGGATCTTTATCGAAGCGCTTGATCAACTCGCGGTAGATGTCCTGTGTGCTTACATTCGACAAGTCTTCTACCATGCGCGGTTTGGATGCGAACGTGGAGTGCGACATATTCGTGCCTTCTTTCTCTGGATCTTCAGCCGCGCTGCCGTTCCCTGCTCCGATGGAATCATCCTCGCGAACGCGCATGGGTAACGTCCCCCTTACCTGAATATTCGAACGAGTTGTTGCTGGTCTCTTCAATCCTGACGCGCACCAGGTCTGCTGCACGGAAGGAGCCAGCCACAATGTCGTAGATGGCGATGCAGAAATTCTCCGTCGTCGGTACTCGATTCAGGAAGTCCTGATCCAAGTTCAAATTAGTGTGATCGAACCGATTCACAAGGTTGCTGTGAATACAGCCATCCAGCTCGGCGAGGTCGCAGACCATGCCGGTTGCGGCGTCGATGTCTCCACCGACCGTCACTTCGACCACGTAGTTGTGGCCGTGCCCGCAGGGGTTCGCGCACTTGCCATAGATCTCGAGATTCTCAGCGTCGGTGAACGCATTGCTAGACAGGCGGTGCGAGGCGCTCAACCGATATCGACGCGAAAGGTAAGCTCTCATCACTCTCCGTAATAGTCCGCAAACAAATCGGGCATTTCGTACACGCGAACTCGATGCAGCTTTGCGCCTTCAAGCTTCGGTTCGAGGCGACGCCAGATCGCAACCGCAATGTTCTCAGTAGTCGGAATCGTTTTTTTGAATTCGGGGATCTCGAGATTCAGATGGCGATGGTCATAGATCTGCACGACCTCACGATCCATCACTTCCTTGAGCTGCTTGAGGTCGACAACAAAACCGGTTGCGGCATCCACTTCGCCTTCCACCGTCACCTCGAGGGTGTAGTTATGACCATGACCATTGCGGTTTGCACACTTGCCGAACACGCGCTGGTTTTCCTCAGGCGTAAATGCCTCGTTCCAGTAGAAGTGGGAGGCGGAAAACTCGGCTTTTCTGGTCAACAGGATCATAGGTAAATGGCTCAACAGTAGATGTCGCTCGTTCTCGCGAAGCTTCACCACATCAGGTGGGATAACTTCGCCCCTTCCAGACTACCCGCTTCTTGATAGTGTGGTGAAACCAGCTCCTCCACAGCAGCACAGAGAACAGGGGCAGGGCAAACACCGACAGGGCGCAGTCAAGAGGCTGAAAATTGGATTTGCTGACCCTCCGGTAGAAGCGCCAGAGGTTGCGAAGCCAGAGCAGCAACAGCACGGCGCGAGCGAGAGGCCGCTCGATCCACAACGCCAGCAGCGGCAAGCCCACAATGAGTGCGAGGTCTAGCAGGCGCCAGGCTGCCAGGACGAGCGGGTTCCCAAACAGCAGGGCAAGGTTCTTGGTCCAACCCTCAACCATCTGGCCAAGACTGCGGTACATGCGGGTGCTGAGCGCATCCGGAGCATAGCGAAAGCGCAATCCCAGCTTGGCCCGCTTCACCAGGTAGGCAAGATCGACGTCTTCGAGCACCGAAGAGGCGACGGCTTCATGGCCCCCGACCTGCGCATAGGCATCGCGCCGAATGAGCACGAATTGGCCGTTTGCAGCCGCCAGGCGAGACTGAGGATCTGAGACCTTCGCGGGTGGGTAGGCTAAGGCTAGCTCGCTGAAGACCAGGGGCATCAGGGCTCGCTGCCAAAACCCGGTCACGATCTGGCGGGGAGAGTACGAGAGCATGGCGACATTGGCCTTCTCCGCCTCGTGAATTGCCCGGCGCAGGCTTCCCGGCTCATGAACCGTATCGGCGTCCGTAAAGAGCAGCCACTGTCCCCCAGCTGCATTGGCACCGCTCCATGCCGCATTGGCTTTCCCGGTCCAACCCGGTCGCAGCGGCGCCGGTTCCATCACGGTCACTCCTGCCACTGCCTCAGCGATGGCACGGGTGCGGTCGGTCGAGCAATCGTCGACCAGCAGAATTTCGAGGTCGAGGCCCAGTCCCAAGCCAATGTCGGACTGCGTTGCGAGCGACCGCAGGCAAGCCTCTATGCAGCTCTCCTCGTTCCTTGCAGGTACGATGACCGACAGAAGCATGGCCGAATTGAAATCAACTGAGGCGTCCACTCGAGCTCCGAAAGTATTATAGGGAGGTGGAAACTTTGAAATCTCTTCGCCTCCTTCTGGCGATCGTTGTTCTGGTAGCAGCGGCAGGCTGCGACCGCGGCTCCCATCCCTCGAATCTTGGGCGGAGGGCACCCGACTTTGTGCTCCAGGATGGTTCCGAGCGAATCCAGCTGAGTGCCTACCGGGGCAAGGTGGTCATTCTGAATTTCTGGGCGAGCTGGTGCGCTCCTTGTGTCCAGGAGCTTCCCTCGCTCATCGATCTGCAGCACGAGATGCCGCAGGTGGTAATTTTGACGGTGAGTATCGACGAGGATCCGCAGGCCTATCGTCAATTTTTAGCCGACAACCACGTGGATCTGCTCTCGATTCGGGACCCGAAGCAACGCACCAACCACCTCTACGGCACTGAGAAGATTCCTGAGTCGTACGTGATCGATCGCAACGGGATCATCCGCAGGAAATTCATCTCAGCGCAGTTGTGGACCAGCCCAGACATCGTGACCTACCTGCGCCGCCTTTGAAGGCTGTATCATCGAGCTATGACGACGGTTGAGGTCCTTTTCCGGTATGTGCAGCACCCCACCGAGCCGGCCATGATGGCGCTCGGCAAGCTGCACGAGGTGTATGGAATCCGGCGAATTCGGGCGGATGCCGCCGAGCAGACAATCCGGGTGGAGTACGACGCGACCCGCCTGACCACGCCAGTGGTTGGGCAGCTTCTCCGGGGGGCTGGGTTCTCCATTGCGGAAGAAGTGCCGCTGATTCCGCCGCCAGCGCCCCAAGCGGAAGAGCCTGCGCCCGCCGCCGCCCCAGCCAAATAGCTCTGACTCGCAGAGGCGTTATAGAACGCAGGCAACTTCGTATAGATTTGGCGGAAAGCGGTCGCTTTGGTAAAGTGAAAGAGCGAGAGCACGTGCGCCTGTAGCTCAGTTGGATAGAGCGTCTGACTACGAATCAGAAGGCCGGGGGTTCGAATCCCTCCGGGCGCACCATTGAAACAAGTTGAGGCTGCGAGTGCCGACCGAGAAATCTTCTTGGCCGGCCTTTTTGCTTTATCCCGTCGCAATGACCGTCCGATGCACGACTGGCTGGTCTGATTGGGACAGGCTGCAACCATTCCCCTTCGATGCTCAAAAAGCGCATACTAGGGAACTCATGAGGGAAGGTTCTTGACTTCGGGCCCGTTTACAAACACATTGCTGAGTGCCCTGGATGCCGACGTCATCAAGCGGCTTCGGCTTCAACGCATTGAACTGGAGCTTGAGCACGAGATCGAATTCCCTGGTAGCCCGATCGAACACCTGATCTTTGTCGAAGAGGGGATGGCTTCGATGACGACAACCTTCCAGGACGGCTCTCAGGTTGAGGTGGGGATGTTCGGGTACGAATCGGTCATCGGCATCTCGGCCTTGATGGGGACCAGGCGCAGCTTGAACCGCGTGTACACCCAGATCGCAGGCCACGGTTATACCAGCCCCATCGAGATCGCCAGGCGGGAATTCGATTCCTGCGGCACCTTTCAGAAACTCGCGCTCCGTTACGTACAGGCACAGTTGGTTCAAGCGATGCAATCTGCAGGGTGTAACGCGAAGCACGAGTTAGATCAGCGTCTCGCACGCTGGCTGCTCATCTGCTCGGATCGCGCGCACAGCAATGTCTTCAAGATGTCGCATGAGTTTCTCGCGGACATGCTTGGCAGCAGCCGTCCTACGGTTACGTTGGCCGCCAAAATTCTGAAGGACGCGGGCGTGATTGAATACACCCACGGAGTCATTCACATTCTCGACACCCGGAAGCTTGAAACCAAAGCCTGCGAGTGCTACCAGGTAATCAAAGATCACCTGGATAACTATGCCGAGTTCGATTCTCAAACCACCCAGTAGCAACTAAATTCAAAACATGATCGGTTCTACGAATCCTCGCATACTTTTCTCTGAGAGATTATCGACGGGGATCGTCGTGCATTTCGAGGGCGGGGAAACTGTCTTCTTTCCAGCGCGTTTCCTGTACCAGCATCGGGCCGTGCAGCCCAATCAACTGCTGATGGCAGAGCCGGACTCCTCCGATAGAGAGGATTAGGCGGGATTGTTCTGGACACTTCGTCTAGAAACTCGCGACGCTTACTTACCGCGTCGGGGGCATGGTGATCCACCAGACCACCTCACCTGAGATACGCCAGCCCGAGGGGCCTGACAGTAGCACGGCTGTACGCGCGGGGTTTTCCGGCATGAGCAGATCGATCGAACTGAATCTGCGCAACCATCCCACAGTGACCCCGCGCTCCCGGTGAGAAGCGAGGACTATCTTTCCTTCCAGGGTTCCGACGTCGTTTCTCGAAACGTCTACAATCAGCACGGATCCGGGGCTGATGAGCCGGGACATCGGGTCCCCGTAAAGGGCAAACCCCATGAGACTCTCCGGGTTCTGGCACCAGCTCGATGGAGCTGTGATGACATGCTTCACGATGTTCGACGATAAGCGCGTACACTGCGGCAGATCCGGGGACTGAGAGTTCTCCGATTCCATAACCGGGATCATCACAGCATCCGGTTGAGGACCAGCCGACTCACCCGACTCTCTTGCTTCGACATCGTGGAGATACTGATTGACTCGCGTTACAACGGAGATGTTCCTCGGTTGGCTGCTTGCACTGTGAGCGGCGAGTGTCGGGCCCTCGAGTCCAGCTAGCTCCAAGAATGATCTACGGCGCCCTGAGTCGGAGAGATCCGCCAGCTTGATAAAAGTACCGGCCGTGGGTCGAGAATTGCCGCGAACCCACCGTGACACCGTCATCGACGACACCTCTAGGTGCCGCGCCAAGCTACCTTGCTTCATTCCGAGTTGATGTAAGAGTTCCTGTATTTGTACAGACCAGAAGGGCCGGGCCGCCAAAGGGGTGTGATCTGCTGTCTTCACTGAATGGAGTCCTTAGATAGGTCGAGAAATCGAAACTGCCAGGTGAGCCGCCGAGGTACTATCCATTCGAAGTTTTAGAAGGGAAGGCGCAGACATTCAGATGGGGTGGCGGGTATTCAGTGAAGCTCATACGCAGGAGTATGCCACTGCTGTTACAACAACTCTGTTCGATCGCATACAGTTGGTCAGAATAGCGAGAGTAAGTCTGCGAGCAGATACTCTGACCCGTCGAATGGATTTGCAGACTCGTTGAGATGAGTGAAGCCACACACGCGACCTACAGGAGCGGAGAGCCTCATGCTGAGGCTTGGCTCGACTGGTCATACTCGTCGCGTTCATGCACTCGGCGCGTCTCGCTACTCATGCGCGCCGGTCTTTTGATTCGAATGCGGGATTACTGCTGAGCGAGGATAAGTACGCCGCCACTGTAATTAGGAAGAATGATTTCACCGCCGTCGATGACTGGGGGCATGAATTTGTTGAAGAAGCGGTATTTTGCAGCGTCCTGAGTGCCTGACCATCCCCAGTCATCCGAGTCCCAGAGTTTCGACAGTACTCCATTGGCAGGAACGTGCACCGGGTCAAAGATCACGATGTGCCCTTGAACCTTGTTAGCGTTCGCGTCTCCGCGAGGAATCGCACATACCAGCAGGTAGGTGTCCGCATCGCGACCATTACTGGAGCCTGCGCAGAATCCTCCTGGCATCCCACCTGGAATATTTCCCCGCACGTCGGGTGACGCGTACTCCTGACTCTCCGCGAGGTATGTAGGCGTCTGAGTGGCGCTCAGCTTCCACTTATGGAGTTGCTGATTTTCACCCCAGATGAACATCGTCCATGCATTCAGAATTGGGTCAAACATGACGGTTGGGGGCGCGTGGATGTGCGCGGTATCTCCGAAAGGCAGAAAGTTGAGATCGCGGGGGTCCTGAGGGCAAGGATCGATTCCCCGGCCTGGATCCATGGTGGCCCACGCGGGGGAGCCGCCTACAAGCTTGGCGCAGTTGGCATGCGCATTCAGCAGGTCGGCAGGCTTGGTTGCGCCCATGTTGTCGGCGTGAAGACAATAGAGCAACCCATCTTTACCGCCGCCGCACACGATCTTCAGATCCGCAATGTAGGTGAGCCCACCCGAGCCGAGGTCTTGATCGGACCGCGCTGCCGCCGAGAGTTGCGGCCAGACGAGGAGCACCGGTCTGCCTCGCGCATCGAGCCTTGCTTCAACACGTGCGTTCGCGGCGGGCATCGTCATCCCGCCACCGACTGGGCGAACTTCCTCCGACGCCATCGACATGCCCGCAAGCCTATCGGTGGGCGGTGCATTGGCAGCACCTGACCTGGCCCGGTCAGTCCAGGGTGTCCAGTGATCGACGACGGAGATCGATGCCGCTTGACCGCCAGCAGGCGGCGTATAGCGGAGTTTGATGAAGCTCTCTCCCCACTGCGAGACGCCGTCGAATCCGCCGTTGCCCGTCATTGCGTAGCAGTCCTGATCGGTGTTGCAGGCCAGGCCGCTTCCGGCCATCCAGATGCCCGCACCTTTACCTTTCGTCGTCGCCATCATCGCGGAGACCTTGTTCGTAGCGATGTCGAAGGCGAAGCAATACCCTGAGGATCCGTCGGCCGTCTCCTGCACTGACCCGGTGCACTGCAGGACTGTTTTGACTCCTTTCGGTGTGATCAGGACCGCTGAACTGCGCGCCTTCCGCATCTTCGCATTGAAGTCGAGTCCATCGATGAGCACAGGGGGAACGGCCTGCGAGCCATCCGCGACATTCAAGACGAACATGAAGTATCTCGCAGTGTTGGGAGCGCCGCTGCCGTCTGGGGAGACCCAGCAAACCTGATAATCACGGGCAGTATCGGGATCGATGACACCTGTGCTCAGGCAGCCCCATTTGTCATTGATGTTGTGGAAGTCGATGGCGTTACTGCCCTGAATCGGCGAGCCAAGATTAACCTGCCATATGCCCGAACCGTCGTGTGCGTCTACGCCACGCACCACATTCGCCATACTCGGAAGCACCATCACGTCTCGCTTGCCAAGCGACGTAGTGACCCCCGCCAGGATCAAGGGCTGAGCTTCCATGCCGCGCGCGTCTCCGATCACGGGTACGACCGTCCGCAACGACATGCCCTTCGCTCGAATGCCTGCCTGGGTCAAGGCTGTCTCTTTGTCGTTCCATCCCGAACGCGAGTTATCGAAGCTGCGTGTGAGCCACGACTCCATTTGCTGCGCAGAGGCCATGTGCAATGCTAATAGGCAGACAACTAACAAGCTTCTTTTCATCTGGGGGCTCGCTTTAGTTAGTAAGTGGAGAAGATGGAATGCAGTGCGGCGCTATGCCTTAGGCTTGACGGTGATGGTACTGAAGTCCTTGAAGTTGCCGGATCCTCTCCTGCCGCGAGGAGCAATGGGGATCTGAAAGTCTACACCGGCGGGCGCGTATGCCACATAGTTCTGTGCTGAGCCGAACTCATTCGGGCCGAAGCTGAAGAGAGCCCAGCCATCCTGATTGGTCCAGACATCAGGAGAATGCCCGGCGTAATCGTGAAGGTGACGGTGCGGACCGAACGGAGTGTGCACCCACTCGCTGCGGTGGTTGACGGGATCAGAGCTGAATCCGCAGAACAGTCCTCCGCTCCATATAGTGCCTCCATCGCCGTTCCTGCTCCAGCAGAGAAGGGAAGTATCGACGTATTCCCAAGCCAGTTGACCCACCGCGAACGTAGTCGCGATCCACATAAGATTTCTGATCTGCGGGCCTAGCTTGTAGACCTCGCAATCTTTGGAGAAGATCAGCGCTCCTCTGCAGGGCATTGTCAATGCGTCGAGGTAAAACCAGAGCTTGTTATTGACGATCCCATCCGGACCGTCAGTGTCATTCGACTCCACGTAGATGTATGCATGCTCAGGATCGTGAAAGCAGAAGCCGCTACCAACAAGCGATGACAGGGGAGCGCCCTGCGATACGGCACGGTAAGCGAAGTGGCGCGTGAAGTCAAGCACCGGCATCCCAGTCTCGGCTACAAAGCGTTCCAGTGTTTGCGGATCGCCGTCGTATACCTCGGCGTAGTTCAATCCAGGCCGCGCATTGTTCCACGCAGACGTTACAGAAGGCGGAAGCCCCTTTGCCTCGTCCAATCGGAATCCGTCGATTCCAAGAACATGTTCCTGCCATTTGCCTGCCTGTATCTTGCCATTGAGCATGTACCCGTCAGTATGTTGATAGGCCGCCAGCATCCCGTCGTCCGCCCCGTCGTTTGCTGCGAAGGGCGTGTCGCGAGGCTTTGGCGGAGAGAAGCACTCTTCGGTCTTTGGAAAGAGGGCGCGATCGATCTTTCCATCTGCTCCTTTCTCGAACAGGGGCGCGGGACCTCCGTATTGCCGATTGACCCAGTCCTGAATGACGAGCACGCCATGCTCATGCAGTGCATCGATCGCCAACTTCAGTTCGTCTGCAGTGCCGGTCACATGTAGAGACTCCCATTGCCCTACGTCGAGATCTGTTCGCGGGTCGTAGCCAAGACTGAACGGATTTCTTGTATTTAGAAACGGTGGGAATTTGACTGCATTGCAACCGGATTGCGCGAGTTCAAGCGCCAT
The DNA here is from genome assembly GCA_963850345.1 of uncultured Acidobacteriaceae bacterium. GTDB lineage: Bacteria > Acidobacteriota > Terriglobia > Terriglobales > Acidobacteriaceae > CAWKKW01. The sequence continues at coordinate 567,403 of CAWKKW010000002.1, read as the reverse complement.
CTCTTTTATGCGGCCAGAGAGGCCCGGCGCGACCTGGTCATACGTGGTGTCGTAAATAATCAAGACTTGACCTCATTCTTTGAATAACACCATGCGTGTGACGAATGACCGGTTGGAAAGCTGCCGCGGAGCGGCGAGACTCGCCGGACGGTACGGACCATCTTCTGGCTTGGCGACGCAAGCGGCGATGGTTTTAGACGGAACTCAGCTTCTTTAACGGGACAAGACGGTCCACTTGTTGAGCGAGGGCCCGGGCAAAACGCGAGCAAATAGAGGATCATCACGGAGAGCACATGCAGCCCGCCAAACGTGATCTTGAGTGTGGTGATCAACCACGACGCGAGCAGCGTAGCATCGTTCACTCTGCACTTCAAGTGGTTTTCATCGCAGGTGTCCAGGCGAAACGTATCGTGACTGCGGGCAATTTGGTCATCGAAAGAACGCGTTGCGAAGGATACTCAACCTTCGTCTCTGCTCGTCAAGAAGGTGGATTGCTCCGGAGTTCAACGCTTAAACGCAATGTCCTCTTCAAAGCGAAGTCGGGCTTGCCCCAGCACAATTTCATCTCCGTCCCGCAGGGCGACGCCTTTGCTAGGGCCCGGTGGAACGGGAATAACGGAGCCATCTCTGAGCACTGAGGTTCCGTGAGCACTGCGATCATCGAAGAGGCGGTACAAAGCCTTCTCGGGATCGAATTCCAGATGAGCATGCGCTCGCGAGACGGATGGATTGGGAGCAGGGCCATCATCTCGGAAGGCGACATCATTCTGACGAGTTAGCCGCTGATCTGCGTCGACGACTTCCGCCAGGCGTCCAAGGTTGATGCGCTTCTTCTTCAGACAAAGCTCTTGCTGTTGGGCAGACCCGGCGAGGATAGTAAACCGAACCTCCATCACTTCCTCCGAGGGCTGCGAGGTCGGAATGCTACCGTAGTGCACATCAAAGCCGCGAGCCGCCACATCCGGCGGCAGGTCCGCTACAAGTTCCACCTGCACCGCAAGCCGCTCGGGGAGTTCGACTCGCTGATCCTCCAGCCGAAGGCGTATGTCCCTATGCAAGGCATCGGCTTCAACGAAGACCAGTTCGTAAGAGCGTTGAAGCGCCGGGTCCGGCAGTAAGATGCTCACGTCCAATTGGGTACAGACGAACGTCTGCTTCCCGCGCGGCAGCGTGACTACATGGGCAGCGACATCGTCGAGCACGGCTCGATGGATCTCAAGCAGTTCGCGTTTCTGGTCAGGGGAAGAGGTGCGCAGCAGCCCGCGCAGCTTCTCATCAATGCGGCGCTCCAGATCGTGCAGTCGGTTCATGGCGCTCCTTGCAGGTAGCCAAGTGCCTTGGCAGCCTTCATCACTTCCGCAGCGAGCGGAGCGGCAGCCGTGCCGCCGTATTGTCCATTCTCAATCAAGACCGAAAATGCCAACTTGTGGGGTCCGCCATACGGGGCAAATCCGATGAACCAGGCGTGCGACGGAGCATGCTCGAGCTCCGCTGTCCCTGTCTTGCCGGCCATCGGAAGATCCGTTAAGTTTGCGCTGCGGCCAGTGCCGGACGTGACGACGCCGCGCATGTACTCACCTATCTGCGGGGATAGCCTGGCGTCGAGAATGGCTTGCGGCTGATCCTGCCGCGGGTTGATCTGATCGGTGACCCATCGGCCAAAAGGCATCGAGCCGTCCTGCGCAATCGTGGCTGCTACGCGCGCCATTTGAAAGGGCGTAGCCACCACCTGACCTTGTCCATAGGACGTCTGCGGCATCTCTGCGCGCAGAGTCTGCACGTTCGAAGGGTTTGCCACCGATATGCCGAGACGCGTGGCAGTATCGAGCAGAGCTTCTGGCCCGACCTTGTACGTGCCAAGCTGCGCGAAATATGCGTTGCACGAAACTGTGATCGCGGTCCGCATGGAGAGCGCTCCGTGAGGCGCAGTGTCTTTGATGTCGTCATGGATGGGCCGCTTCCATCCTTGAATGAAGTTGCCGGTGCGGCCATCGGGAAGACGCTTGCACTCATACACCTGATCTGCGTTCTTCGGATCTTTTCGCAGAGCCGCGATCGCCGTGACAATCTTGAAAGAGGAACCGGGCGGATAGAGTCCATAGCGCGCACGATCCAGCAAGGTGTCGTCCTGATTCGGCACTGAAGTAGAGAGCGATTGGGCGGGCCACGGATAACTGACCGACGCGAGTAAGTCACCATTTTGCGGATCGAGCACCACGACGGCGCCCTTTGTGCGATTAAGTTTTCGAAGTTGCTGTTGCAGCAAGTCTGCTGTCTTCAACTGCAAGCGCGCATCAATCGACATGTGAATGTTGCGATCACGTTCGAGAATCTTCTTCACGTCAGGATGATCAGGTTGCCAACGATGGCGGAGCAGGGGCAGCAGTTCTCTCAGGTCGTATCGAAGAATGTGCTGCGAGGTTCTGGCACGCGGGTCGAACACTTCTACGACACTCGCATGATCGTCATAGCCCTGCAGTGTCTGCAGGAAATCACGCTCTGCGTAGGAACTATTGCGTGCGGACCAGTTGGCGCGTGTCCGCAGGTCTCCGAGTAAGTGAAACGCCGCAGGTCCCAGCGGGTAGTGGCGAGCTTCTCCCGCGACGGGTTGTTCCCCGACCGATAGGCCCATGGCGACATAGCGGTCGCGGTTCTGCACAATCTCCTGCCAGTTACTCGTTGCGAGCGGGAGTCCGTTGCGGTCATAGATAGTGCCATGCGGAATGCTGTGCGCGATCGCGAGCAGACGTGGATTGTATTCGTAACGGCGTTCGCCATCTGCCTGAAGGGCGAGAGCCCCTGCCCCGGCGGTTGCGTCTGCATGGATAACCTGGATGTAGAACGCCTTCAGCAGCAGGCAAACCCCAAGTCCGGCGAGGACGTAGGATATTCCGCGCATGCTGACGCGGAAGGGTTCGGTCGTCTGACGTGCGGAAGAAGTTTCCCTGCTGAGGGAGAACAGAATGCCGATGATCGCGAAGTTAGTGATCAGACCCGTTCGACCATAGCTGAGGAAGGGAACCACCACGCCGGAGAGCGGGACTAAGTCAAGCACGCCTCCCGCAATTAGCAGGATCTGGAGAGCGAAGGCCAGAGTCAATCCGAGCGCCAGAAAAAAGTTGTAATCGGAGCGGGCACGTAGCGCAACGCGAATGCCGAACCAAACCAGCGCGGCATAGAGCGCCAGCACGGCGAAGACGCCCAGAAAGCCCCATTCCTCCCCCAGCGAAGCGAGGATGAGATCGGTATGAGCCGCCGGCATCCACTGTGGATCGCCGAGGCCAAGGCCCGTTCCGAACGCACCACCCGTGGCAAACGCCCAGAGGGAATGGGCCACCTGTTCGCCGCCGCGCACGGAGTTATCCCATGGCGAAAGCCACATCGAGACCCGGCCCGCAACATTGTTCGGAAAGCCGAGAAAGTAGCCGGACGCAAATCCGGAGAGGATCAAAACCAGGCCAATGAGCGCAAACAGATATCGGTCGCGCGCAACGGCGTACATCGCGAGAAACAAGCAGGCGATGAGGAGCGCCGGTCCAAGGTCCTTCTGCAAAAAGAAGAACGCGAGTGCCACGATCACACCGCCGACCACGGGCAGCAGGTACTCCAGTCGCGGCACCTCTACCCAGCGCGACAGGCTGCCGAGTTCTTTGCGTTGCTCACGCAACGTGCGAAGAAACTCCCATCGTTCGGCGAAGTATCCAGCGAGAAAGAAGACCAGGAGAACGCGAATGACCTCGGCTGGTTGAAACCCCAACAGATTGACCTTAGCGTCACTGCCGGTGGGTCCGGAACCGAAGAGGATGAGTGCAGCCGAGAGTAGAAAGCTTGCGATGAGAAAGACGTAGCTGAGCTTTCCGCTGATGCGGCGGTAGTCGATGGTGGCGGCAAGAGCGAACACGATGCAGCCTGCGGCCACACCCTCGGCAAAGCTCATGAAGGCCAGGGTATCTCTTACCGGGTCGCGCAGGCTGATCATCAGCGTCAGTCCGACGCCACTCAGAAGCAGAAGAGATGGCAGTACATAGTGTGGGCCACCGACTCTGCGAACCCACCAGAAGATGTGCACTGCTGCGAAGGAGCAGAAGAAGAGAAGACACGCCAGGATGAGCTTATCGCGAAACTGTGAACTGTCTCGCACGACGAAGAGTGGTTTGAGCCGCGCTACCTCTGTGGAACTGAGCAGCAGGATGGTCTCCGCGCCTGGATGTGCTGATTGCACCTGCTGCGCGCGCGATTGCAACTCGGTAAGTCCACGCGTCTTCCGCACCTCCTGCATGGGAACTCGGATCTGGCTGAGCTCTCCTACGTGCGAGACCGACCCCGGGCCACTACTTATATATCCAAATATTTTGCCCGCGACGTACTGGCGCTCGGCCGGAGAAGCAATCCATTGCAGGAAGGGAAGGAGTTGTTCGCGTCTTTGCAGGGTCGAGAGGTTGAGGCGCCCGCTAACCGAGTCACCGATGCGGGCGATCTTCGCTGCTGCCGTGAGGCTGATTGCCGCAAGTATCAGGGCCGAGGTCAGCAGCAGGAGAATACTCTCCAGCGCCCTGCCTCGGGTTTCTATGCCGTAGCGGGGACTCTGTGCCCGATCGACCGATGTGCTGCGAGTTACCGCCATTCATTCCCCTTACGCTACTTGAGTGTTGAGATGCGGCTGATGGAATCATTGACCTGCTTGAGGCTCGCGGCTGTCCCGTCCCATGGCAGGATGCTCTCATACAGGCGTCGGGCCCTCGCCAGATCGGGGGCTGCCATCCGGTAGTAGTGAGCAGCCTGGCTCTTTGTGCTCGCCTGATCTCCTAGTGCGATGGTGCGCGCCGCGCGATTGCGGTATCCATCTGCGAGTTCGGCCGTCTCCCGCTTACTTATCCCATAGCCGAGATGGCTCGCTTGTCGAATGGCTGCTTCACCGCGCGCGAGATCATGCAGCGAACCGATGTATAGCGGAGCTAAGCCTAGCCATGGGTCAGGAGACTTTTTCATCGACTGCGCCGCTGCCTGAAAGTCCTGGCGTGCATCTTCGAGCAGTCGAGGATCCTGTTCGGCGGTACCGCGCAAGCGAGCGACGTGACCATCTACCAGTTGAATCTTTGCATGCAGCGTTTTATCACCCGGGGCAAGCTCGATTGCGCGAGACAGGTCGTTGCGAGCGTGCGTCCAATCTGTCTCCGTTACTGCAGGCCCGTCGGGAGCGCGAAACTTCACGATGGTTCTGTCTGCATCGGCGACCAGGTGCTTCTGCAACTCGGATCGAACCGCCCACAGGCTGATGGGGAGGTGAGAACGCGACGAAAGCTTCTGGTATTGACGCCACGCGGCATCCAGGTTCTGCTGCTTCTCACTGGAGAGGTCCCGCGCCAGTTGGTGAGCGCTTCCCCAAACGAAATACTCGTTCACTACCAGGTAGCCCAAGAAGAGAATGATCGCTAGGAAGGTAGCGCCTATCGTACGGAAGACTGTGCGCGCAATGCTCGGCGGACGGCGGGGCGTGGGTTGGACTCGTACCGGCATCCACTGTGGCTGTTGCGGCTGGGCCTGCTGGGGCGGCTGAACGGTCCTGCGCGTCGCGTCTACCGGCGGAGAAGTCGCAACCGGCTGCGGACGAGTCGTGCGTTTTGTAGCATCGTCATTCTGCGACACTCTTCGTGTGGCTTCCAAATCACTCGGGCCGAGAACGGCTTCGCCATTACGGAAGGCCCGCAGATCTCGTGCAAATTCCGCGGCGGTTTGGTAGCGCACTCGCTGATCCGGATGAAGAGCTCGCCCCAGAATGTTGCGCAGAGTGGGCGGAAACGCTTCCGGCAACTGCCGCACCTGGTCGTAGCTGCGGATCAGGTGGTCGAGCTTCGGGCCGCTCTCTGCCTGAAAGTACGGATAGCCCGCGACCATTTCGTAGAGCATCACGCCTGCGGCCCAAAGATCTGCGCCGACCTCGACCTCTCCAGTCAGTAGCCGCTCCGGAGAGGAATACTGCAAACTGCCAAATACATTCTGTGTGTAGTTGCGCGTCAACGAGAGCGCCTTTGCAATCCCAAAGTCGAGAACCTTCACCTCGCCGGTGGGAGTTACACGGATATTCCTCGGCTTCAGGTCTCCATGAACAACGCCGCGTATGGACCGGCCATCCAGGGTAGTCGAAAAGTTATGAGCATGGTCGAGAACTTCGAGAACATCCTGAGTGATGCGCGCGGCCAGCATCGGATCGAGACCGGCTGCCGTATACAACTCCGACAGGTCGCGGCCCTCCACATACTCCATCACAATGTAGAAGTAGCGCGGCATCTCGCCGGATTCATAGATCGCCGTAATTCGCTGGTCGATCGCGCACAGCCGCGTCTGCAGATCCGCCCCAAGGCGCTCCGCACTCACGATCTGCAGGCTGTCGGGATCCGTGCCGAGATCGATCAGCTTCAACGCGACCCGGCGCGGGCCAACCGGATCGTCTGCTTCAAAGACGCGTCCCATTCCGCCTGCCGGCAGCTTCCGCAGAAGGGTGAAGCGGCCTGCTGTCTCTTGGCTCACTGCGTTTTTACCTTCAGCTGATTTTTGCTGTTGCGCATCTCGGGAGCGACTACATTGTCTGTCAGCAGACTGCCTGCTTGGTAGAACGGCGATACCCAGATCTGCTCTGCTCCGCTCTCCTCGATGATGTTCCCAAACAGAGTCGGAGCGGCCGATCCTTCGATTCCGACTCCCGGCAGCATCGCCGCTCCGTGTCCGTTATGTCGGATGAGATTGTGATCGAGGCGTGGGCGAGCGTTGTCGCGGACGGAGATGCCCGTGCCGGGATTGTCTGCAACTTCACAGGCGCGCACCACAGAGTCACCTGTACCGGTGATCTCGATACCGGCATCTTGCATGCCGCTTACCCTTACATCCGTGACCTGAAGATCAGAGTCTGCGATGCGAACTCCAACTCTCGCTGGACCTAGGATGTCGAAACCGACCAGACGAGCCTTCTGAATGTTCTCAGCAGAAACCCCCACATCGGTGGAGAGAATCCGTGCGCCATGAAGCTGCGTGCTCACCACAGAAATGCCACTCCGCAGATGGAGAGCTTCGTGGTATTCACCGGGACTTACTTCGATGGTGTCGCCGGGCCGTGCGCGTTTCAGGGCAGCTCCGATCGTGGAGATCCCATTCGGGCCCACCGTCCAGCTTTGTGCAGAACTCACCTTGCCAAATCGAAGCTTGAGTCCAGAAGCGGTGTCTTCCCAATACGGTCGTGCCGCAAGGAAGAGCGCAGATGCTAAGAAAAGGCCGAGGAGAAACCATGGCCAGCGAGAAGGCGCTCGAGTGGAGCCTCGTTCCGTAGCTGCTGTAGACGAAGCCTGCGCATAGTCCTCGGTTTCGACGAGGAGTACCGTGACGTTGTCCTTACCTCCCGCTTCGTTCGCGGCCTCGACCAGTGCCTGCGCGGCCTTCTCGGGGTGTCCCGCGTGAAGCTCGATCAGGCCCCGAATTTCCCCAGCTGTTACTTGGTCAGTCAGTCCGTCGGAACAAAGCAAGAGAGCCGACTGCCGTGGAAGAGTGAAAGGATGGATCTCAACAAAGTCTGTATCGTTGGGCGAGTGAGGCGCACTTCCCAGATCTCTGTACACTTCATTTCTGCGAGGGTGGCGCATGGCGGCGTCTTCGCTCAGCCCGTGCGAGTCTTCCAACTCACCCACGGGCGAGTGGTCGTGGGTGAGTTTCTCGATCTTTCCCGGAGTAAGCAGATAGAGCCGGGAGTCGCCCACGTGGCCCACGGTGACGTGGTCCTCCTCAATCAATGCGACTGTGGCGACGCATGCCATGCCGGCCCACTCCGGATGGCGCGATGCGGCCTCGAAGATCTCTGTGCTGGCGAGCGCGAATGCTTCCTGGATACGCTTGTCGCTTGCACCGGTGCGGCGGGATAGCCGGGTGGAGATGATGTCTACTGCAATCTCCGCGGCTCGCTCTCCCGCTGCATGCCCTCCGAGTCCGTCCACTACCAGGAAGATGCCCCGCTGGGCATCGATGAAGAAGCGGTCTTCGTTCTCCGCTCGCTTCCGCCCTGCGTCGGAACGGCCACCCACCAGCAATTGTGCAGTTGCGACCATGGTCTATTCGCTTCGGCGCATGCACGCCCATGCGAGGAAGAGGACAACGGCAATCAATCCGAGTAGAAACGGAATGCGCAGCCAGAAGAGAGTGGAGGTCATGCGGAAGGCTCTGCCTCAAACTCCAACGTGCAGACATCGGCGAGCGTGATCGTCGCAGGCGAAGGTAAAGGGACTTCGCGGTTAAGGTCGACACGATCGCCACCCTCGACGCGCTCCACGCTATTGGGAAGGGAAGCGCCGTTTACCGCCGTGCCGAATTGACTGAGGTCCTTGATGAAGAACTCTCCGGTTTTCGCATCCCGTCTTATTCGGCAGTGCTCGCGCGAAACATCTGCAGGTCCCTCGAGCTTCAGATCTACCCAGACCGCCTTTCCGCCGCGCCCGATCACAATCTCTTCACTCGTCATCGCAAAGGTATTGTCCTTTCCCGAATCGCGATAGCGGAGCCTGGCGAGAACCGTGTGATCAGCGCGATCGTTCGCGCCAGGGGCGACCACAGCGTCCCGCGCAGCATGTCGCGTGATCAGGGTCGTCATCGCTCCGGCTCCAAAGTCCTTCGGACGAGACCTGCCCAATTCGGAGTAGATCTCGATCTCACCGAGACGGAGCCTCTCTTCCTGGTCGCCATGAAACTGGACGATCCATTGCTTCTCAAGAATCTTGTATTCCGCACCGGGTTTCCCAGCCAGGCCAAAGCGCTTGGCGAGCGGATGCGCGGTTCGAGCTTTGTTCAGGTCAGCGAGGTGCTCCTGGAGAGCCCGGGCCGCTTCCTCATGAATGAGCTCTTCGATGGGCTTAATGAGTTCATGGTCGCGTGGATGCAAATACACGTTGAAGATGCAAGGCACGAGAATGGTAAAGCGGACTTTGAACCATCCAGCGTCGGCATTTCGAATTAGCTCGGAGATGATGTCGTCGCCCGTGATCTGGCTCGCAACGATCTCGCTCATACTGGTCAAACCTCTCGGCCGGGTCTTGTTGCATACGATGACAGTTATGGTGCGTCCGTGGCCCGGTCGCAACATCCGTTCACATTATAGGTTGCTGTACGTATGGCGGGTCGCCGTGGTTCCAACCGGAAATGGGGAGCCGCGCTTCTAGCCGCTACCGGCCGAGGTGGGCGTCCATGCGGCAAGCCCTGAAGCAAAGGTGCAATTATTCCCTAAACCACACGCATGCCAACAGGACGAGATCTGCAACGAACCAGCTGCCAAAGATGGCCTTGTTCCATCGCGCCAGCCACTCCGGCAGATAAATATCGAAATTAGGGCGCCGATCTGCCGTGTACCGGGTGGCAAAGTCGGTGAGCGGACAGCGACTCCGGTTCAGGGCAATCACCAGACACTCTAAACCGACGGCACTAGCCAGGAGACACGCCAAACGGAATTGCCGAAGCATTGCTACGAAGGGAAGGACCACGACGCAGCCCGCAAAGAACGCCCAGACAACAGTGTGGACGAACTTGATCGTGCACAGAATGCGTACATTCTCCGTCGGGGCAGTGATCATGTCCTTCATGGCGATTCATCAAGTCGCACGCATCGAGTAAACGTTCCGGCGCATTGGTAGGTCGTTTTTCTACTGAACGCGAGGCGGTTCCTTATCGAGCATGTTACCAGCCAAGGACCAGCTCCGCTGTGCCCTGACGGTGGACCATATTCGAAATTGTTGGGAGAAGAAGCCGCCTATTCGTGGTGCAGGACGGTCGCGACGTCGAGCCGCAGACTGCGAGCTGCCGGCAGAAGCATCGACACAGCGGCGATGAACGCAAGCAGGAGCAGCGCCGCCGCATAACTTGCCGGATCGAGGTTGCTGACCCCATACAGCGCGATCCGCAAGAGCCTTGAACCTGCGGCGGCTAGGGCAGTTCCCGCGGCTAAGCCCACCACTAAAGGCCATTGAAACTGCTGCAACACGGCTCTCAGCACTGCCCATGGTTGAGCTCCGAGGGCCATACGGATCGCGATCTCCCTGGTGCGCTGCGTAACCACAATTGCGACCAGTCCAATGAGCCCTATGGCGGCGAGGGACACCGCTACCAGCCCCACCAGGCTCACGACAGCTGCGACATCTTCGATCCGCTGAACATTTTGCCGATAAAGCACCTTGAGTTGGCGTACCTCCGGGAGGAGTGACGCATTCAGGCCGATGGCGATCGTCTTGGCGGCAGGCGCCACGGATGCCGGGTCGCCGGCAGACCGAGCGATCATCACCATGTCCGGCATATCCTGCAGTTGCGCCGGCCAATACTGCTCCAGGGCGTCGTCGTCGCTCAAGGCATTGATGTGCGCGTCCCCCGCGACACCGATGACCGTGTCTTTGCTGGTTTCATCGCCCATGGTTTGTCCCAGGGGATTCTCTCCGGGCCATTGCTGTCGTGCAAAGGATTCGCTCACGATCACAACGTGTGTTTCGCCGGTGTGAAACGAACGTCCAAGGCGCAGCGGAATGCCCATAGTAGAGAAGAAGTCCGGTGCAACCCAGTTCGGATAGACGGTCACCTTGCGCCCACGAATCTCGGTTGCCGAATTGGAGACGATATGTCCGAGAGGCGGCAGTTTCACAAGCGAGACGCTCTTCACACCCGGAACCGTCCGCATCCTCGACTGTAACCGCTCGAGGTAAGCCTGTGCCGCGGCTGCGCTATACCCATGGCGTCCAAGTTGCGAATCAACCGAGAGCAGGTGCTCGTACCCGAACCCGGGATCGCTGTAGAGTGCGTGCTGTGTGGCATGGACCAGCAAGGCGGCTACAATGAGCAAAACTGAACTGGAGGCAATCTGAGCGCCCACCAGGATCTGTCGAGCCAACGTCTTTTGTGGCCGCTGACGGGCGATCTGCAGTGCAGGCATCAGGCCGAAAAAGAGTGTCGCAAGGCTGGTCATACCCACGGTGAACAGCAAGACGCGCCAGTCCGGTTTCGCGCTCAGCCACGCTGGTGCATCCAGTTTGGTCAGGGTCGTTCTGAGCACCCCGTACGATAGCGCCAGGGAGACGGTCGCACCCAGGGCTCCAAGCACCAGACTTTCAGTGCATAGTTGTCGGAAGATGCGCCAGCGGCCTGCGCCAATGGCAATGCGGATATTTATCTCGTGATGGCGCATGACCGCGCGCGCCATCATCAGTCCACCCACATTGGCACACGACACTACCAGGATGAGCATCGCGAGCACGCCGATCATGGCCGCAATGCGATACATCTGGGGCTGCATGACCTGCAAATGTCCTCCCGGTGAAACGAGGAGGAACTCGTCTTCTGATGTGGCCTCGGGGTGCTGCCGGCGGAGTTGATCGGTGAGCGAACGCAACTCCTGTGCCGCGATCTGGGAACTTACCCCGGGGGCGAGTCTTCCCCACATCCGAACGCTCGCCACGTTCCAGTCCTTGAGGACATTGCTGCGCTCAAACAAGTAGGGCTGTTGCCCAATGGGCAGCCAGAGATCCGGACGCTGTCCGCCGAGGCTCGCGAACGCGGAGGGCGTTACTCCGGCCACCGTGACAGCTTTGCGGTTCAGGTGAATCACGCGTCCAACTACATTGGGGTCGCTGCCAAATCGTCTCTGCCATAGCCCATAGCTCAGCACCACCGCAGGAGCGGCATTCGCGCCTGCATCGCTGGATGCTTCGAACAGCCGGCCGTATGCTGCGTGAGAGCCCAGTTCGGTGAAGTAATCGGGGGTGACGAACGAAACGCTTGTGAGCTGTTGATCGTCGTCAATCTGCATCGGGGGCACGCCCATCACTGCGATGGTCGCGGAGAGCGTCCGCGCATGCTCGCGATAAAACAAAAAGGACGGATACGCCATCTCGCTCACGTAACTGCTGGGAGACTTTCGCTCGAGTCGCACCAGACGATCAGGTTCCGGAACTGGAAGCGGCTTGAGCGCAACCATATTGAACAAGCTGAATGCAGATACGTTCACGCCAATTCCGATCGCGAGCACGAGCACAGCCACGAGCGTGAATCCGGGAGCCCGAACGAGAATGCGCGTGCCATAACGCAGATCCTGAATGAGCCGATCGAGCCAGGTCCAACCCCAGGCTTCATAGGCCTGTTCGCGCATACGCAGCGCGTTGCCGAAGTTTCGCCGTCCCGCGCGCGCCGCCATCTCGCGATGAAATTCCATCTCGCTTTCAAGCTCGGCATCCAATCGCCGCCTGTGGATCAGGTAGTGAATCCGTCGCAAGAACTCGCCCATGGTGAAACCTCTTGATGCAGGAGTTGAAAGGCTATGCCGTGCGCAGCACTTCTTGAATGGCCTGAGTCATTCGCCCGTAGCTGGACAATTCGTGCTTCAATTGCGATTTGCCCTGCGGCGTAAGGCGGTAAAAGCGAACTTTGCGATTGGTCTCCGAGATCCCCCACTCTGCTTCAACCCATCCCTTGCGAAGCATCTTCTGGAGCGTGGGATACAGCAGACCTTCCTCGACAGCAAGCACTTCGCTGGAGAGCAAATGAATCCGCTGCGCAATGGCATAACCGTGCAACGGATCGGACTGAAGCACACGAAGGATGAGCATGGGGAGAGCCCCCGCCGGGCTCAGCGAATCTTGCATAGCAGCCATAGGCATAAGGATCCTATGCCTATGAGCCATATGTCAATCGCTATTTTCCGGGCCTGGGAACAAGCTGTGCTGCTGCACTCCTGGAGTTCGCATCCGCGTATGTGCAATGACGGGCGCAAACTCGAGCCTCATTCACATCGCAGGGCGGTAATTGGATCTACTCTCGCTGCGCGTCGAGCGGGGAGCCACCCCGCAATCACCGTCATCAGACTCACGACAAGCAACGCGGCCGCGAAAGAGACAGGGTCAATCGCGCTGATTGCGAACAGTTGATGTTTGATGGCCCTGGTTGCCATGATGGCCAGCGGCAACCCGAGGCCGGTACCAATGACGAGCAGTACGATGGACTCGCGCATGATCATCCGCAATACATTTCCACCCTGCGCGCCCAGGGCGAGGCGAATACCAATTTCGTTGGTGCGACGAGTCACGTTGTAGCTCATCACTCCGTAGAGTCCGATGGCGGCCAGCAGCAGAGCCAACACCGAAAAAAGGCTGGTGAGTGTGGAGATGAGTTCGTCGTGCGAGATGAGGTTTGAAACCTGATCGTGGATTGTGGTGACTTGCAGAAGAGGAAGGTTCGGATCGACACTCGCGACTGCTGTGCGAAGGTCCGCTATGGTCTTCGCAGGATCGCTGGAAGTGCGAATCAAAATGGTATGTGCGTAGCAATCCTGGTTTTCTTCCCGAGGGGCAGGAGTGACGGCGTTGCCGCCCGCAGTTGCAGGTGCGGCGGGAAGCAAAGTATCGATCTGATTCAGCGGAATGTAGGACATCTTTACCGGATCCGTGTTGCGCGGGTCGCCGGACTTGGTATCCGCAGCGACTCCAACAATCTGCCAGGGGCCTTTCACTGAGTCGATGCCGATTGTGAGTTGTCGCCCGATCGCATCTCCCTTGGGAAAGTACCTTCTGGCGATAGTCTGGCTTACCACAGCGACCTTGAGGCTACTTGCTGTGTCGGTAGGACGGATGCCCCGACCTTCAACGATGGAGATTCCCGCTGTCTCGAAGTACTGACCGGAGACTCGATTCAGAATCGAACCCATGTCTTCTTTAGGTCCGGGAGTGTAGCCGGAAAGCAGAACGTTTGAACTCCACGAGCCGCTACTGATGGGCGGAGTTCCGGCGAGCGCCGCGGACCGAACGCCTGGTATCGCAGACAGGCGATCCAGAAGAGCCTGGTGCAGCGCCGGCACCTGATGGGGTGCATACCCGGCGAGTTGTTCGCCGATGTCCGCCAGCAGCAGGTGAGTGCGCTCGAAGCCATAGTCCTGGTCCTGCAAATTGCGCAAGGTCCGCAGAAAGAGGCCAGCCACCACCAGCAGCACGAGCGAAAGCATCACTTGAACTGTCACCAGCGCTTTGGGCCAGAACCTCGCCTGCCTGCCGCCGCTGCTCTGAACAGTGCGTGCGCCGGCGCTGAGGGTTCCACGGGAGCCGAGATTCGCCGCATGGATCGAGGGAGCCAGTCCGAACAGAATTCCGGTCAGAACGGACACGCCCAGCGTGAAGAGCAGCACAGGCAGATTCGGGACTGGGCTCATGGCGATGTATGCGTTGGACCGGCCGACAAATGCGATGAGAGAGCGCGTCGCGGCAAACGCCACCCCAAGTCCCATCACACCGCCGGCGATCGACAACAGGAATGTTTCGATCAGGCCCTGTCTCACGATGCGCATGCGACTCGATCCGAGAGCTAACCGTGTCTGAATTTCATGGTGGCGTGTCGCGGCGCGCGAGAGCAGGAAGTTCGCAAGGTTAGCGCACGCAATCAGCAACACCAGGGCCACGACGATCATCAGGATTTTCAACGACTCGCCATACTGACTTCGAAGAATTGAAACGCCGTGCACCGCGGGAACGAGCGGGACATGGGCCCGGCTGATCTCGAGTTGGCGATCGGCCGAGATGGTCCCGCCTTCCCGTTCGCGAATACCATTGCGGACCTGCTGGTCCAGCCAGTTCTGGTTTTGCGCGAGCACTGCCTTGTGCGCTGTCGCTTCTTTGCTCAAACGCGCGAACATGTGCAGGAAGTACAAGCCCGAGTGCGGCGTAAGCATGGAGGGGTGCTGCAACACGACGGCTTGCATGCTGATCGGCGCCCACAGTTCGGTAGGTTCCAAATCCTGCTTGATGCCGGTGAACGCTGGCGGCATTACGCCGACCACTTCGAAGGGAGTGCCGTTGATCGAGATGGATCTCCCGACGATGTGAGGATCGGAGGAAAGGGACTGCTGCCAGAAGTGATAACTCAGCACGACCACAGCACCACTCCCCGGTGTTGCGTCGTCGGCGGGCAGGATCGTGCGGCCAAGAAGAGGTTGAGCGCCCAGCACGCCGAAGTAATTACCTGACACAAGATTCGCCGGGGCCAGCAGTGCAGCCGTATTTTGATCGACGCCATTTCCGGTTGGCCGGATGCTCACCTGGTTTGAAAAACTGCCGTAGGCTGCGATTCCCTGAAAGGGACCCGGGTCGGCTTGCATCTGACGCGTGAAATCCCATGGGAAGTAGCCGCCAAAGTCACCGAGACTGATGCCACCTGCGACGCCGCCGAATTCGGAGTTGCCGAATGCGACCAACTGCTGCGGGTCGCGCACAGGAAGGTCGCGAAGCAGGACCTGATTGACCAACGTGAAAATGGCAGTATTGCCACCAATCCCGAGGGCAAGGGAGAGCAGAGCGACGGCAGTGAAGCCGGGGTTTTTAGCGAGTGTACGCACGCTGACACGAACGTCCTGCAGAACTCCTTCGAGCGTCGACTCCCAACGCGACGACCAGACCTGGTGCTTCACGGAATTGGTGCTGCCCATTTCCACTTTCGCGGCGCGTCGGGCATCCTCTGCATTCATGCCCGCGTGCTGCTTATGGGTGGCAGAGGCTTCAAGGTAGGCTTGCAGTTCCTCATCGAGCTCACGCTCTACCTTGTCTCGATGAAACAGAGATGCGATTCCTTTGGCGATGCTTGTGAACCAGCTCATATTCGTCCTCGCTTCCAATCCATCCGCGATGTCACGATTCGAGAATGCGTGCAATAGCGCCGATCTGGCGCTGCCACTGCTTGGTTTCCGCCAGAAGAGACCGGCGGCCCTTCGCGGTCAGGAGGTAGTATTTTGCGCGACGGTTGTTTTCTGTCGCTCGCCACTCGGACTTCACTTCACCTGCGCGTTCCATGCGGCTGAGCGCCGGGAGCAACGAACCGGCATTTACCTTGAACACGCCGCCGCTGATTTGCTCGATGCGGAGTCCTACTCCGTAACCGTGCATCGGCTCCAGAGCCAATGTCTTCAAGATCAGCATCTCCAGGGTTCCCTGGATCAGATCCCCCGATTTCGATTCTCCGGGATGGGAAACATCAGGCTTCAGCGGCAAGGGCATCTCTCCTCTAGACAATCTAGAGAATAGGACGACTCCTCTAGACTGTCAAGAGAAGACTCGGATGTTAGGTGGATTGAGCCGGACAGTTCGTTAAGAAATGGAGGGAGGCGCTTTCGGCCCTGCGGAACTTCGCAGCATTCGAAACGCCGGGATGAACCCCGTCATCATCAGCGTTATGCCTATCAGCATCCAATTGTCGAGATCCCAAAATATCAGGAACATAGCGCAGCCCACGACCACGCAAGCCACCGCCCACTTTGGCATGCCACGCACACCCAGCAGCGTGAGCGCTTGTAGCCCGAAGCCCAGGATGGCAAGTTTGCCCAGCGTTGTAGTTACCAGAAATGCTCCGCGCGGTGAGGTCATGCCTTCAAAGGTGGCGATAGCGCCGGCCGTGTACTGCGGGTCGACATTGCCAAGTCCGCGATAGAACGCGGTCCACATCGCCAGAATGCCTCCCATAAAAATGGTGCCCGAGACCGTGACGAATAGCGCAATGCCGCTTAGCAGAGGGCGCTTCGTGCGGCCTAGCGTATAGAGTGCATACGCGCACAACGGAAGCAGGGGTAACCCGAGGTAGCCGATCATATGTGGATCGGAAAACATGGGCCAATGATTCTGCGCGCGCACCAGCCCGGTCACCACCCTTACCGGATCCCGCGGCACATAATGCAGCCGGAAGTGGAAGAAGTCGCCAGGATGGTGGAAGTGCATCAGGAAGACTGCGATGAACAGCAGCGGGAATAGGAAGAGCGCAAAGGCGCTCGCTTTGGGGCCATACGCCGGAGAAGTAGAACTCATGCCGCTGATGGTGGGGCCGAAGGCACTATGATTGCAATCGAAAAAGTGAGGTCCATGAGCGCTACGAAACAGAAACCGCGAAGTGTCTCAAAGGCGGGCGGTGGGCCCAGCGGTACTGCGAAATCAGGCGACAGCCGCGCAGTGCGGACGCGCGCACAGATAAACAGCGCATTCGTCACATTGCTGCATCGCCGATCCTATGACAGCATGCGTGTCAGCGATATCACCAGGAAGGCCGGGATAGGCCGCGCCACGTTCTACGCACATTTCACATCGAAGGACGACTTACTCCGCTCGCAATTTCAGCGGGTCGTGTTGCCTATGCTGCGGATGCAACCGAACGAGCCGTTCCTGCTGGATTGCAGCGGGTTCTTCGAGCACATTCGGACGGCGCCTCAGATCTACAAGGCGCTCATGGGCGGTCGAGAGCGAAACGGGGCGCGTGTGATACGCGAGGCGCTTGAACAACACCTCGAAAGCGCACTAACCACAGGATTCAAAGGTATCGACCCAACTATCCCCGAGCCGCTGGTGAAGCGCTTTGTAGTCTCCTCGCTGCTCGGGGTTGCCGCACACACGCTGAATAGCAAAGAGAATGTGACACCAGAAGAAATGCAGCGGCTCTTCCAGAAGCTTGTGGGTTCAGGACTAGGCACATGACGGAATTGAGCCAGTGGCTTCGCTGAAGTTGCAAACGGGCCGCCGATGCAGGGCCAGGTTTCCACTTCTCACCATTCGCGTTCCGGATTAGGTCCGACTGCCAGTGAACGACGCCTGACCTTTGCCGTTGGAAAGGTCGACGCCGGAACGGGAGCACTCGTAAAGTTTCTTCGCCAGCACGATCGTAGAGACAATCAGCGCGACGACAAAGGCTATATGTAATCCACTGTTCATGGTCGTGGTTAATCCCATATCTGGCGACTGAGCTCCCGCATCGCCAACGAAGTAAACATGCCTGCTTGTCAGCATCACCAGAACGATGACGCCAGTGAGATTCGAGGAAAGGTCAGCCAAACGGCTTAGACGTGGGCGGATGAGAATGACAGTCTTGAACACCACCTGCAGGATCTGCAGCCCAACAAGAAGCCAATAGAAAGCTCTCCATGACTCGACGAGACGAATCGAGTGCTGGCTGAGGTAGTTGACGTAAGGGCCGAGTATCAAGACGGGGTGATAGGGAATGACGAGCAGATAGAGAACGAGTAGCGCGTTGATTACCAGGTCTGCGGCAGCGTGTAGGGGGTTGGCGGCCCTAGCATCCCATTCAGCACTGGGCAGATCGCGCGGGTCCCACGCAGGCTCCTTCAGTTGGAGATGTCTGCCGTTCGCGTATACGAACTCGCCGGCTGCAAAGGTCAAAGTGACCCAGGCCAGGATGTGCAGGATCATAGAAAAGAACCCGCCGAGCAGCGCACCGAAATCGAGCGGGCTGGGGGCGCCAAACAGCAGACGGGACGCCGAAGCGATGACGTAGATAAGTGTGCCCAGGGGTAGAGCCCACCCGAGCACGCGGAGGAAAAAAGGAAACAGCGCCGGGCCGATTAGAGAGCGCTGGGGTAGATAGCGCATGGCGACCATCAGCGGGCGGCCGTGTTTCTGCAACATCGCCGCTAGCTCATCCGCACTGAGAGAACGGCCAGTCTGCGACTCCCGGTCTTCCATAGCAGCCAGCAGATTCTCGCGGAGTTCGGCGATGATGTCATCGCGGCGCGCCGGTGGCAGGTGCCGGGAGACGGTGTAAAGATAGCGTTCGAGAAGCTCCATATGTTCCCCCTAGAGAATGCTTTGGATTGCCTTATTCAGCCCGGCCCATTCGGCGAGTAGTTGTTTTAGAACTTTGCTGCCTTCCGGCGAAAGGCAGTAGAAGCGCTTGTTCCGCTTGTCTTCTTCACGCCATTCGCTGGTGAGCAGGCCCTGCGTCTCAAGCCGGCGCAGCAAGGGATACAGGGTGTTCTCCTCAATCGCAAGGCCGCGGTCGCCGAGCGCTTTACGCAGCGTGTAGCCGTAGTGCTCCACACGCAATTGCGCTAGAACGGCGAGTACAAGGCAGCCTCGCCTAAGCTCCAACCGAAGATTGTCTACTGCACCTTCACCCATCTTCTTAATACCCTCTACAACACACTGCATGGCACACAGTGTGTGACGTCAAGTGAAATTGCCAACGATTAGGTGCGGGACGAAGTTACAGGTTGCGCTCGTCGCGTTCAGCTTGGGGGCTGGGGTACTTCGGGGCAATCAGAGGATGGGCAACGGAACTGGCGAAGTGACAAGGGATTGACACCCCGCTGACAACCCGCATCCCGCCGCAATGTAGTTCTAGAGAATGTATTCCACTCACGGAGTACATTGGACGCATCGCCGCACCCGCGGCGAAGACGGAGATAGAAGACACATGAGCACACGAGCAGAAGCATTGGCGGTCCGAATCCTGGAAGGAGCAACAGCGCTGGGAGAGTATGCCGCACGACTGACGCACGAAGAATGGAACAGTATCGTACATCCGGATGGTCGTAAGGTTGGGGTCATCGTTCACCACGTTGCGAGCGTGTATCCGATCGAGATACAGCTTGCGCAGCAGATTGCTTCCGGCAAAGCCATCGAAGGCGTCACATGGGCGGCGATCGCGCAAATGAATGCGGCGCACGCACTCGAAAATCACAATGCTTCGCCGCAGCAGACGATTGAACTGCTGGAGCGCAACAGCTGCCAGGCTGCAGAAGCTGTACGCAATGCTACGGAAGAAGAGTTGGACCGCGCAGTGCCTGTCTCGTTAAATGCCGACGCGCCGCTGACGATGCAGTTCATGATCGAGGACCACGCGCTGAGGCACAGTTGGCACCATCTGGCGAAGATCAAGGCTGCGTTGAACGCCGCACATCCAGCCGTCCCCGAGATCGTAGCAACTACGGTTTCTTAATCTGAAGGTCGGCCGGCACTGGTCGTGTGCAGTGCTGCAAGGGGGGTGCGCCGGCTGCCAGTGAAAGCTCTTGGTCTTTAAATATAAGGCGAAGACATCAGCCAGCAGAGCATTGAGGCCGCCCGTTATGTCTCTTACAGCGCTGGCATCTATGTCTGATGGAGTTGTAAGAGGCGCTTTCTGCCGATCCATACGTTCTTGTGCGGTTGCCATGGGATTGCTCCTTGCAAGACAAGTGAATGGGACGCCTTCGTCAGCTCTGACGGCGAACAGCCATGCGCATAGCCGACCTCAATGCGCCGGTCCTGTGCCGGCGGGCTACACGTTGCACTTCAGCGAATAAATGTAGAGAACGTGTAGTCCTGATTCTTTTGGGGTGTGTGACAGGTAAAGCATGCTTTCACTGCATGAGCACTGTCCGGGATCAGTGGCTTGGTCCGGTCGCCTCCACCCCAAACCTGAAATCCCCATCCGCCTGTTGTCGGATACTTCTTCGCATCTTTGATCATGACGGTGACTGCCTTCTTTGTCCCTTCAACATACCTCCCGTCCATGACAGAGAACTCGTGGACGTCGTCCGCAAATACAGTTCCGTCGGGGTAGGGGAGCGGACCGCCTTGCTTCAAAGTAGCGAGCCCTTTGGTGTTCACATAGATGAGGTGCATTCCTCCGATCTCGCTGGACATAGGACTGTCTTTCGTCACAATCATGGAGTTCACCGCGAACCAATTGCGGAAGTTGTCGGGGAACTGGATCTCGTCTCGTGAAGATTGCGCCGAAATGACGAGCGACGATAACAGCATCGCGGCGACGATCCCACTGCTTCTGTATTTTGGTTGCATTGATTGCACCTCGTAATAAACCGTTGAAGTCGAAACAGTGCGATCTTATTGCGCAAGCGGCCGGGTGCCTATCAAGTGTTTCCATTACTCCGGGGACGGCGCCCGAAGGTTGTAAGACATCCTGAGCGCGCCATCGGCACCGTGCTATACTCCGTCGCACTCCGCGACACATAGGAGCGATTGCCGCCCACCGTCCTCTGGAATGGAAACTCGGCACTACAATGAACGTTGCTGATTGCAGCATCTGTGATCTCATGAAGCATCAAGAGACAAGGCGCCCGTCTTCTCGACGTGTATACGAGCGTTGACTTGCTGTGATGAGCCGAAATGCAGTCACAATCAAGGAGGGCGCAGGTTTTGAAACGAAATACAAAGGTCACTCGCCGTGCTCTCTTGCGTGCGCTCGGTCTGCTCTCGAGCGGCGTACCGCTTCTTCCAAAGCTGTCGGCCCTGGCCTCGAGCGAAGCACCCGTGCGCCTTCTGACACTTTGGTATCGCGAACCAGCCATCCAATGGACGGACGCGTTGCCTACAGGGAACGGCAGATTGGGTGCGATGATGTTCGGCGGCATCGAGGCAGAACGCATTTCGCTCAATGAGGACACACTCTGGTCCGGCAGTCCGAGAGACTGGAACAATCCCGAAGCGAAAGCCCATCTGCCCCTCGTGCGCGAGAAGGTGCTGAAGAAGCAGGACTACCACGCGGCCGACCAGGAGTGCCGCCAAATGCAAGGCCCTTTTGGCCAGGCCTACCAGCCGCTTGCTGACCTGCACATTACCTTCGATCATGGTGTGGAAGTAAGTGAATACCGCCGCGAACTGGACCTCGATACCGCAATCAGCTCGGTTACGTATTTCGTACGCGGGGCGCGTTGTCGGCGCGAAACCTTCGTGTCTTTTCCGGAGCAGGTGATTGTGGTGCGCCTAACCTCGGACCGGCCGGAATCTTTCAACTGTGTCGTGCGACTTGAAAGCCAGATTGTTTCCAAGGCCGGCGCATCAGAATCCGGGATCGTACTCTCGGGGAAGGCGCCGAGTAACTCCATTCCTAACTACCTAAAGAGTGACGACCCGGTCACCTACAGCGATGAACCCGGCAAGGGAATGTACTTTGCGGCAGCGCTCCATGCGCGTGCCGTGGGTGGAGAGATAAAAGCCGGAGACGCAGGACAACTGCACATCCAGGGTGCACGTGAGATTGTGCTGCTGATTGGGTGCGCCACCGGGTACCGAGGATTCAACCGCATGCCGGATACGCCGCAACCAGAGGTGATTGCGGCAGCGAAGCGTCGCGTCGGATCCGTCGCCCATCTACCCTACGAGCGGCTCAGGTCGGACCATGTTGAGGATCATCGCGGTCTCTTCCGCCGCGTGTCGCTGGAGTTCGGCGGCAACGAGGCAGCCTCCCGGCCCACGGACGAGCGGATCGACAACTTCGAATCGATCGCAGATCCCGACCTGCTGGCTCTCTACTTTCAGTACGGCCGCTATCTGTTGATCGCGAGCTCAAGACCCGGCACACAGCCGGCTAACTTGCAGGGAATATGGAGCGCTGAGCTTCGTCCACCGTGGAGCGCGAACTGGACATCGAATATCAACGTGCAGATGAACTATTGGCCAGCGGAGAGTTGTAACTTGTCGGAGTGCCACCTGCCGCTCATCGACCTGGTTCGCGACCTGAGCGAAAACGGGCGAAAGACGGCGCTGACAAACTACGGTGCGCGCGGCTGGTGCTCACACCACAACATCGATCTGTGGCGGCAGTCCGCTCCTGTGGGAGAAGGTCTCCAGTTCGCCGATCCGACATGGGCGAACTTCGCGATGAGTGGGCCGTGGCTTTGTCAGCACTTGTGGGAGCACTATCTGTTTACTGGCGATCTCAGTTATCTTCGGCAAACAGCATATCCCGTGATGAAGGCCTGTGCCGAGTTCTGTCTCGACTGGCTGGTTGATGATGGCCTCGGCGGACTTACGACTTGTCCCTCCGTCTCGACCGAGAATACGTTCATAGCTCCTGATGGCAAGAGCGCTCAGGTCAGCGCTGGATGTACCCTCGACATCGCACTGTTGCGTGAGCTCTTTCATAACTGCCCTGAGGCAGCGGACTTGCTGCACGCGGACTCTGAATTCGCGGAGCACCTCAAGGCCACACTGAAGAAGATCCCCAACTATCAGATTGGCAAGTACGGCCAATTGCAGGAGTGGTCAGTCGATTTCGAAGAGAATCAACCGGGTCAACGCCACATGTCGCAACTCTACCCTGTGTATCCGGGCGCGGAGATCACGCCCCATGCGACTCCTGATTTGGCGCGCGCTGCGAGGAAGTCGCTCGAACGACGCCTCGAACACGGCGGAGCTTATACAGGCTGGAGCCGGGCCTGGGCTATTGGTTTGTGGGCGCGGCTGAAGGACGGCGAGAGGGCGCATGAATCCCTAAGGATGCTGATGCTGCACAGCACGGGCATCAACCTCTTTGATCAACATCCGTCTGGCGAGTCCCTGACAAAGGCTATGGTGCGGAGCACGCAAAAAACCGCCGAGCTTCCAGCCAGGAAAGAACGCCCGAGCGCGATCTTTCAGATCGACGGAAACTTTGGCGCCACTGCGGCCATAGCGGAGATGCTGCTGCAGAGCCACGAGGGAATCGTGGCTATCCTGCCGGCGTGGCCTGTAGCGTGGGCTACCGGGTCGGTGCGCGGGCTGCGTGCTCGCGGCGGACTCGAGATCGATATCGTTTGGCAACAACGTGCAAGAGTCCGGGTAACAGTTCGCGCGCTGTCAGACGGACATCATCGATTCAGGGCACCAGCGAGCTTTCAATTTCAGCCTGACAAGTCATCAACAGAGGAGGCACGGCAACAGACTGAGTTATCTGTAACCAAAGGAGGAGTCTATCGTCTCGAAGCGGTTGCGCAGGGATGAAGCTGCTGAACCCCGTGGACTGCCTTCTATTCGGCTGAAGACTTCACGAAAACGAGCAATCGGCCATCAGCAGACATCGACGGTTGCCCGCAATTTACCTCATCGCACAAACTCTCGTCAGTCGGGGCTGTTCCAACGCTCTGTAGAAAAACATCGCTCCACTCCGTCGCTCCGGAGAGAGCCTGCTTCGTTTGTCGTCGCACATAGACCTGCTTGTTGCCGTAGGTTCGTGTCCAGCCCTTAAGGTTCTCGACCATCTGGAGATCGGCGCTCGATGCAGGATCGTAGGGCAGCGGTGTGACTTTTCCAGTCCTGATCGAGAGCAGACCTACCTGCGCGTGCTGATCTGCAGTTTTCGATTGCAGAACGAGTACGGCGCTTGGATCGGACCCACTGAATCCCACGAGCTTCGAAATATCTGCGATGAAGAAGAGCTTCTTGATCTCTCCTGATCCAAGAGAAATCTGAAGCAGATCGTGACCGCTGAGCGCAAATACGTCGTTCTTTCCAGGGGCGAAGATAGGAGAACGGTATTCTCCGGCCTGGGTCAGGGCTCGCCTGGTCTGCGAAGCGAGATCCACCACCCAGAGCTCACCGCTCTTCACTTCATCTCCTGGGCCCTTCAACGTACTGGGAGAGTCGGAGATACCGAGGAAGTTCAGCATGCGGTCGAGAAAACCGGAAGATAATTTGTGCTTCGCGCTGGTTGCTGGTGCCCCCTTCGCCGGCGCCGAAGCAGGTTTTGGATTTTGCGCCGGCAGGCTGAGGCTCCACAGGATTCCGACAAATGTAACAGTCGCCAGTCTTAGCATATTCACCTTGAGCACGGACGTCGGAGCGCATGGTCCTGACTGAAGACAACACAAAATATGTCATCGTAGGCCACAACCCCAACCGGTGACTCCTTCCTCCGAACTGTCAGAAGCGTCCGTTTATCGGACGGGCCCATGATAAAGTAAGTCAGATTATCTTTCGTGTCCCACAGGATCCAAGCGCGCTGACCGTCGAGAAGTTTTGCCTCACCGGCGGGGTTCGCCCTGGCGAGTTGCTGAGACGAAATTAGAACTCCATAGTTCACCGGCAGCAGCAGAAACTCCACCAAGGCAAGAAACATGAGCAGCGCCAGAAGATTTCTGGCGGCAGGCTGCATCGAGTCCTTCCGAGTGAACGACTGCCAGGCGATCCAGGCGGTCAGCAGTGTGCTCGCTACCAGTCCGCTGAAGAAAAGAGCCAATCTGCCGTCGCTGGACAATAGCACCGAAGTGATCCAACTGTGGGGAGGATCAGTTCGTAAAAGCAGATTTCCAAATTCAAAACACTTGCGCATTACGAATTGAATCAGTAGGACAGCGATCACAATCCCGAGGACGGTCAGATTGTAAGGTCCTGCACACCACCCTGCGACTGATTGGCGAATCGATTCTTTGATCCTCGTGGGCACCAGGCGATACGGAACATACCCGATGAGGATAAGCAGGATGAGAAGAATCAGAATGCTGGGAATTGACGCAACGAGATAGACCAGAAAGCGGCAGCCCGCGAAGAGATATTTCTCATCGAATAGGTCCAGGTCGATCGCCAAGCCATATGTCGTGAGTTGAAATCGGAGCGTCAGGTATCCCAGGGAATAGACGACAAACGAAGCGAATGCCGCGTAGGCTGCCCACTTGCCCGCAATACTTCCGAACTTCTCCAAGACCGTGTCGAACAGGTCCGCCATTCATTTCCCCACAAGCAAGAAAGTCGACCAATAGAAAGGATGACTGAACGCCGGCTGTGCCTTCACAGCGATCAGCGCCAGCCTCGCAGCCTCTGCAGGAGTCTTCGTCTGGCCCTCGTGATAGAACGTTTCCATCCACAACTTAGTAGACGCGGCGTTTACCTCCCAGGATGAAAGCACCAGACTGCTTGCCCCGGCATACATGAGCGACCGCTCCATTCCAAGCAATTCGCCAGACCGTGTGGCCTGCGTACGCCCGGTTTCGCAAGCACTTAAGACAACTACGCTGTTCTTCATCAGCGGAAGCCCGAACATCTCTGCCGCTGTGAGGTGACCATCTTCAGTGGCGGTGGACTTGAACTGCAAGTAGGACAGCAGTGGATCGCTAGAGTTGAATTTGCCATGAACCGAAAGATGAACAAGATTGTACTTGCCCACCCACGAACTCACGTCCGCTTTTTTCACCGCTTCCTCCGACATCACTCTGGCGCGGCCGGCATACATTGCTCCGATGGCTTTCACTTCGGTCCCGGCGTCGTGAATGTCAGGATCGGCAATTGCGAGCAGGTCGCCGTCTTTCAGATTTGACCTGCTCGGCAGCGTTGAAAGAACGGTGGCGCTCGGCGCATACGAGATACTGAAGCGCTCGCCCAGGTACTTGCCGTCCGCAGGATTCTGAAGCGCCTGAAAGGGAATCGCTGTCAGTTCTTCCTGGGCAATGATCACGAGGTGCTTGCTTTGAATGTGATCCGCGAATGGCTGCACCAGGTACAGATACAACTGCCGCGAGATATCTTCATCGAAAGGCGCTTCAGGGGAATCCCTTGGCGCGACCAGGCTGTCATGCAGAGTTCCGACCTTGATGGACAACACTGCGTGCGGCAGAAAGACTTTTTTTACCTCGACCCCCGAACCGCTGATGTGCCAGACGACGACATTGGTATCGAGAACGACGTAATACAAGACGTCGTAGCCACCTTCGGCCGCCTCTCGTTGGACAAGATCGAGACTTAAAGGCTTCGACGAAATGAGGCCATTCAACCGTTGCGATCGCTGAGAGATTCTCATCTCCAGCGATCTGTATTGTTGCTGCTCACTCGCGATCTGCGTCTCGAGATCTGAGATGAGCTTTGCGTTTTGATCTCGCGTCGAGGCGCCCGCCATATTGAATAGCCTCTTTTGCTGAAGGGCGATCTTTGCCCGTTGCGACTGTAGATCGGAAAAGAGCGCCCGGTCTTCCGGCGATCCGAGATCTAACGGCCGACTGGCGAGCAGGTCGGCCAGCACTCGCGAACGGGATTGTTCAAACAGATCGAATGCCTCGCTACGGCGTTTCTGCTCTAACAAGATCAGTGCAGGGGAGTAGTAGAGCGACATCTTGTCTTCGAGGAAGGTGCTACGCGCCTGCTCGTCGCGAAGGGTCATCCTGTCCTGTGCCAGCAGCTGCACTGCCTGAAGATATTTTGGCAGTGCGGCGGTCTCGTCACCTTTGGCTTCTGCAAGCAGGCCCTGGATATATAAGTCCGTGGGATTGAGATCCTGGACGAAGAGTCCTTTCTTCTGTGTATCGACCATCCACTGGTTTAGCGATGCGACTGCGCTCTCAACGAAAGCCATGCTTCCCGGGTCGAGTGGACCCGCAGTAAATGCTTCCGTCACTAGCACGTCTTTGGCAAGCTTGGGTTGGAACATGCTTGCGGCCGCCAGATTCCGATTGCCCAGTTCCGCCTGTTGAGCCGCACCTCTCACAGCATCGAGTTGATGAAGAGAATCTTCGATCATCGAAGCGAAATAAGAGTCTCCGCGCGTCTGGGTAAGGTTGAGAGCCTTGCGGTAGTCGGCATTAGCCAGATCCATCAGTTCGTAGCAAACTTTGTAGCCGCGTTTGTAGTCGCATGTGCGGGCATCTTCGGAATAAGTGTTTGCGCGATCCCAGTAGAGTTGGTAAATTCGCCGGCTCTCTTTAATCTCATCGCTCACCAAGAGCGCGCGTTCGAAATAATCATTCGCCGCAAACCTATTTCCGCGCTTGTCTTCGGCCTCACCCGCTCGGTCGAGTGCGTCGAAATAGAAGGCTACGTTCCCGCAATGAAGCCCCACGCGCACGGCTTCAGCGGCGTGATCTGCGGCGGAATCGATTGAACCAGCCTGCGTTTCAGCGAAGGACATATTCGCCAGAGCTTTTGTTTCGTAGTCGGTGCGCTTCGCAGTTTCGGCCAGCTTGATCGCAAGCTGATAGTCTGCGATGGCCGAATTCCACCGGTTCAGGTAGCGTTCGATATCGCCCAGTTTGATAGCGTTCCATGCTGCGTTCGCAGAATCCTGTCGTGCCCTGAAATCGGAATAGCTCGTCTGCAAGTCGTGTTTGACCAGCACTAGTTCCGTCTGCGCGCTGGATGCGTCTCCCGTCTTTAACACTGTGTTCAGCCATTGATCCAGTCGCGCAACGGCACTCTGCTGTAACCGCACCGGATCGTCGCTTGATTGAGCGAAGACGCATGCTGGCGTCATTAGGCTCGCGAGCAGGCAAACCGCGAGACCGTGATGCAGGGTACGGGTGGCCAGCCTGGAGTTCATGTATGTCCTTCCTCAGACGTACGCAGAGCGGCGAAGTCCAGTTATGCTGGGTGAACTCCGATGGTTAGTCCTTCCGGTAACAAACCTCGCCCGAGCTGCCCGGATCTAACATGCACATCTCTTCGGCCCAACTCCGCCCCGAATCCTTGCTTACTTGCTCAAGACGAAAGTAGTGCATCGTTCTCTGGTGGTCATCTCGCATGAGGATCATCGCGTTGCCATCGAAGGAGTAGGATCCGTCTCCATAAAACTCCTGCGTTGTTTCTCGAGTTTGATCATGGATGGCAGGGGAGGTGTAGCGAGTGACTCCGGTCGTTTTATAGCGACCGTTGGCGAGGAATGTGTACCCGAGCCCCACATTCGCTGTTGCCATCATCCATGTGCCAGCTAACTCCTGACTCAGTATGGCTTCCGCCTGCTTTGAAGGTTGTGCACTCTTGAAGCCTAGACTGTAGAAAAATCCCGGCCACACATCTCCGCGTAGCAGGCCGAAGCAGTTACTCACCATGAAATCCTTGGATGTACCCACGATCGTGGCGACCTGCCAATCCAGTTTCACTAGTAGCAGCGTGGCTCCCATGGTCCGGGCTTCTCCCTCTTGCCCACCGACCAGTTTTCGAATTGAGAAGTATTCCCAACCCTGGGGAGAGATCCCCCTTGCAAGGTTCGGTGGCGGGCTCGGGTAGCTGGTTAGCGGATCGGCCTGAAACAGCCGCCGGAAGGTTGCTACCGCTTCATCCCCCAGGGATTGGGACGCTGCGTGCATGGGGAACAACATAACCTGGCAGCGTTCTCCGTTGTCGTACGTGGGTGAGAAAAGCGTGATTCGATCCTTGGCTCTTTGCGTGCCCCAGTTCGGTGGAGCCATGTAGACGTAGTCATCCAATGATCCGCCGGTGCTGGAGTGTAAGGCCTGTCCATAGGTCTCAGCAGTCCCCGAAGCATCATTGTTTGCCACTGCCCTCGAAGATTGGCTTGATCGCCGCGAGGCGGGGTTGAGATTCAGGTCTTTGAAAAACTTTTCCAGTTCCACTTGGTAAGCCTGCGGCGTAACTGTAACCACCGCGCTTACGATCTTGCCGAAACCACTCGCGCTCACGAGGATGACTCTCATCGGGACGCCCTGAAACAGAGTGTCTGTGAAACCGGTAAGCACCTTCCATCCGTCGGGTGTGGTTTCCATCTCCGGCCGGGGTTTTGCAGAGAGGCTGAGAGTTCGCGCGACCCTCGCATCCCATTCCGACTCAAATGTCTCCTCCGGGCTCGCGTGACTCGGCGAGCTCGGATAGAGATAGATCTGACAAAACTGAATGTTTCCGAGGACGCTCTTCCGGTCCTGGAGTATCAGGACGCCATTCGATTCTTTATGGGTCCATCCCGGGGGAGAGATGTAGGTGGCAATATCGAAGCTTTCGGTTTGAGCTGACGATGCTTCAACGAACATCCACGCGAACAGCAGGGCCCCAAGGAATTTCACCATTGTGGCGTACCCCGTCGAGTCGCCAATTATACCCCGTATTTAGCAGAGGGGACCGAAGGCATTTGCGCGAAAAAGAGAATTGTCAGAGTAATTCATAGAACATGTGCGAACCCAGACCGAAAGCGACTGCGCCGAATTCACTTGCCTCCGCGTTTATGCACCAGCTTCACCAGGACGATGTCGTTGCTGTTCATCCGTAGCCGGATATCCACCGTACTCTGTTTGCTGCGCACGACCTTGTCCGTCTCCGGCAGATCCCGCGTGAGGTTATTCAGCAGCACGACCTGCGCTGGGGTCAAGTCCTTTGGCGAACCCTGTTCGATGTAGGCGGTGTACGCATCATTGGCGTGGAACCCCGTCCGTCGGATCTCCAGCCTGTACGAGGCGTTTGCAGTAAGGTGCGTGATCCGCAGATGCACCGGCGCTACGGGATGCGACGGAGTTACCTTCGTATAGAACGAGCGGTTGCTGACCTTTTGGTCCGGTTGCTCAAAGTGCCAGATCAGAGCTGTGACGTTACCATCCTTGGTCGCCAACATCGCCTGCGGATCGGTTGTAGCCATACTGTCGCCCTGCAGGGCATGCAGGTACTTATAAGCAAAGTAGGCGGGCTTACGGATTCCCTGGGGGTTCAGCAGCCCGAATCCCCCCTGAAACGCAGCGGTCGGCGGGCCCGGTTCCTCGAATAAGTCCGTGTAAGTCCAGTAACTCATGCCTTGCACCAGCCCCTGGCTTGCTTTGAGCTTTGTCAGAATGTACGGGGCGCTGATGTAGGAGTCGTGCACGGAATCGCGCGGCGTGTAACTGGTGCTCCACTCCGTAAAATACAGCGGGAGACCGGGATACGCTGAGGCGGAAATCTGCTCGCGAACATGGCGCATATCGCCCACGATCGCGTCCGGAGAAGGATCGAGCTTCGTATCGCTCTTTCCGTTCTCATCCAGAAATCCGCCCTGAACACCGTAGGTATGAGTGGTGACGAAGTCGACCGGAGCCCCGCTCTGCTTCACATGTGCCAGGAATTCGGGGACCCACGCCGCGCCTG
Source organism: uncultured Acidobacteriaceae bacterium (assembly GCA_963850345.1). Taxonomy (GTDB): domain Bacteria; phylum Acidobacteriota; class Terriglobia; order Terriglobales; family Acidobacteriaceae; genus CAWKKW01. The sequence goes on along the minus strand of CAWKKW010000002.1, from coordinate 537,059 downwards.
CGGTGCTGGGGCCGCCGACGCGCAAGGCAGAATCGACGGATTTGATCGTTTTCGCGGTGAGGTCGTAGAGCTCAAAATATGCGTTCTGGTCACCGCCCTCCCAGAAGCCGGAGAGATTCGGCTCGTTCCAAACCTCGAAAAACCAGGTGCGCACTTCTGCTTTCCCGTAGCGCTCCTCAATGTGCCGGGTGAAGGCACTCATGAGATCGCGCCAGCCATCTGGCTTCGGATGCGAGGTGTTCCCATGCCAATAGAAGATGCTGCTGTCCGAGGTTGCCAGCGCTTTCGGCGTAAAGCCGAGTTCTACAAATGGCTTGATATGACGCGCCAGCAGGTCGTCATAGAGCTGATCGATCTTGTTCCAGTCATAGCTGGTCTTTCCGTTCTCGACCCGCACCGTCCCCAGCACATCGTGAAAAATGGCGTGAAAACGGATGTAGCGAAATCCCAATTCATCGGTAGTCTGCTTGAGCTGTGCCTGGCTGTCATCCCGAATCAAGGTTCCAGGAAAGTCCGAGCCAACGGAAAGGTCAAAGAAGCGATCGACGGGACCGCTTACGTCTTTGACGTTGGCCACGATCTCGCGCGGCACGCCCTGAGGAGTTTGAGCGGAAGCAGAGGGAACAGAGGAGACCGCAATAAATCCGAAGGCGACGATCGAAAGCCACCACAGCAAGGAAGGACGCATGGACTTGTGTTTCCCCAGAGATTGAGATGTCATTCCGAACTTGGTACATGGCGCTGAATCTCGTCTGCAACGACCTCAGCTCCAGCAGCAGGGAACTGATAATAATAAAGCGATTTAATAAACTTGTCGCCGGTCGAGTGATCTCTGTATATTCGGAAATTCCGGGAGCGCGACAGGAAGATGACCGGGCTGTGCGGGTCGGAGAACTGTCCTGACCCAGGCGTACGGTCTTCACTGTCAAAGCGCTTTATCAAAGGGGGTAGTTCTGTGCGTCGCCTTGTATCGTGTATTGGCCTCTTGTTTCTGTTTTCGACTGTGTCCGCCATGGCGGCCGACAACGTCCATCTCTCGATAGATGCGAGCAAGCCAGGGCCGAAGATCGATCGCAACATCTTCGGTCAGTTCGCCGAGAACCTTGGCAACGGCCTCTACGGCGGCATCTGGGTCGGGCCCGACTCTTCCATTCCGAATACCCGCGGAATTCGCAACGACGTGGTCGCCGCACTCAGAGACCTGAAGGTGCCCAACGTGCGATGGCCGGGTGGATGCTTCGCCGACCAGTACCACTGGCGCAAAGGGATTGGTCCTCGTGACACGCGGCCCGCGACCGTGAACTCCGCGTGGGGCGATGTGATCGACTCGAATGCATTCGGCACCGATGAGTTCATGGATTTCATGCAGCAGATCGGGAGCACACCGTATGTCTCGGTCAATGTTGGCTCCGGCACTCCGCAGGAGGCTGCCGAGTGGCTCGAATACATGACCGCCGGCGCGCCGACAGCCTTGGCGAAAGAGCGCGCCGCAAACGGCCATCCTGAGCCTTACAAAGTTGGATTCCTCGGGATCGGTAACGAGAGTTGGGATTGCGGCGGAGCGATGACGCCGGACTATTACGTCAGCCTGATGAAGGTGTACAGCCGGTTCGTGCTCAATATGAACCCCGCGCAGAGGGACAAGGACCACATGCTCAAGATCGCTGTGGGTCCCGGCACCGCCGACACCGAATGGACCGAAGCCGTGATGAATGCGTGGAAGAAGCACACATGGGCCTGGGACATCAACGGTGTCTCCTTGCACTGGTACACCGTGCCCAACGGGTGGCCACCCTCGACACCTTCTGAGAAGTTCGGAGTGGACGAGTACGTCAAGGCGCTCAAATCCACTCTCTTCATGGAAGAATTTCTGCGTAAGCAGCAGGCCGTGATGGATAAGTATGATCCGGACAAGAAGGTCACTCTCACTGTGGACGAGTGGGGCGCCTGGCATGCGCCTGCGGCCGGCACCAATCCTGCCTTCCTTGTTCAACAGAACAGCGTTCGTGACGCTGTCCTCGCTTCGCTCAATCTGAACATCTTCGCCAATCACGCCGATCGCGTCCGCATGGCCAACATCGCGCAGATGATCAACGTGCTCCAGGCGATGATGCTCACGGATAAAGAGAAGTTAGTTTTGACGCCTACTTACTACGTTTTCAAAATGTACGTTCCGTTTCAGGACGCCACGCTCATTCCCGTCAAGTTTGACGCCGGAACTTACACCCACGGCAGCGTCAGCCTGCCGCGTGTAGACGCCATCGCCGCGAAGGGATCGGATGGCAAGCTGTTGCTTGAGATCACCAATCTCGATGCGGAGGGTTCCGTCGCCATCGATGCGGACTTGACGGGCATCACCGCAAAGTCAGCTAGCGCGGAAACGTTGACCGGTGGAGCGGTGGACAGTATCAACACTTTCCAATCACCGAATGCAGTTGTGCCGAAGCCCACGGCAGTGAAGGTCCAAAACGGCAAGCTCTCGCTCACCCTCGCGCCTCGATCCGTGACCGTCGTCTCGATTGAGCCGTAACCGCGGGCGGGATTGCCTCATGGTCGTGAACCGACTCGAGCTCAACTGCAATTGAAAGGCTGCTTATGATGCACTGCAAACCGTCTCTTCTTCTAGCCGCGATGCTGTTTGCGCCTTTCGCGGCGCAGGCTCAATCGAACGATTCCTGCGCCGCTCTCTCCGGCCTCAAGATCGATGGCATTGAGATCACCAAGGCCGCAGCCGTTCCTGCCGGCACAATGGTACCGCCGCCTTACCCGAACGCTCCCGCGATCGGCCCATTGTCGGCACATTGCCGAGTCGATGGGGTGATCCATCGCAGGCAGGGCGTCGATGGCCAGGAGTTCGGCATTGGCTTTGCTCTCGCACTTCCGGAAAAGGCCGCCTGGAACGGCGACTTCATGATGCAAGGTGGCGGTGGCGGCAATGGATTCGTCGCCTATCCCACCGGTTCCAACTACGCCGGGGACAAGCCCGCACTTGCACGCGGCTTCGCGGTCGCCAGCACAGACACAGGGCACAAAGCCAAAACCGGTGCGTTCGACTTCAGCTTCATGCGCGACCAGCAGGCCTATCTCGATTTCGCGTTCCTGGCCAACGCTGAGGTTGCAGGAGTCGCCAAGCAGATCCTCTCGAACTACTATGCAAAGCCTGCAGCGTACTCCTACTTCATCGGCTGTTCGACAGGCGGCCGTGAAGGCATGATCCTTTCGCAGCGCTATCCCACCGTATTCAACGGGATCGTCTCAGGGGATCCGGCCATGCGCACCGGCCTGTCCAACCTTGCCATCGCACAGTGGATTCCCGTGGCTTACAACCAGGCCGCTCCCAAAGACGCCTCCGGCAAGCCACAGATTGAAAACTTCCTCAGCGATAGCGAACGCACGCTCTTCATGGACAGCCTCATGAAACGCTGCGACGCGAAAGATGGTGTGGCCGATGGAATGATCTCTGACCCTCTCGGCTGCGACTTCGATCCCGCAGTGCTCGCCTGCAAACCGAGCCAGACAAACGCCTGCATCGCTCCGGAAAAACTTGCGGCCATCAAGAAGGCCTTCGGCGGGCCGAAGAACAGTTACGGCACTCAGGTCTATCCAGGATTCCTCTACGACGCGGGCATCGCGAGCAAAGGCGGCGTGCCGGGCCTGCTCGCGCTTGGCAAAACCGGTCTCTTCGGCCCGTACCCCACAGCCACTTCGCTCGACGTAGACAAGGCCGCGCTGCATGCGTCCGATCCGCTGGTCGAGCCCGCGTCTACCAATCTCACCACCTTCTCTCAGCATGGCAAGCTGATCTTCTTCCACGGCGACAGCGATCCCTGGTTCTCGCCGCTCGACACGCTCGACTACTACAAATCTCTGACCGAGGCCAGCGGCGGTCTCGACAAAGTTTCTGGGTGGAACCGCATCTTCCTCGTGCCTGGTATGGCCCATTGCGGCGGCGGCCCTGCGCTCGATCAGTTCGACATGCTCTCGGCTGTCGTTGATTGGGTCGAGAAGGGAACGGCGCCTGAATCTGTAACAGCCACGGGCACAGCCTTCCCCGGCCGCAGTCGGCCGCTTTGTTCTTATCCCAAACACGCGCACTACAACGGAAGCGGTGACACTCAGGACGCCCGCAACTTTCAATGCCAGGATGCGGCCCGCTAAGAGGAAGGGCTTGCATCCACTCCAAAGACAAGCAGCCGGTTGGCGATCGCCTCGCCTTCTGCGCGCTACAAATTCCGCGGCAAACATAAGGTCGATTCCTGCCCAGCTGTCGAATCGGTCGGGTAGGTTCCAGCACTGCTGGAGCCGTTCTTCTTGGTTGGAGTTTCGGCAATGCTATACTTCACCCTCGATCTTCGAGGTGCTCATGGCGCGGCGTTCCTTTCTTCGGCAGATGATCGCGTTACCGCTGGTTGGCTTGACCGCCTGGGGTGAAGAAGCCCCGCGCAAATCCCTGAAGATCATGATGAAGAGTGCCTGGGGATCCGACGACCCAACAAAAGCGGCTTTTCCTTTTCTGCACGGCCTCGCTCTCTCCGAAGCTGGACACACGGTCCAGATATTTCTCCTCGGGGAAGCGGTCTCACTCATGCGAAAGTCCGTCGCCACTGCAGTCGTGCCGGTGGGCTGGGCGCCGTTAGAAGAGACGCTCACAAAGATCGTCGCAAGACACGTTCAGATCTATGCGTGCGGTGCTTGCAGCCGCGCCCGCTCCGTGGCCCAAAGCGACCTCGATCCGTGGGGCGCAAAATTCGGCAGCCCGCCCATCTTCGTATCTCTCGTGGAATGGGCTGACCGCGTGATCACCGAGTAACGTCTCTCCATCTTCAAACAATCAAGCTAGCCGAATCGTACAGTCATCGCGTAGGCGGTCGCCTATCTGCGGCGGGAAACGCGTCGACGTCGCATCACCAAAAAATCGCTGCCTCTGTTTCTTTCTCCTTGACAGCTTAGGAGAATGGGAGCAATCTCCTAATCAGCTTAGGAGGGATCATGGCCGAACCGGTTCAGGTCTTGCCCGGTACACTCGATCTCCTCATTCTGAAAGCAGTCTCCCTCGGGCCGCTGCACGGATATGGAATCCTGTTGCGCATCCACCAGATCTCCGGGCAGGCGCTGCTCATCGAGCAAGGAGCGCTGTATCCCGCGCTCTTTCGCCTGGTTCGTCAGGGCCTGCTGAAAGCTGATTGGGGAACGTCGGAGAACAATCGCCGCGCAAAGTTCTATGAGTTCACGCCCGCCGGTCGCAAGCGGTTTCAGGAAGAGACCGAGGGCTGGAACCGCGTGGCCGCTGCTATGACTGCTGCGCTTACGGCAAGACCGGAGGAAGTATGAGCCTCTTTTCCACCGCGCGATCCATGATTGCCAAATATCTTCACCGCTCCCGCATCGCATCCGAAATCGAGGAAGAGATTCGTTCACATATTGCCTGCCGCGCCGATGATCTTGAGCGCACTGGTTTGAGCCGTGCGGAAGCCGAGCGGCAAGCGCGCATAGAGTTTGGGGCTCGCGAGCGCTACCGAGAGGAGAGTTACGAGGCATTTGGCGGTAACTTCCTCGATAGCTTTTTCGGAGACCTGCGCTTGGCATTCCGCATACTGCGCAAGTCTCCGGGATTTGCTGTCGCCGCGATCGTGACGCTTGCTCTTGCGATAGGAGCCAATGCGGTGGTGTTCGGCGTGATGGATGCGCTGGTGTTCCATAGCATTGATGTCCCGCACGCCAGCAACTTATACGGCACCGAGTATGGCGCCGATCCAGGGTTTCAGTCTTACCCCAACTACGTGGATCTGCGCGATCGTAACCACAGCTTCCAAGACCTGGCCGCGTTCAACTTCACGCTGGGCACTGCGATCGACACAGGCAACGATCCACAGGTGGCCAGCGGATTTGCGACGACAGGGAATTACTTCGCGGTGCTGGATGTGCATCCGTACCTGGGCCGGTTTTACACCGCGGCGGAGGAGCATGGGACCGGGAGCGCACCCTACCTCGTACTGAGCTATGGATATTGGCACTCGCGCTTTCATGACGATCGCGGAGTGATTGGGCGGTTGGTGCGCGTGAACAAGCATCCGTTCACGGTAATCGGCGTGACGCCGCCGGGCTTTGGCGGGACCTTGATGTTTGTCTCACCGGATTTCTTTCTGCCGATCGTCGAGCAGGAGGTGTTGGGCGGGAATTCGCTAACCGAGCGAGGGAACACGGCGGCGCTGTTTGAGACCTTTGGACATCTGAAGCCGGGCGTGACGCCAAAGCTGGCTGAATCCGATGTGAACAGAGTCGCGACAGAGTTGGCGAAGGCGTACCCCACGGAGTTTGAAGGGAAGCACGTGGTCGTGGATCGCACGGGGCTGACCTCGTTCAGCGGGCCTGTGCACGGATTCGTCGCCGCGCTAATGGCGCTCGCTGGGTTGATCCTGTTGGCCGCGTGCGCAAACCTTGGCGGACTCTTTGCGGCGCATGCTGCAGACCGAGCGAGGGAGGTAGCACTGAGGCTGGCGCTCGGTTCGACGCGTGGTCGGATTCTGCGCCAATTGATGATCGAGGCAATGCTACTGGCCTTTGCCGGAGGCACGCTGGGGGTGCTCGCAGGGATGCCGCTCCTGAGCCGGCTGAGTACATGGCATCCGTTTGCAGGAGCGCCAATCCATATTCCAGTCACGATGGACGCACGCATCTACGCGGTAGCGTTCGCACTCGCGGTCATTAGCGGAATCTTGTTCGGTGTGGTGCCGGTTCGGCAGGTCATGCACGCCCACCCGTACCAGGTCGTGAAGGTGGGCTCGACCGCCAGAGTAGGTCGCAAAGTTACGGTGCGTGACGTTCTGCTGGTGGTGCAGATCGCCATTTGTGCGCTGCTGGTCACGGCTTCACTGGTCGCAGTGCGTGGCCTGCTGCGAAGCGTGAATGCGAGTTACGGTTTCGATCCGCACAGTGTGATGACGGTCGGCGTGAATCTCGCGAATGCCGGCTACACCAACGCGCAGATTCCCAAATTCAACCGCAGGATGATCGACACTCTGGCGGCAATTCCCGGCGTCGAATCCGTGGGCCTGGTGAACAACTATCCCCCGCTCGTGTACACAGCTGCGTTTCGCGAGAAGGTGTTCGCCGAAGAGACGAGGGATCTGACCGCGTCGAACGTAGCGCTGCGACCGTTCCGATTCAATGTGTCGCCGGGATATCTCAAGGCGGCGGGAACGATGCTGCTTGCCGGTCGCGATTTCACCTGGAGCGACGACAAGAGCGCGCCAGTGCCGGCGCTAGCTAACCATCAATTCGCAGTGCGGCTGTTTGGCAGCATCAAGGGTGCGCTGGGTAAGCGCTTCCGCATCGGCGACAAAACTTTGCTGGAAGTCGTGGGCATTGTGGAGGACGGCAAGTACCAATCGTTGACCGAAGATCAGGAGCCGGCGATCCTGATGCCGTCCATGCTCTATGCCGAACCGCAAAGCTACCTCATCGTTCGATCGCGCCGCGATCCCGAGCAACTGCAGCGGCTCATGCGCGCGAATCTCCGCGGTCTTGATGCCGCCTTGCCAGTAGACATCAAGAGCTGGAACCAGCTGCTAGAGGTAGTGCAATTCCCAGCGAAGGTGGCCACGCTAGCGCTGGGGGTGCTTGGTCTGATGGGCGCCATCTTGTCGATTGCCGGCATCTTCGGCATGGCCGCCTATGCCGTGAGCAGACGTTTAAAGGAACTGGGCATTCGCGTGGCCCTTGGGGCGCGACGCACCGAGGTGCTGCAGACGGCACTTGGCCGTGCGCTCAAACTGCTCTCGATCGGCTCAGCGGCGGGATTGGTCCTCGGCATTCTGGCGAGTCGAGTACTGGCCTCCATCGTGTATCAAGCCACGCCGCGCGATCCTCTCGTGCTGGCAGGGGTGGTTGCTGCGATGGCGCTGCTTGGGCTGGTGGCGACCTGGATTCCAGCGCAACGCGCACTCTCGATCGATCCCGTGCGTCTCTTGCGCGAAGACTGAATGCTGCTGTAAAGCGCGGCTCCTTGGAAGATTGTGGTTTTGACGAACGAGCCCGATGCGAATTGGATACCTCTTCCGCCTGGCCGCTCAACTTGGTTGTTCCTGCACCCTATCCACGGTAGTATCAAGCCCAAAGACCGATGCTGGTAGGCTTGCCGCTCTTAAGTGCAGGCTGAATTTTCCGGCGGGCCAGAGGCACGACTCTGGCTGAGATCGTGCGCAGAGGGCATAACGTTGGAGGCTCCAGAAGGTCTGCGAACAGAACTAGGCCTCGCCGCCGGAGAAGTGGTTGCCGAGCGTTACCAGGTGCAGCACAAACTTGGTGCTGGAGGCATGGGAGAGGTTTACCTCGCAGAGGACCTGCTCCTGCATCGGAATGTGACGCTCAAACGCCTCGCGGGCGGGAACCGCCTAGACAGTTCCGGGACCGAGCGCCTGCTCACAGAGGCCAAGCGCGCCACCGGAATCACCAATCCCCATATCGCGCAGGTCTTCGATGTATGTCGTCACCAGGGCGAGTTGCTGCTGGTGATGGAATACATTCCCGGCCTGAGCTTACGGGCTTTGCTGCACGGCCCCATGCCCGCCGAACGCTTCTTCTCGCTGGGCATTCAACTCGCCGATGCGATTCAGGCTGCGCACGCGAGCGGCGTGTTGCATTGCGATATCAAGCCGGAAAACATCATCGTCACTGAGCAGGATTTCGTAAAGGTGCTCGACTTTGGCCTGGCGCAGATCGTCAGCGCCCCCAGCCGTGATCAGCAGACTGTGAGTATCGTCAGCGGCGATTCCACGCTCTCAGGCACCCCCGGCTATATGGCGCCGGAGGTGCTGCGCGAAGCTCCTGCCACGGAGCAGTCCGACATCTTCGCGCTGGGCATAGTTCTCTACGAAATGGCTGGGGGCAAAAATCCCTACAAGGGGAAGACCTTCGCCGACAGCGTAAATCTCACACTCAGCCACGATGTTCCGCCGCTCGATGTGAAGGCGCTTCACTTACCCGAAGAGCTCAATCGCATCCTGCTCAAGACCATGATGCGTGCGCCCAATCAGCGTTATGCGACGGTGCGTGATCTGCTGGTCGATCTTCGCGCCTGCCAGCAGAGCCTGCATGTGGGCAACGCCAGCACCGTCCGCTTACCCCATATCGTAACTCCAGCAGCTACGAACGGTGCGCGGCGCCTGTACGCCGCCGGCGCTATTGCCGCAGGCCTGATCGTCCTTGCACTGGTCGTGTTCTTCCTCCGTCACTCGCCTTCGGGTCCGGTCGAAACGAACCGCCAGGTGGCAGCCTACGTTCCCGTCGTGCAGCACGTCAACGTGGTCGCGGTGATCCCGTTCCGGGTCGTGGGCGGCGACAACTCCTGGACTGCCTACGGAGAAGGTCTCCGCGAAGCACTTACCTCCAGCCTCGCGCGTGTCTCGCCGGGACACAATCTCGAGGTGCTGGCCGCCAGCGAAGTACAGGCCCATGCCCTCACGACGGCTGAAATGGCACGCAAGGAACTCGGCGCCGACCTCGTCATTGAGGGCAGCCTCCAAGCCAGCAAGCCCCTGGTTCGCATCGACTATTCGCTGGTCAACTCCACCGGCCACATCCTTCGAGCCGATCATGTCACCAGCAAGATGACCGACCCGTTCGCGCTGGAAGATCAGGTGGTCAAAGGTGTGCTCGGCATGCTCGAGGTGCAACTCGGCGAGCAGGACAGCGAACGTCTCACCGCCCACGGCACGCAGAACGGCACTGCCTACGAGAGCTATTTGCAGGGCATCGGCTTTCTCCGCGACTTCGACAACTCTGAGAATGTCGAACGTGCGCTGCGCAGCTTTGAACGAGCTATTCAGATCGACCCTCGGTTCGCTCGCGCCTGGGCCGGCGTGGGTGAGGCGCACTGGGCCATCTATAAATCGACCGCGAATGAAGATCAGATCGCCCTCGCTCGCCAGAACTGCGAGAAAGCTTTGCAACTCGACGCGAACTCCGCCGATGTTCACATTTGCCTTGGCCAGATCGCAGTCGGGACCGGCCAGGTGCAATTAGCCGCGGATGAATTTCAACGCGCCGGTCAGCTTGACCCCTCGAGCGACGAGGCCCTCAATGGACTCGCCTCTGCCTATGAGCATCTCGGGCGCGCGCAGGATGCGGAACGCGTCTATCGCAGCGCCATCGAGCAGCGGCCGCATTACTGGGCAAATTACTATGCGCTCTCCAACTTCATCGTACGCCAGACCCGGTACGCCGACGCACAGACGGTACTCCAGGACGCCGTTCTTCAATTTCCAAACAACAGCTTTCTGTATCGCCGGTTAGGAGTCATCGATTTCTTTCAGGGTAGGTTTGAGCCCGCCATCTCGGCCTATAAGACCTCGCTTGACCTGCACCCGCATGCGGACGCTTATAGCGACCTGGGACTGGTCTACCTGCATCAGCGAAGATTCGACGAGGCTATCAGCTCCTTTGAGCGTGCCGCCCGACTCGATCCCCAGGACTATGCAATCTATGCGGATCTGGCCGACGCTTACTACTGGAGCGTAGATCGCAAGGGCCAGGCGAATGCGCAGTATCAACGCGCGCTGCAGTTGGCCGAGTCTGCCTTGCGCGTGAATCCCAGAGACGCCGATGCGCTCATGGTCTCAGCCTACGCAGAAGCCGCTCTCGGGAACCGCACTGCTGCGTTATCGCGCCTGAATGAAGTGGTGAAATATGCCCCGGAGGACGCCGAGGTCTTTTACTACGCGGCTCGTGTCTATGCGCGCATCGGTGACCCCGCCTCCGCGCTCGCATGGTTGCACAATGCGGTCACTCGCGGGTACTCAGGCGCAGATGTGAAATCCGCGCCTGATTTCGATTCGCTCCACAACGACCCTTTCTTCCACTAAGTCTCACGGCGCGAAATCACCGCGATACCCTGACGTGCGGATCGCGGCACTCCCAGCGGGTATGCTTTTCGTCGTTCACTTCCTCGGGCGCATTCTTGTCCACCTTGTAGTACTGCACCTCAAGCTTGTACATGCAGCCTTCAGGAGTCTGATCCGCGTCGACCACATCGGTCTCCTGCGAGTCGGTGAAGTTCATCTCTTCCTCTTTGAAGTGATGTTTGAAGGGATGCTTCGGGCATTCCTGGCCATCTTCGGTCTCCTTGTTGAGCCGCACAAGTCGCCGGACCCGAAACTTCCGCTTCTTACTAGACTTAAAAGAGATCCGTTCTCCGCGGCTTTTCGACACGCAGATAGGCGGGTGATCTCCGGCATCCTGCGCAATCGTCACTTCAAAGTGGCAGCTCTCTTTCTCGTCAAGCGCTTCTACATCCAGTTCGCAGACCCGGCCCTTGGCCCCTTCCTTATCCGACCAGTGGCACATGTTCTTCGGATGGTCCTCGTGAATACATTCCTCGTCCGCAGGCGCTTGCTGCCCCCTGGCGAGAGCAACAGCACACAACGGGATAGCCGCAAACAACAACACTTTTCGCATGGATTTCCCTCGCAGCATCAATGGGTTCAATTTGTGAACGGAATACGAACTGCGCCCGAGTATCGCTGAGGGTAAGACCTCGCGCAACAAAAAATAGCAATGCGGACGGACCAATGCGCGTGCATGATCCTTACTGGATATAACCCAGGTTCTACATCCCGGGGCGGAACTGCACCTCAAGCATGGTGCAGTCATCCGTCGCCGGAGCGGACCCGCAGAACTGCTGCACACGTTCGAAGACATCTTCGAAATTGCGGCAGAATCCGGCGGCATCTTCCAGCCGCTGATCGCCGAAGAACTCGCCCTCTGCGTTCTCCGCCTCGGTGACGCCATCGGTGACCAGCAGAATGCGCGAGCCCGGCTCCAGTTGTGCCTTGCCTGACTGGAATCCCGCTTCGCGAATCAGCCCCACCGGCAGATTGGAATCTTTCAAGTGGACCACGCCATTCGGAGTACACAGCAGCGGGTGGATGTGTCCGCAGTTGATGTATTCGACCGCACCGTCACGCTGCAGTTTGAGAATGACCATCGTCGCGTACTTGCCGACGTCCTTGGCGCAGATGTAGCGGTTGACCACGCCTGCGATAGTTTCGAGCGGCTGCCCGGCCAGCAACTGCGAATACAGCATCCCCTGCAAGGTTGAGGCGAGAATAGCTGCGGATACTCCCTTACCGGAAACATCGGCTATCACCAGGGACAGGCTCTGATCATCCGCGACCAGCTCGAAGAAATCCCCGCCAATCTCTTTACAGGGAATCGAGCGCGCCGAGATTTGCGCGAATTCGAGTGCCGGGATCTGCACCGTCAAGAGATTCTGCTGAATACTGGCCGCGATGTTGAGCTCTTCGCGATAACGACGGGCATGCTCTTCCGCGATTGCAAGCTGCGCGTTATCGATCAGCGCTGCCGCTTCGGTCGCGATCGTCTTCAGCAAGTCATTATCCACTTGCGTCAGGTTTCCGGGACTTAGCCGGCTGTCGAGGTACAGCACTCCGAGGATCTCGCCGTTCGCTGCTCCGTCCGCGGGCGATGTGCTGCGATTGGAATCGCGCCGCCTTCGCAGAGGAATGCAGATCACGGTTCGAATACTCTGCGCCACCATGCTGTCGGAGCGCGCACCAACCTCGGCGGTCAGCGTGTCGGTCACAATGTATTCGCCGGCAGTTCGCGTCGCCTGCTGGATCGCGCTGTGCGAAACCGTCGAGTCATCTACCAGCGACTCGCCCTGACTGCTGCGGCCGACAGCCAGTTCCAGCGCGCCGTCTTCATTCGTCAGGAACACGTACCCGCGTTCCACCTTGGTAAGCTGCAACGTAGTCTCGACCAGCGAAACCAGGATCTGGTCCACTGCGCCCACCGTATTCAACTTCCGAGCGGCTTCGAGAAACCAGCGCAGCTTCTCCAGGTCGCTATTCGGAGCGGACATGTTTTGAATCTGTCCCAGCAGGTCCCGAATGGTCGATCCCGACGCACCCGACTGCACGTCAAACCTCAACACCGGGCCATCCAGCGATCCGAAATGGATCGAGTCGTTGGTCGACAGCGGCTGGCGTAGAACCCGCGTTCCGTTTACAAAGGTGCCGTGACGGCTTCCGGAATCCACCACCATGAACACGCCGTTTTCAAACAAAATTTCAGCGTGCTTGCGCGAGACATACGGATGCGAGAGCACCAGGTCCCGATCCGGCAACCGGCCCACCGTAAAGGGCACATGGCTGAGGACATTCGGCGTTTCAATGGACCCATCAACGAGAACAAGGGGAGTCAGAGGAAGTTCGTATGCCATGCCCGGACCTTTCAGCAAAAGCGTATCGCCAATCGTCTAATCAAGAAATGCCTCTCCCAGGGAGAGTAAGCAGTCAGCAATCTTTGGAGATTCACTTGTATCACTGATGTCTCCGGATCGCCAATGCCGCGTCTGCTCCCGGGAGCCGAGCCTCCGCTGGGATCCAAAGGCTCGTTTACAGCGGAGATGTATGGCTGCAATTTACAGTTCACATCTGGAGAAAAGCATGCACGAAGGACGGATAGCAATGTTGGAGCGGGAGCAGGTTTCCCCTGAGTTGTACCCCCTCTATGACAAGCTCCTCGAAGACCGGGGGGTCATCCCTTACATGTTCAAAACCGTGGCGCATGTGCCCCAACTCGCCCTTGGGTTCGCAGCCTTGCTCAAACCTCTCATGTCAGAGGGCGCGCTACCGGCCTGCTATAAGGAGTTGATCGCCACCCGTGTCGCTTATCTGAATGACTGCGAATACTGCGTCTCGGCGCACACCTATCTCGCCCGCATACGAGGCGCGTCCGACGCCCAGATCGAAGGCCTGCATAGCTACGACAGCGCGCCCTTCACCGAGCGGGAGCGAGCCGGGCTGCGTTATGCGGATCGCCTGCATGCCTCCGCTCACGCCATCGACGATCAGGTCTATGCGGCTACCAAGGCGCATTTCACTGACCAGGAGATGATCGAACTGACAGCCGTGGTCGCAGCCTTTGAGATGTTTCCGCGATTTGTGAGCGCCCTCCGCGTACCTGTTACCCCACTGCCCACTACCCCCGGCAAGTAGCCCTGAATGGATAGAGAGCATCAGAAATGGATATGAAATCAAAGGTCCCGAAAACTTCTGCTGAACCGTTCGTTCCTAAGGAACGGAACTTGAATGTCCTGCGCGAGGCTGTTCAGGAATGCAAAGGTTGTGATCTATACCTCGTTGGCACCCAGGCTGTCTTTGGCGAGGGTCGTCGTGGAGCTGAAATCCTGATGGTTGGGGAACAACCGGGGGACCGAGAAGATCGCGAAGGCCGGCCCTTTGTCGGTCCCGCGGGTCGGCTGCTTGATCGTTGCCTGGAACAGGCAGCCATCGACCGCACTCAGGTCTATATCACCAACGTTGTCAAGCACTTCAAATGGGAACCTCGTGGAAAGGTTCGACTTCACAAAAAGCCGAATGCCATGGAAGTAGCTGCCTGCCGCCCCTGGTTCGATGCGGAAGTGGAAGCCGTTCAGCCCATGGTGGTGGTGTGTCTGGGCGCGACCGCCGCTCAATCTCTGCTCGGCAAATCCTTTCGCGTGACCCAGCGGCGCGGCGAACTGATCGACCTCGGCACCGGCCCCCATTTCATGGCTACGGTCCATCCGTCATCCATTTTGCGGGCTCCGGATGACCTCGTCCGGGCTCAGGAAACCGCCATGTTCATCGAGGATCTTAAGCAGGTAGCCCTCTACCTTGCGCAGCTGAAAGCTGCCTGAACCGCATTTTCAAAGACTTAGAACGGGCATTTTCCACAGGTTGACATCAGGGACCTGGCGGGCGACAGTAAGCATGACAAGGCGAACAAAAAGCGAATACGTCCGCCTCCTTTCTCGCCCATGCTACGTTCCGCCGCCGCACTCAAACTCGAAATAGAAGGCGCCCTTTCCAAGCGGGTTCCGGGCGCCTTATCCCCGCGCCTGCGTCCCGCTGTCGAGCTGTTTCCTACAGGAATTGCTGCAATCGATGCACTTCTCGAGGGAGGATTTCCTCGCGGCGCGATAAGCGAAGTTGTCGGCCTGGCCTCCACTGGAAGAACCGCACTGGCCCTCTCCACCCTCGCTCGCCTCACGCAACACGGAGCCGCCTGCACCTGGATGGATGTGGATGATGCGCTCGATCCACAGTCGGCAGCGGCGTGCGGTGTGGACATGGAACGACTGCTCTGGGTGCGCGGCGGAGGTTCAGCTTCTTCCGTCTCGCACGCACCCAAGGGGCAGCTGAGACGCCCGCTGCAAAAAGTCGATTCCACGCCGACCTATGGCAACTCGATGCACCCGCGCAGCGAGGTCCGCAACATGGATCACGCCGTGTCACAATTGTTTCGCGGAGAAGGCGGCTTGCTGCGCGATAAGCGAATCGGCACTCCCGGCGCACCCAATCGGCCGTTGGCGGATATGACTCCGCGCTGCGCGGAAGCCCAGCCGCATCGTCGCAAGCAGGAGCAGGTGGCCACCGATCGTCTGCCTTCGCGGCGTGGCGACTCCGTGCTCAAGCCTGCTGTCGATCTGACTGCGCGCGATACGCCGCCATTCTCGGCGCCGCGAACATTCCCGTCCGCGAAAGCCGACAGGCCTTGGGCAAGATTGGAATACGTGCTCAAGGCAACCGACCTGCTGCTGCAGGCTGGTGGGTTCAGCCTGCTGGTTCTCGACATGGGAAACATTGCCGCGGAAGATGCGCTGCGCGTTCCGTTGGCTACCTGGTATCGCTTTCGCTTAGCCGCGGAACAGGCACAAGCTGCGTTGATTTTGCTCACGCAGACTTCCTGCGCTAAGAGTTGCGCGTCGGTGGTGCTGCATTGCGAACAGGCGCAGCAAACCTGGTCCGCCTCGTTAGAAACGGCGCTCTTTCAAGGCGTGGAATACCGCGTGTCTCTCGACCGCAAGCGCGGGGAAAACGAAGTCTCTCCTCTGCGCAAAAAAGCACCCGGCAGCGTCTCCTGGGCCGGTCGTTCACCATGGGTGCGATGATGTACGCCTGCTTGCATGCTCCGGATTTTGCCGTGCAGGCTGCATCGCGGCTGCGCCCGGAACTACACCCGCTAGCGATTGCGATTCTTGCCGGAGAACCGCCGCTTGAAACCATCTTTGCGCTCAATGCCCAGGCCCGCGAACGCGGTGTGGCCGTGGGCATGAGCCGCCTGCAGGCAGAGTCGTTTCAGGGCCTGCGTCTGCATCGCCGCTCGCTTGCAGAAGAAGCCTCCGCACAAAACGTGTTACTCGAATGCGCCGCTACTTTCTCTCCGCGCATCGAAGTGGTTCCTCAGGAATACACCGAGGAGCCCGGCGGTACCGTAGTGCTCGATATTCGAGGGACCCAAAGCTTGTTTGGTGATCCGCGGCAACTGGCGCACGCCGCCCGCGGCAAAGCTCTCGATCATGGACTGCGTGTTCACATCGCGGTCTCAGCGAACTTTCATGCAGCCGTTTGCGCGGCCCGCGGCTGCAGCGGCATCACGCTGCTCGCGCCCGGAGCGGAGGCAGATGTATTGGGCCCGCTGCTGCTCGAAGTTCTCGACCTATCTACGGAAATGAGCGAGACCTTCAAACTATGGGGAATTCGTAACTGCGCCGATCTGGCCGCGCTTCCTGAACGAGAACTGATCGCCCGCATCGGTCAACAAGGTAAGCGTCTGCGCGCAATGGCCCGTGGGGAGCAGCCGCATCTGCTGGTTCCTGTCGAGGCGGACTTCCGCTCCGAGCTGGTTGAGACCATGGAGTTGGAATACCCGGTGGAGGAATTAGAGCCGCTGCTATTTTTACTGGCGCGCATGCTCGATTCCTTGCTGATGCGCGTACAGCAGCGAGCGCTGGCGATCGCCTCGGTGCAGGTTACGCTCACGCTCGATTCCAAAAAAGAGGGCCGCGCCCTGCTCCATTCGCGTGTCGTTCGTCCGGCGCTGCCTTCGCAGGAAGCGCGTACATTGTTGAAGCTGGTACAGCTGGATCTGGAAACGCATCCCCCGCAAGCAGCCGTTGTTGCGGTTGGTGTGCGCGTGGAGTCCGCTCGCCCGCATCGTGCACAGCATGGATTATTTTTGCCCCAGGCGCCCGAGCCGGGCCGGCTGGAAGTGTTGCTGGCCCGCTTGCGAAAGCTGCTGGGCGAGAACCGAGTTGGTGCCCCCGAACTTCTGGATTCGCATCGACCGGAAGCGTTTCGTGTGTCCGCGTTCGCGCCTCCCGCGCCGCGGCAGCAAGCCGCAACTGCACCCTCGCCTGTGCCTGCGGTGCTGCGCGTCTGCCGCCCGCCGCAGGCTATTCACGTAACCATCCATGCGCAGAAACCCGCTGGCCTTACCTTTGAAGGCTCCTACTACAACGTTATTCACTCTGCCGGGCCATGGCGAAGCAGCGGAGAGTGGTGGTCGGAAAGTTGCTGGTGCCGCGAAGAATGGGATGTTGAACTTGCGGGTCAGACGAGAATGATCAGCCGCATCGCTCACGATCCCGCTTCGAACTGCTGGTACATGCAGGGAATTTACGACTAGGTGGCAGGCTTTGAAATCCCGATATATCGAACTTCATGCCCGCAGCGCTTTCAGCTTTCTCGAGGGCGCCTCTTTGCCGGAGGCGCTGATGGCGCGTGCTGCCGAACTCGAGATGCCGGCCATGGCGCTGCTCGATCGCAACGGAGTCTATGGCGCGCCACGCTTTCATACCTCGGGCAAGAAGATCGGAGTGCGTGCGCACATCGGCGCCGAGATCGCGGTCGGCGATGTGGGTGAGCGACTACGGCCGTCAGCCTATCTGCCACACCAGATTCCGAAGGAGCCCGTACGTTTGCCCGTTCTTGCTACTTCTCGCACCGGCTATCAAAACCTATGCCGCCTGATCACGAGTTATAAGTTGCGCGAGGGCAAGAAAGCTGAAGGCGCAGCCCACATCGACGAAGTGGAAGAGCACAGCGAAGGGCTCATCTGCCTTACAGGCGGCGAGGAAGGCCCCTTGTCGGCGGCGATCGCTCGCGGCGGCGCTGCGGAAGCACGCAGAGAGATCGAGCGGCTGCTCTATCTCTTCGGTCGCGAAAATGTGTATGTCGAGTTACAGCGCCATTTCGATCGCGAAGAAGAGTGGCGTAACCGCATTGCCCTGGATCTCGCCCGTTCGTATCGGCTGCCATTCGTGGCGACCAATGGGGTGAGTTATGCGACCGGCTACGACCGAGAGTTACTCGACGTGCTCACCTGCATTCGCAATAAGTCAACCCTCGACACCGCCGGCCGCCTGCTTGCGTTGAATGCGGAACGACATCTGCGCTCCGCACGCGAGATGAGCGAGCTGTTCTGGGATCTGCCCGAAGCTATCGAGAACACCCAGTGGCTTTCCTCGCGACTTAGTTTTGAGTTAGATGACCTGGGGTATCAGTTTCCCGCGTATCCCGTACCCGAGAACGAGACGATGGATTCCTTTCTTGCCAAGCGCGTGGAAGAAGGTGTGCGCCTTCGTTACCAACCCAAGCGGAATGCGGATCTCTACGCGCGTGCCAGCAAACAGGCCGAAAGGGAAGTGCGGCTCATCAAGCAACTCGGCCTGGCGGGGTACTTCCTCATAGTGTGGGATATCGTGCAGTTCTGTGGTCACGAAGGCATGCTGGTGCAGGGCCGTGGATCGGCCGCAAACAGCGTCGTTTGTTATGCGCTCGGCATTACTGCCGTCGACCCAGTCGGCATGAAGTTGCTCTTCGAACGCTTTCTTTCTGAAGAACGTGGCGAGTGGCCCGACATCGATCTCGATCTGCCCAGCGGCGACGATCGCGAACGCGCCATTCAATATGTGTATCAGCGGTATGGAGAATTAGGCGCGGCCATGACAGCCAACGTCATCACCTATCGCGGCAGGTCAGCTTCGCGCGAGGCAGGCAAGGCGCTCGGTTTTGACGCTGATACCTTGAACCGGCTCACCGGGCTTGTAGGTTCATGGGAGTGGAAAGGCCCAAACGACACCCTGGAACAAAGCTTCCGCACAGCCGGCATGGACCTGAAGCATCCCCGCATCACCAAGTATCTTGAGATTTGCTTTCGCATGCAGGATATCCCCCGGCATCTGGGGCAGCACTCGGGCGGCATGGTTATCTGCCAGGGCCAGCTCAATTCGGTAGTCCCGCTGGAACCCGCATCCATGCCCGGACGTGTCGTCGTGCAGTGGGATAAAGAAGATTGCTCCGACATGAAGATCATCAAGGTCGATCTGCTCGGCCTGGGCATGATGGCGGTCCTGAAAGATTGCCTCGAGTTAGTCCCCGCACACTATCGCGAGACACTCGATTACGCACAGCTTCCTCAATCCGCCGATGTATATAGAACGTTGCAGAATGCCGACACCGTGGGCATGTTTCAGGTAGAGAGCCGTGCGCAGATGTCCGCATTGCCGCGCAATCATCCGGAGAAGTTCTACGACCTGGTGGTGCAGGTTGCCATCATTCGCCCCGGTCCGATCGTGGGCAAGATGATGAACCCGTACATGCAGCGGCGGCAGAAAAAGCAGGCGGTGAGTTATCCGCATCCGCTGCTGGTTCCTGTCCTTGAGCGCACGCTCGGCATTCCCCTGTTTCAGGAACAGTTGATTCGCATCGCGATGGTGATTGCCAACTTCACCGGTGGCGAAGCCGAAGAACTGCGGCGCGCCATTGGCATGCGACGTTCTCAGGCCAAGATGCGCGAACTGGAAGTGAAGCTTCGCCAGGGAATGACGGCCAACCGCGTGGACTCTCATGCGCAGGAGGAGATTATCCAGTCCATCAGCGCGTTTGCCCTCTATGGATTTCCCGAGTCTCATGCTGCCAGCTTTGCTCTGATCGCGTATGCCAGCGCCTATCTAAAGGAGTATTACCTGGCCGCGTTCACCTGCGCCTTACTCAACAACCAGCCTATGGGATTTTATTCCCCGGCCACCATCGTGAAAGACGCCCAGCGGCACGGCCTGAAGGTGAAACCCATTGATGTGCTCGCTTCTCAGTGGCTCTGCACCCTGGAGCCGCTGCCTGCCGACCAGATCCGCGCAGGCGGGGAGCGGTTAGCCCTGCGTATGGGGCTGAACTATGCACGCGGACTTCGACTGCAGCCCGGCCAGGCCATCGTGGAAGAACGTGCGCGCGGCGATTACGAATCGGTCTACGATCTCGCTCGCCGTGTTCCAGAGCTGCGCAAGCATGAACTGGTTGCGCTGGCGCAGATCGGCGCACTGAACTCTCTGGGCGAAAAGATTCATCGCCGCGACGCCCTCTGGCAGGCTGAACACGCCGGACGCAATCCCGGCTCGCTGTTCCATTCCGCTAAAGAGAAGAACGAGCGGAGCGGCCAGTCACCCCTGCTGCAGATGACCACTGAAGAGCGGCTGGTCGCCGATTTTCGCGGCACCGGCCTCACCGTCGGCAAGCATCCGATGGCCTATCATCGCGATCGCCTCAACACCATGGGCATCACGCGGGCGCTCGATCTCCAGCGACTCACCGACGGATGCAAGGCGCGCATTGCTGGCTGCGTGATCGCCCGCCAGCGTCCTGGAACCGCGAGCGGCTTTGTCTTCCTCAGCATCGAGGACGAGAGTGGCATTTCAAACGCGATTATTCAGCCGGATCTCTACGAACAGAACCGCGCACTTGTGACCTATGGGAAATTTCTTCTGGTCGAAGGAGTCTTGCAGAACGAAACGAATGTGATCTCAGTGAAAGCGACATCTGTCCATCCGCTGCAAGTCAGCGCAGCCGATGTACGGTCTCATGATTTTCATTAGGGATGGCACAACAGGTCGAAACAGCCGCCAATCGGGGGAGATCCGGTCAACTTCTGGGCACCAGCGAGAGCCAAGGCAGTATCGCTAGTAGGGAACACAAAGAAAGATTCCTGTTTGAACTACCGGGGATGTACGCCCTCTCGGAAACTAAACACCGTGGTAGAACGAAATCAGAATACGTCTCTACGGCGAACCCTGAGCTACAACTTTCGGGGCATGCCCCTGGGCCTCTGTTCACCCCATCACAATAACCGCTATTGCGGCTGAACCCGATTTTCGATTGCTAACTGCTTTTTCAATTCGGCGACTTCCTGCTGCAGTGCGCCTATCTGCTGTTCCAGCAATGTCATACGTTCCGACAATTGGGCCGTCTCTTCGCCTGAAGGCGTCCACACACCCGCTGCCGGAGCGTCCGGCAGCTCTACATTTCCTGAAAACAGGTGTGCGTAGCGCAATTCCTTGGTGCCGGGCTGGCGCGGCAGCACCTTCACCAGCGGCGGATCCCGCTCAATCAGACGCTGCAGCGTGGTCTGCACATCGCTCAGTTCATCAAATCGGTACAGCCGCTCGGTCCGGCTGCGCAGCTCACCCGGAGTCTGCGGCCCCCGCAAAAAGAGCAGATCCAGAACCGCAATCTCTTTCCGCCCGAAGTTGAACTTCTCCTGAAACAGGTGCTCGTATTTTGAGACCCGGCTGTCCATCGTGGCCCGGACCAGTCCCTTGTCCTGCAAGCCATGCAGCCCCTGCCGTACCGCATCCTCATCCAGCTCCATCACCGGATCGCGGCTGGATTTCTGGTTGCAGGCATTGATCAGTGCGTTGATCGACAGCGGGTAATAATCCGGGGTTGTCACTTCCTTCTCAATCAGGCAGCCCAGTACCCGAGTCTCCACTACGGTTAGCAAAATGTTCACAAAGAGGTCCTGTTCCTGTCGAATATCGTGTGAGCACGATGATAGGGCAAATCGTAAGCTGACGGTTCTAGAACCGCGACTTCCGACTCAGGGAAAGCATCTATTTGTTAGGCCACTTATGAGCAACAGCCGCACTCGGCGCACTTTTTCGGTCAAGAAGCTTCAATCCCTCGGGTCTTTGGTTGGCGAGTCTGCCTTTCGCCGTATGGAGGGCGAATCGGGCCGCCCGGTTCTGGTCTCTGCCAACGAACTAGGCATCACCTTCATCGGCCACTCCTCCTTTCTGATCCAGATCGCGGGTAAGAACCTGCTGGTCGATCCTGTTTTTGCGCAACGGCTGGTCGTTCTGCGCCGTCTGCGCCGCCCGGGCATCAAGCTGCGCAGCCTGCCGCCAATCGATGTCGTGCTGCTCTCGCACGCGCATATGGACCATCTGAACCGGCCCTCCCTGCGGAGAATCGTGCAGCACACGCGCGCCACCAGCGGCCGGACGCCGATCGTGGTCGTACCCTGGGGTGTTCAGGACCTGGTCGCCGATTTGGGATTTGAGCAGATCGTCTCGCTGGAGTGGTGGCAATCCGCGCAGGTAGCTGGCCTGGAACTCACGATGACTCCCTGCAAGCACTGGGGCGCCCGCTACTTCAAAGACACCCACCGCGGCTTTGGCGGATATGTCATCCGGGGCGCCGGCCACTCCGTCTACCACTCCGGCGACACGGCGTACTTCAATGGCTTTGTCCAGATCGGCCGAAAGCTCGCTCCCGACGTCGCCCTGTTGCCTATCGGCGCATATCGACCGGACAACTACCGCAGCGTGCACACCAGCCCCGAAGAAGCGCTTCAAGCCTTCATCGATCTGGGCGCCGGCCGCATGATCCCCATGCATTATGGGACCTTTCGGTTATCGCAGGAGCCCGTTGGGGAACCGGTCGAACGGCTGCTGGCCGAGGCTCGCAGGGCTGGGCTGACCAGAGCGATCCACGTGCTCGAAGAGGGCCAGACAGATATTATTCGCACGCCTTCATACACGCCTGCACGAGCGGCAAGCGCCTCCTACTAAGGTCGGGACTTCAGGCGGGCGGCGCGGTTCAATCGGCCGCGCCCACGCCGGAAGTCTTCACCTCAGCCGCCCCGGCTAGACCGTACTTCGCTTGAGGATGTAGTCGAGGCCGCCCACGCGGAACCAGCGATAGCCATACGGCTCCAGCAGGATGCAGTGTTTGCCGGAGTCGGTGCGATTACTGTGGTCATCCCCAAGCAAGTTCACGAGACAATCGCCATCCTCGCCTTCGACTCCTGGATCCACCCACGTCTCGCGCGGCTCCCCGCTGAGGTTGTGAACCACCAGCACTGAATTATTTCGCCAGTCATAGCGCAGCGCCAGCACCTTCGGCGTTCCCGTCGCGATTACAGTGAAGTCGCCCCAGCCGATCTCGGGAGTCTCCTTCCGCATGCGGATCATCCGTTCCGTCCAATTCAGGAATGAGTTCGGATCGCGGTGCTGCACCGCCACGTTCACATGTTCGAAGCCGTAAGGCCCACCGGAGATCACCGGCAGCAGCGGCTTGTCGCTCTTGGTGAAGCCGCCATGCGGTTCGGTCGACCACTGCATCGGAGTTCGCGCACAGTTGCGTTCAGGCAGCTTCAGGTCGTCACCCATGCCGATCTCGTCGCCGTAGCGGATCACGGGTGTTCCCGGCAGGGTCATCATGAGGCTGTAGGCCAACTCCAGCCGGCGGCGATCGCCCTGCAACATGGGAGCGAGCCTGCGACGGATGCCGCGATCGTAGAGCTGCATCTCGGGTTCCGGTCCGAAGGCGGCAAACACCTCCTGCCGCTGCTCATCGGTAAGCCGCCCCAGATCCAGCTCGTCGTGGTTGCGAAGAAACTGTCCCCACTGCGCCGTGGCTGGGCGCGCCTTGGTCGCCTTCAGAGTCTTGATGAGCGGTCGATTGTCCGCCGAGGCCATCGCGTGAAAGAGATGCTGATTCACGGCGAAGTTGAACATCATCTGCAGCCGCTCGCCTGCCTTGCCAAAGTATTCCAGGTCAGTCTTCGGCAGCACGTTAGCCTCGGCCAACACAATGGCCTCGCCCTCGCGCCAGTTGAGGAACTGGCTGAATTCGCGCAGCATGTCGTATTGCTCTTTGGGGTGCTTCAGATCTGCCCCCTTTTCGCTGATCACGAAGGGAACGGCATCCATGCGGAAACCCGAAACGCCAAGCTGCAGCCAGAATCCCATGATCTTCAAAATTTCTGCCTGCACCTCAGGGTTGGAGGTGTTGAGGTCGGGCTGAAATTCATAGAAGCGATGAAAGTACCAGGCCTTTGCGATCTCATCCCGCGTCCAAGTCGACTTCTGGACACCGGGGAAGACGATGCCGGAATCTGCGTCCTTCGGCTTCTTAGGCGACCATACATACCAGTCGCGGTATTTGGATTGGGGATCGCGCCGGGCAGCCTGAAACCACGGGTGCTGATCGGAAGTATGGTTCACCACCAGGTCGATGAGCACGCGCAGACCTCGCTGCTGGCATCCGTGGGTGAACTCGACGAAATCGCCCAGCGTTCCATAGCGCGGATCGACTCCGTAGTAGTCGGCGATGTCGTAGCCGTCATCGAGAAAGGGGGAAGGTTGAAACGGCATCAGCCAGATTACCGTCACTCCGAGGCCCTGCAGATAATCCAACCGTCGCAGCAGGCCTTGAAAGTCCCCTACGCCATCGCCGTTGGCGTCCATGAATGAGCTGACCGACAGACAATAGATGACTGCGTTCTTGTACCAGAGATCGTTGATCAATCGCCGCTCCCGTTCCGCATCCAAGTGAAAAAGCTGATGGTTGTTTGTGACACAGGTGAGATGCGAGGGAGGGCTCCATTGCAGGAAGGGAATTGGTGGCAGCGCGGAATTATCTACCAGGTCTATCCGCGTTCTTTTCAGGACACTAACGGAGATGGTATCGGCGATCTTGCCGGCATACGCAGCAGGCTGAGCTACGTCGAAAGCCTTGGCGTCAACGCTGTCTGGATCTCTCCCATCTACCCCTCGCCCATGGCCGATTTCGGCTACGATGTGTCGGATTACTGCGGCATCGATCCGATGTTCGGCACGATGGACGACTTCGACCGCTTGATTGGCGACGCTCACGGTCGCGGCCTGAAAGTCATCCTTGACTTTGTTCCCAACCACACCTCGGAACAGCATCCTTGGTTTCTGGAGAGCCGCTCGTCGCGCCAGAATCCCAAGCGCGATTGGTATTTGTGGCGCGATCCTGCCCCGGGCGGCGGACCACCGAACAACTGGTTGAGCCACTTCGGTGGATCTGGCTGGGAATGGGACGAGGCCGCCGGCCAGTACTACTACCACTCCTTTCTCAAGCAGCAGCCTGACCTCAACTGGAGAAATCCGGAAGTCAAAGCAGCGATGTTCGATGTGCTGCGCTTCTGGATGAAACGTGGGGTCGATGGCTTTCGTGTCGATGTTCTCTGGCTGTTGATCAAGGACGATCAGTTTCGCGATAATCCGCCTAATCCTGGCTATCACGCGGGTGAGTCTTCGCATGGCCGCCTGATCCCGTTCTACACAGCGAACCGGCCCGAAGTGCACGCCATTGTCGCGGAGATGCGTTCTGTACTCGATCAATTTTTCGACCGGGTTTTGATCGGCGAAATCTACCTGCCTATCGCGCAGTTGGTCACGTACTACGGCCCTGATCTGAAGGGCGCACAGCTTCCCTTCAACTTCCAACTCATCGATTCAGCGTGGAGTCCTTCAGCCATTGCGGACATCATTCGCGACTATGAGGCGGCGCTGCCCATCGGCGCGTGGCCCAACTGGGTGCTCGGCAATCACGACAAGTCGCGCATTGCGAGCCGCGTGGGCGATGCCCAGGCCAGGGTCGCTGCAGTCCTGTTGCTCACGCTGCGTGGTACGCCGACCATCTACTACGGCGAAGAGATCGGTATGCGCGACGTGGCTGTGCCTGCCGGCGAGGTGCAGGATCCCGCGGAGAAGAATGAGCCCGGCCTCGGTCTGGGTCGCGACCCCGAACGCTCGCCAATGCCTTGGGATGGCTCCGAATCAGCAGGGTTCACGACCGGCAAGCCGTGGCTCCCTCTTGCCCCAGACCACGCCACCAGCAATGTGAGCGCATTCGAAGGGCAGCGCGACTCCATGGTGCATCTTTACCGTAGCTTGATCGCTCTCCGGCAATCGAGCCGCGCGCTGACCTACGGCGCTATCACAAATGTTTCCGCTCACGATGGGGTATTGGCGTACGAGCGCCAGTTACCTCCAGAGACATTCCACATGTTTCTCAACATGACGCATGAGCCGCGTCAAATCCAGGTGCCCGACGGAACGATTGTGCTCGATACCCGGCGAGAGCGAGAGGGAGAATCCGTTGCTGGCGAGACAGGCCTGCAGCCAGCAGAAGCAATCGTTGTCAAGATGGCGTAAAAGGCTACGGGACGCCTCGAAATGGCAGCGCACGGCAAGCAGCGAAGACCCGCTACCTTCTAAGTTGTTTGTCTATCTGTAAGTCCTTGACAGAAAGCCAAGCCTGGTGCCTACTTGAGCACGGCGGAAAGTAGATTTCCCATTGAAAACTTGGGCTCGCACGATAGGGAGGCCCGCTGAAGGGATTGGCGTTATGGAGAGCAAGACGGCGCAAAACGTCCAGGATACTTACTTCAATGCATTACGCAAGGATAAGTCACAACTCATTATTTATCTCGTGAATGGCGTGCGCGTCTTCGGGCGCATTCGCTCGTTCGATAAATATTCGGTACTGGTAGAGAACGGGAATCAGGATCAACTGGTTTTCAAGCATGCCATCTCTACGGTCGTGCTAGCTTCCTCCGCGGCAGAGCGCCGCCCTGCCGACGGTGCGCAGCCCATCGTCGCCCGTGTGCCACCCGTGGCGCCGCTAACTCCGGTACCTGCGCCAGCCAAGCCTGCTGTAACAAGACCAGCCGCGGACGAGACTCGTCCAGCCACGACTTAGCCAGATCTAGCCGCGGCTTGTAGCGAATTTGATCTACTGGCCGGGATTCGTCAGATCGTCTAAGGCTAAATTCAATTCCAAAACATTGACCCGCGGCTCGCCGAGCCATCCTAGCTGACGCCGCTGTATATGTTGGCTGACCAGGTTGCGCACGTCTTCTTCTGATAGTTTGCGCGTGCGGGCCACTCGGCCTACCTGGAAGAGTGCTGCGGCGGGTGAGATGTCCGGGTCAAGCCCAGACCCCGAGGTCGTCACCATATCGATCGGCACCGGTGTTCCGGGATTGTCTTTGCTGGCGTTAGCTACGTCGCCTTGAATGCGCGTAACCAACTTCTGATTGGAAAGCGCGAAGTTGGAACCGCCCGAAGCAGTCGCATCGTAGCTGTTGCCCGCAGCCGAAGGGCGGCTGTGAAAGTACTTGTCGCTGATGAAGGCTTGCCCCAGCAATCGAGAGCCGATAATCTTGCCGTCTCGCACGATCAGTTGTCCATCCGCCTTGTTGCTCATCGTCAGGTGCGCGAGGCCGGTGATCACTAGCGGGTACGCCAAGCCCAGCAAGATTGCGGTAACTAGGGTAAATCGAATCGAGACACTCAGAGCATTTCGTAACATAGCTTTGTTCCTCAGGCCAGGTGAAGGCCGGTGAGCACTACATCGATCAGCTTGATACCGACGAACGGCACAATCACGCCGCCGACTCCATAGATCAGCAGGTTGCGGCGAAGCAGAGCCTGCGCGGACTTCGGCTCGTACTTCACACCTTTGAGCGCCAGCGGCACCAGCGCAATGATGATCAGTGCGTTAAAGACCACCGCCGAAAGAATCGCGGAGTGGGGTGTTCGCAGATGCATGATGTTCAACGCATTCAGCACCGGGAAGACGCCGGCGAACATGGCGGGAATGATCGCGAAGTATTTGGCGACATCGTTGGCGATTGAGAACGTGGTCAGCGCACCGCGTGTCATCAGGAGTTGCTTTCCTATCTCGACAATCTCGATCAGCTTGGTCGGATTGGAGTCGAGGTCGACCATGTTGCCAGCCTCTTTAGCGGCTTGCGTTCCTGAATTCATCGCTACGCCCACATCGGCCTGCGCCAGAGCCGGTGCGTCGTTGGTGCCGTCGCCGGTCATAGCAACCAGTTTGCCCTTGGCCTGTTCCTGACGAATGAGATCCATCTTGTCCTTCGGTTTCGCCTCGGCCAGGAAGTCGTCGACACCCGCCTCACGCGCGATCACTGCCGCGGTCAGAGGGTTATCACCGGTGATCATGATGGTGCGAATGCCCATGGACCGAAGTCGCGCGAGGCGGTCCTTGAGTCCGCCCTTCACAATGTCTTTTAGATACACCACGCCGAGTGCTTCATTGTTTTCTGCGACCACGAGCGGAGTGCCCCCCATGCGCGCAATCTCCTCCACCTTGTCGATGACCTTGCGCGAAAGGCTCGAGCCTTTGTGCTCCAGGTGCTTCGCGATGGCGTCGGCAGAGCCTTTGCGAATGACGCTGCCTGGGAGGTTCACCCCCGACATGCGGGTCTGCGCGCTGAATGGAACGAACTCCGCCTGCATGCCGCTCAGGTCGCGACCGCGGAGGTTGTACTTCTCTTTCGCCAGGACGACAATCGACCGCCCCTCCGGCGTTTCATCAGAAAAGGATGCCAGTTGCGCGATGTCTGCCAATCGCTCTGCGGCAATGCCCGGGGCAGGGAAGAACTCGGTCGCTTGCCGATTGCCAAGGGTGATCGTTCCGGTCTTATCGAGAAGCAGCGTATTCACGTCACCCGCCGCCTCTACTGCGCGGCCCGACATGGCCAGCACGTTGTACTGCACCAGGCGGTCCATGCCTGCAATTCCGATCGCGGAGAGCAGACCGCCAATGGTTGTTGGAATCAGGCACACCAGCAGCGAAACCAGCACAAACACCGTCTGCGGCGCGTGCGAGTAGATCGCAAACGGCTGCAAGGTTGCGACCGCGAGCAGAAAGATAATGGTTAGACCGGAGAGCAGAATGCTGAGCGCAATCTCGTTCGGAGTCTTCTTCCGCTCAGCCCCTTCGACGAGCGCGATCATTCGGTCGAGAAACGTCTCTCCGGGATTGGACGTGATGCGGATTGCGATCCAGTCCGACAGCACCTTAGTGCCGCCCGTGACGGCGGAGCGATCTCCGCCTGCTTCGCGAATCACCGGAGCCGATTCGCCAGTGATGGCCGACTCGTCCACCGATGCGACGCCCTCGATCACCTCGCCGTCTCCAGCGATATACTGCCCAGCTTCCACGCGAATGATGTCGCCGGTGCGAAGCTGCGCGCTGGAAACTGCCTCGGTCGAACCGTCCGGGCGCAGTCGATACGCGGTCGTTTCGCCCTTCGCCTTACGCAGTGTATCCGCCTGTGCCTTGCCGCGACCCTCAGCCATTGCTTCTGCGAAGTTGGCGAACAGCACTGTGAACCAGAGCCACAGCGTGATTTGCAGGTTGAAGCCGAGCCCCGCCCGATGATGACTCCAGTCCTGAACGAAGAGAGCCGAAGTCAGTACGCTCCCCACCTCCACTACGAACATCACGGGGTTCTTCACCATCAGGCGCGGGTTCAGCTTAGTGAACGCGCCCGCAAAAGCCTGGCGAAGAATGGCAGGGTTCCAGAGACTTTGTTTTTCAGCAGCCATGTTGTCTTCCTTTCTCTAGAAGAGCTAACCAGCGCGCAGCAGTAAGTGTTCCAGGATCGGACCCAGGCTTAAGGCCGGGAAGAAGGTAAGCGCACCCACGATGAGAATTACGCCGATGAGCAAGACCGTGAACAGTGCAGTATTCACCGGGAACGTGCCGGGCGAAGGCGGAACGCTCTTCTTCTGCGCGAGATTGCCAGCGAGTGCCAGCATCGGCACCATCATCAGCAATCGTCCGATCAGCATGTCGAAACCAAGGCTGTAGTTGTACCAGTGGGTATTCGCATTCAGTCCCGCGAATGCAGAGCCGTTGTTCCCCGCGCCGGAAGTGAACGCATAGAGAATCTCGGTAAAGCCATGTGGTCCCGCGTTATTCAAACTGCTCAGCCCCATCTGCGGCGAAAGCACCGAGATAGCAGTAAGCACCAGCACCACGACCGGAAAGATGAGCACATAGAGCATGGCCATCTTGATGTCGTAGCTCTCAATTTTTTTGCCCAGGTACTCCGGCGTTCGTCCAACCATCAGTCCTGCAATGAATACGGCCAGCACGACATAGATCAGAATTGCGTAGAGCCCCGAACCAACGCCGCCGAATACCAATTCACCAAGCATGATGTTTGACAGCAGCACCAACCCGCCGATGGGAGTGAAGGAGTCATGCATGGAGTTGACCGCGCCGCAGCTTTCATCGGTCGTTGCGGTGGCAAACAGCGCAGACTGCGAGATGCCGAAGCGAACCTCTTTGCCCTCCATATTCCCGCCCGGCGAGATAGCCGATGCGTGCTGGTCGACGGTATGCAGCAGTGGGTGTGGCTTAGACTCGGCCCAATACACCATGGCGAAGCCCGCGACAAATAGAACGGCCATGGTTGCGAATACGGCCCACCCATGCCCAGGCGAACCGGTCATCTTGCCTAGCGTGACTGTCAGCGCCGCAGGGATCAGCATCATCGCCAGCATCTCGAGAAAGTTGCTCAGCGGTGTCGGATTCTCGAAGGGATGCGCGCTGTTGGCGTTCAGAAATCCACCACCATTCGTACCCAGCATCTTGATGGCTTCCTGCGAAGCGATCGGACCTTGTGCGATGGTCTGGGCCTGCGCCGGTGTCTCGAGTGGCGCCGCCACTGTGTACGGCTTGAGATTCTGCACTACGCCTTGCTCGATCAGTACAGGAGCAAGGATGAGGCAGATCGGCAGCAGCACCCACAATGTCGTACGCGTGAAATCCACCCAGAAGTTGCCGATGGTCGGTGACTGCTTGCGCGCGATGCCGCGTACCAGCGCGATAGCTACCGCAATACCCACCGCCGCCGAACTAAAGTTGTGGTAAGCCAGCCCGAGCATCTGCGTCAGGTAGCTCATCGTAGATTCGGGCGTATACGCCTGCCAGTTGGTGTTGGTAGTAAAGGACGCCGCCGTATTCCATGCGAGGTCAGGGGCAACTCCTGCAAGGTGTTGCGGATTTAACGGCAGAGCATGCTGAATGCGTTCGATTAAATATGTCATCAGCATGGATACAAAACTGAAGATCAGCATGGCGACCGTATATTCCCGCCACGGCATCTCCTTCTTCGCGTCTACGCCGCTCACCCGGTAGATCAGGCCTTCGACTGGGCGCAACACCGGATCGAGAAAGGTGCGTTGCCCCTCAAGCACCTTCGCCATATACAGGCCAAGCGGGCGCATAAGGAGGATCAGCGCGCCAAAGAAGATTGCGAACTGCAGCCATCCGTTCCAGGTCATTTCAGAATTTCTCCGGGCGTAACAGGGTCAACACCAGGTACCCCATCAGCAAAACGGTGAGAACCACTACCAAGATCGTCGTCACGTCCATGGTGAATTACCTCAACCTTTCGCATGCCTGCACGTATAGCAGCGCAACCACGAAGAAGACGATCGTGAAGACCAGTGTCAAGAGATCCTGCATTGCATGGGCTCCTTTAAGCGTGAGGACGTGCGGGACCAGAGGCCCGCAGCGCGCACTTATCACGCCTTAGCTAGTAGAAGCCAGGCGCAGTAAGGCGCCCATAAGGAACAGATAAAGAATGTATAAAGCTGGCTAGGACTTACTCAGGCAGGCCTTCGGGGATGAAGCGGTACCCAACCCAGGGTTCAGTTTGCAGGTATTCTTTAGGCGCATCGCCTTCGAGTTTGCGCCGTAACTGCCCAACGAACACTCTCAGGTATTCGGGCTGTTGCGCGGACTGCGAGCCCCACACTGCGGTGAGCAGCGCACGATGCGTCAGTACCTTTCCCGGGTTTCGAGCGAAGTAGAGCAGCAGGTCGAACTCAGTCGGCGTGAGATGGACCGAGCGTCCCGAAACCATAACCGAATGCGCCGCGGGATCCACAACGAAATCGCCGATCTCAATGGCAGTGTCGTTGGATCGCTCCGGAGCCCGCCGCAAATGTGCCCGCACGCGCGCCAACAGTTCCTGAATGCCGAATGGCTTGGTGACGTAATCGTCTGCACCCGCATCGAGCGCCTCCACCTTGGCGCGTTCCTGGTCGCGAACAGACAACACAATGATTGGGGTGTTGCCTTTCCGTCGAATGGCGCGGCACACGTCGGTGCCCGAGACGCCGGGCATCATCAAGTCGGTAATCACAAGGTCGGGTGCCCATTCATCAAAAACGCGCAGGGCCTCCTGCGGATCGTTGGCAATCCGCACGTCGTATCCTTGATTCGCGAACGAGGTGCGTAGAACCCGCGTAATCTGCGCCTCGTCGTCGATCACCAGCACTCGCTCCGCCATAAAAGCAGACTCCTACGAGCTTTACGATACATCACTGGGTTTGATGAGTAGATCTTAGCTCGCCGGCTGGGCGCGTATCATCAGGCCGTGGCCATCCTGAGAAATCCGCCTTCAAGCCTCGCCACGCGCATCCTGCGCTACAGTGTCGTAACCGCCACGGCATTGCTCGTTGTCGCTCTTTACCGGCTCGTCGTGCATGCCAATCAAACCACCGTGGCGCTCACCTTCCTGGTGCTGGTGCTTATCGTAGCGACGCGCTGGCGGCTGGCCTATTCTGTCTATCTCTCCATCCTCTGCGCCGGGCTTTACAACTATTTTTTCCTGCCGCCGCTCGGCACCTTCACCGTGTCAGACCCGCAAAATTGGGTCACCTTTGGTGCACTGCTGTGTGCCAGCGTACTTGTGAGTCATCTCTCAGAGAGCGAACGCCGCCAGGCTGAGTTGTCCGAAGCCCGCCGAACCGAGGTCGAGCGCCTCTATGAATTAAGCCAGCAGCTACTGCTGCAGGAAGACGTTCAGTCGCTTCAACGCCACTCGCCCGCGCTCATCGCGAGCATCTTTCGCTTACGCGCTGTAGCGCTGTATCTTCGCGAGAAAACGGCCGCGTATTACTCCGACCCTGATAACGAATTGCTGCCGCTCGAGGAACTCGGGCTTGCGACGATTCCTTACACCTCCAGTTCCTCGCCGGTCAGCGGAATTCGTATCGTGCCGCTGACTCTCGGCATGCGATCCGCGGGCGCACTCGCCATGACAGAAGGCGAATACTCCGACGGAATCTATGAAGCGATCGCTGGGCTGCTAGCCATTGCGCTGGAACGGGCTTCAGCGATCGAGCGTTCGAGCCGCGCCGAGGCGGCACGCGAAAGCGAGAGGCTTCGCGCCGCGCTGCTTGACTCTGTTACTCACGAGCTCCGCACACCGCTCACGGCCATCCGCGTCGCCATCACGAGCTTGATCAGCCAGGCCTCGCTCGCCGAATCTGAGCGGCATGAAATGTATACCGTGCTTGACGAGGAGAGTTCGCGGCTGAATGGCCTGATTGGTCAGGCCGTGGAGATGGCGCAACTCGACTCAGCCAGTGTGCAGGTGAACCTGACTCCGCAGCCTTTAAGCGAGATCGTCGACCTCGTTCTCGAAGATTGCCGGTCGCTTCTGCGCCGCCGCGAGGTGGTTCGCGACATTCCCGAAGACATGCCGTCCGTGCCGATGGACAGGGAACTGGTTAGACGCGTGCTTCGTCACCTGATTGAGAATGCCGCGAAGTATTCTCCAGCGGGATCGCCGATTACCTTGACCGCACGCATCGCCGACCAAGAATTGCAGGTAAGCGTGACCGATCGTGGACCGGGCATTGAGGAGAGCGAGCAGCCGTTCGTCTTCGACAAATTTTTCCGAGGCCAGCGGCATCGTCATCGTGTCCTGGGCACCGGCATGGGGCTGGCGATTGCACACGCGATCCTGCGCGCGCTTCACGGCGGCATCCGCGTCCAGAGCAAGATCGGTGAGGGTGCGACCTTCACTTTTTGGCTTCCCCTGCAACCGGAAACGGAGACAGGTTCCGAGGCGGGATAGGGCCGCCTCCCTCGCGATATGTTCAATATGCTGAACGGCCAAAGGCTGCATGTAGATGTACTGGCTAGATCTCCCCGACCCTCTCTCCAGGCCACTTTCCCGTTGCGCATCCCACGGTGTATCGTCGTTAGCGGCGCCAACCGGCCTTGCTCAAACCCCTGAGTTTTCGTCTGAGCCGGTGGGCCGGAGGTTCTATGGCTACTGTATCCGTCGATACTCGACTTCATTCCAAAGCCGCCGACTTTGTGTCTCAGGATCACCGTATGTTTATCGGTGGCAAGTTTGTCAAAGCTCAATCCGGAAAGACGTTTCCGGTCTACAACCCGGCGACTGGTGACGTGATCGCGCAGGTTCCTGAGGCCGAGAATGCCGATGTGGAACTGGCCGTCGCCGCCGCTCGCAAAGCCTTCGACTCTGGTGCGTGGCCGCGCATGTCAGCCTCCCAGCGCAGCAAGCTGCTGTGGAAGCTCGCCGATCTGCTCGAAACAAATCTTGAAGAGTTTGCCGAACTCGAATCTATCGACAATGGGAAGCCGGTCGCCGTCGCCCGGGTCGCCGATGTTCCACTTGCCGTCGATCTCTTCCGCTACATGGGCGGATGGTGCACCAAGATGGTGGGCTCGACCATCCCGATCTCAAACGCGGGCGAATATCTCAGTTACACCCTCCGTGAGCCCGTCGGCGTCGTGGCGCAAATCATTCCCTGGAACTTCCCGCTACTGATGGCGGCATGGAAGCTGGGCCCCGCGCTGGCTGCGGGTTGCACCGTCATTCTCAAGCTTGCGGAACAAACGCCGCTCTCGGGATTACGTCTTGCTGAGCTGATTCACGAAGCTGGATTCCCTGAAGGCGTGGTCAACGTTCTCACCGGGTATGGTGAAGCAGCAGGCGCACCTCTAGCGGCTCATCCTCTGGTCGATAAAGTTGCGTTCACCGGTTCCACCGAAGTGGGCAAGCTGATCGCGCAAGCGGCCACCGGCAACTTGAAGAAAGTTACGCTTGAGCTCGGCGGTAAGTCGCCCGTCATCGTCTTCCCCGATGCGGACCTCGATCGCGCCATTGCAGGAACAGCCTCGGCCATCTTCTTCAATCACGGCCAATGCTGCAGCGCCGGTTCGCGCCTCTTCGTCCACGAACGCGTTTACGACCAGGTGGTCGAAGGCGTCGCCGGCATTGCGAGCAAGATCCGCGTCGGCAGCGGTCTCGATCCGCAGACCGAGATGGGGCCACTGGTTTCCGATGAACAGCTTAGCCGCGTAACAGGTTTTCTTGAATCCGGATTCCGAGAGGGCGCGAAGGCTGCGGCAGGAGGCAAGCGCGAAGGCGACCGCGGCTACTTCGTACGACCAACGGTGCTGGTTGATACCAAGCCCGAAATGCAGGTGGTCCGAGAAGAAATCTTCGGACCGGTGGTGTGCGCGCAACGCTTCTCTGATGACGACCTTGACGAGATCGCCCGCTTCGCCAACAACACGGTCTACGGCCTTGCCGCCGGCGTCTGGACCACCAACATCTCGACCGCCCACAAGATGGCTCGGCGCATCCGCTCCGGCACAGTATGGGTGAACTGCCACAACGTCTTCGACGCGTCGCTGCCGTTCGGTGGTTATAAGCAATCGGGATGGGGACGCGAAATGGGAGCCGAGGTGTTGAACAACTACACCGAGGTGAAGGCCGTAACTGTCGCGCTGTAGCGGATACAAGAGGCCTGGGGCAGTGCTTGCAACGGCTGCCCCGGCTCTCTACTTCTAGGGCTCCGGCCCAAAGTCCACAAGCAATCTCCTGCCTTGGGCACTGCTCTCGCGGGCCAGTTCAATCATTCGTGCCGTGCGCCAGGCATCTTCTGGCCGCACTTCCAGAGCCGCTCTTCCCAGTAGCGCATCGCGGACATTGGCATAAAGTTCGCGGTAATCTCCAGGTTGTGTCGGTACTCGGCGGGCCTCTCCGGTCGCCAGCTTGAGCGTGCCCCAATCGCTCTCGGCATCCTCTCCCCAACGCGGGGAACCAATCATCTCCCCGCGCTTGATGGCGTCCTCCTGCGGATCGATGCCGTACTTCACAAAGCTGCCTGCAGTGCCGTGGGCCGTAAATCGCGGGCCCGCAGCCAATGCGCTCATGGTCGAGCGCAGCCAAACTCTGAGCCTCGGATAGCTCAGCTCCAGATCAAATGCATCGTCGGTTACAAATCCCTCGCGCTCGGTGCGAACATCGGCGTACAGGCTCTGCGGCAGGCCGAACAATCGCAGCGCCTGATCGATCAAGTGCGATCCGAGGTCGAACAGGATGCCGCCACCGAGACGTGTGCTTTCGCGCCAAGCACCGGGTTTGGGTTGCTGACGAAAACGATCGAAGTGGGATTCAAACGTCACCAGCCTGCCAAGCTGCTCGGAAGCGAGCAGGTCACGAACCGTCTTGAAGTCGCCATCCCATCGGCGGCTCTGGTAGGCCGTGAGCAACAGCTCCCGCTGTCGTGCCAGTCGAATCAGTTCAGCAGCCTCTTCTGAAGTAACGGTGAAGGGCTTGTCGATGACGACAGCGCGATTGGCTAGGAGACACTGCCGCGCAAGATCAAAGTGGGTGTCGTTCGGTGTGGCTACCACCACCAGCGTAATGCTCGGGTCGGACAACAGTTCGTCGAGAGAACGTGCGATGCGCACCTGGGGATAAGTCTCCGCGGCTTCGTTCCCGCTGCGCTGCACGATGCATGCGAGTTCAAGGCCAGGTGTCGCGTGAACCACCGCTGCATGAAACACCCGGCCCGCCAGACCGAAACCCACCACTCCGACGCGAATCGGTTCGCTCACGCTTTGCTCCTACCACACAGAATACGCAAAGAAAGGTTCTGTCTCCGGAATCGCTGCTGGTCAGACAGAACCTTGTTTGCAAGCCACAACGATTATGCCGTAAGGCTCGGCTCCTGTGGGCGGCGTTCACAGAGTAAGCGAATGCTGCGACCCTCGATCTTGAGCCGCTTGCGCACTGCCGACACTTTAAACGGAGCCACGAGGTCATCGGTGTTCAGAATAGACTTCCAGCGGCCACCTTCCGGGGCCGGCGGCAATTCAAAGTTGACCGGCTCATGATACGCATTTACCAGCAGCAGGAACGAATCGTCGGTCACATCGTGGCCAAGCTGGTCGCAGACATTCAGCGTTTGTCCGTTCAGCATCAGCCCAAACGTCTTTATCCACGAGGCGTTCCATGCTCCTGCGCTGAGTTCCTGACCGTCAGTGCCGTACCACGCGATGTCGCGGCTTACCGTGTTGTGAATGGTGCGGTCCTGAAAAAACTTGCTTCGGTGCAGATTCGGGTGATTTTTGCGCAGCGAGATCAGCTTGGCGGTGAACTCCAGCAGCGACTCTTTTTCCGGCGTCTGCGTCCAGTCGTACCAGCTGATCTCGTTGTCCTGGCAGTAAGCGTTGTTATTGCCTCCCTGCGTGCGGCCGATTTCGTCGCCGCCAGAAAGCATTGGAACGCCCTGCGACAAGAAGAGCGTTGCCAGAAAATTCCGCATCTGCCGTTCGCGTGCGTGAATGATCTCAGGATTGTCGGTTGGTCCTTCCGCGCCCATGTTCCACGACTGGTTATCGTTCGCACCATCCTGGTTGTTTTCCCCGTTCGCCTCGTTGTGCTTGTCGTTGTAACTGACGAGGTCGCGAAGGGTGAAGCCGTCGTGCGCGGTGATGAAGTTGATGCTCGCATACGGGCGGCGTCCGTCGTGTTTATACAGATCGCTCGAGCCCGTGATGCGGTAGCCGAGATCGTTGAGTTGGCCCTCATCACCCTTCCAGAATCGGCGCACCGTGTCGCGATACTTGCCGTTCCACTCCGCCCACAGCACCGGGAAGTTGCCAACCTGGTAGCCGCCTTCACCTACGTCCCAGGGTTCGGCGATCAGCTTCACATCCGCAAGCGTCGGATCCTGGTGAATGATGTCGAAGAAGCCGCTGAGCCGGTCCACATCGTGCAGTTCCCGCGCGAGCGTCGCGGCCAGGTCAAAGCGAAATCCGTCCACGTGCATCTCGGTGACCCAGTAGCGCAGCGAATCCATGATCAGCTTCAGCACCTGCGGGTGCCGCACGTTCAGCGTGTTCCCCGTGCCGGTGTAATCCATGTAGTAGCGCGGATTGTCCGCGACCAGCCGGTAATACGTCGTGTTATCGATGCCGCGCATGCTCAACATCGGGCCGAGCTGATTGCCCTCCGCGGTGTGGTTGTACACCACGTCGAGAATGACCTCGATGCCTTCACGGTGCAGCGTCTTCACCATCGCCTTGAATTCGGCCACCTGGTTTCCGGTATCGCCGTTTGAACTGAAGCGGCCGGCGGGGCTCAGATAGGCAAGCGTGTTATAGCCCCAGTAGTTGGTCAGGCCCTTGTCGACCAGCAGGCTGTCGTTGATGAAGTGATGCACCGGCAACAACTCCACGGCTGTCACTCCCAGCCGCTTTAAGTGACGCAGGCTCGCAGGAGACGCCAGGCCCGCATACGTGCCGCGTAGATTCTCTGGCACGTCGGGATTCATCTGGCTGAAGCCGCGAACATGTGTTTCATAGATGATCGAGTCTGCAAGCGGAGTGCGAAGCGGACGATCCTGTTCCCAATCGAAGTAAGGGTTCACCACGATGCATTTAGGCACACCCGCGGCGCTGTCACGATCGTCCCGATGCAGATCGGCATCCGGGCCGCCAAATTGGTAGGGAAAGATCGGCTGCGACCAATCCACATAGCCGCTCACCGCCTGCGCATAGGGATCCACCAGCAGCTTGGCTGGATTGAACCGCATGCCCCGCTCCGGTTCCCATGGACCATGGACCCGATATCCATACGCCTGCCCAGGCGAGATACCCGGCAGGTATCCATGCCAGACGAATGCGGTGGTCTCTTTGAGCTGGATACGATTCTGTTGTTCGCCATCAGGCGAAAAGAGGCAAAGTTCTACCGCGGTTGCATTTTCCGAATACAGGGCAAAATTCACTCCGGTACCGTCCCACTTGGCACCGAGCGGATAGGGCTTCCCTGGAAGTAGCGTGCTGGGCATAAAAACTTTCTTACCTTTAGGTTCTCTGGGATGAAATTCAAGTAGTCAGAGGCAAATGGGAGGCGAAGTGTTGCTCCCCGCGCATGAGGCGGCGAGGACTCCCACCTACGTTACGCCGAACTTTAGCCGCACAGGCGCCACTTAATGTGACGCAGTGTGCGGCCAATATCAATTCGGAAAACCGGAGAGGACTGAAGGATGGCTCAGGCTTCGAGCCGATAGCGCGTCTCCGCCAGCCGGAACAGTCTCCGCCAGACCAGTCGGTTGATCGTCACCACCATCAGCGCCATGATGATCGTGGCCAGCAGCAGGATCGGGAAGTTTCCCGAGTCGCTGGCTGCGCTGATCTGCTCTCCCAACCCAACCGTGTGCAGCGTCTGATCTTTCAGATGGAAATACTCGGCGATGATCGAAGCGTTCCACGCCCCACCCGAAGCCGTCACCATGCCGGTGAGCAAGTAAGGGAAAATCCCCGGCAGAATCACCGTGGTCCATCGCTGCAGCCGGTTGAAGTGAAACAAGCTCGAGACTTCGCGCAGATCCGAGGGAATCGCCATCGCGCCCGCAATCACGTTGAACAGGATGTACCACTGCGTGCCAAGCAGCATCAGCGCAATCGAACCGGCACCGAAGCCGATGTGAAGACGAAAAAGTCCGAGGATGATGATCGGGAACAGGACCGTCGCCGGAAACGAAGCAGCGATCTGGGCGATGGGTTGCGCAATGCGCGCCAGGCGCGGCTGAAACCCGATTGCCACCCCAACCGGAATCGTCCACGCCGCCGCAATCAGCAGCGCGATGTTTACCCGCAGGAACGTCGCTCCCGCGCCCTTCAGCAACTGCACCAGCTCTTGCCGGTGAATTAGACGCAGCAACTCAAGCGCATGATAAGCAGCAATCGCCACGCCTACCACGGCCGTTACCGCCACCACCACGGTCACTACCCTTGAGAGTCCTTTCATCTGCCGCCGTGGTGCGGTACGCTTCTGCTTCTTCTCGTGCGAATGCGCCAGCCCCGCATAGATGCGCTCGCTCAGCGGAGCCAGTGTCCGCTGCTGCAAAATTCCCAGCAGGTTGGAGTGCCGCAGCGCATACAGAATCGGCGAGCGTGGCCGCTCGCTGGTCTCCACATTCTCAAACTTGAACTTGTCGGACCACGCGATAATCGGTCGCCAGACGAGTTGATCGGTCAACACGATAATCAGTAAGACCGTGATCAGCCCGAAGATCATCGCCCGCGTATCGCCCGTGCTGGCAGCCGTCTGCATATACGAGCCGAGCCCGGCGAGCCGGAAATCCCGATCCCCGAGAACGAACATTTCGCACGCTGTCAGGAAGAACCAGCCGCCCGCCACCGATACCATCGAATTCCATACCAGCCCGATCGCTGAGAAGGGAAGCTCGAGTTGCCAGAATCGCTGCCATGCGGAGAAGCGGTACACATCCGCCGCCTCTCGCAACTCGCGCGGCATGCTCTTAAGCGAGGAGTAGAAGCTGAACGCCATGTTCCACACCTGGCCGGTAAAGATGAGCAGAATCGCGCCGAGTTCCACGCCCAACTGCCGCGTGGGAAAGAGCGACACCATCGCGAGCATGACACCAGGCAGAAAACTCAGCACCGGAATCGACTGAAGAATATCGAGCGCCGCGATCATCCAGGCTTCGACGCGCGGATTGTACGCAGCCACGTATCCGTAGCCGACTGCAAAGAACAGGCTCAGCAGGTAGGCGCCGAAGATGCGCACGATCGAATAGAACGCATACAGCGGCAGCATTCGTGCGGAATGAGAAATCTCGACCGAGGGTACCGGGTGGCCGAACCATCCGTGCGCGATGAAGAGCACCGCGTAGAAGGCGGCCAGCCCAGTGGCGGCTACACTCAGGTCGAGGAAGAACGGCCAGGTCCGCTCCAGCACCTGGGTGCGCGCGAGCGTGTAGCGGTCGCTCATTCCGCCTCCCCTTCGCTCACCGTCTGCGGTGTCTCTTCCTCGGCCGGCAGCACAAACCGCCGCCGCGACGCGTCAAAGTCGAACAACTCCGCGTAGCGGCCCCAGTTCACCGCGGTCTCCAACTGCCGCTGAGTTTCGTCTTCGCTGAACTGCTCATCCAGCATGTCGAGAAAAAATTCTTCGGGTATTGTGTGATCGGATTTGTTCTTAAGCGCGCGCGTGATCTGCCGCAACAGCAGCACATGCTCCACTGCCGCTTGGCGGAACAGCATCTTTTGCTTCAGAATTTCTGACTCGGCATACTCGCGACCGGCAGGCGTGATGACCGCGTCGCCCTCTTCGATGCGCAGAAAGTCCAGCAACTGGGCAGCATCCACGATCGGCAGCAGGTCGTCGATCTCGAACGCAAGGTCATCCGCGAGGCGGTAAATATCATCGCGGCCTTGATGATCGATCAGCAACTCCAACAAACCTGCAATGCCGCCGGGCCGCGCATGAGGCAGCGTTTCATAGTGCATCTGCCGCTGATCGCGCACTTCACGACCGGCTGGATGCTGATGCTGTGAATCCGCGGCCAGGGGAACATCCGGCCGCGTCAGGACCTTGTAGATGTAGTCCACCAGCGAAGTGAAGACAGCCGCTTTGCGCACCCGCGGATGCGGCAACGTCACCTTGAAGTCGGTGCGGATGTGCCCGGGGTTTCGTCCCAGCACGATGATGCGATCCGCCAGCAATACCGCCTCTTCGATGTTGTGCGTGACTATAAAAATCGACTTGGTCGGAATCGTCTTCTTGTGCCACAACTCAAGCAGTTCGCTGCGAAGATTTTCTGCCGTCAGCACGTCGAGCGCGGAGAACGGCTCGTCCATGAACAAGACCTCAGGCTCCACGACCAGGGCCCGCGCAAAACCTACGCGCTGCCGCATGCCGCCCGAAAGCTCCTTCGGATACGCCGCCTGGAACCCGTCTAGGCCCACGGTATCGAGAATTTTCATGCTGCGATCGCGGCGACTGGTCGCGTTCATGCCCCTCGCCTTCAGCGGCGCTTCAACGTTTTCCAGCACCGTCAACCATGGGAACAGCGCAAAGCTCTGGAACACGATCGAGACGTTGATAGTCACGCTTGAGATTGGTTTCTCGTGCCAGAAAACTTCGCCGCCGGAAGGCTTGGACAAGCCAGCCAGCATACGTAGCAACGTTGATTTACCCGATCCGGAGGGGCCCAGCAATGCGACGATCTCGCCAGCGACGATCTCCAGATCCGTCGGGGCAATCACCTGGATGCGGTTCTCGCTGGGTTGGGCGTAAAATTTTTCTACCTGCTGCGCGCGAATGATTGGTTCGGCCATCGGCAAGTCTCACCTGAAAAAAAGGAGTCAAAAAGATTTTCAACCACCTCGCGACGGCGAAACTTCTCCGAACCGAGGAAATCAGCTAAAGTCAAAGCTTAGTGTAAGTTTGTAGGATTGCTGGGAGATGAAGGCATCCTGTTCCCTGAAGCGTATCATCATATTCCGGCAGGTTCTTTACAGATTTCCGGCCAACCACCAGGTCTCGTACATCCGAGAAACATGCACCTCGGACAGTTGCGATAGTCTGGATTGAATAGAAGCGGTGAGAAGGAGCGAATGCCCGAAACCCAGGCGAAACCGAAGGTGCTGGTGGCCGATGACGAACGTGTCATAGCAGACACACTGGCGATTATCCTCAACCAAAGCGGATTTGAAGCAACAGCGGTGTACAGCGGCGAGAAGGCTGTAGAAACCGCGAAAACCCTGCAGCCGGACATGCTGATCAG
The DNA here is from genome assembly GCA_963850345.1 of uncultured Acidobacteriaceae bacterium. Lineage (GTDB taxonomy): Bacteria > Acidobacteriota > Terriglobia > Terriglobales > Acidobacteriaceae > CAWKKW01. Next base: position 494,641 of record CAWKKW010000002.1, on the reverse strand, counting down.
CGACGTGATCATGACGGACCTCAATGGAATTGATGCCGCCATCAAGATTCGCGAGATGCTGCCTTCGTGCAAGATCCTGTTGTTCTCTGGCCAGGCGGCAACTGCTGACCTGCTGGATCGCGCGCGTGTCCATGGCCACGAATTTGAAATTCTAGCCAAGCCGGTTCATCCACAAGATCTGTTAGCCCGCCTGCGAAGCTGACCCGATCGTCTCGGCAGTTCACACCGCATTTCGTACAAAGCGTCTGCTTCGGCAGGCGCTTCTGTTTTGCCTGTGAACCCGATAACTTCGCCCTCATTGTAAGAACAGGCTCGATGCATCAGATACGATCTGGGAATGCACCGTAGGCTTCCGCTGCTCGCAATTGCTGTCCTGCTCGCAAGTGCGAGTTGTCTCCTCGGCTTCGCTCAGAGCGCGGCGTCGGCAGCGGCCGGTCCGCGCTCAGTCAGTCCGCCGGCAGGCGTTCAGCAGGTTGATGATCAGCATTCAGGCAACGATCGCCCACCCGCCTCGGCTGCCGACCTTGACCGGCTGATTGAAGGGAAGCGCTACCGAGAACTGGAAGTTCGACTCCCCGGCGCTCAGATCCCAGCCGTCGAACGTGCCTATTTCGAAGCTATCCTCGATGATCGCCGCAACCGCGTTACACAATGCATCGCTGCGCTCCACAAGACGATCCCCAGTCTTCGCAAGACTCAGCCTCGCCGCGCTGCCGTCGCGCTAAGCGCGCTCGCAGTAGATAACTTCAAAATCGGTAGTTATGCTGAGGCAGTTTCGGTCTCCCTGGACTTGCTGAAGCATTTCTCCACGCAGTTGAAGGCCGCCGAGAAGTCGTCCATCGAGGACAACCTGCATACGTTCGCGCTGCTGGGCGATGCGCCACCCCAGACCGTATCGGGGATGCGCAATTTCACGGTGACGCTGCAGCGGGATGCTATCGGCGACCTCGATGTGCCGCTGCAGATCGGCTTAACGCAAGAGCATTGGATCTTCGACACCGGCGCGAATATCTCAACCATTCCGCGCAGCACCGCCAAACGGCTTGGGCTCAGCATCTCGAAGGGGCGTGCGTGTACACAGGCCGGCGCTACCGGGGCGGAGGTCCCTCTCTCCACCACCATCATTCCCGAAATTCACTTCGGAGACGCGATCATTCACGATGTGGTCGCGCTGGTAATCGAAGACAAGGACCTCGACATACATCTGGGCCCTGAGAAGCACTACCAGATTCAAGGCATCCTCGGATTTCCCGTACTCGCCGCACTGGGCAGTTTCACCGTCACCGGTATGCAAATGGTCGTCAGTCCTGAAAGCCTGCCCTCAAATCGTTCCACAAGCCTTTATGTCGATGAGCTGACGCCATTGATCGCCGCCAGCGTCGACGGCAGGGAACTGCTCTTCGGCTTTGACACCGGCTCCAGTTCGGCGGAATTGACTGCCCAGTTCTATCGCCAATTTCGCAGCCAGTTTGCCTCCCTGCAAACGTCGAAGACGACGTTTGGTGGCGGTGGAGGTTCACGCGAGATGGCTGTCTATCGCCTACCGAAGATAGAACTCGGACTGGGAGCGGCAAAGGCCACCCTCGCCAATGTGCCGGTTCTGACCGAGGATCGTGGACTCGATCCGCTCGACCATCTCTTCGGCAACCTCGGTCAGGGTTTGCTTCAGCAGTTCCGCTCCTACACCATCGACTTCACCAGCATGCGGCTCAGCGTTGGGGACAACATCGAGTGAAGCACCCACAAGCCTGCGGGTGCTCATCGCGCTCAGACAAATGCAGCCCGCCGCTTCTGTTATCGTAAGCCGATCACACGTTGTTCATAAGAGGTGCTGGTGCGTCGACTCTACGCAGCTTCCATTCTCGTGGCGCTCGCCACTTCGCTTGTGGCCCAGGAGGCGACCCCCTCCCAACTGCTCGGCTTCACCCCGCAGAGTGCGCAAACGGAACGCGACTGGGAGCAGAAGGTCAAGGCCATTCCCGATCCGCAGCGCATGCGAGCTGCCATGGAACGATTGGCTGCGCACCCGCATCACGTAGGCTCGCCATACGACAAAGAAAACGCTGATTGGATTCTGAGCCAATACAAGGCCTGGGGTTGGGACGCACACATTGAGACGTTTCAGGTGCTGTTTCCCACGCCCAAGCTGCGTCTGCTCGAGATGGTAGCGCCGAACCGGTTCACGGCCAAGCTGCAGGAGCCGGCGGTCGCAGTTGATCCTACGTCCAATCAGAAAGACGAGCAGCTGCCAACCTACAATGCCTATTCGCCAGACGGCGATGTAACTGCGCCGCTCGTCTACGTGAACTACGGGCGAGTGGAAGACTATGAACTACTCGCGCGCAACGGCGTCTCCGTCAAAGGCGCAATTGCGATTGCCCGCTATGGCAAGGTGTGGCGAGGGATCAAGCCCAAGCTTGCGGCAGAACACGGCGCGCTCGGCTGCATTATCTACTCCGATCCCGCCGACGATGGCTACGCCGATCAGACCGTCTTCCCGGCTGGCCCTATGCGGCCGGAGCAGGGTGTACAGCGCGGCAGCGTTCTCGATATGCCGCAGTATCCCGGGGATCCGTTGACTCCAGGAGTTGGAGCTACCGCCGAGGCGAAACGCCTCAAGCGCGAAGAGGCCACCACCATCTCCAAAATCCCGGTGCTCCCCATATCGTACGGTGATGCGCAGCCACTGCTTTCCGCCATCGAAGGTCCGGTTGCGCCTGACAGTTTCCGCGGCGGTCTGCCAATCACCTACCACCTGGGTCCAGGCGCAGCCAAGGTGCATCTACAGCTCGCCTTCAATTGGGACATCAAGCCGGTTTACGACGTGATCGCCACCATGCGTGGCAGCGAAGAACCCGACCTCTGGGTCATTCGCGGCAACCATCATGACGGCTGGGTCAACGGCGCGGAAGATCCCATCTCCGGTCAGATTGCTCTGCTCGAAGAGGCGCGCTCGCTCGGAGAACTTGCCAAGCAAGGTTGGAAGCCGAAACGCACGATCATCTTCACCTCGTGGGATGGAGAAGAGCCCATGCTGCTCGGCTCTACCGAATGGGCAGAGCAACACGCCGACGAACTTCGGCAGCATGCGGCCGTCTACATCAACTCCGACGGCAACGATCGCGGCTTTCTATCCGCCGATGGATCCCATTCGCTGGAGTCGCTCATCAACGGCGTGGCCCAGGATGTAACCGACCCTGAGACGAATGCAACCGTGTGGAAGCGTGCGCAGGCCGCTGAGTTGCTCGACGACTCAGCCGATGTTCGGGCAGACGCTCGGAGCCGCGCCAATCTCCGCCTGGGCGCGCTCGGATCAGGCTCCGATTACACCGCCTTCCTCGATCACCTCGGCATCGCTTCGGTGAACATAGGCTTTCAGGGCGAAGATCCGGCTGGTATCTATCACTCCATCTACGACGATTTCTACTGGTACACCCATTTCTCTGACACGACGTTCGTCTATGGCCGCGCGCTTGCGCAGACCGGCAACCTCGCGGTGATGCGGATGGCTGACGCCGATCTGTTACCCTACGACTTTGCCGGGCTCGCCGACACGGTCAAGAAATATGTAACCGAAGTGAAGACACTTGCGAAAGCAGGACGAGAAGAGGCCGAGGCTCGCATGAAGAATCTCGATGAGGGCGTCTACAAACTCGCAGCTGATCCGCATCACGTCAGCGTGCCGCCTCCCGCGCTAGAGGTTCCGCCTTACTTGAACTTCGCGCCCCTCGACAACGGACTCGACGCCTTGACCCGGGCCTCGGAACGCTACACAACCGCGCTCGCAAGCTTCCGTGCTCACCCCTTGTCCGCCGACAAGCTGAAGCCGCTCAACCAGCAACTTGCGCAGGCTGAACGCAAGCTGACCAACGCGCAGGGCTTGCCGCGGCGCCCTTGGATGCAGCATCTGCTCTACGCTCCCGGCTGGTACACCGGCTACGGCGCCAAGACTCTGCCTGGCGTGCGCGAGGCCATCGAAGAACGCCGTTATCAGGAAGCCGATGCGCAGATCCAGTTGGTGGGCAAGGCGCTGCAGGACGAAGCAGACTTTGTGGATCAGTGTGCGAAGAGTCTCGGTGCCGAAGCGTCACAGTAGAAGCCGGCTCGAGGTCTCAGACGCCCCGAAGAATCTAAGGGGGAGACTAGACGTCCCGCCGTCCCTCAAGCGCGCGGGCCATCGTCACCTCATCCGCGTACTCGATGTCGCTGCCGGCTGGGACACCTGTCGCAATTCTGGTTACGTGTACATGCAGCGGGTGCAGCAAGTCGGCAAGAAAGGCCGCTGTGGCCTCACCCTCGACGGTCGGGTTCGTAGCGAGAATGACTTCTTCCACTTCGCCGCGCTCCACTCGCGCCACCAGGTTCCCGGTACGCAGATGTTCCGGACCAACCCCGTGCAGTGGCGACAACGTACCATGCAGTACGTGATACACGCCGTTGTAAGCGCGCGTCTTTTCAATGCTCGAGATGTTAGTCGGTTCTTCGACCACGCAGACTACCCGCAGGTTGCGTGTCGGGCTTACGCAATAGAGACACGGATCGACATCCGTGATGTTGTTGCAGATGGAGCAGAGCCGCAGCTTTGCCTTCAGTTCGCGAACCGCCGTTGCCAGCGCTTCGGCGTCCGCAGCGGGCGAGCGCAGTATGTGAAACGCAAGACGCTGCGCACTCTTCGCGCCAACTCCGGGAAGCTTGCGCAACTCCTCAATCAGTTGCGCCATCGGTTCTGCAAAGCGAGACAAGCGAAATCCTCTGCGTAGATGCTGGTGAACGTTATGGGCGGACCGCTCGCGTGTTTACGCGCGCAAGCTCAGGGCAGCGTGCGATACACCAGGCCAACGAAAACATCCGGCGTAATCGCGCCGTTCCCCCATGTGGAGTCGAAGTCGGCAGTCGGCTTGGCTGTCCGAATCTGATCCAGCGTCTGCCCGCTGGCCTTCTGCTTTTCTACCCGCGTCGCGATCGTCGCCAGCATGTCGCGGTATTTCGTAAGCGCCGCGCGATCGCCCAGCGGACCATGCCCCGGCACAATCTTGGTCTGGTCATCCGCGACCGCGATGCAGGTCTCTGCCGCGCGAATCATGCCGTTGATGGTGCCTCCCGTGCCTTCGTCGATTACCGGATAGAAACCGTTGAACCAGATATCCCCGGTGTGCAGCACGTTCTGATTCTTGAACAGAACGTAGATGTCAGAATCCGTGTGCGCAGCCTCCAGGTGCACCAGCGACAACTCGTCGTTGTTGAAGAAGAGCGACTCCTTGTCTTCGAGAATCTGCTGGGGCAATGCGCTGGTCGGCGCCGGTGCAAAGTGCATGTTGAACAGCTTCATCTCCTGCGGCGCTGATAGCCGCACCCGCGTATTGGCGTGCGCGATGATGAAGGCGCCGGCATCGTGCTGCGCTGCGTTGCCATCTGTGTGGTCAAAGTGCCAATGCGTGTTGATGAGCAGCTTCATCGGCAGGGCATTCAGATTGTCGAGCGTCTGCTTCAGCCGCGGAGCCGCAGTATCGATGCTGGAGTCGATCAGCAGCTTGCCGTCCGGACCCACCTGCGCGATCATGTTGCCGCCCACGCCCTGCAGCAGGAACACGGTGTCGCGGAGCTTCGTCACTTTGATAGGCGTTGTGGCAGCCGCGCTTCGCATGGCGGCGATGCGATCTTGTCCAGTCGCGGCCTGCGCTTGCGGCGGGGCCGGTGCAGCCGGGGGCGGATCAGTCTGGCCTGAGGCAGGCGCCGATGATGGACTCTGCCCGGCGATTGCGGCCCATAGCAGATGCGGCCGAGCCATCGCGCCGGCACTGGCCACTATCCCACAGCGTTCGAAAAACACTCTTCGGTTCAGAATCAAGGAAGGCCTCTGGGGAAGAATCCGGCCTAGAACATGTCCGGAAGGTTCAGCCCACCCAGCATACCCGACAGATTGGATTTCATCGCTTCATCTGCGCGTCGGCCCGCCTCATTGAAGGCGGCCATGATCAAATCTTCCAGCATTTCCACGTCGGCAGCGTTGCCGCTCAGGCCCAGAACCGCGCTCGGATCGATCGTCACTTTTAGCACCTGCTTCTGCCCGTTGATTTGCACCGTGACAGCGCCACCGCCCGAGGAGGCCTCCACTACCGTCTGGCTCAACTTCTGCTGCATCTGCTCTTGCATCTCGCGCGCCTGGCTAAGCATTTCCTGCATCTTGAGGGGATTCATGATTTCTCCGATTGCTGTTTTTCACGAAGATCGAGCACACTACGCACTTCCGCGCTGAATAATTCCTGCGCCTGCTTCACCAGCGGATTCGCCAACGCCTCTGCCTGGATGCTGCCCGTCGCCGCGGGTCTTGGGGTTGCGGCTGCTCGAGGTTGCGCTGGGCCCAGGTTCTCACCCGGCACAACGGTCAGCTTCTGCATAGCTCCAATCGCCCGCATCGCGCCCTTACAGATCTTGTCGGCCTCGGCATTCATGGTAAGGCTCAGCATCATCTTTTTGATCGCCACCTCGACGCGAATCTCACTGCCAGAGACACTCCACCGCCCTGCCGAGAGCAACGCTGCCGCCGTGTTGTGGCCTTCCACTTCGAGGGCTGAACACACCGCGTCTCGAATTGCGTCCAGGTCCGGAGCGACGTCAACAGGATCGTTCGCAGCAGCGGGCGCCAAGGCCAGAGCGCCATTCGTAGTTTCCACTGGAACGCTGCTGGCCGGGCTTGCCATTGGGGGCTTGCCGTTCGCCTCTGGAAGGTGCGTCACGGCTCGCGCAGCAGGCTCCATCGCCGCGCTGAATTGAGGCTGAATTGGAGCAGGTTCTACGAACGGAACCAGTGGCGTCTCGATCTTACGAGGCTCGGAAGCTTCGACGATAGCAGCTTCAACTAAACCGACCGCGGAACGCGCCTCGATCCCGCCTGCGCTCGCCTGCATCGACGCGCCACCATGTCCTTGCCCTGACTCGCTACCGGGTCCTTGCATGGACTCACCACCGCTCTTACGATTGCGGTCGGCTTCAAAGGGTGAAAATGTCGGTGCTGCATTCGGAGCCGGCCTTGGTGCGGGACCCGTCTTCGGCTCGGGCGATCGTCCCGAACCCGTGCCAGAACTACCAGGTGAACCAGCCCCGGCCAACGGTCCTGAACTCGCCGAAGGTCCACGCGGTGGCACTGCAGTACCTGCAGCGCGCGCAGTACTCAAAGCAGGCCGGGAACTCGGTCCGGCCGCCACACTGGTCTTCGCGCCCGCGGGAAGCTGCGATAGAAACTGCTCGATCGGCAGGAGCCGCTGCAGGTGTACCAGCTTCAGTAGCCCCAGTTCCAGATGAAACCGCTGCTCCTGCCGGTAGTTCAACTGGTCGAAGGTTCGCAGCATGATGTCGAGAAAGCGCGTCAGATCTTCTTCTGAAAACAGCAGCGCTGACCGTGCCGCACGCGCGCGTTCATCCGGCGACACCTGCAGCAATTCAGTCTGCTCTCCTCCCAGCCGCGCCATGAGGGAGTTGCGCAGGTACCGCACAAACTGCCGCGCAATCTGCGACGCGCTGTTCCCTGCATTGAGCAGCCGGTTAACTTCCTCAATCACCGTCGCGCTCTGGTTTTCGCTGATCGCTTCGAGCAGCCGCTCGAAGACGGCATTCGGCACCGTGCCCATCAGCTCGCGGATCTGTTCCGCGCTCAGGCGCGCCTTCCCGTCCTCGATCGGGGCGCTGGCAATCGCCTGGTCCATGATCGAGAGAGCATCTCGCATGGAGCCGTCACCCGCCTCGGCTAAAAGGGCGAGTGCGGCATCTTCGGCGGTCAGGTTCTCCTGCTCCACGATGCTCTTCAGTTGGTCGAGAATCTCGTCGAAGCGAACCGCGTGAAAGCTGAAGTGCTGGCACCGCGACCGGATCGTCTGCGGAATATCCTCCGGCTGCGTCGTCGCCATCATGAAGATGGCCCACTCCGGCGGCTCTTCAAGCGTCTTTAGAATCGCGTTGAAGGCAGCATCCGTGATCTGGTGCGCTTCATCCAGCAGGAAAATCTTGTACCGGTCGCGCGCCGGTTGTACCGTGGCCTGGCTCCGAATCGAACGCACGTCGTCGATGCCGCGATTGGACGCCGCGTCGATTTCGATGAAATCAAACGAATGCATCGCCTGGTTGTCCGCATCCGGATTTCCGCCGGAGGCGATCTCCCGGCACGAATCGCATTTGAGGCACGGCTCAACCGTGGGACGCTCCGCCGATCCAACTTCGGTGCGGCAATTCAACGCCATCGCCAAGATGCGCGCGATGGTCGTCTTCCCGATGCCACGATGGCCGCTGAAGATGTAGCCATGGGCGATGCGGCCCTGCGTCAAGGCGTTCAACAGCGTGCGGGTGACGTGCTCCTGTCCTTTGACATCGGAGAAACGTTGCGGACGATATTTGCGGGCTAGAACCTGGTACGCCATAGGAAAGGGGAGAGCAGTGGACCGCTCTCAAGCCTGATTGTATCGCCTCTGCGCCCGGCAGAACGGTGCACGCGCATCGGCTTGGAAGGCGTACAAATTTTCCGCGGGAATTCGTTTCTACCGGCGACTCTTCGCGGAAGCAGGTCCGTCGCGCTTGCTCCCGTTCGCGCCTTTACGCGCAGATGCTGACAAGCCTTTCGTCTCCTGCTCTCGCAGCAGTTTGGCAGCAGCGCGCTTCCGGCGGCGAATCTCTTCCGGCGAATACATCGTCTGGCGGCACGTCTCCGCTCCGCAATTGCAGCGGGCCTCATCGTCATCGCCGTCGTACAGGTTGTAGTCGTAGGTCAGTTCTTCGTCGGCGGCAATGTCGCGAATGGCCATGATCCAGACACGGCCCTCCACTTCATCGGTCTCGCAGTTCGGATCGCAGGAGTGATTGATGAACATGGCCGTTCCGTGACCATCGATCACATATTCACCGTCGCCGATGCCGAAGAGGTACGTGACGATGGAGTTTTCGTAGCGCGCATCCGCTTCGTCCTTGGTGATGCGCGGGCCAGTGTACTCGACGACGCGAGATCCGTTGGCAATGGGCGCGGTCGTGTAGCAACCGGCAGCGTGAATTGCAGAGGAGCGAATGATCAATCCCATGAGCGGTTTCTCGGCCGAGTATAGCAACCCCGGCTTCCGGTCGCATCCCTACGACCTCGAGATGCGTCTAGACTGGTAGATGTATGGGTCGCGCCTTCTTTATTTCGAGAATATCCGCCCTCACCACCTGCACTCGTCTGTGGGGTCTTGCGCTGCTGGTCTTCGCCGCCGGACCCGCGCTGGCGCAGGATTCAAATGCCCCGCCACCGCCCACCAAGACCTCTCCCGCCAGCGATGCGAAGCCCAAGACCAAGCCCGCACCTAAAGATGTGCCGGACGCTCCTGCTCCAGCCCCGACGCCGCAAAGTTTGCCCGCTGACCAGATCGCGCCACCGGCAAAGAAACATTCGGCTGCGCAAGATAATCCTTTTCCTGAAGACATTTCGAAGAAGGCCGCCGGAACTGCCCCGGACGCACCGGCTCCCAATGCACCGCCGCCCGGAACGCAGCCGCTGGACAGCTCCAGCCTCTCGGGGGCAGACAAGCTCGACCTCACCGGCGACAAAGACAAGAACAGCGGACGTCAGAAATTGACGCTCACCGATCCCGACTCCGGCCGCCCCTATGACCCTAAGCTGGCCGCGGATGATGATCGCATCGGCCAGTTCTATCTGCAGTCGGGCAACTATCCCGGAGCCTACGCGCGCTTTAAAGAAGCCACTGCAGCCAACCCGGGCGACGCTGCCGCTGTATTCGGACTGGCCGAGGCCGCGCACAAGTTGAAGCATGAACAGGAAGCCGTCGACAACTACATCATCTATCTCGACGCGAACCCTGACGGCCCCAAAGCAAAAGCAGCACGCAAAGCACTCAGCGAGCTAAACGCAGCGAAGAAACCGTAGACTGTTAGCCGGAGCCTCTCCATGCACGGCGAACTACAGCAACTCTGCGACGATTTTCGCGCTCAGCTCACCAACCTGCCGCCCACCTCACTTCAGGCTCACCCTGCCGGTCAGCCTGACAAATGGTGTATCCGCCAGACGATGGAACACCTGAGACTCACCTACCAGCTCACCTCGACAGGCTTACAACAGCGGCTCGAAAAGGGAACTGTCACCAGCGTGCGCCCCACGATCCCAGAGACGGCGCTTCGGATTCTTGTTCTTAAGGGCGGCTACTTTCCGGGCGGCCGAACTGCTCCCGCGGCTGTAGTTCCACCTGCGAGCATCGCTCCGGTGAGTGGGGTCGACCTCTGGCAGAGCTATCGACAGGAACTCGAGAGCATGTGTGCGCTGCTCGATAGTTGTCAGGCTCGTTTCGGCAATCAGCGTCTTCAGCGCCACTTCGTCTTCGGTCCGCTCACCGCTGAAGAATGGCGACACTTTCACGCGCTTCATGGCCGTCATCACCTGAAGTTGGTGCAGAATCAAGTGAAGGAGATGCATTCAGTAAGCTGAACGCCAGTTTACGATTACCGAAAGAAGCTCATGTACCACTCTATGGTCTGCTGGCCGTAAAACAGTGCATAGATAGACGCAGCGCAGAGGAACGACCCAAACGGCAGCGGCCCCAGCGCCTCCCGCTTCTCGGGTGGCTGAACCTGATGCGCCGCCAGCAGCACGACCCCGTACAAAGCTCCCGCCACTACCCCGAGAAACAGGACCACCAGCGTCAACCAGGGTCCAAGCCATGCGGCAATCATCGCCAGCAGTTTTGCGTCCCCAAGGCCCATGCCCTCACGACGACGGACCAACCAGTAGAGCCAGCGAATCAGCAGAATGACCGCTGCTCCTCCCAATGCCGAAGCCAGCGACCGCCCCGCACCCTCGACGTGTGCCATCCAGCCACAACAACTGACCCAGCCCACGAATCCAATGCCTAGCAGAATGCCGGGCAGGGTGAAGGCATCCGGCAGCAGAAACGATTCAGCATCCATGACTGCCAACCCCAGCGCCAGGAAGCAGAAAGTAGCCGCGCCAACTCCTCGCACCGTCACGCCATAGCGGAGGAAGCAGAGTAGAAACAGCGCCGCGGTCGATAGCTCCACCAGAGGGTAGCGGACTGGTATGCCCGTACCGCAATCGCGGCAGCGCCCGCGCAGCAGCAACCAACTCAGCAGAGGAATGTTGTCTCGTTCTCGAATCGGGTGCCGGCACCGCGGACACCGGGACCGAGGCTGCACCACGGACTCTCCCTCCGGCAACCGGGAGATGCACACATTCAGGAAGCTGCCGAACGCCAGGCCGCTGAGCACGCTGAAGATGGCGATGAGTAGATTCACGGGTCAGTCGCAGTATACGGTTGCGCTTGCGAGCAGGGGGGGCCGATTCACCCCGGCGACTCAGGTAAAGTGGAAACATGACGGGAGATCCGGCTCCGGACGCGGCCCAGCTTTTTGCGGAAGCCGTCGCCATCATGGCTCGACTGCGCGGTGAGAACGGCTGCCCGTGGGACCGCGAACAGTCCTTCGACACCATACGCAAATACACGCTGGAAGAGGCTTACGAGGTCTTCGACGCGATCGAGCGGCGCAACTGGCCCGATCTTCGCGATGAACTGGGAGACCTGCTGCTGCAGGTGCTCTTCTATGCGCAAATGGCCGCGGAACCCGGCTACTTCACCATCGCGGATGTCATCGCCGGTCTCAACCGCAAGCTGATTCGCCGGCACCCGCACGTCTTCGGCGACGAAGCAGCGGCCGCCGCCGGCAATGCCGCCCCGGCAGGCATGGCGATCGAGGGCATAGATGCCCAACAGGTGCTCAGAAACTGGGACGCTATCAAAGCCGCGGAGAAAGCGTCGGCTTCAGTTGACCCGGGCGGAAACGTAGACATTGGCCGCCTCGACGGCATTCCCCGCGCTCTTCCTTCGCTGATGGAAGCCTCCAAGCTGGGCTCGCGCGCAGCCAAATCTGGATTTGACTGGCCCAACGCCGATGGCCTCTTCGACAAAATCCAGGAAGAAGTACAGGAACTCCATGAAGCCATTTCTGCGGACAACCTGGTGAATACCGAGATCAGCCATCAAGCGGTATCCGAAGAGATCGGGGATCTGCTCTTCACGGCTGTCAATCTCGCCCGCCATTTAAAAGTGGATCCTGAGTTTGCGCTGCGTGAAAGCAATGCCAAGTTCCGGCGGCGTTTTGCCGCCATGGAGGGCACGTCCTCCACGCCCCTCGAACAGCTCTCTCCCGACGAACTTGAACAGCTCTGGAAGGCGGCCAAGCAGTCCGAACGCAACTCTGCCACAACCCCGGGGTCCCTGCCGTGAATGCGGACCACCTGCTGATCCGGCCCTGCTCCGGATTCGAAGAGCTCGCCGCCTGCGTCCAGCTTCAGATCGATGTCTGGGGCTACAACGACGGCGATGTGATCCCTCGAAGGCTCTTCGTCGTCGCCCAGCGCATCGGCGGTCAAGTGATTGGCGCCTTTGACCTCTCGCGATCCTCAGACCCGCTCGGCGACCCGGCGAGCCTGGTCGGGTTTGCTATGTCATTGCCGGGAGCGAAGGGCGCCAAGCCTTATATGCATTCGCACATGCTGGCCGTCCTGCCCTCGTACCGGAACCGGGGGCTGGGCAGAAGGCTCAAGCTGGCGCAGCGAATCGAGGCCCTGGAACGAGGTCTGGTTCACATGGAGTGGACCTTCGACCCCTTGGAAATAAAGAATGCATACCTGAATATCCACAGGCTCGGTGCGGTCGTCCGCACATATGCGCCTAACTTCTATGGTGTATCCTCTTCTCGTCTGCAGGCTGGACTGCCTTCAGACCGTCTGCTTGCCGAGTGGTCGATGTGTTCGGGGCGGGTAGAGGCGATTCTAAGCGGCAATTTTCCCCAGTTGCCGGCAATTCAGGAGACAATTGTTGTACCGAGCGCGGTTCGCGAGTGGAAGGAAGTACCCGCACAGCGCGCGAGGGCAGAACAAGTGCAGTCCGTAAACCGCGAACGCTTTCTGAGTGCATTTTCCCGCAGCCTGGTAGTCATTGGCTTTGAACGGGACCGGGAAGGCAACGGCATTTTTCAGCTAGGACAATGGACAGATTCGCAAGACTGTTCCTCTTAACGAAAAGCGAGACGCACACCTGATGAAGATTGACGCCATATTTCTGCGCGAACTTCGCCTTCCCCTCGTTCGGCCCTTTGAAACCAGCTTTGGTACAACGACAGAGCGGCGCATTCTGCTCGCTGAGATCCAGGCCGACGGCCTGACCGGATGGGGCGAGTGCACGGCCGGTGAGCACCCGTTCTTCAGCGACGAGACGGTCGACACTGCCTGGTACATTCTGCTCAACGAACTGGCGCCGATTCTCGCCGCCTCCGGTGTGAAGCATGGGGGCGAATGTCCACGCATCTTCGGGCAGGTTCGCGGGCATCGCATGGCCAAGGCTGCCCTCGAAAACGCGGTTTGGGATCTGGAGGCGCAGCATCAGGGAGTCCCGCTTGCCCAACTGCTCGGCGGCACCCGCGACGTCATCTCCTGCGGCGTCTCGATTGGCATTCAGCCCTCGATCGACGTACTGCTAGAGCAGGTCGAAAAGGAATTGGCGGCCGGCTATCAGCGCATCAAGCTGAAGTGCAAGCCGGGCTGGGATGTCAACGTCTTCGAGGCAGTCCGCAATCGTTGGCCCGACATCCTGTTGAGCTGCGATGCGAACTCGGCGTACCGGCTGCGGGACTCCGACCACATCGTCGGCTTCGATGACTTCCACATGTTGATGGTCGAGCAGCCGCTATGGTCCGATGATTTCTACTTCCATTCCATGCTCCAGAAGCGCATGGAAACCGCCATCTGCCTCGACGAATCGATCCGGAATCGCCGCGACGCCCTCGCTGCCATCGACATGGAATCCTGCCGCATTATCAACATCAAGTGCGGTCGCGTAGGCGGATTCAGCGAAGCCATCGCGGTTCACAACGCCGCGCTGGAACGGGGCATTCCGGTCTGGTGCGGCGGCATGCTGGAGTCTGGTATCGGCCGCGCGCACAACATCGCGCTGTCGTCGCTCGAAGGATTTTCGCTGCCGGGCGATGTATCAGCCTCCAATCGCTACTGGTCCGAGGACATCATTGAGCCCGAAGTACAGGTTTCCTCGCAAGGCGAGATCATCGTCCCGGCAACGGCGGGCCGCGGTTTTGAAGTGCGCGCCGACCTCATCGAGCGGCTCACCGTGCGCAAGGAGAAGATCCGCGCCATGGAGCTTGTTTCCTGAGGCTCTGCCAGGCGAGGCGTGACTACGCGCCCCGAGCGACCTGTTACCTACCAGACTTTCCGCGTTGAAAAGCAACTCGCCTGAACCGTAACCTGCCTCCGGGTTGCTACCGGCCATCCCGCTTCAACCTGCTTGCAACTAACGCCAGTCAGTTTGCGTACAAGAAGTAGGCACAGTGGTCAGCAGCGGCTGGCCATTTTTTGCGTGCCTCACAGGACGCTATCACCGGCTGTTCTGTGTACGTCCACCGATGCATCCAATGACGGGAGCGTCGCGCTCCATCGAGGAAACTATGACTCCGCAAGAAAGCAACATGCTTAACGATCTGATTCGCAAGATTCAGCAAACCCGGCTCACCGAGAAAGATCCGGAAGCAGAACAGTTGCTCCAGCAGGGGCTCGGCAATGATGCCGATGCGCTCTATATGCTGGCGCAGACGGTGCTGGTACAGAACATCGCGATCGAGCAGGCGAGAGGGCAGATTCAGCAATTGCAGCAACAGGTAGCGGAGTCGCGGCAGCACCCGCCGTCGCGCACGAGCAGCTTTCTAGGAAGTCTGCTCGGTCACAATGACCCCCCGCCCCCACCCCCTCCGTCTTATTCGCAGCAGACGGCTCCTCCCAGCTATGCTGCCCCGCAGTACCAGACTGTGCCCACGCCCCAGTACCAGGGTGCGCCGATGGGCAGCGCGCCGGTGGGCGGCCCGCCCAGCTTTTTGCGCTCCGCGGCAACCACGGCCGCCGGTGTCGCTGCCGGTGCGCTCGCATTTCAAGGCGTCGAATCGCTGCTGCACGGCTTTGGTCACGGAGGCGGATTCGGCGGCGGATTCGGCATGCCCGGAGGCGGCTATGGGGGCTTCGGCGGCGGGCCGGTTGAAGAGACGGTAGTGAACAACTACTACGATCGTCCCGACCCGGTGCAGGAGCACCACGAACACGAGGCCTCCTACGACGATCGTCCAGACGGAGCGCGCCTGGACAACGCCACCTTCGATCCCCGTACCGACACGGATGACTACGACGATCAGGGCCAGAACGACAACGGATCGTCCAACGACGACGTGGCCTACGATGACTCCGGTGACTCGATTGGTAGCGATGGCAGCGACGACGGAAGCTATTCCTGAGTTGCAACGACTACTCGCGGCAAGCAAAAGGGGCGGATCCTTTCCGCCCCTCACTTGTTACTTACATAGCCTTGCTGTTTCGCTCGCTATGTCTTATCGCAGGTGTCCGCCACCTGCAGCGACCTGCGCTGCTTGCTTGTCATTCTGCAACATCTGGACTGCTTCCTTATAGGTGAGCTGTTTCGGAACGGGCTGGAATTCGCTCGAGTCCTCAACCGTTTTGAAGCTGAGCGATTTGAACATGAGCGCCTTGCCGGTCAGGTTCAGCTTCATGTGCGTGGCCTCCCAGTGGTGTTCGCCCACGTCCGCCTGTTCCACCAGGATGGTTCCACCCTTGTAGAGCCTGCCCAGAATGCCCCAGCCAAAGTCGACGTCGGCGATCAGGTGCGCGTCCATCTTCACCATGCGCTTCTGGTCCCTGTCGATCCATAGCTCACCCGTGAGCCCGTGGTACACCTGCGCTTCGCGGTCCGGCGGCTGGAAGTTCGGATTTGGCACGAAGCTCAGCCGGTACGCGGGACCGCTGCTCCCCTGAACCATGCCCTCGAGCTTGTAAATGAACGCATCCGGCAGCAGCCGGATCATCTCGTTCGCGCGATCACTGTCTTCCTTCTCGCGCTTGCGCCGATGTTCCTGGATCTCCGGGTGCGCGAGCAGATTATTCAGTCGATCCATCTCGGCTTTCTGCTGGTCCGGCGTCAGCGGCTTATCGTCCACCGCGATCAGCCTGGCCACGTCGCCGTCGTGCGCCGTCTCCACGATCTCCTTGGTGGTCACTTTGCCGTCGTCAACCTTGTGTATCTTGTATCGGAACGGCTGTCCCGAGTTCGACGAATGCAACTCATTCCAGGAGGCCGCCCGGACCAGGGCAGCTGGATCCTCAGCGCTCTGGGCGTTCGCGAAACCCGTAAGCGAAAGCATTCCCACAGCCGCTAGCGCGATGCCGCACCTTCGAAAATCAAGACTCATGGTCGTCCCTTCCTGGCATGTTTCTGATGCTCCGTCGGCAAGGGAGGAATACGCCTTTCGCCCCGTGCGCCAATTCATCATCGCAGACTCTTGCAAAGTGTTAGACGCGCGGCCTTGTAGTTGGAGTTAGCTGCCGTTCTTGACCTGCTCACAAACGTCCGCAACCCGTATCGTTCGAGGGGCAAGGGGTGAAACTGCTGTTGCGGTGCCGTCCCCACCTTGCGTATAGTTCGGTGAGATACTGTCCCATACAGGAGATATTCATGAGTCCAGCAGAAACTAGTGCTGCCGCAATAGGCAAGTCCGTGCAGATCAGGGGAGAGGTAAAGGGCAATGAAGATCTGCTCGTCGACGGCCTCGTGGAAGGCACTATTACTCTGACGGAGAGCCGGCTTACCATTGGAACCAATGCGCATGTCACGGCGAATGTGTCGGCCCGGGACGTGATCATTCTCGGCTCGCTCAAAGGCAATGTGAATGCCACCGGTCGCGTGGAACTGCGCCAGGGCGGCAACCTGGTGGGTGATATCACCGCCTCCCGCTTGTCCATTGAAGAGAATGCCGGTTTTTCCGGCAAGGTCGACCTCATCCAGGGAGCACCGAAGCCAGCCGACAAACCAGCCACCGCCGGTCAACCCGCGCCCGCCGCTCGCGTCTAGAACTCGTCTCGAATCCTGACGGGCCGCGACGCAGCTCACTGCACCTCAAGCTGAAGAGCACCAACCAGTACGCCAGGTACGCAGGGAAGAAGCGTTCCATGATTTGTGTAGCGGGAATTGATACAAATTCCCGCGCTTTACTTCGAAGGCTCCTGGGAGCAGAGCAGACCAGCAATGGCATTGCGAGGAATATTCGGCAAGAAGCAGAACGAAGGCGCAGCCGCCGGTAGCCGGACAATGCTGGTTGGCCCGCGCTACCCCCGCCACTCCAGCGGGTGGTCTGCGCTGCTGAAACACCTCAAGGCCGAACAAGGTCTGCGCGTACTCGACATCGGCCCCACTTCTCCGACGAATATCAACTTCCTCACCGGCATGGGCCACAGCGTCTACATGGCCGACCTAGTCCACGAAGCGCTCGATGGGGACTGGAGCCTGCCGCCCGTTGAGGCAGGAGCCGCGCCTGGCTTCGACACCGAACGTTTCCTTAAGACCAATCTCAATTTCGGCGACCGGCGATTCGATGTGCTGCTGCTCTGGTCTACCCTGGACTACCTGCCCGAGCCACTCGTTGTCCCGCTGGTGAATCGTCTGCACGAGTGCATGGACCCCGGCGGCCGCGTTCTCGCGCTCTTCCATACCAAGGCCTCCGGCCCTGAGACCGTCTACTGCCGCTATCACCTGATTGATGGCGACGATATCGAGATGCAAGAGAGCGCGCCACATCCCGTGCTTCGCGCTTATACGAACCGCAACATCGAGAAGCTGTTCTCCGCCTACAGCAACTACAAGTTCTACCTCGCTAAAGATAATCTCAACGAAGTCATCATCACCCGCTAAATCAGGCCTCTGCCGCTCTCATCGCCAGGCGGCCGCCTTTCCTTTTTGTCCGCTCATGCTTTTCACCGGCTTGCGCGTCTCTTGCCACAGATTCCCCTGTGCCTGCACCTGCGGCTCCGATTCTGCGGTGACTTCATGAGTCAGCAGAGCATCCGTGCTGCGCGGGTGAAGTCCATGCTTCCGCGTCACTGTCTCCACCAGTGCTTCCATTCGTTGCGCATAGGCCCTCGACACGAACGCGTCGCTGTCGAACCGCCGGCGGTACATCGGCTCCAAGGCAGGGAAGTGTTCACGCACAAATCCCAGGTAGGTCTCGCGCGAACACGGCTTGAGAAATAGCGGCTGCGCTGCGAAGAAACTCGCGTCCGCGCGCTTTGCCCTGCGTGCCATGCGATCGAGCGCCTCCAGTGTATCGGTGATTCCCGGCAGCAGCGGCGAACACAGAATGCCCGCGCGCAATCCAGCCTTCCGCAAACGAGCTACTGTACGCAGCCGGAGGTCCGGCCTTGGTGCGCGCGGCTCGAGGATGCGCGCCAGCTTCGCGTCGGGCGTGGTGATCGTCAGGTGGATCACCAGTTCGTTTCGCGCAGCGATCTGCTGCAGCAGTGCAATGTCACGCTCGATCAGCGTTGACTTTGTCACGATGCCGATGGATAGATCCTGATGCTCCACAAGCACCTCCAACAGGCTTCGGGTGACCTGCGCTGTTCGCTCGATCGGTTGGTACGGGTCCGTAGCCGTCCCAATCGCGATCTCCTCGCCCGGCCGAACGTGCCGAAGCTCCTGCCGCAGCAGCCACGCCGCACTCTCCTTGATAAAGATCTTGCGCTCGAAGTCCTTCGGGTCGCGCAGCTCCATAAATTCGTGGGTGTAGCGCGCGTAACAGTAGCGGCAGGCGAATTCGCATCCGCGGTACGGGTTGATGCTCTTGGCGAAGAGCAGCCGCCGCTTCGAAACCGAGTTGTTGAGAATGGAGCGCACCGGCAACGACCGGAATTCGATCAGGTGACCGTCGCGGACGTGATCTCCGAGGTCGGCCAGGCGAGCGATTCCGGAATGGACCGGCTCGGACGGCTGGTCGCTGAGGATGGGGAAGAGGTCTGCCTGCATATTCGCCATTTGTTCGCCTCAATGGACTGAGAGTACCCCGATCCTCAACGGCGGTCAACTGGCAGTTTCTAGCGTTGTTCGAGCAGCAAAGGAAGGCCATTCGCCGGACGCAGCGTGATCGCCGCCTTCACCGGCAGCGTGGCTGGCGAACCGGGTGCAGGCAGAATGCGGAACCGCCGGACAATCGTCGCTAGCACCAGCACGCCCTCCATCCAGGCCAATCCCTCGCCGATGCACTGCCGAGCGCCAGCGCCGAAGGGAAAGTACGCGAAGCGTTGGCGTGAGGTCTTTGTTCCCGGGGAGAATCGCTCGGGATCAAAGCGAGTTGGCTCGGTCCAGAACCGGGGATCGCTATGGACGGCCACCTGCGGGGCGAGCAGAATCGCTCCGGCAGGAAGACGCACGCCGTGAAATTCGTAATCCTGCGCGCACGTCCGCGCCGTAACCCACACTGGCGGATACAGCCGCAGCACCTCGGAGAACACCATCTGCGCATAGGGGAGGTTGGGGTAATCCGCCGACCCCGGAACACGGCTACCGAGAACCGCCACGGCCTCCTGATGCAACTTCTGCTGCACGTCTTGATGTTGTGCGAGCAGCCAGAGCGCGAAGCTCAATGCATTGGCCGTGGTCTCGTGCCCTGCGAGCAAGACCGTCAGGCACTCATCTCTTACCTGCTTG
Organism: uncultured Acidobacteriaceae bacterium; assembly: GCA_963850345.1. GTDB lineage: Bacteria > Acidobacteriota > Terriglobia > Terriglobales > Acidobacteriaceae > CAWKKW01. The sequence goes on along the minus strand of CAWKKW010000002.1, from coordinate 475,046 downwards.
TCGGTCATGCGGCCGGTGTTCTCTTCCGTGTCCACCGAGGCCAGGAGCATCGAGAGCAGATCGCCCCGATCCCCTGGGTCTTGCCGCCGTTCGCGAATCATGCCGTAGATCAGCGCGTTCAATTCCGCTTCACCCTGGCGGATGCGCTTCATCGGTCCGATAGGCATTCGCTCGATGTATCGCGAGAACGGAAGAAACACCAGCGGTAGAAATCCCATGAACGCGTCGACCGCTGCTGCGATCTTCCTTACCTCCGAATCCACATCCATGTCGAAGAGGCACTTGCCCACAATGCGTAAGGCGAGCAGCAGCATCTCCTCGTGAAGATCAATCACCTTGCCACTCTGCCACCCCGCAGTCATGTCCAGCGACAGTCGCGAGATCACGTCGCCATACGCAGCGATGCGGTCCCGGTGAAATGCGGGTTGCGCCATCCGGCGCTGACGCATGTGCAGCGGTTCTTCGCTGGTGAGCAGACCGTCGCCCAGCACAAACCGCGCCTTCTGCATGACGACTCCGCGGAGGTGCCGGCTCTCGTTGTTGATCAGCAATTCCTGGATCAGGTCTGGATGGTTGAACTGGAAGACTTTTCGTTGTCCTGCGCTGTAGTGAACAATGTCGCCGTACGTGCGAGCATTCGCGACCATGAACTCCGCGGCCGTCTGCCGGAACACCTGCCCGGTCAGCAGTCGCGGCAAAAACGGCGGTCCCAGGGGAATCTGCGTGCCCGCGCGCAATCGAATGTCCGGCTTGGTCATGGTCTCCCTGCAGTGTACCCAAGCGCCGTGACACCGATGTGCAGCACATCAACAACTTGCTCGTGCTCTCTTCGTGAAGCCGCATCCCAAGACGTAGTTGCCCTGGGTCGCCGCCCGGCCGGGCACACCCGATGTAACACCGATTTACGATTAGGATACAAACGTAATTTAGAGGAGCAGCTACGATGAGCGATCTGAAGGGAGCTGTGGTGACATGGCTCGGACACTCGACTGTGCACATTCAATCGGCAAAAGGTACATCGATCCTGATCGATCCTTTTATCGAGCACAACCCCAAATATCCCAAGGGCCGCGAACTGCCCGCCAAGATTGACTTGATGCTGCTGAGCCATGGGCACTCCGATCACATCGCGGACGCAGTTTCAGTGGCTCGGAAATATGAGCCTACGATTCTGGCCATCTTTGAATTGGGCGAGTGGCTCGAATCGAAGGACGTGAACAACGTCGTCAGCATGAATCTCGGCGGCTCCTACACATTCAAAGACGTGACCATCACCATGGTCGAGGCGAAACACTCCTCCAGCATTGAGGATGAGGGCAAGCTGATCTATGGTGGCGAACCTGCGGGCTTTGTGATCGCAGTCGAGGGCGGGCCGACGCTCTACCACGCCGGCGACACTTCGGTGTATTCCGACATGCAGTTGATTCGCGAACTCTATCAGCCCGAACTCGCCATGTTGCCGATCGGCGATCACTACACCATGGGCCCGAAGGCCGCCGCGCTGGCGGCGAAGTATGTCGGTGTCAGTAAGGTGCTGCCCATCCACTACGGAACGTTTCCTGCACTCACGGGTACGCCGGAGGAATTGCGCAACCATCTGAGCGGCTCCAATGTTGAAGTGCTTGCAATTGAACCTGGGGAGTCGCTCAAGTAAGTTCGGAGCGGGTTTCTAGTCAGGGAGTGGGGATCTCGTCAGCAGGAGCCGGCGGCTTAGATGTCCTGGTCGGAAGAAGAGGCTCGCGGCGCACGCACAGAGTAACTTGACCCCGGCTCCGGTTCCTTCAAACTGAGGCCGCCTTGCACCGGCTGTACCTCTTCGCGGGAGTAGCGTTGCAAGCCCTTCAAAATCTCCTGCTTGTCGCGGGCATACTCCGTCGCCAGTCGAGTCAGCGCATACGTCACGATGTCGCTGTGATGCAGGCCGTCCATCCCTGGATCGCGACGGAAGTTGAGCCACAGTCGATGCACCAGCTGCACATCGTCGCCCTGCAGCGTCGGCGTATGCGGCCCGATATGGAAGCCTAAGGCCTCGCCATTCGGCATCACGACGTAGAAGGTGAACTGCTTCTTGCCCTCGGGCAAGGCTTCCCATGCCTGGCCGACGTGGAATGCCTGCTCCTGAGCGCTCATTCTGCTGGAGAGGCCTGAAACCACTGCCGAGGCTTCGAGCGAAGTCGCCGTCTGCACCAGCGCTGCGAAGATATCGCCCGCTGGCACCACCAGCAACGAAATATGTTTGCCGAAACTCTCCGCGACCGATACGGCCTTGGTGAACACCATCTGCTCGTGTTCGCTGAACAGCTGCTCCGAGGCTTCCATGAACTCCGGTCCCCCCGCGCCCATCATGCGGGCCGTCAGCACCACGATGGCCTGCTCGTCGGTGTTGGTTCGGGAGAGCGCCCACTTCAGCGCGTACGGATTGGCGGAGTCGCGCATCGTCACCATCATGCAGCCCGGCTCGATCTGCAGCACATCGCGTCCAACCGTATCTTCGTGTTCCAGCTGAAAGTGTTCTTTCATCTGCTTTTCGCTGAGCAGATGTCGCGCCTTGTTCTTACGCTCCGAGATGCTGAAGATGATGAAGAAGGTCGCGGCGAACGCCACTCCGGACTCTGTGGCCAGGGTCTTGGTAAATAAATTGACCAGTGCGACCGACACCAGAACCATAAAGACCGACAGCAGCCCGAGCGGAATCTCCTGCTTGCCGATGCGAATGTTGGGAGGCACCTTCCAGCCGCGCTCTCCCTTGTACTTCCATCGCAGTACCAGCATGGCCAGGCTATTGAACGTGAAGCTCCAGATCACGCCGAACGCATACGCTTCGCCCAGTGCGATCACGTTGCCGCGACTGGCGATGATGGTGAAGAGTTGCATCCCCGTCACCAGGTTCACGATGCGATAGCTGGTGCCGTACTTCTTCTGGGGCTTGCGGAACCAGTCCGTCAGCACGCCGTCTTCTGCGACGCGCATGAGCACGCCGGTCGAGCCGATCATGGACGTATTAATGGCCCCGGAAAGGATCAGAAATCCTACGATCACGACAAACACGCGGAAGACGATGCGCAGCGCGATTGGGCCGACCATGTACATGGCCAGGCCGGCGATCAGGTTGTCCCGATACACCGAGACTCGCACCGCGTCGGGAATCAGCATGACCGCGAGCAGGGAAGCTCCGCCGGTGAAGGCGAAGCTGTAGATCGCAATCACGATCGCAGCGCGTTTCAGATTCTTGAGCTTGGGGTGCTCGATTTCGCGATTCACCTGGGCGAGCGATTCTTCACCGCTCATTGCCAGCACCGAGTGGCCAAAGGCCATCAGGATGCCGAACAGTCCCAACATGCCCGCATATTTAGTGCCGCTAAAGACACCCATCGCGTCCTTGCTGAAATGCAGATTGGACGGAATTGGCAGCGGCGGGAGCGATGCACCCTTGTAGATCGCGGAGAACACACCCCAGGCGAGAAGGATGACCACCATCACCGTGGTGATCTTCATAACTTCAAGAGCCTTGTCGCTCGACTCTTCGATTCCTTTGGTGTTGAGCCACCAATAGTAAATTGTGACCACTATGGCAAAGACTGCCGAGGTGCCGTTCATCGGCAACTGGGGAGCTGTGTGGTGTGGACCCAGCATCGCTCCGGGGAGCCAGTTGTGCGTGGATGCCACGACCATCAGCTCGTTCAACAGGCCGACAATATATTGACCGGCCGAAACTCCTGAGATCGGACCCGTAAGGATGTAGTCGAACATCAGCGCGGAAACGCTGAGCTTGGCGAAGGTTCCGCCGAGCGCCTCCTTCACCACGCGGTAGACACCGCCGCGCGTATACATCGAGCAGCTCTCGACGTACACCGAGCGCACCGCCGAAGCGAAGAGCATTACTCCAAGAATGAACCAGGGAGCGGATTTCCCGACCGCTTCTTCTGAGATACCGCCTGCGTAAAACGCTGAGGATCCAAGGTCATTCAGAACGATCGCCGCAGCTCGCCAGAAGGAGATGAAGGTGAGCATCACTGAAGACGCCACGACCAGGCGGACTCGAGTGGAGGATGGAGCTTTAACGGTTCGTTCTACTGGCATGAAGTGTGGTGAACCCAGGTGACCGCTTACTGCTGATAGGCCTTGAAGTCGCGGAAACGCTCAGCGGTGAGTCTATTTCCAATCGCTTGCAGCGTCAATGGCCGATTGCCGGATGCTGAAAGACCTGTGAAGGCCCGCTGCAATCCTAATCCCCAAAAATCTCGTGCCGATCTTGAAGAAAGCCTATGACTACAGCCACGACCACCAGGTATGCCCCGCCCAGTCCAATGAGAAAGAGGCCCGAGAGAACGTGCATCGCCGCCTTGATGATCAGGTCCATATCTCCAAAGATTGTAACCCGGTTTGGCAAAGTGCCCGTAATGGAATCGCCGCGCCCCGATGGTAGACTCACCACAGATGGCTAAGTTATTGAACCGGCCTTGGGTCATGGGAGCGGTCTCCGCCGTCCTGCTGGATCTCCCCTTTCCGATCGCGGGTCCGTTGCCGGTCTGGCGAAGCGTTGTGGCGTGGATCGCGCTCGTGCCTCTGCTTTTCGCCCTGCTGTCCGCCGAAAACGTCGCGCATCCTAAATTCCTGAAAAGAAGCTTTATCGGCGCCTACGTGTGCGGCGTTGTCTGGTACCTGCTCAACTGCTACTGGATCTTCGCCACCATGCACACCTATGGCGGCATCTCCTCCATTGCCTCGTGCGGCATCCTACTGCTGTATAGCCTGGTCCTGGGTCTCTACTTCGGCATCTTCGGCCTGGTCCTCGCCTTTATGCGAAAGAACTTCCGCCGGGAGGCTCCGGTGCTGGCGCTCGCACCTTTTGTCTGGGTCGCGCTCGAACTGGCAGCCTCCCGGATCACGAGCGTCCCGTGGGATCAGCTTGGCTACGCGCAGGTAGATAATCTGCTGCTTACGAGGCTTGCTCCCTTCACCGGTGTCTACGGTATCTCGCTCGTTCTGATGGCCGGCAATGTGGTGCTCGCCGCCGCGCTGCTCAGCCGCAACCCGCACATGCGGCTTCGTCTCGCCGTCGGTGGCCTGCTGGGAATCGCGATCCTCCAGCTTGGGTCCTACATCCATAGCGCACCGGCGCCGGCGCGCGCCACAGCCGTCCTAGTGCAGCAGAACCTCTCGGTCACTGATAGCAATGACTGGGTCGGTAAAGAGTGGGAGCAGGAGACGGGCGACTTCGTCTCGCTGAGCCAGGCTAGTTGCACTCCTTACATCGCAGGCATGCCTCAGCCGAACTCAAAGCTCGTGCAACCCGACTGCGGCCAACGGCCAAAGATCGACCTCGTTGCCTGGCCTGAGTCACCCTCGCCGTTCCGCGAACTCGATCCCCGCTTTCAGTCGCTGATGAGATCGCTCGCCCAACAGGTGCATGCGCCCATCGTCGCCGGCAACATCGCAGCCGATGAACAGCACAACATCTTCAACTCCGCCGAATTCATCGCGCCCGATGGCAACTTTGTTGGACGCTACGACAAGATCCACCTTGTCCCCTTCGGCGAATATGTACCCTACAAAGGCCTGATCGCGTTTGCAGGAACCCTGACCCAGGGCGTGGGGCAGTTCTCTCGTGGCCAATATCGCAAAGTCTTTCAGGCGGGTCCCCACAGCTACGGCATCTTCATCTGCTACGAATCCGTCTTCGCCGATGAGGTCCGCCACTTTGCTGAAATGGGCGCCGAGGTCCTCGTTAATATCTCCGACGACGGCTGGTACGGCGACACCAGCGCACCCTGGCAGCACCTCAACATGGTGCGTATGCGCGCCATTGAAAATCGCCGCTGGATTCTGCGGTCTACCAACACCGGCGTCACCGCCGCGATCGATCCCGAGGGACGCCTCACGCAAAGCGCTCCGCGGCATATTCGCACTGCGTTGGCAGTGCACTATGACTACCGCGACGACATAACCTTCTACAGCCGCTACGGCGACATCTTCGCCATGCTTTGTGCCATAATCGCGATAGTAGGCACAGCCAGGGCGGCACGCTTGTTGCTCCGCGCCACCTACCCCAATCTTCGCAAACGACAGGTCACTGCTGCATGATGTTGAACGAGCTTGAATTCGCCTACACACCCGTGCGCGATAAAGTCCACGACCTGCGGGAGTATCTTTGACCCGCAACGTCTGCGTGGCGAATTAGCGACCCTCGAAACCAAACTCTCCGACCCAAACCTGTGGTCGAATCCCGCTCTGTCACAGCCACTGATGCGTGAACGCAAACGCCTCGAGGCCATGCTCGCCGACGACGTCGAACTCTCGCGTCGCAGTGGCGATGTGGACGCCTACTTCGATCTGGCAAAGGAAGGCGAGGATGTCCAGGCCGACCTTGAACGCGAGATCAACTCGCTGCGCGACTTCGCCGAAGCGATGGAAACGCGCACCATGCTGGCCGAAGAGACCGATCCCCTCAACGCGATCGTCACCGTGCACCCAGGCGCCGGCGGCACCGAATCGCAGGACTGGGCGGAGATGCTCATGCGCATGTATCTGCGCTGGGCCGAGCGCCTGGGCTTTAAGACGGAGATGAATGACTATCAGGACGGCGAAGAAGCGGGCATCAAGTCGGCCACCTTCACCATCAGCGGCGACTTCGCCTTCGGGCAATTAGCCGGAGAAACGGGCGTGCATCGGTTGGTTCGCATCTCGCCCTTTGACCAGGCCAAGCGCCGTCACACATCGTTCGCCTCGGTCTTCGTCTCCCCCGAAATTGACGACTCCATCCAGATTGACATCAAGGCCGACGATCTTCGCATCGATACCTACCGCTCGGGTGGCAAGGGCGGCCAGCACGTCAACACCACCGATTCCGCTGTTCGCATCACGCATCTGCCGACCAACATCGTCGTGCAATGCCAGAACGAACGCTCACAGCACAAGAACAAGGAACGCGCGATGAAGATGCTGCGCTCCAAGCTGTACGAATTCGAACTCGAGAAGAAGCGCGCCGTCAGCAGGAAGCTCGAAGATTCCAAGCTCGAGATCAACTTCGGCTCGCAAATTCGTTCGTATGTCTTGCAGCCCTACCGCATCGCGAAAGATCACCGCACCAAGGTCGAGGTCGGCGATGTGGATCGCGTGCTCGACGGCTATCTCGAGCCGTTCATTCGCGGATATCTGTTGATGCGCCGTCAGGGTGGCGTACCCGCGGCGGTAGATGCGGCTGACGATCTGGAGTAACGTTCTGCCGTCCTGCAAGGAACTGGTTACAGGTGGGCAGGCAAAGAGCTCAGTCGAGCGTGAATCCGACCGGGCCAGGCGGCATCTCACCAAGTGTGAATGAACCAGAGACCATTCGCCACATCCTCGACACCGCCAAGACCATAGCCGTGGTCGGCCTGTCCGATAAGCCGGGACGCGCCAGCCTTGGCGTCTCCCAATTCATGCAGCAGCAGGGCTATCGCATCATTCCTGTCAATCCGCTGGCTCGTTCGGTTCTTGGGGAACAGGCCTACAAGTCCCTTGACGATGCCTATGAGGCGCTGGACGGCAAAATCGATCTGGTCAACGTCTTCCGCGCGCCCGAGTGGGTGCCGGCCATCGTGAAGGACGTGATCCGGCTGAAACTGCCTGCGATCTGGCTCCAGGAAGGCGTCATTCACGAGGAAGCCGCCGAATGGGCTGAACAGGCCGGGATCAAGGTCGTGATGGACCGCTGCATACTCAAGGACCGAATGGCCGCCGGCTGGCGCACCCTTTCGCGTTAGTCGCGGCCAAACTCCGATAGTTGTAACCCTGGATTTCGTGCCGCGTCCTACAATGAGAAGGCAAGGGGATTCCACCCCAAGCTCGGTTTTTCATGCACGCAGCACGCAAATCGAATGCCGCATGGCGGCGCGCGCTCCCCAGCGTTACCATCGCCGGAGTCACGCTGTTCCTCTGCGCCCTTTTTCTGGTGAGCCATCGAGGCGTAGCCCAAAGCTCTGCACCCAACACCCCACCGTCCACTACGCACCTGGTGAAGTCGCAACATCTCTCGGTGGGTTTGGTCAGCGGGCGGGACGCGATTCACCCCGGCTCGTCCATCGACGCGGGGCTCTACTTCAAGCTTGACCCCGGCTGGCACGTCTACTGGATCAATGCAGGGGACTCGGGCGAGCCTCCGCGCGTTCAGTGGCACCTGCCTGAGGGATGGACCGCCGCCCCAATGCAGTTCCCGCCGCCTCGTCGCCTGCCTCTTGGCCCGCTGATGGACTACGGCTACGAAGGCACGGTTCTCTTTCCCATCACCCTGCACGCCGCCTCCAACGTGAATCCTACCGGCCCTCTGGAACTCTCGGCCAAGGTCGACTGGCTGGTCTGCCGCGAGGTCTGCATTCCAGGCAAAGCGGAACTGAAGCTTCCTCTCTCCGTTACCGACCCATCCAATCCGGGCACAGCGTATATGCCGGGCCTGTTCGACGAGATTCGCAAGCAACTGCCGCAGCCGCTGCCCGCCTCAGAGCAGGCGAAGTTTCAACCCACGCCCACTGGGTTCGTGCTGACAGTCCTCACCGGAAAGAGGGAAGCAGACGCCCAGTTCTTCCCGTTTGATCAGAATCAAATCGACAATCCCGCGCCGCAAACGGTCACTCCGCTCAAGCAGGGCGTTCGCATCGAGCTTAAAAAGGATCAGAGCCTCAAGACCACGCCGCCTGAACTGCACGGCCTGCTTGTATTCGCCGATGGACGTGCTTACGACGTCAAGGCTGCTCAAGGAACTCTGGCCGCAGCGGCCGACGTAAGCGCCGGCCCGGGCAAGATCCTGCAGGTGGTCGGCCTGGCTTTCCTGGGCGGCATCATTCTCAACCTGATGCCCTGCGTCTTCCCGGTGCTCTTCATCAAGGGCCTTGCCCTGGTGCAATCGTCCGGCGAAGAACGCAGCCGCATGCGCGCCCACGGCTGGGTTTACACGCTCGGCATCCTCGTCTCGTTCTGGATTGTTGTTGCGCTGCTGCTCGTCCTCCGCGCAGGCGGCCGTCAGTTCGGATGGGGATTCCAATTTCAGTCTCCGAGCTTTGTCGCCGTCATGGCGCTGCTGCTGTTCTTCCTCGGCCTGTCGCTCGCTGGCATGTTTGAGATCGGCCTCACGCTGACCAGTGCCGGCGGCTCGCTGGCCTCGAAGAGTGGCTACGCCGGAAGCTTCTTCACTGGGATTCTCGCCATGGTGGTTGCCACTCCGTGCACCGCGCCTTTCATGGGGCTGGCGATCGGTTTTGCCCTCGCGCAACCGGCGGCGATCACGTTCCTCATCTTTACCGCGCTGGGTCTCGGCTTGGCTGCGCCTTACCTGCTGCTCTCTTTCAATCCTGGGTGGACGCGCCTGCTTCCGCGGCCCGGCGCGTGGATGGAAGTGCTCAAGCAGGCCACCGCCGTCCCTATCTTCGCCACGGTGATCTGGCTGGTCTGGCTCTTCACGCAATCCGCCGGCGTAAACGCGCTCATTGGCCTGCTCGCGGCCTTTCTGCTGCTGGCCGTCGCAGGATGGGTTCTCGGCAGATGGCCGGCGAAAGGCCTGTCAACGGTGATTGCTGCGCTGTTGCTGCTCGCAGCCATCGCTCTGCCCGTGTACGCAATGAGGAGATTCGCGCCGCCCTCGATGGCCGCTTCCAAAACGGGCTCCTCCGATTGGCAGTCCTATTCGCCACAACTACTGGAGCAATATCGAGCACAGGGACGGCCGGTCTTTGTCGACTTCACCGCGAATTGGTGTTTGAGCTGCCAGGTCAATGAACGCGTCGTGCTGGAGCGTGCCGACGTACAACAGCGGCTGCATGCGAGCGGCATCGCGCTGGTTCGCGCCGACTGGACGCGGCACGATGAGACCATCGCCCGCGCACTCGCCGAACTCGGCCGCAGCGGCGTGCCGACCTATGTGCTCTATTCCGGCTCCGGCCAGGAGCCACCCCAGGTTTTGCCCGAGGTGCTAACCCCGGGCATCGTCTTCAACGCGCTCGACACGCTCAAGCAGACCAGGCAAGCAGGACTGTAAGCTGGTTCCACATCCCCATCTCTCCTTAAACAGGAAAGGTTTCATGACCGCAGTGTTTCCGCCTTTCGGCGCCCGCCCAGCTGAGGTTCAGCATGCGGGTTAATCGTCCCAGGGAAATTGAAGAAACAGAAGAGGACAGGGAAGAAAAATCCCTTGTGCGCGCTGCCAAGATCGGCGTCGGCATTCAATTCCTCATTCTCGTGGTTACACTTTCCAAGTGCCTGATCCTGGAGTACTCGAGCGGCGTGCCGCTGCAGGTGGCGACGCTTGACCCGTACATCATCGGCGCACTTATTGGCACGGTGTGTACAGCGGCTTCGGTCGCGCTCTACTTCTGGAAGGAATACAAATACACCACCTTCGTCGCCGGCGGGACGGTGGTAATCCTCTTCGCCTACAAGATGTGGGCCATTGGATTCTGAACTGCGCGGCCGTCAGCCGCTGAGGTCCAGCCCAATCTAAGACCGTTTGGCCTCGCGGATTCGCTTTATCTCTTCCATGCGTTGCGCCAGCAGCTTCTCTCGGCCCTCGTTCGTAGGGTGATAGTAGCTGCGCCCCCGCAGGCTCTCGGGCAAACACTCCATGTCAGCCACGCGTCCCTCTTCCTCGTGCGCGTATCGATATCCCTTGCCGTAATCGAGCGACTTCATCAGCCCGGTCGGAGCATTGCGAAGATGCAGCGGCACCGGCTCTGCGCGCGTGTTCTCCACATCGCTGAGAACTTCGCTGTAGGCGGTGTACAACGCGTTCGACTTCGGCGCGAGTGCCAGATAGACCACCGCCTGCGCCAGGGCAAGGTCGCCTTCAGGGGACCCCAGAAAATCGATAGTGTCCCGCGCCGTCAGCGTCAGGTTCAAGGCTTCCGGTGCGGCCAGGCCAATGTCTTCGACCGCCATGCGAATCACGCGCCGCGCGATGTAGTGCGGATCCTCCCCCGCCTTCATCATCCTCGCCAGCCAGTAAAGAGCGGCGTCGGGATCGCTGTTGCGCACCGACTTGTGCAGCGCCGAAATCAGGTTGTAGTGCTCTTCGCCCTGCTTGTCGTATAGCAGCACGCGTTGCTGCAATGCCTGCTCGGCAATCGCACGAGTGATGCGCAACTCTTTCGCTGCTTCGGCGAGCTTGGCCGCGACTTCGAGCGCGTTGTAGGCGTTGCGACCATCTCCGCTTGAATAGCAAGCGATCAGCCGCAGCGCATCTTCGTCTGCATCCAGCCCGAGCTTTCCTAAGCCACGCACGGCGTCGCTCAAGGCTCGATGCAGCAGGATCAGCAACTGCTCCTCGCTTAGCGGTTGCAGCGTGTACACCCGGCATCGCGAAAGCAGTGCGGAGATAATCTCGAAGGAAGGATTTTCGGTTGTCGCGCCGATCAGGCGGATCGTGCCCCGCTCCACATACGGCAGAAACGCGTCCTGCTGCGCCTTGTTGAATCGGTGAATCTCGTCCACGAAGAGGATGGTTCGCGACCCGAAGTGCGCTGCCCTCTCCGCCTCAACCATTACCTGCTTAATTTCTTTGATCCCGGAAAGCACGGCGGAGAATTCGATGAAACTGGCCTGCGTCGTCTCCGCGATAATCTTTGCGAGCGTCGTCTTGCCCACTCCGGGCGGTCCCCAGAAGATCATCGACGCAGCATCGTCTCGTTCGATCTGGACACGCAGCGGCTTTCTCGGGCCCAGCAGGTGATCCTGGCCTACATACTCATCGAGCGTGCGCGGACGCATGCGCTCAGCCAGTGGCGCACCCCGCACCGCGCCACCTGGACGAATCTCCGGTGTGGCTCCAAACAAGCTCATCGCCCGGCCACCTCATGCCGGTTGCTGCCAGCCACCAGCGATCGCTGTCGCGCCGCTTCGTAGAGCAGCACGCTCGCGGCCACTGCCGCATTCAACGACTCGACCGACCCGGGGCAGGGAATCGTGATGGCTTGATCCGCCATGTCGATCAGCTTCTGCGACAATCCCGCACCTTCATTTCCGATGAGCAACGCGCTCGGCACTAGCAGATCGATCTCGGTTGCGTTCGTCCCTCCAGCGACGGTTGCCGCCAGCAGCCGGATCCCCTGTTCCCGGAGCTTTGTTGCCATCTCCTCCTCAGTCGCGGCGATCACCGGCATTCGAAACGCCGAACCCGACGATGCACGCAGCGCCTTGGCGTTCCAACGGCTCACCGTGCCGGGCAGACTGATCACGCCGCTCGCGCCAAACGCCTCCGCCGAACGAAGCAAAGTCCCAAAATTTCCCGGATCCTGCAACCCCGCCGCAATCACCAGCAGCGGCGACTCTCCGCTCAAAGCGTGCTCCCATGAGAACGCAGGAGCTTCGATCAGCGCAGCGAGTCCCTGCGGCGACTCCGTCGTTACGGCACTGGAAAATACCTCGGCCGGCAACTCGAGCACCTCCACCTCAGCGCTCCACGCTGCGGGGAAACGTCGCCGCATCCGCTCAAGAATGTTACTGCTGCCGCTTCGCACGAAGATCGTGTGGACCGCCAATCCGCTACGCAATGCCTCTTCCAGCAGGTGTTCGCCCTCGATCGCGATCCGGCCCTGTTCGTTTTGGGTACCTCGAATCAACCCGGCACGCAATTCCTTGACCCGGCCGTTCTGCCGACTCTGTACAATGCGAGAGAGCGTGCGGTTGGATGCCGTCTGCATGGGTGCGATTCTAACGCTCTCAGGCTCGGCCTTGCTTCCAAGGTTTCGGAACGGCCCTCTCCTCACGCGAACTCTTCCTGCCTGGAGTGATCTTGTCTGCGGAAATTCTGCGATTGCATCCGGATGAACCAGAGGCGGATCGGGTCGAATACATCGTCTCGTGTCTGCGCAGCGGCAAAGTTGTTGGAATGCCCACTGATACGTTTTATGGCCTCGCTGTAGATCCCGTGAACCTGAGGGCGGTCGACAGCATTTACGAGATAAAGACCCGTCTTCGACACAAGCCGCTGTCGTTGCTGCTTGCGAGCGTCACCCAGGCCTACGAATTGGCGCGCGATATCGGCACCAACTTCGACCTGCTTGCGGAACATTTCTGGCCCGGGCCGCTCACGGTCATCGTTCGCGCCAGTTCGCGCCTGCCATTGCGCAGTACGGCCAACACAGGGAACGTTGCGCTGAGGGTGCCCGATGCTGCCATTCCGCGCGCCGTCGTTAAGGCCTTCGGTCTGCCGATCACGGCCACATCTGCCAATTTGCAAGGCGCGCCTGAGTGTACCTACGCGGCCTGCGTTCGCGACCAGATTGGCGACCGCATTCCACTGATCATCGATGGAGGCCCGACCGGGCGCAGCGTCCCTACCACCATCGTCGACCTGTCCGGTGGGGAGAATGCCTGGCAGGTTCTTCGCGAGGGCGCGATTCCCACGCATGAGATAGCGCTGGTGCTCCAAGCCTGAGGCCTTATGATCGTCCCCGCCTCCCACCTCCGGATCGTCTCCCGGCGCGCGTTGCCGTCTCACCGCAACTTCAAAATCGTCATCGCCTTAGTCCTGGTCGTCACGCTGGTCTTCGTCTCGGGTTGGTTCGGCTGGGTATATGGCGAGGTTCGCCACTTTGCTGAACTCGACCAGGCGCAGCCCGCTGACGCCATCGCCGTCTTCGGTGCGGCTGAGTACGATGGCCGCCCGTCGCCCGTGCTCCGCGCCCGGCTCGATCATGCGCTGTCTCTGTACAAGCAGGGAATCGCGCCCATGCTGATCACCCTCGGCGGCGGCGAAGACTCCGACCACACTGAAGGAGCGGTAGGGCACGACTACCTTCAGGCCCATGGTGTGCCTGAGACTCGCATCATCGCCGAAACCCAAAGCAGCAATACTGAACAATCCGCCGACAGGCTGGCTGTCATTGCGCGGACCAACCATCTGCAGCGCATCGTTGTGGTCAGCGATGGCACCCATCTCTTTCGCATTCACGCCATCTGCGAACGCGATGGTCTTGAGGTCTACACATCGCCTCGGCCCCCGGGAAAGAGCATTTCCCAGACCGAATCGTGGAAGCGTCTGCTGCACGAAATCGTAAGCTACACTGCATGGCGACTGCACATCCACTAGCGGTTGGCTGCCTCGGCGGCGGCCAGCGCTGCTGCCATGGTCGAGAGGAAGTTCACCGCATCGTTGTTGAGCCAGCCTTTGCGCTCCAGCGTCGCTCCGAGCAGGCTATCGACGAACAAGCCGAAGATTCCGCCGCTCCACGCAATCAACGCGAAATGCCCATCGAGCCGCAGCGTCGGCATCGCCACCAGCACGACTAGCAGCGCCGAGAAGATGCCAACCGCCGTTCCGGCTGCGCTCACGCCGCCGTCGGTTCCTGCGGGCACGGGTCGCCAATTTGTAATCAGCCGTGGCATGCCGCCCAGCACCTGCCCTAGTTCCGAAGAGATCGTGTCAGCGGTTGCCTCAGCCAGCGCCGCAACCATACCGACTATGCACTGTAGTGGATGCGACAGCAGCAGTATGCCGATTACGGCCGCCACTCCCAGGTTCGCCACGATCTGGGAAGTTTGCCTGCCCGAGCGCGGCTCCGCTGTGCCCAGCCGCTCCTTGGCTGCTCGCCGGAATCGCGTCGCCAGAAACGCGCAGACGAACAAGGTGAGCCCCGGCAGCAGCGCCGTGTGTGTCCAGCTTCCCTCCGGCTGCGTCACCGTGATCAGGTACATGCAGGCTGTCAGCAGAAATCCAGTCATCGATGCCGCGAGAGTGGCCGCCTTCAATCGCCAAACCAAAATGCCAAATGCCAGGCAGATGGCTAACCCCTCGCGGGTGGATGGGGTCCAAAACTGGTCGCTGTAGAGCAGCAGCCAGACAGCGCACAGGGGCACCACCAGAAGTCCGAGCAGCCGCGACTGCCACCGAAGCGGGCTAACCTGCGCGGAAACAGACTGTTGTCTTTCAGCAGACATCGGCGTCATCCCAGCTACGGCCTGAAACGGGCAGAGCAGGATCATTTACAATCTTCTTTCTACCAGTATCCAGAATGTTGTGAGGTAATTTGCGAGTGCAAAGCATGGCTGGGCCGAAGCGCCCATGGCTAGCCGCCGGAGCGCTGTTGATGTTTACCGCAGTTTCGGGTTGTGGCAACCAGTACCGTCCTGTAGTCAATCCAGTCACGCCGACCGGCCCTTCCCCTCAACCTCCGGTGAACGTCATCGCCATCTCAGCGCCGACCGCCACCTCGCCCGGCATCGCCACTGTTCTCAGCTATGCCGGAGATAGCGTGATGGCCCAGGCCAGTATCGGCGTCGCTCCCATCGGCTTCGCTCAGGATGCAGCCGGCGCGACCGCCTATACCATCCAGGCGGACGGCAGCTTCAGCGTCGTGCCGATCAGCGCCAATCTTCAGACCAAGCTCATCACCACCAGCACGCTCTTGCCGGGGGTGGGCCCCATCAACACGATGACCATCGCCGGCGGCCTTTATGTAGCTGAACAGAAGCAGGCCCCCAACTCCGTCGGCTTCCTCAGCGGCAACCCTCCAGGCCTGAAGCAGGAGATTCCGGTCGATCCCGGACTGCTCACCCTCGCCGGTCGCTTCAGCGCACCGCGCGTTTACGCCATCAGCCAGACAGTTGGGCCGCATACCTGTGACACCCCGTCGGCAGTGGTCACCACGGGCTTTGCCGATGCCATTGAATCCTCCACCAACACCGTATCGGCCAAGCTGCCCGTCGGCATCTGCCCGGTCTACGGTATCGGTTCGCAGGATAACCTTCGCACCTTCATCCTGAACCGCGGCGGGTCTGGCCCGGGCACCGGCACCATTACAGTCATCGATACGCAGAAGAATATCCTCGACACGCAGAATGGCGGGAAGAACACCAACATCGCGGTCGGCGCGGGTCCGGTCTATGCCGAACTCTATGACCCGGCCAACCAGCTCGTGACGGCGAACTACGATGGCAACAGCATCAGCGTCATCAACGTCACCACCGATGTCTTCGACAACGACTCGCCGCAATTCGGTACAGTTCACACCGTTCCGGTCGGCAGCCATCCCACCTCGGTCACCGTTCTGCAAGATGGTTCCCGTGCGTACGTAGCGAACTCCGGCGATGGCACCGTCAGCGTCGTGAATCTCTCCACCTACGCTGTCGAAAAGACCATTCCCGTCAGCAGCACGCCGCGCATGGTGTATTCGGTCAGCAGCACGCCGTTCAGCAAGGTGTATGTCGTCGACCCGAACACCGCCAACGTCATCGTCATTCGCACCGACACGGATGCCATCTCCGCCTCTATTCAGGTGCAGGGAAATGTCGTCGATGCGCGGCCGCAACGGCAGAATGCTTCGGCGACCTCGCAGGTCAACAACGTCAGCTACACGCCTGGATCCGGGGTACCATGCATTCCCGGCACGGCCTGCTATCCATAGACAAAATCGCTTACTGTTGTTTGACTAGAAAAGGAAAACCCCGGAGCGCTCCGGGGTTTTCTCTTGTGCGCGGTCAGATGCTGCCCACCGCTTCGATCCTCATCCTGAGCGGGTCTTGCTATGGGCCCTGGTCGCGAGTCGCTCTTAAGCTCCCGGGCTGCCCGAGAGGATAATCGGCAAACTCGGCGTCGCCGATCCTTCCGCATTCTCGATGGTCACGCCAAAAGCCTTAGCTGCAACTCCGGTCGGTAACGGCGGCAGAATTACGCTGGCCGTTCCGTTCTCCGCCGGACGGAAGGTTCCCGCCGGGATCGGTGCCCCGCCATTCGCGGGTATCACCCACAGCTCGTATGTCTTCGAAGCCGGCACTGGCCGCAGGTTGTCCGCCACAAATATCAGTGCGCCTCGGTCGGCAAGATAACTGGTGTGCCCGGTGGGCGTTTGCGTTCCCTTGCGTTCGGTCAGCGTGACGCGTTGCGCGCTCCTCGCGGTCAATACGTCCATGAGTTCCTGCGCCCGGGAAGCCGTCGCCGATAGCTGCACCATCTGGGTCCGATCCTGATCCAGTGTGTCGCGCAGATGCCGATTTTGAATTGCCAGGTACCCTGCCACTGCCACCATGGCGGCAGCAGCGACCCACGGAATCAGGACTGGCCAGATTCGTTGGCGGCGTGGCTCGAGCCTGAGGCCCGAGGACTCCCGCGCCGCGGTTGCCACTGGTAACTCAGCATTGCGGGAGACCGCACCGTCGGTCTGAATCCGATGCAGGAACCGTTCCCGCGCGCCCTCCGGCAATCTGACCTGCTCCACGCTTAATCCAATCAAAGCGAGGTCGCCCGCAGATTCGGCCAATCGGCTACGACACTGCGCACACGTATCCAGGTGTGCCTGGACCGTCGCGTTTTCCGGCGGGTCCAGCGCGCGCATGGCGTAGAGGGCCAGGTCTTCTTCCGGAATGTGTTGGCCGTTCGTCACGCTTGCAGTGCCTTTCTCAGACTGATCAGTGCCAGTCGGATTCTCGTCTTCACCGTGCCTAAAGCATCGCCTGTCTGCGCTGCGATTTCTGTGTGCGTCAAGCCGTCGAAAAACGCCATCTCGACCGACTTCTTCTGTTCCGCCGGAAGGGTGTGCATTACGGTACGCACTTTCTCCATCAGCGAGTTCCGTTCCGCTTCCGATGCGAGGTCCGTGCTCGACATCAACACCACGTCCTCGACTGCCTCCGTGGGCCGTCGCCGCCGCAGCGCGTCGATGGCCCGGTTGCGCGCCACTACGACCAGCCACGCACCCAGGCTGCCGCGCCCTGAGACGAAGACCTCCGGCTTGCGCCAGATTTGCACGAAGATATCCTGCATCACGTCTTCGGCCTGCCCTGAATCCCGCAGGACGCGCAGGGCCACCGAATACACCATGCCGGAGTAGCGGTCGAACAAGGTGGCTACCGCGCTCTGATCTCCACTGCCCACTCGCTTGAGCAACGCAGCATCGTCCTCAACCCTCGGCTCCATCAACGGCTGTTTCCCAGGGTCACTGCTCTGAGAACGTGCCGGAACGCCGATCGGATTTTCGAATTCTTGAGGCATGAGAGGCGGTTTTTAACGACTGGTGTTCGATACGTGCGAACCTCATTGTAAGCACTTGCAACGCGAATTGGGAAATCCGCCACGGTGAAGCTTGCATGAAAGTTCGTCTCGATAAACTCCTGGTCGACCGCGGCATGCTGCCCACAAGAGAACGCGCGCAGTCGCTCATCCTCGCCGGCCGTGTGCTCGTCAACGAACAAAAGGTGGAGAAGCCCGGATCACCAGTCGCTGAAGAAGCCGCGATTCGCCTCCTTGGCGACGACCTGCGTTACGTCAGCCGTGGCGGCCTCAAGCTTGAGGCCGCCCTCACTCACTGGAACATCGACGTCACCGGCCGCTTCTGTCTCGACGTTGGCGCCTCGACCGGAGGCTTCACCGACTGCATGCTGCAGCACGGCGCGGAACGCGTCCTCGCAGTGGACACCGGCTATGGACAGATCGCGCAGAAGCTCCGCAGCGATGAACGCGTCACGCTCATGGAACGCACCAATGCCCGCCATCTGCAGCCCGGTGAGTTGCCGCCCGGCATCAGCTTCCTTGCGATGGATGTGGCCTTCATCTCGGCGACTCTGGTGCTGCCGCCGGTCATCGAAGCGCTTCGCAGTCAGACGTCCTCTGACCCACTGCGGGAGGCGGTCATCCTGGTCAAGCCGCAGTTTGAAGCGGGCAGGGAACACATCGGCAAGGGCGGCATCGTTCGCGATCCTGCCGCGCATCAATTGGCTATCGATCGTGTTCGCAACTGCGGCCTCGCTATCGGAGCGGTCGCGACCGAGCTCATCGACTCGCCGATCCTAGGCACGGAGGGCAATCGCGAATTTCTCCTCCTGTTGCGCTTCTGAATCTGTAACCGAGAACGGCCTGCTTCCATTTTCAACGCACATCTCCGACCGGGATACACTGGAACCGCATGCGAATCGTCGCAATCGTCTCCAAGCCTCAAAAAGAAGAACTGGCGACCCTGCTCCCTGAGCTTGTGCTTTGGCTGCGCGCTCGCGGTTTCGATCCCATCCTCGACCCTGTGAGCGGCAACTACACTCATGAGGCGAGGATTGTTGCACGGCCCGAAATGCCGGCACAAAATCCCGAATTGGCCATCGTGCTGGGTGGGGATGGAACCTTGCTCGCGGCGGCTCGCGTCTTCGCCCGCCATGGCATTCCCATCCTCAGCGCGAATTTGGGGTCTCTCGGCTTTCTCACTGAGGTCCGGCTGAGCGAGCTCTACTCCACCCTCGAGGGCTGGTGTGAGAACTGCTGCACCATCGACTCGCGCGCCATGCTGCACGCCGAACTGCATCGCGACGGACGCATGCAGTGCGAATACGAAGCGCTGAACGATGTCGTGGTCGCGAAGGGAACCATCGCCCGTATGGGGGAGTTCTCGGTTCGCCTCGACGGCCAACTGGCAGCGCTCTTTCGCGCCGATGGAGTGATCGTGTCGACACCCACCGGATCTACTGCCTACTCCCTTGCCGCGGGCGGTCCCATTCTCGCCCCCAGTGTCGACGCGCTCGTGATCACGCCGGTCTGCCCGCATCTCTTGACGCTAAGGCCAATCGTGGTTCGCGGAGACGCCAGCCTGTCGGTCAAGATTGAAGGTGTGCCGGATCAGACGTTCCTGACGGTCGACGGTCAGGAGGCCATTCCGGTGCGGGTGAACGACGAGCTGCACTGTCGCCGCTCCGACCACAGCGTGAGACTGGTGCGACTCGGAGCCACCGGCTTCTTCGACGTCCTGCGTTCCAAGCTGAAGTGGGGAGAACGCTAGGCCGGTTGCAACAAAACAGACGCCCTAGGAGTTCAGGTGAAAAACGTCTTTGGTCTTTCCATTCCGGAAGAGTTGGACGAAGTGTGTACACCTTCCCGGTGTGCGCTGATCCTTTACGACATGCAGGTAGGGATTGTCTCGCAGATCACCGAGGGTCTGAATGTCGTGGCTCGGTGCCGCCAGATCCTGCTCGCCGCCAGAGAAATGGGCTTCCGCGTGTTTTATATGCGTCATATGTTCCTGCCGAATCACCTGGCCGGCGTCGGCCAATTTCGTCGAGCAATGGTTTGGCAGAACCAGAGTGATCCTGCTCAGACTCGTCCATTCATCCTTCAGGGTTCCGACGCCTGGCAAATTGTGCCTGAGCTTGCCCCAAACGCCGATGAGGTCGTGATCGACAAGATAACCATGTCGGCCTTTGAAAGCACCTTCCTCAACATCGCCATGCGCGATGCACACCTGGACGCCTTTGTCATCGCAGGGATCGCACTGGAGATCGGGATCGAACCCACGGTCAGGCAGGCATTGGACCTGAATTTGCTGCCCATCGTGGCGACAGACGCCTGCGGCTCGAAGACTGCCGACTTGAAGATGCGTTCGCTGGCAACGCTCGCTGAGACAGGCGAGGTACGAACTCACAGTTCAGCAGAGATCATCGCCTCGATGCGTCGCGTGGTATGAGGTAAGGTACGTGAATTATCAAAGGGACCGCACTTCTCTCGCGCGGAAATCAGAGCAGAGAGAGGGTTAGGCATTCTGGCCTAGCGCGAACGGAACTCCGCAGCACAGGAAGTCACCAATTGCGCAGAGTCTCCTGCATGCAGCGATATTCCAGAAGGGGCCGGCTTGGCGGCTTCGGAGCTTATTGCTTGGTAAGTTCGTCGAGCAGGACCTTAGCTTTGGTCGCCAAGGTCTTCGCGCCATCTACATCATCCACATTGAGCGCCTGCGTTGCCTTCTCCAGGAAAGTCTTGATCTCTTCCACCGTGTCGTGTTCCTGAGAACTCAGCGGACGCTTGATCCCGTCCACCCCGGCCTTCGTGTTCGTGATCATCTCCGTGGTCTCGCGCCGCGTTTGCGAACCCGACGACACGTCGCCGGTCGACAACTCGCCGATAGGCGAAACGGCTGCCGGTGATCCCGCAGCGGCGGTCTGCGTGGGAGGCGGAGTGGTAGCAGCGGGAGTTGCTCCCTGCGCGGCAGGAGTGCCCTGGGCCGCAGGGGTTGCAGGCTGCTCGGTCGGGGCTCCCTCGGCAGGCTTAACCGGGGCAGGCTTGGGCTTACGAACTGTGGGACGCTTCTTCTTCGCCGTCGGTGGCGGAGTTACCGGTTGCTCGTTCGTTATATTGGGCAGGGAAGCCGTGGTCGATGGCTGCGGCTCTGGCTCCAAAGTCGGCAGCGGTGTAGGGGTTTGTCCCGTCGAGATCGGAGGAGCCTGCGCCTGGACAGGCAGCGGCGCAGCTTTCTTTCGAAAGGTGCAGCCCGTCATTGACAGACCGAGCAGCGCAAACACCGCGAGCTTTCGCGCGGAGGTCATCCGAGTGGCTCCTTTGAGACGGTGGCACCAGTGGCAAGATAGCCGCGTAACTTGCTTTCAGTCGAGATACTTAATGGAATGCGTAGTGTAAAGGTCGTCCCGCTTCCCAGCGCCGATTCTACGTCAATTTGCCCGTTGTGCAGCTGGAGAATTCTGTAGGTCATTGCAAGTCCGATACCGCTTCCATCTTTCTTCGTTGTGAAATACAGGTCGAAGATCTTCTCGCGCACTTCGTCGGGAATGCCCTCGCCCTCGTCGCGGATACTAATCATCGCCATGCGTCCGTCTTCCTGCAGGCGTACCGTCAAACGGCCACCGGCCTGCATCGACTGGGCGCCATTCAACACCACGTTGAGGAGCGCCTGTTTCATCAGATCCGAGTCAACTTTGGCGAGAAGAGGGTACCCCGGCAGAAGGCTTACAAGTTGGACGGACTGAGTCTGTAATTCGGCTGAAGCTAACATCAAAACACTGGAGAGAATTGTTCGCAAGTCCTGGTCCTGGAGCTGTAGCTCCACCGGCCGCGAAAAATCCACGAGAGTTTGAACCACCCGGTCGAGGCGCTGAATCTCGCTCTCGATAATCTCCAGGTGCCGCATTGCCCGCGGGTCTGATCCAGTTAGTTTATTTCTCAATAGTTCTAAATGAACCACGATGGCATTGATCGGATTTTTTACTTCATGTCCCACACCAGAAGTGAGGCGTCCAATGGCGGCCATCCGGCGGGACAGCTCCAGCTCACTCTCAATCTCCCGCACCGACTCCACATCGTGCAGCGTGAGCAGCGCGCCCAGGCTCTGACGGTGATTGGGCACACGGTCGTCCAGAATGAAGTCCAGCGAGATCTGCACCCGGCGGCCGGTCTCCGTCGTGATCTCCTCCTGCACCAGCGCCACCCCCGCGTCGAAGGCTTCGCGGACCGTCGAACCCAGCAACGAAGAGCGCTCAAAGATCTCATGCACTTCACACCCTAGAATCTCGCTGCGGCTGATACCCAGAAAGCGCTCCACCGAATCGCTCACCAGAACCGCCCTGGCATCCTGGGTGAACAGCATGATGCCGTCCTCCAGGTTGGACATGATCTGATCGAGGTTTTCTTTGAGTGCCGAGAAAACCTCCTCGACGTTCTTCATCCGACGTCCCAGCCGTTCGATCTTGTTGGAGACGCGAACCACCGCGTCGCCTGACTTGCCCGCTTCCAGTTCGCCGGCCACCTCGGCTTCGGCCTGAAACGCATCCAGCCGCTGGCTGATCTGCTCAATCGGCTGCAGTGCCAGGTTGGCGAGAAAGGCCGAGACCAGCAGCGCCGTGAGCAGCGTAAGCCCGACAAAGCTCAAGGCGGTGTACATCCACGGCTCAAACGCCACTCGCAGAAAGCTGGTGCGAATGCCCACCCGTACGGTGACAAATGGCTGCTTGTTTCGCTCCAGATCGAGCGACACGTTGTAGACCTGCGCCGACCCGAACACCGACCGCACCACGTAGGTCAGGCTGCCGTCGCGCAGCCGCGTAAACTCCGGCCTCTTCGACAGGACCTGGTTGTCGCTACGCGGATCCGTGCTGACCATGACTCGGTCATTCCAGTCCGAGATCGAGATATCGAAGACCGTGGGCGAGTAGCGAACCACAGAGTTGAGCAGCGCCTGCAAACCCTCGTCGTCGCGCAGTGAAGCTGCCACCGCCGCCCGCAACGCCACCGGATCGTTGGGATTAAGCCGCTGGTTGCGTAGATTGGTTTCAATCGCATGGCGTGTTGCAAACAGGATCTGGTGGGCCACGATGTCGTTGGCCGAATACGATTGCTCGATATAGTGGTGCAGCAACTGGCTCAGGTAGAGCACGCTCAGCAGCGAGACCACTACGAACACCAGGCTGGTGATCGCAGCCACGAGTTTGGTTTTTAATCGCATCCTACGGGGGAAGTCTACTCGTCCGGCGTATCCAGTGCGCTGCTCACGCTGCCGTATTCCTTCAGCTTGTTGTGCAGCGTTTTCAGACTGATACCAAGAATTTCTGCAGCACGTGTCTTGTTATTGTTGGTGGATTCCAGGGTCTTGATGATCAGTCTACGCTCAGCCTCGTCCACCGTCGTTCCCACTTCCAGCTGAACGTTATTCAGATTCGAATCGAGCATCGACCGGATCGGCCGCATGCCGAAGGAGGGCGGTAGGTGCTTGGTTTCAAGGTGCCCTTCACTTACCAGCACCACTGCACGCTCAATGGTGTTTCGCAGCTCGCGAACGTTTCCCGGCCAGTCATGCGCTATCAGCCGCGCCAGCATCTCGTCGTCCACGCCGATGACGTTTCGTCCGTGTTTGCGGTTCATGTCGCGCAGTATCGACTCTACGATGGCCGGAATATCCTCCTTGTGATCGCGCAATGGCGGCATCAGGATGTTGAATACATTCAACCGGTAATACAAATCTCCGCGCAAGTGACCGTCGGCCACTGCCTCTTCGGGAATCTTGTTCGTCGCCGCCAGAACCCGCACATCCATCGGCGTCTCGACCTTGCTGCCGAGCCGGCGAAGCTTGCGGTCTTCGAGCACCCGCAGCAGCTTGGCCTGGGTCCCAATCGGCATCTCGCCGATCTCGTCCAGCAGCAGCGTCCCTTCTTCGGCCAACTCAAAGCAGCCCGCACGACGCTCCACGGCTCCGGTGAACGCCCCTTTTTCGTGACCGAAGATTTCGCTCTCGATCAGCGTCTCTGGAATCGCGGCGCAGTTGACCGCCACAAAGGGCTTCGACTTGCGCGGGCTTAACTCATGCAGCGTGCGCGCCACCAGTTCCTTACCCGTGCCACTCTCGCCCGTAATCAGCACGGAGACGTTGCTCGGCGCCACCTGCTCGATCAGCGCAAACAGCTCCTGCATCTTCTTCGACGACCCGACCAGCGGCCCAAGTACCCCGACATCGCGCAACTTGCGCCGTGTCACTTCCAGTTCGCGCTCGGTGCTCCGCATCCGGCTGGCGTTGGCCAGTATGGTGCGCAGGCGGGTGGGATCGACTGGCTTCTGGATGAAGTCATAGGCCCCCATCTTCATCGCATCGACCGCGCGCTCGATGCTGCCCTGGGCAGTCAGCACGATGACGGCCTGATCCTGTTTCAGTTCGCTGAGCCGCCCCAACAGCTCGATGCCGTCCATCCGTGGCATCTTTAAATCGGTGACCACGATGCCCGGCGACCAGGCCTGCACCCGCTCCAGCGCCTCCAACCCATCTCTCGCCGTCTCAGTACGGTAGCCCCATCCGGAGACGAGTTCGGCGAGACCCGTCAACGCATGCAGTTCGTCTTCAACGATCAGTACTTTTTCCTGGCTTGCCATCACGTCGAGCGCCAGACCACTTTCCGGAAGTTGATACTCTTGTACCATGCTGGAGCTTAGATGCACCGCCCAATCGGGGTGCCCTGCGCCTAAACTGGCAAGGGGTAGAGGTAACCCAGAGTAACATCCTCGGCCTTCCGCCTGCTGTATCCTGCGGTCATGCTCGACTATGAGATTTCGGTTGCCGAATTAGCGGCTCAACTCCAGCCCGCTCCACCCGCCGGCATGGTGCTGCTCGACGTGCGCGAACCATGGGAACACGCGACCGCGCACATCGAGGGCAGTGTCCTTATCCCCATGGGCGAGATTCCCGCGCGCGCGTTCAACGAACTCGACCCCGAAGCTCACATCGTGACCATCTGCCATCATGGCGTGCGCTCGATGAACGTCGCGGTGTGGCTGCGCAATCAGGGCTTTGAACAGACACAATCGCTGCGCGGCGGCATCGATGCGTGGTCGGCGGAAGCCGATCCAAAGGTGCCTCGCTACTGAGCGTGCAAGCCGTCGTTTGGGAACTCCGATATCTGCACACTCTGAGCCAGCCGGCTTCAACGAACGCACACCCGCACTGACCAACCACTCTCGCTCGCATATACTCGTCTGTTCGGTCCGCTGCGTCTGCCGGCCAACGCTCATCACGGAGAAGACATGTCCGCTATCGCCTACGCTCGCGACCACTCGTCGCGCTTTCTCGAGGAACTGAAAGCCCTGCTGCGCATTCCGTCCGTCTCGACGCTGCCCGAACATAAGGGGGACGTGCGCCGAGCCGCCGAAGTGCTGGCCGCCGAACTCCAGCGCATCGGCATGGAGAATGTTCGCCTCATCGAAGGCCCAGGACACCCTCTGGTCTACGCGGACTGGCTGCACGCCGAGGGCAAGCCTACCTGCCTCGCCTACGGCCACTATGACGTTCAGCCGCCCGATCCGCTCGACGAATGGATCTCGCCGCCCTTTGAACCGGCCGAGCGCGACGGCAACCTCTTCGCACGTGGCGCTGTCGACGACAAGGGCCAGATGTACATGCACGTTAAGGCGCTTGAATCGCTCTTTGCCACCCACAACGGCCGCTTGCCCCTGAACGTCCGCGTCATTCTGGAGGGCGAAGAAGAAGTGGGCGGCGAAACCATCTCCGATTTCGTCAAGCAGCATCCCGACGAGCTCAAGGCCGATTTTGCCCTGGTCTCCGATACGGAAATGTTTGCGCCCGAGTTGCCCACCCTGTGCGTGGGACTTCGCGGCATGATCTATACCGAACTCGAGGCTCGTGGGGCCAAGACCGACCTGCATTCCGGCATGTACGGCGGCGCTGCGCCCAACCCGTTCTTCGCCCTGGTCGAGATCCTCGCCAAACTCAAAGATGCGAATGGCAAGATTCTCATTCCGGGTTTCTACGACAAGGTAGCCAAACCCAGCGACGACGAACTCAAAGCCTGGAAACACCTTCCGTTCGACGAAGAACATTATCGGCAGACCGAAGTCGGGTCCTCGCAACTCACCGGCGAACCCGGCTACTCCGTTCTCGAACGAACGTGGGCTCGTCCTACACTCGAAATTCACGGCATGCCTGGCGGGTTTATTGGCGCGGGCGCAAAGACCGTTATCCCGGCCAAGGCGACCGCCAAAGTCTCCATGCGCCTGGTGCCGGACATGAGTCCTAATGAAGTCTTCGACCAATACAAGCAGTTTGTGCTGTCGCTGAAGCCGAAGGGCATCGACCTCGACGTCCGCCTCATTCACTCCGGCGAAGCGCTAGTGATCGGCACCGAAAACCCTTACGTTCAGGCTGCCACCAAGGCGCTGCACGAGGTCTGGCACAAGGACACGGTCTTCATCCGCTCTGGCGGCTCCATTCCCATCGTCGGCGACTTTGAACGTTATCTCAAGCTGCCTACCGTGATGATGGGCTTCGGTCTTCCCGACGACAATCTTCACGCGCCCAACGAGAAGTTCCACATTGCCAACTTCCACCGGGGCATCGAGTCCATCATTCGCTTTCTGGAAGAAGTAGGGAAGTAACCCTGCCCCCTGTCCCCAAAGCTTCCGGATTCGTGCTTGCCGGCGGGCTCAGTACGCGCATGGGCCGCGACAAGGCGCTGCTCGAGTTTCGCGGCCGCCCTCTGATCGAACGTGCGCTGGAAACTCTGCGCGTAGTGTGTACCACCCCGCAGATCGCTGGCAGTCGTCCCGATCTCGCTTCGTTTGCGCCGGTTCTCAGCGATCTTCATCCCCAGTGTGGCCCGCTGTCGGGCATCGAAACTGCGCTCACAGCCAGCCAGTCTGAGTTGAACCTCTTCGTCCCGGTGGATCTGCCGTTCCTTCCAGCGGCCTTTGTGCGGTATTTGCTCCAACGGGCCGCGATCACCGGAGCGTTGGCTACAATTCCCACGGTGCTGGACCGCCCCCAACCGCTATGCGCTGTTTACCATCGCGGCCTGCTGCCTGCCATCACCGCCGCCCTCGAAGGGGGCAGGTTCAAGGTCATGCACGCGGTGCTCGAGGGCTGTGCCTCCCACCCCGGCTCGCTCGACCGCTTCTCTGTTGAAGCGGTAGCCGCGACCCGGCGGGACTGGCCGCTCGATCCGCCTCTCCATCTCTGGTTTCGAAATCTGAATGCGCCCCAGGATCTCCAAGCGTTCCCTCAAATCAATTCCTCTGGAATGTTCAAGTAGCCTGCCGCAAATTGCCTGCATCCACTAAGCTGAACGTAGAGGAGCCCCCCGATTGAGCAGTGTCTCTGGTCCGCCGCCGACTGAAACCATCGAGCCTCGCAACGGCAATGACAAGGGACCGGCGCCCTACATTGCGTTCGAACATGTCTCCAAGGCATTTGGCGATCTGGTCGTTCTCGACGACGTCAGCTTCTTCGTTCGCCCCGGGGAGACGCTCTGCATCCTTGGCCGCAGCGGCGTGGGCAAATCCGTATCGCTGCAACAGATCATGGGCTTCCTCAAGCCGGATTCGGGCGCGATTTACGTCGCCGGAGAAAACATCGTCGGCTATACCGAAGATCAGCTCCAGGTGGTCCGCAAAAAAGTCACCATGGTCTTCCAGAATGGCGCGCTGTTTGACTCGCTCAGCGTCGGCGAGAACGTGGCCTTTCCGCTGCGCGAGCGCGGCGAACTCCTCGAAGACCAGATTCAGCAGGTGGTCAACGGCCTGCTCGAGATGGTGGGCGTCTCCGGAATGGGAGACCTGCTGCCCTCCGACCTCTCCACTGGCATGAAGCGTTCGGTGGCCATCGCTCGCGCGCTCTCGTCGCAGCCGGAGGCCATTCTCTATGACGAACCCACCACCATGGTCGATCCGCTCATGGGAAGGCTGCTCGGCGACCTGATTCAAAAGCTCAAATTCCAGCTGAAACTCACCAGCATCGTGGTGACGCACGATATGCGCTTCGCAGAAAAACTCGCCGATCGCGTACTGTTTCTTCACGAAGGAAAAGCGCGCTTCTTCGGCACCTCCGACGAATTGCTCAAGACCGAAGATCCCATTCTCCGCCAGTTCCTCGAACTCGATGCTCTCGTCTTACCCAAGGTCTGAAATACTCTATTCGCGGCAGTCCCGGAGCGTTGCATGAAACACGACATTCTCGGAACCTGGACTCTTCTGGACTATGTGCTCATTCGTGAGGATGGCGTCCTGAAGAAACCCTGGGGCGACGATGTCACCGGCCTGCTGATCTATAGCCCCGATGGCTACATGAGTGCGAATCTGATGCCGACCGCTCGCACAGTATCGCCCACGGACGCGACTGCCTCCGAGAGCAAACTTCATCGCGCCGCTCGCTACATCGCCTATGCGGGCACTTACACGGCTGAGGCCCACACCATCACTCACCACGTTGAAGTCAGCCTCTTTCCCGTATGGATCGGCCTTCCCCAAGTCCGCTATTACGAGGTCACCGACGACCGCCTTACCCTGCGTACCCCGCCCATTCCCCGGCAAGACAAACACCTCGTCGGCCAACTGGTCTGGACCCGCGCACGCTAGCTCCACCTGCCGCGCACCTGCTCGCACGCTAAAATAGAGACGTGAAGATAGCCCTTGCCCAGATCAATCCCACGGTAGGAGATTTCCAAGGCAACACGGCCAAAATTCTGGAGTTTACCCATCGCGCGGCCTCGGGCGGCGCCGATCTCGTCATCTTTCCGGAACTCTCTGTCTGCGGCTATCCTCCCGCCGACCTGCTCGAAAAGCCCTCGTTCGTCGCTCGCTCGCAACAGGCGGTGGAGGAGATTGCCACCAAGGGCACGGCCGGCAAATCCATCGCCGTGATCTGCGGGTTCGTCACGCCCGCACCGCATGGCTCTGGAAAGCATGTCGTCAATTCGGCAGCTCTGCTGCGGGATGGCCGCATCCAGTTCGTGCAATCGAAGATGCTATTGCCCTTCTATGACGTGTTTGACGAGCAACGCTATTTCGCTCCCGCCGAACATCAGCAGATCTGCGACCTGGACGGCGAACATCTCGCGCTCACCATCTGCGAAGATGCGTGGAACGACAAGAGTTTCTGGGAAAATCGTCTCTACCGCCTCGATCCTGTTGAAGAGCTGATGCGTGCCGGCGGCTCCCTCATCCTCAACATCTCCGCTTCGCCCTACTGGCGTGACAAGCGACGGGTTCGCTTCGATATGCTGGCTGCGATCGCACGCCGTCATCAGGTTCCAGTGGTGATGGTCAATCAGGTGGGCGGCAATGACAGCCTGGTCTTTGACGGCTCAAGCCTGGTCATCGGTGCTGACGGCAAGCTGCTCGCGCAAGCCTCCGCCTTTGAAGAGGACCTGGTCTACTTCGACACCTCCACGCTCACCGGCGACATCCGTCCGCAGGTGCTCGACGAAGATGCTGCCATATACCGGGCGCTGGTCCTCGGCACCCGCGATTATGTGCACAAATGCGGCTTTTCCCGCGCAGTAATCGGTTTGAGCGGCGGCATCGATTCGGCACTCGTTGCCTGCATCGCTGTCGATGCGCTGGGGAAAGAAAACGTCCTCGGCGTCACCATGCCCAGCGAATATTCCTCCGCCGGCTCGGTCGACGACAGCCGTCAACTCGCCGCCAGTCTGGGCATCGAATTCGAAACCATCGCGATTCGCGGACTGTTTGACGTGTACAAACAGGCTCTGGAGCCGATCTTTGCCGGCCGCGAGCCCGATCTCACCGAAGAAAACATTCAGTCGCGCATTCGCGGAAACCTGCTCATGGCCATCTCGAACAAGTTCGGTCGCCTGGTCCTCACCACCGGCAATAAATCGGAGATGTCCGTCGGCTATTGCACGCTCTACGGCGACATGGTCGGCGCGCTCGCCGTGATCGGCGACGTGATCAAGACGCGTGTCTACCGTCTCGCCCGCTATGTCAATCGCGAACGCGAGATCATTCCCATCTCGACCCTCGAAAAAGCGCCCTCCGCTGAATTGCGCCCCGGCCAGAAAGACACCGATTCACTGCCACCGTACGACGTTCTTGACCCCATTTTGGAGGCCTATGTGGAACGCTACGAGACGCCCGAATCGATCGCGGAACAGCACAAGCTTGATCTCGAACTCGTGCGTTCGGTCGTCAAACTGGTAGAGCGCAGTGAATACAAGCGACAGCAGGCTGCCATCGTGCTCAAGGTTACAGAGAAGGCCTTTGGCATGGGGCGGCGTTTTCCCATCGCCGTCAAGGTTCAGGTATAAGCTAGGGAAGCCCCAGCGCTTTCCCATCGGAACTGCTGCGGCCCGCGATATTTCCGTTCTTCTCTACCGTTCGGTTCCGCAAAGTTCGACCCTGCTTCGGCAGAAAGGATAATCAATGCACTTGAGTTCTTCCCTTCGTAAAACGGCCTTTTTGATCGCGCTGCTCGCCACTTGCGGCGCATCGCTGGCCTGGTCCCAGGAGGGCAGCCCGGCTGCGCCTCAGCAGGAGCCGCCTTCCGCACCAGCCGCCCAGGCGGGTGCCTCGGCCGAGCCGGTGCTGCCCAAGCCCGATCCCCACAACTTCACCGCCGACTCTCCCAGCCTGGACACCGTGAACGCCTTTCTCCGGCAGACCTGGGGCTTCGATCCGAATCGTGTCTGGCAGGTGGAGCAGATCGCCAAGACGCCCGCTCCCGGCGTCAGCAAAGTCACCATCGCCGTCGCCGAAAAGGGCCAAAAAGATCAGAGTGGGAATATGGAGTTCTACGTCACGCCCGATGGCAAACACATCATCGCGGGCGGCGTGCTGCCCTTCGGGGCCAAGCCTTTTGAAGAGCATCGCAAGCTGTTGCTCGACAAAGCCACTGGGCCTGCTCGTGGAGCCAGTTCCAAAGACCTGCTGCTGGTCGAGTTTGCGGACTTCCAGTGCCCCTATTGCAAGGACGCGCAGCCTACCGTTCAAAAGCTGCTGCAGGACTTTCCTAACGCGCACTTCGTCTACGAGAACTTTCCGCTCTCGCAGCACACTGAAGCGCCCAAGGCCGCTGCTTACAGCGTCTGCGTAGACAAGGCGGGTGGAGACGAAGCATTCTACAAATTCTCTGACGCGGTGTTCGCGAACCAGGCCGCGCTCACGCCCGAGAGCTCCGACAAAGCGCTGCAGGATGCCGTGACCAAGATCGGCATGGATCCGGCCAAGATTGCCGCCTGCTCCACTACGCCCGAAGCCAAGGCCGCCGTCGAAACTTCCAAGAACCTCGCGCTTGAACTCGACGTCCCCAGCACCCCTACTCTCTACGTCAACGGGCGCGGCATCTCCCTGGGTGGCATCAACTACGACAACCTCAAATCGATCGTAGCCTTTCAGGCGAGCCTCGATGGCGTCAGCACTCCGGCCAGCGCTACTGCTCCAACGTTGGGCAAGCCCTGACCGGCTTACTCTGCGCCGCAGAGAAAGAGCGCCTGCGGGCGCTCTTTTCTTTGCCATGAACCTGCAAGCGAGACAAACTTCGCCGCCCCGTACGCTGATGCTCTTGTGCCTTTAGCCGACGATTGTGCTCTCTCAAACCACACGGGGCCCACGATGCCAGCCGCCGCCAATTCTCAAAATTTGATTCTGTAAGATCTCGTCATGGCCCGCGACTGTTATCAGTGAGAGAAAAACCTGGAAGCGGCACAGTCGAGTTGGACGAGATCGTTAGGGTCCATGCCGCAATGGTGCGCCGCATTGCGAGCGTGTATGAACGTGACCCCGATCTGGTCGATGATCTGGCGCAGGATGTCTGGATTGCCGTCTGGCAGGCCCTTCCTCGTTTGAATGACCAGGGAATGCTGAAAAGCTATATAGCGCGCATCACGCAGAACATCTGCGTCACCCATGTCCGGCGCGCTCTGGTGCGGCGTACCCAGCCGCTGGCCGACACGGTTGCCGATCCCTCTCCGTCGCTGCATGAGAAAACCGCACGAGCGCTCCAGCTGGTTCACCTTACAGAAGCGGTGCGGAGACTGCCTGAAAACCTCAAGGCGGTGGCAAGCCTTTATCTCGAAGACCTGACGGTCAAAGAAATTGCCCTCACCCTGGGAATCAGTGAAACCAATGTCTCCGTTCGGCTTCATCGTGCAAAATCCGCAATCAGGCTCAGTTTTGGAGAACCTTCATGACCTCTACACCCTCTCAGGATCCGCTTGTCGCGCTGTGGCATACTGCGCCAGAACCGGATACGTCTCACCTGCTGCAGGACCTTCAGCGATTGACTCGGCTGCATCGGCGGCTCAATCGAAGCGTTGTTGCGATCCTTTACGGAATCGCCTTGCTGCTCTTGTTCGAAGAGGCCACTAGACGCATCGGTTCGCACGGCATCCTGAGCGCGATCTGGCTGGCTGGCGTGCTGATAGGAACCTCGTGGCAACGGCGCGCTCGCTGCAATCGCGTGGATGTGCTGAATTCAGATACGGTCAGCCTGCTCAGGGCCATGATTGCGAGAGCGAAGAGCGATCTTCTGGTAGCCCGTAGCCTCTACGCCGGTGTCCCGTTGAGCGCAGGCCTCAGTTCGCTGGTGCTCAAGTTTGCCGGCGTGGGCGCATCGCCTGCTGCCAAAGCCATACACCCTGGCATCCAGAGAATTCAGACGGGGGCGGGTGTCGCGGCTTTGATCATCATGATCGTGACTGGCATCGTTTTAGCGCGTTCGAGAAGTCGGCAGGTTCGAGAGCTACAGGAGAAGCTCACATCGTTCGAAATCGATCTGTAAGGTTTCGGACGATCGTGCGACTGAGGTAGCAACGCCTGTCCAGAACGGCAGTGCGTTCCGCTCTTCAGGAGGAACCATGAACAAGGAGTCAACCCCGGCGATCGTCATTGCCCTGTGCACAAGCGCTGCTCTCATCGGATTCGCGTTCTTCGAGCGACACGGCGGCGAAGTTCGCGTCTCCGAAACTGCGCTGTACCTGGTGGCCGCCACGATATGCGTGTCGCCTGCGAGCTATCACCTGCTCCGTTGCCGTCTTCTCCGGAGTAGGCATGGGTAACGCAGTGCTGGGGGCGGCAAGGCCGCTGGTGGGCCGAGGATGCGTCTGGTGAAGAGTCACTCGCTGTCCGTCCCCTTGATCCGGCGGCCCCATTCTATTCCCGGTAACCACACATAGACGAAAGCCCCGTGAACCGAGAAGACGACGGCCAGCGCCACTGCTCCTAGCCTGGGCAAACCCTGACGCACTATCGCTTGCCGGATCCAACGAATCGCGACCAGAGGCTTCTACCAACCCGCTCAGCCCGTATCGGCTTCATGTTGCCTGGCGCGCCGATTGCTCTTATCGAAAATCTGACATTGCCAGTACATTGCAGATCTCGCTCCGATTCCCCATGATGGAACAGGAGCATACCCTCATGTACATTCCAGCCGCGAACCGCGAAGACGATCCGGCCGAACTGAAGCGGTTCATGCGCGAAAACCCTCTCTGCGCTTTGGTCAGCATAAGCAAGCAGGGCCTGCTCGCTTCTCACATCCCGGTGGTCTTGCATGAGAGTGAATCGGGATTCGGCGTGCTGCGCGGTCATGTGGCTCGCGGCAACCAGCAGTGGCGTGATATTGACCCCAGGCTGGAGTCCCTTGCCATCTTCACCGGTCCGCAGCACTTCATCTCCGCCTCGTGGTATCCAGGCACGCAAACCCACGGACGAGAAGTCCCGACGTGGAACTATGTGGCCGTCCACGCCTACGGGCAACTGCGCGCCATCGAAGACCGTGCATGGATTGTGGAGCACGTGAGCACCTTGACCGATCGTCACGAAGCCATCGCCGATGTGCCTTGGAAAGTCTCGGATGCGCCGCCGGAGTTTATTGCAAAGATGGCCGGGGCGATTGTGGGTCTTGAGCTCGAAATCACCAGGGTCGAGGGCAGATGGAAAGCAAGCCAGAACCGCACCGAAGACGACGCGAAGGAAGTAATGGCTGCTCTGGAGAGAATGGGCACGCCCGCCAGTGTGACGATGAGAGACCTGATTCGGGATCGTCGTCCGCAGGGTACGCCGAAGACTCTGCCTTATGAAGAGGGTGACGAATAGGGCAGGGCCGAGACCATTCGAGTCTGTGAATTGATGCACCCGCTGAGTCGCACGGCCGTTGCATTACTCGTGGTACGGCAAAGCAACCAGGCGGCTGTTCGGATTAGTCTGGCTTAGGCGCGTGATCCGCGGAGTGATCACAATGAGCAGGTTCGAATCCGTGATCTGCAAGCTTCTGCTGGTTCCATGCAGCCCCGGTAACTCGCTCAATCCTGGAATCCCGCTCACCGCGTGGACCTGCGAACGATTCAGATCACTCACCACCACCGCGCTCTCACCGTTCTTCAGCGTGATCGTGCCCGAGTACTGCGTCCGATCCAGCACTGGTATGTTGTTCAGAAAATTCCCGCCCAGCGACTCTACCTGCATGTCGAGGAGCAGCGACACCGACTTGCCCATCTGAATGTGCGGCGTCACCTTCAGCGTCAGACCGAGGTCCTCATACTGTATTTGCGGCGTCGTCTGCTGCGCCTGCGCGATCGCTGACGCATTGAGGCCGAGACTCGCCAGCGTGCTCGACAGTCCCGACGAACTCAGCCCGGGAATCTTGACTCCGCTCGAACCCAGACCTGAGTAGGTCGAGGTGATGATCGGATAGCGCGAACCGGATCGAAAGGTCGCCGCCACCTGGTCGGCCACGCTCAAACTCACATCGTCCAGCGTTCTGGCATCCGACGAATTCAAGCTGAAATTTCCGCTCACGCTGCCCAACGAGAGCCCTGTCGCCGTGAGGCCGCCGCCGAACAGCGCAAACGGCTGGCTCAGAATCGAACTGCTCACCGCGCCCGATGCCAATAGAATTGCGACGATGGTGGTCGTATCGCCTGCCGATGCAAGCCCGCTCGAAATGATCTGGTTCACCAGGCTCTGGTTGCTATTGATGATGTTGTTCACTTCGCTGGAGACGCTGAAGACCGTGGTCTGCTGTGGCAGTTGAACTCCCACGGATCGGATACTCGAACGGTCGATGGTGATCAGCTTTACGTCGAGCGCCACCTGCGACCGGCCCTCCATCAACTCCGAAAACGTTGAATTCAACGCCTTCAGCCGTTCCGCCGGACCTCGCACCCGCAGCGTTCCCTTATCGCCCTCCACTACT
This sequence comes from uncultured Acidobacteriaceae bacterium, assembly GCA_963850345.1. Classification (GTDB taxonomy): domain Bacteria; phylum Acidobacteriota; class Terriglobia; order Terriglobales; family Acidobacteriaceae; genus CAWKKW01. Next base: position 439,899 of record CAWKKW010000002.1, on the reverse strand, counting down.
TCGACCGGGATCTCGAACAGATTTCGCGCGATGTTGCTCATGTCCGTCATCTCGGTAGTGCTGAGACCCGGCATGTAAATCGTCTCCATCGCGAGCCGCTCATACCGTTGACGGTTCTCCTTTGAATCCTTCGCCACCAGCACGCGCCTCGGGTCCAGGGGAACGAAGAACGTGTCGGTCAGCAACTTAAGCAAATCCGAAGCCTGTGCGAAGTCGAGGTTGTCGACGTCCAGCTTGAGATTGTTTTTGCGCACGGACTCGTCAATCACCGGGCGTGATGCCGTAGCTGTTCATCACCCGGCGAATCAGATCCACCGTGTTGGTGCGCATGTGGAAGTCGCGGTTGCCGGGTTGCGGATTCAACTCCACCGGCGGGCTCAGGTCGATCGAATCACTGGGCTTCGACGCGGAGAAAGCGGAGCCGCCGCGCAGATCGTTCTCGTGTTGCAGCGCGATCGGGTTGGTCGGATCCATGGCCAGCGCTTCCGACAGCTTGTCGCGCGCTACCTGCGTCTTGCCCGCGATTCTCGCTTGCTCGGCTTCCTGCACCAACGTGGTCACGATGTGTTGACGCGCCACTTCTTTCGCACCCAGATAGCGCGGGTTTTCTGGATCCAGTTCGACTGCGTGTTCAAAGTTCTCGAGGGCCGCTCGGGGATCATTATTTTCGAGCGCCTTCGCTCCGGTCACGTACGCTCGTTCGGCATCGCGCCTCCGCTTAGGAGACACCGGCTTCGCCGCCTTAGGCGCAGTCGTCTGGGTGATGGTGCCTGCTGAGGCCTGGCCGGGCTGGCTACCGGAAGCCAGGCTGCTGCGCCATTGCGCCCGGGCGCACAAGAATCGCGCCCGCCGCCAAACTCGCAGCCAGCATACACGTACGTCCGCCGTCCTTCAAGAACGGTGCAGCGTGGCGTTCAGCAGATCCTGTAGCGTTGTGGCGCATGCTTCCGGTTCCGTCTCCATCAACTCGTCGTATGAATATCTTCCCGTGGCCACGGCGATGGTCGGCAGGGAATTGGCCTTGGCGGCAGACACATCAAACGGCGTGTCTCCCACGACGCACACAGTTGCATCGCGCCCCAGGTGCTTGCGGGCCAACTCCGCAGCGTGGCCAATCATGTCTGAGCGGACCGCGTATTTGTCGCTGAAGCCGCCGAAGGTAAACCAGTCCCGCAGGCCTGCAACTTCAATCTTGAGCCAGCCGATCGACTCAAGGTTGCCGGTCGCAACCCCCAGCTCCGCTCCGCGACCCCGCAGATACTCGAGCGTCGCCTCCACGCCCGGCATCACCCGGACCACCATACCTGCACGCTGCTCGAGGACGCTGGTGCGCATTATATCGAGGATCTGGTCGATTTGAGGCTGCCATTCCGCGTCCGGAAGGTTCGCCAGACGGAACGCATCGCGCAGAATTCCGGGATCCGTGTTCCCGTGCAGAACTACGCCGTCCAGCTCCAAATCGCGCCCCATCACGTGCTTCACCCCGGCCGCGAACGAACTGTAATGAATACGGTCCTGGCTGCGAAGCAGTGTGCCGTCAATGTCAAAGAGATAGGCGTCCTGCGCGTCCCACGCAAACCCCTTACGAATGGCCACGCTGGGCCTGCTGCTGCGGCGAATCGGCAGAGGCCGACGGGAGGGTGGTTGTCACTGCGCGCTTGTTCCTCTCATCCTGTGATTCTATCCGGCTTTCCTCTTCCGCTGAATCCCACGGAAGTCACCAAAGCCAGGCCGGCAGCAATGCTGATTAGCGCACCTGCTGCTTCACTTCAAGTACAGGACGTTCGCTGCGGGGCGGACGCTTGAGTCCGTTGCGAATTTGTGTGGGATCGATGTCCAGCTCCGCGATCGTGCGGCTGAGCGTGTTGCGGTGCATGCCGAGTTCGCGCGCCGCCTTGCACTGGTTGCCCTTGTGATGGGACAGCACTTCGAGAATGAAGCGCTTCTTGAAATCACGCACGGCTTCGGAGTAGGTAATCCCTCCGGTTCGCATCTGGGCCACCAGGCTCTCCAGTTCACGCTTCACTGAACCTTCTTTCATGCCCGGGTGGTTGCCCGGGTGTCTCGCATATCAAAGTGTGGAGCGGCGTCCGCCTTTGGCTGCAGCCAGTCCGGCTGTGACCTGCGGATGATGGTGATCCCTTGCCGAATCCGCTCTCCCAAATCGGCCGGGGTTACGACAGTCGTGGTGTGTGCCACGGATAGAAAGTAGGACGCGATTCGAGATTGCTCCAGCCAACCCGTGCGCGGAACGAAAGCAGCTAACGCCATCACTCCGATCGTTACCACCACGCATCCCTTTACAAACCCGAAGATGGCGCCGATGACGCGGTCGGCCCATCCCAGGCCGACCGACCGCACCGCCCATCGAAATGCTTTTGCCCGTCAGCCCCGCCAAAATCATGACGCCGAACGCGATGCTCAGGAAAGAAAGGATCTCCACCAGTTGCTGCGGATGAATCCAGCGCATTCCCCACGGCACCAGCTTTTCGTAGTTCCAACTCGCCAGCAGCAGGCCAAGAATCACTCCAGCCAGCGAGAAGGCTTCCATTACGAAGCCCTTGCGCGCCGCGCACCCTACCGACACCAGCAGGATCCCGACGATGATCCAGTCCATCCAGACCATGCAGGCCTCAAAGCTCCAGGGCTCCGCCGGTCAACAGGCGGTAGGCCTCCAAATATTTTTCCCGGGTCCGCGCAACTACGTCCTCCGGCAGACTCGGCGCGGGGGCCTGCTTATTCCAGCGAATGCGTTCCAGGTAGTCCCGCACATACTGCTTATCAAAGGAAGGCTGCGGTCCACCCGGCACGTATCCTTCACTGCGGCCAGAATCGCGAAGAGTCGGGCGTCAAGCACCTCGTCGGCGAGAATGATGCCGCGAGCCGTTCGACCAAATTCAAACTTGGTATCTGCCAGGATCAAACCGCGGCTTTCAGCATGAGCGGAAGCTCGATTGTAAATCGCCAGGCTCAGGCTGCGAAGTTGTTCGGCGACTGTTTGTCCGACGCGTTCCGCCATCGACTCGAACGAAATATTTTCGTCGTGCTCGCCGTCCTGGCTCTTCGATGCAGGGGTGAACAGAGGCTCAGGCAAACGCTCTGACTCGCGCAAGCCCGGAGGCAACGCGATGCCGCAGACCGCGCCCGTTGCCTGGTAATCCTTCCAGCCCGATCCGGAGAGATAGCCGCGTACCACGCACTCCACAGGAAACATCTGTGCATGCGCCACCAGCATCGAGCGCCCACGCAGCTCGTCCGCATACGGCTGCAACTCCGCCGGATATTCCTTCACGTCCGCAGTAATCAGGTGGTTGGGCACGAGGTCGGCCAGCAGATCAAACCAGAAGAGCGAGATCTGCGTCAGCACCTTGCCCTTGTCGGGTATGCCGCTGCCCAGCACGTGATCGAAGGCGGAGATGCGATCCGTGGCCACCAGCAGCAGGAATTCGCCCACCGAGTACAGATCGCGTACCTTGCCGCGCGCGTGCAGCTGCAGATCTGCAAATTCCGATTGGAGTAGGACTGGCAATGCGGGCAGGCCTTTCAATGTTTCTGGAACTGACTTTCGATTCTCCGGGCAGCGGAGCGCTTTGTCAACGCCGGAAAATATGCGTCGCTCACGTCCGTAACTTTCTCCTCCGCGATCGAGATGCGAAGGAGAAATCCGTTGCACACTGGGGATCTTTGCTGGACTTTATCACACAGCTGTAGTTCGCGCGCATCTGGTAGCCGCGGCCGGAACTGCCGTCGGTCGCGAAACGTCTCCTCACGTACACCTGTGACGGATGTCACTGAGCGCTTCCGAACATTGCGAGACACTCACTTTGTCAAGTGGGTCAGGAAGCATTCAGTAGGGCCATCATTTCAGGACTTCCTGATCGCGGCGACAGGGGAAGGTTTTGGAAAGGGGAAGCCAGGACTTTCTTCCTTGATTGACAGATCGCACCAGTAGCCGGGAGCTACCGACCTCCGGCTCAGGCTACTGGCCTTCTGTATCGCTAGTTAGTCATGCTACACGCCCCCGGGACGCTCAGACTGCCCGGGGGCAGTTTTTTGCCCGCTCGCAGCCTGTGCTCGCCTGAAGGCCATCCGCGGACTCCAGCGGCATCATCTAGATCCACGGGGCAGCTTCTCAATGGACCGGCATCTTCTCCATTAGCCACTCTTGTGTTAACCGGATCACTTCGTCGTAGTGATCAGTGAAGCTATGTGTCGCGCCGGGAACCACTTCAATGCGCGACTTGGGCGAGAAATATTTCAGCCCATCGCGCGATCGCTCCAGCAGCATCTGTTCCTCCCAATCCTCTTCGTTACCGCCGTGAATGAGCAACACCGGGCACTTCACCGGTGACAGCAATTCCGGGCGTCGATGCTTTCAAAGGAATCGAGCAGCGCTGCCTGGATCACGACCGACCGCTCGACCTCGCCGCCGGCCTTCGTCGTCAACAAGCCGGTCGTCGACAACTCGTGAAGCTGTTCGCGCGAATAGTGCTCCGACCAGTCGTAATCGATCGCGCCCGTGCCCGCGCCGCTCAGCACCATGGTCTGTATCGCGCTCGAATAGGCGCGCAATGAAATCGTTGTTCCCAGGCTGTGCCCATACAGCGCAATGCACTCGAAGCCATGCAGTTGCGCGTAGCGGATCGCGGATCGCAAATCGTCGAGTAGCTTGTCGGGATGCAGGGTGTCATCGTCGCTGTCTCCGCAACCTGCGAAATCGAAAGCGAGCGCGCTGTGTCCAGCCTCATTCAATGCGTTGGCCAGGCGAGGAAAGCGTCCACGAGACTGCTTGTCGCTGGTGAAGCCGTGCGACAGGATCACGATGTGGCGATCGCTCGCGCGATACAGGTCGCCGACCAACCGAAGACTCCGCGAGTTGTCAAAAGAAACGTGCTCCGCTCCCATACGTTCTAGGGATGCGTCGCAACCGGCTCAAAGACGTATCGACAAGAGAAATGACAGCGCAGTCTGGGCGCATTCATGACGAGGTTGTCATCTGCGCAACTGCGACAGGTACGAATTGAAATGGCTCTTGCTGTCCGCGCCGGTGCATGTGTTTCGCTCGATTGCCCCATCGTGCTACGGACTCACACGAGAACTGCCTGCAATCGCAGGAAACGCTAGGCCATGGCCATGCGTGATTCGGTGTTCCGGCTGTTGGCTCGCTCAGTAGCCCGATCGTGGCCTCCAAGCCGCACTGACACCACCTTCGAAACACCAAGCTCCTGCATGGTTACGCCATAGATCAGGTCCGCGGCCTGCATCATCCGCTTCGAGTGCGTCACCATCACAAATTGCGTATCCACCGCCATGCCGCGCAGCATATCCGCGAGCCGACCGACGTTGGTCTCATCGAGAGGCGCATCCACTTCGTCGAGTACGCAGAAGGGGCTCGGCTGAAACTGGAAGATACCCACCAGCAGCGAGAGCGCCGTCAGTGCCTTTTCGCCGCCCGACAGCAGCAGCACATTCTGCATCTTCTTGCCCGGCGGCGACGCGACGATGTCGATGCCGCTTTCGGCGGTGTTCTCCGTGTCCGTGAGCTTCATGAACGCCTGTCCGCCGCCAAACAGCTTGGCAAACGTGACGCTGAAGTTTTCGTTGATGCGCGCGAACGCCTCGTCGAACTTGAGCCGCGAAATCTGATCGATCTCCCGAATGGTCGACTGCGTGTTCTCGATCGAGTCCAGGAGGTCCTTGCGCTGCGTCTCCAGAAACTCGTGACGCTCCGCGGTCTCCTTGTACTCCTCGAGCGCCATCATGTTCACCGGGCCCATCGACTCCAACTTCTGTTTCAAGTCCGCGGCACGCCTCGTCTTCTGCCGACAACGCCTCGCTCTCGAGCCTTGCGATCTCCGCATCTTCGCGCAGTACGCTTGCTTCCACGCCCAGATCGTTCAGGCAGGTCTCTTCCTGATGCTGCAGGTCTGAGGCCAGCTTGGCTGCCCGTGCCGTCAGCGCACTGCGAGTCTCGCGCAATGCATCGGTCTCGGATCGCAGCGCCTTCAGTTGCTGCTCGCTCTCGGCCAGCGCAGAGTCGCAGTACTCTAGCCTCTTCTGTCCATTCCGCCGCATCCTTCGCGGCCTGGTCGCGCAAACGCGACCAACTGTTCACGCTGCACATCCAACTGCTCATTCTCGCGACCGCGCTGCTCCTGTTCGGCCTGTGCCGAGGCCAGTTGCTGCTCGAGTTGCGCAACTCGCCGCGCCAGCTCGCTGTACATGCGATCGATTCGCGAGAAGGAGGCTTCCGCGCCGCGCCGCCGCTCTTCCAGACCCGCCAACTCCGCCGTCACCAGCGCTGCTTCGTTGTGTGCTGTATCCCTCGCGCTGCGCAGTTCATCCACAGAGCGCCGCAGCTCATCGAGCCCCGCCTCTGCTGCTTCGTGTTGCGTCTCCAGGCGCTGCACCTCGTCGCGCTTCTCGTCGATGAACGACTGCTTCGCGTTGCGCGCATCCTTATTGCGTTCGCGCTGCAGGGTCCACTCCTGCAGCCGCCGCTCCATGCGCTGCACTTCCGTGTCCATCTGCCGCAACGCCGCGCTCTGGTTGGCGCTTTCGCGTTCGGCGTGGCGCCGCTCTTCACCTTTGGCATCCACTTGCCGCGTCAGCTCCGCCAACGAACGGCCCAGCGTTGCTGCGGCCAGTTCGGCGCCTGCCAACTCTGCCTCTACTTTCTCCAGCTTCTGCTGCGCCTCGCGCAATTCGCGCTTCAGCGCGAGGGGGCCCTCGGCTCGCGGCTTCCCACCCGTCACGGTTACGTTATGAAAGCATTCGCCCGTCGGCGACAGAAAGAACGCATGCGGATTTTCGAGGGCCAGCGAACGCGCCGTGTCTGAGTCCGGCGTCACGTACCCTTCGCGCAGCTTCGGCAGGATCACTTCGAGCGACGACCCGAATCCATCCAGCACGCGGATGCAATCCTTCAGCCGCACCACGCCGTGCTGCTGGTCGTAGCTGCCCACCGCAGCGCCGGCTGCGAACGAAAACTTTGCCTGCGAATCGTCGGGATGCACCAGGAAGGTCGCGCGCCCATCCACGTCGCCCTTTTAACAGCCGCATGCCTTCGTTGGCGGCGTCCCAGCTCTTCACGACGATGTAGTTCAACTCCTCGCGAAGAAACTCATCCACTACGCTTTCGTATTGCCCGTTTACTTCAAGAAAATCCGCCAGCATGCCGACCGGCTTCAGTCCGCCTTCCAGCGAATTCTGCCGGAAGAGCTTGCGGACCGTATCGGTAGAGTAGCTGTGTTCGCGAATCAATGCATCCAGCGAATTGCGCCTCCCCGTCAGGGTCGCGCGTTCCCCACGCAACTGGTCGCCGCGCCGCTTGGATTCCGACTCTTCTTCGCGCTTGCTCACGATCTCCGCCCGCAGACTGGCGATCTCCGCTTCCAGCCGCTTCAGCGTCTCGGTCACCGACTCAAATTGCATCGAAGCCTGACCGCGCTCCGCACCCAACGCTTCGAGGTCGCGCCGGGCGGAGGCCATCTCCGAACCCAGCCGTTCTGCCTCCCGCTCCAGCGACGAAAGCGACTCCTCTGCCTGTGCCACCTGGTTCCGCGCGACGCCTGCCTGTTGTAGGACTTGCATCGCGTGGCGACGGCCTGCTTCGAGCTTCTGCTCTGCCAGCCCGACCGCCTGCGAAGCGTCGCGGGCCTGCTGCTGCCGCTGTTGCACCTGCTCGCGGAAGTTGCCCACCTCCGCTGCGGCCGACTCCAGAAAGCTCTGTTGCGACTGGCGCTCCGCCGTCAGGCCTTCCAGCTGTTGCCGGGCCTGCTGCAGTTCCGCGTGGCCTGCCGCCATCCGCGCCTGCAACTCGGCAATCCGTTCCTGGTTTCCGCTCTGGCGCGTCGAGGCGCGCTCGAGTTCCACCGCGGCCTGGTTGGCCTTGGTTGCCGCAGCCTTGGCGCTCGAGTCGAGCTCGTACCCGCGGCTGGTGCCTTCGGATACCTGGGCCTGCAACTCCTCCACCTGCTGGCTGCGCTCTTCCACTTGAGTTGAGAGGGAACTGATTTCCCCCGCCAGCGCCACCTGGTCCGCATCCATCTGCGCAATCCGGCTGGCCAGCACCACTTTGAGCCGCCCGCGCAATTCGTCCCGCAGAGCGCCGTAACGTTCCGCCTTGGCCGCCTGGCGCTTCAGCGAACCCATCTGCCGCGTCACTTCCTCAAAGATGTCGTTGACCCTCGACAAGTTCAACTTGGCCTGCTCCAGCCGCAGTTCGGCGAGCCGCTTCTTGGTCTTGAATCGCGTTATGCCGGCCGCTTCTTCAATGATCGAACGTCGATCATGCGGCTTGGAGCTGAGCAACTGCCCGATTCGCTCTTGGCCGATAATCGCGTAAGACTCCGGCCCCAGGCCCGTTCCCATGAAGATGTCTTGAATGTCGCGCAACCGGCAGAGCTTTCCATTCAGCAGGTATTCGCTCTCGCCCGTTCGGAACAGACGCCGCGTAATCACCACTTCGCCATGCTGCGGAGTGCGCTGGAACTTTCGCCGGCGAATCTTCAACACCACGCCGCCCGCAGGAGCTTCGGCTCCCTCGCTGCTGGCTGCGTCAGTGATCCCCGAACTCGCCGCCTCCTGCGCGCCAGCCTCTCCTTCGAGCACCTGTCCGGGCTGCACCTCAGAGATAATCTCCTCGACCTCCGCTGCCTTCTCCGCGCGGAACTTGTCTTCGTCCCAGTCGACCTCATCTTCGACTACCACTTCGGGTTCATCCAGCAGCGGCCCGCCGATGTACGCGTCGGGATCGATCAGCGTCAGTGAAACCTCGGCCATGCCCAGCGCCTTGCGATCGCGTGTCCCGGCGAAGATTACGTCTTCCATCTTGCCGCCGCGCAGACTCTTGGCGCTCTGCTCGCCCAACACCCAGCTCACGCCGTCTAGAATGTTCGACTTCCCGCACCCGTTTGGCCCCACCACCACGGCCAGCCCCTGGCCGGGAAGCTGGACTTCTGTTCGGTCACAGAAGGACTTGAAGCCCAGAATCTGGATCTTTTTCAGTTTCAACATTGGGGATCACTCCTTGTACGGCGACAAGCAAACGGGCACAACTCACGGGCTCTGCACGGAAATGCTGTTGAAACTCTAGCTTTCGGCAGGAGGAGGGTCAACATAACGACCACAACATCTTGTGGATAAGAAGTCCTGAACTCAACAATTGGGCTTGGTGCTCACTTCGTGCCAATCATCGCAGCGGTAACCGGCGCCCAACTATGAGCACACGACTACCTCGTGTCTTCCAGGAACGTCTTTGGTCGATCAGGTTGGATCGCGGAGTTTCGCCAGAAGCTTCAGCCTAGCCCCTTACGAATGGCTCCACAACACCCAATTGTTGAGGGTATCGACTTGAGTTCCGCTGAACTCGCGGCGCAGGCAACCGAACAGTCACTTACGTAATCACAATGCGCGAGTCTTGGTTGCCATAGCAGTGCGATCGGTATATGATGCGCGGTCGCGCGACTATCTCCCGGCACCGGGGTCACGTTCGTTCAATCCAGTCAAATTTTGTTCAGGAGTTTCCCATGCGCTTCCTTCCTTCGCTCGGACTGGCAATTGTCCTGGCTCCCGCGTCGCTCTTTGCTCAATTCGCAACCAACCAGAATTTGTCGGCTACGCTGTCCGGATATCAAGAGGTGCCGGCCGTTTCCTCTGATGGTTTCGGTTACTTCACCGGCGTCATCAGCATCTCCGACACCGGCGCTTCGATGTCCTACCAAATGCAATGGTCTAATCTGTCGGACAACGTAGCTCCTTACGAGATCGACCTTCAATTCGGCCAGGAGAATGTAAACGGCGGCGTTCTAACCGTAATCTGCGGCGGCGGCGGCGGGCACCTTCCGTGCCAAAAAGGTATTGCGCGGGCAAGAATCAATCCGGGCGACCTGCTCGCGATCCCCAACCAGAATATCGCCACCGGGGACTACGACAAATTCCTGCGAGCCTTATTTGCAGGAAAGGTATACGTCAATATCAAGACAACTCGCATTCCTAGCGGAGAAATCCGGGGACAGATCAAGGCGAATGCGTTTCAATAGACCTATTCCAAGCGAGACTTACAAGCCTTGTGCCTGCTGGTCTTGAAACGAGGAAACATCTGAACGCATGCAGTGCTTTCGTACTCGGCCTTTGACAGCGGTACTTTCAAACTAGATACTATGGCCTATGGCGGTCCATAGTACCCTGTGCTCTTCGGCATTCCGCACCTGCGACCTCATGTGCATGTGTAGACCGGTGGGCGCAGGTGGAAACGCCCTGAGGCACTAAGCTCAGACGGACTCGGTTTCCAAGCGGCCCACGATCCCTCGATCGCGGGCCGTTTCCATTTGCAATCCCCTTAAGGAGAAGCACACATGTCAGAGGATCAAGCACCGAAACAGCAGCTGGCCACCCTGGCCGTCCATGGGGGACAGGAACCGGACCCCACTACCGGGTCCAGGGCCGTTCCTATTTACCAGACCACGTCCTACGTCTTCTCCGATGCTGACCACGCCGCCCGTCTCTTCGGCCTGCAGGAATTTGGCAACATCTACACCCGCATCATGAACCCCACCACCGATGTCTTCGAAAAGCGCATCGCCGCGCTCGAAGGCGGGGCCGCGGCCCTCGCGCTGGCCTCCGGCCAGGCCGCCGAAACCTTAGCCATCACCAACCTCGCCTCCGCAGGGGAAGAGATCGTCTCCACCACTTCGCTTTACGGTGGAACCTACAACCTCTTCCACTACACGTTACCCAAGCTCGGCATTCACGTTCGCTTCGTCGATGCGGACGACTTTGACGGCATTCGCGCCGCCATTACCGACAAGACCCGCGCGATCTACACCGAGACGCTTGGAAATCCCAAGCTCGATATCGCCGACGTTGAAACGCTCGCGAAAATTGCCCACGAACACGGCCTGCCGCTGATCATCGACAACACCTGCGCCACACCCGTGCTGACTCGGCCCATCGAGTGGGGAGCCGATATCGTTGTCGAATCCGCGACCAAATACATTGGAGGACACGGCACCTCAATTGGCGGCGTCATCGTCGACGCCGGCAAGTTCGACTGGAAAGCATCCGGCCGCTTCCGTGATTTCACTGAGCCCGATCCCTCGTATCACGGTCTCTCGTACGTCGAAGCCTTTGGACCGCTGGCCTTTATTTTGAAAGCGCGCGTACAAGGCCTGCGCGATACCGGTGCAGCTCTTTCGCCGTTCAACGCATTCCTGTTTCTGCAAGGGATCGAGACGCTGCACTTGCGCATGGAACGCCACTCCCGCAATGCCCTCGCTGTCGCCAAACACCTCCAAGGTCACCCGGGAGTGGAGTGGGTGAACTATCCGGGCCTGGACTCCAGCAAATACGCCGAACGCGCCCGCAAGTACATGCCGGAGGGCCAAAGCTCGCTGATCACCTTCGGCATCAAGGGTGGTTACGAATCAGGGAAGAAGCTCATTAACTCGCTCAAACTCTTCTCGCTGCTGGCCAACATCGGCGATGCGAAATCGCTGGTGATCCACCCTGCCTCAACTACGCACCAGCAGTTAAGCGCTGAGGAACAATCCTCTGCCGGCGTATCCGCGGAACTGGTTCGGCTCTCGGTGGGCATTGAAGATATCCGCGACATACTTGCCGACCTCGATCAAGCCCTTGAGACTGCGACCGGAGCTTCCGCAAGCAAACCAGAGGAACTCGCGGCTCGATGAGCTCGATCGCAGTGATTCCGACGCCAACCTTTGAGGGGAATTTTGTCCTGGACGTACCCTTTCCCCTCGAAGCAGGCGGCGTATTGCAATCGCCCACGCTCCACTACGCCATCTACGGAGAACCCAACGCCGCGAAGGACAACGTCACTCTCGTCTGCCATGCGCTCTCCGGCTCGGCGATGGTGGCGCAATGGTGGCCGCAGCTGTTTGCTGCCGGTGGCCTGCTCCAGATCGAACACGACTGCGTGCTCGGCATCAATATTCTCGGCTCCTGTTATGGCTCGACTGGCCCCAGCTCCATCGATCCGCAGACCGGAAACATATACGGGCCAGAATTTCCGCTGGTCACCTTCCGCGATATCGTGCGCTCCCAGGCGCTGCTGCTGGACGCGCTCCACATCCCCACGTTGAAGCAAGTTATGGGTGCATCCATCGGGGGCATGCAGGCGCTCGAATGGTCCATCCTTTATCCCGAACGGGTGCAGCGTGTGGTCTCGATCGGCGTGGCTCCGCTGGGCGCACTCGGCCTCGGCCTGAACCACCTGCAGCGCAATGCCATCCAACTCGATCCCGCGTGGAAGGGCGGACACTACTCCCTGGACGCACCGCCACTCCGCGGGCTGGCGCTCGCGCGAGCGCTCGCCGTGTGTTCCTACAAGTCGTCTGATTTGTTTGAAGAGCGCTTCGGCCGCAAGCCCAATCGCAATGGGGAAGACCCGTTCGCCCCGTTGACGCGAGAAGGGAAGCCGTCGGGCCTGGTCGGTGGTCGCTTCGATGTCGCCGGCTATCTCGACTACCAGGGCGAACGATTCAATGACCGCTTCGATGCGAATTCTTACCTGGCCATTACGCGCACCATGGACACCTTTGATCCGACTCGCGGTTACGAATCAGCTCTCGCTGCCTACCGCCGCATCCAGGCGCACGTTACGCTTGTCGGCATATCGTCAGACTGGCTCTTTCCGCCGGAGGACATCGTGGCCCTCTCAAGCCTGCTCACCGAGGCGGCCGTGCACTGCGATTACCGGGAACTATTTTCCGCACACGGTCACGATGCCTTTCTCGCCGAATTCGACGAATTAGTGCGCTTACTTAGTCACTAACTCCGTCGTCGCGACCGGCGCTTGCTCATTCCTGGTCAGCATGTAATACACCGCCGGTGTAACGATCAGCGAAAGCACCATTGACACCAGCAGCCCGCCGATCACCGCGATAGCCAGCGGCTGCAGCATTTGCGATCCCGCCCCTAGCGCGAATGCCAGCGGCAGCATGCCGCTCACTGCCGCAAGCGCCGTCATCAGAATTGGACGCAGCCTGCGTTGCGCTGCATGCACCATCGCCTCGCGCGCGTTCATGCCTGCGCCCCGGAACTTCTGATCCGCATCCAGCAGAAGAATTCCGTTCTTCGCCACAATTCCAATGACCATGATCAGCCCCATAAAGGACGCCACGTTGAAGGTCGTCTGCGTGATCAGCAGCGCTAACACCACGCCAAAGGCCGACAGGATTGAAGATGTGAGAATCGCGATGGGCGCTGAAAAGTTTCGGAACTCGGTCAGCAATACCCCAAACACTAACGCGAGGGCCAGGGCCAACACCCGCGCCAATTCGTGAAAGGACTTCTGCTGCTCCTGGTAGGTGCCGCCATATTCCACCCGCACCGCCGGCGGCAAGTGGAGATTCGTCACCGTGTCCTGCACCTTCTTGATTGCCGTTCCAAGATCCGAGCCTTCCAGCCTCGCCGTGACCACCACCAGCCGCTCCAGGTTTTCGCGACGAATCTCATTTTGTGGCGGCAGTTGGTTGATCGTCGCCAACGATCCAAGCGTCGCCGTATGCCCGCTCGCGCTGTTGAACACCGTATTTTGCATTGCATCGAACGAACTCCGGTGCGAGTCATCCAGCCGCACGCGAATGGTATAGGCTCGCCCGTTCTGGATCAGTGGATCGGTCACCGGCACCCCGTCGAGAATCGCGGTCGCATCCGTCGCCACCTCCTGCGACGTGAAACCCAGCCGGGCCGCGATGGCCGGGTTCACCTGGAAACTCGTCGCGGGGCCGCTGATCGTGTTCTCAATGCCGTTTTGAATATCGACCACGCCCGGGATTTTGCCGATGGCCTCGCCGATCCGCGGACCGAGTTCGTTCAGCAACGCCTGATTTTCGGTGAACACCTTGATCTGAATCGGTTCGGGCGCATTCGAAAGATCTCCGATCATATCCTGCAACACCTGTGTGAATTCGATGTCCAGCTGCGGCTCCGATGATTTGATCTGGGAACGAACATCCGCCATCACCTCATCAATCCCTCGATCGCGCTTGTCCTTCAACTTGACGGTGATATCGCCCGCGTTCGCCTCCGTCACCGCGGCCAGTCCCATCTGCAGGCCCGTGCGCCTCGAGATGCTTTCCACTTCGTGCGTGTTTCGAAGCAGGCGCTCCACATGCCGCAGCACACGATCTGTCTCGGTTAGCGAACTGCCGGCCGGCATGATGTAGTCGAGAACAAAGCCGCCCTCATCCATCTCCGGCAACAGATCTGACCCGAGACCCTTATAGGCGAAATACGTCGCCACCACCAGCAGTACACACGCGATGCCCAGCCACAGCGGACGCGCCAACGCCCATCCCAGCCCGCGCCCATGCCAGCGCAGAATCGCGCTCATGAACCTGCCGTGCTCGTGCTCTTCTTCGATGGGCGAGGCCGCCAACGCTGCTGCTTTTGCACGCCCATCCTCTCCCGGCTTCGGCTTGCGATCTCGCAGCAAGACCAGGCTCAACGCGGGCGTCCACGTCAACGCCAGCACAAGCGACGTCAGCAGCGAAACCGTCATGGTGATCGCCAGCGCGCGGAAGAAGCTGCCCGTCACCCCGGTGACTGAAATCAGCGGCAGAAACACCACAATCGGAGTGATCGTCGAGCCAATGAGCGGCGTCGTAATCTCGTGTAAGGCCTTGCGAACCGCTTCGATCCGCGTCTCCCCCGCATCCCGGTGCAGCACGATGTTCTCTACCACCACGATCGCATCATCGATCACCAGGCCCACGGCTGCGGCCAGGCCGCCCAGCGTCATCAGGTTAAAGCTCTGCCCGGTCACCTTCAGAAAAACAAACGTAACCAGGATGGTGACAGGAATGACAAGCCCCGCAATGAGCGAAGAATTCCAGTCGTGCAGAAACACCACCAGGATGATCGCGGCTAATACCAGCCCGATCAGGATTGCGTCCCGCACGCTCGAGATGCTGGCTCGCACCAGGTGCGACTGATCGTAGTACGGGCGAAACTGCACTCCCGCAGGCAGGGAACGTTGCAGCCGCTGCACCTCGTCATCGACTGCATTGGCGACCGCGACCGTATTGCTCGACGGTTGTCGCGAGATATTCACCAGCACCGCCGGCTTTCCTTCAGCCGTCACCTGCGTGTACATCGGCATCGTCGCGGGTGTCACTGTCGCCACGTCGCCCACGCGAATCGGCACCCCTGCCGCGGTAGTTTTCACTGCCACCTGCGACAGTTCCTGAGCGGTATGAACCTGCCCGCCTACCAGGCTCAATACGAGTTGATGGTTGGCCTCGTAGAGACCGGGGGAGTCCACCTGGTTGGTCTCCTGAATCCCACTCACCAGTTCCGAAATGGTGACGCCCGAGGTCTGCAGCTTCGCCGGATTCGGGATGACATGGAACTCCGGTTCCTTGCCGCCCTGTACGGTCACGGTGCTCACGCCTGCTACGCGATTCAACGGCGGCTTCAAGGTGTAGGTCGCCAATTCCCAGAGGTCCGTCTGCGAAATGGTGTCTGATGTAAGGCTGTAACCGAGAATAGGAAAGGTCGCGAACGTTAGCCGGTTAGTCGTGACGCGAGCCGTCGAGGGCAGCGTCTGCTCGGCGCGAGCCAGCGCCGCATCCACCAGCTGCAGCGTCTGAAACATGTCCACGCTCCAGTCGAAGAACAGGCTCACCTCTGCCGACCCTCGACTGGTTGTCGACCGCACCGTCGCCAGACCGGGGACGCTGTTCACCGCATCTTCA
Source organism: uncultured Acidobacteriaceae bacterium (assembly GCA_963850345.1). Classification (GTDB taxonomy): domain Bacteria; phylum Acidobacteriota; class Terriglobia; order Terriglobales; family Acidobacteriaceae; genus CAWKKW01. The sequence goes on along the minus strand of CAWKKW010000002.1, from coordinate 424,177 downwards.
ATCGGCTTGGTGATGGTCACCTGCATCTGCTCGACAGGCATCACGCCGTTTTCAATGCCGATCACCACTCGGGGGAAATTCGTCTCAGGAAATACCGAGATCGGAATCTGCAGCGCGAAGTAGATGCCCGCGGCCGCCAGCACGATCGTGAAGAAGAAGAGCGTGCGCGTATTTCGCGCCAGCCAGAACGAGCCGCCTTCCGCGCTGTTGCCTTCGTTCCGCTGAAATACGGCTGCCATCAGTCCTTGTCTCCCGACTTGCCCGCGGCCGGCTTCTCCGTGTCGGACTTGCCTGCCTCTCCGCCCTTCTCCTTCTCCAACTCCTCGGCGGACACGAGGTTCACCTTCGTTCCATCGTCGAGCCCATACCCGCCGGTCACGATCACGCGATCGCCCGCGCTGATGCCGCTCACTATCTGTACGTTGCCATCGCCCTCCACGCCCGTCTTCACTTCCTTCGCGTGAGCCAAGTTATCCTCGCCAGCCACCATGACCATCTTCTTGCCGCTCGAGTCGGAGTTGACCGCCGACGAGGGAATCACCAGTGCCTTCGGGATCACTCGCGACGTGATCGTCACATGCACCGGCGTTCCCGCTTTGAACTGCCCCTTGGAATTCTCCAGCCGCACCCACACCTCAACCGTCGTGCTTCCCGGATCGAGCGCCGGACTGACCAGCGACACTTTGCCCTCGACCGGGTCTTCCATCCCGGGGACCCGGATTTCTGCCGGGGAGCCTACCTTCATGAATTGTGTCTGCGACTGTGGCAGATGCGCCTTGGCTAGTAAGGCTGACGTATCCATCACAGTCAGCAATGGCGCTCCTGCGGCGGCCGTCTCACCCGCAAACAGTGGCCGCTCCGTCACCACTCCGTTGATCGGGCTGCGTATCTCCGAGTAACTCAGCGAAGCCTCCGCCCCGAGATACTTTCCCTTGGCAGATTCCAATTGCCCCTGCGCGGCCTTCAGTGCCTCTTCATGACTCACAGTCTTCATCGACTCGAAGTGCTTCTGTGCGCCATCGTAAGTCGCTTGTGCCTGCACCAGGGCCGCCTGTGCTGTATCCAGGTCTCGTCCAGGGATCGCACCCTCTGCGAATAGCTGCTTGCGCGAGTCCACAATCTTCGTATTCAGATCGAGGTTTGCCTTGGCCTGTGCCAGGTCCAGCTCCGCCTTCTGATACTCCTCCGGAACCTGCGCCTTGGTGGTCGTCTTATAAGTCGCTTCAGCAGCGTCGTAAGTGCCGCGATTATCGACAGCTGCCGCCGCAAGGTCGCGGTTTTCAAGCGTCGCCAGTAGTTGTCCGCTCTTCACCTTAGCGCCGCGCTGCACATAGAACTTGCGCACCGGCGCGGTGATCTTCGGGGCAAGCGCCGCCTGCGCCAAAGGAGCCAGCACCGCATCCGCTGGCACGCGCTCGGCAATCTGCTCTTCCGCCGCAGGCACCGCCTGCACATTCACCACCACCGGCGGCGCGGTCTCCTTTTTGCTACAGGACAACGGAGCCAACGCGAACACGATGAGCGCGGCCACACTCTGCCGAAAGCCACGAACCATAGACAACTTCGAACTGCGATCTTGATCTGCCATGGTCTCCGTTCAGGGAAGATTTCCAGTGAGCGTCTGCAAATTCGCCAGCGCCAGTCGATAGCGCACGAGTCCATCGGCGCGCGAAGTCTCTGCCGTTGTGAGCGCGTTCTGCGCGTCCACCACCTCGAGCACAGTTGCCTCGCCGCCGCGGTACCGCATGTTCACCAACTTGAGACTCTCGGTCGCCGTCTTCACACTCTCGTCCAGCGAATTGAGAAGCTGCCCCGCCGTCCTCGCCTCGTTGTAGATTTCGTCCAGCTGCGCCACCAGCCGTTTTTGGGCCGCACTCAGTTCCACCCTCGCGACCTTGCGTCGTAGCTCGCTCTGTTTCACACGGTCATGTGTAGCGAGCCAGTCCCAGATCGGAATGTCCAGCGTTACAGTTGCCGAATATCCGAGGTTCTGCGAGCCACCGGGGCCGTTGACTGCAAACTGCGCCGCGTCAATACCGTAGGTGTAATTGAGTCCAAGATCTGGCAGATACGCCGCACGCGCGATCGACACATCGGAGTTCGCCATCCGCAGCGCTTCAAGCGCACTTCGCAGATCGGGATTGTTGCGCTTCGCTGCCGCCTCGATCTCTTCTCGCGAGGGAGGAGGCAGCGGCTGCGCGTTCTCATCGGCCAGCGTGTACCCGGTACGCGGATCGGGAAATAACAGTATGCCCAGATCGAGCCGGCTCTTCTCCGCCAGCAGCTTCGCGTCTGCCAGGTCGCGCTGCCGCTGTTGCGATTGCAGCTGCGCCTTCACCACGTCCGCATGCGCCACCTCGCGGCCGTTCTCCAGCTTCTGCGTCAGGGCCTGGAAGTTGGCAGCCTCATCAGAAGCGCGCTGTGTGACCGCGAGCTTTTGATCGGCAGCCAACAGACTGTAGTAGCCATCGACGACCGTCACCACCAAACCGCGCCGCGCGATCTCCAGTTGCGCCGCCGCCCGCGCTGAGGCCGCTCCCGCCCGACCATACTGCGCAAACTGTGCCACGCCCAGCGTCTCCGTTACCGACGCCTGGCTTACATACTCATGCACCGCGTTGTTGGCGATGTACCTCGGCGATGAAACCGTTCCCGCCACCACCACGTGTTCGCCGCTTCCCTGGGTGTAGAGATATTGGTTGTGATACACCGCAGAGGGTAGCAGGGCAGAGCGGGCGATGGAGCGGTCCAGCGCCGCAGCGCCGCGATCCGCAACCGCCGCAGCATACCCCGGATCGTTTGCCTGCGCCTGCCGAATGGCCTCATCGAGCGTGATGATCACCGGACCGCTGGTGGTCCCCGCAGTGCTCCCGGCCTGCGTCGTCGAGCCTGCTCCATCCTGTGCGGGCCCAACCAGTCCTGTCTCCGCCGGAGCATTCAGCGAATTCGCAGTCTGCCCCGTGGCGTCACGCGGCACTGATCCCGTGATGAGCAGCATCGCCGCCAGCAGCACCAGCTGCAGCGCGCGTGAGTTCTGATGTGCAGCCGCGTTCACTCGGTTGTGCAACTCCTGCATCGGTGGCATTTTGGCCGCCGACAGTCTTCCGTACTCGATCAGCCTACCCGGTCTCACTTCAAGGGAAGCTTAATTGTCAGACACAAATCCGTCGATGCAGGGCAGGGAACACGCGCGCCCCCCATCCGATCAGGGCTTCTGTGTCGGCCGCATCAGCACCTCGCTCACAAACGACTGCGGAGCCTGCGTCACCAGCATCGCGACCACTTTCGCTACATCCGCCGGTTGCAGTTTCTTCTGCGGATTCTTGCCGCTGCTCCCGTCGCCGAACGCGGTGTTCACCGAGCCCGGAGCCACAACCGCCACGCGAATGTTGTGTGCCCGAAGCTCCTCTGCCACTGAATACGTGAGCCCGTTCAAGCCCCACTTTGACGCCGCGTACGCTGCGCCGTTCGCCAGCGGGTTCTTGCCGGCGAGCGAGGAGATGTTAACGATATCTCCGCGTTGCGCCCTGATCATGAGAGGAGCGAAAGCTTTGATCATCAGGAAAGGTCCGCGCAGGTTCGTTGCCATCAGATGATCCCACTCGGCCGCCTCAACCTCATGCAGCGGCTTCGACACGCCGCCCACGCCCGCATTGTTCACCAGGATGTCGCAACGGCCATACGACTTGTCCACCCGCTCACCCAGTGCAGCTACCGCCGCGCTGTCGAGTAAATCGCATGGCATGCTCTCAGCCCTGCCGCCCGCGGCCTCGATCTTCTGCTGTATCGCGCGGAGCCGGTCCGCATCCCGCGCCGACAACACCACGGTCGCGCCCATCGCGGCCAGCGTGCTCGCGACCGCCTCACCAATGCCGCGCGCCGCGCCCGTCACTACGGCCACCCGTCCTTCAAGCTCCTTCATCGCTCATCCTCGTCTCTCATTGAAATCCTATCGGGGTCTGGTTGTTTAAAGCCCGTTCGGCCTGACTTGAATCCACCGCTGGTGCATGCTCGCCTTCTGTGTTTATGATCGTCTTTCGTCGTGGCCGGTAAACAATTTGCTATCCGGTAGCATCCCATCGTGGCAGATTAGTTGAGGTCGTTGATAATTTGTATGGATCGGGTAGAATTCGTTTACTTGTCACATTGACGCGTGGTTCTTATAATCCAGCAATCAACGCTTCAGAAGCATGGCGCCATTCCCCCGATACAAGATGACTGTCCTGAATACCGCATGAGAGGCTTCTTCTCGCATGCTCCAGCCGCGCTGGCCGGGCAGAGTAATACAGTTTTGAATTAGGTCTCTACTAGGAGCATTGAATGAAGAAGGTCGTTTTAGCTTCCCTGCTGGCAGTCGCCACCAGCGCACTCAGTTCGATGCCTGCAGCCTTTGCCCAGGATCCTGCCGCGCAAAGTACGCCAGGTACCGCAGCCAACTCGATCACGATCAAAGACCCGGCTGAGTACAACGCATATTCAAATGCGATCGGTCAGTCGAGCCCCGCGGCCAAGTCCAGCGCGATTGAAGCCTTCCTCCAGCAGTATCCTCAAAGCGTTGTGAAGAATGAGATGCTGGAGCAGCTGATGGCTGCCTACCAGCAGCAGCAGAACACCGACAAGACCCTGGACGCCGCAACTCGCCTCCTTCAAGTAGATCCCACTAACCTTCGCGCTCTGACCTTCTACGTGTATCTGAAGGAAGCTCAGGCCAAGCAAGCCGCAGCCGATCCTACCAAGGCGCAGCCTCTGCTGGATGACGCCGCTGCCAAGGCGCAGCAGGGTTTGAATGCCACCAAGCCGCCCGCGATGGCGCAGGCTGATTTCGACAAGCTCAAGGCTGTCACCACGCCCGTCTTTCATAGCGCGGTCGCTACCGCCGCCCTGGCTAAGAAGGACTACCCCACAGCCATCACTGAATTCACCGCAGAGCTCAAGTCCTATCCTGACCCGACTCAGACCACCACCGGACCGGCTCTCAATGACACCTATCTCCTCGGCACGGCTTACGTGCAGCAGGAGCAGAAGGATCTGCCCAACGGTATCTGGTTCCTCACGCGCGCTGCGCAGTATGCTCCGGCCGGCGCAGCCAAAGACTCCATCGAACAGGCTGCTGAATACTGGTACAAGAAATTCCACGGCGCGATGGACGGCTTTGACCAGGTCAAACAGCTGACCCACGACAATCTGTTCCCAACCGACGCTTACAAGCCGGTTCCGGCTCCGCCGCCGCCTTCGCCAGATAAGCTCGCTCACGACGCCGTGGTCGGCACTCCCGATCTCAAGTCGATGGCGCTTTCCGATAAGGAATTCGTCCTCACCAACGGCAACGAAGAAGATGCCAACAAGGTTTGGGACGTGATGAAGGGTGTGCGCGCTCAGGTGCCCGGCGTCGTTATCGCTGCCACCGCCGACTCTGTGCAACTGGCTGTTTCGCCCGACGCACAGCAGTCCAAGACTGCCGACTTCACCATCAACTTCGCCAAGCCGCTGGCTGAGATTCCGGCTGTCGGTGCCAACGTGAAGTACGACGCTACCTTTGACTCCTTTACCAAGACACCTCCTATGATCATCCTCAAGGAAGGTGAAGCGGTAGGCGAGAAGAAGGCGCCCGTACATCACCCCGTGCATCACCCGGCGCACCACTAAACTCAACCGGATCGCGATCTGCAGTCAGGATCGGGGTTCACAACACTCCAGGGCAGCCCGCAAAGGCTGCCCTTTGTGTTGCGCCCTCGCACACCCGATACCAACCGGTCCTCAAGAGCAAAGTGTTATCGTGAACTAAGAATATGAAGCGCACTCTCTCCCTTGCTTGGCTGCTCCTCTTCGCCGCTCCTTTGCTGGCCCAGGGCTCATCTTCCATGGCCTCCTCGGAATCGCGACAGGCTCCCTCGCTGCCCGTTTTGCAACGGCGCGCTGCTGGCCAGATGTCTCCGGCCGATTCTCAGGTTTTGATTGCACACGCCAAAGACATCGCCCAGGCGGCAGAGATCTACGGCTACACTCTCGACACCTCCTGGACCTATGAACAGGCAGTCTGTCCCGTGGCTCCCGATCATGTTCTATTGAGTTATTCGAATGTTCAGCCGGACGGCGCGATTTGGAAGTTCAGTGCAGCCGTTCCACGCCAGGGTCACATCGTCGAGATCTTCCCCATCGCGCGCGCCAACTATCTGCCCCTGGTGCAGCCCTGGGGCGAACATAGCTATGCCGTCTTCAACACGCTGCTGAAGGAAGAGAATCACGGTGCCGGGAAAATCAATCTCGACTCCGCTTCCAATTTGCCATGGAAGACCTGGGCGGTTTGCTACGCGGCGCTGGTCACTGGCCTCTCGCCCGGTACACAGTTTCCATTCGAACTGGATTCGGGCGTCACCGTCACCTTTCGCGAGCACAGCGCTGTAGAAGTCGGGTTCACTGCGCGTGATAGCGTCAGCAACTACTCCAACTGGCTACTGAGATTTTCGTTGAAGGGTTTGCTTGTGGGCGCCATTCGCGATCAGCATGCGATCCAGTTTCTTCCCGGCACGCCGGTCGATCCCACCGATGCTCTCTCCGGCACACAGGGCAAAGTGATTCCCGACGCAGCCCCGCTCCCCACAACGCCTCCTGCTCCCAGATAGCCTGAAATCAGGCCCTGCGCCGCTTCGCGATCCAGTAGTCCACTGACCACACGCCTGCGCCAAACACCAACGCAATCACAGCAGCGAACAGGAACGTAAACGGATCGGCGTTATAAAATTTGGCCGGATCACTGAAGATCGAGCCCAGCGCCGCGCGATCCGAAGCCACATACGCGACCACCATATCGAAGGCCAGCAGCAATCCCACCAACCGCGTTCCCAGTCCTGCGATCAACAGAATGCCGCCCACGAATTCCATCAGCGACACGACCAGTGCATTCACCCCTGGCAACGGAATGCCGAGGCTGGCGAAGAACTCCGTCACATGCGGCAGGTTGTGCAACTTTCCCCAACCCGTTTGCGCGAACTGCCATCCCCAGTAGGCGCGAACGGCCAGCAGAAACACGGAATCCAGCCGCGCCGCCATGTGAAGGAACCGGCAGTATGCATTGCTCAGAAACTTCGATCTGTTCGGACTTGCAGTCGATACGCTCGTCATTGCCTTCCTGCACTTTCAGACTGTGTTGGATCGCCTTGAGCGAACCAGCCGAGCGAAGCCCAGGTCTGGAACGCCTCCTCGAGAAAAGCCGCCTGCTCGTCCTCGGGAATCGAACTCTCTTCAAAGCCCGCGCGAATCGCTGCCTCGAGCGTCTCGCCCCGTTGCAGCAACTCCAGCATGCGAAAATCCTCAGCGTGCAATCGCTTGTAATACACCGAGTTCTCATGCCGGTGGAGCGCCAGAAATAGTTCGGCCGGGGCCAGGTCCGCTACCTTGCGAACCACTTTAGTCCGCCGTGCGACGCTGGCGTTGTTGCTCGAGGTATCGCTGCTGCCCGCTTCGTTCCTCACCTCGATCAGCAGATCGTCGACGGGAAAATGCACGCGCAAAAACCGAAGGTAGGGCTGCAATCCAAGCCGCGAGTCGCCATCGATTTGCGATAACGCTTCGGGCGTAGGCGCGGGCAAAGCTGCTTCGTCAAACACCTCGATGTGGGCCCACTCCAGCCGAGCCATGTCCAACGCAAGTTGCGTCCGCGGCTCCGTCCACTCCGTATGCGCGGCGAGCCACTGCGGCAAGCGCGATCCCAGGTTGCGCAGGGAGAAGGATTCCGACGGACACTCCGTCAAATACGCCCGCATCAAGCCTTCAAACTTCGCGCGGCCCACCACTGCTTGCACTCCGGGGTAGTCTTCTTCAAAGCTGGTGTACAGGCGAAACCAATATTGGCGGTTGTAGATCTCCAGCCGTTCAAACGAACTCAGCCGGTCGTTGGGCTTGATGAAAGCCGACGACTCTTCCTCCATGCGAACGCCGTCTTTGCGGCGCTGCACCATCGTTTCCTTGCGCGTTAGCGGCTGCATCACCGCGGCCGCCATGCGCCGCTGCAGTTCCTTTAACTCGCCGCTCATTGCGACACCGCCTGCAGTTCGCGCACTTCCGTTGCGGCATGCAGATACCGGGTGGCCTTCATCGCCTCAGCGTGCACTTCTTCGAAGCTGGGAATATTGTCGTCCCACTCCAACAGTGTCGCCGTGGGCCCGCATCGCTCGATCGCCCGCGCATACAGGTTCCAAACCGGATCCAGAACAGGATGATCGTGGGTGTCCAGAATGTATTTCTCAAACTTGGAATGCCCGGCGATATGAATCTGCGCCACGCGCTCGGCCGGAACATAATTCAGATACGTAAAAGGATCGAAGCTGTGGTTCTGCGATGACACGTAGATGTTGTTCACGTCCAGCAACATGCCGCAGTCAGCCCGATCCACCACTTCCGTCAGGAACTCCCACTCCGTCATCTCCGAGACGTGGAACTCCGCATAGCTGCTCACGTTCTCGACGACGACCGGCACTTCCACGAAGTCCTGCACCTGCCGGATCTTCGCCGCCGTGACCTCGACCGCCTCCCACGTATACGGCATCGGAAGCAGGTCGTGCGTGTATCGTCCATCCACGCTGCCCCAACAGAGGTGATCGCTCAGCCAGGGAGTCTTCGTACGTCGCGCCAGCGTCTTCAGTCGCTTCAGGTGCTCGCGGCTGAGCGGGTCTGCGGAGCCGAAATACATCGACACTCCGTGCTGCACCACTTTGTACTGTTCCAAGATGCGGTCCAGTACCTCGAGCGGCCGCCCGCCATCGATCATGTAGTTTTCCGAGATGATTTCAAACCAGTCCACCACCGGCTTCTTCTCCAGAATGTGCCGGTAGTGCGGGATCCGAAGCCCGATGCCTACCCCGTACTCCGTAAATCCGTTGAAGCGATTGGCACCCACGCGCCACTCCATTTCACCAACGCTGCTCCACATTTTGGAGCAGAAAAGTTCAGGCCGCCTTCTGCAGCGGCCGGTCTAGTTTCCTGGTATGGGGATCCCGATCGATTCGCCATCCGCGAAAAACCGGAGGCGTCGGGAGAAGAACGAAGGGCAGCTACCCATCGCGGCGCTGCCCTTACAGAATTAGGCCTAGGCCTTCGGCATCTTAGAGCCGTCGGTCGCGCAGCCGCCCTTGCCCTTGCAGCTGTTCTTACCCTTGCATCCGTTATCGCTGGACTTGCAGCCGCCCTGACCCTTGCAATCATTCTTGCCTTTACAAGAATGCTTGCTGGTGTCCTGGTCAAGCGAAGCGCGCAGGAAGGACGCTTTGCCCACCTTCTCTACGGCCGTCGTCTTGGTTCCAGTCTGGCTGGAAACGGTGGCTGCCTGCACTGTCGCAGCGCCACTCAGCAGTCCGGAAACTGCTGCGGCGACCATCAGGGTCTTCATCGAGTTCTTCATTTGCTTGTTCCTCCATTTTGGGTCAGGCCTGTGACCCCGGTATCCCAAACTGAAGATCCCTGGGTGGGGAACCTGACGCCCATATGACTTCTTACACGATTACGGGTTACAAAGCCCAACAGATTTTTCTTTCTAGCGATAATTTCATCGAGTGCGTCACTACTGCCTCACCTCAATCCGTCTTACGGAGTGCCTCCGCACCCACTGGTCCATGGGAGTATGCTGGTGGCCTCGTTCCGCATGAGACTGTTCAGCTTCCTCTTTGCCATCGTTACGTTTCTCTCGGCGTTTCTGCTGTTCCTGATCGAGCCGATGATCGCCCGGCAACTGCTCCCGGCGCTCGGTGGCTCGGCTGCCGTGTGGACCACCTGCCTGGTTTTCTTTCAGGTCATGCTGCTCGCTGGCTACCTGTACGCCCACTTGCTCGTCTCCCGCGTTCGTCCCCGCTTGCAGCGTTCTATCCATGCCCGTCTGCTGTTCGTCGCGTTCTTTCTCCAGTTCGTCACCGATTCGAGCTTTGGCGATGCATGGCCGCGACATCCCATCGCAACCATCTTCTGGATGCTCACCGTTCACATCGGCTTGCCCTTCTTCGCGCTCGCGGCCACCGCGCCGCTGCTGCAGGCGTGGTACTCCAGGCAGACTTCAATCCAGTGGACACCGTGGCAGCTTTACGCCCTTTCGAATGCCGGATCGATTCTGGCGCTGGTGCTGTATCCGTGGCTCATCGAACCCCACTTCACGATGCATCGCCAAACCGTAACCTGGCGCCTGGGCTTCCTCCTCTTTGCCGGCCTGGGTACCGCATGCGCGCGGCTCAGCACACAGACGCCTACCTCTGAACCTCTCCCCCCCCACCCCCAGCAAACCGATCCGTCATCCTCAGCGCCGCAAACGGAAGTGCCCACCCTCCTGCTCTGGATCCTTCTCCCCGCCTGCAGCTCGATGCTGCTCTGCGCCGTAACCAACCATCTCAGCCAGAACGTCGCCGCGATCCCGCTTCTCTGGATCGTGCCGCTGCTTTCGTACCTGCTCAGCTTCGTGATCACCTTCAGCCATCCACTCGCCTACTCGCGAATCGTGGGCCTGTCTCTCAACGCGCTCAGCATCGGTACGGCGGGCTACATCCTCTACAACCCGCGCGTCACTTATCCGTTGTTCATCGCCATTCCTGTGTTTCTGTTCTGCCTCTTTTTCATCTGTTTCTTCTGTCATGGCGAACTCTATCGGCTCCGCCCACACGCCGCCCGGCTCACCCGTTTCTACCTGCTCGTTTCTCTTGGGTCTGCGCTGGGCGCTTTCTACGTCGGCATTGTCGCGCCGCAAGTCTTCTCCGCCGACTACGACCTGGTCACCGGCCTGATTCTGCTGAGTGCGCTCGCCGTCCTTGCCACATGGAAGATGGGTGTTCCCGTACGCTTCTTCTGGGCAGCCGCCACAGTCGCCATGGCGTGGGTCGCGGTCGTCCAGGTCCGCGATCTCCGCGAAGATTCGTTAGTTCAGGTGCGCGACTTCTATGGAAGCCTGCGCGTCACCGAGACCCACTGGCCTCCGGAAGCTGTCACCACTCGCATCCTCTACCACGGCACGATCGAGCATGGGACGCAGCTTTTTGGCGGCGACTTGCGACGCACGCCCACCAGCTACTACGCGCCGGATTCGGGCGTCGGGCTCGCTCTCCGCTTCTGCTGTGCGAACCATCCACGCAACATTGGGGTCGTCGGCCTCGGCACTGGCACTCTTGCTGCCTATGGCGAACCGGGAGACGTCTTCACCTTCTTCGAAATCAACCCCGAAGTGGAGCGTCTCGCCCGTGCCTTCTTCACTTACCTGCGCGAAGCGAAAGCGACAGTGAAGATCGTCTCCGGCGACGCCCGACTCTCCTTGGCCCGCCAATCGGACGCCGCTCCCCGTTACGACGTCCTGGTCCTCGACGCCTTCTCGGGCGATGCCGTCCCCATGCACCTGCTGACCGCCGAGGCCATCGCACTCTATCGTCTCCGCTTGCAGCCCGACGGCATTCTCGCCTTCCATGTCTCCAGCCAATACGTCGACCTCGCCCCTGAACTCGCCGTCCAGGCAGATCATGCGGGCCTGAGCGCCATCGCCGTGCACTCCGAAGCCAACGAGCGCACCGGCGAATTCGCCTCGGACTGGGTCCTGATGACCGCCAACCACAGCTTTCTGGGCCAGCCCGACGTCTTCAACTCGACGGATCCTGTAGCCCGAATTCAAAACCTGCCGCTCTGGACCGATGACTTTCACAGCCTGCTCTCGGTGCTCCATTGGCAACGCAGAGTCAGTGCACCTGCTCCAAAAGGCGACTAAGCGCCCGGCTCGCAAGCTCCTCACCAAGCGTCAGCGCGTTCCCTAGGTGAGCCTTCGGCGCACGCAGAAGCACGGACTTCTTAAACGAGCCATGTTAATCAAAGTTCTATTGATACATTTGGTTCGCGGCGGAACCGTGCGGTGGGATTATTGCGGAAGCAGTCGGTGGAATTACTGATAGATCCGCTAGAAGGAAGGGAACTGCGCACTCGCCGTGTCCGGCTTACCCACGCGACGATCTCTCGCCTGCAACGCACCCGAACACAACGATGTAGACGAAGTGGGGGGCTTTCGTCGTGATCTGCACCAGCCAGGTCTTCAGCACCCCAGCCGAGCGACCAGGAGAGTCTTCGTGAAAACGGCCTGAACTGAAGGCCGCTTCCGAAGCTACTTGGCCTTAGCGCTCTTCTTCGCCAGCTGCGCCACGTTGGTCGTGTTCAGCTCGGTTTCCAGCGCCTGTTGTGCTCCGGTGAAGACCTTGCTCAATGCGCCATTCGCCTTTCCAGCATTGGCTGGCGCATGGAAAATCGGATTGGGCTCCAGTGCGCGGTAGACCTCTCCGAGGGCAATCGTCTTCGCCGGCTTGGCCAAACGCGATCCGCCGCTCGGTCCTTTCTGGCTTTCAATCAACCCTGCTTGTTGTAACAACGACAGTACACGCCGGATAACGACCGGGTTCGTATTCAGTTTTTTGGCGATCTCTTCGGAAGTCTGCAGAGCGGGCTCTGCAGCAAGAATAACGAGAGTATGGACTCCTGTTGCAAATCGGGTATTCGCGGCCATGGGCTTCAAAGTAACACGCTATCGCAAAAATCGACACTGCGCAGTAGTACCCAAAAAGTACCCACCGTTGAACAAATCCGGTTACCACGTCCACTGTGACAATTTAGTCACCCCATCGTCAGCTTCCCCGCGTGCTAGCATCTAAGCCTTGTTAACCCATTCCTGCGGAGTCACTTCCATTGAATATCCTGTTCGTCGGTGACGTGTTCGGAAATGCGGGCCGCCGCATCGTCCGCGAGCATATCGGCCATGTTCTCGAAGAGCGCCATGTTGATCTACTCGTAGTCAATGCCGAGAATTCGGCCGGAGGCTTCGGCGTCACCCCTGCGATCGCCGACGAACTGTTCGATCTCGGCGCACACGTGCTCACCACCGGCAACCATGTGTGGGATAAGAAAGAGATTATCGAATGGATGGAGTCGGTGGCCGCCGACAGTCACGAACGTCCGCGTCGCGTCATTCGTCCCGCCAACTACGCGCCCGGCGCTCCCGGCTTCGGCTACTACCAGGGCGCTCTTCCCAATGGGCAGGAGTATGCCGTGGTCAATGTGCAGGGCCGCGTCTTCATGAACACGCCGGAAGATCCCTTTCGCACCATGGACGCCCTCCTCAAAGAGATCACCGCACGGGTCATCCTGGTCGATCTGCACGCCGAGGCCACGTCAGAAAAAGTTTCCATGGGCTGGTATCTGGATGGCAGGGTAACGGCTGTTCTCGGCACGCATACTCATGTGCCCACTGCCGATGCGCGCGTGCTGCCCGGCGGCACCGCCTACCAGACGGATGTGGGGATGAGCGGCCCCTACGACAGTGTGATCGGCGTCGAAAAAGATCTGGTGCTGCAACGCTTTCTCACCGGCATGCCCGGCAAATTCGAAGCCGCCAAGGGCGATCCACGCATGTGCGCCGCTCTGATCGAATGCGACGGCGCCACCGGCCGCGCCACTTCCATCCGGCACCTCATGCTTGGCGAATAAAACCCCCGAGCCGTATGCTGCAACAGCGGTCATCGATACCCGAGTGCCCAGGGTTTGCCGGGTGCCCATCCTTCGCATCTTGCGAAGGGTGGGATAACAATATTTTGCAACCCCTCACTTCGCCTGGTCGTCGATCGCAGCATGCCCCTGAGCCGGCCGCATCAACGGAAACAGGATCACATCCCGGATCGACTTCTGCCCGGTCAGGATCATCGTCAGCCGATCGATGCCGATGCCTTCGCCCGCGGTCGGCGGCAACCCATAGGCCAGTGCACGAACGTAGTCTTCATCCATCTGGTGTGCTTCATCATCGCCGCGCTCGCGTTCGCTCAACTGCATTTCGAATCGCTCACGCTGATCGACGGGATCATTCAATTCGCTGAACGCATTCCCAACTTCAAACCCGCCAATGTAGAACTCGAAGCGCTCCACCCAGTCCGGCTCATCCGGCTTCTTCTTCGACAGAGGAGACACCGCAAGAGGGAAGTCGTAGATGATCGTTGGCTGAATCAGATGTTCTTCGGCAACGGTCTCGAAAATAGTCGCGATGGTCTTGCCTCGAGGCTCTCCTGTCTTGAACTCTAGATGCAGCCGCGCTGCGCGAAGTCGTTGCACCAAGTCGGCTATGCTCGAGTCTTCCGCGAAATCTTCTAATGCCGGCTTCTCTCCTGCAACCTCCGGCCAGAACTCCACAATCGCTTCCCGCATCGAGAACTTCCGCCACTTCGCCAGATCAATCTCCACATCATTGAACCGCGTCAGCGTCGTCCCATTCACTTCCTTCGCTACAAATACGATCAGCTCTTCGGTCAGCTTCATCAGGTCGTGATAGTTCGCGTATGCCTGGTAAAACTCGAGCATCGTGAACTCGGGATTGTGTTGCGTCGACACGCCCTCGTTGCGAAAATTTCGGTTGATCTCATACACCCGGTCGAGCCCGCCCACTACCAGGCGCTTCAGATACAGCTCTGGAGCGATCCGCAGAAATAAATCCAGATCCAGCGCATTGTGGTGCGTGGTGAAGGGCCGTGCCGCCGCTCCGCCTGCGACCTGCTGCATCATCGGCGTCTCCACCTCGATGTAGCCGCGCTCGTCGAAGTAGCGCCGCATCGCTTGCAGAATGCGCGCCCGCTTCACAAACGTCTCCCTTACATCCACGTTGGTAAACAGGTCCACGTACCGCTGCCGGTAGCGCAACTCCACATCCGAAAGCCCGTGATATTTCTCCGGCATCGCCAACATGGCCTTGGCCAGAAACGTCAACTTCTCGACGTGCACGCTGAGTTCGCCCGTGCGTGTGCGAAACAGATATCCCGACACCCCGATGTGATCGCCGAGATCCAGCATCTTGTAAAGCTGGAAGCCCTGCTCGCCGACCGCGTCCTGTCGAACATAGATCTGCAGCCGCAGCTTTTTCTCCAGCGCCTCCGCCGTCTCGGGTTGTGCGTTCGCGCCATCAGCAGCCGCACCCGGCTGGCTCTCAAACAGCGGATCGCCCTGCTGCAGCGTCGCGAAACCGGCCTTACCTTGTCCGCGGATCGCCATGATCCGGCCGGCGATTGCGACCGGCACGCGGTGCGCCTCTAATTCCTCCGCGGGCGTCTCGCCGTACAGGCTTCGAATCTGCGGTATGGTGTGGCTCGCTTCGAACTTGTTCGGATAAATCTCCTGCCCGAGAGCGCTCATCTCTCTTAGCTTCTGCTGGCGCTGCTCAAACAGGTTCCGCTCGAACTCTGACTCAAACACTTGGCTTCCTCAAGCTCTCTAAACTGGTGAAAGCTCAGTATAGCTTTCGGCCTTGTCCGCCCCAGGGTGTATAACATCGCAGGACGCGGCTGCATGCGCGACCCCGTTTCTCATGGCCTACAACAATCCCAATCCGAATCGCAAGCAGGACGGCGGCGGTCTGCAGTCGCTGGTCAAAGCCGAAAAGCTGATGCAGATCGCGCTCGTTCTTCCCGCTGCAGTCTTCATCGGCTGGATCGCCGGGGTCGCGCTCGATCACTGGCTCCACAAAGACTGGATCTACATCGTCGGTCTGATCGTCGGCTCAATCGCGGGCCTCTTTGAAGCGGTGCGCCAGGCCCTCGGCTCCGGCAAAGACCTCGATCGGCCCCAGGGAAAGCAGTTGTGACCGAAGCCAATCCCTTCCTGGTCTTTTCCGACTCAGACCTTAAGGCCGCGTTTCAAAGGGCGATCCGTACCGTCCTGATCCTCACGCTGATTCTCGCGCCAATCACTGGTTTTGCCAGCGGTTGGGCCACTGCGGCCCTTTTGGCGGTTGGCGCAGCGGTTTCCGCGGGCAGCCTTTACGAATGGCAGCGCCTCATCCTCATCATCAATGCCAAGATGGACAAGCAGAAGACGCCCCGCTCCACCGTCTTCGTAGCGAGCATGTTTTTCCTCCGCCTGCTGATTGCGGCGGGCATTCTGTATGTTAGTCTAAAGTGTTTCCACGGATCGGTTTACGGTATCGTCATCGGTCTGGGCCTGGCAGTGGTGGCCCTCTCCATTGAAGCAGTGCGACTGTTGCGTACCTGATCCTCTCCGCGGACCCCTGACACTTATGCTTGGCCTCATACTGTATCTCACCCAGTTCCTGAATCACCTCTTCGCGGCCCCTGTGGTCAGCCTGCTGAACGCCGTGGGAGTCCATCCCGCCAACCCGGCCGCACCCATCACCACCAACCTGACCCTTGAACTGATCGTTACCGCGCTGCTCTTTCTCTTCTTCGTCGCAGTTCGCCTCACGCTGAGTGTCGAGAAGCCGGGCAGCATCCAGCAGATCGCCGAGATGATCAATGAATTCGTCTCCGCGCAGGGCGAAGCCATCATTGGCCACGGCTACGAACCTCATCTCGCGTTCGTCACCACCATCCTGCTCTTCGTGGTCACCTGCAACTGCTTCGGCTTGTTCCCCGGCATCACTACGCCGACAGCCGACCCAGTGGTTCCGCTCGGTGTCGCCATCCTTACCTTCCTTTACTACAACTACCATGGCGTCCGTGCACAGGGCCTCGTGGGCTACGTGAAGCACTTCATGGGGCCGATCTGGTGGATCGCGCCGCTGATGTTGCCTATCGAAATCGTCTCCCATCTCGCTCGCATCATGTCGCTCACCATCCGTCTTTACGCCAACATGTTCGCCAGCGATCTGCTGACGCTGGTCTTCTTTTCCATGTTGCCGATCGGTTTGCCCATCGTCTTTCTGGCTCTGCACTTTGGCGTCGCGCTCATTCAGGCGTACGTCTTCATGCTGCTGGCCTTCATCTATCTCGCCGTCGCGACCTCCCACGAGGAAGCCGCCTCGGCGCATTAGCACCAACGCCCGCCGCACATGGCGGGTACTCAGGGTTTCTCTGCCGGAGACCCGCTTCCACTCCGGCAGGAACGCCGCCAGCGTGAGGGGGCCAGCACGGTGAGCCTCAACCACCCACTAGCGGCAATTCTTACGGAAGCAGGAGAGTGTATGCGTAAACTGCAATATCTGTTCATGACACTGTCTGTCCTGTTGCTGGCCACTCCGGCCTTTGCACAGACAGGCGAAGGCCAAGCCGCCAGCCTGGTTCCCATTGGCGCCGGTATCGGCATGGCCATTGCGGCCGGTCTTTGCGGACTCGGCCAGGGTCGCGCCACCGCTTCGGCCACCGAGGCCCTTGCCCGCAACCCCGGAGCTCGCGCCGGTATCCAGCTCCTGCTCGTTCTGGGTCTGGCCTTCATCGAGTCGCTCACGCTGTTCACGCTCGTCATCATCTTCTTGAAAGTGAAGTAACCGGCTCACGCACTTAGGAATCAGGCCTCCGGTTCGCCGGGGGCCGTTTTCTTTCTGTGCGCGAATCCCAACCACCCCGGCGACTCTCGGCAGCCACATGACTTCCACTCTCGAGTTTCTTGCCGTTTCGAAGCGCTACCCGCGCCAGCTGGCTCTGGATCGTCTTACGCTCGCGCTCGCGCCGGGCGAGATCCTCGGCCTCGTCGGCCCCAACGGCGCAGGCAAGACCACGGCTATCCACCTCGCGCTGGGATTCATTCGCCCTACCGCGGGAACCGGTCTGCTGCTGAACGCGCCCTTCGGGCACGCCGCCACGCGCGCCCGCGTCGGCTTTGTCTCCGACGCGCCGACGTTCTTCGCCGGCTCCGCTCTGCACGCAGTCGAATTCGCTGGGAAGCTCAACGGCATGCGCAACCCACGGCTCCGCCATCGCGCGCGAGAACTCCTCTCCCGCCTCGACCTCGGCGCTGTCGCCAACGACGCCCGGCGCTTCTCCCGCGGCATGCAGCAGCGGCTCGGCCTCGCGCAGGCCCTGGTCAACGATCCGGAACTCCTCATCCTCGATGAGCCCACGTCGGCTCTCGATCCGCCGGGCGTGCTCGAGCTTCGCGAACTCCTGCGCACCGCCCGCGCAGAGGGCAAGAGCATCCTCTTCAGTTCGCACCAGCTGACCGAAGTCGAATTGATCTGCGACCGCATCGCCTTTCTGCATCGAGGTCAACTGCTGCGCGAGGGTACCGTTCACGAACTCACGCGCTCAAGCCAGAAGGTCAGCGTCAACCTGCGCGGGCTTCGCCCTACATCCGAACTCCTGCGCCGCTACGGCATCCAGACCACCACAGGCACAGCCGAACTCATCCTCGATCCCGCCGACCAGCGCGCCACCATCGAAGCCGCGTGGAGCGAAGGCGCGGAACTGGTCAGCGTCAATCCCGTTCACCGTAGCCTCGAAGAGCTCTTCGTCGAATGGACCAGACCGGCCAACGATTCCACCAGCCCCGTCGATTCGCCCGCCAAGCCGGAGCCGCCGCGATGAAGATCTGGTCCATCGTCGAGCGCCTGCTCTGGCAAAACCGCTGGCTCTTCCTGCTGCTCTTTCTGTGGCCGTATGCCATGGCCGCGATCCTGCTGTTTCCGGCGGACCGCCCCGATGTCGCCGACGTGGTCTCCATGCTCCACCAGGAATGTCTCTATGGTCTCGCCCTGGTCGCGGTCAACGGCAGCGCGCAACTCGGCAACGAACAGCGCTCTCGCCGTATCGTCGGTGTTCTCTCCCGCGCAGTCGGCCGCCGCGCATACCTGGCAGCGCTCCTGCTCGCGGCGTGGATTCCTCTCGCCTTGTACGTCGTCGGCTTCATCATCAGTGGCTCGGTGCTCGCCGCTTCCGTCTCGCGCTCAGCCGACGGAGTCTGGCAGATGGCTGCGCTGCAACTCACCGTGGGTGTCTGGATCGGCGCGGTCAGCCTCTTCTATTCAATATTCCTTCAGTACGTGCTCGCCTCAATTGCCACCATGGCGAGCGCTGCGGCGGCAGTCTGGCTCACGTTGCAATGGTCCGTGCCGGGGGCGGGACGTCTGCTCGTCGCTATGCCGCAGATCGGCCTTAGTCGCCGAAGCGCAGCCGCAACCCACCCATTCGATATAGCGTTGACCCTGTTGTTGGCTGGTGTGATCTTCGCGGCGTCCTGCTGGATCTTCGAACGCCGCGACCTGAACCTGACTGCGGAATAAAACAGGTAGTCCGGATTACGAACAGGCTTACTGCGGAAGCGAAGCCGCCGCCGGAGTAGTGGTATCCGTCTTCGGCGCGAACTGCGGATACGTCGCCGCGCCCGCTTGCGCCCGCGCCAGAATTCTTCCCGGCGCGATGCCCAGCACCAGTGTAGCCGCGACCGTCAGCAGCAGAGCCACCAGCATCGGCATCGTGATCCGCGGAATCGCGTACATGGGAAGATTCTCGTCCGGCTTCGTGTAAGCCGTGGTCAACAGCCGGAGATAGTAGTAGGCCGCGATGCCGCTGTTCACCAGGCCAAGAATCGCGAGCCACACCATGCCCGAATGCAGCGCTGCCGCGAAGACATAAAACTTGCCGAAAAATCCGCCAGTGAAGGGAATACCAATGAGCGATATCAGGAAGAAGGCCAACACTCCGCCCAGCAACGGCGACCGGTACGCGATGCCACGGTAATCCGACAGCAATGCGTAGCGCTCATCCTGCCCGCCGGCATGACTGATCACGGCGAAGACACCCACATTCATCGCCGCGTACGCTACGGCATAGAAACTTGCCGCAGCCACGCCATCCGCCGACAGGGCCGTAAACGCCACCAGCAAATAGCCTGCGTGCGCGATCGACGAATACGCCATCATCCGCTTCACATTTTGCTGACGCAACGCGCCAAAGTTTCCGAGGGTCATCGAGATCGCCGCCATCAGCCACAGCAGTGGAACCCAGCTGCTATGCGATTGCGGGAACGCTCCATACACGATGCGTAGCAGCACGGCGAAGGCCGCAGCCTTGGGTGCAGTAGACATCAGCCCGACCACAGGAGAAGGCGCGCCTTCGTACACATCCGGGGTCCATACATGGAACGGCGCGGCCGATACCTTAAACCCCAGGCCGATCAGAATCATGCCCAGCCCAACCACAGCAAACAACGGTGTTGTAGTGTGTGGCAAGGCCGCGGCGATGACACCTATGTTGGTCGAACCCGTCGCTCCGAAGATCAGCGCAATGCCATAAAGAAAGAAGGCGGTCGCAAACGATCCCAGCAGGAAATACTTCAGCGACGATTCCGGACTCTTGGCGCTCCGCTTGCGGAAGCCGGCGAGGATGTAAGTCGAGATCGACGAAATCTCGAGTCCGATAAACACCAGCAGCAGTTCCATTGCGCTCGACATCAGCAGCATGCCCACCGCGCCAAAGACCACGAGCGCGAAGAACTCGCCTTGATGCTCGCTGGTCTTGTCGAAGCTGTCCATCGAGACCAGCAGCGACACCAGGATGATGCTTGTAATCAGAACATGAAAGAAGATGCTGAAGGCATCGGTCTGCACCAGTCCGTAGTAAGCCGTGCCTGGCGCAAGTTGCATCTGCTGCAGGCTGGCCACCAGCGCCAGCAACGCGCCCACGATCGCAAGCCATCCCAAACCTCTGCGGCTGCTCAGCCGCGCCAGCAGCGGGTCGATCATCATGATCGCCACGCCGGTGATGGTAAGGATCACCTCGGGCAAAATGCGGAGGAACTGTGCGCCTTGCGTCATCGCTGCTCCGCTAGCACCGGTTGCGTCACCGGCAACGTTACATTTCGTTTCGAGGACTCGGTCGCAGTGACCCGCGCCGAGGGTCCTTGCAATACCGCCGTCACTGCGCCATCAATCGCCTGAATCCAGTACGGCGAAGCCACTCCCATGACCAACATCAGCAGCGCCATCGGCCACACCGCTACGTGCTCGCGGAACACCAGGTCCCGCGTCGTCCGTCCCGAAACCAGCGAAGAAGTCGGGCCATAAAAGACCCGCTGAATCATCCACAACATGTACGCCGCGCTCAGAATCACTCCGATCGTTGCGAATCCGATCCAGATCGGATGGTTTGCGAAGCTGCCACTCAACACCAGGAACTCGCCGACGAATCCATTGAGCATCGGCAGCCCGATCAGCGACAGGCTGGTGATCACAAACAGCGTCACCATCTGCGGCAGGCGCGCCGCCAGTCCGCCATACGCCGAAATCTCATACGTTCCATACCGCTCATACAGAATGCCGAGCAGCACAAAAAGCGCCGAGCCTGAGATGCCGTGGTTGAGGATCTGGTAGACCGCCCCGTCTGTTCCGGCGATCGAGAAACAAAAGATCCCCAGCGTGCAGAAACTCAGATGACTCACCGTCGAGTACGCCACCAGCCGCTTGAGATCCTTCTGCACCAGCGCCACGCTCGCGCCATACAGAATGCCGATCACTGCCAGCGCGATCATCCACGGAGCCACTTGCCGCGCCTGCACAGGGAACAGGCCGAGATTGAATCGCAGAATGGAATACAGTCCGAGCTTGCCTGCCACCACCATGGCCATCGCCGTCGGCGCTTCACTGAACGTGTCGCCCAGCCAACCGTGCAGCGGAAACACCGGAACCTTCACCGCGAACGCGACCAGGAAGGCCAACGAGGCCCAGAACAGGGCCTTGGGTGCGAGCGCCAGCGTGCCGCCTGCAAGTAACTGTTGCAGTTGCACAAAGTCGAAGGTGCCCGCCTTGGCATACAGCCACAGAATCGCCACCAGAAAAAGCGCTGATGGCAAAAACGTGTAGACGAAAAACTTGAGCGCCGCCTGCGGCCCGCGGCCGCGTCCAAACATGGCGATCAAGATCGCCATCGGCACCAGCGACAGCTCCCAGAAGCCGTAGTACAAGAACAGGTCGAGCGAGACGAAGACGCCGATCATCGCCGTCTGTTGCAGCAGGAAGAGGAAGTAGAACTCCTTAGTACGTGTCTCGATCGCACTCCACGACGCCAGCACGCCGATCGGTGCGAGGAACGCCGTCAGCACCACCAGCCACATCGAGATGCCGTCCACGCCGAGGTGATACCGAATTGCCGGACTCGCAATCCACGGATGATTTTCTTCAAACTGAAATCCCGCGTGGCCGTAAACGAAGTGCGCGGGCAAGTGCAGGGAGAGCCCAAACGTAGCCAGCGAAACCAGCAGCGTAAACCATTGGATCGTGTGTCCGCGCCGCGGCAGCAAAGCAACCACCACCGCACCGGCAGCCGGTACCAGGGTGGTCAGCGTCAATATGGAGTCGGTCAACACCAAAGCAATCCTTGCCTCATCCTTCTAGAAACGCGATGGAGCATGCGCCCCAAATCCGAAATAGATCAGCAGCAACAAGCCCGCTGCTCCAAACACCAGCCATCCCGCGTACGAGCGCAGATTTCCCGACTGAATCCGCCGCACAATCGCGCCCAATCCTGCCGCCGAACCGGCTGCGGCGTAGCCGCCGCCATCGATCACGCCGTTGTCTACCGCGCGCCACAGCCCATACTTCGACAGGAACAGAAACGGAGCTATGATCACCGCGCCATACATCTCATCCACCCAGTATTTGCCGGCCAGCAGGCGGTACAGCGCGCGCGACTGCTCGGCAAACTTCGCCGGCAGGTCAGGGCGCCTGCGGTACAGCAGGTCCGCAAGGAACCAGCCCAGCAGCGCCACTAAAAGCGACAAGCCGCTCAGCAACAACTCGGTCTGCGGATTGCCGTGCGCTTCCGCATGCGACGGCGAGGTGCCCACGACAGACCCGGGAGTCGAATTCATTGTCATGCTCGCCGCTTCCAATGACAGGTGCGGTGCGCTGAAGACCGGATCGAGGAAATGCGCGAAGTGATTCGACCCGTGGAGCGCCTCCGGCCAGCCGATCCAGCCGCCGACCAGCGATAAGACCGCCAGCACCACCAGCGGCGTCAGCATCAGCCAGCCACTCTCATGTACTCTATGTCCGTGCGTCGGCTCCGCTGCGTGACCGGGCTCCGGAGTATGCGAACCCGCCGATTGCGTACGCCGTTCTCCGGAAAATGTCAGGTACCAAAGCCGAAACATGTAGACCGATGTCAGCAGCGCGGTCACGAAGCCCACAACCCACAGCACGGGACCGCCATGCGGGGAAAGAAATACCTGGGCTAGAATCTCGTCCTTGCTGAAGAACCCCGCGAACGGGAAAATACCCGAGATCGCCAGCACGCCCGCAAACATGGTCCACGTCGTTATGGGAATGGCCTTCCGCAGCCCGCCCATGTGGCGCATGTCCTGCTCGCCGCTCATCGCGTGAATCACCGATCCGGCGGCGAGAAACAGCAGCGCCTTGAAGAACGCATGCGTCAACAAATGGAAGATCGCCGACGAATACGCCGCTACGCCGCACGCCAAAAACATGTATCCCAGCTGCGACACGGTGGAATAGGCCAGCGCCCTCTTGATATCCGTCTGCACCAGCGCGATGGTCGCCGCAAAAAACGCCGTCGCCGCGCCAATCACCGCCACTACCGACAACGCAAACGGGGATCGGTCAAAAATCGCATGCGTGCGCGCGACCATGTAGATGCCCGCCGTCACCATCGTGGCCGCGTGGATCAGTGCCGACACCGGCGTCGGGCCTTCCATGGCATCCGGCAGCCAAACATACAGAGGAATCTGCGCTGACTTGCCGGTCGCTCCCAATACCAGGAATAAGGCAATCGCCGTTAGAAATCCCCCCTGCAGTTCAGGATGCCGCGCGACCTGCTGGAACACGCTGCTGAAACTCAGCGTTCCAAAATGTGCAATCAGCAGAAACATCGCCAGCAGAAATCCGAAGTCGCCGATGCGGTTCACGATGAATGCTTTCTTGCCCGCATTCGCCGCCGAGTTCCGATTGAAGTAGAAACCGATCAACAGGTACGACGCCAGGCCCACGCCCTCCCAGCCCACAAACATCAGCAGGAAATTCTCCGCCAGCACCAGCGTCAGCATGAAGAACATGAAGAGGTTGAGATACGCGAAAAATCGCCAGTAGCCTTCCTCTTCGGCCATGTAGCCCACCGAGTAGAGGTGGATCAGGAAGCCCACGCCGGTGACCACCAGCAGCATAATGAGCGTGAGCTGATCGAGCGCGAAGGTGAAATCGGCATGAAAGGTGCCTGCCTGCACAAACGGCACTGCCAGCGACTCCACATGCGGCAGTGTGAGCTGTCCGAAGTGGATCGCGATGTTCACCACCAGCGCGAACGCCGCGCCGGAGGCTAGCAACGCAATCGCACTCACCAGCGGCTTCGGCAACCTGCGGCCAAAGAATCCGTTCACCAGGAAGCCGGCGAAGGGAAGCAGCGGAATCCACCAGAGGTAGAGCGAAGGAGAGCTGTTCATAGTTTCATCAGGTCCACTTGGTCTACGTTGAGAGTGTTCCGCGAACGGAAGATTGCAATGATGATGGCCAGCCCCACAGCTGCTTCAGCCGCCGCCACCACCATGACGAAGAAAACAAAGATCTGACCGTTGACCTGAATGTGCCCGGTCACCTGGCTCCACTGCCGCGCAAACGCAACAAAGCTCAGGTTGACTCCATTGAGCATCAGTTCGATCGCCATGAACACGGTGATGATGTTGCGCTTGATTAGAAATGCGCCAACGCCGATCGAGAACAGAATTGCACTGAGCACCAGGTAGTAAGAGAGAGGCACCATTCGCTCAGTGCTCCTTCCGCGCCAGCGCAACCGCGCCGAGAATGGCGATCAGGATCAGCACCGAGGTCACTTCAAAGGGCAACAGCAGATCCCGGAAGAGTACCTTGCTCAGATCCGTAGTCGTCACCAGGTAGTCGCCTAGTCGCGCGCGGCCGAGGTGACTGCCCTGTGACAGAAACACAAACGACAGCAGGCAAAACAGTGCAGCCACTCCAGGAATACCAATCACGTAGGCCGCATTGCTTCCATGCGTGCGCTCTTCCTTGCCCGCATTTAACAGCATGATCACAAACGTGAACAACACCATGATTGCGCCGGAATACACGATGACCTGCGCCGCGGCCAGGAACTCCGCGCCCAGCAGCAGGTACAGCACCGCCAGCGATGTCATTACCACTATCAGCGAGAGCGCGCTGTTGATAGGGTGCCGCTGGAGCAGAAGATTCAACGCTCCCGCCACACACAGCCCGCCAAAGATGAGGAACAAGACTAGATGCATGATGCTTTCAGCCGCTCGCCGGAGTTAGACAGGGAACAGCGTTGGGTAACACAACCGGAAAGGAAATTGTAACTCACCGGCTAAGTGCTTCGCAGGGCGAGCCACAGGCTCGTCCCGATGATGTTAGCGACCGCTAGTGGCAGAAGATACTTCCAGCCGAAACTCATCAGCTGGTCATAGCGGAAACGTGGCAGCGTGCCGCGCACCCAGATGTACAGGAAGAGAAAGAACAGCACCTTCACCACAAACCAGAACACCGGCAAGAGCGCAATCACCACGGGTCCGCCAAAGTCAGGGAGGAGATGTCCGAAGGGGCTCGCCCATCCGCCCAGAAACAGCAGCGTCGCTACGCAGCTTACCGTGATCATGTTGGCGTATTCCGCCATGAAGAACATGGCGAACTTCATCGAGCTGTATTCGGTGTGGTACCCGGCCGTTAGTTCTGTCTCGGCCTCCGGCAGATCAAAGGGAGCACGATTGGTCTCAGCGTACGCTGCGGTCAGGTAGATGAAGAAGGCGATCAGTTGAAAGCCGCCGAAGATGTTCCACGAAATAAGGCCGTGCGCCGACTGCACGTCCACAATGTCTCGCAGCCGCAGCGAACCCGCGCGCAACACCACACCGACCAGCGAGAGCCCCAGCGCCAGTTCATAGCTAATCAGCTGCGCACTCGCGCGCATCGAGCCCAGCAGGGAATACTTGTTATTCGAGGCCCAGCCCGACAGCGCGATCCCGTACACGCCCACCGACGTGATGCCGAGAATCACCAGCAGGCCGATATTCAGATCGGCGATCTGAAAAATATCGACGCCCTTCACCTTGACCGAAGCGCCAAACGGCACCATCGAAATCGAAAGCAGCGCGCAGGCCAGCGCAATGATCGGCGCGAGAATGTAGAGCGACCGGTTCACGTCGGTCGGCATCAGGTCTTCTTTGAGAAATAGCTTGATCCCGTCCGCCAAGGGCTGCAGCAACCCAAACGGGCCCACCCGGCTCGGTCCCCAACGGTTCTGGATGCGCCCCACCACCTTGCGCTCCAGCAAAACCGTATACGCCACAGCCGTCAACAGAATCACCGTGACCACTGCGACTTTTAAGATGCTCAACAACAGAAACGTCAGTATGTTCACGCGTCTCTAAGCCTTCCAGGAAAGTGTTGCGCTAATCCGCTGCCGTCTCTGCGGGCTTGGTCGTTCGTGCTTCCATCACCGAATGCAGCATGGTGCTGTACCGGCCCAGCGTACCCGATGTGAAAAGTGTATCCTGCGCTGGCAGCACCAGGTCCTGCCGCGGTTCGCGCGGCGCGGTCTCTATCTGCACCAGCCCCGCCTCGACGTGCAGGTCCCCGCCCGCCAACAGCTCCATGCGCGAAACATCATACCCCGGCACCAGCCGCTGAATCTCATCCAGGGTCGCAAACGGATCGAATGGACTCAGCTTCGGCTCCAGCTGATTCGCGGCCAGCCACACCGCATGCCGGTCAGCTTCGCCCATCTGCGCTCCGCGGGTCTGTCCCATATCCGCGAGCACGCCCTTGCCGAAGGGAACAAGCATCTTCGGATTGACGCCGCACTTGTCCGCCAGCCGCACGATCAGCTCGAAATCGCTGCGGACCCCGGCGCGATCCGCGCCCTTCTTCACCAGTTGCAGGTCGCCGTAGGTATTCGTAACCGTGCCTGACTTCTCGTACAAATTCGCAACCGGCAGCACCACATCCGCCAGCACCGCTGTCTCGGTCAGGAACATGTCCTGCACCACCACAAATGTGTCCTTGAGCGCCGCCGGATCCAGCCCATACCGCGCGACCGGATTCGACCCCACCACGTACAGCGCCTTCAACTCACCCCGGCCGGCTGCATCGAACATGCCTACCAGGTCCAGGCCCGCGGTCCGCGGCAACGCGCCATACTCTTCGCCAAAGGCTCCCGGCGTCTCCAGCGGCACATACCCCGGCAGCAGGTCCGGCAGCAGCCCCATGTCCGCCGCGCCCCGCGAATTTACGTAATCGCCCAGGCAGGCGAACTTCGTATTCGGAAGCCCCAGCCCGAACTCCACCAGCGCTTCGATATCTCGCCCGCGGAACTCCGACCCGAACACGATCAGCAACTCCGGCTCGTTCCGCACCGCTTCACGGAAGGCCTTGCTCGCATCATCGGCCGCCATCGCGCTGTCGGTGCCGCTCAGGAACTGTATCGCCGCGCCGTACCCTTCCTGCCCCACTTCGAGGAACGCCTTCGCCTGCCGCTTCAGCTTGATGTCCGCGTGATTGGCCACGTAGAGCCGCGCACGGTTCAAACGCACGTTGGTCCGAATGTTCCAGGCTAGTAACGGATGCTGCTCCGTCGGATCATTTCCCAGCAGCAGAATCGCCGGCGCGCTGCCCGCAGTCCGCAACGAAGCGGTGCGCTCCTTCTGCCCCTTCAGTGCACGCGCAAACGTCACATAATCGGCCGTCCGATGATGATCGATATGGTTGGTGCCCAGCACTGTGCGTGCGAATTTCTGCAGCAGGTAGTTCTCTTCATTTGTGGTCCGGTTGGAACCGATCACGCCGATCGCCTGCCCGCCGTGGCTCTCGCGAACTTCGCGCAACCGCTTTCCGGCATGCTCCAGAGCCTGTTCCCAATTCACTTCTACCAGGTCACCGGCACTGTTACGAACCAGCGGTTTGGTCAAACGATCCTTGTGGTTGGCAAAGTCAAACGCGTATCGACCCTTGATGCAAAGGAAGTCGCCGTTGATGCCGCTCTTGTCCCGATTGTCGCCGCGAATGATCTCCGCGCCTTCATCCACGCTGCGAATGCCCAGGGTCGTCTTGCAACCATCGCCGCAATGTGTGCAGATGGTTGCGACGTGATTCATCTCCCACGGCCGCGTCTTGTAGCGATAGGTCCCCGAGGTCAGCGCGCCCACCGGGCAGATGTCGATGCACATGCCGCACTCTTCGCAGTCCAGGTGGTCCTGCTTGTTGGGCGCGATCACGCTGGTCACGCCGCGATTCTGCACTCCCAGCGCCCACACATCCATACCCTCGCCGCACACCCGCACGCAGCGATAGCAGAGAATGCAGCGCGGCCGGTCAAAGAACACCACCGGCGACCATTGCTGTTCCTCACGGTGCTGCTTGACCTCGGTGTACTTCGATTCTCCCGCGCCGTATTTGAATGTCATGTCCTGCAGTTCGCATTCGCCGCCCGCGTCGCACACCGGGCAGTCGAGCGGATGGTTTCCAAGCAGCAGCTCCAGCATCGCCTTGCGTGACTGCTTCACCTCTTCCGTTTCGGTTGCCACCACCATGCCTTCGGCCACCGGAGTCGTGCACGCCGTCTGAAGCTTGGGCATCTTCTCAATGCGCACCACGCACATGCGGCACGCTGCCTGCAGCGACAGCCCGGGGTAGTAGCAGAATGCCGGAATCTCAATCCCCACCTTACGGCAGGCGTCGATCAGCAGCGTCCCCGCGGGTGCGGTGATCTTCTTGCCATCGACGGTAAACGTTACGTCAGCCATATCTTCTTTGATCCTTAAGCTTAACTAAACCAGCGCCGCTTCCAGCACCGGATGATACGGGCAGGGTCTGCCTTCCAAATGATCTTCGAATTCCTTGCGGAACTTCTTCACGAACGCGATAGTCGGCATCGCCGCCGCATCGCCGAGGGGGCAGAACGTCCGCCCCATCATGTTCTCCGCCAGGTAGCGAATGTTGTCGATGTCCTTGGCCACGCCGCCGCCGGCGTGAAACCGCGTCAGCGTCTTCTTGAGCCAGTCCGTGCCTTCGCGGCAGGGAATACACCATCCGCAGCTCTCGTGCTGGTAAAACTTCATCGTCCGCAGCGCGAACTCGACCATGCAGGTGTGGTCGTCCAGCACCACCACTCCGCCCGAACCCAGCATGCTTCCTGCCTTTGCGACCTGGTCGAAATCCATGCCGATGTCGATCTCGTCCGGCAACAGGCAGGGCGTCGACGAACCGCCCGGAACCACCGCCTTCAAACTCCGTCCGCCGGGAATGCCGCCCCCAACCTCGTAAATCATCTTTTTCAGGTTGTAGCCCATCGGCAGCTCATACACTCCCGGACGCTCCACGTTCCCGCTCAGGCAAAAGAGCCGCGTGCCACCGTTGCGCTCCGTTCCAAGCTTCGCGTACTCCGCGCCGCCGATCCGCAAAACGTGCGGCACCGTTGCCAGCGTCTCCGCGTTGTTGATCACCGTCGGGCCGCCATACAAACCCACCACTGCCGGGAAGGGAGGCCGAATGCGCGGAATGCCGCGTTTGCCTTCGAGCGACTCCATGAGCGCCGACTCTTCACCCACTTCATAGGCGCCCGCGCCGGTATGCGAGACGATGTCAAAATCAAATCCGCTGCCGAAGATGTTCTTGCCCAGGAAGCCCTTCTCGTAGGCCTCGGCAATGGCGCGCTCCATGATAGTGAGCAGGTAGCGATAC
This sequence comes from uncultured Acidobacteriaceae bacterium, assembly GCA_963850345.1. GTDB lineage: Bacteria > Acidobacteriota > Terriglobia > Terriglobales > Acidobacteriaceae > CAWKKW01. Next base: position 394,758 of record CAWKKW010000002.1, on the reverse strand, counting down.
TCGCCGCGCAGGTAGATGAAGCCCATCTTCGCGCCGATCGCCCGGCCCGCGATGATCACGCCTTCAATCACCGAATGCGGATCGTGTTCGAAGATCAAACGGTCCTTGCAGGTCCCAGGCTCGCTCTCGTCGCCGTTCACCAGCACGTACTTGGGACGATCCGAAGTCTTCGGCACAAACGACCACTTCATGCCGGTCGGAAAGCCCGCGCCTCCGCGGCCGCGCAGATTCGACGCCTTCATCTCGGCAATGATCCAGTCGGGTCCTTGCTCCAGCGCTTTGCGCGCCGACGTGTACCCCTCCAACTCGATGTATTTGTCGATCGAGGTTGCGCCCTTGCCAAAGCGCGTCGAGAGCACCTTCACTTCATCGGGATGGGAGGCCAGCGTTGCCATTACGGTCCTTTGCTTTTCCTTCAGGGGTTATGCGGCCGGCGAATCTCTACTTCGCCTTCGCCCGGTATTCTTCCAGAACGCGGTCAATCGATTCCGGCGTCAGGTTCTCATGAAAGTCGTAGTTGATCTGCGCTGCCGGTGCCCAGCTGCACGCCCCGATGCATTCCACTTCTTCGAGCGAAAACACTCCATCCGCCGTGGTCTGCTTGTTCTCCACGCCGAGCCGCCGCTTGCAGTGCTCAAACAGTTCGTTCGCCCCGCGCTGCATGCAGCTGATGTTGGTGCAGACCTGCACGTGGTATTTGCCCATCGGTTTGGTACGCAGCAGCGAGTAGTAGCTGATCACGTTGCGCACATCGAGCACGCTGATCCCGATCCGATCCGCCACTTCTTCCATCACCGCGTCCGACAGGTAGCCAACCTCGTCCTGCGCATACAGCAGCATCGGTATCAACGCCGATCGCCGCACGGGGTAGAGCGTGACCAGCTTGTCAAAACGGGCCGCTAACTCCGGCGAAAACATTGTGGCTTTGGGCGTATTCACCGGACCGTCTCACCTTCCATGCTGCGTTCCCACGCAACCAGCTTTGCTACCAGTTCAATTGCGGCCATGTCCGGCTCGAGCAACGCGCCGTTCATCCGCAGCATTCCATCCATCTGCATTGCAAACTCGCTTTGAATTGCAGACCGGTTGCTCGACGCTCCGATCCGCTCTCGCAGCAACCACTCTCCGCTCCCATCCTCTGGACGAAAACGGATGACCATCTCCGCATGCTCACCTGTCAGCAGAACCGTATCCAGCGAGGCCTCCGCGTCCGAAGAAATCGCGATCTTCAAGCCATCATTCATCTGCGCCAATGCGGTATAGGAACGCAGCACCGAAAGCAGCGATTTCCAGATTTCCTGGCGAACTCGAATCTCCGGACCAACTTCGCTCACCGGTCGATCTCGCCCAGCACAATGTCGATCGAACCGATCACCGCAACCACGTCCGCCAGCAGCCGTCCCTCGCACATCGCCTGCAAGGCCTGCAGCGAAGCGAACGAAGGATTTCGCATATGCACCCGATACGGCTTTGACGTTCCATCGCTCACCACGTAGTAGCCCATCTCTCCGCGCGGAGACTCCACCGCCTGGTACACCTCGCCCTTGGGAACGGGGAAGCCTTCGGTCACGATCTTGAAGTGGTAGATCAGCGACTCCATCTGGGTCTTCATCTGTTCCCGATCCGGCAGGATAATGTGCGGCGAATCCGCCTTGATCGGTCCACCCGGCATCCCATCGAGCGCCTGCTGGCAGATCTTCACCGACTCGCGCATCTCTTCGATGCGCACGACGTACCGCGCCCACACATCACAGTCCGTCGAGACCGGCACGCGGAACTGGAACTTCTCATAGCTCGAATACGGCATGTCGCGCCGCAGATCCCAATCCACGCCGCTGGCTCGCAACGGTGGACCGGTCACACCCAGCGCAATCGCGTCCGCCGCGCTCAGCTTGCCTACTCCCTGCGTACGGTTCACCCATATCGGGTTGCCGGTCAGCAGGTTCTGGTACTCATCGATCTTCTCCGGCAATACGTTCAGCAGGTCCTGTACCCGGCGAAAAAAATCCAGCTGCGGCTCGAGCGCCAGTCCGCCAATGCGGAAGTACGAAGTCATCATCCGCTGGCCCGACAGATATTCAAAGATGCGCAGAATCTCTTCCCGCTCGCGGAACGTGTAGAGAAACATCGTCAGCGCGCCGATATCCATCGCGTGCGTGCCCAGCCATACCAGGTGAGAATTGAGCCGAGTCAGCTCGTTCAGCAACACCCGCATCCACTGCGCTCGTTCTGGGATCTCCAGCTGCAGCAGCTTCTCAACCGCCAGGCAGTAGCAGAGGTTGTTGGTCAGGGGACTGAGGTAGTCGATGCGATCGGTAAGCGGCACCACCTGCTGGTAAAACTTCGCTTCGCAGGTCTTCTCGATGCCGGTGTGCAGGTAGCCGATATCCGGCACCACGTTGATCACCGTCTCGCCGTCGATTTCCAGCACCAGTCGCAACACCCCATGCGTCGACGGGTGCTGCGGGCCCATGTTCAGGACCATCGTCCTGTCTCGAGATCCTTCTTCCGGCCGCGGTTCGAGCAGGGAAGAGGTAGACACAAACTCGGTCATCAGCGGTAACCCTCCACCGGGTAATCCTTGCGCAGCGGAAATCCCTGCCATTCATCCGGCATCATGATCCGTCGCAGGTTCGGGTGTCCCGCGAACCGCACGCCGAACAGGTCGAACACCTCGCGCTCATAGAAATTCGCCGAAGGCCAGACCGGAACGATGCTGTCCACCACGGGACTGTCGCCGCTGGTCAAGACCCGCAGCCGGACTCGTTCTTTCAGCGTATGAGAGAGGATGTGGTACGTGACAAAGAATCGCGGCTCGGCCGGATACCAGTCCACACACGTGACGTCTTCCATGAAGTTGTAGCCGGCCGCCTGCAGTGCGCGGCACGCATCGCGAATATCGTCTCCCGCGATGGTCAGCGTCAGCTCGCCGAATTCGAAGTTTGCACCCGTGATGGCCGCGGGCTTCCAGGCGATCAGGGCCGCGACTGCGTGGTTCTCTGCCTGTGAGGCTAGAACCGCGTCCTTGTCTGAGGATGAGGGAGAATCCATGTCTAAAGATCAGCCTTGTCTGTAGCCCAGTCGAGAATGCCTTTTTTCCAGATATAGAAGAAGCCGACCATCACAAACCCGAGGTACACCAGCATCTCCCAGAAGCCGAACATCCTGGACACGCCCACCAGTTTCGGCAGGTCGCGATACACCACCGCCCACGGCATCATGAACACGGCTTCCACATCGAACAGGATGAACAACATCGCCACCATGTAGAACCGGACCGAGAAGCGCCCGCGCGCATCGCCTTCCGCGGGTATGCCGCACTCGTACGTCGCCAGCTTGGTCTTGGTGCTGCGGTGCCGCCCGATAAACCATGACCCGGCCACCATGCCCACGCCCATCCCGACGACGACGAGGATCTGCATCAGCATCGGAACGTAATTCCAGAAGTAACCAGGAGTATGCATAGAAGAGTTTTCACCCAGGGCGGGGAGCGTGGAAAGCCCTCTTCTGACTCTAGTTTTTCACCAGTCGTGCGTCAAGTTTTGGCAGGCTCGGAGTGCGTGCCGGCTTTCACCAAATCGAGCAAAGAATGCGACCACGTTGGCCACTCGCATCAGGCGAGGAGCGGCCTCAGGCGAGCCGGAAGAACACGTGCACGAACGTGACCTGGTCCAGGGCCTGGCCATTCTTCATGGCCGGCTTGAACTTGATGTGCCGGGTCACGGTTGCTGCCTCTTCGTCCAGGCCATGTCCCAGACCATTCACGATGCGCAGAATATCGATCTTGCCCGTCGCCCCCATTCGCACTTCGAGCACCACCTGTCCCTGGATCTTCAGGCTGCGTGCTTCGGGTGTATACCGCGGCGCCGGCTCAAATATCACCACCGGCGGCACGAACGAGGAATTCTCTGTGCGCGCGACCATGGGTTCCGATGCCGCCGCTGGCGCAGGAGTATTAAAGGCGGTCTTCGCGACCGAACCGTGTCCGCGACCGTCGCCCGCCGGTGCCACACCCGTACCAAATCCAGCCGAAGCGGTCTTCCCATTACCGCCCGAACCGGTTCCAGGGCCGCCGATCGTGACCCCATTCCCAAACCCCGCGGTCTGCACCGCGCCCTGCGGCGCAGTTCCGCTTCCTTGATTCTCCGCAACCGGCGCGTCGAAGTTTCCTACCCGCTGAATCGTGCCAGTCTTGGCCGTAGCACTCGCTACCACGCCCATGGGATCGCCAAAAGCGCCGAGTACCGGCTTGGGGTCGGTCTTCGCCACTGCGTTCGCCACCTGGTTTCCAGCCGCACTCGGAGCCGCCGCTTTGGCTGCCATTGGAATCGCGGGCAGCGCCGGCATCTGAAAATGGGGGGTCCGTTGCACAACCGGGGCGAGATGCACCTTGGCGCGTGCTTTCTCCACCACCTTCGGCTCTTGCACTGGTGTCGAAATTGCAGGCGCAGCCGGGACCGGAAAGAGGAGTTCCGTATTTGTATACACCGGTACTTCCACGTGTTCGTGAATGCCCGACATCGCGACGAACACAAACACTACCGCCGCCGTCAGGTTGGCCAGCGTGCTCATTGTGAAAGAGCTGGATCTCGGTTCGAATTCAGGAAGCAGGCCAAGCCTGGGATCGGTAGAAAGCGACATCGCATAGCCTCGAGGTGAAGTAAAAGTGGAGCGGCAACACCGAACAGCGCAGTTGCGCCTCATGCACATCACTACCAGTGGCTGTCTTCACATCCCTCAGGCGATTCCGACACGGAACCGGCACGAATTACTCTGGCAGAAAATCGCCGCGATCCGTGGGTCGCGATTGCACGACCAATTGTGCGGCTAAGTGTTACAACACAAACTTTACAGCCAATTTCCCGCCGTGACTATCCTCTTCTCGTCACCGTGACGGACGGAAGTAGTAACTATCAAAGTTACCCAGCCGCCGTACCTGCGCCCGCTGGCGCCCCTCCGCCCCTCTTAGCCTCGATCAGCGTTCGATACAAATCGATCGTCTGATCTGCGATAGCCGACCACGCAAACGTCTCCTCCACCCGCTTGCGCCCCGCTTTCCCAAACCGCTCGCACTTCGCCGGATCGGCCAGCAGCTCCGACAACTTCGCCGCCAGGTCACGCGAAAACTTCTCAGGATGTAATGGAAAGCTTGTCACCGGATCAGCCTCGAACGGCACCAGGTATCCCGTCTCACCCTCCACCACCACTTCGAGAATGCCGCCCGTCGCGCTGGCCACGACCGGTGCCAAGCAGGCCATCGCCTCCAGATTGATGATGCCGAACGGCTCATACACCGACGGGCAGCAGAATACGCGGCAGTTGCTATAGAGCTGGATTGCTTCCTGCTTAGTCACCATCTTTTCGATCCACACAATGTTTGGATTGAAGGCTTGCGCCTGCTCCACCTTTTCCCGCATCTCGGCTGCGATCTCCGGCGTGTCCGGAGCCCCGGCGCACAACACCACCTGCGTTCCCTCAGGCAGATAGCGAATCGCCTCCACCAAATGCGTCACACCCTTCTGCCTTGTAATCCGCCCGACGAACAGCACATAGGGCACCGACGCATCGACGCCATACTTTTCGAGCGCCGCCGTGTCCTCGGTCTTCTGGTATTCCGCCAGGTCGATGCCGTTGTAGATCACGTGAATCCGTTCCGCATCGACCTCCGGATACGCGCGCAGAATATCCGCCTTCGTTCCATTCGAGACCGCGATGATCGCGTCCGCGTCCAGCATCGCCGTGCGCTCCATCCACGAACTCATCGCATACCCGCTCCCCAACTGCTCCGCCTTCCATGCACGCAGCGGCTCGAGACTGTGCGTGGTCAACACAAACGGCACGCCGAAGAGCTTCTTCGCCAGGAATCCGGCCATCGACACATACCAGGTATGCGTGTGAACGATATCGATCGCCGCCAGATCCTTCACCTGCGCGAGATTCAGGCTGAATGTTTCGAGCGCGGTCTTGAACTTCGCCTGCGTGCCTTCGCTGATCTCCTTCCAAGGCAGCGCCCCGCGTACGTGCAGGTTTCCGGCGTCCACCAACTGGTCGCCCCAGCAGTGCACCTCGACCTCGATCTTCTTGGCCAGCTCGCGGCTCAGATACTCCACGTGCACTCCCGCCCCGCCATACACATTCGGCGGATACTCGCGTGTCATTAATCCTGCTCGCAATTCAATGCCTCCATCCCGGCACGGCCGCAGATGCGAACTGCTCGGGGTTCAACGGATTGTAGCCACGGTAAGAGGCATGCGGCAAACCGCACGGCCTGACTAGCATTCGCGTCGGAAACGCGCACTCTCCTGCGCGTTCAAAAGTTCTCCACCATCCAGACGTTGGCGGTGTACGTGTTCCCTCCCAGCGCCAGGCGGCGTCCGTCCGGGGAAGGCGTCCCGCCGAGAATGGCTGGAGCTTTCCCTTCAACCAACGTCTGCACATTCCCCGCCAGATCCACCTGGACCAACCCCGACCGCGTCCCGTAGGAGCCTCGGCCCATGTAGCCTCCTATAAAAATGCTCTTGCTGTCCGCAGCCCAGTCGGTGCCGATTATCAGCTTGACCCCGCCTACCGGCAGAGTTCGTTCCTTGTTAAGGATGAGGTCGAGAATGCGCAGGCCACTTTGCGCGTAAGGATTCTGTGACCGGCAGGTCACGAGGTACTTGCCATCGGGGGAAAGATTCCAATTATTCAACCCGCCCTCCTTCTTCACCCGCGCCGACGAAATCTCTGCGCTCATTCCGTTGCTTGGATCGAAGCGAAAGAAACGGTAAAACTCCGAATCGACCTGGCCATAAACACACAGTTGTGATGGCAGGCGGGCGCATTGGAAATTTACGATGCCGAGTTTTTCCAGCACTACCGAAGAAGGCCCGCCCGCCAGCGACGTTCGCATGAGGCGCACCATGTCTGACGCTCCTACCTGCGCTGCGCTCGCCAGGTACAACACGCCGGATTCATCCGGAGTCATGTGCGCCAGCCAGACATCCTGCTTGCCGCCAACGAGAAGTTCGGGCTGCACCGCATCGATTGCCTGCGTGAAGATGTGACTGGGTCCGTCACGATCTGACACCACCAGTACTGCCTTGCTGTCGGGCGTCCACGAAGAAGGAAAATCCTGCCTCTCGTCGTGCGTGAATCGCTGCGGCCCGTGAGTCAGGTTGCCGTGCACGTCCAACTCCGCCAGGTACACATCCGACTGCGAACTGGCCCGCAGCAAAGCGAGCCGCTTCCCATCCCGAGCCATGCTGATCGAAGCCACCTGGTCGTGATCGCTCGAGAGCCGCCTCGGTGAAACGAGGTCTTCGCGGCCATTCATTTGTATCTGCCAAAGGTTGTAATCTCCCTGATTCGGCGGCGGTTCCGGCAGGGAATAGATCAGCCGATCCGTCGCGACCCACAGCACCTCCCGGCCCAGCCCAACGGCGGCGAAGAGATGTTGCGTGTGTCCATCTTCCAGGCTGTAGATCTCCATCTGTCCGTTCGAGCGCTCGATCGACGACCTCACATACGCAAATCGCTTTCCATCGGGCGACCAGGCGATCGGGCCGAAGGAGTCGGCGCCTCCATCCATCACCCTCCGCATCTCCTCTCCGCGTTCATTCGCGATCCAGATCTCGCCGTCGTCCCATGGCCCTTTGAGGAACCCGATATGCTTCCCATCAGGCGAGACCCTGGCCGAAGAGCCTGTCTCCACCAGCCTGTGAGGCGCGCCACCCAGCGCCGAAATCTCCCAGAGGCTCGGTGCTCTTTCCGCCTTCCCTATCGAGGAGACGACCAGGTGCAAGCTGTCCGGAAACCAGCTCTCAACCGAAGCGTCAAACCCCTTTGGCAAACTCAGCGGATGCGTCTCCCCGCTGTCTACCAGTCGCAGGTAGAAACCCGTGGCATCGGTATAAGCCATCAACTTGCCGTCTGGCGAAATCGCCGCACTGGTGACCGGCAGGTCCGGCGAATTGGCCGTCAACCGCGATTCAGTGGCCAGCCGGGGAGGCGTGTTGCTTCGGTGTGCCTCCCTCCAAACAACCCGCACGCCGATCGCGACAACAACCAATGCAACCAGCATCAGGCCAAACTTCAGATCGGCACGCAGCCTTCTGTGCGGTGCAATCCAGACCGGCTCTTGCTTGGCGGTAGGCAGGGCCCTGGACTCGTGCTGTGTTGAGACCGGAGCGTGAGCCGTTTCGGGCCTAGGGCTTACTTCCGAGTGGTCGTTGACTTCCAGCTCTGATTCCGAAGCCACTGTCTCGACCGGTGCCACAAACCGGTAACCCCTCTGCGGCAGAGTTTCGATGTACCGCGGCTTGTCCGCGCTGTCCCGCAACGCTGCACGCAGCTTGTTAATGGCCTTGTTCAGGCCGCGATCGAAATCGACAAACGTTCCATCGGGCCAGAGCCTCTTTTGCAGCTCTTCGCGGGAGACCACCTCGCCCGCCTGCTCCACCAGCAACAGCAGCGCCTGGAAAGGCTGTTCCTGCAAATCGATTCTGGAGCCGTGTCTTCGCAACTCGCCCGACCGGGCATCGACTTCGAACACACCAAACCGGATTCGAGACGAGGTGGGCGAAGTCGTCATAGAAAGGAGGATGTTATACCAACGCGCCGTCCGCCAAACCGAACTCTGCCCTCCGGCTCTAAACCTGTTCACGCCATGGCACATAGCCGGGAACACAGAAGGAACATGGAAGGAAGCGCGCGACCATTGCGGCCCGGTTGGGAGCGCCCTATATTCGCCGTGACCTTGGAGGGTCCCCATGCAAAAACGATTGCTGCAACTCCCCGCGATCATGAGCTTGTTCCTGTGCCTTTCCCTCGCGCTCGCAACACCGGCGCAAGCCGAGTACTGCAACAACGGAACGCTGCAAGGCGCCTACGGCTACCACGCGGAGGGTGCTTTGTCGCCGGCGCCCACGGTCTCGCTCACGTTCCGCTCCGTCGGCCTGACTCATTTCGATGGCAACGGGCATCTGAACTGGGTGGAACACACGGTCATCGGCGGACTGTCGCTCGCCCCTGGCTTCACGCCTGCAACCGGAAGGTACACCGTCAACGCGAACTGCACCGGTACGGCGATCATCAACACGCCTAACAGCCCCGTTCCTCTCCGCCTGTCCTTCGTCATCGAAAAGGACGGAAAACTCATTCACAGTGTTCTCGCTACCGACGCCGTCACCACCGAGTTCACCAAGGTGGACGACTAGTTTGGCGCACCGTGAATGATCCTTGCTGTCCCGCTTGTTGAATGCGCATTCGGCGGCGGATCAAAAATGTGGCACGCGACCTGGACGGAAACACCCCAGTCGCGTGCCCGAGATCTTGTCACCATTAATCTCATGCCTAAGCGCGAAGAGCCCAAGCACCCGCATTACCGTCAGCCGGCCCGTCTCCGCGGACGGGCAGCGCATCCGGGCTCCGCACCCGCCTGCTATCATCGCCCTTCATGACGGAGTCGCCTTGCGCAAGCTCATCGTTTCTCTCTTCCTGACCCTCTCCACCGTGGTCCTCTGCGCCCAGCAGTACGATCTCGTGGTCGAAGGCGGTCGCGTGATGGATCCCGAGACGGGCACTGACGCCGTCCGCAATGTCGGTATCCGCGATGGAAAAATCCTGCGCATCTCCTCCGACACACTCCAGGGACGCCGCGTCGTCCACGCCGCAGGCTTGGTCGTCGCTCCCGGCTTCATCGATCTGCACCAGCATGCGCAGGACCTTGCCAGCCAACGTCTCAAGGCCTTCGACGGCGTAACCATGGCCCTCGAACTCGAAATCGGCGCCGCCGACGTCTCCCAGTTCCTTGAAGAGAAGGAGGGTCACTCGCTCATCCACTACGGCACCTCGGCCAGTCACGTCGCCGCACGCTCTCTGGTCTTCGGCGCGCCGCTGGCGTCCGGAGTGATCCTCCCCAAAATCGGCCCGGCTACCGAACAGCCCGCCACCCCGGAGCAGATTGAGAAGATCGAACAGCGCCTCCGCGACCAACTCGACGCCGGAGGCCTCGCCATCGGCATGGGCATCCAGTACACGCCGGGCGCGACCCGCGCCGAGGTCATCGACATGTTCCGCCTCGCAGCCTCTCGCAGCCTGCCCGTCTACACCCACATGCGCAGCGCCGGCACTCTTGAGCCCGGCTCGGCCATCGAATCCCTCGGCGAAGTCATCGGAGCCGCCGCCATCACCGGCGCTCCGCTCCACATCGTGCACATCAACAGCACCTGCGCCCGCGACTCGCTCGCCTGCCTCTCGATGGTTGAAGGAGCGCGCGCCCGCGGCCTCGACGTCAGCACCGAAGCGTATCCCTACATCGCCGGCATGACCGCCATCAACTCCGCTGTCTTCAGCCCCGGCTGGCAACAGCGCATGAACATCACTTACAGCGACCTGCTGCTCCCCGACACTGGCGAACGCCTCACCAAGGAACGCTTCGACGAGCTTCACGCCTCTACCACCGATCGCTGGGTGGTCATCTTCAGCAACACGCAGGAGATCGTGGACAAGGTCATCCCTCACCCGCTCGTCATGATCGCCAGCGACGGCGCGGCCGGCCATCCGCGCAACGCCGGGACCTACTCGCGCGTGCTGGCCCAGTATGTTCGCGAGAAGAGAACGGTGACCCTGATGGATGCGCTGCGAAAAATGAGCCTCATGCCCGCGCAGATGCTCGAGCGCTCCACGCCCGCCGCGCGCCACAAAGGCAGATTGCAGGAGGGCGCCGACGCCGACATCGTGGTCTTCCATCCCCAGACCATCACCGACCGCGCTACGTTTGAGAAACCTATGGAACCCAGCACGGGCGTCCACTTCCTCATCGTCGGCGGCAGTGTGCTGATCGACGATGGCGAGATGGTGCCCAATGTCTTCCCCGGCCGCGCGCTCGTGGGGCAGGGAAGCCACGCGGAAAACTAGTCGATTTAAACCGGCACGCTCACACTCTCAACTCTCGTTGAACCCTGGCTTCGCTTGTGTTCCCTCAGTGGTTACGTATCTGCCTCGGGCCGCAGCCCTAGCCAGCATGGCATCCGCAGTTTTGAGCCACCATTGCGAACCGCTGCGCATCGTGTACACCGCGAGCGTCATACCCGGTAGAAATATCGATCCACCAGCCCGCCTCCGGCCCAGGATCGGGTTTAGCACAGCAGGCGAGCGAAACGAGATCCGGATGGAGCAGTTCCTCGCTTACCCACGGCTTCTCGCGGATAATCTCCCACAGGATCATTGGAACGATGACTGACGTCGGGCAACGATCCTTACTTCAGGAGCAGGGAACCGTGACTATTCGCTCACGCCGCAATCCACTCGGCCCAGCAGCGATCCAGACTTTTGCCGCCAACGACCGCATGAACCAGGCTTTGCTTGAACATCTCGATCCGCTGGCCTGGAGAGCCAAACCGCCGGGCGGTGTCCGTACCATCGCCGCCAACTTCACGCACCTGCACAATGTCCGTACAAAGTGGATTCGCCTATCCGCACCTCACCTGCAGGTTCCCTCGCAGCTCAACCGCGCCCAGGCGACGCCGCAACAGGTGCGAACTGCGCTGGCGGAGAGCGCCCTTCGCTGCCAGGAGATGCTGGCCGCCGCCTTCGACGATGCGGAGGTGCGCGTCCAGAGCTTTCGTAGAGATGGATGGGCTCCACCCTGGCCCGTTGGGATCGAGATGCTCTGCTATATGCTTTGCCACGAGGCACACCATCGCGGACAGGTGTGCATGCTCGCCCATCAGCTCGGTTTCCCGTTGTCTCAAGAGGTCACCAGCGGTCTCTGGAACTGGGAAAGGCTGTGGAAGGAAACGGGGTCGGGCCCAGTGCCGGGATCGCGAGCAGTGCCCGGATCAAGAGGGGTGCTCGGATGAAGCGGCTGCGGAGGCTGAGCATCCTCAATCCCTCAAACAGCCGTCTCAGGCGCCCGCCTCATGGTTGGCGGCACGGTCCTCAGATAACTCCAAATCGCGGCGAGGGAACTAAGCTGCACGAAGCCACTCTGGCGCTTCCGAGTCGGGCAACAGCGCAGCGGATGAGATCCACCTCCGTACCCTTTCTCCGGTTCATCAACCCGCATGCGGATGGCGCTCTCAAGATTGGGCCTTCCACAGGCAGTCAAAGCCGGCTGCCCCTTTACCTGTCGCCGATCGCCCTAAGTCCGGCAGAAATGCGCTAAAACAGGATGCGCATCTCCGAGATGAGATTGTGGTTGTAGGTGTGGAAGCTGGAAGTTGCGATCTGCATGCCGCTGTCGAAGATGAAGAAGGGGTGCGTGGGCTTCCACTCCTTTCGCCGCAACACGTAGAACAAGGTGGGCGTCGCAAAGTTCTGCGTCTTCCCATCATGGCTACCGGCGAAGTAGAAGGTTGAGTTGTTCTCCACCTCAAGCCACAGAGGCTTGGTTACATGAGCCTGCAGGACGGTGTTCCACGTGATCGACCGGCCCTGCGCCGCGATTTTTCCTGCAGGCAAGGTCCCGCCCAACGACGCGATCACGTCGACGCGCTTGAACGCCTTGGCTCCCGCCAGAGCGGGCCCAAACGAATCTGTCGCAGTGCCGTTCTTATGGGTGCCCGTCGCGAAACAGTGGTTCAGCAGGGCGGTGAACTCGTAATTCCCGTGTTGCGCATTGCCTGACACGATGCGGTACTTGACCAGCATCGAAGTGTCTCCAAAGCCATCCACCGCCGAACTGTTGTGCTGAATGTAGGGCGGCGGAACGAAATCGAACTCAAAGCGATCTCCGCCAATCAACCCGAATCCCCGGCTGTTGCCGTAGTTCACCGTGTGAGTGCCTGCCGCGGTGTACTGGTTGGCGAAGGAAAACTTCGCATACTGCACGATGCGTGGATCGGGTGCGACCAGCGGGGTGATGAGCGCCGGCTGTAGCGCTGTCATCGAACTGTTGTGCGCGGAGAAACTCTGTCGAAAAGACTGCTGCCCGAACGTCAGCGGTCCTATTGCGATGCACATCATGACGGCGGCGGTTTGCAGAACCTTACTCACGGATCATCTTCTCCTTAGTGTTCCACCACCCCGCGCGAGTTCCGCATAGCGGCATGACCACCAACCGGGTCCACGCCCTGCGAGTCTTTGGAGAGGTATTAGTGTGTACTTCGGCAGAAGCGTCCGTTTCCATCAGTGGCAACTCGGGTGTTCCACTCTTCGCTCTTCGCGAAGGGTGGGATTCGCGACGATCCTCCCACTAAACCCTGAGCGCCCGCCGCCCCCCGATCCCGCTCTCAATCCGCTTCGGACAACAGCTCCTGCATGGCTTCGCTGCGCGGACTGCAACTTGCGCCCCGTCCGCAATCGCTGCCACAGCCTGCTCCCAACGCCTGCCCGCCCCGCGTTCCCGCCCGCTGAATCAGCTTCTGCAAGAGCTCCGGATCGATCTCCTGAAACTGCAACCTCTGCTCCTGTACGAACGACATACTCTCTCCTTTGTGGAACTCGATGTCTGGGCGCATTACGGCTCCCGTCTCTTTTCCTGCTCGTGCGTACTGCCACGCGCGGCCATATACAACACACACTCCTCCGCAATCGCCGCCGCCACCGGTGCCATCGCCTGCCCGCTCAGACTGCCGGTCATCAGGGTCTCGCCCGCGATACACCCTCCGCACAAACACGCATACCACGGCGCCTCCTGCCGGCTGCTCATCTCCGCAAAATAGTGCTCCACCACCCGCGTCGCCTCGCTGCCGGGAAAACTTCCGTCCAGCAGGTTACCCATCCGAAACGCCGGCTCGCTCATAAACATGAAGCAGGGATACACCGCCCCATCCGTCGCCACCGAGAGCTGCGTGAAAAACGCCGGGCACTCCATCGCGCACGGCACCCGCTGACTCAGCCGCTGGGCCACCTGGTAGGCCGACTCCAACACCGGACCCTCGCCTCGCTCCAGGTTCTCCATCGAGAACCGTGCCGCCTTGCGAAACTCCTCCGCCAGCACCTCGACCGGCACCGCATCCGGTGTTCGCCCGAATTCGTAATCGCCCGGTTCGGCCAGGTACGCCGGCGAAATGTGAACCACCCGCCTGCCCGTCCGCTTGTGAAAGAACTCCATCAGCTGCACGATGGAGACGCCGTTCCTCACATGCCGCGCGTTGTATGTGCACTCAATGTCGTAGGGAATGTTGCACTCATCGAAGCGCTCCAGCGATGTCTGCAGCATCTCGTGGCTCGACGCGCCCGACTGCATCGGACGACAGGCATCGTGCACCTCGGCCGGGCCATCCCAGCTCACCGTCAACGCCACATGCCAGCGCTGCAGCGTCTCCAGCACATCCGGCTGCGACCACGTTCCATTCGTCGTCGCCACAAACTGCGGCATCCGGCGCAACCTGCCCGAGACCACCGCAATGTGCAGGAACTCGCCCGCCGCGGCGATCGCCCGCCAGTTCATCAACGGCTCGCCACCGAAAAAATGCACCGTCGCGATATCGTCGTAGATTTCGAGCAGACGCTCGAGCACCCTGCGCACCGTCTCCGGCTGCATCATCGGTGGGTCGAGCGAACGCTGTCCCTGCGCATAACAGTAGGTGCACGCCAGGTTGCAGGCATTGCTGATGTTCAGCGTCAGGCGTCCCAGTTGCGGTTTCGCCTGCGGCCTGAGATGGCTCTTCAGCAGCGGAAACATCGCCGTGCGTGTCTCGATGCGGCGCGCATCCGTCCTAAGATCGCTGTCACTCTCGCGCAACGGCCCGCTCGCAATCTGCTGCATGGCCAGCGATACCAGCTCGTTAGTCGAGACCTCTACAGGCGCCTCCAGGCTGAACAGGCGCATCACCGAAGGCAGAAAACAGGCGCACCGCGTACCCTCGCGCAGCAGAACACCGCCAGCCAGTTCCCGGACTTCCATCGGACGCTCCTCGACCGGCCGCTTCGCCTCTCCCAGCGCAATCAGCCGTAAACCACCTCAAGGAATACCAGTGGAGTCGCACAATGTGCAGTGCTCGCCGTCACTGCGATCGCTCCTAATCCCATCGCGCCCGATCTCCGGTCGGCGTCCCCGCGTTCGGTCCTGTCTGCTGCTGTGCGCGAGTGAGGAGTCCCCCAGCTATCCGTTTTCCACCCGATCCTTCATGTCCGAATAGGCGCGCTCGATCAGTCTGCCAAGCGCTGCTCCGTCCGTGACCGTTCCCGGCCTCAGCTTCACGTGCCGCATGAACTTGCCGTTGCCTTCGAGCAGTCGCGCCGGATCGGGGAGCGCCGCGCCTTGAAAGAACCCCACGTTCACGTGCGCAGTGAATACATTCACGTAGCCGAACGGCACATCCCCAAAGCACGCCACCGGACAGCCATCATGCATCAGTTCGCGCACCTCGTCCCCGCACCGTCGCATCACCTCAAACCACTCCCGCGCTATTGCTCCCAATTGGCCGGGTTGCGCGTCCAGCCACGCATCGATGGCGGCATCGTGTTCCACTGCACCGTTGAATCGCAGAAAGTCCGTTTTCATCCTCGCTCCATCTCCCAGGTCTCGTCCGCCGGTCAGTCCCTGTCCATGCTCGACGGCACACTGCCGTTGCTCATCGCGTCCCGCCGCCAATACGCGGCCCGGGCCGATGATAATCTTGCTCAAGAATGGTTCTCACAATCAACGGGCACGTACGTGAATTTACCGAACTTCAGACCGACGCCAGCCTCTCCGCGCTGATCGAAATTCTCGGACTGAAAGGCGACCGGGTTGCCATTGAACGGAATGGCGAGATCGTCTCCCGCGCCGACTGGCCTCGCACCGCGCTCGCCGATCAAGACAAGCTGGAGGTCGTGCACTTCGTGGGCGGGGGTTCGTTCGACCAGGCGGCCGGTACCCACCGGTTCCCGCATGCCTCGTCGCCCAAGCCTGCAGGCCTTTTCGCGTAGCCTGATGACTCTCGTCCGCCATCGCTCTGTTCGCCTGCCAGCGCAGATCTTCGTTCGCTGGCTTGCACCGCTATTCGCCCTTTTGTTCGTGTCCACTGTTACCGGCACCGCGCACGCGCAGGCCGCCACCGAACTCAGCAAGCCCACGTTCGTTGTGCCCGAGATCCGCCCCGGTGCCGACCTGCACCTGGTCGCGTATGGCGACATGCGCTTCACCAATCCGGCCAACGACTCCGACACCACTCCGCGTGTCCGCAAATGGCTGGTCAACCGCGTCGCGCAGGAAAAGCCCGACGCCCTGCTGCTCTCCGGGGATCTGCCCTTCTACGGCAGCAATCCCGACGACTGGGAGATCTATCGTGAAGAGACTGCTCCATGGAAGCAGGCCGGCCTGCGCGTCTACACCACCCTCGGCAACCATGAATTGCACTCCAACTCCGAAAAAGGCCTCAAGAACTACTTCGACAATTTTCCCGAACTGAAGGGAAATCTCTGGTACTCCGTCCAGTTCGGCAGCGTCTACATCATCGCGCTCGACTCCATCACCTCGCTCGCCGCCGGCAGTCCGCAGCGCGAATGGCTCGAGGCCCAACTCGACCACCTGCCGGCCCAGGTCAACTTCGTCTTCATCCTCTCGCACATGCCCATGATGGCCGACGTGCAGAGTGAAATCCTGGTTCACCTGCCCGCTCCCGAACAGATCTCCATTCGCGACTTCCTCGAATCAAAGGCTCGCACCGCCCACGCGAAATTTGTCGTCGTCAACGGCCACATTCACAACTATGAACGGTTCGACCACGGCGGGATCTGCTACCTCGTCTCCGGCGGCGGCGGCGCCAAGCCTTATCCCATCCTGGTGCGTGGTGAACAGGATCTCTACCGCACCGAGGGCTTCCCCAACTTCCACTACCTGGTCATCAACGTTCACGGCAAGCAGGCAAACGTGACCATGTACCGCGTCGCCGATCCCAAGGCAGACACGCTCGCCGTGGAACCGAAAGACAGCTTCACCCTCGAAGCCAAGTAAGTTAGCAATAGGAAATCAGCCCGGAAGCCAGCACTATCGAATCAAAGTTTCAACGCGGTCAGCGGAGTCCCTCGACCACCGGTTTGCACGGTTCACGACCCGTCTGGGGAAGCGGCTCGTGTTATCGTCCCTCATGCTCGCATCCACAGGTCCTTTGCACGAACAGGAATTTGTGCAAGCTTTCATTCAGAGGGAGCGACGTGAACGCTGTTCCTTCTTGCTATCGGACCCGAGCCGTCGACGCGAGTTCACGGCTAAACTCGCGCATTTCAATTGGCTGGACGACCGGTTTGCAACACCCGTGCCCGGGAGTATGGCTCATACCTCTGAAGAATTAGTCTTGTTACTTAAGCAGTTTGGGGCTGCTCCTTTGCTTTGGATCATCTCAGAGGATCGTTCGATTGATGGTCGCGCCCTCGATCTTCAAGAAGCCATGGATTCCATCTGGGGCGGGTCGATGGGCAGCGTACTATCCTGCGTTCCGGGAAAGCTGGCGTTCTATCGCGGTGAAGAAAAGAAGAGTGAGCTGTTGCTTAAACACCCTTGACCCATATTCGTGGTGAATCGGTACCAACCTAAGCCCCATTCCTGACCTGTGGCCCACACCGAGACTTAGTCCTTCAGCGTCCGTCCTCATCGGGAACCGGAGACATCTTTCGCGCCAGCACCAGCGCCGCCACAAAGATTCCAGCCGCCGGCACTCCCAGCAGCGGAATCGCGATCCGCAGCGCCTTGCGCATCTGTGGAGTACTGCCTGCCGCCGCGTCGGTGCACATCGTGCAGCCCTGCGCGCCTGCATACGGCGAGATCAGCAGGCACACCGCGAACGCCATCACTGCCGCCCAGCGTCTGGCGTCGCGACGAGATGCGAGAAGACCGACGGGCCAGAGCAGGCCGCGCGTCATTAGAAGAAGACCAGCATGGTGAAGAGAAAGATCCAGAACACGCCCATCGTGTGCCAATACCACGCGGAGCAATCCACTGCGATCTGCCGATACTCCACCCGTTTGAACACGAACAGCGCTGCCAGCGCTGCGCCCAGAGCCATTAACCCCACGAGCAGGTGAGCGCCGTGTATTCCGGTGATCAGGTAGAAGAAATCATTCGTCGGATTGGAAGCGAACGAGACGCCCTGCGCAAAGAGTTGCTGCCACGCCATCCACTGCCCGGCCAGGAATGCCAGCCCCAGAACTGCAGTCGCGATCAGCCACGGTGTCGCACGACGCACTGCCGGCCGGCCCAGCCCCAGCCACTCTTCCATGACGTCGATTTCATGAAAAAGTTGTCTGCGCGCAATCTCAATCGCCAGGCTGCTCAGCAACAGCAACGCCGTATTCAGCCACAAGATGGGAGGCACCGCCAACGGATGCCAGTCGCTGATGTAGTGATTGCGAATGTCGATGCGGCCGCTACCTTGCCGCAGAAAGAACGCAGTCACCAGCGGCATAAAGAACATCAGGTCGCCGGCCAGCGCAAAAAACAGTACCAGCCGATATCGCCGTAGCAGCGCACGCGGCCCTCGTCGCCCCGGCGGCCGGTTCTCCCAGTTGTCGCCGTCGCCCCCTCCGCCCGTTGGCCGCTGGTCGAGCGGCGGCTTCCCGCCTATTCCGGGATTGCGGCGCTCTGTGTCGACGGGGGTGCGGGTGAAGGTAGCGGGCATGGCACGAGCTCCGTTGACTAAAAGATTACTCCAGATTCTCTACCGGTATTGACTGAAGCGCAAAGTCCATTCCATTTGGCTGAACTTTGTATTCGTAGGGGTCGCGGGAGATCACACGGCGGCTTGCCCATACCCATTCCGCTCCTGCCCATTCGAGCGTGGTAGCGCGCCAGGGGTTGGCTCCCGCCTTCTCTCCGCGTCGCAGACTCCACACCAGGTTCACCAGAAACAACAACTGCGCCACAGCCAGCATGCACGCCGCGTACGTGATCCCTCGCTGCAGCGGGAGCAAGCCCGTCAACGCTCTGCCCGTCAGCTCGGAGTAGTGTCTCGGCTCGCCGGCCAGCCCTGCAAAATGCATGGGGAAGAAGGTCCCATATGCGCCCGCCAAGGTCAACCAGAAATGCGCTTTGCCCAATCCTCGATGCAAGAGCCGTCCGCTCATCAGCGGGAACCAGTAGTACACTCCGGCGAACACGGAAAATACGCCCGCCATCGCCATGATCAGATGAAAATGCGCCACCACGAACACGGTATTGTGCAGGTACGCGTCGATGGCCGGTTGCGCAAGCAGCGGCCCCGTCAATCCGCCCGCGATGAAGAGCGAAACGAAGCCGATTGAGAACAGCATGGGCGTGGTCAGCTCCAGTCCGCCACCATACAGCGTGCCCAGCCAACTCAACACCTTCGCGGAACTCGGCACTGCGATCGCCATCGTCGTCAGCGCAAACGCCGTTCCCGCATACGGGTTCATCCCGCTTACGAACATGTGGTGTCCCCACACCACCAAGCCCAGAAAACCGATCAATACCGTCGTTGCCGCCATCAGCGAATAGCCCAGCACCGGCCGCCTGCTGAAATTCGCTAGCAGCGAGGAGGTAATCCCCATCCCCGGCAACACCGCGATGTACACCTCCGGGTGCCCGAAAAACCAGAAGAGATGCAGCCACAGCAGCGGCGAACCATCCCCATGCCCCACGACCTTGCCGTTGATCAAATCGCCCATCGGCACGAAAAAACTGGTGCCGTAATGCCGATCGCAGAAGAGCAGAACCACCGCTCCCAGCAACACGCTGAAACACAGCAGCGTAAGAATCGAGCTCACCAGCCACGACCACACCGTGAGAGGGAGGCGCCGTAACGTCATCCCTTCGCAGCGCTCGCCCACGATCGTCGCCAGCATGTTCACTGAACCGAGCGTAGATGCCACGCAAAAAATCCCGATGCTCGCCAGCCAGATATCCATGCCCACAGCCTGACCGGGCCCCGCTGCGCCTACGGCGCTCAATGGCGGGTAACTCGTCCACCCCGAAATCGGCGCTCCACCCGGCACTACAAATGCCGACAGCAACACCACCAGCGCCAACGCCGTCAGCCAGAACGAAGCAGCATTCATCCGCGGCATCGCCATCTGCCGCGCGCCGATCTGCTCCGGCATCACCAGGTTCGCGAACCCGCTCTGCGGCGCCGTCGTCAGCACGAAAAACACCATCAGCGTTCCATGCATCGTGACCAGCGCAAGATAGTCTTCCGGCTTGATCTGTCCGAAGAAGGGAATCGCCAGCTCGGGCCACACCAGGTGAATCCGCATCGCCAGCGACAGCAGTGTGCCCACCGCGACTGCGACCAGCGCCAGCACAAGGTAATGCACCCCAATCGCGCGATGCGCAGTGGTGAAGATCCACCGCCTCACCCAGCTCCGTTGCCGAATCCCATGCACCGCCGGCGTCTCCGCGCTCGGCAACTCGCTCCGCACCGGCTTCTTTTCAGGATTCGTCATTCCGGTGCCTCCATCGCCCTTCGGCGTTGCTCCCCGGCAGCGATCCACGCGTCGTATTCAGCCTGCGGGACCACGCGAAGATTCGCCTGCATCTTCGCATGTCCCAGCCCGCAGACCTGGGAACATAGAATGGCATACTCCCCCTCCCGCTCAGGGGTGAAGTGCACATGCAACACCATGCCCGGCACTGCATTCTGCTTGAGCCGCATGCCCGGAATGAACAGCCCGTGAATCACATCGTGCGAACGCAGCCGCAGGTCCACCTCGCGTCCCGCCGGCAACACCAGTTCGCTGCTCACCACATCGTCGGCGCCGTGCGCATCTCTTCCATCCAGTCCCAGAGGATTACCCGCCCACGCCCTCACCAGCTCCGGTCGCGTCGTTCCAAACGTAGCGTCCCTTCCCGGATAGCGGAAATACCACTGAAACTGTACCCCCACCGCCTCCACCTGCAGCGCCTCCAGCGAAGGTCCCTCGAACCGATCGTTCGCCCACAGCCGTTGCGCCGTCACTGCCATTACCAGGTACATGAGGCACAGCAGAAAGAGAGGCAGCCACTCGACCGTCCCAATTCGCGGAGTCTGCCCGCGCCTTCGCCGCAACAGCGCAAATCCGATCCATACATGTGCGAGAACAAAACAGAACACCAGCGCCAGCAGGTTCCACATCAGCAGCCGATCGACCGCGATTCCGTGCAGGGCGCCATTGGTGGGGAGCCAGTTCATTGATCGGCTCAGGTCCGCGCGGATTGCGCTTCGCTGGTGTGCTGATGCTCGCGAACCAGGTCGACGAAGTGCTGATGCACCCGGCGGTCCTCCGAGAGCTCGGGATGAAAGGTCGCGGCCATCAAGTGACCCTGCTGCACCAGCACGGGAAATCCGTCGCGCTCCGCCAGCACATCCACACCCTCTCCCACACGCGTCATGCGCGGCGCGCGAATGTACACCATCTCCAGCGGGCCACCGGACAGGGAAGTCTCGCCTGACTGAATCGCGCTGTCAATCTGGCGTCCATACGCATTGCGCTCCACCGTAGCATCGAGCAGATGCAGGCTTGCCTGCGGCGGATGCAGCACCTCGTTCGCCAGCAGAATGCAGCCGGCGCAGGTGCCGAACGTCGGCTTCTCCTCAGCGAATTTCCGCAGCTCCGCCAGGAACCCTCCGCGCTCCAGAAACTTCAGAAAGGTAGTGGACTCGCCGCCGGGAAGAATCAGCCCGTCCAGCCCTGCCAGTTCTTCCGGCTTGCGCACCAACACCGGGTCCGCGCCCACGTCACTTAGCGCCGCAGCGTGTGCCGCGTAATCCCCTTGAATCGCAAGCACGCCGATACGTAACCGTGGCGTATCTAGATTGTCCGTGGTCAATGGCAAACGAACCCGATCCCCTTCATGGTCATACAAACCAAAGCGCAATCGTCAGCGAAATCGCTCCTGCATGCCAAGTCTCACCAGGGCGCGTATGCCTGCACTGCCAGTCCAAAATCCCGCCACAATCCTGACCCATCCGCGGATGGCGCAGAAGGCGCGGTGGCCTGGACGGCAGGTCCCCGGTGGCCTCGATGGCAAATCGCTACCAGCCGCGGGTTTGGAGCAAGTCCTTTTCCTGGATTGCTGCTGCCGCCAATCCCTGCATGGTTCCGGTGACTTGTTCGCTGGCCTCGGCGACAATCTTTGCGTCGTCGTAGTGGGTCGTCGCAATCACGATAGCCTGCGCCCGCGAAACTGCCTCGGCGCGTTCGGCGTCGTTGTGCTCCACGTTGAGTGGCGTCGCGCGTTCCTTCATGAAAATGCCGGAGCCGACAAACACGGCTTCTGCGCCCAGTTGCATCATCAACGCTGCGTCGGCAGGAGTCGCGATGCCCCCGGCAGAGAAGTTCGGAACCGGCAGCTTGCCCGTCTTGGCCACCATGCGAATCAGTTCATAGGGAGCCTGGTGGTTCTTGGCCGCAGCGTAGAGTTCCTGCTCGGTCATCACTGTCAAGCTGCGCATCTCCGCCACGATCTGGCGCATGTGCTGCACTGCGTGAACTACGTCGCCGGTGCCCGCCTCGCCCTTGGTCCGAATCATGGCTGCGCCCTCTGCAATGCGCCGTAGAGCCTCTCCCAGGTTGCGCGCGCCGCAGACAAACGGCGTCTTGAACGCATGCTTGTCGATATGGTGCACCTCATCGGCCGGCGTCAGCACCTCCGACTCGTCGATGAAGTCGACGCCGAGCACCTGCAGCACCTGCGCTTCCGCGAAGTGCCCGATCCGCGCCTTCGCCATCACTGGAATCGAGACCGTCTCGATGATCTCCTTAATCAGCTTGGGATTGGCCATCCGCGCCACACCGCCTTCCGCGCGAATCATGGCCGGCACCCGCTCCAGCGCCATCACCGCCACCGCGCCGGCCTGCTCCGCGATCCGGGCCTGCTCCACGTTCATCACGTCCATGATGACGCCGCCCTTGAGCATCTCCGCCAGGCCGATCTTCAATCGAAGTCCAGTGGATCCGGAGTTGTTGCCGTTGGTGTGCTGATTTGCCATGCTGTCTCCCTCCAGGAGCCGCGGCGCGATGCGGAAAGTGTGCCTAAGGTGCGCGCCAGCGGAGTTGTTGCCTGAAGCTCCAGTTTAACAGCTTTCCCCCAGGAACAGAGCCCTCCGCCCGCGGCCACTCCGGAGGTCGGCCTACCCCGTTCTCACCGCACCAACAGAAGCAGTTGGTGGGTACAACGGCGACGCAGCGGAGATCGCGTTGCTTCGCGATCACCGCTGTGTCTTGGCACTCAATGCGCAGCGGCGTGCGCCTCAATCCATTGCTTGGCTTCCGCCGATTTGCTCCACTCTCCCGCAACCTGCCGGGTTGCTGCGTTCACCCGATTGAAGAGGTTGATCACGCCGATCGATAGAACCAGCGCGGCCAGCTGTCGCTCATCGTAGTGATGTGCAGCATCTGCCCACTCCTCGTCTGACACCGCATTGGGCCGGTCACTGAGCCGCGTCGCCGACTCAGCCAGCGCCAAGGCAGCGCGCTCCGCGTCAGTGAAGTACGGCGCATCCCGCCACGCAGCGACGGTCAGCAATCGCTCGTTCGTCTCCTTGGCACCCATCAGTTCGCGCCCGTGCATTTCAATGCAGACGCTGCATCCGTTGATCTGGCTCACGCGCAGGTGAACCAGCTTCAGAGTCTTCGCCGGCACCCCGCACTTTTCGAGGATGGAGTTTAGCGCGAGAATGGAGGAAAGTGCCTCGGGCAGGACCATGACGGGGTTTTTCATTCTGGACTGCATACGTTTGGATCTCCTTGGAACAAACGATGTATTTCGTTCGTCACCACCCAGACGAATTGCCCACGGAGAGTGTGACAGATGGTCGAACGCCAGTGGCTTGCCGAGCAGTTCGAACAGCATCGCGGACACCTGCGAGCTGTGGCCTACCGGATGCTCGGATCGCTGAACGAGGCAGACGATGCGGTGCAGGAAGGATGGCTTCGGCTGAGCCGCTCCGATGCCGCAGACATCCACAACCTCGGCAAATGGCTCACGACGGTGGTCGCGCGCGTCTGTCTCGACATGCTTCGCTCCCGCGCATCCCGGCGCGAAGAGCCACTCGATCTGCCAGGAATTCCAGAACCAACCGCCGCGCGCCGCGGGGATCCTGAGCAGGAAGCGCTCCTCGCCGACTCAGTCGGGCTCGCGCTTCTCGTGGTCCTCGACCGGCTCACTCCTGCTGAACGGCTCGCCTTCGTCCTGCACGATCTGTTCGGCCTCTCGTTTGAAGAAATCGCCGCCATATTGCAACGATCTCCCGATGCCACTCGACAACTCGCCAGCCGCGCACGCCGCCGTGTTCGCACAACCGCGACACCGGATGCACAACCGACCGCGCAGCGAGAGCTGGTAGCTACGTTTCTTAGAGCTTTACGCAGTGGCGACTTGGAAGGGCTGCTCGCGGTGCTCGATCCTGACATGGTGGCACTCGCCGATGCCGCGTCCGCAGTTGGCGGCGTTGAGCGCGAAGTGCGCGGTGCCCGGAACTGGGCTGCCCAGGCAATTCGCGCCGCGCGCGGAGCCCGTTTTGCGCAACTCGCAATTGTGGATGAGTCTGTCGCCCTGGTTGTGGCGCCAAAGGGCCGGCTCTTCCGTGTGCTGCGCTTCTCATTCTCCGAAAATAAAATTGCCGGCCTCGAAGTCGTCGGCGATGCAGAACGGCTGCGCGCGATGGAGATCCGCGTATTCGATACCGTCTGAGTTACGTGTCGCAGGCTCGTACCATCAGGCAGCGCTGATTCGTCTTGCCGTAACCCGTTCCCCCACCCGCTCCTTCAGGCGAGGCCGCCTCAGGCTTGCCGGCTCCGGTTTTGTGACCGGCAGTATACTTTGCAATTGCGAAAGCTCTTCGACCGGAGGCTCACATGAAGATCCTGATCCCTGCTCTCACGTTGGCGGTGTTCTTCGCCTCCGCCCACGCTCAGCAGAACCCGACTCCCAGCAAATCCCCCAATGCGGTCGCCAAAGCTGAAATTGAGAAGATGGAACAGGACCGCAACCAGGCGATCGTGAATGGCGACGCCGCCGCTCTCGAACGCATGACCTCCGACGACTACACCTTCATTACCTTGCGTGGCGAGTTACGGACCAAAGCCGAGATCGTCCAGGGCTTCAAATCCGGATCCTTTCACTACGATGCTCGCAAAGTCTTTGACCTGAAGGTTCGCGTCTACGGCGATGCTGCCGTAGTGACCGGCCGATCTGTCCAGACCGGCAAGGAAAATGGGAAAGATTACAGCGGCGACTATCTCTTCACCCGCATGTACGTGAAACGCGATGGCCATTGGATCACCGTCGCCCTGCAGACCACGCGGATTCAGCCCTAGTGCCGCAGGGGGCGCACCGGCAGCCTTCCACCGGTGCGCCCCTGCCTGACTCAGGCTTGCGTGTAGTCCATACGGTCGAGGTCGGTGATCAGCCCCGGCCCGGTCGGCTTCCAGTTCAGCTTCTGTTGCGTGATCGCACTTGAAGACGGCATATCGTGACCGGCGAATCGGCCAAGCCATCCAAAGTGTGCCTCGGCTTCCTCCGGCCTGATGCTGACCACCGGTACCTCCAGCCCGCGGCCGAGCGCCTCGGCGATCGCCTTCATCGACACGCCTTCCTCATCGACTGCGTGATAGATCGAGCCCGGTTCCGCCTTCTCAAACGCCAGGCGATACAGCCGCGCCACGTCGGACACATGCGCCGCCGGCCACCGATTGCTGCCGTCACCGATGTAGGCCGACACCCGCTTCTCGCGCGCCACCGCCGTGACGTAGGGAACCAGCCCCTGCTTCCGCGTGTCGTGAACCTGCGGCAGCCGCACCACGGAAGTGTTCACACCCTTCGCAGTCAACTCCTTCACCGTCGCCTCAGACGCGGCGCGCGGGTTCCATGAAGCCGTCGGTCCATCCTCCGTCGATGGCTTGCCGTCCACGTTGGCTGCGATCGCCGTACCCGACGTGATCACAAACGGCCGTTCGGAGCCCATCAACACCTCGCCCATCGCAACGATCGCCTTGCGGTCGTCCTCGGCATTTTTCTGAAATTGCGAGAAGTCATGATTGAACGCCAAGTGAATGACGCCGTCGGCCCTGGACGCTCCGTCGCGCAGGCTGTCCAGATCCTCGATGTTGCCGTGCTTCACCTCTGCCCCGGCCGCTCGCAGTGCTTCCGCGCCGGCCTCTGATCGTGTCAGCCCCAGCACAGCGTGCCCCGCCTGCATTAACTCCCGAACCAGCGCTGAACCGATAAATCCCGGTGCCCCGGTCACAAAAATCCGCATGATAGTGTCTCCTCAATTCGCAAATGTCCGGCCGATGCATCACTCGCAGTCCTGCGCCCGCATGCAGCCGTCCATCAGTAGATTGGGTGAGAGTGTCAGACGATCTATACTGGAAGTCCGTATGATCGGCTCAATCGTCCTGCCGCCTCGCACCGCCAAGGCCGACCACCAGCCAGAGAAAGGCCAAACGCCGAAACCGGGCACGGTGCTGCCGCCTGCAGGATTGGATACGACTTCACGCATGGATCCGCTGTCTGAGGTCCTTGCCCTGCTCAAGCCGCGGAGCTTGTCTTCCGGCGGTTTCCACCTGACTGAGGACCTGGCCATTTCTTTCCCCGCCCACCAGGGGATGAAGTGCTATGCCATGCTCGCGGGCCAGTGCTGGCTGGTGGTCGAGGGCGTCACAGAACCGATCCTGCTCGATGTTGGAGACTGCTTCATCCTGCCGCGCGGTCTTCCGTTCCGGCTCGCCACCGATCTCGCGCTGGAACCGATCCACTACACGCTCGCATGGGACCGGCTCGGTAAGACCAACGACGTCTCCCGGCTTGCCGAAGGTACGCGCTACATGGCCGGAGGATTCTTCGGCTTCAACGGGAGCCACGCCGACATGCTGCTGCGATCGCTGCCGCCCGTCGTCCACATCCGCAGCGAATCGGATAAGGCCGCCATGCGCTGGTCGCTGGAGCGCCTTCGCGAAGAAGTCCGCGACCCGCAACCCGGCAGTTCGTTGATCGCGCAGCAACTCGCCTACACCATGCTCATCCAGGCGCTCCGTCTACACCTCGCCGATGTCGCGAGCGCCGGTCCGGGCTGGCTCTCCGCCCTCTCTGACCGGCATATGAGCATCGCCATCGCTTGCATGCACAACGATCCGGGACTTGCGTGGACCTTGCAGTCCCTGGCCGAACGCGTCGGCATGTCGCGCTCCGTCTTCGCGTTGCGCTTCCGCGAGACCGTCGGCGCCACGCCCATGGAGTACCTCACCCGCTGGCGCATGCTCCTCGCCGCCGACAGACTCGAAAACTCCTCCGACGGACTCTCCGCCATTGCGCACTCTCTCGGTTACGAATCCGAAAGCGCCTTCGGCAAAGCCTTCCGCCGCGTCATGGGCTGCTCCCCAAGGCAGTACACACGACAGTCCGCCTAAATTACGTTTGCATCACCCGGCTTCGCGCTGAAAATGCCTGCGAAGCTGGCGCGATACTGAAGGAAGACCAGCCCCCACAACACACAGGCCACCAGCGCCTGCGGTATGCTGGCCGGCGCGAACGACAAATGAAAGGCGAGAATGTTGTACAACTCCGCTGCAAGCAAAGTCAGCGCAAGCGGCACAAACAAGCCCAAAAGCAACAGCAGCCCACCGAGCACCTGAATCGCAAAGAAGAACGCCGCGAAGTGCGATGCGCTAACCGCAACAAAGAACTGCATGGCCAGCGGATTCGTCGGCGGCGGCTGGTGAATGAAGTTGAGAAACCCGTTCAGCCCGAAGACCGTAAACATTAACCCCAGCAGATAGCGTGCGATCGTCGAAGCAATCTTCATGCGCGTGCTCCTTCAGCGCTCTGCGCCTGCGTCTGCACCGCTTCCAGGTGAGGCGCAAGAAATGCATCCCGATCCTGCCCGTGGTTCAGCGCCATGGTTCCGCCTGCGGTGAGAAACGTCGTATCCGTCACACCGAGGAAGCCAAACAGCGACCGCAAATATGGCTCCACAAAATTGAACGACGCCATCTTCGTCTGCGCGTCATACATGCCACCCGTCGCAAGCAGGAACGTCGCCTTCTTGCCGATCAGCAGACCTTTGGGCGCTCCACCCGCATACGTGAACGTCTTGCCCACACGAGAGATCTGGTCGATCCACAACTTAAGTACCGAGGGCACGCTGAAGTTATGCATCGGGACGCCAACGACATACTCATCCGCGTCGTCCAGTTCAGCCAGCAATGAGTCTGAAAGAGACAGCAATTGTTTCTGTTCCGGGGTGCGCGACTCTTCCGGCGTATACACGGCGCCCACCCACTCGGCGTCAATCGGCGGGATGGGCGTCGCGTTCAAATCGCGGTAGATCACGTCTCCGTCCGGGTGCGAAGCCTTCCACTGGGCGACAAAGGCGGTCGTCAGTTCGCGAGAGACCGAACGACCATAGAGCGGGCTGGAATCGATTTGAAGAAGTGTGGGCATGCAAAAATTCTCCTATACGACAAATGATGCCTAAGCGGCATGTGTCGATTCACCTAAATAGACATTTGTCGCATTCACGTCACGTGTCCCACAAAGGCGTATCCTGACAATTGCGAATGGTCGACACCCTCCAACCCGTTGCCGAAACGACCGATCCCCGCATCCTGCGCAGCCGGCGCATGCTCATGGAGGCGCTCGCCACTTTGCTCAATCGGAAGGAGTTCGACGACATTTCCGTCCAGGAGATCGCCGACGAGGCCACGTTGAACCGGGCCACCTTCTACCTGCATTACCCGGACAAGAACGCCCTTCTACAGGCCATGACTGCCGCGCGCTTCACCGACCTCATCGCTCGCCGGGGCCTCTCGTTCTCAAATTGTGACGGTGCTCTGCGCGCGATTGCGCTCGGGGTTTGCGACTATCTGGCGGAGACCACGGGCTGCCCGAGTCAGTTGTCGAAGTTGCCGCTCGAAGGCTCTATCATCCCGGTGGTTGAAAACATGTTTCGCGAAGGCGGCCGGAACCACACCGTCGCTCCCGGCACCGATCGAGAACTGCTGGCCAGCGCGGCCGCCTGGGCCATCTTCGGAGCCGCACGCCGCTGGTTTCAGTCGCCCAACCGCATCCCCGCCGAAGAAATGGCAGCCAAGATCGAAGCGATGGTGAAGCCGATCTTGCTAAGCGCTTCCGGCAGCTAAAGCGTGAACGAAGTCAGCCTTCCCGCTCAAATAATTGACACCTTCGCGTCCACTTCGACACCCATAGGACCACGAGTCAGTTCTTCAAGTCGACGCGCTTGTCGTACCACCTCAGCACCCGGAGCGCACGCAGCGTATTCCAGCGACTCGGCTGGTCCTCGCGCTGTTCGAGTTCAAAGTAGACCTCTCCGGGGTGCGTATTCTCCAGCAACCACGAGCCATCCGCCTGCTGCTTGGAACGCAAGAGCTGAACCGCTTCTTCCAGGCGCAGATCAGGAGCCGCGTTGCCGGAAACTCCAGAGCTCAAGCGGAAGTATTCCAGAGCACGGAGCACGTCGTACTGCCAGCGCACCGGAAAGGAAAACTGCAGCCACGAGGGATCCACCACCTCGCCTGTGCTCTTTCGGCGAAAGAGTTTCCGGTCGAGCAGGTATTCTTCTCCACGCCGCCGAGCCGCGATCGATTCAGGCGAGCCTCCGGTCTTCTGCTCATAGGCCAGCAGCCCTTCTAGAACGTTAATTGTGGTCGCGAATGAGGACCGCACCGAGCCACGCTCGGTCTCGCAGTTCCAGCCGCCGTCTTCCAGTTGCTCGCCAACCAGGCGGCTCACCAGAGCGTCCATGTTCTGGCCGAAGTAGACTCCCAAGGTCACCGTTCTGCCGTTGATGCAGGGTTCCACCTCTCCATCGAAGAAGCGTTGTCCCGCGTGTTCCCAGCGGCAGTTTTGCTTCACCCGTTCTATAGCATCGCGCATGCGCTCGGAGTTCGGATCCACTCCGAAATCCTGCAAGAGTTGGAGCGTCGGCAGCGTGGAAATCCAGGGCTGTCCCTCACACTTCTCCTGCCAGTGTGTGGACTCAGCTGGGAAGCATGCACCTCCGGCCCACTGTCCATCTTCCCCTTGGAGCGCCAGCAGTCTGGCTCCCCAACCCTCCGTCACAATCTTTGCGCGCTCGGCTGCTACGACCTCGGGGGACGCATCCCAAAGATCGCGCAGCACCTGCCATCGCACGGCCGGATCTGAATTCAGCAGCCACTCCAAAACGCTCATGCCCCAGATTCTAGCAACGAGGGGCTCCTTGGAACTTTCGAGAAGCTCCCGCTCGCCAGGGCTTCCCAAGCCGCAAACCCTAAGGCGTTTTGACTGCGACCTCCTGGTTCCACGGCGCTACGCTTTCTTCGTATTCCATCGGGTCGCCGAACCCTTCGGTCTGCACACCCAGTTGGCGGAGAGCGTCCAACGCCATCAATCGGCGATGCGCATTGAACGTCATGATGTGCGCGAAGACGCCGCCAAACGTGAAGGTCTCTGCCGGTTCGCAGAGAGCGTCGACGAAGGTATCATCCCATCCGGAGCGGTTGCGGACGTCGCTCAAAATGCGATGCAGTTCCGCATCGGTCTTCTTCAGCCTTTGCAGCATCGCCTGCGGAGAGCGTTCAGATTTCGCAGGTCCGCTCATATCCATATCGGCTCCCGCCAGTGCAGCGGTCCAAACTTCCTTCGTGAAGATGATGTTTTCCAACAGCTGCCTTAGCGTCTTGTTGGACTCGCGCCACGGCAACATCTCAATCACCGTGGGGAGCGGCTGATCCAGTTGTTCCTCGGTCAAGGTATTCGCGTATTCCAACAAACGCTGCGTGTGCCACGAATCGTTGCCTGCAAAGCGATCGAATAGGTCCATGTCTCCTCCTCCTTTTGTGGGGGAACCGGGCGCAAGAAAGTGAATGTGGCTGGGCGACGGCAAGCGGTAGTGGGGATCCCGCACGCGCCGGTAAAGACTAGGAGAGATTTGAAAAGCTTTTCGGAAGGCGCGAGTGAACGCTTCCAACGAACCGTAGTTGGCGTCCAGGGCCACGCCCGTGACCGACATCGCAGTATGTGCCAGTTGATAGGCTGCTCTTTCCAGCAAGAGCCTCCGCCGCATTGCTGCAGGAGTCTCCTTGACCACGGTTCGGAACAGCCTGTGAAATTGCGTGCGACTTTGGTAGGCCTGGCGCGCCAGGTCTTGTGTTTTCCCGTGGGTGTCCAGCGAGTTCGCCACAATTGCCGAAAGGCGCCCTGCCTCGCCCTGACCATCCCCTTTATGCATGTATCCGGTTCCTCATTCGGAACGAATCATAGACCAGGACGACGGCTCATACCTGATCGTACGTACCAAATTTTTTCCGCGAAAGCCCGACAAGATGCGAACAATCACCTCGACCATAGACACCGCGCCGGCACTATGTCTCCGCACCTCAGCTAAGGAGCTTGCCTCAACGCTTCATCTATACGCCTTGGCGAATACGGCCAGATTGAGTGTGTTGTGTGAGAGAGAATCGGCGACCACTCGTGAACTCCACTTTTATCCTCCGACCTTTGTAACTAGGCCGACTTAGTCTGTGCCGAGTAAGCCGAACAAACCGGCGAGCCTCAGCCAACCTCCTGTTCATGACTGTGGCGTCGCCCACACGGCTATAATCCTTCGCACAGGGAAACCTCCCCCACTGAAAACTCTATGCTTACTTTGACCCCGTTCCTTCTGTTCGACGGCAACTGCGCCGAAGCTATGCGGTTCTATCAATCCTGCTTCGGTGGCGAACTTATTCTGACGCCCCTCGGGAAAACTCCAATGCAGGCACAATTTCCGGCGGAACAGCACCACAAGATTACGAACGCCTATCTCAAGAGCGGAGTCGTTAAGTTCTCCGCGACAGATTGGCTGCACCCTACACGTAAGCCACAATAGGGAAACACGACTGCCATCTATGTCAGCGGCCCTGGCTACAACGAACTCACGCCCATCTTCAACAAGCTGCGCGAGGGAGCCGACGCAGAGTACCTCACCGAATTGCGCGAGATGCCCTTCGGAGTCTATGGACGACTAACAGATCGATATGGGGTGGAGTGGTTCTTTCGCGGAGCCAGGGCCAGTTCGTGACCTGCGCTTTCTGCCACTCTGTGTGACTTATGCTTTGAATCAGGTGTTCGCATGCCTACGATCCGAATCGCCGAAGTGCAAGATGCTGCCGCAATCGCGCATGTGCATGTCCAAAGCTGGCTCACAACTTACGCGGGCATTCTTCCGGATCAATACCTCGCCTCCCTGAACGAAGCCGAACGCATTCCCATATGGCAGGACTGGCTTAGGCGCGACATACGTGTGTTCGTTGCCGAGGTGGAAGGCAGCGTGGTCGGATTCGCCGGCGGTGGTGGCATCCGTGAACCCCTCGATGGTTACGATGCTGAACTGTATACGATCTACCTGCTCAAAGACGCCCAAAGCCGCGGGATAGGAAAGGCGCTCCTCGCCGCAGTCGCCAGAACACTCATTCTGGAAGGCCACAAGAATATGCTCGTTTGGGTGCTCGAACAAAATCCTGCGGTCCACTTTTACGAGAAAACCGGTGCCCACTACCTGACCCGCAAGCCAATCGAGATCGGAGGCATCCAGCTTTCCGAATTCGCGTTCGGTTGGACCGACTTGCATGCACTTGCCAACTTCCCATCCGAGCCGTCCTTCTAACCGGCTTGTCCCAGCCCACATTCCGGTGCCAATCTCAAGCTCGCCCCAATGCTCCCAACAGCACGAAACGGACCGACCCGGTCCGTTTCACTTACGCAGTTCGCCACATAACTAGCCTCGCCAATAGTTATTGGCCGCGGCGATCGTTTGAAATTCAATCGCTACGACCTGGCTTGCGGCGATCAGGCCGTCGGGGTTCATGGCGTAATTCGGCCGTCCAGCCTTCAATGCATCCAGGTCTGGCTGGATGTTATGAATCATGTGCCGCGCTAGCGTAATTGCCAGCGCGCGCCCTTCCTCCGGCGTGGCTGTGATCAGGGTTCCACCGGGTATGAGAACTAGTTCTGTGTCAGGTACGCGATTCATTCCACTTCCTCCTCAAACATTCGTGGCGAGGCGAGTTCGTACCTCGGCATTTGAAGTTAGCAAGGTTAGTAAGTCACCGTATAAGCACTTATGAGGAACGAACTGCGCGTTCGTCACCCCAATACACCCGCTCACCACAGCAGAGCGACTAGCGCCCGGACCGGTATCCTCCACGATGCCAACCATCGGCGAAGGGAGCAGGATGGTACTGCCCATACAATCGTCTTTCCATCCTCATGTCAACTGCGCGCTGCCCGGCGACACAACAGTATCGCAAAACCAGCATCGGGGTTCCTGAGCCGCCGCCCGATGTGGCATCCTAAGCAGAATGGAACACGTAAGCGCGCTCCAGTTGTTGCTGCTCGGACTGCTGACTGCTGTCGCGTTGGTTGCGGTGCTCGCGCGACGGCTTTCCATCTCCTACCCTATCCTGCTGGTTCTAGCCGGCCTGCTCTGCTCCTTGTTCCCGCATGTTCCGCGTGTCGCCTTACCGCCCGGAATTGTCTTCTACGTCTTTCTGCCGCCCCTGCTCTACGCCGCAGCCTGGCAGACCTCGTGGCGCGAATTCCGAAATCACATCGTCTCCATCAGCATGCTCGCCGTGGGCCTCGTCTTCTTTACCGCCATCGGCGTTGCCTTCGCTGCCCACCTCTTCCTGCCCGGCTTTGACTGGCGGCTCGGTTTCTTGCTGGGCGCCATCGTGTCGCCGACAGACGCGGTCGCCGCCACCTCCATCGCGAGGCGGGTCGGCATGCCGCACAGCATTACCGACATCCTCGAAGGCGAAAGCCTGGTCAACGATGCGACCGGCCTGCTCGCGCTGCAGTTCGGCATCGACATGATCGTCGATCGCAGTATTCCGACTCTCGGCAAAGGGGTCGCGGATTTCGTCTGGCTGCTCGGGGGCGGCGTCGCTATAGGCCTGCTCATCGGCTGGCTCATGACGCGCATCGAACGCTTCATTGAAGATGGGCCTGTCGACATTGTTCTCTCGATTATCATCGCGTATGTCTCCTACCTCGCAGGCGAAGCGGCCAGAGCCTCCGGCGTCATCGCAGTAGTTACCTGTGGCCTTTACCTCAGCCGCCGCAGCGACAAACTCTTCTCGCCACAGACACGATTGCAAATCTGGGGCGTGTGGGAGGCCCTTGAGTTCCTGCTCAACGGACTCGTCTTCCTGCTCATCGGCCTGCAACTGCCTTACGTGCTCGAGGCTATCCAGGGTTACAGCCACATACGCTTGCTTACGTACGGACTGCTCTTCTCGCTTGTACTGATCATCTTGCGCCTCGTGTGGGTCTACCCCAGTCTGACCCTCGCCGCATGGGTGCGCACCCGTCTGCTGCACCATAGCTATCGCTCACCGAACCCCAAGGCGAGCTTCGTGCTGGGCTGGACGGGCATGCGGGGCGTAGTCGCGCTCGCTGCGGCGGGTTCGCTGCCCGCCACCATCGCCGACGGCACGCCGTTTCCGCAAAGCAACATGATTCTGTTCCTCACCTTCGCCGTCATCCTCGTCACGCTCGTGTTGCAGGGCCTCACTCTGCCAGCAACCGTGCGCGCCTTGGGCTTCGACCGCGACTCCGGACCAGCCTGCGAAGAAGAGGAGGCCCGCCGCTTACTGCTGCAGGCAGCTATCAGTTTCGTTGAAGCGCAGCGAACAACCCAGACCGGGAGCGACGAACGCCAACACTATTATGACGACATGCTGCACCAATTCCGCCACCGTATGGAGGAGCTTTCCGCCCAGCCCAACAGAGACCTCAGATCAGACCGCCACGCGCAAACTCCTGCTGGATGCGCATCGTGCCGAACGCGACAAGCTGGTCGATCTGCGGGCCAGCGGCCGCATCGGGGATACCGTGTATCGCACCCTCGAACGAGAATTAGACCTGATCGAAAGCCGCCTGGAGTCGCAGCAATAGAGCGCCGGGGCGCAACGTGAATCTCTCCGGTAGAGTGTCACGAACGCTGCACGTAGAGCCATAGGCCGGTCCCGCGGCTCTCTTGCGCAGTCACTCACGGCCGGCCTTATCCTCCGCAAGCGCCTTCGGTGTAACCTGCTGAATGAGCCTGGAACAAAGATTGTAGGAGGAATCGTGGGGAGCCAATCCTTTTCCGTCATCACTCTCGCGTCGGAATACGCAACCGACAAGAGCTACGACAACCATCCACTCGCCAATGTGAACGACCATGTAGTTCGCATCAGCACGATGACTGAGCCCTACCATTGGCACTCCCATCCGGATTCGGATGAAACCTTCCTCGCACTCGAAGGCGGCCTCTTCATTGACTTCGATAGCCAAACAATCGAGCTCTTGCCCGGGCAAATGATTACGGTAATGCGAGGTGTGCGTCATCGTACTAGGCCCATTGGCGATCGCTCGGTAAACCTGACATTCGAGCACGCTCAAGCACGAACGGAAACGCTGGTACCGCCCGCGGCTTAAGCCATTCGACTTGTTGAACAATGTGCCACGTTGCGACGTACGTAGCCTGGAGAGGATTCGGAAGACCACCCGACTTGCAATCATCCCTATGATCAAGACGCTCAGACAATCTCTTCTCGTGCTGCCTGTGCTCTGTGTCTGCCTTCCGCTCATGGAACAGACCGTCCCTACCGCAGCCGCTATTGACGCTAAGGTTGGCGACGTCATGGCACAGACCGGCGCCAAAGGTATTGCGGTGGCGGTCATCGATCACGGCAAGGTTGGCTATGTGCACGCCTACGGAATCCGCAATGCCAAGGGCGACCGGCTGACCACAGACACCGATATGTACGGCGCCTCGCTCACCAAGACGGTATTCGCCTATACCGCGATGCAGCTGGTCGACAAAGGCAAACTCAACCTTGACACCCCGATCGCCGCTGACCTCGACAAACCACTGCCGAGTTATGGGCCCGATCCGGTCTTTCCGGACAAGTACGGCCCATACAAAGACCTGGCTGATGATCCGCGATGGAAGAACATCACACCGCGCATGTGCCTGACTCACTCCACCGGTTTCAGCAACTTCTTCTTCATCGAGCCCGACCAGAAGTTGCACATCCACTTCGACCCCGGTACACAGTTCAGCTATTCGGGCGAGGGCTTCATCCTGTTACAGTTTGTGATCGAACATGGACGGCAGGATCAGGGCCTGGAACTCGATGTCGGCGATCTCACCCATGCCATCTTTGCCCGGCTGGGCATGTCTCGAACCAGCCTCGTGTGGCGCGAGGGTCAGGACAGCAACTTCGCGGACGGCTGGAACGATCAGGGGCAACCGCAGCCTCACTCAAAGCGCAGCAAGGTGCGCGCCGCGGGCTCGATGAACACCACCATCTCCGACATGGCGAAGTTTACCGCTGCACTCGTGAGCGGTGATGGCCTCACAGCCGCGTCACGCGCGGAGATCTCCAAACCTTCGTTGCACATTCCCACCGCACATCAGTTTCCGCTGTTCCTGCCCGCACTGCCGGCGAACCAGCAGCGAAAAGATTTGTACGCAGGCCTGGGCGTCGTGGTGTTCGACGGTCCTCAAGGCCATGGCTTCTTCAAAGGGGGGCACGATGGTCAGACGGCCAACACCATGGTGTGCATTGAGCGCAGTCAACGCTGTGTTCTGATCCTCTCCAACGATGTCCGCTCCGAGGCTCGATTCGCCGATCTGGTTACATTCATTCTGGGCAACACCGGCGTGCCCTATGACTGGGAATATGGTGATCATGCAGGCAAATCGTGAGCCCCCGAACGCGTTTGTGCCCAACCACTGCCTTTGTTATTTTGGCCTAGATGCCGCCAGCGCCCGAACAACTCAGCAGCACCCTTGAGACTCTGTACCGATTGGAATCGGGCCGAGTTCTAGCCACACTCGTGCGTCTCCTGGGAGACTTCGAGCTGGCCGAAGAGTCGATGCACGAGGCCTTCGCTGCTGCTCTGGAATCGTGGGCGCAGAGTGGCATTCCAGAGAAGCCACGCCCGTGGTTAATTTCAACCGCACGCTTCAAAGCGATAGATGCCATGCGCCGTCGCGCGCGTTTTAATGGAGCCGAAAGAGATCTTGTGGCCCACATAGAATCGCGCGTCAACGACACTTCCACCAGAAATGAAGAGGCTGGGTGCGATGAGATTGAGGATGATCGCCTCCGTCTCATCTTCACCTGCTGCCATCCCGATCTGCCCGCCGAAGCACGGGTCGCCCTCACGCTTCGCGAAATCTGCGGACTTACAACCGAGGAGATTGCCCGCGCATTTCTCGTCACCCCCGCCACGCTCGCCCAACGCATCGTGCGTGCGAAGAGCCTCATTCGCGACAAGGCAATTCCTTACCAGGTGCCGGGCTCGCAGGAGTTATCCGCTCGTTTGGGCTCCGTGCTTCAGGTCGTGTATCTCATCTTCAACGAGGGTTACTCCGAGTTAGCAGGCACCGAACTTAGCCGCGAGGCGATTCGTCTCGGAAGGCTGTTGCTCGAGTTACTTCCAGAGCCCGAGGTCAAGGGTCTGCTTGGACTCATGTTGCTGCAGGAGTCGCGTCGTGCCACCCGAACCTCTCCCGATGGAGACGTGATCCTGCTGGAGCAGCAGAATAGGTCCTTGTGGAACAGGGACCAGATTGCCGAAGGCATTTCGCTCACCCAGAGTGCTCTCCGATCCAAACGCTTCGGGGCCTACACGCTGCAAGCGGCCATCGCGTCAGTTCACGCCGAGGCTCCTACCGCTGCATCCACAGACTGGCGCCAGATTGCGCTGCTCTATGACCGATTGCTCCAGATTCAGCCGTCTCCGGTTGTCGAACTGAACCGCGCAGTGGCCATTGCCATGTGCGAAGGCCCAGAGAAGGGAATTCGCCTCATCGATGACCTGCTCGAGCGTGGCGAACTCGCTGATTACCACCTGGCGTACGCCGCACGAGCAGACTTGTGTCGCAGATCAGGACGCATTCCTGAAGCTCGTGCTGCCTATGAGAGAGCGCTGGCCCTGGTTCGGCGCGAGCCCGACCGTCGGTTCCTCGAGGGGCGGCTGCAAGAGTTGCAATAAAAAGTTTGCTCACCTGTCGATTTTCGCCACCTCCAGCGACTATCTGGCAACAGAGCGATGCGGCAAGGCTCTCTGAGCGACGGAAACCATGGAGAAACTGCGGCCTCACAACAGCCGCTGCAGTCAAGAGATTAACAAGCTGGGCACACGCTGCTGTCGCCCTGCGCCAATTCGCAACCAGGAGAAGAACCATGAAATACATCTGTTTCGGCTACTACGACAAAGACAAGTTCGATCGCATGACCGAGGAGGAGCGAAACGCTATGTTCGACACCTGCTTTGAATACGACGATCATCTTCGCGCCAACGGGCACTGGGCTGGTGGAGAAGGGCTTCAGCCTGTGGAGACCGCCCTGACTCTCTACTGGAAGAACGGCAAAGTCGCCACCACTGACGGCCCCTATGCCGAAACGAAAGAGCAACTCGGCGGCATTCTCGTCCTTGAAGCGCGCGACATCAGTCATGCTGTACAGCTCATGTCGCGGCATCCGGCTATGACATATGGCAACACCTTCGAGATTCGGCCGGTGGCGGACATGAACGAAGTCATTGAGGCAAGTGCGCAGCGACGCAGGCAAAAGACTGCGCCCTGATTAGCGTTCTGTTCTAACCGGAGGAATCGCCAGCCCGGCCGGGAACTTGGCGAACCCTGTGCCGGTATCTTCAGCAACATGGCCTATCAGATTTCGCTGATAGGCCATAGCTCTTGTCTAGTATAAGTTCCTGCGGTCACCGTTAAGCGCGATAACTGTAGAGGTCGATTTCTTACTAAGTGTGCTTCAAGGTTATAACTCGGCCGCAGCGATTTGGACTGGGATTAGATCTGAGCTAGGCCGCCGTCCACAAAGAGTTCGGTGCCTGTCACATAGGCGCTGTCATCCGACGCGAGAAAAAGCACCGCTTTCGCGATCTCATCCGTCGTACCTGCACGACCGAGTGGAATATTGGGGATCGAGCTCTCGACAAACTGATCGATCTGCTCGGCGCTCATGCCCAACGAGAGGCTATAAGCAGGAGTCGGTACGACGCCCGGGCTCACCACATTCACGCGAATCTTCTGCGCTTTCAAGTCGACCGACCAGGTACGTGCGAAGGAACGAACGGCAGCCTTCGTCGAGCTATAAACCGAGAACGCGGGGAACCCTTTGCTGGCTACGATCGATGCATTCAGGATCACCGATCCGCCCTCCGTCAGTAGCGGTAACGCCTTCTGTACCGTGAACAAGAGCCCCTTCACATTGATCGCAAAGTGCTTATCGAAGTGCTCTTCGGTGATTTGGCCAAGAGGAGCAAACTCGCCGATACCGGCGTTGGCGAACACGATGTCGACCTTTCCCTTTTGCTCCTTTACGGCTGCGTATATCTTGTCGATGTCTGCGAGCTTGGCAACGTCGCCCTGGATTCCGGTCACGTTCTGGCCAATCTCTTTAACTGCGGTGTCCAGCTCACTCTGGCGGCGGCCGGTAATGAAGACATACGCACCCTCCTGGACGAACTGCTTGGCGGTCGCAAGTCCGATGCCGCTGCTGCCGCCGGTGATGACCGCAATCTTGCCCGTTAATTTCTGTGACATATTCTTTCTCCTCTTGATTGGCCGACCTGCGACCACAAAGGGTAGATTGCGCGAGTCTCCGTTTGGTCGCATTATTGAGCGATCGATCTTGAGGTTGGACTGGGGAGGGGAAGAGGGCCTCCCATACCGATGTCAATCCAAGACACTCATGCAGCACATCGATCCCAAGCTAACCTACCTCTAAGCGTTGATTACTCTTCCCGGAAGTTACTCGCAAACAATCTCCCATTCTCCCCTTGACATCTAGGGCAAGCAACCGCTACTCTCCGACTTACCTTGCTGTCTAGGGTTAGAGGACGTTATGGCCAAAAATGATCTGCAGGGTGCGCTCGATCTCCTCATCCTCAAGACCCTGTCTCAATTGGATTCCATGCACGGTTATGGCATCGTCATGCACATTCGTCGGGTCTCCGACGAACGCCTCATCGTGGAGGAGGGATCACTCTATCCCGCTTTGCACCGCATGGAACAGAATGGCTGGGTTCACGCCACCTGGGCGGTTACGGAGTACGGGCGCAATGCGAAATGGTACGCGCTCACGCGGGCCGGCAAGCAGCAACTCGCCAGCCGCGAAAAGAACTGGGAAGAGGTCGTGAAGGGCGTCAACGCAATTCTGCGATTCGCGTGAGGTGAACCATGGCACTTCTCCGCCGTATCTGGATGCTCGGCCGACGTTCGCGCATGGATCGCGAGATAGAGGCTGAACTGCGGGAGCACATGCAAATGTGCATCGACGACAATATTGGCCGAGGAATGAGCCCCGAACAGGCGCAGCGCGAAGCCCGGCTCCGTTTTGGAAGCCCCACAGCCACCCGCGAACGAGTCGCCACTGAGGACGCGGCGCTGGGCCTCGACAATCTCTGGCGCGACGTGCGAACCGCGTTGCGCGGCTTCGTGAAGAGCCCCGTCTTCTCCATCGTCGTCATCGGTACTCTGGCCTTGGGCGTGGGAGCAAATACCGCGATCTTCGAACTACTCGATGCGGTGCGTCTGCGCAGCCTGCCCATATCCAAGCCCGAAGAACTCGCCGAGCTCCGCATCGTTGGCGGCAATCGGGGCTTTGGCATCTCCGACGGCATGTTCGCAAACTTCACCGTGCCGATGTGGCAAGAGGTGAAAGAACACCACGACCCCTTCTCGGGAATCCTCGCTTGGCGAGGCAACGACGTCATGCTGCGCCAGCTCAACGAAGAACGGCGAATCCATGGCCTTGAGGTAAGTGGAAACTTCTTCAGCATGCTCGGGGTCGCACCGTTTCAGGGCCGCTTGATCGAGTCCCAGGATGAAGCAGGATGCGAGTTAACTAAGGTAGTCGTGAGTTATCCCTTCTGGCAGGCACAGATGGGCGCGCAGCCCATCACCTCCTACTCCACCCTCGTCATTGATGGTAAAACGGTGCAGGTGCTCGGAGTTACTCCGCCCTCTTTCTTCGGAATGGTCGTCGGCAACCGCTTCGATGTAGCGTTCCCTGCGTGTACGCCCCCTCATCCACGTCCTGAAGTATTCGCTCTTTCCGTGATGGGAAGATTAAAGCCCGGTTGGAATCTCAAGACTGCATCAGACTACGTCGCTGCACTCAGTCCCCGCTTGTTTGAGAAGACTGCACCCACGGGATACAGTGCCGCTGCAGCGCAGACGTTCCGAGCCTTCCGGCTAGCCGCTTATCCTGCGGGAGCCGGCGTGAGCTATCTTCGCAAGGAATACAACTCGTCACTCGAACTGTTGCTTGGCATTACCGGACTCGTGCTG
Source organism: uncultured Acidobacteriaceae bacterium (assembly GCA_963850345.1). Taxonomy (GTDB): domain Bacteria; phylum Acidobacteriota; class Terriglobia; order Terriglobales; family Acidobacteriaceae; genus CAWKKW01. Next base: position 353,560 of record CAWKKW010000002.1, on the reverse strand, counting down.
CTGATTGCGTGCGCCAACCTGGCCAACCTCATGCTGGCCAGGGCCAGCGTAAAGCGTCGCGAGGTTGCCATACAGATGGCGCTGGGTGCCTCACGAGGAAGAGTGTTGCGGCAGATCCTGCTTGAGAGCGCGCTACTCGCAGCCTTCGGAGCGAGCCTCGGCGTTGCACTCGCGCAGCCCCTGAGCCGCGCACTGGTGAGCACGATGAACACCAGCCAGGAGGCGGTTCATCTCACCATTGTGGCGGACTGGCGCGTCATTTTATTTGCCGCCGCGGTAGCATGCGCTACCTGTGTGCTCTTTGGCACACTGCCCGCGCTGCGCAGCACCCAGACCGAACCCATCTCTGCGATCCGATCGGGCGAGCGCGGATTCGCCGGCAACCGCGAACGATCCTCAGTTCAGCGCGCCATGGTAATCGCCCAAATCGCTGTCTCCATGGTGCTGCTGGTCGGCGCGCTGCTCTTTGTGCGTAGCTATCGAAATCTGATGACCGTGAATCCGGGCATGCGCGAGAGCGGAATCAGCATAGGATATTTCAACTTCCCGCAACAGAAGATCAAGCCGGAGAACCTTGCCTCCTACAAGCGTCAACTGGTCGAGGACGTGCGCTCGACTCCCGGCATATCCAATGCCGCGGGCACCACGACCGTTCCCTTGAGCGGCAGCAGTTGGAGCCACCAGGTGCAGGTCGGAGCGCTCGATGGTTCGAGTAAGTTCACTTATGTAAGTCCGAGCTACTTTGCCACCCTTAGTATCCCTCTGCTCACCGGGCGCAACTTCACCGAGCGTGATACCGGCGATGCGCCGCTGGTGGTGATTGTCAATCAGGCCTTTCAGCGCAAGTATGTCGTGGGGTCGCCCCTCGGGCAGCAGGTCCTCGTCCGGCCTGAGCCGCAGTATCCAGAGCGGACCTACGAGATCATCGGGACCATCCCAGACACCAAGTACGGCGATCTTCGCGAAGAAACTCCACCCATGGCCTTCGCCCCGATAGACCAATTCCCAGTCACCGCGCAGGGCCCGGGTATCGCGATGATGTTTGCGTCTCGCGACGGCGCGGGTACCGAACAGGCGGTGCGGCACATGTTTGACGAGAAGCATCCGGGAACCATGATGCAGTTCTACAACTTCAAACAGGGAATCCGCGACAATCTCGTAGGCGATCGCATGATGGCGATGGTGTCGGGATTCTTTGGCATTCTTGCCGCATTGCTCGTCGTGGTCGGCTTGTATGGCATGCTGTCCTATTTTCTCTCGCAGAGGAGAAGCGAGATTGGGATTCGGCTCGCTCTCGGAGCCAGCCGCGCGCAGGTGATTGGTGGGTTGCTTGGCGACGCGATCAAAATGCTGCTGCTGGGTCTCTGCGGAGGAACCCTCATGGCGCTCTTCGCAGGGCGGCAGGCTAGCACAATGCTCTTCGGGCTTAAGCCTTGGGATCCGGCAACGCTGGCTGGCGCAGCCATGTTGCTCGCCGTCGTAACTCTCATGGCCAGCTTGATCCCTGCAGTCAAAGCCGCAAACCTCGACCCGGTCGCATCCCTCCGCGCCGAGTGAAGCCTTCAACCAACGAGCTTGATCTCAGCCGAGACGGCATAGTCGCCGCGCTTCTTGACCCAGGACCTCGCGGCCGGCAAAGAGCATGACCCCGGTCGCGAACGCAGTTCCCGTACACCACGAGCACAGCTTGCCAAACGAAACCACCTGCCGAACGACGTTATACCCGGCAAGCGCGCCATCTGCGCACAACTTCCATGCCACGTCTGTAGGGATCGCAATCGCTTTACCACCCAGCGCTTCACACTCCTGCTGGGCTGCATGCAAAGCCTCTGGATTACGCGCGAGCAAAGCGACCTTTGCGCCGCGCTTCGCGTAAGCGTGCGCTATGGCTCGACCGAGGTCGGCAGAGGCCCCGGTGATGACAACACCAGGAGGTGTTCCCATGGTTCGACTCGCTTCAGAAGGACTGATTTGCCACTTGCTGATAGGAGTTAGGGCGCCAGGCATAAGATTTCCGCGAGCAACAACACCCAACCGGTCAACCTTCCGTCAGAATTGTGGTTTGCTCCGTGTCATCGAACCGTGTTCGTGCTCGAACTGCAAGGCTGCGCATTGTTAGCTGGAATGGCCTCTTTTTACGACGCCAAAATTCGCCATTTCGAGCATGCAAACGGTCACTTTCGGGCGAGTTTTGACGCATCCACCTGCACGAAGAGCCCGCTGCTCTTCGCCAGAATCGTGCCGTTCTTATCCCGAATTTCAGCTTCGCAATGATGCTTCCTGCCCTCGCCCCCGATACTGCTTCCATGCAGCGACAGCGCGGTGTTCAGCGGTACCGGGCGCAGGTAGTCCACCTGCATCTGGCGCGTCATCGCCACAATGCCACGCTGCCGATTTGCCTTGCTCATCGCTTCATCCAGCAACGTCGCAATCACGCCGCCATGCGCATATCCTGGTGGCCCCTCAAACCTGCGCGGCAACTTAAAGCTGCAAACCACGCGCTGGTCTTCGTCGACGAAAAACTTCAGCCGCAGTCCGGTTCGATTCGCCTGTCCGCACCCGAAGCAGTGATTCTGTGCGCCGTGCGACAACGGCGTCAGCTTGCTCTCGGCCACCAGCGTCATACGGTGACGAGTCCCGGCGCATGCAGCACCTTTGCGAACACGTCTGCATCCACATTGCCGCCAGTCAATACAATGCCAACACGCTTGCCGCGCATGGACTCCTGCTCCTGCAACAACGCTGCAAATGCAGCGGCGCCCGCGCCTTCCGCCAGGTTATGCGTGTCCTGGTAAAGCGCGAGCATCGCCGCGGCGACGTCATCATCGCTGACCATCACCATGCGCTCGACACCATCTACCATCCACTCGACCGCTTGCGGGTCAGGTGTGCGGCACGCGAGCCCGTCTGCCAGTTGCGTCTCTACTGCATGCGCAACCGCCTTTCGTTGAAGAAACGAAATCGCATACGCAGGCGCCGCCGACGAAACCACGCCGACGATTCGGGTCGACAGGCCAAGCGCATTGCGCGCCGCAATCATTCCGCAAATTGACGAACCCATGCCCACCGGTACGTACACAGTGTCGAGTTCCGAAACGCCTCTCAACATCTCCAATGCATACGTGCCGGTGCCGCGCACGAGCAGCTCGTGAAACGAAGGGACCCTGTGCAGGCCTCGTTCTTCTGCGAGTTGCGCTGCATATTCGCTGGCGGTTTGGAATTCGTAACCGTGCTCGATAAGCTGTGCGCCCAGTGCGCGCATGGCCCGATTCTTTTCCCGGCTGTTGCCGAACGGCACCACAATCGTACTTCCCAGCCCTGCCTGCCGTGCCGCAAAGGCGACCGCCTGGCCGAAGTTGCCCCGGGTCGCGCAGACCACAGCCTGTGTCTCAGGATGCGCATCCTTCAACCAATCCATATATACGAGTGCGCCGCGAATCTTGAACGCGCCAAGCTGCGTGTGGTTCTCGTGCTTGACCCAGATCTCCGCGCCTGTCCGCTCCTCGAGCAGAGGCCAACGATGTTGCGGTGTCGGCGGCATGGTCTCGTACACGATCCGAGCGGCATCTTCCAAGGCTTCAATCGAGGGTAGTTGCAGGCTCAATTTTCACTCTCCTGAATTTCCAGAGTAATTGCGTTCCGCACAACAAAACAGCGAAATGGGGTAAACGGAGCAGGGAATCAAGCCCCGTCCGAAGGTTTCCCGTCTCCGCGACGACGCGCATCGCCGGGAGCGCGCTGCGGTACACTAAGGGAACTATGGCGCCGGACAAGACGTTTTACCTGGAAACCTTCGGATGCCAGATGAATGTGCATGACTCTGAAAAAGTGATTGGCACACTCGAGCACCAGGGCTACCAGCAGGTACAGAACGAAGAAGACGCTGGCCTGATCCTCTACAACACCTGCTCCATCCGCGATCGCGCAGAACAGAAAGTGTTTCATCGCCTAGACGAATACAAGCGTCTTCAAGGCGAAGGGAAGCGTTTCGCCGTACTGGGGTGCGTTGCTCAGCAGGAAGGCGAGAAGATTTTTGAACGCGCGCCGTTTGTCTCGATCGTGTCGGGCTCGGCTTCGTATCGAAAACTTCCCGAGATGCTGGAGCGTCTTGAGGCGGGCGAGAAACGCATCACCGGCCTCGACGATCGGCAAACCGAAGAGACGTTCGAGACTGAATTCACCGCACGCACCAACCCCCATCGCGGGTACATCACCATCATCGAAGGCTGCGACAAGTTTTGCGCGTATTGCATCGTGCCGTATACCCGCGGCAAAGAACGCAGCCGCACCTCGTCGTCCGTTCTCGCGGAGGCGCGTCGCATGGCCGATGCGGGCTATACGGAGATACAGCTACTTGGTCAAAATGTAAATTCGTACCGCGATACAGAAGGGAAGAAGACGTTTGCCGAATTGCTCGCGGCCGTCGGCGAAATCCCGGGCATCCGGCGCGTGCGATTTACCACCTCGCATCCGCGTGATTTCACACGCGACATCGTCGACGCGATTGACGCCGTGCCGAGCCTCTGCGATCACGTCCATCTGCCGATCCAGAGCGGCTCATCGCGCGTACTTCAACTGATGCAGCGGGAGTACACGCGCGACCAGTACCTGGAACGCATCGAATGGATCAAGGGAGCGAAACGCTCGATCAGCATGACTACCGATATCATTGTCGGATTTCCAGGCGAGACACCCGCCGACTTTATTGAGACCATGGACCTGCTGCACACCGTCGGCTATGACGGCGTATTCGCCTTCAAGTATTCGCCGCGACCCAATACACCGGCCATTTCAATGCCCGACTCAATCCCGGACGCGGAGAAGTCAACCAGGCTGCAGTCGTTACTTGACCGGCAGCGAGAGCTTCAGAGGTTGTCGTACACGAGGCACTTAGGGGAAGTCGTGGAAGTGATGGTTGAAGGACATAACGCGGTACGGGCACAGGTTATCGGACGTACTTCGCAGAACAAGACGCTCAACTTCGCGGTTCATCAGCCCATCTTGCCGGCAACAGGTAGCTATATGACGGTGAAGGTGACCCACACCTTTCCGAACAGCCTGGTCGGCGAAGCAGTGGTTTCGGCAACGGCCTGAAGGAGGTTCTATGGAAGTCGAAATGAAAATCCGAGGACTGATGGTGGATCCTTCGACCAACATGCCGATCGTGATCCTGAAAGACATCCACGGTGATGCGGTCCTCCCGATCTGGCTCGGACTTTACGAGGCCAATGCCATTGCGCTTGAGATCGAGAAGGCAACTCCTCCGCGTCCCATGACTCACGATCTCCTAAAAAACCTCGTGCGCGGCTTGAATGCTCACGTGGAGCGCATTGTAGTTACAGAGCTTAGAGACGACACGTTTTACGCAGTGATCTGGATGGAGCAGGATGGCGAGAGCATTAGCCTGGATGCGCGTCCGTCCGATGCACTGGCTTTGGCGCTTCGCTCCGATTGTCCTATCTTCGTCAGCGAAGAGGTGTTGCGTGCAGCCAAGCTGGGGCCGAATGCCGGCGATTCCGGCTCTGCAGAAGAGCTGCGGCGGTGGCTCGAGAACTTAAACGACGAGGACTTAGGCCGCTACAAGATGTAACTGTACGTAGCCAGTGAAGGCCGCCACAACTCATGTTCGATAGGCTGTTGGTGGGGAAGCTATGTCTGCCTATTGACCCCTTAGGATCCCTTCGATGATGTTTCGCTTTGCAGGTCAGAGTTTGTTAACAGAATATCTGTTATCGGACGTCCTCACAGAGTCCCTGTGGATGAGCGGCTTCATTTCTTGTCACATCCTCTCTCATTGCAGCGCACGGCTTCGTCTACGACCTCCGGTATGTTGACCACCGGGTCGAGCGGGCGATAGTTGTTGGGCAAAGTGATCAGACAGGCGGCGTTGTAAGTCTGCAGGTGCGTGGCATCCTGCACCCTTACCGAGTAAGTCACCACGGTATTGGCAGCCAGCGCCAGGTTGGGATACCACTTACGCAGATAGTCGCCGACACTGACGTTGCGGATCTGATTGGCGATCGGATAATCATTGAACGCCGAAGGACTCCACCGCGGCAGGTACGTGACGGTGGTCGAAGTCTCCTTGCCGTTGAACTGCCGCTGTTTGATGTTGATTCCGAAGTTCAATTGCTCATTGGGCGCCTGCACCAGCGAGATTTTCGTGGCCCAGTTTTCCTTAAGAAAGTCGGAAAAGGACTCGGTCTCAAAGTTGCTGACCGTGAATTCCACTTTGGGCTTGCTCGAATAGGTCATGTTGTCGTAGATCGCCCGGATCTTCTGTTCCGGGCTGAAATCAGGTACGTCGGTCTGGGTGGGAGGAGATTGGCCCCAGCTGAGAGAGGCCAGCAGACAGGTGCAGAGTGCAATCAGCCTGCGGTTCATGGGGCTCCCTTGAGTGTAAAGTTGACATCGGTTGCCACCCAAGATGAGCTGACTTCGTTTTCCTGTCAACTTAATCACAACGAATCAATGAGGTAACCAACCAGGCTCCCTAGGCAACAGCCGGTCTCATTACTTCCCTTCCGATATTCGAACAGCGTCGGCCGCACCTTCCCGCAGGTCGCCAGCACGCCCTCGGCGACCTTCACGCTACCTTGATGGGTGGTTGTAAACAACTGTATAACGGCCCTTAACCGATTGGTTCGGATGGTGGGGATCTGGCTTGCATCCACTCCCATCCACATCGATTGTTCGAGCATCAGTCTCTCACCCGCCCACCTGTGAGACCTTCAGGCCAATTCCCTGTTAAGGCGTTTGTGCCTGCACCAAAGACGACACCAGCTCAGACAATTCCGCCGGGTTCACGTCGCTCACGGCCACGATGCGCAGCTCACGCGTGTCCGCTTCGTCGATATGGAATCCTGCACGGCCGCCGGGCCGTTTGGGAGCGATCGTACTCGAAGTGCGTTGTGTGAGAAACACCGAGACCTCGTGCTTGTGGATCGTAAACAGCAGCAGGGCCGCGGGCTGACCGCCCACGTAGGCGAGATTGGCGCCCTTCAGAGTGGTGTCAGCCGGAAGCTTGTCGGGCAGGTCAAAGCTGAAAGGCAGCTTGCCCTGAAACCACGGCTTTACTGTGTGACGGTCGGTCGACAGGACCTCTGGGGCGGCTCCGCTGGACAGAGTGGACAGGTGCTGATCGAGCAACTCGGCGGAAAGCGTATCCGCCTGGCGCATTTGTCGCCAGGTCATCAGCGACACTGCGAGCAACAGGCTGGCGGCTAACGCGGTCCATGCAGCGGCGCGGAAGGAATAGATGCGAGCCGTCTGCTTCGTTTCCCCCGGGCGCAATTGCGCCGTAAGCCGGGCGAGTGCTTCGGGTGGCGCGGTGAAGCGTAGCCCGGCTTGTGCAGTGGCGGCCTTGAGACGGGACGCAGAGAGTACACGCAAGGCACACGGATGGCATTCCACCAGGTGTTCCTGCATTTCCTGCGCTTCACTCGAAGATAGCTCGCCGTCGACGAACGAGTTGATCTGGTCAGGGTCGAGATGTCCGGTGACTTGTCTGAGTTGAGTCATAGCAGCCCTCCGTGGCGCGATTGCAATAGTTGATAGAGGGTCCGGCGGGCACGAGAGATGCGCGACATCACCGTGCCGATGGGCACATCGAGTACCAGCGCGATGTCCTTGTACTTGAGCTCCTCGACATCACAAAGCAGAAGCACCTCGCGAAGCAGCGGTGGTAGCTCATCGAGTGCTTCGTTGATCGCGGCCTGGTTGTTGAGGCGAATCAGGTGATCTTCCGGAGTGGGATTGCCGTCGCTGGCGGCGTGCAGGTCGGGATGATCCTCAAGGAAGACAGTGCGTGACGCCGCCAAACCTACTCGCGATGTCAGGAATGTATTCCGCAGGATTCGGAAGATCCACGCCTTGAAGTTCGTGCCGGGCTGAAAGGAATCAAACGCGCGAAGAGCCTTGGAGAGGGTTTCCTGCACCAGATCCTCCGCCTCGGCGTGATTACGATTGAGCCAGCAGGCGTGACTGTACAGAGACTGCAACAGGGGCAGCGCAAGTTGCTCGAAGGATGCGCTACTAGGGGCAGATGACATCGTGCTTCTTGCCTCGGATTGGGTGCGGAGACGAATCCCTTTCCACGAGATGGTGTCCGCCAGCTGGCCTTGAATTGGAAACATATTAACCGTAAACCAGATTGCCTCTGCTTTATTCCATTCCGTCGATTTGCAGGCTAGCGGGAATAAATGCCGGCTGCGCGAGTTATCGAATGCGAAGGTCAACGAAAGCAACGGAGCGGAACATGGACCGGTTTAAAGAAGACGAAATTGTGAAGGAGCCTCAGCCGTCGCTTTCGCGCGATGGTATCGACCGCCGTAATTTTCTCGGGTGCATGGCATGGGCGGGAACGGGATTGCTTTGGACGATGGCTGGAGGAGTTCCCATGTCAAAGCTGCTTGCCCAGCCACCGAAGAATGGGGCTGCAGGCGTAGGAAAAGCGGAGGGATTCTCCTTCGTTCAAATCAGCGATAGTCATATCGGATTTAACAAAGGCGCCAATCCCGACGTGACAGGCACGCTACAAAAAGCAATCGACAGAGTCAACCTGGTTCCCGCGGGAATGAAGCCGCCGGATTTCCTGATTCACACCGGCGACATTACTCAGAATGCGAAGGCGTCGGAGTTCGACACGGCTGCACAAGTGATCAAGAGTGCCAAGGTTGGTGAGGTCTTCTACGTTCCTGGCGAGCATGATTTCTCAACTGATGATGGCGTGCAGTACAAACAGCGGTTTGGCAAAGGCACGGCCGGCAATGGCTGGTATAGCTACAACCATAAGGGTGTTCACTTCGTCGGCCTGAACAATTGCGTGCAGGTAGACGCAATGGGAAATCTGGGTGCGGAGCAACTTGCGTGGCTTAAGTCTGACCTTGCGGGCCTGAGTGCATCGACACCGATTGTTGTGTTCGCGCACATTCCCTTGTGGATGGTTTACGAGAAGTGGGGCTGGGGCACGGCTGATGGAGCGCAGGCCCTTGGCATGCTGAAACGCTTTGGATCGGTGACCGTGTTGAATGGCCACATCCACCAGGTAGTGCAGAAGGTCGAGGGCAACGTCGCCTTCCATACTGCGATGGCTACCGCCTTTCCGCAGCCTGCACCCGGATCGGCGCCAAACCCCGGACCCATGATGGTTCCGGCGGGCAAGCTGCAAAGCGTGATCGGCGTAACCAAAGTCGCGGTCGTTCGCGGACATGGCCACCTCGCCGTGGTCGATCACTCGCTCGCGGAGGGTGTGTGAAACGCGTCGGTGCGGTCCTACTGTTGTCTGCTGTTGCCCTGGTCGCATCGGCCTCCATCCATCCCTTCGGCGATCCACGTGTCGAGCCGGCGAGAGGGCTCGACACGCTACTGAGAGACGCGAAGATGCCGGCTGGTGCGAAGCAGGTGTTGGTCGCGAAGTGCTCAAACTGTCACTCAGACGAAACACGCTGGCCGGTCTATGCACGGTTGGCTCCGGGGTCGTGGCTGATCGAACGCGACATTGTGAAGGCCCGCCGCGAGATGAACCTTTCCAACTGGGAGCAGTTGCCCATGGACACGCAGCAGGTGCTGATCGCGAAGATCGTTCATGAAGCGAAGAGCGGAGAAATGCCACCTGTGCAATACCGTGCCTTGCATTGGGGAGCGAAGTTGACGGCCTCGGAAGTGAATGCGCTTTCGTCCATGGTTACAACCGGGGACAGCGAAGAAGGTGCAAGCGGCACTGGCGACGCTGCACGGGGCAGGCTCGTGTTTCAGAAGCGCTGCACAGGCTGTCACTCCTTGACTGAAAACCGCGAGGGGCCGAGGTTGGCTGGGGTGTTTGGCAGAAGGGCTGGCAGTGTATCGGACTTCGATTACTCCTCAGGGCTAAGGAACTCTGGCATCACCTGGAGCGAAGCAACACTGAAGAGATTTCTCAGCGACCCGGATCTCGTCGCTTCGGACACGAAGATGGATTTCCATGTTCCCAGGGCGCAGGAACGGGCGGACCTGGTCGCCTACTTGGCGCAACTTGAGCACTCGTCACAATAGCGGATACTTGGAAGCTGGAGTGATAGCGGATGAACTCCGCTTGTCGCGGGACCTGGACTTAGCTCTCAACTCGGGACAAGCGCAGCAGCTTTCCGGCTTCCACATGCCAGCGTCGGAGTAGCAGAATTGCAATTAACACCAGGGCCAGCGTGAGTCCAATCCAAACGCCGAAGATTCCCAAGTGCATGCGGAAGCAAAGGCACGCTCCCAGCGGTAATCCAAACAGCCAATAGCCAATGAAGTTGAGAACCATGGGGGACTGGGTCTCTCCCAGTCCTCGCAGGGCTCCGTTGACCGCGGTCTGAATGCCGTCAAACACCTGAAAGGCTGCCGCGAGCGCCAGAAGCGGAACGCCAAACGAGATCACGCCCCGGTCCTGCGTATAGATGTGCAGCAGAGGTACAGGCACCGCAACAAACACCAACGCGGCGGCAGCCATAAAAAGCGAGCAGAGGGCGACGGCCATCCAGCCCATGCGCCGTGCGCGGGCAGGGTCGTTGGCGCCGACAGCGTGCCCGACGGATACGGCTGCGGCCGCGGAGATACCTAACGGGACCATGTAGGTAACACTTGCACAATTCAGCACAACTTGATGAGCCGCTAGCGCTTCTGGCTGCAATCTGCCGGCCAGCACGGTAGCGACTCCGAAGGCGCCGACCTCGAGCGTGATCTGGCAGGCAGTGGGAAAACCCAAGACCATGAGGCGCCGCACCCGACTTAGGACAGGGGCGCTCCAGTGGGCGAACAAGCGATGTCCTCGCTTCCCCTCGTAACTCCACGCGGCAAATACAAGAACGCCAGCCATGTAGATGCGCGCACCGCAGGTGGACAAGGCTGAGCCGCGAACGCCCATCGCCGGTAGTCCAAACTTCCCGTAAATGAGCGCCCAGTTTCCAAACCAGTTGATCAGGTTGGCGGAGATGAGGGCGAAGGTGACAGGACGAACTTGACCCATCCCCTGCAGATAGCGGCGGAAGGCGCCGTATAGCAGCAGAGGGAACATGCTCCAGTTGAGTATGCGCAGATACGCTTCGGCCGGAACCTCGACCAACGGGTTGATGCCCCAACGAGCGAGGAAATATGGGGTTGCCGCGACCGCAGCCATCAAAACTGGCGTGAAGGCGAATGCAAGGTAAACACCTTGGGCGAGCCAGCGGTGGCAATCGTCATAATCTTCGCGCCCGTATGCTTGAGACACGACTGTATCGAGCCCGAGCAGGACGCCGATGCCGAAGAGGGCGGGAATGTAATAGACGGCGCTGCTCAGACCGACCGCGCCGATTGCCTCGGGGCTGAGTCGACCGACCATGATGGTGTCGACGATCGACATCGACATCCAGCCGAGCTCTGAAAGCACCACCGGAATTGCCAGCCGCAAGAGGGAGCGAAATTCCCCGCGTGTGCCAATTCCCTTCTCTAGCCGGTGAGCTTTCATTCCACAAACCCTACCAGAACTGAGCGGTCAAAATTCGAAGCGCCGGGCACAAGCGGATCCGGATAGACGAGGGATGCTTGGCGCGGTGAGCGTGGGACGCTCAGGGTGGGGTTCTCGCCGAGCCGAGAGCTTTATTGGCTGCCTTCGGCAGGCGGAGACCCCGTCAGCAAGAAGGTTTCTCGAATCTCATACCGCGAGCCTGACGAGCCCAGGAAGCTTTCGTAGATTGCGAAGCTCTTCGCGATAAATGTGCCGAGATTCGCTCGCGCTGGGATTTTGGCTTTCAGGATTCGTAGACCCGCACCGCCCGCTCTACTCCTCGCCAGAGTCACGTGGGCCCGGTAGGTGCGATCCTCAGGCGAGAACTGGCATTGCGCCGACACCGCGGCGACCGACCTCTGGAGTGCGGCCAGTTCGGAGGTGAGCTTCACTTGCAAGATGAATACTCCCGCGCGATCGAAGAAGCCGAACTCGCTGAAGCCGATTGGGACGGCGTCATGTTGCAGTTCGCGCAAACGCGAGACGATGCACGCGTACTGGTCGGGCTTGGTCGTTCCCAGGAAGTCGAGCGTAATGTGCCAGGACTCTGGCGGCATCCAGCGCAACCCATCTGCGACAGAGTCGAGTGACCGCGTGAGAGCGGAAACTTCAGCCACAATTTTGGCGGTTAGCGGAATTCCGATGAAGAGGCGCATGCGACGAATTTAACAGCAGAGAAAGTTTGAGTGTTGGGTGGCACAGATCGCCGCCTTCCTGCAAATCCACAACGATCCCGGATGGAAGGCTCCGGCTCAGCAAGCCGGAGGAAATATGCTATTGGAGGGTACATCGCCGTAGCAGGTTCGGGCTGGCCCCTTATATCAGGCTCTTCCCTGGATACATGCCCCCGGTGCAGGGTCCAACGCCTTTGAGTGGATTTCCCGAGTTCCCGTCAAAATTCCAACGTCTGCAGAAACAAAACGAGCGCGGCGTTCAGGGTTGAAGCAGAACCAAAGCGGCGGATCCAAAGAGAGCGACGCCTGTGGTTATCCACACGACGTAGTCACCGGGATGGCCGCACTGGAGAGCGCGGAGCGGGCGTAGCTTCCCTTCGAGAAAGGCGCCAAGGCGCAGTCGGCGAGGTAGGCGCTCGCGAAACACGGACGACGCCGCGAGAGCTGCGGCGAGAATTGCTGCCAGGGAACCACGCAGCAGAGCGCCTGGAACTGCGTCGTGCCAGTCCGGTGCGCGCAGGGAGACGGTCTGACCCGTGTATATGGCGTGCAGGTAGGCGGGCTGGCTGACCAGGTTTGCGGCTGCGCTCTGGAGGATCGGAAGCCACGCCGGCAAGAACGTGAGCGCGACGCCGACCGACACGCACAGCGCAGGCGGAAGCACGTGATACCAGGAGAGACGGCGGTTCTCGGGCTTGGTCTCGGGCAACTCGCCTACTTCGGCCGCGTCGTCCGTCAACGGCTCGCCTCCCCAACCGAAGAAGGTGTGCATGCCGACCCGCAGGACGGCTGCGCCAGTGAAGACTCCTGCGAAGAGGAACAGCAGCCAGGCACCATGCACGCCGGCTTGTTCGGCGGCTCTGTCGGCGCCAGCCTCGGCAACTGCGGAGCAGAACGGCGGGGCTGCCGCCAGACCAAGGCCTCCCGCAAACCAAAGCAGCGCGATTCCTGGGAGTTGGCGGCCTGTTGAAAATAGCATTCGCTCGCTGATCGAGCGGAGACGATGCAGAAGAATGCCGGACGTAAAGAAGAGAGACGACTTGATGAAAAGGTGCGCCACCAAATAGGTCAGCATCGCCGCAGCGGCAAGCTCTCCCTGCATGGAAAGGGCTACCAGCATGAGGCCAGAGTGCGCGATCGTAGAAAACGCAAGCAAGCGCTTGAGGTGATGCTCTGCGTAGCACATGACGCTGCCAAGCAGCGCGGTGATCGCTCCGAAAAAGAGCAAGAGAAAACGCAAACGCCCGAGATGGGGGGCAAGCGCCTGCGAGAAGATCACGGAGTGGATCCGGAGAATGGCGTATAGGCCGAGTTCGACCATGATGCCGGAGAACATGACACACACCGGCGTGGGCGCGACGGCGTGGGCATCCGGCAACCACAGGTGGAAGGGTACGATGGCGGCTTTGGTCATGAAGCCGCAAGTGATCAGGGTGAAGGCGAACAAAACCAGCGGATCGTGACGTGCGCCGATCTGCAGTCCAATCTGCGCCATGTTCAGCGCACCTGTGACCGCATAAAGCAGCGCTATGCCGGTCAGCACAAAGAAGGCTGCAATGGTGTTGGTGACGGCGAAGTTGAAGGAGCCCTGCAGCGGTGCGGGCTCGGCGGTTTTCAACCCGCACAGCGCGAAGGCCGCGGTACTCATCAGCTCAAAAAACACGAATAAGTTGAAGAGATCGCCGGTGAGAGCGAAGCCGCACATGGCCGCGAGGAAGACCAGCATCAGCGGTTGGAGGTGATCGCCTCCGGAGTCGACGAAGCGCCACGAGAACAGCAGCGCGAGGAAGGTGAGCAGCGCGGCCAGGGTCGCGAGGCCCGCGCCCACCGGTTCGATAAGGAATGCGATACCTAGCACGGCAGAGCCGCGCGGGTACCAGTTGCCAAACCAGTAGACCTCGTCGCCGTGTATGGAGTGCAGCTGCAGCGTGGCCGTGATCACGAGAACCGCAGCAGCGACCCCGATGCCGATGCTGTCGGCGACGGCGCGGTTCAGCCACTTGCGGGTGCCAGCTAAGGCGGCCGCGCCCAGCAACGGTACTGCAACTGGCAGCGGCGCGAGATTCGCAGGATAGGACAGCGCGCTCATCCGCGCATGGTCCTGAGGTCGTCCGGTGAGACACTGCCGGAGCGCTCGTGAGCTTTAACCACCATGGCAAGCAACAGTGCGACGACGACCGCCTCGACGACTACGTCGGTCAGCATCAGCGCCTGTACGATCGGATCGACCGTTGGCGTGCCGACGGCGATATCGGCGAACACGGGCGCGGCACCGCCGACGCGATAGCCGATCGATAGCAGCAGAATATAAGTCGAGCTCTGCAGCACTGCGAGACTGACCACAGCGTGGACGAGATGCCGGCTCGTCGCAACGCCATAAAGCCCGCAGAAGAACAGCCATGCAGAGACGAAGTATGGGAATGAGTGGAGGGCATGCGGCATGCTCGCTATTCCTCAACAACCTCGGAGCTGATAATTTCCGCCAAATATACGGACATGACTAATAGAAACGCGGCGGTGACTTCGATGCCGACGCACGCGCTGATCAGCGCGATGGTGCCGGAGGAGAAGACGTCTCCGGTCTGGCCGAGCGGCAGGATATTGGTCAGCAGCGGGAGCCCGAAACACAGCGGCGCGATACCGATGAGCGCGTAGGAGCCCGAGCCGATCGCCTCAACCACTTCCACGGCGCTGTGCGAGGTCACGCGGCGGAAGGCGTCCGTGTTCTCGCAGATATAGAGAAGGAGCGGAGCGCCGGCGAGGATGACACCTGCCTGGAAACCCCCTCCCGGCGTCAGCTGCCCGTGCAGACCGATGTAGAAGCCGAAGACGATGGTGATCAGGATGGCGGGCATCGCGACCGCTCGCACGGTTGTGGACAGCTTGGGATCATCCAAGACCTTGCCGGCTTGCTGCGTGATCGCCTGCCCATCCCGCCGCAACAGCATCATGACGCCGAGCGCGGCCGTGAAGAGAATGAACTCCTCGCCCAGAGTGTCAAACCCTCGGTAGTCGTAATTGATGGCGTTAACGGTGTCGGTGGCGTGGCGTTCATACACCGCGAGGTGGGCGATCAAGTCGCCGTAAGGGCCGCGATATTCACCCCAGGGCGGCAGGTTCAGCGCAGCATCACAGTAGAGCGCGAAAAAGACCAGGCCAGCGACGAAAAACACCCGGGTGCGCACCCGCTCAGTCATGCTGATCAACCTTTCTTTCTGAATGCAGCCGCTCGAGCGCCTTGGAGTGAAACTTCATGCGCGAGATGGCGAGCATCACCATCAACGGAAGCGCGACCGCGCCGACGGTGATCTGTGAGAGAGCTACATCGGGTGCCTGGAAGTAGAGGAAGACCAGGGCCATCACGATCCCATAGAAGCCGAGTGTAATGACTTGCGAGGTCACGTCGCGCGTGCGCACCACGGCAAAGCCGCCAGCAGCGACCAGCAGCAGCAAGCCTGCGCCAAACCAGGTCATTCGTCCTCCTTCGGGAGGAGATCGCGGGTGTCGCGAACGAACTCCATCGGGTCGCCGTCGAGTGGCTCCCAATGACCGAGCTCGCGGGCGCGGAATGCTCGCGCGGTGGCGTGGGCGCCAACCGAGTTGATTCCCGCAAGCACGAAGGCCACCAGCAGCGTCTTCCACGAGATCTGGCTGCTTCCCTCTTCCAGGAAGGCGGCAGCCGCCAACGTGAATATGCCGATCGTGGCAGGGAGGGAGAGATAGTGCAGCGCCTGTATCGGCTCCCGCATTCGCCACATACCGATCACACCCAACCAACAGGAAAGGACAACGACGGCGAGGCAGATGACCTCGAGCACAGGGTGGTGCAGTGGTGGGTCGAAGATCACAAGTGCTTTCCCAGGAATCGTGCGAAGACCAGGCTTCCACCGAAAGACAGCAGCGCCAGGGCAACTGGCAGATCGATGAAGGCGCTTCGTCTGAAACCGACAGTGAAGAGAATCATGGCGATGACCACCAGGATGCCGGCGAATTCGAAGCCTACGAGCCGGCGTTCCGGTGCGCCTCGAAAGCACATATCGGCGCAAGGAATAAGGGCGGTGGAGACGGCGGCGGCCGATATCATCCAGAGATTCATGGCTTGGCTCCAAAAGCCTTCAGCATTGCTGGGATGCTGGAGCGCTCGACTTGGTGGAAGAGCATCCGATTCTGCTGACAGTCCACACCGATGACGATCAGGTTCGGGGAGGCAGTAGCCGAGAGAGTAGCAAGAACACGGCGGGCGGCAAGTTTGGGATCGTCGTCGGCCGTGGCGAATCCGCAGACGCGGTAGAAAGATCCGGCGCGACCTCCGCCCAGATCGCTAATCAGAACCCTTGTCACGGTCCAGGCGTCCCTAAGCACGTCCCAAGGCAAACGCCACAGCGTAAGGAGATCCCGAAAACTGAAGCGCAGACGCAATGGCTCGCAGCGGTGGGCATGCCAAAGAAAAAGCCCAGAGGTAAGTAAGGACACAGAGCCCACTATCATCTCGTGAGTTTGAGTGGTTGCGACGAGCAGGATCCACTCGGCCGCCATGGCGGCTACGCCGAGAGAGGCCACTAAGATGGGAACTGCCGGTCTCCTTCGCGCACCCACGCCCTATAGGAATCACGGGCGAACCGAAATGGATGTATCGCGACAGAAGCAGTTGCCGCGGCAGAGACACCTAATGCAGAGCTTGCGTCGTCTTCGATGTGTCCTCGAGATCGTCCACGAGCCCTTTAGCGAAACCTCAATGACGAGACCGACCTCTGATCAGGACTATGTGCTCCGAGTGATACCACTGCTGCGACGAAAGGTGCAGCTGCAAAGCTTCACCCCGTAGCTCTGTCAGCGCCTTTCAACTTCGACAATCATGAACGTCCCCGGTTTAGGCTTGGGTCGACCGGTAGTTGCCGGCTCTAACTCTGCTGTCGGTAGATAGATGCGATGAGATGCCGGGTCACCAGCCAGAGTGCGTGCTCCCAAGGGCGTCTTCACTGTTTGATCTACTTCCCATTTCCCATTCTTCTGGTCCGCAACGACCAGCGATCCATCGCGGCAGCTTGCAAACACCTGGTCCCCATCGATGCCGGTCGCGTCCACCCCCGCGCCGATGGGAAGCGATGCTTCCACAGCGCCATTGTCCGTGCTCATCACAACCAGTTTTTGCGGGTTGCGGCAGCCGATGAATAGCCGGTGCGCTTGGGCATCCAGCGCCAGACCTACCGGCTGTCCTCCGGGCGTCACCGGCCACCGCGCAGTTACCGCGCGCGTATGCAGGTCCACCACAGCGACAACACTTTTGTCCTCGAGGTTGATATAGACTTTTCCAGTTCCATCGGAGGCCAGAAATTCGGGCGCGCCCCCGAGCTCGATCCGATTGTCGATCTTGCCGTTCTTCGGATCGATGTCAGGCTGAAATGCCATCAGCAAGCCGCTATCGCCTGAGACCGCCAGCACCTGGTCCAGTTTCGCGTCGTAGATGATGCCATCTGCGTCTGGAACGGCCTGGATCTTGCCCAGCACAGCGTAGGTCTTCAGATTAAAAACTATGATCGCCCCGCTGCCACCGCCATCGGTAATAAATCCTCGTCCCACCTTCGGGACAATCGCAACCCCATGCGAGTTTATCTGGCCCGGAATATCGCCCAGAACTTTACCGCTCGCGGAGTCGACCACCATCGTATGCGTGGTCCGGGTGACAAAGAGCCGATGGTTCTGCGAATCGACTGTGACGTAATCCCAGCCACCCTCACCTCCAAGATGGATAGTCTTCGTTACCTGCCAGTTCAATTTCTGCGCCGAGGCAGGCAATAGTCCCGCCAACAGCAGTAGACCGAGTAATAACAGAGAGGGTCGAAACACTCGCACGTAGCTTCTCCTTCAGTATTCTGCGCGTTCCCTTTTGATCGCCGTAGCAAGTGTTTGTGCCGGGTTCAACGCTATTGTTGAACCTACACCAACAAGGTTAAGCCTGCCTTAAAGGCGTCGGGGAACGACGGGTCAAAGCCACTAGCGTTTACTCATGGAATTCCTGAGATGGTTCCATGGACGGCCAGTGGAGCTGCTTGTCTACTGCTCCCCGGACAATGACCAACGCACACCAAATGATACGGTTGGCTTGTAGTACTCGCGCTGGACCGGATAGATCGTGCTTCCGTTATAGAAGCCGAAGACCTCGTTGCTCAGGTTCAGGCCGGAAGCGACAACCTGAAGCCCCCTGTAAAGGCGATAACTGCCCTGCACATCGAACTGCGTGTGCGGGTAGAAATAGTTGTCCCCGGTGGGACCCTTCAGCCCCACGATAGGGTCTTTGGGATTGTTGAGTGTAACCGAGCCATCCGAGTTTGTGACTGAAGCTGGCCACTGATATGCAGCTATGTTCTCGTCATTGTGACTGATAGCAAAGCGGCCGGAGAAGCGGTTCTTGTCGTAAGTCAGGTTCAGGTTGTAGTTGTTCGGCGCGGTTCGGTCCAGGGATGGATGATCGTGCCGGCCTCCATCGAAACCCGCCGGGAAAGTGACCTGCGAGGTGCTATACCCATAGTTCGCGTTGACACCGAATCCGCTGAGGAAGCCAGGGAGGAAGGAGAAGCGCTGCTCCCATTGCATTTCAATTCCCTGGATGTGGGCGTTCGGCCCGTTGATCGCCTGGGTCTGCTGGTAGGTCCTTCCAGCACTGTTGAAGTTGGGAATGAGCGTCGCGGTGGGATAAATAGGATCGGCCAGCTCTTTGTAGAAGTAGCCGAATTGCAGAATGCCGAGGGGCTGGAAAAAGTGCTCAGCAAGAACATCGATATTGTGGGATTTAGTCGGAACCAGTTTTGGATTGCCGGTCGAGACGGTTGGATAGGGCGTCTGGTTTGGATCGACGGTCGTGGCGGGAACCAGGTCGCCAATGTTAGGTCTGGCGAGGCCACGGCTGTAGACAAAGCGCAGGTTGGTGTCCTTCTGCACCTGATACTGAAGCGCAAAGCTCGGCAGAACGTTAAAGTAGCTAGCATTCTGGCGATTGGCCTGAACAACAGTGCAGTTCTGACTAGGATCTTTCTGGCAGGGCACCGTCTGCGTGGCATCTGTTGTGTTGGCGAGGAAGTGAGTACTCCCGGCATCGAACCGAATACCGCCCTGCAACCGCAGGTTCCCAATAAAGATCACATCCTCGACGTAACCCGCCGAGATCCGCTCATTTGCATTGAAGAATGCTTGAGCCGTGGTGGTCGCGTCGCCTACAACGTCTTCGCTAAAAGCGCCGAGGTTGGCGGCCACCGCCTTGGCGATGCTGGGGTACGAAGAGGTGGGACCATAAGCCCTGCCGTTAACCGCAAACGACTTGTCATAGTAAGTGGGGTTGCTGTAACCGCTGGGAACGTCAGCGAGTGAAAAGGGACCCGGACTCGAATTCGCGATCAGGTGACTGTCATTCTCAGATTGCGTAGAAGCGGAGTTGCGGATCTTCAGCCCGACGGAAAAGGTGCTGGGATGACCGCTTACGGTGTAGTTATGGGCGAGAGACGCCGAACCCTGAATGTTGAGTTGCGTCGCATGATATCGACCAATATCAGACTCGTTTACGGTGTAACCCGCGGCGTCATAGCCATTCGTCCCATCAGTCGCCACTAATTTTGGACGATATCGGTTCGTCAAGTCCTCGGCGAAGGTCACGTTGGAAGGACCGGTGAAGTAAGTGGTCGGGAAATCCTGACCGCCTATGTTGTGACCGCGCGATACAGCAACGTCATACACGATCGTGTCGTTTGCAAGATCATGCCGTGCGCCACTCAGCAAGCTGAATATCTGCTGGTCGGGACGTCGAATGTAATGTCGGTATACCCAGGAACCAGTGTTGTCGAACTGGAGAGTTGAGCTGCCCACTCCAGTAATCGCCCCGGCATTTGGAGTGTAGACATTGGTGTCGCCATAGTCATGAAAATCGGCGTAGAGCCCTTTCAGGTAAGTGTTCATCGTCGGCGTGACCTTGTAGTCCACACCGGTATCGAATCCGTAGCGCGTGCGGTAGTACTCGTAGGAACGGAAATCTTCGCTACTGACATACGCGACGTTCGAGCCATCAGGCGCTGTGCCGATCGACTGGCTAGGTTCCAGGTCGTCAATACCACGATTGGTGCGATCCCAGCTTCCGCCGAGGAGGAATCCGAATCTCTTGTCTGCGCCCCACCGACGACCAACCGTACCATCGAAACCGCCCCGCCAAAAACCGTCCTGGATGGGGTTGTATCCGACCGTACTGTTCAGGGAATAGGTCGGTTTCTCTTGCGCGGTTGCGGTTACCAAGTTCACGGTGCCGCCAACTCCATCCGCATCCTGGTCGGCGGAAAGCGTCTTATACACCTCGATGCGTTCGATTCCATTGGACGGGATCGCATCCATCTTGACGTTGCGCACTGTTACTTCCACGGAGGGCACATTGACCCCGTTGATGGTAAGAGTCGACAGGCGCGGCTCGGTACCGCGGATCTGCACGTATTTGCCCTCGCCCTCATCTCGTTCGAGAGAAACACTAGGCAAACGTCCAACTGCATCTGCGACGTTCGTGTTTGGAAGGCTGGTGATCATGCCCTGCGGCTCGACCTGAACGATGTTGGCGGACATGCGCTCTACGTTGACGGCTTCCGCTTCGCCCTGCAAACGATCAGCGGTAACCAGAACGTTGTCGGCCATCGATCCAACTTGCAGCGCCGCTGTCACCGCGGTGGTCTGTCCTGCGACTGCTTTTACCGTTGTAGTGTAAGGAGTGAACCCAACATACGAAGCAGTCAGGGTGTAGTCACCGGGCGGGAGATTAGCGAAGCGAAAAGCGCCCTTGTCATCGGACGCAGTCTGTCGGCCTGACGGCTGGATCTCTATCTTCGCACTGACGAACACAGAGCCACCTGAATCTTGCACGGTTCCAACGATGGTGCCGGTGCCAGTCTGCGCAGAGACCACAGACAGCGACATGATCATGCAGAACAATGAGAGCAGTAAGAGCCGGTGCGCGGGACAAAACATGTATCAACCTCCGGAGGATAGGGCGTTTGGATTTGGCTTGCCCGAATGTCGAGATAGGAACGTCGCTACAACTACGATTTGTCTTCCTGCTTTGGCCCCGGTCATAGGTAGCCCATGGAGATGTCAGTTCGCTAACATCGCTTGAATTTCGAGATTTCGGTTGGCTCGATCCAAGCCCTACTCGAAGGTAGGGCTAGAAGTCTAAAGCGAAACTGAAGATGGCAGCCCGTGTCACAGTCATTTAACCTGCGCATATGGAAATTGATCTGGCATTTACAAAGCAGACTGCAAGCATTCCCTCGAATCGGCCGTTTGGAAGAAAGCAATTGCAGGTGATCTTCACCAGGTGTACCTCGCCTGCAACAACCCAGGTACCCTCGGCCGCAGACGGAACTCGAAGAGATTGGTCAAGTCAGCCTGGACGGCGGATTGATATGGCTGAGAAACGGATGGGAAAAGTGCGGGAGGGAGAGGTACGTGGTGATTACTTATGTGGATCAGAGGGATTAAGGTTCCGAGGGACGAAGCCGAGTTAGAGTATCAAGCCGAGCTGAGGCAAATAATCTTGTGCGCGGCATTAAGCTTGCCCTCACGTCAGCTGGAGTAACTTGTGGCATGGAGGAATCCCCATGTCGAAACCCGGCAGAGATGCTGTTATCTCATCTATAGTTTTTGCGGCCACCGTGCTGGCAGGGTCTACTTATGCATCGGCGGCGAAGCCGAAGGTACGTCTTACGATGGAAGCGGCTAAGGAGATTGCGCTCACCAAAGAAGCAGGAGACATCAAAAGTCAGGAGCTTGAAAAAGAGAAGGGTCGCTGGATCTACTCATTCGACATCAAAAGAAATGACCAGATTCACGAAGTGGGTGTAGATGCAAACACCGGTGAGATCGTGGAAGACTCTGTAGAAAGTCCAGCCGATGAAGCAAAAGAAAAGGCAAAACATTAGAGGAGCCGGCTTTGACAAAGCTCTCGGCAAACGCCACCAACGTACTCGTCTCTACGCGTCCGGTTCTCACCGTCCAGACGGATCGCCGCCGACCCGTCGCACCCTCGCATCTGTCCATTCGTTTTAATGCACGATGTGCCATTTGAGCTCCTCCCAAGCCACTGGAGAGCATGCACTAGAGCGGATCGCTGTAGAATAGGGGCGTGGAGCTAGCGTCAAATCTGGTTTGGCTGGTTGCGGCGCTGTCGCTGATCGGCCTCACATGTCGAGCTGTACGTGCTGGATCAGTGCATCTGTCTCTGACTTCGGCCATCATGCTCGCGCTTTTGCTCTGCTTTATTTTGCTGCCTGTGATCTCGCTCAGCGACGACTTGCTTGCGATCCGCCAGGCCACGCTGCCCGAGTCGGAGCAGGTCTGGCGAGTCACGTCGCATGATCCGTCGGTTGGCCTCGATATCGTACTCGCGGTAGCTGCTTACCTGTTATTGCTTTTGGCTGTGCAACGGGAGTGGCGACTTGGCATACGCGAGGGTCGCGTTGTCAGGCCCATGGCCGCACAGCTGGCTCGACTCCAGCGGCTTCGTCCTCCTCCGCAATTGGCCTAAACAGCTCCTCTTCACAATCCATTCTTCCTTCGCTTCGCCTTCTCTGAAAGGCCTGGATATTGAGGCGCGCCAATCATGCGCAGAATCGTCATTGCACTCGCCCTTACTTTCAATCTGGCCCTAAGTTCGGGCCAGTCGATTCCACCTGGTCAACCGGGTAGTGCTCCTGCACCTGAGGCCTCGACCGCACGCCTTACGCTAGCCCAGGTGCTTGAACTCGCTCGCCGAGCGAACCCTACGTTCCTAGCCGCCACACAACATCTCTCGGCGGTGAAGGCTCAGGAGATCACCGCCGGTTTGCGCCAGAACCCGACAGGCGTAATCAGCAGCCAACTGGTGACAGAGTCGCCGAACGCCAACAATCCTTACTTCTACTCTGCGGGCGTATCGCGACTCTTTGAACGTGGCGGGAAACGCGCGGCGCGCATCGATACAGCCCGGTCCACCAGCTCGCTTACCAGCTATCAACTGGATGACCAAGGTAGGCAGATCGAGTTGTCCGTCAGGCAGGCGTTCTCGCGAATGCTGTACGCGCAGGAGGCTGTCACCATCTCGAGCGACAATCTCGAGGGGTATCGTAAGACGGTCGACTTGATGAAGGTTCGTCTGGATGCCGGCAGCATCGACCAGACAGACTTCGATCGGGTCGAACTCCAACTTGCAGGCTTCGAGTCCGACCTGGATAACTCCAATTTAGCACTACGGCAGAGCAGTATCGCTCTCCAGACACTGATGGGGATCGCCAGGCCGAGCACGCGATTCGCGATCACCGGCACACTGGATCCTCCGACCGTAAGTGCGACTTTGGGAGACCTTCGCCGAAACGCCATTGCGAACCGGCCAGATCTGAAGGCCGCGCAGGAACAAGTGACGGTGAACGCCGCAAGCGTCAGGCTGGCTGTTGCTGGCGGCACAGCCGATCCAACGCTTGAAGGTGATTACGAGCGGAGCGGCGACGTGAACACATTCGGTGCGAGCGTAAACATCCCGCTGCGGATCTTCGATCGCAACCAGGGCGAAAAGGAGCGCGCTCGTTACGAACTCGAGAGCAGCCGCTTCGCCCTCACGGCCGCCGAAAACCAGGTGCTCTCAGACGTCGATTCCGCATGGGCAGGATATCTCGCCGCGCAGTCTCAATCGCAGCGTTACCGCGCAAAGTATCTAGCCGAAGCTGCGCATGTAAGAGACAACCTGGAGTTTAGCTATCGCAACGGCAATGCCACCCTGCTCGACTATCTCAGCGCACTTTCTGACTATCGGCAGATCAACCTTGCTGCTTTGAATGCCAATCTCCAGCTGCTTCTCTCGCTTGAACAACTGAGCTATGCAACCGATTCGGAGATCGTTCCATGATTCATCTAGCTTCGCGCAGAGCGTTCGTAGTCGTAGGGTTTGGGTGCTGGTTGCCGTCCTTGGTACTCGGATGCGGACATCGTACGGATGCGGCTGCCACGAGTGAACCGAAGGCGAACCTGAAAGTCGAGTCAGTCTATGCGAGAAACATTGCCGAGACGCTTGAGATTCCAGGTCGCGTCGAGGCAGACCCAGCCCACCTTGTCCATATATATGCGCCACTGAGCGGCCGCATATTGGACCTGGTCCTTACGCCCGGACAAGAGGTTCACAAGGGGCAGACCGTCGCCGTGCTTCAAAGTGGGGATGTTGCGCAGGCTCGGGCGGACTTCGAAAAGGCTCGCATCGAGACAGTGCGCGCCGACCGGGCACTCGAACGCGGCAAGCTGCTGGTCAGCCACGAAGTGATGTCTCAAGCAGACTTCCAGGAGTTCAAGGCTGCCGACGATGCAGCCCGAGCCGAACAGGAGCGAACCCTTCAGCGCATCCACGAGCTTGGATTCTCAGAGAACGGAACGACCGATGTCACGCCCATAACGTCTCCGATCTCGGGCACCGTGCTCGACGTAAGTACAGCCAGCGGTGAGATGCAGCGATCACTCGAGACATCAACCGGGATCGCGACTGTGGCAAATCTCAACACCGTCTGGGTGACCGGCGATGTCTTCGAGCGGGACCTCGGGTTCGTGCATCTGCACCAACCAGTGGATGTTCAGTTTTCAGCCTACCCCGGAGAAGTTGTGCATAGCACGATTGCAATGATCGGGGATTCACTCGATCCAAGCACTCATGCGATCAAAATCCGGGTGGTCGTCAACAATCCGCAACACAGATTCAAGCCGTCCATGTTTGCTGCATTGCACATCGCCCGATCACCGCAGATGCGCATTCTGGTTCCCATCGAGGCGGTCTTGCACGACGGGGATAAAACCGAGGTCTATGAGCCTGCCGGACAAGGCAAATACTCGGCCAAGCAAGTAGTTACAGGAGTGACGCACGGCAAGTTTGTCGAAGTCCTGTCGGGACTGAAGGACGGACAACAGATCGTAACTCAGGGAGCGGCCTTTCTCCGCGAGCCAGTAGGAGACTAGCGATGGCACGATTCATTAGCTCTCTGTTACGTTTTCGGACGGCCGTTTTGATCGTGCTTGGAGGGGCGCTGGCGGCCGGAATCTTCGGTGCGCTCAAGCTCGACATCGAAGCCTACCCCGACCCCTCGCCTCCGCTCGTAGAGATCATCACGCAGAACCCGGCATGGTCCGCTGAGGAGATGGAGCAACAGGTGACGGCACCCATCGAGCTTACGCTGAACGGGACTCCGCATCTGCAGCAGATTCGGTCCATCAGTATCTTCGGGCTGAGTGACGTGAAGCTCTACTTTGACTTCTCAAGCGATCTGTTCCATGACCGGCAGGAAGTGTTGGCGCGCCTCCAAACGCTACAACTGCCGATGAGCTTGCAGCCCCAGCTGTCTCCGTGGTCTCCGGTGGGTGAAATCTACAGGTATCAACTCGCCGGTCCCTACTCCTTGAATGACTTGAAAGCGGCGCAGGACTGGCTGGTTCGACGGGAACTTAAGCAGGTGCCCGGAGTCGTGGACATCACCACCTTCGGCGGTACAACGAAGCAATACCAGGTGGAACCCGATCCCGACAAATTGCTCGCCTACGGCGTCACTCTACCGCAACTCATCAATGCCATTCAAAACAGCAACGCGAATGCCGGTGGCAATTATGTCGGCATCGGCGATCAGAACGTAAACGTCCGGGCCGTCGGACTAATACGAAGCACGGAAGATATCGGAAACGTAGTCATCGCCCAGAGAAATGGGACACCTGTTCTGGTACGCGATGTCGCGACGGTCAAAGAGGGCTTCCAGCCACGATTAGGCGAGATAGGGCGTAACCGGCAAAACGATATCGTGGAAGGCATTGTGCTCTTGCAAAAAGATGAGCAGAGCCTGCCTGCCTTGAGTGCATTGAAGAAGAAGATCGCAGAGTTGAACCACGGTTCTCTACTTCCGCCGGGCATGCACATCAGTACAATCTACGACCGAACAAACCTGATCGATCTAACCACGCACACGGTAAAACACGTAATCTTTACCGGTCTGGTGCTGGTCACGCTGATTCTGTTGCTGATGCTTGGCAATCTGCGAATCACGCTTATCGCCGCCGCCACCATTCCATTCGCGGTGCTGTTTGCGTTCTCAATGATGGCTCTTACAGGGAGGTCGGCGAACCTCATCTCGATCGGCGCAATCGACTTCGGGATTCTTGTCGATGCATCGATTGTTGTTCTCGAAAATGTCTTCAGAAGACTCTCACGGCGAGAGCCGGGGTCTTCCTCTCGCTCAGCGATTATCGTGGGCGTACAGGAAGCGGCTCGTCCTGTACTCTTTTCGACCCTGATCATTCTGGTTGCGTTCATTCCCTTGTTCACCATGCAAGGTGTTCCCGGTAAGATCTTCGCCCCCATGTCGGTCACCTACGGATTCGCGCTGACGGGAGCATTGATCTTTGCGCTGATCTTTGCTCCGGTGTTGACGGATGTGTTCCCCGGGAAGATGCGCATCGTGTCCTCCACTCTCAACTCCCACTCCGAAGAAACAAGGCTCAGCAGATTATTTGCGCAACACTACGAAGCTTGGCTTGAGCGTGCATTGTCTCTACCTCGGCTCGTCTGGGCTGTCGCTGGGGCAGGACTGATTGCAGCCGTTCTGCTTTTTGTCTTTGCAGTCGGCGGTGAGTTCATGCCCCCTCTCGAAGAGGGCAACCTCTGGATTCGTGCGACCTTGCCGCAGGACATTTCTTTCGAGCGCGCCACGTCCCTGGCAAATCAGATCCGCGCCGATGTCTCTGCGTTCCCCGAAGTCACTCAAGTGGTCTCTCAGGTGGGACGGCCCGACGACGGCACAGATGTAACGACGTTCAACAATCTTGAATTTGGAGTCGATCTAAAGTCCGCTGGTGAATGGCCTTCCAACGTGAGTAAGGACAAGCTGATCCAGCAGATGCAGCAGGTCTTTTCCAAGTATCCCGGCGCGGTGTTCGGATTTTCCCAGACTATTCAGGACAACGTCGAAGAAGCAATGAGCGGCGTCAAGGGTGAAAACTCGCTGAAGCTGTTTGGTGACAATCTGGAAGAGCTGACGCGTCTTGCCAATCAGATCGAACCGGTGATGAATGGAGTCCGAGGGGTTGCCGATGTTGGCGTCTTCAAGCTCGACGGCCAGCCAAGCATGGTCATTGATGTTCAGCGGGACCGCGCGGCCCGCTATGGCATTCTACCCGCAGACATCAACTCAGCCGTACAGGCAGCTGTGGGCGGCGCTCCTATCAGCCAACTGGTCGAAGGAGATCGTAGATTTGACATCACAGTTCGGTTCCCAGAGCGTTACCGTTCCGACCCCGACGCGGTTGGACGCATCCTTGTCCCCATGCCGGACGGTGGTCACGTGCCCCTGTCGCAGGTGGCGAACGTAGCGATCAAGGAAGGAAGCTTCATGATCTTCCGCGAGGGTGGCCGCAGATATATCCCGATCAAGTTCAGCATTCGCGGTCGTGACCTTGCAGCTACGATTCAAGACCTCCAAAACCAGATTCAGAGGAAGATTGCTCTTCCGCCCGGCTATACCTACACATGGGCTGGGGAGTTTGATTCCTTGCGCAAAGAGCAGCAGAGGCTTGCGGTGATCATTCCGATCAGCCTGGCGCTCATATTCCTGCTGCTCTATCTACAGTTTCAGCGGTGGATTGACGCCCTCATTGTATTGGCGACTCTGCCGTTCTGTGCGATCGGTGGGGTGATCGCGCTGTTGGTTACGCATACCTCTTTTAGCCTGTCTGCAGCCGTAGGCTTTACGTCCCTCATGGGCGTCGGGACACTCGCAGCCGTAGTATTCCTATCCGGCATTCGGCGGTTTCAACGAACACATCGAAGCGCAGACGCTTTAAAACAAGGCGCACTCGACGAGTTGCGCCCCGTGCTGATGGCCTGCCTCGCCGCGGGCCTGGGTCTTCTCCCCGCGGCAGTTATGAACGCCATCGGCGCCCAGGCGCAGCAGCCTCTCGCCCGCGTCGTGGTCGGAGGCATGGCTACGACGATCCTCGCAGTCCTGTTTCTTGTCCCGCTTATGACCTCGGGAACTACTCCGACGCGTGCTCTTGACCAGCAAGAGTCCGAGGATGCTCAAAGCGAACGTCCGGCTCAGGTTTTCTCCGCGTTCAATCCTCGTTGACAAGTGGAGCGTGGGCGGTTTACTTTACCGATAGGCTAATTAGCCATACGGTGAAGTGATTGTCAGACCATCTCAGTTCAACGTTTGCCGCCCTGTCCGATCCCACCAGGCGCGCCATCCTGGCTCGCCTTGCGCAAGGGGAATTATCGGTTAAGGAACTCTCCGAGCCGTTTTCACTCTCGCCCCCTTCCGTAACCAAGCACCTCAAGGTACTGGAACGTGCGGGTCTGATCAGTCGCAGCCGAGACGCACAGAAGAGGCCTTGTCGAATTGAAAGCGCTCCTTTGCAGGAAGCGGCCGAGTGGATTGAGCAATATCGCCGTTCATGGGAACACAAAATGAACCGGCTCGACGAGTACCTCGAAAAGCTAGAGAAAGGGAAAGGGAGGAAGCATGCTCGTAGGAAAAAGCATTGAGGTGAAAGTCGATCTTCCGTCCGACTGGGAGATCGAGTTCACATGCCGATTTCAACGCAAAGCGCAGTTGTTGTTCGAGGCATGGACAAAGCCGGAACATCTGAAGCAGTGGTGGGGCTGCGAGGGATCCCGCATTACCCACTGCGCAATCGATCTCCGTGTGGGTGGCTCCTGGAGCCTGGTGATGCAGATGGGCGACGGATCCGATCACCCTTTCTATGGAATGTATCGCGAGGTGGTTTGCCCAAGCCGGCTCGTATACACCGAGTGTTATGACATGCCCCAATTTGGAAGGCCAGAGTGGCTGACCACTGTGACTTTCGACGAGGGCCACGCAGCAACCTTTGTGACTTACACCATCCAGCACAAGTCGCGCGAAACTCGGGATGGTCATCTGCAGGCGGGAATGCAAGAGGGCATGATTCAGGCTTTGACGCACCTGTACGAACATACTGCCGCGATGGAGCGACTGTCCTAATCAAGCCATCCCGCCAACCTCGGAAGTACAACGCAAAATACCTAAACGGAGCGGACATGAATCTCTTTACTCATCTCAACTTTCCCGGTAACTGTGCGCAGGCATTCGCGTATTACGAAAAGAATCTTGGCGGGAAAATACTGATGCTCATGAAACAGAGCCAAGCGCCCGGCGCCGGGCCAGCCACGGATGGAGTGGATCCTGTGGTGCATGCGCGCATCGCGATTGGCGGAACTCTGCTGATCGGAAATGATGTACCGCCGAACCACTCGCAGCCGATGCGGAGCGTATATCTCTATCTAGGCGTCGATTCCGCGGAAGAGGCCGAGAGAATTTACAGCTTGCTGATGACGGGCGGTCAAGCTTACATGCCACTGCAGGAAACCTCTTTTGCATCGCGCTTCAGTCAGCTGCGCGATCAGTTCGGGACGCTCTGGACCTTAATCCATGAACGATCCATGCCATAACCCACGCGTCTCGTGCCCTCAGTTCACGCATACAGAGGCAGTGCACATGAAGTTGGATATCCCGAATGACATGATCCCGGAGTGCCATGATCGAGCAGGTGGTGCGCGGTTATGTCGAAGGCGCGAATGGCGGCCCCGGGGCGTACCGGCGCCCACCGGCCTAGAGCTGCATGCGTTGCAGCACTTTTTGGAATCGCGGATTCGCGCGCAACGTATCAAACTCGGGGTCGACTCGCAAGAAGATCATGGAATTGGAGCGATCCTGAAAGGCTTTCTCGAGGTAGTCCATGGCCAGATCAGATTCGCCGAGGGCCGCATGCACCTGCGCGATGTAGAACGGCGAAACATATTGCGACTGCGACTGCTTTTTCAGTTGCTCGAGACGCGCTCGCGCCTCAAGCGCATGGCCTGAAATTGCATCGACCCTTGCGAGAGCGGCGATGGCGGGGGCGCTGTTCTTAGACAGCTCCGCAGCCCTTTGCAATTCCGTAGCAGCCTCTGGAAATTTCCCTTTTTCCGCGTAGGCCTGTCCCAGCACCAGGTGCGGCAGCGCGAAGGACTTATCCATGTCAATCGTAGTTCGCAGCTGCTGAATTGCCTCGTCGTACTTGCGTCCCATGTAGAGGCGCCAACCTTCGCTGAAGTTCATGCTGACGGAGAGCGGATCGTACTTTAGCGCCTCCTGAATCTCGGAGACGCTCTCCTCCGTCCGACCCATCGCAATCAAGTAGAGCGAATAGCGCTGATGCGCGGTGGCATACGTTGGTTCGAGTTCGAGCGTCTTGCGAAAGCCGTTCTCGGCGCCTTGCCAGTCCCACTTGTAGTTCAGCATCACGGTGGCGAGGGCATTCTGGGCTTCGGCGAGGGTTGGATCGAGTTCCAAGGCACGCTTGGCCGCGGCTTCGGCTTTGGGCGCCACTTCGTTGGCCGGCACTGTGCCTACGATGGCTGCACCAATGATGCCGTAACAGTCTGCCAACCCGGCATAGGCCAAGGCATAGTTGGGGTCTTCCCTGGTCGCCTGCTCGAAGTATCCGATGGCCCGGGTTAGGCCCTCTTCCGAACGCTTGTTCCAGTAGTACCGGCCCTTGAGGTAATGCTCGTAGGCCTCTGGGGCGGAGGGCTGGTAGGCCTTGAAACTCCGACGTTCTTCTGGAGTGAGCTGTACCTGGATATTGTTAACGATTGCCCCGGCAACGCGCTGCTGCAGCGATAACACGTCATCCAGGTTGCTCTCGTGCGTCTCGGCCCACAGCGCGCGATCGGATGCGATCTGCACCAGTTCAGTGGTGATGCGGATACGAGTGCCATTCCGCATGACGGTTCCTTCGACCACGGCGTCCACATTGAGTTCATGCGCAATCTCGGAGAGCGGCTTGTGTGTCCCCTTGTAGGCCATCGAGGTACTTCGCGGCACCACTCGGAGGCTTCTCACTTTGGCGAGGCTTGCGATCAGTTCGTCGGTCATGCCGTCTGCAAGATATTCCTGATCGGGCTCGACCGAGAGATTTTCCAAAGGAAGCACCGCGATCGAACGGACTTGTTCGGGTCTCGAGGGCTGCAGCTTTACGCGATAGGCAATATAGGTTGCGGAGAGGGTGAGCAAGATGCCGGCGATTAGACCAACCAATCCGAAGTAGAACTGGGTCTTCCGCCGGATTTGCGGTTCGATGGCGACCAACTCGCGCGCAGGCACGGGATTGGGTGCCGTCGGGATGGCCGCGCCGAGACCCATGTCCGCAGCGGAGAGGTTGGTGCGCGAAGTCGGCGGGGGTGACGTCCCATCCACCACCGGCGCGATGAAGCGATACCCCTGCCGCTGGAGTGTCTCGATGAAAATTGGATTCTCCGGCGAGTCTGCCAGGACCTCTCGGAGGCGCCGGACGGCGGTGTTCAAGCTATGGTCGAAGTCGACAAAGGTATCGCCGGGCCACAGTCGTTTGCACAGCTCCTCCCGGCCGACGATTTCTCCGGGGTGCTCCAGCAATACTTCGAGGATCTGGAAGGGCTGGGTTTGCAGCTTGATTCGCCTTCCCTGCTTGCGAAGTTCCCGCTGCTGTAGATCCGCTTCGAACAACCCGAATCGCACAAAGCGAGCCGGCGATGCGATGGAGGCCGGTTGTTCGCGAATCTGCTCACTCATAGAAGTTAGAAGCTGGAACTCTGACGAAGTCTAGGCTCTGAAACGCGTTGGGTCAACAAGGAGCTGCCATCTAAAGCTCGTTATATGCGCCGATAAGCTTTGTCTCTCCTGAGACTTACCTCGTCATAACAAGGTGGCTGGAATGTCATCGCCCAGAGCTTGCCAATCAGGCCCTCGCGCAAGCAATTTCCACCATGCAGCTAGAAAACAAGCTCAGTGCGTTGGCCGACACACTTCCCCAGATTTGAGTGTTGCCCGGAAGCGCACGGTTCATGTCGTTTCACATTTCGGAGGTCCACCGCAATGAGATTCCAAGCGTATTGCCGAAAGCATCGGCTGGTTACCGCTGTTCTGTCCGTCCTGCTCGTGGGTGTTGCGGCGCCGTTCCCGTCCGCATTCGGCCAAGTGGCGGGGGCCACCCTCTCGGGCGTAGTCGAGGACGCCAGTTCAGCAGTGTTGCCCGGGGTGACGCTCAACATCAAGAACACTGCAACCGGGGATGTGCGCAAGGTGACGACCAACGGGGCGGGCTCCTACTCGGCATCGAATCTGCTACCTGGTCCGTATCAGGTTGAGGTGAAGGCACACGGATTTGAAACGATGCAACAGCAGGGACTGGAGCTCACGGTGGGAGCGCAACAGGTGCTGAACTTTACGCTGCGCGCCGGCGGCGAGACACAGACCATCGTGGTTACCGATCTGCCGGCCACGATCGAGATGGCTTCCTCCACCATCAGCGCAACTGTGGATTCCACCACCGTTCGCGAACTGCCGCTCAACGGACGCGACTGGACTTCGCTGGCCACGTTGTCTCCGGGCGTGGTGAGCATCCCTAATCAAGCGACTACCGGTTTCAGCGCGAACAAGGGGAATCGCGGTTTTGGCAATCAGCTCTCGAATGGAGGTCATCGCGCGAACGAGAACAGCTACCGCGTGAATGGCATGAACATCAACGACTATTCGAACGCAGCGCCCGGAGGGGCGACCGGAGTGAATCTCGGCGTGGATGCCATTGACCAGTTCAGTGTGCTGACCAGCGACTACACCGCAGAGTACGGCCGAACCTCCGGCGCGGTGATCAACGCGATCACCAAGTCCGGAACGAATCAACTGCATGGGACAGCGTATTTCTTCGACCGCGACAGCATCTTCGACGCGCGCAACTACTTCGATGGTTCGAAGATCCCGCCGTTTCGGCGCGTGCAATTTGGCGCCTCCGCGGGTGCTCCAATTCACAAGGATCGCTCGTTCATCTTTGCCGATTACGAGGGCATTCGCCAAAGCCTCTCGAACTCGGGCACGATCCGGGTACCGGACGCCACATCGCGCGCGACCGCAGTACCGGCCATTCAGCCGTACCTGGCACTCTGGCCTACTGCTCCCTCCGGCGCTCCCGATGCGAACGGGGTGCAAAGCTTCAACGTGAATTTTCCGACAACTGCGAATGAGAATTATGTGATTACACGCTTTGACCAGCACATCACGGATAAGGACGTGCTGGACGCGACGTACTTCTTCGATTCTGGCCCGCAGCAACAGGCAGACCCGCTTGGGAATACAGTTCACTCCGTGTTTTCGCGGCGCCAACTCTTCACCGCCGAAGAGACGCACATCTTTAGCACAGCTTTCACGAACAGCGTGCGCGGCGGGGTTAGTCGCATCACTGGGCTGATCAACAATCCTGTTTCCGGCGACAGCGTGGCCACGAGCACGGCGCTTGCGATTGCGCCGGGCGCGAAGGCTCCTCCACAAATTCCAGTTTCCGGGCTCACTACGGCGTACGGCCTGGGTGGATTCAACCGGTTCAATCACGGTTGGAACTCAGTGCAGATCTACGATGACGCGTTTCTGACGCATGGCAATCACGGATTGAAGCTGGGCTTCGCCTTTGAGAACATGCACTACGACGTGCTGGAACGGCTCAGCCCCAACGGGCGCATGAACAACTATCCGTCGCTGGCCGCGTTCCTCTCGAATCAGCCGGACAAGTTGAACGCTGTGGCGATCGGCGGATCGACGCCTGTCGCGTTTCGCGAAAATATCATTGCTTTCTACGCGCAGGATGACTGGCGTGCGAAATCGAATCTGACGTTCAACTATGGCGTTCGCTATGAGATGGCGACCAAGCCGACCGATGCGAACAAGGTCGCGGGGTACACCGTCAATGGCTATACAGTAGCGACGGCCGGGTTCCAGCAAATCCAGAGTCTGTCGAATTGCACGTCCAGTCTTACGGCGTGCGGCCCGGTGGGGACCGATAGTCCGATCAATTCCAATCCTACGATCTGGAACTTTGAACCTCGCATCGGCTTCGCATGGGACGTTTTCAAAACGGGTAAGACAGTTTTGCACGCGGGTATCGGCATGTTTGACGTGTTGCCGCTGCCTTACATCTTTGCCTTGAACACAGCCGCGACCGCTCCCTTCCAAATTATCGGCGCGGATGCGAAGGCCACGCTGGGTACAGGACAGACGGACACGAACGTGAGCTTCAACCGGCAGAAGATTCGCAACCGGTACGTGAGCCCCAACCCCAAGCGAGCGGATGTGTACAACTGGAACGCGTACGTGCAGCAGGATTTGAGGGGCGGCTTCACCGCCATGGCCGGCTATGTGGGATCTCGTTCGCTGCATCTCTCGGCCGCCGCTGACGACATTAACCTGGTGCAACCAGCGACGGTGGCGGGTGCCGGGATCGTCTTTCCCTGCGACCCATCGCAACTCGGCCCGGGACAGAGCTGCGCCGACACGCAAACAGGAACACGCATCGATCCGAACTGGGGAGGCGGCGCAGGGATTCGCCCCGTGCTCTTTGATGGTGCAGCGACTTATCACGCCTTTGAAGCCCAGATCTCAAAGACGTCTGCCAAGGGGATACGCGGACAGTTTTCGTACACGTTTGGCAAGTGCGACGATCTGAGTTCCGCACCAGTCACTGGTGACACGTACCTCAACTCCATCGCAGTTCCGCTGTTGCTGGTGAAGAAAGCGCGCATAGGAGCGTGCGACTTCGATATTCGCCAGGTCGCGTCGGGAAATGTGATTTGGGATCTCCCGTCAGTAAAGACCGGCAATGCGATTGCGAAGGTCGCAAGCAATGGGTGGGAGTTGGGCGGCATCGTCTCCGCGCTCTCGGGCGCTCCGTTTACCGTGACCGCCGGTGATGGCAACGATCCGCTCGGCACTGCGTTCAACGGGGATTTCTCGATGGACTTCGCCGGTCTGCTGCCGCACTGCAACCCGATTCATGGTGGCTTGAATTATCTGAACACCAACTGTTTCACGGAACCATTTGCGCCGAGTTCCCTGGCGCCGGCGACGGCAGCCAATCCGTTCGGCTGCGCGCCGAACTCTTTCCCCGCCTACAGCGGGCCCGCGGCTCCGTCTGGAAATGTATTCTGCTCCAACGTTCTGGGCAATACCCGGCGTAACCAGTTCCGCGGACCGAGCCTGAATACGGTCGACATGTCGCTGTTCAAGAACACGAAGATCGCACGCATCTCGGAGACCTTCAACTTCCAACTACGCGCCGAGTTCTTCAACATTCTCAACCACACGAATTTTCTTTCGCCAGGGTTCCTCAATACGTTTGGGCAGAACAACTCCGTGTACGACTTCGATGGAAGTCCGTTACCTACTGCTCTGAATCAGACAGCGACCACATCCCGACAGATCCAACTCGGGGCGAAGATCGTCTGGTAGCTGCATACTCGCGGCGGCGTGTGCCGGGAATCTTTCTCGGCACACCGGCGCTGAGCAAGATGCGTGCTTCTATCCAGGCCTGGTTGGCGCTATCACCATCAGCCCTCCGTCATCGTACGAATACACAATCTCTTCTTCGAGAAGCGCTCCATGGCGATTGAAATCCTCTCCTCACCCGCAACGGAACAAGGACGGCCCGGCTGGCGATTTGCTGTCGCCTCGGGCATCCTCGGGTGGGTTCTCGACGCATTCGACTTTTTCGTCGTTGTGTTCCTGTTCGATGTGCTGGCAGCACGCCTGCATGTGCCGAAGCACGCGATCGTCTGGACTATCTCTATTACGCTCGCGATGCGGCCGGTCGGGGCACTTCTATTCGGCATACTCGCGGATCGCTACGGCAGGCGCAGACCTCTGATGGTGTGCGTGGCCTATTTCTCCACCATTACGGTGCTAAGCTGCTTTGCGCCGAATTACTTTTTCTTCGCACTGATGCGCGCTTTATACGGGATCGGCATGGGTGGCTACTGGGGCATCGGCGCCTCGTTCGCAATGGAGAATGCGCCGCGGAACCGGCGAGGATTTTTTTCCGGTCTCATGCAAGGCGGTTATCCGTTCGGATACCTGATGGCTGCGGTCTGCATGCAGTTCGTTGCACCTCACCTGGGCTGGCGGAGCATGTTCTTTGTGGGTGCGCCGATCGCAGTGGTGATCATCATACTGACGGCGCTCTCTCCAGAATCGGATGCGTGGCGACTTCATCGGATGGGCTCGGTTGTAAGCATCTTCAAAACCTTGTGGCAACACGCCGGCAGCTTTGCCTACCTGCTTCTCGTGATGGTGGTGATGTCGTGCCTCTCCCATGGAACACAGGATCTCTATCCTGATTTTCTCAAGAGCCTAAACTTCGTTCGCAACGCTCACGTCTTTGGGATGGAGCCGCTCTTCGGAATTCCAATTCTTTACAACATTGGAGCGATCGGGGGTGCGTTGCTGTTTGGAGGGTTCTCTGAAAGGTTCGGACGACGCTACGCGATGATCGGGGCGCTCATACTTTCCATGTTGTCGATACCCGCATGGGCGTTCGGCAGCTCGATTCTGACCCTGATTCTCGGATCCTTTTTCATGCAGACTGGAGTGCAGGGCGCGTTCGGCGTCATTCCTGCACACCTCAACGAACTTTCGCCCGATGCAGTGCGAAGCCTCTTCCCCGGTTTTGTTTACCAGTTAGGAGTGCTGGTGGCATCGCCTGCGGTTTCCTTTGAATTCGCATTGCGGGATCATCTGGGTTACCCGTGGGCGCTCACGTTGTTTGAGTTTGCGGTGATTGCTTCGCTGATTTTGATTTTCGCCTTCGGTCCGGAAAAACGCGGCAGAAGTTTTTATACCAGTTGAAGCTTACACGCCGGCCTACACGTCTCAATGCAATTGCAATTTGCTTGTGAGAGGGCCTCGAGCACTGATTCATGGTTATACAAGGAGCTGACGTCTATGAAGAAGTGGTCAGTCGCGATTCTGAGTTTTGTTCTTGGCCTGGTTATTCTTCCTGCAGCCGTGTATCTCTATTTCGCGTTTGGCAAGCCGCCCGTCGCGGTCGGGGATGATCCATTTCCGCTGGAGGCCAGGATTGTACGGGTACCACTCCACGCACGGATCGATCGGGAGATGCCTGCGAGTGCGCCTCTTCCCATCAACAACGAGAATCTGATCGCCGGAGCGCAGATTTACCGGGAACAGTGTGCGTCCTGTCATGGGTTGAAAGACAATCCCTCAAAGTTTGGTGCGACAATGTTTCCCCGGACTCCGCAACTATGGGCGGTGCACCGGAAGACGATCGTGGGCGTGAGCGATGACCCGGTCGGTGAAACCTATTGGAAGGTGAAGAATGGAATTCGCCTCAGCGGCATGCCCTCATACCAGTCTCTGCTTTCTGAAGATCAGATGTGGAAGGTAAGCCTGCTGCTGTCTGTAGCGGACAAGCCCATGCCCCAGCAGGCAACGGACCTGGTCAGCAAACCATTGCAATAATGGGCGATCTCTCAACTCTTAGCGCCAAATATGCGCAAGCCACGGAAGACTCACCTTCAGCTTGGCTCCAGGTTTGGTGTGGCAAGCTAAAGGGAGCAGCCGCTTGGATGGCTGAACCAGAATCCATGAATCGCCGCATCCTTTTATTCGCGCTGATGGTGTTCGGAGTGTTGAGCGGTGCGGCCCATGCGCAGACACCGCCCTCCGCACCGCCGATCGCGGGTATTGTGCTGGACACGAGTGGAGCCGTCATCTCCAGCGCCAAGGTCGCGCTGGACAGAGCGGATGGGAGCGAACTGAAGCAGACCGTGACAGACGGAGCAGGTCGCTTCCAGTTCAGGAGTGTGCCCGCGGGATCCTATCTCATCGACGTCACGCAGCAAGGTTTCAAGGAGACAAAGACCAGCGCGAAAGTGGATGCTTCATTTCATGCGCCGCTCAAGATCGTGTTGCCGCTGGCGCAGGTGGTGGATCAGGTAACCGTGGCTGCGTCAGATAGCTCCGCGCAACTCAGTACGGATGTGGGGCAAAATCAGAATGGCGCTTCGCTTGACCAGAATGCGATCGATCACCTGCCGGTGTTTGACCAGGACTACATCGCGACCTTGTCCCGATTTCTTGATCCCGACTCTGCCGGGAGTAACGGAGTAACCCTGGTCGTGAACGGCGTTGAAGCTAATGGGCCGGGTGTGACCGCGTCCGCAGTTCAATCTGTGAAGATCAACCAGAACCCGTATTCAGCCTTGTTCGCTCGGCCGGGTCGCGCTCGGATCGAGATCACCACCGAGGGCGGCACTCCGAAGGTTCACGGCTCTGCAAACTTTCTTTATCGCGACTCGCTGTTTGACGCACGCAACCCGTTCGCAATCGTGAAAGCCGGCGAGCAGCGCACATACTACGAAGGATCGTTGACCGGGCCACTCAGTCGTAACAAGAAGACTACTTTTCTGCTGGGGCTTGATAAAGATAGTGACAACCAGCAAGCTGTCGTGCTGGCGGAAGGTTTGAGCGGTGCGGTGCGCGCAAATGTGCCGAGCCCGACCCGTCATTATTTTCTGTCGGGGCGCGTGTTCCATGATTATGGCCAGGCAAACCAATTCTGGACCGGCTACTCGTATGAACATCGCACCGTTGGCAACCAGGGCGTCGGTGGGACGGTGCTGCCGGAATCAGGGGTCAACACACTTTTCTTTGAACACGAGATTAACGTCGGCCACGTTTACATCGTCTCACCCAGGCTGATTAATCAACTGCATTTTCTGGTGGGCCACATGGATAACCAGACGCATAGCCTCAACGAGAACCCGCATGTGGTTGTCTCAGGGTCCTTCACTGGCGGCGGAGCGCAAGCGGATGCACGACGAACTGAATACCACCTGGACGCAACCGACATTGCGACGTATACGAGCGGCAAGCAGGAGATTAAATTCGGAATCGATATTCCAGACATTAGTCGTCGCGGCTTCGATGACTGGACGAACCAGTCGGGAACTTACTCTTTCGCCAGCTTAGCTGACTATGCTGCGCAGCGCCCGTTCAGTTACCTGGTGCAGAACGGCCAAGGCCATCTCACGTTTCTCGAGAAGACTGTGGCCGGGGTCTTTGAAGATAACGTGCGCGTGAGGCCTAACTTGTCTATCTCCCTGGCAGCCCGGTATTACTGGCAAAACTACTTTCACGACATTGCCCACAATATCGCTCCACGGTTCAGCGTGGCCTACTCGCCGGGACAGAGGGGCAAGACCGTGCTTCGCGGCGGCGGAGGAGTTTTCTTCGATCGCAGCGGCCCGGCGCCTATCTCGGATCTCCTACACTACAACGGCAGCCGATTGAGACGATTCATCGTGCTGAGTCCTAATTATCCGGCATCCGCTGCGGAGATTGCGTCTGTACCAACCAGCGTAGTTACACTCGATCCTAGACTTCGAATTCCGTACACAATTCAACTCGGCGGCGGAGTCGAACGGCAGTTAACGGGCAAGAGTTCCGTCGCGGCGAATTATGTGGGCATTCGAGGCATCGATCAATTTCGATCGGTGGATGCGAACGCTCCTCTGCCTCCAACTTATGCAGAGCGGCCCAATGCAAAATTCGGGCAGCAACGGCAGATGCAATCGGAGGGCTACCTCAAGAGCAATTCGCTGGAGCTGACCTTTCGCGGACGACCGACTAGATTCTTCAGTGGCCAAGCACAGTACACTTTAGGCAAGACCTATAACAACACGAGCGGTATTACTTACTTCCCTGCTAACAGCTATCTGCCGAATGCCGACTGGGGTCGATCCGACAATGACCGACGCAATAAATTTGATCTGCTTGGCACGGTGACAGCGGGGCAATGGTTCGATTTCGGCACGGCTCTGTCGCTCTATTCGGGTAAGCCAGTGAATGTGACAACCGGGAACGACGACAATCACGATAGCCTTGCGAACGATCGACCCGCGGGCGTGCCGCGTAACTCGCTCCATGGGCCTGGATATATCAATCTAGACCTCACGCTTTCGCACACGTTTCTCTTCAGCAGGTCTGCGAAAGAAGGACCCAGTGCGAGACTCGGGCTTAACGCGTTCAATGTGCTCAATCACGAGAACGACTTTACCTATGTCGGCGTGATCAGTTCCCCATTCTACGGGCACCCGGTCGCAGCGCAGCCGCCCAGGCGTATGCAGCTGGATCTGACGATGAAGTTTTAACCGTTGAGAAGTTTCCGATCGTACCTCCGTCCAAGATCGTGCAGGCCGCGTTGTCCTCGAAGATGTTTACCCCGAGTTCGAAGAAGGAATATATTTTCAATCCGTACGCATGGTGCGTTCCCACGGGGGTCGTGCCAATCACGCTCTCATCCACGAAGCGCAGCGTCAACTTTTCGCCCAACTCGACACTGCAGACCCGCCGATCAGTGGATGGCTATGCACATTTGGTTAGTTTCACCGACGTGAAGAACGATTGGCCGGGCGAGCTTCTTACAGCCCCGAGAACTCGGTGACCTTCCGGAGACCACGACAACGCCAGGATTCGTCCGGTCTTAATGACCAAGCGAGATTCCTGACGCTGCCTTCGAACAAGTTGCGCTCTATTCGGAAGAAGAGTCGTCCTCTCCGTGGTCGCCTCGGTGCTCGCCGCCGCACCCTCCTTGGAAAAGGTCGCAAAGGTCTTTAGTCTTTTCGTCGGCAGCTGCTCCCAACAGTGGCCGCAACTCAAAGATCTCCTCGATGGTCTTAAGAGTCGAGCTGTGGTCGTAACGAACAGAGTTGGTGTACTCGTGTTCGCCGTGGCCTTTAGCAAAGGGTGACAATAAGAACATCCCGATTGGACCGTCGCTGTAGATTCCGCTATCCTCTGCTTCGTCCCAGATTACGAATAGCGCTCCGCCTTCGCGGTACTCTTTGGAATTCGTGATGAGTGGAATATTCTTCCTGAGCCAATCGTCGGAGCGGGCAGTATTGTCGGCCGGTTCCGTGGTATCGCAGGGAGATACTCCCTCGTGCCCGTCGTGGCAGGTGTTCGGCACGATGAAGTTATAGCGAGCTACTTGATGATTCGCAAGGTCGGTCGCCATCTGGTAGTAAGGGCGGACGTGAGAGATGCAACGCGCTGAGGTAGCGCTGAACCCATCGGTCTCATCCGCGAAGTACTCCTGGGGCACATGGTTCGGATCAACTTCGTTCCAGCCGATGGGGCAGTCGTCGTAGACCGGGTTTCCGAAATCCGGCTCCGCGTAGGTTCTCCAACTGATGTTCTTCTCATCGAGTAATGAGACTAGGTGCTGGTTAGTGTTTAGGTCGTTATCGCTGGGCAGGTTGTCAGTTAGAATGCCGAAGTTCGTTCCGCCCTCAAGCCAAAGATAATTCGGCAGACTGGGATGATTGTTCGGGGGATTATAGTATCGCTCGGAGTGAGCAGAACGTCGAAGCAGTTGGCCATTGATGAACGGCGCGAGCGGGTTATCTTTGATATCGGGAGCCCCAAAAGCTGCTCCTGCATTGTTGCCCGTCCAATTATGATTTTCCATCATGATTACCCAGACCGTCTTGACGTTACTTATCTGGGCCAACGCATTTGGCGCCGGCATGAGGCTCAGCAGAGCGAGAGAGATACTACCGCAAAGAAGCTTGGTGGAACATTTCATCTGGTTGCTCCAGGGAATGGTTGAATACGGTCGAAGTTTGTCCCCGGGTCGCAGCTATGTCAATCCAATCGTGCGTGCCGCCGTCATTCCCGTCCAATACTCTGGACAGCAGGAAACTTGGAGATTTTGACGAAGTAGTCTAGCGAGCCACATGCAATCTTCAGTGTGAAATAAGGATGAAACAACGCACTCTTTATGTACTGTTGGCAACCCGGCGGAATAGCGACTCTTTGGCCGGCCACAGGTCGTCTTCCGTCGGTGCGAACGCTAGTATGATTGGTTCTCGTCCAATCATCTGAACACCGCAAGGAACCCTAGAGATCCCGAGTGAGTATGCTGTACCCTCCGTCAGTCGCGCGAAGAGAATCTTGGAGTCGGTCACGAGATCACAACGCGGCCTCACTTTGTCAGAAAGAACCAGGCGATTGGGACTCTAAAGAGCTCAAACAGGTGTTGCTCAGGACCCTGGCATGCTGCGTCTGGCAACATGGGTAGGACGGCGGCTAGATGCGAATAGCACGCTACCAACGAACAAGGGAGAGGCCGGCAGCTTTCTTCTTAACGCGGCTCGTGCCCGGGTTGCTGGCTTTCACGTGTAGGACCAATTCTCAGGCTGTCCAATAAGCTGGACAGAATTGAACCTTTACCGCACGCCTTCCATTGACGCCGTAAATAGCAGCCCAGATGATCGCTGCTACACGGCCGCTTGTTGCCGATGGAGGTTTTGGTGACTAGCTTTAAATTCCCTGCGTTTCTCGTCGGTAGCTGTATTGCACTTTTCTGTGCGGGAGTAGGTGCGGCTCCGTTGTGGGCTCAGTTCACCACCGCCAGTCTTAGTGGAATTGTCGCCGACAGCTCCGGCGCAGGTGTCGCAGGCGCGACGGTGGTTGCCGCACAACAGGAGACTGCCTACACACAATCAACAAGCACAACCTCATCGGGAGAATACATCTTTCCCAGTCTTCCTGTCGGCACCTACCAGATCACTGTGACCATGGCAGGATTTCAGACCGTCATCCAGCGCGGCGTCGTACTGGCTGTAGGTCAGTCTGTCACGGTCCCAGTTCGCCTGCTGGTGGGATCGGTGCAACAGAACGTTATGGTTACAGCGGATGCCTCTCTCGTGACCAGCGACTCTCCCACTCTCACACAGTTGATCAGTGGGCGTGAAGTGGCTAGACTGCCGTTGAATGGCCGCTACGCTCAGCAGTTGGTTTTCCTGGTGCCCGGCGCGGCGAACGTCACAGCGAACTACTGCGCTGCCAATTGCGAGGGCGGTGTCTTCCCTGACCAGCAATACGCCAAGATCAACGGCGCGGGTGCGAATGGCGTGAGCTATCAGTTGGACGGAGCGAACTATAACGACACTTATATCAACACAAATCTGCCTTTTCCCAATCCGGATGCCATTCAGGATTTCAACGTAATGACCGACAACATGAGCGCGATCTATGGGGACGCTATCGGAGGCGTAGTCAACGTCAGCCTCAAGTCGGGAGCGAACACGATTCACGGCGATGCATTCGAGTTCTACA
This sequence comes from uncultured Acidobacteriaceae bacterium, assembly GCA_963850345.1. GTDB lineage: Bacteria > Acidobacteriota > Terriglobia > Terriglobales > Acidobacteriaceae > CAWKKW01. The sequence goes on along the minus strand of CAWKKW010000002.1, from coordinate 310,343 downwards.
GGAACTCGCGCTTTGACGCTCGGAACTACTTCGCGAGTTCGGTCAGCCCTCTTAACCAGAATCAGTTTGGCGGAGACCTGGGGGGCCCGATTCTGAAGAAGCGCCTCTTCTATTTTGCCAGCTATCAGGGAACGCGATTCAGCGCGACCAATAATGGTCTGATTAGTTTTGTGCCGAGCGCGGCCGAACGAAATGGAGATTTTTCTGAATTGCTTCCGGGAACACAACTGGCTGATCCAGTGACTGGCGCGCCATTCGTCAATAATCAGATCCCAGTCAGTCCAATTGCGGCGTATATCTTGAAGAACATTCCTTTACCCAACGGGCCGAAAAACACGGTTACATACAACGGCGAGCCAACTGTTGAAAATACAAATGAGTTTCTGGCCAAGATTGACTATGAGACAGGCAAACACCGAATAAGCGGCCATTACTTCCAGCACCAATACATCCAGCCCTTAGTTACTCCCCCAGCGGGGAACTATCTCAAGATGACCGGCAGCGCAGAGACGCTCAGGGACAGAAATATAAGCCTGATCGACATTTATACCGTGTCACCGCATCTGCTCCTCAGCAGCTACTACGGATACACGATGTTGGACGGACACACCTACGCTGCCAACCCGTTCACAATGGCCGACGCCGGAGTTGCAATGGCAGTTCCTTCAAAGCAGGGCAGCGGAGATATCGGGTCGCTCAATCTCACTATCGGGGGCAGCTTTGGTGAAGGCGGCGGGGTCTATGGAGTTTGGAACCGGGGCGACCAATCCCTACGAGAGATAGCCACCCTCACGAAGGGGAAACATGTGCTGCAGTTCGGGGCGGAGGCTGTTCGCCTGAGACAGCCGATGGCGAATACCTTCCAGGAGGGCGGCACGTTCCAGTTCACCAACAATCTCACCGGCAACAACATAGCTGATTTCGAACTCGGCGTGGTCTCTAACTTCATCCAAGGAGGTGGCCTGTACCTGAATTACACGGGAATCAATTGGAGCGCGTTCGTTCAGGACGACTGGAAGCCAGTTCCGCGACTCACTCTCAGCATGGGTCTGCGCTGGGATCCATGGATCCCGTCGAAGGACAGCATGGGTCGCGTGGCATGTTTCGAGCCCGGCGCGGCGCGGTCAGCGCGTTATCCAAACGCTCCCGCCGACCTGATCTTCGGAGGCTCGCACCATGACCCAGGATGTCCGGAGGCTGGCATTTTTGCGGACTACAAGAATTTAGGACCAAGGCTGGGCTTCGCTTATCAAGCTACGAGGGATAACAAAACGAGTGTGCGTGGCGGAGCGGGATACTACTACGAACCTCCAAACTCTCTTATGTATCAGCAGATCGTCGGAGTGCCGCCATTTGCACCGGTAATTGCACTTACTGATGTCAGCTTGGCAGATCCTTATGGTAGCGCTGGCATTTCAAATCCCTTTCCCGCTCAGTTTGGTCCGCGTAATCCAGGATCGAACGCGTCCTTTCCGTCGAATATCTCCTTCTCACAGATACAAGACCCCCATCTGCGCATGCCCATGGTGCTTTCCTGGAATTTAACAATCGAGCGCGCACTAGGGACTAACTGGCTGGTTCGAGCCGCCTATGTGGGTAATAGCGCTCATCGCCTGTACGGGACTGGAGATCAGGAGAGCGGACTCCTGCAGTTGAACCCGGCCATCTATATTCCTGGACAATCTTCGGAAGCCAACACGCAGCAGCGCCGTGTGTACCCAAACTACGGTTCGATCGGCGAGATCAACTCCGGCGTGAATAGCAACTACCACGCTGGTCAATTGACCCTTGAGAGGCGCTTTGCGCAAGGGTTTTCCATTCTCACCAACTTCGCGTGGTCAAAGGCTCTTGACGATTTCGCGCCGCAAGGTTCGCCCTTCTATACGAATACCTGTACGTGCGGCCGTCATTTTGACTATGGTCCTTCAGCAGACGACGTAGGCAAGGTCTTCAAAATAAATGGAGACTACCAAATTCCTCAATTTCGGCTGCCCCTCGCAGCCGGGAAGGTTCTAAATGGATGGGAATTGACAGCCATCGCGAGTTGGCAAACGGGCAGTCCTTTCACCATCTTCAGCGGCTACGACAATTCCTTCAGCGGAACTGGAGCGGACCGCGCGGACTTGAATGGGATATCGGATATCAAACAGGCTAGGTTATCGCATCACTCCCATTCCCAGAGTATTCAGGAATGGTTTAACACGGCGGACTTTGCTCCGAATGCGATAGGCACTTTTGGAAATACGGGCAAGAACGCGATGCGTGGCCCACGGTTCTTCGACACTGACTTGGCCGCGATCAAGAACACAAAGATCGGTGAACGGGTTTCTGTCCAGATTCGCGGTGAACTCTACAATGCGTTCAACAACGTCAACTTTGGACTTCCAGGAAACGTAGTAGCGTACGGTGCCCAAGGCGGATTTGGCCAGATCACGGGAACAGCCGGATCGAACGCGTATGGTGGTCCCACTTCTTACGGAACGTCTCAGCCGAGAGTGCTTCAGCTCGGAATCAAGGCTGCCTTTTAGGAAGCCGTGTTCCGCCTCGATTCGCTGCTTGCATTCAGAGACATTCCTAAACTAAAGACGAACCGACTATGCGAGAGAGATGACGGAATCCAAATCGTATCGGAGAGATTTTCTCAAGCTGGCTGGCCTCGGCATCGCCAGCAACGCACTAGGCGCGGTCACCGCTCCGGGAGCGCAGGCGGCAGCATCCACAGAGCACGCGAATGGAATGCCTCCTGAATTTAACGTGCGCGCGTTTGGTGCCGTCGGCGATGGAAAGACTCTGGACACGACGGCGATCAACCAGGCGATTGCTGCTGCGAACAGCTCGGGCGGAGGCATGGTTCGTGTGCCTGCAGGCGTGTACCTGTCCTATTCCATTCGGCTCAAGAGCGACGTGGTTCTTTATCTTGAGCCCGGGGCGACGATCCTGGCGGCAAGCGTTCCCACCGAGGGCAGAACGAGTGGAGCCTATGACCCGGCGGAGCCAAATGTGCCCTGGGACAAATACCAGGACTACGGTCACAGTCACTGGCACAACAGTCTGATCTGGGGCGAGGGGTTACGGAACATCGCCATCCTCGGCACGGGCCTGATCTGGGGCAAAGGACTGAGTCGAGGCGCGGATGAGCAACCGCTCGCAGAGACTGCCGGCATGGGAAACAAGGTATTGGGCCTGAAGAACTGCCAAAATGTGATCCTGCGTGATTTCTCGGTTCTCGAGGGCGGCCACTTCGCCATTCTGGCAACCGGAGTCGACAACCTGACGATCGACAATCTGCTAATCGATACGAATCGGGATGGCATTGATGTTGATTGCTGCCGGAATGTACGCATCACTAACTGCAGCATTAACTCGCCCTGGGATGATGCTATCTGCCCAAAGAGTTCCTATGCGCTCGGCTATGCCCGCATCACGGAGAACGTGACGATTGCGAATTGCTATGTAACCGGCGCTTATCAGTTGGGGACAATGCTGGATGGAAGCTGGAAGCGTTGGGCGGATCTAGGCATGGCCGAACGCACTGCCACACGCCCGTACTACCCGAAAGAATTCAACGGGAGCATCAAACTCGGAACTGAATCGAACGGCGGATTTCGGAACATTGCTATCTCGAATTGTGTCTTCGACGGCAGTAAAGGATTCGCGCTCGAGAGTTCCGATGGCGCCATCGTGGAAGGAGTTACAGTCTGCGGCATTACGATGCGCGACTGTACGAACGCGCCCTTGTTTCTACGATTAGGGTTCCGGAACCGGGGCCCGGCAGGGATGCCAGTGGGAATAATGAGGGGAATCATCATGTCGGATATCGTGAGTTACAACTCGGTGTCGCGACTTGGTGGAGGGGGTATCTTCTGCGGGATCCCCGGGCACCCAATCGAAAATATCAAAGTTCACGACGTTTACTTTGAGCATGCCGGCGGCGGTACGGAACAGATGGCCGCGTTCCGCCCGCCCGAGGCGGAAAAGGATGATCCCTATCCTGACCCGGATATGTTTGGAGATTATCTTCCTGCGAGTGGATTCTTCCTCCGGCATATCAGCAATATCGAATTGACCAACGTCGAAGTTGCAATCCTGAATGCCGATGCCCGCCCGATCTTCTGGATAGATCAGGTGGCTGGCGCCGATTTTTTTCGCATCAAGACACCGAAAACGTTGCGAGCTCCGGTCTTTTCCCTTCGGGATGTGCAGGACTTTTCTGTGGGCAAATCGCGGCATGTTTCCGACTTGCAGATTGACCTCGTCAAACAGAGAGTGCTGTGAATCGGCAGCAATCATGTCGGGTTGCAATTACCGTCGAGAGCCTAAGACCTGCTCGAAAAAGGATCAGAGTGGACCAGATGAGAGATCGTGTATTGCGGCTGTTCGTCGGCGCTGGAACACTCATACTCGCGCTGAACGGTTATGCACAGACCACTATGCTTCCTTCCGTAGTGGAGGCGCTTGCCAGCCCGGTGCAGTCGCCGGCGGTCACGCAGTACCAATTGCAGCAGTATTTGTTACATAAAATTCCACCATTGCCGAGCGCATCCTCGGCGCAGCAATGGACCCAGGAAGTGGATCGGATGCGAGGACATATTCTCAACGACATCGCATTCCATGGCTGGCCTCGGGAATGGATAGATGCGGCACCTCATTTTGAGGACATGGGCGTGATCGAATCTGGGGAAGGCTACCGGATTCGCAAGCTCCGGTACGAAGTAATACCGGGTTTCATGTCGACGGCGCTGTTGTATGAGCCCACGAAGATCGCCGGTCGCATTCCAGCCATCCTGAACTTCATCGGTCATGAACCCGAAGGCACAGCGGTGGAATATGAGCAGAAGCGATGCATCAACTTCGCCAAGCTCGGGATGGTTGCGCTGGATGTTGGCTGGATGGAATTTGGCGATCTGTCGCAGCCCGGGAATGCTCATGACTTCGCCGCAGACCTTGACCTCGTGGGATCAAACGCGCTGGGACTCTTTTATCTAGCGATGAAGCGCGGGCTTGACTACCTGACGACCTTGCCCGAGGTGGACTCCTCCCGCATCGGCGCGACCGGTCTCTCGGGAGGAGGATGGCAGACCGCGGTGTTAGGCGCGCTCGATCCGCGTATCGCTGTCTCTGTGGAGGTGGCGGGGCTTGGGTCGAGAGAATCCAACCTCACCAATCCGAAGGATACCTACGAGGTCGAAGAAGACGCTCCGGACTTCATGCAAGGGTTCGACTATCCGGAACTCATTGCGATGCGCGCGGCAAAGCCCACGTTGCTGATCCACAACCTGGTCGATAGCTGTTGCTTCCGCGCTCCTCTGGTCAAGCCCTATCTCTACGACAACGTCAAGCCTTTCTTTGCGCTGTATGGAGCGCAGCAGAACCTTGGATGGTACGAGAACCTGGATCCGGGCCTGCACAATTATCAGGCAGACAACCGGTTGCAGGCATATCGATTCTTCACGGCTCACTTCCATCTACCTGTACCAGAGACCGAGATCTTCAGCGATGGCGAAATTCGATCGCAGCGCGAGCTCTCGATTCCTCTACCACCCGATAACTTGACGATTCTGGGCCTGGCCAAAAAGCTGGCCCTCCAAAATCAGCGATCCCCAGTGCCGACGAACGAAGGCGAGCGCGAGAAATGGGCGCAGGCCACACGGGAGCAGTTGAAGTCCGCGATTCGTTACCAGAAAGCCGACGTTCTAGCTGCGTTCCGAATGGCTAATGCCAGGGGTTTGGATTTCCAAAGTCTGTCTTATCGGTTCGACCTCTCGAATGGCCTCAGCGCAACTGGAGTCTGGCTGAAGGAAGATCATGCTCCTGATTCTGCGCCGGTCACCATAGTTCTAAACGACGAGGGATTCAAAGCCGCGGGGCAACAGGTTTTTAATCGCCTAAGCAGAGGGAACAGAGTTCTCGCATTGGATCTTCTCTTTACCGGATTCACTAAGCCTGACGTTCCCGACTCGAGCGACTGGGAAGTATTAGTGGACAGCAGCGGCGAACGTTCGTTGGGACTGGAGGCGGCGCAACTTCTCTCCGTCGTTCAGTGGCTTCGGTCTGCGGGGAGCGTTCACGATATTGAGGTGGAAACCAAAGGAATTCGCAGCCAGGTTGTAGCACTCGTGGCTGCTGGTCTGGAGCCGGGCGCGATCCAGACTTTGCATACTGAGGGTGGCATGGAAAGTCTGTCATATCTCCTGGAAAAACCAGTTCCCTTCCGCGACGCGGCCGACCTTTTCTGCCTCGATCTGTATCGGGATTTCGACATCGACCTGCTGACATCTCTTGCTCACTCGGTGAAGATCACGCAGACAGGAACTTTGCGAGAGTAGTCCTTGATAGACACTGTTCGACTACCCGATCTTGTAGGATCATCGGCCGCCTCGGACTGGACGCAGAAGCCAAAACCGCTCAGAACAACCGTGAGTACGTCTAAGGAGGGAGTGGAGGATGTGACAGACTCCCTCTGAGTTGCCGGCGTTCTTATACCCTTCTTAAATGAACCGACTTGCACTGGACTCACACTCGTATGGTTCGGCGAGTTTATGTCGATAGGCCCTTTCGGAGGTAAGCACACCACTAAACGCGCCGGTTCTGGCTTCAAATTGCCGTCGGCGTAGGTGCGGTCGGAAGGTGCCAACCACGGTAGATCGCCATCAGTCTCAGAAAGAAGCAAAGGAGCACACCGGCAACCATGCCAAGGTGGGGAGCCAAGTGCAGCACATGTCCCCCAACCACCAGTGCGCCGGCGGCCAGCGCGGCCACAGCGTAGAGATCGGCTCGAAGTACGACGGGCGTTTCGTTGACCAGGATGTCGCGAAGCATGCCGCCGCCGATACCGCTCAACATCCCCAGAAACGGAGCCATGAGAGGGCTTAGACCTGCAGCGAGCGACTTCTGTGTGCCCGTCACGGCAAACAGGGCAAGACCTGCCGCGTCCAGCAGAAGCACGGGGCGACGGTGTGCATCCAGTTTCGGATACCACAGAAACACAACCCACCCGGCCAGAACGCAAATTCCCAGATAGCGCCAGTCGTGAATGGAGGCGGGTGGGATGGCGCCAATGAGGAGATCGCGGGCGATGCCACCTGCGGTTCCGGTCACAAAGGCGAGCACGATCAATCCGAAGAGATCCAGCTTGTTCTTTACGCCTGCGGCAGCGCCTGCAAGTGCGAAAACAAAAGTGCCGAGCAGGTCCGATCCGACGAGGAATGGCCCTGCAAGATGTCTCCCATGTTCTAGCAGCTCATTCATGTTGCCAACCATGCACCTGCGGCTACGACCATTGCTTGTACGCCCGCCTCAAGCGTGGGGTGAATCACCGGGGCGAAACGTGGATTGTGGTTTGTGGGAATCTCGCTCATTGTTCCCTCGCTTTTGGCTTTCTTGTAAAGGTCGGGGTCGGTACCGCCCACGAACCAGAAGACTGAAGGAGCGCCCCACTCCGCTCCAAAGGAGCCGAAGTCCTCGCTGGCCCCCGTTGGTTGAGTGGACTCGACACGTTCGATTGAGAAATATTCGCGGAAGGCATTACCGACTCGCTTCACCGCGTCCGGATCGTTCTTGACGAGAGCGTAGCGGTCCAGCGTCTTGAACTCAGGCTCTTTAGGCGCCCCGGACGCCTGCGCCTCTGCCTTGACGATGCGCTCAATGGCGGCCAGTACTCGCTTTCGCACGTCCTCGTCGTAGGTGCGAACGTTGAGCTTGATAGTAGCCTCGTCCGGAATAACATTTTCCTTCGTACCTGCCTGCAGAGCGCCAACCGTGACCACAGCGGCGTCCGTGGGGGCAAGCTCGCGCGAGACGATGGATATATCACCCTGGCGGCATTGGGTATTCCACTGATCCCCTCCACCTCGCATGACGACCGCAAACAGTTCGCACCGCGGCTGGGCCTCGCTTATTCCCCTGGAGCAAACGGGAAGACAGTGATCCGTGGGGGCTTCGGGTTGTACTTCAATGATCTAGCCCAGACCGGGTGGTCGACGGCACTGCAGGCCGTGAATGCCGCTCCCGGCCCCTGCGCCGATCCGATACAAGACCCGAGGGGCCTCGAAAATGCTGGATGCGTGCCGGGCGACGCGGAGGGCGGAGTGGCCAACATTATTGCTTCGGGTTACAAGACCCCTTACGCGATCCACACCTCCGGAGGCATTCAACATGCTTTCAATGCGGACTGGTCAGTGAGTGCCGACTACATTCACTAGCAGGGCAACCATGGTTACCGAGCCTATAGTTACACTGGCGGCACAAATCTGCTTACTCCACAGCTGTCGCCAGACGATCCTGACCAGGCGACCTACGTTCCCGACGTCAACGCCTTTCATTCCGACAACCGGTCTAGTTATGACGGAGTGCTAGTGCATTTGCAAGGCAATGTCACTCGTCGCTTGAACCTGATCGCGAACTACACGTATTCAAGAGCCGGGACATGGGGCTGCGTGCTCGGAGAGCTCTTCGATTATGTCAACGGTGTCTGCGACCCGCTCAATGCCTTCGGCCCCGGTGACTACGGACCGTCCGGCGAGGATGTTCGCCATCGCCTTGTCATCGCGGGCGCTTGGCAGGCTCCGGCTGGTTTTCAGGTGAGCGGGCTGTCTCAGGCGGAGAGCGCACGCCCGTTCACCATCACGACTGCGGACAATAGCGGTCGCATCGCGGTCAACGGTGTACCCACTTCCCTAGACGAATTTCGCGCCACCCCCTATATTCAGACTGATCTCCGCGTCAGCCGTAATATCAAATTGGGCGATCGCTGGACGATTATGCCGTTCGTGGAGTTCTTCAATCTCTTCAACCGCAATAATCCAGGTGCCAACTACGTGACCAACGTAGCCTCGCTGCCCGTCCCTCCGGCCCAGGCGCAGAGCGGCAATGTTACCGACGTATGTACAAGGTCCGACTGCACTGCAACCCAGCCAATCCATAGCCTGAAGCAGCTAGGTGTACCTGCTGGAGGGTTGGGCGACTTCTTTGGACCTGGAACTACCGTAGGCATACCTTTCGCCGCCCAGCTTGGAGTGAAGGCTACCTTCTGAGAACCTCGCCAGGAGCAGTCTGTGCACGGTCCAAGGCGCCTGTGAGAGACGGTGAGCGCCGCTTTGAGTTCTTCGTCAAAGGATGGAAGTCGGATCATCTGTTCAGGTTGAAAAAGATCTGGATGCCGGACCATTAAAACTGTAGCTTCAGATTTAAGTGGAGTTATGTTTCAGGCTTATGTGGCGTAACTGTCTTGGCATGCAGCTGAGCGGAGTGTCCGAAGCAGTTCGTGAGGTTGCGGTGTCAAAGTGCCACAAACTTGCGCAAACGCTGAATTTGAATACCCTAGCAGGGGCTGGCGGAGACAGTGGGATTCTCCTTGCCGAATCTTATTAGCTCATCCAAATCATCAAGATATAGCGTTTCACCGTAAGCGTGCGATGAGTCCCTGTTGACAGGGATGTAGAGTGCGCCAACAGGTGTCCGCTTGTTTTGTAGCTGTTGAAGAAGTGAGCGTCGACGGATGAAGTGCGATCCCGATACGGCACGTTCTAGCAGCCGAAGAGATCTCGACGCGGATTTGATTGCGGAGTTTGTTCCCCCGGGCATCGTTCCAAGAAATCGAACCAGACGCTTCAAGTTCTGAGCTGTGGCGGCCATAAGGAACTGCTCGCGGACATGCCTGAGCCTCCGTAGTCGAGCACGGCGAAGACTGATACGATTCTTCAGCTCGCCGAAGAGTGCTTCGATCTTTTTCCTGCTACGTTGGTGGCGAAAGTAGTCTGGCTTTTTATTTCGCTCACGTGCTCGCTGCCGCACTTCCTCGTCCACATGAATAACGAGTTGTTTGTATCTACCGGAAGTGCATTCTCCTTTTATCAAACAGTCACGGCACTGCGCTTCTGTTGATCTGTATATATGGCTTCTGTTCGTTGCCGGCTTGATTCCGCGGTACTTCAATCTCTTTCCTTCGGGACATTCAAAGGAGTTGGTCTCAGGCTGATAAGTGAAGCGATCCAGGCCGTACAGTTGATTTCCCGATGGATAGTGCAGTCGCAGCGGGATGTAGGGAGTGATTCCTCTGTTCTCAAGCCACGTGAGAAAATCTGCTTTGCCGTAACCTGCATCAGCGGCCAACGTTTTAGGAGCGAGCCCGAACTTCTCTATGCAATCGGCGAGCATCGTGCGGGCAGAGATAACTTCCTGGCTCGAACTTGCGAAGGTTGCTTCAACTCCGACGATCACACAACTTGCGTTATCCATAAGATAGTTGTCGAAATATCCAAGCTTCGAAGCCTTGTCGCCTTTGCTGAAGTAGGCTGCGTCGGGATCCGTGGTTGAGACCTTGTCTTGTTGATGCGGTTCGGACTCCACCGGATTTTCGCGCTGCAAATCATCTAAATACTGCCGTACATTGCGATTCACCTCTGCCATTTCTCTGAGTTGCTCGCGCGGTATACGACTACCGTTATTCGCGTCAGCTTGGATGAAACTGCCGTCAACAGACAGATCATCCCCTTTGACTAGTCCACTTGCGACACATCGCTGCACAATTTGCTCGAATAGTTCCTTGAAGATCTTCGATTCCTGAAACCGGCCGTGCCGGTTCTTGGAAAAGGTCGAGTGATGCGGAACTTCCTGATCGAACGTTAGGCCCGTGAACCAGCGCCACGCGAGATGCATACGAAGTTCCTCAATCAACTTGCGCTCACTGGTGACGCCGTAAAGGTATCCGATGAGCAGAATCCGTAGCAGCCGTTCCGGATCGATGGATGGCCGTCCAGTCTCGCTATAGAATGGCTTCAGTTTCTCACGGACAAAATCGAAATTCACGTACCGGTCGATCGCGCGAAGAAGATGATCCTCGGGCACGTGGTCCTCGATTCGAAAATAGTAGAAGAGCGACTCTGATCGGCATTGCTGACCCATCATGTTGAGCCTCCCGCACTGACATCGCCATCATGCGTGAAGGTCCCGCACACCACAACCAAAACCTCCGCTTCAATTGGAGAACAGTATCGAGTTTTTCAACAGCTACTTTTTTGGTGGGCACCTGTTGAGTGTGTCTAAGCGGCCTGCGAAGAGTGGGTAAGGAGTGAGGCGGCGAGGTTCCAGGGCAGAAGGTCCTGGATCTGGTTGACGGGATGATCGGCGATCCTCGCCAGTACGGTGCGCAGGTAGAGTTCCGGATCGAGTCCGTTGAGCTTCGCCGATCCGGTGAGCGAGTACATGATTGCGGCCCGCTGTCCGCCGCAATCGGATCCGGCGAAGAGGAAATTCTTTCGTCCGAGAGCCACCGCGCGCAGCGCCCGTTCGGCCGCGCTGTTATCGATCTCGAGCAATCCGTCTTCGGTGTATCGCGTGAGGGCGCGCCACCGCGAGAGCGCGTATCGGATCGCGCCTGCAGTCTCGCTCTTCGACGACAGGGAGCGAAGCGCCTTCTCCATCCAACTTTGCAAGTCGTCGAGTAATGGCCTGGCCCGCGACTGGCGGATGCTTAGTCGCTGATCAGCAGGCTTGCCGCGTATCTCCTCTTCGATCTCGTACAACGCGCCAATCCTGGCCATGGCCGCTGTCGTAGTAGGCGAGGCGTGGATGACATGGATTTCGTGGAACTTGCGCCGTGCATGCGCCCAGCAGGCGGCCTCGTAAACATCGTTGCCGTACAAATGATGAAATCCGGCATAGGCGTCTGCCTGCAGAGCGCCCTTGAAGTTCCTCAGATGTTGCCGGGGATGTTCGCCTTTGCGATCCGCGGAATATGCGAACCACACAGCAGGCGCAGTCGGTTCGCCGGCCGGCCTGCCTGTCGTCGCGCACGTAGGTCCACAGGCGACCCGTCCGCGTCTTGCCGCTGCCGGGAGAAAGGACGGGCATCGGTGTATCGTCGGCATGCAGCTTGCGTCCGGCGAGAACATGCTTCTCGATCGCGTCCACCAGCGGGCTGAGCAAATCGCTCGCCGCACCGACCCAGCCGGCCAAAGTCGAACGCGGTATCACAACTCCCTGGCGAGCGTAGATCTCCGACTGCCTGTACAAGGGCAGATGATCAGCGAACTTCGAGACGATTACATGCGCGAGCAGGCCAGGTCCGGCAAGGCCACGTTCGATCGGCCGTGATGGGGCAGGCGCTTCCACTACACGGTCGCAGCCTGTACAAGTGAACTTCGGCCGTACGTGGCGGATGACCCTGAAGCTATGCGGGACGTACTCCAGTTGCTCGGATACATCGTCACCGAAGTGTCGTAACTCGCCGCCGCAATCAGGGCAGCAATCACGCTCGGGAAGATGTGTCACCAGTTCGCGGCGGAGATGTTCCGGCAGCGGCTTGCGCTCCGATCGTGTCTTCACTGCTGGTGCGGGCGAAACGCGCTCCGTCGCAGCTTCCGCCTCCGCCTGTGTTGTCTCTTCTTCTTCGAGCGCGAACTCGAGTTGCTCCAGCTTGAGCACGATCTTCTCGCTCTTCGTGCCGTAGATCACATGCCGCAGCTTCTCGATCATCAGCTTCATGTGCTCGATGCGTTCGCTTCGCGTGCGGAGTTCGTCGGCTTGTTGGGAGACTGTCTGGCGCTGCGACTCGAGTTCGACCTGAAGTGATCGAAGCTCGCCCTGCTGGGCTGCGAGTTCCTCTTGATGGGCTTGGACCAGCGCCAGAAGTGCATCGCGATCAAGCGTGTCCAGATCCTTGAGCGAAGCGCGATCCATGGACGCAGTATGCCATCGGCCGAATACGAATGCATCCACAAAACCCGCATCAATACAGGGGAATCACGATGATCATCACACTGCAACTTCCGGCGTCCACGTCCGCTCCACTCTTCTCCAGTCGATGCCTTCGAGCAGCATCGAGAGCTGTGCGCGACTGAGCCGCACGCTTCCGCTGTCGGCCTTCGGCCAAATGAATCGGCCGCGCTCGAGGCGCTTGGCAAACAGGCAAAGACCATCGCCATCCCACCAAAGAAGTTTTATGATGTCGCCCCTGCGCCCGCGAAACACGAAGACATGTCCGGAGAAGGGCTGCTCCATGAGAACGGTCTGCACCTGCGCACTCAGGCCGTCAAAGCCGCGGCGCATGTCAGTCACGCCCGCGGCGATCCAAATCTTTGTTCCTGTTGGCAGCGGGATCACTTGCCCAGGCTCTCGAAGACCAACCGCACCAATAACGGATCGGCACCGTGCTCAACGCTGATCATGGCTCGTCCTGGAATCTCAACGTGAATCGCGCCCGCAGTGGATGTTCGTGGCGCTTCATCACGCTTACTCGCAGACTCATCCGCACTCGACACCGTGACCGGAATCAGTGCTGCGCATCGCTCCACAAGTTCGCCGCGCTCGAAAGCACGACGCCACTTGAATAACTGGTTCGAGTTTAGGCCGTGAGCCCGAGCCACTTCCGCCACGCTCGCGCCTGGCACCCGCGTCAACTGCACGATCTGCAGCTTCTCCGATACCGGCCGCCACCGGCGAACTCGACGTGAACTTACTACCCCATCAACCATGAGCTCATCCTCAGCCCATCACTACTTCAATCACCAGAGGGGAACGCAGTACGCTTACGTTTCACCCGCATCCAGCAGGCGTTTAGTGACTTTGACCGCTTGGCAGGATCATACCGATTCGATCCTGTATCAATCTCAAACGCCAAAAAGTGTCACAAAATGGTCAAACAGGGGGCCGAGCACGTGCGCGACTCCACCATACCAGGGAACAGGCAAAACCGATTGCCACGGAAACAACAGCATGGCACCGAACACTACGTGGACAGCACGCCTAACGGTGAAGGTGACCGCGTCCGCAGGCACAGACTCCTATCCGGGCCGCACTCAACGTATGGACGGTCTGCCCAACAACTTGACGGAAGAAGGACTTTAGATTCTGGTCGGCCTTGTCGAACAAGGGTTGACTGCGAACACATCCACTTCTATGTAGCGTCGATATACAATTCATGCCGAACACGCATATACAGTAAGCCGAGCGTGAACACCCAAGAGGGGGCAAGCGGCCTGACCGGGCGCAAGTCATTCAGGATCGCGCTCTTTATATGTTCCTTTACGACACGGCCGGCGCCTGGTGAGAACGCGTGACCTGCATCCTTCCAAGTAGTCCACGGATAGTGAGAGTTCTCCGATAATGAAGGCCAACCCTGGCCATGAGGAGAGCTTGGATGAAGAAGAGCCGGTATACCGAAGAGCAGATCGTGGGGATATTGAAGGAGTCCGAGGCGGGGCTCTCGACACCGGAGCTGTGCCGGAAGCACGGCATCAGCCAACAGACGCTGTACCGCTGGAAGGCGAAGTACGGTGGCCTGGAAGTAAGCGATGCGCAGCGGCTGCGGCAGCTGGAGGACGAGAACCGCAAGCTCAAGCAGTTAGTCGCCGAACAGGCACTGGACATCGTCGGCTTCAAGGCGGTGTTATCAAAAAAGTGGTAGGCCCACAGGCAAGGCGGGAGGCAGTAGCAGTGTTTCGAACCGCGACAGAGTGTTCGGAACGACATGCCTGCGGGCAGATGCAAGTGCTGCGTGCGATGTTGCGCTACCAGCCGCGAGCGAGCAGGCACGCGGAGGCCAACGAGCGGTTGCGCATCCGGCTGCGAGAGTTGGCCGAGGAGCGGCGGCGTTGGGGTTACCGGCGATTGCACGTGCTATTGCAACGCGAGGGATGGGCGGTGAACCTCAAGCGGGTACACCGGATCTATGTGGAGGAGAAGCTGATCGTACGCAGGAAAAGGCGGCGCCATCGGATCGGCGCTCAGGCGCGTGTGCCGCTCGCCGCACCGGTCAGGCAGGACGAGACCTGGACGATGGACTTTCTGCACGACGCTCTGGCGACGGGCCGGAAGCTGCGCACGCTCTCGATCGAGGACGCATACACACGAGAGATGCTGGCCATCGAAGTCGATACCTCTCTGCCGTCGCTGCGAGTGATCCGGGTGCTGGAGAAGCTGCGGATCGAGCGCGGGTTGCCGGAGCAGATCGTCATCGACCATGGCACGGAGTTCACTTCCAAGGCGATGGATCAGTGGGCATACGAGCACAAGGTGAAGCTGCACTTTATCACTCCCGGCAGGCCGATGGAGAACGGCTATATCGAATCGTTCCACGGCAAGTTCCGCGAGGAATGCCTGAACGAACACTGGTTCCTGACCCTGGACGATGCAAGAGAGACGATCGAATCTTGGAGGATCGATTACAACCAAGTGCGTCCACATAGCTCGCTGAGCTACAGGACGCCGCAGGAGTTTAGAGACGCAATGGGCTGTGCAGATGTGGAAAGCAAACAGCGCTTTCCACATCCGCACAGCCCCGACTACGGCTGCGAGATAACTCAGCAGCTAAACTGAAACCGGATACTCTCATTTCTCTGGACTAATCGAAGGGGGCAGGTCACGCGCGATCGGCAGTTTGGGCGTGCATTTTATCGATCTAGTCGGGCTTCACGGAGGAATTACGCAAGGTGAAGGGCGGCTACGAGCCTAAGTCGCAGCTACCCTCAAACTTGGGAGCTCTCAACTACTTGGACTAGCTGGAGTGGGCAGCTCAATGGCACTCCCACAACCTCGAACATGAAGCCAACCAGGAGATGTGGCCCTTCGATGTACCTCCCACTTAGAATGCAACTTTCAGGCCTAATTGGACATCCCTGGGAGCGGCAGCATTTGTCACCTGACCCGCTATCCCGCTTCCGAGCACTGCGTTCGGGTTGCCAAAGTTAGGATGATTGAAGAGGTTGAAGAATCCGGCACTAAAGTCCACGTCGAGATGATCCCTGAGTTTGGTTTTCTTGTCCAGGGAAACATCCCAATCCTGAAGGCCTGGCCCAAAAAGGATGTCGCGCCCGGAGTTCCCAAACCTTGGGGCCCCGTTCGCAAGAGCCTGGGCCAATGATGCGGTGGAGAAGCAATTAAGATTGAACCAGTTGGTAATTGATTTCGATCCAGTTCCCTTGCAAGATCTGTCAGGCCTGGGTGAGGACGACCCTGAGTTCGAGTAATCCTGACTGGACGTCACAGTAAATGGAAACCCGCCGCGCGCGGTGACAATAGCATTGACGTTCCATCCGCCCACAACGGCGTTTGTCAGACCCCCTGCATCGAGAAAGCGCATTCCTCTGCCGAACGGAAGATCGTAGGTTGTGCTCGCAACCAGCGTCTGTGCAACATCAAAGCCGGCGGGACCGTAGTCCGTACGAGGATTGTTATCGTTCTGATTAAAGGATGCCTGGCCGTCATCATCTCCGTCATTGTCGTTGACATTTTTGGCGAAGCTATACGACACAAGGGCCCACAATCCGCTGGACACTCTCTTCGTCAGTTTCGCGGTCAAAGCGTTGTAGTTCGAGTGACGGTTATAAGTGTCATAGTACATGGTGTTGAAGTCTGGCCACACGCGCCGCGGCTGCAGGTCCCCCACTCCTGGTGCTGCCTGGTTTCCTGTTCCCTCATGGATGAAGTCCAGGTGGACACCACGATTGCCGATGTAAGCTAGCTCGAGCGCCCAATCCTGAGATAGTTGCGACTGGACGCTCATGCTCCACTGGTACACAGTCGGCGCATGGTAGAACGGGCTGGGCATGAATTCTGAGGTAACACCGGAAAGACCTGCAGCTACCGAGTTCACGAAAATGTTTTCGGTGGTGATTGCGTTTGCATTGGCTGTCGGAGGGGGTGAACCAAACGCGGTGTTGTAAACCCGTGTTTGGGTAAAGACAGGATTGTTATTGGCAAAGGATCCCATAACGTTGGTATCGGGTAGGTCGTCGAAGATACCCGCCCCAACATGGAATATCAACTTGTCCGACTTACTGGGACGCCACGATATGCCAAGACGAGGTTCGAAGTCACCGAGGCCAGGGCCATAGCTCACTTGGCGGACCTTGTTCCCTGTAAGTCCTTTTGCCCGACGCATGCTAGAACTCATCACCAGGCATTCGCCAGTCGCAGAGATGAAATACGCACTCGAGCACAGCGCATCGTTAGCAGCATCAGGAAGCGCGGTGAGCAAGAGAGCGTCCCCAGGAGTGTAGCTATTTGATAGTGGGAAAAATGCGGCAATCTGGTTGTTTTTATCCATCGGCTGTCGCCTGTACTCCCACCGAAGACCGACATTGACGGATAGGTTTTGAGTCACGTTGATGTTGTCTTGAACGAATAAACTGAACCACCTTCCGCCGACAAGGTGATTCACGATTGGATTCTTGGTGTATGAACCGCCAGATGGATACCCTAACTCCATATCAGCTAGATCTGAGACACCGCTGACATTCCCAATTTCGCCCGCCAGAGAGGAAAATTCTCCATTGAATTGAACCAGGCCGTTGAGTTGCACCGGATCCTGAATCCCGCTTGTTTGCCAACTCTGTATATCCCCTCCAAACGAAAGAGTATGCCGACCAAGCACATCGCTCAGCGTGTCACCAAGCTTTTCCAACGAATCGGGAACAACATCGGGAAAGTAACCTGGAAAGCCATCGCCCCACGTGGCGAAGTTCGTGAATGTTATGTTTGGATATTCCTCAACACTCGGGGACGAAGCTGTCAATCCAAGGACGCCAAAGTCTCCCAAGGTTCCCGGAGAACGGGGGCAACTGCCGCAGGACAAGTGTAAGTAGTCTCGCTGGTAACCGAGCGTAACGTTGTTGATGAGGGACTTAGTGAAGATGTGCGTTAAACCCACACCCACATTCTGTCCGTTGAAATGCTGCAATTGAGAGAATGGATTGAAGTTCCCTGGGAACAACTGGTTCGTGATTCCGATGAGATAACGCGCGAAGAACGTATCTCTGTCGTTTAGAGTGTAGTCGACGCGTCCATCTACTTCGTTATCCTGCCGTGTCTCCGGGTTTTCGTTCACATAGTTGGCGGCCGCTGGGGAGTTGGGCGCCGGGAACAGAGCCAGTACCTTCTGCGCGACAGGATCGATGGCTCCGATGATGTTTCCGGGAATTGGGGTTCCAGCCAGCACGGCTGTGGGTCGGCTGGAGCCGTCAGGGGCGGCTGGACAGGTGTATGTGTATTCCGAGCCCGGAGCGAACAATTGTCCGGTGTCGAAGTTCAACGCGTTGGGCGCCGCAGTACCACTGGAAGTACATAGGTTTGCTGTTGTCCCGGTCAGGAAAGAGCTGAAGTCGCCAGATCTCTCTGCCATCGTGGGGACGACAGAACTTACGGTTTGACCCTGCTTTAGACGCAAACCCTCATAGCTCGCAAAGTAGAAAAGCTTCTCACGTAAGATGGGGCCTCCGATCGACGCTCCGAATTGATGCCGGTTATATTCAGGGTTTGTCACAGCAAAGTAGTTCCGTGCATCGAAGGCCTGGTTACGAAGGTATTCCCACACCGCGCCATGCAACTTATTGGTTCCGGAGCTGGTGATGAGGTTCATCGTGGTTCCGGCGGTGAGACCGAATGCGGCGTCATAGATATTGTTCTGGATCTTGAATTCCTGCACCATCTCCGGCCAGGGCTCGAGAGCGAAGGCTGCGTTGTTGAGCGCCCTGGAGAGCATCCCGTCGATCAATAAAAGATTGCTACCCGACCCGCCGCCAGCCCCGCTGTAGCTCGAATCGTTGAATCCTGAGCCGTTACCTGTGGCACTGGTGAGCGATTGTCCGGTGGTGTTCACGGTGCCTGGCACCAGGAGCGCCAATGATCCGACCTCACGCAGATTGAGGGGTAGCCGTTGTATGGCGTCCTCGCTCACGGTGGTGCCCAGGCTCGCGCTGGTTGGGTCAACCTGCGGAGTTGCCTCCTGTACGGTAATTGTCTCGCTGGTACTTCCCACCTTCATGACCAGATCTACGGTCACCTGCTGATCGACATCCAACGATATTCCAGAGAACACAGTGGAATTGAACCCGGCTTTGACAGCAGTCAGCAAATACTGCCCAACGGGCAGAGACTGAAAGGCATAATGCCCGACGGAGTTTCCGCTCGTCTTGGTAACGACGCCTGTGCTCAGGTTGGTAGCTGCAATCGAAGCGTCTGGGACGGCGGCTCCGGTGGAGTCAGTGATTGTGCCGCTTATCCCGCCAGTAATTCGCTGCCCTAAGGCGGTCAAGGAAGCACAAGCCAGTACGAGTACTATCAATGCTGGCGACAAGCTGCTTCCCAAGGTTACTCGAAGCAAGAGCCTATTCTCTTTCATCTGTATCCTCGCGGCACTGATGTTACTTAGAAGATGGATCGACTCACCTATTCTTATGTTGAGACGAACGCTGAGGCATCGCGGGCGTTTCCTCCTCTATAGAACGAAGCGGTGTCTTGGCACTCTTTAAGAAACGGACCGGGTTCGCTACGCGGTGAGAAAGATTTTTTTCTTGTACATCCAGTAGAGGACAAGCCACTCCAGCGTCATGGTGCAAATCGCAAGCACGAAGGGTGTGAAGGACCCGAAGAGCCTCGTCCCCGAAGACGTGAAGATACTGACTATGCTCGCCCAAGGCACAATGCTCTGCGACATATAAATGGCGACTGCATTCATCCCGATGACCACAAAGGGAAAGCCCCAGCGCTTCCAGCCTCTTACATCAACAATCCAATAGAACGCGAGGAACATGAGGCAAGCCCATCCCGCGGACGCAAGACCATAAGAAGTAGTCCACATTTTCATGACAATAGGAATAACCGGGTTGAGAGCGAATCCGAGAGCAACCGCAACCACCCCGACAGCAGCGATTATCCTCATCTTGAAGGTGGCACTTCGGCCACTCATGAGCAAACGCCCCAAGAGCAGCCCGAGAATGGTCGTGGCAATAGTCGGGATGGTACAGATCACAGTGCCCCAGTGCTCCGGCAGCACGCGGCCAACCGTCGCGAGGTCGGTCCACAGAACAAGATTTCTGTCATAGGCATAGCTGCCCGCGGGCACGCCTGGAGCGGACACGAAGGCCAATAACACGGCGTAGCCAACCAGGATCGAAATGGCCACTGCGGCCTGGGTCTTCCATGATCTTCTGATAAGCAAGAATGCAGCCAGATAAGCAATCGCGATTGGCTGCAATGCGCTGCTTAACTCAACCAGGTATGGATGATGAAATGAGATGGATTCGCGCAATGATCCCAGCAGGAATAGAACCGCAAACCTTTGCAACACGCGAACGGTAATCTCCGCATGGGACTGTATGAGAGAACGCTTTGCGTATGAGAATGGCAGTGACATCCCGGTCATCAACATGAAGGAAGGCCAGATGCAATCCTCAAACCGCAAGCCACGCCACTCCGTATGGGTAAGTTCGTAAATAATGGCATTCAACACGGGATTCGGGCTTAGGTGCTGCAGGCTATCTAGGATAGCGGCACCACCAACAATCCAGAACATCGTCCACCCACGAAATACATCCAGGGAAACCAGGCGTTTAGACACTGGCGGCGCCTGTTCATTCCGCAACGTTGTGCCTGCTTCAGATAGTTCAACCGAATCCGGGTGGAGAGCTTCGATAGCCTCCGTCATGAGATACCTCGATGGGTCCACTAAAGGTAAAGGCGTAAGCTGCTACTTGCAGTTCCGTTGGCGAATACGGTCGGGTGATTTTGGACTCACCAGCAGCCGTCTACCCGAAATACTGCGTTGGTCCATAACACTCGTCAATGAACTTCTCCGGGCAGAGCGGGTTTCCGTCCATTCTGCTGGACCGCCAAATCCGCATTCCTCCTGTCCAACCGATCAATGCCGATTTGTCGCTTCCGTCCACGAGGGGAGCTCTTATCACTCCAGCCTGATGATTGAAAAGTACAGCAGCATAGAAGGCCAGGACTAAAGATCGCCAACGGTGTGAGAGTCCTGAGCCGCATGCTCAGCTCTGAACAAAGTTTAGTCATTCCTAGGGATTTACACTCTTGCATCAACGAGCAGCGTTTCTGAAATATCCCTCGGCGAGGTAAGGTGTCGATGGGTGAGCCGGCGTGCGGACGAATGGCGTCCAAGATGCTGGACTATAACGTACAGCAATGGGAGTGACCAACGGAAGAAGGCTCGCTGCAGCATGCTAATATCCAGTCTTCGAGCGAGGCCCTCGAGGTCTCGGCAAGCGCCATACGTAACAGGCAGGGGCTCGATTTAGACAACAGGAGAGTCGATGCTTTGTAATGATCGGATCCACGTGAAGTACTTGAAAGCTACAGGGCACAGACTATCTCGGCGCTTATGCTCACTGTTTATTACCGGTGTCCTTTTTTTTGGAGCGCCCAGAACATCCTTTTGCGTAGTCACTGCCGCCACTGATCAGATGGTGGCTGACAAACCGTACCGTGTCTTACTTGTTGTCGAACAGTGGGGCGATCCGATGAGCAACGTGGTCGGCCGCGAAGTCGACTCGTTCCAGCCCTTGGCTGCGCTGCTTAAAGCATGGTCCATTCCCTTCGATATTTTGCGATTGGATCAGCAACGTCTTGATGCGTCCTATTTGTTTCAGACATCAGGAGTGGTGCGCTATGGCGCGATCTTATGGATGGCCGACTTGGATTCTTATGAAGGTCAAAATCTAGACTCGCTGGAAGAAGCGACTCACGCGGGAACCGGGTTCATCGCCATTCATTCCCGGCTTCTCGATCCCGTGCTCGAACGCATAGCCGGCCAGAAGTTCCTGGAGTCGTATACGTCATCGGATCCCCTTCGCATCACCCAACCTCATTTCCTCTTGCGCGACTCGGACTCACACAAGGTTGAATTGCCCATTCAGGGGTTTGTTGCCGAAACTCTTTCCGTCTTACCTTCAACCGCAAAGACTCTGGTGGAACAAGGCTCGCATCCGGTTGTAACGGTTCATCCATTGGATGAAAGCAACGCGGCAGTGTGGTTAGGGATTCCAGGTCCTGCGCTCTTTACCAGCAGCGCATTCTGGAGGGATCTGCTATTCCAATCTTTAGTGTTGGATCTGGGCTTTGTGGTTACGCCAGATGTGGACTACGCCCACGCTATTACGTTGGAGTTAGACGATTGGGGAACGTCGGACAAGGGTTTCCTTTCTTACTGGCACGATCAGGAGCCCAATGAGGAGGCGCTGCAACGCGATCTAATTCTCCCATTGAAGCGCCATCACTTCACAGCCAGCGTGGAGGTGAATTCCGGTTTTGTCGATCGACACTCGAAACGGATCTTATCGCCATGGGGGCAAAAGTTCCGCGATAGTTACGGGTTTTCGCAAGATTATGCTTCCACGCGACGCGGTTTAATCGCTGGCGCCGATGCGGGCATTCTCGATATCGAAAGCCACGGTTGGAGTCACATGCAACCTGATTTAGAGTCTGCGCCCGGGCCATGGTGGACAGCAAATCCTTCGGGAGAGGGCTCGGTGCTGGGTTGGTACGCGGAGTTTTGGGATCAGCGGCGTGGCAAAGATATTCCAGCAGCTACACAAGTCTTCCACATGAAACAGTCGCTTGCAGCACTAAGGCTGGACTTTGGCAGGCAGCCGCTTGAAATCAAGCCAGGCAACAACATCTGGTCTCACTCTCAGTTCACGCACACGGCCGCTCTGGCAGCGAGGCTTGGGTTCGGAATATTCCACGGCGGACCCGATGCTTTCTATCTGGATCAGGAACTTGTGCTCGACATGGCAGGTGTCATACCTAGCGAAGAGACTAGCTACGACTCGCTCGCTGCGTTTGTTCCTAGTCGATGGAGTGCTCACCCCGATGGGCCGGTGCTGCTCACCTTCCACGACCGGGACGTTTCGCTCGACCACAATTTCATTGAGAAGATTCTGACAGCATTGCCGGGTGATTACCACGCGCTCGGCACTAATCAATATGTCGCGATCCTGCATACTGCCATCGATGGGTCCCTGCGAGACGGGGATCTGCGCATAGGCTTTGCTCACGATCCTCATTACTGCGCGTACTTTGCCAGCCATTCTTCCTCCTGGCAATTGTGGACCTCTGACGCAGTTCGGCAACGATTGAACACTACTCAGGCTCGCATCGCCGTCGATGGAAAACCTTACTCTTTAAGACGGCCGCCTAGTTCCGCAGAACCGATAAAGATTGAACTTCCCGCCGGTGCGTGGTCGCACGAATTGGCAATAGCACCTTGAAGGAGGGTTGCTCATTGCGAAAGGAAGGTACCTCTTCAAAGTGCGATGGGCAAGCCCGTTCGTTCGGCATGAGCCTTGCGTGCTGCCACGTACCGAGGATTGATTCGACAGACGAGTGGTAGTGCTAGTTTTGCAGTTGCTTACGGCCAACCAAGGCGTAGCCATCGCGCGGGCATCACAGGGGGCACTAGTTCTGATCAGTCCGAGGGACAAACCGTGGCCCAGCATAGCCCTCACGAACGTCCTCGGCATAGAGCACCACCTAACATTCACTGATCTCCGGGTATGAGGTGACAACTTGAGCGCGGCAGTCTAGAGACCCCGAAGTATGAGTCAATCCGCAGATAGCCGTGACACGATAAGTGTCAAGCCGCCTGTGCCACGTGTGAAGAAGAATAGGAGTTACACCTGAGATGAGATCTAGAACCGCCTTTTTCCTCCATAGCAGAGCAACTGCCCTGATCGCACTATGGTTCCTTCTCGGAGGAGGGTTCCGCCTCGGTCTTGACGCATCGGCACAGAACCTCGCACTGCAAGCAGCGGGCGCCCATGCGCAGTCGTGGGAGCCAGGGGTGCAAGTTGTTCCGGAGCATGAGCCCTCGCGGGTCAATGACGGCAGCGTACGTACCTACTGGACGGCGCAGTCCGTCAACCTGCCTGCCGATATTGGAGTGGAATGGAGCGTGCCGCAGAAGGTTTCCGCGGTCGTTGTTCGCTATGTCGACGGTCGCATGGTTCCCAGCCCTGGTGTGGCACGCACCCAGGAATCCACAGAACTGCAGTACTGGGCCGACGGTAAGTGGGCAACGGTCGAACACCAGATCTACGGAGAGGAAACGAGCGGAGTCCGCTACACCTTCGAGCCGGTAAACACAACCCGTATTCGCTTGTTGTTTGTCGAACCGCCGGATCCTGAGTCGCGCCGGTTCCCGGATCTCTTAGGCATCTACGTTTCAGAGCTGGAGGTCTACTCGGAGGCGCCATTCCAACCCATATCATCGCCTGCCGGCACAATCGGACCGATGGTTAAGAACAGCTACATGGACCACCCGAATTATAACGAAGCCTTGGGAGGGGACGCGAACTCTGACCGGGTGGGTCCTACCATTGTTGAGCCCAAGCAACCTAAGATATTCCGCGATACTCTTCGTCCAACCCTGATCGTTACAGAAACCAAGTGGGCCCAGCAGCGTGCTGCTGTCCAGGAACAAGGGCCTCATGAGTTTCGCCTTTCAAACGGATTTCTGGAGCTGGCAATTTCCGCAAACGGTTCGCTAAAGGAGAACCGTCTCACCAATTTGGTCACTGGGGAGCAGGTTTCTCTTCCGTCCTCAAAGACCTTCCTCATAAAAACGAGTGAGGGTGAGCTTTCCCCAGACCAGTTTCGGGTCAGCGATGTGAACACCTCGGAGTCAACGCGAGATGTCGCGCGACTCAGAGTCCACCTAACTTCCAGGGACGGCGATGTCGCGGTCCATTATGAATTGGGCAAAGAGGACCACTTTTTTCATAAGTGGCTGACGGTTACAAACAAGACCACCCGTGAGATGAAGGCGATGGATGTGACGCTTTCCTCTTTGGGGATGCCTAGGACCTTAAACCTCGTCGCTGGCCCTGAACTGACTTATCCGATCTATCGAATGGGTAAAGGCGGATTCTTCTCCTGCCTTGAAACTGTTTACTGGGATCATGTGGGGGATACGCTGACTTATTACCCGGCAGCCACTATCCTCCCCGGCAAATCAGTGGACACAGAGAAAGCAGTTGTCGGCATCTACGAGAATCGCGGTGAACAAATCGGCGGCTGGGATCTCGGGATTCGCGAGTGGATAACCGAGTACCATGCTCATGTCTCCCCAATATCTGAAGGATGGCCCGACGTCTACTCCGAGGGCTGGGCGGGGAACTTCGGCTTGCGCGAGATGCTCGACTTCCCACAAAGAGCGGAGAAACGATTCGAAGTCGCTCAGAAGATCGGTATCAAGTACATGGATACCTATGAGCCCCTTCAAGTCGCGCTGGCCCAGCCTGACACTGTGATCAAGAGGTGGGTCGACCTAGCTACTAGGCATGGTGTTGGAACCGGTTTTTGGTATGACTGGGGATCAAACGCGAATTGGGGAGGCCCTCCCGTCGCTCCGTCTCCATGTAAGCTATCGCCGGAATCGCAGGGTAGAAGAGCGGCTGCAGTCGCGCTTGTGAAGAAGTACCAGTTAAAGGCAATGCATTGGGGAGACTTCCTAGAGATATGGCCTTGCGACGGCACACAGCCAGGTAAGCTTACGGGCAAGTACTCGATCTACGCACAGGGACAGCAGGCTTTGCAATTTGGACGGGAGCTTCATGACGCAAGCCCTGGCATCATGCTTGGCGCGGATGGCGGCATGACCAATCCTCAGTATGTCCGTTACGCCGATAGCCGGTCGTACGGCGTGATTGTCGGAGGTCAAAACGCTTATGGGTACGACCATTACCCGGCAGTGTCGGCCGACATCCACACAGACCGTCTCTATGGCGAGTTGAATCGCAATTACTTCTGGGACCTGCATACTCTGTATCTTAGGCCGTCGTTCAGGCTGCTGAATATCGTGGATCACTATGCGCATGATCAGACCTTCAACCACGACCGCGCCGGGTTCCGCTATTCACTCCTCAGCGGGCTGGCAATGTCTGCGCAAGTCACCTTCAATGACATCCCTCCGGAAATGCCCGATACGGAGAGTGAGTTTGCGAACAAGTGGCTAAGCTGGGCGAAGGCAAACAAGGAGTATTTCAAAGAGGTCGACAGGCTATTTGATCGATCGGTTCACCATGCGGATCAATGGAGAGGCGATCTAGGATCACTCGACGGCTTTGCCCACATTCGATCCGATCGTGGTTTCGTCTTCCTGATTAATTCTGACGCCGTTCCAGAAACCGCGGAACTTGAACTGAAGCTGGACGGCGCAGATTCGGCTCAGTTCCGAGTCAGTGATGTATACCCGGGCTCCGCCGACGTCAAAGGTCCCCATCACGGCAACTATGTGCAGGGCGGAAAGCTAACAGTGACTGTTCCAGCCAAGCAGATCCGCATTCTCTGGATAGCTCCGGCCGCTTCAGCATCGGAGAAAGCTACACCGCCGCAGGAAGCCTCGGATCCGCAGGTGCCGAGCCGATATGTAGGCAAATGGACTCGGGTAAGTAGCACTCCTGATACCGTGACGCTTAAGGCTACCTTCAAGTATCCAGAGGGTAGGGCTTCTGATCTGAGTCGATCCGTTGCCGACAGCGTTTGGTCGAAAGAGCCGTGGGCCTATGACAAGGCCTATCTCGTCTTTCAGGTGCAAGATGAAACCGAGACTTCCATGGCGAACTTCGTTCCCAATGACCTGCTAAATGTCAGCAAGACGTCAACTGGCGGCACTAGCGATTTTGGGCAAACCGGAGGCGCGTCTGCTGGAGGCGTAAAGGTCAACGGCGTTTACAAGACACTTCATTCCTTCCAGGTTGTGCCCGGGCTGCGAGGCGGCAAAGAAGGGTTTACACGATGCTTTTTCGTAGACCTGGACGGCGAAGTGAAGCCTGGCGAAGATAACGACGTTGAGATTGTTCTTCCGATACAGCGCGGACTGGTCTTTTCCGGGGCGTATCTCGATCTCCCCGATCAGATGCCGCTCAGCCTTCCTGCAGAGCATCCGGCGCCGTAATCTGGCAGGTAGAATCAAAGACGGCTGCACTGCCGAAGATCTCTGGTTTTTGCTTATCTGTCCTGACATGTCGCAACTTGATGAGACTTCCTCTCATCACACCTATGCAGGCGCGAAGCGACCACGGATTCGGTCTTGCCGAAGGAGCAACAAATATGATGCCGCAACTGTTTCGGTTATCTGTAGCAGCCTTAGCCATCTCCGGCTACCTGGGTGCGGATGCTCAGCAATCTCCGACCCCGCAAACAACTCAGACGACGACGACCACTAGAACAACGGACACCACTTCGTCCGCCATGTCCAAATCGGACATGAAGAAACAACGTGAGCAACAGAAGCATCAAGAGAAAGCAGCAAAGGCTGAAGCCAAGGCAGCCAAGCACCGAGCGGACGCTACGAAGGAGCAGAACAAATCGGTTCAGGAGAGCGAGAAGGCAGCAGCTCCCCAGTAGCTTTGCGGGGAGGAATGAATATCGCGAGCATGTTACATTGGCGCCCGGCGGTATGAACCGACTCGCAGGTGCGGCTCCGTCACTCATATTCCAATGACGAACGACCGCATACTCTCCCGCCTCAAGAGTCAGGCGCTCTCCACCAATCACCGGCGCGAGAAGGCGACTCTTCGGGAGAAAACCCGCAAGACTCCTAGCAAAAATGACTCGATTGTAGGACGAGCGTGATCCGGGAAGGTGGGAAGGAAACGCCAGACTATCCCTACTCCTAACAGCACTCGAAGTTGATCAGCGTTGTATGCGTCAGGTGCTTTCTCGTCGTAGGTTGGCTTGTCGCTGCGGAGAGGAGTCCAGTCACCTTATAGGAACGCAGCAGTGTATTGATCCGGGCGATGTGGTTGTGAATTGTCCGCGGACTGAGATCACGCCCTTTCAGAGCGCTCATAGGGTCTAGGAGATCGTGACGGCTGATCGCCTGAATGGGCTTTTTTGGACAGAGTTCAGCAAACAGACGCAACATGTGTTCACAGGCGGCCATCGTCTTCCTCGCGCGGAATCGGCGCACTTCCGACAGGTAGGTCTCGACAGCGACTGAGATCGGCACACTGAGACGGGTGTCTGCGGAGGGCTCAGGCAGGACGCCCCCGAGGGCCATCGATTGCATATCGTGCTCTTGTCGGCGAAGTGGTGCGAGGGCTTGGTCAGGGTCTTGACCCACCGGATGCGAGCCCCGCTTGCCTTGGCGAGCGAACCTGAAGTAGTAAATTCCCTCAGGATGGTGCTCAGGCTGGCCACGGATGGACGCATATCCCGCGGAGAGTGTGGTTTTTATTCCAGATGGGTGCAGCGAAGAAGTAGCGTTTGTCAGACCGACGCACGCGGATGTAAAGACGTACCTTTGGCTCTTTCACCTGTTGCTCCTCTTCGGGTCAATAGCCACGAGAAGGAGCGAACATCGCTAATCTTGATCGGAAGGCCGCGAAAAGTGTCACACAATTTGTAACAAGCTTGTCCAAAGACTCATTCTGAATGAGTTAGATGCTAGTGGCGGAGAGAGTGGGATTCGAACCCACGTTACCTTGCGGTAAACACGCTTTCCAAGCGTGCGCCTTCAGCCACTCGGCCATCTCTCCTCACGGATTCACTTCAATTTATCACACCCGCTGAACCGCCTGACCGCCGAACGCACTGCTGAATAAGCCTGGGCTCCCGAAGGGCGAGGGATCGACCTCCACCAAAAGTCTGGGATTTGGCTCCACCCCCAGTACTGTGACAATCACGGGCTGCTTCCTTTACAGTCGAATTGCTTTGGACCAGTTCTCTGTGTCGGCGCGGGCACTGAAGGCATCGCGCGAATGAGGACCCGGATGCGGAGATTTCGTGCGAGGTTGAAGTAAGGAACTTGTTGCCGCCGCATGCGCGAACGGGCTGCCCAGGCGTTTAGAATCTTCGATGAATTCACTGAAACATGCAGGATGTGCGATCGCTTGCTCGAAAGAATCTGTGTTGGCCTGTAATCAGAACAGAAAGTACGCAGCGTCTGCGCCGTTTCGCGGGAGAGCCTATTCCGCTCTGGCTTGCATCAGCGTCTGGCTGCTGACCGGTTGCCATCAAAGCAGCCAGCTTCCGGGAGTGTCGACGCCCGCGTACGCCCACTTCGTCTCGGTGTTTTACACGGGACTAGCGGCCCTGCAAGTCGGAGACGACGTTCGGGCGGATAGTGAACTTGCCAAGTCCACCCAGATGGCTGCAGGCGAACCGGCGGGATGGGGTGATTGGGGAATTTTGGCGCTGCGCCAACGCAACTATGATGCGGCAGCCGAGCGCTTGGAGCAGGCACGAAAGCTCGCCCCCGAGAACGACAATCTTTACTACCTCATGGGGTTGGTCGAGAGTGGGCGCGGCCATGCGGCTGAGGCGATCGCCGATTACCACAAAGCGCTCGGGTATAACTCCAGCAACTTGATTGCGGCCTATCAACTCGCAGAAGAGTTGGAGCGACAGGGCGATGCGGGCAGTGAGGCCGAGTTCGAAAAGCTGATGCAGCAGATTGTAGCTATGCAGCCGGAGAATATCCCGGCACAGTTGGAACTGGCGCGAGTCGCCGCGAAGCGTGGCGACGTCGTGGTCCTGAGGCAGGCAATCTCACGAGTGGATGCACGTTCGCAGGCGTGGCCTGCTGAGGTGCAACAGCAGCTTGCTGCTCTGCGGACCGCAGCCAATGGCGCTGACCCCCGTGCGGCGGCATTGCGGACCACGTACTTGCGGAATGTCCTGATGCGGCTACCCGCGTTCCGCCAGAGCCTCGCCGCAATCAAGCCGCCGCCAGGCGAAGAGGCAAAGCCGTTCACTCATTTTCTTCGGCTACCCACTCCACCGATGACACCAGCGGCACCGGATACAGCATTGACCTACTCGCCTCAGCCGATTGCGAAGGAGGGCGCCGCGACCTGGGATTGGATAGGGGCCATTTCGTTGAGCGGCACCGGAAACCCGGTCGTTGCGAAGGCAAACGGATCGACAGTGCATCTCTCCTCTGGGGCGACACTTCCCTTCCCGGGCGGCAGCAAAAATCGGCCTCCTCAGCCAGACGGAGTGTTGGCCGTTGACTTCAACTACGACTTCAAAACGGATCTGGTTTTGGCAGGAGATGGCGGAGTACGATTTTTCCGCCAAGATAGCCCGGATCGTTTTTCCGACATAACTGCACTTACAAAGCTGCCTAAGTCGATCGTAAGTGGTCATTACTCTGGGGCCTGGTCCGTAGACATCGAAGCCGATGGGGATCTTGACATCGTGCTCGGCACCGAATCTGGGATGCCGACGGTGCTCAGGAACAATGGTGACGGAACATTTACCCCGATCACACCCTTCCAAGGTGTCTCCGGAGTGAGCCAATTCGTATGGGCAGACCTGAACAGCGACGGCAATCCGGATGCGACCATGATCGATGCTTCCGGGCGGCTACGGGTGTTTGAAAACGAGCGGCTGGGTAAGTTCACAGAGATCAAGCTTCCTGAATTAGTCAGGATCAAAGCTGTAACCACCGCAGATCTGGGCCAAGGCGGTCTAAGTCTTATCCTAATTCAGGCAAATGGAAGTGTAACTCGGTTGTCAGAGTCCGAAGGGGAACATGCGAGCTGGCAGGCAAATGAAGTGGCTCGGGTGCCGGACGCAACATATCGCTTGGCGGGAGAGGTGCGACTGCACGCCGGAGACTTCGATAACAACGGAGCGATTGACCTGCTGCTCGGCAAAGTCGGCGGATCAGGAGCAGACGGAGCGCTGCTGTGGCTGGGCGATGAACAAGGGAAGTTTGAGGCGCCGAAACCAGTGGATGCCGCAACGCGAGTTCTAGACGCGGCGGATACAAACGGGAACGGCAGCCTGAATCTGCTGGGACTCTCTGCGGATGGGCAAGCTGTGCTGGGTGTGCCTCGCGGATCGAAGCAGTATCACTGGCAGGTGATTCGCCCGCGCGCGAAGCAGGCTGTGGGCGATCAGCGTATCAATTCATTCGGGGTAGGTGGCGAGATCGAGATTCGTTCGGGGCTGCTGGTGCAGCTGGTTCCCATCACGGGGCCGCAAGTTCACTTTGGCCTCGGGGAACATACAGGCGTGGATGTAGCACGAATTCTTTGGCCAAATGGCAGCGTTCGCGCCGAGTTTGCGCTGAAGGGCGATCAGTCAGTAGTAACCGAACAGCGATTGAAGGGGTCTTGCCCATTCCTGTTTGCATACAACGGCAGAGAGATGCAGTTCGTGAAGGACGCCGTTCCATGGGGCTCGGCGATTGGCCTACGTATCAACGCAATTGGCAGCGCAGATATCGCTGCAACCGAAGAGTGGTACAAGATCGGACGCGACGAACTCGTTCCTCGCGACGGTTACTATGACTTGCGAATTACCGGTGAGCTCTGGGAGACCTATTACTACGACTACTTGAAACTGCTCGCGGTGGATCATCCGGTAGGCACCGAGATCTTCACCGATGAACGCTTCATCGTACCAGCGGCCAAGCCTCACGTGATCGCGGTCGGAACCATCCACAAATTAGCGGGGGCCTCTGATGACCGTGGAGAGGACGTGACCGCAGTCGTTCGCGATCTCGATGGCCGGTATCTCGATACGTTTGGACGAGGGCAGTACCAGGGAATTACACGGGATCACTATGTAGAACTGAACTTGGGCGATGATGTGCCTGCCGGCGGCCCGCTCTATCTCATCGCGAAAGGATGGTTGCATCCGTCGGATTCTTCCATCAATGTGGCCATAGGCCAAGGCCACTATGAGGCTCCCCGACCTCTAAGTCTTGAAGTACTTGACCAACATGGCAAGTGGGTAATTGCGAAGCCGAACTTGGGCTTCCCTGCCGGGCGCAAGAAGATATGTCTGATCGACATCAGCGGAGTGTTCCGGCCTGGAGCGCCGCACAAGCTACGGCTGAGAACCAACCTGGAGGTGTATTGGGATTCGATCGAGTGGGCCCAGGGAGCGCCAGATACTCCATTGAACATTACCAAGATAGATCCTGCGGCCGCGGATCTACGCTATCGAGGGTTCTCAAAGATTGATCAAGCTAACATATCCTCGCCGGAGATACCGGAGTATGAGCATCTAGCTGGAACGAGCCAGCGGTGGCGCGACCTCAGTGGCTTCTACACGCGATATGGTGACGTGCGCGAACTGCTCGCAGGCATCGACGATCGTTACGTCATCATGAATGCTGGAGATGAATTGGCTCTGCGCTTCCCCGCACGGCCGCAACCGCCCTCAGGTTGGGTTCGAGACTACGTGATCGCCGGGGATGGCTGGATCAAGGATGGCGACTATAACTCTACTAACTCCCAAACCATCCTGCCGCTTCCCTACCATGCCAAGAAGAACTACGACACAGCGCCGGGGAGACTCGAAGACGAGTGGGTATACCGACATCATCCGGAAGATTGGCAGATTTACCACACGCGCTACATTACGCCTGAGGTATTCGCAAAGGCTCTCAGGACTGAGGTCCTTCCATGAAACGCCGCCCGGTTGCCCAAGCGATACTTTTCGTGTTTTTCGTTGCGCTGCTGGCAACGCCCATGGCGATCCGCAAGATTTCCGCACGCCGCAACGCAGAGAAGGAACGACTTGAATCTAGCGCCGCGCTTACGCGACACGGGTTCTATCTGACAGAAGTGTCGAAAGCCGCAGGAATCAATTTCGTTCACCGGGCACCGCAACTGGACCCAAAACTGGACGGCATCATGCCGCAAGTCGCGTCCATGGGTGCATCCGTTTCGATCGTAGACTACGACCGCGATGGTTGGCCAGATATCTACGTGACGAACAGCGCCGAGGGTAGTAAGAACTGTCTCTACCACAACGAGCATGACGGCACCTTCAAGGATGTGGCTGGAGAGCTTGGTATCGCAGACCTGAACCAGGCGGGTACTGGCGTATCGATGGGCGCGGTGTGGGGCGATTACGACAACGACGGCTTCGAAGACCTGCTGCTCTTCAAGTGGGGCCAACCCGAGCTTTTCCATAACGATGGTGGACATGGGTTCACACGAGTTACAGAACAGGCTGGACTACCTAAGTGGATCAATGCGAATTCTGCGGTTTGGTTTGACTATGACGGCGATGGACTTCTAGATCTGTTCATCGGAGGGTATTACGCCGAGAACTTGAATCTGTGGCACCTATCCACCACCAGGATTATGCCGGATAGCTTCGAGTATGCGAAGAACGGCGGCCGCAAGTATCTGTTCCACAACTTGGGAAATGGCAAGTTTGAAGAAGTAAGTGAAAGGCTCGGCATCAATAGCCGGCGTTGGACTTTGGCGGCTGCCGCTGCAGATCTTCGCGGCACTGGACATCCGGACTTATTCGTAGCGAATGACTACGGCGTTTCAGAGCTCTATCTGAATGATGGAAAACAGTTTCATGAATCAGGAGAGCAGACGGGAGTTGGCTTTGCTCCGAAGAGCGGCATGAACGTGGCCTTCGGTGATATTTTGAACCAGGGCAGGTATTCAGTATATGTTTCGAATATTTCAGAAGAAGGCGTGCTGATACAGGGCAATAACTTATGGGTACCGAAAGAGGCTAAACCAGGAGCACCGATCAGCTTCGAGAACCTGGCCCGCGATCTTGGCGTAGAGCTCGGGGGCTGGAGCTTCGGCGCACAGTTTGGGGACCTGAACAACGACGGAACCCTGGACCTATATCTGACGAATGGCTATGTTTCATTGGATCGAAACCGCAGCTATTGGTATGACTTTTCGAGGGTTGCCGGTGGAAACAGCACTATTATTGGAGATGCTCGAAACTGGCCTGCGATGGCAAATCGAAGTCTCTCGGGCTATCAGCAGAAGCGTGTGTGGCTGAACGATGGTGCTGGCAAATTCGTCGACGTAGCTCAGGGTGTTGGAGTGACAGATACCTACGATGGGCGCGCGGTAGCGCTGGCAGACCTGTGGAACCGAGGTGTGCTCGATGTTGTGGTGGCAAATCAGAGAGGCCCTTTGCTGCTATACAAGAACATGGTAACTCCGAACAATAAGTGGATCGAATTTCTGCTAGAAGGCACGAAAAGTAATCGGAGTGCGATTGGCGCGCAAGTAACTCTCTATTGGAATGGACAGCAGCAGATCCAGCAGGTATCTGGCGGAGGCGGATTCTCTGCCCAAAATGAGAGACGCCTGCATTTTGGACTTGGACAAGATCCCCAGATAGAAAGAGCCGTCGTTCGCTGGCCTTCCGGCACGGTACAGACACTGCAAAAGCCCGTCGTCGATCAAATTTATAAGATCAAAGAGGAACAATGAGCCAGCAGGTTGCTTCGCCCGATCGTGTCGCTCTCAACGCCTCGCCTGCAGGCTGGCGGAGATACCTGAGTCTCGACAATCGGTATGTACCACCCGTTTTCATTACTTGCATCTTGTTGGTCGGCCATCTCTCCTACGGAATTCTCGAAAGCTACCAGAAGACACTGCTTGCCATCGGCGTAAGTATCGCGGCTGAAGTTATCCTCAGCCGGATCTTTCTGGGTAAGTGGCCGAATGTGGCCAGCGCTTATATCACGGGAATTAGTGTTGGGATCTTGGTACGCTCCCCTGCATTCTGGCCCTTCGCTTTGTGTAGCCTCATCTCGATCACCTCCAAATACGTGCTGCGATACAAGGGCCGGCACATATGGAATCCCTCCAACTTCGGGATCTCTGTGTTGCTGTTTCTCGCCGGCGACACCGTTGCGAGTCTCAGTATTCAGTGGGGTAACTACCTCATGCCGATGGTTGTGATCTGGATATTGGGCTCGGTCATCATCTGGAGGCTTCGACGCTTTCACATTACGGGAACATATGTTGTTTCATTCCTTGCCTTCGCTTTGCTGAGGGCGTGGATGACTGGTAATCCCTGGCAATCCGAGATCGCCCCAATCACTGGCCCCGAATATCAACTGTTTATCTTCTTCATGATTACTGATCCGAAGACGACGGTCCGCAGTAAAACTGGACAGTGCATTGTCGCGTTCTGTGTGGCTCTGGTGGAGATGATCCTTCGCTTAGACCAGGTGGTATACGCGCCGTTTTACGCTCTGTTTATGGTGGGTCCGATCGCTACGTTCGCCGAAGAATGGATAAACTCGCGCCGCCGAAGACTCATAACCGCTATGGCTTAGTGGTCGAACCCATCTCAAAGCAATAGTTAGTAATACGGCATGCGTCCGTTACGAGGGTACTAGGTTGCGACTTATGCTGTATCGAGTTCTCTGGTTGTTGGTGATCATGGGTTCGCTGACGGTAGGATGTAAGCGGTCAACTCCGGAAGGCAACAGCACAGACACTGCGCACAATGACGCCCACCAATCGGCGGCGTCGCCGCTCGAGTCCCCGATGTCGCCAACCCCGGCGCCGACGTCCCCGCCTGTTGAGTCGCGCCCCAGTGGACCTATCGTGTTCGCCGATGTTACATCTCAATCGGGAATCACGTTTCGCCACAACACCGGTGCATTCGGTAGAAAGTACCTGCCGGAGACCATGGGCAGCGGCGTGTGCTTTATCGATTACGACAATGACGGATGGCAAGACATCCTGTTCGTGAACTCAATGGATTGGCCAGGGCACAAGGTGTCCAAGTCTTACCCCGCCCTCTATCACAACAATAAGAATGGAACCTTTACTGATGTAACGAAGCGCGCGGGCCTCGACTTAGAAATGTATGGCATGGGATGTGCCGTGGGCGACTTCGACAATGACGGTTTCGATGATGTGTATATCACCGGTGTGGGCGGGAACCATCTCTTCCATAACCTCAAGACCGGCAAGTTCTCAGACGTAACGGCAAAAGCGGGCCTGAGCGATCCTGGCTTTGCGACGAACGCGATCTGGTTCGACTATGACAATGATGGCAAGCTCGATCTGTTCGTTTCGCATTACGTGGACTGGTCAATCGACAAGGACCAGTACTGCTCGCTTGACGGCAACAATAAGTCCTACTGCACTCCCGAGGCTTATAAGGGACAAAGCTCGTCCCTCTTTCACAATCTAGGGAATGGAGTGTTTGAGAACGTCACAAAACGGGCCGGCCTATATGATCCGACGAGTAAGTCACTCGGGATTGCGATGCTTGATTACGATGGCGACGGATGGATGGATCTCTTCGTGGCAAACGACACACAGCCAAATAAGCTCTATCACAATAACCACAACGGCACGTTTACCGATGAGGCAGTCGCCTCGGGAGTGGCTTACGGGGAGTCGGGCACGACACGCGCGGGCATGGGCGTAGACTCCGGCGACTACGATCACTCCGGTCGTCAAGGGCTTGTGGTAGGAAACTTCACTAACGAGGGACTGGCGCTGTACCACGATGACGGCCCGGGTTTGTTTCGTGACGATTCCCTTGCATCTGGAGTAGGACAGCCGTCGCTCAAATCTCTCACTTTTGGCACATTGTTCTTCGACTATGACCTGGATGGGTTGTTGGACATCGTGGCCGCAAACGGCCACGTGGCCGATGACATCAGCGCCTTGCAACCAACCTTGAAATACGAAGAGCCGGCAGAGATTTTTCACAATCGAGGTAAAGGCAAGTTTGAGGCAATGAATGATCGGCTTGGCTCCTCTCTCCGTCGACCTGTCGTCGGGCGCGGCGTAGCTTATGCAGACATCGATAATGACGGCGATCTCGATTTGGTGATTACGTCTAACCACGGCCCGGCACGGCTGCTGCGGAATGAGAACGGCAATAAAAATGATATGTTGCGTGTCAAAACAGTAGGCACTCGCTCAAATCGAGACGGCATAGGCGCTAAGATTACACTTACAACGGCCAAAGGAGTTCACCTGCTCGCCCTTGTGAAGAGTGGCTCCAGTTATCTCTCCCAGAGCGAGTTACCTGTGACGTTTGGCTTAGGCAAGCCGGATGAGGTAGAAGCGGTCAAGTTGGATATTGTCTGGCCTAGTGGTCACAAGGACTCCATCAAGAACATCAAGGTAAATCAGTCTATAACTGTCGAGGAGGGCCGCGGAATTGTCTCCTCTACGCCTGTCGTCTTCACTGGGATCAAGGAAAAATCAGGGAGCACTGAACTACGGGACGCTTCTCACTAGATTCGGTTTCAGCGAACTGGCAGCGTAGAATCCAGATCGTTCTAGCAGGTGCTCGATTTCGTCTTGGCTGACACCTAGCTTATGTGCCCCCTCGAGTAAGTCACTCGATTCGACCGGAAACCAATTGCGACGCTCTCTCCGTCGCAACCCGGCGATATCGATTGGTGCAATTGTTCGTTCTATTTCTTCGACGATCGCTTGAGTATCGCGAGCTGCGACGCCTCGCAGCACTTGATCGACGATGCGGCGTGATGCCGGTCCAAACTCCGGGTGTTCTCGGAGGAGAAAGGACCCAGCTAAGTAACTCCTATCTAATCTGCGAGCTGTTTCGGAATAGCTCACGGTTGCAAAGTAGACCAGAGAGAGGGCGCGGAACAGATCGAAGTTCCCCATACTTGCATATAGGGCGGCTATCAGATCAGAAGTGGCAAGAACGTCTGCCGAGGTAGTGGCCTCATACTCCAAGAGCCGGGGGTGAAAATCTTCCCGATCCCAGCTATCTCCAAAAATCTCTGCCAGACGACTTACTCCGAGCAGTGTGAGAGGAAATCCTGTAGAAAGCAGTGGATCTACAAATCCGGCGGCCGAGGGCAATAAGGCCCACTGTTTGCCCACTACGCTTGCGCTACGAAATGAGAGCTGAGGGATGTGCGTAAAGGGGCGCAGCGCTTTTGCGTGTTCGAACTGCTTCTGTAAGGTTGGCATCTGCTGCAAAAGGCGCTTCCAGGCCGTTTCTCCGTCGGTCAGCCCAAGTTCCACAGCGAATTCGTCCGTACACGCTACACCTGCACTGGTGATCCCGTTATTGAACTGGAGCACCCAGATCCAGCCGCCATCGAAGACGTGGTGAACAGCCGCGTCATCGACAGGGTAAGGAGGCACTTCCTCGTGCACAACTTGATCAGCAATCCTGCCAACTTCGCTAAAGTGACTGTAAAGGGCCTGTGTGCCCGGATACCGTGGAAGATCGAGTTCCCGCAGATCAAGCAGCTTGTGAAGGAGTCCACGGGGACCAGAGGCATCAATGACGAATGCGGCTCTAAACTCAATACTTTTGCCGCCTCGACTTCCTCTAAGCTCTGCTCCCTGATCCGCGATGCCGAAGTTTTTAAGTTGCGTGTGATCGTAGTAATCCACACCGAGCGCCTCGGCCTCATGAACGAACAGATGATCGAAATCTGCCCTGTACCAGTGAGTGTCTGCAATTGAGTCGTGTGGACTCGCCGCGACCAGCAATTGCTTGCTGCGATCGTCCAGGGACGATGCATGTTCGCCGAGATGATGATGGTAGAAGGTGAAGCCGCGCTTCAACCCGCAAGCGATCTCCGGGTGAGACGCCTGCCAAGTCCCCCACTTACAGAGAGGCCGCAAGTTAGGAAGATCATAGCGCCCCGTGAGTTCTTCAAGTAACAGATTGGTCAGAGGTGTAGAGGATTCACCGATTACCACTCTCGGATGAGATCCCCTCTCGATGAGAGCGACAGATCGCCCGAGCCGCCGCGCAATCATGGCCATCAGAGATCCCGCGAACCCGGAACCTACAACTACGATGTCATAGGACTTAGTCATCGCGAGTCACACACATGACAGGATACGGGAGCGGGACTAACCTGTGAGAGGTTGAGATGTCGAAGCCTGTCGATGCGAGCCTCCACGCAAGCAGGACAAGTGGGCTGAAGACTAGGCTCCCAAAGATCAACGAACACCCTGCCCTTTCCCAGGCTAAGCCCATACGCTGCGGCTGCTTCTACCGTCCTAAGTTGCGGAGGCGAGAACTCGCCAATCCGGGCTAACTGATCCATAGCTCCATTCCCTGTTCGGGTAGGAATCAGAGTAGCTGCGGTCGCGCCACATTTAAAGGCAAAATCCAGCGACCGGTACGCCCATTCGAGCGCCTCTTCTTCTTGCATGAAAGGTGGTTTGACCAGTATGAAAACCCGGAGCCCGATACCGTGTGCACGCAACCGCGCAGCTGCACTCGAGAAATCGTCCAGGGTCATGCGCTTATTTAAGCGCTCGAGCACTTGCGGGTGAGCGGTCTCTAGTCCCATAGCAACTTCGAGAGTTCCCGCCAATCTATCGCGAAATTTGAAGCACGCGTCGCCGACCAGCTTAGGGTGACACTCCACGATCACGCGGTCGAATTCGCGCACCCTGGCGGCGATCGTCGGGTGGTCCTCAATGGGAATAGCTCTTGGGTCGAAGAAGCTACCGCTGTTATAGAGCTTGATCTGGCGGGCGGCTCCGAGCCGCTGCAATGCATATTCGATCTGTGCGGGAATCATGCCAGGCGCAACGGAGTGTTCGAGCGTGTTCTTCCAGAGATCGCACATCAAACAGCGCCAGGGGCACTCGCGATTGGTGAGAAATACCGTGGCAACGGGAACGATTTCCCCCATGGCGGTCCGTTCGTCTTCGAGGAAAAAGGCGTACGGCTCCAGGGGATCAAGTTTGTTCGACGAAGTTCTGCGCGCAATGATCCATCGATCGCGATCAGCCGCCGAACTTGGATAAACCTGTAGGTCTGAATGGATCACTGGTATAACGACAGGAACTGTTTGCGATACTCCGATTCTCGATAGGGGAGGCGTTGCGTCAGACTTGATTCAGAGAGTGCGCCATGTTGAAACCGTCTCTTAGGATAAGTGGGCATGTTGAATCCGGTGAGCGAAGCTACTCCGCGAGACACTATCTCACCTTTCAATTCGTACAAACGGTCAACGTCATACTTCGTAAGATCAATGAACGGAATGGCTTCGGATACGGCTACGACGCTTGGCCGAGTGAAGGGGCTGAAGCCCTTGAATCCAAAGTGGTGCGCGGGTGCATAGGTGCGAGTATACGAGCGGCTTAGCCCGCCACTGTATGTCAGCGAATGCTTGATCTTCCCGACACCCCACCCCTCCTGATAGAGGAGCTGATTGTTGATAACGCTGCGAATGGTGAGCTCGGAGTTTTCCTCGATGGGGTAGTCTTTCAGGTTCTCGTCACCCCCGTCGCCGTCAATGAGGTAGCGCCAATCGGGATAGCGATTGCGAATGCCCTCGCAGAGCGCCAAAGCCATGGTCGCAGACTGAACATCGAGAGGTTTGTAGTCCTCAGTTATGCGAATCGTCTTACGGGCGTCGAGTTGGGCTGCACTTGCCTCCACAGGTTCGAGAAAAAGAGACAGCCCTAATTCTTGAAGAAATCCGATCGCCTGCGAAAGATCTGGACCGTCGCCGAGGTCAAGCGTAAACGCCTTGAGTCGGGTGAGATCCATCCCGAGTCTCTGCATGACGTGATACGTGGTGAGGAAGACGCTGCCACTATCTACGCCCCCTGAGAAGCAGACGCCGACTGGCTCGCGTGGAGGAATGGCCTGAAGCCAGAGCGAAATCTCCTCTGCCAGTGCAGAGATATATGCGTGGCCTATCTTGTCGAGATCGGGCGGCAATGCAGCACTGACCGGCGTAAAAAAACGCGTATAGACAGGGTCCGGATCAGGGCAACCGATAAGTTGTATCTCGGCCACATAGTGGGCCGGCACCATGCGCGTGTAACTCGGATGAAACTGCGCGTCTAATCCCTCGGACTTCAACCATTCGAAGATTGTGTCGATGCGCGGCGCAACCACCAGAACCGGGCCATCATGATGCTTCGCCAGAAAATAGCGCATGGGCCGGTCAAGAGAGCGCGCCATCCTTACCGCCTTACCCGACTGCGCCAGGAGCGTGAACGATCCCTGGATCCTAGCAACGGCCTCGGCCTTGTCCCCAAAAAGGAGCGCGCTGGCTTCTTCTTCGCTCATGTTATAGATGTGATTTTCCGCGGGTTCGGTCAGGTTAACAACCCGTTCAACGTAGCTACTCACGGCCATGCTGGGGACAACCTCTCTTGCTCTTCAGTCTACCTCCGGGCCGCTAAAAAATCATGCCCCTGAGTTGGCAAGGACAGGACGAGCCTCAACCGGTTTTGATCAGG
This sequence comes from uncultured Acidobacteriaceae bacterium, assembly GCA_963850345.1. GTDB lineage: Bacteria > Acidobacteriota > Terriglobia > Terriglobales > Acidobacteriaceae > CAWKKW01. Next base: position 269,637 of record CAWKKW010000002.1, on the reverse strand, counting down.
CGCTTACGGCGATGCGAATTGCTAGAGGCGGCATAAACCTTATGCGCGAAGCAGACCATCTGAGGCGGGAACATCCCGGGTGAGGGCGGCGGAAGCTCTTCACTGGAAGGACGGGTCGGACTCTGCTCCGTGCCGTGGTTTCCAGGCAATGTCGTAGTATGCGCCGCGGTCGCGCGCCCATGGATCAAAGGCGTTCACCACGTGCTCTAGCTCCGGTTGCAGTTCGGGAACGTTTCGCAGCAACACCCGCTTCAAAGGCGACACTGGCTGTATGTGCCCGTTTGGTGCTCCCATTTCCATTTGCACGGGTCCAGGCCCGTTGTGGTTGACCCAATCGACGCCGAGTGTGGTGTAAAACTCCGGCCGGAAAGATGACGTGAAAAACCGGTCGCTGAAGAGTCTTCTCGACGCATTCAGGATGAACACCACGAATTGAGTCTCAGAGATCGCGAAGCCGTGCGGGCGTGTCGACTCGGCCAAGTAGCCAACCGCAGTATCGACATCTTCCACGTTGTCTATCACGCTGGCATTTGGGTGCCCGAGACAGTCGTTGATTGGACTGCCGTCCTGGTTTACCTGAGCATCGGTGATGACCTTGGAAGAATCACAGACATGTTGCCCATAAACCTCGCGTAAGGTTTCCACCATCTCTTGCTGCTCACGTCGGCTCGGCGAGTCGGCGGCAAGAGAAGTGTCAAGGAAATCGTCGAAGCTGGACATCTGACGCAATCCGTATTGACGCCGAAACTCATTGAAACGCGGCACTCCATGCTCACGATCGCGAATGATGTCCAAGGAAAGCACGTCGATCTGTTGGGTCTTGCTGTTCAATCGGCCCATCTTCAAGTTCTGAAGGAAAAGAGGAGAGTTGTGAAGGGTGAGCAGACCAAGCCGCTGCCGACCAAGGCTCAAGCCCCAATTCGATAAGCCCATGGTGTGAGTGAACGGTGTCGTCTTGCCCTGAAATGTCTCGACGATCGGAATCTTTTTTGCGATCCTGTTCGGGTCCTTATCCAATTCTCTGTACTCGAGAAGGTCCGGCATGAGCGGATGCAGACGGTAGACAGAGACAAATTCCTCAGGAAAATTGAACGGCGATCCGAAGTGGTTTACACCGCCATTGGTGTATTTCGGATTGGTAATGTCATAGCCCGGAACTTTGCTGCCGAGGCCGAAGATCCCAGGACCGGAAGCGAAAACCGAGTACCACTTCGACGACGCGGCCGCGTCTTTCGACTTACCAAAGTTAGTGACGACGATGTTATTCAGAGCTTTGGAAAGCGCGCCGCCATTCTGCCCCAGTAGTCCGTTCCAATTTCCGTTCATCCCAAGATAGAGCGGCTCGTTGTAGAGCAGTTGCGGTGTCCACTCGATGGTATGAATTTTGGCAATCTCCGCAGCCACCACAAGCCGAGCTACCTGAAATAACTCGTCAGGACTTACATCTTTGTAGCGAATGACATGGTGCGGGCGGGCAGGATCCCGCAGTCCGCAATCCGCGAAGGGTGTTCGCGCACTCGTCCGCCGAAACTCGGCCACAAAGGAATTGTGTTCGCGGGCAAAGACGTTATGTAGAAAGCTAAGTCCGACGGTCCAGTTATCCGGAAACGCTGTAGCCTCCTGACCAGTCCACTCGGGATTGATAGGATCACCGGCTTCAAATACGGGCAGGTATCCTCGTGGGTCGCCAGGGTCGGTTGAGATCATGAGAAGCTTTGCCCTGTCGGCGGGATCGCGCTTCACTCGAAGGGCAGATCGGTCGTCGAAGCCATAGATCTGTGAGGCGTCCCACCACGCCGTGTTGGTGTTCTTCATGGTTCGAGGAGCGCGCTCCAGATAGGTGTGACCGCCCGTCTCGAATGTGCCGGGCCTGGAAGCATCCGCGACGTAGCCTTTGTCGATCTGGTCGTCGGGTCTGCAGCCGAGTTGCTGAACTTCGCTCGGCGTAAGAGGCTGCGGCTTACCATCGACTAGCTTCGACTCGCAGCCAACTTTCATGTACTGCACGTCGTTGTGTCCTTCTTCCAGGTGCGAGAACCAGTCATGTGTCATGAACTGAATCCAGTAAGCCGCCAAAACGTTGAAGAAGGGCGCTTTCTTGTAGTCGCAATTCGCGTCAGCGGAATCATTGGGCAGGCCATTGCCTAATTGGCAGTTATCAGCATTCGACTGGACACGGGTAAATAGCTTTCTGCTGATCACCTGGGGATCGGGCTGCAAGAGCGAGAGGCGGCCGCCGTGCCGATTGCGTGTGAGCTCGGTGAATCCCTCGTCGGGAAAGCTGGCCTCAAACTCCACGTTTCGCGCAAAGAGCGTGCCGTTTGAACCCATGGCAGGATTGAGAATATCGTTGCAGATGCCATCCTGCGTCCGCCAGCGAATCAGGTCTCCGGTGCATGTTTGCGGGCCATCGCCGCCCACCTTCTGATAGGCAGGATGATTTGCACTCAGCCTCATCTCCGGCCAGGTTTTAATGGCGGATCCTGCGGTATCACCGCGTCCCTGCATAAATTCTCGATAGGTTCCCGAGTTATCAAACAGGTTGAACTTGATGAGAGCGACCCGCTGCATCTCAAGGTCGACCAAGGCTCCCGCGACGCCTCGGTCGCCGACCAGCTTCGGACTAAGAAAGCCGGCAGGCAGCGAGGACGTATCGCCGCTGCCCCAATAATTGCTCCAATCTACCCATGGAGTTCCGCGGAACTGCAGGGCTCTTTGCCCGCCGCGACACAGCGCGGCTGCCTCCGAAACTTTCCCTTGAAAACGGGTCGCCCGGGTATCCGGAATCCGGAGTGCGTTGAGATCTTCACGAACCATTTTTCCGCATGCGAGCAGCGAGGCTGCTTCCTGAGTTTTCGCCGGGGAAAGCAAATGGTGAGTGGCTGTGCCGGTGTGCGTGCCCTGCGCATTTGCGAGAAGCGCGGTGAGTACCATGCAAGGTGCGGATCGCCAGACGTTCATGCTTAGCCCCTCTTTTGAGCCGGCAGACCGGCCTGGGTGAGTCGACCGAAGTATGAACAACTGCTCACAGGATTGCAAGAAAGTACTGAGGTGAAACCTTGATGCGGTTCGCGCTAAGACGACGGGCATTCACGATTTGCCGAGCGCCTGCTTCCCTGCTGCGAGCACCTCAAGAATCCGATCCACGTCATAAACGGCACCGCCCCAACTGCCTCCACTCGCATCCTGCAAGGCGGCCCAGAGCCGCGTATCATCCGGCAAATTCGCGTCCGCTCGCAGGTCTGCGCGGGATGAACGCTCCCTCAATTGTTGCGTGCCTTGCATAACTCCCAGGAACTTACCGTCGCTGCCAACCAGATTTACGCTACCCTCCAGGCGCACGCGATCGATCGCGATCTCGACGATGTCTCCGTCGCGCAGCTTTCCAATCGGACCGCCCGCGAGCGCCTCGGGTGAGACGTGACCAATGCAGGCTCCAGTAGAGACACCGCTGAAGCGGGCATCCGTAATTAGAGCTACCTGTTTGCCAAAGTCGAGGTGTTTAAGGGCTGAGGTGAGTTGGTAGGTCTCTTCCATGCCCGCACCCAGAGGTCCGCGGCAGATAAGAACGACAATGTCTCCGGCCTTGATCTCGCCTGCTTTGATTGCGGCGATCGCAGCGACCTCGGTTAGAAAGACACGAGCCGGTCCAGTCTTGCGATAGATGCCGTCCTGATCCACCACCGATGGATCAATGGCGGTACACTTCACTACCGCACCCTCAGGTGCGAGATTTCCGACCGGAAAACACACGGTTGGCGTGAATCCTCTCTGCCGTGCTTCGTCCGGACCGGCAATGATATCGTCAGGCTGAACCCCGTTCCTCGTACGGAGAACCTCCTGTAAGGCAGCACGGCGTTCAGAGTGTTTCCACCAATGCAGCACGTCGGCCAATGGCTTTCCCGATACCGTAAGTACGCTGGTGTCGAGGGCGCCCATCGCGTCGAGATGCAGCATAACCTCTGGCACTGCGCCCGCCAGGAACACCTCGACCGTTGGATAGTTGTGAGGACCATTGGGTAAGGCATCGACCAGCCGCGGGATCCTACGGTTGATCTCGGTCCAATCTGTCACGGTCGGTCGCCGTAGTCCGGCGGCGTGTGCCACGGCGGCGAGATGCAGGATCAGGTTTGTGGAGCCTCCGAACGCGGCATGAACAGCCATCGCATTTTTGATCGAGGCATCGGTCAAGATATCTCGCATGCGCAAGTTCTCACGCTCGAGTTCGCAAACGGCGCGTGCAGAACGAGTAGCCATGTCGAGCCACACCGGATGCCCCGAGGGAGACAAGGCAGAGTGGGGCAAGGCCATGCCGAGGGCCTCCGCGACTACTTGCGAGGTCGCGGCAGTGCCCATGAACTGGCAGCCGCCGCCGGGCGAACCGCAGGCACGGCACCCCATGTCCGCCGCTTCTTGCAAACTGATGAGGCCGTGCGAAAAACGAGCGCCAATGCTCTGAACGCGACCCGCATCTTCGCCATCAGAAGGCATCAGCGTGACTCCGCCAGGAATGAGAACCGCGGGCAGGTCGTGAGACGAGGCTAACGCCATCATCATCGCCGGCAGTCCTTTATCGCAGGTGGCCACTCCGATCAGACCGCTCCTGGTAGGCAACGACCGGATGAGCCTGCGGAAAACCGTCGCGGCATCATTTCGGTAAGGCAGGCTGTCAAACATGCCGGTGGTTCCCTGAGTGCGCCCGTCGCAGGGATCGGTACAGAAGGCCGCGAACGGCACGGCGCCCGCGGATTTCAGCTCTTTCGCGGCAGCCTCGACCAGCAGGTTCACTTCCCAGTGGCCGGTATGGTAGCCCAGAGCGATGGGGGTTCCGTCGGGGGCACGAATGCCGCCGTGAGTGCTCAGGATCAGGATTTCGCGGCCGCCAAGCTTGCTGGGTTCCCAGCCCATGCCGACATCCTGTGTGAGGCCGAAGAGGTTGCCTGAAGGCTGCAGGCGTAGCATCTCCGCAGTAATCGGCAAAGCTCCCTTGGGACCCGGCTGGTGGGTCACCACGTCGTACAGCTTCGCATCGCGAGTTTCAACCAGATCTTCAAATGGAAAGGACATGGGCTCCTCAATTGCCAGACGCAACCCAACCATCATCCGGCAGGCGGTGCCTACCCTGCAAACGGTAGTGTCCTGAGAAAGACGAGTGGATCAGCTATGATGCTTGCAAATCTCAACGTCTCCCTTGCTGTTCGACGAATCTCTCGAAGGACCGCTGACGAGGGAGTCGAGCATGCCTACCGGCACAAGAGGCAGTCGTCCCATGAAGCTTTATCGCACCGCTCGCAGTGTTGTTCTAGAAGAAGGCAATGGTTTGTACGCGCTCGAGGGAGTGGATTGGGATTCGCTAGTCTGCACGGAAGACCTCGCCGGCCATTTACGCCAAATCATGCCTCAATTGGCGCCGTTCGATGACACGTCTTTGCAGAACTTGCTAGCGCCAATAGGGCAACAGGAAGTTTGGGCGGCCGGCGTGACGTACTTGAGGAGCCGCACGGCACGCATGGAAGAGTCTCAGGTGGCAGCGGGCGGGGACTTTTATGCGCGCGTTTACGATGCCGACCGGCCAGAGATCTTCTTCAAGACCACGCCGCACCGGGTGGTCGGACCGAACGGGCAGGTCGCCATACGAAGCGACGCTCGGTGGTCCGTTCCTGAGCCGGAACTCGCGCTGCTGTTGAGCCCCGGCGGGAAGATTCAGGGCTACACCGTCGGCAATGACATGAGCTCGCGGGACATTGAGGGAGAAAACCCGCTATATCTTCCGCAAGCGAAGGTTTACAACCGGTGTTGCGCCCTTGGTCCCGCGATTCTGGTTGCGGAGGAGCCGCTGCTGCGGACCACCGAAATTTCCATGAAGATCATCCGGTCCAGCGAGACTGTATTCTCTGGATCAACCACGCTGGAGTCGATGAAGCGATCCTTCGAGACGCTGGTTTCATACCTGTTTCGTGATAACTCCTTCCCAGACGGGTGTTTCCTGTTAACAGGGACCGGCATTGTCCCTCCCGACTCGTTCACGCTGCAGTTACAGGACGAGATTCACATCTCGATCTACAACATCGGAGAGCTGATCACGACAGTCGCGTGAGCCTGCGCAAGGACGCAAGCGAGCCCTTCCAGGATTCGTAACTTCCACTGTAACGCTCCTCCCTCGGAACAGCTCTATCTGTTCATCCGCGCTCTTCGACGCCCCCATTCGGCCATTTGGCAAGCAACTGCCGCACCGAAATCCTATATCTCCTGCCAACTGCGCACACTTTCGTAACTACTCATTTGTCCCATCTCGGCTCTGGAACGGGTTATAAAAGGAGCACAACGTCACCACATAATGTTCGATCGCGGTTACGATCGCCTGGATGGAAGCAGGGCTGGAACCATCAAAGTTCAGGGCTGCAGTATCGCATTGCCAACGAAGGCCGTGAAGGCCGCGGAGAGCAAGTTGCGCGTTCGGGTCACCTCGCAGCGATCGCTTCATGCGGCGAGCGAGTTGCGGTGTCTCTGTCGTTCCTCGCGCTTTGGACGGCTGAACTCTGGGGGAATTCTCTAAACCTATGTTGCCCGCTGTCGAGGATTTGCACCGGAGCTCACAATGAGCGCGTTCTGGAGCTCCATCGAGAATAGCCAGGGGTTGTTGATCCGGCTCTTTCGCTGGCTGGTGATCGTGGTGGGGGCCTTTCTCGGCTTTCAGTTCATCAGCTTGTACCTGAGTTGGCCCAAGCAGGCTGTGCTCGGAGCCGTCACCATCGTGGTTGCTGTTTCGATGGGACGCTTTTCAAGGTCGTACCTGATCACACTGGCCTTGATGATCATGTCGATGGTCGCCACGCTGCGGTATGGCTGGTGGCGTATTCACCTGGTAATTGATTTCTTTGTAGATTCCTCCAATCGCCGTCTGCAGATCGACTCGGTATTTCTTCTGATCCTGCTCTCTGCGGAGGTCTACGCCTTTGCCATCATGTTTCTCGGCTATCTCCAGATGGCTTGGCCGCTTCACCGCAAGCCGGTTCCTTTGCCCGATGACATTCAACGCTGGCCACATGTCGACCTGTTGATTCCGACGTACAACGAGCCGCTCTCGATCGTCCGCTATACGGCTCTTGCTGCGATGGGCATTGATTATCCGCCTGACAAGCTGCACGTCTATATCCTCGACGACGGGCGCCGTGAAGACTTCCGCGCTTTTGCTGAAGAAGCAGGCGTGGGATACATTCGGCGCACCGATAACAAAGGCGCCAAGGCCGGCAACATCAATCGGGCGCTTGAGAAACTGACCTCGCCGTATGTCGCAATTTTCGATTGCGATCACGTGCCGACGCGAAGCTTCCTACAGGTGACGGTCGGTTGGTTTCTACGCGATGAGCGCCTGGGCATGCTGCAGACGCCGCACCACTTCTATTCTCCTGACCCATTTGAGAGAAATCTCGGGAACTTCCATGTCATCCCGAACGAGGGCGAGCTGTTCTACGGAATTGTGCAGGACGGAAACGACTTCTGGAATGCTACGTTTTTCTGTGGATCGTGCGCGGTATTGCGACGAACTGCGTTGAACGAAGTTGGCGGCGTGCGCACCGAGACTGTGACGGAAGATGCCCACACCTCGCTACGCTTGCAGATGCGCGGCTGGAACACGGCGTACATCAATCTTCCCCAGGCAGCGGGCCTCGCAACTGAGAGTCTCTCGGCGCACATCGGTCAACGCATTCGTTGGGCGCGCGGCATGATTCAGATCCTGCGGACTGATAACCCTTTGTTGGCGCGCGGGCTCAAGTTCACGCAACGCATCTGCTACTTCAACGCCATGTTCCACTTCATGTATGCAGTGCCGCGGCTTGTGTTCCTGCTGTCACCGCTGGTCTACATGCTGCTGGGCCGATCGATTATTCCCGGTTATTGGGCAGCCATCCTGGTTTACGCTCTGCCCCACCTTGTGCTGTCAAACATGGCAAACTCGCGCATCCAGGGAAAGCATCGCCACTCCTTCTGGAATGAAATCTACGAGACCGTGCTGGCCCCATACATCCTCGCCCCAACTCTACTGGCCTTGATCAATCCGAAGCTCGGCAAGTTCAACGTGACGGATAAAGGCGGCGTCGTGGAAGACAGCTATTTCGACAGCCACATAGCGCGCCCGACCACCTGGTTGCTGCTGCTGAACCTGCTGGGCGTGGCGGTCGCGCCGTATCGAATGTTTATCAAGGACCCGGATCATCCCGGAACGGTGATTCTGAATCTCGTCTGGATTGTGTTTAACATCGTCATTCTCGGGGCTGCAGGTGCAGTAGCTCTCGAGGCGCAACAACGTCGAGGCACGGTTCGCATCAATGCCGCAATACCGGCATCAGTGTCCTTTCCAGATGGCTCGCAGTTTCCTGGAGAGTCGGTGGATCTCTCTGCGGGCGGCGCGTCCATTCGCATGAATGAGGCGTTGGACGTATCGCCGGGACAGTTTGTGCATATCAGCTTTCTCCTGCCAGACGGCGATGCTGAGCTGCGCACTAAGGTAGTGGGAAACAACGGCAAGGTGCTGCGTCTCGAATTCCATTGCCCCACGATTCCCGAACAGGAAGTTTTGACTCGCGTGATCTACTCAAGGGCCGATGCGTGGCTAGGCTCAACAGCGGAGCCAGACAGGCCGCTGCGCAGCTTATGGCGCATTGTTCGGCTATCCACGGGTGGGATCAAGCATCTGCTGTTGGGCCTGCTTCCTAGAAGGCAACGTGCGGCGCAGACCAAGCCTGCATCCACGGTTGCAGCGCTTCTGCTATGCCTGGCGATCTCATTCACCTGGGCAGCCAGGGCCGAAGTAGCGAGCTCGGCTCCGGCGAATACCCCGTTGCAAGCCACGGCTCCAGACGATCGTTCCTCGGGCAGCTTTCGACAGGTGCTTAGCCTGAAAACCGTCGGCGTGTCGGAGCCACTTCAGTTCACAACTGGCAATTCGTATCGAAGCGTGCACCTTACGCTGCCAAGTTCCCAGGTTGTCACGGATGCGACGTTGAACCTCAGATATCACCTGCCTGCTGGGGCGGCCGCAGGCTCGTCGTTGAAGTTACTGCTGAATGGCGCTGACGTTACCACTGCCCCGTTAGCGAGCGGAGCGGCTGCAGCAGAAGGGTTACAGACCTCCAACATCGTGTTGCCGGCTGACCTGCTGGTCCGCGAAAACACACTCACCTTTCAGTTCCTCGGAGAAGATGCGGGCGTGTCTTCCTTGCCTAAGGTCAGTATCGATCCTTCTACGACCTTTACTCTTTCAGGAACTCTGCTCTCGCTGGCAGCGGATCTCAAACTGCTGCCTATGCCCTTCTACGACAAAGATCTGCAATCGTCCACCACGCTGTCGTTTGTCTTTCTATCGCAGCCCACGATGAAGACTCTGCAGGCTGCAGGCGTCGTGGCTTCCTGGTTTGGAGTACAGTCGGGCGCACGACCGGTGAAGTTTTCCGTGTCGATCGGGACGATTCCATCGGGAAATTCAATCGTGTTCTCGTCCAATCATGGCGAGTTACCTCCTTCGCTACAGTCTTCCGTATCGGCTGATCCCACGGTGGCGCTGGCAGTCAATCCTCAGGATGCCTATGGCCAGATACTGCTCTTGTCGGGTAACACGGACGATCAGCTGGTTGAGGCGGCGCAGGCCGTGTCATCGGCAAGTCAGGAGCTGGTGGGAGCCGTTGCACATTATTCGCACTACCGGTTGCCTAACGCCAGGCGTGTCGACGACGCGCCGCTATGGCTGCCGAACGACAGGCCTTCGCCGTTGTGGAACTACGGGACGGAAGGAGCATTGCAAAGCGATGGATCTTCCCCTCTGGATATCTACCTGCGCGTGCCCCCGGATCTCTACTACGGGGAACAAGCTAACCTTCAACTGCATTTGAACTACCGCTATAACGCGACACCGCTTTCAGACGGATCACTCCTGCGCATCGTGGTGAATGGCACACCCGTTAACGAAGCTCCCTTGCCAAAGGGTCAGGGTATGAAAGAGACCTCGCGTTGGATCTTGTTTCCGGTCGCGACCATGCGCCCATCTTCCAATACCTTTCAATTCAACTTCGTATTCAATGCTCCTTCCGGTTTGACGCTGGACAAGGTATCTCCATTGAAGCTCAAAGGAGAGATCCTTAGGAGCTCCAGCTTAAACGTGCAGGGCCTTGTCCACTGGGCACCGATGCCCAATCTGGAGCTGTTCGCCAATGCGGGCTTCCCTTTCACGCGGTTGGCAGACCTGGCGGACACCACCGTGGTGGTGCCGAGTCATCCCAGTCGCGAGCAACTGTCGCTGTTCCTTCTGTTGATGAGCCATTTCAGCGCACAGACTGGATACCCCGCACTTCGAGTGACAGTTGGCGGACCGGAGAGCCTGGGACAGTCGGATCGCGATTACCTGGTGCTCGGTAGTGTTGGACAACAGCCAGCCTTTGACACTCTGCAATCGTCTCTCCCCGTCTCGTTGACGGAAAGCGGACTGCGAGCGAAGCAGTCCAGCGGACAACTTATCGTCGCACGGAGATGGTGGGATAGGCTCTTGAATTGGATACAGGACACGCCTCTGGCTGTGGCTCCAGAGGGCGATGCGAGCGCGATGATCGAGGGAATTCAATCGCCGTATGGTCCGGGCCGCTCGGTGGTTGTGGTCGCGCTTAAGAACGACTTCGCCGTCGATGCGCTTTCTGACGAGTTTCTCACCAGGTCGCAATCCAGCGACATCTCAGGGTCGATCAGCGTTTTCGACGGAAGCCACTTTACTTCATCGCGGCTCGAGAGCAACAGCTATCACGTTGGCGCCGTCTCGCGCTATGTTGCCATGCGTATCTGGCTGGCGGAGAACTTCCTTGTGCTTCTCCTAAGCGTAACTGCGATTGGCCTGCTGCTTTCGCTTTGGGCGCGTTCGTGGCTGCGCAGGCATGCAGAGTGGAGATTGCGGCTGGCTGTCGACTAGCCGCTATTCACCCGTCGGCGTTCTTTAGTCGCACGATGGAGACTTAGGGAGTCACTGGAGGCGATACACGGAATTGCTTGCTCATCTGCAATCGATTCACCGGGCCATCCTGCAGGTAGCAGATCTGGTCCATCAGGTCGTGCATGATCTGCAGTCCCCTGCCGCCTTCCGGCAATTGACTCTCCTGATGATTGCAATGATCGCAGCCTCGAATGAGCCGCTCTACCTGTTCGGGCCCCATAGGCGTGCCGGTATCGGAGCATTCAAGATTCAGCCTTTCCGGTTCCAGAGAGATCAGCAGAGACACTTCGTGTCCCGAACGGCCGCCGTAGGCGTGGCGAATCGAATTCGTCGCTGCCTCCGTTACACACAGCTCCATCTGGAAGCAGAGCACAGGATCCATTCCCAGCTGCGAGCATATCCGGTTGACCGCAACAGCCATCAGGCTGACGTTCGACAGTTCGCTCTCGATCACCATTCGAATGGCGCGCAACACCATCTCCTTCCGCTAGGACAGCGCGGCTACAGCCTCTTCGGAACCACTAAACATGCGGAATACCTTGTCCATGCGGGTCAGTTTAAACATGCTGCTCACTGTGCCCTGTGTACCGCATAGCACCAGTTCGCCCTGGCCGCCCATCGACTTGAGGCACGAAATCAGTGCTCCCAATCCGCTCGAGTCGATGAAGGATACATCGCTCAGGTCAAGAACGATGGCACGGTTTCCACTCTTCACGTATCCGATGATCTCTTCTTTGAATCGGGCCGCCACATCCGCTCCGATGCGCGATTCCAGAACCTTGGCAATCAGAACATCTCCTGCTTTGTTCTCTTCAAACCTCATGCTGCTCTCCATGACTTCCGAATTTCTTTACAACAGGTCACCACGCACAGTCGCGCGAATCGCTCTTCAATTCACCACGCTGCTGAACTCGATTGCCAGCAAAGAGACATCGTCGCCGTAGTTTGTGGCGCCGCCCCATTGCGTCATTTCGCTATCCAGGCCTCGCAATACCTCCGGTAAACACCGGTCGGATGCACTTTCCAAATATTCGAGAAGACGCTGTTCCCCGAAACTTTCCCCGTCGGGGTTCATGCACTCCGTCACTCCATCGGAATAGAGAAGGAGCCGATCTCCTGGAGCCACAAAGAGCTCCATGCAGTCGAATTCCATTTCAGGCCAAAGCCCAACCGGCATGCCGCCCTGGCCCAGCATCTCCGGCGGCGTTCCTTGCCTCAATAAAATCGGGCTGGGATGACCAGCTTGGGCGAGTTGCAGTAAACCGGACTCCGTGTCGAGAATGCCGTAGAGCATGGTGAAGTAGCGATCGTCTTTCGATTGAAAGCGCCGGTTGAGTTCTCGTATCGCATCTCCAGGTGACGCTACTTTCAGTGCGCCCGTGCTGCGATCGTAGCTCTTGAGGGGACTTCCATGGGTCGCATCCGGAGTAAGTACCATGCTCAGCGTGACCGAGAGCATGGCCGCGGGAACTCCGTGACCGGAGACATCCAACAGGTAAAAACCTACTTGCTTTTCATCCAGCGCGAAGAAGTTGAAGATGTCTCCGGCAATATAGCTCGAGGGCCGAAAGCTCCATTCGCACTTCACGCCGAGCGCATGCAACGCCGGTGAAGGTAGAAGCTGTTCCTGGATCCAGGCCGCCGCTTTCAAATCATCTTCGATGAGCTTGTGCGCGGACTGGAGCCGCGTGTTTGCGGCAGCCAGTTCCCGGTTCTTGCTGGCCAGCCCTTGCTGCAGGGTGAGCACACGCTCACCAGCCCTGACCTTCACCCGAAGCTCTTCGGCGCTTATTGGCTTCACGACAAAGTCGTCAGCACCCGCGTCCATGCCTTCCACTAAGTCAGACTTCGCACCCTTGGACGTACAAAGAATGACGTAGATGTAGCGATCAAACTCGGCAGCGCGGATTCGTCGGCACAGATCGACACCTGCAAGGTTTGGCATGATCCAGTCACTGACGACAAAGCTGATGTTCTTCTCCTCGACCAGCCTCCAGGCCAGTTCGCCATCCGCGGCTTCCAATACCTCGTGGCCGAAGCTGCGTAGCAACATCGAATGGATGGCGCGAGCGATGGGATCATCGTCAACGAGTAAGATGTTCATTCTAGTCTGAAGCCGGTCCCCGCCAAGTTTCACCCTCGCAAGCGCAATCTGTTCGCCAGGTAGTACACGAACTCCGTTTCGAACCTCTTGCTCTATGAGGGCCGCAATGACTTGATATTCCAAATCTCCGATGCATACTCCTGTATCGTCCGGTCGCTGGAGAACTTGGCCATCCTTGCCACATTCAAAATGGCTTTTGAGCTCCACTGGGCTGCATCAAGAAATGTCGCAGAGACCCTCTCCTGAGCGGCGACATAGGAGCCAAAGTCTGCCAGGTGCAGATACGCGTCGCCGTGGTCGAGCAGCGCTTTCCGAATGGGTACAAAGATCCCCGGCTCCCCTGAGGTAAACGTGTCGGATGTAAGGCCGTTGACTACCCTGCGGATGCTCTCGTCTCGACTGTACCAGTCCCAGGGATTGTAACCGTCCTGGCGCATTTTGCTCACTTCATCGGCGCGGAGACCAAAGATGAAGATGTTCTCCGGTCCGACCTCCTCCAGGATTTCGATGTTTGCGCCATCCAGCGTGCCGATGGTAAGCGCCCCGTTCATCGCGAATTTCATATTGCTGGTTCCTGAAGCTTCAAGCCCCGCAGTCGAGATCTGTTCGCTCAGGTCCGCACCCGGAATGATAATCTCGGCGAGCGACACCTTGTAGTCAGGTAAAAAGGCTACCTTCAGGCTGTCTCCGACTCGCGGATCGCGGTTCACAACATGCGCGATGTTATTGATCAACTTGATGATGAGCTTGGCCATGAAGTATCCGGGCGCGGCTTTGCCCGCAAAGATATGTACCCGGGGCGCAATCGGCGCCTGACCATCTTCGATTCGGTAATACTCGTGCATTACTCCAAGGGCGTGCAGCAACTGGCGCTTGTACTCGTGAATTCGCTTGACCTGGACATCGAAGATAGCTTGAGAATCGACACGTATGCCTGTCCGCGCGAGAATCGTTTTGGACAGGCGGATCTTGTTCTGATGTTTGATAAACGAGAACTGCCGCTGTGACTCAGGATCCTGTGCGAAGGGTTCAAGCTCATGAAGAAGGTTCAGGTCTTCCCGCCAGCCGCTTCCAATGCGATCCGAAATCCATTCAGCGAGTGGCGCATTGGCGTGCATGAGCCAGCGCCGCGGAGTAACTCCGTTCGTTTTATTACTGAACCGGCCCGGATAGAATTGATTGAACTCGGGGACTAATTCGGTTCGCACCAGGTGAGAGTGGAGTTGGGCCACTCCATTGACTGCGTGGCTGCCAATAATGGCGAGGTTCGCCATTCTGACCATTGGCACGGCGCCTTCTTCAATGATAGACATCTTCTGCAGGCGCTGCGTGTCGCCGGGATACTGCTGCTCCACTCTCGCCAGAAATCGGTGATTGATCTCGAAGATAATCTGCAGGTGCCTTGGCAGCAGGTTGGCAAACATCTCGACCGGCCAGCGTTCGAGCGCCTCGGGCATCAAGGTGTGATTGGTGTAGCCGCAGGTGGCCTGCGTGATCTCCCAGGCGTCGTCCCAATCCATTGCGTGCTCATCGATCAGCATGCGCATGAGCTCGGCGACGGTAAGCGCCGGGTGCGTGTCGTTCATCTGGATGGCAACGTGATCAGCAAAGGTTCGCAGGTCCGAGTGGCTGGCCAGAAATTTGCGGAAGATATCTCGCATCGCGCACGCCACCAGGAAATATTCCTGGGTAAGACGGAGGTATCGGCCCGAAGCCATGGCGTCTGATGGATAAAGAACCTTACTGACTGTCTCAGAGGCCATTTTCTGTTCGACCGCGCTTAGATAATCGCCGTCGTTGAAGATGCTGATATCGAATTCGTCCGAAGCTCTCGCCGAGAACAGTCGAAGCGTGTTGATGGTTTGACCATCCTGCCCTACGATCGGCAGATCATGGGGCACACCGACCAGGACCTTCCAGTCCATCCACATCGGATTGTAATTTCCGCAGCGGTCCTGCCCATGTTCGATGCGGCCATAGATCGGGATGAGGTAAGCCTGATCCAGATGTTCGATCAGCCACGGAGATTGCGCACTGGCCCAGTAGTCAGGTTTCTCTTTTTGTCGGCCGCCTTCGATCTCCTGGCGGAACAGTCCAAATTCGTAATTGATGCCGTAGCCATAACCCGCCATATGCAGGCTGGCTAAAGAGTCCAGAAAGCACGCGGCCAGGCGTCCTAGTCCGCCGTTGCCGAGCGCCGCGTCAGGCTCTACTTCGAGCAGATCGGATAGGGCTATTCCCAGTTCGGCCAAGGCGGATTCCACAATCGGATAGATACCAAGATTGAGGAGATTATTTCCTAACGATCGCCCCAGCAGAAACTCCATCGACAGGTAATAGAGCGACTTGCTGTCTGCCGCCAGGAAGCGGGATGAGCTCTCGAGCAGCCCATCGACTAACGCTGGTCGCAGAGCCGCAGCGGTCGCCCTGAATAATTCGTCAGGCGTTGCCGTCCCTACCGCTTTTGCAAATTGATGCCGGAGTTGTTGCTCGATGAGGGATGCCCATTCTTTGGAAGAATGCGACTTGGATGGTTCCAGCTTCTGCTCTGCTTTCATATGGGGGAGACTGCCTCACTGCAAATCGTTGAAGTACCCGGGACCGTGACGTTTGTGGCTGCAGCACCTGCTAAGCGACAACCGATAATGATGGATGCGGAATCGGGGCGGCAATCACCCGAAGAGGGCATCATGAACGGCGTCTCAAGAAGCGGAGGTATGGCGTATTTTAGTGGCGAAAAGCCCGATAATCCTAAGTTCTTTTCAGGGTCTTGCTAGCCGAAGGACACAAGGCGATACCCGCCTTTCGTTCTAAGGGAACGACGTTCCTGGTTCTCGCAAACTTTCGCGGAACAAGAGTCAAGGTTGAGGGCTGCGTGTAAACGGATTGAGGTGTTATCGTAACCACGACGGCGTCTGTTCCCATCGAGCGCCGCCGCATCCAGGGGAGTTTCTCATGTCAAAGTCGGTGCAGCCTCTTTGGAAATTGTTGGGTGTTCTCTTCAAACCGCATCCATGGCACGGCATTTCACCGGGAGATCGGGTGCCAGACCAGGTGCAATGTTTTATTGAGGTAGTACCTTCTGACACGATGAAGTATGAGATCGATAAGGTGTCTGGATATCTAAGGGTAGATCGTCCGCAGAAGTATTCGAACATCTGCCCCGCGTTGTACGGGTTCATTCCGCAGACTTTCTGCGGAGATCTGGTGGCCGCGTACTCCACCGAAAAGACCGGCCGTTCACTGGCTGGCGACGCTGACCCGCTGGATATTTGCGTGCTCACTGACCGTCCGATTCAGCATGGCAATGTGATCGTCGAGTGCATTCCGATCGGTGGCTTTCGCATGTTGGACCATGAAGAAGCGGATGACAAAATCATCGCAGTGCTCAAGGAAGACGCGACTTACGGCTCGTGGAATGAGATTGAGCAGGTGCCGGAGGCGATGCTGGACAGGTTGCGGCACTACTTCCTGACCTACAAGCTAGCCCCAGGGAGTGCCTCCGGCAATACGGAGATTTCTCACACGTATGGCCGTGAAGAGGCGCTGGAAGTGATACGGAGAAGCTTGGCTGACTACCAGTCTCGATTCGGCAATCTGGAGGAGATTCTGGACGCTGCTTTGGGAGTCGCGCGTTAGGGTTCGGCTTCGAACCAACAGGGCGGCTTAGTGGGCCAGAACCGCGTCGATATTGGCAATGTATTTCTCTGCGCGCTGCGCCTCGTCCGTGTCGGGTTTACCTTGATCACCGTGTCGAAGTGGCTCCTGGCCTCTTTCAACAGGCTCACGTTCCCGGCGTGGTTGCATTCCTCAGCGTAGACAATGCCTAGTCGGTAGTTCGCGTAGGGCTCGTCCGGAGCATAGGAGAGCGTTTGCTGGTACGACTCTTCCGACTGCCTCGCAAGCAGCTACTCGAGAACACGCATGCCGATCTGGTCACAGCAATTGGGCGCTTTACCATCGGCCCAAATGCAGGCCGGCGACTACAACTCCGCCTACGCGACACTGCGCGCCTACCTCATTCCCAATAGCAACGCCGATAGGAGCACTGCTGAATTTCTTGTCCTCGTGCTGATGTTGTATTGGCAGAGCGGCCACACGGTCGAGACGAATCAGCAGAAGCAACTGGCGGCAGCAGTTTGATTTCTATGCCGACGAACGTCGGCACGAGAACCCCTACTCGATCGCGGCCGCACAAAGCAGTTCACCTGGAGTGCGCAGACCGCGCAGCAGGTACAGTTGAGCGCCAACAGGCTTCCGCTGCAGTTCACCGGCACCTCGTCGCTCTTTGAATTGCTCAACAAGGCCCACATATAGAAGGCGAACGGGTATCACCTCGAGTTCCCCGTTGAAGTGTCGAACACGCCGGTCAAAGTGCTGGATCGCCGCCGCTGGTGATTCGCTTCGAAGGGACTACACCTGGAGCGGAGGTCTTAATGCCAGGCGCATTGAACGGCTTGCGTTGCGTATCGGACGCAGCGCACGAGATGCGAGCGAAAAGCCTTACCTGGACTCGCCTGCAACATCACGCAGGTCACGTTATCTGCGGTTCCACGTGCCTTTGCCCTATCGATGAGCACTTGGCAAGCCGCATGCGACTCCTGCTGTAAATGGGTGAGTTGGGAGATCTCCCCGGGGTCGACATAGCACGTGAGCTCATCGGTGGTGAGCAATATCCTGTCGCCCCCTTCGAGTTCAAGGGCCGAACAGGTCACGCTCTACGGCTTCCTCGATCCCGATGGCTCTCGTAATCACCGATTGAGAGGGTGAGGCTAAGGCCATTTCCGTCCTGATAGTTGCGCGCTCCAACTGCTCCAACGGAGTTTTTGCTGATGCGAATCTCTAGCTCGCGAATTGCGACCGGCTGGGTACCGAAGATATCGAAACCCTCCCAGATTTCCCGACGGAAGTTAGTCGTCAACTCTGGTTGGTTGAAACGCTTCGTGGCCCGGCCGCACCATTCTGCTGTGAGTTCTTGCGGCGATCGGACAGGTGCTCGATTGCATGCGTCAACCTTGTGCCAGCCTGACTAAGTGCTGGCGTTCGGTGAGCTTTTATGAGTACTATGGGGCGGATTTCCAAGAGTCCGTTCGCATGTGCGCCCTTGGTTCCCCGGATTACACCTGAGGCAAAGAGATGGCAGTAGAGATAGGTCAGCGGTTAGGTGATTATGAGATCTTAAGCCTACTCGGTTCGGGCGGGATGGGTCGCGTCTATCGCGCCCGGAATGTGATCTCCGATCGTATCGAGGCGATGAAGATTTTGTTGCCCGGCTTGGTTGCCGAGCCTGAGTTAGCCGCCCGCTTCACCGCGGAGATCCGCACGCTTGCCAGCCTAGATCACCCCAACATCGCCCAGCTACGAACTGCCTTTCAATACGAGCAGCAGCTGGTCATGATCATGGAGTTCGTCGAAGGCGTTACGCTGGAGATGCGCGCAGGGCAGGCCGCTCTCTCGACCGACGACGTGCTCAGCTACGCCAGGCAGGTGCTCGCCGCATTGTCGTATGCGCATGCCCGTGGGGTCATTCATCGCGATTTGAAGCCGGCCAACATCATGGTCACGACGTCTGGCGTGCTCAAGTTGATGGACTTCGGCATCGCCAAGTCCAGTAATGAATTGCAGCTTACGCGGCCCGGCACGACCATGGGTTCCGTTTACTACATGTCTCCCGAACAGGTGAGCGGCGGCACCGTCGACGCTCGCTCCGACATCTACTCGCTGGGAGTTACGCTCTACGAGCTGCTCACCGGACGCAAACCCTTTCAGGCCGACACGGCATACAGTGTTCTGAACGCGCAGTTGAACACCGCCCCGCAACCGCCAATCGAACTCAACTCATCTCTACCTCCGGGCCTCAACGACATCATCCTGACCTCGCTGGCCAAGGATCCCGCAGCAAGGTTTCAGACCGCTGACGCCTTTCGAAATGCGCTGCGCACCCTTCCCAACGCAACCGCAACTTTGAATGAGCGGCCCGCGGCCAAGCCTGCACCTGCCATGCCCGTCGCTCTGCCGGCGTCCGAGGCGGCGCCAAGTCCGCAAGCGCACGCCGACCCGCAGTTTGCGCCAGTGGAGTTAAGCAGCGGCACCGAACTCACTCAGGTAAAGAGCCAGCGCACGTTGTGGATAGCGATGGGCGGCATAGCCGCGGTTCTCGGAATGATCGGCGCGGCGACCATCCTTCCGCATTTTCTTTCCACCCACGCCACCAGCGCGACAGTGGCTACCGCGCCAGCGCAGGTACAAGGTACGTCTGTGCCGCCGCCCTCGGACGAGGCGGGAATGCCTTCTGCGCAAGAGTTGGCCCCCACCCCCCCACCGCTCCCGGTTCAGACCCCCGTAAGCGCGGCCACCACGACATCAGTTTCGTCGAAGATGGTTCCAGTAGCGAATCACCCTGAGTCTTCACGACAGGGCACGGCTACCAAGCCGATTCAGCAGCAGCCAGGGGCCGAACCACAGAAGAATTCGCCCAGCCAGACCAGCCCGACGGTTTCTTCTTCGGCAGCGCTGGAAGAGCTTTCTGATCGCATCACGCAGGTTTCGGCGAGGGCGAGTGCGGCTCGCGATTCCATTGAACAGCTACGCCGCCAGCAGGAAGCAGAGGGACTCGGGCTTCGTGGCGATATCGCCGGTTCCCTCAACCGCATGAACGCCTACTTGCAGTCGGCCAACAATTCGCTGGCTGCGCGCGACGCGGCCTCGGCAGGCAAGAATCTCGATCGAGCCGAAAAAGAACTTGAAAGCCTGGAAGTTTTTCTCGGCAAATCTTAGGAGCTTCAGAAATGCGCAAACTTCTCATTGCTCTCCTCGCGGCCGGCCTGAGCAGTGCCGCCATCTGCCAGACATCCGCCCAGAGACATCGCATCGCCGTGCTCGACTTCAACTACGCCACCGTGATGACGACTACCCAGGCTGTTTTCGGCACGAACCAGGACATTGGCAAAGGTATCTCGGATATTCTCATCGACCGGCTCACCAACGATGGCACCTATCGCGTGATTGAACGAAACGCCATCAACAAGGTGCTCGCGGAGCAGAACTTCTCCAACAGCAATCGCGCAGACACTTCGACGGCCGCCAAGATCGGGCACATCCTCGGTGTGGACGCCATCATCACCGGCGATATCACGCAGTTTGGACGCGACGATCAGAACAGAAACGTCGGCGGCATGTTGGGCCGATGGGATAAGTACGGCGTGGGCAACGTTGGCACTTCGAAATCGAAGGCAGTGGTCGCTGTCACCGCGCGCATGATCGACGTGAATACCGGTGAGATACTCGCCTCGGTCAGCGGACGCGGACAATCCACCCGCTCCGGTACCAACCTGCTTGGTGGCGGAGGTGGCGGCGGGAACTATGGTGGTGGCGCTGGCGATATGAGCAGCAGCAACTTCGCGCAGACTATCATCGGCGAAGCGGTTACGCAGGCCGTAACGCAACTCGCGCAAGGGCTCGAGCAGAAATCGGCGAACCTGCCCGTCGCGCAGGCGGTGCCTGTCGCCGGATTAGTGGCCGACGCATCCAGCAATGAAATCATCATCAACGTCGGCAGCCAAGCTGGGGTGCACGTCGGAGACAACTTGCTGATCACACGCATATCTCGCGTCATCAAAGACCCAGCCACCGGCAAGCCGCTTCGTACGGTAGAAGACAAAGTCGGACAGCTCACCATCACCAGTGTCGATGCGAGTTCGGCCGTTGGCACCTTCACCGGCGAGGGTAAGCCGAAGACCGGCGACACGGTAAAGACGCCTTAGCCGCGGGACTTGGTCGCGAAGCGTTGTAGACTCAAATGCTATCTATTGGCAACGGAGTCGGCCGAGGTCGTACAAGTCGAATTTGAGCTTCGCATCGGCGAGGGAAGACTCAAAGCAAAAGTCGAAGTGCCCGCGGGACAGACCAACGTCACGCAGCTGCTGCCCGTCATCCAGTCGATCGACAACGCGCTCGTGCACATCACCTCGAACGACGCGTCGAAGCTAGTGCTAGCCATCTCCTGCAAGGCCGGTTGCGGCGCTTGTTGCAGCCAGATGGTGCGGTCAGTATCTTCGAGGCACAGTCTCTTTCTGCGTGGATCCGTACGCTTTCCCAGAAACAGCAGCAGGAACTCCAGCGACGCTTTCACCAGGCGCTTGTCAGCTTGCGCGACTCGGGAATGATTCAGCGGCTGATCGAAGAAGACTGGTTCGACGACAACGACACCGCACTGCAGATGGCCATGGATTACCTCCACCTCGGCGTGCCCTGCCCCTTCCTCGAGAATGAGTCCTGCGGCATTCATCCGCTCCGCCCGCTCAGTTGCCGCGAGTATCTCGTAACTTCTCCCGCCGAGCTCTGCAACGATCCGGCAGAGAACGGCGTGGCCGGCGTTCATCTCCCACTCAAAATGTCCCGGGCCTTATTCCGCATGGGCGGACAGCTGGAGCAGGATCGGCGCGGATGGATTCCGCTGGTCTTCTTGTTCGCATGGATGAAGAGCGATGCCGATCCCGTCGCCGCCTTCGCCGGCACAGGCCAGGAAGTGTTGTATCAGGTGATCCAGCACTTGACTACCCAGCCCGATGGCTCGGAGCGCACGAGCTCCTGAACCATTGCTGTGTAACTGTGTTGGTTGTGGTCTAATCGTCGAAGCAATTTTTAGGATAGTCGGAGGGTAGCCCTGTGAAACTGTTGGCTAAATTCAATCTGTTGCTCATCGTTGTGTTCGGGCTGGGACTCTATCTGATTTCCCAGAATGCGAATAAGTTCCTGATGGAAGATGCGCGCAAGCAGGTGCTGCAACAGGCGGGGCTGATGGCAGCGAGCTCTCGTGCCACTCGGGACTATACCGAGCAGGAATTGAGCCCGCTGCTGCAGAAGCTACCGGAGCACGCCACCACGTTTCTGCCGCAAACAATTCCCTTCTACGCCGCAACAGTTACGTTCAACGATCTCCGCAAGAGTTATCCGGACTACACCTACAAGGAAGCGACCCTGAATCCCACTAACCTGAGCGATCGAGCGACGGACTGGGAAACGGACATCATCCTCGATTTCAAAAACAATCCGGCGAAGAAAAAGATCATCGGCGAGCGGACCGCCGCAACCGGGCGCTCACTCTACGTGGCGTATCCCATCGTGGTGGAGTCAGGCTGCCTTGAGTGTCACAGCAGCCCCGGCCTGGCTCCCAAGGCAATGCTCAAGCACTATGGCAAGAACAACGGCTTCGGCTGGAATCTGAACGACGTCGTCGCAGCACAAGTCATTTCCATACCGATGTCCGTTCCCATTGAGCTGGCGCATCAGGGTTTCCGGAGTTTGCTCATCAATCTCGGCATCATTTTCCTGGCCACCATCGTGCTCATTGATGTCGGCTTGTTCTTCATCGTCATTCGCCCGCTGCGCAAGGTCTCGCTAGCTGCCGACCGTATCAGCACAGGAGAGATTGAGTTGGAGATGCTGCCGGTTCGCGGCAGAGATGAGATCGCGCAGGTGACCACCTCGTTCAACCGCATGCATACCTCCTTGCGGAAGGCCTTCGAGATGCTCAACACCTAGCCTACAGGGCGTGAACCGTTGCCGAGTCTTTCCTGCTGAGCTATCTCTTTCGCGCGCGCAGGAACTTCTGCCGATCCGCTTCAGAGGATGGCATTGGAGATCGGCAATGGCAGGGTGGGATTGAGGTCGATTGGAGCTACCGGCACCTGGCGCAAATGCCCGTTCATGATCTCGTAATTTGTCTCACCCCGGATCGGCAGCCTCCCGGTCATCAACTCATACAGAGTGACTCCGAGTGAGTAGATGTCTAACCTCACTGTCGCCTTGTTTCCGGTGACTTGCTCGGACGACCGGTAGTCATGATGTTTTACGGCTTGATGTCGCGATGAAAAATTCCCCGATCATGAGCATAGATCAGCCGATGCGCACGACAAAAGGCGAGATGCACCGCGAACAAACGCTCGCATCCATCTCGCCTGGTTTCTGCTGCTGGAGTCTTCGTTTAGGTGTGCGCCGGGTCTGCCGCCTCTGGATTCACACCGAGTTCCGCGAATGCACTCTGCGCCTTCGCTGCGTCGAACTTCCCATCCCTCGCCAGCTTCGAAAGCGTTGCCGCCACGATCGATGGAGCATTTACTTCGAAGTGCCGCCGCAGGTGTTCGCGATTGTCGCTCCGACCGAACCCGTCCGTTCCCAGGGTAACCAGCCGCGACGGAAGCCAGGGAGAAAGCTGATCTGGCAGCGACTTCATGTAATCACTCGCCGCGATGATCGGACCCTTTGTCCCCTTCAACGCTGAGAGAATATACGGCACTCGCTCCGGCTCGGCTGGATGCAGCCGATTCCAGCGTTCCACGGCCAGAGCTTCCCTGCGCAGTTCGTTGTAGCTGGTCACGCTCCACACATCTGCCTGCACACCGTAGTTATCCGCCAGAATAGCCTGCGCTTTGAGCACTTCGTTCAAGATCGGTCCACTGCCGAAGAGCTGCACCGTGGGCTTCCCTTTAGGCGACGCCTTGAACTTGTACATGCCGCGCAGAATACCCTCGCGAACCCCCTCCGGCATCTCCGGCATTGCGTAGTCTTCGTTGTACATCGTGATGTAGTAGAAGACACTTTCGTTCTGCTCATACATGCGGCGAATACCGTCCTGCAGGATCACGGCAAGCTCGTACACATAGGCCGGGTCATAGGTCACACAGGTCGGTACGGTGCTCGCCAGCATGGGACTGTGCCCATCCTGGTGCTGCAATCCCTCGCCGAGCATCGTCGTGCGGCCCGCCGTTCCTCCCATCAGGAAACCCTTGCCACGAGAATCGGCAAAGGCCCAGATCATGTCGCCCACGCGCTGAAATCCAAACATGGAGTAATACATGTAGAACGGAATCATCGGGACGAGGTAATTGGAATAGGCCGTGCCCGCAGCGGTAAACGAGGCCATAGAACCAGCTTCGGTGATGCCTTCTTCGAGAATCTGACCGTCGATCTCTTCACGGTAGTAGAGCAGCACATCTACATCGTGAGGCTTGTACTTCTGACCCTCGCTGGCGTAGATGCCCACTTGCCGAATCGCCGATTCTAGGCCAAACGTACGTCCTTCGTCCGGCACAATGGGAACGATCAGTTTGCCGATCTCCGGATCCTTGAGCAGGTGACGCAGCATGCTCACAAATCCCATGGTGGTCGACACGGCGCGGCCTTTCGAACCGTCCGTCCATTCTTTGAAGTTCTCCAGCCCTGGCGCTTTGAAGTCCAGCTTGGGTACATCGCGCGTCGGTATGTAGCCACCGAGAGCCTTCCGGCGTTCCTGCAGATAGACAATCTCGGGGCTGTCCTGCGCGGGCCGATACGGCTTGCCCTCCCTCGCCAACTCATCCGGCACCGGTATGTCAAAGCGCTTCACAAATGCCGACACCGCGTCATCACTCAGCTTCTTTTCGGAGTGGGTTGCGTTACGTGCCTCGGCGCTTCCCAGGCCGAATCCCTTCACCGTCTTCGCTAGGATGACCGTCGGTCCGCCCTTGTGTTCCATGGCGCGCTTGTACGCGTTGTAGACCTTGATTGGATCGTGACCGCCGCGATGCAGCTTGAAGATCTGCTCGTCGGTCATATCGCTGACCAGTTCCAGAAGCTCAGGGTACTTCCCGAAGAATTCCTTGCGGATGTAAGCGCCACCCTTGGCCTTGAAGGCCTGGTAGTCGCCGTCGACGCACTCTTCCATCCGCTTCAGAAGCAGACCAGTGTGATCCTTCTCAAACAGGCGATCCCAACCCGAACCCCAGATCACCTTGATCACGTTCCATCCCGCACCGAGGAAGACCGATTCAAGTTCATCGATGATTCGCTTGTTGCCGCGAACGGGGCCGTCCAACCGCTGCAGATTGCAGTTGATGACGAAGATCAAATTGTCGAGCTGTTCCCTTGAGGCCAGCGTGAGCGCGCCCAGGGTGTCCACTTCGTCCGTCTCGCCGTCACCCACAAAGGCCCATACCTTACGCGGAGTTTGCGGGATCAGCTTGCGATTCTCGAGATACCGCATGAAGCGCGCCTGGTAGATCGCATTCAGCGGCCCAATTCCCATCGAGACCGTCGGGAAACGCCAGAAGTCGGGCATCAGCCAGGGATGTGGGTAAGACGACAGTCCTGGCGAGCCGCGCAGCTCGTGGCGGAAGTTCATCAGGCGATCGTCGTCGAATCGGCCCTCAAGATAGGCGCGGGCGTAAACCCCGGGCGAAGCATGGCCCTGGAAGTAGATGAAGTCGCCGGGCTGATCGCCATAGGTCGCATGGAAGAAGTGATTGAAGCCCACCTCCAGCAACGTGGCCAGCGACGAATAGGTCGAGATATGGCCGCCGATTCCGGCGTCTTTCTTGTTCTGGGCGTGAACCATAGCCATCGCGTTCCAGCGAATCAGTCCCTTAATCCGGCGCTCCAGTTCACGGTCTCCTGGGTAGGGCAGTTCCTGATCTGTGGGGATGGTGTTGACGTAGTGCGTGGTGAGCTCGCGGGGGCCGCTGATCCCAGCCTCGAGACCCCTCGTGCGCAACCGTTGGAGGAGTTCCTGGGCACGTTCGGGGCCCTCGGCGACAACGACTTCATCGAAAGCTTCGATCCACTCTGCTACTTCTTGGGTAAAGTCCGACGCGATGGGAAGTTCAACTTTAGTAGTCATAGGATTCCGGTATCACTCGCTTAAGAAGAGCCGGCCCAATGTCCCTGCAGCCTCTCCCCTCTCTCCATATTACTGATTTCCTGCAAAACGGCGCTTGACGGGATGAAGGCCCCAAAAAGCCTCTGGAAAACGGCCTACCTGGCGCAATCTTTCTCCTCATTTGACTGGGTTTCACCATCGCTGAAGCGGCCTTCCCATGGCTCGCGAAAGGGCGCTTTCGAGTTGCAGGAGGTTCGGTGTATGCTTATCGGCGCTCAAGAGTAGTGCACGAAATCTTGAGTAAATTCCGGGGCATACTCCCGGGACTTCCCTTGAGCCTGTCGAGCGCCGACGGCCCTGCTGAGTACCACGCCGATCGAGAGCTGCCGGCCCATCCATGCGCCGCGGCAGGTTGCTCCCGAGACTTTGCTTGGAGACGACCTTATGAGGCAGACCTTCGCCATTGGGATTGGAGGCGCCGCCGGTCAAGGGGTGGCGACCCCGGGCGACATTTTCGCAAAGATATTCAGCCGTCGCGGGCTGCACCTCAACGCCTATAACGCCTATCAGTCCATCATTCGCGGCGGCCATACCTTCCTAACCATCCGTACCGGCCCCGACCGCGTCACCAACATGGGCGATCGCATTGACCTGCTCATCCCGTTGAACCAGGACACCATGGAGCGGCACCTCGGCCTGCTGGGCGAGGGCGCAGCCTGTCTCTTCAACGCAGACAGTATCAAGCCAGCGACAACTGCGCCTGGCGTTCAGCTGTGTCCGCTTCCCGTCTCCACGCTGGCCGACATTACCCGCAACAAGGTTGCGCAGAACACACTCGCCATCGGCGCCGCACTGAGCATGATGGGCGTGGGCTTCCAGTCGCTCGAAGACGTTCTGACCGAGCAATTCAAGAAGAAGGGCGAGGCAGTCATCGCAGAGAACGTCAGCATCGCTCGCGCGGGCTACGACTACGCCACCGCCCACTTCAAACCCTTCGCCGCGCCCCTGCCGATGACCGACAATCGCTACGCCGTGCCCAGCGGCAACACCGCGCTCGCCATGGGAGGCGCCGCCGCTGGAGTCAAGTTCTACTGTGCGTATCCAATGAGTCCCTCGACCGGCGTGCTGCACTGGATGGCCGCGAATGGGCGCAAGGCCGGCATCATGGTGCGGCAGGTCGAAGACGAAATCGGCGTGATCAACATGGCCATCGGCGCAGCCCACGCGGGAGTGCGCTCCATGTGCGCAACCTCAGGCGGAGGCTTTGCTCTCATGAGTGAGGGCCTGGGCTTGTCGGCGCAGATGGAGACTCCGGTAGTCGTAATCGACTGTCAGCGCGCCGGCCCGTCGACCGGCGTTCCCACCAAGACCGAGCAGGGGGATCTGTGGCAGATGCTGGGCGCCGCATTCGGTGACTATCCTCGCGTGATCGCTGCACCGTTGGACATCGGGGATTGCTTCAAGCTGATGCCTGAAATCTTCAATGTCGTCGACAAATACCAGGTACCCGGCATCGTGCTCTGCGACCTGCTTCTCTCCGAAGGCAGGCTCAGCGTTGATCCCAAAGACCTGGACTTTGCTCCACCGATCGACCGCGGCGAACTCATCACCGAAGCCAACGGCAGCAACGGTCACGGCGCATATAAACGGTACAAGATCACAGAGAGCGGAGTATCCCCGCGCTCCATCCCTGGAGTGCCGGGCTACATCTTCACCGGCTCGAGCGACGAACACGATGAAGACGGCGTGCTGATCAGCGACGAGTACACCAATGCCACCAAACGCCGCGCCATGATGGAGAAGCGCATGCGCAAGGTTGCAGGGATTGAAGCATCTGTCCCTCCTCCTGAACTCCAGGGCCCGGCCGACGCCGACGTGACATTGATTGGTTGGGGATCGACAGCCGGTGTCATCGAAGAGGCCCGCGAACTCCTCGCCGATCAGGGTATCTCGTCCAACCAGCTTCAGATTCGGTGGCTGGTGCCGCTGCACGGCGACGCCATCGTTGAGATCCTCAAGCGTTCTAAACACACCATCATTGTCGAGAACAACTTCAGCGGCCAGTTTGCGCGTTATCTGCGCAGCGAAACCAGCTTCGTTCCAACTGGAAATATTCGCAAGTACGACGGAGAACCTTTCATGCCACATCACATCGTCGAGGCAGTGAAAGAACAACTTGCCGGGAGCACTACGCTATCCGTGCCGGCGCACGAAATTCTGGTCTGAGGAGAGGGATGCATGGCGACAGGCGTAGAAGCACCCAAGCAATTGGTAATGGCTGATCTGAAGGGCAAGGTCGATCCCGACTGGTGCCCGGGTTGCGGCGATTTCGGCGTGCTCGCCGCGATTCAAAAGGCCCTGGTGGATCTCCAGATTCCCAACCATGACGTGTGCGTTGTGAGTGGCATCGGCTGCTCCTCCAACCTGCCGGGCTACATCAACACCTACGGTATGCACACGCTCCATGGGCGTTCGCTGCCGGTGGCGACCGGCCTTAAGATGGCCAATCACGAACTCACCGTAATTGTGACCGGCGGCGACGGCGACGGATTCGGCATCGGCGTGGGGCACTTCATCCATAACATGCGACGCAATGTCGACCTGCTCTACATCGTCATGGAC
Organism: uncultured Acidobacteriaceae bacterium; assembly: GCA_963850345.1. GTDB lineage: Bacteria > Acidobacteriota > Terriglobia > Terriglobales > Acidobacteriaceae > CAWKKW01. Next base: position 241,302 of record CAWKKW010000002.1, on the reverse strand, counting down.
AACCAGATCTACGGTTTGACGACCGGACAGACATCGCCCACCAGTCGCCTCGGTATGAAGACCAAGAGTATGCCGTTCGGTAGCACAGAAGGCCCGCTCAACCCGGTCTCGCTGGCCCTCTCGGCCGGCGCAACATTTGTCGGGCGGGGCTTCAGCGGCGAGCAGAGGCACCTCACAGAACTCATCAAGCAGGGCATCCAGCACAAGGGTTTTTCATTCCTCGATGTGTTCAGTCCTTGCGTAACTTACAACCACGACAATACGTATCAGTGGTTCCGCCCGCGCGTAAAGAAGCTCGAAGACGACACCACGTATGATTCTACCGACTGGTTGGGTGCCATGGAGCGATCGCTGGTCTGGGGTGAAGAGATCCCGATCGGACGCTTTTTTGAACGCAATGACATTCCTTCGTTGCACGCGACCGATCCGGTGGTAGCGAACGAACCTTTAGTGAACAAAGCAGCCCACATTCCACCGGATGTAGCACGGTCATTCATCGAAGATCTTATGTAAGGCAGCGAACCTAGTCTCGCATCGAAGCCCTCGAAGAGCCCAGGCTGAATCAGCCGCCTGGGCCCGTTCCTTTCTGCCCTTTCTGTCTGTCCCATCTTCTCTGGCCAGCCCGCTCCTGGGCCCAAAGTTTTGTGAGAACAACAAAACTCGCCCAAAGCTGCCAACTGGCAGAAACGCGCGTCCCTTTACAAGTTGGGTCGTCAGCCGATTGTGAAACATTACAAACATACGAAGTTACAAGTTGTTGGTTCTTCTCGCGACAATGGAGAGGAACCACCCCAGGACCCACTTCCAAACATGAAGCATTCGCGAAGCGTAGTGATCATCGGTGCAGGACCGGGCGGCTTAGCTTCCGCCATCCTGCTGGCTAAATCAGGCGTTCACGTCACTCTGGTTGAAAAGAACGCGCAGGTAGGCGGTCGCACCTCCACCATTCATCAGGATGGCTTTAAGTTCGACACCGGCCCCACGTTTTTTCTCTACCCGCGAATCCTGCGCGAGATCTTTGCGGCGGCAGATCGCAACCTCGACGCCGAGCTGCCGATGTATCGCCTCGATCCGCAGTATCGCCTGGTCTTTGGCTCGGGTGGCGAACTACTTGCGACTCCCGACCTGGTTCGAATGGAGAAAGCGATTGCCGCGCTTTGTCCCGCCGATGCCGGCCGGTTTACAAACTTCATGCGTGACAACCGTTCCAAGTTGGAGGCCTTCACGCCTTGCCTGGAGTCCCCTTTTGAAAGCTGGCGGGATCTGCTCAACTGGAACATGCTGAAGTTGCTGCCTCGTCTGCGCCCCTGGACCTGTCTCGATTCCGACTTACAAAACTACTTTCAGGATGAGCGCATTCGCCTCGGCTTCAGCTTCCAATCGAAGTACCTTGGCATGTCCCCCTTCACCTGCCCCAGCTTGTTCAGCATCCTTTCTTTTCTTGAGTATGAGCACGGAGTGTTCCATCCTGTTGGCGGATGCGGCGCTGTAAGCAACACTATGGCACGTGTCGCCGAAGACCTGGGAGTGAAGATCCTGCTCAATGAGCCGGTGGAAGAAGTTCTCTTCGACGGCCGCAAGGCCACCGGAATCCGCACGGCTTCGCGGACTCTGCGCGCCGACGCAGTCGTCGTGAACGCGGATTTCGCCGAGGCCATGCGTCGCATGATCCCGAACCGCCTCCGTCGAAAGTGGACCAACGAACGAATTGCCAGCAAACGGTTTTCTTGCTCAACCTTCATGCTCTACCTGGGCATCGACGGCATCTACGACAAGGTGGCTCATCACACGATTTATCTGGCTCGCGACTACCGCCAGAACCTCCGAGACATCGAAGAGAACCACGTCTTGTCGGACGATCCGTCGTTCTATGTTCAGAACGCTTCGGTCACAGACCCAACGCTGGCGCCTCGCGACGCAAGCACGTTATATGTGCTGGTTCCGGTGACTCATCAGAGCCCCAATGTCGACTGGAACAAGGAGAAGGCGCGCTACCGCCAACTGGCCTTCCGCCAGCTCGAAAAAATCGGGATCGACGATGTAGAGAGCCGCATTCGCACCGAGAGGGTATGTACTCCGCGCGACTGGCAGACTGAATTTGCCCTGCACCAGGGCGCCACCTTCAGCATGGCGCATACTCTTAAGCAGATGTTGCATCTGCGTCCTCACAACCGTTTTGAAGATACAGAAGGCGTCTATCTCGTCGGCGGCGGCACACACCCCGGCAGCGGCCTTCCTGTGATCTTCGAATCGGCACGTATCACTTCGCGGCTTCTACTCGAAGACTTGAAGCTTGAGCCGCAATGGAACGTGGAACCGAACGAGATTGCGCATACGGCCATCTACGAGGCGGCTTCGTAAATGAATACTGTGCGGGAAATTCGGCCCAGGACAACGCTTCGTTTACCGACGCGCCTTCGTTCGCTGGCCGACGTTCGCCTCGCGCAATCATTCTGGGCGCAAACAGACGTCCCATCCCGCCTGCAAGTCTTGAAGAAGGCGCGAGAAGCGATGGCATCTTCCGCTACCGAACTCGCCGCCGCTGTTCCGCTCGAGCTGAGCGGGAACCTGCACCGGACCCTCGCGGACACGTTAGTTGCGGAGGTGCTGCCGCTCGTCGAAGCTTGCCGATTTCTGGAGCGCGAAGCCGCAACCATCCTTGCGCCCCGTGTAGCCGATCGTCGAACCCGTCCTTTGTGGTTGAGTGGAGTTAGAACCGAAGTTCGCCGAGAACCTTTAGGCGTGGTCCTGGTCATCGGTTCCGGCAATTACCCGCTGTTCTTGCCCGGTGTTCAGACGCTGCAGGCCCTGGCTGCGGGCAACGCCGTACTTTTGAAGCCCGCACCCGGAACCACGAGCGCCGCCATTGCGCTTCGCAAGGTTCTACTGGATTCCGGCCTCGAGCCGCGACTGTTTCAGGTGCTGGAAGAATCCGCCGACGCTGCCAACCACGCCATCGACTGCGGCGTGGACAAAGTCTTCCTCACTGGCTCCGCTCAGACCGGCCGCACCGTGCTGCGCAAGTTGGCGGAGTCACTTACCCCTGCCGTGATGGAGCTCTCAGGATGCGACGCGATCTTCGTGCTCGAAGGCGCGGACCTGGAAAGAGTCGCAGCAGCGGTTGCTTTTGGGCTGCGGCTCAATGGATCGGCAACCTGCATGGCTCCGCGGCGGCTCTTCGCCTCGGAGAAAATGCTGACCCAACTCAAGCCGACATTAGTGGCACTCCTCAACGCTATCGATCCTGTCGAGGTTCGGTCCTCCACCGCTCATCTGCTTCAGAGCATGCTCGCCGAAGCGCAACGTGGCGGCGCAAGCATTGAGTGCGGTTCCATGCAATTGGATAAGGTGTCGCCCTTTCTTCTCACGGGAGTAACTCCGCAGATGCGAGTTATGCAGGCGGATATCTTCGCACCGGTGCTGTCGATGATGGCTACCAGCGATGAATCCTTTGCGCTTGACGCCTATTCGCGGTGTCCCTACGCGCTCACCGCGTCTGTCTTCGGATCCGAACAAAGAGCACTCAAACTCGCCTCCCGAATCCAGGCCGGCAGTGTTCTCATCAATGACGTCATCGTCGCGACTGCAGACCCGCGCGCGCCATTTGGAGGCAGGCGTTCGAGCGGCTTCGGTGTCAGCCAGGGTCGCGAGGGTCTCCTCGAGATGACGACCGTCAAGACGGTTCAGATCCAGAAGAGCCGCGATCTGCGGCCATATGCTCCCACCACCCCGGATCATGCAGACTTCTTTGCCGCCTACTTGCGCATGGTGCATGGGGGCACGTGGATGGCCAAGTGGCACGGTCTCCGAAATCTTGTACGTGCCGCGAGTCGGCTTCGAAGTATCAGTCGTGGCTGAATCTAAAGTTGTAAGTGGACTTACTCAGGAGTAGTTACACGATGCGTGTTGCAGTGATCGGATCGGGGTTGGGCGGTCTTTCCGCCGCCTGCACTCTGGCCGCAAGAGGTTACGGAGTCGACGTCTTCGAGAAGAATCCCTGGCTCGGCGGCAAGGCCGCGGTTCTGTCGCAGAACGGCTTTCGCTTCGACATGGGGCCGACCATTCTCATCCAACCCTCAGTCTTACAGCGCGTCTTCTGTGAGGCGGGGCGTTCCATGTCCGATTACCTGCGCATGGTTCGGCTCGACCCGCAATGGCGCTGTTTCTTCGACGATGGTTCCGTCCTCGATTTGAAACACGATACCAGCGAGATGGCTCGCGAACTGGACAGCCTGAACCCGGGAACTGGCGCACGCTATCTCCAGTTTATGCAGCTCTCCGAGAGACTCCACAGCATCTCGGATCGTTTCTTCTTCTGGCGCTCCGTCGGCTCTATGCGCGATACCCTTCAACTCAAAGGAGCCTTCGACATCGCCGTGTTGAAGGACGTGATGAGCATGCGCCTTGGGCAATCGGTCGCGGGAACCATTCGCGATTTTGTCGGCGACCCTCGCGTCGCTCAGATGCTCGATCACTATGTGCAATATGTTGGTTCCTCGCCCGATGCCTCACCCGCAATCCTCTGCTCCATAGCTCACATGCAGTCGGAGGAAGGCATCTGGTACCCGATGGGCGGCACGCGCGCCGTTCCCGAAGCGCTGGTGAAACTCGGCACCGAACTGGGCGTTCGCTACCACACGTCGACCGAAGTCGAACGCATTCTCAGCGATCAAGGTGTAGTCACCGGCCTGGTTACAAAAGACGGCAGCCGTCACGACTTCGGAGCGATTGTCTCCAACGAAGACGCCGTACGTACGCATCGTGAGTTGATTGGCGGGACCGTAGCCAAACAATTTGACAAAAGCCGCGACTACGAACCGGCCTGCTCTGGCGTGGTCCTCTATCTGGGCCTGAACAAACGCTACGCTCACCTCGCCCACCATGACTTCGTCTTCTCTCGCGATCCGCACGAGGAGTTTCATCACATCTACGACTTGGGCGAACCCGCGCCCGATCCTACCTGCTATCTTGCCTCTACCAGCCACACTGAGCCAGGAACAGCGCCTGCAGGCGGCGATGCCCTTTACGTGCTGGTTCACACGCCTTACTTGCGCCCGCATCACGACTGGTCAAAGATGTTCCCGGCCTACCGGCAGGTGATTTTGGACAAGCTCAAACGCACCGCTGGTCTGAACGACATCGAAGAGCGAATCGTCTTCGAAAGCGCGCTCACTCCGCAGGATATTCACGAGCGCTACAAGGTGCTGAACGGCGCCATCTACGGCCTCTCCAGCCATGGCCGGTGGAATGGCGCCTTCAAACCAGCCAATGCGAGCCGCAGCCTCGATGGGCTGTTTCTCGCCGGTGGGGCCGCACATCCCGGCCCAGGCATGCCCATGGTCCTGATGTCCGGTTGGATTGCAGCCGATGCTCTCGATCAACGTTACCGCGGCTCCCAAGCCGCTACAGCCGCCCGCGAACAAGCGGAGCACTTACTCGCCCCAGCCTCATGACTACCCGGCCTACAAGTAGCAGACGCTTGGCGGAGTTACCGCGACCTTCGCCTTCCCTGCTCGGATTCTTCTACTTCTACCTGCATTGGTATGTGGGACGGCACTTTCATGCGCTCAGGCTGGCGCATGCCGCGCGCTTCCCTGTTCACGACGGTCCCGTCATCCTTTACCTGAATCACGCGTCGTGGTGGGACCCGCTCACCTGCATTCTCCTGGCACGGCGATTGCGCTCCGATGTCGATCACTATGCCCCGATGGATGCTGCGGCTCTCAAGCACTACGGATTTATGCGCAGGCTGGGACTCTTTCCCGTTGAGCAAGGAAAGGCGAAGGGGGCGGCAGAATTCTTCCGAGCCGCGACAGAAATTTTAGTGCAGCGGAAAGCGATTCTCTGGATTACTCCTCAAGGTTCTTTCACTGACGTTCGCCCGCGCCCGCTTAATTTCCGGCCCGGCCTTTCCGCTCTGCTCAATCGCCTGCCTTCGGTCGTCATCGTGCCATTAGCCATTGAATATTCCTTCTGGAACGAGCGGCTGCCCGAGGTACTTAGCAACATCGGCAAGCCCATTCTGTGCGGCCGAAATCATCCACTCGCTGTCGGTGATCTGGAGAAGTCGCTAGCTGCAGCTCAGGATGAATTGGCACTGATGGCTGTTACGAGAAACCCGGGCTCGTTCGAAACTGTTCTCGCCGGAGGCTCAGGCATCAGCGGTATCTATCAACTATGGCAGCGTCTGCGCGCCACTGCGACCGGCCGCGAATACCACGGCGAGCATGGAAGCATTCATCATCCATGACTGCCATCGCATTTCTTAGTCTGCTGTGTGCCCTGTTCCCGGCGATCTTCTTCTGCTGGAACCTGGTTCTCTATCGCGCGCCACGACCAGACCGCAACATCGCGGTGCCTCCGGTATCCGTACTCATTCCTGCGCGCAATGAGGAACAATCCATCGTCGCGGCGGTCGAGAGCGTTCTTGCGTCAGAAGGATTGGAGTTCGAAGTTATCGTGCTCGACGACTCGTCGACCGACGGCACAGCCGAACAGGTCCGCCAGCTCGCGCAACGCGATCAGCGCGTCCGGCTGGAGACCGCGCCTCCGTTGCCTGCAGGGTGGAATGGCAAACAGCATGCCTGCTACGTGCTCGCCTCACTGGCGCGACACGAGGTCCTGTGCTTTCTCGACGCCGATGTGCGCCTCGCTCCACAGGCACTCGCCGCGATGTCCTCGTTCCTCATCCAGTCGAAGTCGGAGTTGGTCAGCGGCTTTCCCCGCCAGCTTACCGAGACGCCGTTAGAGTGGCTGCTGTTGCCGCTGATTCACTTCATCCTGCTCGGCTTTCTTCCGATCGCGCGCATGCGCCGATCGAACGTACCTTCGCTTGCGGCGGGATGCGGGCAGTTCTTCCTGTTGCGGCGAACCGCATACCGGCGCAGCGGAACCCACGCAGCCATACGTACCACCATGCATGACGGCATCCTGCTGCCCAGGCTGTTTCGACAGCACGGCTTCCACACAGACCTGGCCGACCTCACCGGTTTGGCCCAGTGCCGCATGTATCGCAGCGCGGGCGAAGTGTGGCACGGCCTGGCCAAGAATGCTACCGAAGGCTTGGCCTCCCCTGCCCGTATCGTGCCGTTCACGATCTTCCTGCTCCTCGGGCAAGTCTTACCGATTCTGATCGTCGCCTTCGCTCTTACGGAGCATAACCACACAGCTAGCTTGCTGGCACTGCTCGCATTTGTCGCCAGCCTGCTGCCTCGGCTCCTCGGCATGCGGCGCTTTCGCCAGCGCCTATCGGGCGCTCTGCTTCACCCTGCGGGCATGTTGGTCTTACTGGCGCTGCAATGGTACGCATTCGGTCGCAAACTGCTCGGTTACCAGACTAGCTGGAAGCAGCGAGCCTATACCACCGGCTGACCTCTGCCGGCATTGGGTTGGCTCGGCCTACCTCTGCTGAAAGGCTATCCTGTCTCTCGCGGGTAGAGTATGCCAAAATGAATCAGTAAACTCACATGTCAAACACCTCCGATCCCCAGCCCATCCCCACATCTGCTCCTGAATCCACCGAATCTTTCGGCGAACTGCTTTCTCAGTTCGAGCGCAGTCACTCGCAACCGAAGGAGGATGGGCCCAAACAATTGCAGGGGACCGTCATTGCTGTCTCCGCCGACACGGTCTTTGTCGACATCGGTTACAAGAGCGAAGGTACCTTGCCGCTGGCCGCCTTCCAGAATGCAGGCGAAGCGGTGAAGCCCGGGGACACGCTTCAGGTCTCTGTGAAAGGCCGCGACGTGGACGGATACTACGAGTTATCTCGCCTTAAGGTGACCCAACCGACCGACTGGTCTTCGCTCGAGAAGGCATTCGAGGAGAAGTCGATCATTGTGGGTACCGTGACTGGCGTCGTAAAAGGCGGTCTGCACGTCGACGTGGGAGTACGTGCCTTCATGCCCGCCTCTCGCAGCGGAGCACGCGATGCAGCTGAGATGGAGAAGATGATCGGCCAGCAGATTACCTGCCGCATTCTCAAGCTGGACATCGCTGACGAAGATGTCGTGGTCGACCGCCGTGCCGTGGTCGAAGAAGAAGAGCGCGTCACGAAGGAGCGGCGTTATTCGCAGCTCAGTGAAGGCGATCGGGTACACGGCGAGGTCCGCAGCCTAACCGATTACGGAGCCTTCGTCGATATCGGCGGAGTGGATGGGCTGCTGCATGTAAGTGACATCGCCTGGACGCGAATCACCAGTCCCGCGGACGTGCTCTCGGTCGGCCAGCAGGTGGAAGCTGTCGTGCTAAAGGTGGACCAGGAGAAGCGCCGGATTTCACTCGGCATGAAACAACTGCAGCCGCAGCCCTGGGACTCAGTTGCGGAGAAGTACAAGGCTGGCGAACGCGTCCGCGGAATCGTTACGCGTGTCGTCGAGTTCGGCGGCTTCGTGGAACTCGAGCCCGGGGTCGAAGGGCTGATTCATCTCTCCGAGATGTCGTGGGCGAAAAAGGTGAGAAAGCCGAGCGACGTTCTCAAGCCCGGCGAAACAGTCGAAGCCGTGATCCTTAATGTCAACGTGGCCGAACGCCGCATCTCGCTTGGCCTGAAGCAAACGCTGGGTGATCCCTGGGCAGAGGCTGCGAACAAATTCGCCGTGGGCTCGTCAATCGAAGGCCCGGTTACTAGCATGACCAAGTTCGGCGCCTTTGTGCAACTCGCAGAAGGCGTGGAGGGCATGGTGCACGTCAGCGAGATCAGCGCCGACAAGCACATTCACCATCCGCAGGATGTACTGAGATTAGGCGAAGTCGTAAAAGCGCAAGTACTGGCGGTCGATCCGGAAAAGCGGCAGCTTCGCTTGAGCATGAAGCAGCTCATCCCAACCAGCCTCGATGAATACATCGCCGAGCACAAGGTTGGCGATGTCGTCTCCGGCCGATTGCTGGACGACTCCGCGGAGAAAGCTCGCGTAGAGTTGGGCGAAGGCATCTTCGCGGACTGCCGTATAGCCTCTTCACCTGCGATTGAGGAGAAGGCCGCCGAAGCGACGAAGCCTGACCTCTCTTCGCTCAGCTCCATGTTGAAAGCGAAATGGAAGGGTGCCGCCGGTGCGAGCGAAAGAAAGCCGGAGCCCGCGCGTACCGGACAGATCAGAAGCTTTCGCATTACCGAGATGGATCCCGGCACGAAGAAGATCAACGTGGAGCTAGCGTAACGCCGGAGCGCAAGAGTAATTCAGACTCGTCCGGCCAAGCTAAGTGGCGATGTTCGCATCCCCCAGCTTGGAAAAGCCAGCCTGCGATCCAAAAAACGAATACAGCCCCACCACTATGTAGCCTGCAAGCGGCACTAAGTAGGCTAGGGCGATGCTCTGCGTCTTTACTGAAATCAGCCCCATCACCGGAGTGAGAACTGCGCCGCCGACAATGGCCATCACGATCAGCGATCCTCCGATTTTTGTATTCGTGCCGAGCCGTTTGATCCCGAGCGCAAAGATGGTCGGGAACATCACCGACATGAAGAAGCTCGTGAGAAACAGCGCCCACAGCCCAATCCACCCAGGGAACGCTACCCCGATGGCGACCAGCACTGTATTCAGAATGCTGTAGATGCCCATCAGCTTGTTCGGAGGCACAAAGCGCATGAGATACGCCGAAGCGAAGCGCCCGATGCCAAACGCAACCAGCGTTCCCGTCAAGAAGTAGCCCGCCACCTTTTCCGGTCGATGCGCGTAGTCTTGAACGTATTGGATGAAGTAACTCCACGTCCCAACCTGCGCCCCCACATACATGAACTGGGTAACGATCGCTAACAGAAAATGCTTATGCCGCAGTAACTCGGAGAAGTGTCCGTGATCCCCTGCATCGCCTTCGTGCTCGCTCTGAATCGCAGGAAAACGCGTTCTCCAGATGAGGAAGGCCCAAATCAAAGCGATGATTCCAAGTACCAGGTAAGGAGTTACGACCCGAAGCGTCTCTGAGCGAAGATAGGCGCTGTAGGTATGGTCCGCAATCTTGGACTGCACCTGCGCTGGAGTCAGTTCCACTCCCGAAAAGATGAACACAGTTCCGATGAGAACGCCGGTGATCGCTCCGATCGGATTGAAAGCCTGGCAGAAGTTCAGGCGCTGCTCCGATGTCTCAGCCGAACCTAGCTGCGCGATGAATGGGTTCGACGCTGTCTCAAGAAATGCCAGGCCGCTCGCGATCACGAATAGAGCGAACAGGAAAAATCCGTACTGCCCTACGATGGCCGCCGGCCAGAAGAGAAAGGTACCGGTTCCAAAGAGAAGTAACCCCGTGAGAAAACCTGCTTTGTATCCAAGCTTGCGCATCATGAGCGCCGCCGGAATCGCGAGCAGGAAGTAGCCCATATAGAACGCCGACTGCACCAGCCCCGCCTGGAATCTGGAGATCGCAAACGATTTCATGAACTGGCGGATCAGTACGTCGTTGAGATTGTTTGGCACGCCCCAGAGAAAGAACAGCGCTGTCACCAGGATGAAGGGTCCGAGGCTGCCGACTGGAAACAGCCGTTGGGCCTGACTCGATCGTGGACTGGAACCTTGCGAAGCGGAGATCAACACGTGGAATGCCCTTGAGGTCAAAAATGAATCTCTGTTGTTATACGTTACTCATCGAGACTTACTAAGATCTTGGAAAACCCTGCCGGATTCTCGCTCCATGCCCGAATCATCTGCGGAGCCTCATCGATCGGGACTACGACGCTGACAGCCTCTTCGACCGGAAATCGATGCTGTTCAAGCATGCGGATGACCTCGCGGAAGTCCTCTGGCAGGGCATTACGGGAACCAAGGATATCGAGCTCCTTCTGTACGAACAAGCGAGTCTCGTACGCCACCGGTTCCTTCGCGTATCCGATATAGACAACGCGCCCGGTAAATGCGACTTCTTCAACGGCGGCGCGGAATGTCTCTGGCAAGCCAATGGCTTCGATCACGACATCCGGACCCCGGCCGTTCGTTAACTTCAGCAGCCGCTCATGGAGAGACTCGCGTCTGGTGTTGATCGTGTCAGTGGCGCCGGCTCTCGTGGCAATCTCCAATTTCGTATCATCCACATCGATGGCAATCGTCTTTGCCCCTCGAAACCCCGAACCCGCAACCGCACCTAACCCTACACCGCCGCATCCGAAGATAGCAACGACGTCCTCCGCACTTACTCGGCCGCGCGCCACGGCGTGAAATCCCACCGTCAGCGGCTCAACCAAGCACAGCTCCTTGATCGTCAGATCTGCAAGATACAGTTTCTCCGCGGGCGCTGTAATGTACTCCCGCAACGCACCGTCGCGCTGCACGCCGAGCGTCTCGTTGAACTGGCATGCGTTCGGCCGATTGCGCAAGCAGGCTGGGCATTTTCCGCACTGTGTGTAGGGAGAGAGCGTTACATTCACACCTGCAGCCAGAGCAGGATTGTGCGAACTTGTCTCAACAATAGTAGCCGCGACCTCGTGCCCTGGAATGCGAGGGAAGGCCACCATCGGATTCTTGCCGCGATATGAATTTAGATCGCTTCCGCAAAGACCGATCATCCGCACCTTCAGCAGCAGTTCGTTCTCTTTCCCGCTCACCTGCGGGACATCCTCCAGGGCTACTTCTCCTGGCCTCCTCATTACGAGTGCCTTCATAGTTTGTCTCCGCTCCAACTTCAAGACTTAGCCAGTCCGTATACTTTCTTTGCGGTTTCCCCCAGGATGCTATCGCGCCCGCTGCTGGTGAGTGCATTCGTCCAGCCGGCAACCGTCTGCAGCCAGCGCTCGTAGGAGGAAGCGACCAGGCACACCGGCCAATCCGAGCCGAACATCAAACGCTCCGGACCGAAACACTGGAGCACTGTATCCCAGTAAGGTCGCAGGTCCGCATCAGACCAGCGCGTCCAGTCTGCTTCTGTCACCATCCCCGACACTTTGCAATACACATTCTCTCGTTTGGCGAGCTCCAGCAGGTTTGAACGCCAGGGCTCCAGTTGCTTCTTGGCGATTGCCGGTTTTGCGATGTGGTCCAGCACGAATACCTGTTGCGGATGGCGATCGACGAACTGAATGGTCTGGGGCAGATGCCGTTCGAAGATCAGAATGTCATACACAAGACCCGTACCCAGCAGGCTTGCGAGCCCGCGATTGAAATCGCTTCGCAGAATGAAATCGTCGTCTGGCTCGGCCTGGACCACGTGCCTCAGACCCTTCAATTTGTGGTTTGCGCGAAGGCGATCCAAAACGGATCCTAAGTTGTCGCTCATCAGCGGAGCCCAGCCAACGACTCCCCGGATCAAGGTGGATTCACCGGCCAGCGACAGTAGCCATTCTGTTTCTTCGATCGACTGTCGGGCCTGCACTGCAATCGTTCCATCCATGCTGGCCTGTCCGGCTGCGGCTTCCAGGTCGCCTGGGAGAAAATCGCGCTGGAGGACGTGCATTCTGTCGTCGATCCAGTCGTACTGGTCTGCGCTGTAGCGCCAGAGGTGATGATGTGCATCGATCCGCTCAGCCATGATTCTCAGGCCGTCCTGATGGCCAGACATAGTCCAACAAGGGTGCCATCAAACTGCGCACCTCTTCGACCAGCGCACGATCCGTCTGGGCCGACAGCAATTGCAGTGCAGCGTGTAGGTGGGCTTGCGACGAGATACCCACCAGCGTACTCGAAACGTAAGGGTGATCGAAGGCGAAGCGAAGCGCCAACTCCGACAGATCCACTCCCCGGCTGCGACATAATTTTGCAGCCTTTTGCCCGGCTTCTCTTAGGGATTGCGGTGCAGGATGCCAGTCGGGCGCCCCGCGCTCTGTAAGGATTCCCATGTTTAACGCCGAAGCGTTGATTAACCCGATGCCGCATTCCCTCGCCAACGGTGTGAGTACAGCGTCCATATCGGTAATCATCAGGTTGTAGCGACAGTAGGAGAGAATGGTGTCAACAGGTACAGCCTTCGCAATCCGTGCCAATGTGTTTAGGGGATAGCCCGTGATACCGATGCTGCGCGTCTTTCCCTGTTCTTGCAGCCTTCTCATCGCGGGAATGGTCTCATCGATGATCTGCTGCACATTTCCAAATTCCACATCGTGGGCCTGCAACAGATCCACATGATCGGTTTGCAACCGCTTCAATGAGTCTTCCAGACCAGCCGTGATTCTTTTTGCAGAGAAATCAAATTCCTCGGCGCCGTAACGACCACATTTAGTGGCGAGCACCACCTTGTGGCGAAGTCCGGCTAATGCTTCGCCAAGTCGCGTCTCCGCGAGCGTCAAGCCGTAGTATGGCGATACGTCGAAGAAGTTGATGCCGCGCTCGATGGCCAGATGAACAGCGCGTCGTCCCTCGGCCGGATCGGTTTGGTGGAACACGTTGCCCAGCGGAGATGCGCCGAACCCAACTACTGAGACCTCAAACTCCGTGTGGCCCAGTTTGCGGTACTCCATCAAATTCGCTTCTGTGCTCTCCGTCATCCATTCCCCACATCCGTCAAACTTCGAAGCAAGTTCAAACTATGGAATCAGCCTTCATGCCGCGCATTCACGCCGATCCGCCGCGAGTCTTGCGTACGATCTCCAAATATTTCTTTGCATTCTCGGTTACAATCTCCGGCCTGCCGTCGCGGATGGCCTTGTTATCCACCAGATCGCCGCCTACTCCGATGGCAAAGGCGCCCGCCTGCAGAAACTCATGCGCCGTTGTCAACGTGACCCCTCCGGTCGGAATCAGTTCGATTTCCGGAAGAGGGCCCTTGAGAGTCTTCAGGTATCCGGCGCCGCCCATCGCGTTACACGGGAAGACCTTCACCACATCGGCGCCCGCCTCCCAGGCTGCAACCACCTCCGTCGGCGTCAAGGCCCCGGGCATCACCGCGACGTTGTATCTCCTGCACATCCGGATGGTCTCAACGTTGAGAGCCGGGCTCACGATGAACTCTGCTCCAGCCAGCATGCAGGCGCGCGCCGTCTCCGGGTCGAGTACTGTGCCGGCACCGATGAGCACACGATCTCCTGCCTCATTCACCAGCCGCCGAATCACCTCGATTGCTCCCGGCACAGTCATCGTCACTTCGAGAACGGAGATGCCACCTGCCTCAATCGCATTCGCCAAGGCAATCGCCTCTTCGGCCGACTTCGCCCGTAAGACGGGGAGAACTCCCACGCGCCTGATCTGATCCAACACCTTTGACTTATGCATGCCGTCCACCAGCTAACGCTGTACGCGCGCCGTTCCACCTTTCATCAGCCGCTCGACTTCGGGTAATGTAACCATGGTTGTGTCACCCGGTGTGGTCATCGCCAGCGCCCCGTGCGCACGGCCACACTCCACCGCCCATTGCGGCCCCTTATCAGCGAGCAGGCCGTAGATAAGACCGGAAGCGAACGAATCACCTCCACCTACACGGTCGAAAATTTCCACGTTTGGCATCGCCGCTGCCTCATAGAAATCACCGTCAAAATAGCAGACCGCGCCCCAGTCATTCAGGGTTGCGGTTCGAGCATTGCGAAGCGTGGTCGCAACCACATTGAAATTTGGATACTTCGCTACGGCCTTGTGAATCATCCTGCGAAAGTTCTCGCTCTCGAGATCAGAAAGGTGCTCATCCAGCCCTTCCACTTCGAAACCGAGAGATGCGGTAAAGTCCTCTTCGTTTCCAAGCATCACGTCGACGAAGGGAGCGAGCCGGCTGTTTACCTCGAGTGCGCGCTGCTTGCCACCGATCGCTTTCCATAGCGAATCTCGATAGTTGAGGTCATAAGAAACGATAACGCCATGACGATGCGCCGCCTCCATCGCCTCCTGCGCAACCATCGGCGTGGTATCCGACAACGCGCAGAAGATGCCGCCGGTGTGAAACCACCGAGTGCCGTCCGTCGCAAAGATAGAGTCCCAATCGATATCGCCGGGTTTGAGCTTGGACACAGCCGTGTGACCGCGGTCCGAACAGCCTAGCGCTGCACGCACGCCAAAGCCCCGCTCGGTAAAGTTCAGCCCGTTCCTGACCTCGCGACCCACTCCGTCGTACTTAGCCCACCGTACGTATGTCTGGTCGACTCCGCCCTGGTACATCAGATCCTCGACTAGGCGCCCGACCGGATTGTCAGCAAGCGCAGTTACAATTGCCGTTCTTTGCCCAAAGCAGCGCTTTAGGCCGCGGGCGACGTTATACTCGCCCCCGCCTTCCCACACCGTGAACTGCCGCGTCGTAGCGATTCGCCCGTCGCCGGGGTCCAGGCGCAACATCACCTCTCCCAGGCTGACCAGGTCCCAACGGCATTCTTCTCGGGCTTTCAACTTCAGTGCGCCCGGCTTTGCGTCCATCTGTTGTTCACTCCATGCCATGGTTTGCTGCCAGGCGGCACGACTACTGATTCACGCCACTCGCGAGAAAGCCGCCATCGACTACAAGAATTTCGCCGGTCACAAACGACGCAGCATCGGAGGCCAGGAAGACCGCTGCCCCGACCAACTCTTCCGTCTTGCCAAATCTTCCCATCGGTGTGCGCGTGAGAAACTCGCGGCCTCGGTCGGTAGTGTCCAGCAGCTTGGCATTCAAATCCGTGCGAAACAATCCCGGGGCGATGGCGTTGACTAAAACCCCGTGCCTCGACCACTCGACGGCCAGCGTCTTGGTGAGCGCGCCGACCGCAGCCTTGCTCGCGCCATACGCGGCCACTTCAAACAAACCGACAAAGGTCGCGAGAGAGGCGATGTTGATGATGCGCCCATAGCCCCGCTTGAGCATGACCTCACCGAAGACCTGGCATCCACGAAGCGTGCCGTTCAGATTGGTGTCGAGAATGTTGCTCCACTCCTCGTCGCTCACGTCCAACGAAGCGGTTCGCTTGGTGATTCCAGCGCAGTTGATCAGAATGTCCACTTTGCCGAAAGCGGCCAGGACAGCATCGCGCAGCGCGATCAGCGAAGCACGGTTCTTTACATCGGAGGGAATACGGAGAGTCTTTCTGCCCTTTGCCTCGATCTCGGCTGCCGTGTGTTCCAGCTGGTCCACGCGCCGCGCCGAAGCCACCACATCCGCGCCCGCCGCTGCCAGCCCAAGTGACAGCGCATGCCCAATTCCCGTGGTGCCGCCCACCACAACCGCCGTCTTTCCACTTAGATCGAAGATCGATGTGACCATCCCCTGCTATGCCTTTCGACTCAAAAATGGGCTCTTTGGCGGGAGAATTGGCGGCTCCTTAAACCGATACAGTAAACGATACAGATGTCACTGTAAATCAGCATAAAGAGTTCGCGATTCGCCTTCCGAAAAGTAGAATCATTATAGGGTCCGCAGGAAACGGCTGGACACAGAACCAGCGGGCGAGTGCCGCCGTGCCGAAGCAATTCCAGAGGATGAAGAGTGGCCATTCAGAAAGCTCTAAAGCTAGACCCACGCGATAACGTAGTGGTTGCACTTTCCGACCTGCCTGCCGGCGAGCAGGTTACGGTTGCTGAACACGTTTACACCACTGCGGCCAAAATTCCTGCGAAGCACAAGTTTGCCGACGCGGAGATGCCCGTGGGCACCGAAGTCATCATGTATGGCGGCATGGTGGGTCGTGTTCGCGAGGCTCTGCCCAGCGGAGGCCTGCTCTCGACACGCAACGTGCAGCATGACGCATCCGGCTTCCGCAACAAGGGGAAGAAGTTCGAATGGACTGCTCCGGATGTCAGCCGCTGGACCGGGCGCACCTTCAACGGCTTTCACCGCAAGGATGGACAGGTCGGCACACGGAATTACTGGCTGGTCATTCCCCTGGTGTTTTGCGAGAACCGCAACGTCGAGGCACTGCGCGAAGCGTTTGAGGAAGAACTTGGCTACGGCCGGCCCAAGCAGTATCGCGAGCAGGTACGCGGCCTGCTGCGAAGCTACACACGCGGTTCCGAGGCTGCGGCGGTGGTCGAAGAGCAACAAGGCCCCTCGCGCGCCTTCCCCAATGTAGACGGCATCAAGTTCCTGCTGCACCAAGGCGGATGCGGTGGCACACGGGAAGATTCGCGCACGCTATGCGGATTGCTGGCCGGCTACATCCATCACCCCAACGTGGCGGGAGCAACGGTGTTGAGCCTAGGCTGCCAGAATGCACAATCGTCTCTGCTGCTCGAGGAGCTCCACCGGCGAGATCCGGAGGGGCACAAACCGGTGCACATCTTCGACCAGCAACAGTCTGGCCTCGAGTCGAACATGATCGGCAATGCCATTCGCGCAACCTTTGACGGCTTGGCGGAGGCCAATCGCTTGACGCGGAAGCCTGCTTCGATCCAGCACCTCACTGTCGGACTCAAGTGCGGCGGATCGGATGGGTTCTCGGGCATCTCGGCGAACCCCGCCATTGGTCATGTGTCGGATGTGCTGGCCGGGGTGGGCGCGCGCTCCATCCTCTCTGAATTTCCCGAGCTCTGTGGCATGGAGCAAAACCTGATCGATCGCTGCGCGGAGCCTCAGATCGCTGACCGCTTTATCCAGCTTATGCAGGACTACCAGGCCCGGGCCAGGGCAGTTCACTCGGGCTTTGAGATGAACCCGTCGCCGGGCAACATTCAGGACGGACTCATCACCGACGCGATGAAATCAGCCGGCGCGGCGAGGAAGAGCGGGACAAGTCCGGTGCGGGACGTTCTGGATTTCCCAGAGTATGCCACCGCCCAGGGCTTGAACCTGCTGTGCACGCCGGGCAACGATGTGGAGTGCGTGACGGCGCAGGCCGGGGCCGGAGCGAACATCGTGCTGTTCACGACCGGGCTGGGTACGCCAACAGGCAATCCAGTGGCCCCGGTAGTCAAAATCTCGACCAACACAGCACTTGCTGAGCGCATGCCGGACATCATCGACATCGATGCAGGGCCGATCATCAGCGGCCAGTCCACCATTAAAGAGATGGGCGAGCAGATTCTTGCACTGGTGCTCGAAATTGCCAGTGGAGAGAAGCACACCAAGGCGGAAGACCTGCGGCAGGACGACTTCATTCCCTGGAAGCGCGGCGTCTCGTTGTAGGGGCTCGTCGCAACAAGGTCCCGACGGTATCGGGCAGGCTGGCGTCGCTACGTCGCTGTCGTCTTTGCTGCGGCACTTGCCTTGGGCCGGCGGCTCCTTTGGGTTGACAGCCGAGCCACCACCCTGGATTCGAGAACGATGTTTTTTGGACGGAGCGGCGTCTTCGACTCAACCAGTTGCAGCACCAGTTTGGCCGCGCGCTCGCCCATCTGCCGGCTTTGCTGATCGATGCTCGACAGCGCCACGCGCAACGACGAATCGTAGTGCAGATTTCCGCAGCCGATCACCGCGATGTCTTCCGGCACCCTCAAACCTGCCTCCAGTATGCGGTCGATAGCGCCCATCGCCAGCGGGTCGTTATAACAGAAGACTCCGTCGGGCCGTGTCTCAAGTTGAAGGAGACGACCCATGGCTTCCGCGCCCCGATCGCGGCTGTCTACGTCCACCGTACGTCCTGCGACCACATAGTTTTCGTTGAGTGCACGACGGTGTTCGCGCAGGGCCTGCTGGTAGCCTTCGAGACGGCGAACGCCGGGTATATTCTCCGGACCCCGGATATGAGCGATGCGTTTGCAACCCACGGCGATGAGGTGTTCGGTCGCGAGCCTGCCGACGGCCTTGTCGTCGACGCCGATAAAGTTCGCCTGGCGCCCTGAGAATTGCCGGTCGATCAAAATGTAGGGAGTCTGCTGTTCCTCCACCTTGACCAGCGTTTCGGGGCTAGGGCTGGACGAGGCGATGATCAGCGCATCCAGTCCACGGCCCAGCAACTGGTCGATCTCGCGCGCTTCCAGTTCAGGATCTTCTTCCGAAGAGGAGATGATCAGGTAATAGCCATGTTTCCGCAGTGCGTTGGAAAGAGCCTTGGCCACCTCGGCGAAGAATGGGTGCAGGAGATCAGGTACGATGAGCCCCACCAGAAAGGTGCGCCCCGTGACCAGGCTTCGCGCAGTCAGATTTGGCCGGTAGTTGACTTCCTTGATGCGCCGAAGAACACGTTCCCGGGTCTCACTTCCGATGTCCGCATGGTTACGAAGCACCTTTGACACCGTGACCACTGAGACTCCCAGATCACGGGCGATATCTTTCATGGTGACGGCCATGGGTCGAAATATACTACGGATCACCAAACATACGGCTTACTGCATCGATTACTCTTTAGCCTGCTAACTCTCAGTAGCTACCCTAAGGACACGTGCGTGCTCAAGACAGGCATCCTCAATCCCGCCATCAATTCATTGCTCAGCCGGGTTCGCCACACTAACACTGTAGTCATCGCCGATCGGGGCTTTCCCTTTTGGCCGCAGATCGAGACCGTCGATATCTCCCTGATCGATGATCTTCCGCGGGTCGTGGAGGTATTGCGCGCGATTCAGCAGAACTTTCAGATCGGCAAGGTCTTCGCGGCCGAGGAATTTCGCCAGGTGAATGCGAAGGGTACGATCTCTGCTCTCGCGCAACAACTTGGAGACATTCCGCTCACCTTTGAACCGCATGTCGAGTTCAAAAAGCGAGTTCCCCATGCGATCGGCTTGATAAGGACCGGCGACACGACGCAGTATGCCAATCTCATTCTTGAGTCCGCGTAGAGGTTAGCTTCTGCAACTTGGAACGAGGCTAGAGCCGATTGGTTTTCAGGTCGCGAGCAGACTGGGCTTGGTGGATGCGAGGTGCGCGATCAGTTCGCCGAACAGAGTATTGGCCCAGGCAAACCATGGCCGGGTGAAGTGCTTGGGATCATTCTTGTCGAAGCTCTCGTGCATGAACCCGGTGCCGGCGTGCGACGCCTTTAGCCACAGCAGGCATTGACGAATCTCCGCATCTGAAGTGCTGGTGAATGCCCGCATGATGATGGACATGGGCCAGATCATGTCCGCGCCAACGTGAGGGCCTCCGACTCCTTCTGCGATGCGTCCGCGAAAGAACCAGGGATTGCTGGGGCTCAACACGAAGGCGCGGGTTCTGACATACACCGGGTCTGTGTTCGCGACAGCGCCGAGATACGGCAACGCAAGCAGGCTTGGAATATTCGCGTCGTCGGCGAAGTAGGCGTTGCCGAACCCGTCGACTTCATAGGCCCAGATCTCGCCATGTTCAGGATGGTGTGCCTTGCCAGCCTTCTCGAGCGCTGCCTCGATGGACGAAGCAATCGACTCAGCGGCTGTGGCGAGTTCCCCATCGTTGAGCACTTCAAGGGCAAGCGATTTGAGCTGTCGCAGGCTCACCACGGCGAAAAGATTGGACGGGATCAAGTAGGGGTACTCGCAGGCATCGTCTGAGGGACGAAAGCCAGAATGCACCAGTCCATCAGGACGGGTCGGCGCACCGTATCCCTCAGCGCCGAGCGTTTCGGTGGGATGGGGGCTGGTCCGCTGGAAATGGTACGGGCCCTTCCCTTCCAATCGCTGCTGTGTGCGAAGGGTGTCGACGACCACATGCATGGCCTGGCGAAACGTTGCGTCGAACGGAGCGCGGTCATGCGTAACCTGCCAGTATCGGTGCGCCAGCCGGATCGGATAACAGATCGAATCGATCTCCCACTTGCGCTCACCGACACCACGCTTCATCTCGGTATCGTCGTGCAGAGCCCATTCCAAAGGGGGCGACGACGCACTCTCTAGAAAGGCATTCGCGTAAGGGTCGAGCAGCAGACAGCGAGCCTGCCGCCGGATAACACCCTCCAGCAAAGTTCGAAGTGCGGGATCAGCGGAAGCCATCGGGACATACGGCCACACCTGGGCAGAGCTGTCGCGCAGCCACATTGCGTGAATGTCTCCGGTGATGACGAAGGTGTCCGGCTTGCCGTCGAGTGTCCCGGGCGAGACGGTGGTGTCGAGCGTGTTGGGAAAGCAGTTCTCGAAGAGCCACGCCAGTTCAGGATCAGGGATTCTCGCCTTTGTGGATTGAAGAAACGACTCCACCGCGGCGCTCTTGAATTTGCGCTCGGCCAAAGCGGGCCGCATCGAGTCGCGCTGGGCAGCGACGGCGAAGGCGCTTCCACCAAGCAGCGCGAGCGAAGGGGCGGCCATGCATCCAGACTTCAAAAACTCCCGGCGGTTGAGCATGTATTCGTTTGTAACATGGCAACGGGAAGCAAGGGGCAGACTGGAATTAGTTTTCCGTTTGCGGATCGAGACGGGCAGCCGGCGAGGCCGCGAAGAATCTCGCCCATCTACCACTTCTGGATCTACTATGCTTGATAGTGTGCAGTGGCTGTCACGCAATCGGCCGCATCGATTGTGTTAGATTGGCTGCCGATATGCGAATCGCAAAGTTTGCTTTTTCTACCAGCCTCCTTCTCATGGTTGCAAGTGCCGGCTCTCTCATCGCGCAGCAATCGTCCGCGCCGCATCTTGAAAAACGAGGTGCGGCGGTACAGCTGATCGTGGACGGCAAACCTTACCTGATGTTGGCAAGCGAGCTGCATAACTCAAGCTCCTCAAGCCTCGATTACATGAAGCTGGTATGGCCGCGCCTGGCGGCGATTCCGCTTAACACGGTGCTTACTCCTGTGTCGTGGGAACTGGTAGAGCCGACCGAAGGCAAGTTTGACTTCGCGCTGGTAGATGGCTTACTGGCACAGGCGCGAGAGCAGCACTTGCATGTAGTGTTCCTGTGGCTCGCGGCCTGGAAAAATGGCATGTCGAGTTATCCGCCGCTCTGGGTCAAGGCGGATACGAAGCGATTTCCGCGCGTGGTGGAGAACGGCAACCCTGTCGGCATTCTAAGCACGTTCAGCGAAGAGACGCTGCGAGCCGATGAGAGTGCATTTACCGCGTTGATGCAGCACCTGCGCGAAGTGGATGCGCGCGACCACACCGTGTTGATGATGCAAGTCGAGAATGAGGTTGGAATCCTGGGCGACACGCGGGACCATTCGCCGGCCTCCAACCAGGCGTTCGCATCGCCGGTCCCGCAGGAACTTACACGCTACCTCAAGGCGCATCGAGAGACGCTGAACCCTGAGTTGTTCGCGCTCTGGCATGACAACGGCGAGAAAAGCACGGGAACCTGGACGGAGGTCTTCGGAGACAGTTCGCGTGCCGATGAAATCTTCATGGCCTGGCAGTATGCGCATTTCGTGCAAGCGGAGACGGCAAAAGCCAAGGCGGCTTACAACCTGCCGATGTATGTGAACACCTGGCTGGCCGGCGAAGATACGATTCCCGGAGATTACCCCAGTGGAGGCCCACAGCCGCGGGTGATCGATGTGTGGAGAGCTGCTGGTTCGGCGCTCGATTTCTTCGCCCCTGATTTGTATGCCTCCGATTTTGCCTCTTGGTCCAGCCGCTACCATCGCGATGGAAACACGCTCTTTGTTCCGGAGACGAACGGCGAAGCGGCGGGTGCTGCGAACGTCTTCTATGCAGTCGGCGAACATGCCGCCATCGGCTTTTCTCCCTTTGGAATCGATTCCTGGACTGACAAGGAGAACGAACTGGGTACGAGCTACGGTATTCTCGCGCAACTCGCGCCTATCTTGCTTGATGCGCAGTCGAGGCAAGCCGTGCATGGGTTCGTTCTCGACAAGAGCCATCCCTCAGTTGAGTTTCAGATGAACGGGTACACGGTGCGCGTGAGCCTGGACGAGATATTCGGATTCCACTCGGAGAGGGGTTATGGCTTGATTTTAGCCACCGGCCCAGATCAGTTCGTGGGCGCGGGACGTGGCTTCCGGGTGACCTTCACCGCGCGATCGGCGGGGCTGCCGCATGTGGGCATAGCCTCAGTCGATGAGGGTCAATTCGTAAACGGAGAGTGGGAGGCGGGGCGCAGGTTGAATGGAGACGAAAATGATCAGGGTAATTACTGGCGTTTCGATCCGCGCGAGACAAAGATCGAAAAAGCGCAGGTCTACCGTTTCAGATAAAGTCTACGGCGAGAGTGCCCCGCTCGCGTTTTCTATCGGACTAGAAACACAACTGCCGCTCCCCATTTCAGGTGAGAGCGGCAGTTGTACTTGTATTTCGAAACAGCTTCAGCTATGAGTTATTTGCCTGCTCCCTCGAGCTGCGCCTGTTGTGAGCCTCCCTTGGCGTTATCCACCACGACAAGGTTTGCGGTGCGATATCCCTTCCCACTCGGAGTGAACGTCACTGCGAGTGCGCAGCTTGAACCTGCTGCGAGGGAAGAGGGGCATCCATTGCTTGTTAGTCTGAAATCGCCGGCGCTCGCACCGCTGACTCCGATACTGGTGATCGCAAGCGGAGTCGCTCCGGTGTTGGTCAGCACTGTCGACAGCCGAGACGAGGTGCCAACCTTGACGGATCCGAACTCTACTTCGCCGGGCCTGAACGTTCCTTGCGGATTGATCACGGTTGCGCTCAGGCTCACCAGTTGCGGGCTTCCCGGGGCGCTATCCGTAATCATCAGGGTTGCAGTCTGCGGAGTGTAGGTTGGGCCGGCTATAAAGCTGACGAAAATCGTGCAGGACTTACCCACGGCGAGACTGGCCGGGCAAAGGCTGAGAGCCACGAATTCCTTCGAGTTTCCACCGCCAACAATCTGGAGGAAGTTCTGGGTGATGGTCATCGCGGCACTCCCAGTGTTCGTGAGAGTAACGGATTTAACGTTGATCGAACCGAGGTAGACCGTCCCGAAATTTAGGGCGTTAGTGGACACGGTCGCGAGCGGGCCGGCCGAGACCAATTGCAATACGGTCGTGAACGAGTTGCCGTAATTGCTATCTCCGGCGTACGAGAGGGTGAGGGTCCTGCCGCCCGGAGTACCGAAGGTTAGAACGCAGACACCTGCGCCTGCGACGAGCGATCCGCTGCAGCCGGGATCTCCCACGACACTCGAGGTGACCGTGTATGCGCCGGTTGGAACTGTGACTCCGCTGACTTTGAAGGAAAGAGTGACTGGCACGCCGACGACTGAGGGGTTAGGCGTATCGGTAAGGATGGTTGGCGAAATGACGGTCGCTGAAGTGGCGACGAAGTCAGAAAAGTTTTTGGTCTTGCCCGCGGTGGTGCCATCGATCCGCTGCGGAACGTATGACGTGAAAATGTTCTGCACGTTGTTTGACGCGACATAGCCGCCCGTGGCCATGGCATTGGCAGTGCTGGAAAAGGTAAATCCGGTTGGTTCGGTGGGGATACTGGTAACGGTGAAGGTTCCGTCGAAGGGACTTCCAGGAGTGTTGCCCACGCTGGTTCCGCCGATGGTGATGGTTTGGCCTACGGTCACGGAACATTCAGCGGCACAGGACACCTTGGCGGTGGTTCCGTCGCCGGTGACCGAAGTGAGCAGACTGTAGAGCGGATCGCCTTGCAGGAATCCGGGAGTGGTGGGTGGAAGGCTGTTGTTATAGGCAGACTTCAGGTCGATGAAGGTGGCCGGATCTGTAATTGCCGGACAGGTGACCACGTTGGTTGTGCCGTGCGTGACGCAAGACGAAGAGTAGACGATGCAGTTCCCACCAGTCTCGTCGTACACCTGGCATTGCGTGCCGGCATACGGTCTCCCAACTGAAAGCTGCGCGAAGAACGCCGGCGTGATGGTGTTGGCGGTGACGATCATGTCGATGCCGGTGGTCGTTGCTCCGGCAGGATAGTTGACGGTGAACGTGTGCGCGCCGAAGGGGAAGGTGGTCGGAGTTCCCGGAGGATTGAGCGGCTGCTGCTGGGTGCTGGGCGTATGCGGAGTGAACGTCCAGGCCATAATTTCGTGCTGCTCGAATGCTGCACCGGTCGCTGCCGTGAATCCGATGTAGGCGCTGTCGTTGGCCGTTCCGCTATTCATCAGGTTGAGATTGGCGCTGATGTCGTAAGTCCCGGAAAGGATGGGAGCGGTTGAGGGCGTATGGGTGCCGGCAACAAATGTGGGGTCGATGAAGACCTGCAGTTGGTTCGGAACGGTATCATTCGGTCCGCTGTATTCGACGACCACCTGGTGAACGTTGCCATCCGCCAGATCAATGTTGGGGGGAATGGCGATGGCAGGAACCTTGTTAGCACCCACTCCCAGCTGAACCTGGCATTGCGTATGGTCGGGAGAGTTGGGAAGTCCGGCTCCACAATTCTGGAGCGCGATGTGATTGTTGTTGGGATCCCCAAAGCCGTTCGTGTAGGTATCGAACTCGAGGGCCAGGCTGTTGTCGATTCCTCCGTATCCCATACATCCACCTGCACCGACAACGCCCACCGCGGTGATGCCCGATCCCTGGGTGGAACAGACCGTGGCACCGTCGCTGGCGTTAACGGTTCCCCCGCCTGCAGAATTCTGAATTACGAAAGCCAAGCCATCCGCGCGGCTTCCCGGCGTGATCTTGAACGCAAAGTAGGCCGTAAAACCATCGGATATCTTCTGCGGCAGCGAGAACCACATGCTGGAGCTCTGATTGCCAGCGGCGGGCGTCATCTGCACCGCAGTATGCGTGCTCGACGTAGTCGGATTATCCGTCGTGACCGGATCGATGATCGCTGGATACGTGTCCGAGAGGAATGAAGGGTTCGCTCCGTTACCGGTGCCGTCGTTGAGGCAGAACAGCTTGCTCGCCGAGGTTGGGGAACAGGCATAGCTGCTGTTCGCCGGGGCCGTGTCGAAGTCGTAGTAAGTGACCTGCTGCGCGAGCGCGGAAGTCCCGCTCAAGAGCGTAGCGAATGCGAACAGAGTAGACGCGATCAGCCGTGCGGCACGATGTATATACATGGTTCCTCTCAGAACATCTGGGAATGAAAAGGGCCCGGGGGATCAGAAAAAGGAGAGTGGGTCGAAACACGCAGCCGAGCGTGGTCAGCAATAGAGCGTGAGGCAATCGGTCACTTTGGGGGGAAACCATTGCCACATCGGAGAAAATCAGGACCCGGGTTGCGGTTCTAAGCGCCGCAACTTACTTTCTTGCAACCCAGATCTGTGTCGAAACGAAATGAGCTGGCAGCCAAATGTAGCATTGCAGACGCGCAAGTCCAAGAGATTCCTGCAGTTTGGTTGCCTGTGTTACCAAAATGTTCTCCGGACCGAACAATGAACGAGACAATGGGGTCGTCTACGCAATTCGTTGCAGAAAGTGGGCGCGTGGAGCAGTTCTCCCCGTTTGATTTCGTGTGGTGAAAGAATTCGGCTGCGCGGACACGGGATTGAGTTCAGCTTTGCAAACCCCTGCACGGCAGTTATGATTCACAGATATCTGAAGGGACTATGGATGGCCACTAAACCCAACGAACAACAAGAGGTCGCGCAATTTCCCTCTTCCTCGGGAAGTCTGTTCGATCGCTATTTCACTCCAGGGAAAGAGTGGAGTTTTCGCAAAAAAGACCTGATGGACGCGCGCGCGCGCAGACTTTTTGAGAGCACCGCGCTGGCAGTTGAGAGTGATGCCTATCCCTTCCAGATTCCGCTCGAGGGCCGGTCCGGACCGCAGGTGCAGGCGGACGGACATCCGATGTTGATGCTGTCGTCTTACGACTATCTCGGGCTCATCGGCGACCCGCGCGTCGATGCCGCGGCTATCGAGGCAGTAACGAAATATGGCACCGGCACCGGCGGCGTACGACTGCTGACGGGGACCATGGACCTTCATCGCGAGATGGAGAAAGAACTTGCCGCGTTTAAGGGAACCGAAGAGGTCATTACCTTCAGTTCGGGATACCTGGCCAATATGGCTGTGATCTCGGCGCTGTTTGGACCCGCCGACCGCGTGATTGCGGATGCGCTGTCGCATCGCAGCCTGATCGATGCCTGTCGGTTGGCCGGAGTGCAGATTCAGCGCTTCCGCCATAACGACCCTGAATCGCTGCGCCAGGAGTTGGAAGCGCCGACTGATGCGAATCGCACCTTGATCATTTCCGACGGCGTCTTTTCGATGGATGGGGACATCTGCCGTCTACCGGAGATCGTGGCGTTGAAGCAGGAGTTTGGCTGCTTCCTGCTCATGGACGAGTCGCACTCCTTTGGCGTTCTGGGAGATCGCGGGCGCGGAACCGACGAGTATTGCGGAGTCGCCACTAGCTGACGTGGATATCTGGACTGGATCCCTCGCGAAGGCTATCCCTTCGAATGGCGGTTTCGTAGCCGGGTCGCAGGAGCTTTCCATCTTCCTGCAGCACGCGGCCTCGCCGTTCATCTTTTCTGCGGCGCTTTGTCCGGCGGCGGTAGCAGCGGTTCGCGAATCGGTCTCGATTCTGGATCGTGAGCCGGAACGAGTTTGCCGTGCGCGCCAGAATGCAATCTTTCTGCGGAATGGCTTAAAGCGCCTGGGCTACGATACTGGTCTTTCGGAAAGCCCGGTCATTCCTGTCCTGCTGCACGACGATCGGGTGACTGCGCTATTCGCGAGAAGGCTGCGCGATTTCGGCATTCTGGCAACGCCGGTGCTCTTCCCCGCGGTACCGCAAGGCAGCGCGAGGCTGCGGCTGTGTGTAACCGCGGCCCACACGCGCGAGCAGTTGGAGTTCGCGCTGGATGTCTTTGGAAAGCTGGCGAAGGACCCGGATTAGCCGCCGATCAGGACTAGCGGCTGGACAGATGGTAGTACCGACGCATGGCGTAATCGAACATCGCGTACGGGCCGAATCTCCGCAGCCACACCACCGCGCGTTGCGACGGCGGCCCGACCATGTAGCGCAGCCTTGGGCCGCCGCGTGTTCACGATGCGCTCAAGCAACTCTGCGATTCCATTCGGCGACGGGCCATTCTGCTCGTCGAGTTCCATCTGGCGGAGCGCGGCGCTGGAACTGTTCCGCATAGACCACATCGTTGCGTGTGGCCTCGCTGATCTGCCGATTTTGCGTGAAGCTGGTTTTGTGGTCGCCGGGCTCGAGCAGCACCACGTTGATTCCGAATTGAGCTACCTCGTAACGCAGCGCCTCGGTGAATCCTTCGAGGCTGAACTTCGATGCGCTATACATGGACTGGTACGGGATCGCGACCAGGCCGCCGATTGAGCCTATGTTGACGATGTAGCCGCTTCGCTGCGCGCGCAGGATGGGCAGAACGCTGCGGCACACCTGCACCGTGCCGAAGAAGTTGACCTCGAACTGCTGGCGCATCTCGTCAAGGGTGGTGCATTCAATCGGCCCTGCCAGTCCTACTCCCGCATTGTTAACGACGACATCGAGACGGCCTTCCCGCTGATGAACGAATGCGATGGCCTCCCTGACGGACTGCTCGTTGGTCACATCCATGCGGAGCATCGTGAACTTGGCGCCGGGATCCGGAGAGTGCGCGACGCGAAGTTCCATACACGCGGAATCCGCGATTGGCGAGGTGGGTGGCGCAGGCGAGGCCGATTCCAGAAGAAGCCCCGGTCACGAGCACAACGCGACTGGCCGTAAGCATGGGGTGGACCTAGCCGTTGCTCATGGAGCGGAATGCGAGTACGGCATTGAGGCCGCCGAAGGCAAAAGAGTTCGAGAGCGCGGCATCGACGTGCGCCTCTCTCGATACATTGGGAATGACATCCAGATCGCAGGCGGGGTCGGGCGCAGTGTAGTTCGTGGTCGGCGGCAGGAAGCCGTGGTGGAGAGCCAGGGCGGTGGCGGCAGCCTCGATGGCACCCGCTGCGCCCAGCGTATGGCCGTGCATCGACTTTGTGGAGCTGATCGCGAGGCGTTCCGCGTGATGGCCGAAAACGCCGCGGATTGCGGCGACCTCGGTGGAGTCGTTCGCGTCGGTGGCGGTGCCGTGCGCATTGATATATCCCACCTGCTCGGGAGACAGTCCGGCATCGCGCATGGCGGTACACATGGCGCGTTCCGCACCGCGCTGGGACGGCTGAATAATATGCGTAGCATCGGACGACATGCCGAAGCCCACGATCTCCACCAGCGGACGAGCACCCCGGGCCAGCGCTGTTTCGAGCGGCTCGAGAATCAGCATGGCTGCGCCTTCCCCGAGGATCATTCCTGAGCGATTCGCCGAGAAGGGCCGGCAGGTATCTGTGCTGACTACACGCATGGCCTCCCAGGCCTTGAGTCCTCCAAAGAACATCGGAGACTCGCTGCCACCGGCAATGGCCATCGGCGACACCCCGGAACGAACCATCCAAAACGCCTGACCGATGGCATGTGCTGAAGACGCACACGCGGTCGAAGTCGTAAAAGTGGGGCCATGAATGCCGAATTCGATGGAGATGTGACTTGCACCCGCGTTGACCATGCTCAGCGGAATGGTGAGAGGGTGCACGCGGTTTCGGTCGTTGTGGAACATCTCCCAGTAGCCGGCCTCTTCGAGCGTTCTACCGCCGATGCAGCAGCCGGTCACAATGGCAGTGTTGTCCTGCAGGTCCTGTGTCCACGTGATGCCGGCAGAGGCTACCGCTTCGCGGGCAGCGATCACCGCGAACTGCGCGAAGCGGTCCATGAAGCCTAATTGTTTGGGTGGGAAGTATTGGTCGGGAACGTAGTCTTTGACTTCTGCGCCGTTCTTGATCCGCATCTGGGTGGTATCGACCAGCGTGATCGGTTGAATACCCGATTGGCCCTGTTGCAGGCCCATGCAAAAGCTTTCACGATCCAGCCCTAGCGACGAGATGACTCCGATACCGGTTACGACGACTCGATGCATTTCAGCTTTGTGGCGAGGCAGTTTCCTTCGCCCTCACCAGCATCGTGACGCCCTCTACCATCTCGCTCACTTTGCGCAGCTGCTTGGCCTTTTCGTCATCGATCTCGATCTCGAATTCACTCTCCAGGTCAAAGAGAATGTTGATAGCGTCCATCGAATCAATTCCAAGCTCCTCGAAGGTGCTGTCGGGAGTGATCTTCTCGATGGGCATTCTTTGCGATTTAGAGATGACCTTAAGGACCCTCTCTTCGATGGACTCAGACATAGGCTCTAATCAATATAAACGCAGGTCTATCGAGATGGTTGTTCGGATCGGACATGCGGAATGTTTCAATCGTGTGAAGTATGTCTATGGTGCTTGATTGGCCGGAGATTTGCAACTCCATTCGTCCCCGCTCCGGGCTGAACCTTCTTATTTTCAGATGCTTGTCTGATTGCGCGTGTTACTCGGCCGACAGGCACAATTATTCCCACAGGCGCTCACGTACGGGGCCCACCACCTCGTTAGCTTGCCATTCCAGTGATGTAGGACTCCAGATGCCGGATGGTCTCCTGCTGTGTGGAGATGATCCAGTTCACCAGGTCGCCGATCGAGACCACGCCAATCACTTTGCCCCGCTCCACCACTGGAAGGTGGCGCACGCGATGCTCGGTGATAATCCGCATGCAATCGCCGATGGTATGGTCGCCGGAAACCGTCAAGACGGAGCTGGTCATGATCTCGGTAACTGGGGTCTCTCTCGACGATCGCCCCATCAGGATGATCTTGCGAGCGTAATCGCGTTCGGAGATGATCCCGACCAGCTGATCCCCTTCCATCACCAGCAGTGCTCCAACCTGTTTCTCTGCCATGCACTCGATGGCCTCATACACGGAGGCGGTGGGCGGAATGGACCAGATCTCCCGGCCCTTGGACTTTAGAATGGCGCCGATTTTCTCAGGTAAGTTCATGGGGGATTTCCCTCGGAAGCCGCGATCATAGCGCCACGATGGAAATAGCGTCAAATAATGTTTTAGTCATCTTGTCTGTGACGGATTCGCCGCCGTTTTGAAGGGTTAGATCTCCGGGAGCCTGCACGAAATTGACGAGAGAGATCGCTCTTTGACAGAGTGAGAAAGGCTGCAGCGTTTTGACCACGCTCTTGCGTCGCGGGCGTGCAGGCCTGCAGGTTCAGGGTTACAGGAGCGTATTCATGCCGATCGCCAGCGTCAACCCAGCTACCGGAGAGGTGCTCAGAACCTTCGAGTCACTCACGGATCAGCAACTCGAGCAAAAGATTCAGCGTGCCGCGGAGGCCTTTCGAGCGCACCGCGAGACCAGCTTCGCCTGGCGGGCGGAACGGATGCTGCGGGCAGCGGAGATTCTCGAGGCGGAGAAAGAGCGGTTTGGCCGCATCATGACGCTCGAGATGGGCAAGCCGATCCGATCCGCGATCGAAGAGGCAGCCAAGTGCGCCGTCGCTTGCCGCTATTACGCAGAACATGCCGAGAGGTACCTGGCGGACGAAGTGGTGGAGACGTCCGCGCGCAGGAGTTACATCCGGTATCAACCGCTGGGCCAGGTGCTCGCGATCATGCCGTGGAATTTTCCCTTCTGGCAGGTGGTGCGGTTTGTCGCCCCGGCGCTGATGGCGGGCAATGTCGGACTGCTGAAGCACGCATCGAACGTGCCGCAATGTGCGCTGGCCATAGAGGAAATTTTCCTGCGCGCGGGCTTTCCTGAGGGCGTCTTCCAGGCTTTGCTCATTAGCGTTTCGAAGGTGGATTCAATCCTGAACGACTCGCGAATCGTAGCCGCGACGTTGACGGGGAGCGAGGGCGCGGGCGTGGAAGTCGGCGTCTCCGCGGCTCGCAGGATTAAGAAGGTGGTGCTCGAGTTAGGGGGCAGCGATCCGTTTATCGTGATGCGCAGCGCGAACCTGGAAGAGGCAACGAAGACCGCGGTCAAGGCACGCGTGATCAACAACGGCCAATCGTGCATCGCCGCGAAACGCTTCATCGTCGAGGAGACAATTGCCAATTCCTTCGAGCGCGAATTTGTCCGCCAGATGGAGGCCCTCAAGATTGGCGATCCGCTGGATGAAGGCACTGAGATTGGACCCCTCGCGTCCGCCTCGGCGGTGGACGCACTGCATCGGGATGTCGAACGATCGACAGCTGCGGGGGCTCGTTTGCTCACCGGCGGCAAACGCCTGGATCGCGTCGGCAGCTTCTACGCGCCTACGGTGCTCACCGACATTCCCGAAGACTCTCCCGCATACAGTGAGGAATTCTTTGGGCCGGTGGCTTCGATCTTTCGTGTGAAGAATGCCGAGGAAGCGATTCGGATCGCGAACGACACGCGCTTCGGCCTAGGCGCGAGCGTGTGGACGCAGGACGCGGCCGAGCAGGAGCTCTTCGCTGACCGCCTCGAAGCGGGCATGGTCTACATCAATAAGATGGTGGTGTCCGATCCGCGCCTGCCTTTTGGCGGAGTGAAGTGGTCCGGGCACGGGCGCGAACTGGGCGCCGTCGGTATCCGCGAGTTCGTAAACATCAAGAGCGTCTGGATCGAATAAGCGCGCAATCATCGAGAGTTCACGATTTCCTCTTGACACATCCATATTGGTGCGTGGTAACTTACCGTTAGTGGACGCTTACCTCCAAGCCGGACTTGACGCACTGGGCGACGCCACCCGCATGGCGATCTTTCAGAAACTCGCCGAGGGTCCAATCGCGGTCAGTGAACTCGCCGGTACGCTCCCGGTGAGTCGACCTGCTGTATCTCAGCACTTGAAGGTTTTGAAGGATGCGGGTCTGGTGATGGACACCCGAGCGGGGACGCGGAGGCTGTACCAGCTCGATCCTGCAGGCGTGGCGCGGCTGCGGGCCCACTTTGATCAGATGTGGACCAAGGCCCTGAGTGCCTTTCAAACAGCAGTGGAAAAAGAACCGGTGGAGAAGAAACATGGCAGACACCCTGGAACAAGCCGTCGTTCGTAAGAGCGTGCGCGTACACGCGCCTGTCGAGCGTGCCTTCAGCGTCTTCGTGGAGCAGATGGAGACGTGGTGGCCGGCGACGCATCACATCGGCGGCACGCCGTTCGAGACCATCTTCGTCGAGCCACGCGTGGGCGGCCGCTGGTACGAGCGCGACGTAAAGGGCAAGCTCTGCGAATGGGGTAAGGTGCTCGCGTGGGATCCTCCTCATCGTGTCACGTTCTCGTGGCATGTCGGGCCGGGACATGATCAGCCCGATTGGAAGTACGACCCGGATGTATCGAAAGCCAGCGAGGTGGAGATTCGGTTCACCGCCGAGCCGTCGGGAATGACGCTGGTGGAGTTGGAACACAGCAAGCTTGAGCGCCACGGCGAAGGCTACGAACAGCTCCGCGCGCTCTTCGACGGGCCGGGAGCGTGGAGCGGCATCCTGGCGGAATACGCCAAGAAGTTTGACGGAGGTGCAGCATGAACAAGCCAGTACTCTTTCTTCGGATCGCAGCGGTGTTGACCTTCATTCATGCCGCGCTGCACACCATAGGCGGTGTCTTCGGCAAGACCGAACCGGGCGCAGCCAGCGTTGCGGTCGCTGCCATGAAGGCCAACGAATTGCTGCTCATGGGGCACATGCGCACATACTGGATGTTTTACCGTGGGCTCGGACTCGCGGCCACAATTTCGCTCACCGCGGAAGCGATTGTCTTATGGCAGCTCAGTTCACTCGCGAAGACGAATCCGCAGCGACTGCGCCCCATTCTGATGACCTTTGCAGTCGCGTACACCGCACTTGCGGTGAACTCCAACACGTACTTCTTCATCGGGCCGGTGGTTGCCGAATTGATAATTGTGGCGTGCTTGGGGCTGGCGATCGTCACGGCGAAGTCAGAGGTGCCGGAGTATGCGGTCACTTCGCAGCATGCCTGAGTCTGCGAGGCGCACGCGTCTACAAACGGCAGATCAGGAGTTCCCTTTCGTAGATCATCTCGGGCGGGAGGTGGTCGTGGAGTTCCAGAAATAGCTCCTCGTGCCCGATCACCTCGTTTCTCCAGGCCGCGCGATCCACGCGCTGCAGTTCTTCAAACTTCTCGGGGGAAAACTCGAGGCCCTTCCACTCGATGTCCTTGTAGTGGGGCACCCAGCCGATGGGCGTCTCTTTACCCTGGGCGCGGCCGCGCACGCGATCGACCACCCATTTGATGACCCGCATATTCTCGCCAAATCCAGGCCAGAGGAACTTCCCCGCCGCGTCTTTGCGGAACCAGTTCACGTGGAAGATGCGCGGAGTCACGTTGAGCGAACGCTGCATACGAATCCAGTGCCGGAAGTAGTCGCCCATGTGATAGCCGCAAAATGGCAGCATGGCCATCGGGTCGCGTCGCACTTTGCCCAGCGTGCCGCCGGCTGCCGCGGTCATCTCTGAGGCCATGGTGGCGCCCATGTACACGCCAGCGCTCCAGTTGAAACCCTGATACACCAGCGGCAAGGTAGTCGACCGCCGGCCGCCGAACAGGATTGCGCTGATGGGCACGCCAGCTGGGTTTTCCCAATCCGCATCGATGGTAGGACACTGCGAGGCGGGTGCTGTGAAGCGACCGTTGGGATGAGCCGCGGGACGCTTCTCGTACTTGCCGAGATCCGGTGTCCAACGCTCTCCGCGCCAATCGGTACAGAGGGCAGGCGGTTCGTCGGTCATGCCCTCCCACCACACATCACCTTCGGGAGTGAGCGCGACGTTGGTAAAGATGGTGTTGCGCGCGAGCGTAGCCATCGCGTTGGGATTCGTTTTGAACGACGTTCCCGGAGCAACGCCGAAGAAACCAGCCTCGGGATTGATGGCTCGAAGCTGTCCGCTCGCATCGGGTCGAATCCAGGCGATGTCATCACCAACCGTCCAGACTTTCCAGCCTTCAAAACCGGGCGGCGGAATCAGCATTGCGAGATTGGTTTTACCACAGGCACTCGGAAATGCAGCGGCGAGGTAGGTCTTCTCGCCTTCGGGGCTCTCAATGCCCACGATCAACATATGTTCGGCCATCCAGCCTTCATCGCGCGCGATGTTGGACGCGATGCGAAGGGCGAAACACTTCTTACCTAATAGAGCGTTGCCGCCATACCCGGAACCATAAGACCAGATCTCGCGGGTCTCAGGAAAGTGAACGATGTACTTCTCGTCATTGCAGGGCCAGGACACGTCCTTCTGATCGGGCCCAAGCGGAGCGCCAACGCTGTGCATGCAGGGAACGACCCGCACTTCGCCCTTGTCAATCTCGGCGAAGACAGGCAAACCGATGCGGGCCATGATGCGCATGCTCACGACGACATACGGTGAGTCGGTAAGCTGAACGCCGATGCGGGAGAACGGCGAGCCGATGGGGCCCATGCTATAGGGCAGCACGTACATGGTGCGGCCGCGCATCGCTCCGCGGAAGAGAGACTTGAGTTTTTTCCGCATCACGTGCGGCTCTTCCCAGTTGTTGGTCGGACCTGCGTTGTCCTTTGAGAGTGAACAGATGAAGGTTCGCTCCTCCACGCGAGCCACGTCCTTCGGATCCGAGCGCGCGAGAAAACTGCCTGGCCGAAGCTTCTCGTTCAAGCGCGTAAAGGTCCCCTTCTCCACCAGCAGATCGCAGAGGGAATCATATTCAGCCTGCGAGCCGTCGACCCAGTGAATAGCGGCCGGTGCGGTCAACTCCGCCATCTTTTCAACCCAGCGGAGCAGATGTTTGTTTTGGGAAAGAGGCTGGCTTTGCTGCACGGCACTCGTGGAGAGAACGGAAGTCATCGCCATAAGAAAAGCATCATGGACCGGCGAGAGCAAGTCAAGTTGGGGCGTCCGAAACGGATCGAGTCTTTTTGGGTCGCAGTTCGAGCAGACCGACAGGCGAGCTAAATGGCTGCTGGATGAAGAGTTGGACATCCGGGCCCGTTTCAGCGCGCCGTGGCAACAGCCAGATCGGCCATAGCATCCAGAGACACGTAATTCGCGGTTTCAGCTGGTGCACGACCGGAGTTTCTCGAGGACGAAACGTGAAACGATCCTTCCCGCTGTTCGCTGCCCGTCTCTTTCCCTTTCGCGGCATTCCGATCAAATCGCGCGTTCTTCTCTCCCCGGCGCGGATCGATGACTTGGGAAAGACTTTTCTTCGTTACGTATGGCAGTTCCTGCTCTCTCAAACCAATTGCCTCGTGCCGCTGTTCGCTGCGACGACTCCGGACAAGCAGGGGTTGCATTACCTACGTGCTGCTGCATTACGAAGGTGATGCCGGGATACGTCG
This sequence comes from uncultured Acidobacteriaceae bacterium, assembly GCA_963850345.1. GTDB lineage: Bacteria > Acidobacteriota > Terriglobia > Terriglobales > Acidobacteriaceae > CAWKKW01. Next base: position 205,608 of record CAWKKW010000002.1, on the reverse strand, counting down.
CAACTTTCGGATCTCATCCGCTACAAGTAGATATTCACGAGCACATTATTCAGGTCCGGCTTCATCGCTGTTTTTGCTACTGGCAGTTCATGCACGACTTAGGAGAAGTAACCCATGAAGACACTCGTACTCGCAATTCTGATTACGGTAGCATCGATTGCTTCCGCCCAGACAACTCTTAACACCGGAGCTGCGGAATGTGGCCTTACCGCAGCCTTCAAATGCATCAGCGTGCCAGTCTACGGGGGCGGCACATTGTGGATTAGTAGCAATGGTAGTTACTCACACTTCATTCAGTTCTCTGTTCCCATCGACGGCGATGGAGACGCGCTGGTCGGCACGGCAACGAACCTCGCAGCCACGACCGAGGTCGTGACGCCCATTACCACGCAGACTGCGCCGAATGCGTTTGTGCTTCACCTGCTCTCGTTCAGCTACACGGATTCGGCTGGGGAGTTTCACTCCGGCAGTGGAACCATCCACTACCACTACCGGTATGCGACAGGATCGGGACGCGGCGGCGGCGGATCGGGATGGCACCTGGTAGCCGATAGCGGCACGATCAAGGTGAGCTGAGTTTCAAAGCAAGACTTCCTGCGAAGGCAGGGTGGATGTCTCGTTGTGTGAGTGGCAATGCGGTCGTAAAACGCCGGGTCAGAATACGAATCGGGGCAGCCGTGACATTCATCACTGCTTGCGCGAGTCCGATCGAGTTACCTTGCTGTTTCGAGGTGAGTGCGGTGACCGAAGGCGAAGTTCAGCTGCTCGAAGCAGTCAAGGATCTCACGGGGCAGCTCCAGCGACTGAACGACTTTCTGCGATTTGGACGCCCCGCTGTGGTAGGAACCGATCGCGAATGGAAAGACGCCCTGCGCGCCATCGCAGCCGGCGAGGAGCCGTTCGTCTTCATGGCCGAAGGGGAAAAGCCTTACGAGGCGTAGACGTGCCTTTCGGAATTCCGACTGCGACACCGGGCCCCTTGCGCGTCCAAACGGCTCTGGACCGTCTCTGCAGCTAAACCTTTGCTGAATCAACCGGGTAGAAACTCGCTCTCCTGAGCGAAACCGGCTTCGCTTGACATTCGCCTTCTCTTCTCCTACTCTGCTACCCAAGCTGCGGAGGCGATTATGGCAGTTCACCTGAGAATGGATTTCAAGATTCTGGAGCTCAGCGACACCCTACACATCCTGCAATGCCAGCGCACCGCAGACCCCTGCGAGCACGGCGTGGAGTACAACCCCAAGCAGTCCGGCGCCCTCGCACGAGCCATTCACGACCTGAGACTGCACACCTGCAGCCGTCCGACGGACCGCTTCCCTGCCCGCCGCAGCGAAGTGATCGACATCCGCCAAGTAGTGAATGCCCGCCCAATGAACGATCGCACCGGCAACGTTGGCTAGCGTGGCTTCTGAGTCCGCGTGGATCTCCGCCCGCCCGGCGTACGTCAGTTGAGAGGCTGCCAAAGCTCCACGCGATTCCCTTCCGGGTCGGTGATCCAGCCAAACTTTCCGAAGTCGTAGCTCTCGCGGTTCGGATCGACCGTGACACCTTCAGCGGTCAGCCGATCCAGCACTCCATCCAGATCATCGACCTGGAGATTGATCATGGCCTTCTGTGCGGGAGGAAAGTAGGCGTTGTCCTGTTTGAACAACGAGAAAACGACCTGCGCCTCGTGGGTCGATGCAGGAAACGCGTAAGCCCCGCCGCCTTTGATCAAGCCGAGGTGCTGTTCATACCACTGATACAGAGCCTTCGGATCGTCCGCGCGCAAGAATATTCCGCCAAAGCCGATGATTGAAGCCATAGTTCCTCCTAACAAAAAACCGCTTGTGCGTACGAGCTAAGTGTATGGGTGGAAGACGCGAAGTTCGGTCTCATCGCCCGCCCCTATGCATTACGCGTTCATCACTGCAGGAGCGGCGGCCGTTTGGGCAGGCGCTTTCCGTCGAAGGATGGCGGCCGAAATGAGAGTGATGAGCAGGCCGACGGGCAGCGGCTCCATACACGTGTAGGCGATGTTGACGAGCGGGTTCTGGTAGCTCTGTTGAGAACGCTGTATCGCAGCCACGCGCGCGGCGGTGGTGGCGGGGTCAAGTCCGGCGGCCTGGACTCGATGAATCTGTGCGGCGAAGTAGCTGTCCATAAAGTGGGGCATGAAGTTGAAGTAGATGATCTCCCAGCTGACGACATAGCAGGCGGTGGTGATGAGGGTGATCAGGATGCCACAAGTGAAGGCGCGGCCGAAGGAGATCTGGCCCGCCAGGTTGTTGTCACGGTAGCTGCGGACGCCGAAGTAGATGAGCAGGAACGACGCCACCATAATGGTGTAGCCGACGAGCATGCTGTGGCGGGAGCCCAACTTGTCGGCAATCAAAAGCGAGCCGCCCATCAGGACGGAGATCATGACCCCGGAGATGAGGCCGAAAGTGAGAACTGTTTTCTTCATGTGAGCACCTGGTGTGATCAAAGATGAAGCCACGATGCAGTGTAAACGGGCCGGAAGTCGTCATGCTTTCGGATGATTTTGCAGGAATAGGGCGGAAATCGTGCTTTCGGATGAGGAGGTCGCGGCGGGCAGCCGAATTCGCTGGTGGTGGAGGGTTCGGATCTGTAGGGCGAATCCAGGCTGGTCGAGCACCGCGCGCAGGACTCATCAAGAGGCGAGGAGAAGAACCGCTACGCAGCCGTTTCGCGAATGGGTCAGAGCGTTCCAGAGGCGCGGCTTAGCGTTTGCGCACCGATGGGTCGGCCCGACCTGACGAACTGCTCACTCGCAGTCGGTCAGGTCGGAACCACTTCTCAGATTACTGGTGGAAATTGCGAGCGAAGGTATCGCGTGCCAGGCCGGCGCGAATCGCCCGCTGCCGCATTTCGTAGGCCTGCTCGCGATCCATGGCGCCTCCGACGATCACGTAGTAGGGCGCGCGATTGCCTTTGGGGGCAAAGACCTGGGGCTGAAATTCGGGATGCTTCTCTGCCAGTTGATCGGCCTTATGCTGCGCCTGGTCCTGACGATTGTAGGTATACGCGATGACTCGCCACGCGGCTGTGCCCTTGGCTGTCGTAGCGGGCGCGGCCGGCGACAGGGCGGGAGCAACAGCAGCCGCAGACTTGGGCTTCCTTGCTGCCGGGTGCGGCTCAGCCGTGACGATGGTGCGTGGATCGGAGGCCGACGTAGGTAGCTTCGCGGTATCAACGCTGGATGCCTTGGGGCTGCTGCCCTGGGCATTCGCAGGCGCGCGGAAGGTGGAATACACAAAGTAGCCGATCAGGACGAGCAGGACAACGAAAGCGCCCACGATCCAAGGCGCATTCTTGCCCTTCAGCAAGCCGCCCTTCCCCTGGTCTCCTTCGTCTTGCCAGGCAAAGTCTTCCTGCCGGGGAGTTGTGGGCGGAACCGCCGCAACCACCGCCGGCTTGCCGATTGGTTCGGCCTTGACGACGGTTTTTTTGGCAGGTGCTGCAGTGGGCGTCACGACGGGCCGAAGCAGATTCCCAATCTCGTTGGTGGTGGCCAGGCCGCTCAGAGCGTGCTGCACGATCTGCCCATACGGAGCAGAAAGCCGCTGAATCGCGGGGTCCAATGCATTTTGCGCGGAGCGCTGCGTCAGGGCCCGAAAGAGAATGTTGCCGAGTCCGCGCACGTCTTCCCCGGCCAGAGTTTCGAAGGAGGCGTCTGGCGGTACGGGGTGAATGCAGTCTGCCCGCAGCTTGATCAGGTCTCCGGCAGCAAGCACGCTGGCGGGCTCCATGCGCCCGTGAATCAGCTTGCGGCCGTGAATAGCTTCGAGCGCGCCGAGAATGCCGTCCAGCAACTGGCGCGCCTCTTCGTTGCTCAAGGGGCGGTCGCGCAAAACGTCTTCAAGGTTTTCTTCTGTGCGTTCGGTGACCGCATAGACGAGGGGCGTTTCTTTGACCGTGGTGGTGCCGATGTCTTTGATGGCCACCAGGTTCGGATGCTGTACCTGTTCGGCAGCGCGCAGGCGCTCCAGCAACAGGTCGTCGTCGTTCATCGATTCGGTAAGGATGATCAATGCCGGGCTGGGTTTGGGCCCATCCACTTCGGTTTCAAACCAGACACGCCTGCCTTCCGATCGAACGACTTTGCCGAGCCGGTAGCGGCCCTCGACTGTGCAGGCTTCAAAATCATTCCACAACTCCATCACACCACCCATTCCGATTTTCGCACTCCTTTTGCTGCTTCGGTCTCTGAAATCGCACGAGAAAAGCCCGCGGGCATGAACCGATTTTCCATGCCAACGTGGGAGAGAGTCCGACGCCGTTGATCGATGTTACTACTTCGCTACTCTTTCGCCTACGCGACGGTCGCTTCGGGTAGCTCCTCGGCTTCGGTGCTCGCGCTGGTGCGGAAAGCGGCGTCAGATCGAGCCAACAGACGCATACCTTCGGCGGCCAATTCGCGTGCCATTCGACGCAGCTCGATCGGTCTCTCTTTATGCACGTTGGTCAGTTCCATGAGTGCGGCCGCGGCTTTGAGCTTGGCGATACCGTCGAAGGCGCCTTCGGTGGGTGAGGAGCTGGTCTGCACGATGCTGTCTGCTGTAACGCGGAAGATGTCGTCTCCCTGGATTACAAAGGCGACCATGTATTTTTCATTCGGAGTGTTGATGGGAGTCGTAGCCATATCGCAGAATCCTTGCATTTGGGGATGTTGAACGGCACCGGTCGCGAGGGGTGAGCGAACGTCGTGTGCCTTGATTGCATACTATGGAGCGTTTTCCGTGTGCAGTGAACACATTTCCAGAATTCGCCGCGTCGGAACCTGATTAGTTTACCCCTTCGATAATAAGCGTGCGGAGCGCGGCCTTCTGCGAGGTTTGCTGCTTCGCAGTTGTACTATCATCCTCAAGAATTCACTGCGTCTGGAGATCCCCGCGTGCGTCTGTACCGACCCCTTGCCACTTCGTTCCTTCTGCTCTCCGCTTTGTCGCCGCTTCGCGCCGCAGCGTCTGAAAAACCGCACATCCTGCAGCGCCCCGCGTTGAGCAGCAAGCAGATCGTCTTTGGCTACGCGGGCGATCTGTGGACCGTGGATCGCGCAGGCGGGTCAGCTTCGCGGCTCACGACCGGAGTCGGGGTGGAGACGGCGCCGGCGTTTTCTCCCGACGGCTCCACGATTGCGTTCACGGGCGAGTACGACGGAAATACGGATGTCTTCACCGTGCCCGCGGCGGGCGGCATTCCGCATCGCGTCACCTATCATCCCTCCACCGACGTGGCGGTGGGCTGGACACCGGATGGTAGCTCGATTCTGTTTCGTTCGGATCGGCAGGCGGCGAGCCGGTACACGCAGGTGTTCAAGGTCGCGGCGGCTGGAGGATTGGCGACCGCGCTGCCATTGCCGATGGCATACCAGGGCCAATTCTCACCAGACGGCAAGTACTTCGCGTACTCTCCGCTTCCCACTGCGTTCGGGTTCAACTACTCCAACTTTGTGTCGTGGGGCAATTATCGCGGCGGCCGTGCCAGCACGGTCTGGATCATCAATATGCAGGACCTGACTCGAACCGAGGTGCCGCACGAGGAGGCGAGCGATTTCAACCCGGTATGGCTTGAGGATCGCGTGTACTTCCTCTCGGACCGCAAGGGGCCGGTTTCGTTGTTCAGCTACGACCCAGCCTCGAAGAGCGTGACCGAATGCGTGCATAGCTCCGGAGATGACATTCACTCGCTCAATGCTGGACCCGGCGGCCTGGTCTACGACCAACTGGGGGAGATCTACTTGTACGAAGTGGCCAGCGGCAAAAGCCACCGGGTAAACATTCAGCTGAACGGCGATCTGCCGGAGGTGCGGCCGCGCATCGCCGAGGTGCAGGGGGATATTCAGAACGCGCATATCTCGGCGACAGGCGTTCGCGCGGTCTTTGAAGCGCACGGGGAGGTGCTCACTGTCCCGGTGAAGAAAGGACCAACGCGCAACCTGAGCAATACGTCGGCTGTCATGGAGCGGGAGCCTGTGTGGTCGCCGGATGGGCAGTCGATCGCGTATTTCTCCGATGAGTCTGGCTTGTACGCTTTGCATATTGCCAGCCAGAACGGCGAGGGCAAGGTAAAGAAGTTTCCTCTCTCGAATGAAGCCGATTACTACTACGACCCGCACTGGTCGCCCGATTCAAAGATGATCGCGTTCCACGACACGCGCCTCAATCTCTGGCTGGTGGATACAACTTCCGGCAAGTTGACGCATGTGGGTGAGAACGACGCGGACCAGTCGCTCGATCGCGACATCGCCTGGTCTCCGGATTCGAAGTGGCTGGCGTATTCGCAGATTCTTCGCAATCGTCTGCACTCGCTGTTTCTGTATTCGATCGATACGGGACACAGCACTCCGTTTACCGACGGTATGAGCGATGCCCGGTATCCCACGTTTGATCGCGGCGGGAAGTACCTCTACTTCACTGCAAGCACCAACTATGGCGGAACTTCGAGCGGTCTCGATATGACCAGCGATCTGCTGGACGTGACGCGAAGCATTTATGCAGCCGTGCTCGCATCGGATCAGGCGTCGCCAGTCGCTCCCACCAGCGACGATGAGAAGACGCCTGCTGCGAAAGATGCCGACAAAAAAGATCATCCAGGGGAAGCTGCAAAGGACGGCGACGCCAAAGATGCGAGCAAAGAATCCAGCGAGAAGCCGAAGAACGAAACAGCGCCGGTGAAACCGATTCGAGTGGATCTCGAGGGCATTCAGGAACGTATCATCGCGCTGCCGTTGCCCGCGAAGGATTACCAGTTGCTGCAGGCGGGGAAAGACAACAACCTCTATTTCACTGAGGCGGCGCCGGGACGATTCGGAAACCATGCGGCGACACTGAGCCGCTTCACCATTGAGGATCGCAAGACCGAGAAGTTGGCCGACCAGGTGGCGAGCTTTGACCTGTCAGCCGATGGAGAAAAGATGCTGCTCGGGCTGAGCGAAGGCGATGAGGACGGGGGCGGCAAGCCGAAACGTTATGTGATTGTAGCCGCGACCGCGCCGGTAAAGGCGGGCGAGGGCGAACTGAAGCTGGGCGAGATGCAGGCCAGGATTGAACCTTCCGCGGAGTGGAACCAGATGTACCACGAGGCCTGGCGCATCGAACGCGCCTACTTTTACGACCCGCATTTTCATGGAGTCGATACGGTCGCGGTCGAGAAGAAGTATGAACCGTACGTGGAGTCGATCGCCTCGCGCACGGATTTGAACTACATCTTCCAGGAGATGCTCGGCGGCTTTTCAGTGGGCCACTTGCGCGGCAGCGGTGGCACGATTCCTGCGGCGCGCAAAGTTCCCGGCGGTCTGCTGGGCGCGGACTACACCATCGAGGATGACCGCTATTGCATCGCGAAGATATACACCGGCGCGCATTGGAATCCGGATGCAAAGGCGCCGCTGGCGCAGCCCGGACTCAACGTGAAAGCGGGCGACTGCATTCTCGCGATCAATGGTCAGGAGCTGAAAGGGAGCGACGATATCCAGCGCCTGCTCGAAGGCACCGCAGGTCAGGCCATCGTGCTGAAGATCGCAGGTGGAAGCAAGGGCGAAGGGCGCGAAATCACGGTCGTGCCGGTTCCCAATGAAGCGGCGCTCCGCAACGCCGATTGGATTGAAAGCAATCGCAAGAAGGTAGGCGAACTGAGCCAGGGCAAGCTTGCCTACGTGTATCTGCCCAATACTGCGGAAGGCGGCTTCACGAATTTCAACCGCTACTACTTTGCGCAACTGGACAAGCAGGGCGCGATCATCGACGAGCGGTTCAACTCAGGCGGGCAGGTTGCGGACTACATCATCGAGGCGATGAAGCGTTCGTTGATGAGCTGGTGGTCGCCGCGATACGGAGAGATTTTTCGTTCGCCGCAAGCCTCGATTCTGGGGCCAAAGGTAATGATCGTGAACGAGGTGGCAGGTTCAGGCGGCGATGCGATGCCGTGGTACTTCCGACAGGCGAAGCTGGGGCCATTGGTGGGGAAACGAACCTGGGGCGGACTGGTGGGCATCGGCGAAACGCCCACGCTGATGGACGGCGGTAATCTGACTGCACCGAGCTTTGGCTTCTTCAATCCTGAAGGAAAGTGGGATGTGGAGAATCATGGAGTGCAACCGGACTATGAAGTGGAGATGGATCCGAAGGCAGTTCGCGAGGGACACGATCCGCAGTTGGAGAAGGCGGTGGCGCTTGCCTTGAAGGAATTGGCGGAGCATCCAGTCCCAGAGCCGCACCGCCCTGCTTATCCTAACTATCATCAGGGGTCGAAGTAGGCGAGGAATCAAAATGCCTATCCGGGCCTACTACAGTTCCTCCATCCGCAGCTTTGTCGATGATGACACTGAGCGCATCCTGGGTGTTCTGACGGAGGAGCATCATCACTCTCTCGAAGAACAACAACGTTGGGCTTGGCTTCAACAGATTTCAATTCTTAAGACTGCTTTCGCCGACCGTCCAAACGGTCGAATTTTTCTAGAGTTCTACATACCGAGAATGGGTAAACGCGCAGACGCCGTCCTGATAGCGGAAAACATCGTCTTCGTGATCGAGTTCAAGGTCGGAGCGATAGAACACTCTTCTAGCGCCTTCGATCAAGCCGAAGACTATGCGCTTGATCTGAAGAACTTCCACGAGGGCAGCCACACGGTTCCGATCGTTCCGGTGTTGGTCTCGACAAATGCCGAATCTCGGCCCACGCCCAAACTTGCGTTTGCCGATGACTTGGTCGCTACCACGGTAGGCACGAACCAAACCGACCTCAAATCTGTCATTGGCGATATTTGCGCCGCCGGAAGTGCATACCCCGCCATAGATATCAACCATTGGATGGCTATGGGTTACAAACCAACTCCGACAATCGTAGAGGCGGCCGAGGTTCTCTACCGCACGCACGAAGTCACCGATATCTCTCGGAAGGATGCAGGCGCAAGAAATCTACAGGAGACGACTGCCAGCGTCAGCGGCATTATCGATAGAGCGCGCCAGAGCAGCAGAAAGTCTATTTGCTTCGTGACTGGTGTACCCGGCTCGGGTAAGACTCTAGCCGGCTTGAATATTTCTACGCGACGCTCAGAAGAACATCACGATGAGCATGCCGTTTTCCTCTCTGGTAACGGACCGCTGGTTGAGGTATTACGAGAGGCTCTTGCTCGCGATAAAGCTCGGCGAGAGGGTATATCCAAGAAGACCGCTGAGCGCGCCGTGCGCAGTTTCATTCAAAACATCCATCATTTTAGGGATCACTACGTCGGCAACGAGGATATCCCACTTGAGAAGGTTGTCGTGTTCGACGAAGCACAAAGGGCTTGGACTCGTGACCAAGCGGCGAAGTTCATGCAGCGTAAGCGAGGGCAGGCTGATTTCGACATGTCCGAGCCAGAGTTCCTGATCAGCGTGATGGATCGGCATCCAGACTGGTGCACAGTCGTGTGCCTAGTTGGCGGCGGTCAGGAAATCAATACCGGAGAGGCGGGCATCTCCGAATGGATAAATGCACTTGAAGCTCGCTTCCCCGAGTGGGATGTATACCTTTCGCCGCGCATAGCACTTGCCGAATATGGATCGCCTAGTCAGGTCCAGAGGGTTTTGGGGTCTCCGCGGGTCCGTTCAGACGAATACTTGCACCTATCTGTATCCATGCGTTCGTTTCGAGCCGAGGCGCTGTCAGATTTTGTCAGTCAACTCATCGCCAACAATCCATCGCGTGCACGATCAATTTACGAAAAGATAAGGTCGACTTATCCAATTCTCCTGACTCGCAATCTCAGTGCGGCTAAGGATTGGCTCCGTGCCCATGCGAGAGGCACAGAGCGTTTTGGTCTCGTGGCATCCTCGGGCGCTCAACGGCTCCGCCCAGAAGGGATCCACATCAAAGCAGAGATTGAACCTGCGAATTGGTTTCTGAATTCCAGCACCGATGTTCGATCGTCCTACTACTTGGAGGATGTGGCTAGCGAGTTTTTGGTCCAGGGTCTGGAACTCGATTGGGTAGGAGTTTGTTGGGATGGAGATTTCCATCACAGAGACGGAACTTGGCATCACCAGGCTTTCAAAGGCTCGAAATGGCAATTTGTCAATGACGAATCTAGGCAGCTATACCTGAAGAATGCCTACCGCGTCCTACTGACCCGCGCACGACAGGGAATGGTCCTATTCGTTCCGGAGGGAGATGAATCGGACCCTACACGTCCAGCCTCCTTTTATGACGGAACGTTCGAGTATCTTCGAGCGTGCGGAATTCCGGAAATCGAGTAGAATTTCGTTGCCCTGACTGGAGGTCCCGCAGCAATGCGGGCTCACTCAGCAATAAACAGATCTAGCACGTCCCGCGACTCCGCAGCCGCTTCTTTCAATGGCTTGCCACAGGCGCTCTGTGCTATAAAACCGCGAGTTCTCTTCACTACACTTTCCTCCCTGAACGGAATTCTCAGTTAGAAATTAATTGAACGTGGAGGATCACGCCATGTGCGGAATCGTGGGTGTTTTTTCCCGGCGTGAGCCGATACAAGCGACCACGCTGGAGCGAGCGACGCGTTCGCTCTATCATCGTGGACCGGATGGACAGCGGCAGTGGGTGTCGGCGGATCGCCGTGTGGGCCTGGGTCATGCCCGGTTGAGCATCATTGACCTGACGACCGGCGACCAGCCAATCGCGAGCGAGGATGGACGGACGCGGATCGTGGTGAACGGCGAGTTCTATGGATATGAAGCGATCCGCCAGCAATTACAGGAACAGGGCCACCGGCTCAAGACGAAGACGGACAGCGAGATCGCGCTTCATCTTTACGAAGACCTGGGCGTGCACTGCATGGAACATCTGCGCGGCGAGTTCGCGCTGGTGATCTGGGATGAGAACCGGCGTCGCCTCTTCGCGGCGCGGGACCGCTTCGGGATCAAGCCGCTGTTTTACGCGTGGGTGCGCGAGACACTCTACATCGCGTCCGAAGTGAAGGCGCTGTTTGCCGCAGGCGTGCCGGCGCGGTGGGATGAAGAGGGCGTGTACCACTCCATGACCTTCGGCGGACACCAGGCGCGCACGCTCTACGATGGCGTGATGCAGGTGCCGCCCGGCTATTACATGCTGGTGAGCGACAAGCATGTGCAGTTGAACCAGTACTGGGACTTCAACTATCCAATCAAAACTCAGACGGCACCTTCGCGCAGCGATGGCGAGTATGCGGCCGAGTTTCGGGAGTCGCTGGAGGAATCTGTTCGCATCCGGCTGCGGGCCGACGTACCGGTGGGAGTGTACCTGAGCGGTGGTTTGGATTCCTGCGCCGTGCTAGGCCTGGCAGCCCGGCATCATCCCGATCCGATCAAAGCTTTCACGCTGACCTTTGAAGATGCGGCATACGATGAAGGCCCGATTGCGCGGGAGATGGCAGAGAAGGTGGGTGCGGAGTTTCAAACGATTCCCATCAAACAGCAGGATCTGGCGGATGCATTTCCCGATGCCATTGCCCAGGCGGAGACGCCGTGCCTGAATGCTCATGGAGTTGCGAAATACCTGCTGAGCCGCGCGGTACGGCAGGCGGGCTACAAGGTTGTACTCACGGGAGAAGGATCAGACGAGATCCTCGGCGGGTACGCGCATTTCCGCCGGGACATGCTGCTGTATAACCGCGAAGGGCAGGATCCGGAGGCGATCGATGAGTTGTTGCGGTGGCTCGAGGCTCACAACACGGTCAGCCGCGGACTGTTGCTGCCCGACGGGGAGATCGGAAACCTGGACGCGGTCAAGCGAGTGCTGGGCTATGTGCCGTGCTGGATGGAGACTTTCTCATCGCGCGGAGTGAAGATGCGGCCGCTGCTCGCTGATTGGTTTCAGCAGAAGTACGGACACCGCGAAGGCGAATACAACATCCTCGACGATACCGACGTTGCTCGACAGTTGAAGGGGCGCGACGCGCTGCACCAGTCCTTGTACCTGTGGTCGAAGACGGTGATGCCGGGATACATCTTGACCATGCTCGGCGACCGCATGGAAATGGCGCACTCGATCGAGGGCCGCGTCCCGTTTCTCGATCACAAGCTGGTGGAGCTGATCGCCAGCCAGCCGGTAAACCAGAAGATTCGCGGGATGACCGAGAAATACGTGCTGCGCGAAGCCGTGAAGGATGTCATCACCGACACCGTGTACCGGCGGCAGAAGCATCCCTTCCTGAGCCCGCCGGCGACGCTGAATCCGGATGATACGTTCCAGTCGTTTGTGCAGGACATGCTGCGGGGCGAGACTCTGCGAGCAATTCCCTTCTTCAACCAGAAGGCAGTAGTGGCGCTGCTCGACAGGCTGCCGGACATGGATGTGGGCGCGCGAACGGCGTTTGACCAGGTGCTGATGTATCTAGTGAGCCTGTGTGTGCTGCAGGAGCGGTTTCGAATTTCGTCTGGCGAACTCTACGACCTGAGGGAGGGGGCTGTATTCGCCGATTGAAAGGAATGATGGCACTTTCTTCTTTCCTGGCGCATAAAGCCCAGAGGCTGGCTCTGAATTTTTGGGGGGCGGCGATGCTGTCAGGCGGTCACGGGGTGCACGGTTAGATTTTGATCGGGACAGAGTTTGGAACTTCGCTGGCTTCGGTCTGGCTGCGAAAGGCCATTCGGTACACGGCGATGAAGCGATCGCGCTGCGTCTCCGGCGCGTACTCCGCCTTGAGTTGAGAGCCGCCCGCAACCAGTCGCTGCTTGAGCTCCGGCGAATTCACCACTTCGAGCATCGCAGCGGCGAGCGCATGTGAATCCTGTGCCGGCACCAGCAAGCCGTTGTGGCGATCCACGATAAGGTCGGGCACTCCGCCCACTGCGGTCGCAACGACAGGCACGTGCAAGCAGATCGCCTCGAGAACGGAGTTCGGTGTTCCTTCGGTGAGAGACGGCTGTACCATGCAGTCAAAGAGCCGCATCCACTCGTCGCAATTTCCCTGATATCCGGCGAAGAGCACCTGGTCACGAATGCCCAAATCGGCGGCCTGCTTCTCGAGTGCGTCCTGTTCCCTGCCATCGCCTACGACGATGAGCCGCAGCGCGCGATCTGTAGCGCTGGCTGCTTCGTGGAACGCGGAGATCATGAAGCGGTGTCCCTTTTCTGCGCTGAGTCGGCCGACGGAGCCGAAGACAAACGCATCTTGCGGAATGTTTAACTGGCTTCGCGACACCGAGTCCTGGCCGGTCGCTCGCGCGTACGGCGGAAGCATCGCGTTGGGAATGACCACGGGTTTGCGGCGCTTGCCGCGCATGTGCGCAATCTGCTCAGCCTGCTTGGCAGACACACAGACGACGATCGGAGCCCGGCGCAGCACCTGCCGCTCGAGCATTTCATAGAGCTTGACTCTCCATGTTTCGGCGGTCCATCCGCGAAGACAGGGAATGTGCAGCGTATTCGTACGTCGCGCGGCGAGATAGCCCACGACGTTGGCCTTGAATCCATGAGTACAGAGCAGATAGCCCTTGCGCTCGCGGAGCCGCTGAGCGAGTTCCTCGACCAGGCCGAGATGGACGCCACCGGAGAGGCACAGCGTCGGGATGTTGCGCTGTGCCGCAGCGGTGAGAATCTCGGGCCGTTCGCTCAGGTCGTGAAACGATCCAACGGAGATTTCAAATTCAGAACCCTGCATATCTTCGGCATGGTGCAGGATCTGTTTCTCAGGGCCGCCTACTAAATTGCTGCCTATCAGATGCAAAACGTGAAACTTCATAGCTCTCTCTTTGGAGACTTTTCTAATCGCAAGCCGGGTCTCAATTTGGACGTAAGTTGAACGAAGTTCGGATAGTTGATCGGACTGGGTTTGGCCAGGCCGGCGCGCACCAGTTCCGGCTCTTCCCACGGCACATCGTGATACGCAGTCTTCAGCAAGGGATTGACGGGATTCCCATGCCAGGCGAGGGGAAACAAAGCAATCACGTCGGAATGAATCACCTGGCTCCTCTCTCGCGGCTCGTGGCCCATCAGCGCTGCTGTCAAGGCTGCGGGCAGGTCATGTCCCGGACCGAGGGGAAAGTGACCCGTCTGCGTCGCCCGGGCATTCAACTCGATAAGATGCGCAACTCCGGTCTCAGCGTGCACCATGAAATCGAGTCCACATAGCCCTGACAGCCCAAGGCGGCGGACGACCGCACGCGCGGCCTGCAGCATGTCGTCATCGGGCAGGACCCGAACGATCGTGGCAGGCCCCTTGTCGTTGCTGGTGTTGAGGACGCGAATACTCACGCTGGCCAGGACCTCACCCTTCCAGCACGCAACCGCGATGTTGGCATCCCAGCCGCGGATGTAGGGCTGAATGCTGACCGAGCGCTCGCGCCGCCGCAGCCACGGCACGATGAGATTGGGGTCGCGATCGATCAAGGTGCGCTTCGCGGTGACTGGAGTGGACAAAGGCGCCTTCAGGGTCCGAAAGGCCAGGAGCGCCTCCTCGGTGGACTCGACGATCTTGACGCCTTCGCCTCCCGAGGTGCCGTCCGCCTTCAGAACGGCGGGCAGGCCATTGTGTACGACCCAGCGCTCGACGTCGGCGATGGACTCCACCACTTCAGTGGCCGGAACGGGAATCCCTTCTTCGGCCGCGAGCGCAAGAAATGAGTTGCGAGACTCGAGCAGGGGGTAACTCTCCGGATTCCCCAGCGATCTCTCGATCACCGCGCATACCGAAGCCGAGGTCTCGGACTGAGATGCAGAAAGCTGCGCGTGCAGGCGATGAAGCTGCAGGGCGGCCAATTCGTCACAAGGCAAGATCAGATCGGGATCGGCCTCACGAATCGCGAGTTCGAGGCAGCGCAACGGGCGAAATCCTTGGAATTCATAGTGCCGATCGACCACGCGCGTGAGCAGCATGGGATGCTTAGAAGGGCATAAAGCCTCGACCTCGCAGCCTGCGTCGGCGTAGGCCATTGCAATGCGAGCGGCCGAAAACCAGCGGCATGTTGTTGAGACCAAAATCTTCGGCGGTGTTCTTCGTTTTAGCGAGGTCTCGAGCGCTGTCGGCATTATCATCAATCTTGCATCAACATCGACATTTTGCGAATGGCAATTCCATTGCATTCCACTGCCCAGGAAGCGGTATTTCAAAGAGGCGGGGAGTGTGTCGATAATACCTTGAGCTGCTTCGAAGCCAAGCGGCCGGAGGAAAAGCGGTGAGGCCAAGGTTTAAGTCCGCCATGTTTCTGCTATCGATGTGTGAAGGAGCCCGATGAGTTCGTCGATTGAAGTTGCTGTTGTTGGAGCGGGCCCGTATGGGCTGTCGATCGCGGCCCACCTGCAAGGTTCCGGAGTGGCTTTCCGCATTTTCGGTCCGCCGATGGAGACCTGGCGCGAACACATGCCTGCGGGCATGCTGCTTAAGTCCGATGGCTTCGCGTCGAGTCTTTCCGATCCGGCTGCCGAATTCACCATGAAGCACTACTGCGAGCAGAACCGCATTCCCTACGACGATACCCGTGTACCGGTGAAGTTGCGGACCTTCGTCGAATACGGTCTGGCCTTTCAACGACGGTTTGTCTCCAACCTTGATACACGCCAGGTTGCGAGCATCGAGCGGACACAGGGCGGCTTCGTGCTTACGCTCGAAGATGGGGAAACGATCGCTGCGCGGCAGGTAGTTCTCGCGGTCGGAATCACTCACTTCGCACATATTCCGGCAGAGTTGGCAAAGCTTCCCAGCCATCAGCTTTCGCATTGCTCGGCACAGAAAGATCCGAGCGCCCTTCGTGGAAAACGCGTAGTAGTGATCGGGGCTGGAGCCTCCGCAATCGACGTCGCTGCGCTGCTGCATGAGGCGGGCGCAGACGTCAGCGTGCTCGCGCGTCGCCAGGCGCTAAGGTTTCATAATCCACCAGCACCCGGGCGGCGGCCTCTGCTGCAACGCCTTCGGTATCCGTCTTCGGGACTTGGTCCGGGCTGGCGTTCCCGCTTGTGCAGCGACCTGCCGGCGCTGTTTCGTTTGCTTCCGCTGGAGACGCGGCTTCGCGTTGTTCGCACCCATCTCGGGCCTGCTCCGGGCTGGCCAATGAGAGAACGCGTGATCGGCAAAGTGCCGATGAGTCTCGGTGCCAGTGGCATCCAAGCTGAGTCGGTCGGGGAGAAGGTGCGTGTCTCGTTCACCAATGCGGACGGAAAGGCGGAAGAGATCCTCGCCGATCACGTAATCGCGGCGACGGGATATCGGGTCGATCTCAAACGACTCCCGATGCTGAGCAATGACATACGCGCACGGTTGAAAGCGGTCGAGAGTGCCCCCGTGCTTTCGTCCAGGTTTGAATCCTCGGTTCCGGGCCTCTACTTTGTCGGGATCGCGGCGGCAAATACCTTCGGTCCGGTGATGCGATTTGCCTTCGGCGCCGATTTCGCGGCGAAGCGTATTGCGAAGCACCTGTTGCAGGCTGCGCCCAAAACCCAAGCCCTGGCCATGACGCAGACCGAAGTTCCCGCGGAGTAGCACGCGGCCGGTACTTCCATAGCTATGAAGTTCTGCCCAGAGACGACACACTGGCGGTCGTCTCTGGGCATGTGCCACCCGTCCTTTACTACCTTCCCTTCTCTGTGCTTCCCTTAAGGCGCTCCCATTTTGCTCGGCAGCAAAGATCATGAGGTAGGCCGCGTCTGCGAGCAGCCTCTGCGAGCGGGATGCACACAGATGGGGAATGCATGAGGAAGGAAATGCTGATGGGAGTTCTGAGAAACGGGAACAGTGGTAGGTCGGTCTTGGGCGCAGGCAGAAGGCGGACGGGAACGTGGGGCTGGGGCACGTCTCTCTGTGCTGTGGCGCTGGTGGGATTCGCAAGCGTGGTCGCAGGAGCGCAGACGGCCGGGAGCTCACAAGCCGCGGCTCCTTCGCAAGGCGCTCCGTATCTCGACACGCATCTTTCGATCGAGCAGCGCGTGAACGACCTTGTCTCGCGCATGACCCTGGAAGAGAAGGTCTCGCAGATGCGCGACCACGCCGTCGCCATCCCCAGGCTCGGCGTTCCCAAGTATGACTGGTGGAATGAAGGCCTGCATGGTGTAGCGTTCGCCGGCTACGCTACCAATTTTCCGCAGGTGATCGGAATGGCGTCGACCTGGGACACTTCGCTGGTGCATCGCATGGCCGAGACGATCTCGACCGAGGCCCGCGCCAAGTACAACCAGGCCATGCGAGACAACGATCACGAGATGTTCTTTGGCCTGACCTTCTGGGCGCCCAACGTGAACATCTTTCGGGATCCGCGCTGGGGACGCGGCCAGGAGACGTATGGAGAAGACCCTTTCCTGACGGGGCGCATGGCAGTTGCGTTTGTAAGCGGGATGCAAGGCACCGATCCGAAGTATTTCCGCGTGGTCTCCACGCCCAAGCACTACGCGGTGCACAGCGGACCTGAGCCTCTGCGACACAAGTTCAACGTAGATGTCTCCGCGCACGATCTGGAAGACACCTACCTGCCCGCATTTCGTGCCGCGGTCACCGAGGCGCATGCGCAATCGGTAATGTGCGCCTACAACGCGATCGATGGTGCGCCTGCCTGCGCGAACACCATGCTGCTGCGCGATCACCTGCGCAATGATTGGCACTTCGACGGTTACGTGGTCTCCGATTGCGCTGCCGCGGCGGATATCGCCACCGGCCATAAATTTGCACCGGATTTCGCGCACGCTGCCGCCGATGCGGTCAAGGTGGGCACCGATCTAGAGTGCGGCTATGCAGAAGGCCAGGCGTATCCAGCGCTGGTCGATGCAGTGAAGCAGAAGCTCATCACCGAAGCCGAGATTGATACTGCGGTAAAACGTCTCTTCACCGCCAGGATGAAGCTGGGCATGTTCGATCCACCGGACTCCTACGCGTATGGGCGGATTCCGTTTACTCAGGTGAATTCGGACGCGCATCGTCAACTCTCGCTGCAGGCTTCGCGTGAGGCAATCGTGCTGCTGAAAAATAAAGATGGTTTTCTGCCGCTGAAGAAAGAGACTGAAAAGATTGCGGTGGTTGGGCCCACAGCCGAACTGGTGCAATCGTTGCAGGGCAACTACAACGGACCGCCGCCACAGCCAGTCTTTCCGATCGCGGGCATCGAGCGGCAATTCCATGGCCAGGCAAAGGTGAGCTATGCACAGGGATCGAGTCTGGCTGAGGGGCTGCCCATGCCCATCGAGCACACCGCGCTGAAACCGGCCCAGGGCGACGGCGAAGGCCACGGTAATGGATTGACCGGCGAGTACTTCGACAATCCCGGTATGCGGGGCAAGCCGGTGGTGGTTCGCACCGATCGCACGGTGAACTTCAACTGGGACAAAGTCATTCCGGTCGATGGACTCAAGCGCGATGGCTACTCCGTCCGCTGGACAGGCACGCTGACACCTCCCGCCGCGGGCGATTATCAGCTAGGCGCGCGCATGAACGTCTGCTATGCCTGCGACACTCACGAGCGCTTCCGGCTTTTTGTTGACGACAAATTGCTGGTGGATGACAGCAAGGGTGCGAACAGTCTCGCGGCCATTCACTTCGACGATGCGAAGCCGCATGCGATTCGATTTGAGTACGTGCATGAGACATCGAGTGCTGGCATTGACCTGGTCTGGCTCGCGCCGGCTGATGTTCTGCGCAACGAAGCAGTCGAAGCAGCTAAGCAGGCTGAGGTGGTTGTAGCCTTCGTGGGCCTGTCGCCGGGTCTTGAAGGCGAAGAGATGCCGGTAAAGCTGGAGGGATTCAGTGGCGGTGACCGGACGGCGATCACACTGCCCAAGACTCAGCAGGAGTTGCTCGAGGCTTTGAGCGGAACCGGCAAGCCACTCGTCGTCGTGTTGAACAACGGCAGCGCTCTGGCGGTCAATTGGGCGCAGGAACACGCTAGCGCGATTCTGGAGGCGTGGTATCCCGGCGAAGAGGGTGGCACTGCGATCGCCGAAACTCTTAGCGGCGACAACAATCCCTCCGGGCGACTTCCGCTGACGTTCTATTCTTCGCTCGACCAGTTGCCGCCGTTTGAAGACTACTCGATGAGCAACCGAACTTACCGCTACTTTCATGGCAAGCCGCTGTACGGCTTCGGATTTGGCCTGAGCTATACGACGTTCAGCTATAGCGACCTAAAGCTCTCAACGCCCACAGTGGAGGCGGGCGAGCCGGTCACCGCCGGTGTCGAGGTCAAGAACAAGGGAGAGCGCGCGGGCGACGAAGTGGTGGAGGTGTATCTCACGCAACCGAAGGCTGCAGGGACACCGATTCGCACGCTGGCGGGGTTTAGCCGTGTCCATTTAGACGGCGGTCAAACCAAGCACGTGGATATTCGAATCGATCCGCGAGTACAAGGCCAGGTGAACGAGAAAGGCGAGCGCATCGTCGTACCGGGGACCTATTCGGTAGCGATCGGCAGCACACAGCCGGATGAGTCGACCGGTGGCGCGACGGGTTCCTATACCGTCACTGGAACGAAGACCCTGCCGCGCTGAGTGGCAGTGCCGGAATTCCGGCTCTCGTCGATGAGAGCCGGAACTCTGGCCAGTCCGAACTCAGTCGTAGTATTCCAGGCCGAGGTGAGTGATGAGCTGTTCACCCTGGATGTGGCGCAGGGTGTTCTTCAGCTTCATCGACTGGATGAAGAGATCGTGCTCCGGATACAGACCCTCTGCGGTCATCGGCGACTTGAAGAAGAAGCTGAGCCACTCCTGAATGCCGAGGCTCTGCAACTCCGGCGTGCGCTTGGCCAGGTCGAGGAACAGAACGAGATCAAGGGCAATGGGCGCCGCAAGGATCGAGTCACGGCAGAGGAAGTCCACCTTGATCTGCATCGGGTAGCCGAGCCATCCGAAGATGTCGATGTTGTCCCAACCCTCTTTGTTATCACCGCGCGGCGGATAATAATTAATCCTTACCTTGTGGTATATGTCCTTGTAGAGATCGGGGTAGAGTTCGGGCTGAAGGATGAAGTCCAGCACTCCCAGCTTCGATTCTTCCTTGGTTTTAAAGGACTCGGGATCGTCGAGCACTTCACCATCGCGGTTGCCGAGAATGTTCGTGGAGTACCAGCCGCTGACGCCAAGCATGCGCGCCTTGAAAGCCGGAGCAAGAACCGTCTTAATCAGGGTCTGACCGGTCTTGAAGTCCTTGCCGCAGATCGGCGCGGCGTTCGTTTTTGAAAGCTCCTGCATTACAGGCAGATCGACAGTGAGATTCGGTGCACCATTCGCAAAGGGCACGCCTTCCTTGAGCGCTGCGTACGCATAGATCTGCGAGGGCGCGATGTTGACGTCGCTTTCAGCCAGGCCCTTTTCGAAGGCTTCGACGGAAGCGTGTACAGCGCTGGGCTCGAGGAATATCTCGGTGGAGCCGCACCAGATCACGACCACGCGATCGACGGTTTTGCGGAAGGCCTGGATGTCTGCGCGCACCTGCTCGGCCAGTTCCAGCTTGTTCTTGCCCTGCTTGACGTTGTTTCCATGCAGGCGCTTGACGTAGTACTGGTCAAAGACCGCAGGCAGAGGCTTGATGCTTTCAAGGTAGGGCTTGATGTCGGCGAGCAGATCCTTATCGAGCACCTTGGCCGTGCTTGCCGCCTGGAAGACGTTGTCGGTGTAAATATCCCAACCGGTGAAGACGATGTCCTCGAGACTGGCGAGGGAGACGAAATCCTTGATGAGGGGCGTGCGGGTATCGGTACGCTTGCCGAGGCGGATCGTGCCCATCTGCGTGATCGATCCGATGGGCTTGGCGAGGCCCTTGCGAACGGCTTCGACACCGGCGATGAGTGTCGTGGCGACGGCACCCAGGCCGACGACCATCACTCCGAGTTTTCCTTGTGCTGGCTGCGTTTTTGCTTCGGCAGCGGAACCTTGGCCGCTGTCCTTGGAAGTAGACATTTTCTTGCTGAACCCTCTCACTCTAAAAGATATTGGTTAACAAAACTCTCCAGTCTTAATCTTCGCGAAGAGCTTTGGCAAATGGTTGACGGTCAAGGGAGGCATTCGCGCCTTCAATGGTCGCTATGCTTCGGCAGGCCGCTTTCTGGCCTTCAAATGAGACCAGAGGAACCAGGCAATGCCGAGCACGAGCAGGACTTCCACGCCCAGATGGAAGCGGTGAAAAATGGCCTTGAAGCGAGGATCGGTTTCCCATCCTTGGCCCAGCTTCATGCCGGCATAGGCCAGCACGAAACACCACGGCCAGGAACCTAAAAACGTGTAGATATGAAACCGGAGTTGCGGCATCTTGGCGATCCCGGCCGGCAGCGCGATAAAGGTGCGAACGACCGGAAGCAAACGCGCTACAAAGACGGTGACCGAGCCGTATTTATGGAAAAAACGGGTGGTGCGATCGAGATCATTGGTGCTGAGTAGAACGTATCTGCCGAAGCGTTCGACCAGAGGCCGTCCACCATAGGCGCCAATCCAGTACGCGACGGCCGAGCCGAGATTGCAACCGAGCGCTCCAGCGGTGGCGACCCAGTAGATGTTGAATCGGCCGGTGTAGACCAGGTAGCCGGCAAACGGCATGATGATTTCTGAGGGTAGCGGAATGCAGGCTGATTCAATTGCCATCAGCAACGCCACACCCGCATAGCCCGCAGCCGAAATTGTGGCGATGATGAAGTGGGCCAGTACCGCAAGAATTTTTTCAGTCATTCCTTTTGAAGTATACCGTTCCGGTTCGGCCTGCCCGCGAGAGCCGGAGGCGCCCGTGGTGTCCTGATGGATCTGCGCGCCTTTGCTAGGATGAGGCGAGCGTGAGGACCGGTGCATGGCAATTGCGGCAGTGAAGCGAGGCTCGAAGAAATCATCCACGACAGCGAAGGCAAAGCTCGCGACCCAAAAAGCCGCGCCGATTAAGAAGAAGGTGATCAAGCCAAAGAAGGCCAAGGATGCCCTCGCGCCGGAACGGGTACAGGCCATCCTCGACGGGCTGGCTGCTGCCTATCCCAAAGCAGAGTGCGCGCTGCTGCATCGCAGTGCCTGGGAGTTGCTGGTAGCCACCGTGCTCTCAGCGCAGTGCACCGATGCGAGAGTCAACATGGTCACGCCGTCGTTGTTTCGCAGGTTCCCTACCCCCACGGACTTTGCTGCGGCACCGCTGCCCAACATCGAGGAGGAGATACGCCCGACCGGTTTCTTTCACAACAAGGCAAAGTCGCTCTCGGGAGCGGCAAAGCGCCTGCTCTCTGAGTTTCACGGCGAGGTTCCACGCACCATGGAGGAACTGCTGACGATTCCGGGCGTCGCTCGCAAGACCGGGAACGTGGTCCTCGGCGTGGCCTATGGACTGGCTGAGGGCGTGGTGGTCGATACGCATGTGTTGCGGCTCTCGCGGCGACTGGAGCTCACACAGGCGACCGAGCCGAAGCAGGTGGAACAGGACCTGATGAAGATCATCCCGCGGGATCGCTGGATCGCGTTCTCGCACGAGATGATCCAGCACGGCCGGCAGGTATGCATTGCGCGCAAGCCGAGATGCCTGGACTGCACGCTGGAGAAGCTTTGCAATTCGTCGGATAAGACCTGGAGCACGCACTGACTCGCTGAAGCGGTAGGAGGAGTGTCAGGTCCGGGTGAAGAGAGCGGGGCTTCTCAGGCGGGGGGATTTGACGAGGCCGTTCCCGATGGCGGGACAATGTGGATGGCCAAGACGCGAACGGCGGCCTCGACCAGGCCGGCTACATCGGAGTGGGTCGCTTCTGCCGACGGCTCCCAGTGGAACTCCCGGAGCGTGGCGCTGGTGACGGGCCCGATCGATAACGCCGACACGCCGTCGGGAACGGTGGCCACTCCCGCGTCGCGGAGCAAGCGGAAGAAATGCTGGACGGTAGAGGAGCTGGTGAAGGTGATGGCGTGAGGCTGCTTCCCTTCCGGGCCGAACAGCTTCTGAATCTTCTCAATCGAGTCGGTGGGGATCGCTGTGCGATAGGCTTCGACGATCTCGACCTTGGCTCCATGAATGGCCAACTCGGCCGGGATGACGTCACGGGCCACACTCGCTCGAATCAACAGAGCGCGCTGCCCTCCGACCTGATCTCGTAAGGAATCGACTACGGATTCGCCGATGGCCCGTTCGGGGATCAGGTCGACATCGAGGCCTGCATCTTCCAGCGCGTCCGCAGTGGCGGTACCAATGGCGACAACTCGAAGCTGCTTAAAGTCGCTCGACTGGACCCCGAGGAAAGCGATGCGTTCGCGCAGAGCCCGCACCGTGTTGGCGCTGGTAACGATGAGCCAGTCGTATTTCGAAAGCGCTTGCAAGGCCGCATCGAGCGCTTCGTAGGATTCAGGCGGAACGATTTCAATCGTCGGCAGCTCGATCACAGAAGCGCCGAGGCGGGCGAGGGCCAGGGTTAACGTACCGGCCTGTTCGCGCGTGCGGGTGACGACGATGCGCCGTCCAGCCAGGGGGCGGTCGGCACTCATCTGGCGATCTCCACGCCGGAGAGAATCTGAGCCGCACCGAGCGACAGCAGCTTGTCGGCAATCTGCCTGCCCAGTTCTGCCTCATCGGAGCCTCGCATTTCCGCGCGAACGACGAGGCTGCCGTCGGTGGCGGCAACTGCACCGGCGATGTGAAATTCCTCACCGTCGCGCTTGCAGTGCACCCCTATCGGAACCTGGCAGCCTCCGCCTAATGCGCCCAGGGCAATGCGCTCCGCAGTCACAGCGAACCGGGTGTCCGGATCGTCGAGGAAGGCCACGGCTTTGTGAGTCACAAGATCGTAGGCTCTGCATTCAATGGCAAGTGCACCTTGTCCTGCGGCAGGGCAGACCAGTTCGGCTGGGAAGCGTTCCCGCAGCCACTCTGTCTTGCCCAGGCGCTCCAACCCAGCAGCCGCAAGCACGATCGCCTGCACCTGCCCTTGGGCAAGTTTGCGCAGCCGGGTGTCCACGTTGCCGCGAAATTCGACGTACTCGAGGTCCGGCCTCACGGCGCGCAACTGAGCCTGGCGCCGCAGACTGCTGGTGCCCACCTGGGAGCCGGGCGGCAGTGCCTGGAAGGTCTCGTACTCCACCGAGACGAACGCGTCCCGAGGATCTACACGCGGAGGAATCGCACCGATGGAAAACGGCGCGGCTAATTCCGTGGG
This sequence comes from uncultured Acidobacteriaceae bacterium, assembly GCA_963850345.1. Classification (GTDB taxonomy): domain Bacteria; phylum Acidobacteriota; class Terriglobia; order Terriglobales; family Acidobacteriaceae; genus CAWKKW01. Next base: position 181,597 of record CAWKKW010000002.1, on the reverse strand, counting down.
CAAGTCTTTGAGGCTGTGAACCGCGAGGTCGATGCGATCTTCCACCAGAGCCTCTTCGATCTCCTTGGTGAACATGCCTTTAGAACCAACCTGCGCAAAGGAGACGTCCTGCATGCGGTCGCCGGTGGTGCGGATAATCTCGATGGACACTTCGTGGCCCGCACCGCGAAGGGCAGCCGCGATGTGGTTTGCCTGCCAGAGGGCGAGCTGCGACCCTCGGGAGCCGATGCGAATCAAGCCTTCTCCTCCGTGGGTGGCTCGCCTGCGACGTTGAGCCCAGATACCGGTTCCACCGAAGAACTTGCCTCGGCTGGAGCGGCATCGGGTGCGAGATCGAAAACTGTGCGAATGGCGTCAACTGTCGTGGAGTCACCGCTTCGGGCTGCCGTCTTGATGGCCTGCAGCGGCGTATGCAAAAACTTGTTCATAATGCCCTTGGTAAGAGCGTCTACCGCCGCCTGCTGCTCAGGGGTGAGCGTTTGCAGCCGCGCCTGCATCCTGCGGAGTTCAGCCTGGCGAAGCTCTTCCACCGATCGCTGCAACTGTACAATCGTCGGCACCACGTTCAGAGTCTGCAGCTTCTGCTGGTAACGGTCTACTTCGCGGGTGACGATGCTTTCGGCCTCCTCTGCCTCGCGGGCGCGATCGGCCATATGCGAAGCGGCCACCGACTGCAGATCGTCGATGTCGTAGAGGAAAATGCCTTCCACACGGTTCATCCCCGCATCCACGTCGCGAGGCACGGCAATGTCAATGAAGAACATGGGCCGATTCTTGCGTCGCTGCATGAACTGCTGCCCGTGTTCCCGGCGGAAGATAGCGTGTGGCGCGCCGGTCGAGGTGATGATGATGTCCGCCTGGTCGGCAGTGGCGTAAAGATCTTCGAAACGAATGACCTGGCCCTTGTATTCCTGGGCTAGTTTGACGGCACGGTCATGCGTGCGGTTCGTGACCAGGATGGAGCTTGCGCCCTGCTGAATCAGCTGCCGGGCTGCGAGTTCGCTCATCTTTCCCGCGCCGACCAGAAAGACTTTCTTGCCTTCGAGCGAGCCGAAGATCTTTTTCGCGAGGTCAACGGCGACCGACGCGATCGACACAGACGAACTGCCTATCTGAGTCTCCGTACGGACCTTTTTTGCGACCGTAAAGGCACTTTGAAGCAGCTTGTCGAGCGTGGTCTGGACTGCGCCAACGGACCGGGCAACGGAGTAGGACTCCTTCACCTGCCCGAGGATCTGGGGTTCGCCGACGACCATGGAATCGAGGCTGGAAGCGACGCGGAAGAGGTGGCGAATGGCCTCCCTCTCGCGATATTCGTAGAGGTGCGGGCGAAGAAGCGCGGGTTCGAGCGCGAAGTAGTCGTGAAGGAAGAGCGAGGGAGCGGGAGCGCTGGGCTCCTGGCACAGCAGCAGTTCCACGCGATTGCAGGTGGAGAGGATCATGCCCTCATGCACCCCGGGAGTTTGAACCAGGGAACGGGTCGCCTCAGCGAGGCGGGATGGCGCAATGGCCAGCCGCTCGCGGACTTCAATGGGCGCCGTTTTGTGGTTCACTCCCAGCAGGACGAGGTTCATGGGGCGGTATACCTGTGGACGGAGCTGAAGTGGTTGGCGGCCCACACGCTGAGCATCACCAGGAAGACGACGGTTGACAGATAGATGGCGCGGCGACCGCGAAGGCCGGTACTCCGGCGAACGAACAGCATGACCACGTAGAGGCCCCACATGCCGAATGAGAGCAGCACCTTGGGGTCAAGAAAATACGCGGGTCCGACGCTCTCCTGCGCAATGAGCGAGCCCGTCAGCAGCCCGATGGTCATGCAGTGAAATCCGATGACCAGGCTCTGCTGCCCGATCCTGTCCATGGTTTCAAGCGGTGGCAACCAGGGAAGAAAGGACGCCCCTTGCTTGTTCTTGAGACGGCGCTCTTGCAGGAAGTAGAGAAAGCTGGCGAGCAGGCTGAAGATCAGAGCCGCATAGGCCGCCAACAGTGTCGTCACGTGGACAAAAATCCAGCCACTGCGAATCATCGGCGAGGCGAAGGTGTACTTGTCCGGGCCAATGGCTGGGATCAGGACCAGGAGAAAGGCCATCGGCAGGGCAAAGAGGCCAAAGGAGACGGTCCGGTAGAAGATCCAAACCAAAAGGAAAGCCGCTGCGATCAGCAGCGCGAGTAGCGATTGCACCTCGTGCATGCCGACTGGCATCCAGCGATGGGTTGCTGCGAGCATCTCGGTCAACGAGACAAAATGGAAGAAAAACGCGATCACCGCCGCCGGGAGACAGACCTTTTGCCAGCGCGGACGTTCGTAGAGGACGGCTGGGAGCGCGGACAGACTCGCTACTCCGTAAAGAAAGGCCGCCACTCGTAACCAGATGAGCACCATAGTGGTTGAGGTAATGATAATGCCTGCAAGTATATCGGTTGCTGTGATCTACATCACGTAAAGCGGCGGTTTGGTCCTCCGAGCGACCAATGGTAGGGGGAATTGTGGCCGTAAACAATCCTACCTTCGTTTGATGACACTGAATTCTGTTGGCGGTGGGACCCCTGTTCCACAGAAATCCTGCATCTCCTCCCAAGTGACAGTCCTGGCTCGGTTCGCCGCAGCCACTCACTCCCTCAAACCAGGTTCAGGAGAAGTTTGCAATGGAAGATTATCGCGTTCGTTCCGGAGAGATCACCGAAGATCCGATTACAGCACTCATGGAAAGCCAGACCTCGAAGCTGCCCTCAAGCTTTTTCCTGGGCGCGGCAGTTGCGTCGATCATCGGATCGCTGGCATTCAAAATGAATGGCAAGGATCATCATGCGCTGTTTGTAGGACAGTGGGCAGCGCCGTTTCTGCTCCTGGGTATTTACAACAAGATGGTGAAGCAGCACGGCTCTGACGGAACCACCAAGAACTAAGCACCACACGGCGTTGCACACCAGCGTGCCGTTCGCGGTATGCTGGGTCTTCCCGTGTCCGATGAACCTTCCATCCAGGTAGCCGAGGCCGCGCTCACCCCGGTGATGCGTCAATATGCGGCGGCGAAGAGCCAGAATCCTGGCACGCTGCTGTTCTTCCGGCTGGGCGACTTCTATGAACTGTTTTTTGAAGACGCCCAGATCGCCTCTCGCGAACTGCAGATCACGCTGACCGCGCGTGACCGGGAACGCGCCGTCCCGATGTGCGGAGTGCCCTATCACGCGGCCGAGGCGTATATCTCCCGCCTGCTCAGGAAGGGCTACCGGATCGCCATTTGCGAGCAGATGGAAGACCCGAAGCTGACGAAGAAGATTGTGCGCCGCGAAGTGACGCGCGTGCTCACCCCCGGCACGTCGCTCGATCCGGGCCTCGGTTCCGAACAGAACAATTTTCTAGCTGCATTGCACTTTGGACCGCAAGTGTCGGCCCTGGCTCTGCTCGATCTCTCAACGGGCGACTTTCGAGCCAGCGAATTCTCCGGTCCACAGGCGATGACGCTCTGCGTTGACGAGGTGCTGAAGGCGCAACCGAGTGAACTGCTACTGCCTACGGCGCAACCGTTGATGATCACAGCGGAGATTCCTAAGGCGTTGGAGCGTATTCCGACTCGTACCCTTTTGGATGATTGGGTGTTCACGCCTGACTACGCCATTCCGCTGCTGCAGAGACAGATGGGAACGCAGACTCTCGAGGGATTTGGCCTCGTGGGGCACACGCACGCGGCTGTGGCTGCCGGCGCGCTGCTGCATTATGTGCACAGCACACAGAAGCTGGAACTGGGCCACATCGACAGCATTCGATTTCACGAGCGGGCGCAGTGCCTGCAACTGGACCAGGTGACGGTGCGCAACCTGGAGCTGGTCGAGACGCTGTTCAACGACGGCCAGCAGCAGACTACGCTCTTCCACACGCTCGATTGCTGCCTGACGCCGATGGGCAAGCGGCTGTTACGCGCCAACCTGGTGCGGCCCTCGTCCGATGGGGGAGAGATCCAGCAGCGATATGAAGCAGTGGCCGAAGCGCATGCAAGCTTGATCCTTCGCGAAGAATTGCGGCGGTCGCTCGAGGGGATTCTGGATCTCGAGCGCTTGCTGGCACGCGTGTCGCTGGACAGCGCGGGACCGCGGGACGTGCTGGCCATGGGTTCGTCGCTAAGGCGATTGCCGCTGGTGTGGCAGGCTCTTGCTGCCTTCCAGGCTCAGCTGTGGCGGAGTTGCCGCGAACGCCTCGACTCCCTTGAGGACCTGCGCGTCCTTATCGAAACTACGCTGATTCCGCAGCCGCCTCTTACTCTCGCCGAGGGAGGATTGGTCGCGCCCGGGGTGGACGAGGAGCTCGATTCCCTGCGGACCATCAGTCAGAGCGGAAGGCAATCCATTGCCGCGATTGAGGAGCGAGAGCGGCAGCGGACCGGAATTCAGTCGCTGAAAGTTCGATTCAACTCGGTGTTCGGCTACTACATCGAGATTACGAAATCGAATCTGGGTGCCGTTCCCGACGATTACGAACGTAAGCAGACTCTGGTCAACGCGGAGCGATTTACTACGCCTGAACTGAAGGATTATGAGACGAAGATCCTGACGGCGCACGAACGCTGCATTGAAATTGAAAAGCGGATCTTTGGCGAATTGCGGCGCGCAGTGCTGGATGCTGCCAGCCGCATTCGCAAATCGAGCAGTGGAGTTGCCGAAGTGGATCTGCTGGCCAACTTCGCACACGTTGCCGTCTTGCGGAACTACAAGCGACCGGTGCTGGAGGAAGATGCCGTCCTGGAGATTGTGGGAGGGCGGCACCCTGTCGTGGAACGCATGCTCGAGGATGGAGGCGAGGGCCGATTCATCGCGAACAATTTGTATCTCGACACCGCCGGACCGAGTGTGTTGCTGGTGACCGGGCCGAACATGGGCGGCAAGTCGACGTATCTGAGACAGGCGGCCCTGCTCGTGATTCTCGCGCAGATTGGATCGTTTGTTCCTGCGGAGCGGATGCGATTTGGGCTAGTGGACCGGATCTACACGCGAATTGGGGCGACTGACAACCTGGCGCGCGGCCGCTCGACGTTTATGGTCGAGATGACGGAGACGGCCACCATTCTCAACACGGCTACATCGCGCTCGCTCATCCTGCTGGACGAGATGGGCCGGGGCACGGCGACCTTTGATGGCTTGTCGCTGGCATGGGCGACGCTCGAATATCTGCACGCAGAGATCGGCGCGCGTGCGCTGTTTGCAACGCACTACCACGAACTCACGCTGCTGGCGGAGCAGTTGCCGCGGCTCAAGAACCTGCATGTCGCGGTGAAAGAGACGCCGAAGGGCATCGTGTTTTTGCACTCGATTGAGCCGGGGCCGGCGAGTAAGAGCTACGGCATCGAGGTAGCAAAGTTGGCCGGCCTGCCGACGCCGGTGGTCCAGCGCGCTCGCCAGGTGCTGAAGCAGCATGAACGTTCGGAGCGGCATAATGTCGCAGTGGAGACGGATGCTCCGCTGCAACTTACTATCTTCACGCCCTTGTCGCAAACAGTGATCGATCGGCTGGATGAGACTGATATCAATTCATTGACTCCGCTTCAAGCCCTGAATCTGCTGGAAGAGTTGAAAATCGAAATACGCGGCGCTCAGCCGGAGAAGGCAGGTCGCGTTTGAAGCGATCGTCACTGCGGCAACAGGTTGGTGCGCTTTTGATTGTAGGCCTCGAACGCCTACAACTTACTGCGACGGAGAAAGCGTGGCTCAAGCTCATCGAGCCCAGTGGCGTAATTCTATTCCGCAGGAATATCGAGAGTGCGACACAGACGGTTGAGTTATTGTCTGGCGTAAGCGACTTAGTAAGTCAGCCTATCTTCCGTTGCGTTGATGTGGAGGGAGGGCTGGTCGATCGTCTGCGCGACGCAGTGGCTCCGATGCCCTCGGCTGCTGCGGTGGCTGCGACGGGCAAACGCAGCCTGTTTCGCAAGCATGGCGCGTTGATTGGGCGCGAGCTCAAGGCGTTTGGCTTCAATACCACATTCGCTCCGGTGCTCGATCTTGCGCTGCCGGAGTCGGAACGCGTGATGCGGACGCGTACTACATTTGCCGATGCTGCGCGGGTTGCCGAATATGGCAAGGAGTTTCTCAACGGACTCGCCAGTGAAGACGTCCTGGGGTGCGGCAAGCACTTTCCGGGCCTTGGCGGAGGCACCCTCGATTCGCACAAAGGCACGCCGACGATTGAGCGGTCGTGGAAGGAGATGTGGCGCACGGATCTGGTGCCGTACCGTCAACTGGCAAAAAGGTTGACGTTCGTGATGGTGTCGCATGCGGCGTATCCGGAGGCGGGGAGCGATGCGATGCCGGCCTCGATTTCGCCGTTCTGGATACAGAAGGTGTTGCTGGGCAAGCTCAAGTATCGAGGATTGGTGCTCTCGGACGATATGGAAATGGGCGGCATCCTGTCACAGAAATCGATGGAAGAGGCCGCGGTGAGTGCGGTACTCGCGGGAACACACCTAGTCGAAATCTGCAAGGAACCCGCCTTGATCTTCCGTGCCTACGAGGCGCTGCTCACTGAGGCTGAACGTTCGGCGGCATTTCGCAGAATTGTAGAGCAGGCAGCGCGGAAGGTTCAGACAACGCGAGATAAAAAAGCTGCCATTCCACCGCGCAAAGGCCCGACTGAAAAGCAGATGGAGCATTTGCGGCGCGAGATTACCGAATTTCGTACTGAGGCTCGGGAGCCGGCATGAGACAGCGAACAGGTCCACTGCGCAACGAGCTTACTACGATGACGGTTGCGGGAATCATGAGCGGCACATCGGCAGATGGAATCGACGTAGCATTCGTCCGCATTTCGCCGAGACGCGCGGCTGCCGATGCTTTGGATCTTCGATTGAAGCTGCTGTCGCACACATCAATTCCCTTCCAGCCAGCGCTGCGCCGTGCAGTGTTGGCCGCGATGGACGCGCAGCAGACCTCGACCGCTGAACTGGCTCGGCTGAACTGGCGGTTGGGGCAGGCTTATGCGGAGGCATTGAAGATCGCGTTGGCAGCGCATCCATGCAAGCTGGCACTGATCGGTTGCCATGGGCAGACCATCTACCACCAGGCTAACGCTGCTCTCTATGCTGGGCGGCAGGTCGCGTGTACCTGGCAGATTGGCGAGATGGCCCTCTTGGCGGAGGCGGGCAGAGTTCCGGTAGTTTCGAATTTTCGGCCTGCGGATATGGTCGCCGGCGGACAAGGTGCGCCGCTGGTTCCGCTGCTCGACTTTGTTTTCTTTCGGCACGCTGCGCGCGGACGCGTGCTACAGAATCTTGGAGGCATTGGGAATCTCACGGCGATTCCACCCTCTGCGAAGTTGGAACACGTAACTGCATTTGATACAGGGCCGGCGAACATGGTGATCGATGCGTGCATGCAGACGCTCTTCCAGAAACCGTACGATCGCGGAGGTCGGGTTGCGGCGAAGGGCCGCGTGCTTCAGGGTGTTCTGGATGTGTTCCTTCGGCACCCATTTTTTAACATGCCGCCACCGCGCTCGGCGGGACGCGAACAGTTTGGCGCTGCATGTACTGAAAAATTTCTCGCGGAATGTCGCCGCACCAGCGATCGCGCTGAAGATGCGATTGCAACTGCGACCGCACTGACCGCACACAGCATCTCTCGTTCCTATGAGCAATTTGTTCTGCCAGCGATGAGCGGCGCGACCGTGGATTACTTTCTCTCTGGGGGCGGAGCGGAAAACAATACACTTCGAGAGATGTTGGTGGAGTTGCTCGTGCCTCTCGGGTGCGCAGTTCGCAACAGTGATGAAGCGGGGCTGCCGGTTCAAGCGAAAGAGGCCGTCGCCTTTGCCTTACTGGCATATCAATCCTTCCATTCGAGACCCGGCAATGTGCCGTCAGCGACTGGTGCGAAGAGGCCTGTGATCCTGGGCGAGATTACCTGTGCCTAAGTGGATACTCACTGCACCATGTCGTGGGCGCGCTTCGATAGGGCGCGACCGGACTGCGCTTCGGCTGTATGCCTGGCTGCTCTCGGGAGCCCTGCTGGCAGTGATCGCATTGGGTTGCGGACATCGTACGGCCTCTCGCGGCACCGTCACCATGTTGATCGAAAGCAGTCCGACCAATCTGGATCCACGTATCGGTACGGACGGACAGTCGGAACATATCGACGCGCTGATCTTCGATGCGCTGGTGAAGAGAGACGAAAAGTTCAACGTAGGACCTTGGCTGGCGCGCAGTTGGGAGACGCCCGACCCACGCACTTATATCTTTCACCTCACTGATGGGGTTCGGTTTCACGATGGCCGCCCGCTTACTTCGGCAGACGTGAAATGGACGCTTGATTCCACGCGAAACGGCAAGATACCCACAGTCAAATCGTCTGCGTTCCGGATGATCGATCGGGTCGAGGCGCCCGATTCCAAAACGGTCGTTCTTCACCTGAGCAAAGCAGACCCCGCGCTGCTGTGGAATCTGTCGGACGGCGCGATCGGCATTGTTCCTAACGGCAGTGGACGCGACTTTGGGCAGCACCCAATTGGGACGGGCCCATATCGATTTGTGAGCCAGGAACAGGACCAGCAGGTCACGCTCGAGCGCAACCCCGACTCGTGGCAGCCCCCGCCGTCTATTCAACGCATCCGATTCGCTGTAGTGCCCGATGCAATCACGCGGGCCCTTGAACTGCAAAAGGGGTCTGCGGATGTGTGTGTCAGTTGCCTGACCGCGGATATGGTGTATGCGCTCAGGAACAACTCGCTGTTACAAATCAATTCAGGACCGGGAACGATACTGAACTACATCACCTTCAACACTCGTGACGCCATTCTGAAGGACTCGCGCGTCCGGCAGGCAATCGCGCTGGCGATCGACCGACCGCTGATCATTCACTCTCTATGGCGGGATCATGCGCGCGTAGCAGAGAGCCTGTTGCCCGAGCAACACTGGGCCTGGACTGGCGACCTTGCACACCATCCCTTTGACCCGGAACGGGCGAATTCACTGCTCGACGGGGCGGGTTGGAAGCGGGATCGAAGCGGAGTGCGATTTCATCTCGCGCTTAAGACCTCGACCGACGAGAGCAGTCGGCTGCTGGCGCAGGTATTGCAACAGGAACTGCGACGAGTTGGGATCGCCCTCGACATTCGCAGCTTCGAGTTTGCGACGTTCTATAGCGACATCTCGAAAGGCGTGTTCCAGATGTATACCTTGCGATGGATCGGAGGAAACGAGAATCCCGATATCTTCCGCTACGGGTTCCAGACTGCAAGCTTTCCGCCGAAAGGTGCGAATCGTGGCTACTACTCCAATCCTGCGCTGGACAAATTGATCGACGATGCACTGGCCACCTCGAGCGACGAGACGAGACGCAACGACTACGTCCAAATTCAGAGGATTCTCGCGACAGAGGTGCCAGCGATCAATCTGTGGTACCTCGATACGGTGATCATCCAAAATCGCAGACTACGAAACGTGCGTGTCTCCACCTCGGGCAACTATGACTTCCTTCGAGACGCAGTTGTGGCACAGTGATAGCTTGAGATTGTTGACGTATGTAGGATCGGAACTCCAATGATGGCTATCTCTCGGGGCAGTGTGATCGGCGACTACGAAGTTATGGACGTGTTGGGGGCCGGCGGCCTCGGGCAGGTCTACCAGGTTCGCCATTCGATCTCTCAGCGACTCGAGGCAATGAAGGTCTTGCATGCGGATCGCCTCGCAACCGCTGATACTACCGACCGGTTTCTACGAGAGATTCGCGTACTGGCCAGCTTGAGTCACCCGCATATCGCCGCGTTCCGCACCGCTTTTCGACACGATGGCGAACTCATGATGATCATGGAGTTCATCGAAGGTGCGACCCTGCGCAGCAAGCTGCACAGTCCGTCGCTGACCATGGGGCAAAGCGTTGAGTACATCCGGCAGGTGCTGTCAGGGCTGGCGTATGCGCATGCGCGCGGTGTGATCCATCGCGACATCAAGCCGTCGAACATCATGATCGACCAGACGAACCAGGTGAAGCTGCTTGACTTTGGCCTGGCACTAGAGGAACACGCCTCCGAGCGAACCCGCTCCGGGCTGATCATGGGCTCGCCGCACTACATGTCGCCGGAGCAGGTGACCGGCGAGCGAGTCGACGCGCGGTCGGATCTCTACTCCGTGGGCGTGACCTTATACCAATTGCTCACCGGGAGACCTCCCATCGATGGCTCGAGCGACTACATGATTGCGACCGCGCATCTCAGAGACACGCCAAGACCGCCCCGGGAGTTGAATCCACACTTATCAGTGACGCTGTCCGCAATCGTACTCAAGGCGCTGGAGAAAACCCCGGGAAACCGGTTTCAGCATGCGCAGCAATTCCTCGAGGCTCTCGACCTGGCGGTCGGTTCCCTGCAGACGGATGAGACCAAGACGCTGGTACCGGGCGCTCTCGCCACGATTACGGATCCTTTGCCGCGTGGCGAACCGACACCGACCCCACAAACGCGAACTACGCTTAGCGGCGCAACGGTGCTGCCGGAGGTTAGCCGACAACTGGCCACCTACATCGGTCCGGTCGCCAAGTTCATCGTGAATCGCGCGGCGGCGCAGTCGACCACGCTCGAGGAACTCTACGCCGCAGTCTCGAAGGAAATCGGTTCAGAAAAAGAACGTGACCGCTTCCTGGCGACGCGCCACAAACTTGCCGCGAAGCAATAGCCGTTTAGCCTCCGTAACGATTAGCTGACTTTTCTAGTTTTGGTGGTCTTCTTCGCAGACGCGGAGACATGTTCCGCTTTGCCCTTCTCCGCGATGCTCTTCTTGAGAGCGTCCATGAGGTTGATGACGGGAGCGAGCTTTCTCTGCTTCTCCGGCTTGGGCATCGGGCCTCCCTCTTTCTTGGACTCGATCAGCTGTTCCACCCGCGCCTTGTACTCATCGTGAAAGTCACCGGGATGGAATGGCTTGATCATGCCCTTTGCAAATTGCTCCGCGAGTGCAACCTCCTGCGGTTTGGCATCCTTGACGTCACTGTGGCCATACTCCGCGACCTCGTGAATCTCGTCGGGATAGTAGATGGTGTGCAACATGAGGCCGTCTTCATAACTGCGGAGAACCACGGTCCTCTCGCGCTGGTGCATGGTGACCTTAGCGATCGCGCCCAGTTGCAGCTTCTCCATGGTGCTGAGCAAGAGCGTATAGGCGCGCGTCCCAGCTTCGTCGGGGACCGAGAAGTAGGAGGTCTCGAAGTAGATGGGATCCACTTCGCTAAGCTTGACGAATTGCACGATCTCCATCACGGTCGACGATGGTGGTTGCAGTTGCTTGAGTTCCTTGTCTTCGACGATCACCATCTTTCCTTTCTCGACCTCGATTCCCTTCGCGAGTTCGCTGCGCTCGACAACGCGCTCATCGTGCGGACAGTAAAGTTGCTGCTTCACACGAGTGCCGCATTCCCGATGGACCTCGTGAAAGCTGACATGCGAATAGCGCGCCGCAGAAAACAGGCGGATGGGTATGGAGATGAGTCCGAACGAGATGTAACCTTTCCAAACGGTTGAAGCCACAGAGGTCCTCCTGCATAGTCGTGTCGCTGACTAGGATGCAATCAAGAGCACGGGTGCAGGATAGGGCGGCAGCATACCTGGGAAGCAATGACAGCCGGTGCGGTTCGGTCCACCAAGGTGCCTGCCGACCTGCGCGGCGAAGAAATCAACCCTGACTTAGCGAACGATAAAACGAGGCGGCCCGCGCGAACCGGGAGGACAGTTCGCACGGGCCGACAACAGATTCGGTTGCTAAACAGCGGCTGCGGAGGCCTGGAGCGAAGCGGACGGGTGATTCGCGGAGGCCGACCGGGCGCGGGCCAGGTCGTAGCGATCCAGGTTCATCACCTTGTTCCACGCGCTTATAAAGTCGTTCACAAACTTCTGTTTCGAGTCGTCGCTTGCATAGACTTCAGAAAGCGCGCGCAGTTGAGAGTTGGATCCAAAGATCAGGTCGACACGCGTTGCAGTCCAGCGAGGTTCTCCGGTCGCCCGGTCGACGCCCTCGAACCCGCCTTCGACTTGAGAATTGGCCTTCCACTCCGTACGCATGTCGAGCAGGTTCACAAAGAAATCGTTGGTGAGTGTCTCAGGCCGGTCGGTAAAGACGCCGTGACTCGACTGCTTGAAGTTTGCATTGAGCACGCGCAAGCCGCCGATGAGAACCGTCATCTCCGGAGCAGTGAGTCTTAGCAACTGCGCCCGATCGACCAACAGCGCCTCCGCTGGAGTGGTGTGCCCGAGGCGGAGATAGTTGCGGAAGCCGTCCGCGGTCTGCTCCAGTACGGCGAAGGATTGAACGTCCGTCTGCTCCTGCGAAGCATCGGTGCGCCCCGGCTCGAAAGGAACCTTCACGCTGTGCCCAGCCTTCTTTGCAGCCTCTTCCACAGCTGCGCAACCGCCGAGAACGATCATGTCAGCCAGAGAGACTATCTTGCCGTCGGTTCGTCCGCTGTTGAACTCCTGCTGAATCTTTTCCAGCGCTTCGAGCACCTTTGCCAGCACGAGCGGCTGGTTCACTTCCCAGTTCTTCTGCGGTTCGAGGCGAATGCGTCCACCATTCGCTCCACCGCGCCGGTCAGAGCCGCGGAACGATGCCGCTGCGGCCCACGCGGTCGAGACCAGCTGCGAGATCGACAATCCGGAAGCGAGAATCTTGGCCTTGAGCGCGGCGATCTCCGGCTCTCCGATGAGTGCGTGATCCACAGGCGGCACGGGATCCTGCCAGATCTGCGGCTCCGCGGGAACGAGCTTGCCGAGGTACCGCGGGATCGGGCCCATGTCGCGATGCGTCAGCTTGTACCAGGCCTTAGAGAATGCCTCAGCGAACTGCTCGGGATGCTCCTGGAAGCGCTTCGCGATCGGCCCATAAATAGGGTCGAGGCGAAGGGCGAGGTCGGTCGTAAACATGATAGGAGCGTGGCGCTTTGATCCATCGTGAGCGTCGGGCACAGTGCCGGCCCCGGCTCCATTCTTTGGCGTCCACTGGTAGGCACCGGCGGGACTCTTGGTCAGGTCCCACTCATAGCCCAGCAGGTTTTCCAAATAATCGTTGTCCCATTTGGCAGGCTCGGAGGTCCATGCACCCTCCAGACCGCTGGAGATGGTGTCGGCGCCTTTCCCGGAACCATATGAATTCTTCCAGCCGAAGCCTTGCTGCTCAACGGGAGCGCCCTCGGGCTCCGGGCCAACATACTTATTCGGATCGGCAGCACCGTGGGCCTTACCGAAGGTGTGGCCACCGGCGATAAGGGCGAAGGTCTCCTCATCATTCATCGCCATGCGGCCGAAGGTCTCACGGATGTCCTTGGCTGCTGCCAGCGGATCGGGCTTGCCGTCGGGGCCTTCGGGGTTCACATAGATTAGACCCATCTGCACGGCGCCGAGCGGGTTGTCGAGTTCGCGTTCGCCTCGATAGCGGTCGCTGCCCAGCCACTTGCCTTCAGGGCCCCAATAGATATCCTCCTGCGGAACCCACACGTCTTCACGACCGCCACCGAAGCCAAATGGCTTGAGTCCCATCGAGTCCAGCGCGACGTTGCCGGTGAGAATCAGGAGGTCGGCCCAGGAGATCTTTCGGCCGTATTTCTGCTTGATCGGCCAGAGCAGCCGGCGCGCCTTATCCAGGCTCACATTGTCGGGCCAGCTGTTGAGCGGCGCAAACCGCTGCGTGCCCATGCCGGCGCCGCCGCGGCCGTCGGCAATCCGGTAAGTGCCGGCGCTGTGCCATGCCATGCGGATAAAGAACGGCCCGTAGTGACCATAGTCGGCCGGCCACCAGTCCTGTGAAGTGGTCATGAGCGCGCGAAGGTCGGCGATCACTGCATCCAGATCAAGGCTCTTGAATTCTTCGGCGTAGTCGAAGTCTTCATGCATGGGGTTGGGGAGAGAGGAATTCTGATGAAGGACGGCGAGGTTCAGCTGGTGGGGCCACCAATCTGAATTGGCGAAGATGCGACGCGAAGTGGTGGTAACGGCGCCGTGCATGGGCGACTCTGTCGCGCCGGTCTTGGAGGAGGAGTCTGTGGCACCGTTATGGGCTACTGGGCATTTTTCGTTAGACAAGTTCTACTCCTTTTCGATTGGGGGAAAGCGCCCCGCTGCTGTGCTGCGTTTAGATACAAGGACTGATACGACTCGAGATGGTTGCAATGGATCTAGCCGGCTGCCGGCTTCGCAGACCGTGTCATCCGGCACTCAGACGCCTGCGGTTTTGAAGGGAAGCGCACTTAGTGCAAAATCCCCTGACAATAAGTTCACATTCGCGAAGAACGCGCTTGCCCAGAGAGCCTGAGGCAGGCTTCGGCACGTCGTACCACTCCATGTCCTCCACGTTGCCGCAGCGGTCGCAGATGAAGTGGTGATGACGCGTGCCTTTCACATCGAAGCGCGCGGCACGGCCCTCGACGGCCACTTCCCGGACCAGACCGGCCTCTACCAGGTCGCGCAGATTGTTGTAGGTGGTAGCGCGGGAAGAGCGCGGGTCCAGCAGATTGACTGCCTCAAAGATCTCCGCTGCCGTGGGGTGCCCGCGGCGTTCCATCAAGAACGCCATCACGCAATAGCGCTGAGGAGTGCACCTCAACCCACACCCTTCAAGAAGTTCCTTGATCGCGTCGCTATCCATGAACCAGACGAGACTATGTCTAAGATCGGACTTTGTCAACCTGTGCAATTCTGGCATGCGCGACGTGGTCGCGCCTGCATTGGGTGGCGATCTGTAATTCGTCGCCCGTGTGTCAGGGTTCGTAGACCAGGGAACAGAAAACTGGCCCGAAAATATGGGCATTGACATTCACCAGCAATCCACTACCATATGGTTGTGGATAGGTTAGATACAACATTTGCGGCTTTGTCTGATCCGACCCGGCGGGCGATGGTCGAGCAACTCTCCCGCGGGCCTGCCTCCGTGCACCGCCTGACAGAACCGTTTGCACTGTCGCAACAGATGATTTCAAAACACATCGCCTATCTGGTGCGCGCGCGGCTTGTGACCAAGACCAGGCGCGGACGAGAGAGTATCTGCACGCTCAGGCCACAAGCTATTAAGACTGTCAGCGACTGGGCGATCAGCTATCGCCAGTTCTGGGAAGAGAGTTTCGACAAATTGGACGAAGTTGTGAAACGAATGAAAAAAGAGGAGGTCAGAGATGACAAACAGTACGGCGAATGAGACAGAGCGGATGGTAGTGACCAGAGTTTTTGATGCGCCACGCGAACTGGTCTGGAAGGCGTGGACCGACCCAAAATATGTGATGCAGTGGTGGGGGCCGAAGGGATTTACTTCGCCATCTTGCGAGATCGATTTTCGCGTGGGAGGAAAGTATCTCTGCTGCATGCGATTTCCGGATGGGCAGGAGTTCTGGAATGCTGGTGAATATCGTGAGATTGTTCCGTACGAGAAGATCGTTTCGACCATGTACTTTGCCGACTCGAAGGGAAACAGGATTGACGCTGCTCAACTGGGAATCGAGCATGAGGCCATCGACGATTCGCCCGATGTAATTCTCTTTGAGGACATCGGAAACGGCCAGACGAAACTCACCTTCATTGGCAATGAGACAGTGCAGAGCGCAACCGAGAGTGGCCAACTGGAGGGCTGGAAGCAGATACTCGACAAGATTGCTGCGGTGGTTGCGGGGCTGGTGCAGGCGGGCTAAGAAGCCGACGCTTGGATGAGGACATGCGGGAGCTTCGGAAGGAAAAGAAATGCAGGCTATGGCGGAGACCTCGGCTGAAGGGGCCGAGGCTCAGTTGTAGCCTGCTTCTCATCATCTAGCGAGATGACCATTTTCATTCGGCAATCCGGTCATGGATCGGCTGGTGCGTACAGCTCTCATCGCTCAATTACGCATTGGCGATTCAGCGCCAACCGATGGCGCGACTCCATTAACTAATGACATCGGCGTTATGAGCACTATTTCCTCTATCGGTTGAGGCTCATGCTCGATGGGTGCGTTGGCCTGTTCTCCTCAATTGAAAAACAGTTCGCAAATTCCTTGGCAATGACAAATTGGGGAACCAACGTGCGCCGCTTTTTTTCCTGAATAAAATCAAAGTCCTATTGAGGATTTTTTCCATCAAGAGCCAAAATTTCTTTCTGACCAGCAAGACCCGCAGAGGGGTTGTCTAAAAATTCATCGATGTAAATGTCGCCCTCAAGCGAGTTGAGGAGCGGGCCATGCTGGCGTTTTGTGAACAACAAGCGCTGGCTGTTAGGGAAATAATGGTGAATCATATCGTTATACAGGGGCCTGCAGGAATCATCGAGACCACCCGCGCCAAGCAGCACAGGCACGTCGCTGTAGAACGGTTTCTTGGTGGAGGAGTTAATAGGGTGAACCGGCCATGCTCTACAGATGTTTCCGTACACGTCATTGACATGAAAGCCCCTCAACCAGGGCATAGCAATCTCCTGCTGCCGGATGGTCGCAGGGTCCGCGAAAGCCATCTTGTCTGAGCAGTAAACAGACAGACGCATTCCCGATATTGATCCGTTCGATGAAAACACACCGTCGAAAAAGGCTTTGACATACCGTTCCTGCTGCCCGCCGATCATATCGCCGACGATCTGAGGCAATTCCTTGACTCCGTCGTAATCCTCAATTTTTCCATGGAGAATTTGCAAAAGTTCGGCGCGGCCGTAGTGGAGCGGAACGAGCGTGCCATCCTTCAATCGATAACTGATAATGAAGACCTTTCCGTCAAGATTCCGGAAGTAGTCATGGAAACGCTTAATGAGATTATCTTCACCATTTCCCAAAACCATCGTCAGCACTTCATTGAAATTAGCTAATTCCTGTTCATCGATATTCACGAATTCTGGGAGAGGCGAATCGAGAACAAGCGCCCGAATATGAGCAGGATACTTTTGCGTCACAGCCATCATTAGGCCACCGCTATAAGATATGCCCATCAGGTTGAGCGACTCGATCCGGAGCAGGCGGCGCAAATCTTCGATGTCTGTAACACTCTCATCTGTGTTGTATGCGGATAAATCTACGCCCTGCTGTAAGAGTTTGGTGTGGCACGCACGAACCGCCAGAATCACCGCGTCGTCAGGGGAACGCTGATCCAGGTAAGCCTGTTGAATTGCTTTTCCCACGCCAGCGCATTCAAGATTGGGATCAGCATAGTGAGTGCCACGCTGCTCAAAAGCGATATAGTCTCTGTCGCGCAATAAGGACCTGCGCGCGATGGAAGTCACAGGATGCAACGAGCTAAGGCCCGGGCCACCGCCTGAAAAGAGCACGGGGTCTGGCTTCTTGTCAGGTTTGTTACTTTCAACATAGATATACGGCAGCTTGATGAGTCTGCTTCGAATATTGTGGCGATTCTCCGGCACAACCAGATATCCGCATCGAGTGTTGTGCTCGCTGTCTGCTTTGTAGATGCATTTGGCTGGTTCAAGGCGAAGTGAATTGGCCTGTTGTGCGTTGCACACAATGGCCGGCAGACTCAGTAGAAATGAATAGAGAAGTTTGCGCATAATATCCGTTAGCTACAGTACGTTGCCAGCGGCCGAATCGTTCCAATCCGGTTTGCTGGGGATTCGCAGCACTGTGGATTGGTGATGGCAAGAGCGTAAGGCTTCAGCAACCCTCCCGGTCCGCTGGTATTCCCCCCAATGAGCGCATAATGGCCAGTGCGCTCACCAAGCCGCATCAGTAGCGATAAGTCGGCATAGGTTTACTGATCGCCAGTGCTGCAAATACCCTCATTTGGCGATAACAAGCCAATGCACTCACCGAACAGGTGTCGGATCTCTATCGGGCTCAGTGCCTACGGCGCTCGCGGGCATCTCGGAGGCCCGGGCCAGTGCTTGCGTGTCAACGTACTCCCGGATGTTCGTCAGTTTGCCCTTTCGAACGGTGATGTCGAAGACCCAATGGTCCTCGAACGTTTTATTCGTGGCTTTCATTCTCCCAGTAGCGAAGCCGACGACCAGAACCCGGTCTCCCTGCGCTATGAACTCGGGAGGCTTTGGGTAGGAGGTTTCCACCGCGTCGTTGGCTTTCTGAAGTAGACTCTGCAATCCCGCGTGTCCGCGGTACGTGCCGGCCAGAGGCCAGTCCTCGCCCGGAATGATCCACTCAATATCTTCGGCCGACAACGCAAGCAGGCTTTGCTTTTCGCGGCGGCCGAGTGCCGCCAAAAAAGTCTTCACAATCTGGACATTCTCTTCGATGCTCATCGAATTCTCTCCTTCTCTCTTACATGTGTCCGCGCGGATCGGACGTTTTGGAAGCCCACTCCCGGGCCAAATTACACGGTCGTGGATTGATTACTGCTTCTCTTTGAAGAGGTCCTGGAAGATGAGAGGACCCCATGTGCGGCCGCGTGCGTGCACCAGCGCGCCCCCCTCGTTGAGCTTTCCCAGCTTGACCGGTGCGAACCCGAGTCGTTTAGCCAGGTCCGCCACGGAAGCGACCGCGTCCTCGTCGTTGCTCGACAGAAAGACGACGCGGTGGCCGCCCTTGACGACGGGATCGGTAGCCAGGATGGCTGCAACCAGGTGATTGAAGCCCTTTACGAACCTGGCGCCGGGGAAAGAGTTCGCAGCGAAGGCGGAGGACGGAAGATCGTCCAGATCCTCAGGTGGAACTCCAAATGCGTTCATCGCGTCGATGACCGTCTTGCCCTTCCAACCTGGCAGCGCTTTCGCAACCTCGCCATGTTCCTCGAACGGAACCGCCAGGATGATTGTGTCGGCGTCGAGTGCGTCCCGTAGCGACTTAGCGACAACCGTGGGTCCAATCGCCCTAACCTGCGGCGCCAACTCCCCTGGCGACCGGCGGCTCGCGACGGTTACGTCGATGTTTTTACGGGCGAAGGCGTGGGCGAGGGCCTGGCCTATCTTGCCGAACCCTACAATTGCGTAGCTCATAATGTTTTCTCCAATCCGTGTTGACATTGATTGCTGGCCTTCGGCCGCGTGGATTGTGCACCCGATGTGCGGTGACCTTCGCGGAGACATCGCGACGTGAACAAGCTCGCGCGACCGAAGGTCCGCCACTCATCGAGACCGCCGATTCAGATGGCCGAGAAGCCGCCGTCGACGGCCAACTCCACTCCATTCACAAAACTCGAATCGTCTGAAGCAAGGAACAGCGCGACCGTCGCGATTTCCTCAGGTTGACCCATCGTTCCCCGCGGGATCAGGGATTCGAACATCTGCTTCGCCTCTTTGGTAAGAACCTGGTCCTGCATCGGCGTGGCGATCGGTCCAGGGCTTAGCACGTTCACGCGGATCTTCCTGCCCTTGAGTTCGTTGAGCCAGGTGCGTGCGAACGAGCGCAACGCCGCCTTGCTCGCTGCATACACGCTGTAGCCAGGAAAACCTTTGACCGAAGCAACTGACCCAGTCATGAAGATCGATCCGCCATCGTTGAACAGCGGCAACGCCTTCTGAACCGTAAACAGTGTGCCGCGCGCATTCAGACCGAAGGCCGCATCGAAGTGCTGCTCGGTGATTTCGCCCAGTGGTACGGATTCGCCCGTGCCGGCGCTCGCGAAGAGCACGTCGATCTTTCCCTTTTCCCGCTTGACTGTTTCGAACAGGCGGTCGAGGTCGTCCAGATTGGACACGTCGCCGCGCACGCCTGTCACGTTCCGGCCAATCAGCTTGACTGCCTCATCGAGCTGCTCCTGCTTCCTGCCCGTGATGAAAACGTAGGCACCCTCTTCAACAAAGCGTTTCGCGCTCGCCAGCGCCATGCCGCTCGAGCCCCCCGTGACGACTGCAACCTTGCCTTCTAGCTTTCCCATACTTGCTCCCTTCAATAGGTGTGTAGCATTGACTACAGAGCAATAGATTTCGCTGGCGGTGGACGAGAACTGCTCAAGCGTCCACGTTTTTTGTCTATTCGTCCAAATTGGGAGGTTGGGTTGGATCCAATAACAGACATCTTCAGAACGATGCACGTAACCGCTTTCGGTCAGCACAGGCTTGAAGCTACAGCCCCATGGGGCTTGATGCATGAGAAAGAAGCCGAAGACAAAGTCACGTCTAGCGGCAAAAAGACTTCACCCGCAGACCTGGCGCACTTCGCCATGCTCTCGCGCGGCAACTGCTGGTTGAGTGTGGAAGGGATTCGGGAGCCGATACCCCTCACTGGTGGTGATTGCATTTTGCTGGACCGGGGGACTTCGTTTGTCTTGCGCGACAGTCTGAGAACACGCCCGAAGAAAAGTTTTCGCGAGGTCGCATCCACGGACGGCAGCAATGTCGCTCATTACGGAGGTGGTGGCGCACCGACGACAA
Organism: uncultured Acidobacteriaceae bacterium; assembly: GCA_963850345.1. Taxonomy (GTDB): domain Bacteria; phylum Acidobacteriota; class Terriglobia; order Terriglobales; family Acidobacteriaceae; genus CAWKKW01. The sequence continues at coordinate 161,348 of CAWKKW010000002.1, read as the reverse complement.
TCGTCTGTGGGTCTTTTCGTTTCGATCGCGCCAGCCTGAAGCCGATCACTCAGTTATTGCCGAGCTTCACTCTGATCAAGGCTGATCAGGCCCACACCCTTGCTCTTCACAACACAATGCAAGCGCTGGCTTCAGAGATGGCAGAGCAGGCGCCAGGATCGGAAGTGGTCGCGACTCGGCTAGGCGAGGTTCTATTTATTCAGGCACTCCGGGCGCATATCGCATCGGGACCGGAACGCAACAAAGGATGGCTTCGTGCGATCTTCGATCCTCAAGTGGGCACTGCGCTGAGCGCCATTCACCATAGTGTGAAGACACCCTGGACGGTCGAATCCCTGGCTGGAGCGGCGGGCATGTCTCGTTCCGCATTCGCAGCACGATTCAAAGAGCTACTCAGACAAACACCGCTGGAATACGTAACCGAGTGGCGGATGCAGAAGGCGATGCAGTTACTCGAACAGCGTGACACGAAGCTCTTAGACGTTGCTCGCTCGGTCGGTTACGAGTCCGACGCTGCGTTCAGTAAGGCGTTCAAGCGAGTTGCCGGAATGAACCCTGGTGAATATCTCAAACGTGGTTTGTAGGTCAGGGTATAGCCGGAATCGCGCAGGATTTTTGAAGCTGAGGATTCTGACATTTGTTTGCAAGTGAGAGTGTACGCGTCTCTGCGACGGATTGCCTGGCGGAACGCTCACCGGCAGCCCTTTGTTAGTCTGAGAGAGGCAGCGCACAAACATGAACACAAATCCGCACGATTCGCTGAAGTTTCCGACCGACCAGACGCTGCTCATCGATGCAGACGATACGCTCTGGGAAAACAACATCTACTTCGAGCAAGCCATCGCCTCTTTCATCTCGTATCTGAATCATCAGGACTACACGCCGGTGCAGGTGCGCGAGATGCTCAACGCGGTAGAGCGCGAAAGCATTCTTGCTTCGGGATACGGACTGTCGAGTTTTCGGCGATCGCTGGTCACCTGTTTTGAGCGGCTCTCGCCAGACACGATTACGACGGAGAAGCACGATCGCATCGTCAGCTTCGCGCAGTCGATTGCCGATCAGGATATCGAGTTGTTGCCCGGTGTGGCGGACACGCTGCCTGTGCTGGCGTCCCGCCATCGCCTCATTCTCATGACCAAGGGCAATCAGGCGGAGCAGGCGGACAAACTGGAGCGTTCCGGGCTGGGTACGTTCTTCGCCGGAGTCGAGATTCCGCGGGAAAAGGATCCGGCAGCCTACGCGACCGTGTGCGCGAAGTATGAACTGAGGCCGCATACCACCTGGATGATCGGGAACAGTCCACGTTCGGACATCAACCCCGCTCTGTCAGCCGGGCTCCACGCAGTGTTTGTGCGCCATGCGCATACCTGGGTGCTGGAGCACGAAGAGGTGTCCGCCGTGCCGGAGGGGCAGCACCTGCTGGAACTGGACGCCTTTGCCGATCTGACCCGCCATTTTCTTTAGGCTGCACCACCCCCGCGTAAGAGAAGCGTGGGCAAGGCAAATAAGGTCTCGTATCTCGTGCAGAGGTTATAAAGCGATGACTCTATTTCGGAAGTTTGATGAGGAGGACCATACGATTCAGTTTCTGTACAAAGGTGAGGCGGTTACTCCCAAGATGAAAGATAGCGACCCTAACGCGCTGCTAGAGGGCCTGGGGAGTGCCCTTGAGAAGGCGTACACAAAGCTTCGCGACGCAGGAGCAATTGCAAACTGACGGTGCGGCGATTTGGGTGCTTCGTTCCGTCGGCGGGCTTTGTTATACTGCACTACGGATCGATTCACAACGTGCGGAAGTGGTGAAATTGGCAGACACACCATCTTGAGGGGGTGGCGCCGAGAGGCATGGGGGTTCAAGTCCCCCCTTCCGCACCAAAATCGTCCTCAAATTTGCGGGTTGCAGGCAGGCCCGACTTAAGGTTCAAGAAGAGTTCTGAAATGAATTTCGTTTATTACCTTTTGATCGTGGTTCACGTCGTCATCTGCCTGTTCCTGATCGGCGTCATCCTTCTGCAGCAGGGCAAGAGTGCAGATCTCGCCGGGGCCTTTGGTGGACAGGGTTCGCAGACTGCGTTTGGTCCTCGCGGAGCCGCTAACCTGCTCACGCGCCTGACGACCTGGGGAGCTGTGCTGTTCATGGTTACTTCCATCGGATTGTTCATTCTGATGTCTCGCCACAGCACACCACGTTCGGTGCTTGAGGGCACGAAAGCCGCACCCACAGCTCCGGCTAAATCCGGCAAGTAGTCCAGGTAGATTTCAGGGTTCAGAAGAAAAGGCAGGCTCTCGGGCCTGCCTTCTTCATTGCGCTTGCGTGTCTTAGAGCCGCTCGGGGCAGGTTCCGTATTGCCGCAGCAGATCATTGACGTTGGTAGCCGTCTTCGAGCGCCAGGTCTCTTCGGCCGACTTTCGAACCTCAGGGGACGCTGAGGTCTCCACTTCCTTGTAAACAAAACTCAGAGCGCGGTCTTCCGGCTCTACGGTCCACGTATTTCCTTTGCCCTGCACCCGCGTAGCGCCCCGTTCCCAACCACGCGGAGTCAGGTGCCATTCTGTCCATTCGTTTCTCAATGCCATGTCTAAAATCCTAGCGCAAACCTTCCTGCGGTTCGACTCGCCACTTTTGCATTCCTCGCGGTGATTGCAGGAGAATCGTTGCATGATCCTTGAGAGCATCCCGGTCGGTCCGCTGCAATGCAACTGCACCCTGATGGGCGATGAAACCACCCACGAAGCGATGGTCGTCGATCCAGGAGACAACATCCCTGACATCCTGCAGCGGCTTGCCAAGCACGGGCTCACGCTGAAACAGATCGTCGTGACTCACGCACACATCGACCATGTGGGCGGAGCGGTGCAGCTGAAGCGGGCCACGGGAGCACCGATTCTTCTCAACCAGCAGGACCTTCCGTTGCTCTCGATGATGGCCATGCAGGCGGCGTGGCTGGGGGTCGCGACGCCCGAGGTCGCGCCTCCTGACGAGAGCGCCGAGGACGGCATGCGAGTCGGATTGGCGAATCTGCCGGCCGAGGTGCTGCACACTCCCGGTCACACCGAGGGCAGCATCTGCCTGCTATTTGCTCCGCAGAACTTGTTGCTCGCCGGGGATACGCTGTTCGCTGGTTCGATCGGCCGGACTGATCTGCCGGGCGGCAATTCGCAGAAAATTATGGAGTCGCTGCACGATCGTCTCCTGGTCTTGCCGGATACGACCCGGGTCATTTGCGGGCATGGCAGCGAGACGACCATCGGGCGAGAGCGGGCGAGCAATCCGTTCCTAAGCTAGTCCGACACTAAGCGACTTAGCCTCAATGGTTTGAGGACCTGAACTTCAATTACTACTTGACCGGAATCAAGCTGATCAACCAAGTTTAACTTTCGGTCGTAACTCACTGAAGTAGTTGATAATAGATTTTGTACCGGACTCGAACTGGGTAGGGTCCGAAAGCAGGCTGACGACCAGCCACCCAGAGTGGCGAAATCCAAAGAAATGTCCGGGGTGCACAGCAATTCCCTGCTGTTGCAGAAGCTGCAGCGCGGTGTGCTCATCATCTTCAATCGCCGGAACGCGCAGGACGGCGTACCAGCCGGCTTCTACATCCAGCCGGGTGAGTAGCGATTGGCCTGCAAGTATCTGGTCGAGCGCCGTGAGATTGCCGGCCACCCTCCCGCGAATCTGCTCTTGCACGTCGCCTCTCGAACCGAGCCATGCGGGAATGGCGCACTGGATCGGAGCATTCATGGAGAGAAACGTATCGGCGATGATCTCCAGCCGGGTGGTCGCCTCGGCGAGTTTTTGAGGCGGACCAAAGCAGGCAATCCAGGCAGCCTTCATCTGCGGGAGCGCAGCGACCTTGCTTAAACCACTCAAGACGAAGGTGAGCACCGGATGGGGGCCGGCGGCAAAACTCCGCGCGGGTTCTCCGCTGAAGCCATAGTCGAGAAACACCTCGTCGACGATCAACGCAAGGTCATGCTCAAGACAAACTGCCTCGAGCGCTTCCCTCTCCTTTTGCCGGGTGAAGTGGCCGGTAGGATTGTTGGGATGAACGAGGGCGATGGCGCGGGTTCTGGGTGTGATCCGCTGCCGCAGTGCCTCGATGTCGAGGTGCCAGCCGTAGTCGTAGAAGAGCGAATACGGAACCAACCGGACGTCATCGAGCGCAGCGAGGAAGTCGAAGAGCGGATAGCTGGGCTGCGCGATCAGCACTTCGTCACCCGCGTCGCACAACAGGCGAAAGGCAAAGCTGTAGGCTTCGCTGGTGCTGGTGGTGAGAAAGATCTGTTCCGGGTCGAGCGGCGCGCCATGTTCTCGGTAGTAGGCACTTACCGCAGTTCGCGCACGAAGCAGGCCGCGGGGGTCAGGCTCATATTCGAGCGCTGCCGGGTCGGCCAGAGGAGAAAGCAGGGCGGGATCGTAGTGGAATCCGCAGCGCGTGGGATTGGTGGCCGTGAGGTCGAAGACGGGTTGTCCTGCACGCCTTCGCTCTCGGAGCGCGCGCGCCCATTCCGACTCCTGCGTGTCCCATGCGGTTCGGTTGGAGAACGTCATGTCTACTCGATCTTTCCACAGAAGCCGCCTCAGCCATCGTGGAGATGATCGTGAGCGATTTTAACCGGGAGGTTGTATGAGTCTGCGCGCGCCATCATCGTCTACTACGTCAAGGTGCCGAGTGCGCCACGCGATCTGGAAGCGCGCGGGAATGGAGTTGGCAGCGTGACTGAATCGCCTGCGCAAAGCCGCATGCGCGGGGCCGAGATGTCGCGCGGCAACTAAACTTCCGCGGGGGTGGGAACTTCCGTCGGAATCGGGACGCGCTCCACAATCTCGAGGTCGAAGCCTTCGAGGGCCGGCACGTGTGTTGGCGTGTTCGAGAGCAGACGAATCTTGCGAATCTTGAGGTCGGAAAGAATTTGCCCACCGAGACCAACTTGTCGCAAGATGCGAAGACTCCGTTCCTCGCGCTGCTCTCGCTCGCGCATCTCGTTGTGAAATACCAGCCGGTTGGGACTTATGGAGCGGTCAATCTCAAAGCCGCGGCTGGCATTATGAAGATAGACCAGCGCTCCGCGACCGGCTTCGGCAATCGCCTTCAATGACCGCTGCACCAGTGAGTGGCAGTCGCATTGCGTAGTTCCGAACACATCTCCGGCGACGCAGTGCGAGTGAACGCGCACCAGGACAGGCTCGTCGCCGACGGCCACATCTCCGCGCACCAGCGCCAGGTGGCTCTCGCCCCCGTCCACTTCACTCTCGTAGGCGATGACTCGGAAGTCGCCGTAGCGTGTGGGCATGGTGCTCTCGGCAACGCGGTAGATGTAGCGCTCATTTTGCAAGCGATAGCGGATGAGTTCGGCTACCGTCAGCATCTTCATGTTGTGTTGTTTGCAGAACTCAACGAGGTCAGGAACACGCGCCATGGTGCCGTCGTCCTTCATGATCTCGCAAATGACGCCGGCGGGAACGAGGCCGGCGAGGCGCGCCAGATCGACCGAGGCTTCGGTTTGCCCGGCACGCACGAGAACCCCGCCACGGCGCGCGCGCAGCGGAAAGACATGCCCCGGCCGCGCCAGATCATGCGCCGTCGACCGACTGTCAATGGCCACTCGGATCGTGTGGGCGCGGTCGTAGGCCGAGATGCCGGTCGTAACGCCTTCGCGAGCCTCGATGGTTTCGGTGAATGCAGTGCCGAATCGCGACGAGTTCTGCTGGGTCATCGGCCCAAGGCGCAGGTAGTCGGCGCGTTCCTCGGTCAGCGTGAGGCAGATGAGACCGCGGCCGTGTTTCGCCATGAAGTTGATGGCCTCCGGGGTGACGTGTTCCGCCGCGAGGGTCAGGTCGCCTTCGTTCTCGCGATCCTCGTCGTCGACCACCACGATCATGCGGCCGGCGCGAATCTCCTCGATTGCGCCGGGAACATCGGTAAAGGGAGGCTTCGAAAGCATGTCCGTATTGTCTTCGAGTTCGACCCGCTCCGCCAGTTCCAATGCTGCCTCCTCAAACTATCTGGCTACAGTGTGATGGAGGGGCAGGGCGGAACTCAGTGATGCAACGCACTCAGATGATGGGGAGGCCAGAGACGGAAACGCCGCCCCGGCACTCCGGGACGGCGTCTACTTCTTACAGCGAACTGACTGCGTTACAGTGTCGACTCGATTTCAAAACCCCAGGCCTCGAGCAGTGTTTCCGGGATGTACTTCGAGTTCTTGTTCCGCCTCGCCCACTCGCGAAGGCGGGTGGAACGGATATACTGATCGGGAGTCAGCTTGAATTCCTTCACAACCTGTTCGAAGGAAGTCACTGTAGGAACGACAGGGCCGATTGGCTCCGGCTTTCCCCAATTTGGATTACCGCGACGCTTTGCCATTGTTTCGTTATCCTCTAGCCAAAAGTGACGTGCAGAAAGTCCGGCATCTCCGGCTCACACTACGGAAGAGCCCACCGGGAAGTCACAAACTCTTCTATTTTAGGTACTTTTTCTCCAGAAATCAATAGGCAACTCATGTTTACGCTCAGAAACTTCTGGGGATTACCTACAAGTAACTAGGCTGGAATCAGTAAGTTGCTCAAAACAAGCCTTCGGGAGAACCCAGTCGATCACTCTGCTAAGTTGGATGCCATCGAATCCACGTTGAGCAGCCCGAATGGCCACGTTTCTGAGTAGGACACCGAGGGCTGGATGCATGATGACTCCTTGGTTATTGCCAAGGGTGCTATTGGAAGTCCCTTCTGCTGAGGACTAGCAGGGGTGCCATCATGACCACAGAAAACGTAACGATCGCAACCGAACAGATCGCGCCCCCGTGTGAAGAAGCGTCGGCGTTGCTCAAACGACAACTCACCAGCCTGGACGAAATCGCCGAACGTCACTATGGCGAAGTCCAGGATCAGGAACGGGAATGGGCCTTTCTGACCGAGGCGCTGGTCGCCAAGTGTTTCGGAGCGGACAGCCCGCAGTACGACAAACTGGTCCGAACCAAGGCGATTGGAACCGAGAGTGTCCAGAACCGCTTCGACGGCCCCGACTACGAACGCCTGCAGGTGAACTTCGAAGCGCGCAGCCGTCAACGCAAGGTCGTGTTGAAGGGTTTGATCGCAGAACTGGATATTCGGCTCCACATGAAGACCTAGGCAGCTTCCTAGTCGCATTCACCACCTACAACGGACGCGCCCGGGCGCTCCGCTCAGCTTTCGCCCAAAATGCCTGCCTGTTTCTATCCCTCCAGTGGGGACTTCGCACTTCCCTTCTTCGTTTCCCAGTTCGTCACACTTCCCAAGTTTCTGCGTAAAGGCTCTGCCCACGGCCCAGGCGCCGAATGCCGTCCGATGCCTTAGTCTTGAAGTGAGCCGAATCAGAATCTATGCCTCCCATTACCTCCCTCGAATGTTCCCGCTGCCATCACCACGTCTCCGCTGAAACTCCGCAAACCGTGTGCCCGATGTGCGCCGGATCGCTCTACGTTCGCTACGACCTGGAAGCTGTGCGCGGCAGCGTGGACCGCAACTCGACCGCAGCGCGTGCCGCTCGATCGGTGACCAGCCTGGGCATGTGGCGTTATGCCGATGTTTTGCCGGATGTAGAACCGGTGACCCTTGGGGAGGGATTCACGCCGATGCTTCGCAGCCGGCGCTACTCTAATTTGTTCCTCAAAGAAGAGGGGGCTAACCCTACCGGCAGCTTCAAGGCGCGCGGCATGGCGATGGCTGTGTCGATGGCCCGACACTACGGGATCAAGAAGCTTGCGGTTCCCTCCGCGGGAAATGCCGCTGGAGCCCTGGCTGCGTACGCAGCTGCAGCAGGCATTGAGGCTCACATTTTCATGCCGCTGGATGTACCGTTCGCAAATTACGTGGAGGCGACCGCGTATGGGGCACATGTTGAGTTGGTGAACGGACTGATCTCCGACTGTGCGCGGCTGGTAGCGGAGCGCAAACAGCAGGAGGGCTGGTTTGACATCTCGACGCTGAAGGAGCCGTTTCGCGTCGAGGGCAAGAAGACGATGGGCTATGAGCTCGTCGAACAGCTCGGCTGGGAGTATCCCGACGCGGTCTTTTATCCTACTGGAGGCGGAGTGGGGCTAATCGGGATGTGGAAGGCATTTGAGGAACTGGAGCAGCTCGGCTGGGTCTCTGCAGGCGACCGCGACGTCAGGCGCCCAAAGATGATCGCGGTACAGGCGGCAGGTTGCGCTCCCGTCGCGCGTGCCTTCGAGCAGGGCGCGACGGCGAGCGAGATGTGGAAGGACGCATCCACCTTTGCCTCTGGCCTGCGGGTGCCAAAACCTTACGGCGACAGCATCATGCTCGAAATTCTGCGGGAGTCGGGAGGCTTAGCTCTCTCTCTGACCGACGAGCAGCTTCTGAACTCCATCCGCGACTGGGCACAGCACGAGGGTCTCTTCCTTTCGCCAGAGGGCGCGGCCGCAACCGCCGCTTACGACCATCTGCTGGGCACCGGGTTTTTAAAGGAGTCGGATCGGGTGGTGCTCTTCAACACCGGGGCGGGGCTGAAATATACCGATGTGATCGCCGAGGCCATGCATCTGAAGCGTCCCCGGTCAGGCGCATGAACGCCGTGCCACTCGTGGCAGTCGTACGGGCGGGTTGGAGTGGCGCAACTCAGAGCTGTCTATGAACCAATCTGGAGAATCCAACCAAAGCATGGAAGCTGCCGTTCAGCCGGTCACTCGCGAGGAGATCGAGGAACTATGGAGGCGCGTCACGGAGAGAACCCTCGATCCGCGCGCAGGCATCTTCGGACCATCCTCGATCAGTTGGAAGATCAACCGGGAGTGTGCGTTGTTCCTCGGCGCAGGACGAGCCTCGCTGCTGCAATTGGCTCACCCGTGGGTCGCGGCCGCGCTCGATCAACACTCTAATCTTCGCCACGACCCTCTAGCCCGTTTTCACAACACGTTTCGCGTGGTGTTCACCATGCTGTTTGGGACGCTGGAGCAGGCTCTGGCGGCTTCGCGGCATTTGTATCAACTGCATACACGTATTCGCGGTAGCTTGCCGGAGGGGGTTGCAGCCTATCCGCAAGGCTCGCGTTACGAAGCCAATGAGGTGCATGCGCTTATATGGGTGTTTGCGACGTTGATTGAGAGCGCCATGGTGGCCTACGACAGCGTGCTTCCGCCGCTCTCGATGGGCGAGCGGGAGGCGTACTACACCGAAAGCAAGATCATGGCGGCGCTGTTCGGAATTCCTGCGGCTGCTCTACCGGAAGACTGGCGCGGGTTGGAAGGGTACATGCAAACGATGGTGGCTTCAGACCGGCTGGGCGTGAACGCGCTGTCGCGGGAGATGGCGCACCGGGTGTTGCACGGACGCGGATCCTGGGTGCCTGTTCCGAACTGGTACCGCAATCTTACGACTGCCTGGCTACCGCAGCGCCTCCGGCACGAGTTCGGCTTGGCCTTCGGTGATCGCGAGGCTGCCTCTGCGACAAGGGCCAGCCGTTGGCTGCCGCGAATCTATCCGCTTGTTCCTGCATTCGTGCGATACGTTGGACCCTACCAGGAGGCGCGTGCCCGCCTGCTCGGGCGGCCCGCGCATCCGGTGATCCGGGCGAACAATCGCTTCTGGATGGGCCAGGATCGCATGATGTTTGCACCGCCGGAACGCTGATCGGCTTTTCGTTCTATCGAGAGACAGGGTTCAGGACTGAATGCGAAAACCGTCCGGGTTTTTCCCACGCATGCGACGCCACCACACCTGAAAACTTGGTATGGAGCAGATAGCGGTCGGAAGACAAATTCGTCGCTGCGGGACTCATCTAGACGAAGCCAGTCCGGGAAGATGAGATTCGGAGTGCGACCAGTCTTTGACCAGCGTATCCACAACTACATGGCCGACCGCGTAGGCTGCCTCGAGCGAAGGAAGGTAGGCACCGTACTTGCCGATCTTTTGTTCGGAGAGGCTCTCGGCAGCCGTAACACCGGGCCTCTGCTGATCGTAGTTGCTGACCGTTCGCAGCACGAGAACGCGCTTCAGATCGACACGGCCGGCCTTCGCGAGAAACGTGAGCGACTGCAGCGTGCCGGTGTCTTCCATCGCCGTAGTGACCATGTTTCCCGCGCCCCTGGTGTAATAGGAGACCCAGGCGTTGGCCCACTGATCCATCTTGTTGCCGTGCCAGAACGTGGACGATGAGATCTCGTCGCCCTTGAGAACGAACGGTCGCCGCCGCGCTGCCGTCTGATCGAAGTGCATGCGGCGTTCGCGAAGCGTGTCGTTATCGGCGAGCGGCACACGTTTGGTGAGTTGGAATGCCCACTCGACCAACGCCGGATTCAGGTGATATGCCTGACCTTCATCGGGAGCGAGCGGCTGTTCGTAGGGCGTGGATTTGCGCAGCGGAACGAAGCCGGTGGGCCAATCGGCAGAAAGTTCGCGAGCATCGATTTCGTGGCCAAGATCGCCGTGGACGATCCACTCCGCCCACACCGCAGAGCCCAGCGACGCATCCGCGGGATCACCGCCCGCAATCCCTGCGACAAGCCAGTAGGCGTGCCGCAGATCGAAGCGGGGATCCAGACCAAGAGCCATGATGGTGGCAGCCGCCTTAGCGGTTCCAACGCCGGTGACAAGGCCAAGCACCCCGTCACCATTCATCCTGAGGTCACGATTGCCTGCGGGGAATGGGATCACGCGGTCGAGATGTTCGCGCTCTACCCAGTATTGGAATTCGCCGGGCGTATCGCCGGTATCTGCGCCCGCTTCAAACATGGTGACCACCACCACCTTCACGGGAATTGGCTTGGCTGGATGTTTTGCCTGCGCGGAAAATACAGACGTTGTTACAAATACGAATACCATCATTCGGCGCAAGCTCGGCATCGGCATTCATCCCTCCTCAAAAAAACAAAGGGTGCAGCAGAGTCAACCTGCTGCACCGTCTGATTGGTCCGTCAGGCTTTAAAAGAACAGCTTGGCCGATACCTGCAGTTGCCGCGCGCCATACAAGGTGCCACTGGTGGCGGTGGGTGCGCCGAAGGGAGAAGATGTGCTCACGTAGGGTGAGACGCATCCGTTGAAGTTGGCATCGTTGGCAGCAGCCACCGTGGGACAGCTTCCGCCAATGGGAAGAGTCTTGCCGGGAGCGACGTACTGGAACGCGGTGGTGCTGACGCTGAATACGTTCGTGTGATTAAGCAGGTTAAAAGCCTCGCCAAGAATCTGGAAGCGGATGTTTTCGTGAATAGGAAAGTCGCGCGTAACCCGGAAATCGATGTTATGCAGTCCCGGTCCCTTGTAAGCATTGCGCTGCACCTGCGGAGCCCGACCGGCCGTGGCTGCGCCGGAACCGGAACTGATGACTCCACCGGTAAGTCCGCCCTCAAGAGCGCCGCTGAGTTTGCCATAGGTGGTCTGAGGATAGCCGGTTAACTGCCCTGTGACCGGAAACCCGGTAGCTTCGGTCGCCGTGCCGGAGAAGACGAAGCCATCGACCAGCCACTTGGCCGGTCTGAAACTGGAACCGTGGAAGAACAACGGCTGATACACAACCGTGCCCACAAAACGGCCGCGCTGATCGAGATCGGAGCGTCCATGTTCCAGCTTGATGTTGTAGGGATCGACGGGGAAGTCGGATCCGAAGAAGGTCCCGAAGGCTCCCTGCACTTCGCCGGTATCTGTGGCCTTGCTCCAGGTGTAATTCAGCAGCAGCTCCAGACCATGATCGAAGGGCCGTCGAATCGTAACTGCCATGGAGTTATACCAGGCGTTGACCACGCTCAAGCCGGTGTTGATTGCGCCGTCGGCAGGCGTGATGCGTGAGGTGTAGTACGGCAGGGTGAGCGTACTTGCCGGGGATCCGGGCTTACTGTAGATGCTGTAGTTGCGAGTGGTGGTTGCGGGTGCGACGTTGGTGTCGATGAAGATAGGAAGATGCAGGGTGCGGCTACCCACATAACCGACGGACAAGGTCAGCTTGCCGGGAAATTCCTGCTCGACAGCGAGTTCTGCTTCATGAGACAGAGGCGGAACGAAGTTGGGATCGAGACCGTGGAAGCTGGTCACGAGCGCCGCGCCACCTGGAGTGACTCCCGGGGTGGCTGCTCCCAAAAATGGAGCGGCAAGCGCAGGGCCCGGCGGCGTGAAGAGCACATTGGGAAACAGGGGAGCGCCAGTGCCAGGCGTGTAGCCGTTGAAGTTGTAGTTCGTCTGATAGACGCCGTTCTCCACACGCATGGCATAGTAGGTGCTGCCCTGCGTGAGCGCGCCGAAGATGCCGTACCCGCCACGGACCACCGTGCCGGGATGAGGATTGTAGGCGAAGCCTAGCCTCGGAGCGATGCGATCTTTCACCGTCTTCAAGCTGCCGGTGTAGCGCGTCGCGAGGGGTGAGGTGGTGTTGGGTTTGTTGGGCTGCGGCGTGAGTTGCAGATCGTAGCGAACGCCAAGGTTCAACGTGAGGCGAGGTGTGAGCTTCCAGGTATCTTCCGCGAACCAGTCCAGATTTTTCATCCAGAAGTCGTCTTTGCCAACCTTGGTGATGGGGTCGTAGACCTGGGTGAAGCTGGTGTAGTGAGTACCCGCGGCCGGATCTGTTGCTGTCGCCGCGAAGACATCCTGCGCCCAATTCTGGAAGTTTCCTGTCGCAGTGCTGGAGGTGTAGTTATAAATACCGCCGCCCTGGAAGAGGTTAATCATCACCTCGTGCACCAGGTTCAGATCGCCGCCGAGTTTGAGCGAATGACGGCCGCGGCTGGTGGAGAAAATGTCGGTAGCCTGGATGCGATGCTCATCGGGCTCCGCGGTTCGAGGCAGTGCATTGGGCATGCCATAGGTCTGCACGCTGCCGATGCTTACACTGGGGCCTGGAGCATTGACCCCTGCGGTTTCCAGATCGCGTCCCCATTGGAAGATGACTTCGTTGACGGAACGCGAGCTGAGGGTGGAGGTCCAGTTCCCTACCAGGAACCGCTCGTGATAGGTCGCCGAGCCGTTCGTAGTGATGGAGCTGTTGGTATACGAAGGGCCGCCGGAATAGCCGTTGGGCGAGATGTAGTTGCCGAAGTTGAAGTTCACGCTCACGTGATTATTCTGGTTGAGCTGGTAATCGAGACGCGGGAAGAAGATGTCCTGCTTCTGAATGCGCGAATATGCGCCGGAGAGGCCCAACAGATAAGTAATGGCGGCCGTGCACTGTGTGGCGGAGATGGTCGCGGGGCACTGGGTCGGCGTGATGGTGCTGGTTGACGACGTGGGGCCGCTCGGCGTGAGCGAAATATTCGCGGTCGAGGTGTAGATCACCGGAGCCACTCTGCGGAAGCCGTCGTAGGTGAAGAAGTAGAAGAGCTTGTCGGTGCGGATCGGACCACCAACGCTTCCACCGAACTGCTGCTGCTGGTGGACTGGCTGCGTCAGCAGTAACGAGTGCGGATTTCCGCTCTTGAGCCCTTGAGCCTTGTTGAAAGGATCGAGCGCGTTGAGCGCCGGGTAACGCAGATAGTAGAAGAGGTCCCCGTGCAGTTGATTGCTGCCCGACTTGGTGATCGCATTGATCTGGCCACCGGCAGCCTGGCCGAATTCGGCGCTGTATACCGCGGCGTCTACCTGAAATTCTTTGATCGAGTCGAGACTGTACACATAGGGCGCACCCGAGGCACGGCCACGAGCTTCGGAAAATAAGGACTGATTATTGTTCGCACCATCGACCAGGTTGCTGTTGTAAAGGCCCGAGATGCCGCGATAGCTGACCAGCCCACTGGATCCATCGGTTGTTACGTTTGGCGTGAGCAGGGCAAAGCTGCTCCAGTTGCGGCTGCTCACCGGAAGGTTGGAGATCAGTTGCGTCCCGACCGTTTGCGAGACTTCTGTCTTCTCAGTGTCGAGCAGAAGCGGCGCATCGGTCACCGTGACAGTAGACTGCACGCTCTGCACCGGCATCGTGACGTTGAGCGTGAGCGTCTGACCGACTTGCAGGTTGAGGTTCTTCTGATCGACGCTGGCAAAGCCTTGCGCGCTGGTAATAACTTCGTAGTGGCCAGGCTGGAGAAAGGCCGCGACATAGATGCCCGAGTCGTTCGTGGTCTGCGTGCGTTCCTGGCCGGTGTCGTTGTTGCGAATGAGAATTGATGCGGAGGCCAGAGGATTGTTGCTCGAGTCGCTGACCGTACCTGTGATGCTTCCCGAGCCTGCGGTCTGTGCAAAGAGAGTAGAAAAATGAATGGGCGCTGCGAGAAGAAAAGCTAAGAAGGCGACAGCAGACACACGTCCGCGAAGCTTTGTGACGGAACTCATTGGCACTCCTGAAGGGTTGTAAACCAAAAATGAGTTGTTACCGGAACTTCTGAAGCATCCGAAGTTCGGCGAACGAGCGATCCGTTTCGAGCAGGTTCGTGTTTCCTAAACCACCTGATAGATGAAGCGCGTACTTAAATTGTGACGGGTGTGCAGCTAGGTCAATGTTAATATTCCTTTAACATTGGGTGGATCACTCGCGCCAGCCTTCCTCTACAGAAGGCACACCATTTCTCGGGCCACAGTGCCAATTCCTTTGATCGAAATGGAATGAAGAAATACGCCAGAATGCCGGCGATATCGTCCAAGTTTCCGTGGTCGCGAACATCCCCTATGATTTCTGCATGGATGCAAACCGTTCGAGGCACATAGAGACGCTGGCAGTGCACGCCGGGCAGAAGGTAGATCCGAACACGCGAGCCGTCGTTCCCCCGATTCATCTCTCCACAACGTTTGAGCGCGACGCAGACGGTGAGTATCCGCAAGGATTCTCGTACTCGCGCGACAACAATCCCAACCGCAGTGCGCTCGAGACCTGCCTTGCAGCGCTCGAAGGCGGTACTGCTGCGCTGGCGTTTTCCTCGGGCCTGGCGGTGGTGACGGCCGTCCTACACAGCCTGCAGCCGGGCGATCACCTGCTCGCGCCCAATGACGTGTATCACGGCTTTCGGCGCGTGGTGAATGAGGTCTTCGCCAATTGGCAACTGACGTGTTCGTACGTGGAAATGACAGATCCTGGCGAAGTACAGGCGGCCCTTCGCCCCAATACAAAATTGATCTGGATCGAGACACCCTCCAATCCCCTGCTCAAGGTGACCGATCTGGCTGCCATCGCGAAGATCGCTCGGGATGCCGGAGTTCCTACCGTTTGCGATGGAACCTTCGCGTCGCCCGTGCTGCAGCGTCCTCTGGAATTTGGAATCGACATGGTTGCGCATTCCACGACCAAGTACATCGCCGGTCATAGTGACGTGACTGGCGGCGCACTGATTACAGCGAGTGAGAGCCCAATGTTTGAGAGTGCGCGAAGATCGCAGCGAGTGGGCGGCGCGGTCCCGTCTCCCTTTGACTGCTGGCTCACGTTGCGTGGGGTGGCGACCCTGCCGATCCGCGTGCGAGCGGAGACAGAGTCCGCCGGAAAGATTGCCGCGTTTCTCGCGTCCCATGCACGCGTCGAGGCGGTCTTCTATCCGGGCCTCGAAACGCATCCAGGCCATCAAATCGCAGCGCAACAGATGAGCGGATTCGGCGGCATGTTGTCTTTCCAGGTGAAGGGCTCGGAGGAAGATGCAATGCGGGTCGCCTCGTCGATGCAGATTTTCACCCGCGCTACCAGTCTCGGCGGCGCACATAGCCTGGTGGAACATCGAGCATCGATCGAGGGACCGACCACCAAGACGCCACGGAATCTGCTGAGGCTTTCGATCGGCCTCGAGAATCCTGCAGACCTGATCGAAGACCTGGAAGCGGCGCTCGCTGCCGTGTGATCCACATTGCCGCGTTAACCGGCACTGCCGGCCTTCTCCGGATTCAGCGACTGGTGAATGCTGGGCAGGTCTTTCCATGGATCGCGACGCAGGCGACTCTTCCATTCGGAAAAGTCGGCAGCGCGCAAATGTGGGGCCGCCTTCTCCTTAAGTTCGCTCCAGTCCATCGGCAAGGAGACATACGCATTGGGGCGCGCGCGCGGCGAGAAGGCCGCTACTGCAGTCGCTCCGCGCTCATTGCGCAGATAGTCGAGATAGATCTTTTCCTTCCGGGCTGCCTTGGTCATCTTGGTCAAGTACAGCTTGGGATTGTCCTTCTCCATCTCGATCACAAAGGCGTGTGCGAGGTCTTTCACCACCGGCCATTCATATTCAGGCTCAATCGGCGCGACGATGTGCAGTCCTTTGCCTCCGGTAGTTTTGAGAAAGCTCTTTAGCCCTAACGCCTTCAATCGATCGCGCACTTCGAGGGCCGTGTCCGCCAGGGTTCGCCATGCAATGGCGTCGTCAGGATCAAGGTCAAAGATCAGCCGATCAGGATGCTCGATGTCCTCGTTCCTGCAGCCCCACGGATGTAGTTCCAGCACATTCATCTGTGCGAGTTGCAATAGGGCCTCCGCAGTCGAGAGCGTGAGGAAAGTTTCGATCTTGCCGCTCTTTCGTTCGCGAATGTCGATGCCTTCTACACCTTTGGGCAGGCTCTTATTCAAATGGCGCTGAAAGAAGCATTGCTGACCGCTGCCTTCCGGACAGCGAATGATGCTGACGGGACGACCCGCAATTTGCCGCAACATGTGCGGCGCGATTCCTTCGTAGTATTCTGCGAGCAATTGCTTCGTAAGACCCGATTGCGCATCGAGCACCTTATCAGGATGCGTTAGCCGAATTGTCGGGGGTTTCGCGGGTGCCTCCTTCTCGGCCTTTGCAGGAACTTTCTTGCGCGAGACGGGGCTCTTCTTCGGAGCGCTGGAAGGAGCCGACTGCGCTGCTTCTTTTGCAGCGTCCTTCTCAGCTGCTTTGGCCGCAGCGGGAGTTACATTTGGCAGTTCCCTGCTCACTTCCTTCGCGGGCTTGTCCTCTCTCATTCCTTTGAAGGAGGCCTGGCGCACCAGGCCGTCGGCAGTCCAGGTGCGAAATTGCACTTCGGCGACTAGCTTCGGCTCGACCCAGAGTGCGCCCCGTCGTGCATCCGGCGGCACCTCTTTGTAGGGCGACTCCTTGCGCTTGATCGCTTCGAGTTGCTTGCGGATCACTGCGGACGTTTTATGGGTGAAGCCAGTGCCCGTGCGTCCCGCATAGTGAAGCTTTCCACCTTCGTAGTAACCGAGCAGGAGTGCACCCACGCCCGCGCTGCCATTGGTCGGCAACGTGTAACCGCCGATAACGAATTCCTGCTGACGAACGCATTTCACCTTGACCCAGCTGCGCGTGCGCCCAGACGTGTAAGTGCTGGTGGCAAGCTTGGAGACGACACCCTCTGCCCCCAACTTGCATGCTTGCGCGAACATCTCGTCTCCACTGCCGCTGATGTGGTCGCTGTAGTGAACGATCTCGCCAGCGGAGCCGGCCGGCACCACGCCGCGCAGCAATTCTTTGCGGCGGCTCAAGGGCAGTCCGCGCAGATTGCGGCCATTCAGATGAAGCAGGTCGAAGACGAAGTAGGTGAAGTGTTTGGCTTCGCCATCCTGAAATGCCGCCTGCAATTCGGCGAAGCTGCTCACCCCCGATTCGTCCAGCACCACGACTTCTCCATCCAGGATCGCGCTCTCAACCGGTAGTCCCTTGAGGTCCTCCGCAACGGCAGCCATGCGTGCCGTCCAGTCGAGGCCGCTGCGGGTGAATAACTTCACCTGTAGCCCGGACTTACTTCCACGCTTCGGAGCCTCGATATGAGCCTGCATTCGGTAGCCATCGAGTTTCAATTCGTGGATCCAGTCCTGGCCCGAAGGCGGAGTGGCAGATTGCGAGGCAAGCTGCGGCGAAAGAAATTTTGGCAGAGATTCTTTGGGCAGGTCTTTCAGGTCCGCTTGCACTTCTTTTGGCAACTCGGCGGGCTCGGCATGGAGCGGCGGGGGGTGCGACTTGGTTGGCTTGTCGCCACTCGATCGCGTGTCCTGATTCACAGGCCCGTTCGAATTCCATACATGATCTTCAGCATGCGCAATGGCTTCGAGGTCGCGTCCGGTGATCACGCTCTCCGGCCTCTCCTCTGTAATGGCGGGATCGTCGGCAGTGCGTTCAAACTCGTCGTGCTCTTTGATCAGCAGCCAGTTGGGCTTACTCTCGTTTGCGGCGCGGCCACCCATTCGCACCAGCACCCACTTGCCCTGAAGCTTCCGACCTTGCAGCGTGAACTTGAGATTGCCGCGGCGCAGACCCTCATCCGCGTCCCCCAGAGGCTCCCACGTTCCTTCATCCCAGAGCATGACGGTTCCGCCGCCGTACTGCCCTTTCGGAATGGTTCCTTCAAAGCCGCCGTACTCCATCGGGTGATCTTCCACCTGCACCGCGAGTCGCTTGTCGCTGGTGACATAGCTCGGCCCCTTGGTCACGGCCCAGCTTTTGAGCACGCCGTTCCAGCCCAGCCGAAAGTCATAGTGAAGCCGCGTCGCTGCGTGCTTCTGAATCACGAAGGGGAGACCCTGCGTTTGGGCAGTGGCTTTGCTCTCGGGTTGGCCGCTTGGCTCGGCTGTAACTTTAAAGTCCCGCATCTCGCGGTATCGTGCTAGCTGTTCATCCACCGCATCGGATGCCGACTTGGTTCGCGTTTTCTTGGCCATCTAAACCGCCCCTATCTCAAGTGACAGCTATGTGATTCAGGAACTTACCGCGAGGCTGCCACTCGTTGTGCGGGAGAGCCGGGGGCCGAGCCAGGGAGCCGAGTCAACCGCGGCTTTGACGCACGAACTGCCGCGCCGCGAGCAGAATGGCTGCCGTGCCCATCAGAGTGAGGACGAGCGCATTCACCCATAGATCAGTGAAGGCCGCGCCTCGCAGGATGATTCCCCGCAGAATCCGGATGTAGTAGGTCGCGGGGATCACTCGGCTCACTCCGCGAAAGAACGGCGGCATGGTCTCAATCAGGAAGATGTAGCCGGAGAGAAACACGGAGGGCAACACCGTCCCCATGGAGAGTTGAAAGGCCTCTGCCTGGGTTCGTGCCCGGGTGCTGATGAGCAGGCCGATTCCTAATACGGTGAGCAGAAACGGCAGTGACATGAGCAGCAGCACGAGGACGCTGCCGTGGATCGGCACCTGGAAGACGACACGCATGATGGTCACGATCAGGCAGAGTTCGCCGAACGCGAGCACGCCATACGGAATCATCTTGCCGACCATCAGACCAAGGGGAGCGACCGGCGTCATAGTCAGTTGTTCGAGCGTGCCACGTTCGCGTTCGCGTACCAGGCTCAGTGCGATGAGCAGGATGATCATGACTTGCAGCAGGATGGCGATCAGCCCAGGGACAAAGAAATTCGCGGACCGCGTACTGGGGTTGTAGAGCACCGAGGGTCGAGCCTCGATCGGCATCTTTGAATTGCCCACAATCTGGATCAGCGACTGTTCGAGCGTGACGCCTGTGGACGCGTTGACTGCCTGGCCAGCCACTGTGGAATCGGAGCCGTCAATCATCACCAGGACGGTGGCCGTCGTTCCATTCTGCAGACTTCGCGCATAGTCATAAGGAATTTTGATGGCGACGCGTGCTTTGCCTCGACGCATGGTCGCGTATAGTTCCTGATCAGATTGGACCGTCGAGGTAATTTTAAAAACGTCTGAGGCTGCGAAGCTGTCAAGCAGGTGCCGACTCTCCTGCGTGTGCGACTCGTCGAGCACCACCGTGGGAATCTGGCGCACGTTGGTATCCACGGCGAAGCCGAAGAGGAATAGCTGGATGAGCGGGATCACCAGCGCAAAGAAGAGTGTGCCGGGGTCGCGCACAATGTGTGTGAACTCCTTGCGGCAGACCGGACCAAGCCCGTAGAAGAGCGCATTCATTTCGCCGACTCCATGATCTGGTAGGTCAGGGTCACGAAGACATCTTCAAGTGACGGCACAATCGCCTGGACCTTGGCCTGGGGAAAGCGAGACTGCAGCGCTTCGATCTGATTCGTCTCCACCAAGGCGTGAATGGCACGACCGAAGATAGTCGCCTCGCGAACGCCACGCAGTTCGCGCAAGGGGCCCAGCATGGCAGAGGCATCGTCGGTCTCGATCTGCAGCCGCGTAGTGCCGGGCGGATTGGCCTCCGGCAGACGTTGCAGCTCCGGGATGGACCCCATGGCCACCAGTTTTGAGAGATAGATGTAGCCGACGCGCCCGCAACGTTCCGCTTCATCCATATAGTGCGTGGTGACGAAGAAGGTGACGCCCTCCGCGGAGAGACGGAAGAGCAGGTCCCAAAGCGCTCGCCGCGCCACGGGATCGATACCCGCGGTCGGTTCATCGAGGAAGACGACTTCCGGCGAATGGATGATCGCGCAACCAAGCGCAAGCCGTTGTCGCCATCCGCCAGACAGCAGGCTCGCACGACGGTTTAGGTAGGGCTCGATACCGGTCAGGGCCATGATCTCTTCCCGCCGTTGTTTCGCCCGATCGCCGGTAATCCCGTACACGCCGGAGTAAAAGCTGAGGTTCTCCGCAACCGTCAGATCTTCGTACAGCCCGAATTTCTGCGACATGTAACCGACATGGCGCTTAATGTCGGCTGCGTGCTTGCGGATGTCCATACCGAGAATGGTCCCGGTTCCCTCACTGGGTGTGAGCAGTCCGCACAGAGCTTTGATGATGGTGGTCTTGCCCGAACCATTCGGGCCAAGGAAGCCGAATACCTCGCCGCGGTTCACGCTGAAACTCACATCGTTAACCGCAGTAAAGCTGCCGAAGCGAATCGTCAGGTGCTCGGCCGTAATGACCGCGGTCACTGCAGCCTCACGGTTGCGGCCATGCCGGACTTGAGCACACCCTCGGGATTCTCAACCCGCACCTTTACTCCGAAGACCTGGTGTTCGCGGTCATCGCGGGCCTGCACGTTGCGGGGCAGAAACTCCGCTTGCGCCGCGATCTGCTCTACATGACTGGCGAACTGGCGCGACGGAAAGGCGTCCACCTCGACGGATGCGGACTGGCCCACCTTGACTGTGCCGAGTTCGGTCTCCGGCACGTAGACCTTGACCCACAACTGCGAGTCTTCAAGCATGGAGACCACCACACGGCCGGGTGCGACCAGATCTCCGGGCCGCACGCTCACGACCTCAACCACGCCATTGGCGGGCGCGACGAGCTCGGCTTCCTTCAGACGCACATCGAGTTCCTCCACCTGCTGGCTAGCCTCGGCGAGGCGGCTGCGGGCTGCGTCGATGTCTTCGCGACGGTAGCCTCGATGCGCAAGGGCAGCCGCAGCCTCGGCCTGCCGAAAGCGGCCCTGCGCGGCCTGCACGTCCTCGGCCCGTGTTCCGGCCTGCAACAGCGCGAGGCGCTGGTGCGCGGACTCGGCCTTCTGCTGGCTGGCATCGCGTTTGGACTTGGCATCGTCGAACTGCTGGCGCGAGATGGTGTCGGTACGGACTAGTTGTTCGTAGCGGCGAAAGGTCGTCTCCGCGTTGACGGCGTCGGCCTGCGCCGCCTCGTACTCTGCCTGCGCCTGCTGCAACTCCTGCGGACGCGCACCACTTTTTGCCGCTTCGTACATTGAGCGCTGTTCCTGTACCGTCGCTTCCGCCTGCGCGATCTCTTCCGGACGATACCCGTGTTCGAGACGCCGCAGATCGGCACGCGCCTGTTCGACCTTCGACGCTGCCTG
Source organism: uncultured Acidobacteriaceae bacterium (assembly GCA_963850345.1). Classification (GTDB taxonomy): domain Bacteria; phylum Acidobacteriota; class Terriglobia; order Terriglobales; family Acidobacteriaceae; genus CAWKKW01. The sequence continues at coordinate 139,807 of CAWKKW010000002.1, read as the reverse complement.
CGCGCGCTGCGCCTTCAGTTCTTCACATTCAAATCGCACCAGGAGCGTGCCCGCGGCCACTCGCTGCCCTTCCTCCACCGCGACCTGCAGAACCCGGCCGCCAATCTTTGACCCGATCTGAATTTCGCGAGTCTCCACCGTTCCTGAGTAGATCGCGCCGCCCCGCCCCTTGGTCCAGGGATGAAACAGAAGAGCCACCGCCAGCAGCGCCAGCGCGAGCACGCCGAAGATCCACTTCCGCTTCATGCCATTCCTTTCACGGCCACTTCGAGGCGTTCGCGCATGGTCTGCGAAAGCCAGACCGCGGGCTCCTGCTCGCGTATGAGCCACTCGAGCATGGTGGCCATGTAGATAGCGAAGAGCGTCTCCGCAATCAGTCGCGGCGTGGCCTGCTTGCGTCGCGGAATGCGTTCGATGACGCCCACCAGCGCTGTCAGAGCCTCTTCGCGGCTCTCCATCATGGGGCCATGCGCGATCTGGCGAAACCAGAGTTCGAGAATGAGGCGCCGCGATCCCGCCGTGATGCGGGCGTTTTCTTCGGCGATCTCCAGGAACAACGAAACAATGTCAGGGAAGCTGACCTTGTTCCCGCCGGCGGCGAACCGCGCCACAATTGACTTCAGCTTCTCCACCCGCGAACGAGCGATCTCGCGAAGGATCAGATCTTTCTGCGGAAAGTAGTTGAAAAAAGTCGCGCGGGAAATGCCCACCGCTTCGCAGATGAGTTCTACCGAGACCGCCGCATACCCTTGCTTTCCAAATAGCTCGAAGGCCTTACGGATGATCGCGAGACGGGTCTGCTGCTTTTGCTTTTCGCGCAACGAAGGTAGACCCGTGCTCATAAGTTAGACTCTAGTCCAACCATGGTCGCCCGTCAATGTCGGACTTCAGTACTCTGGTGACACACCGTATGACCCAACCCATTACGACCATAGGCGATCCTGTTCTCCGACAAGTGACGCGCACTCTGACTCGCCCGGAGATTCTCTCCACCGAGATTCAGAAGCTGATTGAGCGAATGCGCGAAACCATGCACGCGGCTCCCGGAGTTGGATTAGCTGCCCCCCAGATCGGATTGCCGCTTTCACTGGCTGTGATTGAAGACAAGGCAGAATATTCCGCGGCATTGACCCGGGCCCAGGTAGCCGAACGAGAACGGTTGCCGGTGCCGTTTCAGGTGATCATCAACCCGGTGGTGACGCTGGAGTCCAATGCCAATGTCGAATTCTTTGAGGGCTGCCTTAGTCTCGCGGGGCTCGTTGCCCTGGTGCCCCGTGCGCGACAGGTACGCGTGGAGTGCCTGGATCATCGAGGAGAGCCGCAGGTGCTTCGCGCAAATGGCTGGTATGCTCGCATCCTGCAGCATGAGTCAGATCACCTTGCAGGAACGCTGTATGTGGATCGAATGCACAGTCGCAGCCTTTGCACGACCGACCACTACACCAGTTCGTGGAGGGACCTTTCGATTGCGGAAGTAAAGCGGCGGTTGAGAATCGCCTAACTCTGCTCGAAGCGCTTCAAGCACCAGGGCTGCGTTCGAACTCAGTCAGAGTACGGTCCAGTTCCTGCATGACCAGGTTGGTGCCGGCTCGCTTGAGAAAGGCGTCGTACATCGACCGCAGGTATTTCAAATAGCCCTCCCGGCCGCCCCGGTAGCGCGTCCAGGCAACCGGGCCTTCGCTGCGAAGGCGGCGGGAGATCTCACGAGTAATCGACAACTTGTCGGCTGCATAGACCAGGCAGGACTCAGGAAGGGCGCTGGTACGAAAGCGCTCGATCTGCGCCTGTTTTCGCTCCTTCCAACTGCCTTTCACTTCTCCTTCATAGGAGTCACTGCAGTCCATTACCATGTGGGCAACGGGTTCGCCGAAGATGTGCAGTATGGTCCGCAACGTGGAGCGGCCGCCGGCTTTTTCAGGCCCGTCATGGAGCAGCGCGGCAATCGCCTGATCCTCATCGCCTCCGCCCTGCAGCACGCAGGCACAGACCTCCAGCAGGTGAGCAATGTAGGGGTCGCCAGTCTTGCGCTTTTGGTCTCCATGTAGCGCGGTGGCCAGGTCCAGGGCCAAGGTAAACCGTCGCGATGGGACAAACGACTTCTCCCGCGCCATTCCTCTCATCCTTTCCACTTTGTGTCAGCTCATAGAGTCGTCCGCGGGTTCGCGCATCCCGGCCAACGGCACACCCTACAAGCCCCGCAAATCACACTTCGATCCTACGATTCTGAGGCGCGCCCAACAAGAGCGCTCGCACGGGCAAAGCCGTGGAAAACACGGACAGTCTGCTTCCCCTCAGCGCTCGTGTCGCCCGCGAGCCCTGCGCCGAACCTACAACTTTGGATCGTGTGGCCGCTCACAAAACAATGTGATCTCGGTCACCAGTTTTCGGTTTCTCTCTCTCTATTGTTAAGCCTGCCTAAGAAACCAGGAGTGTGGCGCACTTTGAACAGTCACTGGGACCGCCAATTTGGCCAATTCAAGCTGGTCAAGCGCACTGCACTGCAAAGCAGGACCACGATTCGCGTGTTGGACGCTGAGATCGGCGGCCCGGAATTCGTGGTGATGGCCGGTCCCTGCTCCGTCGAGAGTGAACGCCAGACGCTGGAGACCGCTGTTGCAGTCCGCGAGGCTGGAGCGACGATCCTGCGCGGAGGTGCCTTCAAGCCGCGTTCCTCGCCTTATTCCTTTCAAGGACTGGGGCTGGAGGGACTGAAGATCCTGGCGAAGGCGAGACGGCTCACTGGGCTAGCGGTGGTGACCGAGGCGATGTCCGAGACCGACGTAGATCTGATTGCCGAATATGCGGACATTCTGCAGATCGGCTCGCGCAACATGGAGAACTCCTCCCTGCTCGAGGCGGTGGGGCGTTGCGGCAAGCCTGTTCTGCTGAAGCGCGGATTGACGGCCCGCGTGGAAGACCTGCTGGCCTCGGCAGAGATCATTCTGGCCTGCGGAAATCCGGATGTGATTCTCTGCGAACGCGGCATTCGGACCTTTGAAACCGCGACCCGCAACACACTCGACATCTCCGCCGTGCCGGTGCTTCGCTCCTTCTCTCACCTGCCGGTGATCGTTGATCCAAGCCATGCGGGAGGCGTTCGCGAACTGCTCCCCGCGCTCGCCCGTGCAGGGATTGCGGTGGGCGCGGATGGCATGATCGTCGAAGTACACCCTGACCCGGATCACGCCTTCAGCGATGGCGAACAGTCGCTCACCTTCCCGCTCTTTCGCTCGATGATGGCCGAGTTGACCCCGCTGATCGCGTGGCGCGAAGACTGCATGGCGAGCGAAGCCGGAAGCCTGGCGGGGTGGTCCTGAATGCGGTATCTGCCCCTGCTCACGGCCTGCTTGCTTGGTTTGGTGCTGATGAGTCGCGTCCTGATCGCGCCAATGAACAATGCGGCAGCTTCGGAGCAGTCTACGAATTTTCTGTACACCCAGGCGAAGACCTTCAATGCCCTGGCGTGGCTCAAAGGGGCCGAGCGGTTTCCTGACGGCGCAACGCTGATGGTCCAGGACCGGAACGGGCGGCATCCGCTGGTGCCTGGCTTTGCGGCGACTGCGGACGGGGATGTTTCCTTCGATGCCAAGGCTGTGCTCTTCGCCGGCAAACAAACCGCAGACGATCCCTGGCAGATTTACGAATGGAAGTTGACCGGGTCTTCGCCGCGTCGGGTGGTCACATGTGCCGGAGACTGTGTTCGACCCCTTTATCTCCCTGAAGGCCGCATGGTCTTCGCCGAAAAGGTAAATGGTCAGCTGCGGTTACAAACTTCGAACCTCGACGGCACCCATGTTTCCACCCTTTCGTATGCGCCTGGCAATTTTCTTCCCAATGATGTGTTGCGCGACGGACGCATTCTGTTCTCGGCCGGATTTCCACTCGGAAACACTGAGAAGGCCGAGTTGTACACCGTGTACTCCGATGGAAGCGGCGTCGAAGCGTATCGCTGCGATCACGGCAAATCGCGCTTCTCCGGAACACAGCTCAGCGACGGTGACATTCTCTTCTCACGGATGGCCGGCGCTACAAGCCGAGCGGGACTGGCGCGGTTCACGTCCGCGCGTGCCGAGGAGGTGCCGGTGACCGTGCCGTTAGGCGACTTCGCTGGCGGGATTGCAGAACTGGAAGTTGGAAAGCTTCTGCTCTCCTCGCGGGAACATACCGACTACTCGCTCAAACAATGGACGATCGGCGGAACAGCCTTGAAGACCGCCCTCGCGCAGACGGGCAGCCAATTGGTCGAGCCGGTCGCGTTCAAGGCTCGTGCCGTGCCAAACCGGCATCCCTCCGCCCTGCACGATTGGAAGACCTCAAACCTGCTGGCTCTGAATGCGGCGATCAGCCGGGATGGTTCGATCGACGCACGCGCGATTGTGAAGGTTCGAGTAACCTCCCTTGATCCAAACGGCGCCCCCACAATTCTCGGACTCTCCGACGTGGAGAAGGATGGATCGTTCTTCCTGCAGGTGCCCGGAGACCGGCCGCTTCGCTTCGAACTGCTGGATGCGAATGGGAAGGTCCTCCGCAGACAGCAAGGCTGGATGTGGGCGCGTGGAGGTGAGCAGCGGATCTGCGTGGGCTGCCATGCGGGGCCGGAGCGCGCACCGGAAAATGCCGTTCCAGCGGTGCTGCTGCGCTCGACAGAACCTACCAACCTTGCGGGCTCCGTCCGGGATGCCGCTACCCCAGGAGAACACTGAAATGTTCACCGCCCTGCTCGGCTTGATACTGCTTCCGATTTCCTTGCATTCCCAGGCCGTTCCGCTGCCCGAGGCTCCGCGACCGGCACACCTGCTCGCTTTGCAACAGGCCGCAACTCCCAAAGCCGCGGTCGCACCCTCGGCCAAATCGAAGACCGCAGCCGCAAGCGCGCCTGCTTCGCCGATCCGGTTCGAAGACGCGACGGCATCCTCCGGCATCGACTTTCGGCACAGCATCGGCTCGCGCCAGTTGGGTTCGCTGCTTGAAGCAACTGGCGGCGGATGCGTCTGGTTTGACTACAACAACGACGGTCGTCCTGACCTCTACATCGCCAGCGGCAAGCCCCTCGATGACAGCATGCATCCCTATCCGCTCAAGAACAAGCCACAGGATGCGCCTCACAACCACCTCTATCGGAACAACGGCGACGGCACCTTTACCGATGTAACGAAAAAGGCGGGAGTCGCACCGGACATGTATTCGATCGCAGTCTCTGCGGCAGACTTCGACAACGACGGATTTACCGATCTGCTGGTGACCGGGTATGGCCGCCTGGTGCTATACCACAACAACGGCGATGGCACCTTCACTGACGTAACAGCGCGCGCCGGCATCAAGGTAGACCGCTGGTCCATCAGCTCCACCTGGCTGGACTACGACAAGGACGGCTGCCTCGACCTCTTCATCGGCCGGTACGTGAAGTTCGATCCCACTTACCGCAACTACTATGCCGCGGATAACTACCCCGGGCCGCTGGACTATGAAGGCGACACCAACGTTCTCTATCACAACAACTGTGACGGCACCTTCAGCGATGTAAGCGATACATCCGGAGTCAGCGCGTTCATCGGCCGGACGATGGGTGTGACCTCCGCGGATTTCGACAGCGATGGTTGGCCTGACATCTACGTGTCGAACGATAAGACAGAGAACTTCCTCTTTCACAACAACCACAACGGCACCTTCACCGAAATGGCGGTGGATGCGGAGGTAGCCTACGGGCAAAACGGTGAGGCGACTTCGTCCATGGGTCCGGTCTTCGCAGACCTTGAAGGCAACGGGAAGATGGACCTGTGGGTGACCGACTCAAAATATAACCGGCTGATGCACAACACCGGCCAGATGCGATTCGATGACATCAGCACCACGGCGGGGCTCTCGCAGGCCGAGGCGCAGTACACCAGCTGGGCGACCGGCGCCTACGACTTCGATAACGATGGCTGGCTCGACATTCTCGCCTTCCATGGCGGACTGATTCACATGGTTCCGCAGGAGCACTCGCTCTTTCGCAACCTGGGCCAAGGCAAGTTCGAAGACGTGTCGAGAACGTGGCGGTTCCGTTCTCGATGTGAAGACGGTAGCCCGCGGCGGCTGCTTCGCCGACTACGACAATGACGGTAAGGTGGACGCCTATGTCGTGAATCTAGATACGCCCGGCACGCTGCTGCATAACGTCACTGTGAACAAGCAGCACTGGATCTCTTTAAAACTGCGGGGCACAAAGAGTAACCGCGACGGTATCGGAGCGCACTTCGAACTGACGGCGGCGGGGAGAACGCAGACTGCCGAACGCGTCGCTGCCTCGGGCTATCTCTCCCAGGATGATGGCCGGCTGCATTTCGGACTCGGATCGGCCGATACCGTCGACAAACTTACAGTGCACTGGCCGAGCGGCAAGCAGCAAGTGCTCACAGATCTTGCGGACGATCGAGTGCTCACGGTGGAGGAACCGGAGTGAGAGCGAAACTCACCCAGTTATTAGCGATCGGAGCAGCCACCGTGCTGCTGATGGTCGCGTACTGCGCTCGCATGCAGGTGCGAGCCGCCGGCCCGAGTGCCCCGTCTGAGCCGCAGTACCTGTCACCGTCGGAGATGGCGTTTTCACCCGATGGACGCTCGCTCTACGTGGTCTGCGAACGAAGCGACCAGCTCCTGGTGCTGAACTCCGCTACCGGCGTCGTCAAGAACCGCATTGCTGTTGGGCATATTCCACGCGGCCTCGCCGTTTCTCCGGACGGAGCACGGGTGTATGTCGCAAATTCGTGGGATGACACCGTCAGCGTCATCAACGTGAAGGATTCCTCTAGAAGCGAGGAGTTCGCAACCGGCTGGGAGCCCATCAGCGTGGTGCTCGATCGGTCGGGAAAGACCTTATACGTAGCCAACCGGGTGAGCAATGACATCTCTCTGATTGAGGCGGCTACCGGTCACGAAATCAAACGGCTGAGCGCAGGACGGGGAGCGAGTTACCTCGCTCTTTCTCCCGATGGAACACGTATCTACTGCACGCACGTTTATCCACGCATTGCCGAATCGCGCACGCCGCCAGAGTCAGAGATTACGGTCATCGATACTGCGCGCCAGACGGTAGTCGATCGTCTGCCGCTTAACAATGTCGCGGGCATGTTCCACGTAGCGTTGTCGGCCGACGGCAGGTTCGGAGTCGTCGCCCAGATGCGCCCGAAGAACCTGGTGCCCCTCGCTCACGTGGAGCATGGTTTCGTCTTCGGCTATTCGCTCACGCTCTTCGGCTCGGCGGTCGGCGCGCCTGTGCAGGTGCCGCTCGATGAGTTGGACCGCTATTACTCACTACCCTATGGGATCGCACTTTCACCAGATCGCATCTATGTCGCTTCGGCGGGGTCAGATATTGTCACGGCAATCGATACCAGGAAACTGCTGACCTACTCCCGGCAACATCGGGACCCATTCATCAACGACCTCTCCGCTGCGAGTCACTATGTGAGTGCGCGTATCCCGGTGGGACACAACCCCCGCGGCCTGCTCCTCTCCCCAGACGGCAAACGCCTCTATGTCGCCAATCGCATGGACGACACGCTGGCCGTCATCGATACGGTGACCAATAAGGTGGCAACTACCCTCGACCTCGGCGGCTCGCGAAAACTTACCGCACTGCGTCAGGGCGAACAGCTCTTTGATAGCTCGCGGTTTGCATTCCAAGGCCAATTCAGTTGCGCCAACTGTCACATCGACTACACCTTCGATGGCCTGACTTGGGATCTGGAGCCGGATGGATTTGGCAAAGACATCGTTGATAATCGGCTGCTTGAAGATATCCGGGACACGGAGCCGTTCAAGTGGAACGGCGGCAATCCAAATCTGCCGACGGAGTGTGGCCCTCGTACCGAAAAGTACTTCTATCGGTCGCAGAGCTACAGCCCTCAAGAGCTTGCCGACATCGTGCTCTTCGTCCGCAGCCTGCCTCTGCGGCCGAATCGATCGCGGCTCGCGCTGGGCGCGTTAACACCGGCGCAGGAGCGTGGCAAGGCCATCTTCGCGCAGAGTGAAAGACAAGCGCGGTAACCCGATCCCTCAGCAAAACCAGTGTGCCTTTTGCCATAGCGGCCGCAAGTACACCAACCAGAAGTCATTCGATGTGGGATCAGGCAAGCCAACCGATCGTTCCCCGGTGGTCGACACGCCGCAACTTGACCAATGTCGCGCTCACGGCTCCCTATCTGCACGACGGCTCCGCTCGTTCCCTCGAAGAGATATGGACGGTCTTCAATCCGCACGACACGCACGGAGTGACCAACGATCTCGCCAAGGATGAGTTGAACGACCTCATCGAGTACCTGAGGACTTTATGAAGAGGCACATTTGGATCGTTTCGATTCTGTCGCTGTGTTGCATGCAGGTCTACGCGGCAGCAAAGCCGAGGGTCAGCGTGCCCGCCAAGTCCGAAGCTTCGGGCCTGCCTCGCTTTCGCTGGGAGAACTACACCACGGCGAACGGCCTGCCCGACAATCACGTGTTTTGCGTTCTGGTGGATGGTTTGCGAGTGTGGGCTGGAACCGAGGACGGGCTGGCGCTGTTTGAATCGGGAACGTGGAAGGTCTTCAACACCAGGGATGGACTAGCGCATCGCGCGGTGCTTTCGCTGGCGCTCGACAAGCGAACCGGAGATCTGTGGGTGGCCACCATGGGCGGCTTGAGCCGCGTCTCCGGTGGACGCATTGATACCTTCACACAGATCAACTCCGGGCTATCCAATGACGTTGTTTACGGTGTTGGCGTGCAGGGTGAATTCGTATGGACGGCCACGGCCGCGGGCGCCAGTCGCCTCAACATTCGTACCGGCGACTGGAGCTTATTCAACGAGCGCAACACTCCCATGGGAGAAATCTGGACCTACGCCGTCAGCCCGGCAGAAGACAAGGTGTACTACGCGGTCTGGGGCGGCGGCGTACTGGAGTATGACGTCAAGACCGAGCATTGGAAGGACTACAACGATCCCGACGGCGAGAACGAAGTGGTGCTGTTCAAAGATCAGGGATTGATTCACGAGATTACGACCTCCGTGAGCTATGTCGATAAGACGCTCTGGGTCGCGACTTACTTCGGGGACAGCCGCTATGACGGTCGGAACTGGCAGAACTTCATGGTCAAAGATAGTGGCTTGCCGTCGAACTTTACCAACCAGATCAAAGCTCTGGACGCGAAGCGAGCCTGGTTCTGCACCGATAAGGGTCTGGCCTACTACGACGGCGCGAACTGGGCCGTATACCGGCCTGCTCTGACGACCGGAAAACCTGAAATGTACACGCGCGACGCGGCGGGAACCATCTCGCCCGTCGCAGTCACCACGGCCCCGGCTCACAACTACGTTCTCGGTATTGATTTTCAGGGCGACGACGTGTGGGTGGCCACAGCCAAGGGCCTTAGTCACGGAATTCATCAACACTAGGAGGCAACATGTCTGTCATGCAGTTACTGAATGAATCGATTCAGGAAATATCGAAGGCACCGATCGAGAAACGCGCGATCACCAACCTTAATGTATTGAATGAAGCGTACGACTACGCCAAGCCGAGCTCGTTCTCGCGCGGCATGCGCCTGGATCTGGGCAACATCGTAGTCCTGCTGATCTCCGGTACGGCCAGCATCGATGAGCAGGGCGTGTCGATTCACATCGGAGATTTTCGCGCGCAGTGCCGCCGCACGTTTGAGAACATCACCGCACTCCTGGCTGCCGAGGGCGCTACATGGCACGACATCGTGAGAACGTCCTGCTATCTGCGCGACATCGATCGCGACTATGCCGAGTTCAACGAGGAGCGCACGGCGTTCTTTCACCAACAGGGTCTCAACCCCGTGCCCGCGTCCACCGGCATTCAGGCTAAGCTTTGCCGGCCCGAACTGCTGGTCGAGATTGAAGCGATAGCGATGTTCAAGAAGAGCAAGTAGGAGTCAGAATGCGTCACAGTCCCTTGCTGGAAATCTTTGCCGCTGGGTTGGCGCCCCTGCTTGTGCTCGCGGCGTGCGCTCAGTCTGCCGCGCCGACCCCGTCGCAGAGTTCTGCGGTTTTCCAGTGTTCCTGTGGCGCACACCCTCCGGGGCCGCCGGCAATGCGAACCGTCACCCCGTACGCCGGAGAACCGGATGACCTCCGTCCGTATTCCAAGTTCGCGGATCCGTACTACAAGCATTACCTGGTGCCAAACATCTACTCCGGCGCGGCGCGCGACATCCCCGATCCAGACCCGAACAGCCTGTCCGAGATTCGCATCGGTTTCCTTGGTCCTCTTGAAAAGAGCTCCGACGCGGAGTTTGGCCGCAGGATGCTGCAGGGTGCGCAGCTTGCCATAGAGCAGGCAAACGCCGGCGGAGGTTATGGCGGCAAACCCTTCCGGCTGATGATTCACAATGACTACGATAACTGGCAGGCCGGGCAGGTGTACGGCGCCGAACGGCCCACCGAACCGTCGATCTGGGGATCAGCTTCCAACGAAGTGATCAAGATGGTCTACGACGAACATGTGTGGGCGATCTTTGGATCCATCAGCTCGGAGTCAACTCACATCATGCTGCGAGTAGCGTTGCGCGCGGAGGTGCCAATCGTCAATTCCGCGTCCACCGATCCGACCATTCCCGAGACCTACATCCCGTGGTACTGGACCGATCTTCAGGACGACCGCGTGCAGAGTCAGGTACTCGCGCGACACATCTATGGCGATCTCGGCCTCAAGCGGATGGCCATCCTGCGCGTCAACAACCGGTACGGTCGATTCGGCGTTCCAAAGTTCCGCGATGCTTCGCGACGGCTCGGCCACCCCGTGGTGATTGAACAGAAGTTCAGACCGGGCGACACCGACTATCGCCACGAACTGCGCGTGATTCAGGATTCCCATGCGGACGGCATTCTGCTTTGGACCGACCAGATTCCCGCAGCCAACATCCTCAAGCAAATGGCAGAACTCGGGATGAAGCAGCGGGTGTTTGGCAGCCACCGGGCATTGGGAGAGGAGTTGCTGCGTGAGGCCGGGCCGGCCGCGGAAGGGCTCGAAGCCGTCTTCCCGTACGATCCGACTCGAACCGATCCAAAGTGGCTCCGATTCAACGTTGACTATCAGGCCCGGTTTAAGGAATCTCCGGAGCAGTTTGCAGCGTTGTCGTACGATGCGATGCGGGCGCTGCTCGATTCGATCTGCCGGGCGGGACTGAATCGAGCACGGATTCACGACGCACTTGCCGACCTTGAATCCTATGAAGGCGTGACCGGCGGGATGCGGTTTGACCCGAGCAGCAAGAACGTGGCGCCGATGTATCTGGGCAAGGTGCACGCGGGCAAAATCGAGTATCGGATCGCGAGTGTCGAAAAGGCAAACGCCACTCCTTCACAGCCCTCCCGGACCTCCGTACAGGACGAAACTCCCGAGACCGTTCCCTATGCTCGTATCGGCAGGGATGAGGTCGGCTTCTTCGGTCCTCACCTGTCTACCAGGCTTGCGAAAGCGCGAGTTCTTGTCTTTGGACCTGAGGCGGATCGGGCGGTTCGCTCGCCCGAGGTTCAGGGATATCTCCAATCTCAGTCAGACTCCCCGCTCGAACTGGTCGCGATTCCTACCGAAGGCTCCTGGGGAAAGGCTTCCGCACTGCTCGTGGATGGCCTGATGAATCAGAAAGCGATCGGGGTGATCGCGCTTGACCGGCCCTCAAGCCACTTAGCCGAGCAGCTGGCGGTGAAGTGCTTCGTCCCGGTCTTGTCGCTTTCTGACGACAGCGCGCTCACCTCCACGAACATCCCGTGGATCTTTCGCCTCCCTTCGAGTGGAACCTTACTGCAGGCGCTACGCAGTTTTAGGGCTGCCGAGCGATCCGCCGGAGCCAACGCGGACGCAATTCGGACAGCGCTCGCTTCGGGAGAGACATTCGGCGGTGTGAGTTTTCGAAAGAACGGCGATGTGTTAACGGTAACTGAGAAATAACTGGCTGAAAGTGGCTGTTTCGCTCACCACGGGGTAAGATTTTGGAGCATACTAAGAAGCAGAAGGCCTCCCAACGGGTTGGCTCTTCTACCCCAAAAACCGACCGACGCGTTCGATCCCCCGGCCAGGTTTCACTTCCACCTCTTGATTGAAGGAGTGAGCCATGATTCCGATCCGTCCCGCAACCCCTGTTGGCATCGCACCCCACCACGATCGCTCTCCTCTTGCCCTCGTCGGCATCTGCCTCTACTGCTTCAAGGTTCTAGGCAAGCCCCGCAGTCCTGCAGAACGCCGCGATCTCGAAGCAAAGCATGTTTGCGCTGAGAAGCTGCAAGCCCGGCAACCGGCCACACCCGCTCCGTTCAATTAGGCTGGCGCAATCGTCGCCTAGAAATCAGGCGGCGACAAATCTGCCGCCGCGGTCTAGAATACATCGGGCAAGATCTGCTTACCCCCGGGAGACACTTTACCGATGCACATATTCCTCTGGCTGATCGGGCTCTGGGTGGCGACCGTGATCGCAATCTGGAGAATCATGTTTGTGCTGGACCAGTCGCCCCAGCGACGGAAGCCCCTTCCAGATAATGTGATCCCGATTCGCCAAGCCAGTGCAGACCTGACCCAGTCTCGGATTCTGGCGCAGCTCCCCACCCGGCAAGTGAAGCGGCAAGGCGCCGCATCCATCGGTCACTCAAACAGACCTTAGATATGGATATTCCACTGTGCGGGCATCCAGACGCTGCATGGGAACGATCTCATACCTACTCTGATATCGCTAACTTACTAAGTCGAGCCCCTAAAAGGATACGTGGCTGGGCACACCTAGTAAATCGATTAGTGTACACGGTTTTTTCATCGTGTCATCAAGATAAGTGCAACCCCGCACTTCTAATGTTCAGGTTACTCAACCTGCCGAAAATAATCTTGACAGTCAATACCCCCGCAACTTAGTGTTTGCCACCGCGGAGCTAAAACCATTTAGCGCTGCCGCAGCACAATCGACGAGCTCAATGGCAGAGACCGGCGAGCTATCTCACAAACTGTACGCATTTCAGGAGGCAAGGCATGAATCGTACCAAACAAGCGTGGAACAGGTATCTTCTGTTGCCGCTGTTTTTCTTACTCGCATGCGCGGGTGCATACGCACAGCAAAATTCTCAAATTACGGGAACGGTGCTCGATCCCGCAGGCGCTTCCATTCCCGGCGCGCACGTCTCACTCACGGCGACAGATACAGGATTCACCAGCAACACCGACTCCAACGCGGCCGGCCTATTCAGCTTTCCAGGCTTGAACGTTGGTACTTACGACCTGAAAGTGACAGCCAATGGATTCCAGACGGCAGTCAACAAGGGCCTGGTGCTCAACATCTCTCAAACCCTCCGGCAGGACGTAACCATGACGGTCGGCGGCGCGAGCGAAACTGTAACAGTCTCTGCGAATGCGCTGGTCGTACAGGCAGACTCCAACGTCGTGAGCACCTTAATCGACGCGCAACAGATCAGCGAAATCGCGACCGAGAACCGTAACCTGACCGCGCTGGCAACTCTGGGCCTGGGCGTCAGTTCGGGACTTCCTGACAGCAATACTCCAACCTCGGTGGCATCGAGTTCCTTCATCAGCGTGAATGGACTTCGCCATGCTCACAACATCTGGCTGATCGACGGCGGCGAAGCGGATGATCGCGGCGGCGCCGGTGGATCTGACATCATGCCTTCGCAGGATGCGATCGCCCAGTTTGAAATGCTCACCAGCAACTATCCACCGGATTATGGTATCTCCTCCGGCGCCACGATCAGCATGGCCATCAAGAGCGGCACTCGCAACTTCCACGGCGAACTCTGGGAGTTCAACCGCAACACGGCCTATGACGCAAACAGCTACTTCAATAAGCAGTCCAATCCAGTTACACCGCGAACGAAGCTGAATTACAACATCTTCGGATTCAACGTTGGCGGTCCGCTCACCATTCCTGGCTTGTACAACAAAGACCGCCAGAAGACCTTCTTCTTCTGGAACGAAGAGTGGCGCAAACTGATCCAGGGCAGCAGCCCGAACTCAGTGCAAACGCTGCCCACAGCTGACTTCCCGGTAGCGGGTCAGAACCTGACCTACGTCGCACCCGCATTCCAATCCAAGCCACTGCTCGTGCCATCGGTCGGCGATCCCGCCTACAACGCGAAGTTGGCCTCACTGGGACTCACACCGGGCCAGCCGTTTCCCGGCAATGTGATTCCCGCGTCGCTGTTTGATCCGAACGCGCTGCTCTACTTCAACTCGGGTGTCATTCCCAAGCCGAACCTGTCGAACGACAACATCATCTCGTCGGCGACACAGCCGATCAATGTTCGCGATGACGTCGTCCGCATCGATCACCGCATCAACGACAAGTGGCAGATCCTGGGTCACTACCTGCATGATTCCGTCACCCAGGCCTATGCGCAGCCGATGCTTGGCTGGTCGGGCGCCAGCTACAACACCATCTCCAGCACGCTTTCCAACCCTTCCAACAGCGCGGTTATCAAGCTGAGCGGAACTATCAACCCCAGCCTGCTGGTCGAAGCAAGCTTCAACTACGACGGCAACGTCATCAACATCACCAACAGCAAGAACTCGCTGATTCCTTCCGGGTGGGGTGTGAGCCGCTACTTCGCCAACAGCTCAACCAACCTGCCCAACGTGAGCTTCGGGGCGCCTTACAACACCAACGAAAATCCGGGCTCTGCTCCGTGGCACAACGCGGCGCAGGACTACTCGCCCAAGCTTGACGTCTCCTACACGAGCGGTAAGCACTCCATGAAATTTGGATTGGGCTATAACCGTTACACCAAGAATCAGCAGATCTTTGGTGATCCGGGTGGCAACTTTAACTTCGGATCGAACACCAACGATTCGATGATGGATATGCTCCTCGGAATCGCGAGCAGCTACGATCAGGCGCAGGCTCTTCCGATTCGTCACTATGTAAACCAGACCGTCTCAGTCTATGCGATGGACAACTGGCGAGTGACTCCTCGGCTTACACTGCAGCTGGGTCTTCGGTACGATGCCCTGCCGCACGCCTGGGAGCGCAACAACGCTCTTGCCAACTTCGATCCGCGCACCTATCTTCCCAGTCTGGCACCCACTTGGCTGCCGGACGGATCGCTCTCCCCAAACAGCCTGACCGCAGTGAATGGCGGATCGTTCTATCTGAACGGGATGCAGTTCGCCGGAAAGAATCACTATCCAGTTGGGCTCGTAACCAACGACTACAAAACGTATCAGCCTCGTGTTGGATTCTCTGAAGACGTCTTCGGGAATGGAAAGACTATCCTGAGAGGCGGCATCGGTTCGTTCTACGAACGCGTTCAAGGCAACGACATCTACAACGCCGCTGCCAATGAACCGTACTACAACGATCCGAAGGCAACCAACGTCTACGTCTCCGACCCGCACACGAGTTGGAGCACAGGTGCGACCGCGGCCACGCCAAACTTCGACCAGAGCATCACCACCCTGGCAAACAATTACCCTGCGCCAGGTGTTGTGCAGTTTAGTTTGGGTCTCCAACGCGAAGTAGTGCCGTCGGTAGTGTGGGTCATTCAATACGTTGGCAACCTGGCATGGCACCAGCCGGTGCGTCGTCAGATCAACAACTATTCCCTCAACACACCGCTGCTGGTCAACACCAACCCGGCATACGGTGCTGACTATCAACTCTATTCGCGCGCGAATGCGGGCGATCCTCAAAACAAGTCGGGCACAAATCCGACCAATCCTACCAAGACGTCGATTCCGAACGCGGAGCAGCTGCGCAACTATCAAGGTTACGCGCAGATCGCCGAGCAGGAGAATGGATCCAACCAGACTTATAACGGCTTCCAGACTGGCATTCGTGCACAGAACCGCTGGGGCCTGAGTGGAGAACTGGATTACACCTATTCTCACGAAATCGACATCACCAGCGACGACAACAACTGCTGCGTGAGCAACCCCTACAACCTCAAGTATGACAAGGGCTCGGGTCTCCTGGACCGTCGTCACATTCTGAGCGCGAACTACATCTACAAGCTCCCCATCTTCTCGCATGGCAATGGGCTCACCCATTCGCTAATCGGCGGCTGGGAAATTGCTGGAACCGCCATCGCTGAGTCGGGCACCATCATTCAAGACAAGGGCCCGGGTCTCAGCATCGGCTACGACACGATCGGGTTGGGCGATGGAAACACCAATCGTCCGGACCTGGTTGGCAAGGTGAAGTATCCCAAGAAGGTAACTGGTTGGTTTGATCCCAGCGTCTTCAGGGCTCCACTTCCAGCATGGGCCGGCAGCACGAGCCAGGGTTTCGGCAACGCGGGTAAGGATTCAGTGCTCGCGCCGGGACGCTTGAACTTCTCCACCTCGCTCTACAAGTCATTCGCGATCAAGGAATACGCGCATTTCGAGTTCCGGGCGGAGTCGTTCAACACCTTCAACCACACGCAATTCAACAATCTCGGCACCAATTTCGGTGCTGGGAACTTCGGCAAGCCCACCAACACGTACGATCCACGCGTGCTGGAACTTGGCGGCAAACTAGTGTTCTAAGCTCACCTATACTCCTTGGCGCGGCAGGCGACCCCCTGCCGCGCTTTCCTTTTTTGGGGCAGGTTGCCACCGTGGAATGCCCCCGCGTAACTTAATAGAGAAAGCAGCGCGGAGGCAGTTCGTTGGCAAGGATTTACCAGAGGTGGTTGCGGGCATTCTCAACCATTGCAACCATGACGATTACACTTTCCGCCCTGGCACAGGCTCCCACTCGGCAGGATGCGCTGGCCCTGGAGCAACAGGGCCGCAACGCGGAAGCGGAGCAGATTTGGCAAACCATTGCCCAGGCGCAGCCCAAAGATGCAGAGGCCTTTGCCCACCTGGGATTGCTGGAAGCTCGACAGCACCACTATGACGAAGCAGTTTCGTTTTACCGCAAGGCACTGGCTCTCGCACCGTCGCTGCCCGGCCTGGAGTTGAACCTGGGACTGGCCCTGTTTAAAGGCGATCACTTTCAGGAATCGATTCAGCCGTTCACCGCAGAACTTCGCCGGCATCCCGGAGATCCACGCCTGATCACGCTTCTCGGCATGGCCCACTACGGGATGGGTGACTACCTGGTGGCTGTTCCATATTTGAAGCAGGCAGCCGAGAGGGATCCTCAAAACCTTGCGCTGCGACTTACGCTCGCCCATAGCTGCATGTGGAGCAAGCAATACGACTGTGTTTTGAACGTGGATAAAGAGATACTCGCTTTAAGTGCGGAGTCCGCCGAGGCCGATATGCTCACCGGAGAAGCGCTCGATGAGAAGGGCGACACTCCTGGCGCGACGGAACAGTTTCGCATGGCCGCGAAAGCCAATCCCAAAGAACCCAATGTGCATTTTGGTTTGGGTTACCTGCTGTGGAAGCAGAAGCAATTTGAAGAAGCAAGCCGGGAGTTTCAGGCCGAGATCGAAAATGATCCGCAGAACGTGCAGGCACTGCAGTATCTCGGCGACTCCTACATCGAGCTGACGGATTTGCAGAAGGCCAGGAGCGTTCTCGAGAAAGCCGCGGCTATCAGTCCCGACGCTGCACTGGCCCATCGTGATCTGGGTATCGTCTATTCGCAGACCGGAGAACAAGAGAAAGCGGTGGCAGAATTCCGAAAGGCCATCGAGCTCAATCCCGAAGATGTGGCGCCTCACTGGCGATTGGCGCGGCTCTATCAAGCCATGGGCAGGAAAGATGAGGCTAAGACAGAGTTCGCCAAGGCAAGCTCGATGAATAAGGAGACGAACGATGCGCTGTTCAAGAAGATGTCGGGCTCGACTGCAAGTCCCGCAGCAAAACCCTAGTTACTGGTCGTTCGCAGGCGCGAGAACGGGGAGTAACTAACTACTCGCTTCTCATCCTCTCCTTCAAACTCTTTGCCAGCTTCTCTACCTCTGCGGCTTTTTTCACCACTTCGAGAGACAGCGTGTCCTTGCTACTCTTCGCAACTTCTGCCTTCAATTGCTGAACGAGCTCATAGAGATGGTTGGTGTCGGCTAGCAGCTTGGCCTGGCGCTGCTCTTCCTTCGGGGATTCTTTCACGGAGGGCTGCGCGGCTCGGGGCGCAGTTGGCGCGGCTTGCGCCGGCGCGGTTTGCTGATCCGGCGTTTTCTCCTGCGGTGGACTGGCCTGAGCTGCGGCCAGGCTGCTACCGAGCAACAGCGCGATGAGCAGGCCGCCGAACTTCCTCAAGCTTGATCGCTGCTTAGAGCTCTGCATTGCTTGCTCCCCTGCCCAGTCCCGCGAATGGTCCGCGATGCTTCCTGTCTCAGTGCGACTTCATTGCTTCCTTGACCCGCTTCGCCAGCTTCTCGATCTCTTCTGCCTTCATGGCTTCCTGTGACATGGGCGCGGCTTTATCGTGAGTGGCCACTTCGTCTTTCAACTGCTGAGCCAGCAACGAGAGCGAGTTCGTCGAAAGCACTACTTGTTGCAGAAGCTGCGCATTTCTCAGCCTGGCAAGTTGCTGCTGCCGCTCGCGCTGCACCGGATCGTCGGAATACTCGCGATGCAGATCGGGAGGCCTCGGCGTCGGGTCCGGCAGATAGATTGATTGCGAACCATGGGACTGCGCGGCGACACGTCCGGATGTGCACATCAGTAAGACCGCGGTCGAACTGAGCACAATGCTGAGTTTCTTCAGGATGTTGTTGCGCATGGCGTGTCCTCCCGTTTAGGAGCTAACCGGAATACAACAGATAGGGCCCTTGCTCGTCCACGAAAATCGCCGGCTATGTTCGTAAGATGCAGAATGGCACCCGGCCCGTCAAAACTTCGGCATTAAGGCAGACGCGCACCCGGATAAATTTTGATCCAGTGGTTTCTCATTCTAGCCCGCACTGACTTACCGGCGGTATCCGAAACGATCACGCTGGTCGCCTCAACGGGCATGTGGCAGTCGATACAATTCTTCGCGGCTGCCGGGCCTAGCTTCTTCGCGACTGCGCAACTCTGCACGGTATGACAGGTGAGACAGCGATCGGAGTACGCCACCGCCGGCCGCTCCTGCGCGTGAACATTGTGACAGGTGGAACAGCTCATGTTCGGCGAAGCGAGATAGCAGCGACTGCGCTGCAACAGGCCCACCTGGTTGCCATGGACGTCCGGGTGCTCCACCGTATCCGAAGGTATGGGTTTGAAGTAATTGGCCAGTGGCTCTCCTGGGACATAGGAGAAGGCTGGTGCAGTCTCCTCGCGCTGGATGCCGTTATGGCAAAGCGCGCAAAGGTCCACCTGGCGATCACGTGAAAAGGCGGCGGGATTGATTACATGCGCACGCTTGTCCGCCGGTCCAACCGCCGACGCCTGCGCTGCCACATGTTGCGCACCCGGGCCGTGGCACGTCTCACAGGCTATGCCGGGAACAAAGCTGGCGCGGTCATAGCGATTCGTCAACGGATCGGTCGAGAGCGCCCGCAGAAAGGTGGAATGACACTCCATGCAGCCGGGGTTCACTGGACGGGAAAAATCTGCGGAGCCGTTGGGGTAGCCGGGGCTGTTGATCCACTGTTGCCCCTCCGACCAGTAGCTTACTGGGAGTTCAAAGAGTTGATCACCGTCCCAATACAAGTAAGTCTCGCCGCGCTTACCCGAACCGGTGATGATGTCCATGCGCTCGCTTCTGGACTCGAGCGCTTGTCCCCAGCCAGTGACGGCTGTCTGGTAGAAGCCGTCCTTCTTCGCTTCGATCTTGAAGGTCAGGCCAGGTTCGGCAGCGGTCCTTGCCGGGTCCACGATGGTCAACACCGCAGATCCGTGAAGCAGCGACGACGGCACTGTCTGCCTCGCAACAACCTGGGACGTGAGGTGATGGCCGGTGTGCTCGTACGAGGCGCTCTGTTCCTTATGACAGGAGAGGCACGCATCGTCTCCGACAAACCCGGGCCGATGCGCTTCGTCGCTAGAAGACAACTCCGGCTTCTGAGAACCGGCGATACCAGAAGGCAGCTTGCCGGTTGCCGTCAGCGCAGCAATTGAGAGTGTGCAAGACACGGCGAGCATCGCCAGCAGCCGAGTCATGCCGGCCTGCTCTGCCGATGCGAACAAGATTTGCCGACCTGCTTCCCATGAGTATGCACCAGCATCCGCTTCACTCTAATGGCGCACCGCGACCGTGGCAAGGATGCTTCGACACCGGCCTGACAACAGGCATGGTCGGTGGCTTGACAAGAGCTTCCCGCGAACAGAATACTGACCCTCGGTGCCGTGGCCAACATGCGAGTGTTGTCGTCTTCGGCCCGGAGCGCGGAAACTCTCATCGAACCCTCGGTCCATGTTGCGCAAGAGTCTCACGCCACGATGCACACCGCGCCGGGTAAAGCCGGCAGCGTTCGATGGACCGTGTGCGCGCTGCTGTTTGCGGCCACATCGATCAACTACACCGATCGCCAGGTGCTCGCGGTTCTAGCGCCCACGCTGCAACATGTAATCGGCTGGAGTGAGCAGCAATACTCCTTCATCATCGCGGCCTTCCAGGTAGCATACGGCGTGGGACTCACGCTTACTGGACGTTTCATCGATAAGGTCGGCACACGAATCGGCTACGCGGTGATCATCGGCGCGTGGAGCCTGGCCGCCATGTCGCACGCCCTGGCCAGCACCGTTATCGGCTTCATGATCGCGCGGTTCGCGCTCGGGCTGGGCGAGTCCGGCAACTTTCCTGCCGCGATCAAAACGGTGGCCGAGTGGTTCCCTCAGCGCGAGCGATCCTTTGCCACCGGCATCTTCAACGCGGGTTCGAACCTCGGCGCAATCATCGCTCCACTGGCGGTCCCCTTTCTCACGCTGCATTTTGGCTGGCGCACTTCGTTCCTGTTCACCGGCGTCCTGAGCCTTTGCTGGATCATCGTCTGGCTCACGTTCTATCAAACGCCGGAGCGGCAGCGTCGACTGTCTGCTGAAGAGTTGGCATACGTTCGCAGCGACTCCAGCGAAACCATCCTGAAGATGAGTTGGCTGCAGGTTATGAGCTACCGGCAGACCTGGGTCTATGCCTTTGCCAAATTCATGACCGACCCGGTGTGGTGGTTTTACCTTTATTGGCTGCCGAAATTTCTAAGCAAGACCTATGGCCTGTCGCTGGCGAAGATCGGATTGCCGCTAATCGCAATTTATGTTGCCTCCGACGCTGGAAGCATCGGCGGCGGATGGCTCCCCGGCTTCCTGAGCAGACGCGGCGTGCAGGGATACCGGGCGCGCAAGATTGCGATGTTGATCTGCGCGTTGTCGGTGACTCCCATTCTCTTTGTCGCGCACGCAGGTAACCAGTGGGTCGCGGTCGCGCTCATCGGATTGGCAGCCGCTGCCCACCAGGGTTGGTCTGCAAACCTCTACACCGTCGGGTCAGACATGTTTCCGCGCTGCGCGGTGGGGGCGGTCACTGGGATAGGCGGCACGGCCGGTGCCATCGGTGGAGTGCTGCTGTCTCTGCTTGCCGGCCAACTGCTGCAGCGAACCGGTCTCTATTGGCCGCTCTTCGCCATTGCGGCAGCGGCGTACCTGATCGCGCTTACGACGCTGCACCTGGTCGTGCCTCGCTTCAAGCAGGTGGAACTGGACGCGCCCTGACGGTAGGCTGGATGTGCATTTGCGACAGGGAGAAGAAGTAAGGAATCAGCCAGCGCGAGTCTTTCCGTTTTCCTCAGGAGAAAACTCGGAGCACAGGCAGCCATCCGGCAGCACCGTTGATTCGTAGTTCGTCGGGATGGGCGGACCTCTCTTGCTGCGCAGATTGCACTTGCCACGCATATCTTTCAGTTCCCGGTACTCTCCGAAGCAGCATGGTTCCGGTCCCTCCTCACAGTCAGCCAGGCACTCGATTCGACGTCCAATAATCTCCTCGCGGCGAAATCCCGTAAGTGCGCACAACCCGTCGCTGACGTGCAGATACCTGCCGCGATAATCGAGGTAGACAAAGTATTTGCCGTCGATCTCGGGATGCTGATGCTGGCGCATCAGGGCTGCGCCCACCGCCTTGAGGAATGCATTCGGCTCCAGATGTCGAGGCAGCGGCTCGCAGATGGCAAGAGTCTTGGCTCCTTCAAAGGCCATGCGCAGCACATCCGGGAAGCGTATTGCCAGGAAGTTGGAGATCCGATCTCGCTCAGTTTCAGAAATCAGGTTGCTCAGAATGGCCAGGCGTGGACCTTTGCCTAAGGCCTCCGTAGCATGCGCCAAGTCATGAACATCCATGACGAGGTATCCCGCAGACGCGAGGACCTTGCGGCGCGACCAGTCGAGCAATTCATCTGTTCCGACATACAAGATTCGCATCAGGGGCCTCATTCAACGCAGTACGAATGTGGCTGGGAATCTTTTTGGCCCGGTCACAGGTTGAGTGCAAAACGCACCAATCCCGATCGTTTTTCGACTGCGAGATTTAGTTCGAAGTCTCGCTCCACTCGGTGTCGCTCTGTGTTCTCAGAGTGAAACGGTGTAGATCCTCATCCGGGCAGCGATGGACCAGATCCGAACGTTCGAGATCTTCTTCCCTCGGAGCGGTGGCGACGGTGCGGAAGCAGCAGAGGCAAATGCTTCTGACGAGACCGTTATGGTCAAAACGATGACTGAATTTGGAGTCTTTGAAAGGTAGCATCGAGATCTTCCTCTGATCGAACTGTTAGAACTCGGGCAATGGGGTTGCCGAGCGGGAGGGGGAACGGGGCTAACAACCCTGTTATAACTGCTTTGTTTTGTGGAACTTCCTAGAAGGCCCTTTTCAGCTTTCAATATAGAGTCATTCCCAACACAGTGCAATACGCTGCGGGCCTTTGTGACGTCGGACACGCGTGAAACTTCCGCGCACGCGGTGACCTGCCGCACTGGTGCCTGACGATGTTTGTGCAAGACTGGCCTTGCTCGCCAAGTTCAAGAACCCGGCCTGCCGCACATCGCAGATTCCAAATGGCCGCTCGGAGTGACTGCACGATGACTGATAGAAAAATCAACTTTTCGACCGATTGGCCGAAACTGGAACTGCCTGCTCACGTGATCGAAGTGTTGGCAGGCTCAAAGTTGTTTGTGCCTGAGACTCGGGAAGACTTACTCAACTGGGCTCTGGGCAGAGAAGCCGGCGAGACGGATTGGCGCTTCATGAACCGGGAAGACAAGGGCGAACACCAGGTTGTTTTCGACGTGCCAGGCTTGGGCCCCATAGTCGAAGCCGTGGTGACCAAAGCGCGCAACGGAATCGCGGTGAACTTCCCTGAGCCTCCTATGCGGCGCCGCGACTCGAACGCCATGGTGATCGGCGACATGCAGCCGACCGATAAGGCGACCTACTTCGAGCGCTTCGGCGAGAAGTTCGACAAGGTGCGGCAGAAGACGCTCACCTGGCTTCAGTCACAGGAACTAATCGTGGTTCCCTTCTATGCGGGCCCCGAAGATCTTGGCTACGGGGCATTGCTGATCTGTCCGCGACAGGCTGGATTTTTCGCGGCAGCGCTGGCCGATTTGCAAGGAATGATTCCGGGCAGCCAGGTGCCATCCGACTTCCGGCTGCATGGCGGCGTGTTGTTTGTCGCTCCGCCTTTTCGGCATACGCACTTCGATGGCAAGCAGGTGGTTGTTCACTTCCGCACGCAGACCCACCAGGAGATTTACGCCTATAACCTCTACCCCGGTCCGAGCGCGAAAAAGGGCGTGTATTCTATGCTGCTGGATCTGGGCGAACGCGAAGGGTGGACGACCAATCACTGTGCTGCGGTGGGCGTGGTGACTCCATATGACAACGAGATCGTGATTATGCACGAGGGCGCGTCGGGCGGCGGCAAGAGCGAGATGACCGGGCACATTCACCGCCTCGAAGACGGCCGCTTGCGCCTCGGTAAAAACGTCGTCACCGGCGAAGAGCGCACACTAGTTCTCCCCGAGGCTTGCCGCTTGAATCCCCTGGCGGACGACATGGCCTGCGCGCATCCCCGCTACAACGAAGGACAAAGCAAACTCAACATCACCGATGCAGAGAACGGATGGTTTGTGCGTGTCGATCACATCCGCCACTACGGCACGGATCCTAACCTGGAACGGCTCTGCATTCAACCGGAGAGGCCGCTGGTCTTTCTGAACCACTACATTGTGCCGGGCGGCAATTGCCTGATCTGGGAACATGTGGAAGATGCGCCTGGAAAGCCGTGCCCCAATCCACGCGTCATCATTCCGAGAGAGATGATCCCCAACGTGGCCAATGGTCCAGTCGCGGTCAATATCCGTAGCTTTGGTGTGCGCTGCCCGCCCACGCACAAAGAGAGCCGCCAGTATGGGATTCTTGGGATGTTGCATATTCTCAACCCGGCGCTGGCGTGGCTGTGGCGGCTGGTTGCCCCGCGCGGACATGCCAACCCCAGCATTCACGAATCCAAGGGCATGCAATCTGAGGGAGTGGGCTCGTACTGGGCTTTCTGTACCGGCAGGCGGGTCGATCAAGCCAATTTGTTACTCCATCAGATACTTGAAAATACAGACACGCGCCACGTGCTGATTCCTAACCAGTACATCGGCGCTTGGAAGGTTGGTTTCATGGCGGAATGGGTCGCCAGAGAGTATCTCGCGCGCCGCGGAAGTGCTCGCTTCCACCGGGATCAGTTGGTCGAGAGTCCCTGCGCGCTGCTCGGATACATTCCTCGTCAGATCCGAGTCGAAGGCTCATTCATACCGCCGGTATTTCTTCACGTCGATACGCAGTTACAAGGCGGCCCCGAAGTATTCGAAGAAGGCGCGCGGCAATGGCGCGAGTTTTTCAAGCGCGAATTAGCGCCATTCCTCACCGCGGAACTCGATCCGCTTGGACGCAAAATCATTCAGGCCTGCATGGACGATGCAACCCAGGAGGATTACTGGAAACTGGTGCCGCACACCATCTTCAAAGGGTGAGATTGGGGCGGCTTTCTCGCGGAGATGGGAATCCGATATGAATCACGTTGACTGACTGCCTCGCGCCACTTAGGGTAAGCGCGATTTCAGTCGAGGGAAGTTCATGTCGAACAGCAATCTCGAGGTCATTCACAATCTCTATCAAGCTTTCGCCCAGCGCGACGTCGCCGCCCTGCTTGCCAGCTTGGCTCCGGGGATCGTCTGGAACGCCGCGGAAGGTTCAGCTTTTGCGGAGGGCAGCCCTTACATCGGCCCGGCTGCCGTGGGCCAGGGCGTCTTCTTTCGCCTGGCTACCGAGTGGGATGATTTCCAGGCGATTCCAGCCGAGTTCTTCGATGCCGGCGATGTGATCGTGGTAAAAGGGCGATACCGCGGAACCTACAAGGCAAACGGCGCTGCGCTGGATGCCCAATTCGCCCACTTCTATACATTGAGTGATGGCAAGATAACCGCCCTACATCAGTACATGGATACGGCGCAGGCTCAACGTGTGATGGGTAGCTAATTCCAGTAGCTCACTCGCCCTCCTCGTGGCACGCAACTCGACCGAGCATGATCGCTAACTTTGGTTTCCCCAGTTTCGCGTGCCTGAATCAACACATAAAGTGGCCGGTTTCTGAGCCATGGGCATCCTACCCGATTGGATTTCAGGAACAACGAACCCACATCAACCAGGAGAAACCGTGACCACCCCCAGATTGAGACTCAGGCTAATTGGAATTGCCGTACTTGGACTTGCGCCCGTAGTGTGTCTCGGCCAGACACAAGCAGGCGTTACAGGACAATGCAACGATGGCAGCTTTACGACCGTGCCCACCAAGTCGGGCGCGTGCAGCGGGCATAAGGGCGTCAAGAAGTGGTTTGGCTCGTCGGGGTCGGCGACTGCCACCTCAGGTAAGAGTTCCGCGAAGTCTTCGCAAACCGTTACCGCGGCGCCCAGCAGCGCTTCGGATAAGTCTGCGGGCGCTTCCACCAGCGATAGTTCCCCAAAGCGTTCACGCAAAGCTAACTCGGGAACGGCAGCAGCCGGATCCAGCTCTAGCGAAGCAACAGCGCCGTCTTCGGGATCGTCGTCCGCAAGCGGAGGATCGTCGTCTGCCAGCATGGGAACGTCGTCTGCCAGCATGGGAACGTCGGCGGCCTCGGGAAAGAGTGGCGGCAAAACGGCACACACGCCCGCACCGGGCGGCGGACCAGGAATGGTCTGGGTGAACACCGCGACCAAGGTCTATCACTGCCCCGGTACCGCGGATTACGGCACGACCAAGGCCGGCAAGTACATGTCGGAGTCGGACGCGACCGCAATGGGCGCGCGGCCTAACCGTGGCAAGACCTGCCCGAAATAACGTAGCTTCAAACGGGTGCGGCGAAGGCTACCAGCGGAGATGTACCGTCTTCTGCTGGTAGCCCGCCCCGACAGGGAACGAGACCTGCAGGTCGCGAACTGAACTTGCGCTGGAACCAAGCTCCGCGCCATCCGCCGTCACTTTTACCTTCGGATCATTCACTCGGACATGCAAAGTTTGCCGGCTGCCGCCTTGCGCAGCAAGCTCCAACGTCAACGAGTGAGCATCCTGAGTTAGATTCAGTACCTTCAACTGTGACGTAATCGAACCGGGCAAAGGTAAGCCATGTTCGATCCCCACTTCGACGGCTGCCAGGGGGATGCGAAGAGCGCCTGCGGTCGACCTTGCACCCGCGGCTTTCGACTCCAGATGAAGCTCCCCGGACTGGCCACCGGTCGCGCGAACCAGCAGTTCCCTTCCTTCCTTCTTCATCTCCAAATCGTAGTGACCTGCTCCCAGAGGAACATTGTGTAGCGACGCATGATCCCATTCCGCCGGAAGATTCGGCGTGACCGTCAAGATGTGCTGCGTCGCATTCCATTCCAGCCCGAAGACCCCACGCAAAACTGGTGTAATCACCATCGCCGAAGACCAGAGTTGATGCGGCGTGCTGCGGCCGAAGGGCTGAAAGTATTCGCCGGAGAGTAACTCCGTCACATCGCCCAGGTCCTGCGACCAGGTGAGGTCGGCGTTCTGCATCAGGTGCGCATAGCCTGAGAGTGGGCGGCCGCTGCGATACTCCGCCAGCGAAGTCCAGCCGGTAAACAGCGGCCACACAGAACCCTGATGGTAGCTGATGGGGTCGTAAAAAGAGGTCTGTGGGCTAAGGTCGCGAGTGCCCCAATCCGTAGAGAACTCTGAGGACGCCCAACGATTCAACATCGGCGCAAGGTGTTGCAGGGAGTAAGTGCCATCCCACGCGGCAACAGTGGGATAGATCGTTGCGCTGTCGTCGGTGGTGCCATCGCCGTTGTAGCTAAACGCGTAGAGATTCTTGTCGGGCCGGTAATATTCCTTCTCGATCAGGCTCGCGATGTGTCGTGCGCGCTCCTCCGCTGCGGGTGCGAGGTCGGCATGCCCAGTGGCTCTCGCCAGCTTGGCGAAGGCGGTGCTCGATTGCTGATCGAGCGCGGCGAGATAGATCTCCTGGTGCGGCATCGAGGGTATCCACGACTCGACCCAGCCTGTGCCCTGCGAGTTGTCGTAGATGCCGTCGCCGTCGGAGTCGTGCGTGGTTTCGAACTGCCACGCGCGTTGAATGGAATCCCAATGCTGTGTCGCAAAGGCGCTATCCCCGCTGATGTTGACGTAGTCATTCATCGCCATTAGGAAGAGCAGCGTACTGTCGGCCGACGCATACAGGTAAGGCAGACTCTTCCAGTCGACCAGCGCCGCCGTCTGCGCGTATTCGTGCATGATCTTGCCGTCGTCACGCTGGCGCTCTATCAGAAACTCAAATTCTTTCCGGCAAAGATCGAAATCGCCATAGCTCTGGACTGCATACAACGTCCATAGAGAATCGCGCCCGAAGAACCACCCGAAGCCCGGACGATCGGAATCGCCCGAAGCATAAAAGCCCGCAGTCAGGCCAGTCTGCTTGCGACCCGGCGTGGCGAGCACCTGCAACTGGTCGATCGACACCATGGCCCAGCGGAAGGCCTCGTTCAAGGTACTGTCTGGCGTGTCGACGGTGAGCCTCTTCGCGGAAAACTCTCTCCAGTACGCATCCGTCTGCTGGTAGAGCGTTGGAACGCTGGCGTTCAGTTCGCCCAGTTTCCGAGCAAGCGCAGCGGTGGTGGCGGCGTCTTTCCCTTCACCCAGCGCGAGCAGCAGGGGGAAATATGAATTCGTATCTTTGGCAGGATCGAATTGCAGCACGAACTCGAGCGGATAGGTTTTCGGCTTTTCCTGGTAAGGAGGAAGAGTACCGTATTCGGTATGGGGCATGCCGATGGCAGCACCGTTTTGCTCGAGCGTCTGATGGAGCACGTAGAAGCCGCCTCCGCCCTGAGTCTTGACCCATTCCGGAGAGTTATCTTCGGTCGAGGCGGGCCACATGCGCTTCATCTCGGGGGTGAAGTGGAACGTAAGCGTCACTGGACGAATCGCGGAGATCTGGAAGAGGCCAACCAGGCCGGTGCCATCGCTCGACTCGCGCGGCGCGAACAGAATTTCCCGAATCGTGAGGTTGGCATGGGCGAAGGTGATAACGGTATAGCCCGGATGAACCTGGATCGAGCCTTCCTGTTGATTGATCTCGATGGGAACCGGATAGTCCTTCATCCACGCGGTAATGCGCATGTCACTGAGAATCTTCCACGGGAACAGCCACGCTTCGAAGGTACCGTCCTGCTGACCGAGAAAGGCACCGCGCGGCCCAACTACGCTGAAAGGTTTGCCCGGCACCGTCTCGCGGGTGATGGTGAGTCCCGAAGAATCGGTCAAAGAAAAACTCGGTGTCGGGGTAAGCGGAGGATAGCTGGTTTGAGACCAGCAAGCAGTTCCAACGGCAAGCAGCAGCAGAGCGATCAGTCTCTTCATGTAGGTCTCGGCAGAAGCACCACCTTATCATTCCGAGCGGCGGACCGGCGCGGGCGCACTTCATCACGGCTGCACTCATTAGGCAGGCGCATGCGCGGCTAAACGGCTCGCCTAGTCAGCAGCCTGCTTCGCGGGCTCCGGAACGTCACTGACGGGATCGACAGGATCGCACCAGCCGCCGTCCTTAGCGATGAGGCTCTCCGCTCCCGCTGGTCCCCAGGTGCCCGGCTCATAGATCTGCACCGGCGGCGGATTCTTGAGAATGGGATCGAGAATACGCCAGGCCTCTTCGACATAATCCTGGCGAGCGAACCAGGTGGAGTTGCCGGACATAGCATCTTGCAGCAGTTCTTCGTAGGGAAGCATGTCGTCGGTGCCACACTCCTGCTTGGCAGTAAGTTCAACCGAGCAGCCGACAAATTTGTCGCCTGCAGCCTTGACTGAAGCGCCAATCCCGAGCAGCGGCTCAGGGCTCACGCGAAAGCGCACGCAGTTCGAAGGAAAGGCATGTTCTGAAAAGATGGCAGGCGGCTGTTTTAAGCGGGCCAAAACTTCAGTGACGTTGGTTGGCAGCAATTTGCCCGCGCGAATGTAGAACGGCACACCCTTCCATCGCCACGAATTGATCGATAAGCGCATTGCCGCGAAGGTCTCGGTGTCGGAGCCAGGTTTCACTCCTGCTTCTTTCTGGTAGCCGGCAAACTGCCCGCGGATGACATCCTGCGGGCGCAGTTCCGGGATGCCTTTAAGCACCTTCACGCGCTCGTCGCGAAGATTTTCAATGTCGATGCCGGGGGGCGGCTCCATCGCCACATTACTCAGCACCTGGAAGAGATGATTCTGGATGACGTCGCTGATAGCACCCACGGAGTCGTAGAAGGAGCCGCGGCCCTGAATGCCGAATTGCTCCGCCATGGTGATCTGCACGCTCTCGACGTACTGGCTCTTCCAGATTGGTTCCAGAAACGAGTTTGCGAAGCGGAAGAAGATGATGTTCTGGACCGCGTTCTTGCCCAGGTAGTGATCGATGCGGAAGATATCCTGTTCGTCGAAGACCTCCTGGATGACCTCGCTCAGTGCGCGCGCAGACGCAAGGTCGCGGCCAAAGGGTTTCTCGACGACGACGCGGCCGCCTTCCGACGATCCCGAAGCTTTGAGTTGAGTCACCACTTGTCCGAACAGGCTGGGTGGGATAGCGAGGTAATGCAGCGGGTGCTTGGACTCGCCAAGTTCCTGGCGAACGCGCTTGAAGGTCTCCGGATCCTGGTAGTCGCCATCCACATACCGGAGCAGGCTGGTGAGGCGGGCGAAGCCCTCAGGGTCGACGCCTCCGTGCTGTTCGACGCTATCGTGCGCACGCTGCTTAAATCGCTCGAGGTCCCAGCCGGCCTTGGCAACGCCGATGACGGGTCCGGTGAGCTTGCCTCGTTTTGCGAGCCGCTGGAGAGAGGGGAAGATCTGCTTGAAGGCCAGATCTCCTGTGGCGCCGAAAAAGGCTAACGCGTCGGAATGCACTAAACTCAACGTCTTCCCTCGCTTGCTGGTGATGTAGATCGCCGCCAACCAGGCAGCAACTACCCGCTTCCTCAGTATCGCAGACTACTTTCCGCGCCTGAAAACCGGGCCAAGGTGCAATGGAGGGTTGGATGCAAAAGGCAGGCAGCGGTCGCACGGGCTGGCTGGCGTGTCTGGTGCGGAGAAGAGACTGAGGAGATGCGGGGCGGAGGTGGGGGGCACCACGTCCCGCAGATTTGCGAGACGTGGGGTGCCTTCGTTGGGACATCTGGCCTGCTTGATAGCTCGCGAGGTCAGGTGCCCAGGTTGAATTACATGCCGGTCTGTCCGTCCGACGGATGCACGACACGATAGGTCGAGTTTCCGTTGGCCCAGATCAGCAACAGCACGTCCTCGTTCTTGCCGCTCTTGCTGAGTTCACCCTTGAGCTGATCGGGTGAACTGACCGGGTGACGATTGACTTCGAGGATCAGTTCTCCCTGCGAGAGGCCCGCATCTTCCGCGGGGCTGCCGGGCTTCACCTCTTCAATGGCTACACCCTTCACCTGGTCGGGCACGTTGAGTTGCTGGCGCATTTCGGGGGTGAGCGCTCCGACCATCACTCCCAGTTTGCTGCCGTGGCTGGCGTCGCCCTGGTCGTTGGAAGCGACCTGCTGGTCGGCGTGGTACTCACCCAGTTTGACCTCAACATTCTGCGTCTTGCCGTCGCGGATGATGGTCAGGTTGAGAGCCGTTCCCGGGGCGTGCGTGCTGGCCGCGAGTTGCAGGTCGCTGGCAGTCGTGACCTTCTCGCCGTTCACCTGGGTCACTACATCGCCGCTGCGAAGACCTGCATGAGAGGCAGGCGAATCCGGCGTGACTTGATCCACCAGGGCTCCGCTGGCCTTCTGCAGGTTGAAGAACTTGGCGTTATCCGGCAACACATCGGTGATGCCCAGGCCAAGATAACCGTGGCGGACCGAGCCGTGCTTGATGAGTTCTTCAGCGATCGGCCGTGCAATCTGCGACGGAATGGCGAAGCCAGCACCTGCGAACGAACCGCTGTCCGAGATGATGAAGGTGTTGATGCCGATGACTTCTCCATGCGAATCGACCAGCGCGCCACCCGAGTTGCCGGGATTGATGGCCGCATCGGTCTGAATGAAGCCGCCGGGCTTGCGGGGGTCATCCTGGTAGGGATTTGGCCGGTTGAGTGCGCTCACAATGCCGCGCGTGACCGAGAACTGGAAGTAGCCGAAGGGGCTGCCGAAGGCCAGAACTGTCTGTCCTGGGTGCAAACGAGTCGAATCACCCCACGGAATACTGGGCAGATCCTGTGCATCGACCTTGATGACCGCGAGATCGGTCAGCTTGTCCGTTCCAACCAGCTTGGCGGGAAGCACCCGGCGATCATTCAACGTGACCCGGATATTCATCGCGCCGTCGACTACGTGGTTGTTGGTGACGATGTAGCCATCCGGCGAGACGATCACGCCGCTGCCGATACCGCGCTGTAGCTGGGGTGCGGAGGGTCTGCCCTGCTGGCCGAAGAACTTGTAGAACTCCGGCGGAATTTGCTGACCGGCCATCTCGTCTTTGCCGCGAGCCGTGACTGCCACGTTCACGACCGCAGGCGTAACGCGGGCGGCCACGGCCTCAACCGCCTGATCGAGCGAGGTCAGGGAGGAGACGCTGGCGTCGTCCATGGGACCGGCAGCAGCTGCGGCGGCCTTCGCCGAGTTGTGCTGAAAGATGAAGGTGAGAACGAAGAGAACCAGGGCGAACACTCCGATGGGCAGGGACAGTCGCTTCCCGGTTTCTCTTAATGATTTAGTTGATACTGACATGCGATTACCTCAAGTGTGAATTGCAACGTTAACTAAATTCGGATGAGGAGCCAGCCGGTCTGAATGGCTGAGGCGGCTGACGATGAAGCTGGCGAGCTTGTGCCGTTCGCGGCGTTGCCCTTGATGCCGGTGGACGGCTGCTGACCAGGAGTCGGTCGCCAGACGCTCAGGACAACCCAGGTGCGACCAGTCGCTGGCGATTGCAGGATTCCAACCTCCTGGTACAGCGAGGGCTGTGACGGCGATATCACGGGCTGTACAGGGGGCTTACTGAGAGTCATTCGCGCGATCGGACGCCGCACCGCGCTATGGTTCACTGCTGGGACTTCAAAGGAAGTCGATACGGCTGTCGTAGCCGCAGCATGGGAAGCCGTGTGGTGAAACGCTGCCCGATTCGACTCGGCTAGGTAGGAATTCAGGTTGGGTGTGACCAGATTCGCTTTGAATTGGCCCGTGGCACCGTACTCGACCGCCTGAGGCGCGACAAAGGAGACCAGTTGCGGCGACTGTGCCAGGAAGAAGGCTCCGCCCGCTGCCGCTGCGATGAATCCCGCGGCAACGCTTCCCGCGACCTGTGTGCTCGCGTTGCGGTTGCGATTGAGAATGCCTTGTACGCGAAGCAGCAGTTCCGACTGATGCGACCAGGCGCCCGGCGCAAGGGACGCGGTTTGACGCAGCATTTTCTTTTCAGCCAATCCTGCCAGGCAGGCCGCGTACTTGGCGGGGGAGAGAGTCGTTGCGAGCACCGCATCGTCGCACGCGATCTCGCGTTCGAGACAGAGCCGCCGCTCGATCCAATACAGAGCCGCGTTGAGCGGGAACAGGGTGAGTGCAAACTTCTGCAGCAGGTTGGTCCAGTCATCTCGCCGGCGGAGGTGCGCGCCTTCATGAACGACGATCTGGCGCAGCTCGTCCGAGGTCAACCGGGTCCAAAGCCACCGCGGAATGAAGATCGAGGGGTGAAAGAATCCCACAGCGCAGGGGGCGTTCACGCGGTCGGATAGCCGCAGCTGGACTTGCTTGGAAGAGAGGAGCAGGGCCGCTCGAACCTCGGCATCCAGTTCCCCTGCTTCGACCAACGTCGAAATGTCGAGCAGCGAGCGTAGGCGGAAGCCGCTCCGCGCCAGCGAGGCCGCATGATACAGAGAGCCGCAGGCCCAGAGCAGTGCGATCGCCCATGCCCAGCGCGGATCCAGATTGAAGTGGACATGCTCCGCGGAAATTCCAGCCACGGCCACCGTTGGACTTGCAGCACCGAAATGTGGGGCAAACGCGCCCAGAGGTAGCAGCGCGAGTAACAGGAAGGCTGTCAACCAGATGGCGAAGCGAGTGCTGGCATTGGTACGCGGAGTAGCCCAGAGTCCGATGCCCACCAGGACCGAGAGTGCCGTGCCCTGCCAAAGCGTGGAGACAAAACACTGCGCCAACCCAACCGAAAGGGCCTGACTCCAGTGAATCAACGTGGTCTCCATGGGTTTATCCCCTCGCTATTCTGCGCGTTCAATCGCTTCTTTGAGACGGGACAGCTCGTCCGTCGTGATTTCGCCCTCGCCGAGTAACGACAACAAGAGCCGCTCCCGGGAATTGCCGAAGAACCGATTCAGCAGGTGGGTAATCTCAGACCTGCCGGCATCCTCCTCGGCCACGACGGCCGTGTAGTAAAAGGCGCGGCCTTCTTTACGGTGTGCCACATATCCCTTCTGTTCCAGAATGCGGATGGTGGTCAACACCGAGTTGTAGGCCAGGTCGGAGCCTTCGGGGAGGGCTTGCACCAGATCGCTGACAGCCGATTCCCCGCGTGTCCAGAGAATGCGCATGAGTCTTAACTCGGCTTCTGTCAGGGTTGGTGATTTCTTCGGTGGCATAGTGTATTGAACCCGTAAATCGTGAACCTGTTTCGAGACTAGCGCGGCCCGTTCCGCCTGTCAACTAATCAATTAGTACATTCCTTGGACGGGCTGGGGCTGAGGTCGTGAGCGTCGTCTTCCGCTGCGAACGGGAAATTTTGATGGACTCCGTTCTTGCGATCAAACAGAAGTGCCATTTCGACCAATGTGTGATCTGGTTTACACTTCGAGTGCATGCGACGGCTCCTGGCACTGGCGTTGCTCGTCCTGCTCAGTTCATCCCTGAGCGGGCCCCTGCTCGCCTTTTCAGATCAGTCGGATGGCGCCGTGCCCGTCTGCTGCAAAAGCGGTGGCAAGCACCACTGCATGATGCGTACGATGAACAGCGGGGCTGAACGACAAGTCGCCTCCGTCAGCGAGAAATGCCCCTGCTACCCGAGAGCGATGGCCGCTTCTACCGGCCAGGTGTTCGCGTCTGCTGCAAGCGCAGCGATCTATGCGCAGTTGGTGAGCCATCCGGCGAGCC
The DNA here is from genome assembly GCA_963850345.1 of uncultured Acidobacteriaceae bacterium. Classification (GTDB taxonomy): domain Bacteria; phylum Acidobacteriota; class Terriglobia; order Terriglobales; family Acidobacteriaceae; genus CAWKKW01. The sequence continues at coordinate 105,358 of CAWKKW010000002.1, read as the reverse complement.
ACGCTCAGCAGCAAGCGCAGCTACGAATTTCGTTTGATCGATCCCGCCACAAGCGCGGCCCTCCCGCGATCCGCCTCTAGAACGCACCTGCTGGAACCACGATCCGCGAGCTGACTTGAGCTTTCGGCTCCTGCTTCCTCTCTGAATGCGCGAACTCCCGCAACCCCCTCCACGCGGGTCCCTTCGCCAAGCAGAATTACGAGGCATCTGTGAAAAAGCTTGTTGCAATTGTTGCTTTCTGCCTGTTTGCGGCACATCCCGCTCACGCCAATATCTTCGGAGCTGTGCAAGGCGTGGTTCACGACCCGCACCATCGGCCCATAGCCGCTGCTCCGGTCGTTCTCAAATCCGCGAGTTCCGACCTGACCGCGAACACCACCACCGATGCCGAGGGCTCGTTCAAGTTCAATGCAGTCGCATTGGGCGACTATTACATCGATGTACATCAGGACGGCTTTGAGCCGATGCGGGAGTCAATCACGGTCAACTCGGGAAGTTCGCCAGTGCTGCACCTGGAACTTCGCATTCCGACGGTGAGCACCACGACCGAGGTCTCGGCTGATCTCGACCAGGGCAACGTGGACTCAGTTACGCCGACCTCCATGATTAATCGCGCCCAGATCGCCGCAACACCGGGTGCCGATCGAACCAACAGCCTGCAGATGATCACGGATTACGTACCGGGTGCGTACGCCACCCACGATATGCTGCACATCCGCGGCGGCCACCAGGTGAGTTGGCTCATCGATGGCGTTCCGATTCCCAATACCAACATCGCCAGCAACCTCGGGCCGCAGATCGATCCGAAGGACATCGATTACCTCGAGGTGCAGCGCGGCAGCTACGGCGCCGATGAGGGCGATCGCACCTACGGTGTCTTCAACGTGGTGCCCCGGACCGGCTTTGAGCGCAATAACGAAGGCGAGTTGGTGATGAGCCTCGGCAACTACTACCAGACCAACGACCAGGCAAACTTCGGTAGCCACACCGAGCGGCTGGCCTACTTCGGTAGCGTGAATGCAAACCGCAGCAACTACGGGTTGGCAACGCCGATCCCGCAGGTGCGGCATGATGCACAGAACGGCTACGGCGGATTCGGATCCATGATCTACAACGCGCGGCCCGCGGACCAGCTTCGCCTGGTGAGCCAGTTGCGTGCCGACTATTATCAAATTCCCATCGATCCCGATCCAAACAGCGCCGGCAACCAGGACTTCAACACCAGTGCCCTGCGCGATGGTCAGCACGAGAACGATGCATTCGCCGACCTCTCGTGGGTGCACACGTTCAATCCAGATTTGCTGCTCACCGTGTCTCCCTTCTACCACTACAATCGCGCCAACTATGAGGGTGCGGCGAACGACATGCCGACCAGCACGCGCTCGGATCGCACCTCGCACTACGCCGGAGTGCAGGCTGCGGCCAACTGGAGCGTCACGCACAACACCATCCAGGCTGGGGTCTACGGGTTTGGCCAGCGGGACAACGAGATCTTCGGCACGCGGTTTAACGACGGCAGTTCTATTGACTTTCTACATCGTGAATCGTCGACGGGCGGCATCGCGGAAGAATTTGTTGAAGACAAGATCAAGGTTACGCAATGGATGACTCTGACCGCGGGCCTGCGGCAATCGCACTTCAGCGGCAACATCACAGAAGATGTCACCACCCCGCGCTTCGGAGTGGCTCTGCAGATTCCAAAATTGCATTGGGTCTTCCGCGGATTTTACGGGCGCTTCTACCAGGCACCGCCACTCATGACGGCTTCCGGCCCATTGCTGCAGTACGCCACCGATCAGAACCTCGCGCTGATTCCACTGCATGGCGAACGAGATGAAGAACATCAGTTCGGCGTGACGATTCCCTATCGGGGATGGACGCTCGATGCCGACACGTTCCGAACGCGCGCGAAGAATTTTCTCGATCACAATAACGTCGGAGAGTCGAGTATCTTCTTCCCGGTTACGATTGACGGCGCGCTCGTTCGCGCGTGGGAACTGACGCTGCGTTCCCCTCGCCTCTGGAATCGCGGACAGTTGCACCTGGCGTATTCGAACCAGATCGCAGAAGCACGCGGCGCGGTGACCGGTGGCCTCATCTGTTATCCACCGGATTCACAGGCATGCGCTGCTTCGTTCGACTACAGCCCCGTGGATCACGACCAGCGGAACACGTTGAGCCTGGGGCTGAACGCGAGCCTGCCCTGGCAGATTACCGGCTCGACCAACGTTTCGTACGGCTCAGGGTTTGTGAATGGCAATCCCAACGCGCAGTATCCGGGCGATTACCTGCCTTCGCATTCAAGCGTAGACGTTTCTCTAGCTAAGAGCTTGAGCGACCGCGTATCGCTCTCGGCCAGCGTACTGAACCTGACAAATCATCGCGTGTTGCTGGACAACAGTCTCACGTTCGGAGGATTTCACTACAACGATCCTCGCGAAATCTATGGGGAGATTCGGTACCGGTTTCACTACTGATCGCGATTGCGCGCCGATGATTGTAGCGGCCCGATTTTACTGTTTCGGTTGGCGAAGACCCAGAGCCTCAACCATGGCCGGGATAGGCTTGGCCGCGCCGCCATTCTCCTTGCTGACCAGGCCGAAATTAGTTTGGTAGTCCCACATGGCCCAACCGATGTTGTTCTTCTCGAAGGCGACCCGCATGTCGTGCGTCCACTGCGCGCGCATCGCTGGATTTGCATAGTCACGAAGAACGCCAAATTCGCCACAGTAGACCGGAACATGATGAAGCTGCGACCACTTGGCCGCGTATGCGATGGTGTGTTCCACACGAGCCGCGTCCCACTTACCCATCCCATACTCGTCGAGGAAAAACTGACCGGCGAGGTCCGGCTCCTGGCTGAGCTTTGAAGCAATATCTGCCGGGGAGGACGGGTAAGGAATGCCTCGCAACGGCCGGACAGCTGGAGTGGTCCAGGTCGCTCCCTGGTGAGTGAAGGGGAAGGGTTCGTAATCGTGAAAAGTATAAATGACGTTCGGCAGCCCCAAGGGCTGCAGCACCAGTAGATCTCCGAGGCCGGACCAGTGCGCGCCCGCGGCGATGATGGTGTGGTTCGGAGCCTGTGTCCGAATCGTCTGTGCAACCGTGCTCTCGATTCCCTGCCAGCGGAACGGATCGTCCTGCTCCGGTTCGTTCATGATCTCGAAGAAGACGTGTTCCGGATCGGTGGAAGCATAGTGGGCGGCCAAGACTCTCCACAACGAATTGAACTGCTCGACACTCGCGCTTCCCTGCTTGAGTGGCGCTTTGTAACTCGACTCCGGATGAATATCGATGAGGACCGACAGATGATTGTCGAGGATGGCTTTAACCACGCGATCAAGTTCGGTGACAAAAGGCGTGGTCTCGCCGCGATGGCGCATCCAGTCGACCAGCGGATCGGCGTCGATGCTCAGGCGCACATGATCGAGACCCATGGCCGACATCAGCGCAATGTCATCGGGAGTGGTAAAGGACTGCAGGCGCTTGACTGAGTAGTCGCTGGGGAACTGCGCAAACCAGATACTGGCGTTGATGCCGCGACGAATGTGTTGCGCGCGCTCGAAGGCCAGAGTGTCCTGAGAGGCTTGAGCAATGACAAAGGGGGCAAGAACGAAAAACGAGAGCAGAAAAAGGATGAGAAATGTAGACCGGGCTTTCGGCATGGATGGTACCTGTTCCTTCGAATCCTGTTGAGCACACCTGATTGCACAATGGCGCAATTTCGAGAACGCAGAAATTCCCGAAGCATGAACCGCAGAGTTGAAACCAATGCTGATCACCTTATCGCTTCGGAGTAACTGGTGTAAACCGGTGCTTCGCGAACACCGCGCTGATACAAGCCGCGGGGCTGATCTGCTGCAGTCGGCCCAACCTCGGCGCCCGTCCTGCGCGCAAAGGAGTAATCGTATTAGGATAAGCGGGACATGAAACGACCCTTCTCGTTGTGGCGAACGCTTCTTCCCATCTTCCTGCTTGCTGTTCCTCTGCCCACCCTGGCCCAGTCGACTCCGCCCTTGAACCCTGCGCTCATCCATTCGAAGTGGAGTGCCTCGTGGATCGCCTGCCCCAACGCGCCGCAGAAAGATCCGGGCGTGTACTACTTCCGCAAAGATCTGGAGCTGGCCACCGTGCCTGCGCACTTCTGGGTGCACGTGAGCGCCGATAACCGATATCTCCTGCATGTGAATGGAGCCTACGCGGCCGAAGGTCCGGCACGCGGCGACCTGTTCCACTGGCGATTCGAAACGATCGACCTGGCCCCCATGCTGCATTCAGGAAAGAATATCGTCGCTGCTATCGTATGGAACTTCGGGACGCAAGCTCCGGTCGCCCAAATGAGTAACCGCAGCGGCTTCCTATTGCAAGGCGATACCGCTGCCGAGCAGGTTGCCAACACGAACACCTCATGGCAGGTGCAGCAGGAACGCGGACGCGGCGCCACCGGCTACCGGGGCCTGAAGAGCTACTATGCTGCGGGTCCGAGTGAACGCGTCGACGGACACACCGTCGATTGGACATGGGACCAGGCCGCTGCATCGGGCGAGTGGCAGCCAGCAACAATGATCGGCCATGCTGCCAGTCGCGAAGCGCGAGATGCGGATAACAACTGGGAGTTAGTGCAGGACTTACTTCCTCCCATGGAGCATCGATTGACCGAGGCGGGCCGAGCTGTCCGTGCAGAAGGCCTGAGCCCGCTACCAGCCTTCCCTGACCGGCCTCTGGATGTGGCTGCGCATTCTCATGTGAGTCTGCTGCTCGATCATGCAGTGCTCCAGACGGCCTACCCCGAGCTGATCGTGAGCGCCGGGAAAGATGCTGTCATCAAGGTGACCTACTCCGAAGCTCTCTACGACGCACAAGGCAACAAAGGTAATCGGAATGAGATTGAGGGTCGCCGCATTGAAGGAATCGAGGACGAATTCGTCAGCGATGGAGGCAGCCACCGATCCTTTCAGCCTCTCTGGTGGCGCACCTGGAGATACCTGCAGTTAGATATCACTACCAAAGATGAGCCGCTCCATCTGGATTCGCTGAAGGCATGGTTCAGCGCTTATCCGTTTCAAGAGAAGGCTAATATCGCCGGAGATATACCCGAGTTATCCAAGTTATGGGAGACCGGTTGGCGGACCGCTCGGATGTGCGCGCATGAGACTTACATGGACGCTCCGTACTGGGAGCAGTTGCAGTATGTGGGAGATACCCGCATTCAGGCGCTGGTCTCCTATGCCATGACAGCAGACAGCCGTTTGGCAAAGCAGGCCATCGGGAATATCGCGGCTTCGATCACTCCTGAAGGCATCACCCAGAGCCGATTTCCATCGGCGCTGCCGCAGTTTATCCCGCCGTTTTCGCTGCTCTGGGTCGACATGCTGCATGACTACTGGATGTATGTCGACGACGCGCCGCTGGTGAAGCAGTATGTATCCAACACACGCGGCATGATCGACTGGTACGGTGCACGCCTGCGCGACGATGGCGTTCTCGGCAAGATGAGCTGGTGGGAGTTCGGCGACTGGACCAGCGGCTATCCTGACGGGGAGCCGCCCCAGGAGACGGATGGTGGATCTTCGTTTCTCACGTTGCAATGGATCGAAGCGATGAAGGATGCGTCCGATCTGGAGCAGGCGTTTGGAAGTGCGGAGCGCGTCCAGCAATATCAGGCGCTCATTCGAAAGGCGACGGACGGTCTCAATCGCCTGAACTGGGACGAGCGGGTCGGCCTCTATGCGGACACTCCGGCAAAGAACAGCTACAGTCAGCAGGCGAACGTCCTCGCGGTGTGGCTCGACGTAGCCCCGCGCGAGCGACAAAAGGGAATCCTCAAGAAGGTATTAGCTTCAAGCGAGCAGGAGTCTACTGGGCCGAATGGAGAGCATCTGCCACGAGTTTCGCAGATGAGTTACTACTTCCGCTTCTATCTCAGCCGCGCTCTCGAACATGCAGGTATGCAGGACGAGTATCTCGGCCAACTAACTCCCTGGTATAACATGCTGAAGCTAGGTCTCAGCACCTGGGCCGAGCAACCGGAGCCGACACGTTCCGATTGCCACGCCTGGAGCGCCAGCCCGAACTACGACTTACTGACGGTTGTGGCGGGCATTCATTCAGCGGCGCCTGGATTCAAGCGGGTTCGCATCGAACCGCACCTTGGCAAGCTCGCCGACCTTCAAGCGGCCATGCCACATGCGGGCGGAGACATCCAAGTGCATTACCGCAAGAAGAGCGGTGCCTGGGACGCCACCGTGACGCTTCCGCAGGGACTTAGCGGCGAGTTAGTGTGGCATGGCAAGTCCTATCCGCTAACCGCAGGAGAGAAGACACTACAGCTGCCTGCGGGCGAGTAGAAAATCGAAGGGGTGCGCGATGGCCGGGCACCCCTCGTTTGAAGCGGGCAATTAGTTCACAGGTTTCGCCTTGCCCTCGCGCATGGCCTTATCGATCAGCGCGTTGATCCTCGATGAGGCTTTCCCTCCCAGGCGCTGGCTCAGGATACTGAGCTCGGCCGCGTGCTTGCTAAGGTCAGCGTTTGCCTGGGCAACTTTGCCATCCATCTCCGCAAGCAATGCCTGCTGGTCCGGACGGATTTTCTGAAGCACAGAGAGCTTGCCTTGCGGCTCTTTCATTGAGCTTTGTAAGCGCGAGAGATCCATCTGCCGCATTCCTTTTGTGTCGAGGTTCTTCAACTGCTCCTGAATCTGCGATAGATCCACTTGGATGTTGGGCATCTCAATCTTGATCTTCGGCTCAGCCGACAGGAGCCGTGCATTTTGCGAAACTATGACGGCATCCTGCGCGCTGAGCTCAGCCTGTTCCTTGGTGAGGATAGTCAGAGGTTCGAACATCTCGCGGCTCTGCGCGAAGAGCGCGGGGTCGTCGATGACGTAAGCCTTCCCGTTCCGTTCAAAGAAGATGTAGTTGCCGTGGAACTTTTCTCTGGCTTTGGCAAAATCGGAGTCGAGGCGGAACGAACCCTGAATGCTGGAGTCGGCGTCGACGATGGCGTACGCATTCGATTCTCCTGCCGAAACAGGGCCGGTGGGAGGGACCGCGGGCGTCGCTTGCACGATCGCCGCGGCCCGAAGCGCCTTGGCGGGAACAATCGCGAGCGCCGCGTGAACAGGCGCAGATATTGCGGACGCCGGTGGAAGCGGAGCAATGGCCGGCACTGGAGCAGGTTGCGCCAGCGGCTGCGGCATCATCGGTTCGACGATTTTATGAGTCGCCTTCGCAGCGGCCACCTCCGCTGCCTGCACGCCTACCAGGGATGTCGACAGCAACAAGGCGAGCGGCACAACCGCCAGCGCGACCAGCGCGTGCCGGCGAAAGGCCTTGAATGCCGACAGGAACTGGCCCTCGGTTAACAATCGATCGATGCGACGCTGAATGTTGCTGCTCCGCGCCATGGCAACTCCAGCGACCGTTCGGTGGGGCAATGCAGCGAATTCGAGCAGGAGTTCGGCGTACGAGGAACGGTTTTCCGCCTCTTCCAGGGCCGCGCGGTCGCTGATGGCCTCACCCAGCTCGGCCAGCTTATGCTGCAGCCACCAGCCCAGTGGGCTAATCCAGAAGATGGCCGTGTAGAGGCTAGCAGCGAGTTGCAGATAGAAGTCGCCCTGGCGCACATGCGAGCGTTCGTGAGCAAGCACGATACGTAACTTGCATGGTTTCCAATCCGGATAACACCTCGGAAGAATGATGCTCGATCCGATGGTCACTGGAGAGCCGAGCAAGGAGCTGACGCGCACTGAAGTGCCGGGCTCCAGAATCCCCGAAGTAGCGCGGGCGCGATGCCAGATCCTCCACGCCAGCAGAACTCCGCAACCGACCCGCAGCAGCAGAATGGAGGCGACCGACAGATAGGCGGGCACGACCAGAGAAGCCAGCGAGGAGCGATGCCAAGGTTGAGTTTGAACTCTGCTGGGCGTGAGTTGCACCTTAGGTGCAACGTCGTCCGGAGCCAGCGTCAACGCGCGCGGCTGCCCCACCTGGGGCGAGACCGTCTCCCGTGCGATCGGCACCTGAGTTGCTGCCGGCGCATTCAGATACGTCACCGGAACAGTGACGACCCGGTGGTTCGAGGCGCCTTGCCAGCGCCCCAGGAACGGCATCGCCGTCGAGGCGATCAGAACCAGAGTCCAGGCAATCTTCTGGGCAAACACGTTGGTCACGCGCAGCAGTCGCAGACTGCCCCAGACTGCGGCAGCCATCATGAGCGAACGAAGTGCGGCTTCGAGGAACAGGGTCGTCATCATGGTTTTCCCTTCTTTGCGGCAGCAATGCGATCTGCCAGGCGCTGGAGTTCCTTACGGTCAAGCACGCTCGAGTCGACCATGCCCACCAACAACGCTTCGACCGACCCGTCGCAGAACCAGTCAACGATGCGTTTCACGGCGCGGCCCGCCACCACCTGTCGGGAGGCGGCGGGCTGGTAGACGAAGGTTCGATTGTCCACCGTGTGGGTCAGGTAGCCCTTCTCTTCCAGGCGGCGGAGGACAGTGCGGATGGTCGAATCCTTGAGCGAGCGGCCCAGATCCTCGCGAACTTGCTCGGCCGTCATGGTTCCGCGCTGCCAGATCAACTGCAGTACGGCCAGTTCGAGTTCGCCTAGTTCGGCGGGATCGTGACCTGCTGTAACGTTACTCGTCATAATGCTACTCAGCGTAACACATCGTCAGGCAGATTTGGCAAGGCTCTTCAACTCTTTTATATTTGCGGGTCGTGTTCGTTGGGCGCTAACCCGTGTGTGATTTCGGTCACTGCCTCTCTCGAGGAGAGAGAGGATTCTGCTAGTGAGCCTTTGAATCGTTGTCCTCGCTCGAGAGGTGTGTATGCATATTCTGGTCTTAGCTTCTGAAATTGCAGCCGGGTGGCTTTTGTCCTCGATCGTAGTTGGCGTAGCTCTTGGAAAGCTGGTAGCGCAGGCGGAGAAGACACTTCCTGTGGTCGTGCCGACCAGGGAATCTCTCTCGATCACCAGCGGGACCATCGCTACCGCGTGTTCCTACCCCAGTCCTCTACGCTGGCATTCCTAGTTGCCTTCCGAAAACCCCTTCTCACGCGCCTGGCTCCCAGACGGCGCGAAGGCCGGGACGTCGGTTAGACTCGGCGTCGTCTCAGGCTGGCAGAGAGACTACTTCCCTGCTTTTGAGTTGTTGCTCTCTGCAGGTTCCTCGACCTGAACGATGCGATCTCCAGCAACGTTTTTGAGCACCTGCACAATCCCGCTCGGCCAGTGAATCTCGATGGTTTGCGCCGCGGCGTCGGCTCCCAACCCAAAGTGCACGCGCTTGTCGCTTGAAGAGAGATAGCTGCTGGCGGTCGTCACCGTCGCATACTGCTGACCCTTGCTGGTGGTCAGTCGAACATCCGCGCCGATACCGTCCCGATTGCTCTTGTGTCCCACCAGGTTCAGCGTGATCCAGTGATTCGTGGTGGGGGTCTCGTTGTGCAGGATGTAGGCCGGGCCGTCGTTAGTGGTGACCACCAGATCGACGCGTCCGTCGTTGTCCAGGTCGCCGACAGCGAGCCCGCGGCCTACCCACTTCTGTTCGAATACATCTCCCGACTGGCCTGAGACGTCGACGAACTTCTTACCCTGTTCGTTGTGCACCAGCAGCAGCGATTCGCGGTAGTGAAGCTGAGAGAACTGCTGTTCGATGTTGTCGATGTCGTGCCCCTGCGCGATGGCCACGTCTTTCCAGCCATCATTGTCGTAGTCGAACAGCCGAACGCCCCACCCGGAATGCAGCAGGGTGATCGCACCTACGTCAGTCATGTAACTCGAGTAAGTGAACCCGTCGCCGCCGTTGTTGTGGTACAGCGCATACTTCTGGTTGGCCAGGTCGGTGACGATGATGTCGGGCCAACTGTCATTGTCGTAGTCCGCGAAGTCGACGCCCATCCCGGCGAAGGTGCCGCCGTTATCGTCGACCGCCACCTCCGAAAGCAGGCCGGTCTCCTCAAAGGTGCCGTCGCCCTTGTTGTGGTAGAGGAATTCGAGCATCGAGTCATTCGCGACAAAGATGTCGATGTGGCCGTCGTGATCGTAATCAGCAAGCGCTACTCCCAGGCCTTTGCCGGGCTTGAGGCCTGCCTTCTCTGAGATCTCGGTGAAGTGGCCATGGCCGTCGTTGTGGTAGAGGTAAGGGCGCAGTGGCGGAAACAGGTCGGGATGGCAATAGGCGCGATGGCCCTCCCGGTGTTCGCCGCAGTAGATATCGTCGAAATCCCAGGCCATGTAGCGAAGCACCAGCAGGTCCAGCAGACCATCGCCGTCAACATCGACCCAGGCCGCGCTGGTGGACCAACCCCCGCCGGCCACGCCAGCCTTATCCGTCACGTCGGTGAAGGTGCCATTGCCGTTGTTGTGGTAGAGCAGATTGCGTCCATACTCGGTGACGAAGAGGTCTTCGTAGCCATCGTTGTCATAGTCGCCGACGGTCACGCCCTGTCCGTAGCCAATGCCCTGGAGCCCGGCCTTCTCCGTAACGTCTTCAAAGGTGCCGTCCTGCTTCTGGTGATAGAGCCGATTCCAGGTACGGGGACCGTCTTTTTGCGGAATGGCGCCTTTGGCCATCGGATCGGAGAGCGGCGCGCCATTGACCAGAAAGAGATCGAGGCGACCATCATTGTCGTAATCGAAGAGCGCGACCCCGGAACCCATGGTTTCAATCAGGTATTTCTTTGAGGTGTGGGAGGCTACGCCCTGGAAGTGCACGCCCGCCTTGGCGGTTATGTCGACGAATTTGCCGGGTACGGCGGGTGTCGCGGGGCGACTCGTGGGCGTTTGCGCCTGCAAACACAAGCCTCCCCAGAGGAGGAGGGCGAGAGACAGGGCCTGATTCTTGCAAAAGCGCATTACCTCGAAGTTTACTACCGCCGGTCGCTTGGCCGTTCCGCTCTGCTTACCTGCTGTGCCAGTGACCGCTCCCAAATTCGCTTCCCAGAACGGGGCTTCAGGGGGTTCAGTACCCTGAAGTGCTATTTACAGCCCCATTCGAAGCAGAGTATCAAGTTGAGCAAGCTCATAGAACGTAACTAACAGAGTTCCAGGCGCATGAACGTCCTCGGACACTCCAGCTTCACTCAGGATCGAGTCAGGCAAGGTGTGTACGCGAGGACTTTATGGCTCGTGTCCTGACTCGATTCGCCGATAGAACCCTGTAGTGATTTTTTCCCGGACGTTGACTCAGTGGAGCAGAACTTTGGTGAAGAGGGACAGGGAACGATTCGGGAACCTGGAAGCACGCAGACTCGAGTCTCGGCCACGAAGAGCGGGGCGGATTCATTGGCTGGCGACCGGCGGTTCAAGCGCGAAGCAGGCGTCAGGCCGCACGAATCCAGTCACGCAACGCGGGCTTTTTTTCTGGCCGGCGTGGCTGCTGCTTTTGCTGGGACATTGCCTGCTGCATGGGTTAGAGCCGGCCAAACACATCAGCCAATACGGTCATGACAGCTGGACGTCGCAGCACGGGCTGCCCGGCGAGGCGGTCTACCAGATACTGCAGACTCCGGATGGCTACCTGTGGATGCGAACCTCCGCCGGGCTGGTGCGGTTTGACGGGGTGCGCTTCGTCTCGATGGATGCCCAGTTAGGCGGCGAACCCGCTCGTGCCATCGCGGTAGCAGTCGACGGCGATCTGCTGGTTCGTACCACCTCCAAAACCTTCCACTACAAAGATGGACATTTTACCGATTACCTTCCGCCCGCTCCCTTGCCCGACGGAGGCATCCGGGTCATTGCCCAGGGTGAGAATCACGAAGTCCTGGTAGGGTCAGATGATTTCCTTTACGCAGTTCGCAAGGACGGCGTACATCTGCTGCGCAGCCGTACCGCCTGGATCAGCGATTTTGCCCGCGACCAGGCAAAACTGTGGGTCGGCGGCTCAGCGGAACTCTACAGCTACCAGAATGGCAAACTCACCGACGAAGCCTCGCTGGCGAAATCCGGCGGCGTTGCGTCGCTGGCGGTCGATCGGAGCCACACCCTCTGGGTTGGCACATCGGATGGTTTGTTCCGGCTCAACCCCAGGACGGCCAGCCTGGAGAAGGCAGCTAAGGGGAAAATTCACGTCAGCGTGAACAGCATTCTTGAAGATCACCAAGACAATCTGTGGGTGGGCACGCTGGAGCGGGGCTTGTTCCGCATCAAGGGCGACCAGATCACCTCGTTCAACTTTCAGGACGGCCTCACCGACAACAGCGTGCTCAGTCTCTACGAGGATCGGGAGGGCAGTCTCTGGGTGGGAACGGCCAGTGGCCTGGACCGCTTTCGCGACACCAAGGCGGTCACCTACACGGTGAATGACGGCCTTCCGTCAAACGCGGTCAAGTCGGCAGTGGTAGGACCCGACGGCGCCGTGAACCTCTTCTGCAATGCGGGCGGACTCGCACGGATCAAGGGCGGCAAGGTCACGGCGTTTTTCAAGGTCCCGGGGCTGGAACACTTTTTCGGCGGCGCGCAGTATGTCGACAAGGACGGCAACCTTTGGCTGGGCACCATGGGCGGACTTGCGCGCTGGAAAGACGGCCAGTTCACCGTCTACAAGACAGACCCGGAGCTGAGCGGGAAATTCATCTCGGCCATCAGCGAAGATGCTGAGGGACTGGTGATCACCAACTCCAGCACCTTGGCCCTGCGCGTCAAGGACGGCCGGACCAGCCAATTTACCATACGCGGTCAGTCCACCCCCATGACATCGCCTGGGAACTATACGTTCACCATGTACCGCGATCCTTCCGGGACCCTGTGGTTTGGCACGGTTCAGGGATTGTTCAAATTTGCACCCGGCGCCCCTCCGGGCCAGGCACGGCAATCTTCGATTCACTTTGCAGTCACTTCCATCTCTGACGATGGACGCGGCAGCCTGTGGCTGGGCGGCCGGGTTCCGGGCATCACGCGGTTCCGGATCAGCGATGGCCGTGTTACGCGTTACACCAAGCGTGACGGGCTGTTCGACGACTTCCCCTCCAAGGCAATCGCGGATGATCAGGGCAATTTATGGATCAGCACTGCGAACGGCATTTACCGGGCCGAGGGCGGAGAGCTGGACGCCTTTGCCGAGGGTCGTAGCTCTACCATTCACGCGACCGTCTTCGGCACCGCAGACGGCATGAAGACCAGCGAGGGCTCCTCGCCGGAGTCACAGCCGGGGGGAGCGCGATCTCCGGATGGAAAGCTCTGGTTCCCGACCGCCAAGGGCGTCGTGGTCATCGATCCCCGGCACCTGATGCACAACGAGCTTGAGCCGCCAGTCGTGATTGAGACTGTGCTTGCCGACAATCGCGAGTTGCCCCTGGGCAGCGATCTGGAGCTCTCGCCCGGCAAGGACAAGCTGGAGTTCCACTACACCGCATTGAGCCTGCGGGTTCCAGAACGGGTTCGCTTCAAATACCAGTTGGAAGGCTACGACCGCGACTGGGTCGACGCGGATGCACGCCGGGTCGCCTACTACAACAATCTGCCTCCCGGCCGCTATCGCTTTCATGTGATCGCTTCCAACGATGATGGCCTGTGGAACCAGGAAGGGTCGTCGGTCAGCTTCGTTCTCCAGCCGCACTTCTACCAGACACGCTGGTTTTATGCGGTCTGCGGGCTCTCGCTGATCCTGCTGCTGCTGAGCGGGCAGACCTATGCTACGCGGCGATTCCGCGTGCGTGCCGAGCAGCTGACGCGAATCGTCGATGCGCGCACCAAGGATCTGCAGGAAGAGATCTCTGAACGGCAGCGGGCTGAACAAGCGGCCGAAGCTGCAAACCGCGCCAAGAGCGAATTCCTCGCCAATATGAGTCACGAGATTCGTACGCCGATGAACGGCGTCATCGGGATGACGGATCTTGCCCTCGATACCGATCTGAACCATGAGCAACGGGAGTATCTGCAGGCAGTGAAGCTGTCAGCCGATTCCCTGCTGACGGTGATCAACGACATCCTGGACTTCTCGAAGATCGAGGCGGGCAAGATCGACCTGGAGCGCCTTGACTTCAATCCCCGCGAGTGCGTGGAAGCCACGCTCAAGGCACTTGCGCTGCGAGCCGACGAAGGAGGGATTGAGCTGCTGTGCGACATTTCGCTCGATCTTCCAGACAGGGTGTTGGGCGACTCAACCCGCATGCGCCAGATCCTCTTCAACCTGGTGGGGAACGGAATCAAGTTCACTCCTCAAGGTGAGGTGGCGGTCAAGGCGGAGGTTGAAACGCTGCAGTCGGATCACTGCGTGGTGCACTTCACTGTCTCCGATACGGGCATCGGCATCGCGCCGGAGAAGCAGAAGCTGATGTTCGAGCCGTTTACCCAGGCCGATGCTTCCACCACTCGGCAATACGGCGGAACCGGATTGGGACTCGCCATCACTAAGCGTCTGGTCGAGACCATGGGCGGGCGTATCTGGATCGAGAGCGAGCCCGGCAAAGGGACGGAGGTTCATTTCACGCTCGATCTCGGCATCCCTGAAGGTAAGGCAGCGCCTGCCATCGATCCGGTTTCCATTCAGGCTCTGCGCGGAATCCGTGTGCTGGTGGTCGATGACAACCAGACCAACCGTCGCATTCTGCAAACCATGTTGACACGTTGGGAGATGCGGCCGACGGCGGTGGAAAGCGGGAACAAGGCGCTCGAAGCCCTGCACGCCGGAGTGAGCGAAAACGACCGCTTTTCGCTGGTGTTGACTGACATGCACATGCCCAAGATGGATGGGTTTGGATTAGTGGAGCGGATCGCTCACACCAGGCTAGCCTCCGAGGTAGCCATAGTGATGCTCACCTCAGCCGGACATCGCGGAGATATCGCGCGGTGCCGCCATCTGAATCTGGCCGGCTACCTGGTCAAGCCGGTACGCCAATTGGAACTCCGCGATGCCATCACACGCGTTCTGGGAAGCTGGCGCCGTTCTGAGTTGCAGGTGCTGAAAGAGAGCACCGGTACCTATCAGGAACAGATACAGACCACCCGCCCGCTGCGCATTCTGCTGGCTGAAGACAATCATGTGAACCAGCGGCTTGCGACGCGTTTGCTCGAAAAGCGCGGCCACTTCGTGTCTGTGGTGGAGAACGGACGCGAGGCGTTGGATGCGCTCTACCGTTCCAGCTTCGATCTCGTTTTGATGGATGTGCAGATGCCGGTGATGGATGGAATTGAAGCCACCATGGCGCTGCGGCACAGGGAGTCGGCGACCAGCAACCATCAGCCGATCATCGCACTCACCGCCCATGCCATGAAGGGCGACCTGGAACGGTGTATGGGTGCCGGCATGGACGGATATTTGTCAAAGCCCATTCGTCCGCAGGAGTTGGACAGGTTGCTCGAAGAGTATCTCGAGACCGAGCAGGAACCCTCGCGGGTGAGCTCATGAACCATGCAGTAGCAACCGGCTCAGTTGGGAATGGAGGAATACCAGTGGATGCACACGAGACAGCGACGATGACACGGGCGAACCGTCCAGGCCTGGAAGAACTAATGAATATTCGCGAGTTGCTGGACCGGCTCGACCAGGATCGCGAACTGCTGATGGAACTGCTGGGGCTGTTTCAGACGGAGTTGCCCGGGCTCTACATGGAGTTGCGAGCCTCACTCGAACTTGGCGACATGACGCGCGTCCGGGTGGCTTCGCACACTTTGAAAGGCATGCTGGGCAATCTCTCCATGACGCGCAGCGCGGAACTGGCCGCGGAGATCGAGAACCTGGCATTGACGGGCAACACGGTCGCCGTCCAACTGGCGTTTGAAGAATTTGACCGGGACCTGTCCGTCCTGGTGCCGGCGGTGGTCGCGTATGTGGAGAACGCCAGTCGATGAAGATCCTCATTGCGGACGACGAGGTGCTCTCCCGCCGCTTGTTGCAGCGGGTCCTTGAACGTTCCGGCTATGAAGTGTTGGCGGTGAGCGACGGCCGTCAGGCCGCGGAGGAGCTGTGCCATCCCGAGGGTCCCAGGCTGGCGCTGCTGGACTGGATGATGCCCGAGTTGGATGGCCCCGGAGTCTGTCGCGAGGTGCGCAAGCGCCGCGCGCAGCGCTACGTGCACATCCTGCTGCTCACGTCGCGCAATTCCAAGACCGATGTGGTGAAAGGACTGGAATCGGGAGCCGACGACTATCTGGTAAAGCCGTTTGACCCGGAGGAGCTGAAGGCACGGCTGCGGACCGGCCTGCGCATCCTGCAACTGGAAGACAGCCTGGTGGAGGCGCGGGAAGACATGCGCTACAAGGCGACTCACGACGCGCTCACAGCGCTCCTGAATCGCGGGGTGATCCTGGAGCTTCTCGCGCATGAGATCTCGCGTACCCGCCGGGAACACGGGTGCACCACCATTCTGCTGGCCGACCTTGACCACTTCAAGCAAGTGAACGACACCTACGGTCACATGGTGGGCGACGAGGTGTTGCGCGAGGTAGCACGCCGCCTGCTGAGTTGCGTGCGGTCCTACGACTTCGTGGGTAGATACGGCGGTGAAGAGTTTTTGATGGTGCTGAACAACTGTTCCGAAGAAAAGGCGATGGACCGCGGCGAAGAGGTCAGGGGCATCATTGCGGCCGCGCCGATCAAAACCTCCGCCGGACCCATTTCGATCACCGTGAGTGTGGGCGCGCTGGCAAGCCGCCCATGGGTTTCGTGCCCGCCGGAAGATCTCTTCCGCGAAGTGGACACCGCTCTCTACGCCGCGAAGGCCGCCGGTCGAAACTGTTGCCGGCTGGCTATCCCGGTCGAGGCGCTGACGTTTAGAGGCCGGTAGTCATCTGGTGGATATGAAGTGAAGTGGCCATCGGCAAAAAAAGACAATCACGTTTTGAGGGCGAAGATCAGCTTCCCGATGCCATTCTTATCACTTAGGATGTACGTCTTTGGCTCCGAGGTGTGTTTCTCGCATAACTCACAGCCTTGCCGTTATATACTCGTTTGCACTGAAGGTACTCCCCCCGACATCTTCAGGTTACCGGCGACTCGATCGTGCATCCCGGCTTCGAGCCTGGAGTTTGGAACCTACCGACTGCCATGGAACAGGATCGGACAAAGCGGCCCGCGCATGATATGCCGACGCAGGTTGGAGCGGGAACAGCGCTGAGCAGCGGAACGGGCTCGGACAGCGGTCCCCCCACCTTGGTTCCTGGCGACTCTCCCACATCGCTTGGCTTCTCCGCGCCCCCCACACGTATGGCTGCTGTCACCTCCCACGCGCTCGCGCAGGGAGAGGCCATTGTGCTGCAGGAAGGCACCGTACTCGCCCAACGCTACGAGATCGTCAAGGTAATTGGCGAAGGCGGCATGGGTTCGGTCTATAAAGCGAAAGACCTCGAGTTGGATCGCCTGGTTGCGCTCAAGGTCATTCGGCCGGAGCTAGCCAGAAACACCGCTATCGTCGACCGATTCAAACAGGAGCTGCGGCTCTCGCACCAGGTCACGCATAAGAACGTCATCCGCATGTACGACCTTGGCGAGAGCGACGGGATCAAGTTCATCACCATGGAATACATCGAGGGCCGCGACCTTCGATCCATGATGTACGCAAAGACCAAGATCGCGCCTGAGGAAACGGTCGAGATCCTGAAGCAGGTCTGCCGCGCGCTTGAGTCTGCTCACAGCGCGGGAATTATTCATCGCGACCTGAAGCCGCAAAACATCATGATCGATGAGACCGGCCGGATCCTGCTGATGGACTTCGGCCTGGCGCGCAAGATCGCCGATGATGGCATGACCCAGACGGGAGCGCTGATCGGCACGATGGATTACATGTCGCCCGAGCAGGCATTGGGCAAGGAGCTCGACGAGCGCTCGGATATCTTCGCGCTGGGGCTCATCTTCTACGAATTATTGACGGGCAAAATGCCGTTCAAGGCCGACAGCGCTTTGGCCAGCCTCATCAAGAGGACCCAGGAACGAGCCGCACCTGTATCCAGCCACGACCCGGCAATTCCTCCCACACTCAGCGGGATCGTCAGCAAGTGCCTGGAACGCGATGCCGCGCTACGCTACAAGACCGTAGCCGAAGTGCTTGCCGATCTGGAAGTATGGCAAGGCAAGCAGGCAGCGACCTCGCTGGCGTTCAATGCAAACCTGGAATCGGCGGGAGTGGCGTTCAAATGGATCTGGCTGGCCGGCGCGGTGGTGATCGTTCTGCTGGCGGTGGGCGGTTTCCTGCTCCGAAATAAGTTGTTTGCTCCGTCCGGCCACAAGACGAATTCGGGACCCTCCCTCGCCCTCGCTGTAATGCCCTTCTACAACGCCTCAGGCGATCCCAGCCTCGATTGGGTGGGCAGCAGTTTGTCCGACATGCTGAGCGGCGACGTCGGCCAGTCCTCCGAGATCCGAATGGTGTCCCCGGACCGGCTGCACCAGGTGCTGCAGGATTTGCATATCTCGGGCCACTCTGAGGTCGATGTCGCGACGCTGCGCCGATTGGCCGAATTCACCAACGCGGATACGATCATCTTCGGCAAATACGTCAAGATCGGCGAAAAGCTCCGGATCGACACGACCGTCATGGATTTGGCTCACGACACGCGGTTTCAGATCCAGACGAATGTAGCCGGCGAGCAGCAGTTATTGACGGCCATGGATACGCTGGCTGGAGATGTGCAGAAGAAGTTGGCGTCCACTCCGGAGATGCTGAAGGATATGCAGGCGCACGCGCTGCGTCCGTCGACCAATTCAGTGAAAGCGCTGCGCGATTACGATGTGGGCCTGCAACTCGGGCGCCAGGGCATCAACCTGGCTGCGGTGAAGGAATTTGAAGACGCGACGACGGAAGACCCGAACTTCGCCTTGGCTTTTTCGAAGTTAGCCGAAACGTACTCCAATCTCGGGCATGACGATCAGGCGGAGAGCGCCTCCCGTCGCGCAGTGGAATTGAGCGACAACCTGCCCGCGCCGGAGAAATACCGGATCGAAGCAAGCCATGCGCGGATTACTAAAGACCTGCAGAAGGCGATCACCGCTTACGAGTTGCTAGCGAAGGAAAATCCAGAAGATACGGACGTGCAACTCGCGTTGGCGGGCTTGTTTGAGCGCGTCAGTAATTTCACCGACGCTCGGAAGCGTCTCGCATCCGTGCTCTCGCGTGACCCGAAGTATGTGGGTGCATTGCTGGCCAGTGGACGAGTCGAGATCAAGGCCGGCAATCCGCAAGCCGGCCTTGAATTCCTTACGCGCGCTTTGAACCTGGCGATCCAGCTGGACAACCAGGAAGAAAAGGCCGCCATTCTGCAGGCGACCGGAATTGCGTATGGTTCGCTGAACAAGCCGGAAGATGCGCTGCGCAACTTCCAGGAATCGCTGGCGATCAAAAAGCAGATTGGCGACAAGCGCGGTCTGGCCTCCAGCCTGGAAGAGATTGCGTCGATTCAGGATGCGACCGGCCACCCGGACTTAGCACTGGCAAGCTACAAGGAATCGCTGGCGACTCGTCAGCAGATTGGCGATAAAGAAGGCATCGGTAACACGCTGATCGATACCGGAGCTTTCTATCACGATCACGGCAAGCCGGATGAAGCTCTCAAGTTCTTCAATGACGCGCTGCAGATCGAGCGCGATCTCGGAGACGAGTCCAACCAGGCACTCTGCCTCAACAATATTGGAACCATTCGCCTGGATCGCGGCGACTATCAGGACGCCATCACCTACCTGGAGCAGGCGTACCAATTGCGCAGCAAGCTGGGCGTGCCCGGAGATATGGCTGGATCGCTGCACAATCTCGCGGAAGCCAATGCGAAGGTAGGACAATATGACATCGCGCTGGGGCAATATCTGAAGGCCAGCGAAACCTGGCGGAGCATCAACGATCAACGGAACGTCGCGCTCGAATCCGAAAGCATGGCGAACATCTTTGCGGCGCAGGGGCGGTATGGCGCGGCGCTCGAAGCGATGCAGACGGCGGTGAAGATCTTCGATCAGAACAAGGAAAACACCTCCTTCACAGTGGAGATCGTAGGCGGGTGGGGCGACCTGCTGGCCCAGGTAGGTCAAGGCCGTGAAGGCCATTCCAGCATCGAGCAGGCGGTGAACGTCGCGCACCAGATCAAGAACGATGCCGTGACCGCGTTGGCGACGAACTGGATGGGGGACGAATTCTTTTATACGGGCAACTACGACGCGGCCCGGCAGCAGTACGACCACGCCTTGCAGATCGCGACGAAAGCCTCCGACCGCGAACGTATCCTGCTTTCGAAGGTCAATCGAGCCAAGGCCGATGTGGCCCAGGGCCACGCGCAATCTGCGATCGGAGCCCTGCAGAAGCTAAGCGGCGAAGCGGACACGCTAGGATTGAAGTCGCTTTCGGTGGAGTGCTCGGTCTATCTTGGTGCGGCCTTGCTGGGCACAAAAGATACGCAAGGAGCGCGGCAGGAATTGGATCGGGCCCTCGCTCGAGCGGAAAAACTTGGACTCCGCGTCCCACAGGCGAAGGCCCACTACTTCCTCGGGTCATTGCTCAAGCAGCAAGGCAAGGTGAAAGAAGCCACCCCACATTATCGCGAAGTCGTTCGGAACCTCGAGAGCATCAGCAAGGAGTCCGGCGCCGCTCGCATCCTCGAACGTGCGGATATTCAGAACATGTACCGCGAATCGATGAAGGAGTTCCAAGGCGGATTCTGATCCGGCGGCCGCCTCTCCCCGGGGCAGCCACCCTTGACACGCACCGCACCCGCGGCGAGACTGACAATTCATTCTCTCTTCGAGGTCATAGGATTGCGCAGGTTTCCCTGGATCGCCATCGCAGCCGTTCTCTTCTCCTTTCTCTCCGCGCAGGGTCAAGACAAGATCAGTTACGTGAAAGCCGGCAAGCTCTTCGACAGCGAGTCTGGAAGCTACCGCTCTGACGTAGTGCTGGTGATCGCGGGCGATCGCATCCAATCCGTCGAAACCGCAGGCTACAAGGTTCCCTCCGGCGCCAACTTGATTGACCTGTCGCACGCGTTCGTATTCCCCGGGCTAATCGATTGCCACACCCATCTAGGCGCGCGGGCCGACCACTATCAGGAGATTTCGGATTTCAAGGACACGCCGTTTGATTCGGCGATCGTGGGAACCGTTAATGCGCGGAAGACGCTCGAAGCGGGCTTCACCAGCGTTCGCGATGTGGGCTCGTTGCCATTTCTTGCGGTTGATTTGCGCAAGAACATCAATGCAGGCCTGATTCCCGGACCACGCATCGTGGCGTCCGGTCCGGCTATTTCGATCACCGGCGGTCATGGTGACTTGAATAACTACTCGCCGCAGACAACGGTCACCATGTTTCCAGAGCACCGCGATTTTCAGATTGCGGATGGCGAACAGCAGGTGCAGCAGACCATTCGCGCACAGGTGAAGTACGGCGTGGATGTGATCAAAATTCTCGCTTCGGGAGGCGTGTTGAGCAAAGGCGATCAGCCCGGCGCGCCGCAGTACACGCTGCAGGAACTCAAGGTAGCTGCCGATACGGCACACCAGGCAGGACGCAAAATCGCCGCACATGCGCACGGCGCGCAAAGCATCAAGTGGGCCATTGAAGCGGGTATCGACTCCATTGAACATGCTTCCCTCGTCGATGATGAAGGCATTCGTCTTGCCAAGGAGCATGGCACTTACTTCGTGATGGATATCTACAACGACGACTACATCCTGCAGGAGGCGCCTAAGTATGGAATCCCGGAAGAGTTGCTGGTGAAGGAGCGGGCAGTCGGTCGCACGCAGCGCGAAAACTTCCGCAAGGCATTCCAGGCGGGCGTAAAGATGGCGTTTGGTACAGATGCAGGCGTCTATCCGCACGGCGACAATGCTAAGCAGTTTCACTACATGGTGATGTATGGAATGACACCCGCTCAGGCGATTCAGGCAGCAACGCGGAATGCCGCAGACCTGCTGGGACGCTCCGCGGATATCGGATCGCTCACTGCGGGACATTATGCCGATCTTGTCGCCGTCACCGAAGATCCTTTAGCGCAGGTAGAGTCACTGGAACATGTCGCGCTGGTGATGAAAGGCGGGGTGGTGGTGAAAAACCTGCTGGCGGCCACCCAGCCCTGATTCAACTTCGATTACTACCCAGCGCGAACTTACTGCGAGGCGTCCGTGCGCTTTGCGGAACGAAGAGCAACGGCCCCCAGCAGCGCGATCACGGCCAGCAGGGCGATCCATAGCAGCGCAGGATGTCGTTCAGAGAATGGTCTTTGGTCAGGACGCGGCTGGTAGGCGGCATTCAATTGTTCCGGCCCAGCAGTCGCTTCCGGTCCCGCAGGCTGATACGCGAACAACGTCGCGTAATCATAGCGAGAAGCGGCCAATGCGGGGTCGCCGTAGAAGAGGGTGTATTGGCCTCCAGCGGCATTTTCGAAACAAAGGCTGCGTTGCAGCATCTCCAAACGAACAGAGTTCAGTCGTAAAGGGGCATCATCGCCATTGTCGATCGCGATGACCCACTTGGCAGCTGAGGCGAAGCTGACTTCAGGAGCTTCGACTGTCAGGTGCTCTTCATCGATTCGGTGCCCCTCCTGCATGCCGTGGACGCGCAGAAGATTTCCGCTGGAAGCCACGGGCTGGGGAGGCTCTGTATCTTGCGAGACCGCTGCCGGCGCGGCAGGTACGACGGAGAGCTTCACAGTGCGGCTGAAGTTAGCCGGGTCCGAACCGACTGTAAACGCGAGTCGATCTACAGGAACATGGGCGGGCACCGTGATTTCGGCAACCGACGTGTGCGACTCCTGGCGGAAGCTGGTAGCTTGCGCGACCAATTCGTACTTCAGCTGCATGGCAGGTAAGCGTCCCGCGGAGAGTCCCACGACGTCTGCAGGCCGAATCGGACCCTTGATGTGGAAATGTAGATAGTGAAAATCCGAGGCTGGCAAATGCAAGACAGTGCTTCGGCCGAGCTTCTGTCCGGTGAGATCAAATATGGTGTACGTCCCCAGTCTTGTGCTGGAGGACTCATCGTTAGTGTGACTGCCCGAGACCGTAACAGTGGCGATGAAGTCGTGCGCGTTGACATCGAGCGAAATGTCGCTGTAACTCCCCTGAGGCATCTCCGCGTCAAACGCAACCTCACCAGCGCGTATCCCCAGGTTCAGTGGACTGATCGGCTTTTGCGTCGTGTCCACTGGGGCGGCCATGCGAATCACATAGGGCGTCTCTGCGCCTTCGTGATAGAGACGCAGATCGGAAAGCTGAGGCGCCGCATGTGGGAAGAGCGCCGCATCCAGCACCAGGCAGGTTTGCCCCTTGGACTGCGACGTATTCTGAACAGCTCGCCGATAGCGAAAATGCCGGATCTCGGGAGACGGCGCCGCTAGAACCAGCAGCGCCAAAGCAGTCCAGGCCTTCATCATGCCTGCCGCTCAGGATGCCGCAGGTTCAGCAGATCGCGCTGGTAGACAAAGCTCACCGCGAGCAGCAGCGCGCCCAGGCCTAGGAAGCTGAGAATGCGGTATCCCTGGCTCAGTTCGCTCACATCGACCAGGAAAACCTTACCGATGGTGACGGCCAAAAGCAGCAGTGCCTGCCACCTGAAAAAAGCAGACCGCCGCCAGAATCCGACCGCAAGCAACACCGCTCCAAACGCCATGAAGAAGGCAGAGTACGTGAACTGCGCATACATGCGATAGTCATGCATCAGATTGAAATTGCGACGCCAGCGCAGATTCCACCAGTAGCTGTGAATCTCCCAACTCGCCGCGAGCAGAGCCAATGCATTTACGGCCAGTACTGCGCCGGGAGCAAGGTTGCGCCACTGCAGGACTGGTTCCACGGGATCTTCCTTACCCTTTTCCAATGCGGCCACCCAGCCCATGAAGACGAAGACGGCGATGCCGACGCTATAGGTTCCGAATCGCTCATTCAAGATGGGGGTGTTCGACGCTGGTGGGTTGACCAAGACCAGTGCAAAAATCCCCAGCACCAGGCATAGCAGAGCAAGCACCCTCAACAAGATCGAATGGATGCGGCGGGCGAACCACAGGAGAGCAGCACCCTCGACGAGCCAGCCGATCGTCAACCACCGCCCGTGCGCCTGAAGTGGAATGGCCATGGTGAGAAAAACAACGACAGCGGTCAAGTGGAGCGAGGACAGCAGTGCCGGACTTCCGCGTAGTTTCCCTTTCGCGCCAAGAAGATTCAGCAGCAAGTAAAAGGCCGCAAAGCCCACCGCCAGCCAGGGCTCTGCCCATTGCGTCTGCGTGCTCTCGAGCAATTCATAGAACGCAAGAAATCCCAGGGCGGCATTGCCGATCGGCAACAGAACCAGAGCAAGGCTGTTCCATCCGGAGACACGGCGATCGCCCTCAACAGCGACGCGGGCGAGTCGCGGTGCAAAAGCGAAGATCAGGAAGAAACCAGCAGCGAACCACGCTGTCTGCCAGGCTTGGACGCTGGAATAGTAGCTGAACCACCAGCCGGTGAAGATCAGGACCGTACCCGTGAATGCAGCGAACAGAAGCCGCGACCAGGGACGAAGCGTGCTTAAAACGAGAACGGCCAGATCCAGCACCAGCAGATAGCTGAAGAGCGCAACTTCGTGATTCTCACCCGTGGAGAGCAGCAACGGTGTGCTCAGACCGCCAACGATGGCATACAGCGCGAGTAGTTCCGCATCCTGCAGCCAGGACATGTAACCATTGAACGCAGTGACTGCAATCATGCATGCAAATGCCACCGCGGCGGGCACAAGATGGAATACCGAGAAAGAAGCCCACAACGATAGGTACAGGACGCCACTGCCCACGGCTTTCAGCGAGTAGGAAAACCCGGCGTAGCCCCGGCTCCGAAAGCGCTCTGACCACGCGATGAGCGCCGCCCCGGCGATCAGACCAACGATGATGCGACCGAGGGGACCTATCCAATGGTTGTCAATCGCGAACTTGAGAAACCACGCCATGCTGATCAACACGGCTAGTATCCCGATGCGGTTGAACCACTGCGAACCGATCCGGCTTTCGAGCGAAGTGTCGGGCCCCTTGGCTGAAGCAAAGGTGCGAGCGAGCGCACTTGGCATCGAGGCACGCGCCTGCACTGTTGCCTGGTTCGCTTCGACAGGCGACGCTGATGAAGGAAGTGGAGAAGGCGTGAAGCGCGAGATCTCTGGCGGTGAGGGTTGCGCAGCGGCCGCGTCTTCCAGAACAATCCCGCGAGCCCGAAGCGCATCTTCGAGCCGTTGAACTCGCGAACGTAACTCTCCTATCTGTTGTTCAGGAGTAAGAGGAGGCTCGGGGTCCATTGCCGTTCACTGTACAGCACCATCGCGCTCAATTCCAGAATAAGTTGACACGGGGTAGACCTGTTTCTGCAGCATGAGGCGTTCGGACGAACTCGCCAGAGACGGCTCAGGGGTTCACTGGTTTTTGCTGGTCTTCCCCTGAATGGAAATAGACAACTTCCGGTACCGGCTTCCTCTCGGCGCCCGGCCCCTCCCAGAGCAGCATCGGCTTCTCTGAGGTGCCATTCGGGGAGACTGCATTTTCTATCTCCGGTCCGCGCACGATGCGAATCCGGTGCAATCCTCTGGTGAGCACCACACTTACTCGTACCGCTTGCACTGCGTTTCCCGGCGAGCCACACACCTGCGGCCGGAGCTTCGCGGTATTGACCTGAACATCATCGATCGCGAGCGAAGCGCGAGTGCTGGTCAGCAGCGTGAAAGTATATCCACCGTCGGTTGCGATCCGAATGAAACCGTCTTCAGTTCTCTCGGAAGGTCTCTGCCGGGTCAGGCCGGGCAAGAGCGGCAGCCGCGCATCGACTACGACTGCTGGGTGCGGCGACCGCGCGAGGATCACGGGGTGCGAGCCCCAGCCACGATAACCGCTCTGGTCCACGACTGAAAGCAGTACACGAAAGCGACCTGATCCATCCAACAGGGTGCCGTCCGCGTCCGGGAACACGTGACGGACCACGGGCCCATCAGCAGAGGTGCCGTCGCCGAAGAGCCAATGATAGCGGAAACCTTGCCTCTCTTCCGCAGTGAAGGTAACGGGAACGCCCGGGCGAAGCAATCCCGAACTGTAGGTAAATTTCACCGGCAGCGTGGGCTTCTCGTACTGGGGCGATTCTGCTCCATCGATTAGATCCAGGGGGACATCGGCATTCTGCTGCACGTCGCCAGTTCCGAGATTCACATCTTGAAACGAGACCTGCGAAACATCTCCCTTCAACGCGGAAGGAGAGAGGCCCGGGCCATCCATTGCCCATACGCGATCGAAGGTCACATCGCGGATGCCGGGCTCAGGTTGTCGCAACTGCGTCAGCGAATACCAATCCTCGAGTCGTATGTCTTCAAACGTGTAGCCGTCATGCTTCCCTCTTCCCGCAGGATCGGCCCAGATTTCAAACAGGGCAAAGGGAACTCCGCAGCTACCGAATCCCATATGGATCACGTCCGTGTCGCGCAACGTGAACTTGTGACTGTCGAAGATCTTCTTTGGCCAACCTACTCGAACAATATTCGAGATACTGGTCGATAACACGCTGCTCTCGATGACGATGTTACTCACTTCGTGGCCGGGAGTCGCGAGCGCCTCTGCAGTGTACCCATCCCAATTGCCATACATGGCGAAGACGTCGTCGGCCGCGCGAAAGAAGGAGTCCTGAATCAGTGTGTCTCCGCCTCCGAGCCAGTCCATGCCGTCCTGGTTCGCATTACCGGGGGTGCCGCCAATGATCTTGACGTTTAGGAAGGTAATCTGGTGCGAATCGCGCATCTGCACCATCCAGGTTCGACTACGAACGATTCCGGTGATTCCTTCGATATCGATGTTGCTCGCATTATCCATGACGATGACATGCCAGTCACGCTTGTGCATCCAACCTTCGTCGTGGGCTGGGTCTTGAGGACCATCATAGATAATCGTGCCTGTACCAGATACGTGTACATCGTGCACCTGCCAGATGTTAAGCGAACCGAACACGACCGCGCCGGCGGCGAGATAGATCCGATCCCCTGAATGGGCGTCAATGTTTTCGCGGTGAATGCCGGCACCATAGTATCGAATGCCCGGCGTCTCGGCGCTTATGCCGGAGTGGTCCGGCTGATTGCCAAATAGAAACAGCATCTCCGAGTCACCGAAGTGATCATTGGGCCGCGTGATCGACAGCTTTACCGGACCATCGATCGAAAACGTGATGGTGGCGCCTGTGCGCTTTGGCCGGATGCCGAGCCGCATCGGCTGTACCTCTACTCCAGCATCCCAGTAGTGCGGGTCGCTCGCCGTGATCGCGAGTGCGGTTGTCCCGATCGCGTCGAAGTTCAACAGATAGTACCCGGCAGCCGCATGCATCACAGGACTGACCGTGCCGTTCACTGCCACGATAAAGTGGTTTGAACTCACCTCTGAGGGCATCGGCGCGACTACATCGAGAATTGCGTAGGCTGGCGCAGAGGTCCAGATGGAGGCTAAAGCTGCAGCCATGCACAACAATCCCGGCCGCAGACGAGAAGAGAATTTTCCTGTGAACAATCGGGTCACCGTGCGCAGACCGAAGTCCTTCTATCGAGTGGAAGCCGGATTCGCTTAAGGTACGATAGCATCGGCAGCCCGGTGCGTATTCAACCCCTGCGGCTCGGTTACTTACCCCATCCAATTACGGTCTAAGCGGAGTTGGGTGACCGCTCAGCCTGCGCCTTTTGTCTGCGCACGAAAGTCCGGATCCATCTCCGGTTTACGAAGCCCAGCGAGTTCCATGGCCCCAAGCACGAATGCGTTCCACG
The DNA here is from genome assembly GCA_963850345.1 of uncultured Acidobacteriaceae bacterium. Lineage (GTDB taxonomy): Bacteria > Acidobacteriota > Terriglobia > Terriglobales > Acidobacteriaceae > CAWKKW01. Next base: position 77,698 of record CAWKKW010000002.1, on the reverse strand, counting down.
CGAAGACTCGATGGAAGCCATAGAAGGGATTCCGCGGCTCGGTGGCGAGATATTCCTGGCTGGTAGGAAACTCGGTCGCAGTGTTAAGTTCAGCCCAGAGTCGATTCTTTATAGACGTCTCCCACGGCTGCCAACCATGCAGCTTGCCCGTGATGTATCCGCAGACCTCGATGCGCATCCAACTGCCGCCGTTGTAGTACACCCCATCAGACGCATTGTTCGCGTAGCCCTTTGCGAAGGAATCGCTTACCATAGGGTGCCAGTGTTCGGTGAAGTAGCGCCATCCATGCTTCCCACCATCTGGAAGTCCGATCAGAATGGGCCGCACGGTTCCTCCGGTCTCAGGATAAGGTGCTTTGGGGTTAGGCATCATCAGCGGAATCCGGTCAAGATGATGAATGACCATTGCATCGTCCAGAATCTTGCGATCGAACAACCATAACGAGAGAAACTCCGGGAATATCTCCGCGAATCCGACGGCATCCGAGATATCACGCGCCGGGCGTAGGAACTGGAGAGCCGGATCATAGTAACTCCGATACTGTGCCTCCGCCTTTGCAATGTAGTCTTCCGAGATATGCTCACTTACTCCCGCAATTCTTAGTTGTTGGATCGCGCGCAACGTTACCGCCAGCAGACCCTGATTTTCGCAGATGACCGAAGTTCCCTCGGGGTAGCGAATGACATCGAGTTGCCCCATGACAAACTGGGCGCGGCATCGACCACTTCGATCCGGATCATAAGTGGTGAGGCAATACTGTGCTGCTTTCTTGAGCTTATCTTCAGGCAAATGGGTGCTAAATCGCCGCCGGTTCAGCAGCGCCCACATCAGCCACAGCGGAGTTGAGTCATTCGACTTCCGTTCCAGATTGGCGAGATTCGGCTCGACCAGTGTGTTGATCGCGCCGTCCGGTCCCTGATTGTGTGCCCAGAGTTGAAACACTCTCTCGTTCAGCACGCGATCATGAATTCCGTTCAGGGCGAAAAAACTGTCTCGAAGATACATTTCTCCGGCAGCCGAATACCAGATACTGGGAGCGCAGATGGGCTCGAAGTCTTCAGGACCCGCGATCCAGCAAAGCATCATCAAGTCTGCGTACAGCACCTTCTCGGTCTCGCCGCCCTGAAAGCCGAGCGCATCGGCAAGGTGTAACTGTGACGCAAGCCTTCGGCCGCGAAGCGTATCCGGGATCCTCTTGTCGGCAAAGATGAAGCTCGTCCGCGCGGACGAGATATCCATCTCAAGCCTGTGGTATGGCTGGGTTCGTGTCTCCACTCGCCGAAGCTCCACGGCGCGCAAGTGGATGTCTCCTGAGCTTTCTGGCGCTCCACTCGACTCTTCTGCACGAGGGATCGAAATGATCAGAGCACCCCCCGTTCCCTTGAGGGCCGGCAACATTACCTTTGTCTCAAAACTCGACCCGTCGCCCGGGGCAGCGGGTGCGCTGTCGTTGAACAGCGTGACATCTGTCAACCTGTTACATTGCTCGTCGACGTCCCATATCTCCATCGCAAGCGGAATGGGCGAGCAATATTCAACACGCAGAAAATACACATCACCGCCCGCTGCAGCGAAGGGAATGAGTACGCCATCCGCCGACGTACGCGCCGAAAGCGTCACTGCGTCTGCATGCTGCTTCACCTCTACTTTACCGAGCTTTCTCCACGATCCAGCAGGGGGAAGATCGACGGGCTTCCCCGGTCCATCCTGCTGCACTAGCGCTTCGCCAAATGTTTGTTGAATACAGGGCTGCGCATCAGCATGATCTGAAGATTTGACCACCTCGTAGAGGCGAACGTCGGGAATCACTCGTGGCGCGGGTTTCACCGGGTGCCCATCGCGTCGAATAAGCCGGCTCCATTGATTGCGGTAGCCGCTATCTGTCAGCAGGCCGAGAGTAAGTCCGGTGTTCGTACGGAAGCCGGCAGCGGGAAAATAATCGTGCAACGGACCAGGTTTGCAGGTCGCTTGATCGAAGCTCCAGAATGCTGCGCCTGAGGATCTCGGCTCCAACCGATGACTGACCTGATAGAACAGCATCAACATGTCCGACTGACACAGCTTGATCGATTTGCTGACCACGTTCGGTGTCACGACCGAATACTCAACCTGCATAAGAACCGTTGTATTCAGGTTCTTGAGAGAGAATTCACCAATAAGGTCGACACGGGTCTTCGACCCCTTCCAGCTCTTGGCCTTCCAGTATCTGAGCTGATCGGTCAAGCTGCGGTCTTCGTTCTGGAACATCGCCGAGCATCCACCTTGGCTATTCGCGATGGGGCTCCCGTCAAAGAGTATCTCCACCGCGAAGCCCTCTTCCGAGCTGCCGGTAACCCGCAAGCTCATACCCTGATCAGCGTCTTGCCCGGACTCGGCAAAGGCCATGGGCACAGCCGAGTTCAACCGGCCCATGGCAAGACCGGTCGCGATGGAACCCTCCAGGAAGCGCCGGCGGGAGATGCTCTTGTTACTCACTCATCTGCTCTCTTCTAACTCAGCCACTAACCTGATGGTCCCGCCGCCGGCAATCTGAATCGTGTCACCTATACCCTTTCCATCGATACTCCACTTTGCATGAGCGTCTTTCTCGTTAGGAATCGAGAGCGTGGCAGTCCGTGTATCCGGGTGCGGGTTGAACAGAATAAAGGTAAGCTTACGTGGCGGAAACTCCTGCCCGTTGAAGGAGTCCAGCAAGTCCAGGTTCACCAGCATCAGCTCGCGATCGCTGACGCTGCCAAGAGCTTCGAACATCAGGTACATCCAGAGTGACTCGCCGGCGCCGTAGATCTCTTTACCCACGCTGCCCGTTTTGCCACCGAGTTCGAGAGTGCTGAGATTCTCAAATGGTATAAAAGCCATCGCCTTTGCGCGCGTCTCTGCCGAGCAGTTTTCGAAGAAATAGAAGTTATTGCGCCGTTGTTGATCCATGAACCGCAACAGACCATCGAAGACGAGCCCGCGCTTCATCACTCCGGTCCAGGGTAGAATGGCCTCGACATTTTCTTTGAAGGCGGGATACAGAATAGAAGCGCAGGCTTGGACCATGCCGCGAATGTCGTGACTCTTCTGACTCGGATCGGAGTACCAGTAAAACATCCGAAGCTGTTGGTGGAGAAAATATTGAGCCTCCTCCATCTTCCCCAGCTCTGCGGCGGCAAGCGCGGCAAACCCTAATTCCTGCGGCTCATGAAAGAGGCGGTCGACAGGGACGGTGTAGAGAACCTGGACAGTCCGGCGTGCCTCCTCGAGATGTTCCTCTTTGCCGGACAGCCTGTGTGCCAGGATTGCGCTCCATGCGTAGAGGCCACCTACCGCGTAATTCGTACCCGCACCCTCCTGCTTGAGTGTCGCGACACGGTAGTAAATCGGGAAGAGGTAGTTATATTGGTGAGCTAACTCCCGAGTTCGCTCAAATGCCTGCAGGAAATTGTCCGCAAGATCTTTCGATCCAGCCAGACGGGCGATCATCGGATACTTAATCAACCCGTTCTCAAACGGGTACCAGGAATCTGCTCTTTCGTCCGAGCCTCGTTTGAAGTCGTTGCCGATGCTGTGAGTGTCCCCATGGTAGAAGCTCGGCAGACTAGCCAGAAGCTGTTGGCACTCTTGCGCGAAAGTCTCAGAAGGATTCACCTTCAGATACAGAAGCGACGGCCAAAGCACATCCGCAAGAGTCATCAGTTCGAAGTTATCCGCGGTCTCTTTCCATATCTGCGAGCTAGCCTTCACGTACGCGCGCAGTCCTGTCTGTCCGTCTGCGCTGACCTCGGCAGAGCCTTTTTCCTGCAGATCCTTTACCGTTCCTGCGGCGTACTCGCGCCAACTGGTCGCGCAAGCGGGCCACGTCAACCTCTCTTCAAAGAGCGGCAGCAATGCCTCCATCCAACGCGTACTCGCCTCCTGCGGAGTAAGCAAGTTAGAGACGGGGCGCTGCAACAGTCGGTGGCTAAATCGAATTTGTCCTTTGGGAAGCACGTTGCCCGTGGATTGTGCCGCAATCCAGCCAACCCCGAGTTGCTCGCTTCGGTCCTGATCAACCCGCGTCACGCTCGAGCATCGATACACTAGAAAACGCGGAAGGTTCTGGGTCGACATCCATCCCATCTCTTCCACGTCGAAATACATCAGGGTCTCGACGCCTTGCGCCTGATCGAGCAGATAGAGCGCCGGCAGATCGTTTCCAAACGTGCCCAGCGAATTGCGAGTTGGCTGTTCGAGCAGCACGCGACGCCAGCTACCCGACTGGCCTTCCATGAGGGCAGACGTAGAACTCAGCCAGGTAATCAGTTGGGGCTCTACCGGCATGTCGTTCTGTAACTGTATCGGTGCGGGCAAATCGAGCGTGGTTCGAAAACGAATCCATGAATTCCCTCCACTCTCGGCCTGCGACCAAATCTCCGAGTTCCACTCATACTCCACGGAATTCTTCTCGAGCCCCTTGGCTTCCCCTCTGCCTTTCAGGAGCAGTCTGTCGCCGTCACGCCGCGCATCGGAGAGTTGTAGGTCAAATGAGGCACCGATTATCAGGCTGCTTGGCAAGGTGGCAGCTTTCCAAATCGTTCCGGTCCGCAGGAAGTTCTGAAAAGTGAGCGGCGCCTTGCTGACTCTAAGCTGCTGCTCTCCAACATCCAGCGTGATGACGGCAGGCACAGTTGTGTCGGCCGCAAGGGTTGAGCTCGGATGTCGAAGAAGAGGAGAGGCCGGCGCGGAGCTGGCCGCTGTCGCGAACAAACCTTTGAGGAATAATCGGCGATCGAAAGAACTCATGCTTAGTGATCCGATGAGAATGAGCGGAGCCTCGCCGGGCAAGTTGGCAAGGCTCCCGCCGGGCTCAATACTCCAGCTTCAGTCCGAATTGAATCGTCCTTGGCCCGCTGGCATTCGTAATGGATCCGAAGCCGCAGGCGAATCGCTGGCCAGATCCGTCGCAACCGGGTGCACCGAGCGGAATGAACGGACTATTCAATTGCGGATTGCCGACGCTAGCCTGGTAGATATGGCGGTTGAATAGGTTGAAGAACTCCCCTCGAAAATCTGCAGTAAGTCGTTCGTTGAAGAAATGCGTCTTCTTACCAAGCGTAAAGTCTTCGTTCTTTCCAGCAAAGAACCGAGCGCCGGCCAGCGACCGCGGCTCATTGCCGAAAGTAAGTGGGGCGGGGAGGCTGAAGGCTGCGGGATTCCAAAACGGTGTCGTGAACGGATGGAAATTGCTCTTGTTAGTCTGAGGCACTCCGGGCACAACGTTCACCCTCGCAGCACCGGTGAAGTGGCATCCTGCAAATAAAACATCGCCCGCCGTACCACCGCACGGTCCGTACACTTCGGTCGGTGTTCCAGATTTGTAACTGCCGATGCCTGAGACATACCAGCCGCCCACCGCTGCGTTCGCCAGATGGTTCTGCGGCGAATACTTCTTGCCATGTCCGGCGGGCAGTTCATAGAAGAAGCTTGCGACCAGGCTCTGCGGAGTATCCAGTTCGCTCACGGCTTTTTCGGCCGAGCGCTGGTAGGAATTCTGGCCGATGAATTCGTTGGTCCCTGTGAATCCTGAGACACCCGGTCCAGACGAATCCGCATCCGTCAAGTTCTTTGAAATCGTGTACGACACCATGAAGCTCAAGCCCTGTGCGAATCGCTTGTCCAATCCCAATTGCATGGAGTGATAGGTGGAGTTACCCGTGCGATCGGGCGTGAACGAGTTATCTTCCTGGTTGAAGTCTCCATATTGAGGAAAGGGCCGCAGAGCCTGGTTGATCTGGCCAGTAAAGCCCGCGTACGGAAGCTTCACTCCAGCGGCGATCGCGTTTGGGCACGAGCCGTCGCCTAAGCAACTTACATCCGCAGTGAGATCGCTGCCCAATGAAAGATAGATAGGGTTCACCTGGTTCGGAATGACATTCAATGCCGGCAAGTGCGTTCCCTTTGACCCGACGTACGCGACGCTAACTACAAGATTCGCCGTGATCTGGCGTTGTACGTCGAGATTCCAGGACTGGATGTCGGCCGGCCGGCCGCTGCTGGGCGGCACGAGGATCACACCGTTACTTCCATTTTGTCCTTCCGGAGTTAGCGGCCCGGTCGCAGGGAAGATGTGCGTCACACCATTGTCGATCTGCGTTGGGCCACCATTGGTGGGCGAAATAGTCTGGCGATTGAAGAAACCCAACCCATCCTGATCGGCAAACGAGCCTTCTTTCAATGGCTCGTAGAATATCCCGTAACCGCCTCGAAGGACCGTCTTGTCGTTAATGCTGTAGGCGAATCCCAGGCGGGGCCCCACGGCTCCGGAATAGATATCCTGTGGACGCTTGCGTCCGTTACGACCGGTTCCGCTGCCGAAGTAGGTGTATGCGCCGGGAATGCCGCCAGCGCCAGGATTTGGCAGCTTCGGATCAACCGCCGAAAATCGATTGAAGGCTTCCGCCGCCGGCAAATCCACGTCGTATCGAACTCCATAGTTCAGAGTAAGGTGCGGAGTCACCTTGTAAGTATCTTGTGCATAGAGCGAGAAGTCTTTGTATCGGACTCCGCTAAACGAGCCGTAGTTCAGGGTAGCCGTATTGACCAGCCCAAAGAGCGCGCTGGCGATCGGATCGCCGCCGGTTCCATTGGGAGCGCTTGTCTCGGTCGCGTTGAAATCAAACTCGCCTGAGGATTGCGTGAGGCGGCGGACATTGAACTGAAGCAACCGCGCTTCCCCTCCAAACTTGAACGTGTGCTTACCCTTCGCCCAGCTCAGCCCGTCGTTCGATTGATACACGTTATCCGCGAACTGCGAATCGCCGCAGTTGTTCAGCAACCCCTCGTAGGCGGTTCCGGTGAATTTAATACACGGAAACGTAGTATTCAACACGCCCGCGAGGCCAATTTTGTTTGGATACCCACCATTGATGGTGTTGGAAGCTTCTGTGCGGAACCGGCGACTGAACCCAAGCAGGAAGTGATTGACGACCGAGGGACCAAAGACGTAGTCGTCACTGAAGCGCGCATACCGAGTGTCTTGGGGAGTGGACGATCCGAAAATAGGGCCAAGATCGGAGTTGCCCCCAGTCTGGGTGTTATCCCAATCGAATCCGCCAGAAATGCGCTGCTTGTCTGAGATGGTGTGATCGATCTTGACGTCAAAGAGATTTGCCTTGGTCGATGACACCGTTCGGTCCACCACGTTGTTCGTAAGCGCGCCATTCGTTGCAGGCAGCAAGCCGAAGACATTGGTCATCACCTTGCTCGGCGTGAAGGCGGGATCGTTGGTCAGAATGTTCTGCGGAATGAAAAGGTGGGTGGTCGGATCATAGACCTGCGTATGCGGCTTGGCAGGATCTGCCTCATTGCAGCGGCCGCTCGAATCGTAGCTGTCGCAGAGCGAAGATAGGTCGCCTTTGCGGAAGGCCTCGTTCGGCACACTCTGCAACGACGTGCCGCCAGTCCGGAAGCGAAAGCCCTCATAGTCAAAGAAGAAGAAAGTCTTATCGCGACCGTTATAGATATGCGGGATGCGAACCGGCCCACCGATGGTCGCACCGAAGTCGTTCTGCGTATTGACCGATTTCTTCTGACCGGCCGTATTGTTCGTCCAGCTGTTGGCGTCGAGCGCTCGGTTGCGGAGGAAGTCATAGGCTGAACCATGGAAATCGTTCGTGCCGGACTTCAGGCTAAGGCTCACAATGCCGTCGCCGGACTCGCCGTATTCAGGAGAAAAGTTACTCTGCAACACCTTGAATTCCTGCACAGCCTCGGTCGAAACGCCCTTGTTCCATTGCGTGTTGGGCGAGACGAGGGAGATTGACACGCCGTCCACCAATACATCAGTTCCGTTTTCCTGACCCCCGTTTACCTTGAAATCGTCCGTCGAATTGCTGCCGGGATCGTTCCCGACGTTTCCGACAAATCCGGGTATCAGCGTGATGAACTGAACAGGATTGCGAATGGTGCCGGATACTTCGAGCGGAAGGTTCTGCACCAGGCTTCTCTCGACGGTCGCGCCGATGTCAGAGGTCGACGTCTCCAGTTGGCTGGCATCGGCACTCACGACCACGTTTTCGGTGACCGCGCCCAGCTGCATCTCCACGTTGATCGTGGCAGTGCTGCCCGTCTGAATGGTGACCCCCTGCTGCTGGTAGTTCTTCAGCCCGGTCCCCTGCACAGAGATGGAGTACCGTCCGGGAGGAAGATTTGGTACGTAATAGATGCCGGCGTCTGTGGTTACGGTCGAGAGTGCCAGCCCTGTATCCGCGTTCTTCACCGTGACCGTCAGTCCTGAGAGAGTCGCTCCATGCGGATCGGTGACCGTGCCGCGAACACTCCCGTCAGGAGTTTGTGCACACAGATATCCTGTCATCACGAAACACGCGAGTAGGTACACCAGCCACTTCATTCGACGACCCCCCATTTCAATCAGCGTTCGTTTCTGGCCTGTAGACGAGCTTCCCAACGGTTCGAACTCTCCGGAGACTTTCGGGGAGGAACACGTGTGAGACATCATCGCGAGTGGATCCTAGGACCGGTCCAAGTGGCTGCAAAGGGGTTAGCCTGTGAATTCACGGTGATTCACATGTGAACTACCTGGGCATTACCTGGCGGTCGATCCTGTCGATTCTTTGACTTGGCCCGGAGCTGACGTTAGAATCCCGCTTGCCAATGAAATTGGGGAACGCGGCGCGTTGAAGCAAAATGTCGACCCAGAATATAAGAGATACAGACGATCTTCTCGACGATCCTCGCTGGCAGTTGGTGCAAAGGATCGCTGCGAGCCCGCCATTTCGCAAGAGCGCACGAGTGCGCGAACTCCTACTCTACATAGCCGAACGAGCCATCCACGGTCACCTTCACGAACTCACTGAACAGCAGATCGGTGACAAGCTCTTTCACAAACCCTCCGACTACAGCCCTCTGGAAGACAGCTCCGTGCGGGTTCATGCGCGTCAGCTGCGGCTCAAGCTTCATGAGTATTTTGACGAAGAAGGCCGCAACGAATCGATGTTCCTCACCATACCCAAGGGATCGTACGCACCGGCGTTCCGCGTAGCTGCGAAGCCTGCCCCGAATCCAGAACCGCCACCAGTGCCGGCTCCCGTGTCGCCAAACTGGCGAACGCCCGCGATCGTGTCTGGCGTGCTTTGCATCGTGCTGGCAATCGCTTGTGGCGTCCTGCTCCTGCGTTTGAGCCGGCATGACACGCCGATCATCGCGGCTGCTTCGCAGACTCCTCCTTGGCCCTACTCACAGGTCTTCGACGCTCGCCATCAGAGTATTTTCGTCGTCGCCGATAGCAACTACGGGATGTACCGCATTCTCACCCGGCAGGCAGGATCGCTTGACGGCTATCTGCGCCGCAGCTTCCTGCAGAATGCCAACATGCTCAAGCACGGTATGGCAGATTCCCGGCTCAATGAATACATCTCCAACTCCACCCTCACTTCCTTTGCAGATGTGGCCGATGTAGTATCCCTGCTCAACATGGCGGGACCGCTGAGCCGCCAAGTCTCTGTGCGCTACCCAAGAGAACTGGGGATGCGCGATCTCGACCACCAGAATTTCATCTTCATTGGCAGCCCAGCGTCCGATCCGTGGGTCTCGCTCTTTCAGAACAAGCTGAACTTTCGCGAAGCGGAGATCGTCGTTGGCAGCGGAGAAAAGGCCTTCATCAACAGCAATCCGTTCCCTGGTGAACTGGCTCGCTACGAAGGGTTGGGCCAAACAGGAGCGACGGGCGAAGACTACGCCACCATTTCTCTGCTGCCCAATGTAACTCACGATGGCAGCGTTCTCGTGCTGCAAGGGCTTCAGCAGGAGGGGACAGAGGCGGCTGGGCGCTTCCTTACAGATCCAGAAAACCGCCGACAACTGGCCAACGCCCTCGGCGTCTCGCTGACTTCTAAAGAACCTGCCGAGAACATCTGGTTCGAGGCTCTCATCCGCTCGCGCACAGCGGCTGGCGCCTCCAACTCCGCGACCCTGGTCGCGGTCCGCAGAATTCATTAGCAGCACGTTCTCAACTTCGCCAATCTCGCAGATGTCGCGGTCAGCCGGTCTCTTCTCACAGCGTGGGAATTGCATTAGCATTCCATTCACGAGTTACGCTATCGAGACTTGTCCATGAGCGGATCGATAAGGCAAATCACGGAAAGCTGTCGCCGGCCTCGCCCACTGCTCCTCCTGCTTGCCGTGCTCGTGATCGGCACTGCGCCATCGCCAGGACAAGTACACTCCGCGCAGCCGAATTCATCGATAGAGGCTCATTTCGCCGCCGCCAAAAAGGCGCAGCTTGAGAACGACTACGCCACCGCCCAGCGAGAATATTCTTCCGTGGTGACCATGGCTCCCAACTTCGCGGAGGCGCACATGAATTTGGGCCTCGTGCATCAGCTTCAGCACCATGAATCGGAGGCTATGGCGGAGTTTACCCGGGCGCTCAAGATCAAGCCCTCGCTCACAGGCGCCAATTTCTTTCTCGGGGTTGACTATTGCAATCTTGGCCAAGGACCGACCGCCGTTCCCTACCTTAAGGCAGCTGTAAAAGCTGATCCGGATCGCGTGGATCCCTGGTCGTGGCTAGCCACCGCACAGGAACTTTCGAACGATCTACCCGGAGAGTTGGACACCCTCGACCGTGCCTTGAAACTACACCCGCAAAACATGGACCTGCTGTATCAGTCAGGCCATGTGTACGAACGACTCGGCAAGCAGGAGGCAGACAGGTTGGGCAAGCTTCGCGCCGATTCCTTCCGGTCAGAACAATTGCTGGCCGAGAGTTATGCCTCAAGCAGCGAATGGCCGTCCGCAGTCATTCACTTTGAAAACGCGATCACCGCCGCACCCGAAGCGCGAGGTCTGCATGTTGAATTAGGAGAGGTGCTCTTGCAGGCAGCACAAACCAGGCGTGCTGCGGAAGAGTTCGCAAAAGAACTTGCGAAGAACCCGCACAGCTTGCGCGCGCTGGTGCGGCGTGGGGAGGTGAAGCTCATCGACGGGGACGTTGATGGCGCCCTTCAGGATTGGACTCAAGCCATTGCAGTCGATCAGCAACAGACGGAAAAGATTCTCGGTCTGCTTGTCTCAGGTCTCACTGACTCTCCTGCCACGCAGCTGTCCGACGAGATTCGGCCCAAACTCGAGCAGGCTGCCACACACTTATCAACTGCCCAGACGCCAGCCGGGCGCCTCGCCTCGGCGTTTGTTCAATCTGAGGTCCGGCCCGATGCACAACCCACGTTGGACCTGACCAAGGCACCGCGCCAAGGCAACATGATCGCAGCAGCCTGCGCGGAATCCGCCGTTCGCCAGTATCTCGAGCAGGAGCGGTTTACGACGGTCGTCGATTGTGCGTCGCGGGTCTTGAGCTCCATGTCTGCTGCAAGCTTGCGCCTGCAAATAGCTGCCGCACTCCTCGAAACGGGGCACTATGACCTGGCGCTGAGCACCCTGTCGCGACTCTCGACCGCAGAGCGCCAAACGCGGGAAGCAGCCTATTGGCTTGCGCGTTGCTACGAGAGACTCGCCACGCGGGCGTACCTGCAGCTCTATCAACTCGATCCGCATTCTTATCGAGCGCACCAGTTACTCGGTGACCTTGATGCGGCTAAAGAAGAAGACAAAGAGGCGATGGTCGAGTACCGCGCAGCAATTGAACTTAAGCCCACATTGCCTAACCTGCACTACGATCTCGGTCACCTGCTCTGGAAACATCTGGCGACCGACGAAGCGCGTCATGAACTGGAAGCGGAATTAGCGCTGAATCCTAATCACGCCGGCGCATTGAACGACCTGGGGGATACTTACTTGCTGGATCAGCAGCCGGAGAAGGCGCTACCCTATTTGAATCGTGCGCTGACACTGGATCCAGAAAACCCGCAGATCCACCGAGACCTTGGCACCGCGTATTCAGAGTCAGGTGATTTCAGCAAGGCAGCCCGCGAGTTGCTCATAGCGTTGCCTCAGGATCGAGACGGGTCGATTCATTTCAAGCTTGCTCGCGCGTACCAGGCTCTCGGGCAGAAAGACAAAGCCAAGCAAGAGTTTGCGCTATCCGAGGCTCTCAGTCGCGAGTCGCATACCAAGCTCGAAAACCAAACACGACGGCTTGCAGGCATGTCCACACAGTAAGTCCCGGGGTCACTTTCGGGAGCTGTTCAGCTGCCACTCTGAGCAACCTGACATATGGGACGTAGGAGTTACATCTGCTGGTTCATCATCCATCGCTCGCTTCCAACTTGATCCGGCTGACGTCAGCCTTGGCTCTCTTCCTTTACACTGCGTCGTTCTGCCTCGATTCCGCTCTTGCTCTGCCAAAGGCCGGCATCGCTGGCAGCCAGGCGCAGCTAAGATCCGACCAGCAGGACGCCTTCCAGAAAGGTCTAATCGCACTCAAAGAGAACCGCATCGACACTGCGCTTGAGGAGTTAACCAGGGCAGAAAAGGAGCAGCCCGAGAATGCGAAGGTACACAGCTTTCTCGGCATAGCATTGACCCGACTGAGCCGCAACGAGGAGGCTGAGGCCGAATACAAAAAAGCCATCCATCTTGACCCATCGCTCGAAGATGCATACAGAAACCTCGGCTTCCTCGAATGGCAGCTACGGCAACCTGCGCAGGCAATGGTGGATCTAGAGCATGCCGCCACCCTATCGCCCAACGACTCCTATGCGCATTACTATCTGGGCCGAGTCGAACTTGAGTCGCAGCTATATGAAAAGGGGCTCCGCGAACTGGCCGCTTCCGGAGTGGCGTGGCCTGACGATCCCGAATTCCTGATCACAGTGGCGTCAGGCTATCTCGCACTTGGCCGTAAACAAGACTCAACGCAGACACTGGACCGCCTCCTATCCCTGAAGCTTACAGATGTTGAGTCGGTACGCGCGACCTCCTTACTCCTTGATCTCCACCAGAATGAACAAGCAATTCACTTACTAAGTTCCCGGGTAAGTACAAGTAGCCCAGGAGTGCCCTCATGGTTGCAATTTGATCTTGCTCGCGCCTATCTCCTGGCCGGCAATGGACAGCAATCCGTTCAGTATGCGCGCGCATGCACTGAATCTGCCAGCTCCACTGACCCAGACTCGGCAGGCTCAGCTTGGTCTCTCCTGGGGATCGCACTAGCCCGACACGGTGCTTCCGATCGGGCAATCACCGCTTTGCGGCAGGCGGCATCAACAGAACCACAAAAAGAGGAACACTGGCTCAATCTCACTCACGAACTCATGACGCTTGGTCAATTTCAGGAAGCGATCGAAGCTGCGCAGGAGGGTCTCTCTGCCGAGCCAAGATCCTATGCGCTTCACCTTCGCCTGGGAGCGGCCAACCTAGCAGCTAACCACTATCCCGAGGCAGAGACGATCTTTCGTGAATTGGCGGCGGCAGGCGACCCCCTGCCCACAAGTTATGTGGGGCTTGCCCAGGTGTTGTTACGAATGGGGCGTTCGGAAGAAGCAGTTTCGGAGCTCGAGGATGCGCGGCAGAAGCTCGGCCCCAATTTTCTTATCAGCTATTTCCTGGGACTCTCCTGGGACCGGACTCCAACTCCTTCAAGAGCAGTAGATGCGTTCCAGGAGGCGATCCGTTTGAATCCCGAAAGCGCCGAGGCGCACTTTGGATTGGGCAAGACCCAGCTAGCGATCGGCAATGCGAAAGAAGCAGTTGTACAGCTCGAAGAAACACTGCGGATCAACCCCGCAAACGTGCAGGCTCAACACCTTTTGATCCAGGCAAAACATCGCGCCGGACAGGCCCATCCATCCCCAATTCAGAGTGAAACTCAGCCTTTGCCAGAGCAGAATCTGCTGGGTGACTTCATTTTACCGCCGTGGCAGTTACCCCCCAGATCGGCAGGCCCATGAGCGTCGACTTAGTCCCGTATAGCCCGTCGCAGCGACTCCAGATAGCTGTAGCCCCAATACGTATCTGGCAGTAGTACGTGATCTTCAGTCCACTCGTTCCACGCGGCTATGTAGATGTGTTTCGAATGTGCATCCGCCGACACAAAGTGTCGAGCCGCTCGAACCATGCGTTCAAACTGGTCCGGCGAACGATTGATCGCGACCGAAGCATACTCCTCGAACCGTGGGCTATCATCCCACCCTACCGAGCAGCAGGGATAGAAATTCACATCCACACTTTGACGCGCTTTTGCCCAGGAGTGAATTCCTTCCACGGCACCCGTCCCGTAGGGAATTCGTGAACCAGGAGGTTTTGCTCCGTAGGTCCAGCCGAACGTGCCATATTGCGTCGCACTGTCGAATCCCAACTCGCGCAATTGTCTTCCGTACTTCTCGTAACCATTGCAAATTTGCAGATGCAACTTAGGATAACCCAGTTTACTCGCCCGTTCGCGCATCGACGCAAGCGCCCGCTTCACCCCATCCATGCCAAGTTGCTCCACCAGCTTCCCTACATCGAAGATCGCGAACACCAGGCCATCGTCGGTCTTCAGGTAGTTAGATTGGCTGAAATAGTGTTCTGCACAGTAGTTAGTAACATTGATAAAGTCTGGTAAAGAATGTAGTTGCGGTAACAGGATCGCAGCCTGATCTGGAGAGTGCGCCGGATATACATTCTTCCAATCATGGTTGGCCCACATCACTGCGAACTGCAGCTTGCTGCGATTCTCAGCCTTCAACAGCCCTTGCTCTAGCTGCTCCTGGTAAAACTGGGTTCCGTTGTGCCAATACCAATCGATGAGCCAAGCATTGATGCCATAGGTCGTGGCTAAGTCGATTTCTTTCGCTGCCCATGTCGGATCAGATTCATCGTAGTAGCCCCACATCGGGTAATGAGGCATGCTATGGCCGGGGAAAAGCGACCGCGCATTCTTGAGGGCGTCGAACTCGGTCCAGCCTTTACCGAAGCGGGCCTCCATAAAAGGCGACGGATGCCAACTAGGAAAGTTATAGGCGATGACCTTTACATCCGCAGGCTTGTTCAACGTTCGGGTGCCGAGCGCCTCGCACATGCGCTCCTCCGTCAAATAACCCTCCAGCGCCTTCTCCCCGATTAGAGCGTCTGGCAAGGCGGGTGCTACCTGCTCTGGCTGTCGCTTGTGACTGGCGGTTTGCGGCGTCGCGGCGGTCGCGGGCAACAGTGCGGCGAGCCCGGCCTGAACGGTTGAGGAAAGGAACTCGCGGCGCTTCATCTCTGCGGCCCTCTTGCGGTGACAGTCAATTGGCACAGGCCCGGAAGGCCACTCGTGCCGAAGCCTTGCCAATCTTACGCGCAAAGCGAAAGGGCGATCCACTCTCGCGAGCGACCGCCCTCTCTGTCCGATTTTTTGAAGATCTGGTCCGGCTTCCAAATCGCAACATCTCTCCGCCGCGTCGAACCGGTCTGTTCAAGTTTGCACTCGAACTGCCCTTGCTCTACCCGGCATCAAATACGTTGCGAGAGGTTCGTCATTGCCATTCGCTTTCGGTCGCCCGAAATGAGTTTCGTTTCCGAATCTCCGAGGATAACTCTAACTCCGCTCTCTCCGTCTGGAAGATCACTCTTCCGTTGAAAGCAATAGTACTATTGGCGCTTGTGAATGCAAGACCCCGTACAAGATTTTAGATTGTGGAAATGGCGGCTCTAAAGTGGAAATCGAGATACACAATCTGGACTCAGTTCTTACCAACGAATCTCCCTAGCTATTTGCCTTTTCGGCGTGAGCTTGCCTGAGCTCCAATGCGAGGTAGGCAGTGTAGGTAAGTTGCTTGTCGCGGTCAGTACCTGCAAGCCGTCTTACTTTCGTACGACCCAGGTGGTCATGCAACGGGAGTCCTGCACAACCGTGGTCTTCAATGGATCGACCAGCGCGCCCTTCAGTTCCCTGGTGAGACTTAGTAGCATCTTTTCGTCGACAAGAAACCATTCAGTATTTCCATCTACCAGAAAGCGGTTTCCCTGGACTCGCGGGAAGTCCATCCCGATCCGGGAAGCAAGCCTGCAAAACAGCATTCCGCCAAGCCGCAGCACACGCCACAGTTCGCGCAACATTGCGTGGAAGTGATCGTCGTCCTGAGCAAAGTGCAGCACCGCATTGCAGATCACCACGTCGACCGACGCGTCGGGAAACGGCATATGCTCAATCGACCCAACTTGAAAGTTACCGGCGGGCAGCCCGCTCCCAAGTAATTTCGAGAGGCGGCGCACCTGCTCGATGCTTTCGAAGTCCTCGTCCAGAGCGAAGACTTCGTATCTCTCGCGCAGCAGATACACCAGATTTCGTCCGTGTCCACACCCAGCGTCAAGTACACGCATGCCCCGAGATATGTTCCCGCGCAGAATCTGGTCGAAGAGATAGATGTCGATGTTCCCGAACTGCTCCTGTATCGTCATCGCAGCACCCGGCGTTCTCCTGCTAGATCCATTTCGATTGTCCAACACGGGTACGGAAGCAGCACTCCCCGAGTCGCTCCTGGCGTGGTGCAATGTATTCGTGACCGAGTTACTCAGGGGATCTGATGATCGCTTCACACTGGACGCATTGATAGCAATCCTTCCCTGCACTTTTGTCGCTGTCGCAAAGACTGAACTCGCGGCCCGGGCAATCCTCGCCCTGCGGTGTTTTGTGCTCCTGCTCCGGGAGCGTAAGAGTCTGTTCGTTTGACATCCAAGTTGTCCTTAACGTAAGTAGTCGTGTACCCAATGCATCTCGCTCTATTTCGCTCTGAACGGGGAGCAAGGCATCACCTTAGTCAGATTACCGCAGGCCGCCGCCGCCCGATGATTCGCTCGGCGCCAAAGTTGTATTTTGAATATCATCAGCCTTGCGGCAAAGGAAGCAACCCATGTATCAACCTCAAACGTACGGCCTGGCACTCTTCTTCATGCTTCTCAGCATGATTTGCTGGGGCTCATGGGCAAACTCCATGAAGCTTTGTCCCGGCTACAGGTTTCAGCTGTTTTACTGGGACTACATCGTGGGGCTGGTCGCTGGAGCGGTTCTCTGGGGTGCGACGCTCGGAAGCCTCGGTAACGCGGGCCGCTCCTTCTACGCAGACATCGCTCAATCCGGTACGCATGCCATTCTCCTCGCCGTGATAGGCGGGGCCATCTTCAACATCGCTAATCTTCTACTAGTCGCAGCCATCGACATCGCGGGCCTGGCCGTTGCATTTCCGATAGGAATCGGCTTGGCCCTGGTGGTAGGCGCGACCAGCAGTTATATCATCTCGCCAAAAGGTAATCCGCTGCTCCTGTTTGGCGGCATTGCCCTGGTAGTGGCGGCCATCGTTTTCGACGCCATCGCCTACCGACTGCGAGAGACAGAACGCGCCGCGATGAGCCGTCGCGGTATCCTCATCAGTCTGATCGCGGGGCTTTTGATGGGCACGTTCTACCCCTTCGTTTCAAAAGCGATGGCGGAAAACGACGCACCCGGCCCATATGCCGCGCTGTTCTTCTTTTCAATCGGAGTCGCCATCTGCGCAGTTCCCGTGAACTATGTGCTCATGCGTTTCCCGCTCGATGGCCGCGAACCGGCACCGATGCGAGGCTACTGGCAAGCACCCGCGTCGTCGCATTTCTGGGGTGTACTGGGCGGCGCGATCTGGTGCACCGGCGCCATGGCCAATTTCGTCGCTTCTCAGGCTCACATCGTGGGACCGGCCGTCTCGTATTCGATCGGCCAAGGCGCCACTATGATTTCGGCCTGCTGGGGCGTCTTCGTATGGCATGAATTCCGCGCCGCTCCATCTCGCTCCAAGACCAGCCTGGCTTGGATGTTTCTCTTCTTCGTATGCGGCTTGACTGCGGTCGCTTGTGCCCCGCTCTTTTCCTAGCAAACCCGGTCACTGTGAGGAGCAACGCATTGTCTGCGCAAAAACCAATCGTCGTCGTAGGAAGCATCAATACAGACCTGGTCGCCGTAACTCGACATATTCCCGCTGTCGGGGAGACTGTAATCGGATCCGACTTTCAGATTCATCCCGGCGGAAAGGGCGCAAATCAGGCGGTCGCTGTGGCCCGCCTCGGCTATCCTGTGCACATCATCGGGCGTTTAGGCAAAGACACATTTGGCGCTGAACTGAGAACCTACCTGGAAAAAGCCGGCGTCGACATTACGGGCGTCTCCACCACGGAAGGCGCTTCCGGTGTGGCAGTGATCGTGGTGTCGGAACGCGGAGAAAACAGCATCGTCGTAACCCCCGGTGCGAATGCCAAAGTCACTCCTGAAGATCTCGATGCAAACATCGCAATCCTGAGAAGCGCCGGTATGGTTCTAGCTCAGCTTGAGATACCACTCGAGACCGTCGCGTACTTAGGGCGTATCTGCGCTCGCGAAAATTTACCGCTGGTTCTCGACCCCGCGCCTGCCATTGACTTGCCAGAGGCCCTCTTCCAACACATTGCATGGTTTACGCCGAACCAGACTGAAGCTGCTTTCTATCTCGGCGAACAACACGCTGAATCGAACTCGCCCTCTCCTGCTGAAATCGCGAGGCTCTTGTTTTCTAAAGGCTGCCGAGGAGTGGCCTTAAAGATGGGTGCGCAAGGAACATACCTGGCGACGCAGGATGGACTCAATGCCCAGGTTCCCGCCCTCGCCGTGAAGGCAGTCGATACAACCGCGGCCGGCGATGCATTCAACGCGGGATTCGCTACCGGCCTGATGCTGGGTAAATCGCCTCTTGACAGTGCTGTGTTTGCCGCCGCGGTTGCCGGCATCTCAGTGACACGCATCGGCGCGCAGCCCTCCATGCCCACGATGACCGAGGTGCAACAAGTCCTGCAAGACCAGGCGGTCCGGCGTGCGCAGTGAGCAACATCGGTCCGAAAGGAACTATGAATTGAGATCTAAACTTTGCAGGATGCGATCGACGGCAGGCTTGCTGCTTCTGATCGCTGTTTTCAGCACTCACCTACCTGCTCAAGACACGCATGCCGCGCCGAAGGGACAACAGATTCCTCCGCCGCCTTGCTTCACCATGCGAGGCGCGTGGGAGGGCGGCTATGTCCCCTGCACCGAGTTCAGCCATCGCGACTGGCTCGCCGACATCACGCACTGGCGTGCTGAACGCCGGATCCGCATCGGCTACGATCCATCCCGCTACGAAGTACCCGAGCTTCAATGGACACAACACAGCTTCATCCAGCCGCAGATGATGGTGCATGACCGGTATTTCTACGACCCAGTCTCAGGTAGATACACCGTCGACCGTTATCTTGACGATCTTGACAGCCGCTATGGCGGGATCGATGCCGTACTTATCTGGGCGACTTATCCGAATATGGGCATCGACGATCGAAACCAGCATGACATGGTGCGTTCCATGCCTGGCGGACTGGATGGATTAAAACAGATGGTGGCGGATTTCCATCGTCGCGGAGTCAAGGTTCTATTCCCCATGATGATGTGGGATCAGGGTACGAGAGATCCCGGAATCGATTGGCCCAACGCTATTGCGGAATTCATGAAGCAAATCGATGCAGACGGAATCAATGGCGACACCCAGGATGGCGTCCCGTTGGCGTTCTCGATCGCAGCAGACAAGGTGAACCATCCCCTCGCGTTTGAGCCTGAAAGCTCTCCAAGCGATGAGGCCCTCGCATGGAATGTTCTCACCTGGGGCCAGTACACCTTTCAGTTTGTACCTACGGTGGACAGGTTCCGCTGGCTTGAACCGCGCCACCAGGTAAACATTCAGGGCCGTTGGAACCGCGACAAAACCGACGACCTGCAATTTGCATTCTTTAATGGTGAAGGTTGGGAAAGCTGGGAAAACGTCTGGGGCATTTGGAACGGGGTCACTCCTCGCGACGGAGAGGCGACGCGTCGAGTGGCCGCCATGGAGCGCGCGGTCGCTCCTTTCTTCGCGAGTCCGGGATGGGAGCCGCTCTACCCCATGCTTCGCTACGGCGTCTTCGCGAGCCGCTGGCCCATGGCGGATCAGACGCTGTGGACCATTGTGAACCGCAACGAATATGACGTCGATGGACCCCAGATGACCACGCCCTATAGGCCAGGTCTGCGATATTTCGATCTTTATCACGGTGTGGAACTTAAGCCCGAAGTCAGGAACGATGAAGCCGTGCTCTCTTTCTCGACCGAGAGCCATGGGTACGCAGCAATACTTTCTACTTCAGGCGAGCCAGCACCGAAGCTAAACGGACTCATGGCAAAGATGAAGGCGCTGACTACTAAGCCCTTGTCCACTTACTCCCATGAGTGGCATGCCTTGCCGCAACAGATCGTCGAGATCCCTCCCTCGCCACGAGCGGCCTCTGCTCCGGCTGGCATGGTTCGTATCGATGGCGGTGACTTTCTCTTGCGCGTCGAGGGAGTCGAAATTGAAGGCTCCAATGACATGGGCGTCGATGTTCAGTACCCATGGGAAGACAGCCCGCGACGGTTTCACGAGCACCGCATGCAGATCGAGCCGTACTTCATCGACACCTATCCGGTGACCAATGCCGCGTTCAAAAAGTTTATCGATGCAAGCCACTACCAGCCAAAAGACAGCCTTAACTTCCTCAAGGATTGGAAGGGTGGGTCCTATCTCGATGGCTGGGCCAACAAGCCTGTAACCTGGGTCTCTATCGAAGATGCGCGCGCCTACGCCAAATGGGCCGGCAAACGGCTTCCACATGAATGGGAGTGGCAATACGCCGCGCAGGGTAACGATGAACGCATCTTTCCCTGGGGTAACTGCGATTGGCTTGCGCCCGCGATGAGCGGCGGGCCGCTTGGATGCCCATCCCAACTGGATCCAGCGAACGCTCCCGCCGCGATCCCTGACAAAGGCCGCACACTGCTTCCGCCCAACGATGTGGATGCGCATCCACATGGTGCCAGCCAGTTCGGTGTCATGGATATGGTCGGCAATGTATGGCAATGGACTGATGAGTACGTTGACGAACACACGCGCGCTGCCATTCTGCGCGGAGGCAATCACTATCAGCCGCAGGGCTCAATCTGGTACTTCCCTCAAGCCTACCGAAACCAACAGCATGGAAAGCTACTCCTCATGGCGCCCAGTTACGACCGTTCGGGAACCGTAGGATTCCGCTGTGTGAAAGACGCGAGGTAGAGAAGGTCATTCAGAGATGGTAGGCGCGGCCGCCGATCGCGCCTTTGGCTGCTTCGTAATGACAGCTTTGTCGAGTAGGTCGCCGATCTCGTTGAACTCCGCTCTGGGTCCGGTCCACTGTAACTGGTCCACATGATCGAAGAGAGGGATGTCGCTCTTCAGAGTGGCCAGTGTTCGGAAGAGCAGCGCGAGTTCTCGCTCCCGCACCAGGGTCGCTGCCAGCGCAGCCGGGTTCAGTGCATTCACGTGCCACTCCGCAGCCGAGGCCGGCACTGCCTCGATGTGGCGAAACTTTGACAGCACCGCAGCGGTGGACTTCGCTCCCCAGCCACGAAGGCCTGGATAGCCATCGGCAGAGTCACCAACCAGCGCGAGATAGTCTGGGATCGATTCTGGAGACACGCCGAACTTGGCAACAACGCCGGCCTCATCCACCGTGACCTTGGTGCGACGGAGTGACTGAACCACCCGCGATCCCTGCACGCATTGCGCAAGGTCCTTGTCTGGAGTGCAGATGATGACCTGTTCGACGCGTTCATCTTTGAGCGCGAGAGCACACGCCGATGCGAGTGCGTCGTCGGCTTCAAATTCCACCATGGGCCACACGACAATACCGGCCGCGGAGAGCACTTCCTCCAGCAGAGGAAACTGCGAAAGCAAATCCGGCTCGACCCCTTCTCCGGTTTTGTAACCCGGCCAGAGGTCGTTGCGAAATGACTCGATCACGTGGTCGGTGGCGACGCCGATGTGGGTGACGCCTTCGCGCATCATGCCCAAAAGAGAAGCCAGTACACCGCGCACCGCCCCCACTTCGCGGCCCCGAGCGTCGCGCGCTTTCGGTACCGCGAAATAGTGGCGAAACAACTCATACGTGCCATCGACCAGATGTATTTTCAAATTTGTGCCCCGCAAACACCTTAGCCCATCCACAGAAATAGAAGCAACGGAGCAGTATTTTGACCTCTGTCGCCCTTCCGCACACGAACATGGAACTCAGCGCATCGCCTCCTTTAAAGTCAGCCGATCGCGACGTGCGGACGTCGATCGGAACTTACGCTGACCGATGAGCGCACCTAACCTCGCTCATCGCTGATTACTTCGAACCATCGAAATCGCCTGATCGATCTGAGACCAATCCCCTACGTCTGTAGCGCATATAGAGATGATCAGCACTTTGCTTAACGCTCAGCAGCTGAAACCAAGGAGCACTCTCGGGCATAAACTGCGTTCCTTGCACGAGCGCAGGTCTTGTCGCCGCCGACGTTCTGCCGGCGATCTGCGGGGCCAGCGTAAGAAAGAGCTCATCCACCACTCCCGCGGCCATGAATTGTCCGAAGAGTGTAGGGCCACCTTCGTGGAGAAGCCGTTTTACGCCAAGCTCATCGCCTAGAAATTTCAGCATCACCTGGGGAGCGAGTGCTCCAGCGTTGGCGTCCAGAGCATGTATCTGCACGGAGGGTATATTCGTTGCGCCTGCTCGCGTGAGTGCATCCCTCCCCGCCGCGGTTGTCATCACTACTGTGGGCGCCGCCGCCGTTCGGAAGATTGCTCTCTCTAGCTCGAGCTTCCCGCTGCCGCTGACGACCACGAGCAGCGGATACTCCGCTTTGCCCAGGACGTTCACCCGGTATTCGGTGTAAAGATCCTTAGCATCGGGATAGGTGAATTCAGGAATCCAGAGACTTCGAGGGTCTGAGTCAAGCAGGGTTCGGGCGCCAATCATCACCGCATCCGCCGAGGCTCGCAAAAGGCCCATGATGAAGCGATCAGCAGGGTCAGATCCACTGATGGTCGACCCGCCAGCGTGGCCCTTGATCTCGTAGCCGACGACCCCGTCTAAGGTGGAAACAAAGTTTGCGAGGACGAACGGTCGCTCATCGGGCAATGCTCCGAAGGGCAGATTCCCATCGTACAGGTCTCTCAACCCTGCGGGCAGCGCCGGTTCAACGTGCAGCTGATCGCGATCGATGAGCGTTCGTATGAGTGCCATTTGCCTCCCTTAGGCTACGAGCAGAGAAGGACACGCCCCGTGTCAAGGATCGCATTACGGCAGCAGTCCCTGTCCAACATTGAGCGTCTCCGCAACAATTGTATTGACACGCGCTGTGATTGGCTTCCAGAAGCTTTTCACGCGGAGAACACAAGGACGGAACGCATGACGCAATCTTCGGCGCGAGCCCAGCAGAAGCAACCGACGAACTTGCGCGTTGCTGCAAGACACACCGCTGGGCGCTCCCGAGCCAGGCTGGAGCATGCGCATTCGGCTGCCTCGGCGTACGCTGGCAATGATGCCATTCTTTGTGGGTACCGCAGGCTGGTCTGTGCCAAAGCAGCACCTGTCCCTCTTCTCCAGCGAGGTCGAAGAGGCGAAGCTGTCGCACCTTGAGCGCTATGCAAACCGACTGCCCTGCGTGGAGATCAACTCCAGCTTTCACCGGCCGCATAGGCGCGCTACCTGGGAGCGTTGGGCTGCGGCAACGCCAGATCGCTTTCGTTTCGCTGTGAAGGCCCCAAAGGCCGTGAGCCACACCGCTAAGCTGGTAAATACAGGGGGCGCTCTGCTGGAGTTTTTCGATGCAGTGAGTGCTCTCGGTAACAAATTAGGACCTGTGCTGCTCCAGCTGCCGCCGAAGCTCGAGTTCGATCAAGGTGTCGCACAGGATTTCTTCACAACCTTGCGCGAATTGCATCAGGGCGGGGTTGTCCTGGAGCCCCGTCACGCGAGCTGGTTCTCGGCTTCGGCGGACGACCTGCTGCAGAGCTTTCAAATCGCTCGTGTCGCCGCCGATCCACCCAAAGGTTCCGAACGTGCCTCAGATCCGGCAGGCTGGCCCGGTCTGCGTTACTGGCGCCTTCACGGAGCCCCGCATACCTACTATTCGGAGTATGACCATCAATGGCTCCGGGCATTCGCGGAGCGGCTTCAGTTACTCGAGGGCGGTCCGGGAGAAAAGGAAACGTGGGTGATCTTTGATAACACGGTGCTGGGTCACGCCGCCGCGAACGCGGTTCAGTTGTACGACGCGCTGCGCCCGGAGCAAACAGGTCGCTGAACCGGTATGTTCGTCCATTTGCTCGATAGTCTGCTACAGATCTGTGCACCAAAGTTGGCCAACGTGACGGGGAGCCCGGTGACTACCCTGAGATCAAAGACCCCAGGCGCCCCGATCGTTTGCTGGGACGGATCTGCTTCGCACATAGGATCACAGCACCAACGCCGATCGAAAGCATCCTTCCTTCCCGCCATTTCATTGGTGCCCCGGATTGATTCTCTGGGAGCCAGGTGTGCTGAAACGCCGCGCTTCGCCTACGGTGAGCTCGTCTCCCGCCAGAGGTCTACCAACTGACGCGAAGCGCATCTTCGGCTACTAACAGCAATGAAATGGGGCTGAGAGCCCACACTGTTTCGTTGTAGACTCTTCCCAGACCGCTGACATCCTCGGAACAGGCCTCACCCATGCTCGCTGAAACCATTTCCCCCGATCAGGCTGCCAGCTTTGTTAAGTCGGGCATGTGGCTGGACTATGGCGCAACCCATTGCGAGCCTGACGTTTTCGATAAGGCGCTGGCCGCGCGAAAACACGAGCTGGAGAACGTCAAGATTCGCACCTGCCTTTCGACTCGTCCGCGAGCCGTGATCGAAGAAGATCCGGACGGCAAGCATTTCCACCTCTTCAGTTGGCATTTCTCTGCTTACGAGCGTAGAAAGCACGACACTGGGCGGTGTAACTACACGCCCCTGAATCTCGGAGAGGTCCCGGATTATTACCGGCGATTTCTCGATCCCATTGATATCGTCATCCTCAAGACTTGTCCAATGGACGACGGCGGCTACTTCAACTTTGGCCCGACGAATCTCTGGCAACGAGCCATCATTGATCGCGCCAAGTTGGTCATCGTCGAGATCAACCGCGAGATGCCGTACGTGTTCGGTAGAGAAAACGGTGTGCACGTCGGTGAGGTCGATTTCATGATCGAGGGTGATGATCAGCCGTGCGCGGAACTTCCAAATCCTGAACCGAGCGCGATCGACCGCACCGTTGCTCTTCAAATTGCGGCTGAAGTCGAAGATGGCTCCTGCCTTCAGATCGGCATCGGCGGTATGCCGAATGCCGTGTGTGCGTTGTTGATGGACAGCGGAGTGAAAGACCTGGGAATTCACACAGAGATGCTGACCGATGGCCTCGGATTGCTTTACCGTTCTGGCCGGGTCACGGGATCACGAAAGACGCTGGACCCAGGCAAGGTGGTTTATACATTTGCGCTCGGCTCGCTCGCCCTTTACGCCACCGTCAACCGCAACCCTCATCTGTACTGCCACCAGGTGGACTACACTAACTCGCCGCACATCATCATGCAAAACCATAAGGTCGTCTCGATCAACAACACCACGCAGATCGATTTGCAGGGCCAGGCGGCTTCAGAGTCCGACGGGCACCGGCACATCAGCGGCACAGGCGGGCAGTTGCAGTTTGTGCGGGGCGCGTACGCGTCAAAAGGGGGCAAGTCGTTCATCTGCCTCTCTTCAACGTACGAAAAGGGAGGCGAGCGCCGCAGCCGGATCGTGTTTGACCTTACTCCCGGAAACATCGTGACGACGCCGCGCTCTGACGTAATGTATGTGGTGACGGAGTACGGCATGGTCAATCTGAAAGGAAAATGCGTGGCGGAGCGCGCAAAGGCCATCATCTCGCTCGCGCATCCCGATTTTCGCGAGGATCTGGAACGGCAAGCCTATAAACAACGGCTCATCCCACGCGGTGTTTCCTTCAATTGTCAAAGCAGGTTCGACGATTCGCTCGAGCCTAAGGTCTTTAGTGAATAGATGTGGATTCAGACAATGACTGAGTTGCGTGCTAATGCTTCTTTGACAACACAGCCGTTTGTACTCTCGACCGCGGTGAACGGAGTCGCAACCCTCACGTTGAATCGTCCCGAACGATTCAACCCGCTCTCGTTTGAGATGATCGCTGCTATTCGGACGGCCCTGGATGCAATCGCCAAGGACCCATTGGTGCGAGTTGTGATTCTCGCCGCCGAGGGAAAGGGCTTTTGCGCGGGTCACGACCTCAAAGAGATGCGCGCACACTCGGAGGACAAAGACTGGCAGAGAGCCCTGTTCGACTCCTGCAGCCGAATGATGATTGCCCTTACTGAGCTCCCGCAGCCTGTGATTGCCCGCGTCCATGGAATCGCCACCGCCGCAGGGTGCCAGCTCGTTTCGATGTGCGACCTTGCAGTAGCAACCGATACGGCGACCTTTGCAATGCCAGGAGTGAACATCGGCGTATTTTGCTCGACACCGGCCGTGGGCGTGGCGCGAAACATCGGCCGCAAACGCGCGATGGAGATGTTGCTGACCGGCGAGCCCATTGACGCCGCGACGGCACTCTCGTGGGGGCTCGTCAATCGTGTCGTTCACATAGGCAAACTCGATGCGGAAATCAGTCACTTTACCAATGTCATTCTCGCGCGGAGCTCGGCCGCTATTCGTGTCGGGAAGCGGGGCTTCTATAACCAGATCGATTTTCCGCTCGGGGCAGCCTATGACATAGCCAGCTCGGTCATGGCCGACAACATGGTCCTG
Organism: uncultured Acidobacteriaceae bacterium; assembly: GCA_963850345.1. Taxonomy (GTDB): domain Bacteria; phylum Acidobacteriota; class Terriglobia; order Terriglobales; family Acidobacteriaceae; genus CAWKKW01. The sequence continues at coordinate 51,111 of CAWKKW010000002.1, read as the reverse complement.
CAGGATGCCGCAGAGGGAATCGATGCCTTCCTTCAGAAGCGACCAGCCAACTGGCGCGGCCGATGAAAATCGTCTCTCCGCGCTAAGTCAACGAGATCCTATTCTGCGTGGCAGCAGCTGTGCAGCAGGTTAGAGAGTCGCAGCGTGCCACTGGCTCGGTCAAGTCGAGATCGAGAACTCGGCGTCCGAGTCGAGGTTCATTCACCTATCCCTGAGTAACTCCCGGCCTCGATTGTTGAGAGACGGCAATGCGCGTTCCGGGCTGCAGCTGCCATCTTGCCTCTCAAGCCGAATCGTTCGCCCACACCAACCTTCAACGTGGCTGCTCATTGAACCCTCTCCCGCTCAGGATCATGGGCGCACACTTCTCTGCCCGGGTTGCTCTAGTCTTTGCCTGCTTCGCACTTGAAATGTGAAAGATGTATGACTTCCTGCGGCCTGGCGTGAGCGCTTCGAACGCTGCCCTGAGAACCGCATCTTGATTCAATCTGCTCTCCAACTCCTCTGGAACTGGGTACTCCGAAGGTTTCTTGAGCTCCACCTTCTTCCCGGACTCCTGCAACTCGATGGCTTCGTAAAGGTAATCCGTGAGAGTCGACTTCAGGGCCGTAATCTCTTTGACCGTGGTGAACTTGATCCATCGCCCTGCCTGCGTATGCTCTCCAATCTTTTCAAGGATGTGCTTCGGATCCTTGAGTAGCGCGCCCTGGAAAAAGGAGAACGCACACGATTCCTTGAGCGGAATGATGATCGCCACATTCTTCTTCATGAAGGTGAAGCAGGATTTGCCCCACCTCTGTTCTTCGGTCAGGTCGCAGTCGAGCGCGATTCTGCGCAGCCTGTCCGTTTCCTTCTGCCACTTCTTCGCGAAAGGAACTTTCATCGTCTTAACCCTCTCCGCCGGTGTTGAATCTCTTCATTGACGCCAGTAGATATTAGCAATGCCGCATCTGCTCTATGAAGCTTGATTGTGCCAAAAGCGATCCCAAGTGAGAAGGCACCAATAAGGACTACCGGTGCGGGTCCGTACGCCTAAGTGGGGCGGCGCCGAAGTGTTCCCGATTCGCTGTTGCTCAGAGCCTTACGCCAAAAAGTGCGAACATCTGCCGTTCACCGAATTTGGTGACACCGAGAGCACGGCAACTTACATCGCGAACAACCCACTTCTTTACCACGAATTGTTGCAGCAGCGCAGCTCCCAGGGCACCCGCAAGGTGTGGGCGACGTTCGCTCCAGTCGAGACAGGCGTATGCGAATCTGCGGCGAAACCCTCGCGCCTCTGCGATGTCTATATCTACTTTTCTCAGTATCTTCGCGCCGGTCTCGCTCACTTCATATGCGTTCGAGTTATTCTTAGTGTCAGAGACGATCCAGCCTTTTTCAACGAATCGATCATGCAGGGCTACAGCAAGAGTTCCGGCCATGTGGTCATAACAACTCCGTGCACTGCGTAAAGGTTCAGGTGTACTCGGAACGCATTTCTTAGTAGTCCTTGCCGCCAGCACACTTAGAGTTTCGAGAACACGTGCCACGTCCGGGCCGCGCAGCGAATAGTAGTGCTGCCGTCCTTCCGCGGCGACCCGGATCAACCGGCTCTGCCTAAGACGGTTGAGGTGGGCACTTGCCGCGGATGGGCTGACCTCCGCGAGCGCCGCAAGCTCAGTGCTGGTACGCGCGTGCCCGTCCAACAACTTCAGAAGGATGCGGGTTCTCGCAGGCCCATCGATTGCCTGGGCAATATCGGAGAGAAGCATATCTTCGCTGACGGTTGCGTTCATCATCGATCCCTCACTACGTGACTCGTGGCACAAGCATACAGAACGATTATGCCGGCACGCTTCGTCAACGAGCGAAGTATGCAAAGCACGCGTCTGCCGGGATGGCGCCCGATCATCTCTCCGCCAGGGCCCCAAACTTCGCACACACTGCATTCGCGAAATGGCAGCCACAACCCAGCCGGCTGCCAACTCTTTGTTCAACACAAAGAATGGACGACGGAGTGTTCAAGCAAACGAACAATCTTGACAAAGCTCCCTGCAGAAATGTCTAAGAGGCTCTGAGGTCCTCAGGTGCGAACGCTTTAGCTCCCACTAGACTGCCAGTGGCTCATTCAGAAAACAGCTTGGGAAGGAAGGACCGCAGCTCGCCGCGTTTCATGGTTACTTGAGCTGCGACGCATAGCCTCCCTGCATTGCCTGTTTTTGGGGCAACGCACCACATCATCAGCCCAAGAGAGTATGCATGCGGAAAGATTCTTGAACAGAATTCACTTTTCAGAAAGGGCCGCTTCCGGTGGAACCTCGATCCGCTCCACTTCTGACTTAGTTCTTACAGGTCATGCTGCTCTCTTTGAGTGCGGGCATTTTGAAAAGAGGCAGAGAAAGGCCAGCGAAGCCGCCCGTGACATTCTGCCCGGAAAGGAACCAAAAGGTGCCGAAATTAAGTAGTAGTGCTGGTTACAACATTAAGAGATCTTTACGCGTGTTGCCGGTTCTGACACTGCTTCTGCCTGTTATCGGATGGGCGGCGGCCATTCAAATGGACCCTTCTGAATCCGCCGAGACGAGTCGATGGGTCGCGGCGAAGTTCGACGGAAGACCTCAAGCCAGGCCTGATCTTGGTTACATGCTGCCGAAGCTGACGACCGGCACAGTAGAGAAACATAGCAGGCAACATCACCCGTTGAAGATTGCGGAGCGATCTTTCGCACAGGGGATCCACTGCCCCTCGACAGGAGAAATCGAGATACATCTGCCCGCTTCAGGCGACCGGTTCACCGCGTGGGTTGGGGTCGACAGCAACGATATCAGCTACTACTCCAGCCTCGGACGCGGCCAAGTCAGCGTTGCAGTTGAGGTGAACGGCAAGGAGCAATTCCGATCGCCAGAGATGCACGAAGGGCAGGCTGCCCTGCGAGTAGACGTTGACCTTGGAGGCGCGACTGATTTCACGCTGCGAGTGATTGGCAAGTTAGCTAGTCCGGATTGGAACCAGGTTGATTTCGGCGATGCCAAGACGACACTAAGAGACGGACGAGACCTGGCGTTGGACACTCTTCCCACTGCGCCGCTCTCCGGGAAATATACGAGCGATCCTCCCTTCTCCTTTGTCTTTGGCGGGCGGAAATCCTCGGACCTGCTTAAAGAGTGGGCAGTCGAGCACAGCTCGCGAGAGATCGACTCTCAGCGGACAGAACATACCCAGATATACAAGGATTCTAAGACTGGGCTTGAGGTCCACTTTGTGGGCGTGGAATATCACGACTTCCCTGCTGTTGAATGGACCTTGTCCTTCAAGAACACGGGTGCCGCTGACACCCCTATCCTCGAAAACATCGAGGCGCTGGACACCACACTCCAGCGGAATGGCGAGGGTGAATTTCTGCTGCACCACAACAAGGGCGCGCCAGCGTCACCGAACGACTATGAACCGTACGAGACACCACTCGAGAAGAACGCTGTCCTCACACTGGGGGCAAAGGGAGGTCGGCCATCCAACAAGGACCTGCCTTACCTGAACTTGGCATGGGCGAATGAGGGAGCAATCATCGTGGTTGGATGGCCCGGTCAATGGGCCGGCCAGTTCATCCGCGACGGGGCTAGTGGCGTTCAGGTCCGCATCGGCCAGGAGTTGACCCACTTCAAGCTTCTGCCAGGAGAAGAAGTACGAACGCCGCGGATCGTGATGATGTTCTGGAAAGGGGACTGGCGGCGTTCGCAAAACCTTTGGCGACGCTGGATGATGGCCCACAACATGCCACATCCGGGCGGCAAACTGCCACCTCCGCAAATGGCAGGAAATACCTCGCGCGAATACATCGAAATGACAGAAGCTACAGACCGCGACGAAAACATGTTCATCGACCGTTACGTGGAAGAGAACATGAAGCCGGACTATTTCTGGATGGATGCAGGCTGGTACCCCAACAACGGCAGCTGGGTGAATACCGGCACCTGGGAAGTAGATACGAAACGTTTCCCGCACGGCTTGCGCGCAGTAAGTGACCATGCGCATGCAAAGGGCGTAAAGATCATCGTGTGGTTTGAGCCGGAGCGAGTTACTGCGGGAAGCTGGTTATACGATAGCCATCCGGAGTGGCTGCTCAAAACCACCATGACACCAGGAGATCAGCTTTATGATCCGAAGTGGAAACTCTTCAACTTCGGCGACCCGCAGGCGCTCGGATGGATGACCAACCATGTGGATAAGATGATCGTTGAACAGGGCATCGATCTCTACCGGCAGGATTTCAACATGGATCCCCTGAATTTCTGGAGATCGAATGATGCCCCCGATCGCCAGGGAATAACGGAGATCCGCTATGTAACTGGGTACTTGGCTTACTGGGACGAGCTGCGACGGCGGCACCCGGACATGTTACTGGACTCCTGCGCAAGCGGTGGCCGCCGCAATGACATAGATTCCCTGCGCAGGGCGGTCCCGCTCACGCGTAGCGATTATCTGCTGGAGCCCGTCGAGCCGATTAGTCAGCAGATGCAGACGCTCGGCATGGCGCAGTGGATTCCGTTTTTCGGCACCGGCACTGGTGGGGTCGATCCGTATGTGTTCCGCAGCCAGATGACCCCCGGCCTCATCACATCGTGGGATCTGCGCCGAAAAGACAGCGACACCGGCGAGATGCGAAAGCTGGTGAACCAATGGCGGAGCCTATCACCCAACTACTACGGTGACTTCTATCCCCTTACCTCGTATAGCCTCGCCAATGATGTGTGGGCGGCGATGCAATTTGATCGGCCTGAAGTGGGCGATGGCTTTGTGGAAGTATTTCGTCACTCCCGCAGTCCGTATCAGACCGCGCGAATTAAGCTTCAAGGACTTGATCCCGGCGCGCACTATACATTTGTGAATCTTGATCACGATGGCCGTCGGACACTCTCTGGCAAAGAACTGATGGACAAAGGAATTGAGGTCCAACTTGACAGCGCTCCGGATTCCGCTTTGTTGAGCTACAAGAAACAGCCTTAGCAGTCGGCCGGCGGGTAGGGATGGCGTCAGTCGTTTGACCAAGCGTCCATTCTCCCTGCCGGCCTTAGCGCAATTGGCTGTTGAGAGTCTCGTTTCTAGGCGGAAACGAATCGAGTTCAACCTGGGGATCGGATCTACGCCTTCGGCGTTATCTCTGAACACAAGCAGCCATCCGGGAGAACGGTGGCTTCAAAGGTCACTGGAATAGGGTCTCCTGCTTTGCTCCGGAGAACATAGGATCCCGCCATCTTCTTTTCTATCAGGTAGTCGTGGAACTGTGCCGGCACTTCGCTGCTGACCCCGTAGGTCAGCCACTCTATAGACTTCCCCAGGATTTCTTCCCTGGAGAAGCCGGTCAACTCGACAACTCCATCACTCACACTTATGTAACGACGGTGGTGGTCAACATACAGAAAGTACTTGCTCTCAACTTCGGGATGATGATGTTGCCTCATCACGGCGGTACCGACCAGCTTCAAAAACTGATCCGGATCAAGTTGAGAAGGAAGACACTCTCCGTGCTCCGTAGAGCTGTCTCCTGTCTGGAATGCTAGACGCAAGACATCTGGATGTTCCGACGCCAGAAGCCGGCTAACTTCCACGCGCTTTTGATGTGAGACCAGATTACTAATGAGAACTATCCGGGCGGCTTTTGCGCGGGAGGTGACTTCGGCCATGTCGCGGGCGTCCACCACCAGGTATCCAGCCGATGCCAGAATCTCCCGTCGTGTCCAGTCCAGCGGATCGTCCGTTCCAACGTATAGAAGCTGCAAGCATACTCCTGACTCTTCAATGATCCGATACGAAGATCTTCTAGTCCGGTAAGTCAGTCTATACTTCCCAGAAAACCGATTGACTGAACCGGACCACGCCGTAAACTCCGATTGCGGCAATGGCTCTCAGAGCCTCGCTTCAAGGGTTCCAATTGCTTTCCGTGGTATCGCCGACCCACCGGGACCTCGTTGAAAAGCGGCACAGAGATCTGCCCAACGTCGGACCTTCAGTCATCATGCTGAAGAAAATGCGGCTCTCTTGTCAATGGAAGAAACCGTGCCTCGTGATCGTTGGACAAGCGGTGTGGAGCGCTGATCTGCCCCGATTGCGAAGTCCCTCACCAAACGAGATCACTACCAGGATGTCGCCGGTGTTCCAGAATCTGATCTGTAGCCCCCACGCACTCGTGTTCGTTGGCTCGTCATGTATTCTCAGTGATTGCAAGTGTCCGCACCACGGACATGGAGGCAGCATCATGACATCAGGGATGGCCCGACACGGCCGAGTCAACCAGACCAAAGAAGAAATACGCCGTAAGAATTCTTTTGCGTTTTGCCGAGCCCTGAAATTGGCGCTCGTAGTACCGCTCGTGGTCCCGGCTGTCTACGCCCAACCGGTGCATCCGGTGCAACAACTCCTGTTTCGTCCTTACCACGCAAGCGACCTGTACAACGTGGGCGATACGGTGGGATGGGTTGTCTCTGCGGGTCCGGTAGCGCCGACATATGCATACAAGTGGACCATCAGGCGCAATAACAAAGACATCCTAAAAGAAGGCAAGCTCGATTTAAATTCAGAGATCGACAGAATCGAAATTGTCGGCGACCAGCCGGAGATGATCTATGTAGCTATCGAGCCCTACGCGAATCTCTCGGGTGACACCGCTGCGAAAGATGCAGTCGCATCGGCTACGTCAGTCGCTGGCCCAGCCGTCGCACCATCATTCATGGGCGGCAACACCGGCCGCAACAACGGCCTTTACGCGGTTGGAGCTGCGGTTGCGCCCGGTAGGCTCGGGCTGTCCACACCGCGGCCGTCGGACTTCGATGCATTCTGGGACGGGAAGCTGGCCGCCCAGGCTAAGGTTCCAATCAATGCCAGTCTCACACCAGTCCAATCCGACTTCCCCGGGGTGGAGGAGAGCACGTTTGCACTCGACGCCATGGGCTCGAAGGTACACGGATATCTGTCGAAGCCTGGGGGACAAGGAAAATTCCCCGCCATCATTCAACTGCAATATGCGGGTATCTATGCGCTCGATCCGCACTGGTCCGCGCAACGAGCCTCGGATGGCTGGCTGGTAATCAATGTGGACGCACATGACAAGCTCCCATCGGATGCTTCCGGGAATGTTCCAAAGTCCTACGTAGCGGTGGGCAACACCGATCGCGAGAAATCTTACTTCCTCACCATGTTTCTGCGCGATTCGCGCGCTCTCGATTATCTGCTCACGCGGCTGGACTGGGATGGGAAAACAATCGTATTGACGGGAGGAAGCCAAGGAGGCCAGCAGAGCTTTGCGCTTGCGGGCCTGCGCCCGGAGAAGATCACCGCGGTGTTGGTCTGCGTTCCAGCAGGCGCGGACACGAATGGCGACCTGCACGGCCGCAAGGCTGGTTTTCCCAACTGGCCCTCGGAGAACCCGAAGGCTATGGAGACTGCCCTCTACTTCGACCCCGTCAACTTCGCCTCGCGCATAAAAGCGCCGGTGATGGCCGGCATGGGATTCATCGATACTGTTTCTCCACCTGCGGGAATTTGGACAGCCCTGAACCAGATACCCGGTCCCACCGAACCATTGCCGCTCATCGAATCGGAGCACGACAACTTCACTCCCGAGAAGGGGCAATCGTGCGGGGCTCGCACGCAGCAGATCTTCGACAGCCTTCGCACAGGAGCGAAATACAATCCCACCGTCCTGAAGTAATCAGCAGTGTGCATTTGCGCGGCACAGAAGAACGCGCGGGCTGGATTCGATTCGGGCGACATCTGTCGCTAAGTGGGTCAAACTGGCGCGGCCAACAAGGCCACGCTCATTTTCTCTTCAATGCCGCGCACGCGGCGTCAAAGTCCGCGCGGCTGCCTTCATGCAATGTGAGCGATACCCTTTCCTTTATGGCGGAGTGCCGTTGATTCTTTTTAGCAAGTCCACCGTCAGCATCAAATGCCTGGTTGATAGAGCCTTGGTCGTCAAGCACCAGGTCAGGGTTCTTCCACGTGCCACGGAACTCCAGTGACGGATCGTTGTGTCCCGTGTGTTTAGGATTGTAATATGGGGGTAGATCGTCACCGTTCTGCCCTGGAGATCGACGCCTGAACTTTCTTCAAAACTTCCGGCCATGCTGAGACGGTAGTTCTCGCCGCGCTGCGTGCAGAGAGCGCCTTTGCCGGAGATATCGGTGAAGGAGTGTCCGCGGCCAAACCATGGCGAGATCGTGATGTAGATTGCGTAATCGCCGGATGTATTGGAATGCATGCGTCCCCACCCGGCCCATTTCGGATTGAGGTGGAAATGGCCGCCCATAAAGAACGCCCATGGCGCAAAAACTGCATCCATCGCAAAAGGTAATCCGAAGGCCAGCGCCGCGAGTGCCACCAGCGGGAGCAGCAAGTGTCGGGTATTGCGCACCGCAGGAGGTGAAGAAGCAGGAGCATTCTCGGGTTGGTTGCTTGGAGCTTCGATAGTGTCGGCAAGTGTACCGCAGAGGGTAGGATACGATCAAACGTTCGCCTCGTGGATATTTGGCTTGTCAACGGCCGGTGAGGCAGCCTCAGAACTGCGAGCGGCAGGTTATCGAGTGCGAATCCTCGCACGCCGCTTTCAGGAGTCCGAGTTACTGGGTGAAGGTGAACTCACCGCCAGTAGTTCGCTCGAGCCCATCGTGGGGGTTGGTGAAGGCAACGCGCATTGCGCAAGCGACGATTGCTTCCCATAATCGCCAGGTCAGTCGCAGCGCCGTTGCAGCGTTCTATTGTCTGACTAAGCTTCGAAGATACTAACTTTGTAACTTATCAGCTAACTAGTGAACCCGGGAAGATTCGACCCGCGGTTTGAGAAACCATGGAAAGTCACTTCGCACAGATGCGTTTTACGATTGTCATCATGGCGGTATGAAGCTGCGGCAGACTGGACGATCATTCGTTCTCGACCCGAATCCCATCCACGTAGACGATAGTGTCGTGCGATCGTTCATTGGCATGAACGGCGCGTTCCCCCAGAACTTCGATGCGGATCGTATGTCGACCGGAAATGGCAAACTCCTTGCAATACACGCCGGCTCCCCAAATATCATCGGCCGAATATGTATCGACAATCTGGCCCGGCGCACCATCAATGCTGACAATCGCTTCTCCATTCTCCGCGCCAAGCTTTGTGAACCACAGCACCCGCTTGCCTTCAAAAGTTAGCTCCGCCGTCGCGCCTTTTACATTGGAAGAAGTAAGGGTTCCGTTGTAAGCCACGAGTGGTTCCTCGTTGCCGTGTGTCCATTGCGGACTAAAGAGGATTCCGGCGCCGGCGGCATCATCAACAATGCGGGATCGCATGACGGTGGGGCCATGTGCAGGGATGCGTCCCGACGTATTCCCCGCCCCATCGACGGCGCGCACTTCGTAGGTGGCCCCCAGGTCGGCGCCCGCGGAATGATCAAAATAGAAATCGCCCTTTGCAACCTTGTCGAGAGAAAGGCCGTCACGGAAGATTTCGTAGTAGGCGATCCAATTGTTATCGGATCCGGGTTGCCACTTAAGCTCGACTCCTGGAAAGCCCATGTTGTCCGCTCGATCTTTGAAGACTGCAGAGGGAGGCTTCGGTGCTTCCTTATCCAGAGTGCTGCCTGGATGCAGGGGTAAATTGAGATAGATCAGTTCACCCGGAGCCATTTGTTGAAGCGCGATTCCCTTCTCCATCAGGTCCGCCCCACTCCGGCTCTCCGTCTCCGCCGATTCCTGATAGCTGACCACATACGTCTGCGCAGCTATGAGGCCCTTCGGTTTGATCGTGACCGAGCCCGGGGCCACGCGTTTGGGAATAATGATGCCTCGCACACCATCTCCGCTCATCCGCTGGAAATACATGGTTGGATCGTCGCCGATCACGACCGGCCGGAAAACATGAACCCATCGTCCCACCACTCCCTTACTTTCCAGGTAGTGATAGATACCAAACAGCTCACGCAGCCCTTCGAGTTTCACTGGATTCCGGGTATCACCCACCGTATCTGGGTTGAGGCAAAGCCAGCCCCGCCATGTTGCCCTGTCGTAATTATCGACATCGCGCCACGCATCGGGATTGTCGGCGACCTTATCCGGCGGCAGTAACAGGGATGCCCAGTAGTTGCGCATCAAGCCCACGGCGGCATCGCTGAACTGGATATTGGTTGAGTACCGAACGTAATCATAGCCGGCATACAGACCACCGCCATTGACAGCCTGGAATGAACTGCCCGGGTGCTCATCGAGAAAGCCCTGGAGCACTGCGCGCATGCCTTGGTCCTGGCCCAACAAAGGCGTCTCATCCCCGCTCTTCGGGCTGGACATCATACTGTCATTGCGCCACTCGAAATCTCCCCACTTGGCATGGAAGGAATCCAGCTGACCCTTCATGAAGGCGACCACTTCGGGCCGGGACATATCCAACGTATTTGTCGCGGACCACCCGTCGCCATCCTTGGCGATCCACTCCGGATGCTCACGCGCAACCTTTGATTCAGGGTCCACCGTGTAAAGAAAGGCATAGATCAGCTGCCCCATATCCGACTTGCGCAGATAATCTCCCATGGTTCGGAAGTCGGGACCATTCCAGTCGCCCGCACGGTCCCACCATCCCCAGTCGCGGTGATACACGTCAGCGCCCACCTCACGCATCATGTCAGCGAGACGAAAAACCTTTCGGAAGGTACTATCGAAGTCACCGCCGCCGCCGGTCCAACTTCCGCCCGGCAATCCCCAGGAAGTACCCTTCCACCAATCTCCCAGCACGCGGATACCAGGGAACCAGCCGTCGCGCGTGTAATCCCAGAGATAGCGATACTGCCAGTCAAGCAACGTGTTACCGGCATCATCTAAGTCGCCCTGAAAGAGACCGACAAAAACCTTCGGTGTAACTACGCGTTCGCCTGCCTTGAGGCTCTGGCTATACGCCGCGACATGCATACGGGCAGCAATGACACCATCCTTACCCAGCTCGTACGAAGATGCCCAGTGACCGAAATAATCCCAGCCTATGAAGAGGCCCTCCCTGCTCGCGTGGTTATAAAAGGCGACCCATGGAGCATAACTCGAGGTACCCGAACGGAAGCCCGGCTTAGCATCGGTGGACGCGGAGAGAGTAACGGAGCATACACCGCCGCTGATCCGCACCATTCCCGGCTTGGAGGCGGTCCAGATGCGCGCCGAATCCTCGGTGAGTCCTCCTCGCTGTACACCACGACCGATATAAGGCCCCAGCGTATCTCCGGGCTTTACACGCCATTCATTCGAGTTCGGATCAAGCACCAGATCCGTGAACTTCCCTGCTTCGACAGATTGATACCGCCAGCCGTGATCGCCCTGCCGAGCCGAAAACTCCTCCGAGGCAACATGGCGTTCGCCTTCGCCGTACGTGATCACAGGATCGAATTCCAAACTGTCGAACGCGCGATTCGATCTCACGAGAAAAGTCAGCTGGTCGCCTTTATGAATCTCAGCCTTCGCGTCCACCGGGAGGAGCCGGGTTCCGGATTGCGCAGCGATCCGCTCTCGCGCCGGCCAGATCTTTTCGCCATTCAGCAGGATTGCGATATTAGGTTTCGCGTCGACAAAATCTCCGCACACGCCTCTGTCGGGGAATGGATCGTTAGAATCAAATCGCCGAGGCGAGCCTGCCTTCAGTTGCTCGGTCTTCAGAACCCACGAACCGTGGGCATTATTGCCGCCGGTCATCCAGTCAAGATCGACTGCCTCGCGATCTCCCAACCGCGCGCTGGCGTTCAGAAACTCGGGGTCGGTGATCATGACCGGAGCCGATCCCACGTTCTTGAATTCGGTCCACTGGCGGATGATGCTTGAGCCCGGGTATACGACGTAGGTCTTAGTGGCGACGAGTGACTCTCGCTGCAGGATCAGGTCCAGTTGCAGCTCTCCCTGGCTGAGTCTCGAAGTTCGTGAGTCAACCAGGGACCAAGGCCCGGTCGAGTCCGAAGGCGTTAGTTCATGACCGTTTCTCTTGTTTTTGAGGCTGGTGGTGACCAGCCTTCCATTCTGCAGAGCGATGGTCATCTCGACTGTGGCCGAACCGAGAGTCCAGGATGTGCCGTGCCCGGTTATGTATGCGTCCTCGCTCGCCAACGCGAGGCACTCGCGCGGAAGGATAAGCAATATTGTCAACAAAATAGTTTTCACGCCTGCACCTGCAAGCAGCAACTATTCCACGTTGGCGGGCACCTTGCAACCTGATTGATCGCCGTCCACGCCAAACCCCCGAGTTGGCGCTCAAACGAAGCTGGTGGTCCAAAGCGACTCGTCCGACTTGCCGCCCTGGTATGTGCCTATCATGCTTGGCGTCCGGCGACACGGTCGCCACCTGTGCGCCGATCTAGCAGCGTTCATCCATGGGCTGTGGAGCCGGCGGTGAGTACCACTGATCCAGCGAAATCTGAAGCGAGTAAGAAGGAAGCTATGAGGTAATTCCGCGGACGGCCTCTTCGCGCGCCTTGCGCAGCGACTCAACGATGTCGCCGCTCGGGTAAAACTCCATAGCGATCATTCCCCTGTATTTCAGCTGGCCGAGTCTGCGGTAGATCGTGGCGTAATCGATCTCACCGCTGCCGGGCTCAAACCGTCCGGGCACATCCGCCACGTGGATTAGGCCCACTTGCGCGAGATTGGCATTCAGCTTCTCGATCAGATTCCCGTATCCGCGCTGCTCGTGGTAGATGTCGTAGAGCACCTTGACGCTCGGGCTGTTCACAGCATTGGTGATGGCGAACGCCTCAGTCACACCGTCGAGATAGATGGACGGGCTCTCGATGCGGTCGATGGGTTCGATGACGCCGATGATTCCACTCTCGCTCAGCAGCGGTGCCGCGCGTGTGAGTGTTTCGACGGCTGCCTGGTGCTGCTGCTCAGCGCTCACGCCCGCGAGCCGCTTACCCGACAGCAAGATGATCTGTCCGCAACCGAGTTGTTTCGCTACGGGTATCAATGCTTTGAGCTCGGCAACAAAGGCATCCGCCTCCGCCGGGTCTACAAATCCGCGCGCCATTCCGGCCATCGCATCGATTCCAATGCCCAGCGTTTTCATGCGTGCGAGGATGTGGTGGGTTTCTTCCGGGCTCCATTGCTTGAACTCGTCGACCAGTTCGATGTGCCGGTATCCGGCGCGGGCGACTCGCTCAAGGTTCTCCTCGAACGTTCCCATCTTCTTCATCGTCCACATCATTACCGAGATTCCAGGCTCTGGGTTCTGCTGGGCGGCGAGCAGGCGTGCCGGTCTCACCGTGTGCGCTGCCATCGAAGCAACCATGAACTTGCCAAACATCCTGCGAGTCAACATGCAGAACATCCTAGCGCAGTGGCTGTGCTTGATGCCTTGGTTGGCCGAACAACCGCGAGTTGGCTCAGGTTGTTATGCGCCTCAGTTGCTACCGGGGAATCTGTGAATCGATTGGGGCAGAGCGAGGGGCCGGCCCATGACATGCGCCCGGTTTTCATGAATACACGGCACGCTGAAGAACCAGACCTGCGATTCATCGCGCCTGAGTAGACACACTGTTATCGTACCTGCGCCGCGAATAACGCGTGATGCGCAAGAATGAAGAGCGTGCGGTGATCCGAACCGCCGAAGATCAGCTGCAACGGCCGCTCCGGCACATCGATCTCGGCAATCTGGTGACCGTCGGGCGCGTAGACGAAGATTTGCCCGTTGGCGACGTAAACGTTCCCACGCGTATCTACGGCCACGCTCTCGCCTCCTCTTTGCGCAAACGGCTTCAAGTCCGCGAGTGTCCCGTCCGGTTGGGCGGTCGCGGCGTAGGTAATGTCCTCGGATTCGCTGCTGACATACACCCGATGGCCCGGCTCTGCGACCAGGAACCCATACGTATCAACGTTGTCGCTGAATCGCCAGCCGGATGTTTCATTCGCCGGACCCTGCTGGAACACCCGTCCCGCCGGCAGCATTACGCTTCCATCTTCAGAGACGTATGCGCGCGTCTTGGGAGTGGTCGCATCCTCGGCAAACATCTCTGCCAGCGTTTTGAAACGCATGGTCTCGAGATCCAATTGATCTTTGAATTCTCCGTTGTTCCACCAATTCGCCGGAATTATCACGGCGGCTCTGTCGTGAGACTGCAGAGGCTGCGGCTTGAGAACCGTCAGCTCTTCGGCGGAACTTACGGGTTGAAACGTATACACCGTCGTCTCCGGCCCAGCGGACGAAACCACCAGCAGTTTGCCTGACCTGTCAAACGCCAGGTTTACCGGGTCGAGCGCATTATCGCGTTCCACCGTGAGGCCTTCCTTCGCGGACCAGCCACAGATGCGCTGGTTGTGGTGGTCTACGAAATAGAGTTTGCCTGCGGCATCCACCGCTGCTCCAGAGATAGAGAAGAAGCCGTCCTCCAACTTCTTTAGGGTCGTTCCCTTCTCCAGCACAGCCGAGGGATCACTCTGCTGAGGCGGCTGCGGATCAGCCGGGATGTCGAGCGCTGCAAATTCGCGTTCACGCACCTCGAGATGATGCGTCATATCTTGCAGTGCATTCTCATATGGGAACTTACTCAGACGCAGGAAGGTGCCGCAGCCATTCGCGTCGCAGATGCCATAACCGCTCTCCGCGTTTACATGGACGTTACGGAAGTGGATATCCGACGATCGATAGAGACGCACTGCCACCGAAAAGGGAGCCCGAGAACGAGTTACGCGATAGCCGTGATAGTTTGCGATCGTGAGATGGCGGCAGTCATCCATCTCGATGGAAAGCGCTTCAGGGCTCTCCCCGGCCTCCTCTTCGGTCTGGGGCGCGTTGATGTCCCAGTTCTGCACGTGATCAAACTTGATCTCGGTCCTCACGTGATGCTCATTCGACAACTCGTACACATGCCCCGGTGTCTTCGTGTTCGATACCAGAAAGCCTGATTGCGCAAACGTGTTGGGCGTCCAGATGTCGGCGAATGTTCCTCCGCCTCCATCGGCAACCCAGAGGCTGGGATACTGCCCGTCCCAGCGCTTGTGCAGGTCAGCATCGGCCGTGTGGTTGTTGTTGTAAGGATTGCCGCCGCTGCCGTGGCCGCCGAGAAAGCGCACGTCGTCAATCAGCGACTGCCCGCCCGCCTTCCACAGAATGGCTACGGCACGCGGGTTGATCCCGCCCGCAAATACTCCGATTCCGCTGACGATGGTGTTTCCGCCTGGGGGAGCGTACAGCACGGCCTTGGGCGCGCCCACTCCCTGGTATTCCGGAGCGTCATCCAGCAAGTCAATCTGCGTGAGTGTGGGATGGAGCGCGATGAGCACGGTGTCGGGCCTAAGCGTAAGGGTGTCTCGCACCACGTAATGGCCGCCGGGAAAATAAAGGACGCGATGCGCACGGATTGCCTGTTGCAACGCAGCCGTGTCGTCCGTTGCACCATCGCCCTTCACTCCCAGCGTGTGCACATTCACCCATTCCTTGCTCGGTGGCAGCACTGGAATCGCGGGCGGAAGCGCCGTAGGTAAGGAGGAGATCGCTGCAGCCTCATAGCGCATGCCGATGGACCCCATGCGGCCTTCGCCCGGCACGATCAACCCGTAGGTAAAGTCTTTCACCGCGTAAACCGCGCCCTTTCCTGGGACGGTCTTGCCGCTCTCGCGCAGCTTAGCGAAGATGGGTGCGTTGCTCAGTACTGCATTCTCAAACCCGATCTCCGTTAGCGGACTTTTCTCCAGGCTGATCGTCACCACCGGCCCGATGATGTCGCTAAATCGCGAATCCTTCACCCAAAGCTGATCAGGATAGCCTTCGTCGATATCGATCGCTTTGGGCACATCGTGAAAGGTATCGCGGATCAACGTCAACCCGGCTTCATGCTCCCGGATGGCTGCTTCCTTTTGCCCCTCGAACACCGAGTCAATGAGCGTGAACTGCCAGGCCGGCGAGGTCTTCTCCGTGAGAATTCCGTATCGCCCTCCGTAGAAGCGCAGATCCTCCGCCTCATTTCCCGCCTGGTAAACCCCGGCCAGGCCTGATCCCACGTGGAAATCCATGTGAGTTAGAAATGAGTGTTGCGCCACGTGGAAGCGCACTGCGACCGCAGCAGGATTTTCGTCTCCGATCTCCATGTCGATGTTGCTCATCGCCGAATAAAAGGTGTTCGGATTCGCGTCGGCCACGTTGTTGTTCGGCGGCACCGATCCTGGAGGAGGAAACGCGATGCGATCTCCTGCCCGCGGCCGCTCCTCTGGTGTGAGTCCGGTGAACATGACCATCACGCCGATCCCTTTCTGAAAGCCTGGCGTATTCGGCGGAAGCATAAATACGGGACGCGTAGCGCCATACCCGATGAGCCGCACACCCGGCCACAAATAGATGGTTCGCGTGATGACGTAACGGCCCGCCGGGACGAAAACGATGCCTTCCCGCCCGGTGCTCGAGGCCTTGTCGATGGCGGCCTGCAGCGCGGCGGAACTGTCCACATTCGTCGCAGGGGGATCTACATTAATCGCCTTAGGGTCGTCCAGACGGGTGGTGATAACGGATGCGGCAAAAAGGCGTACGCAAAAGCACAGCGTGACGGCGACCAGTACAGCTTTCTTCATGGGACTCCGGGCAGGTGAGAGATCGAGCTGAACTGCGCCATCCAGCATACCGGAACCGGTTACGACCGCCCGGGATCGAATTGTTGCAGCGCGCGTGCTAACATCCAGTCATTCGGCTCGCCCACCGGCTTGAGCCGCGGAGGCTGAGATGAGTCCAATCACACGGCGTAGTTTCCTCAAAACAGGTATGGCCGCCGGAGCCATGGCGACCATAGGATCTCTTCCGCTGGGCGCTGCCCGGCGCACCGCTACCGACACCGTGGTGCTGGGCCGCTCCAAGGTGCAAGTGACGCGGCTGGCCTTCGGAACCGGGACCGACGGCGGTGCCGTGCAGGCCGGGCTCGGGCAGCAGGAGTTCACGCGACTGGTGCACTATGCATACGATCACGGCATTCGCTTCTTCGAGACGGCGGAGGCTTACCAGACCCCGGCGATGCTGGGCGAGGCACTCAAAGGCTTGCCGCGCGATAGCTATCAACTGATGACTAAAGTGACTACGTTCCACGAGGGCATTGATCCGCAGGCAAAATTTGACGAGCTGCGGCGCACTTCCCAGACCGAGTACTTCGACATCATGTTGCTGCACTGGCAACACTCGGCTGACTGGCCGGAGACCACGAAGCGCTGGCAGGATGGGATTTTGGCAGCACAGCAAAGAAAGGTCGTCCGCACCCATGGCGCCTCAGTGCACGGGCTGCCGGCTCTGCGCCAGATGCCCGGCACACAATGGCTCGACGTAGGATTGATCCGCATCAACCACAACGGCTCGCGCATGGACGGGCCGACCTACGAAGACACGAACCACCCCGCCAACGTAAGCGAAGTGGTGGACCACATCCACACGTTGAAGAATGAAGGGCTGGGTGTGATCGGCATGAAGCTGTGTGGCGGCGGCCAGTTCCAGAATAGTCACGACGACCGAGTGAAGGCGATGAAGTTCGCTTTTCAGAATGCAGGGGTTCACAGCGCGACGATTGGCTTCAAGTCCACGCAAGAGGTTGACGAAGCTATCAGCAACATGAACCTGGCGCTGGCATAAGATCGCGACCAGCATCCTCGGTGCAAGACGTCTTCCTCTCGGCGCTCGATGAACTCGGCCTGTCTCTCCCGCTCTTCGCCAGAGAAAAGCGAATCGGCGCAAGCCATTTTCCCGGTTGAAGCAGAGGCGGAGAACGTGGCATCCATCGGGCGCGGTGTTCCTCGATCGTGACTTCCTTGCCGTTCTTGCCGTCGTAAGTCCGAAACGGCACCCCTCATTTCAAGTGGATGGTTCGTGTCTCGAGATTCCAACCCCTGATACCGATCGCAGGTCCATCGTCCCCTAAACCCTCATTGATGATGGGCTGCGGTACGCCTTCGTTGCGGCCGCACCAGAGTACTACGGATGGATGATGGCGAAAGTGCAGAATGGAATCGCGCGCATTTTTTAAGAAGAGCTGCGGATCTTGCGCTTCGAGGTTGTATCGCTGGGTGGACTCCCAGAAACCGTTCCAAACCATAAGCCCGTATTTGTCCGCTAGCGCATCACAGTTCTCTTCGCTGTTTTGGCCCATCCAGTCACGAACCATGGGCAACTCACAGAAATCAGCAGCCGCCAAGCAGGCGCGCTCTGGACTCTCCGCGGCTAGCCCGTAATTTTTTTTAAGCATTGTGTGCAGCGAGGAGATCTGGATCCCATCTTGCGCGGTGCTGCTTACATCCGGAGAACGATGGAGAAGGCGAGGAGAAGGCGAGGAGATGGTTCGAGCGATGAGTATCAGTGCTTCAAGTCCCGTATTCGTCCTTGCCTGTTGCGTTGGGATTGACCCTCTTCCAGTTTCTGAGCTGGCTTCTGCTACTCACGTCATGAGGGAGGCCGGTTTGAACTGGGCGCTCCCTTCCGGTTTGCCTTTTTATCTGTGTTGAGCGTGCCGCGCTCACAACACCCCAGCCTTCGGACGCACGCTCTCTTTACCAAAATGCGGTGCGCGCCTCTCAAGAGGTGCAGACTCCTTCCCCACAGCAAGTTCGGGTCCCATTCCGCAGATCCAGTCCAGTCGCCGAAGAAGCGGGTCGCGACGGCACACCCTTCGGGCCAGACTGTACCGCAGATAGTGGACACACCAAAGAAGACGGAGCTAAGTACCATGTTCAACAAAGTCATCCTCATCGGCCGCCTAGCACAGAACGCAGAAGCCAAAACAGCTCAGAACGACCGTGAGTACGTCGTCCTCAACATTGCAACCCAGGAGAGCTGGAAGAACGACAAAGGCGACTACGAAACGCGCACCGAATGGCACCGCGTCTTCGCCTGGAGAAACCTTTCGAAACTCGCCAAACCTCTCCAGAAGGGGCAACTCGTCACCCTGGAGGGCATCCTCCAGTATCGCGAGGGAGATGAGGTCAAAGGCACCACCTGCAAGCAGCGGATCGCAGAGGTCCACGCCATTAGCATGAAGCCTCTCCAAAGTAGAGGCTGCTGATGATCCAACAGATGGAGCCGACCACGAGTAGTCCTCGGCTTGGCCGGATGCGCCGAACGCGCATCCACCCATTTTGCCTTAGCCGCGAATAACGATTTCCACCGAGGCTGGCGAAGCGGAAGGGGTTTGCACGAGATAGCTCAGCCCGGCATAGTTCATTTCCAAGCCAACGCAAATGCATCCTACTTTTTCGATGTTAACGAGATTACCTTAAGTGGTTAACTCGAAACTCGCATCTTAATTCGCGAGAGGGAGTTAGCGTTTACATCACCGGTCCCAATGATCATAGGTAGAAGCCAAGACATGCGTGCCCAGATTGGGGAGACGCTTCGCTCCGAATTGAAACTAACTGGGAGGTTGGGAGCTCCTCTCGCTCTAGGTGAGCTGGGCTGGATGTCCACTTACATTGTGGACGCTCTCATGATTGGCCGTTTGCCCCATTCTGCTTTGTCTATCTCGGCCTCCTCGCTTGGGAATACCATCTTCTACACGGTTGCGTTTTGCGTGATCAAGCTACTTACCGGCTTGAATACTCTGGCCGCGCAGTCCTATGGAAGAGGCGACGAACAGGACTGCACCCGCAACCTTGCACAATCTCTGTGGTTCGTCGTTGTGGGCACACCCCTGGTCATGCTCGTAACACTCGCAGCCTTGCCGCTCCTTGCGTATGCCGGGACGCCGGCGGACATTCGTGCGGAAACCGCTCGTTACCTGCAAGCTCTGATCTGGTCAAGTGGCCCACTGCTTTTGTACATGGCACTGCGACAATATCTACAAGCGCTCGACCGTGTCATGCTGATCATGTTTTCACTGATTACATCTAGCTTAGTCAACTTTGTAGGCGATTGGGCTTTGTTATATGGCCACTTGGGTGCACATCCACTGGGAATCGCAGGTTCGGGGTGGTCCACCTGCATTGTTCGGGTGTATATGCTGGTCCCGGTCCTCATCGCAACGCTGATAGCCTTGCGGAAGTCGGGTCAGAGTTTTCGCTGGGCTCTCATGCGACCAGATCTGGGCCGCTTACGAGCCATGTTCGTGATTGGCTGGCCAGCTTCCTTGGAAAGCATCACGGACCTCGGCGTGTCCATGTACATGTCGATCCTTTGTTCCCGTCTCGGTTCCCGCTGGCTGGCAGCCCATCAGGTGGTCCTCGACCTCGATGCCTTCGTATACATGGTTCCGCTGGGTCTCTCGTATGCCACGATTGTCCGCGTTGGACAGAGCGCCGGACGCGGCAGTTTGTCGCAGGTGCGCCGGTCCACTCGTGCAAGCCTGTTGCTTGGCATGGGATACATCACCATTGCTGCACTCTGTTTCGCGGGCTTTCCGCAGGTCTGGGGCAGCCTGTACACCAACGATCCCGCAGTCGTGGCGGCCGCCGCTCCCATCTTTCTTATCTGCGGCATTCTTCAATTTGGGGATGCGGGAGGCGCAGCTCTCGGGGGAGCACTTACTGGTCTGGGTGATACCCGCACAGTCTTCCTGGTGAATAGCGTCTGGTATTGGTTACTCGGGATGCCCATCTCTTATTGGCTTTGCTTCAACGTCCGCATGGAGCTTCGCGGTCTCTGGATCGGTCGTGCAATCGCCGCTCTCGGTTCCGCGTTGACTCTCGGCTTGGTCTGGATGCTGCGCATGCGCCGTCTTGAGAATAAGCATCCATCACGACTACCGGCACTGCTCATGCCGGCACACGCCAAGTATTAAGCCGCAATCCTTTCGAAGCAAGAAGCAGGTTCTGAGCCTTCACAGGCTTCTCCTCCTCTGATCGCGCCCGCGAGTGAAAACCAGAGAGCTCCTGTCTGAACGCAGCGTGAAAACAAACATGTGCATTCGGCTTAGTTGAACCAAACAGAATGTATGTACTAGTATTTGCGTTCAGATGCTTCGTATCGCTTCCTATTTCAAAAAATGCTCCGAGGCTGAGGACGGATACCCGTGAAGATGGTACCGGCTCAAGCCGAGGTCACCGCGCAGGAACCGTCGCGGCTTTATCGTTGGATCGTGTTGTTGTTTGTCAGTGTGGCTATGGGTAGTTGCCACTACATATATGACAGCATCAACCCGCTCGAGCGCATTTTCATCCGACAGCTAGGTTTCTCAGCGACGGCATTCGGCTGGCTGAACTCCGCCTATAGCGTCTCCGCGATCTTGACGCTGCTCATCGGCGGGATCGTCATCGATAAGATAGGCACCAAGAAGGCCATTACGGTCTTTTCCATGATCTGCTTGCTGGGCGCCGCACTCACCGCATTTCGAGGTGTCCCCGGCATGATGATCGCGGGCAGAACTGTTCTCGGTCTAGGCGGTGAGTCCGTGATCGTCGCGGCCACAACCGTTGTCGCAAAATGGTTTAAAGGTAAAGAGCTGAGCTTCGCCTTCGGGATCAAGATCACAATTTCGCGCATGGCGTCTGTAGTTGCCGATAACTCGCCGACCTGGGCTCATAAGATTTTTTATCCTAACGAAACGACGAGTCAGGCAAGTTGGCAAGGACCGCTCCTGCTTGCGGTGGGCGCGGGAGTCCTGGCGGTGGTGTGCTCGGGAATTTACTGGGCGCTCGAGAGTCGGGTCCGCGGAATGTACGAACCGGAAAAGGCGAATGCTTCTGAAAGTCTTCGCTTCGCGCATTTCCTTCGCTTTGATCGCTCGTACTGGCTGGTGGTCGGACTCTGCTTAACCTTCTACTCCGCAATCTTTCCCTTCCGCACTTTCGCGATCGATTTCCTCACCAACAAAATCCTGGTGAATCATGGCGGCATTGGTGCTTCTGAAGCCATGCACATTCTGGCGCATCAGCGCGCGGGGATGTTTAACAGCATGCTGCCCCTCTCCGCCATGATCGCAACTCCGCTCGTCGGCCTGCTTTCTGACAGAATTGGAATGCGAGCATTTTTCATGATGTTCGCTTCGATCCTGCTCATGCCGGTCTACCTGCTGATGGGGTATACCAACATTTCCCTCTTCATCCCTCTCTGCATGATGGGCATTGCCTTCTCGGTGATTCCTGCAGTAATGTGGCCGTCCGTCGCCTACATCGTGGAACCGAAGCGGCTTGGCACTGCTTATGCGCTCATGACCCTCATCGAGCAGGTCGGTTTCTTTGCGCTGAACCTGTTGATCGGTAAAGCTAATGATTACGGACACGCCGGGCTCGAAAATCTGAACGGATACAGGCCTGGTATGTTGATATTTTCGCTGCTTGGATTTGTAGGCTTCGCATTCGCGATTCTTCTACGGATTCGCGAAACAGGCCCGAACTCAAATGGGCTCGAGACGATCACCACCACGCCGGCTTGATAAGCTTGACCGCGAGACTCACTCAAAGTATGCAGCAGAGCCTAAGCGTTGACCGGTGCTGGCATAGCAGCTATATTGTGAGTTCTTCAGCACCTGCGATAGAGCGGAATCTAAGAGTGAGGAGCTAGTTCCTGATGAATCGGCGGAGTGCACTCATAACCATCGGTCTCACCGCGTTGAGCGGAGTCGCTAACTCGGTCTCAAGACCACTGCGTCTGCTTGAAGCCCAGGTCACGCTAGACAAGGCTCTTCCTGCCGGCAGGAAGTCGAAGTCAAGCGTCGAAGAGCGCCTGCGCAAAGATCTCGATCGGCTCAAGCCGCGCGCCTACTCTGAAGAAGGTATCCCAATGTTCTTAGGTTGCGAGGACCTAGCGAAGAGTAAATCCTCCCACGGTGCAGCGAAGGTCACTTTGACCGCGATGAATGCAGCTCTTGCCTCTGAGCTTCGTCGCAACGCGGAAGCATGGACACAGATAGAGCCTCACCCTCAAGCGAAAGATGTAGCTCCGATCATAGAAGTACTGGCGGATCGGGACTTCACCGTTGGCCGCACTGTGGAGGCAAGATGAGCGCGAGCGAAACTTTCGATCAACGCGCCAGTGAACTTGAACATCTATACGCGACTCGTCCCGTCATTCGCGCTGTAAACTTCCACAATGCTCCCAAATCGAAGGCAGATCAGTTCGACCGAGAACTTGCGCATTACAGCCAGTACTTTACTTCGGTGAACCAGGACGAACTTGAGAAATACCTGACAACCGGTAAGTGGCATAAGTCAAAGCCCGGACTAATCGTTTCCATCTACGAGGGCTATCGGAATGGCTACGACGTTCTTTTGCCATTGGTGGAACGGCACGGTTTCATTGGCTGGTTTTTTGTGATCACAGGCTTCGTGAATGCTCCCATTCAGGATCAACTGCAGTTTGCCGGAGGCCATGACATCGATATGCTCACGCGAGAATACCCGGATGGGCGATACGCACTCACCTGGGAGGAACTGCGTAAGATTGACCAGAGGCATGTGATCGCGTGTCATACCCGCTCGCATACTCAGCTATCCCTCCTTCCGGTCGCGACCAGGGAAGAAGAAATCGTTGGCTCTCAACAGCAGTTCCAGCAGCATCTTGGTCATCCGGTTCGGGCCTTCGTCTCCTTGACTGGGCCGGCGTATGGCGAAGATGCTACGACAGACAAACTAGTGGACGCTGCCGGATTTGATTTCGTCTTCTCCAATTTCCGGATTCAGCGCATTCGAGCCAAGCAGAGCTGATCATTTCTGCGGTAACTCCAAAAGGAGCTACCGCGTGTAACTTGACACAACCCGTTGTTAGACGTGTTTGCCGGGAGCCGTCTTAGAAGTTATCGCGAGGCACGTCGGATCCGCTGCCGCCGACGAGAAAATCGAAATCCGCCCCATCATTCGCCTGCAGTACATGTTCGATATAGAGCTTCACATATCCTCGAGCAGACTTGGGCGACGTGGGCTCCCACGCTGCGCGTCGGCGTTGCAGTTCCTCTTCATCAACGAGCAGTGACAGAGTACGGGCTTCCACATCAAGCGTGATCAGATCGCCGTTCTGAACAAGAGCGAGCGGTCCACCCGCTGCAGCCTCCGGGGCGCAATGCAGCACCACGGTGCCGTAGGCTGTACCAGACATGCGAGCATCCGAGATACGGACCATGTCGTTGATTCCGCGCTTCAAAAGTTTTGGTGGGAGAGGAAGGTTTCCGACCTCCGCCATGCCGGGGTAGCCTTTCGGGCCGCAGTTCTTGAGCACCATAACGCAGTGCTCGTCTATGTCTAACAAGTCGTCATTGATCCGCGCATGAAGATCTTCGATGG
Source organism: uncultured Acidobacteriaceae bacterium (assembly GCA_963850345.1). Classification (GTDB taxonomy): domain Bacteria; phylum Acidobacteriota; class Terriglobia; order Terriglobales; family Acidobacteriaceae; genus CAWKKW01. The sequence goes on along the minus strand of CAWKKW010000002.1, from coordinate 26,967 downwards.
ACTCAAACACCACTGCCCGACCCGTGTGCTTGATCAGGGAAGGCGATGCGGCAGACGGCTTCAAGACCGCTCCGTCCGGCGCGAGATTCCCCTTGAGCACAGCGATGCCGCCGTGAGGCTTCAGAGGTGACTCGAATTGGTGGATCACATCTCGATTCCAGCACGGCGCGTCCTGATTGTTGTCCCAAATAGAACGCCCATTCACCGTAAGCGCCTCTTTATGCAGCAGATCATGTTCTCCTAACTCGCGAAGAATTGCCGGTAAGCCGCCGGCCTCGAAGAAGTCCTCCATAAGGTAGTGTCCAGACGGCATGATGTCGAGCAGACAAGGCACTCCGCGCCCGAGCGCATCCCAATCGTCGAGGTCAAGTTTGAGGCCGATCCGGCGGGCCAGAGCAATCAGATGGATTACAGCATTGGTAGATCCGCCTATAGCTGCATTGACTCGAATAGCATTCTCGAGCGCGGCGCGAGTGATGACCTTGGACATAACCACGTCTTGCCTGACCATCTCCACGATGCGTCGGCCAGCCTCACGAGAAAGCAGATTGCGTCGGGCATCCACGGCTGGAATCGCAGCGTTCCCAGGCATGCCAATCCCGAGAGCCTCCACCAGGCAAGCCATCGTGGAGGCTGTGCCCATGGTCATGCAGTGCCCCTGCGAACGGTGCATGCATGCTTCCGCCTCGTGATAGTCGGAAAGAGTAATCTCACCCGAGCGAAGTTGCTCGCTCATTGAAATGGTGTTGGTTCCCGAGCCTATATAAGTGCCCTTGTAGACGCCGCGCAGCATCGGGCCGCCTGAAATGCCAATCGTCGGAACGTCTACGCTGGCCGCTCCCATGAGCAGCGCCGGGGTCGTTTTGTCGCAGCCCATCAGCAGCACAACGCCGTCCAGCGGGTTGGCTCGTATGGATTCTTCTACATCCATGGAAGCCAGATTGCGATAGAGCATTGCAGTTGGGCGCAGCATGGTCTCGCCCAACGACATGACGGGGAACTCAAGCGGAAAGCCGCCAGCCTCAAGCACACCCCAGCGCACATGATCCGCAATTGTTTTGAAATGCGTGTTACACGGAGTTAGTTCCGACCAGGTATTGCAAATTCCGATTACCGGACGACCATCAAATTGATCCTGCGGGAAGCCTCGATTCTTCAACCAGGAGCGGTAATAGAATCCGTTCTTATCTTGCCGCGCGAACCATGATTGGCTTCTTAGTTGCTTTTTCTCGGTCATCTTCTCCCAGACCTTTCTTCTTGACGGATCTTGCGGCGCTCTCAGTTCAGGATTGCTGCTGCTTGTACACTTTTGAGGCGAGTGACTGTGCGCGTGCGCGCCCAGAGGCTTACTGATCTTTAAATCGTTGGCGGACGATCATGCTAAGACCCGCTCTAAACACTAGTCAAGCGACCCTCTAGCCGAACCGCTGTTGGTTCCCGATGTGTACGAGGCTTCGATTCTAAGCGCGGTTGCGGTTATGATGCGGAGACGGGCATGCGCATGCGATTGCCTGCCTGCTGCAGTATTCCACGAGCCGGCAATTCAGGGTGCAACCTCAAGGAAACGTATGGAACCATTCCGCGTCCTCGTTATTTCAGACAGCTTCCATACCATGCCTGAAGCAGTGGCGATGCTGAAAACATCAGGCCACCTCATCACTTACATTCCGGAACTCACGCCCTGGGTAGACCTCAATCCCACAGACCGTGCTGCCTTGAAACAGGCTAACGCCGTCATCATGGGACGCGTAGCCAATACCGACGCCACAGCCTTAGCACTTGCGCCGAATCTGCGAGTGATTGCGCTACACACGTCAGGCTCTGACAACGTACAGATTGACGAGGCCACTCGCCGCGGCGTGCTGGTGACAAACGTTAAAGGCGTCAACGCGGAGCAGTGCGCTGAGTTTGCGATCGGATTAATGTTGTGCGTAGTGCGCCAGATCCTGACCGGCGATCGCGCCCTGCGGACCGGCCATTGGGCTGGGCGCACTCATACCAGCATGGATGTGCATGGATCCACGGTTGGCGTCATTGGACTGGGCCAGATAGCCAAAGCCTTTGTCAAGCGCTTACGTGCTTTCGGTGTGCGGATTGTGGTGCACACGCGAACTGCTGACGCGGCACTTGCAAGGGAACTAGCGATCGAGTACCGGCCGCTCGACGATCTGTTGAGAAACGCGGATATTGTATGCTTGTTTGCCTCGCTCACGCCTGAGACGCGGCACATGATTGATGCCAGGGCGCTGAGTCTGATGAAGCCATCGGCTTTCCTGATAAATATTGCCAGAGGTGAACTCATCGATCAGGATGCGTTGCTGGCGGCATTGCTCGCGGATCAAATTGCCGGCGCAGGCCTCGATGTATTCGAGATCGAACCGCTGTTCGAGTCTCCTTTGTTTGCTCTCGAGAATGTCGTGCTTACTCCTCACCAGGCGGGACTGACTCGTGGAGGAAAGGTTGGAGCAGCTCTGCGCGCGGCTAGAAATGCCCTGGAAGTTCTACAGGGCAACACGCCCAGCGACGCGATCAATCCTGCAGCAGCATTAAGACCCTGAAGGATGACTGGATTTCATTACAGCGGAACGATGGCCGACCGGCTCTCTACCCGGCCAACATCGGCATGATAGAGTGACACGGGAGGGTTGGACCAACCCTTCTAACAAGCCACGGAGATTCATCTTGAAGGAACATTTCAAGCTCGTGCTTATCGGAGCCGGGAGTACCGTCTTTACCCAACGACTTGTAGCGGACTTGATGCTGAGCGGAGAAGCTGAGCGCTGGGAACTTGCGCTTGTAGATATCGATCCAGATACGTTGGATGCCGTCGAGCGGCTCGTTCGCAAGATGATGGATTTTAAAAACATCACCTTCCCAATAGTAGCCACCACCGATCGCCGCGAAGTTTTACCGAACGCCGATTTTGTTGTAACTACCATTGCGGTCGGCGGACGTCGTGGCTGGGAACTCGACGTCCAGGTCCCTCGCAAACACGGAATCTATCAGCCGGTTGGCGATACGATGATGCCGGGAGGAATCTCGCGCGCGATGCGAATGATTCCGCAAATGGTGGCGATTGCCGAAGACGTGAAAGAGTTATGTCCCCGGGCCTTCTTCTTCAACTACTCCAACCCGATGACGGCAGTGTGTCGCGCCATAAGAGTGAAGACCGGCGTACCGGTAATCGGTCTCTGCCATGGAGTGCACTATGTAGAAAATGTGCTGGCCCGCTTTCTGGGCAAGGAAGAAGGCAGCATCACGAGCTTTGGAGTCGGCCTCAATCATCTCACTTTCCTCACCGACATCCGATGCAACGGTGAGGACGCGAGGCCATTGCTGCAAGCACGAGCGACAGAACAGAGGCCTCTGGTGGCCAAGGAGATTCGCGATAAGACCGATTGGCCGAACACCGTCATCGGGCGCGCGCCGCGCTACTCCGATGACCCGTTCGCCTGGTCAATCTTTGAGCGCTATGGTGTATTCCCGGTTGCTATGGATCGACACATCACCGAGTTTTATCCAGAGCGTTTCCCTGGTGGTCAGTATTACGGGCGAACGCTTGGGGTTGATGCATTTTCCATCGACGGTCGGATTGCCCTGGGCGATCAATGGTTTGACGAGATGCTGGAGGTCGCGCGGTCGGCGGATCCCTTGCCTGCATCGTACTTCGATAATGTGCCCGGTGAGTCTGAGCTCTTGGTCCAAATTATGCAGTCGCACCTGCTCGATCAAAAGCACGTCTTCTCTGTGAACATGCCCAACAATGGCGCAGTCCCGGATCTGCCTGGGTATGCGGTGCTCGAGATGCCTGCGGCAGCCGGAGCAGCGGGTTTTATGCCGCTGCAATCAAGCGCTCTGCCGCCGGCTCTCACTGCTAAGCTGCTGTCAAAAATTTCCGCGATAGAGGTAACCGTCGAGGCGGCACTTACTGGGAGCTTCGATCTATTCGTAGAAGCACTGTTGACAGACGGTTCAGTCAGCGACCCCGATGCTGCTGCTGCCCTTGCGCGCGACCTTATCGAAGCACATAAGGTGCATCTTCCCCAATTCGTCCAAGCGGTACCGGCGTGATGAAACTTATCAAGGCCGACTTCGATCGCAGAATCGACATACCGGGAGTGCCCGACGCCGTTCAACGCCCAGTCGATATAGACAAGTCACAAACGGGTTTTGCGAGCTTGCGTTCGTTGAGGATCTATCACTTCGAGGCCAAGTCTGTAATCGATGGGCACGCCGAGGAAGATGAAGTCCTGATCGTGGTTCTGTCAGGAAACATAGAACTCACGATGAGCGAACATGGCTCCGAGAATACAGCAGCTTCGTTCGAAATGTCGGCGGTGAGCGCTGGTCATGATCATGTCTGCGTCGCCTATCTTCCCCCGAATGGGTCTTATCGGCTGATTGCGCCAAGCGACACGTTGGTCGCCTACGCGAGGGCTACACCCAGGAGCGGCCGTTCGCCGCGGGTGTTCAGCTCTCACAGTCGACGCAGCCAAGAAGGTGTCGAAGTGTTGCTGGAGGAAGCAGGTCATGCCGAACGGTTGCGGCTTCAGCTCATGCAAATCAATGTTATGGGACAGCCGATCGATTTCACGCCTGTCCAGGATTCAGAAGACAACTGTGAAGCGCTTGTACACGTCAGAACCTTAAGCTCCGAAAATAGCAATGCTGTAGCGAGAACAGACACCGTTACGATTCCACTGGAATCATGGGACACACTCGCGATTAGCCGAGAAGAGCATGCCGCCATCAGGATCACCGAAGGATCGTTCCTGGTCCTGGTGGTTCTTGCCAACTGACCATCCTCGCGCCCAGTACTTACTCCGCAGCGCGATCCTTACTGGGAAGAGGAGTACACCTTCTTACCCATGAACCACGTTTCCAGCACTTTCGTGTCTCCTATCTTCTCGGCATGGCCCTGATCCGCCAGCGTGAGGATATTCTGGTCCACAATGATGAAGTCCGCCGATTTGCCGACCTCAATGGAGCCAATGTCCGCTGCTCGGTTTAGGGCATGGGCTCCGTTGATCGTGTAAGCGTCGATCAGATCCCGAATGTTGAGACGCTGCTGAGGACTCATCGGGGGCAGTCCATGCCGCGCCCGCGTAACTCCAAACTCCATATTGACGAACGGCTGTGGATCCTTGGTGAGCACGGGTGCATCCGAGCCAGCTACCAGAATGGCTCCTGCTTGACTGGCCGTCTTCGTTGGATACGTATTTTTCTCATAATAGCTATTTGGGTTGTGAAAGGCTTCGTAGCTGTTCCCCAAAACCTTGTCGAAGAACGGAACAATGCTCAGGTCATATCCAGCAGGCTCGGCATAAATCCAACTGTAAGTAAATGCGAGATAGAGATGGTCCTTGCCCATACGTATGACATCTTCGGGCATTACGAACTGAAGATGGGCAAGCGTGTCGGGTCGTGAAGAGTTGCCGTCTGCCGCTCGGGCTGCCTCAATCGCATCGAGGCCCATGTGAACGGCCTCGTCGCTGATGGTATGGATATGAATCGTATAGCCTGCCAGATGAGCACGCTTTATATAGTCAGCAAAAATCGCGGGCGGCATCTCCGGGACACCATACGATATGGCGCACTGTCCCGGATGATAACCATACAACTTGGTGAACTCCGAGATCTGCGCTTGAGTGGAATACTCCTGAGGCTTCGCTCGCACATATCCGCACACGGGAGAAGCAGTGTCGACATAGCCTGTGACGGACAACTTACCCTCAGCATCCTTGCTGAAGATAGGCTGGAGATAAGGAACCGGCCGCGGCGAATTCCCTAAGGTCGGGGGAACATTATTCGGGTTGGCTTCGGGAACGCCATCTGCATAGACTTTGACAGCATCTGCCCGGACCAGGGGATTTGCATCGTACTTGTCGCGAATATGATTAGCTTCCGCGAATAGCTTGTCGTAATCGATCACGCCGTCGGCATTCCTGAAGCTCTGCGGCAGGAAATATTGATCGAGATTGAGCCGGAAGGTAAGTTGCCCCTTCTGGATGAGTTTGTCGTAAACCTCATAGCCCGGCTTTCGAGCATCTGCATCCTGCAGGGCGGTGATCCCGGCGCTACTGATGCGTTGCGCCAGTCGCTCGGGTGAGTCGAGCAGCTTCTGGTGTTCGTCTTTGTTGATCTGGCTCCAGTCCAGCGGAAGCCATCCTTGATCTGTAATGTCTCCGGTGGGCTCTCCTTTTACATCGGTTCCGACATAGATCTTGTACACGGAGAAGTAAGTCGCAAGCGTATCTCTGGAATACCCGACCACCTCTCCCTTTGTGTTTTTGGCCAAAGCCAGAGCGGCACTGTTGAACGCAGCATGGTGTCCGTCCCATCCCATCATGACAATGGGGTTGTCAGTCGAAGCTGCGTCCAGCGCTGCACGTAGAGTAGGGTGAGCAGGATCGGCTTGGTTCCCGCCTCCGTATTCCCAATCGGACACAGATAGCCAATGACCCGCGGGCAATCGGGCACTTTCGACGCAACCGCGAACAAAGCTACTGATCTCTTGCAGAGTTTTCGCCTGTGACTTCAAACTGCAGCCACCGAAATCAACAATGCCCATGGGATGGATATGCGCATCGACCAGTCCGGGCAAAACTAACTTGCCTCCGGCCCGCTCAACCTTGGTTCGACGACCGATGTAGCTCGCTGCCTCGGCAGTAGTCCCGGCAAACACGATCCTTCCATCGCGAACCGCCAGAGCTTCAACCGTTCGATGCGAACCGTCTTCGGTATAGATCTGGGCGTCTTCAAGCACGAAGTCAGCTGGATGAGCAGCCGCAGTCCTGATCTTGGTGACCAGGGGAGTGATTTTTCCAATCTGCGATAGTCCTCGTGGAACTACTGCACTTACCCCGATCAGTGCCGCTGCGGAGAACAGTATGCAGAAGCGACGCAGGAGGCGCGGTGTATCGTATGGTTGCATTGAGAGACCCGTTGATTGTGAATGAGCATTTCGTTTGCTCCGCGAATTTCGCCGAGTACGGAAGCTCCGCATGGAAATGCGCGCTCCCAGGTAGTTGAATGATTTCGTCTACTGGTTGAAATGCGTTTGATGTATTCTACGGTTCTCGTCAAGCGCAGACGCATCCTCGACGCCGACGCTTAAGCACACCAGCCAGGTATTCTGATCGTTAGCCACTATGCCTCCTACGATGGACGAGGTCGCGAAGGTTGCGAAGGTATCCACGGCAACTGTCTCTCGTGTACTGAGCAAAAGCCCCTACATCTCTGCCCGCACCATCAAGCGAGTGATGGCCGCTGTAGAGGAATTACAGTATCACCGAAATGTGCACGCTCGCCGACTCGCAATCGGCAAGAGCGATCTCTTCGGTCTCGTGATTTCCGAGATTGTAAACCCATTCTTTTCTGAAATTATTCGCGGCTTTCAAGCCGCGGCTTGGGACCATGGCTTTGACGTTCTGCTGCTGAACACAGAATATAGCGAGAAGCGCAGCGAATCGGTGGTCCAAAAGCTCGTAGAGAACTCAGTGCGCGGCGTTGCAGTCATGACTTCCTCGCTGGATGACAGATTCAATTCGACCCTGACGGGCAAGGGGATTGCTGTTGTGACTTGCAATCCTGTGCGCACCGAGCGGTTGGTAAGTAGAGTAACGACCGATTACAAGCGGGGCCTGGTTCAAGCCATTGAACACGTCGCATCGCTTGGCCATCGCCGGGCCGCGGTGATTGCGGGTCCAAAAACGAATAGAACTGCCTGTGCAATCAAAGAGGCGCTGGTCAACGGGTTGAGGCAGAGAGGGCTGGATCCGGATCCTGTGGCCTACAGCGACTATCACTTAGACGCAGGGGCGTCCGCGGTGCAGGCCATACTCTCCAAAAAAAATACGCCTACCGTGATTTTCTGCGGTAGCGACCTGATCGCAATGGGGGCAATGATTGCGCTGGAAGAAGCGGGGATCAACGTCCCGAATGACATCTCCGTAGTTGGAATTGATGATATCCCCTTTTCGTTTTTGGTCCGGCCATCATTGACGACCATTCGGGTGCCGCGAGAGCAGTTGGGCAGGGTGGCGTTCGAATCCCTGGACAGGATGCTCAAGCTCAAACGGCACCAAGGGGCCGAGTACGTTGTAGAGACCGAGTTAGTCATTCGGAAGTCTACTGCTCTGGAGCGCAAGTCAGCTCTTCGACAGAAAGCAAGCGTAGCTTCCCGGCCGAAACGTTGAGCAGGGAAGACTCGCGCATCGTCTAGGGGCCTATTTGTGTGTTCTATGCAAGCCATTGCAGAAAAGGCTTGCACACGAGCCGCGGGTGTGTTTTGCTAGCGCCCAGAGTTGTCACGTCCGAGCTCAAAGCGAGGAAAGCATCCGTACAAGGACATCCGAGTGAATACACCGCTCGTGAGCTACCCGACCGACAGCACGCTGGCCTTCGAAATCGCGCAGCAACCAGAGTTGTGGCCCACCACGCTGGAACGGGTTCGTTCCTTCGACCTGCCCCATGGCTTAGAGTCACTTCCGATCATCCTGAGCGGCGCGGGCACCTCCGCGTACGCCGCCTCAGCCATCGCGAACGCGTGGCCGCAGGCGCAGGCCATTCCGACCACCGATCTCCTGCTTCAGTCCCCGGCGGAAATCGAATCAAAAAATCCCGTGCTACGCGGCGGCGGACTGCTGATCTCCCTCGCAAGATCCGGTGATAGCCCTGAAAGCACAGCGGTCGTTCACAAATTTCAAATGCATTTTCCCAAGGTTCAGCATCTTGCAATCGTCTGCAACGCGAACGGCCGCCTGGCGCAAATCCCGGGTATCCAGGTGCTAGACCTCGATCCTCGAACCAACGATCAAAGCCTGGCAATGACCGGCTCATTCTCAAACCTGGTGCTGGCGGGACTGTGTCTCGTTCGCAGCCAGCAGATCGCAGTTCATCTGCCGGCAATTTGCGCCCGGGCGAGTCGAGGCCTGCAGCAATCAAACAGTGTTATCGAGAAGATAGCCGGTGCCTGTAAAGATCGCATCGTGTTTCTTGCGTCCGAGATGCAAGCCCTGACTAGAGAAGCGGTCTTGAAGACGATTGAATTGACGGAGGGACGAGTGCTGGCATACTCAGAGACGTACCTGGGTCTCCGGCACGGGCTTGTTGGTATGTTGAGAGAAGACACTCCGATCGTCTGCTTTCTCAGCTCAGATACAGAGAAGCGACTCTATGAGAAGGACTTGATGGAAGATTTGAAGAGTAAGGGATTTGGCCGCCTCATCGTCGTGGCAGACGATCGGGTGTCAATGTCTGAAGGAGAGTGCTGTATCCCTGCGAATGCACCATACTTGCCGGACGAGCTGCGCACTCCGTTTGAGGTTCCAGCCGCACAACTATTGGCGTATCACTTGAGCTTGAAAGCAGGAGTTGACCCCGATAATCCTAGCCCAAAGGGAACGATTACTCGCGTGGTGCGTGCCTTTCAGATCCACTGAGATATCTTATTGCTCGCTGACTTCTTTCAAGCACTGAAAGGGCGCTGACACAAACGCTCATCGCGAAGCGCAGAGTCATCCTCCTCGGGTAAGGCGCAATTCAGCACGCTGACTTAGATTCGATGAACTCCAGTTCACCACTTTGAGAGGCTAGCAATGAAATTCCATTCCGGACCCATGACCCTTCGACTCGCGCAGCGCGGTAGCCTTTTGCTCCTCGGACTGCTGATTGCTGGAGGAGTCTGCTTTGCGCAATCGATTCTCGGCAGCATCTCCGGCACAGTGTATGACAGCTCCGGCGCTGTCGTTCCACGCGCCGCCATCCAACTGCATCGTACCGAATCCGATACAACTCTCTCTGTGACCGCGGACGGCTCAGGTAACTACACCGCCGTGAATGTTGAGGCAGGCACCTACGAGATAACGACAAGCGCGACCGGCTTCGCGTCCTCAGTCGGGAAAGGCGTGACCCTGACCGCACGCCAACAGTTGCACTACAGCGTCACCTTGAGCGCCTCCGCGGGCGCTCAGACGGTCAATGTCAACGCTTCCGACGCTGGCGTCATCGATACCGAAACCTCGCAGATATCCGCAGCCCTCACACCACGTGAAGTTCTTGACCTGCCGGCCAATTACCGCGGAGCCGGTTCCACTTCGCCGATCAATGTGGTGCAGGCTCTACCAGGAGTGCAGCCCGACACCGCCGGCTATCCGCCGACACCGTCCACTCACCCTCAACCAGGTCTTAAGTTTTCGATCCAAGGTGGTCTGCCCTCGCAAACCGAGACCACCGTCGATGGAATTTCTGCGCAAAATCAAACGAATAACAATGCCCAGGGCGACGCATTCCCATCCGCTGAATCGATTGCCGAAATCCGCGTCGACGGTGTGAACAACAACGCTGAATACGGTCAGCCTGGCGAGATCACCACGATCACCAAGAGCGGTACGAACAGTTTGCATGGCTCGGCCTACGAGTATCTGCAGAATCAATTTCTTGACGCCACTCCCTATGGCACGAACAGCGCCAATAAGCCGCACAAGGTAGCGAACGACTTTGGTGCGAGCGTGGGTGGACCGGTCGTGTTTCCCCACATGTACAACGGTCGAGACCGCACCTTCTTCTTCGCGGCGTATGAAGGGCTGCGCTACCCACAGTCCAATGTGTTGCAAGCCAAGGTGCCGACCGTTCGAATGAAGCAGGGTGACTTTTCGCAGGAAACAGCAACGCCACTGACTAACCCATTTACGGGAGGGACTTACGCAGGCAATGTCGTTCCTATCAATCCGAGCTCCGCGCCTTTTCTGCAGTTTTATCCCGACCCGAATATCGGACCGGCGGGAGAGTCTCTGCAAGACGCGGTCGCCGCTCGCGGTTACAACTATCTCAGTACTCGCCGCGATGACATCAGTTCCAATCAAGGCGATTTTCGCGGCGACGAAGACCTGCGGCGTGGCGCCGTCGTCTCCGGCCGATACACCTTCAAGAACGTAAGCCAGCTTCAACCGGCTGACCTGGTTCTCCCAAACAGTACCGCCTACGCGCATTACCAAATTCTCGCCTCGACCTTCACCTATTCCTTTACGCCCCATCTCTCCAACGAGTTTCGATTTGGCTTTACCCTGGAGCGCGACGGTAACAGCAATCCATTCAATGGCCCGGGCTTTCTCACTTCGACGAATCTGAAGGGAGTTGCGCCCGCCTTTTACAACGGCATCCCTCATCTCGGTTTCAATCAGGTGTTGTCCATTGGCTCGCGGCTCGGCTTTGAGGAGCGGTCAAGACTCTTTCAGTACGTGGACAACCTCTCTCTGCAGCACGGGGCACATCTGGTGCGCTTCGGAACAGACATTCGGCAGATCACCGCTTACACAGAGGCCGGTGGTTCGACGCCGTCTATCAACTACGGCAATTTCTACTTCAACTCCAACACGGGCACGAGCGCTACCGGGCAGGAGTTCGCCGACTTTCTTGTAGGCGTCCCGTATATTTCTCAGACTGACTCGATCAAGCAAGATAACAACGGCGCCGCGAAATCCTATGCGTTTTATGGGCAAGATAGCTGGAAAGCTACAGCCAATCTCAACCTGACGTTCGGACTGCGATATGAGTTCCACCCTGCTCTCGCCTCGACGAACGGCCTGACCGGCAACTTCGATCCTTCGGTGCCCCGAAGTGGTCGGCTCATCTATCCGTCGGGGTATGCAAGCACGTTGTCGGTGCAGGAGCTTGCGAACGTGAATGCCTGCATCACGCCGGGAGTCAACAATCCGTATGCCGATAATCTCCCGGTGAATGGAGTGCCTTGTACGCCTGTAGTTTCGAATTCGCAGCTGGGGCTGCCGACCGGCTTGCGAAAGGCGCCGAAGTACCGATTCATGCCTCGTTTGGGTTTCGCTTACAAGCCGTTCGGAAACGACCGGACCGCGATTCGAGGTGGAGTCGGCTATTACAACATTACGACTACCGGAGCGTTGTTCTACGCCACCACGCAGACGCTGCAGTCGAATTTTCAGAACATCACCAATTCTTACTCGAGCACCGGCCCCGCATTCTCGTTCCCGAATACAACCACGAATACCAGCCAGTTTGCGCCGGCCCTAGGCAGTCTCTATTTCTACAGCGCGGTCGACATCAATTGGAAGGATCCTTACTCGCTGCAGACGAACCTCTCAATTGACCACGACTTCGGCCACAATCTTGGCGCTCGCATCTCGTATGTGGGCCTGCACACCTGGCATCTCATTTGGCAGCCGCAATTCAATCAACTGAATAAGTCGTCTACAACGCCGGCTACCGATCCAAGCCGCACCTCTGAAATTCCGTTTCCGAACTTTTATCAAATCACTGATCGCAGTACCTCGGCCTCCTCCGACTTCCATGCGTTTGAAGCTGAGCTGTCCCACCGGCTCACCAACGGACTGGCCTTCGACTCTTCTTACACGTGGGCCAAGAATCTCTCCGATAACCAGGGTAGTTACGGTGCTTTCACCGGCAGCTCATTCGTCGACGAGCAAGGCGGATACAGTCCGACTGATAGCCGCAATCAGATGCAGGACTATGGCAACGTAAGTGGGACTCGCCGCCATCGCTGGTTGACGACCGCGTTGTACGAGTTGCCGGTAGGACGTGGAAAACACTTCGGCTCAGGAATGAACCGCTTTGCCGATCTGGCCGTCGGCGGATGGCAACTAAGCAATATATTCCTCTGGCAGACCGGGCCTTTCCTGACCGCGTATCTGCCGAACGGATATATCGATCCTTCGGGCACGGGTTCAGGCACATCGCTGGGCGGCGCTTCGCAGCGTCCTGATCGCATTGCGAACGGGAACAGCGGCAGTCACAACCGCAATCAATTCTTCAATAACAACGCCTTCGCCTGTCCTGGTCAGAACAGCTATGCTTCGCTGGCTCCAGTCTCTGGCGCCACACCTTGCACTGTGGGAATAGGCTCGGCGCCCATCGGCCGCTTCGGGACGGAATCCGTAGGCGATCTGGTTGGTCCCGGAACGGTCAGCCTTTCCAGCGGGCTGAGCAAGACGCTTGCGATTACAGAGCGCGTGCGCCTGCGTGCAGAGGGCACGTTCACCAACGTCCTAAATCACACCAACCTCGCCGATCCACAGCTCGACATCAGTCAGGCCAACTTCGGCCAAATCACGCAATCTCGCGGTTCTGACTTCGGCGGGAATCGTACGGGCCAACTTTCGCTGCGACTGGAGTTCTAAGCTCATCAAAATGTATTTGGGATTCAGGCCGGGTCGGCGGTTGAATCCCCGGCTTCGGGACTAAAGATGAGCGAACAAAAAGCCACAAACGTCCGCTGGTGCATCGTGGCGATGTTGACTGTCTTCGCCTTCGTGAGCTATCTGGAGAGAATCAACATCTCGGTCGCGGCCGAACTCATGCGACCCGACTTACACTTGTCGCCATTCCAAATGGGGCAAATCTTCAGCAGCTTCCTGCTTGGCTATGCCATATTTCAGATCCCGGGCGGACTGCTCGCAGATCGGTACGGCACGCGCATCACGCTGGCCTTGTCCGTCGCTCTTTGGGGCCTTTGTACCATTCTCACCGGGATTGTTCCCGCCTCACTTCATGCGGCTAGCCACGCCACATTCATCACCCTTTGGGTGGCCAGATTTCTCCTTGGAAGCACGCAGGCGACCACATATCCCGTAGGTGCGCTTGCGGTTCACAACTGGATACGCCCGCAGGGACGAGCTTTCGCGAACTCATGGATGTTCGCGGGAACGTCGTTGGCCACGTCGATTGGAACGCCGTTTGTCTCGGCGGTCATGTTATGGACGGGATGGCGCTCGGTATTCTTTGTAACTTCCCTGCCGGCATTTGCTATTGCTCTAGTCTGGTGGTTTTTCAGCACCGACACGCCTCGGGAGCACCGCCGGCTAAACGCGGCGGAGTTGAAGCTGACGAACGCCGATGCCGCGCCTGTTACCAGCTCGCTCGGCTTCCGAGCTTTGCTGCGCAATCCAAAAATCGTTCTCCTTTGCATCAGCTATATGGCCGAAGGCTATTTGCTGTTTATTTTCGTGTTCTGGCTGTACAGCTACCTGGTCGATGTCCGCGGTTTCAGCTTGATGCAGGGTGGCTTCATCGCTGCGCTCCCGTGGCTGTTCGGCCTCGCGTTCACGCCTCTCGGCGGATTTGCGGCGGATCACATCGCAGCCCGCCGCGGCCGTCTCTGTGGTGCGAAGGTGGTCATCATGACCGGCTATTCTCTGAGCGGCGTGTTACTCTTCGTTGCTGCTTACGCGCCTCAACGGAGCCTCTGCGTAGCCGCGCTCTGTCTCAGCGTCGGCTTCCTTATGTCGGCCGAGGCCTCGTTCTGGGTATCGGCGACTCATCTGGCCCACGGGAATGCAGGCGCCGTTTCGGGATTGATGAACACGGCCGGCATTGTGGGCGGCATCGCGTCCACTTCGCTTGTGCCTTTTCTGGTGGCGCACTTCAGCTGGCTCGTAGCATTCGGCTCCGCTACGCTGGTTGTTATACTCTGTGTCTCGCTCTGGATCATCATCGCCAAAAAATCTGAGGGCGACTGGCTCCCTCTCACTCCTCTAGAGCCGCTCAACCCGCAGAAGGAACAGGGATGAACGAATTACAAAAGATCGCAGAGGAGATTGACCGGCTTCGTCCATCGTTGACCGAGTTCCTGCAAAGGCTGGTGCAACAGCCGAGCCTTCCAGGGGAGGAACAGGCTGCCCAACATATGCTGGCAGACAAGCTCCGCACCTTGGGCTGCAAAGTTGAGATCCTACAATCCGAATTGGCGGAACTGGAGCATCATCCTGCCTTTTCCGACGACGGCGTTCCCTTTCGCGAACGGCTCAACGTTGTAGGTGAGTGGACCGGCAGTGTGCTCGACAAAGCCCCTGCCCCGCAGGATGGCGCAGGGCGTTCGCTTATTCTGAACGGTCATATGGACGTTGTTCCTATCGGAGACCCGAACCTATGGAAGTTCCCGGCATGGAGCGGCATCGTAGAGAATGGCAAGTTGCATGGGCGCGGCTCCTGCGATATGAAAGCTGGGCTGACTGCCGCTATCTTCGCAGTCGAGGCCTTGCACAACTTGCACTTTGAACCGAGTGGTACGGTCACGCTCGAAAGTGTGATCGGCGAGGAAAGCGGTGGTGTGGGTACCCTCACCACCTTGGTCCGCGGGATTAGAGCGGACGCCGCTATCTTGATGGAGCCTACTCGACTGCGCTCATGCCCGGTTCATGCCGGAGCACTCAGTTTCCGTATCAAGATCACCGGGCGAGCTATTCACGCCAGCATGAAACGGTTCGGAGTCAGTGCCGTAGAGAAATTTCAAAAGGTGTTCGACGCGGTTGAGCGTCTGGATCGCGTTCGTCATCTCGCATACGAAAACCATCTTTTCGAATTCGACAACAACATCGCTCCGATAAATATCGGTACGCTCTCTGCGGGGGACTGGCTTTCCACCGTGCCGGAGACTTTGATCGCAAACGGACGCTTTGGAGTGTTTCCTGGTGAGGCGATCGCCGATGCAAAGGCAGCACTCTCGAACTGCCTGGACGATGTCGCGAGCAATGATCCCTGGCTTCAGGCACATCCTCCAACCCTGGAGTGGATTGAGGGCCAATTTGAGCCGGGTCAAACTGCTCTCACCGAGCCAATCGTCGAATCGTTAAGTCGCGTGCACGCCAAAGTGTCAGGCGCTCCTCCATTGGTACAAGGAGTTCCATACGGTTCAGACCTACGTCTGTTTACCGAACATGGAAGAATCCCGGCGGTGCTCTACGGTCCAGGGGACGTCGCCTTCGCCCATACCGTGGAAGAGCACGTTGAGTTGGAAGAGGTTTTCGACTGCGCCAAAGTTCTCGCGTTGCTGATTACGGAATGGTGTGGCGGTAAGTTCCAGTAGGCTAGGTGCGACGCAATGCAGAGGTCGCTACGTCGCGGAGAGATGAATGAAAGTAATAGTCCTGGGCCTGGGTGCGATGGGCAGCGCCGCGGCCCAGCATCTGGCAGAACGCGGTTGTCGAGTTCAGGGCTTTGATCGCTTCGCACCTCCGCATGCGTTCGGCTCCTCACACGGCCTCACGCGCATCTTCCGGCAAGCCTATTTTGAAGATCATCGCTATGTTCCCTTGCTCATGCGAGCCTTTGAACTTTGGAAGAGGCTGGAGCGGGACACCGGCGAAAACCTCTTGCATTTGCCGGGCGCGTTGGTGCTGGGCCCCCTCGACGGCGCTCTCGTGGAACGAAGCCAGCAGAGTGCCCGGGAGTTTGGACTTCCGCACGAGATGTTGAACGCCAGCGAGATCAGGCGCCGGTACCCGGTCTTCGACGTCACGCCCGATACTCACGCTCTCCTCGAACAGAATGCCGGCTACCTGCGTGCCGAGAAATGCGTTGAGCAGCAACTGCGTCAAGCCGCACGCGCCTCCGCTGAACTTCACCTGAATGAGCCTGTGCTGAACTGGCATGCCAGTGAAAACGACTTAAGCGTTACTGTAAAGACTGAGCTAGGAACCTATACGGCCGACCGACTTGTAATCACTGCAGGTCCATGGGCGCCGCAGGTTCTTGCCGATCTGGGTATTCCGATGCGAACTACCCGGCAGGTGCTCTATTGGTTCCAACCACGTGGGAGCATAGATCTATTTCGCCAAGAGCACCTGCCTGTCTATCTCATGGAAGCACGCGACCCTGAGCTATTGCTTTACGGCTTCCCTTTGACCGGCCCAGAAGAAGAAGGAGTTAAGGTCGCGCTGCACGGCAGTGATGAGGCAGCGACGCCGGACAATATTCGACGTTCGGTAGGAGTGGATGAAGAGAGTGCCATTCGTGATCGGCTGTCACGCATAGTCCCAAGGCTGGCCGGACGTCTACTTCGGGCGGAAACCTGTCTCTATACCATGACTCCCGATGAACACTTCGTGGTCGGTGCTCACCCTCGTCATGCGGCAGTGACGATTGCCTCCGGTTTTTCCGGACACGGCTTCAAGTTTGCTGCCGCTATCGGCGAAGTAATTACCGACTTAGTACTGCAAGGGCACTCAGCTTTCGATCTCGATCTGTTTTCGCTCGCCCGCTTCTGAATCAATGAGTTTTCGTAGGTCTGTTGTTGCTAAAAAGACAGCTTCGCAACTTTCGCTCGGCACGGATTGACTGGACCACATGCGCATGTTCAGGTTTGGTTTCAGCCTCAGTTCCCACCCATGACGCGTAGCTGGAGACCGCGGTGGGGAGGTGAAAGGTCCGCCTGTAAACGCTCGATCATTCCCTCTATCTGCTCCTCCGTCAACCCCAGCCGAACAACTGAGGCATTCCAGAAGGCAGAATTATGCTGAACAGCGCCAGAGTGATGTACGGAGGTGGTACTCCGCAGAACAAGCGGGCGGCGATATCTGTCAACATCCAGAGTCCAAGACCGTCGCTGCCGCGGCGCTTTCTGTTCAGAAAAAGGTCAGACAGACATCCCACCCCGCTATTAGATCGCGGTACTTTTCCTTGACTCTCACGAAGGATGAATCTTGGCAAGACGGTCTTCCACTTGATCGGCGTCGGGCGGGAGGCGGGCCAGCAAGGTTGCATTGCTTTACCCAAATATTGTTCGTGTTTTAATGGAACAATCAAGCTAGAGGCGAGTCCCCTCAAGTGCGCCTTCAATGAGCTACCGGTTACGGAGAGTTGATGCCAAGGTTTTCACGAAAAGCCATTCGCCACGCGTGTACCCACGCCTTGTCTGCCGTGTTGGTGCTCGCACCCTCGATCCTCCACAGTCAGGCATCCTCAGACAGTGGCCGCATTGAAGGAAGTGTGGTGGACTCGAGCGGTGCGCTGATCGCCGGGGCGCAGATCACGGTAAGCAATCGCGATACGGGCATCCCCACCTCCGTTCGATCGGACTCCAAGGGACACTTCGATGTCCTCTCCCTCGCGCCGGGTCACTACACGGTCGTGTTCGCGAGTGCGGGTTTCGGAAGCGTCGAGATGAAGGAGGTGGTCGTGAAGGTGGGTTCAACATCCACTCTCGAACCGCACCTGCAGGTGGGTCTTTCTGAAACGCAGGTTGAAGTAACAGCGGAAACGCTCATCGATACGCAGCAATCGGCGATCTCTAGCGTAATCAATCGCCAGAGCATTGAAGCTCTTCCTCTCAACGGGCGCAACTTTACCGACTTCACACTTCTGACACCAGGCGCCACCACGGATGGGCAAGGCATGGTCAGCTTCAATGGAGTGGCTGGCAACTTTAACAACTACTCCGTAGACGGAGCGAACAATAACAATGCCTTCTTCTCGCAGCAGATCGGGCGCACCAGCATACCGTTCCAGTTCAGCGAAGATGTGATCCAGGAATTCCAAGTCACGAGCTCCGGGTTTGAAGCGGAGTTCGGGCAAGCCGGCGGCGGACTGGTGAACTCTGTCACCCGCAGTGGCACCAATGAAGTGCACGGCGACGGGTACTACTACATTCTGGACTCGGGCCTGAACGCGAACGATCCCATTAATAAGAGCCTCAGCATTGCCAAGCCCTCGAACAGGCGCCAGCAGTTTGGCGGCACGCTCGGCGGCCCCATCAAGAAGGATAAGGTGTTCTTCATTGCGAACTACGAAGGCCAGGTGCGCAATGAGCCGTTGACCGTCAACAACGCCCCTGCCCTGGCAGATTTGCCTTCTGATTTCCTTGCAAATAATCCCACGATCGCATCACAGGTAAACGCAAGTTCGGGATCGCTCGCTCGAAGCTTCAATCAGAATGCCGCCTTCGCCAAGATCAACGCGGTGCTGAGCAGCAGGAACTCTCTTGACGCCACTTACAACTACCAGCGCTATCGTAGTCCTCACGGCTATTTCAATACGCCTACTTCGACGGGAGATGGACTTTCGTTGACGGACGGCGCGACGAGCCACTTCTTCCAGGCTTCACTGCGGACCGTTTTCAGCCCCAGCGCCCTGAACGATCTGCGCTTTCACTTTGGCAGCGACCTGCACTTCGATTTGCCCGATCATCCGCCCAGCGGCCCAGCGGTCGTGATCCAGAATCCAGATTCGGGTTTTGTATTTGGCGGCAATCGCTTTCAGCTTTCAACATCCGATCACCGCTTCGAGTTCACTGACAACTTTATAAGGATACTTGGGCGGCACACCGCCAAGTTCGGCGTCGATATCAATGTCAACGACGATCAGGACTACTTTGTATACGGCCCCGACGGGGAATATCAGTTCGCCAGCCTGCAGGATGTGGCCACGGGCAACTTTCAGCTCTATCTTCAGTCCTTCGGTAAGTCGACGATACCGGTGAGATCACCCACTTACTCTGTTTACGTGCAGGACGAGTTTCGCATTACTCGAAAGCTGAACCTCAACTACGGGGTGCGTTATGACCTGCAAGTGCTCCCAAAGCCAGACGTATGCAATCCACTGTTGGCGCTGACCTGCAGGATTCACTACAGCAAAGGCAATGTTGCGCCGCGGCTTGGCTTTGCGTACTCACCTTTCAAGAGTCGTTCGACGGTTATTCGTGGGTCGTATGGCTTGTTTTACGAGCAAGAGGATCTTCTAGATGTGTCGCAGGTGTTGGCGTCGAACGGAATCTCGCGCCAGTTCCTGGCAGCAACCGGGCCTGCGTTTGGCAACAGCAATCCGCTGGTCACATATCCTCAGGCATTGACTGCATTCCCCACAGCCGCGGGCGGCACGCCCTCCGCTGTAGTATTTGCGCCGAATTTTCGCAGCCCTTACGTCGAGCAGGCGAGCCTCGCAGTGGACCAGCAACTGGGCGCGCATACTGCCTTGAGCGTCACCTATGCCTACACACATGGGCTTGCTCTGCTAGGCAACTCGAATGGAGTAACGCGCCAAGCAAACGGAAACTTCGGCCGTGACCTGAACCTCGTGCCGCCTGACCTTCAGGTGCAATATGGGGGAAGTTTCACCAACGACACTGTCGTCCTGCCTGGAGGCCAAAGCTATAACGTTCCTGATTACGAAGCCATCGACGGCATTCTGAATCCGAACTTCGGGCCGATCAACGTGGTAGATAACACTGGCACATCGAAGTACAACGCGCTGCAGGCTTCCCTGCGCCACCACTCGAGCAGCTACTTCGCCACCGTGGCATACACGCTGTCGAAGAGTACGGATGAAGGAACGGGCTACTTCAATCAGTTCGATCTTCACTCGCAGCGCGGCAGGTCATTGCTTGATCAGCGGCATCGCCTTGTGGCAAGTGCAGGGTGGAGGCCGAGCACCGGCCCTGCCCGCAACTTCGTGGTGTCCGGAATTGTGAACCACGCAACTGGACGTCCGTACACCGCGGTATTCGACACGTCGGAAGTGAACTTCTCCGTCGTCCCGGGCGAGGGCTACAACCACTTCACCGGTCCGGGTACAACAGACCTCGATCTGAGCGTGTCGCGCGATATCCACTTCAGAGACCACTACACCCTGCGGCTCCGTGCAGAGTCATTCGACGTGCTCAACCACCCGAATTACCTGGACACAGTAGACACAGTTCAATACACAACCACGCAACAGACCGACGCGAATGGTAACTCCACGAATTTGTGGGTAGCGACTCCCAACCGCTCGTTTGGAACTCCTCTCGCGAGTTTCCCTCAGAATGGATCGCGCAGCTTCCAATTCTCGACAAAGGTCAGCTTCTAACCTCGCCTGCAGCGCAGCTAAACAATCATGATTGATTCGTAGAGACGGCGGAGTAGACGCTATCTTCGGCTACCTGGAATAGCCCTCTGCATCGACCCAGTTCGAGCATGCAGGCGTCAGTTTGAATACACTGATTCATCCGTGAGGTCTGTGACCTCACGTCCTGCTGCTTCGAGTTGCGCGGGCGTTTGCATCATGTGTCTGACACGATTCTATAGACGTGTTTCCGCACCTGTTGCAAGAACTTCGAGGCAGGAGCTTTAATCGTCCGAAAGGCCGGGCGAACATATTCTGCGGCCGCCTTGGCGGCAGATGTTCATACACGCCCTCGAGTTTTCGCAACGGTCTCCTACGTCGCCCCCTGATCCGGCAGCTCTTTACCGGGGCAAACCATCATCCGTGGCATGGTTCTGGATTCGTTCACCTTTGTCATTCCAAGTGCAACTCCACCAAGGCCCTGGACGCACTGGCGGGTCAAGGTGTCGAGCGCCTAAGTACGTACCTTGGCATCGGACTTGCAGAGGGTCCATCGCGTGTGGCACTCTGCTGAGAATGGCGGGGCAGTTCGATCGCTGCTGCGTGACTCATCGGTCATCCGTGAGACAGCTTCTATTCTCTCAAGATCGTACCTTCTCGGCCATTGTCCTGCGGCGTTGGACATGTGACCGGGCCAAGGCAAAGCAACTCGGAGCCGAATCGATAACGAAGAAGATACGTTAATTACAAGAGCTAATCAAAACGCTGTCACACCCCATTCTGCGCGGCACGGCGAGCATTCGCATTTACTTTGAATTGGCGCGACTGGAGCCGCGCCGGAAGATCTCGGCCACTACTCTGCCCCGGTCTCGGCTGAGCTAGAGACGTTGCTTGAGCTTCGGGGAGTTTAGACGATTTTGTGACCCAAAGTTCTGGTTGCGTACAATCCCGATTCGGCCTTCCGCAACTTTGGTAATCAGAAGACTTGCTATCCAGATCGGCGAATTTGTCCCAGGCTACCCTCGCCCCGCATAATGAGCTTCTGCATGTGCCTGGTTTCATCAACAACACGGGTCAATCAGGAGTTCCGTAGACGACAGGTCTTATCGACGCAGCTAAAGCTTCTCTACGCAAATTCCAACCTAGCGGCCAGCGTCACCATTGTCACCGCGGCAAGTCTAGCGGCGCTCCAATGGGCAGTGATTTCGAAATCGGTAATCATCGTCTGGTGCCTGTACATGGCGCTCGTCTCGTTAGTGAGGCTCATTGTTGCGCGACACTATTGGCGCGACTCGCCGCGAAGTGCGGGCCTCGGCAAGTGGCGTGCGGCACTGACGGTTGGCGTGGCTCTCGCAGGTGTCGGCTGGGGAGCGGCAGGGATACTCCTATATGCTCCGGCACACCCTATGAATCAACTCTTTCTCCTTTTCGTATTGGGGGGAATGATGTTGGGAGCCGGATCCCTTCTGGCACCGAGGCCTGAGGCATTCCTGTGGTTCCAGATCCCGACGGGTCTCGCGTCGGCTGTCCGCCTTCTTGTCGAGGGCGACGAGATGCATTTGGTCATGGGCCTTTTATGTGGGGTATATACCCTTGCAACGTTGGTAACAACAGCCCGGATCTATCGGATGGTGGAATCATCGATCATCCTGCAGTTTGAGAATCAAGACCTTGTAGATGATGTGCGAGCCGCGAACCAGAAAACCGAAGCTTTGAATCGGGAACTTGAGGAACGAGTCAAGGGGCGCACTGCCGAGCTGCACAAATCGACCGAACAGTTACGCACGGAAATTGCGCAGCGCGAGCAGGCTGAAGAGGAACTTCTGCGTGCACGCAAACTGGACTCCCTCGGAGTGCTGGCGGGAGGAATTGCCCATGACTTCAATAACTTCCTGACGGTCGTGCAAGGGAATATCGAGGTCGCAAAGTCACGGCTTGATCCTGGCCAAGATGCTCGACGCTTCCTCGATCAAGCCGGGAATGCGTGCCAGCGCGCTGCATCCTTATCGTCGCAGTTGTTGACCTTTGCAAAGGGGGGTGACCCGGTACGGCGTGTAGTTTCGATAGCCAAGCTGGTTACGGATGCCGTTCAACTTGCCGGATCCGGATCATCCCTGATCATCAATGTCACTATCGCAGACGACCTCTGGTTCGCGAATGTAGATCCGAATCAGATGGGCCAAGTGCTCCACAATATTCTAGTCAACGCGCAACAGGCCATGCCTAGTGGAGGAACGATTGAAGTTCGTGCGGAGAACGTTGCGCGCCCAATTGGCTTAGATGAGCTAGATCCGTGGATCAAGATTTCGATTCGTGACTACGGATCCGGCATCTCCGCTGAAATAATGGAGCGGATTTTCGATCCATATTTCACAACCAAGCCGGCAGGAAGCGGATTGGGTTTGGCGACCGCCTATGCGATCGTTGCAAAACATGGAGGAACCCTTTCGGTAGACTCAACAGCCAGTACCGGTACGGTATTCACTGTGGAACTGCCGGCTTCGCGCGAAAGTTCGCCACCTCAGGCCCCTATTGCCGCCCAGTTGCGAACCGGAACAGAACGTCTCCTGATAATGGACGATGTGGATGATCTCCGCGTCCTGTTCGGCGCTGTCCTCAGCCAACTCGGATACAACGTCCAGACCGCCCGAGATGGACATGAGGCGATCGCTCTTTATAAAGCCGCTAAGTCGAATGGAATCGGCTTTGACGCAGTTCTTTTAGATTTGACTATCATTGGAGGAATGGGCGGAGTTGAAACCGCTGCGAAACTGAAGGAACTCGAGCCTTCCTTAAAGTTAATCGTCTCGAGTGGCTATTCGGATGCGCCGGTCATGTCGGATTTTCGAGACTATGGCTTCGATGCGATCATTCTCAAGCCTTGGACCGTTACTGAAATAAGCGAGGTCCTTCGGCGTGTGCTTAGTGCGACTCCCTGTTCGGAAGACCGATAGCTTGTGCAAGCCCATTAACCCGCGAGGTGGTCTACGGTCTCTCACCTCCCTCTAGTGCCAATTGATACACGCTTCAGATGAGGCGTGTTTCTCACTACGAGCTTGTTCCTTGTTACCCCTAGCCCTGGCGGCATGTTTCGAGTTCGACGATCATGAACGCTCCCGGGCTTAGCGCTATTTCGCATTTTCCTATGTTTCATCGACCGGACTCTCGACGAAGTCTTCGACGATCTCGCCTGTATTTGCGTCCACACCGAATTTGTGAATCTGCTCATTCTTTTTTTGATATGGAATGAGAAGATCCAGCGGCATTCTAGTTGGAAAATTGAGATCGGACACAGCAAGACTGAGACAGAAACGAAGCTGGCGCCCCGGGTTCCGTTGTGGAAATCCGGGACTTACCTCTACTCGCTTCGTATTTCTGTGGATGCAGCAGGTAGCCCGGCTCTGTTGGACGGCCGTCATATTTCCTGAAGAATCTTTAGAACAGTCGCACTACTCAGAGTTTTTTATGAACGCCCGCACAGGATGGTTAAGAGCGTGCTCGAACCCCACCGTAGATCGCGAAAGTCATCTCTTGGCGGGGCGGTTCATTCGCTAGCTGAATGAGCGAAGGCAGGTTACTGGCGTTAAATTTGTGCCACTCCGAGTGACAAACGAAACCTGCTTGGACTGCTTTTTTGCAAGCGCAACTGTAATATAAGTGGTGCACACGTTATGAGCGGCTTTGGCAGCTATCTTCGTTCTGGTCGGGGTCTTTGAGGGCATGGCGCTTACCGGGGGTACACATCAGAATCCAGACAAGCTCCGCGAAACTCTAGAACTCATCGTCAAGATTGGACTCCTTCTGGGCAGGAGCGCCGATTTGGAGACGCTGGTACAGGCAGCAACCGACGCCGGTCTGCAGCTGTCCGGTGGGCAGTTCGGGGCGTTCTTTTATAACGTCACCAATCCGGCCGGAGAGAGCTACTTGCTCTACACCCTTTCTGGAGTGGACCGTAGCAAGTTCGCCAACTTCCCGATGCCACAAAACACTGCGGTCTTCGGACCGACCTCTGAGGGAACCACGATCGTGCGGTCGGGAGACATCACCAAGGACCCTCGCTACGGACATAACAACCCCTACTATGGAATGCCTGATGCCCACTTATCAGTTCGCAGCTATCTGGCGGTTCCCGTGAAAAGCCAAAGTGGGGAAGTTCTCGGCGGTCTGTTTTATGGACACGCGGAACCGGACGTTTTCCAGCAAAGCGCCGAAGACCTGGTGGCGGCAATCGCGTCACAAGCCGCGATAGCGATCGAGAACTTTCGCCTGCGACAGCAGTTAAGGCTGAGGGTTGAAGCTTTACAGCAAGCTGAAGTCGAGCAGCGCGCCGCCTCGAAGCAGGCCGGCGAGCTGGCCGCAATTGTGCAGTCATCGGACGACGCAATCGTCAGCAAAGACCTGAACGGCATCATCACCAGTTGGAACGAGGCTGCAGCGCGTCTGTTCGGATATACACGAGAGGAAATCATAGGGCAATCCGTTCTCCGGCTCATTCCGGAAGAGCTTCACGCCGAAGAGCCGGTGATCCTGGCAAAGATACGGGCGGGCGAACGCCTTGATCACTTTGAAACAGTGCGCTTGAAGAAGCATGGCGAAAGGTTCGATGCATCTCTCACGATCTCACCAGTAAGAGACAACACCGGCGCGATTATAGGTGCTTCCAAAATCCTGCGGGATATTTCACAGCGAAAGAGAGTTGAAGCTTCCCTTGTTCAGGCTGAGAAATTTGCTGCTACCGGCAGAATGGCCGCTACCGTCGCTCATGAGATCAACAATCCGCTTGAGGCCATTATGAATCTCATTTATTTGGCGCGGAAGAACATCGAGCTAGACAGCAAAGCAGACCGGTATCTCTCAACGGCTGAAGGAGAACTGGAGCGCGTCTCAACGATAGCGCGGCAAACGCTTGGCTATTATCGGGACACTGGCGGGCCTGTAGCAGTGTACGTTCATGACTTGCTGCAAAACGTTTTGGCAGTGTATCGCCCCAAAGCCTTCGCAGCGAACGTTGTCATTGATGCCCGTTTCGAGGAAACAAATCAAATCCAACTCAGCAAGGGAGAGATGTTGCAGGTGCTATCGAACATTGTCGCTAATTCACTCGATGCGATGCCACGAGGCGGAACCCTGCATCTGTCCACCACGACAGCCTCCAGGCATGGTCAGGCAGGCATACAGATTTGCATTCGAGACACTGGCGGTGGCATCCCGGCTGAGCATCTGCCTAAGATCTTTGAGCCTTTCTTTACGACCAAAGGAGAGGTGGGTACAGGAATCGGACTTTGGGTGGCCAAACAACTGGTGGAAAAAAGAGGCGGCTACATCGCGATTTCGAACTCTACTGAGATCCGCCAGACTGGAACCTCGGCAGAAATATTCATTCCGTTCTCAACGCCGGCGCAAGATGCGGCCAACGGTACCAGCTGATTGAGTTTTTCGGAGTAATCATGTTTCAATCTCAAGCGGACTCAGTCTTTACATCAAACAAGCGAATCCAAAACGTAGTTGTGTTGCAACCTCGCCAAGAAGTAGCAGAGCGTCGCGAGACAGACCCACCAACCATTCTCGTAGTCGACGATGAAAGACTCATAGCTGACACCCTTGGCGAGATTCTCGAGGGAGCCGGTTATGCGGTGACCATAGCCTACGACGGCTGGCAGGCATTGAAACTCGCGAGGAAGCTGAAACCAAATTACCTCCTGACCGACGTGCTCATGCCTCAAATGAACGGAGTAGACCTTGCGATCGCGATCACTGAAGTGCATTCCTCCACGAGAATACTGCTCTTCTCGGGTCATGTCGGAACTTCGGCGATTCTCGAACATGGACGCAAGCGAGGGTACGAATTCCAGGTGCTCGGGAAACCCGTTCATCCCGCGGCTTTACTGAAAAGAATCGCAGAACTCTGAGAAAGCTTTGCCGCGCCTTCCCCATTTGCCAAGCAAGTCCGGAACCGTTGGGCCCAAGCCGCGCGCTTCAAACCTGTCCATCGTGCAAGGCAATGGATTGCAGAGCCGCGATTATAGAGAGTCCCAAGATGGCACCAAGGGCAATGACATAACAAGGCAATGCCAGGAGGCAGCTCTCATCGAAGTAGCTGGCTTGATACTGTCCCGCATCCGTTGAATGAAACCATAAGGATAAAGAAACCCGCGGTTGTAGCCGTTCGTAACCAAGACGTTTTCAAATGGCAGATGCACCACCGCTTCAGCCGCAAGTAACGGATCCGACCGTCCCCTTCGTTCCGGCGCTCGATTAGTCGGGCGGGATTTCGACTGACGCGATCGCTCTTGAGCGTCAATTGATGGGCTCTTTGCTGAAGACCGTCTCCATATCGGTTCTTCGTGGCCGGTGACGCTTTCCCAAATAACTTATTGACCC
>CAWKKW010000001.1:0-156780 GCA_963850345.1 uncultured Acidobacteriaceae bacterium | reverse complement strand
TCGATATCTCAATTAAACCCCACTTGCTATAGCCTTTCGCGTTACCGGGGATGGCCTTGTAAACGAGCGTGATGTTGAGCTGGGCCGCTGCTTTCTCCAACAGCGGGAGAAGGGTCTCGCCTCCTTCTGTGGCATTTTTAGTTTGACGAATGGGACTTTTGCATAAAAAGCATCAGCCGGGCTGTTCGTGGCGTAACATCCGCGCAGATAGGGAGCAGCAAGGCCTCGAGACGGGGCTAGTGAGGGTGAGAACGAGTTCCATCACCCTACTGTGTAAAGAGCGTGCTACGTCCTGCTGATGACTCAAAGATGCATCCCAGCGTCAAGGAGAATCAATAATGAGAGCACTTCCTTGGATTGTTGCCAGTGTCGGCGTCGGTGTGGCCGCCTATTTTGTTTTGAACCAACCGGGTCCACAGTTCGCGACAGGCAACAACCATATTGAAGATGCAGCAGGGAAGACGTCATTCTGGGGATCGAAGCAGCGAGCCAGAGGGACCGGCGCAGGTTTGGTGGGGAAGCTGAAAGAAACCGTGGGACGAGCTACCGGTGATGATCAGTGACCTGCCCCCTTCGATTAGTCCAGAGAAATGAGAGTATCCGGTTTCAGTTTAGCTGCTGAGTTATCTCGCAGCCGTAGTCGGGGCTGTGCGGATGTGGAAAGCGCTGTTTGCTTTCCACATCTGCACAGCCCATTGCGTCTCTAAACTCCTGCGGCGTCCTGTAACTCAGCGAGCTATGTGGACGCACTTGGTTGTAATCGATCCTCCAAGATTCGATCGTCTCTCTTGCATCGTCCAGGTCAGGAACCAGTGTTCGTTCAGGCATTCCTCGCGGAACTTGCCGTGGAACGATTCGATATAGCCGTTCTCCATCGGCCTGCCGGGAGTGATAAAGTGCAGCTTCACCTTGTGCTCGTATGCCCACTGATCCATCGCCTTCGAAGTGAACTCCGTGCCATGGTCGATGACGATCTGCTCCGGCAACCCGCGCTCGATCCGCAGCTTCTCCAGCACCCGGATCACTCGCAGCGACGGCAGAGAGGTATCGACTTCGATGGCCAGCATCTCTCGTGTGTATGCGTCCTCGATCGAGAGCGTGCGCAGCTTCCGGCCCGTCGCCAGAGCGTCGTGCAGAAAGTCCATCGTCCAGGTCTCGTCCTGCCTGACCGGTGCGGCGAGCGGCACACGCGCCTGAGCGCCGATCCGATGGCGCCGCCTTTTCCTGCGTACGATCAGCTTCTCCTCCACATAGATCCGGTGTACCCGCTTGAGGTTCACCGCCCATCCCTCGCGTTGCAATAGCACGTGCAATCGCCGGTAACCCCAACGCCGCCGCTCCTCGGCCAACTCTCGCAGCCGGATGCGCAACCGCTCGTTGGCCTCCGCGTGCCTGCTCGCTCGCGGCTGGTAGCGCAACATCGCACGCAGCACTTGCATCTGCCCGCAGGCATGTCGTTCCGAACACTCTGTCGCGGTTCGAAACACTGCTACTGCCTCCCGCCTTGCCTGTGGGCCTACCACTTTTTTGATAACACCGCCTTGAAGCCGACGATGTCCAGTGCCTGTTCGGCGACTAACTGCTTGAGCTTGCGGTTCTCGTCCTCCAGCTGCCGCAGCCGCTGCGCATCGCTTACTTCCAGGCCACCGTACTTCGCCTTCCAGCGGTACAGCGTCTGTTGGCTGATGCCGTGCTTCCGGCACAGCTCCGGTGTCGAGAGCCCCGCCTCGGACTCCTTCAATATCCCCACGATCTGCTCTTCGGTATACCGGCTCTTCTTCATCCAAGCTCTCCTCATGGCCAGGGTTGGCCTTCATTATCGGAGAACTCTCACTATCCGTGGACTACTTGGAAGGATGCAGGTCATCAGCTCGAAACTGAAGGTCTTGTAGAACAAGCCGTCGGAACTGTTCGCGGCACAGTTGGTCAAGCTGCTCATGCTGTCGCGGACACGATTCACGAGCTCAATGGCTGAGCAGGAAGCTAGGGCGAAGGTATTCCTGATCGACTAAGCAGCACGTTGACGGTATCTGGCCATAACGGACAGCGCCGGATCTTACGTACCTTGCCCCGGAGCTGTACCTCACCGATCTGATGCGCCGCCGCTTCGGAGAGACGTAGCAGTCGTCGCCCTCTGGGAACTTGAGGCCGTTCGAGCAGGCAGAGTCTTTGGGAAGCGAGTTCCCGTGGCCAGCGATCCCGTGGCCGGGATGTTAAATCCGAACGCCAGTTTCCGAATAGATGTGTCTGACCGTTAGCAGATCTCATTTATAACGGATTGCGCTTCCGCCCAAAAAAGCGGTATGTGTGGGTTCCTTGCACCCAACGCGCCCGCTGTGCGCCAGCAGCTCCTTTTGTATCTATGATCGGTAGGACACGACCCGGTCCAGCTCTGGATTGACAGTCTGCCAGTGGTAGGCATAGCGTTGCTGCCGCAATCCAATCCACATCCCTACGGAGCGGCAAATGAGAGGCAATGCAAGCATCTGTTTGCGTGCAAAACTCCTGTACGTCCTCGGCGCAGTCGTCTTCGCAGCAATGCTCGGGACGCGGGCTATGGCCCAGTTCGGCGGCAATGTGTACGTCTTTACACCTGATATGCCACAAAGCCAGATACAGGCAACCGTCAACAGCATTGCAGCCCAGCAGGTCAGCAATCAGTTCGGTACGCAACGGTATGCGCTCTACTTCCAGCCGGGCACTTACGGCAGTGCAGCCAACCCGCTCACCTTCCAGGTCGGGTACTACACCGAAGTTGCGGGCCTCGGCGCTACCCCGGGCGCGGTCGTCATCAACGGATCAGTCAACGTCTACAACCAATGCTTAGCCCAGGACAATTGCATCGCGCTGGATAACTTCTGGCGCTCGCTCTCCAACCTGACCATCAACGTCACAGGCCAGACCGGGTGCGAAGCCAACACGGAGTTCTGGGCGGTGTCACAGGGTGCGCCACTGCGGCGCGTCAATGTGAACGGCGGCGTTTCGCTGATGGACTACTGCAATGGCGCCCCGGACTACGCCAGTGGCGGGTTCATCGCGGACTCACAGTTCCAGGGCGGAACCGTGATCAACGGGTCCCAACAGCAGTTCTTTGTCCGCAACACCATTCTGGATGGATGGTCGAACGGTGTCTGGAATCAGGTGTTCTCCGGTGATCCCGGAGCCCCTGCGCAGAGCTTTGCGCCGAACTCCGGCGATCCGGGCGGCCCGAACCCCTACACAACCCTGGCCAGCACGCCGGTCAGCCGCGAAAAGCCCTTCCTGTATATGAATAGCAAGGGCAACTACAACGTTTTCGTACCCTCAGTGCAGCGCAAGTCCGTCGGACCGACATGGACCAGCGGAATCAATCAACCGGGACACAGCCTGCCGCTCAGCCGGTTCTTTATCGCCCAGCCCTCCACCCCGGTCACGGAGATAAACCTGGCGCTCCTGGTAGGCAAGAGCCTCATCCTGACCCCGGGCGTGTACAACCTGAAAGAGCCGATCCAGGTGCTCTACCCAAATACCGTGGTGCTTGGCCTCGGGATGGCAACGCTGGTTCCGCAGACCGGTAAGGAAGCGATGGACGTCCTCGATGTGGACGGGATTCAGATTGCAGGCTTGATCTTCGACGCGGGTCCGGTCAACTCGCCTGTGCTGCTGAAGATGGGCGTCGGCCTGTTTGATCTGCCGCTGCCCCCTGGCGGCTTCCTCCCCCATGTCAACGCCCCGTCGTCAATCAACGATGTGTTCTTCCGGATCGGGGGCGCCACAGCGGGATCGGCCACGACCAGCCTGGAGGTCGACAGCGCTGATGTGATCCTTGACGATGTCTGGGCTTGGCGCGCGGACCACGGCACAGGGGTGGGCTGGACGCTGAACACAGCAGCTCACGGTGTAGTCGTGAATGGGAATCGGGTAACCGCGCTCGGTCTCTCCGTTGAGCACTTTCAGAAAGAACAGGTGCTTTGGAATGGAAACGCCGGCGAAACGATCTTCTACCAGAGCGAGCTACCCTACGATCCGCCGAGCCAGAGCGCCTGGATGGATGGAGCCGCGAATGGATTCCCATCCTATGTTGTCACGACTCCCGTGGGAACGCACCAGGCGTACGGATTGGAAATCTCCTCCTTCTTCGAACTCGGGGTAAACATCGTCGAGGACAACGCCATCGCGGTCCCGGATCACCCCGGCATTCAGGTCAATGATGCCCTTACAGTGTTCCTGTCCGGAAGCGGCCAGATCACCCATGTGATCAATGGCGTTGGCGCTACCGTGAACTCGAGCAACCCCGGCCCAAGCGACGTGGTCACGTATCCGTAGAAGCAGGACGTTGAGAGAACCAGCCCATACCTCGGGGGACAACTCGCGGGGAGGTATGGACATTTCTTTTGCACGGTGCTAACTCATTCCGTGTCGGTCACGCGACTTCATTGCATATCGGACCGGCGCCTGCCCGGCACGGTTTCGAGTATGAGTGTTGCGTTTCAGGCCGTGGAGAAACCGTTTGCGATTGAAAACCTGCTTGATGTAAAGGAGCAACATCTCCTCCTATCGATTAGCTGGATCATTACTCGCTCCGATGACACACTTAGCTTTCGGATTCCCCTTTATCCGTGTAGTGCTCGCGGAGCCACGCAGATAAACAACTTGTGGGTGAGCGGGAGAGTTGAAAAACTTCGTGTAATCGGCCGGAGTCGAATTTGTTCGAGGAAGTGCGGACGTCTCCGCATTACGTGCAAATCAGGGCGGCTCTACGAAGGGCGAATCACCATCGGATCAGGCGTTTCCAGCATCCGGATGGCTCTAAAGGCCGCTTGGCCATGATGCGCCAGCTCAGCGCCCACCTTCCCAAAGAATCCGCTCCCCTTGACATTCAACCTGAAGCCATCATATGCTCTGGTCGAATGTCGACTAGAGATGGAGATCAACAACTCGAACTGATGCAAGGCACATTGAATCTGTTGATCCTGCAGACGCTTGCCAGAGGCCGCGCCCATGGCCATGCCATCGCACGCTCGATTGAGCGGCGTTCGGAAGACGTGCTGCAGGTCGGTCATGGATCCCTATACCCGGCACTGCAGCGCTTGCTGAAGCTGCACATGATTGTCGCCGAGGATGGGCTCTCGGAAAACAACCGCAAGGCACGCTTCTATCGCTTGACGGCGAAGGGACGCAAGCAACTCTTCACAGAGACGTCGAAGTGGCAAAAGCTGTCTGACGCGATTGCACGCATTTTGACGCCGGCAGTTGATGAGAACACGTAGCGGAGGGCTCAATCATGTTTGGCTGGAACAAGCGCAGGATGGAGCTGCTGCAGGAATTCGAAACCCACATCGAAATCGAAACGCAGGAAAACATCGAAGCGGGAATGCCGCCCGAAGAAGCTGAGCAGGCGGCGCGAAAGAAGTTCGGCAACCTGCTATTGGCCGCCGAGCAATCGCGTGCGTTGTGGGGCGGGCTCTGGCTGGAGCGCCTGCTGCAAGACTTGCGATACGCAGTACGCAGCTTGAGCGCAGCGCCCGCATACACCGCAGCACTGGTCTGCACACTCGTACTCGGACTCGGATGCGTCACCACGCTGCTGGCAATTATCGACTCGACGCTAATTCGGCCTGTGGCGTTGCCGGATTCCGACCGTCTGGTGCAGATCTATGGTATGGACCAGACGCAAGGGGCCTCTGCTTCGCCGCACGCGCTGTCGTATGCGGCCATTGACGAACTACGCCGCAACAGTCACTCCTTCAGCGGCGTGAGCGGATACAACACCATGGTTCGTCCGGTAGCTGCAGCGGACGGCACGCGGATTACAGAGCTGGTTGAAGTGACGACCGATTTCTTCGAGACGCTGGGCGTCCGGGCGAGGCTCGGGCGCGCCTTTGCACCAATCGACGCGAAGGCTCCCATGGTGGTGGTAAGCGACGAGTTCTGGCGCGAACGCCTGAACGCCGATCCGGAGGCCGTAGGTTCAACCATCAAGGTCTCAGGCCAACTGCGCACGGTGGCGGGCGTACTGCCTCCTGGCGTACACGTTCCGCAGGGCACCGGCGGAGCTGTCGTCTACTGGCCGCTGTGGGTGAACGCCGCGGGCGAAGACGAATTCAAAATGGAGTCGGCCGCTACGATCGCGCGATTGAAGGCTGACGTTTCCCAGCAACGGGCGCTGGCCGATGCGGAAGGCATCTTTGCTCACTCCACACACAAGTACGCCGAGCAGTACAGGCATCTGGGAATGCGCTCTTATCGAGACGTGGTGGTGGGCTACACGCAGCGACCATTACTGACGCTGCTCGGCGGCGTGGGCGTACTGCTACTGATTGCGTGCGCGAATGCGGCAAACCTGCAGATTGGGCGCGCCGCGGGGCGGATGCCCGAGATGAATGTGCGTTCCGCGCTGGGCGCCAGTTTCGCGCGACTGCTGCAGCAGTTGATGGTGGAGAGCATGCTCATCTCGCTGGTCGGCGCAGCCGTGGCAAGCGTCCTGGCGTACGCAGCCCTGCAGCTGGTGCGACACACATACGGGCAGCAGTTTCCGCGGTTCGACGAGTTATCCATTCATCCCGTGGTGCTGGCTGGCACTGCCCTGCTAGCCGTGCTTGTAGGAGTGCTCGCATCGGTCGCACCGGCGTTGAGCGTTCGGCGCCAAACGGCTGCGGCGAACTCCCGCACCGTTACCCAGACGCCGCGGCTGCCCGCATTACTGGTGGCGCTGCAGGTTGCGCTCACATGCGTGCTCCTGGTGGTGAGCGGATTGTTTGTCCGCACGCTGCAATCGCTCGAGAACGTGAACCTCGGATTCGACGCTCACCATGTGACGACGCTGGTGGCGATGCCGGAAAACCAGAATGAGGATCCGCAGCTCGCGCGGCAGATTGCCACGCGCCTGTTGCACCGTTTCGAATCGTTGCCCGGGGTGCAATCGGTAACCTTGCAGACCGAAGTGCCCTTCTCCAGCTACAGCATGACGCTGAACGGAAGCACGGAGATCACGGGGCGCGGATACCAGCAAGGCGACGCGGCTTTCTACAGCCTGGTGAGCACCAACTTCGTGCAGACGAGCGGCATCCACCTGCTGCGAGGGCGTGGCTTCCTGCCCGCCGATGAGTCGAGCGCGGGAGTGGTGGTGCTGGTGAACCAGGCTTTCGTACAGAAGTATCTACAAATGCGCGACCCCATGGGCGCGAGTCTTCGCTTCCATCGCAACCCGGGCGAAACCGACGCCGACCTCCCGTTTGTAGAGCCGATGACGGTAGTTGGCGTGGTGGAAAACGAAGTGCAGGGAGGCGACTTGGGCGCGCCTTACGAGCCGCTAGTGTACCTCGACTATCTGCAACTACCACAGAGCTCTTTCCTCGGGGAGGTGTTGACCATGTCGAATCAATTCGCCGTTCGGTCGGCGCTCGCCCCGGCCACGCTGGCAGCAGAGCTGCGTACCTGCACTGCGACAGGAAGCGCCCACGATGGCCGAGATGAATTTGCGTTCCATGCAAGATGGTATCGCGCAATCCCTGGGCGAGCGGCGGCTCGCCTTGCGCCTGGTCGCAGGCTTTGGCGTGGTCGCCCTGGTGCTGTCGGCTGTGGGAATATACGGCGTGCTGGCGTATTCCGTAGCGTTGCGGCGGCGGGAAATCGGGATTCGGATGGCCCTCGGTTCTACACGACCCAGGGTCGCTGGGCTGGTGTTGCGGCAGGCCGGAACGATGGCGCTGCTCGGATTAGTTCCCGGCATTGCCGGCGCTTGGGCCGCAGGGGTTGCGGTTCGTTCGTTTCTGTATGGAGTAAGAACATTCGATCCGGCAACCGCCAGCGGGGTGGCAATTATCCTGCTGCTGGTGATGACAGCGGCCGCTTCGCTTCCGGCGATGCGGGCAGCGCAGGTCGATCCGATGGAGACGTTGCGGGCGGAATGAAAGTGTCACCGCGCAGACCTTGCTCTCCAGTGGAAATTCGGCGTCACTCGATCCAGTCTTCGAACCTCTTGGACAATTGCCTGTCATTCAAAGCATGAAATGTACGGTTTGGGGATCCAGAGCGGGACCATAGCGCCGTTGACGATTTGCCACTGGTTGTTCCTAAGAACAGTTGCTGCCAGTGCAAGTGTGAATTTGAAGGTCTTTGTAGTGCCCGCACGCTCAATTGTCATGCTCATCGTAGTGGGTGTTTTACTGCTAAGGAGCGATTGTAGTTCCGGCAGAGACTTCCCTCGTGGATCAATTCCATTAATGCGAAGGATCCTGTCACCCCAGCGAACGCCATTCTTACGGGCCGGACCATCCTCTATTCCGCCTACGTGGACCCGCTGCCCCTTGTCCCAAACGAAGATTTCGAATCCTGGATAATAGAGACTTTTGTTCGTCGGATAATGGCCCGGAAATACGTTAAGAAAATCCCCGCGCTGAATGGCAGCTTCCAATTCTCGATCCAGTCTTCGAACCTCTTGGATTTCAGAATCGCTGTAGTCAGATCCCACGATTAAGTCATCGAGCATGCGTAATCCATTCTGTGACCATACGATGTCGCTTCTCTCGCGCTGAATGGTCAGTCTGCGGGTTGATCCCGCTCTCTCCAATTCTAGGTATACGGATCCGGATGAATCGGAAGTCATCCGATGCGACGCATCCTTTATGTCAGCAGGAGGTGTTCCATTAATGGCCAATAGTCGATCGCCAGGCTGAATTCCTGCTGCGGCTGCTGGTGAGATCTTTCGCACTGAACCGATGAACAGAGGACTGCCGGGGCACTTGGAGTTGGAGCCTACAATGTCCACTCCAATGACGTATCTCTGCGCGGCATTTTGAGAGAAGCAGACAAGGGAAGCTGCAAACACAATGGCGATCGGAGGGTATCGGTTCATCGTGCCTCCTGCTGAAACTCTCGGCGATGATCCACTAAAGGTCGGGCAAATTGCTGATTGGATTTTACTGTGTTGCACAGCATACCACCGTACAACCGGAGTCGCTCAGGCTTTTGTAGTACCCGAGGACCTACTTCAAATTTGAGCAAGACCTCTCAGCCTCTGTCGAGCACATCCGTCAGCAGTTTGCCTTAACCGAGCGCCGGGCATGCCATCTGTTGCTGGTTCCGGTTTCCAGTTATCGTTACAGGCCGCGGCAGAACGACGAGGGTCTGCGCGAGCGGCTGGTTGCGTTGGCGACAGAAGCCGCGCTTCGGCTATCGGCGTTTGCATGTGCTGCTGGAGCGCCAAGGCCGCAGCAGTTTGAGGCGTTGGAGGGCGAGTCACGCTACGCTTGCGGTATGGCGGAAAGCTCGTCCACACGCAGCAGTGTGCCAGATAATTAGCAAAATGTATGCCAAATGATTAGCAAAAAGACAACCTAACCTACAGCCTCTTCACAGCCGACCTCGCTGTCGCGTCATCATTAAACTCCAAGATGCACCAGTTCCGCCTATTGCAAACGCTCAACGTCAGGCAGCTCCCATTGGTATGTCATAATCTCCCACGTTGGGGACGCAATGACTAAACTCGAGGAGATCTCAAGCTGCGGCTTGCAAGCTTGGGCTGCAGGAACTCTGCGACGGACATTGGCGGTGCTCGTTTTGATCTTAGTGCCGGCTGTTGAGGGCCTCGCACAGGCGACTTCTTCTGCGAATGCGATCCAGATAATCCAAGCGGCGCTGCAAGCCAGCAATTACTCGGAGGCGGTGCGGTTGTCCAGATCTGAACTTCGGCGCTCCCCTCGGGACTTCAAGATTCGAACACTGGAAGGTTTGGCGCTTGCGGGACTTGGCAGGGATCAAGAAGCCCTGAAGGCCTACGACACAGCTCTCGGCATCTCTCCGAATTTTATTCCCGCCCTCGAAGGTGCCGCGGAGCTCGAGTACAAACTCGGAGACTCGCATGCGGTTGGTCGGCTGACCCATATTCTCGAACTGAGGCCGAACGACCCCACATCCCACGCGATGCTGGCTACCTTGAAGTATCAGCAACATGATTGCGCTGCGGCGGTAGAGCACTTCCTCAAGAGCACCGAACTCATCTCAACCCGTCCTACCGCACTTGCCCAGTATGGTGAATGCCTGATCGATGTGAATCGCCCAGCCGATGCGGTGTCTGTCTTTCGGCAGATTCTCGCGCAGTCTCCGAACGATTTTCGCGTCCGATATGTACTTGCTGCCGCACAGATGGAGGCACATCAACCGAAAGACACGGTCGAAACTCTGCAGCCCCTGCTCCAATCCGCTGAAGGCAGTCCCGACGCGCTGGCCTTGGCCTCCTCTGCTTATGAAAGCTTGGGAGATACCCCGAAGGCGGCGGAATTGCTCCGCCGGGCCATCGTATCGAATCCCCATGAAGCAAAGTACTATCTCGATTTTGCCATGTTGTCGTTCAATCACGGCTCTTTCCAGGTTGGCATCGATATGGTGAATGCGGGCCTGCAACAATTGCCTGCGGCGGCCCCACTTTATGTCGCACGCGGAGTGCTTTACATCCAGTTGGCACAGTTTGACAAGAGCGAAGCCGACTTTGAAACAGCCACTCGCCTGGATCCGAAGGAGGCTTCCGCTGCCGTTGCCCAGGCGATGGCTCTTACTCAAATGGGAAATCTTGATCAGGCGCTTGCCACAGTAGAGACGCAGTTGAGGAGCCATCCTCGTGAAGCCTTCCTTTACTACATGAAAGCGCACATTTTGGTTCAGAAAGGCGCAGCCCCAGGCAGCCCCGAATTTCATGAAGTGATCAAGGCGGTGACGCAAGCCACGCAATTGAATCCTGACTTCGTTCTGGCCCGGGATGTGCTCGGCGATCTCTATCTAGAGTCGGGGCAACTGGATCTTGCGATCCGGGAGTGCCGATTGGCACTGCACACCGATCCTTCCGATCAGAACGCACTCTATCATCTGATCCAAGCGCTGAGGCGCAGCGGAACGGGTTCCAAGTCAGAGATGACGCAACTGCTCAAGCGCCTTAAAGATCTTCGCCAGCAGTCCAAAGCGGAGGAGGCTTCAACGAACAAATACCGCCTCTATGAGTTAACGCCGAACGACCAAGCAGCGCCCCCAAAATAATTGTTCTATTTTGCCTGACAAGGTGCATAGCAGCGGTGCTCTCTTGTTGACTGAATGCTAGCGCTTCCAGCCCCATGAAGATGGGCAGGCAACAACCTGCATGGCGGCGCTCAATCTTCAATGCGAGGCTGCCTGACAATCCGAGCATCGGTAAAAATGTCGTATTCGTCTCGGCTCGTGGTTGAAAACTCAGAAACTATGGCCCCTTCAGGCCCCGCCTGGAACCAATGATAGGTACCCGGAGCGAGCGTGTACTGTTCGCCAGGGCGGAGGCAAACTTCCTGCCACACCGTGAAATATTGCTCTATTCCTACGGGAAGTCTTGCTTTAGGGTTTGTGGTTCGTTCACCGGGAACGTAAAGGTACACCTCACCCCACCGACAACGAAATGTCTCCTCTTTTCCTGGATCTGCGAAGACAGGAGGGTGACAATGCTCTGGGCAAATTTGAAATGGGAATAGTAGCAGCTCCTTCGCGCACACACGCTCCGTGTTGATGTACACAAGGAGCTGGAGTCCGAACTTGTCCAGTTCGCCAAGACCAAAGTCTGCCACTTCAATCTGATCCATTTCGGTGGGCGTGATGGCGATGGACAGGCGTTCTAGCATGCTCTTCGCTGCATCTCGTGCGGATTTAACCTGCTGGCGATTTAACACGGTATCCTCGTTGGATCCTGCTTAGTTGTTTAAGGCACTCACCGGGACTGGCGGAATGGCCGATTCTCTCACCCGCAGCTCTGCGGGAAGAATAACATTGGGATATTCGGATGCGCTTTCTGCGTCCAACAGCGCGATCTTCTGAAGGAGCATCTCCGTCGCTAACCTGCCAATGTCGTTCGTCGGCTGCGCGACGCAAGTGAGACGGGGCGTGAAGCTAGTGGCCCACTCGGCGTCATCGAACCCGACGATGCTCACCTCGTCCGGGCAACGGATTCCAAGATCCGCCAGCGCGCGTAGCAGACCCAGAGTCATGACGTTGTTGCACGAAAAGATCGCAGTCGGCCGGCTCGAAAGTTTCATCAGTTCGAGTCCGCACTTGTATCCGCTCTCCGCGTGGAAGTCGCCGATGCGCATGTACTCGTCAGGCAGAAAGAGTCCCGCTTCCTGCATCGCTCTGCGAAAACCTTCCAGTCGATCCGCCCCAACCGAACGCTGTAGGCGGCCAGTTATAACGCCGATCCTGCGATGCCCAAGATTGATAAGATACTCGGTGGCTGTATAAGCCCCCCCGGCATTATCGACAACCACAGCACCCTGCTTTAGTCCTGCTGGTACGGCGTCAATGAAGACGATGGGGAATCGCCGTAGCGTGAGCCGGTCATAGGCCGCATCAGAGACCGAACTTGCTAGCAGTACCCCATCCACACGTCTGGAGTAAAGCGTACTAAGATGCCTGGACTCTCGGCCGGAATCGTCGTTTGAGTCACACACAATAACCGAGTAGCCGCGTTTTTCAGATGCCTCTTCAACTCCGCGTGTAACCTCGGCGAAAAAAGGATTCGAGATGTCCGGCACGATAATCCCGATAACGTTTGTACGGCCGACTCGTAAGCTGCGCGCGACTTGGTCTGGATGGTAATCCAGAACCTTAAGTGCGTTCTCGACGCGCAACGTCGTGGGTCGGCTAACCGTCCCCTTGCTGTTGATGACATTCGAAACTGTTGCGACTGAGACACCCGCCAGGCGGGCGACATCCCTGATCGAAGTCACCATTCCCTCTTCCAATCGTCCTGATCCGACCTCATCGCAAATTGTTATATAACCGTTTTAGCGCCTTGTAAATAGAGACCGGACCCCGTCCATAAGCGACTAACTATGAATGAGTTATCATAATCTACTAGCCTTTGGTGATGGGTCATGCTTCAAATCGTCATGATTAGGTTTGCAATCTTATAAATCGATTTACTGTCGCTCTGTGCGCCAAAATCTCTGAATTGCGGTGGCCTAAACCCGCACTGTATGTCATGGATCTATCGATTGCATCTATCTTAGTTTGATGGAGATACATGGCTTATGTCCACTAGTGGGCCGGCCAACCTCAACTTGTAAGCAGGGTCGCTCTACTCTGTTATCAGAAAGGTTACAAAAGTAAAATATGAAACGATTAAATATGCTCTTGACAACACAACAGCGTCTTGAGAATACTGCGGGACATCTGAAGGAGTCCCCCGATGGCGTGGTCAGATTGCAAACTAAATGTGTGGGCGGCGGCCCGGTCTCAAGGACAAGCGAGCCTTCTTGTAGTGATTCTGCTCGCGCTCGGAGTCCCCGCCTTCGCCCAGTTCAGCAGTGCGATCCAGGGAATAGTGAACGACTCCACTGGCGCTGTCTTGCCGAATGTGGCAGTTACCCTCACAAATATCGACACTGGAGTGACCCAGACCACCAGAAGCAACGCGACCGGCTCCTACTACTTTTCTAACCTGCCTCCGGGCAAGTACAACGTGGAAGCGCGATCTCAGGGATTCCAGGCTGTGGTCCAGCAGAACGTATTACTTGTTGCCGGGGCGGTTCAGGGCGTTCCGTTGAGCCTGTCGCCTGCTAAGACCGAACAGAGCGTTGTGGTCACGTCTGCTCCTCCGCTGGTCCAGACCGACGCGCCGACTGTCGCAGGTTTCATCGATCAGCAGCAAATCAGAGAACTGCCGCTACAAGGCCGCAATTTCATCAACGTTGTGGCACAGGCGCCTGGCGTTGTTGGCAACGGAGCCATGGGAAACCCGGGATTGGACATTTTCGCAAACGATCAGCTTCCCGCTCTGCTCAGCAATGGCCAGCCCGCCTCCGCTAACACAAATTACCTTGACGGTACTTTCCTCAGCGATTCCGCGTCCCTTGGCTTCGTCAAAGTTGTTCCCAATCCGGACTCGATTGAGGAGATAGTTGTATCGACCACCGATTACTCAGCCCAATTTGGGCTCGGCGGTGGCGCTATTGCTCAACTGGTGACCCGGTCGGGCGCCAACAAGTTCCACGGTTCACTCTTTGAATATCACGAAGACAATCTGCTCACCGCCCGCACTGAATTTCAGAACACGAAGGATCCGGTTACCGGGCGGACGCTGCCAGTATTTCGCAGGAATGAGTTCGGCGGCTCTGTTGGCGGGCCCGTCCGCAGAGACAAAACCTTTTTCTTCTTCACCTACGATCAAGTTCGCGCAACCAGCGCACATGCGTACCTGACTTCGGTGGAGACGCCGCAGTTTCTAAGTTTTCTGCAGGCGAACTACCCGAACAACGTATCCACGGCTCTTCTCGCAAAGTTCCATCCGGCTGTCGGTCCTTTGACCAACCTCCAGACCGTCGGCTCCCTGTCGCCTGGCTGCGCCGGAACAGGTCCGCTAGGCTTGCCCTGCGACCTTCCATTGTTAGGTACAGCTGCGCACTCCTATGTCTCTCCGGAAAAGGGCCTCCAGTGGAATGTCCGAATCGATCAAAACTTTGCCTCGGGCGATAAGGTTTACGGGAATTTCTACAGAACCACGACTACCGGCAACAACGATGCCGTACGGCCTGACTTCAACCAGGATTCCACCAACAATGCCTA
The DNA here is from genome assembly GCA_963850345.1 of uncultured Acidobacteriaceae bacterium. GTDB lineage: Bacteria > Acidobacteriota > Terriglobia > Terriglobales > Acidobacteriaceae > CAWKKW01. The sequence goes on along the minus strand of CAWKKW010000001.1, from coordinate 142,224 downwards.
CTATGGAGCCGCGAACTGGGTTCACGTATTCACTCCCAACCTCGTCTTAATGTCCGGAATTGGGGGAACCCATCAGACCTATCACACCAACTGTCCGAATTGCCAGATTCCAGGAATCGGCGTTTCGGGCGTGACCGGGTTTAGCAATGGGTTCATTGCGCAGAATGGATTTGCGAACGCCGATAGTCACTGGCGCGAAGTGCTCTCCCTCAATCACGGAAGACACTCGGTGAAGGCGGGATTCGAAATGTTCCATGATCAGAATTTCGCCAAATTCACTAAAGCAGCAGCGCGCCCCACTTATACCTTCCTAAATGTTTTTGACTTCGCATCGGACAAACCTGACTTTCAGTCGATCACCTTCGATCCGAGAACCGGAGGCATTGCGAACGAGCAAAGATATTGGCTCCGAAGCGACTATGGAACCTATGTACAGGACAATTGGAAGGCCAGAGCTAACCTCTCTGTCGACATGGGGCTGCGGTGGGAATTTCCTTCCAATCCCAGCGAGGCTCACGGCAATCGAAGCAATTTAATCCTCGGGTCGGGCAACAATCTACCGCAGCAGATTGCGACCGCCTTTGTGATGAAATCCAGGAATGCTTTCACGGAAGAGAAGCGGAATTATTTCGCTCCTCGACTGGGCATCGCTTGGCAGCCGGGCGGGATCAAAAATCTATCCGTAAGGGCGGGAGCAGGAATTTTCTACAATCGCGGTGGAGATACGATCTGGAGCGATACGGCTTTTGCGAATCCACCCATAGCCGCATCCTTCACCGCAAGCGTTCTAGTGCCATCAGGACCTCAACCCGTATACGGTTACTGTCAATCGAATCAATTTCCTTTCAATTGCCCGACGCCCCCGCTGCCGGTTGGCGTGAATCCAGCAGGAGGACCCATCGCGGGTCTGGCTGACGTCGGTGGTGCTGATCTAAAACTAAAGCAGGCTTATGCCGAGAACTGGTTCTTAGGCATTCAGCAGAGCCTGGGACGCGCTTGGACCGTGGAGGCCGATTACTTAGGATCGAACGGGATTCACCTCTATGCCATCACGAACCGAAACCGGTTTGCCGGAGACCGCACCGCTCATGGCGGAGATATTACTAGGCTCAATCCGTACTTCGGCGCCATCAACTATGCCGACAACAGCAACCACTCCTCATACAACGGCGGTGACGTCGCAGTCAGGCATGCGTTCTCTCACGGTTTCAATCTCCAGGCGGCTTACACCTTTGGCAAAGCAATAGACTTATTGGGTGGTGCTCCTGGCTGCAACCGTTGTTCCGAGAATGACGCGGTGGTGGATGCTTACAACTTCCGTGCCCAGCGCAGCATTTCCGAAGGGGATATCGACAAGCAGCTTGCATTCAATGGACTGTGGGAGGTCTTTACTCCCTCTCGCTGGGACGGCGTCAAGAAGGGGGTGTTTGGAGGTTGGCAGATCAGCACCGTCGCGGTGTTGTCTGCCGGTGCTCCGCAGTCCGTCTTCACCTCGACCGCCGACTACAACGGCGATGGCAACTTCTATGACTACCCGAACGCTCCTGCTTTCGGGCGAAGCAAGACTGGCCTTAGCCGGTCCGACTACTTGAAGGGTGTATTCCCCGCATCCGCTTTTCCATCCCCTTGTCCGCCGGACGGCCCCTCTTACTGCGGTGTAGAAGGCAACCTCGGTCGCGATCCCTACCGGGGTCCCGGTTTCGCCCAGGTAGATCTGGCATTCGCAAAAGGCAATCACATTCCATGGTTCGTGCACGAGGGGGCGCAATTACAGTTTCGAGCCGAATTATTTAATGCATTCAACCGAGTGAATCTTACTAATTGGGATACCAACCTCTCAGACGGGCTTTTTGGTAAGGCGACCGGAACCAATCAGGCAAGAACCACGCAGCTTAGCCTGCGCATCACGTACTAGTGCCGGTCGGAATGTTTGTTGACCCGCATACCGCATCCGGGAAAGAACCAAATAGATACATCTTCGATTAGCCACGAGGTTGGCGTCGAGTTCCTGAGATCAAAGCTCAGGTTAAACCCTGCTGACCTCGATCGAATCTGAGACAGAGCTGCTATCGGCTCTCACAACGAAGAGCTGGAGATTAATGGCCAATCAATGCTTAACGCGGCGGGAATTTGTCTGGTCTGCCGCCGCCGCCCCTCTTGGCAGCCTTGTTGGAAAGCTTAAGTTCTCAGAGGCTGACAGCAGTCAGCAAACCGCAGGTTCAAATCACCTTAATTATCATCCTCGTGGTCTTTTCGTCTGGGACAGTTGGTACTTCACTCACGGAAAAGAAGTTCATGTTATTCATCTGCAGAAGAAGCGTCCCGGCAGTGATCGACCAGACCTGGATGGCGTGGCTCTCGGCCACGCCATGAGTAGCGATCTTCTCACTTGGACGGAGTTACCCGTGGCTCTGTATCCGGGGCCGGAAGGATCGGTCGATGATATGGATCTCTTCACCGGCTGCACCTTTTACGAATCTGGTAGTCATTATCTGTTCTACACGGCAAGGAAGAAATCGGAGCGAGGCCAAGTCCAACGCCTGTGTGTGGCAACTTCCGAGGACGCAATCCATTGGACTAGGAATCCGGAACCGGTTATCGAGCCCGACGGCCGCTGGTATCAAGCAGGCGATTGTAGAGATTTGATTGTGGTCATGGATCCGGAGACCAAGGAGTTCCATGGCTTCTTCACCGCCCGCACCTTAGCCGGAGAGTTGGCGGAAAGCGCCGTCATTGCTCACGCAGTCTCGCGCGATCTGATTCATTGGAGGCAAGGACCGCCTGTCTTTGCGCCAAACTCCTTTGGAATTCTCGAAGAACCGGACGTCTTTTATCTTGATGGCCGCTGGTGGATGATTTGCGCAACCGGGAATTTCGATGGGGTGCGGGGCGCGTATTGCGATCCCTACGTCACTTACGGCACCGTGTATGCATCCTCTCGCAGGATCGGTGGCCCCTATTCCGTCGGCGATGAAACGCTATTTATGGGTTCCATGGAATTCAATGGATTCAGCTGCCGCACGGTGCAGTGGAACAGCCGACGATACGTGATGTACACGCAGGCAGAACGGCAGGACCGAAAGGACAGAGCGCCCGGCACACTCGGATGCCTCTCGACGCCGAAAGAGGTAAAGGCTTTGAGCGACGGGCGCCTGGTTCCGGCCTATTGTGCGTTGATAGAATCGCGAATCGAGCAAACATTGATCGTAGGAGAGGCCCCTCCGCAACTGGAGGAAGTCCCTCATGAGATGGCGTCTCGGCGTTTCGGTGCAGCAGGGAATTGGACAAGCGTGGCACACGAGGTCAGGGCCGTCTCGCCGAGATCATGGTCTGTTCGTAGATGTGGCCCCGAGGCTGAAAATTTCATTTGGAGTTCAATAGTCCGATTGGATGAAGGACGAGCTATTGGTCTTCTATTCCGCGACACACTCGCTGTCTATCTTGACTTCGATCAGCAGTGCGTAACCTTCACGGACCTACCCATGCTCGACAGGCTTGAAGCGCGCCGCCTTCCGGTGAGGTTTGGACGTGATTACCACATCCGAATCATCACAAAGTCTGAGTTCTGTGAGGTGTATGTGGATGACGTTTTACTGTTGAATTTCGTTCGTTACCAGCCGCAGAGCGGACGACTCGGACTTTACATCGAAGCCGGGCGCGGTACGTTCAAGCAGTTGAGTGCCTTCAGCATTCGGGTGTGATCCGTGGAGACTTCTAAATCGTGACCGCACTAACACTGGCAAATGACTATCTGCAAAAAGCGCCCTATCTCCAGGAGAAAACCCGACCATGAGAAGACGTCAATTCCTCGAAGCCCTCGCTGCCTCGACTCTAGCGCTGAGCGCTCCTCCTTTCTTGGTCGCCGCCAACTCAAGGGCAAGACTTGCTTCCGCAGGAGAGCTAGCTGGTCAGAGCACAGATCTGCAAGAGCCTGAGTTCTTTTATCGACCCAAGGATGCGTGGGCGGCCGACTTCATCCCTTATTACAGCGGCGGCAAATTTCACTTGTTCTTTCTTCTCGATTGGCGGGATATAGCGGCCCACGGTGAGGGGACTCCCTGGTATCAGGTGAGTACGACAGACTTCGTGCATTTCGAAGACCATGGCGAAATGTTGCGGCGTGGATCCAAAGACGATCAGGATCTGTTCGTGTTCACTGGTTCAGTGACGCACGGGGAAGGGATGTATCACATCTTCTACACTGGCCACAATCCACATTTGCGCGCACAGGGCAAGCCAGAACAGGGAGTAATGCATGCAGTCAGCCCGGATTTGTTGAAGTGGGAAAAGGTGCCGCAAGATACGTTTTACGCGCCTCCGGACAGGTTCGAGCCGCACGATTGGCGAGACCCGTTTGTGTTTAGAAATGAAGAGGCAGGCGAGTACTGGATGTTATTGGCAGCACGTCTGAAAACCGGCCCGAGCCGGAGACGCGGGTGCACCGCCCTATGCACGTCCAAAGATCTAAAGAAATGGGAAGTGCGTGAACCTTTCTGGACGCCTGGTCTGTATTACACCCATGAGTGCCCAGACCTGTTCCGCATGGGCGAGTGGTGGTACCTGGTGTTCTCGGAATTCACCGATTTGACGCGCACTCGCTATCGGATGAGCAAGTCCATTCGGGGTCCCTGGCTTACTCCAAAATACGATTACTTTGACGGACGCGCCTTCTATGCGGCAAAAACGGCTTCCGACGGACAACGCCGCTTCTTATTCGGCTGGGATCCGACTCGTGCCCAGAGGAAGGATTACTATCGGTGGGACTGGGGCGGCAATCTCGTGGTTCACGAATTGAGGCAGGAGAGTGACGGAACTCTTTCCGTGAGAGTCCCACTCACTGTTGACAAGGCCTGGAGCAAGCCGCTGCCTGCGCAGTTTACGCCCTCGCTTGGTCAAGTCACAGTTGGAGATGAGGGAGTCCACATAGCGGCGCCCGGATCCTTTGGGTGTTCCGAAGCGGGACAGATGCCCATTCGTTGCAAGATTGAGACACAAGTCGAGTTCGAGCCTGGCACCCACGGCTGCGGCATTATGTTGCGAACCAGTGATGATCTGGAGAACTCTTATTATGTTCGGCTGGAGCCGCAGAATCACCGGGTGGTATTCGACTCTTGGCCGCGAGGGTCGGGTCCAGAGCATCCCATAACGAGCAACGAGGGCGGATACATGCCCGGGCTCGACCGCTGGATCGATCTGGAACCTGGAGCGCCCGTGGAAATAAAAATCTTCGTCGATGGCACTATCGCAGTCGTGTACGTGGCCGGAAAAGTTGCGATGAGCACACGTATGTACGACCTATCAAGCGGGCGATGGGGCCTATTCGTCAATCAAGGTACGGCTCGATTCAGAAATACTAAGATCACGGGGATCTAACTCAGCAATGACAACGGAAAGGACACCCGTACCGGTTGCGTCCGCGCCGAGTTCTGCCGGCGTTGCAAACTCACCTGCAAAGCTAAATGGCTATCTAATCAAGAGTACAGTCGTAGCAGCGCTGGGCGGACTGTTATTCGGATTTGATACGGCCGTCATTGCGGGCACAACTGCCGACCTTAGTAAGACCTATCAACTATCGCCTGGTTCGCTGGGCCTGACCGTCGCAATCGCACTCTGGGGCACGGTTGTCGGTGCGATGACAGCGGGAATTCCGGGGGACCGGTACGGCCGGCGTGACAGCCTCCGCGTTCTGGCCATCTTGTACTTGGTTTCGGCTCTAGGGTGCGGCTTCGCGTGGAACTGGTACGCGCTTGTGCTCTTCCGCTTTGTGGAAGGTATAGCCATAGGGGGATCCTCCGTACTGGGTCCAATGTATATAGCCGAGATTGCGCCGGCCAAATGGCGTGGGAGACTAGTTGGCTTCTTCCAATTCAATGTTGTCTTCGGAATTATGCTCGCGTACCTGTCGAATTATCTCTTGGGGCTGCTGCATCTCGGGGCGACCGAATGGCGGTGGAAACTGGGTGTGTCAGCAATCCCCGCCGCTCTGTTCTTGTGGATGCTCATAGGTATACCGCGTAGCCCGCGCTGGCTGGTCAAGAAAGAAAGGATCGATGAAGCCAGAACGGTGTTGAAACTGACAGGAGACGAGAGTTATGAGAACGACTTGCAGGAAATCGTCGCTTCCATAGACCTCGAGCACGCCTCCCAGAATGTCTTGTTTACTCGAAAGTATCTCCTCCCAATATTTCTTGCGATTTCGATCGGTATGTTCAATCAACTCGCAGGCATCAACGCAATCCTCTACTACCTAAATGACATTTTTGGCCACGCCGGATTCAACAAGATGTCTGCCGATCTTCAGAGTGTCGCCGTGGGAGCGACCTTCCTCGTCTTCACCGTGCTGGCCATGGGTGTGATTGACAAAATGGGCCGAAAAAAGCTTCTTCTAATTGGGTCGGTTGGCACTTGTGCGTGTCTCGCAGGTGTTTCGTTTGTCTTCTTCACCGGGCGCCATCAGGCTCTGCTACTTTGGCTGCTCATCGGGTACATTGCATTCTTCGCCTTCTCCCAAGGTTCCGTTATATGGGTCTACATCAGTGAGATCTTCCCGAATCAGGTCAGAGCCAAAGGTCAGAGCCTCGGCAGCTTTTCCCATTGGTTTATGAATGCGATTATCTCCGGGTTCTTCCCCCTCATGGCGGCATCCTCCGGTGGGTACCCATTTGCTTTCTTCTCGGCCATGATGGCTTTGCAGTTTGTTGTGGTCTTGCTTGTATATCCAGAAACCAAAGGCATCAAGCTCGAAGATATGGGGCGCAAGCTGGGCATAGGTTAGAGCATCTTCAGGATGACCGGGTGAGCGCAGGAGTCGCTTTTGGCGAGGGAGATCGTCGCACCATTTCTTCGCAGGCGGGTGAAGGCCACACCTGAAGGAGCCAGCCAGGGTCAAATGAAGCTCAAGCAGATCCCCCATAGGGAGGCAGCAATGACGTCGATACATTCAAGCTGCAGGAGATGTTTGCTTTGTGCGCTACTCTTCCTTGCGGCCGGTGCCTATGCTCAACATCACAGCAACTCTGGATCGAGCAAGAGAGCGACGATCGGCAGCAGACACTTAGTCCAGACACAGGTCTACCCTAGTTTTAGTCCTGGCACTGCCTACTCGATAAACTCTTACGTGACCGGGGCGGATCTGAACATCTATCGTAGCCTTGGGCGTGTAACGGGCAATGATCCGACGCGTGACGCAGGGAAGAATTGGGAACTGGCGATCATAAACGCCAACACTACGCTGGATGTTCCTTCCCGATTCAATACGTTCTCAGCAGCGTGGGCCTTTCTGGAAAACGCGACGATAGGACAAGGAAGGCTTGTGACTATAAAGTTCGCAGATGGCAACTATAGTTTTGGTGCGGCGCGATTTGTAATCAATCATCCTCAGGGAAGTCAGATAGCGATTATCGGAGATACGGCAACACCGGCCATGGTGAATCTGAACTTTTCCGGCCCATCCGTTCCTTTCACGGGTTACTACCGCGACGATTGGGCTTTTTGGGCAATCAACGCAGGTCATACTATCGGCCTGATCGACGGATTTACGATCAACGGACCTGGGATGACAGCGGCAAATGCATATGGCGCCATAGCGATAAGCGCCTCCGATGCATCAAGCGTAACCGTGGGCCCTCATGTAACGATAAACAATGCATATGCCGGTGTGGCAGCTTTCTTCAGCTCAACAATTTGGGCGGACGGCATCACAGTCACGGGTGGTGGCGACGGAAATATTTGGGCGTACGCCGGATCCACTATTTCGTGCAATGGCTGCACATCCACTGGCGCAAACACGTTCTATTCGAAATCGGGAGCACTAGCCGATAACTTCTCCTATCTCTTTGCTCCCAACTTGAAAACCTCGGGCAATATCTGCGGTGTGTCGTTATTCTCTGGATCGTCAGCCAAACTTAACTCCGCTCAGCTAGCCGAAGGGTTGTGCTTCGTGGGTATGAATACCACGGAAAGTTATGAGGGTAAGCTCGGCTTAACTCAAAGTGGAATGGTGGAGGATCTGCACAACTGGAGCTGGAATGATCTTGTCAATAAATCAGAACAAGGGTACAAGCCGTTTGATCTGAGGTGGACAGGGAGCTCTGCTGTGGGTGGCATCGGTGCGATCAACAATTCCGGGAACGAAATCCATTGTTCTGTCGGGGGATCGACTCAAACGGTTCGTGCCGTGTTTGGTATGACCGGAAATAGCGCTGACTGCTCCACGAATGGCGCTTCGCAGTTCGCTATCTTTACTCATGATGCCAAGCCAGTGAAGTTTGGGACGAACGGTACCCAGGGATTTCAGATAGACCAAAACGATCAGACGGTCTACACGGCGCTCGGGAAAAAATGGGGAGGCACCCACGGGTTCAATGCAACCATGGGCGTGGCTGCCCTGTCAGGTGGTGCGGTGACGGTTCCTACATCCGCCATCGAGGCATTGGCAAAACCGGGGAAGCCCGGAGACGTGATCTACCTGGTTCTGCAAAACTGCGTCTCATGCGGCACCCTATTCGTTGGAGAGGTGGTACGAGGAAAAAGCTTTGCTATTCATTCCACGAACGGTGTAGACGCTTCGAATGTGCTTTGGGAGATAAAACACATCTACTAGCGACGCGCGCGCTAGACTCGCCGCCGAAGTGATTACGTCCATCAATGAGTGCATTGGCGATGATAGGCAACCGACACGGAAGCGTTGCTAAACCCAAGCCTGATATGGTGTCGCGATAACCCCACGACTCTGTGTAGAGCCTGCAGGTCTAACCGATCATCTGTCTTGATGGTCAGCAATGGGATGGACGCCTGGTGATTACGAAGAACGTCTCAGCCAATGGTTTCTTGAGCGGTCCTTTTTTCGCGATTTCACATATCGGAATCCTCCGAAGAAAAAGGGGGAAGAGCTTGCAGATGCAGTCGTTCTTTTCGACGACGTAGCGTTCCTCGTACAAGTTAAGGCGCAACATGGCCACCATGAGGTGAAGGCCTGGGCAACTGAAGCCATCCTGAAGGCTTTGAATCAAGTACGCGCGACGCATCAGAACCTCGTGTCGGGGGCGGTCAAAACACTGACCAACGAGGTCTATGGCAAGGTCGATTTCGACCCGGCTACCTACCACAACCGATACGGGATCATCGTCCTCGCCCAGAAAGCCGAGTCCTTCGATCCATATGAATTGGTTCCTGAACTCAAAGATACAGAGTTCCCAGTTTTTGTCTTTTCGCTTAACGACATTGATGGGGTCGCTACACCATAACGTGTGTCCTCCAGGCGTTTCTCCAGGAGACGCTCAATGTACAAACATCGACGACAAGACCTTTGAAGCCGAACAGAAGCAAGATCAAGCCAACGGGGTAAGTTTCGCTCACGGAACGATTTCCGATAGCAGTGGATTGCAAGGAACCTATACCCATGATCCAGACATAGCTGGCGACCCTTCGGCGAATATTGCCGCAATCGGAAACATGGGCGATCAAGGGATGGGTGCTATCAAGTGCTTTGGAGAGCAGATGGTTTACAACGCTGTCGGTGGCGTCGCGGGCCATGGAGTAGGGCTCGCGGTAGATGCTTTTCAGGCCTCCAGAGCTGCTGGGGCACTTGCCCAAGTGCTTGCGAAAGCAGGCTCTGCAGTGGGGAATACAGGCATGCAGGTAGCAAGCCGAGAAGTGGCCGAACAAGCAGCAAAGGAGTGGGTCGGAGCGGGAGCGCGGGAAATCGTGGATCGCGGTACTGGCAAAGTTGTAGGTGAAATCAGCGCAGATGGAACTAAGGTCGCGCGGTACACCAGCGCAGAAACAAAGGGGTACATCAATCTCGAAAGTAAGACGACCGGCAGCAATCTCCATGTGAGGTGGTAAATGACGAAAACGGACTTAGATACTCTCAAATCGAAGATAGACAAACACGTCCAAATCACGACCGTCGATGGAGAGCAAATGGTCGTCAAGGTGATTTCTGTTTTTTCCGACGAGTCTGACGCGGACATGTTTTTCAAGCTTGTCTCTACATCCCGCCCAGAGTTGTACCAGAGAAGAGAGCAAATTGGCGGGTATTCAATTCCACTGAAGGATATCGTTTCAGTCGCCGCAATCGATTCAAGCGAGCAGTAAACGGTCGATGTTGGTATGGTTCGAGCGGAATTAGTCTACGACTGCACTCCACACTTTGTGCACTCGCACACTTTTAGCGCATCTCGTTCTACCGGCAAAGAAAGAGACACAGAGAGCGGCTTAGATAACTTCGGAGCGCGCTACTTCGGAAGTTCGATGGGCCGATTCTTGAGTCCGGATTTCAATGATTCCGCGGACGATCCTAACCCTGTGCCATACGCCGACTAACCAATCCTCAGAGCCTAAATCTCTACGCCTATGTCAACAACAATCCATTGAGCCTCACGGACCCAGACGGGCATGGCTGCTTTGACAACCAAGGAACAGTGACCTCCGATGCGACCGGTTCAAATGGTAACGAAACGGTCAACGTAAGCGGAGGATGTACGGCCCGGTGGGGCTCCTTGACCTGAGCAGTCGGCCCCACAGCTGCTCTCACGCAACGCCTGAAAAGATCGAGAACGCGATCCTTTCCTTGCGGGGCAGGTACCCGTCTTGGCGAGACGAAGGATCTCACTCCAGTGTGTGCAGTTCGCTCTGAGATTGATGGCGCCGCCGACCATAGGCGCAAGTGACCCATACTTGATCTTGCTGTAAGGCATATACAGCTGGTGTCGCTCAGATCGCGGATGCGCGGAGCGAATCGGAAACCGAGCAGATGCATAAGGGCGAAAACGTGGTCGGTAAAGCCGGCCGTATCGGTGGAATGCTCTTCGATCCGCAGGTCGGATTCATTGTGCAGCAGCTCGTCGAGCACGAAAGTGGAGTCGCGCACTCCGACGTCGACGACCTTGGAGCTGAACGGCGCGTACTGGTCCGAGATGTGGGTATAGAACAGCTTGCCCGGCTCGGCACCATACTTGGGATTGATATGGCCGGTGCTCTCGGCCTTGCCTCCAGCCCTGAAGCGTTGCCCATCCGAGGACGATGTGGTTCCGTCGCCCCAGTGCTCTGCGAATGGCTGCCGAGACTGGGCGTTTACAAGTTCCGCAAGCGCTGAGGCGTAGGTCTCATCACTAATATGCCAAGCCTACAGCCACGAGAGCTTGGCATAGCTTGATCCGGGACTGGATTCAGGTTCTTCTGCTAACCGGCGGCGATCGTGTGGGGATCTACGCCGCCTTTGGTCTGATCCAGCACCGCCTTGTTGAGCATCAGCCGATCGACCCGGTCGATCTGAAATCTGTCAGTATAGCTTCCAAAGGGCAGAGACGGTCTCGATGCCCAGCTCCGGCGCGTCCCGTGTGTTGCGATCATTGACCATAACCTCGACACCTTCGCACCGCTCTCCACTGTACGGATAGTGCTCTGCACCCGATAACCTAAAAGATGGGCATGAAGGTGGCGCCGGGGGTGGTGGTCCAGTACCTGCCTGACGACGCGTCTTACTACTTCCTTGCACAATTCGGCCAAAGGGATATAGTTCTCAACCAGACGGATTCACTCTCATGCGCGGCGCGCCTTGCCTCGCATCTTGATCTTCACAGGGCTAGTTCTCTGAGAATGTCGTCTCGATCTCCCAACGGCCCCGCATCTACTGACCTGACACACAACCATGGAGGAAATTTTCATGTCTGTAGCCTCTCTGCCATTTGCTTACAAAAACCTAGTTCCGGAGGTTCCGCCCCAGCGAGTCCGCCGCGTGATCCTGCTCGCATTTCTGGGCTTGGGCGGCCTTTCCTGTGCTGCCAGGCTCCAGGCGCAGTGCGCAGTTCAGAGGATACCCGAGATGGGCTTGTGGCAGGGCGATGGGGCAGATCCCTTTCAAATCGAGATCATTGAGTCGGGAGGATGTCCCGATACCAATCCCCCGCCCAATGCCACTGTCACGACAAACTACCTCGTCAGCGCCATCACCCGGCCGTCGAGCGGACCCCTATACCATCGACCTAGGGTGAAGGCCTTTTACAGCGATTGGACCCCCTCCAACGGGGGGAGGCGTAGTCGCTGGTTCCGGGCAGATGTGCCGGTCGGAGGCTACGTCGACCATATGTATATGCGGTCAGACGGCCAGCAACTCGAAGTACATATCTACCACAAGTCCCTGGACATCAAGCCCAGCGCGTGGGATAAGTACACCTACCGCAAAATCGCCAACCGCTGAGGCCAGCCACCCCCGGCAGCTAATTCTTGGCAGGGACAGGCAGTGTCTGACAAATCACAGTAGACTATCTCGCCGATAAGATCGCCGCATCAGTTCGTTCGAATGGGTTCGGACTAGGCGCACCACTCTTAGAGAAATATGGGATCTGTCAGTTTCCGATAACCTCGTTTTCGCTAACCACCGCAACGACAATCTATTGCCCGAGGCTCACACGTCTACCTCCGGCCCTCCGGCGAGCACCGCTACACGGTGCTTGACGACCTCGATGAAACCAAGCTCGCCAGGCTCTCGGCCGATGGCTTGGAGCCCTGCGCCGTCGTTGAGACCAGCAGCGGCAACTTCCAGGCCTGGCTGTGGCTGCCTCGCCAAAGAGTCGCGGTGCAAACGTTATGTAAAACTCTGGAGTTCAAGCTTCGCGGAACGGATTTCTGAGTTGCCCAAGTACGCTGACAGAATTTGTTTTGCGTAGAATTTGCGCCTACCAGGCCGCACTGCGCTCGTGTTATGCTCTTGGCCGTCCAACCAGGATGCAGGACTTCTCTGTATCGCTACTTCCTTTTCCGGCCTTACGTAAGTAGCTAACGTTCTTGGTCTTTTCAGTTGTAATTTGACGAATACTCTTGCCCAACAGTGAAAGCTGCGCCCGTTCGATTCAATCGGAGCAGGGCCGGGCATATCGCCAGGCGGCATCCCCGGATCAATCTTCGGAGGTCCGAATGAACTTCAGAATAGGTGGTCGAAGGCTTACCGGGTTTGATTTATTGGCCCTCACCGTAATCGCGATGGCGCTGCATCCACTCAACGCAGCTCCGTGCCCTGCTGGATTGGTAATTCGCCAAGCAGCCCCTGGTGATCTAGTGTGTGTCACACCTGAGAGTAAGAGACGGGTAGCCGCGGAAAATGCGCGTGCGGCTCTGCTCTGGGTGCCGGGGACTTTGGGTCTGAAAACTTGTGCAACGGGTTACGTGTGGCGCCAAGGTTTTACTAGCGATCTGACCTGTGTCACTCCCGACGTGCGGGCCGCCACGCTTACGGAAAACCACAATCCCCAAGGGGAGGCGCCGCGATGACCGGCCGGCCCATTGCACTCCTGCTGTTGGGCGCCGTCCTGCTTTCCGCCGGCTTCTGCGACAATCTGTACGCGCAGAATGCGGCAGGCAACGCAGACCTTGGAGAAGCTTTCTTCACCGGGGAAACGGCAAGCAACACAATTAAAGATCGCCAGAAGCGGGTTCGTCTCGCGATGGCCTGCGGCAACGAAATGACATTCGCCAAAAATCTCGCCCTGACGAGCCAATACGGGAAAAATGGCTATGCCGTTGATACCAATAGCTCTCAGTGGCCCTTGTCTTTAATGGTCGGCAAGGCTGCGCGTTTACTTGATTCCTCGCGGGAAGGGGGAGCGTGCGAGGCCATGCTGGGGGATAACGTTGTTAAGGACTGGGCGCCGCTTACACGCTCTCACGCAGCGGGGGATCACGAGTCGCCTGCAAGTGTCGTCAACCGCGTTTACAGTCAGCTTTACGACACGATCGAGGGAGTGACTGGACAGGTTTGCGCCAATGTTGCCTCGGATGGCGAGCACGGGGTGGTCAGCCTCAGAATCACCGATGAGTGTTTGGCCCGCCAGATCCGCGCCGTAATGACGAATCCAGGCCACGGCCCTTGGGCCGTCGTTTGGGAAAACGACGGCAATCCTCCTACAGGTTGGTCGAGGGTGGTTCCGGAATTTCCAGGAACCAGCGCCGAGAAGCTTCCATGTCTGTCCGAGTTTGGACTTCCGGGCAGTCTCAAAGGAGTCGTGTCGGGTGATTGGGACATGGGAGTCATCGAGTACACGCGACTTACCTCTTTGTTGTACCGGTTCCAAAGGTCGACGCAACCGATTCGCCAAGATATAGACGCGACGATCGCAGTTCTCAACCGACGATTCCTGACCTTGCGCAGCAGTCCGGAGCAAGGCGCGACAGCACGTGAAGTATTCAACGTCGTGGCCAGCTGCGGCAACCTTGGCAACCAGTTCGGCGATGCGGTCGATACGCTCCACGGTAGCAGTGACGATCCTGGCTATGACAACTACTCAAAGCAATCGCGTGACGCGGTCGGCAAGAAGTCGCTATGGGACGGGCTGAAGCGCTTATTCGCGGCATTGGTAGCTCTTGTCGTAATCGCTGCAGCCGCTTTAGTGGTAGGAGTCCTGGCGGGGTTAACTGTGTACGTCCTCGGAGGTGCTGTCCCGATTGCTCTGGCTGTGGTTCTCGCCGTCGGCGCGGTCGGCTTTATAGGGTTTTCGTTCGGCGGCTTTGAGGAAACTGAGAACCACCTCCTAATGCAGAATAGCTCACGCTATTTAAAAAACAAGCTCATGATGGCCGAGCTAAGCGCGCAGGGCGATCGCAAAGGATTCGACACGATCGCGGACCTGAACGAAGACCTGAGAACATGGTTGCTGGAGCGTTTGCAACGGATAGCGCGCGAGGACTTCGTCGAGTACAACGCAAAGCCATATAACAGGCTTAGTCACGCTTCAATCCTCAACCTTCTCGACTATGCCTGCGATGTTTCCTGGGATTTCGAACTAAGCAAGGTCATTTTGAACCCTGACAAAGGATGCGACGATAAAGACCGGGCCATTGTCACCGCTGCCGCCGCCGTTATGGACCTTTCGGCTGCGAAAGACGCAGTCGGCTCGCTTGATGGTCGCCGTTTCGTCCCATACCGCCGGCTGGCCGCGCAAAATTCGTTGTTCTACAATGGCAAATCGATACTGGACCTCTCGGGTGGTGCAGACAATCAATTGGCCGCGTTACAAGTCTGGACCGGTCAAATGAAACATACGGCAGATGGTAAGGCAGCACCGGAGTCACTGGGCGATCTCGAGTGGTATGCGACTTCGCAGTATCGTCCAGACCCGATGATCCTCGATTTTGCCGTGAACAAGAGCATGCCCCGGGAGCAACAATACCGTCATTACACGCGAGAACGTTATGTCAGCGGAGATGGATGGCTGATTACTGCCGGAGGAACAGACGAAAGACCGGCACAAGGGTATCGGACGGGCCTGGGCTTCACTCTCTATCTCGAGATCAACAAAGACGTGACTAACGACCGGGGTGTGGGGGTCCCGACGATGTTGATGACGACAGCGCAAATCTTCGGACCAGACGGCCAGTTGCATGGCCGCGCCAAAGTACAGGAGTTTTTGCGCTTCGAGGGCAATAAGAAGGATTGGGGGAAAAACGGTGATAACCCCTTGTGGTCATTCTCGGACAACAACTGCGTGGCTGGATCGTTCGCATGCGGCTTGACGCTGCGCTTGCCGAGCGACTTCACTCAGGACTGCAGGACAAAAGACATCACGCCGGACTTCTTTATTGTGGACTCAACAAAATGTGCGTCGTTCGATGACGACGACAAGTCGAGCGATAAAGACATCTTCATTGCGATCTACCAAAGTCCGAAGGATTGGGGCTTCTTTGAGGTCGCCCAGCAGGACGCGTACGACCATTCAATCGACGCGTTTGCCCAAGCGATAACCGCAAAGAATAAGAGTCGCTATCTCAGCTGGGTAAGGGCTAAGTCGAAAGATACTGTCGAGTACTTCTCGGTAACGCAAAACACGCTGCTGAAGTTTACCCCTAAGGACGAAGATTTCGGCGCGGACCGGCGGGCATGCGGTGTTGTGAACCACGAGAGCGGAGCGCGCTTCACCATCAGCAACGTGCCAGCTGCCCAGGCCGCGGCCTGCTCCTCTGTAGGCCCACGGATATACATCGACCTGAACGACGCAAAGAACCCGGTCCGTAGCGGTCAGGGAGGGCTGGCTCTTGAACAGTTCGGCCGCTAGTTCCTTGCGTTCCGCCGCGCTGCGCAGTGTACATGCGAGCACCTGCATCCTCGTTCCATTGTTCGGGTTGATATTCGTGCTGGCGGGCGTAGCGACACCGTCCGGAGCGCAGCAAGTGGTGACCTCATGCGGTCGCGCCGATTCCCCTGGCGGCTTGAATTTGGCATCCGCCATCGCCAGCGGAGGGGAGATTGTGATTCGATGCCCCGCCGGTCAAGATGCGATAGAAATAACTGTGCCGCTTGAGTCTCATGAGACTACGCATATCGATGGCGAGGGGAAGGTCACCTTGCGCGGCGCGCTAGCGGGCCCTCTGTTCAAGGCGGAGGGCTCTCTGCGCTTATCGCGTCTCATAGTGGAGAACCCTCGCACGCCGGAAACGTCCAGCACGCCTGACGCGGGCACAATTGTTCTCGGCCCCACTGCATCAGTGGCACTGGATGAGGTCACGACTCGAAATAGCGTGGCTGCGTATGTTGCGCACAGCCTCGCGGCGCAGAATAGTAGCTTCCTTGGGAACGGCGATGCGGTTTCCCCGGGGGGAGACTCCGCCGTAATCAACGCGGATTTGATCGAGTTGCGGCACGACAAATTCACCGGTAACTTCGACCATCCTATCGGTGGCGGATCGCCGCCCACCGCCGGTCGACCCGCATTATCACGCAGTATTGTGATTGAGGACTGTGTCTTCACGGGGAATGCTTCAAGCGCAATGATTACAGATGCGCGAGTCTCAATACGCCGTTCGCAGTTCGTTCAAAATGGGACAGCGCCGGAAAGGTGGGGTAGCGCTTGGGCATGTTGTGGTGGCGCGATCACACTGGTTCGCGCGGACGCCGAATTATCGCAGGTCGAGTTTCGTGGTAACAGCGCCGGCGGATTTGGTGGCGCAATCTACGCAATCGGGTCTAGATTACAGATCAGCCAATCGGTGTTCGAGGCCAACAGAGCGCGTGCAGGGGGCGCCCTGATGTTTTGGGGGAGACCTCCAAAATTAAACATATGGAGCACTGAAGATTGGCTCTCGCCGCTCCGGCTGGAGCTTCGACGCACGCAGTTTCTAAGTAACACTGCCGCGTCGCTCGGCGGAGGAGTGCTATTTGCTGGGGTCGTTCGGGGGGATGCGGTGCTGTTCAGGTCGAACGAGTCTGGCGCGGGCGGAGCAATCGCCGACTGGATGTCTGCCGGCTTACCGGACGAATATGGCATGGTGTTGGATGCTTTGGTTGCCGCTACTCAGGCAGGCGACAGCGACAGTATCGCTCTCGCACGGCCAATACTGGTCGACAACGTTGCCCACGGCAGTGGTGCTGCACTCGCCGCCGCATCCGCAACTGTGGATATAGGGAATGGGCTGATCGCGCGGAACCGAGTTTCTGGAGCGGCGGGAGGCGGTGCCATGAACACCGGAAAGCTCATTCTCTCCAATACAACGATAGCCGACAATCCGGCCGGCGGAGTTGTGGTGGGACCCGGCGGTGCGGTGCGGATTACGAACTCCATACTCCTCCGCAATGCAGGGTTTAATTGTTCCCTCGCTACCCAGCTTTCAGATTCAGGCCACAATCTTCAGTATCCTGGAAACGATTGCGGGGCGGCGATGAGCGCGACCGATCCGGGGCTTGATTCCCAGTACGCACCGGCACTAAGCAGTGCAGCGCGCGGCGTGGCGGACCCCGTTATCTGCGCGACGGATCGGCAAGTGGGTGGAATTGACCTGTTTGGAAAATCGCGTTTGGAAAGAGGTCGATGCGATATAGGCGCTATCGAGCAGCCATTGCCAGCAATGTTAGGTTCGGCTTTGCACCTGGGGTCCGGTACTAACGCGGCGCATCGAGTGTTTTTACTTATTGTTTGGCTGGTCATGCTGTGTTTCGTGATCGGCCTGTTAGGTGCAGTTTGGCGCCGGCGTCGGCGCTTGCGCCGGGTTGGACGCGGCAAAGCCTAGATGCCTTTTTGCCAGGATCGGCGTAGCAGGTTTCTCGCTTCCAGGCCAGCAACTCGGCGGTGGTCAACTCATCGATAGGAAGCGGCCCGGGGAGGTATCGGTTTTGCACTTCCCGACAATGCCGTCCACGACCGACCCGGTATCTACCTAGCATTCTTCCGTGATGTGGAATAACTGCAAAGGTATGATTCAGCCTGCAGCCAAGACCCGGTTCATGCCTTACGAGCCGCTAGTGTACCTCGACTATCTGCAACTACCACAGAGCTCTTTCCTCGGGGAGGTGTTGACCATGTCGAATCAATTCGCCGTTCGGTCGGCGCTCGCCCCGGCCACGCTGGCAGCAGAGCTGCGTACCTCACTGCGACAGGAAGCGCCCACGATGGCCGAGATGAATTTGCGTTCCATGCAAGATGGTATCGCGCAATCCCTGGGCGAGCGGCGGCTCGCCTTGCGCCTGGTCGCAGGCTTTGGCGTGGTCGCCCTGGTGCTGTCGGCTGTGGGAATATACGGCGTGCTGGCGTATTCCGTAGCGTTGCGGCGGCGGGAAATCGGGATTCGGATGGCCCTCGGTTCTACACGACCCAGGGTCGCTGGGCTGGTGTTGCGGCAGGCCGGAACGATGGCGCTGCTCGGATTAGTTCCCGGCATTGCCGGCGCTTGGGCCGCAGGGGTTGCGGTTCGTTCGTTTCTGTATGGAGTAAGAACATTCGATCCGGCAACCGCCAGCGGGGTGGCAATTATCCTGCTGCTGGTGATGACAGCGGCCGCTTCGCTTCCGGCGATGCGGGCAGCGCAGGTCGATCCGATGGAGACGTTGCGGGCGGAATGAAAGTGTCACCGCGCAGACCTTGCTCTCCAGTGGAAATTCGGCGTCACTCGATCCAGTCTTCGAACCTCTTGGACAATTGCCTGTCATTCAAAGCATGAAATGTACGGTTTGGGGATCCAGAGCGGGACCATAGCGCCGTTGACGATTTGCCACTGGTTGTTCCTAAGAACAGTTGCTGCCAGTGCAAGTGTGAATTTGAAGGTCTTTGTAGTGCCCGCACGCTCAATTGTCATGCTCATCGTAGTGGGTGTTTTACTGCTAAGGAGCGATTGTAGTTCCGGCAGAGACTTCCCTCGTGGATCAATTCCATTAATGCGAAGGATCCTGTCACCCCAGCGAACGCCATTCTTACGGGCCGGACCATCCTCTATTCCGCCTACGTGGACCCGCTGCCCCTTGTCCCAAACGAAGATTTCGAATCCTGGATAATAGAGACTTTTGTTCGTCGGATAATGGCCCGGAAATACGTTAAGAAAATCTCCGCGCTGAATGGCAGCTTCCAATTCTCGATCCAGTCTTCGAACCTCTTGGATTTCGGAATCGCTGTAATCAGATCCCACGATTAAGTCATCGAGCATGCGTAATCCATTCTGTGACCATACGATGTCGCTTCTCTCGCGCTGAATGGTCAGTCTGCGGGTTGATCCCGCTCTCTCTAATTCTAGGTATACGGATCCGGATGAATCGGAAGTCATCCGATGCGACGCATCCTTTATGTCAGCAGAAGGTGTTCCATTAATGGCCAATAGTCGATCGCCAGGCTGAATTCCTGCTGCGGCTGCTGGTGAGATCTTTCGCACTGAACCGATGAACAGAGGACTGCCGGGGCACTTGGAGTTGGAGCCTACAATGTCCACTCCAATGACGTATCTCTGCGCGGCATTTTGAGAGAAGCAGACAAGGGAAGCTGCAAACACAATGGCGATCGGAGGGTGTCCGTTCATCGTGCCTCCTGCTGAAACCTGTCGCGCTGCATGAGACGCACAATTTGGCGTCCCATGATTGCGGACGGTTGCGGAGCACTTAACGTGTTCGTTAATGTTGTTACGATCCGTACCGATGCGTTCTGGTTCTCAGCAGTGCCTTAATGTTGTTCAAGGGTGACGCCCTTTCACGGCGATAACACGGGTTCAAATCCCGTCGGGGACGCCAAACAAAATTAACAACTTGGCAAGTTTGCAACGTCTTCTCCGCAGAGAACGTTTTGGGGAGCAGTTGAATGCCTGTTCAGGCTCACTCGGCGTTGTTGGTGTCCGCGCCATCGCAATCAACTTCAGTTGTGCAGTTGGAGCTAGAGGGACCAACCTCCGTCGATTACCGTTGCGGCGCCGGTCACGAATCCACCAGAGTCCGATGCCATCCACAGCACGGCCTCCGCAATCTCCTCAGGTCTGCCTAGCCGTCCAACGGGCTCAAGGTCGATGGCCTTCTGGATATCGCCGCCGGTAAACCGATCCATCATCGGGGTCTCGATATTGCCGGGCAGCACCGCATTCACGCGGATGTTCTGCCTGGCATAGTCAAGGGCTGCCGAGCGCGTGAGCCCGATGATCGCATGTTTAGAAGCGGCATATGCAGCACCGCCCGATACGCCCCGAATGCCTGCGCCCGAGGAGGTGTTCACCACTACTCCGCTGCCCTGCTTCACCATCTGGGCTAGCTCGTGTTTCATGCAGACGAACGTGCCACGAAGGTTGATGTTGAGAATCCGGTCCCATTCGCCAAGCTCAATTCATGAGTCCGGGCCGCCTTGTTCTCGACTCCGGCGTTATTGAACGCGATGTCCAGTCGACCGAAACGATCCGCGACGCGCTTGACTGCAGCTTCCACCTCGTCCGGTGCGGATACATCGCATTCAATCGCCAGTACGTCTGTGTCCGTAGCTGTCAACGAAGTCTGAACTGCTTCCAGCGCATCCGCCGAGCGATCAAGCACCGCCACCCGCGCACCTTCGGCAGCAAACGCGAGAGCTGAAACTCGACCAATGCCGCTTGCAGCGCCCGTGATGAAGACAACCTTGTCTGTGAAGCGGTCGGTCCTTGCCATGCCCGTCTCTCCTTCGGCTAATTCGCGATGATTACCGGCTGTACTGTCGATCGGTTACGTGTTCTAGCCAATCAACGGCTCTTCCGTCCTTCTTTTCTTGGATCGCAATGTGTGTCATGGCCGTAGCGGGGGCCGCTCCATGCCAATGCTTCTCGTCTGGTGCAATCCACACCACATCCCCAGGAAAGATCTGTTCGACGGGACCGCCCTCCCGCTGTGCCCAACCTGCTCCCGCGGTGACGATGAGCGTCTGACCAAGCGGGTGTGTATGCCAGGCCGTCCGCGCTCCTGGTTCGAAGGTGACTGAAGCAACAGAGACCAGCGCTGGGTCGGGCGCGGTGAGAAGCGGATCAATACGCACTGTTCCGGTGAACCAGTCTGCCGGGCCTTTGCCGGAGGGATGAGAGCCAGCCTTCTTGATTTCCATATGCTTCCCCTTCGAGATCGATTGTTTTCCGTTTGAATCTGCAAAAATCACTGGCGGCGCGCTGCCATGCCTACGAAGCTCAGCGCCATACTGCCGGTCACGAAATCGCGTCTGCGCATCTTCTTCAGCCTTTGCATTCCGTGGTGTGACTCGGCCTCCTGTTGAGGCGCTGTTCATCGCCGGCTATGCCTGTGCGCTAAACCTTGGCTGCCCAGTCATCCGCTTAAACCTCCTTAGAAGGCGACCGAAACAGAACCTTCACCATAGTCCAAGGCCGATATCACGCTCCTGTTGATCTCGTCTGCAAGTTTCTGCTTTTACCTGTCGGACGCAACCCCGCCGATACTTGGGATGATGTCTCCTGTTCACCAGCACTCTCTAAGATGACCTACTTGAGGCTCAGGATAGCGTCATGCATACGCATGGGCTTGTGAGTAGAATTCACAAGTCGATAGAACGGACTTTGCCGCACCGACTACATTCATCGCGGTAGCGGAAGAGAAGCTTTACGAAAGCTGCAAAGCGGAAAGGCGTCACTCCGTCCGCAGCCCATCAGACCCCGACTGAAGGGCTTCTGCGATAGAGTGGCATTCATGTCCGACCAGCACAGCAAGGCCACCATCATAAGCATGGCCGTGATCGCCTCCGCCGTAGCGACACTGCTGCATGAAGGCGTCGGTCATGGCGTGACCGCCTGGCTGCGCGGCGATATTCCAACGGAGCTTACGAGTAACCACCTCTCAACGCTGCGGCCGGATCGTTGGGTTGATGCCGGTGGGACGCTCGTGAATCTTGTCGTCGGAGCAGGCTCTCTGTTGGCCTCGCGCAGTGCGGGAGATCGCGCGAACATTCGCTACTTTTTGTGGATCTTTGCCGCGCTCAACCTGCTCCCGGGTGCTGGCTATTTCCTGTTCTCAGGAATCTTCGGTTTCGGCGACTGGCAGCAGGTGATCCTCGGCCTACCTCATCAGATCGCACTGCGCATCGGCATGACAGTTTTCGGCGCTGGCTTGTATGTGTTGGTAGTACGGCTGCTCGCCGTCTCTGTGCGACCCTTTGTTCTCAACAGGTCGACGTACAACACCGTGGGACGCCTCCCATATTACGCAGCATGCCTTTTCAGTTGTGCGGCCGGGGCTCTAGACCCTCTGGGATTAAAGCTTCTCTTTGTCTCCACGATTCCGGCCGCATTCGGCGGATCTTCAGGCCTGATGTGGGCCGACAGTCTGCTGCCACCCGCTGTAGCAGAGGGGCGTCTCCTGGTGCAGCGGAAGCCGGTGTGGTGGATCGCTGCAGTTGTACTCGGAATCGCCTACATCGTCGTTCTAGGTCGGGGCCTACAGATCGCGCACTAGCGTCAACCCGGACCTCGTGGCGAGAAGCCGGAGAAAACGTCACAACGCTCGGTGTTTATATGAAGTCGACTCAATGACACGGCGACCGGCGAGCCGTCCGGCAGCTCAGTAATCTGCCCTTCGGGACCGGGATATCGAAATGTTAGCGGCTCAGCCGAATGGCGAATTGAACCACGCGAGGATCGGTGACGGTGCTGGTGATGCTGCCAAACGCGGCGGAGCCAAAGCTTCCGTTCGGCTGCGCAAAAGCTGGCGTATTCGTCACATTGAAGATCTCGCCGCGAAATTCCAATTCGGTTTCGCCGGGCAGGCTCGTATGCTTGGTCAGCGCAATGTCCAGGTCCCGGTACGCAGGACCACGAACGGGGTTTCTCGAAGCATCGCCGATGGTGAATTGCGGAGCTGTCGCGAATGCCTCAGTGTTGAAGTATCGCGCCGGCGTTCTCTGGCCGGGTGCGAGGTTGGGATGTCGAACAAGATTTGGCCTTTGCAGCACAAAACCTGCAAAGGCGTTGTTGTTCGTGGCCTGCGTAACTGTCACCGGCATTCCCGATTGCAGCAGCAGTATCGTGTTCAGTGTCCAGCCACCTAACGCTGTGTTTGCTAAGCCTGTGGATGCAAACGCGTGTCCTCGGCCAACCGGAAGCTGGTAGATGCCGCTGAAGGAAGTTACATTGGGCATATCGCCGCTGGACGAATCGCGTTCGAGAGACGGGCGGTATGTGTCCGCCGCGACCAGACTGCTGGTGTTCGGTGACGACAACACGGTCGAAGAGAACACAGACGATGCATCGTCAATCAGCTTCGAATGCGTGTACGCGAACAAGAACGAGACACCGTGAGCGAGTCTCTGCTCCACCTTGGCTTCGAAGGCGTTGTAGTTTGAGGTGCCGCTGTTGTTTCGGTAAGTCGCTATATTTTGAAATCGAGGATACGGCTTCAGTAGCTGCGCCGCGGTCACGGTCTTGCTGCCCAGCGAACTCGACGCCGGAATCTGCCCATAGTATGGGTTCGGAACCTTCGCGAGAAGCGATGGGCCCTGCGCGAGTTGCTGCGCGGTGAGCTGATTGAGATTGGCGTCAGGCAGACCGACGTGGACCACATGCGAGCCGACGTAGGCGACTTCAGCCGAGAGATTGTTCGTGATGGCTCGCTGCACTGCAAGGTTCCACTGCTCGACGTAGCCCGACCCGGCGGACCGCTTCACCGTGTAAACGCTTTGACCGAGGCCAGCATCAGGCGTGAAGGCGATCGGCGCAACCGAAGGTCCCTGAGAAAGCACCAGTCCCGCCCTAAGGCTATCCTGCGTCTTCTGTTGCACGTTTTGGATGAATGGATACTGCGGCGTGGTAAAGGGCGTCGTGATGCCGGACTGGTCTATGAAGACAATTCCGAATCCGGACCGCACTGCTGTCTCGGGCGTAAAGAGATACGCGAATCCGAGCCGCGGCGCGAGGTTTCCATAGTGAAGCTCGCGCGCACTTCGTGAATACCCGTTCCTCCCTAAATAATCCAGTTGCTGTGACGTGAGGTTGAATACGGCGCCCTGGTCGTTCTTCTCGGTGGAAGGAAAATGAAGAGTCCATCGTCCGCCGATATTGAGCGTGAGGCGATCGCTTGCCTTCCAGTCGTCCTGGGCGAAATACTCCTCAATGTGATCGCGGGGTCGAATCTGGCTTTCCTGAAGATCTATTTGGAAACGTATCCACCTGCCCCAGTAAGAAGCTTGCGACCGAATTGCCGCTGTTAGTAACTCCTTGCTGATTCGTACCTGTGGTAGTGAAGGCGAACAAGCCGGTCGGGTTCGGCGGTGCAATTGTATTCAGCTGATACCAGCGGTAGTCCAGCCCTGCCTTTAACGCGTGACGGCCATGGGTGAGAGAAACCGTATCGACCGCCTGCCACACCGCCGTCTGATATCGAGAGAATGTGCCTGATGATGGGCCAAGCTGCTGAAATCCTGTGAACGTGAAGAGTGGCAGTGCATTGTTGAATGCTCCATTGGTCGGGATGCCCGGAATGCCGAGCTCCGCCGATGCCGTGCCGCTCAGAGTGGAACCGATGATACCGTTCCCCCGGCGCGTGTAGCCCAACCGCAGGTCATTCAGCAGCCGTGTCGAGAAGATGTGTGTCTCATTCAAAACAGCCTGCTGTCCCAGCACATTCGATAACCCAACCACTCCCCCAGTGCCCAGTACCGATCCGGTAATCGCGCCGCTGCCTTCCGGCAGAGGTGTCACCGGTTGCTCCACATCGCTGAAGTAGGAATAACGGCCAAAGCCTAAGTCGCGATCACCTCGCGCTCCGTCGATGCGCAGATCGAATTGGTTCTGATGGTCCGCATCATTGCCCGTTCGCCTGTAGTTATTGGCCGCAGCAGTAAGGTTCGTCGGGGTAGGAAAGCGCGCCAGCAATGCCTGCGCCACGGGATCAAACGGCACATTGATGATGTCGTCCGGATACTCCTGTCGAACGCTGACCCCATTCACGATCGCCGTTGTCGCCGGGTTGTAAATGTGCGACACGCCAGTGAAGATGCCTTGCCTCTCCGCCAATGTGGGAATGGTCGAAATCCGGGTAACACCAATCAGCTGCTTGACTCCCTGGTAGTCGCCAAAGAAGAAGAGGTGATCGTGCAGGATTGGGCCACCGACCGTTGCGCCGAACAGATTGCGCCGATACTCGGGCTTCGGTGCCGTGGGCGTGGCGAAATAATTTCTCGCATTCAGCGCCTCGTTCCGAAAGAACTCAAACAAGCTGCCATGAAACCTGTTCGATCCCGATCGAGTCGCCACGTTAACCACGCCGCCATTGAATCGGCCAAACTCGGCGGGTACATTGTTGGCCTCCACGGTGAATTCCTGGATGTCATCGAGGATTGGGAAGAAGACGACCTGGCCCGGCTCCGGCTGCAATGCCGAGATGCCATCGTAGAGATATTCGTTGGTTCGCGGCCGGCCGCCATTGATGCGAGGGAGCAGCGTACCGGGAGGAAGCTCAACTCCGGGAGCCAGGGTTGCGAGCTGTACAAAGTTTCTCGTGTTCAGCGGCATCGCGATCACCGTCGGCCCGGCAATGTTCGTCTGAACATTACTAGTCTCAGCCTGCAGCAGCGGCACATCTCCCTCGACCGTGACCGTCTGCTGGCCCGCTCCAAGAGTCAGATGCAAATCGAGCCTTACCGTCTGGCCGACGATAGCTGTAACTCCGGTTCGAGTTAGATGCTCGAAGCCTGGAGCTGCCACGTCGATACGATACCTCCCCGGGCTCAAGTGACTGTATGAGTAATCGCCAGAATTGGAACTCGTAGTTGTCTCGTGAATGCCGGTTGCGGACTGCATCAGCTCGATCTGGGCATTGGCAACGCCGGCGCCCGAAGGATCAAGCACGCGACCGCGCAGGTCAGACGCGATCTGCGCAAGCGCCAACGTTCCAGGCGCAAGTGTGAGAAGCAGGGCGAACAGTATCGCGAGATACTTCATGGAGGATTCTCCAGACACGTGAATGGTCACTGGCTCAGCAGGGTAGGTAATCGGGTGATGCGCACGAACTCAGCGTCGCCGGGCAAAGTCCCCGCGTGCCTGAGTCCGCATCTCGAATTTATATGGTTAGAATCGTACCGTCAACCGATCCGAAAGCTCATCGTTCGGGACTCGGCAGAAATCAGTTGGATTCGTCTTCGAGGCGCTCAATCATCACGTCAGTAGACTTGATGAGAGCCGCCGCGGTATCGCCCTTCTTCAAGCGCAGTTCCTGCACGGCGCTGGCGGTAATGATGGCCGTCACGTGCGCTTCTCCAACCCTCAGCACAACTTCCGCAAGCAGGCCCTCCACGCGAACACTCACAACCTTGCCCGCTAACTGATTTCTGCCGCTGATCCGCCGATATCGTTCTCGCGACTGCGATGCGGGCTTCGCCTGATCGTTGGCGAGATAGGGCTTGAGACTGGACTCCGTCAGCCGGTGATGGCCACCGGGTGTTTGCACCGTCTTCAGCTTGCCGCTCAAGATCCACTTCTTAATCGTGGGGTAGCTGATTCCTATCAGGCGGGCGGCGTCACGCGGCGTGAAGAGTTGCTTCTCGATCGGCATGATCATTGTTGTAGCACCTTCGGTGGTCCTCCGACGCATAATTCGCAGCGAGCAAGTCGCAGCAAGTTACAATCCAGGAGGTCCCTAAACCGTGGCAAAAACTCCAAAGCGTAGCGCCGGGCTGCTGATGTATCGCAAGCGCGAAGGCGAGCTCGAAGTTCTCCTCGTGCACCCCGGCGGTCCCATATGGGCCAGAAAACATGAGGGTGCATGGACATTGCCCAAGGGTGAGTACGAAGCCGACGAGGATCCCCTGCTAGCAGCGCAACGCGAGTTCCACGAAGAGACTGGATTCAGAGCGGACGGACCATACATGGAACTCGGCTCAGTGCGGCAGAAGAGCGGCAAGGTGGTCACGGCCTGGGCCTTCGAAGGCGATTGCGATCCCGCGCGGCTTGTCAGTAACACCTGCGAGATTGAATGGCCGCCTCGATCCGGAAAGCGCCTCGAAATCCCGGAGGTGGACCGTGGTCAATGGTATGGGTTGGACGAGGCGCACCGATATATTCGCGAAGAACAACGTAGGCTGCTGGACACTCTCGCCGAACTGCTCTCAGCGCGACGCGATTGAAAATCACTCAGCTAATTCCTAGGTGAAGCATCCGCCAATGAGAGCTGAAACGTAGCACACCTTATGGGTCGAAAAATAACTCGTCTAAGCCAACTTCTTCAACTCCGGATAGCGCGCGTAGATGCGATGCTGATCTTGAGCAGATAACTGTCCTAAGCGAATCGGCTTGTCGTGCGGTCTCGTGCCTTTTTGATTTAACACGTTCATCAGGCTCCATTCACGCTGCAAGCCCTGCGGCTCCTTCGCCGGCAAATCGTAGCGGGTGAAATCGATGACCATGGGTGCATCGCCGGTCGTCCACTTACTCAGTAACCCCAGCCGAAACTCGCGATTCATGAACCACTGGATTTCTAAATCCTTCTCTGAGCCTGGCGCTCCGGTGCCCTTCGCATCAAATCGGTAGTTGAGCGACGAATTATCCGGTGTGTGCTTGCGCCACTCCAGGCCAAACGCACCTTCGGTGATCACCTGCGTGTCGGGCCATCGTTCTTTGATTGCTTGCAACCACCATGTAAGATCCTCGTCGTGCCCGACAGAGACTTCCCAGATGCCAGTCACCCAGCCAAAGTGATTCAACGCGTGACCGCGGTCGAAGTGCATCGCGGTTGTGTCCATCATCTCTTTACGGCCCGCTACTTTCCCCAGGTTGCCGACGGCTTCGATCGGCCCGACGCCCAGGCGACTGTTGAAGCCGCCCTGAAAACCCTCGCGCCGCGCGGTTAGAAAATCGCAGGTCCATCCATCGAGGCACACGCAATCTACGAAGTCTGCCGCGCCTTGCGCCGGCTTTAGATAGTGCTCGCGACTCGGATAATAGGGATAGCAGATGCCGCCGTCTCCGTCGCCGTTATCGATGCCGTGCTGGCTCCAGATCTGGCCCTGGCATACGTGAATGCCTTCATCCTTTGCCAGCCAGTTCTGGTTCTCAGCATCCAGAAAACCTGCCACCACGCACTCCGGACGATATCCATTCCCCACCATTTCGGAGATCAAACGCAGTGCTTCGTGAATGGTCCGCCGATTATGTTCGCGAGTGTCATACATGGGAGCGAAATAGCCGCCGGGAATGAACGCGATTTCGTCCCCATACTTGTCGTGATAAGAAACAAGCAGCCGCCGTGCTTCCTTGTACTCCTGCCGATCGTCTTTGAGTGCCAGCCAGCTGATCGCCCAAGTCATCCTGCCGTCCGGGCAACCTCGTCGAAATGCTTCGCGCCGCGAGCGAATATGGTCGGGACGGTTATCGGCGGACTCATCCTGGCCGATCGATCGCTCCGGGGCGACTTCAATCTGATTTACGCGTACGACGGATACGTGTGTCAAAAATCGGCCCTGCAATGCCGATTCGCGCGCTCCGAACAAATCTTTCTCTGAACCCGCGAGCGCAAGGCCTGCTGCCGCACTCGCCGAGTGGCTCAAGAACTCGCGTCGGTTCCAAACCTGATCCATGATTCACCCTTTTAGCCGCCGGCGAAGATTAGCCTCGCGGTCGCAATAGCATCCTAACGCAGCCTGTGCCGACCGGCGCGAGGGGAGGGAAGAGATCATTGCAGGCAAGATCGCCCAGCCAATCGACGATTCATCAAGGAGAGATCAGCAGCCTGCTTATGCCACGGGAAGTGAGATATAGAAGCAGCAGCCACCGCTCGCGGACTCATCCAGTCCAATGGCTCCGCCGTTTGCTTCGACCACCCACTTCGCGATCGCGAGACCCAGGCCGAAGCCACCTCCCTCGTGAGAACGTGAGGTATCCAGTCGATGGAAGCGGTTGAAGATCCGTTGTCGTTCTTCGCGTGGAATGCCGGGACCGGAATCCTCAATCTTCAATACGGCCTGTTCCTGGTTCGGCTGTGCACTGCCTTGCCGCGTAACGGAAATGCGGACGGTTCCACCGGCAGGAGAATACTTCACAGCGTTATCCAACAGGTTCATAATCGCCTGCTGCAAAAATACAGGGTCTGCGCGAACCATAATGTCTTCGCTGCGCTGCATCGATAAAACCTGCCCCTTCTCCTCCGCCAGCACCTGGATGAGGTTCACAGCTTCCGACGTAATCTCGCCCATCGAAAACCGAGCCATATGCAACTCTATCTGGCCTGCATCCGCGCGTGAGATGGTGAGCAGCGCTTCCGTCATCTCTGTCAGACGGTTCACTTCTTCGAGCATGGTGCCGATAACTTCACGATATTCTCGGGCAGAGGATTGGTCCTGCAGTCCAGCTTCGCCAACCGCACGAATGGCGGTGAGTGGAGTTCGAAGCTCGTGAGAGACATCAGCGGTAAACCGACGGAGTTGATCGAACGAGTCTTCGAGCCGGCTCAGCAAATGGTTAAAAACGCTGGCGAGGTGTCCGAGTTCATCCTTGGGATTCTCAACGGGGAGGCGCTGACTCAGGCGCGAAGCGGTGATCTGTTCGGCTTGGCCTGCCATTACCTGCAGCGGGCGCAACGCCTCGGTGATCACCCGGCGCCCACCGTAGGCCGCTGCCGCCAACCCGAACGGCAAGGCGACCACCAGGATTGCAATCAACTGCAGAATGCGTTGTTGCAGTGGATCGATGCTGTAAGCGACTCGTAACAGCCGCAGTTGCCCATGCATCCAGTGCACATGGCTGATCATCAAGACACGTTCACCCCCGGCGATACGGAACGATCGCCGGTAGAAGCTTCCATTTAACTCCGCCGGCAGAGGAGGGCCGCCAAGGTCACGGTGCTGCAGGCGATCGTTTTGGTAAAGGATTCTCCCATCGGCAGAACGTACCTCCATCAATCGCTCGAGCAGCAGTCTGTGCTCGGGATGACTGTGGTAGTTCTCGTTCACCGACAGACTACCGTCCGCCCGCTCGTACAGCAGTCCTTCGACGGTTTCAAGATCCTGTATCTCCTGGTGAAACATCTGCGAAGTGAGCACCCAGAAAAACAGCAGGGTAGCGCCGCACATGTAGATGGCCAGCACCGCACCCATCACCAGCACATACCACAGGGTCAGGCGATCTCGCAGTCGGTGCGGCTTGAGCCACGCTTTCACAGAGCGGGCTCGCGGATCTTGAAGCCCACTCCTCGAATCGTTTCCAGCAGGTTGGATTCGAAGGGTTCGTCGATCTTGCGGCGCAGCCTCGACACAGTCACGTCGACAATGTTTCGAAACGGTGACTGCTTGTAACTCACCTTCCACACGTCACGCGCCAGCATCTCCCGCGATACCACCGAGCCCCGGTTCTTGAGCAGGTACTCGAGTAAGGCGAACTCTTGCAGAGCCAGCGTGATCGGAACTCCTGCTCTGCTTACGGTGTGGTCGGTCAAATCCATTCGCAAGTCCCCCACGATCACAACCGTACTGCGCTCGGGGGCCGCTCGCCTGAGCAAAGTACGGACCCGCACCAGGAGTTCCGACAGCGCAAAGGGCTTCACCAGGTAACCGTCGGCTCCGGCATCCAGGCCCCGCACGACATCGTCCACTGAATCCATCGCCGTCAGCAGCAAAACAGGAACCGCGTTCCCCAACTTCCGCAGGGTCGTGAGTATCTCAATGCCGTCGCGAGAGGGAAGCATGATATCGAGGATCACCAAGTCAAACGGCTCCGCATTCAACCGGTAAAATCCCTCTTCGCCGTTGTGCGCAACGCTTACATCGAAACCGTGAAACGTGAGCCCTTTGCGAATCGCCGCAGCGATCTTTTTGTCGTCTTCCACTACAAGCAGTCGCATAGGACGTCCTTATCTGGCCATGGCGCTGGACGATACCTCACCAACCACCCAGGCCAGGCACAAAGTCGCGGCATTGAGGATCGAAACGAGAAGGGGGCAAAATCATCACGAAAACAGGCAGTAAGTTCGTAAGTGTTCTCTAAGCTGCTTCACTAAAAGCACGATGGTTACTAGAGCAGCAACTTGAAAATAGCCCAGCGGCTCCTGACCGGCAAGCAGAATCTTAGCGGCCTGAAGCTGTAAATCGCCGTCATGAAGCATTCCCGCGCACCGAGGCCGGTCGCTTCGACCACCGTCCAGCTCATCTAGCGCTTACACAGCGCTTCGCCAGCTTTCGACTGGACGTACTACTTGGCCAATGGCCCAAAGGTACTAGATACCCGGTTACTGGTGGATGTTACCGTGACCCAAGCGGTTCAAAGGTGTCCGGTGAGTGCACAAACCCCCAACCTGATCGGGTCCTACGACTATCGCCTCGTGGCGCTTTCGATTGTAATTGCGATTCTTGGAGCCTATGCTGCGCTCGATCTTGCTGGACGCATCACCGCCGCCCAGGGCTTCGCCCGCCGCGCCTGGCTGGGTGGAGGCGCCTTCGCCATGGGCATCGGTATCTGGGCCATGCACTACGTCGGCATGGAGGCTTTCCGGCTGCCCGTAGCCGTACGCTATGACTGGCCGACGGTCATCGTCTCCATGATCGCCGCAGTCGCAGCCTCGGCTGTAGCCCTCTACGTCGTGAGCCGCAAGACCATGACCATTGCCGCCGTATTGGTAGGCAGTCTGCTCATGGGCAATGGCATCGCCGCGATGCATTTCATCGGCATGGAAGCCATGCGACTCCCGGCGATGTGTACCTACTCCCCAGGCCTGGTGGCGCTCTCGGTTTTGCTCGCCATCCTCATTTCGTCAGTGGCCCTGTGGCTCACGTTCGCCGTTCGCGGACAGACTAAAACCTGGAGTTGGTACAAGTCCGGCAGTGCTCTCATCATGGGCCTCGCGATCCCGGTGATGCACTACGTAGGGATGGCGGCGGTCCACTTCATGCCCGCGCGTTTGACGCCGTCGGACCTCCGTCACGCCATCAGCATCTCCTCGCTGGGTGTGGCCGGGATCGTGTCTGTCACCGCGATTGTTCTCGCACTGGTCTTCGTCACTTCGCTCCTCGACCGGCGTTTTAGCCTGCAGACCCTGGAACTCCAAATGGTCGAGCAGCGCTACCGCCTCATGCAGGAGATGCAGAGCGAACGCGAGCGAGCCAAGGTTGCCGAAGCCGCGAGCCACGCCAAGAGCGAATTTCTTGCCAACATGAGTCACGAGATTCGCACACCCTTGAACGGCATCATCGGCATGACCGACCTCACGCTCGAAACGGAGCTTACGCGGGAGCAGCGCGACTATCTTGAGACTGTGAAGTTATCGGCAGACGCACTGCTGAACGTCATCAACGACATCCTCGACTTCTCCAAGATTGAAGCCGGCAAGGTTGAACTGGAACACCTCCACTTTGACCTCTGCGATTGCATAGAAGGCACTCTCAAAACACTCGCCCTGCGCGCGGACGAGAAAGGCCTCGAGCTTCTCGGCGAAATCGATCCTGCTGTTCCGGAGTCGGTCGTAGGCGACCCCGGTCGCCTGCGCCAGGTGCTCATCAACCTGATCGGCAACGCGCTCAAGTTCACGCAAAAGGGCGAAGTGGCACTCAGGGTTGTAGCCGAACAGACGGGTACTGCGTCTGCGACACTTCGCTTCACCGTGTCAGATACGGGTGTCGGCATCGCGCCGGGGAAGCTGAAAGCCATCTTCGAATCGTTTACCCAGGCAGACACCTCGACCACCCGCGAGTTCGGCGGAACCGGCCTGGGCCTCACCATATCCCGCAGTCTGGTCGAGATGATGGGCGGGCACCTCTGGGTCGAAAGTGAAGTCGGCATAGGTTCGCAGCTTCATTTCACCGTGCAGCTTGAAACCGCGTCCACCGCCGCGGAGGTCGTGCCTGAGACTCAGCCGTCGCCCGCGTTGATGCACGGCTTGAAGGTGCTCATCGTCGACGACAACCGCACCAACCGCAGGATTCTTGAAGGCCTGGTCAAGCAGTGGGGAATGCAACCAACCGCTGTCTCCGATGGTGAACAGGCGCTGATCGAACTCGCCAGCGCGCGTGACAAAGCGGAACCCTACGATCTCGTGCTCACCGACATGCACATGCCGAAGATGGACGGCTTCGGCCTCGTTCAGCAGATCAAAGACAGGCCAGAGCTCTCCACCTCCACCATCATGATGCTTACCTCGGGAGGGCATCGCGGAGATGCTGCGCGTTGCGGCGAGCTAGGGGTTTCGGCCTATCTGGTGAAACCCGTTCGTCAGCTCGAACTGCGGGCTGCTATTGCTCGCGTGCTCAGCAACAAGGAACAAGCCGCGCCACTTCCCATGGTCACTCGCTATTCCCTGCAGGCGGATGCGCCCTCAATCAAGAGCCTCCAGATCCTTCTCGCGGAAGATAACCCGGTCAACCAGAAACTAGCCGTTCGCTTGCTTGAGAAACGCGGGCATTGCGTCACCGTGGTGTCAAGCGGCAAAGAGGCATTGGCAGCGCTCGACAGGCGATCCTACGATCTTGCGTTGATGGACGTGCAGATGCCGGAGATGGACGGACTGGAAGCTACACGGATTCTACGGGAGCGCGAACAAGCCTCAGGACAACGTCAGGCCGTCGTCGCCATGACCGCATTGGTGATGAAAGGCGATCGCGAGCGCTGCATGGAAGCAGGTATGGATGGCTATGTCTCCAAACCTATCCGGCTCGAAGAACTCGATTCTGTGCTCGACAGTTATGCGGAGAGTCTGTCCGAAACCCGAATGTTGCCTCGATCTCACGCTTACTCGCACACGGGTCGCGTCAATGTTGAAGAATTGCTCGAACGCACCGATGGTGACCGCGCCTTCATCGCAGAACTGCTCGGCCTGTTGCGCGAAGACTATCCCGGTCAGTTTCGAATCGCCCGGGCCGCGATTACGAATCAGGATCCCGCGAGCCTCGGCCGGGTGGCGCATGCACTCAAAGGCGCACTGGGGAACCTGGCTGCGACCGATGGAGCCAGGGTCGCCGCCGAACTAGAAGCGATCGGCAAGTCCGGAAGCTCCGCGGACTTCGGTCTCGCCGCTGCCAAGCTCGACGAACTGGAAGTGGAACTGGTCCTCGTCTCCGAAGCATTGGAATACGTCTGCATGGAGGCGAAGCGATGAAGATTCTCGTTGCTGACGACGATCCGGTGTCGCGCCGTCTCATGGAGCGCACGCTGCAAAACAGCGGCTATGAAGTCGTCACAGCCTCCGACGGTCGGCAGGCTGCGCGAGAATTGTGTCGCCCGGGTGGCCCTCGCCTAGCCCTCATCGACTGGATGATGCCCGAGTTGGATGGCCCCGGTGTGTGTCGCGCAGTGCGAAACCGCCACGACGAATCCTATGTGTACATCTTGTTGCTCACCTCCAAGCAGTCCAATGAAGACGTCGTGATGGGGCTCGAAGCGGGTGCGGACGATTACCTCACCAAGCCCTGTCATCCAGCGGAATTGAAGGCGCGCCTGCATACCGGCCGCCGCATTCTTCAGCTCGAAGACAAGCTGGTCGAAGCCTGCGATCAGATGCGCTTCAAAGCCACCCACGATGCGCTCACTTCCTTGTGGAACCGCGGAGCCATCCTCTCCCAGTTACACAGCGAACTCACGCGATCGATCCTGGAACGGAGGCCGGTCTCCGTACTACTCTGCGATGTGGACCACTTCAAGCGCATCAATGATGTCCACGGCCATCTCGCCGGAGATGCCGTTCTGGTGGAAGTCTCAAACCGGCTGGTAGCGTCCGTTCGCTCGCAAGACGCCGTGGGCCGCTATGGGGGAGAAGAATTTCTCATCGTTCTGAGCGGTTGCTCGGAGACCCACCTGAAAGATCGTGCGGAACAGGTGCGCGCCGGGATCGGCTCCATCCCGTTTTCCACGTCTGAGGGCTCGCTTTCCGTCACTTTGAGCGTAGGTGCCATCACCATCGATGATTGGGATGACTCTATGCCCATCGAGCCCCTGCTCAAACGAGCCGACGCGGCGCTATACCAGGCGAAGGCTGCGGGAAGAGACCGCGTCATGTACGCTGAGGTGTAGCCTGCACGGGCTCGTGTTCTTCTTTGACCAACTCGCAGGCGCCCGGGGCATCCAAGCTGCATCGTGTCTAACGCTGATCTCACTTCGATTCTGCTGATTCTTTTGCTGCTGGTTGGCTGTGCGCAGTTGCTCGGCTTCGTGTTCGTCAAGATTCGCCAGCCCAAGGTGGTCGGCGAGATCCTGGCCGGCGTCCTGCTCGGTCCCACCCTGCTCGGTCGCTTCTCCTTCGCCGCCCGATTTACCCAGGCAACGCATCAGCAGGGCAGCATCCTCAACTTCGTGTATTGGCTGGGTCTGTTGTTGCTCATGTTCCTCTCCGGCGCTGAGACGCGCCATCTCTTCAGCCGTGAAGAACGCCGCGAAGTCAGCTGGCTCGCTATCGTGGGCACCGGCATACCGTTTCTGCTGGGTCTGCTGCTCGGCCCTTGGTTGGTTCGACCCTCCCTCGCCGGCCCCAACGGAAATCGCATCTCGCTCACCATCATCCTGGCAGTCGGCGTGGCTGTGACTTCGGTGCCGGTGGTCTCCAAGATTTTTGCCGACCTTAAGATTTTGAATACGCGCTTCGCACGGCTGGTTCTCGGCGTCGCCGTGCTTGAGGACATTGTGCTCTGGATGGCCCTCGCCGTTGCAACCGCGATGGCTGGAAAGACAGTGCTTCAGCCGCGTCAGATGACTATTCATCTTGTCGCGACTATTGGCTACTTCGCGTTGGGACTTACCATCCTCCCGCGCATGGTGAAGCGCATTAACGCCTCGCGATTCAATGTACTGGCCCAACACTCGCCGGTCGCGTATGCCTTGGCCGTGTTGCTCGGCTACTGCGTCGTGGCTGGCCTGTTGGATGTCAGCGTCGTGTTCGCCGCGTTCCTTGCCGGCTTCGCCGTCGTTCATCGCCGTCGCAAACTCTTCGCCGAAGCTCTTACCTCGATCGGCAGCGTCTCGTTCGCTTTTTTCATTCCCGTTTACTTCGCCATCGTAGGCATGAAACTCGATCTCATCCGTGGCCTCTCCTGGTGGATGCTGTCCGCTTTTCTCGCTGGAAGCTGCCTGATCAAGATTCTCTCCGTCTCGCTCGCCGGCCGCTTTGCGGGCTTTCGCGGCCTCGACCTGATCAATCTCTCCATCACCACCAATGCGCGCGGCGGTCCCGGCATCGTCCTTGCCAGCGTGGCCTTCGACGCGGGCATTATCAGCGCCACGTTCTATACGACGCTTGTGCTCGCGGCCGTTCTCACATCCCAATTCGCCGGCGCCTGGCTTGACTATGTGCTGCGCCGAGGCTGGCCCTTACTTGCCGGGGATCCAGATCAACGCGATCACGTTGCCGACGAACCCAACCCATCCGCAGCCTGAGTCCGATTCTTCGGTCACAAGGGAGCAGGAACTGTTGCGCTTCTTCGCCCGTACGGTACATTGGTCCACATCCGATTTGCCGGGGGAGCAGGAATGGCAACCATGAACATCGCGTCGAGCACCACGCGCCGAAGCAACCGGACCGACACCGCAATGCTTCTCGGAATCGCTACGGCTTTCGCCCTGCTTCACCTGTTCACCAATGGGCGCTACGGCTTTCATCGCGACGAACTGCAGTTCCTCAGCGACGCGCGCCATCTCGATTGGGGATTCGTCGCCTATCCTCCACTTACACCCTTCCTCGAACACATCGCCCTCAGCCTCTTCGGCGTCTCGCTGATCGGCTTGCGCCTCTTCTCCGTAATCGCCCAATTCACCGCTTTGGTGATAACCGGGCTTATGGCGCGGGAACTGGGCGGAGGCCGCCTGGCGCAAGCGTCTGCGACTCTCATGGTCGCGCTCTCGGCCCTGCCGCTCTTTAACGCAACGGAGTTTCAGTACACGTCATTCGATTTTCTGTGGTGGGTGCTGATCGCGTACTTCACCCTTCGCTTGTTGAATTCAGAGAATCCGCGATGGTGGCTCGCCATTGGACTCACCGTGGGCGTCGGCCTGCAAACGAAATATACGATCGCATTTCTGGTGGCCGGTATCCTGGCCGGCCTGCTGCTCACCTCGGCTCGCCGCTATTTTTTGAGCAAGTGGTTCTGGATCGCGTCGCTACTGGCTCTGCTCATCTTCCTTCCCAACCTGGTGTGGCAAATCCGGCACGGATTGATCTCGCTCCACTTTCTCCAGCACATTCACGCCCGCGATGTTCGCCAGGGTAGGACCGGCGGCTTTCTTCCCGAACAGTTCTGGATTTGTGCGAACACCTTCGCTACCCCTGTTTGGATCCTCGGCCTCATCGCTTTTCTCCGCAGTCCGAAATACCGTCTGCTCGGATGGATGTACCTCGTGCCCTTCGCCCTGTTCTTCTTCGGGAAGGGAAGGAGCTATTACCTCGGAGCGGCTTATCCTCCGCTGCTTGCGATGGGTGCTGCCGCGGGCGAACATTGGCTGTCGACTCTGCCCACGCTGTGGAGGCGTACAGTTGAGGCCGTCTTTTTCACCGGAGTAGCCGCGTGTGGCCTCTATGCATGTGCGCTGATAGTGCCCATCGCTTCCAGTGGTCCCCTCAAAAACTTTGCGTTGAAGAACAATGGCGACCTCCGCGAGGAGTTCGGCTGGAACGAACTGGCCGCCAACGTTGCCGGCATTCGCGATGCGCTTCCAGCCGATCAGCGCGCTCATGTGGGTGTTCTGGTTGGCAACTATGGCGAACAGGGCGCAATTGAAATCCTCGGGTCTAAGTACGGTCTGCCAACACCGATCAGCATGACGAACTCCGCGTGGCTGCGAGGCTATCCTTCCCCGCCTCCCACCACTCTGATCGTGCTTGGATTCTCACGCGAAGAGGCGGACCAAGCCTTCACCAGTTGCCGCCTGGCCGGACACAACGCCAACCCTGAAAACATTCCCAACGAAGAGAGCCGCTATAACTCCGATATCTTCCTCTGCGGACCTCCACGCAAATCCTGGGCGGAGTTCTGGAAGGAACATCAGGCATTTGGTTAAGCGCGGGGGCTCACCCACCCGCTATGGCTCCGAGCACCACCAGCGGCTCAGTACCTTTGGCGATGGCGTCGGGCAAGGGCGCGTCTGGGGACTCGTGCGACAGATCTTCTTCGCACGCGAAAAAGCGCAGGAATGGCCTGCGCTTCTGCGTCACGTGATCGCGGATCGTTCCCTCGAGCATCGGGTATTCCGACTCGAGCGCATTCAATACCGACCGTTGTGTCACCGGTCCGTCGACGCACAACTCCACCTCGCCCGTGACCTTCGCCAAGAGACGCAGATGCGGAGGCAGGATCACCCGGATCATGGCAGCGTCTGCACCTCTACTGAGAGCACCGCGGGAAGATCCCGCACGATGGGCTCCCAATTATCTCCGCTATCGGCCGATGCGTATACCTGGCCGCCCGTTGTGCCGAAATAGACTCCGCAATCCTCCAGCGAATCAACCGCCATCGCATCCCGCAATACATTCACGTAACAGTCGCCTTGCGGTAATCCCCGGGTCAGCGGCTCCCATTCGTTACCCCCGCTTCGACTGCGATAGACCCGCAACTTGCCTTCAGGAGGGTAATGCTCCGAATCGCTCTTGATCGGCACTACGTAGATCGTCTCCGGCTCGTGCGCGTGAACGTCGATGGCAAATCCGAAATCGGTTGGCAGATTGCCGCTCACCTCTTTCCAGGAATCGCCTGAGTCGTCGCTGCGCATAACGTCCCAGTGTTTCTGCATGAACAGCACGCCCGGACGTTCGCGGTGCATCGCGATGTGGTGCACGCAATGTCCGACCTCCGCGTTCGGGTCGGGAATGTACTGCGAATGCAGGCCGCGGTTGATGGGCTGCCAGGTCTCTCCGCCGTCGTCGCTGCGGAAGGCCCCTGCGGCCGAGATTGCGATGTAAATTCGCCCTGGATCGCTGGAATCGAGGATGATGGTGTGCAGGCACATCCCTCCGGCGCCCGGTTGCCAGTGGGGTCCCGAACCGTGGCGGCGCAGTCCTGCCAGCTCATTCCAACTCGCCCCGCCATCCGTCGATTTGAACAGGGCCGCATCCTCTACCCCAGCGAACACCGTGTCCGCATCGGTCAAGGAAGGCTCCAGGTGCCACACCCGCTTGAACTCCCAGGGATGCGGCGTGCCGTCGTACCACTGGTGCGTGCCGGCCACTCCTTCATATACAAACTTGTTGCCCACCGGCTCCCAGCTCTTGCCGCCGTCGTTAGAGCGCTGAATCACCTGTCCGAACCACCCGCTGGTCTGCGAGGCATACAGCCGGTTCGGGTCAACCGGTGACCCCTTCACGTGGTAAATCTCCCATCCCGCAAAGTGAGGTCCGCTCACGTCCCAACTCTTGCGCTTACCGTCGGAACTCAACACGAAGGCTCCCTTGTGGGTGCCCACCAACACGCGCACCGAACTCATAATCCAAACTCCTCCTCATCAACGCTCGCTGCGGCAGGCTCGCTTTCACCCTCACGCAGAAGAGCGGTGTTCCCGTCTCGTCTGAACTTCCGAACTATAGTCGATGGACTGCGGCGGAAAACGACATTTGTGATCAAAAAATAAACCGGAGACATGCCGCCCGTCCGAGCCCGCCGCTTTCACGGTCTCAGCACAAAGAAAATGAGGCCAAGCAACGAGATCCGTTGCCCAGCCTCAGTGGCTTTCTCCCCGCGACTGCGAGCGGTTACTGGCTGATTCCCGACGCTTCGATGCGGAAGGCGTAAGCGAATTTGCCCGGCGCGGGTGCCTGCGCGGGCACCTGCACGTGCAGTCCATCCTCCTGTTGTTCAAACTTCAGTTGGGCGTCAGATCCCAGCAGAGCCACGGACGTGACCTTCATCTCCGGCCCAGCCGACTTGGTTCCAAGTGAGTGAATCACCGCTTCGCCATTGGTGGGCCATCCCATCTCGATCGCGTACAGCTTGCCGCCCTTGGTCGTGAAGCGGAAATCCTCAGGCGTGTATTCGGTCGCCTTGGTGTCGTTGAAGGAGCCGCCGACTACCTTGGCCGGACCCTCTCCGTACACCTTCCACGGACGCGTTCCATAGATCGCGTCTCCATTCACCTTTAACCAACTGCCAACCGAGAGAAGCACCTGCTGCACTTCATCCGGAATGGTTCCGTCCGATTTCGGCCCGATATTCATCAGCAGATTTCCATTCTTGCTGACGATATCGATCAGTTGATGCACCACAAAATCGGGAGTCTTGAAGGTGTCATGCTCGATAAAGCCCCATGACTTGTTACTAATCGAGGTGTCGGTCTGCCAATAGAGCGGGCGAATGTCGGCGAGTTGCCCACGCTCCAGATCGAGCACAGCGGACTTGGCGTCAAGCGCGTAATCCTTGTAGTTGATCACGCCGACATGATCGCCATACTTCAACGAATCGTTGTAATAGAACGCTGCGAACTTAGTAAGTTGATTGCGCAGCCCAGCCTGGCCGATCCACCAGTCGAAGTACATGACGTCTGGATGATACTTCTCCACGATCTCCGCAGAACGGGCCAGCCAGTCATTGCCCCAGTCCTGCGATAGAAAGGTAAAGTCGTTGTTCAGGGGCGTGTGCTCCTTGTTATCCAACCATGCATGAGCCGGACCGTAAAAGCCTGCATACTTGGGATCGTTCACGTCGGAATCGATCTTTCGCCCCTCACCGAGGAAGAAGTTGTGCTCCACGCGATGCGAAGAGGCGCCCAGGTGCAAACCTTCCGCCCGAACTGCCTTCGCCAACTCACCGCCCGTATCGCGGTGCGGGCCCATCTTCGCCGCCGTCCAATCCGACAGTCCGCTGTCATACATCGCAAACCCGTCATGATGTTCAAAGACCGGCACCACGTACTTCGCGCCCGATTCCTTGAACAGGTGCGCCCACGCCTGCGGATCAAAGTGCTCCGCCTTGAACATCGGAACGAAGTCTTTGTACCCGAACTTACTCAGCGGACCATAGGTGGCGATCTGATGCTTGTTCTCGTCTGTGCCTTCCGTATACATCAGACGCGGATACCATTCGCTCCCAAACGCGGGGACCGAATACACGCCCCAGTGAATGAAGATCCCGAACTTCGCATCCTTGTACCAATCGGGGACCTTATAGGTCTCGAGCGATTCGAAGTCTGGGCGAAATGGTCCCGCATGCGAGACACGTTCCACATTCTCGAGGATGCTCTTCCTCTGCGCGTCGTATTTGCTGTTCCCTTGTTTCCAAAGCTGGTCAAGAACGACGGGATCTGTGCCGGCGGTCGGCGCGGTCGGGGATGTTTGAGCGAGGAGAACTACCGGGCTTGCGGCAACCGCAAGCGCCAGGATGCAGAGTTCAAGGGCGCGGGTCCATTTCATGATGCTGGCATAGTAAACGATAAAGTAAGCTGCTGTCTTCGGGCCTTGTTCCCCTCAGCAGCGGCCGCGATTCTCGCAGTAGCGGTTCGCCGCCTCCAGGTACCGGGTCCAATCGCTCGCGATCCCGCGCTGCGCCTCGTCCAGTGGCATTCTCCCAGCCTTCAC
The DNA here is from genome assembly GCA_963850345.1 of uncultured Acidobacteriaceae bacterium. Taxonomy (GTDB): domain Bacteria; phylum Acidobacteriota; class Terriglobia; order Terriglobales; family Acidobacteriaceae; genus CAWKKW01. Next base: position 100,571 of record CAWKKW010000001.1, on the reverse strand, counting down.
CTCGTCCGTCAGATAATTCTCCACGCGGTCCTTGATCTTGAAGTAGCGCTCGTTCAACTCCGTCTCATTCGGCCCACATTCGGGCCAGATGTTTCCCAGGCCATCCGCGCCTCCTAGCTCCAGTGGAACGAGGTGATCCAGTTCGCAAACCTGGTTCTCTCCGGAGTTGTACTTCGGGCGGGGCAATCCGTACCACTCATAGGTCACGTGCTTCTGCGCCTCACTGGTTGCACAATTTCGAACGCAACGTGTGACCCACCCCGGACTGCTCAACACCTGCGACGTCACCGTCGGATCGACTCCGCCGGGTGTGCAGCGCGGGTCCGGAATTGGATAACCATTCCGCGTCAAGCCATGACAGTTGTCCACGGCCGGCTCTTGCCAATCTGCGAAATACTCTGAGCTGCAACTCACGCCCAGGTCTGAACAGCGCTCATCCTGTCGGTCCTCACGTTGACGTCCTTCTTCCGCCGGTCGATTGCGCTCGCGATATCTGCGACCGGAAGAGCGGCCCCTTGAAGACCTCGTGTCTTGCCCTCGCCAAGGAGGGCTGGATCGCTGTCGAACCCACAAAAAGAACAAGAAGACGAGGAGGGCGATGAGGACAAAGGTTCCGATGGAATTACGTCTGGCCATGCGTTCCTCTCACCATAACAGGCGCTCGCCCTCGGGCCAGTGCGGCAGTCAACACCTCCACGCGCGAAGCCGCACGCATTCCCGTCCTCCATCCGAACTTTCCGAATCCGCTCGCGCGCCTGATAATACCGTTCATGAGAAATTCGGCTCGCTGCTTGTCGCTCTACGTCCTCATTGCGTTGTTCTCCTGGTCCTGCCTCGCCGCGGTCGCGCAAACGCCGACACCCGTCCGTCCGCAAGGCACCGAAGCAGACAACCAAGCGATGGCCGCGGCGGTTCGACAAGAGTTCCTGCACGCATGGGAAGGTTACAAAAAGTATGCCTGGGGTCACGACGATCTGGCCACACTCTCCAAAGCCCCACATGATTGGTACGACTCCACGCTGCTCATGACGCCCGTTGATGCGCTCGACACCATGATCGTGATGGGCCTTAAGCCGCAGGCCGATGAAGCGCGCCAACTCATCGACGAAAAGTTGAACTTCGACCAGGACATCTATGTCAAAGACTTTGAGATTACTATCCGGCTCTTAGGCGGGCTGCTCAGCAGTTATGAGCTCACTGGGGACAATCGCCTCCTCGCCCTGGCAGATGATCTCGGTACGCGCATGCTGCCTATCTTTGACTCGCCCACAGGTATGCCGTGGGAATATGTGAACCTGAAGACCGGTAAAGTTCGTGGAAATATCAGCAACCCCGCGGAGATCGGCACTCTTCTGCTGGAGTACGGCACGCTAAGCCGGCTAACCGGCAAGCCAGCCTATTACGACAAAGCGAAGCATGCACTCGTGGTGCTCTATCAGCATCGTTCGCCGATCGGCCTCTATGGGTCCGCCATCGATATCCAGACCGGCAAGTGGACAGATCCTACGGCAGCCATCATGGGTGGCACCGACTCCTATTACGAATATCTGCTGAAATGCAGCATCCTCTTCGGCGACAAAGACTGCGAGCGCATGTGGCGCGAGAGCATCGTCGCCATCAACAAATATCTCGCCGACACCACTCATCACGGCCTCTGGTACGGCCATGCGGACATGAACACCGGAAAGCGCACCGCCACAGAATACGGCGCACTCGACGCCTTCTTTCCAGCGGTGCTCGCGCTCGGCGGCGACCTCGACCGTGCGCGGCAGCTACAAAACTCTTCTTATCGCATGTGGCAGGTCGCGGGAATTGAACCGGAGGCTCTCGATTACTCCAGCATGAAGATCGTCGCGCCCGGTTATCCGTTGCGGCCCGAGATCATCGAATCGACTTACTATCTCTACCATTACACGCATAACCCGGAGTATCTCCGCATGGGCCATACTTACTTCGATGACTTGGTGAAGTACTGCCGCACCGATGCCGCGTATGCAGAACTCTCCGACGTTCGCACCAAGGCCAAGGCCGATCGCATGGAAAGTTTCTTCTTCGCGGAGACTCTCAAGTACCTCTATCTGCTCTTTGCGCCGCCCGAGGCTCTCGATTTCGACGCGATCATCTTCAACACCGAAGCCCACCCGCTTCAACGCAAAATGCCGGACGTTCCCGATGTAACACATTGAGACACTAAGGAATCAGTGCCGCATGAATCGGCTGCACCCAGTCGTCCTTCTTCATGTCGTACGCGAGGAAGTCGCTATCAAACTGCCAATAGGTCCACGCCCACCCGAGTGACTCCGCCTTGCGTGCCACGTACGATGTGTAACGGACCCGCGAAGCCATGTCGCCCTTGTCATAGGCGCCGAATTCACCCAACAGTATCGGCCGCTTCTCGCGGACCGACCATGCCTGCGCGCGCGCGAAATCCTCCTCGACCCGATGCTTATCCTCTTCCGTTCCCCACGTTACACCCGAAAGCGAAGCGTACTCCTTCGCCCAGGAAGCACCCTGATGCGTGAACCTCATCGGCAGATAGTAGTGCACCGTTACGATGATGTGTCGATCGCTCTCAGAAAGTTGCAGGTCTTTCAAGTGATCGATGCCGTTCCAGTTCGCCGGTCCTACGATGACGTTGCGCGTCGGATTCGTCTTACGAATAATTGCCAGCGCGTCCTTCAACAGGGCGTCCCATGTCTCTGATGTAAGCTGTCCATTCGGCTCATTCAGGATCTCGAACATCACCTGGTTCGGCGTGTCTTTATACCGTTCCGCTACTTGCTCCCAAAAGGCTAGGAGGCGCGGCCGGCACGCCGCCAGGTCGTCTCCGCAGAGAGTGAAGTCATGCTCATCCACGATTACATTCAGCTTGTCCGCCACCGCTCGCTCGATCACCCAGTCCAACGTCGCGAGCCACTCCGGATCGAGCCGATTATAAGAATTCATGTGCGAGAACGACTGCAGGTTCACTCGAAGCGTTTGAAAACCGCCCGCCTTGATTCGATCGAAGTGGCGCTGTTGAAATCGCGCCGTCGCGAAATTCTGCCAGATCGGATCGTAGCCGATGATGTTGATCCCTCGCTGCATCTGGTTCACCTGCTTATACGGGCTGATTGCCTTGAATCCACTCGGCAGGGGCATGGCTCCCGGACGCGCGTTTGCCGCCAGGCCAAACTGCGCAGTCATTACGAAGCCCGCGAATAGAGACGCAACCAGTGCAAGCAGCGAAGGTTTCCTCTGAATCATTCTTGTTTTTCCTCGAGAACAGCGTGAAGCAGATCCTGACCATTCTAATGCCGACAAAACTCTTCCGCGTAATATGGTCTGCATGACTCATGATCCTCGGAGGTGCGGGTGAAGGGATTGCCGACAGCATTGGACTCCGATCTTCTGCGCCCCTTGGCCACTCTGGGACTCGCCGGAGCGATCTCGCTCACTACTCTTTATGCGGCGTTGTTGCAGCGCTCCGCAGCCGTTTGGGCCTACACAGACACCCACATCACCCAGACGGGTGTCACGCTCCTGCTGGCCACCACCTTCATGGGACTAATCTGCGAGGGCATAGGCGCGCGCATCGAAGCGGCATTCGATCGCTCCATCGAACGGCAGCCCGGTCATGAGTCGTACACGGCCCAGCGTTGGGAGTTTCTCCGCGTCGGATTCAGAGTCCCACCCGTCGGACAAGCTCAATTGGAAACGCTGATCCTTCGCTTCCGGTTCGAGCTAGGCAACGCCGTCGCGTGCTGTTTCTGTGCTCTAGGTTCGTGGGCGTTGGTGCTCTCGTGGTGGCAGCATGCGGTAGCATTCATCCTCATACTCCTGCTCGCCGCATGGCTGTGGATCGAGGCACGCAGCACACACCGCAGGTTGGGAGAGCTTCGCCGTGAATTACTTAAGGGAACGGAAGTTAAGGAGATTTTCGAGCCCAGGTCTGAGTGATCGCTGTGCACCGGCTAGTTCTTAGGCACCACTCGCCCGGCGGTTTCCTAATGGCTGTAATTGTCTGGATGGTTCAGGATAGAAATCGAGGAGCCAACGTCTAAGCGCCGGTCGTGCAGTGCACAAGGCAGGCAATGGCGGACTGCGACTCCGAACAAATCTGCGGACGACCGGCAGATGCTGGACGTCCGCAGTTGTTGAAGTTACTTCTTCTTTTTATCCAATACATCGGCAAACTGTCGCAATGTGGCTGCGAAGTTGCCCATGATCGCATTCTGACCCAGTGGGTAGAAGAAACGATGAGCGTAGCGCTCGACTTCTTTGTCGTCCCACTTGGTTTCCTTGGTCTTGACATCGTGGAAGATCGTCGGCAATGGTAGAAACGCCTTATAGTTCGCAAACCTCTGCGCCGACGCCATAGCTGCGGTCAACGCAGACGGTCCGGGGCTCAGCTTTGGAATGGGACTCGGCGCCGTCGCACGGCAGTACGATGCACCGTTGGTGGCGATGTCGTCCGCCTTACTGTAGGTTCTCTGCACATCCCACGTGTTCGCTCCCACGGTGATCGAGTCGGCCTCTCCGTTGCAGATATCGCCGTTCTCGTCGCTCGATGGACCGAACCAGCCATTGGGAAAATGCGGGTCCGTCACCATCTCCGCGAACTCGTGACTGGCTACCTGCGTACGCCGCTGCTCCTGGGTTTGCGATAGAGTCAGCGAACATCCGCCCCCGCCACAACCGCTGTTATTCAGGCAAGTATCGTCGAGCGATGGAATGACTGAGTAATAGCAGTTATTTCCCGCGGTGGTGGTGAAGAAGTAGTGATAACCGAACGCGTTGTCTCCTTGCCCCGCCGGTTCGCACATCGCGATTCCCAAAGTGGCATCCTTCACCGCGACACTGGAGTCGAGAAAGATGATGACCACGTTGGTTGTGTTATTCGCCGGCGGCTCCGGTATTGCACCGGCATTGATTGCGCCTTGAATGTAGTTGTGAATGTCGGTGTCGGAAATCGACGAGGCAACGTTGGTAAGGAACGATGCCTGCATGAAGAGACCGGACCCGGCGCCGCTGCCTGCGCCGTACTGGCTCAGCACATTCATGAACTCGCTCTTGACGAGGTCTTGGAGGAACTGCGTCAGTCGCGCTGCGTCTGCGAGTCCTGAGGGGCTGTTCGTCCACGATGGACCCCAGAAGGTCGCGTACATCAACGGGCAGGTGATCACCGGTCCGCCGTTGTAGATAAAATCAGCATGCGCCGGGCTCGCCGGTACCGGACCTGCAGGAGCGGCAACTCCCTGATGCGCGGGTCTGCGTGATACTCCGCCGATCCTTCTTCCGGATTGGCTGACGACAATGCCGCCGTTCGTTGCGTGCGAGGGACGGAGCGAGACTCCGCCTACTTCGGGTGGGACTTCGACTGCCATGGCGATACTCCTGGTGAGGGTAAAGGAGCGGATGGTTCGGGATCTGCTGATGGTCGAGCTAACCGTTGGCCCTTGGGGTGGCCACCTTGGTATCCCGCAGTTCGCCAAGCAAGAGACCATAGGCGACAAACGGTTGTCAAGTTACATTCTCGCGCGCAGGCTTTCTGGCTGCGCTGCACACGCGCTATTTGTTCATGCATGCGTAACAGGACCAGCTACAAACGTGTGTAACTTCAGGAGTTACCCTTGCCGATATCCATGCTTGCGCTGATCGGGTTACCCTCGTCGAGATACTGCTCGATGACTGTCTCGAGCAGTCCTTTCGCGCTCAGAATAAATTCGATCGCATCCCGGCCCGCTCCATAGCCGCCCGAGTTTGGTGTAACGTAATGCGCGGCGTCTTTCACTTGATGCCGCGCGTTTGCCACGGCAATGGCCAGCCCGCACACACGCATCACCGGCAGGTCGATCACGTCATCGCCCACGTAAGCAATCTCTTCGAGTGTGATCGCCTCTTTCTCCAGAATGTCGCGAATGGCCTTCATCTTGTAAGCCTGCCCTATGTAGACGTACTCGATGCGAAGATCACGCGCTCGCAAGGCAACCGTCTCTGAAACGCGCCGCGTAATGATCCCGATCTTCATCCCGCCCAACCGCGCCAGCGAAATACCGGCACCATCGTGCGCGCTAAATCCCTTCGCCTCTACCATGTTGGTCGAGACGATCGCAAATCCGCCCTGGCCTTCCAGTTTCCGCGCCTCGTCCTGCGTCGAACTGCTCGGAGCCGCCGCCGGAAAGAGCCAAATGCCTCCGTCGGTTAAAACGCCATCTACGTCAAAAATGATGATCTTGATCCGCCGTGCGCGGTCTTGTGCCGTAAGTGAGGACATGCAGAAATTGTACGTTGGGCCGCTCGACAAGGGCGAACAACAGACGAAAGCGCGGTAGAATAGGCCGATGCTGGCTCCGCTTCCCCTGCCGGACAACCCACCCGTTCCGTTCCCCGCTCCGCCCAGCCTTGCGTGGGCGCACCCCGTGGTGCAGGAATGGTTCGTCCGCCGATTCGGCACGCCTACAGAGCCGCAGGAGCAGGGTTGGCCTCGCATCCTCGAGAATCGCCCCACGCTCATCTCGGCGCCCACCGGCTCCGGCAAGACCCTGGCCGCTTTCCTGATCTGCATCGATCGCCTGCTCAGAAAAGCCATCGAGGGCCGCCTTGAAGCCGAGACCGAAGTCGTCTACGTCTCTCCACTCAAGGCCCTCAGCAACGACGTGCAGAAGAATCTCAATGGCCCTCTCGCCGAGATTCAGCGCCTCGCCATGGAACGCGGCTATCTGTGTCCTCAGATCCGGACCGCGGTTCGCACCGGCGACACTTTGCCCGCCGAACGCCGTTCTATGCTCAAGCGGCCGCCCCATATTCTCGTCACCACGCCCGAGTCGCTCTACATTCTCCTCACGGCCGAGAAGAGTCGTAACAACCTCAGGCACGTAAGCACCGTGATCGTCGACGAAATCCACGCCGTCGCCGACGACAAGCGTGGATCGCATCTTGCTCTTACCCTGGAGCGCCTCGACGCCCTCGTTCGCGGTGAAAATCGCCTCACGCCTGGTGCATGGATCACTGGCCGCTCCGAACCTCCGCTGCGCATCGGTCTTTCCGCGACTCAGAATCCCATCGAACTGGTAGCCGAGTTTCTTGGCGGCGCGCGTGGCTCGGAGGTCGCAATCGTCCAGGTCGGCCAACGTCGACACATGGATATCGCCATCGAAGTGCCCGACGATGAACTGGGCTCCGTCGCGACCATGTCCATCTGGGACTCGATTCACGAACGCCTCGCCGCACTCGCTCTCGAACATCGCTCCACGCTGGTCTTCGTGAATACCCGCCGCATGGTCGAGCGCCTGGCCTTCGCGCTGGGCGAACGCATCGGCACAGAGAACGTGGCTGCCCACCACGGCAGTCTCTCTCGCAGTCTGCGGCTCGAAGCCGAACGAAAACTAAAAGCCGGCGAGATCCGCATTCTGGTCGCCACCGCTTCCCTTGAATTGGGCATCGACATCGGCAGCGTGGATTTGGTCTGCCAGGTCAACTCGCCGCGCGCGATCGCTGTCGGCATGCAGCGCGTTGGCCGCGCCGGCCACTGGCGCGGTGCCATTCCCAAAGGCCGTTTCTTCGTCACCACTCGCGACGACCTCATGGAATGCGCGGCCCTCATGAAGGCCATGCACAGCGGGGAACTCGACCGCCTCGAAATCCCTTCCAAGCCGACCGACGTGCTCATGCAGCAGATCGTAGCCGCCTGCTCCGCCGAGCCTTGGGAAGAAGACGCGCTCTTTGACGTCGTGCGTCGCGCTCAGCCGTATCGTGATCTCACGCGCGACGAGTTCGAAGAGGTCCTTTGCCTGCTCACCGAGGGCATCGAGGCCAGCCGCTGGCGCTATGGAGCGTACCTCCTCCGCGATCGCGTGCACGGCCGCATTCAGGCCCGCCGCGGAGCACGCACCGTCGCTGTCTCCAACGGTGGCACCATCCCCGACACCGCGCTCTTCGCCGTCATCGTGCAGCCCGAAGGCATTCAGATCGCCACCCTTGATGAGGACTTCGCCGTCGAGTCTTCTCCCGGCGATATCATCCTGCTCGGCAACACCAGTTGGCGTATTCAGCGCGTCGAAAGTGCGGGCCGCGTACTCGTCGAAGATGCACAAGGCCAACCGCCGAACGTGCCTTTCTGGCGTGGCGAGGCTCCGCAACGCACCGTTGAGCTGTCGCAGTTTCTCTCCGAGTTGCGGACGGAGATTGACCGCCGCACGCCCGATCTGCTGCCGGGCTACATCAGCCAGACGAACGCCACCGTCGCTGCTACAGTTGCATGGCTCAAGGCGGAGTGCTGTGTTGACGACGCGGGTGCGGAGCAGATGATCGGCTACGTTGTGGCCGGTCGCGCCGTCCTCGGTGCCGTGCCTACCCTCACCACCATCGTGGCCGAACGCTTCTTCGATGAGGGCGGCGGCATGCAGTTGATCCTTCACGCGCCCTTCGGCGGCCGCATCAACAAGGCATGGGGATTGGCGCTGCGCAAGCGCTTCTGCCGCGGCTTTAACTTTGAACTGCAAGCCGCCGCTACCGATAACGGCCTCAACATCTCGCTCGCCGAACAGCACAGCTTTCCGCTGAGTGATGTCTTCCAGTTCCTCACGGAACAGACCGTCACCGAGTTGCTTGAACAGGCCTCGCTCGCCTCTCCCATCTTTCGCTCGCGATGGCGCTGGGACGCCGGTCGCAGTCTGCAGCTGTTACGTTTTCAAAAAGGGAAGCGCATCGCGCCACAGATTCAACGCACCCGCTCCGATGACCTGCTCGCCACCGTCTTTCCCCAGGTCGCCGCGTGCCAGGAAAACGTGGAAGGAGATATAGAGATTCCCAACCACCCACTCGTACGCGAGGTGATGAAAGACGTACTCGGCGAAGCCATGGACCTGGAGGGCCTGATCGCCGTTCTCGCGGGCATTCGAACTGGGGCCATCCGCTGCCTCGCCGTCGATACCACCACGCCCTCGCAGTTCGCGCATGAACTACTCAATGCCAATCCCTACGCCTTTCTCGACGATGCTCCCCTGGAAGAGCGCCGCGCGCGTGCCGTGAACATGCGCGGCATGGTGCCGGACTCATTGCTGGGCGAAGCAGGCCGGCTCGATCCTGCGGCCATTGCGGATGTTCGCGACGAATGCTGGCCCGACCTGCGCGACGACCACGAGTTACACGACATACTGTGCCAGTTAGTCATTGTTCCCGCAGAAATCGCCGCTGAGCCTCGCGCTCGCCACTGGCCGTTCATGTTTGAGCGCCTGCGAACTCAGGACCGTGCCACCTGTGCCAGCGTGAATGGTCGCACTTACATTGTCGCCGCGGAACGAGTCGAGCACCTCCGTCTACTGTGGCCCGATTTAAGCCTGGCGCAGCATCTGCCTCCTGTGTCTGCTCCTGCCGCTTCGCAGCCACTTACAACGGAGGACGTCGTCCGCAAGACCGTGCAGGGATGGCTCAGCATTCTTGGGCCGGTCACCGCCCGCAGCCTTGGCTCGGTACTCGGCCTCGCCGCGAGCGAAGTTTGGAAAGCCCTGCTGCGCATGGAGATGAGCGGCACTATCCTTCGCGGAGTTTTTGAGAGTCGCCCCGCTCCTGGCGCACAGATCAGCGACGAAGATGTTGAGTGGTGCGAGCGCAGGTTGCTGCAGCGCATCCATAAGCGCACCCTGGGCGCGCTGCGCAAGCAGATCGAGCCGGTCACGCCCGCGGTGTTCCTGCAGTGGCTCTTGCGCTGGCAACATGTCGCTCCCCAGACGCAGCTCACCGGCGAACAAGGTCTGCTCAAAGCGCTGCGCGGACTCGAAGGCTTTGAGTCGCCCGCCATCGAGTGGGAACGCTGCCTCTTACCGCAGCGGGTTGCCGGCTACGATCCGCGTTGGCTTGACGCGCTCTGTCTTACCGGGGCAGTTGGATGGGGACGCATTTCACCGCATCCCGCCTTCTCCTCGATCGAGAGCGGCGGACCCAAGCGGGTGGTGCCCACCAGTATGGCCCCGGTCACGTTCTTTGTGCGCGACGAGGCTCTTTGGATGGATTTATGCCTCGAACAGCGACAAATTCCGGAAGCCTCTCTCCAGGCATGTCTCAGCGAACTCGCTCTCCGGGTGCGTTCGCGGTTGGCCGACTCCGGAGCGATGTTCCTCGGCGACCTGGTCAGAATGTTCGGTGCCTCGCAGGAAGATGTCAGCCGCGCGCTCTGGGAACTGGTCGCCGCAGGGCTAGTAACAGCCGATGGCTTCGATAGCCTGCGCGTGCTCATCGATCCGCGCCGTAAGGCGGCCTATGCCACGCCACCCAACGCAAGAGCCGCGCAAAAGCGCAACCCGTCGGGGCGCTGGTCCCTGTTGCACCATCACCCCAAGACGGCAGACACCCCCACACTGCAGGCCGAACTGCACGAAGCGCGAGTTGAATCTGCCTGCTGGATGCTGCTCCGCCGCTATGGTGTCGTCTTCCGTGACGTGCTCGAACATGAGCAGACCATACCCCGTTGGCGCGAGTTGCTGGGTCAGTTCCGGCGCCTCGAGGCGCGCGGGGAAATCCGCGGTGGTCGCTTTCTCTCCGGCTTTGGTGGCGAGCAGTTCGCGCTACCCGAAGCTGTCGAGTCGCTGCGTTCCTTGTCTCGCGAACTGGGATCCAACCCTGACCTCGCCGCAACTGTAACCGTCGCTGCGGCAGATCCGCTCAACCTCGTAGGAGTCGTGATCCCCGGAGAGCGGGTATCCGCCGTTCCCGGCAAGACCGTGACGTTTTCGGGCTGCAATGCGCCGGAGTCTTCTGCCCTGTCAACCGCGTCGCCAATCCTCTCTGTGTTACCCCGGACTGCCGCGCAGCAAGAAGGGTTGGCCTATGGCGGATGAGCCGAATTCCGAAAGCGGCAGCCCGACTGACTCGCTCATCGAAGGGGAAGACTACTACTTCGAAGGCCCCTATGTCGTCTTTACTGAGGCCTATCACCTCAAGCGAGGCGAATGCTGTAACTCTGGTTGCCGTCATTGCCCGTATCGCAATGTGGATGAAGACTATACGTAACCGTTTATAGGTCAAAAGAAAGAGGAGCCGCGATGGCTCCCCTTCTGTTTTGCGTCGTTACTTCGTCAGAATTGGAATCGAGCGACAAACTCGATTACCCTCCCTGCGTCTGCACTCTGTGCGATACCAAAGTTCGGCGACTCAATCAACGCGCCGCTGTTCCCATTCCCGTTGGTAAACGGAGTCAGGTTGAGCTTGTTAAACGCGTTGTAGAAGTTCGCCTGCAGCCGCAGCAGATAACCCTCATGCCCAAATGCGCTGAAGGCGAACTGCTTGGCGGCGCCCAGGTCGGCATCCTGGTAGCAAGGCCCACGGAACGAATTGCGGCCAATGCCCGGAGGCGTTCCCGCTCCACCCGCTGGAGGCGTGATGTTGAAGGAGTTCGTGCCGCCCGCCGTTCCCGACGCTCCACGATTCGTAACATCCGAACCGGTGATGTAGGGGCTGTTTGAGCAGCTGGTGTGCACGCCTCCAAAATAGGCCAGCGGACGCACCGGGCCAATCGTAGCAGCGTTCGGTACAGTTGGAATTCCGTGCAAAGCAAACGTAACTGGCGTAAACGGAAATCCTGTGTGGAAAGTGTAGATCCCGTTGATCTGCCAGCCATTCACCAGCGTATTCACGATTCCCTTATCTGTGTGGATCTTCGGCAGATCCCACAGCGCAGTTCCCGTGAAGCGATGGCGCGTGTCGTAGTCCGATGGCCCAAGCTCTGTATTGTTATGTGCAGGGTCGGTCTGGTTTGCATTCGCGTTGGCCGAGTCCCCGTTTGAGACCTGGTCCATGCTCTTCGAGTAAGTGTAAGTCGCATCCAGGGTGAATCCCTGGTTGAAGCGTTTGGTGATGTGAAGGTTCCCACCGTTGTAATACTGATTCGAATCGTTTTGCGCGAAGTAGGCGCCATTGCCGAAGGGTGTATTCACTCCGCCCACGTTGGTCGCATAGACAAACTGCTGATTCACCAACCGGGAATAGTGTCTGCCCGTGCTGCCCTGGTATCCCGCCGTGAGCGTGAACTGCTTCGGTAACTGCCGCTGCACCTCCAGCGAATAGAGATAGCTGTAGGGTGTGTTGGTCTTGGGATATGCTCCATACACTTCGATCGCCGCACCATTGTTCGGCAACCCCCGCGAGTTCACGCCTGTTGCCAACGCAGCATTGGGCGCGTAGCTGAAGGGCGATGTGCTCGATCCCTGCTCGTACTGGATCTGGCCGCCGACAAACGGCTTTCCAAAGTCCGTCGCGGCCGTTCCACAGCAAATACCGAAATTCAAATACCCAGGACCATCTTCCACCGCCGGATCAAAGAGCGCAGCCGCCAGGCGGTTATACGCCATGCCAAATCCGCCGCGAACTACTAGCTTGTTATTGAACATGGGCGGCGTGTATGCGAAGGCTACCTTCGGCGAGAAGTCGTGAAACTCCTGCTTCCAGAGGTGGTTGTGTGGGGTGAGCGAGACGTCGATCAACTCCCGACCGGGCGTTGTGCCGAGGTTGGGATAGTTGATGTTGAAACCCTTGTTATACAGCGGCTCGAAGTACTCCCACCGCAATCCGGCATTGAAGCTCAGGTTCGAATTTACTTTCCAGTCGTGCTGTACAAACGCACCGATGTAGTGATCATCAAGATAGCGCCGCGCGTTCGGAATGCCGCCCGTGTTCGGATCGACCGTAATCGCTTCGAAGATCGGTGTGTCGTTGGCAAAGTTCCAGATGCCGCCAAATGCATACACCGGACGCGAAGCGCCGGCCAGGTTGTTGTTGTCCTGCTCGATGCGGTACTCGGCTCCGATTTTTAGTGTGTGCGAGCCGAATGTCTTGATCACCATGTCGCGGAGTTCGTACGTGTTCTCGGCGAAGATGGCTGGTGCAGTCGACGACTGGCTCGTGCCGAAGTTGATGTCATTGATGGAGTCGAAGGGCATGTTCTGGATGTTGATATACGGCACTCCCCAATTCACTACACCCTGAGAATCCTTGATTCCGTTATCTGCGAATCGCGTGCCATTCGCGCGCAACTCATTAATCAGCGTAGGACCAAAGGTGTGAATGTAGATCAGAGTAGCTGCCGAGTTCAGCGGCTTGAATGGAATGTCCGCATACAGGCGCGAGCCCGTCGCACTGCTGGGCGTGTAGTTATCGAGCTTGGTGAAGTACACCGTGCCCGCGAGTTGGTCGTGCGGTGTCACGTACCAGTCCCCGCGCGCGTTGTATTGCTTGCCGCGGCTATGTTGCGGCTGAATCAGCTGCACGTATTGCACATCCGGAATTCCGTCCAGTCCGCCTCCGCTCGAGGCCATGCTCAGCGGCACATATGTCCCGGTGGCTCCGGTCGGCGAACCCAAATCTAGCCCGCCACCCACTGCAGCACAAGGCTGCGTGATTACCACCGGAGTGTTGCAATCGACCGGCAGCACATTCCGGATTCTCGGCGTCCCACCGGCAGCGCCCACAATCGACGCGGCAATGCTTCCCGGTCGCGATGATGTTACAAATTGACGATACTCCGGCGTTTCGACGAATTGCGAGGGAAAGCTGGTGTTAGCCGATGTGAACCCTTCGAACGAGACGAAGAAGAACAGCTTGTCCTTGACGATTGGGCCGCCGATCGACGCGGCGTAGTCCCGCTGTTTGTTCTGCACGCGCAGCGGCCTCTGGCCATTCGGCCCGCCGTAATGGTTATAGGCGTTCAGCCCCGGCTCATCGTATTGCAAGTTCAGCCCGCCATGGAATGTATTCGTGCCGCTCTTGGTGACGACTTTGATCTGCGCGCCGCTGTTTCTGCCATCTTCGGCAGAGAACGACGTCGACACCACCGTCATTGACCCCACGGCCTCTTCGTTCGGAGTGACCACCGCCGCACCCGCCTGGCCCAGGCTGTTCACGCTGACGCCATCGATGGTGAAGTTGTTATCTGCCGTCCGTTGTCCGGCCGCGCTGATCTGGATCTGGTTTTCTGTCTGGAAGATGCCGGAGTTCGATTGTCCCGGTCCGCCGCCGTTCGGCAGAAAGACAGAAGCGCCCGTCCCGCTGCGTGCGGCATCGCCGGTGATTCCAGGAGCCGTGCGAATCAGCTCGTATGGATCGCGACCTGCGGTCGGTACGCGCTGTATCTGTTCACTGTCGATCGTCCCGCCCACATTGGCGTCGTTCGTCTGTAACAGGGGAATATCGTTTGCATTGACCGTGACCGTCTCGGTAGTTCCGCCGGTCGCAAGCTTCACGTCGAGGCTGCGCGGCGATTCGCCAACTACCGCAACGTTGTCAAAGGTCGCCGTTTTGAAGTTTGGCGCAGTCGCACTCACTGAGTAGTTCCCCGGCGGAAGCGAGTTGAACTGATAAAAACCCTCGCCCGACGAGGTGGCATTCTGCGTCACCTGCGTGCTCTTGTTCTTCAACGTGACCTGCGCGCCCGGGATCACCGCGCCGCTTGTATCTGTAACCGTTCCAGATAAGCTCGCATTGAACTGGGCCATGGCGGCCGGCACGTAGCTTAACAACAACATGAGGCAGCAGATTCCCAGCCCCATCCACTTGATTCCTGAACGTGTTTCTACTTTGCGCATTGCGCCTCCGAAAGCTTGCCCTGCTCCACTGATCTCACAGTGCCGGCAACTGATTACGGCTCAGGCAGATGGATGATCAGTAGCACGTAGTAAGTGTGCTAAGAAAGTAAACAGGTTGCCCGCCAGGTTCTGATTCGGAGGTATTGGGTTCCTACAGGATCAATAAAGGTGTTGGTGGAGGCACAGCATTATTTTGCTGCTTGCCCTGTCGGAGGAACTCCGCCCGTCGCACCGGAAGGAACATTGGCGGCCTGTGCATCACGGATCAGCAGCGCAGTCCGGGGAAAGCTGAAGCTCCCGCCCGCGTCGTCGATCACGTTCACCTGGCAGGTATACAGGCCTGTTTTCAGCTGCGCCAGGGGAACGTCAAACTGGAAGGACACCGCGTCTCGTCCCGGCACGTTGATCTCTGTCGCCTGTACCAGTGGTGTTTCGAAGACCTTGGTCGCGCCATTCAAAAATTCAATGTTCGTCAGCACCCGCACCGCTGCCTTCGCATTCTTCACCGGCTTGGCGGCTCCGGCGCCCGGCTCGCCACCCGAAGCCGGTCCCGTTGCGTGGCTCGGGGCATACACCTCGTAGAGGAAATACAAATGCTGGTCCTGGCGAAAGACGTGCGGCAGGTTGGGCACCATCTCCAAACCGTCACGCACCAGCGGACTTTCAGTCTTCTTGCTGCTGTTGGGGATGCGCTGGCTCGCCAGCACTACCGAACTCAGCTTGAGCGGGCTCTTGCGCAGATCCGGCACCGTGATGTCCGTCTCAAAGGAACCCATGCGCCCCGTTTCGTTCTCCCGCACGACGAACTTCAGGTGATACTTGCCCACGGGCAGGGTGAACCCGGTTGAATACTGGATGTTCTTCCGCTCCACCTGCTGCGCCTGGTTTACCGCCAGCTTGACTGTCTCTCGAGCGTCACCGATCGCGCGCCCCTGTCCGTCCTTCACCTCGCCGATGATGTCGAGCGTCGCCTTCTCCCGGTCGCCGCCGCCCTTCACAAAGGGAATCTGCGAGCCCGGCACCACGATCGACACTGGAATAAAAAACCGGTATTCATCCAGCCGGAAATAGAGTGCCTGCAGGTACACCGCCACGTCGGTCGCCGGCAGATCGCTTGAGAGCTGCTCTTGCAGTTGCCGCTCGCGATCTTCCCTGTTCGAGTGCTGATAATCCGCCGGCGCGTAGTAGCCCGGCCGATATTCGAGCTTCACGTCACTGCGGTTGATCTTGATGCTTAACTTGCGATAGCGCCCATCCCGCACTGGACTGGAAGACCGGAACCCCAGCACGTAGTAAGCGGATGTGTCCTGCTGAATGCGCTGAAACGCCGGCGCAAAATCGTTCGAATCGAAGAAGGCCTTCCCGCCCGTATCCGACGAAAGCGTCGCCAGCGTCTCCTGCGAACTGAAGTTTGCATCGAGATTGTTTTGCAGCGAAGCTCCGTTAAAACTGCCCGTCCCTCGAATGCTCCCGGTCGTCGCGTCGCCCAAGGGAGAGATCGCCTGCAGCCCTCGCGTGTCCACGCTGTAGATCGAAAGGTTGGCCCGCACAGCCGAGTTGACCGCGCTCCGCAGCGATGCCTGGTTCTCGATCCCGTCGCGCGTCAATCCGCCAGAAAAGTACAGCAACGACTTCTTCTGATTGATATACGCCAGCGACTTCGCAATACTCCCGATCGCGTAGAGTTCGCGATCCGTATTCACGTCGTTATATTCGCTCTCATCTGCGGTGAAGGAACTCGTGTCTTCGACCTGGTTAGTCGTGCTGGTGGCGCCCTGCTGCATGCCTTGGCCTTGGGATCCGTTGTACCGGCTCACCCCCAGCAGCAGCGTCTGCTTGTTCGCCGTGAAATCCTGATCGATCGACAATCCAGTATTGAGCGACACCAGCGCTACCAGGTCCGCCGCCTGCATCTGCTTGTTGATGTAGTTCCGCGCCGCTTCGACCGAACGGTCCAGGTCCTCCGGCTGCATCGACACCAGGTCAAAGAAGAAGACGATCAGCCGGTGGTCGCGAAGCTGCTCTCCGGTCGCGACGGTGTTCTTCCCCAACACCAGCGATCCCGCCTTACCGCTGATGGTCGCTTCGTTCAACGGAGTCGCCTGGTCCACGCTCTCGAAATCGAAGCTGGTGATCTGTTGCGGCTTTCCGTTCTCGAGTACAGTGAAATCCTTCTCCGTGAGACCCTTCACCATCGCGCCGGTCTTCTTGTCGTGCACCACCACGTTCGTCAATACCAGGTCACTGTTCACCTTTAGCGTGAATGTGCCGGGACTGCCCTGATCTTGACTCTGCCCGCTCTGACTTTGCGTAGCCGTGCTTTGCGCGCTGGGTGCCGTCTGCTGCGCAGGGGACGCTTGCTGCGCGAACGAGTGTCCCGCGCACAGCGCCGCGGCCACGCAAGCGACCCACCAGCCTCGGCCGATGCCCGTTCTTTTGCCCCGTCGATGTGTCGCCGCGCCTCGCACTCTCATCTCCTAGAACCGGTACCGCGCCATCATCGTGATCTGCCGCATGCTCCGCGCCGACGTTACCTGCCCCAGCGCCGGCGAATCGTACTGCGTGTTCACGCCCGAGTACTGCACAATGTTCAGCGCATTCGACCCAGTGGCCCGTATCTCCAATCCGCGCGTCTCTCCAAATTGAAACGTCTTCGACAAAGACATATTTAAATCCACGGTGCCCGGTCCCCGGATGGAAAAGCGCGACGCTGTTCCATACTCCTGGCCCGGCGCAAAGTCCGTTGAAAACGCACTCGTGTTGAACCAGCGGTCTCGCGTGCCGCCACCTGTGGTGATCGAAGTTCCCGTTACGCGATTCGGACGCAACGAGCCCGCCGTTCCTCGCGCAACATCGGAGACCGCGGCCGCGATGCTGGGTGTCAGCGGCAGCCCCGACGAAATATTGAAGCTGCTCGAAACGTTCCAGTCGCCCAGCGCCTTCGATGCCCAGCTGCCACTGCTCAGGTGGTGTTTGTCCGGCCCGAACGGTAACTCGTACATCGCATCGCCCTTGAATACATGCCGCTGATCAAAGCTGGAATTGCTCTCCTCCGCCAGCAGGTTCTGCCAGTTCTGCGCAACGATGGTCGAAGTGCCACCCACAGAAGAAGCGTTGTCGATGGAATGCGAATAGGTGTACGTCGCTCCCATCGAGACGCCATTCTGAAGCCGCTTGCGTGCCCGCACCGCCAGCGCATTGAAGTTCGAAAACGCCAGCGAATCTTCGTAGTTGAACAGCACGCCGCTCGCGGACGAGTTGCCGAATCGACCCGGCGCATCCACGATCGACAACCGCGTCCCCTTCGCGCCGTTGTACCCCACGTTCAATACGATCCCCAATGGCAGCGTGCGCTGCAGGTCCAGGTTCCACACCTGCACATATGGCAGGCGGTAATTCTTATTCACGCCATAGTTACCAATCGTCTGCGGGGCAGGGAAGCCATTTGCCAGCGAAATCGCCGCACCCTGCGTCACCTCGTTCGTCTGCACGTTGGCAAACGGCGGCTGATACGCGAGGTCCTGAATGAATCCCGCATACTGCCCGGTCGTGTAGTTGATCGCATACCCGCCGCGCAACACCGTATTCTGGAACGGACGAAACGCGAAGCCCACCCGTGGCGAAATCGTCGAGCGATCCGGCGTCAGTAACGAACGCGGGTACTTGCCCGAGTACGGGCCCGTGCTGTTCGGGTAGACCGCCACTACAGACGAGAAATCCGGCGAGTGATCGAGGTTGGCAAGCCGGTCGTATTTTTCGGAATAGGGCGAGAAATATTCGTAGCGCAATCCCGCCAAGACGGTAAATCGCGAAGTCGCACGCCAGTCATCTTGCAGGTAGGCGTCCCACGTGTTGCTGCGCATGTAAGCTTTTTTCTGCGGCGCCTGGATGGTGGACTCCTGCGGGAGCCCCAGTAGAAAATCCGCAAACGACGATCCCGAGTTCGGCTGAAACGCGTTCAGGCTCGTGCCCGGTTGCTCCGTAAACAGGCCGGTGAAGTAGAAGCTCCCCGTCGTGTTGGTCCCACCCAGCAAGTCCAGGTGCACGCGCCGAATGTCTCCGCCGAAGCGCACATTGTGCTTGCCATGGCTCCAGGAACTCGACTCCGACAACGCGATCGTCTGGTTGGTCCGGAAGTTCGGCTGTGTCTCATTCAATCCGTTGAACTGGTTCAGCACCAGGTTCGGCAGCCCGAAATTCAGCGGGTCGGCATTGAGCTGAGTACCTCCCGGTCCCAGAATCCCAACCTGGCTCGCAGCATCGGTCGTGCCGGTGAAAAAGTTCCGCAGATCCGATCCAGTGCGGTTCCAGTTCACCGTGAAATTGTTGTTCAATCTGCCGTACCCCAGCGTGTACCCCACGCCCAATGAATATTGGTGTGTCTGCTGCTTGCCACCAAGACTCGGATAAAAGCTGATCACATCGCTGGCCGCGTGGCTGTAATTAAAATTGGCATTCAGGTTCTGGTGCAGCCCCTTGCTCCCGCCCGCGCCCATAAACTGCGCAATCATCGCCGGAATCGAGTTGTTCCCGCCCGGCCCGAAGTTGTGTACCAGCCGCGCTCCGATGGTCGTCGTGTTGCTGCCCTCGGTCGTCTGGCGGTGATAGTTCTGCGTGGTCCCCGGCAGGTTGGGCGCCGGAATATACGCCAGCAGAGCCTGTGCCTGTGGGCTGATCCCGCCAGTGATGGTGTTGTTGGGATACGGCAATCCTGTCGCAGGATCGTAAATCGTGATCTGCTGCCCCTGCGAATTCGTCAATCCTGAAAAATCGCCCGCCCGCTCCGCCACCGTCGGCACGGTCCCATACTGGTCGTACGGCGAAGACGATCGCTGCCCCGACATGTTGATGAAGAAAAAATCCTTGCTGCTCGGCGCCTTCATCAGCTTGGGCACATAAGGCGCGCCAGCCAGCGTAAATCCGAAGCGGTTGGAGCTGTAGCCCGGCTGCGTCTGATCCTGTCCGCGAATCGCGAAAGGTTTCGCATCGAGCGCGGAGTTGCCGCCGTTCCAGTAGACCGCGCCGTGCGGCTGGTTCGGTTTGAGGTTGCGGAAGTTGAAGCCGCGACCACCGCCACCCCGTCCAAATCCACCAAATCCGCCGCCGCCTCCACCACCAAAGCCGCCAAACCCCCCGCCGCCATTCGCGTTCTGTCCCGGGATCTGTGACAGCGCCTGTTGCTGTTGCTGGTTTTCAAAATTCTGCCGAATCTGGTCGCCATTCATCCCCGCGAAGGGGCTGGTCGTCGCGCTCTGTCCGCTCACCGCGACCGAATCGTTTGCGAAATCGGAGTTGTTCGCAACGGAAGGAAGTTGCGCGCCGGTGTTGCCACCGCCCGTACCTGCGTCGATCAGGCCCGCCGCTGCTCCCAGCAGATTCAGGTTCTGCGCGCCTCCGGCCAGTTGGCGCAAGGCGCTGCCGTTCGTTCCGCCTTCCTGCCGCTGGTCCTGCAGACTCTGCCGCGAGGCCAGCACCATCGCGAAATCCGCCTGCTGGTCGCGTGCGGTCGCATTCAGCAGCGCTTCCTTGGTTACCGGTGCAAATGCCGAAAACTCCGCCCGCACCACGTACCGCCCATTCTTAGGAATGGCCATTGCGTATGCGCCGCTAATGTCGGTGGTGGTGGTGTACTTGCTCCCGGTCAACGTGTTGGTGGCGGTCACACTCACGCCCGGCAAGGGTACGCTGCCCGCCTTTACCGTCCCGTGCACCGTTCCTCCGGCTACAGCAGCAGGCGCACTGGGCAGGGAAGCGGCCGCAGTCGGAAGCGGCGCACTCGGAACCGGACTGGGCTGCGCCTCAATCTGCGTGCTGGGCGTCTGCGAACTCTGCCCCAGCGCCAGCGTCACGCTGCCACCCAACACCAGCACGCCCATGGACCTCAGTCCACGGTGCAGCAGACGAACGATGGTTTTCCGACGACTCAAGGCAGCATCCCCAGCTTTAATGTTTCCAGTGTGGCGTTTCCTAAGCGGCCGCACCATCAAGGTCGGGCTCACGAGACGAATAGACGTTGTCGAAGCCGGATACAGGTAGCCCGAGGCGGGGAATTCGCGCTATTTCGGTCCGTCAGCAGGAGGAGCACCAGTTCCTCCCGGCCCCTGATCCGGACCATTCGCACCGCCCGGCCCGCCTCCCGTTCCGCCGGGACCGCGCCTGCCACCGCCACCCATCATGCCGCGTCCACCCACGCCCAACTCCGCTGCAACGAATACGCCGTCTTTCACCTGTCCCCGAGCCGTGATCTGGTCGCCAACCTTGATGTCCGCCATGGTGATGCTCTCGCGGCGCTTGCGGAAGGAGGTGTTCTCATCGACCGCGATCGTCTGGTCTGCGTTGTCCACCCGGTGGACCGTGATGTTGGTCTCATTGATCGCGGTGATCTTTCCCGCCACCCAGGTCTTGCCCAGGTCGGCGCGCATTTTCTTGACCTGCTCGGCGTCGACAATGGCTACAAACGCCGCCCCCACCGTCTTCGCCTGTGCGTCCACCTGTCCGCCCACAAACAGCATGTCTCCGGGGTGAACATCGGTCAGCTTCGCGGGCTGCCGGTCCTTCATGATGCGTGTGTTGGCGCCCGTGATGACCTTGTAGGTGTCGCCCTCTTCGGTCTTGATCGTCGCGTCGTTGCCCGACAGGTCCGTGACTGTGCCCCTCACGCCCTGCCCGCCGCCAAATGGGCCGCCGCCCTCGCGCCCACCCTCCTGCGCCCAGGCGCACACGGCAAACGCAAGAATTGCCAGTATTGCGACGGGAACCACACGAGACTGCAGCCAGCGGGCTTTCATCGTTCTGTCTTCTCCAATGAATCCAACCCAGCAGTCAGAATGCGTCGCTCAATCCAGGCTGGTTTCTTTTCCTTAGACGAAGGCTCCCTCTTCTGGGACGCAGTCCATTCCGCTCGGCGTCGCCATCCACCTTTGCTGGGACGAAACAGCCGGTAAGGTAAACTTCCCTCCATGCACGACCACGCGCATTCCCACACCGAGAGCCATTTTGAATCGAGCGAAATGGTTCGCGACGTCGTCATTGGTATGTCCGATGGTCTCACCGTCCCTTTTGCCCTCGCCGCCGGCCTCTCTGGAGTGGTCAACAGTAGCGGCGTCGCCAACCCCATGCACCTGGTCGTCCTCGCCGGTCTCGCCGAGATCGCCGCCGGCTCGATCGCCATGGGTCTTGGTGGCTATCTGGCTGCCCGGGGCGATGCGGAACACTACGCCAGCGAACGCCACAGGGAAGAGCGCGAAGTGGTCGAGCGTCCTCGCGACGAGGAAGAAGAAATTTACGAAATCTTCGAGCAGTATGGAGTCCAGCGATCCGAGAGCAGCTCCGTGCTCGAAGCCCTCAAGCGCAGCCCCAAGGCCTGGGTCGATTTCATGATGCGTTTTGAACTCGGCCTCGAAGAGCAGGAGAAGGGCCGCGCCAGCCGCAGCGCCTCCACCATAGCCTTCTCGTATATCGCGGGAGGCCTCATTCCTCTCCTGCCCTACATGCTCGCCTCCAATCCGATGAACGCGCTCTGGATCTCCGTCGTCATCACCCTTGCCGCCCTACTCGTTTTCGGTGGCGTCAAGGGTCGCCTTACCGGCGCAGGCATGGTCCGCAGCGGCGTGCAAACCATGCTCATTGGCGGAGTCGCAGCCGGATTTGCCTATGCCCTCGCCCGCCTCTTCAACGCGCATTAAACGAGAAGATTGCGCCTTCGTGAAAATTGAGTCTAAAAGGAATTGTCACGCCAAAGTTCTGAGTCCATGAACGGGATCTCTGCCTCTAAAAGCAACACCAGGCTGTAAGCGGTCTCTAACAAGAGGAGGTTCGTCCCCACATGACTCCAGGCACCGCGGCGCTCAACGATCTGGCGCAGCAATTCTGTAGTGTGCGGCAGCAGATGCTTTCGTTTTGCGAACTGCTGACCGCCGAAGACCTGATGGTTCAATCCTGCGCTGAAGCCAGCCCCGGCAAATGGCACCTCGCGCACACCACCTGGTTCTACGAAACATTTATTCTTCGCGAATACCAGCTCGGCTACCGCGCCTATCATCCGGACTTCGTGTGGCTCTTCAACAGCTACTACAACTCCATCTCCGAACACCCGGAGAAGAAGCTGCGAGCCTCTTTTTCGCGTCCGCCGCTGGAAGCCATCCTCGCCTATCGCGAATACGTCGACGCCGCCATGCAGGACTTTCTCGATCGCGGCCTGCCTGAAGAAGCACGCGAACGGCTCGTCCTCGGCCTTAATCACGAACAGCAGCACCTCGAGTTGCTCGCCACCGACATTAAGCACGCGCTTTGGACGAATCCTCTCCATCCCGCGTACCTGGAAGCGCCGTTGCCGGACTCGAGTCACGCCGCCGCCCCGGTCGAGTGGCTCTCCTATCCGGGGGGTATCCACGAAATCGGCTTCGCAGGACCGGGCTTCAGTTTCGATAACGAAACGCCGCGGCATAAGGAATACCTCGAGCCGTTCCAACTCGCCTCACGTCCAGTCAGTTCCGCCGAATACCTCGAGTTCGTTGAGGCGGGCGGCTACGAACGCGCCGAACTCTGGCTCTCTGAAGGCTGGGACACCGTCCAGGCGCAAAACTGGAAGGCCCCGCTGTACTGGCATCGCGACAGTGACTCCGGCGAGTGGACCGTCTTCACCCTGCGTGGACGCGTGCCGCTCGTAACACTGGCAGCTACCCCCGTATGT
This sequence comes from uncultured Acidobacteriaceae bacterium, assembly GCA_963850345.1. Classification (GTDB taxonomy): domain Bacteria; phylum Acidobacteriota; class Terriglobia; order Terriglobales; family Acidobacteriaceae; genus CAWKKW01. The sequence goes on along the minus strand of CAWKKW010000001.1, from coordinate 77,324 downwards.
CACATCAGCTATTTTGAAGCGGATGCTTTCGCGCGCTGGAGCGGCAAACGCCTACCCACCGAATCGGAATGGGAGGTCGCAGCCGCGAACGTCCCGGTCAGTGGGAATCTCTTTGACACCGGCGCTTTGCATCCCGGCGTCGACTCGGGCTCCGCCGTAACCCAAGCCGCCGTTCCGCGTCAGATGTTTGGTGATGTCTGGGAATGGACTCGCAGCCCCTACATTGGCTACCCCGGGTATCAGCCGCTCCCCGGCGCGCTCGGCGAATACAACGGCAAATTCATGTGCAACCAGATGGTGTTGCGAGGAGGATCCGTCGTCACTCCGCTCTCCCACATCCGGGCCACGTATAGGAACTTCTTCTCCGCCGCAACCCGCTGGCAGTTTTCCGGCTTGCGTCTGGCAGATGGATAACGCAATCTCACCCGCGCACATCAGAGCCTCGGGGGTTTTCCCAGAACGTTATGGTTTCACTTGCAGCTTCATCTCTTCCCTATCTGCCCGAAGCGGCGCAGACTCCTGTGGGCAGCGAGGTGTATCACGGCCTCACCTCGCGTCCGAAGACTTTAAGTCCCTGGCTGTTCTATGACGCGGAAGGCTCGCGCCTCTTTGAACGCATCACCGAATTGCCCGAGTACTACGTCACGCGCACCGAACGCTCGATCCTTGCCGCCCATGCCGACGAAATCATCGCGGCAGCGTCCGGGTCCCGTTCGCTGACCATGATTGAACTCGGCGCCGGAACCGCCACCAAGACCGGCCTGCTGCTCAGCGCCGCTGTACGTCGACAGGGCAGCGTCACCTATCACCCCATCGATGTCTCGGCCACCGCTCTAGAAGAGGCGCGCCAGCACATTGAATCGGATCTGCCCGGAGTTACCGTTCTGTCTCAGGTGGCCGACTATACCGAAGGCCTCGGCGTCATTGAGGCCGACGGCCATCGCCGCATGGTCCTCTACATCGGTTCCAGCATCGGGAACTTCGAGCCTGCAGTCGCGCAGCAGTTGTTGCGCGACGTGCGCCGCCAACTCGCTCCCGGCGACGCGCTGTTGCTCGGCATCGATCTGGTCAAGGACCGCAAGGTGCTGGTGCAGGCCTACGACGATGCCGCCGGAGTCACCGCCGCCTTTAACAAAAACGTGCTTCACCGCATCAATCGCGAATTCGGCAGCAACTTCAACCTGCGACTCTTCCGCCATCGCGCGCGCTGGAACGAAGAGCAGTCCCGTATCGAGATGCACCTCGAAAGCCTCATCGGCCAGTGCGTGCAGATCCCTGCGCTCGAGATTGAGGTGAAGCTCACCCGGGGAGAAACGATTCACACTGAAAACAGTTACAAATACACAGGCGGCAGTATCACCCGGCTGCTCGAGAGCGCCGGTTTCCGCATCGCGCAGTCCTGGACAGACGAACAGAAGTGGTTTGGAGAATACCTGGCGCTGGCTAGGTAGCCGGTTGCGTGTGGTTCGGCGCGTGCATGAGTCCGCGAATCGCGGTCTCCACGCGCCAGCCTGTCCGGGTGTTACGCGCCTGGGCAAGGTAGTCTAGCGGTGTCATAAGTGAGGGTTGTCAGCCATACGACGAACGCTCAAGATGTCACGAGCCTCTGGCTCCTAAGTCAGCCTTAACTCCGGCGGTACTCGCCACTCTTGCCGCCGGACTTGCGCTCCAGCACGATCTCCCGGATCGCAATGCCTTTGTCCAGGGCCTTACACATGTCGTAAACGGTGAGCGCCGCTACGGCCGCGGCGGTGAGCGCTTCCATTTCGACGCCGGTGCCGGAAGTGGTCGCGGCGATGGTGCGAATTGCGATCCCACCCTCGACCACAGTTGCTGTCACCTCCACAAAACTCAGCGCCAGCGGATGACACATGGGGATCAGATCCGACGTCCTCTTCGCCGCTTGAATTCCTGCGAAGCGCGCCACCTCCAGCGGATTTCCTTTGGGATTCTCCGGCAGCGCGGCCAGCACCTTCTCTGAGAGAGCAACAAACGCCGACGCTTCAGCCTCACGACGGGTCGCCGCCTTCGCGCTGATGTCGACCATGTGCGCCTGGCCCTGCTCGTCGTAATGCGACAGCTTATCCATGCACACCAGACTATCGCAGCCGCCACCCGCGCATGCAGCCTTCACCTATGCGCTTCCTCGTCCTGCGAAAGCGACGCCCGCATCGTTGCGTCCCAACCTCACCAAACTGGAGGAGGCAGAGGCAGCGCACCCGGCAGCGGTGGCTCCAACACAGGGGGCTCGGGCGCAGCCTCCACCGGCGACGCAGGCGGCTCCAGCAGATTTCCCAGCGGCGGATACCGCGATCCGAAGAAGTACACCGCGTACGCCGCGCGAAACACCCCGCTGATCCCGCTCGCCGCGAACGCTCCGAGAATGTACAGCAGGAGCAGCAGCGATCCGGCGATGACGCCATACGTGATGACCACCGCTCTGCCCACCAGCCCTGCCGACCAGAGCAGCATATAGAACACGTAGCCCACGCCTGCCACACCCACCACCAACACGGCCACGGCCAACAGGAGCGCCACCGCGAATATCATGCTCAGTCCCAGCGTGAGAGCAAACTTCAGCAGCAGGTACAGAATCACTTCACCCGGATTGTCCCGCATGATTCGCAGGGACCCGGCGCCTGCATCTTCTATGGCAGCATCTTCAAGCGCCATCTGCGGCAGAACGAAATCTCGCAGCACCGAATCCACCAACTGCACCACGAACGACACCACAAACCCGCCCACGAAAAGCGCCAGCATATGCGGCAGAATCGCCTTCGGATTATGTGTCTGTGCGGCTCGCGTCAGCCCGATCAGGAATGGCCCCGCTGCCGCGAGCACTCCGATCATCAGCACCAGCAGCACCAGCAGATTCAGTCCGTAGAATCGCCCGCTCTGCCGCCCATAGAGCGACCATGCGTCGCCGACCCGCGTCGTACGCTTCGCCACAAAATCGAACACCACGAAGCGAAGACGAGTAAACACGTATCCCAATGCCAGCCAAACGACCGCGAACATCGCCATCAACACCAACGACCCCACCACGACCGTCATCTGCACGGCATGCGGCATATTCCCCTTGCGCATCACCGAAGCGAACTGGGTTATCGCCTGCACTGGCAACTGCACCGACACGGTGATGGCTCCAATTTCAGCGAAGGTAGTCACCAACGCGATCTTAAGAAACGTGCCAAGTCGAAATGGCGGGGAAGCCAACACCTGCCGCATACGAGTGAACGCCGGCGAAATTGCATCAATGGCGGAGATGGGCTGCATCAGTCGGAAACCGTCCCTTCGGAGCTTTCGATGAGGGTACGGCAATCATGTGCGACCGAAAAGAAGAATCTCCGTGGCGCCAACCCAAGGGTTTCCCATTCTTGCGCAGCAAGGGTGGGATCCCAATAGTCGGGAATCAAATCTCGCCAAACCGAACTCGACCAAGTGGTCCGGCTCAGGCACTCGGCGTGGACATCAAGATATCGACTTTCTCTTCCGACTCGACGCAGAACTCCGACCACCAGCCCTCAAACGCCGCCAGCGCCCGCTCGCATTGCATCCGATGCCGCTCCCGTTTGTCGCGAACTCGCTTGCGTGTCTCTTCTTCGAGCGGCACCAGCAAGTCGAACGTGATGTTTGCGGGTTGGAAGCTCTTGCCCTCGGCGTGCGTAATGTAGTGCACCAGCGAACCGAGCGCCGTCTGCCGCGGGACCGTTTGTATCTCCTCACCGAGCGCGGCCTTTGCGGCGTACAGCCCGGCCAGCATCCCGGTTCCAATCGACTCGGTGTACCCTTCCACTCCTGAGATCTGCCCGGCAAAGAACACCGTCGGCCAAGCCTTCATCGCCAGTGTCTCGTTCAACACCTTGGGGGCATGGATGTAAGTATTCCGGTGAATCTGCCCGTAGCGCAGGAACTTCGCATTCTCGAGCCCCGGAATCAGCCGCAAGATGCGCGCCTGCTCGCCATACTTCAAGTGGTTCTGAAACCCGACCAGGTTGTACGAATCGGCGCGCAGGTTTTCGCAGCGCAACTGCACCACGGCATGCGGCGTCTTGCCCGTTCGCGGGTCGCGCAATCCCACCGGCTTCATTGGCCCAAATCGCAGCGTGTCCCGTCCCCTTCGCGCCAACTCCTCAATCGGCAGGCAGCCCTCGAAGTAGGCCAGCTTCTCCCAGTCCTTCGACTCCACCGTCTCCGCCGCCACCAGCGCATCGTAGAACCGGTCGTACTCCTCCGCTGTCATCGGGCAGTTGATGTAGTCCGCCGTTCCCTTGTCATATCGCGCCGCGAAATACACCCGTCCCTTGTCAATCGAGTCGGCCTCCACAATCGGGCTGATTGAGTCGTAGAACGCCAGGTGTTCGCTCCCCGTCAGTCGCGCGATCTCCGCCGACAGCGCCGCCGAGGTCAGCGGTCCGCTGGCCAGCACCGTGATCCCGTCTTCCGGATCGAGAGACGTTACCTCCTCGCGATGCACGGTGATTCGCGGCTCGTTCTCAATCGCTTCGGCTATCCGCCGCGAAAACTCCACCCGGTCCACCGCCAGCGCATGCCCTGCCGGCACCGCGCTCGCATCCGCACACCGCAACAGTTCGCAACCCGCACGCCGCATCTCCTGCTTCAGCAGCCACGGTGCCGTGTTCTCACTCTCCGATTTCAACGAATTGGAGCACACCAGCTCCCCAAAGTCCGGGGTCTCATGCGCCGGCGTCATCCGCACCGGGCGCATCTCGTACAGGTCAACGTTCACCTCCATTTTGGCTGCCTGCAGCGCCGCCTCCGGCCCCGCCAGGCCGCCGCCAATCACGCGAATGCGCGCGCTCATCGAGTCACTCCCACACCCTCGGCCAGCCGCAGCAGCGCCTCGTCGGTCACCCGCATCGTTCGCCATTCGTTCATGAACTGCGCGCCCAGGCTCTCGTAAAAATCAATCGCGGACTGGTTCCAGTCCAGCACCTGCCACTGTAGCCGCCCACACTCGCGCTCCACCGCCACGGCTGCGACCTTTATCAACAGCGCCTTGCCGAGCCCGTGACCGCGAAACGCCGGCCGGACAAACAGGTCCTCCAGGTACACTCCCGGCCGCCCGCGCCAGGTCGAGTAGTTAAAGAAGTAGAGTGCGAACCCGGCCGGCTCCCCATCCAGCTCGGCGATCAGGCATTCGAAATACCTCTGCGGACCAAAGCCATCGCGCAACACATCGGCTTCGGTCGCGAAAACGGCGTCCGGCTCCCGTTCGTACGCAGCAAGTTCGCGAATCAGTTCGAGAATCAACGGAGCATCGGCGGGCTGTGCGGGGCGGATAAGCATCATGGCGGGCTCTCCCGATTATAGGGAGTGCGTCCGATCTGCGCCGCCACCCACTCTGTTCGAAGTCTCTCCCAAAAGCTTGACGGCGCCTATTTGTACATTGTATATATACATTCAACAATGAAACGGGAAGCCAAACTTCGCATCGAGCCCGACTCGCCCATCCCCGTCTACCGGCAGGTGGTCGACGGCCTGCGATCCCTGCTGGTCGAGGGCGTGCTCCAGCCCGGTGATGCTCTCCCTACCGTGCGGGAGCTCGGCCTCGACCTCGGCGTGCATTTCAACACCATCGCCGAGGCATACCGCCTGCTCGCTACCGAAGGCTGGCTCGATCTTCGCCGCCGCCGCGGAGCAGTGGTCACCGAACGCGCAATGCCCAAACAGCAGCCAGAGGCCGAGGAGCACTTCAGCCGCAGTCTCCGGCAACTGATTGCACAGGTTCGCGCCGATGGTCTCTCCATCGGCTCCATTACTCGAGAACTGGAACGTCTCACCCGGGAGCTCACCACATGATCGCGCCATATTCCACCACCGCCTTCGTTTACTCCATCGCTGCCCTTACGGCTCTCTCCGCGTGTTATCTCTGGACCTCGCGCGTCAACCAGTTCTTCTTCTTCGGCCGCACCTTGCCTGCCGAGTTCGCCTCCACGCCCGCAGCTCGCCGCATCACCCGCGTCTACCGCGCCCGCGTGGGCGCAGGCCTGGGCGCCTCCCTGCTCGCGTTCCTGGGCCTCTACCTGCCGGCAATCCTCAGTGTGCAACTGTCCTTTGTCTTCGCCTTGCTGGTGCAGACACTCGCCTTTCATCTGGCCTTTGGCCGGGCGCATCGCGACGCCGGCTTAGCCTGGCAGGCCGCGGGACTTGCCGGGCCTACAACCACCGCCTTTGCCCCACGTGCTGTCTCCGTCCCGCTGCTGGAGTCTCGCTTACCTGCCATGCCGCCGCTCTACGCCGCTATTCTGCCGATCGCAGTTGCCGCCGCCATCTGGATGCTCGCTATGGTCGCCGGCCACCAGGGGTTTTCCGCCGTTGCCACGGCAATGGATTCTGGCCAGGCGAGTTTTCTCTCCGGACTCGGTTTCGGCCTGCTCGCTTCGAGCACGGGCATCTTCCTGCTGCTCCGTTTCACCGCACGCAATCGCACTCCCATGGCCCGCTACACCATCCGCACATCCATACTGCTCGGATGGATCGGAGCTCTCGCCGTGTCCCTCACGGTTCTCGCTCCGTCGTTTCACCTGGTCATCACCCGTGACGTCTCGCGCGCCATCCTGATTGCCACCCTTGCCCTCGCCGCGGTTCACCTGATCTACGGATGGACCCGCATCCGCCAGTTCACGCCACCGCAGATTGAGCAGCACGGCGACTCCTTCTGGCGACTCGGCCTCTACTACTACAACCCCGCCGACCCGGCCCTCTTCATCCAGCGCCGCAGCGGTCCCGGCTACACGCTCAACTTCGGGAACGTCTTCTCCTGGCCCATTGCCCTGCTGGTCGCCGGCAACCTCGTCTTCCTCATCTTCTTCGCCCCGCACGTCCGCTGATCTCGTGTGACCCGCGACACGACATCGTTCCACCGACAGCGATAGGATAGAGTCGTGCCGAATGTCTCTCCCACGACTCTGTCTCGTCCTCGTGCCGTCGTGTGTCTCTCCGGCGGAATGGATTCGACCGTCTGCGGTGCTCTTGCCGCCCGCGACTACGACACCTACGCGCTCCACTTCAGTTACGGCCAGCGCACAGAGCAGCGGGAACTGCGAAGTTCCCAGGCCGTCGCTGAGCAGCTTGGCATTCGCCAGTTCCTGCCCCTGCGCACCGACCTGTTCCGACGCATTGGCGGTTCCGCACTCACGGACCCTGCCATCGACGTGCCTCCCGCCCCAGACCCGGCCGCCATCGGCAACGAAATACCGGTCACCTACGTTCCCTTCCGCAACGCCCACTTCCTCTCCGCTGCCGTAAGCTGGGCCGAGGTGCTGGGCGCTCATCATGTTTATATCGGGGCCGTCGAACAGGACAGCTCCGGGTATCCCGACTGCCGTCCGGCCTATTACCATGCCTTTCAGCAACTTATTCGTACCGGCACGCGTGACGGGGACATCGAAGTCGTCACTCCGCTCATCCATATGCGGAAGAATCAGATCGTCGGGCTCGGCCTTGAATTGTCCGTGCCCTTCCATTTAACGTGGTCATGCTATTCCGGCGAAGAGAAGGCATGTGGCGTATGCGACAGCTGTGTTCTCAGGCTTAAGGCGTTTCGAGAAGCAGGCGCCGAAGACCCGCTCCCTTATGCCACGCTTGCTCTTAGCCAGTAACCCGCGAATCGCCCGCACGACAGAGCGATCGCGACGATTGTTATGGATCTGACACCGGAGTCCGAACCGAGTGGAACGATCCGAGGAGAGAACACAATGCGGAAGATTACCCTCGTGCTGGCGTCTGCGCTGCTCGTCTTCATGCCGGCCCTTGCACACAGTCAGATGGGCAAGATCCACGGACACGTCCAGGATCCGGTCGGCGCAAACGTGGCCGATGGCATCGTCACTCTTACCACCGACGGTAAGACTGCCAAGTACACCTTTAACACCGACGCGAACGGCAACTACACCGGCGATAACATCGCGCCCGAGACCTACACCCTGTTGCTGCGCCGGCCCGATACGCCCAAAGATAAGATCCTCGATCAGATCGATAACGTGAAGATCACTGCCGGCGCCGATACCGCGCAGGACGATGACATGGGCCGTCCTGAGTACGTCTCCAAGATGACGCCGGAGCAGCGCAAACAGATTGAAGATGTGCGCAAGAAGAATGCCGACGTGCTCAAGGAAAACTCGCAGATCAAGAACCTGAATACCAACCTGGTTCAGGCACGCGCCGACAATAAGTCAAAAAACTTCGCCGAGGCCGAAACCCTGATGTTGGGAGCGACCCAGGCCAAGCCGGATGCCGGTGTGCTCTGGTATGAGTTGGGCGTTGCTCAATCCGGTCTGAAGAAGTACGACGACGCCGCGACCTCGCTTAAGAAGGCCGTCGATCTCGACGCTGCCAGCAAGAAGCCCAACCCCGAGGTCGAAGGCTCTGCGAACAATGCACTCGGCGAGGTCTACGCCAATCTGCAGAAGGTTCCCGAAGCCTCCGCCGCCTATGATGCCGCCGCCAAGGTGAACCCTTCCGGAGCCGGCATGTACTACACCAACGAAGCGATCATTCTCTCTCGCCTCAACCAACCGGATGGCACCGCCGCTGCTGCCGACAAGGCCATTGCCGCTGATCCCTCCAAGCCGATTGCTTACTACTTGAAGGGTCAGGCGCTGATCAACAAGGCCTCCGTCGATCCCAAGACGCAGAAGATCATTGCGCCCCCGGGTTGCGCCGAAGCCTATCAGAAGTATCTCGAACTGGCGCCCGATGGCCAGTTTGCAGCCGAAGCCAAATCCGTACTCGCCGAGATGGGTCAGACTGTCAAGAGCACTTATAAGGCGGGTAAGAAGTAACGCAACATCTGTAACCGCGTTCGGTTACTTCATGGTCGGCTCTACGAACGAACTGGGTATAGGCATTTTCGCTGTACCCAGGTAAAGTCTTCTCAATGGGTAGCACTTGGGGGAGGGCTACCGATCTGCTAAGCGCCCGTAGACAAACCCGTCTACGGGCGTTTTGCATTGTGCGTCACTCCTGACGAATTGCCTTCCGCGAATTCCTGGCACGCTCTCCGCTTCTGCAAGTCCTCGTCGCCCTCCGCTTGCCTCTTCGCCTCACTCTTGTCCCTTCCACTACAATCCAAACCGTGGAATCCCAGCCCCTCATCCTCTCTTACGCGGACGCCGCCCGAACCGTGCGCGAACACGCCGAAGCGCTTAACCTCCCTCGACCATTCGAATCGGTTTCGCTGCTCTCCGCGCTCGGTCGCGTCCTCGCGCAACCCGTACGCGCCGATCGCGATCAGCCTCCGTTTCGTCGCTCCACTCGCGACGGCTTCGCCTGCCTCGCCGCCGACCTGCTTCCAGACGCGTCCCTCCAGGTCATCGGCCAGATCCGCGCCGGAGAACCCGCGGGCGATCTGCCCCTTTCCCGCGGCGAGGCGGTTGAGATCATGACCGGCGCTCCCGTTCCTCACGATGCCGATTGTGTCGTCATGGTGGAACATGTCGCCTACGACGGCGCCTCCCGCCGCCTTCGGCTCAATCCCGGTCGCTCTATTCGCGCAGGCGAGAACATTGTCCCCGCCGGCGCTGAGGCTCGCGCCGGAGTCGTCGTGCTTCCAGCGGGTGTTCGCCTCGCAGCCCGGCACCTCGCCGTCGCCGCCTCCTGCGGATGTGCGCAACTCGAGGTCTACCCGCGCCCTCGCGTCGCTGTACTCGCCACCGGCGATGAACTCGTCGAAGTCGACGAGACTCCCCGCGACTACCAGATTCGTAACTCCAACAGTTACTCGCTCGCGGCACAGATCGAGAACGCCGGCGGCGAGGCCATTCGCCTTCCCATCGTTCGCGACACGCGCGAAGCGATTCATGAAGCCATCAAGAACTCGCTGGACGCTGACTTGCTGCTCTTCTCCGGCGGCGTTTCGATGGGGCGTTATGACCTGGTCGAAGAAGTCCTGCATGCGCACCACGCCGAATTCTTCTTCACCGGTGCACAGATCCAACCCGGTCGACCGGTCGTCTTCGGCAGGCTGCCCCTGAAAAACGAAACGCGCTACTTCTTCGGACTGCCGGGCAATCCTGTATCCACCATGGTTACATTTGCGCTATTCGTCGAGCCGTTGCTCGCGGCCTTGGCTGGGCAGACCTTCGCGGGTCCGCGGTTTGTGCAGGCACAACTCGCCGCCGATCTCCGCGTCAAGGCCGGGCTCACCCGATTTCTGCCCGCAGTGCTCGACTACAACTTGCCGCCGCAGGTCACGGCGGTGGCCTGGCAAGGCTCAGGAGACGTAGCTGCAACCGCCGCCAGCAATGCATTCCTAATCGTTCCGCCGGACCGTGAATCTCTCCAGGCAGGCGAGACTCTCAACATCCTGCTGCCCTAGGTTTCGCGAAATGGTGAGAGGAGGTCCGCTGATCCGAAGGGGGCCGCGTCAATTGCGACCAGCCGTACGAAATGGCAGTGCCCGTTTCAATGCTTTTTCGAATGAATCCCCGCGGGCAGATTTGGCGGAGACACCGCTGTGACCATCAGGCGAGTGAGCGCCGGTCCGAGTATCTCCCGCAACTCGCCCGGCAAGTCCACCGCCAGCACCACGCGGGCAAGTGACCGCATCACGTGCAGAATGTCGTCGCTGTGCATTGGGGCAGGGGACATCGGCGCATCTTCGAGCGCCACGCCCAGCATGGCCACCAGCAGCACCAGTTGCTCCTCCGTCAGGTCCAGCCGGTAACTAGGCGTGCACGTACTCATCGGTCTCCACAGGGAAAACTGTGCGGAAAAACAGCCAATCAAGCCAAAGCAGGGGAGGCCCGGAAAAGCTCTGTGTCGTTGGAGAACAGTACGATTTTATCTCGCCTCGGAACACGGGTTGTCCCGGCGCGCACTGCAAAGCGACAAGCGAGGTTACGTCGGTTTCAAAACGGGACAGGAGCCCAAAACGGGCGCCCTTACTCCGCTCTCTGCTCGTTTCTCGCCCGCACTTTGAACCAGATCGGCGAGCCTTCAAATCCGAACGCCTCCCGAATCTGATTCTCGAGAAATCGCTCGAACGAGAAGTGCAGCTTGATCTGCCGATTCGCAAACAACACGAACGTCGGCGGCGCGACCGCAGCCTGCGTCATGTAGTAAATGCGCAGCCGTTTCGCCATCGGCACCGTGGCGCGTTCAAAATCCACTCGCTCGAGGAAGCGATTCATTTGTCCCGTCGTCACTCGCTTGCGTCGCTCCGCGGCGACCCTCTTCACCAGTTGCAGCACCCGGCTCAGGTTCTTGCCCTCTGACGCAGAAATGAACACCACCGGTGCGTAGCTCAGGTACTTCAGCGCGCGCCTTACCTGCTCCTCGTACACCACGCGATCCGCCGGAGGTTTGCCGTCTGTCCGCGCCGTCGTCACCAGGTCCCACTTGTTGATGACGATGATTACGGAACGCCCGCTCTCGTGCGCGTAGCCGCCAATCGTCGCGTCCGCCCCGGTTACGCCTTCAGTCGCATCGATCATCAGCAGCGCCAGGTCGGCCGCTTCGAGGTGACGAATCGCCATCACTACCGAGAGCTTCTCCGCCATCTCCGTGGTCTTGCCCTTGCGTCGAATGCCCGCTGTGTCCACAAACCGAAATTGCGATCCCTGAAACTCCATCACCTCATCGACCGCATCGCGCGTGGTCCCGGCAATCGGGGACACGATCGCCCGCGAACTGCCCGTGAGCGCATTCAACAGCGTGGACTTGCCCACGTTTGGTCGTCCGATAATCGCAACCTTCGTCTCCTGCAGTTCAAACGCACCATGCGAGCGATGCAGCGGACGTTCTTCTTCGAGGCCCTCGACCGCGGGTGTGCCCAGGTACTCGGGCTCCACCGGTTCACTCGCCGGCGCAGCCGCCTCAGGGAACGTCAGATTCTCGAACACCAGGTCCAGCAGATCGCCGAATCCGATACTGTGTTCCGCTGATACCGGCACGATCGTCTTGAAGCCTAGGCGGCGAAAATTCTCCGCTGCCGCGATCATCTCCTCGGTATCGATCTTGTTCACCGCCAGGAGCGTCGTCTTGCCGCTTTTCAAGAGCGCCTTCGCCAGATCAAAATCCGGCGAAGCCAGCTCCGTTCGCCCGTCCACCACCATCACGATGCATTCGGCTTCTTCCAGCGCAATGCGCGCCTGCCGATAAATCTCTGCCGGAATCAGCGCTTCATCATCCGGAACAATGCCGCCCGTATCCACCACCCGCGCGACCTTGCCCTCCCAATGCACCTCGCCGTAAATGCGATCTCTCGTGATGCCCGGCTCGTCGCCCACGATCGAACGCCGCGACTCAGTCAGCTTGTTAAACAGCGTGGATTTCCCCACATTCGGCCTGCCGCAAATGGCAAACAGAGGCGCCACCGTCGGCTGATTCACAGGGTGCGCGACTAGCGTCGTCGGCTGCGGAGCCTCCCGAATCTGCGTCTCTTCATACTCCACCGGCTCTGCGCGTCGCTGTTCGTCATACTCGACCGGTTCCGGCCGCCGCCGCTCCCGCACCACCGGCTTGGGTTTCAGCGCCGGCTTCGCTGCAGACGCGGCCGCCGCTCCCGGCTTAGGCTTGCGATGTCCTGGCGAATTCGACTTCTGCTTCGCGGGCCGCGCAGGCGCCGAGGTCTTCTTGCGATCCTTCGGGGAGGTGTCACCCTTGGGACCTGTATATTTCTTCGGATTTCTGCCTGGTCGCTTCGGGGCGCGTTTGCTTAGTTTCAACGGGGGACTCGCTCATTCCGCGCTGCGGGACTGACCCACGCCCGCGTGTCCAATCCTGGGCTGCGCTTGTCTATTATAGGGAGTAAGGTCTCCCGAGTGTCCTCCACGCCTACCCAGGTCGCTTCCTCTCTGCCGTCGCTCTACGACTTCTTCGCGCCCGGAGGCGTGCTCTCGCGCTCCAGCTTGCCTTATGAATTCCGTCGCGGCCAACTGGAGATGGCCAAAGCCGTCGAACGCGCTCTCGAAGAGAACCGGCACCTCATCGTCGAGGCCGGCACCGGCACCGGCAAAACTCTGGCCTACCTGCTGCCCGCTCTGCGTACCGGCCGCCGCGTCATCATCTCAACCGGCACCAAAAATCTTCAGGAACAGCTGTTCTTCAAAGACATTCCCTTTCTCGAATCGCTGCTCGGTCCCCTCCGTGTCACCTACATGAAAGGCCGCGCCAACTACCTCTGCCGGCACAAGCTCTACGCGCTGCGCGATCAGCCTATCCTTAACGGTCTCGAGGAAATTAACCAGTTCCATCAGATCGCCAATTGGGAGAAGACCACCGACACCGGGGACCGCGCCGAGATCGACGATTTGCCCGAGAACAGCCCCCTCTGGGCCAAGCTCGATGCCCGCACCGAGGCCTGCCTGGGTAGCTCCTGCCCTGACTTCCAGCGCTGCTTTGTCACGGAGATGCGTCGCCGCGCGCAAGAGAGCGACATCATCATCGTCAATCACCATCTCTTCTTCGCCGACCTCAGCCTTCGCCAGGCCGCCCCGGGCGCACCCGACATCGGCGTCCTGCCTGACGCAGCAGCGGTCATCTTCGATGAAGCTCACGAACTAGAAGACGTGGCCTCCAACTACTTCGGCATCAACCTGAGCAATGTCCGTTTTGAAGAATTGGCCCGCGACGTCGACCTTCTGCTTCGTTCCAAAAAGGCCCTCAGCGGCGCGGTCCAGAGCGCGGCTCACATGGCACGCGAACGCGCCCGGCTGCTCTTCGCTGCCCTGCCCACCGGCGGCTATGCCGGCGACGGCCGCATGTCCTTCGATGGTCGGGAAGAATTTCTGGAAGCCAACGGCGATGTCTACCTCGGCGTCCTCAACACCCTCCATCAACTCGAAGCCGAACTCGATCGGCTGCGCGGTGTCGACGAAGCTCCCGGCCTCAAAGGTCGCGTCACCCAGATCCGCGAACACCTCAAGTTCATGTTCGAAGCCGACGCGCGCAACACCGTCTTCTGGATCGAACGCCGCTCCACTGGCCGCCTGCGCGAAAGCAGCCGCAACATTCACCTGCAAGCCACGCCGATCGATGTATCGGAACTGCTGCATCAGCTGCTCTTTGAAAACTTCCCCTCGGTCGTGCTCACCTCCGCCACCATGACCGTGCAGGGCGGCTTTGAACACCTCCGCAAACGCCTCGGCATGCGCGAGGGCAGGGAACTGGTCGTTCCCTCCCACTTTCGCCATAGCGAACAGGCAATTCTCTACCTCCCCCCCGGCATGCCCGACCCTCGCGACCCCGGCTTTCAGGACCAGGCCGCCCGCCGCATTCGCCAGGTTCTGGAGATCACCCGGGGCCGCGCCTTCTGCCTCTTCACCAGCTATCAGCAGATGCGCGATATGCACGACCGCATGCTCGCGGAACTCGGCTTTCCTCTCCTGCTGCAGGGCACCGCCCCCCGCAAAGCCCTCATCGAGGAGTTCCGCGAAACTCCCAACGCGGTTCTCTTTGGCACCTCCAGCTTCTGGCAGGGTGTAGACGTGCAAGGCGACGCTCTCAGTTGCGTCATCATCGACCGCCTGCCCTTTGCTGTCCCTACCGATCCAGTGGTCGCAGCGCGCATGAAGGCCATCGAGGCCGCGGGCGGCAACTCCTTCATGGAGTACCAGGTTCCCTCCGCCGTCATCACCCTCAAGCAGGGCTTCGGACGTCTCATCCGATCGCTCGACGACCGCGGTGTTCTCATGCTGCTCGACCCTCGCCTGCAGCAGAAGCGTTATGGACGCGTCTTCCTCGACAGCCTCCCGCCCTACCGCGTCACGCAGGAGATCGCCGATGTCGATGCCTTCTTTTCCGAATGAGAGGGCAGTCGTCAGCAGAATAAGCGGTCAGCAGAAGAGCGGTCAGCGAAACAACGGTCAGCGAAACAACGGTCAGCAGAAGAGCGGTCAGCAGGAAGAGCGGTCAGCAGAAGAGCGGTCAGCAGGAAGAGCGGTCAGCAGAGAAGCAGTCAGCAGAAAAGCTCTCAGCTAAGAACCGGTCAGCTAGGAACTATCAGCGAAAAAAGCGGTCGGGTACGGAGAGGCCCACTCCATTGCTGACCGCTGCTTCGCTGACCTCCTTTTTCACTGACCGCTGTTTCGCTGACCGCCTTTTTCGCTGACCGTTGTTTTGCTGACCGCCTTTTTCGCTGACCGTTGTTTTGCTGACCGCCTTTTTCGCTGACCGTTGTTTTGCTGACCGGTTCTTAGCTGAGAGCTTTTCTGCTGACCACTTTCCCGCTGGTCTCAACCCGGGTACCATGAACGTATGTCGCGCAGCCTCTTCATCCTGGCCTCGGTCCTGCTTCTCTGCTCCATGCTGGCCTTCGGCATGATGCTCGCGCCCAACCACAATCAGCCCGGCCTCCCCGCCAACGGCACTTTGTGGAAGACAGCCAGCATGTTTCTGCTGGTCGGCGCGCTGCTCTCCGCCTTTTGCGGCGTGCTCACTGCCATGTTTGAACAGGTCGACCGCCGTGCCCAGGATCGCCGCCACCTGGAAGAATCCGTTGAATTGCGCATGGCTATGCGCGCCGGCGCACGCAACAGCGCCTCCCACGAACGCAATCGGTGCTGACCTTCGTCAAACCCGCCAGCACCAGGCTGCCCCCTCAAAACAGCTACAATAGAAGGAGAGCGCGCCAGCCACAGATGCGGCCTTCGCGTCTCCGGACTTGATGGCTGGTAGAGTGCTCCGCCATACAGGGCTGCGCGACCCTCGTCCGCGACGATGAGAACGCGCGCTGGCCGCACCGGATCCATGAACGATCCGCAGGCAAAAAGGATAGGCATGTACGAAGTCACTGTAGAAGCCGGCTTCTCCTCGGGCCACTTCCTGCGAAACTATCGCGGCAAGTGCGAGAATCCCCACGGACATAACTACAAGGTGCGCGTCACCCTGCGCGGAGAGTCTCTGGATAAAGCGGGGCTGCTGCTCGATTTCAAGGAGCTCAAGCAAGTCATGCGCCCGGTCATCGATCGGCTCGACCACCAGATGCTCAATGACCTCACGCCTTTCAACGAGATCAATCCGTCGGCCGAGAATCTCTCGCGCTACTTCTACGACGAAACCAACAAGCAGCTCGCCGAGATGACTCAGGGCCGCGTCCATGTGAAAGACTGCACCATCTACGAGACCGACACCACCACTGCCACTTACTACGAGTAACTGCTTGTATCTCATCGAAATCTATAAATCCGTCCAGGGCGAGTCGAGCTTTGCCGGCCGCCCCTGTATCTTCGTGCGGCTTGCCGGCTGCAATCTGCGCTGCGCCTGGTGCGATTCGGAATACACGTTCACCGGCGGTCACAAAATGGCAGACGATCAGATTCTCGCCGAGATCGAGAAGCTCGCCCCCGTCCGCCTCATCGAATTCACCGGCGGCGAACCCCTGCTGCAGGAACGCAAGCTCGTGCCCTTCATGCAGCGGCTGCTCGACTGCGGCTATGAACTCATGATCGAAACCAGCGGCGAACGCCCGCTCGCGAACGTTCCCCGAGCGGTGCACAAGATCGTCGACGTCAAGTGCCCCGGCTCTGGCGAGTCCGGCCAGTTCCGCATGGAGAACCTCGATCACCTCACCGATGGCGACGAAGTCAAATTCGTGATTAGCAACCGAAACGATTACGAATATGCCCGAGACTTCCTCCGGCAACATGATCTCGCGTCCAGAGTTCGCAGCGTGCTCCTCTCTCCCGCTTTCACCAAGACCCCGACGCCCGAACGCAGCGCCGACAACTGCCTCCTCGACCCTAAGGATCTGGTCGACTGGATGCTGGCCGACGGCCTCGACGCCCGCCTCAGCCTGCAAATCCATAAGTTCATCTGGGAGCCTATGAAGAAGGGTGTCTAGAGGCAGCGAGTTAGCAAGTTAGCAAAAAGAGCGAGTTAGCAGCTGTCAGCTAAGGGGCGGTCAGCCTAGCAACCGTCAGCAAAGAAGCGGTCAGCGAAAGAGCGGTCAGCCCGCAACCGCTAAGCTACGATCAGATATGCGCCCCAGCCCCGACATCCTCGACGAGGTCTTTGCCCTCACGCCCGCCGTACGCTACGTGGCCATTTATCAAGAAGGCAAGCTGACTTCGCGCCAGCGCTCTGAGGTAGTGGGCGCTTCGGCATCCGAGTCCGACCGCTACGAGGAACTGTTCGTCAACCCCGCGCTGCTAACCCTGGTGCGGCAACGCGGTAACCTCGACTGCGGCGGCGCGCAATTTATCCTGGTACGCTACGGCAACTTCTACCAGCTGGTCATCGATCTGCCCCAAGGTCACGCGTCAGTCTGCTTTGAACTCGGGTCCAATCCCCTCGATTACGCCGAAGCCATCCGCACCCTCTGCGAACAGTCCTAATGAACGGATCACCCCGGACCCTTCGCAGATCGCTCCTTAGCCGACCGTCTTATCGCCGACCGCTTTTGGGCTAACCGCCCTTCGGCTGACCGTCTTATCGACGACCGCTTTTGCGCTAACCGTTCTTCTGCTGACCGCTTCTTAGCTGACCGCCTTTCCGCCGACCGCTCTTTCGCTGCTCTAATTCGGCTGTACGGTCAGATACTTCTCAAACGGAATCTCGAAGTAGAACAGCTCTTTCCCATCCGCGCCCTTCAACTTGCGCAGGTACAGCTTCGAGCCCTTCAGCGGATCGCTCAACCCCTGCACGTCATAAAAAAGGAAGCCTGCCCGCGTGGTGTGCGGTTCCACTGCCAGCGCCTGGTACTCGAACTGCTGAAAATCCGCCTCGATGTCCTTGTCCTTGCTCCCCGGCTTGCGATGAATGGACGGAAGCGGAGCGGGCAAGGGAATGGTCTTCTTTACGTTGGAAGCCTGCGTCGTTCGCCGCTCCACGTCGGCGGCTTCGGCTGCCGGTATCTTCATTCCCATCGCGGTGATGAAGTGGATGCGCGCCTCGTCCAGAGAAATCGGCTTGTCGCCTTTGTTGGTCACGATCACGCGGATCGGCATGAACCCATACTTCAAATAATCGAGGCGAAAAATCTTCGCCTTCTCGGCCGAATTGTAAGGGTCCACCGCGATGGCTACCTTCTCGTCGGGGTGAATCTCGACCGCCGGATACGTCGTCGCATCGCTCACCGGCGGCGCTACATGGTCCGCGGGCGCTGCCAGGCAGAGGCTGCCCACCAGCAGCAGGGCAAAAACAGGAAGAGAACGCAAGCGCTTGGTCACTGCCGCGATTATCATCTTCGGTTAAGACCTTCGTAAAGCGCGATTCGGAAGCGGAGTTCCGGCATCTCGCCGCGAAATTCGTGTCGCTCTCGAACCCCAGCCACTGGATTCGGATCGCCCGCTCCGCGCAAGAAAAGACCGTCACGCAGTAAGGATTGGGGAAGCCGCCTGCATGCTGTTCGTCTATAGCCTGGCCTTGTTCGCTGTGCTGGTGCTGGGCTCCCCTTACTGGCTCTTCCGCATGGCCACCAGCGGCAAATACCGCGACGGTCTTGCGGAACGCCTCGGCGCCGTTCCCAACCGCGTCCGCGCCGCCCTGCCATCCCGCGGCGTCGCGCCCCAACCCGGAGCTGGCCGTGCGCCCCAAGCCTCAGGCCCATCCATCGTCTGGGTCCACGCCGTCTCCGTCGGCGAAGTGCTCGCCGTCAGCCAATTGGTGCAGAACCTCCGGGCCGCCAAAGTCTGGGTCCTGCTCTCGACCACCACCCGCACCGGCCAACGCCTCGCCCGCGAACGCTTCGGTCCAGAGCACGTCTTCTACTTTCCCCTCGATTTTCCTTTCATCCTGCGCCGCTACCTGCGCCTGCTCCGCCCCGACCTCCTCGTCCTCGCCGAAACCGAATTCTGGCCCAACCTGCTCCAGCAGTGCCGCGCCGCCCGCATCCCGGTCGCCGTCGTCAACGCTCGCATCTCCGACCGCTCGTTCCCTCGCTACCGCCGTCTCCGTTTCCTGTGGCGACGCATACTTTCCGCGCTCTCGCTCGTCCTCGCGCAGAGTCCGCAAGACGTCGATCGGCTCAAAGCCATCGGCGCGCCGGCCGATCGCGTTCTCCTCGGCGGCAATTTGAAATACGACGTCCGCGCCGTCACCACCGCTCCCATCACCGCCGCTCTGCGCGAACAACTGCCGCCCGGCGCCAAGCTCGTCGTCTGCGGAAGCACCCTCGAAGGCGAAGAACAAGCCCTGCTGCAACTCTGGCCCGCTCTCGTCGCAGCCGAGCCCACGCTGCGCATGATCCTCGCGCCGCGCCATCCCGAACGCTTTCCCTCCGTCGCCCAGCTTCTCTCGCGCAGCGCGGTCCCCTGGGTTCAGCGTTCCCGCTGGTCGGGCAAGCCGCTCGCGCCGGGGTCCATTCTTCTGCTCGACTCCATCGGCGAACTGGCCTCGCTCTACTCGCTCGCCACCGTCGCCTTCATCGGTGGCAGCCTGGTACCCGCCGGGGGGCACAACCCTCTCGAACCCGCGCAGTTTGCCGTCCCCATCGTCATGGGCCCGCACTACGAGAATTTCCGCGCCGTCGTCGAACAGCTTCGCCAGAGCGACGCTATACGTATCGTCGACTCGGCGGAACTGGCCCCCACCCTGACGCAGCTTCTGCGGAATCCCGCTGAGGCCGCCGGACTTGGCTCCCGCGCGTTACAGGTCTTCCGCTCCGAATCCGGCGCCACTGACCGTGCGCTCCAGGCCCTGCTGCAGCTCCTCGAGCGAGGCCCTGCATGAGCCGCGGCTGGTTGCTGCCCCTGGCTCCGCTCTTCGGGGCTGCTGTCGCCGCGAAAGACCTCGCCTACACCCGCGGCTGGTTGCGCCCGCAGACTGTCCGCTGGCCCGTACTCAGCGTCGGCAACCTCTCCGTCGGCGGCGCGGGCAAGACGCCCCTCGTCCTCCGCCTCGCCGAATTGCTCGCCGCCCAAAACCTCGCCGTCGACATTCTCTCCCGTGGCTACGGCCGCCACTCGCATGCTGTCGAACTCGTCGATCCCACCGGCGACGCTCGTCGCTATGGGGACGAACCTCTGCTTCTCGCTCGCCGCACGCAACTTCCCGTCGCCCTGGGCGCCAGTCGCTACGCTGCCGGTCTGCTCGCCGAACAACGCCTCGCTTCCAGCTCCCGCGGCGTTCACCTGCTCGACGACGGCTTTCAACATCGCCGGCTCGCCCGCGATGCCGACATCGTCCTCGTCCATCGCTCCGACTTCGCCGAACGCCTCCTGCCTGCAGGCCGACTCCGCGAACCGCTTTCAGCCTTAGGCCGTGCGCAGTTCCTCGTCCTCCGCGAAAGCGATGCCGACCTCGAATCCCGCATCCGTGCCCTGAACCCCACCGGCGCCATCTGGTGGATGCAGCGCACGCTCGACATCCCGACCGCCGCACCCCGGCCGCTGGCCTTCTGCGCCATCGCTCGGCCCGCGGAATTCTTCTCCAGCCTCGCTGCCGCCGGGCTCTCGCTCGCCGCCACCCGCGCGTTCTCCGACCACCATCAATACACCGCCAACGACATCCGGACTCTCACCGCCGTGGCTCGCCAGTCCGGCGCGCAAAGCTTCCTCACCACCGAGAAAGACGCCGTCAAGCTGGAGCCCCGCCTCCGCGAGCAACTGGAACAAGCTGCTCCACTCCAGGTCGTACGGCTCTCGGTCACTCTTCGCGACGAAGCTGCCCTCGTGCGGGACCTGCTTGCCCGCATCCGGTATGGCACTCCCCACCCCTGAGCGCCGCTCGATCGCTATGAGAAAATAGGCAATTGCTTTTCGAGAAAGAACAGTTACGTGTGCTGATCGTGCGGTTGGGCGCGATGGGCGATATTCTGCACGCCCTGCCTGCCGTCACCGCGCTGCGCCGCCAGCACCCCGAGTGGATGCTTGGCTGGGCCGTCGAGCCGCATTGGCGTCCGTTGCTCTGCGCCAAGTACGGTCCCGAACCCGTCGCCTCCGGCAAGCCCACTCCGCGAATCTCCCGTCCTCACATGCCGCTCGTTGACCGCCTGCACATGGTCCCAGCCAAGCAGTGGGGCCGTCACCCGCTTCGACGCGAAACACTGACCGAGATTCAGCGCGTCCGGCATGACCTCCGCGATGCCCACTATGATGTGTGCCTCGATCTGCAGGGCGCGGTGCGTTCCGCAGTGATTGGACGTTGGGCTCGCCCCCGTAGAATGATCGGCGAGGATCAGCCTCGAGAACGCGCGGCTCGCTTTCTCTTCGGCGAACGCGTCCCCGCGCGCGGCCGCCACGTCATCGAACAGGCCCTCGAAGTCGCCGGTGCGATCTGCCATGAAACCTTGCCCCTGCTCCTGCCCGAACTGCCCTGCGATGCGCGCGCCGAAGAGTGGTCCAACCGCTTTGTGGCGGCCAAGATCAGCGGCCCCATGGTGCTCATGAATCCCGGCGCCGGATGGGGCGCCAAGCGGTGGCCCGCCGCCTGGTACGGTCAGGTCGCGGCCGCGCTCGCCCACGAGGGCTACACCGTCGTGGTCAACTCCAGTGAATCCGAAGCCGCCCTCGCCGCCGAACTTGTTCAGGCCAGCGGCGGCACAGCTCTGTCCGTAGATCCCAGTCTTGGCGAACTCATCTCCCTGACCCGCCGCGCCGCGCTCATGATCGCCGGAGACACCGGTCCCCTGCACCTCGCCTGCGCCCTCGGCAAGCCGGTGCTCGGCATCTTCGGCCCCACCGATCCTGCGCGCAACGGCCCCTTTGGCTGCGCCTTCCGAGTGCTGCGCCATCCCGAAAGCAAACGCGATCACAGCCGCCGCGCCCAACCCGAAGCAGGCCTGCTCACCATTCAGCCCGAGGCGGTTCTCGCCGCTGCCCTCGACCTGCTCAAGGAGACTGCCTGATCATGGCCACTCGCTGGGGCAGAATCGCCAAACGCATCCGCGTTCCCCTCGGCTTCGTTTTCGCCGCGCTCTTCCTCTGGTTCGCGCACCCCAATCTACTCTCGCTCGCGCTCAGTCTGTTGCTCGTTGTTCCCGGCCTCCTGCTTCGCGGCTATGCCTCCGGCTACGTCAAAAAGAACGCGGAACTCACCACCACCGGCCCCTACGCCTACACCCGCAATCCGCTCTACCTCGGCTCCATGCTCATTGCGTTCGGATTTGCGGGAGCCTCGCGTAGCCCCTGGATTGTCTTCGCGCTCTGCATTCTCTTCGCCGCCATTTACGCCCCTGTCATTCGTGCGGAAGAAGAATTTCTCCGCGGCGTCTTTCCAGAATTCGATGCCTACACCCGCGCCGTCCCTCGTCTCCTCCCGCGCCTCTACGCCCGTCGAATCTCCGCGACTTCCAGTTCGCCCGGAGCCTTTTCCCCAGCCCTCTACCGCAAGCACCGCGAGTACAATGCACTCATAGGGGCGGCAGCCATCTATGCGGCGCTCGCAATCCGCCTGTACCTGGGCCTGCGCCGATGAATGCCCACCTCTTCCGAGTGAGCCGACATTTGACCTGGTACCGCAAAGTTTTCTCGACTGCTGTCTGCCTCGGAAGCCTGGCCCTGCTGCAAGCGCAAAGCGCCCAGCCCGCGCAGCCGGTCCCGCCCCTGCAGCGGCCCCGCCCCGGCTACAGCTTTCCCGTCAGGCAGACCCTCACCTACGCCGTCGACTGGCGCGTCTTTCCCGCCGGCACCGCCGTGCTCCATCTCGAACAGGACGGCAACAACGAACGCATTACCGGAATCGCCGACTCCATCGGCGCCGTGAACATGCTCTACAGAGTGAGCGACCGCTTCCAGTCCACCATCGATCGCACCACCGGCTGCTCCTATGCGTTCAACAAGCAGACTATCGAGGGCCGCCGCCAGGTCAATGCCGAACTCGCCTTTGACTACGCGCAGGGCAAGTCGCGGCTCGATGAGAAGAACCTGGTCACCGGCACCGCCAAGCACCAGGAAGCTCCCATTCCGCCCTGCGTCACCGACCTGCTTTCGGGAGTTTTCTACGTCGCCTCGCAGCCCATCGCCGTCGGCCAAAGCTTCCAGATGCCGCTGGGCGACGCCATCCACACCGTAGCGGTGACCATGAAGGCCGAGGGCCGCGAAGAAATCAAGACTCCCTCCGGCACCTACCAGGCGATTCGCGTGCAGCCCACCGCCTCCGCCGGCGTGGTCAAAAACCGTGGCGCCATCTGGATCTGGTATACCGACGACGAACGCCACATCCCCGTGCAGATGCGAGCCCGCCTCTTCTGGGGCACCATCACCTTCCGCTTAGTGAGCCTCGAACAGAAGTAGCGCGGCGCTGCTGGTTCGCGCAACGGTGCCGAGGATTGTTCTCGGAAGATTGAAAATCTGCGCGATCACTCAATACAAGCCGAATTGTTAGGACCTATCCGGAAGCAACTACCCACAACTTGCTCCGGTCGAAGCCGGACTTGCTACCCCCTAGCGGTTGTTTTGCGTCTCGAGTTCATCCACCAGTACAGCGGAAGACTGAATGCCATACCTCCCAACACGGACAGCAAAACAAACCAGTACCACCTCACGGGGCCGATAGGGCGCACAGCAAAGAAATAGGCTAGTACCCCCATCGCCAAGAATGCGTCGAGCATGAAGGATGAGGCGAGGAGATTGTGGGCAAAGCTTCCGCAGCTGTTTGGGCTGTGGAGCGAAGCGTAGAGGAACATATTGTTAGGGACAATCAGACCGAAGAGAGCGACGGCAAGAAGGATCCAATGCTGTTTCATCTGAACTCCATAAAAGCGATCACTTACGCTATCCGTTTGGTCAGCGGCTGCCAATCTCAATGGCCGCCAGTAAGAGAGACAGTTCTCAATCCTCAAAATTCGCTTCTCGTAAGCAATACCTCTTAAACCGTGTAGGCAGGTTTGTACTATTATGTATAGATAATGCCTGACCGCAACTATCTTGGCGAATTCGAAAACATAATCGTTCTCGCGCTCCTGCGACTGGACGATCGCGCGTATGGAGTTACAGTTCGTCAGGAGATCGAGCTCCGCACTCAACGTGAGGTATCGATTGGCGCGGTCTATGCCACTTTGGATCGACTGGAGAGAAAAGGGTACGTGACCTCGCATCGAGGCGAACCGACACCGGAACGCGGGGGACGTTCGAAGCGCTTTTTTCGCGTAACTGCCGAGGGAGTAAAGGCCGCAAGTCGCACACATTACGCACTGCAGAGCATGACGGAGGGACTAGGTTTCATCCGGAGCTACGCATGACATCGCAACCGCATTCCGTTCCGCCGACTGTCGCCGTTTGGCTCCTTCGCCTATTCGCCATCGGGAATGAAGGCGAGTCCATACTGGGTGACCTGTTTGAAGAGTTCTTATCCGTCGCACGTCAATCGGGAGCACGATCGGCCCGGAGATGGTTTTGGCGACAAACACTGAAAACCATCCCGCGCCTTGCCAGCTTCGGTTTCCGTACTGCACCGCGGATAACCCTCAGCGCTGTCGCCGTAGGGTTCCTGCTGCGAAAGGTTATAGGACCCGCCATCGGCCCGGTGACATTCGCAATCCTCGAGAAATTTCAGCCATTCTTCGAACATCACCTCTCGCTGTATATCTTCTTTGCATCCACGGGGCTCGACATCCAACACCTCCTCACGTTCCTGCTGATTGGTTTCTTCGTCGCTCTCGCAGCCAGGGGCCGAGAGATGGTCGCGACAACCATGCTTGCTTTCATCTTCGGAACACTCGCTGTCGTAGGCTGCACCTATGCAGCATTCAGGACGGGCGACGGTGCTCTACTCTGGAGGCTGGCGTGGTACTTTTCCGATTGCCTCGCGACCGTCGGAGCGGGAGCAGTGGTAAGAATGCACAGACTCGCTCCGAAGTCTCGGCGCGCTGCAGCCTGAGGTCTTTGGCAAACAATCGCCGCATTCTTTTCATGCGGCGTAGGGCGCATCGATGCAGTGCGAAGGGCAAACGCGCACCTACACAAACGTGATCGTTGATTGCGCCGATGCCGAATCTTGAAAACCTCGGAAAGCCACCCAAGCTGTATCTGCGATGGCACTGTGACCGTCACTCCCGGTCGCTGCCATGATTCGGGAACATCTGCCCCGGTTCCGGCAGTTCTCCGATCCGGAGATCCTGTCCGCACACTTCCCCTTGGCAGATGCGCAGGAACGAGTTGCGCGCCGAGCGGGTCTTTCCGGATGCCAGGCGCTCAGAACAGGAGCCTCACGAGCCATGTCCCATACGCCCACAGACGCTCTCCCGATTCTCAATTCGGTGGCCGCCCACCTTTACGTTCGCGACCTTAACGTCTCTACAGAATTCTTCACCGCCAAGCTTGGCTTCACGGTCGATTTTGTCTATGGCGATCCGTCGTTCTACGCACAGGTGAGCCGCGACAGCGCCCGGCTTGCCCTGCGTTTCATCGACGCGCCGTTCTTCGACGAAGAAATCCGCCAAAGGGACCATCTGCTCTCCGCTTCGATCACCGTCGCCACTGCCGAAGAAATCAAGCAGCTGTTTCTGAGTTATAACGCTGCGGCCGTGCCGTTTCACCAAACACTGCGCAGGGAGCCGTGGGGTGCCAGAACCTTCGTGGTCTCGGATCCAGACGGGAATCTGATTCTCTTCGCCGGCCCCGACGCCGGCTGAGTCCTCAAACTGCAGGACAGTCGATTACAGACCACGCCCAAGCGAGGGCTCACCTTGACGCGGACCGCCCTGGCAGACAACCGCTGCGTCGCCGATTGGGCGCTCGCCCGATATCGTAACTGAGTTTGCTGTATTCGCCGCCGGCGCACACTGGTTGCCTGCGCGGGCTCGTACTCCGGGACCTGGACACGGCTACTGAATCCGATACCGCTCCCGCATTAACCGCTGCAGCCGCGGCTTATAAAGGATGTTGTACGCCAGCTCCTTGTCAGGGAACATGGCCAGCGCGGCCCGGCGGCTATCCGCCACCAGCTCCGCTGCTTCATCCACCGTCAGCGACGCGTCTTGCCCGATCACCGACATCACCATGTCCATCATCAACTGGAGACGCCGGATCTTGCGCTGCTCTTCTTTTTTCTCTTCGGGGGTCTGTTGAATTGCTTCCTGCGGGGGAGTGTTCCGGTCCTGATTGCCAACGTCCTGGTTGCCATCGATGTCGCGTAAGCCCATTGAAGCGGTGTCCTCCGTGTCAGGCGTACGTTGCCGCCAGTCGAACTCCACCCGACCGGCATTCCTGGCGTCTCCTCAGCCGGCCCGCGAAAGCCACGCAAAAAAGCCGCCAATGCGCGCATCGTACAACGGGAAAGATGCCCTGCAAATAGAAAAAGATGGGCCCCCACCCAGCTCGCTTCCCATACCGTCGAATCCCGTTCGACCGCATCAAGCCGCAGACCGTCCTGCTGCGCCTGGGGCTTCGGCTGCCCTGACCTCAATCCCCACAGCTCAATCGCTCAATGCGCCGCAAACGGGCCCGCCTCCAGCCTCTTCCCATCGAGGTAGATCGTCGTCAGTCCCACCAGATCCGTACGATACGTCCCCACACGTGCGTTCTGTAACTCCTCCAGTACCTCGCGCCGTGGATGTCCGTACAAGTTTCTCGCGCCCACTGAGATCAGTGCCATCGACGGTGAGACCGCCTTGAAAAACGCCGGCGTCGTCGACGTCCGGCTCCCATGATGGCCCACCTTTAGCAGGTCCGCGTGCACCGGCTCAGACGCCAGCATCCGGTCCTCGCTCGGCCCCTCTGCGTCTCCCTCGAGCAATGCCGACGTAGTCCCAAAACTCACGCGCATCACCAGAGAATCGTTGTTTCCCGGCGCATTGCCCGGCTGATACTCCGGCGCGGGCGCCAGCACCTCCACCTTCGCTCCACCCCACTCGAATCGATCGCGCTCCGCATGCGCACGCACCCCCACGCCGAACCGCTGTGCCTCCGCCAGCAAATCGTCGTACGCCTTCGAATCGGGATTCTTACCCACCCACAACTCGCGCGGACGGAAGTTCGCCAGCACTGCCGGCAGGCCTCCGATGTGATCGGCATGCGCGTGCGTCATCGCCACCGCATCCAGCCGCCGAATGCCGCGCGACCACAGCACCGCCGACACCACGTCCTCGCCGATATCAAATCGCGACACGCCCGGTGGGGGTGCGAACGGGCTCCCTCCGCCATCGATCAGCAACGTCTTGCCCTCGGGCGACACCACCAGCAGGGAATCGCCCTGTCCCACATCGATTGCCGTTACCTCGAGCACGCCGGCCCTGCGCACCATCGCGTGCGGCAACACGGCCAACATCGCCGAAGCCAGCACCGCAGCCGTCCCGATCGCCACCCCCCATCGCGGCCGGCGCACAGCCCAGACCGCGAACGCCAGCAACAGAATCGAACCCGCAATTGCCGACGGTCGCGGCTCCGGAATCCGAAAGTCGCCGCTGCGCAGATTCGCAAACAGATGCACGATGCCCACCACCACGTGCAGCAGCGCCGCCGTCACCGTCCCCGGGATCACCGCCACCGCCGGCATACACAGCAGCACCACGAAGGTGAGCAGCGCCGACGGCAACAGCACCGCCAGCAACGGCACAATGAGCACATTCACTGGCAACGCCAGCACCGTGATTCGGTGAAAGTAGACGGCCATTGGCAGCGACATCGCGAGCTCAATCGTCACGGAAATCAGCAGCAGTTCCGCGCCTCGCAGCACCCAGCGCACATACGCCGGCACCGCCCACTGCGCTGCGCGTCTTCCCAGCAGCGGCCGCAGATGCTCTTCCACCAGCCGCAGGCTCACCCGAAACTGCGCCACCTTCGGCCGCAAACTCGGGTCCAGTGCGAGCAAGCCGAGAGAACCCAACGCGTGTAAGTAAGGCCCAAAACTCCGCTCCGCCACCGGCCCTGCAACGCCACCCACTGCGATCACCGACAGCAGCGTCATTTGAAATCCAGCATCGAACAACGCCCGAGGATCGAAGGCCAGCAGGCACAATCCCGCAAATCCGATCGCGTTTAGAGCCTGCTTCTGCCGCCACACCAGCCGCGCGACCAGATACAAACACACCATCCAGAACGAGCGCTGCACCGGCTGTCCAAACCCTGTAAATACCGCGTATCCGAACGAAAGCGCAATCGTAACCAACGTAGTCACAGACCGCGGCAGCCTCATCCGCTCTGCCGCCCAGAACACCAGCCCCGCAAAGATCGCCAGGTGCATCCCCGACACCACCAGCAGATGAAACGACCCGGTGCGCTCAAACCCCACCCGAACGCGCTGCTGCAGCCAGCTCCGGTCTCCCGTCACCATCGCGCTCAACATTGCCGCATCTTCGTGGCTCAGCCGAAGCGCGTTCGGCATCGGTGAGCTCTGCAGGTCCGCGAACGCCAGCAGTCGCCCACTCGCTTGCTGCTGCAAGCTCTGCAGCCTGCACGCCATCGTCGGCCACGCGGGGCCCGGCAACACGGTCAACTCCGCCGCCTTCACGCTGCCCACCACGCTGGTGCCCTGTTCCAGCATGTAGGCCCGTCCATCCCACACACCCGGATCGCTATAACGCTCCGGCAGATGCATCCGCAGCGCCACTTGCACCTCTACGCCGCATGCGATTGCCGGCAATTGCGCATTCACCGGAGCGTACATCGATGCACTCAGACCGCCCTCAACTGCGCGCCCGTCCACGCGCGTTACCCGCACTCCGAATTGCTGGCTCTTCTCCTGCCGCCGTTCGCCGGTGTAGGGCAAAGAAGACTCCACCACCTGCGCTGGCCGCATCCGCACGATGCGCCCTTCCACCATGTGTGAGGTGGTATCCGCCGCTGCGATCAAAGCCTTTTGCGGATCAGGCCTCGGCTGTATTTCGCCACAGAGCGCCCCCAGCAGAATCCAGCAGCAGGCCAGCGGTACCAGTGCCAGGCGCATCGCCACCCTCGCCGCTGCCCAACTTACACCCGCAGCCAGCACCATCGCCGCAAGCACCAGGGCCGGCGGCGTCCACACCCATCGCGCTTCTAAAATACCCGCGGCAAATCCGCACAGCGCAAATAAGGCCGGCGCTGTTTCGAATCCGAGCGGAGTTGTCTTTACAGAGGTATGAGCCCGCGCAGGCGCAGCGGGCGTTGAGGGCACAAACGGAGGCGGCGTGGCAACCGAAGCAGGCATGGCGATCCCGCGCCTGCAAAGTCGAGCGTCCTATCCGCGCTCCAGCACGGCGACGCTCTCCATATGGAAGGTCTGGGGAAAGAGATCCACCAGGGAGATTTTCTGCAGGTGATAGCCAGATTGTATCAGCGCGTGCACATCGCGCGAGAGGGTCGCTGGATCGCACGACACATAGACGATGCGGCGAGCCCCAACTTTACTCAGGAGCGATGTCACCTCATGCCCCAGTCCGGTGCGCGGCGGATCGACCAGAATAAGATCCGGAACGGTGACGAATCTCTCTCTCTCCTTCTGCCGCAGAAACTCCAGCGTTCCTGCAGCCACCGCCGTGTGCGGCTTTCCGCCGAGATTGTGCCGCAAATCTGCCGCGGAAGACGATGCCGCCTCGACTGCCACCACGCGTTTGAAATTCGCGGCCAGTGCGCGCGAAAACAGCCCAACCCCCGCATACAAATCCCACGCCAACTCGCCTGCCTGGTCCGCCGTCGCCAACTCCACAAACGCATCCACCATCCGCAAGTTCACCTGGAAGAACGATCCCAGGCTCACGCGGTAATCGAAGCCCGCCGCCTTGTACACCAGCGACGATTCGCCCCAGTGCGCCGCCAGGCGCGTCGGCTGCTTGCCGATACCGGCGGTGAACAATCCCACGCCCCTTAGCTCTGGAACCTCGCGCGCCAACGCCGTCGCAAACGCACCCAGCTTTGCGGACGCGGACGGCCCGGAACGCGCCTGCGTCAACGACACCAGCAGAGTGTCCTCTTTCTCATTGGTGAAGAACTCAACTTCGTTGCACAACTCGCCCAGGCCCGCTCCCACGCGTTCCGTGGCCCGGAGTGCGCGCTCCAAAACCGAGGCCGCAATTAAGCATCGCTCCACCGGCAACGGCGTGTTCGACCGCCGCTCCCGATAGCACAACGCAAAGGGATGCGCCTGCACCAGCAGCCGGATGCGGTTGCGATAGCACCACGGCTCTCCGTGAACCGTCGCAATGGGCGGCACCTCGCCCACGTGCGCGCGCTCCAGGGTCTCGCGCAAAATGGCAGCCTTCATCTCCAGTTGTTGCCCGTAGGTTGCGTGCTGATACTGGCAGCCCCCACACGCTCCGAAGTAAGGACACGCTGGTGTCGTCCGCCCCGCAGCCGGTTCCAGCACCGCATCCAGCTCCGCATGCGCGAAGCTGCGCCGCTCATCGGTTATGTGCGCCTCGACCTGCTCGCCCGGCAGCGTGAACGGCACAAAGACCGTCTTGCCCGCCACCTCTCCCACCTTGGCCCGCGCCAGCCCCGCTCCGCCGTAGATCGCTTTCTCGATCTCGAGCCTCATGCCTGGCTCATGTAGAAGAGGCTCAGCCGCGGCAGACGGTACTCCTCCAGCAACCGCTTGTGCAGGAACTGCTGTTCCACCTGCCGGATCTGGACCGCCTGCATGCGGCTGCGGTATGGCGCCAACTCGCGCGCCGCCTGCTCTCTCAGCTTTAGCAACTGCGGCTCCGGCGCGGCGGTCATCAGTGCGGCGAACAGCTTCTCTTCCATGACCGTTAGATTGCGTTCGAGCGATTCCAGTGGCTCGCCTCCAACCTCATTTGCTAGCGCCTCCAGCCTGGCTGCCAGGGCCTTCGCCGTCTCGGCCGCCACTCCGGGCAACGTCGCCGCTCCAAGCTGCTTCGCACACTCGCGCAAATGCGCTGCGATACGATCGCGTTCCAGCCCTGGCGCCGCCTCGGTGGCTGCAGGCTGCGCGCCGATCGACGCTTCCTTCATCGCTTCCACCGCCGCCATCACTTCCTGCGAACACCATGCCAACCCATTGATGCGCCGCACCCGGGTCGTCGCCTTACGCGCGTCGTACTTGTCAAAGGCCGAATCGATGCCACGCAGCACCGCCTCCAGCGGCACCCCGGCTTCGCGCCACGTCTCGATCAGCGCCCAGTCGATGGTCGACAACAACAGCAGGGAACCGCGACGCCGCTGAAATTGCTCCTCGATCTCAGTGAAGTAGTTGAAGTAGTTTTTCAATTCAGAATTTTTCCGTGACCGCAGACAACCAGCCGGCCTGCTCTAGCCACTCTTGCGCGGCTTCGATCGCGCATCGCGATTTCGCTCGTAAATGATCCGCAGCCCATCCAGCGTGAGCATGTGGTCGATCTCGGTAATGTACTTCGATCCTTGCGCGATCAGCTTAGCCAATCCGCCGGTGGCGATGATCTTCGGCTCTGCGCCAAGCTCCAGGTTGATGCGTTCGAGAATCCCGTCCACCAGCCCGATGTATCCGTAGAACAAGCCGCTCTGCAGATTCACTCGCGTGTTGGTACCAATCACCTGCGGCGGTTTGCGAATGTCCACCCGCGCCAATCTCGCCGTGCGCGAAAACAATGCGTCCGCGCTGATGCCGAGGCCGGGCGCGATTACGCCTCCACGGTATTCGCCCTTTTCTGAAATCACATCGAACGTCGTCGCAGTACCGAAATCAACCACCACGCACGGGCCGCCATAGCGCGCGAATGCCGCTACTCCATTGGCCACGCGATCGGCTCCAAGCTCGGCCGGATTGTCGATCAGCAGCGGCATGCCGGTCTTCACTCCCGGCTCCACAAACATCGGCTTTATTTTGAAGTAGCGCTCTGCAACGCGCCGCAGCGTCGGATCGAGCGGCGGTACCACCGACGAGATAATCACGCCGGTCACTGCCGACGCTTCGATCTTCTGCATGCCGAAAAGGTTCAGAAACAGCACGCCATACTCGTCCGCAGTCTGGTTTCGCTGCGTCGTCACCCGCCAGTGCGCAACCAGATCCGCAGGCGTATTCGTCGCCAGGTTATAGAGCCCCAGTACGGTGTTGGTGTTGCCTACATCGAGTGTCAGCAGCATGCGATCACGCCTTGGCTCCCGGCGCGCGTACGCCGCCCGAGAGAACCGTTCTCACCCCATCCGCTGTCTTCACCAGCAGAAAGCCCCGAGCATCGAGGCCCGCCGTCGTTCCCGAATATCCCTCTTCCACCGTCACCTGTTTGCCGCGAATCCAGGAAGACGCGCGCTCCAGGCGCCCCAGCAACTCGGCCCGCGAACTCGTCTCTTCCGTCAGCGCAACTGTTTTGCGCTCGAGCGACTGCAGCAACGCCAGCAGAATTTCCTGCCGCGGCCAACTACGCCCTGTCTCGATCCGCAACGAGGTTGCCAGCTCGCGTAACTCCGGCGGAAAGCTTTTCTGATGCACGTTGATCCCGATGCCGATCACCAGGTGCCGCACCCGCGTTACCTCTGCATTTAACTCGGTTAGAATGCCGCAAAACTTCTTCGCTCCAAACAGCAGATCGTTCGGCCAACGCAGATCCGCTTCGAGCGAAGTCACTTGCCTCAACGCATCGTGCACTGCCAGTCCGGCGGCCAGCGAAAACCACAACACGTCTGCCGGAGCCATGCGCGGCCGCAGCAGCACGCTCACGTACAAACCCGATCCCGCCGCCGAATGCCACTGGTGCGCGCC
Source organism: uncultured Acidobacteriaceae bacterium (assembly GCA_963850345.1). Classification (GTDB taxonomy): domain Bacteria; phylum Acidobacteriota; class Terriglobia; order Terriglobales; family Acidobacteriaceae; genus CAWKKW01. The sequence goes on along the minus strand of CAWKKW010000001.1, from coordinate 44,870 downwards.
ACGTCCTCGCCCGCCCGTCTGCTCATTGGCCAGGTAGACGCTGCCGTCCGGCGCACCCGCCTCGCCTTCCTGCATCGCCCGCGTGTTCGTCGATCCAATGGATGGAAAGAAATGCAGCTTTCCCGCGAATCGGGTACCCGCCAATTCTGCATCGAGCGCTTTCATATCCAGCGGGTCTTGTACTTGTAGATCGGTATGCGTGCCTGGCGCCGCCACGGTCAGTAGATCTCCGCCGTGATGCGCATGCTCAGGTCAACCGCTGTCGCCGAGTGCGTCAGCGCGCCCACGGAGATGTAGTCCACCCCGGCCAGCGCATACTTGCGAATGTTCTCCAGCACGATGCCACCTGAGGCCTCGAGCGGAATCGTCAATCCGCGATCGCGCACCGTGGCGACAGCCTTCTTGATCTCCGCCGGGCTCATGTTGTCCAGCAGAATGGACTCTGCTCCGCCATCGAGCGCCAGCCTCAGCTCTTCAAAGTCCCGAACTTCCACCTGCACCACGCGCCCCGGTTGTCGCTTAGACAGCGCCTCGGCCAACACCTTCTCGATGCCACCCCCGAGCGATATGTGATTGTTCTTGATCAGGATTCCGTCCGACAGATCCAGCCGGTGATTCTCCCCGCCTCCGCATCGCACCGAATACTTATCCAGCACCCGCATGCCCGGCACCGTCTTGCGCGTATCCAGCACTCGCGCGTGCGTACCTTCGATCGCGTCCACATACTGCCGGGTCAGCGTCGCGATGCCGCTCATGTGCTGCAGCAAATTCAGGATCACGCGCTCACAGGCCAATATGACGCGAGCATTGTGACGAATCACCGCGATCGCCTGGCCCTTCTTCACCCGCACGCCATCAAAGATCTCCGGGTGGCTGATCACCTCGTAGCGACCCGATTGCTTCTTATCCAGCCGCGCGAAGATCTCCAGGAACCGCGGAATTGCGCCCAATCCAGCCAGCACGCAGTCCTGCTTCGCCATCACCGTCGCCGACGCGCGAAGCTTCGGATCGATCGTGATCTCCGTCGTCGCGTCGCTGGTCGCCTTGTCTTCGAGAAGCGCCGTCTCCAGGATCGCCTCGATGCGCCTGCTCTTCCAATCCATGAATCCCTCGGTTCATGCGTGTCGCCACGCTCAACATCCGACCCGCTCTTCTTCTAACCAGCTAACTTGCTAACTCGCTATCTCGCTGCTCCCTAAAAACACCCCAACTCCGTCAACGCCCCGCGGCTCTTCTCGATCAGCACCACCAGCTCACCCGCCCGGCGACGAATCCCCTCGACCACCTGCGCAGGCGCCTTCGCCAGGAATGCTTCGTTCGTCAATTGCCGGTCCGCATTCGCCATTTCCTTCTCGTACCGCGCCAGTTCCTTGGTCAGCCGCTCGCACTCTACCGCAACATCGATGGTGCGCTCATATAAGACCGCCACATCGAACTCCGGTGTCGAACGCGCCCCCGCTTCCTTCGGCGCTGTCTCTACAAATTCGATGGCCGACACCCGCGCAAGTTTCGCCACAATATCGAGGTTGAACTCGAACAGCCCACGAAACGCTTCACTGGTCCGCACGCGGATCGGCACCGTCGCCTTCTCTTCCACACCAAGATCCTTGCGAATGGTCCGGACCGTGACGATCAGCTCCTGCAGCACCGTCATCTCGCGTTCCACCTCTGCGTCCATGTGCTCGCCAAACGGCTGCGGATAGCGCGTGAGCGCAATGGACTTGGCCGGCGGCCTCCCGCTGAAGTACGCGTGCCAGATCTCTTCGGTGATGAACGGCATGAACGGCGACAGCAGCCGCAGCGACGACTCAAACACCCCCTGCAGCGTGGCCAGCGAAGACTGCACCGCCGTCCGCTCCCCGTTGCCGCTGAAGTCCAGCCGCAGCTTCACAATCTCCAGGTACCAGTCGCACAGGTCGCCCCAGAAAAACTGGTAGACCGTGTTGGCCGCTTCGTGAAAGCGATATCCGGCCAGCGAACGGTTGACCTCCTCGGCCACATGATTCAGTCGCGACACAATCCACCGCGCCTCGAGCGGCGAACTCGGCGTGAGCACCGGGTCTGCCAGCAGCGCTGCCGGCGACACGCCCATCCCCGCTTCGCTCGCCCTCTCCATCTGCATGAAGAGGAACCGCGCCGCATTCCATATCTTGTTCGCGAACGCGCGATACCCCTCGGTGCGCGCCTCGCTGAACGCGATGTCGGTTCCCGGCGAAGCCATCGCCGCCAGTGTGAACCGCACCGCATCCGTACCGTATCGCTTCACGATCTCGATTGGATCGATTACGTTGCCCTTGGTCTTAGACATCTTCTGCCGGTCCGCATCCCGCACCAGCGCATGAATATAAACCTCGCGAAAGGGCACGGAGTCCTTCAGTGTCCGCTTCGATCCGTCCGCCATCGGCTCGGCCAGCATGAAGTGGCAGCCGAGCATGATCATCCGCGCCACCCAGAAGAAGAGAATGTCAAAGCCCGTCACCAGCAGCTTGGTCGGGTAGAACGCGTCCAGATCCGCCGTACGCCGCGGCCATCCAAACACCGTAAACGGCAGCAGCCCGGACGAGAACCAGGTGTCCAGCACGTCCGTCTCCTGCTCCAGCTCTGTGTTGCCGCACTGCGCGCAGGCCGCCGGCGTATTCCGCGCCACAGTCACCTGGCGGCATGCCTTGCAGTGCCACGCCGGTATCCGGTGTCCCCACCACAACTGCCGCGAGATGCACCAGTCGTGAATGTTCCGCATCCACTCGAAATATGTCTTCGCGTACTGCTCCGGCGTGAACCGGATGTGGCCCTGCTCCACCGCCGCGATCGCCTTATCGGCCAACGGCTGTATTTTGATAAACCATTGCGTCGACAGCCGCGGCTCCACCACCGTCTTGCAGCGATCGCACTTGCCCACCGAATTCACATGGTCGCGCACCGAGACGAGCAGTCCCTGCGCCTCGAGGTCTGCCAGCACCTTCTCCCGCGCTTCGTACCGATCCAACCCCGAATACTTGCCGCCGTTCGCGTTGATGTGCGCGGTCTCGTCCATGATGTTGATCGACGGCAGCCCGTGCCGCTGCCCGATGGCGAAATCGTTCGGATCATGCGCCGGCGTCACTTTTACCGCGCCGGTCCCGAAGTCCGGGCTCACAAACGTATCTGTCACCACCGGAATCTCACGATCCATCAGCGGCAGCCGCAGCATCTTCCCGTGGAGATACGTGTACCGCTCATCGTCCGGATGAACCGCCACAGCCACGTCGCCCAGCAGCGTCTCCGGCCGCGTGGTCGCAATAGAAAAGAAGGCATCCGGCTCGCCCACCACCGGGTAGCGAATCTCCCACAGCTTCCCCTGCTGCTCCTCGTGCACCACTTCCAGATCGGAGATGGCGGTCTGGCATCGTGGGCACCAGTTCACAATGTAGGCGCCGCGATACACCAGCCCCTGCTCGTACAGGCGGACGAACGCCTCTCTCACCGCTACCGACAGGTTGTCGTCCATGGTGAAGTATTCGCGCGACCAGTCCACGCTTGCGCCCAGCCGCTTCATCTGCTCCATGATGGCGCTGCCGTACACCTGCTTCCACTCCCACACGCGCTCGACGAAGGCCTCGCGCCCCACTCCTTCGCGGGTCTTGCCCTCGTTCACCAGCTGGCGCTCGACCATCATCTGCGTCGCGATGCCGGCGTGGTCCGTCCCCGGCAGCCAGAGCGCGAGATCGCCGCACATCCTGCGCCAGCGCGTCAGGATGTCCATCTCAGTCTGGTTAAGCATGTGGCCCATGTGCAGCCGGCCGGTCACATTGGGCGGCGGCAGCAGGATGGTGAAGACAGGCCGCTCCGGTCCCTTCGGCGTACTTCCGCCAAATGGATTTGAGGAGGGAGGCGAGGGCTGGTCAAACAAGCGCTCGCGCACCCAGAATTCGGCCCACCGGTCTTCTATCGCAGTAGGATCATAGGCTTTCGGCAGGTCTTGGGGCATGAGGTTGACTCTTCACCATAGCATAGCCGTATTTGATACCGGCTGACTCCGGAGCAGCAGAAAGGCGGCCCAGTTCCGAGGCCTATGAAACTTCGTTCAGGCCACGGGCGAATCGGATGAAGGTGCGGAAATTGACATTGCTTTTTGCAGCAGCTACCGGTCGAGATCAATAAATCTTGTTCGTCGGGACCTTCAACTTGGCCAACCTAAAGGCGAACAGCACTCCCAGGTCCCGAGCCGCTCCGTCGTTGGGGGTCCAGCGGTCGATAACATGGTATTTACGATCCCTGACGCCCTCGATAATCCACTGCGCCCCGTCGGTGCCTCTCTGATCATTCAGGGGGTTCGGAGCAGTCCAGAAGCCGACCTTCTCCACTTGCGAAAGAAGCAAGGAAACTTCTGTAGGTGTGAGTGCTCGCGAAGTGTTCTGAGTCAGAACACCCGGACGATAGCCACCACAACCGCTTGCGACTTTGGTTGTGAGAATACCGGTTCCGTCCGGCTTCAATTCAACTCTCACGGCGATTGGATGATCGAACGTTCGGAGCCAAAGGAATCTGTATGAATGCGACGCAGGATCGTTCGCCATCTTCAGTAGAGAAGGCTCATCGAGAGCCTCCAACTGCGATGAATACCACCGCGCTTTAAAACGGTCGTCCCTCAGGCCGAGAGAGTTTTTGGGAAAGAACTGGGCTTCGCTCAATACCACGCAGCAAGCCATCATTATTGCCAACACGCAGATCTTTTTGGCAGACCGTGACGCGATATCAAGGGGTAATAGGCGAAGGGGACTCATGAGTCTTCAGACCCCATTAGCGTGCAGAATGTTCCAAAAGGCTGAATTGCCGTGCTGTAGTGCAACCAGCACTTGAAGAAAGTTTTGATGTGAGCAGCAGAAAGGCGGCCCATGACGAGGCCGCCTTCATCGCAAAACGCCAACTCCCCGCTTAGAAAGGGTTGACCTTCGACAGTCCCTTCTTCTTCTTGTGCTTGCTCGACGACTCATCTCCGGAGTTGAACTTCGGCTTGGGATTCTTCTTGCTGTTGGCCGCAGGCGCGGTCGTTCCGGTCGTTACCTGCGCCGGTCCGCCGCCCTTCACTTCGTTCACCTGTGCCGGAGCCTCGGCCGGCTTCTCGACTGCCGGTACCGGCGTGTTGTTCACCGGGCCGACCGGGGTCAAACCGCCGTTCGGCTGAGCCGGGGGTGCGCCGGTAGGCGCCACTCCGCTGGCATCCATCGGAACCGCGCCTCCGTTCCCCGTGCCTGCTCCCGTTGCTGCTGCTCCGTTGTTCGTTCCCGTTCCCGCGGCTCCGGTCGTGTCCGTCCCCGACGTGCTGGTCGGCGCAGGCGTTCCTGTCGCAGGGGTCGCACTGCCCGGCGTAATGACTTCCACCGGCCCGATCGTGGATCCGCCATTCCCCTCAGGTACGCTCTCAAGCGAGGGCGCCGCTGCCGGCTGGTCCGTAGTGGGCGGTGCGGTGCCATTGGCAATGGCCGCGGAACGCTGCGCCGGGGCAGCGGGTGCATGTCCGCTGATCGCCGCGTTGTAGATGCTTACCGTCTCGCGTGTCACCGCCGGCGCCAGCGTAGGCGTCGGATCGGTCAACGTAGGCTCGCCCACACGGGCTGACTCGACCGTCGAGGGACCTTTCTTTACCAGCAGCAAAGCCCTGTCCTTCAGCCGGACGTTGGTGCGGCTCTGCTCTTCCGCCTCGTTCTCGGCCAGTGCCTCGTGCGACGGCTCCGGCAATACACGGTTCATCGCGATCAGCCGGTCCTTGGCGTCCTCCACGTGCGGTGCCATCGGATACCGCGTCACTACCCGCGCGTACGCCGCTGCCGCTCGATCTTCATAAGTCTTCACCAGTTCGCCCTTGGCGGTCGGCGGAATATTCATGTTCTGCGCCGCATGCGCCTCGGCTGAGTACGCATCGCCGAGCGAAAGCAGGGCCATATCGCTGTGGCTGAAGAGCGGATACGTATCCGTTACCGTCTGCAGGCGAGCGATCGTCGCCGGCCAGTTCTCATGCGTGGAGTAAAACTGCCCGATCTCAAACTGCCGCTGTGCCTGCACCTCCTGCACGTCGCGCAGCCGCTGCTTGGCGCGCGGCACCAGCGTCGAGTCAGGATACTGCTGGATCATCGTCCGGTATTCCTGCTCCGCCCGCTGCACGTTGGTGAAGTCGCGGTCCGGCTTCTCCATCTGCATGTAGTAGATATCGGCGACCTTCATCTGCGCCTCAGCCGCTTCGGGCACGTTGGGGAAGAAGGTCTCGAAATCCTTGAACTCCGACTCCGCCTGCGTCAGCGCGGCCGAGCCGCCCTCTTTGAACCAGCTGTCGCCGATCGCCAGCTTCGCCCGCATCTGGTACTCAGAGTCTGGATAGGTATTCAACAGCGTCTGCAGATCGAGCCGGCACACGTCGAAGTGGCCCTTCTTCAGCGCCACCATCGCCTTGTCGTACAGCTCCTTATCCGGCTGCTTCGAATCCAGACCTGACAGCGGGTTGCTGCGGTTAATTTTGTGGTTATTCTTTTTCTTTCCGAGAACCGCGTGTGCGGGGAGAGCCATGGCCGCGAACAGACACACGGCCGAAATCCGGGAAACAATCCGATTCATAACACCTCAATAGTTGGCAGGCACTTGCCGCGCTTGGAGTGGGCCCTCTGCCAAACCCATCCAGACCAACCGAACTTTCCTTTGCTTACGCTCAGGCCTGCTCCATCTCTTTGAACAAGCAACCGAGTCAACTTGCCTTCTGCCGCTTCTGGTCTTTCTGACGCTTCTGTTCCTGCTGCTCTCGCTCGCGCGTCTCGCCCGCCGCTTCCAATGCAGCCAGCAACAGTTCGCGGGTCCCTTGCTCGGCATCGCCGCCGCCGAAAACCGCATTCCCTGCAACCAGCAGGTCCGCTCCTGCTTCGACGACCTGTTTCACCGTGTCGTGAGCAATGCCGCCGTCTACCTCAATCCTATAACTGAGGCCGCGTTCCTGCTTGATTTCCTTCAATCGGCGGATCTTGTTCAGACTAAACGGAATAAACTTCTGCCCGCCAAACCCCGGGTTCACGCTCATCACCAGCACGTGGTGCACCATCGGCAGGATGTCGTCGAGCAGCTCCACGATGGTCGCCGGATTGATCACTACCGCCGGTTCCATGCCGTGATCCCGAATATGTTCGAGCGTCCGGTGCAGGTGCCGGCAAGCCTCGTAGTGCACGCTCACCCAGTTCGCGCCCGCCTCAGCAAACGCAGGGATGAACTCGTCCGGATTCTCGATCATCAGGTGGCAGTCCAGCGGCAACTTGGTCGCCTTGCGCAACGACTTCACCACCGGCGGCCCCAGTGTGATGTTGGGGACGAAGTGGCCATCCATCACGTCGACGTGAATCACCTTCGCCCCGCCACGCTCCGCGGCCTGCACTTGTTCGCCGAGCCGGGCAAAGTCGCAAGACAAGATCGACGGCACTAGTTCCACCATGACACGTTCTCCTAGCTTCCCCTGGGCACACCAGCAAGTGGAAAAAGCAGCAAGTTAGCTGGTTAGCAAGTCAGCGAGTTAGCGTAAAGTCCGCACCAGGCATTCTCCTGCCCAACTCACATCGACCGCACGGCTTTCGCTGATCTGCTTTCCGCCTTGCTTCTTAGCTGACCGCTCTTTAGCTGCCCGCAGTTCCGCTAACTCGCTGACTCGCTAACCGCTTCTTAGCTGACCGGTCTTTAGCTGCCCGCTTTTCCGGCTGCCCGCTTTTCCGCCGACCGCTTTTCCGCCGACGGCCGACCGCAGCTGACCCAAAAAGTGTACCAGTTCGAGCCTGTGCTCAGCCCACCGGCGCGGCTTCGGTTGCTCCGCGGAACACGCGTGATACCGCCCGCAAAATTGCCTTCGACGGAAACGGCGCCCCCTCGTCCCAGAACACCACCTCGCCGCTCCGCCTCGCCGCCGGCCGGTAGTACCACCGCGCAAACATTCGAAGATGATCCGCCACTGTTTGGCTGTCCGCCTTGCCCATGTTTGCTTCGAGCGCGGCTCGCGCCTCCTCCAACCGGCTCTCCAGCAGATCCCGCGACGCCGCCGCCGAAACCTTGGTCTCCGCCGGCCCTGCTGAGCCGCCCTGCCCCCCACCCCCCGTGCCTGCCGCCAGCGGCACCGGTTCGAGCGCCACCGGGTGCGCGTACAGCGAACTCGACCCCGACTGCTCATTGGGGTGCCGCATCCCCGCTACCGAATACAGTGCGGGCCCGCTCAGCACGCCTCCTTGCAGCAGAAACAGCGCCACGTGAAATGGCTCGGCCCCCGGTTGCAGCACGATCCCTCTCAGCCGGGCAATGGGATGCACCGCCTCCGCCGCCAACGCCGCTACTGCTTCCACCTTCTGCCAGCGCGTATGAAGCGCCGCGGCCTTCTCAAACTCCAGCTCCGCCGACGCCTGCTCCCGCTCCGCCGCCACCCGTTGGAGCAGGCTCTGCCCGCGCGACTCGAGAAAGAGTCGCACCTGCGCTGCCTCCTCCGCATACCGCTCGTCCGTGCAGCCCTTGAAGCACGGGGCCAGGCACATCTTCATCTCCGAGTACACGCAGCCCGGAAACATTGGATCGGGATGCAGGTCAGGCAGACACCGCCGCAGCAGAAACAGGTTCAGCGTCTCTTCCAGGAACCGCTCCGCCGCAGCGCGCGATGCAAATGGCCCGTACAGGGTATCGAGTCCGGTTTTCGTCACACGTGTAGTTACATAAGCCCGGGGATAGGGGTTCTGGTCGGCGAAGCGGATGAGTGCCGGAGGCGTCAGGTGCAGCCGCTTGCGCGCTCCTTCGCCAAACGCAGCCAGCGACGCCGAATAGAGCACCAGCGTCGATTCGAACTCCGAACCCACTGTCGTGTATTCGATGCGCGCGACCTTCTCCGTCAGCCGCAGCCTGCGCCCCTGCGTCGGCCGCGCATCGAGAAATCGCTTCAGCCGCCGCTGCAGATTGGTCGTCCGGCTCAGGTAAGGCTCAGCCGAGGGATCGGCGCCGAACAAGGCAAACACCGCCGGCTTCTGGGGCAGTTGCGCCAGCGCGGTCGCTGAGTTCGCAGGATCGAACGGGATGGCGTGGGCCAGCATCAACCGCGACTCTCCGCAATCCACTGCACACCCATAGGTTCAGCTTAGAGCAATCGCAGAGTGCAGTCATCCGTCGCTGTGCCGACGAAATCGGACCACCCGCACGCCGGGGCCGGAGCGCAGCACGGGTGCCGACCATGTTGGCGGGTGATCTAGATCACACAATGGCGGCCGGTAGAACGGCTTGCTCGACTTCCCACCGGAGGAGTAATTCGCAGCAGATTTGCGGAATTACTAAAGCGATTTAGCGATGCCACAAAGTGCGCTGATTTCGCGCATTTACTTGCACAAAACTACGCCCCCGCGATGGTCATTCCGTCGATTCGCAACGTCGGCGAGGCGACCGATCCGCGAAATTCGAGGTCATCGCCAATGGCCGTGATGTTGCGGAAGATGTCCTTCAGATTGCCGGCGATGGTTATCTCCTGCACCGGATACGCAAGCTCTCCGTTCTCAATCCATAGTCCCGATGCGCCGCGCGAATAGTCGCCGGTGACCATGTTCACGCCCATGCCCATCAGCTCGGTGACGTACAGGCCGCTCTTGATATCGGCGAAGATCTGCTCTGGTGTCTGCTGTCCCTGCTCGAGAAACAGGTTGCCCGCGCCGATGCCGGGATTACCCGCAAGCCCGCGCGAAGCATTGCCGGTCGATGGCATGTTGAGCTTGCGGCCGGTGTACGTATTCAGCAGGTAATTTTTGAGAATGCCGTTTTCTACGATCACCGTGCGCCGTGTCGGCAGACCCTCGCCATCAAACGGCGACGAGCCGAAACCACCGACCAGCGTTCCATCATCAATCACGGTTACGTTTTCCGCGGCTACCTGTTCGCCCAGCAGTCCGGCGAAAAATGAAGCACCGCGATAAATGGAATCGCCATTCGCCGCTTCGAAGATATGCCCGATCAGCGAACGAGCAATCTCCTTCGAGAACACCACAGGCACGCGCTGTGTGGACATCCGCCGCGCATTCAATCGGCGCAATGTGCGTCGTGCCGCTTCCGCGCCAATCGACTCCGGGGAGTCCAGCTTGCTGAGCGTTCGTGCAGCGGAATACCAGTAGTCCCGCTGCATCTCGCCCTTCTCGTCCTGGGCAATTGGCATCGCTGTGATCGAACAATACGACCGCCGCGTCTCTCCCACAAATCCACGCGAGTTGGCCAGCACCTTGTAGCCCGTTGCCGCGTCGAAGCTACCGCCGTCGCTGTTCTGTATGCGTGTATCGGAAGCCATGGCCGCGGACTCGGCGCGCCGCGCGTAATCGATGCGCTGTTCTCCAGGAAGCGAGTACACGTCCTCGTAATACAGATCCAGGTTATAGCTCAGTTGCCCGAACTGCGACTTCTCCGGCAAGCCCTGAAACGGATCCTCTGAGGTCACGCGAGCCAGTGCCAGCGCGCCGTTCACCAGATGCTCGATGCCTTCCGGAGTGAAATCGCTCGAAGAGGTGCTGGCGGTGCGTTGTCCGACGAAGACACGCAGGCCGATGCCGCGCGAGCCCGACTCCTTCAGCGTCTCTACCTGCCCGAGACGCACCAGGGTCGAGAACTCATCGCCCTCGCGAATGACCACTTCTGCATCGGTAGCGCCGGCCTGGGTCGCCTTGGCAACGATATCCACTGCAAGCTGTTGAAGTGTAGCTTCCTGCGTCAGAGACATAGATTCTGTTTTCCCGATTGAGAGAGAAGGCTAACCCTTGGGGGCGGCGGAGAGGCCAGATTCGTAACCGAAACAGGCTTGATTTCCGCTGCTACTCGACCTGCTTGTCCGCCATGCGCGGCGTGCCGTCGTAGCGATCGCCCAGTGAGCAGCCGGTGTTGCGCTTGCGGTGCTCCGCGTGGGGAGGGGTCAGCCCGTCTTCCGAGAGACGATGCAGGCGAACTTCGCCTTTGCACTCGGGACAGCGCAGTTTTGGTTCGGCCATCTTGAGCGCTTCGTGCACGGAGATCACTTCCCAGTCATACACGCGCTCTTCAGTCCCGTTGGTAAAGAAATGCTTCACTTCGACGATGTCCATAAATACCTTCCTAGCTCGCTGTGCCGCCGACCGTCATGCGATCAAGCTTAATCGTGGGCATACCCACGCCGACCGGCACGCTTTGTCCATCTTTGCCGCAGGTGCCAATACCTTCATCCAACTGCAGATCGTTGCCAACCATAGATACGTATTTGAGCGCTTCTGGACCGTTGCCGATCAGGGTTGCGTCGCGCACTGGCGAAGTAATCCTGCCATCTTCAATCAGGTAAGCCTCAGATGCGGAGAATACAAATTTGCCGCTGGTAATATCCACCTGTCCGCCGCCGAAGTTCACCGCGTAGAGGCCGCGCTTCACACTGCGAATAATATCTTCCGGCGCATCGTCTCCGGCAAGCATGTAGGTGTTGGTCATGCGCGGCATGGGAATGTGCTGGTAGCTTTCCCGCCGCCCGTTGCCCGTATCCGCCATGCCCATGAGCCTTGCCGAAAGCTTGTCGCTGAGATACCCCTTCAGGATTCCGTTCTCGATCAGCACGGTCTCCTGCGTAGGCGAGCCTTCATCGTCAACGTTGAGTGAACCACGCCGATTCGGCATCGTGCCATTGTCTACCACGGTCACCTTGGGGCTGGCGACCCGCTGGCCGATCAGGCCCGCGAAGGCAGACGTCTTCTTGCGGTTGAAATCGGCCTCGAGCCCATGACCCACGGCTTCGTGCAGCAGAACGCCCGGCCATCCTGGACCCAACACCACTTCCATCTCTCCCGCGGGTGTCGCCACCGCGTTCAATTGCAGCACCGCCTGGCGCGCAGCCTCACGCGCAAAGTGCTCCGGCGTCCTCTCGGTCTGGAAGAATGCGATGTCCACGCGGCCACCGCCGCCCGAAGTACCGCGCGCGCTCCTCGCTCCATCCTTCGCGATCACAAACACATTCAGCCGCGAGAGGGGCTGCACATCGCTGGCATAGGTGCCGTCCGATGCCGCTACCAGGATGTGCCGAAGTTCTTCGCTATAACCGGCGCGCACCTGCACGATGCGAGGGTCAAAGCTTCGCGCTTCTTTGTCGGCGCGCATCACCAGGTCGAGCCGCGCGGCGAGGTCGACGTCTACCTCTGCGGCGGGGATCGGGTACAGGTTGCCGGTCTTCGTCTCCTGAAAGCCCGATACCGGCTGCTTGGCCGGACCGCTGGCGATCAGCGCGGCCGTCCGAGCGGCGTGCAGCAGTCGCTCGGTCGAGAGATTGTCGGTGTAGGCGTACCCGGTGCGCTCGCCTGAAACTACGCGCACACCGCACCCGGCACTTACGCCCTGGCTGGCGGACTTGACCAGCGACTCATCGATGCCGATCGAGGTCGAGGCGATGGACTCGAAATAGAGGTCCGCATAATCGCCACCTGCCGAAAGAGCTTCGCCGAGACAGCGCTCGAGCAGTCGGTCTGTGAGGTTAAATTTTTGAAAAAAGTAGCGCCGGTGATCCATTTCAGGGAAGCTCATGGGTACCTGTGTCGGTGGAGTTGCAAGCGAGTAACTGTCTTGATTCTAGGCTTTCGCGCTGCGCAGGTAAACCACGGCAGTTGATGGAGTCCAATCTCATACGCGGGCCAGTATCTTCCAGTGTACTTTGCGCCCACTTTGCACATAGAAAAACTGGTGCTTCTTGCTACTATCAGGCCATGAAAAAGTTGTTGGTTCTCTCTCTTGCGCTGCTGTTTTCGGCTTCCGCCTTTGCACAGCCTGTCCATCATCACCGTCATCACCGCCACCATCATCATCGCCATCAGTAGAACTGTCTTCTTCCGCTGCCTCATGGCGCGTCGTGCGTTGCTGGTTTTCCAGGCAATTCGCTCCATGAGGCGTGCCGACCTTCCTCCTCACAGCCTCTGAATCCCATTCAACTGTGGTAGTGTTTTGCGCATGAGTTCGCCTGCGACCACGCCTGTCACTCCTGATCTCGAGCAGAAGTATCCAATCGGTAAGTTTGCCCGCCCCGCCGAGTTTTCTCCGGAACTGCGCCAGACATCGATCGCGACCATCGTGGCGATGCCCGTCAATCTCGACGCCGCAGCCAGGGGATTGACCGACGCGCAGCTGGACACGCCCTACCGCGAAGGCGGCTGGACTGTGCGGCAGGTGGTTCATCACATCGCTGACAGCCATATGAACGCCTACGTTCGCTTCAAGCTCGCGCTCACCGAAGACTGGCCGACCATCAAGCCATACAAGGAAGCCCTGTGGGCCGAACTGCCTGATTCGAAGATGCCGATCAAGAGTTCGCAGACCCTGATCGCCGCGTTGCATGAGCGTTGGGTGGGCCTGATCGAGACGCTTTCCGAGTCGGATTGGCAGCGCGGCTTTGTGCATCCCGAGCACGATCGCCGCCAGACCCTGGAACATGCGGCCGTGTTGTACGCGTGGCATTGCCGCCACCACACGGCCCACATCACCGAGTTGCGCAAACGCCAGGGCTGGTAGCCAGCGGCGTCCCGTCGCCAATTCCCAAGCCGGGCCGCTACCAGCCAGGCTCGGTATCAATTCCGCCGAGCCTGACAAATCTGCTTGCCACTGGTATGCGGAGGGGCGATCCTTGCTGCAATGCCTCCGGCAAAATCAGAGACCAGCGCCGCGGAGCTTTCGCGTGCGCTCGAAGCGTTTCTCGTCGAGCATCCGCAGGCCGCGGTGCTCGAAGACGGCCGCGTGCTCTTTGACATGCGGACTGCACACTACTCGCTCTCGGCGGAGCACGGCCGCTGCGTCCTCCATCTCTGGTCAGACGAACGCAACCTGGTGCGCACCATCAGCGGTCTTGACGCGCGCAAGTCGGTACTTCGTCTGGAAGCGCGACGCTTTGGCCAGAGCCGTCCGCAACTCCTGCAACTGGTTCCGGACCGCGACCAGCGCACACCCTCGACCCGCACTGCTTCCCGCAATACGTATCTGCGCGTGCTGGAGCGCGTACTCACGCGGGCGTTCGCTGACTTTCGTGTAGAACCGCTGCGAACAGCGATGGACCTGGAACATAGTTTCGGGCCGGCGTATGCGCGGGGAACGCTGGTCCATGGCGCGAGCGCCTGGGCAGTCATTGGCGTAAGCGAGGCCGAAACCCAGACCACCATCGATGGCGTGCTGACGCTCGGCATTCTGTGGCTCGCCTATTGTCGGGAACATGGAGGAGGCCGGCGCGTCTTCGAGGGCGTGAAAGTGATCGTTCCCGCTCGCTGTGCCGAGGTCACGCGGGCTCGCATGGCCTGGCTCCATCCCGCGCTGGCGCAGTGGGAACTCTACGAACTGCATCAAGGCAGCGAGGAATTAACTCAGCTCGACATTCGTGACCAGGGCAACGTCGAGGTGCGGCTGATGCATGCCTTCTGCCCCGAGGCGGCGCTGGAGCGCTCGCAGGCGGCAATTCAGCAAGTGATGGCGCTACTGCCGGAGACTTCGCGATCCCGAGTTGAGATTCGCCCGCGCAGTGCGACCGAGATCGCGTTGCTGCTGTATGGGCTGGAGTTTGCGCGAGTCCGCCATGGTCTCGTGCCCAACTCGTTTGCACGCCAGGACGTGGTCACCTTCGGCGCCGGTGCCAACGAGACCGATTTCAACGACGAGAACGCGCCCCTCTTTCTCGAATTGGTAGATCGCCTCATCCAGAGCCGGCACGCGCAGGGCAGCCATCGGGACCCGCTCTTTCGCCTGCAGCCGGAGCGCTGGCTTGAATCGGTCCTGCGTGCTGAATTGGACGAGATCGTTCCCGACGTTCGCAGCCAATTCGTCTACACGCAGGTGCCCGCCTTTGCGGCTGGAGATCGCGGGATGCTGGATTTGCTCTCAGTGAATGCGGCCGGTCGCCTGGTGGTGCTGGAGTTGAAGGCAGATGAAGATCTGCACTTGCCGTTGCAAGGTCTGGACTATTGGCTCCGCGTACGCCAACTGCAGCGCGAGGATCCTCGCACCTTTCTGAAGCACGGGTATTTCCCTGGTGTGGAACTGTCGGACCGGCCTCCGCTGCTGAACCTGGTTGCGCCCGCGTTGCATATCCATCCGGCGAACGAGATCGTGCTGCGGTATTTTGCGCCCGAGGTGGAGTGGAGCTTGATCGCGCTCGATGAACACTGGCGTGAGCGCAGAAGAGTCATCTTTCGCAAGCACAGCGAAGTCCCGTAATGTCTCCACCCGTTTCTCCGATACAGGGAGAGAGGGCTAGCGAAAGGAGCGACGGCTTTGGACCTGTACCCGTGGAAGGGCACCTACTCGGTCAAAATCGAGATTCTCGACCAGCATCATCAGCACTTGTTTAGCTTGATCAACGAGTTGCATGACTTCATGCGCACGGGGAACTCAGATGCGATTCTAATCACCACACTCCAGGAGTTGCTCCGCTACACCCGGGAGCATTTCGCGGCGGAGGAGGTGTTGATGGCTGCGTTTCGTTATCCGCACCTTGAGGCGCATCGACGGGAGCACGAACGACTGACTCAAACTGTGGTGGAATTCATCAGCGCCTTCAACGCGGGCGAGCGGCGATTTGGGGTGGAGTTGATGGATTTTGTCGGTGACTGGCTGACGAACCACGTACTTAGAAGCGATCAGCGATACACCGAGTTCTTCTCAGCCCTCGGTGCGGCCTGATCGGCTTATGGCTGCATCCAGAATTTATCCGAATGAAGACTGTTGGTCGCTCAACGCTCCCTGCTGTGGAGTTCTGTTGCAGAGGATCGGAGTGACGCTTGCCTAGTCCCCACAAGCCTTGACCGGTTCGGAGAATGCGGGCATCCCATCGGCGCTCTCCTCGATTGCCTCACCTGTGAGCCGCAGCTGAAAGAAGCGGTCCACTGCGTCGATGACTGCGGGGCTAGACTTGCATTCGTAGATCGACTTGCGCAACGCCGCCCCGCCAGGCACGCAATGTGTAAACCAGGACGCGAATTGCTTCATCTTGCCCTGCGTCTCCGGATTGCCTTCCTCCACCAGCATCTGGAAGTAGGTCCGGATGATGCGATAACGGTCCTGTTCCGTCGGCTGATCGTAACGGCCGAGTGCGGTGTACTGCGCGATCTGGCGGAAGATCCACGGATTTGAAGGCGCGGCGCGACCGATCATCACGGCGTCGCAGCCAGTCTGAGCGATCATGGCGCAGGCATCTTCGGGCGTGCGAATGTCGCCGTTGCCAATCACCGGAATGCGCACGGCGTCCTTCACTGCGGCAATGTGTTCCCATCGCGCTTGGCCCGCGTAGCCCTGTTCACGGGTGCGGGCATGCAGCGCAACGGCATTCAAGCCACTCTCCTGCGCAAGCCGCGCGAGCTCCACGCAAACGATGTGAGCGTCGCTCCAGCCGAGGCGGAACTTCACCGTAAAGGGAATGGTCACTGCCGCGCGGACGGCTTCGAAGATCTTTCCAATCAGCGGCAGGTCGCGCAGCAGGCCGCTCCCGCCATTGCAGGCGACTACACGCTTGGCCGGGCAGCCGAGGTTCAAATCGACCAGGTCGAAGCCGGTATCCTGCACGATGCGCGCCGCGTCCGCCAGGGTTTCGGGATTGGAGCCGAAGAGTTGTGCCGAGATCGGATGTTCGTCGTTGTAGAAGGTGAGATAGCGCTTTCGTTTCGATTCGCGCATGCGCGAGAGGCCGTCGGCAGAGGTGAACTCCGTCATGATGAGGCCGCAGCCGGACTGCTGGTTGCTCACCTCAGTGTCGACGGATGCCTCGGCCTCACCGTCTGCGGAGAAAACGCTGGCATTGCGAATGAAGCGGCGGAACACCGTGTCCGTGACACCGGCCATCGGCGCGAGCACCGTTGCCGGCGCGACCGCGACGCCGCCGATGTCGAGGCCTGCGGGCACGCGTACCGTTTCCGGCATGGCGTGTTCCCGCGGGTTGTCCCAGAGTTTTCTCATGAATGGAGTGCTTTACGTGCGGCCACCGGTCCGGGTTGAGCCCCGGCCCAGTGACGCGAAAGGCCTCCGCAAGCGCGGAGGCCCTGGCTCAAGATTTGCGAAGATGAGAATGCGGCTACTTGGCGGCCGCGGGCTCGTTCTTGGCATACTTGCGGCGGAAACGCTCGACGCGGCCGGCCGTATCGATAAGCTTCTGCTTACCCGTAAAGAACGGATGGCACTGCGAGCAGATTTCCACGTGAAGGTCGCCCTTATGTGTTGACCGCGTGGCGAAATTGCTGCCACAGGCACACATGACGCGGATTTCTTCGTACTTGGGATGGATCGCTTCTTTTGGCATAGTGGATAAAACCCTTCTTACACAGTTCTCCTTATTCTAAGCGCCTTTTCCACGGTTTGCAACGATGCGGACTCTGGCGCGAGCCGCGCCCGGTGCGGTAGTGTGAGGCTAAGGAATCACCATGAACGAACCATGTGTCCTCTGCAACGGGCTGGGGATGAAACTTACGAACGGGCCCGATGGGGAGCGCTACGCGCGAGACTGCGAATGCCGCCAGGCCAAGCGCGCGGCCGCCCTGTTTCGCCGGGCGGGAATTCCCAAACGATACGAACACTGCGAGTTGGAGAGCTACGAACTTGACTTCGGTGTCGACCCGACGCTTCTGCGCGCCAAGGCCATCGCGGGCAGCTTCGTTCGCGAATATCCGGTGGGAACAGAGGGCAAAGGCCTGCTGCTGACCGGATCGATCGGTGTAGGGAAGACACATCTGGCGGTGGGCATCCTGCAGGATCTGATCTCGCAGAAGGGTGTTCGCGGCTTGTTCTGCGACTATCGCGAACTGCTTAAAGAGATCCAGCATTCTTATAACCCGCAGGTCGCAACCACGGAACTGGAGATTCTGAAGCCTGTCTTTGAAGCCGAGGTTCTGGTGCTCGATGAACTGGGCGCGGCCAAGCCTTCCGAATGGGTCTGGGACACGGTAGCCCACATTCTCAATACGCGCTACAACGACAAGCGGACGACCATCATCACCACCAACCATGCCGACCTACCCCCCGGCGGTTCAGCGGAGACGAAGGGGACGGCGCGCGAGTCCGCCATGCGTGCAGTGCGTGACGAAACGTTGGGAGACCGCATCGGAGAGCGCATGCGCTCCCGGTTGGCGGAGATGTGCGTGGTGGTGGAAATGCGAGGCGAGGATTTTCGGCGCGGCGTAGGACGTGCGCGTTTCGCCATTTAGCGAAGGCGCGAGTCCCCGCCCGTTAGATCATCGTGATGGCGGCAGAAAACAGCAGTAACAGGGCAGCCGCTATCGTGGCCGCCTGGTAGACCGTGTCGGCGGTTTTGCGTCCATGAATCTCGGCCGCGTCGGTTTGAGCCCCAGTGTGAGGTCTCTCGACCCGCCGGTGTTGCCCGTCGTCTCCCTGCATATTGGCCTCGTGAAGTGAGTACGTCCCGGGCACTTCTCTGGATGGGTGCCCTGCTTCTACATAGACCCTATTTCGGCACAAAATACGTCAACATCACAAGAAAGTTTCGAAAAAGTCACCATGACGGTTACGGAGGGCAGAATCCTACGTCGTGGTCGACGAGGTAAAATCGCGGCATGGCGGACCTGCAGTCTGATGACTTGCCCGAACTTCGTCTTTCGCGACAAGACCCCGCGGATCGACCGTCCCGGCTCCCGTGGATTCTAGCCGGAGGGGTGGTGGTCATCCTTCTGGCTGTGCTGATTTACCTTGGCCGTCACTCAGCGCAACCCACTCCGCGGGGCAACGGATTAGCTCCTCCCGATCCTTACGCCGTCAGTCTGCCCATCACCGACCTGAAGATGAGCGAGGCGAGCAACTTCGCCGGGGGCAAGGTAACTTACCTGGACGGGCAGATCGCCAACCGCGGGCAGAAGACGATTACAGGAGTCACGGTCCAGGTCGCGTTTAAGAACGCGCTCGGTGAGCTTGCGCAGAAAGAAACCGTGCCGCTGGCGCTCATTCGCACTCACGACCCCTACGTCGATACCCAGTCGGTCAACGCAGCACCCATCAAGCCCGGCGAACAGAGGGAATTCAGGCTGATCTTCGATCATGTCATCCCTGATTGGAATCAGGAGTTTCCCGAGGTCCGGGTGATCGGTGCCCAGGGAAAGTAAACACCGGATCACACTGCGCAATTTTTTCCGCCGTAACCCGCGAAAAGTTCATCACATGAGTAAGTAGAAGAAGGTGTGCCTGTGGAAAACTTCTCCTCTCAACTGACAATTTAGAGATAAATTGCTTCAGTTGCAACATTTAGGTTTTCCTCAGGAAGAGCGGACCAGCATTTGGCCATCCGGCTGCACTTAGTCCGGCGTACGAGACGAAGCGTGGATGTCCAAGTGTGTTTCTCGAATTTCTTAAAAACTACGCAGACGAGCTAAACACAAGGAACGCAAACCATATGACCATTAAAACGTTGAATACCTTACAACCCGGATCGATTGCGGTGTTGGTTCTTGCCGCCAGCCTAGGAGTGCCTGCCTTAGCGCAGCAGTCTCAACCCGCGCAAGTGCAGACAGGGGCCACAACGGGAGCATCGGCACAGCAGCCGACTCCAACGGACAACAGCAGTTACGCCACCGGACAGCCGCTTACGACCAAGTCGAACGAGCACTTCTGGGGGAAAATGAACCCATTCGCCCGCAAGAAGTGGGTGAATCGGCAACTGAATCCTGTAAAAGACCGTTTAAATGAGCTTGATCAGCTATCCTCGAAGAACGCGAATGACATCAAAGATGTCGATAGCCGTGCACAGGCGGGCATTCATCACGCTCAGAACACCGCAGATCAGGCAGGTCAGCAGGCCTCTGACGCCAGCAACCGCGCGAACCAGGCGCAGACAACGGCTCAGCAGGCAAGCGAGCGCACCAATCAGCTGAATTCGACGGTTTCCAATCTGGACCAGTACGAGCAGGTAAGCGACACCGAAATTCGATTCCGTCCGGGTCAGATGACCCTGAACGCCAAAGCGAAGGAAGCTCTAGACCAAGTGGCCACCCAATTGCAAGGCCAAAAGGGTTACCTGGTCGAAGTACAAGGTTACTCTCGTGTAGGCGGACAGGCCGGAATTCAAAGTTCCCAGAGGATGGCGGACGCAGTAGTACGCTATCTTGTAACTAATCACCAGATACCCGTGTATCGCATTCATCAAGTTGCGATGGGTAAGGTAAAGCTTGAGACCTCCGACGGCACGACCCCACGCGGAAGTGTGGTTCACGTGACGCTGGTCCACAACAGTTTAGCGGCCTCGAACGCGCAGCAAGATGGCGCCTCTCCGATAGGCGCGACGCGGCAGTCTACCCAGCAGCCCTCCCCCCAAGGCTCTGCGTCGCAGCCCACGGTACGCCAGTAAGGCCGCTTAAAAAGCTCTCACACAACGAGAGAACCAAGGCAGATTGGCCCCTCACCCGAGGGGCCCTTTTTTTTGGTATCAACCAAGCCCTCATAGAATGCCCGGTTCGTGCAGCACCCGCCATCCCACGATGGAGCTATTACTGAATTGGCTAGGATTTGCTCGCGGCGTCAATAGCAAGAAGAGACTGGAGTAACGGCTTGAGCAGGTCAAGATGCAGCGCGTTGGCGCCATCGGACTTCGCGTGCGCCGGGTCATCGTGGACCTCCAGAAAGATGCCGTCGACCCCCGCGGCCACCGCGGCTCGCGCCAGTAAGGGAATGAACTCCGGCTGTCCGCCAGAGACACCGTTGGCGGCGGAGGGCGTCTGCACCGAGTGAGTTCCGTCAAACACCACCGGGGTAAGGCCACGCATGATGGCCAGCGATCGCATGTCCACCACCAGGTTGTTGTAGCCGAAGGTGCTGCCGCGTTCGGTGAGGAAGACGCGGCCATTGCCACTTTCCTTGATCTTCTCGACGGTATACCGCATGTCCCATGGCGCGACGAACTGGCCCTTCTTCACATTGACCGCGCGTCCGGTGCGGGCTGCAGCGACCAGCAAATCGGTCTGGCGACAGAGAAAGGCGGGAATCTGGAGCACATCTACTCCCTCAGCGACGGCAGCGCAGTCGTCGGGCTCGTGAACATCGGTGAGCACCGGCAGGCCGGTCTGTTCTCTGAGGTCCCGCAAAATGCGCACACCCTCAGAAAGTCCAGGGCCGCGAAAGCTCTTGAGCGAGGTGCGGTTTGCCTTGTCGTAGGAAGCCTTGAAGATGAGCGGAAATTGGAGATCGCCGGCAATGCGCTGAACGGCATCCGCCATCTTGCGAACATGGGATTCGCTCTCGATGACGCACGGCCCCGCGATCAGGAAGAGTTCGCCCGCGCCAATGGCGATCGGGCCGGCCTGGAAGGATTGGGTCACCTCTTGAGCATAAACCGGCGGGCAGTCTGGGTGCGGTTCACCCTAAGAAGACAATTCATGCAAAGCGCAACGCTGCTGTCGCTCTGGCACTCAATAGCTGTCACGGAATGCAATCATACGTCCGAGGTTCTCCTCGCGATTCTCGGGGAAACCGCAGGCGGGTGCAAATCTATCCGTGTCGCGGAAGGTCCCGAAGATGCGATCCCACCAGGTGATGTCCCCGTAGTTGAACTTGTGAACATCCAGTTGGTGATGGATAGAGTGGTGTTCCGGTCGCTGTAGAAAATAACCGACCCAATGAGGGGTTCGCAGATTGCTGTGGTAGAAGTATTCGCCCACCACCGCATAGGCATTGAACCAGGCCGCCGCCTCGGGCGAAGCTCCGAGAACGCAAAACATCAGCATGCTGGCGAGGACAGAATCGGCGACGATTTCGACCGGATGCTTATAAAACGAAGTGAGCATTTCAATGCGGGCTGGACTGTGATGGACCTGATGGAACACGCGCCAGAACACGTCAAAATGATGACGCGCGCGATGCCACCAATAGAAAAGAAAGGTTCCGAAGAACCAGCCGAGCAGACCTTGAAGAGATGCTGGCATGTCGTGTGGCATATGGAACAACGAGAATCCCTGAAACCATCGGTTCCACCCTGCGCCGGCCAGCAGGACAACTCCGAGCTGTGCCAGATTGAGGAAGGCAGCACGAGCGTACCACCCGGGCGCCTCGGGAAGCTCGCGCCCCGGAAATGCCCGCTCAGCAACGAAGAACAGTAAGGTGGCGAAGATGATGATGGCAGTTGGAATCATGTCTCTCTCCTGGAGCGCTATGCTCTGAGACCTGACAATAGCCACAATCCTCTTCGGGCTCTACGGCGTGCATGACAGTTTCTCGGAGTGTCATAGCACGCTTATTACCCACCGCCGGGGGGTAGGCGAGGCAAAATCCGGGAGTAGAATCGCGTAGTTTATGAACATTTTCCTGAGCCAAAGCAGCGAGGTGCCGCTGCATCAGCAACTCTCGGAGCAAATTGTTTTTCTGATTACTACCGGAGAACTGCGCGCGGGCGAAGAGATGCCCAGCGTGCGTGCTCTGGCTCGGCGCGTAAGCGTGCACCACAACACGGTCAGCAAAGCCTACCAGGAGCTTGTGCGGCGTGAGTGGCTTACCGGAAAGCGCGGGCGTCGCTTAGTTGTTGGGGCGTCAGTCAAGCAAGGCCAGCAACCGGATCCCGGGCTGGATGAACTCATTAACGAGACGATTCGACGTGCCAAGGGCCTTGGATATTCGCTTCAGGCATTACGAAACCGAGTGCGCAGCCGCTTGCTCGAAGAGCCAGCGGATCATCTTCTTGTCGTGGAACAGGAAGCGGGCATACGCAAGATCATTCAGTGCGAGATTACAGAAGAGATCTCCTGGCGAATCGAGGGCTGCTCCTACATTGATATTGTTCGAGAGCCCGGCCTGGTCATTGGCGCCCAGGTGTTAACTCCGACTTATATGGCAGCTGATCTGGGGCGGTTCGTTCCCGTTCAACGTCCAAGCATTTGTATTGACTATTCCAGTGCGGCAGCCCACCTTGCCGCCGTTCGCTCGCTGCAGGAGCCGTCGAATATCGCTGTTGTCTCAATAAGCGAAAGCCTTTTGAAAACCGCGCGAAGCCTTATCGCCCCTTTCATCGGACGAGAACATACTTACCAGGATCTTCTGGTGGCGGCTGATGAGCCAGTCGAAATGCGCGGCGCAGACCTGGTCTTCTGTGACTCCATCACCTGGTCTCTCGTGTCCTGCAATCGAAAGGTTCTCTATCGACTTGTCTCTGCCGATTGCGTGAAGGAAATCTCAATGCTTTTCTCTCCCGAAGGTTAGCCACAGAACATTCCTCCTGCAAACGTCTTTTAACGTTGCTCCTGGATCAAAGCGAAGCGCTGGAGGGGCTGCGCCGAGTAAGCCCACAACCGGCATGCCGCGATTGGCACCGAGAGCGGGGGAGGACTGGTACCAGGAGTCGCCGTCCAAAGATGTAACTCATCTTCTGGTAACCCGCCTGCGGCTGGGTGCGGTATGCTGTGTCCCGACGGGATACAAGGGGCGGCCGAGCCTGGCTCGGAGCAGTCGCCCAATTCAGCCGAGGGAGAACCTGCATGCCGGACAAGCAAGCGACCGACACGGATCCGATCTTCTCGCGACTCGAGGATCAGATCGGCTGGTATAACCGCAAGAGCGTCTCGGCGCAGCACATCTTCAAGCGCATGAAGGTGGTGGAGATACTCGCGGCCGCCATGATCCCCTTCCTTGCGGGCCTTAGCTTTCCTCGCGTCACACTCATCACCGGCGGTCTGGGCGTGCTGATTACCGTCCTCGAAGGCATCCTGCACCTGAACCAGTATCAGCAGAATTGGGCAAGCTATCGCTCCACCTGCGAACAGCTCAAGCATGAGAAGTACATGTATCTGGGCCAGTCCGGCCCGTATGTCGCGGCCGCGAATCCGCGCTCGTTGCTCTCAGAGCGTATTGAGTCGCTGGTATCTCAGGAGCACGCGCAGTGGGCTTCGGTGCAGCAGCAGGCGAGCAAATCTCAGCAGGCGACCACCTAAAGCCCCGCAGCCCGGACCGACGAAGAACTTCTGCGCGGCCGAGTAGAAAGCTGGTTCGTTTTACTGCGCGGGAACGAATGTCAGATCGAACCTGTTGTTCTGGACAGCAGCATCCTTCTTACTGGTATTTTCGAGCACGACATCCAGATTCGAGCCCGTCGGGTGAACACGCACCGTGGTGGTTCGAATGACTCCCGGCTGACCCGACTCCGGGGTGAAGGTTGCCGTGGCAGTCTGCCCGTCGAACTCCGCCGGCTGTGTCCCCCAATCGCAGGGGTTGGGCCGGCAGGAACCGATCGCGTGAAGAAAGAGGCGCTTGCCGGTGCCGGTAATCACCAGTTCCTGGAGACTGTTCCCCGTGCGCTGGGCTGGGTAAACCCAGTGTCCCTGCATCGTAACGTGCGCGGGTTTTGCAACAGGAATTGGAGTGGGCGCGGGCCCCGGCATCGGGGCGATGTGCTTGGCGCCGATCCCGTAATAAGCCAGCCCGCCGATCAGGGCCGCCGCGCACAAAGCTATCAGCACAAGGAGTGGTGTCTTCGACCGGCGAACAATCTCCGCTTCCGGTGCCGCAGTCGGATGGGGCGCCGGCAGTTGAACCGGGACCGTCGCGTGGACTGTCTCCTCTTCCGTGCCTCGCGTCGGCTTGACGTAGCGCTTCAGCGCTTCTATGAGCAGCGAAACGTCGGAATTCCAGCGGGCATGTGTGAGCTCGACCGCGTTTCGGTAAGACAAGTCCTTGATGCTGTCGGGAAGGTCAGGAGCGTGCGGCATCTTGGCCTCGTGCACGAGCACCGGGATGACCGGCACATTCCGCTTTAACGCCGACGCAATCTCTAGGGCCACGAAATCGTTCGGATCGTCGAGCCGCCTGTGCCCCTGAGCGTTGCTGATCGTCACCCACGAGGGGCCGATGATGGCGAGCAGCACGCCACAGCTGGATACGTTGCCCTCGATCGCCTGGCGAAAATCCATTCCGGGGCTGATGCCGGCTACGTCCATGAAGACACAATCGTCTCCAAATGCGCGGGTGAGGTCATCAAAGAGTCGCCCTGCTTCGCCTTCGGAATCGTCTCGCCGGTAGCTGATGAAGATCGCGTGTCCCACTGAACTCCTTCGTCCCGTGCGCTGGAGATGTGCGGTGAACTGGCCGCGAACGCTGCGAGATCAGAATAGGGGTGGAAGGCGTTCGCAGCAAGACGCGAATCACAGGAGGGAACCGAACGCGTCAGCTACGAGGCCCAGCGATCCGACGAGCATCTCGGGATTCGGTTAGTCTCACTGGTATCTATGCAGATCATTCGTAGTTTCTTATTAGCGTTGATGTTTGCCTGTGCAACTGGCGGCACGCTGTGCCAGGCGCAGACTCCAGGCACTCAGGACTGTAGCGCAGCCACAAACACCGCGTCGATGCGTGCTTGCGAGAATGCGCGCTTCACCAAGGCCGACCAGGATCTAAAAACTGTGTACGAGCAGTTGAATAATGAGTTAGACTCTCCCGCAAGAATAAAGCTGGTCTCTTCGCAAGCAGCGTGGAAGCGGTTTCGAGAGACGAATGCCGCATTCCAGGCGGCCGCAGCGTCCGGCGGCACTTTAGCTCCGCTCCTGAAGATCACTACGCTGGCAGATATGACGGAAGCGCGCCTGGCTGAGCTTCGCAAGCTATTGAAGTAAGTCACTGCCGGTTACATTCTCTCAGAGCGCGACCAAGCGCAGTGCGGACACACCTTCACCAAGGACGGGCCAGAATCGAATTTCGAACAGGACCTGAGAAAGGGAAACACGTCATGGCAAGTTTCGATATCGCTTTACCGATCACGCTGAAGTTCGAAGGCGGTTACGTCGATGATCCCACCGATCCTGGTGGAGAAACCAACAAAGGGATTACGATGGCTACCTTCCAGCGCTGTTCTCATTCGCTGCTTGGCCTCGACCCGACATCCGCAAACCTGAAGGCGCTGACCGACGCACAGGCTGCCATCATCTATCGTGCGAATTACTGGAAGCCGATCCAGGGAGATCAGTATCCGCTGCAGGAACTGGCGAACATCGTCTTCGACTTCTATGTGAATGGCGGCACGCACGCCACCTGCCTGTTGCAGAAGGTGCTGAATGAGATGGGAGCCAACGTTATAGTGGACGGCTGCCTGGGGCCCGGCTCGATGCAGGCGCTGTTGGCCTTACCGCAGGACGAAGTCTACGCCAAGTACAAGCAGGGCCGCATCGACTACTACCAGCAGCTTGGGCAGAAGTATCCGCAGTTCGTGAAGGGCTGGATGAATCGTGTGAACTGCTTCCCCGACCTAGCGGTCAACGTACCCGTGGGAGTGTGCGCGACGAACTGATCTTCCGTCCCGAGGAAAGACTGCAGGGCCATTGCCGCAGAGCAGTGGCATTTGCTGTTTTATTGGATTCGCGAGACCGTCTCCGGCTCCGAAAGTTCGCTCGCGCCCTGGTGCAGCCGATTGGCGTAGCTCGCGCGGATGAAGGAGTGGAACAGCGGATGCGGCTCCAGCGGCTTCGATTTAAATTCGGGATGGAACTGGCAGCCGAGAAAGAACGGGTGCCCGGGGATCTCGACAATCTCTACGTAGGTCGCGTCCGGCGTGGTTCCAGTGATGCGCAACCCAGCCCCGGTGAGCAGCGCCTCGTATTCGCGATTGAATTCGTAACGATGGCGGTGGCGTTCGCTGATCTCGGTCGCGTGGTAAGACTCTGAGGCGAGCGACTCGGGCTGGAGAACGCAGGTCCATGCACCCAGCCTCATTGTTCCGCCCATCTCCTCGACGCCGGTAAGCTCGCGTAGCTTGTAGATAATCCGATGCGGCGTCGCCGGATCGAATTCGCTGGAGTTGGCGCCGTTCAGGCCGCAGACGTTCCGCGCAAATTCGATGCATGCGGTCTGCATGCCCAGGCAGATTCCGAAATACGGCACCTGGCGTTCGCGCGCATAGCGAATCGCGTTGAGCATGCCTTCGATGCCGCGCTTGCCAAAGCCGCCGGGAACCAGGATTCCGTCGAATCCGGCAAGCTGGTCCTCATAGGCGCGGTCGCCGGGGTGCTTGCTTTCGAGCCCCTCCGCCTCGATCCACGTGACTCGCAGTTTCAGGTCTTCGGCCAGCGCGCCATGGGTCAGCGCTTCTTTGAGAGACTTGTAGCTGTCTTCGTATTCGACATACTTGCCCACGATGGCTATGGAGACCTCGTCCTTCGGGTGGTAGCAGCGGTTGACCAAGTCCTTCCACTTACTCAGGTCCGGTTCCCGGGTCTCGATGCGGAGATACTTCAGCGCCAGCGCATCGACGTTCTCCTGGGCAAAGGCCACCGGCACTTCATAGATTGAAGCGACGTCGCGGGCGGTGATCACGGCGCGTTCTTCCAGGTTGCAGAAGAGGGCAATCTTGCCCTTGATCTCGCGGCTCAACGGGCGGTCGGTACGGCATAGCAGGATGTCGGGTTGGATGCCGATAGAGAGCAGTTCTTTCACCGAGTGCTGGGTGGGCTTGGTCTTGAGCTCCTGGGCGGCGGCGATCCAGGGCACCAGGGTGACGTGAACGAACACGGTATTTTCGCGGCCGAGCTCCTGACGCATCTGTCGAATGGCTTCGAGGAACGGCAGCGATTCAATGTCGCCGACTGTACCGCCAATTTCGACCAGAGTCACGTCAACGTCGGCAGCCACTTTGCGCATGGCGTTCTTGATCTCGTTGGTGACATGCGGGATGACCTGGACGGTCTTGCCCAGGTAGTCGCCGCGGCGTTCCTTGGTGATGATCTGCTCGTAAATGCGGCCGGTGGTCAGGTTGTTATCGCGGCTCAGCCGGGCGTGGGTGAAACGCTCGTAATGGCCCAGATCGAGGTCGGTCTCGGCGCCATCATCCGTCACAAAAACCTCGCCGTGTTGAAAGGGCGACATGGTTCCGGGATCGACGTTGAGGTAGGGATCGAACTTCATCAGGTTGATGCGAAGTCCGCGACTCTCAAGCAGGCAGCCAATGGATGCGGCCGCCAGCCCCTTACCGAGGCTGGACACAACACCGCCCGTCACAAAGATGTACTTTGCAGACATGTTCGCGTCACCTTTTTTCTATGAATGGGATTGGCGCACCGGGTGGGCACGTTCAAGTATCGCAGAGAGCGGGATCGAAGGGAAGAGGGAAGCGGGGATAGCCAATGCCAGCAAAGGTGAGGTCCGCGATGCGGGAGTTCCGGAGGAGTTCGCAGGATAATGGCGGGGGCCGCCGGATCCGGCCGCGGAAGTCCCGCGGAGATTTAGGGCTTCCCCAGTTACAATGACTCGTCCCACTTCGGCTGGGCGAGGGAGAACAAGCTTGCGTTTTGTGATCGCGTTGCTGGCGGTAGTCGGAATGGTGGTGTCGTATCTCGCGCTACAGGTTCACCGGAACCAGGATTCGGCTCCCTGCAGCATCAACGAACACTGGGATTGCGGCATCGTGAACCATAGCCGCTACGCCGAGATTCGCGGAATTCCCGTGGCGGCGGTCGGCATCGCCGGATACCTGCTGATCGCACTGGTGGCGCTGTCTCGGCAGAGGGCGTTGCTGCTGGTCCTGTCAGTCGGAGCGCTCGCGTTTGCCCTGCGCCTCTCGTACATCGAGTACCACAACCTGCAGGTCTGGTGTCTCTACTGCGTCATCTCGCAGGGAGTGATCTTTCTCATTACGCTGCTGGGATTGGTGCAGTTGTTCCCGCGGCGCCCTGGGCCCAGACGGGCAATCTAAAAAGCGCCCGAACCGGGACCATAGGCCCGCTTTACTCCGCTTCCGGGAAGAACTGTGCGATCTGTTCCAGGCGCGGTGGTGGTGTCAGCATACTCACCACAAACAGGCACAGCAGCGAAACCAGGAGCGCCGGGAAAATGGCGTCGTGGGGCGCCAGCGTGTTGGCCCAGTGTGCCGGGAAGCCCGTCCGCAGCAGGCCGGGGCTGACCGAGTTTTCTGGGAAGGCGGTATTCCAGCCGATGGTGACAATGGTGCCGGCGGCAATGCTGCTGACCGCTGCGGCCGCCGTGGCGCGTTTCCAGAAGAACGTTGCCAGGATGACCGGGGTGAGGGCCGCAGAGTAGATGGTGTAGGCGTAGAGCGACTTCTTCAGCACGGAATTGATGTTCAGCGACTGGTAAAGCGCCCAGACTCCAAGCAGCACAACCATCAGTCGGCTCATCAGCAGGATGCGTTTGTTCGAGGCTTCCGGGGCCAGGTAGCGGAGGTAGATGTCGTTCACCAGGTTGGTGGCCGGCGAGAACAGCCAGTTGTTTGCAGTCGAAATAATCTTCGCGAAGATCGCCCCCATGAGCAAAGCCCCCAGCAACTCCGAGGCCGCCGAACCACGGAATGCATGCAGGCCGAGATAGGCCAGGATCTCGCGCGGACGGTCGTGCACCTCTCCGGTAGGGAACAAAACCGAGCCGGTAATCGCCAAGCCTACGATGGCTGCCTCGAGGATGACGGTGCCCACGATCCAGCCAATGACAGCGCGGGTCGCATCCTTCTCCGATTTTGCCGAGAAGAACTTCTGATACATCGACTGGTTGCCGAGCAGGAGCAGGCAAGTTGGGATAAACAACTCCAGGCACTGCAGCGGCGACAGATCTCCGAAGACCTGAAAGTGAGTGGCTGGCAGAGTCGAGTGAATGGTCGCCACTCCGCCCGCGCGGTGGATCAGGATGGGCAGCGCAATGAGCAAGGTGAAGGTGGCCAGCAGACCGATGGCTACGTCCATGTAAGCGACAGAAGCCATACCCGCGATGGCGGTAAAGAGAATCACAAATCCAGCAACGATGTATTTGCCCAAATCGGCGGTGATCAGATTGGGAAAGATCAGGTGGAGGATATCCCCGCCGCCGACAAACTGGTAGCTGGTGATCGCCGTGTAGGTGAACAGGATCGCGATCACGCCCAGCACCCGGGCTGTCTGGTTGTAGCGAACCTCGAGCAGGTCAGGAATAGTGAATTGCGCGAATTTGCGGGCACGAGGCGCGATGAAGTAGATGAGTAGCAGACCGGCCCACCCCCCGCCCCCTTGCCACAACGCGGCGAAGCCGTGGCGATACGCATTCTCTGCGCCGCCGAGCAGGGAACCCGAGCCGATCCACGAACACAACAGCGTGAAGACCAGCACCACGGCTGGAAGGCTGCGGCCCGCGACCAGGTAATCCGCTTTGGTCTTGACCGAGCGCAGTTTGAAAAGCGACACGCTCAGCAGCATGAGAACAATGGCGCCGATCACCAGGGCGTGAAGATTGCTCATAGGTGGGGACAGTGTACAAGGTGCAAGCCGCAACTTCGCAAAGGCGGCCGAGCGGCGTCGCTATCGGGAGCGGGTTTGGGCAAGTCGCTGAGCGATGATTGGCCGACTTGTGTCTTGGCGCGAGGCGAGCAGCGGCGCCAGGAAGTGGAGCAACTCCTCCGCGGTGCGGCCGGTAACGCGTAAGACCTTGCTGCGGGACTGCGCCCCGGTGATGACCGACACGGCTGACCGCGGTACTTCGAAGAGTTCGGAGAAATACTCGATCAGCGCTTCGTTGGCGCGCCCATCCACAGGAGGAGCGGCCAGCGCGACCCGGAGCGCGGTCGCGTCGCCTTCGCCAAACACGCCGGTGATCATGGTTCTCTTGGCTCGCGGGTGCACCCGCACTGCGAACGAAGCGCCAGCCAGGGAATCGCGGACGGGGATCATTTCGGGCGCTTTCCGAACAGAGCCGTGCCGATGCGCACGCAAGTGGAGCCCTCTTCAATCGCGACGGCGAAGTCGCCCGACATGCCCATCGAGAGCTGCCAAAAATCGAGGCGCGGGTACTGCGCTGCGAGCCGCTCGCGCAACTGCCGCAATCGCGCAAAGTAAGGGCGAGCCGCTTCTGGATCTTCGGACCACGGCGGCACAGTCATCAATCCTCGCACCTGCAGGTTGCCAAGCTCGGGGAATCGCTCCAGCAGTTCGGCCAGGCCGCGCGGATCGGCCTCCGGGTCGAGGCCGGTCTTCGCCTCCTCGTGGCTCAGCTTCAGCTCCAGCAGCACCGGCAACGGCCGGTCTCGTTTTTGGGAGGCATCGTTGAGCCGCTCCGCGAGCCGCAGCGAATCCAGCGTATCGATGGCATCGAAAATTTCTGCCGCTTTGGCAGCCTTATTCGATTGCAAATGGCCGATCAGGTGAAAGCGGGCGCCCGAGACTCTGGCTGCGCCGCCGGCGGATGGAAACAGCTCCTCGGATTTCTGCTGAAATTCCTGAACGCGGTTTTCCCCGAAGAGACTGAGGCCTGCCTGCATGGCCTCCCGAATCGCCTCGACTGGATGCAGCTTCGACACAGCCATCAGTTCGACCTCCGAACGTGGCCTGCCGGCGTGCGCGCAGGCTCGGTCGATCTGGTTTTCGATCCGGGCGATGTTCTCGGCAATGGTCTGTGTCACTGGCATGTCTGTTTCTATTACCTCTGATGGGATGCCGAAATGCGGTCGCCCAAGGAACGTCCGGTGTTGAAGGCGATTGCTCTGTTCACTTCAAGGAAAAACAGACTGGGACCGAACTGCATACGGGGAGACGATGGCGGGCAGCACCAGGTCAGCCGTGGCGTGGAGGCAATACTCCGGCGCCGGTCCCAGCACCATCTGCCGCTGCCACAGCGCGTGCGGAACGGTCAGCAACGCATCGTCAAGGGCGCTATGGAAGACCGCGTACGAGGTATTGGCCGGCTTTCCAAACCAGAGGCTCGTCGGTGGAGGCACACCGAGCACCTCGCCGGAGCGAAGCGCATATAAGCCACCCACTCCGCCGTTGGCCAGGCGAGCTACCTTTTCGTGGTGAGCCTGGCGAGCCTCAGAGGCTGCAGCGTCATTCAGCAGCCCGAGGGCGGCGAAGTCCTCGACAAAGTACCAATCTTCGTACGTGGGCAGGCCGTCCGGAAGCCAGGGGGACTCGGAGATCCGCGCGCTTGTAGAGCCGAGAAACCGCTCGGGAGGAAAGGCGCTGAGCCGGTCGTGAAAATCCACCAGCCGCTCGCTGTAGTGTTCTGCCGTGGACCAATGCCAAAAGACGTAAGCCAGCATTAAGTGTCGCCAATCGGGCGTTTCTGCACAATACCACCGTTCGCCGGCAGCCTTCTCGAATCCACCCGGGATTGAGAGCTTGTCAGCGAGACCGCATCCGGCCGGAGTGGACCATCCCCGGTTTCTCGGGCATCGACCACGACGGCTCAGCGGCCGTGTTCTTCGAGGTACTTCTCCACTTCCAGGGCGGCCATACAGCCGCTGCCAGCCGCGGTGATGGCCTGACGGTAGCGGCGATCCTGCACGTCTCCACACGCGAACACGCCGGGCACACGAGTGAAGACATAATCGTGCGTCTTCACGTACCCGTCTTCGTCCAGATCGATTTGTCCGGCGAACATGGAGGCATTGGGCACGTGGCCGATCCCGAGGAACAGCCCGCTCACCGGCAACTCCGAGACCTCGTCGGTGCGCAGGTTGCGAAGGCGCAATCCGCTGACCTCATTTTGCTCAATCCCGAGCACCTCTTCGACCGCAGTATTGGTCATGAATTGGATCGTAGGGTGCGCAATGGCCCGGTCGAGCATAATGCGCGATGCGCGAAACTGCTCGCGGCGGTGAATGAGCGTGACCTTGGTGGCAAAACGAGTGAGGAAGAGGGCTTCCTCCATGGCGGAATCACCACCGCCGACCACTGCAATCTCCTTGCCCATGAAGAAGAATCCGTCGCAGGTCGCGCAGGAACTCACACCGTGGCCGATCAGGGCCTTTTCTGAAGGCAGTCCCAGCCATCGAGCCGATGCGCCGCTGGCGATGATCAGGGTGCGTGCGTGCACGGTCTCTTTCCCCAGGTTCAGCGCGAAGGGCCGCTTGCTGAGGTCGGCCTCGTGCAGGTGGGCCATGCGAAACTCCGTGCCGAAGCGAGCCGCCTGCAGCTTCATGTTCTCGATGAGCTGCGGCCCCTGGATGCCCTCAGGCCACCCTGGAAAGTTTTCGACCAGCGTGGTGATCGAGAGCTGGCCCCCGGGTTCGTGCCCTTCGATCACCAGCGGCTTAAGATTGGCACGGGCCGCGTAGATAGCGGCGGTGAGTCCGGCACAGCCGGAACCGAGGATGACGGTGTCGTAAATGGACTCTGACATAAGATTCTTTCCGATTCTACGTTGCCCGAGGCGGATCGGGTGAAAAGACCAGCTCTGCGGATCGGCGCCTGCGATCGAATCGTGAGAGACAGATGCGGCGGCTTCGGAAAGGATTCGAACTGCTCTAAGATGCTTTCATGGCGAATTTAACGTTGGTCTATGGCATGCGGCTACTTCCGGCGGACGAAATCGTAGAGGTAGGCGACGCTCCGGTCGTGCTCAAAAACGGAAATGGCGCGCGGGTCACGATGCACATTCTCGAGGGATCGAGAGAAGAGATCGAGGCGCAACTGCGGCAGAGTATCGACGCCTTCTTCGACTTCTATCCGGAGATCTAGGCTGGCGTTCTGGTCTGCAATTGGCCGCCGCACGTCGTAGCCAATCCGTGCTCGCGAATGGACGCGGGGCCAGGCTCAGCTCCGCTCTCATTGTGAGAGATCTCGGCCGCGCCGACCTTCATCGACACGTTGCTGCGAATCATCAGTCGAGCGCTGAGCAATCCAAGAAAATTTTCTGCCTCAATCCCGTTTTAGAACTGATCTTCCCGCGACTCCCAATCTGAATTCTCAGTCTGTTTCGCCCGCGGCTTCTCCGTGTTCGGCGCCTGTTCCTGTGTGGGAATGGAAGGAGCAAACACGGCGGGCTCAACATGGTGGCGAACGAACGGGATGCATTCGAAGGCGGATCCAGCAGATTCAACGCAGCGAACATTGTCAGAATAGTTTTGCCGGTTGCATTGGTGTTCCTGATGACGACCGTCGCTTGGGCCGGAGGGCCGCGATGGGTTGCAGGCTCGACCTACTTCAATGCAGGCCTGAAGGGTAAGCCGATCGCCTGGAAGAACGGGCAGGTGAACTACTACACCGATCTCGGCGATCTGAGCGCAACGGTGAATCAATCCCAGGCCAACGCGATGATCGCGACTGCCGCCAGCATCTGGAGCAGCGTTCCGACCGCTGGCGTTTCGATCCAAGGCTCCGGTTCTCTGGCAGAAGATGTTAACGGCACGAACGTGGTGCTGACCTCGACCACCTTTACCATGCCAGCGGATATCGATGAGACCGCCACGCAGAAGCCACTCGCAATTGTGTATGACCTCGATGGCAAGGTCACGGACACGCTCTTGGGGGCGGGTGCGAGCAATCCAAACGCCTGTCTGGGCAATGGCGTCACGCTCTTTGTCGACAGCATCGCCACCGACGCGACCATCGCACACGCGCTGATGATCGTGAACGGACGCTGTGCGACGCCGGCGAAAATGTCACTGCTGCAGTATCTTATGATTCGCGCCTTTGGACGGGTGCTGGGACTCGATTGGTCGCAGGCCAACGAAGGGGTCTTCAACGGATCCATGGCCTGGAGCGATGCGGCACTTGCGGGCTGGCCACTCATGCACCCTATCGAACGCATGTGCGATTCAACCGGCATGGCCTGCATGCAGAACCAGAACACACTGCGTTGGGATGACATGGCGGCCCTAAGCCGGCTTTACCCGGTGACCACGGCCAACCGTGCGACCTATCCGGGAAAGAAGATCACGGCTGCGTCCACCGTTGCCATTCAAGGAACACTCCGATTTCGCTGGGGCCAGGGCATGCAGGGCGTGAACGTCGTCGCTCGTCCGCTGCTGCCCGGCACCGATCAACCTGACCTGCGATATCCGGTTGCGGCCGTGAGCGGCGCGCTCTTCACCGGCAATGCGGGGAACCCCGTGAGCGGATTCAACGATGCCCAGGGCAATTTGCTGAACAATTTCGGAAGCGACGATCCTACTCTTGAAGGATGGTATGACCTGAGCGGAATCTCGCTGCCGCCAGGGCTGACCCAGGCCGATTACCAGATCACGTTCGAGGCGGTCGATCCGCTCGACACGCAGTGGCAGTCCGTCGGCCCCTACACCCTGGGCCAGACGACGCCATCCGGCACGACGCCGGTGTTCGTCGTTCGCGGGCTCAAAGCGGGATCTGCCGTGACGCAAGACGCGACGATACAAGATTCGGATCAGGATCTGGGCAGCGGAAACGACGGTTCCGAAGCAAGCCCGGTCTTGCTTGCGGGCAATGGCGAATGGCTCGCGCGCATCAATGGCTACGGACACACCGGCTGGTTTCAAGGTCACTTTCGCGCGTGCCGCGTGTTCACCATCGAGGCGCAGTCACTCGACTCCGCCGGTCAGGTCAGCGATCACAAGGCTCGCGTGTTGCTGGGAGTCTGGCAAGCGAGCGACGCGCCGGGCAGCAGCCCGAGGCTCCAGACGTGGCAACCATATCTTGGAGATCAGGTCGGCCTGACCTGGTTGACGGTGCAGACGATTGCTGATGGCGATCTGCGGCTTGGCGTAACGGACCAGCGCGGAGATGGACGGCCAGACTATCTGTATCGCGGTCGTGTGCTCTACGCCGATACGGTAACGCCCACGCGGCTCGATGCCTCGGGCGGAGCGATCGTAATCCGCGGCACGGGCTTCCGTCCGCAAAATGTCGTCATGGTCAATGGCTTGGCCGCGGCGATTACGAGTGTCACCTCGGAGGAGATCACCGCAATCGCGCCGCCTTGCGCTCCCGGTGTCACCGGCAACGTCGATGTGATGGTGAGCGATCCGGCCACGTTGGGCTCGGCAACCATTCTCGGCGGGCTCAGTTACGATGCGCAAGATCAGGATTCGATCGGCATCGTCACCGCGCCGCAAAACGCAGTCAGTATGGGTGTGCCCCTGCCGTTTACCACCCGCACCATGGCTGGTGATGGTGTAAGTGCCGCAGGCCATGTAAACGTAACTTACACGGTGACGAGCGGTTCGGCGCTGCTTGGCTGTGGGCAACTCACCTGCGTAGTGACGTCGAGCGGCGATGGAGTCGCCACCTTGATGGTGACGGCGAACTCCTCTTCCACCGCAGTCGTGACCGCCTCGCTATCGAGTGGGGCGAGCGTTCAGGCGCACTTCAGAGGGCTGGCAGCCCCACAGATCTCCTCCCTTACAAGCAAGCTGTATCTCGCCCAGGGTGCAGTCTTCCAGTGGAGTCCGCAAGCACTCGTGTTGGTCGGTGGAGTGCCCTCAGCCGGCCAGACAGTCACATGGTCCACGCCCGATGGCGTAACCACCGGCAGCCCATCCACTCTGAGCAACGCGCAAGGTTTGGTCAATGGGCAGCTTACTGTCGGGCCTTTGGCTGAAAATGTTACGACGACGGTGAATGCCTGTCTCCCGGGCGGAACTCCAGGCGGAGGCGGGTGCACCGGCTTTGTTGTTGCCAGCGTACATCCGGAACTCGCCGGCCTCGCCACTGTGAGCGGAACCGAACAGATTCTGAGTCTGACGGATGCACCGGCTCCGATTGTGCTCCGCGTCCTCGATGCGGCTGGACATTCTATGGCGGGGGGCGTCGTGAGTCTCTATCAGGTCTTAACCGAATGGGCGCCCCCCTGTCCTGCCGCCGGTCGGTGTCCCGCAGCTCCTGTACTTGCAGCCACTTCGCTGCAGGCGACCTCCGGAGCCGACGGATTGGTGGTCTTTGTGCCCCTGTCGCGGCAAGGGACGCCGACAAGGCTCGAAGTATTGGCTGTGACAGGAAATACCGGTACCCTCGGCTTCGAGATCGAGCAGCATCCCTAGTGTTTTGAGCAGGCGCACGGGACTTGTGCCGTTTGCCCCCCGATCCGCATCTCTTAGATGTACCTGGCGAGTTTCTAAGCCCGGAGGAGTGGGATGGCACCTGGACAAAAAGCTGTGAGTGGAGGCAACAACGCTGCGCCGCGCGCGACGCGAGTGGCGGCTATCGATGCTCGCCGGCGACCCCGTGTGCTCATTCTGGGCGGTGGATTTGCGGGCTTGCATGCCGCGCAAGGTCTCGCACGCCTGCCGGTCGACGTGACTGTGGTCGATCGCAGAAACCACCACACCTTTCAGCCACTGCTCTATCAGGTCGCGCTGGCCGTGCTCTCTCCCGCCAATATCGCGCAGCCCATCCGGTCGATTCTTCGCTCCGGGCCAAACATTGAAGTCTTGATGGACGAAGCGTTGAGCTTCGACCTGGAACGCCAGCGCGTGCAGATGAAAAGCGGCGCCCAGATGGAATATGACTACCTGATGGTAGCGACCGGGGCGACGCACTCCTACTTCGGCCACGACGACTGGGCAAAGCTGGCCCCCGGCTTGAAAACCGTTGAAGATGCCACCGAGATTCGCCGCCGCGTTCTGCTGGCCTTTGAACTAGCCGAACGGCAGATGTTGGAAACCGGCTCGCATCCGCCCTTGAACTTTGTAGTGATCGGAGGCGGGCCCACGGGCGTAGAACTGGCCGGCGCCATCTCCGACATAGCCAAGCTGTACATGCGGCACGACTTCCGCCACATCGATCCTTCCAAGGCTCGAGTGATCATCCTGGAAGGTGGACCGCGCATTCTGGCAGCCTATCCAGAGGACCTGTCGCGTAAAGCGGTCGAACAGCTCACCCACCTGGGGGTGGAGGTACATACCGGGACAGCGGTTACGGAAGTGAAGCCAGGCTGTGTGATCGCGGGCGGGCGAACGCTTGAGGCGGTGGTCACGCTGTGGGCTGCAGGTGTAGCGGCCTCGCCGCTGGGCAAATTGTTGAACGTTCCGACGGATAAGAAGGGATGCGTGCTGGTCGACGACCACCTCAACCCGCCCGGGCATCCGGAGATCTTCGTCTGCGGCGATCTCGCGCACTTCGAACAGAACGGCAAGCAGGTGCCGGGAGTGGCGCAGCCCGCCATGCAGATGGGCGATCACGTCGCCAAAATGATCGGAGAAGATGTCGACGGCAAGCCTCGTACCCCGTTCCACTACTTCGACAAGGGCGACATGGCCACCATCGGACGGCTGTCTGCCGTGGCCAAGATCGAGTGGCCGTTCAAGGCGCACTGGGGCGGATTCATGGCGTGGATGACCTGGCTGACGGTCCACATCTTCTTCCTGATTGGGTTTCGCAACCGCATCGCTGTGCTATTCGAGTGGGCGTGGACGTATTTCACGTTTACCCGCGGAGCGCGACTGATTACGGGCGACCAGAACCTGCCAGGTTGGAACGAGCAGCAGGGAATCGTGGAGTCGTCGGAAATGCATCCGCTTGACCCGACCTCACCCGGCGTCCGCGAACATCAGCGCCATATTGAGGAGCAGGCAGCGCAACAAATTGCGGAAACTGCAGCAGCGAGTGAACCGGCCCGTAGATAAGACCTAGACGCTCACGCAAAAAGGCCCTGCCTGTGGCAGGGCCTCTTTGCGTAAGCAGCAATGAGCAGGACTAAGCGATCGCGGGCTGTTCCGCCGAGACGTTGACCGGCGTCAGCCAGCCGAAACGATCCGGTCGAAGGCCATTGGCAATTCCGAAGAATTCATCGGCCAGTTGACGTGTGATTGGGCCCGATTCGCCATCGGCAATCTGAATGCGATCGACAGAGCGGATGGGCGTAACTTCGGCCGCCGTACCGCTAAAGAAGACCTCGTCGGCGATATAGAGCAGTTCACGGGGCAGAGCCTGTTCGACCACGGGAATACCCAGGTGCCGTGCAATCGTCAGCACGGAATCTCGCGTGATGCCGGAGAGTACTGAGTTCGCGAGCGGCGGCGTGAAGATCACGCCATTACGCACGATGAATAGGTTTTCGCCCGAACCTTCCGACAGGTTGCCGTTCACGTCGAGCGCAATACCCTCGGAATAGCCGTTAACATCGGCCTCCATGCGAATGAGCTGCGAGTTCATGTAGTTGGCGCCGGCCTTCGCGAGTGCCGGCATGGTGTTCGGTGCGAGCCGATTCCAAGAGGAGACGCACACATCCGCTCCGGTGTGTTCGCCGCCGAAGTATTTTCCCCAGGGAAAGTTCGCGATGTACACCTCGATCGGCGAACCCTTAGGATTCACACCGATCTCGCCGTAGCCGCGGATGGCAATCGGGCGAACGTAACAGGGCGCGATCGTATTCGCTTCAATCAGATCCACCGTTGCAGAGCAAAGCTGGTCGAGAGAGTAGGGCAGCGGCATGCGGTAGATCTTGGCGGAGTCGAGCAGGCGCTGCATGTGTTCCGGCAGGCGAAAGACCGCCGAACCTTGTGGCTGCGCGTAGCAGCGGATGCCTTCAAACACAGACGAGCCGTAGTGAACGACGTGGCTCATGATATGAATCTGGGCTTTTTCCCAAGGGATAAGATTGCCGTTGTGCCAGATCTTGGCAGTAGGTTGAATGGGCATCGACAGCTGACTCCTTTCGAGCGGAAGCGGAAGAACTGATTATAGCGTCGCGAGAGGCGCTTTCCTACTCTGGTCGACCCTCCATTGTCTGAAGCGATTGATCGGGGAATCCACGAAAATGACTGAGACATACGCGACCAAGGACGAAATTCCTATAGCTGCAATTGCCCGAATTGTTACGGTGGCAAAAACGTTGCTTAGACGCTCAATGACGTGAATTACCAAAAAGTGACCGAGATAAAGCGGAAACGATAACTCGCCGATCTGGCGGTCGAGAGCATTCCGTCCAGTCATGCGAAACAGAATAGGAATCGCCAGCGCCGCATATGCAAAGAAGACCATGTGCGACCCGGTGAAGAAAAGATACCCCTTGTTGGGGTCGAGCCACGGGTAAAGAACGATGGCTGGGAAAAGACCCAGCGCAAACAACTTCCAGCCCCACGACAGGCGAATGCTCTTAATTCTCCGGTAGATCAGACGATACGAAAGGGCGCCGACCAGAAAGGTCCCTAACTCTACTGGGAAGAACCGATAAGACCACGGATCGATTCGCAGACCCTGACGCCAGAGGATATAGCGAAAGCCGAAGGTCAGTGCTGTCAGGACGACCAGGACGGAAGTCTTACGACGCAAGAGCCA
This sequence comes from uncultured Acidobacteriaceae bacterium, assembly GCA_963850345.1. Taxonomy (GTDB): domain Bacteria; phylum Acidobacteriota; class Terriglobia; order Terriglobales; family Acidobacteriaceae; genus CAWKKW01. Next base: position 4,983 of record CAWKKW010000001.1, on the reverse strand, counting down.
AGGTGCAAGCAGATAGAAGCTTAGCTCGACGCCCAGCGACCACGCCTGAGGAACAAGAAGGAAATCAGCCAAAATCGGCTTGCTGTTGCGGAAGTTCAGCGTCCAATGAAGGGCGTTTTGGCCTAAGCGAAGGAACAGCGTCCAGTCTTGGCCAAACAACGCCACATTGGTGAAGACGAGGAATGCCGCCCCCCCATAGCCCATTCGCGAGGCATTAGAATCCCAAAGATCGATTACTGCACTGTGGTGGGTGACCAATCCAACTGCAACGTAATAACCAGCAGTGAGAAGCAGAAACAGCCAATAGACGCTATAAATGCGCAGAAATCGATTAGAGAAGAAAAGCCCGATCTGATCTAGACGCGTGTACTTCGTATCCAGGATCATGGCGATGAAAAACCCTGAGACGACATAGAAGGTTTGCACTGAGACTGCGGGGCCTGACATGTAGTACGTGCAACCTTGCACATGGCAGAGCACTACTGCGACTGCGAGAAGAAAGCGAAGAAGACCCAAAGCCCCTCCAGCCGAATAAATGTAAGCGGTGCAGGCTCGTATTCTAACGGACTAGTGCAACCGTTTCACTTGACTCGGCAGTATCGAAAGGCACACTCGCATTAGTATTCAGCAGTCACTGAGTGGCAGGCTGCAGATGACGCCGGAGCGCCGCCGCCAGACGACGGGAATCGCGCGAGAACAGGGCGTCGCCCGCCAAGCCGCTGGTGTGAAGGATCGGGTCAGCCAGATACCCGACGAATTGCCGTCTATCCTGCCGTTTGAGGCGCAACGCGAGTTGCACCGCGGGATCGACAGAGATCGCGTAGGACACCTCGATCAACACCACGTCGTGGCGGTCCCGGTTCCAGAGCTGTTCAGCCTGTTCGTAGCCTCTGGCAACATCGACAAGAAATCCTGCTTGGATCAAGGCTTCTTGAACGGACAAATCTAGGTGTTCTGAATCGCTCCCCAGTAAGACGCGGGAAGCCAAAACTGCTGATAAATCTGACATGGGGAGTGTTGCTCCTCTAGTTCTAGAATCTCAACCACAACATCGTTAATCGAAGAGAACCGGCAAGATCGAACGACACTCACAGGGCACGCTGCGTGCCATTTTAGAATTAGCCAAGTTGTTGTAAGCAGGCGAGTTATATAAGCAAGTGGAAGCAACCAATTGCCAGCGTGCAAAGACTACCGAGGAACTGGACTTTCTAACATGGGAGCAAGTTTCGGCCCGAACGAAGACTACGCATTGGGGCTATTTGGACCCCGCTCCGTCCGGTCTTCTCTGCAGCAGGCACACGAAAGCTCGGCGAAAATACCAGAAAGGAATAACTTAGGAAGAGCATGATCCATCCTGCCAGCGCAGCGCTTCACACGCTCCACTCCAGCTATGTCCGATTTTTCGTGGTCGCGGTGAGTTCGGTATTTTTCCTGGTGGATCCCTTTGCGGCGATCCCGACATTCCTGGCGATCACAGAGGGCGCAGACGCCCGCCGCAGGAAGCGGATGGCCCTGCGCGGAGCGATGACCTGCTTTATCGTGCTGACTTCGTTTGCAGTCGCAGGCCGCTTCATCTTCAAAATGTTCGGGATCACGCTTCCGGCGTTTGAGATCGCCGGAGGCCTGATTCTGCTGCTGATCGGCATTGACATGCTCGAAGCGAAGCGGTCGCCGACCCAGGAATCGTCTGACGAAGCGCGCGAAGGAGCGGTCAAAGAAGATGCCGGCATCGTGCCGCTCGGCATCCCAATGCTTGCGGGGCCCGGCGCCATTTCGAGCGTGATGGTGCTGGTCGGCCAGGCGATCCGGTTGTGGGAGATGGTGGCCATCCTGGTATCGATTGCGCTCACCGCGTCGGTCAGCTTTGCCGTCCTGAGTGGCGCCGACCGGGTGCGACGAATTCTCGGTGAAACCGGCATTCGCATCCTGGTGCGCATCATGGGTTTGCTACTGGTAGCGCTGGCCGTGCAGTTTTTTGTGAACGGGCTGACCGACCTTGGCGTGATCGCGAAGCAGCTCGGCGACTGAACCGGAACGCGATTCGATCGAATAGAGCGGAAGGCGAATTCAACGAGGATGAAGGAATCGATGCGGTGGAATCTGCGAGCGCGGCGTATGGTGTGGACGGCGGTTTGCCTTGCCGGTATGGCAGCCCTGCTGCCGCCCTCGGCCTTCGCCCGGTACGAGCCGCGGCCTTGCAAAAACTCTTTCAGCGTAGAGCAGGAGATTGCGGAAGGGGCCAAGGCAAAACAGCAAGTATTCAAAAGCTTGCCCGTTCTGCCGGACTCGAACCCCGTCAGCCAATACATTCAGCGCCTGGGCGGGAACCTCATCGAGCACGCACCCGGATATCACTGGCCCTACGAGTTCCACGTGGTGAATGAGGCAGACATCAATGCCTTCGCGCTGCCCGGTGGTCCGGTGTTCCTCAACCTTGGCAGCATCCAGGCCGCGGAGACCGAGGCGCAGCTCGCAGGCGTTCTCGCGCATGAGATTTCGCACGTGGTGCAGCGCCACTCCACTTGCAACGAGAGCAGACAGCGCACCTCAAGAATTCTGGCGGGCCTGGGAGAACTGGCCGCGGGAGTTCTGGTGCCCGGGGTTGGCGGAGCCTTGGCGCAACAGGGAATTGGCGCGGTGGCAGGCATTGGCTTTCTGCACATGTCGCGCGAGTCGGAACGGGAAGCGGACCTGATGGGCGCAGACATCCTGTACGACGCTGGCTACGATCCACGCGGCCTGCCGCAGTTTTTCGAGGTCATCCAGGGCAAATATGGCAAGGGAGGCGCGCAGTGGCTGAGCGACCATCCCAACCCCGGCAATCGCACCGGCTATGTGAACGACGAGATCGACACGCTGCCGCGCAAAGCGCACTACCTGAGAACCAGCGATGAGTTCACCCGCATTAAGAAGCAGGTTGCCGGCATGCATGCCTACACCGCCAAGGAGATTGAAAGCGGTGTATGGAAGCGGGAAGGCGCAACCCAGCCCGTAGCGACAGCCGTGAATCAGCCGGTTTCGTTTGCGCCAAGCGGAAATTGGAAGCAGCTGGACACGCCGCGCTACCGGCTCTCGTATCCCGAAAACTGGGATGTGAGGAATGGAACAGATGCAGTTACGATTACTCCGGAAGGCGGCATCAACGCACGATCAGCCGATGGCGACGCGGTCACCTATGGCGTGCTGGTTGACACGGTTCCAACGCAGGGGACTTCACTCAGCGATGCGTTTGCCCAGGTGGTGAGCAATCTACAACAGCAAAATCCTGGCTTGAAAATAGCCAGTGGCTTTCAAGATGTCGAGGTGAATAAGGCCGCCGGAAAGAGTGTGGAGTTGATCGGTACGTCCGCGCGCACGCAGGGCGGGGAACCGCTGCCTGAACACGACTGGCTGGTAGCTGTGGCGCGCCCGGACGGTCAGCTGAACACGCTCGTCTTTGTAGCGCCCGGTAATGACGCTGCAACGTTGAGGCCGGCCTTTGAGCGCATGCTGCGCTCGTTTGAGGTGAAGTAGAGCGCGCCTAAGTAGAGTCGGCGCCCAGTGGAATTTGGGGGAAGCTTTTCACGCAGGGATCTGCGAGGCAGCGCCGATCTTTTCAACAGCAGGGCGCAGTTTTCAACAGTTGCAGGAGCTGAGTACGGTTGATAGTATCTCTCTTGTGGATGAGCGGTTGTGGCCGATAGCGAATCTGTTCAGTGATTTGCAAATCGGTGGAACGGCTGCTATATTCGAAAAGTACGAAGCAGAGCAATAGGATGACAAGCTTCGCCCGACGGGCTCTTGAGCCTGCACCTGAGTACCAGGGATGAGCGGAGTGGCAGTGTTCGACGGGCTTACGAGCCCCAGAAGGTAAGACCTTCCAGCGCGAACAATCCATTGCAGTGTGAGGAGGAAACTCCTCAAGGGCTCAGTGCCCGCCCGCGAGTGTTGCTCGCAGGTAGTTCTTTCAAATTTTGTGCTGTAAGCGAACCTCTCTGGTAGAGAGCTTCTGTGAAAAGTGCGGTGAGATCGGCATAAGCCGAACCGTTCTCTAGAGGCTCAACGAGTCGCAGTCTTTCCTTCGTAAACCGAAGGCAAAAAAAAGAAAAACAACCGAGCTTGACAGGGCCGGCACGATTCGATACTCTCAGAAAGTTCGCCCAAAACGGCCGACGCTGAATACCGCGAAGCCAAAATACAGCGCACAAGTTCGAGGACGCACAGCCAAATGGCTGTGTTCCCGATCCAAAAGCGGCCCGCTCAGGCGGATGCCGTTCCGGATCTTTGACAATCAGGTTGAACATGCCAGTCGTGAGAAATCAACCAAGTTTGGTTTGATCATTCTCACAGTATTAAGCATCGCGATCTTTCGAGCATCGCGATGTATGTCAGTCCCGCGGACCTCCGTCCTGCGAGGGCTGACGAACAGTTTCAAACGAGAGTTTGATCCTGGCTCAGAATCAACGCTGGCGGCGTGCCTAACACATGCAAGTCGAACGAGAAAGTGGAGCAATCCATGAGTAAAGTGGCGCACGGGTGAGTAACACGTGACTAACCTACCCTGGAGTGGGGAATAACTGAGGGAAACCTTAGCTAATACCGCATAACACCTACGGGTCAAAGGAGCAATTCGCTTCAGGAGGGGGTCGCGGCAGATTAGCTAGTTGGCGGGGTAATGGCCCACCAAGGCAGTGATCTGTATCCGGCCTGAGAGGGCGCACGGACACACTGGAACTGAAACACGGTCCAGACTCCTACGGGAGGCAGCAGTGGGGAATTTTGCGCAATGGGGGAAACCCTGACGCAGCAACGCCGCGTGGAGGATGAAGTCCCTTGGGACGTAAACTCCTTTCGATCGGGACGATTATGACGGTACCGGAAGAAGAAGCCCCGGCTAACTTCGTGCCAGCAGCCGCGGTAATACGAGGGGGGCAAGCGTTGTTCGGAATTATTGGGCGTAAAGGGTGCGTAGGCGGTTTGGTAAGTCTCGTGTGAAATCTTCGG